>DGIS01000016.1:0-17255 GCA_002386525.1 Sphingobacterium sp. UBA4616
AAGCTATAGGTAAACAAAAACTAGATTAAGGGATAAGAGGGTAGTAACGCAAATCAACCGTACTTGGAGCGCAATGGCCTAGCGATGAAAGCAAAACCGAAAGGACATTATCCGAAACAGAAAAAGAAGCGACTATGCCATATAATCGAAGTTTGAATAATTGGTCATCGCAAGCGACTCGACTGCACGTACGAAAGTAAAAAATATGCCAGCGAAACCGTATATTCGTATAGTGATGATTAATCTTCTTACTCATTTTGAACGAACTTTTCAAAATCTATAAAATCGACGCCGATGAGGCACAACGTATTCAGCAATCCAAAAACGAAATACACCAGCATGATTTCGAGGAACTCATTATTGGCGTAGCGGGAAGGCTCGAACATTTTATTGACTTTAAAACGAAAACGTATACTGCCCCTTTTATAAGTTTTGTTACGCAGGGCAAAAACCACCGCGTAAAACCTCTTTTAAATAATAATCGTATTGAATTTTGGGTGATTCGTTTCAAGAGCGAATTTATTCCCGAAACTACCTTCCAACTCTACGCTCATTTTCATGAAAACGCAACATTGAGCTTCGCTAGCCCCTACTGCTTCGACAGGTTAACGATCTTGTGTCAGCTCATGCAGCAGGAAACGCTGCAGACGGCTATCGATTATGGTGTCATTAAGCAGCTGTTGAGTACGATTTTTGCGATGATTGAATCTGAACGGAAAAGGCAATTTCCAGATGCACAGCAACAATTAAAAAATCAGGGAACAACTTTCAAGAATTTTCTATCGATCTTAGAAGAGAATTATCGACGACCGGAAGGCGTTAATTTTTATGCGGAGAAGCTTTTTATGTCTGCCCGAAACCTAAATTTAATTTGTCAGAGTATCTTACAACAAAGCGTTTCTGAGATTATTGAAACCAGGAAACTGATTGAAGCAAAAAATCTACTGTTGACAACGAATAAAACGATTTCGGAAATTGGCTTTGAACTGGGCTATCAAGAAAAAGCTTACTTTACCAATGTCTTCAAAAAGAAAGCTGGCATGACGCCTTCTGAATTCAGAAATGAAATTCAGAAGCTTATTTCCGAATAGTACAACAGTTTGACCAGATTATTATACCCCTGCCTCACCCCCAGCTTTTACCTTTGTACAGAAAATTGACGCTATTACAATATATTAAATGCGTAGAAAGGATTTTATTAAAATTATGGCAACATTACCTTTAGTTGGTGCAGCACACCATGTGAGCTCTTTATATAAATTTTCTGGCGAACTCGAAGCAACGGACAAATATCCGGTTCTATTTCTAGGCCATGGAAGTCCGATGAATGCCATTGAAGACAACGAATTTGTGCAGGGATTCAAAAAAATAGGCCAGACTTTCGAGAAGCCTAAGGCAATTCTCGTGGTCTCTGCACACTGGGAAACACGTGGAACATTTGTCACAGCGATGGAACATCCGGCCACCATACATGATTTTGGCGGCTTTCCTCAAGCTTTATTTGATGTGCAATATCCAGCCCCCGGAAGTCCGGCACTCGCTGCAGAAACGCAGCGTATTGTCAGCAAAGCGGATATTCACCTAGACGATAAATGGGGACTGGATCATGGATCTTGGTCAGTTGTTAAACATCTTTATCCCAATGCAGATGTACCCATTATTCAAATGAGCATCGATTATACGAAGCCGGCTGCATACCATTATGAGATTGCACAGCAATTAACCGAGCTACGGAAAAAAGGTGTTCTGATTATCGGCAGCGGAAATATGGTGCACAATCTGCGGATGGTGGCCTGGGACAAGCTGAATACAACTGGTTATGCCTTTGAGTGGGCTACAATAGCCAATGAAAAAATGAAAAAATTAATACAGGACGGCAACCACCAGGCTTTAATTGATTTTAGAAAACAGGGTAAAGAGTTTGACTTGGCAATTCCAACGCCTGAACATTACCTGCCATTAATCTATACGTTGGGCTTACAGGATAAAAATGAAGAACTCTTTCTTTTCAACGACAATTCTGTGGCAGGATCGCTAACGATGACGTCACTGAAAATTGGCTAAACTACCAAATGACAGCGTAACAATACCAAACAAATACAGGCTATTCCATATACCTACAAGCCATTCTGTTGAGCGCTTTGTCTGGATAATGGAATGGCCTGTAGGTATATTAAAAAGCTGGAATTACGACAATCTCGAAATTTCTATGACAAAAATAGCTTTGATTCCAACAGTAGGATCAATAAATTTGTTTGAAACAAAACAATGTACCTCAACTTAACGCATGGCAACAAAACCTGTTATCGAAATTGAATATTGTCCAAAATGCAATTGGATGCTTCGCGCCGCCTATATGGCGCAGGAGTTGCTGAGTTCGTTTACGGAAGATATCCACGGGGTAATGCTCGTTCCCAGCGAAATTGCGGGACGTTATACCGTACGCGTGGCGGACAACGAGATCTTTGATCGAAAAAGAGCCGCTCGTTTCCCCGAGATAAAAGAGCTCAAACAACTGATCCGAGACATTGTCGCACCGGACAAGTCCTTGGGTCATTCAGACAAATCGACTTCATCCCACCTGTAATTTAGCATAAATCGGATTTTGTAGGCTTCTTCTTTTTAGCAACTTTGTATAAATTAAATGAACAATCATGACTATTCAACAAGAAGTGGATTTTCAACGTATCGCCAAGGCGATACATTTCTTACAGGAGAACTTTAAGATACAGCCTACATTGGGTCAGATTGCTTCACATGTTTATATGAGTGAAGCTCATTTTCAACGCATGTTTACCGCTTGGGCAGGAACGAGCCCCAAAAAATTTTTGCAATATGTAAGTATAAATCATGCGAAATCATTGCTCAAGGAAAGTACTATTGCCGAAACGACATTCCAGCTTGGTCTGTCCAGCAGCAGCAGACTTCATGAACTATTTATCAATATCGAGGGAATGACTCCGGCCGAATATAAAAATGAGGGCGCCAATCTTATTATATTGTACGATTATTATGAAAGCTTATTTGGTACCATGCTCATTGCGTCCACACCAAAAGGTGTTTGCCATATTGCCTATGCAGATGATCAGACTCAAGCCCTTGTATCGCTCCAGCAACGATTCCCCAAAGCAACCTATTTTCAACAGGGGAATGGCATGCACGATAGTGCCCTTAAGGCATTAAACCCTCAAAATAAAGATATCCGCCAGGTAAAATTACATTTAAAAGGAACTGACTTTCAATTGAAAGTTTGGGAAGCCTTGTTAAAAATTCCGATGGGTAACTTGAGCACTTATGGTGCTATTGCTTCTCAAATAGGTAACCCAAAAGCCTCCCGCGCCGTTGGTACTGCTATTGGAAGTAATCCTATTGCTTACCTTATCCCCTGCCACCGTGTGATACAAAACAGCGGTATGTTTGGTGGCTATCGATGGGATCCGATGCGAAAGACAGCGATGATCGGATGGGAGAGCTTTCATACAGCTGTTTAGAAAAAAAGATACTAATATGGAACTTTTCGACAATCTCTTCGATGGCAATAGAAATTTACTCCCTTACGACGGTACTGTCAATTATTATGGCAAAATATTATCTGTGCTGGAGGCAAACCGCTATTTTGATAGACTCATGGAGTCAATTGAATGGGTAAACGATCGGGCCGTTATTTTTGGAAATGAAATAATCACCAAACGAAAAGTGGCCTGGTATGGGGATGATGCGTTCGAATATAGTTATTCTAATACCACCAAAAAGGCGCTTCCGTGGACAAAGGAACTTCTTGAGCTGAAAAAAATAGCGGAAAAACAGACACTGGAAACATATAATTCCTGTCTGTTGAATCTTTATCATAATGGCGACGAAGGTATGGCCTGGCACAGTGACGCGGAGAAAGATCTTAAAAAAAATGGGGCAATTGCTTCGCTAAGCTTTGGTGCTGAACGCAAATTTGCTTTTAAGCATAAGACCAGTAAGGAAAAAATAGATATCATTCTAGGACATGGCAGTCTTTTGGTCATGAAAGATCTGACGCAAACCTATTGGCTGCATCGACTTCCACCTACAAAAAAGGCTTTCGGCGCACGGATTAATCTGACATTTAGAACCATCGATCAACCCTAACCCTCGTCGTTAATAATCGTACATACCAGTTACACGTGAGCACGCCCCCCTATTGGTTACATTGGACATAGGGCACAAAATTAGATTCTTCTATTGGGAATCAGGCATCAATCGCGTCAACCTTTTTGAAACATAAAAGCTGACACGAGCGACTGGACTACTATAAGTTGTCCAAACTATTATCTTTAGGGGTATAATCCATAAAAATACCTCCATCCAATGTAATATGCTTGGCTTGTTTAGCAGAGGACCAGGATATCGTTACCTGCTTTTCATTGGGCTGCCAAACCGCTGGTGTTTGATGTCTTGTTTCTATAGATCCATCTGTATAGGTTATCACTACATCAAATGGAATTGCAAATCCGCCCACATTGGAGACGGTGAGGGTATTTTTGCTGCTCAGTCGCTTAAAGCTATCTACCTTAAGATCGATGTAATGATTGCTGAAATACCAATTTTTCCAATACCAGTTTAAATTCTGTCCTGCTCCGGCATTAATGCTATAAAAGAAGTCCCAAGGCGTAGGATGTTTTCCATGCCATAGCCCCATATAATGGTGCAATGCCTTTTTAAACAATTCATCCCCAAGATAATCCCGTAGTGCAATGTAGGATAATGCCGCTTTAATATAGGCATTGTTACCGTAGCCTAAACCACTTAACTGAGAAGTCATGGTAATCAAGGGTTGGTCTTCTTCTGTAGCGGGGTCCAAAATATAGCGCTTTACGCGGGCATCCTTAAAAAGCGCTTTGTTTTTTTCGGCACCTATCTCTGCGTTCCCAATCCAGAATTCCAATGCCGTAGCCCAGCCTTCGTCCATATAACCATACCGCGTCTCATTGATACCCATGTAAAAAGGGAAATAAGTATGGGCAATTTCGTGGTCCGCCGTTTGTCGTGCATCCACAAGATTATCAGGTACGCTCGAATCGTTGATCATCATCGGATATTCCATATCGGCAAATCCCTGAACCGCCGTCATCGTTGGGTAGGGATAGGTGACTCCGGGCCAGTTTTTGGAAAACCAGTCGATACAGTATTGCTGCCAACCAATATAATGTTCAAAATCTGGCGTGCCGGCAACATAGCTGGACTGTACACTGACGCGTTTACTCCCCAGATCTACACTTCCCCCATCCCAGATGTAATTGTCACTCACGCTGAAACAAAAATCAGGGACATAGGTTGCTTTGAATTTCCACGTATTCCACGCTTGTTGTGCTGTCACTTTCCCCGATTTCATTTCCGCATCTGTCGCGATATGTATCGGGGTATCGCTGAGTTTAGATTTTTCGAAACGTTCCAAAACTGGTTTTTGTAGTACATCGGCAGCATTTGTCAATTCACCTGTCGCCCAAACGACAAAGTTCTTAGGAACGGATATCTCAAATTGGTAATCGTTGAACCCATTGTAGAATTCCTGCCGCCCATTGTGTTCCAGGAGATCCCAGCCATTGTAATCGTCATATACAGACACACGTGGATAGGAATAAGCGCAATAGAAGGTAGAGGCATTCAGCAGCCCTTCCCGGTCACTCTCTATAGAAAGCGGATATTCCCAGCTGATATCCAATGTTGCAGTAGTTCCCGGAAGGATTTTCTGTCCAAAATCGGCTAACTTTACAGTTCCCCAATCTTTGCTGTTCACTTCATAAACTTGACCATTCAATTTAAACGACTTAATCTCCAGCCCCGAAGTCAGGTAATCGTCCGAAGCGTACGCCGCACGCACTGCATTGGGTTTATGAACATTATTGACAAATCGAATCGCTATGCTTTTCAGTGTATCTGGACTATTATTGCTGTACAAGATGGTCTCTGTTCCACTTACTATCTTTGTGTCCGGGTCCAATTTTACCCGCACGTCATATTTCCCAAAATTTTGCCAATAATTTTTTCCCGGTAGACCCGTCGTGGTTCGGGTTCCCTTTTCAATCGCTTGCTGAATATTTCTTGGTGTATACAACTCTTGGGCATGAGCCGCCCCTGTCAATAAAAGCAGGGACAATCCGTAATTAAATATCGTACGTCCTATCATATCCTAATTTAAATAATCAAACTAAGATAAATTTGTTGTGATTTGCAAGTTTAATATTCCAGCTTGACAACAAAAATATCCCTATTGCCCCGTTGCTATTGACCATCGTTCACATGGCAAAAAGAAGACAGCTTTCAGCCGCTGGAAAACTTTTTATTTTTTTTAACGTTTATTTTTAAGATAAATTCAAAGGTATGCATCAACTTTTACGTTATAACGACTTCCTCCGACACGCTTTTTTAGGTATGCTTTTAATCTTAATCCCGACACTGCTTCGCGCTCAAACCGATACAAATACAGATTCTATTGCGCAGTATAAAGATCAGCGCGACTCAGCTCTGGCGCGTCAATATGATATTTCTGATCTAATCGGAAGAATTATCCATCCCAAACGAAAGAAGGCCCATGCCAGCAAACGTTCGCCTATTACCTTAATGCCCAATATTGCATACAATCCGACCATTGGTGGTCAGATTGGCGTCAAGGCTGTCGCCGGGAAGATACTCGGAGATCCAAAAACAACGACCATGTCAATTGCCGCGACATCGGCCTCAATCACCACAAAAAATATCATGGTGTTCTATATCAGTCACAATGTGTTTACACCGAACAATAAGTTAAATTTCCAGGGTGCTTTTGCGCTTGTTAAAATGGTCGCTTTAGACGCTGGATTGGGTATGACTCCCCAGGGCAAATGGAACAATGCAGATGAGGAGATCCTTGCCAACCCAGAGCATAAGAAGTATGGGGCAAAATATAATGCATTTACATTTAACGAAAAAGTCTATAAGCGCATTGCCGACAATCTCTTTGTCGGGGCAGGACTGGCTTTTGACCTACGCCGTAAAATAAACAGTAGCGGTCCTAATGGCAACGTTACACCCAATACAATCTATACTGAAAAACACGGCTTCGAACCCGACAGTTACAATTCCAATGGACTCCTGCTCAATATGCAATATATGACAAGGGATAACCCCAATAGGCCTTATAAAGGAATCTATTCCGATATAGGTGTGCGATGGAATACAACGCTGCTGGGCAGTAGCAAAAGTGCTGTGCAGCTTACTACCGACTTCAGAAAGTACTTTAGCTTATCTCCGTCCGACCCTGCCCATGTCCTGGCTTTTTGGTATTGGGGTTCGTACAGACTTGGTGGCACACTTCCCTACTTTGACCTACCTGGAACAGGAAGGGACGTTGCTGTTAGAAGTGGCCGCGGTTATACCATTGGTTACTTCAAAGGAATTTCTTTCGGTTATGCTGAAACAGAATACCGGTTTCCAATTCTCAAGAATCGCTTTCTAAGCGGAGCTGCATTTTTTAACCTACAGACAGCCAGCGATGAACTGGGCACCAAACTTTTTGAACGGTGGCAGCCTGGTGGCGGTGCCGGATTGCGGGTGCTGTTTAATAAAGCAACACGCACAAATCTATGTCTAGATTATGCCTTTGGAAAATATGGCTCCCGAGGATTCTTTTTAGGGCTAAATGAAGCCTTCTAATCCGACCATGAGGGGGTATCCTCATTTACCATAAAATAACTAAATTAGCCGATGTTTTTATTCTTTCCCTTCGCAAAGAGTGACTGAATAGACTTTGACGGTACTTCATCATGAATTTAAAAATCTTTTTTCTATACATTCTATTATTATTGGGTCTTGTTTCGTGTTATCCGGTAAACAGGCCAACAACACTAAAAAGCGATGAAGGAAAGAAAGAACAAGTAGCACCTGCTGTATCTCCAACACTTCCATTGGATACTTCAAGTTACGATAGCCCACTTTTTTCAGATAGAATAAAAGAACAAACGCAGCAGTTATTAAAAATGAACGACGACGGCTTATTTGATAAATTGCATCGGAAGTTATCGGCGACACTAAAGGCGGATCAAAAGGATTATTTTCTTGGGCATCCTAACTTGGTTGTTTTAGCAATCGCTAAAGGGAATATTTTCGATAATGGCCCCGGTGACTTTGGCTATATATTGTACAACAAAGACAGTCATCGTATCGAAATAGTCCTTTTTAATCACAAGAATAAATCATTCGGTACATTTTATAAGGAGTTAAAAGTTGTCAATACCCTTAAAAACCTGGATTGTTCATCCAGCTTGGCATCGCTCGATTATCTCGTTGCTTCAGAACTGATTTATCAAGAGGAGTATATTCGATTAAACAACTCCAATTACCTGATAGACGACAATTCCTTTGCGGTAACTGATGTTTCTACGAATAAAAATTTTGATTTGCGGCGGGGCTGTCTCAACAAAGATTTTACAAAAGCCACGATGGCCAATAGTGTTTGTGTACCAACAAGCGCTGTTTATGCCAATTTTCAATGCCTAAAATACAATAAGAAAAAGCAGATTTTTGAAATTTATTTCAGTCAGGAATTTGCAGACTAAGCCGATCTAACAACGATGAAAAGATATTACATGTTCGCCGCCCTTGGTTTATGCGGAAAATTATATGCTCAGGAAGTAGATACAGCGACGAATAGGCTTGAACAGGTAGAGGTTAAAGCCTACTTCAATAAACAACCGCTACTACGACTGACCTCCTCGGCCGCTGTGCTGAGCCGCCAAATGATCCAATCCCAGCAATCTCCCAGCCTTGTATCGGCATTGAACAGGGTACCAGGATTACGGATGGAAGAACGCTCTCCTGGAAGTTATCGACTTGCACTCCGCGGCAGTATGATCCGTTCACCTTTTGGTGTTCGTAATGTCAAAATCTACTTGGACGACTTTCCTCTTACTGATGCTGGTGGAAATACCTATCTTAATTTGATCGATCCGTATGCATTGGGCCAGATCAATATCTTAAAAGGTCCCGATGGATCGATCTACGGTGCTAATTCGGGTGGTGTAGTCTCTTTATACAGTAAGGGATTTGACCAATCTTCCAAACCGGAAGTCAACCTGCAACTGACCGGCGGCTCTTATGGTCTTTTTCAAGAACAGCTTAACACCATATTACCCTTTAGCCAGACACAGCAGTTAGCCATCAATCAGAGCTGGACCCGAAGTGATGGATATAGACAAAATTCGGCTTTAAACAAAAAGAATATTCAGCTCAATTACAATTGGCAGTACGCCAAAACTTCCGAATTAAAATTCACCGGGTTTTATTCGGATCTTGGCTATCAGACTCCTGGGGGTCTCACCGCCGTACAAATGGAAACTGACCGCAGGCAGGCTAGGCCGAAGGGCGGGCCAAATCCTGGGTCTGTTGAGCAAAAAGCGGCTATCTACGATAAAACGTTCTTTGGTGGACTCAGCAACCAAACGCGTCTCAGCTCTAAAATGACCTTATTTGCCAGTATATTTGGTTCGTCAAATCAGATCAAAAATCCGTTCATCACCAATTACGAGAAACGAGACGAGAAAAACCTGGGAACGCGCTTATATTTATCTTATGCCGATCTATTGGGCAAGGATTTAAAATATGAGCTGCAGCTCGGCCTGGAAGCACAAAAAGGCTGGTATGCTGTTGACAACTATGATAATGAAAAAGGTGTCGCCACCAACCCGCAGGCTAAGGACAAGTTGGATAACAGCCAACAATCATTTTTTGCCCGCACCCAACTGGAATGGCTCGAGCGTCTTCAATTAGAGCTTTCGCTCGGATTAAATGAGAGTAAAATTGGCTACCGACAATATTTTCCTGTTGAACAGGAAGACAAAGCAAACATTGATTTTGGGAGTACCTGGATGCCTAGAGCAGCTTTATCCTATTTAATTACACCCATGTTTGCACTGAGGGCGTCAATCTCCAAAGGGTTCTCTACACCAACTGTTGCGGAGGTCCGTTCATCGGATAATTCAATTAATACGCTACTCAAGCCTGAAACCGGTACGAATCATGAATTGGGGTTGCGCTTGCATTTGTGGAATCGCCGGGTTGTTTTAGATGCTGCGGCCTACACGTATCAAATGGACAACGCCATTATCAGACAGCTCAGGGAAAATGGTGCTGAATATTTCCAAAATGCGGGTAAAATAGACCAAAAGGGGTTAGAAGCATCAATACTGCTCTATTTGATCACACCACAAGTGTCCGGTGTTGTCCGTAGCCTACAGTTCGCCAGTAATTTTTCCTTCAATGATTACAGTTTTAGAACCTATCAGGTGGGCGACAAAAATTATCAGGGTAATAAGCTTCCTGCGGTTCCGAAAACAGTATGGGTGAATTCATTGAATATACTTTTTCCGAATCAATTTCGATTCGACCTTCTGTCTAATCTAACCGCAGCAATACCATTGGATGATGCAAATTCTGTTTATGCCAAACGGTATCATCTTTTGCAGGGCAAATTATCTTGGACAAAATCTGTCGGATCCTGGTATCAAATCAGACTTTTTGGAGGTGCAGACAATCTGCTGAATGAAAAATATAGTCTTGGAAACGATATCAATGCCTTTGGGGGCCGCTATTTTAATCCTGCCCCCTTGCGTAATTATTATGGGGGTATGAGTTTTAACTTTTAATCAAGTCGTATGGAGTTTCATCAGCATGTATTGACCGATATTGATTTCAACAAAGTAAGCCGGCATTCTTATTTTCCTTGGATGGACTTGACACTCTCTCATTTCAAGGTGAATGCACTGGAGATGGAGATCAATCAGGCAACGTTTCGTGTACAGGAAAATTATAACGACTTTGAGGTGATGATTATCCATACCGCTCCGGCGACAGCCGTATTCTGCAACTGTCTCCATACAGGATTTTGTCGTCATCAAAAGGCGGCTTTAAGTAAATTATTCATGCAGGAAAATTGGCTGGCATTCTTTGACGCCAATCGGTACAAAGATCTCCTGAAAAAAGTTGCGGCACAATATGGACTGGAAGATGAACCGGCTCTAGAAAATTATTTTTCTGCGCATATCAAAGCGGGTAAACTGGACTTCTCACTGAAAGACAAACAGTTAACATCCATTGATGACTTCGATCTGGTGGCGGAATCTCTTACCCCGAAAAGCAAAACTCCTATCGAACAGCTGCATTATTTTGTTGTATTAACACGCAATCGGTATTACAAAAATCTGCAGGTGCTCCTCTGTCAGGCTTCATTAACGAAATCCGGAATGCTCAAAAACCCGATTTCTGATGGTGATATCCAAACATGTGTCTGGCGGAGCCGCTCAATAGAGGAAATGCAATTTTACACGGCTGTGCTTCAGCTTTCGCAGGTAGTGCAACAAGATTTGGAAATTATGTCCAGCCTGAAGGCAATTGCAAAAAACCCGCTACGGATGGATTTTTACCTACATGATTATGAACAATATGAAAATATAACAGCCTCCTCCCTATCAGCAGTTCAGCTTAGTCTGAAGAAAGGTGATATTAAGCTCTTTATTACAAAAAAAGGCTCATTTTATGCTATTCAGGGAGAAATTCATATCCATGCCATAGCCTACAGTTTACAGGATTTAGTTATTCTTTTGGATCATTTCATCTTCATCAGAAATCAGCTTTTTCTGATTGAAAATAAGCTTCACCTCAAGTTGATACGTTTGTTTAGCAACAAGGGTGAGCAGTTGTTGATTCATCAGCGGAAATTCAAAGAATTCAACAGCTTATTTTTGGAACCGCTCTCGCATTCGGTGGACTTGCATTTCCGGGATATTCCTAAAGCGAGCAAGCCGCAGTTAAAGGAAACTCTGTATTATCAAGATATGCAACCGATCCTATTTCTTGAAGAGTCAGCCGATTTTGTCAACCTTATTCCAGTAATGCGTTATGGAGAGGTCGAAATTCCTATTTTAAGCAAACGAAACATATTTGGAACGGATAGTAAGGGCAACCAGTTTTTGGTCGATCGGAAGCGCGAATCAGAAACTAACATAATTTCGCTTTTACTGAAGCAACATCCGTATTTTGAGGAACAGATGCACGATGGAAGCTTCCAGCATTTTTATCTCCATCGCCGCTATTTTCTAGATAAAGACTGGTTTTTAGATGCTTTCGATGAATGGCAGCATCACGGTATACAGATCATTGGATTTAATGCCCTTCGGGGGAATAAATTAAGTCGTTTTAAAGGTAAAATACATATCGAGGTACTGAGTGGTCAAAACTGGTTCAATGCCCATATACAGGTTAAATTTGGTCCTAAGAGCGTTTCGCTTAAAAAACTCGAAAAGGCCGTACGGAACCGTTCGCAGTTTATCACGTTAGACGATGGCACCCAGGGAATTTTACCGCAGGAGTGGCTCGATAAATTTGAAGCTTATTTTAATGCCGCCGAAACGATCACGGATGATTTCATTGAAATTCCAAAATATAAATTTAATGAGATTGACCATCTTTTTGAGCAGTCTGAGATAGATCCTACCGTAGTGGCAGAGCTTAGCATGCTGAGAAGTCGACTCACTAATTTTTCTTCGTTCTCCAAACTTCAGATTCCTTCATCCTTTGTTGGAAATCTACGCCCCTATCAGCAAGAGGGAGTACAATGGTTGCATTTTTTGGATGGGCTTAACTTTGGAGGCTGTCTTGCCGATGATATGGGGCTCGGCAAAACTATCCAAATTTTAGCTTTCTTGGCTACTCAAAAAGGACGGGGACAAACTGCAGCAACTTTACTGGTACTTCCCACGACCTTAATCTTCAACTGGCAGCACGAAATTCAGCAATTTCTTCCGTCTTTTGAAACGCTCGTTGTCGATGGTCCAAATAGCCTACAAAAAGCGCGGCAGCCTGAATCCTATGACTTGATTTTAATTTCTTATCACAACCTGTTGACAGCGATCAATATGCTGAAAAAAATAAAGTTCAATTATGTTATATTGGATGAATCGCAGCAAATAAAAAATCCAGATTCTCAGCGTTATAAAACAGTAAACTTACTACAATCAAGAAATCGTATTATTTTGACAGGAACCCCTATCGAAAATAACACAATGGATCTCTATGCGCAGATTTCCTTTATTGTGCCCGGTTTACTAGGAAGTAAAAAGTACTTCAAAGATGTTTACACCACCCCTATAGACGCCTTCCACGACCGCAAGAGAAAAGAAATGCTGAAAGAAAAAGTAAAGCCTTTTATTCTGCGCCGAACAAAGCAGGATGTATTACGTGATCTTCCAGCGAAGAATGAACTGGTTCTTTACTGTGAAATGAAAAGTGCTCAACGGCGAATTTATGATCTTTATGAAAAGGAGTTCCGCGAATTTATCTCGGCCAAAGATGGAGATGAAATCAGAAAAAGCCCTATGCATGTATTGAAAGGTTTAACCAGATTGCGCCAGATATGTAACTCGAGCAAACTGCTCCAAAATGAAGAGCTGACATCCACGGAGGACTCTGCCAAAATTGAAATGCTTATGGAGCAGATTGTGCATAAAAAAGAGCAGCATAAAATGATCGTATTTTCACAATTCGTAACGATGCTCAACCTGATTAAAGAGGCTTTGGATAAACGGGGTATCCGTTCATTGATGCTCACAGGGAAATCCAAAAATCGAGGTCAGCTGGTTAGCGATTTCCAGTACAATAAGGATATACCTGTTTTTCTGGTGAGCCTGAAAGCAGGGGGCACTGGACTCAATCTTGTCGCTGCCGATGTGGTGTATCTGGTGGATCCTTGGTGGAATCCTGCAGTCGAACAACAGGCCATTGACAGGATTTATCGCATGGGGCAGCAAAAAACGGTAACTGCAGTTCGGTTAATCAGCCCGAATACCGTTGAAGATAAAATTCAGACCTTACAGCAGCATAAAAAGGAAATAAGCAAAAGTATTCTGGATGAAGGCGGCAGCTTGGATACCTTTTATCTGGATAAAAGCTATTTAATGGAGTTGCTGCGATAACTTTGGCTTTCATGTGTTATCTTAAACGCTTTTGTTAATTTATCCGCTTTCTTTATCGTATATCACACAGCAACGAACTAGCTATTAACGCGCCGTAGCCATCATTCTACGATCTGTTTTCTGTACTTCGAATCGATTATATATTTTACTCCTCTGGCATCTACAAATACAGGTTTGCCGAGGTATTGCTCGTCTGTACGTCGATCGATAGCGACGCGATACCTAGTGGTTGAGCTGGAGGAACTATAGGTGATATTTTCAACTGATTTTGCGGGGCTACTGATTACTTCCGAACCTTCATATACTTGGTCACTCACCCTACCTTTAAAACGCTTTTTGTCGGTTGCACTTATTGTTTTATCGTGATTTTCAGTATCATCCTCGTGAATTACATTAAGATTCCCCCTGTCGACTTGTGGGTTTAAAGGAAAGAATGGATCTAACCAGCGATATACTCCATGAAATTCAGGTACTGAGTTATAAAAAGCATGCATCTGTTGCGCTATTACACTATGGATTCCGCCTACTACAATCAGCACCAACAGTAAGCAACGTCTAAAGATTATTAATTCAACTCCTAACATATCTCTTTTTTCTTTCGTTGAATTACGTCCAAATAAAATGCCATCCCCCCCTTAGCGCCTCATGTTTAACACATTTTTAACTAAAGGAAATTTCACTTTCTAGTTCCCATGTAATTAAAAAGGCCTTACAGATTCTGTTGTCGGAGTTAACTGATATATATTTCAGTTATATACTTGAATACGATACGATCGGAGATTGCGTACTTATCAAAGAGAATACGGAGATCATCATATAACGTTTTATTTTTGTCTTGTTCTTTTGGGAAATAGGAGGATGAACGCACTCTTCCCAAAAAAGATCGGAGGTCTAAGATCTGTTGATTTGGCAAAGTTATCTTTTTCATTGCCCGGGTTCCAAAAAAGTGTTTAAGATCGTCATCACCAATATTTTTGTGGCTGACCGGCTGATAACTGGGGATATGACTGCGTAAAAAATGTTCATACTCTTGCTGAAAGGCATCCGTGGGATCGCGCTGGTTCCAGACGATTACCATATGTCCATTTTCAGTAAGAATACGGTCAAACTCTTTTCGACAGGCCTGCCGGTCGAACCAATGGAACGATTGTCCGGCAAAAATAAGATCAACACATCCGGACTCAATGGTCGTGTCTTCGGCGGTGGCATTCACTGCAATTAGATTCCTATAGGTTTTAAAATGATGCAACAAAGATTCACGCATTTCACGATTGGGTTCTACGGCAAAAACGTCATTTCCATTTTCGAGAAAGAGTTGGGTAGAGAGCCCGGTGCCGCTGCCAATATCGGCAACCAACCATTTCTTATGTAACCCGATCTGTTCTTTTAGCACCTGAATAATCTCCTTGGGGTAATTAGGTCTAAATTTTTCATAATCGACAACCCTGTCTGTGAATCTATCAATACTGTTTTTGTCCATACTAAGCATACTATAACTAGTCGATGATACCCTCATCTTTAAAACTGTAATATCCGTTATCGGTAAAGATTAAATGATCGGCAACTCTAATATCCATAATTTTAGAGGCTTCGACAATTTTTTGCGTCAGGATTTTGTCAGCATTGCTCGGATACAAAGTACCTGAAGGATGGTTGTGAATAAGTATAATGGCGTGTGCTTTGAGGCTGATTGCCGTTCGTAAGATTATTCGGACATCAACTGGCGTAAAATCATTACCGCCACGGCCAATGAGCTGCTTGTCCAATATTTTATATGCGGTATTCAAATACATTGTCCAAAATTCCTCATGCGGGAGGTCTTGTAATATTGGTTTCATAAGGGTATATACATAGCGACTACTGGTCACCTGTTTACGCTCTTCGGCGGGCAGTTCGTTTTTGCGACGAGCGAGCTCCAAGGCGGCAAGAATGGAAATGGCTTTTGCTTCTCCTATGCCTCTATACCTGCTCAGTTCTGCGACATCCATTGTGGAAAGTGTCTGCAGGCTGTTATTGGCATCAGCTAATATACGCCGACACAATTCTACGGCACTTTCATTTTTGGATCCAGAGCCAATCAAGATCGCTAATAATTCGGCATCTGTAAGTGCCCTACGACCTTGCTTCAAAAGTTTCTCCCTCGGGCGATCGGCCTCAGCCCAATCCCGAATGACTAGTTTGTACGAGTTTGGCATTTGCAGTTAAGTTATAAAAGGCTAGCGTACATAAATATACAAAAAAAGCTACTTAATATCCTGAGAAATAAACAATCTATCAATTAAAAAAAATTGGCAATAGGGATTTACTTCACATTTCACTCTGAAACGTTATCTTTGTACTTCATAAAAATTTTTTGAATATGAGTAAAGCGATCATTAAAACAGAAAAAGGCGACATGACTGTGGAGTTCTACACAGCTGATGCTCCAAATACAGTAGCCAATTTTATTAAACTTGCTAAATCAGGATATTATGATGGATTAGCATTTCACCGCGTGATTCCTGATTTCGTGATCCAGGGTGGTTGTCCAAATTCACGAGAAGGTGCCGCAGGCACACCGGGAACAGGTGGTCCTGGTTATAAAATTGACTGTGAACTGACTGGCGAAAACCAATATCACGATAGAGGTGTATTATCTATGGCTCACGCTGGCCGTAATACAGGAGGTTCTCAATTTTTCATCTGCCATAGCCGCAATAACACTGCTCACCTGGATCGTAACCATACCTGTTTTGGAAAGGTAACTGAGAATGTGGATATTGTTGACGATATCAGACAGGGTGACCGTATCTTATCAATTGAAGTTATCGAAGATTAATTCTTGGAGATTTAAATATAGTTAAAATGAATTTAAGAGCATTAGTATCCGTAACTGGTAAACCAGGATTGTTCAAATTGGTTGGACAAAATAAAGGAGGTTTTATTTTAGAAACCCTTGATCAGGCAAAAATTAAAACTGTAGTCAGTTTATCTTCGACAAAAATGGCTACTTTGGAAGACATCACAATTTATGGTGAAGAAGAAGAAATTCGGTTATTGAATATTTTTGAAACGATCAAAGAGAAAGGAATTGCTTTACCGGATACAAAATCAGATGGCGAAACGTTGAGAAATTTCTTCCGTGAAGTAGCTCCCGGCCATGATGAATCACGTGTCTATTCATCGGATATTAAAAAGGTGATTACTTGGTATAATATTATCAAAGAATTTCCTTTATTTGAAGAAGAAGCTCCTGCTCCTTTAATGTAGATTTTACCTAAATCAAATAAAAAAACGGAGTTG
>DGIS01000016.1:17417-55634 GCA_002386525.1 Sphingobacterium sp. UBA4616
CAACTCCGTTTTTTTATTTGACGTACTAATGAAACACGACATCTAGCACCCTTTGTTCGACGCTATTTTGATCACTGGGGCCATCAGCCCTGGTACGCATTTTTGTCACTTCAAATTCTTTGGGTCCAAATTGCTTTTCAACGACAGCTGTTGTTGTAAAACGCAGTAGTGAATTCTCGTCATCCTTAAGATAGGCATCAATTTCGAGAATCCCTTCGTTTTCATCAAACACATAAGGATGCAGCCTATTAATTCCTTTTGGAATCCGTGGACTTTTCCAAATGACAAATTTAGGAAGTGCTTTATCCTTCGGATCAATTTTATTGTAAATGGCCTGTTGGCAGGTAATGCCGGCAATTACTTTTGTTTTCCCCGTTTTGTCGATCATATAGTCTTTGGGATTTATTCGTATCTGCACTTTGGCAAACCCATGGGAAATTCCCTCTGGAAAGTTAAGGGAAATATTAATATCCTCATTTTCTCGATTTGCTAAAAAGCCTTCTCCTGTACCTTTACTGTAATTCACATAATTTTGCAACTGATAGGTTAAACCTTCAGCAATGGATTTTGCTTGTTGTTGATCAAATCTAATTTCCATCTTGCGTAAGGGAACAAGCATAAGTTCCATGCGTTGGAGGGGATTTCCTATATCAAAGCTATCTGCCTCCTTTTTTTGGGATTCGGGCAGTGCGGATATCGTTTTCCACAGAACGGCAGGTGAGCTCTCTTTATTCAGATTCATCAACCTGAGGAGTTCAGCAAAAGGCATATTCGGAAAGGTAACTTTTTGTTCGATTACCGCAGCATTGATACGTTTTGAAGAACGGATGTCAGTTGTTGTATTGGATTCTTCGTGTAATTTAACTTCTTTGGGGGTAGAAGATTGACAATTACAAAAAAGTAGTGATAGGCCAAATAAAGGGAGAGATAGGGCGTACTTTATTAGATATTTTATCATATCTATTTTTGTTTAAATGTATTTTGTACAAATTTACCTTATTTGCTGCATATATCACAAAAAAGCTCCAGATATTATTTCTGGAGCTTTTTTTCTTCGATTTGCCACTCGGGCTCATCAGGTTATTTAATGTCCTTTTGGTTCGGCGTCGATACGTTTAATATCTGCACCTAATTTCCGTAAGCGCTCTTCGATATCTTGATAGCCGCGTTCAATTTGTTCGATGTTGTGGATCACAGACTTTCCTTTTGCCGATAAGGCTGCAATGAGTAGGGATACTCCGGCACGGATATCAGGGGAAGTCATTTCAATACCTCTCAGGTAATGTGATTTGTTCAATCCAATAACCGTGGCGCGATGTGGGTCACACAAAATAATCTGAGCCCCCATATCAATCAATTTGTCCACGAAGAACAAACGGCTCTCGAACATTTTTTGGTGGATCAATACATTTCCTTTTGCCTGCGTTGCTACCACGAGCACTATACTCAATAAATCTGGCGTAAAACCTGGCCAGGGTGCATCCGAAATCGTCAGAATAGATCCATCTATAAATGTATCAATCTCATAGGAGTCTTGTGCAGGAATAAAAATATCGTCACCACGTAATTCAAACTTGATACCCAAGCGCGAAAATACAGATGGGATAACACCAAGTTCTTCAAAACAGACGTCCTTAATTGTAATTTCCGAACCTGTCATTGCTGCCAATCCGATGAAGGAACCTATTTCAATCATATCGGGCAACATACGGTGTGAAGTACCGCCAAGACGTTCTACACCTTCTATGGTCAACAAATTAGATCCAATACCGGATATTTTTGCTCCCATGCGGTTTAGCATCTTACATAATTGCTGTAAATAAGGCTCACAAGCTGCATTGTATATCGTTGTTGTGCCTTTGGCCAATACAGCAGCCATTACAATGTTGGCAGTACCGGTCACTGAAGCCTCGTCCAATAGGATATAGCTGCCTTTTAGCGCTGTTGCATCAACATTAAAAAAATGATTGGTAGGATCGTAAATGAATTTAGCCCCCAATTTTTCAAAGCCCAAAAAATGTGTATCCAATCGTCTACGGCCAATTTTATCACCACCCGGTTTTGGGATAGCTGCCTTGCCGAATCGAGCCAACAAAGGGCCAACAATCATGATAGAGCCCCGCAACCCCCCTCCTTTTTCTTTAAATTCGGGCGATTGAAAATAGTCTATATTTATATCTTTCGCTTCAAAAACATAGGTATCCTTATCAATGCGATTGATTTTAACACCTAACGCTCCTAACAGATCAATCAACTTATTGACATCTTTAATATCTGGAATATTACTGATGGTCATGGGTTCTTCTGTCAGTAAAACTGCAGAAAGAATCTGTAAGGCCTCATTTTTTGCTCCTTGAGGAATAATCTCTCCCTTTAACGGTTTTCCACCGATTATTTCAAATGCGTTCATTTATTCTATAAGTGATATCTTCTTAATACATACTCTCCGCTTGTATTTCCCTTGGGTATTTGGTTTATTGTTCCAAAACAGCGCGTTTTTTAAAAAAAGCAGGCAATTGTAAAGAAATCTATTAATCACTTCGCAATTGCCTGCTTCTTTGAACAATCTTTAAGAACTAGCCTCGTTTGTTATTATAGTTACCCTGTGGCTTTCTGTTTCTGTTATTATTATTACTTCCGTAACTATTGTTATTGTTACTTCCGTAGCTATTACTGTTGCTTCCGTAGTTGTTGCGCTTGGTATTATTGTTATTGTTGTTTGCCATACGAGGCTTACCACCACCTTTCGACTGATGGCCGGAATTATTGTTATTGTTGTTGTTGTTATTTCCGCCCGAGTTACTATTGGCCGGACCTTTAACACGATTTCCCGGAGGCGGCGTTTTAAAGTCAAGTTTCGTCAAAACAGTACCTTCTGGTAAGGTCAATTGGTAACCCGACAGCTCTTTGAGATCCTGAATGATCAATTCATCCGAAACAGAATCTTTATTCCAGGTCAGGTAAGCCATTTTCATAAAATTGGCAATACCGATAACCATCTGCTCCCTTTTGGCTTCGTCATTGGCCAACAGTGCCTTTTCAATCATTTTCTCTACCGTAAAACCGTAATGTTTGAATCGGATGGAATGCTGTGGATAGCCGAGGTGCTCCACTTCGTGTTTCACGCTTTTGGCAGTAGCAATTGGATAAGGCGAGTCGATATCCAATTTAAAATCAGAAATAATCTGTAGGTGGTCCCACAGCTTATGTTTAAAATCAGACACATCTCTCAGATGTGGATTTAATACCCCCATCATATCGATTACAATTTGTGCGTGTTTATTTCTTTCTTCCTTTGTGGGTAAAGTACAGATGTAATCTACCATATTTTGCACATTGCGACCATATTCTGCAAGGATCAATTTTGGTCTAGTGCTGTTGTAGTCAAAGTTCATATAGCTAATATAAGTACCTAAGTAAACGATCAAGATGTCGTTTTGGTATTTTATTATTGAATTATTCTAAGTTTTGCAAATTTAAGCAACAATTGTTTCTGTCCCAACTCTTTAAAGAAAATAGTTGCTTTTATATCTCCTTTGTTTCCTTCGAGATTAACAACTTTCCCAAATCCGAAGCGTTCATGTTCAACTTCCATGCCGACTTGAAGGTTTGATGTATCTGAAGGAGCAAAACCCGCAGTAGGTTTGTGGGCTTTTGGCAGTATTGACGTCGTCTTCACCATCGGCTTAGGCTTAGGTTTAGAAAATGTGTCATCACTGTCCTTTTGTTGCCATGCAATTCGTTCGCCTTGAAAACTTCCGGCTGAGGCAGAAGTTTGTCGTGGTTTAAAATCCAATGCAAGACATGCCGGATTCAATTCATCCAAGAAGCGACTGGGTTCGCAATTATTGAGCGTTCCCCAACGATATCGCGAAGTAGCATACGAAAGTAGTAATTTTTTTTCAGCTCTCGTAACAGCGACATAAAAAAGTCTTCGTTCTTCCTCCAATTCCGACCTGGAATTCAAAGATAACTGCGACGGAAATAAGTTTTCCTCCAAACCAACAATAAAGACAATCGGAAACTCCAGCCCTTTAGAAGAGTGGATGGTCATTAAAGACACGGTATCAGCGTTTGGATCTTTATCGTTATCGTCGTTGGTCAACAAAGCGATATCCTGCATATAAACGTCCAGTCCGCGCTCTTCAATATCCTCTCGCTCCGAAAATTCCTTAATACCATTGAGGAGTTCCTGGATATTTTCGTAGCGCGCCAATCCTTCTACGGACTTATCTTCATACAATTCCTTTAGAATACCACAGTGCTGAGCAATGTGCATGGCCGTATCAAAAGCGCTATTGTTCTTAGCCAAAGCCTGAAAACTCTGTATCATCTGTGCAAAACCACCAACAGAGGTTGCACTACGTCCATCAAGAAACTGAGCCGCATTGGCAACAACATCCCAGATTCGGTATTGATTCTGATCTGCTGCGATCATAATCTTCTCGATTGTCGTATCTCCGATCCCGCGACGCGGATAATTGATAACGCGCTTTAATGCTTCCTCGTCGTTTGGATTAAAGGTGAGCCTGAAATAGGCGATCAGATCTTTAATTTCTTTCCGTTGATAGAACGAGGTACCGCCATATATTTTATAGGGAATATTAATTTTGCGTAAGGCCTCCTCCATTGCCCTGGATTGGGCATTGGTACGGTAAAGAATAGCAAAATCTTTATAATTAAGACCCTTTATCGATTTCTCTTCAATGATCAGATCGGCTACGATTTTACCTTCCTCATTGTCAGAGAACGCACGTGAAACCTTGATTTTCTCGCCTTCTTCGTTATCAGAAAAGACATTTTTCTCCAATTGATTCTGATTGTTGGCGATCACCGAGTTAGCCGCATTTACGATCATTTTAGTGGATCGATAATTCTGTTCCAGTTTAAAGATCTTTACATCTGGATAATCCTTTTGGAAATTCAGGATGTTCTGAATATTTGCGCCACGGAATGCGTAGATGGACTGCGCATCATCCCCTACGACACAGATATTTTCATTTACTGCTGCCAGACGCTTGACAATGAGGTATTGTGAAAAGTTCGTATCCTGATACTCGTCGACCATCAGATAACGAAACTGGTGCTGATATTTATGCAGTACCTCTGGATGCTTATTGAGCAAGACATTTGTCTTGAACAGCAAATCGTCAAAATCCATGGCACCTGCACGGTAGCAGCGTTGGGCATAGGTCATATAAATTTGTCCCAATTGCCCACGACCATTTGAAATATCTTCGGCCAAGATGGCTTCATTCTTATTATATTCCTGCGGTGATATCAGGTTGTTTTTTGCCTGCGAGATACGACCGTATACATGATTGACATTATACAGCTTATCATCGAGATTCATTTCTTTTAGGATGGCACGCAACAAGCTTTTGGTATCGTCGGTATCGTAGATTGTAAAGTTTCTGGGATACCCGATCAATTCAGCTTCTACCCGGAGTATTTTTGCAAATACGGAGTGGAATGTTCCCATCCAAATATTTTTCGCTTCGCTCCCAACGACAGAAACGATACGCGCGCGCATCTCTTTGGCTGCCTTGTTGGTAAATGTCAACACCAAGATATTGAATGGATCAACACCTTTTCGAATCAAGTGTGCTACACGATAGGTAATCACCCGTGTTTTTCCTGAACCAGCTCCTGCAACAATCATCACAGGACCTTCTGTTTGCTCTACGGCTCCTCGTTGTGAAGGGTTTAAACCCGCTAAATAATCCAAATTAACTCCTTAAATTTTAAAACCTGAGAATAGGGTATAAAAGTACAAATTTCCTGTCGATCCCTCGGGCTATCCTGCTAATATTTTTACACAAAAAAAACCGATAATAAAGATTATCGGCTTTTATATCAAATAAGCAGTATTTAGCCTCTGCTATTATAATTTGGTGCTTCCTTCGTAATGGAAATATTATGTGGGTGAGACTCTCTCAAGCCTGCTCCTGTAATACGGACAAACTGAGCTTCCTGCAACTTCTCAATTGTGGCAGCACCACAGTAACCCATGGAAGCGCGCAGTCCACCGACATATTGATAAACGACTTCAGCCAGTGTACCTTTATAAGGAACACGACCAACAATACCTTCAGGAACCAGTTTTTTAATATCATCTTCCACGTCTTGGAAATAACGGTCTTTAGACCCTTTTTCCATCGCTTCAATTGAACCCATACCGCGGTAAGACTTAAACTTACGTCCTTCGTAGATAATGGTTTCACCTGGGGCTTCTTCCACTCCTGCGAATAATGAGCCGGCCATAATCGTGCTTGCCCCAGCGGCAATTGCTTTTGCAATATCGCCTGTCTGTTTGATACCACCATCTGCAATCAATGGTACGCCAGTTCCTTTCAGTGCTTTCGCTACTTCATATATCGCATAAAGCTGAGGAACACCGACACCTGCAATAATACGTGTTGTACAGATTGATCCGGGTCCGATACCAACTTTTACCGCGTCTGCACCTGCTTCAGCCAAAGCGGTTGCAGCCGCACCTGTAGCAATATTTCCAACGATGACCTGAAGTTCAGGAAATTGGGCTTTTACTAATTTCAGTTTATCGATCACCCCTTTTGAATGCCCATGTGCCGTGTCAATGGTGACTACATCTACTCCCGCCTTCACCAACGCTTCAACGCGGTCCATTGTATCTGGCGTAACGCCTACTGCAGCGCCCACCAATAAACGTCCATGGCTATCTTTAGCGGCATTTGGATAATGCTTATATTTTTGAATATCTTTAAATGTGATCAAACCTTTCAAAATTCCTTCCCTATTGACTACTGGAAGTTTTTCGATCTTTTCGTTTTGAAGAATCTCCTCAGCTTTCACCAAATCTGTTCCTTCGGGTGCCACGACAAGATTTTCTTTCGTCATCAATTCATTGATTGGTCGAAGCATATCTTTTTGAAAACGAAGGTCACGATTGGTTACAATACCGACTAACTGCCCATTTTCATTCACAACGGGAATGCCACCGATCTTGTGCTCCTTCATGATATTAAAGGCGTCTCCCACTGTTGCTGTTGCCAATAAAGTAACAGGATCCTGAATCATCCCGCTCTCGGAGCGCTTAACTTTGCGTACTTCAGCAGCCTGTTCTGCAATAGTCATGTTTTTGTGCAACATACCAATACCGCCAGCTTGTGCAATCGCTATGGCTAAATCAGCACCAGTTACCGTATCCATTGCTGCAGAAACCAATGGGATATTTAATTTGATTTTTTTTGTTAGCGAAGTACTCGTATCAACGTCACGGGGTAAAATTTCAGAATAAGCTGGAATTAATAAGACGTCATCGTAAGTGAGACCTTCTGCTACGAATTTTTGTGGATCTAATTGCATGGCAAATATGTATTGGGTTTTCTATTTGCCAGGCAAATTTAAGAAAAATAAGTAATATTAAAAAATAAAATATAGAAATTACAATCGAAAGACAAATTAGAACCATTATGAATTAAACATTCCATTTCCTTTATTTCAGACGCGATTATTTTTTGGCAAGCTATTTGCTTTCGGTAACACGAAAAGTTATTTTAATTAATGAAAATATAAAGATAAGATAATTATGAAAAAGACACTACTTTCATTAGCTGCTGTCGCAGCATTAGCATTTGGCACACAAGAAGTAAAAGCTCAATCTCCTCAACGCGCTGCAATCGGTGTGGTTTTCGACGGATCGATCGGTGACCTTTGGGGGGTTCAATACAAACAGTCAATGGGTGGCGCAAACAATGGTCAAGCGCAGGTAATGTTTGATGACCATGTGGTAGCAGTTGGTGCTGATTGGCAACATGCAAGACCTTTCCGTGGCGCTCCAGGTTTAGGTTGGTACGCAGGTGTTGGTGCACAATTAACGTTTGTAGACGTTGGCGACAACATTACTTATGTGGGATTGAGACCGCAATTGGGTCTTGAATTTAAAATTCCATCGGCTCCTATCGGTCTTCACGCTGACTGGAAACCAAATTGGACTTTAAACCATGGTTCTGATTTTGACGCTTCAACATTTTCATTTGGTATCAAATATACGTTGAGATAATAGAAGCAGCTCAAATAGCTTAAAAAAAAGGTTCTTCTCATCATGAGGAGGACCTTTTTTTATGAAATAAAATGCATAAGTATTTCTTTTTTTATTCAATTCTCCTATTTTTATGCCGTTGACCTAATTGGCATAAATAAAACTTTTCATTCTACAAAAATTTTATACCTTTGCCATTCTTGGTAAAATGTGATTAAACAAGAACTAATTATCAATTACATAAACAGTATTTAACATTATAATTAATACAATTAATAACAGACGATGCAAGGTAAAGGGCTGATTAAACTTTTAGTGATAGTGGTGTCATTAGCGTGTCTATACTCCCTATCATTTACTTGGGTGACCCGCAATGTGGAGCGCGATGCTGAGAATTTTGCCAAGGGAGACTTGGCGAAAGAGAAGAGCTATCTAGACTCAATGGCAGGTGAAGTAGTGTACAATTTAGGGTTTGCAAAATACACCTATCGGGAAGCCAAAGCAAATGAACTCGCTTTGGGATTGGATTTGAAAGGTGGTATGAACGTAACCATGGAAATCTCGTTGGACGAATTGATCCGCAATTTGGCAAACAATCCAAAAGATGAGAAATTCAACAAAGCGTTGGAACAGGCTGTAGCAAGAAGCAAAACGAGTGCTAAAACAGTCGTTGCGCTATTTATGGAAGAATACAAATCCATCGGTGCTACAACTCCACTTTCAACCTTCTTTTCAACAAAAGATAATGCTGCACTAATTAAACCTGGGGATTCAGACTCAAAAGTTGAATCATTCCTTCAAAAAGAAGCGGACAACGCCATCCAAAATTCCTACAAAGTACTTCGTACACGTATTGATAAGTTTGGTGTTGCATCTCCAAACATTCAAATTCAACAAGGTACAAACCGTATTTTAATCGAATTACCTGGTGTCAAAGACGAAAGCCGTGTGCGTAACCTGCTTCAAGGCTCCGCTAAACTGGAGTTTTACGAGACCTATACCAATCAAGAAGTTTATCCATTACTGGAAAATATCGACAAAACTTTAGCTTCTACGTTAAAAGCAGCCCCTGCTACAACAGGTACTTCCGTAGCAGACACAAGCAAAAAATCAGATGATTTGTTGTCCAACCTAACCGGTGGTAAAAAAGATGCGATAAAAGACAGTGCTGCTGTAAATCTTGGTCAGAAAAATCCACTGTTTGAAGTGTTGCGCCCAGCAGTTTATATGGGTGAAAACCAACAGATGGCACTAATGCCAGGTTCAATGGTGGGTATTGCTTCATTAAAAGATACAGCAAAAGTAAATGCATACTTGCAACGTCCGGAGGTAAAATCAATTCTCCCGGGAAACTTAAAACTTTTATGGGCTGTTAAACCTGAACAAAAGACACCTGAGCAACTATCATTATATGCAATTAAAGGGGCTGGACAAGATAATGGTGCTGTATTGACAGGAGATGTCATTACGGATGCAACAGCAAACTTTGATGAGAAAAATCAACCTGTGGTTGGTATGCAAATGAACAGCGAAGGTGCACGTGAATGGAAGAAAATTACTGCAAAAGCGGCTCAAAACAGAGATGCAATTGCGATCGTTCTTGATAATGTGGTTTATTCTGCTCCTTCTGTAAACGGTGAAATCCCAAATGGTAGTTCATCAATCTCTGGATCCTTTACGGTAGAAGACACCAAAGATTTAGCAAACGTATTGAAGGCAGGTCGTCTTCCAACGACTGCTAAAATTGTTGAAGAAGCTATTGTGGGACCTACTTTGGGTCAGGCTGCCATTGATGCGGGTGTTAACTCTGCTGTTATCGGTATTATCGTAGTAATGATCTTTATGATCGCTTACTACAATACTGCAGGTATCGTGGCAAACATTGCGGTATTGTTAAACGTATTTATCATTATGGGGGTATTGGCATCCTTAAATGCTGTACTCACCTTACCGGGTATCGCGGGTATCGTATTAACAATGGGTACTGCGGTCGATGCGAACGTCTTGATTTATGAACGTATCCGTGAAGAACTGGGCTTAGGAAAATCGATCCGTCAGGCTGTTGCAGATGGTTACAAACACGCTTTACCTTCCATCTTGGATTCGCAGATCACAACGTTTTTGATCGGTATTATCTTATTCTTATTTGGTAGTGGCCCGATCTTAGGTTTCGCGACAACATTAATGGTGGGTATCATTACTTCATTGTTTACTGCGATCCTTGTTACTCGTGTTATCTTTGAATGGATGTTGGCGAAAGATTTCAAAATCAAAGTCTCTTTCCCTTGGTCTGCAAATACCTTGCATAATGCAAACTTTAAATTCGTTCAGAAACGTAAAATCTTTTATGCGATTTCAATCGTTGCCGTGTTAATTTCTGCGGCATCAATTTTCACAAAAGGATTCAGTTTAGGTGTGGATTTCCAAGGTGGTCGTACGTATACTGTCCGTTATGATAAACCTGTGGACTTGGAAGCTGTACGTACAAACTTGGATGATATCTTCCAGAAAACAACAGAAGTAAAAGTCTTCGGTGCATCCAACCAACTGCGTATAACAACAACTTACCATATCGAAGAAACTTCGGACACTGCTGACAAAGAAGTATTGGATAAATTAAACCAAGGTCTATCAAAAGTAGACGCTTCCAATAAACATGAAATCCTTTCGTCTCAAAAAGTTGGGCCAAGTATTGCTACTGATATCAAGTCTAGAGCGACCAGTTCGGCAATTTTCTCTATCATCATTGTTGCTGCTTACATTTTGATTCGTTTCCACAAATGGGAATATTCAGTTGGAGCAGCTATTGCAACAATCCACGATGCGATTATTTTATTGGGCTTATTCTCTCTCTTGGATGGCATCGTACCATTCTCGCTTGATATTGACCAACACTTTGTGGCAGCGATATTAACGGTCATTGCTTACTCGGTGAATGATACAGTGGTTGTATTTGACCGTTTACGTGAATTCGTATCAAAACCAAATGCACATAATGAAGATCTTGGCGATGTCGTCAACCATGCGATCAACTCGACGTTAAGTAGAACGATCATTACCTCATTAACGATTGTATTTGTTCTTGCAGTCCTGTTTATTTTCGGTGGTGAAGTTATCCGTGGATTCTCATTCGCAATCTTAATCGGTGTAATCGTAGGTACATACTCATCGATTATTTTAGCGGCACCTTCGGTATATGACTTGCGTAAAGGAAAACATTTGGCTGAAGGTAATACGGCTAAAAAAGCTGAGGTCGTAAGACCATAATAAAGCTCTTTGCAGCAAAAAAACGCATTGAGTATTGGAGTGCCCCCAAAAAGTTAGCTACTTTCTGGGGGCATTTTTTATTGCATTCAAATTACTTGTCACACTAAATATTTTAAATATATTTGTTGTGCTAAATATTTGTATGCTAAACGAAAAATTCGACCGCTATTCTTTTATTCTCGACCAAACGGCCAAGAAAGTAAAGCAATTTGCCCAATCCTCTTTTGCGGAGAAAGGATTTGATATCACTGTGGATCAGTGGACCATTTTAAAGGCTTTGTATGAAACAGATCAGCTTTCGCAAAAAGAATTGGCGAAACGCTGCGGAAAAGACCAACCCACATTGACACGGATCGTTGATATCCTTCTTAAAAAAAATCTGGCTGAACGGGTCATTGACGAAACAGACCGTCGGAGCCTTTATTTGCACTTGACGGAAGAAGGAAAATTAAAAGTAGCATCGCTTTCACCAATTGTTGCGGAGATTCGTATGAAGGCCTGGAAAAATTTGACAGCGGAAGATTTTGACGCTTTTACAAGGATTTTGAACACAATATATAACAACTTAAATATAGAATAGCTATGATAAATACGGATATCTGTATCATTGGAGCAGGACCTGTTGGCCTATTCGCTGTTTTCGAAGCTGGGCTTTTAAAAATGCGCTGCCATTTGATTGATGTGTTACCTCAGGTAGGCGGACAGCTTTCGGAGATTTACCCGCACAAACCTATCTATGATATACCTGGTTATCCAAGTATAACCGCACAGGAGCTGATCGATAAGCAGCTTGAACAAATTAAACCTTTCGACCCTACTTTCACCTTAGGTGAGCGTGTAGAACAAATATCCAGACAGGACGATGGCTCTTTTATCGTGACAACTAATGAACATACAACTGTTCACACACAGGTTATTGTTATCGCCGGAGGCTTGGGCTGTTTTGAGCCGCGCAAACCGGAGATTCCGAATCTTCATCTCTTTGAAGGAAAAGGGGTAGACTATATGGTAAAAGATCCCGCCAAGTACCGGGATAAAAACATTGTTATTGCGGGTGGAGGCGACTCAGCTCTAGACTGGACCTTTCACCTCGCGGATATTGCGCAGCAGGTAACTTTAATACATCGGAGCGATTCCTTCCGAGGTGCCCCCGATTCGGCAGAGAAAGTATTCAAATTGGCCCAACAGGGGAAAATCAATTTATTGCTTTCCCACAGTCTGACCAATATTCACGGCAATGGCAGTTTATCACATGTTGAAACAGCAAGTAAAAACAAAGAAGTTATCGCTATAGAGGCAGACTATTTTATCCCTTTATTTGGCCTGACACCTAAACTTGGTCCAATTGCTGATTGGGGATTGCAAATTGATAAAAATGCCATTGAGGTCAATACTTTTGATTACTCCACCAACGTAGAGCGTGTTTACGCAATCGGAGACATCAATACGTATCCCGGCAAGCTGAAACTCATTCTTTGTGGATACCATGAGGCAGCCCTGATGTGTCAAAGCGCTTTTAAATTTGTCTATCCAGACCAGAAACTTACATTCAAATACACAACAGTAAACGGAATAAATACATTTTAGTTATGGAAGATAATTTAATTAAAATTGGTGTTGTTGACCGCGACGGGAGCGAAAATATACTGGAGATACCCACAGACATCAACCTTTCACTGATGGAAATTTTAAGAGCATCAGAATATGAAATATTGGCAACCTGCGGTGGGATGGCTTTATGTGCTACCTGCCATGTTGAGGTTATTGAAGGTCTAGAATCGCTTGCTCCAGCGAGCGATCAGGAGCTCGATATGTTAGACACGCTCCCCGATGCTGATGATCAAAGTCGGCTCGCCTGTCAGCTTTATCTACAGAATTGCAACAACGGTATGAAAATCAAGATAAAAGGTGCATTGCAGTCGTGATCTCATGGTGTATTTTATACACCATGAGATCACGACCAACATCTTTTTTTTTAGACAGTAACAGGTCGACATAAAAGACTAAAAATCAAACACCTACAAAACATATGATTGAAAGATTTAGCCTTTTCACAATAAATTTCACAACATATCGGCGCAATAAATAAATATTTTTTAGTTTTTTGAAGCAAAATTTAAGATATTTGCAGCTTAATTCGATTGTACCGAATTTTTACAACAAACTATTAAAAATATGCCAAGCAATAGTTCAAATAGAAAATTCCCAAGAGTAATCATTATTGGTGCTGGATTTGGAGGAATTGAAGTTGCTAAAAAGCTTAAAAATAAGGAAGTTGAAGTTCTGTTGCTGGACAGAAATAACTTTCATACTTTTCAACCTTTGATGTATCAGGTAGCCACGGGTACTCTTTCGGCGGATTCTATTTCTTTCCCTGTCCGCAAAATGTTCAAAGGCCAAGACAACTTCCGCTTTAGACTTGCTGACGTAAAGAGTGTAGATAATGAGGCCAAAATTGTAAGAACAGACGTTGGTGATTTTGACTATGATTATTTGATTGTTGCTACAGGTGCCACAACGAACTTCTTCGGCAATCAACAAATCACGAAATATGCTTTGCCAATGAAAAACATACAAGAAGCATTAAACATTCGTAGCTATGTTTTACAGAACCTGGAAGAGGCGGTACGGATAGAAAACCCGGCTGATCGTAAAGCCAATCTGAACTTTGTTATTGTTGGAGGTGGTCCGACAGGTGTAGAACTTTCGGGTGCAATCGCAGAAATCAAAAACAACGTTCTTGAAAAAGACTATCCAGAATTAAAAAAATCTGAGATGTCGGTTTACTTAGTCGAAGGACTTCCAAAAGTATTGGCCAATCTGTCTGAAAAATCTTCCAAAGATTCGGAAAGATACCTGAAAGATCTAGGTGTAGAAGTGTTATTGAATGTTCAGGTAACAGGATATGATGGTAATTCGATTACTTTCGCCGACGGCAGAAGCATTGAAACAAAAACTGTGATCTGGGGTGCCGGCGTAGCTGGCCAATATCCTGATGGCTTCAAGAAAGAAATTATCCAGCGTGGTAACCGTATACAGACTGACGATCAATGTCGCGTTATCGATATGCCAGGTGTTTATGCCATTGGTGATGTTTCGGCGTTTATTACAGATGATCTTCCTCGTGGCTTACCTGGTGTTGCACCGGTAGCTCAACAACAGGGAGCATATGTCGCTAAACACCTCCTCCAAACGATTTCCAATCAACCAACTGAGAAATTCAATTATTTTGACAAAGGCTCAATGGCTACTATAGGCCGTAATAAAGCGGTAGTTGATATGGGAAAAATTCATTTTAATGGATTCTTTGGCTGGATGACGTGGATGTTTGTCCACTTGATGTCCATTTATGGATTCAGAAATAAACTAATCACTTTTGTAAACTGGTCAATTAAATTTTTCACAAAAAACAGTGGTGTACGTTTAATATTCCACAAGTATGATGAACCAGTTCCGGAAAAAAATCAGGCAGAAACAGTGCACTAGTCTTTTGATAGTATTTTCAACCTGAAATTAATCATTACCCCGACAGCGCCATGATAGCAAGATCATGGCGCTGTCTTTTTTATCCCCCTCTTATCTGCTTATCACTGGAGATAAGGTTGTACTCGCTGAATATCTAATCCACATCACAACATTAGCGTTCCACTGACTTGTCAACTCCAACCTCTATTTATTGGATTCTTTGTTTCGACTGTCATTGATTTCAAAAACAAATGTTTCATCCTTGTCTACAGGGTCATCCAATTTAAAATAACTTCGCCTAGCACGTAACATTTACAGATTATATTCGTTAAATTTAAAGACAGTTTTTTCCAGATAGAATTTACTTTCATAATATCTTTTTTTGATGTATAACCTCAAAAAGATTAATTTTTTTTGGTAGGTTTGCATATTATTCTAAAATAGCTTAAGGATTAGCAGATGGGCTTATTTAATTGGTTTACGCAAGAAGTTGCGATTGACTTGGGTACTGCAAATACCCTAATAATTCATAATGACAAAGTAGTAGTTGATGAACCTTCTATTGTTGCATTTGACCGCACCACAAATAAAGTGATCGCCATTGGCCGCCAAGCCATGCAAATGGAGGGTAAGACACACGACAATATAAAGACAGTACGTCCTTTACGTGATGGAGTAATTGCTGATTTTACGGCTGCTGAGCATTTGATCAGAGGAATGGTAAAATTAGTAAACAATGGCAAGAGCTGGTTTTTCCCTTCGCTTCGTATGGTTGTTTGTATTCCTTCTGGTATTACAGAGGTGGAAAAAAGAGCGGTACGCGACTCCGCTGAAATTGCTGGTGCTAAGGAAGTCTATTTGATTCACGAGCCCATGGCCGCTGCTGTAGGTATAGGGATTGATGTGGAAGAACCGATGGGTAATATGATTATTGATATCGGTGGTGGTACTACCGAAATAGCAGTCATTGCTTTGTCGGGTATCGTATGTGACCAGTCTATTCGCGTTGCGGGTGATAACTTTGACTCCGATATCGTTCAATACATCAGACGACAACACAACATCATGATTGGTGAACGTACGGCTGAAAAAATAAAAATTGAAGTGGGTGCTGCTCTTCCGGAATTGCAGGAACCACCCGCAGATTTTGCTGTTCAAGGGCGTGATTTGATGACTGGTGTTCCTAAACAAATCACTGTTTCTTATACCGAAATAGCCCATTGTCTGGATAAATCCATCTCAAAAATTGAAGAGGCGATCTTAAAAGCTTTAGAAATTACTCCCCCAGAATTATCAGCAGATATTTATCAAACAGGTATTTACCTGACTGGCGGTGGTGCGTTATTACGCGGTCTGGACCGTCGTATACAAGCTAAGACTAAACTTCCAGTGCACATTGCTGAAGACCCATTACGCGCTGTCGTAAGAGGAACTGGTATTGCACTTAAAAATATCGGACGATTTAAATTTTTGATGCAATCCTAACCGTTCGATAATTAATAACAATATTTTATTAAAGAGCGATATAATATGCAAAACTATTATATCGCTTGCTTATTAAATACCCACATTAAAAAATGAGAAACCTTTGGTTATTCCTAAGACGATATAATGCATTCTTTTGGTTTATCCTCTTTTTTGGATTCTCTTTATTTTTGGTCATCACCAATAATTCTTTCCAACGTAATTCGGTCTTAAATTCTTCGAATAGTATCATCGGAGGCCTTTATGCAAAAGTCAATTCCTGGAAAAGCTATCTTCACCTCGATGAAACTAACGATGCGCTCGCAAGAGAAAATGCGCAATTGAGAAAGGACTTACAGGCCTATCGGTCAACTGACAGCATCAACATTGGTCCTGTACCAGCTATTGATAGCAGCGAATTTGGGCGTTATGAATTTATTATTGCGAATGTCATCAACAACAGCATTCACCAAAAAGCAAATACAATTACACTTGATAAAGGGAGTAAGGATGGTATCGAGCGCGGAATGGGTGTGATCGCCCCCAATGGTGTAGTAGGTATTGTCTTAAATGTCTCACCCCATTTCTCGACGGTTCAATCATTGTTGCATCCTGACACGAGAATATCGGTTACGCTCGGTCATACTGAAGTATTTGGTTCGTTGGTGTGGGGCAATAGCATGGACTATCGCGCGGCAATGGTCAAGGAAATCCCAAATCACATTAAAGTCAACAAGGGGGACAAAGTATATACCTCAGGATATTCGGGCCATTTTCCAAAAGGGATTTTTGTTGGAACTGTCATTCAGACGGGTATCTCCTCCGGAGATGCTTTTTTAGATCTTAGAATACTGTTAAGTACCAACTTCTCCAACTTACAGCATGTGTATGTTGTAAAAGACCTGTTAAATAACGAATTAAAAACACTAGAAGAATCGACAAAGGACAATGGCTAGGATTTTAATATTTAATATTATTCGATTTATCGTGTTGATAGGCATGCAAGTTTTCCTATTTCAAAACATCGGTTACTACAATCTGGTCGCGGCATTTCCTTACATTTTGTTTGTTTTTTTGCTTCCAACGGGAACGCCTAATTTTCTGGTTTATTTGATCGCATTTCTAACTGGACTCACCGTAGATTCTTTTTATGATACTTTAGGTGTCAATACTGCGGCCTGTGTTGCATTAGCTGCTTTCCGCATTTTCTTCATGAAAATTACACTCGAAGTGGAAGAACGCGAATCTTTTTTCACCCCAATGTTGGGATTCATGAATATCCGTTGGTTCTTTTCTTATATCTTCTTCGGAACATTGATTCATCATACATTTTTGTATTTATTGGAATCTTTTTCCTTCCAACACATCCAATACACCTTATTGAGTATCGTTTTAAGTTGTATATTTACAGTAATTATCATGCTATTATTTAGCATATTATTCTACAAAAAGAAAGATCGGTTATAGTAGATCGATGGATAGAAATTCATTTCTATGAACAGTTTTTTTGCGCGCAAGTACGTCGTTTCCGGAATCTTTATCGCCATCACACTGACTCTGATGGCCCGCTTATTTTATTTGCAGATCATAGACGATTCCTACATACATTCTGCCAACAGTAATGTGATGCGCAAGGTCATTGTTTACCCTGCCAGGGGGGTTATACTGGATCGAAAAGGAAAGGTGCTGGTTCAGAACGAACCGGTATATGACCTTATGGTCACCCCACGTGAAGTAAAAGAAATTGATACGGCACTGTTTTGCAAATTGATAGATATCGATAAAGAAGGCTTTATCAAACGGATGGAAAAGGCTAGAATACACTCGCCTTATCGTGCATCTATCTTTGAAAAACAGCTTTCTGTACGGACATGGGCCCAATATCAGGAGTATCAATATCAATTTCGTGGTTTCTATGTGCAGAAGAGAACAATCAGAAGTTATCCCGATAGCATAGCGGCTCAATTTTTGGGTTATGTCAGTGAGGTAAATGACAAGGACATTGAACGCTCCAATGGATTTTATCGAAGTGGTGACTATATTGGCCGCAGCGGTGTAGAGCGTTCCTATGAAGACCTCATTCGTGGGAAACGCGGTGTTAATAACCTGATGGTCGACGCGCTGAATCGCCCCAAAGGTGTATTTATGGAGGGGAAATACGACACACTCGCCGTTGCAGGGGAAGGACTGGTTTCCTCTTTAGATAAAGACCTTCAAATCCTAGGGGAAAACCTGATGAAAAATAAATTGGGGTCCATTGTTGCTATCGAACCTTCAACGGGTGAAATCTTGGCCTATGTCAGTAGTCCGAGCTATAATCCAAACATGATGGTGGGACGACAATCTGGCAATAATTATATGAAATTATTGAAGGATGAAACGAAACCGCTGTTTAACCGTCCTATTCAAGCTTCTTACCCGCCAGGATCTGTATTTAAGGTGGTATCTGCATTGACAGCGCAACAGGCGGGTGTGATTGATCGCAACACGGTATTCTTCTGCCCGCATGGGTACAGTTATGGCGGTGGACGTGGATGGATGGGCTGTACGCACTATCATGGATCGACTACTTTACAGCGATCGGTAGCCGTATCATGCAATACTTATTATGGTTTTACGTATGCCAAAATGATTGATGGACGTGGCCTTTCGGGACCTAAAGCTTATGATTTATGGCGCAATGCAGTAACCCAGTTTGGGATTGGCCATAAACTGGGCATTGATCTACCCGGGGAGAAACCAGGTTTATTGCCGACATCAGATTTTTATACCAAACGATACGGTAACGATAAATGGCGTTCAAGTTTCAACATTTCCTTATCCATCGGGCAAGGGGAAATGGGAATAACGCCATTGCAAATGGCCAATATCATGGCTATCGTTGCTAATAAAGGGTTTTACTACAGACCGCATTTGATTAAAGGAATTGGAGAAAAGAAAATTGCCAAGAAGGAATTCACGGAAAAAATAAGTGCCGGTGTCGATGAAAAATACTATCCTGTAGTTATTCAGGGCATGAGCGATGCTGTTAATACACCTGAGGGAACAGCTTGGTCCAATCGTATTCCGGGGATCGAAATGTGTGGTAAAACAGGTACAGCTCAGAACCCGCATGGGGAAAACCATGCTGTTTTCTTTGCTTTTGCACCGCGGGAAAATCCTAAAATCGCCATTGCTGTCTTTGTTGAAAATGCAGGTTACGGTGGAACATGGGCGGGACCTATTGCAAGTATGATGGTCGAGAAATACCTCAAAGACACCATCACTGCTCCTAAGTATATCCAGGATCGCATCTATAATGCAAATTTTCTTCCTGCGCCTAAAAAAGTGGTGGATCCAAAGGCTACTAAGGATGTAAAAAAAACAGACTCAGTCAAATCCAAAACGGACACGTTAAAATCTAAACGGCAACTGGCCGCTGTGACGAAACCAAAAGAAACAATTGTTCACCATAGCGAGATAAAGAGAAGATATGAATAATCAAAAAACTAGTTTCTTTGGGAAGATAGACTGGCTGACCATAACCCTTTGGCTCGCGCTATGCTTAATTGGCTTATTCAATATCCGTGCTGCTGTGTTTAACCCCGAACTGCCCAATTTCTTTACATTGGGTACGAATTATGGAAAACAGTCTTTATATCTTGTTTCCGCTATTATCTTGGGGGTATCCATTTTGATCATAGACGCTAAATTTTTCAGCTCGGCTTCACCAATATTTTACGGTATAACTGCTGTACTGCTTGTGATCGTATTGGTCGTAGGACGAAATGTTGGTGGAAATCAGGCCTGGATCGACCTCGGTTTTTTCCGCTTACAACCTTCGGAGTTTGCGAAACTTTCGACCTGCCTGTTGCTGGCCAACTTTTTAAGTTCTCAAAGCAATAAGGCTCCAACCATGCAGACTTTGGCTATGGGGGCCGGTATTGTATTATTCCCTGTATTTCTGGTGATGTTACAACCCGATACTGGATCTGCGCTCGCATTCTTTTCGTTGATTTTTGTATTCTACCGAGAGGGCTATGTGAATAATGAGCTTCTGATATTTGGAGGTCTCTGCATTTTGCTTTTCGTCCTTGCTTTATTGGTCAATCCATGGATACTTATTTTGGTTTTGGCATTACTCATTGGCCTTGTGATGTGGAACTACCGCAAGAGAAGGAAATACATTATTAATCTCAGTATACTTTTTGCGGCGTGTGCAGTATTTATTCTCTGTGTGGACCTCGTGTATGACCATGTCTTACAATCGCATCAACGTGATCGTATTGACATCATTTTAGGCAAAATGGAAGATCCTAAGGGAAAGGGCTATAATTTGAACCAGTCTAAAATTGCAATTGGATCGGGACAGCTTTTGGGAAAAGGTTATTTACAGGGAACCCAGACAAAATATAACTTCGTACCTGAGCAAAGTACAGATTTTATTTTCTGCACGGTTGGAGAGGAATGGGGCTTTGTCGGATCGGTTACCTTATTACTGATCTATCTCACGCTACTGTTACGCATTATTCACATTGCCGAACGACAGCGTTCGGCCTTCGCCAGAATCTATGCATATGGTGTAGCCTCCATTCTATTTTTTCACTTGTTTATTAATATCGGCATGACAATAGGTATTGTACCCGTTATCGGGATACCACTACCTTTTATCAGCTACGGGGGCTCGTCTTTGTGGAGTTTTACGATTTTGCTGTTTATCATGCTTAAATTTGATTCAAATAGAAAAGGAATTGTTTAAAACAATTCCTTTTCTATTTGAATCTTGTCCACAGCATCAACTCCTTTATCGCATCCGCCGCGAAGCGGCTATTACACAAGTTGTTCTCCAAAAAAATTAAATGCGCGCTAAAACGAGCTGTATAGCCTTGTCGACAACTTGTTCGGGCGTGGAAGAAAAATGACCATCTACCCTGTTTGCCAAAATAGCATTGATGGATAAAGCTTGATGTCCAAACATTTTGGCCAATGCGTAAATACCAGCAGTTTCCATCTCCAGGTTAGTTAAGCGTAGCGCTTTATATTGAAAAGAATTTACTAAACTCACAAAATTAGGAATGCTATTATTTGCCCTCAAATGGCGCCCCTGGGGTGCATAAAAACCCGGTGCAGTTAATGTGATCCCCTTGGGTAGGTCAAAAGCGATCTGCTCCTGAAGACTCCTACTGCCTTTGGCAACGTAAGGCTGTAAGTTCAATGCTGAAAAATACTTATCTAATTCCGCCTGAAGCCCTTTCTCTTCATCGTCATAAGCAGCCTTATAATAGTTCATCAAGGCATCAAGACCTATACCGTAAGAAGAGGCCAAAATAGTTCCCATTTCAACATCTTGTTGTACAGCCCCTGAAGTTCCAATGCGTATTATATCCAGCGAGGTCAACGCGGACTTCACGGTTCTACTGGCAAAATCAATATTTGCAAGCGCATCCAGTTCATTCAATACGATGTCTATATTATCCGTACCTATACCAGTGGATATTACGGTTAGCCGTTTATTCCCCAAATACCCGGTATGTGTAATAAATTCACGCTTTCCTTTTTTGAGTTCAATGCGATCAAAGTGTGCCGAAACTTTCGCCACGCGGTCTGGATCACCTACGGTAATTACGGTATTGGCCAGGTCTTCTGGCAACAAATTCAGATGGTAAATACTGCCATCTGCGTTTAAAACTAATTCCGATTCGTTAATCATAGCGTATATAAATAAGTTAACTGACAACCCTCGATTTTAGCGAACCGATCAACAATTCGATTGACCTGCATTTTTCGGACTTCAAACTCCAGATAACACTGATTGTCAAATTCCTGCTTATCAACGTCGATCCCCTCTTCTTTAATTATCCGCATGACATCATTCATATGGAGGTAATCGAAGGTGACACCATAATGGTCATTGACTGTGCGTTCGCTAATTTCTGCTCGAATTAAAGCGTCCTGGGTGGCCGACTTGTAGGCATTAATCAAACCTGGTACCCCCAACAATGTACCGCCAAAATACCGTACAACAATCATGATAATGTTGGTGACATCCATAGACAATAGCACATTTAAAATAGGGCGTCCTGCCGTTCCCGACGGTTCGCCATCATCATTCACTCGAAAGACAGCTCGGTCTGGTGTTAAACGATAAGCCCAACAATGATGTCTCGCTTTGGGATGGATTGCTTTCACTTCCAAGAGCAACTCTTTGAGTTGATCTTCCGATTTAAAAGGAAAGGCGTAGGCAATAAACTTACTACCTTTATCCCTAAAAATCCCCTCATATTTTGCACCAATAGTCCGATAAGTATCTTCAAATAAACTCATAGATATGCTATGATTAAAACTGAAACAATAGAAAGCGCTATACCAAGATAATTTAATAGCGATAACCTTTCTTTAAAAAATAAGACGCCAATTAAAGCGCCCAAGGAAATCACGCCGATGTTCATACCGGTAAATACAACAGAAGGGTTTTCTGGCAAAGCCCGATGTGCTTTCATATAAAATAGAATATTACAAAAATTGAATACTCCCAAAACCAGTCCATATCCCACAGCTTTTTTCGAAAAACCTTGCCTTTCCACGAAAAGAAAATAGAGCAACAGTAACATTGCAATAAACATCGCCATTACAAAGATAATAAACATGGAGCTGATATAGGGTATACTGACATGTAGCGCGACTTGCTTAAAAAGAATATCAATGATACCCATACCAATGAATACCAACATGGGATAACGTGCTTTATAACGGCTATCTGTTGCCAATCTACTAGGCTTATTTCTCTGCCAACCAATCGAACATAAAATTGCCAATAAACCAGTCGCTATTCCAAGCATTTTATGGCCTTCCATTTTTTCATGAAACAAAAAAAAAGAAGCCAAAAGTGGTATAAATAACGACAAACGCTGTGCGACTTCTGTCTTGACCAAACCGCTGTACCGAATGGATAAAGCTATAAAAACAAACATTCCCGGGAGTAGTACCGCAAGGAATGTATACAAAGTAACCGGCATATCGTCCCATGCTAGCGATTTTAAGTCAGGTTTCAGCACGAAATAGGTCAGTGCAACGGCCATAGGGTAATTCCAAACAATAACTTGTTTGGTTTCGACTCCATTTTGTCTTCCCAATTTCAATAAAACCGCTACGGTCACACTACAAATAACACTTAATAAGACAAAAATCATTATTCAAAATCTATTTATTTCCAGCGTCCACGATTTCCCCCGAACGAGCTGATATTCCAATTTCAAAAATAAATATGCACACAGCATATGCTGTGTTGATGTGTAAGATATTAGATAGCCCTGTCCGACCAAATCCCGATTGATAAATTTTTCCCCAAGATACACATAAGCAATAAATCTTCCATACCGATCGTGCTTTCTTAGATTAAATATCAATTTCGCATGATATCTGCCTTTGATCGAATTGAAATATTGGCGTACCCCTACCCTTAATAACCTATTTATTCCATAAAAATGAATTCGCTTGACATACAACTCAGAAATTGATCCAAGGAAATGAGTTTCTTCTTCGCAAAAAACAAGGATAAAAAACTGTAAATATTAGCATAAAAAACACATTTTTTAAACAAAAAAACATAATAAAAAAAACATAATTTATATGAAATATTAAACGATAAAATCAATCAAAAAAAAGCTTAAAATAAATTAAAAAAACACATAAAATATTAAAAATCAATAATATAAAAAAAATTTGAATCAACAAATAATGTTATAAAAATGATTAAAAATGAGACTTTAAAAAGCTTAAAAAAAACACAATAATATAGAGGTAAAAATAGAATAAAATTTATTTTTTCTTTGATATATAAAAAACATTCGTACATTTGAAATATCAAACAATAGCAGGATGAACAAAACATATACATATTTCTATTTTAGCTTCTTTTATTTTAACCATAAGAGCCGGGATTAGATTGTGTATAAGTCATAAGAACACAAACAAAAGAGTCCCGGTTCGAATGATCGGGACTCTTTTTGTTTGGAGACAAAACAGCAAACAAAAAAACAATGAGTTTAAAAATTGCAATACAAGGCGCAAAGGCATCATTTCATGAAGAAGCTGCATTTAAATTTTTCGGAAGAGAAGTTGAAATTGTCGAATGTGATTCGTTTAAGAAAACTTGTGAATTGCTGAAGCAGAGAAAAGTCGACTATATCGTTATGGCGATCGAAAATTCAATTGCCGGAAGCCTATTACCAAACTATAATTTGCTAAGAGATTACAAGTTTCATATTACTGGCGAAGTCTACCTAAACATTCAGCAGAATCTCATGGTATTGCCTGGAGTGAAATTAAAAGATATCAAACATATCGAATCGCATCCGATTGCTATTCGCCAATGTGAAGAATTTCTTTCAGAGCTGGAAGGAGTACGTATAACGGAGGGTTCTGACACTGCGGCGACTGCAAAAATGATTGCTGAGCGCAAATTAACTGACACAGCTGCAATCGCAGGCACACTGGCCGCTGAGGTTTACGGGCTTGAAATCCTGGAGAAGAGAATCGAAACCAATAAAAAGAATGCTACCCGCTTTTTGGTATTATCGAATGAGGTAGTAGAACATAAAAATGCAAATAAAGCATCATTATCTTTCCAAACAGGCAATACGGTCGGATCTCTAGCAACCATTTTACAATGTTTTGCAGACCAAAATATCAATCTGAGCAAAATTCAGTCGATGCCCGTCATTGGGAAGCGCAATGAGTATGACTTTTTCGTCGACGTGGAATGGAAAAAGCAGACGGACTACGAAGCAGCTATCCGGAAAGTTCTCAAACATAGTATCAATTTCAATATTATGGGCGAATATGTCAAAAACGAAAAATTATAATTAACAATAGCATATATAACATAGATAATCAAACTTAACATGAAAAATACATTAGACATCACTCCTTTAAAATCTTGGTTGGACACAGGAGACAAACCTTTAATCATTGCAGGCCCTTGTAGTGCTGAAACAGAAGAGCAGTTGGTATCAACAGCACATTTGTTGGCAAATACAGGAAAAGTAAATATTTTACGTGCCGGCATCTGGAAACCACGCACTCGTCCTGGAGAATTTGAGGGTATTGGTTCAATTGGCCTAGAATGGCTAAAAAGAGCAAAAGAGGAGACTGGTCTATTAACAGCGACTGAAGTTGCTACAGCGAAACATGTGGAAGAAGCTTTAGCTGCTGGTGTGGATGTGCTATGGGTAGGTGCACGTTCAACAGCGAATCCATTTACTGTCCAAGAAATCGCTGATGCTTTACAAGGTATAGATATTCCGGTATTCGTTAAAAATCCTGTAAACCCAGATTTATCTTTATGGATCGGTGCATTGGAACGTATCAATCGTGCTGGTATTAAAAAATTGGGTGCTATCCATAGAGGCTTCTCTTCGTACGAAAAAACCGCATTTCGTAATGAACCGATGTGGGATTTAGCAATCCAATTAAAAACCGCTTGTCCTAACTTACCAATCATTAACGATCCAAGTCACATCTGTGGAAACCGCGAATTGCTACCGTATATCGCACAAAAAGCAATGGATATGGATATGCAAGGATTGATTATCGAATCGCATATCGACCCATCTGTTGCATGGACTGATGCTAAACAACAAGTTACTCCTGCTGCATTAGCCGATTTGATCGATCACTTAACTTTACGTAAGGCGGCGTCCGACAATCCTTCATTCGAAGACAAATTAGCTGAATTGCGTAGCAACATCGATAAATTAGATGACTTAATCATCCAAAAAATTGGGGAACGCATGAAAATTGCAGAGAAAATCGGAGAATACAAAAGGGATAACAATGTTACTATCTTACAAGTAAACCGTTGGGATGAGATTGTTCAAAAACGCACCAAATTAGCAGAGGCGCTTTCGTTGGGAAGTGAATTTGCGACAAAATTCCTCGAATTAATTCACAACGAATCTATTCGCAAACAAAATGTGGTCATGAACACTCAGGAACAACCAACAGCAGAAGCATAATGAATCAACAAGTCATCACGCTGACGCATCCTTCAAAAAAAATACAGGGTACGGTTCAACTCACAGGTTCAAAATCTGAGAGCAACCGTGCTCTTATTATCCAATCATTGAGCAAAGGACAAGTTGAAATAGCCAACCTTTCTGAAGCTGCAGATACGGTAACGTTAAACCATGTGCTGCAGATTGCTTCCGATCCGAAACCAGGATTCAACACGATTGACATCGGTCCCGCAGGAACGGCCATGCGATTCTTAACGGCTTACCTCAACCTTGTCAAAGGAAATTTTATCCTTACAGGTACGGAACGCATGCAACAGCGTCCTATAGGTATATTGGTTGATGCCATGAAAGAGATTGGCGCTGACATCCACTATGAAAAGAAAGTCGGATACCCTCCTTTGAAGATTGAGGGCGGGCTGTTTCAAGGAAAAGACCGTGTCAAGATTAAGGGAGATATCAGCAGCCAATATATATCAGCCCTCTTATTAATTGCACCAGCATTAAAAAAAGGGCTTACTTTAGAGATTGAGGGTGAATTAACCTCCAAACCTTACGTATCCATGACGTTGGATATGTTAAAAAGTGTAGGAATTCAACATGAGTGGACGAACAACGCGATTAAAATTGCGCCGCAGACATTTGATAAACAAACAATATATGTCGAGCCAGATTGGAGCGCTGCTTCCTATTGGTACGCTATCGTCGCACTGGCAGATGCGAATGCATCGATCGTATTGCCTGGATTAAGAAAAAATAGCTTACAGGGTGATATTGCGATTATAAGCATTATGGAGCATTTCGGTGTACAGTCAAGCTTTGAATCAGACGGATTACATTTAAATAAAAAGTTAATCGATTCGGACATAAGCTTATTCAACTTTAAAGAATGTCCCGATCTCGCACAAACTGTGGTTGTTGTCGCGGCTGCGTTAAAACGCGATGTATCCTTTACGGGCTTGGAAACTTTAAAAATCAAGGAGACTGACCGTATTGCAGCACTGCAGAAGGAAATTGCGAAATTTGGAGCCGAGCTGATTGAAGATGGCGATACCTACCACCTGAAAACAGCACGGGTATATCAGCCTGAAGAGGTCACCTTCGATACTTACGAAGATCACCGCATGGCGATGGCGTTCGCACCACTGGCATTAGTTTTTGACCAGATTAAGATCGCTGAACCTCAAGTTGTAGAAAAATCATATCCTGATTTTTGGAATCATTTACAAGCGCAAGCTTTTGTCATTGACTAGTAGATTAAAACAGGGATTAAATCAACATTAATCCCTGTTTCCACCTATTGTACCCCAACAGGCTTTTCGCCTGGGACAAAATCATGCAATACAATCCTTAAGGTTTAGGACAGGTGGCAAATCCATAAATTTGTATTCCTTCTCAAGCTTTACAATTGCATATAAAGGCAAATTTATTTAAGTTTATTGAAATTTAATTTTTATGGCAGGAAATTCATTTGGCGACTTATTCAGAATAAGCACTTTTGGCGAATCACATGGCAAAGCTATCGGTGTAATTATTGATGGTTGCCCTTCAAATATAATAATAGACGAGGATTTTATCCAATCCGAGCTCGACAAACGAAAACCAGGTCAATCCAAAATCACGACGCAAAGGAAAGAGAGTGATACAGCGCAAATATTATCCGGTGTATTCGAAGGAAAATCAACAGGTACACCTATTGCGATTGTCATTCCAAATGAAGATCAGCGTTCGAAAGATTACACACATATCAAAGATATTTTCAGACCTTCTCATGCTGATTTCACCTATCAGATGAAATATGGCATCCGTGACTATCGCGGTGGAGGGCGTTCTTCTGCAAGGGAGACTGCTGCTCGTGTTGCTGCTGGTGCTGTTGCGAAGAGCTTTCTAAAACAATTTGGTATAGAAATCTTTGCCCACGTTTCTGGAGTTGGTACTATTGAAGCACAAAATGTGGATACAAAAGATCTAAAGAGCCTTCTTGATTTACGGGAATCCAACATCGCACGTTGCGCGGATCCAGCAACAGCAAATGAAATGGTTGAATTTATCGATTCTATCAGAAAAGCTGGTGATACTGTTGGTGGACGTATATCGGCTGTCATCAGACATGTCCCCGTAGGCTTAGGCGAACCCGTCTTTGATAAACTACATGCGGATCTGGCCAAGGCAATGATGAGCATCAATGCTGTACATGGTTTTGAATATGGTTCAGGTTTTGCTGGATCAGAGTTGCGAGGTTCCGAACATAATGATATATTTGTAGCAGATGACCATGATTTAACTCGAGTGCACACGCATACCAACTTCTCTGGAGGTATTCAGGGCGGGATTTCAAATGGTATGGATATTACGTTCAAAGTAGCATTTAAGCCTGTTGCCACTATCATGAGAGATCAAGAGACGGTAGATGTCCATGGCAACCCTGCTATTGCTAGTGGCAAGGGAAGACATGACCCTTGCGTTGTTTCGAGAGCAGTAATTATTGTGGAAGCCATGGCAGCACTTGTAATCGCGGATCATCTACTTAAAAATCAAAGTTACAAACATGCTGCAAGATAATTATGTCGTAGGTGTTGATATTGGAGGCACACATATTTCTGCCTGTATCATTGACACAAAACAATGGAATATATACCTAGAAAACGTGGCCAGAAACCACGTTTTTTCTCAAGGAGATGCTAAAACGATTTTACAAACCTGGGCGTCAGCTATTAGTGATATCATAGCCACCTCTCCTGCTCCTATTCAGTTCATCGGAATTGCCATGCCAGGACCATTTGACTACGAAAATGGAATATCCAAGATACAAGGACAAAGCAAATATGACCATCTTTACAACCAAGATATCAAAACTCTGTTAGCTAAGGAACTGGGACTTTCTCCTATGTCTATTCACTTTATCAATGATGCAGCTGCTTTCTTACAAGGCGAAATATTCGTACAACAACTGCAAACGAATAAGCGGATACTAGGAATTACATTGGGCACTGGGCTTGGGTCTGCGGTTTGGAATAAAGGCGAGAAGGCTTTTGATGCGGCCTTATGGAATAGCCCTTATGAAGATTGTATCTTTGAGGAGTTTCTGGTTACGCGATGGTTCGTAAAACGTTTCAAAGAAATAGCAGGTAAGGATGTGACAGGACTGAAAGAAATTTTAGATCATTATAGGGAAACTGCGGAGTTTCAAATCATCAAAGATGAATATGCTAAACATCTATTTGATTTTATGCAGTTTTTCTCGGACAAACATTCATCTGAACTATTTATTGTAGGTGGCAATATTGCAAAAGCACTGCCTATTTTCATCGCGGATCGAAAAGAATTTGAAAGATTCCAAATTTACACGGCCATACTCGGCGAAAAAGCGGCAATGATCGGTGCTGCAAGTATATTCAGCTAAGAAATCAATCCAACGCTTAGCATATTGGCATTGGTCATTCAGAAAAATACCCATCTATTAAAACATAGATGGGTATTTTTCTGGATTAGCTTCATGCATAATCGCATAAACTGTCTCAACAACATCGTCGGAGGATGGCTTGGAGAAATAGTCTCCATCTGAACCATATGGCGGGCGATGTGCCTTTGCAGTTAGTGTTCGTGGTTGACTATCCAACAAATAGTAGCCATTTTGCTTCTCTAATATCTCTTGTAAGATAAAAGCAGAAGCGCCACCAGGGACATCCTCATCCACAATTAACAGTTTATTTGTTTTTTTCAAAGATTCCGCACAAAGTTTTCCTTTGTCAAAAGGTTGTAATGTTTGTGCATCAATTATTTCAATAAATATTCCCAAGCGTTCCAATTCAACGGCCGCTTCCTCAACGACACGTAAAGTTGAGCCATAGGATACCACAGTAATATCCTCCCCCTCTTTCACGCATTCCGCATAACCGATTGGCACTGTAAATTCACCGACGTTTTCTGGTAAGCGTTCCTTCAGACGATAACCATTCAGACATTCAATGACAATAGCTGGCTCATCTGAGCGAAACAAGGTATTATACATACCTGCTGCCTGGGTCATATTACGCGGCACGCATACATGTAAACCTCTCAGGGCGCCTAAAATTACCGACATCGGCGATCCGGAGTGCCATATACCTTCTAATCGATGGCCGCGCGTACGAATAATTACGGGTGCTTTCTGTCCAGCAAAGGTACGGTAACTTAAAGTTGCCAAATCGTCACTTGCTACTGTAATGCCGTAAATTAGGTAGTCTAAATATTGGATTTCGGCTATCGGACGGAAGCCGCGGATCGCCAAACCAAGCCCTTTACCTATAATTGAATTCTCCCGAATACCGGTATCAAATACACGATGTACACCAAGTTTCTCCTGTAATCCCGCAAAACCCTGATTCACATCTCCAATTTTACCCACATCTTCTCCGAAAGCCAACAGCCTTTCGTCACGTCTAAAGTTCTCCTCAAAGCATAAATTCAGGACTTCACGGCCGTCGACAACTTTAGCCTCTTCACTGTACAAAGCAGGAACAATCTTTACATGGGCAGGAGAATCGACACCAGCTGTAAACAACTTCGAGTTATAACGTTTCTCATTAACCGCATGCTTTTCTTTGTACCAACTTAATAATTGCTGACGTTCTTCACTATGCTGTCCTTTCAGCTCATGCAGCACCTTGCGAACCTGACCGTACACCTCTTTTAAAGAAGGTTCAACCATCGATTGCAATTTTTTGGAAGCAAAATCGGCGCGTTCGTTCGGAATACCCTGAAGTAAATCTATGGCTTCCTTTGCCTCTATGCTCAACGTTTTGATATAATCGGTCCAAGCTCGCTTTTGTTCTTGACGAACATGATCTTTAGCCTGTTGATCCAGTTGCTCCAGCTCTTCTAAGGTGGCGATTCCCGAACTTATTATCCACTCTTTCATTTTTGCGATGCAATCGAAGTCAGTCTCCCATTGTAATCTTTCCTGAGATTTATAACGCTCATGTGAACCTGAAGAAGAATGCCCTTGGGGCTGTGTCAGTTCGGTCACGTGGATCAAACAAGGAATATGTTTCTCACGGGCAATATGGGCAGCCTGTTCATAAGTTTCACATAATCCTGCATAATCCCATCCTCTCACTTTGAATATTTCAATCCCGTTGGTCAATTCTTCCTTCTGAAATCCTTGAAGCACTTCTGAAATATCTCCTTTCGTTGTTTGAATTTCGTTCGGTACAGATATGCCATATCCGTCATCCCAAATGGAAATCACGGTCGGAATCTGGTGAACCCCTACTGCGTTAATGACTTCAAAAAATACACCTTCAGAAGTAGCAGCATTGCCGATAGAACAAAAGGCAACTTCGCTTCCTTTATTTGAAAAATAAGATAGGTAATCTAAATTTCTATTCTGCTTATACAGTTTGGAAGCCAAGCCCAAGCCTAGCAGCCTTGCCATCTGCCCTCCTGTTGTCGAAATATCTGAAAACGAATTTTTTTGAGCCATTTGATTCAACCAGTTTCCCTGATCATCCACAACGCGTGTCGAAAAATGGCAATTCATTTGTCTTCCTGCAGAAGAAGGATCTGCCTCTACATCGGGATGGGCATACAGTTGAGAGAAAAAATGGTAGACATTACTGATGCCTGAAGCAAATATAAATGTTTGGTCACGGTAATATCCCGATCGCCAATCTCCGTTTCTGAAAACTTTGGCCATCGCGATTTGTGCCAATTCTTTTCCATCGCCAAAAATACCAAACTTAGCCTTACCTGTAAGTACTTCTTTACGTCCCAATAAACTCACGTAACGACTTTCCAAGGCAGTTCGATAATCATTCACAATAATCTTCTTGAACTCATCAAAGCTCAAAGTGGAAATAGATTCATTGTTTTGGTCAAATGCAGTATCAAACATATTCTTTTTTGTTTCAACAAATTTAACAAAAATATTATTCTATATAATTGGTGTTTGTCAAATAAATTGACAATCGACAGTCCTCATTTGAAATAGAATATTCTAATTTATCAAATTAGTACTTTTTGATAAAAAATCCTAATTTACATAGACTTTTTTATACCTATAACGACGTAAAACCAGCTTTGTCCTTTTTAATTTCTATTTTTGGATTTTATATTCATTATTTTGAATTTTTCAATACTAAAACTCGATAAATCCCTTAGCGCTAATCTTGAAAAACGAAAGCTTTCTTCGCTTACACCTGTTCAAGAAAGAGCTATCCCTGCCATTTTAGAGGGCAGGGATTGTTTAGCGATTGCACCGACCGGAACGGGGAAAACTGAGGCTTACGCGATTCCAATTATTCAGCGTTTACGAACTAAAATTACCGCTGACCGTCTATCGGTACTTGTACTGCTCCCGACCCGGGAACTTTGTATTCAAACCCAACAGCGCATAACGAATCTTATCGAAGGTATGGATTTGATCATCGCCAGCTTCTATGGCGGTGGAACTTATGAAAGTCAATTGGAGGTTTATCCGAACGCGCATATGATCCTTGCCACTCCGGGTCGTTTGCTGGATTTTCTGGATCGGGGGAGTATTGATTTGAAGACGATAGATACCTTGGTGGTCGATGAATTCGATCAATTGCTTGATCTCGGCTTTGCGGCGGATATCAACAAAATCATCAATAAATTACCCGCTGAGAGACAATCTATTTTTAGTTCGGCCACAAAAACCGCCGAAATCGAAAAAATTGTTCGAAAAAAGTTAAACAACCCTGTCGAGATCATTATTGATAGAGCCTTAAAAAAGGGCCGGATAGTGGAATCTGTAATGTATGTCGACAAGAATGATAAAAAGAGCCTATTGGGCCATCTGCTTGAAAACAGGATTTCACGGCAGGCCATCGTTTTCACGCGAACAGTGCAAGGAGTCGAACGGATTGAAAAAGCATTAAACCGAAGTGGTGTTTCTTGTTTGGCTTTGTATGGCGATAAGTCGCAGCAAAAACGAGAAGAGATCATTGCTCAGTTTAGACGAAAAGAAGAACGTATTTTAATTGCAACAGACCTGTTGGCACGTGGAGTAGATTTTCCGGATCTGGAGGCAATCATCAACTACGAAGTTCCAGATTCGCCAGAGCTATATACCCATCGGATCGGCCGGACTGGTCGTTCTGAGGCTGATGGAAAAGCCTTTACATTTTGCGACGCGGAAGACAACGAAAAATGGATCAAATTGCAACTCGCCTTAAAACGGCAAATTAGAATTGACGATCAGCACCCTTACTTGCTAAGCTGGGAGAAAATGCTTTCCAGTAGTCAAACCAATCCTCGGAAAGGCTCTTCAAAATCGAGAAAACGTCGTTAATTAATAAATATTCTTTTACTTTTACCTGCAAATCATAAAATCACAATTCGAGATGAATACAATACATTTATTTGATGATAGTAATAACGGCGATGATAACCGTCTAGGAGACCTGGAAAAAACAATCATCGTGAATAGTCTGATGGAGATTCCTTTTGAAGATCGGGATGAGGAATGGCGGGATGCATTTTTAACAAATATTGCTGAATGTACCTTAAAATTAGCCGAGACAGAAGTAGTTGTTGGTCCGGACGGATTTCCTTATTTCCAACTTGAAAGCGCTCCAAAAGATCAGAACTTTCAAGCATTCGTCATCAAAAATCGACTGAAAGATTTTGTGTTACCAAGGGGATTTGGTATTGCAATTAATACACAGCATGAAAATCCAGATTGGGTGTTCACCTATGGCGATTTGGTCAACTTCTTTCTGAATGAGGAATTTTACACGGATGAGAGTATTTTTTCGAAGAAAAATACACCAACAATTATTGGCGAAGATGAAGAAATATTAGTTGGGCAGCCAGCTGAAACTATTCTTCCGCAAACAGTACGTACACAACTGCGTGAATTTTTGGATTACTATGGGGTAAAGAATGCTAAAATTATGCTGCTTGCACGCAATTATAAAGATGAAGAAAATGCTACACAAGATTTAGCATTCAATATCGTTGCCAACCAATTCAGCACAGAAAAAGAGTTTACGAACATTATGGAAGCGATAGGCTGGTTCCTTCCTAGACATTATTCTTATATTGGATTGGACGAACTTGCTATTGACAACGGCTTTATGCCACTATAAATAAAAAAGACTTAAATATATACAAACATAATTAACTCATGTTTCCATTTAACGTAAGAGTGTACGGAATATTGATCAATGAAAAACAGGAGGTGTTGATCAGTGACGAAAGGACGGAAAATGTTTCATTTACCAAATTCCCCGGCGGGGGCTTAGAATATGGAGAAGGTTTATTGAATGCCTTGATCCGGGAGTATCAGGAAGAGTGTAATTTTGAAGTTGCTGTCGTTAAGCACATTTATACCACTGACTTTTATGAGAAATCAAGCTTTAATGATAGTCAAATAATATCCATTTACTATCAGGTCAAGAACACTTCACCAATTCAAATCAGAACTACGAACAGAGCTTTCGATTTTGATCCAGATCAAAAACCGGAAGACAATAAACTTCAATCGTTTCGATGGTTGCCAATCGAATCGGTACTCATTGATGATCTAACTTTCAAAACAGATCAAATCGCTTGGAAGGAATTCTTGAAAACGATTAGATAATAATAATTTTTCAATTTTCATGATTTTTATTTGTATTTAAAAAATAAAGATATATCTTTACGTAAACCAATGGAAATGCTTGTTTTTTTTAAAGTATTGACCTCAATAATTACATTTTATTATTTATTTAACATCTCACATGTGACTGGGAATAATGTTGGAAGAGCGTGGGATAAGACGGAAATTGGTTTATTGAATATGTAAAATCCTAGTCCTATAGGTTTTTTAATAGTTAGTGTGATTTTATGGCGATACTCCCCGTATCGCCTTATTTATTTAACTCTATTGCTCCAGCCCGTTATTTAAAGGCTACATACGAGGCGAAACATAAATTCTTGTGCAAAACATCCACATTGTTAAAACCAACATCGGTCAATAAATTGAGCTGGTAAACTAGAGATCTAGGCGTATCCTCATGTTCAATATAGCCAAAAACATGATCGCGATATTCCTCATCCTTCAATTTAGTTAAGTATGCGCCATATTTCTCCTTATAAATTAGCTTTTGAAGATGAACATTATTCTGTTCTATCAAATCAAAAATCCATACACTTCCACCTGATTTTAGCAGACGGAATAACTTTTTAAAAGTGCTTAACCAATCCTCGTCATCCCGTAAGTGATGTAAAACCGAAGTAGCAATAATGACATCGAATTTTTCCTCTTCCAAGGAAACTTCCCTAAAGTCTCCCTTTATCAACTGAATTTCTCCTTTTGTCAGAGCACTTACACGCTCTTGTGCTCTATTTAACATGGGTTGACTTAAGTCTACAAGACTAAAATTTGGATTAGATTTCAGTTTTTGCAATAACTTAACATCGTAATTTCCAGCGCCACATCCAATATCCAATATATTTTTTGCATTTGAATAAACACTTGCAATGGCATCTGTAATTAGCTCCATGTTCCAAACCGCATCAAGTGTGGTGGCCTGGCCTGTTTCTAAATTTGAAAAACGTTCTACATCATTGTCAAACCGTGCTTCAATTTCCTGTAAAGTTGCTTTATTCATCTGTAAATTATTTTTTTTTTAATTCGGACGAGTCTCATACGGCATGACCATATGCAGACTGATTGTATTGTGGCCCACCCGTTATTTTTTAATAATTTAAATGTAAGACTAACTGGAATTCATTAAAAATATTTATTTTGTCAAGAATTCATACCAAAAAAGTATCGATGGAAATACGACATCTTATTTATTTTAAAACAGTAGCCGAGGAGCTTCATTTTGGCCGAGCAGCAGAACGTCTATTTATGTCCCAGCCGCCGTTAAGTCGGCAGATTAAAGACCTTGAAGACGAGTTGGGTGTCATCCTTTTTTTCAGAACCAACAAACGCGTCGAACTAACAGAAGCGGGTAAATACTTTTTGGAGGAGGTTTTGGAAATCCTTCAGAATTTAGAACACAGCAAAACAATCACGAAGCAGATCCACAACAATATTTCTGGAGAATTCAAATTGGGTTACGTTAGTTCAACGCCTAAGAAAATGCTCGCCACAGTATTGAAACACATTCAACAGAAATTTCCATACTTAAGAGTGAGTCTTTTTGAAACCTCGACACACAAACAGAAATTGGCACTAGAAAACGGTAAACTGGATCTAGGTATAATGCGTTCTCCAATTTATTCGAGCGAATTATTGACCACTCCTCTTTTCGAAGACCCCATGGTCATTGTAGGCCCGACACATATAGCGTTTAGTGATATTAATTTCTTTAATGAAAGTTTTATTTCTTTTAATCAAAAATATGCGTCCGAATACCATCGCCATGTTATTAACACGTGTAATCGCATGGGGTTCGAACCTAAGATTGTACATCAGAGCAACTCGATGTCTTCTATTCTCGAATTGGTTTCACAAGGGCTGGGATTAGCAATAGTCCCCGCTTCCACTATCAAACAGTATCCACATTTAAAACTAAAAACCATGGAAATTGAAGACATAGATAGCAAAACAGAAATTATACTTGTCTCCAATAAAAAAAGTAAAAACAGCGCTTTAGGCGAATTTATGGATTGCATCCAAAAAGAATACAGCAAATTCAACGCCTCCTAAAGAATTGTTGGACTGATTATTTACATCAGTATCTCTGCTGAATAATCACTTGCATCAATCGCCATGTTGTTTATCCGCTACCTATGGATAAGGTTTTCACAGCATTGAATCAATGATTATTGCAGTTAATTAGACAGGATTTCCTTACATTTATACGATTACTAAAATCTCAACAAATCAATTCATGAGAAAGCATGTTCTCTTACTCCTTTTCTTGATTACTCAATTGCTTCCAACATTTTTATCTGCACAGTCCGCATCGGTGGATCTGGATCTTACAGAAGTGATGCGTCGGTATAAAGCGATTGGCCTCAGCGTCGTCGTTGTCAAAAACAATCAGATTGAGTACCACAAAAATTATGGATACAAAAATTTGGAAACAGAAACTCCGCTCTTCGAAAATGACATCTTTAGAATCGCTTCTATTTCAAAGTCTTTCACCGCAACATCCTTTATGCAATTATTGGCAGATGGTCGTTGTAGGCTAGACGACGACATTGGTGATCTCATAGGTTTCCCTGTCAGAAATCCAAACTATCCAGACAGAGCAATCACACTCCGGATGATTCTTTCCCATACGTCCAGTATCAACGATAAGAACGGTTATTTTAATCTCGATGTTATTAACCCTGTCAAGAACCCAAATTGGCAAAAATCGTATAATCTGTATGCCCCTGGTTCACAGTACCAGTATTGTAATCTCAATTTTAATATGGCCGGGGCCGTTCTTGAGAAACTGACCAATAATCGTTTCGACAACTATGTTGTTAGTCATATCCTTAGACCGCTCAACCTCTATGGTGGATATTGTGTCGACTCTTTGGATAAAACAAGATTTGTCCCGTTGTATTCATATGACCAGACAGGAAAACCACATGAGGAGCTTAGCGCCTATCACCCTCGCCGCGAAGAACTTATCCAGTATAAGATGGGATATAGTACGCCCATACTCTCCCCAACAGGTGGAATGAAAATATCAGCATTAGATTTAGCAAATTATATGATGATGCATATGAACTATGGGCTTAGCCAGGGAAAAACCATCATCAGAAAAAAGTATGCAAGGATTATGCAAACACCTGTAAATAAAGAATCCGGCTATGGATTGGCGATTATGAATGACACCAAAATTGTACCGGGAGTTACTTTAACCGGACATACTGGGTCGGCTTACGGGCTCTATAGTGCCATGTTCTTTCACCCAAAGCAGAAATATGGTTTTATAGTCATCACAAATGGCTGCAATATTCCCGATAGTGAAGAATTTAATCCCTTACTGAAAGATTGTATAAATGTGCTTTACAACGCCTATATAAAGGCAAAATAAACATATCAATTACAATGAACTAATAAAAAAA
>DGIS01000016.1:55816-90931 GCA_002386525.1 Sphingobacterium sp. UBA4616
TTTTTTTATTAGTTCATTGTATTACTTTTAGTTTTTAACCCAGTTTACAATTGCTGGATCGAGTGGATTGGTCGCTGAACGGAAACGGTGTACAAGCTTACCATGCTCATCGATTAGGAATTTTTCAAAATTCCACTTAATCTCTCCTTTAAAATCGGGATTTTCCTGTGCGGTTAGATACTTAAATAATGGATCAATTTGATCACCCTTCACATCCACTTTCTCTGCCATTAGAAAATCAACACCATAATTTTGTTCACAAAACTCTTGAATTTGCGCATTTGAACCTGGCTCTTGTTGTCCGAAATTATTTGCCGGAAATCCTATAATGACCAGCTTATCACCAAAAGTTTTGTGCAATTCTTGGAGGTCTTTATATTGTTTTGTAAAACCACACTTAGATGCAGTATTAACAATCAATACTTTTTTTCCTTTGAAATCAGACATTTTGACTTCCTTACCATCAAGCGATGTAAACTTAAAATCATAAAAATTGGGATTGCCAAATAACATTGACATATACACCATAATAGTAGCGATAATCATATTTAATTAGTTTAAAGACTTAGTAATGAATTACTCTCTCTTTCCAATACTGCGTCGAACAGCTCGTTAATAGGAGATTTTAAAATGGTGCCTACCTTGATCTGATGTGTATCACAGACTTCCCGTAAAATTAGATCAAAACTATATGCAATAGACCCCACAAAGTGACATTCATATTTATTATAATCCGGATAGGTCAAAATTGATGCCTGAACAAATTCCTCAAATCCGCTCTTTACCAGATCAATGATAAATGGATGGGTAATATTATCTGACATGAAGGGTGCAAAAGATGCTAGGAATGCATTTGGGCGCTCCTTTTGATACACATTTTTGATAACAATCTCTTTATTGATTCTATACTTATTCGCAAATTTTTCATTCAGATCCTTGGGCATACGTCCGTACAGAAAAAGTCTGACTAAATTTTTTCCGAAGTAAGCTCCCGAACCTTCATCACCCAATACATAGCCATTTCCATTGTGTGAAGGCATCAACTCCTCTCCATCAAAGAAACTGAGATCCGACCCAGTTCCTAAAGTTGCTACATAACCTTTTTTATTACCGCATGTCGCTAACGCACTTCCAAAAAGATCATTTTCAACCGAAATATAGGCATTTTCAAATAAGGGGGTCAATGCATTCGATACCATTTCCCTACGATCAGGGGTGATGCACCCCGCACCAAAGAAATACAATTCTGTAACCTCATCAGCGTATGGAATAATTTCGGGTATTTCCTTGATAACACGTGTAATTTCCTTTTCATTGACAAAAAAAGGATTAAGTCCATTTGTACTGAATGAGATAGGCGCACTATCTGGCAATTCCAACTTCCAATCCGACTTTGAAGAGCCGCTATCAACAACTAAGATCATACAAATTCTTGATTATTTTCCCCAATAAACTATTGTATCAAACTTAGCAAAAATTCTGATAAAAAACAGATTTTTTGCTTCTTTCAACAAACCTCAGAAATAGGGTTTCAGTCGAAAGCAACAATAATAATTGTTCAATTTATATTATATTTCTTACTGAAAAATAGTATATTGGAGAGAACTTCAATATCTCCCTATAGCGTACTATTTTATACCTATTGTAGTTATTAAAGAACCAATAATATATTTTTTTGTTTGATTAATCATACGATACTTTCTAGCTTTGTGAGCTCATACTAAATTTATTTTTCATGGATAGTGACCATTTAAACATACCCAAAATACATTTTGAAGTATCATTTCCCGAAGTGCAAGCTCATTACATTGAGGTGAAAATGAGCGTAACAAATCTCAACCAGCCTTATGTCGACCTAAAAATGCCGGTATGGTCTCCTGGATCCTATTTGATTCGCGAATACGCTAAAAATGTAGAACGATTCCGATCACTTGATAAAACGGGAAATACAATCACCTATCAAAAAATTTCTAAAAACACCTGGAGAATACCTACAGAATCGTTGGATCAAATTGAAGTAGTTTATGCCGTCTATGGGTTTGAAACTTCAGTACGCACTAATTTTTTTGATAGCGACCATGCTTTTATTGTACCCACAGCGACGTTCTTGTATATTGATAACTGGATCGACCATCCGACTACAGTCAGCATAGATTTAAAAGATACTTGGACGAGCATATCAACCGGGCTTGAGCAAATTGAGGAGCATAAATTTTATGCGCCAAATTTTGATATCTTGTACGATAGTCCCATCGAAGCCGGTAATCAGGATATCTGGAAATTCCAGGCTGCAGGTGTAGAACATGAGTGTGCCATGGTGGGAGGGGGAAGTTATGATAAAGCACGATTGACAAAAGATATCACCCGTATTGTTGAAGAAGAAACCCGTATTTGGGGTTCTAACCCAAATAAGCGTTATGTTATTATTACACATAATTATCAGTCTGGAGGTGGTGGGTTAGAACATCTCAATTCCACAGTTTTGGGGGCGTCAAGAAATGCCTATCTTAACGAGACCAGTTACAAAAATTACCTGAGCCTTGTGGCGCATGAGTATTTTCATCTTTGGAATGTGAAACGCTTACGTCCAAAAGCTTTAGGACCGTTTAATTACGATGCCGAAAACTATACCACGGGACTATGGATTATGGAAGGATTCACTTCGTATTATGATAACCTCATTATTAAACGATGTGGATTCTATAGCGAAAAAGAATACCTCTCTTTGTTAGCTAACGATTTTAATATTGTATTGAATCGTCCCGGGCATGCGATACAGTCTGCTGCTGCCTCAAGTTTCGATACCTGGATTAAATATTATAGACCGGATGAAAATTCAATAAATTCAGGTATATCTTACTATAATAAAGGTGCGATGCTGACGGCATTGCTGGATATTAAAATTATCGCAGCTACAGAAGGTAAACTAAAATTGGATGATGTTATTCGGGAGGCTTATGAAGAGTTTTTCCTAAAACTCGATCGCGGATTTGAAGAAAATGAATTTAAAAGTCTCGCCGAACGCATCGCTGGCACTTCGTTGGATGATATTTTCGACGCGGCGCATCAGGATGGCGAACTGGATTATAACGATTATTTCAATCTAGTTGGTTATGAAATTATTGACACAAATGTTAATAACAACTCCTTAACATTAGGGATTACCACAAATAAAGTAGACGGGTTAATTTCAGTAGCGACCGTGGAAAAAGATTCTGGCGCATACGAGGCCGGATTGAATGTCAGAGATGAACTCATTGCAATTAACAACAACAGACTCGATGTTAAAGATAAAGAAATTGATTTCATTGTTCAGCATGCCAAAGAGGGAGAACTATTAAACTTTTTGGTGGCCCGGGATGGTTTGGTGCGCGAGATACCGGTTCAAATCAGAAAAAATACTAAAAAGATTTATGAGATCCGTCCGCTCAAAGATCAAACCTTTCTACAGGAATTATTGGGTAAAATCTGGATGGCTTAAAACTGAAATATTGCTGTAAAAAAATAATAGCGGAGTTTTCCGCTATTATTTTTTTATTAAAATTTATACCTTACTGAAAAACCGACCGGGTCAAATAATTTGATGCTCGATTCATTTAGAAAATCAAAGTAAGGTTTTACATCCAATGAGATCTGAAATGGTGATTGTGGAACGTTAAATTCAATTCCAACAATACCATCAATACTCAGGTTGAGCTGTGAATCAAATGACTGACGTTTACCATCGAAAATTTTATCTTTCTCTTTAAAAGAACCGACGCTACCGCCAAAACCATAATACCAATTGAATCCGGCAGCCAGCGGTTTATATATTTCATATAAGCCTACGACACGGAAACGGCGGAAGTCAGAATTGCTCTGAATACTCATGATACCTTCCAATGCATGATCCGAATTAAGCGTATGACGATAAGTAATTCCCTGAGCGGACCCAAATCGTCCACCAATAGCGCCTCTATTGTCCAATTGAGCTAACGCTCTATTGGATAATGCACCAAACATCAGTATTCCACTAACGGCTAAAAATATTTTCTTCATAAAAATCGTACGCTTTTTTGCTTTACCTTTTTTCCAAACATAGATAAAATGCTTTTTATATGCAATACAATTGCATATCCTGAAGACTATTTATCAAACCTTCTATTAGAAAGACATTTTAAGTAAAATAAATATTACATCACAGCTATAACGACATAATGTTTGAATTGTTATGACATTAATCCCAAATTCTCCAACTTTATTTCTGATATTTTTTTTATATTTAAGACAATACAGCATGTAGTAATAACCAATAAACTCAAGTGATATGGGCAGAATTTTTGACTTTATAACCTTATATAAAGAAAATTACGCAAAGGACATTATGGTAGCGGGTCGCGATGGAAATGGCCAATGGAAAACGTATTCTACCAAAGAATACACAGATGCTATTGACTCCTTAAGCAGGGCGCTACTGAAGCTCGGGCTCAAGAAAGGTGACCGGGTAGGAATTATGTCCGGTAACAGACCTGAATGGAATTTAGTTGATTTTGCCTGCAACCAAATAGGCCTTGCAACCGTGCCCCTGTATCCTACCCTATCTGCGCAGGACCTTTCATTCATTGTAAATGATTCAGATGTAAACGTCCTATTTGTTAGCAACAGGGAGTTAACAGACCGTATTGAACAAGCGATCAACGAGCATGGAATTCACCCACAATTGTATACATTTGATGCTATCGAAAATTATACGCACCTAAGAGCATTCATCGAAACTACCAAAGATGACATAACCGATTTAACTCCATTTCGCGATGCTGTAACGGAAGATGATCTGTTAACTTTGATCTATACTTCAGGAACCACTGGGCGTCCCAAGGGAGTCTATCTCTCACACAAAAATGTGTACAGTAATGTCTTGGCTTGCAACCACCTGATCCGGGCTGACTTCAAAACGGCATTAAGCTTCCTGCCTTTATGCCATATTTTTGAACGGATGGTAGTCTACATGTACTATTCCAAAGGGATTCAGATTTATTTTTCGGAAAACCTAGACAATGTTGTTGCGGACATCAACGATGTTAAACCAGATGTATTCACCACCGTACCTCGAGTACTGGAAAAAGTATATGACAAGATCATTGAAAAGGGGAAAGCGCTAACAGGTGTAAAAAAGAAAATCTTCTTCTGGGCTGTTAATTTAGGTTTGAAATTCCAAGAACCTGAACATAATGGAGCGCTTTATAATCTTAAACTTGCGATTGCAAGAAAATTGATATTCTCAAAATGGCAAGAAGCGCTTGGAGGAAATATTAAGATTATCGTGTCCGGCGGCGCTGCCCTTCAAGAACGGTTAGCGCGTGTATTTTGGGCGGCTGGACTTAAAGTACTTGAAGGATATGGGCTGACTGAAACTTCTCCCGTAATCGCCGTCAATTCTTACTTACCAAATGGATTAAAATTTGGAACTGTGGGTAAACCCCTTAAAAATTTAGAGGTAAAGATCGCTGAAGACGGAGAAATCCTAGTGAAAGGCCCGAGTATTACCATAGGCTATTACAAAAATGAAGATGCTACCAAAGAAACTTTTGACGATCAAGGATTTTTCAAAACAGGTGATATTGGAGAAATCACAGCCGATGGTTTTCTTAAAATCACCGATCGCAAGAAGGAAATGTTCAAAACTGCCGGCGGCAAATATATCGCTCCACAATCCATTGAAAATAAGCTCATGGAATCCACTTTAATAGGACAAGTGATGGTTTTTGGCGAAAACAGAAAATTTCCTGGAGCTTTAATCGTTCCGGCATTTGATGTGCTGTCCAAATGGGCAAGCCAAAAAGGGATTAACCCATCATCAAATGAAGAACTCATTAAAAACTCAGAAGTAATCCAAAAATATCAGGATGAAATTAACCGGTTATCCACTAATTTTGGACATTGGGAAATTGTTAAGAAATTCGTTATACTTCCAAAGGAATGGACAATTAATGACGGTCAATTAACCCCAAAATTGAGTTTAAAGCGAAAGATTATTTTAAAAGAGAACGAAACTGCAATCGACAAATTGTATCAGGAACAGAACCAAGAATAACAATTTGCACGATTATTGGGATTAATCATCGTATTATGAAGCACGTTACACTGAGAGATTTATTTACACTCGTTTATTGGAAAGACATTTGGCATGTTTTAGTGGATGCATTTAATGGATTTAATGATGACAAATGCATGAAAAAGAGTGCTTCACTTGCTTATTATACGGTTTTCTCGATCGGACCACTTCTTATGATCGTGATCTGGTGTATAGGGTTCTTTTACGGTGAACATCTTCAAAGCGGATCTTCGGCTCAAGATCAGGTGTTGGAAGAGGTCATGGTACTTTTTGGCCAGGATGTTACCACCCAGATCCAGTCTTATCTCCAGAAGATCACATTCGAAAATAAATCCAATATGGGAATCACGATAGGTATTGTTACATTGATCCTATCTTCCACGACCTTATTCGTTGATATACAGGATTCGATCAATAATATCTGGAAAGTAAAACCCAAGCCGAAAAAGGGATGGCTGAAACTGATCATCAACAGATTGATATCTTTTTCTATTGTTATTGCCTTGGGCTTTTTACTCATTGCCTCACTGATGATCAATGGGCTTATTGTCGCAGTGACCAATTTAGTGATGACGTATTTCCCCTTCATTCCAATTTCCCTCATTTCTTGGGTAAATACAGGCATCACCTTTTCAGTCATTGTCATCTTATTTGGATATATCTTTTCCTTCCTTCCCGATGCTAAAGTAAAATTCAGAGATATGCTCGGCGGCGCCATCTTTACAGGATTACTTTTTATGTTGGGTAGATATGGTATTTCAATCTATCTCAACGTTTCATCCACGGCTAGTTTTTATGGAGCTGCAGGATCCATTATCGTCATGCTATTATGGATCTACTATTCCGCTGCTATATTGTACTTTGGCGCAGAATTCACTAAATTTTATGCCATTAAATTTGGCTCAGGCATTGTACCTTCCGCATTTGCAGTAGCGGTCGAACAAACAGAAAAAGTTAAAAAAATAGGAAGCGATGCTGAAGCACACGTCGGAGATACCATTCAGATCTTAAAACAATAATTTACTTTTTGTCTTTTTTTCCGCTGATGGAACCATCTATACCGATGACATCAATGACTTTGTCTCCAATCTGCGTAATATCGGATTTTAATCCCACCATGACGGTGAAGATATTGACAGGTATATCCTGTATTTTTCTAAAATTATGAAGATAGCCGAGCTCCAAACCTAAAAAGAATCCATTAAACTTGTAGTCTGCGCCAGCGCCTATTTTACTGGAGAAATTCAGGTGATTTTTACTCTCCATCTTAACAAGCTTCTGATCCGCAAGCACACGTGCTCTCGGCTCACTTGTCAGACCAATACCAGGCCCAGCAAAACCATACATGTTTAGTCGGCGCATCTGTTTCCTAATACCTCCAGAAAATGATAAAGTATAGAAATTAGTATTGGCATCTTCTATGCGATATACGAAATCGGGATCAATCAAGGGTTGTTTGTACTTAAATGAAAGGGTATAAAGTGTGGGAGACACAAAAAACTTTGGATCTTTCAGGGAAATATCCAAGCCAATACTTCCAGAAAATTTTGGCGAAAGTATCTCTTTGGTTTTTCCGATCGGAAACCCCATGCCCGTCGTTCCCCAATAGTATACTTTTCTATAATGTATCGTGTCAACGCCCCCTTGAGCGAAAACACTGGCACAAATAGCACTTAGCAAAATAAAACTTAATAGGATTCGTTTCATTCAAATACGTTTTATACTGAATAACAACAATATAAAACGTATTTTGTTCAAAAAATATGGCTGATTATAGATAACTTTTTGATTGCGGCCCTTGATTGAAGAGCAAATCGATTATACTCAGATCCGGGTAAAATCCATTCTTATCTGAAAAAACTTGATAATACTCTTTTGGATTAGCCAATATACTTTCCTTTTTGGGATGTATAGCATTACGATAATCGATCGTATCCGCTGGAGCTGCCACGTACTCTTGGGTAAAATTCACAGCGCGCTTAAGCTTGATAGATTTAAGAAGAAGTTCCAACTGCGCCACATTAAAATCCACGAGATAGTCGAATTTTGCTTCGTAAAACTGTATAAAATCATCTTCATAGTACTCAAAATAAGCAGAACTACGATAAGCAGTCTGAATACTTAGCCAATGTAGACGCTGCCAGTCAAACTCATAACTTATACGAATATCTTTCATCGGAACACGATCTTTATTGCCATGTTGAATCGGTACAATCAAATCCTGCACACCATTCGCAGAAGCAATACGTGCCCTTGTACGATAACTTTGCTTTTGAAAATGCTCATATTTCTCGATGATTAAAGGAAGATTATGCTCTTGTATCGTATGAAAGTAAGATATCGGTGGAAGATAACATGCCGGAAGTAATAACTGCGATTCCATAAAAACTGATGATTTTTGTTATAAGTGACGCAAAAATAACTTAAATTAAGGATATTTGTAAAGAACAACTGGGAATTTTAGCTATAGCATGAAACAAAGAGCGTTAAACGCATTAATCTATATTATATCTCTTCTCCCCTATTGGTTTCTATATTTGATCTCCGATGGGCTTTATTACATACTTTATTATATCATAGAATATAGAAAGAATATTGTATTTCAGAATTTAAAAAATGCTTTTCCTGAAAAAACGGATAAAGAGCGACTTGTTATTGCTAAAAAGTTTTACCGTTTTTTTCCGGACCTCATTGTCGAGTCGATCAAATTGAAAACAATTACCGCTGAGGAAGTGAAGAAAAGAATGATGTTGGAAAATGAGGAGGAATTGACAAGACACCTTGAGGCCGGCAAGAATGTCATTGGGGTAACATCGCATTATGCCAACTGGGAGCTCGGTATACATCGTTTGAGTTTAATCACAAACTTTCCAACGTTGATTGTATACAAACCACTCAATAACAAAGATATTGACACGGTTTACAATGGCATGCGGGGCCGGTTTGGTGCCGAAATGGTACCTATGAAACAGATACTCCGTCATATCGTAAAATTAAAGGGCCAACCCAATGTTAGCATACTGGTCGCCGATCAAACCCCTTTATATTCGGATTCCGATTACTTTATTAATTGGCTAAATCAAGAGACATTGGTCTATACCGGAGCCGAAAGGCTTTCTCGAATTAGTAAAGCGCCGGTCGTTTATTGTTCAATCAACAGAAAACCTAAAAGAGGTCATTATTCCTGTAAATTTTTCACTTTACTCGAAGAGCCAAGCGGCTTTGGAGAACATGAGATAACCAATTTACATAATCAGCTCGCTGAGCAGCTTATCCGTGAAACCCCAGAATATTGGTTATGGTCACATAACCGCTGGAAAAGAAAACGTAGAAAATGAGTAAATTACCAAAAGTAGCTGTTGTTATCCTCAATTGGAATGGTCGATTTTTTTTAGAAAAATTTTTACCATCTGTTTATAATAGCTCATACCCAAATGTCGAATTTGTAATTGGTGACAATGCCTCCGATGATGATTCAATTTCATTTGTGAGACAGTATTATCCTACCATTACAATTCTCGAAAATGATCAAAACTATGGCTTTGCAGGCGGCTATAACAAGATATTGCAGCGTGTAAAAGCAGATTATTATGTGTTGCTCAATTCGGATGTTGAAGTGAGTCAAAATTGGATCGAACCCGTCATAGAATACTTGGAAAGGAACCCTTCTTTCGCAGCTGCACAGCCTAAAATACGCTCATTCCATGATAAGCAGAAGTTTGAACATGCTGGAGCAGCTGGGGGATATTTGGATTACTTTGGATTTCCTTTCTGCAGAGGAAGGATTCTACATGAAGTAGAAGAAGACGAAGGACAGTACGAGGAGGAATCAGAGATCTTTTGGGCCTCTGGAGCTGCACTTTTTATCCGTTCGGAAGCCTGGAAGGAGGCGGAGGGTCTTGATGAAGATTTCTTTGCGCATATGGAAGAAATTGACTTGTGCTGGCGATTGAAAAAGATGGGCTATGGAATTGGCTATTGCCCCAAATCTATCGTTTACCACGTTGGAGGCGGAACGCTCAACGCTAGCAATCCCAAAAAAACCTATCTTAATTTTAGGAATAATATGGTTATGCTGCAAAAGAACCTGCCCATAGGCAAAGCGATATTTATTATTTTCATTCGACTATGGTTTGATTTTGCTGCGCTTGCCAAATTCCTTATCGATCGAAAACCCAAAGATGCCTGGGCAATCAGCCGTGCGCATCAGTATTTCTTCTTAAACATTTTTAAAAATGCTAAAAAACGTAAAAAATACAACCACAGGGGAAATACAAAAGGACAGTACAAGAAGTCAATCATTGTGGATTTCTACACGAATAGCAAACATAAATTTTCTCAGCTAAATCCAAGTGATTTCAAATAGCATCTTATTTTCACAAAATACAAAATGCAGAAAAACGCATTTTAAAAATAAAGTAGTCATTACAACAAGATTCTTTATTTATTTTATTTAAACGTACTTTTTATTTGTAATTTTGCAAAATGTTGGCGATGGATATTGAAAAAAAGATAAAAGACTTAACCGCAGAACTTAATCAGTATAACTACCAATACTATGTATTGGCGAACAGTGTTATTTCTGACTACGACTTCGACCTTAAACTAAAGGAGCTCGAAGCCCTGGAAGCTCAATATCCAGCGTTTGCCGATCCTAATTCTCCTACACAGCGTGTTGGCGGGGATATAACTTCCCGATTTCAAACGGAAAGACATCGCTGGCCCATGCTCTCTTTAGGTAATACATACAGTCAGGAGGAATTGCTTGATTTCGACCAGCGTATCCGCAAAATCATCGGCGATCAGTTTGAGTACGTCTGTGAATTAAAATTCGATGGTTTATCCATTAGCTTGACGTATGAAAATGGCAAGCTAAGTAAGGCTGTTACTCGTGGCGATGGCACGCAGGGCGATGTGGTTACCAACAATGTTAAGACAATCCGATCAATTCCGATCAAACTCAAAGAAGGAGCTTATCCAGCGCAATTCGAAATACGCGGCGAAATATTTATGCATAAATCAGCTTTTCTGCGTTTGAACAAAGAGCGCGAAGATAATGCGGAGCCAACGTATGCCAATCCGAGAAATTTCGCTTCCGGAACGATTAAACTGCAAGACTCTGCTGAGGTTGCAAAGCGACCGTTAGACTGTTTCCTTTACTTTTTGTACTGCGACAACAGAACAAATCTTTTTCACGACCATTGGAATAGCTTGAACCATGTAAAAGAATGGGGATTCCATGTCAGCGAACATAGTAGAAAATGTAGCACTATAAGCGATGTATTTGCATTTATCGATTATTGGGAGGTCGAACGCCATAATCTTGGCTATGAAATCGATGGAATTGTTATTAAAGTAAATGATTATGCACAACAGGAAGAACTTGGCTTTACGGCCAAAAATCCAAGGTGGGCAATATCCTATAAATTCAAAGCTGAGCGTGTAGAAACCGGATTGAACTCCATCAGTTATCAAGTTGGCCGTACAGGTGCTGTTACTCCAGTTGCCAATCTCCAACCTGTACTATTGGCAGGGACTACCGTCAAACGTGCATCCCTACACAATGCAAATGAAATTGCTCGCCTGGATCTGCATGAACATGATACAGTATTCGTGGAAAAGGGGGGCGAAATCATACCCAAAATTATTGGCGTTAATTACACCAAGAGATTGCCTGGATCAACAAGCTTTGTCTACCCAACATCATGTCCCGAATGTGGCTCCGAACTCATACGCCAAGCTGGCGAAGCGGTACACTACTGCCCTAATGAAACAGGGTGTCCCCCTCAAATTATTGGTAAAATGCAGCATTTTATCGGACGCAAAATGATGGACATCGAAGGTATGGGCGACGAAACGGTTGACAACTTCTTCAAAAAAGGTTTATTACATAATATCGTTGATATTTATGAACTAAAAGACCATCAGGAAGGCTTACAGCAGCTGGAACGTTTCGGTCAGAAATCCATAGAAAATATGCTGAAAGGCATTGAGAAGTCTAAAGAAAAACCGTTTGAAAAAGTACTATTCTCTTTGGGGATACGTCACGTTGGTGAAACGATCGCAAAGAAATTAGCGCTGCACTTTAAAAATATTGATGCCTTGGCACAAGCATCAGCAGAAGAAATCGAAAGCGTACAGGATATTGGACGTCGCATTGCCGAAAGCGTTAGAGAATACTTGGACAATCCGATTCATCAGGAACAGATTAAGGCTTTAAGAAATTACGGCTTAAATTTTGAAATTAAGGAAAAAGAAATCGTTTTGACCAGCAACTCACTGGAAGGGAAGACTTTTTTAATATCCGGTGTCTTCGCAAACCATTCGCGGGAAGAATTAGCGGCATTGATTGAGAGTCATGGCGGAAAGATGGTTTCAGCGATTCCTGCTAAATTAAGTTATCTCGTGGCAGGAGATAAAATGGGACCTTCTAAACTTGCGAAAGCAGAAAAATTAGGTATCCCGATGATTAATGACACAGAACTATTCCAACTCATTAATCCCAAATAAGTTTTTTAATTAAATTAATATAAACACAAAGACAAGATGAACGAGCTTCACGGCGCAGGAGTAGCATTAGTCACTCCTTTTAACTCAGATGAATCTGTTGATTTCGAAGCATTGGGTCAGCTTATTGACTTGCAGATCAACGAAGGTATGGACTATTTGGTTTCTTTAGGTACAACTGGAGAAGTTGCCACATTGACCAATGATGAACGAAAGCGCATCTGGGATTTTACTGTCAAGCGCGTGAACGGTAGATTACCTTTGGTTGCTGGTATCGGTGGAAACAATACTGCTGAGATTGTGGAGCAAATTAAAAATTTTGATTCAACTGGATTTTGTGCAATCCTATCCGTTTCTCCATATTACAACAAACCGACTCAAGAGGGAATTTATCAACATTATAAAGCTGTTGCAGCGGCATCTCCCCTGCCTATTATTTTATACAATGTACCTGGACGTACGGGGAGCAATATCTCTGCAAAGACAACATTACGATTAGCGAATGATTTTTCAAATATCGTTGCTATCAAAGAAGCTTCGGGTAACTTTGCTCAGTTCAGTGAAATCTTACGGGATAAACCAAAAGATTTTCTACTGATTTCTGGTGATGATCCTGTTACGTTGCCGATGATGGCTCTTGGTGCTGCCGGCATCATTTCAGTAATCGGAAATGCTTTACCGAAAAAAGTAGCAACCTTAACAAAACTGTGTGCCGAGGGGAATTATATCGACGCTAGATCGATACATCAAGAACTATTGGAGATTACCGAACTATGTTTTATTGAAGGAAATCCCGCTGGCGTAAAATATATACTTCAGGAATTGGGTATTGGAAAAGATATATTACGGCTTCCCTTAGTGAGTATAAGCACAAATACACGGGCTACGATAAAAGAAGAATTAAAAAAAATAAAGTAAATACCTTAGCGTGGTGCACTTAAGAAAAGTTTAGATCCTCAAAAGATCTAAACTTTTTTGTTTTAATGCTTTGCAACATAACAATATAATACCTACATTTGCACTTCCACAAAAGTGGGTTTTTAAACAACAAAATTAATTAACACAATGCAACAGTACGAATCTGTAATCGTTCTTACCCCGTTGCTTTCTGATGATGCTGCGAAAGAAGTAATCGCAAAATTCAAAAACATCTTAACAGAAGGCGGAGCCGAGATTGTCGCTGAAGACAATTGGGGTTTGAAAAAATTAGCGTATCCAATCCAGAAAAAAACTACTGGATTTTATCACTTAACTGAATTCAAGGCTCCAGGTGAATTAATCAATAAATTAGAGGTTGAATACAAACGTGATGAGCGCATTATGCGTTTCTTGACTGTAAGTTTAGACAAACATGCTAAAGCTTACAACGAGAAAAAACGTAGCGGTGCATTCAACAAAAAAGCTGAAACTAAAACTGAGGAGGGCGCAAACTAATGGCTAACGAAAATATCCAATACGTAACTGCTCCTAAAGTAGAGGACAACCGTAAAAAATACTGTCGTTTCAAAAAGAATGGTATCAAATATATCGATTATAAAGATGCTAACTTCTTGATGAAATTTGTAAATGATCAAGGTAAAATCTTACCTCGTCGTTTAACTGGTACATCTTTGAAATTTCAACGTAAAGTAGCTCAAGCTGTTAAACGTGCTCGTCACATCGGCTTGTTACCTTACTTAGCTGATGCAATTAAATAAGGAGGACGATAGAAAATGGAAGTAATTTTAAAACAAGATATCAAAGGCTTAGGTGAGCAAAATGATATCGTTAATGTAAAACCAGGTTTCGGTCGTAACTACTTAATCCCTCAAGGATTTGCAATCCAAGCGACTGAATCTGCAAAAAAAGTTTTAGCTGAGAACATTAAACAAGCTCAGTTCAAACAAGACAAAATTAAAAAAGACGCAACTGAATTAGCTGGTAAATTAGAAGCTATCAAACTTTCAATTGGTGCGAAAGCAGGTGAATCTGGTAAAATCTTTGGTAAAGTAAATAGTATTCAGATTGCTGATGCATTGAAAGCAAAAGGTTTTGACGTTGATCGTCGTCGTATCACTTTCGAAGTAGAACCTAAAGAAGTAGGTGAATACATCGCTAACTTAAACTTACACAAAGAAGTAAAAGTTCAAGTTCCTTTCGAAGTTATTGCTGAGTAATCCTATTTATTTAGTAAACAATATAAAAACGGCTATCCCCTGGGATAGCCGTTTTTTTGTTTCTAACCTTATGCATACCTCAAAAAAAAAACTCGCGTTACGGAGAGCAACGCGAGGCATAATCTAGGGTATTTGAAAGGGAAAATCTTTATCTAATTCATTTTTATCTAAAAAACCACCCAAAAGGAGTAAAAAATCTAAAAAAAGTAAGTAATAACTAAAAAATCAATATTTACTCATTTTTCATATCCAAAGAAAGTGAAAATTATCCATTTTCACAAATAAAATTAATTTTTTTATAAAAAAAACAAAGAAATGAAACAAAAAGATCAAAAACCTAAATATAATCACAGAAAATAGATATAAATCAATATAAAAAGAATGATTAAATCAAATAAAACCAAAAAAGACATATAAAATCACTGCTTATCAAAAAAATAAAAAGGATTAAATAAAAAAAATAGCACAAAAAGCATACATTTTCAAAAAAAGAGCTAAAAAAAACACAAGACCAAAAAAAAAGCCTGAAACAGATGTTTCAGGCCTTTTTGATTTTTATAACTCGTTAAGCCAGTTGCTTTTCTAATTTCTCGTTCAAAACAGACTTTGGAACAGCGCCGATTTGCTTATCAACAATTTCTCCATTTTTGAAGAATAACAAAGCAGGGATGTTACGAATTCCATAACGTACTGAAATCTCTGGATTCTCATCCACGTTCACTTTCCCTATAACCGCTTTTCCTTCATAATCCTTAGCCAATTCCTCCACTACAGGACCTACCATCCGACATGGTCCACACCATTCTGCCCAAAAATCGATTAATACTGGTTTGTCTGATTTTAAAACAACTTCTTCAAAGTTGCTATCTGTAATTTCTAATGCCATAATCTTTTAATTTTTATAAACCGAAGTTATATTTATATTTTTTAATTGCTAAAATCTATAAACAAAGATAATAACAACTATTAATGTAATTGTAATCTTAATTACACAAATTCCAATCCAAACTAGTTCAATCTATAATTTATACCTTCAAACTTATCAATGCATTCCAAAAATTCATTTGTAAGGTTTATTTTCAGACTTTTAGCTGGCATTTCGACAGATATCTCATCCTGCGGATCCCAAATTTTAAACTTCAATTGACAACTTGGCACAACACCTTCAATCTCGTTTTGCGCAAGTATATCCTTAATTCCATCTAAAAATGCTTCGTCCAATTTAGGCAAAGGAATATTGATCGTAAAACTTTTAGCCATCTTTTCACGAAGATCAGAAAGCAATTGTACACTGCGTAGCTCAAAGCCCCAATTTCCGACTTGTCTAAAACGCTCCTGCACCAAGCCTCTTAACTGCACAAAGTATCCTTCCTGCAAATATCCTTTTAACTTCACATACTCTTCCCCAAATACAGCCATATCATAGGAATCACTATAATCTTCAATGATAAAAGAAGCAAAGGGCTTACCATTCTTAGTCAATCGATGGTTTGCAGAAGCTATAATACCCCCTATTACCAATTCCTTATTTTTGATTCGATTAAACTCAAGTAAAGTCTCTTCATCAACCTCCGCCGCCTTAACCTTATTGATCAATGCTAAGTCTGAAACCGAATTCTGGCAAAAATGCTCGATCTCAAAACGATAGGTATCCAATGGATGACTAGTTAGATAAATACCAATTACCTCTTTCTCATATTTAAGCTTCTCAATTAACCCCCATTGTGGACATGGCGCCAACACGGGCTCTGGCAATTCGGCTCCTCCATCAACACCAAAAAGACTTGCCTGGGCTGAACTTTCATTTTCCTTATAACGCTGTCCAAAACGTATTGCCTTTTCCATGCCGGTTGAATTTTCATCGGAGTGGAAATATTGTGCACGATGTGTATTTTCGAAGCTATCGAATCCCCCAGCATAAGCTAAGCTCTCAAATGCCTTTTTATTGACAGCACGTAAATCAATACGCTTAGCCATATCAAAAACGGATTTATATAAACCCGATTGCCTTGTCTGAACAATAGCATCCACGGCCCCTGCTCCAACACCCTTTACAGCGCCTATTCCAAAACGAATAGCACCTCGTTCATTCACTGTAAATTTATAATAGGATTCATTCACATCAGGTCCAAGTACTTCCAACCCCATACGCTTACATTCCTCCATAAAGAATGTTACTTGCTTGATATCATTCATATTGTTAGAAAGTACAGCCGCCATATATTCAGCAGGAAAATGTGCTTTCAAATAAGCTGTCTGATAGGCCACCCACGCATAACATGTGGAATGGGATTTATTAAATGCATAACTCGCAAAAGCTTCCCAATCGGTCCATATCTTCTCCAAGACCTTGGCATTATGTCCCTTCTCCTCGGCCTGCGAAATAAACTTAGGTTTCATCTTGTCAAGTACAGCCTTTTGCTTCTTACCCATGGCCTTCCGCAGTACATCGGCATCACCTTTCGAAAATCCAGCTAACTTTTGAGATAAAAGCATTACCTGCTCTTGATATACTGTAATACCATAGGTTTCTTTTAAATACTCCTCACAGGCATCCAAATCGTAAACAATCGGATCTATACCATGCTTACGCTTAATGAAACTGGGGATATATTCAATTGGCCCTGGACGATAGAGTGCATTCATCGCAATCAAATCGGCAAATACCGTAGGTTTAAGGTCACGCATGTACTTCTGCATCCCTGGAGATTCATACTGGAATACACCAATCGTTTCCCCACGTTGAAAGAGCTCATACGTAAGTTCATCATCGATTGGAAACCGATCTGGATCCAGTACAATACCATGACTTAATTTGACATTCTCGACGGTATCTTTAATCAACGTCAGCGTCTTTAAACCTAAGAAGTCCATTTTTAGCAAACCAGCACTTTCCACCACGTGGTTATCAAACTGGGTTACATAAAGGTCAGAGTCTTTTGCTAAAGAAACAGGAACAAAGTTAGTAATATCGTCGGGTGTGATAATAACGCCGCAGGCATGAATACCGGTATTCCGTACAGAACCTTCCAATACCCGGGCTTGCCGGATTGTTTCAGCTTCGAGCCCAGCACCATCGGCAATAGATTTCAATCTATTGACGGCTTCAATTTCCTCTGTTCTTAGCTTCTCCTTTAAACCAGTGTCATCTAGCGTAAAAATTTTGGATAATTTAAGATTTGGAATCAGCTTAGCAATTTCATTAGCATCACCTAAAGGTAAATCAAGTACACGGGCTGTATCTTTAATGGATGATTTAGCAGCCATTGTACCGTAGGTAATAATCTGAGCAACTTGACTTGCACCATATTTATTGATTACATATTGCATGACGCGTCCACGCCCCTCGTCATCAAAATCGATATCAATATCGGGCATAGATACACGGTCGGGATTTAGGAAACGCTCAAAAAGCAAATCGTACTTAATCGGATCGATATTGGTAATACCAAGACAATAGGCCACAGCTGAACCAGCAGCAGATCCCCGTCCAGGCCCCACCGACACTCCCATCGCTCGTGCGGCTGCAATAAAATCCTGCACAATCAAAAAGTAACCAGGATAGCCGGTTTTCTCGATAGTAGCCAACTCAAAGTCTAGCCGCTCACGAATATCATCCGTGATTTCTTCGTAACGTTTTTTAGCACCTTCATAACAGAGGTGCGCGAGGTATTTATTCTCGCCTCGTTTTCCGCCATCCTCAAGATCCGCTTCAACTTGAAACTCTTCGGGTATATCAAATTTAGGCAGGAGAACATCGCGATTTAGTTTAAAAATCTCAACTTTGTCAACTATCTCCTGAATATTCAAAATTGCTTCGGGAAGATCCTTAAACAGCGCCTTCATTTCGTCAGAAGACTTGAAATAATATTCCTGATTCGGCAAACCAAAACGGAATCCCCGGCCCCTACCTTTTGGAGTCGAAAGCTTCTCCCCGTCTTTCACACATAATAAAATATCGTGCGCATGAGCGTCACCTTTCTTCTCGTAATATGTATTGTTGGTCGCGACAATTTTAACCTGATATTTGCGGGAAAATTTAAGCAAGGTTTGGTTCACACGGTCCTCATCTTCCTGGCCATGGCGCATCAACTCGAGATAAAAATCATCACCAAAGTGCTCCTTCCACCATACCAATGCCTCCTCGGCCTGGCTCTCCCCTATATTCAGTATTTTATTGGGAACTTCTCCTTGCAGATTTCCTGACAAAGCGATAACATCCTCCCTATATTGAAGAATAAGATCTTTATCAATCCGGGGCACATAATAGAATCCTGCAGTGTAGGCGAAAGAAGCTAGCTTCGCCAGATTATGATAACCGCGCTTATTTTTTGCCAACAAGACAATCTGATAACCATTATCTTTTCTGGACTTATCTTTGTGGTTTTCACAGACAAAAAACTCACACCCCACAATGGGCTTTAAGAGCTGACCAGTAGGTTCTTGTCCATTCTCAATAGCTTCCGCATTTTGAGCTTCAATTTCCTTATTATGACCTATAACGCGAGAAACAAACTCAAAAGCCCCCATCATATTGCCATGATCCGTTAATGCAACAGCCGGCATATTATCCTTGATCGCTGCCGAAACCAACCTTTCGTACGACATCGTGGACTGAAGGATCGAAAACTGAGAATGGTTATGTAAATGGGCAAATTTAGCATCCTTTAAGGCAGCCAGCGCTTCAGCATCCACAACAACCCTAGCCTCCTCAGGCTCGGACTGCCGTCTAATTTCATCAGAGGCCGCTTTTAAGTTTACATGCTTCAGCCCTACAGTAGGTATCGGACCCGGATTATTGATTTTAAAATCAACGAAGTAACCAGTATCCACCTGAAGTTCTTCGGCCGTAAACACTTCTCTTCTCACCAGCTCCAGAAAACAACGTGCTGTCGCCTCTACGTCGGCAGTGGCATTATGTGCTTCGGCAAATGGCACTCCAAATAAATAGGAATGTAGCTCGGTCAAATTGGGCAACTTAAACCGCCCGCCACGACCACCAGGAATCTTCAGTAGTTCAGCGGTTACTTCCGTACAGGTATCTAAAACAGGCTTATTCGCCATATCGGATGTGACACCATAGCGATAAAATTCGCAGCCCATGATATTCAAATCAAAACCAATATTCTGCCCAACGACAAACTTAGCTTTATTTAATGCGATATTGAATTTCTCCAGCACCTCTTGAATTGGCAACCCTTGCTCTTCCGCCAATGCAGTGGATATACCGTGTATTTTTTCAGAGTCATAGGGTATATCAAATCCATCTGGCTTAATTAAGAAATCTTGATGTTCGACCAAATTCCCCATCTCATCATGAATCTGCCAAGCTAATTGAATACAGCGAGGCCAATTGTCCGTATCCGTAATTGGCGCGTCCCAACGCTTAGGTAAACCTGTCGTCTCCGTATCGAAAATAATATACATAAAATTCTAAACCCTTTTAATCCAACACATTAAACACAATACAATTTGCATTTTTTTGGATTTGAAATTTACGAAATTATTAGAGAAGATTGTGTCAGATTTTTGCGAAAATAAACTATCAAGATAGCACATTACAGAAGAAGATCTCTTAAACTAAACGCTAACAGAAAGCTGAATTGAGACCTATCTATCGTACATCAACAGTCTGTCGTCATAAATTTTTCGCTAAGGAGGGATGCAAACATATCCTTGCTCAAATCGTCTAAAAACAATCTCCCTATAGGGATAAACACATCAAATTCAATACTGTAATAGTTACACTATCCTAGGTATTTAGTATATTTGACTTTGACCCAAAAGTTCATGATTAAAGCTATCTTTTTTGACATTGATGGAACTTTACTAAGTTTCAAAACACATCAAGTTCCTGAATCTACTCAACATGCATTTCAATTATTAAAAGAAAAAAATATTAAGGTATTTGTTTCAACAGGAAGATCATACAATCAGCTGGAGCATATTCATTATCTTAATTTTGATGGTTACATAACCTTCAATGGCGGATATTGCGTCACAAAGGAACAGGAAGTTATCTATAAAAATAATATTCCGGAAAAAGATATCCGCTCCTTATTGCACTATGCAAAAAAAAATGAAGACTTGACTTTTTCATTTATGTCAGAAAAAGAAATTTCGTTAAATCGGGCTACACCTGATATATTAGCGATGTACCAGCAGGTTAATGTCCCTCCTCCGCCTATTCGCAATTACGAACGGGATTTTGATCTGGACACGGTGATGCAGATTAATGTTTTCATCAGTCCGGAAGAAGAAGCCGAATTTATGAGAAACGTGATGCCAAACTCAGTCGCATCAAGATGGACACCAATTTTCGCCGATGTTAACCCCATGGGGCAGAGCAAAAAAATAGGAATAGATGTTTTTTTAAATCATTTCAACTTCACCCCGGAAGAAACCATGTCATTTGGCGATGGAGGCAATGATATCACCATGCTAGCACACACACATATTGGAGTTGCTATGGGCAATGCAAATCCCGAGGTCAAGGAAATTGCAGATTATATAACAGACAGCGTCGATGATAATGGTATCTGGAATGCACTAAAATACTTCAACATCATCTAAAACAGCTGGACCGACAATGTTATTCGAGCGGTATTGCTGTTACTATTTAACAATAAATTATGCTTTTGTGGGAAGAGATAGGCTAGTCGCTTTTGGAAATCAACTAATAATGTGCCACTAAACTGATCTTCCAAATAATGGTTTACGCGATAGCTAACTTCCCATATTAGCACCTTTGGTGAACCCGATAGTCGAATACGGACAGGATGGGAGGACATCGTATTATAACCATTTTTAACGGCATGCTGTATCATAGGAAAAAAAATGAGTGGTGGCAACATAATCTCCTCGTGGCATGGAAGTTTATTTTCCCATTTTACCGAAAAACCGTCCGCGACAACATGTTCTATTAGCTTCAAATACTGCTTCAACAAGTCAAGCTCGATCTGGATCGATTCAAACCGGTCGACCTGCAGCTCAAGCACCTGCTTTTGAAAAGCAAAATATTCATCCAGACTTGTTTTATAACCTTTTAAAAAATGCCCCATCAAAAAACTATCGAGCTGACTGTTCCTAAAAGACAAGCGATCCGCAAGTGCCAAAAGCTCCTCATTTATTAAGACCTTTTTACCAAAAAAACGATTTATTATACCAGACATTTGTTAAATTGCTGTAGATTCCAAATACAAAAATAGAAAAACATTATGTCAAATATTGCAATAGTTATTGAAGAAAGGGCGGCCGATATAGGCAATTTCTTGGTTGGACGCCTTCTTCCCTTCAGGCAAAAACGTATGGTAGGCCCTTTTATCTTTATCGACCATATGGGACCTGACACGATTACCGAACCGCACTTCATGGACATTGCCCCACATCCACATATCGGCTTATCAACGCTGACTTATCTGTTCGAAGGCAATATTATGCACCGTGACAGTCTGGGAAATGCCGTGGAAATCAAACCTGGCGCAGTAAACTGGATGACGGCAGGAAAAGGCGTTACACACTCAGAAAGAACGCCGCAACAATTGCGATCCACATCCCATAATTTGCATGGACTGCAAATTTGGGTTGCTCTACCTAAAGAGCTCGAAAAAATGGAGCCTAATTTTGTACACATCGAAGAACCCCAGCTTCCCCACTGGACTGAGGATGGTGTGTCCTATCGGTTAATTGCCGGAGAAATTAAGGAGCATCGCTCCGAAGTCCCCGTTTACAGTCCGTTGTATCTGATCGAAATGAAAGCGGAAGAAGACGCGACGGTTAAACTGGGGGATAATCTCTACGGCGAAAGTGGCTTATACATCTTGGATGGAACTGTAAAAGCTGAAGGTCAGGAATTCGGACCAAAACAAATTTTGGTCGCCAAAGATGCAAAACTATGCGAATTCGAAATGAAAGCAGGTACTTCGGTATACATTTTTGGAGGAACTACATTTCCTGAGCAACGTTATATTGACTGGAACTTTGTCGCCTCAGATATAGAAACACTTCGGGAAGCAAGAGCCAAATGGGAAAATCATGAATTCCCAAAAGTTCCAGGCGATAATGGCTATATTCCCATCCCACCAGCAAATCCAACCTTGGGCAAAAAAAAGGATCAGTAAAATCATACTGAAAATCAAAATATAATTAAATTGAAGGAGAGCAGTTTAACATGCTGACACAACAAATATTTACCAGAAAAGGCTTAAAATCATGAATCACTTCCAGCCTTTTCTGGTGGGCATCCCAATATAAACTGAAGAAACAACTAATGGTCGATCCCACTGACGCCACCAGAAACGACCAACTTCATCGCGTCTGTGGGAGACATATCCAATTTTTTCACCTTATCCGCACTGATAATGACCACCTGTCCTGCAAAAGAATACGAGTATGGAAAATAGACCATCACTTCCTCCTCAAGACCTATACTTTTCAAATCATGCTGCGTCAAAAAACCGATCTTCTTCAGACCAAATTCATTGACAGTCACCAATACAGGCTCATTAAATTTCTTCGCATCACCAACAAATGCCTCAGTAAAGTCTTTTATGGAGGTGTACAATGTGTTTAAGAGTGGTATCCGTTTGATTTGGTGGTTAATCCAAACTTTAATTGGATCGGTCACAAAATTTGTAAATATAACACCGGCCAAAACCAGTACCAAAATGACCGTCAAAATACCTATACCCGGAATATAGAGCGGATGTCCCTTTTCATCCTCTAAAAAATGCTCGGTCAGATTTAACGAAGAATCAATTGATGCCACAATCCAGACAATTAGAAAGATCGCACCCGCCAATGGGACAACAACCAAAATCCCGCGAATCAAATAATTAATGAATCCCCTAATTAATTTTCTAAACATGATCTCAAAATAAAATACTATTCAAAAATGCAGAATATCCTTTATTATTCATAAAAATATACTCTTTTTACTCGCTGAGAAATACTCGTGAGCAATTCATAGGGAATCGTCCCGATTGCCTTGGCCGACGACTTTATATCGGGATATACGATAACTTCGTCTTCCTCACCTACCTCGACATCAGTTACATCAAGCATACACATATCCATACAAATATCTCCTATCGTAGGAACCAAAACACCGTTGACCATCATTTGACCTACCCCATTCCCAAAACGCCTGTCGTACCCGTCTGCATAACCAATTTTTATCGTTGCAATCTTACTATCTCTGTGCAGGACACCATGACGATTATATCCAACGGTCTCAGTGGCTGCAAGGTATTTTATCTGTGTTACATTGGTTTTTAGTATGCTTGCCTCACGGATTGGCAAATCATGACGCTCAATATCAACTCCATAGAGACCGATCCCCAACCTGACCATATCAAAATAAGCATTTGGCCACAATTCGATACCTGAAGTTGCAGCAATATGACGGAGGAAAGAATATCCTATACCATCCTGCAAACGTCTTGTGCACTCATTAAGCAGATCAATTTGTCGCTGAGTAAATTCGCTATCTTTTTCATTTCCTGCAGACGCCAAATGGGAAAATGCCGACTTTACTTTTAAAATGGATGCAGTGTTGAGAAAAGTTATCAATTGATCGACCTCATCAGGCATAAATCCGAGGCGGTGCATACCTGTATCAATTTTAATATGAATTGGGAAGGAGGTTACCTGTTTACCCTTCAAAAAATTCAAAAAGGAGAACAAGATCCTAAAACTATAAATCTCCGGTTCAAGATTATATTGCACGATGGAATCGAAAGAACTTTCGTCGGGACTCATCACAACAATCGGTAGTGTAATACCAGCGCCCCGCAAATCAACTCCTTCATCGGCAAAAGCAACGGTAAGATAATCCACACGATTAAATTGCAAAAGATTGGCAATTTCAAAGCTGCCACTCCCATAAGAAAAAGCTTTTACCATGGTCATCAGCTTGACATGCTTGGGCAGTAATTGTCTGTATACATTCAAATTATTTTCCAGTGCATTCAGATTAATTTCAAGTACCGTATCGTGTGATTTAGCCACTAATTGCCGACTGATACGCTCAAAATGAAATTCCCGACCTCCTTTCAACAACACGGTGGCATTCTCAAAAGAAACGGATCTAATATCAGCTAAAAAAGCAGTTGTGTCCACATAAGAAATAGAAGGTACATCGAACTGCGACGCCACTTTTGGCAAAACTTTACCAATCAATATTAATTGATCCAAGCGGTACTCGCTAAGCAAACGTTTAAGCTTGGCCAAACTTTTTACATCATCTATACTGATACCTGAGATATCTGATAAAATCAACATCTTCAATGGATGTTGGCCCTGCTGATTCAAAAACTCGAGCGCGATCTGCAGTGCATCCAAATCATTACTATAGGAGTCATCGATAATTGAACTATTATTTTTTCCCTTTTTTAACTCGAGACGCATAGCCACGGGTTGTAGGTTTTTAATTCGAGCAGCAATTACCGCACTCTCGTATCCGAACCGCAACATCACCGCGACACAGTTAATTGCATTTTCTACATTCCCTTTGTCCACAAATGGCACTTCAACAGCGAACGTACGACTCATATAATAGAAGGTAACCATTGTAAATCGATCATTCATCTGCTTGATAGAATAAACCTCTAAAGAAAGTCCTTCCTCAAGTCCCCAAGAAAACTTACGCGGTCGATAAGGCAGCTGAACATTTTCGAGATAACTATATGGAAAGATCATGGTTTCCACATGTGTAAAAAGCTGAAGCTTTTCATCAATCTTCTCCGCCTTCGATTCAAAACCTGTCTTATGTGCCACACCTATATTGGTCAATAAACCAATGGAAGGTTTGATCATCTGCTCGAGACGTGTCATCTCACCTTTTTCTGAAATTCCAGCTTCGATAATAGCGAGATTATATTCATCAGATAATCCCCAAAGTGACAACGCCACGCCTAGTTGCGAATTGTAGCTCTTGGGGCTTCGATAGATTTTGTATTCTGGCGACATCAACTGGAAAAGCCATTCCTTGACAATTGTTTTACCATTGCTACCTGTAATTCCTATGACGGGATAATGAAATTTTTGTCGATGAAAGGTCACTAATGCTTGCATGGCGACCAAACTATCTTCAACCCAAACAATATTTGCTCCCGATAACTCTACCTCCTGCTGTTCGTCAACTTGCAATACGAAATTCCGAACACCTCTAGCATAGGCCTCTTTCAAATAATGGTGACCGTCTCTATTTTTCTGCAATGCGAAGAAAATCCCATTATCAGCCTGAACGATCTTACGGCTATCGTAAAATAAATGTTGGACAAAAGAATTGGGATCCGTTATAAATGTGCGATTAGGATGAAAAATCTGAACGATTTCGGATATTTTGTACATTCTTTTGATATTTCTTTAATTGTGTCAAAACTGAACATTTTTTTAGTTATTTCATATTATTTTTGAAATTTTGACATTATGTTTGATAAAGAGAAGAGAAACAAAAAGATATTGACACAGCGCCAGGCTCAGTTAAAAGCTGAGAGCTATTGTGCGTATCAGGAACGTGCCCAACAGGAAGTTCGCGATAAACTCTATAGTTGGGGACTGAGCGAAGAAGAAGTTGAGAATGTGCTTGCCGATTTAATTGCTGAAAACTTCCTCAACGAGGAACGATTCGCCATTGCATATTGCAACGGAAAACTCCGTATGAAAGGTTGGGGTAAAATAAAGATCAAACAGGCGCTGAAATTAAAAAGAGTATCCGAACCATTAATAAAAATTGCATTTAGACAGATCGACCAAGATGAATATGAGCAAATATTAAGTGACCTAATCGATAAGAAACGGCGTGAAATAGGTAGCAAAGATTTTTATACTGTAAAAAATAAACTTTATCAATTTGCATTATCTCGTGGTTTTGAAAGTGATTTAATTTTTTCTATACTGAATTCAAAGGAGTTATAAAAAACACTACAAGAAAGTAAATAAATATTTTGCAATATTGATTTTTCGCTCTATATTTGCATCACCAAAAAGGAACGCAATGATCCTTTAAAATTGAAATAAAATTCCAATGCGAAAATAGCTCAGCTGGTAGAGCACAACCTTGCCAAGGTTGGGGTCGCGAGTTCGAATCTCGTTTTTCGCTCACCTGCCTAGGTGGTGGAACTGGTAGACACGCAGGACTTAAAATCCTGTTCCCGTTAAGGGAGTGCGGGTTCGATTCCCGCCCTAGGTACAAGAAAGCTCATCTAACGATGGGCTTTTCTTGTTATAAATGCAATGCTTCCAAGAGATTTCTAGTATAACTAGAAATTGATCCCAAAAAAAAGTATTCCGATCCCTATTGCTTAACACATTTCGTTCATGGAAATGATCTAGGAATATATAAAATGTATAGGCATAAAAAAGCGGAATATATAGGATATTCCGCTTTCAATACAATGAACAGGCTCGAACTACTATTTTTTATCCAAAATAGTAACTTCTACCCTTCTATTTTTTCGACGTCCATCAGGAGTTTTGTTATCTCCAACTGGATTTGACTGGCCGAAGCCTTTTGCCGTGATACGAGACTCCGCAACACCTGAATCTACCAAGAATTTCTTTACTGACGCAGCTCTTTTATCAGAAAGCCACTGATTATACTCCACAGTGCCTGTGGCATCCGTATATCCGTCAACTTTGATTTTATTATTGCTTTCTTTCAAAATCAAAGCCAACTTGCTTACTTCAGTTTTTGCCTTTTCAGATAAATAAGAAGAGTTTGTTGGGAATAATAGATCGGAAGATATACTAAATTTAATTCCTTCATCCGTTCTTTTTGCATCATTAAAATCTTTTTTCACATTTTTCAAACCGTCATCAGTGCCATCTTTTGTTATAACTGCACCTGGATTGACTACAATAGCTTGTTGTTTACAAGAAAATAACGATAAACTTGCGCATAAGGTTAAAATTCCCAAATTGATTTTTCTAAGCATGTCGTTTCTTACGTATTTAATATCCATTTAAGCAAGTAAATATAGCGAAAAAAGTCAATAAGACTACCCGTTTCTTCCAAATCTAAAGTAACAAATCTATTTCTTGGCATATACTTTTTCCAAGGTCTTTTTGACCTCAGGGATATTCTCATACAATTTCCAGATCATACCTGAATTTGCGTTCTCAATCATCACCGCGATTGTAGCCTGATTTCTTGCACGGTAGCTTTCAGAAACATCGTTGTTTTTAATATCAATCCAGCTTCTGAAGCCATACTGTGTAAATAACACATCGGCATATTCTTCATAAAATTTACGCAATGCTTTTAGACCAATCTCTTTTTCAAATGGGTAAGCTGCAATTGATATCGCTGGATTCACCAAATAACCTTGATATGAATCTTCAACTTTTTCTACCCCCCAAATATCTGTAAATCGCGTTCCTATGCTCATTTCATTGTCTCTGCGTTTATAAGCGAGGATATAGTCTGACAAATATTTTTTATAATCTACAAAATCATCTACTTTACCTTTTGGATCCATAATCAAGAAAGGGCGATAAACAGCCATTAATGATTCATTTAAACTCCCGCCAGCAATATTCTTGGCAAAAATAACCTTATCATCGGAATAGATCGAAGCTGCCGTATTTCCTAGATCACTAATTAATGGATTGGTGCTTATCGAGTGTGCTAATGAGTCATCTAACTTCATTTTAAGCTCTGGGGCCAAATCACTTGACTCATCCCCAAAATACAGTTCATTCCCTTTATGTTTGGTTGCAAATCCATTGGTATAAGCTGAAATCGGTAAGGGATGAGTAGGTGAAGACATTGCAAGCAAGTAGGTACCCAAACTCTCATTAAATCCACCCATCGGCCTGGATCGAGCAGTACTATCCACTGGAGACCACTTATCCCATAGTACATCGGCATTCTTTGCATCAGTAAAGTAGCCCCAATTTATACGCTCCCAAAGTTTTGTAATATTAGTTCTTAAGGTCTGCTCCTCAGGATTATCTTTAGCAAAATATTGTCGAGCGATTAAGAGCGACTCCATGATATGAGAAGTCCCGCGTAAGTCATAATTTGGAATTGAATCGCGATAGTAAGGCACCCCTGACCGACCATCGTAAAGCGCTGTAAAAACACCTTGGTGTTGTTGAGCACCACTCAGAAATTTGACAATCCGCGTCAACCTGCCCAATAGAGCCTGCCTCGATATTAAGTTATTCTCTCCTGCAACAAGCAATCCCAGTATGGCATAGCCCGTTTCATTGGTGGATACAATTGCTTGCCGATTTCCTCGATCAGACAGAAACATACCACTGTTTACATCATAGTTGTCTATAAAATAATTGACATGGGCATTCCGGATAAAATTTAACATCTCCGCATCCGTTCCCTTTTTTGTCTGTACCTCTCTAACTTCAGAGAAAGGCGATTCAACATAATTATAGTCTACCCATGCTATTTTGTAATAATATGGTTTGTTGTATTCGTCCACCCGATCCAGCGATTTCTGTACATAGATGGGCAAAATTGCTATTGGCTGATAATTAAGCTTGTCTTCTGAGCGATAAATTTTCACGTAGCGAATACTTGGTGTCAGAGGCAATTGCCATACCAGCTCAACTTGCTTATCTACCGAACTTATTTTGGACAAAATGGCAGCTGATGATAGTTTTACTTTCGGAAAGTTCTTGGGCAAAAATTCTATTTGATCTATAAATAATTGATTGGTATGCAAACAACTTCCATTTTGTTCAAGGATTAAGGCCGATACAGATTTGCCGATTGAAATTCCAGCAAATTTAGACACCGGAATAGATACGTTAAGCCAGGTATCATAATCAAACCCATCGATATAGCTGGCAATATCCACAGCATTTGTCCGTGTATCATTTTGTTGCAAAGTAACTTTAGGGAGTTGTCCCTTCTCAGTATTGCTTTGAATAAATAGTTTGAACGTCAGATGATCGTCTTTAGTAATTAAGTAAGGAAATTTCTGCTTGTCGTTTAAAATACTTGCTTCCCATTTCCCATTGGGAGAAGAAACGTACCGCAGTGAAAGTGAATTGCCCGGCGTAAAAAACAGGCTGTCCGAGACAGGTAAGCTATAACTTACATTCTGTATCCATGACTCACCTGTATAATGTGCAATACTTTTAGCGTAGCTCCCGTTGATAACGCTATTGTCAAATAAAACTTCAGGATAACTTTCGGATCTGGCCAAAGAAGGCAAGATCAATAACAAAATAAAGTAAAAATATTTTTTCAGCATAAGTCAACATTTTTCACAGGGCTACAATCAAAAACTAAGCCACCACTACGTTTATAACGCAAATGTAACAAAGGAATTCCAATGATATTATCCTCCCTAATTTTAATTTCAGAAAAAATGCGCTAAATTAGCCCTCTGAATATTTTCATAAAATAGATATATGAAAACCACGTTTGATTTTGAAAAGCCAATTGCGGACTTGCAATTGCAAATTGAGAAGGTAACTCAAGTTGCCGAAAAGACTCAAGTTGACATGAGCGCAACCGTTCGTGAACTGGAGGAAAAGCTTGCTTCGACAGAGAAAGAAATATACGGCAATTTAACCGGATGGCAAAATGTACAGATGTCACGCCACCCTGATCGCCCGCAGACTTATGATTACATAGAAGCGATCTGTGATGAATTCATCGAATTGCACGGCGACAGGACTGTTAAAGACGATAAAGCGATTGTCGGTGGGATGGCCTCTATAGATGGTAATGCGGTTATGATCATTGGTCATCAAAAAGGCAAGAATACAAAAGAGCGTCAATACCACAATTTTGGAATGGCCAATCCGGAAGGCTACCGAAAGGCATTGCGTTTGATGAAAATGGCTGAAAAGTTCAATAAACCCGTTATCACATTAATTGATACAATGGGAGCCTATCCAGGATTGGAAGCTGAAGAACGCGGACAAGGAGAAGCGATCGCACGTAACCTGATGGAAATGGCTGTATTGAAAGTGCCAATTATATGCGTTGTTATTGGCGAAGGAGCTTCAGGTGGAGCTTTGGGCATTGGTGTTGGAAACAGAGTCTACATGATGGAACATACGTGGTATTCGGTTATTTCCCCGGAATCTTGCTCTTCTATCCTCTGGAGAAGCTGGGATCACAAAGAAAAAGCTGCTGAGGCTTTAAAATTGACATCAACAGATATGCTTGGCAATGGACTGATCGACGGCATTATTCCCGAACCTCTTGGTGGTGCTCACCAAGACCCAGCCGCAGCTGCTGTTAACCTAAAAAATCAGTTGTTAAAAGATCTTGCCGAATTGACGGCTAAAGATAGCGATACATTAGTTTCTGAAAGAATCGATAAGTTTAGTAAAATGGGTGTTGTAACCGAATAACATCCCTTAACATGTATCTAATCATATAAAGCCAGCTGACCACTGGCTTTTTTTTGATTATTCTACCCCTAGAACAGGTATTTTTATATATAAAATAAGCTTTCACGGCCATCAGCCCTTTAGTCAATTCTCGAAGTGAAATAATAAATAAAAATTAATTCTTTAGTTTTTAAACAGTTATCATTATTTCAAAAAAAAGGGTAAAAAAAATTGGTATAAGAAATTTATTTCCATACCTTTGCATCACTTTCAAAAACAGAAAGGATTCCGTAGCTCAGCTGGTAGAGCAATACACTTTTAATGTATGGGTCCTGGGTTCGAATCCCAGCGGGATCACTAGAAAAAAGCTAATCGTTTGATTAGCTTTTTTGGTTTAAAAGGTACTCCCCCCTAGATAAGGAAAATGCTAAAAGTCGCGAGACAGTACCCTCTATATTCATACGCGTTCCCAATTCCATCTTTATCCCAACGGTATACTAGCGAAAACATCGATTTTTTTTCGTAAGTGTAGCTCGCTCGCTTTTCTTCTTTAATTCTTAGTTCTAACAAACTATAATCAAATGGGGATCAGTTTTGGGTTTTCGACGTTGATTGTTCAGTGCTCGTTCAGTACTCACTGATCGCTCAGTAAAGACTGAGCAATCAATGGGCAAATACTGTCTAAAAATTGATTTAAAATTGTGGCTAGGTATAAGCTGGTATAAGGATATGTAAATTCGATTAATTATCTTAACTTCTTACAATCATTCCATTGGATCAAATAAATTGTTGAGGATTCCGTCTAGGAAGCATGCCCCCTATTGATTTAAGAAGCCATGTTAGCATGTTTTAGAACTTAGAAGGATCGATCGGCAGCCAGCTCCATAGTATTAGATAAGCTTAAATTTACCTCAGCAGGCTATAGAATCGGCGGAGGTGCCAATTATTTAGTATATTGTTTCCATACAAAACTTTAAGTTTTCAGAAGAGTATTTCTTCGCATATCGAACGCAAACTTTTCTTATACAGCGTGAGGAGATTGTAAGCTTAAAGTGAATATCCGAAAGAGTAGTGGTCTGTTATTGGGAAAATTTATTAGTATACAACGATTGGTTTGGTACAACAATAAGAGATTTTAAACGATAAAAAATGGCCGGAATTTATTCCGACCATGACTGGGATTACTCTCCCCTTTCTATGCTTTTGCCTGTAAAGCCAATGCGTATAATTTCATTTGCTTGATCATGGATAACAAGCCGTTTGCTCTTGTGGGTGACAAATGTTCTTTCAATCCTATTTGGTCAACAAAATATAAATCAGCATCAACGATTTCTTTAGCAGTATGTCCAGATAGCACTTTGACCATTAAACTCACCAGCCCTTTGGTGATAATAGCATCGCTATCCGCTTTAAAGTATACCTTTCCATCTCTTATTTCTGGAAAAAGCCATACTTTGGATTGACATCCTTTGATAATATATTCATCTGTTTTGTATCGTTCATCAATTAGAGGCACTTCTTTTCCAAGCTGGATGATATACTCATATTTTTCCATCCAATCTGTGAAAAAAGCGAAATCCTCGATCAATTCATCCTGTATTTCATTAATGGTCATACTTATTTTTCTATTAAATCAACATGTTCACCGCGCGCTGAATTCCCGCAACCAAAGCATCTATTTCCTCTTTTGTATTATACACGGCTAAAGAAGCACGGATAGTCCCTGGTATTCCAAACCGATCCATGACAGGCTGCGCACAGTGGTGTCCCGTACGGACAGCAATCCCCAATTTATCTAAGATAACACCGACATCATAAGGATGTGTACCTTCTATTAAAAAGGATATCACAGAACACTTATGCTCGGCTGTACCTATAAACCGTATTCCCGAAACTTCAGATAGCTTCTCTGTAGCGTACTGCAACAATTCAAGTTCGTAGGCTTCAATACTTTCCAGACCAATTGAATTGATATAATCGATCGCCTCATTCAAACAGATACCAGCCTCAATATTAGGTGTACCGGCCTCAAATTTAAAAGGTAATTCATTATACGTTGTTTTTTCAAAGGTGACCTCTTTAATCATATCTCCACCACCTTGATAAGGCGGCATCGCGTTTAACAAATCTTCTTTACCGTATAACACGCCTACTCCTGTAGGTCCATACATTTTATGGCCTGAAAACACCAAAAAATCGACGTCAAGTTTTTGAACATCAATTTTTATATGTTGCACGGCTTGAGCAGCATCAACCAACACGACAGCTCCATACTGGTGGGCCATTGAAATAATCTCACCCACTGGATTGATTGTCCCGAGCGCATTTGACACATAGGTCACTGCAACTAATTTGGTTTTTTCATTTAACAAATTCTCGTACGCGACCATATCGAGTTCACCTTTGTCATTCATTGGAATAACCCGGATCTTACAACCCTTTTCGTCACAAAGCATCTGCCAAGGCACAATATTAGAGTGGTGCTCCATTGCTGAAATAATAATCTCATCACCAGCATGGATAAAAGCTCGGCCATAGCAAGTAGCAATAAGATTAATACCATCTGTGGTCCCCTTAGTGATAATAACCTCTTTGTCATCTGCTGCATGAATAAAGGCTTGAACTTTTTTTCGAGTTATTTCAAAAGCGTCCGTTGATATTTGACTAAGATAATGCACACCGCGGTGCACATTACTATTCATATCGGTATAATAGCGTACAATCGAATCGATAACAGCACTTGGTTTCTGTGTTGTTGCGCCGTTATCCAAATAAACCAATGGCTTACCATTTACCTCTCTTTTGAGAATGGGAAAATCAGCACGTATTTTATCTATATTAAATCTTTCCAACTTTGTCTAAATAATTTATACAAAGTTAATAGTATTTTATAGAATACAGGATGGTCAATCTGTTTTTTATGTCATTATCGACAGCGCTCCAGAGACGCTGTCCAATAAAAAAGCAATTTTGCCGTTTTAACAATTATAGTTAGCTTTTATAAATTATAGATGCTATTTAGTACCTTTGTAATAATATGCAAGAATTACCTCTAAATTTACCAGAAGGCTCACGTAAAGAAGTGATGGCCTATTTGGAACCGTTCATGCTCAATGAGATGAGCGAATACCTGAAGCCTGTTGAAGAAATGTGGCAACCTGCCGATTTTCTTCCGGATTCTTCTAGGGATACTTTTTTTGAGGAAGTAAGAGAGTTGCAGGAAAGTGCAAAAGAGCTCTCTTATGATTTGGTCGCTGTATTAGTTGGAGATACCATCACCGAAGAGGCTCTTCCGACTTATGAATCCTGGTTGACTATGGTAGAAGATGTCGACAAAAACGAGCAGGGAGGATGGATGAAATGGGTACGCGCTTGGACAGCTGAAGAAAATCGTCATGGTGATCTTTTGAACAAATACCTTTATTTGTCGGGTAGAATAGACATGCGCCAATTTGAAATGTCTACGCAATACCTTATTCAAGATGGTTTTGATATCGGTACTGGCGCTGACCCATACCGGAATTTTATTTATACTTCATTCCAGGAATTGGCAACCAATGTTTCCCATCGTCGTGTATCCGGCCTTTCCAAAAAAGGCGGCGATAAACTTTTGGCAAAAATGTGTGGTGTCATCGCCTCTGATGAAGCACGTCATGCCAAAGCCTATATGTCTTTTATTTCAAAAGCAATTACTGTAGATCCAAGTGAAGTCATGATCGCATTTGAAGACATGATGCGTAAAAAAATAGTTATGCCTGCCCAATTTTTAAGAGAAGCAGGCGAGCCTCAAGGAGAGGCGTTTGCGCATTTCTCTGACGCCGCCCAGCGGTTGGGGGTATATACAGCTTTGGACTACGTTGATATCTTAAAAGAGCTGAATAGTGAATGGAACATTGATCAGGTAACAGGACTGAATGATAAAGGGGAAAAAGCGAGAGATTATCTCCTAAAACTACCCGATCGTTTGATTAGACTGGCAGACCGTATGAAGGTTCCGGAAAAAGATTATAAATTCAAATGGATTTACGGATAACATAAAAAAAG
>DGIS01000016.1:91156-104944 GCA_002386525.1 Sphingobacterium sp. UBA4616
CTTTTTTTATGTTATCCGTAACGAAGTTTCAAATCTTTCACTTACTTTACATTGCCCATCAATTTTCGTACAAATGGAGAGAGAGCGATAAGCACCACTCCCGCAATCAAAGAGTATAATCCCAATTGCTTATAACTGTCTGTATATGCTAACAATTTATCAGCTAATGAGCTTCCCTCCTTAGCTTCGGCCATACTTGCACCAATCAAACCAGCTACGTATTGTCCGTAAGCGCTAGCCAAGAACCACATTCCCATCATAATACCTTGCAATCGCGCTGGGGATAATTTTGTCATAATCGAAAGACCAATGGGTGAAAGACAGAGCTCTCCCACCGTGATGACGAGTAGCGCCAGCGTGAAGATATCCAATGACGCCATACCATTAAAAGCAAATAAGCGCGTAGCAAAGAGAACATAATATCCTAATCCCAAGAAAACAAAACCAAGACCAAACTTAATAATGGTGTTTGGCTCTAACTTACGCTTACCCAACCAAATCCAGAAAAGACCAAAAAGAGGTGCTAATACGATAATAAATAGTGCTCCCCCGGAATTGTTAACACCATTCGGATCCAGCTTCATCACGCCTAACAAAGAATCATTCAGATGTTTTGCAGCAAAAATGCTCAATGACCCCCCACTCTGTTCATATATTCCCCAAAAAATAATAGAGAAAAGTATAAATACCAAAGCAGCAATCAATTTATTACGTTCCTCTGATGTCACTTTAGACATTTCATAGAAAAGATACAGCAGTGTCAAAGGGCCTATCGTATACATAAAATAGTCAGTATATTGCGTTTTTGACACCATAATCTGAACGATGGGAATAAAAATTAATGTCGCAGTATATACGCCATATTCTGCCCATTTTGGAAGTGCCTTTGTTTTGACAATCGCATCGGGATCCCCCGGCTGAAGTCCAATAGGGCCCAAATGTCTTTTGGTAAAATGAAAATTCACTAAACTTACCAGCATGCCTACTGCCGCCAAACCAAAAGCGACATTCCACCGATGCCCCTCAGAAATCAATGAGGCAAGCATATATCCCTTCCCGATAGCAACACAGATATACCCTCCTAAGAAAGCACCCAAATTTATTCCAGCATAAAATAATGAAAATCCTCCGTCTCGACGAACATCACCTTTTTTATACAATTCGCCCACCATCGTCGAAATATTAGGTTTAAAAAAACCAGTACCTATAATGATAAATGATAAACCAAAAAAGAAATATTTATGTGGGTCCGCTGCAAGAAAAAGACTTCCTACGATCATCAATAAACCACCCCAAAATAAAGACTTTCTAAAACCTAGGATTTTGTCTGCAAATAATCCACCAATGAATGTAAATGCATAGACAAACGCTTGTGTCGCCCCATACTGCAAATTTGCATCCTTCTCAGCAAAGTTTAGTTGGGTGATCATAAAGAACACCAACATACCGCGCATACCGTAGAAACAAAATCTTTCCCACATCTCGGAAAAGAATAAACTCCAGATTTGTTTTGGATACTTTCCTTCAAAATTTTGAATCTCTTCTAGCGACTCCCTTGTACTAACCTCCATACTAATTTATATTAATCAAAAAAGCTTCTTTCGTAGAAGAAGCTTATATAGTTATTATTTAATTCCGTGCATCAATCGCTTAATCAAAGGATTAAACAGCATTACTAGCAAGCCTGCCAAAGCTGGAATTGCAGTAAACAAGAAGAAAAAGTAGCTCAATGAGTGTTCCTCTTGAATGGTCTCTACCTGTCCCCCTAATACGGCCGCAACCTTCTGCGCAATGGCGATTGCTAAATACCAAATTCCAAACATAAAAGCAAGCATCCGTGCGGGCACTAATTTCGACACATAAGATAGACCTACAGGCGAAATAAATAATTCACCCAATGTATGGAACAAATAGGTTAGCACCAAAAATACCATCGAGATTTTAGTACCTTGACTTATCCCCAGTGATCCTAATCCAATAATTAAAAATCCAATAGCAACTAAGATCAGACCAAAGCCATATTTAAAAGCCGCAGAAGGATTGTATTTAGACTCCCAAATTTTGGATACAGAAGAAGCAAGTGCAATAATAAAAAATGAGTTTAGGATAGAAAACCAAGAGACTTTAATTTCTGACGCCTCCTTGTTAAATTCTTTATATAGCATCCAAATAGCAGCCCCCCAAATCAAACCAAAACAGATGAACAATACGATATTGGAGATCGCGATTTTATTCCAGGTTACTTTCGCCAATTTGATCAGAACCCAAGTAATAATTGAAAGGGGGACAATGGTTAACAAGCCGTTCACCACATTAAAAGTTGTTAATGCAGCCCCGCTAAGGACTCGATCAATGTTATCCCTTGCCACAATAACCAATGAAGTTGCTCCTTGTTCAAAACTCATAAAGAAGAATACCAGAAAAAAGGCCAGTAATACTACGGCAAACATACGGTCCCTAACCACTTTATCATAACGCAGTATGCGCGTAACAATCAGATATACAAAGAGAATCAACGCTACGATTACCATGATATACTGTCCTCTTAAAAATGGGGTATCCAAACGTGAGAATACATCCACAATACCATTCTTAGACAATGGATCATTAAAAGCATATACGAACCCAATAATAGAGACTACAGCTATCAATACATAATCACGCAGGGTAAATGGATTTCTGGTATCGGTATCCTCAGTAACAACTTTATGCCCTTCAACCAAAGACTTACTCAAAACACCAAGATTGCCCATTAGCGGTTTTGCGAAAACGAACTGCAACGTTCCTAAAAGCATAAAGATACCAGCCAATCCAAATCCCCAGTGCCAACCATAGGTTTCGGCAATATATCCACATAACATCATGCCAAAGAAAGCACCAGCATTAACTCCCATGTAGAAAATGGTATAAGCACCATCTTTTTTCTCCGGCAGATCTTTATACATTTCTCCTAGAATAGAGGGCATGTTCGGTTTGAAAAAGCCTGTTCCTATAACTAGACAGACCAAACCAAGGAAAAACATAATGGAGGTATCAAAAGCCATGGCAGCATGCCCAAGCGTCATAATCGCTGATCCAATGATAACTGCTTTACGCGATCCAATATATTTATCTGCAATAATCCCTCCTAGAATAGGAGTTAAGTAGAGCATCATAGCATATGTACCATAAAGTGCCCCTGCTTGTTGAGCCGTCCAGGACCATCCCGAGAATGGACTACCTTGAATGACAGCCGCGGTTAGAAACTGCATTAAAAGTACTCGCATTCCGTAGAACGAAAAACGCTCCCACATCTCAGTAAAAAAAAGGACAAAGAGTCCCGAACGCTGTCCTAACACATTTGATTTAAAAAAATCAGTCGACGGGCTATTAGCAATATCCCCGTTTAATCTACCCATAAATAATCAACCTTTATTTTTTGATAAAATATTTACAAAGAAACAAAAACAAAATCACTTTTGACCAAAATAAAGTTGCATAAACAAAAAAAGGCAACCCTTTGGATTGCCTTTTCAGTAACAATTTTAATATGTCCTATCTCTTGTGCAATTGCTCATAAAGGTCAATAACTTTCTTCTGCAATTCAATTACTTCGCCATCGCGTTGTTGTAATTTTTGCGTCAAAGCATTCACCTCATTTACATATTCCTTATCTTCTTCAGAATCTGAAGTAGATAAAAGTTGAACAACTGTCAAATTGAATAATTTTGAGATTTGATTCAGGCGAGACAAATTTACATCTGTAATCCCTGTTTCAATTTTAGAAAATGCTGGGATTGAGATATCCAATCGCTTTGCAACATCCTCTTGACTCCACCCTTTTTGGTGTCTAAGTAATCTGATTTTTTTTCCTAATGCATTCATCTGGTAGATATTTTAAACAAAAATAATAAATTACAACTTAATTTACATTAAATTATATTTTTTTCTCTAAAAATCCCTAAAAAATCGATCAGCAAGCACCGATAGATTAACCCCATTATAATTATTTAAACTCATAAGAAGTAAATTGTACCCCTTTGACTTGACACCATCCAAAAAGGAATAGAGCCCCTCCAGACTTACAACAACCTCTAAATCAGGACTATTAAAACTATCCTTGATATTAATTGGGACACTTTCAATATCTTTATTAAGTTCTTTACAGGAATTTATATTCACGTAAACTACAGATACATCCGACTCTCTCATAGAGTTCGCATATTGTAACAAAAACGATGAATCTAGACTATCATACGAGTTTAATTCGATAATTGTAACCAATTTCTGATTAGGAAACTGCTCTTTTACGGCATGAATACTTGACTTGACTTTATCCGCGTTACACGCATAATCCTGATACACCACAGATCCTTCAGAACTTGCAACAAACTCCAAATAGCGGATCGAAGTATTAAAGCTTTTGATCGCTTCAAAGAATTCTTTCTTTTTAATTCCCAACCATTCACAAATTGTATACGCTCCTGCAATATTAGATAGGTTATGCTTACCGAAAACCTGCAATGGAACATCACCATCTGGCGTATTGATATACGTTACCCCTTTATTAATCGTATAATCAGGAATTTTATAACCATGTCTATTGATCTTACAATCTTTCGTATCTTGCAGAACTTTCTGTAAAACAAGATCTTCCTTATTATATATTAGCGTACCTTTAGGCGGAATAGAGTCAATAAAATCTTCAAATTGTTTAATATATTCCTCTTGGGATATTTTCGAATTAAACTCATTCCACATAATACCCGAAATCAGGGCTATGTTGGGTTTATAATACAGGAATTTAGACTTAGGGTCAATCTTAGATGAAACATATTCATCTCCTTCGATAATAATAATCTTATTATGTTTGGTGATATCTACCAACTTATCAAAGCCTCTTAGCTGCGCTCCTACTAAATAGTCAAATTCTTTTCCTAAAAATCGCATCACGTGCATGACCATGCTCGTGATCGTCGTCTTACCGTAACTTCCCGCAATAACTACTCTAATTTTATCTTGCGAAAGCTCTTGAATAAATTCTGGAAAAGAATAAATTTTAAGACCTAATGCTTGTGCCCGCTTTAGCTCGGGATTATCAGCTTGTGCATGAGCTCCCAAGATAACAGCATCGATATCCTCAGTCACTCTTTCGTCAAACCACCCGAGTTGATCAGGAAGTAACCCTGCTTCAATTAGATGAGAACGAGAAGGCTCCACGATCTGATCGTCTGAACCTGTTACTTGATGCCCTTGTTTTGCCAATGAAATAGCAAGGTTATGCATCACACTACCACCTACCGCTATAAAATGAATCCGCATAGTAAATTACCGCTTCACAAATTTGGCTGCACACCAATTGTTTAAAACCTTATTGGAGATAAACTCAAATCCTAATGATGTTGCTGCATCTATTAAGATTGGTAAATCTTCTTGCTCATAGAAACCACTTAAGTATAACTCTCCCCCTGTGTGGATACTCAACGCATATTGTGGCAATTGCTCTAACAAGATATTACGATTAATATTTGCCAAAATTACATCAAAGCTCCGACCTTCCAATAGCTCGTAAGATCCACAGAGAGCCTGAATATGCTCAACATGATTAAGCGCTCTATTTTCAATTACACTTTCCACACAAATTTCATCATAATCTACCGCCAATACAGCATCAGCTCCCTTCTTTGATGCCAGAATTGCTAGGATCCCTGTACCACAACCCATGTCCAAAACTTGCTTTCTACTAAAGTCATTCTCCAAAATATATTGGAGCATCATCGATGTTGTTTGATGGTGACCTGTTCCAAAAGACATCTTGGGGTCTATAATAATTTCGTATGGAAATTCCGTTCTTGCTGCATGAAAAGTGGCGCGCACGTAGCATTGTCCACCAACCTCAATTGGGTTAAAGTTACTTTCCCAAAGTTTATTCCAATTCTGATTTTCTATTTCCTGCACTTTATAATCGACCTCTAGGCCTTCATACAGTTGCATCATCAACGTCTCTAACGCCTGCAAGTCAAGATTTGCAGCCGGAATATAGGCTGCAAATCCAGATTCGGTATCCTCAAAAGTATCAAAGCCAATATCAGCTAAATCAGATATCAACAAATCCTTTTGCCACTCTTCACCTGATCGCATTTGAAAGATAACCTCTATGTATTTCATTTCTAAAAATTAGCCGTTAAATACTTTAGCGATATCAATAAAATCTCTTGATTTTAAAGATGCCCCTCCAATCAAACCACCGTCGATATCTGCCTGAGCAAATAGCTCTTTCGCATTGCCAGGATTACAAGATCCTCCATAAAGAATACTCGTATCATCAGCAACCTCCTGACCATAGTGATCAGCAAGAACCTTACGGATGAAATTATGCACCTCTTGTGCTTGCTCCGGACTCGCTGTTAACCCCGTACCAATAGCCCATACAGGTTCATAAGCTAAGACTACTGCTCCAAACGCTTCTTTCGACAAGTGGAACAAGCCTGCAGTCAATTGTGTTTTAATCACATCGAAGAAAGCACCAGATTCACGTTCTTCCTTTGTTTCTCCAATACAAAAAATTGGAGTTAAGCTATGTTTCAGAGCAATATCTACTTTTGATGCCAATAATGCATCTGTTTCACCAAAATAAGCACGTCTTTCGGAATGGCCTAAAATAACATGTGAAGCACCGACTGATTTTACTTGTGAAGCTGAAATTTCACCTGTATAGGCTCCAGACTCAGCTTGATGAATATTCTGTGCACCGATATTTACATTTGCCACATTTTTAGACAATTGTCCGAGACTTGACAAATGTATAAATGGGCTGCAAACAACCAATTCTTGATTTCCAATCACTTCATCTTTGGCCATATTGATAATTTCGGAAAATAAACTTAATCCTGATTGATAGTCCAAATTCATTTTCCAATTACCAGCTACGATTTTTCTACGCATGATTTTACGATTTAATTATATTTCTTGTTAAGTTGAATCAATTTATCTTTTATCTGCTCTGTGAGCACCTTCCCTTTCGAAGCATATAAAGCCTCTAAATATGCTATGAATTTATCAAATTCATAGGTCTCTGTACGCCCTCCAAACACCCAGGCAAATGACGGTACAAATTTAGCATAAAAACTTGTATCTGCCAGCATGCTTGCAAGACCAATTACAGTACCCGTATTTAAAGCCGAATTAATGCCGATACGTGTATAATCACCGATAAATGATCCACATTTTAACAGCCCCGTATCCCTGTCGCGATTTAATGCATAATCATAAATAGCGACCGTTTTCAAGTTATTCTTTAGATTAGAATTGGACGTTCCTGCCCCCAGATTACACCAATCCCCGATAACTGAGCAGCCTAGATAACCATGATGCCCCTTAGCCGAAAAGTCACCAATAACCGAATTACCGATCTCTCCACCGACCACCGCGTGCTCTCCCACGGAAACATTACCATAAATGGTAGTTCCCATTTTTACAACCGATCCTCTCCCAAGGTATAAAGGACCACGTAAATGAGCTCCTTCCATGATTGTAACACCTTCATCAATATATATTGGACCGTGAAGTGAATTAAGTGTTGCACATTCCATGCTAACATTATGCGCAATAAAAATATGATTACCCAGCAGTTGATTTGTTTCAGATATGCATGGCAACTTAACATCTTCAATCAACAAATTAAAATCCCTTGTTATTTCTGGACCATTCAATAAAAATAGGTCTTCGACTCCTTTTAAAATACTAACATCACATCCTATTTCCGTTACGCGGTAAAAGCCAGTACAGGTATAACGATAACATAACACATAGCCATCCTGCACCAGTACTTCACCAATATCCATTTTTTTTAACGCTTCCATTAATGCAGTTGAAGGAACAAGATTTTCGGATACAAATATAAGCCCTTCCTCATGATCCCAGTTGGCAACGAACTGAACACTATATGTCGAACCTATCTTTTTCCATTTTTCTCGTAAAGTGAGCACACCGACCCGCAGATCCAAGCAAGATTTAATGAAAGTGAGTGGATAAAGAGTCTTTTTATTGAAAGTAGTCAAATTGGAGGTAAGCCTATCCAACGTCTGGATAGCATCAAAGCAGTCGGTAAAGAAGATTTTCACAACCTAAAAATAATAAAAAAAACTCGACAAATCATATTTATCGAGTTTTTAATATTGTAATATACAGATCTGCTACAATTATTTTTTGTTGTAACGGCTACGGAATTTGTCGATACGACCGGCAGTATCAACCAATTTCATTTTACCTGTATAGAAAGGGTGTGATGTGTGAGAGATCTCTAGTTTTACAACTGGATACTCATTACCATCTTCCCATGTGATAGTTTCTTTAGTATCAACACAAGATTTTGTAATAAAAGCATAGTCATTTGACATATCTTTAAATACAACTAATCTGTAATTTGAAGGATGCAAATCTTTTTTCATTATTATTATGATTACGTATATTCAATTATTGAGGTGCAAAGATAACTTATAAAAATGTAATTTACAACAATTACCAAGAATAATTAGTTGATTTTTTTCACATTTTCATTAACAGCACTCATCAAGGTCACAAAGGTAACATTCTTTAATCTAACCAAAGAATAATTTTGTTTACCGACTCCCAAACCCAACACAAAACATTAATAAATAGAATTTTATGTAACACAAAATTAAATTAGATAAAAAATTTCCGCTTATATTTTGATACTAAAAACGCTAGGCTTATCATTGAATGAAGCGTTTATTCCAAAGTGACAAAGATGAAAAGTGACAATGGGGATATGTCCTGCCATTTACACTACAGATTTCGAGACAATTGCTACATCAGACGCCAAATAGCATAACCGTGTCAAACAAAATTCTTGGTTAAAAAGCTGGCGCGAAAAAAAATGGCCCGGAGTTAGATTCCACGCCTAACCAAAAACCATTTCGCCAAAGAATTGAGGCAGATGGAAATTAGGAGCTGGGTTTTCTATTTTATTCCAGGAGATAAAATGTGGCTGTTTGAGGTGATCACCACATTTATAGAAATTACCATGAATTATTTTACCTTTCAAGTTTACAAGTTCGTCAAACTTAAATATAGAAAGCGGAATTACCTCAATCATCGTCCATCGCTTATCACTACCATTACGCATTATTAAGGAAAAGGTACGAACCTTTTCTATCTCACTCGTATCTAACCTATTTCTTGCTGCTTTTTCGGCAGTACCATAACCGATCAATCCAGTTCCAATTAAATTAAATTCTAAGTTGTAATAATGCTTACAACCATCAAATGACACAAAAAATTCCACACAACTGTCTTCCCATACATTCTGATTGGCTTCAGAATAGTGGCCGCGAAGCTGTTCTTCGATGACCTCATATTGCAATACTAGGTACTCCGCTGTGTAACCAATTTTAAATTGTACTTCGGGTTTGTATGGGAAGGATTCGCTCCAATTGTTATAACTCAGCGACTGCGTTTCGAGATCACTCATGAGCTCTGACAAGGTCTTATAATCAAGATCCTTTGTCAAATCAGCTGCAATAGGCAAAATAGTCAATTTCTTCATTCAACTCTGTTTTTTTTGGAAAAAAAAAGCTTCGTCTACTTGACAGAAGCTTACAAATATGATTAAAGGTATAAAATTGTTAAATGCAATCAAAAACAACCTTACGCATAAATGCTTCATTCCTTTCCATCTCCTCTACCAGCTTCAGTTGTGTGTTTGTACGCACGAGATTGTGATCCTCGTACTTTGTTTTGTAATAATGGTCGCCTTCCAAATAGTCAGTCAAAAAACGTACGCCCTGCATAAAAGGCAATAAAAAAGCCCCATCTACCAATGTTTCTTTTTCCATAGTCGTCAAAAAGTCATTCGCTTCTTCGAGATAACCTTCCGCATAAGCTTTATACAAAGCCAAATTAAGGCTAATTTTAGACACATCGGTTTCATCTTCCGCAACAGGATTTATAATCGTCCGAATAGCATCACCGAAGTCGTATGCAACATATCCAGGCATTACCGTATCCAAATCTATCACGCATTGCATTTTATCATGATGATCCAAGAGCACATTATTAAACTTGGTATCATTATGGGTTATGCGCAGGGGAAGTTTACCCTTGCTACCTAGTTGAAGAATGGTCTGCATGCGATCTTCGCGGCTAAAGATAAAATCTAATCTGTCTTTCACCAATGCTACGCGTTTACAGGTGTCTTTAGCGATCGCTTTCCGAAGATTTTCAAGTCTAAAATCTATATTATGAAAGTTAGGAAGAACTTCAACGATCAGTGACGCATCCAAATCTGACAACTGCTTTTGGAAAAGACCAAAAGCACGCCCGCCCTCCGCTGCTTGAAATTCAGTTTCAACAATATCATAACTCTTCGTATCTTCAATTAGGATAAACATACGCCAATAATTTCCACGGTCATCTTGGATATACAAATTCCCGTCTATCGTCGGGACAATGGTTAATACGTGATCGCTGACTCTTTTGCCCTTTGCGACTTTAACTTTTTCGCTAAGATGCTTGGTAACTAGCGCTATATTGTGCATTAGTCCATCCACATTAGGAAAAACATGGTGATTAATCCGTTGCAATAAGTACGATACCTGGGTATTTTCAGTAGTAATTACACGATAAGTATCATTGATATGACCAGAACCAAATGGTTGAACCGAAATGATATCTCCTTCTAATGTGAATTGTTTTGCCGCGCGCTCTATTACTAATTGGTTAAAATCAGACATTAAACTATGTTTTTAAATCATCAATGTGCTTGCAATATCACAAATTGAATTAATAAATGATAATTTTTATTTCAATCAAACGTTTGCATGAAATTTATTAAAATTAAGCAAACGTTTGCACATTCATTTATCGCAAATGAAATAATATATTTGTTTAGAATAGCCAGTCCAACAGACTGTTTTAATAAGTAAATAACTAATATACAAACTCCCTATATCTCAAAACAATGGATAGAAGAAATTTCATAAGATCGACTGCCATCACTACAGCTGGAATCGGTGTCCTTTCAAGTACAGACTTATTTGCCCAAACAAATGGTAAGATAAAAATTGGCTTTATTGGCGTAGGTCTTCGAGGACGTAATCATGTGCAAATTGCGCTAAATAGAGATGATCTAGAAATTGTGGCGATCTGTGACACTCAAGAAGAATCTTTAGCCCAATGCCGTAAACAATTTAATGCAAAGGGAACCAAACTTCCAAAAGAATATACGGGCGGTAAAGAGGCTTACAAAAAGATGTTAAGCAACGAAAACTTAGATGCCGTTATTATTGCCACTCCTTGGCAGTTCCACAAAGACCAAGCTATTGACGCAATGAAGGCAGGATTATATGTAGGGTGTGAGGTTATTGCCGGTTTAACTGTGCAAGATCATTGGGACGTTGTTAAAGCTTCCGAAGAAACCGGAAAACCTTACATGACATTAGAAAATGTAGCGTTTCGGCGCGATGTACTTGCTGTATTAAACATGCATAGACAAGGGCTTTTCGGTGAATTATTACATCTTGAAGGGGGCTATCAACATGATTTACGTGAAGTGCTTTTCAACGACGGAAAAAATTATTACGGTCAAGGTGTCGAGTATGGCCCAAAAGCAATTTCAGAGGCGCAATGGCGCACACAATTCAACATCGACCAAGACGGCGATCTTTACCCTACACACGGATTAGGCCCAATCATGCAATTTGTAGACATCAACAAAGGAAACAGATTCACTCATATTACTTCTTACTCAAGTAAAGCGCGTGGATTGGCTGCGTATGTCAATAAAGTTTCCCCAGGACACCCTAATGGTAAGATCAATTACAAAAATGGGGACATCACACAAACGATGTTACAATGTGCGAATGGAGAAACCATGTTATTGACGCATGACACACACTTACCAAGACCCTATTCTATCGGTTTTCGCGTACAAGGAACAGATGGGATTTGGATGGATGTTGCCAAAGGCATACATATCGAAGGTAAATCTAAACCGCACACTTGGGATTCTGCAGACGAATGGGTAAAGAAATATGACCACCCAATTTGGAAAAAATATGAAGAATTAGCAAATGGTTCTGGTCATGGCGGAATGGATTGGTTTGTATTCAATGCGTTCATTCAATCCGTGAAACAAAAGGTACAGACTCCAATTGATGTATACGATTCTGTGACCATGAGTGCAGTATTTCCCTTATCTACCGAATCTATTGCGAAAGGAAATAAGACGTTGGAATTCCCTGATTTCACGAAAGGAAAATGGAAAACGAAGAAAAACACCTTTATGTTAGATGATAGTGGAATGTAATTAGAAAGACACACTTACTATTAAAAAAGCCGTATTGGAAGAAATACGGCTTTTTTTATGAATGCTCCACATAATCATAATAATCCTACTATTTAGCTGGTCTTTTCCGTAAATTAGCCCTAGTAAAAACTTTCAACTCATTATGCTTACCGAAGCAATTATTATTTTAGCCCTGATTATTCTAAATGGAATACTGTCGGCATCAGAAATATCCATCGTATCCAGCAGAAAAGCAAGATTACAGGCCGAAAGCGATAAAAATAATGCAGCAGCCAAAATAGCGTTAAGTCTAAAAGAATCGCCAAACAGCTTTCTGTCTACTGTACAAATAGGTATTACGCTTATCGGGATATTAACAGGATTTTTTTCTGGTGGCAGTATATCATCGTACTTAGTAGAAGTCTTCAATAAATCGAGTATTATCGCTCCATACAGCGAGCAGCTCGCTGTAATTATTGTTGTATTTATTATTACCTATTTTTCATTGGTACTTGGGGAGCTAGTACCCAAACGCATAGGTATGGCCATTCCAGAAAAGTATGCCATGCTTATTTCTTATCCGATGAATCTGCTCAGCAAAATCGTTCGGCCATTTGTGTGGTTACTAAGCATGTCAACAGAGTTTATCGTCAAAATCCTTAATATTAAAAGCAGCGGTAATAGCGTCACGGAAGAAGAAATAAAAGCCCTGGTAGATGAGGGTGTGGATAGTGGAGTCATTGAAGGAATCGAACACGATATCGTGGACCGTCTGTTAAGTTTAGGGGACAAAAAAGCGGTTAACCTCATGACTCACCGTAAAAATATTGTGTTCTTGGACCTCGCAGAATCCTTTGAAGAAAACCGCAAGATTATACTAGACAATGATTATTCCATCTATCCTGTCTGTGAAGGTGGACTTGATAACATTAAAGGAGTTGTTCATGTAAAATCATTACTTCGACAATGTCTCCAAAATGAGCCTTTTGACCTAAGAGTCCTTATGTTGCCCATCAAATTTGTGAACGAGTTTAGTTCCTCCTACAGTATCATGAATACCTTGCGGACATCTAGTATTCATCAAGCGGTCGTCATAGACGAGTATGGGTCACCTCAAGGAATCATTACGCTACGGGATATTGTTGGTGATTTGGTAGGCAACATTGCAGAAAGCGATATCAGTGTCCGTCCAACAATACGTCAATTAGAAAATGGAGACTATGTTGTCGATGGACAATATCAGATCGAAACCCTTTTGGATGAATTTGAGATAGGCCTTTCTGAAGAAGATGAAAATGAGATTAGTAATGTCACTACCGTAGGTGGCTTAGTGTTCCTCCGGTTAGATCATGTACCCGAAGAAGGGGAACGTATCCAATTTAAAAACCTAATTTTTGAAGTGCTTGATATGGATGGACACCGCATCGATAAACTATTGATGAAACTGACAGACTAGATCTGAATATTCCAAATGCCTATTATCTAAAAAGAAGCGTGAGCTG
>DGIS01000001.1 GCA_002386525.1 Sphingobacterium sp. UBA4616
AAGCTATAGCCGTATAAGACCGGAGCCGAAAGACCATCTTCTTCTGACAATTTTCGAATTAACTTCGCCCCAACTTCTGCCTTTTATGCAGTGGGTCATCAGACTTCCTCGAATTTTCCTTTGATTTTTCCCGAGGGTGACCCGAAGCCCACCCGAAGAAATTCCGAGCAACGCTGGGAGAAAGGGCGAAGTTGGTCAGGAGTTGGTAGGTACTTAAATGGTCTATTCCTTGGCAAGAAAGGTACCGTTAGTTCACCGTTAAGCTACCGGGAGTGTACCGAAAGGGTACCAAAAAGGTACTGGGAATGTACTAAAGAGCTACCGGAGATATACCAAAGAGGTATTAAACAGGTACGAGCTGTCAGTAGCTCACTGGTGAATCTTGGGTATAAGTCCGATAGTGCAACAGCACAGTTTGAAAAAGGAGAGAGTACCGAATTGGATAATGGAAGAGAGGGAAGTTGTTTTGAATTTGATGCTTTTAAGACGTTTTATGAGCGCGTTACCTCTGCTATCGACTCTTTTGTTGTTGATGGTATTTCAATGGCTCAGAGGGCTTTAAAATGCTTTACTTATTTGTCCGATTATAAAAATACTTTTCGCATGTCGCTGACATGCTTGGCTTTAGTTTTTCGATCATCTAATTTTTCTTTTAAGGCATTAAAGAGCATCAGAGCTCTTATGGTACTAGTTCTGATGGTTTCTATGTTTAGTTTATCGGCTCAGACGCCCCGCAAGGACAGCGGGGCCGATGGGCTATCCGATCTTAGGGCGCTAAAACCGGGGGATAAGATCCCTGATGCAGTATGGAACCAAACACTCGAACTGAACTATTTCAATGGGGAAAAGAAAACAATCAAGTTCGCTGATCTGAAAGGGAAGCTGATTATATTGGATTTTTGGGCGACTTGGTGTAAATCCTGCATTGAGGGATTTCCACATCTGGAAGATGTGAAAACAATTAATCAAGATGAGATTGTTGTGTTGCTCGTTAATAGCGTACAGACAAAGGATACGAGAAAGCGTGTGAAAGATTTGACAAACAAGTATTCTGCTCAATATAGTTTTAAAAGTTCACTTCCCTACTTATTTGGAGATACGGTATTCCAACAGCTTTTTCCTCATAATGCGATTCCGCATGTTGTCTGGATAGATAAAAACGGGATGTTGGTTGCAAACACCTATCCAGATGCGCTGACGAAAGAAAATGTCAACGCTGTACTTCATAATGAGAGCGTACATCTCCATCAAAAAGAATGGAGATCTAAGGATAAACCTGCGTTAATACCGGAAGAAATGATGAATAATGGATTTTATGCGGGGTCCATTTTTAGGACTTATCTGGAAGGGCTCGATGTCAGTTATGGAAATTATTCTTTTGATGGAAACCGTACAAGATTTCAGATCATTAATTTAAGTTTTGCTAAGCTTTTGTCTATCGCATTCCAGCGGGAACTGAAAGGTATTCCCTGGAGAAGCTGGCGCTTTGACGCTGTGAAAGCGCCGGATTCTAAACAAAAACTTCTGGCATCTAATCGCTATGACAATCGCTTTTGTTACGAGATGGTGTACATGGATTCACTATCAAAAGTCGGCGCTAAAAAATGGTTTACGGAAGATTTTAAACGGTTCTTCGGAATAAAATTATCCGTAGAAAATAAGCCAACCGATGTATTGCAAATTGCCTTCAATTCGGCCTTTGAAAAGATCAGAAGTAAAGGTGGTGTTCCGGAAGTTTTCCTGGGAGACTCAGGTACTGAAATGAAATTTCGCAATATTCCTTTAGAATTGCTGGTAGACAATCTCAGCCTTTATTTTAATAAGCCCTTGGTCATTGAAAAATCTAATCGGCTCCTTGTGGACATGACGATCCCTAAAGACTTTGAAAACTGGGAACAGGATGCACGAAAGGAATTTCTCCGAACAATGGGACTTGAGCTCAATGCAGCTCGGGAGACGATTACCTGTGCTACATTTTTATTAGCAAATAGATAGGAGGACCGGAATATGTTGATAAGATTGTTTTTGATCCTATGTATTGGGATTTACTGGCCTATGTCGTATGGTCAGGTCAAAGAAAGAAATATAGTAAGCGGAGTAATTCTAGAAAAAGAAGATCATCAGCGGCTGCAGGGTGTCACTGTGCAAAATATGGCTACAGGTGTAAGTTTAAAAAGTCGGGCTGATGGAAACTTTGGTATACAAGCTAACTCGAGTGATACGTTGCGATTTTCGGCTCTTGGGTTTCAGGAACTGCGCCTGCTGGCAAAAGACGTGGAAGCAAAAGGTAGGGTTTTCATGGTTGTAAAAAACAATTATCTGGAAGAGGTAATGATCAATACAGGATATCAAGTGCTAAAGCCAAATGAAACCACAGGTGCCGTTGACGTCATATCTAACGATATGCTTAATCAGCAGACCGGCACACGTATTTTGGATCGGTTGAATAATGTGGCTTCGGGCCTGAGGTTTGAAAATAAACCCACTGCTGTTCCAGATCGGCAAAAGCTGAATTTTTCTGTTCGTGGATTAAGTACCATTGAAGGAAACCTTGATCCCCTGATCGTGCTGGACGGATTTATATATGAAGGCGATGTGGCCAATATAGATCCCACTAGTGTCGAGTCAATCACGATATTAAAAGATGCGGCCGCTAGTGCAATATGGGGAGCGAGAGCTGGTAATGGGGTAGTGGTTATTTCATCCAAGAAAGGTAGCCGGAGTAACGCTGGGAAGATGAATCTTTCTTTTGGAAGTACGATAATTTCTAGAGCCAAGCCAGATCTGGGTAAACAGTATCGGCTTTCGAATGGTGACTATATTGCTATAGAATCAATGCTGTTTGAAAATGGATTTTACGATAAGATAACGGATAGATCTCCTTTTATCTCAGTAACTCCTGCCATTGATATATTTGATCGTACAAAACGTGGATTGCTGACGCCAGGGGACTCAGCCCACATGATTGGCGAGCTCTTGTTGAATAATGGAAGGAAGGAATATAGTGATCTGTTTCTGGACCCCCCTTTTTCTCAACAATATTCGCTGAACCTTTCTGGGGGCAGCCAACAATATGCGTATGGATTTTATGGCGGATATACCAAAGATATCAACGAATATGCGGGCCGTTTCAGAAAAGTTAACTTCCGGCTGACTAATAGTTTCTATCCGACCGAGAAGCTCAATATTGACTTTAACCTTTTGTTTACCAATAGTCAAAACGGTTCAGGAAGGCCTACCTATGAGTCGCTGACATATAATGGGAAGGCGGTACCCTATATGAGCTTTTATACTAGTGATGGTACAGAGCGAGCATTCTTTCCGGATTTTAGAGAAATATATATGGCTGAAAACTACGGTGAACCATATATGGATTGGGGTTATTATCCGTTATCCGACTATAGGAATGCGACAGTTACAACTCGTTTGAATGAATGGTTTGCAACAGTAAATGGTAAATATAAATTCTTCCCTTTTTGGGATCTAAATGTCGGGTTCCAGTATCAATCGCAAACAACAGATGCCCAGGATATCTTCAATGAGCAAAGTTATTATGCGCGCAGGACTGTCAATCAATATACAGAGGTCTCAAACGATGGGAATACAGTGACCTACCGCATTCCAAAAGGCGGAATTAAAAATGTAGATATTGCCAATGGACGATCTTATACTGCCCGTGCACAATTGAATCTAAACAAATCTTGGCGCATACATCGTTTGGTTGGAATGCTGGGAGGAGAAATCAGGGAAACGGTAGCCAATGGTGAAAATTATCGTGTGTATGGTTATAAAGAGAAGCCTTTACAAACAATCCCTGTTGACTATACTGCTTATTTTACCGTTGTGCCTTCGATGATTCCCTTGGGCATTCCGGGAAATCCCACTTTCACTGAACGTCTCAACAGATTTGTCTCGCTCTACGCCAATTGGAGTTACATATTTAAAGATAAGTACGCATGGTCCGGTAGCTTTAGAAAGGATGGTGCAAATATCTTTGGGGCGCGTACCAATGAAAAGTGGACGCCGCTGTGGTCGGCCGGTATGTCCTGGGATATGGGAAAAGAGGAATTTTTACAATTGAAAAAGGTGGATAGACTGAAGTTACGTGCTACGTATGGCTATAGCGGAAATGTCGATTTGCGTAAGACGCCAGAACCCATTGCCAGTGTAACCTCTGGTACGTATACTAGATTTCCCGCTTTGACGATTTCAACGCTGAACGATCCATCGCTGCGGTGGGAAAAAGTTTCGACGTTAAACCTTGGAATAGATTTTTCGGTTCTTAAAAATCGGATAACAGGTAGTGTTGACTTTTATATCAAAACTGGAAAAGACTTGTATGGACTTACCGAGTTTGACTATACTACTTGGGGTAAGTCTAATACCGTAACTAAAAACGTCGGGTCTATGAAAGGCAAGGGCTGGGATTTCAACTTGACAACAAAAAATATTGATAAGCAGATTAAGTGGAATTCTCATCTTTTATTCAATGTGAACAAAAATAAGACAATAGCTTATTACCGTAAGCAGAATACCGGTGTATTCTCCTTCCTAGGGGATGGTAATGCAATAACACCCATAATCGGCATGCCGCTCAACGCGATTGCTGCTTTTAAATGGATGGGGTTGGATGAACAGGGAAATCCTCAGGGAATGCTTGATGGTAAAGCGAGCAAAGATTATACAGGTATCAATAATTCTTCTTTGAATGATGGTACAGCAGGTGGCAGCATTGTTTTTTATGGATCGGCTAGACCCCAGGTCTTCGGATCCATAGCGAATTCATTTGAGTGGAAAGATTGGAGCCTGTCTTTTAATGTCAGTTTCAAAGCCGATTATTACTTTCGAAAACCTGCAACTTCTTATTATAATCTTTTCAATAAGGGAGTGGCCTATCCTGATTTTGAACTGCGGTGGCAGAAGAGTGGGGATGAGGCTCATAAAGTGATGCCAGCACTGCAGTATCCACTGGAATCGTTTCGGGACGCTTTCTATCAGCAATCTGAAATTAACGTATTAAAGGGTGATCACCTCAGATTGGAATATGTGAATCTCTCGTACACCAAGGGTTTCAATGTATCTAAGCGAAAGATGAAGTTAAAGTTTTATGGCAATGCAAGTAATCTCGGTCTGATATGGACGAGTAATAAGAAACATATTGATCCAGAGTTCACATATCAAATAACGCCGCCAAGAACGTTATCTCTGGGCTGTCAGCTAAATTATTAATCTAGTAGATTTTGATATGAAAAATATAATTAAACAACAACAATTTTATAGTATATTGATTATTTTATTTCCCTTCTTTTTGGGAGCCTGTAATAAATATTTAGACGTCCAATCCAACAAAAATCAGGTGGTTCCAAAAGACTTGATCGATCTTCAACAGATACTGGATGGTGCCCAGAACATCAACCTTAACTTCTGTTCTATTGGTGAAGTATCAGCAGACGATTATTTTTTAAAGCAACGGGTATTTGACGGCTTAAGTGAGGAGGGGAGAAAGTTTTATACATGGGAAAATCCTGTTTATAATTTTAATAACGATTGGGCCAAGGCGTATATACCGGTTTACAGTTGCAATCTGGTGCTGGATAAACTGAAAGAGATAGAAATGACAGCTCTTAATATGGATGAATGGAATAATGTGAAGGGGAGTGCTCTTTTTTATAGAGCTAGTCAATACCTTAGTTTGATTTGGACTTACGGTAAAGCGTTTAATGAAAAAACCTCTTCAGCAGATCTCGGCATAGTGCTGCGTGAGTCCTCAGATTTTAATGTGAAGTCGGAACGTTCGACGGTGTCAAAGTCTTATCGGATCATTTTGAATGATCTTTTGGAGGCCTCCAAATTATTGCCGGAGCAAGCAATACACAGTATGAGACCTTCCAAAATAGCAGCTTATGGGACATTAGCCAGAACTTATCTTTCTATGGCAAAATATGATTCTGCATATTATTATGCAGATAAAGCCCTGGCGGTAAAACACGAGCTCGTGGATTTTAATGACGCAAAGCTGATTGACACAAAAAGTTCCTATCCTTTGACGAGGTTTAATAAGGAGACAATGGCATATTTCGAACTTGTGACGATTAATGCTCAAATAGGGGTAAACTATGCTAATATTGATACAAACTTATATCAGTCATATGATGCAAATGATTTGAGAAAACAGACTTTTTTTAAAATGAGCACAGATGGATACGTTTCTTTTAAAGGAAGTTATTCAGGTAGCGCAAATCTCTTTGGTGGGCCAGCTGTTGATGAAATGTTGCTTATCCGTGCAGAATGCTCTGCCAGAAAAGGAATGATTCGGGATGGACTGGATGATATGGATTATTTATTATTGCATCGCTATAGGACGGGTACTTACCTACCCAGTAATTTCGAGAGTAAAGATAGTGCGCTTGACTTTGTGCTGGCGGAAAGAAGGAAGGAGCTTTTATTTCGAGGATTAAGATGGAGCGATGTAAAACGGTTAAATCAGGAAGGTAGGCAGATTCACATCAAGCGAATGGTCAATGGAAAAGAATATATCCTAAGGTCCGGCGATAACCGCTATGCTTTACCACTTCCTGATGATGTGATAAAGACAACAGGAATTCCCCAGAATCCTTATTGAGTAACAACCGCATAAATAAGGTATTTTTCGTAGGAGGTTTAAGGAGAGATCAGAATCAAAAGGATTCTGATCTCTTTTTTGGAATAGTTTATTCCATCAATCTGGACGCTTTTAATTTCCAAATTGATGTTAAAAATAGCTAATCCCGATTGTGGATTTGAATTTCAGTTTCACTATTACCGCCATTTCTCTGAGGGATATAACCTGAGCCAGTGAAAAATTCATCTAACTGAATTTTCGTTGGATCGAGCTCTCCACTCGAAGTCAAATCAGTTGATTCTACTTGCATAGAACAAGCTAAGTTATCACCCTCACAAGATGGGTTGCTTGATGATACTTTCCAGTTGGATTCATCGGCAACTTCGCCGGGACTCGTAGGATTTCCATCAAAAACAACAGTCACAGGAGCTAAACTCTTTCCTGTATAAGCCTCAGCACCTTTAAATGCTGAGAATCCGATAATCATGGCTCCTCCTAATATCATGTAGCCATAATTGTTTAAAAATTTGGTTAGCATGTAGCTACCCTCCTTTCTGTACAGCAAGCCATCTATTGGTTAGTAAAGATGTTGGCTTGCAACTTTTTTTTGTAAATAATTGTCGGTACGGACCTGTGTACCGATCGTATCTGTATGCCAGGCTGCCTACTATAGGCCTACTGACGTCGTTGTGTTCTGGATAATAATATAGACTGTCCGGTGCATACCATATATCCTTTGACTTTGTATAATGGATATTCCTGTAGCTGATAGCTCCCATTGCTATAAAGCAAATCAGAAATAATGCTATGTTTGTCTTGCCTGTGATTACTCGCTTGCCATATTTGGCGACCTTGCGATGCAACACCCATCCCGTTATAGAAAGGCCAAGAATCACAATATTTATCAATAGATGCGCAGTCCAGGAAATACGGCTCAGAAAGCTTGTGCACATACAGGGTTTCTGTGCATAGACATTTAATACGCCTAATCCGATATAGATTGTAAAAACGATGATCAATAGGGTGGAGGCTCTCCATCCCCATGCACGCAGTCCGACTGATGGTATGGCTAGTAATATCCCAACACCGATTTCCATGAGCGGAAGTAACGAAAAGAGTATTGGAGCCAGATCACCGATTATTGGCTGCTGCTCAAGGGCGATCCGAAACGCGCTTAGCTGCCAGATCTTGTCCATACCTACATAGATCCAAAAAAGGATCATTACCGACCGAAGGATCTTATATATGATGCTACTTGTTTTATTCGCTTCCATAGCTTTAATTATTTATACCGTGGTATTAATTATTTCTTTCCGCTGATTTATTATTTCCGGCTGCGGTTTTATTATTTTCGTTTTCCAGCCTTAACTATCTAGTTTAGCACCTTTATTATTTATACTTAGCTTATGCTAACTATTTGTATTTCTCTCCTAACTATTTATATCCCGGGCTTAATTATTTGTATTGCCATGTTAATTATTTTTGAATGGGCTTTAATTATTTCTATGCTTCTTTAAAAACAGGGCGCCGTACCTGCCCCTCCATTAGGTACAGCGGCCTGCCTGAGCGTCAGCTTCTACTTTCTCGTACGCCTTAAATCAAAGGTACCACGGAAAATAGGCGAGCGTAGGTGTAACGAAATGACTAATTCGGAGAGTTCACCTGCCTCTATTGGGTTTAAACAAAGGGCGGGATGTAGTGAAGGAGTAATATGGTGGCAAAAAGGTTAGGTGTGGCTTCTTGGTAAAAACGTCGGTTTTGGGATTGTAATGGCTGTTTTTGATAGATAGAGCGAATGTGCTGAGGGGGTGTAACGCTAACATACCCCTAGTTTTTTTAATTCTGTGTATTTTATTTATTTAATTCGGGAAATTGTTCATTCAGCTCGGCAAGCATGGTGTTTAATACTCTACGGATACGTACAGCTGCATGAAATTCAGCACTTTTGTCCATCCTTGTCAGGCTATGGGCAGAAAGTAAGGTGCCCTCCCTCGTTTTGATGAGTTTGGAAAACTCCTCGGCAACTTCTTTTTTCTCAGACGAGCGCATGATATTAGCCTTGACAGCGATGTGCATCCAGATCTTGAGCTCCTTGCCATTGAAATTGCTATGGATAAATCGTTGTGAATGATCATGCAATGTTGAATGCGGTTGCGTATTTTCGGCCTGAATGTACTCGCACATCAACTCAAGCAAACTCCTTCGATTGCTATCATACGCAAAGTTTGGAATGCAGGAGAAATGTTTTGGAAAGCGTAATAGCGCATCCATAAATGAAGGATCTGAAATGTACAGCTCTTTCCAGCGGTTAAAGAATCCCATGTGGTTAAAATTGAAATTGACCATCACTACTAAAAACCGGTAATGCCAGTTCTTACCTTGGCGCTTGTCTTGCGCCAACTGCCGTAGAGATTCGACCAATTGGATCAGATAATCTTGATGTCGGTATTGAATATAAGGGATCTTGCCATTTTCAAATAGACTGTCCATGGCTGAAAGAATTTCACCAAGATAAACTTTTGGTATGTCTTTTTGAGCAAGACTATCGAGGATATAGGGCATATTGATGTAGACATATGCATACATCCTTTTGCGGTAATGGCTTGGTAAGGATGTAGCAGGATCGATGTCTCTTTTAAATAAAAATTCAATACGTTCGAGCAAGTCTTCCAGCGCTACTAACGCCGTACGGGCTCCGATATTGTTATCCCTACAGAAGCTATCGAGTTTTTGGTGTAGACGAAGTAATTGGGTATGGTATAGACGCACAGCCTGACTGGCGGAGTCGACATTACTGATCTGCCGGAATGCCTGTAATGACAGCGCAAAATTATCGGAGCAGGCCACTGAAATCTCGTGCAAACGTGCCTGTGCTCCCTTGCCTTTCAAGTGATCCAAAGCTTCGATAAGTAAAGTCAGTGGGTATAGACTTACAATCATTTGTACCTCCTTTTGATATCTTTGTGGTACCAGGGCCAGCCATAGACCCCGGGATGCATTTGCAGCAGGAGTGTGTCATCCACATTGGTCTGTTCATGTAACCGTGGGTTGACGTTTATGGACACCGTTTGCTCTTGCCCTTCATGCTTGAACGAAAACCACAATTCATGGATGTCACAACAAGGAGGGCATTTTTGGATGACAATGGCAGGTATGCGTACAGCTTTCGCATTTGGGATATGCTGACAATTGGCCATAATCAGCAGCATACGTATATACCAGATACAGGCAAGGATCATAATCGGAAATTGGATCCCATAAAGTTTGAAAAGGTTTATCTTTCTCCAAGAAAATAGATGTGCTAGCACACAGACGATGAAGGCTATCGGTATGCCTTTTCTTACAGCTGTCCAAAATGGCTGGGAACTGATCAATAGCTGATAGGGGAGGCGATCAAATAATGCTATGCTGCTAACTTGGATACAGGCAAAAAAGATAAAGAAAAGCTGCATCACGCGCTCTTGGTTGCGGATCTCTAAGAAGGGGATAAGCACGACCAGTACACCAATGCTATATACACGTTGGTCATGTGTCCGCGCCCAAAAAAGCCCATATAAAGTAATCAATACAGCAATCGTAATAAATATATAATTGCGGCTAAATGGGAGGACTGTTTTTGTTGTTCTCATGATCTATGGGTTTATAATCAGTGAACTATTACTTTTCAAAAATACCGATAACGACAGGAAATTTTTGCTGAATACCGCCTTAATTTCAACGAAGACCTGTTTTTTACAACGAAGGCTGATTTCTTTACAACGAAAGGTGCATTTTAAACAATAAAGGTTGAAAATTTTCATCCAACAGGGTAATTATTTAGGTTAGAGGGCGGAATGAAAAAGCCGATTTTTGAACTGGAAATATTGTTTAAAAAATAAATGGCTAAATTTATATAGTAAACATTTCTTCGTATAGGGAAATTTTTAACGAGAGTCCTTAAGCAATATCTAGCCATATATGCTTGAAGGAACCTCGGTATGTTGAAAAGTAATTTATAATAAGGTAAACTCTACCCGAATGAGAAAGAGCAAGCAAACTTGATGCGCATGTATATTTGGATAGAGCTTTGATAAAATAGTATTGGAGTATATGAAAAGTATCGGTCAGGACAAATATCAAGATAATAAAGATTTGACTGTAAATTACCCGGATGTAATCTGGCTATTGATCGCGTCTTTCGTCTTTGGCGGTGTTTGCTGGTATTTGGGTTATCAGGGGGCTTTAGCTGATCGGCTTGCAAACTGGTCAATCATCTCTAGCTATCTATTTTTTGTGCTGATGGTGGCTATCACTTTTCTCTATATACGTTTGGTTATAGTGCTACTGGACAAAAGGCAAAATTGGTTGACCGATCCGGAGAAACGCATCGGTACACAACTGTTTTTTTGTTGTGTATTGCCCACACTATTTTTGTTCTGGATTATCGGTCCAGATGCAATGGCTAAGGATGAATGGCTTTTATTTCCTCTAATGGTCATATTTAGTGGGGTTCTGGTCTTGAATATGTGCTATACAGTGTATTTTTATCTCGCCAATTATCAAAGCCAAAAAAAGCTACTTGTTGAATTGACCGAAGTAAACCATCAGCAGCAATTAAAGATAACAGATCTAGAGGAGCAGATTGATCTGTTATCTCCGGATCTGGAAGAGGTGAGGGAAATCCTGGAAGCTGAGACGGGAGATAGAGATCCTGATTCTATGGATGAAATAGATTTAGTTCTGGTCAAATCCATGGATCCGGAGCAGGAAGTATTCTTGCTCAATAATAAAATCTTGTCCCAGAAGATACTGTATAGAGATTTAGGAATTTTTACTTTTAAAAATAGTATCGTCAGCCTTTATTTAAAAACTGCGATGCACGAAAATCTTACTTGTGGTGAACAGCGTAGCCTAAAGGAAGTCGTAAATAGTACAAAAGGATTCGTACAAAAGATAGATCGAGATAAGGCGATACCGTTTGGTATGATCCAGTCTTGTCATCAACTGAAGCGTGGCAGGTTGCGTATTGTGCTCAAGCTTCCGTTTGAAGGGAGTTATAATTTTGAGGTGTCTGATAAGATTGCTAAGCATATCAAAGAATGGATCATGTTGCAGGTACCAATAGAAAAGGAATGATACAATAAGAGATAAACTTTAAAAGATAGATTATGGAAAAAGCAAAGGATAACACCTGGAAATGCCGTGCTACTGGTAAAGTTGGATTTCCTTCTTTAATTGAAGCCCAATGGGCAATGCTTCATTTTAAGTTCAAATCACGGGTGAGAAACAAATTAGACGGCAGACGTATCAAACACCGGATGGGAAAAGATGCCTGCAAAAGGGCTTATTATTGTAAGTTTTGTAAAGGTTACCATATTACCAAATGGGATAAAGGACACTTTAGCAACTACAAAACTAAGGCGGAGTCTTGGAAGATATCGAATGTACTGGGAAACTGGAATTATTTGATTGAATAATTCCAACTTACATCTTCTGCTCATATGTGTTCAGGTGTGTCTTTGGTCGTCCAATATGCTAGCCGGAACTACGGATCTTAATTTGGATGTGGTAGTTTTCAAATATCTCCTATGGTGTAATTACCATATCGCCGTCGTTTAAATTAGTTCCACTAATCCAGATTGGTCTTAAGAAATCTTCTTGTGTGATCGATGCAGTCATATAACTGCGTATTATCCGGAAAGGGTCACCATCAAAAAGATCTACTTCTTTTGTATCTGAAATTTGAAAATGTATCGTTGAATTTGCCAAAATTGCCTCATCTTGTTCAGTTAGTTCTCTTTTGAAGTATTTTTTATCTACCAGATTTTTAATAGTCTCATAATCCGCATCGGATTCGATAAAAATTGAAGCAGCTCGACCAAAGGTGATTTCATCGACATACATTAAATCTTTTGGGTCGAGCTTTTTTATAGCGGAATGTGCTTTTGCTTTGACAATATCGGTCATACATGTCAAACTATAGATAAGATTGGTAAAACTTACAGCATAGAGGTATTTGGAGCCTTTGGACTTTGGGTTAACAGCAAGCATAATTTCCGGGTTGATCTTCTGACCAAAAACCGCTCCTAATTTTTCGTAAGATGCCACCCTTTGAACTTTGGGTATTGATTCGCTGACTATTCCTGATAGGTCATCCCCCTCAATATTTTTGAGAATAAAATTAACCATCCCAGCTTTACTGGGGATGATTACTGCGTCTGCTGTGTTTGCATTAACGTTTACGGTCGGAAGGTTCGGAGCTTCAATAAATTCATAATTATCCTTATGGAGGGAGCTGATTTTCATAATGGCACCTAAGTACAATTTATCAAGATTTTTATTCATGAAAAATCGGTTAGCTTCATCTTCTATTTCCTGTGCGGCTACGTTTAAACTAAATAGGAACAATAATGCAATTAGAATTTTTATTTTCATGACTTTTTATTTTCGGGAACATAAATAACCTGGATTTTTAGCCAGATCGTTTTCATATCGGCTCTGCTTTTTTCACTTAATATCTCAGCTATTGACAGCGGATTATAAAGCTGGCCAGCGCGTGATGCATTAGAGTTTTCGCTTTTTATTTGGTTGTTATAGTGTACAATGTTGAGCGAAATTTCATTTTTTTCGTTCTTGCTGGCAAAGTGTTTCCAGGTTTTGTCCTGATCCTGATAGACAAGCAATTTTTCCTTTTCCCATTTTATTTTATAAGACTCCTTATAGCCACCTAGTTTGGAAATGAGTAATGAATCCGCTCGAATGGTCATTGTCTGAGGTCTAAAATATTTCGAGCGATTCCTGAAATTTTTTTCTTGGTCAATTGCTTCAAATGTCGATTTCAAAACGTCGTTTTGATAAAGACTGAATTCTAATTGATTTTCCGAGCTATAAACGTATGTTAGCTCCTTTTTGTCATCCGGATTCTCATCTGGTTTTTTCTCCGGTATTTCTTTTGTTACTTCGGGCGGTGTTTTTGTACAGGCTTGGAATACTGTGACTCCTAGGAAAAGTAAAAGAATATAGTAAATATTTATCGAAGGCGTTTTCATTTTATTAAAATTCAATAGTTAGCAGTTGTGTTTTTGCTTTTGTGGTGTTATCTTTTTCTTTTAAATATAGTGATTGTTGATAGAACAACAAAATAAAAAAAACTGTCTATAATAAATATTTCGCTTAAAAATTTATTTCTCTGCTGGTTATGGTCTAGGGAGGGTAAATATGGCTAAAGATGCTAATGGTCAAGGTCGTGTGAAAAACCGCGTATTCTCAGTAGGCATCGGTTACCAATTCTAGTCAAAAAAATATAAACAACAAAAAAGGGCTTTTCTTACGAAAGGCCCTTTCTTTTTTCAGTGACTGAAATCTATCACACTTTGATTTCTACTTCAACACCTGAAGGCAATTCAAGTTTCATCAATGCGTCAACAGTTTTAGCGTTTGATGAATAGATATCCAACAATCTTTTGTAAGCACACAATTGGAATTGCTCACGTGCTTTTTTGTTAACGTGTGGTGAACGTAATACCGTATAGATTTTTTTCTCAGTAGGCAATGGAATAGGACCACTAACAACTGCACCTGTAGGTTTTACTGTTTTTACGATTTTTTCAGCTGATTTGTCAACCAAATTGTAATCGTAAGATTTCAATTTAATTCTGATTCTTTGGCTCATTTTTATTTATTTAAAATGACTGCTAATTAGAGCTATTCACAACTAGCAATCGGTGTTTATTTAATATTTGATTAAAGAACAAAGACAAATTACAACAGTACTTCATCTTTGTTCCTCTATCTATGTTCTATATTATTCTACAGAACCTTTGATTTTACCTTTTGATTTTGCAATCACCTCTTCAGCAACGTTACGAGGAGCTTCTTCAAAGTGATCAAATTCCATTGTAGATGTTGCACGGCCTGAAGTGATTGTACGTAATTGTGTTACGTAACCGAACATCTCAGAAAGTGGAACCAATGCTTTGATTACTTGTGCACCGTTACGTGAATCCAAACCTTGCATTTGACCACGACGACGGTTTAAGTCACCCATTACATCACCCATGTTTTCTTCTGGTGTTAAAACCTCTATTTTCATAATTGGTTCCATTAACACTGGAGAACATTTAGGCAATCCTTCACGGTATGCTTGACGAGCAGCTAATTCGAAAGACAATGAATCTGAATCGACAGCGTGGAATGAACCATCAATCAAACGAACTTTCATTCCTGATAATGGGAATCCAGCTAACACACCATTTTTCATTGAAGTTTCAAATCCTTTTTGAACTGAAGGGATAAATTCTTTAGGAATTTTACCACCAACAATTTCATTAACGAATTGAAGAGGTGATTTTGTTAAATCGAAATCTTCGTCCGCTGGAGAAATAACAACTTTGATATCCGCGAATTTACCACGACCACCTGATTGTTTTTTGAATACCTCACGGTGCTCAGTAGTACCTGTGATTGACTCTTTGTATGATACTTGAGGAGCACCTTGGTTAACCTCAACTTTAAATTCACGTTTCAAACGGTCGATCAAAATCTCTAAGTGAAGCTCACCCATACCAGAGATTACTGTTTGACCAGTTTCTTCGTCAGTTTTTACAACGAACGTAGGATCCTCTTCAGCCAATTTACCAAGACCAATACCTAATCTATCTACGTCAGCTTGAGTTTTAGGCTCAATCGCCAAACCAATTACAGGCTCAGGGAAAGTCATAGACTCTAATACGATAGGGGCTTTTTCGTCACAAAGTGTATCACCAGTTTTGATGTCTTTGAAACCTACAACAGCGCCGATATCACCTGCCTCGATGAAAGGGATAGGGTTTTGTTTGTTCGCATGCATTTGGAAGATACGAGAGATACGCTCTTTGTTTCCTGAACGAGTGTTCAATACATAAGAACCAGCATCTAACTTACCAGAGTAAGCACGGATAAAACATAGACGACCTACAAATGGGTCAGTCGCAATTTTAAAACCTAAAGCTGCGAAAGGCTCGTTTACAGATGGTTTACGTGTGATTTCTTCACCAGTATCAGGATTAGTACCTTTTACAGCCTCGATATCAAGAGGTGAAGGCAACAATTCCATTACTAGATCCAACATGGTTTGAACACCTTTATTTTTGAAAGATGAACCACATACCATAGGAACGATTGCATTATCCAATACCGCTTTACGTAAAGCATCTAAGATTTCACGCTCAGTCAATGAATTTGGATCTTCGAAGAATTTCTCCATCAAAGTCTCATCATAACCAGCTACTGCTTCTAATAATTTCTCACGGTATTCAGCAACCTCGTCCACCATGTCTGCTGGAATTGGAACTTCTGTAAAAGTCATTCCTTTATCATGCTCATTCCATACGATACCACGGTTGTTAATTAAATCAACAACACCAGTGAACGTATCTTCAGCACCGATAGGTAATTGTAATGCTACAGCATCAGAGCCTAGCATTGATTTTACTTGACCAACAACTTTTAAGAAGTCAGCACCTGAACGGTCCATTTTATTAACGAAACCGATGCGAGGTACTTTGTAATTATCAGCCAATCTCCAGTTAGTCTCTGATTGAGGCTCAACACCATCAACCGCAGAGAATAAGAATACTAATCCGTCTAATACACGTAATGAACGATTTACCTCAACCGTGAAATCCACGTGTCCAGGAGTATCGATTACGTTTACTTGGTATTTATTACCACGGTATTGCCAGAAAACTGTCGTAGCAGCAGAAGTAATTGTGATACCACGCTCAGCCTCTTGCTCCATCCAGTCCATTGTTGAAGCACCTTCGTGAACCTCACCCAATTTATGGTTTACACCTGAGTAGTAAAGGATACGCTCAGTTGTTGTAGTTTTACCAGCATCGATGTGGGCAGCGATACCGATATTTCTAGTGAATTTTAAATCTCTTGCCATAATATTTTTAAGCAGCGGACCTTAATGGTCTTATGTGTTTAAATGTAATGTTAAATAAGTACACCGACCTTGATAAAAGATTATTTTTATCGGAGGTCGGTGTAATCATATTTTTTTGAATGTCTTCAAAATTAGAATCTGAAGTGTGAGAACGCTTTGTTAGCTTCCGCCATTTTGTGCGTATCTTCTTTCTTCTTAACAGCAGCACCTTCACCTTTAGAAGCTGAAATGATTTCTCCTGCTAATTTCTCGAACATTGTTTTTTCACCACGTTTGCGAGCGTATGAAATTAACCATTTCATACCTAAAGCGATTTTACGGTCTGGACGAACCTCCATAGGAACTTGGAAGTTTGCACCACCCACACGACGTGATTTAACTTCAACAGCAGGCATAACGTTGTTTAAAGCTTTTTTCCAAGCTTCTAAACCGCTTTCTTGTGTTTTTTGTTCTACTAATTCTACTGCATCGTAAAAAATAGAATAAGCGATAGATTTTTTACCATCTACCATCATATTGTTTACGAAACGTGTTACCTGAACGTCGTTAAACTTTGGATCAGGTAAAATGATTCTCTTTTTCGGTTTTGATTTTCTCATTTTTCTTTCCTCCGTTTAATTATTTCTTTTTACCTTTTGCTGGAGCTGCAGCTGCTTGTCCTGGTTTAGGACGCTTAGTTCCGTATTTTGAACGACGTTGGTTACGACCTGCTACACCTGAAGTATCTAATGCACCACGGATGATGTGGTAACGCACACCTGGTAAATCCTTAACACGACCACCGCGGATCAAAACGATCGAGTGCTCTTGTAAGTTGTGACCTTCTCCAGGGATGTAAGCGTTGACCTCTTTACCGTTTGTTAAACGTACACGAGCTACTTTACGCATTGCTGAGTTTGGTTTTTTAGGGGTAGTAGTATATACACGTGTACATACACCTCTTCGCTGTGGACATGAGTCCAACGCTGGTGACTTACTCTTATCAACCAGAGCTACTCTACCTTTTCTAACTAATTGTTGAATAGTAGGCATTTACCTGTTTTTGTTTATAAATTTTGTACCTAAATTATTTTAAGTTCGCAAAGATACTGATTCCCTTTTGAATATGAAATAGTTACTATATAATATTTAGATTATTTTTTCGAAATAGGACCGCTAATTCGTCATTACGCTGTCCTATCCCAATGCGAACCTCTTTTGTCCTGAAATATAGACAGTCATATGCTAGTAATTGGTATATCCTGAATCAACAATAATTTTGGAATAATAGCTGCTGCGGATCTGTTTCCCTTGGTATTACCCTTAATAACAGTCTTTTGCCTGAAATTATTTTTCTACTTGTTTCCAAGTATATTGTGTAGTCTGCATGTTTTTGCGTGCTGTTTGGCAAAGCATTTGATAAACACGGATAAAATTATTTAGTACAAACAGATAAAGTATTCAAGTTATGAAAATGAAAATGAAATTAATGTATGCGGTTGTATTGGCCCTGGTGACCTTTGCTTTTGTTGGATGTTCGAAAGATGATGATAATACTATGCCATCGGAGAATAAAGGGGCTCTTAAGGTTACAGTAACAACTTCTTCATCTTTCACTGTTGACGGAGGAGATGTGTCCGTATCTTGTGGGTCTGCGGGAAGCGATGCAAAGCCACAAACGTGGACCGTAAATGGGACTGCTGGAACAACAGGTCAAGTATTGTATTCGGTTGAAAAAGAATATTTTCAAGGAGGTAAAACTGCTATTTTGGAGTCCCCTGCTAATTATTTGACTGCTAGTGTAAATATTTCTGCATTCACAATTAAGCAACCGTTCACACTTACCTACAAAGTTGAGCAGGGAGGGAAAGTAATTGTGGAGAAATCTCAAGAAATCAAGTCTGGTGTAACTCCTGTATCAGTCTCATTATCATATTAATATTTAGTTTTTCTGAGATGTCTCTATAAAAAAATAGGATCTTTGTTTTTTATAATACAAGTGCTGGATTTCTATTACCCTTTTGATGTCTACTATATGTTAAGTTGGTCAAACTACAGCATGAAAAATAGAAAATAAGAAAAGGGTGTTAATTTTCAAAATTAACACTCTTTTCTTTTATTAACTTAACAACGTAAAATCAATCTGCCTTTTATCCAGATCGACTTTCTTCACGCGGATCTGAACCTCATCTCCCAACTGGAATTTCTTTTTCTTCCGTTGTCCAATGATGGCATAGTTTTTCTCGTCAAGCACGTAAAAGTCATCGGTAATATCGCGCAAACGCACCATACCCTCACACTTATTCTCCTCAATCTCTACATACATACCCCATTCGGTCACGCCCGACACAATACCGGTATATTCGGTGCCAATCTGATCCTGCAAGTATTCTGCTTGTTTGTACTTGATCGATGCACGCTCTGCCTCAGCGGCTTTTTTCTCCATTTGCGAAGAATGTTCCGCCATTTTCTCGTAATGCTCTGCATTGATCTTCGTGCCGCCATCCAGATAAAACTGTAAAAGACGGTGTACCATCACATCCGGATAGCGGCGGATAGGAGAGGTGAAGTGTGTATAATAATCGAATGCCAATCCATAGTGGCTTGTTTTCTTCGTCGTATAGATTGCTTTGGCCATCGAGCGCACAGCCAATGAAGTCAGCATATTCTGCTCTTTGCTACCTTCGATCTTGGTCATTAGTGCATTCAAAGATTTGGCCGTTTCCTTATCTGTTTTGATGGTCAATTTATGGCCAAACCGCGCAGCAAATTGAGAGAAGGTAGTGAGTGTTTCTGGATTAGGTACATCGTGAAAACGGTAAACAAACGTAAGCTTGTTTTTTCCGCGCCCTTGTTTACCGATAAATTCAGCAACCTTACGATTGGCCAATAACATAAAATCTTCAATCAGTTTATGGGCATCTTTACGGACTTTGGTGTATACCCCCGTAGGTTTGCCATTTTCATCCAACGTGAATTTTACTTCTTCACTTTCAAAGGCTATTGCTCCATTTTTAAACTTCCGCTCCCGAAGAATATAAGCAAGTTCATTCAATTTCAAAATCTCCTCGCTGAAATCACCCGATCTCGTCTCGATCACCTCCTGCGCCTCTTCATAGCTAAACCGTCTATCCGAGTGAATCACTGTGCGCCCAAACCATTGATCGTGTACATTAGCTTTCTCATCCAGTTCGAAAACTGCTGAAAAACACAGCTTATCTTCATGTGGACGTAAGGAACATACACCATTGGAAAGACGCTCCGGAAGCATAGGAATAACACGGTCTACCAAATAAACCGATGTGCCGCGACTGAAGGCTTCTTTATCTAATTCTGTATCTGGCACCACAAAATGGGAAACATCAGCAATATGAACACCAATTTCATAATTGCCATTCTCCAGTTTCTGAAATGAAATTGCATCATCGAAATCTTTTGCATCTGCCGGGTCAATAGTAAAGGTCGTCACGCTTCTAAAGTCACGTCTTTTCGCAATTTCCTCGTTGCTTATTTCTTCCGAAATCTTATTGGCTTCGGCTTCCACTTTTTTCGGGAATTCCAATGGAAAACCAAAGTCGGCCAAAATCGCATTCATCTCGGTATTGTTTTCTCCTTTGGTACCCAAAACATGTTTTACCGTCCCCACAGGGTTTTTGCTTCCGCTCGGCCAGTCAATAATCGAAACCACTACTTTCTCTTTATCCTTGGCACCATTCAGGTTATCCAAGGGAATGAAGATGTCGTGCAACATCTTGCGATCGTCCGCAATGAAAAATGCAAAATTATTGGAGATACTGATGATTCCCGTAAAATCGGTCTTGGCCCTTTGCAGGATTTCAACCACTTCACCTTCTTTTTTACGGCCGCCTTTTCGTTTTTCAAAAGTATGTACCTTAACGATATCGCCGTGTAGCGCCTGCCTCAGCTTACGTGGGGCAATATAAATGTCATTTTCAAATTCGTCGTCAGGAATGACATAGGCAGAACCATCGGCAGTCATATCGACCTTCCCTGTGACATAAACTTTGAGTTGCTTCAAACTAAACTTGCCTCGCTCGACCTCAACAAAAAGTCCATTTCTAACATTATCATGTAAGATATCGGCAATAGCGACTTTGGAATCGTTATCCGTAAGGTTCAATTTTGAAGACACTTGTTTATAGTTGAGCGGCTTGTTATCTGATTTTTCGAAAATATCGACGATCAGTTGTGTCAAGACCTCTTTATATGGATTATCTTTTTTTGTTTTCATCCAATTTTTTTTCTTAATTATTATTTATTCAGTTGTATCGATCCTATACAGCCTTCGGCTTTCCGCTAACTGACTGCGCGGTAATGGATCGCGCAAAGCCAGTCCTTGGAACGCAACATGAGAGTGTCGGATAGCAAGATCGATGTTACTACAAGGTACAAAAAAAACAGCAGTTGGCACGACAATAACGAGCTAGACGGAGCATCTTCCGATAGCTGATGTATAGACACTTGAACCGACAAATAGTTTTAGATTCGTATAGCCTGATTTATTTTTTGCAATGATTGCACACGCCAAGCGCATTTACCGCTATGGCTTCGAGACTAAAGCCTTCAGGTATAGATACCTTCGGTAAAGTCATGTCTTCCAGACAGTATACAGAATTGCATACCCGGCAAATAAAATGTACGTGTTGGTCATGGTGATCATGTTCTGAACAGTTTGTCGAACACATGGCATAAGTGGCCGTACCATGTAGGTCAAAGATTTTATGGATAATCCCTTTCTCTTCAAAACTGGCCAAAACGCGGTATAATGTGACACGGTCAATATCCTTGCCCAGTAATTTTTCCAGTTCCGGCTGAGAGATAGCCGAATCTTTCCGGGAGATAATTTCAAGTACCTTCAGCCGTGGCTGGGTAACTTTTAAACTATTTCGTTTGAGAATTTCTGGATATACAGTGTTGGAATCTTCCATGGATTTTCTTCGTTAAGCCTTAGATCAAATACAAACTAAGAGAAATTTATGGTCATTTACAAGTTTTAAAAACTGTCCGACGAATTTATTCATCACATTTTTCCCCTTTTACCCTTCGCTAGATGAAACAAAAATAAATCTTTTTCACTAGTCAGCAGAAGCATTAATAAGACAAAAATACGGAATCTGATAAAATAAAGAAAACCGATAAGTTTAAGATTCGTGTCATCTTACTTATCGGTTTTAACGCTATATGGAACTATAGATACCTTATTTTCCTGCAGCTTTAGCGTGATCAGCTAAGAATGTTGCCAAACCGCTATCTGTCAATGGGTGTTTCAATAGGGAAAGGATCGCCGACAATGGACCTGTCATCACATCAGCGCCAATTTTAGCACATCCTAGAATGTGGGCACTGTGACGTACAGAAGCCGCTAATATTTGCGTTGGATAGTTGTAGTTATCGTAGATCAAACGGATATCTTCAATTAGCGCCAATCCATCTGTAGAGATATCATCCAAACGACCGATGAAAGGAGAGACATAGGTTGCACCAGCTTTAGCTGCCAATAACGCCTGACCCGCTGTGAACACCAATGTACAATTTGTTTTAATACCCTTTTTGCTGAAATATTTAATTGCTTTTACGCCATCTTTGATCATAGGAACTTTAACAACAATCTTACTGTCAAGAGCCGCCAATGCTTCTCCTTCTTTGATCATTTCCTCATAAGTAGTAGAAATAACTTCTGCACTTACGTCGCCATCAACGATCGCACAGATCGCTTTATAATGGTTGATTACGTTTTCATCACCGCTAATACCTTCTTTAGCCATTAAACTTGGATTGGTCGTTACACCGTCTAATACGCCTAAATCTTGAGCTTCTTTGATTTGTTCTAGGTTCGCTGTGTCAATAAAAAATTTCATTGTGTATAGTGTTGAATGATAATTATTTGATTATTCTATTGTTCAAAATAATAGTACAAAGTTATCGATTATATTCCACTATTGAAGCATCGATTTTCACCTATTGCATCATTATCTTTGCAAAAAAAGAATCTCTTCGGCTAATTTTTTGTTATACTTTATTATAGTATTATCTTTAACGTATGCAGGTTTTTCGTTCGCTCCATTATAGAAATTTTCGTTTACATGTTATTGGACAGGCAATTTCCCTGATGGGCACCTGGATGCAGCGCATAGCTATCAGCTGGTTAGTCTATGAAATTACGGGATCTGTATTCTGGCTCGGTTTTGTTCAGTTCATCTCCTTATTGCCTTCGCTAATCTTGTCTCCGTTTATTGGAAGTTTTGTTGATAAGCACAAAAAGTATAAATTGGTTTTGATGACCCAAATCGGTCTGATGATTCAGGCCGGTATCTTGACCTTGGTTGTCTATCTCAAGTTGGAGAACGTTTTATGGCTCTCCGCATTAGGCCTCCTCCAAGGGGTTATTAATTCCTTTGACGTTTTAGGACGACAGTCGCTGATGATGCATTTGGTTGGAGATCGTAAAGACCTGCCGAACGCCATTGCGCTCAACTCAACCATTTTCAATGGCGCGCGAATGCTGGGGCCGGCGATAGGGGGAATTTTACTGAGTACCTACGGCGAACTCGCCTGTTTTGCACTTAACTTTATTAGTTTTGTTCCTGTCATCATTACGCTATTGATGATGCGGGTCGACGAAACTCATGTTCAGCTGAGCAAGGGGAGCAATTGGGAAGGCTTGGTCGAAGGTTTTCGCTATCTCAAACGGTCGCCTCATATCTCTTCGCTGATTATCATCATGACTTTTTCTAGCCTGATTGTCATTCCTTACACGTCGTTGCTACCGGCCATAGCCAAAGAAATGTTTCACGGTGATGAACGCACCTTTTCCTGGTTCGAAAGTGCAGCTGGATTGGGAGCGATGATTGGTGCATTTAATATGGCACGTTTAAAATCTGGAACCAATTTGCGGTATCAGGTGATGGGCGCAGCGGCACTGATGGGGATCGCATTATTATTTTTGGCGCATTCAAGCTTGCTTCAGATGGCACTCGTCTATGTCATGTTGGTATCTTTTGCCATGATGATGCAAAATTCAAGCATCAATACCTATATTCAGACCCATGCCATACCGATTTACCGTGCACGCGCGATCTCTTATTACATCATGGCTTTTCAGGGGATTTTCCCGATCGGCACATTGATGATCGGTTCTCTGGCCAGCTATTGTGGCCTGAGAATAACATTATATGCGATGGGCGGGCTAGGTATTATGATAGCAGTCGTTTATTACGGTTATCTCCGATTCCACATCCAAAAACGTTTATTTAAGTTTTAGTTTTCGGGTGCGCAATTTTAGCGTGCGCTTGGCATAATCGATGACAGCACCATAGTCTGCAAAAATATCTCCACCCAATACGCCAATCACAGGATCTAGATGCATTTGTTCGTAGGCATAATTAATGGAACTTAAGTCCAATACCGCAGTATGTAGTTTGTTGATCTCCCATTCGCCAATTTTCAGGCTCGGAATTGCCAGGTTAAAGCTTTCCATTGAATTGGTACCAAGTCCTGTTGATAGTGTTTCAGATGGTTCAAGCTCCAATTGATCCTCTAAAAGATGGCCCAATTGTGTTTTATCAAATACAGTTTTAGAAGCACCTGTATCAATCACCATCTTGAATGAACGGCTATAAATTTCTACATCAACTAAAATGTGCGTGCCTTGGCCTTGTAAATCCAATAATTGAAATGGTACTGTTGTCATACCACCAAACATAGCCAAAAAATCCTTTAAAAAAGAAACTTTGCGCCGCTGGAAGCTTAAAATTGAGCTTGATGCTGCATGGTGTATCTGCACTTTCCCGCTTTTCAACGTTTTCAGGTGGGGAAGCAGGTTTACTAAAAGGAGCAAAGACAATACAGAAAAGATAAAATAGATCCTGAAGGAGAGGGGGCAGAAAGAAATAGGCTGTTATTCGCGTACAACAGCCTATTGTTTTGTCGCCTATAAGGCTTTTATTTCTTTTAATACATTATTCATATTACGGACTGCTTCCGCACTTTTGCGGAATTTTTCTTCGTCCTCTTCATCCAGATGAAGTGGTACGATCCGATCCCATCCTTTTTTATTGATGATAACGGGTACGCCAAGCGTAATATCTTCTTGGCCAAATTCACCTTCCAAATAAACGGAAGCAGTAAATAATTTCCCTTGATCACGGACAATGCTTTCAACTACTGCAGCAGTTGCCGCGCCAGGAGCATACCATGCGGATGTTCCGATTAGGCTGGTTAATGTAGCTCCTCCAACCATGGTTTTGTGGATTATTTCATTCTGCTCTTCCACTGTAAGAAAATCCGTCACAGGAATACTGTTCCACGTGGAGTGCTTAATAAGCGGAATCATCGTCGTATCGCCATGACCACCAATGACTATCGCATTGAGATCCGCAGCCGAAGCATTCAGTTTATCACTTAATTGATATTTAAATCGGGCCGAATCCAAGGTTCCACCCATACCGATGATCCTATTTTTTGGTAAACCACTTGACTTTAGTGCCAAATAAGTCATGGTATCCATTGGATTGGAAACGATGACAATGATAATATCAGGAGAATGCTTCACTAAGTTCTCCACAACCGACTTGACAATATTCGCGTTTGTACCGATTAATTCTTCACGTGTCATTCCAGGTTTACGTGGAATGCCCGACGTAATCACAGCAACAGTAGAACCTGCAGTTGAAAGATAGTCATTCGTTACCCCCTTGATTTTTGATTCAAAACCCAATAAGGCTGCGGTTTGTGCCATATCTTGTGCTTTGCCTTCTGCAAAACCTTCTTTAATATCCAATAATACAATCTCCTCTGCGACATTCCGACGGATTAAATTGTCCGCTGTAGTAGCTCCTACAGCTCCAGCACCAACAATAGTTACTTTCATATGTACTTTATTTGTTTATTTATGCGCTAATTATCCGACTAAGCCCAGGGTGCCTTTGGCAGCTTTATGCCATATAGAATATCCAGCCTATCCTCATCAGTGCTTGTCTCTTAATGCTGCATGGATATTTCCTGAACATTTATGTGGATCAAAAAATAATGCTTGAATTTAATCAATTATTGTCAGTAAACCAATGCCGGCCGTGGGAATAACTCGTTTTTTGACATAATAATATGCCAGGAATTCGTCCTGAGCAAAGAATACCCGATAACATCGTTCCAAGTGTATGACCTACGTAAGACGACCCGAAAAAACAACAGGCTTGAAAGTCATTCAAGCCTGTTGTTACTAGTGCGTAAGCCAGATCGGTCGCCTAGAACGGATAACCGATGGCTAAGTTGAACATCAAGTTGTCTTTACGCCATTTAGAACTTCCAAAGTCAATATCGCTAAATACCCAACGTTCACCTTTTGGGAGATAGGGAATACGGAATGGTATGGACATGTCGGTACGGACGATCAGGAAGGTGAAGTCGAAACGTAATCCCGCTCCACCACCAACTGCTAATTCATTTAAAAAATCCTTACTAAATTTGCCGCCCGGCTTGTTCACATCCTCTCGCTGCAACCAGACATTTCCCGCATCAATAAATGCTGCCCAATGCACAAACCCCGCTAATTTTGCTCTATATTCTGTATTTAGTTCCAATTTAATGTCACCGGTTTGATCCGCAAAGAAAAGTCCATTGCTTAGCTTTTCAGGAGCAACTGTTCCCGGACCAATAGCGCGGGCACCGAAAGCACGGATACTATTAGGCCCCCCCACATAATACTGTTTTAAATAGGGAAGGGAGCGGGAGTTGCCATAAGAATAACTCAAACCCAAACTTACCCGCGATGCAAGTTGTGAATTCTCCGATAACTTTAAATAATGTCGACCATCGCCACTGATCTTGATATATTGTGAAAAATAAGCATCAAACAATTTGAACGTTTTCCCTTTATTAAAATCTGCTCCTTTTATCAGTCCAAGTATGTTTCCCGACAGGTCCAAGTTGCCTTTGAAATAAAATGTATTTTTCAAATGCTGCTTCATGGTGTTTTGAAACGTAAAGTTGTAGTTTGGACCAATGGTAAACTGAGGGTCTATGGCATGTCGCAACGCAGGGATGGTATCCATTTGTTTTTGGTAGTTTTCCGAAATACCTTTAGGCTGAACATAAGTAATCTCCATTAAAGCGAGATCATGCTGTTTCTCTTCAGACTCTTGCCAGATATAGCCGTAATCCAACGCAATCGAATTTAGCGTATAAGCTTTGCGGCGATTTAAAAACTCATAGCGGCCTTTGATATAAGTCTTCGGAATAAAGCGCCTTGAGGGCGAAACTCTTCCAAAGGGAGACAATATGCGAGGAAAAGTCAAGGTCGCCTCTATACCGTAGCGGTAATAACTCGAATTAAGGTCGGCCGATCCTCCCGTCTGGGTTTCATAACCACCGAATACATTAAAGCTCAGTTGCTCAGCACCTTTAAATGCATTTCGTAAAGTCCAGTTGACATTCACCTCAGTACCGTTGTATACCGAAGCCATTTTTCCTAAAAGCTCCACCCGAAGGGACTTTTTGGGTAATGGGGTCAAGTAATAGTAGACATCCAGTGCGTTGGGTACTTCTTTGCTGTCGACAAAATTGTTCTTTACAAATTTCCAGCTATTGAGGTTTACCAAATGACTGATGGTCTGATTGTGGGCATTACGGTTGTATATATCGCCCGGATGAAAGAAGATATGGTTCGCAATAACAGGCTTCCTGTAAAGATGCTGACGGTCTATAAAATAATAGCTGCTATCGTACAGTTCTGCACTCCGTGTGGATCGCTGATAACCAGAGCTTGTTTCTGTATAGTTCGGAAAAATGTAAATTTTATTGATCTTGGATGGGATTTTCGCCTGCGCCGGTGTCTCTTTTTTAACCGTAACATACATATCCACCTTGTTATTCCGGTTCGAACTGTCTACCTGAACCAAGATGTAATCCGGGCTGAAATAATAATAGCCTTTATTTTTAAGATCATTATCGATGCGGTCACGTTCGTTTAAGATAACATCTAAACTGTAGTTCTTTCCTACCTGGAGAAGACTTTGATCAGAACTCGAACGAATATCTTTCCCCAACTGACTATTGCTGTCAACATCAAATTTAACAGACTGTATGCGGTAAATCAGGTTGGGCTTGGCGGTATAATTAATCGTTGCTTTTTTGTTTTCTACTAACGTATCGGATCTCACCTCCGCATTGAAGAAACCGAAATTTTCCAGACGATTGCGCAATAGATTTTCATTATACTCTCGATTGACATCACGCAACAACACGGGTTCTTCACCAATCTTCTTGAAGAATTTTTTTATGATGTTGTTCCCGACTGAATCTCCAGCCATATTATTAAAATATAGCTTGAAAGGTATCCCCACCAGTCGTTTATTCGGTTTGGGCATTAGGGCCTCTTCCAGGCGGGTTGATATCTTTTCCTTATTTTCCTTAGAAATGGTGTCCGACTCGACGATGACATTCCCCTTCACATATAAGCTTTCTCCTTCTTTCAGATTCTTGGTTGACGAGCAGGAGGCTATAAATGCAGCGAATGTTACTATTCCAACACTATACTTTAATCTAACCCGCATGATAACTCCTTTCCTCATCTTCATTTTTTATTGCTGTTGTTCTGATGGTATCTAAATTTGATTTTGGACCATTGCTTTTTGGTAATTTTTTGCTTGAGTCCAGTTGCTGTTTACGTTTCTCTTCTTCTCTTTCCTCCATACGTTTTCTGTATGCTGGACTATGTAGCATCAAACTGTCACGGATGACCGTGCGCACGCTATCACGATAGATTGAGTCGGTTTCCATGCGCTCCACATCGAAACGTTTTCTGAAACTTTTGCTATTCGTATCATAGTACTCTTTGAGTTTTTTTGAACTCATCCAGATTTCCTTAAATCTGTTGTAATCCATATTGATGATAAATCCAATACCTGTTTCTACATATTGGCCCTGAAGTGTAACCTGATATTGATTCTTTCGGTATACCCGTGCAAAATAACGGCCGTCTTGTGAAAGCTGATAATCCAATTGGATATCTCCGGCGATATTATTGGCAGTCTCTCCAGGCCGCGTGTTTCCTTCCACTTCAAAATTGGATCCAATAGTAATTTTTAAACGATCATTTAAGAGCATTTTCGATACACCTATATTCAGATCCGTGCGGGTTTGTCCAGCTCCTGTAGCATAATCCTCTTCTGAAGTTAAATTAAAATCCAGTTCTACTCCTGTAATAAGTTCGGAAGCCAAGCGGTTCAACTGACCACTTAGGAAGGAACTGATACTATTTCTCACAATAGCTTCGGTACCACCGCCACCCGAAAGACTCTCAAATGGATTGGTCGACATAAAGCGCCCCAATACAATAAGTGAAAAGACCTGCTTGTTGAGTTCAGACGGATTTTCACGTAACGTCGTCAATGCATTGTTTACCTTGCTGATTACATCTTGCGAAACAACCGAGTTGTTTTCGTCCAGGTCAATATCAAAATTCAGTTGCGGCTGGAACAATTTGTCTGTAATCTTTAGTAAGACATTGAACGGAATACGTTGCTTATACAAATTGGCATTTTCTGAACCGAGTTGCGTCGCAACAAGCTCTAAAGTCGGTGCTTTCGTCGTATATGCTGCTGTGATATTCAGCTGGGCATCCAATGGATCGCCATTCCAGGTAATGGTGCTTCCTTTTCGGAACGTAAAATCTTTCTTCACAGGGCCAAAACTAAATGAATAGCTTCCCTTGTCAACGGTAAACGTCCCAGATAAAGTTATTTTGCTACTGGCATCGATACCTGCGTTCAGCTCGGCTTCACCCTGGATGTTCAGGGCATCCTGCGAACCAGCATCCAGAAGAATCTTAAATTTAGCATCCTTATCTGTTTGAAGGTTGAGGTCCACATCGATCCCCGTTAAACGGGTGACAGTCATGGAATCTAATTTGGCAAAAACATTTGCTCTTGTTGTATCCCTCTTATCAACAAATTCAACAACCCCTTTACGATCGGCCATTCCTGGATCATCGTTTGGCATGACAAAGGTAAAATCGGTATCATCTAACACTTTGATTGTACCGTCCACGATAGGTTTATCGAGATTTCCGCGAATGCGCAGATTCGAAGTAAGATACATTTTACCATAGAACATGTCATTATCGCTTTGTGTTGAATTGAGCACTTCAAAATTGTCCGTATTGACATTGAGATTAAAATCAAAATCAGTATACGTTGTCGTGGCTATGGATCCCGTCAGCTTAGCAATATTTCCCTTTTTGTCTTCTAATGCAAATTTGGGAAAAGTAATGCCTCTTTCATCCAAATGAATTGTTTCGTTTTTTGCTTTAAAGAGTGCATTCAGCATGGCAATATTAAATTGTGCATCTTTAAAATTAACATCGCCGTTAATGAGCGGTTTAGATGGTGATCCTGTTATTTTCAATTGGCCTTCAAGATTTCCTTTCGAATCTTTAAGATATCCGAGGCTAAATGCTTGCACGGTCTGCATCGAAAGCGGCGCAATATCTAAGGTAAAATCTAAGCTTGCTTCTCCCTGGGGGGGATTCACAAAATCACCATTTAAGACAACATTGTTGCCATTCTCGCTAATACTAATATTGGCATTGTACGTGTTTTCTTTCTCATTATTAACCTTAATATTGACATTCCCAACGGTATCCTGTCCAATATAAAATTTATTGATAACAAGATCCGATACAAATACAGGGCTGCTCTCCAGGCGCGATATGGTCGCCTGACCATTAATTCCACCCCCGAGATCTACGGTTTCGCTTTCGAGCATTTTACTTAATGTCTCAATCCGGAAATTCTTGAACGCAATGTTTATCGGTGAATTGAGTACACTATCCTGCGAAGATATACTAAGCTCTTGTCCCTTATTGCTTAAGATAAATTCATTGGCCTGAATCCCTGTACGTCCAAATTTGAGCACATTGTTTGGATTTATTGTCCATTTGTCGTAATTCAGCATAAGGCCATCCTGCAGTAAACTGAAAACAAATGCCCCATTATCAACACGCATATTTGCACCCAGATGATACTGCTCTTTTTCTTTCTTGTCTTTTATCCATAATCCAAAGTCTAAGTTGTTTTGAATGACTTTGCCACTGAATACCGTATTGACAAGTTCAATATTACTTACCTTGATCTTATTGATCAATGCGGAGTAATACAGTGTACTATCCAGCGTATTGATGTCAAAAGTGACGTTATTGATTTCGGTACCATTATATATTATTTTGGGAGCATCCAACTTGGCGAGAATCGTTTTAGATTGACTGTTAAACATACCGTCCAAGGTGATGTCCGACATGGCTGTTAGTTCCGGTAAAAAATCCTTTATAAACTTCGTTCTGGTCAACTGAGCCGAAAACTCTATATTCTGTGGGTCATATTTTGGTACTTCAACAGCTTTACCGGGTTGGTAGTATACCTGCAGAATGTCCTGTATGGCATTCTGCAATTCCAGAATTTTATATTTACCAACTAGATGAGCATTTAAAAAGTTTGATTTTAGAAGCAATAAATTACGGCTGGTATCGGCTTTTGCTATAAGCGAAATGCTGTCTAAAGAATAATATGCACCACTGTAAAAGATAGATGAATTGGTAATATGTGCTTCACCGTTTAAAAAATTTGGATCCGCTGAACTAAACTTTCCGACGAGTTTACCCTGGTATTTGAACTCGTCATCCATTAACTTTAAATTCTTAAGATTGATGGTATCTACCTGAAGCTCGAAATCCACCTGTGGATATTTGGACTTCATATTCGCTGTTGCATTTAACGTCAATTGAATATTTGGATCAGGACTAACCACAGCCGCTTTGATATCTCCTTTGTCTGCGGTCAGGTTCATGTCGATATTCTGATACCGGTAACCCATGGCGTCCATTCGGTTTACTTTACCATCGAAGTTGGCTACAAGCTTCTTGGGGTCAGTACCATGGCCTTTAATCTTTCCTTCAAAAGAAAGAATGCCGAGGGTACTGTCCATTTTCATGATCTTACCAATGTCGAAATCACGAATACTGACAAAGGCATCATAGGTTGTATCGCGGCCGATCATGCCCACCTTACCATTAAACTTGGCCGTTCCCTTTTCTGTAACCAGCGAAAGATTGGTGTTAAAGGCATTCATACCGCCTTTAAATGTTCCCGTAAGGCCAATCGTATTCGGTAGCTCAATACCGCTCGGAAGTATATTTTTAGAAATTAGTTTTTCGATATCCGAACGGCCTGTCGTCAATTTCTTTAAATTAAGATCCAGTGACATTTTATCCACTTCGGGGAGCCCCCTTAACCGTAGGCTCGCTATGACACGTGTATTGGACAGGGTTTGGAAATCAATTGCTGGAATATTCAGATCATTTACCTTACCCACAACACGTCCATCGATAGCAAATTTTTTGTCCATCAAGGGTTTCATCACCTGCATAGTATCCAAAAAAGGGGCAAAATAGTAAATGTCGCGCATATCGACATGACTCTTTTTGATGTTTGCATTGACGTAGAGGAGTTCCGGTTTTTTTGCAACAATATCCAATGATGGATAGGAGACTTTTACGTAATCCCGTAGGAGCGTACGTGGAGTTTCCGCATACAGATTTTTGATTTCAGCACCAGTATTTGTATACTTAAAATCTCCCTTTAATTGTTTGATCACAAAACCCGAACGATCAGAGGCTACCAGTTCTTTCAAAGATCCACTGATTGAATCGGCACTGTAGTAAAGATCACTTAAGCTGGTTTTCATACCCGGGATCTTAATGTTAAAATAATCAAAACCCTTCATCCGCGCCTGATTGTCATCGCGGTAAGCTAAACTTGTATTATTGATCTGAATATCTTTGGCCGATACAATCCAGTTTACTTTGGTCGTATCTGCTGTAGGTTTAGCTATGCTGTTTGCTTTTTTTAGGACCTTTCCAAAGAGCACACTGTTGTCCGAACCGTCGAGGCTGATTGTTTGAATATCCACAACTTCTTTGTTGAGGTCGATCTTGTTAATGTCTGCGTGAAGATTTTCGACATAAAACTTGGTGTTCAAGAGGCTGGACTGATCTTCATAACGCACTAAGATATTGGTCAAGTCCGCGATCTGTATGCCAACATCGGGAAGCAATGTGGTTGTTTGAGCCGTTTTATCCGTAATGCCAAAGTCCTCAACAGAAGGCGCTGCGCCGTCAACCATCGGCCGCCATTGTTTGATGGTAGCACTCAGACCATCTATCTTCACTTTTGGAAGATTGAAAGCCATATTTTTTGTTAGATCAAACTTCTTAATGTTGGTATTTAGGCTGTTGAGATATACGTCAGCGCTGGTCCCAATTACATCATCGGCATAGACAATATGAAATTTATCAAATTTTACTTTATCGAGGTTGAATAGGAGTGCTGAACTGCTGTCGGCAGTTGGAGTGCTTTCTTTTTGCGATGCAAATGCTTTGACAATATAATCAAAGTTGAACGAACTGTCAGGTAATGTACGGCGAATTTTCGCGGTGATACCTTCTGCTTCTATACTTTGGATTTCAACCGTATTTTTTAGCAGTTTCAGCATATTGATATCCACAGCTATCGATTTTCCAGCAACCAATGTGTCCTTGCTTTGGTCCGCTAAATAGATGTCCTGTAAAACTAGTTTCTTAGGAAAATCGATATTGATGTAGCCGATTTTAACGGGCGTACCAATCTTGCCTTCAACATATTGAGTTACTTTTCCGGCAATATAATTCTGAACCGATGGTATTCGAATTAAAAATACAATTAGAATAGCAAGCGCAATTATTACTCCAATAATCCACAAAATTGTTTTGAAAGCAACTCGGGTAAATCTGTTCAACGTGTAATTTGATTTAAGTATCTATTAATAAAAATTAAAACGGGAAAAAGTTACATCAAATAATTGACCAAACCTGTATAGTCATATAAAGTTTTTTGTTTTTTAATTTTATGTTAATAAAAACATTAAATACCTATCAATTTGTCAAAAAATAGGTATTTAATGGGAATATATGGCTATGCTGAACGAGCTCGTTTGTCTAACATTGAAGCAATTATTCAAGCAATTTTTTATATCTCCCCCAGTTTTCAAAAACTACCCATAGCCAGATAATGAAAAGTACAGCCCAAATAATCAATCCCTGCTGACTATAGAAAATCATGTTATGGGTAAAAATACCAATGAGGATCGGGAAGATGACCAATGCACCCAACGTTCTTGTCTTTGGAAAAATAAATAGTAAACCGCCAATGAGCTCGATAATTCCAATCAGTGGCATTAGCCATTTTATAGCGTTAAAAGCCTCAAATACCTTTTTCATGTCCATATCCATTGGTGGAGCTGGCATATAATGAAAAAGTTTATCCAGGCCCGCATTAATGAATAGCAAGGCAAATAGAATACAAAGTATATTTTTTAAGATTTTCATAGCAGGCAATCTGAGTTGATTAGTTTACTGTTATTGTGGTTGGTGGATCCGTACTGTTGTCTTCGTTGTCATTGTCTTCCTTTTGACTATTGCGTTCCACAGTAATGGTACACTCTGTAAGTAATGCTGCGACTGCTCCAATCGCTGCAAAAACAGGCGCTAAGATCAAGCCTATGGCCCCAACAGTCACTGGAAAGCTCATGATTTCCTTTCCATGTTTGTCCGAAATGCTAATTTTGTTCACGTTGCCCTCAGCAATAATTTCTTTGATTTTCTGCAAAAGGTTTTCACCGTTAATCTGAAATGTTTCTTTAAATCCCATAATCGTATAATTTAAGTTCGCTATTATAAAGTTATTCATTTTTTACAGAATTAGGATAAACTTTCCGGTATTGTTCCATTCGAAGTCAATTTTAAACTACACCAGACTCTCTCGCGAAACAACCATACCTTATTCATTAAGCGCTTTTTAGAAAATCCTTGAAATGAAATTTCCGATACTAAAAGGGAAATTGACGGGGGCATATCCTTAGTAAACCCTGGATACCTCCTCCAGTCTTCACACGATCATTTGTCGTATATACTTCGGTACTCGTACGGTATTTCTTCGGTTACAACCGAAGAAGCACCGTACGAGTACCGAACAAGCACCGAACAAGCACCGAACAAGCGCCGAAGAAAAGGCGAATTTGGTATTAATTTGTATTCGTATTAATGGAGCTTCGCTTTAGGCGGTAACACCTTAAAAAAGTATAATCTAACGGCGAATTCAAGAAGAATGTGGATGTTTCAATTGGGCGGTATGCAAAAAAAGTCCCGTGCATTACACGGGACCTGATCAGCTGTATCGTTTAGGTGTTAACCTAATGTTATTAAACTTTCTTGCAGTATTTTAATCTTAGCTTCTGCGTCAGCTTTTTTGCTTTTCTCGTTTTCGACAATTTCAGGTTTTGCATTTTGTACAAATCGCTCATTGGAAAGCTTCTTGTCTACCGAAATTAGGAAACCCTTTAAGTATTCCAATTCTTTCTCAATGCGTTCACGCTCGGCATCCGCATCAACATTGTTTTCCAAAGTCACATAACATTCATCTTTGCCGGCAAGGAAACTGGCAGCACCTGCAATTTTCTCAGAGACAAAAGTCACGTCCTCCAAATTGGCAATCTTAGTGATGATAGCAATGTATTGTTTCAAGTTGACCTCAGATTGCTGATTGATCGCTAATGGCAACGCAATTTTAGGGGAGATACCTTTAGAATTACGGATATTGCGAATCTCAGAAATGATCTGTTGTGCGACAGCGAAATCTTTAATAAGCTGCTCATCAAAGGCATCTGCCGTCGGGTAGGGAGCGACGATAATGCAATCTTTCTCTTCTTTTATTCCGAACAATCCGTCGTGCCATAATTCTTCCGTAAGAAAAGGCATGAAAGGGTGCACCAGCGTAAGTATACGTTGAAAAAATGATTTTACCGTGTCTAAGGTTTCGCCAGAAATCGGTGAGCCGTAAGCCGGTTTTACTAATTCAAGATACCAGGCGCAAAAGTCATCCCATACTAATTTATAGGTTGTCATCAGCGCATCTGATAAACGATAATGCTTAAAGTTTTCCTCGATATCGACCAAAGACTGATTTAATCTTGCCTCAAACCAGGCAGCCGCAATTTTATCGGACGCCGAAGCTGGTGCGGCGGTGATTTCCCAGCCTTTAACCAAGCGGAAAGCATTCCAGATTTTATTGGCAAAATTCCGTCCCTGTACACAGAGTTCAACATCGAAAGGAAGGTCATTACCCGCTGGAGCAGTCAATAACATCCCCATTCTCGTCGCATCGGCACCGTATTCGTTCATCAAATCAATCGGGTCAGGTGAGTTGCCCAGCGATTTGGACATTTTGCGGCCGAGTTTGTCCCGTACAATCCCAGTAAAATAAACATTTTCAAAAGGCAATTGTCCGCGGAATTCATATCCTGAAACGATCATACGTGCTACCCAGAAAAAGATGATATCGGGGGCAGTGACCAAATCTTGGGTTGGGTAATAATAATTTATTTCTGGATTTTCTGGTTCATTGATACCATTGAAGACCGAAATTGGCCATAACCACGCTGAAAACCACGTGTCAAGGACATCTTCGTCTTGACGGAGATCTTCTGCTTTAAGATTTGCATTGCTCGACTTTTCTTGCGCTAACACCAGTGCTTCTTCAACTGTTTGTGCAACCACAAAGTCTTCGTTGCCATCGCCATAGAAATATGCCGGTATTTGATGGCCCCACCACAATTGTCTTGAGATATTCCAGTCGGTCACATTCTCCATCCAATTGCGGTAAATATTTTTGAATTTTGTCGGATGAAATTTGATGGTATCATCCATGACATTATCCAAAGCCGGTTTCGCAAGGTCTTCCATTTTAAGGAACCACTGATTGGAGATTTTGGGCTCGATCACCACACCGGTTCGCTCTGAGGTCCCCACATTATTGGTATAATTCTCAACTTTTTCCAATAACCCCTTTTCCTCAAGCTCTTTCTCAATTTCCTTCCGGACTTTAAAACGATCCATACCAGCATAGTGTAAGCCGTTGTCGTTCAGCTTTGCTTCGTCAGTGAAGATATCCACAAACTCCAGATGGTGTTTTTTGCCGAGCGCATAGTCGTTTACATCGTGTGCTGGTGTAACTTTTAGACATCCGGTACCGAACTCCAAATCTACATATTCATCCTCAATGATGTTCACTTTTCTGCCTACGATCGGTACAATGACTTGCTTTCCTTTTAACCAGGTGTAGCGTTCGTCGTTGGGATTGATACAGACCGCTGTATCACCAAAAATTGTTTCGGGACGGGTCGTTGCAACAACAATGTATTGATCAGTACCATCAACCTGATATTTCAGGTGATATAATTTACCATTTTTCTCTTTATAAATAACTTCTTCGTCGGAAATATTTGTTTTTGCTTCTGGATCCCAATTGACCATGCGATAGCCCCGATAAATCAATCCTTTGTTATACAGATCTACAAATACGCGGATAACAGATTGATACAACTCTGGGTCCATCGTAAAACGCGTGCGATCCCAGTCACAGGAAGCACCAAGTTTTTCCAATTGTTTCAGAATAATACCACCATATTTTTCTTTCCATTCCCAAGCATGCTTTAAGAAATCTTCGCGGGATAACGATCGTTTGTCAATTCCTTGTTCTTTCAACATAGCGACCACCTTGGCTTCAGTAGCAATGGAGGCGTGATCGGTCCCTGGTACCCAACAGGCGTTTTTCCCCTGCATACGTGCTCGGCGAATCAAAACATCTTGAATGGTATTATTTAGCATATGCCCCATGTGCAACACTCCAGTGACGTTTGGAGGAGGCATCACAATCGTGTAAGGTTCACGTTCGTCAGGGGTGGAACGGAAAAATCCGTTCGCTTTCCAATAGCTGTACCACTTTTCTTCAGCTTCTTTTGGATTATAAGTTTTCGCTATGCTCATTTTAAATTTTCTATTCAAACTTTTAAGGAACACAAAAGTAAGTATTTCTATGTTATTTTCCTTAGTTATCAGCTGATCTTGTGCGCAAACAAAAAGATGCTATCCATCACGTATCGGCAATTCATTCAAACACCATCCTGCTTTAGCAGAAGAGTTTGCTATTTATGCGGTATACTACCTCAGGGGTACTTTATAATTTTTTAATCTTTTATTCATATTACTAAGTAATTAGCCTGTATTTCATGTAAATTAATGTAAATTTGCCTGTTTTATTTTTACGCGAAAGAATGCAACGATTTGCTAAAGAGTTGAGAGCTTTAACACAGTATTTTCTATTCTGGTTAATTATCTGTTTTATAGATAGATTGATTTTTGTTACTGCTTTTTTTGAGAAAATTGGTTTTTCCAATATTACAGAGGTTTTCAGAATTTACTATCATGGCCTCAATCTGGATTTCTCTGCTGTTTCTTACATATGTGCACTACCCTTCCTTGTGTATTGTATATTAAGTTTTTTTCCAAAGCTCAAACCCAAAAGGCGGATCTTGGATGTCTATACCATTATTGTGCTGGTTTTATTTTTTGTGACAAGCTTTATCAATGTCAATATCTACCGGGAATGGGGGGACAAGATTTCCAAGCGTGCGATTGATTCCTTTTTGGCCTCACCTTCAGGAGCAGTAGCTTCGGCAGAAGCCACGCCGGTATTTCTTCCAATCGTCGGCATGGTGATCGGCATATTGTGTGGCTATTTTTTATACCGCTGGATGTTTAAAAAGGTATTCTTTTTCAATATCAAATCTCCGGTTGGTAATATCTTTAAACTGCTCGTCGGAATGTTTGTCCTTTTCACGTTTATTCGCGGCGGTTATGGGCGGGCAACATTAAACCCCAGTAAAGCTTATTATTCGGAAGATACATTTTATAATCATGCGGCAGTCAATACGCAATGGGCTTTTTTACGCGATTTCTTTGCTAAAAATACCAAACTGAAAAACCCATATAGTTACTATAGCGATCAGAAAGAGATCGCAGACAAACTACGGCCAGCCTTTGAGCATCAGCCCGATTCGGCGGTTCAGGTGCTTTCAACGACTCGTCCGAATGTGGTTTTTATTATGTTAGAAAGTTTTGTCGGAGACCTCATCCAGTCCCTCGGGGGGGAGAAGGGAATTACTCCACACATGGAAGAGTTGATCAAAGGGGGGATTTTGTTTGACCATATTTATTCTGCTGCTGATCGATCTGACAAAGGAATGGTTGCGATATTGAGTGGCTTTCCGGCGCAAGGCCCGGAAAGTATTATTAAATATATTGATAAACATGAAAATATGCCTGCAATTGGGCAAGAGCTTGATCATGCAGGTTACGAAACATCCTTTTACCACGGTGGACAAAGTGAGTTTTACAATTTTAAATCGTATATGCTGACACATGGGATAGCTAGGGTTGTGGACAATGCTAATTTTGGCTTGGATGCTGAACGTGCCTCGTGGGGGGTATATGACCATGTGGTTTTTAATAGGATGATCAACGACTTCAAAAAGGAAAAACAGCCTTTCTTTTCTACGATCTTTACCTTGGTCAACCACGAGCCATTCGATTTAAAAAACGGTTATAAATTTGGCAATGCTACCAATGCAGATAAGTTTAGAAGCACAGCATATTACACGGATTCAGTAGTGTATGACTTTATCTCAAAAGCCAAAAAAGAAGCTTGGTATAAGAATACTCTTTTTGTTATTGTAGCTGATCATGGACACCGCCTTCCTTCAGAAAAATGGGAGCTATTCCATCCTAATCGCTTTCATATTCCATTGATTTTTTTCGGAGATGTTATCAAGCCCGAGTTTCGGGGGAAAATTTTCAGCAGAATTGGCAATCAGACAGATTTGGCAGCAACGTTATTGACCCAATTGAAACTTCCAACCGAACGTTACCATTGGAGCCGGGATTTGTTTAATCCAACGACACCTCAAATTGCCTTTTATAATTCCAAAGATGCCTTTGGAGTGATTACTCCAGAGCAAGCTGTTTCATTTGATAATGTGGGAAGGATAATCAACTATAGGTCGAACAAGGAATATCCAGTGAGCAAAACAGATAGTTTGTTGAATATCGGTAAAGCGTATTATCAAGAGGTATATCGTGAATTTTTAAAATATTAGGACTATGAAATTAAAAGGAGTACTTGCACCGTATTTTGCTGTCGCAATTCGTTTTATCTTTCTTTTGGTCATTTATGCGTTGTTAAGATTGGGGTTTTATGGCATCAATGCCTCCTTATTTCCGCACGTCGATGCGGGTAAGCTCCTGGTGATGTTTGCCGGTGGTGTGCGTTTCGACATTGTAGCCCTGCTGTATTTAAATATTCTTTATATTGTGATGATGACTGTTCCGGGACCGTTTAAGGATAACCGGGTCTATCAGCAAGTCGCGAAATGGATCTTCGTTGTGGTCAATTCAATAGGAATAGCCTTGAACCTGATTGATTTTGCCTATTATCCCTTTACACTCAAAAGAACTACAGGTACAGTAATCGATCAATTTTCAAATGAATCAAACTTGATGAAGCTGGCCTTTGATTTTTGTTTGGACTATTGGTATCTTATCGTACTATTGGCTCTTATCGTGTATGGCCTGATGAGATCCTATCAGCTTATTCAGCTGGAAAAGATCACGAAATATAACTGGAAGTCATTTTTGATCCAAGTACCTTTGTTTCTATTGACCGCCTTTCTTTTCATCGGTGGGGTACGTGGGGGCTGGGCCCATAGCACGCGTCCCATTACGTTAAGCAATGCCGGAGATTATGTAGAAACACCAGAAGAAATGAATATTGTACTGAACACACCATTCAGTATATTGAAAACATTAAAGGCTGTAAATCTGAAACCTGTTCATTATTATTCTGACCAAGAGCTTGAGCAGTTATACAATCCCATTCATATACCAAAAGCAGACCAGCCTTTTGCAAAGAAAAATGTCGTCGTTCTGATTTTGGAGAGTTTTGCAAAAGAGCATTTTGGCGAATTGAATAAAGATATCCAAGGTGGAAAATACAAAGGTTATACGCCTTTTTTGGATTCATTGATCCGCCATGCTTACACTTTTACAGATACGTATGCCAATGGGCGTAAGTCAATTGATGCACTACCATCCGTGATTACCGGAATTCCTTCGATAGGTGAACCTTTTGTACTTTCCATATACTCGGGAAATGAAACCACGAGCTTAGCAAAGCTGTTGGGTAAGAAAGGGTATGAGACGGCCTTTTTCCACGGGGCACCTAATGGCAGTATGGGCTTTTCGGCTTATATGAAATTGGCAGGCATTCAGCATTATTTTGGTAAGAATGAATATAACAATGATGCGGACTTTGATGGCATATGGGGAATCTGGGATGAACCTTTTTTGCAATTTGTCGCAAACAAGATCAATACTTTTCATCAACCATTTTTCGTCAGTTTCTTCTCATTATCCTCACATCATCCGTTTAAAGTACCCGAAAAATATCAGGGAAAATTTCCAAAAGGACCTTTGCCAGTACAAGAGCCCATTGGATATACCGATAATGCGCTGCGCGAATTTTTTGCGACAGCATCTAAAATGCCCTGGTACAAGAACACCGTCTTCGTGATTTGTGCAGACCATGCTACTGTAAGCTACCTGCCAGAATATCAAACGGCAGCAGGGGGCTTCCAAATTCCTATTATATTTTATGCACCAGGCGATAACCTAGTTGGCAAAGCGGATAAACTGGTACAGCAAATAGATATTATGCCGACGATTTTAAATTATTTGCATTACGATGAACCGTATTTTGCCTTTGGTTCGGATGCCTTCAAACCAGGTAAGGATAATTTTGTGCTCAATAACAATGCAGGGAGCTATAACCTCTATTATAAAGATTATATGATGTCGTATGACGGGCTGAAAGTGACATCGTTTTACGATCTAAAGAAGGATCGTCTGATGAAGCACGACCTGCTTAAGCAGCATCCCGCCGTATTGGATACGATGGAGAGTAAGATGAAAGCATTTATTCAGCAGTATAACAACCGCATGATTGAAAATAAGCTAACCTACAAAAAGTAGGCTGCTGGTTTTCTAGGTGGAAAACCTTGATCGGATACTTCTGTCGATAATCAATAAAACCAAGTCGTAAATGATGTAGATTAAGGGTAAGGTGAAGATGACTAGCAGTATAAAGCCCCGGGACTTCTGGTCAAATGAACCGTTGATCAGATAGTTGGCCAGACTGGACCAAAACCAGCAGAAGAAATAGAAGGAGCTTGGAATAATTAGGTTTCCAATAAGCAGTGCATAACGGTATTTGCCACCTTTGTATTTTAGATAAATACATCGGATATGTAGGTATAACAAAAATAGCGATCCGATCAGCGCAAGCAGTTCGGGGTGCACCCAAAGAATTGCTTTTGCGAACAAAGAGGTTTTTAGGCCAACTTCAATATGAAAACTCTCTTTCTTTTCTACCTGATCAATGTCCCAGTGCATGATTGAATCCGTTTTTAATTTGGCGGTTCCTAGGTTCTGTGCAAGGACTTCCATGTCACCGTTTAGGTGGAGATACAGGTCAATTGGGCCAAAGGAAGACCAGTATCTGGAAGGAAATAAGAGGTAATCAATTTCGTATCTGGTTCGGATATCGCGCCGGTCATAGCCCATATAAGCGCTGTATTGAACCTGAATATTGTTTTCACCTTTGTGTAGCTTAGCGGTAAAATAAAATGCATCATCCAGCGAAATACGCTTCCATTCATCGCTGTCGTAACTGATTTCATAATAACCATCCTTTAAACGTAAAAAAGGGAACTTCGAATCGGGCTGATCCATCGCCTTTGCTTTGATCTCTTTCTGATTGACAAGTACCCGATCTAATCCATCCATATTTAGCGCGAGAAATACGAGCGGTAATTCGATCTCTTCTTCAGCATGGATATTGTATACAATGCTGAAGTGACTACGATAGTCCGAATGATCATCAGTGCTGTCCAATAAAAGGCGGATGTCGATACGCTCATGGGTGACTTTTACCTTGCCGGCAGGAACGAGCTGTCCTGTTATGCTGTGCGGACTTCTTGGGTTTGCCATGTTGGCAAACAGTGTCGTTACAGTGAGTAATAGATATGCAGCTGTTATTAAAATTTTCATTTTGTTTGATAAGGTCTGCTTAATAATCAATTTCGCGTTCGTATAGGAGCTTTTATGTTATAAAGCCGGCTGTATATAGAGATATGCTTGATCTTTAACAAGATGAAAGTAAAAAATAAAAGGGAGAAATTAAAAAGGCGATTTATATTCGGCTATCTCTGATTTATATTCGTTAAGTAGACCGTTTCTTTTTTGAAGGTTGTTTCTGGTCAATAAGATCAGACACTTTCAGAAAAAAAAAGACCTATACCACAAAGGCATAGGTCTTTTTTATATTTCCAAACTTTATTGCGGTTTAAACACCCAACAATAAACGAGCTGGATCTTCCAATAATTGTTTTACACGAACCAAGAAGCTAACTGATTCACGACCATCAATGATGCGGTGGTCATAAGAAAGCGCGATATACATCATTGGACGGATCACCACCTGACCATTTTCAGCAATAGGACGTTGGATGATGTTGTGCATACCCAGGATTGCCGATTGTGGCGCATTGATGATTGGCGTAGACATCATTGATCCGAATACACCACCATTGGTAATTGTAAATGTACCACCAGTCATTTCGTCGATCGTTAATTTGTTGTCACGTGCTTTACCTGCCAATGCGGCAATTGCTTTTTCGATCTGCTCCAATGACATGGCATCAGCGTTACGGATAACTGGAACTACCAATCCTTTAGGTGCAGAAACCGCAATTGAAACATCTGCGAAATCAGAATATACAATTTCGTTATCTTCAATACGTGCATTGACAGCAGGCCATTCAGCTAACGCAGTTGTTACTGCTTTTGTAAAGAATGACATAAAACCTAGACCGATACCAAATTTCTCTTTAAAAGTATCTTTATATTTGGCACGTAAATCCATGATCGGCTGCATATTGACTTCATTGAATGTTGTCAACATCGCTGTTTCGTTTTTAACGGCAACTAAGCGTTTTGCGATCGTTTTGCGTAAGGAAGATAGTTTCTCACGACGTTCGTTTCTAGAACCCGCTACTGGAGCAACTGTCGCAGCTGGAGCCGCAGCAGGTTTTGCTGCTGGTGCTGCAGCTTTAGCAACGGGTTGAGCTTTTTCGGCATCTTCTTTTGTGATACGGCCTTCTTTCCCTGTTCCTTTTATTGTAGAAGGATCAATTCCTTTTTCTCTTAAGATTTTTGCAGCAGCAGGAGAAGCTGTACCAGCAGCGTAGCTATCTGGATCTTCGTCTTTCGCGGCAGCCGCTGGAGCAGCAGTTGATGATGCCTCCTTAGCAGGCGCAGCAGCTGGAGCTGAATCGCCAGTAGGGGCAGCACCCTCTTCAATTGTACAAACAACAGCACCGATTTCTAAAGTATCACCTTCTTGTGCAATGATTCTTAAGATACCTGCTTTTTCAGCTGGCAATTCAAACGTTGCTTTGTCTGATTCCAGTTCGGCGATGTTTTCATCCATCTCCACATAATCGCCATCTTGTTTCAACCATTGTGATAAGGTTACCTCCGTGATTGATTCACCTACGGTTGGTACTTTAATTTCTAAGCTCATATATAATGTTCTTTATTGACAATTGCGTCCTATAGCTAGGACGCAATTGATTTTAAATTGTTTTTATTCGAATGATTTATTTAAGATTGCTGCCTGTTGAGCAACGTGTTGCTTCATATAACCTGTTGCTGTACTTCCACTTTCTTTGCGGGCAACAAAACCTGTAAATGCAATCTCAGTACCCATGAGTTTACGGCAATAATAAGACCAAGCCCCCATGTTTTCGTTTTCTTCCTGAACCCAGACAAACTCTTTTGCTTTTGTGTATTTTTTGCGGATTGCTTTCAATTGATCTGTAGGGATCGGAAACAACTGCTCGATACGAACGATAGCAACATCTTTGCGCTTATCCGCCTCTTGTTTTTCTAATAAGTCGTAGTACACTTTACCAGAACAGAACAATACGCGTTTAACATCTTTTGCTGAAACATTAACATCGTCGATTACCTCTTGGAAAACACCTTCTGTAAAGTCTTTTAAAGGCGACACGACTTTTGGATGACGCAACAATGATTTTGGTGTAAATACAATCAACGGTTTGCGGAACTCGCGTACCAGTTGACGACGCAACAAATGGAAGTAGTTTGCAGGTAAAGTACAGTTGGCTAAGATCATATTTTCATCTGCACACAGCTCCAAGAATCTTTCGATACGTGCTGAAGAGTGCTCAGGACCCTGACCTTCCATACCGTGAGGAAGCATCATCACCAATCCGTTGGAGCGTTTCCATTTCGTCTCTGCACTAGATAGATATTGATCCACAATAATTTGAGCACCATTATAAAAATCTCCGAATTGCGCTTCCCAAATGGTCAATGAATTGGGATTAGAGGATGCATAGCCATATTCAAAACCCAAAACAGCATACTCGGAAAGTAAGGAGTTATAGATGGAGAATTTATCGCCGCCTTTCACATGAGCTAAAGGAACATATTTTTCTTCTGAATCTTCAAGCGTTAATACGGCATGACGGTGTGAGAAGGTACCACGTTGCACATCTTGCCCCGAAATACGCACACGGTTACCTTGATCCAATAATGTCGCGTAAGCCATCAATTCACCCATTGCCCAATCGTATGAATCCGTATCGATCATTTTGGCACGGTCTTCAAATAAACGCGTAATCTTACGGAAGAATTTTTTGTCAGCAGGTAAGGTTGTAATTTCTTTTGCTAATTTCAAAAATAGATCCTTTGCAACTTTGGTTTTATCGGAGGTTGTTAATACTTCACCTTTTTTAGCAGGACGCAATCCTTCCCATGCCCCTTTAAACATCGGAATCTCTTCAGTCAATACCTCAACTGTTTTAGATTCCTCAAATTTAGTCTGTAGTGCAGCTTTAAATTCCTTCTCGATAGTTTTGGAATATGCTTCGTCAATACTTCCTTCGGTAATTAATTTTTTAGCATAAACTTCTTTCGGGTTGGGATGCTTATCGATAAGTTTGTACAACAATGGCTGCGTGAATTTTGGTTCATCGGCCTCATTATGTCCAAATCTTCTATAACATAATAGATCGATAAAGACGTCAGTTTTGTATTTCTGACGGTATTCAACAGCTAAATTGATGGCGTATACTACTGCTTCAGCATCATCACCGTTGACATGGAATACAGGTGAAGAAGTGATTTTTGCGACGTCGGTACAATATGTACCCGAACGGGCATCCTTATAGTTTGTTGTAAATCCAATCTGGTTGTTAATGACAATATGTACAGTACCACCAGTTTTGTAACCATCTAGTTTCGACATCTGGGTTACTTCATACACGACACCCTGGCCAGCAATTGCCGCATCACCATGGATGATGATCGGTGCGATTTTAGAAGAATCTCCTTCGTATTTAAAATCGATTTTCGAACGAACCATACCTTCTACGATTGGATCTACCGTTTCCAGATGTGAAGGGTTAGGAGCCAAACTTAGGTGGACAGATTTGCCATCGTTGGTTTTGACTTCAGAAGAGAAACCCAAGTGGTATTTTACGTCACCACCAAAGTTTACTTCGGGATCGTCGGCATAAGTCTTACCTTCAAATTCAGAAAATACTGACTTGTAAGATTTACCCATAATATTGGTCAATACATTGAGACGGCCACGGTGAGCCATACCGATAACAAATTCCTGAATACCGATTTCTGCTCCTTTTTCGATAACAGAATCTAGCGCAGGGATTAAACTTTCGGCACCTTCAAGCGAAAAACGTTTTTGACCTAAAAACTTAGTACCCAAAAAGTTTTCGAATACAACAGCATGGTTTAATTTGTTTAAGATTCTCTTTTTGGTATCTAAAGAGAATTTAGGCATGTTACGATCCGCTTCCATACGGTCCTGTAACCATTTAATTTTCTCTGGGTTACGGATATATTTGAATTCTGCACCAATGGAACGGCAGTAAGTATCCTCTACCAATTGACGGATGTCTTTTAATGTGGCTGGACCTAAGCCTACTTCAACACCGGCATTGAAAACGGTACTCATGTCTGCTTCAGCAAGACCAAACGTCTCCAATTCCTTGCCAGGATAGTATTTACGTCGCTCACGTACAGGATTTGTGTGTGTGAATAGGTGGCCACGATCGCGGTAGCCGTTAATCATGTTCAGCACGTTGATTTCTTTCAAAACGTGCTCAGGAGTAGCTTCACCTACTGAACTTGTTGTTCCACCAGCATTTTGACCGAAATCAAAACCTTCAAAGAATTTTTGCCATCCGAAATCTACCGATTGGGGATCTTGCTTGTACGATTGATATAAGCCATCGACATAAGCCGAATCAGCATTACTCAAATATGTCAGATTGTCCATTTACAATTAAAACTATGAAATTTGTCAAAGTTATGAATAAAAAAAGAGTTTCTAATACTGAAATTGAATAATTTAATCAATAAATCTATCCAATTCTTAACATTTTTAGCATGATTTTAAAGGGGATTCCGGCGTGCTAAAAAGACCTTTTCCCTCGGAATTATTTATTTCCGAAGAAGATTTATTTAACCATTATTTCATCCAGTTTTGGAAGTCCATTCGGGAAATGAATTTTGATCAATTTTTGCCAATCCAATGCCTTATTATCTTTTTCACTCGTCCCCACGCCAGCGACATGAGACCATTGTCCATATACGGTGGCAGGAGAATAGTCCAGCAGGTGCTCCTCATACCAGGAAGCTCCACGAAGCCAATTGACACCGTACTCATGGACCAAATAACTGGCGGCAATAAAGCGTGCCTGATAGGGAATGTATCCCGTCTTCTGCAATTGAATCATCACACTGTTTACAAAATCATGCTCTGTACGGCCAGATTTCCATTTATCAAATCGTTCGTCATCGCCGTCTGTGGATGGAAAACCTTGCGGTGCACTAGTTGTAAAGCCCTGTGATTTAAAAAATATATTCGGATATTTTTTTAGCATAAACCTAAAATAATCACGCCAAAGAAGTATGTCAATAATCTTCTCAAACCGTTTGTCCTTTCTGCCTTCACCCAATTTTTTGATATTTTGATATAAAAGGATAGGGGATAAGGCGCCTGAGGCAATAAAAGGACCGAGGATGAGTGGATCCTGATCCGTCTCTGGGTAGGTTGACAATAGCGCATGCATAATACTGAGTGCCGTGTCTTCGCCTCCGAGAATGTAAATGTCGTCGACAGATTTGATCTCCTCAGCTGAATAACCTAAGTCTTTCAGTGAGGGGATTTTGGTGTCCTCTAAATGGGGAGGCGTCAGGAAGTTGGTCGGTAATGGAATCGGTTGCCGGACTAAACTTTCCCGCTCAACTTTTTTCTTGAAAACAGAAAAACCATTGGGTATATCCTTGATCGGAAATGGAAGGTCTTCTTTGTGATAAAGGGTATGACCGATGAAATGCCGGAGATTTATTTTGCTGCTCCAAAGTCCACTTTCTACTTTTTCGGAAATAGAGGTCTCCCGAAGTGCTACTTCGCGGTGGTGATAAACTTCGTGAACTTGATACTTTTGTGCGATTCTAGGGATAATATCTTCAGGCTTGCCCACATAAGTCAACAAGTCGCTACCATGGCTCTTTAATTTTTCTTTTAAAGCCGTGACGGCTTCGATAACAAAGGCCGCTCGCAGAACACCAGTGTTCAAGTTGCCAAACTGATTTCGGTCGAAGTATCGCGGGTCAAAACAATAAACGGGGATAATAAATGAACTTTTCTCAGAAGCTTGATAAAAAACCTCATTGTCATGAAGTCTTAAATCATTTCGAAACCAGATCATTGTAGCCCTTTTGTCCATAGAGGTGAAGATAAATACTTTTTAGTGCAGCCTATTTTCAGAAGATTTACAAATATATAAGGATATTGTGTTCTTGAAAGTATTAATTCATGAATTGACAAAAAAAGGACAATGACGGTCGCCACGAGGCTGGCTGGGTCTTTTTTATCGAAAAAAATAAAAATTAGTGTTAAACTTATTTGACGTTTTTCTGTTCTAAAATCAGAGTAAACACAGTTTACTAACGGGCAAGGATCATCTTTAATGTCCACTATAGTGAGAACGAATTATAAAATCGGGATGGTTTCATAGCCATAAAATAGAGCATTCGAATGAAAAAGGTTTTAATCAGCGGGCTAAATACCTATTTGGGACGACGGGCATCCTGTTATCTGCAATCCAGCGATTTTGATGTGACGGGATTAGTCCGCAATTTATCTCTTTTTAATAGGATTGTGAAGGAAAAGGTTACGGCTAAGCTTTTTGAACTCGACCTCTTGCGGAAAGGCGAAGCTTTTGAGAATTTTGAAATCTCAGATCTTAATTTTGGAATTTATTTTACGCAAGTTCCTTCGCTGGATAATGATATACAGCTTCAGCTTGAATTGCTCGGTCTGCGCAATTTCGTGGAGCTTTGTAAGCGGGCAGGAAATAATCGTATTATTTACGTCGCGCGGTTAATGGACGAACATTTCCTGGAGCCTGTGCGCAATCTTCTTGAAAATTTACGTGTACAATATACGATTGTGATTAAAAGCAGTGTGGTGGGAAAAGAGAGTGTACTGAACCGAATATTTGCTAAACTAGCGCGACGGCAAACTATATTTTATTGGAATTGGGTGGCTTCCCTAAAGTTTAGGCCACTTCCTCTGCTTGATGTATACCGTTGGCTGCGGGAAATGCCCTGGGAAAATAATTTTATATCGGAGGTCATCTACCTTGGCGGCAATGAGGAAATGACTTTTAGAGGCTTATTTTACCATTTTCTGAACTGCTCATCCGAACGTCCCAAAAAAGAGATCGGTGTGAATAAATTCTTTGCTAAACTTCTGTTAACAAGATTGAATGATATCAATAAAGAAGATATCGATGAGTTTAGAAGAGTGCTTTATTATGAAAAGAATGTCGATAATACTACTTGGCAGAAAATACAGGCATTTGAATTTACCCCTTTGAAAACCTATGTCTGCGTAGACACCTAATGTACCGTTCAGGGGGATATCGAAACAATAGTTTTGATAGCGGTTTTTTAGATAAGTGTTTTCGTATGTTATACCGGTTTTTATCCTGTATAATCAATAATTCTGTTAAATTTGTGGATTGACGTGGTGAAACAGATTTAATATATGGGATACAATAGTTTAGAAGCATGTGTTGCGGATCTTGAAAAGCATGGGCATTTGATCCGTATCAAAGAAGAGGTTGATCCTTATCTCGAAATGGCTGCAATTCATATGCGGGTATTTGATGTTGAGGGACCGGCCTTGTATTTTGAAAATATCAAAGGTACCACATTCCCTGCGGTGTCCAATTTGTTTGGTACGTTAGAACGTTCGAAATTTATGTTTCGCGATTCGCTGGATCACTTAAAGAAATTGGTGGACGTTAAAATGAATCCTGCAGCGGTGCTGAAAAACCCTTTCCAATTTATTGGTTCGTCAATGACAGCTTTAGGGGCTCTACCCTGGAAAAGGAAGTCGGGTGCTCCTATTCTTCATGGAAAGACATCCATTAGTAAACTTCCGCAGATTGTCAACTGGCCCATGGATGGTGGTGCTTTTGTGACTATGCCGCAAGTGTATACCGAAGATGTCAGCAAGCCTGGTATCATGCATGCTAATCTCGGAATGTACAGGATTCAGCTTTCTGGTAATGATTATCTACCGGATCAGGAAATTGGTTTGCATTATCAGTTGCATCGTGGCATAGGGATACATCAAACAAAGGCAAATGCTCTGGGTAGACCTTTAAAGGTGAGTATTTTTGTCGGTGGACCTCCTGCACATCCTTTAGCTGCTGTAATGCCATTGCCGGAAGGACTTTCTGAGATGATTTTCGCGGGCGCATTGGGGAATAGAAGATTCCGTTATTTCTTTGATGATGAAGGTTTTTGTATTTCGGCAGATGCTGACTTTGTAATTACAGGTACTGTATATCCGAATGAAAATAAGCCAGAAGGTCCTTTTGGTGACCATATTGGATATTATAGCCTGACCCATCCATTCCCATTGATGAAAGTGCATAATGTGTACCATAAGAAAAATCCGATTTGGTCTTTTACGGTTGTGGGGCGTCCACCGCAGGAAGATACCAGCTTTGGCGCTTTAATCCACGAAATTACGGGAGCAGCTATTCCACAGGAGATTTCAGGCCTTCATGCTGTTAATGCTGTGGATGCCGCTGGGGTACACCCCTTGCTTTTCGCCATAGGTTCTGAACGTTATACGCCTTACCAACGTGTGGATAGACCACAGGAAATTCTAACAATAGCGAATCAAATACTCGGGAAAAACCAGCTTAGTCTTGCTAAATATTTGTTTATTTCAGCGCATGAGGATAATCCGCAACTGGATATTTATGATATTCCAGCTTTTTTGGGGCATATTCTTGAGCGAATAGACCTGACCCGTGATGTTCACTTTCAAACCAATACGACAATTGATACTTTAGACTATTCTGGAGAAGGATTAAATGCGGGCTCAAAGGTCGTCTTTGCCGCTGCCGGATCGAAGAAAAGAACCCTCGGACGTGAATTGCCGTCTTACTTTGAACTGCCGCGGCCATTCAACCAGGCGAAATTTGTGATGCCCGGTGTTATAGCGATCGATGGTCAGGCATTCTCTAGTTATGAGAATGAATTGAAGATTATGGAAGAATGGTGCCATGCTGCAGCAGGCAGTTTCTGGGAGGGGTTTCCGTTGGTTGTTTTATGCGATGATGCGAACTTTACCGCCGCTTCGGTCAATAACTTTGTTTGGACAACGTTTACCAGAAGTAATCCTGCATTTGATATTTACGGGATACACAGCTTTACGGATTTTAAACATTGGGGCTGTGAAGGTCCCTTGATTATTGATGCGCGAACAAAACCCCACCATGCTCCGGCTTTGATCAAAGACGAAGCAGTGGAAAAACGTGTTGATCAGCTTGGAGCAAGAGGAAAATCACTGCATGGAATTATTTAAGAACGCCTAATGCCTATTCATTTACAATAAAATTTACAAGGAGCAACCTTAAGATGAAGACAGAAGAATTATTGAATAAAGTAAAAGAAAATGAATTACCCTTTCAGGAAGTGCTGACGCATATTGCTGATCAGTATAGCTACACGCCCAGTGCATTTCAAAATGGGACGTTGAAAAATTCAAAAGAAGAAAATCAAGGGAGTGCAAAAGTGTTCTATTTCGCCAAGCTGAATAATCTGTCTCCCGAAGATACATTGTGTCTTTTTGCCGAACATTATCAGCATGTACTCGATAATCCAGCGGGAGATAGCCATCAGAATATTCGTCAATTTAGGACAAATGGCTGGGATGGGATCTCGTTTGAGCAAGAGGTATTGGTAAAGAAATAATAGCAATCTCAAGGGGAGAAGCTCGAGATGAAATAGACGCTTCCTGTAGCGGCAGTTTCGATTGAGATCGCTTAAAATAGGCAAAGTCATAGAAAAAAGAAAGGGCGGTAAACTGTTTTTATCGCCCTTTTTTAGATATATTGCTAACTGTTTGGCTTGCTTAAGGCTTACTTTCGCAATCTTCTTCTTTATTTCCACCAAAGTAAACCATCCAGCAAATGCCGAACTGGTCTTGAAATGCGCTGTACAGTTCAGCGAAAAATGTTTCTCCGAGGGGCATTTCGACCAACTTTGCATCGGTAGTTAACGCATCATATAATGTTCTTGCCTCTGTCGTGCTTTCACACATGAGCATGACATAGCTGTTGTTTCCTTGAATATAGTGTTGTCCAAAAGCGGGGACAACATCAGCGCCCATCAGCATGCTATCTCCATTGATGGAAATTGCGGTATGACAGATTTTATTTTTTGCTTCGTCCGGAACTGGAGGCATTTGTGGATCAGCAGGAATATCTCCGTAGCGCATGTAACCTGGGTTCTTTGTGTTGAACACTTTTTCATAAAAATTGAAAGCTTCTTCGCAATTTCCGTTAAAATTTAAATAAGCGTGTAATTTTGCCATAATCTCTGATTTTGAATGTACATTACTTTTTGAGCTTCCTATATTCATCTTGCTATCCTATTGAAGCGATTACATGTAGCCAAGAAAGCTTTAGTAAAAATAACCTGAAACCTGCTTAAAAAACTTGCCTTAAGACAAGTTTTAAAAAAATAGCACGCTAATCAGGAAAAGGGCCAATTCGCTTGAGCAATTTCTTTGCGGATACGACTCAAAGAAGTATCAGTAATGCCCAGATAAGAGGCAATATGCTTGAGTGGTGCTTGCTGTATCAATAGGGGTTTTTCTTTCATGAGGTGGAGATAACGTGCCGTTGCCGGTTCGGTAATCATAGCGATAGCTCTATTTTTACTGTGAACAAGCTCTTTTGCCATCCAGGATCGGCCCCATTCCCTAAATCCAGGAATCTGATGAAAGAGCTCCTGAAAATCTTCGAATTTTATTTTCCAAAGACGGGTTTCCACGAGTGCCTGAATATTTTCAACTGTTGGACTGCGTTGAAAAAAGGAGGCCACTTCAATGACTATCTCCTTTTCAATGCAGAATCCGGTCGTTACTTCATTACCGTTGAAATCATGTAAAAAAGAACGTGTGAGCCCGTGCTCAATCAGGTAGTAGGCATTTGAAACCTGCCCTTTGGTCAATATAAAGTCGCCCTTCTTGACGGTAATGGGCGCATGTTTTTCAATGATAGCAGTTAATTCCTCAGGTGTGAGCGCTAGCTCGCTGTAAAAGGTTCTGATTGGATCCATGTCCTGGTTATTTGATTATAAGTTCAATTTAATCATTAATGTCCATACCAAGTGCAGATCTGTTGTGTGATTATTTTAAACAAACAAGTGTTTCATTGATAATTTTGTTTGTTTTGAAAAATATTTTTAATAAAAATATAATAAAAATTAAAAATTATTATGAATTTAGTTTTTAATTGTTTTACTTTGTGTCAATAACATAATGTAAAAACGAAATCTTTAAAAAGTTCATAATATGTGTGGAATTATTGGCGCTTTTGAATTAAAGCAACCTGCAAGCTCATTGAGATCTCAAGTATTGGAAATGTCAAAACGTATTCGTCACCGTGGTCCTGACTGGTCGGGTATCTTCACTGGCGAAAAAGCTTTGTTGGCACACGAGCGATTAGCTATCGTTGATCCTAAATCGGGAAGTCAACCTTTGTACAGTCCAGATGGTCAAGTTGTACTGGCAGTTAATGGCGAGATCTATAACCACCATGAATTAAGAAATAGTCTTCCCGATTATGAATTTTCGACACAAAGTGATTCTGAGGTTGTGTTGGCTTTATACTTAGCCAAAGGGCCTTCATTTGTTGACGAATTGAATGGTATTTTTAGTTTTGCACTTTATGATTCGCGTGACGATTCCTTTTTTGTTGCTCGTGACCATATGGGGATTATTCCCTTATATTATGGTAAAGATAAAGAGGGGCAGTTGTTTGTCGCATCGGAATTAAAATCACTGGAAGGTTTCTGTGAGACGATCGAACAGTTTCCTCCGGGACATTACTTGTATAGTAAAACCGGAACAGTTCCGCAGCGCTGGTACCAACGCGATTGGGAAAGTTATGATACAGTAAAAGATAACGAAACTGATATCGCTGTTTTGCGCAAAGGATTGGAAGATGCGGTGCATCGTCAGTTAATGTCAGATGTGCCCTATGGTGTATTGCTTTCTGGAGGCTTGGATTCATCTGTTATTGCTGCTGTAACGAAGAAGTTTGCGTCTAAACGTATTGAGAGTGACGATCAGGAAGATGCTTGGTATCCTCAATTGCATTCATTTGCGGTAGGTTTGAAAGGTGCCCCAGATTTAATTGCAGCAAAAAAAGCTGCTGATCATATTGGCACGATACATCACGAAATTAATTTTACGATCCAGGAGGGGTTGGATGCTATCCGTGATGTAATCTATCACTTGGAAACGTATGACGTTACAACAGTCCGTGCTTCGACACCAATGTATCTATTGGCGCGTGTAATCAAATCGATGGGAATTAAAATGGTATTGTCAGGCGAAGGTTCGGATGAACTTTTTGGTGGGTATCTCTATTTTCATAAAGCACCCAATGCACAGGAATTTCACGAGGAAACTGTACGCAAGCTAAAAAAACTTTATCTATATGATTGTCTTCGCGCAAATAAATCACTCGCGGCTTGGGGGGTTGAGGGACGTGTGCCTTTCTTGGACAAAGAATTCATGGATATTGCCATGCGCATCAACCCTTCCGATAAAATGATCCGTGATGGAAGAATGGAAAAATGGGTGGTACGTAAAGCTTTTGAAGACTATCTGCCCGAGAGCATCGCTTGGCGCCAGAAAGAGCAATTTTCTGATGGTGTAGGCTACAGCTGGATCGATACATTGAAAGAGCAGGCTGAAAGTAAAGTTTCTGATCAGGAATTTGCCGAGGCTTCGACGCGCTTCCCGATAAACACACCAAAAAATAAAGAAGAGTTTTTATATCGGACAATTTTCGAATCACATTTTCCGTCAACAGCAGCAGCACAAACTGTTCCTTCAGTAAAATCTGTTGCATGTAGTACGCCCGAAGCGTTGGCATGGGATGCTTCTTTCCAGAACCTGAACGACCCTTCGGGTAGAGCGGTGGCTTCTGTGCACCAAGAGAGCTACGAAAAATCCAAAGTGGAAGCCGTGTAACTAATCAACCTTCATATCTATATTTTTAGTAAAGCCTGGAAAGTTTTTTTTCAGGCTTTTTTTATTCTTTCTTTTGTGATTTCCGAGCCAAATAGAAAGATATCATTGAGCTGCTTGAAAATAATGTGTGTTTTTAAATATTCTTTAGTAATTTTCGGAAACACCAATCAGCGGAAGCTTTGGTTTTTCAAATTAATTACAGTTAACCAGAGTGCTGTCTTTTTTTGAAGATCCGATTGGAGCTAATGGAATGTACGCGAAGTGCATCACGCTTGCGGTGTCTGCTTGTCAACGGATAATTATAAAGTAACTAATAATAACATATGAAAATAGATGCAACGATACCACTCGGAATAAAATCTTTGGGATTAGCACTTCTTTTATGGAGTACTCCCCGGGTTTTTGCTCAGCAAAAGGAAGCGATGGTTTCGTCGATTGTTCAGGAAGCAAATGCAAATTCGCAATTGGAAAAGTATGCATTTGAGCTGATCGACATGATTGGTCCTCGCCTTGTTGGGAGTCCACAAATGCAACAGGCGCACGACTGGGTTGTTAGAAATTATAATTCGCTCGGAGCGCAGGCCCGTAATGAGCCTTATGGCGAATGGCGTTCTTGGGAGCGGGGTACTTCGCAAGTGACGATGACCTATCCGCGCGTGAAGTCTTTGGAAGGTACACAATTGGCTTTCAGTCCGATGACAAAGGGGAAAGGTGTCGAGGGGGAGGTGGTGACTATGCCTTTGTTTCAGTCCCAGTCCGACTTTCAGTCGTGGCTTAGAACAGTCAAAGGGAAAATTGTGCTTATTGGCATGAATCCACTGTCGGGACGTTCAGATGCCAACTGGAAGGAATCTGCTACTGCTCAAGGTTACGAAAAATACCAAACCTTAAAAAACGATCAGCTAAAAATGTGGGAGCGCAGTATGGTCTACACGGGAAGCACTCGTCGGACATTGCCTTTAGTATTGGAAGAAGCTGGTGCAGTTGGTGTCATAGATTCTTACTGGACAGAGTTGCCGGGTATCACGCGTATTTTTGACGCAAAGTCTAAACAGATTCCCGTATTTAATGTGGGATTGGAAGATTATGGTCTGTTACACCGCATGGCAGAACATGGCGTCAGACCCCGGGTGTTGCTTCAGGGAAATTCAAAAGAACTTGGAATATCAAAAACCTATAATAGTATCGCCGAGATCAAAGGTAAGGAAAAGCCCAATGAATATGTTGTACTGTCGGCACATTTAGATTCTTGGGACGGGGCCTCTGGCGCGACAGATAATGCTACAGGTGTGATTACCATGATGGAGGCCGTCCGTATTTTAAGGAAGGTTTATCCGGATAATAAAAGAACAATTTTGGTCGGGAACTGGGGGAGTGAAGAGCAGGGGCTGAACGGTTCTTCCGCATTTGTCGAGGACCATCCTGAGCTTGCAAAAAATATACAGGTGGTGTGGAACCAGGATAATGGAACCGGTCGAATCGTTCGTATCGGGGGCAGTGGTTTTGAAAAATCCTACGAATACATTAGTCGTTGGCTGCACTATCTACCTGAAGATTTTCGCAATGAAATTCAAACGAGTTTTCCCGGTATGCCAGGGACCGGCGGAAGTGATCACTCTTCTTTTGTTCAAAAAGGAATTCCGGCGTTTGGACTTTCCTCGACTTCTTGGGACTATGGTAAAGTGACCTGGCATACCAACCGTGATACTTACGATAAGATTGTATTTGATGAGGTGAAGCAAAATGCCATTATTGTTGCAATTTTGACTTACTTGGCCTGTGAAGAGCCGACATTGGTTTCACGCGACAAAATCACATTACCTATCGATAAAGATGGTAAGCCAGCAGCATGGCCAACGAATCTTCAGTCGAAAAGAACAAGCGGCAATTAGCTATGAAACAACTCATCTTAGTTTATCTATTTCTCGTATGCGGTCTTTTTTCTTTTGGACAGACTTCATTTGTCAATTTAGAAAACTACAGGACCGAGTGGCTGATCCTTCGCGAAAATGACCGATCTTTGGTGGGTATTCGAAGTTTCACATCGAATGCTGTAAAATATTACCTCACGGTAGATCCTACTACACTGCAGACGCGTGTAGTAGGTGGTCGATCGGTAAGCGTGCGCTATAATGATGCGAATCAGGTTAATAAAAGTTTAAAGGGTTCTGTATATGAAAGCTGTTTTTCCTTCGTTAGGAAAACGGAGAATAACTTACAGGATGCTGGTCTGAATTTTAGCCTTCCTAAAGAAGCGGGTATTAATTTGACAATCGATTTATGCCCTTCACATAAGCCCTTGGATAAAACTATTTTTGAAGATCTTCTATTGGCGTTTAAGGGTGTCGATGGTACTTTGCCATTGGCAGTTTCTGTTTCGGGTAAATGGATGCTGAATCATGGGGCTGATCTGGAATGGCTGAAGTCGCTGGCAGGAAAAGGTATCAAGATTACCTGGATCAATCATACGTATGACCATGTCTTTAACAATCATCCACTGTCGTCCAATTTTCTGCTTTCTAAAAATACGGATCTAAGATTTGAAGTGTTGGAAAATGAAAAATTGATGCTGAAGAATGGCCTTATGCCTTCGGTGTTTTTCCGTTGTCCGGGCTTGGTTTCAGATCGCCGAATTATTGAACACTTGATATCTTATGGTCTCCTTGCCGTTGGCTCGGATGCCTGGCTGGCTAAGGGGCAACAGGCGAAGAATGGAAGTATTGTCCTGATTCACGGTAACGGAAACGAGGAGCTTGGGGTACACGACTTTATCAAATTACTCCAGACAGAATCGCAGGCAATAAAAACGAAGCATTGGACATTGTATAGTTTGTCTGAAGGCTTAGATCAAAATGAGCACTAGCCATTAAATAGCTTATTTCTTACGATCGTTTTACCTTGACGGAGTAAAATAGCATGATAAAAGCTGGGTATATCATTTGACCAGTTTTTAAGTATTAGGATGATTGCAACAATCTCCAGGCGGGTTATTAATCCTATCCAGACTGTTAATTGGAATAGGATGGTGGATTGGCCGTGGAGTAGTAATTCGATTAAAAATGCGAATAAAAAAAGTGTCCAGACCTTGGCTCCGATAGAGTGTGTTGCGATTTCTTTTTTGAACTTGATGAAGCTAATGATGTAGGTTAATGCTTCTGATCCGATCAGGGTCAAGATCAATGCGGCATTATCTTTAAAAAAATCGGGATTGCTCAGGTAGGCTGCCAGGCAGATACAGCAGAAAAATAACAGGTCCACACTTGAATCCCAGCGTCTTAACAAGGCGGTAGCGACGCCCAATCTTCGGGCAATGATACCGTCAAAAATATCACTCAATAATCCGATGATTAGGAAAGAAATAGCATACCAGTTGAAATGATCAATCTGGAGCCAGTACAAGAGGATAAGCAACGGTCCTAGAATAAGGCGAAGTAATATCAGGATAAATGGAATGTGTCTTTTCGATAGCAATGTTTACTTGGTTAAAACAGTCTGTCTAAAGATAGTTATTGTTCGTTAAAATACAAAAAGGCCAATCAGTTGATTAGCCTTTTTGTTGTATTAAAAATCGTGACTCTTCTTGGCTTTTTTTAACTAAGAAGGGTTTTTAAGATGTTGATTAAAATAGTCAGCAATTTTTTCGTACATATGGATACGGTCTTTCCCCATCACATTGTGTTCGTGCGTAGGGTATAGAAAATAATCTACTTGCTTACCGGCTTTAATGCAGGCTTCTAAAAACTCCATGCTATTTTGCTGTACAACAACAGGGTCTTGTGCACCGTGAATAATCAATAGTCTTCCTTTCAGCTGATCGGCTTTATTGAGCAGTGATGTTAATTTATAGCCTTCTGGATTTTCCTGTGGAGTGTCCATGTAACGCTCTCCATACATCACTTCATAAAATTTCCAGTCGATGACTGGACCTCCTGCTACTGCAGCCTTGAAGATCTCGTTGTGGTGCAGCATGAAGGAAGTGGTCATGAATCCACCGAAGCTCCAGCCAAAAATACCCATCCGTTGTTGGTCAACAAAAGATTTTGATTTAAGGAATTCTATTCCTTTCATTTGATCGGCCATTTCATTTTGGCCGAGGTTGCGATGGGTAGCGGTGTAAAAATCCCGACCTCTGTAATTGGTGCCGCGATTGTCCATCGTGAAGACGATATAACCTTGCTGGGCCATATAGATGTCGAAGTAACCTGCTCCGCCTAACCATTTGTTAGACACCAACTGTGAGTGTGATCCGCCATATAAATAGTACATGACCGGGTATTTCTTGGCAGGATCGAAATCGTTGGGGTAAATGATACGTCCTGTCAAAGGGTATTTTCCATCTGCAGAAGTTAATTGTACAAATTCGATTTTAGGATCATTTATTTTCCCCGTAAAAGGGTTTTCGGCATTGACTAAGGTTGTTTCTTTAGCAGATTTGATGTTCTTGATCTGAACTTTATTAGGTGTTTTTAAATTGCTGTATTGATCGTAGATATACTTGCCGTCGTCACTTAAGGCAGCATGGTGCATACCAGATTCATGTGTTAACTGAATCGTCTTACCCGATTTTAGATCAACTTCGAATAATTGGCGATCCAAACCATTATTGGTTACGCCGGTATAACTTACTTTGTTGCCATCGGCCGAGAAGTCGAGCAATGTTTCCATGACGATGTCTTTATAGCCTAACTTTTTAATCAAATTACCGTTAGTATTGTATAGGTAAAGCTGATTGTAACCATCCTTGTCAGATTGATAAAGGAATTGATCTGGTTTGTTTGGTAAAAATGTTAACGGGTTTTCAGGTTCAACCCAGGTTGTTGCAGTTTCTTCAAATAATGTTTTGACGAAGGAACCATTTTCAGCATTGTATTTGTTGACTTTAAGGTCATTTTGTCCGCGGTTAAGGAGTCCGACATAGATGTATTTTCCAGAAGGATCCCAGGTAACCATGGTGAGATACTGCTCTGAATGCTCACCGGTTTGAAGTGTCACTTTTTGTCCAGTGGTGGTATTGTAAACTACCAAAGAAACTTCTTCTGATTTTTGCCCTGCCATTGGGTATTTTATCCATTTGATGTCCGCAATTCTGGAGCTCCATTGTGGTAAAGGATAATTGGCTACCATAGTTTCATCTTTACGGTAGTAAAGTAGTTTGTCATTCTGATTGTTCCACCACATTCCTTTCTTGATACCAAATTCCTGACGGTGTGTGTAATCGCTTCCATTGACAATCCCTTTATTGCTGTCATCTGTTACAGCAGTAATTTTGCCATTCTTGTCAATAACTTCAATGTTGTTTTCGACTAAGTAAGCGATTTTAGAAAAGTCCGAACTTACTTCACGATTCGCACCTTTGTTGTCATTGCCGATAAAGCTTTCAATAGTTTTTGATTGAATGTTGTAAGTTACGGAGTACGTTTTATCTTGTCCTTCAACCTGAAGTAAGAGCGAATTTCCGTCATGCCATTTATATTCAAAAGGAAACATCCGAAGACTGAATGAGTCATTTGGAATAGCCGCCTTTAAAGCGGTTTCAAGGTCCGTTTTAGATGCCAGAGTTGTCTCGCTCCAATTGTTTGTCGAGCTTTTCGATAATAGATTCTGGTATGATTTATCGAGATAGGAGATGGTGCTGGATTTTGGGATCCACGACACACCAACGATCGATGTCGGCGCATAGGTGCGGGGGCCAAAGACTGTTTCTTCTAAATTGAGGTTGCGTTGTGCATAGCTGCCTAAGGAGCTTGCCAACAAGAAGAATAGCGCAATTCTTTTCATTAAGCTGTAATATTTTGTGAAAGTTTATTCTCAACGGCATATGTGAACCCGTTCTAACGGTTGTTTTGCGCTTTGCTCTACACACTTCGAACTAAGAGGTCTGCTGCGGGCAAAAAATTAATGCACAAAGAACGTAGTATATTCCGTTTTATTTTAACATTTATAGGGCTAAAATTAGGGAAATAGCCCTATAAAACCTAATACAGAATTGTTGCTTTTGTAACTAAAATTGCTTGCTGCAAACCTTTACTTCTTGCTGGTTTGCTACAATTTACGTAACCATATGTTTCGGAATTGAACCAGATCACCATGATCCTGTAGCATGATCGGGCCTGGACCGTGGCTTACTTGCTTGGGCAGTCCTATATACTCTGTAGTACCCTCGATTTGGGTGTTGTTTTGCACTAATACGCCATTATGTAGCACGGTTACAGTTCCTTTACAGATTAATATTCCGTCTTTACTGAATTGGGGGGCTTTGTAAATAATATCATACACATGCCATTTGTCTGGCGCAATTACCTGTGCCAGTGGTGGACGCTGCTTGTAAAGACTTCCTGCTCCACCGTTGACATAAGTCGGATTGTTGTTGTTGTCCAGTACCTGAATCTCATATAGCCCTTGTAAAAAAATTCCGCTATTGCCTCTTCCTTGCCCCTCACCTTTGATTACTTCGGGGCTTTTCCATTCCACATGCAGTTGGAAATCGGTGAAATGTTCGTTGGTTTCTATGGCTCCAGCTCCGGGTTTTACTTCGAGTACATTATTGTTCACCGTCCAGTTGGCTTGCCCTTTTTCACCTTTCCATTTACTGAGATCCTTGCCGTTAAAAAGGACAATGGCATCGCTCGGTATGCCATGATCGATTGTTATGGTTGGAGGGACAGGGCTGTAATATTCCGTGTCAGTGGGTTTCATATTGGTCTGGGCATGTAGCCCTGTCGCGCCAAATAAGAGTGTTAATGCTATCGCTGAGGATAAAAAAGAGTTCATCTGTTGGGGTTTTGGTAATGGTTAAATATACAAATAATCCCTTTTGTATGGAACAATTTCCTTAGGTTTGTACATGGCAACCATTTTACAGACAGTATCACTAAAAGAAGCGCGATTCTATGCACCGATAGGTTATTATGAAGAAGAACAGGTGTTAGGTAACGAATTTTTTGTCTCTATTGACGTATGTTTTCCATTTCTGAATTTGGAGACGGAGAATTTGAAAAATACGCTCAATTACGAGGAACTTTACCAGATTACCGCCAGCGTAATGCGACCTAAACGAAAATTGCTTGAATCTGCTGCGTCAGAAATATTGGATCAGATTCGAAATAGGGTATCCCATGCTGTAACGATCGAAGTCGTAATACGAAAATCAAATCCTCCTTTCGGCGGCGATCTTGCCTGCTCACAAGTCAGTCTTAACTATTTCAAGGATTAAAACCAAACTGGATCAGCCGTATGTCGCCTGAAAGATTTAGTTTTAGCAACCGTTATTTGAATGTCTTAAAAGTATACTATGAATATTTTTGATCTGGTCATTGCTGAAAAAGAAAAGATCGCTTTGGAAGCGGTTTTCTTACAGGAAGAAAGTCGTCAGAAGCTTTTGCAGCTCATTAAAGAGCATCGTTATATCAAAGAGCTTGCACAATATGGTCTGCCGGTCAGCAATAAGATTTTACTGTATGGTTATTCTGGCTGTGGAAAAACCACAACGGCCAAAGCCCTGGCAACGGCGCTCGACAAACCCATTTATGTGTTGAATTTGAGCAATCTTATTTCGTCTCGTATTGGGGAGACTTCGCAACACTTGAAACAGGTCTTCGACAAAGCGGGGCGCGAAAAGGCCGTTTTGTTTTTAGACGAATTCGACCAGATTGGCAAGGCACGGATTAGTGAAGAGAAGGATGTGGGTGAAATGCGCCGCCTTGTAAATTCCATTATCCAGCTGATCGATTATTTTCCTGCTGAAGCGGTATTGGTTGCTGCTACGAATCATCCCGAGATATTGGACACCGCCATCATTCGACGTTTTCAGCTTCGTCTGGCGTTTGAGTTACCGACCAACGGGCAGTTAGATGCCTATTATGAAAACCTGTTTATGCCTTTTCCACAGTATGCTGAAGTCGTTCCTCGGCGCTATGGGATTTCTTATGCAGAGGCCAAAGATTATATTTACGATGCCGTCAAATCCTTGGTGATTGCTGCGCTAGAAAACCATGAAATTTAACGTTTTTTTGAATACGTGTGTCGCTGTGCTTTTCTGTGCATAGCAAGGTGAAGGGGGAGCCTAAACCGTCATATTGCGTCCTGATGTAGACAAAATGACATTTATTTTTATTGATGAGTGTCATTTTGTCTCTAAAATAGCTATGGTACGCAAATTGAATAATTCCTCTCAAATAGTTAGAACAAAAAAGCTTAACAATAAAACAAAAAATTAGGAGGACAAAAAAATGGCATTAATTAAATTCCCATCAAAAAGTTTAAATACTGATGCAGTAAATCCATTTGTAAACACTGTATTTGATAATTTATTCAATGATAATTTTATTTCAGATCGTTTGGTATCTCGTGTTCCGGCGGTAAATATATCAGAAACCGAGAAATCCTTCAAAGTTGAAATGGCTGCGCCCGGATTGGATAAGTCTGATTTTAAGATCAATGTAGACAAAAATCTGATTACGATTTCGGCAGAGAAAAAGGAAGAAACTGTCAGTGAAGAAAAATTATACAGTAAAAAAGAATTCAATTATTCATCGTTCTCGCGCTCGTTTACTTTGCCGGATACGGTAGACTACAGCAGTATTGAGGCTGCGTATGAAGGAGGGATATTGATTTTGACTGTGGGCAAGAAAGAGGATGCAATTATCGCTAAGCGTTTAATTGAAGTGAAGTAATTGAGAAGAGTCGTACAGCATATCCGCTTTTGAGATGACCGAAAGAACGAGAGAAGAAGAATAAAGGAAAATAGTTTTTAGGTTTAGTTTATGTTTTAATCCCTTGGAACCTGATTTGTGTTCCAAGGGATTTTTTCTTTTGTATCAGTTTGCTGGTATTTTAAATAAATTATTCTGTCTCCTCATATTTTTCAGCTCGAGGAATTTTGGCGAGAAAGGGCTCTAGTTCTGCTGGTAATTTTGTTAATTTTCGTTTTTGAAGGTCTAACCATGCTCCATCGACATGAACTGTGCAGCAGCGGGTTCCGTCAGAACGAAATACCTGATGCATAAATGAAAACCGGCTATTGTTTTTGTTGTATTTCGTCAATTCCACTCTGACTTGTACATATTCGTCCAGATGGATTTCTTTAAAATATAGGAGTTCTTCTCTGAATAGTATAGGGCCGATATGATATTCGGCAAATTTATCGAGAGAAAATCCCATCTTGTGCAGCATATTACTGCGGGCCTGTGCACAAATATCAGCGTAAGCAGAATGGCGCATATGTCTATTTGCATCGATCTGCGCCCAAATGATCTGACCTTCATAAAATATATTTTCCATAATCTCTAGCGATAAGTCTCTTTTTTAATAACAATTTACATATTTTTAAATAAAGCTGTAACATTTTGCATGTTTACTATACTTATTACCTAAACTAAATTTAATAAAAAGTCGCTAGGTGAACCCATCGGAAATAGAATTTCTTAGATTGATTGATGAGAATAAAGGTATTCTCGTTAAGGTGAGCCGTATGTATATGGATGATCACGATGGGCGGCAGGACCTGTATCAGGAAATCGTATATCAATTGTGGAAATCCTACGGAACATTTAAGCGGGAGAGTAAATTTTCGACATGGATGTATCGTGTTGCTCTTAATACGGCCATGGTATTCTTAAAAAAGGAAAAGAAGCATCAGATTTACGATGCGTTGGACGAACGGCATGACGCTGCGGATGAAGGTTATGACGCTGATAAAGACGAGCAATTAAAAGTTTTCTATCAGGCAGTACAGGAACTCAATGCAATTGAAAAAGCGCTGATCTTTTTGTTTTTAGAGGGCCAAAGTCATCGGGAAATTGCAGAGAATTTGGGTATATCGGAGGTGAATGCCCGGGTGAAATTGAACCGCACAAAAGAGCGAATTCAACAGATCATTAAAAAATATAACTATGAATTTTGATGAGTTAAAGAAATCTTGGCAGGAACAGCCGACAGATGAAGATTTGCAGAATCCAAATCTCAAGTACTACAAGGAGGTGGGCAATATTATGGGCAAGCTGCGCAAGAACATCAAGCGCGAGTTTATTTCATGGTTGTGTTGTATGTGTTTTCTATTTTTGGTGCCTATATTGCCCATTTATAAGATCGAAGGTTATGCAGCATTTGCCTATTATTTTTTTATCGTACAGATATCGTTATCGAGTCTTCTATATTACCGGAGATTTTTTTACTTGGTAAAAAGTACAAAGCAGATCGAACTGTTAGCCTCTAAAGAACATTTGCTCAAAACGTATTACGATTTAAAGTATGCCGTTGAGACGTATCGTATTGCAGCTTATGTGATGATTCCACAAGCATTGTTTCTTTATCTGATCATGATCGCCCAGAACCGAACGAGTGTATGGTTTGATCGATTATATCACTTCAAGGAGACTTTTGCAGCGGATCCTAATTTTATTGTTTGGATGATCCTCTCGGCAATTGTGTCTATTGTTTTGGTTGTTGGTGTGACGGAAATTATGATTCGTTGCTATTATAGTCGTTACCTCATTCAGATCAAAGAGAAGCTGGATCAATTGGAGACGGAATAAAGACTGTCGGAGCTAAAACAGGTAAGGTTTTTGTTTGGTGTATTGGTAATAGTATTTTAAATCTATATGAAATATCAACGTCGTTTCACAGCTGGCTGTGTTTTTTGGGCATGGATATTTCGTATATTGTTATCGAAATCCAAGGTCCGTTATGTTTAATCCGACAAAGAAGTTACAGCGTAGTTCCCAGATCTTAAGTATATTGGCCAAATATGGTTTTAAAGACGCAATCGCTCGGTTGCCATGGAAAGGGTCTAGAGCGTCGGTAGATCATTCCATTGACGTTGATACAGTCAGTGTATATGCCCGTATACGTATGGCGCTTGAGGAGTTAGGTCCGGCTTTTATCAAGCTTGGACAATCTGCTTCGACTCGGGAGGGGCTGCTGCCGAAAGATTTGGTAGATGAACTTAAACGCCTGGAGGATAATGTTCCGCCTTTTGAAGTGGACATTAAATCTTATCTCGCAGAAGAACTGGCGTTGGATATTGACGCGTATTTTCAGGAGATTGTGGCCGAGCCGTTTGCTGCAGCTTCTATCGCTCAGGTGTACAGAGCAACCTTAATAGATGGTACCCAAACGGTGTTAAAGGTGCGACGCCCGGGTATCGATGAGATGATGCGCAGTGATCTGGCACTCATGCGTGATATTGCCAAAATCCTGACCATGTACAATGATGTACTGGAAAACCTTAATCTATCTTTGATTGTCGAATCTTTCTCCATGACTTTGCAGGAGGAGATGTCTTTGGCGATTGAACGACACAATATTGAGCGGTTCGCTAAAAATTTTAAGGGAAATAAAGATATAAAGGTGCCCAGGGTTTACCCCGAACTATCGTCTGATCGCGTGCTTTGCATGGAGTATCTGGATGGTTTTAAAGTTACGGATGTGGCAGAAATCAAGCGGCGGGGAATGGACGTTCAATCGCTTGTTAAGAATGGGATCAATTTGTATCTCGAACAGGTAATTATCCATGGATTCTTCCATGGCGATCCGCATCCAGGGAATATGATGGTGATGCCAGATGGTCGGATTGCCTTTTTGGATTTTGGAAATATGGGTAAATTATTGGGTATAGACCGTAGGCTGCTGGAAGAGTTTATTCAATCGGCAATATCGGAGGATGCTGTCCGGCTTGCTGACGTGATTGAAGATGTGGCTGTAGTTAGTCATATACCAGACCGCAATCAGTTTGAGCGCTCGCTTTATGAGATTTTCGATATGATCGATAATGTATCACTTGGTGATCTTAGCTTAGATTTATTGTTCAATAAATTATGGAAAATTATTGGCGACAATCGCCTGTATTTTCCGGAGTATATTTATCAGTTGATGCGGGGCATCTCCTTGATGGAGGGGATAGGCCGTCAATTATATCCTGATCTCAACATTATGGAAAGTATTAAGCCTTTTGCGCGACGGATTATGATGGAAAGGCTCTCTCCGCAGGCAATGTTCAAAAAAGGAAAATATAAAGTGGAGTCGTTTGTTCGTGATGTGGAGAAACTACCAGAAGATATGCGTGCGCTAGTACGCTTATTCCGGACAGGAAATTTTACCCTCAACCATCGTTTGATCAGCGCCCGATCTTTCAATACGATCCTAAGAAAAGGGGTCAATCGTATCGTCATTGGCATTATGTTTATGTCGCTCAATTTGCTGGGCGGAATGATCATCGTGGCTCGAGTTGAACCGAAATGGTGGGGAATCCCCGTTTTTGCCTGGATATGCTTAGGTTCGGCTTGGGTTTTTGCAGTCTATTTATTTATTGCCATGATTCGGGCAAAGGACAATGATTAATCGTATCGAATATAGCGTTTTAGTGAAGAGGACTAGTTAGGCATGTTTCTACAGAATAAGATAGGAAATAACAATATGGAAATTAATCTAAATGGGAAAAAGGCTTTGATTGGAGCGAGTTCAACGGGTATAGGTGCTGGGATTGCCCGAGTGCTTGCCTCTTGTGGCGTATCGGTAACTTTAGCCTCCCGAAATGAGCAAAAGCTACAGCATGCCTGTGAAAGTCTAGACAGGTCTAAAGGGCAGGTACATCAATATTTACTGGTGAATTACAACGATCACGAAGCCTATAAAAAACAGATAGCACATTATTTTGAGTCGAATAACGTCGATATTTTAATCAACAATTCGAATGGGCCCCAAGCAGGAACCATAGCACAAAAGCATCTTGCAGATTATCAGGATGCTTTTGAACTCTTGTTTCAAAATCACTGCTACACGACCGGATGTGCGTTGCCCTATATGCAAGCTAACGGATATGGTCGTATTATTAATGTTTCTTCTTCTACGGTGAAGGAGCCGGTTTCTAACTTGGTACTATCCAATACCATCCGTACGGCATTGGTTAGTTGGAGTAAATCGTTGGCGGAGGATGTTGCCAAAGATGGTGTGACAGTAAACAGCATCTTGACAGGACTATTTGATACCGACCGCATACAGTCGCTAACCAATCTGGATGCACAGCGTTTGGGCATATCCTATGATGACGCGCTGCAAATACGCTTAAAACAGGTTCCGGCACAACGTTTGGGTAAACCGGAGGAATATGGCTATCTTGTCGCTTTCCTTTGCTCAACTTACGCAAGCTATCTTACCGGTGCCAATATTCCGCTGGATGGCGGTCTGCTAAAAGGTCTGTAAAAAATGATGGCTATCCGATATCAAATCGGATAGCCACCAAGTTTGTGTGATTTATTATTTTCCAATTAATTTAACACCAATTCGGTGTTTACAATGATGTCAACATCCGAAGCAACAGCTTCTACACCCGAAGGTAGTTTATCGTTGTATTTTAATCCAAAATCGTGGCGGTTAATTGTTGTTTTGGCAGTGAAGCCTGCACGTGTTTTGCCCCAAGGATCAGTAATGATTCCTCCATTTTGCGTGACCTCGAAAGTTACCTTTTTCGTTACATCACGGATTGTTAGATCCGCTACCATCACATATTTTCCTTTTACTTTTGCATTTTTAAAACTAACAGACTTCAAGGTCATTTTAGGGAATTTTTCTGCAGCAAAGAAATCGTCAGTTTTCAAGTGGTTGTCTCGGGCAGCGACACGTGTATCGATACTGTTGACATCAATAGAAAAATTGATTTTGGCATTGTTAAAACTTGTACCTGTTGCAGTTTCAACTGTACCTTCTACTTTTGTAAATTCACCATCAACAAAGCTGATACCTAAGTGTTTTACATCAAATCTTGCATTTGTATGCGCTGGGTCTGCAGACCATTTTACTTGTGCTACAGCAACATTAATCATTAATACTGCTACTGCCAAAACTTGGAAAAATCTATTCATCTTGTTTTCTTTTTATTTAGATAACTGAAATATGTTCAAATTGTTTGTTTGAACAAACTTCTGCAAAGTTGGTATAAACTTGTAAAGAAAAAATTGATGTAGGTCAAGAATTTCGATTCGGCTTTAATAGCTGTCTTTTTAGGCGACTAAGAAACTCTTGTGTGACGCCGAGATAGGAAGCTAATTGCATATTTGAAATCCTAGGGTAGATTTTGGGATACCTCTTGATAAAATCAAGATATCTCTCCTGAGCAGTAAATCCGATACTCGAAATGATACGATGTTGGGATGCGATCTGTGCACGCTGTGCCATTATCCTCGAAAGTTTTTCAAAGATTGGATGATCTTTGTAGAGTTTGTCTTTATCTTTTTTTGACAGGGTAAGCACGACAGCGTTTTCTAGCGCCTGGATGTTTTGTAGTGCCGGCTCCTGATAGTTGAAGCTCGCAATATCACCAATCCACCAATCTTCAATCGCAAATTGTAGGATATGTTCTATCCCGTCGGCAGTGATATAGAATGATTTAAATAGACCGCTCACCACATATGCTTCATGATGGCAAACTTCACCGGCGCGTAGAAAATAGTCTTTTTTCTTTATTTTTTTGACTTGATAACGTGAAACGATGTCATTCAGCTCGTCCTCTGTGACATCAATACGTTGTTTTACAAATTCCCTAAATTGTTCCATTTGGCTGTAAAATACAAAATTTTGTAAAGCTAATTTAACATGCGCTAAGATTCCTGTCAATAGCTAATTCAGATTAGGCTTACGATTACACTGAGATTAGCTTCATCCTCGAATAAAATTTTTGTTAAGATCTACATTTCTGTGTAATATTTATCTTGTTAGCCCCTTAATTTAGCTAGTTTCATCATTAATTGGTATATTCTATAGAAATTGAAATATTTTGATTACTAAACTAGCACTGTGTCGCATGAAGTTTGTCGCTCCCAACACGCTCGAAAATGATAATGTCTTATTAAGGATCATGGAACCATCGGATTTCGATGCGCTATACCAAGTTGCCAAGGATCCACTGATCTGGGAACAGCATCCCAATAAAGACCGTTGGAAAGAAGATGTTTTCCGCCAATTTTTTGAGTCTGCTTTAGCAAGCAAATCGGCTTATTTAATCTATGACAAGAAGAATGCTGCATGTATTGGCAGTACACGGTACTATGGGCTTGACGAGGTTGGAAGATCAATTTTTGTTGGATTTACGTTTTATGCGCGCGCTTATTGGGGGGTGGGCATTAATCCTTTGGTCAAAGAGATGATGTTTGACTTTGCATTCAATTTTGTAGACAGCATTTTTATGCATGTTGGTGCGGAGAATTATCGCTCACAGAAGGCCGTGGAACGCTTGGGGGCACTTAAAGTCGCCGAGCGGATGGTGAGTTTTGTAAATGAACCTGAGAGGAAGAATTTTGAATATGTGCTGGAGAAATCTTCTTGGCTGCGCGCCAAGAGATAAGGTGATTATTATCCCTTGACGCCGCTAAGTATGCTCCCTATAATGACTGCTAATACGATCAATGTAATGATGATATAAAGCTTGTCCTTTTCGATTACAAATCCAAATAGTGAACCAATTACCCGTACAATAGGGGTGCAAATCAGTAAAAGGACTCCAAGCTGTATGACTTGGGGGACATTTCGGCTGAATGCGCCAGTAATGATCCCAGTAATTGTAGTGTTGGCGTTTTCCTCACCGACAAAATCGCTGTAATTTGGTACAGTTTCCTGTCCATGAACAATCAGGTAGAGGATGCCGCCGAGGACGAGAATGGAAGAAGCGATGACAACTCCTGTTCGTAAAATTTGTCCGACGAGTAGCGAGATATCTTTGTCTCCCCAATAATGTTTGGAAAATACGTGTTTCATTTTGATTATTTATTTTCCTTCTTCGTATAGATGAAGGTTCTTACACAATTAATTATGCCATTGTGTAACGTATGTTTTTTAAAATTTATGTTGGAATCCATTGAAAATCATCTCTAAGGCCACGAATGTTATGGCGACAGCGAAAATGATCCGTAAAGTCTTTGGATTCATACGTTTTAGGAGCTTAGATCCTGTAATGGCACCACCTAATACCCCTAAAATTACCGGAAATGCAATACCTGGATCCATATAACCTCTTTGCAGATACACGACAGCAGAAGCTGCTGCGGTAACACCGATCATAAAGTTACTCGTTGTTGTACTGACTTTAAATGGAATTTTCATCATGCTATCCATTGCAAGTACTTTAAGGGATCCGGAACCAATCCCCAATAAACCGGAGATAACACCCGCCACACCCATCAATGAAAAGCCTCCCACAATATTGGTTAGCTTGTAGGGAATTAATTTTCCCTCCACTGGATACGTACTGTTTAGCTTTAGTTTTTCAGCTAAAGGGGAACCTCCAGCGTGTGCGTGCTCATTTTTTTTACGCACAGTCATGGCTGCCGAGAAGATTAGTACAAAACCAAAGATTATGGCGATGGTATTCGTGGGCATATAAATGGCGATAACAGCTCCAATGACCGCCCCAATAGTGGTAGCGATTTCTAAAAACATACCTAGCCGGATATTGGTAATGCCTTCCTTGACATAAGCTGTTGCGGCACCGGAAGAAGTGGCTATGGAAGCAAGCAATGCTGCTCCAATGGCATAACGAATATCAACATGAAAAAAGAGTGTCAATAAAGGTATCACAACGACCCCTCCGCCTAAGCCTGTCAGCGATCCTAATAGCCCTGCTACAAACGCACCTAGGAGAAGGATGATTGTAAACGTGAGAATAGTCATAAATATATTATTTGTTTTGATCCTTACAACACAAATTGTTTTAAGGAAGGTAATTTGTTTCAAAATTAAGGGCTTTTTATCGCTTTTTAAACATAAAAGCCGCAAGAGATACAATTGTTACATCGATACTGCCTCAGCAATTGGCATGTGTTGTGGCCTTGTCGCTTAGTGTAGTATCGATGGCGCTCATTGATCGAAGTAAATTGTATACAAGCTATAGACAACACTATTCGGCTATTGTTTGCTGTATCTTTTCTTTTCTATTGAAGATATCATAGATGATCGGAAAAACCAGCAAGGTCAATATAGTTGCTGAGATTAATCCGCCGATGATCACGATTGCCAGCGGTTTTTGTGATTCCGAACCGATACCGGTAGATAGTGCAGCTGGTAAGAGTCCTATAGAAGCCATCAATGCTGTCATAACCACAGGTCTTGTTCGCGATTTTACACCTTTATAGATCGATTGGTCATTCGGTAGTCCATCTTTCTTATTCTGATGGAATTCTGAAATCAGGATTACTCCATTCTGGATACAAATACCAAATAATGCAATCATGCCTACGCCTGCCGATATCCCAAAATTCATACCTGTAACGTGCAAAGCTATAATTCCACCAATCAGAGCAAAGGGAACGTTGGCTAATACGAGCAAAGAGTCTTTGATATTACCAAACAGAATGAACAGTAAGAAGAAGATAACGACCAGACTGATCGGAACCACCTGAGCTAAACGGTGTGTAGCACGTTGCTGATTTTCAAATTGCCCAGTCCAGCCAATGGAATACCCTTCAGGTAGCTTTATTTTACTGACTTTTTGCTGTGCTTCGGCAATGGTGCTTCCTAAGTCACGGTCACGGATGGAAAATTTGATGCCGATATAGCGTTTGATGTTGTCGCGATAGATAAAAGCAGCACCATTATCTTTTTCAATGGTGGCAATACTTTTAAGTGGAATTAATGTGCCATCACCACAGGGAACCATCAGCTGCGCAATATCTTTTTCTGTTTTCCGGTATTCGGGAGCGTAGCGCAGACGAATATTGAACTTACGTTCGCCATCGTACAAGATGGAGGCTGTTTTTCCTCCGAAGGCCATTTCGAGTACCGCCTGTGCATCGGCGGGCAGAACGTTAAACGCTGCCATACGTGTTCGATCCAATACCACGCTCACTTCGGGCTGGCCAATATTGAGAATAATACCTGGCTCTTTAATTCCTTGTATACCTTTTACTTGTGCATAAACTTCTTTTGCAAGACGGTCTAGAGTCGTTAAGTCGTCGCCAAAAATCTTAATTCCGTTTTCAGCTTTGAAACCAGCAACTGCCTCAGCAACATTATCCGAAATAGGTTGTGAATAGTTGTAGGTAATACCTTGATATTGTTTGAGTTTGTGATCCATCTCATCAATCAGCTGATCCATTGTGATTTTGCGCGTCCATTCTTCTTTGGGTTTTAGCGCTACGGCAAACTGAACAAAACCAAACCCGTTAGGATCTGTACCATCGTTGCTCCGTCCAGTTTGGGAGAGCACACCAGTGACCTCAGGGAAGGTTTCCAACGTACTTTTTAATAGTTTGGTTGTTTTAACCGATTCACGTAAAGAAGTACTCATAGGCATCTCAGCAGTAACCCAAAGGGATCCTTCGTTTAATGTTGGTAAAAATTCTGTTCCTAAAAATTTTGCAGAAAACAAGACTACCGCCAATAAAGTAATTGCGAGGATCATGCTCAGACGTTTGTTTCTAAAGGTGAAACCAAATCCTTTAGCAACGACCCTATTCCAGAATTCCACAAAGGGATTGTGGCGCTCGCGCACATTTTTATTGAGCAGAATATGTGATAAAGCAGGAACGAGCGTTAAGGTAAAAAGCAGCGCTCCCAATAAGGCAAAACCTAGAGTAAAGGCTAGTGGCGCAAACATCTTTCCTTCAACTTTCTGGAAGGAGAAGATAGGAATCAATGAGGTAATGATAATCAGTTTGGAAAAAAAGATGGCTTTACCCAATCCCGTTCCCGTCTGTTTGATCCAGCCTGCTTTGGCCATCTTGTTGAATTTTTCCATGCCAAGTTTGTGTGCCTTATGATCCAGCATGACAAATATCCCTTCCACCATAACCACGGCACCGTCGATAATAATACCGAAGTCTACCGCGCCCAAAGAAAGCAGGTTGGCACTCATACCGGCCAGTTTAAGGCATAGAAAGGCAAAAAGTAAGGCGAGAGGTATGATAATGGAAACGATAACCGTGGTGCGCCAGTCTGCCATAAAGAGCAGTACCATCAAGGTGACAAGCACAATACCTTCGATCAAGTTATGCATAACGGTATGTGTTGTAAAATCCATGAGGTTGTCACGGTCATAGAAAGTTTGCATCTTGACGTCTTTGGGGAGGATTTTGTTGTTAAGCTCATCTATTTTCGCTTTTACAGCAGTCAATACCTCTCTTGGATTTTCACCTTTGCGCATTACGATGGTTCCTGCTACTACATCATCATTCTTACCAAAACCGGCTTGGCCGACGCGAGGCATCGCGCTTTCTTTCACTTCAGCCACATTCTTGACGAATACAGGATTTCCCTTTTGATTTATTACGGTGATGTTTTCGATATCATTGATTGAGTTGACTAGACCAATACCTCGTACAACGTAGGATTGACCGCTTTTTTCGATGACATCTCCACCCACATTCAGGTTACTTTTGCTCACGGCATCAAATACCTGTAAAGGTGTCAGGTTAAATTTGTCGAGCTTTATGGGGTCTGTACTGATTTCGTAAACCAAATCTTGTCCGCCAAAAACATTGATATCGGCTACACCGGGGACACCCCGCAGCGCCCGGTCAATGACCCATGTCTGTAAAGTAAGGAGGTCACGTGAATTGCGTTGATCGCTGTGTAATGTATAGCGGAAAATTTCTCCTGTAGGACCGTAAGGGGGCTGTACGTCCGGATTGACATCGTCTGGCAGGCTCACGGACCGCAAGAGGTTATTGACTTGGTTGCGGGCAAAAGTATCGTCGACACCATCATCAAAGATGATTTTGACAATGGAGAGGCCAAACATGGTCGTGCTGCGTATACTCGTTTTCTTTTGCACCGGGCTCATGCCCAATTCAATCGGTGTAGTTACAAAACGTTCGACTTCCTCTGCGCTCCGACCATTCCATTGGGTAATGATGGTGATCTGTGTATTGGTAACATCAGGAAATGCCTCAATGGGCATACTTTTAAAACTGATAAACCCAGAAATAGCCAAAATACCGACCCAAATAAAGGTAAAAGCTTTATTTTTTATGGAAAATGCAATGATATTTTTAATGAATTTGTTCATTCGTGTAAATGCTAAGACGGATTAATTATTCAGTGCTCTATAGATCAAAAGTTTATTGTTTACAACAACTTTATCTCCTTCCCTTAGTCCCGTAGTCATATAGGTTGTTTCTTCATTTTGCTTAATCGGCAGGATTTCACGAATCTTGATATCATTTTGAGATTTGTAAACCAATACGAAATATTTGTTTTGATCAAAAATGACTGCGTCCGAAGGAACAGCTAACGCTTGTGTGTTGGATCGGTGTGCTACTTTAATTGTTGCCTTACTATCTGGAATAAGTAGTCCGTCTTTATTGTCGAGTACCACACGTGCCTGCATAGCGTTGGTCTGCGGGTCGATAATCTTAAAAATTTTGTCGATACTACCTTGAAATTTTTTGTCCGGGTAACTCAGCGTTGACACAACAGCTGGCATGCCCATACTAATCTTTTCAATATCTGTTTCGTTGACATTCAGAATGGCCCATACATCTTTTGTATTGGCCACATCGAAGATGTTGTCGCTTCGGTCACTTCGCAGTTGCATGTCCTTGTTGATATTTTTTTGTACGACGTATCCATCGATTGGTGATACCACCGAATATATATTACCGCGTCGGACATTATAGATCTGACTGACGGCTTCTGAGCGGCGGAGCTGCTCTTTGGCTTTCGTTAGCTGTCCTTTTGCTTCTAGCATGTCCTTATCCGTACTCAGTTTACCTGTATACATGTCTTCAGCCACACGGTAGTTTTTTTCAGCGAGCAATACATCGGTTTTGGCATCCGAAAGATCTTTTTGTATCCCTGCGACTTCTGTACTTCTGATTGTGGCCAATACCTGACCTCTGTGTACATAATCGCCCAAGGAAACATTCACGGATACCACATTACCGCCAACCAGTGGGAAGATATCGATGTAATTGTTCTGATCAGCAGATATTTTACCAAAGAAATTGAGTTCTTCGCTCACATTTTCTTTTTTAACCGTTGCAAAACTGGTCGATTTTAGCATCGTCTCACTCATTTCGAAACCTTTGCCGACCGCGGTATTATCCGTTTCTTTATGATTTTTGCAAGAGTAGAGTAGCACTACTGCCACTGTGGCTATGAGAAGTTGTTTATTGGACATGAGTTGAATTGAATATAGAAGTTTGCGCCAGGTAGTTTAATTGTTCGGCATTGAGAATAATTTCCTTTTTCATATCATATAGCTTGAGCATGGATATGCGGTAACTATCCATAAAATCAGTGAATTCCACGAGAGAAATGTTACCTTTTCTGAAATTGTTGAATACGCCATCATAGACGACTGCGATGTCGTGGAGGTCGTCAGGTGTAATGGTAAAATACTGATTGTATTGGTTTTCCCAGGACAGGTAATTGGAACGTATCTGTGATTCGAGCTGCTGCCGTTGGACTTCAATATTTTTCTTTGCTTCTTCTTCGGCGTATTTTGCTTTGATAACATTTCCTTTATTTTGTTTCCATAGCGGGAGTGGAATTGCTGCCGTTAAGTTGATTTCATTGCGAAAAGCACCTGAGTTTTGACTATAGGCAAGACCAAGATTGATATCAGGCGTATTTAACGATTGTTGCCATGTTGTAAATAACTGTGCGCTTTCCGAGGTTTTTAATGCAAATTGATAATCAGCATTGTTTTCCAGGGCCAATTGGTAGATTTTGTCCAAAGGCATTGTTGGTTTTATGGCAAGTTCCTGATCTGCTTCTTGATCTGTTAATTTCGGTAGTACGTCTTCCTGGCTGGAGATGAGTACACGGATTTGTTGTTGTAAGCTAATGCTATTGTTAATCGCATTTGTTTTTTCATTATTGAGATCGATAGCCATCGTTTGAAGGCGAACTTGATCTTTTAATGATACGTTTCCTTTCTTGCCTTGTTCTTTGTATGCAGTCAGTAGATTATTTAGGTAGTCAAGCTGAATTTTGATATCCGCCAATTTATGCTGTTCAAAGTAAAGGGAATAGAAAGTTGTACGTAACTGCGCGCGAAGACTTGCCAGCAATTGACTGAATTGTAGCTTGGCAAGTTCGACATTTGATTTGGCGAATTCTACTTGATTTTTCTTTTTTCCACCAAGATAGATCAATTGGGATATACTCGCTTCTTTAGAAGGACCGACATGGAATACCTTTTTGTTCTGCGGATCATAGGCGTTAACATTCATTTCCAGCTGTGGCAGATCCCATATTCTAGCTTGTATGACGTCTGCCTCGGCCTGATTGATGTCATATTGTTGGGCGAGTAGAGAGAGATTACTCTTTACAAATGCTGCTTCGCATTCTCGAAGCGTCATCTGCTGTCCGGCGATATCGCCTTGCTTTTTTATAATTGTACTTTCATCAATACGCACATAATCTTTTTGCGGTGGTCTTTGCTGCGCAAAAGCCATACTATTTAAAAGTAATAAAAATAGGAAAGGTCTTTTTGTCATGTGTTTCAAAACTTATGTAACAAAATAACTGGTCAAGTATTAAAGACCCCTTAATAAATGCTTAAAAAAAGCTTAAAAAAGCATGTTATTCCAATAGATAGATCCCTAGTGAATAGGTGTAATAAATCCCTAATAAATGGGTTTAACAGATATATTTGGTTCTTGCTTAATCGCTTGGCTGTAATTTGAAGCTATTTTTGCGACAATTATTTCTGTTTGTGAAACAATTTAAATAGTAATACAAAAGTATGTGTAGATTGTTTTGGATTTGCTTGATATTCTATTGTTGCCTGATGCGACTTCATAATACGTTGCACAATACGAAGTCCCAATCCTGATCCAGTTGTTTCACTTGCATTTTCACCGCGGCTGAATGCATCAAAAATTCGTTTTTGGTCGATAGTACTTAGGGCGGGGCCAGTATTACTAACGAGCACCTTGAGTTCCGAGACTGATTCCAAAATCATTACTTTTACCTCTCTGGTATCGGAGTAGAGCGCGGCATTTTTAAATAAGTTTACAAAAACAATTTCAATCAATTGTAAGGAACAGAAAACACAGAGTTTGGGATCTTCGATGCCGCCAATTGAAAAATCCAGCTGTAGGTCGGGAAATACCTTAACTACTTTTTCATAGGCCATAAAGATAATTTCATCGATTCGCTCTTCCTTATAAGCCATTTTCAAATTCTCGGAGTCGAATTTTGAAAGTAGCATCAGCGAATCCGTCACCTCCGAAAGATGCAAGGTTTCCTTGGATATATTACGTAATACCTGCCTTACTTCTTCATTCAGCTGATTCTGATGGTACAGGTTTTCAAGCTGAAAGGACATGCGGGCAAGGGGCGTTCTCAACTCGTGAGATGCGCTGGAATTGAACTCTTTCTGGGATTCAAAAGCAGTAGAAAGCCGCAATAGCATGGTGTTAAATGCCCGCGTTAGCACTGCAATCTCGTCGGTATGCCCATTATATTGGACTGGGCTGGTCAGTTTGCTGGCATTAATCTGTGTGATATTGTCTTTTAATTTATCAAGTGGAATCAGTAGGCGTTGAATCAGATTATAGCTGAATATCCAAACCAATACAGCGCTCAATACAAACAATATGGATAGTACAAGGGCTAGATGGTCCATTTTTTCATTTCCAGAATAGTCCTTGGCTTTTACAATAATATAATACGGAGTGCCATTGATGAGGTAATATTTGGCTAGTGTTTCATATTGGTCCTGGTTGTAGAAAATCTGTTTTTCCTGGTTAAGCCGGTTGATAATCGATGTATTCCAGGTGATAGTCTGATCTTTTATCGTGCTGAATACCAGTTGTTTGTTTTTGTCAAGAATAACTACGTCTTCATAAAAGAGACCGTCTTCATCATCTTGGAAATAGTTTTTATAGGACTGTCTGTTGAAATAGGGATTGCTGGCAATATAGTGCGATATATTATCCAGTTTATCAATAAGTCGCTGGCGGAATTGATCTTTGCGAAAGTCGAAACTTGCGTAATAGATGATCAACATCGCAATGCCGAAAAGAATGGAGAATGCGACGCTGAAACTAATGGCAATTTTCTTCTTTAAATTCATTTGTTGGCGGATAAGTAATACCCAAATCCGGGTCTCGTATGAATCAGTTTATTCTCAAAGTTCTTATCGATTTTCTTGCGTAAAAAGTTGATGTAAACTTCGATTGTATTCTGCGTAGTTTGAAACTGATTTTGCCAGACTTCCTCCGAAATATGCTGTTTGGATAATGTACGCCCCTTTGCCTGTGCTAAAATAAGCAGCAACTGAAATTCCTTTTGAGTAAGATTAATCTCTTCGTTGGCCCGCAGTACACGCGCATCCGCCGGATAAATAATCAGATCATCTATTATTAAGGTCTTTGAATCGTCGTTTTCGCTGTACTGTTGTCTGCGCAATAAGGAATGGATGCGCATCACTAACTCATCTAAAATGAAAGGCTTTACGAGATAGTCATCGGCAGCCCGCAGAAAAGCCTCTTTTTTATCGTCTATATCATCGTAGGCCGAAAGGATGATAATAGGTATAAGGGCATCATGACTTCTTATCTTTTGACAAATTTCCAATCCGTTTATTTTAGGGACATTAATGTCCAGTAAATAAAAATCATATTTCTTTTGGTGCGTTTTGGCCAGAAACTCAATCCCGTCGAAGGCTTGATCACAAGAAAAGCCCTGGTTTAACAAGAACGATCGGATTTCCTTAGAAAGCACTTTGTCGTCTTCGAGTAGCAAAATATCTACCATACGTATAGCTGTTGTCTTTCGTAAAATTAAACAAATTTTTGACATCCCATAAAGGAGATATTTTCAATGGAATTAATTTAGTAACGTAACATTTACACGAAGAGATATGAAAGCAAAAGAAATCTAAGTAGATTCAAATCGAAATTATTAATAAGCGTTATGGAAAGCAGAAGAGAGTTCCTAAGGAAAACCCTATTATTTTCAGGAGCAGCAGGAATTGCCGGCTTTATGCCAACATCGATACAGAAAGCCTTTGCAATAGATCCTGTTCCAGGAAGTAATTTCTTGGATGCCGAGCATATTGTTATCCTAATGCAGGAAAACCGATCTTTTGATCATACTTTGGGTAGCCTTTCAGGAGTGCGTGGTTTCAATGATCCACGGTCAATCCGCTTACCAAACGATTTGCCCGTATGGTATCAAACGGATAAAAAGGGAAAGATTTATGCACCCTTTCGGTTAAATCTAACAGAGAGTAAAGTGACGTGGATGGGTTCTCTTCCGCACAGTAGGGCAAGCCAAGTGGATGCCTTTAACCATGGACGCTACGATCAGTGGCTGTTGTCCAAGCAGTCGGGTAATAAGGAATATGCAGGTATGCCCTTAACATTGGGGTATTTTACTCGTGAGGATCTACCTTTTCATTACGCATTGGCGGATGCATTTACAGTGTGTGATCAGAACTTCTGTTCAGGGATGACGAGCACCACGCCGAACCGTTCCTTTTTTTGGACAGGGAAGATTACAGAAATGAAAGAGGGCTTGCAAAAGGCAAATATTAGGAACGACGATTTTGCATACGCTAAAATGACCTGGGAAACTTTTCCGGAATTGCTTGAAAAGAATGGAGTTGCCTGGCGTTTTTATCAAAATGAGACAAGTTGCGGCGGAGGATTTGCAGGGAAAGAAAGGGCATGGTTGTCAAATTTTGGATGTAATTTACTAGAGTTCTTTCAGGCTTATCACGTTAAATTTAAAGAAAACTATATCAGAAATCTGGAAAAACAGGTACGGGATTTACCGGTGCAGATTTCGAACTTGGAAGAAAAGTCTGCTGGCTCTGAGGAACAAGCCGAAAAAATCCGTGCTGATATCCGTAAAAAAAGCGAGGTATTGGAGCGAGCCGAGAAGGAACTCAAAGCATATAATCCGGACAATTATAAAACGTTAAGTGATTTTTCTAAATCATTGAATGAAAGAGCTTTTACGGTAAACAAGGGCGACACTAATTACAGGTCGCTTGATACCTTGCATTTGAAGTGGAAAGGAAAAAAGGGTACGCTGGAAGTTCCTAAAGGGGATGTTCTTTATCAATTCAGGAAGGATGTTGATACCGGTAGATTGCCAGCCGTATCCTGGCTGGCTGGTCCGCAGAATTTTTCGGATCATCCGAGTGCCCCCTGGTACGGAGCTTGGTATGTATCAGAAGTTTTGGAAATTTTAACGAAAAAACCTGAAATCTGGAAAAAAACAATTTTTATCATTACTTATGATGAAAACGATGGTTATTATGATCATGTAAAGCCATTTGTTGTTCCTGATTTGACTAAAAAAGACACTGGGGCATGCTCTGCTGGTATTGATACGGAGGTGGAAATGGTCCGTTTAGAAAATGAGCTTAAGCAAGGGATTCCTAAAAAGCAAGCGCGTGAAGGAGCTGTGGGCTTAGGTTTTCGTGTGCCCATGTATATTGTTTCGCCTTGGTCGAGGGGTGGTAAGGTGTGTTCTCAGGTATTTGATCATACCTCTACCTTGCAGTTTTTGGAATACTTCTTTAATAAAAAGTTGAACAAGAATATATATTTGAAAAATATCAGTGCATGGCGTCGAACGATCTGTGGTAATTTGACTGCTGTCTTTACACCTTTTACAGAGCAAAAAGAACAGATCACTTTCCTAGACCGCAATCAACACATTGAAACGATCTATAAGGCACAATTTAAGGATAATCCGCGAGCTTTTGTAGAAGTCAATGATCCTGAACTTGCGAAGAGAAGGGGCTGGATTCCAGCATTTGACCGAGTACAGGAGCGGGGGATTCGAAGATCACTGCAGTTACCTTATGCACACGATGCGGTGGGCTATGTGCGGGAAGTACAGTTTCATCTGGCAATGACTGTAGATACCAAGCTTTTTGGAAAAAGAACTGCCGGCACGGCTTTCAATGTGTATAGCCCGCTGGCCTATCGTGATGACCAAGGACAAAGCGAAACCTATCGTAACTGGAATTTTGCGGTGAAGGCCGGTGATCGTTTGGAATACCAATGGGACCTAGCAAAGTTTGAAGGAGATCGTTATGCTTTCGAACTACATGGACCAAATGGTTTTTATCGTAAATTTTCCGGGGAGAAGGGGACAGCAGCAATACAAGCCGCGGTATCTCCGGAGCTTAAGGCCCTGACTCAGGCAGCTACAGGAAAATTACAGCTGAAACTAAAGAACAATAGTGGCCAGCGCGTAACCATAGCTGTTGAAACCCTCAACTATAAAAAATATGCCACAACAAAAGAAATCGCCCCGGCCGAGGAAGTTATATTGATCCTGGATATTGAAAAACAAGGTAATTGGTATGATATTGCAATAAAGCTTAATGGAAACAATAATCCAATTATTCAGCTCGCCGGGCGCTTGGAAACAGGGACAGAAAGTACAACTGATCCCTTATTAGCATAAATTATTCTTTCTTCTGCTGCTTAGCGATGTTGCGGAGAACTGTATGTTTGGGTCTTGACCATTTGGGTCTTTCTCCAAGATCGTGATAAATTGCCATTTCTTTTGCGATGGTTTCGGGCTGATTTTTTTTCTCAAACGGCTGCTGTGTAACCAGACCTAATGCTTTAAATAGGTCGAGGTCTTCGTTTCCTTCGGGATTGGGTGTGGTGAGTAGTTTATCGCCCGAGAAAATCGAATTGGCTCCTGCGAAAAAGCACAAAGCTTGTCCCTCCTTACTCATATAGGTGCGCCCTGCCGATAGGCGGACTTGGGTTTTGGGCAGTAAAATCCGCGCCGTAGCAACCATGCGTACCATTTCCCAGATGGATGCGGTTTCCATTGTCTCCATTGGTGTACCCATTACAGGCACTAATGCATTGACCGGCACCGATTCGGGCTGCGGAATGAGTGAAGCCAGCGTAATCAACATTTTGGCACGATCTGCAATAGTTTCGCCCATTCCAATGATGCCGCCACTACAGACTGTGATATTTGTTTTGCGGACATTTTCGATCGTTTTTAAGCGATCATCGTAACTTCTGGTCGAGATAATTTCTTGATAGTAATCGGCAGAAGAATCGAGATTGTGGTTGTAGGCATACAATCCAGCTTCAGACAAACGTTGTGCCTGGTTTTCGGTCAACATTCCGAGCGTACAACAGACTTCCATGTCAAGTTTGTTTAGGGTACGAACCATATCAAGTACACGGTCAAACTCATGACCATCCTTCACATTGCGCCAGGCGGCTCCCATGCAGATCCGTGAACTACCACGAGCCTTGGCAGCCAAGGCTTGCTGTTTGACCTGATCAACGCTCATCAAGCTCTCTGCCTTAACATGTGTATGGTAACGTGCGGCTTGGGGACAGTAAGCGCAGTCTTCGGGACATCCACCTGTTTTTATTGAAATCAATGTGGATACCTGCACTTTATTGGGGTCATGATATTTTCTATGTGTTGTTGCAGCTTCATATAGAAGCTCCATCAACGGTTTGTTGTATAGTGCGACAACTTCTTCTTGCGTCCATTTTCGTTTTGATTCCATGTTATCCATAAGTTTTGTTATAAAATCGGGTCTAATTCCTTTAATCATGTTGCGACATCCTATTTAAAGATGTTTTTTTATCATGGTTACAAAGATTATAGATTAAATTTTAACTTTGATCGTCCGAAATAAACATAATGAGTAGTCCGGTTGGTATAGCTTTTCATTCTATTATTAAGATTGACCGTCGCAAGGATGACGCTGTCTATCTACAGATCGTGTATCAGTTTATCAATGCAGTTAAACGGAATCTTTTAGAGGATGGAGATTTGTTGCCTGGGAGCCGAAAGATTGCAGATGAATTGAAAGTGCACCGAAAAACTATCGTAGCCGCATTTGCTGAATTGCAGGAGCAGGGCTGGGTGGACATTGTACCCAATCGAGGTACTTTTGTGAAAAATCCCGAACGTATCGACGCTTCGATATCGACCATTGGTGCCTTTAGGCAGCCACCTAGTTTTGCACCTTATTCTTTCCGAAGGGAGCTGATATTAGATATGCCTAAGTTAGAAGCTTCAGAGAAGTATTATTTTACGGATGGCACACCAGATTACAGTATTATTAGTGCTGAGGAACTGGTACGTTTTTACGCATCAATGGTTAAACGCAAAAAGAAAAGTGATGACTTTCCAACCACTACGGAGGGGAATTTGTTTTTTAGGGATCAGTTAAGTTATTATTTGAACTTGACTAGGGGATTTCATCTTTCCCGGAACTTCTTGTTGCCAATTGCCAGCCGTGAGCAAATCTTTTCCATTTTATCCCGATTATTAATTCGGCGTGACGACGTTGTGCTGGTGGAGAATTTAAGTTATTTTCTTCCCAATATGATACTTAGTCAAGCAGGAGCCAAACTGAAAACCGTTCCGGTAGATGCGGATGGTATGATTATAGATAGGATCGGCGATCAATTTAAGCCCGGCGAGATCAGATGTGTTTATCTCAACTCCAGATGTCAGTATCCAACGACGGTTAACCTTTCCGAAAAACGGAAAATTCAATTGTTACAACTGGCCGAGCAGTACGATTTTATCATTATTGAGGATGATGTAGATTTCGAGTCATCCTTTTTTAAAACAAAAGGGGAATCGCTTTTTCGGAAAAATGCAGGCAACCGGGTGATTTATACCGGTGCTTTCGGAAGTTTCTTTGCCCCAGGTTTCCAAATGAATTTTTTGATCGCGCCTCAGGATCTGCTAGATGAAGGTAAAAAATATCAGAATATCTTCGGGAAGCCGAATTTTATGATTGAGAAAACATTGGGTGAAATTATCCATCAGGGTGATATCTTTCGTTATCAGCGTAAATTTCAGAAAGTTATTGCAGAGCGCAAAGAGTTGTTTGGAGTGTTGTTGCGGCGTTATTTTGAAGATGAAGTTACTTTCACAGTTCCGGAGGCTGGACTGGCTTTTTGGGTACAGTTCAAATCTGTTTTTTCGTTGACTGTTTTACAGGAAAAGGCACGAGGCAGGGGATTATTAATCCCAAGCAATTGTCTATATCAAAATAGGATGGTTACTGCATTGCGATTGGGTTTTGCTCATTTAGATGAGCAGCGTATGTCGGATGCAATTTATTTGTTAAGGTCGGCCTATGGAGACTTGATGGACACTAACTCATGAAATTTACAAAAAATGTGTGCAGCCAATGTTTACTTTTGATGGCCTTTTAGCTGGTATACTCCAGTCTGGATAAGCACGAAATTCGCGTTTGCTTACTCGGCAGTCATTTTGAGGATGTAAAGAAAAAGCCCAGCAAAGAATGTCTGGGCTTTGAGATTATATAAGGGGAATAATACTTGCTTAAAAAGTGAAGACCTAGTCTTCATCGGTGATAATATCATCACCATCCAATTCGAAGCCTTCTCCAAGGAAGGTACGTTCTAGTTCGAATAAATCTGAATCTTTAATCATTTTATTTTATTTTGATATTCAAATTTATCACGCTTATTTAAGCTTATCATCAATATAAAATGAAGTTTTTGTTAAGGTTTATTATATTTTTTTGAGCACGATATCCAATTTTTCTGCCTGGATAATTCTGCTGAAAAACTCTTTTAAATCAAAGTATTCTTCAGGCATAAACAAAGGTTTGTTTAATTGGGTAGCAGATTCGATCACTAAAACATCGGGGGCCGCATTGTTGATTTTGAAGATATATCTTGCGGCGCGTTCTGGAAGAGCCATACTGATGTTTTTTAACTTATCTGCTATGGAGTAGGAATACCCTTTTGGCAGTTTTATTTCCATATAACTTTCTTCTTGGATTAAAGAACCAAAGTCAATTGGGTAATTTCTCTCTGTTAGATTGAAAGGATTTTTAGACATTTTGGTATCAATATAAGGATTGAATAGAAGTTGATCATTTTGCAAGGTTGCAAAATTTTTAATCTCAATTTCAAACTCCTCAGTTAATGGTTTATCAAGTGACTCCCGATTAGATACTTTAAAACTGTTGATTTTGATGCGATTGTTTTCTTCGTCTATTTTTTCATAGAATTCTTCTTCAGAATTGCTTCCTTGAAGACGCTCTCGCATTTTGGACGCACCATAACCATTCCGTGATGTTATCCATTTTCCTGTTAGTTCACCATTTTCAGATAGTTCGCCGTAGAAAAAGTTGCTGTAGGTGGAAGGAAGGTTTGCATCGAGTTTTACCCAGTCGGATTCACCTTCAAGGGGAATCGATCTTCCCTGGTAGTTGACACATTTCATCGGAATATTTCCAAACATTTCATATGGAGAGGTGGCATCCAGCAGGTAGTAATTTTCACCTATTTTTACTTGTGCAATCACATGGTTGAACTCTGATATTGCGGGGGCATAAAGTCCGGCATATCCATTGTCGCGTGTAGATAAGATCACAGGATTGGCCTCTAGTTTCGCGTATCGTAAAGCATTGACAAGTCCGAGGTTGATATCCGCACTATTGCCTGTTCTCTTTTCAATGGCTTCTTTAATGTTTTTTGCATAAATTGAATGTTGATTGTTCCATTTTATTTGTTTTTGAAAATAGGAATACAATCGTGCCGCTTTTTCTAGGTCATCTTGTGCATTTTGTAATATAGGGTCGATAAAATCTTTCAATGCACCTTTTCGCTTTGCCTGCCCACCAAAGCTTTCACTTTGTACCAGTTTATCTCTGACATTTTCCCAAGTGAGCGAGAAGTCTTTTGTTGTTCCCATTGGAACACTGTATCTGCCGAGTTCGAAGAAAATAATTGATCTAAAGTTTTTGGAAGAAGTCATATAATCTTCGGCATGGAAAGCTGGAATATTTTCCATGGTATAGATGGTTTTACTTCCTAAGATTTCCCCAACTTCAGAATATAGACCTGTATTGTAATTTTCTACTTTTCTGTTACTGACGGCCAGCCCGCCTTTTAGATTGGCTTTGTAATGACAGATTTCGGGAATGCGAGTAACGTATTGACTATAAAGTTTCGGAAGATCTTCCTGAAATTCCCAAGAATTTAGGTTAAAGATGAATGGAGACTCCGTACGATAGCGGTATTCAATAATTGTACCTTCTTGAACCTGTGGAATAGCTGCTTTCGTTATTGCATAGTTTTCTGAGGAGTTTTCGTAAAATATATTTGCTTTGGTCATCTCTGTTTCTACAATTTTGTCACCAACAAGATGATAGGATGATCCCTTAATGTCCATAAGAACTTCCCGTTCATTTCCACTTTTGTATAATGGAATGCTGAAGTTTGCATAATTATAGGCTTCCTTGTTTAAGATTTTAATGCGTACATGTTTGAAAAACTCAACAACAAGACCCTTATTCTTGTTGTAGTTGACTTCTGCAGAGCCATATTCACGTAAGACAAAGGCATTTGCGGCCGTATCTATTTTGTCCATAGTAATGGCAAAATCTTCCTTTTTTATTTTACCGAATGAAAAATCTTGTGCTTGTACGTATAAACAGCTAAGCACGAGCAGGCCAGTTAAAAAACTTTTCATAAAAAATGACTGTATGGTTAATAATTATAGCGCTAAAGTAGGAAATAATTTTAAATCAAAATCACTTTGTTAATTAATTTGGTGTAAAAATTAATGCATTGATCAGTTTAGACTGTTTTTGTATTTAGGAAATAAGTTCTACGTATTTACAGCGTGAATTCGAAGGTTAATGTAACATATCGGTAATCTTCTCCATTCCATTTGGGACCTGAGAGTATAATTTCCTTGGCTTTGGCATCAAGGTACTCGTTTGCACTTTGGAGAATACTGATATTCGTTGGAAATCCACCCTTATCAATATAGAAGCTTATGCGTACGGTGCCTTCATAACGGCTTTTGGCTGTTTTTTTCTTGATATAATTGTTGAATGATCTCCAGCCCCATACAGGTTCAGCACTTTTTGATTTGCGTGAAGACATCGTGGTGACGACAACTTCATCCAGCGAATTGTTGGAGGGCTGCAATCTGATTGTGGTATTTTTACTGCGGCGCATATTCACTGCGACGGTATTGTAACCTAGGGCCACGATGTCGACGAGTGAATCCACCGAGCTTGGTTGGATGGTCGCCTGTCCCTGCGCGTCAGTGTTGGTTGCCAATTTACTATTGGGTTGAATGATGGTGACCCCAGAAAGAGGTAAGCCCGTTTCTTTGTCGCGAACGGTGAGTTGAAGGGGTATACCGCCTTGTTGTACTGACGAAATCCCCGCAGCTTTGCCAGTAAGTGTACTGTTTAAACTTGAGTTTCCTCGCATCATCATCGTTTGAGAGGCCTCTTTTTTCTTTGCCATCGGTGTATAGCTAATCACGGTCGCACTGTCTTGAGGTCTTAATCCAAATACAGGGCGATCACTATTAAGACGTCCTTCCATTTCTTCCAGTGATTTTACACGTAGGGAGGGTTCGCGCGATAAAATCGTGACCTCCTCTTGTGGATGTTGTTCACGAAAACGGGGGCTGTTGTTATCTGCCAATTGTGGCGAACGATCTTGCGGTTCGATATTTGACTTGATATCATCCGTGGCCGTGGTAGAATCCTCTCCCATAACCGTTGTTTCTGGCTTATCCTGAGTAACGTTTACGTCAGCAGTACGTTTTGTCTCAGATCTATTTTTTTCCTGCTGCCAGAAAAGTACAAGACCTATTCCCAAAACGATTACTGTAGAGGCGGCGATGGCTAGTCTTTTCCAGTCCAATATTTTAATTTTAGCAACCTTATCCCTTTTTGCACGTTGGCTAATCTGCTGATTGATTGCTGCAATTACGGTTTTATTTTGATCCATCTCTATACCCATCAGCATATCCGCCAACATGGGGTCACGCTGTGCCTCACGCTCAAGCGCGTACATCTCCGTAGGAGATAGTTCACCGTTGACGTATTTCTTTAAGTATGCTATGTCGTAATTACTGTTGCTCATTCCAAGCCTCCATGCAATTTTTTAAATTCCGTTTCCCATTTTGGATATAACTCTTTACTTCGTTCAAGCTATAACCGGTAGATTCACTGATCTCTTTGTAACATTTTTCCTCTAAAAAGAAAAGTCTGACCGACTGTTGCTGTTTTTCTGGCAATTTGTCCAGACAGCCTTCCATGGCCGTTAACTGCTCTTCTTTTTCATCATATTGTTCATACTGATGCAGGTCTCCCGGAAATTTCACAAATTCATCCAAAGAAACTTGAGATTTGTTTTTTTGAGACCTCAAATACATCAGACAATGATTTTTGCTTAATACATAGAGCCATCTTGGAAAATCTTTGATTTCCTGCTTGTTGACTTTATATATTAATTCCTCAAAGATATTCATGACCGCATCTTTACTCAATTCGGAATCTTGGAGATACCTTAAGCAAACATAATATACCATTTCGGTATGTCGCTGGTATAGATCGCCTAATACCTGGAGATCCATAGACTCCTGATAGCGCAACAAGAGCTCGTGGTCTTGTGGTGTATCTATTTTTGACGACTTGAATGCGGACATTATATAGTCTAAAAGTATTTTTTTTTTCTGGTTTATGGAAATTTAATATTTCGTGCATCCCTTGGCAAAAAAATGAATGCTATGAGAACAATACTTTTTGTGATAGGCTTGTTGCTATCCTTCGGTGGATACGCCAAGCAGGGATATGAAGTCAGCGGTAAGGTGGTCGATGCATATACAGGAATTGCTCTTGCTGGGGTGCAGGTAAGCAATGCCGTAACCAAAGAGCAGCGTCTGACGGATGATAAAGGAAATTATCGCATCCAGGTCCAGGATGCTAAAAATACCTTGATTTTTAGTTATATCGGATATCTCGAGCAACGGATCGCGGTCAACCATCGGTCAAAGGTTGATGTGGCGTTGGTTCAGCAAAACAATACACTGGATGAAGTTGTGGTGACCGGATATGAGCGCAAAGTGAAGCGCCAGACGGCACCGATGATGCATGTTAATTCAGCTTTGTCGGGACAAGTGTCAAGTTTGTATATCAGAGGGACGGCATACATGCCTAATCAAAACCAGGAATCTTATCGGAAGGTAAAGGAAAATAAGTTTATCAATCCGCTTAAAGAACCTTTATCAACGTTTGCGGCGGATGTTGATGCCGCCTCTTATAGTAATGTACGTCGTTTTATCAATTCGGGAAGTTTGCCTGAAAAAGATGCGGTACGCGTTGAAGAGATGATCAATTATTTTCAGTATGAGGTATCTGGTCCTAATAATGGTGAGCCTGTAAATATTGTCACTGAATTGACGAAGGCACCCTGGAATACTGCGCATCAACTTATGCGTGTAACGTTAAAAGCGAAAGATATGCCTACGGCAAAGCTTAAAGCTTCCAATCTGGTGTTTTTGATTGATGTTTCTGGATCGATGATGGGGCCGGGCCGTCTGCCTTTAGTAAAAGCTTCGTTGAAGATGTTGGTTGATCAGCTTCGTGACATAGACCATGTGGCTATTGTGACTTATGCCGGATCGGCAGGGGTAAAATTGGAAAGTACGCCTGGAGACGAAAAGATGAAAATAAAATCAGCTATTGAAGAGCTGGAAGCAGGCGGAAGTACCGCTGGTGCAGCGGGAATTAAGAAGGCTTACGAAATTGCCAAGCAACAATTTATCAAAGGTGGAAACAACCGGATTATTTTGGCCAGTGACGGTGATTTCAATGTTGGAGAGCACAGTGACGAATCGATGGAAGAATTGATTGCGAAAGAAAGTAAATCGGGCATTTTCCTTACGGTACTCGGTTATGGCATGGGGAATCTTAAGGATGGTAAGATGGAAATCCTTGCGGACAAAGGTCATGGAAATTACGCTTATATCGATAATATTTCGGAAGCACGAAAGGCGATGGTGACTGAATTTGGCGGAACGTTGTTTACTGTTGCTAAAGATGTAAAGATTCAGGTCGAATTCAATCCAAGGTACGTGCAAGCCTATCGCTTAGTAGGGTACGAAAATCGTATGCTGGAGGCCGAGGATTTCAATAATGATCAAAAGATGGGCGGCGATATGGGCGTAGGCCACATGGTGACAGCCTTGTATGAAATTGTACCTGTCGGTGTTGAGTCGGGAATGGTCGGAACGGTAGATCCATTAAAATATCAGCAGCATGCAAATCCGGCAACTGGAAGGAGAAATGCTGAACTGGCAACAGTTAAATTTCGGTATAAGGAGCCTGAAGGGGAGAAAAGTAAGTTGCAGCAAAAGGTGGTAGGAACTGCGGTAACGGAGTTGAACAATGTGAGTGAAGATTTACGTTTTGCAACTGCGGTAGCGGAACTTGGTTTACTACTTCGTGATTCTGATTTTAAGCAAAAGGCCGATTTTGACCAGCTGATCGTGCGTGCAAAAGCTTCCAAAGGAACAGATGAGGAAGGTTATCGTGCTGAATTTATCCATATGGCTGAAAATGCGCGGGACTTATCGAGATCGAAGGAATAAATAGGATAAGCTTATTCAAAAGTATTTTCAGCAGCGACAACCGAAAGTCTGCTGCTGAAAATTGTTTAGTTTTGAGGATCATAGGCAAAAAAGTGAATAAAATCTATATTTTTAAGCCATAAATAAAAGGAACGTATTTTGCGCCTGCGATTGGTGCTACATGCTATTCTCCTCGGGTGATGAATGGGGTGGATTGTTTTGGTGAATAGAGGTAATTTGTAAAGGAATCGGCCCGGCTGTCGATGGTGAGGCAAATACGAGAATAAAAAATAATAGATAAATGAAAAATTTCTTCTTGTGCTTTCTTTTGGCGATTAGTATTGTAATGCCTACAATAGCCCAAAATGCGGGTTTGAATAAACAGCAAACGATGGCCTATATTAACAAGCTGTATAAAGTTGCTTATCATTATAAGGATACAAAAATTGATACGGTGACGGTAGATGGGAAAGTGCTGACAGTCTTTCTTTCCAGTGGCCAGCATTTTCGAAGTGATATTGCGAAATCAGATGTACTTGTCATTGCCAGGGTAAAATCAGGTTATCAAATTCGATTCAAGTCGTCGCCAAGCACGGATGAAATTTTGTGGGCTATCCAAACAGAAGATGATGCCAAGCGTCTGAAAAATGCGCTGGAGCATCTGATTAAAATTGTAAAAACGGAGAAAAAGACAGATCCTTTCAGTAGTTAAGTACTTTAGAAGCGTTCTGGTCTGATGAATACTAGAATGTTCGGCAAGGTATGCGCTTGCCGAACTGAATAGAGAAAGTGGTAGGGCTTGTACATGGATATGTGTTGAGGATTGCTGAGGGGGTAACCAAATGCCTACTAGATATAAAGACGATTGGCTTCATGTCCGAAATTGATGTAGCTGTTGAAACCATTGATTGTAAATTACATCGTTAATACGAACGTAAGGTGTTTACATAAATTCAGTATTAAAATGGTGTTATCTTATTGTAATTAAGTGATATAGTTTATAATGCTTAGATTGCACAAAAAAAGCAGACCCGATGAAAGATCTGCTTGAATTGATATGTATTAGAAGTTGGCTGCTACGTTAAATAAGTATTAAGGTCAATAGTGGAATTAAGGCGACCATAGAAAACATCACTGTAGTACGCTTTTGTAGATATAAACTTATAGATAAGATCAATTCGCTGTTTTCGCAGCTTTCTATTTTGCCGCCATTAGATAGCGAAGAGGGCTTGATTTCTACAACTTTTCCTAGCTCATCTTCAATTTGCCATGTGGTCATCCACCTATTTTTAGGGCTCCATGTGTATTTTTTATTGATCAGGCTAATGGTAGCTTTACTCTTCCAAGAATTGTATTCAATATCACCGATCAGCTCATTGTTTTGATTTCGAATCTCTGTGTATGGATTAAAAAGCCCTTTATTTATGAAGCGATACTTGTCTTTATGGATAGAAACATGCGCATCTAGATTCCAATCAATAGATTCGAGGCTACCGATCACAGCATCATTACAATAGAGGGTAGACTTTGTTCCGAATAAATTATTTTTCCAGTTATAAATTGATTTCTTTTCCATGACTGTGTATGCTTATATGTTGATTTAATTTATTAGTAGCCGATCAGCTCATTATGTTACAGCGTGTGGAAATATTCTTTGCGGAAATCTTTTGTGGAAGCATTCATAAAGCTTAGTATAGGAGAATTACACAAAAAAATCCCTATTTTTACCAAAAAAATCACATCGAATTGACACATCAGGAAAAGTCGAGCCAGATCAGGAGAGAAATAAATCAGTCTTATCAGGAGCTTAAAGGAATATACCCCATATTAAAACGTCAGAACAGCATTGGGCTGCTCATATTTGCTATCGCAATCCTAGCGATTCTGCTTGTATCGATGGGTTGGTACCGCGCAGTTGTACCGACTTGGTTAATGATTGTTAGCAATGCATTTTTTATGGGCGTATTACACGAGATAGAGCATGATCTAATCCACTGGCTATATTTTAAAAAACAAAGAGGTATTCATCATTTTATGCTTTTTAGTGTTTGGATTTTAAGGCCACTGACTGTCAATCCTTGGATTCGCAGAACCTTGCACCATCATCACCATAAATTTTCTGGTACGTTGCACGATGTTGAAGAGCGTAGTGTGACAAATGGTGAACGTTGGTCAATTAAACGTCTGTTGACAACACCTGATGTTGTATTGGGAGGACTCTTTCGCCTTCATCGGATGTTTAGCGATATGGATGAGGAAGTAAAAAATGGAAATCTAAAATTGGAGACTTGTTCAAAACTAAAAAGAATTATGTTTTTGAGCATTGTTCCCGTAACGATTTTTGCACATGTGGTTTTATATTTCTATTTCGCAGATCTGCTAATGGTCTGGTTGAATGCATTGTTCAGGTTAGATTTGAGTTTTCCACAGTATGTTGATAACATGTTAATAAGTTTTCATGGGTTAGTTTATGTTATTCTTTTACCAAACTTATTACGTCAATTTTGTTTACATTTTATTACATCAAATATGCATTACTTTGGTGATGTTGAGGCAGGCAATGTCATGGAGCAGACACAGGTACTGACAGTTTGGTGGACGTTTCCGATGCAATTGTTCTGTTTCTTTTTCGGCTGGACCCACAGCATTCATCATTTTGTTGTTAACGAAACCTTTTACGTACGGCATATTGGTCGTAAGGCAGCTCAGGATATCTTACGTCGGTATGGAGTTCGTTTTAATGATTTGGGGACATTTAGGAGGGCAAACCGTTTTCGTGAACTTTCCAACAAAGAAGTTTAGTGCTTTCCTCTAATTCTTTTTACGGTAGGTTTTAAAATTTCCATGTTGTCGGTAAACAAGTGCTCCCTCTTCGCAATAGTTCGATAAGTAAACAGAAAACTTGTTGCTCTCATTCTTATCAACTCCCAATTGAATCAATACATCAGAAACACGTCTTTCGGTGTCAAAAAAATCGGAATGATACACGAGATTATCTAATTTTTTGCTCAGTGTGATTCGCTCTCGCGCCTCTGGAGGTAGCGAATATGGCGATTTGAATACAATGTCGTGCTGAAAAAAGAGTGCCGGTTGAATTTCGAGACTGCGGCATAGGGTTAAAAAATTTGTGAACGTCAGGTCTTTACCCTTTTCAATACCATTAAGTGTTCCTGTTGAAATGCCCGTTATATGGGATAGATCGCGCAATGAGTAATATAAATCATTTCGTTTTGCTCTAAAGCGTAACCCAATTGTTTCAAGTAATACTTTGTCTTCGTCCGTCATATAACGAATTGAATGACAATTTGCGCAAAATATCGTTTATTTTTTTGATTAAAAATTTGTATTTAGTTTATTTTAATGTTATGTTTGTTACAATAGCCTTCTTTAAGTGGGAAAGAGATTTATTTTAGCGTAATCGAAGAATGTGTAATAGCAGAAATCCTTTAAATTAATAAACGGACCTTACATCACCTTCCCCATATTAACGAGTATGGTACATTGTTACCTTATCGCTAGGGGATAGAAAAACTAATCATATAAAAGAAACTATCGGTTTATCCTCGTCGTCTCCTGCGGGTGCGTTGTGGTGCTTTAAGATAGTTGTCTAGCATTTAATCACGATGGCCAATTGTTGGTCCAGCCAACTGGGTATCTACCGTGTATGAAAAAAACAATTTCCCAGCTTCGGTTTCAAGGAATCCGTCAAATTCTGTCGAAGCTGTGGAAGTTGTATAGTAGTGGAAGTTGTTTATTATTTTCCACTCATAAAATAATATATGATATAAAATACGATCAATAGGCATACCGCGATAATAAGTGTGCGCTTGATGTTTTTGCCGGCTGGTAAATCATCCTTTTCTTCTACGGCCACTTCTGGTAGTTTCTCCTCCTGTTTGTGGTCGCTATTTTCGGGCGTATTATACTTATTTTCCATAATTAAAAATGTTAATTTACATAACTAGAACAGTGCTGAGCGATAAATTGTTGGGGTTGGCTTATAATTTTAATTGGATAATAACTTCTTTATGAGAGGCTATTTTGCATTTGAAACAAATAAAGGCGATAAAACATTGTGTTTTTTTGCAGTATTTACATACATTGCAGGTACATTGAACACAACACCCTAAATAATCTCTGAGCACTGCTTTTACAGATGATTGTGCGTTAAATGAAGTCTATAAAAAATAATTGAGCACTAAATGAAAAGAAGAAATCTTATTGGAACATTGGTAGCTGGATGTATGATGTTGGCTATTACTCCAACATTTGCGCAACAAAAAGCTGCAAAAAAGGAAATCGGTCTACAGTTATACTCTGTACGTGAAGAAATTGGGAAGAACCCAAATTTCGACCAGATTCTGCAAAAAATCGCTGCATTAGGCTATACTGGAGTGGAAGCTGCGGGATATAAAGATGGCAAATTATATAATTTGAGTCCACAGGAGTTTAAAGCAAAAGTGGAAAAGGCGGGAATGAAGGTGATTTCATCACACGCTACGAAGACTTTGTCAGAAAAAGAGCTATCGTCTGGAGACTTTAGCGAATCTTTAAAATGGTGGGATGAGTGTATCGCTACGCACAAAGCTGCGGGGATGAAATACATTGTTACGCCTTGGATGGAGGTCCCTAAAACACTTAAAGATCTGGAAACACAATGTCGCTATCTGGATGCGGTGGGTGCTAAATGCCGCCAGCAGGGAATTGTATATGGATATCACAACCACTCACACGAATTTAAAAAAGTGGAAGATAAAGTGATGTACGATTATATGATAGAGCATACAAATCCCGAGCATGTATTTTTCGAAATGGACGTATATTGGGCAGTAATGGGGGAGGTTAGTCCTGTGGATTATTTCAATAAATATGCGGGTAGATTTAAAGCATTACATATTAAAGATCATCGTGAAATTGGTCAAAGCGGTATGGTGGGGTTTGATGCTATTTTTAACAATTCAAAAGCGGCAGGATTACAATATATCTTTGTTGAGTTAGAAGAAACTCGTAATGATATTTACACTGGTCTACAGCAAAGTATCGATTATTTGAAAAAAGCTCCTTTTGTTAAGGCAAGCTATTTAAAATAGGAAATGTCGGGAGAAAATTGACGCTGTTTCGACAATAATCCGTTTGATAGATTTATTATTTTTCGGTAACTTGAGAATAATAAAAAGGGATTTTTTATTCAATTAAATTGGATTATATGAAACGGATTATTGTTGCTACAGATTACGCTGAGGAGGCAGAGCATGCCTTAAAATTTATTATGGAAGTCTTTGCTGGAAAAGAGTATGAACTCATTTTATTTTCCCTTCAAAATCCTTCCATTCATGCGATGAACGCTCGGCTTTCTCCCGATTCTATGTTTAAAATATTTGAACATCAAAGTAAGATTCTACAACATAAGGCAGATGCTATTACCGCTGAGAGCGGTGTTTTGGCTATTCCATATCTTGCTGCAGGTCTATTTTACGATCAGATGACCAAATGTATCGAAGAGACGGGGGCCGATTTGTTAGTGATGGGTATGGCTAAACGTTCTTTTGATCAGGATATGCTTGGTAATACAACGACTGCAGCTATCAGCAAATTAAAAATACCGATCCTTTCTATTCCGCTCGGCGCAAAATTTACAGGGCTTCAGCATATTCTTTTTGCTTGTGATGTCGTTCGTGGTGTGCAAAAGGAAATTTTAGAAAAAGTGAAGGATTTTGCGAGTGATTTTGGGGCAGTACTGGAGGTACTCAATATTCGTAAGACCGTTGAGCAGCTGAATGAGGAAAAAGGAAAAGAGACACGGGAAACCATCAACGATGTGATGGGAATTGTAAGTTATTATTATAAAAATGTAACTTCCAATGAGGTGGTAAAAGCCATTCGTGACGAAGTTAAAGAAAGCAATACAGACCTGCTGGTTATGATTCCTTATAAGTATGGTTTTTGGAGTTCATTGACCCATCGAAGTAAGACTCGTATGATGGCGTCGGGGTTGGATATTCCATTACTGACGATTTCGATTTAATCTTTTTAACACCATTGTCCCTGCAGAACTAAGTTCAAAGGGCCTTATTTTAGTTTAGTATGTTATAGAATTGGCAATATTTTGTCCCAAATCTGCTGGTAAACTCTATTATCTCGAATAATTCCCTTATCCAGATCATAATAATTTGGTGATTCAAAACTACCTCCCCTACGACGTTCTACTAGAAATATATTGAGGACAATCTTTGAACCGCCCCCTTTCAACGGGGTTATCAAAAAATTTGTAATTATTTTTTCACCTTCTTTATTGCTAAGCAGCTTCTTGTTTTCAAAGTACGCACTGGTCTGAACGAATCCAGAGGATCGATCCAGTTGTGAAATAAAATGCCCGCCATCTTGAAACGCTTGTATGATTTTGGTATACGCCGAATCGCTTGCGATTGGGACAGTTTTTGTACGTTCAGGGTTTTGGGCCAACAGAGAGCTGGAAAGGAAGAATACTTGAGCGATCGCCAGCAGAGCGAATTGGATTAAGCGTTTCATATGAAATCTTTATTGTTTAAGCTATAATTTAGCCATTTATTTTAAATAATAGCTGTTAATAGTATAACCTTAGTTTATTTAATTCTTATTCCTAGTATCTTTAGGCTTCGCTCTTCCTGATCGAGCGTTGCAATATTGGGTAAATTAGCCCATTCCTCGAATCCCATTTTTTCAAACAACGCGATGCTGGCAAGATTGTGCGCGAAGATAAATCCCAACAGGGTATGTACGCCTAAACCTGGGGCTTTATCCATGCAGTGCTGGAGAATCTGTTTACCTAGACCCCGGCCTCTTTGCTGTTCGTCCAAATAGATGCTGATTTCTACTGTGGCATCATAAGCCGGACGACCATAGAACGATTGGAAACTGACCCATCCAAGGAGTTGATTATTTTGATCTTCCACCATCCATAATGGTCTTTTTGAAGCGTTGTGTTCGTCAAACCATTTTTGTCTACTCGCAACAGATACAGGTTCTGTATCTGCTGTGACCATACGAGAGGCAATTGTTGAATTGTATATTTCTACGATGTATGGTAAATCCTGTTGTTCGGCGTTGCGAAATTTTAATTGATGCATGGATTTTACTGTTTAATTGCTATTCACTGTTGTTTTTTGCTCTAATGTCCAAGTTAGAAAGTCAGTCATGATGTCGTCCCAATGCGGTTTTTTGTAATCGGGTCTACCATCATTCTGAACTTCAAAATAATTATGCTCCAGATTGTAATATCGTTTTATCGTCAGGTTGTTTTTGTGATTTCTTATAAAATATAGTGGTACTAGATCATTTAATTCAGCTACAATGTCTTCTGTGCCGAAGACCAGATAGATTGGGTATTCAAATCCCAATAGCTCATCAATAGCAGGTTGTGAAAATGACTTCCAGGAGCGCAAATTGGGATTGTTTTTTAATTTTTCAGGGGTGTTGGCATCTTTATAAAACGCATAGGTTTGTTCAATTTTTTGAGAGGCTTGTTGCCAGGTAATTTTTCCATTTTGGACATCGCGCTTTGCTTGCCGTATATCTTGGTCTATACGTCCAAACAAATTTGTGCCCGATAAACCCAGTTTGCTGACTTTTTTATATTTATTGGCTAGTTTGGCGGCTACATGTCCACCTTGGGAATGTCCAAATATTGTTAATTGCGAATTATCTACCCAAGGTTGTTTGCTCAGGTAATCTAATACGGAAACTGCTCGATTCACATAATTATATAGATAATCTGCTTCTTGATAAGCTCTACTAGGGATATTTTTATCTTTAGAGTCGCCATAATACCAATAGGAATCATTAAGCTGCGATTCGTCCACAATAACAGGGGTCTCTGGCATGGAAATAACGACGAGATGGTACGACTTAATTATATCCTGGTAGTTAAAGTTGGTTAGTCCACCCCCAAAAAGACTTAAACCTTCTTTTTTATAATTAAAGTATAGTGGTATGGGCAAGGAGCCCTGACAAAACAAAAATAGAGGCTTTTTGCTTTTTGGAGCTGGATCAATGACTAAAAAATCAATTTTACTGTTTGGAGTTTCAAGTGTAAAAACAGTTGACTCATTGTTGATAACGCTTGTTTTCTGTCCGAAGGCAGCCTGTGACATTAATAATGAACAGATAAAAAAAATGAATTTCATGAAGATCAGCTATCTAGTATACTTGTTATTGCCAAACTTATATAAATTGAATTTTATATCCAATAGCATAATATTCATTTAGGAGTGATTTGCATGTAAATAGAATCTCTCGGAAAGGGGCTGGAGAAGACGTCTTTGTTGTTATATGTGACCACTGGCTCTAATTTTATTTTTGCATGCGGTGATATTGTATCATCTCATTGAATTTTTGGTTTAGCTGTTATAATCTCTTTGATCTTATATCGGCCCTATATCACTTATCATCGGTGGTAAAATCGGATTTGAATTATCCAATAGTTAGGTTATCTTGCTTATAATGCATTTTATCTAGGTCAAAATACAGTTCGTCGAGATTTTTTCTAGATAATCTCTGATATAAATACTTTTGGCCAATATTAACTTTTATCATTCTAAATGAAGAAGCTATTTATTTTATTTTTGGGCGGTCTTTTCCTAGTCTCATGTAAGAATCAAGGAATCGAAGCTGATGCATTAAACAGGGACGAGTATTACATACCATTGGGTGAAAGTATTAAAGTCGCAGATTCTCTGCATTATTTTATTTTAGGAGATGCTAATAAAAAGGCGTCTACTAAATCCAAGATTGGAAATACCAATGCCACTTTAAAAAAGGAAATTCTATCGGAAAATGGGACGCCATTAATGCGTGTTTTTAATTACGGGAAGGGGGGATTTATCATTTTGGCTGCAGATCGTCGGGCTAATCCGGTATTAGCATATTCCGATGAGACAAACTTTCCCTCCGATACTATACCAGCCGCAACGGAAGCATGGTTATATGAAAATAAACTTCAGATAGAAGAGTTAAAATCATGCACAAGAGAAAATGTGAATGGAGAAAACCTTTTGAAAAAGGGGAATTATGTCAAGCTTTTAGGAGGGGAAGTTCCAACAGTTAATGTAAAAAGAGCATCTATTGAAAAAGTCGCTGGATTTTTCCCTCCGGCAGGAGGATGTGAACCAACGGGATTTGAAAAAGGTCCACTTTTGCAGACAACTTGGAATCAATCTGGCGGCTATAACAATTTAATGCCTGATATGTCTTGTACCCCTTACTCTTGTAATGGAAAAGCGTATACAGGCTGTGTAGCTACAGCAATGTCCCAGGTGATGAGATATCATCAATATCCTGCTTCATATAATTATAGTATTATGCCAAATGCAGTTTCAAGTTATTTAGATGTTTCATCAGGAGCTAATGAAATCTCTAAGTTAATGAGAGACGTAGCCAATTCTGTAGATTCACAACCGGATTGTGATGGCACAGGTGCTGCTTCTAATCTAAATGATATTCTATACGCCTTAGAAAATACTTTCGGCTATTCAGTCACAGCGACAGCAACTGACTTTAATTATAATACCGTAAAAAGTGAAATTCAAGCCAATCGTCCAGTAATCTTAAGTGGATATAAGGATAAAAGTGGATTTATTTTTCATACATTTAAAGGAGGCCATGTCTGGGTAGCAGATGGTGTTCGTGGTGGTACAAGCTGTGGTGAGCAAAATCCTGATGGTACATGGACAGGTGGTGCTTCCTTCCTTCCTGTACTTTCATATGAACTGGGGTTGGGGAGGTTCAAACAATGGATGGTTTGGGTTCGCTAGTGCTGATGCAGGCGGAGGTTATAATTTCCAATATAAAAGAGGTATGGTTTATTCAATTAAAAAATAACGACAATATGTACAAATTAGGATTACTATTGATACTATTTACTTTATTTTCTTGTGAAAAGAAGGAGGAAAAATGTTGTATGAATGTTGAGAGCCAAGTATTATTAAACTTGACTAACGAAGATAGTAACAATATTTTTGAGTTAAACGAAGGGGCAAAAGGGCTCAATGATCTGGATTTATATTATGTTGATAAATCAGGCAATCGGGAAATTCAAAACCATTCTAATCTTGATATCCCCAAAAATATGCAAATTATCGATTGGGAAGTGCTTAAACAGAAAATATTAAAAGTCTTTGGAAATCTTACACCTCAAAGTGATGGTTATGCTGAAAGTATATTAGTGGTAAAGGGATACTTGGAAGTTTCAATAAAATTAAAAATAGAAAGCACTGATTCCTATAAAGGTTATTCACAATTATTGGTGAATGGAAAGGAGATTTCAAAAGGTCAACTTGGACGTCCTATTTCTGTTAAATTAACTCCGTTGTCGGAATAGGACTTCCCAAAATTAAATTTCATAGTTAGGGTTTTAGGTAAACCACCATTAGTTTATTTAATGGTGGTTTTTTATTTTTTGTAGAATAATGCCATTTTATAACCTTAATTAGTTTACTGTCTTCTGTACCAAAGAGCAGAAAAATGAAACTATGGATTGTCATACGTGTTTTTACACCAAAACACAATAAAGTAATATACAAGCAATATCAAAAAGGTAAACAGAATTTATTTACAAATCCGCTATACGACATTAAAGCATAAACATACTCGTTTCCAATTTCTATCAAACTAGCTAAGTTGACTGAATACGGGAAACAATAAAATAAATCGTCTTTCATAGTTAGGTATTATAATGAGCCGCCATTAGTTTATTTAATGGTGGCTTTTTTTATTATATAATGTATAATTGAGTTTTTAACCTTTTTAATAATTTAATAAATATGTATGTGCTAAAAAATGATATCGTGTAGATCGAGTGTTTCGTATGGGTCAAAATTGAATTGGTCGAGATAATTTATTTTTTTGGAAAATATGATATAGCTTTTCAGAAGTTTAGCCAAATACAAAACTACATGAAAAGAAATTTGACCAAAATCCTAGCTTTTTTGCTTACGTTGATTTTCAACGTTTCTTCAATTTTTGCACAAGGAGTTGAAGAAAATACCGATATGAGGAACTTCCTCAATAATATGTTTTCTACTCTAGATAAAACTAAAGTACCAGACGGACTATTAAGAGACTTTTCATTCGAACTTGTTGATTTGGATAAGTATTCAGGTACTCTTTTAAATAAGGATAATTTTATAGATAGGCCAACTTATGAAATGTTCCTTCGTACTATAAAATCAGCTTCAGTTTCTTCCGCTCCATTTGGAGATGTTGAAACTATCATGTTAAATCAAGGTAACGCTGGAACAAATACTACCGTTTCGTTAAGTGCCGCTGCATACCGCTATTCCTTTATAAAGGCAAATGCAAAAAATGATCAATTGATAAATTATGCAAATGGTAAGGTTTCCGATAATGTTAAAAATGGTGTTTGGCAAAATCCTTATTCCAGTGGATATGCTTTGGGTTTTGCTCCACATGATAGTATTTTTAATGCTGAATCTCTTACATATAAACTGAATTCAAATGTGTGGTTTTCAAATTTATCCTATTCAAAGATTGAGATTGATCCAGGTGATGGTGGAGGTTATAGGCAAATTACTTTAGGAGGAAGCCTAACTGCGAATTATCCATCATCGGGTAGAAAAGAGGTGAAAATGAGAGTTACACTCACAGGTGGAAATCAATTGCTATCACATTCTAATATCCAGGTACTTTTACCAACAGCTGCGGCTAGCGCATTTGGTATTGGTTCAACATATTCTTATGCCACTACAAAAGTTGGTGCCGCATATAATGGAGTAAGTACATCGGCGGAAGTGTACACAATTTGTCGAGTTAATAATATAATAAAGAAACCACTTATTGTCGTGGAAGGATTTGATCCCCGTGTTCTTAGTGTTTTAGTAGAAAAGGACCCAGATACCAAATTGAAGGGTAAAGGGGTCGTAAGCGTTGAAAGTTTTATGAAAGTACTTAAACGCACTTATGAAGGTGATCGTATTCTAGATGAATATGATATAGTTTATGTTGATTTTGTAAATAGTGATGAATACATTCAAGCCAATGCAAATACACTTAAGGAGGTAATACTTTGGGTTAATCAACAAAAACAACAGAATAATAGCTCCGAACCTAATATTGTTATGGGACAAAGTATGGGTGGGCTAATTGCACGGTACGCCCTGAAAAAAATGGAGCTAGCTAATATTGCTCATAAGACCTCTATATATGTTAGCCATGATGCACCACATCTTGGAGCAAATGTCCCTTTGGGAGTTCTTTATGGTGTATATGCCATCAATTCGTTCTTAGATAATAAATCAATCATAAATGCAATTACAAACCAACTTGACGCGAACGACTATATACAAATGGTGAAACGTGTTATGCATAGCAATGCTGCGCGACAAATGTTAGTAAACTATATTGACTTTGGAGGAAATTTAAATAATACTGACCATAATAATTGGCAACAAGAATTGGCGTCACTTGGTTTTCCAAATGGAGATGCTAATGGATCTTTTAGAATGCTTTCTATTGTTAATGGTAGTTATGTGAGTAATTCCATAAATCCATATTTTGTTGATGCGAATGTAAATGCTAATTCTCCCTTGCTAGACTTCACTCCTGGACTCAATGGGATTGTCCTTGGGGTTTTATTGCAAGATATATGGGCTGGTTTATTGACAATTCTTCCCGGTAAAACAACTTTACAAGTTAAAATGCAAATGCTTCCCGGTATATCTGTCGGTACTAAAATTTCTGATTTTCAGATTAAATACGTTAAAAAATTTCTTTGGACTGTACCAATTACCCGGACAATTTTCTCTTTTCAAAGAAATATGCCAAGCGGATTACTTTTTGATACCTATCCAAGTTCAGTATATTCAATTAACAACCAAGCAAATTTGGGACAAGGTTCCGGTTCTGCGATAACTCCGATTCTATTAAAGTATGGATATGATGTGAAAATTGCACCTAATATTCCCTTCCTTCCAGCTTCTAGTGCTCTCGCTGTGGGATTTGGCACTCAACCCCTAACTGCAGCAATGTTTACTACTAAACCAGTAAGTACAAATACCCCGTTTGGTGGGAATGTTTTTTATAATGATATGGTTTCCAATGGTCATATTGACTTTGGAATGGAAGAAGCAAGATGGTTATTAGCCCAGTTAAGATATTCAATTGCAGGACCGAGATTGGGAAAAACAGGATCTCAATATTCTGTAATTAATCCTGGGACTGCAAGCATTACATGGAGTACCTCAAATTCAAGTATTGCTACTATTAATTCGTCTGGTGTTCTTACGGTTACAGGCAAGGGAATAATTGATATTACCGCTAATGTGAATGGTACACAACTTACCACTCGAGTTGCTGTTGGAACCCCTCGCTTTGTGCTAGCGGATGTGGTTCGAAAACCTGGTTTTTATACAATAAAAGCAAACTGTATTGATACAGAGCCGGGGTATGCCGATTTTATCATGGAGAATAAAAATATTGTTGTTTATCAATGGGGTGTTAAGAATGAAGATGGCCCTATAGAATGGTTTGATTCGCAGTCTCCAGAAGTTAAACTTGGTACTACGGAAGATAATGATAATACCACCATCTATTTAAAAGTGAGGGATGCAAATGGAAATGAGAGCGCTCCTGTTTTTGTTCGAATTACCGGTTATGATGTGTGGAATCTTCTGTTTAACAGTTGGATAGTAAATAATAAAGGGGAAGTTTTTACTTCAACAGGAATCAAGGTGACGTATAATAATGCCACAATGGCAATTATTAGAAGGAATGCAACTGGAGAGTATGCTAATGCTAGGTGGAATCCATTAGCAGCCGTAATTGTCAACGATGAAGGAAGTCAAAGAGGTATCCTTTGGTCACCTAATGGATATATCAAAGATATTTTACCTCCCGAAGAACTCGAAAGGATAAAAGCATTTCCGAATAACCAAGTGCTGGTTTATAGGTTGATGTTGCTAAATTATCAGGAACAGATTATTCAAAAAACTCCATTTACGGTTGTTTATAAAGAGAATTATCCGAATTAACTTGTTAAAAATGAGACTATACAATATGTTTTTTAAATCTATAGTGGTGTTGATGAGTTTATTGACTATCGCATGTAAAAAAGAGAAACAACAAGAGGAATTGAGTTCTTCAACGTTCAAATGTGAAGTTAACGGTGTTGAATATATGGATAAAACGCCAATCTTTTCGCCTCCAGGAGCTGCACGTTTTCCTTGGTTTGGTTACTATTACCTAAATGACCGTGAAAATTATAAATATTTAATCTTTCAAACTTTCCCTAAACTGGAGAATGCAAATTCGGATGTGGCGGCTAAGTATTACAATTTAGAGATCTATTGCCCTTTGGATACTGAATTACAGGTAAACAAGGAATATCTATTTGAGGCTATCCCTGGTGAAGATTACCTTATGCCTGTCAATTATGAGATAAAGTATAGAGATAAACAAAAAGCATATTCTATTATTTCGGCAAATGGTGATTTAAATAATAATTGCTTTGGAACAGGGAAAATGGTCATTAAATCTATTGATATGGACAAAATGGAAGTTAGAGGCATACTAGAACTTATAATTCCATCGCCCATAGTATCGGACAACAAAAAGTTGCTATCGATAAAAGGTGAATTCCGAACAACACTTAACAAAAATCATTGATATGAAAAGTTTACGAAAAATCAAAACGTATTTGTTTTTAGCATTCTTGTTGGGACTTGTTACCATCGGATGTAGGAAAGATATTAAATCTATCGAAATGGAGAAAACACAGTCACGTGCCGAAGTAAGGCAGGACAGTTTGGAAACTCTTTATAAAATGCAGTCTAATGCAGATCTGATGTTATCAGATCGAATTATCTTAAAGAATTCAGTATATGTTCTGGATATGTCTGAGAAGGAAGCAAGCGAACTTCACATTTCTCCAGAACTATATCATAAATATGTGGAAGCAGTGAAGGGTATGAACTATTTAAATGATAATAATTCAACTGACAAAGTCAAATAATTAATCAAATCAAATCAATGAAAACTACCAATTATTTAAAGTTAATGTCATTGGCGTTGCTGTTCGTCTCCTGCCAGAAAAATGACATCTCAGATTCACAAACTTCTGACCAAGAGAAAAAAGCGGCATCTTATTCTGTCCTCTATACAGATCAGCAGTTGATAAACTGGAAAGAGACAGGGAATCCATTTTTGGAGAGCGAACATAAAAATTCTAAAACTACACTCATTGATAAGAATATTCCATCTCAGGGCGGTGTGTTTGAACCAATTCCAATTGGGACTAAAGCTTTTGGGGTTCATCCTTATCAGAATCGTTTCTGGTCTATGATCAGGTTAAAGGTTGGACTTACACTAGTTACACAGGCTGATTATGAGTTAAAACAAAATCTCACTGATGCTATATCCCAAATTCAGGCAGAAACCAATATCAGGTTCTATAATTCCCTTTATGATTTAGACGAAGATCCAGTTTATCATTTCAAATATCCTAATGTGCATATAAGCAAAGCCACAGGGAATAAAAAAGGATCTTCTTATATTGGTCTTCAGGGAGGAGAACAAAATATTTATTTACCTGAGGGTTCTACTGTTGCTTTTATTAAAAGAGCATTAATGAATGTTGCGGGGATGTATAATGAACAACAGAGAAATGATCGCGATACTTACGTAAACATTAATACGAATAACGTTCACCCGGATAACAGATATCATTTTGATAAAATTACTACCAATTACTATTCAATTGGATCGTTTGATTTTAATTCTATCACTTTAGCAGGATCAACAGAGTTCTCTAGTAATGGCAGTAATAGTATCTGGAAAAAAGATGGTTCTACTATAAATATTAATCAAACTCTATCAAATACTGATAGAGCTTTTATAAACTATTTCTATCTTCCTTACATTGCTAGAACCGACAATTATAGACAGTTAGACGACGTGGTGTATGATGGAAATAATGTCCAGCTTACTCCGACCCAAAGACAGCAATTACAAGATTATCTAAATAATTATGCACCTTATCCAGGTGATGCTTATATTATTACTCAGCAACCTTTTTAATAAAATTGAACAAAGTTCCTCTCTGTCAATGGGAGGAACTTTGTATTTCAAGGTATACCTCAAATAGTAATTATATCACTTTCTATTCTTAATGAAATTTAAACCAAAATTTTTAAACGTATTCAGCATAGCTGGAATATTGTTTTTTATTTCTTGTCAAAAAGAAAACGTTTCTCCTAATTTAGAAAAAGTTGGGAAACAAAATATTAGAACAATCGCTGATGCAAAGAGCATTGCACTTCAATATTATACTGGAGGTGCAAAGTCTAAGGCAAGTACAAAATCCAATACGGAAGTTAAACCGACGATTAATGAGGTACAGGCTCTGACATCAGATATGCTGAATTCTACTGGTCTATCTTATGCTAAAACCAAGAGTAGTTCCAGTGGAGATACATTATTATATTATGTTGATTTTTCCGGTGAAAAGGGAGGTATGATTGTATCGAGAAATACACAGTGTGAACCGGTACTTGCTATTTTTGATGAAGGGGACTTTTCATTCCAAAATGTACTTCAAAATACGGATAATAATTTGGGCGCACTTTCATTTATATTGTCAGCAGTAGACTATACCGCAATCTTTTAGTATTGATCAACCGGAAATACGAGATGACGGTAGTGGAGGTGGTGGCGGCGGCGGATATGTCCCTGTTACCTTAGTCGATGAAGTTCTTCCTAAGGTGCGTGTCGAATGGAGTCAATCCCAAGATCCGTTCAATAGATATACCCCTAGTAATTATCCTGCCGGATGTGTAGCAATAGCGGTTGCACAGGCCTTCACTGTAACTAGATATGTTGGTTCGTTCAATGGTGTAAATCTGAACTATAATGATCTGATTCAATTTAGGGATTTTACATTCAGAAATTTATTTCCAAGTCAAGCAGATATTTTTGGCCAGTTTGTGAGACAAATCGGGGCTGCTGTCGGTATGGATTATGATGCTTCCGGTAGTGGGGCTAAAACATCCGATGGAGTAAAATTATTCAGTAACTTTGGTTTGATGAACGTCAATACCAACAAAGCCAATATCAGAAGCACGCTAAAAAATTATTCAAATGGGATTATCATTATTAGCTCAAGGACTAAAAAGCCGTTTCTAGGAATTCCAAGAGGTGACGGACATGCATATATCTCTGATGGGTACCGATTATATTCTAATGGATCTGATCTTATTCATGTTAATTATGGCTGGGGTCCAGGGAATGGTAATTTAAATGGTTACTATCTTACTGTTCTTTCATCACCGCATTTTACAGCTGATGCACCAAGTAGCTTTCCCCATGATTGGGAATTCTATTGCATTTATAAATAAATATTAAAAAATGAAAAACACTTCGATTCTATCCTGTTTATTTATCATGGTCACTTTTGTTCTTGCAATAATTTCTTGTGAGGATAAAATAGGATATGCCCATGCCCCTGATTTTAGTTCTGGACCTTTTATCGTAAAGAAGGAAGGACTTGATTCAACATTTGTATCAAAAAATAATGTTGAATGGCAATTCTTGGATTTAACAGTTGATGGGAAACAATTAGTATTAAATGACAAGTCCATTGAAACGGAAACTAAAAAGTCTCCGGCCGGTGTCGATAATATTTACCTTATTAAGGGTGAGTGGTTTTCGATCGAAAAATTAGATAATAAAAGAATTCAGATTTCTATTGGGAGCAATGAAAAGAATGAATTAAGAACTTTGGATTTTACAATCCATAATGGCAATGGTTTTCGTAAGATTTCCATTAAACAAGAGGCTAAATAATTTAAATTAAGGAGTCGAACTAAATCGGCTCCTTTTTAATACGGTTAAACATGAGATTTATACTAAGTTCTATAATATTTGTGTTTCTTTTCTTTTCGTGTAAAAAAGATGATCCTGTTGAACCTCCAAAAATTAAATACGATCATACGATTATTGTCGTCATGGAGGCTAACAATAATTTAAGACAATACGCGCTTGATAATATTAATGATATGGAAATAGCAGCTAATTCTTTTAAAAACGCTGCTGTTTTAGTTTACCTCCGTTCAAGTAATGATAAAGCAATTCTTCTTCGAGTGAAATTTGATGAGGACTTAAAAGTAATAGCTAGTGATACAATAAAGAAGTATACCATTTCAAATAGTAGTTCACAACAATTGAATATGGCAATCAATGATAGCAAGGAATTATTCCCTGCAGAAAGTTATGGTTTAATTTTGTGGTCTCATGCGACCTCATGGGCACCACCTATTTCAAAACGGATAGAAACACGGTCCTTTGGAGAAGATCAAGGAAAACAGATGGATATTATTAATTTGAAAAATTCAATTCCATCAGGATTCGAATACATTATATTTGACGCCTGCAACATGGCAAGTATAGAAGTTCTTTGGGAATTTAAGGAAAAGACGAAATACATTATTGCATCTCCAACAGAAGTATTAGCAAGTGGCTTTCCTTATAGAAAAGTGTTACCTTATCTTGCCTATAAGGAGCCTGATTTAATAAATGTTGCACATCAGTATTTTGAACACTATAGTTCTTATACAGGTCAAATGCAATCTGCATCTGTTACATTGCTTAATACAAAAGAACTTTCTAAACTTTCAAGTTTATGTGCAGATTTATATTTAAAAAATAAGTCGGTTGGTATACCAGTAAGGACCAATGTCCAAAGATTAGATTATACGGAGGATTTTCCTGTACCAACTTTTGATTTTGTAAATTATTTGGAGGTCAATTTTCCTCTTTCGGAGCTTGGTCCAATTAAAACGCAGCTTGAGAAAACGATTATTTATAAAAACGCTACAGACCAATTTTTGGGAAAGCCAATTAAGGCTTTTTCTGGACGAGGGTGTAAAGTAAACTGT
>DGIS01000026.1 GCA_002386525.1 Sphingobacterium sp. UBA4616
ATCGGCGTTTTTCGCCGATAAATTTAAATAGTTTAAACATGAATATGTATTCTCAGAGAAGGAAAGATGTGTTAAAATTAGTGCCGGAGGGAGCTTTGGTTACCAGATCTTGGCTACAGCAGAATGATCTCACAGGCCATGCGATCGATAATTTATTGAAGAGTCGACTATTGGAAACTGTGAAAAATGGAGTATATAAACGTGAAGGGGCAGAAGTGGAATGGGGGGATATTGTCTATTTCCTGCAGAAACAGCTAGATACAGATCTAACCATTGGAGGCCTATCGGCTTTAGAACTTCAGAAACTGACCCATTATCTCCCGATGTCTAATCAACGCTTGATTCATTTATATGGCCGGGATAATCTTCCCATATGGATAAATAACCTTACAACAGGGATCAAATTTCTTAAGCATAGTTCTGGCTATTTATTTGGTAATAGTTTTGAAGATGAAAGGCCGCTAGCATTACTTGAGTTTACTAGAGCTTTCAGTTGGAAAAATACAAAGGAAGGCTTACGTATATCCATTCCTGAAAGAGCTATTTTGGAAGTGATGAATCAAGTTCCCCAAAATATATCATTTGAACATGCGGATGAATTAATGCAAGGATTAAATACGCTTTCTCCTAGGACACTCCAAAGATTATTGGAACTGTGCACAAATATCAAAGTTCGCAGGCTTTTCTTTTACCTTGCCGAGCGTCAAAATCATACCTGGTTTACAAAACTTCAATCTGAGAAAATAGATTTTGGATCTGGTAATCGTGTGATCGTCACAGGTGGGAAACTAAATAAGAAATATAAAATAACTGTTCCTGATTTTTATGAGTAAGAAAGAAGAATATGCCGAGCAGGTCCGTTTATTGATCCGATTGTTACCTATAATCGATAAAGAAGACTGTTTTGCACTTAAAGGCGGTACGGCTATTAATTTGTTTTATAGAGATTTGCCAAGGCTTTCGGTAGACATCGATTTGTTGTATCTGCCAATGGAGGATCGCGACGCCTCTCTTGAAAATATCAGAGCTGCATTAGCGAGAATAACAGATTCCATAAAGAAATCGATTGCAGGTGCCCAAGTTCAAAATACAACACTACAACAGGATAATTCTTTACGAATAATAGTTTCACTTAATGATGTTCGTGTTAAAATAGAACTATCTCCTGTTATACGTGGAAGCCTTTTCCCAGCTGTCAGAATGGAAGTGCGACCGCAGGTTGAAAAAGAATTTGGTTATGCTGAAATGCTAGTTGCATCACACCCAGATCTGTATGCTGGTAAACTTTGCGCTGCCCTAGATCGTCAACATCCCCGTGATTTGTTTGATGTAAAACAGTTATACGAAAATGAAGGATTAACGGAAGAATTACGAAAAACATTTCTTGTATTTTTAATAAGTCATTTTCGACCGATGGCAGAACTGCTTAATCCAAACCGAAAAGATATCTCAGGTATATATGAAATGGAGTTTGCGCAAATGGCAGAAATTGAAGTTTCTTTAGAGGAGCTACTTTCTGTACGGGAGAAACTGATTGCAGATATCAACAAGGAGATGACTGATAGTGAACGTAAATTTTTACTCTCTGTCAAAAATAAGACACCTGATTGGGCACTCTTAGGATTGGACGCAGCTTTAGTCTCGGAACTTCCTTCAGTGAAATGGAGATTAATCAATTTAAATAAAATGTCAGAGAATAAACACGTGACCGCTTACAAAAATCTAGAAGCTGTCCTATATCCTTAAAGTCAAGCTGAATAGGAGAGATATCGCTTTTTTACGTCAAAAGGGCCTGATTTTCATCAGACCCTTTCTGTTAGCGTTTATTTGTACAATAATTTTTATGTTTCCTATCGTTTCCTCTTTTTTGTTTCGTCATCCAATGTTTTTAAAGACTATTGGATTTTCACTGTACGACGCCAATTTTTATGTTGAACCTTTCTTTCGAAAGGTAGCTTGTAGCCGGTTTGTATTGTAAGAACAACAGTCAATTTGAAATAGTTTTATTGGAGTAATTTTTTTTGATAACTTGATATGACGGCAGCTGTCTCAATAAAGTATTTTAAAAGTACATAGCATTTCAACCGTAGGATTACTGTTATATGAAAAATCGTTATATCGTTACGCCAAAAGACAAAAGGGCAGAAGAGTTATTGGATTTTAATGAAGCTGGAGATCACCATTTGATCCAGTTAGTTCTCTCAGAGTCGCAATTTTATCAATTAGATGCTTTTGGTGTATTTTCAGATTTGAATAATATGCTAGGCTGTTTAATAGATGATTTTGAAGACGATGCTATTACGAATAAGCAACAGTTGGAGAAAGGGTTAAAATATTTAAAAAATGTAAGGTTAAAAGAAGATCGTATTCAGGAGCTTATGGAAGAAATTATTTGCCTGTTTGAAGAAGCTGTGAAAAGGCAAACTGGCGTTTATTTTTTCTTTTAATAGGAACTTGATTATTTATAAATTGCTAAAATAAAATTCACCTTCCCATTTCCGCCATTTACCGAGTTTTCTGGTCTGTTAGTCTAAAGCCCATAGGCTAGGGGCCTATTGTGTCGTAGTTTTGAGTCAACAAATAAGAACTAATAACTAACACAATAAATAAAGACATTATGAAAACGCTAGTAAAAACATTCGCAGCAGCAGCTTTAATCGCAATATCAACATTCACTATGGCAGCTGAAGAACCTGGAGCAAAAGCAACAAAAGTAAACGTTAACCTTTCCACAGCAGACTTGGCACTCGATCATTATGTAGCGGTAACCACTGCGGGAGAATCAGCAGGGGTAGAGCAGTTATTCGCCGAAGATTTTAATCAAAAAATCCAATCTTCCAATGTACAATCTAACAACCGTAGCGGAGTGATCAAACTATTGAAAAAACAAAAAGGCGAAAAGCTAAACTGTACAGTAAGCACAGACATCATCGAGGAATCGGCAGACTATATGGTGGCTAAAGTAACTTTGAAATTTGAAAACTTCACCAAAACAGATCTAGTTACTTTGGAGCGTGTGGGGAATGATTGGAAAGTATCCAAATCGATCAATTCGTATAAATAAGAGCCATCCCTAACAAATATATAAGTTGTGAAGCTACGTCGAGAGATGTGGCTTCAATTTTTTGTGTATCATTGTATGTCAATGGATAATGGGTAATCAATTTTGAATTGAGCATATGGTACAATATAATATCAAATGGCTAAAAGATAGATTTGAAAATGGAGATAGCTTCAAATTTCTCTTCTTTTGGGGACATACAGCTAAGCAAAATCAGGAAGTTGGAAAATTTGTTTTCAGTCAATGGTATGAGAGTCCGTTTACAGTAGATAATATTACCTATAGGACTGCGGAAAATTGGATGATGGCCCAAAAAGCATTACTTTTTGATGATAGAAAGAATTTTGAGAAAATCATCAACTGTATTAAACCGGGTGAGGCCAAAGAGTTGGGAAGGCAAGTTGTGGGCTATGATGATCGGATTTGGAATGAACGCAAATTTGAGATCGTTAGGAACGGAAACATCCATAAGTTTAATCAACATTGGGCACTGGCAGAATACCTGTTAAAAACAGAAAATAGAGTTCTTGTTGAGTCAAGCCCCATTGATGCCATATGGGGTATTGGACTTGCACAAGATGACGTCGATATTGAGAACATTTATTGTTGGCGTGGTCAAAATTTATTGGGCTTTGCATTGATGGAAGTACGAGATTTTCTAGGTCAATTTGGACAGTTTCAATCGCTTCAAAACGCTATGCAGCCGCCCTGGTCGAAGTTTTCCGGTAAGGATAGTAGGGATATGTTTTGGAGAATGGGATTGGGTGAGAAATATTTGAGCGAATTCGGTACTTATTATGATAATCTGTCCGAAAGGGAACAAATGATATATCAACTGACCTATCCTCCTCCTTATTCATGGATGGATTTTTATTAAATCGAAATAGTTTTATTGGAGTAAACTATTTTTGATAAATTGAGTTGACCTATTTTAAAGTGTAATATTCTTCAGTACTATTTAACCTCTAATGGCAGATCGTTATAGGGATATTTTCGGTCAAATTTATTCATTTCTTCGAGTGTAAATTTTACTTCTGTTCGTGTTACGAGTGTAAAAATAGGGGGAAATTACTCTTGTTTTTTTTATTTAGGTGTAAAAAGTGCTTTTCTTTAGCTTTCACCTTCCTATTCCCGCCATTCACCGAGTTTTCCCAATCGTTGGTCTAAAGTCCATAGGCTAGTGGCCTATTGTGTCGTAGTTTTGAGTCAACAAATAAGAACAGATAAAAAACTAACACAATAAAATAAAGACATTATGAAAACGCTAGTAAAAACATTCGCAGCAGCAGCCCTAATCGCCGTATCAACTTTCGCTATGGCAGCTGAAGGACCTGGAGCCAAAGCAACAAAAACAAACGTTAACCTTTCCACAGCAGATTTCGCTTTAGAGCACTATGTTGCGGTAACGACTGAAGGAGAATCAGCAGGAATAGAGCAGTTATTCGCAGATGATTTTAATCAAAAGATCCAAGCCTTCAATGCAAAAAATCATAGCCGTAGCAAAGTGGTTAAATCCTTGAAAAAACAAAAAGGCGAAAAGCTAAACTGTACAGTAAGCACAGATATTATCGAGGAATCGGCAGACTTTATGGTGGCTAAAGTGACGTTGAAATTTGAAAACTTCACCAAAACTGATCTGGTTACTTTGGAGCGTGTAGATAATGATTGGAAAGTATCCAAATCGATCAATTCGTATAAATAGAATTTTACAACTGGTGGTTTGCCAGTCATAAAAAGACAAACCACTAGTGAATCATATGTTTATTAACGCCACGTCGAGAGATGTGGCTTTTTTGTGTTATAACTGGTAAAATATACAATAAATCATACTAAGATTAAATGTTGCATGGCAAATTATAGCGCC
>DGIS01000022.1:0-442239 GCA_002386525.1 Sphingobacterium sp. UBA4616
GAGACTTTTTCAGTGCCCTCTATTATGCAATGCCCCTTTTACCGATTTTTATTACTACGCTATTTATACGAGAAGACTTCTCCCAGTTCATCATTATTCGTAAACGTACAATGTTGGTCGATCAATTCTCCAGTACCGATATTGATAATCATACCATGTACTGCAAGATCATTACGTTCTTTCCACGCGTTTTGAATGATGGACGTTGCACAAAGATTAAAAACTTGCTCTTTTACATTAAGCTCGATTAAGCGATTTACCTTTTTATCGTGTTCTTCGATCGCATCAATCTCTGCGCTATGTAAACGATATACATCTTTGATATGGCCAAGCCAGTTGTCAATAATGCCGTACTGCTTGCGGCTTAGAGAAGCCGCTACACCTCCACAGCCATAGTGACCTGCGATAATGACATGTTTTACTTTCAAAACATTGACTGCATAGTCTAATACTGAAAGCATGCTCATATCAGAGTGAATGACCATGTTGGCAATATTGCGGTGTACGAATACCTCTCCTGGCTTTGTGCCAGTCAATTCGTTTGCGGGTACTCGGCTATCTGCACAACCGATCCAAAGAATTTCCGGATTCTGACCTTTGGCAAGCTGCTGGAACCGTCCTGTTACGTCATTTTTCACAAATTCCATCCACTCTTTATTTCCCTTAATGATATTGTCAAATCCTGTTATTAAATCTTTATTTTCCATATTTTTCTTATTTCATTCGTGCCCGCAGGCGTAGTTTCTATTTTATGATAATGAATACAAATGTCTAAATTCATTGTTTACTTCAAACAACTTATTTTCATTGAAAATCCGTTCCCGATCTCAATGATTGTCCCTGCCGTCCCAATCGAGTCTTTTCATGCAATATGATGCCCAACCAAGTACAGTAATCTATAAAGAATGCCTTCGTCCTAGGAAGGCTTTTTATAGACAACCTGCAAAAGTTCGATGTCTTTTCCCTTGCTTCTTGCATTCTGTTCAAAATCTTTTATGACTTCGATGACATCTTTATCGATGAACTTACTGAATGTCCCATCGATCCGGATCTTGCTGATCGATTTTGGGAGGCTGTATAATTTTTGTTGAATAGGGACTTTATTCAAAAATGATACTTCTTCAGCTAAAGTAATGATAGCTTTATCTTCTTCATTGTCTCTTTCAATATTGTATTTAAAAGCATTTTTCATATTTGCTCTCAAAATATAGCATGTTGCCACGACAATGCCTATTCCTACCCCTATCAGAAGATCCGTAAAAACAATTGCAACAATAGTGACACAAAATGGGATAAATTGATCTAAACCTTTTTTGTACATGGAGGTGAACAGGCTTGGTTTTGCTAATTTGTACCCTGTATGAAGGAGAATAGCGGCTAGACAGGCTAGCGGAATCATATTTAGCATTGTTGGGATAGCAAGCATAGCGACCAAAAGCCAAATACCATGCATAACAGCAGATTGTCTCGTTTTTCCTCCAGCATTGACGTTTGCCGATGAGCGAACGATAACGGATGTCAATGGTAGGCCCCCTAAAAGTCCGCTGGTCATATTACCGATCCCCTGCGCAACAAGTTCGCGGTTAGTTGGAGTATTTCTTTTGTACGGATCTATTTTATCCACAGCCTCGATGCTCAATAGGGTTTCAAGGCTAGCGATAATCGCAATGGTAAACGCAGCAATCCACACCTCTTTGTTCACTACCTGTGTAAAATCTGGAAGTGTAAATAAACCCGTGAACTCGGAGAAGGAACCTACAACCGGAACCAAAACAAATTGCTTTTCATGCAATTGGAATGCTGATCCGTTGAAAAGGTAAGCTAAGCTGACACCTAAAATTACAACCACCAATGGGGCTGGAATTTTATTGAGCTTTGGAATCGATGGCCAAAAGATAAGAATCGCCAAAGAAAGCGCACAGATGATAAATGCACCAAAGTTGATTGCAGAGGCAATTGTATCAAAATAAGCACCAATACCATGTCCATTGTCCATTTCAAAGGCGTGTGATTCCACCAAACCCAATGCTAAAGGAATTTGTTTCATGATAATCGTAATACCGATTGCCGCAAGCATCCCTACAATGACTGCTGAGGGAAAATAATTGCCGATCATTCCAGCTTTTAATATTCCAAGAATGACTTGTATTATGCCAGCAATGACGACGGCAAGTAAAAAGGTTTCATATGCGCCTAGGCTTTGAATAGCACCTAAGACAATAACAGTTAGACCAGCAGCTGGTCCACTTACACTGAGTGGTGATTTACTGATGGAAGCGACCACGATTCCACCAATTACACCTGTCAATAATCCTGCAAACAATGGCGCACCTGAGGCCATTGCAATTCCCAAACATAATGGAAGTGCCACTAAAAACACCACAACACTAGCAGGGAAGTCATATTTTAAGTCTCTTTTCGATAATTTCAGAAAAGCCGACGTACGAGTTCCAAACATAAAATTTGTGTTTATCTGTAAATAAAGTTTTCATCAAGCAACCTATAATAGCGGCAGCAATAACGGATACAGGGCTTATTGGCTGGGAGCATCGACGTATGCGTTGCACTCAACAAAAGGCCAACAATAGACCGATAATGCCAGAGCAAAGATTGCTTAAGAAAAATCAAGAATACCGTACACGCTTTTTCTTTCGCGTGCAGGTCGAGAGAAAAACATCCCGATAGGATGTCGTTATAAGTTAGGAGGGGGTGTTGGAACCGTAGGGTGAAAAGCTAAAATGCTTTTCTCATTTTTAAGATAATTCTTTTGTTTTCCTTGGTTCTCAACGAGTATAGTTTCGAATACAATAGGTTCTTCTGACTTCGTATTGAAAAATTTTGAGGCTGTTTCGAGTGTATCATTACTCGCGCCATTATTGTTCTCGATTTCCAGTTGTAAAACAACCTGTAAGATTGTACTTTGATCTAAACTATTGGAAAAAATAGGTGAAATAGATATAGCCATCTTTGTGAAAAAGATGATCGCGCAAATGAACGCTGCCACAAATCTAAACCGCTTATTTAACATTTTTTATTACCTTTAGTCTTACTGTTTTACATCGTAAAAATAGTAATTCCATGTTAAATTCAAATTAATAGTGCACTAAAAAATATATTTTGGCACTAAATTGTGACGAAGAGATTATTTTTATGAAACGTTTTTCAATTTTTATTGATTTATAAACTTAAAGCCTTAGGTATGGCAAATAAAGAACAATTTATTGAGAAGGTAAAGGTATCCTATAACCCAAAAGGAGCATTCATTTATTTGGGGGCAGGAATTCTCAATGGGGAAATTCAAACTGAAGCAAAAGTGAATTTAGCTTTGAAAATGATGAACCGTCACGGACTTATTGCCGGCGCCACGGGCACAGGTAAAACCCGTACGTTACAATTAATCGCCGAACAGTTGTCGGATGCCGCTGTACCCGTATTTATGCTGGATGTCAAAGGCGACTTGTCAGGTTTAGCAGAGCCAGGACTGATCAATCAGGCACTTATTGATCGGGGAAGTGCTGTGGGCATACCATTTGAGCCATCATCGTTTCCCGTTGAATTGTATTCACTTTCTGGCAACAAGGGAATTCCTATGCGGATTACTGTAGAGGACTTTGGGCCGGTCTTGCTAGGCAGGATACTGGAGCTCAATGAAACGCAAACGGGCGTATTAGCGGCTATTTTTAAGTATGCGCAGGATCAACAAATGCCCTTGATCGATTTTTCAGATACCAAGAAATTGCTTACCTACCTTTCGGAAGGACCGGGTAGCGAAGAAATAAAAAATGATTATGGTAAGATTAGCACAGCAAGCTCGGGAACCATCTTACGTAAGATCGTTGCATTGGAACAGCAAGGCCTAGCGCATATTTTCGGTGAGAAAGAGTTTGATATCAACGATTTGTTTCAAAAGGTGGATGGTAAGGGCGTGATTAGCTTATTAAATATCTCCGATGTACAAGATCAGCCCATACTTTATTCTACATTTTTGTTAAGCTTACTGGCACAGCTGTTTAAAAATATGCCCGAGGTAGGTGATTTGGACAAACCTAAGCTTGTCTTTTTCTTTGACGAAGCCCATCTACTGTTCAACGGAGCTCCTAAAGCCTTTCTGGCACAGGTTGATCAGATCATTCGCCTGATTCGATCGAAAGGGATCGGGGTTTTCTTTTGTACGCAGTCCCCAACCGATGTGCCAGAATCTGTTTTGGCGCAGTTGGGAAATCGTGTGCAACATGCCTTGCGTGCTTTTACACCAAACGATGCTGAAAACTTAAAGAAGATTGTTAAAACTTATCCGAAATCCGACTTTTATGAAATTGATCAGGTCTTAACCTCCTTGGGAACGGGGCAGGCATTTATTACCGTATTGAATGATAAAGGTATCCCCACGGAGGTTGTTGCTACGCATTTGATACCTGCCCGTGCCGTGATGGGGCCTGCAAGTGACCCAACAATCCTACAAATTATCAATCAGTCTGATTTAAAAGCTAAATACCAAAAGCGGCAAGAAAATCGTTCTGCGACTGAAATCATAGAAGAACGAATGCAGGCCGTGGAGCAGGAACAACAGCACGCGGCGCAGCAAAAAGAAGTGGAAAAGGCAAGTCGGCCTACTTCCCGAAGACAGACTCCTTTGGAAGCTGCGCAACGAACTGCTACAACTACTTTAGCGCGTGAGGGCGTGAAGTTTTTGGGCAAATTGGCAACGGGGTTATTAAACGCATTCTTAAAAAAGAAATAACAATAATTTTTTGATCTTTTTCGTTTCAATACTATACCTTTGAGGGTAGAGCTGAACTTGCCGAAATTTGCTTTTAAAGGCAAATTTAGCTAAGTTTACCCACGAAAAGAAAATTCTATTAACGCAATTTAAATATGAGTAAACCAACCCTTTTGATTTTGGCAGCAGGAATGGCTAGCCGGTATGGTTCTTTAAAACAAGTAGATGGATTTGGCCCACACGGCGAGACGATTATTGACTATTCAATTTACGATGCCATTCGCGCAGGATTTGGAAAAGTTGTATTCATTATCCGGGAAGAATTTCTGGAAAAAATGAAAGCAGTATTTGATGAGAAATTGAAGGGTAAAATAGAAGTAGATTATGCTTTTCAAGATTTTGACCTGACGAAATTCGGTGTCAATCATGTGATCGAGAGAACTAAGCCTTGGGGTACAGCGCATGCGGTGATGAGTGCTAAAGACAAGGTACATGGACCATTTTGTGTCATCAATGCAGACGATTTTTACGGATCCGATTCTTTTCAAAAAATGGCTGAATTCTTAATGACTGAGGTTTCTGACCAACAAATGTCGTTAATGGGTTTTCAGGTTGGAAATACCATGTCTGATTATGGTTATGTTTCGCGTGGTGTATGTGAGGTGACGCCTTCAGGACACATGCAAAGTGTAACCGAACGGACAAATATATATTACAAAGGCGAAGGTGATAACCGCAAAATCGTGTACGAAGAAAATGGCATGGAAACGGATCTAGATCCAAAAACGCGTGTTTCAATGAACTTTTGGGGGTTTACACCAAAAATTTTCGAAGTGGCACAAGCGATGTTCCCTGCTTTTGTCGAGGAAAACAAAGAGAATTTAAAAGCAGAATTTTTTATACCTTCCGTACCAGATTATATGGTGAAACATAAATTGGCGGATTTCAAAGTAATTCCAACTTCATCGAAATGGTTTGGTGTAACATATAAAGAGGATAAACCTATTGTACAGGAATCAATTTCAAAATTGGTTGCTGATGGAGTCTATCCTGAAAAGTTATTTTAAGAGCTAAAAGAAATAGCTTATCTTTCACCTGTATTGCCAGCAATGCAGGTTTTTTTTGTCCTGTTTGCTTGATTAATGAGTGGAAATAGATCTTAGATGAAAAAAGTTCTTAAAGTGTTAGGTTATTTTATTTTAGGGTTGTTGTCTTTTTGCGTGCTTTATATTGTGGCGGAATACAGTTTGTCGCGCATTTCAGCGCAGCGAAGAGAAATCAACGTAGATAAGACAGTGCAGGTCTTTGTCAAATCAAATGGTGTTCATACCGATATTGTGTTACCGGTCGTCAACGAAGAGATGGATTGGTCGCAATTGTTTCCTTATGAAAATACGATCGGGAAACATCACGGATATCAGTATGTTGGGATCGGCTGGGGGGACAAAGGGTTTTATTTGGATACGCCGGAATGGAAGGATCTAAAAGCCTCCACAGCATTCATCGCTGCTTTCGGATTAGGCCAGTCCGCCATTCATGTGACCTATTACAATACCATTCAGGAAGATGAATTATGTTTTTCTTATCAGATCAGTAGATCGCAATACCATGATTTGGTACAGTATATCAAACAATCGTTAGACGGAAATCAAAATCAAGCTATTTTAGTGAATACAAATGCACAATATGGTGATTCAGATGCGTTTTATGAAGCGAAAGGTGCGTATAGTATGTTTTATTCCTGCAATACCTGGACAAATAATGCTTTAAAGAAGGCGGATATGCCGGCAGGAATATGGGCTACATTCGACAAAGGAATATTAAGTCACTATAAGAACAAGCAATAGCTCGAAGCGCATAAAAAAGTAGTCGTTGAATGTTAAGAAATAGAAAAGCGAAAGGGTTAAAATAAAAAAAAGCTCCAGGATTAATGTTCCCGGAGCTTTTTTTATGAGGAGGAGTGATTACTTCACTTCTTCGTAATCGACGTCAGTTACATCATCACCACCTTGGTTTCCACCTTGAGCTTGTCCTGCATCACCTTGAGGCTGTTGAGCACCGCCTTGAGAAGCAGCATACATCTCTTCAGAAGCAGCATTCCAAGCATTTTGCAATTCTTCAGAAGCAGCGTCAATATCAGCGAAGTTTTTCGCTTCGTATGCAGCTTTTAATTTCGCTAAGCCAGCTTCAATTGGTGCTTTTTTATCTGCTGAAATTTTGTCGCCATATTCTTTCAATTGTTTTTCAGTTGAGAAGATTAAAGCATCGGCTGCGTTTACCTTATCAGCTTCTTCTTTCATTTTTTTGTCGGCATCAGCATTGGCTTCAGCTTCTTCTTTCATGCGTTTGATTTCTTCGTCAGACAAACCTGAAGATGCTTCAATGCGGATATTTTGTTCTTTTCCAGTAGCCTTATCTTTCGCAGACACTTTGATGATACCGTTCGCATCAATGTCAAAAGTAACTTCGATTTGCGGAACGCCACGAGGAGCAGGTGGAATATCGTTCAAATGGAAACGGCCGATTGTACGGTTTTGGTTCGCCATAGGACGCTCACCTTGTAGAATGTGAATTTCTACTGATGGTTGATTATCCGAAGCAGTAGAGAATGTTTCCGATTTTTTAGTTGGAATTGTCGTATTTGCTTCGATCAATTTAGTCATCACACCACCCATTGTTTCAATACCCAGTGAAAGTGGAGTTACATCCAATAATAAAACGTCTTTCACTTCACCGGTCAATACACCACCTTGGATAGCAGCACCTAAAGCTACCACTTCATCCGGGTTTACACCTTTAGAAGGCTCTTTTCCGAAGAATGCTTTTACCGCATCAACGATTGCCGGGATACGAGTAGAACCACCTACTAAGATAATTTCATCAATATCGGATTTGCTGAAACCTGCATTTTTCAATGCTGATTCACAAGGAGCAATTGTTCTCTTGATCAAGTCAGCAGCCAAAGCCTCAAATTTAGCGCGTGATAATGAACGAACTAAGTGTTTTGGTCCAGTTGCATCAGCAGTGATATATGGCAGGTTGATTTCAGTAGAAGTTGAGCTTGACAATTCAATTTTCGCTTTCTCAGCAGCTTCTTTCAAACGTTGCAATGCCATTGGGTCTTTTTTCAAGTCAAAGCCATTATTTTCACTTTTGAATTCTTCGTTCAACCAGTTGATGATTACGTTATCAAAGTCATCACCACCTAAGTGTGTATCACCGTCAGTAGATTTAACCTCAAATACACCGTCACCTAACTCGAGTACAGAAACGTCATGAGTACCACCACCACAGTCAAAAACAACGATTTTCATGTCCTTGTGTGCTTTGTCCAAGCCATAAGCTAAAGCTGCAGCTGTTGGCTCGTTGATGATACGTTTTACTGATAAACCAGCAATTTCTCCAGCCTCTTTTGTTGCTTGACGTTGTGCATCATTGAAGTATGCAGGAACTGTAATAACAGCTTCAGTTACTTCTTGACCTAAGAAATCCTCAGCTGTTTTCTTCATTTTTTGAAGAATCATTGCAGAAATCTCCTGTGGTGTATATTTGCGGTCGTCAATTTCTACGCGCGGTGTATTATTGTCACCTTTAACGATATTATAAGGTACGTGTTCTGCTTCTTTCACAGCTTCATCGTATGAAAGTCCCATAAAACGTTTGATGGAATAAATAGTTTTATGTGGGTTAGTAATTGCTTGACGCTTTGCTGGGTCCCCAACTTTGCGCTCGCCACCCTCTACGAAAGCTACGATCGAAGGAGTTGTACGTTTACCTTCGTTGTTCGTAATTACTACAGGCTCGTTACCTTCCATTACGGCAACACATGAGTTTGTAGTACCTAAGTCAATTCCTATAATTTTAGACATATCTTGTGTTTTAATTTTTTACTTAAACAAATCTATCACTCTATTATCAACCCTTATGCCAATCCAAATTTTTTTAAAAAAAATCACTATTTGTCATCTATTTGTCTTTAGGTACTGCCAAACTGACATTTTCAATACACCAATTGCTCTAAAATCCTTTTTTTTGCTGACTCGTTTTGTCGATTGAGTGGCATATATCTGCCAAAAATTTCCGAGAATTCATTAAGTTCCATTTTTTTCGATTTCTTATCTCGCCAGTCAGCAGGCACAAGTTTATTGGTATATTCAATAGTTGTAGCCCAGTATTGAATATGCATTTCAGGAATCACGAGACCTATTATCATCCCCGGGAGACCATGGCTTAAGGCTGGTCCTGCTGAAACAGGAATTTCTTCCGAATAGTAGGCAATAAGATAAAGTGAGTCTTTGGTGGCACCATTCACCCGGCGGCAGTTTACACCAGCAATATTTCGGTATTCTTCTGTGAACCGCCAAGTAATGCTGTCCAATGTTTCCGAAAGAATGTATTTCTCGTCAATGTCGAGCTGAATATCTGCGGTGCCAGCTTTCAGATCCTGATAAAGCACTTTGCCATTTTTAGCTCCACCTCTAAATTGTCCTCTCGGGCTTGCGCCAGATCGAGCCGCCCCTTGAAATCTACCGCCCCGACCATTGGCAGAAATAGTCTTAGGTGCGGTCATTTTCACTTCAGCATTTTTCTTGTCACTTTCCGCGCTTTCCTCGGGCATCAGTACGGTTGAATTCTCATCAAAGTAGAATTTCAATTTTTCTGTATGCGAATCAGGTACCTTATCCAAATATTCCATTATTCCTGCGCCTCTGTCCATTCCTTTCGAATTTATGTCGTTGGACATCTGTCGCAGGCGCGCTTTTGTATACGTGACTTTATCAAAACTGATCGTGCCCCTGCTTCCAAAATAAGCATATTGTGCCTGAATGGACAGCCCAAACAAGCAGCAGATAATTACAGTTAAATATAATTTTTTAATCATTTCCTTTCCCTAGATATTTGTTAAAATCCCACTTCACGCCGATCAGAAAGTATTGTGTTAATACCTGTTGAACGGATTCGGAATAGTTGGTGTCACTTGCACTACGGCGTGTATTATTAAATGTGTTGAAAATGTCAAAAGCCTTTACACTAAGCGTCATGCTCTCATCTTTTAGCACTTTTTTCTCCAATTCAATATTGGCATAAAATTGATTGATTGATTTTTTATAAAGCTTAGTCGGGCCTGTATAGCTATAGAAAATATTGGTCATGATATTAAATTTCTTCGGTAAAAAGTACTTAATATAGGCTGACGTTCCCCCCAAAAAACTTGTCGCATTATATTGCGTGTTGATCGAATTTTGCTGTATATTAAATCCGGTATTTACAGAAACGTCAAAGTCAAATCCCTCTGAGTCTTGTTCATTTAAGCTTGAACCTACGCTAAAATTGGTGTTCTTTGCATTGTTCAGCAGAAATTCGCCGCTGGATTGACCACCTTCAAATTTGGTGTAGCTATAGCTATTATTAAATATGACGCTTGCACTCTTGTTAAAGTTGATACGACGATTGGCTAAAGGTTGCATGTGGTTGATATTCAGAGTGCTATTCCAGCTGGATTTGCCGGACAGGTTTTCGTAAGTGCTGATTTGAGCCGAATTGTCCAATATGGTGGTTTTGTTAACAATAGGATTGTTGACAAAAGAAAAGCTCCCGTTGATATTAATATTTGTTCCTTTCAATAAACTGAAAGCATTATAATTGGCCGAAATATTATTACTAACTGCGCGCTTAAGATCGGGATTACCAATTTGCTGGAACAAAGGATTGGTTTGGGGTTGAAGTGGCTGTAATTGATCAAACGACGGTATAATATTTGAACTCTGATAAGCTAATCGTATATTTCTACTGTTTGAAATTCGATAATTGGCGTCAATATTTAAATTGTTATCCCAAAAGTTACGGGCAAGATCAATGGCCCTGTAGCTATCATTCAGCTGTTGATTCTTGTAGAAAGTTCGGTTTGAAAAATTGATTTCCAGTTTTTCTTTGCGGTAAGAAAAGTTGACATTAACTCCTTGATTAGTGTTATTGTCCACCTGATTTTGAGAGTAAAGTGAATCAAACTGCTGCGTGATATTGTTTATTGAATTTTGCGTATTGGTGTTTTTTGAATGATTAAAACTATAGCCCAAGGCAACATTGATATACGCATTGATTCGGTTATTCAAGTTGATGGACGAAGTGAAATTATTGCCCTTATTCCAGCCCTGTCGATTTTGGTCGATAATGGTGCTATCTGCTGTTTTATAAAAATAGGTTCGTGAATTGACTTTACTTTCTGAAGATGATTCTTTGTGATTGTTGCCGATCATCACATTTAAAGAGCGTCCCGGTTTTAGCCGCTTTCTATAGTTTAAGCGAAAATTGTTGTTCGAGTTTGAAGAATTCGACTGATTATTCTCCCTAAAGTCACTGATTGGATTAGCCAATCCATCGCTTGTGTTGCTGTTTGTATTGTTAAATTGCGAAGTATTTTCCCAACTGGCATTGGATTGGAGTTCGATACTTTGCGTGGAATCCAGTCGCATGCTGATGTTTGAACGGAAATCATGACTTTGGCTGTGCCTTTCATTATTAGTACTCGTGTTTTTTTCTTGAATAGACTCGTCTGGCAGCACGTTTTTATTGTAAGTTTCTGAACGGTTCTTATTGCTATTGTCGTCGTAACCATAGTTGGCATTTACTTTTAGGGCTTTTTTGAAGAACTGATTATCATAGTTGGCGCCAAGGTTTGTGTTCAGTGGTTCGCCCGTAATTTGATTGTTCATCCGTAAAGAGCCCTCACGACCACTTGAACTTCCCATATTATTGTGGCTGGCAGTAATTCCAATACGCTCGGTCTTGTTAAATTTGGCAGCGAACAGATTTCCAGCATATAGTCCTTGGGATCCCGCTAATGCCTCCATGTTCCCAAATAGGCCTTTTCGAGCTTTCTCCTTAAGCACAACATTAACCGTTTGGATCCTTACGCCATCGTCGATGCCCGAAAGCTCGGCCTCCTCAGATTTTTTCTCATAAAGCTGTACCTTGTCGACAGCATCTGCTCGTACATTTCTAATGGCTATTTTAGGATCATAACCAAAAAATTCCTCCCCATCAATAAATACTTTTTGTACTGATTTTCCCTGAGCCGTGATAGTTCCGTCTCCCGTCACGGTGAAACCGGGTAGACGACGCAGTAAATCTTCCAGTTTGGCATTTTTTTCCGTCGCGAAACTCGCGGCGTCATATTCTATGGTGTCACCTTTGAGTGTAATTGGAAGACGACGGGTCACAATCACCTCCTGTAAAACGTTTCTTTGGGAATTTATTTTGATATCGTGTAAGTCCAGATCTTTGTCTGCAATTTGGATCGTATCGCTATAGAGTTCAAATTTAGGGTAGGAGGCCAGCATGATGTAGCTCCCCGGTTTAATATTTTTAACCTGGAATCTCCCCTCTTCATTGGCGCGGTTAAAATAACGGAGAACTGAATCGCGGTTCAATAAAATAATAGAAGCATTGGTCAGGGGTTTATCATCTGCCTTGTCTAGAATCCTCCCCTTGATGTTTATTTGCGAGTAAGCACTGTTGATGAGGATAAATAGCAAAAATAATAATTCAACTAATCTTTTCATGTACGGGTGTTATCCTTCAAATATAATTTACTTAATCGTTAATAAATGTAAAATATCTTTTCTGAATGTAAAATCTTTGGTATATCCCCCGGAGGGTAGCAGCTTTTTGTTATTTTAATGGAAGTTTTTAGAAAATCTTTATTTTTATTGCATTCAATACAGATAGTTGCCGATAGGTATGTTGAGAAAGTTGGAAGTAAAATTTACCTTTGCACAAAATTGATGTTATGACTTTTGAAAATTACTTGCAGCAATTCGAAGATATCTTAAATCATCCTGAGAATTACCCGGCCTATCAGGACGAAGAATATTATCAGTACACCAAAATGAACTGGGCTAGAATGGGCCGGTGGTTAAAACGATTTATGCCAAACTCGGATTTTGATCATTTTGTAAAGTCAATTGCTGAGAAACAACAATGGATTATTATTACTGAACCTTGGTGCGGGGATGCGGCGCATTCTGTACCGATGCTCGCTAAAATGGCCTCACAAAACTCCAACATCACGTTGGACATACAACTTCGTGACAGCGCGCCTTTTCTGATCGATTCTTACCTGACCAACGGAGGGAAATCTATTCCGATTCTTGTCATACGTGATGAAAACGGACGAGATTTAGCTGTCTGGGGGCCACGTCCTACAGCTTGCCAAGATTTGTTCTTGAAGCTGAAAGAGCAGGGAGTGGATTTCTCCGAAATTAAAGAAGAAATTCAAAAATGGTATAATGCCGATAAAGGAGTAGCCATCCAAAAGGAAATCCAGTCCCTGCTGGAAAAATAAGGGAAAGTACATTTTTTTCCTTTTCTGGCCATGTTTTGGAAAAGGAATGTTAAGCTAAAACCAAAGAAATATGAACATTGAAGATCTGAGGGATTATTGTTTATCTATCGGGCCAGTTGTGGAAGAAACCCCATTTGGTCCAGATACACTTGTGTTTAAGATTGGCGGCAAGATTTTTTTATTGGTTGGGCTGGATCAGATCGATGAACTTCGGTTTAATGTAAAGTGTAATCCCGAAAGGGCAATAGAATTGCGTGAAAAGTACGAACATACAGTGCTACCGGGCTATCATATGAATAAAAAGCATTGGAATACCATTATTGCCAATCGAGAACTGGAAGACAAAATTCTTGAAGAACTCATTGTCCATAGTTATAGTCTAATTGTTGAAAGCTTGCCGACTAAACTCAAGCAGGAGATCAAGGGGTTATAGCCAGCCCATATATTTGACGAATCGGTTTACTGTTAAGGAAAAGCATTTCAATGACTTTTTCTGACACTTGGTATGCTGGATTTGCCAAAATTGTGAAATCACATCGATTAATAAATTTACACTAAATATTATTTTTATGAAGCGAACACGAAATTACTTGTGGGTAATCGGTTTTACGTTCCTTCTCAGCTTGGGAAGTTGTATCAAGGAAGAAGCTCTGAATGCTGAGGCGGACATCGAAGCGGCTAGTATCCCTCAAGGGGATCAGGTTTTAAAGGGTAACCCCTCCATAGATAACAATACTGTTGTTTTCCCATTAAAACGTTTTACGGGGAATTATATGCAATCTCCTGAATTTGTGTTGACGCCTGGGGCATCAATCGAGCCGAAAAGTGGTACAGAACTTAATTTTTTCGAACCACAAAAATATACTGTTACTTCCCAGGATGGAGCTTGGACTAAGACATATACGGTTTCATTTGTGATTGATGAAGGGGCAGATTTATATGCTCCTTTTGAGAATGCTGAAGTGGTAGATACGGATAGTCCAGAAGGACATTATCATAAGTTTTTTGATTTGACAACACTAGGGCAAAAAAAATATAATTGGGCAACAGCAAATGATGGATATAATATTTTAGCTGCTACTCTTTTAGAACAAGGAGAACAATTGGTCCCTGGCTTTTATCCCACGACACAGATAACAGATGGTTATATCGGTAAAGCTGCGAAACTTACGACCAAAAGTACAGGAGCATTAGGTGGACTATTTGGCTCACCCCTCGCTGCAGGTAATTTATTCTTAGGGGAATTTAAAACAACATTTCCAACAATTAACTCCACACGTTTTGGACTTCCTTATGACAATAAAACTGCCCCTTTGGCATTGAGGGGATTTTTTAAATATAAAGCTGGTGAGTTGTTTATTGTAAACAATGCGCCTTCACAGCTAAAGAAAGATACTTGGGATGGGTATGCGTTATTGTTTGAAAAGGTCTCACCGCCGAAAGATAATTTTCTAACTGGAGCACATAGCTTCACTGATCCACGTATAGTTGCCGTTGCACGCGTGGGAGCAAAAGAGCAGATTGAGACAAATGTATGGACGCCATTTAACCTTCCTTTCTCTTTTGTCAATGGTAAATCATTCGATCCCACTAAAGAATATATGTATACAATTGTATTTAGTTCAAGTAAAGAGGGGGATAAGTTTAACGGTGCTGTAGGCAGTACATTACTTATTGATGAAGTAGAGCTAGTTGTAAATAACTTAAAATAGTATCCCTTCTATTATCAATAAATATAAATACTTCAATGGAGGAGCATATCACTGAATATATTCCCAATTGGTGTGATCATTTTTAAATTAAAGACTATCTAATGAATAAGTTTCTCTATATAATTGCTGTCTTCATGATAGCGACTGGTGGTGTGCAGGCTCAAAGCGGCACGTCAAATCATCCAAATTTTTTCAATACCGATATCGATTACGCATTGCAGGCTCAGTTCAGTATTGGTGGCAGTAGCCCGTTGGGTCTCCCTCAAACCATACGGAAGATTGAAAGTTTCAATCCAGGTTTGCAGGTCGGACTAGAAGCAAATGCGACAAAATGGTTAGGTGAAAAGAAAATCTTGGGGGTTCGTACCGGGCTTCGCTTCGAAACAAAAGGGATGAAAACTAAGGCGCGGGTGAAAAACTATTTAACGGAGATTGTAAAAGATAATGCTAAAGTGAAAGGGTATTATACGGGTAAAGTGGAAACTAACGTTCAAAATACCTATCTAACACTGCCGGTGTTAGCGGTCTATAAGTTATCTAACCGGTGGAATCTCTATGGAGGACTTTATTTCGCTACATTATTGGATAATAGTTTTGATGGAAATGTGTCTGATGGTTATTTGCGTCAAAATACACCAACCGGAACAAAAATTACATTTGAAGAGGGAAGTCAGGCTTTCTATGATTTCTCTGAGAACGTTCGGAAATTTCAATGGGGAACGCAAGTTGGAGCAGAATGGCTCCTGAACCAACACTTTAAATTTTTAACCGATCTGACCTACGGATTTAACAATATCCTCGAGAAAGATTTTAATTCTATAGACTTTAGTATGCATAATATCTATCTAAATGTTGGATTTGGCTACACTTTTTAAGCATAAATTAGGTGTTTCGGCGACCTAAAATGAAAAGGATACCATTAGTTTAATGGCTAATGGAATCCTTTTTGATATATTTTTGGAGTTTTATCTTCCTTTTACAGATTACATTTTTAATCCGATTTCTCTCAACCGCTCATCCAGGTATTGACCCGCGGTATAATCTTCGTAAACTTTCGGGTGTTCTGCATCGATGCATGATTCTAGTGAAGCCAAGCTCATGGAAGATTTTGGATGCAAAAAGAAAGGGATAGAAAAACGCGAAGTTCCCATCTTTTCCCGTGGAGGATTGACAACACGGTGCGTAGTTGATTTCAGCTTATTGTTTGTCAATCGTTGCAACATATCGCCCACATTAATAACAATATCTTCGCCTTTGGCTTTAATAGGGAACCATTCGCCATCTTTTGTCAACACTTCTAGACCATCCGCACTGGCACCAATTAATAAGGTAATGAGGTTGATATCTTCGTGTGCACCGGCACGAACAGCGTCAGGCGCTAAGGCATCAGGGTCATTGATTGGGAAATAATGGATCGCACGTAGAATAGAATTACCATTGATAACAAATTTTTCGAAGTAATTCTCTTCCAGGTCAAGGTAGATCGCAATCGCTTTCAGTAAGTCGCGGCCTGTATCTTCAAGCTTTTTATAAACCTCAGCTGTGACACCGTTAAAGCGAGGAATTTCAGCAACTTCTGGATTGTCCGGAAAATCAGCTTTGGAATATTTTTCGCCAACAATTGTTTGGCCGCGCTGCCAAAATTCTTTTAAGTCCGGAGTCTTCGCATCTTTAGCTTTTTCTCTTCCTTTTGCTGTATAACCACGCTGACCTGCCAATTCTGGAAACTCATATTTTTCCTTCGTCTCAGTAGGTAAGCTGAAAAATTCAGGAACTACTTGGTACAACTCCTCGATCAGATCTTTTGATAAGCCATGATTTGCAATCGTTACAAAGCCCGTTTCGTTAAACGCTTTGCCAATATCTTGAATAAATTGATTTCTTTGTTCTTGGGTTCCTTGTGTGTAATGCTGCAAGTCCAAGCGCGGTATGTTTACTAAAGCCATACAGTGTTGATATTTGTTTAGGACAAAGTTAACGGAATTAATTTTGATTATTACATAAAGGTTGTTAATAAAAGTTTTTAGTTTTACTGTATCGTTCTGTATTTCAGTGTTTAAAAGTTTTCCACATTTCAATAGTGCTCTTAGTTTCGCTTAACCTATAAACGGTCATCATGCTGACGAATATATGACAAAATTTATAGTTCGGATCTTGCTATTCTAATTCCTAACGAGTATATTTGTTATGCAAGCATAATAAATAGCTTGAGAGTGCGCTTATGAACCAAAATCAGACAATCGATTATTTTTTAAAAACAGGCTGGCAGACCATAGCCAATAAATACAATCAAATCGCTTCGCAGTATGGATTTACGCAGGCGGCGGGTTATATTTTGATAAATATCCATAAAGAAGGCACTCCTGTTTCTCAGATTGCAAATCTGACGGGAGTTAAAACAACTAGTTTGTCTCGGGTGTTGAATAATTTGGAGTCATTGGGATTTATTTACCGGGAGACTAGCGAAACGGATAAAAGATCTGTGAAAGTATATTTGACAGAACTCGGTCGCGAAAAAAGGAGAATTGCTAAAGATGTCGTGCGTAATTTCAATCAATACCTGGCAGATAATTTTTCAGAAAATGAGCGTGACCAATTGATTGCTTCGCTAGCGAAACTAAATGATCTTGCAAACAGCTACAAGGAAGAAGTAATCGTCTAGAATTTAAACCAAATGTACAGAAGTGCATACTAAATATGTTATGATGAACAGAAATATTAGAAAAGTGGCAGTTCTCGGTTCGGGTGTTATGGGCTCGCGAATTGCTTGTCATTTTGCTAACATTGGTGTTGAAGTTTTACTGTTGGATATCGTTCCACGTGAGCTTCTCCCAGCGGAAGAAGCCAAGGGCCTAACGTTGGAGAGCAAGATCGTCCGGGATCGTATTGTTAACAGTTCTTTAGAAACGGCTTTAAAAACAAATCCATCACCAATTTATAGCAAGTCTTTTGTTAAACGAATCAAAACAGGAAACTTTGATGATAATCTTCAAGATATTGCCCACGTGGATTGGATTATCGAGGTTGTCGTTGAACGACTTGATGTTAAACAGTCCGTTTTCGAGCGTGTTGAACAATTTCGAAAACCTGGAACATTAATTACCTCCAATACTTCTGGTATTCCCATTCATTTGATGACAACAGGTAGAAGTGAGGATTTTAAAGATCATTTTTGCGGTACCCACTTCTTTAATCCACCCCGCTACCTACCTTTGTTGGAGGTTATTCCAACACCGCATACCAAACCTGAAGTCGTCGATTTTATTCTTCAATTCGGTGATAAGATGTTAGGTAAATCTGTTGTATTATGTAAAGATACACCGGCATTTATTGGAAATCGTATCGGGGTTTATTCGATGTTGGCGGTCACTCATCTGGTGGAACCTCTCGGTTTAAGCGTTGAAGAGATCGACAAATATACAGGCCCGGCAATGGGACACCCTAAATCGGCAACATTTCGTACGGCAGATGTGGTCGGACTGGATACTTTGGTGAATGTTGCTAATGGTTTGGCACAGAATGCGCCGGAAGATGAAGCTAAAGGTGTGTTCCAACTTCCTCCATTCATCAGTAAGATGGTAGAAAATAAATGGTTGGGCGAGAAAACCAAAAAAGGATTTTATGAAAAAGTAAAAGCTGATGATGGTAGTTCAGAGATTTTGTCTTTAAATCTAAAAACGCTGGAGTTTGGGTCGCAGCAAAAAGTGAAATCAGCGACTTTGGAATCCACAAAACCTGTAGATGATATCCGCAAACGGATGAAAGTATACGAACAGGGAACCGATAAAGCCGCAGAACTCTTCCGTGCCATGCATTATCCCTTGTTTGAATATGTATCCCGCCGTGTCCCAGAAATCACCGATGACTTCTTCCGAATAGATGATGCTATGCGAGCCGGATTTGGATGGGAGTTAGGACCATTTGAAGTATGGGATGCCTTAGGTGTTCGCGAGACTTTAGCTAAAATTAAGGCGGAAGAAAAACGACTTCCAGGCCAAAATGGTGAAGTTGCAACCTGGGTACATGAAATGCTAGATGCAGGACATGAATCCTTCTATAAAATTGAGAATGGCGTGCGCCATTATTATGACATTGCTTCAAAGTCGTATAAACCTATTCCCGGAACAGAGGAACTTATTGTGTTGGATCATATCCGTGAAAGTAAAACGATCTGGAAAAACACAGGTGTCTCTATTATAGATCTAGGTGATGGTATTATCAATTGTGAATTCCACACCAAGATGAATACCATTGGTGGCGATGTGATTCAAGGTTTGAATAAAGCGATCGATCTTGCTGAAAAAGAATACCGCGGATTGGTAGTTTCTAATGATGGAAAAAATTTCTCTGCTGGAGCTAACATCGGAATGATTTTCATGATGGCAGTAGAACAGGATTTTGACGAATTGAATATGGCAGTCCGTGCATTTCAAAATACATCGATGCGGTTGCGGTACTCATCAATTCCGGTCGTCGTTGCTCCCTTTCAAATGACCCTCGGCGGTGGCTGTGAATTTTCAATGCATGCGGATTTTGTGCAGGCTCATGCCGAAACATATATGGGTTTGGTCGAATTAGGAGTTGGTGTTATCCCCGGCGGCGGCGGTACCAAAGAATTTACACTAAGGGCCTCTGAAGAATTTAAAGAGGATCAAATTGTTCAAAACACGTTGAAAGATAAATTCCTCACTATTGGGCAGGCAAAAGTATCCACTTCTGCTTATGAAGCTTATGAACTTGGCTATTTGCAGAAAGATAAATTTGCAATAACAATGAATCGTGCCCGCCTCTTGGCAGATGCCAAAGCAAAGGCCATAGAGTTGGCCGATAAGGGATATGTTCAGCCGGCTCCGCGCAATGATATCAAGGTTTTAGGCAATCAGGGATTGGGAATTGTGTATGTGGGAGCTTCGTCTATGCGAGAGGGTAACTATATATCAGATTATGATCGTAAGATCTCAGAAAAGCTAGGCTGGGTGATGTGTGGAGGAAACTTATCATCACCGACCGAAGTGTCCGAACAATATTTACTGGATCTTGAACGTAGAACGTTTCTCGAGCTTTGTGCAGAACGCAAAACACTTGAAAGGATTCAATTTATGTTGACAAAAGGTAAGCCTTTACGGAACTAAAACTCACTACTCACGAAAAAAATAAAAATAATGGAAGCATATATAGTAGCAGGATTTCGTACAGCAGTAGGTAAAGCGCCGCGAGGAGTATTTCGCTTTATGCGGGCGGATGATTTAGCATCGGATGTGATTAAGCATCTCGTATCTACTGTGCCGAATTTAAATAAAGAAGATATAGATGATGTTATCGTTGGAAATGCAATGCCAGAGGCTGAACAGGGGCTCAATATGGCACGTTTTATTTCCTTAATGGGATTGGATACCGATAAGGTGCCCGGAGTGACTGTCAATCGATACTGCGCATCTGGGTTGGAAACTATTGCCACAGCGGTAGCGAAAATTAAGACAGGTATGGCAGATGTCATTATTGCCGGCGGGGTAGAAGTCATGTCCGGAATGCCTTTTGGCGGCTGGAAAATTGTGCCCAATCCTGTGGTCGCCAAAGATCATCCCGACTGGTACTGGGGTATGGGGTTGACAGCTGAAGCGGTCGCTAAAGACTACAAGGTTTCCCGTGAAGACCAGGATGCATTCGCACTTAAATCAAACCAAAAGGCAGTTGCGGCTATTCAAAACGGCCATTTGAAAGATGGTATCGTGCCTATCACTGTAAAAGAAAATTATTTAAAGGACGGCAAAATTGCAACACGTGAATATGTGGTCGATACCGATGAAGGCCCTCGCGCTGATACCTCCTTGGAGGCTCTGGGAAAGTTAAAACCAGTTTTTGCTGCAAATGGTTCGGTGACTGCAGGTAATTCCTCACAAACATCTGACGGCGCGGCATTTGTCTTAGTGATGTCCGAAGCTAAAGTGAAAGAGCTTGGCGTGAAGCCTATTGCAAAGCTCATTAGTTTTGCTGTGGCAGGCGTTCCACCTCGCATTATGGGGATTGGACCCATTTATGCAATACCTAAGGCTTTGCATAGAGCGGGGCTTAAAAAAGAAGATATTGATCTCTTTGAGCTGAATGAAGCTTTTGCGTCTCAGTCGCTAGCCGTTATCCGTGAACTTGGGTTAGACGAAGAAAAGGTGAATGTCAATGGCGGTGCTATCGCTTTAGGTCACCCACTTGGCTGTACGGGAGCTAAATTAACAGTCCAAATTTTAAACGAGTTGAAACGCAGAGGCAAAAAGTACGGGATGGTGACGATGTGCGTGGGAACTGGTCAGGGAGCAGCAGGTATTTTTGAGTTATTGGACTAAAATTAGCCGCATAGAATAGCACTGTAAACAGCATATGGATTTCTGATCTCATAGCTAATAGAAGTATTTTAAAAAACATGGTGGACAGCAACATCACTTAGCTGCAATTTGCGCGTCCATATAAATCTAAAAAGACAATGAGCGAAAATAAAGCAATTAAAGGCGGAGAGTTCGTGATTAGAGAGACTCCCTACACCGCAGTTTTTATTCCAGAAGAGTTTGATGAAGAAGCTAAAATGATTCGTCAGACCTGCTTAGATTTCTTGGATACAGAAGTATTGAATAAGCTTGACCGTATCGATGCGCAAGAGGAAGGTCTGATGCCCAGTTTGATGGATAAGGCCGGTGAACTTGGCATGCTGGGCGTTTCTATTCCCGAAGAATATGGCGGTTTTGGCAAGAGTTTCAACACTTCAATGCTCGTTGCCGATGCAGTAGGTGGTGGGTTTTCCTTTGCGGTCGCGCTGTCAGCCCATACAGGAATAGGTACCCTGCCTATTTTGTATTATGGCAATGATAGTCAAAAGGCAAAATATATTCCTAAACTTGCTACTGGTGAATGGAAAGCGTCGTATTGTTTGACAGAACCCAACGCTGGATCGGACGCAAACTCGGGACGTACCTCGGCAAAATTAAATGCTGAGGGAACCCATTATTTGATCAATGGTCAAAAAATGTGGATTACGAATGGTGGTTTTGCAGATATTTTTATCGTATTTGCAAAAATCGATAATGATAAAAACTTGACGGCATTTATTGTCGAGAAAGATTTTGGCGGTATTACGATGAATCCGGAAGAACATAAATTGGGTATTAAAGGATCTTCAACACGCCAGATCTTTTTTAATGATTGTGCTGTTCCGGTAGAAAATATGCTTTCTGATCGTGAGAACGGATTTAAGATTGCTGTAAACATCCTAAATATTGGTCGTATAAAACTTGGAGCCGCTACGATCGGTTCGGCACGGATGGTCATCAACCATGCCGTACAGTATGCCAATGAACGTGTGCAATTTAATTTGCCGATTTCCAAATTCGGTGCTATCCGATATAAGCTGGCCGAAATGGCAACACGTTTATTTGCCGTCGAGTCGGCATCCTATCGCGCAGGTCAGAATATTGACGACGCCTACGATGCGCTGATTGCGGGTGGTATGGATGAAGCAAAAGCAAAATTGAAGTCTGTGGAGCAGTTTGCGATCGAGTGCGCTATTATCAAAGTGTGGTGTTCAGAAATGTTGGATTATGTGGTGGATGAGGGCGTACAGATTTATGGTGGAATGGGCTATTCGGCGGATGCACCTATGGAACGTGCTTATCGGGATTCACGGATCAACAGGATTTTTGAAGGCACCAACGAAGTGAATCGTTTGCTCGTCGTAGACATGTTGTTAAAACGCGCCATGAAAGGGGAATTAGACCTGATGGGGCCTGCGCAAGCTGTAGCCGGTGAGCTTTTAGCTATTCCCGACTTTGCAGATGAGGATGACGCACCTTTTGCAGCAGAAAAGAAAATTGTGGCAAATCTTAAAAAGGCGGGATTATTAATTGCAGGAGCTGCTGTACAGAAATTGATGATGTCGCTTTCCAAAGAAGAGGAGATTCTAATGAACATAGCCGATATTATTGGATATGTTTATATCACCGAATCTGTTTTGTTACGTGCGGAAAAATTGGTACATACAGGATCTGATAAAGCTGATTACGCAACAGATATGGCTAAAATCTACCTGTATGGTGCGATAGATAAAGTCAGCGCTGCTGGCAAAGAAGCATTGTATTCATTTGGTGAGGGCGACGAGCTGAACATGATGTTGGTTGGTTTGCGCAGATTCACTAAAGCCCAACCGTTCAATGTGAAAGATGCCCGTCAGCGAATTGCAAAAAAATTGATAGACGAGAATAAGTATTGTTTTTGATTGAAAATAAATTATTGGTTTTGGTTGATGGCCGAAGATTTCTCTTCGGCCATTTTTGTGTTACAATTCCAGAAGTAACTGTAATTATATTAAATTTAACCTTTTAAACCCTAACCATTATATGACATCTTCAAGATCATTTACATTTACAGAAGACTGGGTAGTCGTCATCTTGGGAATTGCTACCATCCTTCTTGCATTATCAGGAGTCGTGGCACCAGTACCTAGTTTTTCGTGGAATAATTCGGCCGAACTCGTATCAACTGTATTGGACCCGGCAAATTTAATGAAGCTATTTGAGCAATTTATTTACGTATTCGTAACCGCACTATTGGGCGCATTTCTTTTGGGAAAATCTATAAAATATTTATTAGTTGTATTTCCTGTTGTATTTTTCCTTACGGTATTTGCCTTGGTTTTGGCAGGCAATGCAACGGTTAAAGAATATAATCTCGAAGCTGTAATTTTTAGTTTGATTATTGGGTTAATTATCAGCAATTGCTTTAAACTGCCTAAGTGGTTTAAAGAAGCGCTCAGTACGGAGCTTTATGTCAAGATCGGTCTAATTCTACTTGGAACCACCGTTATCTTCGGAGATATTCTCAAAGCCGGATCCTTGGGGCTTATTCAAGCGCTGGCTGTCGTACTGTCGGTTTGGTACTTCGCTTTCTGGATCTGCAAAAAGTTAAAGATTGATAAAGAGATGGCGTTGATGTTGTCGAGTGCAGTATCTATTTGTGGTGTCTCTGCTGCAATAGCAACTTCAGGCGCGATCAAAGGCGATAGTAAAAAACTTTCCTATGTGATTTCGTTGGTCCTGATTACGGCTATTCCAATGATGATCTTCATGCCTTACATGGCAGAGTGGATGGGCTTGTCGCAAGAGGTTACAGGTGCTTGGCTTGGTGGTAGTATTGATACAACGGGAGCTGTAGTGGCTTCCGGGTCGCTCGTAGGTGAAAGAGCTTTGGAGATTAGTACTATTGTGAAATTTTCACAAAATGTATTGCTTGGACTAGCAGCTTTTGCGATCAGTATTTATTGGACTTATGCTAAATCTGTTGATGATGAGACCAAACGCGATAAACCGACATTGAAAATTATCTGGGAACGCTTCCCAAAATTTGTATTGGGCTTTGTATTAGCCTCCCTGTTATTCTCTTTTATTGTATCTCCTGAGAAGATAGATGCGGTCAAAGGAAGTTTGAAAAACTTACAGGGGCTTTGGTTTACCTTAGCATTTACATCAATCGGTTTGGAAACGAATTTTAAGGACCTTTTTGTACAAGATAATAAGAAGCCGTTGTATGCTTTTCTGATTGCTCAGACTTTTAATGTTATTATTACTTTATTGATTGCACTGGTGTTATTTCGCTAAGAAGGAAAGTGTTTCAAAGTGAAACAGATCGTTATAATATGACTGTAAAGATGGTCGTCCAAATAGGATGGCCTTTTTTATGCGTTTTCATAACGAGGCTATGCGTGGCATTTTTTTCTGGCTCATAGTACAGATCATTGTTTTTTATAAAAACGCTTTGCTTCTCGATTTTCGCTGGATTGTTAGCGTATAGGATTGTTGCCACCCTGATTTTTTATGCTGAGTGGACGATGAATAACCTTTTGTTTTCTATAAATGACTGTTAATTAATGGGTAATGTGTTTTTGAAAAAAAATATTATAAAATCTATCAAATTAGTAGTCTTTTAAAAAATATTTATATATTTGTATCGTCATCTGACTTACAGGCAAGTAGAGCAGGGGGCGAAATGAACTAACTTGATTATGAATCGAACTAGCAATAGCATTTGATCTTATAAAAGAGAATATGTGTTCATAGCTTTTTAAAATTACAACATAAATATGCACATGCAACTGATGCGTGAATGGCAAGGTAAATAAAAGAAAATAACAAATAAAACGAATGAAACAAGATTACTCCGCAAAAACAAGTGTATTGCTTTTTCCAGTTGAAGCATGTATAATGACCTTAAAAAGCGCTAAGGAACGAATGTGTTGTTAAAATTTCTCTCTTACACTCTCTTATATTAGAAAAGGGAAGCCGAGGCTTCCCTTTTACCAAGTTTTAACAATGAAGCAAGTATCGATTGGCGTTGGCACTTGTTTAGATTCACCATTAAACTGAATAAATTTATGAAAAAAAATGCTATTTTCCGAATTAGCGTCATTTTTAGCTTGCTTTTGACAGGCTCTTACCAAGTCTACGCGCAAGTGGAAAATCCAAAACCTATTATAAATGCCTCTTTAACAGGTACTGTAATTGATGCCGTCACAAAAGAACCATTGCAAGGTGTTACGGTGCAACTTGAGGCTGTTACACACCAGGTGAAAACGGACAGTAAAGGAGTTTTTCAGTTTGTAACTGGACAAAAATTACCTTTTTCATTAATTGTATCTATTGTTGGGTATCAAACCCGTCATATTGTTATTGATCAATCTCCTGCAATAATCGAGCTTACGCCGCGGTTGGAAGCCTTGGATCAGGTGGTGGTCACAGCACGCCGTCGTAAAGAGCAGCTACAGGATGTGCCTATTCCCATTTCTATTATTCGTGGAGCAGCACTCGAAGATGCAGGTGCCTTTAATGTCAATAGACTAAAAGAGCTTGTACCTACAGTTCAGTTGTATGCATCGAACGCACGTAATACGACGCTTAATATCCGAGGAATGGGCTCAACTTATGGTCTCACCAATGATGGGATTGATCCGGGAGTAGGGTTTTATCTTGATGGTGTTTATATTGCACGTCCCGCAGCGACTTGGTTGGACTTTATTGACATTGACCAAATCGAAGTACTGCGGGGCCCCCAGGGTACATTGTTTGGAAAAAATACAACAGCAGGAGCATTCAATATCACTTCACGTTTACCACAATTTACACCAGAAGCCAATGTGGAAGTGAGTTACGGAAATCAGGGTTTTATTCAGGCGAAAACTTCCATATCCGGACCTCTGGCCAAAAACTTAGCTGCGAGAGTTTCCTTTTCTGGAACACAGCGTGATGGCAATCTTTTTAATGTACACACCAATAGAAAGATTAACGATATCAACAACCTGGGTTTTAGAGGACAATTGCTCTTTACTCCATCTGAAAATATCAAACTGGTGATTTCCGGTGATGTGTCCTCGCAAAGACCTGACGGTTACGGCTGGGCTGTTGCAGGAGTCGTAAAGACACAGCGTGCGGACTACAGACAATTTGATGCAATTATTAAAGATCTTGGCTACGAGTTGCCTTATAAAAGTGCCTTCGAGCGTAAGATAGACCTGGATACTCAATCCAAAGCGGATAATAAATTGGGCGGGGTCGCATTGAACGCCGATATCAAGATTGGCGGGGGAACACTAACCTCAACTTCTGCCTGGCGGACATGGACATGGGTGCCGCTGAATGACCGCGATTACTTAGGGCTCCCTGTATATACAGTTTCAGCAGGTAATTCGGTCCATAACCAATGGTCACAGGAATTCAGATATTCAGGAAAGATTAGTGAAAAGGTTAGCGGCGTTGTTGGGCTATTTGGTCTTTGGCAGGATCTTGGCACAGATCCCGTACATACCGAAGAAACAGGATCTGCCTTTTGGCGTTTTCAAAAAAGCTCGACGAGTGCTTTATGGCAAACACCGGGATTATTTGATAATTTTGGAATTAAGACCGTTTATGGTATTAAAAGCACAAGCTTAGCTGCCTACACACAGATCGATTGGGCTGTGACCCCAAAATTACATATCCTCCCAGGATTGCGCTACAATTATGATAAAAAGGTGGCTAACTACGATAGGCAGACCTATGGTGGTTTGCAGACGTCAGACCCCGCACTGCTTGCTTTAAAGAACGGTGTATATACCAATCAGACTTTTGATGTCAATGCGGATGCAGACAATTTCTCTGGTCAGCTCTCCGCAAGATATCGTTTCAATCCGAAGATAAATGCTTACGCAACGTATTCCATCAGCTATAAACCTGTCGGTATCAACGTCGGTGGATTGCCGACAGCCAATGGAGCAGTGTTGCTGGATCTCGCCGAAGTAAAACCTGAAGCTGTCCGTCATAAGGAGATTGGTGTGAAAACAAATCCGACGCGCAATTCACTGCTGAATCTGACCGTCTACCAAACGGATATCAAAGACTATCAGACCCAAGTGCAGACTCCTGAACCAGGTGTGAACCGTGGTTATCTGGCCAATGCCGAAAAGGTGCGTGTAAAGGGTGTTGAATTGGATGGAAACATCAACATCGGACATTTTCTCCGATTGAATGGAGCGCTAGCCTATACAGATGCCAAATATGTCAAATTTACCAATGCACCTGTCCCTTTAGAAGAGGTTGGTGGAGCTCAGGCTTTTAAAGATATCTCTGGCGGCGTTCTTCCTGGTGTTTCCAAATGGTCTTGGTCGCTGGGTGGCGAAGCGAATAAAAGCGGTAAGCTGATCGGGATTAATGGATCTTACTTTGTGGGTGCAGACCTATTTCACCGTTCTAAATTTTCGTCCAGTTCTTCACCATCCCAATACCTAAATATTGATGCCTATTCGGTCTTGAACGCCAGGCTAGGATTCAGGGGATCGAATGGTATTTCGGTGTTTGTGTGGAGTAGAAATCTAACAAATAAAGATTACTACGAGCAGTTGCTGGCGGCACCTGGAAGTTATGGGCAATACGCAGGTGTAGTTGCGGATCCAAGGACTTATGGCGTTACACTGCGATACAATTGGAAGCAGGGGAATTAAATCCGTAAATCATATGATATTCTTATCGACCGTCTCCATTTCATCATGGGGACGGTTTTTGTTTTTTCGGTAATTTTCAATAGCTTCTTTTTTTATATATGGAAATTTGTATATTAAATCATCATTAAGGGGAATGATTTGCGTATGAACGAAAAAGAGCTTTTACAACACTATAAAACAAGCGGTGACTTGTCTACATTGGGGAAATTATATTCACCCTATATGTCTTTGCTTTATGGTGTATGCTTTAAATACCTGCAAGATCCTGATCGCAGTCAGGATGCTGTGATGCAGATATTTGAAGAGCTTATCCAGAAGCTTCGCCACTATGAAGTCGATAATTTTAAGAGCTGGCTGCACGTTTACAGTAAAAATTATTGCTTGATGCAGTTGCGTAAAGATAAGCGGACAACGCAGGTTGATATTGAAGACAATTTGTTTGAAAGCGAACAAAAGCTAAATGATACCAGTGAAACCAAATGGGAAGAAAAGGATTTTGAGAAACTGGAAGGCTGTATGCGAACTTTAAATCGCGAACAACAAGAGTGTGTACGCTTGTTTTATCTCGAGCAAAAATGTTATAAAGACATCGCGGATGTGACTGGATATGATTTGAATAAGGTCAAAAGTGCTATTCAAAACGGAAAGCGCAATCTGAAAATCTGTATGGAAAGGAAAGAAAATGGAAAATAATTATCAATTATCACGGATCCACAATTACATCCATGGTTTGATGAGTAAGGAGGAAATGTTTCAATTGGAACGAGAAGCATTGGAGGATCCTTTTTTACAGGATGCTATCGACGGTTACCGATTGCAAAATGGAGTAGATACGCGGCAATTGAGCCTGCTGCAACAACGTCTCACTCGTAGAGTGGAAGATACCGTTGCGACACGGCACGCCCAATATTTCACGTGGCAGCGTTTGGCCATAGGTGCTACCGCAGGCGTACTGTTTGTGACTTTATTGGCCCTGCTATATTTTAAACATTTTAATGGTAAAGCGGAGCGTACAACGGATGTGGAATTAAGTGAACCAGAGAACAAGGTGTCTGTTCAACCTTTGCTTGACGGGGGGGACGCAACACCGCGCGAAGGCTGGAAAATGTTTGAACAGTACCTCAATCAGAAATCAGGAGCTCCGGCAACAGGCGGAGAAATTACTGTCAATTTTATAATCGACAAGAATGGTGTTCCAACCGATATTCGTGCCGAGGGACAACCGGAGTCGTCACTCCTCAATGAAGCGATTCGACTGCTGCAGAAGGGACCAAAATGGCAGGGAACAAAAGGTCGGCTGAAGATCGTTTTCCCTGTCAAAGATGAAAAAAATCAAGCGCAAGCAAATGTGATTAAACCACCCCATTGTTTTGGAATTGAAAAGAAATAGAGATCGATGTTTTAAATAACAGCCCATTTTGTAAGAAATGGGCTGTTATTCTATAGGAGAGGAATACAGTTTATTCTTCCCAGCGAATCTTTTCCTCAATTGGTGTACGGTTCGGTTCACGTGGCTCAGATTGATGATGCCCTAAATAGAATAGACCGATACATTTTTGATTTTCTTCGAGATTTAAGAATCTACCCAAGTGATTGATTAAACCTGGGGTTGCCCAGTATCCGCCGATATTTAGCGAGTGCGCAGCTAACCACATGTTTTCAACTGCAGCAGCGGTACATGCCAGCTCTTCCCATTCAGGAACTTCTCCCGTATAGTTGACAACAATCGCAATTGCAACGTTTGACTGGGTTGCTTTTTTACCCATGGTTATTTCTGTTGCCTCCGTATATTTCTCCGCTGGTGTTACCGATTTGTAAATACGTGACAATTCGGCGCCTAAACGTTCTAACCCTTCTTTACGGAAGATCACAAAACGCCAAGGTTGTGTTCTTTTATGAGTTGGAGCTGCGTTAGCTGCTTCCAAAATATTCAAGATATCTTCTTTACTCACTTCTTCTTCTGTAAAAGAAGCTTGAAATACGGATCTTCTGTAATGTATCGCTTGTAATACGTCGTTTTTCATTGTTAATTATTTATGCGTGTCTACTTTTTAACTGTATAAATGAACCCGTTGCACTCGGCTATTTGCTCATGAATTGGTATTGCTTTTAGGCATCGCAATGCCTTTGGTAGGATGAAGTCCAACTATGCTTTCTCTTCCCATAAAGATACGACATGTAAAATTGTTTTGACCGCTTTTTCCATATCCTGTACCGATACCCATTCTTGTTTTCCATGGAAAGCATGGCCTCCGGCAAAAATATTCGGACAAGGTAAGCTCATAAATGAAAGGCGCGAGCCATCTGTTCCGCCACGGATACTTCTCCTTTCGGCTACCATTCCTGCGCGGTTGATCGCCTCCATGCCGATTTCCATAATTTGTGGATGCTGATCCAGCACTTCTTTCATATTACGGTATTGTTCTTTTACAGCGAAAGTATACGTACAATTTGGATATTTCTCCACGATCGATTTTGCAATTTCCTCCAGTTCGTCTTCGTGCTTCTTGAGATTGGCGGTCACATGATCGCGTATGATAAATTGAATTTCTGCTTTTTCTACCGAACCGCTGATATGAACGGGATGTACAAAGCCGTCTTTTTTACTGGTACTTTCAGGGGAAAGTCTATCTTTCGGTAACGCATCAATTACAGCACTGGCGATTTTGATAGCACTTTGCATCTTCCCTTTAGCAAAACCCGGGTGTACAGATACACCATGAATGGTCAAGGTAGCTCCATCAGCTGAAAATGTCTCATCCTCAATGGTTCCCGCTCGCTCACCATCCATTGTATAGGCAAAATCCGCTGCTAAACGTTTTAGATCAGCTTTATCTACGCCTCTGCCAATCTCTTCGTCTGGCGTAAAAAGTATTTTGATATCGCCATGTTTAATTTCAGGATGTTTCATCAACAAACGGGCAGCATCCATGATTTCGGCCACACCAGCTTTGTCATCAGCTCCCAGCAAAGTGGTGCCGCTTGCAGTAATGATATCATTGCCAATTTGATTGGCCAAGTCTGGATGCTCCGCATATTTGATGATAACACTACTGTCGTCAGGAAGTACCAAGTTTTGCCCCTGATAGTTCTTGTGTAACAAAGGTTTAACATCTTTCCCCGAAGAGTCCGGAGAAGTATCCATATGAGAACAAAAGCAGATAACAGGAACTTTCTTGGAACTATTCGCTGGAATGGTTGCATAGATGTAGCCATTTTCGTCCATAGCAGCGTCTGAAATGCCTAATGCTAACAACTCCGTTACCAGTAACTCGCCAAGGTTTTTTTGCTTTTCCGTAGAAGGGCATGTTGGTGAATTTGCATCAGACTGGGTGTCAATCTGTACATAGCGTTGAAATCTTTCGGACACCGAAAAATCATGTATGTTATTGATCTCAAATGTGCTCATTTTCTAATAGCCTTAATGTGATAAGGGTGGTCAAACTTAGATAAATTGCTTTTTATTTGCAATTTAATTGTGTTGCATTACAAACAAATTGTCCTTTATTAAACACATATGACGCTATTTAAATTTTTTCTCGTCGGCATAACCGAATACCTGCTGTAAAATATTGGTATTTCTGCTGCCACCGATATTATGTCTAATTTTTGATTCTTGGTCAGCGACTTTGATAAATAAACCATCTATAGCCTTTTGGGTAACGTATGCCGTAAGATTTGTTTCCACTTTATTGCCTAAAGGGAGGTTATTATAAGCTGTTGTCAATTGCGTCCAGTACTGATCCACATTGTTTGTACCCATGGCAGATTTAATGACAGGACGAAACTTGTCTGTTAATTCAGTCGATGTATTTGTTTTAAAGAACGTTGTCGCAGCATCTTCTTTGCTGCCCAACAGGATATTCGTCGCATCTGTAATCGTCATCTTTGAAAGAGCGTTCACAAATACGGGGGCAGCTTCTTTAACAGCTCCCTCCGCCGCTCTGTTCATACTTTGTATAAATTGATCGCATAATTTTCCCATACCAACTGCACGCAACGTTTTTTCTACCTTTTGTGCTTCTGCAGGCATTAGAATTTTTACCGTTGCATCCCCTAAAAAACCATCTTTCTTGGCCAAAGATTCGATGCTCATATTTAAACCATTGCTTAGAGCCTGTTTAATTCCTAATGAAGCATCGCTATTGGATAAAGACGCTAAGGTGTTGTTTTTTGATGATGTTGCTGTAGTGCCTGAAGCAGACGTCGTTTTAGCACTGTCGGTTTGACCCTGATTTGCTTTTGCCAAAGCCTCCGTGATTTTCTTAAAAATCTGTCCTTCGCTGGTATTGGAATAAAGTAATGCTGAGACAAGTAGTGTACAATATAATAGTGGAAATTTCATCATGTTATTGTTTTGCTGCCAAAATTAGGTATATCGACTGTTAATATGTGTGAAAGTTTAAGCCAATTTCAGCCAACTCCGCAGATTGTCTAGAATCGTAGCAGATAGGCTACAGCGATGTGGAGAGATCGTACGGATGCCATAACTCCAAATCACTTTAATTGATACAATCCAAACGAAAACAGCAGGTCCTCATCGAACCTGCTGTTTCAGCGATCGGTTGTTGTTCACACAATATTATTTCCAGGAGAGTGTCGTTGCCACTGGGAAGTGATCTGAAGGAAATTTATTCATGTAAGTATCGGTGAGGATACCGTATTTTTTGACCTGAAAAGGTTTGGTGATAAAGATATGGTCAATGCGACCTGTTGGTGTGGTGCTTTTGCCCCAGCCATTGAAGGAGGAATTGGGTTCGTATTTGAATGGTGCCAATTCGTGTACGTCAGTGACGACTTTACTGTTCGCCAAGGTGAAATACGCCTCATCCTTTTCATCGACATTGAAGTCTCCAGTTAAAATCAACGGTAAATCTTTGGCAAACTCTTTTGCTTTTGCCAAAATCAATTTGGCACTTTCGGTACGTGCCGTACGGCCGATATGATCAAAGTGCGTGTTCATAAAGATAAAGCGCTTTTTGTTGGCCTTGTCTTCAAAAATACCCCAGGTGCAGATCCGCGGTAATGCTGCATCCCAGCCTTTATTCGGGTGTTCGGTATCGGTTGCTGAAAGCCAAAAAGTACCACTCTTTATAGCTTTAAAGCGATTTGAATTGTAGAAAATAGCTGAATGCTCACCTTCCTGAGCGCCATCGTCGCGTCCAACTCCCACGTAATCAAATCCAGGAAGCAGCTTTTTAAGATCTTGAACCTGATCAAAGAATCCCTCCTGAATACCAAAAATAGCGAAGCCGTGGTATTTGATCAGATTGGTTAACGGAACTTTACGGTCGTTCCACATGTTGTCAACATCGACAGTGTTTCTTTGGCGGATATTATAGCTGCCCGCAATAAATTCTTGGGCATGAGACAGAAAGGAAAGGCAGAGCGCTAAAAATAGAAAAAGACTTTTTTTCATGAGTAGTTTCGTTTTTAAATGATGTTGATTTGGTTATGACCACGAAGTCGGCCTTCTGGTTAATCGGCTGATTGTGGGCCATGACTATGTTAAAGCATTCTTATTTCTTTAATACACGGAGCAACAGTTCAGGCTCGTCCGTTGTAATAAAATCAATATTCTGATTGATTAAATTGGTCATCTCCTCAGCAGTATTCACTGTCCATGCGTTCACTTTCATACCAAGTTGATGTGCATCTTTCAACCATGTGCCATTCTTTTTGAAAACTGAAAAATGATAATCCAATCCATTTATTCCGGCAGCCTTTACCTCAGCCGGAGATTTGTCACCCGTAAGGTATTGGATATTGGCCTTTGGAGCCATCTCGTGAATCTTCTGACAAGCCTCAAAACTAAAAGAAATATAGTCAGTGACCTTCTCTGCTTTTAATTTTTTAACCATTTCCACCGTTTTTGTTGTCGCTTCAAGTGTACGCTCTAGGCCGAGCTTATTGGTTTTCAATTCAAGGATAAGACGCAAGCCTTTCAATTTTTTTCCAGCATGAAGATATTCTTCCAATGTAGGAATAGATTCGCCGTTAGGGTGCTTCTTTTCCAAGAGTTCTTTGTACATTGCTGTAGCAATATCAATACCATAGAAATCATTGTCATGGTTGACAACCAGTATGTTGTCTTTGGTCAAATGCACATCAAACTCAGACCCAAAAAGCTTGAGATCGTGAGCCGCAGTTAAAGATGCAATTGAATTTTGGGGAAGGTGGCTGTTTTTCCATACGCCACGATGCGCAATGGCTTTTGTTTGTGCAAATAATGCCGAAGATGAGATCACCATGGCTAGCGTAAGGCAGCTAAAAATATGTTTTTTCATGCTATAATTATGTAGGAGTGTTTGTTTTAAACGGTATAAATTATCCGTTTCACTCGTTGATTTATTCCTGTTTTTGGACACTTAATCTTAAAGATTATCTTGTAAACCGCATAAGAGCACCACTGATCATATCATTATTTCTCGCGAATAATTTTTAAAGCTGACGTTATAGAAAGCAAAAAAGTGGTACTTTTTATCTCAATGTACAAGATCTAAAGTACCACTTTTATATTTATTAATTGTTAAGTGTAATTTATTTTTTACCATTCCATTCGGCTATAAACTCATCAAGGAAGTTGAGCATATAATCATGGCGATGCGCTGCTATTTTTTTCGCAGCCTCTGTATTCATTTTATTCTTTAGCAATAACAGTTTTTCGTAGAAATGATTGATTGTAGGGGCCTCTGAATGTTTGTATGCTTCTTTATCCTTATATTCTTGCACAGGAATGTTAGGGTTATACATCTCACGCCCCTTGTTTCCGCCGAAGCTGAATGCGCGGGCAATACCAATTGCTCCGATGGCATCCAGACGATCAGCATCCTGCACGATCTCCATCTCTTTCGAATGGAATGACACTTCGCCTAAGCTTGCTTTGAAAGACATGTTGAAGATAATCTTTTTGACATGGTCAATGATCTCAGGCGAAATTTCTAGACTTGCCAAAAATTCTCCGGCAACACGAGGGCCTACAGTTTCGTCGCCATCATGAAACTTACTGTCAGCGATGTCATGTAATAGCGCGGCTAATTCGCAGACCATGACATCCGCCGTTTCATTTTCTAAAATTAACTTCGTATTGTTCCATACGCGTTGAATATGCGACCAATCGTGGCCTGCTTCTGCAAATTTCAATCGGTCTTGCACAAATGCTACTGTGCGCTCAATAATGTTATTCATACAATACTTTTGTTTTTTCGCGAGTACCCTCGTATAATTCGTATTCTAATAATCTACAATCTAATTTACCATTATAAAACTCTATCCTTCGGGATGCACGCAGCCCAATTTTCTTTGCCAAATCTGGATTCCCTGTAAATATATAGCCTCTATACCCTTTGCACTCCTGCTTCATGAAATCCCCCATACGCTTGTAGGTAATTTCCAGTTTGCTGTGCGTGCCTAGGCGTTCACCGTATTCAGGATTGAATAAAATAACGCCACCTTCCTCTTTAGGAACGTGTGTTTCGGCAAAATCGCATACTTCAAATGAAATTAATTGTTCCACGCCGGCAGTTCTGGCATTCATCTTGGAAACATTGATCGCCTCTTCCGAAATATCACTTGCAATAATTTGTGGGGCCGCTTTTTTATTGATTTGATCTTTAAGTAGTCTGCGCTCCTGGAAGAAAACAGTTTCATCATAACCGATGAAATGCATAAAAGAGTAATTCATGCGCAGCAAACCCGGTTTCCTGTTTGTTGCAATCAGAGCGGCTTCAATCGCTAAAGTTCCGGAACCGCACATCGGGTTTACAAATGGCGCATTGCCATCCCATTTGGATGCCATAATTGTTGAGGCCGCAAGAGCTTCCAGCATCGGTGCTTTTCCAGGGATCTTGCGATAACCATGTTTTGCTAGGGTCTCGCCGGAAGTATCTATGAAAATTTCTGCGCGGTCATCTTTCCAATACAGGTGTACAACGGCTTTATTGTTGTCTGGACCTGAATTAGGACGCATGCCCTTTTTTTCCTTGATGCGGTCCACGATAGCATCTTTGACCTTTACGTTTGCAAATAAAGGAGTGCTGATTGTTTCATTGTCCACATTGGAGCTGACCGAGAAGTATCCGTCAAATTGAATGAGTTCTTCCCAGGCAATTTGACTCAATTGTTCATAAAGCTCCGTGGGATTATTGGCTGTAAACTCTTTTAACGAATACAAAATCTGAGAGGCTGTACGTAGATTCAGATTCAGCTTGATCGTATCGTTTATACTGACCTTTAATTCTACTCCTGTGGGAAATGCCCTGACAATGTCAAAACCTAACTCTTTTACTTCCTGCTGCAAATAAGGTGATAAGCGCTTATTGCACGTTATAATAACTTTATTGGGGGTGTTGAAAACTTCCATCATATTTTGTACAAAGTTAATTAAACTCTTCCTCAAAAATTGCTTAATTTTACGCTTTAATATTTATTTTTTTGATTATGGAAATTAGAGGAAAAGTACACGAGATAGGAGCGACACAACAAGTGACAGAATCATTCAAAAAACGCGATATGATTGTAGCTTATGCCGAAAACCCACAATTTGTTGAGTATATCCGTTTTGAAGCTACACAAGACAGAACGTCAATTTTTGATAACCTAGCGATTGGTGAAGAGGTAGAAGTATCTTTTAATCTTCGTGGTCGTCCTTGGACTAATAAAGATGGTGTAACAACTTATTTTAACTCATTGGTTGCATGGCGTGTAACAAAATTAGGTAATGCTGCTCCAGCACCTTCTTCCCCAGGTTATGCAGATATGCCTGCTCCTGTAGATTTAGCTGGTTCATCAGATGACGATGATCTACCATTCTAATCGGAATAGGATTTGTGCACTGCCCGCGTCAGCGGTAGCAAATAGATTATTTAAACTGTAAGCAATACAGTTATCTACAATAAAAAAGGCTTCATCAAGAAGCCTTTTTTATAATACAGATAGCCCGATACCAACCGCTACTTTTCTTGGCGCTGAAATTGCTTGCTGTTGGATGTCATAAATCAAAAAATAACAGCTATGAAATTACCCGTATTCTATTTTTGCTTAGCAGCGATTTCGCTAAGTGCATGCAATCAAACCTCAAAAAATAGTCAGCAAGCCACTGCAGATTCTGCTGCCCATGAGACTGTTGCGGTGGATACTGTCCATACATCACGCAATTCACTCGATTGGCATGGTACTTACGAAGCTACTATTCCCTGTGCCGACTGTGAGGGAATCAAAACCAACATTACCTTAAAAAATAACAATACGTTCACGATTGTGAGTGAATATATAAATAAAAATACCAAGGTAGAGGACAGTGGCAAAGTTATGTGGCACGACAACGGGGCCGTCGTTCATCTGACAGGGAAAGAAACCAATATGAAATTAAAAGTTGGGGAAAATAAGTTGATCGGGCTGGATCAGGAAGGTCATGAGATCGAAGGTCCCAACGCACATCTTTATGTATATAATAAGGTCGAAGGAGAAAAATTGTAAAACAAAATTTCCTTGCTTGACTTATCCACTGACATATTTGCCATACGGGATTTTCCGTAGTAAATAGGTCAGCAGCGCACTTGCCAACAGCGTGCTCACTGTTGCAGCCGGTATTTTCCACAAAGTGGACAGTGGAAGCAAAGGATGGATGTAGTTGAGCAACAATATATGACATAGATAAATACCAAAGCTGTTCCTATCAATAAATTCCCAGAATACATGGAGGTTTTCTGGGAGTTTAAGCCGTTGAACAAATACAAATAGAAAGCCTGCGCTCAAAGCGATATTTGGCGAAAGGTAATTGTAAAGTGTTGGATCAAATTCCCCTCGTGACACACTTAAATAATATGTTCCAGCAGTAGTCGTCAAACAGCAGATCAGGAAAAATGTAGAACTCGGTAATTTTCCCATCTGGATGGGATAGTTGCGCAAGTAATGGCCTAAAACCAGATAACCCATATACCCCGAGAAAAAGGTTAGGTCAAAATTAGGCAGGTAGCTATTAAACCATTTATTCATGAAAAATAGGGAAGCAAACCAAAGTCCCAAAAAGATCTCGATTTCTTTTTTACTGCAGTTGCCTACAATTTTACGGATAAAAGGAACTGCCAGGTAGAGGCCAAGGATCATATATAGATACCATAGGTGGGCATTGGTTCCTGATTTTAAGCGAATTAACACAATGTTGATAACTTGTGGAAAACCGATGTAGTCAAAATCAATGTAACGAATGAAATAGTAGACCAGATAAACGATACTCCAAAAAAGAAAGGGCGGAACAATTTTTAACAGACGTTTTCGATAAAATTGGCCCGTGCTTTCGTCTTTCTGTAACAGCAGGGCGCCTGAGATGATGACAAACAGCGGTACTGCAAAGCGCGAAAAGCTGTTAAGCCAATTGGCATATTTCCAATCGAATGACTGAAATTCATTACTATTCAGATAACCTGAAGAGGAATGAATCAAGATAACGAGCAATATCGCCACAATACGTAGTACACTGATATAACTGGTCCTGGCCATTCGATTATTCTATTTTTTACTAGCGTTTATTGTCGTAGACTTTCAAATAAAGGAAGGTTAGGAGTGCTCCAATGGTCGCCATGCCCACGCCAACAAGTGACGGCGCATTATACGCCAAACCCAAGGTTATTGGAATTCCACCTAAAAATGCTCCCAAGGTATTTCCGAGGTTAAAGGCAGCCTGACCACCTGCTGCCGCCAACGTCGCGGCCTCTTTCGAAGCACGGATCAGCATGAGCTGGGTCGGTGAACCGATGGTAAACGACACTAATCCGGTGATAAATGCTAACGGGTAAGCTGTCCATTCCAAAGGCGATATAAAATAAACCATTACAAGGCAAAGCGCCATGGCTGAAAAGCTTGCGATAGCTGCTTTGGTTGGTGAAATGGTGTCGGCTAATTTACCACCAATAAGGTTCCCAAAAAACATACCAACGCCGATCAGAATCATAATTAGTGGTACGCGATCAGCAGCGATGCCCGATACATTGGTCACTAATGGGGCGATGTAACTGATCCAGGCAAAAAGACCACCGGTACCAATGGCGATGATTGCCATTAACAACCAGGCAATTTTTTTATTGAAGAAGTTGAGTTGGCTAAAGATATTATTTCCTTTCGCGGCTTCAATTTTTGGCATCCAGACATAAATCGCGGCAAAAGTGATTAATCCCAGTATGCTGATGATTCCATAAGTCAAACGCCAGGAATAATGATGGCCCAGGTAGGTGCCCAATGGTACGCCCGCTAAATTAGCAATCGTCATTCCCGTAAACATAATGGAGATAGCCTGCGCTTCTTTTCCTTTTGGAGCCAGTCTGGCCGCAACGACAGAACCGACACCAAAGAAAGCACCATGCGGAAGTCCAGCCATAAACCGGGAGAGACTGATCAAAAACTGTCCCGGTGCGATACTAAAAAGGCCATTGAAAATAAAAAATAGCAGCATTAAAAACAGCAATACCTTCTTTGGAGGATATTTACCCGTAAATAGTACTAATGTAGGGGCACCGACAACAACACCTAGTGCATAGAGTGCAATCAGATGGGCGGCTGTAGGGATCTCGATATGAAGATCTTTGGCAATATCCGGCAAAATTCCCATCATCGTGAATTCGGTCATTCCGATGGCAAGTCCGCCAAATGCCAAAGAAATAATTCCTTTGTTCATTGTGTTTTAAGGTTGAGGTTGTACGATAATGGTACGAAGATAATAAATAGATTGTACTAAAAACTACTGATACCTTTTTTGAGGGACACAAGTAATATTTTTAGTTTTTCTTAAGATGATCTGACGTTGATCTAATCTGCTTTCCAGCACGACCGAATCAGCAGCATGGTATACGACTTTAAACCGGGGGATATACTGGCCGGAAAGATAGCAGCCAGAAATCTTCTGCTTGCCATTAGCTTTCGTGTAAATGCCATCCACAAGGATAGAGTCTCCGCGCAAAACATAGATCCCCTTTGCATGTTCCGTCCAGGAACCGTTTTTGTAACAGCTATCCGGGATTGTTTGTACTTTATTGTTGACATGCATAGTCGCATAAACAGAGTCGCAAGTGAACTTGAAATCGGTCAACGTATATTGCATCATCTGCTGCTGTCCTGGAATACTATCCTGAACCCATTCTCCCTGCAAAAAAGGGGCGCCCTCACTCTGCATATCCGAATTGAATTTACAGGCATTAGAAAAGAAAAACATACCTATGACAACAGCCAGTAGGTATGTTTTTCTTTTTATATTTTTAATTGAAATAAAAGTCACAGCTTATTTTAAACTTCCAACCATATCTTCTGGTTTTACCCAAGCGTCAAAATCTTCAGGAGTCACGTAACCCAAACGTACCGCTTCCTCTTTCAGCGTAGTCCCGTTTTTATGTGCTGTCTGAGCAATTTCTGCAGATTTGTAATAACCAATTTTTGTATTTAGGGCAGTTACCAACATCAACGAGTTGTCAACCAATTCTTTGATGCGCTTGTAGTTTGGCTCAATACCTGCAGCACAATGCTCTTCAAATGAAACACAAGCATCACCCAATAGGCGTGCCGATTGCAAGAAATTCGCCGCCATCAATGGTTTAAACACGTTCAACTCGTAATGGCCTTGTGTTCCACCAATGGTGATTGCAACGTCATTACCCATCACCTGAGCCGCCACCATAGTCAATGCTTCGCATTGTGTCGGATTAACTTTACCTGGCATAATCGATGATCCTGGTTCGTTTTCAGGAATCAAGATTTCACCGATACCAGAGCGTGGCCCAGAAGCCAACATACGGATATCGTTTGCTATTTTATTTAAGGCTACAGCCAACTGCTTTAATGCACCGTGTGTTTCAACAATCGCGTCATGAGCAGCCAATGCCTCGAATTTGTTTTCAGCGGTGACGAAAGGAAGTCCTGTAAATTCAGCGATATATTTTGCAACCACTACGTCATAACCGTTTGGCGTATTCAATCCAGTACCGACAGCAGTACCACCCAATGCAAGTTCAGATAAATGCGAAAGTGTATTTCTCAAAGCCTTCAAACCATGGTTCAATTGAGCAACATACCCTGAAATCTCCTGACCTAACGTTAACGGAGTAGCATCCATTAAGTGTGTACGGCCAATTTTAACTACATTTTTAAACTCCTCCGCTTTTTTAGCCAAGGTGTCACGCAATTTTTCTACGCCTGGAATGGTAACTTCTGCAACAGCTTTGTAAGCCGCGATATGCATTCCGGTAGGGAAAGTGTCATTCGATGATTGTGATTTGTTTACGTCATCATTTGCTTTTAACACAGGCTCGCCTTCACCGATTTTATGTCCAGCCAACACTTGTGCACGGTTTGCGACAACCTCATTCACGTTCATATTGGATTGCGTGCCCGAACCTGTCTGCCAGATAACCAGTGGAAATTGATCATCCAATTTGCCCGCTAAGATCTCATCACATACTGTAGCGATGGCATCCCGTTTCTCCACAGGTAATACGCCCAGCTCGTGGTTAGCATAAGCGGCTGCTTTCTTTAAATAGGCAAAGCCTGCGACGATTTCGTGTGGCATGGAAGCTGCCGGCCCGATTTTAAAGTTGTTGCGTGAACGCTCTGTCTGTGCACCCCAGTATTTGTCTGCAGGTACTTGAACTTCACCCATCGTGTCTTTTTCAATTCTGAATGACATAGTATGTAAGTATAAGTAAAACGTAAAATTAAAAGTACATGCGCTAAGCACATAATACATCAATCACAAAGTTACAGGATAATACAGTAAAGAACAAGGATTAAGAATAAAACTCCCAATAAGCAAATCTTAAAAACCAAGACGTTTTGTCAAGGATTCATTCACATGGTAGAATACCTGTTTCGGTTTTAATGTTCGCCAAGCAAGTGTATTCAACCCCCCTCCAAAATTAATGTAATAATCTATATTCTGTTGTTGGAACTCTTCGATCACATGTTCACGGAAACCAATGCCTGCAATCCAGCCATCCTCAATATCCTGAAACCACTCCTCATAGTACGAGTCGTCTGAAGCATGGAAATTCAGCACATTCTCGCCGATTACAATAAAATATTTGATACCTTGACTGATCAATACATCAATAATTTCTCGCTTGAATAACATGATATCATTGTAGATGGCATCATTCCATTCACCAATCAGTTCGATAATGCAATATTGTTTCTCATAGTCTACAAACAGTATTTTTAAATATAAAGTAAGCGAACCAAATTCATCCCATTGCGGATGGAGGAGAAAATTATAGACCTGTTTGTCAAAATCAAATTCGCTATAGATGGTGCCATAGAAGGGCGATTGTTCATCGTCAGCGGCAATGTAATAATCCCGCCAATTGTAATAAGGTTCGATTTCGTGCATACCAGTTGAATCGTTTTCGACTCAAACTAAGATAAATTTACGCGGATTTGCAAGTTAAATTACAGGCATAGTACTGTTTTGAGGAAAAGAGTGAGAAAGTCCTTACGGCTTGCTCTTCGAGCGATCGAAGGGATGTGGGGATGGAATTGAACGGACGAATGGCACTGACAGGCTGTCCTAGACCATAGTACGGTTTTTTATTTTTAATGTAAAAATATGGTTCACGTACTCGTTTAACCGAATAAACTTATTATTTTTGATCAGGTAATGAATGTTGAATAATTTTTCTCTTCTTCGATAATTCAGGAAGATTTCCCATGCAAAAAAGTATTAAAAGAAATATTTTTGTAGCCGCTACATATGCTGCGGTATTGCTTCTCGGCTTGCTGTTGGGACAAAATTATGCTGAAGAGCAAGGAAGTAATCAAAAAACAACTTTTTCTAGCTTACGCTCCAACGGTAACTCGGATAAATTGCAATATCTCATTCAATTAATTGCCGAAAATTACGTCGATAATGTCAGTATAGACACCGTTCAGGACGAAGCCATTGAGCATGTTGTATCCCGCTTAGACCCTTTTTCCACATTTTTGAAACCAAATCAAGTGCTGGCTAAGCAGGAGACGCTTGAAGGAACATTTGATGGTATTGGAGTAGAGTATTTTCGTTTGAAAGATACCCTGCTCGTTGTTGGGATGGTTGCTGCAGGCCCTGCTGAGAAGGCGGGAATGCGTATTGGTGACCGCATTTTAAAGATCGGAAACAAGGACCTTGTCGGAAGGAAAGTGACCGAAAACGAAATAGAAAGACTGATCCGTGGAAAGAAAGGAACAGCGGTGTTAATTTCCATTCAGCGCAATGGAGTGGTATTGAGCAATCCAATAAAAGTGATCCGTGATCAGGTCAATGTTTCGAGCTTAGATGCATCCTATATGATCGCTCCAAAAACAGCTTATGTAAAAATTCGAAGGTTTGGACATAAGACGGCAGACGAATTCAGGCAGTCACTCATTGACTTACGAAAAAGTGGAGCGCAAGATCTTATTTTGGATTTACGTAATAATGGTGGTGGGTTTGTGCATACGGCAATTGATCTAGCGGGTCAATTTTTTCAGGAAAAAAGACTGTTAATGTATACCGAAGGGGCCAATGAGCCACGTCAGGATTTCTATTCCGAGAAAGCTGGGGAGTTTGGCGACGGCCGTGTCATTGTGCTGATCAACGAAAGCACAGCCTCGGCAAGCGAAATTGTTAGCGGCGCTCTTCAGGACCTGGATCGGGCTACAATTGTGGGGCGTCGGTCCTATGGCAAAGGTTTGGTACAAGAGCAATTTGATTTTTCAGACGGTTCGGCAATCAATTTGACCGTGGCACGTTACTATACGCCACTCGGAAGATGTATTCAACGAAAATATACACGCGCAAATTTTGATGCAGCAAAATACATGACAGGCTTCGATCTTTGGACCATGGATACCGAATTCAGCCAAAAAGAAATGTTTACAACCAGCAAAGGAAAGCTTGTCTTTGGTGGTGGCGGTATCCTTCCCGATGTGACTATCCCCATTGATACCAATGAAACCAGCGCCAAATATCGCGAGATTTTCCATTCCAATGCAATCGAAGAGTTTGTTTATGATCGATTCACAAAACAGCTGCCCGCATATTCTATCGAGAATTTTATAAGTGGCTACCATTTGCCTGCGGCAGAATTTGATCTATTTATTTCATACCTCAATAGCCAAAAGCGTATTTCGGTGACATCCAGAGAAGCTAAAAATTTACATGATATTATTCAATCCGATATCGAAGCATTAGTAGGGCGATACTATTTTGGCCGTGAAGCCTACTATAAAATCAAAAATAGAAGAGATAAATTTATCGAAATAGGCCTTAAAACATTGGGGTATCAAATGCCTAAGGTTTAAGTCTAAGATCAGCCCATACAGGGTAGTGATCTGATAATTTCTTTTTGACAATCTGATAGTTCATCACCTGAAATTTCTGACTTGCAAAAATATAATCAATCTGAAAGATCGGTAAAAGGGCGTGATGCGTCACACCCCAGCCATTACCTTTCTCCTTAAACGCATTGTATAGACCATCTCCAATCAAATTGACCGAGTAGCTCATTGGCGTATCATTGAAATCACCTACGGCAATATAAGGATATTGACATTCATTCATATGCTTCTTTAACGAATGTGCCTGTTCACTCCTGAGTTCGAAAGCATTCTTCAGTTTGCGGCTCAATCTACGTGTTCTTGAATTATCCAATTCATTAGTATTGGATAAATTCTGAATAAACTCTTTGTCTTCATTTTGAAGCGCAAAAGAACGGAGATGTATATTGTAGATGCGAATCAAGGTATCCTGTTTTTTGACATCGACATAACTTATGCGATTGATACCGTAATCGTTGTCTCTTATGGTACCTGAATCATAAATCGGGAAACGTGAAAGAACAGCCATTCCATAGGCCTCATAATCATTTTTAGAACTAGGTTCAAAGAAAAAATAATCATAGCCCAGCTTATCTTTGAACTCTTCCGAGAACACATGTTTTCCTTTAATTTTACTAATATATTCCTGAAAGCAGATCACATCAGGAGATATACTGTCTATAATGCGAACAACATCGGCTTTAAAGTTTTTTTTCTCATCGTTTACCTTTTTGAATAAATGTGCATTGAAGGTCATGATACGCAGCGTACGTGTTTCCGACGAGACAGGGGCATTCTCTTTGCGAATGTTCCAGTGTTTAGTTAAAAAAGGCCATCCAATCAGGATCGTCACGAGTGAATAAAATGCAATTTTTCGCTTGCGGAGCAGCCAATAGCAGATAAAGCCAATATTAATAACAAGTATAGGAAGGTAGCCTAACCCCATAAAAGCAATAGGCCAAAAAGATTTAGGATTGATGAAAGTCGCTGAATAGCTCATCAGCAAGGCAATGATCGCAAGCATATTCGCCAGGAACATTGTTTTACTTATAAACCCCAGTTTTCTTCTTAAAAATGTCCTTCTATCCATCAACCTTATCACCACTATTGCTTGCCCTAAAGAGCGTTTCTTTTTCGGGATTTGTTAGACTGTCGTAGCCAGAAATAGAAATTTTATCTAAAATAGCATCAATTTCGGCCTGATTGGGCAAGTCATAACGATGTTTCCGATTTGTCTGTATGTTGTTGCCTACAACGACTTTCATTTTTGCAGGCTTATTTTGTTTTTTCTGGAATATTGTGGACCAATCCATCCCCGATTTTAATGCATAGGTGAATCCCATTCCAAACAAAATAACGGCAAAATAGGAAATGGCCGCGGGCCGGTTTGTCATGGTGAGAGCAAGGAATTCCAGTCCAAAATAAATGATGGCCACCAATTTTAGCTTGATGTTACCTATGAGCAGTAAGCGTAATTCGTACTTGGGAACTAAAGTGACAATGGCCGCCAATACCGCCGCCAAAGGAAGCGCACCTCCCATGAGCTGTAGCTCGCCGGACATTGGAAGAAGCGAGCCGAACCCCACATATAGTATACCACCAAATAGCCAGGAGATGATATAAATAAATAGAAATTGCCTTTTGTTCAAGAAAGTGAGGAAAATCTGGCCGACCCAATAAAGCCATAAACTCTCGAAGAGTATAGTCCAAAGTTTGACATAGACAAAATTCGATGTAAACAAAGACCATGGCTGTTCGAGAAAACGCGAAAAGCTACTTGGAAGGCTCAATCCTCTCACTAAAGGTTCCAGCAAGCTCTGCGAAACGATCTGTAATTCAAAAAGTAGATCCAAAAAATAAATGAGGACAAACAAACATGCCTGAATACTAATTACTAACGGTACTGGTGATCCAGTTTTATAGGTTTGTCTCCAAAAATCTTTCAGTCCGATGTTATTCATTTCGCACGATATTAATAAATTCCCTTTCTAATCTTCCACAGCTTAAGGAGTAGATAGCCGAATAGTGCTCCTCCGACGTGAGCCAGGTGAGCCACAGAATCTCCCGGTCGAGATAAGCTCATATAAATTTCGATGAGGATAAATCCACCGATCATATACTTCGCTTTGACTGGTACAGGAATAAACAAAAATTGCAATGGGATGTTTGGGAAAAGGTAGGCAAATGCCAATAGAACACCATAGATCGCCCCTGACGCACCCAGCATTGGAATAAGATAAGTTAGTGCTTCATTATTCCCGGTATTTGCCAAGGAGATAAGCTCGTTCCCATTCATACCATGAAGGGGGGCAAAAGAACCCGTTGCATTGTAGAGTTGTAAACCATTCACTGCGGTATAAAGAAACCACGCACCGATTCCGGATACCATATAGAAATTTAAAAAACGTTTCGATCCAAGTACCTGTTCAATCATTGGTCCAAACATGACCAGCGAAAACATATTGAAGAAGATATGGCTAATATTGTTTTTATCATGCATAAACATGTGCGTGATTACCTGCCAGATTTTAAAATAAGGCGAGTCTGGATAATAGACCGCAAGATAATCATATGCTACAGGCACAAGTTGCGATCCAATATAAAATACAATATTGATGATCAATAAATTCTTGATAACAGGTGTTAATTGTGGAAACATATATTTTTATCTTCTAGTTTTTACCAAATTTTTCCGCTAATTCTTGTAATGTAAATGTTACAATTACAGGATTTCCATAAATGGAGATATTGGGCGAGTGACAAGCGAAAAGCCTATCCACCAGCTCTGCCATAGCCGTGTTGTCCAATACAGTACCCGGTTTAATGGCGGCATTGCGGGCAAGGCTCTTGGCAAGATTTTCGCGCTTAGCGAGCTTATACTCAGATTGATTGTTTTTATAATCTTCCAATATTTTCTCAATCATCTTTATTTCATCGAATCCTGTTCCTAAGTCTGCAGGGATTCCGTCAATAATATAGGAATTTTTTCCAAATTCACGAATTTGAAAGCCCAAGCCATTGATGTCCTCCAGAAGATCTCTCATCAATTCATTATCTGCAGCATTCAGATCTAACGTCTGCGGAAACAAACTTTGCTGACTCAGACCTTTATGTTGATCCAGCTGCGTAAGAAACTGTTCGAAAAGAATACGTTCGTGCGCAGCCTGCTGGTCGATCAGAATAAATCCAGAGTGGATCTGCGAAACAATATATTTATTATGCAGCTGGAAAAAGAGCTTCGATGATGATTTATCTTCGACTTGAATAACCTGTGGACCATCGGCATCCAACTCAGATTTTCTATGCAATGGCAGCTGAACGGACTCCTCTTTTTCGACAATTTGATAGAGAGAATCCCAATTGCTCGGAATCCCGCCCGTTTTCTTGGTAAGCCCTTCTGCATAGCTTTCTGATCGGGTATAGCTCGAACTGGATTTTGATTTGTCCGTATCAAATGGGTTGAAGTCCGGATTGAAAGTTACTGTTGGAACGATAATTTCATCCAATGCCTTTTTTGTAATGAGATTGGTGAAACTTGTTTCCTGTTCAAAATCCAAAGATGGCATGATATTGTACCGCCCCAATGACCTTTTTACGGCTGAACGGATAATGGCGTAAATGGCCTTATCGTCTTCATACTTGATTTCGGTTTTCGTGGGGTGTACATTGATATCGATTCGCGCAGGATCTATGTCGATAAACAAGACATAGAAAGGGAATGTTTCGGCTTGTAAAATATCCTCATAAGCATTCATCACAGCATGATGCAGATAAGGATCACGTACAAAGCGTTTGTTGACAAAGAAAAACTGTTCACCACGAGTTTTCTTTGCAAACTCGGGTTTCCCGACAAAACCTTCTACCTTGATGATGGATGTGTCCTCTTCGACAGGAACAAGGCGCTGATTGTAATTGTTTCCGAAAATATGGACAACACGCTGTTTCAGCGTCTCCGCGGGCAAATGATAAATTTCATTTCCGTCGCTGTGCAAGGTCAGGAAAATCTGCGGATTGGATAAGGCTATACGTTGAAATTCATCAATAATATGACGCATTTCTACGGAGTTACTCTTTAAGAAGTTCCGCCGTGCAGGAATATTGTAAAAAAGATTTTTTACTAAAATATTTGTTCCGGCAGCAACAGCTTCCGGGTATTGGTTGACAACTTTTGATCCTTCTATCTCAACAACTGTCCCTAGTTCATCTTCGAAGCGGCGTGTTTTGAGTTCGACCTGTGCTATCGCAGCAATGGATGCCATTGCTTCACCACGGAAACCCATTGTTCGGATTGCAAATAAGTCTTCAGCCTTACGAATTTTTGATGTTGCGTGCCGTTCAAAGCAAAGGCGGGCATCAGTTACACTCATGCCACAGCCATTGTCAATGACCTGAATCAATGACTTGCCTGCGTCTTTAACAATAAGTTTTATTTTGTCAGCTCCAGCATCAATAGCATTCTCAATCAATTCTTTAATGGCAGACGCTGGTCGCTGCACCACTTCTCCCGCCGCAATCTGATTAGCAACATTATCTGGAAGTAATTGAATAATATCCGACATATAATACAAAGTTACGAAATATCCATATTTACAGCGTATAAACACGGATGAAAATCAAATGGACGTTCCACTTGTTCTTTAAAATAAAAGCCTTTTAAGCGTTCACTTATACCAATGAACTGGCGGTAAATGATACCTTATTGACATACTAAAACAAACTGCAAAACCGACATAATTATTGCATATACGCTATCGAATTGCTTATGCACAATTTAACGGCGGTCAGATACAGCGTGTATTACCCATGTCCGGAATAAGAACAACGGTTCTCCGTTTCAATGACATTACATCTCCAGCGACATTACATCTCCAGCTTTAAGAAACGTGCTGTTTCGCTTTTATTATTTTTAATTAAGTTTTCAGGCGTTCCCTCAAATAAGACCTGGCCCCCTTCTTTACCACCCTCAGGACCTATATCAATCACCCAGTCTGCCGATTTAACAACATCAAGATTGTGCTCGATGATCAATACCGTATTTCCACGGTCTACTAAACGATTGATAACACCCATCAGTACATTTACATCTTCAAAATGAAGGCCGGTAGTCGGTTCGTCAAGGATATAAAATGTATTTCCAGTATCTTTTTTAGAAAGTTCAGTGGCCAATTTTACCCGCTGAGCCTCACCTCCCGATAAGGTTGTCGAGGACTGACCTAAGGTGATGTAACCCAAACCGACATCCTGCAGTGTTTTAATCTTTCGGTAGATACTCGGTACATTTTCGAAGAAATCTACCGCATCGTTGATGCTCATATCGAGAACATCGGAAATGGATTTTCCTTTATAGCGTACCTCCAAAGTTTCTCGGTTGTAGCGTTTTCCGTGACAGGTTTCACAAGGAACCTGCACATCAGGAAGGAAATTCATCTCGATGACCTTTAGTCCGGCTCCCTGACAGGTTTCACAACGACCACCTTTCACATTGAAGGAGAATCTTCCGGGCTTATAACCCCTGATTTTTGCTTCAGGCAACTGGACAAACAAGGTTCTGATATCCGAAAATACACCTGTGTAGGTTGACGGGTTGGATCGCGGTGTACGACCGATAGGGCTCTGATCGATCTCGATAACTTTGTCAATATGTTCTAACCCTTCAATTTTTTTGAAAGGAAGTGGAGTTGCTTTCGCCCTGAAAAAATGTTTATTCAAAATCGGGTATAACGTGCCTGTAATTAAGCTGGATTTGCCCGAACCGGAAACACCGGACACCACAATAAGCTTTCCTAAAGGAAAAGAGACCGATAGATTCTTCAAGTTATGCCCTGTTGCGCCTCGTAACGACAAAGTTTTTCCATTGCCCGTACGGCGTTTTTCAGGGATTTTCACCTCTTTTGTTCCGTTGAGGTAAGCCGCCGTCAGGGAGTCTGATTTTAAGATTTCCTTGGGTGTGCCTTCGGCAACCACCCTACCACCATGAACTCCCGCAGCAGGTCCCATGTCGATAACATGGTCGGCATGTAGGATCATGTCTTTATCATGTTCTACCACAAGCACCGAATTACCAATATCGCGTAGGTTTTTGAGTGCATTGATCAGTCGTTCGTTGTCCCGCTGATGCAGTCCGATACTCGGCTCATCCAGAATGTAAAGTACATTGACCAATTGGGAACCAATCTGTGTGGCCAGACGGATGCGTTGTGCCTCACCACCTGAAAGCGTCTTAGCCGTACGGTCCAAGGTCAGGTAATTTAAGCCTACATCCAGCAAGAAACCCAAACGCGCACGGATTTCCTTTAAGATCTCTGTTGCAATAATAAGCTGGCGTTCATCAAGTTTACTTTCTACCTGGTCAAACCATTCTTTGATGGAAGTAATATCCATCGTAGCAAGTTCATGAATATTCTTATCGGCAATTTTGAAATGTAAAGATTCTTTTTTCAATCGTGCGCCAGCACATGTAGGACAGGTAACTTTTGTTCTGAAATCATCTAAAGAAGGGGCTTCATCGGACGATTTTCCCGAAAATTCCTCCAGCATCTTAAAGATGCCTTCAAATTCAACGCGATATTCACGCGTACCATAACTGCCATAAGAAACCGTGACAACGATAGGCTCTTCTTTATTTCCAAACAAAAGCTGATCAATCTGTTCTTCATTGAGTTTTTCAAGCGGCGTTGTAATGGTAAAATCCAATTTTTTAGCGACAGCTTTCAAGACTTCCGAAGTCCAGTTTTCACGTGTGGGTCCCAGAGGAGCTAAACCACCTTTTTGAATGCTTAGCTTTTTGTCCGGAATAACCGCATGCTTGTCAATTTCAAAAATATAGCCTAAACCATCACACGTGGGACAAGCGCCATAGGGCGAATTGAATGAAAACGTATTGGGCTGTGGCTCATCATACGAAATGCCCGATTCCGCATCCATGAGGTAACGGCTATAAAATTGCTCCTGATTATCCTTGTTAGAGACCTTGATGATTCCTTTTGCTGTTTTCATCGCCTGCATGACCGAAGTCTGTAAGCGCTTTTTATCTTCACGCTCTACTTTCAGACGATCTACTACGATTTCAATATCGTGTATTTTATACCGGTCAACCTGCATTTTTGGAACAAGATCCAATATTTCTCCATCCACACGCACCTTCACATAACCTTGCTTGCGGATTTGTTCGAACAATTCCCGATAGTGACCCTTACGTCCTTTGACCACAGGTGCCAGGATATTTAAAGCCTGTCCTTCAAATTCAGCCAGAATGCGTTCAATGACCTGATCGTCCGACATGCGCTCCATCTTTTTTCCGGTCACATAAGAGAAGGCTTCTCCAGCACGGGCAAAAAGTAAACGCATAAAATCATACACTTCAGTAATCGTTCCAACAGTAGACCTGGGGTTTTTGCTGGTTGTTTTCTGTTCAATGGAGATTACCGGACTTAAGCCCGATATCTTATCCACATCCGGACGTTCCATACCACCCAAAAACTGGCGGCTATACGCACTGAATGTCTCCATATAGCGGCGTTGTCCCTCGGCATAAATGGTGTCAAAAGCCAAAGAAGACTTTCCACTTCCGCTTAAACCTGTAATTACAACCAATTCATTTCTTGGAAAAGAAACATCTATATTTTTTAAATTGTGCGCACGCGCTCCAAATACCTGAACTTCACTTTGTTCGCCCAAATCTGGACTTCTTTTTATTGCCATGAAAACTCCTTAAGGTCCCTTTGTGAGGGATTAAATGCAAAACATGCAAAATTACAGATTTTAAAGGAATTATGCGAGCCGATCTGACTTTTGGAACAAAATGTGATATACAAGTGATTTAAAAAAATAATGTACCTTGCACCGTAAATCTAAATGTATGCGAAAATACGACGTCAGCAAACAAGAAAAGCAATCGATCGATGATATTGTCCAATTCTGGAAGAAAGAGAATTTATTGGATGAGCAAAAAGCGAACGAGCTGATGGAGAGTTTAGACGTGAAAAGTTTTGATTGGGGACAACTGGCTCGGTATGCCTTTTGGATTGCACTGGCATCTTTGGTATTCGCTGTTTTTTCGCTGTTTACCGATGCGTCATTCCTAGCCTTTGTGGATACCCTTTACGAAGCGCCAAATATCTTATTTTGTTTCTTTTTTGCTGCCGTGGCCGTATTGTTCTATACCCTGGGGTTTCGCTATAAGAAACGCTATCCTTATAAAAACTTATCCACCGAAACCATGATGCTGATTGGAGTTTTTGCTACAGCAGCCTGTATCGGATTCATGGGTAAGGTATTGGATAAAGATACCATGCACTACTCGCTTTTATTTTTGCTTTCCGTGGCGATTTATGGCTTCCTTGCTGTTAAGCTTGATAGTAAGCTCATCTGGACATTTATGCTTTTGGCACTAGGGGTATGGTTTGCAACCGAAACAGCCTACCATAGCAATTGGGGATTCAAGTTTTGGGGAATGAATTATCCCCTTCGGTTTACCATTTTTGGGACACTGATCACTGCGCTGGCCGTTTGGGCTCAACCCCGGTTTGCACAACTGCAGGTCTTTCAGCCTATCAGTTATATTGTCGGATTGATCTATCTGATGGTCTCCTTGTGGACACTCTCCATTTTTGGGAATTATGCTGATTTTTATGAATGGACTACCGTACGTCAATACCATATGTTCTACTGGGGTATATTGTCAACTGCGGTGTCGGTATTTCTGGTCGTCTATGGTTTAAAGGCGAAAGACAATGTGACCAGAGAAGTTGGGTTTGTATTTTTAGTGCTCAATATCTACACACGTTATGTGGAATACCTCTGGGACAACATCAATCGAGCAGTGTTCTTTTTAATTTTGGCCGTGTCCTTCTGGTTCGTCGGCCGTTGGGCAGAGAAATTATGGAACAAAAGGAAAGACGAAATGGCCGGATAATCGTCACAAATGGATGGTAAATCCAACACCTCTATTGGAATTGATGCTCAGATTGGGATCGAGGCTTAAGTATTTGCGGATCCGGGTAATAAACACGTCCATGCTCCTTCCAGTAAAGAAATCTGCATTTCCCCATACCTTTTCAAGAATATCTTCACGGGTGACAAGCTGGCCCCTGTGTTGCCATAGAAATAGGAGCAGTTGTGCTTCGCGCTCAGTGAGCTTAAACTGACCTTGTGCATGGCTTAATACTAACTGTTCAGGGTGAAATACATACGTCCCGAGGACAATCGATTTTGGCGTACTATTTTTCTGATTTCGTTTTAATATATTCTGTATGCGAAGCAAGAGTTCTTCAGGGTCGCAAGGTTTGGTGACATAATCATCAGCACCGATTTTTAGTCCCGTAAGCTTGTCGATCTTTTGTTCTTTGGCGGTTAAAAAGATAAATGGTAATGCGGGATGCAGGGCATTAATTTCTTTGGCCAGACTAAAACCGCTGATTTGAGGAAGCATCACATCCAGTATGACCAGGTCGTAGCTGGCTAGCTGCTGAAAATTTTCCGTAAGATCCTGAGGCTGCGCCATCCAGTCTACGACAAATGCAGACAGCTCAAGATATTGCTTGAGCATAAAGCCAAAATCTGCGTCATCTTCAACGAGGAGTAATTTATTCATTTTTTATATTCAGTCGTTCATCTAAACTACTAATCTACGGCTAAAGGCCATCCCTCTTGCTGATTACACTACCTTATGATGGAATAGCAACGAGCGGCAATTGAATTTTAAACGTAGTACCTACACCAGGCTTACTAGTTACTGCAAGCTGTCCCTGATAACGATCCACGATTTTTTTAACAAGGAAAAGGCCAATTCCCAACCCTTTGGTGTCGTGTATATTGTTTTTTTGGATACGGTAAAACTTGTCGAAAATATAAGGCAGCTCGCACTCCTCCATGCCATCACCATTGTCTTGTACGTAAATTGAAAGCTTATTTTTCTTTTGCTCAAAATGAACTTTAAGCCATTTTGCGCCATACTTTACAGCATTGTTCATGAGATTCTGAAATAATGTTGTCGCATCGCTGAGGCTCAAGCACAATTTGCCTTCAGGCAATGGACTTGTTTCAAATGCAATGCCCGGGTTCGTCAATTGAAAATCATCGAAAATCGCTTGGAGTTCCATCGTGGTAACAGGAGGATGATCCGATGGTTTCAGGTCTTCGGTCAGTGGGGCAAGGGTGTGTTCCAGGCGATTGACTTGCCGCTCAATGACCGTTATAATATTTTCATCTGTCGATTTTCGAAGTGTCTTAGCGGCAATTTTTAAGGTCGCAATAGGGGTTTTAAGTTCATGCGATACATTGTCAACCACGTCGTGAAGCACGGTGATCTGCTTCTGCTGTTTTTTGAGATTTTGAATGGTTCTATAAAAAAGCCAAAGAAAAGCGGTCAATATAAATAAGGTGCTCAACAGGAGGGAGGTGAGTTCTTTGAATAATATCCAGTGGAGATTGGTTACCTCAAAAGAGCTCCTTCTATGGACTAAAAAGGTGTATAAGATTTCCTTGCTTTGGATACTCTCTTCAATTTTCTGTGTTTCGGTTTTTTCCGTTATCCATTCACTGGAAGAAAGTTCAACAGGGTGTTGGAAATTTCCCCGCGTGGTGTAGACCGTAATGGGACCATCGGCAATCTGCTTGTTAAAGTTTTTAAAATAAATGCCCAAGATATCTTTTTTTAGGCTAACATCCATACCCAGTGGTTGAAATAGACTGTCGACATAGCGCGTTAGCTTCCCAGATGTTTTACGCGCATTGGCATGATATAGCCCTTTAAGCTGTTGAGCTGTTATCTCATTTTTTACCAATTTGATGTAGTAATCTCTGGCGATGTCCTTGCTCATTAAATCATCATCAAAAAGACTGTCAATTTTGGGAAGTTTGTTCAGTTTGCTTTTTACTGTTGCAAAAATATCGCGTTGTTTGAGCTGATAGGTATTGTACAATTGATAGCCCTGAATGCCGATCAGTACAGCAAAAAATAATGTAAAAAGAACACTATAATTTTTGGGTTTCAATTCCATACACAAATATAACTGCTGAAGGCCAATATAATATACCTTAACGCAGTATTAACCCTTCATTAACCATTATTTACTACGGAGATGGACAATTTTGAGCCATCGGAAGCGTGTAAAAGTTCAGTGACTGTCAAATGCGGATAACCACAAAAAAGCATGCGTTTGACAGCACAGCTAATGGATATAACAATCCAGGTATGCGCTAATGAAATTAAAGACTAATTATTTGTACATGAAATCAATCCTATTTTTTCTAGCTTTCCCTTTAGTGCTTTCAGCACAGACCAAAAAGATCGGGGGACAAGTGCAGGATACAAACAAAATTGTATTGGCAGGTGCAACCGTTATGCTATTGGATAGTAACTATCAAGCTATCCGTGAAGTGAAGACTGACCATCTTGGAAAGTTTATGCTGTCGCTGGATCATCCTGGGGGCTATTATCTACGGTCCACTTATCTTAACTTTAAACCTCAGGAGCAGTTTTTCCGTAGCGACACTATTGCACGCCCTTTGTTAGTTGAACTTATTCCCGAATTAAAAGTACTCGAAGAAGCACAGGTCGTCGGGCGGGCGCCGAGATTGATCCGCAAGTTGGACCGCTTGGAATTTAACGTGCAGCATTCTAATCTTTCGGCGCTCAACAGTTGGGACATTTTGAAACGGACGCCATTAGTGATGGCAAATGGCTCAGATTTAATGGTTCGTGGGAACAAAAATATTGTTGTATTGATTAATGAACGAAAAGTTATGCTCACGGGGGAGGAATTGAAAACCTATCTCGAGAATACGGCGGGCAGCGATGTCCAATCGATTGAGGTCATTACCAACCCACCTGCAAAATATGAAGCCGAGGGCAGCACCATCATCAATATTAAACTTTCCAAATCGAACCTCTATGGATATCGGGGTTCGGCGGTTGCGTTGGCCGAAAAAAGCAGCACCTGGAAGCAACTGTTTGGGCTGACCCAGTATTATAGAAATGAAAAAATCAACGTTCGGGGCACCTATAATTTCGGAAGGGGAACTTATGCACGTTACGAAACGAATTATGTGTATTATCCCAATGAGCAAACCTCGTGGGAAGGTGTGATGGATCGATTTGATACCAATAACAGTCAGAACAGCTATGTGCTTTCGATGGAATACACACCCGATTCAACCTGGACTGTCAGCGGAGGACTAAACGGATATTGTGGCCCCAAAACCTATGGTACCTACGTGGTGCCAACTGTCATTTACGATAGCAACCGTATTCAACAGTCGAGTTACCTCACGACAAACGATCATGAGTCATCTACAGAGACAAAGAACATGTATCTCCAGGTCATTAAGAAGCTTAACGCCAGCTGGAGTATAAATTGGTCTTCTTACTTTACAGACCATCATTCGACAAATAATCAGGATGTGCTCACCGCGCTGAGATTTAAGGATCAACAACCCAGGGATACACGATTTATTAGCAACAACGGAAATAAAAATAGTCTCTTTTCTTCACAGGTCGATTTTTCAGGTAAAGTAAAGCAGCTTGGGATGGAATTTGGAGGGAAATTTAGCGATGTTACAACGACAAACAGTCTTGTGTTTACTGATGATGAATCGGGCAAGTTGGAGCATAGGCCGGATAAGAGCAGTGAGTTTGATTACAAAGAACGGAATGTAGCTCTTTACGGTTCATTGGACTATACGTGGAAAAAATGGAGCTGGAAAGCAGGATTAAGAGGAGAATATACCAACTTGAAGGGCATTGTATCAGAACCAGAAGATATCAATAAACAGGATTATTTTGTGCTCTTCCCGACATTTTATATGCAATATGCCTTGACGGAAAATCAGCAGTTCGGTTTTTCTTACGGAAAGCGGATCAGTCGTCCTTCTTATTCTTGGCTCAACCCCGCAAAATCCTACTACAATCGTTTTTCATACTTTCAGGGAGATCCCCGTTTAAGGGCGACGATCGTGCATAACCTGAATCTGACTTGGACCAAAAACAACTGGAATATTGATCTCTTCTACCGATTTGAAAAGTGGCCTAATATGGAAATAGCCTTACAGGATAATGTCAACCACCAGCTGATTTATCATTATACCAATATCAAAAAGGGGCAGGGAGCAGGGATAGACCTGGGTAAGAGTTTTCAGTTTACTGAACGTTGGGGAATGAACCTGCAGCTAGAGGGAATGTACAATGAGAATTACTTTATGGGGACTGATGATGTGCTGCACAAGAACGATGTATATATTGGCAACGGAAATATAAGTAGCAGCTATGTCTTGAGCAAAGAAGCAGGCTGGAATCTTGAGCTCGGCAATACGTTTACATCGCCCACCATCCAGGGACCATTTAAAATAACTGGCTATTCCAGTACCTATGTGATGACAAATCGAAAATTCTTTAAAAACAAGTTTGAGGTGAATCTATCGTTTATGGACATCTTTAAAACGGAAAAAATGACCATATCCTCCAAATATGCGGATCAAAATAACTTTTATAAAGATTATCGGGATACCAGAAAGGTGAATCTGACGCTGCGGTACCATTTTGGAAATCAGAAAGTCAAAAGTAACAATCAGCCCGCAAAAACAGAAGAGCAGAACCGCCTGTAAATCTGTTGAATTCTTACAAAATCAAATTCTTCATATCACTATAACTTTATATCCATAAAGAAAATGAATACGGCAAGAATTAAAAGCAAGCGTCCTCCCCGTCTGATGTGGAGGACAATCAGATGTCAGAAAAGTGTTTTCTTAGTTTATTCTCAAAGAATACGTGATATTGATACCGCCCGCAGCAAGCATATCATGTACGGAGCAATATTTTTTAACGGCCAGTTCAGCCGCTTTAGCTGCTTTTACCTCATCAATTTCACCTTTTAAGAAGAAATTGATGTGTATATCTGTAAATACCTGTGGTATTTCTTCCCGGCGTTTACCCTCCACTTCAACCTGGATATCGTCAATTTGTTGGCGTTGTTTTACCAGTATACTATGGAGATCGAAGACACTACAAGAACCCAGTGCCATTAAAACCAATTCCATGGGACGAACACCTTTTCCTTCGCCGCCGATCGCTTCCGAACCATCGATGTTGACTTTGACCGAAGATAATTCACTGCTGGCTTCAAAATGCACAGCCTGGTTGACACGGTTTAATTTGATTTTCATCTTAAAATATTTTATTCATTTTTTGCACACCAATTTTAGCGAGTAGCCCATCATTGGTAATAACAGATCTAACTAAAATCTGTGCAACACAAATATACAAAAAAGGCAGACGAATAATCGTCTGCCTTTTGTCAGTATGTTGGCCACTGTTTATTTTGTGACGGTATCTGGCAGTTTAACACCGCGATATTTGGCTACGTCAACTTGTGGGATCTTCGATCCATATTTAGAATTGATCGCACTGATAAAGATGTTTGCCATGAGGGCATTCCCAATTGGCGTGAGGTGGATGCCATCCAAAGAGAATGCATTTCCAGTGATGTATTTGGCACTAACGGCTAATCCATTGATACGAACACCACCTTTTACATTGTTTAGGAATGCATGTACGTCTGCTAAAGCGAGGTCTTTTGAAGCTGCAGCAGCTTTGATGGCTGCATTGTACTCGTTGATCCGCTTCACAACTGTTGCTGTTTCGCTTACATCAAGCACGTATTTGTCTTCAACAGGATTTTCGGGACGTAAACCATATGGAATCTGTGCTGCGTTTGGCTTACCCAATAGTCCTGCAGACAAGAAAGGAAGTACAAAATAATCTTGATCGGTCGCTGCACGAGATCCAGATTTCGTAGCGATATAAATATTCGTTACCGGCGCAGGCGGATTTGTTGCGTTGACAGCCGCTAGCAGAGCCGCACGGGTAACCGTTGTAAAATAAGGTGTTGCGGTTACATCTGGAATGGTGGCCAGTACACCTTTTCGCCCGCCGGCAGTCAGCGCCTGCACATAGCCATTCAGAATCGCCGTAAATTGAGCTGTTTCAGTCAATACGGTTGTTGGATCGGGCTGATTCGTTGTTGGATTCATATTGACCACTCCTCCGTTAGTTGCCCAACCCAAAGCATCGTTGTTACCCAGTGCAAAACTAAAAAAGGTGTGGTTTTGTGTCGTTGAATAGGTGAAATACGTTTTCGAGGCGTCCGCATCGGGCAATAAGCGCTCGAAATACGGATTGCCGGCAGTTGAACCCATGCCTGCTACCATAGAAAGATCCATCCGCATACCCGGTACACCGAGGTTATTGACAGGATCAGTATATTTCGTTAATAGTTTTGTTGAACCAGGTCTGTAGGCAAGTTTATCCGTTACAGGTGCCGTCACGGGCTGTCCATTGACAAGTGCTGTAAGGGTGATGTAGCCAGAACCGTTGGCTTGATCTTCACTGAAAAACGGCGATTTAAATTCCCCGCCACCCACTTGTTTTAACTGCTCAGCAATTAAGTTGGGGTAAGCAACCTTTTGGCCCTCCAGATACAGGCCCCCATCTGCATATCCTGCCGTCAATGAATTCCCGATGGCAACATATTTTGAAAAATTAAGCGATCCTGCCGAAGGTGTATACTCCTCCAAAGAAGGTTTGCACGAGGCAATTGCTACAAGTGCTAATGCCGCGGCTATGTAAAGTTTGTTTTTTTTCATCTTAGTCAAATTTGGCTGTTAATTACCATTTATAGCTTACACCAATGCCTGGAGCAAAAATATTAGTTGCATAAGTTCCCGAAAGGCGGCTCTCAATATTGGTTGACTGGCGAGCCATGATGCGCTGATAAGCAAAAGAACCTGTGACGTCAAATTTTGGGGATGGTTTTATTGTAAAACCCCCAGAGATTAAATATCGGGTGTTATCTGGCGTCTCCGGATAAACATAGGCGCTCTGTTGCACTGGAGTGGCGATATAGCCACCTCCTACACGTAATTGCAAACGGTCGGAGGCAATATACTCCAAACCTGCTTTGACCGATCCCGCTTTATCATAATTTTTTGGTGAATGCGTATCTTGTAATACAGGCGTATTTTCTTTGTAATCGAAATCAAGCGCCTTATAAATATCGTAATTGATCAGTGTTGCATCGATCGCCATTTTCAGCTTTTCCGAAAGCGGGAAGGCTATTCCGGCAGCAAAAGTGGATGGTAGTGGTAACTCAGCACTGAATTTGTTGCCCGCAGGAAAATTACTTGCCACCGATTCAGGTACGTCAAAAGTTGCATCCCCATTTTTAAGTTTCGTGACAACTTTCGAGCGGTAGCTTAAAGAGATGGAAAATTCGTCCTCTAAATTGTAGTGGATACCCACATTATAACCTGTACCTGTACCGGTGCCCTTTAAGGTTGCTAATCCGGCATGACCATCCGGGTAGAATACCGGGACTGAATTTTCCAGGTCTACTGTACCGACGTTATAGACGAAACCACCACCGACACTAAAATTTTCAGTCAGTTTGAAACTTAAAGTAGGTTGAATATAGATCGCGCGTAGCGAAAGGCTGACTAGACTGAATTTACCAACCCAATCTTTTCCCCAATCGACAGCCCCACCATATGGTGTATAAACTCCAATACCGGCTTTCCACCAGGAGTTTTTAGGTCCAAATGCAGCAAATACTGAAAAAGGGGTGGATATTTGATTTCTAGTATTGTAAACAACGGTGCTTCCGACCTCTTGAAAGGCAGATTTGTACATGACAGCATTCCCAGCAATAGAAATGGCATTATGATCCATTTTTGCTAAAGCGCCCGGACTATAAAAAATGGAAGACTCATCTAAAAAGTAAGCAGAACCTGCTCCCCCCATCCCTACAGCTTTGGGACTTTGTAGATTCACTTGAGATCCTTGTGCAAACAGGAGTGACGGACTTGCACAAAGTATTGAGAATAGTAGTTTCTTCATACTAGTGTTTATTTTTGGTTAACATTCCTCTTTCAAATACAATGCTAACATAATAAATGTTTGACTAAAATTAATAAATGTTGTGTAATATTTTTTTTGCTCGTACCTTTAAGTGCAAGGATAATAAAATTAAACGATCATAATTATATGGCTACAATCACTTTTAAAGGCAATCCAGTAAATACGAAAGGCAGTTTACCTCAGGTTGGCGAGCAAGCTCCTGATTTTAAATTAACTGCAGGCGATCTTTCCGATAAGTCTCTTGCAGACTTTAAAGGAAAAAAAATTGTGTTAAATATTTTTCCTAGTGTCGATACGGGAACTTGTGCTGCTTCTGTACGAGCATTTAATAAAGAGGCTTCTCAATTGGGTAACACGGTCGTATTGTGTATATCCAAAGACCTACCTTTTGCGCAAGGACGTTTTTGTGCAGCAGAAGGTCTAAATAATGTCGTGACATTATCAGAATATAAAGATTCAAACTTTTCTGATGCTTATCAATTGACTATCGCCGATGGTCCTTTGGCGGGTCTGTTGAGCCGTGTGGTCATCACATTGGATGAAAACGGAAAGGTATTGTATGAAGAGCAAGTTGCGGAAATTGCAGACGAGCCCAATTATGCAGCAGCCATCGCTTCCTTGAATTAAAGGCGATGTCAGAACGAATCAAAAACGCCTTCGCAATAAGTGAAGGCGTTTTTGATTTTAAGCGGAGCTTTCTCGCTGTTATTTTGTTTTCTCCAAAGCCTGCAAGATATCGTTGATAATATCTTGTTGATCTTCCAAACCCACCGATAGACGGATACTGCCGGGTTTGATGCCTAAATTTAGGCGCTCATCTTCGGATAGTTTGGAGTGTGTGGTGGAAGCAGGATGCGTAGCGATCGATCTTGAGTCGCCCAGATTGGACGTGTATAAAATCATCTCCAACTGGTCCACAAAAGCTTTCGCGCGCTCAAAGCCTCCCTTGACAACCAACGTTACAATGCCACCACCGGCTTTCATCTGTTTCTTGGCCAGTTCATATTGTGGATGGCTGGGCAAGAATGGATATTTGACATCTTCAATCTCCGGATGGTTTTCCAAGGCTTCAGCCAAAGCCAATGCGTTGGAGCAATGGCGGTCCATACGGATGCCCAAAGTATCCAAACTTTTCGATATGATCCAGGCATTGAATGGGGATAACGCCGGACCAGTATGACGGATGAAAAACATCAGTTTGTCGATAAGCGCTTGTTTGCCGACAACAATCCCACCCAAAACACGGCCTTGCCCATCCATATATTTTGTCGCCGAATGGATTACCAGATCAAATCCATACTGAATCGGTTTCTGGAGATAAGGTGTGGCAAAACAATTGTCGATCGAAAGAATAATATGGGGATATTTCTCTTTGAATTTACCCAACCATTCCAAATCCACCAATTCCAACCCGGGGTTAGAGGGCGATTCTAAAAAGATAATTTTTGTATTTGGTTGGATCGCTTTTTCCCATTCTTCAGGATTTGCTGCATCCACATAAGTCGTGGTGACTCCCCAGCGGGGGAATAGCTCCGTAAATAACTGGTGGGTCGACCCGAATATTGCGCGTGAAGAAACGATATGGTCTCCACTTTCAATAATTCCCGCAAAGGAAGCAAATACGGCCGCCATACCGGACGCAAATGATAAGCCTGCTTCTGCACCTTCCAGAATACAAACTTTGTTGATGAATTCTGAAGTATTTGGGTTGGCATAACGGGAGTATATCATCGCATCCTCTTCGCCAGCAAAGACCGCCCGACCTTGTTCAGCGCTGTCGAAGATAAAACTTGATGTCAGGTATAAGGGGGTCGAATGTTCGCGAAGTGCGGAACGATCGACCTGTTCACGTATGATTTTAGATTGATCTTGTTTCATGATGTGTAAAGGTACGAGATGAAAATTTTATATCCACATTTTTAAGTATTGAAATCATTTTATTTTTATGCAATTTTCAGGGGTATTTTTCTGCATGTTAAACTTGTTTGTCTGCTCACAGTGGATCATAGTTGCTATTCGATTGCCGCAGTTTCAGTCGTGTTAAGCGATTGTCGTGTATTCTTAGCGGTATTGACGTTCAAGACTTTTCATCCGCGAACTGATTCTTGGGTTACAATAGTACGCAAATGTTACATACAGCATTTTGTAAAAACTTCTTATCTTAGGGCTTTACAACCTAATTTTCTAGCACATAAATAAAGACTATGTTGACAATCTTGTTATCCTCCATTTTACTTTCCAGCGGAACTGTAGCCAAGTCAGATACTTTAAAAGCTTATGGGGCTTTGCCGACCGAGCGTCAATTAAAGTGGCAGGAGATGGAAACGTATTGTTTGATCCATTATACACCAACAACTTTCCAAAACAAAGAATGGGGTTATGGTGATGCAGAGCCTGCTTTGTTTAATCCTTCGGCTTTTGATGCTAACCAAATTGCGCAAGCTGCAGCGGCCGGTGGTTTCCGGGGGCTAATTAGTGTGGCAAAACACCACGATGGATTCTGTTTATGGCCAACCAAGACGACATCTTACAGTATTGCCGCTTCACCATGGAAAAATGGAAAAGGTGATATGGTCAAAGACTTTATGGAGGCGACCCACCGGAATGGGATGAAATTTGGTGTATATCTTTCTGCTTGGGACCGTCACGATGAACGTTACGGTACTCCAGCCTATGCCGATGCGTATAGGCAACAGCTCACTGAATTAATGAGCAATTATGGTCCATTGTTTACCTCTTGGCATGATGGCGCAAATGGTGGGGATGGCTTCTATGGTGGACATGAAGGGAAGCGCATCATCGATCGCACAACTTACTATGAATGGCATGAAAAAACTTGGCCTATCGTACGTAAATTACAGCCCCAGGCGGTGATTTTTTCAGATATCGGTCCGGATATGCGTTGGGTTGGCAATGAAAGAGGATATGCGGCCGAAACATCATGGGCAACTTTTACGCCCATTGGGTTAAACGGAAAAGTCGCTGTTCCGGGGGCAACAGAATCACACAATGCCGAAACGGGCGACCGTAATGGTAAATATTGGATACCTGCTGAATGTGATGTGCCTCAACGCCCCGGATGGTTTTACCATGAGGAGCAAAATAGCCGCGTAAAAACACCGAACGAACTGTTTGAAATCTATCTGAAATCTGTAGGTAGGGGAGCCTGCATGAACCTAGGCTTAGCACCGATGCCTTCCGGTACATTACATGAGCACGATGTGAAGTCGTTGCAGGCTTTTGGAAAGAAAGTGAAGGAAACTTTCCGTACAAATCTAGCCAAAGGGGCAAGCATTACAGCATCAAATACACGTAATGACGACAGTAAAACCTACAGTACAGCGTTTATTATCGATGACGAGCGCTACAGTTATTGGGCAACAGACGATGCCAAAACATCGGCTACGCTAGAAATTAAATTACAATCACCGGCTAAATTTGATCTTATCCAGTTAAGGGAGAATATTAAGCTAGGGCAACGTATCGATAGTGTTTCCGTTGAACAATGGGAAAATAACAGCTGGAAGCCCTTAGCTAAAGCAACAAGCATTGGTGCAAACCGCCTGATCAAATTGGAACAGCCGCAGACAGCAAGTCGATTAAGGCTACATGTTTACGCGCCTGTAGCGATTACGCTCAGTGATTTTGGATTGTTTAAGGAATATGATGAGCCATTTGCCTTTCGCACAGAAGAAGTCAAAAAGCTACGCGGTTTTCAGATTAAAACCGGCAGATCTAATGCCAATGCCTATATGTTGGATGGAAAGGCGAATACTTTCGCTACAGTTGCCGACCAGGGCGTAATTGTTGTCTCCACAGACAAACCTGTTTCTGGTATCGGCTTCCTTCCTCGTCAAGATGGAAAGCATGTTGGCACACCAACACAGTATAGCATATCCACCAGTGCCGACGGTAAAAAATGGACTGTCGCCAAAGAAGGAGAGTTCTCTAATATTAAAGCAAACCCAATTTTACAACAGGTGTTTTTTGATACCAATAGCACAACCAAGTTTATCAAATTTGAACCCAAGCAATTTATAGAAGGCAGCGAATTAGCCATAGCAGAATTTGAATTGTATGGTAAATAGAATTTTAATGCTCATCGTGGTATGTGCCAGTCATACCACGATGCTTTTTGCTCAGCAACAGCCGCTTGTACTTCGGTATAATAAGCCCGCTAAAGTCTGGGAAGAAACTTTACCACTGGGAAACGGACTTATCGGCATGATGCCGGATGGCAATCCCCATCAGGAAAAAATTGTACTCAATGAGATCAGCATGTGGTCCGGTAGCCCTGAGGATCCCAATAAGGATGAGGCATATAAAAATGTCGACGCCATTCAGGCACTACTTAAAGCGGGCAAAAATGATGAGGCCGAAAAGCTGGTCAACGAAACTTTTGTTACGAAAGGAAAGGGTTCTGGATTTGGCAACGGAGCAACTGTACCCTATGGCTGTTATCAACTGTTCGGCGACCTGTTACTGGATTATAAATTGCCAGCCGGAACAGTGGAAGACTACAAACGCTCATTAGACTTAGCGACAGCGTCTGCGCAAACTTCATTTAAAATCAATGGACAGCAGTTCCAACGAAACTATTATACTTCCTTTGACAAAAATGTTGGACTTATCCAATTGAACCAACCGAAAGATAAAGTACAGACGGTAGACCTATCGCTTCAGCGCCAAGAAAATATCGACCGTTACACCCTACTGAATGATGGAATTCTAATTGAAGGATCATTACCAGATGGAAAAGGTGGTAAAAACCTGAAGTTCGTTGGCTTAATTCAGGTAAAAGGTAAAAATCTGCAGATCAGCAAAAAAGATCAATTCTTAGAAGTATCGGCAAATGGCAACCTCACGATCTATTTTTCCGGAAGTACTTCCTATTATGGAAAGGATCCATTACCTGTTGTTAAGGCAAATGTGGCAGCGGCAAAAATCGCTGACGAGCAAAAAATATACCGCAACCATCTTGCTGCGTACCAAAAGATCTTCAATCGGGTACAACTTAATCTATTCGGCAATGCAGCCAATGACACTATTCCTACGAATGAACGGATAGCCAATTTCTACAGAAATCCAGTACAGGATCCAGATCTGGCAACGATTTATTACCAATTTGGTAGGTATTTGAATATTTCAAGTGCTGCTCCGAAAAGTACAAATTCACTTCCCCCTAATTTGCAGGGCCTATGGGCAAATGAAATCAATACACCCTGGAACGGTGACTATCATCTCAACATCAATGCACAGATGAATCATTGGGGAGTAGAGGTCAACAACCTGACGGAATATCATCGGCCTTTTATCGAGATGATCAAGCGTATTGCTAAGACGGGTGAACAGACCGCAAAGGCATACTATAATGCGCCGGGATGGGTGGTTTATATGATGACAAATGTATGGGGGTATTCTGCTCCGGGCGAGCAAGCTTCCTGGGGAGCTAGTACGGCTTCGGGCTGGCTATGTAATCATCTTTGGGAGCATTATCTCTTTACCGGTGATAAAAGTTACCTCAGCGAGATTTATCCGATATTAAAAGGAGCTGCCATGTTTTACGATCACACGCTTGTTCGAGACCCTAAAACAGGGTGGTGGGTGACGTCGCCGTCGGTATCGCCAGAAAATGCGTTTCGGATGCCCAATGGGAAAATCGCTGCGGTGGTGATGGGCCCTACAATTGATAACCAGATCGTCCGGGAATTGTATCAGGCGTTGATTCAGGCAGATTCTATTCTTAAAAAGAAAGACATTTTTGTTGATAGCCTCAAATTGAAGTTAAAGAATATTCCACCGCCTGTGGTCGTTAGCGCATCTGGGCGCGTGATGGAGTGGCTGGAGGACTATGAGGAAGTTGAGCCTAAACATCGGCATGTATCGCATTTATATGGCCTATATCCAGCAGCATTTATATCGCCACAAACAACGCCCGAATGGGCTGAAGCGGCGCGTCAGACGCTCGCTGTACGTGGGGATGAAGGAACAGGCTGGTCGAGAGCCTGGAAGATATTGTTCTGGGCAAGACTGCAGGATGGAGATCATGCGCTCGAGATTCTAAGACAGCTACTCAAACCGGCATATCACAATGAAACGACTTACCAAGGTGTCGGAGCGGGCTCTTACCCCAATTTGTTCTGCGCGCATCCACCTTTCCAGATAGACGGAAATTTTGGTGGAGCAGCAGGGATTGCCGAGATGCTCATTCAGAGCCACAATGGTTATATCCACCTATTGCCTGCCTTACCCAAAGCTTGGCCAAAAGGGGAAGTTAAAGGTCTCAAGGCCCGAGGAAATTATATTGTAGATATCACATGGGAGAATGGGAAAGTCTCCGCATTGCAGATTAAAGGAAAAAAAGGAAAGATCCGACTATTTGAAAATGGAAATTACAGGGATTATGAAGTGCGTTAACTATTTGTGTTTGGTAGCTGTATTGGCCTTGGGAACAACAAGCTGTTCCCAACGCACAGAATCGGAAAAGAAAGCGGCAATAGCGAAGAGTTTCAGTTACACGATCACCGGAAAAACCACTGCCCCGGATGGGACGCAGGTAAGCCTCGTGGATCACGACAATACATTGCAGCAATTTGTAAAAACGCAGGTCACTAATGGACAATTTGTTCTGGAAGGCGAATTGGCTATGGCGGGATTTTACGATATCCAGATCAAGGGAATGGAACCTTACACGTTAGTTCTCGAAGGTGGAAGCGACTACGAGCTGAACGAAGAACATGGGAAATTTACGTTGACGACATCTTCTTCCAATGCTAAAGATTTTATGCAGTTCAATGCGAAATATCAACAGCGTGAACAGGAAGAAAAAAGTAAAAGCACCAATAAAAGTCAACGGATAAAGCAGCTGGAGAGTCAGTTGCCTTCGATGGCAGCAAGAAACGACGGTTCTTATGAAAAAGCGGTGGATGAAATACAGCGGTTGAGCGGCACTGGCGCATTTAACCCACGCACACTTTATGCCGATTTTATTCTCGACAGTACCCACCGTTCCTCCTTGCTATTGCCTTATTTTTTTAAGTACGTATCGCTCGATCAGACAAATTATAAGAAATTTGATGCGGCATTGCAGGGCTTCGATGTTGAGCTACAGAAACACCCTTATTTCAAATTTGCCAGGGAAAAGGTCGATAAGGTGAAAGATTTTTATGAAAATATGCCGGTGTTCCCATCGATAACGCCGATGAATGTGCAAAGGGATACGCTGAACCTGAAAGATGTTTCAAAATCAAAAATGCTGATTGCCGCATTTTGGAAAGCATCAAATAGCAATAGTAAAGCTGATATCAAGATGCTGCGGACAAAGGAAGCGCAACTGAATACCCTAGGGGTAAAGGTTATTTACTTTTCGCTGGATAAAGATCTGGACAAATGGACGAAAGCAAGCAAAGATCTTGCCCTGGGAAAACAGAGTTACTTTTTAAACTACAACGATCAGGCTATGATGGAAAATAATTTTGGGATAGACCGCACACCAAGCTATTTGTGGATTAATCCGGAGACGCTCCAGATCTTATCTTTGAGCGGTGAAGATCCAGCGATGCCACCGTTTCTAGGGAAGGTAAGGGAATTTCTTGCTAAAAATTAACGTTTATTGTCTTAAAATGTCCTATATTTGAAATAACTGTTTAATATTTGTTATTTCGATACATAATGAAAGTTGTTCAATTTACAGTTCCGGTAGTTTACCAAGGATCTATTTGTGTGCAGGAAGACATCCTGCCTTCATTTTACAGCAATTACCACCGGCACAAGGAGATACAGCTGACTTATATTTTAAAGGGGCGGGGAACGTTTATGATCGGCAACTTTACGCACAGTTTCGAACAGGATGAAATCTATATTGTGGACGCGGATGAACCGCATATGTTCAAAACGGGAGAGGACGTAAAGGGTGGTATCCATGCGATCCATATTTTTTTCGACTATGAACATTTTAGATCTTTCTTGGACTTCCCTGAATTTGATGATGTCAAGTATTTTTTGGAACACATTAATGTCAGCAAAAAATTGGATGCGGAATATGCTGTAGCATTGAAAGAAAAGTTTGTACAGATCAATGCAAGTGACGGTATCGATCGGTTGCTGTCGTTGGTAAAGCTGATTAATTTTTTGAGTAAAAAAGTAGATCAATGGACTTCACTGTATACCGGTATCCCTCAAAAGAAGTTTTCAGATGCCGAAGGATTGCGGATCAACGAAATATTCCAATATACTTTTCAGCACTTTGGAGACAAGATTTCCCTGGAAGATATCGCTGCGGTAGCACACATGACACCACATGCATTCTGTAAGTATTTTAAAAAGCATACCCGCAAAACCTATGTTACTTTTCTCAATGAAATCCGCATTGAACGCGCCTGTAAAATGTTGATAGATGAATCTTCGGAAAGCGTTTCAAACATAGCATTTAAAACGGGATTTAATAATGTTGTGAATTTTAATCGGGTATTCAAAAAAATAACCAAACTCTCGCCGAGTGAATACCTACAGGAACACCGCATGCGCGACTAGCGCGTTTGATGTTTCAGCGAGTCGTTCGCAATTGGCAGATACGCATCTGGTCCCATTGGAAGCGCAGTTAAACGTGAAAGATGACGTCGATCTTCACTGTACGAATACTCCAGCCAAACTTTGTAAATCACCAGCGGTATTCCCAAAAAGCAAAAATAAGTTGTAACATTTTGGTTACTGTTTTGGATTTAAATAATTTATGAGTTAATTTTATTGTGCCGGTTAATTAACTTATAAATCATTTATATTTATGAAAAGAAAATCCAAGTCAACTTGGGGAATTCTTTCGGGTGTATTCATCCTGGTTTTAGCCGCATTGCCTTCGTGCAAAAAGCATGCAAAACTTCCCGATGAAAACAATGAAACAATTCATGCCGTAAAATTCAAGATCAAGGATTTTGAAACAATTGTTACTCCGCTAAAAAAACAAGCAACAAGCACAAATCGGGCTGCCTTAAGCAAAGCCGCTTCCGAAAACGAGTTACTACTGTATCATTGGACCTTTGATAACAGCAACACCATTCCTGAGGCTGCGCTAGATGAAGGTATCTTAATCGATTACAATGATGGAAAGACAGATTATGATTTTCTGGCCGGCTGGCCCACAACGGGGAAAGCCATTAGTTTCAAAGGTGCTAGAGAGATCTTGATTAAAATTCCTACCCAAGGTATTCGTTCCATAGGCAGCTGGGTATTTGATGCAAATAGCTCAAGCACAGGTCCAAGGGCGCTCTTATTGAGTTACTCTTTGGATAAGGGAAATAGTTTTTCGCTGCTCTCAGATACCATCAAGTATCCCTCAAATCTATCGTTGTCAGGAAAAGTCGCCGTGAACACCTCTTTGGCAGATATTCCCCTAGGGTACAGTAAAGAGCTTTGGTTGAAAATTTCACTATTGGCTGGAAATAGAGATGGTGGAGCCGGTTATAGTGCAACGACAGGCACTTTTAAGATGGATAATTTGATGATTTATGGTCAAGTAAATCCGGAAGCGCTACCCAGCAAATTTTACTATCATGTTTTCGATGCGCATTCAAAGGCAATGGTTACCTCAGGGGTGCTTAACTCGCAGGACGCTTTTGATTTAGAATTGCCGAACGGCACCTACTATCTGAGCCTGATTGCCAAAAATTCAACATTGCCTCTGGTGATGTCGGAGGCTGCTGATTTTGAACACTTCTATGCTACGAATCTTTTTTCTGAACGGTCTGCAGAGTTATTTGCCGGCCGTGATACCTTTGAAGTGAAAGGTGTTACCGAGCGGGTATTGAACTTAAACCGGATTTATAGCGAGGTTAAACTGACATTTACCGACACGGAGGATCTCAGTGTAATTGATAGTATTCAAGTACAGCAGCTTCATCCTGTATTTCATTATTACCCCTTTATAGCGCGAAGTAGTGATCAGGTTGATAAAAGTATGTTGACGGTAGTGCCACAATTTACAGCAGAAAATCGAAGCTTTTCGTTTAATCAATTTATGGGCTATTATTTAGAAAACAAGGTTATTAAATATCAGTTCCGCGTTTTCAGAGCAGGTCAGTTACTACGTACATTTGAATTAGGTAGCGAAATCCGAAACAATGTTCAAATACAATTTACGGGCAAATTGTTGGAATCTGCCCATGGAGAATTGGGGTTTCAGATCTTCAAGAACGAGCGTTGGGATGATCATATTGTGATAGCATACTAAGTAAAGCTTTTTCATCTACCATCTAGCCTCCCTACATCTATAACAGAAAAAAGGTGTCCAATATTGGACACCTTTTTTCTGTTATAGCATTTTGGCTATATTAATTTTTTTAGCATGGTATTCCAACCAGCTAGGTCATTTATTATTTTTTCAAGATCGGCAATGGCAACACGTTCTTGTGCCATAGTATCCCGGTGGCGGATCGTGACAGTGTTGTCTTGCAAAGAATCGTAATCAACTGTGATACAGATCGGCGTTCCGATAGCATCCTGACGACGATAACGTTTTCCGATAGCATCTTTTTCATCGTACTGAACATTGTAATCGAATTTCAGCGTATTCAATATTTCTCGCGCTTTTTCTGGCAAACCATCTTTTTTGGTTAATGGTAAAATTGCAGCTTTTACCGGAGCCAATGCTGGAGGGAATTTCAATACAACGCGCGAATCTTGTTTTTCTTCCGTAGAAAGATCTTCCGTTACCAGGGCGTTACATAATACAGTTAAGAAAAGGCGGTCCAATCCAATGGACGTTTCAATCACATACGGAATGTAGTTTTGATTGATCTCCGGATCAAAATATTGCATTTTCTTTTTAGAAAATTCCTGATGTTGTTTCAGGTCAAAATCTGTGCGCGAGTGAATACCTTCCACTTCTTTAAAGCCGAATGGGAAGTTGAATTCGATATCAACAGCCGCATTGGCGTAGTGTGCTAGTTTATCGTGATCGTGGTAACGGTAGTTGGAAGGATCGAAGCCTAAAGCCAAATGCCATTTCAGGCGAGTCTCTTTCCATTTATTGTACCATTCCAGTTCCGTGCCTGGGCGGCAGAAAAATTGCATTTCCATTTGCTCGAATTCGCGCATACGCATAATAAACTGACGTGCGATTACTTCATTCCGGAAAGCTTTACCAATTTGGGCAATACCAAAAGGAATTTTCATACGTCCTGTCTTTTGTACGTTCAGGAAATTGACGAAAATACCCTGTGCAGTTTCAGGACGAAGGTACACTTGATCTGCACCGTCAGCCATAGCACCCATTTGGGTTGCAAACATCAAATTAAATTGACGTACTTCAGTCCAGTTTTTGGTGCCTGAGACTGGGCATACAATGTTATGTTCTTCAATAATACTTTTCAGAGCGGCTAGATCGTCTGCATTCAATGCTGTATTCAACGACTCTAATAGTGCTGCTGCTTCAGTCGTTTTACCATCAGCTTCATAACGCGCAATTTTATCTTCGATCAATTGATCTGCACGGTAACGTTTTTTTGAATCTTTATTGTCGATCATCGGATCGTTGAAACCATCGACGTGACCAGAGGCTTTCCATGTTGTGGGGTGCATAAAAATTGCGGCATCGATACCAACAATGTTTTCGTTCAACTGCACCATGGATTTCCACCAATAAGTTTTGAGGTTGTTTTTTAGTTCCGAACCCAATTGACCATAATCGTAGACGGCACTTAATCCGTCATATATTTCGCTCGATTGAAATACAAAACCGTATTCCTTCGCGTGTGATACTACACTTTTGAAAAAGTCGTCTGTCTGTTTGCTCATAAGTGGCAAATATAGATATAAGTATTTAGATTTTAAACGCCTAAATCGCGGATCTGCTGAGACGCATTTTTGTTATCTACTTTTTTGATTATATGTTGGATAATACCATCCGCATCAATCACAAAGGTAGTACGTGCTGTGCCCATATACTTTTTGCCATACATATTTTTTTCGACCCATACACCATAAGCCTCGACGAGTTTCATGTCTTCATCGACAAGCAACTGAAAAGGGAGCTCATGTTTACTGATGAATTTTTGATGTGATGCCTCATTGTCCACACTTACGCCTATGATCTCAAAACCATCTTTTTTCAAAGACTGATAATTGTCCCTGAAGTTGCAGGCTTCTGTCGTACAGCCAGGTGTATTGTCTTTGGGATAAAAATATAAAATAACCTTTTTCCCTTTAAAATCGGAAAGATGGACGGTCTCGCCATGTTGATTTTTTGCACTGAAATCCGGTGCTTTCTGTCCTACTTCAAGTGTTGCCATAATACGTTGTATTTAGTCTATTAAGATACGATTAATCTCTTAAAACCGCTGATTTATTACCGAAAATCAGGACTCTATTTCATAAATGAAGCTTCGTATGTCTTTACATTTCCTTTGTTGTCTTTCACTTCAAGTTTAAAGTCGTGTCTGCCGCTGCTGAGGTCTGGTTCGAAGTCATGCCAGATATGTCTTGTTTTAGGATCATATTTCATTAATGTCCATTTCCCATCAATATAAGCGTCAAAAGTAGCTATACCCGATAGATTGTCACTGATGGTAAAATCGATGGAGCGTTGATTAGATACATTCTTGCCGTCAGTCAGGTTACGCGCAATGATATTTGGTGCAATGGTATCGACAGCGATGTAAAAACCACCAAATTCGCGTACATTCGCTACCACCCAGCCGTTCTCATATTTACCCCCTTGTGCACCGCCATCAGAAGAAACAATCAAGGCTTTGTCATACAGGTTTTCAGACAGGGTGTAGTCGGGTTTGATCATGAGCTTGTAGTATCCGAAGACCGGTGTATACACGTTGTGGATATAGTGCATTGCCGAGTAACCCCTTGCTGGTTTTGCTCCTTGGGTATAATTGAAGTAAAGGTCGTCATACAATATGTTTTTGCCCATGTAAATACGCGCGTTCTCGGCTTCATATTTGTTTTCGTCGGCATAGTGAAACATTTTAAGGCCCTTCGCAGTTGGGCGGCTGATTGACAGCGACGGATTGTTTTGTACCTTAAAATTCAATTCACTCGTATTCCCTTGAACATCTTTAACCACATATTTTACATCATGGACCTCATTGTCTTTCAACGTTATTTTACCGAGGTTATCCAAGTTTTTAAAGATGTTGATCGGATTGTTTGGATCTTTGAAGCTCTTTTGCACGCGTACCCCTGACTTTTTTAAATAAGGGTAGTCTACGTAGGACTGTATCGCACGGGTCTGATCAAAAGGAATGGATTCAAACAGTACCGTGCTGATGTTTCTATTATCCAAAAATAGTTCAATCGAATACACACCATACGTAAAGGAGATGCCTCTCCGTTTATCAACGGTGTTGATTCCTAATCCAAAGGTGCCATTCACAGGTATCGGCGCTGTACTCGCTAAGCTATAGGTACCATTGCCGGCCGACTTGATCGTTTGATGCCTTCGAGGAGTATTTTCGTCGAATATTTCGGAACCTAAATCGTAGACCGTCATACCGCGGATAATCGGTTTTACCCCGTCTGGAAACAACAGGCCAAACAATTGCGGATTAAGCGGCAATTGTGCTTTTGTATCCCGGATCTCGAAATGAAGATGTGGGCCAGCTGAACCACCGGTATTTCCTGAGTTTGCAATAAACTCTCCTTTTCTTACAGGAACTTGGTTGGGTTTGAGAAACACATCGACATCAAAACGTTTTTGTTTGTACTGCTCATCTTTGACGATTTTCGCAAGATCCGAATTGAAGCTTTCGAGGTGCATGTACACAGAAGTATAACCATTCGGATGATCAATGTAAACATAATTGCCCCCTCCACCAATTTGTACCCGCACACGGGATACAAAACCTTCTGCTGCCGCATGTACAGGTATATTTATACGTTGTTGTGTACGATAATCGTCTCCGCCATGAAAATGCGTCGCGCGCAATTCGCCAAACGATCCCGAAGCCTGCGGAGAAATATCCATCGGGCGGACAAAATAGTTTTGTGGATAATTGCGGCTTTTGATAATATCTTGTCCCTTGATTAGACCTGTCATGCAGGCCAGCAGGGAGAGCATGGCTGTCGTTTTTTTTATCATGCTATTTCCCAGCTATTTGATTTTACAGCTAAACATCTTCTGTTCGCCAATGAAACCTTCCAATAAATCGCCGATGGCTACAGATCCGACACCAACTGGAGTTCCGGTGTAAATGAGGTCACCTTTGCGTAGGGTAATAAATTTGGAGGTGTATACAATCAGATCTTCGTAGGAAAATATCATATCCTTGGTATTTCCCTGCTGAACTGTTTGTCCATTTTGCTGCAGGGAGAAATCAATCGAATTTACTTCCGCAAATTCTTCTTTAGGAATCAAGTTGCTGATGACTGCCGAATGGTCAAATGCTTTTGCCAATTCCCAGGGAAGGCTTTTTGCTTTTAATTCTTGCTGTACATCCCTGGCGGTAAAGTCAATCCCCAGGCCGACAGCATCGAAATAAGTTGATGCAAATTTTGGTGTCACATGTTTTCCTTCCTTACATATCCGAAGGACGACTTCGGTTTCAAACTGGATATTTTTTGAAAATTCAGGATAATAGAAATCTTTGTTATCCTTTAACACCGCAGTATCAGGTTTTAAAAATATAATGGGAGTTGCAGGGACTGGATTATTGAGTTCTTTAGCGTGGTCGATGTAATTGCGACCGATAGCAATTATTTTCATGATATAAATTTTTAAAGCGATGAAGCTTTTAGATTTCTTAGCGAGCACTTAAGCTCGACGTCCATCGCATATCTCTGTTAAGCGGTATTCCTTCTGTATAGCTTACTTCAACAAACTTAGTAAATGTCCAAACCTTATCCAAAAATGATGATAAACAACCTATATTAGCCACCGGGTCAAATGGCCTATTTACATAGGGTTTAGTTAGGGTTAGCTTAGGGTTTAGTTAGGGTTTGTTTAGGTATAGCCTAATCAAAACCTAACTTAAACCTATCTAAATTCTAATTTATTACTAAACTAAGTCAAACATTGATGGCTATTATTTGTTAGGCTGTAAAATAGATTATAGCATTAAAATAAAAAGGTTTAAAAATGGCAATATTAGAAGATGGTCCAAATGGTGGTTTTCGTGGTAAAGTGGGTTCAGTCTATGGTTATAACCTCAATGGCAAATGGGTGATACGCGGTTCGCGTAGAAAGAGTTCCAAACCTCCAACTGCCGCGCAATTGACACATCGTGAAAAAATGAAATTGGCAGGTAAGTTTTGTGGCTGGATAAAGCCTATTGTTAATTTTGGGTATCAATTTGAAGAAGCTAAAAAATCGGGGCTTGGGAAATTTCAGCTTGCACAACAGCAGATTCTCAAAAACGCGATTGATTTGGATGTCGAAAATAGACCTGTTATTAATATGGAAAAAGTGCAGGTATTTGTCGGGGAGCTCATGTCACCCGAAGGTGTTGAGGCTCGATGGGAGGATGATCTGCTGAAATTACACTGGATGCCGAATCCGAAATACAGGGATAGCACTTTTAAATTAAATTTGGCCTTGGTCAGTTTGGATAGGGAGGGGGATCTCAAAATGGCTATCGCGGATGCATGGCAGGGTGAATGTACGGTTGAGATCCCGAGATTTAAAATGGACAAATTTGATTATCATGTCTACATCGGTTTTTGGGATACCTATCAAGGTGTACTCTCCAATTCGACCTATTGCGGTGTCATTTAATAGGATTTTTCAGCCTACTTGTGTATCTTTAACACTATGGATAAAATTAAGGCAGTGTTATTTGACCTAGACGGAACGTTGATTGATTCGGAATATTTCTATTTCAAAAATTGGGCGCCGATATTAAAGGATGAATTTAATTTAGTGATCAGCTACGAAGATTGGATTCGTGATTTTGCAGGGCATACTTTAGCACATAATGTCAAACGATTGGTCGATGACTACGGCTACGATACGACGGAAGAATATATGTGGAAGCGTACACGTGCAGCTTATGCCGATTCCAACATGAGCGACATTGAATTGATGCCGGATGCGCGGGAAATCTTAACGTTTTTGAAAGAGAGCGGCATTCATATCGGACTTGTCACCTCCAGTTTCCGCAGTACGGTAGATACGGTTTTGGGTAGACATGGGCTTTTGGATTATTTTGAATTTTTCGTTACCCGTGAGTGCGTCGAATTTCCCAAGCCTAATCCTGAGCCATACCGTTTGGCATTGACGAACTTAAACTTAGCAGCAGATAGTTGTGTAGCTATTGAGGACACGATAACCGGAAGTAAATCGGCTTTGGGCGCTGGTACGCGGTTGATTGCGGTGACGAAACAGGAGGTAGAACGTGCTAGACTAACAGCTGTGGATAACATTGTGGAAAACTTGTCTGAAGCAAAAGCGCTGTTATCACAATGGATTTAAGGATTGTCGGATAATTTAATCGTTTTAGCATTTGTATTTTTATTTGGATATACGTAATATTACCGAATTGTAAATGGAATTCTGATTATGAACCGAAGAACCGCGATAAAGCAATTTTTCATTGTAGCAGGCGGACTGACGATTTTGTCGTCCTGTCTGAATGATGGTGGTGCATCCATTGTATTGAATAAGCTGAAGATTTCGGCGGAGGATGAGCAGTTTTTGGGCAATCTCGCTGACATATTGATTCCCAAATCGGATACACCGGGAGGAAAGGATCTGAATCTGCATCTTTTTGTTATTAAAATGGTGGACGATTGTGAGTCGCCAGAAAATCAGGCTAAATTTGTAGCAGGTTTCAACGCGTTGAAGAAACGGTTAAATTTGGCAAATGGTCCAGAGACTGCGGCCACATTGATGGCGTTAAAAGACCAAACCGACGAGAAGGCTTTTTTTGAAACTTTCAAATCACGTGCAATTCAGGGGTATATGAACTCAGAATATGTGATGAAGAATAAGGTGATCTATAAACTTATTCCGGGTCCGTATAATGGTGAAGTAAAAGTTAAGGCGTAAATAGCACATGGCAAACTTAAATATTGACAGTGAAAAAAACAGGACCTACGATGCTATTGTAATCGGTTCTGGAATTAGCGGGGGATGGTCCGCAAAAGAGTTGTGCGAGAAGGGGTTAAAAACATTGGTGTTGGAACGTGGACGTGATGTTCAGCATATTAAAGATTACCCGACTACCAATATGATGCCCTGGGAGTTTGAGCATCGGAACGAAATGCCTTTCAAAGTAAAGGAAGAAAATCCAGTCGTCAGCAAATGTTATGCATTTCATGAGGATTCAGCCCATTTTTTTGTGAAGGATAAAGAGCACCCGTATATTCAGGAGAAGCCATTCGATTGGATCAGGGGATACCAGGTGGGGGGTAAATCACTGTTATGGGCGAGACAGACACAACGTTGGTCTGATTTTGATTTTGAAGGCCCTGCCAGAGATGGTTTTGCTGTAGATTGGCCGATACGTTACGCCGATTTAGCACCTTGGTACAGTTACGTCGAAAAATTTGCCGGCATTGCTGGAAACCACGACGGACTTCCAGAATTGCCAGATGGTGAGTTTCTGCCCGGGTACCCCTTAAATATTGTTGAAAAGTATTTTAAAGAAAGCGTTCAAAAGAGATTTCCGGAGCGCAAGGTAATTTCAGCCCGCTGTGCACACCTCTCTAAGCCCAATCCCATTCACATCGAGCAAGGTCGTGTACAGTGTCAAAATCGGGTACTTTGCCAGCGCGGATGCCCTTTCGGTGGATATTTCAGTTCGAATGCCACGACAATCCCTTGGGCCGCAAAGACCGGAAATATGACCTTACGGCCATTTTCTGTAGTTCACTCCATCCTGTATGATGAACAAAAAGGAAAAGCCGTGGGCGTACGTGTGATTGACACCAATACAAAAGAAGAAATTGATTTTTATGCTAAGCTGATTTTTGTCAATGCGGCGGCAATCAATACAAATTTGATCTTATTGAATTCTACATCCAACCGTTTTCCAAATGGTTTGGGCAACGATAGTGGAGTTTTAGGCAAATACGTTGCCTTTCATAATTATAGTGCACGTATCTATGCCGAGTATGAAGGTTTGTTAGATTTTAAGACCGAAGGGCGGAATCCCGCAGGTGGAGGATATATTCCACGTTTCAGAAACTTGCACAAACAGGAGACCGACTTTTTAAGGGGGTATGCTGCCGGATTCGGCGCTTCGCGCGGTAAACAGTCCGATCGTTCGGGTTTAGGACTTGATCTGAAAAATAATTTGTTAAACCCTAAACTGGGTATTTGGCAGGTCGGATCTCACATGATGGGTGAAACCATACCAAAAGAATCAGGGATGGTTTCATTAGATGGAAGTAAAAAAGATGATTGGGGAATTCCGCTGTTAAAAATTGCTGTCGATTATGATGAGAACGATGAAAAAATGAAAAAAGATTACATCGCTGTCATGACAGAAATGTTTACGGATGCTGGGTTCACAAATATTCGTCCAGATACACGCTGGCAGGCTCCGGGGCTGGATATTCACGAAATGGGCGGAGCTCGTATGGGACGCGATCCGAAGACTTCGGTATTGAACAAATGGAATCAAATGCATGCTGTGAAAAATGTATTTGTCACTGATGGTGCCAGTATGACGTCTACATCAACACAAAATCCTTCATTGACGTATATGGCATTTTCGGCACGGGCTGTCGATTATGCGATCAGCGAAATGAAAAAAGGAAATATCTAAAAGTACTGTACTGGAGAAAGATTTTTTTTTAAAACCTTTCTCCAGTAAAATTAAAATGTTATCTTTCCAACTGGATAACGTGTTAAAACCAAGAAATAATAACCAAAAGAAAGACAAGAAATTATAGACAATTAGAAAACCAAAATTGGGAAACCAAAAAAATTTTACAACAAAAGCAAAAGCGATTTAGCTAATTTATTGCGAATTCTGTGAGACAATAATTCCATAGACATTTAGACCTGATGCTATTTATTTTATCGTAAATGAACGCAAAAGGAATCTAATAGGCAATTTTTCAAGCAGCTGATTGCAAAAAAACATCAATTAAGGGAAACTAAATTAAACTAGACGTTCTAAGCTTCAGTTTGCTAAAACGTTTTTATAAACCAAATCACTATTAATATGAGCAAAGTTGACGTAAAATCACTTGCGCAGCTTGGGAAAAAATCAAAACTATTTTTCTCATTAGCTGTCATTGCTGGTACTTTCCAACAAGTCAATGCCGCAGTCGGAACTTCATTCAATTACGAGGGCAAATCCGTCGTGAAAGAGATGAACCATTTGCAGCAACAAGTTAAAGGAAAAGTATTGGATGCTACCGGAAAGCCAATTTCGGGAGTAAACATCGCCGTTAAAGGTACTTCGAAGGGTACACAATCAGATGCCTTGGGTAATTTTACACTAGATGCTAAATCGGGGGATGTACTGGTAGTTTCTTCCATAGGTTACAAAGCCCAGGAAGTCACTGTTTCCGGTACAACAGTTTCCGTGCAATTGGACAATGATCAAAGTCAATTAGACGAAGTTGTCGTTGTAGGGTACGGTACCATGCGTAAATCGGATGTAACAGGTTCTATTGCGATGGTTAAAGGAGCCGACCTGATTAAAGATCAAAGTTTCAGCGCTTTGGACGCCTTAAGAGGAAAAGCTTCGGGGGTAAATATCTTTTCGAATTCAAGCCAACCTGGTGCTAATGCGAATAGAGTTGTTATTCGTGGTGTAGCAACGATCAATTCTTCTTCCAACCCATTATATGTAGTCGATGGAGTAGTGATGGAAGATTTCAATTTGTTGAATCCGAATGATATTGAAAACATAGAGGTTTTAAAAGATGCTTCTTCTGCGGCAATCTATGGTGCGCGCGGAGCAAATGGGGTTATCTTGGTAACCACAAAACGTGGAAACAAAGATGGATCTCGAACGATTAGCTATCAAGGATCGGCGGGTGTTAGCTCAGCTCAGCGGTACATGGATTTGCTCAATGCACAGGAATGGGTGGATGCCTTTATGATTGGGTTGGAAAATGAAAATAAGTACCAAGGAAAGTCATGGTCTTTAGATAAAAAGACGTGGTTTAATGATGCAGACTATTTTGATGCAAATGGCAATCCACTGTATGATACCGATTGGCAACGCGAGGCAACCCGTACGGCCATTTCACATAATCACCAGTTAAATGTGCAACAAGGTGATGAAAAATCATCTGTTGGTGCATTTTTGAATTATACGGATCAACAGGGAATCATGAACAATACCTGGAATAAGCGGATCAATGCAAAAATGGCTTATGATGCAAAACCGACAACATGGCTCTCTACAGCAATTAATTTAACCGTCAATCACACCTGGGGTCGTTATACGCCGGAAGACGGTGGTGGACAGGAAGCGCGTCGTACCATGATCGAGATGATTCCTTGGTATCCTGTTTATGATAAAAATGGACTCTATACAAATTCAGCGTCGTCTACGGTAGCCGAAAAATTAAGTTTTGAAGGAATGGCCAATCCGGTTTCCATTTTGGATTTGCAAAAACGCCTACGCTACAATACACAGATTTTTGGAAATGCGGCATTAACGTTTCATCTGGCCGATGGATTGGATTTGAAAACGCAATTGGGGATTGATCACCATAGAAAAGACTATAAAGGATACTCTTCAAAATTATTAAATAATATTTCCAGACCAAATGGCTGGGCGGAACGTTCGCATACGAATACCCTGTATTGGCAGGAAGAAACCTATCTGACCTATAATAAGCAATTTGATAAACATCGCATCAATGCGATGGCAGGTCTGTCGTGGCAAAAGAAGACCTATGACTACGATAAAATGCGGACGGAAGGATTCCCAGATGATTTCTATGAGTATAATCGAATGAACCTAGGTGTAACGCCAGCTACGCCTGAATCATTCTACAATGATTGGGCGATGAATTCGTATTTCTTGCGGGCAGCATACTCGTATGATAATCGCTACTCTGCAACAGTTACAAGTCGTTATGATGGTTCATCCAAATTTGGCAAGAACAATAAATACGCATTTTTCCCTTCATTAGGTTTGGCTTGGAATGTGTCCAACGAGGAATTTTTAAAGGATAATCAGACCATTAGCAACTTGAAGCTGCATACAAGTTACGGTTTGACAGGGAACTCTGAAATTGATCCTTATCGATCGTTATCAATCGTAGACGCTGGTACAATTTTATTAAATAATACACGGGCGCCCTGGTCTTATGTCAGCACGATTTCAAATGAAGATTTAAAGTGGGAGAAAACTGCACAGTTTGATGTTGGGGTGGAATTGGGTTTACTTCAAAATCGTCTAAATTTTGATGTTTCTTATTACCGTCGAAAAACAACAGACCTACTGTTGGAGACACCTATACCAAGAGCGACCGGTTTCAAATCCGTCATGAAAAATATCGGCGCCGTACAAAATCAAGGTCTGGATATGATGATTACCGGTACGATTGTGACCAATGAGAATTTTGATTGGAAAGCATCTTTGAACGCCAACTACAACAAGAATAAGGTATTGAAATTGGGAGAGAACAATGCAGATATCTTAAAGAACGATTGGGTCGGTGGTGCAAATAGTGTGATCCGCGTTGGCGAAAACCTCAACAGCTTCTACGGCTATAGAAGGTTAGGTGTCTACACGCAAGCAGACGTTGATGCTGGAAACGCTACGGTGAAACAAATTGGGCGTGCAAAACGCACAACCGAAAAAGAAATTATCGGTAAAGGTCTACCAGATTGGACCGGTAGCTTAATCAACAACTTGCGTTATAAAAACTTCGACTTTACGTTAGATCTACAATTTGTGAAGGGAGTTGATGTCATGCAACAATTCTTCCATTCAACGTATGACCGTTTTGGCATTACCAATGGTCTAAAAGAAATCCTGACGGATGCGTATAACGGTTCAAATCCAGAAACCAAACAACAGGCGATCTACCTGACCAATGGAGGGCATGCTGGTCAGGACACCAATGTGGACGATGCTTGGGTTGCGGATGGTTCTTATGTGCGTGTAAATTTGATACAATTTGGCTATACGTTTAATTCGGACGTACTAAAGCGGATGGGCTTATCGAGACTGCGTATCTACGCGAATGCGAATAATCCATTCTTATTCACTTCAAAAGATTTTAAAGGTTACGACCCGGAAAGTACTTCTCAGTATGATCCAGAAATGACTTCTCAATTTACTGCACAAGGGAATGGAAAATTTGGACAAAACATGACCTTTTTCTCCTATCCTAGAGCGAAAACATTCTCTTTGGGTGTTAATGTTACATTTTAATGCATAGAATTTAAAAAGATGAAGAATAAATTATTTCTGTTGTTATTGGCCGGACTGGCTCTCACAACATCCTGTAATAAATTTTTGGACGAAAATCCTAGCTCTAACCTGTCATTAATTAGTTATTATGAAAATGAAGGACAGGCCGAAGCAACTGTAAATGCACTTTACCGTCGGGGTTCACCATTACGTTATTCTACAACAGGTTCCTATCTAGGTTCTACGGCTTCCATTAATACCATTTTAACCGGGTATTTTACGAATAGTTATGAAGGGCAAGAGCGTGTCACCTTGTTTGCGCGTGAGTTGACGCGACAACAAAATACGAGCGTAATATCCCCGACAATGAATACGATTTGGGATGGAGCTTACGAAGCCATTAATATCGCTAATGCAGGTGTAAAGTATATCCCGCAGATAAACATGGTCAATGAGACCAAGAAAAATACCTTATTGGCTGAAGCCAAATTTTTTAGAGCCTACAACTACTTTTATCTTGTCAAGACATTTGGAGCAGTGCCCTTGTATACACTCCCGAATGAGACATTGAACGATCCACTTTATCTAGAACGTACCGAGGCGACGAAAATCTATGAATTGATAGAGACAGACCTGAAAAGTGCTGTAGAGGTACTGCCAGCCAAGACGTTTGCAGACAATGGTCATCGTATTACAAAATACGTGGCGGCAATGCTGTTGGCAGATGTTTATTTGCAGCAAAGTAAATTTGCCGATGCGGCTACTATGGCTAAGATTGTGGTTAACTCGCCGCACAAGATGACACAAAATACGGACTTTGCAGAAAATAGTGCCTACAACTTGTTGCGTCGTACGGATAATCTGGATGAGGTCATCTATGCGCAAGAATTTGATGATATTATTGCCAATAGTGGGGCGCGAACAGCCACTGCTTTTAGCTCGTCCGCAGTTTCGGTATTTACTACTTATTCTATATTTGAGCGTGTTTTTGGTCCTACGAAACAGTTTTTGAATGTTTACGATAAAGATGATTTACGGATCAAACCTAACCAGTTCTATCACTGGTCTTATACCAATCCGATTAATGGTAAAAAATGGACTTCAGAAGATGCTGGTATATGGTATTATGTCGATGAGCAAGCTCTGTTGACGACAGGAAGAGGGACAAAGGACTGGAATTTTTACCGTTATCCAGAAGCTTTGTTAACTGCGGCCGAAAGTATCGCTAAAACAACCGGAGTCAGTGCTGAAGCAGCAGGATATTTAGCACAGGTCAAAGCACGTGCGAACACAGCTGGAAAATCTGTTGCTGCTTTCACGGCAGAACTACAAGGATTGTCAGCAGAAAATTTTGTCAAAGAATGTTGGAAAGAACGTCTACGCGAATTACCGCTGGAATACAAAATGTGGGATGATATTGTACGTACAAAGATGTTCCCTGTAATCTCCACAACAGAAGCCGGAAAAGTAGATTTTGTTCCGCTAATCGGTGCGAAAAACGCATCTGGTGCGACATTTAAAGAATCCGATCTCTTATGGCCTATTTCACCTGATGAGATTCAACGCAACAATAAATTGACTCAGAATCCAGGGTATCAATAGATCTTTCAATAGTAGTCATGGCTATCAAAATGGATAGCCAGGATTATCTAAACTGATTTATAGGTGAAAATCCCGAATCAGCAAAGTTATTTAGAAGCAGCGCTTTGTCTAATGCTCCTTCGCGCAAAAAACTCAATCTGATTGTTCACAATCGGCCGGGCAACAGAGACACATAAAAAAAGCCGTTAAGATTGATCTTAACGGCTTTTTTGACGCTATCGCCAATATTATATATCTACGACCACATCCATTTTAAAGTCATCATCTTTTAGATGAACAATCTCAGTTGCTTTTTCGTAGTTAGTTGATTTCTTGGAGAAGAAATCATGCTGTGTTGTCTCGGTATTCAATCCATTCAATACGATTGGATTGACCTGTTTTACTTCGAAGATCGGATCAAATCCAAGATTCATTAACGCTTTGTTGGCATTATAACGAACATATTCTTTCACCTCGGCAGTTAAGCCCACTTCGGTATAGATCTCTTCGGTATATTTCAATTCATTCTCATACAAATTGTAAAGAAGTGCCAAGAAACGTGCTTTGACCTGATCTTGATTTTTTAACTTTTTGAATTGATCTTGAGCGATCAATCCTACGAATACGCCATGTATGGATTCGTCAGCGATGATTTTTTTAATGATATCAGCTGATGCGACCATCTCGCCTTGCCCACATAACCATAACGGTAGGAAGAATCCTGAATAGAACAGGAAGGACTCCAATAATACCGAAGAAGCCATCGCCATATAGATTTCTTCTTCTGAAGCATCTTCTTTATCGATCGCACGATAATAACCATCGATTGTTTGCGCTTTGTATTGTAAGTATTTATTTTGCTGAACCCATTCGAAAATATCGTTGATTTCAGCGGTTGTAGAAACTGTCGTGAAAATAGTGGAATACGATTTTGCATGGATAGCTTCCATCATACACATATAGGACAATACTGCTTTATTCTGTAATGTGTCGATATGATCGATGATCTTAGGCATACCCGTATGACTCTGAAGGGTATCCAATAAGGTTAAGCCACCCAATGCTTTTTTATACGCATCTTTCATTTCTGGACTGATACGTTTCCAACTATCAATATCTTTCGATGGAATGTATTCTGTGTCGATCCAGAATTGACGGATATTTTGTTCCCAGAACATTAATACATAATCGTTCTCGGGGGTATTCCAGTTGACGGCTTTATATGTTTTACTCATTTTTAGTTTAAAGTATTAGGCATTTAGTTTACCAAATCGCAAAATTAAGCTGAACAAGAGACACATTCGTCAATCGTTGATTTTCTTGTCCGTGTATAGTAAAGGGATTTTAACCCTAGTTTATGTGCATAGATATAATATCTCGATAAATCTCTCGTCGAATCTTTTGAGTTGGTATGCAAAATAGTGGATACACCCTGATCGATATGACGTTGAATGACTGAAATCAGCTTCAATACTTTGAATTGATCCATATCATATGCCGATTTGAAATAGAAATAATTATCATTTGTCAAATATGGCATTGGATAGTAAGTTGTGCTGTCGCCATATTCACGTACTTCAATGATATCTACAATAGGCATAACCGATGCAGTAGCATTCATGATATAGGAAGTCGACTGATTTGGAGCAATAGCCAAGCGATAAGCATGGTAGATGCCATGTTCTTTGATTTGTGCTTTTAACGCCAACCAATCTTCCACCGTTGGAATATGTATACCTTCGAATAACTCCGTTACCTTCGCTGTCTTTGGCATGTAATCGCGGTTGACATAGTTGTTGAAATAGGTGCCATCAGCATAGGCTGATTTTTCAAATCCAACAAATGTTTTACCACGTTCTTTGGCAATTTCCATGGATGCTTCCAATGAATAATAGTTCATCATCATAAAGAACGTATTGGCAAAATCCAATGCTTCGTTCGATTCGTACATGATGAAGCTTTTTGCAAGATAACCGTGTAAGTTCATCGCACCTAGCCCTACGGAATGCAACTCGCGATTTGCTTTTGCAATCGAAGGGACCATATCAATATTGGTTACGTCTGTAACGACAGTTAAAGCACGCATAGCCGTTTTTACGGTTTCTTTGATGCGTTTGTTGTCCATTACAGTTGCAATATTCAATGAACCAAGATTACAGGAGATGCCATAACGGATCGTGTCTTGTTTGCCATAGATCTCAATGTCGGATACTTGAGATACCTGCATGATCTCCGTACATAGGTTAGAGAATTTTACCTGACCGATTTCATTCAACGCATGGACACGGTTGGTATTCTCTTTAAAAAATATATACGGGTAACCGGATTCTTTTTGTGTCTGTGCAATCTTAACCAAGAGGTGACGGGCATTGATCTTTTTCTTTTTTACGTTTGGATTCGTGATCAATTCGTCGTACATTTTGTCCATATCCATCTCGTCCAAGAATTGTCCATACTCTTGCATGACGGTATGTGGGTAGATCAAATAGCAAGGCTCATCTTTTTCTGCCAATTCCATGAATTTATCAGGCACGATAATACCGATAGACAAGGATTTGATACGTACCTTTTCATCGACATTGATCTTTTTACAATCCAAAAACTCTTCAATATCGGAGTGGAAAATATTGAGATATACGGCACCTGCACCCGGACGCTGTCCCAATTGATTGGCATAGGAGAATGTATCTTCCATGATTTTCATAATAGGAAGTACACCACCCGCACGACCTTCAACACCTTTAATTGCCTCGCCACGAGCACGGATTTTCGAGATATTGAAGGATACGCCACCACCGATAGAAGATAACTTCATAGCAGAATCAACAGCGTAACCAATACCATTTAAGTTGTCACCGATTTCATCAAGGAAACAAGATACCAATTCTCCCGAGCGTTTCTTTCCTGCATTTAAGAATGTAGGTGTCGCTGGTTGGTATTCTTGATTGATCATGATTTCGGCGTATTCAATTGCTTTTTTTACACCTTCTTCTCTTGCCAAGAATAGTGAAACAGCAACAACGCGGTCTTCATAGCGCTCTAGGAACTTCTCACCAGAATCGTCACGCAAAGCGTAGCTCTGGAAGAATTTGAAGGCCGCCATAAAAGATTCAAAACGGAATTTTTTAGCGTATACATAGTTGAATACTTCTTCCATCTCTTCAAATGTAAACCATTGGTAAAAGTCAATATAATAGTTATTCTCTACCAAATAGTCTATTTTTTCTTTCAATGTATAAAAGAACACCGTGTTCTTATTTACATATTCTAAGAAATAGGCACGAACTGCTTCCTTATCTTTATGTAAGCTGAATTCGTCATCATGCTTAATCATGATTTCATTATTAAGCAATATCCAGTTTTTTGCTACTTCGTTTGCTACCATCGCAAAAGTTCTTTAAGATGTCAATAAATTGATTAATGTCTTCCATTGTTCCGGACAGTTCAAATTTGAATGCCAGTGGAATGTCGAAATCTTGTGAAATGCGATCAGCTGCTAAGCCATAATTCGGCCCCCAATTGCGATTACCGCTGGAAGTAACAGAATAGATGTTTTTAGCTTCGCGTTTCATGAATTCTACTGTATTTTCGGGTACCTGCCCAAAATTTGTGGTGAAAGTGACCAAATGTCCAGGTTCTTTTACCGTCAAATCGGGGGTTATTTTATGGATTTGCCAGCCTGTTATTTGAGCGACCTTATCCATAAAACGCTGTACGTTGCCCGTTTTGGAATCATAATAAATGTGTATCATGTTGTTGTTTGGTTTAAATGATACGCTGAATTTATTAAAGTGCAATGGCAGCCAATTCTTCTGGTTTAAAGCCAATGATACGGTGTTGAATCTCTTCATTTTCCAACACAATTACAGTAGGAACTGTGCGGATTTTGAATCTTGCGGCCAAGTCTGGTTCATCAAAAGGATTAACCGTTTCATATTGGATACCTTTTTGATCCAAATAAGCCGATACTTGTGCACAAGGGGCACAATCGTTTTTCTCAAATTTGATAATTCTTGCCATGTTACTTGTTTATTTTTTTTATTCCAATCTTTATAGAAAAACTCGGAACGAAGTTAATTGTATCAATTTTAATAGGGGAGCCCGATCCTAAGGTTAGGCCGGGCATTGAAAACAGACAATTATCAAATAGAACGGTCCGTTTCCGATACGTAAAAAACTTCATTGAGTTGCTAATTCTTTTATTAGCTTAACAAATATCCTACATTTTCCTGCTATGCGGTAGGTTGACTTTTCCACATTTTGGGTAAAAGTTTAACAGAGCATGCGTTTGTAGAAGATTGTTGTGGTTAAGTTGTTGATTTTGTTAGTATTAAGAATGTGGATAACTTTAAATTGGTAATTTTTACCGCTATTTTACAAATGTTTTAAGTTTAATTTGAGTGTCATAAAAAAGCTACAAATCTTGCTTCTTAATGAAAGTTTTATTATTTTATTTTGCCTTAATTTGAAAAATAAATTTATGAAGAAACTATTCTATGGTCTCTTGCTGTTAACTTCACTACAAACGCAAGCGCAGGAAAACATTACCTTTCAAAAACCCTCTACTGAAATTCTGGCGTTAGCGGATTATGTACGCCCTCCTCAGCTGAAAATTTCAGGCGATAAAAATTGGATGCTTTTTACATTCCGCCCGACTTATAAAAGTCTAGCTGAATTGGGGCAGGAAGAAATGAAACTGGCGGGATTAAGGATTAATCCGAAAACATATATGGAGAGTTCAACGCTCTTTTACGATAAGATAGCCTTAAAAAAAATCGATCAAAATGTTGAATATACTGACTTTGCCGGGATGCCAGAAAAGGCTGCATTATCCAATTTTATGTTTTCTCCGGACAATAAGTGCTTGGCATTCAGCAATAGCAATGATAGTGGTACAGCTTTATTTGTCGTTGATCTCGCTACGCGGAACGTCAAACAGTTAACCAATTACAATTTGAATGGAACAATGACGGCACCTTTTCAATGGTTGAAAAATTCGTCAGGTTTAATGATCACCAGTCTGCCGCAGGATAGGCCTGCACTATTGGATCCTTCCAAAGATTTGCCGAAAGGGCCGGTTGTTTCAACAAGCGATGGAAAGGTTTCTCAGTTGAGAACGTATCAGGACTTGCTGAAGAGCCCGTTGGACGAGGCAAACTTTGAAACATTGGCACAGTCGAATCTGCAAATTGTGGATCTTAACGGCAAAATTTCCTCTTTTAAAGACAAAGCCATTTATACAGGGATCAGCTTTTCCCCGAATGGCGAATATGTGATGGTATCAACGATCGCGAAGCCCTATTCGTATGTGGTTCCGCTTTCGTATTTTCCACAGAAGATACATATCTATGATCGGTCAGGTAAGGAAATCGCACTTGTAAATGAGGTGCCTTTAACGGAAGTTATGGCAAAGGGCTTTTCATCTACACGCGCTGGAAAACGGGCCTGGCATTGGAGGAGCGACCAACCTGCTACGTTAGCCTATGTTGAAGCCCTTGACGGTGGGGATGCGAATAATAAAACGGAGTTTCGGGATGCCTTATATACCTTGTCATACCCTTTCAAGGGGGCGGGAAAGCTTATTTTCAAAACCAAAGACCGTTATGCAGGTGTAGTATGGGGCAATGAGAAGTATGCTTTGGTTCATTCGCAATGGTATGATACTAGAAATAAAAAAACTTTTGTGGTTAATCCTTCCACGGGAGAATCCAAACTGTTGCACGATCGGAACAGTCAGGACGTGTATAATGATCCTGGCGACGTGTATACGGAAAGAAATAGCTTGGGCACTTACGCTATGTATATAGATAAGGATAAGGTCTTATTTGTGGGCAAGGGGTTTACTAAAGATGGCGAGTTTCCCTTTGTGGATGAACTCAATTTACACTCTTTAAAGAAAAAGCGAATTTACACTGCAGCAGCATCCGCACTACAAGAACGTATTAGCCAAATAGTAAATCCCAAAACAGGTGACTTATTAATTTCGCTTCAATCAGCATCGATCTACCCCAATTATTTCATGAAAAATATGAAATCAGGGAAACAGACGACACTAACAGCTCTTGAAAACCCGTTCAAATCCTTGGAAAAAGTTCATAAAGAGATTTTGAATTACAAACGTAACGATGGGGTAGAACTTTCGGGAACGCTTTATCTGCCTGCCGGTTATGATTTTAATAAAAAGGAAAAATTGCCATTGCTCATGTGGGCTTACCCAAGGGAATACAAGGATAAGCATACCGCTGGACAGAGCACGGCCAACCCTAAGGAGTTTACATTCCCAAGTTATGGTTCTTTTATCTATTGGGTATCCAAAGGGTATGCTGTATTGGATAATGCTGCCTTCCCAATTGTTGGAGAAGGGACAAAAGAACCGAATGATACTTTTGTTGAGCAACTTGTGGCCAATGCTGAGGCAGCAATCGATGCGGTAGACCGGCTGGGCTATATCGATCGAAAAAAAGTTGCGGTAGGCGGGCATTCCTATGGTGCATTTATGACAGCGCATTTGTTGTCCAATTCTAAATTGTTTGCAGCGGGAATAGCGCGTTCTGGAGCATATAATCGAACCTTAACGCCATTCGGTTTTCAAAGTGAGCAGCGAAACTTCTGGGATGATCCCGCATTGTACATGACCATGTCTCCTTTTGTAAGTGCCGATCGGATGAAAACGCCACTGTTATTGATTCACGGTGGAGCAGATAATAATCCCGGGACGTTTACTTTGCAGACAGAGCGCTATTTCCAGGCGCTGAAAAATTTGGGAGCTCCTGTGCGCATGGTGATTTTGCCGCGTGAAGCGCATGGATATGTTGCCAAAGAAAATATCTTCCATCTATTGTGGGAGCAGGATCAGTTTTTGCAAAAATACTTAAAAAATTAACTGTCTGGCCGAAACTATTGTGATCCGGACAAGACGCTGTTTTAAGAAAAAAGGGACTACTGTCAGTCCCTTTTTCTGTGCAATAAATTTTGCTTGACTATCAAGCATCGTACCTATTTGCTCGCTTTAACCGTAAAGGGTACGACATATGCTCCCCACTCCAAGGAGACTGTTCCCTGTGGACTGGCATTAATCTTAAATTGTTCCTGTGAGGTACTTGCTGTTGCATTACTGACGGAAATGCTTAAGGCGTCTTCTTTGGAATCATATTTCGTTCCCCACTGATTCCAAACTTTATTGAACATGATCGTTGTTTCATGTTCGCCCGGGATACTGTAAAGACTATATTTTCCAGCGGCCAATTTCTTGCCTTCAACCAATACATCTTTATCGAATTCGATCGTGGTGGCTTCATTTGCTCCGGTTCGCCATACTTTACCGATAGGGGCAACATCAACACCCAATTGACGGCCTTTCAATGATGGACGGCTGTAATTGATGTCGATTGTGATGCCATCGACCGTAGTCACCTTGGTGTTGTCAGGAGGACTTGGTCGTTTACTTTTGTCTGTCTGCGCAAAGGTAAGCTGACCTATTAAGGTCAGAATTGCTAAAATCACTACTCTCATATGTGCTTATTTTTTTGATTAAACAATTAAATATAAGATTTTTATGTGATGAAAATTTTCCGTTTTATTAGAACTTTACGAAATCATGACCGGTCGGTCTTAGGCGCTATGAGTTGTAACCTGGAAATAGATAAAAATAAAAAGCCAGCGTTTTAAGCGCTGGCTTTTTATTTTTATACCAAATACTCGAATAATGTTTGGTCTTTGTTGATCTCAATGACATCAAACTTATATTCTTTCATGCGTTCAATCAATGTTGTATAATCTTCGGGTTTGTTGAGCTCGATGCCGACTAGCGCGGGCCCCCTTTCTCGCTCAGTCTTTTTGATAAACTCAAATCGTGTAATATCATCTTTAGGTCCCAATACTTCGGATACGAAAAGTTTCAATGCGCCAGGCCTTTGCGGGAAACGAACGATGAAATAATGTTTGTAACCTTCATAAAGTAAAGACAGTTCTTTGATTTCACTCATACGGTCAATATCATTATTTCCACCGGATATGATACAGACGACTTTCTTTCCTTTAATTTCATCTTTGTGGAACTCGAGCGCTGCTACGGAAAGTGCTCCTGCAGGTTCGACGACAATTGCATCCTTATTATATAGTTCTAAGATACAGGTACAGATTTTTCCTTCAGGAATAGAACGCGTATCATCCAGCAGTTGTTTGGCGATTTCGAATGTTGTGGTACCGATTTTTTTAACAGCGGCCCCATCAACGAATTTGTTAATATGTTCAAGTTCAATCGGTGCGCCATGTGTCAGGGCAGCTTGCATGGAAGGAGCACCTTCGGGTTCTACACCATAACATTTAATTGCTTTGTTTTTATTTTTAAGGTAATAGCTAGCGCCTGCAGCCAGACCGCCACCACCAATAGGAATAAACATAGCGTCCATATCGGGTAGATCCTGCAAGGCTTCAACAGCAACGGTGCCCTGACCTTCTACAATTTTGAGGTCATCAAAAGGAGGGATAAAAGTCATGCCGTACTCTGCTGTATAAGCTAGCGCAGCCTTTTGGCAGTCGTCAAAGGTGTCGCCGGTTAAGATGATTTCTACATTGCCATTACCCCACATTTCGGTTTGCGAAATTTTCTGGCGTGGTGTCGGACCGGGCATAAATATCACCCCTTTGATATCGAGTTTATTACAGGAGAAAGCGACGCCTTGTGCATGATTACCTGCGCTTGCGCATACAACACCAAGCTGCCGCTCTTCTTCTGTAAGTGAAATAATCTTATTATAGGCTCCTCGTAACTTGTACGAACGTACGACCTGTAGGTCTTCTCGTTTGAGGTAAACTTCGGCGCCATATTTTTCGGATAAATGCCTGTTATACTGTAAGGGGGTGCGATTGACCACAGACTTGATGCGTTCAAGTGTGGCCTCGGAGTCGATATTTAAGGTTGAAAGATTCATTGTTAGAGGATTGCCCAGTTAAGGTAGGTAAGAAAATGCAGATATCCGCTATTATACTAAAGATTCTACCGCTACTGTGTGTTTAAATATAGTTGATTTTTTTTTGAAGAAAAAAGGCTGCATGAGCAGCCTTCCTTTTCTAGATTTTTTCTTGGACGAGGCTTTTCAGGTCATCATCACAAATATTTTTCTTTTCGTCGGCCAGAACCAAAAAGCGTTGATAGCAATCTGCTAGATCGTCCTTTTCAAGGTGAAATCCTAAGCGCTCTAAATGGTGTTTAAGTGCATGTCTTCCAGAACGGGCCGTTAAAATGATATCAGCTTCCAACAAACCAACATCTTCTGGTCTGATAATCTCATAGTTTTCGCGATGCTTTAAGAATCCATCCTGGTGGATGCCTGAGCTATGTGCAAAGGCATTGCGACCTACAATAGCTTTATTTGGCTGCACAGGCATATTCATCATTTCACTTACCTTGCGGGATAAGTAGGTAAACATGCGGCTATCAATATTCGATGTTAAACTTCCAAATGCTTGCTTGTGTACCTTAAGGATCATAGCCACTTCTTCCAGCGACGTGTTACCAGCACGCTCACCGATACCGTTTATTGTACATTCTACCTGACGGGCACCATTTTGTATCGCAGCGACGGAATTTGCCGTTGCAAGTCCCAAGTCATTATGGCAATGAGCGGAAATGATCGCTTGATCAATATTGCGTACATGTTCTTTCAGATACTTGATTTTTGATCCATATTGGTCCGGTAAACAATAACCGTTTGTATCAGGAATATTAACGACAGTAGCTCCGGCAGCAATGACCGATTCCACCATTTTAGCTAGAAATTCTAAGTCTGCGCGACCAGCATCTTCTGCATAAAACTCGACATCCTCAACATAGGACTTAGCATGTTTTACAGCGGAAACAGCTCGTTCTAAAATTTCTTCTCGTGTGCTATTGAATTTATATTTGATATGCATGTCCGAAGAGCCTATACCCGTATGGATGCGCGGGCGTTTGGCGTATTTTAATGCTTCGGCAGCGACATCAATATCGTTTTTATTGGCACGGGTCAATGCACATATAATGACATCGTTCACGGCTTTAGACAATTCTACCACCGATTGAAAATCACCGGGGCTAGACACTGGGAAACCAGCTTCGATAATATCAACGCCCAGTTTTTCTAAGTCCTTTGCGATCTCAATTTTCTCTGGAGTAGTTAATTGGCATCCGGGTACCTGTTCGCCATCACGCAATGTGGTGTCGAAGATGTAAAGATGATTAGGATCGTGTAACATAATTTCTTAATTCAAAAGATTTATAAACTAAATATGTAAGAAGCAATGCATTTAAAGTGCCCGAGCAAAGGCTTGCGGCATCTGATTCCCAATACTCACTACTTCATTACTCATATCTCAATACTATTTAATAAACTCCAACACTTTTTGCCCCATTTCTTGGGTGCCTAAAATTTTTGAAGCTTCTGTGCTACTGTTTGCAATGTCACCGGTTCTCCAACCAGCTTTTAATGTTTCAGCTACAGCATGGGTAACTGTTTTAGCTTCTTCCTGTAGGCCAAAGCTAATATCAAGCATCAAGGCTGCAGATAATATTGACGCAAGTGGATTTGCTTTATTTTGTCCAGCGATATCGTGCGCAGAGCCATGTATAGGTTCGAAGAAGCCTGTGCCATCGCCTACGGAAGCGGAAGCCAACATACCCATGGATCCTGCAATTTGCGAAGCCTCGTCTGTTAGGATATCACCAAAAAGATTGGCGGTTAAAACAACATCAAACTTCTTTGGATTTTTAACCAATTGCATGGCGGCATTATCAATAAACATGTGATCTGTTTCAACATCTGGATATTCTTTTGCGATTTCTTGTACAACTTCTCTCCAAAGACGTGAAGTTTCCAAAACATTAGCTTTATCAACAGAGCATAATCTTTTATTACGTGTGCGCGCTGCCTCGTAAGCTTTACGTGCGATACGTTCAACTTCGTAACGGTGGTAATTCATCAAATCTGACGCAAAGGTGTTGTCCTCATTGCGATTTTTCTCGCCAAAATATACATCGCCTGTTAATTCACGAAAGAAAAGGATATCTGTCCCTTGAAGAATTTCTGGCTTTAAGCTTGAAGCATCCAACAATTCATCAAATAATAATATCGGGCGAAGATTAGCATAAAGACCCAGCTCTTTACGTATCTTTAGTAAACCCTGTTCAGGTCTAACTTTAGCAGATGGGTCATTATCATACTTGATATGGCCAATGGCACCGAAAAGGATCGCATCAGAAGCTTTTGCTTTCGCTAATGTCTCGTCAGGTAGCGGATTGCCAGTAGCTTCAATCGCCGTATGGCCCATGATGGCTTCATCGAAGCTAAATTCATGACCATAATTTTCACCGATTTTTTCTAGAACTTTTTTACCCCAAGTGGTTACTTCTTGGCCGATGCCATCTCCAGGTATGATTAAAATATTTTTTTTCATTGTTTTATAACTATTGAGCTGTTAGTCTCTAAATGCTAACCGCTAACATCTATTTTCTATTCTAACTGGTCGTTTTCCACATTTTTTATGTGGAAAAAGCCTCTTTTTTGTGGATAACTCTGGTTATCGCTTTCACTTCTCCCTTTTCCAACACCATTTTCTTATCAATGCACGTTGGTAGCTGAGCGTGGAAATGCCCTACATAGATGAGGGTTTGGCCGCTTTTACTCAGATCATCGATGACGTCGTTGAAATACTGTGTCTGCTCTTTGTCAAGCCCCTGACATGGTTCGTCCAAAATCAACAATTCAGGATGTTTCACGATCGTGCGGGCCAGTAGAACCAAACGTTGTTGGCCTAGGGGTAATGATCCCAATGTTTTATGTTTAACCTCTTTGAGGTCAAAAAAATGAAGAATTTGCTCCAGCTTCTGCTGTTGTTCAAATCCTAATCGTTGATAGAGGCTCATGGAATTAAAGAATCCCGAAGCGATGGTCTGTCCAACGTTGGCATTCATATCGTAGTACCAATGTAATTCTGGCGATATGATCCCCAAATGTTCTTTGATGTCCCAGATACTTTCTCCAGATCCTCTTTTTTTACCGAAAAGATAGATGTCATTGGCATAGGCCTGGGGATGATCTCCATTGATTAAACTAAGCAAAGTTGATTTTCCAGAGCCATTATGACCTTGCAGTAGCCACTTTTCACCAGCTTTTACCTCCCAGTCTATGTTTTTTAGAACTTGTTTTTCTCCATAAGAGATATTAATCTTGTTCATCTTTACCATGATCTGAGAAGAAACTTCTGGCGCTCGTTGCAGAAAATAAGGCAGTGCCTTTCTCGTTCGGCGTAACCCTCTGGATAGCTCTTCGCTACGTTGACGAATAACGATCTTGCCCTCCTGAATTTCTGCGAAGCGATTGATGCAGCTGGGGTATTCCTCATCATTACTAATAAGCAACAACGACACACCTTTATTTGCCAACTGATCAAAAATGTGATTGAGGTCTTGCCGAGACTGTACGTCTAAACCTGTATAAGGTTGATCAATGATAAGGACCTCAGGCTGGAGCCATAGCGCCTTGATCAATTGTAGTCTTTTATGCTCCCCACTGGAGAGTTCGATCAACTGTTGATCTTTGAAATTTTCAAAACCAAAAATTGTCAGATAGTTGCGTACGTCGTCAAAAGAGAGTTGTTCCTCCTGTGCAAAATGTTTCAACTCTGCAAAAACAGTTAACGTATCGTTTTTCGCGAATTTGTTGTAGCGCTGTTGATAATAAAAGTTGCGGTCGCCTTCCAGATTGGTAAACTGAAACCAATTGGAAACATAGTGAATTTTTGAAGAAAGGGGATTGTTGGAGCCGAGGTTGAATTCGATTTTTCCTTCATATTTTATTTGACCGGCAATTGCTTTTGCAAGCGTTGTTTTTCCGGTACCACTCGGTCCTCCTAAGATCCATTGTTCACCCTTAAAAATTTGCCAATTTAAATCTTGCAATACGATATCTCTACCGTACTGAACAGTTAAATTGGCAATATGGACGACAGGATCTACCATTGTCTGTTTACTTCAAATGCTTTGATTAAATCTTTTTGGTTAAGGATAAAATCGATATCATCATATCCATTAATCAAGCATGATTTTTTGTATGGATTGATTTCAAATTCAAACTGATCGCCTGTTTCTTTCAACATGACTGTTTGTTTTTCCAGGTCGACGATAATTTCTGTATTAGGATTTTGATGTACTAATTCGAATATTTTCCCTAAAAACTCTTCTGGAACTTGAATGGGCAAAACCCCATTATTCAGCGCATTTCCTTTGAAGATATCTGCAAAGAATGAACTGATAACAACGTCAAAACCATAGTCTTGAATAGCCCAGGCAGCGTGTTCGCGACTAGAGCCACAGCCAAAGTTTTTCCCCGCAACCAATATTTTTCCCGAATAGGTCGGGTTGTTCAATACGAAATCCGTTTTGGGCTGATTGTCTGATTCATAGCGCCAATCACGGAATAAATTATCTCCAAATCCTTCGCGCGTTGTCGCTTTTAGAAAACGCGCTGGAATGATCTGATCGGTATCAATATTTTCAATAGGTAGTGGAACTACCCGTGAAGTTAAAGTTTCAAATTTTTTCATTTTTTCAAAGTCAAAATAAAAAACGGAGCTGAGTCTATTAGCCCTCCGTTTTTTATCTGTTTTATTTTTTGTCGAACGCTAATTGTTCAAAACCTTTTCTCTTTGCTTTTCATACTCCTCTTTGGTAATGAGCTTGTCATCGTACATCTTTTTTAGCTCTTGTAATTTAGCTGACAATGATGTGTCTGTTGACTCTTTTTTTGCTCCGCTACCTAGAGGTATCAATTCATACGTATGTTGCTCTTTATATTTCATGGTCCATAGAAATGGAACGAGTACAAATATCCCCCCGATGATAGCACCGACGTCAGCTTTTTCATTTCTAGAAAAACTGGTAATAAAAGACTCATAACCTTCTTTTTCTATTTTCAAGTCAGTTGTGCTGCCAACGATTTTGGTGTCTTTATAAGAATACGGTGTTGTACCCGCATACTCTCCTTGAATATAAACTTTTGCCCCAACTGGATTTGATTGAATCAATGTTTTGCTCGCACAACTGGTAAAAAGTGTAGCCCCCGCTAAGATGATAGATGTGATTTTAGTAGTACTTTTCATTTTTGGATTAATATATTTTACGCTTTATTTTTTTTAGATCAACTCTCTCACATCTGTTACTTTACCTGTTACAGCCGCAGCGGCTGCTGTTAAAGGAGATACCAGCATGGTGCGTGCATTAGGCCCTTGACGTCCTTCGAAGTTTCTATTTGAAGTCGAAACGCAATATTTGCCAGCAGGGATTTTATCTTCGTTCATCCCTAGACATGCCGAGCATCCTGGTTCGCGTAGCTGGAATCCCGCTGCCTCAAATATTCTATCCAAGCCTTCTTCTTTGGCTTGTTTTTCTACTTGTTTTGAGCCTGGTACAATCCATACTTCAACGTCCTGTGCTTTCTGCTTACCCTGTACGAATGAAGCAACTTCACGTAAGTCTTCGATACGGGAATTGGTACAACTTCCGATGAAGACGTAATCAACACGGTTGCCTAACACTGTTGAATCGTCTTTAAAGCCCATGTAGTCTAATGCTTTTTGATACGACGGTCTTTCTGATTCTGGCTGAGCAGTAGTTGCTGGAATATGTTCTGCAATTCCCATTCCCATCCCGGGGTTGGTACCGTAGGTAATCATGGGAGCGATGTCTTCCGCATCAAAAGTCAATACTTTATCGAAGATGGCATCTTCGTCGGAATATAATGTTTTCCAGTAGGCTAGCGCTTTATCCCATTCTTCTCCTTTCGGCGCAAATTCACGACCTTCCACATAATCAAATGTAATCTGATCAGGTGCAATTAACCCTCCGCGAGCCCCCATTTCAATGCTCATGTTACAGATGGTCATACGTGCCTCCATACTTAACGAACGGATCGCTGAACCAGCATATTCGATAAAGTAACCCGTACCGCCGGCAGCTGAAATTTTGGAGATGATATACAAGATGATATCTTTGGCTCCAACGCCTTTTTGAAGGGTACCATTAACTTCAATTTTCATTGTTTTGGGCTTCGACTGCAATAGACATTGGGTAGCGAAGACTTGTTCTACTTGAGAGGTTCCTATACCAAAAGCAATAGCTCCAAAAGCACCGTGAGTGGAGGTATGGCTATCGCCACACACCATTGTTTTACCCGGTAAGGTAATACCCAGCTCTGGACCGATAACGTGTACGATACCTTGGTAGGGATGTCCCAAACCGTATAATTCAATACCAAATTCAGCACAATTTTTGGTGAGCATATCAACCTGATAACGCGATAGTTCTTCTTTGATTGGTAAATGCTGATTAAGTGTCGGTACATTGTGGTCGGCAGTAGCTACCGTTTGTTTTGGGCGAAAAACTGGGATTCCTCTTTTACGTAGGCCATCAAAAGCTTGAGGTGAAGTAACTTCATGAATTAAATGGGTATCGATATAAATAATATCTGGGAACCCTTCTTCACGCTTAACCACGTGAGCATCCCAAATCTTTTCTACTAAAGTTTTTGACATTTTTTATTCTCTCTTATGTTATTTTTATATTAGCCAAGGTGATATTGTAAATGTCTCAATATCACCTTGGTTTCAATATACTAAATTACGAAATTTTCATGATTTTGAAGCATGTATAATTCCGTATAAACTTTAAACAGTTTTGATCGCTTTCATTGCGGTCATTGCTTTACGCAATTTGCGTCCAACAATTTCCACGGGGTGATCGCGTAAAATTTCATTGATAACAACCAATTGAGCATTGTCAACTGAACCATCTCGGCCTTCGTTAAAGTTTTTACCGACTAAATCAGTATCTACAGTTTTCATAAAGTCTGCCAACAACGGTTTACAAGCCTGATCGAATAGGTAACAACCGTATTCAGCTGTATCAGAGATGACGCGGTTCATTTCGAACAATTTCTTACGGGCGATTGTATTGGCGATTAATGGTGTTTCGTGTAATGATTCATAGTATGCCGACTCAGGCTTTATACCCGCTTCAACCATCGTTTCGAACGCCAATTCAACACCGGCACGGATGAAAGCAACCATCAATGTGTAGTTGTCGAAATACTCCTGTTCGTTGATCTTAACATCACCAGCAGGTGTTTTTTCGAATGCCGTTTCACCTGTTTCAGCGCGCCATTTCAATAAGTTTGCATCACCATTAGCCCAATCTTCCATCATTGTCTTGCTAAAGTGTCCTGACATGATATCGTCTTGATGTTTTTGAAACAATGGACGCATAATATCTTTCAATTCCTCAGAGATTTCAAAAGCTTTCACCTTTGCTGGGTTGCTTAGACGATCCATCATGCCGCTTACACCACCGTGCTTTAGGGCTTCTGTGATCACTTCTACGCCATATTGTACCAATTTAGAGGCGTAGCCTGCTTCAATTCCTTTTTCGATCATTTTATCGAAAGATAAGATCGAACCTGTTTGCAACAATCCGCAAAGAATCGTTTGCTCACCCATCAAATCTGATTTTACTTCAGCTACGAATGAAGATTTCAATACACCTGCTTTGTGACCACCTGTTCCTACACAATATGCTTTAGCTTCAGCCCAGCCTTTTCCTTGTGGGTCATTCTCAGGGTGAACAGCGATTAAGGTAGGTACACCAAAGCCACGAAGGTACTCTGCGCGAACCTCAGAACCTGGACATTTTGGCGCAACCATGATGACAGTAATATCTTTACGGATCTGCATACCTTCTTCCACAATGTTGAAACCGTGTGAATACGATAATGTAGCGCCTTCTTTCATCAAAGGCATTACGGCGTTGATAACTGACGTGTGTTGTTTATCTGGAGTCAAGTTGATGACTAAATCTGCAGTGGGAATCAATTCTTCGTAAGTTCCTACATTAAAATTGTTGTCCGTAGCATTTTTCCAAGAATCTCTTTTTTGTTCAATAGCTTCCTTACGTAAAGCATAAGAAACGTCCAATCCGCTATCTCTTAAGTTTAAACCTTGGTTCAAGCCTTGTGCGCCACATCCTACGATTACGATTTTTTTACCTTTTAAAGCATTTACGCCATCCGTGAATTCGGTGTTGTCCATGAATTCAGCGTGACTTAATTGTTCTAACTGCTCTCTAAGCGGTAAAGTGTTGAAATAATTTGCCATTGTTTTACTTTCTTTCTGTTATGGGTTGTTGATTATTTGTTTTAATTATTGTACTAATCTGCGTTGCGCCATTGCATAGCCGAAATGAACATTGTCATGTCCAGATGTCAGGGCAATAACTTCTTCAATGGTGTCCATTGGATAACCATAGGTTGCTGTTGAAAAGGAAGTGATTTCTCCAAAGACACCATTGTCATAATCGGCGGCAATTTGCTCAATACTACGGATGGCGATTTCTTTTAATTCATCGATCTCCGCTTGTTCAACAAAGCGGGTTGGTTTGGTATCTTTTTTATAATCTTCGTTATATTTTACCCAAGCCGTATCGGCTTTAATTCCTGTACGCACATAGATCAAGGTCTGGGTACTGACAACGATATGCGCAAAATTCCAGATGATATTGTTGTTAAATCCTACAGGAATTTTGTTAAGCTGTTCTATAGAAAGGCCTTCAATTAATTCAATGAATTTTTGACGTGACTTTAAGATAAATTTAAATGTTTCTTGCATGATATTTTTAATGCTTACATTGTAAATACATCATCTCTTTTGTCGAGATATTCGTTTTCTACAATTTCTTCAGAAGGCTCTCGGGCTTCAAACTGAACCAATTTGGAGTGGAAGCCAGCACTATCCTTGATGATGGCAATACGAGCTCCACGTACAAATTCGATCAAGCCATATTTTGTCAGCTCTTCGGTTAACTTATCAATCTCTTCGCGGTGACCGGCCGTTTCGAATACAATATAATCGTTGCGGATCACAACGACATTCGCACCGTATTGGCGTAACAACCGCTCGACGTAAACTTTTTCATTCACAACATCCGCAGGCACTTTATATAATGCCTGTTCTTGCCAGATCACTTCATCATTGGTGTTGTAATAGGCTTTGAGGATGTCAATTTGTTTTTCCAGCTGACGGCAAAGCTTACGAAGAACATCCTCCGCTTCTGTGATCACAATGGTAAAACGATGTATCCCTTCCACTTCAGAAGGGGAAGTGTTCAAGCTTTCGATATTGATTTTTCTTCTCGAAAAAATCGTTGAAATCCGACCGATAAGACCGATAGAATTCTCTGTATATAGGGTGATGGTATATTCTTGTTTTTCCATGTTAAATTCTACTTTAAGCGTATCTCAGATACCGATGTTCCTTGCGCAACCATTGGGAATACATTATTTTCCTTACCGACCATCACCTCCAATAGATAAGCTCCGTCATGATCAATCATTGTTTTCAGGGCATTACGAAGATCTTTTCTTTCCGAAATCTTCTGACCGTCGATGTAATAGCCTTTCGCTACAGCAACAAAATCAGGACTCGTGATATTCACGAATGAATAGCGCCTGTCGTGGAATAATTGCTGCCATTGACGCACCATGCCCAGGAATTCATTGTTGAGAATCATAATTTTGACTTTTGCACCAAATTGCATGATCGTTCCCAACTCTTGGATGGTCATCTGTATACCACCGTCGCCGATGATGGCCACAACGGTTTTTTCTGGAGCGCCATACCAAGCACCGATAGCTGCTGGAAGTCCAAAACCCATGGTTCCCAAACCTCCTGAGGTTACATTTGATTTGCTGTTATTAAATTTAGCATAGCGACAAGTTACCATTTGATGTTGACCAACATCGGTTGTGATGATTGCATCACCTCCCGTCAATTCATTCAACACATTGATTACTTCACCCATCGTCATAATATCTGTTTGCGGATGAAGTTCATCCTGGATAACTTCCTTGATTTCTTCTTTTTCAAGTTCGCGGAATTGCGCTAACCAAGCAGAATGGTCTGTTGCATTTATCAATTCCGTCAGCATCGGGAGTGATTCTTTACAGTCGCCCCATACAGGTACGGTTGTCTGTACATTTTTGTCAATCTCGGCGGGGTCTATATCCAAATGGATTACTTTTGCCTGTTTGGCGTATTTATCCAAACGACCCGTTACGCGGTCGTCGAATCGCATACCGATAGCAATCAACACATCGCATTCATTGGTCATTACGTTTGGCGCATAGTTACCATGCATACCAAGCATGCCGACATGAAGTTTATGGTCTGTTGGTAGGGCGCTCAAACCCATAACAGTGCTCGCAGATGGGATACCGGCCTTTTCGATAAATGTTTTAAATTCCTCCTCGGCTTTTCCTAAAATAATTCCTTGTCCCCAAAGAACAAATGGTTTCTTGGCAGTGTTGATTAGGGCTGCCGCTTGTTCGACATATTCTTTTCGTACTTGTGGTGCAGGTCTGTAGCTGCGTACATGGTTGCACTTTTCGTAACCATAATAATCAAACAATTGCAATTGCGCGTTTTTCGTGATATCGATCAGTACCGGCCCGGGACGGCCAGTGCTGGCGATGTAAAATGCTTTTGCAAGTGCAGCTGGAATTTCAGTGGCGTCGGTAACTTGATAGTTCCACTTTGTAACCGGTGCCGTGATATTGATGACATCAGTTTCCTGAAATGCATCAGTTCCTAATAGTGAAGCGAAGACCTGACCTGTGACACAGACGATCGGGTTACTGTCAATCATGGCGTCAGCCAATCCAGTAACTAAGTTTGTTGCTCCAGGACCACTTGTCGCAAAGACGACACCGGTACGACCTGAAGATCTTGCATAACCTTGCGCCGCGTGGATTCCACCTTGTTCATGGCGCACTAAAATATGCTTCAGACGATCCGTATAATCATAAAGGGCATCATAGATGGGCATAATTGCGCCTCCAGGATAACCAAATACGGTATCAACTCCTTCGCTCAATAAGGCTTCCAGTACAGCTTTAGATCCCGAAATTTGTGTCGGAGTTTGTTGCGCTGCGGTAGCCTTATTTTCTGTTATTTCCAGTGTACTCATTACGTTGATTTTTTTTGTTGATTATTCAGTCTTTTTAGTATTTAGCTATTCGATCAGGAGACGTTAGAGCTCAACGTCTCCATTTCTTGATTTCTATAGATCGGTTACACAACCTTCTGAGGCATCTGCAACTGTTTTAGCATATTTATATAATACGCCTTTGTTAACTTTCAATGCCGGTTGTACCCAAGCTGTGCGGCGTTGTGCGATCTCCTCATCCGAAAGGATGACATTGATGCTGTTATTGACCGCGTCAATCTCGATGATATCATCATCATGTACAAGGCCGATCAGCCCACCTTTGTAAGATTCCGGTGTGATATGCCCTACGACAAAACCATGCGTTCCACCAGAGAAGCGGCCATCAGTAATCAAAGCAACAGATTTACCCAAGCCCGCGCCGATAATCAATGAGGTCGGTTTGAGCATTTCAGGCATGCCTGGTGCCCCTACAGGACCTTCATTTTTGATTACGACAACATCCCCAGGCTTGATTCGTCCCGATGCAATACCTGCTACTAAATCATGTTCGCCGTCGAATACGCGTGCAGGGCCGGTGAATTTTTCACCTTCCTTACCGGAGATTTTTGCTACAGAACCTTTTTCAGCAAGATTTCCGTAAAGAATCTGTAAGTGTCCTGTGGCTTTAATAGGATCGCTTAATGGTTTGATAATTGGTTGATCATATTCCATGATTGATTTAACATCAGCCAAGTTTTCGGCAACGGTTTTTCCTGTTACAGTAATGCAGTCGCCGTGGAGTAAGCCTTCGTCTAAGAGATACTTCATGACAGCAGGAGTTCCACCATATTGTTGGAGATCTTGCATCAAGTATTTGCCGGATGGTTTAAAGTCGGCTAACACAGGCGTTTCATCGCTCATGCGTTGAAAGTCATCTTGGGTGATGTCTACGCCTATCGCTTTACCTATTGCAATAAAGTGAAGAACAGCATTCGTGCTTCCCCCCAAGATAACAATGGTGCGTAAAGCATTTTCAAATGCCTTGCGTGTCATGATATCAGAAGGCTTGATATCTTTCTCAAGTAGGGTACGGATGTGTTTACCTGCCTCGAGGCATTCATTTTTCTTCTCTTCCGATATTGCTGGATTGGAAGACGAGTAAGGCAAGCTCATGCCCAAGGCTTCAATAGCAGAAGCCATGGTATTTGCTGTATACATCCCGCCACAAGCACCTGCACCGGGACAGGTATGTTTGATAATCCCTTCATAGTCTTCATCGGATAGATTTCCGCAGATGCGTTGTCCCAATGCTTCAAATGCAGATACAATGTTTAATTCTTCCCCTTTATAGTGGCCAGGAGCGATTGTTCCACCATATACCATTAAAGAAGGACGGTCCAGACGAGCCATTGCCATAATAGCGCCGGGCATGTTTTTATCACAGCCAGGAATAGAGATCAAGCCATCATAATATTGCCCACCGCAGATTGTTTCGATACTGTCAGCGATCACATCCCGGCTTACCAATGAATAACGCATGCCATCTGTACCATTACTCATCCCGTCGCTGACGCCAATGGTTCCGAAGGTCAGGCCTACTAAATTATTGTTCCAAACGCCCTTTTTGACGATTTGTGCCAAATCATTTAAGTGCATATTACACGTATTACCATCATATCCCATGCTGGCAATACCGACCTGTGCTTTTTCCATGTCGGCATCTGTAAGACCGATACCGTAAAGCATGGCTTTTGCAGCAGGTTGCGTTTCGTCTTGTGTAAATGTACGGCTGTATTTGTTCATTGCATTTTCGCCGTTAGATGATGACTTCATAATTTTCGTTCTCTAATACTAAATTTTTATAACGTCTTTGGATTGATGCCCCTATGCTATGTTCCCAAGCTTCTTGATAGATGACATCATCGACCTGTTTGATTCCGATGATTTCTGCGGCAGTCCCACATAAGAAGGCGCTGTCTGCGGTATAAATATCTTCAACAGTCAGTTGCTTTTCGATAACTTCGAAATTTAACTTTTTACAGATATTTTTCACCGTTTGGCGTGTAATGCCCGGGAAGATGTTCTTCGTGGGCGGTGTATAGATTTTGAAATCTTTTTCGATAAAAATGTTTTCACTGGATGCTTGGGCAACATAGCCTTCGTGATCGAGCATTAAAGCTTCGTCATACCCTCTTTTGATGGCTTCAGTTGTGGCAAGGATAGAGTTAACATATTGCCCAGAGATTTTCGAGTCAATTTTAAACGATTTTGGATTAGGTCTTTTGATATCCGAAATACATACCCGTAATAAGTTTTGACCAAGATATGGCCCCCATTCCCAGGCTGCAATCATGATGGTTGCTTCGGTTGATGAGGTTAAGTGCATATTTGAACCGGTCAATACCAATGGACGTATATAGGCTTCTCTGAGGTTGTTGGTGGCCAGAAGCTCATAACAGATTTCGATCAGCTCTCTATTACTCCAACGATAAGGAATATTAACTCCTTCACATGATTTCTTCAAACGGTCAAAATGCTTATCAGCTTTAAAGATACGGGGGCCATTGTGGGTATTATATGCGCGTAATCCATCGAATACAGCATACCCATAATGCAGTGACTGCGCAAACGGATCCAACGCCGCTTCGGAAGCTTTTACAAAAGCTCCATTCAAATAGATCAATGTATTTTTATCGTAGTATTTCATAACCCTGAATTTACCTCAGTATAATAATTCCCTTCGTGGTGTTTTGGTGGTAAATCATGCGATCTCAAGTTTCTATAAAAACTTTCGATTTTCATTTCCTCAAGGTAGCAGGAATTACAATAATTGGCAATAGGCAAACTGCTAATTTTAAATTTAGAATAAAATTTTATATTAAATGCTTTTTGCAATTTTTTTTGATAAAATAGCAGGTTTATTCGGTTTTATATTTTGTTAGTCGTATACCATATTTAATATTGGTCTACTGTTGTGAAAAATTAATTTTTGTGACAACGGTCAATTTTCTTCTTAAAATGATGAAAACGTCAAAAAAACTTAAAAAAAAAAGCTTCCGATATTTCTATCGGAAGCTTTTAAATTTTATAAAATCGATTTGATTTAATCTCCGATAATTCCTTCAGCAAGCACGGTAATGACATTGTCTTTTGCTTCGACAACACCACCTTTAATGAACACTTCTTGTTCACCTTTACCTTGTTGAATAATTACTTTTCCATCTTCCAAAGTAGAAACGATGGCAGCGTGGTCTTTCAAAATTTGGAAAGAGCCTGCAGAGCCAGGTACAGTAACAGCCGTTACTTCGCCTTCGAATGCTAATTTGTCAGGAGTGATAATTGTTAATTTCATTATTCTTAGATATAATCTAAATTAAACTGCTTCTGCTAATAATTTTTTACCTTTTTCGATAGCATCATCAATGTTACCTACTAAGTTGAAGGCAGCTTCAGGATACTCATCTACTTCACCGTCAATAATCATATTGAATCCTTTGATGGTATCTTTGATATCTACCAATACGCCTTTTAAACCTGTAAACTGCTCTGCAACATGGAAAGGTTGTGATAAGAAGCGTTGTACACGACGTGCACGGTGTACTGTTAATTTATCTTCTTCAGATAATTCGTCCATACCTAAGATGGCGATGATATCTTGCAATTCTTTATAACGTTGAAGAATTTCTTTTACACGTTGAGCGGTATTGTAGTGTTCGTTACCTAAAACGGCTGGAGAAAGGATACGCGATGTAGAATCTAATGGATCCACGGCAGGGTAGATACCTAACTCAGCAATTTTACGAGACAATACTGTGGTTGCATCCAAGTGGGCGAAAGTTGTCGCTGGAGCAGGGTCAGTTAAGTCATCGGCAGGTACATATACAGCTTGTACAGAAGTGATAGATCCGTTTTTAGTTGATGTGATACGCTCTTGCATTAAACCCATTTCCGTTGCCAACGTTGGTTGATAACCTACGGCTGATGGCATACGACCCAATAGGGCTGATACTTCAGAACCTGCTTGTGTAAAACGGAAGATGTTATCAATGAAGAATAATACGTCACGGCCCTGACCTTCGCCATCACCGTCACGGAAGTATTCCGCTACTGTAAGGCCTGATAAAGCAACACGTGCACGTGCACCAGGAGGCTCGTTCATTTGACCGAATACGAAAGTACATTTAGATTCTTTCATTAATTCGTGGTCAACAGTGTCCAAAGGCCATTCGCCTTTTTCCATGCCTTCCATAAAATGCTCACCATATTTGATGATACCAGATTCTAACATCTCGCGCAACAAGTCATTACCTTCCCGAGTACGTTCACCTACACCGGCGAATACAGAAAGACCACCGTGACCTTTTGCGATATTGTTGATTAATTCTTGGATTAATACAGTTTTACCTACACCAGCACCACCGAATAAACCAATTTTACCACCTTTAGCATATGGCTCTAAAAGGTCAATAACTTTGATACCAGTAAAAAGTACTTCGGATTCAGTTGATAAATCTTCGAATTTAGGTGGTACGTTGTGAATAGGACGACCATTCTCCTTATTCAGATTTTGGATCCCGTCAATGGCATCACCAACTACATTGAATACACGACCTTTGATTTCTTCACCAACAGGCATTTTGATAGGAGCACCAGTATCGACAACTTCCATTCCGCGAACTAAACCTTCAGTTGCGTCCATGGCAATTGTACGTACACGATCCTGACCTAAGTGTTGTTGAACTTCTAATACAACACGTTGTCCATTTTCTTTTTGAATGTACAATGCATCGTAAATTTTAGGTAGATTTTCACTGTCGGCGAAGTTGACGTCAACAACTGGGCCGATAATCTGCGCTATTTTACCAATCTTGGGCATATTATAGGGACTAAATATTTATTAATCAATTTTATATAAGAGACATAAAAGGCCTCTTTTTTGGTCAGCAAAAATAAGGTTATTCGTATTTAAAAACAAATAGAATTTGTAATTAAATTATAAATTTATTAATGTAGGTCAAAATGTTATCTATTGTAATTCTGTCTGTTTCAATTTCGATCGATGCAAATATAGTTTTTCTTCTTTAACCTACACCGCTAAATAAAATCGACCTGTCATCGAATGGTTCATGGATTCGCTACAGGTCGATCAAGATATATCTCCTAATTTTAGGAAAAGGAGTACTAGATTTTTTTGTTTAATTCGTCTTGTAGCTGACGCTTAAGCAGTTGTTCTTTTTCCATAGCCTTTTTGCGAAAAGTTGCAAATTCTTCCTGGGATTGCTCCGCTGTCTTTTGGAATTCCACTGTATCCACTTTCGCTTTTCGATAGGAAAATAGAAAGATAAATGTCGCTACTGCCAATATCCCAATGATCGTCCAAACAACGGTATTGTAAAAAGCTTTCGATGTACTCATTCCCAAGAAAGATAAACTTTCTGTCTTTTCCTTCTCTTGCGCCAGCTGATCGTTTAAGACCTGGATAGAATCTTGCAAATTTTTTGTGTTCGAAGAATAATTGCTTGAAGAAGATTTCAATGAGCTGATTTCTTTGTGAAGTTTTGCTACAGTATCAATCACATTCCTTTTGACAATGTCAAGATTGGTTTTACGCACCATCTTGAAATCATAGTTGTTTTTCGAAATATAGTTAAGGTGGTCAAATTGATTGGACAAACTTCCTTTTTTTAATCCATCGGGACTATACTTGAAGGCATTATCCTGTTGCGCTGCTTTAGTCGGGGGAGCCGATGCAGGATTTTGTGCCTGTAGTGTAGTATATGATGAAATAAATAAAATTGTAAAGAATATAAATGCTAATCTCAATTTGCTCATGTTGTTTATAGTTATAAAATGCATCATTTAGCTTTTCCTAGATGTAAAGCTAGGATATACCTGTGATAAATATAAGGAATAATTGAAAAAACGAAAATTGAAAGTGAATATATTCCTATTGTTAGGTTAGATTTTCCTGCTTTATTTTTAGGGTTCGATAGACCAGCTCGGTAAATAACGGAGAAAGGACATGATCTTTTCCTTATAAATAGCCGTATTCAATTTAAAAAAATAGGCACCTTTCTTCGAGTTTTCTTTATCCTTTTCTTGGAGCTTGATGATAAGATCTGAAGATAGCAGCTTTCGGCTGAAATTGCGCTTATCCAGCTCGATATTATACACGCCTTCATAGAGCGCAGCAATTTGGGGAATGGTAAATTTCTCGGGTAGCAATTCAAATAATATGGGATATAACGCTGCTTTCATGCGTAGGCGGTGCTGCGCTGAAGTAATCATCTGGTCGTGGTCGAAGATAAGTGCCGGGCGCTCTTGCAAAGGAAACCATTTTGCTTCGTAATCATCACTGAGGATATGTTTGTATTGCTGCGTATCAATCAGGGCAAAGTAACAGATGCTGACAACGCGATCGTTAGGTTCGCGGGTAGGCTCCCCAAATACACTACATTGCTCCATATATACATTTTCAAGTCCTGTTAGCTGTCTCAGCACTCTGCTTGCAGCTTCTTCAGGACTTTCATTGGATTGAACGAAACCTCCCATTAGGCTCCATTTATTTCTTTCTGGTTCGAAATCGCGTTTAATTAAAAGTACTTCTAGGGATTCGCCGTTAAATCCAAATATGATACAGTCTACAGCCAAAAGGATCCCTGAATCTTTTTTATAATATTCCATTGTCTATCGTTTTATCGTTTTATCTGACTTCACTCCACCAATTCCATGAGCAAAACTATGTAAAAAAGTAAATAGCTAAAAATAAGTACAATAATTGGCTGACATACTCCTTTAAACGGTCTTATATGCCTATATCAGGATGTGGGGTCAATCATAATTTGCTGCTATGAAGTTAGATCAATTTTTTAAATATGAAAATTTTCTTTCATATTTAAAAAATTAAATGTTTATTTGACACTAATTATTTTTTTCAATGCTAACTTTAGAGATGGAAAATTGAAAAGTAAGACGTTAAGAACAATTATAAGTTATAAACCAAATTCAGCAAAAATGAATAAATCGCATGTCATTGGGGTGGACTATGGAAGTGATTCGGTCCGTTCGGTATTGGTCGATGCTAACAATGGCGAGGAAATCGCTTCTTCGGTATTTTACTACCCGCGTTGGAAAAGAGGTGAGTATTGTGATGCTGCTTTAAGTCAGTTCAGGCAACACCCTTTGGATTACATCGAAGGATTGGAAGCGACCATAAAAGATTGCTTAAGCAAATCGGGATTAAGCAATATAGGTGAAACCGTAAGAGCGATTTCCGTTGATACAACGGGGTCTACTCCAGTTGCCGTGAATGAAAAGGGCATTCCGTTAGCTTTACTGCCAGAGTTTGAGCACAACCCCAATGCCATGTTCGTATTATGGAAAGATCATACTGCCGTTCAGGAGGCCAAGGAGATTAACCTTTATAATCAAAATAGTTCAGTCGATTATCTGAAGTATGTGGGGGGCGTCTATTCTTCGGAATGGTTCTGGGCCAAATTGCTTCATGTTTTTAGGGCTGATGAAAAGGTGCGTGCCGCTACATACAGCTGGGTGGAGCATTGCGATTACATTCCTTTTTTATTAACTGGAGGAACAGATGTAGCTGCTATGAAACGTGGTGTCTGTTCGGCTGGTCACAAATCGCTTTGGGCTGAAGAATTTGGTGGATTGCCACCTAATTCCTTTTTTTCGTCGCTAGACCCCTTGTTGGACGGTATAGTAGACCGACTGTTTTCCGAAACCTATACGGCCGATAAAGCTGCTGGTCAACTTTCGGAAGAATGGGCACAACGATTGGGGCTGACGACGTCGGTCGTTGTCGGTGTAGGTGCTTTTGACTGTCATATGGGTGCGGTTGGGGGGCAAATTGAACCGTATTATTTAAGTAAGGTGATGGGAACATCTACTTGCGACATGCTAGTTGCCCCAAAGGAGGAAGTACAGCATACTTTGGTGAAGGGGATCTGTGGTCAGGTAGATGGTTCGATTATTCCGGGAATGATTGGCATGGAGGCTGGACAGTCTGCATTTGGTGATGCTTACGCATGGCTGAAGCAAGTGTTATTGTGGCCAACGAAGAATTTAATACAAGAGGTTGAAGGTATGTCTGAGGACAACCGTGAACAGTTGATCGCCACATTGGAAGATAAGCTATTGTTTCGGTTAAGTGAGCAGGCTGCGTTGCTTCCGGTAACAGAAGCGTCTGAATTAGCAATTGACTGGCTCAATGGTCGCCGCACACCCGATGCAGATCAATCCTTGCAGGGTGCAATTACGGGCTTACACCTCGGAACTGATGCTCCACGTATTTTCAGGGCGATTGTCGAAGCAACATGTTTCGGAGCAAAGGCGATTGTGGACCGTTTTGTCGCTCAGGGTATTCCTGTGAAAGGTTTGATTGGTTTGGGCGGTGTCGCAAAAAAATCACCTTTTATTATGCAAATGATGGCAAATGTAATGAATATGCCGATTCGTATCCATAAAAGTGAGCAGACGTGCGCTATCGGCGCAGCGATGTTTGCCGCCACGGCAGCGGGTTTATATGACCGGGTCGAAGATGCGATGAAAGCGATGGGGCAAGGCTTTGAACAAACCTATATACCAGAGGAAAAATGGGTGCCAATGTATACTAAACGCTACGAACGTTACCGTGCTTTGGGTGCTTTCGTAGAAGGAAAAGAATTGCGTGCCCTTACTGTTTAACCATTCAAATTTAATCATGTATAATTCAATTAAAGAGGAAGCATATCATTGCAATATGCAATTGCCCCAATTGGGCTTAGTGCTTTTTACATTTGGAAATGTGAGTGTGGTCGATCGTCAGCATGGTGTATTTGCTATTAAACCTAGTGGCGTTCCCTATGAAGAACTTTCGCCAGAGCATATGGTAATTGTAGATTTTGACGGTCGAATCATTGAAGGTGATCTCCGCCCGTCGTCCGATACAAAGACGCATGCGCTGCTCTACAAACACTGGGAAGAGATTGGAGGTATAACCCATACACACTCAACCTATGCCACAGCATGGGCACAAGCGCAGCGGGATATTCCTATTTTTGGTACCACACACGCCGATCACCTGACAAAAGATATTCCATGTGCTCCACCGATGAGCGATGAAATGATTGCAGGAAACTATGAACATGAAACAGGCTTTCAGATTATCAATCATTTTAGTGAGAACAAGCTAGACTATAAAGAAGTGGAAATGATTCTCGTTGGCAACCATGCTCCATTTGCCTGGGGTAAAACTGGAGCAAAATCTGTGTATAACAGTGCGGTGCTGGAACAGGTTGCTAAAATGGCCTGGCTAACAGAACAGATCAATCCGAAAGCCGCTCGATTAAAAGCTGCTTTGGTTAAAAAGCATTATGAACGGAAGCATGGTGCTAATTCCTATTATGGTCAATAATGTTTGAGTAATAAAAAATCTATAGAAAAACTACAATTTAACATGAATATCAATTTAAAAGAACTAGAGGTCTGGTTTGTCGTGGGGAGCCAAGACCTGTATGGAGAGGAGACTTTAAGACAAGTTGCTCTACATGCAGAAGAGATAGCCAATTACCTTCATACGCAAAAAGCGATTCCGGTAGGAGTAAAATATAAACCGATCGTAAAGAATACGGATGAGATATATACCACATTAGCTGCCGCCAATAGTGCAGAAAATTGTATAGGCGTCATCACATGGATGCATACATTTTCCCCAGCAAAGATGTGGATTAGAGGTTTAAAGGCATTACAAAAACCACTGCTACATCTGCATACGCAGTACAACCAGGATATTCCATGGAATAGTATCGATATGGATTTTATGAATCTCAATCAAAGTGCTCATGGAGATCGCGAATTTGGACATATCGTCAGCCGCCTAAAGATAGCGCGTAAAGTCGTGACTGGCCATTGGCAAGATGCGGAGGTGCTTGAACGGATCAATGTTTGGGCTCGCGCGGCAGCTGGGTGGCATGACTGGCAGGGCGCAAAATTTGCACGATTTGGTGACAATATGCGCTATGTGGCGGTTACAGACGGCGATAAAGTGGAAGCGGAGTCGAGATTTGGCTTTTCGGTAAATACTTACGCCATCGGTGATTTAGTAGAGGTTATCAACGCTAGTACTGAAGCGGAAATTGAAGCATTGCTGGCGGAGTACGAATCGGCTTATGAGTTGGCCGAAAATGTAAAAGCTGGCGGAGCGTTTCATACGAACTTAATCGAGGCCGCTAAAATCGAAATTGGTTTAAGGAAGTTTTTGGAACAAGGAAACTTTAAAGGTTTCACGGATACTTTTGAGGATCTGCATGGTATGGTGCAACTTCCGGGCTTGGCAGTACAGCGATTAATGGCTGAGGGATATGGTTTTGCAGGTGAAGGAGATTGGAAGACTCCAGCTTTGGTGCGTGCATGTAAAGTGATGGGAGCAGGATTACCAGGAACCACTGCATTTATGGAAGACTATACTTATCATTTTGATCCACAGAATCCAATGGTACTTGGTTCACATATGTTAGAAGTAGACCCGGCATTAGCAACCGGAAAACCGCGTATCGAAGTGCATCCGCTAGGGATTGGTGGCAAGGCGGACCCTGCCCGTTTGGTGTTCAACGGTCAGAGCGGAAATGCACTGAATGCTTCATTGGTCGATATGGGAACGCGCTTTCGTTTGATCGTTAATAAGGTACAAGGTGTTTCCGTGGAAGAGGATTTACCAAAGCTTCCCGTCGCACGCGTGTTATGGAAACCGCTACCTGATATGAAAACAGGTTGCAGCGCCTGGATTGTAGCTGGAGGTGCTCACCATACCGCTTACAGTTTGAGCTTGACGCCTGAATATCTCGAAGATTTTGCGCGTATTGCCGGACTGGAATATGTTTTGATCGATGAGGAGACTACGCTAGCGAAACTCGAAGATCAATTAAAATGGAATGAACTTTATTATTTACTCAGTAAATAATAACTTAAGCCATTTATGTGCTTCTCTCGTGAAGGCATAAATGGCTTATTTATAATAACCAATTTGGGAAATATGGAAAAATTTGCAACGGTAGATTACGTCATCTTTGTAATTTACTTCTTTATCGTAGCTGGCTATGGCTACTGGATTTATCGTAAAAAGACCAATAGTTTGAGCAGTAGCAAGGACTACTTTTTGGCGGAAGGATCACTTACCTGGTGGGCCATAGGCTCTTCATTGATTGCTTCAAACATCTCGGCTGAACAATTTATCGGGATGAGCGGTAACGGCTTTGAGGTTGGTATTGCTGTGGCGGCATATGAGCTTATTGCGGCGGTAGCGCTAATTATTGTGGCGGTTTGGTTTATACCGGTCTATTTGAAAAATAAGATTTTCACCATGCCCCAGTTTCTGAATAATCGATACAATGAAACGACAAGTCTTATCATGGCAATTTTCTGGTTGTTTTTATATGTTTTTGTCAACCTGACATCGATTTTGTATTTAGGGGCAATTGCCATTTCGAGTATGGCCGGTGGCGGAGATAGCTTTCATACAATAACAGTCGCTTTAGCTGTATTTGCGGTGATTATTACCCTAGGTGGAATGCGTGTTATTGGTTTTACGGATGTTATTCAGGTTGTTGTGTTGATTATTGGTGGTATAGCTACGACCTATGTAGCGTTGACTTTAGTCAGCGAACATTTTGGTTTAGGAAAAGATGCGTTAGCTGGATTTAACAAACTGATGGAAGACTCTCCGGAGCATTTCAACCTTTTTGTTGATAAACCTGGACCAGGCGCCAGTCAGGAGGATATTAATAAATATCTGATGTTACCTGGAATAGGGATGTACCTAGCGGGAATCTGGATAGTCAATTTAAATTACTGGGGTTGCAATCAATATATCACGCAACGCGCTTTGGGTGCTGATTTGAAGACTGCGCGAACGGGAATTCTCTTTGCGGGATTTCTAAAATTGTTTATGCCAATTATTGTCATGCTTCCAGGCATAGCTGCTTATGTGCTCTATAAAAATGGGGCATTACAACAAGAAATGGCTCCTGGGGGGGTGTTTCATGCCGATAATGCATATTCAGCAATTTTGGGCTATTTGCCAAATGGTATGAAAGGACTTGCATTAGCTGCCTTAACAGCTGCTATTGTTGCTGGATTAGCAGGAAAAGCAAATAGTATCGCAACAATCTTCACATTGGATATTTTTAAAAAATATATCAATAAAGATGCGAGTGAAGCTAAAATGGTCTGGGTAGGAAAGATAACGATCGTTATCTCTATTCTACTTTCTGTGCTGTTTACATGGAATGATGCGCTGGGTATCGGCGGGGCCGGAGGATTTACATTCATTCAAAAATATACCGGTTTTATTAGTCCTGGGGTTTTTGCGATGTTTTTGTTGGGTATGTTTTGGAAAAGAACCACCGGAGCGGCGGCTATCACTGGACTGATCACTGGATTTGCGTTGTCTATATTCTTCAACGAGTTTGCAACGAAAGTTTTTGGACCAGAGACATGGATCTATACTGCGTATCTGAATAAAGCTGGTGTATATGAAATTCCGTTCCAGATCTGTATGGGGTTAGCTTTTGTATTTACTATGATCGCTATGATTGCCGTTAGCTTATTCGGACCGAAGGTTAATCCAAAAGCTTTCGTCTTGGATCGATCGATGTTCAAAGTAGAACCATCCGTATTGGCATTAATTGTCGTGACTTTATTATTGGTCACTGCTATTTATGTGCGTTTTTGGTAGCATTAACGCTATTTGATTAAATAAATGATTATGAACCATTCCTAATTGAAATTAGGAAGCCTCCATCAAAACGATGGAACAAAACTTAATTGCAGATGAATAAGAAAATTATTATTGGTTTGTTGACCTGTGCTTCATTAGCTTATGGCTGTCAGTCCCCGTCAACTCAAAATAAGCCGGCATCGACATTGGCTGATTCTTCTTCCAACCAGGCTTTTGACAGCCAGATTGATGGTAAAGAGGTTAAACTATTCCAGCTTAAGAATGACAAACTTGCCATTACCTTGACAAATTATGGTGCACGCTTGGTGAGTTTAAATGTTCCTAATAAGGATGGTCAAATGACAGATGTGATTTTGGGTTACGATTCAGCTAATGAATACAAGGAAAACTATAATAATTTTTATGGGGCTATTGTTGGACGGTATGGTAATCGGATTGGTAAAGCTTCGTTTAAGCTGAATGGAGAGGTATATTCTTTGGAAAAGAATGATGGAGAAAATTCCCTTCATGGTGGTACAAATGGTGTGTATAATAAAGTTTGGGACGTCGTTAGTAGCACGGCAACATCCATTACATTGGCTTATACTTCACCCGATAAAGAAGCTGGTTATCCGGGGACAGTCAAGATGGAGGTAACTTACACCTTGGACGACAATGGGTTGGCTATAGACTATCAAGCAACAACGGATAAGGAGACCGTATTGAACCTTACCAACCACGCTTACTTTAATCTTAATGGGGCCGGTGATTCTTCGATTTTGGATCACGAACTTCAGGTTGATGCAAAGGCGATTACAGAAGTTGACGACAGCTTGATTCCAACAGGAAAGAGTTTGCCGGTAGCGGGTACAGCATTCGATTTTAAGAAGCCGGCACGTATTGGTGCTCGGATTGAGGATGAAAATGCGCAGCTAAAGATCGGAAAGGGCTATGATCATAATTTTGAACTTGATAAGAAAGATGGTTTCCAAAAGGTTGCTCAGGTGTATACAAGCAAGACTGGTATTGCAATGGAAGTCTATACGACCGAACCTGGTTTGCAGTTTTACAGTGGCAATTTTATGAAGGATACAGACCCTAAAGGGAAAGCAGGAAAAGTCTATCCATTCCGTTCGGCATTCTGTTTGGAAACGCAACATTTTCCAGATACACCGAATCATCCCAATTTTGCATCGACAGTATTAAAGCCTGGAGAGCAATATAGCTCCAAAACGACTTATAAATTTATCGTGAAAAAGTAAAGTCAATATAGGATGAAGCTAAGATTTACATTAGGCGTTGTATTCGCGCTGGTCAATGGGCTACTCCATGGACAGAGTAGTGTCAAATTGCAAACTCCGCAGCAAGAGCAGATTATAAGTCGACATATATATGGTCATTTTGCTGAACATTTGGGCCGCTGCATTTATGATGGATTTTATGTTGGTGAAAAAAATGACTCGATTCCCCATGCTGATGGCGTTCGGAAAGATGTTATCGAAGCCCTCAAAAATTTGAACATCCCCAATCTACGTTGGCCCGGTGGCTGTTTTGCCGATACGTATCATTGGAAGGATGGAGTTGGCCCCAAAGCCCAACGTCCTGCTATGGTTAATAACTGGTGGGGTGGCGTGACAGAGGATAATTCATTCGGAACGCATGATTTTTTAAATATGTGTGAATTGCTTGGGGCAGAACCTTATCTAGCTGGTAATGTTGGTAGTGGTGAGGTGCAGGAGCTTGCTGATTGGGTTCAATATGTAAACTTTAAAGGAGAAAGCCCCATGTCAGATTGGAGACGTAAAAATGGACGGCAGGAACCTTGGAAGGTTAAATTTTGGGGTGTAGGAAATGAAGCTTGGGGCTGTGGTGGAAATATGACTGCCGATTATTATACTGATATCTACCGCAAATACGCGACTTTCATGTCGGATTGGACGAATGGGAGTGGTCTATATCGAATTGCTTCTGGAGCCAATAGTGCAGATTACAATTGGACCGAAACACTCATGAAGAAAATTCCAAGTGGTTTGATGAAAGGTATGGGATTACATCACTATGCGGTCATCAACTGGGATAAGAAAGGCTCTGCAACGAAATATTCGGAAGAGGAGTATTTCAAGACCATGAAATCAGCTTGGTTTATGAATGAACTAGTGGAGAAGAATATTGCCATCATGGACAAATACGATCCAAAAGGACTGATAGATCTAATCGTAGACGAGTGGGGGGGCTGGTATGAGGTCGAACCAGGGACGAACCCTGGCTTTCTCTACCAACAGAACACCATGCGTGATGCTATGATTGCTGGTATGACATTGAATATCTTTAATAATCATGCTCGTCGGGTTAAGATGGCCAATTTAGCCCAGGCAGTAAATGTATTACAAGCGGTTATTCTTACGGAAGGGAAGAATATGATTTTGACGCCTACGTACCATGTCATGGAAATGTATAAGGTACATCAGGACGCTAAATTAATTCCTGTATCGCTGCAATCGACTGATTTTGAATTTAATAAAGAGAAGATACCGGCAGTTTCGGTTTCAGCCTCACAGGACAAACAAGGCCGTACACATATTTCCCTTGTGAATATTGACCCAAAAAAGAAAAATAAGGTGCAGGTGGATTTGGGCTCGTTTAAAGCCGGAAAAGTAACTGGTAGAATACTTACCGCTGAGCATCTGCGCGATTATAATTCGTTCGACAAACCGACAACGATTACACCTGCCGTGTACAATAAGGCGAAGGTTGTTAATGGTACCGTTGAAGTAGATATTCCTGCTTTTTCAGTAATCGTATTGGAATTAACCTAAGATAGTTTTAAAACTCATTAATTAAACATTAATGATCAAATAATTATATAGATGAAGAAAGTTGTATCGTTGATGGTAGCGCTAGCGGGTTTAGGCTTTTCAGCTGCGGCGCAGTCACCAATAGCATTAAATATTCAGTTAGATAAGCCCTCGGGGAAAATATCGCCACATATGTGGGGCGTGTTTTTTGAAGACATTAACTTGGGCGCTGATGGGGGAATCTATGCTGAATTGGTGAAGAATAGATCCTTTGAATTTGATGAACCTTGGATGGGCTGGAAGAAGCTCGAAAATGGTGTTGAGGGGACTTATTTGCTGGTGAATGACAGTAAGCGGAAGGGAAATAAACGTTATTTAAGATTAAATAATGCGGGCAATCTAAAATTAGGATTGCAAAATGAAGGCTTTAGGGGAATGGGGGTAAAAGCGGGAGGAGCATATGAGTTTTCTTTACAGTACCAAAGTACTGCGAAAGGAATGACAATCCACGTTGAACTGCTTGATCCTCAAAATAAGGTAATCGGAGCCGCTGAACTTCCTCTTGATCCCGTCGCATCGTGGTCGGAAGCTGCGGTTAAATTTCCTGTTAACCAAACAACAGAAAAGGCTAAATTAAATGTTTGGTTTAAAGGTGAGGGCACTTTAGACGTCGATATGTTGTCTTTGTTTCCCGTCGACACTTGGAAAGGGAGACGAAAGGGATTACGCAAAGACATGGTTCAAATGCTTGCAGATATGAAACCTGGTTTTATCCGGTTTCCGGGAGGTTGTATTGTGGAAGGTAGAGATTTGGCCAATCGATTTCAATGGAAAAAAACGGTTGGTCCAATTAGTGAACGAGAACTGATTATTAACCGTTGGAATACTGAATTTAAACATCGTTTAACGCCAGATTATTTCCAAACTTTTGGCTTAGGTTTCTTCGAATATTTTTTATTGGCAGAAGATATCGGCGCCACTGCGGTGCCCATCCTTAATTGTGGGATGGCGTGTCAGTTTAATACAGGCGAAGTTGTACCATTAGATGAGTTAGATGAGTATGTTCAGGATGCCTTGGATCTGATTGAATTTGCCAACGGATCTACTGCTACAAAATGGGGTAAATTGCGTGCAGAAATGGGGCATCCTGAGCCATTTCATCTCAAAATGTTAGGCGTAGGCAATGAAAATTGGGGACCTCAATATATTGAACGTCTGGCCATCTTTAAGAAGGCATTGAACGAAAAGCATCCAGAGATCAAAATTATAGCGAGTTCAGGTACCGATCCAGAGGGGGATCGCTTTGATTTCTTAGATGATAAGTTGCGTGCCATGAATATCGATATCATCGATGAACATTATTATCGCCCACCGTCCTGGTTTCTTTCAAGTGCGAGCCGTTATGACAATTACAACCGAAACGGCGCAAAGATTTTTGCGGGCGAATACGCTTCACATACGACACGACCAAATGGTCCTGGAAAAAGTACGTGGGAGGCAGCACTTTCTGAAGCTGCATTCATGACTGGTCTTGAACGAAATGGTGATGTGGTTGAAATGGCATCTTATGCGCCATTGTTTGGTCATGTTGATGGGTGGCAATGGTCGCCGGATCTAATTTGGGTTGATAATCTGCAAGTATATGGTACACCTAGCTACCAGGTTCAAAAGTTGTATGCAACCAACAGGGGCACAGCTATTATTCCGATTATGCATGACGGTGAATCCGTTGCGGGTAAAGATAGTTTGTATGCATCTGCAGTTTATGACGAGTCTTCAAAGGAATTGATTGTGAAAGTTGTCAATTACAATAGTCAGCCGAAAAAAGTTAATCTTGATGTAGTTTCCAAGAAGAAGTTAACGGCCACGGCACAGCTTGTTACGCTGGCCAATCCCGATCTAAATGTCAGTAATAGTTTGGAAGAACCATTAAATATTCGTCCAAAGGAAAGTACTGTTGTTTATAATGGGAAAAAACTTGTTCAAACTTTTGCACCATACTCCTTTACGCTGATTAGACTGTCTACGAAATAGGCAGCAAAACCATCTAATCAATCGTTGATAGAGGTAAAGCAACCGAACCTGTCGATTAATGAAATAAGTTGAATATGCGTTAAGGAAGCCATCAGTTTACTGATGGCTTCCTTGTTTTCCTTATGGACATAGGGATATAAAATTGAACTTTCGGAAAGAGATTTTTAACAATTTGGTGTTAATTCGACCTGTTAACCGAAGAGGTTACTGGTAAATTTTACTTTGATTCCCAACTGAAAGTTAGTGATCGTTTTAAATATCTCTTTGATGGTTGCTTTTTCAATATTTGTCAGGCTGTCCATCGGTACATAATTGTTTGGACTCAGTTTGGCTATTCTAATCTGATTTGCTTGATTTTTCAGACGAATCGACATCAGATAATAATAGGATTGATGTAATTCTTCATATTGTTCTTGTGTGAATATTCCTAATTCTAATAGCTGTTTGAGCCTACCACCAGTGTTTTCTTCATAAATTCGGTTTTTGAGCGCGTATACGCGGACCAAGTCAACAATAGGCGTCATTGCTTTTTTTATATTGAATACTTCGGATGATCCTATAGTTTGGGTTTTTATCGCTTTAAAAAATGTTAGCGGTGGCTCATATTGAAGGGCATTTTTTGCTATAAAGGTAAAAAAGCGATCATTTGGCCGCTGTAATTCAATATTGAGAAATTCTTTAAGCTGATTAATAATACCTTGATCGCCATACAAGCGTCTGCAGTCGAAAAAAGTTGAAAACTTAATCGCATTTTCAGGAATACTTTCTTCAATCCATTTTTTGTAGTTGTTTTTCCAATGGGATAGGGAGTGTGTCCATTCGGGATTGCTGGCCATATATCCGCCCGTACAGTAGCTAAAACCTATTGTATTTAGATGATCTGACACCCGGGTAGCAAAATTTAAAAAATATTCTCGGACGAGTTCACGATGTTCGTTTGCCTTATCTTCATAGATAATGGCATTATCCTGATCCGTCATTAATGTTTGCTCTTTTCTCCCTTCACTGCCAGTCACCATAAAGACAAATTTAGCAGGCGGTTCGCCCATTTCTCCGATGACTTTTTCGATTACCTTTAGTGCAATACTGTCTGCTACGGTTGTGATTACCTGATTGGCAATTTCAGCATTTACGCCTCTGCCAAGCAACTGATGGATAATCTCGGGAACGTTGTTCCACTTTTCATGCAATTCATTGAGTGTTTCTGCAAGCTTGACAGATTGAATAAAAACAAGTGGAGATTGCCCCTGTTCGCTTAATAATCTGTTGCGGCTTAAAAATCCAACGTAGTTTCCTTCTTTTTCAACCAGCAGGTATCTGGATTTTGTCCGGAACATTTTTAATACTGCTTCATAAAGATAAGATTGATCTGAAATGCTAACAATAGGGTTGTCCATGACTTCCATAATTTCGTGGTCGACTGGTACCTGTTTAGCAACTACATTATCGCGCAAGGTCATATCGGTTACATAACCAATAATGCTGTTATCATCTTTTATGAACAGGCAGCTCACCTTTTGATTCGCCATAGTCTTCGCAACTTCATAGATGGGCGTTTGAGGAGAGCAAGCAACAATATCTTTGTAGGTGATGTGTTCGATCTTTCTTGAATATAATTGATCTGCAGCAAAATAGCTTTCTTCAAAGGAAGCTGGAGATTTGACAAAATGGGAAAATTCTTCATCCAACATTCTTCTTCCAAAAGAATTAGTGAAAAAATGAAAAAATTCTTCATTAGCGTTACAAAGCTCGATAAAGTTTTTCCTAGGTAACCGATAGATAATTGTACCTTTTTTGGCAATTACGGATTTTAATGCTTTTGTTCTATTTAAGAGCACGGATATTCCGCCAAAACAATAGGGTTTATGGTGAATTTCTATTAATCTTTTGTTGTCTAAATCGTCCAAGAAAAATGTTTCATATTCACCTTCATAGATTAAGTCTACCCCATCCATGTCTGTAATGCTTTGTCGATAAACAAGCGTGTCTTTGGAGAAGCGGTACTCATTGAATATATCAACAATACTGAGCTGCAGGGATTCGGGCAGTGCCTGAAATGGAGGGGTAGATTTTAGTGTAGAAAGGATAATCTCGGAATTTTTCATTAGGAAAAAATTAAAAGATGTTATGAAATTCTATTTGCTGGTTAAGGATATCTTGATGAGTTAAATCCTTTCGTTGAATCATTTCAAAATAACATTTAGCTGTTATCTCAGCGTCCTTTTCTGCATCGTGTAAATGTTCCGGTGGAGACAAGAATAGGGATTCATGTAACAGCGACAGTGGAAGATGTACCATATTTGGATTTCTAACATACCTTTTGCTATGTAAAAGTGTACAAAAATAATCTATTTCACCAAACGGAAGCGCAAGGTTCGATCGGTAGAATTCCGCAGATAATACTTGTAAATCAAAGGAAAGGAAATGTCCAACAATCTGAGGTTTATATTTTTTGATGTCATGACTGAGCTTGCGCAACACTTCTTTTTTCTTCTCACCATATTGCCTTAAGAAAGGGGGCGTCAACCCATGGATTTGCTCTGATGCCGGACTGATCGGAATGAGTGGTTCGTAGATATATTTATTGCTCCGTTTGATCTCATTTTGGGCTTCGTCAAAAATGATCCAGGCCAATTGCAGTACATGTGGCCAATTATCGCTTTCTGTGTACCTTTTATTCCATTTTTTCGGTAGGCCAGACGTTTCTGTATCTAGAAATAGCAAATATTTTTTCAATGAATTATTGTTGAGTATGCTCTAAAATACTAAAATATTCTAGTTAATAATAGAGAAATCTGCATTTGTAAAGCATCTCCTTTGTAAAAAACGAGATACGAATTTTAATGTTTGAAATTTTATATGTAAAATTAACATTTATTAGTGAATTATAAATAACCAATTATGTGCAAAAGACTATTATGCATGTTTCTTTTTGTCTTTTCAATACTTGCTGAACTTTATGCCGGAAATAAAAGTAGTACCGTTCGTTACACGATGGAAGGAATTGTAAATCAAGAACGGTTTCAATATGCAGTTGACCTGTTGCAAAAAGAATTGATTAAATCAAGTGTTACCGACCATCTCGATATTGAGGTAAGTACGGCAGTACAAAGAAAATCTTTACCAGACTCAATCAGGAGTAAATTGATTGAAAAAGAACATTTTGTTCTATTTCGAAAGAGCAAAACAGATCCGATCACTTTGATCGGTACGGATGAATCGGGGGTTTTGTATGGCTGTATGGCGTTGCTGGCAGATAGGCATTGGCTGAACGTTGGGCCATTCTTTTTGGCCGATGGACCAAAAATGGTTATGCGTGGCACAAGCATTGGCCTTCAAAAAACTGCGTATTTGCCGGGGCATGATATTTACGAATATCCTTATACACCTGAATCTTTTCCATGGTTTTATGATAAAAAATTGTGGTTGAAGTATTTGGATATGATGGTTGAAAACAGGTACAATGCTTTGTATTTATGGAATGGGCACCCTTTTTCTTCATTGGTGAAATTAAAAGATTATTCTTATGCGCTTGAAGTGGATGAGACAACATTTGATAAAAACGAGGAGATCTATACTTTTTTGACAAAAGAAGCTAATAAAAGGGGTATTTGGATTATCCAGATGTTTTATAACATCATCCTGCCGAAGCCTTTTGCCGATCGTCATGGGTTAAAAACTCAAGAGCGCAATCGCGCTATTACACCGCTAATTTCTGATTACACCCGCAAAAGTATTGCTGCTTTTGTGGCTAAGTATCCAAACGTCGGATTACTAATCACGTTGGGCGAGGCAATGGAGGGAGTCGGTCAAGATGATATTAACTGGTTTACCAATACCATCATTCCGGGAGTACAGGACGGATTACATGCATCTGGTACTAATGGCGAGCCACCTATTATTTTAAGAGCCCACGACACTGATGCACCAGCTGTTATGAAAGCTGCATTACCAATTTATAAAAACCTCTATACTATGGCTAAATATAATGGTGAGGCGCTGACCACCTATACTCCAAGAGGGAAGTGGGCCGAGTTACATCGCTCTTTAAGTGCCATTGGTACAGTCCATATTCAGAATGTTCATATTTTAGCCAACTTGGAACCATTTAGATATGGCTCACCTGATTTTATCCAGAGATCGGTCAAAGCTATGCATGAAGTTCATCATTCAAACGGTATTCATATTTACCCCCAGGCATCTTACTGGGACTGGCCATATGCAGCAGACAAGGTAAATAATAGATTGCTTCAGGTAGATCGCGACTGGATGTGGTACAAGGCATGGTCACGATATGCTTGGAATGAAAATCGAGATTTGTCACAAGAGCAATCTTACTGGTCGAATGAACTTTCCCGATATTATGGTATTCCCGAGAAGGATGCACTGAATTTACTATTGGCTATCGAAGAAATTGGTGAGATATCGCCTAAAATACTTAGGCGATTTGGTATTACAGATGGTAATAGACAGACATCTTCACTCGGAATGCTGATGACGCAATTGATAAATCCTTATCGTTATGGTCTGTTTACTCTTCTTTATGAATCTGAAGCTCCTGAAGGAGAAATGATTATTGATTATGTCGAGAGAGATTACCACAAGGAAGGCCATGTTGGGGAGACACCTCTCCAAGTGTCGGAAGAAATTGTGAAACATGGAGATCGTGCAGCTGCGCTGATTAAGGAGTTAGGAAAACCAATGAAAAATGTTGCAGAATTTAATCGCTGGCTTACTGATATACGGATTCATCAATTGTTAGCCAATCATTATAGCTATAAGGTTAAGGCAGCTATTCAGCTGCTTCAATACAAGTATTCCCATGATCTTGGCGCGCTTCGGAAAGCGCTGCCCGATTTGGAGCAAAGTGTGACGGAATATCGAAAACTTACGGAGATCACAAATCAGGCCTATTTATATGCAAATAGCATGCAGACTAAACAACGTAAGATACCCATGCGCGGAGCTGATGCTTCGTTCATTCACTGGAAAGAGATGCTTCCTGTATTTGAAGCGGAGTTGAATAATTTTAAACATGCGATAGATTCTTTAGCTACAATTTCGGATGTCTATACACATGCCAAAGCGGTATTAAAGTCAGAAGAGATTACGTTTTTGGATGATCAGCAACTTATTCCATTGAAAAAGGGCGCAAAATTGTATGCAGATCAGGAGTTAGTTGTTACCCATCTGGCCAACGAATTGGAAGGACTGCAAGCGGTACAGATTAATACCGAAAAGCAAAAGCTTCAGGGAACACATCTTCGCTTTAAGAATAATAAAGCAGTGAAGATATTGATTGGTTATTTTAATAGTAATGACAAAGTTTTTGCGCCTAAACCTATACTGGAAATTGATGCAAGTGCAAATGATTTTGGTCAAGCAGAGGCAAGGATACGTAATGCTATACGAATACAATACATGCCGATGGTGGATATTCATACCTATTCCTTTCCTCCAGGGGTCAATGAGCTGAAGATTCCAAAAGGAGAGGTGCTTATTTTGGGTATAGTAGATCATGAGGAACTCTCTAATTCATATAATGCAGACGTGGACAATCAAGGAGATGATCTAGACGACTTGTTTGGCTATTATCGGGGAACCAAATTGTAAATACAACCATGTCCTTCAGGATAGTACAGGATAAACAACTTAAACGAAGTGGGTATTTTACGAGAACACAATACATCTACTTCAACTTTTTTGATATTAAATAAGGAATGAAAATTATAAAATCTATTCTTGCGCTTTTTTTCTGTGCGCTATCGTGTGTAAAGGCACAGCAGAAATTAGAAGATAAAGTTCACAGCTATGTTCAAGAGTTTAACAAAAACGATAACGAAGCAGTAATCAATAATATTCCGAATAAGGATGCCTATGACTGGATGATGGCTAATATTCCTTTATTTGACTGTCCGGATAAGGAAATCGAGCAAACCTATTATTTTCGATGGTGGTCTTACCGAAAACATATCAAATCGAGTCCGGAAGGCACCTTGGTGACCGAATTTATTGAGCCAGTGAAGCATGCTGGAAAATACAATTCAATCAGTTGTGCGCTCGGACACCATTTGTATGAAGGAAGGTGGATTCGTGACAATGCTTTTCTAAAAGAATACATCGACTTTTGGCTTTATCATGCAGACAAGAATCAATCGAAGCCAAGGTTTCATCAATTCAGTTCTTGGCTACCTGATGCCTTACTAGCTTATTGTAAAGTTAATCCTGATAATCAATATCTAAAAGACCGTCTATTGGATTTGGATTTGGATTTTGAAAAGTGGGAAAAAGAAAGAAAGACTAAAAATGGGCTCTTTTGGCAATTTGACGTTCAAGATGGTATGGAAGAGTCGGTGTCGGGTGGACGTAAGGTTCACAATATGCGTCCGTCAATCAATAGCTATATGTATGGAAACGCTGTAGCGATTGCGACAATTGCCAAATTGGTGTCTAATCCAAAATTAGAGAAAAAATACAATTCCTATGAACAGACTTTACGCCAATTGATATTGGATTCGCTTTGGGACAAAGAAGATCAATTTTTTAAAACAAAGATGGAAAAAGGGGAACTACACCCCACGCGGGAAGCAATCGGTTTTATCCCATGGTACTTTCATTTACCTCCGGATAGAACAGCTTATGGAAAAGCTTGGCTGCAGCTACCCGATACCGCAGGATTTAATGCACCTTGGGGAACAACAACGGCTGAGCGGCGTGAACCGACATTTCGAACCCGTGGTACTGGACATAGCTGTGAATGGGATGGTGCAATTTGGCCTTTTACAAGTTCACAGACCATCAGGGGGATGGCTAATTATTTAAGCGATTATAAAAGGAATAAAGCAGTTGACGCAAACGATTTATACGAGCAAATCCATAAATATGCCAAATCCCATGTTATGAATGGTAAACCCTACATCGGTGAATATCAAGATGAGAAAACTGGAGAATGGTTGAAGGGAGATCATCCGAGAAGTAAGTTTTATAACCATTCTACGTTTGCGGATGTCATTATTCAGGATCTAATTGGAATAAAACCACAGATTAATCCTATTCTTGAGATAAAACCGTTGATTTCGAAAGATCAATGGGACTACTTTTCACTCACCCAGTTAACGTATCACAATAAGAACATTGCTATTTACTGGGATGTCACTGGCGAGAAATATCACAAAGGCAAGGGACTGACCATCTATGTGGACGGTGTAAAGTCAATGCAAAAAAAGGTTTTAAAAAATTGTAAGATTAACTTAAAGTAATATGATCAGAAAGAGCTATCGTCATGGAATAATAACTGTATTACTCTGTTTATTCATGTTGGGTTTGCAGGCACAAACTTGGCTTAACGTCATGGATTTTGGTGGTCGGAAGGACAGCACCGGAAGTAATACATTGGCTATCAAAAAAGCTATTACAACAGCGTCCAATAGAGGCGGGGGGACGATTTATTTTCCAGCTGGAAAATACGTCACTGGGCCCATTCATCTTAAAAGTAATATTACGATTTATATCGATGCTGGAGCGGAGTTACATTTTAGCGATAATTTTGATGAGTATTTGCCTATGGTTGAATCTCGTTGGGAAGGAACTGTTGTTACAAACTTTTCGCCATTATTTTACGGTAATAATCTAGAGAATATCAGTATCCAAGGACGTGGGCTCATTGACGGACATGGTAAAAAATGGTGGGGCTATTCGGAGGTTGAAGTTAAGAAGCAGACAGAAGATAGCAAATGGCAAAAAGAGTTTAAACGCCTCAATAAAGATGTTTTGGCTCCGGACCTTCCGGGATGGATTGAGAGAGGATTTTTACGCCCGCCTTTTATACAGTTCTTAAACTGTAAAAATGTACAGATCAGAGATATTAAAATTCAAAATTCGCCGTTTTGGACAATTAATCCACAATATTGTGATAACGTTACCGTAGAAGGCGTTACAATAGATAACCCTCCTTCGCCTAATACAGATGGTATCAATCCAGAATCTTGCTCCAATGTTCGCATCGCCAATTGCCACATTAGTGTAGGGGATGATTGCATTACCATAAAATCTGGAAAGGATCGTTCGGGAAGGAAAATCAATATCCCTGCAGAGAATTATACCATTACAAACTGTACGATGCTTCGCGGACATGGTGGGGTAGTTATTGGGAGTGAAATGTCAGGTGGTGTGAAAAATATTGTTATTTCCAATTGTATTTTCGACGGAACAGATCGTGGTATACGTTTAAAAACCGCAAGAGGTAGAGGTGGGATTGTAGAAAATATTCAAGTCTCCAATATTGTCATGCGTGATATTCGAGATCAGGCTATTGTACTAGATATGGAATATGCTAAAAGTGAACCGGGACCTGTTAGTGAACGTACGCCTAAATTCAGGAACATCTTTATCAACAATTTATCTGGTACAACAAATCGCATTGGTTATATGCGAGGCTTAGCAGAAATGCCAATTGAAAATGTCGTGTTTTCGGATATTAACATGCAGGGAACCACAGGTTTTTCAGCGCTCAATGTGAATGGATTGACATTGAGTAATGTAAACGTCGCGATCACACAGGGTGCGCTATTATCCGTCAACAACGGTAAAGAACTGAATCTATTGAATATAAAAAACATAACACCGGTGGCTGAAAGATCGCTTATCGAGCTTGAAAATTGTAAATCAGTGAATGTGCAGAGTTGCTTTCCATTGTTAGGTACAGCGCTCTTTTTGGATTTAGTCGGATCAGCGAATGAAGCTATCTATGTTCACGGTAATAATCTAGCTCGTGTAAAACAAATACTCCGTGGTAATTATAAAAACGGTCAGTTAACGTCAAATGTAAACCCTTTGGAAGCTAAATAATGCGTTTGTATCTGTATATTTTATTGTCTTTTTTGTCGATATGGCCCTTGGGCTTCGCTTTTGCACAAACACGTGTGTGGTTTGATCATCCTGCCAAACAATGGGAGGAGGCTTTACCTATTGGCAATGGTCGACTCGGAGCCATGGTTTATGGGGGAGTCGAGGAGGAAGAATTACAGTTTAATGAGGAAACATTATGGACGGATGGACCACGAAATTATAATAAAAAAGGCGCATCAAAGTATCTTCAAAACATACGGGAGTTGCTTGATCAAGGGCAACAGAGAGGTGCGGAATCTTTAGCGATGCGGGAATTTATGGGGCTTAAAAGTGAATCAGAAGATCCTGATGCTTGGCTGGAAAAAATTGGGAAAATTCGCGAGCAAAAGCATGGGCCTTTTGAGTTCGTTTTTGACGATAGTAAATGGCCGCTTATGAGGGCTCCGCATTATGAGGGTTGGGAGAATCTAGGACTGGAGGGTTTGGATGGTGCCGTTTGGTTTCGTTATGAATTTCACCTTTCAAAAAATCAGCTGTCAGAGCTATGGTCGTTGGATTTAAATAAGATCAGGACCATTGATTATACATATATCAATGGTAAGCTCGTCGGTCAGTCGGTGGGAGATGATACCAGAAGACTTTATCAAATACCTAAAGGGCTACTGAAAGAAGGGAGAAATAGTATCGCAATTCAGGTGATCAATTTAGAAGGAAAAGGAGGGGTAGCTGGTTATAAGGATACAAAGCAGTCAATAGGATTAAAAAGTTCCACCGGAAAACTAATCTCGCTTAATGGAGAGTGGAAATACTATATTCAAGATCCAAACAGTCCCAAAATAGGAAATTATCAGGCATCTTATCAGCCTTTTGGTACGTTAAATTTGCAATTCGATCACAAAGAGGCAAAGCGCTACAGCCGGATACTCGATATGGATAAAGGTGAAGTTCGTGTCAATTATGATGCTAATGGAATTCACTATAAAAGAACTTATTTTGCAAGTTATCCCAACAATTTTATCGGCTTAAGATTACAGGCAGATCAGAAGGGGAAAATCACTTTTAGATTAAGCCTGAATACCAAACATCAGCGTGCCAAACTTGATCACATGATAGACTCCTCCATCGGTATGGAGGTATGGGTCAAAAATGGTTCGATGCGAGGAACAGCCTTCGTAAAGCTCAAATTGAAAGGTGGTCGGGTATTTTATGAGGGTAATGATCTTGTTGTTAAACAAGCCGATGAGGTCCAGATTTATCTAACTGCATCAACCAATTTTAAATCGTATCGAGAACTGAACGATCAGTATGCTACTATCGCATTGGATAGATCCAAAAATTTATGGAAGTCGGACTTTGATAAATTGTATCAAATCCATCAAAAAGATTACCAGAATTTGTACCATCGCTTTGCAATAGAACTTTACGATAGCAGCCAGCTCGATACTATTCCAACAGATAGAAGATTAAGAAGGGCAGTAATGCTGGATGACCCTGGGCTGCTCGCGCTTTATGTGCAATACGCCCGATATCTCCAAATTGCAGCTTCTCGACCAGGTAGCCAGCCTATGAATCTTCAGGGCATTTGGAATTCATCTTTAGAACCATCATGGGGGAGCAAATATACGACTAACATAAATTTGGAGATGAACTATTGGCCGACCGAGGTTTTAAATCTCTCTGAATTGCAGGATCCTTTATTCCAAATGATTCAAGATTTGCATGTGGCGGGTGCAGAAACGGCCAAAGAATATTATGCTGCCCGGGGTTGGGTTTTACATCACAATACGGATTTATGGCGGGGTACAGCTCCCATTAATAATTCCAACCATGGTATATGGCCAACAGGTGGAGCTTGGTTGGTGAGACATCTTTGGGAACATTATCTTTACACACAAGATTTACACTTTTTAAAAGAATATTATCCAATTATTAAGGATGCTACCTTATTTTTTAAGGACTTTCTTGTCAAGGACAAAGTAACGGGATGGTTGGTCAGCTCACCTTCAAACTCCCCAGAGAATGGAGGGTTGGTCAAGGGACCTACTATGGATCATCAGATTATTCGCTCCTTATTTGATATTTTCAACCAAAGCTCCAAGATACTGGATAGCGATAATCTTTTACGGGATTCGATTAGCAACATGCGGAATCAGATTGCACCTAACCAAATCGGGCAATATGGACAACTGCAGGAGTGGTTGGTAGATATGGACGATCCGCAGAATAAACATCGACATATATCCCATTTGTGGGGTTTATTCCCGGGAAATGAAATCAATCTGATTGGTACACCACAGCTGGTTGAAGCTGCAAAGCGCTCGTTGGTGTTACGGGGAGATGAAGGGACAGGTTGGAGCTTAGCATGGAAAATTAATTTTTGGGCGAGATTAAAAGACGCTCAGCATGCTTATCACATGGTAAAAATGCTATTGCGGCCGGCGGATAATGGAGGTGGTTCTTATCCAAACCTATTTGATGCCCATCCACCGTTTCAGATCGATGGGAATTTCGGTGGGGCATCGGGAATTATAGAAATGTTACTCCAGAGCCACACGGATGGAATTGAGCTATTACCGGCATTACCGGCGGAAATCGGAACAGGAAAAGTCCAAGGAATCAAAGCGCGAGGAGCATTTCAGATCAATATGGAGTGGAAAGACAGTCAGTTGTTAGGGGTTACCGTTGAATCACTTTCAGGAGAAGACCTCCATTTACGTTATCAGAACCATGAAGTAAAGATTCAAACAAAGAAGGGCAAATCTTATGCCTTTAGTAGGGAATTGATTTTAAAGAAATAATGAAGACCACGTTGATGTTGATAAGAAGACTCTTTTGCTGTATATGTATCTTAGTGTTTGGGCTATTTTCTTTTGGTCAGAACGTTCGTAAAATAGTAACATTGGATGCTGACTGGATGACGATAATGGATCAAAAAGATTCCGCGAGATATAATGGATTTCACCAGGCTTCTTTTAAGACAGACGATAACTGGCGGAAAGTCGATGTTCCTCATAATTGGGAGAGCTACGAAGGTTATCGTAGATTGTTACATGGCAATTTACATGGTTACTCCTGGTATCGGAAAAATTTCTCGCTCAAACAGCAAAGAAAAAAGAATAGGTTCTATTTATTTTTTGAGGGAGTAGGTTCCTATGCTACAGTTTGGTTAAATGGTTTGCGCGTAGGATATCACGCAGGGGGAAGAACCACATTTACATTGGATGTTACTGATGCAATTAAATTGGACGGGAGTCCTAATTTGTTAGCTGTTCGGGCAGACCATCCAGCTCATATCATGGATCTTCCTTGGGTGGATGGCGGCTGTTCTACTGAGCGTGGATTTTCAGAAGGATCACAGCCTATGGGCGTTTTTAGACCTGTGAGTTTATTAATTAAAAATGAAGTAGCTATTACTCCTTTTGGCGAGCATTACTGGAACGATGAGACTGCCGATCCTCGAAAAGCGATCGTACATCAAGTTGTAGAAGTGAGCAATAAAAGCCAGAGAAATAAAGATGTGGAGATTGTAACCGAAGTGTTGGATCAGAAAGGGATATCAATTCTTCAATCTACATCGAAAGATCAGATAAAAGTAAACACAACAAAGGAAATTCGGCTGAAAGATCTGGTTTTGGCCAATCCGCAATTATGGTCTGTGGATTCACCCTACCTATATCGCATAAAAATGCAGATCAAAATTGGTGGACAGATTACAGATGAGGTTGAAACACATTATGGAGTTAGGTCTGTTCGTTGGTCAAAAGGTTTAAAGCCCTCTGGCGACCCACGTCTCTTGGTTAATGGAAAGCCTATATTTATTAATGGCATTGCGGAGTATGAACATAAATTGGGGCAATCACATGCCTTTGATAAAGAGGAGATTGATGCCCGGATTAGACAAATTAGAACGCTCGGATTCAATTCATTTCGTGATGCACATCAACCCCATAACCTGCGCTATCAACACGCATGGGATCGTCATGGCATTTTATTGTGGACACAGCTTGCCGCCCATATTTGGTTTGACACACCAGCATTTCGAGAAAATTTCAAAAAATTGTTAACAGAATGGGTACGAGAACGTAGAAATAGCCCTTCAGTAATTTTGTGGGGCCTTGAAAATGAGAGTACACTACCCGAAGATTTTGCACGGGAATGTACAGCACTAATTCGGAAATTAGATCCTACGGCGTCTATACAACGACTGGTGACTACATGTAATGGTGGTAGTGGTACCGATTGGGATGTTCCGCAAAATTGGACAGGCACTTACGGGGGAAATCAAAATACCTATGGAGAGGATCTTAAAAAGCAGCAGCTTGTAGGAGAGTACGGCGCTTGGAGGAGCTTGGGCTTACATGCCGAACCACCCTATCTTCCTAACGAGAGTAACTACAACGAAGAGCGCTTTGTCGATATACTACAAACAAAAGTTCGTTTAGCAGATTCTGTTAAAACCAAAGCGATTGGTCATTATTTATGGCTTTGGAACTCACATGATAATCCGGGGCGTATTCAGGGGGGAGAAGGAAATCGTGATATTGACAGGATTGGCCCGGTTAATTATAAAGGTTTATTAACCCCCTGGGGAGAGCCTACGGATGCTTATTACATGTATCTGTCGCATTATGGTAAAAAGAAGCATCCAATGGTTTATATCGCAATGCATTCCTGGCCAAATCGGTGGTTGGCCCCTGGAGTGAAAGACAACATTCGTATTTTTTCGAATTGTGAGGAAGTCGAACTTTTCAATGACTTAGGATTCCTGTCACTTGGAAAAAAGCAACATCCTGGTTTTGGAAAGCATATTGAATTTAATGGTGTTGAGGTGAGGTATAATATATTGTACGCCGAGGGACGAATAGGGGGAAAGATCGTTAGCCGTGACACCATTATACTACATAACTTTCCCGAAAGTCCACATTTTCGAGACTTTTCCTTAGGCTCATCCAAGATTCTAAAACCAGATCTTCGATATCATTATCTCTACCGTGTTAATTGCGGTGGCGATAATTATACAGATGAATACGGGGCAGAGTGGAAAGCTGACCAACCGTATCGGTCGAAATTGGGCTGGGGCAGTAAATCTTGGGCGGATAGTTTTGAAGGGATGAACACTTATTTTGCCAGTCAACGCGTTATTTTTGATCCAATTAAAGGAACTAAAGACTGGCCTCTTTTTCAGAGCTTCCGATATGGGCTTGAGAAGTTGGGCTATCAATTTGACGTACCTAATGGAGAATATTTAGTTGAATTATATTTCGCCGAACCTTGGCATGGTAAGTTTTCGTCAGGCAATGGCGATCGAGTTTTCGATATTGCTATCAATGGCCAACTTGTTGAGCATAAGTTTGATATTTATAAAAATGGGGGATTCCAGCGCGTAGTCAGAAAAAACTATACTGTTAGGGTTGCTGACGGAAAGATTGTTATCAATTTCCCGCGCGTTTATGCTGGACAAGCAGTAATGCACGCCGTTGCCATTGCCTCAAAGAAGGGTGTTGCCATAGTTTCAGAATCAAGCGGTCAAGATCATTATAATCTAGATTTAACGCGGCAGAATATAAAACTCCATAGTTGGCTGGATATAGGCAGTGTATTGAAAAAGGATGGCTCTAGCGTAACATCGTTTTTTTCCTTGCCACCATCCTTGTTTGGCTCAGATTATTTTGAGCTTGATAGCAATAGCACCTATCATCTACGTTTTAAAGAACCTACCACTGCTTTCTATCTACGAAATGAGAAACCGGACAATTTTGAAGAGACCAAAGACAGTGTACAATTGAATACGGGAAAATATTTTGCCGTATTCCGTAGGGTGCTAAAGGTAGGCGAGGAAATTTTGCTGAAAACTGAGCGCGGCGGAGATATTGTGGTCTTTCAGCAGCAAAGTGGGCTTCTTCCAGTGTATGACTTGAAGGAGGTCAAAAACTATAAAGCCTATCAAACCCTTTGGCGGGAAGGTGTTTCCGAAATTGAGTTTGCCGGACAAAGACGTTTAGTATTTAATGCTAGTGAGAGTTATATCGCTTGGGAGTTTCAGGTCGGTGCAGCGGATGTGTATTCATTATTGGTGAAGTATCATAATCCATTTAAGGAAGTTCGTCGTGCTTACTATGAAATTTTAGACAAAAATAGGCATGTGCTGGTGCCCAAAACTCTCGTATCATTGGAACCTACGCGTTCCGGAAAATGGAATTATATCAATACTGATACAAAGACAATGATCAATGCTGGGACCTATTTTATTAAGCTGTATAGTCTTGATTCTAAAGGTGTTGTTGTGGATAATCTAGAGGTCAAATAGCAAGTGGGTCAGGATAGTACATGACGGTTGCCGATGAAATTTTCAGTTATATTGAGCACTTGAAATTTTGTGTCGTTTTGACGTTTATTTTGAGCAATTATAATGGAAATAAAGTTAAGGGGCTTTATTTAATATTTAATAACCAAAAAAGGGATAAACCATTTCATGCCTATGAAACGTTTTACATTATTCACAATTTTATTTTTAAGCGTGTCTATGACATTTAGTCAAACAGAGGACGCCTATTGGAAAACTATTACAGATCGGTCTGCAAAAATTGTAGCTAAACTAGCGCTAGCAGATCAAGCCAAGCAAGAGAGAGCGGTTCACATTATTCGTGATCAATATTATCTTTTGAATGCCTGTTATTCGCTTCGCGATTTGAAAATTAAGGAGAATACGGATAAGAGTCTAAAAGAACAGATCGCACAGGAGACGCTTCAGGAAACTTCCAATTTAAATCAAGCTTTCGTAATCCGGTTAAAACAAGTTTTAACACCGGCAGAAGTTGAAGCAGTTAAAAACGGCATGACCTATCATGTTTATCCGAACACCGTGAAGGCCTATCAAGATATGATTCCAAGTCTTTCAAAAGATGAAGTACATATGATTGACAGTTTACTTTATGAAGCTCGAGATTTTGCCATGCAGGCCGAATCTTCGGAAAAAAAACACGCCTGGTTCGGTAAATACAAAGGCAAAATCAATAACTATTTAGCGTCTCACGGCTATAATTTAAAAGAGGAAGGTGACAAGTGGGCCGCGAGACTCAAAAAAACAAACCAATAAACAAGGACCTAAATTATGAATTACTTTATATTCCCAAGGAAATCTTCTATTCGGTTGGCAAAGCTGCTCGCCATTGGGATAATGACAGGTGGGGCCATTCCATGCTTCTCTTATGGTGCGAATCCAAGTGAACTCAATCTGCTTTTTTTTAAAAATATAACAGGAAAGGTGGTTGATCAAAATGGAAAACCTTTGGCGGGAGTAACGATATCCATCAAAGGATCTAAAACTGCGACTTCAACAGACGAGGGAGGTACTTTTAGGCTGAACTTGCCCGTTGGGAATGAGATTTTGGTGCTCAATTTTGTTGGCTATAAAAGATTGGAAATACCAGTTGGCAACCAAAGTGTGTTAAATATACGCATGGAAGCTGAAAGTCAGGAGCTCGATGAGGTTGTTACGGTTGGTTATACCACACAGAAAAAAGCACATTTGACAGGGTCGGTTGTGGCGATCAAAGCGGAAGAGATAGAAGATTTACCTACGACGAATATTGGTGCTGCGTTAGCGGGTCGTGTTACTGGACTAAGTGTAAGTGGAGGCAATACTCGACCTGGCACGAAAGCGTCTTTAACTATACGAAAACCTATGGGGCCAAGTAAAGATGGAGGAACAACAGATCCTCTATACGTTATTGATGGTATGGTTCAGGTAGATGGACAGAATCAACCTGATGCAACATTGTTCGGCAATTTAGATCCTTCTGAAATTGAGAGTATATCTTTTTTGAAAGATGGGGCAGCTGCAGTTTATGGTGTTAGAGGGGCAAATGGTGTTGTTTTGGTTACGACGAAAAGAGGAAAAGTAGGCACGCCAAAGATTAGCTATAACGGTTCATATGCCATTAACGATGAAGCTTATCGAACAAAAATGATGGATGCTTACCAATATGGTATGTATTTCAATATCATGAACGGGCCGAATGGAAGCAATAGTGACGCGACAAAGCCGGGCTTTGATAAATGGTTTTTTTCACAGGATGAGCTGGATTACTTTAAAAATCATTCCTACAACTGGCTGGATGATGCATGGAAATCGAGTTATTTGACCCGACATTCTTTGAATGTTTCGGGGGGAACTGATAAAGCAACCTATTTTGCGAATGTTGCATACAGCAAACAAGACGGAAATTTGGGCACGCTCGACTATGATCGTTGGAACTTTAGGGCAGGTAGCGATATTCAAGTAGCAAGTAACTTCAAAGTAGGGATACAAGTGTCTGGAAATACCGGAAACTTGCAGAAAACTTTTAACAAAATAGGCGGTGAGAATGATGACAACGATTATCGTAACTTATTGTTGGCCTCTCCTTATGTGCCGTCGTATGTTAATGGTTTGCCCGTTCGATTACCCGGGACATCAGGAGATCTATCAGCCTATCACTATTTTGAATTGCAAAAACTTGGTAATCTGGCAACGTCAGACACCCGGCAATTCAGTATCAACTTAAATGGGGAATATCGAGCACCATGGCTTGATGGATTGATCTTACGCGGATCTTACAATCGAAATTTAAAAAATGATAGAGGTACACAAATAGGTACAAAATATCAGACGTATACCTTTACAAGAGCAGGCGACAATGGACATATCTATGATCTTGCTACAGATCCTAAAGCAGTTACTTTTAGTAATGGTAACAGAGTCTATTTTTCGAATGCGGCAGGTAGCAACTATCAGGTAAATTTTACCGCTACTTATGATAAACAATGGAAAAAGCATAATTTCTCTGGGTTATTTTCTGTTGAGAAAGCGGAGGCTAATAGTTCACAAGAAGATGTTTGGAAAGACGATCCTTTGGCAACAACGAATGGCCAATTTAACACCGCTTTTGGAGCGGTGAGCGGGCGTACGGCCGCTTATGAATCAGGAACACTTGGTTATGTGGGACGTTTGAACTATCGTTATGGTAATAAATATCTTGGAGAGATTTTGTTTCGTTCGGATGCGTCAACAAAATTTGCTCCGGAGAATTACTGGGGAAATTTTTACAATGTTTCTGCAGGTTGGGTGATCAGTGAAGAAAGCTTTTTCCATTCGAATGCGATTAATTATTTGAAGTTACGCTTGTCTCATGGTAAGCTCGGTAATGACCAGACTGCTGCCTGGGGATGGTTACAACGTTACACATATCAGCAGGGAAAAGGTGGTGTCTTTGGTGAAAATAATAACTCCATTGATGCGAGTACTGGCTTAAAAATGGAAAAATCCCCGAATAGAAATGCGACTTGGGCCAATGAATATAAAAATAATATTGGAATTGATGCGCGGTTTCTAGATAGTCGATTATCCGCAACAATCGATGGCTACTACAACAAAGGTTATGATCTTCTGGTAATAAGAACAGGGAATATTCCTGTTTCAGTTGGGGGATCTGTAGCGGCGGAAAATTATGGCCGTAAAAATACCTTTGGCTATGAGTTTGAATTAGGTTGGCAAGATAAGGTTAATGAGGTTAACTATGGTATCAGCACACGTTTTTCTTGGTCTAATGATAAGGTTATCTTGGGAGATTTTAATGATATAGATATTCTATACCCTTGGAAAGCACGTCCGAATGGGCCATCTGACAACGGTGCTTGGGGATACGATTATTTAGGAATGTTTAAAACGCAGCAAGATATTGACAACTACGTAAGTCAATATAATATTAAACAAGTATTTGAAGAGACTGCTGATAAGCTAAGACCAGGTATGCTTTATTACCGCGATGTCCGTGGGGCACTCCAGGCGGATGGTACATTTGCGGGACCAGATGGAATCATTAACGAAAATGACCAAATACAATTAGCAAAAAATAATACAAACCATTACGCATTAGGGATGACTTTTAAAGCGGGTTATAAAGGCTTTAGCGCTGAGGCGGTATTGACTGGAACTTTTGGTGGATATGCTGAAATTACTGAACGGAATAAACTGAATAACGATATTTCGCGTGTTTATACCAATCTTCCTGTCATTTGGGGAAATATCTACGATCCAGATCTTAATCCTACGGGTTCAATGCCGAACCCACAATGGTCTGATATTTATAATAGAGTATCTAATTTTTGGTCAGTTCCAGCATTTCAGCTCCGTATGAGTAGTTTCAATGTAGGTTATAGATTACCTGAAAAACTGGTGAAATATCTAAAAGTAGCCAATGCTCGTGTGTATGCCAGCGCTATGAATCCATTAACTATCTATAATCCATTTAAATATAAGGATGGTAATGGAGCGGCTTGGGATACATATCCAAACTTGCGCACGTATTCTTTTGGTGTAAATGTGACATTATAACGTGAAAATAAACTGTTCAATACAAACTAAAGATAATTTGATTGAATGGTCAGCTCCATCGAATGATGGAATAAAATTATATACAGATGAAAAAAATATCAATTTTCAATATAGCATTAGTATGCCTACTCTTGGCAAATCAAGCTTGTAAGGATAATTTTCTAGAGGAGAAAACGGACTTAGCTGCTGTCAAAGAGGATGATGTATTTAAAGATCCCATATTGGTGCGTGCGTATGTGGATTATGTTTACGGTTTGTTTTTGCCGCCAAATAATGCACAAACATTTGTGGCGACGCAAGATGCGTCTGAAAATGGAGGGTATAGCAATACATTTACCCAAACGACAGATGAATTGGCGGGGGAAACGGATTATAACAAAAAATGGAATACGATCTCTTATATTAATAATCATGCTAATAAATATTTTGGTCAACGAATGTCAGCAAGCGTAGGAAATAACGTGTGGACCAGAATGAAGGAGATCAATGTTTTTTTAGAAAAAATCGATCAAGGAGGAATTGACGAGGCAACGCGAAACCAAATGAAAGGTCAACTATATTTTTGGCGCGCATTTCAATATTTTCAATTGGTTCGGATGTATGGAGGTGTGCCTTTAGTGTTAAGTTCACAGACACCCGTTGTTGGAAATAATGAAGAGAATTCTGTTCAAAGGAGCAGCACTGCGGAATGCGTTGCTCAAATTGTAAAGGATTTAGACCTGGCAAAGAGTCTTTTGCCAGGAAAATGGGATGCCGCAAATTGGGGCCGTATTACAAGTGGGGCAGCAGCAGCATTAAAAGGACGCGTTTTGTTAACCTATGCTAGTCCGCAATTTAATCCAAACGATTCTCGTGAGAGGTGGCAAGCGGCATATACTGCCAATTTGGAGGCGAAAAACTTGCTGGAGCAAAATGGCTTTGGTTTGTTTCAGAATGGTGGTACAGCAAATGGCAAATCTTGGGCTGACTTGTTTTTGACTGAAGGCAGTGCAAATTCGGAAGCGGTAATAGTCTATGGATTTAATAATCTAACCTCAACAAGCGGGGCTGTTAAAAATAATGGATGGGAACAAGTGGTTAGACCTCGTGCACTCTCTGGTTCTGGGTCTATTTCCCCTACTAAACAAATGCTGGATGCATTTCCAATGTTAGATGGGAAAAGTATAGATGATCCATCATCTACTTATAGTTATGATAAACGAAAGTTCTATAAAAATAGGGATCCACGATTTTCAAAGACATTTGTATTTAACGGTGCGCTTTTCCCATATGCGAATGGTAGCGAATATCGCCAGTGGACTTATTATTGGAAAAATAAAAAGGGAGCGTATGTGTCTACAGAAACCCAAGGTGCCAATGCCAGCGGTATATATTTGAAAAAGGGTGCTGATCCAAAAGCTTCTGGAATATCGAATGGCGGAGCAGGGTTCCAACAAAGTGGAACTGATTTTATTGAATTACGCTTTGCGGAAGTGATATTGAATTTAGCTGAATCGGCTATTGGTTCAGATAAATTAACAGAAGGACTTGCGGGAATTATTGAGATTCGTAAACGTGCTGGGCTTGAAAATAAGGATGGATCTTATGGTTTAAGCGCTGCAATAGGAAATAGAAATAAGTTATTTGGGGCTGTGATTAATGAGCGTAGATTAGAGTTCGCTTACGAGGGAAAACGATTCTACGATCTAAGGAGATGGAAGCTTTTCGAGGCAGACTCTCCTACTGCGCAAAGAATCGGAGTGAAACCATTGAATGGAACAAGGCGTACAGGCTTATTTATTACTGTAAAAAATAGTGGTACGGAATACGTTGGTGATCTAGATCCGCTATTAAGGGACAGTAAAAGCGGCGTGCCGGTAATAGAGCGTCAGCCCTCTTCGTATCCTTCTGGAATCACGAATCAAGATGAATATTTGGATTATTTATACGACAATTACTTTAATATTGCAGAAAAAGACGATTTGGATCCCACAAATGGAGCATGGACTTTCTCCTGGTATCCACAATATTACTTCTTCGGACTCAATCAGACAATCTTGTCTACCTCTCCCTATTTACAGCAAACTTTGGGTTGGGATAGCATGAATGGTTCCGGATCTTTCGATCCTTTAAAATAGTTTCCCACGTACAGAATATCAAGGCAATGTATGCGTATTGTGACATACATTGCTTTTAATAAATGTACAGTTGACATATATTTGAAATAGAAATTATAAATCCTACTAACTAGATAAACATGTTACATAAAATAACGCTGACAGCATTGTTGAGCCTTTTCACATGCATTGCCTTTTGTCAATATCCCAAAATACCAGAAGACGTTAAGAAGTCTACAGATGACCTAATGAAAAAAGCATATGAGCAATCTGACGAAGCGTGGCAAAAAGCTTTACCTGTCATAGAAGAATATGCAAAGCTGGGTAAACCTTATATTCCTTGGGCGGGGCGGCCTGATGATCTTCCACAAGCTAAGATTTTGGCTTTCCCGGAAGCGGAAGGTGGTGGTAAATTTACTTTTGGTGGTCGTGGCGGTCAGGTATATGTGGTGACGAGCTTAGAAGATAATGGTCCTGGTTCATTGCGGGAGGCCTGTGAAAAAGGTGGTCCTCGCATTATCGTATTTAACGTTTCTGGTATCATCCGCCTAAAAACGCCATTGATTATTCGTGCGCCGTATGTGACTATCGCCGGACAATCTGCACCAGGTGATGGTGTCTGCGTGGCCGGTGAATCTGTTTGGATCAATACACACGATGTCTTGATCCGACATATGAGATTTAGACGGGGCGAAACGTACGTTGGCCGTCGGGATGACGCCATCGGTGGTAATCCGGTGGGAAATATTATGATCGACCACGTTTCGGCAAGCTGGGGCTTGGACGAAAATATGTCCATGTACCGCCACATGTATAATGATAGTACTGGAAAAGCAGAAGAAAAACGTGGTACTGTAAATATTACCATCCAAAATTCTATTTTCTCTGAAGCTTTAGATACATGGAACCATGCATTTGGTAGTACTTTAGGTGGTGAGAATTGCACATTCATGCGCAATCTTTGGGCAAATAATGCGGCTCGTAACCCATCTATTGGGTGGAATGGTCTGTTCAATTTCTACAACAACGTTGTGTACAATTGGGTACATCGATCAATTGATGGTGGAGACTATCAAGCTACATACAACATTGTCAACAATTACTTTAAACCAGGACCAGCGACACCTTTAAATCAGCCTGTAAGTTATCGCATCTTGAAGCCTGAATCGGGTAGAAGTAAATTGCCTTATGTGGTATTCGGCCGGGCGCATGTCAAAGGTAATATTGTAGAAGGAAACGAGAAAGTAACGGCTAACAACTGGGATGGTGGTGTGCAACTGGAAAATAAAAAAGGGGATGCGATGACTTATGCTGAAGCTCAGCCTTATTTCGCTGCAATGAGCGTTAAGGAACCATTCCCACATGCTAGTTTTCCGGTAATGACTGCGCAGGAAACTTACGGCTTTGTTCTTAAACATGCAGGAGCCACCTTGCCCAAAAGAGACCCTGTCGACACACGGGTTGTTGGTGATGTGAAAAATGGTAAACCAGTCAAATTATTAAGCAATGTGAAATTGCCGGAAAAAGATTTTGAACATCGAAGATTACCAAAGGATTCGTACAAAATTGGTATTATTACCGACATATCTCAAGTTGGCGGATATCCAGTGTATAAAGGTACACCGTACAAAGATTCGGACAATGATGGTATTCCAGATACAGTCGAGAAAGAAATGGGGCTCAATCCAAATGATCCGAGCGATTCAGCGAAGATTACAGCATCAGGTTATGCGAACATCGAAATCTATCTGAATAAATTAGCTGCTAAATAAAGCTATGACATCGTTACTGAATCGAAATACTGTGTTGCTATTGGGGCTAATAAGCCCCGTAGCGGCATTGGGCCAATATCCGGTTATTCCAGATTCCCTGAAAAAATTGGCTGCTGAACGGGACAAGGCAGAAATCATACGTTTAGAAAAAGTCTGGGCAGAAGCACAAAAAATTATAAAGGAGGAAGGGAAGCCCTATATCCCTTGGGCTGCAAAACCGAGTGACTTACCGCAGGCAAAAATTAAAGCATTTCCTGGTGCTGAAGGTGGAGGCGCTTATACCGCTGGTGGACGAGGAGGAAAAGTTTTTGTCGTGACAAGTCTTGCGGACACTGGTCCTGGAACGTTGAGAGAAGCCTGTGAGGCCGGTGGTTCCCGTATCGTTGTATTTAATGTTGCTGGTATTATTCAACTTGAAAAACCAATTGTTGTCAGAGCGCCTTATATTACGATTGCCGGACAGACAGCGCCAGGGGATGGGGTATGTGTGGCCGGAGAATCTTTTCTGATTGATACGCACGATGTCATTTTAAGGTTTTTACGTTTCCGCCGCGGTGAAACCGATGTAACGAGACGTGATGATGCTGTAGGAGGCAATGTGGTTGGCAATATTATGATTGACCACGTGTCTGCAAGTTGGGGTTTGGATGAAAATATGTCTATCTATCGACATGTATACGACCGTGAAGGTAAAAATCTCAAATTACCTACTGTCAATATTACGATCCAAAATTCTATTTTTTCTGAAGCACTGGATGCGTACAACCACGCTTTCGGAAGTACAATAGGTGGTTTAAACAGTACCTTTATGCGTAACCTATGGGCGTCAAATATCAGTCGGAATCCTTCCATAGGAATGTATGGTGACTTTGGATTTGTTAATAATGTTATTTGGAACTGGTGGAATAGAAGTGCTGATGGCGGAGATAATAAATCCTTATTCAACTTTATCAATAATTACTATAAGCCGGGGCCAATTACACCCAAAGATAAGCCGATTGCGTACCGTATCTTAAAGCCAGAATCTGGAAGAGATAAAGCCTTTAAAGATCAGTATGGGAAAGTATATGCACATGGAAATGTGGTAGAAGGTTTCCCAGAGGTCACTAAAAATAACTGGGCCGGAGGCATCCAGATTGAAGATCTACCGAATGTTGGTGATCGTGAAAAAGAAATCCGTGTGGATAAAGCGTTTTCAATGGCTCCCGTTACCGCACTATCTGCTCAGGATGCTTACAACTATGTTCTTAAAAATGTAGGTGCATTTCTACCAAAACAGGACGCTGTTGATCAACGGATTATTAGGCAAGTGTCAGAGAATAAAGTGTATTATGATACAACAAAAACGCAACATGGATTTGTGTCTGCATATGTTAAACGACGCCTTCCAGAAGACTCCTACAAACAAGGGATTATATCCCATATTGCACAAGTAGGCGGATATCCGACTTATCAGGGGATGCCTTACCAAGATTCGGACAACGATGGCATTCCAGATAATGTAGAAAAAAGTATGGGGTTGAATCCAAATGATCCAAGTGATTCTAGAAAAATAGCGAAAAACGGCTACGCCAATATTGAGAATTATTTAAATGGGGTGGTTGCAATAGATGCCGTCGTGCCAAAAAATAAAAAATAATCATGATAAAAAGAATTTCGCTCTTTTCTTGTATCGCATTATATGCTTTCACCTGCATTGCTTATACTGCACATGCACAACAAATGAAGGCATATAGTCCTCTGGTATGGGATGAGGCCAAGTTTGTGTACCATGCAGATTCCTTAGGAAATCAGATTCCTGATTTTTCTTACGCGGGATATAAAGGAGGCAATGAAGCTATTCCTACCGGACAGATTGCTGTTGTTGTTCCTCTAAAAACAGGTGATGCGACGCAACGTATACAAGCTGCTATCAACTATGTGTCAATGCTACCGTTGGGTAAAGATGGATTACGAGGAGTGGTGCTTTTACAAGCGGGAGTTTATTCTGTTTCCGGTTCTCTTAAAATAAGTGCCTCGGGTGTTATTCTGCGTGGTAGTGGTTTCACAACAAATGGAACTGTCATCATTGGTGAAGGAACAACAAGAGAAACACTCATCCGTATTCTCGGAAAAGACGATATCACGTTTGCAAAAAAGACAAACGTAACAAGTACTTACGTCCCTGTCAACGCGCGGGTATTGGATATTGATCATGCAGCTTCCTATAAAGCTGGCGATAAAATTAGGATTACAAGACCTTCCACGCAAGATTGGATTAATCAGCTTGGTACTGATCATTTTGGTGGTGGCATTACTTCGCTAGGTTGGAAACCCGGGCAACGCGATGTTACTTGGGATAGAACGATTGTCGCAGTGAAAGGTAATGGTATCGAGATTGATGCACCAATCACAACTGCATTGGACAGACGCTATGGCCAAACGACTGTTGAGCAATATAATTGGAAAGGAAGAATCGAAAATGTCGGTATAGAAAATATCACACTTAAATCTGCTTTCGATGCGAATAACCCGAAAGACGAAGACCATCGCTGGATGGCGATTACTATTGAAAATGCGGAAAATGTATGGGTGCGTCGCATGCAGTTCCAGCATTTCGCAGGATCAGCCGTTTACGCTTTAGCAAGTACCCAAAAATTAACTGTTGAGGATTGTATTTCCCGGGACCCGGTTTCAGAAATTGGTGGCCAAAGAAGATATACTTTTTTCACAAAAGGACAGCAGACCTTATTTCAGCGGCTTTATTCTGAGCAGGGATATCATGATTTCGCAGTGGGCTATCTGGCAGCAGGGCCAAATGCTTTTGTCCAATGTCAGGCAGTAGAGCCTTTCAGTTTCAGTGGTGGGATAGACAGCTGGGCGTCGGGAGTTCTTTTTGATAATGCAGATATAGATGCGCAGGCACTAAGCTATAAAAACCGAGGTCAAGATGGCCAGGGAGCTGGCTGGTCGGCAGCAAATTCTGTATTTTGGCAGTCGACAGCTGGACTTGTAGAGTGTTATCAACCCCCAACGGCACAGAACTGGGCTTTTGGGATTTGGTCTCAATTTCAGGGAAATGGCTATTGGGAGCAATCGAATGAATATATCAAGCCCAAAAGCTTGTATTATGCACAGTTACGGGAAAGAATTGGCCTAGCGGCTGATGAACGCACAGTACTGTTGCCAGTTTTGACCGAAGCATCCAGTAGTCCGCCCGTCAGTGTTGCCATGGAGCTGACGCGTCAGTCTGAAAATCCAATGACGAAACTGGTTGACTTTATTGCAGAAGCCGGTGATCGTTATCCCTTAAATATGACCGCAAATGTAAAAACCATCGATCAAATCGGCTATAAAGAGATCACCCCAGCAAAAAAACAAGCCGATATGCGTGTCGTAAACGGTTGGTTGGTACGTGGTGATGAAGTACTCGTAGGGGCCAAATCGGATGTTCCGTGGTGGAATGGTAGCGCTCGACCGCATGGTGCTGGGAAAGCGAAACCACATATCACACGCTATGTGCCTGGAGAGGTCGGAGCAGGACTGACAGATGATCTTGATGTGATGACAGATTCGTTGCTTAACGACAACATCCTTGCCATTGATCACAATTACGGGCTTTGGTACGATCGGAGACGTGATGACCACGAGCGTATTCGTCGGATCAATGGGGAGGTGTGGCCTCCGTTTTATGAACTGCCATTTGCGCGTAGTGGCCAGGGCTTAGCTTATGACGGCTTGTCTAAGTATGATTTAACAAAGTACAACAAATTTTACTGGGGACGCTTGAAACAATATGCAGATCTAGCAGACCAAAAAGGTTTGGTATTGCTGCATCAAAATTATTTTCAACATAATATTATCGAAGCTGGTGCACATTACGCGGACTTCCCATGGCGTGCAGCTAATAATATCAATAATGTCGGATTTCCAGAATCGGTTCCTTATGCGGGTAATAAACGAATTTTCATGGCAGAACAGTTCTACGATATCGATAACCCTGTTCGTCGTTCATTACACCGCGCATACATCCGTCAATGTTTAAATAATTTTAAAGACAACTCGGGAGTTATTCAGATGATTAGCGCCGAATATACCGGACCGTTGCATTTCGTTCAGTTTTGGATCGATGTGATCAAAGAATGGAAGGCTGAGACGGGTAAAAATCCAATGATTGGTTTAAGTGCTACGAAAGACGTACAGGATGCTATTTTGGCGGATACCGAACGTGCCAAAGAAATCCAGGTCATTGATATCCGCTACTGGCACTACCAAGCCGACGGAAAGACCTATGCGCCACAAGGAGGGCAAAATCTGGCACCGCGTCAACATGCACGATTGTTGAAACCAAAGAAAACATCGATGGAGGCCGTTTATAAAGCCGTATCCGAATACCGCACAAAATATCCGGATAAAGCAGTGTTATACTTTGCTGACAACTACCCAACGATGGCTTGGGCCTCTTTTATGGCTGGTGGGTCTATGGCCAACTTACCTAAAATAGGAAACAACGATTTCTACCGTGCGGCATCGACTATGAAAGCTGTACAAGTCAACAGCGGTACGTGGCTATTAAAGAGCACGCAGGGATTGATTATTTATAGCGAGCAAGCTATAGGTGAAAACATTGACTTATCCGATTATAAAGGACGTTTTGAAATGACACATATTAATCCGAAAAGCGGAGCGATTACCAAAACCGAGCAGATCAATTTGGGCAAGCACATTAATTTAAGCAATTATATAAAAGGGCCGGAAATTATTTGGCTAAATAAGAAATAACAACATGTCTATACGTAAGAAACTTATATTATTTACAGTTGCAGGAGCACTGTTTTCATGTACTTCCAATAAAGAGTCAAAGCACACTACATTATTGAAGATATCTGAAAATGGCAGATACATGATGACCAAAGATGGACAGCCCTTCTTTTGGTTGGGTGATACAGGTTGGTTATTGTTTAATAAACTCAACCGATCCGAAGCCGATCAATACCTTGAAGATCGAAAACAAAAGGGCTTCAATGTCATTCAGGCGATGGTCTTGCATACCGTTCCTTCTGTAAATGTTTATGGAGATTCTTCGGTTGTCAATAAAGATATTTCCAGACCGCTGGTGACCGAAGGTAACAATCCTGATAAGGCAACGGAATACGATTATTGGGATCATGTCGATTATATTATTGACAAGGCTGCTGAAAAAGGACTCTATGTTGCTTTGGTGCCGGTTTGGGGATCACCGGTGAAGGATGGAAAAGTATCAGCTGAGCAAGCAGAAAAATATGCCACGTTTCTTGCGGAAAGGTGGAAAGACCGTCCGAATATCATTTGGTTAAATGGGGGTGATATTAAGGGATCAGATAAGATGGAAGTGTGGGAGAAAATCGGCCAAACAATAAAAGCCATCGATCATAACCATTTAATGACTTTTCATCCTAGAGGACGAACGGCTTCTTCGGATTGGTTCCACGATAGACCCTGGCTGGATTTCAATATGGTGCAATCTGGACACCGTACCTACGCTCAGGACACTTCCGCGAATGAACAGAAACATTATGGCGAGGATAACTGGAAGTTTATGGCAGCCGACTGGGATATAAAACCCATTAAACCAACGATCGACGGGGAACCTTCTTATGAAGGCATCCCACAGGGATTACACGATATCACCCAACCGCGCTGGAAAGATGCTGACGTCAGAAGATACGGTTATTGGTCTGTATTTGCGGGGGCGTTTGGCTATACTTATGGACAGAACTCAGTGATGCAGATGCATGGAAAACAAGACTCGACATCGGCGTATGGTTCGGATGAGCTATGGAATTCGGCAATTCATGCGCCGGGGGCTACTCAGATGAAATTTTTGAAGGAACTTATGCTTTCCAGAGACAATTACTTTGATCGTGTTCCAGACCAGTCTTTAATTGCGGATAATGGTGATAAATACAATCGTTTACTAGCGACACGAACAGCGGATTACGCATTTATCTACAATTACAACGGTAGGGAAATGAAAATTAATATGGGAAAAATCAATGGGGACAAAGTAAAAGCGTCCTGGTTTGATCCCCGAAATGGGTCGACCAAAGTGATCGGAGAGTTTGAAAATAAAGGTGTACAAACTTTTGTGCCTGAGGGAGGACAAAAAGATGGAAACGACTGGGTATTGATCTTAGATAGCATTTAATGAGGAATTTGGTCAAATTGTTTATTTTATTTAGTGTGGCATCGATCTTGGCTTCCTGTCAGCGGGATGTTTACCTATTTACCTCGTTCCACGAACCCGCCAATGAAGGTTTGCGCTATCTGTATAGCAAAGATGGCTACCATTGGAATGCAATTAATGGGGTTTATTTAAAACCAGAATTAGGAAAACAGAAAATCATGCGCGATCCGTCGATGATACGGGATAAACAAGGTATTTATCATCTGGTATGGACCATTGGGTGGCAGGGAAATGAAGGAATCGGCTATGCACGTTCAAAAGACTTGATCCATTGGGGACACCAACAAATTATCCCTGTGATGCAGCAAGAGGCGACCACAGTTAATATCTGGGCACCAGAGTTATTTTATGATGATATAGAAGACCGGTTTATTATTATTTGGGCTTCCACCATTCCTTATCGTTTTGCAAAAGGCGTAGAAGAAGAGAAAAACAATCACCGCATGTACTATACGACAACAAAGGATTTTAAATCCTTTACGAAGACGAAATTATTTAGTGATCCGGGCTTTAGTATCATTGATGCCGTCATTGTCAAAAAAGAGCAAAAAGATTATGTGCTTGTATTAAAGGATAATACGCGGCCCAATCGAAATCTAAAGGTGGCCTTTGCGAAAAATCCGTTGGGGCCATTTCAGCAGATCTCTCAGCCTTTCTCGCCGTATTTAAGTGAGGGACCTGCGGTGCTTAAAGTCAAGGATCAATGGTTAATCTATTTCGATTCATATGGTAGCAAAAGCTATGAGGCTGTGTCCACCAAAGATTTTAAGGTCTTCGAAAAAATCAACGACAAGATTTCCGTTCCAGAAGGACATAAACATGGAACGATCTTCAAAGCATCCAATAAAGATTTAAAAAATTTGCTTCGGGTTGAAGCCAAAAAGAAATAGTATGTGTATCAAATTAGTATTAGTGGGTCTATCGCTGTCTTCTGTTATGAACCATGCGGTAGCACAACAAGATACAGTAAAGTATATAGGAAAGACATTATCCAATGTAGATTACCATCATGGACAGCTGACCCCTGCTGTGGGTACGCACAATATCCAGGTATTTCGAGCCAATAGAGAGTTTCCTGATTTGGCCGGAGGGCATAGTTTTACCTATAACCACCAGCCTTTTTTAGCGTATTGGAACAATACTTATTACCTACAGTTTCTCAGCAATCCTGTGGGGGAGCATATCGCGGAAGGAAAAACCTTGCTGTTAACATCAAAAGATGGCCGAAATTGGTCTAATCCGACAGATTTATTCCCGACCTATCTCGTTCCGGAAGGTTTTACCAAGCCAGGACGTACGGATAAGGCTGGGAAAAATTTATATGCAATCATGCACCAACGTATGGGCTTTTATCATGCAAAGAATGATAAATTGCTGACGCTCGGATATTACGGTGTAGCACTGGATGCCAAGGACGATCCAAATGATGGAAATGGTCTTGGGCGTGTAGTCCGAGAAATTCACAAAGATGGTAGCTTTGGGCCAATCTATTTTATTCACTTCAATGCCTCTTTTGATGAGAAGGGTGCCAAATATCCCTTTTATAAAAAGAGCAAAGACAAGGCTTTCGTACAAGCTTGTGACGAATTGCTGGGCACGCCACTCATGATGCAACAATGGGTAGAGGAGTCTGATCGAAACGATCCATTAATTCCTTTGCAGCGTCCGGTAAAAGCATTTTCCTTTTATCATCTCAATGATGGAAGGGTCGTCGGTTTATGGAAGCATGCATTGACATCGATGAGCAAGGACAATGGAAAAACCTGGCAATACTCACCATTGCGCGCCCCCGGGTTTGTGAACAGCAATGCGAAGATCTGGGGACAAAAAACATCCGACGGGCGCTATGCAACAGTGTATAACCCATCGGAATTCAGATGGCCCTTGGCCGTATCGACCAGTAATGATGGATTGAATTACACGGATTTGTTATTGGTTAACGGGGAGATCACCACAATGCGTTATGGCGGTAACTATAAGTCATATGGACCGCAATATGTTCGTGGTATCGTCGAAGGAAATGGCATGGTTCCCGATCGTAACATGTGGTTGACGTACAGTATGAACAAAGAAGATATTTGGACTGCTGTTGTACCTGTTCCGATCAAGTCTACAGTAGATGAGGTCGTGAACGATGATTTTGCGAAAAATGCTGTGCAAGCCTATCACAACTGGAATATTTATAGTCCTTTGTGGGCAAGTGCCAAGGTTGAAGGAAAAGCATTGGTCTTGCGCGATAAAGACCCTTTCGACTATGCAAAAGCAGATCGTGTGATTCAATCGGCCCAAAAAGGGACCATCGAATTTACAGTGAAGCCACAGCAAAATGATCATGGTACTCTACAGATCGAGTTGGTCAACGATATAGGCTTAGCTGCCGCTAGAATTATCATTGACAAAGATGGTATTATCAAAAATAAGGCAGGTTATCGAAATGCTTCGCTGACAAAATATGCAGCGGGAAAGACCTATCACTTTGTGTTAACTTTCGACGTGAGCACCCGCTCTTATCAAGTTGCCATCAATGGCGAGGATAAAGGCACGAAGCTATTTTTCCAACCCGTAAGCAACGTCAATAAAATCTCTTTCCGAACAGGCGATGTCAGAAGATTTCCAAATGCAGATACAGAAACAGACCAGGACTTTGATGTTGAAAATGCAGGTGCTTCGATCAAAGAAGCTATTTATCAGATTACTTCGCTGAAAGCGGAAAAGTTGAAATAAATGAGACGGTTTATTGTACATATTGCTTTATTGGTAGCCGGTTTCTCGGCAAAGGCAGATGTCATATTGCCCAATATTTTTGCCAATCACATGGTCTTGCAACGCAACCAGCCGGTCGCCATTTTTGGTTCCGCAAATCCCGGTGAGCAGGTAAGTGTAGCCTTTCAAAATCAGTTGAAGACGACAGAAGCTGATCAAAATGGGCATTGGAAAGTTGAACTAAAAGCCATGCCGGCTAATGCGGTTGCACAGACCTTGACCATCAGGGGAAACAATACGATCGAACTTAAAGATGTTTTGGTCGGTGAAGTTTGGCTGTGCTCGGGCCAATCGAATATGGAATACCAAATGCGTAAAATTGTGAAGGTAAAAACTCCGCTGAAGGGTGATTATTTTCCTAAAAACGAAGTTTCTGAAGCAAACAATCCCAATATCCGATTATTTTTGGTCCGCCGGAAATTTCTGGCCAAGCCGGATGGCCAATATGAGGGCTGGGCTGTAGCCCGGGATTCGGCACTGCGTCAATTTTCTGCGCCGGCCTATTTCTTCGGGAAAACGCTACAGCAAGAATTAGGTGTCCCTGTAGGCATTATTTCATCAGCTGTGAGCGGCAGCAGAATCGAGCCCTGGTTCTCCGAAGAATATTGGACAAGTTCACCTTATCTGAAAGATAAAAAGAAAGAAGGCGATCCCGGTAAATTCTTTCATACGATGATTGCACCATTAGCACCTTACACTTTAAAAGGATTTGTTTGGTACCAAGGTGAATCCAATACCTTTTTAAAAGAAACTATTAGTTATAGTTATAAAATGAAGGCGCTGATCGAAAATTGGCGGACACTTTGGGGAAACCCCAAATTACCGTTTTATTTTACCGAAATCGCACCTTTCTATTATTCCCTGGACGAAAAAGGTCATGTCCGTATGCCGAGAACAGTGTTGCCGGAATTTCGGGAAGCCCAAGATCTGGTTTTGCAATTGCCGCATACAGCACGTATCATTACGACAGATCTGGTCGATGATCCACACGATCTCCATCCAAGTTATAAATGGGAAATCGGTCGTCGTCATGCCCTTAAGGCTTTAAAATACGTCTATCATAGAAATATTGTAGCCGATGGCCCTGAACTAGAGGCTGTAAAATACCAAGGTAAACAAGCAACGGTAAAATTGAAACATGCGAAAGGCTTAAAGACTATCGATGGCAAACCCTTAACATCGTTTGAAGTTGCGGATGAGGATGGCATATTTTATTCAGCACAGGCTGCTATCAACGGACAGACAGTCGTACTTGAAAGTGACCAGGTACAACAGATTCGTCAGGTACGTTTTGGTTGGGACGAAGCTGCCCAGCCCAACCTGGTGAATACCGCTGACCTGCCGGCCGCACCTTTTAGAACAAATAATCCATTACAACATATTAAATTGAAATAGTCTTTAGCGATCATGAACTTGAAAACAAAAATAGCGTTATCCTTACTTTTTTTTGGCACTATGGGATTGCAGGTATCTGCCCAAAAAACAGCGAGCCAATACCTCTCTGGAAAAGGAAAGGATGATGGTGTATTATGGGACTTTTATGTGAGCGAAGGCATGAATGCCGGGAAATGGACGAAAATACCAGTTCCCTCCAACTGGGAACAACAGGGCTTCGGGAAATATAATTACGGCTTCAATAAAGAGGCTGATAAAGGCAAAGAGGTAGGTTACTATAAATATACATTTAAAGTATCCGATGCTTGGCAGGATAAGCAGGTGCGTATTGTTTTTGAAGGATCTATGACTGATACCGAAGTCAAGATCAATGGCAAGCTAGCCGGCGCTATCCATCAGGGATCATATTATGTTTTCAAATACGATATTACGAAACTGTTGAAGTTTGGCGAAGAAAATCTATTGGAAGTCCATGTTGCTAAGCATTCGGCAAACAAGTCGGTGAATGCGGCGGAACGGGAAGGTGACTTCTGGATTTTTGGTGGGATTTTTAGACCGGTCTATTTAGAGGCACTGCCACAGCATCATATTGAACGTGTTTCGTTGGATGCAAAGGCTGACGGAACATTCCGAGCCAAAATAAAGACGGTGGGAGAAGCCGATGAAATTACCGTTCAACTGTTTGACGCCAAAGGAAGGAAATTTGGAAAACAGCTGAAAACAAGGTTGTCTGCTCAGGACAACTGGATAAATGGACAGTTTTCAGCCCCGCAGTTATGGTCTGCCGAATTTCCGAACTTATATACAGCGCAATTTACCTTGACGAAAAATGGTCAGGTACAGCACCAGCTGGAGCAAAAATTTGGTTTTAGAACCATAGAAGTGAAAGAACGTGATGGCGTGTATGTCAATGGCGTAAAGGTTCGATTTAAAGGTGTCAATCGACATGCTTTCGTTCCAGAATCCGGTCGGACGACGAGTAAGGAAGTTAGTATTGCCGATGTGAAGCTCATGAAGGAAATGAATATGAACGCTGTTCGAATGGCCCATTATCCATCAGACAATCATTTTTTGGCTGTCTGTGATTCATTGGGTTTATATGTCATGAACGAGATAGCGGGTTGGCACGGGCATTACGATAAGGAAGTCGGTACCAAATTATTGCGGGAGATGATGGTCGTATCCGAAAATAATCCTTCCGTTGTTTTTTGGGCAAATGGGAATGAAGGTGGGCATAATCCGGATTTTGATCCCATCTTCGCGGAAGAGGATATTCAAAAACGCGCTGTAATTTATCCCTGGGCCGTACATGATGGTTTTGAAACAACCCATTACCGGGAATATAACTATGGTATTGGTACCTATGATCATGGGCACAATATCATTATGCCGACTGAGTTTTTGCATGGTATGTACGATGGCGGGCATGGTGCCGGATTGGAGGATTATTGGAAAGCGATGCTTGCCAATCCCCTTGCTGCGGGTGGTTTTCTTTGGGATTTTCGTGATCAGGGAATCGTCAGGACGGATAAAGGCGGTATTATAGATACTGACGGAAATCGTGGTCCAGATGGTATTATTGGTCCACATGGCGAAAAGGAAGGAAGCTTCTTTACCATTAAAGAAGTATGGAGCCCTATTTTCTTTGAAAAGCGGGAAATGACCAAGGGATTTGATGGGGCATTCCATATTGAAAATAGATACGCATTTACCAATGTTAACCAGTGTACCTTTTCGTACGAACTCAAAAAGTTGGGCGGTTATGATGAGGTTAAGGAAACAAAAAAAGGAACGATTGTCGCTCCCAATATCCGCCCCGGTGATAAAGGGATTTTAAAAGTTGATTTCCCTACAGGTTGGGAGGACTTTGATGTCTTATATATTACCGCAAAAGGTGTGTATCAACAGGAACTCTTTACCTGGAGCTTTCCGATTACATTGCCGAATCAGGTGGCAAGTAGCCTCCTGAAACCAAATGGAACAGGGGATATTGCCGTACAGGAGACCGCGAATGCCTATCTGGTGAAAGCGAATGGCATTAGCTATCAAATCAATAAGACAAGCGGATTGCTGGAGCAGGTTCAAAATGCCAAAGGAGTAATTCCTTTCAAAAACGGACCGGTTTTACAGGAAGCGGCGACAAATTATAAGAATTTCAAATTGGACCGTGAGGATGGAAAGGTGATTATCGCATCTACTTTTGATAAAAAAGAGAGTTACAATACCTTGCGTTGGGAAATCCTTGCTTCGGGACAGTTGAAAATGCATGTTCAATATTTTCCTGAAAGTTATTTTACACGTTTTGTCGGAGTGAATTTCGATTTTCCGGAGGATCAAATCGAAGGTGTTGAATATCGAGGAATGGGCCCTTATCGGGTTTGGAAAAACCGGATGAAAGGGAATCAGTTTGGCGTGTGGAAAAAGAAGTACAATAACACCGCAACGGGCGAATCGCCATTCGAATATCCCGAATTTAAAGGGTACCATGCCAATATGTATTGGACCAAATTTATCGGAAAGGATCAAAGTTTCCGGGTGTTTACTGATCGGGAGGATGTGTTTTTGCGTTTATATACGCCAAAAGAACAGCAAGATACCGAATGGAAAAACATGGAACCTACTTTTCCGAAAGGCGATATTTCTTTTATGAATGGTATTTCAGCCATCGGCACGAAAACACAAAAGCCAGAAACGACGGGGCCGATGGGTATGAAGCACGTCTACTATGATTTTGAGAAGGAGCCAGCTCGGGCTTTGCATATGGTACTTTATTTTGATTTTGAAAACTAATGAAAGCTAATACTCTTGCATCCTTTTTATCCATGTTCTTGTCGATCTTGTGGCATCAGGCTACAGCACAGATCACTGTTGCTGACCTGCGGACCGAATTACGTTCGAATCCGATCGGTATAGATGTCATTGCTCCAAGACTGAGCTGGCAATTGCAGGGCAGTGAGCGGTCTATCCGACAAGAAGCCTATCAGGTACTTGTCGCTTCCTCACAAGAAAAACTGGATCAGAATATCGGCGATTTTTGGGATTCTGGGAAACAGGTTTCGAATAATTCCACGCATGTTATTTATGCAGGCAGCGCTCTGCAGAGCCGCATGGAAGTGTTCTGGAAAGTAAAAGTGTATACGAATAAGGGTGAAAGTAGCTGGTCTGAGCCGGCTGGTTGGGCTATGGGGCTGCTGCATTACAAGGATTGGACAGGACGTTGGATTGGTTTTGATCAGTATTTCCCATCAGACAATGAAAAGACTAGTCAATTGGCTGCCCGTTATTTCAGAAAGGAATTTACAACAACCAAACAGATTAAGCAGGCTACAGCCTATGTGATGGGGCTAGGACTTTATGAATTATATATTGACGGCAAGAAGATAGGCGATCAAGTACTGGCTCCAGTGCCTACGGATTATACCAAGAACATTAAGTATAATGTTTTGGATGTAACACAATCACTTTCGGCAGGTAAGCATGCGATCGGGGTGATCTTGGGAAATGGACGGTTTTATGCCATGCGTCAAGCAAAACCTTATAAAATAAAAACCTTTGGATTCCCAAAATTGCAAATGCAGCTTATGCTGACTTATACGGATGGCTCTACAGAGGTCATTAAGACCGATGATTCGTGGAAAGGAACGACCGAAGGACCCATAACGGCAAATAACGAATATGATGGTGAGGATTATGATGCCAGAAAAGAACTAACGGGCTGGGCAAATCCAGGTTTTAACGATAAAACATGGTTGAAGGCTGCTTTTGTGCAAGAGCCCGGTGGCAATTACGAAGCGCAGTCGGAAGGTATGAAGGTGATGCAAGATATTGCACCAATTTCGATCGTCAAAAAGTCCGAAGGAAAATACATCCTTGATTTTGGACAAAATTTCTCGGGTTGGGTAAAGATGACGGTGTCCGGTAGGCGTGGAACAGCAGTGACACTCCGTTTTGCAGAATCTTTGACAGAAGATGGCGAACTATTTACAACAAATCTGCGCGACGCCAAAGCAACGGATCATTATATATTAAAAGGTGGCGAAAAGGAAACCTGGGAACCGCGATTTACTTACCATGGATTTCGTTATGTCGAAGTCAGCGGCTATCCGGGCATAGCTTCAAAAAGTAATTTTGTTGGCCGCTTTGTCTACGACGATATACGCGATGCGGGAGCCTTTGTGTCTTCCAACACACTCATCAATCAGATCCATCAAAATGCATGGTGGGGGATTGCTTCAAACTACAAAGGTATACCGGTAGATTGTCCACAACGCAATGAGCGTCAGCCCTGGTTGGGTGATCGTCCAGTCAGTGCATACGGTGAGAACTTTCTCTTTGATAACGCTAATTTTTATACTAAATGGCTCGAAGATATTCGGCTGTCCCAAAAGGAGGATGGCGCATTACCGGATGTTGCACCAGCATTTTGGCGCTACTATAGTGATAATATCAGCTGGCCTGGAACTTACCTATTGATCGCCAATATGCTTTATCAGCAGGCTGGCGATCTGCGAATCTTGAAAAAACATTATCCGGCCATGAAAAAATGGATGGATTATATGCAGTTACGTTATACAGGAACGGATGGTATTATTACCAAGGATAGTTATGGTGATTGGTGCTTCCCACCGGTAACCATTGAAGCTGGAAGAGGTAAGATTGCCGATAAAAAATATCCGAGTGCATTGATCGCAACTTCCTATTACTATCATTTGTTGCAGACGATGGCCCGATTTAGCATCCTCGTCGGCAATGGACAAGATCAGGCTAACTTTTTGGATCGCGCAGCGAAGATGAAAGTAGCATTTAATGCTGCGTTTTATAACGAAGCAGGATATTATGGTGGCAATTCATTGACTGATAATATATTGGCGTTATCTTTTGGCTTAGTCGAAGATACGAACAAAGAAAAGCTAAGCAACCGGATCGTGGAGATTGTGGAAAAAGAAAATCACGGGCACCTGAGTACAGGACTTATCGGAACACAATGGATTATGCGCACGCTGACCAAAATCGGCCGTGTGGATCTTGCCTATAAAATTGCAACCAATAAGACCTATCCTTCCTGGGGTTATATGGTCGAAAATGGGGCCACAACAATTTGGGAGTTGTGGAATGGCAATACAGCCCATCCCAAGATGAATTCACAAAATCATGTGATGATGTTGGGCGATCTCTTGATATGGCTCTATGAGGATTTGGCGGGTATCAAATCAAAGGAGCATGCCTTTCAGACTGTTGTCATGAAACCGCAGGTCGTAGCAGGATTGGATCATGTGGATGCAAGCTACAAAAGTGTTTATGGAACCATTCAATCCAATTGGAGCAAAAGCAAATCGACTTTCGAATGGAAGATTTCTATTCCGGCCAATACCAGAGCAGAGATCTATCTGCCTACGACAGAACTGTCCACGATCCTGGAAAATAATCAAAAAATAAAAAACGATAAAGATATTCAGATCCTACGACAGGAAAAATCAGGTGTTTGGCTCGCAATAGGATCAGGAGATTACCAATTCAAAATTAAACTATAAGCAGTATTTAGTATACATGTATAATATTAAAAATACATTTATGAAGATAAAAATTAAATTAGCAACAGCCCTATTGTTTTTATATTCCTTGTGTTCTTACGGACAAAATCCGACATTAAAAGAATGGCAAAAAGGCGTAATAAAAGATGAGTTTATTTATGATACAGCATCTTTTCCGTCCTGCCATTCCGCTACGATGGCAGAGACGGATCAAGGCCTGGTATATGCCTTTTTTGGTGGAACGAAAGAACGTCATCCCGATGTGGAAATCTATGTGAGTAGACTTGAAAACGGTAACTGGTTAGCGCCAGTGTCGGCAGCGGATGGTGTACAGCCAGATGGCAAGCGCTTGCCGACCTGGAACCCGGTCTTATATCAAATACCCAACGGAGATCTTTTGTTATTTTACAAAATTGGACCCAAGCCATCGGAATGGTGGGGGATGCTCAAACGTTCCAAAGATGGCGGTAAGACTTGGTCTGCTGCCGAGAAGTTGCCCGAGGGCTTTATTGGACCGGTGAAAAATAAGCCTGTTCTTTTGCAAAATGGCACCTTGCTGAGTCCTTCCAGTACAGAAGGAAATGGCTGGAATGTACATTTTGAGGCGAGTTCGGATTTTGGTAAGACCTGGCGTAAAATAGGCCCTATCGCCCGTGGTGCAGATAATTTGGATGCCATACAACCGAGCATACTTGACCACGGAAATGGTCGGTTGCAAATATTGGCGCGCACACGCAACCGTGCGGTCATAACATCTTGGTCTAAGGACTGGGGCGAACATTGGACCCCACTGGAAAAAACGGCGCTCCCAAATAATAATTCGGGTACGGATGCCGTAACGCTAAAAGACGGACGGCATGTGTTGGTGTATAACCACGTGCTTCCGGAAGGTAACTTAGCCAAAGGGGCACGTACACCATTGAATGTTGCTTTTTCCAAAGATGGCAAGCAGTGGCAGGCCGCACTTATACTTGAGGATTCGCCAATCAGTCAGTATTCTTATCCCGCAGTGATTCAAACCAAAGATGGGCTATTGCATTTTGGCTATACCTGGCGTAGAAAGAAAATGAAACATGTCGTCGTAGATCCGAAGAAAGTGAAATTAATCCCGATTGAGGATGGCATCTGGCCAACAAAAAAAGGATATAAAAAACCAGACCCTAATGCATATGTCAAAGAAGAAGATTAAGCTTGTTTTCACCGCATGTCTGTTTGTGGTTTCGCTTGTTGTCAAGGGGCAGGACAGCTTACTCAATTATGAGCATAAATTTAAGCAACCCCTGGAAAAAGTGCTTGCCTTGATGCAAGAACGGTATCAGGTCAAGATCAAATATGATCCACGTAATGTCAAAGACATTATGGTGGACTACGCACCCTGGAAGTTTAGGGCAGATCTTGTAGGCACAGAAGTCAATTTGCTGTATCCCTTGGGTTTTAAACTGCAGGAGGAAGCAAAACCTAATACTTATAAATTAAAATTATACGAGTATTACCGCTGGAAACCACAGGAAGGGTGGGATTTTCTGAACCTATTGTCCAAAAAATATACGGATCAGGCAAGTTGGGAGAAGAGAAAAGATCAATTGCGTGTTGCGGTGAGAAAAGCGATGTACTGGGATAAGCTGAAAAGTATACCGAATCAACCGATCCGTTTGGGCAAGGCACGTCGCTATGCGGATTACCAAGTTCAGAATTTTGCCTTAGAAATTATCCCGGGAGTATATATCAATGGCAGTATCTATTCGCCGCTCAAGCAAAAGAAAAATATCCCTGTGATGTTATCTCCTGATGGCCATTGGCCAAATCAGCGGTATCGTTCGGATGCGCAAAAGAGATTTATCACCTTAGCTCGACTAGGATGTATGACAGTAAGCTATGACTTATTTGCCTGGGGAGAATCCCTATTGCAGTTTGCTTCGACAGATCATCGCAGCAGCGAAGCCATGTTGATGCAGACCTGGGGAGCAGCACGAATTATGGAATATGTAATGAGCTTGCCTAATGTCGATCGAAGCCGAATAGGAATCAGTGGCGGATCGGGTGGGGGTAGCCACAGTATTTTAATGGCTGCTTTAGACGATCGCTTCACGTTGGTCGCTCCTGTCGTGGCAATGTCTTCTTATTTCTTTGGTGGATGTCCCTGTGAAAGTGGAATCCCCGTACATTTTGTCTGTGGCGGGACCAATAATGTTGAACTGGCTGCGATGACAGCGCCCAAACCACAACTGATCATCTCCGATGGACAGGATTGGACGAATGAGACCGCTACTAACGATTTTCCATATCTGCAGCATATCTATGGTTATTATGGCCAGCAAAATCAGGTGCAACATGCACATTTTCCGGATGAAGGTCATGATTTTGGCTATAACAAAAGGCAGGCACTCTACAAATTCCTGCTCGACCATTTTCATTTAGATCAAGCTAAAGCTGCCGATATCATCGTGGAAACCGGTATTCAGATTGAGCCGGAGGAGTTATTATACAGTTTTGGAAAGAAGGAGGAAAACTTACCAAAGAACGCGATTCGTGGGATGGGACAGTTGAAAGCATTGTTAAAATCATATCAGATTGAACTATGATGAACCGAAAAAAATTTATACGCGATACCTTGGCTTTAATTGCCATAGCAGCCCTGCCTTCTGCTGCCTTTGCTGCACCTAAGCGACGTTACAATGTCGCTGTAATCGATCTGATGATCTTAAAGCGGCAGAAGCTAAGTGCATTTGACCTGGCAAAAGAAATAGGAGCAGACGGGTTGGAGGTAGATATGGGCGGATTGGGCAACCGAATTACTTTTGACAGTAAGTTGGGCGATCCAGCACAACGGAAGGCTTTTCTTGACAAAGCAAAGGAAACCGGAATAACGATCTGTTCGTTGGCCATGACCGGCTTTTATGCACAGTCTTTTGCAACGCGGCCGACTTATCAGCAGATGGTAGGGGATTGTTTGGATACTTGTCAGAAAATGGGGGTTAAAGTGGCTTTTTTGCCTTTAGGCGTGACGTGCGACTTGGTTAAATATCCCGAACTGCGACCTGCTATCGTCGAGCGTCTTCGTATAGTAGGTGAAATGGCAAAAAAGGCCGGTGTGATCATCGGGATTGAAACAGCATTGGATGCAAAAGCTGAGGTTGATCTTTTAAAGGAAATTGGGTCCAAACATATTCAAATCTATTTTAATTTTTCCAATCCGTTGAAAGAAGGGCGTGATCTGATTCAGGAGCTGACTATTTTAGGAAAGAAGCGGATCTGTCAGATTCACTGTACGGATGAAGATGGTGTATGGCTCGAAAATAACAAACGACTGCATATGCCTTTGGTAAAACGGACCTTGGACCGTATGGGCTGGCGCGGTTGGCTCGTGATCGAGCGATCTCGCGATGCTAATCTATCACCACGTGCCGTCAAAGAAAATTTTGGTGCAAATACACGTTACGTAAAACAGGTGTTTCAATGAAATTAAACTGGATAATATCGCTTGTCGTAGTCGTAATGGGCATGCAGGGATGTCGAAGTCTTTCGGTTGAAAAGCAACTGGATAAGAATCTTTTGCGTGCCGATCAAGTAGGGGCTGGACAGATGCCCGCTGAGCCAGAAAAGGTGCAATCCCCTTTTACGACATGGAATGTCCAGCGGCCAACATTTCCGATGCGACAAGATACGGTATGGCCGAATGACGATATTCAGGGTAAGCTCGATCAGCTTGCTGCACAGGGTGGTGGGACTTTGATATTGAAAGGGCATCATCATACCGGACGGATTACGCTGAGATCCCATATTAATCTACAACTGGATGCGGGTTCAGTATTAGAATTTGAAAGTGAAATTGAGGACTTTCTTCCAGTAGTGTTTACACGGAACGAAGGGGTAGAATTATATAGTTTGGGAGCCTGTATTTATGCCAATGGGGCAGAAAACATTGCCATCACGGGATCCGGTAGAATTATTGGCCCCGGTGAAGGCAGCGTCCGGAATAAAACCATGACGCATGACGTCATTGAAAATATTGTCGATAGTAATACGCCTGTTGAGCAGCGGATCTACGATGGAAAGACCGCAGATTTCATCTTCCCACCGGCACTCATTGCGCCTATTAACTGCAAAAGTGTCTGGATTGAAGGTGTATCGCTCGAGCGTACTGCTTTTTGGAATATCGTGCCCACTTATTGTGAGGATGTCGTAATCCGTGGAGTTCGCATCCATTCTATGGGTATACCACGTGGGGATGGGATCGATATTGAATCATGCAACCGCGTGCTTGTGGAGTACTGCACCCTAAATACTGGAGACGATTGTATTGCCGTGAAAGCAGGACGTGGGTTCGACGGACTACGGGTAAATAGACCTTCGGAAAATATAGTTGTCCGCTATTGTTTTTCCGAAAAAGGTCATGGTGGATTTACAATCGGTAGCGAGACGGCGGGTATGGCCAAGCAGGTGTATGTCCATGATTGTGTGTTTGGAAAAACCAATGTTGGCATCCGTTTTAAGACCAGAAGGCCGCGCGGTGGTGGCGGATCTGATATTCACTTTGAGCGTATCCGGATGCAGAATGTGGAATCAGCTTTACGCTGGGATATGCTGGGACAAGCCCAACATGTGGGCAATCAGGCTAGCCGTGATTTCGAAGTTCAAAAGAACGCTCTGACACCACGTTTCTCGGATATCCAAATAAAGGATATATATATTGATGCGGCTAAAAATTGTATTAAGATCGAAGGTATTCCTGAGTCTGTTTTGGAAAACGTATCTATTGATCGTGTTTTTGGACGTGGAGACCGATATCTGTCGATTAAAGATGCTAAAAATATCAAGATTAAAAATAGTGTTTTTGTGTGTAAAGATACCAGTATCTCAACAACCAATGTTTTGGGGCTGATACAAGATCGCGTACGTGTCATCACGGAATCGCCCTAATAGTTGGTTATGAATACAGTCGGGGAAAAAAGAAAAAGAATGAAGAATATTGTAAAACAGGGAGTCGTTTTAGGAAGCATTTTCCTGTTATTGCTAGCTATGCCCCTAGTTGGTATGGCTAAGTTATCAGTAACGCGTGTTCTGATAGAAGGACGCGAAAACCCATTGGGTATAAATACAGTAAAGCCTTCATTTAGCTGGCAATTGCACAGCGATAAATTTGATGTGCAACAACAGGCTTATCGTATCGAGGTCAGTAAAAGCACTCGTTTTGCGAAGCAGGATTTGCTTTGGGATTCCCAATGGGTAGCGACAGAGCAATCCCTAAATTTGTTATACCAGGGAAATCCTTTAGCTACAGGTACAAGTTATTACATCAGAATACACGTTCGTGATAATAAAAAGGAGATAGCCACAAGTGCGGTGCAACGGTTCCACACAGGGTTATTGCAAGCCCAAGATTGGGGCAATGCAAAGTGGATTGCAAAAGATATATTACCGGATTCATTGGTCAATCCACTGCCACTAAGCTCCAGCAAGCTCCGCCTGGATAAAAGTTATGACCTTCCGGTTTTCCGGAAATCAGTTCAGGTGAAAAAGAAGATCAGTTCTTCGATTGCTTATGTGGCAGGCCTGGGACATTACGAGTTGCTATTGAATGGCAAGCGGGTAGATGATGCAGTGCTACAGCCGGGTTGGACAAAATATGACAAAGAAGCCTATTATGTGGTTTATGATCTTACCCAAGCCTGGCAACAGGGAAAGAATACAATCGCTGCCCTATTAGGAAATGGGTTTTATTATATTCCACCAATTAAAGGCCGATTTCAAAAACATAAAGTTGCTTTTGGTCTACCAAAGCTCAAACTTAAGATCGTCAATACCTATACGGACGGGAGGCAAGAAATCATCGTTAGTGATGCAGGCTGGAAAACACACCGGTCACCCATTACTTTTTCCAGCATGTATGGGGGCGAGGATTACGATGCACGGATTTTACCTGATCATTGGTCAGCCCCTGTTTACGATGACAGGAACTGGCAGCAAGCGCGCATAACGGATGGGCCACATCTACGGGCTCAGGATATTGATCCGGTAAAAATTATGCAGCGCTTCGCGCCCGTTGAATTACAGCAGGCTGATGGGGGGAAACGGATCACCTATGATTTTGGACAGAATGCGTCGGGCATTGTCACTATGCAAATGACCGGACAAGCGGGAGATACCGTACGGGTGTATCCGGCCGAATTGCTGACTACGGATGGACTCCCCAGTCAAAAGCATTCAGGAAGCCCTTATTATTATCAATATATTTTTGCAAAAGATGGGACGGTATCCTGGCAGCCACGTTTTACGTATTATGGATTTCGCTATGCTGAAGTTCAGTTACATCCTGCCGGTAGCAAAGCGGTTCGGATGGATGCGATACAGTTGGCCCATATCCGGAATAGTACAGCGCAGGTAGGAAGCTTTCAAAGCTCCGATACGCTATTTAATCAGATCCATGGATTGATCAATTGGGCTATTAAGAGTAATATGGTCAGTGTCTTTACCGATTGTCCACACCGCGAAAAATTGGGCTGGCTGGAGCAGTTACATTTAATGGGGCCGTCGGTACAATTTAACTTTGATGCTGAACGCCTGTTTGCCAAGTCGCTGCGGGACATGCGGCAATCTCAGACAAAGGATGGTCTAGTTCCTGAAATAGCGCCCGAATATGTACAGTTTGACTGGGGCGGTGATATGTTTAGGGACTCACCCGAGTGGGGAAGCAGCTCGATTATCTTGGGCTGGTATGCCTATCGTTGGTATGGAAACAAGTCTTTTCTTGCCGATAATTATGCCATGATGACCCGTTATATCGATTATTTGGGCACAAAAGCGAAGGGACATATTTTAACACAGGGTTTGGGTGACTGGTATGATTTGGGACCGGAGCGTCCCGGTGTTTCCCAGCTGACTACTCCCGGGATTACGGCTACGGCAATCTATTACTATGACTTGAAACTCATGGTAGACATCGCTATGCTACTTGGACAAAAAGAAGATGCCGAAAAATTTGAGACGTTACAGCAGGCCGTTTTCAGTGCCTTCAATCAACAATTTTATCGACCTCAGGAACATAGCTATGGCTCCGGTAGTCAGACAGCGCTGGCCATGCCACTGTATGTTGGACTGGTACCTCAGGAGGCCCAACAGGCAGTTTTTGAAAAACTAACAACAACGGTTTGCCAAAATGATACGGCGTTGACGGCGGGAGATATCGGTCATCGTTACCTGCTAAAGGTGTTACACTCCAACAACCGTGATGATCTGATTTATGCCATGCACCATCGTGATGACCGGCCCGGATATGGTTATCAGCTGCGAAAAGGTGCCACGGCACTGACCGAGTCTTGGGCGGGTCTTCCAAACGTCTCCAATAATCATTTTATGCTTGGCCACCTGATGGAGTGGTTTCATACCGGTTTGGGCGGAATACAGCAAGATGCAGGATCGACCGCATTTAAACACTTTCGAATCGAGCCCAAAATGCTGGATGCACTGAAAGACTGTGAGATAAATTTTAGAAGTCCATATGGAAAAATTTATTTTAACCGAGAACAATCTAAAGGAAATTATCAAGTAGAGATACCTGTCAATAGCCAATGTACATTGGTTTTGCCAAAGGGAACTTATCAGGTCAATGGAAGAGCCATGGAGGCCCAAACTGTCAATGTAAAAGAAGACCATGTTGAATTCAAATTCGGCTCAGGAAAATATACAATTACTCAGTGAAAGCTGATATCGTGATTATTTTAGCCAATTATAAACCCATTGAAATACCATTAGACAACAACGTAAATAGTTCAGATTGTACTAACGAAGAAAAAGAGTAGACAGATGAAAAGATTAATGCTATTGCTATCCATTGCTTTGGCCGGTCCTAAATTAAAGGCTCAGACTCCGGCAGTTTCCAGTGCGGAAATGACAAAAATTTATGAAGAAGTAAAGACCCCCTATAAGTATGGACTTGTTTTAGTACCTGCGCATAAAGGCGAATTGATGGATTGTCCGACCATTTATAAGGAGGGGAAATATTGGTATATGACCTATATTGTGTTTGATGGAAGTGGTTATGAGACCTGGCTGGCGCAGAGCTCGGATCTTTTGAACTGGAAGACCTTGGGGAAACAACTCTCCGTGGCACCAGATGGCAGCTGGGATGCTAAGCAGCGAGCAGGATATAATGCCTTGGTGGATACAAAATGGGGCGGGAAGTATAAGCTCAACAGCTACGCTGGAAAATACTGGATGTCCTATTTCGGTGGTTCCACAGCTGGTTACGAACCTGAGCCGCTGGCGATTGGAATGGCTTATACAACTAAAAAAGCAACACAACCTGTGGAATGGCAACGGTTGTCTAAGCCCGTGTTGACCAGTACGGATCCGGATGTTTCCTGGTGGGAAAATCGGCATAAGCTATTCAAAAGCTATGTGATTGAAGATCCTGATAAACAGACGGGCCATCGCTTCGTCATGTATTACAATGCCGTAGGCGATTCATTACCCAATAATAAAGCAACGCGATGGTATGAACGTATTGGTATGGCTGTGTCAGATGATATGGAAAACTGGAAGAGGTTCCAGCCGAACCCTGTGGTTCACCATCCGGTAGGAATTACGGGAGACCCTATGATTCAGCGGATCCAAAATACTTGGGTCATGTTTTATTTTGGCGCTTTCTGGAAAGACCGTAAAGGGGCATTCAATCGATTTGCGGCATCCAAGGATCTAATCCACTGGACAGATTGGGATGGTGCAAATCTGATTGAATCAAGTGAAAGTTTTGATCAGCAATATGCGCACAAATCATTTGTATTGAAAGCGGAGGGTGTTGTTTATCATTTTTATTGTGCAGTGGACGGCAAAGGTAACCGCGGTATCGCCTTGGCAACTTCGAAAGATTTAGGTAGAAGTACGGTGCGTTTTAAAGACTTAAGCCATGAGCAAGAATAGCCCCTCAGGCCTAGGTCACTTTTCAAAAAACTATTCCTAATGGATAAACCCGAAGGAAGTTTAAATACCTCAATATAGACTAACGAATAAAGACGCAAGCACGAAGCCATCATTGACTGCAATGAAAGCAGTGCTTATAAATAACCATTTACTTATGAATTTATATTATTTTATTTCTATTCTCTTTTTATTTCAACTTCAGCTTGTATACGGACAAGGACGTTCAAAAATCAGCTTTAATGACAATTGGAATTTTACGTTGCAGGATCAGCTGGGCTATCGCTTGAACGACGGAGATACCCAAGCTTGGGAATCGGTTGAATTGCCTCATGATTGGAGTATCAAAGCTGATTTTGATGCTAGTTACCCAGCAGGTAATGCAGGGGGAGCATTGCCTGGCGGAATTGGCTGGTATAGTAAGGAGTTTAAGTTGCCGACCGCAGATCAGGGTAAAAATATACAGTTGTACTTTGGCGGAGTTTACCGTTATGCAGAAATATGGATTAATGGTGTTTATTTTGGGAAAAAGCCCAATGGTTACCTCTCTTTTACACTGGACCTGACTCCGCATATTAAATTTGGAAATCAACCCAATCGCATTGCTATTCGTGTGGACAATAGTAAACAGCCAAACTCCCGGTGGTATTCAGGCTCCGGAATCTACCGTGATGTTTATCTCATAAAAAGCAGCGAAGTACACCTCGACGAACAAGAAACTTTTATCACTACGCCGGAAATACAGGGTGTATTGGGGCAGCTTAAAGTACGTTCTAAATTGAATAAGTTGGCGCGACCTAAAGGCGTTGCAGGGAATAAATATCAAATTACAGTATGGGATCCCAAAGGAAATATACTGCTAAAAAAGACAGGGGTTGAGAAAGATGGATATATTGATGCATCGCTTCAAGTGGAAAAGCCACAATTGTGGAGCCTAGCGTCGCCAAATTTATATCGTGTGCAACTCACTCTTTTAACTAAAAATAATACAGTCGAAGATCAAATTGAAAAGAGAATCGGATTCCGGACAATTCGCTTTGATGCGAAAACTGGCTTCTACTTAAACGGCGAGGCCTTGAAAATTTTAGGAGTATGTATGCATCATGATTTGGGTGCTTTAGGAGCCGCTTTTAATAAGTCTGCTGCGAAAAGACAGCTTGTCATGATGAAAGAAATGGGTACAAATGCCATTCGAACCGCACACAATCCACCCGCAGAAGAGTTACTCGATCTCTGCGACGAAATGGGAATTTTGGTTTATAATGAAGCATTTGACATGTGGAAAAAGCGAAAAAACAAGTTCGACTACCACATTGGCTTTCCTACGGAACATCTCAAGGATATTGAAGCATGGGTGCGTCGAGATCGTAATCATGCTTCGGTTATCCTATGGAGCATCGGAAATGAAATCCGAGAACAATTTGATTCCACGGGTATTGCCTTAACGCAAGAGATGGCGAAATTAGTAAAATCCTTGGATCCCACACGCCCCGTTACTGCTGCCTTGACCGAAAATAATTATGTCAAGAACTTTATCGCACAGGCAGAGGCTTTGGATGTACTGGGCTTCAATTACAAACATGAAGATTATGATAAATTACCTGTAGAATTCAAAAATATACCGCTGTTGGCATCAGAAACTGTTTCTGCCTTACAAACTAGAGGGGTGTATGACAAATTGCAAGATACGATTCAGTTCTGGCCAGCATCATCAAAGGACAAATATGTCGTTAACGGTAATCCCGATTTTACAGTTTCGGCCTATGATAATGTTGCTGCCTATTGGGGTACAAGCCATGAGAAAGCTTGGCTAGCGGTCAAGAATCGTCCTTTTTTGGCTGGAACATTTGTCTGGACCGGTTTTGATTATCTTGGCGAACCTGTTCCTTACCCTTATCCTGCAAGGAGCTCTTATTATGGTATTGTCGATCTTGCCGGTATTCCCAAAGATGTGTACTACATGTATCAGTCTGAATGGACAAACCAGGATGTCCTTCATCTTTTACCGCATTGGAACTGGAAAACAGGTGATACTGTGGACGTATGGGCTTATTATAATAAAGCTGACGATGTCGAGTTGTTCCTGAACGGCAAAAGTCTGGGAACTTCAGCCAAAACAGCAGATCGTCTGCACGCCAGCTGGAAGGTGCCTTTTGAAAAGGGGGAACTGAAAGTTGTTAAAAAGCGAGATGGTAAGATTGTTCAGGAAGCAAGTATGCGTACAGCGGGAGAAGCTAAGCGGGTAAAAGTCTCCTTAGAACATGAAAAATATGCCACAGGGGAATCCCGAGACCTTTATTTTGTGACTGCGGAATTGGTGGACCAAGCAGGACAGTCCGTGTTGCACAATGATCAAGAAATTGAGTTCATTGTAAAGGGAGATGCAAAAGTACTCGGGACTGACAATGGGTTTCAAGCCGATCTAAGAGGGCTGCATCGTCCCAACAGGAAAACATTTAAAGGAAAAGCATTAGGAATTATTCAAAAAATAGCGGATACGCCTTGCACCATAATTATCCGTTCGGTTTTGGGGGATCAACAAATTACAATCTAAGTATAGCTAGATACTCTTAAAGGATAGACAGCTAAACAAACATAAAATAATAACCATTTAAACAAATTAAATCTAATAACTCAATTATGAATAAAAACAAGATTAATATCGGAAAAATGACCTTAGGAGCTGCTGCTGCTAGTTCAAAGTATCCGATATTGATGCTCTTTTGCAGCTGTTTCATACTCGGAAGTCCATCGATTTCCAATGCTGCGTTACATGCCAATACGCTTCATAAAGTCACGGTAAATCAAGGAAATGAAATTAAAGGTAGAGTTACAGATGAGCAGGGAAATCCTATTGTAGGTGCTACTATAGCCTTGGTCAACTCGACGCAGTCTACCTCTTCCAACGCGAGGGGAGAATTTACACTTAAAATAACTGGAGACTCTGGCACCATCAAAATCACTTCGGTGGGCTATTCGGAAAGTTTATTAACAGTAAGAGTTGGGAATAGTGCCAATGTTGTATTAAGAAAAGATGATCAAGCACTAGAAGAAGTCGTGGTCATCGGTTATGGAACGGCCAAACGTCGGGATCTAACCGGCGCCGTAGCTTCCGTTAAATCCGAAGAGATTATGATGACGCCAACAGCCAATGTGATGGATGCCCTTCAGGGAAAAGTCTCCGGTCTGGATATCACCAAATCATCCGGACGTGCTGGTGCCAATGTCGGTGCGAGCTTAAGGGGCAACAGGTCTTTCAGTGGTGATAATAATCCGCTCTATATTATAGATGGTATTCCAGGGGATTTTACGAGTTTAAATCCCAGTGATATCGAATCCATAGACATTCTGAAAGATGCCTCATCGACGGCAATCTATGGTTCTGCAGGGTCAAATGGTGTAATTATCATTACAACAAAACAGGGTAAATCCGGTAAAGCGATCGTAAATTTTGATTCCTATTTTGGGTATAATGGATTCCCCAAATATCCCCATGGATTGTTGGGAGACGATTATATGAAACTGAAAAGGGAAGCCTATCGGGGTGAGCATGGTAACTATCCGGAATTTGCCAATAATATTTTTAAAAATCCTGCACAGCTGGAGGCTTATGAAAATGGCAAATGGGTAGACTGGGTGGACCTGGTCTTAAAAGACGGAATCCAGCAGAACTATAGCTTTTCAGTGAACGGGGGGAATGAAAAAACAAAAGCTTTTTTGTCCCTCAACTATAACGATGAAGAAGGACTTATAAAAAATGATAATAGTAAAAAATATGCTGTAAGAGCCAATATTGATCATAAACTTTCTAACCTATTTAAAGTAGGTACGAATTTACAGTATACCTATAAAGATAATAATCAGGCTGCACAAAATGTATTCGGTAACAGTTTGACCTTTTTGCCTTTAGGTGATGCTTTTGATGCCGACGGTAATATCAATCATATTCCAGTGGACGGAGTCACCAACCCTTTATCCGATCAGATCAAGGATCAGTATAAAAATAATATCCTGAATAATTATTTTGCGGGCAATGCCTATCTTGATTTTACGCCGGTCAAAGGATTTTCCTTCCGTTCAATTTTTGGTGCGACGATTGGCTCTCAACGGACGGGAAGATATTTTGGCTCGCAGTCAATTGCAAATCCGGAGGCTGGCTTCAAATTGCCTGCAGCCGTTATCATCAATGACAGAAATTACAACTACCGTTGGGAAAATATACTGAATTATGAATTTAACCTACGTGAAGATCATCATTTTGCGCTGACTGGAGTCACATCATGGTCAAAAAACCAAGCAGAGCAGGCCTATGCGGGCGGATCGGGATTCGACCTCGACTCCTATTCTTTCCACAACCTGAGTGCGGCCACAACGTCTGTAATCCGCTCTTCTTATATTGGTTCACAGTCAATGTCTTATGTAGGTCGGATCAACTATAACTATCAAGGACGGTACTTGCTATCCATTTCCAGCCGTTGGGATGGTGTGTCTCGATTATCCGAAGGCAACAAATGGGATGTATTTCCAGCAGGAGCTTTTGCCTGGCGCCTGAGTGACGAGCAGTTCTTTGCGCCATTGAAAAGCAAAATATCGGAGTTAAAGCTACGCGCTGGTTATGGTATCACCGGTAATTCTGGTGGTGTAGGAGCTTACGGTACGCAAGCAGGGGGATATAATGCACCTAAGCCGGTAGGTTTTGGTGAAAGTACGCTCGGCCCGGCCTTTATTCTGAATCAACAACTGGCGAATAGGGACCTGGGCTGGGAGAAGTCGTATACGACCAATATTGGGCTCGATGCGCAATTTTTGAACCAACGAGCCAACCTGACCATTGATTGGTATAATACTGAAACGAAGGACCTGCTCTTTCTCAGGGATATGCCAGCTTCATTGGGCGGCTCCTGGGGTGCCCCTTTCAAGATGTGGCAGAATATTGGTGCAACAAACAATAGGGGCTTTGAACTCGCATTAAATACAAAAAATATTCAGGGGGATCGTTTTGTCTGGAATTCAACATTGACTTTTGCGGCGAATAAAGAACGTGTGACCTCACTACCGGGGGGAAAAGACCTGATTTCAAATAACCTATTTCTAAATCAGCCGATCAGAACGTTTTTTGATTATCAATACCTCGGTATCTGGCAGGAAAGTGAAGCGGAGCAGGCAGCCTTATTCAATTCCAAACCCGGTGATATCAAGTTATCCACCGATGGTACGGTCAATGAAGATGGTAAGCATGCCTATGGAGCGAAAGATAAACGTATTTTGGGATCTGCGGTTCCGAAATGGACCGGTGGATTTCAGAATAACTTCAAGTATCAAAACTGGGACCTTTCGGTCTTTTTAACAGCAAGATGGGGACAGATGCTGTCCAATAATTTGATCACACGTTATGATCCAACAACCGGTGTCGGAAATAGCCCCGACGATATCGATTATTGGACACCAGAAAATCCAGGCGCTTATTTGCCAAGGCCAGGATTACATTCCTCGACCAGTGGCTATATCGGGTTTGATGCGTTGAAATACGTGGATGGATCCTATTTTAAGGTGCGAAATATCACCTTGGGCTATAGTTTGCCGAAATCATTTATTAAGCGGCTTTCCATGGAACGTTTCCGTTTTTATGCAACCGCTAACAATCCGTTCATCTTTACGAAAAGCAACTTGTTAAAGTATCAGGATCCCGAATCCAACGGTTCGGATAATTTTCCTTTGACCAAGCAGTTTGTTGTCGGATTGAATGTTACTTTTTAATGCCAATATGTTATGAAAATCAACTATTTTAATATACTGTTATGTGCTGGCCTTTTTCTAAATTCCTGTGGTCTTGATGAATATAATCCATCCGGGGTCACCGTGGATAAGGTTGCTGAAAATAAGGCCGGTTTCGATAAACTGATTAATAGCTGCTATTTTGATCTGCCACGTTATTTCTATGGCAGAAATTTCTTACTTGTTACCGAAGGAGGAACAGATTTATGGACTTCCGATCTCAATTCAAATAACAACCAAAATTATTTAAAATATGCTTCCGGTGGCTCGATGTCCATAGACATGGCTAAAGACTACTGGAATGGTGCTTATGATGCCATCAATTACTGCAACATCGTCATCGGTAGGGTAGATCAGGTCAAAGATTTTTCTAGTGAGCAGGAAAAACTGGAAAAAGTTGCCCAAGCTTATTTTCTGAGAGCATTGTATTATTTTCATCTGGTCGAACAGTTTGGTTCTTGTCCGCTCAATCTCACGGAGACAACTACAGCCAATACTGCCGTTATACGTACACCTGTGTTGGAAATTTATGAAAAATGTATCCTGCCCGATCTGAGATTTGCGGCAGAGCACTTGCCTGTAGGGCGGACAGAAGCCGGGCGACCAAGTCAGAAAGCTGCATTGGGTCTATTGGCCAAGGTTTGTTTGCAGACAAAAGAATATAATACCAATCAATATCTAGAGGAAGCATTGCAGACGGCAAAAAAATTGATTGATAATCAAGCGAGTTATAATGTGCGTCTATATGCCTCCTTTCTAGACAATTTTAATGCGGTAAATAATAAGAAAAACACCGAAGCACTTTACCAGATTCCTTATTCCCAGGAGTATGGATCCACCAACGTATACGATCACAACAATGATTTTAAACGGTTCTATTGTACGCCGACAACATTTGGAGCGATACAGTCCGCTGGATTTCAAACCGAAATTGGGCGGTGGTCCGGAGGAACATTTATGCCGACTAAATACCTGCTTGATGTATTTAAAAATGATGATAATACCTTAGATCCAAGATATGCGATTTCTTTCCAGACGCAGTGGCTTTCCAATGCTGATTACAATTGGAGCAGAGATGCTATTGTGCAGTTCGATCGTGATGCAAATACTGTCGCTGTCGGAACTAATCTCCCGAAAGGAGCTCTAGCGCTTAAAGTTGCCCGTGAGGGAGAGACTGGTTATGCCGAAGAAAAAAAGATACAATTTCAAAAAAAATATATTTGGCTAGACCTAGAAGATCTATACGGTGCTGACCACAAAGTGAAAATGAAATATACACGGATAAATCAGCAGCCTGGACAGGTGGACAACCCATTTATTAGTTTCTATCCATCTTTGGTAAAATTTAATTCAGGTTCGTTAATCAGTCCCAAGGCTAACAATTTTACCAGCGACGCTTATACTACTGTTATGCGTCTGGGAGAGGTGTATCTCATTGCTGCCGAAGCTTCCTTTCACTTGAACGGTGCAAATGGAACAGCCGCTAACTACATCAATGTACTACGCGACCGGGTCGGGGCCAAGCAGATTACTGCTGGAGATATCACTGCCCAGTTTATACTTGATGAGCGTGCTCGTGAACTGTGCGGCGAGTATACACGTTGGTATGACCTGAAACGCTTGGGTAAATTGAACCGGTCTTATTTGATGGCGGTCAATCCTGATGTCGGACAATATTTTAAGGATGGTGTACACGGCCTTCGGCCAATTCCACAGGGACAGATGGACGCCATTAGCAACCCCGGCGAATTTCTTCAGAACAATGGCTATTGATAGCATTGTTCTGAGGCCATAAGCCAAGGTGAAACGAAGTAGTATGATATTTTAAAATTATTTACAGATGAAGCAGACAATTCTCATATGGGTCTTTATATTTTTTTCGCTAGCTGCATTCTCAGCTCAGGGAGGAGAGATCTATGTGGGTAAACAAAGCAAGAAGGAACAACGGGATGGCACACGGGGAGCTCCATTTTCATGTTTGGAGGATGCCCTGCGTGAGGCTAGGGAATGGCGACGATTAAACGATCCGCGTATGCATCATGGCATCACAATCTGGATTCAAGACGGACAATATGTGCCTTCCCAAACAATTTTTATCCGACCTGAAGATAGTGGAACTGTCCAAAGTCCCACATGGATAAAATCAGTGGGCAGAGAGGCTATATTGTCCGGAGGAGTTACTATTGAAGGTTGGCAGCCCGTAAAAAATGACAAGCGATTTGATCCTGCTATTGCCAAATATGTTATGGTGGCAAATGCCCCCCAGGTCGGTGGCAAATACCTTTCTTTCCGCCAATTGTGGGTTGGCTCACGTAAGGCGATCCGTGCAGAAAGTCATGATGATGCTCATTTACCAAGGATCATTAATTGGGATTTTAAGAAGCAGGCTGCTATTATTCCTAACGTATTTCCTGAAAAATTTCACTATAAAGCTGGAATGGAATTTTTTATACATCAATGGTGGGCAATAGCACAGCTTCGTATTCGTGAGACGATTGTTACAAAAGATAGTATCACACTATTTTTTCATGAACCGGAAGGGAAAATCCAGAACGAACATCCTTGGCCAAAGCCATGGCTATCCAAAGAACACGGCAACTCTGCATTTCGCTTGGTGAATGCGCTTGAATTTTTGGATCAGCCGGGAGAATGGTTTTTGGATGAAGAAAATCATAAAGTATATTATTACAAAAGGCCTGATGAAAATTTAGACCAGTTAGATGTTGTTGCTCCTTACCTGGAGACAATTCTGACAATGCAAGGTACATTAGAGACGCCTGTTAGCCATGTGTATATCGAAGGGTTGAAATTTCAGCATAGTGCCTGGTTAAGACCTCATTATTACGGTCATGTTGCTTTACAGGCAGGTATGTATTTTTTGGATGCGTATAAATTAGCTAAGCCGGGGACTGTTGATAAAGCTGGGCTGGAAAATCAGGCTTGGTTGGGTCGGCCGCAAGCTGCGGTCCTACTTAGTCATACCGCGTTTACGAAAATTTCTGCCTGCCGTTTTGCTCATTTGGCTGCGACAGGCATAGACTATCGGGCCGGCAATTTAAAAGATAGTTTAAATGGAAATCTATTTCAGGATATTGGCGGATCCGGAATATTGCTCGGTCAGTTCTCAGACGAACAAATGGAAGCACATTTGCCTTTTCAGCCCAACAACGAGCGTATCTTGACCGATGGTGTTGTCGTCAGTAACAATCTAATCCAAGATATTGGAAATGAGGATTGGGGAACGGTGGGGATTGGCGCCGGATTTGTCCGCAATGTAGCTATTACGAACAATGAATTGCTCGATCTTCCGTACACAGGAATCAGCTTGGGCTGGGGCTGGACACCTACAGTCAATGCCATGCGAAATAATCGTGTTTTAAAAAATAAGATCACACGTTATGGTAAATACATGTATGATGTAGCTGGTATTTACACCTTATCGGCACAACCCGGAACAAAAATTCAGGAAAATTATATCGATAGCATCTATGTGTCACCTTATGCGCATATTCCTGAGCATTGGTTTTATCTCTATACCGATGAGGGTTCTGCCTATATGAGTGTCAGCAACAACTGGTTCCCATCTAATAAAATATTGCAAAATGCCAATGGGCCGAGTGTTGAGTGGATAAAAAATGGTCCCGATGCGGATGCCTGGGTCAAAGACGAAGCAGGCATCGGTCTGCGTTATACCTATTTGTTGCCTGAAAAACGATCAATTCCTAAAAATGCATCTTTCAATGCCTATATTCCTTTTACCAAACCTGTTTTTTTCCAGATCTATGATCCGCAACAGAAATTGACAACACAAGCAATCAAAGGATTTTTGGCAAAAGAAGGAGTGGGTGCTGAACAGATATATCGATGGAACGATTACACGCTAGTGATGACGAGTGATGAGATTGGTAAAAAATTAGCGAGTGCGTGGATTGCTCATTATCCTGAGGTTGAATACAAGTTGTTTACCGATCTGTTCTACGACTTTGACCGAAGCCGCTGTGCTGGTAAAAAAGAGATTGATACCGATTTTGTGCTACTGACCGCCCAATTGATCGATGATAAGAAAGGACAGGAGGCCTATTACAACGCACATAAAACACAATTTAAAGAATGGCCCGAGGTTGCGGCAGGTTTCTGTAACGCCGGATTTGAAGAAGTGCTCGTCTATCGCAATGGGCGTCAGCTGATGTTATATATTTCTTTTCCAAAAGGACAGGATTTTAAAACAATTGATCCGTTGACAACCAAGGATAATCCACGAGTTGTGGAGTGGAACAAACTCATGAGTTCCTATCAGGAAGGTATTCCCGGAACCCAAAAAAATGAAACATGGATTTTTTATAAACAGTAAAATGGAAAATATACAGCAGTTAAAATTAGGAATTTTAGGATTAGGTGAGGGGCGCAGTACGATGTCAGCCGCATTGCAAAGCCCTCACATCGAATTGGTCAAGATTTGCGATCTGAATGAAGAGCTTGGGCGCAAGCGGATGAAAGAGTTTGACTTTCATGCTTATACCAATGATTATCAGGTCATGCTCGATGACGAGAATATTGAAGCCATTGCCATATATACTCCGGATCATCTACATGCGAAGCACATCGAGCTAGCATTGGCGCATGACAAACACGTCATCTGTACCAAACCTTTTATCGATAATCTTGCCGATGCCAACGCTTTATTGGAACGCGCAACTCAGAAAAATAAACGTGTTTTTGTCGGACAGAGTTCCCGTTTTTTTGAACCGGTAAAAAAGCAAAGAGAAGATTTTGACGCTGGACTTATTGGTGACTTAATTACGATCGAAGGTTATTATCATGCTGATCACCGCTGGTTTTTGGATAAACCTTGGTCTTTGCAGTCTTCTTTCAAATGGCTTTATGGAGGATTGAGCCATCCGGTTGATTTCATCCGCTGGTACCTCCCCAATATTGAAGAGGTGATGGGCTATGGCATGTTGAGTGCTAATGGGAAAAAAGGGGGGCTTCAAAATGTTGATACGATGCATTTTATTTTTAAAGCCGAAGATGGACGGGTCGCCCGTGTGAGCGGGGCGTATACGGGTCCTGTACAGCCTGTTACACGAGATAGCGAAATGAGCTGTATTCTAAGAGGGACAGAAGGGGCGAGCCAGGCTGACTATATGGACCTTCGTTATGCGATCACAGATAAAACCGGTGAAGAGCGCATGTTGACTTGGGAGCATAAACTAAAACACTATTTCCGTTTTGAAGGAAAAAGCCATCACGCTGGTGAGTATCAAAATTACCTAGAGCATTTTGCAAAAGCCATATGTACTGGAGAGGAAGCCTATCCAGATATGAAAGAAGGTATCGGGACAATAGCTTTATTGCAAGCTATGGATGAATCATTGACAACAGGAAAGCCTGTCCGTCCAAAGGAATTGCTGGAAAGATATGGTGTCGACTTGAGCTTAGGAAGATGAACAGTATCTTAGACAAGTTAACCATTTACGACTATTGCATCGTCGTAGCCTATTTGTTAGCATTACTGACAATCGGCCTCTTGTCATCCCGTAAAAAGGTAGAAGGGGCAGAACACTTCCTAGCCAGCAAATCCTTAAGCTGGTACAGTATTGGCTTCAATATGTGGGCGACTAACGTCGGACCATCCATGCTGCTCGCATTCGCTACAGTAGGTTATACAACAGGTATCGTCGCAGTCAATTTTGATTGGTATGCTTTTATCTATTTATTTTTGTTAGCGGTGGTGTTCGCACCCCGCTATATTGCTACTGGAGTACGTACCTTACCCGAGTTTATGGGCAAGCGGTTCGGTCCAAATACGCAGACTATTCTGGCTTGGTATTCATTGGTAAAAATGCTTATTTCATGGTTGTCGTTGGGACTATTTGCTGGCGGATTTTTAGTGCGGCAGATTTTAGGTATTCCAATGTGGCAATCGGTTACTGTTTTAGTCTCCCTAGCTGGTCTGTTTGCGTATACGGGTGGATTAAAGACAGTTGCTAAAATCAATATCTTTCAGATGATCTTGCTGATCGCCGTGTCGGCCTTTTTAACTTTTCTGGGATTGTCCAAAATCGGAGGGTTAAGTGCTTTGGCACAGCAGACTCCGACTAGCTATTGGTCATTGATCAGACCTGCGAGTGATCCAGATTACCCCTGGTACGCTATCGCCTTAGGATATCCAGTGGCAGCGATCGCTTTTTTCTGTACGGATCAAGCCATGGTACAATCAGTTTTGGGAGCCAAGAATCTCGAACAGGGGCAACTAGGAATTAACTTTATCGCTTGGCTCAAGATACTTTCTTTGCCGTTGTTTATCCTCACCGGTATCATCTGTTCGGTTTTATTTCCGGGACTTAAAGACCCATCTCTTGCTTATATGACGATGGTGACTAACCTGTTTCCTACAGGCCTGAATGGATTGGTAATCGTGGTGTTAATTGCTGTCTTGGTGGGCACCATTGGTTCGTCGCTTAATGCCTTGAGTACGGTGTTCACCATGGACATTTACCTCAAGTATATTCGACCAAAAGCAAACAATCAGCAGATTACGCAGATAGGCCGATATACGGTGATTGTGGGCTGTTTAACTTCGGTTTTCGTCGCACTGGCGATCGATCAAATTAAAGGACTTAATCTTTTTGATGTGTTCCAATCTATCCTTGGATTTATCGCGCCCCCTTTAGCGGTCGCTTTCCTGATGGCTGTGTTATGGAAACGGACTAATCGAGCAGCTATTAATACCATTTTAACCTTAGGAGCGCTACTAAGTTTGGGCACAGGAATATGTTATCTTTGGATATTTCCTAAAGATGTCTATACTTTTTGGCCGCATTACTTGATGCTTTCATTCAGTTTGTTTGTTCTATTGCTGCTTATTGGAATTGGTGTATCGTTGCTCCTTCCAAAATCAGCTTACGAATTAGCACATCAGCATATGGTCGATATCAAGATGGACAAGCCAAGTAACCGGGTTAAGATCGCTTGGACAATTTTATTTGTCGTAATGCTATTGTTGTACACGGTGTTGAAATGACTTTTTCACCTTAATCCGAGATTGGATTCAATTTGTGATCGGCATTTTTCTAGGCTTGTTACAATGTCCTCCGTGGATACAGTATGCTCAGTTTGACGTCGGATGAGTTTTGAAACAGTGAGGCAGGCGATTATACCTGTTTCGTTGGTTCCTATAGGGACGGAAATATCGATGATGCCCTCTGCGTAAGCACTGGGCATCTCATAAAATCCTTTCATTCTAATATCTTCCAAATCGCTGTCAAACTGTTGACGCTCTGTTTTCTTCAAGCTTTTGTAATAGGGATCAGCTCCTAAAATGGATTTTCTTTTTTCAGCATCTGAAAAACTTAAAAGAAGCTTGCCAGAAGCCGTTTGTGAAGTATTGTACAGCTTTCCTTCTTCAACTACGATGCTGATGGGGGATGATCCTTTGGCGTAGGAAATTACCATGACTTGGTTATCGTAGATCACACAGAGATGACATGGATCCTTAATTTCATTGGAGCTCTCTTGCATTGGCAATAATGAGGTGGCCCGTAATTTCTCTACAAAAGAGTGGCGATGCGATAGATAGTATAACTTCAGGGAAAGCGAATATTTGGATGAAATCTGATCACGATGAATATAGCCATTGGACTCCAGCGATGCAAGCATCCGATAGATCTCATTGGGACTTCGATTTAAGCCAAGGGCGATCTCGGATTGTGATTGCGCCGTTGGTTGCAAGGCCAAAAATTCCAGGATCTGCAATCCCTTTTCGAGTGCTGGCGCTTTATATTTATCGGAGCTATTTAATGTCATAAAATATTTTGCTAACAAATGATTGGGATAAAGATAAAAAAAGTATTTGAAGAGGCGTTTTTAGCGATCCAAAAAAACAGGTTAAATTTTTATATTCGAATATTGTATTTATATTTGAATATTATAAACCGCTTTTTTCATTGCGAAGAAGCATTAGAAGGGAAAAAGATTATAAACATATTTAATTCCAACATTAGATTACAGTATTGCGCTGCTTATGCTATATTATCTTGCCTGGATCATCAAGAAGAATAGGATAAAAATAGCTACAACTACAATGTTATGTTTTACTGTTTTTGGAGATTGGAATAACTTGATGTTTGGTAATCAAATGGTTGATAAGGATCTCAACAAGACTACATAAAATAATACATAAATACAATGACAGAGAAAATCCGGTTAAAGGGGATTACCTGGGGGCATTCGCGAGGTTTTGTGCCAATGGTTGCAACGGCACAACGTTATGAAGAATTACATCCGGAAGTAGAGATTGTTTGGACAAAACGTACTTTGCAGGAATTCGCTGATAAGTCGGTAACGGATTTAGCCAAGGAATATGACCTGTTGGTGATCGATCATCCGTGGACGGGACATGCCGCTTCTAAGGGGATGCTGGCTCCATTTGATGATTATCTGTCCATGGAGTTTTTGGCCGGTCAACAGGCGAATAGTGTTGGGAAGTCTTATGAAAGCTACAACTTTCTAGGCAAGCAATGGGCCTTGGCTACAGATGCGGCGACACCAGTGGCTGCAAGTCGCCCAGATATTTTACGTTCGCTACGTGTGCCGCTCCCGCGTACCTTCGAAGAAGTCTTGGCCTTAGCTAAAGCAGGACGGGTTGGATTTTCACTGTTGCCGATTGATTCTTTGATGAACTTTTATGGTCTTTGTTGTTCTTTGGGTGAAGAACCTTGCCAAAACGACGAAAAAGTAATCAGCGAAGCCGTCGGGGTACAGGTCTTAAAATTATTTAAATCACTTGCGGATGAATTGGATGCTGGATTTTATGAGAAAAATCCCTTCAAAGTGTTCGAAGAAATGACGCAGCGGGATGAAATTGCCTATTGTCCATTTGCGTATGGTTATTCCAATTATGCGCGAACTGGGTATGCCCGTAAAGTATTGCATTTTCATGATTTAGTGTCGTTAAACGGTACTCCAATGATTAGCACACTGGGTGGTGCGGGATTAGCAGTATCCTCTCAGAGCAAACATATTGCTGTGGGTATGGATTACGCCCAATTTGTTGCGTCACCAGAAATTCAGGCAACATTATATGTCGAAAATGGTGGTCAACCGGGACATTTAGGTGCTTGGGAAAATGAGCAAGTCAACGCCTATACGGACGGCTATTTTAAAAATACCCTGCCTACATTGGAGCGTGCCTATCTGCGCCCGCGTTATGATGGTCATCTGTATTTTCAGGATCACGCCGGTGATATTGTAGTTGACTATCTCAGACAGGGCGGGGATGAAGTTGCCGTATTAGAAAAGATGAACAAGATGTATCGGGAATCATTAGTGGACAAAGAAGACAATGGATAATAAACCACTGGAAGGACTTTTAGTTCTCGAGTTTTCACAATTTATGGCCGGGCCAACCGCTGGCCTGCGGTTGGCTGATCTCGGTGCCCGAGTTGTCAAAATCGAGCGTCCTGGCGCCGGAGAAGGCGGACGACAGATTGCGATTAAAAATATTTTTGTAGATGAGAGCAGCCTGGTGTTTCATACCATTAATAGAAATAAAGAATCGTATGCGGCCAATTTGAAAGACGAAAATGATCTGGAAAATATTAAGAAATTAATCCGTCAGGCGGATGTAATGACACATAACTTCCGTCCGGGGGTGATGGAAAAGATCGGTTTGGATTATGAGAGCGTACGGAAAATCAATCCAAAGATGATCTATGCCACAGTAACGGGCTACGGTAATGAAGGGCCATGGTCCAAAAAACCGGGTCAGGATTTGCTGGTGCAGTCGCTGTCGGGACTTTCTTGGCTATCAGGCTGTGCGCAGGATGGACCAGTACCTTTTGGATTGGCTGTGGTCGATATGTATTGCGCGACACATCTGACACAAGGTATATTGGCGGCATTGTTGAAACGTGCCCGTACCCAACAGGGCGCTCTTGTTGAAGTCAGTTTGCTTGAATCTGTGTTGGATATGCAGTTTGAAATGCTGACCACACATGTCAATGATGGACGTAAGTTGCCACAGCGCTCGGCTGTTCGAGGCGCAGGCCATGCTTATTTAAGTGCACCCTATGGACTTTATAAGACACTAGATGGTTATCTAGCTTTGGCTATGGGCAATGTGGGACATATTGCAGAAACAATAGGTCTGTCTAGTGAGCCTTATCAAGATGCTTCAACCTGGTTTTCGCGACGTGATGAAATATTGGAGGCCTTTGCTACAGTATTGTGCCAGAAGACCACTAGCGAATGGGTATCCCGTTTGGAATCGGAAGGGATCTGGTGTGGTGCAGTCAACGATTACCATCGTTTTTTTGAGGAGCAAGGTTTTAAGGAGACAGGGATGTTGCAGGAAGTCAGTTTACAAGACGGTACCGCGCTAACCACCACCCGTAGTGTTTACCAGATTGATGGAAAGCGTTTATATGCGGACAAACCTGCACCAAAAGTGGGCCAGCATACCGCATCAATTGTTCACGATTATTTAGAAAATTAATATGTTACCATTAGCAGGCTATACCGTAGTCGACTTTAGTCAATTTTTATCCGGCCCATTAGCAAGTTTACGGCTAGCCGACTTAGGTGCGCGGGTGATAAAAATAGAAAAACCAGAGACGGGTGATATTTGCAGGCAATTATATACCTCGGATACCATACTCAATGGTACTTCAACGGTGTTTCATGCCATTAATCGGAATAAAGAAAGTCTGGTGTTGGACTTAAAAAGTGAATCCCACAAACAGATCATACGTGATTTAATCGCGCGGGCAGATGTGGTGCTGCACAATTTTCGTCCAGGTGTCATGGAACGTTTGGGCTTTGATTATGCAGGTGTCCGAGAGATCAATCCGACGGTGATCTATGGAGAAATTTCAGGGTATGGAAAAGAAGGACCTTGGGTGAAACGACCTGGACAGGATTTATTATTGCAATCACTTACCGGAATGACCTGGTTGAGCGGCGACGCAAATAATGGTCCAGTGGCCATGGGACTTTCCATTGTGGACATGTTTGCCGGCTCGAATCTATGTAGTGCCGTCTTGGCTTGCCTGTATCGTCGTGCGATACACCAAATGGGGGCACACGTGCATGTTAGCATGTTGGATTCTGCTGTAGATATACAATTTGAGGCTGTCACAACCTATTTTCGTGATGGTAAATTGTTACCCCAACGTAGCGAGGTGAGCAATGCACATGCATATTTGGCTGCGCCATATGGCGTTTATCGTACCCAAGATGGTTTTCTGGCACTTGCTATGGGCTCTATTCCTTTTCTTACCAAATTATTAGATTGCACAGCGCTGGAAGGCTTCGCGGACGGTGAACAGGCTTTCCGCGAAAGAGATACCATTAAAGCGATATTAACGGAACACTTGGCAACAGCATCTACGGCGCATTGGTTAGCAATACTGGAAGCAGCAGACATCTGGTGTGCCGATGTATTGGATTGGCGCCGTTTGACCGAGCACGATGCTTTTAAAGTGCTAGACATGCTACAGGAAGTAACGATGGGCGACGGCTTCCATTATGAGACCACCCGTTGTCCGATTCGTATCGATGGCGAGCGTTTGACTGCGACAAAAGGTTCGCCCAAATTAGGTGAGCACACCGCTAAAATACTGGAGGAACTGTATGGATAAGTTACGTTTTGCTGTCCGGAAATTCGACCCCTTTGAGCGTGCCATGGAGAAATGTTGGGCGGCTTATCAGGAGCTATATCCATCGGATATGGAGATAGAGTTTGTTCCATTAGATTTAGAGGAATTGACAGCAGCCTTCTTTGAGAACCAAGGCCTTTATAATGGTGACTGGGATATTGTCCATATCAATACCGATTGGATCGCACGTGCTTACGAAACGAAAGGTTTAGCTAATCTCGATCTTATGCTTGATCAATATCCACCCGAAGAAGTGGGGTGTGCATGGTCCGAAAGTTTACAGGCTTTACAACGTTTTGATGGACAGGTGTTTGGTTTGCCTTTTCATGATGGTCCTGAATGCATGGTCTTCCGGAAAGATCTGTTCGATGACCCACAGGAGCAGAGCCGTTTTCACGCGCTTTACGGAAAGCCTTTGGCTGTTCCAACAACCTGGACTGATTTTTTAACCGTTGCCACATTTTTTACCCGTCCGGAAGATAACCTGTACGGAACTGTGTTTGCCGGTTATCCGGATGGACACAATGCAGTATTCGATTTCTGTATTCAACTTTGGTCCCGTGGAGGCGATTTGCAGCAAGGAGAGATACCTGTTAAGCTGGATCAGCCATTGGCTGTAGAAGCATTGGATTTTTATAGAGGGTTATTTAAAGAGAGTAGGGGATTGCACCCCGAATCGGCCAATTATGAATCCGTGCAGGCCGGTGCCGCCTTTGCGCGGGGAGAAGTAGCCATGATGGTCAATTGGTTTGGATTTGCATCCTGGGCACAAATTGATGCGGCGTCGGCAGTGCAAGGTAAGGTAGATGTAGCAGCCATTCCTTCAGCAGAAGGGGGAATGTCTCCTTCATTAAATGTGTATTGGTTGTATGCAATCCCAGAAGGTAGCCGTCATAAGCAGTTGGCTTATGATTTTATCCGCTTTGCCGTAGGCCGCCAGTCAGATAAAAATCTCACCCTCGAAGGTGGCGTTGGCTGTCGTTACTCCACCTGGTATGATTCCGAAATCAATCAGATGATACCCTTTTATAATAAATTGGCTGAATTGCATGATACTGCACGTACATTACCGCGCTTGGCCAACTGGCCGCAGATTGCACATATCATTGATGAGACCGTCATAGCAGCGATTAATTCCGAGGAGAGTAGTCTTTCATTATTGACTAAAGCACAGAAAAAACTAAATACATGGATAGGATAGATATTCAATATAAAACCATATTACCCCAAACGTCTTTGCCCATTATTATAATAGGCGCAGGCGGTATAGTGAAAGATGCACATCTCCCGGCTTATCGTAAGGCCGGCTTTCATGTGCATGGTATTGTCAATCGTACAAGGGCGAAAGCAGAAGCATTGGCACAGGATTTCGGTATTCCGAATGTGTACGATACGGTGGCGGATGCCGTCGCGCAAGCACCCGAAAATGCGGTGTATGATATGACGACTATGCCGGATATCTATATCGAAACCTTAGAGACTTTGCCCGATGGAGCAGCGGTATTGATCCAAAAGCCGATGGGCGATTACTATGCCGATAGCCAGGCAATCTTGGAGGTCTGCCAGCGCAAGGGTTTGGTGGCTGCGATCAACTGTCAGTTGCGTCAGGCGCCTTTTGTCAATGCGGCTCGTTGGCTGATCGATCAGGGCTACATCGGCGAACTCTACGATATGGAGGTGCGCGTAGCCGTGCATACCCCTTGGCAGCTTTTTCCACACGTGATGGTGCATCCGCGTTTGGAAATACTGTACCATAGCGTGCATTATATAGACCTGATCCGTTCTTTTTGGGGTACACCGGCATCGGTTTATGCCAAGACCTTGAAGCATCCAGCCAAAGAGCTATCTTCGAGCCGGACAACCTTGTTATTTGATTATGGGGATACTATGCACGCGGTGGTTAATACCAATCACGACCATGAATTTGGACCGCACAACGAAGAAAGTTACATCAAATGGGAAGGGACTAAAGGAGCGATCAAAGCGACGATGGGCTTATTGATGGATTATCCGCACGGCGTGCCCGATGTATTTGAATATTGCATCAAACCGACCGACGGTAATAAGCCGCAGTGGGTACAATTCCCGATCGAAGGGACTTGGTTCCCCGATGCCTTTATCGGTAGCATGGGTAGCTTGATGCGCTTTAAACTGGGCGAAATTGCTGTGTTACCGGCGGCGGTGGAGGATGTTATCGAGACCATGGCCGTCGTGGAGGCTGCTTATAAAAGCAGTGCTCAGGGCGGTGTACCTATCGTAGAGACTAGAAAATAAAAATTGGAGATCAGCGAGTAGGAACTAGAGGTTATAAACATAAAATAAGAAATATGCATTTTGAATCGATTTTTTTTGAAGACTATATATTAAACGACAAACGGACGACATTGGGCCGTACGATTACCGAAACAGATTTTGTTGTTCATGCTGGACATACAGGCGACTTTTTTCCACATCATCTCGATGCGGAATGGTGCAAGACCCAACCTTTTGGACAGCGCATCGCGCACGGAACAATGATCTTTGCGATTGGTATCGGACTGACGGCATCAGTTATTAATCCGGAAGCATTTTCCAAAGGCTACGATCGCCTTCGTTTTGTCAAGCCTGTGTTTATTGGCGATACCATCCACGCTGAGGTGACTATTTGTGAAAAATCCGATGCAAAAAAGCCTGAATTCGGTACTGTAGTGGAGCATGTTGAAATTATCAATCAACATGGTGAAGTGGTGTTGGTCGCAGAGCATATCCTGCTAGCAAAACGCAAGGAAGTTTCAATTTAACCTATCATCACATGGAAATTGGTACAAAATCATCAATCAAGCTAACAGAGGCATCGTCTAGTAAGGGCTATCTCCTTCCGTTTATTCTGATTGTCAGCCTGTTTTTTTTATGGGGTATGGCCCATAATTTAAATGGTGTGCTGATCCCGCATTTGAAAAAAGCCTGTCAGTTGAATAACAGCCAATCGGCACTGGTTGATACATCCGTATTCTTCGCTTACTTCATTATGGCTCTACCCGCAGGTTATATATTACGCAGGTGGGGATATAAGTTGTCTATTATTCTCGGGCTGCTGACTTTTTCCGTCGGCGCATTTTTATTTCTCCCTGCGGCAGATCACCGGATGTATGAGCTCTTTTTACTGGCTTTATTTATTATTGGTTGTGGACTAGCTTTATTAGAAACAGCGGCTAATCCCTATGCTGCAGTTTTGGGCAAGCCCGAAGCGGCAACCCACCGCCTTAATTTGGCGGCCTCTTTTAATGGGTTGGCAGCAGTGGTGGCACCAGTGATAGGTACGACCTTTATTTTGTCGGGTACGAGCTATTCAGAAACGGAACTGGCGGCTATGACAGAGAGCAATCGGTTAGCGTATCTGCTCCATGAAGCGTCTTCCGTAAAAATGCCTTATTTGATATTAGGATTAATCCTAGTTGTTGTAGCGCTCATCTTTTTATTTATAAAACTGCCTGAAATACAAGGTGAGAAAGCCGAAGGAGATAAAGAGAAAAAGACTGGCTTATTTGCTGTACTTCGACACAAGCATTTGAGTTTTTCTGTGATCGCGCAGTTTTTCTATGTTGGAGCACAGGTTTGTGTAACCAGTTTTTTTATTCGTATGGCACAGCAGGGAGCAGGTGTCGATGAGAAAACTGCGGGATATTTCCTAGGTGTATATGGTTTGCTCTTTATGGGCGGACGTTTCGTCGGTACCCTGTTGTTGCGTTATACGACCGCGCAGCGTTTATTGGCTATTTATGCTGTTTGTTGCGCTATATTGGCAACTGTAGCCATTTCGGGTACAGGTATGGTCATCTTGTATGCGCTAGGTGGACTTGGTTTCTTTATGTCAATTATGTTTCCTACAATTTTTTCTTTGGGTATTGCTGGACTCGGAAACGAGACGAAACAAGCCTCTTCCTGGTTGATTATGTCAATTGTTGGTGGAGCCGTATTTCCCTTTGTGACCGGAAATATTATTGATGCGCTGCATGATAATACGCAGATTGGTTATAGTGTACCTTTGGTCTGTTATCTCGTAATTCTATGGTTTGCACTGAAAGGATATAAACCGGCAAAAGCCTAAGTTGTGTCTCACCGTGTATTTTAGTGAGCAATTGAAAAAAATATAGCGCGTGTTTTACTAGTGAAAAACACATATACCGCCGAAGTTAACGTTGGTTTTGGTGTTAGTGAATTGATTAACAATGATTCGAATATGAATAAAATTATTTTAATTATAGGTTGTTTAATTGCAACAACGACAGCATTTGCACAACAGGTAAGTACCTGGATCTGGTATCCTGGAGATTATGAAGTGTGGTTGAGCAACAACATGCAAAATCGTCGTACGGACAGAGGAACCTTCTTTCCTCCGTTTTGGAAGATGGATAGTCACTATGTTCTTGTCGAGTTCAGTAAAGAATTTGATTTGCCTGCTGATGAAGAAATCAGTATTTATGCCGAAGGTAAATATAATGTCAAGATCAATGGAAAAATGCTTCCCGGTGCACCTACTAAAGTGATGCTTCAAAAAGGAAAGCAAAAAATTAATATTAAAGTTTACAATCAGGGGAATGTTCCCGCACTGTATGTTGCAGGAAAAAACGTAACGACAGATAGCGATTGGAACGCAACCTATGAAGATAAGGAATGGATTGATGAGACAGGTAAAGCGTCTGATCAATCTGGAACAAGCTATGTGAAGGCCGGTAAATGGAACTTTAACGGACCAACAGTTCGACCATCCACGTTTAAATTGCCCGTTAAGCCACAGCAAGCACTTTCGCAAGAAAAACACGGTCAAGGTATCTTGGTCGATTTTGGAAAGAATACATTTGGTTTTCTCACCCTGCATAAACTGGTGGGCACAGGCCGATTGAACATCTATTATGGCGAATCCCGAGAGGAAGCACTTTCGACGAAAACCAGCGAGACCATTGATCTTCTTGAGATACATAATCAACAGCCACAGGATAGTACTCTTGATCTATCCAAAGCTTTCCGCTTTGTTTATTTAGAACCCGAAGGATCAGTAAAGTTTGATCAAATATCCATGGAATATGAATACTTACCAGTGGCTGATCGCGGGTTCTTTCGTAGTTCCGATAATGAATTAAACAAGATATGGGATGTTGCCAAATATACCATGGAACTAACCACACGTGAGTTTTTTATTGATGGTATCAAACGTGATCGATGGATCTGGAGCGGTGACGCCTATCAATCGTATGCCATGAATTACTATTTGGGTTTTGATTCCGAAGCCGTCAAGAGAACGATTTTAGCCTTACGGGGTAAAGAGCCTACAATCAGCCATATCAACACCATTATGGATTATACCTTCTATTGGTTTTTGAGTATCGCAGATTATTACCGTTATACCGGTGATAAGGAATTTATAGCAGGCATCTATCCACGTATGAAAAGTCTGATGCAGTTTTGTTTGAATAGAAGAAATAGCGATGGTTTGATGAAAGGTTTAGCTGGCGATTGGGTATTTATTGACTGGGCCGAAGGTCTCAGCAAGCAAGGGGAAGTGAGCTTTGAACAATTATTGCTGTGCCGCAGTCTCGAAACCATGGCGATGTGTGCCGATTTGGTTGGCGAGCCGAAAGACAACCAACACTATCAACAAGAAGCTCAACAACTCAAAGATAAGCTATTTGCCTATTATTGGAACGATCAGAAAAAAGCCTTTGCACATAGTCGTATTGATGGTAAGCAAACCGATAACGTGACACGCTACACCAATATGTTTGCGATTTTTTTTAATTATCTGAACAAACAGCAACAGGCAGGCGTGAAGGCTAATGTCTTGTTAAATGATCAAGTACAACAGATTACCACCCCTTATATGCGTTACTACGAACTTGAAGCTTTGTGTGAACTTGGTGAAAAGGACTATGTAATGAAAGAAATGAAAGACTATTGGGGTGGTATGCTAAAACTTGGTGCGACGACCTTCTGGGAAGAATTTAATCCAGCGAAAAAAGGAGCCGAGCATTATGCGATGTATGGAAGGGATTTCGGTAAGAGTCTCTGTCATTCGTGGGGAGCAAGTCCGATCTATCTGCTGGGCAAGTACTATCTCGGTGTGCAGCCTACAGCGGCAGGCTATGCACAGTATGAAATCAAACCCTATCTGGCATCGCTGGAATGGATGGAAGGAAAAATACCAACACCAAAGGGTGAGATTGAACTTTACGTGTCGAAAAACAAGATCAAGGTAAAATCACCTGTTGGAACAGGGACATTAAAACTGCGGAGCAAGGTTGTTCCACGCGTGAAACAAGGTCAAGTAAAACATATCTCAGGAAACGACTATGAACTCGTTTTGGAAAAAGGAATAGCATATGAAGTCGATTACAAATACTAGGTTATATAAAAAAATAGTCGTATCCAAGCTGAGTGTTGCCCTGTTGCTTTCGATGTCTGCGATTTCAGTACAGGCACAAACGGTTGACGGTAAACCGGCGGTCATCCCACCGGTGCCGAATGGTCAGATTGCCGCGCCTTGGGAAAATCCGATGATTACTTCCATCAATAGAGACCCTTCACGTGCGACAGGATATTCTTATGCCACGATTGAAGAAGCCATGAAGAATGAAAGAGAAACAAACAAACGGATGCTTTTTTTGAATGGCGAATGGAATTTTAAATTTGCCTTTAAACCGGCCGATGCACCGCAAGATTTTCATTTATCCGAGGTCAGCGGATGGGACAAAATCCAGGTTCCTTCCAATTGGGAGATGAAAGGTTATGATATCCCCATTTACCGTTCGGCAGTCTATCCATTTAGCCCAATTGATCCGCCGCGCATTCCCAAAGATTATAATGGTGTAGGGTCGTATCAAAAGACATTCGAATTGCCCGAATCTTGGGATGGAATGAATATTACCTTACATTTTGGAGGGGTTATCTCTGCCTATCAGTTGTGGATTAATGACAAATACGTAGGTTATGCGGAAGACTCCTGCTTGCCATCTGAATTTAATGCCACACCCTATCTTAAAAAAGGTAAAAATCGCATCTCTATCCAAGTCTTGCGTTGGAGCGATGCTTCCTATCTAGAAGATCAGGATCATTGGCGCATGAGCGGTATTCACCGCGAGGTGTTTTTGATGGCCGAGCCAAAAGTGCGTATTGCTGATTTTCATTGGCAGGCAACTTTAGATGCTGATTATCAAGATGCCAAATTCTCCATTCGTCCAAAAGTCGATAATTTTTCAGGCGACAGCATCAACGGTTTTACGCTAAAAGCACAACTATATGATAGTAATAGTAAACCTATTCTCGACAAACCATTAGAAAAAGATGCTTCGGCTATCGTTGATGAAATCTATCCGAGATTGGACAATGTGAAGTTTGGACTAATGGAAACAACGCTCAAAAATCCAAAGAAATGGTCCCCGGAAGAACCTAATCTCTACCGTTTGGTACTGACGCTTTACGACAAAGAAAATCGTTTGCTCGAAGCGAAGACCTGTCAAGTAGGATTTCGGAGCATCGCTTTCTCTCCAAACGATAGCAAACTTCTGATCAATGGTAAAACGACCTACCTCTATGGTGTCAACCGTCATGATCACCATCCTGAACGCGGGAAGGCACTGACACGGGAAGATATGGAAGCGGATATTCGCCAAATCAAACAATTTAATTTTAATGCGATCCGGACTTCTCATTATCCGAATGATCCCTATATCTATGAGCTCTGTGACCGTTATGGTATTATGGTGATGGATGAAGCTAATATGGAGACCCATGGACTTGGTGGAAAACTCATGAACGATCCCTCCTGGCTGGCGGCACTTCAGGAACGTGTCACACGCATGGTGGAACGGGACAAGAATCATCCTTCCATTATCATCTGGTCGTTGGGAAATGAATCTGGAAGAGGTCCGAATACAGCCGCGATGGCTGCCTGGATCCATGATTTCGACATCACACGTCCTGTACATTACGAACCAGCTATGGGGAGCCATCAGTTGCCGGGCTATATTGACCCTTCAGATTCTCGTTATCCAAAATCCAACGATCACGCGCATCGGATTCAAAATGTAAAGGATCAATATTATGTCGATATCGTGTCGCGGTTTTATCCGGGCATTTTCACCCCCGCGCTCTTACTAAATCAAAATAATGGCGATAATCGGCCTATTCTCTTTGTTGAATATACCCATTCCATGGGCAATTCGACCGGTAACATTCGTGATTTCTGGGATATCTTTCGTACACATCCCCGTTTGATCGGTGGTTTTATCTGGGACTATAAGGATCAGGCCTTGATTCGCAAAGATTCCGTTTATGGTAAAGTGCTGGCTTATGGTGGCGATTTTGGTGAAAAGGTGCATAATGGCGCTTTTAGCTTGAATGGCATTACCGACGCTTGGGGACGTCCAAAAGCGGCGATGTACGAAAATAAGCGCATCTATCAGCCTGCAGAGGTCACTTTGGTTGATCCAGAAAAGGCCACGGTACAAGTCAAAAATAGATCAACGGTGCTCAACCTAAATCATTATGATGCTGTCTTATTATTCCGCAGAAATGGGCTGCTGGTAAAAGAAGTGCCGATATCGGCCATGAATCTGGCCGCAGGCGATTCTGCACAGGTAAGCTTTGCCAAATATTTACCTTTCAAGCGTGCCGCAGATCACGAATATCAGCTCGATATTCAATTTCGTTTACGGGAAGCGACAGCATGGGGACCAGCAGGATTTGTAGTCTCTTCATCGCAAGTACGCTTGCAGGAACAACCCAATGTCCTACGACCTTTATCATACAAAGGAGGTCAATTGATCAAAACAGAAACTGCCGATAAGTATCAGATCGCAGGCAAAAACTTTCAGGTTAGCTTTGACAAATCGACTGGAAGTTTGACTTCGTTTAATTACAAGGGACAGGAAATAATCAAAGATGCCATTCGCCCAAACTTTACGCGGCCGGCTACGGACAATGACCGCCGGGGCTGGAAACCGGAGAAAAAACTAAAATACTGGTATGGCACACCAAAAGTAGTGTCGGTAAACGCGCAGGAAAAAGATCAAGGGTATGAAATACAGACACTGTATGCCCTTGCAGCTGATTCTGCACAGGTAAAAGTGATCTATACGGTGAAAAATCCAGGTATTGTGTCAGTAAACTACCAGTTGCAGGTGAAGGCTGGATTACCTAATATCCCAAAAGTTGGGCTCCAAATGGGTATCAATCCGACATTTGAAGACATCCAATACTATGGCTTAGGGCCGATGGAGAATTATCCTGATCGTGCTTATGGTTTTGACCTTGGTGTTTATCACATGAATATCGATCAATTTATGGAGCACTACCTTTATCCGCAGGAGAATGGAAATCGGATGGATGTTCGTTGGATGCACCTCCAAAATAAAAATACAGGTCTTTTGGTTGTCGGCAAACAGCCGCTGTATATAAGTGCATGGCCTTATTCACAAAAAGCGATTGTCGAAGCAAAACACTGGTTTAAATTGAAAAAAGAAGATAAGATTACCTTAAATGTCGATTTAAAACAGATGGGGGTCGGTGGAAATGATACTTGGACAGATGTGTCGCAACCTTTGGAAAAATATCAAATTCCAGCACAAGACTATAATTATTCCTTTTATTTGATTCCGACAGATTTGAAACAATCGATCGAGGATTTCGTAAAATCTAATTAAATAAATGAAGATTAGCAGGAAGCTATCCAGTAAGTAAAGTTAAACCCTGTAGGTGTCGACTAGTTGAAATGACGCGATAAGGGAGATAAATTCAAAAATGAAAGAAATAGGCTGCCCAACCTTTTTGGATAGCTTTAAAGAACAAGATAAGATATGACGAGGATTAAGTTGCTATTAGGAACAAGTCTTCTTTTGGGCTGTTTGAGCAGCAATGCGCAGATTAAAGGTATTCCAACGGAATTAGTTCCGTTGGATCAACATTCGTTTGAACAAGCAAAACCTTGGGTATTTTGGTACTTTATGCATGCCAGCTATTCCAAGGAAGGCATTGCAGCAGATTTGAAAGCGATGGCGGATAACAACATAAAAGGAGCATATTTGGCCCCTATTAAGGGGAAAACTGATCCGCCGCTTTTCAATCCGCCAACAGAGTCTTTGACACCTGAATGGTGGGATATGTTTGGATACATCGTTGCCGAGGCAAAAAAATATGGATTAAAGATTGCTTTGTTACCTAATGATGGATTTGCGACCGCCGGTGGACCATGGATTAGTCCAGAAAAATCGATGCAAAAATTGGTTTATGCAGATACCGTAGTCAATAGCAAGGGCGGGCGATCACGTGGTATTCAGTTGCCACAACCCCAAACGCAACAAGGCTATTACGAAGATATCGCTTTATTTGCGATGCCACTGACCCACTCGCCGCGAAAGAGCTTTACGGAGCTGGTACAGGTAACCAATAGCTATGGCGAAGATCTAAAACGATTGGCTGAAAGAGGCAACAAACAAAATTTTGCAGCAGCTGCGCCAGGATGGATCCAATATGCTTTTGAGCGGCCCTTCCCTTGCAATTCATTGAAAATTGAATGGACAGCATCCAATTACCAAGCAAATCGTCTGCAAGTTTGGGCCAGCGATGATGGCTTAAATTTTCGGAAGATTACACAATTAGAATCCCCAAGAATGGGCTGGTTGGATTGGGATAATGGTGTAACACATCTGATTCCCTACACCGAAGCGAAATATTTTCGCTTCGTATACGATCCCACAGGAAGTGAGCCCGGAGCCGAAGACCTTGATTCTGGTAAATGGAAGCCTTCCCTAAAATTGAATGGTATCAGTCTGTTTGAAGAAGCGCAGGTTCATCAGATCGAAGGCAAGACAGGTGAAATATGGCGTGTTGGCAAAAAGTCCGACCCAAGCGCTGTTATGCCAGGAGCTATTATTGGACAGCAACAGCTTATCCGTTTGCCTAAGCCGGATCAAGCGGGTCGTGTCGACCTGACATTACCTGCAGGAAGGTGGAAAATATTACGGGTGGGACACACCTCTACTGGCCATAAAAATGAAACTGCTGGTGCAGGAAAGGGCCTCGAATGTGATAAGTTGGACGCAGCTACTGTCGCTTTTCAATTTGATCAGTGGTTTGGAGCAGCCAAAAAGCATGTAGATCCACACTTGTCTAAAGAAGTTCTCACGGTATTTCATATTGATTCTTGGGAATGTGGTAGTCAAAACTGGACCCGTAGTTTTCCGGATGAGTTTTTAAAACGCCGGGGCTATGACCTGACTAACTATCTCCCGGTTTTAGCAGGTTGTTTTGTGAATAGTGTGGAAGATTCCGAAGCCTTTTTGCAAGATTACAGACAGACCATCAGCGAACTGTTACAAGAGAATGGCTATGCGACATTACGTCGAAAAGCGGATGAATACGGTGTTGAATTTACAGCAGAAGCGACTGCTCCTGTGATGGTCGGTGATGGTTTGGCACATTTTGCTTCAACCGACCGTCCAATGGGTGAATTTTGGTTCAGAAGTCCTTCGCACGATAAACCTGCGGACATCTTGGATGCTATTTCGGGAAGCCATATTTATGGTAAGCGCGTTACCATGTCGGAGGCTTTTACCCAGATCCGTGCACAATGGGATGAACATCCGCGGCTTCTGAAAAGTCTTCAGGACCGAAATTACGCCTTGGGCATCAACAATCTGGTCTACCATGTGTACGTGCATAATCCCTGGATGGACCGTAAACCTGGTATGACCATGGACGGTATCGGAACCTATTTTCAGCGCGATCAAACGTGGTGGAAACCTGGTAAAGAGTGGGTTAATTATGCGATCCGCTCACAGCAGCTACTGCAATATGGAGTACCGGTACGAGATGTAGCTGTGTTTATTGGGGAGGAGATTCCAAGAAGGTCTGTACTCCCAAGTGCTTTGATCGATGTCTTACCCGGTATTATTGGTGAAGCCCGTGTTCATCGTACAGATTCTTTGTTGGCCAATGTCGGCCTACCCTTACAAAAAGTTGCAGGTGTGACTACAGGAGCCAATATGTATAGACCCGAAGATTGGGTCGATCCACTACGCGGCTATGCCTACGATTCCTTCAATCCCGATGCGCTTTGGAATCAGACTAGCGTACAGGACGGTAAGGTGATTTTTGCGAATCATATTGCTTATGCTTTACTTGTGATGCCTGGAGAAACAGCATTAAATCCGAATGGTAGCCAATATTCCCTTCGTACGCTAGAACGCATCAGGAGTCTTGTCAATCAAGGGGCTACGGTGCTCTTCCAAGATATTCCACAGACATGGCGGGGCAAACTGACCGATGACAAAGTACAACAGTATCGCATTTTGCTTGATGAGTTATTCACTGGGCTAGAGCCATTCACAAATACAACATTACAAACGAAGCAGATCGGCAAAGGCCGTGTGCTTGTTGGCCACTATGAAGCGAAAGATTTTAAGCCGCTAAATATTGCTCCCGATGTGCTGATTAACGAAGGGCACAATCCACATATTTCTTGGAACCATCGCCGTTTCGATGGTGGTGATTTGTTTTTTGTAGCCAATCAAGATAGTTTAGCGCAAAAGGCAACTTTATCTTTACGGACAAAAGAAAAATATGCCTACCGTTACGATCCTGTAAGCGACAAACTAGCGGTTTTACCGTTTAAAGTGATCAACGATAGGACCGTTATCGAACTTTCGTTTGATGCGTATCAATCTGGCTTTGTATTGACCAGCGATAAAAAAATAGATATACCGACCTATCAATACTCCGGAAAAACAGCTTTGACAGGACCCTGGTCATTTACGGCTGATGGGTTATCCGGCAAGCAAGCAATTAAACAGCAAGAGCCTCAGTTTTGGACAGCCAGTGCAGACGATGACATTAAATATCATGCTGGATCAGGAAGTTATCAAACGACCATTCATATCCAAAAAATAGCTGAAAAGCAACGCGCTCATTTACAATTTTCGGCCATTGAATCTATGGCAGAAATTTTTGTCAATGGACAATATGCTGGGGTTGTCTGGACCAAACCTTATCAGATCGATGTAACTGATTTTATCCGGCAAGGTGATAATAAAGTACAGGTCAAGGTCTATAATACATGGGGGAACCGTTTCCTTTATGAAAAAGAGAATACAACAGTAGAAAAGAAAATGCAGGCAACAGCGTCAGACAAGTTCCTCAAAGGCTTATTACCTTCCGGATTACAAGGGAAAGTTGACTTACTGTGGTTAGATGCAAAATAAAGAAATCATGAATACGAAGCACAAACTAATGATCCTGGGGCTCTTCTTCGCGACGGCCTGTCAAGTCCAGGCCCAGGAAAGGTCTATTACCAATACGGGGTCGAGTCCCCATGCTGTTCAAAACGCAGTTGATATGGGCGACGTGAAATGGACGAAAGGCTTTTGGGCGGATCGTACCAAATCGTGTTATGAGCAGATGGTACCGCAACTCTGGCACGTTTATACCGATGCCTCCATTAGCCATGCTTATCGTAATTTTGAAATCGCCGCGGGATTGGAAAAGGGTGAGCATAGCGGACCATCTTTTCATGACGGCGACTTCTACAAAACATTGGAAGCAGTCTGTGCACTATATGCCCAGACAAAAGATAAAAAACTGCTTCGCATGCTGGACGAAGTGATTCCCGTGATCCGCAAAGCGCAACGTGCCGATGGCTATATTTATACCAAGGCGACAATTGACCAGCAGCGATCGGGACAAAATATTGAATTTCAAGATCGTTTGAGCTTTGAGTCTTATAATATTGGACATTTAATGACGGCCGGATGCATACATTACCGGACAACGGGACAACTGGAACTATTGGATATTGCAATAAAGGCAGCGGATTATCTGTATGGGTTTTATAAAAAGTCCAATCCAACTTTAGCCCGAAATGCAATCTGTCCCTCCCATTATATGGGAACCGTCGAGCTTTATCGGACGACCAAAGACCCAAAATATTTAGAATTAGCCAAGCATTTAATTGATATTAAAGGTGAAATCGAAGATGGAACGGATGATAACCAAGATCGCATTCCGTTCCGTCAGCAACATAAAGCTACGGGACATGCCGTACGGGCGAGCTATCTTTATGCAGGTGTAGCAGATTTATGCGCCGAAATTGCAGATACAACGTTGAGCAACCGCCTTTTTGAAATTTGGGACGATGTCACGAAGCACAAGATGTACATTACAGGCGGTCTGGGATCGCTGTATGATGGTACCTCACCTGACGGAACTTCCTATAATCCCAGTGAGGTACAGAAAATCCATCAGGCATTTGGGCGGGATTATCAATTGCCCAACTTAACTGCGCACAATGAGAGCTGTGCAAATATTGGTAATATGTTGTGGAATTGGCGCATGGCGAATTTCACGGGCGATGCAAAATACATCGATGTATTGGAGCTGGCACTCTATAATAGTGTACTGTCAGGGATTAGTTTAGATGGCGACAAATTTTTGTATACTAATCCATTGAGTTACTCCTCCGATCTTCCATTCCAGCAGCGCTGGTCTAAAAAGCGTGTTCCTTATATTGCACTGTCTAACTGCTGTCCACCTAATATTGTTCGTACGATAGCAGAAGTAGCCAACTATGCTTACGGATTAGCAACAGATGCCGTAGCAGTCAACTTGTATGGTGGAAATGAATTAAATACAACATATCAAGGCAAAAAAATCAATATCATACAAGAATCCGGCTATCCATGGGAAGGATCCGCCACCTTTATCCTAAAAGAATTTCCTTCCAGTTATACCCTGAAACTCCGGGTGCCGGGTTGGGCTGGGAAGGTTGAAATATGGAAAAACGAAACGAAAATCGAAGCACCGATGGAGAAAGGCTATGCCATATTAGCTGGATTGTGGAAGAAAGGTGATCGCGTTACCGTCAAACTGCCGATGGAGGTTGCTCTGATGGAGTCAAATCCACTGGTTGAGGAAACGCGTAACCAGGTTGCAGTCATGCGTGGACCGATCGTGTATTGCCTAGAGAAGCAGGATGTGGCTGCGGATGTCAATATCTTTGATCTGAAAATGAAACAGGGTGAACAGTTTGTGCCGAAAAATGAAAATATCTTAGGGCAGGATATTGTCTTGTTGAAAGGAAAAGCCTATCGTACAAATAGCACGAAATGGAATTCACTATACCGTAAAACTTCCGATGGAAAGCCTGAAACTATCCCTGTGCGTCTGGTACCCTATTTTGCTTGGGGAAACCGTGCATTTGGTGATATGAGCGTTTGGATGCCAGTATTTTAATGGGATAAATCGTATGAAGATGAAAACTTATTTTTTTATGATCGTATTCCTATTGGCACAATTGGAGAGCCAGGCAGAAGTCCGTTTATCGGCGCTCTTTACCGATGGAATGGTGCTGCAGCAACAAAGCAAAGTCCCTTTTTGGGGCTGGGCAGAACCGCAGGCAACAATAACCGTACAGACCTTCTGGAATGGGCAGAAATATCAAGCGAAAGCAGATAAACTTGGCCAATGGAAAATTGTAGTACAAACACCTGTAGCAGGCGGTTCTTATCAGATCAAGGTCTCAGAAAAGAATAGCATTGAACTCCATGATATTTTAATTGGTGAAGTTTGGTTATGTTCGGGCCAGTCGAACATGGAAATGCCTTTAAAGGGCTATCCAGGGCAACCGATCCTCGGTAGCACCGAAACGATGATGGATTCCAAAGACGATCAACTGCGTATCTATACCGTGCCTCGCAATCCACAGATTCAGCCCGCAGCTGACAGTAAACCAAGTGTTTGGAAGAAAGCTGAACCGCAATCCGTGGTCGGTTTTAGTGCAACGGCCTACTATTTCGGACGGCAATTGCGCAAAACTTTAGGGGTGCCTGTTGGTTTGATTCATAGCAGCTATGGTGGTTCAACTATTGAAGCCTGGATGGAGGCATCCTGGTTGGCAGATCAGAAAGGTCTGCAGCTCCCCAAAGAAGAAGAGGGCCTGAAAGATAAAAACCGTATTCCGACCATGTTGTACAATGGTATGATCCATCCTATTGCAGGATACGGTATCCGTGGCATGATTTGGTACCAAGGAGAATCTAACTACGATCGTCCAGAGCAATATGAAATACTATTCCCCCGTATGGTTGAAAAATTCCGTGCGTTATGGGGAAATAATAAACTTCCGTTTTATTTTATGCAAATTGCACCATTTGATTATGCTTCATTGCCGCCTTATCATGTTGGGGGAAAATACAATTCGGCCTATCTACGCGATGCACAACGTAAATCTTTGGATAAAATTCCGTATTCTGCAATGGCCGTCACCTTGGATTTGGGCGAACAGAATTGCATCCACCCATCACATAAACAGCAAAGTGGCGAACGATTGGCCTACCTAGCACTGCACGATAGCTATGGTTTTGAGGCGTTAAATCTCAAAAGCCCCCTATATGAAAGGTTGGAAATTAAAGGCAGTACAGCGATACTTTCTTTTAAGGATGCACCATTGGGGCTAACAGCATATGGTAAAGAAATAAAGACTTTTGAAATTGCGGGTAAAGATCAGGTTTTTTATCCTGCAGAGGCTGTTTTGAAAGGAAAGACCATTATTGTCGCGTCGCTCAAAGTTGAGGAGCCGGTGGCTGTTCGTTATGCATTTAAAGATTTCGTCGTCGGAGAGGTGTTTGGAGCCAATGGTTTGCCCTTAAGCTCTTTCCGTACAGACGATTGGTAAACAGAAATGATGATTGAAAAACGTATTATAGGCATTCTAGTTTTAATAGTTGTTTTCTTGAGCCCAATTGAGGCTCAAGAGTTCAATTGGAAGGATTACGATGTATCTTGGACCACAAAGAGCAAAAATTCATCGGAATCCATGCCTGTAGGTGGTGGAGATATTGGATTGAACGTTTGGGTGGAAAACGGTGAATTATTTTTGTATCTGGGAAAAACAGGCGCATTTGACGAGAACAATACCTTGTTGAAGCTCGGCCGCATCCGCCTCCATCTATATCCCAACCCCTTTGCAGACGGAAAATTCCAGCAGGAATTGCAGTTGGATAAAGGCCATATTGTCCTGAGGGGCGAAAGCAAAGGCATCAAGGCCGAAGTACTGGTTTGGGTAGATGTGTTTAATCCCAATGTACATCTCGAAGTAAGTGCCAATCGGAAGATCAAGGTGGAAGCAGCTTACGAGAGCTGGCGTTTTCAGGATCTGTTTCCTAAGAAGAAGGAAAATAATGCGAATTCTTGGAAGTGGGCACCGCCAAAACCAGTGGTGACGCATAAAGATCAGATTGTGGCAGAAGCAAACAATATTATTTTCTATCATCAAAATCAAGCGACTACAGCGTTTGACCTTGTCGTCGATCAACAAGGCCTGACAACCATTAAAGATTCGTTATATAATCCCTTGAAAAATAGGATTTCAGGCGGTCTTTTAAAAGGAGAAGATTTTGTATACGCCGGTGAGCGTGCCGGAACCTATATGAATACACCATACCAAGCTTGGGTACTCAAAAGTAAAGCCGCAAAAACCAATCATGCACTTCAAGTTACGCTTCACGTAGGACAGCAAGCAGACCTAAAGCACTGGAAAGCAGAACTGGAAGATCTGGCTACGCCCAAACCTAGCTTTGTGTCGCTCAAACGGGCGACGGAATCCTGGTGGAAATCTTTTTGGGATAGAAGTCATATCGTTATCCAGCCTGGCTTAAAAGATCCCCATAATGAAGCTTGGCAAGTCGGCCGAAACTATCAGTTGTTTCGATTTATGCTAGCTTGTAATGCTTACGGAGATTATCCAACAAAATTTAATGGCGGTTTATTTACCTACGATCCTGTCACGATCGATAGTACGTTTACGTTCACACCGGATTTTCGGAATTGGGGTGGAGGTACCCATACTGCACAAAATCAGCGCTTAGTGTATTGGCCATTATTGAAGAGCGGTGATTTTGATCTAATGCCGGCGCAGTTTAAGTTTTATCAACGCCTTTTGAAGAATGCCGAATGGCGATCCAAATTTTATTGGGGGCACGCTGGTGCAAGTTTTACAGAACAGATCGAAAATTTTGGTTTACCCAATCCTGCTGAATACAATTGGAAACGGCCCAAAGATTTTGATAAGGGCCTCGAATATAATGCCTGGCTGGAATACGAGTGGGATACGGTGCTGGAGTTCTGCATGATGATACTGGAAACAGAACGTTATAATAAGTCCGATATTCAGACTTATATTCCGTTGATAGAAAGTTGTCTGCGTTTTTTTGATGAGCATTATCAATACCGGGCTCGGCAACGGGGTAGCAAGGTATTGGATGATGCAGGTCATCTTGTACTATATCCTGGCTCCTCTGCGGAAACCTATAAAATGGCCTATAATTCGGCAAGTACAATTGCTGCTTTACAGCAGGTAACCAAAGGATTGCTGGCATTGCCTGAGGGGTATATCAACGCTGAGTCGCGTGGTTATTTTCAGGGGTTTTTAACCAGAATCCCACCTTTGCCACAGCGTGAACTCGGGGGCAAAAAAATGCTGGCTCCAGCGCAGCTATGGGCCCGGATCAACAATACCGAATCCCCGCAGCTCTATCCTGTATATCCTTGGGGAATTTATGGTATCGGTAAAGCAGATATCGATATTGCCCTCAATACGTACACCTATGATCCCGATGTGCTTAAATTCAAAAGCTATGTTGGCTGGAAGCAGCATAATATCTTTGCTGCACGCCTTGGGTTGACCGACGAAGCGAAGCAATTGACCCTCTCGAAACTAAAAAATGCAGAACGGCGATTCCCCACCTTTTGGGGGCCAGGTTTTGATTGGGTTCCGGATCATAACTGGGGTGGTTCGGGCATGATCGGCTTGCAGGAAATGCTTTTGCAGGTAACAGATGATAAAATTTATCTTTTTCCAGCTTGGCCCAAAGATTGGAATGTGGATTTTAAACTACATGCGCCAGGGCAGACTACCGTTGAAGGAAGATTAAAGGACGGTAAATTATTGGAGCTAAAAGTTTTTCCAAAAGAAAGAGAAGCGGCAATTGTCAACCTATTGCAATAGCCGCTTCGAAATTGTTAGCGAAACAACGTCGCGTATTAACCCATTGTAACCATTAAATTGAGCGCTGAAAAACAAGAAAATAGACGTTTGATGCCTTGACTCCTAGGTCAATACACACGATGTCTAAAATATTAATAAAGGGGCTATCCAAGAAGATTGGATAGCCCCTTTTGTTTTTTTTTATACAAAATCGGGTCGTTCATAACAGTGCATAACAGTTCTGAAAAACCAAAGAATTATCTTAGTTGCTAAGAACCTAAATAACGTTTATATGAATGCAGTTTTCGGAGTTATATTTCATTTCATAGGCGGATTCGCTTCTGGAAGTTTTTATGTGCCGTACAAGAAAGTAAAAGGATGGTCCTGGGAATCCATGTGGATTCTAGGCGGACTTTTTTCGTGGATTATTGTTCCGCCCATAGCGGCGATGTTGACGATACCCAATTTTATTGAGATTATTAAAAGTGCGAATAACACGATATTAGGTTACACATTTTTGTTTGGTTTGCTTTGGGGCATCGGCGGTTTAACTTATGGTCTTGGTGTACGCTATCTTGGAGTATCCCTGGGTAGCAGTATTATTTTGGGCCTGAGTATGGTGTTTGGTTCTTTAATGCCCAGCATTTATTATTTTTTTAATAAAGCAGAAGGCAAGCATGGCATAGATTATTTTTTTACAACCCAATCCGGTATTTGTATTCTCCTTGGTCTTTTAGTCTGTGTGCTTGGTGTATATCTATGTGGTAAGGCAGGTGTTTCTAAAGAGAAACATATAACCTCCCTATCCACAGCGAGCAAATCCGATTATAATTTTGGTTTAGGAATTGTAGTAGCTATTGTTTCAGGGATACTAAGTGCTTGTTTCAATTTCGGGATTGAAGCCGGAAAACCCATGGCCGATGTGGCAAATACATTGTGGAAGTCTGTTAATCCAAACCAAGGCGAATTTCTTTACCAGAATAATGTCACCTACATTGTGATACTTTGGGGTGGGTTTACAACAAACTTCCTATGGTGCCTTTATTTGTTGATTAAAAACAAAACGTTTTCGGATTATACGAAATCAAAAGCACCGAGAGGCAAGAATTTCCTTTTATGTGCTTTAGCAGGAACCACCTGGTATTTACAGTTTTTCTTTTACGGTATGGGAGAAAGCCGTCTTGGAAACGGCGCTAGCTCTTGGATCCTACACATGGCCTTTATCATTCTTATTTCCAATGCATGGGGCGTAGTGCTCAAGGAATGGAAAGGTGTCGATCGTTCGACGTATCGTTCAATCATAGGAGGAATTCTAACCATTATCATCTCTATTTGCATTGTAGGGTTTGCGAAGACATTAGAAAATTAATATTTAAATATAGAAGCAGTGAAAACGTACAAACATGTCAATTATTTATGGGACGATGAGAAAGCTCAGGCACTAAGGGGTGATGAAGTAGCTTTGTTATTATATCGTTCAAATATTCTAGGTGCAGATTTAAGAATTACAAATTATGGTGGAGGGAATACATCTTGTAAAGTAGTGGAAAAAGATCCCTTGACGGGAGAAGAAGTAGAGGTGATGTGGATTAAAGGGTCTGGTGGAGATATCGGAACGTTGAAAAAGTCAGGTCTGGCAGCGCTTTATTTACAACGTCTTCGCAATTTGGAAAATGTCTATCGTGGTCTTGAACATGAAGATGAAATGGTTGAGTTATTTAACCATTGTATCTATGATTTAGCATCAAAAGCCCCTTCTATCGATACACCTTTACATGGGTTTCTGCCGTTCAAACATATAGATCACCTCCATCCAGACGCTGCAATTGCGATTGCTGCGGCAAAAGATGGAAAGAAAATAACCCAAGAATTGTTTAATGGAACTATAGGATGGGTGGAGTGGCAACGCCCTGGGTTTGACCTAGGTTTGCAGTTGCGTGCTTGTTTAGAAGAAAACCCAGGTATCCGTGGTATTATGTTGGGCTCACATGGCTTATTTACTTGGGGAGATACGGCTTATGACTGTTATATCAATTCCCTGGACGTCATCGAAGCTTGTGCGGAATATCTTGAGCAAAACTATGGTAAAAAAGCGCCTGTATTCGGGGGGCAGCAAGTAACTAGTCTCAGCAAGGAAGAAAGAAATGCACAAGCAGCCAAACTCGCTCCTATTTTAAGAGGTTTTTGTTCCAGTGAGCGCCACATGATCGGGCATTTTACAGATGATGAGCGCGTATTGGAATTTATCAATTCAAATGATTTAGAACGTTTGGCTCCGCTTGGTACCAGCTGTCCGGATCACTTTTTAAGAACGAAAATTCAGCCGTTGGTATTGAATTTGGATAAATCACAAGATTTAGACAACGTGGAGGAGTTAAAAGCAAAGTTAACGCCCTTATTTGACGAATACCGTGAGATGTACGCGCAATATTATGAAAACTGCAAACATGAAAATAGCCCAGCAGTGCGAGATAAAAATCCGGTAATTGTTCTATACCCTGGAGTAGGAATGTTCGCATTTGCGAAAGACAAACAGACAGCACGCGTAGCAGCAGAGTTCTATACCAATGCAATCAATGTTATGAAAGGAGCAGAAGCAGTGAGTGAGTACACCGCTTTGCCCCGTCAGGAAGCATTCGATATTGAATATTGGTTATTGGAAGAAGCCAAGCTTCAGCGTATGCCAAAGCCAAAAGCTCTGTCAGGGAAAATTGCTTTGGTCACTGGAAGTGGGGGTGGTATCGGTAAAGCGATTGCAAAAAAGATGGCACAAGAGGGGGCTGTTATCGTGTTAAATGATATCAACACAGAACGTTTGGAGTCAAGCAAAGCCGAGTTTGTAGCCGAGTTTGGAAAAGATGCAGTCATCGCTACGAGCCTCGACGTAACCAATGCGAATTCGATCAAAGATGCTTTGAAAGATGCTACGCTAGCATTTGGTGGTATTGATATTGTGGTCAACAACGCCGGATTATCGATTTCGAAAACAATCGAAGATCATACGGAGAACGATTGGGACTTATTATATAACGTACTGGTAAAAGGTCAATTCCTTGTTACTCAAGGAGTGACTTCATTATTAAAAGGCCAAGCAATCGGCGGTGATATCATCAATATTGTCAGTAAAAATGCCTTGGTCAGTGGTCCAAATAATACAGGATATGGAAGTGCAAAAGGCGCACAATTGCATTTAAGCCGTTTATGTGCTGCCGAATTAGGTCCGGCAGGCGTACGCGTGAACGTGGTTAACCCGGACGCCGTTATTTCAGACAGTAATATTTGGGCCGGCGGATGGGCCGAAGGTCGTGCTAAGGCTTATGGTATCACGGTAGCCGAATTGCCGGCCTATTATGCAAAGCGAACTTTATTGAATCAGATCATTCTTCCGGAGGATATTGCGAACGCTTGTTTCGCCTTTGTGGGCGGACTGTTGAGCAAATCTACAGGGAATGTTTTAAACGTTGACGGAGGTGTTGCAATGGCGTTTGTACGCTAATTTTTATATCTTAGGTGTCGCGTTCAGAAAGGGAAATATGGACGCGACACCTCACATTTTTACACAATAACCATTAAATTATGATTCTGGATAAGAAAATTATAGATCAGCACAATAACCAATTATTAGATAAGCATAGAAGGGCATTTGACTACGTGTCGGCAGATATTCCACAGTTAGATGAAATGCTGAATAAACTTCAAAAATTTCAAATTGCCATACCAAGCTGGGCATTAGGTACAGGTGGAACGCGTTTTGGTCGTTTTTCTGGCGCAGGTGAACCCGGTACTTTAGAGCAAAAGCTAGAGGATGTTGGCTTGCTGCATGCGCTCAACAAATCGAGTGGAGCAATTTCGATGCATATTCCCTGGGATATTCCATCAGATGCAGAAAAAATTAAAGCATTGGCATCTTCCCTAGAAATCGGATTTGACGCAGTAAACTCCAATACGTTTCAAGATCAATCAGGTCAGGAGCATAGTTATAAATTTGGTTCATTACATCATGTCGATCCAAGCGTTCGTCAGCAAGCAGTAGATCATAACATCGAAGTTATCAATTATGGTAAAGCTGTCGGTTCTAAAGCCTTAACAGTTTGGTTGGCTGACGGATCATCTTTCCCAGGACAATTGAATTTTAGAGAGGCTTTTCAAAATACCTTATCAAGCCTACAAGAAATATATAAACATCTACCCGAAGACTGGAAACTTTTTGTTGAGTACAAAGCATTTGAACCCCATTTCTACTCCATGACGATTGGCGATTGGGGGCAATCTCTGCTGTTGGCCAATAAGTTAGGTCCCAAAGCATATACACTGGTTGATTTGGGACACCATCTGCCAAATGCAAACATTGAACAAATTGTCTCTTTATTGTTGATGGAAGGCAAATTAGGTGGATTCCATTTCAATGATAGTAAGTATGCAGATGATGACCTGACAGCAGGTAGTATCAAGCCATATCAACTCTTCTTGATCTTTAATGAACTGATCGATGGTATGGATGTGAAAGGTATTGATCATGCCAGCGGATTGGGATGGATGATTGATGCCTCGCATAATCTGAAAGATCCACTGGTAGACCTTTTACAGTCTGTGGAGGCCATTAAGATTGCTTATGCTCAAGCATTGTTGGTCGATCGAAAGGCATTGAAACAGGCGCAGCAAGCAAACGATATCGTGAAGGCACAGGAAATCCTGCAGGATGCATTCCGTACCGATGTCAGACCGCTTGTTGCAGAAGCAAGACGTAGAAGTGGAGCGGCGCTGAATCCCGTTCAATTATTTAATGAAGAAAATTTACGGGCCAAACTTATCGAAGAACGCGGAAAGAATTCCGTCGCTACCGGTTTGTAACGAGGGAAAAGGAATGAGGGGAAAACCAATACCAGTAGTCGCCATATTCGACGTTGGAAAGACCAACAAAAAGTTATTTCTCTTTAATGAGCAGTATCAGATTGTTTTCGAAAGGTCTGCCCGTTTTTTAGAAACTACTGATGAAGATGGTGATAGTTGCGAAAACCTGGAGAGTTTACGTTTGTCCGTTTTCGATTCCTTGCACGAGGTATTTCGAAAAGGCGAGTTTGAAATTAAAGCGATTAATTTTACGTCCTATGGCGCAAGTTTCGTCTATATTGATAAAGATGGTCGGCCTTTAACGCCATTATATAACTATTTGAAAGAATATCCAAAGAAATTGTTGGATTCTTTTTATGCACAGTATGGCGGCAAAGATACCTTAGCGTTGGAAACCTCGTCTCCGAGTTTGGGAAGTCTAAATTCTGGATTGCAGATCTATCGTATATTTAAATTAAAACCGGCAATATATAAGGAGGTGAAATGGGCATTGCATCTTCCGCAATACCTGAGTTATTTGATTTCAGGCCAAGCATATTCTGATATGACAAGTATAGGTTGTCATACCGCACTTTGGGATTTTAACCAAAATAATTACCATCAATGGGTGCTTGATACAGGCATTATTCAAAAAATGGCACCTATTGTGCAGGGTGACCAATTGTTCAGGGCAACATTTCCTGGCAGTGGTTATCTTGTAGGCAGTGGGCTGCATGATAGTTCTTCGGCTCTCATCCCATACTTGTTGAATTTTCATGAACCTTTTGTGTTGATTTCAACGGGTACCTGGTGCATTTCATTCAACCCATTTAACGAACAACCGTTGACTAAAGAAGAGCTGAATGAAGACTGCTTACAATATATGACTTACACCGGTAAACCAGTTAAAGCATCACGCCTATTTGCGGGTTATGAACATGAAGAACAAGTCAAACGTATTGCAAATTTCTTTCAGGTTTCAACGGGCAAGTTCAAGCAAATTGGGCTGCAATGGAATATTATAGAAAAATATCAAGCGTTAGATATATCGGATGAGCTGTCGGCTTTTTCATCCATTGATTTGAGCCATTTTAATGATTATACCGAAGCTTATCATGTTTTTATGATGCATTTGGTAAAAGCACAGATCAAAGCAACCTCTTTGGTGTTACAGAACAACGGTGTTCAACGCATATTCGTTGATGGCGGATTTAGTAAAAATATAATATACATGACGCTATTGGCCCAAGCTTTTCCAAATAGTGAGGTTTTTGGAGCGTCAATGGCACAGGCTACGGCACTAGGAGCTGCCTTGGTCATTCATGAGCATTGGAATACGCAGGCTATGCCAAATGACATGATCGAGTTGCGCTATTTTAGGGCCAAACAGCAAACGCATATATAAAAGGTAGTTTGTGCAAATAAGAATCTAGTTTTTTTTATTGGTTATCGTGAAAGGTCAGGCACTTTGTTGTCTGGCCTACTTTTTATTTTCTAGCGTATGAGCAAATAACCAGTAAGAGTTTATCGCCACTTTAACAATATTAAAAAGGGATTCCAAACGGGGAGTAAAGTCCTGAACAGTTGGCGAGCAGGAAGAACTGGGAAAATTAAATTTGAGATTCCAAATTATAAAATTTAAAGATGAAGAAAGTTGCAACGGTTGTTTTTTTTGTCCTGTTCTGCCGGGGCTTGTTCGCCGAACAGATTGTGAAGGAATTTAGCTTTGGTGATACTAAAAAACAGCGGGCTGTAGTTGCGCTAAAGGAAGCCCTCCCGTATACGGAGGCCAAAGGGTATGGCTTTGAATTTTTTACAGAAAAAAATGTAAGAATCGATCGAAAGAGTAAACATCTTTTTAGCGATAAACCATTCTACTTTTCTGTGAAAGTTCCTGAAGGGAATTACAAAATTACGATTAGTTACGATGGCTTAAGCGATAAACCCTACCAGAGCACGGTGCGGTCAGAATCGCGTCGCTTACAAATAGAAAATCAGGAAGTAGTGCCAAATAAATGCGTACAGAAAACGTTCATCGTACATCTCAAAGATCCCAAGATCTCATCAGGCGGAAGGGTGGAATTGAAGAAGCCCCGGGAGCAGCAAAAGTTAGACTGGGATGATAAGTTGACTTTGGAGTTTCAGCAAACGAATTGTATTTCGGCTATTCGCATTGAAGCGATGAGCAATGTCACAACGGTCTTTTTAGCAGGAAATTCTACGGTCGTGAATCAAGAAGATGAGCCATGGGCTTCTTGGGGACAGATGATTCCCCGCTTTTTCGATGCAGGCGTTGCTATTGCTAATCATGCCGAATCTGGGTTAGCATTAAGTTCGTTTTTATCCTCAAGAAGATTGGAGAAAATTTTATCTGTAGCCAAAAAGGGAGATTATCTATTTATCGAATTTGGGCACAATGATCAAAAGCAAAAGGGAGAAGCTGCTGGAGCATATAAAGGTTACAGTGAACGATTGCGTTATTTTGTCAATGAATTTAGAGCAAAGGGTGGTATTCCCGTTATTCTCACTTCGACAGCACGACGTTTATTTGATCAACAGGGAAATTTAGTTCATACTTTAGGAGACTTTCCAGATGCTGCACGTAAAGTTGCGGCAGAACTTCAAGTCCCTTTGATCGACCTTAATAACAAGACCAGTATATTTTATGAAGCATTGGGCGTTGAAGGTTCCAAGAAAGCATTTGTTCACTATCCCGCTTCTACTTTCCCAAATCAGGAAAATGCATTGGCTGATAATACCCATTTTAACCCGTATGGTGCTTATGAGATTGCAAAAATGGTATTAATGGGAATTAAAGAAAATAAGCTTGTTATTTCCGGTAATATGGTAGATTTTAACGGGTTTGATCCATACCACCCCGATGATTTTAAGACTTGGTATTGGCCTCCAAGTTTGATCAATAGTGTTATAAAGCCAGATGGCAATTAGGTTTCTATAATATCGTATTAAAGCCGAACAACATATTTGTTCGGCTTTTTTAATGGCAGAATGACGTATCCAAGCAGGATAGAGCAGGTTGGCAAAAATTTGTTTTAGATATATATTTGTTACACCAATTATGAACCGCAAAAAGACAAACTTTCGCGTCATAAAACTTATTGTTTGAGCTCTCTGATCTAGAATTTGCCGTAATTCGTTATTAACCCAATTGCTGACCTAATACATTTGCTATGTTATCATCCAAATTTAACCTGTTTTGGATTGCACTATTGACGACGATAGTTTCGTGTCGGAAAGAAGCCTTTGACGCCTATTATGGAAGACCAGATTGGCTTGCAAGCCCAATTTACCAACAGCTCGATTCGATGGGCGATTTTAAAACGTATTTGAGCTGTATTGAATTGTCAGGTTATAAGAATACACTTGGAACTGCAGGATCATGGACGGTTTTTGCTCCCACAGATCAAGCTTTTGATCAGTTTATGCAGGAAAATGGTATTAGTAATGTATCAAAGATTGATGCACAACTGGCCGAGAAGATTGTGCGTTCTTCGATGATTTATGATGGTGAGCGGCTGGAGAAGTTGAACGATTATTTTTCAGCAAAAGGCTGGCAACAGGGTTTTGCTTTCCGACGCCGGTCTGTGTACTATGACTTTGTCGAGAAAGAAGATGTAGGGAACGGAAAAATTAGACGGTTTATCTCAACAAATCGTGGCCCTAATATAGCTTATGCCATTTCCGACAACAATAATAAACATATTAGTTATTTTTTTAAGGATTACATGAGCCAACGTGGTTTAGGAGCTATGGATTACCAATCATTTTATCCAACGAGTGTTTACACGGGATTGAATATCGGAGCTGCTCAAATTGATCCTAAACGAAGTAATATCTCTGCAGAGAACGGCTATATCCATGTCGTCGATAAAGTTTTGGTCGCCGACAAAAGTATCGATCAGTACCTTCGTGACAATAAGAGTTATTCAGCCTTTAAATCAATTCTAGATTTCTTCAGCACCTATACGTACAATGCAGAGATTACGCGAAAAAATGAGGTCCTAACAGGCGAAAAAGATTCTGTATTTGTTAAGAGTTATACTGGAATTGGCTTGGCAGTCAACAATGAAAATTATGCGAAGGAAGATCCCAACGACGCACAAACCAATAATATTTCGATCACAGTGCCGAACAATGAGGCGGTTAGTAATTATGCTAAACGTGTATTATTAAAATATTACCCTCAAGGAACAACATTAAAAGATCTTTTTTATACCAATCCTACTGTCTTGACGGAATTTGTAAATTCTCATTTGTACAATACACAGGTTTGGCCATCCCAATTTGCTCAAGCACAAAACTTTGTCGGTGAATTTTCTAAAGTGACAACCGCAAATATCAAAGAAATGAAAATGTTGAGTAATGGGACATTTTACGGTACAGATGCCTGTCAGGCCGCCAATGTTTTCCATTCCGTATATGGCAATGTGTTATTGGATCCTAAGTATAGTTTTATGCGTCGCGCATTGGAGCGTATGAGCATGAATCTAACGCTGAAAATCCCAACGATCCGTTATATGCTGATCTTAGTATCAGATAAGAAGTTATATGAAATGGGGTTTGACTATGATTCTTATAATACCTCAGATCCAATTCGGTTTAATGGTGGAAATGGTACTCCAGAAATGCGGGAGGTGCTGATGTCTCATATTATTCCCTTAGGAAATGATCCTATCCCTGATTTGTCTGGAAACGGAATCCTGGAAAGTTATGCAGGCGAATATGTGAAATTTTCACAGATGAAGATGTCCTCCAGCGGAACAATGGATATCGAATCCGGACCACAGCAAATTCCTGTGGACTCCATTAATATAGGAAATCAACTCTCAGGACCATTAAATGGAGTTGCAGTCTATCTCAATGGAGGATTGACTTCTTCTAATACCAATATCGGCTTCTTTCTCAAAAAGTTGGGAGCTGATCAAGCCGCCTCTCCATTTAATTCATTCTATAAATATCTAACTGCAAATGCTCTGTATTCTGCCACGGATGGCGTTATAAAAGGAGTGGAACTAGGGTTAAACTATACCATGTTAATCCCGAATAATGCAGCAATAGCCAGTGCCGTTGCAAATGGTGATTTACCAAGTTCAATAGCCCCAACGGCGCAAGCAGACATTGACAAAGTAACGCGATTTATTCAATACCATATTACACGCAATTCATTTGCTATCGACGGTAAAAAAACAGGGTACTTCCAGTCGCTTTGTAAAAATGTTGAAGGTGACGCGCAGTCCATGCAGGTGTCTGTCAATCAAATAAATAAGTTGCAGGTGGTCGATAATCTAAACCGTACCATCGATGCTGATGTCGACCAAAGCAATCAGCTGGGGCAGCGCGTATTGATTCATTCTCTCAAAGGGTATTTAAAGCATGGCCTGTAATCTAAACGAATTGATGATGAAACAGATAACGAATTTAATATTAATAGGCTGTATGGCGTTGTTGCTTTTCTGTAGCCGAAAGACATATGCGCAGACAAATGGGGTTCTGCTGACCGGTAAGGTGACGGAAAAAGGAACTAAACAGCCGATCGTGGGTGCAACAGTTGTGTTAAAAGATAATGATAACCGCACAATTGTAGGAACGACTACAGATGTTGAGGGTAACTATAGTCTTAGAGCTAGGACGCAAGGCTTGAAACTAGCGGTTTCATACACGGGGTATAAATCTTCAGGCACTATCACCGTAGGGGATAGAAAAACGATCAATGTGCAGATGGAATCGACAAATAATGTGATTGATGAGGTTGTTATCTCGAAGTCCAAACCTGTCAATGACGGAACTGGCATGGGGATTTCGAAAGAACGAAATACAGCTGCAATTTCAACCATCAGTATGGATGAGCTGTCCGAAATGCAATCTGTATCTGTCGATCAAGCCTTGCAGGGAAGGCTGCCGGGTGTGGATATCACAACGGTATCAGGAGATCCCGGAGCTGGGATGCAGATCCGCATCCGAGGTACATCTTCTTTAAACGGAGCAACAGATCCATTAATTGTGGTTGATGGAATGCCTTATGACATAACTATTCCAGACGATTTTAACTTCGCAACCTCTGATGATAATGCGTATGGGCAACTTTTAAATATAGCCCCATCTGATATTCAGGATATCTCGGTATTGAAAGATGCTGCCGCAACTGCTGTTTGGGGATCGCGTGGAGCAAATGGAGTATTGGTTATTACAACTAAACGCGGTACTGTAAGCGCTCCAACATTGGGATATACCTTCAAAGGATCTGTTTCAAAGCAACCCGAATCGATTCCGTTATTGAATGGTGATCAGTACTCGACCTTATTATCCGAAGAATTCTACAACGCAGGTAAGGTTTTTTCTACGACAGACAATGCCCAGCAGTTCCAGTATGATCCAAACAATACCTATATCTATCACAACTACAGTAATAATTCCAACTGGGTAGATGTCATTACTCAATTGGGCTATTTTCAAGATCATAATCTCCAGGTGCGTGGGGGGGGCGAAAAGGCACGTTATTTGGCCTCAATAGGTTACTTTAATCAAGAAGGAACAACGATTGCTACAGGTTTAAACCGTCTATCTGCCCGGATCAATCTAGATTATGTCGTTTCTGAGCGAATCGGCTTTCAGGCGGACGTCTCTTATAGTCACGTTGACAACGATAATCTATATCATTCCAATGTGCGGGATATTGCCTATCGCAAAATGCCCAATCAAGCCATTTGGGAATATGATGAGTACGGTAATCCAACAGGTAATCTTTTTAATCCCTCTACCTCGGCCCAAGGTTATTATCCTGGCACCTATAATCCCCTATCCATGGTTAACAATTCGATCGCCAAACAATTGGGAGATATCTTACAAACGCGGTTTAATGTGGATTATAAGTTAATACCGAATACTTTACGCTTTGTGAGTACGCTAGCTTTGAATATTAAAAACAACAAGACCAAACTCTTTCTACCTCAGTTGGCAACAGGTCGGCCGTTTACAGAAAATACGGTGAATAGGGCATCGGACTCGGATTTGGACGAATTTTCACTCAGCACAAATACCCGACTTCTATTTACGCCCGTACTAGGTGAAAACCACCAGCTCACGGCCAATCTATCTTTCCTGACTTCAGATTATCGCTATACAATACAAGGACTTAGCTCGACAAATACGGCATCGTCTTATCTGCAGGATCCAAGTGTACCGTCGCGGACTCTGACAGGATATGCCCAATCAGTTTCGTCGCAATCGCGTTCAGTCGGAGCTTTGATGCAGGCGAACTATATGCTCAACAAGAAATATGTTTTCGCCGCAAGTCTGCGTGGTGATGGCAACTCAAAATTTGGCCCTGATAATCGGTATGGACTATTTCCTGCATTCTCGGCCGCTTGGCAGATCGGAAGGGAAAATTTCTTGAAAGATGTTAAAGCCATCAAAGATATCAAGCTAAGGGCGAGCTGGGGACGCAGCGGCAATGCTCCTCGCCGTGATTATACTTATATCAATGTATACAGCACCAATGACTATGCCTATTTGAATGAGAACGGGGTCTATTCGAAAAATATAGAATTGTCGGATTTGAAATGGGAAACCGTGACACAGCAGAATTTGGGTATGGATGTAGAGCTGTTCGACTACCGTTTGATGTTTGGCGGGGAGATTTATAAAAATAGAACCACAGATCTGATGATGGACAATATCCAGATTCCGACCTACACTGGGTACAGTGGGTTGTCAATGAATGTAGGGACGATGGACAATGACGGTTGGGAGGCAAATCTCACCGTGGTGCCCATTCGTAGTAAAAAGTGGGATGTGAGTTTTACTTTTAATATAGCACATAATCAGAATGTGATCCGGGAGATATCACCGCTTTATCCCCGCGAAAATGCCAAATCATCATTAAGGAATAAAGCGTTTTTCACCTATTTCCAGGAGAATAATCCGTATGGATCTTTCTATGGCTTCCGCTATTTGGGCGTTTACAAGGATCAAGACGCAACCATTGCAAAAGATGCACAAGGGAATGCCATTTCGAGTCCCGATGGAGAGACAATTTATATGCGTTTTAATTACCCTACGGTCGATTATGTATTCCAGGCAGGAGATGCTATGTATGAAGACATCAACCATGATGGTGTAATTGACCAAAAGGATATTGTCTATTTGGGCAATAGCAATCCGAAGCTTACGGGCGGATTTGGATTTAATGTGGGATATAATAAACGATTGAAATTAAGCGCTTTTTTTAACTATCGACAAGGGTCTCAAATTATTAATGGAACTAAAATGAATACGACAGATATGCTTGGGTATAACAACCAAAGTACAGCTGTATTGCGCAGATGGCGTAAAGATGGTGACGTAACCGATATTCCGCGAGCTTTGTTTGGCACTGGATATAATTCTTTAGGATCAAGCCGATATGTCGAAGACGCCTCATTTTTACGGCTTCGCACAGTCACTCTGAAATATGATTTTGCGAAAGAATTCTTACAACGGTTTCATATCGAGGGGCTGGGAGCTTATGTGACAGTAGAAAATATTTTTACGTTAACGAAGTATACCGGTCAAGATCCTGATGTGGCCGTAAAGTTAAAGGATGCATTCACTGTCTTAATGGATAATTCAATGACACCACCATTAAAAACAATTACACTAGGCATTACAGCACGTTTTTAAAACAAGGTTATGAAAGCAACAATCTTATGGAGTTTAATTGCTGCAGGTAGCATTTTACTCAATTCTTGTAATAAATGGCTGGATTTACAGCCGCAGGATGGAATCACCAGGGCAGAATTTTGGAAAACAAAGGAAGATGTCCATGCCGCCTTAATTGGGATTTATTCTTCCCTTAATTCGGGTGCTGTGGAACAGCAGTTGTTTACTTGGGGCGAACTGCGTGCCGATCTGGTAGCCTTGACGACTTATGCAAGCGATGACAACCGTTTAGTAAAAAATTATAATATTTTAAGCACCAATGTGATTGCAGATTGGAGTGCTGTCTATACGGCGATAAACAATTGTAATCTTTTGATCGATTACGCAGGTCAGGCAAAACAGGCAGATCCTACTTTTTCAGATGCCGAATACAATACCGACTTGGGAGAAGCATTGGCTGTTCGCAGTTTTTTGTATTTCTATTTAGTACGTACTTTCCGGGATATCCCATTAAAACTAAAAGGCACGGCAAAAGATACAGATGTTGTTTCTGTAGGACAATCCAGTGCAGATGAGGTACTCAAACAAATCGAGAAAGATCTCTTGCAGGCATTAGACTGGGTCCCCGAATACCATGTAAGCAGTACCGTTTATAATGCAACAAATGCGGGCCGGGTGACCAGGCCGGCTGTACGGGCAATGTTGGCTGATCTCTATCTATGGATGGAGAAATACGATAAAGTTGAAGAACAAACGTCAAAAATTTTGGAAACCGGTCGATACAATTTAATTGGAGCTGCTCTTCCCGAGCTCTTTGATGGAGGTACGATGGAAACCATCTTGGAGCTGAGTCATAAAAACTCGAAAGAAAATCTTCTGTATAATCTTGGTGCGATTGCGCGCCGCCCCTATACCGCCAATGTCGATATCCTGAATAACGAAATTTTTCCGGCAAATGAGACCGTTGATATCGATTTGTCTGACAGCCGTGGTGAAGGGATTCTATATGGAGTATCAGGAGATATGCGAAAATACGGTACAGAATCACCTAGTTACTATAATTTTCAACTCTATCGGATATCCGATGTCATGTTGATGCGCGCTGAAGCATTGGCTGAATTGGGTCGCGGTGTAGAAGCATTGACACTTATTGAGGATTTGCGAACTAAACGTAAAGCCCTACAAGCTACGAATCCGAATATCGAAGCGACCGATTTGGACGGAATTATTTTGTTTGTCTTTGCTGAACGTGCTCGGGAACTGACATTCGAAGGTAAACGTTGGTTTGACCTTTTACGCCTGGCCAAAAAGGATAATTACGCCAATATCAATGTGCTCGTGGATCTGGTGACTAAAGTTGTTGATGCTAACGTTCGTCAATCTGCTATTAATAAAGTACGCGATGTAGATAGCCATTATCTTCCCATCCTAGAGACCGAACTCTTCAAAGATCCACGGTTGAAGCAAAACCCATTTTACCTAAAATAGATCATGATGAAAAGAAATTTTAGAAAACAGTATTGGCTGATCGGGACATGGTTTGTCTTGGTTATAGCGGTTACATTTGCCTGTCAAAAAGAAAAATATCGAATTTCTACCTCAGATGAAGTTAATATTACGGGCTATTTGGAGGCAAATGAAACTGATTTTTCCTTATTGACCGAAATATTATACCGTTCGAAAACAGCTGGTTATCTTGGCGCCTACGGTACTTACACACTTTTTGCGCCCAATAATGAAAGTATCAACACTTGGATCAAGGCGAATGGAAAAGCAGCATTGAGTGATTTTACCGATGAGCAGCTATTGGATTTTGTCAAATACCATGTGGTTCGAGATACGGTAGGCAGTACGCGGTTTACCGATGGTAAAATAAAAACAGCAAGTTTACTGGGTGAATTTTTATACACAGATGTGCAAAATGGAGTCTATCGAATTAATAAATCGGCCAGAATTATCAGATCCAATATTAGCTGTGGTAACGGTATCATCCACTCCATTGATAAGGTATTAGTTCCACCAGCACAGAGCCTTGCTGAATTGATAGGAACAAATCCCCGTTATTCCATTTTCGCCGAGGCTTTAAAAGAGACGGGTTTTTATGATACGTTATCTTATCAACGAGGAGAATCTGTGGCGGATGGAAAGCGTTTTCAGACCGCAATTGTGGAGTCGGACTCTGTTCTGCGGTTACAAGGGATCACAAGCTATGCGGAAATGAAATCGGCTTATTCGCAAACTGGTGATGTGAAAAACCATAAAGATAGTTTGTGGCTATATGTAGCCTATCATTTAAGCAACGACATCAAGTTTTTGGAAGATATCGTTGCTGCAAATACAATTTATACTTTGGCTCCAAAAGAAATTATCTCGACAAAATTAGTAGGTGCGCAAATTTTATTGAATGACGATGTATTTAATGGCGTTCATGAAGCCGGCGCCGAAATCAACAGGGTACAGAGTGATGTGCTGGCGTCCAATGGCGTCCTGCATGAAGCAAAACAAACCTTTAAGATCAAAGTTCGTCAACAGGTGCCTGTTTATTTTGATATTGCCACTTCTCCAGAGTTAACAAATGCATTGGGAAGTACCTATTTGAATAGCAATAAGGCATTGGTAGCCAATGGTGCAACGATAGCCAATTCTTTTGCCTTTAATAGTTTAACGGTTTCAACCATTGGTACGAACGGATATTACTATTACAAAGCTTTAGAAACGAAGCGTCCCTATGCAAATGGTGACCTTTTGAGTCTTTCGCTATGTGCAAACAATAGTGCGCGGGCAAAATGGATAGAATTTAAGACGCCATATCTCGTAAAAGGCCGCTATAAAGTGTGGATTTGTTATGCCCAGCATGGGGATGCACCTGAGATTCAGGCGACATTCAATCCTGGAAAGGGGGATGAACAGATCCTTCCCAATACGATCATATTGAATCAAAGTCTCACCGCATCAGGTGTAAGCGACCTCGCGAATGCAAACGCGGATAATCTGATGCTGGCACAAGGGTATAAGCGTTACATGGCAACTGTAGGCGATTTTAATCCAAATAATATTACCGGCGGACTCAAAGCAAAATCTGGCGGCGAAGCTCCTTTGAACGTGGGGCGTTTGGCTGGTATTATCAATGTGGAGACTACTGATCGACATATCATCCGTTTTGAAGCGATCAAAGATAAAAAATGTGCTAATAATACGGTCTATCTGGACATGATCCAATTTATCCCTGCTGATGATCTCGAGCAAAATTATCCGAGATTCCATCAGCTTACAGGCGAGCTTTTTTATAGACCAAAATAATAAGATACACCATGATTAAAGCTATAATTTACAAAATTTATCTAGCCTTATTGGCTTTATTTTTACTGACTTCTTGTTCCAAAAATTGGGAGAATCATTTTGGTGGAAAAGATGCCGATGCGCAAAGAAACTTGTATGAAATTGTTGCACACCATCCTGAGTTTTCAACTTTTATGAACCTACTCAACAAATCAGGTTACGGTGAATCGTTGAAAGCATCGAAAAATTACACCTTGATTGTGCCGACGAATGAAGCAATTGCAGCAATACAGGATCAATACAATTTTTCTGATACAGCGGTGATCAAGAGTTTTGTTGGCTACCATATTATCAATTCGGTTTATAATGTGCATTCAGGAGCCGATACTGTAAAGGCATTAAACTTCCGAAATAAATATGTGGAGTTTACACATGGTACATTTGACGGTGTCGAACCGCTCCAGAGCAATCTAGTGGCGAGCAATGGACTATACCATGTGGTAGGTCGTCCCTTAAAACCTCTTCAGAATATTTTTAATCTTGTACACACTTTTTTTGCAGACACCAAACAAATTGAGGCCTTGAATTCCTTTGATACAGTGTCTACCGAAGGTGATATCCTATATTATAGGTACAGTCCGGTCTGGTACACGGAGGTACGTCGCAATATGACGACTGAAAATAGAAAACATACCTATTTCGTAGTGGACGATGAAAATTTTGAGACCGAGTATGCCAAGCTAAGACCATTCTATGCGACAGCTTATGAGGAGGGGAATACACACCGCCCCGACAGTACCACGGCTTTCTTTGCCAAAAAGGCACTATTACGCGATTTTATTGTAGAGGGAGAGTTGGGGATGGATCAATTGACAAATAATCTTATTTCGATAGCTGGAACAAAATTTAGCCTTGATCCTGCCCATATCATCTCGAGTACAAAGGCCAGTAATGGGGTCGTTTATCGTGTGAAGCGACTCGAGTTTGCACTAGCGGATCAGATCAAAGAGATCAAAGTATTGGGGACTAGGCCGATCGGTTACAAGCAAGCTGATAAGCGCTCAAATACATTTTTCAGGGACAAACGTGATAATGAGGGAAACCTTTACAATGATATTGAGGTGTATGATCATAAAGTAACTTCCTTTTATGTAAAGTATCGCGCTACAGGTATGAATGTAGCTAAATATAAAGTATACGGACGAGCAATTATGGGATTGGCTGGTGATCCGCAAACAGCAGCGTTTATCCAATATGTCTACTTTTTTGATCCAAAACTTATCTCGGTTAATGAGGCCGATGTATACAAACGCTCAGTCGTCAATAACTTGGGAGCAAACGATACGCGAATGACATTTGATGTACAGCCGCTTAATCACGGAGAAGTTTATTTAGGTGTGGTGACGCAAGACCAATATGGGAATCTGCCTTTGCTTGTGATGAGCAATGGTACTGGCCCTATTATTTTAGAATATCTCCGATTCGTCCCGATTATTCAATAACAAAGCAAAACGAAATGAGTTCGATCAAAATATATTATAAATTGGGTATTATCTTGTTTATTTCCACGTTGGGAGCGCACAGCACTTGGGCGCAACAAGATACTGCCGCCCGCAATATACAACCACAAGGTCAGGGTACCGCTGCTTATTCTGTTAAAGGTACGGTTTATGACAGCCAAACCAATAAACCTATTGCAGGTGCCCGTATCACTTATGGTATTAGCGTAGCGAAATTGACAGATAGTAAAGGGAATTTCCGTTTGGAACTACCGGTTTCCAATGCAATCGTTGAAGTCTCGTTGGATGGATATATCGCCAAACAGGTACCAGTGCTGCTAGATGGAACCATGAAGGTGGTATTATACCCTGAGGGGTACCGTTCTTTCTATAAAAAAACAGAGACAGTATTTGGTGATAATGGAGTTTTAAACAATACTGGCGCAGTCGATAAATTAGAATTTAATGCCTGGGAACAGAATTCTGAGACGGTCAATAGCTACCTGCAGGGTAAGCTGGCCGGAGTGCAAGTAACGCGACATTCAGGAACACCATCAATTGGTGGAAATCTCCATATTAGAGGGCTGCAATCATTATATTCCAATAATCAGCCCTTGTATATTGTTGATGGTATTGTATATCATGCGGAACATTTGAGTCCTTCTATAACCACAGGACATCTCAATAATGCCTTGCAGCATATTGACGTGCGTGATATTCAAGATGTCACGGTGTTGAAGGACGCAGTCTCCGCTAATATTTATGGCGCCAGATCCTCCAATGGAGTCGTGGTCATTAACACCAACCATTCAAAAGAGTTGGCCACACAGATTGATTTGCAGGCAACAACAAGCTATAATTTCCGTCCGAAAACTATTCCTGTCATGAAATCTTATGCCTATCGAAGTTATTTGAATGACTTGTTGGCAACGAGTACGTACAGTGGTGAGGAAATTGCCAATATGCCTTTCAATAATGATAACCCAAAATTCGATGAATATGCAAAGTATCATAACGAAACGGATTGGCAAAAAGAAGTGCTTAATAATACGGTCGACCAAAATTATTTTCTTCGCGTGACAGGCGGAGATAACATTGCACGCTATGCCTTGTCAGTAGGTTACAATAATGAACAAGGTGTTTTAGACAATACAAAGCAAAGTCGCTACACGGCACGTTTTAATGGCGACATGAACTTGACCAGGAAATTTACTGCTCAGACGAATATCTCCATAGGTTATGGGCAGCAAAACTTGAAGGATCAGGGGTTATCACCGAAGACCAACCCGCTGTTTCTTTCATTGATTAAGTCTCCATTTCTAAATAAGCATGATATTGCTCCAGATGGTAGCATCTCACCGAATTATGCCGAAGCTGATTATTTCGGCTATTCTAATCCGATGCAACTTACACAAAATGGGATTAACAATAAAAAGGCATATCGATTTTTGGGCTCTTTGGTGTTCAACTATGCGTTCAATTCAAATTTTAAGTTAAGTAATTTGTCTACTGTAACCTATGACAAAGCGCAAGAGGATTTCTTTATTCCTAAAAAAGGAGTCGCGAAGGATACGATAAATAATATGGAAGTTTACAGTCGCCTGGGCGCGCAGGTGGCTCGTTACTATTCAATTTCAAATGATTTGCGTCTACAATACAATCAGGATTGGGGAACTCAAGGCCGTTTGGAAGCTAGTGGTGGATTCCGGTACCATAAGCATGATTCGGAACAAGATTATGCATTAGGCTATAATTCGGCCACCGATCAGCTGGTCAGTATTGGTAATTCGACACCGGCATCCCGGGTCTATGGCGGACATATTGGTAAATGGGCAAATATGACGGCCTATGCTTTAGGTAATTTTAGCTGGAAAAATACCTATATCTTAAATGCATCCATATCAATGGATGGATCTTCCCGCTTTGGAGATAAAGCAAAAGGAGGCTTGAAGCTTGCAGATAAGGTGTATGCAGTGTTTCCGGCCGTTGGAGCTGCCTGGTTATTGTCCAATGAGGATTTTTTGAAAGAAAATAGTACGGTGTCATTATGGAAACTTCGGGCGAGTTATGGAATTACAGGCAACGATGATATTGGCAATTATGACGCGCGGCAGAATTACATTTCCCAGAACTTCTTAGGTGTCCAGGGGCTTGTGCGCGATGGTGTAGCCAATCCTTATCTAAAATGGGAGAAAGTTGAAAAAATAAATGTTGGGACAGATCTTTCGTTGTTGAATGAACGCATCAATTTAGGCGTAGATATCTACCAAAACAAGACAAGTGATATGCTAGCCTATAATTCGGGGAATACTGTGTCTGGAATTAGTTACTACCTCTATAATAATGGCGCAATGCGTACACGCGGTATTGATTTTACGTTATTTGGACGTATGCTGACGGGTCCGGTCAAATGGGATGCATCATTGACACTAAGTCACTATAAAAGCACGATCACAGATCTTCCCGAAACATCTTATACACAATATGCCGGTGGAACTTTTGTGAGCGAGAAAGGCGGCGCACCAAATGCCTTTTATGGGTACCAGTTCAACGGTGTTTACCGTACCAGTGCTGAAGCTGCCGCTTCCGGACTGGCGATTTTAGATGCAACAGGCAATAAAATACCTTTCCAGGCAGGAGATGCTCGATTTACCGACCGTAACGGTGATAAGATCATTGATGATCGTGATAGAATGATCTTAGGTGATCCTAATCCAGATCTGGTGGGCGGATTGAATAACAGCCTGACCTATAAAAACTGGAAATTCGGTGCATTGGTGACGTTCAGCTTAGGCAATGATATTTATAACTATACACGGGCGCAACTAGAGTCGGGAAGTACATTTTACAATCAGACAGAACTATTACAAAATAGATGGCGGGCGGAGGGCCAGGAAACCGATGTACCTCGCGTTGCGCTCAACGATCCAATGGGAAATAGTCGATTTTCAAACCGATGGATAGAAGACGGCTCATATGTTCGGCTTCGTCAGCTTTCCGGTGAGTACGGTATTCCAGTCAATAAACGTATCATCAAATACGTCCGTCTATATGGTACTGCCAATAACTTGTTGACTTTAAGTAAATATTTGGGTTATGATCCTGAATTCGCGCAGTCTGCTGATGTTTTTCATCAAGGGGTTGATGTGACGCTGGAACCCATCGTTCGCTCTGTGCAGCTGGGATTGCGGATCGGTCTATAAAAATTTAATATACTATGTTTATCACATACAGAAAATATTCGAAATATTCGCTTTGGGCCATATTGGCCTGTAGCCTTTCTTTTACATCTTGTAAGAAAGCATTGGATTTCTCTCCCGAAGATAAATTGGACAGTTCAAAAATGTACAATACGCTTGCCGATGCTGATGCGGTGGTGCTCGGGATTTATGGACAAGTAGCTGGGCTAGGTGAACGTTATATTGTCCTGAACGAATTAAGGGCCGATCTCATAGATGTAACACAAAATGCAAATCCCTATTTGCAGCAAGTTTCCAATCATGAAGTAGCGGAAGATAATCCTTATGCCGATCCATCTGCTTTTTATAAAATTATCTTCAATTGCAATGATGCCTTGAAGAACTTCAAGGTGATGGAGCGGCAGGGTAAGCTGAGCAATACCGAATTTAATCAGCGTTATTCTGACCTCGCGATGCTGCGTGCATGGTTGTATTTACAATTAGGGATCCACTTTGGAGATGTTCCCTATATCAAAAATACAATAGAAAGTGTTGACGAGATTAAAAGTTTGGAGAACTATCCGAAAACAACTTTTGATCATTTGGTCGATTCTCTGATCAATGATACAAAAGATTTGCCATATCAAGACCCTTATGCCTATCCGACAGGCAGCACATTGGTTTTTACGACAGATGGCGCGAGCACACAGAAGGTGTTCATCAGTAAGGCTCATGTCCTCGGCGAACTCTATCTTTGGAAAGGAAACTATTATGAAGCCGCAAGGAGTTACAAGAGATTACTCTCTGCTGAAGACAATAACAGCAATATTGATTACCTATTCAACTTCAACCGTATTGGCTGGAGCTACTTTAATGTGAGTTTTGCAAGAGCCCAGGAGGGTTCATCTTTGGTCAATTCCCTAACAGCCGGGTGGCGAAGTATGTTTGCGCTATCGAACACGGTACGGGAATGGAATTCCGAATGGAACTGGTCTATTCCATACCATAACTCTTTTGCTCCTGGAAATCCTTTTATAGAGCTATTTGCTAAGTCAGGAAAATATGCGCTTAAGCCCTCCCAAAAGGTGATTGATTTATGGAATTCACAGACCAATAATGCGGGTATTCCCTGGGATCCCCGGAGTAAGCTATCTTATGAAGTTGCTGCAAATGGTGATCCTGTGATTACAAAATTTACGGACAATTCAGGAGATGTATTGGGCTTGCTGAATAAGGGCGGTCGTTGGAATATCAATCGAGCCGCAGGGGCGCATCTTCGCTTTGCAGAAGCTGCTAATCGTGATGGTCAGGGCCGTTTGGCCTATGCATTGGCAAACTGGGGGCTAATCAGTACCTTCTATTATGGCGCTTTTACGAAAGACGGTTTTATTATACCTGGCAATTTTTTTGAATTGGAGTCGGAGATAACCCATGAAGGATTTGGGACGAATAGGACCACTTTTGCCGAATCCTCGCCCTATTATTTTGATGCACGCGACAATGCGAGTATCGTACGTGGGGTGTGGTATCGGAATTCGGGAATCCGTGGACGGGCTACCATGCCGCGTTGGCAATTCGCAGGCATTGAATATGGGCCAGGTACAGTAAGTGGTTACGGAAGCGTGATGACCGCTTTTAATGTGCCGCAAGCTGATCTGGAAGATAAGATTATCGAAGAATCTGCTCTTGAGTTAGCCTTCGAAGGCGAACGTTGGTCCGATCTGATGCGTATAGCAAAACGCCGTCATGATCCAGCTTTCCTAGCCGATAAAGTCTATGAGAAATTGCTGAAAGCAAATAACCCGAAAGCTGGAGCAGTACGCAGCAAGCTGATGGATATGAACAATTGGTATTTGCCATTTAAATTGCGGTAAGGCCGGCATAGATTTGGATTATTGATTTAAACGTTAAGGGTCTGCTTTGTGCAGGCCTTTTTCTTTATTTTTTGCGGATTGCGAGAAGCCGATATCATCGTAACATGTCAATGACAGATCGATCATTTGACCATTCGATTTGTGTTTTATAAATGTAATATTTACATTTATAATTATTTCTGATTAATTATAACCAATGGAACGAGCTATTTTCACATTAAGAGCCTGCTCTTTTTTTCTTGCAAAAGCAATTTGCTTTTTTTGTCTGTTTTGGATTTTCAGTACGCCCGCATACGCCTATAGCAGCACGATTTCTGAACCGGATTCAGCCTATCTCTTTGCTTATGCAAAAGATAAGAATGCTGGTAGAGAAGGGTTATTATATGCCTGGAGTTTGGACGGTAAACAATGGGACGCTATTGGAACAGAACTCGCATTTGTGAAATCAGATTATGGGCGTTGGGGATCAGAAAAGCGGATGATAAATCCGGTGTTGTTTCCTCGAAATGGCGGGGGGTGGTCCTGTGCGTGGCAATTAAGTCCTGAAAATAATGGGCCATATGCCTATACTTTTACAACTGATTTTTTTAATTGGGGCAGGCAAGACTATTATGTCGAATTAAATGATTTGGATAAATCAATGGTTTCGCTTGTAAAAAACAGTTTGTTGGACCGTGAGATTATTTCCATTAATGGCGAAAGTTTACGTGGAACGAAGCTGAAAGTTACATGGTCTGTAATTAAAGAATTGATTAAACATTATGATCTTGCTCTGCTTAAGCAAAAGCAATGGTCCGAACGAAGTGTTGACGATGATGTACGCTTTGCAGGCTTAAAACCCTTGGATGTTAAGTTAACCCCAAAGATCGGACAAAGCAAGTCCATCAGCGATATGTTGGTAGGTGTATTTTTTGAAGATATTAATTATGCAGCAGACGGAGGTCTCTATGCGGAATTGATTCAAAATAGAGATTTTGAATATAAATTGAGCGATAAACAAGGGCATGACAAAAATTGGAACGAGAAAACAGCTTGGAGTATGGATGGATCGGGACAATTTCATATCGACAGTATCAATCCCATTCATCCCAATAATAAGCATTATGCGAGGTTACAAGGCGCGGGTATACTAAAAAATATAGGCTACGATGGGATTGCTCTGCATAAAAACGAACGCTATGATCTTTCATTTTTTGGACGGGGCACTGCGGGTAAAGGGCGTCAACTAAAAATCCGGATAAGTACACAAGATGGAAAGATCCTTGATGAAAAATCCCTTGTTGTTGACAGCAAAAACTGGAAAAAATATCAATTGGTATTGACAGCCAATGCGACCTGTAAGGATGCCATATTGGAATTTGTATTTACAGATCGACAACAATTGGATTTGGACCTGATTTCCTTATTCCCTCAAAACACCTTCAAAGGACGTAAAAATGGATTACGTAAAGATTTAGCCGAGGCTATTGCAGCTTTGAATCCACGTTTTGTTCGTTTTCCGGGAGGCTGTTTAGCACATGGCGATGGTATCGAAAATATCTACCATTGGTCCAATACTGTAGGACCTTTAGAAAGCCGTGTGCCACAACGCAATATGTGGGGATATCACCAAACTGTTGGTTTAGGATATTATGAGTATTTTCAATTTTGTGAAGATATAGGTGCCTATGCTGTACCGGTAGTGGCGGCTGGGGTACCCTGTCAAAATTCGGGCGCTCACGGTCATCCATTGGGCGGGCAACAATGTGGTATTCCAATGGAAGATATGGATGACTATATCCAGGAAGTGCTCAATCTGATCGAATGGGCCAATGGGGATAAAAATAGCACCTGGGGAAAGGTACGTGCAGCAGCTGGACATCCAGAACCATTTCATCTCAAATATATTGGCGTGGGTAACGAAGATTTAATATCGAATGTTTTTGAGGAGCGTTTTACGATGATTTACAATGCTATCCGTGAAAAATATCCCGATATACAGGTTATTGGAACGGCGGGGCCATTTTTTGAGGGAACCGACTATGTTGAGGGTTGGAAAATCGCCGATAAATTAAGCGTACCTATTATGGACGAACACTATTACCAGACACCCGGATGGTTTATTCATAATCAAGATTTCTACGATAAATACGATCGGAATAAAGCGCAGGTTTATTTGGGCGAATATGCCGCTCATATCGAAGGACGTGCAAGTACCTTGGAAGTGGCATTAGCCGAAGCCGCATATCTCACTGCATTGGAAAGAAATGGTGATATCGTTAAGATGGCTTCCTATGCACCGCTGTTAGCCAAAGATGGCTATACCCAATGGCGCCCCGATCTTATTTATTTCAACAATACCGATGTGAATTTAACGCCATCCTATTATGTACAGCAATTATTCGGTCGTAATAATGGAACGGAATATGTTCCTGTGGAAGCCAGCTATTCTAATGCTGCCGTTGAGGTACAGAAGCGCGTGGCATTTTCTATTGTTAACGATCCTAAAGATCAATCAATCATTATAAAAATGGTCAATGTTTTGCCTGTTGCCGTCAACATGGAATTGGAACTAGCTAAATTCAACCTAAAAACTGAGCCTGCTGTTGTTGCGCAGCTCACAGGAGAGTTGAAGAGTACAACAGCGAAGCCCGAACAAAAGACCGTGCCAGTGGAAAAGCTTAAAAACCAGCAATTGCCACCTTATTCGTTAACCATCATTCGAATTCCATCGCGTGCAAAATAGCCCAATTCAACTCCTATGAAACCTCTAGTTGTGCAGAAAAGTATATGTTAGTTTTTATTCATCTCTATTTGACAAAAATGAAAAAACAATTTCTAGTTACCCTATTCGTTCTTTTAACTTACCTGGTTAAGGCGCAATCTCCCGTATACCTTTTTTCGTATTTTGTAGATAATGGCGCTGATGGATTACATCTAGCTTATAGTTTGGATGGTTTGAAATGGGAACCATTGAATCAGGGAAAACCCTTCTTAACACCAACAGTAGGAAAAGATAGACTGATGCGCGACCCCAGTATTTGTCAGGGTCCCGATGGGACCTTTCATCTGGTATGGACAACAGGTTGGTGGGACAAAATTATCGGATATTCTTCCTCCAAAGACCTTAAGCAGTGGACCCAACAAAAAGCAATACCAGTCATGGTAGATGAACCCGATGCAAAAAATGCATGGGCTCCCGAACTTTTTTACGACAATGCGACGAAAGAATATTATATCATTTGGGCCACGACAATTCCTGGTCGCCACAAAGAGGTACCGACTAGTGCTAGTGAAAAAGGATTAAACCACCGGATGTATAGCGTTACGACGAAAGATTTTAAAACTTTTTCAAAAACTAAGTTATTTTTTGATCCCGAATTTAGTGTGATCGACGCGGCCATTATACAACAAGCTAATAAGGAATATATGATGGTGCTGAAAAACGAAAACTCTAATCCGCCGGAGAAAAACATCCGAATCACCGCAACAAAGAATTTAGCCAAAGGCTTCCCAACTACTGTCTCTAAACCGATCACAGGCAATTATTGGGCTGAGGGTCCTGCTCCGCTGCAAGTAGGGGAGTATATATATGTATATTTCGATAAATACCGCGATCATAAATATGGTGCTGTTCGTAGTAAAGATGGTATCAACTGGGAAGATGTCTCTGATCTGGTGAGCTTTCCTAAAGGCGTTCGTCATGGAACAGCTTTTACGGTAAATCCAACCGTTTTATCCAATCTATTATCATTGAAAAGATAGTTGAGAATAACAGTTGTCATCTTAATTATAGCGATTGTAATAAAAAAGGTTTTCAAACGGGGAGAATGAAAACCTTTAAAATAACCAATTAATCCTAAATTTATGATAAAAAATATGATGCTTTGCTATAGGCTTTCCTTTGATTTAAACCATCTCATCTAAATCATAATATACGTACAGGCCAATTAAATTGAAAAGCTACCGATTCAATACAGCAAGTTTACGTAAACCAAATGAACTTGTCATCCTGTGCTGTACTGTTCCAAAAGTATGGGATTAGATCTGAAACCATTCAGGTAAGTTCAGGACACTGGTGCGTCCTGAATTTTTTATTTTAGGAGTTTGCTAACCCAAATGAATAGACCGATGCTTAAAATTCGAATTACGCTCTTTGCTTTAATATACGTTATGATGGCACATATCGCCTCAGCGCAGATTGGGAAAGAAATACAGTATCTTTCGGGAACTGACAACGTTCATACCGTTAATTGGGATTTTTGGGTGACGGGGGGGCGTAAAGCCGGGAAATGGGATAAGATCGCTGTGCCTAGCCATTGGGAACAACAAGGTTTCGGGGCATACAACTATGGACGGGATTATGTGACTTATGGCAAGAATTTTACCTTCCATGATGAGAAAGGTCTATATCGGCATCAATTTACTGTCCCAAAGAATTGGAAAGGGAAAAAAATAAACCTTGTTTTTGAAGGTTCAATGACCGATACTGAAGTCAAGATCAACGGGAAGCTAGCCGGAGATATCCATCAGGGTGCTTTTTATCAGTTTAAATACGATGTTACCGACAAGATCACCTTTGGCAAGGCCAATATATTGGAGGCTACTGTGTCAAAAATGTCTTCCGATAAATCCGTTAACAATGCGGAGCGCCTTGCGGATTATTGGATTTTAGGCGGTATTTATAGGCCCGTATACCTTGAAGCGACAGCAAAGGAACACATCAGCTGGACGGCTATCGATGCAAAGGCAGACGGAGCTTTTCGAAGCAATGTACACTTAGAGGGGCTCTCTAAGGCTAATAAACTATCGGTAGAGATCAAAGATCTGAAGGGTAATGTGATCGCGATTCAACAGTTTCCAATTACTGCGAAAGACTCAGTGAAATTGATCGAAATGAAAGTTGAAAACCCTTTATTATGGACCGCCGAGACACCAAACCTATATCAGGCCATCTATACCTTGTGGAATGGGAAGAAAAAAGAATATCAATATCAAGATCGCTTTGGTTTCAGAACAATTGAAGTTCGTGAGGGAGACGGCATTTATGTCAATGGTGTAAAAGTAAAGATGAAAGGTGTTAATCGTCATGTATGGTGGCCCGAAACCGGACGGTCGGTAAACGCGCAATTGGATCTGAACGATGTTAAATTGATCAAAGAAATGAATATGAATGCGGTCCGCTGTTCGCATTATCCGCCAGATAGATCTTTTTTGGCATATTGCGATTCATTGGGCTTATATGTTTTGGATGAATTGGCTGGCTGGCAAAAAGCATACAGTACCGTTGTGGGTAAAAAGTTGGTGCGAGAAATGGTTATTCGAGATGCTAACCATCCTTCCATTATACTTTGGAGCAACGGCAATGAAGGTGGACATAATAAAGAACTTGTAGACGAGTACAAGAAATATGATCTTTCGGCGAGAACAGTCATTCATGCACATCATAGACCGGGAAATGCAATCAATGGAATCGACTGTAACCATTATGAAGATTTTTATTCGACAAAAAAAATTCTGGAAGGACCAAATATTTATATGCCAACCGAATTTCTCCACGCACAGGATGATGGAGGTGCTGCGGCAGGATTGGCGGATATATGGGAGCTGCACTGGAATGCCAAATTAGGTGCCGGCGGATTTATCTGGGATTTTGCAGATGAAGGTATTGTGCGTACAGATTTCAATAATGCGATTGATGTCAACCGCGTAAATGCCCCTGATGGAATTCTTGGGCCACATCGCGAAAAGGAGGGCAGTTTCTATGCCATTCGGGAGATCTATGCACCTGTACATATTACGATGAAGAAATTACCTGTTGACTTCAACGGAACGATTTCGGTGGAAAATCGTTATCATTTTACTGATCTGAAAAACTGTCGATTTGAGGGTAAACTGATTACCTATCAACAACCCTATGCGGATGAATCAGGTGTGGATTCAGTACTACATCTACACGTCGACAGTCCTATATTGCCTCCAACACAAAAGGGAAACTTGCAATTGAATTTACCGAGCGACTGGAAACAATATGATGCGCTGATATTGACTGCGATTGATCCACACGGGGAGGAAATTTATACTTGGACCTGGCGTGTAAAATCCAATCAAATGCTTACTGCGGAAATTTTGCCGTTGAAATCTTCTACCGATGTTGAAGTGAAAGAAGACAGTGCGAATTATATGCTTAAGGCAAACGGAATAACAGCTATGATTTCCAAAAAAACAGGATTATTGGTTGATCTGGCCAATGATTATAGCATGAAATTGGCTTTCAATAATGGTCCGGTGCTTATCGATGGACAGTCGGAGCTGAAAAGTGCTAAACGTTGGAAAGACGGAAAAAATGAAGCTGTTGAGTTTATGTTTGATGGTAACCTAAGTTTTATCCGTTGGACGATGCGCCCAGACGGGTGGTTAAAACTTGATTATGCTTATCATATGGGCAAAGCAGTACCCTATGCTGGAGTGAGCTTTAATTTTCCTGAAAACTATATTATTGGGGCCAAATGGCTTGGTAATGGCCCTTATCGCGTATGGAAGAATAGGATGCAAGGTGTCACACTAAATACATGGGAAAAAATGTATAATGACGGAAAAGCAGGTATTGGGCCATGGACATTTCCTGAGTTTAAAGGCTACTTCTCGGATGTTAGTTGGATACAATTCAATACAGTGCAAGGGAAGTTTTTGGTTGCAACAGATCAGGAAGATTTATTTGTGCGATTATTCGAGTTCTACGGAATTTCCGGTCCCAAAGGTTATCCGCAGTTGCCGACGGGGGATATTTCCTTTTTGGATGCTATTCCTCCTATTGGAACAAAACTGGCGTTGGGAATCAATGGAAATGCTGGGGTGAATGGACCCGCAGGTGAGCTTAATCAAATGGATAAAAAGATTAATCGGACACTCTATTTTTACTTTGGTACCCCGAAGGGCGAAAAAGAAAATACACAATTTGTTATGCCTAAGGTTAATGTGTTGACAGATTAAAAGAATAATGCATAAAAAAGGGCTTTTCTATTTTTTAGAAAAGCCCTTTTTTATGGTGTACCCCTAATAGTATGTATTCTTTTCAATAATGCTTATTTAGATTTCTTGAACCCCAAAAGGTTGTACTTTATTCACTTTTATCGCTATTCGTGTAGGGAAAATCATTGAAGTATTTATTTTGAATAGCAGTTGATGTTGTTTTTTTAGATGTACATCTTCAATTGTACGGTCTGAATTGGAAGTTCGGGATTGCCATTGATCTTCTAATTTTACCAAGCAGGACAGTGCAAGGTGGTTTTGGATATGCTGTCTTAAGGATAAGTTATGACCAAATCCATACCAACTCCTAACTGCAAGCGGATTGTTAAAAAGGTAAAAGCATAGTGAATGCACCATAAAAGGTGGACTCAACGTGGACTCACTGTGGACTCACAGTGGTTACAGTTAGGAGTTGGTGTTAAGTTGGTATGGAGTTGGTGTTGGGAATTCTATAACAAATATATTACGAATAGCTTTGAATCCTTGTTATTGGGTTTATTATCAATGAAAATGAAGATGTGTTGACTGTGTAATTGAGCTTGTTCAGGATACTACAGGACGGCTCTTGTTAAAAATGTTGATACTTTTAAAACTAGCTACTTATTTAGGCATCCTTAAATACGCTGATCAATTTGACGGTATTGTCTGCACGTTTTAATTAAGCTGTAGACAAGCGGGAAAAGAAGACTTAATAAAACTTAATATTATGAAAAAATTCTTTCGATTTTTACATCTGCTTACATCAATTGCGATTTTGTCCAATGTACATGCGCAAGGAAAGTTTCCGGACGGAACGGTAATTTCAACATGGTTCGAGACTGTAAAATCGACTGAGATCGAAACGCTCGGAAAGAAATTTCTCATCACAGATTTTGGTGTTGCGTCAGATAGCACCATCGTGCAAACGGCCAAAATTCAACAGGCTATTGATAAGGCCTATACCAGCGGTGGAGGTGTAGTCATAGTGCCTAAAGGTGTCTACCTGAGTGGATCCTTATTTTTTAAACCGAATACACATTTACACCTCGAAGAAGGCGCTGTACTGAAAGGAAGTGATGATATTGCGGATTTTGTGCTAGCGGAAACTCGGATGGAAGGGCAAACAGTGAAGTATTTTTTGGCGCTTGTCAATGCAGACCAGGTGGATGGATTTACAATTTCGGGTAAAGGTACACTCGATGGAAACGGGTTACGCTACTGGCGATCCTTCTGGCTTAGGAGACAGTTTAATCCACAATGCACAAATATGGACGAGATGCGTCCACGTTTACTTTATGTGTCCAACAGCAAGGATGTACAGGTTTCAGGCATTCGCTTGATCAATTCACCTTTTTGGACCTCGCATTATTATAAATGTGAAAATCTCAAATTGATCGGTTTACATATTTCAGCACCAAAGGAACCTGTGAAAGCACCTAGTTCCGATGCGATCGATTTGGATGTCTGCCGTAATGTATTGATTAAAGATTGTTACTTATCCGTTAACGATGATGCCATTGCACTAAAAGGCGGTAAAGGGCCTAAGTCCGACAAAGATCCTAACAACGGCCCCAATTCAAATATTATTATTGAAAATTGTTTTTTTGGATTTTGTCATAGCGCACTCACTTGCGGCAGTGAATCTATTCATAGCTACAATGTGATTTTTAGGAACAATACCTTAGATAAAGCACGTAAGCTACTGCAATTAAAAATGCGTCCCGATACACCCCAGGAATATGAAAACATTCTGATCGAAAACATCAAGGGAAATGTCAATAGCATGTTGTTTATTAAACCTTGGACCCAATTTTTTGATTTGAAGGGCGAGAAAGATATTAAAATGTCGTATGCAAGAAATATTGTTTTGCGCAATATTGACCTAGATTGCGACATCGTATTTGATGTACTCAACTCGGAGCAATATGTACTGTCAGATTTTACTTTTCAAAATCTGCATGTCCGCGCCGCCAAAGATCCCGTGATTCATAAGGAATATGTTAAAAACTTTGTCCTGAATCAGGTGACTGTTAACAATAAAAAGCAATAATATGCTTTACCAGCATGTTTTTGTGAATTAGGCCTACGATGATGAAGACAAAACTTATTCTTTTAATAGGAGCGCTGATCGGTTCTCTTGCTGTTTCAGGTCAACGCAAAATGGAGTTTTTGGATCGAGGAATGATCGGCCTAAAAACGACCGATAATTCTGTTTTCTTAAGCTGGCGTTTGCTTGGTACTGACGATTTTGATACAGCCTTCGCAATTTATAGAAAGGAAAGGAATGGTCAGCTGAAAAAACTGAACCCTTCACCTTTAGTGAAGGGAACTAACTTCGTGGACGATCATATCGATTTGAATCAAGATGTAACGTATATTCTCAATATAGTCGCTGGAGGAAAAGAGAAAGAAGTGGCTAAACTGACCTTACCAAAAGATCAAAAAGTACAGCAATACTTGGATATTCCTTTACGCACTCCTAAAGGCTATATGCCTGGGGATGTTTCCGTCGGCGATTTGGATGGTGATGGGACGTATGAACTTATTGTTCATCAGACTGGTGTTGGACACGACAATGCGCACAATGGCATAACTTCCGAACCTATATTGCAAGCATACAAACTGGACGGTACTTTTTTATGGGAAATTAATTTAGGTAAAAATATCCGTGAAGGGGCACATTACACCCAATTTATGGTTTATGACCTCGATAGTGATGGCCGTGCGGAGTTAGTCTGTAAAACGGCCGACGGTACTAAAGATGGACTGGGAAATGTTATTGGTGATGCACAGGCCGATTGGCGTGATACCGTATTAAATTCGCAGACAGTTGGTCGTATATTGAAAGGTCCTGAATACTTAACGGTATTTGATGGATTGACGGGAAAAGCCCTGAGTACGGTTGATTATCTGCCACAACGTGGAGAGCTAAGTTCATGGGGGGATACCAATGCCAATCGCAGTGATCGATTTTTAGCTTGTGTAGCCTATTTGGATGGCGTAAACCCGAGTGTTGTCATGACGAGAGGATATTACGAACGTACGGCCTTGGCAGCATGGGATTTTAAAGATAAAAAACTGATAAGCCGTTGGGTATTCGACAGCAAAGTTCGTAAAGATCCTTATTCTGGTCAGGGATATCACAATCTCACGGTTGCGGATGTAGACCAAGATGGCAAAGATGAAATTGTCTTTGGTTCGATGGTTATTGATGATCATGGAAAAGGTCTATATAGTACAGGGCTTGGGCATGGTGATGCTTTGCATGTCAGTGATTTGGATCCGGATAGACCCGGCCTAGAGATTTTTGGAATCCATGAACTGAAAGGTGGGCGGAAAGGGACTGGTGTGGCTTTATTGGATGCCAAAACCGGGGCAATTTTGTTTAAAAGTGCAATAGACCAAGATATTCCTCGCGGTGTTGCTGCAAATATAGATCCCGATCATAAAGGGGCGTATCTGTGGTGGCTGGGATCTAGAGATATGTACGATACCAAAGGTAATCGTGTAGGACCGGCTCCGAGATCGACCAATTTTCTGATTTGGTGGGATGCTGATTTGAGCCGTGAACTTTTAAACAGCAACTATATTGAAAAATATAAAAATGGAAAAACAGAACGAATCTTTACGGCGGTGGGAGCATCATCGATTAATGGAACTAAAAGTACGCCCAACCTGAGCGCGGATATCTTCGGTGATTGGCGGGAAGAATTGATCCTACGTTCAGATGATAATCAATATCTGCGTATCTATACAACAACGATCCCGACGGAAAAGCGTGTTTATACACTCATGCATGATCCACAATATCGCTTGAGTATAGCATGGCAGAATGTAGCCTATAATCAACCGCCACATACGGGGTATTACCTTGGTGTAAGTATGGATCGTCCGGTCAAACCGAATATTCAGTTGGTGAAGCCTGCCCGCACAAAATAGAAATTTAGACGCGTACGATTGGAATTGTTTGATTAAAAAAAATAGATAAGTTAGCAAATGAAGCATACAATAAAATGGATAGGGATGGCATTGGTAGCGGTTGTTTTAATATCCTTTGCAAAGCAGCAAAATAGACCCACGATTTATCTTATCGGTGATTCGACAGTTAAGAACAGCAATAAGGAATATTGGGGCTGGGGTACCTTGCTTCCTGAATTACTGGATACGACACGAGTCCGTGTGGACAATCATGCGATGGCGGGTCGGAGTACACGTACATTTGTTAAAGAGGGAAGATGGAGAAAAGTTGATTCTTTGTTCAAGCCTGGAGATTTTTTATTGATTCAGTTTGGTCATAACGAGGGAAGTAAACCTGATACCAGCAAACAAGGCTATCGAGGTGTGCTAAGGGGTATCGGTAAAGATTCTGTTGTTTTAGATTGGGGAAATGGGAAGAGGGAAACCGTGCACACTTATGGTGAAAACCTGCGTCTCTTTGTAATTGGAGCAAAGAAAAAGGGGGTAACACCGATTTTGTTATCCATGATTCCGCGCAACCAATGGGATGATCAAGGTAAAGTGAAGCGGGCCGACAAAGACTTTGGCTTGTGGGCTAAGCAGATTGCCGAAGAACAAGGCGTTCCTTTTCTGGATCTGAATAGTATTACCGCAGATAAATATGATCGCCTTGGACCAGAACTGGTAAAAACCAGTTTTTTTCCCGGTGACCATACACATACGAATAAAGACGGAGCGCGAGAAAATGCATGGTCTGTTATCGAAGGATTCCGTAGGATTAAAAGTCAGTTAGTACAATATATTAAATAGTAACGAAGATGAAATTGAAATTGTTGCCTTGGGCTGCGGTCCTTTTCGCTGTAATTAGCATGTCTTTTTTGGAAAAGCAGCACAAACCGAACTTGTTTATTATTGGTGACTCTACAGTAAAAAACGGACAGGGAAATGGCTCGAACGGACAGTGGGGCTGGGGAAGTTTTATAGGGGAGTATTTTAAATCCGATAAAATTAATGTCAAGAATCGTGCACTCGGGGGAACAAGCACAAGAACATTTTATAATAATCCAAAACTCTGGCAAAAAGTACTGGATAGCATTCAGCCTGGTGACTTTGTACTTATCCAGTTTGGGCATAATGATTCAAGTCCCATTGTGGACACGTTACGCGCTCGAGGAACGATAAAGGGAAATGGTGATGATTACCAAGAAGTGTATAATCCATTGCTGAAACAGCATGAAGTAGTCTATAGCTATGGTTTTTACTTGCGTAGGTTTGTAAAGAATATTCAGGATAAGGGAGCGATAGCAATTATCTGTTCACCCATTCCACGCAATGCTTGGGATGGAAATCAGGTTCGTAAATCGGATTATGCAATATGGGCTGAGGAAGCTGCCCAGCAGAGTGGTGCTTTCTTTATACCATTGCAGGATCTCGTGATTGCCCAGTATGAAACATTGGGAAAAAAGAAAGTAGAAACGGAATTTTTTGATCCTAAAGATGCGACCCATACAATAAAAGCCGGTGCTTTGCTGAATGCTAAACTCGTTGCTGAGCAATTGAAAAAACAAACCAAAATCGGATTAAAGAAATTTATGTAGTATGAAGAAATCTACCTTTCCTGTGGCGATCTTTTTTCTGTTGACACTACTTAAAGTGCATGCACAGCAACGGCCCAATATTGTGTTGATTCTGGCCGATGATATGGGCTATTCCGATTTGGGTTGCTTTGGTTCTGAAATTCAGACTCCAAATCTGGATAAAATGGCAAAGGAAGGGATTAAGATGACTAATTTTTATAATGCTTCGCGTTGTTGTCCATCGCGTGCTTCCCTATTGACCGGATTATATCCGCATCAGGCGGGAGTCGGCGATATGATGAACAAGCGTCCTTTTCCAGCCTATCAGGGTTATTTGAACAGAAATTCGGTCACATTGGCCGAACTATTGAAAAGCGCAGGTTATGGAACCTATATGGCTGGGAAGTGGCATGTTGGACAGGAAAAGGAAAATTGGCCCCGGCAGCGTGGATTTCAGCGCTACTATGGGCTAATTGATGGAGCAAACAGCTACTTTGAAAACCGGCCTTATCGCCCCAATCAAACATTAACGATAGCCTTGGACAATGAGGCGATCGTTCCGCCAAAAGATTACTATAGCTCGGATGCCTATACAGATTATGCAATGACTTTCATTGGTGAGCATTTAGAAACTAAAAAAGAGAATCCTTTTTTTCTATACCTCGCTTTTCAGGCTCCCCACTGGCCTATACATGCCAAACCTCAGGATATTGCAAAGTATCGGGGTAAATATATGGAAGGATGGGAGGCTATTCGTGAAAAGCGTTTTCAAAAACAGCAGCAGTTAGGGATATTGCCGCCTACGACCAAATTGTCACCAATTGATACAACATTGCGAAATTGGAATGATTGCAGTTGGGAAGAAAAAGTCAAATGGGACGAAAAGATGGCTGTCTACGCGGCGATGGTAGACGAATTGGATCAGAATGTTGGCAGACTGGTTGATTTCCTCCGATCGAAGGGGCAATTGGACAACACTGTTTTTATCTTTCTCTCTGATAACGGCGCGAGTAATGAAACGATAAGCAATGCTGGATTTACGGCAGAAATTAGAGCGGCTAACGAATTTCCTGCCAGTCACCCACGCTCTTTTACAGCTTATGGAGTTGAAGGTGCTGCAGTGAGCAATACGCCTTTCAAAAAGTTCAAGCATTGGGAGTTTGAGGGTGGGAATGCCACCGGATTTATCGCTTATGGACCGAAATTCCTACCAAGAGGGAAACAGTTTGATAGGCCAGCTCATTTGATCGATATCATGCCAACCTTAGCACAATGGTCAGGAGCAAGCTATCCTAAAACCTATGCAGGTAATACGATTCAACCGATGGAAGGATTGTCCTTGCTTCCACTATGGACAGCACAAAATGGGGATGTTAATAGGGAAATTTGTTTTGAGCATGAGGGCAACAAAGCTGTGCGCAAAGGAAAATGGAAACTTGTGTCTTCCTATCCTGAACACAGCTGGTATCTGTATGATTTAGAAAACGATCGGAGCGAAACGGTAGACTTGTCCACCACTTTTCCGAAAATATATCATGAAATGATTCAGGTCTATGATAATTGGGCGAAAAGAGTCGGAGTGATACCATACGAACAACTTGTACAAAAAAAGGGAAATTCTCCTGATAAATAAATTATAAAGCAAACAAAGCATGAAACTATTTAATATTTATACGGCCACTTTGATGATTGCGTTTTTCCTTTCAGCATGTTCATCGACGAAGAAAGTTGTCGAACAGAAGCAGGAATTAACCGCTGTAGATGTACTTCAGTCGTTGCAGCTGACCAATCGTTATTTCATGAACAAATGGACAGACACCGGTAAACCGATCTATACCAACCGTTGGCGGCCGAGCAATATCTGGACCCGAGCCGTTTATTACGAAGGGCTCATGGCACTTTATCAGATTGATAAAAATAACGAATACTACAATTATGCTGTGGATTGGGGAAATAAACATGACTGGGGTATGCGCAACGGTTTGGAAACTCGAAATGCCGATGACCAAGCTTGTGGGCAGATCTACCTGGATCTCTATGAAATTGAAGCTAAGCCTGAGCGTATCCAAAAGATTAAAGCTAATATAGATTACATTATCAAATCTGGAAAAGTAGACGATTGGACCTGGATTGATGCCATACAAATGGCCATGCCAATTTATGCTAAACTGGGGGTAATGACGAAGGATCAAACTTACTTTGATTACATGTATAAAATGTATCATCATTCAAAAACGCAAGAAGGTGGAGGCCTGTATAATAAGGCGGATAAACTTTGGTGGCGCGATAAGGATTTTGTTCCTCCTTACAAGGAGCCGAATGGTGAGGATTGCTATTGGTCACGCGGCAATGGATGGGTTGTGGCAGCTTTGGTTAGGGTACTCTCTTTGATTCCGGAGAACGAAGCACATCGTGCCGAGTACATGTCGGATTATAAAGCTATGATGGAAGCACTTGTTCCTATTCAAAGACCGGATGGATTCTGGAATGTCAGTCTACACGATCCGACTAATTTTGGTGGGCGTGAAACTTCAGGCACTGCACTGTTTGTCTATGGTATGGCCTGGGGCATCAATAATGGTTTCCTAGATGCTAAAATATATCGACCTGTTGTAGAAAAGGCGTGGAAAGCAATGACAGCAGAAGCGGTACACCCTTCTGGTTTTTTGGGCTATTTACAAGGAACGGGAAAGGAACCTAAGGATGGTCAGCCGGTCAGTTTTTCAAGTCAGCCGGATTTTGAAGATTACGGTTTGGGTTGTTTCTTATTAGGTGGAACAGAAGTCTATAAAATGTTGGCAAGATAAGTACCCGCATACATCAGGTATTGGCTAATTAAGAATATTTGGCGATCATACAAAATAGTTCAGTACATAAACGAAATGGAGAAAATAGCATTTAAAATGAAATTGAAACCGGGCATGTCTGCGGAATACAAGCAGAGACATGATGCGATCTGGCCAGAATTAATAACCTTATTGCGCGAAAACGGGGTGTCTGATTATAGTATTTTTTTGGATGAGGAGACGGATACTTTATTTGCGGTTCAGTATTTAGCAGGACATTCGTCACAAGAGCTGGGTAAGGAAGTTATTGTTCAGCAATGGTGGGATTATATGCATGATATCATGGACGTAAATCCCGACCACTCCCCAGTGTCGATAAATTTGAAAAAGGTGTTTCACATGGATTAGGTTAATTTTAACATGAAGAAAATCTATATATCATTAGTGCTTGCCTGTAATCTTTTGGCTGTCGGTCGAACGATAGCGCAGGATCTATGGCCAGCAGTTACCAAAGAAATGAGACCTTGGACACGTTGGTGGTGGCTGGGTTCAGCTGTGGACCGGCCTAATCTCGAACGTGAATTAACCTTATTTAACAAAAGCGGATTTGGTGGCGTCGAGGTAACACCGATTTATGGTGCTAAAGGATTTGAATCCAACTACCTGAACTTTCTTTCACCACAATGGATGAATATGTTAGGTGTAACAACGGATAAGGCCAATGCCTTGGGAATGGGGGTAGACATTAATTTGGGTACGGGGTGGCCATTCGGGGGACCTCAAATCAAAGAAAAGGATGCCGCTGCCAAATTAATCCTGGATGAATTTGAACTGAAAAAAGGTGAAAGGATCACGTTTCCCCTAAAACCTAAGGATCCTAAACAGCATTATTTCTTTCTGCAGGCTTTACGGGCATTTAGAGCCGACAATAGTGAGATTAAACTGGATGATTATATTTCAAAGACCACTGGAACATGGGAAGCGCCTGCCGATATTCGTCTATTAGCGGTATTTTCTGGTAGAACGGGGCAGAAAGTCAAACGTGCCGCACCGGGGGGAGCGGGGTATACGCTCGATCACCTTGGACAGCAATCTGTCCTATCTTATTTCAATAGATTTACCGAAGCTTTTCAGGATAAACCATTGCATGTGCGTGCTTTTTTTAACGATAGCTACGAAGTATATGGGGCAAATTGGACGGATGAGTTTTTGCAATCATTCGAACGGATAAAAGGATACAAACTTCAAGATAACCTGCTAGATTTTGCGGGTAAAGGTAAGGATGAAGCTAAAACAGCAGGCCTTAAATCGGATTATCGTGAAGTTGTGAATGCACTGCTTGCCCAGAATTTCTTGATCCCATTTACGGATTTTGCCCATCGCTATCGTGCGATTTCAAAAAATCAAGCCCATGGATCTCCAGGAAATCTGATTGACTTGTATGCGGATACCGATATTGCGGAGTGTGAAACCTTTGGATCCAGCAGTTTCGATATTCCCGGATTAAGACGGGATACTGCTGATATCCGTAATGTGGACCCGGATCCCATGATGGCAAAATTTGCGACATCGGCGACAAATGTATACGGTAAAAAATATACTTCTTCGGAAACATTCACATGGCTTACGGAACATTTTAAAACCTCCTTGTCACAAACGAAACCTGAAGTCGAACAACTATTCCTCGCTGGGGTGAATCATGTATTCTATCACGGGACAACCTATTCGCCGAAAAATGTACCTTTTCCGGGATGGTTGTTCTATGCTTCCGTTAATTTTGTTCCGCAAAACTCGTTCTGGGATCACCTTACTGGTTTGAATCAATATATTACGCGTGTGCAATCCATCCTTCAATCCAGCCGGGCCGACAATGAACTGCTGGTATATTGGCCCATTTATGATATTTGGAATAATGCCAAAGGAATGGATAAGGCACTAAAGGTTCATGATGTTGACGAATGGTTACATCCAACGCAATTTTATAAACAAAGTGTTCAGCTGCAGAAACGGGGGTATAGCTTTGATTTTGCAACTGATAAAATTTTGGCGGGAACTACAGTAAACGACGGAAAATTACAAACATCAAAGGATGCGATCCCGTATCGAGCAATTTATATACCTGCCTGTCATTATTTTTCAGAAGTGACCCTGCAGAAAATTCTGGAAATGGCCAACCAGGGAGCAACTATTATTTTCCAAAAATTACCACTGACCGTGCCTGGCTACGGCCAATTAGAACAACGCCGCACGCTGTTCAATAAATTAATTGCATCACTAGGGTTCGATAAACATAAGGCTAATCAGTATACAGCATTTGGAAAAGGAAAAATCTATTTGACTACAGATATTAATTCAGCCCTGGAAACCGAACAGATATTACCTGAACGGATTAATCAAACCGGGCTAAAGTTTTCAAGAAGAGTTGCCGGTAAGGATACCTATTATTATTTAGTCAATCACAGCGGACAGACCGTGGATCGCCATATCGCGCTGAATGTACAAGCGAAATATTATTCTTTATTGGATCCCCAGACTGGGCGGACCTATCAGTTGCCATCATCTGATGGAAAGATACGGGTGCAGATTCCATCGGGTTATTCCTGGATTGTCTTGGCCTCGGAGCAACAAGCCAGCGAACCTTTCCGCTATCAGGATGAGTTACACCAAGTGGCTCAATTGGACCGCGACTGGAAAGTGAATTTTATTGCCGGAGGACCTGTTTTACCAAAGGCTAAAAAGCTTGATCAGCTCTCTTCGTGGACCGAATGGGGCGATAAAGATGCTGTTAATTTTTCGGGTACAGCAAACTACGAGAAAACATTCTCTATCCATAAAGACTTGTCAAAATCATATCTACTCAAGCTTGGGCGTGTTGCGGAAAGTGCCAGAGTGTATATTAACGGAAAGGACGCCGGTGTGTTATGGTCAATTCCTTTTCAACAGGATATTACCCCATTATTGGTAAATGGCGAAAACAAGATTCGTATTGAAGTCGCCAACTTAATGGCCAACCGTATGAGCTATCTAGACCGCAAAAAAGTTACCTGGCGTAATTATCACGAAATCAATTTCGTCAATATCAATTATAAAGATTTTGATGCCAGTAACTGGGCGCCCATGGAAAGTGGGCTGATTGGGCCAGTGACCATTTGGAGTTATTAAATGAGAAACGATTGGATGTGTTCGTGCGAGCTTGTCTTTATCTGATTGATTTTTTGCGAGCATAAAAAGTGGTCAGTAGCTTTCGTGCGCATGGAAAGAGAAAAAGTTGTTACATTAATAGGCCTGTATAACTATAAAAAGCCCCTTAAATGGGGCTTTTTGCTTTCTAAAATAAACGGAGATACCTGCGAACCTGTAAGTTCAGGATAGTTAGTTTAAAGGGATGCTATAACTTCCTGTTACCAATATAAATCACAAGTAACAATTTAAACTTCAACCCATGAAAAATAGCTTACGATATGGTACCGTGGTAATGATCCAGTTGGCATTGACTCAGGTATTATATGCTCAAGAACTGCTGAAAGGAAAAGTTGTTGACGATAAAAGTCAGCCTATTAGCGGAGTGACTATCCGTGTGAACGGCAAAGGTAGTGGAACGACGAATAAAAATGGTGAATTTGGTATCGTGGCCAAGCCGGGGGATAAAGTTACCTTCACTTCGATAGAATACCTATCTAAAACCTTAATCGTATCCAACCGCTCTTTTTTGCAGGTAGACATGATATCCAAGCAAGAAGCTCTTGACGAAGTCGTTGTCATTGGCTATGGAACGCAAAAGCGGACTAATCTTATTGCACCCGTTTCAAAATTTAATGCTGAAAATCTCGATGAACGGCCTATTGCTCGCGTTGATCAAGCCTTGATCGGACAGATGTCTGGCGTACGGGTCAAGCAATCTACGGGTGTTCCCGGAAAGGGGTTAAGTGTACAGGTCAGGGGGTCGGGGTCTATTACTGCTGGTAGTGAGCCCTTGTATGTCATTGATGGTTTCCCATTGTCAACGGCCTCGCAAAATGGCTCCGGAAACTATGCCTCGGGAAATCCTTTGGACAATATGAACCCCAATGATATTGAATCTGTAGAGGTTTTAAAAGATGCATCTGCGGCTGCTATTTACGGATCCCGGGCAGCAAATGGCGTTGTCCTGATCACCACAAAGCGTGGAAAGAGCGGTCAGGCCAAACTGAGTCTCAATTCATACATTGGTATTTCCGAGGCTTATAAGAAATTGGATATGTTAAATGGTGAGGAGTGGATAGATAGAGCGGTGGAGATGATCAATGCGCAATGGGAAGCCTCGGGTACAGGAAGATTGGCAAGTCAAAGTAATGCGGAACGACGGAAGATACTGGGGCTCGCCGACGGGACATATAATACAGCTTACATGTATGATGACCGCTGGCTGGAGCCTGGACATCCCGGACTTTATCTCGTTAACTGGCAGGACGAAGCGTATCGAAAAGGAGTGATTCAAAATTACCAGGTTGCAGCGTCGGGAGCGACAGAATTTGTCAATTATTATGTCTCTGGGAATTATCTCAATCAGCAGGGTATTGTGAAAGGATTGGATTATAAAAACTATACTGCCAGGGCTAACGTTGAAGTGAAACCGAATAAGAAATTCGCATTCGGTTTAAACCTAGCACCTACTTATTCGATAGGAAATGACCCCGGGGTGGAAGGAAAGGATAATATCATGCATCAAATTTATTCGATGTCACCGGTTCAGGATCATCCTGCAGGAACAGTAAACGTTTTTGACAATGAAAAATATCCTTGGAGCACTTCAACAAATGATCCCATTGCTAAATTGAATTATTATATCGGGGAAAACAAAATTTCACGTTTACTGGGAACAGTTTATGGACAATACAATATTCTTGATAACTTCAATTTTAAGACTACGGTCAATTTGGATCAAACCGATAGCCGGAGCAATAGATTTCAGCCTTACACAGTTGGAGGAACTTTGGCTAACCGAACCAATAATCCGAATCAAGCGACCTACGGATCCAATAGTGTTTACCGAAAACAGACCTTTGTGAACGAAAACACCTTAAATTATCACCTCAATATTGACAAGCATGATGTTACTGCGCTGTTGGGACAAGCTTATAATTTTGATAAACTTGAAACTTCTTCCATCACCTCGCAGGGGGGGTATACCAATAGTTCTATAACAACGTTGAACGGCGCAGTTGCTACAGTGGCTTCAACAGGTGCAACACAAAGTGTCTTGCTCTCTTATTTTGGGCGTGTCCAATATGCCTATGATGGTAAGTATTTACTGTCTGGAAGTATTCGACGGGACGGCTCATCGCGTTTTGGATCCAATACCAAATGGGGTTGGTTCCCATCGTTATCCATGGGCTGGCGTCTTTCAGAGGAGAATTTTATGAAACCAATGGCCTTTATAAATGAGCTGAAATTACGCGGAAGTTATGGTGAATCTGGGAATAACAATATAGGTGATTACAGCAGTATTGCTTTATTGGGATTTTATAATTATTCGTTAAATGGTCTTTCGGCATCCGGGCAGGCGCCAAGCAATATTATTAATCCGGACCTAAAATGGGAAAAATCCCGGACTTATGATATTGGATTGGATTTTGGTCTCTTAGGCTCACGCATCACCGGTTCATTTGACTGGTATACACGCAAAAGCAGTGATTTATTATTAAATGTCCCTTCCATGCTGGCGACCGGTTTTTCTTCCTATTTGGATAATGCTGGTGAGGTGAAAAGTAAAGGCTGGGATTTTGAGATCACCTCCCATCAAATCAGAAAATCGGATTTTTCGTGGTCTACCTCTTTTAACATCAGTCATAATTCCAATAAGGTAACAAAACTTGATGGGGAGCAAAAAGAAATTTTAATTCCATCTTCGTTTGATATCCAACATAGCCTTTTGCGGATTGGTGAGCCAATGTATAGTATTTATGTCGTGAAACAAGATGGAATATTAAGTCAGGCGGATATTGATGCTGGGGCGGCATTGTATGGTAGCCAAAAGGCAGGTGATCCAAGGTATGTGGATGCCAACGGAGATGGTGTGATTGATGCGAATGACCGTATGATTGTGGGGCATCCAAACCCTAGCTATGTGTGGGGGATAACCAACAACTTTAAATATAAAAATTTTGACCTGAGTTTTATGTTCCAAGGCCAGAATGGAGGTCATATCTATTCCTTATTAGGAAGGGCATTGGGACGTACGGGCCAAGGATCGTCGGACAATGCACTTGGTTTTTATCGGGATAGATGGCGTTCAGAAGAGGAGCCTGGAGAAGGCCGTGTTGGAAAAGCTTATTCAACGTTTGGGCGGATTAAAAATACAGATTGGCTGTATTCCTCGGATTATTGGCGCCTACGCAATGTCACTCTTGGTTATAATATAAAAGACCTGAAATTGGGAAGTCAGTCCAAACTTAGTTTAGTCCGTTTATTCGTGACATTGGAAAATTTTTGGGGAAAGGACAAATATGACGGCGGTGTAAATCCCGAATCTTCAAATACAAATCTAAGCGGAAGCGCTGATTATCCCGAAGCGGGTGATTATGGTGGCCTGGCAATTCCAAAAACAGTAACATTTGGTTTAAACGTAAATTTCTAAAACAATGAAAAAATTGAGTATATTTTTGTTGATAGCGGGTCTATTGGGATCTTGCAAAATGGATCTGGACCAGCAGCCCATTTCGAACGCAACATCAGATACGTACTTTAAGACTACGAATGATTTTGTTCAAGGATTGAATGCTATATATAATAGTACACGAGGATATCCAGACCGCTTAATGAATCTTTCGGAGACACGATCTGACAATTTGTACGCCGTTTCTGATGGTGGGGTACGAGATTGGGAAGGGATCAATAGTTTTCATAAAACAATTGCCAGTAACCCCTATGTAATAGAAGCTTGGCAAACAAATTTTAACGGTATCTTTCGTGTAAACAATTATTTAGAACAACTTGAGGCGAATGGAGCTACAGCCATCTCGGATGTGAATCTTCGTAATAGAATGGAAGGCGAAGCTCGATTTATGCGTGCATTTTTTTATTTTGATTTGATTCGATACTTCGGGAAAGTACCGCTGATTGACAAGGTGGTCTCTGCCAGTCAAGCTAAGAATATTGGGCGGAGCAACGTGGAGGAGCTATATGCCTTAATTATTGAAGATTTAAATAAGGCTATTAATGCCCTTCCTGCCCCCAGCGCCTATGCGGCTGTTGATAAAGGTCGTGTCAATAAATATGCTGCAAAAATGTTGCTGGGATTGGTTTACATGACGCGGTCAGGGCCCACTTTGGGTATTGAAGGTGCCGGTTTAAACAGCAATGAATGGGCGAAAGCCGTGGAGCAGTTCAACGAGGTAATCAATAGCAATGAATTTAGTTTGCTGACCAGCTATAATAGCATTTTTGATTATGGTAATGAGCGCAACAAGGAAGTGGTTTTTAATATTGAATATTCTAGCGGTGCTAATCCCGTTGTTGGGGCTACATTTCCTTGGGTACTTGTGCCTGACAATTGGTTCAATTCACTCGGTCTGGCCACGCAAGGAGGCCTCACAATTAGGCCAGTATCGGATGACTTGCTTCAATCGTATGATGCAAGCGATAGTCGGAGAACATTCAGTATTCAGCAAGGATATACCTATGGCAATGTTGCTGAAACAAGATCTTTTATTAAGAAATTTGTGGATGTTACTAAAGTGCCTGCAAATCGAATGGATTGGCCGATTAATTATATTGTATTTCGCTATAGTGATTTGCTGTTGCTAAAGGCGGAGTGTATATTGAATGGCGCCCCTGGGGCTATTCAAACGGATGTAGATGCGGTAGTCAATCAAATCCGAAAGCGCGCTGGATTGACAGCTGAGCTGACCAATGTCACTAAATCGCAGCTGATGGACGAAAGGAGACGGGAATTTGTTGGTGAAGGGCTGCGTTGGTTTGATCTTATCCGCAGCGGTAATGTGGAATCTGTCATGAAGGCTTGGATCACGAAAGGGGATGTCGCAAAGCAGATGTCAGATTTTCAAGTCAATTATGTGCTCTATCCAGTGCCACAATCCGAACTAGACAATAGTCCGGGCTTATATACACAGAATCCAGGCTATTAATAATTTTTATAATCAAACTCAACCTAACCTACCCGTTCTGAACGGGTAGGTTTTTTTTGTAAAAATAGGTTCAAATTCTTTCAGGAGTGTAGCGGTAAAATGCTGCTGCGTAGAGGTGAGCATTGAATCGCATGTAAACGGGGCTATCTAAACTTCTTGGGCAGCCCCGTTTTCTTTGGAAGCTTCCTTCAATGACAGGATTGAACAGGATGGTTATTACAACTCATACTTTTATTTTTAACCAACATTATAAGCCTTAGAGGAACCCTGAATATATTTTTAAGTCAGTAATGCCTATTAAGCAATAAAAAATCATACAACTTTTTTATTATCTCGTTGTAATGAAAATCGATTTTTACGGTCGAAGATCAATAAGGGAGAAAAGAAAATAATACCTAAATAATACTTTAATGATAAACTATTTAACAATTAGGTTTGATCATCATGTAAAGAAGTACATTTTTTTGCTGTTTACGGCAATGCTGTGTACATTAAATTTATTTGCTCAAACCGCTCGGACTGGAAAGGTAAAAGATGAAAAAGGTTCACCTATTCAAGGTGTGACTGTACAGTTAAAAGGTAAAGCCATGACGGCAAAGACCAATGTCGACGGTTCATTTGCCATCAGTGCATTGCCCTCGGATGTTTTGACCTTCAGAAGTCTTGGTTTTGAACCCCAGGAAATTCCTGCTGGTAGCCAAAACAACTTCAATATAGTTCTGGTACAGAAGATCGATGTCATGGACGAAGTCGTGGTGGTTGGTTACGGCACGATGAAAAAGAAAGATGTGACGGGTTCGATAGCGAGTGTGGGCGAAAAAGAACTTAAGGCAATGCCCGTAAAAGATGCATTGCAGGCCATGCAAGGTAAGGTTGCAGGGGTTGATATTACATCAAATCAACGGCCGGGAACAACTGGTAGCATAAAAATCAGGGGTGTAAGGTCGTTAAACGCCGATCAAGACCCTTTATATGTCGTTGATGGGATGGTATTGCAGGCCGGCGGAATTGACAATATCAATCCGAGCGACATAGAAACCATCGATGTTCTAAAAGATGCTTCCGCAACGGCTGTGTATGGTTCGCGTGGTGCCAATGGTGTGGTTTTGGTGACGACTAAGCAAGGCAAAAAAGGTCGTTTACAATTAAATTATGCAGGTACAGCGACATTCGAGAAGATGTATGATGTCACAGAATACATGGATGCTGCACAATGGTTGGATTATGCGCGCTTGGCGAAATTTGGAACAACAACACCTAGTTATACAAGTGACTTTTCAAAGTGGGGCTCTGTAGCAGCCTCCTGGGCAAATATCGCGAAAGGTTGGACCAATAATAATACGGTTTGGGATCCAAGCTTAGTAGGTAATTACGATTGGGCTGATGCTGGCCGTAAAAATGCCTTATCTACTGAACATACCTTAAGCGTCTCTGGTGGTGGCGAGAATTCAAAAGGTTATGGTTCATTTGGCTATTTAAAGCAAGATGCCACACAGCCAGGGCAAAAATTTAATCGCTATACCTCGAAAGTAAGTTTTGAAGCGACTCCGACGAAGTGGTTTACTATGGGTGCTTCACTAAATGTATTTTTCTCCGATCAAGATTATGGCTATAACTTTTCTAAATCGGTCACTGGAGCGGGTGATTACTACAACGCTTTACGAGGAATGTTGCCCTGGACAGTACCCTATGACGAGAATGGAAACTACCTGAGAAACCCTGCGGCAGGTGATATCAATATCATTAATCCAATTAATGAATTGGAATACAATACCAATCAACGGCAGACTTTTGGTGCGAATGGTAGTTTCTTTAGCCAATTGGATTTTGGACAGATTTATGAGCCATTAAAAGGTTTAAAATATCGTGTGCAATTTGGGCCGGAGTTTAGATATTATCGTGCGGGCTTGGCCAATGCGGCTGAAGGAATTAATGGTGACGGAAATAACGCAGTAAGGTTTTCGACAACTCGAAATCTTGCTTGGACCTTGGATCATTTGATCTACTACGATCGCGACTTCGGCACAGATCATCACTTGGGGATTACCTTATTACAGAGTTCATCGAAAAAAAATGTCGAAACAAGCGATATGCGTGCGACCGATGTGTATAGTGCAAATGAACTATGGTATAATATTAGTTCCGGAGGTTTTATCGGTAGCTACGGGACAGGCTTATCAGAACGACAAATGGAATCCTATATGGCTCGTGCAAACTATAGCTACAAGGACCGTTATATGTTAACTGCTTTTGTGCGATGGGATGGATCGTCGGTATTGGCTCCAGGGCATCAATGGAGTTCATTCCCCTCTGTAGCTGCTTCTTGGCGTATTGATCAAGAGGATTTTATGAAAAATTCATCTTACATCAATACTTTAAAATTACGCATGGGATTTGGTATCGTAGGAAACGAGGCAATATCTCCTTATCGAACTAAAGGCTTATTAACACAGAACTTTTACAATTGGAGTGCAACGAATTCAACGCCAGGCTATATTGCATCAGACCCTTCTGCAGCGTCTCCCCAATCCATGGCAAACCCTGAGTTGGGTTGGGAACGTACGACGCAATATAATATGGGAATAGATTATGGCTTTTTCAATAACCGCGTTAATGGAGCGCTGGATCTCTATAAGACACGAACCAATGATTTAATTATGTTGATGGGATTAAACCCTGTAACAGGATTTCCAAATACTTGGGCAAATATTGGGAAAACCGGTGGCTGGGGGATTGATTTACAATTGAATACTGTCAATATCAAACAGGATAATTTCCAGTGGAATACAACTTTAACTTGGTCCAAAGACAGGAGTAAAATTATCCAATTGCAAAACGGTCGTACGAGTGATATCAGCAACAAATGGTTTGTAGGTCAGGAAATTTCTGTTCCTTACGATCTAGTTTACGATGGTATTTGGAAGACTTCCGAAGCAGAAGAAGCTAAAAAATATGGTGCTAATCCTGGACAAATTCGTGTAAAAGATATTAGTGGTCCGGATGGTGTGCCTGATGGAAAAGTGGACAGAAACTATGATTCACAGATATTAGGTTCTTATCGTCCGAAATGGTCAGCAGGTATTATGAATACATTCACCTATAAAAACTTTGATTTATCTTTCTTTATTTTCTCCCGTTGGGGGCAAATGATTAATGCTGGTGCGGAGACCTTAGGCGGTCGTTTTATGATGCGTAAATTGGATTATTTTATTCCTGGGGTTCATGAAGATGCAGAATATTACCAACCAGGATCAAATGGAGAGGCGGCAGATCCGTGGAGTTCTTCCATGAATTACCGTGATGGCTCATTTATTAAGTTGCGGAATGTAAGTTTGGGCTATAATTTTCCGAAAACAAAATTAGCGAAGCTGGGGGTAAGTAACTTTAAAATCTATGCACAAATTATGAACCCGGCAATGTTGTATTCAAAAGTGGATTTCTTGGATCCGGATTTAGCAAGTTATAATAATAACACGACACAAGCTGGCTCAGCAATAACAACACGAGGTGCAGTAATTGGTGTAAACATTGGGTTTTAGACCGTAAAAAGATTAAAAAAGATTCTCATGAAAAATTATAAAATATTAATTGCTTTAATGCTTGGATCAGCGGGATTGCTGGGATTAAATGCTTGTAGTAAAGATTTTTTAAAAGAAGAGCAGATCACCACACCGACGACTGACTATTTTAAAACACAGGCAGGGTTGGATGATCTGGCGACAGGAGTTTACTCGAAGCTGAAATTTAAATATAATTATACCTGGGGCATGGCTCTGTTTAATTTAGGTGTTGACGAGTTTACGGATGCAAATAACCCCTCTCCGAGCTTCAATAGTTATAGTATGGATCTTAACCCAGCTGAATCAACCTATGGAGGAGCAAATATTCAGCCGGTGTTTGACAATATGTATAGCGGTATTGAATCGGCTAATACGCTGATTCAGAATGTACCGCTGTATTACGATAAATCCAACGCCAACTATAATACACGCTTAGGCGAGGGGTACTTTATGCGCGGATATTTTTACCTGCAACTGATTGTACAGTTTGGTGGTGTACCCTTGAAATTGACCCCAACGACAAAAGTAGAATCCTATTTCACAAGAGCTTCAGAGGATGCTTGTTTTGCGCAGGCCATTTCGGATCTGGAGCAGGCTTATGCTTTGCTGCCCGCTTCGGCCACAGAGTTTGGACGGGTGACCAAATCTGCCGCAGCACATTATGTTGCGAAGGCTAGATTGACTCGCGCGAGTGAGTTATATGCTTCCTGGAATTCAAAATATATCGCAGAAGATTTGGATGCGGTTATCAAATACGGAACGGAAGTCGTGGCGGCACATCCCCTGGTTGATGACTATGTAAAATTATGGGATTATCAAAAGGCGAATAGTGCCAATGAAAAAGTCTCTGAGGTTGTTCTTTCGGCACAGTTTTCGGACGATCAGGCAACCTGGGGACGTTATGGAAATCAGATCCATCTTTACTACCCTGCTGTTTATCAGGATTTAGGTGGAACAAGTCGAGACATATCGGGCGATCGTGAATTCTCCTATGCACGTACCACAAACTATACCTTAGATGTCTTTGATCGCGTAAATGATTCCCGTTTCTGGAAATCCTTTATTACGATGTATGGCGCCAATAATACCGCGAATGCACCTGTATGGACTGCCGCTAATGCATCTCTTGGACCAGAAGGAACTGTTGTTGGAGCGAAGCGATTCAAAGGTGGTGAGCTCGGGATTAAATACATTGTTAACAACGCTGGTGATACCCGCTACAAAGCAGTGGCCAGCGATGCAACAGGGGTGCTTAAAAATGGCGTGATGCAAAATACCCATACCTTTGTACGTTATTTTCAAGGAGAACCGCAAGCCTGGGTGGGAAAACATGGAAATAACGGTTACTATGGTGTACAGTCACGCTATGTGGCGCTTTCAAAGTTTAGAGACGGCTATCGGGTTAGTATCGCCTCAGCCAACGGTACCCGAGATGTGATTATGGCACGTTCGGCAGAAGACGTATTGATGGTGGCCGAAGCGTATATCCGCAAGGGTGAAGGCCAGTATGCCAATGCCATACAGTGGATCAATAAACTACGTAGCCGTGCCGGCTATAAAAATGGTGAAGACCGCGCGAAAAATGTCGATGGCGGACAAGCCTATAAGAATAATTCCTATGCGGTCGGTAAAGGAGGTGGTTTTTCCGCTGAAGGTGCAATCTACTGGGAAGGGAACTCTTATTACGAATCCAATAATGATATGACTAAAACAACGGTATCTTCGGAAACACAGATGCTGATCAATTCGGTCGCTGATATTTATAACTCAGCAGTAGATGCTCCAATCTACCAAAAATTGGGTGCGGCAAGCAATGCGCAGAAAATGATGGCTTTCCTGTTGAATGAGCGCACGCGTGAATTGTGTGGCGAACTCTACCGCTGGGAAGATCTGGCACGCACCAAAACCTTGGAATCGAGATGGAAGGCTTTCAATGATGGGTATGTACGGGGTAATACAGTGTTTAGTCCGAATACGCATTACTATCGGCCAATTCCGCAATCTTTCTTGGATGCAACCACCAATGAAAGTGGTGCTGCATTGACACCGGCCGAAAAACAGGCTATGCAGAATCCCGGATATTGATAATTTTTAAAATCAAACTCAACCTAACCTACCCGTTCTGAACGGGTAGGTTTTTTTTGTAAAAATGCATTCCGTTACAGGATAGCGCAGGATAGGTCCCTTCGCTAGTTTTCTTATCTTACAGCTTGATTCGCCTATCACTGCGAGTCTAATTAAACCAAATTGTAAATCAAGGGAAGGAAGTGTTAAATGGATAGAAGATTCTTCTTAAAATCAAATGCATTTTTGTGGATATCAACGTTGCTCCCTCTAGCTACATCGGGGCGAAAAGGCGGAATAGCGTCGTCCTATTTCACATTGAAACCGATTGGTCGCTCTTTACAATTACAGGATTATTTTATTTGGTGCTCATCTCCGATCTGGGGGGATGATGGTACGGTTCATCTTTTTTATTCACGTTGGCGAAAGGAAAAAGGGATGGGAGGCTGGATCAAAGGTTCAGAAATAGCGTACGCAGTCGCTGATTCTCCTTATGATACATTCCAACATAAGGATGTAGTTCTACAACCTCGGGAAGGATTTTGGGATAGTACAACCTGCCACAATCCACTGATAAAAAAGATAGCAGATACTTATTATCTTTTTTATATGGGAAACTCCAATGGCAAGACCGATACGAAGAGAATCGGCGTGGCAACCGCCAAAAGCCTTAATGGACCCTGGAAGCGGAGCGATAATCCTCTTTTGTTGCCTGGCCCGCAAGGAGCATGGGATGATCATTGTACGACAAATCCGGCTTTCTTACAAGGCGACGATGGTAAATATTGGCTCTACTATAAATCTTGGAATACCGCTGAATACGTACATGATAAAGGTTCTGTCCGGGGAAATCGAAAGTATGGATTGGCGAAAGCAGATCATCCCTTGGGGCCATACGTTAAAATCGCGGAGCATCCGGTGATTGATTTTTCTGACCGTCCCAACAATGCACAGCTTGAAGACGCTTTCGTTTGGAAGAAAAATGGAAAATATTTTTTAATCGCAAGAGATATGGGGTTCCATAATCACGAATGTGGATTGATCTTAACATCATCCAATGGCATTCATTGGTCCGAACCCCAAGTAGCATATTTAAATTTAGCTTCGTATATCGATGAAGCTTCTCCAGCAGCAAACTTGAAACGTTTTGGTCGACTTGAAAGACCGATGGTGCTGATGGATAAAATAACAGATGAACCGCGTTTCCTTTTTGGAGCCACACAGGGTGGTGCCGCCGGTACTTCAACAACATACGTTTTTGAGATCCTGTGAAGATATACCATCGTTTTGTAGACTTTGAGTAAGTAACAGCACAATGGTGCCCTTGTATCTTAAACATCGATGCCAGTGGGCTGGAGGTGCCCGCTCATATATTTAAGTATAACCAGAAACAATTATAAGTCAATGAAAAAGATTCTTAGTATGATTCTCGCAATTTTTGCCTGCGTAGCAGGTCAAGCGCAACAGACGACCTGGAGCAGTGCCCAGCAGCCCCTAAAAGAAATTGAACAGCTTAAAAAGATTATTGTGGCCCCCTCATTTAGAAATAAAGATTATTCCATCACCGATTTTGGGGCACTTGGAGATGGAAAGACAAAAAATACAGCAGCTTTTAAAGAAGCAATTGAAACGTGCAATAAGCAAGGTGGAGGACGGGTGGTGGTTCCTAAAGGGGTATACTTGACCGGTGCTATTTATTTGAAAAGCAATGTCAATCTTCATGTTAGTGAAGGCGCAACGATACTGTTCAGTAGAGATAGCGCAGATTACCCAATGGTATTCACACGTTGGGAAGGTATGGAATGTGTCAATTTTTCCCCATTCATCTATGCGTATAAAGAAGAAAACATTGCCATTACGGGAAAAGGATTGTTGGATGGAAATGCCGACAATGATCATTGGTGGTATTGGTGCGGTGCGAGAAAATATGGTTGGCATGAAGGCCGCCCTGGCGAACAAAAGCCTGCACGTGCAATTTTGCATCAGCAGATGGCCGAAGAGATCGATCCGCACAAAAGGGTATTTGGCGACGGAAATTTTCTCCGGCCCAATTTTGTACAACCTTATCTATGCAAAAATGTCTGGATTGCTGACGTGAAGTTAATTAATTCTCCGATGTGGAATCTCAATCCTGTCCTATGTGAGAATGTGTTGATTGAAGGAGTGAAAGTGGTGAGTCATGGACCTAATAATGATGGCTGTGATCCCGAAGCAAGTAAAAATGTATGGATCAGGAATTGCTATTTTGATACCGGCGATGATTGTATTGCCATTAAGTCTGGACGAGACGAAGATGGCCGCAATATTGGTCGACCTGCGGAGAATCATATCATCGAAAATTGTGAAATGAAAGATGGACATGGCGGTGTCGTTATCGGTAGCGAGATTGCCGGCGGAGCTAAAAATATCTACGCGCTGAACAATGTCATGGATAGTCCAAATCTAGATCGTGCCCTTCGGATAAAAACCAGTTCAAGTAGAGGCGGTACTATCGAAAATGTGTTTTTTTATAACACACAGGTGGGACAGTATAAAGAAGCTGCTGTGCGTTTTAATATGTTCTATGAAAAGCCCGGAAAACATATTCCGACGATTCGGAATATCTGGGTCGAAAACCTTCAGGTAAAAGGTGGTGGCAAGTATGCTGTGCTCTCCACGGCTTATGAATCTTCACCTGTCACTGATTTTACAATGGTGAATTGTAAAATTGAAGGTGTAAAAGAAGCCTATAAAGTAGATTACCTAAAGCATGTAACACTAAAGCATGTCATTGTTAATGGGAAGGAAATCAAGTCTTTCGATTAGCATAACCTATCCGTCACGAGAAAATTTAAAGTCCATTGGCCATGAAATAGCATGTTTGTCCTTAAAAAAGAAAGCTCAGCATCGCTAATGCATGAAATAATTATTGATATGATACGAAAGTGTTTGATTTTTTGTTGCTTTTCGATTGCCGTATTTTTACAGGAAACTCTTGCTCAATCCAAGCATTGGCAAGATAACGACCGCACGTTACATTATACCGAAGATCAGGGTGACTTTCTGCTGGTCAATGGGCGATATCGATTTAATCGCGCGCTTTATGGTAATAACCTCGCATCCCGCGTTGAAGCAGGAGATCTACCCGAATTCGCGTTATACATGCCAGGAATGGGCGGTAATCTGCAATTTGTGTTAGGCAACAAGCAACTGCGAAAAAAAATGATTGATGCCGATCATATAGAGACAAGATATCGACCTGGAGCGATGCACTATCGTATTCAAGATGCTTTATTAGGAAAGGGCTATATTGATATTACTGTCATGGCGCAGGCCAATGCTGAGGGGATGATCGTAAAACTACAGCCGAAAAACGTTAAATCTGATGTACAGCTGTATGCTATCTATGGGGGAGCGAGCGGACAAACATTCAGTAGAAATGGCGACATAGGCGCTGATCCTGAATCAGGGTTTTACCTTCTTCCAGCGTATTGTGAGCGTAACCACTATAGACTACACAAAAATAGTTTTGAGCTCAGGTATCAAAACAGGAAAAATGAGCCGCAGTTTATGCAAGGTAGTTTTTCCGATCTCTCAAAGCTGCGCGTGTCAGATGCTAAGGTTTTGGATGATCTTTCCAATCTGGCGAACCTGGAAAATAGGGGCAGCCCTATTCTTGTGGGAGAATATGATCTGACTGAAAAAACACATTATATTCAAATCGCTAAGGGTAAGCTTTCGGCCACGGAATTTTCTGAAAGCTCCATAGCGAAGATCTTTGAACAAGCAGAACAGAAAAGAGCTTCCTTAGCCGGTCGGGTCAAAATAAATACACCGGATCGCTTTATCAATAATTTGGGTGCAGCATTGTCGGTAGCTGCTGACGGTATTTGGGAATCGCCTACTTTTCTGCATGGTGCTGTGGCATGGCGTATGCGATTGAATGCCTGGCGGGGAGCTTATACAGCAGATGTGTTGGGCTGGCACGATAGGGCGAAAGAACACTTTTCGAGCTACGCCAATTCGCAGGTAATGGAACCAAGCTCCGGCCCCGTAGTGATGGATACCGCATTACACCTCGCACGACATTTGGAGAAAATGGGCACCTCCATGTTTTCCAGTGGCTATATTTCCCGCAATCCCAATAACAAGTCTGTCCCCCATCACTACGATATGAACTTGGTCTTTATCGATCAATTGTTATCGCATTTTAATTATACAGGAGATGTCGCTTATATCAAAGAGATGTGGCCTATCCTGACCCGGCATCTCAATTGGGAAAAGCGCAATTTTGATCGTGACAATGATGGCCTGTACGATGCCTATTGTGCGATCTGGGCCAGCGATGGATTGCAATATTCTGGTGGGGCTGTCACGCATACGACCGCTTATATGTATCGTGCGTATCAGATGATGGCCAAACTCGCAAAGGTTATCGGTGAAGATGCAAATCCCTATCAACAGGAAGCTAATAAGATTCAACAGGCATTAAAAAACCGACTTTGGCTAAAAGAAAAGGGATATTTCGCAGAATTTCAGGATGCGCTTGGCAATCAGCTTGTACACGAAAATCCGGGTTTGTGGACCATTTATCACGCCGCGGATGTGGCTATCCTAGATGATTTTGAAAGCTATCAAAACCTGCAATATGTAACTAATTATTTGCCAAAGATTCCTATTCGTGTCAAAGGACAAGAACAGCATGACCTATATACATTGCCTACGACGACATGGCAGCCCTATACCTGGTCCACCAATAATGTTGCTCTAGCCGAGAATTTACAAACGGCTCTTGCATACTGGCAGTCCGGACGGCCGGATGATGCGTATCAGCTTTGGAAGAGCAACCTTATAGAAAGCATGTATCATGGCATTAGCCCAGGAAATTTTCATCAACTCTCCCACTACGATGCATTTCGGGGTGAGTTGTACCGTGATTTTGCCGATCCCATTGGCGTCGCATCGCGAACGTTGGTTGAAGGTTTATTCGGTGTGCATCCCCGTCTATTGGATAATGAATTATTTATTAAGCCTGGTTTTCCAGCGACATGGAATCATGCGCGGATCGAATTGCCGCAATGGAGTTACGCTTATAAAAAAGATAACACCACTATTACATTTCAAATTAACACGCGTTATGCAATGCCAGTAAAACTTACGTTGGAAGTTCCAGTAGATTTTACAGCGGTACGTGCCGTGAAGGTCAATGGAAAGGAAGCCAAGTGGTCGCTAAAATCTTCAGCTATTAATAGGCCATATGTCGTGATTGAATCACACCCTGACAAAGATTTCGATATTTCAATCATCGGTGATGGTCAACTCGAAAGAATAGAAACCAGAAATGTAGAGCAAGCATTCACCGATCAATGGTCAGTCCCCTTAGCTGCTAATACCCAACTGTTGGAAAGCTTCGATCCTCAAGGTCTTATTGTAAACAGCATAGGGCAAAAATTTTCTTTCGTACAGCAAGAGCGGTTAGGGACCTTTTTTGTGAAGCTTCAGCAGGGAGAGATGATTTGGTGGCAAGCCGTTGATATTCGGTTATTACCACCATTGAAAGCAACGATTGTAAAAAAGCATGCAGGTTATGGGTTAATCGTAGAAAATCGTTCCGTTCACCCGCAAGACCTCAAAATTGAGCATAACAGTTTCCATGCTACCTTAAATTTAAAATCTAATGAAGCAAAAGAACTGCAGCTTCCAAGTAGTATCTTTTCGAAAGGAACAAACAACTTTTATCTGCGTGGGAAGACTTATCTTCAAAAAATAGATTATACCGATTGGACGATTAAGGATAAACCGAGTTTTTTGAAACAAAATTTATCAAATTATTACAATGCCCGTTTGACAGATATATTTCAACAGCAATATCTTTCGCCACGACCAGAAGGTCCGACGTTGCAACTCCCTTGGCAAGGGATAGGAAATTGGTGCTATCCATTGACGACGGCGAATATTGATGACAGCGGAGTCATGAAAAAAGCCGAGCAGAAGGATCTAACATACCTAGGTATTCCGTTTCAGCTAAATAACAATTCCAAAAATGTGATCTTTGTCAGTCAGTGGGATAATTATCCTACAAGCGTTAAGATACCTTTAACAAGTCAGGCCAGCAAAATGTATCTTCTGGTCTCCGGTTCAACAAATCCCATGCAGTCACAGTGTGTCAACGCTACGATTAAGGTGAAATATAGCGACGGAACTGCAGATACCCTTGATCTGATCAACCCCGTAAACTGGTGGCCAATCGAACAAGACTATTTAGATGACAATCATGCTTTTGATCTCCCTGATGATCGTATTCCTTATCGAATCAGTTTAAAATCGGGCGAGCTGTATAAAGGAGGCACCTGGAAGCATTACACCGATATCAAAGGATATAGCAGCAGAGCCATTGAAGGCGGAGCGGCTACCTTATTGGATTTACCGTTAAACGTAAAAAAGACGCTCCAATCCGTAGAGCTTATTGCTGTAGCAAACGATGCGGTCATCGGTCTGATAAGTCTCACTTTAATCCAATAGATAAATTAAGAAATATTAAAATGTACGCCGAAATTTCTAGTAGAAATCGTGCACTGAGGTAGCGTATATCTAAAAATACAATATAGATGAAAAAGAAGTTTAGTATTATTTTCACTTTCCTTATAAGTGCCTTAAATCCTATGTTGGTGTTAGCTCAGCAAGGGACTAAAATTAATCGAGAAAATGTCGTTAAGAGGCATAACGTCTCCAATCGTGCTATGGATACTTTAGCATCACTAACCGTGGGGAATGGTACCTTTGCCTATACGGTCGATGCTACAGGGATGCAATCTTTTCCGATCTATTACAAAAACGGAGTTTCTTTAGGAACACAGTCTGAGTGGGGTTGGGACGCATTTCCAAATACTAAGAACTATAAATTTGAGGAAACCTTACAATCTTACGACTTTAACAACGAAGGCCGGAGTGCAAAATATAGTGTGCAGCTGAAAGAGCCAGCGCGTAATGCCGGTGCAGTAAACTATTTCAGAGAAAACAAACATCGCCTGCAATTAGGGAACGTGGGGTTGGAGCTGTATCTAAAAAATGGCCAACGGGCTACGGTCAAGGATATTGAAGGCATTCGGCAGGAATTAAATCTCTGGACCGGTATTATTACCAGTGAATTTCGCATAGAGGGAGAGCCAATTGCCGTAAAAACGGCCGCATATCAAGGAAGTGACCGTATTGCTGTACATGTTGTTTCTCCATTAATCGCACAGCAAAGGCTTAAAATATTTATACAGTATCCGTATCCCAGCGGGAAATTTTTGGATGAAGGGACTAATTATGATCAGGCGGATAACCATCAAACCACCATCATCAATCAATCGTCAAATGGTGCAGTGATAAATCATCAGTTACAGGGCACAAGTTATGTTACAAAACTGAATTACTCCCAAGGAACCCTAAAAAATAAGGCTTCGCATTACTTTGTTTACCAACCCGCTAGTACACTGGGAGAGTTTGATTTTTCATTTGGGTTTGCAGAAACAAACAACGTTGACAAAGGTGAGTATGGGTTTACGGAAGCTGCTGCCGAAAGTACCGATACCTGGAAGCGTTTTTGGGAAAGCGGTGCTGCCGTTGATTTTGCAGGAAGTACAGATCCCAGAGCCAATGAATTAGAAAGAAGAGTGGTGCTTTCTCAATACCTGACAAAGGTACAGTGTGGTGGAAGCAATCCACCCCAAGAAACAGGTCTTACTTTTAATAGTTGGTATGGAAAGCCGCACACGGAAATGCATTGGTGGCATGCCGTACATTTTGCATTATGGGGGCGATCAGACATGATGGAAAAAACATTAGACTATTATTTTAGGACTTTTAAAAAGGCCAGGGCACTGGCCGAGCGGCAAGGCTATCAAGGCGTTCGATGGATTAAAATGTCTGACAACGATGGCCATGAAAGTCCCTCATCTGTAGCTGCTTTTTTAGTTTGGCAACAGCCTCATATCATTTACATGACCGAATTGGCATACCGTGACAAAAAGAGCCTGGATGTCTTGAAAAAATACAAGAACTTGGTATTTGCAACGGCTGATTTTATGGCTGACTTTGCCCATTATGATCGGGTAACAGGTCGCTATAATATCGGAAAGGGAGTTATTCCGGCGCAAGAAGTATTTAAAGCTTCCGAAACACTGAACCCTACTTATGAGGTTGCTTATTGGGATTGGGCGCTGCGTATCGCCCAACAATGGAAGGAGCGTCTGGGAGAACCAAGGGTGGCAAAATGGGATGAAGTTATTGACAAATTAGCTCCCTTACCAATGAAAGACAACTGCTACCTGGCCACGGAAACTGCGCCCGATTCTTATACTTACGATCGATGGATGACAGACCATCCTGCGGTACTCGGTGCATTGGGCATGGTTCCTGAATCCGCGAAGCTAAATAAAGATGTGATGAAAAATACGCTGGATGTCATTTGGAAGAAATGGCATTGGGAAAAAACCTGGGGATGGGATTTCCCGATGACGGCCATGAATGCTGCTCGTCTAAATCTTCCCAATAAAGCACTTGATGCACTATTTATGAATGTCCAAACCAATACCTATCTCAAAAATGGTCATAATTACCAAGATGGACGGCTCAGAATCTATCTGCCCGGCAATGGCGGTGTGTTAACAACCGTTGCGATGATGCTTGAAGGTTGGGATGCGTCCACAGGTGATCTTCCTGGATTTCCAAAAGATGGTTCATGGGTTATAAAAAAAGAAGGATTTAAAAAAATGCCTTAATAGATGATATAGAAAATAAGAACGATGGCCAAAGGATAGTGTCCCCTTTGAAAAGCACCGATAGCCTCTGAGTATCAATGTGTCGTTTGGACATATAGCAGTACAGTGCAGGATGATGAAACCGGTTGCATTGTGTAATATTGAATCAACCAATATGATACAATTATAAACCCAAAAGCTAACGCGAGTTGGCTTGAAAATTCATTATTATGAAAAGAAGGTGTCTATTTTCTTTTGGCGCTTTGGCTATGATATTTATTTCTTGCGCTAAAGAAGGGCTTATTTCAAAGCTGGACTGGATTGAATGGATAGCGCACAATGCCACAGCAGACGGTTCTGAATTAGTAGCTTTCCCTGGAGCAGAGGGCTTCGGCCGTTTTGCGAAAGGCGCAAGAGCAGCAATCACGCCAAGCGTCTACTTTGTGACGAATCTGAATGACAGCGGACCAGGCTCTTTTCGGGATGCAGTCAGCAAACCAGGACGTTTCGTTTTATTCAAGGTTGCTGGGATTGTTTACCTCAAATCGAATGTATCCATTGCAGCACATACGACAATTGCAGGTCACACCGCTCCAGGACAGGGCATTGTACTCTATGGAAGAAAGGTCTCTTTTACAGGATCAAATGAAACGATAGCACGTTTTCTTCGCATTAGGCTTGGAGCCAATGCAGGGGCAGGAAAAAATGATGATGCTTCTGGTATTGCAAATGGAAAAAATATCATGCTCGATCATATGTCTTTCTCTTGGGGCTTAGATGAGGTATTTTCTATTAATTGGGATAATAAAGGAAATGAACCGGATAGTATCACCATTCAAAATTCGATTATTGGTCAAGGCCTGCAGCGCCATAATCATTCCGCTGGCGGATTGATACAGACTAGTGGAAAAATATCGATTATCAGATCCCTTTATCATAGTAACAAAACTAGAAATCCAAAAGTCAAAGGAGTCAACGAATTTGTGAACAATGTTGTCTATAACTTTGGGAATGCAAATACAACCTATCCGGATCATGCAATATCTGCCGATGCCTATATTCTAGGAGGAGAATCCTCCGGGGAGTCTAATGTGACCATATTGAACAATTATTTTGTTGGTGGGCCGTCAACACCCAAGACCAAAACAACTCCCTTCTCGCGAGGAAACGGCAACTTTAACCTCTATCAGTCGGGTAATTACTTTGATAACAATCAAAATGGAATATTGGACGGGCAACGCATTGAAGCGAATGAAATTTGGTACCCGGGCATTGCCGCAGAGAATTTTAAAACCATCGACGTTTACACGGCCTATCCCTCTGTGAGACCAAAATTAAGTGCCAAAGATGCCTATACCTACCTGATCAATAACGTCGGTGCCATATTGCCCCAAAGAGACCAAGTAGATGCTTTTTTAGTCACTGAGCTACAAAGTAAAGGAACTTTGGGATTTTATACCTATCGGGAATCTGACCTTCCCCTGGAAAATGGCGGTTTAGGTTATTATGAGAGCGCAGATATCCCGTTGGATTCGGATGGAGATGGAATACCGGATGAATGGGAGGAAAAGTTAAAGCTGGACAAAAACAATCGTGCGGATGCACTGCAATTAAGTACTCAGCAGTTGTTCAAAGGTTATCTCAATCTCGAAGCCTATTTGATCCTGCTTGCTCAGAAATAAATATAGTTTAGTTCCCGATCATCAAACTCCAATTATAAACCAATGCCAGTATTAACAAATTGGCACATTAAATTTTTATGAAAAGACTATTCATCTATGTTATTAGTGTCTTTTTAGCCTGTACATATTCCTGCTCCAAAAAGGAACTTGTATCGCACTATGAGAGACCAGATTGGCTGAAAGGCAATGTGTGGGAGGTTTTGGACAATCGCAAAGAATTTACCATTTTTTTAAAAGCGGTTGAACGTGCTGGTTTTAAAGAAATATTGAATGGCAAAACAATTGTATCTGTCTTTGCGCCCAGCGACCCTGTGTTTTTAAGCTATCTGAAGGATAGAAACCTGCCCTCGATAGATCAAATCCCAATCCACGAACTAAAAAAAATGATCGGTTACCATCTGATCTATTATTCGTACGATAAAAATAGACTGATGAATTATCAACCGCAGGGGAGTCAAAATCTGCAACCAGCTTTTGCAGGACTGTATTACAAACACCGCAGCAGAAGTCAAGATTCCATCAGTGAAGAAATGGATGTAACCGATGGAATTGTCAAAAAAGTATATCATAAAGACAGGTTTGTTCCAGTTCTTTCTGCGATCCATTTTCAAACTAAAGGAATTGATGCAAAGCAGAATTATGAATATTTTTTTGGAGCAGATAGCTGGTCAGGAACAACTGGTTTTAATGTCTCGAATGCAGGAATTACGGAATATGATATTCCTGCAGATAATGGTTATGTGTATGTGATCGATCAGGTAATTGCGCCCTTACCTACTGTTTATGAACGATTGGATCATAGTACAGCCTACAAGGATTTCTTGGCTGTTTACGACCGTTTTCGAACTTACACGTATGACGAACAGGCGAGTATGAATTATGCAGCTGCAGGAGAGTCCTTATTTTTAGTTCACCATGGTGCTTTACCTGCGATTGCTTCGGAATGGTCATATAATGGTGAGTCAGGTACTCCAGACTATGCCAATCTTGGCGATCTTTCCTATAAAGCGTTTAATGTATTTGCGCCCAATAACCAAGCATTGTCGACTTTCTTTAATCAATATTTTAAATCATATTATCCGTCGATGAAGGAGGTAGATATGTTGCCTTTGGCAATGATGCTACGTAACCACGTATACGCTGGAAATATAGTCTTTCCTGCTGAGATCGGTAAGAATCCCGATATCAAAACAGTCGATGGAATTCCTATTGTTTTCAATACTCAGTCGGACGTAGGAGATAAAGCGATTGCCTCTAATGGAACATTCTATGGGTTAAATAAAGTGTTAATTCCGGAAGCTTTTAATAGTGTGACTGGCCCCGTGTTGGTCAATCCAAAATACAAAATTTTCATGTACATGCTCCATAACTCGGGTATGTTCAAAACACTCACGAGCAAAGATATACGTTACACACTGTTGATTCCTTCCGATGAAGAAATACTCAGTACGCTTTATGGCGATAGTTATATCTTCTGGAATGAAGGTAACCCCTTTGTATTTGGAGACGAAGAAATCCAAATTCAAAATAACGACGGTGTTAAGGTGGCAATGTCGCAACGGCAACAGGAACTTTTTGTTTCGGACCATATTGTATATGATGATATCACAAGTTTATCTGCTGCCAAAGTTTACCGCACCCGGAATCCATACAACTATATCTTCACGAAAAATGGCAACTTATATTCAACAGCGACATACAATAGCAACGAGCCTGTATCTGTGTTGCCACTTGCAGGCAATTGGTATAATGGGAAAAGTTATGAAGTAGCGCAAACGGTACTGGGTGAAACGCGGACTATTAAGTTTACACTGATTGGCGCTGAAACAAGTAGCAATCCGCTAAATAAATATGCCGAATTTTCGAAGTTATTGGCTAAAGCAGGGATGATAGATGCAGGCAGCTCGCTGTCCTTTCTTTTTGGCAATCGTTTTATTCTGTTCGCCCCGGATAATGCCACAGTGTTGTCGGGCCTAGCTGCGGGCCTGATTCCAACAGAGAAGACAGCCTTGGCAGAATATCTTAAATCTTATTTTGTTTCCGTATCCGACAATTCTATTGGCGATTATCCTTTCCCCGGTTTCGGTGTTCAGGGAACCTGGAATACCACACGAAGAACAGGGTATAACCTTTATCGGCAAATTACCCTAATGGATTATGGGACGGGACTGAGTTTGGAAGATTCAGATGGGACGCACATTTCAATCGTAGACTATCTGCCACAAGTATTTAATGATGGAGCTGTCTATCATATCAACAAACTTTTAAAGCCATAAGCATGGTTTCATTCGCGTTGATTCATTACCATAAACTAAAATTCATGAAGCTAAATATATTTTTAATCATTACCTGGATTGCTTTTGTACTGCCTGCTTATGGGCAGCGTGCAAAAGTCTTGACCGGTACTGTCCAAAGCGGACCAAACGCGCCTTTGGCAGCGGCTTCCGTCTATATCGAAAACAAAGATAATCGGAGTTTGATGGGCGCTTCAACAGACAATTTAGGTCAATTCACCATTGGAGTTCCCGCCGGTGAAGGCCTAACTATTGTCGCTGCCTGTATAGGTTATAAGACCACAAAAATTCCATTTAACGGGCAGAGCACTGTAATCATCAAGCTCGTTAAAGACGATCGTATGATTGACGAGGTTGTCGTTACAGGAGAGAAGGCCAATACAAAGAATAGCATGGGAATTAACTACCGCAATCAGGTTTCGGCAACTGAACGCTTTGACATGAAAGAGTTGGAAGCACTGCCTTTTGCTTCTATTGAAAGTGGGCTACAAGGTCGGCTGGCGAATGTGGATATCGTGTCTAGCGCAGACCCCGGTGCAAGAAGCTCTATCCGGATTAGAGGGACATCCTCGTTGAATGGTAATTCAGAACCCTTAATCGTTGTTGATGGTGTTCCTTATCCTACCTCCATAGGTAGCGACTTTAATTTTTCCACCGCTAACGACGAAGATTTTGGTGGCCTAGTGAATATATCTCCTAACGATATCGAATCCATCGAAGTGTTAAAAGACGCCGCGGCTACAGCGATTTGGGGCTCTAAAGGCGCAAACGGCGTTTTACTCTTTACCACGAAAAAAGGACGTAAGGGTAAAACCCAATTTGCATTGTCCAGCAAATTGGATGTTAAGCGCGAAGCAGAAACAATCCCCATGTTAAATGGAGGACAATATGTCGCACTGGTACAGGATGCCATTTGGAATTCAGTGAATGATCTGGGCTATACTTCCGCGTTACCATACCTCAATTTACTCTATAATACGAACGAAATTAAATATGATCCATCATGGGTCTATTTTAATGAGTATAATCAAAATACCAACTGGCTTGAACAAGTGACCCAAGTGGGACATTTCGAAGATAATTCTCTTTCGATTAGTGGCGGAGGAGATAAAGCCACCTACAGGCTGTCGCTAGGTTTTTTAAATGATGTGGGAACGACAAAAGGAACCAAACTGAATCGCTATAATTCACTGTTGAGTCTCAATTATAAATTCTCTAACAAGTTTAATGTTAATGCTGATATGTCCTATTCCATTAGTGATCGGAAGAATTTTTGGACGGGTGAAGATGTGAGTACGCCAAGAGGTATGGCAATGACAAAAATGCCAAATATGAGTCCTTACGTCATCGGAGAGGATGGTCAGTATACAGATCAATATTTTACGCCAAGGATCAACTTTCAGGGTTCATTTGGCGACAATCAAATGTTCAATCCAGTAGCGATGGTGAATGAATCAATCAATAATACTGTCGGCGAGCAAGCAAGGGTCGTCTTTCGAGGGATCTATACTATTATTCCAGCGCTTCAATATATTGGTACAGTTGGATTTGATACCAGGTCAACAAAAAATCGAAAATATTTGCCGCAGGCTGTTACCGGAGTTATCTGGACCGACCCGTTCTTCAATAGGGGATCGGATATGCTGTCAGATGAGTTATACCTAAACACCGAGAATAAATTTATATTCAATAAAAAGATAAAAGAGCATAGCATTGTTGCTACGGGCTTATTGCAGACAAATGAAGCACGAAAGTTTAGCTATGCCAGTGAGACATCAGGCAACGCATCATCATCTTTAAGTGATCCAACCGCCGGCGGCGCCGTCGTGAATATGGGGTCGGGAAATTCTAAAACACGGAATATCGGTGCGATTTCCAGTTTGCATTACGCATATAAGGATCGTTATATCGTCAGTGGTACATACCGTTGGGAGGCCAACTCCAGTCTCTCGGCACAACATCGCTGGAAAGGGTTTCCTTCAATTGGCGCTGCCTGGCATCTCGGTGACGAAGAATTTATTAAAAAACTTGGTCTTATCAGTACGGCGAAACTTCGTTTTAGCTGGGGGAAAAGTGGAAATGCCCCTTCGGGCGCTTTCACCTATTTGGGCACGTTTCAGCCGCTCACGCCAGGTTATATTGATATGACTGCTGTGGGACCAGTATCCATTCAATTGGATAATCTTAAATGGGAGACGATAACCCAAACTGATTTTGGTGTCGATCTCTCTTTCTTTAAAAATAGACTTCAATTTACGGGTGAGTTATATAATCGGGTGACCACAGACCTCCTACAAAAGGACGTGACATTACCTTCATCCACTGGTTTTGGTAAAATGCGGTACTACAATTCTGGCAAATTAGCCAATAAAGGCTGGGAATTGATTTTCAATGCTGAGGCAATCCGCTCCAAGGATTTTGGTCTCTCTGTTAATCTGAATGTGTCACGTAATAGAAATGAAGTTATTGTACTTCCCGATAACATGCAATTTGAGAACTACAACTTCGGTAATGGCAAATATGCGCATAAAATTATCGAAGGCAATCCAGTAGGCTCATTTTACGGCTACCATTATCTCGGTGTATATCAGAACGAACAAGACACCTATGCCAAAGACCTGGACGGAAAAGTAATGTACGACCTACAGGGGCAACCTGTCTATATGGTAAATGGCAACAGGCGGGTATTTGCCGGCGATGCCAAATATCAGGATATCGACGGGAATGGTGTGATTAATCAATATGACATTGTCTATTTAGGAAATGCAATGCCCTTATTTACAATGGGGGGCGGGATAAACCTGCGTTACAAAGCTTTTGCGCTAAGTACTTTTTTGCACGGTAGATTTGGCCAAAAAGTAGTCAATCAGGTACGGATCAATACGGAGAATATGTATGGTACAGCTAACCAAAGTACCGCTGTACTTGGAAGGTGGCGCCAAGAGGGAGATGTTACAGATATACCACGGGCGCTATATGGTGAAGGTTACAATTACTTAGGGTCGGACCGCTTTGTGGAGGATGCATCTTTTGTTAGGTTAAAAATGATCTCTCTCAAATATGCACTTCCTAAAAAAGTAATCGAAAGATGGGGATTGACCCGCTGTGAAATATTTACGACGGTTCAGGATGTCTTTACGTGGACTGATTATTCTGGTCAAGATCCAGAAGTCTCCCTCTCAAGTAATATTTATATGCTGAGCCAGGATAATGCAAGTACGCCACGTCCAAGACGCTTTGCCTTGGGGGTAAATGTAAACTTTTAAAAAAAGGAAGTGATGAAAATATGCTATAAATTAATGATGCTGTGTCTATTGTTGCCAGCGGCATCTTGTCAGAAATGGCTTGATCTCAAACCACAGAATGAACAGGTCAGTGATGCTTACTGGACCAATAAAGCTGAAGTAGAAGCTGTATTAGGTGCGGCCTATGTAAAATTACAAGGTGCTGTTAAAACAATGCTAGTATGGGGCGAAGGCCGGGGAAATACACTGAGCTTAGGTGGATATGTTGATGTCGATCTTTTAAGGTTAAAAAGCTTCTCGCTTTTGCCGACAAACAATTATGCAAAATGGGGTGAATTTTATCAGATTATCAATTATGCCAATATGGTGATAAAGTATGCCCCTGCTGTTATTGAAAAAGATCCAGCGTTTAATCAAGCGACTATGGCATCTTTTTTATCGGAGGCTTATTTTTTGCGAGCACTCAGTTATTTCTACATCGTTAGGACTTTTGGCGAGGCACCATTGATCCTAGAACCCTATATGGACGATCAGCAAGCATACGAATTGTCAAAATCGTCCAAAGCTCAGCTCTTTGATCAGATTGTGCAGGATCTGACGGTTGCGTCAAACAACGGCAAGGAGATTTGGCCAACGGTTTGGGAAACCAAAGGGCGTTCCACAAAATGGGCGATACAAGCATTGCTTGCTGATGTTTATCTGTGGTTGGGAAAATATGATGAAGCGATTATTTCATGTAATGCAATACTCCAGTCAGGAAAATATGGTCTTTTACAAGGGACAATCAATAACAAGAATAATTGGTTCAGTATTTTTAATCCCGGAAATTCCAACGAGGCGATTTTTGAAATCCAATTTGATTATACCAAGAATCAAACAAATAAATTGATGGAAATATTTGGCTCCAACTATAATTGGATCATATCCAACTATTGTGTGTCGCTATTTACAGAAAATGCCGAAGATATCCGCGGCGCAGGGGCATCCTACGAAACGGTTGCCTACAAGCTTTGGAAATATTTAGGGGCAGAAGGAAATACAACGATTCCTAGACCCTATAGTGATCAAAATTGGATCATTTATCGGGTGGCGGATATTTACCTGATGAAGGCCGAAGCATTGATTATGAAAGGAGAAAGTTACTACCCACAAGCGGTAGAATTGATCACTACGATTCGGTCAAGGGCCTCAATTTCCCGCCCGCTCGAAGCAGGGAGTACCGAATTGGATATATTGAAAGCATTAATGGATGAGCGTGCACGGGAGTTTGTGGGAGAAGGAAAACGTTGGTTTGATCTACTACGTGTGGCGCAACGAGATCAATATAAATATAAAGAATATTTGATCGAACAAGTATTACTCGGCGTATCAGGAGCCTCAACACCTGTGATTAGATCCCTATTGCTCAATGAGAATGCGCACTATTTGCCAATACATGCCGATGAATTGAAGTATAATAAATTGCTTGTGCAGAACCCGTATTATGAAAACCTAAATTAATGCAAAAATGAAAAAGAATCTTATTCCTCTTTCTAACCTTGTGCTGCTTTTTATTGGATTATTTTCAATCCTACTCTCCTCCTGTAAAGATGATTTCGAAAATAATACCTATTCAGCGTATGAAGATTTACCCATGGCTTCATACCTTAAAAATCAGCCTGAAAAATATGATCTATGGGTCAAAATCCTCGAGAAAGCAGATTTGTACAATACATTGAATATTAATACCATATACACGCTCTTTGCTCCAGTCAACGATGGTGTCGAACGATATCTCAAAAAAGTGAATCTGACTTCGGTTGATCAGATGACAAAAGACGATGCTAACTATTTGGTGCGTTATCATCTTGTTCCAAATGTTTCAATTGACCTCGGTCAGTTTCAAAGTGGGGCAATCTCAGATTTAAATGCTACCGATGATAATCTTTTTGTGGAGTTCAAAGATGGTGGATTGGATCAGATCTATTTGAATGGGCTATCGCGATTTAATGCTTTCGATATTAAGGTAACTAATGGAATTATCCATAGCGTAGACGATGTTTTGGAACCTCTTACAGCGACTATATTGGATCGATTGAAGGATCAAAAATATAGCATATTTCATGATCTGGCCGTGGCAACCGGATACGACGAGCGATTAAATACCGTCTACACAGTAGGCACAGACCCGGATGGAAATCCAATCCAACAGCGATTCAAATATACGGCATTTGCGGTAAGTGATGCTGTTTACCTGAAAGAAGGCATTCATACGCTAGCAGAGCTATTGAATAAACTGGGCGCATCAGGATCAGACCTGAAATCGACAAGCAATCTTGCTAACCGTTACATGGCTTACCACCTATTGGCGCAGCAGCGCTCTTTTGCCGATTTAGGTAAATTCCCCGCTGGCGCGACAAAAATGAATTTGGAAACCATGGCCCAATACGAATTGATAAAAATTAGCGAAGGAGGAGAAGGTTTGGTTATTAATACCGATGAACGTGTCGGCAGTGCTATTCATTTTAATGAAATCAATATCCCCTGCAAAAATGGTGTATTGCACGATATTAGCCATTGGATGCCAATTTTCGTTCCAGAGCAGGTCAAGGTTATTTGGGAGTTTACAGACTACCCAGATATTGCCGCCAATGTTACCCAATACAGAAACCCGAGCCTTGGAGCGCAATACAATAAAATCTTTGTGGCCAACGAGCTGACGAGTATTACATGGCGGGCGCAACCAGAGACCAAGTCAAATGTATTGATTTATCGTAACAACAGGAGTGCGGACGGTATTTGGTATACGGGTCCGCTGAATTACGATCATTTACGTGTAGAATTGGGCGAATCGGGATGGATTCAGATGCGAAGCCCCACTATTGTAAAGGGAAAATACAAAGTCAAATTGACGTGGCCTAGTACTAAATATACTTCAAATACAGGAATTTGTGCCTTTGTATTGGATAATGAAATGCTGTATCCCCGGTTGGTGATGTCCAATACCAGCTCCGACAAAATGATGACGCAGGATTTAGGAACCGTGGAATTTAGGGAAACAACAGACCATACCCTCCGCATACTATCACTGGATGGTAAGTTGCTGACGTTAGATTACATCCAGTTCGACCCGATTAATTGACCCAAATAAATGAGATCTAATTATACACACATGAAAAACGTTGTAGGAATTCTCCTGTTCATGCTTGTTGCAGTAACAGGATGTAAAAAGAATTGGAATGAGCACTACGAGGAACAAGGATCCATATCGCAATTAGATTTGTTAGCTTATCTTAAAACTCAACCACAATACAGCCTATTTGTCTCAAAACTGGAAGAATATGGGATTGCTGAGGAGCTGACCCGCGATCAAGAATTAACCATATGGGCGGTACCTAATGATCAGATGGCAGCCTTTGAATCATCCACAGAAGATAAAATCTCGATCTTAAAGTATCATATTAATAACCTCAAATATGACAGTGGAAAACTTAAAGATGGTTTAAAATTAATTACTTTAAATGGGAAGTATCTGATGGTTTCACGTAAGGATAATCAGGCATATGTTGGTGACGCCAAACTGATTAAGGCCAATCAATTTTGTAAAAACGGGGTGGTGCATGAAATTGATCTGTTGCTGAAGCCGGACGTTAGCATTTATGATTATCTCCGTGGTCTGGGGAATGACTATTCGATCATTCGAGATAGCGTTCTCGCCATGAATGATACGATTTTTGATTTGTCAAATAGTGTTCCCATAGGGGTAGATCCAACTGGGAACACGTTATACGACTCCGTATTTACCATTACAAATCCAATATTTGAAAAGGCGAACATCCGCTCTGAGTTTGCAAATGTTACGATGTTCCTTCCTACTAATCAGGTTATTAAAAATTGTTTTGATGATTTACAGCGTCTCTATAATCAATTTGGAAAGAAGTTTTTGAGAGAAGACTCCTTAATCGCCTATACATGGATCAAAGAGGCTATTTTTTATAATGAAATTATAACTGACTATGGCACAAAGGATCTGACATCCGCCTTTAATCGCTTATGGAAGCCAGGTATACAACTGGTAGATCCGCAATATAAACGCATGAGTAACGGTAGAATCTTTAACGTGACCAAATTAAAAATTCCCAATAATGTCCATATTCAAATGATAAAGCAGTTGTTTCATTATTATGAATATGTACCGGAAAATGAAAAGGCAAACCTGTTTGGCCTCGCCAATGTGACCGCTATAGAACCAAAGGACAGGGATAAGGTAAGTTTTCCTACATTGGGGATCGAGCTTACCTACCGAACCCTTCTCATACGGGGAGATATAGCTGACAATAAGCCTGCATCAATCAATTTTACTCCGATTATGTTAGAGCGGAAGCCAGATGGTTCAACAGGTTATAAAGTCGTGGAAGTTCCACCAGGAGAATATAATCTGTATATGGGATTTTTGGCCAAAAACCATCCATTTGTGAATATCTACGTAGACGATAAGTTAGTGGCAAAGTCTTTAAATGTGGAACCGTCGACGCCGTGGAACTATGATCGCGCGACAAATACCGTAGCTGGAACCAAGTATAATGGTTGGGGAGGACTGGTCGGACCTGTAGTGATCGAGGGCGATAAAATCCGGTCCTTTAAAATTAAAGTTGAATTTGCCGGGTTAGGAAAGGGAACTGTAGAAAATATTGAGCCTTACCACTGGGCGTTGATTCCAACAGTAAATAATTATTAACCAAATGAATTTTACAGATCTCATGTATAAGAAAAATAAACATGTGTGGAAGTTGTCAATGGCTTTGTCATTCTCATTATTCTGCATGCATAGTTATGCCCAGCAAAATATTCAGGGAAAGGTCGTGAAATCGTACGATAAAACTCCAGTAGAGGGGGCTATTGTAAGTATTTTGAACTCAACACATACCACCAAGACGAAATCGGATGGAACATTTGTTTTCGATAATATACGAGATGAGTCGCCAGTTATTCGGATTTGGAGTCCCGGATTCTTTGAATCACGTATTGAAGTGTTGGGGCGTAACCAAATTGAAATAAAGTTGATTTCGGAGGGACGAGAACATTATGAAAATGTAGTTTCGGGGTCTTTTTCTGCAGCTAATGCGACGTTGTTGACCACGGAACACTATCCTAAGGGCGCAGCCACCGTTGAACAAGTACTAACTGGCCAGATTGTAGGGTTACGCACGACCAACAAAGGTGGAATGCCTTCAGAAGGTGCTGCATTGAATTTTAGGGGAGTGCGCTCGTTTGAAGCAAATAGCAATCCGCTGATTGTCGTCGATAATGTACCGTATTTACCAGACATGGATAATTCCCCGATTATTGGTGGATACTCGAGAAGTATCTTTGCCCCATTTAACCTGCATGATATTAAAAGTATTCAATTCTTGAAGGGAGCCGAAACAGCACGTTACGGTTCGTTAGGCTCAAATGGAGTACTCAGATTAGAAACCTCTGCATCCGATGATATGGAAACGGTTATTGAGTATCGAGGTAATTTTGGAGTAGCGCATCAGTATAGAACGCTGCCTGTGCTGAATGATAGTCAATACAAGAGCTATCTCGGTGCCGTTGGGATGACCAATTACAACGATATGGGCGAGCTGCTGGCGCAATTTCCTTTCCTGAAAGATGATCCGAATTATTATTATAACTACCTGTACAATAATAAAACGGATTGGCAAGATCAGATTTATCGAAATGCTTTTGTAACCGATCATCATTTAAGAATCAAAGGTGGCGATGCGGTTGCAAAATATGATCTCTCGCTTGGCGTGTTGAACCAACAGGGCGTATTGGACAATACAAACAACACCCGATACAGCACGCGTTTGAATTCAACGATTGCTTTAGGACAGAAATTCGACTTGAATGCAATTATGGCATTGACCTATAACACCGGAAGAATGCAGGAACAAGGCATGTTAAAAGCCACCAATCCCATGTTGGCCGCGATGTATAGAGCGCCGATTCTTAGCCCCTATACAAAAGATAAAGACAACAACCTATTGACTGATTTGGATGGTGTTAGACAATTTGGCGTCTCTAATCCCTTAGCTCTTCTACAAACCGGCGATTTTACATCGGACGTCTACGATGTTTTTGCGCAAGCTAATTTGCGCTATAGAGCGACTAAAGATCTTCAATTTAATGCTTTGCTGGGGTACTATACAAATTATAGCCGGCAGACAACCTTTGTACCAGGATTGTCTAGCGGTACCATTCTGCCTTTAGAGAATGGAATTGCTTTAAATACGGCGCGATCGGGCGCTGGGCAGTCTGCTAATATTTCATGGAATTTTTATGGAAGTTATGCGAAGCAGTTGGGCAGCGATCAATTGGATGCTGGTATCGGTATACAGGGCCTGCTGAATAGTCAGGAGTATGATGCCGGTGCGGGCAGGAATACAAGTTCCGATTTTTACCGTACACTGAATTATGTCAGTAACGCAGGACGTAAATTTTGGGGATATGATGAAGACTGGAATTGGATGAACATGTATGGTTTCCTCCGTTACAACTGGCGCCGCTTATTGAAATTAGATGCCAGTCTTAGCGTTGACGGTACCTCCGTTACAGGCGAAAATGCCAAAAGGTTTGGACTGTTCCCGGCGGCGGACTTATCAATTCTGCTCTCTAATATGTCTTTTCTGAAGGAGAATGAATCGATAAACAACCTCGTGTTAAAATTTGGTTACGCAAAAACCGGTAACAGCCGTTTTTCATCAAAGATTGGACAATCGTACTACAGTAGCCAATTATATCGACAACTTGCTGGAATTGTAGTGGGTAACATTCCTAGCAATGAAATTAGATGGGAAGATAACCAAAATATGCAGGGTAATTTAATCTTTTCGGGGCTAAATCAACGTTTAAATATGAACGTGGGATATTATTACAACCGTGCCAGTCATCTTTTAAATAGTTTTTCTGTGTCGCCCATAGCGGGAATCGACAGGATATTTTTAAATGGGGGTCAAATCAACAATCGTGGTTTGGAAGTGGATGCTAATTTTGTTTTCGTTGACAAAACAGACTGGTCCTTCACGCTGGGCGGTAATTTATCCACATTAAACAGTACCGTAAAAAAGCTGTTGAGAGTGAATCCAATACTGTTACAGCAGGAAGATGATGTTATTCGCATCCATCAGTTGTATAAGGCACCCTTTTCTTTTTATGGATATCAATCCAATGGCGTTATCGCTAGCGCTAGAGAGGCCGAGCAATTGAATTTATACGATTATAAGAATAGAATGTTTGCTCCAGGCGATGTTTTCTTTGAGGACGTGAATAACGATGGTATTATAGATGCCGAAGATCAGGTCGATCTAGGAAGTAGTTTGCCGAAATTATTTGGGGGCGCATATTTCACTTTACGTTATAAGAAGGTTCAATTGCAGGGTCTCTTGAGTTTTACCAAGGGCAACAAGACTTATAATGCTGTACGTAGAAGTCTCGAGGATCTCGCAGGTTACAATAATCAATCCATTGCGGCACTGCGCCGTTGGCAGACCGATGGCCAACAAACTGATATCCCACAGGTACAATATGGTGATCCCATGGAGAACGCACGCTTTTCTAGTCGATGGATTGAAGATGCTTCTTATATGCGTTTAGAGAACTTGTCTTTGTCTTATCGTTTTGGGAATCATCGACTTAAAATTCTTGCGCATTCGGAATGGTATATCGTTGCTGAAAATTTATTTACATGGAGCAAATATTTGGGACTGGATCCTGTAACTGCATACAGCAACAGCATGGCATATACCGGTGCAGACTATGGCAAAATCCCTTTACCACGGACCTTTAAATTAGGCGTCAATTTTAAACTCTAGAAAGTATGAAAAGTTATTATATACACTATAGCATAGTCGTCGTGTGCTTGGTTCTTAGCAGTTGTTCCAAATATTTTGAAGTGAATACCAACGATGTTTTGACGGAAAAAGATTATGGTCAAGAAACCAATGAACTGTATTCAGGTTATATGGGAGTTGCTGCAAAAATGCAGGCTATGGCCGATCAAACTGTATTTTTAAGTGACTTACGAACCGATCTACTTGAACCTACGGCCAATGCACCCCAAGATTTGTGGGATTTGTACAACTACAAGGAAAAAAAGGGCAATAGTTTTGCCAACCCACGCACCTATTATGATCTTATTGTAAATGCCAATGCTTATTTGGAAAAAATTAGGTCTTATCGAAAAGCAAACCCAAAAGCATTGGAGGACGAGCACTATAATGCATTGATATCTGGAACAATTCGTTTTAAAGTATGGACGTATTTGACGCTAGGGAAATTATACGGTAAGGTAGCTTATTTCGATGATTCTAAGATCGATTTAGACAATCTGTCTTCCATTCCCGTAATTTCTTTAAATGAACTGTTGCCTAAACTAGTCTCATTGATGGAAATAGGTGTGGACGGTGTTGATGGAAAGTATGTCGCGAACTGGGGCAATATTTTATTTCCAGGGGTGGCTACTAATCAGCAAGATCTCACTTGGAATATGATTTGTCCATCGCCTGAACCATTATTAATGGAGCTGTATCTGTGGACGAAGCAATATACAAAAGTGGTCGATATCGGTATTCGCTTTATCTATGACAATGGTAGTAATAAGTTTAAAGTCAGTAATGACGATTATAATGGGGAGTGGGTTCAGGTATTTACGAGGGATCCAATAACACGGACAAGAGTATTGATGAATATTGTACCCTATGATTTTGAACGAAACCAGACAAATCGCTTGATGCAGTTTTTCTCGAATCAAAGTCCTTCCTTATATTATTTAAAGCCGACGGCTGCCGCCATGCGTCGGTACCAGGAACAAATTCGATATGATGGGCATACCTTGGGTGATCAATATCGGGGAGAGAATTACACCTACTTTTTACAGAACGGAGCATGGGTGATCCGCAAATTTTCGAGAGATCGGGAGAGCGCTTCGGAAATCTATAAAAATAATGTCCATATTGTCATATACCGAGATGCTGATGTACACTTTTTTATGATAGAAGCCCTCAATAACTTGGGCATGTTTGATCAGGCGGAGGCATTGTTGAATGATGGTGTAGAGTTGTATCTTTCACGAAACGCAGGCAATTTAAAGTATCCTTTTGACAATGCGGCGATGAATGTTAACCTTGCCAGAAATTGGGGAATTAGACGTCGGGTCAATCTCGCACCCGTGCACCCTGAAGGTGTTAGCAGAGATGATTTATCAACGATAGAAAAAGTTGATGCTTATAAGAAGGCATTAGATAAGTTAGTTGTTGAAGAGACCCTGATGGAAAGTGCGGGCGAAGCAAAGGCTTATTTTGCGATGATGCGCATTGCCGATCGTTGGAACGACCCTACAATTTTAGCCGATATCGTCGCGCAGAAGTACCCCGTAGGCCAAACGAACCAGATTCGCCAATATTTGCTGGATAGAAATCATTGGTTTGTTCAATATCCGTTAAATTAACTTCATTTACATTTTAAGCGGTTCAATATACAACGATTTCAATTGCTAAAAAATTCACTGTTAAAATAAGGGGATGTTTATACGATTCGAAGACAATAGATTTTTTTTCATAGGCTGCATCGCAAAAGAATTTTGAAAACCGTAGTTTTTAAGTTTTTTTAAAAAAAGTTATGAACAAATCGTTAATTTTATATTTCTTAAAATCTAACAATGACCAATTCCGTAAATCAATTTTTAAAAACGTTAGAAATTAGTGATTTCTCTGCTACTCCAAAGTATTTGCAATTGGCGAATACGATTATTGATGCCGTAAAGAACGAAATATTGGTCCGGGATGATATGTTGCCTTCCATTAATGAGTTAAGTGCCTATTTAGAAATATCACGTGATACGGTTGAAAAAGCATACCGATACCTTAAGAAAAATGAGATTATTGCTTCGAACCCCGGTAAGGGTTATTATGTGCATAAAACAGATGTACAATCGAAACTTAAGATTGCAATCTTTCTGAATAAACTCAGTGCGCATAAAAAAATTGTGTATGATTCCTTTGCAAAGGAATTAAGTGACTATGCGAATTTGGATTTGTTTGTTTATAATTCAGATCTATCGTATTTAAATACACTTTTAGGGAGTCTAACGAAAACTTATGACCATTATGTTCTTTTTCCACACTTTAAAGAAGGTAGGGATAAGGCCCCGGATATTATACGGAAAATCCCTTCAGAAAAGCTAATGTTATTGGGTAAGTTTATCGAAGATGTGCCCGGAGATTTTCCTGCGGTTTATGAGAACTATGAACAGGATATTTACTCCGCTCTGGAGGAAGCTAATGAAGTTTTGAGTAAATACAAAAGCTTAAAACTGGTCTTTCCGGACTACAGTGATTTTCCAAAGGCTATTATCAAAGGGTTTTATAAATTTTGTCAGCAATATGCTTTTGATCACGAATTAGTTTCTGATATCGATGAAGAGAAGGTAGAGAAGGGAACGTGCTACATTAATATTATCGAAGATGATCTTGTAAAACTGCTGAACAAAGTAATACAGAAAAAATTGGTCATCGGAACTGACGTTGGTGTAATCTCCTACAATGAAACACCATTGAAGAAATTTATTCTCAATGGTATCACAACCATATCGACTGATTTTGAAATGATGGGACGTTTAGCGGCCGAATTGATTATTAAAAAATCCAAAGACCGTGTTGAGGTTCCATTTTATTTGAAAGTTAGATCATCGATTTAGAACCAGGATATAATAATGATTTCTTCGCGTAGTGGGGGAATTATACATAAAGAATGCGCAGTCCAAAATCTGTGCCGATAGTAGCTGTCTTTTTTTTAATAGAGGCAGTTGTATATAAAAGAAAAAGACTGGTTAATTAGCGTCAACCAGTCTTTTTCTTTTATTTATAAACTTCGTTTATTTTTTTAAGGTCTTCACAGGAAACAGTTCAATAACACCTTTTGCAACCTTGCTGATGTTATTAATTGCTTTTTCTGGGTTATCGACATCTCCAGATCCGCGTGCCTGCCAAATCACAGCATTTGTTTTTCGGTCAATAGCTTCGATAATCAGATGACCATAACGATAGCGCTCTTTTGCAACTGGGTAATACCCGCCACCGTAGTAATATGGTGAAAACCATGGACGATACCAACCCCAGGGTCCACCCCAGCCGTAGTAACCGCCGCCACCATAGACCAAGCGACTCTTATTATTGACAATCGTGATGTATCGAAATAGCAAATCAGGGTTATCTTTGGAATATTGAAGGCCTTTTGCTTCCAAAGCTGCATTTGCTGCGTCCAGGATATTGGTTTTAGCGATATCATTGTCAAAATAAGACTTTGATAACGAGTCGACCGGAGGCAACCAAGCATACGTCTTAAATGGCGTAAAATCCATCTTTTCTACCCGTGTGGTATTGTATTGATAAGACGAACATGATGCGAGTGCAACGCAAAGCACCAAAAATAATAGAATCTTTTTCATCGTAGTAATTATTATAAGTGTGATCTCATCGGTGTAAATGAGCTCGTTTCACTCGGTTTGTTTATTAACTGTGATGAATCTATCATGAGTATTTTATCACCGTATTTAACGGCCAACTCATGATGGTTCATGGCCTATATTGAACTTATATTTATTTAACTAATTTGTTTTTATTCCTTATCGTATACCTTTCAAGTGTAAAAATATTACAGTTGACGGTCTTTATGGCAATTGTTTCTTTATCCTCCGGGATGCTATTATCCTTTTTGATTTTACAACCTATTACTTTAGACAAAAAACTATAAATATGGTTTAATCGTAATTGTAAAATTAATAAGGATATTTTGCCACTAGCGGAATCTGTCTTCCAGGACCAAATGCTTTTGGACTGATCCGCAGTATAGGAGGAGCTTGAAATCGTTTGAATTCAGCATTATTAACCAATTTACATATCCTTTCTACTAACGATTGTTCAAAGCCCATTGCTACAACCTCAGATCCTGCTTTCTCATTTTCGATGAGTTCAAAGAGGATTTTATCTAATAACTCATATTCCGGTAAGGAGTCTGAATCTTTTTGATCTGGTCGAAGTTCTGCGGAAGGTGCTTTTTCAATGGTATTGATTGGAATGATTTCCCGTTCTCGATTGATATAGCGTGCTAAATCATAGGCTTTGGATTTGTAAACATCACCGATTACAGAGATGGAACCTGCCATATCACCATAGAGCGTACCGTATCCTACAGCAGCCTCACTTTTATTGGACGTATTGAGCAGGATATGACCAAACTTATTGGAAACGGCCATCAAAATTACAGCACGGGCGCGTGCCTGTATATTTTCCTCAGTCGTATCGGGTTGTAGATTCTCAAAAAGAGGGGCCAAGCTATGCTCGTATGCATTAGCAATATCTTTGATGGGAACGATATGGTGTTTGCAGCCAGTGTTGTTGACCAGATCCATGGCATCTTTTATCGAATGGTCGGAAGAATAAACCGATGGCATCAGTATGGCCAATACATTATCGGCCCCGAGAGCTTCGCAGGCTAAAGCAGCAACCAAGGCCGAATCCAGTCCGCCCGACAGGCCTAAAACTGCCTTTCTAAAACCAGATTTTTGAAAATAATCACGAAGGCCCAGGATTAATGCATCATGCACAAGCTCCATCTCAGATTTAGGGCGCTTCGGAGCGGCTGTGGTGGAGATTATATTTTGTTGATGATAGGTTATAAATTGAAGATCCTCTATAAAGCTTTTTAGTTCAGCGACCGTTGTACCTTCATTATTCAAGGCAATGGAGCGTCCATCAAATATAATATCCATGTGAGCCCCAATTTGATTAACATAAATCAGCGGTCTGCCCGACTTTTTGACCTGCTGACTAAGAACTTTAACGCGTTCCTCAAAATGCGTATAGGAAAAAGGAGAGGCCGCAATGTTGATGAGTAGGTCTGGATTTTCTTTTCTCAGTTCTGCCATGGGATCGCCAACGTACGAATTGCCACCCTCGTCATCGTCCCACAGATCTTCGCAAATTGTTAGGGCAATCTTTACGCCGTTCAGTTCGATGCAGTTGAAAACTCTACTAGGTTCGAAATAGCGATATTCATCAAATACATCATAATCAGGCAAAAGACCTTTTTTAACAACATCCTTTACGATTCCATGTTCGATAAATACAGCAGAATTGTAGAGTTCTTTACCTTCAGGATCACCGTTTTTGACGGGTGCTCCAATGATACAGGCGATATCCTGACAATGTGCAGTGATTTGATGAATAGCTTCATCACATTGATGTTTGAATGCCCTATTTCTTAACAGGTCCTTGGCAGGATATCCGCCAATTGCGAGTTCAGCGAAAATAATAAGATCGGCAGCGGCTTCTTTGGCCTGATGGATGGCGCTAATTATTTTTTTAGTATTTGCTTCAAAATTACCGATATGGTAATTTAACTGTGCTAAAGCTATTTTCATATGCTATTGATCGTCTAAAAATAAGATACCTACTTATGGAGGATCTTCTCACAAATTTATTTCTTTTTTTTGATACTAAGCTTGCTCTTATTGGAATAAAGGAAAGTTAATCAAGAGAAATCGATGTTTGTACCCTGTATGTTACCGATGTGGCAATATACAGGGGTATTTCTAAGATATATATAAAAATAAGCTAGGGCAATTGCATCGAATAGGGCCGCTTCTTAAGGCAGCAATCGCCTGTAAGCAAATCGGGAGGGGAGGAATGAATAGCTTTAAGGGTATAGGTTATGCTAAATTGTTTTAACATAATTTTAACAACGTTAAATGCTGTTAAATTTCTTGACATGAATGCAGATGTATAGTACCTTTGATATATCAAAAGCAACGAAAGATATTAAAAATAATATATAAAGAACTTTTCATAATTTAGGTTAATAATTGGTTAGGTAAAGCTCGGAGTTCCCCACTTCGAGCTTTTATTATTATAGATATTTCGTATGCGGTTTTTGCTCCCAATTCATTTCCATCCCAACTAGATTTATGAGTGTTTAAAAGAGATCTATTTGTTACATCCGCACAGTTACTTCCATTTTTTCTGATTTAATTCTTAGCGGTGGCAAATAGGGATTAAGTTGTAACCAACTTGTACCTTTTAACAATGGTGTTAGGATTTTTAGATTCTAACACCATTGTATACAAGAGAACTGATTTAGTTAAAATATTTTTATTTAATGTCTACCACTTCAATCACGAAGTCCAAGGGTGAGTTGGCAGGAATTGGCCCTACCGCTCGGTTTCCATAACAGAATTTAGAAGGCGCCATGATATGAATTTTAGAACCTTTTTGAAGCCCTTTCTCTGTCAGTCCTCCGAGATCTAAATCACCTATTTTTTTAGGAGCAAAGGCGAATGTCCAAGCTGGTATAAGCGTGCTCTCGAAAGGATAATCATAACCGGTATTGGTAAGGAGCTCAAAGCTAGCCGTTTTATCGGTTTCAGTTTGGTCGAAAATACTGCCATTTATTAGGCGACCAGTATACTTTACAGTTGGCTTAACTTTAAAGACTTTAGCATTTAAGGTATCCACAATTTTATATTGATAATTTCCTGTGCCTTCAGCCAAAATTTCGTACCAAATGCCTGTTTCGCTACTGTATTGTGCATCGGGATACTTTTGGCTAACATAATTTTTAAGTGTGACGGAGTCCGCTTTAAATTGTGCAGCTGCATCATAAATCGGCGCATCATCACTTTTGGTACAGCTAATAATAAGAAAAGCAGTTACTGCGATTCCTAAAAATAATGGTGATAACAATTTTTTCATGGTATTATTTGTTGGTTTTTCAATAAAGTGGCCAATTCATTGTGAATATGGCCTAGCAAATTTATATGATTTTTTTCTCCTTGTAGGTTTACGCTTAAATAATTAACATTTTGATACAGTAATTTACATTTCTGTATTAGAGCTGCGTTGTTTGGAATGTAACTTTGTCACTAAATATATCAAAATGTTGGATAGTGTAGGATCTAGTTTATCTTTTAGCAAACTGCTAAAAAAAGCCATTCTCATTAAGAAAATGGCTTTTTTGAATGCTCAGTTTGATTTTAGTTGGAGGCGGTCGAGATAGCCGTCACCTCTATTGTATATGCAACAGGTGTATTCTTTGGAACTGTTATTTTTTCGCTACCATCTTTAAATTCTTTTTGATCAAAGCCTAAGTAAGATGGTGCTATAAAGCGAATTTTAGATCCCTTAACCAAACCAGATGTTGTTAATCCATTAAATTTCAATTCGCGCCCATCTTGGCTAACAACTTTTGGAATAAATGCATAATACCATGCTCCACCATATTTGTTAATTGCAGGGCCTAAGTTGCTGTAATTAGTAGGTGTGCCTTCTTTGCTTTGGTCGAATATAGTTCCATTCAATAATTGTCCTTTGAAATTTATTGTTACCGAAGGTGATGTTATAACGTAGCCGCCGTTCCCTAGTTGAGCCTTATAGGTATAAGAAGTTTTATCTCCAGGACTCAGAATTTGATAGATAATCTTCGTAGAATCGTCTACAACATAATTAGGTTGACCAGAATCATCTTTGAAGTTTTGTTTAGCGTATTCTAGTAACAAAGGTGCTTGATCTTTATATAAAGAATCTTGTCTTGCTTTTTCCTTTTTTATCGCTTCTTCTTGTTGTTTGTAATAGGCATCCCAATCAAAATTATCTTTATTACAAGCTGTAAAAAGAATACCAAGACACAAAAACGCCATTAAAAATTTTGTGATATTTTTCATAATTTCTTAAAGTGTGTATTAATTATAAAACTCAAAACGCAGGCTGGGCAAGCTTCGCTACATCAAATGTTAAATTATTCTAAAAAAGCATATAACTCTTTTGAATTCAGGTATTTTTGTCGTATGCTTTTTAAATGAAATTCAAGGTCCAGTCTTAAAATACTTGGAAAGACAAGCTGTTTGCCCCGCAGTAATTGTATTGCTAATGGATGGTATTTCCCCACTTTCTTTTTTCTGCTTAGGGGCTTCCATATGCTGTTGTCGAAAACAATCTCTTCGGTAGATTCGGCATCGTACTTCACCGCATAGTAACGCTGGTTAATTAATTCAATAATTTCTTTTTTTGTAAAGATTTCTTGCTCCATTTTTCTGCAGTAGCTACACCAATCGGTATGGATGAAAAGCAGTGTTTCCCTTGGCTCAACAGCGAGTAAAGAATCAAGCTGTTCGAAGCTGATCCAATTTATCCGCTCTTGTCCAAAGTGGCAGAGCGGATAAAATAACATCATCGACAGAACGGATATTTTTCTGAAATGCTTCATAGATCAGTTATTGTTTTTTAATGGAAATGGCCAATGCGCAAGCCAAAGGTAAATGTCCGAGGACGAGTCGGACCATAGATATAGTCTGAATCCCTCAATGGTCCCTTGTCAAAGTCTTTCTGAAAAGCATTGAACATGTTTTGTATACCGCCGAAAATTTCAATACTAAAATCTTTATGTATGGGTAAGGTATAACCCAGCCGCAGATTTAATTCGACGAAGTCGCGCGCATCTTTCAAGGTCATCACATCGTTTTGGATATGAGGAACAATCATCTTCCCAGTGTAGACTCCGGTCAGATCGATTGCAAATTGTTTGGTCGCCTTTAAATTGCTATTCATATAGCCATAAATATTGGGTGTACGGACGTATTTCTTGGTCAGGATGTCCTGTCCGTCTTCCTTTCCCTCGTAGATAAGTTGATCTTTTTTATAGCGAGAGCGCTGAATGGTCCCACCGGTTTGGATAGAAAACCAAGATGATGGTGCAATATTGATCTCAATATTAGAGCCATATACCCGGGCACCCTCACCGTTTTGCATCTCCTGGATGATCAATCCGTCTTTTTCTGATGCCATGACATTGACAAATTGATTATTGAGATCCGTATAAAACCCTTCCACAAGCAGACTCGTCTGTACATTTCCAAAATTTTTGTTGTAGCTAAAGGAACCTGTATACGCATTAGAATACTCTGTTTTTAGATTTTCACCAATTAACACAAATACTTGATTTCCACCAATGGAAGTGACATGCATGTCCTCGTTAAAAGCTTGTGGCGCACGGAAACCACGGGCATAGCCCCCTCTAAATTGAAGGTCCTTGGTGATATCATACAAGATTGTCAGCCGTGGGCTAAAGGTGCCAAAACGCTGATCTGAGTTACGGTCTATACCTGCAAGACTGTATTTGCCATCTACATAGGTATAATCGTATCGCGCTCCGATCAAGGTTTTAAAATTACTTAAAGGCTTCCATTCGTATTGGGCATAACTGCCTAATCCTCTGTTTTGCTGATCAATTGTTCGTTTGTACCCCGGTATGTCGTCTTGGGTATCGTTGTACGAGAATTCCACTCCGGCGGTAAATACATCTCGTTCAAAGTTGTAGGTATACTGTCCCCCTGCAACCAGCGCGATATCATTTGTCTTTCCGTATGCATTGGCAGCTAATGTGCTGTCTGCGAGTGTTGCTCCGCCCCCTAGGCCGCCATAGTAGCTGTCACGAACGGTTTTCTGTACAGAGCCGTAAAGCGACATTTTTTGCTTGTAATCGCTAGAGTAATGATCGTAGGTGATTCCGCCAACAAGCGAACTGGTTTCCAGTTGTTCTGTGATTTGCGTCAAGTGGGGTACTTTATCAAGCTGATCACCACCGCGACGGAACTCATTCACTGTACTAAAATCTACCGTTATCTTATCTAGATCACTCGGTTTGTAAAATATTTTTGTGCCAAAAGTAGTGTTTCGAAGTTTGGTCATTTCCGAAAAACCATCTCCATTAGCATCATATGCTTCCCGGTTGCGGTGCATGCCGTAGAACGTCGCACCTCTCTTGAGGTCTTCCGCGACGGTCGAGGTGTTAAAATCAACCGTATTGTCCCAGCTTCTGCCACCTATGAGTGAGTTGGTTGATTTTACCTGCCAGTCATTTTCTACCGGATCTTTTGTAATAATATTGATTGTCCCAGCGATCGCATTGGCTCCAAATAATGCCGAACCGCCACTTCTTACCACCTCAATACGATCGATCATACTGGTGGGAATCTGGTCTAATCCATATACGCTATTCAATGCGGAGAATACGGCTCTGCTATTGATCAATATTTGTGAATAGGGACCTTCGAGACCATTCAGCCGGACTTGTGAAAAACCGCAATTCTGGCAATTGTTTTCTACGCGCACCCCCGGCTGATAATTCAGTGTTTCAGACATGGCGACAGATTGTGTCGCATTAAATAATTTGGGGCCTATTACATTGACAACCACCGGAGCATCCTTTCGTTTAACGCCGTAACGTGTAGCAGAAACAACAACCTCATCCAAATTGAGGTTGTCTTCCTCCAGTTGAATATGCAACGGAGCCTTTAGCGTATCAAGGGAGATAACCTTGCTGATTGAGCGGTAGCCTACTGCAGATATATTTAAGGTTACTTTTTGCATCGGTATAGCAGACAACTTGAAGTAGCCCGCTGTATCAGATGTAGTCGCAAGCTTGCTGTTTTTTAAAGTTAGTGTGCCGGATGGAACTGCTTCATGGTTTTTATTGAATAAATAGCCTTCAAGTTTCGATTGGGCATATATAGTGGATGTACCCGCCAGTAATGTAGCGAATAAAGTGTATTGCTTTAGCATAGTAATTTTATAAAAATTTTAAAAATACAAGCCTCGTATAGCATTGTCTATAGCGCGCTATGAACAGCATTCAAGGTATTGAACACGGATAGGAAACAAGAAAATAACTTGTCCTTATATAGGGCTATTGTACCAAAGAGTTCATTGAAACCACTTTAAGGTAGTCCAACGAAGGGTGTCGCCTTGGTATCAACGACAATTCTCGAAAAGGAGGCCAATAAGAAATTGTATCAAAGACGTCGTGCCGATATAGTCATTCCGTGGTTTAGCAATGCGTTACTGGACGCATACGTTACGTTCCGTTTATTAGCGTCGAGTACTGCCATGCCAGACTACCGGTTTTCGAAATCTCTGATGTTAGTTTTATACTAAGCTGGGGGGACCACGTAAGTGGTAATGATCGATAGTTGACGTAATCGCTTCCGGACAAAAGGAATTATAGCGCATCTGTCTTACTTCGCGGGGAATTGGAAGTTCAAGGACGGTAAATTCGGTTTGTACGTAGGTGTTGTGATAGATGACATTCAGGTATTCGATTTGGTCATCTGTTTCTTGGGGCTTTTGTTTCTTGGTAAAATCATAAGGGTGGGTGTGCATGACAATTTCACCTGTAGATTTTACCTCTTTGTGCATAAAAACAACACCTGAAATAATAATCAGAGACATTAATACCAATTGGCATAATGCAATAAGCTGACGTGGACTTCTGGTTGTTTTTCGGTACATAAAAAAGCGTTACTTTTTTAGGGTAACGCTTCAAAATTACGATTTTATTTTATCAGTATAGAGCTGTATGGATTAAAAAAATATTAAGTATGCCTATTTTTGATACCTTAATGTTCTCTTTTCCTTACATCCATACTATTTAATCAAATGATTGTTGTCGTCTGGAAATACAAGCGAGGGTTGAAATTGTTTGGCTTCTTCAAAATCCATGGTTGCATAGGAAATGATGATGACGATATCGCCAACTTGAACTAGGCGTGCCGCAGCACCATTCAAACAGATCGTTCCCGAACCGCGTTGGCCAGGGATAACATATGTCTCAAGGCGTGCTCCATTGTTATTGTTTACGATTTGAACCTTCTCGTTAGCGATGATATTTGCGGCATCCATCAAATCTTCATCTATTGTGATACTACCCACATAATTCAATTCCGCTTGTGTGACTTTAACGCGGTGAATCTTGGACTTCATTACTTCTATTACCATGGCGCAAAGTTAGGGCTTTCTACTGAATTTGAAAGATTTGTCAATTAATTTGACAAATTATTCAGAATCATATTATCGATCAGACGGACGCCCTCAACCCACGCAGTGACAAGGGCAACATGTTGTTTGCTGAAATCGATGTGATCGACCTCCTTTAAGCTGGTACTTTCACATATGGCAAAGTATTCAACGCTGAGTCCATCTGTATCTGTTAAAATCTTCAGCGCTTGGTCTTTTATTTCCCGGAGTGCCATAGCATCATTGATGTGGTCTTTTACGTATGTCAAGGAACGTGAAAGGGCCAACGCTATTCTTTTACCTTCTTCACTTAATCGCATGTTTCTGGAGCTCAAAGCTAGGCCATCTTGATCTCTGATGATGGGGCATATCGCCAATTGAATAGGTAGATCCTTCATTTCAATCATGCGTTTAATAACCATGACCTGCTGAAAGTCTTTTTGTCCGAAACAGGCAATATGCGGTTGTACCAATGTAAATAATTTATAGACGACCTGAGTGACGCCCTGAAAATGTCCTGGACGTTTTTCCCCTTCCCAGATTTGATCCAGTTCGCCCAAATCGATATGCCAGTGTTCGTGTTTGTCGGGGTACATTTCGTCAACGGTTGGCAAGAAAAGAATATCACACCCCACCGCTTCCAATAGTCTGATATCGTTCTCGATTGGGCGTGGATATTTCTCGAGATCTTTTGGGTCATTAAATTGCGTAGGATTTACAAAGATGCTGCAGACGCGAATGTCGCTCAATGGTTTTGCATAATTTAATAAGGATAAATGTCCTTCATGTAATGCCCCCATGGTAGGAATTAAGGCGATTTTTTGATCGGTTTTTCGTGCTTCTTGCAGGTATGCTTGGAGAGAGGCTTTCGTTTTGAAAATTTCCACTTTGCTATTTAGTTTTTGTTGGCAAAGTTGCATATTATTTTGGGAATATAAAACGATGATTAATAGTAAATTGCATAGTAAGTATTTTTTTCGTACCTTTGTAGACCGATTTTACTGTTCGAAAATAATAAATAAAAATAACTGGAGATGGCAAAAACGAAGATATTGTTTATTACTCACGAGATGTCGCCTTTCCTCGAATTAACTAAAATTTCTGAAATCACACGTCAACTTCCGCAAGCGATGCAAGAAAAGGGTTTTGAGATCCGGATCTTAATGCCGCGTTTTGGGAATATCAATGAGCGTAGAAATAGATTACATGAGGTTATTCGTCTTTCAGGCCTGAACATTGTTGTGGATAATAATGATAATCCGCTAATTATTAAAGTTGCTTCATTACCTGCGGCCCGTATGCAGGTGTATTTCTTGGATAATGAAGACTACTTTCAGCGTAAAAAAGTTTTTAGTGATGAGCATGGCGAGTTCTTTGCAGACAACAATGAGCGTTCGGTGTTCTTCTGTAAAGGAGCGTTGGAAACTGTGAAGAAATTAGGTTGGTCCCCAGATGTAGTGCACTGTCATGGATGGTTCTCTGCGTTGGTACCGGCGTATGTCAAGACGACTTATAAAGACGATCCGACATTCAAGGATGCAAAAGTAATGTACTCTTTGTTCAATGAAGAGTTTAAAGGTACATTAGGTACGAAGTATGCGGAAATGGCGCCAGAGGGTTCATTTAAAGCTGAGGATGCGCAGGTGTACGGTGATGGTAGCTATGAGGCTATCTATAAAGGTGCTTTGCATTTTACCGATATGGTCGTTGTTGCAGATCAAAATGTCAATACCGAAATAGTTGATTTTGCAAGATCAAAAGATATTCAGGTTTTTGAGCCCAACGGCGATCAAGACTATGATGCTTTTGGAGAAGTATATGATCAATTTGCGCCTGAAGAAGTAGAAGCGTAGGCTATACTTTTCGAAGCGTTTCAAAAAGCAATAAAAAAAGGTTATTTTAAAAAAATAGCCTTTTTTTTATTACGCAGGTTTTCATTAAGTCGAATTGCTATTTGAGTGACTTTCTTCGCAATGCCTCCTCCCTAAATCATTTGTAACAATAAATATAGCTGCGAATTGTTATCTTCGCAATAATCTGTCATTAGGTTTATATGTTGATACGTGGAGATCTCGGAGAAGATGTCCTAAGTTTGATTTATAGCGGCGTTGGGCGCTTGTAATAGCTTATATTGACTTTGTTTTAAAGGTATATAAATCGAGTGTCTCGGAATATTTTAAATAGGAGTAGACACCATAGTTATAATTATTGTCATGAAAATTAAGGTAGGATTTGGATTTGATGTCCATCAGATGAAAGAGGGACATCCCTTTATTGTTGGAGGCGTTCAATTGGAACATCATGCTGGGGCCTTTGGCCATTCTGATGCAGATGTATTGGTGCATGCGATATGTGATGCCATTTTGGGTGCTGCCAATTTAGAAGATATTGGCTATCACTTTCCAAACACGGATATGCGCTGGAAAGGTATCAGTAGCTTATTGTTACTGAAAGAATGTGTGGCGCTGATCGCGAAGAAAGGATACACACTTGGCAATATCGATTCAATGTTGTGTTTGGAGGCTCCTAAGATCAAACCTTATATCCCGCAAATGAAAGTTAAATTGGCTGAAGCCACTGGTTTGGATATCGATGATATTTCCATTAAGGCAACGACAAATGAAACCATGGGATTTATCGGCCGTCAGGAAGGAGCGGTTGCCTATGCGGTTTGCTTGATCGAACGTGCGTAGTTCTGCTCAATATTTTCGCGTTTAAATTCTTGCTTTTGGTACAATTAGTAATACCTTTGCCAAGTAAGGATTATTGGCACACTATCTGATAGAGTGAGCATTAATGTCTTAATTGAAGTCTACAAGGATCAAAATAATGCAGTATTCAAGTTTTAAAATAGCACAGTGTGTGTAAAACCTGAATACGCTGTGTGGTCTTAAAATGAATAATATTTACGTCTGAAATTTAGTGATTAGATGAAACGAGTATCAAAAAAAAATCAACTGACGGAAGCTGATATCAAACGATATACGTTCAATTTTTGGAAGATTATCGTTGGAGTTGTTGCGATAGGTTTTCTGTTTATATTGAGTATACGTCTTGGATTATTTGGGAAATTGCCCTCCTTCAGTGATTTGGAGAATCCAAAAAGCAATTTAGCTTCTGAAGTTATCACTGAAGATCATAAAGTACTGGGAACTTATTATGTTCAAAACCGTTCCAATGTTAAGTATAGCGAATTGTCCCCTTATTTGGTCAAAGCATTGGTGTCTACAGAGGATAAACGTTTCTATGATCACTCTGGTATAGACTATTCGCGTACGTTCACAGTCATCTTCCATACCTTGACAGGTAATAAGCAAGGGGGGAGTACGATTACACAACAGCTGGCACTTAATCTCTTCTCGGATGGACGTCAAAAGAATTTTTTAAAACGTGTCATCCAAAAATTTCAGGAATGGATTACGGCCGTTCGTCTGGAGAGAAATTATACCAAGGATGAGATTATTACCATGTATTTCAACACGGTAGACTTTGGTGCCTACAATACATATGGAATCAAATCTGCTGCACGGACTTACTTTAATACGACTCCCGACAAATTGACAGCGGAACAAGCAGCTTTGTTGGTGGGTATGCTAAAAGGTCCGGGAGCATATTCTCCGGTTCGTTACCCTGATAAATCTCGCACCCGACGTAATACGGTGCTTAACAATATGGTTGCCGCCAATTTTATCTCGGCAGAAGAGGCAACAAAAGCAAAAGAGAAACCACTTGGTTTAGAGCTTAAGATCGCAAATTACGGCGAAGGATTGGCTCCCTATTTCAGAGCGGTATTAAAAGACGAGATCAAAAAGGAATTTGCCAAGCTTTCCATTACCAAACCGGATGGTACACCTTATGATCTTGATCGCGATGGATTGAAAATCTATACGACAATCAACATGTCTATGCAGCAATATGCAGAGGATTCGCAAAAGGAGTGGATGAAGCAATTGCAGTCTAAATTTTCCGCACAATGGAAGAATAGGGATCCTTTCAAAGGCGATAAAGCGAAGCTATTAATCAGCGGAATGAAGCGTTCTGATCGTTACCGGATTTTGAAGGAAGAAGGCTTGAATGAAGACGAAATCAAAAAGGCTTTCAATGTAAAAGTTCCTATGAATATTTTTACATGGAAAGGAAGCGTCGACACCATGATGACGCCAATGGATTCCATTAAATACAATAAACTCATGTTGCGCAATGCAATGATGTCTATGGAGCCGAAGACGGGACATATTAAAGCCTGGGTAGGGGGTATTGACTTTGACCACTTTAAATATGATCAGGTAAAAATGGGAACGCGTCAGGTCGGATCGACGGCTAAACCATTTACTTACGCAGTTGCGATTGACAACGGCTATTCGCCCTGTTATAGTATTCCAAATTACCAACAAACGTATAACGGATGGACCCCAAGGGGAAATGCGCAAGGAGGAAACCCCATTACGTTGGCTAAGGCCCTTGCTTATTCTCAAAACTATGCGACAGCATATTTAGTACACGAAGTTGGTGCTGCGGAAGTCGCAGCATTGACAAAGCGAATGGGTATAACAAGTGATGTTCCTAGTTATCCCTCGATTTCTTTGGGCGCTTACGAAGCGTCGGTGTTTGATATGGTAGGTGCCTATTCGGCATTTGTAAACCAAGGAACTTGGATTGAGCCGACAGCAATTCTGCGGATTGAAGATAAAAATGGGACACCAATTTATGATAAGGCACCAAAGGTGGTAAAAGCCTTGAACAGTGAATCAGCATATATTATTGTGGATATGCTTAAAAAGGTGGTGTCTCAGGGTACTGCCAGACGTATTCAATGGATGTACAAGCTCACCAATCCAATCGGAGGTAAAACGGGTACAACGAATGACAACTCGGACGCTTGGTTTATCGGTATTACGCCCGAATTGGTTACAGGTGTGTGGACCGGGGCGGAAGATCGGGGCATTAGTTTCGATCGCATGGAGTACGGTCAAGGGGCCGCGGCAGCTATGCCAGTATTCGCTTATTACATGCAGAAAGTATATAAAGATTCGAATTTGAAATATACCAAAGGTGATTTTGAACAACCTCAAGGTGGACTCACCCGTGTAATAGACTGTAATCAGTACTGGGGGGGCGGAGGCTCTGATGTGGAAGATGGATCTACCGATTCGAGCAGTAAAGACGAAACTAAACTAAAAGATGACCGCTTAGGTTTCTAGGTTATTTTAACGAATATCAGTGGGCCAGGCAATAAATTTTTTCGAAATTTGTTGTCTGGCTTTTTTGCTGAAAGTGCTTGATATTGAAACATAATGGACGTATTTGATTATAGAGAGGAATTAAAGAAGATACCACATCGGCCTGGAGTCTATCAGTATTTTGATAAAAATAATGAGCTGATATATATTGGTAAAGCGAAAGATCTGCGCAATCGGGTCGGATCTTATTTCGTTAGTGAAAATCAGCTGAATGGCAAAACACGTGTTTTGGTCCGTAAGATTAATCGGATATCTTTTACTATAGTTGATACGGAGATTGATGCTTGGTTGCTTGAGAATTCATTGATCAAGAAACACAAACCCAAGTATAATGTTCTTCTTAAGGACGATAAAACTTACCCTTGGATTGTTATCAAGAATGAGCCTTTTCCACGCGTTTTTTGGACCAGACAATATATCAAAGATGGTTCGCGCTATTACGGACCCTATCCTTCGGTGGGGATGATGCATATTGTTTTGGATCTGATTCGTGAATTGTTTCCCTTGCGGACCTGCAATTTGGCCCTAACACAGGAAAATATACGGAAGGGCAAGTTTAAGATCTGTCTTGAATATCAAATTGGAAACTGTAAGGGGCCTTGCGAAGGGTATCAATCTGAAGAAGACTATGATCAGAATCTGAGCGATATTAAGGATATTCTGAACGGAAAGATCGCTATGGTGACCAATCGCTTGAAAGAAGGTATTGCTACTGCAGCTGCAGCTTTGGATTTCGAAAGAGCGCAGTTAATCAAAGCGAAGTTGGATAAGCTAGACAATTATCAGAGTAAATCCACCGTTGTTAACTCATCCATTACAAACGTTGATGTATTTAGCATCGCTTCTGACGAAGGATATGCCTTTGTCAATTATCTGAAAGTGATGAATGGTGTGATTATTCAGACGCAAACACTGGAAATGAAACGGCGTTTAGATGAGAGTGAACAAGAACTGCTAGCCTTGGCTATACCAGAGATACGGGATCGTTTCAAAAGCCTTTCGCGTGAAATTATCGTACCATTTGAGTTAGATATTGAAGAGAACGAACGGATTCGATTTACAATCCCCAAATTGGGTGAAAAGAAAAAGCTCCTTGAACTTTCTCAAAAGAACGTAGCATTTTTTAGGAAGGAACGTTTGTTGCAATACGAAAAGCTTAATCCGGATATCCGGACTGAGCGTATTCTAAAACAGATGCAAAAGGATCTTAGGATGAATGTGCTGCCGCAACATATTGAGTGTTTTGATAACTCGAATATTCAGGGAAATTATCCTGTGTCTGCTATTGTGGTATTTAAGGATGCGAAACCTTCCAAAAAAGATTATCGCCACTTCAATGTAAAGACCGTGGAGGGTCCCAATGATTTTGCTACGATGGAGGAAGCTGTTTTTAGACGGTACAGAAGGTTATTGGATGAAGATCAGCCTCTGCCCCAATTGATTATTATAGACGGTGGTAAGGGGCAGTTAGGGGCCGCTTTAAAGAGTCTCCGCTTATTGGGGATCGAACGGAAAGTAACGGTGATCGGTATTGCGAAGAGGCTGGAGGAGCTTTTCTATCCCGGTGACCAATATCCACTTTATCTAGATAAAAAATCTGAAACCTTAAAGGTGATTCAACATCTTCGAGATGAAGCTCACCGGTTCGGAATCACGTTTCACAGAAATCAGCGGAGCCGAAAAACTTTTGTTTCTGAACTTGAAAACGTGCCAGGCATAGGCAAAACAACAGTGGAGAAAGTGTTAACTGAATTTAAGTCGGTAAAAAAGGTGAAGGAGGCGTCTGATGAAGACCTAAAAAAAGTGCTTAATCTCAAACAGATTAAAGCACTTCGTGAATACTTTGCAAAGTAATATTAAAGTAGAATAGTGCATCAGCCGAAGTTTTATACACCAAGATATTCGGCTGATGCATTCAATACGAATTAGTCATCGTAACCAAAACGTTTAAGGTAATTTTTCTTGCTTCGCCAGTCAGGAATTACTTTAACGAAAAGTTCGAGAAATACCTTTCCATTGATAAACTCCTCAATATCCTGACGTGCGTAGGTTCCCACTTTTTTGATCATGGCGCCCGCCTTTCCAATGATAATATTTTTTTGAGAGTCGCGTTCAACAATAATTTCTGCTGCAATACGCGTAATATTAGCTTCCTCTTTGTAAGATGTCACGATCACTTCTGTGCTGTAAGGAATCTCCTTATCATACAGTTTGAACACTTTTTCACGGATCATTTCGGAGACAAAGAAACGCATGGATTTGTCCGTCAGTTCATCCTTTTCATAATAAGCTTCGTGAATTGGTAACTTGTCCTTTATGTATTGCATTACTGCAGCGACATTATGATTCAGTTTTGCTGAAATGGCAAAAATAGTGTCTGGATTTAATTTTTCTTGCCAAAATTCAATTTTTGCTTTGACTTCTTCTTCTGAAGATTTATCAATTTTATTGATCAGTACAGCAACAGGAGAATTTGTTTTGCGTAATTTCTCGAGGACATCATTCTCATCGTATTTTTCGTTGATATCTGTCACAAATAGAATAATGTCAGCATCGATCAAAGATCCTTGGACAAAATTCATCATGGATTCCTGCAGAGAATAGTTTGGTTTAATAACACCTGGAGTGTCCGAAAACACAATTTGATGGTCTTCATCGTTTACAATACCGATAATGCGGTGTCTTGTCGTTTGCGCTTTGGGTGTAATGATAGACATTTTTTCACCCACTAAAGCGTTCATTAGGGTGGACTTACCAGCATTTGGCTTTCCGATGATACTTACGAATCCTGCTTTGTGTGACATTTTTCTAAATTTTATTAGGATTACAAAGAAACAAAATATATCTTTGTACTCCAATTCGGAAGGATCATAATCTTGTTTTTTCAAAAGAAAAAAGCAATTTTGTTCAAAAATATATTGCGGGGTGGAGCAGTTGGTAGCTCGTCGGGCTCATAACCCGAAGGTCACTAGTTCGAGTCTGGTCCCCGCTACTAAAAGGAAGAGCCGGTTGCAATGACCGGTTCTTTTTAAGAAATTCAAAATACATTGCGGGGTGGAGCAGTTGGTAGCTCGTCGGGCTCATAACCCGAAGGTCACTAGTTCGAGTCTGGTCCCCGCTACTAAAGGAAGAGCCGGTTGCAATGGCCGGTTCTTTTTAAGAGATTCAAAATACATTGCGGGGTGGAGCAGTTGGTAGCTCGTCGGGCTCATAACCCGAAGGTCACTAGTTCGAGTCTGGTCCCCGCTACTAAAGGAAAAGCTGAGGTGTAAATCTTGGCTTTTTTCTATTCTACCTTCCAAGTTATAAGCTGGCCTTCAAAATTTCTTTTCCCTTTGTACTATATACCTCTCGCCGTGCGCTTCGCGTTGCTTTTGCGTCTTTTTTAACACCGTTAAGCAGTATGTAAAAAGTGTATTTATGCAATCGTTTGTCTAATTGGCGCAATCGATTTCGTTGTCGTTAAATTTTGATTTACTATCATCTTACTTTAGTTTTAGCATTCATGTACCTAAATTTTGATTAGTACGCTAATCAATTTTTACTAACTATTAAATATTATGATTTCAAAGATTCTCGATAAACACAAGGTGAGTCTGTTGTCATTAGCGTTGCTTGTAACGAGTTCGCAGAACTCGGCTAGTGCTAGTGGTCTTACATTTGCAAGGGACAACAGATTGTTGAATAACATGGTTTATCAACAGAAAGTTAATGGGACGGTGCGATCTACAGACGGGCCATTGCCTGGAGCAACCATCAGTGTTAAAGGGAGCTCTATATCGACATCTGCGGGGGATGATGGACGATTTGCAATTGATGCCGAAAATGGCGATGTATTGGTTGTCACGAGTGTGGGGTATAAAGCACAAGAAGTAACAGTAACAGGACCAGTTGTTAACATCAATCTTGAGCCCAATAGTGAAGCACTTGAGGAAGTTGTCGTTGTAGGGTATGGTACACAGCAAAAAAAGGAAAGTTTAACTGGTGCCCTTCAAGCAGTCAAAGGGAACAAATTACGTGATGTGACTACACCATCTGTTGAAAATATGTTGAACGGTAAAGCTGCAGGTGTATATGTTGCTCCGGGAGCCGGAAAGCCCGGTTCAAATGGTGGTGTTGTTATCCGCGGTCAGGCGACATTAAGTGGTACAACGAGTCCACTATGGGTCATTGACGGTGTGATTGTGGGTTCGAGCCCCGGCGATATCAATCCTGACGATATTGAGTCTTTAACCATTTTAAAAGATGCAGCATCCACTTCCATTTATGGTTCACAAGGTGCAAATGGTGTTGTTGTCGTTACAACAAAAAATCCTTCGGCATCCAAAACAAGCATTAGCTTTTCTACAAAAATGGGTATCAACCAACTTTCCAATGGGCACATGGAAATGATGGATGGTGCTGAACTTTATGACTACTTTGCGTCATTCTCCAATCAAGATAAAATTAAATTTCCACGCTGGAACCCTGAATTACGCAACAGTAATTTTGATTGGTGGAAGCTGGCGACTAAAACCGGGTTTGTCCAAAACCACAATTTGTCTATTCAGGGTGGAAATGATAAATTACAGTCTTATTTGTCTTTAGGTTACTACAACGAGGCCGGAGCTGTAAAAGGATATGATTACGATCGTTATAACTTTAGATTGCGTACCAACTATAAGCCTTTCGATTGGTTGACCATTAAGCCATCTATTGCCGGATCAAGACGTGCTGTAGATGATCGTCAATATGATGTCAATGCCATGTATGGGAACCTGCCTTGGGATAGTCCTTACGATGCAAATGGAAATTTGGTGCCACACCGTTATAGTGGCTGGGTCAACAACGCAAGCACGAATTACTTGTATGACTTGCAATGGAATCATAGTGCCAATACTAATTATGAATTTATGGGTAACTTAGATTTCGATATCAAATTAGCAGATTGGTTGACCTTCTCCTCTGTCAACAATTATCGCTACAATAGTTATTCCGACAGTGGTTATCAAGATCCGCGATCAAATAGCGGTGAAAGTGTAATCGGTCGTGTGACAGATTATCGTATGGAATTTGCCCGTCGATATACCAACCAGATTTTACGTATCAACAAGACTTGGGATAAACATAGCCTGAATGGATTGGCTGCATACGAATTTAACGACTATTGGACAAAAACCTTAGATGCTTATGGGACGGGTATTGTCAATGGTTTCGAGGTATTGGATGTTGTTGCAAAACCAGAGCGAACTAAAGGAGGGATTTCAGAATGGGCAGTACAGTCATTCTTGTCTAATGCAAACTATGCATACGATAATAAATATTTGGCACAGCTATCGTTTCGTCGGGATGGAGCATCCAATTTTGGTACCAATGCAAAATATGGAAACTTCTTTTCAGTTAGTGGTGGTTGGAATATCAATAAGGAAGAGTGGTTCAAGGCTGATTGGGTAGATAATTTAAAACTGAGAGCGGCTTATGGATCGGTAGGTAATAGACCAAGTTCATTATATCCGCAATATAGCCTTTACTCGGTGTCGGCTTCATCAAGTTATAATGGAATTCCGGGGGCATTGATTAGTCAAATCGGCAATAAAGATCTTACTTGGGAAAAAACCTACACAACTGGGTTTGGGGTTGATGCAGCTTTGTTTAAGAATAGATTGCGATTCAATATTGATTATTATGACAAGAAGACCGATAATGTACTTTATCAAGTGCCAATCAGTGGTCTGACTGGTGTCACCTCTATTTGGAAAAATATTGGTAAGATGCAAAACCGGGGGATTGAATTGACCATAGGTGGGGACATCGTTCGAAATGACAATGTACATTGGAGCTTGGATGTTAATTTGAGTCACAATGTGAATAAATTGACAGAGCTATTTGCGACAAAAGATGCCAATGGTAATCTTGTTTCAAAACCAATTATCGCAGGGGACGGATCAGGTATCGCTGGATCAGCGCAACGTCTGCTTCAACCTGGTTTTCCGGTAGATACCTATTACTTAAAAGAATGGGCAGGTGTTAACGTAGATAATGGTTTGCCTATGTGGTATCGATACGAAACAGATGCCAATGGCAATGAAACAAGGACAACGACGTCGAACTATTCCAATGCAACCTTCCGTAATGTAGGGAAAGCAAATCCGGATCTTTTCGGCGGTTTCAGTACGGCTTTAAGTTATAAGCAGTTTGACCTGAATGCGGTGTTCGGCTTCTCCTTGGGTGGTAAATTATATAATTATTCGCGTCAGGAATTTGATTCGGATGGAACCTATACTGATCGTAACCAGATGAAATTACAGGATGGTTGGAGCCGTTGGGAAAAACCAGGCGATGTGGCCACTCACCCGATTGCAAGATACGATAACCAAGATAAAGGTAATTCGCCATCAACACGCTACCTGGAAAGTAACAATTTCTTGAAAATGAGATCACTGACCTTAGGGTATAACTTTGATCTAAAGAAATACAATATCAAAAATTTACGCGTCTTCTTAGCTGGAGAGAACTTGTTTACGATTACAAACTACTCGGGTGTCGATCCAGAGCTTCCTTTGACTGAGCCTGATGGCAAAGGCGGGGGCGGTCAAATGATTCGATCTACAGGTGTTTCTGTATATCCTATGGTGCGTAAATACATGTTCGGCGCAAGCGTGACATTTTAATTTTAACGTTTAGAAAACCAATAATGAAAAAGATATTAATCGGACTTTTGATCGCAGCGGCAGTATCCTCCTGCGATATTGATCGTCTTCCTTATACTTCGATGGACGAAGAAAATATAGCAAGTAATCCTGATGCAATGGTAACAGGTACTTATGCGCAGTTAAAAGCTTGGTCTGATCCGATGCACCGTCTTGGTGAATATGCCGGTGATAATATGATGATCCGCGGGTCATCCACAGATGCGTTCTACGAATTTATCTCCTATGCAAGAACACCGAATAATTACCGTTTGCAGAACTTTTGGGATAGCGGTTATAAAGCGATTGCCCAATCGTCGAACCTGATAAAGATGTTTGCTGAAGGTCAGAGTCCAGAAATGGATAATAAAATAGGTGAATGTTACTATATCCGCGGGATGATGTATTTTTACCTTTGTCGCGCATTCGGGAAGCCTTACTACCAAAGTCCAGAAACAAATTTAGGCGTTCCGATTGTCAATGGTACACCTGAAGATGTTTTCAATGATTTGAATTTACCAGACCGTGCGTCTGTAAAAGATACTTACGCGCAAGCGATCAGTGATCTGAAAAAAGCAGAAGCTTTAATGACAATTGATAAAGGGGCAGCATATGCGTCTAAGGGTGCAGCGCAAGCCATGCTTTCTCGTATCTATCTGTATATGAGTGGTACGTATAAAAATCCAAATGCGGAATATGCGCGTCTTGCTGTAGAATATGCGGATAAAGTGATTAACTCAGGCAAATATGTCCTATTGGGCCGTGAGCAATTTATGAAATACAATACATTTAGACCTGAAGATAACAAGGAGACCATCTTTGCAGTGAAACGCGTGGCTTCTGAATTTTCGGGCGATGATCACTATTATGGTATTGGTGGTATGTACTCGAATATCGGTGGTATGGGCTGGGGTGAGATGTATTCCAGTGCCAAGTACATTGATTTATTGAATGAAACTGGTCGCAATGACTGGAGACCTGATCATTATACGATTGTCGATGCGCGCGCAGCCTTTATTGAACCTACTTATTCAAAAGATGATGCCGGGAAATATTCGACGGTGTTTCGATTTATTAAGCAGGATGTGCCCCAAAAAGCAGGTGATCCGGTTACATTGAGTTATGTGCAGGCTCCTGTTACTATTAGCGGTAATACCATTACTTGTAAAGATGGTGAAAATGTCTATACATTGACTGCTGTCAATGCTGCACAGCAAACCTATAAAATTTCGTATGCAGATGGTAAAACATATGTAGGTATGATTGATTATTATATTTCCTTAAACCGTGCTTATCCACAGTTTTATATTGTAAAGTGCTCACGTGAAGGCGAGGAATCACAGTTGCACTCACCAGTCATCAGCCGTTTAGGTGAAATTTATTTAAACCGTGCTGAGGCTAATGCAAAATTAGGTAATTATGGCGCTGCTTTAAATGATTTGAATACTATCAGAAATCGTTCTATTGTAAATGGTGGCTACGCATCGCTCGATGCAAGTAATGCATTTAAATTGATTGATAAAGAACGTCAACTGGAGCTGGCCTATCAGGCGGAACGCAGTTACGATGTTTTTCGTAACGGAGAACCTCTAAATAGAACATATCCTGGACCGCAGAAGCAGTTCGAAGATATTGCACCAACAGATTTTAGAGTAACCTATTTTATACCACAAGATGCGATAAACTCATATCCTGGTAAGTTGACACAGAATCCAACGTCTAATTAGAATTAAATGTATACGATCATTTAATCAATATAAATGGCTTTACTTCACGGTAAAGCCATTTTTGTTTTTGTGTCTCAATTATCCCTTTCGAATCCGTATCTTTGTTCCCTTAAGTATAATTTTAGCATAAAAGTGCCACCTGCTGTGATAGTGGGTGGATCAAATAAAATAAATATGGCAAATATTGTTGCAATTGTTGGTCGTCCAAACGTTGGTAAATCTACCTTATTCAATCGTCTTACAGAAAGTAGAAAAGCGATTGTCGATGACTTTAGTGGGGTGACGCGCGACCGTCATTATGAAACAGCCGAGTGGATCGGAAAGAGATTTACAGTAATTGATACAGGTGGTTTTGTACATGGTTCAGATGATGTCTTTGAAGAGGCAATCCGTGATCAGGTCTATATCGCTATTGAAGAAGCATCGGTCGTGATCTTTATGGTAGATGTCACTACCGGAATTACGGATTTGGATGACGAAATCGCTGATATTCTGAGAAGAAGTTCCAAACCTGTTTATGTGGTGGCGAATAAAGTCGATCACGCAAAATTGCACCATGAATCGGCTGAGTTTTATGCCTTTGGATTAGGAGAGGTTTTCAATATTTCCTCCGCTACAGGATCGGGTACAGGAGAACTGTTGGATGCTGTTGTCTCTCATTTTGAAGAAGAGCAGGAAGAAGATGAAGCTTTACCTAAATATACGATTGTTGGTCGCCCAAATGTGGGTAAATCCTCTTTGACAAATGCATTGATCGGTAAAGATCGCAATATTGTTACGCCAATGGCTGGTACAACACGTGATTCAATCCGTATTCATTATAATCAATATGGACACAACTTTTTATTGATCGATACTGCAGGTCTTCGTCGCAAATCCAAAGTAAATGAAGATATCGAGTTTTATTCGGTCATGCGTACTATTAAAGCGTTGGAAGATTCTGATGTGACGATTTTAATGCTCGATGCGCAAGATGGATTAGAGGCGCAGGACGTTAATATTTTCAACTTGGCAGAGAAAAACCGCAAAGGTATCGTGATCGTTGTCAACAAATGGGATTTGATCGAAAAAGATAATAAGACCATGAAGGCGTTCGAAGATCGCATCAAAGAAAAAATAGCGCCGTTTACTGATGTACCTATTGTTTTTACTTCGGTGACTGAAAAACAACGTGTTCTTAAGGTGTTGGAGGTTGCTGATAAGGTATATGCTAACAAAACAAAGAAAATCCCAACGTCCAAGCTGAATGAAGTGATGCTGGATATTATTGAAAACTATCCACCACCATCCTTAAAAGGCAAATACATCAAAATTAAATATGTAACACAATTGCCAGGAAGAACACCGATGTTTGCGTTCTTCTGTAATTTACCACAATATATCAAAGATCCATATAAGCGCTTTGTAGAGAATAAATTACGTGATAATTTTGACTTTACTGGTGTGCCAATTCAAATATACTTTAGACAAAAATAGCTTTCAAGCAGCGATTAGACATGGACCATAATCTCGTTTTATACAATACACTTTCGCGAACAAAAGAAAAATTCGAACCCATTCATGCCAATCTCGTTGGTATGTACGTCTGTGGCCCGACTGTATACAGTGATGTACATTTGGGTAACTGTCGGACGTTCGTGTCTTTTGATTTGATTTTTAGATACCTACGTCATCTTGGTTATAAAGTGCGTTATGTGCGCAATATTACGGATGCGGGGCATTTGGAAGGCGATCGTGATGAGGGAGATGACAAATTTGCAAAAAAGGCAAAATTGGAACAGTTGGAGCCTATGGAAATTGTACAAAAGTATACGATAGGTTTTCACGACGTATTGCGTCTTTTTAATACCTTGCCGCCAAGTATTGAGCCTACGGCGACAGGGCATATTTGCGAGCAGATCGAGATGATCGAACAGATTATGGAGAATGGCTATGCTTATGAAAGGAATGGTACCGTATATTTTGATGTTGAAAAATACGTTGAAACATATGATTATACGATATTGACCAATCGTAAATTAGAGGATATGCTCAATAACACCCGTGAATTGAGTGGTCAGGATGAGAAAAAGGGGCGTTTGGATTTTGCCTTGTGGATCAAAGCAAAACCCGAAACGATCATGCGTTGGCCCGCTCCTTGGAGCGTTGGCTTTCCGGGCTGGCATATCGAGTGTTCAGCCATGAGCAGAAAGTACCTGGGCGATCAGTTTGATATTCATGGTGGTGGAATGGATTTGGCTGCTACACATCATACCAATGAAATTGCACAGTCTGAAGCATGTAACCATACGAGTCCTGCAAAGTACTGGATGCATACCAATATGTTGACTGTAAATGGTGCCCGTATGTCTAAATCTGCTGGAAACGGATTCTTGCCGGGCGAGTTATTTACAGGAAATCATCCCTTACTGAATAGAGGATACTCGCCGATGGCTGTACGCTTCTTTATGCTACAGGCGCATTATAGAAGTACTTTGGATTTTTCAAATGAGGCACTGGATGCAGCCGACAAGGGTTATAAGCGCCTAATGACTGCTATAAGCCTCTTAGATAAATTGAAAGTATCGAAAGGTGCTGATTCATTTAATTTAGCTGAAATCCGCCGCAAGTGTTACGCCGCTATGGATGACGACTTTAATAGTCCAGTACTCATCGCCGAGCTATTTGAAATTGTACGTATCATCAACTCAATTTATGATGGTAAAGCGAAAGTGTCGGCTGAAGGATTGGAAAACCTGAAAGTATTCATGAAAGAATTTGTCGAGGATATCCTCGGGCTTAGAAACGATCAGACATCCGCATCTGATGATATTGACGATGTCATGAATCTGGTTATTAAGCTACGTAATGAAGCAAAAGCAAATAAAGACTTCGTTACCTCAGATCGTATTCGTGATGAGCTTAATACTATTGGAATTCAATTGAAAGATAGTAAAGAAGGAACACTTTGGAATAAGATTTGATAGAGAAGAAATCGAATTTATAAAAGAGGAAATCATTTTGCGTATGAATTTTTGGAATAGGCTATCTGTTGTAACAATGATGAGTGTTGTTGGTACAACACTACATGCACAGATACCCGAGAAAGTTGGCAGCCTACTGCAGGCAGATAAGGATGCAGCAGCATTGGCTAAAGCATCTACACCGCACCAGGCATTTCTTTCGATTATTGATAAAGAATCTACGTTTTATGTTCCGTCGGCAGTAAATGCTTATAATTATCTGAATAATAGACCAAATATTCCGGATGTCTTGCATTGGCAACCTACGTTTGCGCTGATTGCGAAGAGTCAGGAGTTCGGCGTGACTTCGGGGTCTATGGATTTTCAGAAGGTAGGTGCGCGATTGCGACACGGAGAATATCTCACCGTATGGAAGCGGAATAAGAAGGGCAAGTGGCTGGTCGATATTCGCGCCGAAGTGGAAAACAATGGGAACGACGGTGAATTTGATTTGGAATATATCGAACCTACCGATTCTTGGTATCTGAAACATCGTTCTAAAGTACGCTTAAATCAGCGGGAAGATATTGTTTTAGAAACAGACAAGTTAATGTCGACAGTATTGAAAGCCGACAACCCAACCGCTTATAAGGAGTTTTTAAGTGAGGATGTACGGTTTTTGTTTCCCTGGACTAGTCCGATGGAAGGAAAGGCTACTATGATGGCCTATCTCAAAAAGCAACGAATGACGATAGAAACAGTCCCCGAAGAAGTAAAACGTTCGTATAGTGGAGATTTTGCCTATACAAAAGGAACGGCAACGGTGAGACAGAAGGATAAAGTTGTCAAGTATAATTATATTCGCATCTGGCAACTCAGTGAATTGGCGAAAGATGATGTGAAGAAGGCCAATTGGAATATCCTGATTGAGATGATGTTTGAGAAATAATAACGGAGGCTGCAAAATAAAAAGGGCTTGAATATCAAATATTCAAGCCTTTTTAGGTGATAAGTGTTTTAAGCTTATTATTTTCTCCATTTTTTCAATTCATCACATGAACCAAATTCGTCACTGATATCAATAAATGTTGTTTTGGATTTATCGTCAAACCATTTGCTCAGATTGCGATTGATTTTATCTTGTCTGGCCGCCTCTTTAATTTTGGTAAAATCCTCGTCCAAATTAGCTTTGTGTGGAGGAATACGCGTTTTTAAATAATTGAAGCGATAGCCAACATCGCCCATTTTGTCTGTAAATTGCGCTGGTTTGGAGTATTCTCCCGGTTTTAGCTGATCGATTGCTGTAAATACTGATTTTTCCAAGCCATCCATAGGAATTACTGTGGTACGGCTCGATCCTTCTTGATTAAGGATCATACCACCATTGAATTTACTTTCCTCTGCATCCGAATAATTTGTGGCAGCGTGATAGAAATCCATTTTTTTGTCAACAACTAATTTATAGATACTGTCCAGTTTATTTTTAGTCCGTTCTAACGCTGCGGCACCAGGATTAATCTTCATTAGAATATGGCGTGTGTGAACCTCTTCGCCACGTCTTTCGAGAACCTGAATAATATGGAATCCATATTTAGATTCTACAATGGGCGATATTTCTCCAGGTTTTAATTTAAATGCCATTGCAGAGTATTCCTTGACGTAGTTGTCGCGCGTACCGAAACCCAAATCGCCACCGTAGGGTGCTGATCCTGGGTCTTGGGAATATATACGAGCCATTGTACCAAAATCAGAGCCCTCTACAATCTGTTTTCGGATACCTTCAATTTTGTCTCGTTGTTCTTTTTTTTCCTCATCTGTCAACTTCGGCATCATGACAATTTCACCAATTTCGACTTCAGTATTGAAATAAGGGAGGCTATCTTGATTCAGGCCTTCAAAATAACGTTTTACTTCCAATGGTGTTACGTCAACTTTTTGAACAATGTTTTGCTGCATTTTGTTCGCTTTCAACTGCTCAAAAACACTTGCACGCATTTCTTCCTTGTATTGTAATAACGAGCGGTTGAGAAATTTCTCAAGACGTTCTTGACCTCCAGCCTGTTGTGACATATGGCGTAAACGGGAGTTAAGGTTGTCGTCAACTTCGGTTTCTGTTACATCAATAGAGTCAATTACGGCCTGTTGGGAAAGCAGTTTCTGAATGATTAATTGCTCAAGTACACCGCATTTAAAGTTTTCATTAGGTTTGTTTCCTTGCGCTAACCATTGCGAATATTGCATATCCACGTCGGACTGTAAGATAATGCCCGATCCAACTGTTGCGACAACGCGGTCAATCACCTGACGTTGCGCTAAACTAGCCTGAATTGAAGCTAAAAGCAATAAAAACAATATATAAATGTTTTTTTTCATTCGTATAAATTATTTATGATATTTATGAGTGTCCACCATTTGTTTAAATGGGCTCTTTTCACTCGGTCATTTGTTCATGATTTATTCATTATTAAAGGCTCAGGCCTTTGCAGATATGTAAGCTAATTATATTCAATATATACTTTTTTGAACAACAGCACAAAATTATCAGATTATATGAATTATTCGTACTTTTATTTAACAATATTTTTGCACTCCCAATATTTTAAATGGGTGATTTTGGAATTGTTAAAATTGATGCGCTAAAATACGCATTTGCCTATTAGAAAGGGCGGTTTTAACCAAATTTAACAAGTCTATTGACGATATTTGTGCCGATAAAATGGTTGCGGGTTTTTGAATTTAAGCACCGAAAAATGAATACATAAATTTAATCGAGATCGCAAATAGTGTATACACAAACCCGTAGCAACGATCTCATTAAATACATGGGTATCAATTTATAAAATAATTTCGATGAAAAAAGCATTTATTTACTTAATGACAATTTTACCTTTCGCTAGTTTTGCACAACAGACTCCTATGTTTGTCGGTACTTACACTAGCAAAACTGAAAGCAAAGGTATTTATGTCTATAATTTTGATGTCAAAACTGGTAATGCAACGTTGTTGAGTACACAGGAGAGTAAAGACCCTTCATTTCTCGCCCGGAGTAACAACTTTATCTATGCTGTTAATGAGGTTCCGAATCAAGAAGGGACAGTTTCTGCTTATTCTTTTAAAGACGGGCATTTAACATTTCTAAACTCACTCCCTTCAGGTGGAGGGGCGCCTTGTTTTGTCGAGGTCCATCCTAACGGAAGCCTGCTGGCCGTAGCAAACTATACGGGCGGATCTGCGGCTCTATTTGATCTAGAAAGTAATGGTGTCTTGAGTAAAAGAGCGCGACTGATACAACATGAAGGTAAGGGAGTTGACCCAGTTCGGCAAGAAAAACCACATGTACATTCTACTTTTTTCTCTAAAAAGGGCGATAAGTTGTATATCCAAGATCTTGGCCTGGACGAGGTCTCAATTTATTCAGTCAATAAAGCTGGAAATACCTATAGCCTCGCTGAGGAATCGGAAGATATCTTTACTCCTGCTGGGGGCGGCCCGCGACATATCGTTTTTGATAAGAAAGAGAAATTCTTGTATGTTGTATTGGAAATGACGGGTCAAATTGCCTTTTATAAGAAAGATGGCAATGCCTGGATGTATCAAAGTACATTTGATATCAATCCGGAAGGTTTTAAAGGAAGTAACGGTGGGGCAGATATCAAGATGTCTGCTGATGGCAAATTTTTGTATGCAACCAATCGGGGCGATGCCAATACGATAGCTACTTTTTCGGTAGAGAAAGATGGAGAATTAAAGAAAATAGCCAATAATTCGGTAAAAGGTAAGGGACCGCGCAATTTCAATCTTTCTCCAGATGGTAAATATCTTTTAGTTGCCAATCAATACACGAACAACATTGTTTTGTTTAGCCGGGATACGAAAACTGGTTTGTTAACAGATACCGGGAAAGAAATTTCTGTGCCTGCTCCTGTTTGTATTCTATTTTAATCAAGGTAAGAAGATTTTTAAGAAAGGCTCAATGGACTTTTCTTAGAAATCTTCTTTTCTGCAATCTAATTTTCCCTCTTTTTCCAGATCATTTAAGGTGGTTCCCTTCCATGTTTTTACGCGTTGTATGTATGCGGCTCTGCCAATCATGTGTGCTGCAACTGGCGCCGTTAGAATCAGAAAGAAACCAATAGCTATGGCCTTTGTCGTTACGGATACATCCGGGAAAGTGACAGCAGCACAAATGAGCAATAGCCCAACACCGAGTGTTGCTGCCTTGACGGTTACCGAAAGACGTAAATAAAAATCCGGCATCCGCAAGATGCCAATAGAAGCAAACAATATGGCCAGTGCCCCTATGGTGCTTAGTATGGCTAAAGTAATATCATTCATCTTTGCTTTGTTTTTCTAAATAAAATGAAAATGCGATTGTGCCAAGAAATGCGATAAGTGCTAATATCATGGCAATATCTAAAAATACTTCCTGCGAAGTTCGTATACTATAGACGGTAATGATACCGATTCCAATGGTAATAATAAGATCTAAGGCAATAACACGATCAAATATCTGAGGTCCTTTATACAGGCGAATAAAAGCCAATATGACTGAAATAGTCAAGATTGGAAGGATTACATAGTCAAAATAGCTGTTTAAAGTCATCTTAAGAGTTCTAAAAGTCTTCGTTCAACATTATTTTTAAGGGTAGAGACAAACTGTTCCCTGTTCTTCATGTACATCACATGTATAAAGATCGTCTTTTTATCTTCACTTACATCGAGTATAAGTGTGCCTGGTGTTAACGAAATAAAAGTTGAAAGTAGGTTGATTTCTAAATCTGTTTTTGCATCCATAGGATATTTCACAATGGCCGGTTTGATGAAAAATTTCGGCGTGATGACATCATAGGCAACCTGAATATTAGCAACGATCATTTCCCAAAGGAAAAAAAGAATAAAACTCAATGTTTTAGGTACCCGATAGAAGTAGCGCTGATCGGCTTCATTTCTGTTCATCAACCAGAGTATGCCAAATCCGAGCATAAAACCGAATAGAAAGTTCGAGTAATACATTGATCCCGTCAGTGCAACCCAGATAAAGGATAACATGAGGTTCATTAAAAACTGCTTTATCATATTATTTCTGCCCTCCTAGTACAGCGTTTATGTAAGGTGATGTGTCCAATAATTGTGTAGCAATCTGATCCGCCACGTGAATGATAGCCTCGGCGTTGAGCCCGATATACAGCGACGCAGATGCCAAAATAATAACCGGGAGTATGAGCATTGTTTTTTTATACCCAACCATATCTGCAAATTTATCTTCAACTATTTCTGGGTCAGGTGCATCTTTCCAGAATACCTGTGCCCACATTTTCGCGATGACAAACAAAGTGATAAAACTACCGATGATCAAGGCTCCTGCAAAGGCATACTTTTCGAGCTGGAACGCGTCCCGGAATAAATAGATTTTGGGCCAGAAACCCGATAGGGGCGGTATGCCGACAAGAGAAAAAAGAACAAGGGCAAAAAGTAAAGAAATTTTGGGGTATTGTGCATACAGTCCACCCAATTTATTCATATCCATGGTACCGCGGAGTTGACGTACAACACCAGCAATTAGGAATAAATTGGTTTTAACCATGATATCGTGGATGAGATAGAATATTGCTCCTAGTAAGGCCCATTTACTGTATAGGCCCAGCCCGCCAATCATAAAGCCGATATGGCAAACGATTAAATAGGAAAACAACCTTCGGATATTGGTTTTGATCAATGCACCAAAGGCACCGGTCAAAATTGTCAATATGGCTAGTGCGATCAGTAGTTCTTTGGTAAAATGATTGGGAATAAATAGCAAAGAAAACACTCTGAATAATGCGTAGATACCTACTTTTGTCAATAGGCCGCCGAAAGTCGCCGCTACTGCCGAGGGCGGGGTATGATAAGATGATGGTAGCCAGAAGTAAAGTGGAAATACGGCAGATTTAATACCAAAACCGATCAGAAAAAATGTCGCTGTGATTTCTACTAACGCTTGGTTCTGTATCTTTGGGATACGCAAAGCTAAGTCGGCCATATTCAATGATCCTGAAATACCATAAAGTATGCCTATCCCTGTTAAGAAAAATGTGGACGCCAAGATATTCATGGCCATGTATTTTACAGCCCCTTCCAGTTGGGATTTTCTCCCACCCAATGTCATGAGTACGAACGAAGAAATGATAATGACTTCAAACCATACATACAAGTTGAAGATATCACCAGTGAGAAAGGCTCCATTCAGTCCCATCATTAAAAAGTGGAAGATCGGGAAATATCCGTAGAGAATACGCTGGCGGCCCACGCCGACACAGGAGAAGATGGAGACAGCAAGACCTGCAATTGATGTGAGAAGGACAAGGGTGCTACTGAATAGATCCGCAACAAAGACAATTCCAAAGGGAGCTTTCCAATTGGCCGCATTCATGGTTAAAATACCACCTTCGTAGACCTTGAAGAATAATTTAAAAGCAAGAATAAGAACGAGCAAGCTTCCACCAACACTCAGGAAACGTTGTGCAGTAGATTTGCGCCAAAACATCAGTTGGACAATAGCAATAAATAAGTGCACGATGATCGTGGCAATAATGTGGTTGTCTATCATATATCTTCTTCCTCAGGGGTGTTCAAATCATCCAAATCGTCTGTACCCAGCAATGCATAGACACGCTTGAGCAGAACGATGGCAAAGGAGGTTAGGCCAAAGCTAATCACGATGGCTGTTAAAATAAGAGCTTGCGGAATTGGATCCGCATAAATATCGGTGAATACTTTCAGATCTGGTGCAATAATAGGTGGTTTTCCTTTAATAATATTGCCCAATAAGAAGATCAGTATATTGGTGCCATTGCCCAGTAACATAATACCCAACAACAGTTTTACCATGCTTCGACGGAGGATAAGGTATATCCCAGCGGCATATAAAATGCCTATTAATAAGACAAGAATCAGTTCCATTATTCTTCTTCTTCAGTAGTTAACGCAATTGTAAATAAAATTGTAAGCACGACGCCAATAACAACAAAATATACACCAAGGTCAAAAAACAATGCTGTTCCGATCATTCCGATGACTGGAATTTTTTCCTCAAGCCACAGTCCCGTCATCACGGGATAGCCAAAGAAAACGGGCAGGAACATGCTTATCGCCGAAACACCCAGTCCTATGGGGATGAGGGATAAGGGTTTATATTGAATCAATTTCATGGTGTTTTGTGGGCCAAAGGCAAAACTATGCAAAACAAAGGCAATAGAAGCGACCAAGCCCCCCACGAACCCTCCCCCAGGGTAATAGTGCCCTCTTAATAGCAGGAATACCGAGAAAAGTAAGAGTATCGGTAATAGATATCGCGTTGCGGTCTGTAATATTGTACTGTTCATTTGTTACTATTTAGCTATGCATTATGCTATGTCCGTTTACGGACCCATAGCTGTTAAACATCATTATTCTTTATCCGAAGGTTTTAAACGTAATTTTAATAAGCTGTATACACCCAATGCAGCAATACTCAACACGACAATCTCAAACATGGTGTCAAAGCCTCTGAAATCCACAAGAAGTACATTGACTACATTTTTACCCTTAGCAAGCACATAAGCATAGTCGCCGTAGAAATCACTGATATTAGTCGTTGTCGGTTCATGCAGGACACGGAGTGCTACCATGGACAGCAAAACACCAAAAATTACAGCGACTATGGCGTCACGAATGACGGTGCGTCTGTTTGCCAGATTCAGGAAGGAAGGGAGTTTAAACAGTACCAAGACAAAGAGTACTACCGTGAGGGTGTCTATGGTAAACTGGGTCATCGCTAAATCTGGAGCACTGTAAAATACGAAAATAAGACATATGGCATAGCCTACGACACTAGTGGCCACGACTGCTGTCAACCGGGATGTGGTTCGTATGGTCAATACAATAGCACCGATCAAAATACAGACCGTAGTTACTTCGTAGAAGCTTACGGGCGATAGCGTTTCCCATTTAATGTGGAGTGGCCCCCCGAGATATAGCTGGTAGGCGATCAATACTTCCGCAAATAAGATGATTTTTAATAAATATGAACGCAAGTAGCCGTTGTGCATTTTGTTTGTGAAGAAAGCGGAGAACAATACAATTTCCTGTGCACACAGATTGATCATATATTCTGGAGAAATCTTATTGAATTTCGCAATCCAGGTCAATTTGTTATTACTTGGTCTGTTTACGAAATAGAGTAGCGTACCGGCAGCAATTGTAATTGCACTTAGGAGCAGGATTAAATTAAAGCCATGCCAGATTTTTAGCTGAAAAACTTCCGTTTTGGCAAGTATACTTACCGCGGTTGGGCCTGCAATCCATTCACCAATAAGTCCGGGCATACAGCCAAAAATAACACCAAGAACGGCTAAAAGTAATGGTGGGATCCACATGGCTTTGTAAGGCAGATGGATTTTACTGAATTGTTCGGGCAACTTCCCCATAAAAGGTTTGATACCGGCCATAAATCCAGCGGAGACCAATAATATATTTGTTGCGACGGCAGCCGCTGTCAAATAGAGAAATAAATCCGGTGCTGCGTGTAGTGTTGCCTCATAGATCAGATCTTTTCCAATAAATCCAAAAGTAAGCGGAATACCAGCACTGGAAAGTGCAGCAAGAAAACCTGCGATAGCGACAGGCATCAAAACCTTACGCAGTCCACGTAAAACCGTCAGATCCCTTGTCCCAGTTTCATGATCTATAATTCCCGTAATAAGGAATAAAGCGGCTTTATATAAGGCATGTACAAGTATAAAGACACATGCTGCAATAATGGCGTCCTTTGTACCAAGACCCAATAAAAAAACCAAAATTCCTAGTGCGGATATCGTTGAATAGGCCAAAACGCCTTTTAAGTCTGTTCTGAACAGCGAATGAAAGGCGGTGTAGAGCATGGTAAAGCCACCAATGGCCATCAGGGAGTACATCCAGATGGGGTTCCCTCCAAGAATCGGCGAAAAGCGGGCCAAAAGATAAATACCTGCTTTGACCATGGTTGCAGAATGGAGGTAGGCCGAGACTGGCGTTGGCGCTTTCATGGCACCAGGTAACCAAAAATGGAAAGGGAACTGTGCAGATTTTGTAATTGCTCCAAGTGCGACCAAGCCAAATACCAAGGGGAAGAGTGGATGTTGTTGAATGAGTGATACTTTGTCGAGCAGTGCTGTAATATGATAAGTACCTGCGATATTACCCAGTAAAATGAAACCTGCCAGTAGAAAGAAGCCACCTAGACCCGTGATGGAAAGAGCGGTCAATGCGCTTTTGCGTGAATCGTTGTTGTCATTGTTAAATCCAATGAGAAAAAATGAGCTGATTGAAGTCAATTCCCAAAAGATAAATAATAATAACATATTGTCCGATAGGACAAGCCCCAGCATCGCTGACATAAATAAGCAGAGATAGCCAAAGAATCGATCGATATACCGATGCCCTTTAAGATAGGCATTCGCGTAGAAGAAAATACAGGCTCCGATACCGGTAATCAATAAGGAGAAAAGTAGGGATAGCCCATCCAGTTTAAAATCCAAATTGATACCTAAAGAGGGCACCCACGAGGTTGACTGTACAAAATATGAGCCTCGACCAATAGGTACAATATATTGAGCAAAATATAGAAATAGAAGTACCGGTAAGAATGCGAGAATAAAACCCCATTTGGTTTTTAGGAAACGACCAAATGGAACAATAAGGCTCGATGTTATTAATCCTGACAGAACAGTAAATAGCATTTAGTCTTTGTTTTAATTTTTATTGAAGTGTTTGTTTTACTTGTCAATTAGAACCTTCGATATTTCATCTTAGTCAACGCTAATAGGGCGATGAAGGTTTTTTGAAAGTTTACAATATAGTAAAAAAAAGCGACATTTTGGCGCTTATAGATCGTTTTTTCTATTTATAAATACGGAGAATAGTCTTTTGATTTAAATATGATTGAAATTTTTGAGGCCAAATATCACTAAATTATAGATGCTTAAAGATGATTTTATTGAAAAACAAGATCATTATGTACTGATATTAACATTTTATGCAATAAAAATGTCAAATCTTGTTAAAAAAAAATAAAAACTCTATCTTTAAAATAGTTAATCTGCCTACGAGGACTGTTTGCTAATCAATTTTGTTATACCCGTTAGAATTATGGGCCCAGAAGAGAAATTATTTAGAACGTATTATAGGAGTTTGTGCCATTTTGCTTGGAAATTTGTGGGGGAATCTACTACTGCGGAGGATTTGGTACAAGAAGCATTTGTTACATTCTTCAGAGATCAACAACGAATGGAACAATCCGATGCATTTATACGAAACTATTTGTATACTGCTGTTCGATTTTCTTGTTTAAAGCATTTACGGCATGAAAAAGTAAAGGAAAAGTATTGGACTCGGGTTGAGTTCAACGAGGAAGATGGGCATTCGGTTGAGCGTTCCATTATTCATACCGAAGTGATTAATGAAATTTACCGGATTATTGCTCAAATGCCTTCCGCTTGTCAACAGATTTTTAAGATGGGATATTTAGATGGGCTGTCAAATCTTGAGATCACAGAAAGACTTCAAATCAGCGTAAATACGGTTAAAACGCAAAAACAAAGGGGCATGAAAATTTTGATGGATAAGCTGCACCCCGAGTTTTTACCCTTTATTATTTTTTTATTAAAATAATTTTAATTTCTTGTCACCCTCGACGAATCTATAGGGTTTATAACCTATAGATATGAAAGCTAATACCAATTACATAACCAAACTCATTAATAAATTGCTTCGTGGTCAAGAAACCATAGCAGATCGGGATGCTATTGAACAGTGGCGGAAATCTGACAAAAATAATGATGAATTGCTTGAAAGCTTTCGGGATGCAAAAAATATTGAGGAGGATCTTATCTTTTTAGATAATCTGGACGAAGATGGTGCTTGGCGTAATATTCAGGAGACTACTCAGAGAATTAAGAAACATTATAATCCTATTCTCCGTGTGGCAGCTAGTCTTGTCGTATTGATGGGTATGTCACTCTTTTATATTTTTCATCAGGAGGGTAAAGTTTCGGAGAAAGTTGCAATTATCAGTTCAGTGAAGGGCGATATACAACCGGCAAAGTCCGGAGCTTTGCTTGTTTTGGCTGATGGATCAATTATGTCATTGGAGAAGTCTAACAAAGCAGTTGATCCGAAAATAGTAGCCTTAACGAATAAAGCTAACATTGACCAAATCAATCACCCTCAAGAAGTGGCTGAAATACAATTTAATACATTGGTTGTTCCTAAAGGCAATTTTTATAAGTTAAATTTAGAAGATGGAACTCAGGTTTGGGTAAATGCTAACTCTCAGCTTAAATTCCCTGTAAAATTTAAAGAAAATGAGCGTCGCGTTATGCTAGAGGGCGAGGCTTATTTCGAAGTCGCTCATGAAGCTGATCGTCCTTTTGTAGTGGAGTCTAGAGGAAGCGAGGTAAAGGTGTTAGGTACACATTTCAATATTAACGCCTATAGTAGTAATGTTCGTACGACATTATCCTCCGGGAGAGTTCAAGTCAGCCATTTAGGCAATGTTATTGTTCTTGAGCCCGGAGAGTATGCAAATCTGAAAGGTGAACTTCTCAGCAAAGGGAAAGCAGATATGGATCACGATCTTTCATGGCATAATAATCAGTTTTATTTTAAGAAAGAAACGATTGTTGAGATTGCTTCTACGCTGTCTAAATGGTACGATGTCCAAGTTCGATTTAAGAAAGATGTCGCAATGGATAAAGTGTATAGCGGTAATTTTAAACGCGATGTTACGTTATCTGAAGTTTTGGAAATGTTGACTTACGTCTGCGATTTGAAATTTGAGCTTCATGGAAAAGAATTAATTGTCGAAAACAAATAGAAAGGAGTGCTTATGTGAGAATCGATACCTAACCTAGAGGTTTTAGAAGCAAAGTAGAACAGGAATGTTGCAGCATCCCTGTTCCGAAATGATCAAAAGGCCTAAAAATTTTAAAGCGAATTAAGTAAACCCAATTAACCACAAAGAGTAAATGTATGAATAACTTACCATTTGGCAAAACTTGGCGAATGCTACCTCATGACCCACGGTTTTGTAAACCTTTACGTATTATGAAAATTAGTACCTGCCTTCTTTTTGCCTTTGTGACCGGAGTTCAAGCCAACGGCATTGCACAGAAAGTTACTTTAAAGATGAAAAATGCAAGGATTGAAGAGGCGTTGAACGCAATCTCCAAACAATCTAATTTGCAATTATTTTATGGGGAAAACGTTGATTCTAAGTTAAGGGTCAATGTGAACTTAAAAAATGCTTCGGTAGAAGAAGCATTAAATTCTGTCTTGCGCAATAATCACATTGATTATAAGATCATTGCGAACACTATTTCAGTAAATGGTGATGAGGGCAGTCGTTTCGAACGTAATACGCAGCAACAGGTTGTTTCTGGTACTGTTAAAAGTCAAGATGGCAAAGGATTGAGTGGAGCTACAGTAACTGTAAAGGGAACTTCTATTTCAACACAGACTGATGACCTGGGCCATTTTAAGATCAATGCCGCTACATCGGCCGTTTTGGTTGTACGGTACGTTGGATTTGGCACTAGGGAAATTTCCGTGGATGGGAAGTCTAGCGTAAATGTCGTGCTCGCGGCTAATGACTTAAAATTGGATGAAGTTAATGTTGTTGCAACCGGATATCAGAATCTGGACCGTAAGTTTTTTACAGGAGCATCTACAAGAATAGACGCTAAGGAAGCCGAACGTGCTGGGGTTCCCGATGTTTCTCGAATGTTGGAAGGACAAGCTGCGGGTGTATCCGTGCAAAACGTTTCCGGTACTTTTGGTGCCGCACCAAAAATTCGGGTCCGCGGTGCCACTTCTTTAACGGGAGATAATAAACCTTTATGGGTGATCGACGGTGTTATTTTGGATGAGGCTGTCAATATCTCCAACGAAGCGTTATCCACTGGTGATGCAAATACCTTACTAGGGTCCTCTGTAGCGGGCTTGAATCCTGATGATATTGAGTCGATCACTGTATTGAAAGATGCCGCTGCAACAGCGATGTATGGTGCAGCAGCAATGAATGGGGTAGTTGTGGTTAATACGAAAAGAGGTAAAAATACAGAAGGACAGGTACATTTCAATTATTCTGGAAACTTTACAACCTATATTAAACCTAATTACAATCAATTTGATATCATGAATTCTTCGGAACAGATGCAGTTGGTTATAGATATGGAAAATAAAGGGTATCTCAATCACTCTCAGGTATCAAGAGCGGGAACAGGGGGCGTATTTACAAAAATGTACAATCTCATGTACGAATATGATCCTAATACGGATTCTTTCAAACTCCGAAATGATGCACCATCACGTTATAATTTCTTACAACGTTATGCAAATGTAAATACGGACTGGTTTGATCTATTATTCCGAAACAGTTTTGTACATGACCATTCATTAAGCATGAGTTCAGGAACTGCTAAGGCGCAGACTTATGCTTCGACTAGTTTTATGAATGATCCCGGTTACACGGTAGGTAATCAAGCAAAGCGTTTTACAGCCAATATCCGTAATAACTATAAAATTAATGATAAATTGAGTACGGAATTTATTTTTCAGGGAAATATTCGCGATCAGCGTACGCCTGGAACTTTAAACCGTAATTCTGATGCTGTGTATGGTAGCTATTCGCGGGATTTTGATATTAATCCATACTCCTATGCACTAAATACCAGTCGTATTATTACTCCATATGATGAAAATGGCGATTTAGAATATTTTACGCGAGATTATGCGCCTTTTAATATCTTCAACGAACTTGATAATAATTATATCAAACTTAAATTAATGGATATCAAGGTGCAAGCTGGTATAACGTATAAAGTCTTACCTTCCCTAACCTATTCTGCTAACGGAATGTATCGCTACTATAATTCCGAAAGACAACATATGATCACGGAGAATGCCAATCTTTCGAAAGCATACCGTGCGAATCAAGATCAAACGGTAAACGCAGGAAACAGATTTTTGTATGCTGATCCAGATTTTCCCAATACGGATAAATATGTTATTCTTCCCAACGGAGGTTTTTTCAATGTCGCTAATAATAATATGATCAGTTATTATATGCGGCATAATTTGGAATTCAACAAAAAATGGAATGATCATACCATGAATTTGTTTGGAACCTATGAACTTCAGTATGCGGATAAGCAGAGCCACGATTTTAACGGACCAGGAATTGAATATGGAAATGGTAATCTAGTTTTACCCGCATATCGGTACTATAAGAAGCAGATTGAATCTGGCGATGCTCCATTTGCTATGAATTATACCTATGATCGTAAACTTGCTTATGCTTTGCGTGGTGCTTATAATTATAAAGATAAATACTCATTTAACTTTACGACGCGTTACGATGGTTCCAATAAAATGGGGCGTACGAACGTTGCTAGATGGCTACCGACGTGGAACGTTTCCGCGGCATGGGATATTGATCAAGAAAACTTTTTTAATAGAGATAATAAGATTTTGTCTCGCGCTAGATTGAGGGGGACTTATGGTCTAGTTGCAAATATGGGAAATGCTTCTAATTCTTCGGCCGTTTTCTATAACGCCATTACTTATAGACCATATGACGGAGAAAAGGAAGGTAAAATCAATATCAATGGTTTGGAAAATTCCGAGCTGACTTGGGAAAAGATGTACGAGCTTAATATTGGTACAGATTTAGGTTTCTTAAATGATCGTATAGATTTGAATTTTGACTATTATAGACGTAATATATTTGATTTAATCGGGCCAATTCGCACTTCAGGGATTGGCGGGCAATTTGAAAAATTAGCCAATTATGCAGATATGAAAGGTCATGGAGTTGATATTCAGCTTGGAGGATATCCGTTTAAGGATCCAAACGGATTTACTTGGCGGACACAGCTTACGCTTGGTTTTAACAAAACCAAGATTACAAAGCTAAATGTAACTCGCAATATTTGGGAACTGATTTCTGGAGAGGGTGGGGCAATGATCGGCAAACCGCATAGAGGTCTCTACTCCTTAGATTTTGATAAATTGGCTGCCAATGGAGGTTATCCAACCTATATTGGGACAGATGGTACTCCAGGGGAAACTTACTTTTGGTTTCAGGACAATCAAACGGAATTCTTGAAGTATGAGGGACCGGTAGATCCCACGCTCGCCGGAGGTTACTACAACCGTCTGGAATACAAAAATTTTAGCTTTTCGTTTTTGCTTAAATTTGGTTTGGGCAATATGGTCCGTCTACAGCCAAATTATTCACCAGTTTACCTCGATATGTATAATGTATCAAGGGAACTAATCAATCGCTTTATTTATAAAGGGGATGAATATTTAACAGTAGTTCCGTCTACTCTCGATGGACTAACAGCGGAATTTGACATTAAGAACGCCGCTGGGGATCGTACGGCATCTGTTTATTCCTATAACGCTTATAATTATTCATCAGAACGAGTTGCAAAAGGAGATTATCTGCGTCTATCGCAGATTTCAGTAGGATATAACATTCCGAAATCGGTCGTAAACAAGATTAAATTTAGAACTGCCCAAGTAAATTTGGTGGGAAATAACCTTTGGTTGATTTACTCCGATAAAAAATTAAATGGAGTAGACCCCGAGTTCTATAATAACGGGGGAGTAGCTTTACCTGTTCCCAAGCAAATAACTCTGTCTGTAAAATTGGGATTCTAAACGATTAAATTATGAAACTTACAAATCTTAAATATCTATTCTTTTCTTCAACACTGCTTCTCAACAGTTGTAGTAAATATCTGGATCAGCAACCGGATATGAGAGCAGAGATCAATACGGTTGATAAAGTCAAACGACTGATTACATCAGCCTATCCTTTTGGTAATTATCTTGCTATGGCCGAAACTTATTCGGATAATGTAGAAGATAAAGGCGTCGGCGGACTTTATCAACCGGTTCCTTCCTTATACCGTTGGCAAGATATCAACAACAGTGATACGGATAGTCCCAATAGCTACTGGAACAATTGTTATGAAGCTATCGCAGCCGCTAACCATGCTTTGGCTGCAATTGAAACTAATAATTTTGGACAGGAGATTGCTGCATTTAAAGGGGAAGCTTTGGTTGCAAGGGCATATTCACATTTTATGCTTGTTAATTTCTTTGCCAAAGTCTACGATTATAAAAATCCAGAGAACAATACGTCTCCTGGAATTCCTTACGTTACTGAACCAGAGACTATTGTGATTAAGCAGTATGATCGCGGGACAGTTAAATCTGTTTATGATAATATTCGGAAGGATTTGGAAGAAGGTTTAGCCCTTTTAGACGGGAACCCTGCAGAGTGGAATGTACCCAAATACCATTTTACACCAGCTGCTGCCCATGCTTTTGCGACTAGATTCTATTTGTTCACAGGCGAATGGCAAAAAGTTGTGGACAATGCTAATAAGATTTTCGCGGGAGGAAATTTTGCAGGAAAATTGATACCTTATAATTCCACGTTCAAGAAAATGACATTCGAGGAAGTACATTCAGTCTTTTCCAAGGCAGATCAGCCCTATAGCCTTTTGATCAATGAAACTTATAGCGGTTATCAACGTTGGTGGGATAATCGCTATGCTATGGGTATAAATGTGTTCCAAAACATTTATAATGGTACAACTGCTGCTGGTGCAAAGTTCTATAATTTTGGTGTCTCCTATGGTGCTCCACATTATACTACCTATATATGGAAGGAATTCTGGTATGTAACAAATGCCACCGCGAATACGGGATTTCCTATGCTTATGGTTCCAGTATTAATTACAGATGAGGCGCTAATGAATCGAGCTGAAGCCTATTTGGAATTAGGTAATATTTCAGCTGGTATAGCCGATATGAATTTAATGGCAAGCAATAGAATTGAAAATTACAATCCTACAAATCATGCTGTAACAGCTGCAAAGTCTAAGTTGTTTTTCGGGGTTCAAGATGATAAAGAAGCACTTATTCAAACCGTTCTACAGTTTAAGCAAGTTGGTTTCATGTCTATGGGATTACGTTGGTTCGATATTATTCGGAAAGGGATAACAGTGAAGCATCTTATCATTGCCAATGATGAAAGCGAGTCTTATATCGAATTGAAACCTGAGGATCCACGACGTGTTTTCCAGATCCCACAAGAAGCGAAGTTGTCCGGTGTTGAACAAAATCCAAGGTAATTTTATGAAAACAATAACAAAAATATGTATCACAGTCGGTCTAATCGCCAGTTCATATTCCTGTGTGAAAGAGGAGAAGCTGAATGCGAAAATTGAAAATTACGACACCTTTGTTCCAGGAGATATTGATGAATGGATTACAAAGAATTTGACCGATCCCTATAATATTGAAGTGGTCTATCGGTATCAGCGAAATATGCATGATATCAATAAAAATATTGCACCAGCGGATGAGTCAAAAGTTATTCCGCAAATGGATGTAGTTATTAATGGATTTTTAGATGTTTATAAGAATATTGGAGGGGTTCCATTTATAAAAACATATACGCCTAAACAATTTGCTTTATTTGGGTCTGGAGACTATGATGTGGATGGTTCAGTAAAAGGAGGTACTGCAGATGGCGGTAGACGGATCACCTTGTACGGGATTAATAATTTTGATATTGCGAATTCCAATTCGGTAACTGGAAACCTTCAGGTTATTCATCATGAATTTACCCATATTCTTAATCAGATGAGATTTATACCTGCGGAGTTTGGGAAAATTTGTGCGGGAGATTATTACTCGAATTGGACTGCGCAAGAAAACAGCCAGGCAAAAGCAAGATCACTTGGCTTTATTACACCATATTCTAGAAAATCTATCGGTGAGGATTTTGCGGAAGTTCTATCTCATTTAATCGTTGCAGGTCAATTATATTATGATGATTTTGCTTATGATAGTGGAAAGGATGCTTACCCTAAGTTTAAACAGAAGGAGGCAATTGTACGGGATTATATGATGCAGAATTTTAACATTGATGTAACACAGTTGCAGATAGAATTTCAGCGTGTCATGACCGAAAAGTATAAATCAACACGTTATTCTGCTGCAACCGCCCTAAGTAGTGATTTTATAGGTTCTTTGGATTGGGATATAAGGAATACGTGGGGATTAGAGAACACTATTTCCAGCAAGCAAAGGTCATTTTTTATGTCTATTTTGGATGAACTTGGCGGATGGACTACAAAATCCATGACATTTCAGTTCGTTTCAGCCACAAAAGCAACATTAAGCATTGCTTTTGGTGACAATAACGCGACCTATACTGCGGCTTATGACTTTGATATTTTAAAAAATGCAGATAATACTTTTAAAATTTCTAAGTCTGCTACCCAAGGTACAGGCACTATTTACAATAATGGGGCCATTGATTGGGTATTGAAAGATACTAAACCGTTGATCGACTATCTAGGTAGCACCAGCTTTTCCGCGGAGTGGAAACAAGTAGATTTAAAGGTAAATCCGAGCGACTATCTGCAGTTTTTGATTTTGAAGGATGTAAAAGATGCGAATGCAACATTCATAGGCAAAGTAAATTTAAGGAAGTATTAAATTATGAAAAAGATATTTTATTTAATGTTTTTGGTCCTATTGGCTTTTAGTTGTAGTAAACCGAAAGAAATTGATCCTATATTCGGTAATCCCGACGAAAGGATATCTGATACGCTGTTGTATGTCAAAAGAACCTTGGTAGATGCACCATACGGATGGAAAGCCTATACAACCACCGAAATATCTAAAGGTGGATATGGATTCTATATTCGGTTCGATAAGAATGATCGCCTGAAGATGGTCGCAGATCTAAACGAAACGACTGCTACAGAAGCAAAGGAATCTACTTATCGCATACGTCAAATCATGTATGCTACACTATCTTTTGATACGTATAATTATATTACCATGTTACAAGATCCTGATCCTAGTGTTTATGGTGGGGCGGCTGGAAAAGGACTCGGTAGTGACAATGAATACGATTACGTGAAAACCCATGGAGATACTTTGTTTTTTCAGGGTCGTAAATTTGTACAACCGCTTGTATTAGTAAAAGCTACGGCGGAAGAAGAAGGTGCTTATTTAAGCAAAAAACTTTGGACTAGTATAAATGATGTAAATGATTACTTCGGAAATGGAATAAACACTGTTATGCTAAATAAGGCAAACTGTGAATTTACACTAAACACTTCAGCAAAACAAATTACCCTAATGGCTATGATCGAAGGTAAAGTGGAGAGCGTACAGATTCCATATTTATACAATTTGGAAAAAAATATGACGTTGCTCAGTGATTCAACCTTTGATGGTGAAAAGTTTTCAAAGATTACTGAAAACAACGGTGTGTATAAACTACATGCTTTATCTGGAAAAACTTTTGTTATAAAGAAATCGAATGATTATTTATTACCGCCGCAGTATAAATTGGGGACTGCAATTACCGATATGTTCCAACCGGGTATTTACAGCTATGCTAGCTACTTACCATTAAAAACTTGGTCTGCAAGTTATGTAATAGATTGGAATGAGTACGTGCGTTTATCAAAAACAAGCGGTTATAATCTCACGGTAGGAGATTCTTTCTACAATTTTAATGACGCAAAGAAACTCATAACAATGGATGGCTACATTTACCAAGGGAATACAAGGTTTATTGGTGGTTATGTAATGAATTATTCAATTGATCTCGAAAAAGGCACAATACGTTTTCTTTCGATTAAAAATACAACAAATAATGGAGGAATCATGGTTCCTTATATGAATGCCACATTCTTTAAGAAAATGATCAATCATGATTTTAAACTTTCATTCATAACGGATAAAGATTTTGGGTCAGGAATACAGTTTACAAGCGTCGAGGATCCTAATTATTATTTTTCTTTCGTTTACTAATTTACCATCACGGTTTTTATGTGATAAGCCCCACGATATCTTTGTGGAAAGTATTGTGGGGTATTAAAGTAATAACTATAGCTTTTGCTATTGTTTAAAGAGATAACTATCCATATTACATTATGATAAATTGTATCGATAAATATATGTATTTAAAGCAGGCTAATACTCCGGGGTTAATAAGCAATACAAGGAGATTGCTATTGAGTTTCATTTTATTTCTTCTAGTTGGATGCGGTACTACAGGCCAAATATATATCGATGGCGATATTCCAATAAAAGATCCTTTTTATATCGATATATATAATACGCGTACAGGAATTAAGGTACTTTCTGATACAAGTCGTTACAAGAATATTAATCTTCATATGAAAACATTACCCAAGGGAATTTATCAACTCACTGTTTCATGGGATAGGGATATTGTAAGGCCTCAAGAGAAGGAAAGATTTGCTCGTCAGCCCGAGCTCGGCACACCAAAATATTATATGTCAACTACATTTTGGTTGGATTCAAAAGAGTCCAATAATTATAAACTGTTATTTGATAGCGTTTATCACCAAGAGCAACTACAAGAACTGTTGTTGGCTAAGAATGGAGGCGAATCAATTAAAATGACGGTCGTATCCGATGGAGAAAACAATAAACTTTATAATGAATACTTAACCTTATTGGATTATTATAAGGCAAAAAATCGACATCAGAAAGACAGTCTTCGGCAAGTAGCAACTCATTTCAATGATCTTAAATTATTCAAAGATTCAGCGCGAATAAATGCTTTCTTAGCGAAAGATTGGCTAGTAAATGTCAAGACCGAACTGCTGAAGGACGAAATAATCTTTATGAAAAATAATATTAACAGCGAAGTCATCCCTCATATCTATCATATATTGGTGAACACGAAAGATGATTTCGAACGGTATCACCAAGTCTATAATTTATTTCCAATTACTGTTAAGCGAGATTTAGCTGTCAGAAATTAAAATAATTGATCCATTAAAAAATTATTAGCAATGAAAAAAATCTTTAGAACTCACATAAATTTTGGAAGCTACGTTTGGGGAATAGTCGTGATCATATTTATTGGAATATTATTATTTGAGCGACTTGAAAAAGAACGCTATATCGGCACATTACTCTTGTTTGGAATATGTCTATCAATCTGGTATTTTACATTTTTTTTAAAACGCTATTGGATTGAAGGTCACAATCTTTTCATTAAGACGATCTCTGGTATAAGATCAATAGATATTCGCTCTATACACAAATTAGAAACAAATAAGGTTGACTGGTTTGGATCAATGGGATTTACAGTGTTAAAACCTTACAGAAGAGGAATGGTCTTACGTTATAATGTGGTTGACCACGTATTTGTTGATCCAGAAAATGCTACCGAATTTATCAATGAGCTAAAACAGATTACACCCAATATAGATGTTGTATAAGGTAAATAATCTATAATTTTGAGCATACTTTATTATACTATTTCGGTCCTTTTATCCGAGAATTTCGTATCTTGTATCATACTAGCTTGCTACTAATTTATCATTATACATAGATAATTGTAGATAATTATTGGGATATCCGTTGGATATAGATAAACGGGAAGTGTCTTGTTACAATTAAAACTCTCGTCTCGGGAACGATCTCATTTTCTAAACTGCTCTATTTTTTCCGTTTTACTTCCCCTAAGGCAATTAGCTTTTATTTTTTTGATCTGTTTTTTTAGATTTACATGGACAAAATATGGTTTCAATTTTTCCTTGCTAACTTTTTTTTGCAGAAAATAAAAAATATTAAGCATTTTTACGACGCAATTATTAAGCATCCTGATCAGATGTACTTATATGTCCTAAAAATTCCCACTATGAAGTACGATTTGTAGTTTGGAAGATATCTAACTATGCAGAAGGAAGAAATATTATTTAAAACACACTATAATGGGCTTTGCCACTTTGCCTGGAAAATTGTCGGAGATTTAGCTGTCGCGGAAGATCTGGTGCAAGATTCCTTCATCGCTTACTTTAAAAATACAGAACAGGTCAGTGATAATGATATTGCTATAAAAAACTATTTGTATAGTGCTGTCCGTTTTGCATGCTATAATCATATTCGTCATGAGAAAGTTCGGCAAAAATATTGGAATGTAGTCGGTTTTACGGAAGAGGATAATATCGCCCTCGAATTAAATATGATTCATAGTGAGGTTATTCAAGAAATTTATAAAATTATCGAACAAATGCCTTTGTCATGTCAACAGGTGTTTCGTCTTGGATATTTGGAAGGTTTATCAAATCTTGAAATAACCGAGGAACTGAAAATTAGTGTTAATACCGTAAAAACTCAAAAACAACGCGGTATGAAAATGCTTTTAAAGCGACTAAATCCTGAGTTTTTGCCATTTATTATATTTTTGCTAAAAAATATTTAAATTCTTGTCACCCTTTTGCCTGTCTTAAGTTTCTTTATTCTACAAAATGATGGAAAACTCAGGACATATCTCCCGTCTTCTTCAAAAATTTCTATATGGTCAATTGACCGAAGAGGAGAAAAATCAATTTGAAGAATGGCTACAAGCTAGTGACCATAACAGACGGCTTTTGGATTCATTTCAAAGAGCGAAGAATATTGAACAAGATCTAGCTATTGTTGGGCAGTTAGATGCAAATAAAGCATGGGATAGGCTTACTAACAAAAATAATAGATCGTACAATAAATGGTTTATTGGTATTGCTGCCTCACTGGTGCTATTATCTAGTTTCTTCTATCTATGGTACAGCCAAATGGAAAAAGAAGATAATGATGGCAGCATTTCGGCTCTAAACCTAAGTCAAGATGTAGCGCCAGCGAAAAGTGGAGCTGTTTTACGGATGGCAGATGGCAAAGAAGTTCGGCTAAACAATACTAAACCGAATGGTTACAATAGCGATAAAACTTTTGTATGGAATGCTGCAGAATTGATTGTTAAAAATGGCAAAAATAAGCTCGAATCTTCCCAGAATTCTTTAATTGTACCGCGGGCTAGTTTTTATAAAATCACATTGAGTGATGGTACTAAAGTTTGGGTGAATGCGCAGTCTAATCTAACATTTCCAGCACAATTCTCAGCAAATGAGAGGAGAGTACGTTTAGAAGGCGAAGCCTATTTTGAAGTGGCACATGATCCTAGCAAACCTTTTTTCGTTGAATCAAAAGCTGGTGAAATTAAGGTGTTGGGAACTCACTTTAATGTTTTTGCTTATCACGATGATATTCGAGCAACATTAGTTGAAGGAAAGGTTGAAGTAAGGCAGAAGGATAATACGCTTGAATTAAATCCTGGAGAATTTGCCTCGCTTTCGAAAAGTAACCTTATAAAAGGAAAAGCTGATATATTGCAAGATTTAGCTTGGCATAATAATGAGTTTTATTTTAAAAAGGAAACTATAGTAAATATTGCCCATCAACTTTCTCGTTGGTACGATTTAGATGTGAAATTTAGAGGGAATGTTAAACTTAATAAAGAATATAGCGGCAGCATACAGCGAGACGTAAAACTTTCACAGGTATTGGAAATGCTATCTTACGTCAGCGATCTTAAATTTGAGATTCGTGGCAAAGAATTGATTATCGAGAATAAAATCTAACTTTTTTAAATAGACATAAAAATTAATTTAGCCAGGCTTATGATATAACTTTACTACCCAATCATTAAAATGCCCCCAAAAAGAGAACAGGAATGTTGGCGCATACCTGTTCAAACATGCGATTAAAGGGCTCATAACTTTAAAGTGAACTATTAATTACCTAATTAACCACAAAATGTAAATGTATGAATAACTTACCATTAAGCAAAGCCTGGTCCTTGTTACCCCAAGACCATCGGTTTTGCAAACCCTTACGTATTATGAAAATTAGTACATGCCTTTTATTCGCATTTGTAACTGGCGTCCAAGCAAAAGGAACAGCACAAAAAGTTACATTGAAAATGAGGAATGCACGGATTGAGGAGGCGCTTTCTGCGATCTCAAAGCAATCCAACTTACGCGTTCTCTACAGCGAAAACTTAAACGCTAAATCTCGTATTACAGTCGACCTAAAAAATGCGTCTGTGGAAGAGGCGTTGAACTCGATACTAAGAGATAAAAATATCGAGTATAAGATTATAGCAAATACAATTTCTGTTAACAGTAATGAAAAGAGCGAAGTAGTTTCAGACAACATGCAACAGTCTGTCACTGGAACCGTTAAAAATGCTAACGGAAATCCGCTGGCTGGCGCTACAATCACGGTCAAAGGAACTTCCATTTCCACACAAGCAGATGCAGACGGGCATTTTAAGATAAATGCTGGCGGAAATGCTGTATTGGTTGTCCGCTATATAGGATTTAACAATACGGAGGTTGCTGTCAATAATAGAAATACAGTATCTATCGTATTGGATTCTAATGAAAATCAAATCGAGGAAGTTGTTGTAACGGGGCTTGGAGCTAAGATTGACAAACGAACCTTTACAGGCGCTACCGCTAAAGTCAATATGAAAGATATTGAACTGGGCGGACTACCTGACCCTTCGAGAGCTTTGGAAGGGCGTGTCGCCGGTGTATCAGTACAGAACACAACTGGTACATTTGGATCAGCACCAAAAATCAGAGTTCGTGGGGCGACCTCGATTTATGGTAGTTCAAAACCACTTTGGGTAGTTGATGGAATCATTATAGAGGATGTGGCGAATGTTTCATCGGATGATCTTTCTTCCGGAGATGCATTGACGTTGATCAGTTCTGCCGTAGCTGGATTGAATGCGAACGACATCGAGTCTTTCACCGTTCTTAAGGACGGTTCAGCGACATCCATTTACGGTGCTCGGGCGATGGGTGGTGTTATTGTTATTACAACAAAAAAAGGAATTGCCGGTAGAAATTCTGCAAACTATGTAGGAGAGTTTACATCCAGAGCTATTCCTTCTTATAATAATTTTAATATCATGAACTCGCAAGAGCAAATGGCTTTCTATCAAACACTTGAGCAGAGAGGATGGCTTACAATGTCCGATGTGGCAAATAGGTCCGAATCAGGAGTGTATGGGAAAATGTATCAGTTGATCAAAGCGGGACAGTTAGAAAATACACAGGAGGCAAGAAACGCCTACCTAAGACAAGCTGAATACCGTAATACAGACTGGTTTAAACAGTTGTTCAGCCGGACAATCATGCAAAATCACTCGGTCAGCCTTTCTTCTGGTACAGATAGAGCACAATATTATACCTCTATAAGTGGTGTTTTTGATAATGGCTGGACGCGCAAATCGGATGTGAAGCGCTATACTGGGATGTTTAATGCATCCTATAATTTGTTCGATAACCTAAAATTGGATTTAAGAACAAATGGTTCTTATAGGGATCAAAGAGCACCAGGTACGATAGGTTCATCGGTGGATCGGGTCTCGATGGAAATTAAGCGAGACTTTGATATCAACCCATATACCTATGCATTAAGGAATTCTCGTACCCTCGATCCTAACGAGTTCTATACACGGAATTATGCTCCATTTAATATCCTGCATGAGTTAGACAACAATTACATGGATATCAATGCTGCTGATATAAAATTCCAGGGGGAACTAAAGTGGAAGCCCATTAAAGCACTCGAACTAGGGTTATTAGCTGCAACACGCTATCAACAAACTTCGCAGCAGCATTATATCAAGGATCATTCGAATCAGGCATTAGCTTACCGATGGATGCCAACAACGTTTATTCGTGATGCAAATCCTTTCTTATATACTGATCCAAGTAATCCCTATGCTGTTCCGGTTTCTGTGTTGCCTGCTGGAGGGATATATAATCGTACAGACAACAAGATGTTTACCCGTGATTTGCGCTTTACTGCAGCTTATGATAAGACATTCAACGATATCCATAAATTATATGTATTTGCGGGAGCCGAATCTAATTCTGTAAATCGTAATCAAAACTGGTTTAGAGGTTGGGGCTTGCAATATGATCTAGGAGAGATTCCATATATTGATTACACCTTATTTAAGAAAAATCAAGAAGAAAATGCTGATTACTATTCTATAGATCGTAAAAAGAACGGTGATGTGGCCCCTGCGCGAAATAGACAGGTTGCTTTTTATAGTACAGCAAATTATACATTTGACAATCGTTATACTGTCAATGGAACATTTCGTTATGAAGGTACAAATCGCTTAGGACGTACAACATCTGCGCGTTGGATGCCTACATGGAATGTTTCGGGTATGTGGAATGTGATGGAAGAGGATTTCTTTAAAAACTTGGAGACGCCTTTTTCAAACCTGAGTTTTAAAGGTTCCTATAGTTTGACTGCTGATAGGGGGCCAGACTTTGTAACCAATTCGAAAATTATCATTCAAAGCTATAATCCATGGAGACCAAGTACAGCTGATAAAGAAACTGGTCTTTCTATTTCGGATCTTGAAAACTCTGAGTTGACCTATGAGAAAAAGCACGAACTTAATATTGGTACTTCAATCGGTTTGTTCCGAAATCGTATTGCCATAGATGTGGATTATTACAAACGCAAAAATTACGATCTTATAGGCATAGTCAATACTCAGGGATTAGGAGGAGAAATCTTGAAGTACGGTAACGTGGCAGATATGGAATCTAATGGTATTGAGCTTAGTTTATCTGCTACAATATTGAAAAAGGAGCATTTCTCTTGGGTATCGAATTTTATCTATTCAAAGGCGAAGAATAGAATTACTTCATTGGAAAATAACAGCAGAGTTTCTGATTTAATTGCGCTAGGTGGATACGGTGTAGAAGGTTATCCGGTACGCCCCTTATTTTCTATTCCTTTCAACCGTATTATTGACAACGGATTACCAGTTTATAATTACATCGATGGCGCTGAAACAACTACAGGTGTCTATTTTCAGGAAAGAAATAATATTGGGTTCTTAAAGTATGAAGGTCCTACCGAACCAACAGATATGGGAAGCTTTGGAAACGTATTCTCTTACAAAAATTTTAAACTGAATATATTTCTTACCTATTCTTTTGGAAATGTCGTACGATTGGATCCTGCGTATAAAACAGGTTATACAGATCTGGATGCCATGCCGAGAGAGTTTGCCGATGCCTGGACAGTTCCTGGTGAAGAAGCGCTCACCAATATACCTGTCATTTTGGATTCTCGTTTTATTCGAAATAACAGTCAGTATCGGTATGCGTACAATGCGTACAATTATTCTACTGAAACAGTTGCTAAAGGTGACTTTATTCGCTTGAAGGATATTTCATTAGCTTATGAATTACCGAAACATATCGTTAAGTCCTTAAAGATGTCTAATCTAGGTGTACGTTTCAATATGGTGAATCCATGGTTGATTTATGCAGATAAGCGTCTAAATGGACAGGATCCAGAATTCGTTAATTCAGGCGGTGTAGCTTTACCAATTGCAAAACAATATACATTAACCTTAAAAATGGGATTTTAGCATATGAAAAATAGACTATCATATATACTGATTTTTGCCGGTTTAACGGCGATGGGCCTATCGTCCTGTAAAAAGTACCTTGATGAATTGCCAGATAATAGAGCCGAGTTGAATACCACAGACAAAATAGGTAAAATGCTTGTAGGGGCTTATCCTAGCAGCGCTTACGTTGTTGTTACTGAGCTGTCTTCAGACAATGTCGACGATGTTGGTCCGGTATATTTAAACTATCCGAGATTTATAGAAGAAATCTATAAATGGCAGGATATATCGGAGACGAATAACGACGGCATTGAACGCATCTGGGGTGCATGCTATGGTTCAATAGCCAGTGCCAATGCTGCCTTACAGGCAATTGAAGAACAAGGAAATCCTGCTAGTCTCAGTGCACAAAGAGGGGAGGCATTGTTGGCTAGAGCCTATAATCATTGGATACTTGTCAATGTTTTTGCTCAGAATTATTCAAAGACACATGCGACAACTGATCTTGGTATAACTTATATGACAAAGGGGGAAACTACTTTAAACCCTAAGTATGAGCGTAATACTGTCGCAGAGGTTTATGATTATATTAAAAAAGATGTGGAAGAAGGGTTACCATTAATTAATGATGCTTCGTACGCGAATTCAAGTGTAGCAAAATATCATTTTAATCGTGCAGCCGCTTATACATTCGCATCTCGTGTTGCTTTGTTTATGGAAGATTGGACCAAGGCTGTGGAGTATGCGACATTGGCTTTAGGTGAAAACCCAGCCATCACGTTACGGGATTATACGACAATAGCTACTTTCTCAGCGACTTATGCAAACTTTACGCGCGAGTACAATGCGAGTTCTGTTAAAGCAAATTTTCTGATTGCTACGGCATCTTCTTCTATGGGGCAAACGTTTGGAAATTATTCTACAAACAATAGGTTAGCACACGGTGGTAGTATCGCTATGACAGAAACTATCTTTGCCAAGCAACCTTTCGGACAGGCTAAGGTAAGTACTGATTACAGAATTAAAGCTGCAATTTATTCCAGTACTACAACAAATAAAGTTATTTTTCCACATGTGGCGCGAATGTTTGAATATACCGATCAAGTTGCAGGTATCGGTTATACAAAAGGCGTTTATGCCCCAATCGTATCGGAAGAAGCCCTACTTAATCGGGCGGAAGCGAATATTCATTTGAAAAATTATAGTGCAGCGCTCTCTGATATGCAAATCCATATTGACAATAATACGATCAATGCTCCTGCAACAGTAAGTGAAGCTTCAATTAATAATTGGGCAAATTCGTTTGATTATTTTACGCCAACCACACCTACCCCAAAGAAAAAATTGAATCCAGAATTTTCCATTGAGCCTGGTACGCAGGAAAATATGCTTCATGCCGTATTATCTTTAAAACGGCTACAATTTTTACAAACTGGTATGCGATGGTTTGATGTGAAACGTTACGGAATAGAAATTACAAGAAGGGAGGCACCAGCTGTATATAATGGTAATCTAACATATACGGTTACAGATAATATACTCACCAAACGTGATAAAAGACGTGCTATACAGTTGCCGCAAGATGTTATTAATGCAGGTTTAACTCCTAATCCTAGATAATATGAAAAATAATACCCTATTAATATCAATATTATTATCCTGTGGCGTGATGTTTTCAGGCTGTAATAAAGAGGATAAGTTGGATTCGAAAAGTGTTTTTGTGGATTCAGAGATTCCGAAAAATGCTTTAGACAACTATTTATACAACAACTATACGAAGCCTTATAACGTACAAATACTTTATAAATATAATGACAACGAATCTAATATGACCTATCGGTTGGTGCCGGCTCCTTATGACGCTTCTATTCGTTTGTCAAAACTAATGTTATTTTTGGTAATGGATCCGTATAGTGAAGTAACTGGAAGTACCCAGTTTTTAAGAAGTAATTTTCCAAAGATCATTACTTATACAGGTTCTGTACCTGTACAAACAAACGGCGTCATTATACTCGGTACAGCTGAATCCGGCACAAAAGTTTCACTGTACAATTTATTGGAGCTGAATGAAACTACTGGTAAAAATTCCCAGTTTTTGAATAACGGATTCTTTAAGACAGTACACCATGAATTTCAACATATTTTAAATCAAAATAAACCCTATCCGAGCAATTTTAGAGAGATTTCGGGAAGTAACTATATTGAAGACGAGTGGAATACGAAGTATCCTGGTACGCCGGTCGGAATAGGATCCGCTATAGCAGCAGGTTTTATATCCCCGTATGCTTCTAAGGCTGATACGGAAGATTTTGCTGAACTCTATTCATTCTATGTTACGCGAAGTCAGGCGGATTTTGATGCCATGTTGAATGTCGAAAATTCAACAGCAGCGGGAAGGGCATTGATACTATCAAAATTGGCTATTGTAAAAAGCTATATGAAGTCCGAATGGGGAATCGATATGGACATTTTACGGGCTAATATTATTGCCCGTTATCCTAAACTTAGTACGTTTGATCAAACAACTTTAAATTAAGAAAAATGAAATTAAAACTATTTATATTCGCAATAGCCATTTTATCTTTGAGCGTAAGTTGTGAAAAGAAAATGGATCGAATCTTTGATGAAAGTCCGACTGATCGTTTGAATGCAAGTGTATCCAATGTATATACAATGTTGCAGGCTAATAAAGATGGTTGGATGATTAAATATTATCCTAGCAGTGCATTGGAATTTGGTGGTTATACATTATTTGCAAAATTTACCAATTCGGTCGATGTGACTGTGGAAGGTGACATGACGACTTTGGCGGCACAGACTAGCACTTACATAGTGGTTCCGGGGGCCGGGCCAATTTTGACGTTCGATACCTATAATCGTATTTTTCATTATTTTGCTTTGCCAGGGTATTTTAATAAATCAAGTGCATATCAATTACCTGGTTTCTTAACGGCGCAAATCGGTTCCGTTAATGAAGGAATGAAAGGAGAAAATGATTTCTTGGTAACAAAAGCGTCAGCTGATTCCATTGTTATGGAAGGTAGAAAGTCGTACAATAAGGTTGTGATGGTTCCAATCAAATCTTCAGAGGCTACCACAATTGTTGCAACATATCGTTCTGCACTTACAAAATTCCATGCCTTTTCAAATTACAAATTTGAAGTGGGAACTGAATCTTTTCCTGCAACATTTGCAACAGCGGCAACGAAGAGAGCACTATTGATCGCTGGAAATTCAAAACCATATGCCTATCGTTATACCCCTACTGGACTTGAATTTTACACAGAATATGACGTCAATGGAGTGAAGTTTAGAGAATTGAAGTATGTAGAACCAACAGGTAGCTATGCGAAGGGATACTTTACGAATGATGCTGGAACAATCAAATTAGTTCCACAAAGCTAAAATCTAATATATCCTATACGCTACACAGATAGTATTTTATTAAGTTTATTAAATTATACCCTCTCAAATGTTTCTGAGAGGGTTTTTTTGTCGTCTTTATGATGAGTCTATTCCTTTTTTATGTATTATCGCCGTTCATTAAAATCTTTATTGCTTCTACCGTAAAGTTAACTTATCATTATGCTTTCGTGAATGGTTTTCTTGAACTTGCTATAAAAGATATAGATAGTAAACAGGAAGGAAAGCCTGTGATCCATAAAGAAGTATGGACATTGCAGAAAAGAAATTAATAGCATAACTTAGCGTATTGCCTAATTTTTGAAAATCTATTAAAGCTCCAATGAAACGAATCATTGTCATCTTGTTGATTAGTATTATAAATACAGTTGCCTTGCAAGCGCAGCAAAAAAACAGGCCATTTCAATTTAAGAAACCGAATAAAGTAGTTGAACATGCTAAGTATGGCAAAATAAGGCTATACGATGCACGAGAAATAAAAGATAACCTCGGCGTCATACAAGTTAGGTATGCTCAACGCAAATCGATTTTTAGTGGCTGAACCATCATTGGAAAAGCGACTGCAGCGCCAATTGGAAGATATGACAGCAAGTCGCAAAGCCGACGACGAATTACTAATGCGCCTTGAAAAATTTTGTATTGCGGAATTGACGGGTGCTTTTTCTGAAAAAGGATTCTTGGATTTTAGAGCAATCATATTCTCAAAAAAAGCTAATGGAGAATATTTACAGCTAGCCCGAGTTGATACAACTATCATCGTTAATGGGATGGATGTAACCAAAGCGACTTTGGCACGTGCTAGCGACGTTGTCAATAATTTGATCTGTGATGCGTTAACCAAAAAAGGCGATACCACAAAACTTTACACCCTAAGTCAAATTGAAAATTACGATTCTGTTCAAAAGAGACATTTAGCGTTATACAATACGTCCACTTATAAAGATGGACTTTATCTCACCTACGAAGAGTTTGTGCGTCAAATACCTTCAGGTGGACCTGCACAATTAAAAGATGGAGACTTCTATTCGGGATTCTTTAAAGAAAATGAAAAAGGTAAACTTAAAAAGTTAAATCCAAAAGATTATTATGCAGTGGTGTACAATGGTAATCCTTTTATTTCAAGTCAAGATCAGTTTTACGCATTAATCAGGGAGGAGGATGATTTCATTTTCGTGGGGCCAGTGAAAGAAACCACCGCTGCAACGAATGTTGTTGTAGCTTCAGTGCTGTTAGGTGCGATAGGGGGCATGTTGGTATCGGGACCAGAAACAAACTACTATACACAGAAGCTTGACTATGTTAATGGTACCTTTATTCTAATAAAATAGATGGTTTGGAAAAATTACATGGACGCAATTATTTCATCAATGTCTTGACTTAATTCATCTGCCAATAAGTTGTACGTAAATATTCTCGCGTATCTTTTATAGGAGAGCTGGCAAATTAAGTAAACTTTAGTTTTCCACATAATGTTAATAACGATGTGGAAAACGCTTTCAGCGTTGGCATCGAAAGTTACAAACTCATCCACTGTGGTTCCAAGCATACAATCATACCTTTTCTTTCAATTTTAAAGAAAGAGAATTTGAAGAAGTAAGCAATTATGAATGGGAGATTGATATCTTTTATAGGCAAGATCCCATTTCAGGTAAGTAAATCAGTATTCGATGCTTCAATTTTGCGGACAGCCCCATTCTAGCGGGATTTACACTCATATATCTTCAATTTTTTCAATCCTAGCCTGTATACATTCACCGCTCCATTACTGCCATTTACCGACTTTTTTATTTTGTTTATCGAAATGTAATAAAATAGAACGCTGCGTTGTCTTACTTTTGAATCAGAATCTTAAAGGAAATGATGCAACATAATCAAGATCCTTGCGACAATAAGAAAAGAAACAAAAAACTAACACGATAAAGTACAATATTATGAAAACTTTAGTAAAGACATTCGCAGCAGCAGCATTGATTACAATATCAACTTTCGCAATGGCAACTACCGATCCTGGAAAAGCATTGAACCTATCCACAGCTGATCTGGCCATCGATAGTTATGTGTCCGTAATGACGGAAGGCGCTTCTCAGGGCGTAGAAAAGTTGTTCGCTCAGGAATTTAATCAGAAAATTCAAGGGAAATCAGTTCGTACCAACAGCCGTTCGGAAGTTATTTCGTTCCTGAAAAAACAAAAAGGTGAAAAATTGAACTGCAGGACGCATACTGAAGTTCTGGAGGAATCTGAAAACTATATGGTAGCACGTATCACCATGAAGTTTGACAATTTCATCAAAACAGATGTAGTGACATTGGTCAATGAATCAGGTACCTGGAAAGTTGCAAGCTCCGTAAACTCGTATAAATAGAAACTGTTTAATTAAATTCATATGTTTATTTTGGCCACGTCGGGATGATGTGGCTTTTTTTGTTGTATTAAGCACTTAAAAAGTGCCAAAATTATTTCTAAGCCGTTAAAGGTAGTATACCTATTCTGTTGAGCTCCTATCATTGATTTTATACTATGTAAAAGAAAGTAATATTTCTTTTTGGGAGCACAATTGCTCTACTGCTTCTATGAGGATGGCGTTTAGTTATAAGATTATGTTGTTCTTTCTACGTGTAAATTGGGTTTTCAACAACGTTATTAACATGTTGTGGAAAACTAAAATTGCTGTTTTTGTCGAATACGTAATAGATATAAACGTTTTTTTAACCAATTAATTTTTTAATTATCTTGTATATTTCTTATTATTACCGTTATACAAACAAGTATTTATGAAAGGTTATTTAAATTTTTGGGCGTCATTAGTCTGTTTTTTATTATTCAATTTTTGTTTATCAAACCTTTATGCTCAGGTTTCTTTTACCACCTATCACAAGAGAAATGATACCGAAACAAAGCATTTGGATTCGGCCTATTACACGCGGATAGTTAATATCGATGCATCTGGGAAGGATAAAGTTTACCGTGTCGAAGAATTTTATACGCGCAACGACTCCATTAAGCTCAGTGGGATCAGTACGAGTCCTCTTTACCCGTTTAAATTTCGCGGGCGAAAATATGAATTGTATGAACAGGGAACGATAAGAAGTATTGAGGACTATAGCGACGACAGCGCGCTTGTAGATTCTGCTTTTTACTTTTATCCAGGTAATAAATTGGAAAAAATTGTTTTTTATCCGACTAGTTCAGCTAAAAAGGGAAAACTGAAAATAGGAGATCCTATTTATGTCGTATATTATGATTCACTCAATAATAAAACACTGGAAAATGGAACGGGTTTTATCCGTTTAAGTTATAGCGGGGGATATGAAGAGGGGAAAATGAAAAATAATTTGCGTGAGGGTGAGTGGAAAGGAAAGTCGGGAAAGGACAGTTTTGTTGAAACTTACACAAATAATCAATTAATTTCAGGCATTAAAACAAAGGCTTCGGGTGAAGTTTTCAAATATGATTCTTCCAACTTTATGAGTCCCCCCGATTACCCTGGTGGAATTTCGAGACTGATGGGCTTCATCGCGAGCAATTATGTCTTCCCAAGGGGCGCTATTAGTAATGGGGTGTCTGGCGTTGTAAGGATAGCGTTTGTGGTCGGCAAAGATGGTAACATAAAGGATTTAGTTGTAGAGAATGACCTAGGTTTCGGAACAGGAGAGGAAGGAATTCGCGTGATAAAAAGAGCAGGAAAATGGAAGCCCGGCATACAGCGTGGAGAGGCCGTTAATGTGAAGTATACGCTTCCCATACAATTGCACTTATCAAATTAGGCCTATTTAGATCGTATAATTAGCGGATGTGCAAAAGTGATCTCAAAGAGCTGAAAGCGCATTCTGAAGATATATATGTAACAGCAGTTATATAGATAAATCAAACTAAAAATGGCTGTCCAAAAAAATCGGACAGCCATTTCTAGTTGTATCGTATACGTTATACTATTTTTTCAAGGCTGATGCCCCGCTGATAATTCCTTCTACTACATTCGGATCCTGTAGGGTAGAAGTATCTCCTAAATTGCTGGTATCGCCTTCAGCAATCTTACGTAAGATACGGCGCATAATCTTTCCTGAACGAGTTTTTGGGAGATCATCGACAAATTGGATAATGTCTGGTTTTGCAATCGGACCGATAATACGAGAAACGGTTTCCATGATATCGCGTCTGGTCGCTTCGGCATCTGTGTGGTGATTGGCAATCACATAAGCATAGATACCTTGCCCTTTTACAGCGTGCGGATAGCCTACGATTGCAGATTCTACAACGTCAGCGTGCATGTTGATAGCGTTTTCAACTTCAGCTGTGCCAATACGGTGACCCGAAACGTTGAGTACATCATCTACACGACCTGTGATTTTGTAATAGCCCTCCGGACTACGGAAACATCCATCGCCCGTAAAATACATATCCTTATAGGTCGAGAAATAGGTTTGACGACAGCGGTCGTGATCTCCCCACGTCGTACGTAACATACCCGGCCAAGGGAATTTGATACACAGGTTTCCTGTGACATCATTGCCCTCGATTTCTTTTCCATTCTCGTCCATCAAAGCAGGCTGAATACCTGGCATTGGGAACATCGCATAACTTGCTTTCTCTGGTGTCACGCCCGCCAATGAAGTGATCAAATGGCCACCGTTCTCTGTTTGCCAATACGTATCAACAATAGGACAATTGTTCTTACCGACTTTCTCATTAAACCAGTTCCAGGCTTCTTCGTTGATTGGCTCTCCCACAGATCCTAAAACACGCAACGAAGAAAGGTTGTTTTTGTCTACAAATTCATCACCAAAAGCCATTAATGAACGTAGAGCAGTCGGTGAGGTGTAGATAATATTAACGTTATACTTATCCACAATATCCCAATAGCGGCTCGCATCCGGGAAGGTTGGTATACCTTCAAACATCAATGAGGTAGCGCCTTGTGATAAGGGGCCGTAAACGATGTAACTGTGTCCAGTAATCCAGCCAATATCTGCTGTGCAGAAAAATACGTCGTTTGGTTGATATTGGAAAGTGTTCATGAAGGTATAACCGGTGTATACCATATAACCACCACAGGTATGCACCACTCCCTTCGGCTTTCCTGTAGATCCTGATGTATAGAGAATAAACAGGGTGTCTTCAGCATCCATTTCTTCTGCTGGACACGCTGGATTTCCTTGTGTTTCTACTTTCTTGATCTCATCTTCCCACCATACATCACGGCCTTTGATCATTGATACAGGGGTGCGTGTACGTGTTAACACAATAACTTTCTCCACCGTATCACACTGCATCAACGCGTCATCTACAATATTTTTAAGTCCAATGGTTTTATTTCCGCGGTAACTGCCATCTGATGTGACAATCAGTTTGCATTCGGCATCTTCGATACGATCAGCAATAGAACGCGCTGAAAAACCTCCAAATACTACAGAATGTATAGCACCAATACGGGCGCAAGCCAATACGGCAATGACCAATTCGGGAACCATTGGTAAGTAAATACAGACACGGTCTCCTTTTTTGATGTTATTATTTTTAAGTACGTTGGCAAATTGCTCCACCTTTTGCAATAATTGCTTATAGGAAAGAATGCGGTGTGCTTCATTCGGATCATTAGGTTCCCAGATGATGGCCGGTTTATCTCCATTTGCATATATATGGCGATCAAGACAATTTTCTGTAATATTTAGTTTGGCACCCTCAAACCATTTGACATTAGGTTCTTCAAAGTTCCAATTTAGCACGTTATTCCATTTTCTCTTCCAGAAAAAATGATCTGCAATGCTCGCCCAAAACTCCTCAGGTTGTTCTACACTTCGCTTATATTCACTTTGATATTCTTCAAATGATTTTATTTGTAGGCTCATCGTTATTAGGATTATTATGAATTATTTTAATTTATATTGTTATCGTTGCGAAATTGTTTTTGGTATTTCGATTTCGGTGTACAATTTAGCGGTTTTTGCCCATTTTATCAAAAAAATGATGTTTAATATAATGTTAAACTACTTTTGTCTATCAAGATTGTTATCTTGCATCAAGATTTACCAAGATGTCTTTTCTGAGAAAGCTATTCTATATTACAATTTATACGAATCTTCTGATCGCTATGGCAGCCATGGCACAATGTGCACTGACTTACATTATTTTTGAACGATCCATCAATTGGTATATTGTGCTGGTGGAGGGAACAGCGACACTATTACTGTATAATTTTAGCCTATGGTGGTCCAAGCCCAAGAATCCAAAAGAATCAAAATTTCCCCGGACACGCTGGATCTTTAATCATGAATGGGTCATGTGGTTAAATAATGGTATAGCGTTGCTTGTGCTGGGGTATTGTTTGTGGTTTATACACATTTACTCTTTCCTTTTTTTAGGATTTATTGGAATCCTAAGCCTATTATACGGGATGCCACTATTTAAGTTCCATGATCGTAAAGTGGGACTTCGACAGATTCCTGGTGCCAAAATTTTTCATATTGCCTTAGTGTGGGTCTGCAGCAGCGTGGTGCTTCCTTATGTGGAACTGGTCAATGTAGGTGTCTCCATAGATCGTTGGGTCTTTATTGCGCTTTGTGGATTGAAGTGCATATTTTTGTTAATCTGCACATTACCATTTGATATTCGGGATATTCAACAAGATTCTTATTATCACTTACGAACTTTACCCAATATGTTGGGCGAACAAAAAGCAAAGAATTTAACCTATTTGCTGCTGGGCCTGCATTGTGTTCTGATCTTGACAGTACCTTATACTGTACCCATAAAAATTGGATTGATTTTGACAAACCTGCTCATATTTGCTTTGCTAAAACTGGCAGTTTTTAAAACAAAAGACCATTATCACTATGCTTATCTACTCGACGGTAGTTTGGTATTACAGTTTTTGATTGTTGTTCTACTAGTCATCTTTAGTCCAGCAGCATGAGTTGTTATCAGGGGCAGCAAAAATAGATTACTCGGACTTCATGTATTGAAGCTGCCTGCTGCACGAAAGATTTTGACCAATGAGCCGTGTAAAACTCAAGATGTCAGAAATGCAATGATCTTATCGGCGGCGATTTCTGATAATTTATAATAACTTTCAAATGTCCATCCGGCAACATGGGGAGATAACATTACATTATCCCTGCGGATAAGATCTGCATACCAGACTTGTTCTGCTAGTTTTGGGAACTTTTCGACCGGCAACACGTCAAAAGCCGCTCCGAGAATGGCGCCCGAATCAAGCCCCTTTAGCACTGCGGGTATCTGTACTATACCACCTCTTGCCCCCAGTAAAAAGAAAATAGGTTTTTCAAATCGAGCCAGATAGCCTTCATCAATCATTGCACATGTTTCGTCTGTTAAGGGAATATGAAAACTGAGTACATCAGCTTCTTTGTAGATTTTTTCCATGTCTGCTTCTGTTGCATATTGATCGGTATAGTCGATTCGATATTTATCATAAGCAAGCACCTGTACATCAAAGCCCGATAGTTTTTTTGCCGTGGCCATACCATTGTGCCCATAGCCGATCAACCCTACAGTACGCCCCTTAAGTTCGTATCCACGATTGGCTTCACGCAACCACTGGCCAGATCGTATTTGTTGGTCGCCACGATTCAGATTGTTCATCAGACTAAGCAACATTCCGATCATATGCTCACCTACAGCATCCCGATTGCCTTCATTGGCTGGAATTAACTGCACAGCCCTTTGCGCAGCAATGACATCGTCAATATTGTCCATACCGGCTCCTGCGCGGGCGATAAAGCGGAGGTTGGGTGCTAGGTCAAAAAATGTTTTATCGACCTGAAATTTGGAACGGATGACCAGGCCTGAATAGTTAGAAATAATTTGCTCGGCTTCTGCTCGGCTGATAGCAGGCTGATAATCGTAATGGATACCTGCCTGCTCAAATTTCTCAAGCATGATCTCATGAATGTCGTCGACGATCAGAATAGTAGTTTTCATCCAATTATTTTTTATGTGGGAACGATAAATAAATAGTGCTTCTATTTCGTATTGATTTTGTGCCCAGGGGCATGATTACGGTTAATCTGCATAAAATCCACAGACAGTAATTTGTTTAGCTGCTGTTGCTTCATGCGGTTCGGCATGATTCTCATGCAAAAATTTCGCATTCCTATCAAAAATGGATTTTCCCATTGTGCAATTTTGCCTATCCTCCAGGATGTATTGCAAATATAATTAACCCGATCCAATCGCCTTTTTTCGAATTGTTGGAAGGCTAAGGTAACCGAAGCTGCTGTTTGTAGCTCGTCCATCAGTACAGCCACGTCTTCAATAGCCTGACAAGCTCCCTGCCCCAAGTTTGGGGTCGTGGCATGTCCGGCATCTCCAAGCAACAGGATATTGTCAAATGCAAGCTGTTCAAGCGGTGCGATGTCGATAATATCATTTGCAATCAATTGACTATCGCTAGTCTCAGACAGGATCGTTGGAATAGGGGGATGATAGTCGCTGAAGTTGTCGAGCAGCTCCCTTGTTTTCCAATTTTTTAAAACTGGATTTTGTGCAGATGAATTAATGCAAGCGTACCAATAAATCCGGTTATTGACAAGTGGGGTCATTCCAAAACGTCCTTTCGCACCCCAGGTTTCCGTCCCTTTGTTGAGTTGTATGCTGCTATTGTCAATGGTGGCCCGCCAGCAGGTGTAACCAGAATAACGTGGTGCCGAACCGGGTATAAGTTGCTGCCTTAGGGGGGAGTGTACACCATCAGCAATTAAAAGGGCCTGTCCGTTTGTATGGCTTCCATCGGCGAAATAAACTCGAATCTCTTCACCCTCTCGTTCGAAGGAAACAGCGCGTTTGCCCAGGTGGATCTGTGTGGTTGGGATTTTGGATAATAGAAATTGATGCAGGTCTGCCCGATGGATAGCGAAGTTGTCCTGTTGATATTTTCGGCTGATTGATCTGGTATCTGGTTCAACCAATATATTTCCCTTTTGATCCAAGACATTGTAGGATGCAAGATAATGTCCTATCGGAACGATTTCATCTTTCAATCCCAAATACGCTAAAGCCTGCATGGCATTGGCTGCAAGGCCAAATCCGGCACCTATGCCTTTAAGCTCAGCAGCACTTTCATATACCTGTGCTTCAATGCCCTGCTTTGCAAGCCCGATTGCAGCACATAATCCCGCGATACCTCCACCAACGATAATAAATGTGCTGTCTGCCGCCCGCATATTAAAGACTATTTGCTATTTCATTTGTTAAGCCCACAAAATCATCTACCGTCAGTCGTTCTGCTCGTAGTTCGTAGAGTGGATTATCGGACATTTTATCTTTGGGAACAACGCCTGAGAGTGAATTCCGGAGGGTTTTACGACGTTGGTTGAAACCTGCTTTCACAACGCGCCAAAACAGTTTCTCATCGCAGGCCAATTGATCCCGTTCATTGCGGGTCATGCGAATAACGCCTGACAATACCTTTGGAGGCGGATTAAATGCTCCCGCCTTGACAGTAAATAGGTATTCTACCTTATAGTAAGCCTGTAAAAAGACACTTAATATGCCATATTCCTTACTGCCCGCTTTAGCCGTACAGCGTTCAGCGACTTCTTTTTGGAACATACCTGTCATCTGAACGACACGTTGACGTTCATCCAAAATTTTAAAGAGAATTTGGGAAGATATGTTGTAGGGAAAATTGCCAATAACGGCCATTTTCTCGCCGAAGTATTGTGAAAAATCAAGGTTTAGGAAATCCCCATGGATTAACCTTTTGCCCAATTGGGGATATTTGTCATCCAAATAAGCGATGGATTCATCATCCACATCGATTAAATAGGTTTCGTATTCCTCTTTCTGCAACAGAAAATCCGAAAGTACCCCCATCCCTGGACCGACTTCAAGCACTTGGCTAAAACCCAATTTAGGATCCAATGCTTCCACAATCTTTTGTGCAGCATTTTTATCGTTCAAGAAATGCTGTCCTAAATGTTTTTTTGCTCTTACTGTACTCATGTTGCAAAAGTAATGAAAATTAAAAATTAAAAGTCAGAAATTAGAAGTCAGCAGTGAAAAGCTAAGCGTTAAAAAAGAGCAACGGGCAAAGAACAAGGATAAAGGACAATACCTAATACTAAAAAAAAATCCCTATTTTTGAATCAAAGCATTTAAACAGAATGAGCGATAAATTAAAAATCGGAATTACCGTAGGCGATATTAACGGCATTGGACTTGAAGTAATCATTAAATCTTTGGTGGATCAACGTTTGTGTGACTTCTTTACACCAGTGGTTTACGGAAACACAAAGGTTGCTTCTTTTCATCGTAAAGCGATCGGCGTAAATGATTTTAGCTTTAATGTTATTAATGATGCTGAGCAGGCGCATTCCAAAAGAGCAAATATGATCAATTGCTGGCAGGAAGACGTCAAGATTTCGCTGGGTGAAGAAAACGAAATTGGCGGTAAATATGCTTTCTTGTCCTTAGAGAAAGCCGTTGAAGATCTAAAAGCGGGTAAAATCGATGCTTTGGTGACGGCTCCAATTAATAAGCACAACATCCAGCAGGAAGGATTTCAATTTCCAGGGCATACCGAATACCTGCAAGCCAAAGTTGGAGCCGATGATGTATTGATGTTTATGGTATGTGATGAACTGCGTATTGGTGTGGTGACCGGTCATATTCCTTTACATGAGGTTGCTGCTCAAATTACCGAAGAGGCCATTCTTAAAAAACTTGCGCTGATGAATGATTCGCTGAAGAAAGATTTTTGGGTAGAAAAGCCTAAAATAGCTGTTTTAGGGCTCAATCCACATGCTGGAGATCATGGCATTATTGGTACCGAAGATGATCAGATCATCAGGCCTACCGTAGAAAAGGCCAACGAACTGGGGATCTTCTGTTTTGGTCCTTATCCGGCCGATGGATTTTTCGCGAAAGGGGCATATGAGAAATTTGATGCGGTATTGGCCATGTACCATGACCAAGGGTTGATTCCTTTTAAACATATCGCTAAAGGTGCCGGTGTAAATTATACCGCTGGTCTACCTATTGTAAGAACCTCGCCAGATCATGGTACAGGATATGATATTGCCGGAAAAAATCTAGCTTCCGAAAGTTCTTTTGTAGAAGCTATTTTTTCTGCATTGCATATTGTAAAGCGTCGCCGTGAACAAGCTGAATTGCTTAAAAATCCACTTGCTTTCCGTAAATTATCCAAAGATAGGGATTAGGGAAAAAATTGTTACTTTTGCAAACTGTTTGGTTTTTACCTGCTGTTTTGACTATGTACGATAATTTACAACATCCAATCTTTACCATCATTAAGGAACTCGCCGAGACAACACATACCGAATGTTATGTCATTGGTGGGTATGTCCGCGACTATATCATGAAGCGTCCTTTTAAGAATGATGTGGATATTGTTGTTGTCGGGAGTGGAATTGAATTTGCGACTTTACTGGGTGAAAAGCTACATACTAAAGTTGCCGTATATAAGAATTTCGGCACAGCAATGCTTGTGTATGAGGGCCTCAATGTGGAATTTGTCGGTGCTCGAAGGGAATCCTACCGCGCTAATTCGCGCAAGCCTATCGTAGAAGATGGCTCCCTATCCGATGATCAAAATAGGCGTGATTTTACGATCAATGCAATGGCCTTTTCACTGAATAAAGCTGACTATGGTACTTTAGTCGATCCGTTCGGAGGTGTACAAGATCTTGAACAGCGGATCATTAGAACCCCCTTGGATCCGATAGAAACGTTTTCGGACGACCCATTGCGTATGATGCGCGCCATTCGATTCGCCACGCAGTTGAATTTTAAAATTGCTATCGAAGCAATTACAGCAATTACCGATACCAAAGAGCGGATACAAATTATTTCCAAAGAGCGGATTATTGATGAAATCAATAAGATTATTCTTTCCCCAAAACCTTCGGTAGGATTCAAATACTTGTTTGATACCGGTCTATTGGAATTGATATTTCCGGCGATGTATAATCTACATGGTGTGGATATTATTGATGGCAAGGGGCATAAAGATAATTTCTATCATACGTTGGAAGTCCTTGATAATGTATGCGAATTATCGGATGATCTCTGGTTACGTTGGGCGGCGATTATGCATGATATTGCTAAACCAGCAACGAAACGTTTCGATAAAAAGCTCGGCTGGACTTTTCATGGCCATGAAGATCGTGGTGCCCGGATGGTTCCCAAGCTATTTGCTGAATTGAAGCTTCCGCTCCACGAGAAAATGAAATTTGTTCAGAAGCTAGTACAATTGCATCTTCGGCCGATTGTATTGGCACAAGATATTGTAACAGATTCGGCCGTACGCCGTTTGTTATTTGAGGCTGGTGACGACATTGAAGCCCTGATGATGCTGTGCCATGCGGATGTGACGACAAAGAATGAGTTTAAAAAGAAAAAATATCGACAGAATTTTGAACTTGTCAAACAAAAACTGAAGGATGTCGAAGAGCGGGACAAGGTGCGAAATTGGCAGCCGCCAATCAGTGGGGAGGATATTATGCTCTTATTCGGCTTGGCACCAGGACGTACCGTTGGACAGCTTAAAAATTTGATTCGTGAAGCTATTCTGGAGGGCGAGATTCCAAACTCCCGAATAGAAGCCTATCAATTTCTGGTTCAAAAAGCAGTGGAAATGAACTTGACAATCAAACAAGAAATACCATTGGAAATTTCCAATTCTTAAAATATAGTATTATTTTTAAAAAGGTTAAAAGAAGAAAATAGTAGAGATGGCAATTTATAGATTTAGAGTTACTTTTGAAGATTATGAAGATGTGTACCGTGAGATTGACATGCCTTCTAAAAGTACATTTATAGACCTACATGAGGAAATCCATAAATCGACAGGATATAATGCAGATGCATCTTCCTCTTTTTATGTAAGTAATGATCAATGGAAAAAGGGAACTGAAATTGCATTCAAGCCTACTCAACGTAAAAAAGATGCTGAGGTATTGTTGATGGAGAATATCCGTTTAAGCAAGTTTATTGATGACCCACATCAGAAATTTTACTACGTTTACAATTTTGATCGCCCTTATGACTTTCAGGTTGAATTGATCAAGATTTTGAAAGAAGAGGACGGAAAGGTTTATCCTGCTTTATTTAAATCTATTGGACAGGTTCCTAAGACGATGACTGCGGCTAATTTCCCGGTAGCAGATGCTGTTGAAGAGGATGAATTTGTAGAGGAAGATGATACGCAATATGGCGTGGATGATGAAGATGAATTGGATGGCTTCGATAGTGATGGTGACGACGAGGAAGAGGGGGAAGAAGGTGAAGAGCGTGAAGAATCCACTGGCTACGAAGACGAATATTAATTAAGAAGACTTTAGAGGTTGTTTCAGCTTTTAAAGTGTTAAAATATGGCAAATAGAAAAACATTGATAGCCATTGTGGGGCCAACAGCTGTTGGTAAGACTGCAATGGCTATTTCATTGGCACAATATTTTAAAACAGCAATAATTTCTGCAGATTCTCGTCAGTTTTACCGAGAGATGTCCATTGGTACTGCAAAGCCAGATCCAGAGGAATTAGCTGCTGCTCCCCACTATTTTATCGATTCACATACGATCACGCAAGATTATTCGGCAGGGGATTTTGAACGTGAGGCGTTGCTGAAGTTAGAAGAACTATTTCAATTACATGACGTCGTGATTATGGTAGGCGGCTCCGGCTTATTTGTGCGGGCGCTTTGCGAAGGATTGGACGATTTGCCTAAGGCAGGGGATGATGTCCGCGAGAGGCTTAATCATGAACTTGCAGTTTTAGGACTGGAAGTCTTAAAAGATCGATTGAAGAGTATCGACCCGATATATTTTGAAACGGCCGATATGGATAATCCGCAACGTGTCGTGCGGGCCCTTGAAGTTTTTGAGGCAACCGGTAAACCGATGTCTTTCTACCACAAGAAAGATGTTGAGAGAAGGCCTTTTGATGTCCTTACGATAGGGCTGAATATGGACCGGGCGAAGTTGTACGAAAGGATCAATTCACGTGTAGATCTGATGATGACCAAAGGCTTACTGGATGAAGTGAAAGCTTTACTTCCTTTCAAGACGAAACCTGCTCTGCTTACAGTAGGTTATGCGGAATTGTTTGATTATATTGATGGTAAGCAGTCTTTGGAGGAAGCAATAGCGAAAATCAAGCAAAATTCTAGGCGTTACGCCAAAAGACAGATCACCTGGTTTAAAAAATATGGTCGTACACATTGGTTTCTAGCCCATGAGACTGTAGCTATTATTGAATTTATCCAAAAGGAACTGGCTGGGCACATCCATAGGGATGCGTTGAGGTAGGGTTTTGTAAAAGCTATACGAATAGGAAATAAAAAAGCCTTGGTTATTCATAACCAAGGCTTTTTTATTTTTCCTGGAGGACTATTTTACTAGGTAGTTCCATCCATACGGATCTTCTACTTTGCCGTAGCGTAAATCATTAAGGTAATTCAAAACACGATTTGAAAACTCGCGGCCTTCGACTGGCGGCAAATTATAATCCTGTCCTTCAAAACCGATACGGCTGATATCTGTAATGGTGGCTGCAGTGCCCGCTGCGAAAGCTTCTGTCACGATACCTGCTTTTATACCGTCAATTAGTTCTTGTACAGATACCTTTCTCTGCTCAGTTTTATAGCCCCATTTTTCTGCCAATTCCATGATTGTCCGACGCGTAACACCATGTAGGATTGTGTCGCCATGTGGAGTGATGATCGTATCTCCAATGCGGAAAATAAGATTCGCTGTACCGGCTTCTTCAATGTATTTGTGCTCGGAAGCATCTGTCCACATAATTTGGTCATAACCTTCATCATTTGCCAATTGTGTTGGATAAAGTGATAGCGCATAGTTACCGGCATTCTTAGAAAAACCGACACCACCTTCAGCAGCGCGTGTATAGTAAGTTTCTACTTTTAAACTAATTGCTTTGCTGTAATATGCGCCAACTGGACCTGTGATAACAATAAATTTGTATGATTTAGAAGGGTGCACACCTAATGCTGCTTCTGTTGCGAACATAAAAGGGCGTATATACAAGGATGAGCCTTCTTTTGCTGGAATCCAATTGCGGTCGATGTCCAATAGCTTGCTTAAGCCATCCATAAAAATCTCTTCAGGTACCTCGGGCATTTGTAAACGAGCTGCAGATTTGTTGAATCTTTCCCAGTTCCTGTCCGGACGGAAAATGCTTACTGTTCCATCGGCAAATTTGTAAGCTTTGATTCCTTCGAAAATCGCTTGACCATAATGTAAAGCGGACATTGAAGGGCTAATACTGATATCTCCATAAGGAACGATGCTGACATCTTTCCATTCACCGTCATCATAGTTTGCGACCAGCATGTGGTCGGATAAAATCTTTCCGAATTTTAGATTGTCGAAATCTACTTGCGAGAGTCTTGAATTTTGAGTTGGCTCTACGCGAATTGAATAGTTCTCTGTCGCGTTCATCTTATTTTTTAATTACATAGGCTAAGTTAGGAAAAAAATGAAATATAAGTCGCACGTATAGCTGGATAATTTGCAGGTATGGATATGCCTTTTATTTCGGACAGTTGTTCCCCATTTTACTACACTTTTTTTTGAAATGGAAGAATTTCGATGCATTTTTTAATGCGCATAAGTATTCATAATTAATAGTGTTAATTTTTTATTAATTAATGTTGGGTTTCAATAGTATGGCATAAAGTTTGGCTGTAAAGGATGCAACCATTTTGATGGGCTTTGTGGTTTGCAGTAACGCTATAAAATCACTTATCATAAAATAAACTAAGTATGGAATTGACTCACAGTCTTGACAAAGGTAATGAAGTAACATCTGGCGATGTACACACATTGTTACCGCGTGACGTTGAAGTTCAGAAGAAAGGTATTTCGATGAATTTTATCCTCGGTTTTTTTGTGTTTTTATATAAAACAGCAATTAAACCCTAACAAACCTCCTCAATTGTGTAAGCTTTTGGGCTTATCACATCAAATGAACTCACAGTAGTTTTTTCAAAAACGATTGAGTACCATGAGATTAGCCAAAATAAAAAGTCCAGGAAATTTTGGCTAATCTCCAGCCGGAGGCTAGGCTATTATTTCGGCCGTATGCTTCATCATGTTTCATGTTGTATCATTAAGTAATCATACTTAAAATATCATTTAGCTAGCGAGTAGTTTTAAGAGCGGGTCGATATATTCGCGATTATTACTCAATCTAGGAACCTTATTTTGCCCCCCGAGCTTACCGCGTGATTTCATCCATTTGTAAAATGTATCTTCGGGTGCATTATGAACGATGGGCTGGCGGAGAGCCATATCTTTAAAACGCTTGGCGTCATAATCCGAATTGATTTCACGGAGCTTTGCGTCTAATATTTCACAGAAACGCTTAAAATCATTGGGCTGTTGTTCAAATTCGATCACCCATTCATGTGCGCCAGCTTGGGCATCTTTAAAATATACCGGTCCTGCCGTATAATCTTTTATTCGAGCTTGAGTCAGTTTGCTCGCTTCGGCCAGTGCCTGTTCGGCATTGTCGACGATAACTTCTTCCCCAAAAGTATTAATGTATTGTTTGGTGCGTCCGGAGATCTGAAAACGATAAGGGGATAATGATGTAAATTTTATGGTATCCCCGATTTTATAACGCCAAAGACCTGCGTTGGTCGAGATGATCAATGCATAATTTTTACCTAGTTCAACCTGATCCAAGCGTAGCGTTGACGGATTTTCTTCCTGCATTCGCTCTGTAGGTAAAAACTCGTAATAAATACCATAATCTAACATGAGTAGGAGATCTTCCGAATCAGATTGGTCCTGTAAACCAAAATAGCCTTCTGAAGCATTATAATTCTCCAAATAATACATGTTGTCTGACGGGATCAATTTTTGGAATTGTTCACGGTAAGGTTTGAAGCTCACGCCCCCGTGTCCATAAAATTCGAGATTTGGCCATATCTCCAGTAAGTTGTCTTTACCTGTAATTTCAAGTATACGTTTGGCCATAACAATATTCCAAGTGGGTACACCCGCTAGGCTCGTTACGTTTTCTTTAAGCGTGATTTGAGCAATTTGCTCAATTTTTTCTTCAAAGTTTGGGTTTAATGTTACTTCCATATTTGGTGTCCGTTTAAATTCGGCCCAAAAAGGCAGATTCCGAATGAGAATCGACGAAAGATCACCATAATAGGAATCTGGACTAAAATTGTTTATCTGTGAAGAACCACCGATAACCACCGATTTCCCTGTAAATACACGGTTTTCGGGCCTATTATGGCAATAGATTGTCAACATATCCTTCCCCCCCTGGAAGTGGCATTCTTCGAGTGCTTCTTCACTGACTGGAATAAATTTGCTTCGATCTGAGGTAGTGCCCGAAGACTTAGCAAACCATTTGATATCCGATGGCCACAGAATATTTTGCTCACCTTTAATCATACGATCAACATAACCCTTAATATCGTCGTAGTCCTGTATAGGGACACGTTCTTTGAAAATTTCAGGCGTTAATATACTTGTGTAATCGTATTTTTTTCCCCATTCTGTTGCTTCCGCAGTGGCAATTAAACTTTGAAACCATTCTTCTTGAACATCATGCGGATATTTCATGAAAAGTTCAATCTGGTGAATTCTTTTTTTCATGAACCAAGTAAAAATGGAATTTAATAAGGCCATAGGGGAGGTTTGTCTTTAATTTTTAAAATTTTTTCCTTCTTAACTCAAAATGTCGACCGAGATAAAATTTACGGGCAAGCTCATTATCCGCAATCTCCTCAGGTGTACCCGTCAGCATAATCTTTCCTTCGGTTAGCAGATAGGCCCTATCGGTGATTGATAATGTTTCCTGCACGTTGTGATCGGTAATTAAGATGCCGATATTACGGGTTTTGAGTTTGGCCACAATCGTCTGAATTTCTTCCACGGCGATTGGGTCGACCCCTGCAAAAGGTTCATCCAAAAGAATAAAGGATGGATTTGCAGCTAATGCCCGCGCAATTTCGGTACGTCGACGTTCGCCACCGGATAACAAATCACCTCTGTTTTTACGGACACGGTGTAGGCTGAATTCTGTGAGTAGTTCTTCCAGTTTTGCCAAACGTTCTTCTTTATTCGGATAGTGTATTTCTAATACAGCCAGGATGTTGTTTTCCACAGAAAGCTTCCGGAAGACCGATGCTTCCTGAGCGAGATAACCTATCCCACGTTGAGCGCGTTGGTACATCGCATCTTGTGTAATTTCCTGATCGTCGAGAAATACTTTCCCTTCATTGGGCTTAATGAGACCAACGATCATATAGAAAGAGGTCGTTTTTCCAGCTCCGTTCGGGCCCAATAACCCGACGATCTCTCCCTGCTCTACAAAGAAAGAAACATCGTTGACAACGGTGCGCTGTTTATACTTTTTGATAAGATGTTCTGCCTTTAAAATCATCTTCGTGGAATATCTATTGTTGTGTAAATATATTTAATATCTTCTTACTCTTGCAATACTAATACTTAATCCCTTTGATGTTTAGCTGTAAGTTCTTTTTGTTGCGCCACACATTCTCTTCGATGCTGTAGCAGATATCGAAACTTTGTCCAGAATTGATATGCGTGATATGTTCTGCCAATCCAAAACCAATGCAGTCAAATGCCGGAGAGTCTTCCTGCACAATGGTCATCTTAAGATGATTGGTACCTACTATAAAGGCTTGTCCTACTGCATTTACCTTTTTACTGAGGAAAATAGGGGATTCATTTTGGGGACCGAATGGTTCAAATTGCTGGAGAATACGGAAAAACTTAGCGTCGATATCTTTCAGTGCTAACTTGGCATCTATCAAAATTTCTTGCGTCAGCATTTCTGGACTGATACGTCGTGATACCACTTCTTCAAAACGATCTTGGAAGAGGGTGACATTATCTAAGGACATGGTTAGTCCGGCAGCATATTTATGTCCGCCGAATTGTTCCAATAGATCGGCGCATTCGCTTAACGCTTCATATAAATCAAAACCCAATACCGAACGGCAGGAACCGGCGATATGACCATTTGTTTCGGTCAATATAATTGTCGGTCGGTAATATTTTTCGGTCAGACGGGAAGCGACAATCCCAATGACGCCTTTGTGCCAGTCGGCTTTATACAGTACGGTGGATTTGCGGCTTTTAAGTAGAGCGTTATCTTCAATGAGAGCCAACGCTTCTTCTGTGATTCTGAGATCGAAGTCTTTCCGCACATTGTTTTGATCATCAATGCTCGAACTGAAGTCTTTTGCTTCTTGCAGTGATTTGGAAATCAAAAGTTTGACGGCGTCCTTGGCATGATCTATTCTGCCCGCGGCATTTATTCGGGGGCCAATCTGGAACACGATGTCATTAACGGTAAAAATCTTCGTTCGGTTATTGGATAAGTCAATCAGCGCCTTCAATCCAACACAGGGATTCGTATTCAGTTTAATGAGGCCAAAGTGGCTGAGTATCCTGTTTTCACCGGTAATAGGAACAATGTCCGAAGCGATACTTACAGCGACGAGATCCAAAAACTGATAGCAGGCATTGATATCCATGCCGTTTGTCAATATAAAAGCCTGAATAATCTTAAAGCCGATTCCACAACCTGAAAGTTCTTTATAGGGATATTCACAGTCTATACGCTTGGGATCTAATACAGCATAAGCTTTAGGAAGCTCTTCCCCCGGAAGGTGATGGTCTCCGATAATGAAATCAATCCCCTTGCTATCTGCGTAGTCTATTTTATCGATTGCCTTGATACCGCAGTCTAATGCGATAATTAAGCTGAAACCGTTTGCTGCGGCGTAGTCGATTCCTTGCGTCGAGATGCCATAGCCTTCGGCATAGCGGTCTGGAATGTAAAACTCCAGCTGGCTATGGAATTCCCTGAAAAAACTATAAACAACGGCTACAGCGGTTGTACCATCCACGTCATAGTCACCATAGATCAGAATTTTTTCTTTATTACCAATAGCCTGAATAATACGTGTAATGGCTTTTTCCATGTCACGCATCAAAAATGGATCGTGCAAATCCGATAATTGAGGTCTAAAAAACTGTTTAGATTCGTCAAAAGTCTCAATTCCCCTGCTCGCGAGCAACTCTGCCAATACAGGGTTTATGTTTAATTCCTCGCGCAGTTTATTGGTTATTTTGACATCAGTTTTAGATTTTAGTACCCATCTTTTTTGCATATCTTTGCACAATATTTTAAGTGTAAATATACGTTTTAAGGCTGGACTTACCTAATTCCTAAACCGGGTATTGATTCGCTGTTGCTTAACGTGCATATTCCCAATGTTTTAAATATGGTACAGGCTTATTCTTTATACGAAGGTTCTTTTTCGGTAGATAAAAGCAGAAAATTTGTTCCCTTTGATCCGTCACTAGATGACCCTCAGGACCGTCCGGGCGCTATGTTTATCGATGTTCATCCTTTCTTGATCCAAACCGATGCCGGACTCGTACTCTGTGATACTGGGCTTGGTTATACGGATAAAAATGGGCGGTTACAGCTGTATGATAACTTACATAAATTAGGATACCGGCCTGATGATGTAAAATATGTATTGATGTCCCATTTGCATAAAGATCATGCTGGTGGCATGGTGACATTTGAAAGTGGAACAGGTCGGATTGCATTTCCGGAGGCCGAATACATTGTGCAACGAGGTGAATGGGAAGATGCCTACTCGGGAATTTCCAGTTCATACCGGACCGAGATTTTTGATGTGATTCAACGCAGCGGAAATTTGGTACTGGTGGAAGGTGAGGGGAAAATAAATGATGAAATCAGCTATGCGCTTAATGGTGGACATACCGCACATCACCAGGCATTTCATATTCAAACGGATGACCAGCATTATTTCTTTGGCGGAGATGTATTGCCTGAGCCCGAAGAGATTTTCCATAACTATGTGGCAAAATATGATTTTGACGGCCGGCGCTCTAAAGCGTTACGTCAGGCGTACTGGGCAGAGGGTGCCCCGGCAGGCTGGGTCTTTTTATTTTACCATTCAAAAAATATCACGATCGGGCGCAGTCAGCTCCGGGAAGATGGTACTTATAGGCTGATTGATGCTGCCTTGCGGGAATAAAAAAGGCGGGTCTATTGGGTTCACGGATACCGTGCCATAGGTAAGAATGTTTGTTTCCTGTGTTCTTTTTTGCTACTTTAGGGTAATTTGCGCCTTGTGAAGACATCCTGTTAGATATTGAACGATTCGTTTAAGATTTATTTTTTGGGTAGATTTGTGTTTTAGTAGCTAAGTAAGGATGCTGTTTTTTTCTGTAAGTCTTTGTTTATTGGCTGGAAAGCATCTTCAGTTTGCTTTCATAAAGTTCGTTTATACAAAATTATGAAGGTTTTTTTATTATTGGTATATATTTTAAAAAGAAGATTATGTCTATTGTAAGAGAGTCCGATCTGATTGGAATTGGTAAAAAATTTCAAATTGAAACCGATGCGGGAGATAACATGGTTGTTGTTATCCATGACGATGGCAGACGGGAACTTTATCGCTATGATGATGAGGAGCATGAGTCACGTTGCGTGATGACACTTAATGACGATGAGTCCCGTCAGATTGCGGGAATCATCGGTGGATTATCTTACAAGCCGAAGGCTTTGGAGACGATTGAAGTTGCTCTGGACGATTTGCGCATTGAATGGTATAAAGTAGAGGGCAAAAATGAAGGTGCAGGAAAGACAATCGGGGAGTTGGAAGTTCGTCAGCGCACTGGTGCATCGATTATTGCTGGTATACGGGATGATGATACGGTTATTAATCCAGGACCATCTTATTTGATTAGCCCAGGTACGACACTGGTTATCGCGGGGAAAAAGAATAATATTAAACTTTTAAAGGAAATTTTACTGTAATTTATGCTATCACATACCTTAATTCTGGAAATTGGAATCGCTGTAGGACTTGTTGCCATTGTTGGTCTAATTGCCAATAAGCTTAAGTTTTCTGTTATTCCTTTTTTCATCATTATAGGAATGGTTTTGGGACAGCACGCCCCACAGGTTGGCATGGTGGATTTAACATTTACAGAAAGCAAGCCCTTTATCGATTTCATGGGCCGTTTGGGGGTACTGTTCCTACTGTTCTATCTTGGTCTTGAGTTTTCAGTCAATCGGCTTATTAAGTCTGGTAAAGCCATTGTGACAGGGGGAACCATTTATGTTTTATTGAACTTTACTTCAGGACTATTGATCGGTTGGTTGATGGACATGCCATTTAAGGAAATGATGGTGCTGTGCGGTATTATGACGAGTTCCTCGACAGCTATTGTTGCAAAAGTTCTGACTGATCTCAAACGTACTGCCAACCCCGAGACAGAGGTCATCATGGGCATGATTATGTTCGATGATTTGTTTATAGCGATGCATATCTCCTTTCTTTCAGGCTTGATTCTTACGGGGAGCAGCTCTTTTTGGACGGTGGCTGGAACTTCTTTACTGGCCTTGGGTTTTATATTGGCATTTTTGATTTTAGGCAGAAAACTGGTGCCTGCAATTGATCGTTTATTGAAGGAGAAAACCTCTGAATTATTTATATTGATCATCTTTGCGCTGCTTTTTATTGTAGCGGGATTTTCCGAAACGATACACGTTGCAGAGGCTATTGGTGCATTGATGGCTGGATTGGTGCTTGCAGATTCTCAATACATTAAAAAAATTGAATCCATGGTACTGCCCTATAAAGATTTTTTTGGGGCCATGTTTTTCTTTAGTTTCGGATTATCCATTGATATTATGTCGTTAGGAGGTGCCGTTTTTTGGGCTTCGATCGCAGCGTTGGTAACCATGATGGGTAATCTTGCTTCGGGATATTTTGCAGCTAAATTTTCGGGCATGAAGCCTAAAACTTCTTTTGATATCGGCTTTACCTTATCTGCGCGGGGCGAGTTTTCTATTATCATGGCAAATATTGGTAAAGCGGGGGCTTTATTACCGGTGATCCAATCCTTCGTGGTTGTTTATGTCCTTATTCTTTCAATTGTATCGCCCCTATTAACTAAAGAGTCGCGAAAGCTGTGGAAAACACTTTTTGGAGCGGATCCCAATAGTGCTAAGCCCTTAAAGAAGCTGAGCGATCTGGAAAATAATCAGAAGCTTTAGAGTTACAAAAATCCTAATTCTAGTTTTGCTTCTTCCGACATCATGTCTTTGGTCCAAGGCGGATCAAATGTCAATTCTACCAATGCTTCTTTGATGCCTTCGATGGCAGCAACTTTTTCCTGAACTTCATTCATGATTTCGCCTGCCACCGGACAGCCTGGAGCAGTGAGTGTCATCACAATCTTTGCAATACCTTCTTCCTTCGTAATGATTTCATATACAAGTCCCAAATCTACAATATTTGCAGGTTTGAGTTCAGGATCATAAATCGATTCCAGTACAGTCTGTATCTGCGGCGCTAAACCTAGTTTATCTAATACGATGATACTCATTTATTCCGTTTTTTATCGTGAATAGCGTCCTGATAGATCGCCAATAATTTTCCTTTATTTATTTCAGGTGTAAAATTACTAAAATAGTAAGTACTGCAGGTCTTTCTTATCTCATCTTTTTCATCTTTCATTTTTGTACTCCATGCGATCAAAGAGCGGATGATGTCATTTTTATTGTGAGGATCGAAGGTCAGCCCTGTTTTGCCGGGAGCAATCAATTCGGGAAGCGGCCCAATATTGGAGCAGAGTACGGCTGTGCCTACAGAGTAAGCTTCAAGAATTGTAATTGGCATGCCCTCGAAACAAATGGAAGGAACGAGCAATGCTTGTGCATTTGCTACCAAGGGCAAGATTTCATCCCTCTTTTTAAAGCCAAGGTAGGAAATATTAGGTTGACCCTTGATGCGTCGGTTTACTACCGCTTCGAGCGGTCCCCCGCCAATGATCTGTAGTTTAAAATCTGTCCCGATAAAAGCATCTATCAGATTTAATATGCCCTTTTCTTCTGAAAGACGACCGACGTAGATGAAGTAGGGAGGGGTAACGTTGGGCACTATTGTAGTAGGAAAGACAAAGTTTGGTTTAACAACGAATAAGTGAGGTGAAAGGTTCAGCGTAGATTTAACAAATATTTCTTTTGCAAAGGAGCTTAAATTGATGTAGCGATTTACTTTTTTCCAAGTCCCAATTTTACGGTGAACCCAATAATTCAAAGCTAGGATAAATGTTTTTACCGTAGAGTTATTGAATGCTTTTTGTCGCACAGCAGTCCAAGGGAAGTTCTCATGGATTGAGTCCAAAAAAAGGTGATTGTGGTGATACAGCGTGGCCGATGGGCATAACAGCCGGAAGTTATGGAGCGTCATGACCTGTGGGATTCCGAGTTTGGCGATGGTACGCACGATAACTGGACCAGCTGCATAATGTGTATTATGTATGTGAACGATATCTGGTTTAAAGGTATTTATTTTTTCCTTGACACGTTGCGCAGCGAAAATATTCCAAAAGGATCCCACTGTCTGTAGGGCTCCCCTCCATCCCTTTTTATTCTGGAAAGTGACCGTGAGGACTTCATGATCCTGAGCAAGGAGGGAAGCTTCCTGCTGAAACACAGTATCTTCACCACCAGGATCTTGGTAAAATGTATGGATAATCAGTATGCGCATAATAAAATACTTGTACAAATGTACAATTTTGGGGCGACTTCCTTTAAAGGGACAAAATTGCCATTTCTATCCGATTATTGCTATATTCGCAAGATTCGATCGTAAAGATATATGCAACATTTACAACAACTCGTGATGGAGGCGATAGAGACAAGTAAATTTCCTGAGACACCATCCAATTTATATGATCCAATACGGTATATTTTGACTTTAGGCGGAAAGCGGGTTCGACCTGTACTGACCTTGATGGCGGCCGAATTATTCGGTATGCGGGACATGGCCGATATTATACCTGCCGCCAAAGCAGTGGAGTTTTTTCACAACTTTTCACTAATCCACGATGACCTAATGGATAAGGCTCCCTTAAGAAGAGGTAAAACGACAGTTCACGAGAAATGGGATGCCAATATTGCCATATTATCTGGAGATGGATTGTTAGTTAAAGCCTATGAGGAAATCTCAAAATGTAATCCCGTTTATCTACCTGCAACTTTGAAAATTTTAAGTAAAGTTGCCATGGAAGTATGTGAGGGCCAACAATTGGATATGGATTATGAAAGTCGGAGTTCGCTATCGATGGCTGAATATTTGGAGATGATCCGCCTGAAAACTTCAGTGTTATTGGGTGGAGCATTGCAATTAGGTGCTATTCTGTCAGGAGCAGATGAACAGCAACAGCAACTGATTTACGATTTTGGTGAGAATGTGGGGTTAGCATTCCAGTTACAAGATGATATTTTGGATGCTTACGGCGATCCGGAAACCTTTGGAAAGATCGTTGGTGGTGATATTCTGATCAATAAAAAGACGTTTTTATTGGTGAAGCTGATGGCCGTGATTTCGCACGAAGATAAACCCATTTTGAAGAATTTGTTGGAAGCTCCTGCTGAGGATACTCCATCAAAAATAAAGGATATGCTTGCGTTGTATGGGAAATATGAAATTAAAGCAGCTGCGGATAAACTTAAGGATAGCTATACACAGCGGGCTTTTGAAAAAATGGAAGCTTTAAATGTACCAAATCATCGCAAGGAACCGTTATTAGTTTTAGCAAATAACCTTTTGGTGCGGCAGCAATAAGTATTAATTCTTTTAAAATTTGTATCTTGCCGTTAAATGGTTATTTTATTATAAAATAATTAAGTAAATTTTTAGATTACGTTCATGGAGCCTTTAAAGATCACCGTATTTCAAGCATACCTATTCTGGGAAAATATAGAGAAGAATCTAAATAATCTCGCGTTGAGGCTTTCCGCATTGCGCGAAAAAACGGATGTTATTATTCTTCCTGAGATGTTTAATACAGGCTTCACCAATAATGTTAAGAAATGCGCCGAACCCGCAAACGGACCTACCACAAGATGGCTATTTGAGATGGCTAGTTCGCTTAATTGTGTTGTCGCAGGTTCTTTAATCATTGAAGATGGTGGGAAATATTATAATCGTTTTGTGTGGATGTTTCCGGATGGCAAATATGTAAAATATGACAAACGCCATCTCTTTGGATTATCGAAAGAAAATGAATACTTCGAACCGGGCAATGAACGCATTTTAGTAGATATCAAAGGCTGGAAAATTTGTCCAATGATCTGTTATGATCTTAGATTCCCTGTTTGGTCTAAAAATCAAAATGGTGCATATGATATTTTAGTATATACGGCCAGCTGGCCTGACAAGCGATCTGCGCATTGGAGAGCCCTTATTCCAGCACGCGCGATAGAAAATCAAGCCTATGTTGTTGGTGTAAACCGCGTTGGGCATGACGGTAATGATGTTTATTATTCTGGCGGTTCGATGTGTATATCTCCTTTAGGGGATGTAGTGTATTACAAACCGGAAGATGAAGACTTATATACATTTACCTTAAATCCCAATGATTTACTGGAAGCTCGTGAGAAATTCCCTTTCTTGAAAGACTCTGATTCGTTTACTATCAGCTAACTCCCTTTTAATTAGGTATAATTGCAAGCAATAATTTTGGTCGTATACTTTTTATTTGCTAAATTCAATCTGGCATAAATCAAATTTTGATGATTTATCAACATCTACTGATGACATGTTGATAAATTTTGTTTGAAGAAGCTATACTAAAGCGTAATTTAGGCTAACTATAGCCACAATACGTTTAGCTTTTTTTTTACATCATATGAAAGACAGCATTTTATTGCTATAATAAGTTGCGTAAACAACCATAACCATTATTATATGTTGCACCAAGATTTAGTATCACAAGAGTATTTTTATAATTTCCTAACGGGTAAATATTCCATTGCAGTTATGCGAAGGTTACAGCGTAATCTCCGGGAGGCCGGTTTAAGCATTACTTCTGAACAATGGAGTATAATGTATAACCTTTGGGTAGAGGAGGGGCTTACCCAGCAAGAGTTAGCTATTCGTACATTTCGAGACAAGCCGAGCGTGACTCGGCTAATAAATAATTTGGAACGGGTCAATCTGGTTATTCGCGTGAATGATAAAAACGATAGACGTTCTAATCTGATCTATTTGACAAAAACGGGAAGAAAGATGAAGGATGAGGGCATGAAGCAAGCTAGAAATACAATTGAACAGGCCTTAGAGGGGTTGAACGATGATCAGATTGCTGTCTCAAATACGATTTTACATCGTGTACTCTTTAATCTAGAATAGTTTTTATGTTCGGCTCCTGAATAAGCAAGCCATAAAAAAGTCCCCTATGCTGATTTTACATAGGAGACTTTCTGTTTTATTTAAACAATATCGCTTAATCTTCGAACAGCTTACTTTCGAAATCTGTGCGGCTGTTGACCAATTTACCTTCATTTCCGAAATAAATTTCCTGAAAGCTTAGTGTCCGTATCGCATCTACTTTACGATAAAATTTATCTGCCGATACATCAGACAGTGTTTTGAATCCGCAAGCTTCCATAATTTCGACAGTAGCACGTAAGGTGTTACGATGGAACTGAGCGACACGCACATATTTATCGTTCACGTCTAGTCCTTTGTAGAGATGTGGTTGTTGTGTCGCCACGCCAACTGGGCAAACGTCTTCATTACATTTCAGTGCCTGGATGCAACCCAAAGCGAACATCATACCGCGCGCGCTATAACATGCATCTGCTCCTAGGGCGATAACTTTTAGAATGTCGAACCCAGTGACGATACGGCTGGATACGATCACTTTGATATGTTTTTTTAGACCGAAGGAAATTAAGGTTTTTGTGACAAACGCCAGTGCATCATAGAGCGGCATACCTAAATTGTCCGTAAACTCAAGTGGCGCTGCTCCGGTACCACCTTCTGACCCATCTACAGAGATAAAATCCGGAAAAATCTGTGTATTTTGCATCGCATGACAGATATCCATAAACTCATGTTTATCTCCGATACAGATCTTAAAACCGATGGGTTTTCCACCAGACAATTCACGCATATGTTGTATGAAGTGCATCATCTCTGTTGGCGAAGAGAATGCACTATGTGCTGGAGGTGACATGACGTCTGTTCCCGGAATAACGTGACGAATGGCAGCAACCTCAGGTGTATTTTTTGCAGCTGGAAGGATACCCCCATGACCTGGTTTAGCGCCTTGTGAGAGTTTCAACTCAATCATCTTCACGTTTTCACGGTTTGATTTCTCCTTGAAAAGTTCGGCATCAAATTTTCCCTCTTTATTACGGCACCCAAAATAACCTGTACCAACCTGCCAAATTAAATCACCGCCATTATTATGATAGTCACTGATCCCCCCTTCACCGGTGTTGTGAGCAAAATTTTGAAGTGCAGCGCCTTTGTTTAAGGCCGTTATCGCGGTTTTGCTTAAAGCGCCGTAACTCATTGCTGAAATGTTGAACACACTTAAACTATAAGGCTTTTTACAAGCGGCGTTTCCAACCGTAGTGCGGAGGTCGTGGTTCTCGATATGACAAGGGAAAACAGAGTGCGCTGCCCATTCGTTCCCGACTGCCTGCGGATCGGTCTGCATACCAAATGCAACGGTTTCCCGTTGATTTTTTGCACGCTGGTATACGATCGAACGCTGTCTTCTGTTAAAAGGACGTCCATCCATGTCTGATTCCCAAAAATATTGTCTCAACTCAGGACGAATAGATTCGAAGATATAACGGAAATATCCAACTAAAGGATAATTGCGTAGGATGGCATGTTTGGTCTGGAAACTATGATATAACGCGATCAATAGCAACGGAAATGGGATGATAAGTAGCCAAAACCAGCTTGATGTAAATATAAATCCAAATGATACAATGATTAAATTAATCACAATCATTATTGAAAGAATGAGTTTTCTAACTTCCATAGAAAATACGATTGTTTAGTTTTAATTCGCTATTTTAATGTTTAGCACAACTGATTATTTTATTACTCAATTAGCATTCCAAAACGCGCTTTTGGACGAAGCAAATGTACTAAAGTTCCCTAAGTAAATAGATATATTTACCCGTTTGGAGTAAGTTTTGATAAGTTTATAACCGTTGCTAACAAACTATTTTCTTTTAGTAATCTCCTGCGCTAAAAGTTGATAGATTTGCTGTAAATCTGGTTTATTGCTAATAAATTGCAAATGTTTTTGCATTGTTGTGCTGTCTTGCCGGATGGCTGGTCCTGTCTGAACTGTTATCGGAATATGATTTTGAGCTTTTTCTGCCGTTTCCCGGATGATTGGCTTGATCAGATCAAACGATAAGTTGTTTTCGTTGAGAAGCTCATATGCCATCTGATAGAGGATATTCGAAAAATTATTGACCATGACCGAAGCAAGATGAATCGCTAAACGCTGGTGTGAGGTACAGTATATGCTTTGCGGGCTTAATTTGCGTGCGAGCTGGAGCAGCATTGCGCTATTGTCGTCCGTATTACCTTCAACACAAAGCGGAACGGTGGAAAAATCGACTGCTTTATCTTTAGATAAAGACTGTGGTGGATAGATGACACCGGCGTTCTTAAATCTATTGAGTACGGCCAGATCTGTTGCGCCTGAACAGTGGATAACAATTCCTTTTAAGTTTTCAGGGAGCGCTTCTACTATCGGTATGATAGCTTGATCCGCAACCGCAATGAGGTAAAGGTCGGCATTTAAGTCAAGTTCAGACAGCTGGTCAATTGCCGCGCAATGAAGATCAAAGGCCAATGCGTCTGCATTGGCCTTCGTTTTACTATAGATCTGAACGATATGCTGTCCTATTTTTTGAAACTGTCGTGCGAAATGTGTGGCTGCATTTCCGCTTCCTAAGATCACAATGTTCATTATTTCAATGCTTTTCGTTTTTCCTCTTTATTTCTTCTCACAATGGACATGATAAAGCCAATTGTCATGACAATTGTGCCACACCAGAAAAAGTTTATGTAGGGAAATTTAATGGCTTTAAATACGACCCATTTTTTTTCTGGAAGGGGTTTTTGATAAACCATAATTTCCAGTTTATCTTTGTCGGGCTTAATACCCGTAAATCTGAATTTAAGTCCTTGTTCATTGACATCTTTATTGAAGTCATAAACCCCGCCATCTTTAATGAGGTAGATAGGTTGTACCTCATATTGTTTGTTGTCGGCGGAAAATACTTTTATTTTCAATCCAACCATGACATCACCGGGGCCCTTTGGAATTTTCTCTAGGTGAGCTTCTTTATTTAGACCTTCAATGACATAATAGCCATTACGATAGCGTAGCGTATCGCCGATATTTACTTGATATGTCGCTGGCTCCTCGTAGCCTTCGAAACCAGTTTTGTCTTCTGCCGAAACTTTCGCATGTGTGGCCTGACTTTCAGCTGCCGCAGCAGTAATCAGTGTATAAACATCATGTGTAATATAATGTTTGGTCGCTGGCGTGCCAATCAACCCCCCCATTTTTGCATTGTTTTGAGCAAAAGGTTGCAGAACAAATTGCTCCTTTACTTTTCCCGTTTCTTCGTCGATTCGTTCATATTTTATTTTATAAAACGTATTTGGAGCAACGATGCTGTCGCCGATAAAGGTGATTTTGTATTCGCCCATCTGTACCGGTTCACCCTCGGTCAAGAATAAATTTTCGCCGGGTTTCTCAACTTTGTCAAACCCTGATACAGCGATGTATCCTGTATTGTTAACAGAAATGACCTCGTTGGTTGCTGCAGCGACCATGGCACCGATCAGCAAAAGTCCGAAACCAATATGCGCTACGGAAGAGCCCGCAAGCTTCCATTTACCTTTGACAGCATCTCCCAATACGCGGATATTAGCTAAAATACAGAAAATACTTGCGAAGGTGATTAAAATATAGATCAGGTTGGTATAGGTCTTCGTCAAATAAACTACACCAGCGGTTAATATAAGAGACACGACCAATGATGCCACAGTAGATGCCAAAAACTTGCGGCTGTCGGTACGTTTATATTTTAAAAATTGCGTAAATCCAGTTAGGATCATAACGATAACAGCAAAGCCTGATTGCCATTTGTTATAATGTTGTATCGGATCTAAAGGCGGGGCAACTTTGGTTCCAAAGATCTTGTTAAATACTGGAATTGATGTTGAAGCGATGATCTGTGCACAAGCAACAGTTAATACCAAAGCGCCGATAAACATCCAGAATTCTCTTGAATAGATATCCTCATCCTTTTCTGTTATCGGCATTTCTTTCTTTTTAACTGTCAGAAATACCACCATGATAACTAAAAATACGACATTGAACAAAATCAGTTGTCCGCTCATTCCCAAATCGGTAAAAGAGTGTACTGAAGTTTCTCCGAGCACACCACTTCGCGTGAGGTAAGAGGCATAAATCACCAGTACAAAGCTGATCATCGCTAAAAAAGTAGCGGTGAAGTAAGAATGGCCAGAATTTTTGTAAGCGACCATGACGTGTACCGCTGCAATCAACGTAAACCATGGAATAATGGATGCATTTTCTACGGGATCCCAAGCCCAGAAGCCGCCGAAGTTAAGTGCTTCGTAAGCCCAGAATGAACCCATGATAATACCAGCTCCTAAAATCATCACAGCAAATAGTGCCCAAGGAAGTGCAGCATTGATCCATTCCTTGTAACGTTTGGTCCAAAGGGCGCCCGTTGCATAAGCAAAAGGAACAATCATAGACGCAAAGCCAAGGAACAGTGTAGGGGGGTGAATTACCATCCAGTAGTTCTGCAACAAAGGGTTTAGACCATTACCGTCTTTAAGTAGGGACAAATAGTTTGCTTCCTTTAGGATAGGGAAATCCATTGCATCGCGCAGGAGGATAAATGGAGAGCTTCCGATGCGTAAACCCAGTAACTCAATCCCAATAATCATCGAGGCTAAAAATGCCTGACACAACATCACGAAGGTCATGACGGACGTTTCCCAGCTTTTGGCTTTAAATAGTAATACTGCGCCTAATACGGTTTGCCAGAATGTCCATAGCCAAAAGCTTCCTTCCTGCCCTTCCCAGAAACTGGAAATGATATAATAGGTCGGTAAGTCTCTCGAAGAGTGTGCAAAAGCGTAATTATATTCAAAATAGTGATTGTAAATAATATAAAATAAAGTTGCGCCGACAGCTACGACTGAGATAGCATTAACCCAGAATGCGATGCGAGCAATTTTTTTCCATGAAGTTTCTTCAGGAGTTTTGGTCGCGAAAAAATAAGCGATACAAGATAAAAGTGCGGCACCAAAAGAAAGAACAATAAAGAACTGTCCGATCTGCCCGGGTAGCAGGTGCTCACCAACGTAATTAACGTCCATTGAAAATTGATTTTACGAATTAATTATTGAAAGCAGTCGCATTGATCTCGGTAACGACCGATTTATCGTTATATTTTGACGGACATTTCATTAAGATCTTACTTGCCCTAAACACATTTCCATCCATTTTACCGGTCAATACAATTTGCTCTGAACGTTCAATATCCTGAGGTTTGGCACCCTTAAAAATCACTTCACACTCTGTACCATCATTGTCGTACATGAAAAACGAGAATCTGTTGGCGTCGGTCTTAGGGTCATAATGAAGCGCTTTTTCCTTATTTAATTGACCTACCACGTACAGTTCGGTTTTCTTTTCCTTAGCTTCGGTAAATGTCGAATACGTACTTGAATCGGTGTAGATAACAAGTATCATGGCAATGGCGACAGCGATGATAGCGATTAGAATAATTGAACTCTTTTTCATTGTATTTACTTATTTATAAGTGTTTGATTCCATCGAAAACATAAATCGTTTCACTCGGTTTCGTTGTTCTTGGTGACGATGTTAACTGGGTAAAATATTTAGATTACTTCTTATAAAAATCCCGAATTTCTTACATTTGACACCTAATCGAATGCAAAATTACAAATAGATTCGCTAAGAAAGGAATAATGCAACTTTTCCATATTATTTATATCTATTCTAAATAGTTTAAATTAGTTTGAAAAATATGATGTATACCAACGCTTTTCAATAATTTGATGTATGATTTGCTTTTTTGGTTCCAATGATTTCGCATGAATTTTACAATTGCCTGTTAATATGAGTGTTGGTTTGCGATCCTTAGGGCTCCTGTTGCCCCTTTTATCTTCGTGTTTTCTTGTGTTTGGGCAGGTGAAATTCCGTAATCAGGAACTTTCCATTCAAAACGATAATGATGTTTACCTCTTGGTGGGGCAGGATAGGTATTATACGAATGGTATCAATGTCAATTATCGCGTGGCAATACGGAATGGGAGCAACGCGGAGATCTCCAATACTGTATTGGACTTTGAACTTGGACAACGAATATATAACGGCGTTAGCATGCTGGACTATCGTCGGCAAAATAGGACATATGACCGGCCTTTTGCAGGTTACCTTTATTTGAGTGCAGGTGCAACCCGATTTCTAAAGGCGGATCAAGTTGTAGAAGTAAAGGTGGAATTTGGGCAAATCGGCTCCAGATCGTATGGTGAAGAAGCACAGAAGTTTATTCATCATCTTTTTGGACTGTATGAGGCCACAGGTTGGGAAACGGAGTTGCGCAATGCATTTGGTGTGGATATGCAGGCTAAATATCTTAAAGGAATTTACCGGAATGATTCGCAGTCCTTCGATCTTGGCGTGATGGGAAGAGGTGTGCTGGGCATGAACAATACCAATATCGAGGCAGGAATTCCGATACGTGCAGGTAAACTCAAATCGTACCATGCTTCGACCTTTACCCGTGGACATCTGACGCAGGCCAGAAGTAACAACGAGAAGGAGTGGTTCTTTGTCTATCAGCCTAGTTTGACGCGGGTTTTTTATAATTCCACTATACAAGGGGGATTGGGGAAAGATGATCCGATTGGTGGATTATATCAGATTGAACCTTGGATGCTCAGTCATCGCTTGGGATTCAACTGGTCTGACCATAAGGTTAATTACGGCGTTAATTATATTTTCAATTCCAAGGAGCTTAAGTCTGTATTCCATCGACATCAATACGGACAGTTATTCTTTGCTTACCGCTTTTAGTGCATTTGGCAAAGACAATTTCCACTGATATTAACCCATGGACTGACCTTGGACTGAATAACTTGTATTTTCAGGTTTTAAACCTGATTTGCTACTACAGGATCTGCCAATTTTTGTCCGATTAGCCGAGTAGTAAGCATTGCCGCGACCGTATCGCCGGTCGCGTTGAGCATCGTCGCCAACGGATCTACCAATGTCGCAATGATCATAATTGAAGGAATGACCTCAGTCGGCATTTGATAAACCGATATGATGAGCATCTCACCGATATATCCCCCGTTTGGAATACCGCCGGCAACGATGCTGACCAACAAGGTGATCCCCACCGCCATGATCATATTGCTTGGTTCAAAGAACTCTTGTCCACTCAACAGCAGCGCAATGTAAATTTTAAAGATACAGGCGATGGCCGAACCATGTTTATGTAAGGTCGTGCCCAAAGGGATGACGACGCTGGCTACCGTATCGGGTATGCCAATTTGTTTCGCTGCCAGTAAGTTGGCCGGCATGGTCGCAAGACTGCTGCAGCTGCTGAGGGCAGTCAGCGAAGGTAAAATATTGTTTTTCCAATAGCGTTTGACACCTTTGAGCCCAAATGCAAGAAAGGCAAAAACACTAAATACTATGAAGAAGTAGAGTACCCCAAAGATATAATAGAGGCCAATGGGTTTGGCATAGAAGCCAAACAGCTGTGGGCCAAGGGTACCGACTTGATAGGCAAAGTAAGCGCCGAGACCAATCGGAGCCAGTTTCATGACCATGACCAGTAAATTGCCCATGACGGCATTTCCGGAGTTGATGAATTTTCGGAATATATCAGCGGAAGCGCCAGATCTGCGTGTGGCGATGCCTACTAAAAATGAGAATATCACAAAGGCAAGCATATTCTGCCGGGATAAGAGACTGGAAAATTCACTAACAGTCAGGAATCGAACCATTTTTTCACCCCAGGAATCATGAATGGCTGTATCCATGACATTGTTTGCCTGTTCGACGGCGAGCGGAGCGTCTACGGGAAATAGGTAGAGGAAGAATATGGTCGATACTCCTGCAACGACAATACCGAGAACAAATACGAATGACATCATGCCAATAATTCTGCCCAACACACTGTCACCTTCAATATTGGCGACAGATGAAGCTATAGCGAAAAAGACCAAGGGTATAACACTGACGAAGAGCAGATTTAGAAAGATATCCCCAATTGGCTTAAGGTTATCCACAAAATGTGGAAAAAAGATGCCAATTAAACTTCCGATACTGATGCCAAGAAGCAGTAGTAAGATGCTGCCGTAGTTCTGTATAAAAGTTTTTGCCGAGTATGCCATTAGGTTCAATGATTGTTTCGTGTTTACGGCGCTAAAATAATCTTTTTATCCATTATTTTCATTTTACGCTTTGATAAAGATTAATCGGAGTTTATTCGAACTGGCTTTTTATCTTTGAACGAATCTTCTGATAGCATACCGTCGCGGTTGCAGGGAGAAAGGTGGAGTATGGAGGCGTTTTGTGTCGAGTGTGGCCGAAGATTCATGAAGACCTTATTGATGTCTTGTTGGGGGAGGGAGATAAGGTTATTAGATTTTTAATAATGAGTATGAGAAAAATGAATTTTGTAACGACCGGAGATGGCTCGAAGACATTGTACAATGCCGAGATCGGCGAATGTTATCATTCAACGCATGGGGCCGTACAGGAAAGTAAGCATGTTTTTATCAAAACAGGTTTGGATCATTATGTGCAAAAGACAGGGGCTTCGGATGTTGCTATCCTGGAAGTAGGATTTGGTACAGGACTTAACTTTCTTCAGACAGCCGATTTCATTCGGGACAGGCCATTTCAGATAGACTATGTCGGAATTGAAGGTTTCCCTTTGCCACTTACGACCATTGCCGAGACAGGATATAACGAGACCGTGAATCCAACAGTGTGGTCAGCTTACCTGAATTGCTATGAAGCGGCATTGCAGCAGGAGTTGCAAGTTCATGAACGTTTACGACTCACTATTGCTCATACTTTATTGATGGATTTTCAAACAGAAAAACAATTTGACGTCGTGTATTTTGATGCTTTTGCTGCCATACATCAGCCCGAAATGTGGAACGATGCGGCATTAGCACATGTCGCGCAGTTTGTTAAACCTGGGGGAGTCTTTGTGACTTATGCGATTACGGGTAATCTTAAACGTAGTATGAAATCTTTGGGCTTTTCTATTGAGAAGGCTCCCGGCGCACCTGGAAAAAGGGAAATGTTACGGGCGACAAAGCTTTAAGATTCTTACTGTCCTATATGTCTATGGGAGAAAGAGAATATAAATTAGTATGCACGCACTAGGGCGGTTGGAATGAGCAATAGCATGTCGGTGACAGGTGATAGCAATAACTAGTTGGGTAGAAATAAAAATCAAAATGAGAATAGCACAGATCTTAGCTAAACAGAGTGAAACTAAGCTTACACAAGCTAAAAAACTCATCGTTCGTGAATTGGAAGAAGTTGAGGTAAAAGGAAATTTTGTGGCTTATGTAGATGAGGGGGAGGAATCTTATGATATTAATGTCCAGTTGGATAAAGAAGTTGTTGTCGGTCATTCTTGCGACTGTGGGCGTAGGGATAGTTATTGTATACATCAGATCGCCATACTTCTGATGCTCTCGTCAGAAAAGGAGAGCCCTTCAGCTACGAAAAAAAGCAGTAAGCCAGCCAAGGGAAAGAAGGTGAAGGAAAGTGAACAACTACTACTCATGTTAGAACAGGAAGTGTTAGCCTCCTGGCTGTTGGAGCTTTTCAAATCCAATAAAGATATTGAATTACAGTTTCTGATGAAATTCGGGAAAAATAAGCAGGAATATAAAGAGACAGATGTCGCTAAGATTTTAAAAGATACTGTTGTTTCAGTAGTAGGCAAGCGGAAGAAGATAGAAGCGTCAGAAGTTAAAAAAATAGTACAATTATGGGAAAAGGCACTTGAGCCTTTTTGGGAGTATTTAGCCTTGAATATAGGAAATGAAAAGATCATCCATCTGTTGTCGGCAGTCTACAATACTGTTTTAGATCTTGAATATAGCGTTTTCTATACCGGTACGCGTTTTAGAAAGTTTATTGAAACCGGAAATTTGAAAATTGCTGGAATCATTGCTCATGTTGATTCTGACATACAGTGGGTCGCATTGACCAATGCGTATTGGGATAAAATGTGGGCGGCGGAAAACGCACAGGGGGGTATGTTGGAGTTGTTTATACAGATCTATGAAAGTTCTTCCATAGAACGGAAACGTTTACTGGCCGACAAAATAAAAGATCTGATCATCTCCCTGTTAGAAGGGCGCTATCACATGTCCGTAGCGGTTGATAGCTTCTTTTTAGATGTATTGCTTGAGAATAATATGTTTGACGACAGTGCTGATTATTTTGTACCCCGCCAATGGGAAGCTAAGTATAATTTGAAATTAATAGAAGCAATAAGAGGTCATGATCCCAACAAAGCGATTGATTATTGCAACAGGGTGATCGCTGGCAATGTAAATTCAACTTATAATGATCCTTTTTTGGAGATTTTAGAGGACATATACGCGAATAGTGGAGATTTTAGCAAGCTTGCCTCTATTAAAATGGAAAAATTTTCAAGTGCTCCTAATATTGTTGATTACGTTTTTATCATGGATCATTCCAACGATGAGAAGCTCAATAAGAAATTTAGGACGAGGACATTGAGTATGCTTCGCAATAATATGGAATATGCAGGGTATGATGAGCTGTATTTCAGGATATTGGAATATGAAAAGAATTATAAAAAAATGCTTGAGGTGATAGATTATCGTGTTCGTCCTTCTGTACTGCTGAAATTTTGGAAATATCTTTATGCCCACGATAAGCTAAGATTCTTGCGTGCTATCGCAGCTAATGTACAGATTGATTATCGTACGGATCCATCCGCACTTGAACAACTGATTCTCAAGATAACCGATAATTATGAAAGCGATGTCATTAAGATATTGTTCAAGCCAGACGCGTGGTCGAGCCATCAACGAACTTTTAAGGCAATGGTCTATAGTAGATTGGAGAGTCTGAAATAATATTTATTTCTAAACTTTTTAATCAGGCTGAAATTGTTTAGCAATTAATTTTCATCGATCTCTAAAGTATATGCGGTAAATATGTGGGTTATTTATCGCAAAAAAGCGGAGAATAAACTGCTTATTCTCCGCTTTTCATAAACTTCGTGGATTTATATCATTAATTCCGTCTGATAACATTCCATATCAAATCGCTTTAGATAATGGATTATTTATTCTTTAGCAGCCTTTCTAAATACTCCACCTTAGCTTTTTCGGCTTCTAAAAGGCGTTCGTAGAGCCTTTTATTTTCTTCATATGCTTCGATGAGTTTATCAAGCGGATTAAAGTTCGGATGTATATTTATTGCATTTAGTGTAGATGTGTCGTGGCTTGTAAAAGTGTTATTTATAATATTAAACACTGCTTCTTCATCAAAATTCTCAATGGCTTCAGGCGTAACACCTAATGCTTCCGCTACCTGAGCCAATAGACTTACTTCTATCTCAGGACTACGCTCCATATTGGATACAGCTTGTTGGCTTACACCCAATTCGAATGCTAAAGCCTCTTGTTTCATTCCCCTAAGTTCGCGGATACGACAGATTTTTCTTCCTATATGGTTTGTTGCGCTGGTTGTACTCATAAATCCAAAGTTAGCAAATATTAAGTGTTTAAGATACGAAATATCTTTAGATGGTACAAAACAAGAAATCCTAGTGTGATACAAACTATGCTAGGTATTTTACAAGTGGTTTTGGTTCGGTACGTAGATAGAGATGTGTTTATTTGTGCAAATCAAAATAGACTTGATATGAAGAAGAAAGGTAACGGTAGACATGTATCATAAGTATGCCGAAATCGACGAAATGTATGGTTCGAAGGAAAGAGTGGTCAAAGTGGATATTCCAAGTAATCTCAGAATGTTATGTGCGATACTCGATGTTAAGGTAGAAAAACTGTTAAACGACTTTATGTGGATGTTAAGCTATTCCCATCATAACTCAGCTACTGCTAAACAACGGAGGCTGCTAATAAATTTTTTCTTGCTTGCGAATATGGACTGCCTATGTATTCCAAAAAGCAGATCAATCAAATGTTTGGTTAACTAAAGGCTAAGCGGAAACACTAAAACAAATCAATATCGCTGATAAGGTAGAAAATAAAATGTAATATTATGGACAATTTATATCTCAAAAATCCGGAATGTGAATTAGAGCCCCAGTGGTTCTTCTTAGAGGGCGGAATAGTAGAGGCTTTTGAGTTTGAAAGCTTTGAGTCGTTTCGCGAAAGACTATGGAATTTATTCCAAGAACTAACATCCAGATCTCAAAAAACGGATGAAGAGCAGCGTCAATTAACGACGACTTTAGATAAACTTATTCTGCTCGTTAAGGGATGTCACTATTTTTTACACCATAAAAAGCGGTTGAACTATGAAGAAGAATGGATAGATATTAAATGGCTAAAAAACCCTTATCGCTGTTTGAAAAAATATCGGCATCAGGATGACGAAAAGCTCAATCATCATTTGGCACATTTCGATTATAACTTTACCCAGTTAAACCGAGAAGAGGTGCAAAACTTCACGGTGCCTTTCAGAATTTTTTTTTGCAAATGGATTTATCGTCTTGGCTGAATCTTTTTGATGATTACAAAGAATGTATAGCGAGAAATGAAAGTTTATATGAATGGACCGTAGATGATACTCCGCTAAAAACTTATGAGCATCTATTGAAGTTGCTAGAAGCCTGCATAGTCGCCTTTCATTGGGCAAATATGTGGATATGTGTACCGATTTTGGCATGAAACTGTACTTTGGCCCAAGAAGTGGTAAAGAAAATCTGATCCATTTCCTTTAACGGCCTATTTGCTGGGGAAAAAGTTATTCGCGATCTGGAATATCGTCCCACAGAGCGTAGTGGTGAACAGGAACACAATCGTAAAGTCATTTTTGACCTCTATTGTACCAGTGATGACAATAGTCATTTCATTATCGAAATGCAACAACTTCCCCAAGATTTTTTCCGTGATCGTATGGTTTATTACAGCTCGCGTCTTATACATACATTAGTTCCACGCGGACATAGCGGAAATACCTATGAGTTACCAGAAGTTTATTTCATTGGTATTCTTAATTTTGCATTGGATAACATTGATAATGATCGATACTATTATGATGTGGTACTTTGTGATCGTGAGAAAGGTGAACAGTTTTACGATAAGTTAGGCTTTAAACTTCTTTGTTTGCCTAATTTTCGCAAAGAGGAGGTTGAGATAAAAAGTTTTATGGACATGTGGCTTTATCTTTTCAAAGATATGTCTAAACTCAATGAAATACCGAAATTTTTGGATAAGCGTGTCTTTGGTCTTATCTTTGACATAGGAGAGGTGTCAAATCTAAATTCAGAAGATATGAAAGCATATGAATTGAGCCTTAAGGATAAAAGAGATGCGGAAAGCATTCGCCTTACAGCGGAACGTATAGGCATGGAAAAAGGCATTAAAAAAGGCATGGAAAAGGGAATAGAAAAAGGTCGGCAAGAGGAACGAGCGAAGGCTGAAGCTGAGAAGCGAATCTCAGCCTTAAAGATGTTGAAGAGCGGTTTTGATTCCAAGGTCATAGCTGATATTATAGGATTGTCAATTGAGGAGATTGAGAAATTGTAATAGCGTGTTTAATCGAATCGCCTCTTTGGTGATATCAATAATAAACAATTAAGGTATTTCTTTCTCTATAGTGCCTATGTCTATATTTTGCTTTTAAAATTCAATAATAAATGCACCGACAATTGCCGCAGGATGCAGATCTTTACTATTTAGCAGGGCATAATCTTCGCGAAATCTTTCATAGTATTCGATATTCATTCCAATAAGTACGGTCTCAGCATCTCGATCGTTCACATCAAATCGTAATTCTTCCAATTCAACAGTTCTAGGATCTGCCTGTAAGCTCAACGGAATTTGGTGTTTGTGGCTACGGACATAGATCTGTTTTTCGAAATTAAATACGACAATCATCAGATTTATCTTCATGAGATTACAGTGTTTTGGACGATGAATATCGTTTTGCATGTCAAATTTTGGGAACTTTATGGCAATTTGTTTTTTATCCAACAATTTTATTTCTGGATCAAAATGCATGTAGTCATGCATATGGCATTTGTCGTTGAATTGAAAGTTTACTATCCGATCGATCTTTCCGCCTCGAATCGTCTTTTCACCCAGAGGCGCTCTATTTGGGCGGGTGACTCTTTTCAACTGATTGATGAGGCAATTGTGCATATTGCTATCATGCAATTTGAGGTGAACTTCTCCCATTACATGTCGTATGCGGGATCCTGCAGTACTCGCATGACCAAAATCTGTAGCAGCTGATTTTGTGCCCTTCGTTTGTTTTGTTTTACGCCCTGGGGCAGTCTGCACAATAGTTTTTTCATTTGATTTTCGAAAGACAAGGTTTCCAACCAAGCCTTTTAGATTTCCGTTCTCTAGTATAGCCATATTTTGAATTTGCAAATTAAAATACTGAAAGCCAAATAATTGTTTATTTTTGGGAGATTTGAAATTGGCTTTTGCCAACAATTATTAAATTCATAATAGCTAGTAAAAGCCTATTATGAAAATTGCATTGGCTATTTTTATCAGTGACGCGGGTAAGGATCTTTTTCGAATTTGGTATGGGTTTAAAACTGCTGCTTCAATGGAGGTTCGATGCAGCATCGTATCTGCTTCGATACCACTCCACCCCCTAGTCGAGATGAATCTGTGGTGAGCGCGACATGTGTCCGTGGTGAGTCCGAGTTAGACTCGGAGATAAGGCGGTAGCAAGGCTGTTGGAAAACACTCTTATGTGCTAGCAAGTACGAATAAGGCCCGAAGAGGCCTCGAATAATTGTCGAAGGAGAATGAAATAGCGTATAGAACACGGACTCTCTGATTAAAAATAATAACGGTAAAACAGTATATAGGTTACCTATTGATATGAATTTACAATGGAGATTATATAAAAGCAAATATCTTCTTAAAAGCTGATACTACTTATTAACACAACAGATTTTGTTTATCAGTTAATTAACATGTTTATCCATATTTTATAGTCCACTTAATAATCGGATATAATTGTCAATATAGTGTTGTTTGTCCTTTGATTTATATTGTTGGATATAGCGGGGATGATCCAGAATAATCATCTCTCCAAATAATTTCTCTTCTTTGTTGATTTTTGCGAGGAAGGTTGCGTTTTTCTTTCCAAGGACAAATACTTCCTCTGTTTCGAGCCCCATAGCGATATGTTGTTTTAGGGATTCAACCATAAATGGCTTCACCATTTCAAAAAGCTGCTTATCGTCATAGTAGTTTGCATTGATCCAGTTGTTGGGATTTGTCTCACGGACAATTGCCAGTGGAAAAGGTGAATTGATATAAAACTGTTTGTAGAAAATACTTGGTCCTCCATAGGCTTCGATCATATCATACATGAAAACAGAGGATATTTCATGGGTATGTGCTGAATGCATTTTTATTCCACATGCGCTAGCTAATCTTTTCGTGTCGGTAAAAGGAACACCCGTTACTCCTGCGCCATGTCTGCTCGGATTAATGCCTATAATTAATTTTCTTTGTAAGTTATCCTGGTAAAATTTTTTGTAAAACTGTTCCATCACCACCAATGTCTCGGGATTATCGAGGTAGGGATTAATGACATTGAACCCTGAAGGTAGGTTTCCCTTATAATGAAGTTGTTTATTAAATAAAACTACTTTTTCCGCAAATGTCAACATATCGAGTGTGTTTGAAGACAGGATAATTTTTTAAAAAGTTATAAATAAAATAGGGCGCCATTTTGGCGCCCTATTTTATGCATTTATCAAGGCCACGATTAGTGACCTTGTGTACCGTCTACACCATGTGAGTGTCCATGAGACAATTCTTCTTCAGTAGCAGGACGTACAGTTAAGATTTCGATATCGAAATTTAATGTTTTACCAGCCATTGGGTGGTTTAAGTCAGCAACAACAATTTCTGGAGTAACTTCAGCTACCACAGCGCGGAATTGGTTTCCTTGGTTGTCTTGCAAAGGTAATACTTCTCCCACTGGAGGTAATCCTGTTTCTTTGAACATATCTACTGGTAACTGTGCGAATGCTCTTTCGTCTTTTTGACCGTAAGCATCATCAGGTGCCAATTCAAATGAAATTTTATCACCAATGTTTAAATCTGCGATGTTTTCTTCAAATTTAGGCAACATCATACCTACACCATATAAGAAATCTAAAGGTTGTTCTGCAGTTGTTTCTTCAACGAAAACTTTTTCACCGTTTTCTACTGTGTGAAGTCTGTACGTCAATGCTACGACGTCGTTTGCTTTTATAGCCATCTGATTTTGATTTTTGGAAGCCGAGGCTACCGTTTATTAAATATAATTTATTAACGCTTTTATTGAATCCTGAGGCAGACTGCAGGTCCTATTTTTACAAAGATAAGCTTTTGTCTCCTTTCCAACCCTATGTTTTAGAAGTGGAAGATTTTCTTCTGTACCGCCAAGAACAATTTTGTTTGGAATATAATATTGATCGAGCTCATGTTTAAAAGCCATCGCTTTATTACCCGTCAATGCAATTTCATTGATTCCATACCTTTCTTCTAGCAATAATATTGCCCAATTTGAATAGGCTGAACCATAAGTCTTGATTTGAGGGAATACATTCGCCAACAATTGGTCTGATATGGCGATATAATTTTCATCATCAAAAAGCAGACCTAGACGTTTCAGTTGACGGGTCATGGTTGATAAAGAAGATGGGATTACATTATCCATGATTTCGCTTTTTCGCGCGATGAGTTGCTCCGCTTCCGACGATGTATAATAAAAAGTTTTTTGCGATCCATCGTAAAATAAGACAATAGCTTTGTCAGCAAGCTGTCTTGCTTTGGTTAACCAATTGAAGTCAAATGTAGCCTCATACAATACTATGAACGCTTCAACCGTGAATGCATAATCATCGAGGAAGCCTGCAATCGCTCTATTTTTATCTTTTGGCTGATGCAATAATTGCCCATTGTTTTGGATAAGTTCATTACATATAAATTGTGCATTATTCAAAGCTAGTTCCAGAAAATGTATGTTGTCCAGACTGGTGTAGGCATCTACGAGTCCTTTTAAGAATAGGGCATTCCAAGAAGTCAATTGTTTATGGTCCAGTCCCGGGCGTACTCTTTTTTCGCGGAAGTCGTATAATTTTTTCTTTGAATCTTTTAGAAACTCTGCCCATTCGTCAGCTGACATATTGACCTTTGCAGCTAACTGATCTGCATTTATGGCGCAAATAGGAATATTCGTTTGCTCTTCCTCCCAGTTGCCCGATTCTGTAATATTAAAGTATTGACTAAATAAGCCAGCGTCTTTGCCCAGTACGCTATCAAATTCAGCTTTGGAGAATGCATAGTATTTTCCTTCAACACCATCACTGTCGGCATCAAGAGCGCTGTAGAAACCATGATTGGAGGCAAGCATCTCCCGTTCGGCCCAAGCAATCGTTTCTTCGATAATTCGTTTATAGAATGGATCGCGGTTTTGCTGATAAGCTTCCGCATATAAGGATAGCAATTGCCCGTTGTCATAGAGCATTTTTTCAAAATGGGGGATATGCCAGTAGTGATCGACTGAGTACCGTGCAAAGCCACCGCCAATCTGGTCATATATACCGCCAGATCCGATTTTTTTCAATGTAAAATGCACGTGGTTCAAGATCTCTTTATCATCTGAGAGCACCCCATATTTTAGAAAAAACAGCCAATTGTTTGGTAGCGGAAATTTTGGTGCTTTTTGATAACCGCCTTCTTTTTTATCGAAAGTTTCGGTCCATGGTGTTACAATTTCAAGTAAGTCTTCCCTGCTATACTGATCTGGAATGGAGTGGATAGGTAGTTTTTCAGCCCGTTGAATACCGTTGTTTAACTTTTCGGCATACTCGAACGCGACTTCGGGTTTCTCTTCCCACATTTGAGCAATTTGTAACAGGATGTTCTGCCAGTCGTGCGGTTTAAAATAGGTGCCGCCATAAATTGGGCGACCATCTGGTAAACAGATACAGTTCAAAGGCCATCCGCCCGCATTCGTCATCAATTGGACAGCTAACATATAAACTTGGTCAATGTCGGGGCGTTCTTCACGATCGATTTTGATCGAGACAAAGAATTTATTCATGGTCTGGGCGATGGCAGAGTTTTCAAAACTTTCGCGCTCCATCACATGACACCAATGGCAAGCGGAGTAGCCAATGCTTACGATTATCAGTTTATTTTCGTCTTTTGCTTTTTTTAAAGCTTCCGGCCCCCAGGGCATCCAATCTACCGGATTGTGTGCATGCTGTTTAAGGTACGGTGAATTTTCAAATTGCAATTGATTCGCCATAAGACGAAGATAGTGAAAAGCCTCCATGATGGAGGCTTAAATATGTTTTTTAATATTTGGGCTCTGTAACGACTAGATCAATCTACATAGCGTTCCTCCTGATGTCAGCAAATGAATGCCTCTACTGTAATTTCTTATGATAACTTGTATTCAAGTTCATTTTTTATCAGATCATGCATATAATTTTTTTCGAATGATTAATCAATTATTTGCACAAGATCGGCACAATTGCCACTGAGCATCTGAAAGGTAAAACCGGTATCGAGTTTTATTTCTGCGCAGGATGATGTCCGTAAATAGGCTGATTTTCGGGTTAAGTATTCGACCAAATCGGTCAAAGTGGGATTGTGTCCAAAGAGCAATACATGGTCGATATGATCGGGAATTGTATTGATAATAGATAGCATATGTTTGAATGTGCATTCATATATCGTTTCTTCAATTTTAATGTCAAAAGAAGATGAACCCATTACCTCTAAAAAAACACGTGTTGTTTGGAGCGCACGATTTGCAGGGGAACTGATTACCATAGCGTTTTCGCCCAGAGTCAATTTAACTGCAATTTTAGCAGCCACTTGTTTTGCTTGCTGTATTCCGTCTGAGGTAAGTGCTCGATCAAAATCATTTATTCCCGGAATGGTTTCGGCTTTGGCATGTCGGATGATATAAAGTTTTTTATTGTTGTCCATGATTGAATTTTTTGATTCTTTTTTCGTATAAATATTAACGCTCGTTGCCGCGGTTCATTGTGTCGGTGCAATTGCAGGCGTGAATAAGAGTACAAATAATAATACAGGAAGTTTTTAAAAGTATGCAGTTAGTGAACAGTTTACTTTCCTCCATGGATGTGTTGAGTGTCTTGTCGAGAATAAAGACCTTTGATGTAAATTAGATTGCTAATGGCGAAGTGAATGTCTTGGAATATAAGTTTTTAAAATGATTTCGGAGTGTTCTCATTTCATCAGTTTCAAAAGGGAAGTAGTTGTTTTTTTTTGATAAAAATATGTTAATTTTGCAACGAAAAAAATACATTTGTATGTTGTCTGCTTATTTTATTTATTGAAAAACATTATTGGCCTAGTAGCATTCTCTTGTTTCTATCGTTTAATTTTTATTTATGAATCGTAATTTTTGGATACTTCTATTTGGAAGTATTTTCCTTTTGGCCTGCAACCGTACAGCGGATTTTTTTGCGCAAGATGTTGAAACTCCGATTTGGACTGTTGATCCCATTGATTCGGTTGTTTTTGACAATGATGAGGGGATTGTCAATATCCATACCGTCGCTGATGCTAATTTTAAAGGGCTAAAAAATGCTGTCGATTTTATCGATATCTCTGGCGCAAACGCTAGTTATTGTCATCCAGATGTTCTTTATTTCCCAAACAAATTAAATGGTTACAAATATTGGATGGTTTTCACGCCTTATTTTGGAGCAGTTGGGACCAATCAGAATTCAAAGAAATTTGAAAACCCAAGTGTTGTTGTATCAAATGACGGTCTTGACTGGGTAAATCCATCCGGCCTAACCAATCCAATCATGAATGCCCCATTTCCGACAGAAAGTTTTGGTGAAAACAAGGTTGATCCGATCCAGGGATTTTGGTCGGATGTCGATTGGGTATACTTGAATAATCAGTTCTATCTTTATTATAGAGGCAGTTTTATCACTGCGCAGTCATTGAAAGGTAAATGCGTTTTAAGTAATAGCAATTTTGACCGATTAAAGCAAAATGCACATCGAACTATCGTACAGCAAACGTCAACAGATGGTATAAAGTGGTCGAATTTGAATATTGCTTTTACAAGTAATCCACCCTTTACTCCCAAAGATGATCACCTGTTATCTCCTTCCTTTATCCATGACGGAAGTGAATTTTTAAGTTATGAAATTGAGCTGAATCTCGGTCCCAAGAGTTTTAAGGGTAAGGATCCGTCTTATGTTATTCGTAGAACTTCCGGAGATGGAATTAATTTTACAGGTTTTCGGGAAAGCAAAATCGTCAATTTTCTTAATAAACCGTGGTTGAGAGTCGGAAATGGAAATTCTCCATGGCATATCCAGGCAACATATGCTGATGGATATTATTTTTTATGTATAGCTGTTGGTGAAGTGAAAAAATATACAGCAGAGTTATTATATGTTGCTTATTCGAAAGATGGTTTGAATTTCAAGGTATTACCAAAGCCACTGTTGAAAAATAATGCCTATAGAAGTTCCATTTTTCCAATGGGAAGCAACGAGTCGTTGATTAAGATGGGGGCTTTGATTGGCAATAAATCTGGGGAATTCCGTTATCGGGAATTTACGTTAAACAAAGATAAAATCGAGCAATCGTTAAAATGACAATATTTAATATATCATTACTGTTACTATTTTTGTATATTAAATGTCAATGATGGGAAAAAGTGGTATTACGGAGCGGACTTCTCGCGTTGCTGTGTCGGTGGTAATACCGGTGTACAATGTCGAAAAATATTTGGATGAGACCATTCAAAGCGTACTTAAGCAGGAATTACAGGATTTCGAAATTATTCTTGTCAATGATGGCAGTACGGACTCGTCTGCTGCAATATGTCAAAAGTATGCTTCTTTAGATCCGAGAATTTACTTTTTCGATCAGGAAAATGCTGGCGTTTCCGTAGCGAGAAATAATGGTTTAAGTCACGCAGTAGGAGACTATGTCTATTTTTTGGATTCCGATGATACCATTGATTCGGCATTTTTATTGGAATCTTTACAACTTGCAACTCAAAAAAAACTGGATCTCGTGGTTTTAGGGGAACCCTATTGTTCCCGGGCTCCACGTTTGGCTGCCGTACCGACCTGCGGATTGCTGATCAAAAAGACCTTACTGGACACATATCCCGATATTCGTTTTCCAGAAGGAATCCAACCCTGTGAGGATGGGTTGTTTTCGCATCGTCTTTTTTTGATGACCGATAAGATCGGATTCAATCCGGCGGCAGTGTATTTTTATAGACAGCACGAGAATCAAAATCATACGCAAATTAATCGACAGACCAATCGCTTATTGAAACAGATCCCAATATGGTTAGAACTATTGAAGGTGTTTTATAAGGAACATGACCTCTTCGCTTCAAAAGGCTTAAAACTAGCTCTATTTGTAGAACATGAACCTTTTGAGTTTCGTTATTTAAAAATGGCATTTAATGATCTAGAGAAGGAAGAGCTATTTAAGTTATTGCAAAATTTTATGCAAGAATATGTAAGCCCACACCTTACCAAAATAGATAAAGAAATATTAACGGTGCCTTTTAGCTATTTTTTAGAAGCTCGAGATCACAGGGATTTTGATGAATTTTACGCAGGTTATTGTAAAAAGAGAGCTGAACAATTAAGGAGGGGCTTATTTTGGGTAAGGTTTATTCCAGTTGCTGGTTTAAGAAGAAAAGTCCGTCAAAAGATCAGAAATAAGTATCTCGACGTATGAAGATTTTGCTAATACAACATTTATATTTTTTAAATGGAATAGGAGGAACGGAAAAAATATGTTCTACGCTAGCGAATATACTAAGTACAAATGGGTATGAAGTTGAGATTGCAACCAATGAGAATATAAAAGGCTCCCCAGTTTTTCCGCTGCATAAGTCGGTGAAAGTGACGAATATCTTTGACGCTAGTTTGGAGCAGATGCTCGAGCTTCCTATATATAACTATAAGGGGCCGAATCCATTTTTATGGTTGAAATACAAGGCTCTCAAAAAATATACCAAGTGGTATAACCGCCTATTGAAGCAACGGATGGGGGGAGAAGCTAAATTATATCAATATAACTTACGAAAGCGGGCGATTTTATGGAAAGATTATATCGACGGGCTAAAGCCGGACTTGATTATTACAATGTCCATTGGCTCACTTCTGGAGATCACTTATGGAAATACACTGTCAATCCCCATTATAGATTCTGTCAATGGAAGACCTGATTACGACTATACCAATGTCCTAGGCGGGAGAGAAGCATATATGGTTGATTTGTTAACGGCTAGTTTCGATCATCTGAATGGTATTCAGATCTTATTTGATAGCTATCGGGATTTCCTACCGTCGAATTTTTCTGGACAATGCGTCGTTATTGCCAATCCAATTCAGCAGGTAGATCCCCATGATTTAGTGATGCATGACTGTATCAAGGAAAGATATAAGATTATCCATGTTGGGCGTTTGGATACCGAATGCAAGCAGCAACATCTTGCTATTGCAATTTTTGCTGAGTTGGCAAACAAATATCCCAAATGGGATTTGGAGTTTTGGGGGATAGGTCCAGACTTTGATCGATTGAATAATCAAATTCGCGATCTTGGATTATCTGAACGGGTTTTTCTTCGTGGATTTAGCGAAGATCCTTTGATAAAGATGCGAGATGCTGACATTTTTATTTTCCCCAGCAAATATGAGGGGTTTGGATTGGCCTTGGCAGAAGCCATGTCAGTAGGCCTGCCTAGTATCGGCTTTTCAACTTGTTCCGGGGTAAATGAATTGATCAAACACAATCAAAATGGTTTTTTAGCATTGGATGAGCAGGAGATGGCGCTGTATCTCGAACAATTGATTATGAACCCTTCACTACGTTCGAGGTTTGGCGTTCAAAGCAATTTGGCAATAAAGGCGTACAGTTTTGAAAATATGACTAAAGGGTGGTTAAATTTAGTCCGGATCGTCATAAAGAATGTTGAGACGAAGGAGAGAAATGATTAGATTTGATGCCCCCATCGTATTTATGGATAAATTGCATTATGAATGATTTATTTATAGGGTATTAATCCTTCAAACTAGAAAAACTCAAAGGGAATGTGGCATTCCCTTTAAATAATTCGTATTATTTATTATAAAAGTAATCAGTGCTTTTTATCTATTCAAAAGAATAAATGCAAACAATAAAGAAAAAGAGAATATTATATTTTATGCCTGAAAATCCTAACAGTTCGAAAGCAGGCAATTTGACTAGGTGTAAGCAGTTGTTAACTTATTTTAATACGATAAGTGTAAATTTTGAAATTGATTTTGTATCCTCAATTAATTGGGGACCAAGAGATGAATCTATTTTTCATTCCGAATTTCCCAATATTAACCTGATTATTTTACCTTTTAAATCTTCCAAAAAAAATAGAATTAGTTATTTCTTTGGTGACAAATTGCAAAAGGAGATAAAAAATATATTTCACTCAAATTTGGTTGATCGTGTTTCGCCGTCCTTTCAAAGAAGATTTGAAAAGGTTTTAAGCGCTCATAGATACGATTATATTATTATTAGCTATGTTGAATTTGGAAGTTTGGTAAAGAATTTGATAGGGCCTTATACAATTTTAGATTCGCATGATTTTCTGACACTGCAAAATAAGACAAAGGAAAAGGAACATTTTTCAATGCGTCAGTTAGGTAAAATGTTTGGAGCTGAGTTGTCTACCATGGCTTCTTTTAACGAGATATGGACATTTTCAATTGAGGAAAAATATATTTTTGAACAGTTTGCTGATAAATTTGTACGATTAATCCCAGTTTCAATGCCATTGCCTGTTATTCGGGAGTGCGAAAAAACGATTGACTTAATTTATGTAGCAAGTGACAATCCGCACAATGTGTCAAGTATGAAGTGGTTTTTAGAAAAGGTATTTCCACTACTTACGAATGTTGAACTGCATGTTATTGGCAAGATTTGTGTGCATATTCCCACATTGAAAAATGTAATAAAACATGGATTAGTGGATGAGCTTGCAGGCTATTATGAACAAGCTAAAGTTGCTATCTGTCCAATGCTTTCAGGAACAGGAATCAAAATAAAGGTTTTGGAAGCATTATCTTTTGGCATTCCCGTTGTAACAAATCAACGTGGTGTCGATGGATTGTTTAATAAATCAGATAATGGATGTCTTATATCACTGGATGAACAGGCCTTTGCTTCTAATATAACAGAATTGCTTCAGGACGATCAATTTCATAAGAGAAAATCGAATCAAGCCATTGAATATATGAGAAATAATCATACGGTGAAGAAGGAGTATGAGGTCCTGGATGCTGTGTTTAACAATGTATGAATAAATGAAAATCTCTTTAATAATATCTACTTATAATTGGCCGGAGGCGTTGGCATTATGCTTGGAAAGTGTATTGCATCAAAAGGTTCTTCCTGATGAAATACTTATTGCTGATGATGGGTCTGGAAAGGAGACAGAACGAGTTGTAGCAGAATATAAAAATAAGTTTAATATTCCTTTTATTCATATATGGCATGAAGACGAGGGCTTCCAATTGGCGAAAATCAGAAATAAGGCCATCGCTAAAGCCTCATCCGACTATATTGTTCAAATTGATGGTGATTTAATTTTGCATCCCTATTTTATTAGGGATCATCGAAAATTTGCTCGAAAAGGATCTGTGGTACGTGCCAGCCGTATCTACCTTGATCGGGAGTTTTCTGAGAAAAAATTGACTAAGCGTGATACAAAGGTAAATAGGTTCGATAAAGGAGTCTCGAACTTATTCAGTGCTTTTCGTTTTCAGTTATTATGGAAATATTTTGAATTTAATTATAAAAATAAAGGCAACGAACGTTGGGAGATTCATGGGGCCAATATGGCGTATTGGAAAGAAGATGCCATTCGTGTGAATGGTTACAATGAAGACTTTAAAGGCTGGGGACCGGAAGATAAAGAATTTGTCGCTAGACTCTTAAATGTCAACGTAAAAAAACGCTTCTTAAAATTCGGCGGCATTGTGTTTCATATCTGGCATGCGATAAATGCAAAAGAGAATTTAGGTAACAACAATTGTTTGTTTGCAAAAACAAAAAAGCTAAATTTGACCTATTGTGATAACGGTATTGATAAATATCTGAAATCATCTGATTAGCACTTACGATTTTACAGCTATTTTTTGGAAACTTCGATAATTATTACAACGTATAATAGGCCCGATGCATTGGAATTGGTGCTATTGTCTGCATTAAATCAAACAGTTTTGCCGAGTCAAATTATTGTTGCAGATGACGGTTCTGATGATAGAACAAGACAGCTGGTCCATCGTTATGAGCAGATTTCTGAAATTCCAATCTCCAATGTATGGCAGGAAGATTGTGGTTTTCGCGTCGCACGTATTCGAAATCAAGCGATAGCCCAAGTGAAATCACCCTATGTTATACTCGTTGACGGTGACATTCTTATGGCACCAAATTTTATTGAAGACCATCTAAAACTCGCCAAAGTAGGACATTTTATTCAAGGTGGAAGGGTCTTACTAAATCAAGCATTAACATCTAAATTGTTAACTGAGTCGAATCAACTAAGGTATCCGAATATGTTTCAGGCGGGATTCGAATCTGGTCGGTTTGAAAAGAGAATAAGTAGTTTTCGTAATCTTCTTTTAGCACGATGGACTGCGAAAAACCTAGCACATAAAAGAAGCAAAGTACGCTCATGTAATATGTCCTTCTACATGCGCGATGTTCGTGCAGTGAATGGTTTTAATAATCTTTTTGAAGGCTGGGGCCGAGAAGACAGTGAATTTGTGGAACGTTTATTCAATTATGGACTCAAAGGGCAACTAATCAAGTTTGCTGCAATTGGGTATCATTTATATCATAAGGAGGCGTCTAGAAAAGCACTACCACAAAACGATCATTTATTAGAAAAGACAAAATTAGAAAAGCTGACATCCTGTGCTGACGGACTTTCTAGTTTCCTATAGTTATTCATTATCATGGGAATTCCAAAAAATATATTTCAAACATTTAAGGATAATAAGATTCCTTGGCTTACGAAGCTCTATATTCGCTCATTTTTAAAAAAGAATAAGGATTATTCGTATGAGTTCTATGATGATCAACGGGTGAGTGACTTCTTTGCTGAACATTTTGATGAGCGCATTAATAAAGCTTATCATCGTCTTCAGATAGGGGCCGCCAAAGCAGATTTTTTTCGCTATGCTGTTTTATATATATATGGTGGTATTTATATAGATTTAGATAGTGATTTGTTAGTCTCTATCGATAAATATCTAAATAGCGATGACGTTGCGGTAATAACGCATGAGAACAATAGGAGCCTGTATGCACAATGGGCACTTATCTTTGATAAAGGACATCCTTTTTTAAAAAGAACGATGGAGCTGATTGTGGATAATATTGAACAGAATCGATTTCCACATGATGTACATGCGATGACAGGACCAACAGTTTATACATTAGCGATTAATGAGGTTTTGAAAGAAAATCCGAATGTAGCGTATCGCTGCATTGAAGATGATTATAAAGGATTACTGAAATTTAAGTATAAATTAGGTAAACTCATGATTTATAAAGACAAATCTAACCATTGGAAGAAACTACAACTGCGTATTCCTGTTGTAAAACCTGATACAGACTTTTAGGCTTATTTATTTTAAGGGAGAGTTATTTTTACTTATTTTTGAGGAAAAAGCATTGCACATCGATGAATTTCAAAAGAATCTTTTTGCGAAATAAAAATAATAAGATTTACTATTATATTAAAGCAATTCTTAGGGAGCTAGTTCCTGATAGTCTTTTTCAAGCCCAACTGACAAAGCGTTTAGATAGCACTTATTATCGCAAAAATGCCAAATATATTGATGATAGGGTAAATTATTACAATAAGTTGGAACGGCTTGAGACTTTAGATCAGGACGCCGTTGAAATAGGCAAATATCGCGTACCAGAACGCATACGCGTTTATTATTTCGACAGTAAGGAATATTTAAGGTTTTTTAACCCCAAGTTGCGGTTCAGTATTTTGCCCGGTGATATCATTCATATTCCCTCACATCCGACTTTACTCAAGAGCCGACCTATTCATGGTAATAATAGCAATGCAGTAGTCTTAAATTTGGATAAAGCAAGACATTTTAATTTTCTTCAGGATGACGTGTCTTTTGATAAAAAAATAGATATGTTGGTCGGAAGGAGCGGTTTTGGACAGATTCATCGAAGTCGATTCTACCAATTGTATTATGATCATCCATTGTGCAATATCAAAAAGGCTAATCGATCTTCCGATAAGGATTATTTATCCATCGCCGGGCACCTTGATTATAAATTTATTTTGGCGCTTGAGGGAAACGATGTTGCGACAAATTTGAAGTGGATTATGTCCTCTAATTCTATTGCGGTCATGCCTATGCCGAAATATGAGACTTGGTTTATGGAAGGACGCCTAATTCCAGATGTTCATTTTATTTGTATTAAAGATGATTATTCTGATTTGGAGGAAAAATTACGGTATTTTATGGCAGATGATCATGCGGCTAGGAGGATCGTAAAAAATGCACACGAATATATTGCTCAGTTTAAAAATAAAAAAATAGAGGATATAATCGCATTAAAAGTCTTGGATAAATATTTTACGCATACCGTTCAGCCTAAATTACAATAAGGACTGATAACAGTTTATGAGTTCTGATGCAATTTTTTCATCATTAAATTTTTGCACATAGTGACGTCCTTGTGAAATCATCCTTGCACTGGTTTGGGAGTCGCTCAGAATACGTTTGATCGCTAGATTTATTTCGTCTACATTTGAAGGGTCGACATAACAAGACGATGGTCCACCAGCTTCTGGAAATACGCCCGAATTGGTTGTAATGACAGGAGTACCAGCATATAAGGCTTCGATGATAGGGATACCAAAGCCTTCAAAGATAGAAGGGTATATAAAAATTGATGCCATCGAATAAATGGTCGATAGTTCTTCAATAGTAAAGCCTTGTTTTATAATGACTTTGCTTTCCAATTTGTTGGCTACTATATATCTGTTAATCTCCTCAAGATAGGGCGTTTTCTTACCAATTATTAATAATGGAATATCGATATCCTGAATAGCTTTTACAATTTGTAAAACATTTTTTCGTTTTTCAATTGAGCCCACACTTAACAGGAAGTCTTTGGGTAAATTATATTTTAACCTTAATTTTTCCTTCTCGTCGCCGCTTTTTGGGACCTTAAAAGTCGGATGACAACCCTGATAAATGACCTCAATCTTATCTTCGGGAATTGCGTAGTAATCGATGATATCCGATTTAGTCTGTTCACTAATTGCAATAATTTTATCAGCGTGATTAACAGCTAATTGAAATTTCTTGTTGTATATCCAACGATCTATGGGTTTATAGAGTTCGGGGTAGCGTAAGAAGATTAAATCATGTATCGTGACAACGGATTTAATTCCACGGGCTTTTAAGCCTCTTGGTATTTCTCCTGTAAGGCCATGAAAGAGTTCTACACCATCATTAAGCAGGTCAGATGCGAGTCCAAAGCTTCTCCAAAGTGCAGGAAAAGCACGGTTAAATGTAGTTTTGGGTAGACGAATTTTTTCTTCAATAAGTGCCTTCTTCGAAAGATCATTATTGTCCAATCTTGGCGTATACTTCAGATAAGTATGCTGAGGATAGTATTGCTCCAGAATACGGATGAGATCTCTACTATAATTACCTAAGCCTGTTTGATTGAGAAAATATCGTTTAGCATCAAATCCAATTGTTATCATGCCTGACTCGGTTTTAGTTTTCTTTAAAAATGTTTTCAAATTTACTTAATACCAAATCCCAATTATAATATTTAGAAACATATTCTTTTGCTTTTGCCTCAATGATGTTCTTATCTGTGTTTGGATCTTGCAAATATGTGATAATTGAACTTAGGGAGTCGAAAGAATCATAACAAAAAACAGCTCCACTTTTGCGTTCATGTTCGACCATAACATCACACTTTTTGTTACCAATGACCGGTTTCCCCAAGTGGAGCGCTTCTAATGTCAATAGTGATAAGCTTTCGGCAAGTGACGGATTAATAATGGCAAAGCTTTGTTGTATTAGCGCTTTTTTTTCTTCCTCGCTTACAAAACCAGTATAGATGATATCAGGATTTTGCTCAACATTCATGGTATTTTCTCCTGTAAGTACAAGTTGCAAGTCGATCTGTTTTTCTGATTTTAATTTCAGAAAATAAGCCATAAAATTGTTGATTTTGACTGGCGTAATGCGGCCACAATAAAGTAAGTATGGTGATTTGATCTGATATTTGGCGCTGATCGTTGTTGCAGCCGGTAAATCATCTATTTGATTGACTCCTATGCCAACAACTGTATTTTTTGCAAGCGAATTTCTGAAAATTTCTAAACACATTTCTTTTTCACTTTCTGTGTTAAAGGCAATATGATTAACTTTTGAAAATAAAAGTGTGTTGATGCTTCTAAATAACATACTCTCCATATGTGCAGTGGGAATCAGAATAGACTTCTCTGGTACACGAAGTGATCCCATTATGGTTAGTGGGTTTTCGTAAGTAAAGAAAATGAATTTGTCGAAATCGTGTTGAAATTCCCTAATATAGTTGAGTAATGAAGACGAATAAAATGGATGTCCTTCTAAATATTTTGATTCATCATCAATTTTGAAATTCCAAATGGGAAATAAGGAAAAAACAGGCCTTGCTAATCCCCAGCGATAGATCAATCGGCGTATTTTCCGGGCGATTTTACTTTTCTTTTCGGAAGATGGATTTTTATCGGTCACAAATCTCATCACAGGTATTCCCTGTATAATTTCTAGGCCCGGGGTGAAATCCTCCTCTGGTTTATTTAAAAACTTGATATTGGTGGTTAATACAGTCACGTCATGTTTTGCTGATAATCGTTCAGCTAGCATTCTACAATGGAATTCGGCTCCACCGGTGATATCCAATCCGTATCGAATGGTTATTAACCCTATCTTCATCCTATTGCTCTTATTCGTTCAATCACCATTTCTGGTGTAATTAAATCAATTGCTTCTACTCCGTCACAGATGCAGGACTTGTTGCCATACACTGAACTTGGTCTATGGGGATGTTCGACTTGGATACAATCTGCTAACTCTTGACCGTAGCCCGTAAATCCAGCGTAAGGGTGTGTTGCTCCCCATAACGAAAGGCATCTTACTCCCATTAACGAGGCCATATGAAGTCCTGAAGAGTCCATGCTAACCATCAGATCCAGATTCGAAATTAAATCCAGTTCTTCTCTCAACGTAAATTTTCCAATGGTATTGTAAGTATTCGGAAAACTTTCGGTCCAGTTTTGGGCGACTTGAAACTCTTCTTGACCACCTCCAAAAAGCAATACGTCATATCCATGGTGTGTCAAATGATCAATGATCTGCCCCATTTTTACCAAGGAAAGAATTTTATAACGATGTTGTGCAAATGGGGCAATGCCAATTTTTTTTCGATCGAAATTCGCGAACATACTAAAAGCAGCTTTGGGTACATCCTGCAAATTAGGAACAAATTTATGGCTGAGCTCAAATTTAAAACCTAATGCGCGAAATACATCTGCATAGCGTTCTACCGTTAGCCTCAGTGGAACTTTGATTTTGTTTTTTTCCCTGGTAAGCGCTTTTTTTTCTTCCCGCCCCTTGTCAAGCTGCTTTACTTTTACGCCCGATAAGGAAAAAAAAAGATCAAGCACACGCGAACGCAAATTGAAATGTAAGTCAGCTACGGCATCTGAACCATACTGGGCAAGCTCTTTTTTTAGCCTGAACAGGCCCCAAAAACCTTTATGAATGGTTTTGGGTTCAATCACATGGAACCTGAGGTTTTTTATTCCATCAAAGAATGGCGAAAAGAATGGTCTGCTGACCATAATGATTTCTACATCAGGATAGCGTATACAAAACTCTTTCAATACTGAGGCAACCATGGCAACATCGCCCATAGCTGAAAATCGCGTGACTATGATCCGTTGCGGTAAGGACATGTTTTTACTTTCCTGATGAATATAAGACAGGGTTCAATGAAGGATCGTTATACATTTTCATCTGTTTATAGACTTTCATGTATTTATCGCCCGATGCTATGGCATCCATCAATTCATCAATACTTTGAGATAAATCTTTTCTTTGTTCCAATAAAACGTTAAGCTTTTCTTGGCAGGTATTAATGTGTGCCTCGGAAGCATCTGCGCGTAATGTTTCCTGTTCCATATGGTAGATTTTTAAAGCCAGAATGGAAAGCCTATCAATAGCCCACGCCGGGCTCTCCGTATTGATCGTTGCTGTAGGCCTAACCTGTATATCTTGAAACTTTTGTAGAAAATAGCTGTCAATATACTCTACGGTATCCGTGCGATATTGATTGGACTCATCAATTCGTCTTTTCCAATGTAAGCCTTCTTTCGGGTCAATAGCGGGATTACGCACGACATCTTCCATATGCCATTGTACGGTGTCAATCCAGCATTTTAAATAGAGGAGATGTTCTAGGGATTGTTTGTCATACGGATTTTGGATTGGATGCTCAATCTGGTCGTATACGTGGTAATCCTGGATAGCACGTTGAAAAATTGGATTTGCTATTGCACTAATCATGGTACAAACTTAGATAAATTGCTTTTTATATGCAATTTAATTGCGCTTTGCATAAAAAACAATTTGTCGGTCTCTCCTCAACCATATATAATACTTTTATTGAGGAAATATAAAATATATTATGGAGTTTATCCTTACTATTCAACCCGCACATAGCGTGATTGATGAGGATCGTAGATTTGTTAAGAATGAAAGGGGCTCCTCTGTTTTTCTAAAAGGCCGAAAGCAAAAGATCCGGAAAGATTCCTAAGCACAACACAGCCAAGGTACAAAGGATGCCAATAAAGAGAAGTACAGCATTGACTTTTATTGTTGAAGATGCGGCATTGTCCCTTAAAAATGCGTTCAGTGGTATTTTAAAATAATAAAATAAAGAGATAACCGAAGTCAGTGCACCTACAATAAGCAATGCCAATAAACCGAAGGATTGAAAGTTTTGATACTGTTCGAACACTTTGGAAAAGACCAAAAGCTTTCCGACGAATCCCGCAGTGGGAGGGAGCCCCACTAAAGCGATTAAAACCATTGAAAATGAAGTAAACAAAAGGGGGGACTGCTTTCCTAAGCCACGATAGGAATCGATGGATGTATTGCCCAGACTAACTTCCAAGGCATCAATAAATATAAATACAGCAATATTCATCAAAGCGTATATGGAAAGGTAAAACAACAATACATTCGACTCATTATTCTGATAAATCAATACAGCCATCAGGAGTATACCTGTATGTCCAATCGATGAATAGGCCATCATCCGTTTGGCATCCTGTTGACGTAAAGCCGCTAAATTACCGATCAGCATGGTTGCAATAGCTACCCCAATAATCACATACGTTAGGAAATCGCTAAAGTAAAAGGAAACATTAAGCCATGCGGCGAGGAGCTTGGATAATAGGACGACGACTGCAATTTTTGGTACTGTAGCCAGGTACGCGGTAATTACTGTGGGAGCACCTTGATAAACATCTGGACTCCAGACATGAAAAGGAAAAAAACTCAGTTTAAAGCCAATGCCTGTCAACAAAAATAATAGCGCAATGCTGATCATGACCTTTGGGGCTTCCATTAGGCCAGCAATGTGGCTCTGGGAATCAAAATTCAAGTTCCCCGTGAAACCGTAGAGTAAAGACAAACCGTAAAGCATCACTGCCGCACAAATCGATCCAAAGAGTACATATTTTAAAGCCGCCTCCGACTGAACTTTAGTCGCTGAAAAGTATCCCACCATGATATAGGAACTAATGGAAACGGTTTCAACGGCTATAAAAATCATCAGCCAGTTGCTCGACATGGTCAATAGGTTCAGTCCCAACGTTGCCGTCAGTAAAACAGCATATAGATCTCCTAACGGTCGGCCATATCTACCATGACCTTGTTGAATAAAAATACAAACAAGGAATGTCGACAACAGGATAATCAATCGTGCAGAGGTTGCAAAGGCATCAACCTGGATCATATCAAAAAAGCCAGCCATCTCTACCTTAGCGAGTCCTTGTCCAACAAGGTAACAGCCACTCAACAATAACCCGATGATCGTAAGCATAAAAGACGTATGCTTCCAGTGCTTGTCGGCAAAAAGACTAGCGAGAATAGTACCAATAAAAGTGATGATCAATGTCAGTTCGGGTTTAAAATACGGTACACTGACGATAATCTGATCGAGAAATGAACTAATATATGGACTGAATGCGAGCATGCTGATTTAAATAAATTGTTGAATAAAGCTTACAAGATTCAGGACACTTGCGTTTAAATTGTTAAAAACTAATGCAGGCATAATGCCAAGTAATAAGGCCAACGCTAACGTTGGAAATAAGATCACCTGCTCGCGCGAATTGACATCTATCAGTGCATTGCTCCAAGATTCACCGCCTTTTAAACGAATCTGTCCAAAGAACATCCGTTGCAATGTCCAAAGTAGGTAGGCTGCACTTAATAAGATACCTATAGAACCTGCAAGTGCCATCCAACGCGGCAAACCTGTGCCAACACTTTCAGAATTGAATGAACCGATAATGACAAATGCTTCACCAATAAAAGCTGAAAAGCCAGGTAAACCTAAGGAAGCGAAAAATGCAACAGCAACATACCCCGTATATTTGGGCATAATTTGAGCTAAACCTCGAAAACTATAGATATTTCTATCATGCACGCGGTCATAAACTACACCGACAAGAAAGAAGAGGGCCGCGGATAAAAAACCATGGGAGATCATCTGAAACATCGCTCCAGAAATTCCTTCTGCAGTTAATGAAGCAATACCTAATAAGACAAAGCCCATGTGGGAAACGGATGAATACGCAATCATTCGTTTGAGGTCTTTTTGTGATAAGGCGTTCAAGGCTCCGTAGATAATGGAAACAACGCCTATTAGTCCAAGCCACCAATTGGATAAGGCGGCCATGTCGGGAAAGATGCTATAACAGATACGGATGATACCATAACCTCCGATTTTCAAAAGAATACCTGCTAAAATAATGGATACTGGAGTCGGTGCTTCGACGTGGGCATCGGGTAACCAGGTATGCAATGGCACGATGGGCACTTTAATGGCAAAGGCAAAAAAGAGCACAATGAAGCCAACCAGTCTGGCCGAAATACCCAAGATTTCCTGATAACCACCCCACTCAAAAATAGATCCTTCAAGGTAATTCTGTGGGTTCATCATATGGATCATATTGAACGTATGCGCCCCAGTCATCGGGTTGATCACTGAAAAGTATAGTCCTACGATGATCAATAGCATAAATACAGAACCAAATAGCGTGTATAAAAAGAACTTGATGGCTGCGTATTCGCGTCTTGCACCACCCCAGATACCGATCAGGAAATATAGTGGAAGTAACATCACTTCATAGAAAAGGTAGAACAGGAAGAAATCCAGTGCACAGAAAATCCCCATAACAGCCATATTAAGCACCATGAGTAAAGCAAAGTATCCCTTCGGACTCTTCTGTATATTCCAGGAGGCTCCGATAGCCATCAACATCACAAAAGCGCTCAGCAATAATAAGGGCATCGATATCCCATCAATACCAATGAGATAATCAATTTCTAGCTTACCTATTGATCCTAGATCTAAACGAATCCAGGAAACCTGCTCAACAAACTGATAGCCCCCCAGATCTTGAATACCTGTTTTGCTTGCATCAAAATGTGCGTAACACAATCCAGCCAGTACAAATTGTATTGCGGTAAATGCTAACGCAATATATTTGTAACTCAATTTATATCGTGTTGGCAAGGCGAGAATAAGCGCCGTAGCCAATAGCGGTAAAAATATCAATAAGGATAAAATAGGCATTTCCTAAAAGAATAAAAGATAAATTAAACCAAGTAAAACTATTAAAAAGACGGAGTATAAAGCGGTCTGTATCTTCCCGTTTTGTACCAGGCGGACTTGATGACCGGTCCAATAGGTTACCGAAGCAACCGTGTTGACGAAGCCGTCTATAATATATTTGTCTATCCAAACACTTAATTGTGAAATCGATAGCACGATTGACTGAATCAAAGAAACAAAGGCATCAACAACATGTCGGTCAAACCAATAACAGAATTGAGCCAATTTTAATGTGCCCTTGACAAATACAACATCGTAAAACTGATTGATATAGCCCTGATTTAAAGAAACCTTCAGTGCCGGATTGGCCGGATTGAATGGGTATCTATGCTGCACATACCATTTCCAGCCGATGATCCAGCCAATAACTGAACCAAGGAGGAGTATTGCAGGGATAATCAGGTGGGCAATGTGGCTTGGAGCAAAGGCATATTCGTCCGATAAGAGTCCGTCCATCAACCAGGAATCGTGGTACGAAAATGGATTGAACGAAAATAGTGGAAATAAGCAGAATACACCCAAAACAAACATGGGCATCAACATGGTTTTTGGCGCTTCATGTAGCGGATGATCATGTAATTTGCCATGCAGTTGGTTAGTAAGCCTAAACTCTCCAAAAAAAGCTTTAAACAGCAATCTACCAATATAGAAAGCGGTTAAAATACTTACAATGATCAAGCTTAATGGGATGATCAGGTATAAGTTCCCTTTTAAAAGAGCCCATTCAAAAGAAGATATAACGATACTGTCTTTGGATAGAAAACCTGAAGTCAGTGGGAATCCGGCAAGTGCCAATGAAGCAATACTCATGAGCACAAAGGTCTTGGGCATATAGTGACGTAATCCACCCATGTTCCGTAAGTCCTGCGGATCAAAGTCTAGTTGACTATGTGTTTTCAGATGGGCCATCTCATGAATGACAGCTCCAGCGGAAAGAAACAATAAACACTTAAAGAAGGCATGCGTCGTAAGATGGAATAAAGCGGCATCCCATGTTCCAATACCGATCCCAACCATCATAAAGCCCAGTTGCGATATGGTCGAAAAGGCAAGAATACGTTTGATGTCATATTGGCCCAAGGCGAAGTATGCTGCCGAAGCTGCCGTGATGGTACCGATAATAGCGATAAATAGTAATGCCGATTCGCTGAATAATGGAAATACAGTAGCCAATAGGAATACGCCGGCTGCTACCATGGTTGCCGCATGGATCAAGGACGATACGGATGTAGGACCTTCCATGGCATCCGGAAGCCATACATGTAGTGGGAATTGTGCTGATTTGGCCATAGCAGCCAAGAAAAAGGCAAGTCCTCCTAGGGTAAACCAGATCTGAGGTAAACTATTGACTGGAGATACCCATAGTCCATCGACGATTGCGGATTGATAGAGCAGTCCATTATCACCAAATAAATCGACCAAATTAAGTGTCTTGAACTGCGTAAATACGATCGCAAGGCCGATTAGAAAGCCGAGGTCACCGATGCGATTAACCAAAAATGCCTTTTTATTGGCTTGTACAGCTGTTTCGCGCGTAAACCAAAATCCGATAAGGAGATAGGACGCAAACCCAACCAACTCCCAAAAGACATACATCAGTAAAAGACTGTCCATAATGACCAATCCCAACATGGCAAAACAGAACAGGCTTAGATACATCCAATAGCGATGAATGCCAGGATCACCTTTCATATATGCCCGGGAATAAACATGCACCGGCAATGCTACAGTAGGTACCAAGAAAAGCATTAAGGTGCTTAAATTATTTAACAGGATACCAACTTTAAATGAGGTTTCGCCAATAGTGAACCAATCCGCCTGAACCGTTACGGGGGCATTATTCCATATGGTGAACCAGGTGAGCCCACCACCGGTAAAACTGAGGGCGATGGCTAGGAGGGAGACAATACCTGACTGGTCACGTTTGCCTAATAAAGATTGATATAGGAACGCTGCTAATGGGGACACTACGGTAACTAGCGCGGTCAAAAGGGGCGATATGTGAACAACTTGATCCAATGTTTATTTGTCTTTTAATTGGTTTACCTCATCCGGATTAATGGTGTTGTAATGTCTATAAACATTTAATACAATAGCCAATCCAACGGCTACAGCTGCCGCTGCTAGAACAATCGCAAACAACGCAAAAATTTGCCCGCCATAACTCACTTTATCATATTTCCCAAAGGCAACAAAATTCAGGATAGCTGCATTGATCATTAATTCAATACCAACCAAAATCATAATCGCATTTTTTTTGGAAAGAACGGTGTAGAGTCCAATGCTAAAGATACACGCACTCACCACCAAGAAATGGGTCAGCGTGATCATAGTGTACGCTCCTTTCTGGATAAATGAGAAGCTCCAATTAAAGCCATCATCAGAAATATCGATATAATTTCAAAAGGCAATACGTAAAAAGTCATAAAACGTAATCCGATTTGATGAATATTGTTATCAGTCGCAGTAATATTATTTCCGTTTTCTATGGACTGAATGATCCAAGTTGATGGTGCCTGTTGCCATTCAAAGATGCCATAAAGCATCAGTAACAGAAAACCAACTACCACCGGAATAGCTTGCCATTTGGACATGCTTAAGAAGGAACCGCTGTTATCTTGAAGATCTTTTAGGAGTTCTTTATTGGACAGCATAAAGGCAAACAGCATAAGAATGAGTACGCCTCCGACATAGACCATGATTTGTGTGATGGCCACGAAATCAGCTAACGCAAATAGGTATAGTCCTGCCATTGCAAATAAAACAATAAAAAACAGGAATAATGCGCGCGCGATATTTTTAAGATTGACCAGTAAAAGGGCCGAACCGATTGCTAGGATAGCGAAAGCGTAGAACAAAATACTTTCCATTTTCTATTTTTGCTTTGCTGCCTCCTTTTCAGCTTGAAACTGTGTCCATTCAGCTTTGCGTTGAGCTACCTGCTCGTCAGTCATGTCTGAAAACCCATAAATAAGATCGGTCAGCTTTTGCGAGCTGCGGTCATATGCATTGGTCATGGTAATACATTCTGTCGGACATACCACCGTGCATAGCCCGCAATACATGCATTTAGCCATATCAATATTGAATTTGGCCGGATATAACCGTTTGACGCTACCGTCAGAAGTCTTTCCGATCGCTTCTGGCGATTTGATCGCTTCAATTTCGATACAGTCCACAGGACATGCCTTAGCGCAAAGATCACATACAATACAGTCGTCGATATCAACCTGCAATTGGTAACGTGCGACTTCCGGGATGGGCATTTTTTCACGCGGATACTGCACCGTCACAATACCTTCCTGTTGATTAAAGTAGTTTTCTTTTTTGATATTTAATTCCGTCCTTGAGCGACGTGCACCAAACAGGTGTTTGACAGTCAAAGATAAACCTTTGATTGCCGTACGAAATGCATGCGAAGCCGTTTTAAATATCATAATATCCTATGCTATAACTAAAATTCGCCAAATGGCAGAGATGACCATACACAGAAAAGCCAGCGGTGTCAGTACTTTCCAACATAAACTCATCAATTGGTCTGCACGTAACCGCGGTAATGTCCATCGGATCCACATTTGGATGCCTACAATAAGGAATGATTTGGCTAAGGTCCAAAATATTCCCCAAGCTAAACCAGTCGTCCAATCTGCGAGGCGTACAGCCCCAATGTTTGGTAATGGCGTGTTCCAGCCGCCTAAAAAGAGGACAACGCCCAACATCGATACCAAAAACATCATAGCGTACTCGGCCAGAAAGATAAAGGCAAATTGTATTCCACCATATTCCGTATGGAAACCACCGACCAGTTCAGATTCGGCTTCCGGAATATCAAAAGGAGCACGATTACACTCGGCAAGAGTAGCGATAAAGAATATGATGTAGGTGATAATCAAATGCGGAGCCTGAAAAATATTCCAGGCGAAGAGACCGCCAATCTCATTAACTTCCCAAATACCCAAGAATTTAATGCTCCCATTGGTGAGGATTCCCTGCCCAATAGCGATTTCATTCAGGTTTAGGGTTTGTGTAAGCATGACAACTGTAATCAGCGAAAGGCCGACCGGTATTTCATAGGATACCATCTGTGCAATGGCACGCATGGAGCCTAACAAAGAATATTTATTGTTGGAACCCCAACCAGCCATTAAAATGCCCAAAGCATCAATGGAAATTATCGCCATAATGAAAAATAAACCGGTATGCGTATCGGCTGGAATAAAATCCTTTGCCCAAGGAATAACGGCAAATCCTGTAAAGACGGCAACAAAAATAATGATAGGAGCAATCCTAAAGAGAATCTTATCTGCCGATGAAGGGGTGATCAGTTCTTTTTGGAGTAATTTAAGAATATCAGCGATGGTTTGAAGACTACCATACTTTCCGGTTTCCATAGGACCTAGCCGATCTTGGACGAATCCGGCAATCTTTCGCTCGGCATATACTGCAAATAAGGTAAATGCTGCTATAAAGGTGAAAATAGCAATAGGAACCAAGATATGTAGTACATTTTCTAGCAAGTCTTATTTATAATGATTTTTAATAAGAGACGAATCAATACGCAAACTTAACGAAAAACAGGGAATTTAGATAAGGAAAAATTAAAATATACTTAACAAGTAGATTATCGTGACAATAGCGTAACAGCGAGCAGCTGTTTATTGTTTGATCGAATAGCTCATTCGTACTTGCAAAGGATTCACAGGAATTGCAATAAAAAGAAAAAAGCATCCTGTAAGGATGCTTTTTCGGATATAAATCAAAACCGAATTAACGATTTGAGAATTCAACGTAATCACGTTCTGTGTGGCCAACATACACCTGTCTAGGACGGCCGATAGGCTCTTTGTTTTCACGCATTTCTTTCCATTGCGCAATCCATCCCGGGAGACGGCCTAAGGCAAATAATACCGTAAACATATCTGCTTTGAAACCTAGTGCACGGTAAATAATACCAGAATAAAAATCCACATTTGGATAAAGTTTTCTGTCGATGAAGTATTGGTCATTCAATGCTGCTTCTTCTAATTTCTTAGCGATATCCAATACAGGGTCTTGCACACCTAATTTTTCCAAAATATCGTCACATGCTTTTTTGATGATTTTAGCACGTGGGTCAAAGTTTTTATAAACGCGGTGACCGAATCCCATTAAACGGAAAGGATCGTTTTTGTCTTTCGCTTTGGCAAGATATTTTTCGGCATCACCACCATCATTTTTAATAGCTTCTAACATTTCAATTACAGCCTGGTTTGCACCCCCATGCAATGGACCCCATAATGCATTAATACCTGAAGCAACAGATGCATAGAGGTTTGCATTTGACGAACCTACGATGCGAACGGTAGATGTCGAACAGTTTTGCTCGTGATCAGCATGCAAAATCAGCAACTTGTGCATAGCATCAATGACAACCGGATCGAATGTTTTTTCGTCGTTAACTTCTCCGAACAACATATTCAGGAAGTTGTCGATGTAGCCAAGGTTATTTTTAGGGTATACAACAGGGTGTCCTAATGATTTCTTCTGGATCCAAGAAACGATTGTAGGCATTTTTGCCAAAAGATTGATGATCGTTTGATCCTCTTCTTCATCTGTTAAGTTTGGATTTAAAGATTCTGGGTAAAATGCCGATAATGCACCAACTAAACAGGAAAGTTGCCCCATTGGGTGTGACTTGGAAGGAAATCCAGCGAAGAAATTTTTCATGTCCTCGTGGATCATCATTTGCTTTTTGATGTCAGCTCTGAATTTTTCCAATACCTCTTTTTTGGGAAGCTCTCCATAAATCAACAAATAAGCAACTTCTAAGAAAGTCGATTTCTCTGCCAATTGTTCAATGGGATATCCTCTATATCTCAATATGCCTTTTTCACCGTCAAGGAAAGTAATCGCACTCTTCGTAGCACCCGTATTTTTATATCCTGGGTCTAATGTAATAAATCCGCTTAGATCTCTTAATTTGGAAATATCAACTGCTTTTTCATTCTCAGTACCGACAACGACCGGAAGGTCATAAGAAGTTCCGTCTAAATTTATAGATGCTTTATCTGACATGTTTATATATTATCTTATATCTGATTTGTTATGCTAATCTCACAAATTTAACTATTTGATATTTAAAATTGAAAGTTCTTGTGGAATTAAAATGACATGACTACGTCATATTGGATAATATCTACTAACAATTTACTTAAATAAGCAAATCATTTATCCAAATTTAACATTACCTTATTGTACAAAGCGTTAATCTATTTTTCGCTGGGCTACCTTTCCTTTATCTTCATAATTCCCATGTTTACCTGATCCAAAGAAAGGAAGTATAACAAAACAAACAAGAATAATAGAGGTTGCGGTCAGTATTCCAGTTGTCCATAGAATTTTACTGAAATTTTCGGCAGCTAACAGCTGAATGCCCCACATTCCCAAAAGGAAATAGGTAGCAACGAAGAGAATCACCAAGGTAAATAGTATACCGAATATATATTTCATAATGGGTTATATTTTGTTGAGAATCTGTTTTTTTAATGCGTCGAATTCTTCCTGGGTAATGATATTTTCACGAAGTAGCAGTTGCATCTTTTGGAGCTTCTCCACGAAGTCGCCTTCTTGCTGAATATGACCTTTGATTTCCTCTTTTTGAAGATCAAACTGCTTACCAAGTTCCATACCGACGCCAAGTTGTGCACCCACTCCCGCAATCCCACCTTCATTTTTAGCAGCATCACGCAGCGCGCGTAACTTTTCTAATTCAACATAGCTTAAACCTGCTTGCTGTGCGGCTTGATTTTGCGTGGTTAGATCGGCGATTTCTCCAATCCTCCTTTTGGTATTGGCATCAAATTGGGTTCCTAGGATTTTAAAATCTGTAATATCGAGCCCGAGATCTTTAAAATCTTGTTCCACTGCAGTCTTGATATCGTTAGATAGTAATGCTAGTTGGCTATCAATCTCATTATAGCCTAGCTTCTTTTGTGCAATCTGTGCGGTAATTTGTTGAGGAATGCGATTATTGAGTATGTCTTGGATGACGGCTGTAGTGACTGTATTTTGATTGGCCACAATGTTTTTATAGAAATGGACCGGTTCATTGATCAGGTAGGAAAATGTACCATTCAAACCGATTTCTATAGGTAAATTGTATTGTGGGTCGATATATTTGATCGGAGAACCTGTTCCCCAGGATTGATTGACGATAGCAGCCGTGCGAAAAAAGTAGATATACAGTTTGTGCTCTGATTCAAAATTTTGCCGTAGTCGTGCTAACGTAGTAAAAAATGGATGATTATCCGTTTTGAGGTTATACGTTCCAGGTTCGGTTAGCAGATTTTCGCCTTTACCTTCATACACAAGAATGCATCCCTGCCCTGGGGCGAGGATTAGTTTGCTGGAATTTTTGATCTCATTCCTTTCGGATGGAAATTTATACCATAATAATCGAGGGTCTTGGTTTTTCCACTCGATAACTTCAGAAAGTTGGTTGTTAAAAAGATTAAATAGTCCCATAGTTATTAATTTAGTGTGTCGAATTTGGGATTATACCCTTCAAATTTGTTGATTTGTTTTCCATTATTATCAAAATAATAATAGTCACTCGAGCCTCTTACAATAAAGCCGTCTTTTAACAGGCTCCCATTTCCATAGATGGACTTGAGGTCAGTAGTAAAGGTTTTTTGTATAGCCCCAGTTGTGATATCCAGCAGTTGGATCTGGAAAGGATCGTCTTCAGCTGGTGTTGGCTTATAGGCGATAAGGAGCGTTTTGTCATTCTGGGCGATGACTATAGGCTGAAAGTAAAGTCTGCCTGGTGTAAAGTCTTTAAAGTTAATCAAACGCGCTCCTTTAAATTGCCACGGATTGATCAATACCTTTTTATAGGGATCTCGGTCGGTAAAAATACCCGATCCACCATAATCCTTATCCCAAGAAAACCGTGGGGTATCTTTAGGATATCCATATTGATAATGGTAAGTATACTGGATTAACTGAATTTTTTCCTCTGGATAATAGCTGGACTTACTTGAAAAAGTAAACTCCGTTTTTGTCGTCGGATTGGGAAGTTTTTTTCTTCTTTCCTCGTAAAGCACTTTATCCGGTATCGCCTTATTTATTAACGGGTAATAGGCCAGATTTTGACCTTCATTGTTGATAATTTGATAAGCGGAACCATAGTCTTCATACTTAAATTCAACTTTGGCTATGCCAGTACTTAAAGATGGAGCATCTTTAACATAATTTTCCAAAACACTCTTATACGTGAGCGTGTTTTTGTCAAGTTGATAGATGTATTTGGACTTGACGATGATGTAAAGGTTTTGATCTTCAAATACCTGAAGTTTAACGTCGCTGCTCGATAATTCAACGGGAGTCTCCATCAATGCTTTTACCCATTCTTTTTTACCTGTTTTAGGGTCAAAAAGCCCAATGTATACCTTGTTGTCTTTGGTTGAATCCATTCTTTTCCTAAAAGTTCCTACATTACCAACGACCACAACATGCGGCGTATTATTTTTGTCCATGAATAACGTATTACTCGCATAGTTCCATTCAAGCGGTTCTACTTCTTCTTTCTCGTTCGCTGAGTTGGAACCACTATAAGTGGAATAACTCGGCTCAGGTTTCTTGGAAAAAATAGCACTTATAGCCCCGATGATAAACATGACCGCGATAAATCCCACAACGGCGAATAGGACAATCCGAAGGGCCTTATATTGATCTGTATTGTTGCGCGGATAGTTATAGTTGTGATTGATATTGATATCGTCGCTATCGAGAAAAAATTCTGTTCCGCAGCTGTCACATTTATAATAATCCGGACGTAGTGTGGTAACTTTTATACTCCCACAATGCGGACATTTGATCGCTTTAATATTTTTAGCCATTGATCTTAATTGTATTTATCTTGAATCATCTTATTACTTTTCATGCTTCCAATCGATCGGATTGCAGTGAATTTATCCAATTGATTTTTTTTCTTTCCAATGCAGGACACGATTTATAGTGAATTTAGAATTAAAATAATCCTATAACAAATTTTCTGCCAGCTAACTTATATTCGTGGGATTTGAGTTTAAAAACGCAGAAAATGAGCGATTTCTTTTTTGATCTAATAGGACTGATGCTATTTACTGTCGATTATATAACTCAGTATAAAAAGATTTTTTATATTTACGAATTGTTCGTAGATTAGTGAAAGATTAGATAAAGTAGATACAGGCATGGAAAAATTAACAGCACAGGAAGAACAGGCAATGCAGTCGATTTGGAGTCTCAATGGAGGATTTATAAAGGAGATCTTAGATAATATCAAAGGTGAAAAGATGCCTTATACCACCTTGGCTTCAACAGTAAAGAATCTGGAACGTAAAGATTTTGTGAAAGCAGTGCGTTATGCCAACGCTAAGCGCTATGAACCGATGGTGAGTGAGGAAGATTATAAAGCGAAATTTATGAATTCCTTTGTCGGTGATTATTTTAAAAATTCCTATAAGGAGATGGTATCTTTCTTTGTGCAGGAAGAGAAACTAACAGCTGATGAATTAAAGGAAATTATGGACATGATTAAGCATAATAAATCTTGATAGCATGGAAACCTTACTCACCTATATTATACAAGTCAATCTATTGTTGGGTATTATCTATTTGGGATATATTGGACTATTGAAAGGGCTGACATTCTATGTGCTAAATCGGGTATACTTCCTAGTGGGTGGACTTTTTGCTTTTATGTATCCATTTTTGGATTTAAAGTCTTTGTTCGTACAGCGCGGGCTGAATCTGGGGGGAGTAGGCGAGCAGATTTCACTATATATGACGGAGCCGGAGGTCCAACAACAGCTATCTTTAGGAAGGCTGGTGGAAATCCTGTTTGTGACCGGTGCCGTTTTATTGTTATTGAAATTTGTATTTCAGTTATTGAGTTTATTGCGGATTCATCTGAATTCGAAGTCCGATCAATGGCGGACGTATTTATTCCGGAATGTGCTTATTCCGGTTGTTCCATTTTCGTTTTTGAATAAAATATATGTCAATAAGGAGCAGCATCAGGAGGCTGAACTGAAAGATATTTTTAAGCATGAGGATATTCATGTGAAAGGCCTTCACAGTCTAGATATTTTATTGTTTGAAATGATATTGGTGTGTTGTTGGTACAATCCTTTCGTTTGGCTTATGCGCAGGGCCATTCGCCAAAATTTGGAGTTCTTGACTGATCAACAGGTCCTTGATAAAGGAGTGGACAAGCAAACCTACCAGTACAGCTTATTAAACGTGTCCAAAAAGGGGAGCTCGGTGGGATTGAGCAATCAATTTAATTTTAAACTTTTAAAACGTCGTATTATGATGATGAACAAGAAGCGATCATCGAAAATAGAGCTGAGTAAATATGCCTTTCTTTTACCGGTATTTTTATTGACGGGAGCCGCATTTACAGTAAGTAAAGCCGAGGGGAGTATAGAAGGGGTAGTGGAGCAGGTAAATAAGACGGCTGTTATTCAGTTGGACAAGGACTTACAAGTTGATGTTGCTTTGCCTGCAACGATAAGTAGCAAGGTAAGTAAGCCTTTAGCGGAAGATTTGCTTACCAGGCAAATGACAAAGGATACCTTGAAGCCAAAAGGTGTTAGAGATACGATTCATTTTCGGACAAATATGAAGTCTGAAAAGGAGCCGCTCTATTCAACCATTATGTCTGCTATTCCATCGTCGGAAATCGAATCGATCAATGTAATAAAGGATAATGGTAAGGCAATATATGGTGAAAAAGGCAAGAACGGCGTTGTCCTTGTTACGTTGAAGAAAAATGGTTTACCTATGGTAACGAATCAGACCCTTACTTTTACTAATGATAAAAAGGACAATGCAGGTAATCCTAAGATTAAGGTAAATGGAAATCCTACGAAAGTTGTTGTGGCGGGGTATAAATCTGTAAATACGACTGAACCAGAGCTCAAAGGCCGAGCGGAGGGAATCTCTGGAAATAGCATTGGGTTATCAAATGATGGATCGAGGAAAGTTGCTGTCCGCAGTATTAAGTTTCGTGGAGTTCATGGAGCTAAGGATAATCCTCTATTTGTGGTCGACGGGAAAATTGTCGAAGACGCTCAGTTAAGTGGGTTAGACCCGAATACAATCGATAACATATCGGTTTTGAAAAATAATCCTGCTACGGCACTATATGGTGATCAGGCGGAGAATGGCGTTATCATTGTGACCACCAAGGCATATGCAGAGGAACATCCTAAGGCAACATCTTCTGATGTAGAAGACGGTCTTTCTGGGAAAGGGAAAAATGTAACTAAGACTGAGTTAGAGAAAGAAAAAGGAGAAGTGGTTAAAAAAGAAAGGGGGCAATCATCCATTCGATAAGAAAAAGCCGATATATTTGGCTTTTCCGTTTGTGGAGTTGTTTTTTTTGTAAAAACGAAAGGGTTATGGCAATATTATCATTTCAAATAGATTCTTCTGAAGTAGAAAAGATTAAAGCGGTGCTAAAGGCACTCGGTGGGACAAAAATAAAAGTTGAGTCTGAAGATAGATCGTCGAAATTAAATGACCGCGTGAAAGAAGCTAGAGCTGAGAAAGAAAGAGGTGAATTAGTCCAATTGGATAGCAAGAATATATGGGAAAGTATTTAATCCAATATTCAAAAAAAGCGATTAGAGATTTGCAAATGATAAAAAAATCTGGACGTAAATCTGATAGGACAAGAATTGACCGAACAATTAAAATATTTTGACGGCGAAATTTGGAGTAGGGCGATCAATAAGAAAGATCGCCTTATTTATGAAATTTTTGAAGATGAGACTGCTGTCGTTGTGATCCAAGCACTGGGGCATTACAACAACAAGTGACTTATTTTGTATTCAGATTAGTCATGGTTAGCTCGATGCCTATATTAACAAAACTCTGGATCATTTTAACGGAATGGTCTATCAGAGCCGGTAACTCTGCTTGTTCATCTTTATCAAAAGGGCCAAGTACATAATCTACCTGTCTACCTTTTGGGTAGTTGTCTCCAATGCCGAAACGTAAACGGGGATATGCTTGTCCACCGCAAAGCTGTTCAATGGATTTTAGTCCGTTGTGACCAGCGCTACTTCCTTTGGGCTTCATGCGTAGTGAGCCGAAAGGGATCGCCAAATCATCCACAATTACCAATACATGCTCAATTGGGACTTTACATTGTTGCATATAATAATTAACAGCTTTTCCACTTAAGTTCATGTAAGTCGTAGGTTTAATGACGGTGACATTATGCCCTCGTTGCTTAAATTCACTATAATAGGCTAATTTCAGCAAGGAGAAGCTAGCACTGGCCTGTTTAACAAGCTCATCGGCAACCATAAAACCGATATTATGCCTTGTGTCGGCATATTCACTGCCAATATTGCCTAATCCAACGATAAGATAATTCATGATGCAAAAATAAAAATTTTAGTAAACAAAAAAAGCACCGAATTCCGGTGCTTTCTGCAGTATCTTAAAATCTTGTTCAGATTATTTTTTACCACCTTTAGTTGCTTTAGCAGCTTCTTGTTCAGCTTGACGCAATGCACGAGACATGATTACTGATACGATTGTATCATCAGCATTGTTCAATACTTTTGCGTTTTCTAATTGAATTTGACCCACACGAACTGATTTACCAACCTCTAAAGATTCCATTGGTACTTCAATTTCTTGCGGTAAGTTTGCAGGTAAAGCTTTTACGCGTAAATTACGTAATTTTTGAACTAATTTACCCCCCATTTTAACACCTGGAGAAGTTCCTGTCAATTTGATAGGGATATTCAATGATACTTCTTTGTCATCGAATAACTCTAAAAAGTCAACGTGAGTAACTAAATCAGTTAATGGGTGGAATTGTGCGTCTTGAACGATAGCTCTTTTAGTTTGACCTTCAATGTTTAATTCAACAATGATTACGTCAGCAGTGTAAAGAACTGGTTTCAAATCAGCTGCGGACACAGAAAGAGCTGTTTGCTCTGTACCACCGTAAAGTACTGCTGGTACTAAGCCTTGGTAACGCAATTCTTTTGCATCTCTTTTCCCTACGTTCTGTCTTACAGAACCGCTAATAGCAATTGATTTCATCTTTTAATTTTTTTTTAATGGTTGATGAGAGCTCGAGTAAATAACAATTGTTTTTCTGACAATGCTATTTACATCTCGGTTTCATCTTTTAATTTTTTATAAATTTGAGGTGCAAAGATAATCTAATTTCTGGTATTATCAAAAAATACGATTAATATGACCTCGAAAATAGGCACTTATTCAAGATTATGAACTTTTCCATTCTCATGATTATACCTATTCAAATTTGTTGCTTAGCTCAATTTAGGAACAAATAGATACCATTTCCTATATTAAAACCGAAATAGGACTCTTTTAGTAGGGGGTTAGCAGGGGTTTTACCACTGTTACCCCCCTGTTAACCCCTCGGTAATGTAGGAATTGATATAAATCAAGTATTGTTCACTTAATGTAAGAACTAGAAAGCTATTCGCCTAGGGCTAAAAAGAGAAGAACCACGCGAAATAGTATTTTTAAATAGTTGTTGCTTTTAGAAAAGGGGGGATGGTGCCATACAAAAAAAAGACTCTGGTCGTTTCGCTAAAGGCTTCACGTACCAGAGTCTAATATTTAATAGCTAAAACGCAACGCTTATTCTACTTCAAATAAGTCAGAAATAGAAGAGTGTTGATTGACGCTTTTTATGGCTTTCGCGAATAAGTCAGCTGTGGATAACACTTTGATTTTGGTCGATTGTTTTGCTTTTTCTGGATCCAATTGAATCGTATCCGTCACGATCATTTCAGACAATACAGAATTTTCAATGGTTTCATAAGCTTTTCCTGATAGCACAGCATGCGTACAAACTGCTCTGACAGATTTTGCACCGTTTTCCATAATCAATGCCGCTGCTTTTGAAAGTGTACCGGCCGTATCACAGATATCATCGATCAAAACAACATCTTGACCTGTAACGTCACCAATGATCGACATCGATTCGATTTCATTCGCACGCTTACGGCGTTTATCACAGATAATAACTTCTGCATTGAAAAATTTAGCAAAAGTACGTGCTCGGTACGAACCGCCCATATCTGGAGAAGCAATCGTTAAATTCGGAAGTTTTAATGATTTGATATAAGGAACAAAGATAATAGAGCCATCCAAATGATCAACAGGGATATCGAAAAACCCTTGGATTTGAGCTGCGTGAAGGTCCATCGTCATGATGCGGTGGATACCAGCAGCTGTCAACAGATTAGCAATCATTTTAGCGCCGATAGCAACTCTTGGTTTGTCTTTTCGATCTTGTCTTGCGAAACCAAAGTAAGGGACTACCGCTGTGATGTAATGCGCTGAAGCTCTCTTCGCTGCATCTGTCATCAATAATAATTCAAAAAGATTGTCGGTAGGTTGGTTGGTTGACTGGATAATGAAAACATCGCTTCCGCGAACAGATTCATTGTAGAATGGTTGAATCTCACCGTCGCTAAAACGTGATAATGTTTTGTCTCCTAGTGGTTTCCCGTAAGATTGTGCGATTTTTTCGGCTAGTTCTGTAGTGCCAGAACCTGCAAATAGTTTAACCGTGTTGAATTGCAAAGGCATGGTTTTGTATATTATATGTTGGGTTGTTGTATTGTCGTTTATTCAATATTTTTATTCCCTGACTATTTTTTAAAGTTAAACATTAAAAAAAATGGATTGTTTTCACAATCCATATATGCTTAACTTTAAAAGTTGTCCGACCTGGATTCGAACCAAGACAAACAGAACCAAAAACTGTCGTACTACCCTTATACTATCGGACAATGTCTCTAAAAAGTCAACGTTTCCGTCTTTTTCTTTTTGACGACGCAAAGATAGAGATTTGTTTTAAAAATCAAAATGCAATTTAAAAAAATCTGAACCCTTTTATAAATATAAGCCTTGCATATAACGCAGAAAAGGCTTGCAAATGCAAGCCTTTTCTATTGTTTGTTGTCCGACCTGGATTCGAACCAAGACAAACAGAACCAAAAACTGTCGTACTACCCTTATACTATCGGACAAACAATTCAAAAGTGCTTTCGATCGTGATGATGTCGTTCACATTTGATGATGCAAATATACGGACTATTCTTATTTCTGCAAATAAAAATGTCCTGTAAAGTGCATTTCGGCTGATTTTCAAATAAATAATTTTTCTTTGATGCCGAAAAATCTTTACATCGACCATTTTTCAGTGGTGCTGTCGGTCTATAAAAGTATATGCGTACAGTTTTATATCCTTTCTTTACAGCCAATATTGGTTCACATAATGAAATTGTTTCAATCAATATGTGTTAAAAAATCAGAATAAAGTTCATTTCTTATTAACTTATCCTTATTTTCGAGCCGTATTAATAATACTTTTTACAGTTATCATTTTATGAACTATACTAAAATCAACAATCTTTTAGGATGGATATGTGCGCTAATTGCAACAGTAGCATATGTCATGACTGCCGAACGATCGACGAGTTGGTGGGATTGTGGTGAGTTTATCGCTTCAGCCTTCAAGCTCCAAATTGTGCACCAGCCGGGAGCACCTTTATTCTTAATGATTCAGAATATATTCTCCAACCTTGCTGGTGGAGATGTTACACGAATTGCGTTCTGGATGAATGTCGGATCGGCGGTATGTAGTGGTCTGACCATTTTGTTTTTGTTTTGGACAATTACAGCCTTAGCAAAGAAAATCGTTGTAAAGGGTGTTGATGGATCGTATACATCGACCGATTTAATTAAAATATTTGGTTCGGGGGCAGTAGGTGCATTGGCCTATGCTTTTACAGATACATTTTGGTTTTCGGCCGTAGAGTCTGAGGTGTATGCGATGTCTTCTTTATGTACTGCAGTAGTATTTTGGGGGATTTTAAAATGGGAAAATCATGCCGATGAGGCTGGTGCGGACCGCTGGTTGATCTTTATCGCTTATGTGATGGGACTTTCTATCGGGGTACATTTGCTCAACTTATTGGTAATTCCTGCAATTGCTTTGGTGATTTATTTTAAGCGTTCAAAAACAATAACCTCCTCGGGAGCAATAAAAGCATTTTTAACAGGTGTGGTTGTTTTGGGCCTGATTTTATGGGGAATTATCCAATATACGGTCAAAGCTGCAGCCTATTTTGATCTATTTTTTGTAAATAGCTTGGGCATGGGCTTTGGGACTGGATTTAATCTGTTCATGATTTTAGCTGTCGCTTTATTTGTCTATGGTATTTGGTATTCGATCAAGAAGGTTAAACCCATGTTGAATCTGATCTTGATCAGTACTGCATTTATCATTTTTGGTTATAGCTCCTTTGCCATGATCATGGTGCGTGCCAAGGCGAATCCTACCTTAAATAACAGTGATCCAGATAATGCGTTTTCTTTTGTAAGCTATTTGGGACGCGAGCAATATGCTAGTGAACCTCTTTTAAATGGACCTACATTTGATGCGCAGGTCGTTGATGCTGAGCCGACCTATACCTACAGAAAAGATAAAGACAAGTATACGAAGGTGGAAAACGGTATGGACTATAAATACGATAAGACCATGTTTTTCCCACGTGTCTACAGCTCACGCGATCAAGGACATATCGAATATTACCGTGATTATTTGAAAATTCCAGATGGGCAGTCTCCGACTTTCGCCGATAACCTCAAGTTCTTTTTCAGTTATCAGATCGGACATATGTATGGCCGTTATTTCTTGTGGAATTTTGCCGGCCGGCAAAATGACCAACAAGGTCAAGGGTCATTTACAGAGGGTAATTGGCAGGCGGGTATCAAGCCGATTGATCAAATGCATAATGGTGGACAAAATGCTATTCCGGATTCATTAAAGACTGATCCATCGAATAATAAATATTACTTCTTGCCTTTGATTATTGGTTTAATTGGCGCATTCTGGCATTTTGGGAAGCGGCAACGTGATGCGGGGATCGTCGGTTTATTGTTTTTCTTTACTGGGCTAGCCATTGTATTGTATTTAAATCAGAGCCCACTTCAGCCTCGTGAGCGTGACTATGCCTATGCAGGTTCATTCTATGCTTTTGCCATCTGGATCGGGCTAGGGGTTTTCGCTATTGCCGATTATTTAAGCAAAAAAATGGATGGTAAAATTGCTGCTGGTGCAGCTACAGTTGCTTGTTTGTTGGGTGCTCCGGTATTGTTGGGCTTCCAGAACTGGGATGATCACGACCGCTCGGAGAAGACGACTGCCCGCGATTTAGCGAAAAACTACCTGGCTTCTTGCGCGCCAAATGCAATCTTGTTTACCTATGGTGACAACGATACCTATCCGTTGTGGTATGTTCAGGAAGTTGAAAATTATCGTCCGGATGTACGCGTGGTGAACTTAAGTTTATTGAGTTCGGACTGGTACATGCGTCAGATGAAGCAAAAAGTGAATAAGGCCGACGGTTTGCCAATCAATATTGATGATGAAAAGTTCAAAAAAGGCGTGCGTGAGGTACTTTACTATCAGGATATGAAAGTACCGGGACATGTTGATCTGGATTTGATTATGCAAATTTTATTATCGGACGATCAAAAGAACAAATTGGAATTGAGAGGTGGTAAGTTTGAAAACTTCCTGCCGACCAAAAACTTTAGCCTTCCGGTAAACAAAGAATCCGTTCTGAAAAATAACGTAGTTCCTAAAGCATGGCAAGAATCGATTGTGGATACCATGAGCTGGACTTACAATAGAAATTATATTTCTAGAGCGGAGTTGTCAATCTTAAACGTATTGTTAAATAACGATTGGAAACGTCCAATTTATTTTGCGGCGACAGTTCCAAATGATAATTACCTTGGTTTAGATAAGTATTTGGTGCAAGAGGGCTTTGCATTGCGCTTAATGCCGATTGCAACTCCTGCAGGAGCAGAAGGTACATTGGTCGATACTCAGTCTGCTTATAAAGACATTACCACAAAATATCAATGGGGTAATATGGCACATGCTTCTTACTTGGATCCAGAGTCTTACCGTATGATTACCATGATTACAAATACAGTAATGGGTGGTACAGCAACACAGTTATTGATGGAGGGACATAAGGATGAGGCGCGTAAAGTTGCCGTCGAAACTTATGAAAAGATGCCGAAACGTGTTTATCTGATGCGTGATATTTTGGGGTATATTCCAATTATCAATGTGTTGTATGAAACAGGTGAAACGAAACGTGCAAATGAGATCGTAAACCGTAACCTGAAATTTATGACGCAAAATATGCGGTGGTATCAGGATATTGCGCAGACAAAGCCTGAGCTGGAATATTCTAATATTGGTACAGCTTTACGCGCCTTGGGTGCCTATAAGAGCATTTTGGCTACCACATCGGAAAAACAGTTGCTACAGCAGGTGACCGATTTGGAGAAATCATATAAACAACAATATGGTGTTGAGTAATTGTTAGCGATACCATTTTAAGATAAGGGCTGCCCTTTGCTACAGATATTCAAAATAGAAAATTGTCGCAAAGGGCAGCTTTTTTTTGATTATTTTTTCATAGCTTAAGGGCTCATAAACCAGCCCGAATGAGGGGGATATCCCCCTTTGAAGAGCATCTCATACAGATGTGGCTAGCCTGGGAGCTATTGCCTTGTCTTTATAGTCATCTAAGAAGGTGTAGAGTGCTCGATGATGGAGCAAGTAATTCGGAATGCCGGATGTAAGGTGTTCTTTTGCCAATGAAAATCATAGTTAACAAATAGTATATGAAACGTCAATTAAAATTGTGGGATGCAGTGATGCTGGTCATGGGGTCGATGATCGGGAGTGGTATTTTCATTGTATCGAGCGATATGATGCGGCAGCTGGGATCTGGATATTGGTTGGCGGTCGTGTGGCTGTTGACGGCATTGGCAACGGTCGCAGCGGCAATCTGCTATGGCGAATTGTCATCGATGTATCCAAAGGCTGGTGGGCAATACACCTATCTGACAGCAATATTTGGGAAGCCTATCGGCTTTTTATACGGTTGGAGCTTATTTACAGTCATTCAGACGGGGACGATAGCAGCGGTAGCTGTGGCCTTTGGTAAGTTTACAGCCTATCTTATCCCGCAGTTGAATGACGCTCCACCACTGTTCCAGCGTGGGGAATTTAGGATTACCTGGATCCAGATTCTCGCAATGGGCGTGATTATGCTGCTTACCTTTATCAATACGAGGGGAATTAAGAGTGGAAAAACTGTTCAATCTTTTTTTACTTCTGCAAAAATCATTGCTTTGATTTTGTTGATTTTAGGTGGTTTGTTTTTGATTAAAGAAAATCATTTTTCGGAAAACATGTCTTACGGCTGGCATTCTTTCCAGAATTTAAAGGGCGCAGGCTGGTCGCAGATTTCTGGCGGCGCTTTGATGGGAGCATTGGCTGCTGCGATGGTCGGTTCGGTATTCAGTAGTGTAGCCTGGGAAAATGTAACCTTTGTTTCGGGCGAAATTGTCAACCCACAGCGTAATGTCGTACGCGCCTTGGTGATCGGTACAAGCTTGGTCATGCTGCTCTACATCAGTTGTAATTACATCTACCTGGCGGCTTTGAGTAGAGAGGAGATCGCTTTTGCCGCCAATGATCGGGTAGCGATTGCGGCCGCTGAGAAAATATTAGGCCATAGTGGTACAATAGCGATGGCGATTTTAGTTATGATCTCGACCTTTGGTTGTGTCAACGGACTTGCATTGTCAGGAGCGCGTGTTTTTCAGACCATGGCCAAAGATGGTTTGTTTTTGAAACAGGCAATTCCCAACAACAAGTACGATGTGCCGGCAAGATCATTGTGGCTACAGGGAATTTGGGCTTCATTACTCTGTTTAAGTGGCCAGTATGGGAATTTGCTGGATATGATATCCTTTGTAATTGTCATATTCTATATGATCACGGTACTCGGTGTCATTATTCAGCGTGTTAGAAGACCCGATTTAGAGCGCTCCTATAAGACTTTCCTATTCCCGGTTACACCAGTCTTGTATCTTTTGATAGGTACGGTTTTTTGTGTGTTACTGATTATTTATAAACCGCAATATACCTGGCCTGGATTTATACTTGTATTGATCGGTTTGCCTGTGTATTTTTTTGCACGGAACAATAAACCTGTCGAGCGAGAGGAATAATCTTCGCAGATAACCTGTCGATGCTATGGAGTTTTCCATAAATAGTTGCTAGTAAGTGTTATGTTCGATCGGTAAAATCTGTTGATAGGCTGGAGTAATAGGCTTGTAAATTTTCCTGAAAGAAAGATATTCTTTGTTTAAATCACTTTTTAGTAGTGTGCGAGTTGGATGCAAATAGTGAAATTAATTGCCGTTCATGGCGTTATTTTTATAAAAAAAGTGTAGCTTTGCTCAAACATTCCCATAATGAAACAGTCGATTTTATTAGACGGACCAAAATTTCAAATCACAATTCAAAGACTATGTCGTCAATTGATTGAGAATCACGGTGATTTTTCAAATGCTGTCGTCATAGGTATTCAACCCCGGGGAACTTTCTTAGCGAGACGTATTGTTAAAGAGCTCGAACAAATGATCGGGAAAGAGATTTTAGTTGGCGATTTGGACATTACCTTTTACCGCGATGACTTCCGCACAAAAGGAAATGCTGGTCCACTCTTAGCAAATAGCACAAATATCAATTTTATTGTAGAAGGTAAGGAGGTCATTTTTATAGATGACGTCTTATGGACAGGACGTACTATTCGTGCCGCAATGGATGCTGTACAGGCCTTTGGCCGTGCAAAAAGAATAGAATTGCTTGTTTTGGTCGATCGTAGATTCTCGAGACAGATCCCTATTCAACCTGATTATATCGGCATACAGGTCGACTCAATTGATTCGCAAAAAGTAATTGTTAACTGGAAAGAGTCGGATGATCAGGATAGCATTATTCTGATTACAGAAAAGAAGACGTCAGCTGGCGATTAATAGAAGTGCATCAAAGTCCTAAGGTCTATTTTTGCCCTTCGGAAACGAGCACTTTCAATAGAAAATGATTAGTAAATATTTGAATACTCTAAAATGTCATCTGCAGCAGAACAACTAAGTACCCGCCATTTATTGGGGATCAAAGATCTAAATGAAAACGACATCCAATTGATCCTGGATACAGCAAGTAATTTTAAAGAAGTATTAAACAGGCCGATTAAAAAGGTTCCTTCCTTACGGGATATTACAATCGCCAACGTTTTTTTTGAAAACTCTACGCGAACACGCCTATCTTTTGAACTTGCTGAAAAGAGACTCTCTGCCGATATCGTTAATTTTGCAGCATCTTCGTCCTCAGTAAGTAAAGGAGAGACGCTTATAGATACCGTCAACAATATTCTTGCGATGAAGGTTGATATGATTGTGATGCGACATCCTTATGCTGGGGCAGGGGTATTTTTAAGTAAGCATGTTGATGCGCAGATTGTCAATGCAGGTGACGGAGCCCATGAACATCCTACTCAAGCTCTACTTGACTCTTTTTCAATCCGCGAGCGTTATGGTGATGTAGCTGGTCGTAAAGTTGCTATAGTAGGTGATATCACCCACTCACGGGTTGCGCTGTCTAATATCTTATGTCTTCAAAAGCAGGGTGCGGAAGTGATGGTCTGTGGACCTACGACATTAATTCCGAAGCATATCGCTTCACTGGGTGTAAAGGTGGAGCACGACTTGAGGAAGGCGCTGAATTGGTGTGATGTTGCAAATATGTTAAGAATTCAGCTTGAACGCCAAGATATCGCTTATTTCCCTTCGTTAAGAGAATACTCCATGCTTTATGGGCTGAATAAAGAGATTTTGGATTCTTTGGAGAAGCCTATCACGATTATGCACCCCGGACCGATCAACCGTGGCGTCGAAATCACATCGGACGTTGCGGATAGTGAACATTCCATTATTTTGGATCAGGTTGAAAATGGTGTTGCTGTACGTATGGCTGTGTTGTACTTATTGGCAGGACAACGCGGATAGTCGAAATCGGCTTTAACAATATTATGCCTGACTTTATTTTTTGTCGGGCATATTTTTTGTGCAAAATTTCCGTTATAATACAGTATTATTCACAGATGTTAATAACTTTTGTGTAAAATAGCTCAATTAAAGTATAATTTAGTAAAATGAATAAAACTATCTCTTTAGCAGTGGATATTTGAATTGAATTTCGATAAATTTGAAGCGATCTTAAGAACCTATAATAGGTAAGGATTGTTAATTATACTCGCGTTTCAGGGCAATTTTATCAGGGTTTAGGAGGAGATTCATTTACATTTGCAGATAAATAACATATTAAGGTTTCACATATTATGTATAAGAAGATTTACCAGGTGGGAGTTGCATTAACCGTTATGGCGACGCCAGCATTAGCGCAACAGACAGAATGGCAACAAATCAACAAGGCGTATAAAACGGGGATGGAGTTGTTTGAACGTGGAAAATTTAGTGCCGCTTCAGTGCAATTTGATCGTGTTGAAGCTTTGCGGACAAAATCCAATTTGCAATTGGATGAGACAGAGGAGCTTTCTTTATTGAAAGAAAATGTCCGGTATTATCAAGCTGTTTGCGCCTTGGAATTGGGAGAGTCTGATGCCGAAAATCGTTTTTTGAAATACATTAAAGATTTCCCTGTGAGTGCAAATGCCAAAGCAGCTTACTTTCAGATCGGTAAATCTTACTATGCTAAAAAAGACTACGTTAAAGCGCTAGAGTGGTTTAACAAGATTGACAGCAAAAATCTTGCGGGTAAAGAGAATGTAGAATACCGCTTTAAATATGGTTATGCTTCCTTTATGACGAAAGATTATAAGGCCGCAAAACCTTTATTCGAAAGTTTAAAAGATCAGAAAACTGAATTTCAGGAGGCATCTATTTATTATTACGCTTATCTTTCCTACCTAGACGCCGAATATAAAACGGCGTTGAATGAATTTGAACGTCTCAATGGATCTAAGCAGTTCGAAAATAGCTACCCTTATTATATCACTGCTTTATATTTCTTGGATAAACGCTACGACGATGTACTGGATTACGCATTGCCGATTTTGTCGCGTACAAAGCAAGAAAATGAAACAGAGATGTTCCGTATTGTTGCGGCGACCTACTTTATCAAAGGCGACTTAAAAACATCCAAAGAGTATTACGATAAATTCCAGGCGCAAGATCAAGGTAAAACACAGAATAATCAGGATAGCTACCAAATCGGTTATATCGCTTATAAATTGAAAGATTATGATAAGGCGATCACTGAATTGGAAAAGATGACTGATCCAGATGCATATTATCAGTCTGCGATGATTACCCTGGGGGATGCTTTTTTGAAGAAAGGCAATAAGCAATCTGCGCGTAACGCATTTTTCCGTGCTTCGAAACTGGATTTTGATCCAGCGATGCAAGAAGAGGGCTTGTTCAACTATGCGAAGCTTTCATATGAATTAGAATTTCACCAGGTCGCATTGGCTTCGACACAGGAATATCTGAAAACGTATCCAAAATCGAAACGTTTGGAGGAAGCGAAAACCCTGCTTGCTGAAGTGCTGTTGAGTACAAAGAATTACCGCGAGGCAGTAGATATTTTGGAATCTATTCCTAAGCGTGGGAAAGAAGCAAACGCCGCCTATCAAAAAGTAACCTATTATAGGGGTTTGGAATATTATAACGAACGTGCTTTTGAAAATGCAATCTCCTTGTTCATGCGTTCTGAGCAGTTTCGTTATGATGAAGAAATTTATGCTTTAGCAACGTATTGGAAAGCAGAAGCGATGTATGAAGTTCGTAAATACGGTGAAGCCGTAACCAATTTCAATAAATTTCTACGTTTGCCTGGAGCTAGTAAAACCGATGTGTATGGTTATGCCAATTATGCTTTAGCCTACGCTGCTTTCCGTAATGGTAATTATAATACTGCCGCTAATTATTTCGAGCGTTTTCTCGCCTCGGGTGGCTCAAAGGGTATAGAGATGAATACACGTAACGATGCCATCGCACGTTTGGGTGACTCGTACTTCTCTTCCAAAAATTACGGCCGAGCTTTAACAGAATATAATAAATTAATCTCTTCTAAAGCACCTAGTCAGGATTACGCATTGTTCCAAAGAGGTATTATCCAAGGATTGCAAGGGGATAATAACGGTAAAATTGCTACGTTGAATGCTGTTATTGCGCAATTCCCGAATTCTAATTATGCCGACGATATTGCCTTTGAGATTCCTTATACACGTTTCTTAATGGGAGAAAGTGATCAGGCCATCGCCGGACTCCAAACTATGGTGGAAAAATATCCGCGCAGCAGTTATGTACCACGTGCTTTGGTGACGATTGGTTTGGTTCAGTATAATCAAGATAACAATGATGCTGCGTTGGCAACATTCCAACGTGTGGTCGATCAGTATGCTTCGACGGACGAAGCCAGACAGGCTATGCGCTCCATTGAAAATATCTATTTGGACAAGGGCGACGCGACTGGTTATATCAAATATGCAACAGGTACCAACCTTGGTGATGTTTCGAAATCAGAGCAAGATTCCCGTTCATTCGCCACCGCGACAACTTTATTTTCAAGAGGAAATTATAAAGGCGCTGTAGAAGCTGTAAATGCGTACTTTGATAAATTCCCTAAACCAAATCAAGAGAAATATGCGCGTTTTATCCGTGCCGAAAGTAATGCGGCCCTAGGAAATACCGAGGATGCGTTACATGATTACAATATTATTTTGAATGACTGGACTTCCCCTTATACAGAGCGCACGCTGATTTCTGTGTCTAATTTGTATTTGAAACAAAAGAAATACAATGAGGCTACGCAGCTATTGAAAAAGCTCGAGCTTACTTCTGAATACAAATCCAATTATGGTTTTGCAATCAACAACTTGATGGTTTCTTATTATCAAATTGGAGATTATAAAGAAGCATTAAATTATACCAACTCGGTTAAAAATTACGAAAAGTCTTCGGAAGAGGAGATCGCAAACGCCTACTTATATGCCGGTAAATGTTACGTGAAGCAAAATAAGAAAGCTGAAGCAATGAAAGAATTTAGTTTAGCTGCATTGAAGAGCCGTACGGTTTATGGGGCAGAAGCAAAATACAATGTTGCTCTGCTGCAATTGGAAAATAAACAATATGATGCTTGTATTAAAACGGCAATGGATCTATCTGATAATTTCTCTTCGTACGAATATTGGGTTGCGAAAAGCTTTATTACGATGGCTGATGCTTATGCGGGTAAAGGAGATACCTTCCAGGCCAAAGCTACGCTTGAATCAATTGTGGATAACTATGATGCGAAAGACGATATTTTGCCTGCAGCAAAAGAACGTCTAAATAAATTGAACAACAAAAAGAAATAGGATATAATGAAGAAGTTGCAAAATAGAAACGTGAAGAAATATACTTTAGCAGCGCTTTTGATGGGCGTGGGATTGAATTCTTTTGCACAGGAAACAGGCAAGAAGAATGATCCTGAGAAACCGGTCACTATCGATTCTTTTGATGTTGTTCGTGATTATAAACCCATTCTTGCGGATGCTGTGAAAATTCGCCGCAGTCCGGATATGACCAATAAAAGGGAATACCAGCCCAAGTTGTCCTACAACAATATTTTGGATAAGAAATTGGATATCAATACTGGGTTGAAACAGTTAAATGTGCAGGAGATTCCTTTTGCACAACCTTTTGAGCATAGTAGCAACTATGTCAAGTTGGGTATCGGTAACTATAACAGTATATTGGGCGAGGCTTATTTAGCTTCTGAACAGTATGAAAATACACGATTCGGCTTATTTGCAAAGCATCTGAGCCAAAAGGGTAATATTGACGGACAGAAATTCAGTACACAAGATATTGGTATTTTTGGCCGCCGGGTGTTGGATGCGGTAACAGTAAAGGGGACGCTTGGTTACAATCGTTATGGTACAAATTTCTATGGTCAGACCTTTGATCAATCGGGAACAACATTGTTAAATACAAGTCCAGATAAACAGACATTTACTGATATCTATTTAAATGGTGAACTATCGAGTAATGTAGATCCCAAAAATGAACAGGCGATCAGCTACTCGGCGAAAGTTGATGGCTATTTATTTAAAGATGCCTACAAAGCCAAAGAAAACTCAATTGCATTATCCGGTTATCTGAACAAGCGTTTAAGTGCATTTAATGTCGGTGCTAATGTGAGCGTGACGATGAACAACGTGAAAGATAGCGCTGAAGTAAAGAATCATTTGGCCGTAGTCAATCCATATATTCGTTTTAAAGGCGATAATTATAACGTTACCTTGGGGGCAAATTTAACTTCCGAATTTGGTGATAGCTCACGGTTCAATATTTTTCCTTCAGTAGAAGCTGATTTTGCTTTGGCACCTGAATATATCTCTTTGTTTGCCGGAATTAATGGGGGAGTAAAGCAAGCTTCTTTCCGCAGCTTTGCGAAAGAAAATCCTTATTTGGCCCCGAACGCTAAAATGATTAACTCGATCGAGAAAATGAACATTTATGCGGGATTAAAAGGGAATGCCGGAGCAACTTTTGGTTATAAAGTAAAGGTATTCTACAAACAGATTGAGGGCCTGCCTTTATTTAAAAATAGTGCATTTGGTGATACCCAAAATGGTTATGTTCCTTGGGCCTTCGATGTCGTTTATGATGGCGTGATCAATAAGGCGAAGCATATGGGATTTGAAGGTGAAATTAATGTGCGCCTTTCACAACTGGTTAATCTAGGAGGTAGGGTGTATATCGACGATTATAATTTGAGCGATCAAGAGGAAGCTTGGGGATTGCCAAAATTCCGCATGCAGGCCAATGCGCGTTTCAATATCTCTGATAAGCTTTTCGTAGATGCTGAACTTTCTACTCAGGGTAACACGTATGCATATATCTATGATTATAATACAGATGGCAGCCGTATTACCGACAGTGGTCATAAGGCAACAATAGCTTCGTTCGCTGATCTTAATGCAGGCGCAGAATATCGGGTCAAAAAGCAATTTGGTATTTTCGTCAAAGCAAATAATATCTTTGGAAAAGAATACGAACGTTATATGTATTACCCACGATTGGGCTTTAATGTAATTGGTGGTCTTAATTATTCGTTTTAACGAATTAAGATTATAAATTTGCATCTTAAAATAGTTCGCAATGAATCTAGGCAAAAACATCAATAGTTTATTAAAACGTTATGCGGAAGTATACGTGCCGGGAATAGGTGTGTTCAAACGAATTCATTCTCCGGCTCAGTTCGATAAACAGCATAATGTATTTTTGCCGCCAATCTCCTATGTCGAACTTGACTATTCTGCGCAGCATGGATTTAATATCGTTCATTATATCCAACAACAGGAGAATTTGGGACTAAACCAGGCGCAGCAGATTTTATCGGATGCTGTTGATAGTCTGAGAGCTGACTTGGGTCAGTTTGGACAGGCTAAACTGGATGATCTTGGCCTATTGATTAGTTACGGTTCAAGCTTAGTATTCAAACCGTTGGATCTATCGGGTTTCGACTTCCAACCGGTAACCAACCTTGTTGCACCGGAGATTGAAACAGTTGTTTCTCCTTTGGAAGGCGAAGACGAGCCTGCGGAACCAGCTTTGGAAGAAGAGCCTATTGTAGAAGTCACTCATCAAGAGGAGCTTGTTGAGGAGTCTATTCCAGATAGGCATGATGAAGATGAAACGGCGGTGGTTGAAGAAGTTAGCGAAGAGGAAGCTGAAGCGGCAGATGAACTGGAAGCGGTAAAGAGTACGGTTGTTGATGAGCCTGCGCAGGAGACCGGATTAACAAGCAATCGCACCGATGTCGAAACCGAAGGATCTCCGGTGACGGAGGACAAAGATCAGCAGTCTGAACTTGTGAATGCACCTATGGTGGCTGATAACAGTCAATCTATTACTCCAAAAGCAGAAACAGATTCAAACAAGGAAATCGGTGCTATAGCGACCGCTAATGCCAGCTCAACATATGCACCAAATATCTATGAAGAGGAGCCACGTAACTCAAATGCGATCTGGTATTGGATAACTGGAATTATTGTGCTGGTCATGGTTGCCGTTGCAGTGGTTTATACTAATCCTGCGTTGAAGGATTCGTTATTTGGTCCGAAAAAGCCTGTTATACAAGCGGTAGATACACTTGTTCAAGAAAAGCCAATTATAGCTGCTGATACCGTGACCAATATACAACAAGCCGATAGTTTAAAGAAAGTAGATTCATTGGCTACAACCGCTTTGAAAGATTCTGTTAAAAATACAGCAACTGTACCATCGAGTAATGGAGCGGCCAAACCGACGGCTTTGGACGCGAACCCGGTGATCAAAGAATCTATCCCCGTGGCACAGCCAAGATATCAATTGGTTATAGGTTCCGCAAAGACAATGGCGCAAGCGGAGCAGGAGGCCAAGCGTCTGCGGGCAATGGGCTACAAAACAGCACGCGCTGTAGAGGGAAAATTTAAAAGAAATAGAAAGAAAATCATCTTAAATACCTACATGACTAAATCCGAGGCAGACCTCGCGAAGAAATCTGTAGAGAAAAAGATTGAGGGGGCTTGGGTAGAAACATTATAGAAACTATATAAAACTATTAATAATTATGTCATTAGTACAGGATACAGCAACAGCTGCTGTGGATTCATTTAATCAAGCTGCGCAACAACCGTTACCTGCCGCTGCAAGTACAGAAAACATGAGTTTGATCGATATGATGATCAAAGGGGGATGGATTATGATTCCGATCCTATTGTTGTTTTTTATTGGATTGGTTATCTTTTTCGAACGTTATTTAACCATTCGTCGTGCCGCAAAATACGATAATAGCTTAATGTCGCAGGTGAAAGCGAATGTACTGTCGGGAAATCTGGATTCTGCCTTAGCGGTGTGTCGCTCAAGTAACTCTGCATTGGGACGTATGTTGCAAAAAGGTTTATTGCGTGTAGGTAGACCTATCAAAGATATTGAAGGTGCCATCGAAAATGTAGGTAAGCTGGAAGTTGCCAAATTGGAGAAAAATATTAATATCCTGGGTATCATTGCCGGTATTGCTCCAATGCTGGGCTTCGTGGGTACGATTTTTGGGGTAATTAAGATTTTCCATGAGGTTGAATTAGCAGGTGGTATTGATATCGCATCTGTGTCAGGAGGTTTATATGTGAAAATGGTGTCATCTGCATCCGGTCTTGCCGTTGGTATCTTAGCTTACTTGGGTTACCATATTTTAAATATGATGGTCGAGCGTTTAATTTTGCGTATGGAAACTGATGCAGTAGAATTTATTGATTTATTGGATGAACCAGGAAGATAATGAATTTACGAAGTAGAAAAAATAAACCATCTGCAGAGGTTCATACTTCAGCGCTGAATGATATCATGTTTTTCTTGATGTTGTTCTTCCTGTTGGCCTCAGCAGTCTCTAATCCTCAGGTTGTTAAGCTCTTGTTGCCAAAGTCCAGCGCAGGAGAGCAATCTGTTGCTAAAAAGACCGTTACGGTTTCGATTACCAAAGATTTAGGTTATTTTATTGACAAAACTCCAGTTCCTATCGAAGGGTTGGAAGCTGCAATTCAATCACAAATGGCTGCCGGCGAGGAGTTGACAATTATGCTTTACGTCGATAATACGGTTCCTATCCAAAATGTTATTTCAGTGATGGATGTAGCCAATCGTTTAAAAGTGAAGGTCGTGTTGGCAACTGAGCCAAAAAAAGATAAGTAACCACCATTAAACTTTTTTTTAGTTTAATGGTCAGCTATTAATATAGGAGATTAATGCGATGAGATATCATCTTCAACATGAAGAAAATAATTTCCCCAAGGCATTGGGGATATCGACTCTGGTCATGGCATCGTTGCTCTTGATTGGTTTTTTTGTGGTGTTTAAGGCGGAAGAACCTCCTATGATAGGTATGGGAGGACTTATTGTCAACTATGGTACTTCTCCAGAAGGTATGGGGGATGACTATATGAGTGTCGAAGAGCCATCTGTAGATCCGAATGCCAATAATGAGCGTCCTGACCGTATCGATCCTGTGGAAACGCCGACACCGACCCCAACGCAACAGGTTGCTGAGAAGGCTGTCGTCACTCAAGATCTGGAAGATGCTCCTGCGGTTACAAAGACAGAGAAGAAAGTGGTGTCAAAAGCACCAGAAACAACCAAAGAAGTAAAAGAGGTAGCACCAAAGGCGAATGCTAAAGCACTTTTTAAAGGCAATAAAAACAACGGTACTGGGGCAGGTGACGGCACAGGAACAACACCGGGTAATCAAGGTTCCAAATTAGGAGATCCCTTGGCAAGTAATTATGGCGAAGGGGGATCTGGAAACGGTAATATGATGTTATCCATTGAAAACCGCAGCTTCACCCAAAGACCAAGTATCGACGACAATGGACAGCAGGCGGGAAAGGTCGCTGTAGAGTTCAGAGTCAACAAGCAGGGAATTATAACCTATGCGCGTGCTGGTGTGAAGGGAACTACAATTACTGATCCTTCCCTATTGGAAAAATGTGAGCGTGCTGTTAGAGGTGCTCGGTTGAATCAATTGCCGAACGCCCCAGACTCGCAGACTGGACGGATTGTATTCAATTTTAGATTAAGATAAAAATCATTCACATGAATGCTTATAATGAGGCAATCGAGTATCTGTATACTCGATTGCCTATGTTTACAAGGGATGGCGCCTCAGCCTTCAAAAAAGACCTTGACAATACCATCAAACTTTGCGCTGCGTTAGCTAATCCACAGCAAAAATTCAAAACATTGCATATTGCCGGAACAAATGGAAAGGGATCTACCTCCCATATGTTAGCCGCTATCTTGGCAGAAGCAGGTTATAAGACGGGCCTCTATACTTCTCCTCATTTACTGGATTTTAGAGAACGTATCCGCGTCAATGGCCAGTTATGTGACAAAGGATTTGTTGTTGATTTTGTTCATACGCATCGCGAGCTGATCGAACAAGTGGCGCCTTCTTTTTTTGAAATCACTGTAGCGATGGCTTTCGATTATTTTGAGAAAAAGAAAGTTGATATCGCCGTTATTGAAGTTGGCCTTGGTGGACGTTTGGATAGCACCAATATTATTCACCCGCTATTGTCGGTGATTACTAATATCGGGTTTGATCATATGAATCTCCTCGGTAATACGCTAGCGGAAATTGCAGGCGAAAAAGCAGGTATTATCAAAAGAGGTACGCCCGTGATCATTTCAGAGTATGCCGAAGAGACAGCTGCTGTATTTTTGAAAAAAGCAGCACTTGAGGAGACTCCCATACAATTTGCTTCCGACACATATCGGACAAAAATGTTGGGGGTAGATCAAGACTATCTGACAGTGCAAACTACCGATTCTTCTGGCCATTCATCATCATATCAGCTGGATCTGAAAGGTTCTTACCAGGTGAAAAATCTTGCTGGTGTTTTGTCTGCTGTTGATGAATTGCGTAAACAGGGCTTTGAGATCAGTGATCATCACGTTCATGAAGCCTTGAAGAAAGTACAAACGACCACAGGGATCCAAGGCCGTTGGCAACAATTGTCTAAAGAACCTTTTGTTATCTGTGATACGGGACACAACGAAGACGGAATTCATGAAGTGTTGAAAAACCTGGCGACTACAAACTATGATCAGCTTCACTTTGTCATCGGGGCGATGCGCGATAAGGACTTAACACATATGCTCCCCCATTTGCCCAAAGACGCAATTTATTATTTCTCTGCTCCGGATATGCCGCGTGCGCTGCCAGCCAGTGAATTGCGTAAAGAAGCTCTTGGATTTGGATTAAAAGGGTTGGACTTTCCGAGTGTCGCGGCCGCATTTGATGCAGCAAAAAATGCTTATCAGCAGGGCAATCTTATTTTTGTTGGTGGAAGTAATTTTGTTGTTGCGGAAGTGCTTGCTGGCCTGCCCACTGAAAAATAAGAATTGACATTGTAGCGAATTCTATGCTTTGGAAATACATAGATCACAAAAGACTTATCTATTGATAAGTCTTTTGTGATCTATTGATTTATACTTAGTCATTTACAGTCAATTCACCGCGGATATCCTTTTCAATCCAATAAGCAACTTCTCTTTGATCTTTAAGTTCGCCCTGAAGATACATTAATTTGGTTACTGCAGCCTCAAATGTGAGGTCATAGCCATTGAGCACGCCGATGGATTTAAGACCTTGTGAGGTTTCATAGCGCCCCAATTCGACCGATCCAACTTTACATTGAGAAATATTGAGGATGTTTTTACCCTGCTCAATCGCTTCCTTTAGCAAATCCAGAAACCACGTGTCAGTGGTGGTATTTCCTGAACCGAATGTTTCCATCACAATTGAACGGACATCGGAGTTTAATACCGCTTTGATTGTTTGCGCAGAGATTCCGGGGAATAGTTTCAATACTGCCACCCGATTATCCAATTTTGTATGCAAGATAAATTCTTTATTAATATTGTTCAATAAAGCATCTGTATTGTATTTGAGGTGAATGCCAGCTTCTACCAATACGGGATAATTTGGGGATCTAAAAGCCTCAAACTTGGCGGAGTTATATTTAAAAGAACGATTACCGCGGAATAATTTATTGTCGAAAAGAATACAAACTTCCTGTATAATAGACACACCATCTTGTTTTGCCGATGCTATTTCAAGGGCGGTCATCATATTTTCTCGGGCATCCGTTCGTATTTCGCCAATAGGCAGCTGGGAGCCTGATAATATAACCGGTTTTTGGAGTCCTTCCAGCATAAAGCTCAATACCGATGCCGTAAACGCCATGGTATCGGAACCATGTAAGATTACAAAACCATCGTAATCTGCATAGTTATCCTTAATAATTTGTGCCATTTCAATCCATATTTCGGGCTTCATGTTGGATGAATCGATAATGGGTTCGAAAGAGTGCACGGTGAGTTTATAGTCTAAGCGACTTAAATCAGGGAGATTACGTTTGATCAATTCAAAGTCGAAAGGAACGAATGTTCCTGTCTCATCTTTAACCATGCCAATGGTCCCACCTGTGTAGATAATAAAGATATTATGCATTGAGTGTTGAAATTATATACCAAATATACGTTTTGAATTTTCTGTTGTGATTTCGGCTACCTTTTCGATGGAAATCTGGTGAAGGTCAGCTACTTTCTGTGCGATGTAGATCAAATAGCTGCTTTCATTTTCTTTACCTCGGAACGGTACGGGAGCCAAATAGGGCGCATCTGTCTCTAAGACAATGTGTTTTAAATCGATTTCTTTGACCACCTGATCTAAGCCTGCTTTTTTAAAGGTGACGACTCCGCCAATACCCAGAGCGAAACCTAACTCGATGGCCCGATTGGCCTGTTCAAGGGATCCTGTAAAGCAGTGCAGGACGCCAAACAATTTGTCGTCGTGAAGTTCTTCCAGTAATTCGAACAATTCTGTAAAGGCTTCACGGCAGTGGATATCGATCGGCAGATTTAATTCCTTAGCCCATTGAACCTGCGTCCTAAAAGCATTTTTTTGAATTTCAAGCGTGCTTTTATCCCAGTAAAGATCCAGTCCGATCTCACCTATGGCATAGACTTTGTAAGTTTCCAAGCTTTTTCGGATGATTTCTAACTCTTCTAGATAGTTTTCCTTGACATCGCAGGGATGTAATCCAAGCATGGGAAAACAGTGATCTGGATAAGCTGCTACGGTGTCAAATACGGGTTTTATGGAAGCGCTATTTACATTTGGCAAAAAAAGACGTTGGATATCATTATCAAAGCAACGCTGAAGATTTTCTTGCAGTTTTGTCGTTCCTGCATGGTAATAAATGTGTGTATGTGTATCTGTAAGCAACATAGTTTTCTGCGTGGACGCAGCGGTTAGGGTAAAAAGTTGTTTTTATTATTATCGAATAAAGTGGTGTGCTTAATTACCAAAATTTCAATTCGATCTCCAAAGATAACTTATTAATTAGCAAAAATGAAAAATAATAGCGGATTACTGCTGAAGGACTGGATTCCATTTTTTGCTTCTTCGAAAAAGCGATTTGTTGATGGGCAGTTACTGCTGCATGAATGTCCTATTGTTGCATGTTATTCGCGTTGAAAAGAATGTTGAATAAAAAGAGTTAGCAGTCAAACATACCGTAAGATTTACTGTTAAACAGATAAGCGAGGCGGTTACTGTCCTATTTTTATAAGAATTAATGAGTCATATGATGAATAAGAAGTTAAGCCTGGGTTTATTGACTTTGGCATCGGTTCTGTTTTTAAACAAACTACATGCGCAATCATTGATTGATCCGTCGGTAAAAGATATTATTCAAAAAGCTTTTCAGACCAATAAGGAATTGAAATTGAAGGCCTACGAAGTTGATAAAGCACGTTTGGAAGCCGAGGGTGTAAAAGCAAATCGGCTGCCCCATGTCTCTGCACTCGGATTATACGGTTATGTTCATAGCAATGGGAGCGTTGATATTCCGACCGTTAATATTCCATTACTAAACTTAGGCTTATTTGAAGGAGCAACGGGATTTAGCCTACATGGCCAAGCTGCTTATGCAGGCGTGTCTGTCAAGCAGATTATTTTCTCGGGGCTGCAGATTCCGAATGGAATAAAAGCATTGCAGGAGAAAGCTGTTGCCCAGCAGTACCTGGAATCAGCGAGCCGGGAAACACTTTCAAAAGATATTATTTCTTCTTTCGATCAGCTGATGTTGTTGGATGAAGTTGATAAATTGATCGTGGATTCCGAAAAGCGATTAAAGAAAGAGCAACAGAAGGTGACTAAAGCCATTCAAAATGGACTTGCAATACCTTACGATCGCGATAAGCTGAAATTGGCATTGCTGGAGCTGGAAGAAAAAAAAGTGGAGCTTTCGGGCAACCGCGACCTGTTGTGTCAAAAGCTTGAACAAGAAACCGGGATCTCTTTTCAGAAAGTTGGTGCGATTCATTATGGACTCAAACCTATATTTTTGTCGGAGCTCCCTGCTGATGTTGAGCAGCGATCTGAGCTCAAAGCACTGGATGCTTCGTCCAAAGCCTATGAGTACTTGTACAAAAAAGAAAAAGGGGGGGCGCTTCCGGCGGTCTTTGCCTTTGGCTCTGCAAACTATCTGAATGTATTCAATTCCAAGCTAACTGTTAAAGACCAGCCCCTATTGGGTACAGTCAATTTGCCGCTCAATTCCATTAAGGGTAGTCCCAACTTAATAGTTGGAGTGGGCGTCAAATGGGATCTCTACACGGGTGGCGAGCATCTGAATAAGATTAGGCAAGTTAAACTCGATCAACATATCAATACGACCAAACGGGAAGATACACAGGAAAAGTTAAATTTATTATTGAGTAAGAGTACTGTCAACTACACAATGGGTAATCAAAAGCTGAAGGTTGGCGAACAGCAATTAAAAGTAGCTGAAAATAACCTTTCTATGGCTGTGAAGCAATATCAAGCTGGATTGATAGATGTTACAGCATTATTGGCTGCCGAAAATGATTGGTATAAGGTCAATTTAGGCTATTTTAATAATGTGTTGCAGCAACGTACTGCAGCGGTGGAGTTATTACATACATCAGGAAAATTATTACAAACCATACATGAGTAAGATGAAGAATTTATATGGAATATTATTGCTGTTTATCCTAGTTTCTTGTGCAAACCAAGAAAAAGAGAAGCCTATTGAAGGGAAAGTGGAGCGTGAGCAGGTAACAGTTGTGACTAAAGTTCCAGGAAAAATTGCAAAGCTACTGGTTGAAGAGGGGGATTTTGTCCATACAGGGGATACGTTGGCTATTTTGAGTATCCCCGAGGTAGATGCGAAAGAGGAACAGGCAAAAGGTGCACTGCAATCTGCCGATGCGCAATATAACATGGCCCTCAAAGGAGCTACAAAAGGGCAATTGACACAACTTCAGGCAAAAGTAGATGGTTTGAGGGAACAATATGAGTTTGCAAGGAAGTCGATAGATCGATTAGATGCACTTTTGCAGGATAGCCTGATTCCACAACAAAAATATGACGAAACCTATGCAAAATATCAAGGGGCTAAAAATCAGTATCTCGCTGCTCAGGCTGAATTAGCCGAAGCTAAAGGGGGAGCTAGACAAGAACAGCAGCTTATGGCTTTGGGACAGAAGGAACGTGCGCTCGGAGCGGTGTCTGAAGTGAAGGTTGCTGCGGGGGAAAAATATATCATTGCCCCACAAGATATGAGCGTGGAGACCATTAATCTGAAAGTTGGTGAACTGGCGATGGCGGGTTATCCGATTATTAATGGCTTTCTTGATCGATCAACCTATTTTAGGTTCACATTGCCTGAAAACCAAATTGGAAGATTTCAAAAAGGTGCTGCTGTAGAAGTGGACATTCCTTATTTGAACCACAAAAAAGTTAAAGCGAAAGTGATCAGTATTAAGGCGTTAAATTCTTATGCGAGCATAGCCTCTGCCTATCCCGATTTTGATCCGCAACAGGCTGTGTTTGAGCTGAAGGTTGTTCCTGAGGATAGTGCTGGCGCTAAAGATTTATTAACCAAAACGCTTGTGGTTCTCCATGCGAATTAAAGGGTTTGAATGTGAAAAAATTTATAGAATTAATCCAACGGGAGTTTAAACTTTTCTTCAATAACAAAGTCTTGCTGATGCTTTTTCTCGGTGCCCCTGTTTTGTACGGCATCTTGGTGGGGCATGTCTATCAACAGGGCAAAGTGACGGAGATGCCGATCATTGTTGTCGATGAAGATAATAGTCCCTTAAGCAGTTCCTTCATAGATATGCTTTCAGATAATGAGAGTATCGACGTTGCCCGTGTATTGCCTTCCCTTTTTGATTCCAAAGATATTGCCATGCAATACGAAGCAACAACGATTGTACATATTCCCAAAGGCTTTGCTTCTGGAGTACAACAAGGCAGGTTGCCCGAAATGACTGTTTTTGTAGACGGTGCCAATACATTGACCTCCAATACTGCAATGATGGCGGTGAATGTTTGTGCGTCAACACTTAAAGCTGGAATCCAAATTCAGGCGCAGATGAAACGAGGTGTTCCCGCGAAGATCGCTGCTCAACAATATGAACCTTTTAAAACAACCTTTGTGAAGCAAAATATTCGAAGCGGCAACTACCTTTATTTTATGCTGCCGGGGGTTTTAATTACGGTCTTGCAACAGGTATTGCTCCTTGGCTTGGCTTTGTCTTTTTCGTCAGAGTTTGAAGGTAACACGTTTCCGGATCTTGTGCGTAAAATCGGTAATCCTATCGGACTTATTCTTGTAAAGATTTTACCTTATATCTTGATGTCTGTAGGCATTTTGATTTTATATTGGGGTTTTGGTCAGTACTACCGTATGCCTTTGCAAGCTGATTTCGGCCGATTTATGCTGTGTACATGTGTGTTTTTGCTTGCTGTCTGTTTTATTGGTGTACTGGTTAGTATACTACTGCCTTCGCAGCTAAAATCGACAGAAGTCCTTATGGTGATTGCAACACCCGCTTTTATCCTGAGCGGATTTACCTGGCCATCCAGCCTGATGCCAGAATGGGTGCAGGCGATTGCCAATGTTATTCCATCTACGCATTATCTCCGGATTTTTAGATTGCTATTTATTCAGCATGCTGAAAATTACCACACCAATAAAGCACTTGTTTCATTGACCATCATTATGATCATTAGCTTTGCGTTGGCTGTAGTTATCCTGTGGATGAAAATAAGGAAGATTAAAAAGACGATTAAATCATAAAAAATACTGGTACAACAAAAAAGCGGTTTC
>DGIS01000022.1:442513-448207 GCA_002386525.1 Sphingobacterium sp. UBA4616
GAAACCGCTTTTTTGTTGTACTAAAATATACCGTTAAATTACTTTTTCGTTGCTGGAGCTGTTGTCACTGGAGCAGTCGTTCCTGTAGGTGCTACCATACCAGGAGTTGTCGCTGTAGCTGCTGGAACTTTTCCAGGTTTGATATCCAATACTTCTACTTCAAATACTAAAGGAGCGTATGGAGGAATTATACCAGAAGGGCGATCGCCGTAAGCCAAAGATGAAGGGATAACTAAAGTTGCTTTCGTTCCTTTGTTAAACAATTGAAAAGCTTCAGTCCAACCTGGGATCACGCCGTCAACACCTAATTGGAATTTTAATGCTTCGTAAGGACGTTGTGCATTGAATATTTTCTCTTTTTTAGCTACATCAGGAAGGTTTGTATCAAATACTTTTCCAGTGGTCAATGAACCTACGTAGTTTACGTGGACAGAATCACCTACTTTAGCATTTGGTCCTGTTCCGGGTTTCGTAATTACATATTGAAGACCTGAAGCTGTTTTTGTTGTTTTCAAGTTTTTATCCTTGATGTATTTCTCCAATTTTGCAGGTTCAGCAGCTTTATGCTTGTTCAATTCTTCTTCAAAGTATTTCTGAACTTGTTCACCCAATTGTTGATCAGTCAACTTTCCTTTTTTGAAATGTTTTTTGACCTTTATGGAGTAAATGATGAATTTATCCGCGAATTCTGGTTTTGGTTGATGAGTTTTAGCCGCCATAGAATCCAAATTGATTTTGAATACCAAGCTATCGCCTTCACCTACGTATTTGAATAAACCTGTAGGGTCACCTGGGTTTTTTGCAATAATACTATCTGGATATAATTGAACGATCTGAGGGACTCCCATGTCATACGTACTTTGCATTGTAGAATCTCTGTCCGTTTTCACAACCATGTCAAGTGCTAATAAATCGCCAGATACCGCTTTTTCTTTTGCATTATCATCCACGATTTTATACTCAAGACCACCTTCAGCCTTTTTGAATTTTTGGCATGACGTCATCAAAAGACCGGCAGCCGCGAAAAATAGAATTGCTTTCTTCATTTTCTAATGTATGTTACTATATCTTATTTTGTTAATATTTCTTTATAATTTGGTAAAACCGATCTGAATTTGGCCACTACCGCTTCTAAGCTTTCTTTCGAATTGCCCCCTGAAGCATTAAGATGCCCACCCCCATTGAAATACAATTTACAGATCTCATTGCAAGGAACTTCTCCAATCGAACGCAAAGATAGTTTAATTTGTTCATTTCTATCAATAATTAACGCTGCCAATCGAATTCCTTTAATAGAGAGTGCATAGTTGACCAATCCTTCCGTATCACCGGTGATAACTTCAAACTGCGTGAGATCCGCTTTTGTCACATGGATAATAGCCGTATTATATTCATGAATGACTTCCAATCGATTAAGTAAGCAAAACCCTAAGAATTTAAGACGGCCTTCAGAGGAACTATTGTAAATCTCTTCGTGGATCGCCCAGTTTTGCGCACCACAATCGATGAGGGTTGCTATAATACGGTGGATTTCGGCGGTGGTAGAACGAAAGCGGAATGAACCGGTGTCGGTCATGATACCCGTATAAAGGCAGGTCGCCATGTCTGCACTGATATGTTCCGAATCTTGCATCTCATACGTTAAGAAGCGGTAGATCAATTGTGCTGTCGCTGCTGCAGATGGATCCCAAAAGGCGTAGTCTTCAAATCCTTCCGGATCTAAATGATGATCAATCATGCATTTGATTCCTTTCGCTTGGCGAATGGGTTCGGCCATGTCGTGAATCCGCGCAAGGCCATTAAAATCTAAGCAGAAAATGAATTCAGCCGCATCAATCTGTTGATTGTGCAGATTCATATTCTGCGTATAAATTTGTACATTTTCTAAGCCTGGCAACCAATCCAAAAAGGCAGGAAAGTCTGAAGGCACAATCAGATTTACGTGGTGTCCTTTTGCGACCAACCAAAAATATAGACCTAACGATGAGCCTAATGCGTCTCCATCTGGTTTGTAGTGCGTTGTAATTACAATGCGTTTTGGTTTGGCCAATAATTCTTTTAATTCTTCTGATTTCAGCATAGTCATATTAAGTCTGCAAACCTACTATAAAAAAATTAGATTAGACAAATTTTTTATAAAGATCTTTTCACACCTTATTGCATTTGAGGGTTATTTTAAAAAATTGATTTCCAGCGTTTTAAAACTTATATACATAGACTTTGAAATCGCGCTTCATACAGATTAAATAATTGGCATTGTCGCCATAGTTAATTGGTCCATAATAGAACTTCGAGAAGCCTTCTACCGGGAATCCCTCCTGGACCAAACCATCGGACCCAAAAACATAAATCATGCGGTTGTCAGTACCAACCCCTATGATATCAGATTTTCCTATTCGTTTAAAAAACAAGGGTCTGTTGCTGGCATCTTCGATAAATTTATATTCAAAGTAGGAAGAAGAGTCTCTTGCGCTATATGCATTCAGTTTGTTTTTGGACAGTATGACAAAGTCTCTGTCAGCACCACCGCTAATATCTTCGAAATTAAAGAAAGCATCTCTGCTCCAATCGCCTAATTTGATTTTTTTTGCATCACCCTCAAATGGTACTTTGTAAATGCTGCCTTTATTGTCTGCCAAATAAATGAAAGAATTTTTTTCGTCAGATGCAGCCATTAAACCAATTGGATTTTTAACACTTTCCCCATCCGTATCCAATGTCTTTTTATGGATAATTTTACCGTTCTGATCAAAGAAATAAACCGAAGCTGTGCTTGTACCTGCAATAATGTAATTTGTTTGCCCCAAGGTGGTGGTTTTTAAATCAAATATAATTCGACCATCCACAGAATTATTTTCAAAGCCATCTACTTTTTTGCCAGCTAAGGTATAAGCCAAGATTCGATCTGTCGCTGGAATGTAAATACGTTGTTCTTTATTGAAGTTAGCGAGTGTCGCTCCGTAGGTTGCCTTCGACGGTAGTTCAACCGAAAAACCGGTCATATTTTTCCCGTCGGGCATAAAGCGGTACAATCGGTTTTTTGTTACGGCGATAATACTGAGATCCTGTAACTGTATAGGCTCGCCCAAAATTTCACCTTGAAAGAGGTTTTGCCAAAGTTCTTTTCCATCCGGAGAGAAGGCGTGTACGGTATGATCTTGTTCTTGAATCAGGATAAACTTGTTCTTTCCATCTTGGTCGAAGATCCAAGGCTTATTAATAATCCGGCTTTCGAGCTGCACCGTCCACTCAGGTTTGCCCCCCAATCGCGTATCGCTTTTATAGAGGGCGTATAAACTGGAGGAAAATGAGCCTTGATTGCCGCTGAGCTGATAGGACCACGAATAAAAATTCTGAAAGCCATATTCATCCTCATCTCTAAAATTCTTTGCAAACTCCACTTTTAAGTTATTCAAAATAGTGCTCTTACTGGCTTTAGGTTCTAAATAAAATGTCACATTACTACGACTGTTCTGTAATGCTGCATGATTTTTGAAAATCGCCGTTCCCGACAGAAATTGCTTTTCCCGGAAAGATTCCCGATAGTCGCTCAAGATCCCGGTTCGGCTGGCTATCACCATAATATTGTCGACAACGGTAAAATAGGGGCGGTTAAAATTCTTGAACGGTTCGCCAAAGAGTGCATATAAAAGATTCGAATATTTAAATTGATAGATCGAATCGCCAACAGCAGTACTGAATTTTTTGAGGTTATCTGCAAATTTTGTCGAATCTGAAATGCTGATCAAACCGATAGCATCCTGGTTGTCCAGCTCTGCAAGAGCAAATTCATCGTTGAATACTGGTGCGATGATACTGTCAAAGGATACTTGACTGTCCTCTTCAAAGTTTTTTATGCTCTTTGCCAATCGGCCATCTTCTTTCTGTTGTACGAACAAAGCTTTCAAACCACTACGAAAACTATGAGGATCTGAAATACTAAAGTCGATATAAGATGCTGCATTTTTAGGAAGATAATTACCCAAGGCTTGCACCTGAGCTGTCTGTGTAGCAAATAACTGTAGGTAGCTGTTTTTGCTGTCCGTAAGCGCAGTTTCACCTTTAAAGATAAATGCATCCTTTTTAAAATTCATGTTCCAGGAGGTTTGTCCTTTCAGCGAATCTATTAGGCCTAGATAATTGCCGAACTTGGATTTCATCAATATTCGGGCAAACTGAGATAGCTGTTCATTGAAAAAATAGAGACTTAGGGGAGTGTTTTTATTGTTGTGGTTGACAAAGAACTCAATCTGTTTTGTATTTATTTTCTTTACATTTTTGTCAAAGATCTGAGCGAGTACTTTTTTGGAATAGCTGGCAAAAATAATTTCGTGAAAATAGGAGCAATAAAGTGTGCTGTCTTTAGTGCCTTGGTTAAGTCCATAAAATCGGTGCCCTAAGGTATCAAAGGGCTGTATTTTATAATTTTTCCCGACGTTGCCAAGTAATGTTGCCAAGGCCTTGTTATCTAGACTTTGCCCCACCTGGACACTATACAAAGGTGTAATCTGCTCTTTTTCCTGGTGAAAAGAGAGCAGTATCTGCTGTCCATCTACTAGTGGTGCAAGCTGATCGTTTTGTAATAAATCTTCTTTCAGACGCTTGAGGTGGCTGAAATTTTGCTGGCCAATAATTGCTTTAAAGAGTTCATAGTCGTTAAAGATCGTATCCACCGTTTGATCATTTGTAAAGGAAGCAATCGCTAATGTATTTTCGGGAAGGTATTGTAAGGCTTTAGAATCTTGTTTGTTATTTTTATTAAAATCTCCGAAAAGGTAGATCGTGGCCGCGATGACCGCGATGAATAATATCACAGTGATGATGATTGTTTTTTTCATCCTTTTTATTTTTTTCAATGGCTGATAAATTTGACTTATATCGTTACTAACTTGCCTGTTGATACGATTAATGCAAATTTCATCAGAACAAATATGTTTGAAGTACTCTATTTTCGCAAACAAGAGAGTACATTAAATTCGAATTTTTGATGGCGATGAAGTATTCATGAAGCCAATGTTTCTCATGGAGATAAAATCATTGTACGTCTTTCAATAACTCGGTGAGCAGCATGATGCTCATGAAGACCCATACGTAGAAACAAACCTAATAAAAATATATGGGAAGAGACAGATAATCGTTCCAATAATACCTCTTTATCACATAAATTTAACAAAAAATTCCTTATTTTGATCGGTTTTTAATACATTTATCGCTAGAAACTCATTTTCAGCATTCAATCAACATAATGAATAAGAAAATCATTTTAGCCGCTTCTTTGTTGGGAGCATTAGCTGTAATATTAGGTGCCTTTGGTGCTCATGGTCTAGAAGGAAAGGTAAGTACATATCATATTGAAACTTGGAAAACGGCCAATCAGTATCATTTCTATCATACCTTTGCTTTGTTATTTTTATCTACTTTTTCCCGAGCCAAGACGTATTCGATTAAAGTATCCTTTATTGCTTTTCTCATTGGTATTCTATTTTTTTCGGGATCCTTGTATATTTTAAGCGTACGAGAAATAACAGGTTTTGGTAATCCGTCTATTTTGGGCCCTATTACACCTTTGGGCGGTCTTTCGTTTATCATCGGTTGGGTAGCGTTATTTATTGCGGCACTGAAGAACAAGTCGTAATTTCATTTGCTAATTGCATCACTCGATACAGATCGATACGTGTAACTATAACCTAAAAG
>DGIS01000022.1:448464-463624 GCA_002386525.1 Sphingobacterium sp. UBA4616
CTTTTAGGTTATAGTTACACGGTGAATGTATTGTTTTTTGGTTGTGATTTCGCTTATACAACAGTATCAGGAGATGTAGGTTTTGATAATCGCTAGAGTCGTTTGATCTCTTTTCGTGAAGGTTTTTTTGTACTTTTATACCATAATTTGAATTTATGTCCAATCCACAATCTACGATTTTTAGTGAAAGAGATACGCTGTTTGTTGATGTGGTCTTACCACTAGCGTTAGCAAGAACATATACCTATCGTATTCCGGCCGACTGGAACGATCGTGTGCAGCTAGGAGTACGGGTCATTGTGCAATTTGGAAGGAATAAGATCTACTCAGCGCTAGTTAAGTCAATTAGCCGGGAAGCACCAAAGCACTATGAAGCGAAATATATTTTGGACATTATCGATGAAAATCCGATCGTCAATTTGGCGCAGTTTAAACTTTGGGATTGGCTTGCCGATTATTATATGTGTAGCTTGGGTGAGGTGATGCAGGCGGCGCTCCCCGCAGCATTGAAGCTGGCCAGTGAGACCAAAGTGGTTCCTTCGATTGCTGATGAGTTTGATCGTTCTACACTCTCAGATAAAGAGTATCTTATCATTGAAGCACTGGAGGTGGCCGGCGAACTTAAGGTGAATGATATTGTGAAGTTGCTGGGGCAAAAAACTGTTTTCCCTATTTTAAAGCAATTATTTGACAAGGGAATAGTATTGATTTCTGAAGAGATTACCGAGCGCTATAAACCTAAGACCAAAGCATTTTTACGTTTTGCTCCTGATTTTAAAAATGAAGATGCTAAAAGAGAGCTGTTGGATAGTTTAAACCGAGCGCCAAAACAGCAAGATGCCGTATTGGCGTTTATGCAACTTGTTAAAAAAACGGAGGAGATTACACGGCCGATGTTAACCGAGGCCTCGGGCTGCGGTAACGGCGCTATTACGGCTTTGATTGACAAAGGCGTTTTTGAAATCAAAGAGAAGGTTGTCTCTCGGTTTCAGGGAGAAGATATCGAATTGGATGCTAATTTCCAATTTAATGAAAATCAGCAACGCGCCTATGATGAAATCAAGAAGTCATTTGAGGATAAGGAAGTTACTTTATTGCATGGTGTCACCGCTTCAGGGAAAACACAGCTTTATATCCGGCTGATAGAACAGGCGATAGCTGCCGGAAAATCAGCCTTGTATCTATTGCCCGAAATTGCGCTTACAGCGCAGATTACCGCTCGCTTAAAGTTGCATTTTGGAGATAAACTTGGCGTTTATCACTCCAAATTTAATGATAATGAACGTGCCGAGGTATGGCATAAAGTAATGAAAAATGAGTTCAAGGTGGTGATTGGCGCGCGTTCATCCGTCTTTTTGCCCTTTCAGGACCTGGGCATTATCATTGTTGATGAGGAACACGAAAATTCCTATAAGCAATTCGATCCGGCTCCCCGCTACCATGCTCGGGATACCGCCATTTATCTCGGCTTTCTCCATCAGACTAAGGTACTTTTAGGATCAGCCACACCTTCTTTGGAAAGTTATTATAATGCCAAAGCCAAGAAGTACGGTTTTGTACAACTGCTAGAACGATACGGGAATGCGCAGTTGCCAAGTATTGAGCTGGTGAATATTGCCGAAGAAGGAAGAAAGGAAAATATGTTTTCCTATTTTTCAGGTACTTTGCTAAAGGCCATTGAAGAAGCTGTAAAAAATAAGGAGCAGGTTATTTTATTTCAAAATAGACGTGGACATACGACCATGATCCAATGTAATACCTGTGGATTTGTCGCAAAATGTGTCAACTGCGATGTGAGCTTAACCTATCATAAGAGCTCCAATATGATGCACTGTCATTATTGCGGTCATGTGGAACCTCCGTTGCGGGTTTGTCCAGCCTGCGGGATGCCGCATATCGAAAGTAAAGGATTCGGTACAGAACGGGTAGAGGAGGAGCTGGAGCTTCTGATGCCGGAAATTCGCATCGGCCGGTTGGATCTGGATTCTACAAAAGGCAAATATGGATTTGATAAAATAATCACAGCATTTGATGAGCATGAATTCGACGTGCTTATTGGAACGCAAATGGTGGCTAAAGGGCTCGATTTTGGAAGGGTAAGTCTGATTGGTGTTATTAACGCGGATACCATTATCAACTTTCCTGATTTTCGTTCCTATGAACGTGCTTTTTCACTGTTTTCACAAGTTGCAGGCCGGGCTGGTCGTCGTGAAGCTGGCGGAAGGGTGATTATCCAAAGTTATACGACCAAGCACAGAGTGCTTGAACAGGTAGTCAACAACGATTATGAGGATATGTTTATGACTGAAATTACAGAACGAAAAAATTACCTTTATCCACCTTTTTACCGCCTCATCCGAATTGATATTAAGCATGCTGATTTTCAGAAATGCTATGATTCGGCCAATCGTTTTGCCGTAGCATTGCGCCAACAGCTGGGGGCAAGGGTGTTGGGGCCAGAGCCGCCTTTGGTTTCCCGCGTGCGCAATAATTTTATTCAGACTATCACCTTGAAGATAGAACGTACAAATATTAGTATTGCAAAGGTTAAGGAACTGATCCGTTCGGTTCTTCTGGATTTTGAAATAGATAAAAGCAATACAGGCGTGCGCGTTCAGGTCGATGTGGATCCCTATTAATCATGAGGAAATACCCACATATTCTCTTTAAAATGTGTACTGTATTGGTATTGAGTCAATTGTGATTAGTTCTGCTGAATGTGCCTTTTAAAAGGTAAATTTGAATCATCATGGCCTACAAGTTTATTGATAATTATCGGGAGAAAGGTGCCCGTAAGAAATTGGTGGAACATCTAAAAAGCCGAGGTATTGCAGACCAAAAAGTTTTAGATGCCATTGGAAAAGTACCACGTCATTTTTTCTTTGATGAAACTTTCTGGAATCAGGCTTATCGGGATATTGCATTTCCAATTGGTGATGGGCAGACAATTTCACAGCCTTATACGGTGGCTTATCAGTCCGAATTACTCCACGTAAAAAAAGGGGATAAAGTCTTGGAAATCGGGACCGGATCTGGATACCAAACCTGCATTCTAATGGAACTTGGTGCTGAAGTGTATACCATCGAGCGCCAAGAAAATCTGTATCATCGCACCATTCAGGTACTGCCCTACATGGGCTATAAACCTAATTTCTTTTTGGGTGATGGCTCTAAGGGAATGGAAGAGCACGCTCCTTATGACAAGATTATCGTGACTGCGGGCGCACCATTTGTGCCAGAGGTGATGTTAAAGCAATTGAAAATGGGCGGAATTTTTGTGATCCCTGTCGGAGATGAAAAGTCGCAAAAAATGGTCACCATTATCCGGGTAGGTGAAAATGATTTTGACCGTATCGAACTGGATACTTTTCGTTTTGTTCCTTTGGTGGGAGACCAAGCTTGGTAAAGCCATTTAAGCGGCTTCGATGTGCATCTCCAAAGTCTCAAGCGCCTATGGCCCCTCCTTTTATAAAAAAACTGATATGATCCTCGATTAAATTAAAATGAAGTGAAAGACTAAATATTCACGTTATGACTCCAACATCAATATTATATGATCAGAAGCATCAAGAAATAGCTTCAACCGTGCTCAAGTTAAATAAGCAAGTCAACACATTGAGTTTGTCGCGTCTATTTGTAATCCTGGGAGGGGGAGCGTTATTATTTTATACCTTTCAGCTCGAAAGTCTGCCTTTGGTCTTTTTCTGTTTTTTTTCATTGTTATTTTTGTTCGCTTATCTCGTGCGGAAGCAGAGCAAGCTGGAGCTTCAGAAAAATTATTTTGAAGCTTATCTTAAGGTTTTGGCAAATGAGCAGGCGATGGCAGAAGGAAAATTAAATATGTATGATCATGGCCAGCATTTTGAGGATGGGGGTCATCCGTATAGCGCTGATATGGATGTCTTTGGAACTTATTCTTTATTTGCCCAGATAAATCGTGCAACTACAAAGCAGGGAATCGATCTTTTGGCTTCATGGCTTGATAAACCGCTTCAAAAATATCAGATTCTGCATAATCAGGAAGCGACTCAGGAACTGGAAAACGAATCGGAGTGGATTTGGGATTTTCAGGCTAAACTGTTGGCGAACCTGAACCATAAGCTGGACATCAAGGCTTTCCTGACAAATTACTTTCAGGATCGTAATTTTCAATTCGGCAACGGTTTTATGCGTTTCTATATCAAAGCAGGTCCCATTCTCTTTTTACTTGCTTTAGCCGGAAGTTTTTTTGTTCCAAAGTTGGCTGGAATTGCAACATTATTGGGCTTGTTCCATATCCTTTGGGCATTAGCCAAAGCGGGAAGTGTGGGGCTGTTTTCCTCTCGAATAGACAAGATCGGTGCTGTCCTAGGCTCTTATGCCGAAGCGATTCAATCGATTGAAAGCAAGGAGTGGAAGTCCTCTTCCATGCTGGGGATCGCCGGGGAACTTAAACAGCATCAAGGTGCTGATTCCATTTCCCTTGCATTTAAAAAGCTTGCAGGTCTAATTAACAATCTGGATGCCCGCAATAATGTCTTTGTTGGTATTTTTTTAAATTTATTTCTGCTTTGGGATTTTAGGCAGGTATTGGCAATTGTTGACTGGAAGAATAAATATGAGCATGAAATTTTAACTTCATTCGATACTTTGGCAAAGGTAGAGGCGGTAACGAGTCTGGCTATTTGGAAGCGAAATCATCCGACCTATATTGATCCGATAATTTTGGATAACCCATTGCAAGATAAGATTAATGCGCAAGGATTATATCATCCCTTGATCCCGATCGATCAGGCAGTTGCCAATGATTATAACAGTATGGATCATCGTATTGCTTTGGTAACAGGATCCAACATGGCTGGTAAAAGTACCTTTCTGCGTACTGTGGGCATAAATGCCATTTTGGCCTATGCTGGAGCGGCTGTTGCAGCAACATCTTTTCAGCTGCCGATTTACAAACTGATATCCTATATGCGGATCAAAGATAATCTGAATGAAAGTACGTCGACCTTTAAGGCGGAACTGAATCGGATGAAATTCATATTAGATACAGTGTCTCTACACAGCGATAGCTTTTTTCTGATTGATGAGATGTTACGGGGTACAAATTCGGTGGATAAATACCTCGGTTCGCGGGCGATCATAAAGAAATTGGTGCGGTTAAATGGTAAAGGTATGGTGGCAACACATGACTTACAGCTGTCTAGTTTACAGGAGGAATTTCCTCGAGATATCAAAAATTATCATTTTGATATTCGTGTTGATGAAGGTCAGATGCTGTTTGATTATAAGCTGAAGATTGGCGAGTGCAAGATATTCAATGCGTCGCTCTTATTGAAGGGTATCGGTGTGGATATCAATGAAAATATGGAATAGAAATGACTCAACTGAAATGAGATTAATTTACATTTGTCCCCTCTTAAATCCACTAAATAAAACAATAAATGACTTTACAAGAACGTATTGATTTGTCTGAAACACATGTTTGTACAACTGTTTTTCCGTTTTTGACAAATCATCACGATACTTTATTCGGCGGCAAGGCCATGTCCATTATGGATGAAGTGTCGTTTATGGCTGCAACACGATTTTGTCGCAAAACGTTGGTCACTGTATCAACAGATCGTATAGACTTTAATAAAGCTATTCCCTCTGGAAGTATTATAGAAGCTATCGCAAGAGTTCAGCATGTAGGCCGCACCAGCTTAAAGGTGAAGGTCGAGATATTTTTGGAACATATGTACAAGGAGGGCAGAGAGCTGGCAATAGAAGGTGTTTTTACATTTGTTGCTCTGGATGAAAGCAAGCAGCCGATCCCTGTGCTTGAAGGTTTGGATATTGAATAGAATTCGATGTCTCTTTTTAGGGTACGAGACGAAATTCTGAACATTTATAACATGGAAAAAGGACCGTAATCAAGGTCCTTTTTTTTGTGGAGAGATCGATCTAAGAATTTCGATCGTCGTCTCCGATAGGGTTGTGATTCTATGGATTTACGTGTTTTTTCTATTCGTTTCTCTTGACGGGGCTTAAATTATTGAGCTCTTCTGATGTAAACAGTCTGTAGTGAACTTTGAAGGTTTTACCCAATGGCGTTTCCAGCGAGAAGCCCCCCGGGCCAAATCCATCCAGTACATCTAATGTAAAATGTGCATGTTTCCAGTATTCAAAGAGATCGCGATCAACCCAGAATTCATAGCCTTCCGCTAGTCCAATCATGGCGTCATTTGTACGGGGGAAGTAGCCTCCTTCTTCAAAGCACTGCGGTTGAGTCCCCTCACAGCAGCCTCCTGCTTGGTAGAACATTAATTTACCATGTTTTGCTTCAAGTTCATGAATAAGATCTTTTGCTTTATCCGTAACGTCTAGTCTATTTATCATCATAAAATTGGATCATGTTTTTTTAAAATTAGCCCCCATCAAATTTAGTGCGAAAGATCGATTGCGTGTTTAAAGCGTACCAGGCAGCATGGCGTTTAACGATACCACCTGGTACGGCGTTAGCTTACTCTTAAACTTCTGTTAGAAGAAACCAAGTTTTTCTTTGCTGTAGGAAATCAGCATGTTTTTAGCCTGTCTATAGTGTGCGAGCATCATTTTATGATTTTCCCGTCCGATACCAGACTGTTTGTATCCACCGAATGGAGCTCCAGCAGGGTAGGAATGATACTGATTTACCCAAACACGGCCCGCCTGAATAGCACGTGGAACCTGATAAAGCTGATGCGCATCTCGGGTCCATACACCAGCTCCTAGTCCATACATCGTATCGTTGGCGATGGCAATTGCTTCCTCCTCATCTTTGAAAGTAGTGACCGCCAGTACTGGTCCAAAGATTTCTTCCTGGAAAATCCGCATTTTATTATTGCCTTTGAATAGGGTAGGCTTAATGTAGTAGCCGTGTTCAAAGCCCTCGCCAACATTGTTTTCATCGCCACCGGTCAAGACTTCTGCTCCTTCTTCTTTGCCTAGTTTGATATAGGACATGATCTTGTCTTTTTGGATTTTTGATGCCTGAGCGCCCATCATGGTTGATGGATCTAATGGGTCTCCGACTTTGATCTTATTGACCCGATCAACGACTTTCGCTATAAATCTATCGTAGATATCTTCCTGTACCAATAAACGTGAAGGACACGTACAAATCTCTCCTTGGTTGAGTGCAAATAGCACCGCGCCTTCTATCGCTTTGTCCAAAAATGCATCATCGGCATCCATCACCGAACTGAAGAAAATATTGGGCGATTTTCCGCCGAGTTCGAGTGTTACTGGAATGATATTTTCAGTGGCATACTGCATCACCAAACGGCCTGTTGCTGTGGATCCCGTGAATGCTGCTTTGGAAACTTTTGGATTGGTGACTAAGGAGCGACCAAGTTCGGCACCGAAACCATTGACGATATTAACCACTCCGGCGGGAATCAAATCACCAATTATTTCCATCAGGATAAGAATAGATGCCGGTGTACTTTCAGCGGGTTTTAGTACAACGGTATTCCCTGCTGCAAGCGCTGGAGCTAGTTTCCATACCGCCATTAGAATCGGAAAATTCCATGGAATAATCTGTGCAACTACCCCGATTGGTTCGTGTACAATCAAGGATACGGTGTTACTGTCAAGTTCACTTAGGGAACCTTCCTCAGCACGGATTACACCCGCAAAATATCGAAAATGATCAATTGCTAATGGGATGTCAGCATTTAGCGTTTCGCGTACCGCCTTACCGTTGTCTATGGTTTCAACGGCGGCGATATATTCTAGATTCGCTTCAATGCGGTCGGCGATTTTATTTAGGATGATGCTCCGTTCAGTAGCTGAAGTCTTTCCCCAAGTTTCAAAGGCTTTAGCAGCAGTATCAACAGCTAGATCCAGATCTTCTTTTGTGGAATGGGCAACTTGTGTAAATACCTTTCCGTCTACTGGTGAGATGTTATCAAAATATTTTCCTTGTACTGGTGCGACGAATTTACCACCAATGTAGTTGTCATATCGTTCTTTGAACGATGGCCTTTTAATTGCGCTCATATGGTTTATTTTTAATTATTTTTATTCCCTTCTTATCAAAGTTAGCCAGCAATTATTCAATTCCGTAGCAGTATCGATCCAAAACATAGCACGATTGTTTCAAATGGATGAAAACCGACGTTCCATTTATTTTGTTATATTTGATCTAAAGCCATTTTATTTAATTGGTACATCATGGGAGACAGGACGTTAATTCATACATTGCCATTTTCTCAGGCTCGGGAGTTGAGTACATTAGTGGAAAACCGACGTGCATTCACGTTAGATAGCCTGGAGCTTAATATCTACGAAACGTATCGTGTTTCGCAACATGTACCCCTGTGTTTCGATGATCTCGTTATGATTAATATGATTCAAGGGAAGAAGATCATGCATTTGGATCATATAAAGTCTTTTGATTATCTGCCGGGGCAGATGATGGTATTGCCCGCCCTTGTTGGCATGCACATCGATTTTCCTGAAGCAACTTTGGAAAAGCCTACGCAGTGTACTGCTTTGACAATTCATAAAGAGAAGATAGCAGCAGTTTTGGACTATTTAAATGAATTTTATCCCAAAGAGCAGGTCAATCAGTGGCGTATTGATCCCGACCTTTTTCATCTCTATAATTCTACGGAGCTCGCGGACTTGGTGAACAAGTTATTTCAGATCATTATCAGCGAAAATCCGTTAAAAGATGTGCTCGCCGATCTCGCTTTTAAAGAGCTTACAATTCGGTTATTGCAGTCTCAGTCATCGATTGCATTGAAAATTGGTAAATCGCCCAACAAGATTCTGCTACATTTGCAAGAGTTTATTCAGAATCATATTACGGAGAAAATCACAATGGCACTGCTCGAACGGACTGCTCACATGAGTAAGGCGAGCCTTACGCGGATGTTTAACCGTGAGTTAGGACTTAGTCCTATGGAGTATGTGATCCAACAGCGTATTGAGGTAGCGAAAAAGATGCTTTTGCAAACCCGCAATGTTAAGGAGTCTTGCTATGGTGCAGGGTTTAATGATGTCAACTACTTTGTTCGGCTTTTTAAAAGCAGAGTAGGCATTACGCCAGGTGCATATGTCCTGGCGCGTTAACCTAGAATTTCATTACACGGTCAAGTTCACGCTTGACATCTCTTTCTTTGATGTTTTCCCGTTTGTCAAAATCCTTTTTACCCTGTGCCAAGGCAATTTCAACTTTAGCAAAACCACGCGGACTGATAAAAATACGTAAAGGGACAATGGTAAAACCACGTTCTTCCCCCTTCTCTTTCAATTTTTTTAATTCTCTTTTTGTCAATAGCAGCTGACGGTCCCGTTTTGCCTCATGATTATAGAAAGAACCCATGGAGTATTCGGCAATGTGCATGTTACGAATGTAGAGTCCGTCTTCAAAAAAACTGCAGAAACTATCGTTAATATTTGCCTTACCCTCGCGGATGGATTTTATTTCTGTTCCCAATAGCCGAATTCCTGCTATGTACTTGTCTAGTAAGTGATATTCAAAAGAAGCTTTTTTATTTTTTATATTGATATCTGAAGATAAAGCCATATATTGTTGTATATTAGTAAGTCTACACCATTGCTATTGCAATGAACCTAAATGTAACTAATTATAGGATAATTTAAAGTTCGCAAATATAATTATTAAAATTGTCTTATTTTAAAGTAGAATTATGTGGAGGGATGTTAGCGGAGTATTAAAATAAAATTAACTGTTTTGGACGATGTGTTAAAAATATGACTAAATTTAAGTGAAAGTCAGATTATGTTTTCGTATGTTTGCAACGTTTTTTTGGAATTATTGTGAATATATACAACGTAGAATTTTAGCTTACATTGTGGATATAGCAGATTTTTCATCGGAGACCGAGTTTTTTATATAAAAGTCCAATTCGATAATTTTGTTTGTTACAATAACATCTAAAAGTTAGAAATAGTTTTAGAAATACCTTTTTATCGCATGAGTAAAGGAAAGTTAGGCGAAAAAATATCGCAATTTAAGATTGTTGAGGAGTTGAAAGCTAAAGGCTTATATGCCTATTTTAGACCTATTCAATCAAAACAAGATACCGAGGTAAAAATCGATGGTAGACGTGTATTGATGTTTGGTTCTAACTCTTATTTAGGGTTAACGACTGATGCACGTATTATAAAAGCAGCGCAAGACGCTTTGGAAAAGTATGGTACTGGATGTGCTGGATCTCGTTTCCTAAACGGTACGTTGGATATTCACGTAGAACTGGAAGAAAAATTATCTGCTTATGTGGGTAAAGAAGCTGCTATTCTTTTTAGTACAGGATTTCAATCAAATCTTGGCCCTTTGTCATGTCTAATGGGGCGTAATGATTATATTTTATTAGATGAACGCGACCACGCATCCATTATTGATGGTAGCCGTTTATCTTTTTCTAAGGTAATTAAATACGGTCACAACAATATGGATGACTTGCGTGCAAAGTTATCTCGCCTACCTGAGGATAGCGCGAAGTTAATTTGTACGGATGGTATCTTTAGTATGGAGGGTGATATTGTTAATTTGCCTGAACTTACCGCTATTGCCAATGAGTTTGATGCGGCAGTAATGGTTGATGACGCACATAGTTTAGGTGTTATTGGTCACAAAGGCGCTGGTACAGCTTCGCATTTTGGGCTTAATGACGATGTGGACTTGATCATGGGTACCTTTAGTAAATCTTTAGCGTCTTTAGGTGGATTTGTAGCTGGTGATGCCGATGTAATTGATTTCTTAAAACATAATGCACGCTCGGTGATGTTCAGTGCTTCAATGACTCCAGCTTCTGTAGCTTCAACATTGAAAGCATTGGAAATTATTCAGAATGAGCCTGAGCACATTGAAAAATTATGGAAAAATACAGATTATGCCAAAGCACAGTTACTGGATCATGGATTTGATCTAGGTGCGACGGAAAGTCCAATTTTACCAATCTTTATTCGTAGCAACGAAAAAACGTTCTGGGTAACAAAAATGCTCCAAGATGATGGCGTGTTTGTCAATCCAGTTGTTTCTCCGGCAGTTCCTGCTGAAGAGTCTTTGATCCGTTTTTCATTGATGGCGACGCATACTTATGACCAAATCGACGAGGCTATTGAAAAGATGGTTAAAGTATTCAAACAAGCTGAAGTTGAAACATTAATATAAAATCTAATCGTATATGATTCAGATTATACCCGTTGAAACGAAGAAACAAAGACGGCTGTTTATAGATTTCCCTCATAGTCTCTATGAGGGAAATCCTAATTATGTGCCCGCCTTATTTCTTGAACAAAACGATTTGCTTTCCCCTGACAAGCATCCTTTTTATAAACATTCTCAAGCACAACCTTTTCTAGCTTATCGTAACGATAAAATTGTTGGCCGCATTTGTGCAATCTGGAATAACAACCATAACGCCTTTAATCATGTGAATGAGGGGCAATGGGGATTTTTCGATTGTATAAATGATCAGGAGGTCGCAAACGCATTGTTTGAAACAGCAGAAAAATGGGTTAAAGCAAAAGGTGGTGATACGATTGTGGGACCGATTAATTTGTCGACCAATGACACGGTAGGTTTATTGGTTGAAGGCTTTGATATGCCACCGGTAGCTATGATGCCCTATAATTCTCCCTATTACATCGATCTAATTACCAATTCAGGCTATGGTCATAAAGTGGACTTACGCGCATATTTGGTGATGGAGAAATCTGCTGATAAACGTTCTGTATTGCTTTTGGATAGGTTGGAGGAGCGTCTGAAAAGATCTGGTATCACCTTGCGTCAGTTCAATGTGAAAGATTTTAAAAATGAGGCGGCGAGAGTTCGGGATATTTACAATAGAGCATGGGATAAAAATTCGGGATTTGTTCCCATGACCGAAGACGAATTTAATTATACAGCCAAGGATCTAAAAATGATCCTCGATCCACGATTTGCTATCGTAGCTGAGAAAGATGGTGAGCTTGTTGGTTTTGGTCTGGGCATACCAGATATTAACCAGATCCTGATCAAGGTGAAGCGCGGACGTTTACTTCCTACGGGAATTTTCAAATTGTTATTTGGAAAGAAAAAAATAAATTTGCTTCGCGTACTCATGTTAGGGGTGTTGGAAGACTACCGTAAACTAGGTATTGAGGCATGTTTGTATGGTCGAATTATAAAAGAATCAAAAGATTCCAATATTAAAGGGGCCGAATGTTCATGGATGTTGGAGCACAATTATATGATGAACCACGCAATTGAGCAAATGAATGGAGAATTGTACAAACGTTATCGTTTGTATCAAAAATCATTATGATAGAAAAAATATTAATCACCGGAGCGAGTGGTTTTGTAGGCTATCATTTGACAAGAGCAGCGAAGGCGGCAGGGATGGAAGTTCATGCTGCGGTGAGAAAGTCAAGTGATGTTTCAGAAATTCGCTCCGTTGTAGATAAATTTGTTTACCCGGATTTCTCTGATGAAGGATCTATCAGAGAATTGTTGGAAGCAGAAAACTATACCTATGTAGTTCATGCTGCTGCAATGACCCGCGCCAAACATGAAGAAGACCTTGAAAAGGTCAATGTTGGGTATACAAAAAATTTGGCATCGGCTTGTTTTTCATTAAAAAATCCCATCAAAAGATTTGTTTTTGTTAGTAGTTTGGCCGCTATTGGTCCCGTTCGCTATGATGCAATTCTAATCGATGAAAGTAATCCCTATCATCCAGTTACAGCATATGGACGTAGTAAGCAGAAAGCGGAACTTGTATTGAATGACTTTAAAGATTATCCAATAACAATTTTGCGACCTACTGCAGTATATGGCCCCCGTGAAAAGGATATTTTTATTCTTTTTAAAACCATGAACGGAGGTATGGACGCATATGTTGGCCGCTCGCCACAGAAGCTTAGCTTTATTTATGTCGTGGACTTGGTACAGGCCATTATTGATGCCTGTCGTTTTGACCAGGGTGGGAAACAGGTGTATAACCTCAGTGACGGACAGGTATATAGCCGTTATGAGATGGCGAAAATTTTTAAAGAGTTTAGCCAAAAGAGAATGTTTCGTATGCATATCCCTTTGGGGCTTGTGAAAACTATAGCCGTTATTTTTGAGCTTCTGTATAGGAAATCTAAAGCAATACCTGTATTATATCCGGAAAGGCTAAATGAACTTACGGCAGAAAACTGGGGCTGTGATATCGCTGCTGCCCAGCGTCACATAAAATACCAACCTAAATATGATTTGAAGAAAGGCTTAATGGAGGCATTGGCTTGGTATAAAGAAAATAAATGGCTATAATAGCAGATAATGAGTGAGTTAAAAATAAATAAAAAGCTTTTTCAGGATAGAAAGCGAACAAATATCTTAAGTGAACCCGAACAAAAGCTTATTTCGTATCTCGTTCCCCGGATCCCCAATTGGATTACTTCTGATGGACTTACAGCAATCGGATTTTTAGGTTCTTTAATGATATTGGGGAGTTTTATACTGGCCGAATACGTTGATATCCGTTATTTACTTCTAGGAATTCCCGGTTTTTTTGTGCAGTGGTTTGGTGATTCATTGGATGGACGGATCGCATTTTATCGGAATAAATCCCGTCGCTGGTACGGTTTTGCGTTGGATATTGTAATGGATTGGATCAGTACGGTTTTCATTGGATTGGGATATGTGCTTTACACTGTAGGAGATTACAAATATCTGGGATTTACGTTGGTGGCTTTGTATGGTTGGGCGATGATTATTTCTCAGCTGAGGTATAGAATTACGGATAAATATACAATAGACGCTGGAATTTTGGGTCCCACTGAAATTCGAGTGATTATTTCATTAGTCATGCTCTTGGAAGTGTTAATGCCGGGATCCATCGATTGGTGCGTACTTGTAATTTGTATTGCACTATTTGTAATTAATGCGAATGATACGCGCCTACTTCTCAAATTAGGGGATGAAAAAGATAAAGAGGATAAATTGAAGAAACAGCAGGAGGGGGATATTTAACGATGTCTTCCAAGTTTGTTACTTTTTTAAAAGCACAGCTTTCCGCCTTTTTAGGCGGATTGTTTGATTTTGGGGTATACTCAGCTTGTTATAAGTTACTTCATATCAGCGCTCCTTTTTCTAATGCTATTAGCGGTAGCCTTGGAGCTATTGTTAATTTTTTGATCAATCGTTACTGGTCGTTTGGAAGTACACAAAAGTCTGTGGGAAGCCAGCTATGGAAATTTGTAATTGTTGTTTGTGGTAGCATTGCACTGAAGTCTACAGGGATTCATTTTTTAGTGAATGTATATCATATGAATTTCCTTTTCTCAAAACTTGTTGTAGAGTTGCTCGTTTCTTTGGGTTTCAACTATACACTTCAACGTTTTTGGGTTTTTAAAACGGATGAAAAGCACTAATTTATTTCACTGTTTCCTAACGCAGCATTTCTAGCTGCTTTTAATCTCTTTTCTATTTCTCTTATTTTTTCTATCGCTGATAGGCTAGGGGGTAGCCTCACCTTGCAAGCTGGCGGTGGCTATCTTGGGCGCTTCCCCATTGCATGCCTGAATCGGATTCGGTGTGGAGCTAATACGAAGATAACACATTACTATTCTCTTATCCTTTAGTGTGGTTTTTGTTTACCTATAGCTTAGCCTTAAGTTAGGTTTAGTATAGCTTTTACCTATACTAAACCTAAACTAACCCTAACTAAACCCTAACTAAACCCTAAACTAACATATGATATGATGTAGCTTTAAATGACCTCCATTGGCCGCCCGATGCGACCATGTTTGCGGCCGTTTACGTCAGCTCGGCGCTGCCTGCTGCATGCAATCTGGGCAAGATACCGGTCATGAGCCCCGGCAGTGTGCCTTTCCACATACTTCGTCCTCTCCAGTCATTCCGTCAAAGCGCAGCTGCCGGCCGCCCTATACGACCAATTCGGCAGGCCGTTTACGTCCAGCTCGGCGCTGCCTGCTGCCTGCAATTTGGGCAAGATACCGGTCATGAGCCCCGGCAGTGTGCCTTTCCACATACTTCGTCCTCTCCAGTCATTCCGTCAAAGCGCAGCTGCCGGCCGCCCGCCTCCCCGCGCGCAGAACCTTTCACCGGCCAACTGTACCTGCAATTCCGCTCCGGGAGGGCCGTTTCGAAAAAGAATCTCCCATCTTTCCAGGCAGTTATGCCCAAAATGAAATA
>DGIS01000021.1 GCA_002386525.1 Sphingobacterium sp. UBA4616
GAAAGGCACGCCGCCGGGGCTCATGACCGGTATCTTGCCCAGGTTGTATGTAGCGGGCAGCGGCGAGCTGGACGTAAACGGGCCGCCGGCAAGGTCCTATAGGGCGGCCGGCAGCTGAATACAAAAACCCTCTAGATTGAACTGGCACACTGAGCGGTCTTAGGATATGGCGATTTATATACCGGGACGGACCGGAATCTTCACTAAGTTCGCTTTAAACCTGGCGCAAATGCAAACTTTCGGTTTTTACAAAGCAGGATATTGACCCGGGCAAATTGCCTTACGCTCACCGCGGACTACAGCGAGATATCTTTCACAGACTGTATGCCGCAGGCAGCGCCGAGCTGAAAGTAAACTGACCAGAGACATGGTCGTATCGGGCGGCCAATGGAGGGCATTTAAAGTTACATCATATCATAGGTTAGTTTAGGTTTAGTATAGATTATACCTATACTAAACCTAACTTAAGGCTAAGCTATAGGTAAACAAAAACTAAATTAAGGGATAAAAAGAGTAAAATTGATACATTATTAGCATGAAACATCGTATTCACTTCATCTTTATGTAGGCAAAACCCCATCAAGCAAATGTATTATATGGAAATATTAGTGGATTAGCCATCTGGTTATACCAATAATGTATTTATTATAACGCAGAGAATTAATCGCTATTGTAATAGCTCTTTTTTCTGTAAATTTGATGTAGGCTAGTACATAAAAAGAAGGCCTTATTTTTAAGAAATTAAATACTTTTATTCGAAATAAAATCATATTGATCCATGATAGATTATGCTCAGCTTTTAAAACAGGTAGAAGAATATGCTGAAAATTATATTACAGAAAATATTTCAATCTGCCACTGCTTCCATAATACGATACACACGCGTTCCGTCGTAAGTTCGGCGGAGGAAATTTTATTGTATTATCAATTGGGAGAGGAGGATCACTTTATTGTTATTAGCGCGGCCTACTTTCATGATCTTGGGTACGTTCACTCCGACAATGCGATTGGCCATGAAAAAAGAAGTGTCGAAATTGCTTTGGAATTTCTGAGAGAAAAAGGCATACCACAGGGCATACAGGAAAAAATTAAAGGTTGTATTTTAGCAACTCGAATGCCTCAGGATCCAACAAACCTGCTCGAGCAAATTCTCTGCGATGCTGACTTATTTCATTTTGGAAGTGATGATTTTGTTACTAGAAATAAACTTATGAAAGCAGAAGCGGAAGCGGTGTTAGGAAAAGAGATTGACAAAGATGTATGGCGAGCCGGTACGATCAAACTCCTAATGAGCCATCATTACCATACTGAATATGCACAACAAAAGCTTAATGCCAAAAAGGAGATGAATTTAAAGGAACTGGAAAAAAAACAAGAGAAATCCATCAAGAAAAGCAAAGAAAATAAAAAAGAAGACAAGAAAGAAAAAGAGAAAAGTAGCAAGCCTGAACGCGGAATAGAGACCATGTTCCGGATTACTTCTTCAAACAATCAGCGATTAAGTGATATGGCAGACAATAAGGCTAATATTTTATTAACCGTCAATTCTATTATCCTTTCCGTCGTCATTGCTGTTTTATTTCGAAAACTAGATGCGAACGAACACCTTATTATCCCAACAATTATCTTAACAACTGCCGTGGTAGCCACCATGGTCATGGCTATACTCTCTACAATTCCTAAAATTCCATCCGGTAAATTTTCAAAAGACGAAATCGAACAAAAATCAGTCAATCTGCTCTTTTTTGGTAATTTCTACAAAATGAAACTCGATGACTACAACGAGGGTATGCAAAAGGTAATGGTCGATTCTGAGTTTCTATATGGCATGCTCACGAAGGATGTTTATTCACAAGGGGTGGTATTAGGAAGGAAATACAAACTTCTACGATACGCATATGGAGTTTTTATGTTTGGACTTGTAATATCAGTCGTTTCTTTTATCGGAGCAACCCTATTTTAATCCCCTATAAATACCATCTAAATACTTCATAATCAAAATGTATGTACTTCCTTTTATTTTATCCAAAAAAGTTCGATGAATTCAATCATTAGCTTACAATAGGCGGACATCAAAGTATCGATGCTTTCACAAATAGACTGCCATAACAAAAAACATATACGGATGATGAAGAAAGATCTTTATATCAACAGAGACATTAGCTGGTTGTCGTTTAACGATAGGGTCCTTGGCCAAGCCGGTCGTCAAGAAGTCCCGCTATTGGAAAAACTGCAGTTTCTTGCTATTTTTTCATCCAATCTGGATGAATTTTATCGGGTTAGAATGCCTGTATTGATGGCTGGAAAAAAAATAATGAAACAAAACCCGCAACAGCTTATCCCCAACATAGACATCGCTACATATAAAAAAGCGTCAAAATTCATCCACAAACAACAGGAAAAATTCGGGTTCTTACTCACTGATATTATTCAAGAATTAGCGAAAGAAAGTATATTTTTCATTTACAACCAAGCTATCCCAGCAGAAATAAAGGGGCTAACTGCACACTATTTTTTTAATACAGTTGCTTCCTATCTGCAAATTATCTCCATAGATGATACGTCATTTTTTCCAGACAACAATCAGCTGTACTTCGCCTTTAAGGATGAAAATACAGGAGCGGTATCATTCCTAAACATCCCATCAAACTATATCGGTCGATTTTTCACCTGCGAGACCAATAGCGGCAAATATGTCGTCCTTATAGATGATATTATCAAAGCATTTCTCCCCATGGCTATACGAAATTTATCATTAAGTTTCTATTCCTTTAAAATCACAAGAGATGCCGAGTTAAATCTTCAAGACGAATTTGAGGGAGATATTGCACAGAAAATCGAAGCGGAAGTCAACAAACGTGACCTTGGCTATGCGACGCGATTTCTCTATCAACCTAATCTACCAGAGCCGCTAATTGAAAGACTGGCAACCTTATTCGACCTACGGAAAAGTAGCATTGTTGAAGGCGGAAACTACCACAACTTGAAAGATCTCTTCTCATTCCCGATTAAAATAGAGAACCTTTCGTATCCAAAACAACTACAAATCAATACTGATAAAAATTTCGAAGAATCTATCTTTGATCAAATTGACCGGGAAGATCTGTTGGTCTGTACTCCCTATGAATCCTTCGATCCTATATTACGCTTTTTTAATGAGGCCGCATTAGATCCATCCGTAGAAGAGATTTATACGACTTTATACCGCATAGCAGGCGATTCTCATATTGCACAAGCATTGGCTACCGCTGCGAAAAATGGAAAACAGGTCAATGTATTTGTAGAATTAAAAGCGCGCTTTGATGAAGCTAATAATATACATTGGGCTCGGCTGATGAAAGAGAACGGCGTAAAAATCACCTACAGTATCCCAAACTTAAAAGTTCACGCCAAAATAGCACTGGTCAAACGTCAGGCAGGTCGACAAAGTGCTTTACTGGGTACGGGAAATCTAAATGAAAAAACGGCTAAGGTCTATACAGACTACTTCCTTATTACTTCTAATAAGCTGCTGACCGACGAATTAAATTTGCTATTTAAGTTTCTTCCAGCCCGAAGGAAACCCCACAACCCAAATGAACTATCATTTGAACATCTACTAGTAGCACAGTTCAACCTCAAGCTTACGTTTTTAGAGCTGATTGACCGAGCCATCCATGCAGCTCAAGATGGAGCTCCAGTAACGATAAAAATTAAATTAAACAATCTGGAAGAAGAATCGTTAATCAACAAATTGTATGAAGCGAGCCAGGCAGGGGTGAGGCTAGAGTTGTTGATCAGGGGGATCTGCAGACTAAAACCGCAGGTACCGGGACTAAGTGAAAACATCACCGTGAAAAGGATTGTAGGAAGATATTTAGAACACGGAAGAATATTTATTTTTCAATATCAGACCCAAACGCTCGTTTATCTCGGCTCATCAGACTGGATGAACCGCAACATTTACCGGCGTATAGAAACTTGCTTTCCGCTGCTGAATCCGACATTGGCACATCAAATACAGGAGATGTTCGATATCCAGTTTTCGGACGACACCGAAGCTACATTACTGAATGACAAGGGGCAAAACCAAGCGATAGAAACGCAGCATAAAAATGTTTCGCAACAGCAAATCCTTGATTATTTAAAAGCTAAATGGAACAGTATACCTATTCAATTAAGTAATTCAACAACATAATTAACTTGAAAGTACGACACTAAAAACATGGCATCTAAGCTCGTTCTGAAACGCCCCGACCACATCAATTGAAAATATAATAATAGAAATATGAAAAACCCCACCCTACATATAACTGCTATCTTAAGTCTAGTCTCGGCTATTTTACTTGCCTGCAACCCCAATAATACAACCAAAGAAAACAGCAATAAGCTAGCTCATATTCAAGCTGAAAAATCACAAAGCATTCCCTACACATTATCTTCGGGCAGCAAGATGAGTTTACCTAACGAATTACTGGAAATATCCGGGATCACCTTTCTTCCGGGGCAGGATGATGATATTTATGCCATTCAGGATGAACAGGGCTTTCTGTACAAGTTTAACCAACCCACACAAAAAGTCACCTTCAGCCCTTTTGGGAAAGATGGCGACTATGAAGATATCTCGATAAGCAATACACATTTCTTTATTTTAAAGAGCAACGGCAGCATCTATTCTTTTCCCATTGCAGAAAAGGATAATATAAAAAACGTTGTCGAACAGAAGAATTTACTTCCAAAAGGAGAATATGAAGGGCTTTTTGTTGATCGCGAAAGTAACCAGGCATATGTATTATGTAAAGAATGCAAGGTCGATAGAAAGCAGTCACAAACCTCTGGATATATCTTTTCAATTGACGAAAACAGTCAATTCCATCCGAAAGGAGAATTTTCTATTCAGCTTGATGAACTTCGTGCTTTTGATACTAAAATCAAAAAGACTTTTAAACCATCAGCCCTAACAAAAAAAGCAGATAGCAAGGAGTGGTACATCTTATCTTCTGTAGACAAAGCTCTTGTTGTGACGGATGAGAATTTTCATGTAAAATCGCTCTCTCCATTAGATCCGAAGATCTTTCCTCAACCCGAAGGTATTAACTTTGATTCAAAACTCAATCTTTATATCAGCAGCGAAGCCGGCAATCAGGATAAAGGGATCATTTATAAATTTGAAAAACAATAGGCATGCAAAAGGTCGTACCATTCTTTCTTATTTTTCTTGCTAGTCATGCTTATTCACAGCAAAAGCATACAGGGTTGCATACGATTCAGGGCACACCCTTTGCTCAAACCATTATTAAGGACAGTATAAGTGTCATAGCAAACGCAAAATATGGTGAAGCCAGTAAATTTAAAAAGTTCTTCCTCGGCGAAAACTACCGCAAAGAATGGGCTACGGAAACCACTCTGCCGCTGCTTCAACTTTCCACATTATATGGTGGTCTGCGTCCTGTTAAACAAGGCGGTGGAATGCAATCGGTTTCTTTAAGACTAACAGATTCTATGGGAAGGGAATGGGCGCTGCGATCGGTCAATAAAAGGACTGAATCCCTTATACCAGAAGAATTGCATGGTACCTTTGTGCAGGATGTATTGGATGATGCCACCAGTGCTCAGCATCCCTATTCCGCGCTGATGATACCCGCCTTGGCCAATGCCGTAAACGTCGCACACGCTCATCCAATCATTGGCGTTGTAGCACAAGATAGCCTATTAGGCGAATATGCTCCACTTTTTGAACATACAGTAGCTCTACTGGAGGAGCGTGAACCGCTCGGAGATTCAGACAATAGTCCTAAAACTGTGCGAAAGTTGCAGGAAGATAATGACGACAATTTTAAAGCCAAAGCGTACCTACGCGCAAGGATGTTGGATGTACTGGTCAGTGATTGGGACCGACATGAGGATCAATGGCGATGGTACGATGAGAATCAGGATAGCACAGATCAGGATAAAGACTATATTCCTATTCCCCGCGATCGCGACCAGGCACTGCGTGTTACGCAAGGTTTCCTGATGAAAGACATCTATCAGCAATTCGTCAATCCGGTCATGCAGGGATTCACCACGGGCATCCCCGACATTCGCTATTCTCTTTTCAAATCGCGCTTCTTAAATGCTCATCCGAGCAATCAGCTCTCCCACAGGGAATGGGCCAAAGAGGTTAAGCAATTTGTAACTCGCCTCACAGATTCCGTGTTATGGCAATCCGTACACAGCCTCCCGCAGTCGTCCATTACTATTCGTGGAGAACAAATCTTCAAAACACTTCAGAGCCGCCGTGATGCACTGCCAACTGCGATGGAAGAGTATTACAATTTTATCAATAACATTGTCGATATTCACCTCAGCGACAAAAACGAAAAGGTAGAAATATGCAGCACTGGAAGTAAAAACTTAAAAGTCAAAGTTTCGAAGATCAACAAAGTAGGCAAAGTCACCAAAACTTTGATGGACAAAACCTACAAAAATACCCTGACAAAAGAGATTCGCCTCTATTTAGGTGACGGAAAAGATTCTGTTTTAATCGATAATGCACAATCTCCCATCAAACTAAGAATTATAGGCGATAGCACACCAAAGACTTATGTTATCAATCAAAGCAAATCAAGGATACAGCTTTACGAAAACACTAAAAATTCCGTTATGCTCGGTGAAAAGAACAAAATAAAGCTTCATTATGCTCAAGATAGCATCAACACGCAATTTGTTCCGGTAAACCTGTACAACACCTGGCTTCCCTTGGTTACTGCCGGCTATAATGCAGACGACGGTATTTCCCTCGGACTCGGAGCAGCTTACACACATCAGCGTGGCTTTAGAAAAAGCCCCTTTACCTATAGACAACAGCTCACCGTAGCAACCGCCTTTCGGACTGGAGCATATAAAATTCACTATAGAGGCGAATGGACTGCTGCTGCCGGCGATGCTGATATTGTTATCGATGCCTTAGCGAAAGCTCCCGACAACACACAGAATTTCTTCGGTGTAGGAAATAACTCACCATTTTTAGAGGAACAGTATGGTGCAAAATATTACCGAAGCAGATTTAATATCTTCAATATCAATCCACAGTTAAGATGGAAACCTTCATCCACGTTAAACGTTGCCATAGGTCCACATATCCAATTTTATCATTTAGATCCTAATGAGAATGAAGATCGATTTATTTTAAATCCTCAGGCTTTACATTCTTACGATAGCTTGTCGATTACCAAAGACAAAGCTTTTGCAGGTATCAATGCTTTTTTAACACAAGACTCACGTAATCGAAAGATTAATCCAAGTAAAGGAATGTATATTAAAGCCGATTTGAATTCTTATTTTGGACTCAATCAGTATTCAAAAAATTCGGCGCAGTTAAATGCTGCGATAACTGGATATTTTAGTGTACTCAATGAAGGCATTATATTCGCTAACAGAACGGGCGGGGGAGCAGTTGTCGGAAATCCTACATTCTATCAATATTTATTTCTAGGCGGTCACGAAAACCTTCGAGGGTTTCGCCAATATCGATTTGCAGGACAGCAAATGCTTTATAATAATTTAGAGGCACGTCTTAAAATAAAGGATGTCAGGAGCTATGTTCTACCCGGTGAATTTGGACTCATGGGCATGTACGATATTGGTAAGGTATGGGCAAAAGGCTACAATAGTGGTAAGTTTCATCAAGGTGTGGGCGGGGGCGTATATTACATCGTCGCAGATGCACTTCCCTTACATTTTGTGATGACAAGATCGGATGAAGGCTGGTACCCTTATTTCAGTACAGGTTTCCGCTTCTAAAATTTTAAATCCATCATTCCGCTCTTTCCATTGTAACGAACCAAAAAAACAGCATATCAATAGCATTTTTTTTTGGAAATGTATTGATCAGAGGAAATTCTGGAAGATCTTAATGTTATGTATACATGCCATCCATGATACGGACATCATTGCGCGGATCATCGAACACTTAAGATTGGAGGATGTACAAGGCCCTGCTAGCCTAAAAGCAATTTGCTTTAGGTGAATTTAAACTATCAGGATTTCTCTTAAATTTGTCCAGGGAAGGGAAGTTTTTCCAATTGGCAATGCCTTTATACAATGCGGCGCCAACTGGAGATTATAATGAAAATTACTTAAAAGGATTACCATGATTACAGATGCCAACTATTTTTATCTAAGCGATTTGCTTGGCACTTTATTTTTTGCAATATCAGGTACCCTTTCAGCAAAACGTAAGGATATTGATATTTTTGGAGCGGCCTTTTTAGGTTTTGTTACCGCCATTGGCGGGGGATCAATGCGGGACATTTTTTTAAATCTGCGCCCAGTCTGGGTAAATGACAGCAATTATCTCATCGCTATTTTCATCGGAATTTTAATTGCCATTATCTTCAATAGACAATTGTATGGTTATTATCGTACATTGACACTTTTTGATGCCATCGGAATTAGCTTTTTTACCATCTTAGGGGTGCAAAAGTCACTGAATTATGAAAGTAATACCTATGCTGCCATTATCTTTGGAATGTTTACCGCCGTATGTGGAGGTATGACACGCGATGTCCTGTTGAATGAAACACCGCTCATCTTTAAGAAAGAAGTATATGCTACTGCCTGTTTAGGTGGTGGTCTCATGTATATTTTATTGGTGCACCTTGATCTCGATGTTTCGTGGGCAGCCTTTATCGGAGCTGCAGTTGTATTTTTTATACGAATGACTGCCGTTAAATATCGTTTATACTTACCTCGCCTGGATTGAGTGGAATCCCTTACACCGATTAAATTCACTGTCAGAGGTTTTGATGGACTATTTATTAGGTTTCAACAGTAAATTGTAAAGAGGGCTGGAACGATCGAACCTTGTGCTTCGAAACTCCAATCGCTAAACAAGGAGAAGAGATAAAAGAAAAAGCGTTAGTACAGACTAACGCTTTTTCTTTTGCTGTGGGAATCGCATTTTATAACCAACGCGGATATTTCCTTTCGAAATGGCATCCAGCCGACTTTTCAACATCGTTTTTTTCAACGTACTCAATTTATCGGTAAACAACTTTCCTTCAATATGATCATATTCGTGCTGAACCACGCGGGCAGCTAAACCAGTGAGATCCATTTCGTGTTCCTCGAAGTTTTCATCCAGGTAATTAATGCGGATATTCCGATGACGTAATACATCCTCGTTAATATCTGGGATACTTAAGCATCCTTCTCCGAAGGCCCATTTTTCACCAGACTCTTCTACCATGATCGGGTTGATAAAAACCTTTTTGAACGATTGGAGCATTTCTTTGTTTTCTTCGTCATCTTCTGCAAAAGGAGTTGCATCGATAACGAACATACGTATAGGCAAGCCTACCTGCGGTGCCGCCAAGCCAACACCATGCGCCGCATACATGGTATCGAACATATCATCAATCAATTTCTTTAAATTAGGATAGTCTTCATCTATTTCTTCAGCGACCTTTCTTAATACAGGATCGCCATACGCCACTATCGGAAGTTTCATATGTAAATAATTATTTATATAAGTGCAGATACTCCTAATCGTAGGAGTACACGACACGTCGTTTGTTCTTAAAGGTCATTTCGTACCTATTGAAATTTTGCACAATTAAATTTTGATTCATATTCGACTAATTTCTGAACCTGATTCGCTCTGCTTTTAAACCAAAGATACGCTATAGCACCATTATACGCTCGCTTACAAAGGTACGGATAATTATTAAAATCGAATATTTCGTGAAGACTTCCACAAAAGTTACTTTTGTTTTATGGATCCATCGTTTATACAGCTGTCAACACAGTTTAAGCTTAGACTTGAGCAAGCGCTTGAAGTCTCATTACAACTCTTTGAAGTTGATGGATTTATACAAATATCCTCCCTTGAATTAACAACAACCATATTGTTATACCCTAACAATAAACCTATTAGGAGCCAAACTTCCGAAACTTGTATTCATATTGATGAAGACCTATTAACAACCAAGTTTGAACTCATCGTCAAGCGTATTGTTTCGCGAACTAAAAACAACAAATCTATCTTCGCACGCAAGACTGTGGTGGCACGGATCGATAAAAAGACAAGCTTACAGTTCCTCGTGGAACATCATTTACAGGGTGCTCTGCCAGGTAAATATCGTTATGGACTCTTTGAGAAGGGCGAGCTTGTTGCTGTCGCTATATTCTCTGGGGGGCGCCGCATGATGGACAAGGAGGATGACTATCGTTCTTTCGAGCTGATACGCTTTTGTAACAAAGCGGGATTCAATGTAATCGGGGGGTTAAGCAAATTGATCAAAGCTTTCTGCAAAGATTTTTCACCTGGAGATATTATGACCTTCACCGATCGCGATTGGAGCCAGCACTCCTCTTTAGAAAAAATCGGCTTTGTTGTGAAAGAAGTAACAGCTCCGATCAACTTTTGGGTAGCAGACACAAAAAGACATGTTTATCGTAATAAAGAAGAGTTAAATGCATTAATTAAACAATATCCGCATGGCCTTCCAAAGGAAAATATGGGTAGCATCAAGATGATTTTATACCTAAAATAAGCTAAATTGTGTATATTGTACACTGTAAGGGTTTGAAAAATAAATAATCAAAAAATAATAACGTTATGAAGAGAAAACTTCGCATGGGTATGGTTGGAGGCGGTAATGATGCCTTTATCGGAGCTGTACACCGTATTGCCGCTTTTATGGATGGCAAGATTGAGTTAGTTTGTGGTGCTTTTAGTATCGATCCACAAATTTCAAAACAATCTGGAGAAGACCTATTTGTAGCACCTGAGCGTGTCTATTTAAGCTATGAAGAGATGATCGAGAAAGAATCTTTGCTTCCTGAAGGAGAGCGCATGGATTTTGTAACGATCGTAACACCTAACTTTCTGCATTTCGCTCCAGCTAAATTAGCCATGGAAAAAGGCTTTGATGTCGTGGTTGAAAAACCAATGACTGTATCTGTTGAAGAGGCAAAAGAATTACAAGAAACTGTAGAGCGTACAGGCCGCACACTGTGTCTTACACATACTTATTCTGGCTATCCTATGGTTAAACAAGCAAAAGCGATGGTCAAGGAAGGTCACTTCGGAAAGATCAGAAAAATTGTTGTTGAGTACCCTCAAGGTTGGTTAAGCCGGTTAACAGAACGCGAAGGCAATGCTGGGGCCGCCTGGCGTGCAGATCCAAAACGTTCTGGTAAATCTTTGGTTATGGGTGATATCGGTACACATGCTGCACATTTAGCAGAATATGTATCTGGTTTAAAAATCGAAGAATTATGTGCAGACCTAACCACATTCGTTGAAGGCCGTCTATTGGATGACGATGGTTCGGTACTTTTACGTTTTGAAAATGGAGCAAAAGGTGTATTAATGGCCTCCCAAATTTCAGCAGGTGAAGAAAATGCTGTTCGCATCCGTATCTATGGTGAAAAAGGTGGATTGGAATGGGCTAACGAGGATCCTAACAATTTAATCATTAAAATGCTTGATCAACCGCGTCAGCTTTATCGTACAGGAAATGCTTATGCTGCTCCCTATACCTTAAGCTCATTTGCAACACACAACACCCGTGTCCCGGCTGGTCACCCAGAAGGTTTATTGGAATCATTTGCGAATATCTATCGTAATTTTGCTGCAACTGTGACTGCAATACGTGAAGGAAAAACTCCTACTGCAGAACAACAAGATTTTCCAACAGTATATGATGGCGTAAGAGGTATGGCTTTTATCGATACTGTCGTAAAAAATAACGAAGGAACAGAAAAATGGACTAAATTTGTTCTGTGATAGACAGATTAAATCCTATACTTTCTCTTTTGGAGCAGCAGGCTGTTTCAAAGGAGAAAGTTATCGTTATTTTAGGCCCAACTGCCTCCGGTAAAACCAAATTGGCAGTACAACTGGCCCAGCATATCGGCGCTGAAATCATCAGCGCAGACTCCCGCCAGATTTATCGGAGAATGGATATCGGCACGGGAAAAGACCTATCCGAATATCAAAACATTCCCTACCATCTTATTGATATTCTCGAACCGGGAGAACGCTATCATCTCGGAAACTTTATCGAGGACTTTCACCATGCACAACAATCTATTTTAGAAAAAGGAAATCATACTATTCTTTGTGGTGGTACAGGCCTATATATTCAAAGTGTTATCCAACAAAACCCATACGCTTTGATCCCATCGATAGCAGGCCTAAAGGAGTCATTGTTTGAGTACTCAGAAGCTGAATTGCTAAAACGTCTCCAGGAATATATACTACCGGCAGATTTCAAAATCGATTTTTCGACTAAAAAGCGAATCATCCGAGCGATAGAAATATTGTCTTTTTTAAAGATGAATCCAAATCATCTCGCTCAGCAACGGATGGTTGACAGTATAGTGATCGGATTAAATCCGCCAGTGGAATCCAGACGTTCGCACATTAGCCAAAGGTTAAAACAACGTTTAAAAGAAGGTTTTTTAGAAGAAGTTGGAAAACTCCTGAGTGAAGGTATCACGCACGAGCAGCTTCAATATTATGGACTGGAATATAAATATGGCTCACTCCACCTTCTTGGACAGCTCGATTATCCAGCTTTCGTTACTAAATTAGAAACTGAAATACACCGCTACGCTAAACGGCAAATGACTTATTTCCGAAAAATGGAAAAGGACGGTATATTTATCCACTGGGTTTAAACAATAAACGGAATAAAAACAAAAAAGGGCTAGTATTCCTACTAACCCTTTTCGTTAATCTCTTTCTATTATAACTTGATTTCTTCATCCTTCGCATTGAAGAAATGGAATTCAGTTAGATAATATGACGTCATTGGATTTACTTTAATCCATTTTCCGTACTTGATGAACCATTTCATTCTTTTCGAAATCAAACCAGACTTAATGTAGGCGTCTATATAAGGGTGAACACATAACGTCACCTTTTTTTCGTTTTGTTCTTGAAGAATAAATTTCAAATTATTTTCAATATCATCCATCACGACAATACTTGATCGGATCTCACCTGTACCATCACAAGCCGGACATTTTTCGTTTGTGACAATATTCATTTCAGGTCTGACGCGCTGACGTGTAATTTGCACCAATCCAAATTTACTTGGTGGTAAAATCGTATGTCTTGCTCTATCCGATGCCATACATTCTTTTAAGAATGTATACAGCTCTTTTCGATGATTGGGTTTATGCATATCGATAAAATCGATGACTACAATTCCACCCATATCACGCAAACGCAGCTGTCGCGCAATTTCTTTTGCTGCTTCCATGTTGACCAGCAATGCATTGTCTTCCTGATTCTCCTTATTCGCAGAGCGGTTACCACTGTTGACATCAATAACATGTAAGGCTTCGGTATGCTCAATAACGAGATACGCACCACCTGGTAATGTTACCGTTTTGCCAAAAGCTGCCTTGATTTGCTTTTCAACTCCAAAATGATCAAAAATTGGCTCTTTATGTTTATAAAGCTTGACAATTTTCTCCAAATCTGGAGATATATCGTGTATATATGATTTTGTTTCTTCGAAGATCGAAGGATCATTAACATAAATATGCGAAAACTCGTCGGTCAAAATATCCCGTAGAATAGTGGATGCACGATCCATTTCTCCAAGAACCTTTTGCGGCGGTTCAGCATTACGAAGACGTTTGGTAAATAGCTCCCATTTTGAGATCAGGTCCAATAAGTCACGTTGTAGTTCTTCGACCCCCTTACCTTCAGAGACTGTACGGATAATCACGCCAAAATTTGCAGGCTTAATTCCTTCGACAATCTTCTTGAGGCGGTTGCGTTCGTTACTACCTTTGATACGCTTGGAAATGGAAACAGTACTTGAGAAAGGTACCAGAACGACAAAACGACCTGCTATTGAAAGGTCTGAACTCAGACGCGGTCCTTTTGTTGAAATGGGTTCTTTGGCGATTTGTACTGGCACGAGCATATTTTTGCTCAAGACATCAGAGATCTTACCAGCTTTATCGATATCCTTTTCAAGTTTTAAACTATTGAGCAGTTTCTCTTGATAACTGCCATTCTTGACTATACGGGTAAGCTTTAGCAAAGATTGAACTTGCGGACCCAAATCTAAATAATGTAGAAAAGCATCCTTTTCGTAGCCTACATCTACGAATGCTGCATTAAGCCCTGGCATAATTCGCTTAATACGTCCGAGATAGATATCTCCAACGGCGAAGTTATTATTTGCGGGCTCGCGGTTAAGTTCAACAAGCTGCTTATCTTGAAGTAAAGCAATAGTTACCCCTTTATCAGGAGTTGAATCGATAATTAATTCCTTTACCAAAAGCTACTCATTTTTGATACCTATGCAATATCCTATCGCAATCTTTGGTATCCGATTAAACATTTAAAGAACGTTGTTACGAAAAAAACAATCTACATACCCTTCACAGACATGTAGATCGTTTCGTAAAGCTATCTTAGCAAAATGGGCCAAGATGTTTAAAAGCTCATCACAAGACTATTTTTTCTTGTGTCTATTTTTTCTTAAACGTTTTTTACGTTTGTGAGTAGCCATCTTGTGTCTTTTTCTTTTTTTTCCGCTTGGCATAGCTAAATTTTTTAATGATTATAAAATAATAAATTAATTACTTGCTCAATTCAGCAATCTTTCGATCAATGAATTGTGATAGGGAAGGGTCGGCTGCCAGTTCCTTACTTTTTTGAAAAGCAGTCACAGCTTCCTTTTTCATCCCAATATTTTCGTAGCCCGTGGCTAAGTAAAAGTATGACTCAGCATCGGGTTTTTGATCGATAACGGTCTTAAAACGCTCGATGGCCTTGTCAAATTGACGGGACTGTAATGAAAACAATCCCAAAGTTTTATTTGCCTCTAAATTTTTAGGATCTGCAGCAACGACTTCCCGCAATAAGGCAATACCTGCCATGGGATTATTCGTTCCTGATACCATTGCGGCACCTAATCCTGTTTTTGCGTCCAAACTACTTGTATTCGCTTTTAACGCCGCCTCATAAGCATGAATAGCATTTTGATTCAACGCCTGCGCCAAAGTAGAATCTTGCAAATTTGTATAAGCAGCACGATACGCGTTACCAGCTTTCAACCAATACTCAAATTTGGGTGAAACCTTTGCCATTTCCTCATAGACGAAAGCCTGAGGGGCTGGTTTAGCGACATCATCCCACTTATCTGCCAACTGTTGCAACAGCTTTATCTTATCCTCTCCAGAAGCTTTTGCAACTTGGCCCTCAATATCGGAAATTTCTTTGACTAAACTAGCATCTAAACCTTGTTTTGTCATCGAAGATATATTTTCCAAATTTATTTCATTGGAAGGCTTCGATTCAGATGCTGCAGCAGTTTGTTTTTCTTTGTTCACCAAACCTTTAATAGGCTGCGCCAAAAGCACAGCAACCAAGGCTACTACTGATCCTATTACTATTATCTGTTTGGTTTTTGCCATGTTAATCTATTTTAAAGATTATTTATTGCCATTCTTTACTTTCTCTACGAAAATTTTAGCTGGCTTGAAACTAGGAACAAAGTGTTCAGGGATAATGATTGCTGTATTTTTTGAAATGTTTCTTGCAGTCTTCTCAGCTCTTTTTTTGACTACGAAGCTCCCAAAACCTCTTACATATACATTTTCTCCTCCGATCATTGCGTTTTTGACAACTTTAAAGAACGCCTCTACGGTTTCTTGAACATCTACCTTCTCTAAGCCAGTTTTGGTAGAGATCTCTGCAATAATTTCTGCTTTAGTCATATCTATTTTACTGTAATTATTTATTTTTCAACCCTTAAGCCAACTAATGTTTGGGGATGCAAAAGTATTGTTTTAAAATGAGTAATGGAAATTATTTAAATACTTTTTTGATAAATAAGCTTCCAAAAGCCAAACATTTACAATCATTTAACGAGATCCTAGTTTTATTCAACCATTAAAATAAAGTCCAAAAATAAAAACAATTATCTAATTTACAAGATGTTGACTCATTAGTTGCGCGATAAAAATCAATATATGCCAATAGCATGACTTAACCGATCCAAATCCGCTTCGCTATGATGTGCATTCACCACAATACGGTTCAATAGCGGGTCTGTAGCAAGCGGATAGGGAAAGCTCGAAACCAATATACCTGACGCCATCAGTCTTTCATAAAGGTTGATGTCTGTTGATGAAAAGACAGGAAAATTAGGCACAGCATTTAATCTGGACATTATACGTGCTTTGAAATAACTACTGTTGTACTGCAGTTTTTTGAATTGCTGTAAATAGATCTCCTCTCCATTTACAAATGCATATAAGCTCGCAGGCGAACTCGGAGATGCACCGGTATAAAAATTGGATTTTTTTAGCTTTTGGATCCGCTGCTCATCTGCCAGAATCAAACCCGCATCTGTTGCCAGCCCTTTCGCTAATGAAGCCACGACAATCAGTTCAATATTAGCCAAATTAAAACGGCTCTTATCGAACGAAATGCGATTTTTTCGCATAACACCAATTCCATGAGAATCGTCCAGCAGCAACAAAACCCGCTTGCTTGGATTAATCTGTGCAAAGACAGTAAAGTCATAAATCTCCGGCTTCATATTATCGAGACTGTTGCTGACAATAATAAAGGATTTTTGAACCGATTGGTTAATATATGCAACAGTTGAATTGGCCCAGTCAATAAAACTTCCCGCTACGACAGGTTTTTCGTCTAGCCACAACGAGGGGTGACAGGAGGGGGCATACAGCAATTCTCCTTCGCCGGCCAATGTCTTAATCAAAAATTGAGTAGCTAGATATCCACTGGAAAGCAATAAACTCGCTTCAAAATCAAAACGCCTCGCCGCATATCTTTCCGCTTGGTCATAGATCGCCTGTTGCACATTATTATTTCGCGAAGTCCCGTTATTTATGCCATAGCGTTGTATACCTTCTATAAAAATAGATGCATACGTGTGATCAGTTGCCAAACCTAAATACGAGGTTCCTCCAAAAAAAAGATATTCTTTGTCATCGACTGTAATAAGCCGGCCTGTTGGTTGTTCTAAACGCGTAAAATTATTCATGTTGGTGTTACCGATTCTTTTGCCCTGCGCTTCGGGACTTGCTATATATTGTGGATGAATCGAAAAAAACTATAATATTTTCGAAAGCCAGTTTAAATGATTGCTCGTAGCTATTTTCCACTTAGCCAATCACTTGGGAATGTTTCACTATTGGTACATCATAGCCGTCAAGAATTTTAACACAGTCAACATTCGCACAGCAAACTAACAGTCATTTAAAATAGTTATTCGCTTTTTCTTGACTTAAATTACAGCGCACACTTCTGTTATCAAACAGTACTTTTCGGCATCAATTTACAGCATAAAATTGGGATACCTCAATTCATCACGATATTTTGACATTCCATCCACTCTTTTTAGCAGTAAATGGTACTATCAGCCATATTTGAGCAAAATATAAAGAAAATGAAGCTGTTATTAACCTTACTATTTATTTCCATTAACATCCTATTTGCACAGTCTATTCTAAAAGGAAAAGTAGTCGGCAAAAATGGTAAACCTATTTATTTGGCCAATATTTATATCGATGGTAGCTACGATGGCGGCACCACAGATTCACTTGGCAACTTTGCTTTTGAAACGAATGAGCAAGGAGTTAAAATCATCAAAGCATCCGTTGTTGGCTTTCCCCTATACAGCAAGTCTATCCAACTGCCACAAAAAGAATTTCTGACTATACAAATGCTAGAAAGCGAAAATCGCTTACAGGAAGTCACCATTCAAGCAGGTATTCTGCAAGCAAATAGTTCTGGTAAAAACACCGTAATGAGCCCTTTAGATATCGTTACTACCGCAGGAAGTATGGGCAATATCATCAGCGCGCTGGCCACATTGCCTGGAGCACAGGTTGGAGGAGAAAATGGACGTCTTATGGTCCACGGTGGAGATGCTTCCGAAACACAGACTTACATAAATGGTATCAGAGTCGCCCAACCTTATACCGCAACGCCTAATGAAATTCCTGTCAGGGGCAGGTTTTCGCCCATGTTATTTAAGGGCGTGAATTTTTCTACTGGGGGCTATTCTGCAGAATTTGGAAATGCACTGTCGAGCATTCTAGCCCTGAATACCGAAAACACGATAGAACAACCCAAAACAGAACTTTCGCTATCTTCCGTTGGATTAGGTTTAGGGCATACTTTACAATGGGGCAAAAATTCGCTAACCTTCAACAGCAATTATACAAACCTAAGCCCCTATTCAAAAATTATTACACCAGATATTAACTGGACGAAGCCCTATGAAAATGCCGCTGGAGAAATGATTTATCGCCATCAATTTAAAGAAGGCTTTCTAAATATTTATGGGGCTTACACTTTCGAAAATATGGGGCTTTACCAAGCAGACATCAATTACCCACACCCTGTCCCGGTGAAAAAGAAATCCAACAACGCCTATACCAATATCAGCTACCGCCAGAATTTAGGAAACCGCTGGACGCTCGAATCGGGCATAGGCCTAGGCTATCTGACGGATAAGGTTCTTTACGGAGAGGTTTACCTACCTAATGATGAAAAGAGTCTTCACTTAAAAGCAACACTAAGTAAAATCTGGAACAACAAGATTAAAAGCATTGGGGGAATAGAATACTTTGACACGAATTATCAAGAAGAATACCACCGGCAAGACCTTGACTATATGTATGGATTCCAAAGCAAAATGACTGCTCTATATACTGAAACGACCTTTGGTTTCTTACCAAACTTGATTGGGAAGATCGGCCTGCGAGAAACCTCTTCCAATTTGCAAAACAAGAAAACGTTAGAACCGAGGGCTTCGCTGGGCTACGCGTTAAATAAATATACCCAGCTCTCTGTTGCTTACGGGAACTTCCATCAGCAGGCACCTACACCAGTATTAAAATATGCTCCTCAGCTCGACTGGTTAGGGGCCAAACATTATATCGCAAATTATTTCTATGCGCGTGGAGGACATCTACTTCGCTTAGAGGCATACCGCAAAACTTACAACAACTTGGTTAAATACAATAGTGTAACACCTCAATATAATAGCCAATATGACAATAATGGAAGCGGAGATGTCAAAGGCTTTGACCTATTTTACAAAAACAGCAGCAGTGTAAAAAACCTACAGTACTGGATATCCTATTCCTACACAGACAGCAAGAGAAATGAAGCGAACTATCCATCTACTGTTACTCCGCCTTATGTTTATAAACATAGTTTTAATATCGTTGGAAAATATTGGTTTTCAAGCCTTCGTTCACAACTCAGTTTGACTAACGCTTACGTATCGGGCAGAAATTATAACGATCCTAACCAAAGCTCCTTTATGGATGGCCACATCAGGGGTTATAATAATCTATCCATGAGCTGGTCATTTCTCTATAGCCAACAAAAAATTATCCATTTCTCCGTCAGTAACGTTCTCGGCGCTTCACCGATCTACGGTTATCAGTATGCAGATCAACCAAATGCACAGGGAATTTATAACCGTAGACCGATTGTCCCTACAGCCAAACGATTTGTTTTTCTTGGGTATTTCTGGACAATCAGTAAAAACGACAAAGACAATCAACTGGACAATCTATAGGAAGCAACAGCTCATCAGGGAAATACGTCGGTTCATCCAAATTTGTTTTTAATTGAGAGCAACGATACGCAACTTCACCCCTGTAAACTCGAAGAGACAATAACAAAAAAATACTTACTACTAAACTAAAAATTATGAAATCGATTATTATCGCCATTATCTGTTTAATAAGCAGTACAACATTTGCACAGAGCAATTTTGAAAAAAGTATGGGCCAGGCCATGGGTTTATGGCAGTCAGGAGAGACAAAAAAGGCGGCAGCTCTTCTCGAACGTATTTCACAGGTAGAAAAAAACAACTGGATACCAGCGTATTATCAAGCAATGGTGTTCACAACTGCTTCCTTTAAAGAGAAAAATAAAGAAACACAAGCGAAATATATACAATCTGCGGAAGATATTTTGAAAAGCACTGCACAAGACAATAATCCTGAATGGCTTATTTTACGGGCAATGAACAAGACAGCATTAATGATAACCGATCCAATGACAAAAGGGAAGGAACTGTCGCCTATCATCATGGGCCTTTATAAGAAAGCACTTGCATTAGCCCCCAATAATCCACGAGCAGTATTGGGCCTCGCAGAATTCCAAATGAACGCAAAAAAATATTTCAATCAAGATACCCGTAAAGAATGTGAGGATGTCAAGAAAGCACTATCTTTATTCAATGAACAAAAAGTCTCCATTCCCTTTGCGCCATCATGGGGCAAAGATCGGGCAGAACAACTGTTAAAAGAATGCAATTAATACTTTGTGAAAAAAGCACCGTTTAAAGCAATTATACAAGCGTTATTGGCAAGCTTCGTCGTAAGCACTTATTTTGTGGTTATGGCCAAGCTTGACCATAACGATGTCCCTTGGACATCCATTATTTTTCACCCTAATATGGCCAGAGGTCTTTTATACGGATTTTTTCTTTTCCTAGGCCATAACTATCTGTCGAAATGGGTAGGGAATAAATACCCTAACAGTAAAGATTTTGGGAAAAAGATGCTTATCTTTTATAGTGTCAGTTTCTTCTTGACCATAGTAGTCGTTTTTATTGTGAATGCTTTTTTCTCAGGCCTATTCTACCCGGGAGTTACTAAAAGCTTCGCTCAGCGCTTTCACCATTTCACTCATCAGCAGCGTGTTGCATACTACTTTCAAACGGCGATGATATCATGGTGCATTTCAATGATTTTCTTTGGTCTCTACTTTTATAAAAGGTTCAAAGACTATCAAATCAAGGAATTTCAACAAGAAAAGGAACTAATAGCAGCACAATTTGAATCGCTCAAGAATCAACTCGATCCGCATTTTCTGTTCAACAGTCTGAATGTATTAAATGGTTTAATTGAGGAGAGTCCCAAAAAGGCCAGCATGTTTACCACTGATCTTTCTAAAATCTATCGCTATGTTTTGGAGCATAAAGATAAAAGTTTCGTCTCACTGCAGGATGAGCTCACTTTTTCAACAGCCTATCTGAATCTGTTAAGTCTTCGATTCGAAGCGGGAATTCAGATCGATTTAGAGATCAATGATGAGCAGCGTAAGGGATTTATTCTACCTCTTTCACTTCAACTACTGATCGAAAACGTGATCAAACACAATGTTGTGTCACTTAGAAAACCTCTTTTATTAAAGATTTATCGAAAAAATGATTACCTCTATGTTGATAATAATCTTCAAAAGAAGAAGGTGCTCCATGGCCACTCGGGAATTGGCCTAAAAAATATTCAGGAGCGGTATGCAATACTCTCCGATTTACCCGTGTATATTGAGGAAAGTGATATCCTGTTTTCAGTTGCGCTACCGATTATCAAAGAAATTGCGCCCCGCCCCCAAACTCTTGCGCTGTAACGGGCACTAAATTAAAAACACAAAGATCCGACGACAAATAAGCACCCTATACAAGCCATGAAAATATTAATCATAGAAGACGAACTCCCATCAGCGAGACTACTCCAAAGAAAATTGGAGAACATGGGTTACACAGTATCTGCGGTACTGCAAACTGTCGAGGAATCTGTAGAATGGTTTATGTCAAATACTGAACCTGATCTACTTTTTTTGGATGTCCAACTCGCTGATGGGATTTCATTTGATATTCTCGAACAGGTTAAGCCAAGTGCGGCTATTATTTTTACCACTGCATACGATGAATATATGTTACGTGCGTTTAAACAAAACAGCATTGATTACTTACTTAAGCCGATTGATGATGAAGAATTGAAAAATGCAGTTGAAAAATTCCTTCATTTTAGGCGACCCAATACCCATTTCGACCTAACATCGTTAGAAGCTTTGTTTAGCAACGCTTTACCTACCTACAAGGAACGCTTTACAATAAAACTTGGCCAAAACATAAAACTAGTGACAACCCAGAATATTGAATGTATTTATAGTGAGAACAAAGGCACTTATCTTTATACCAATGAAAATGAAAATTATCTTTTGGATCAGACATTGGACGGTTTGGTACCGCAATTGTCCCCTAAAGATTTTTTCAGGATCAACCGAAGCACTATCGTTCAATTTGACGCCATCAAAAGTATTGCTGTACATTCCAATGCCCGGTTGAAAATATACCTTAAGCACTATACATCGGATGAGCTCATTGTTTCACGGGAAAGAGTCACCGCATTCAAGAAGTGGCTTGACAACTAGTCCAAAAGAGATTAAAAACACTGTAGCACAAGAAATTAAAAAAGAAACAGACCATAATCAAAAATGATCTTGCCAAACTAGGATTTTGGAGTATTTAATTAGGCTAATGAGACACAAAGAAAATCAAACTACATATTGATTCGATAATTTAGCGGAATACTGAATCGTAGAGATACTGCGAATCCCTTTATAGGGTTATAATCTTTTTTGTCACTGATTGAAAATCCATATCCCAAGTCAATATCCAATAAAGTCGCTAAGCTCAACCCAACTTTCGGTGTTATAGTATAAGGACTAAGTTCTGTACGAAAAAACGGAGTCAGAACATATGTTTGAGGATAATAAGTTACCGCAGCCTCAGGGATGACGGCAAATTTCTTTTGAGTCCAGGTAAAGTTGGCTGTGGCATCGGCTCGCAAAATATGATCACCAACAACGGGAAAAGCAAAATAAGCGCCACTTTTTACTATACTTCCCTTTTGAAATTGGTAGCTCAAGGTAGGGCCGATTAAGTAATCTTGTGCTCTAACACGTCCAATAAGAGCCAATAAGATAAATACAACGAGAAAAAGATAGGAAATCTTACTTTGCATGCTTCTATTAATAAATATGAAAATTAAGCGGAATATTGACACCGACCGACACAGTAAACCCTTCAATTGGCTTAAAGTTTTTCTTCGTGTTATAGTCAAATCCATAACCTATACCGAGATCGACAATAGAAAAGAGACTAGCTCCGACTTTAGGTGTTATTGTGTAAGGTGTGAGTTCAGCTTTCACAAAAGGGAACAGAACAAAATCATTTAGGTAATAGGTGAACCCCAATTCTGGAATGACAGTTGTTTTACCTCCCATCCAGCTGAAATTAGCGCCGGCATCAATTTTCATATATTGAAAATCATTAGGGGCAAACAATCCCCAGCCTGAAACTTTCAGAAAATTACCACTTTGATACTGATAACCTACGGAAGGTCCCCAAATCCATTTATTATGCTCCTTCCATGGTTGCTCTTGTGCCATGGAAGACATAGTAAACATAAAAATGATTGTAAATAATGATAATATTCTTAATTTCATCCAGCTAAATTACAAACTATAATCTAATTTTATGAATACAACAGGTACAGGTTAGAATAGTTTTAGTGAACAGAAAAATAATACAATCTAAGTATTCCGATCAATAAAAGTAGGGCTTAGCTGTTCTCTACTGTGGTAATATGCTAATTCTAATAAACTGTGCTTTTTCATTTAAAGCACCCTCATCCCCCCAATAGCCATTGATATGGTTAGCAGCGGTATAGATGCAACCATCGTTCCCCCAGAATATCAGTTCCTCCTTCCAAGTTGGCATCCACTCCTTAAACCTCACAAAAAGCATTGGTGAAAGCTTCCCTTGTTTCACGTGGAAGAGCTGTAAGTCGCCCGTGGATTCATAAGGATCAGCCAGCAGAGTCATTAGGTAATTTTTATCCAATGAAAAGAAGGGGGAGGCACCACACTCCACAATTAAATGACCGTCTTGTTTGTCAAAAAGGCGTACATCAGAACTTTCCCAATAATTCCCTTCCACTGCATAAGCATTTAGAAAATCATAATGCCCTTTGTACGAATACCGCTCTTCTAATTCACTATCGATACCCTTATCCGTAAATATTAGTTTTTCCCCATTTTTCAAAGGCAGCTCCAATACCTTCCCATTTTTAGGATAAGACATGGTATCCTTTATCAAGTAGTCTTTCGAAGTTTTACGAGCTGCAGAAAATGTTTGCTCATCGATCAATTCTACCCGCAGATATTTATCTAAAGAATGTCCCTTTTCATAATAGGTTTCTCGACCATTTATCGTAATAGAAATGATTAAGTTTAAATCTTTCGGTGATATTGTAATTTGATCTTGTTTTCCCAGCTTCGACTTTGCGACATATACCTTTTCCCATCTCGTTACATCACCCATCTCACCTTGTGCTCCTTTATAATCCCGTTGAATGCGATCCATGACGGCAACCCAATCCCCTTCTTCAGCAATAACATCGAGTTTGGTACCATAGGGATATTTCCCCAATACCGGCGCAGACTGATCAGGCCCCTGACGAAGTTCAACGCCTGACCGATCAACCACATAGCTGTTTTTTAAAACCTTCGTATTTTCATAATCAATTGGCAAAGGAGGGAATTGCGCAGGGGTGATCGTATCCTTTACAGCTACTATTTTAACTATAGATGAATCTTTTGCACCTGTGCCTTTATCGTTTGTGTTGCGATCACAACTCAATGTTCCAATGGCTAAAGCTGATCCGATCAAGAGCAATAGTGGTAAAAATAACAGTCTATTCATAAACATCAAGTTAGCCAATCTTATGCCAAAAAAAATACTGTTTTCAGAGATTATCCAAGAGTTAGCGATCACCAAAGAATCTATTTTAGCCATAAACTATTGCTCATATGATCTTCAAGAGGGTCATTTTGCAACAACACATGTACAGCCACAAACGCCCTTTGAAATAAGATATCCCATTAACTGTTCAGCCATAAATTTCTCAATTTGACCTGTAGACCAGCATTCGTTTTCCGCGCATGCAAGATCGTCCATACAATCGCCATAAAGACAGTAAAAAAACGAAAGAAATTGCTCCATACATTTCCAGCGGAATTGTCAGCAACATCAAAGATCATCCAGGTTAAATTCATAAAAATATGAAGTGCGATCGGGATCCATAGATTAAACTTCCATTCGACATACAACCACGAAAACAGGATCGCGCCGAAGAACGTTATGCTAAATATCAAAACCAATTCAACCAAGTCCTGACTCTGATAAAGGTGTAGTAAGGCAAATAGGAATGACGTTGCAAAAATGGATGGAATGAATCCTAGTCGGGTATAGCGAAAAACTAAACCAAAAAAATAGGCACGAAAGATTATCTCTTCAAAGAATCCTGAAGATACACTATTTATTAATAGCGTGTTTGGATCTATTTTACGATTTATGGTAAAAACACAGGCGTAACCCAAGAACATCGGCAAAGTTGTTATCACCCCAAAAGAAATCCCTTGTAGAAAAGAACCATTTAACCCGAATTTTGTGAAGAATTTATCTGACTCTTTTGGCTTAAGTAGCATTGCTCCCAAAAATAGTGGCAAAAGGCTTATAGAATAAGCGCACACGTGCCCTAAAAACCGACTAGGAATATAGTTAATTAGAGTAGATTGCAGTGTGGAAAAGAACGAATAATCAAGAATAAAATATATTCCGAAAAAAAGAAATAGTAAGAGCAGGTTTAAATTTTTAGTTTTCATCTTTTTTTTAAGCGAAATTATGCTCCACTTTAGGAATACACAAAATTATGTGGTATACGTCAAGTTTTAGGGATGATTGACAACAGCGTAACTGGCCGTTGGTTATAAATAGGGTCGAACGGATTCAATGGCAGACCTTGAAACGATGGCGAAATCGTCAATATCTGCAAAACGCAACAAAAAACCTTGTGCATTTCTTTCCTTTACCAATATCTTTTCAAAGTTGACTAGATATGATCGGTGACACCGGTGGATAGCACCCGTATGTAGAAGCTGAGACAAGTGCGTTAATGTTATTCGTATCATTTGCTTCTTCAGTGTATCATCTTTTCTGAAATAGATCATGCAATAATTGTCCATCGATTTTGCGAAAATAAAATCATCCGGCTGTAATGTTATTGTTTGGCTTCCATTTGGAATACTGACTAATGTCAAAAAATGACAATCATTACCTTGACTTGATATCGCATCTGAGTTTATCGGAATTACAACATTAAGCGGATTATTTTGTACATGATGTGGACTATACCTGTTTATTCGAAGCAAAAAATAAATCGTTCCAATTGGACTATAGAGTGACAGTGTATAAAATCCAATAAAAGGGAGGTTGCTCCATTGTAGAGGCGCACCATTAATAATCCAACCATGATAGATGAAATTACAAAAACTTGTCACTAGTAGTACAAGGGTGATACGGAACAACTCCATAGCAATCGTTTCGATTTTTGTACGTAAGACAAGAGAAACTAGTATATAAACTGCAGATAATATTGCCCCATATCCGGATAACAAAACAAATTTATGGATATGATCAAAATTGTACGTTCCAAATGGTTGAAAAACGATCAGGAAGAGATAGGCTGATAAACCGAGCAAGAAAGACAAGGTGAACAGTTCTTTTTTAGTACTGATCTTAGGAATTACACCACTTAAATAACTTCGAATGATTTTTTTATACATCATAATGGAATAAAATTAACTCTTTTCAAATGATTGCTAGCATTATTGACTCCTATTTACCTAAAAAGAGGAGTCGAGAGGAAATTTGTGCCGAAACATCTAAAATATATTAAATTTATAGTTTAACTTAGAAGATACTTTTCGAGCTGACATCAGTTCGTTGAAATCAAAATTTATTTGTCATATTATATATCACCGTAATTCTTCATACTATGCGTCTAGGTCAACTACTAACTCTATTTCTTTGTATAGTTTTTCTACAGGCTATCCAAGGTCAGGAGAAGCAGGTTTTAATAGAAAATGTCAAACTGATTGACTTTACGAGTCAAATGCTAACCTCTCCAAGGTATGTTTTAATAGAAGGCAGCACCATTCAGCACATAAGCGCGTCTCCAATTAAGGCGAAAGATAAGGATGTCATTCGAATTGACGGTAAAGGCAAAACACTCATGCCGGGTTTGATTGACGCCCATGTACATTTGGTATTTGGCGCTTTGACGATGCCACAGATGATGACAAATGACTTATCGGAAGAATTTTTGTTCAATACAGTAGGCAGTTCAGCTCAACAGATGTTAATGCGTGGTTTTACAAGCGTACGTGATGTCGGTGGTCCAATATTCCCATTAAAAGCTGCCATTGATAAGGGCAAACTTTTGGGACCTAGGATATGGCCATCTGGGGCTACGATAAGCCAGACGGCAGGGCATGGGGACTTTCGTACTCCTGAGGAAAAATCACGCCGCTTTTTTGGAGTAGTCTCTCGTGCAGAACGATATGGTGCCACATTTATCGCCGACGGGCGTGCCGAGGTATTGACTGCAGTGAGAGAAAATTTGAGATTTGGAGCGAGTCAAATTAAACTCATGGCAGGCGGGGGCACTTCTTCTGCATACGATCCAGTAGATGTAACCCAATATACTCTTGACGAGATGAAGGCGGCAGTGGAAGCGGCAGAAGATTGGGGAACTTATGTCACCGTACATGCTTATACACCAAGAGCGATTCAAAGAGCGATCGAAGCTGGCGTAAGATGTATCGAACATGGACAATTGCTTGACGAAGAAACGTTGCAGCTAATTGCAAAAAACAATATTTGGCTAAGTTTACAGAATCTTGTGGAAGATACGCCCGATATGGATCCGCAACGAAGAATCAAGCGTAAGCCTGTCATAGAAGGTCAGGAAAAAGTGTGGCCTATGGCTAAAAAATATGGCGTAAAACTAGCCTGGGGTACAGATTTCCTTTTTGAACCTGATCTGAATAAATTGCAGAATGCATTTATATTGCGACTTCAAAAGTGGTTTACAAATGCCGAAATCATTAAAATGGTCACACACGATAATGGTGAACTTCTACAGCTTTCAGGATTAAGAAGTCCATATCCCGGCAAACTAGGAAGTATTGAGGAAGGCGCTCTGGCAGATCTTATCCTTGTTGATGGTGACCCGCTCAAGGATCTAAAATTGTTGGCAGATCCAGATAAAAACTTTTTGGTAATTATGAAAGATGGTCAGATTTATAAAAATACCCTGCAGAAACATTAATGCTGTGAGGTGGACATTATGACGTCAAAAATATAATTTAATAAGACAATAAAATATTTTCGATGAAATCAGTTTAAATAGGTAATTTTTGCCTATGTAGATGAAAAAAATCAAATAATTTCATCATTGAAAAGTACAGATAATTTCTTTAAGATATAAATTATTTGAAGAATAAACAGCTTTGCATTTAATTGATTAGATTTGCGTTTAAACGATAAATCAAGCATTCGGTGGCATTATTATTCAACGAAGGACGTCCAGTAGTAAGACTAAGAGCATTTCGGGCTATCGACGATCCCCAAACCTGTGAACGTTTCATAGAAGGACACGCGCATGTATTAACGGCTATAGGCGTGAAGAAGGTGACTTCCTCCAAAAATGACTGGATGTATAATCCGGCATCATTCGTGCTGATCGTAGAATCCCTTGATGGCGACAAAGTCTATGGAGGAGTACGCATACACGTATCTGGTGGTAGCGAACCTCTTCCGATTGAACAAGCAACCGGATCGATGGATGCTAAAATTTTAGACCTTGTTTATGAGTACGCGCAAAAGGGAACAGGTGAAGGCTGTGGGCTATGGAACTCGCGAGAGATTGCTGGATATGGCATTGGCAGCATATTTTTAACACGGGCTGGCGCTGCGATCAGTACACAGGTCGGCATTAAATCGCTATTTGCTTTATGCGCTCCTTATACAGTAAAATTAGCAGAAAGTGTTGGCTACCGGATCGACACCAGTGTTGGAAATAATGGTACATTTTATTATCCTAAGCTAGACCTGCTGGCAACTGTGATGATTATGCGAAACCTAGAAACCCTAACCGAAGCCGATCAAGAAAACAAAGATGCAATTCTTTCCCTTCGTAATAATTCCAATATTGTCCGCATAGAAACTTTGCGGAATAAAGAAATTGAAATCCATTATCAAATTGATATTCCGAATTTGAATCAATGGGATCTAAATGAGATTATTAAAAATCTGAAACATACATCATTAGACCATAGGCCAGATGATCGTAATTTAAATATTTTGTAATGGACAATAAGCATTATAATGCCGGATACTTGATGGATACCGGTGATTTTCTTAAACAATTGAAAATACATTCATACACTCCTTTCAATTCGATTAAAGAGGGCGTGGTTGTCGATCTTGGTTGTGGCACTGGAATGGATGCCATCAACTTGGCGAACATGCTGGGTGATAATGTACTAGTCGTTGGTTTAGATCATGATAACACCCTAATTGAGCATGCGAAATCAAGTGCTGCAAACATAAAAAATGTAGACTTCGTTCAAGGTGAGGTTTACAACCTTAGCTTTGCAGACAATTCCATCTCCGGTATTAGAATGGAACGCGTTGTACAACATCTAGCGGAGGCGCAAAAAATGTTTGCCGAGGTTCACCGTGTTTTGATTGAGGGGAAACCTCTGGTTATCGTTGAGACCATCTGGAATAGTCTGACATTCTATAGCAAACACGTGGGTATTGAGGCAAAGATATGCCATTATTTGACCAATGAAAAAGTTAATAATGGCTGGGCCGGAAATAAATTAACCTCAGATCTATTAAATCAAGGTTTTAAACACGTAGAATTGCAAACATTTTGTATGGTGGCCCGCTCGAAAGAGGAAGCTAATCGTTATCTATTTTTAGATAAAATCCTTTTAGAAATGGTCGAAAAAGAGCAATTGAGCACCGCCGAGATGGAGGAGTTTCAAAACACATTGAACCAAGCTGACGAAGCGGGCTGCTTCCTTGTCTCTATGAATTTAGTTATCGCCGAAGCAAAAAAATAGCATATTGTGATGAGATGCTGGCTTAACCTAATTTTCCTATTGATCTGTACATATAGTTCGCCCTGTTTTGGAGAGGTTATTATAGAACACCCAACGCAGCGCTTATTGATCGGATATGGCCTAGAACGCTACGAAGGCAATGGACGGCCTGATTTTTCAGATACTTCGGATTCATCCTTCCAATCTTTGGGAAGCAAAGTCCCCAATTTAGGTACATCATCTTCTGATATCTGGCTCCGGTTGCCGATGATAAATAAGGGCAAAGATAAACTTGAGCTCCTACTCGAGATCGCCTATCCTCTTCTTGACGAGGTCGAATTATTTATACCATCACCAGATGGGAGTTATAAATCGATCAAGTTGGGAGAACATCGCCCTTTTTCGGCTAGAAAATATAAGGTACCTAATTACGCATTTGACATTCAATTAACAGGAAATAAGAAAACCACATTTTTTATTCGAGTTAAGAGCACCGAACAGATTATTCTACCAATCTATTTAAGTAACGAACGAAGTTTCTTAAAAGAAATGAATGATGATAGCTTATTAAGCGGTATTTATATCGGAATTGTCTGCATTATGGCAATATATAATTTATTTTTATTTTTCTCTGTTCGGGAGAGGGGCTATCTATATTATGTACTATATGTTCTTTGTGCAGGAATAACACAAATGGGAATTAAAGGTTACAGTTTTCAATATTTATGGCCAAATTGGACGTATTTCGCAACAAAAGGGCCGATTATTTTTGGATGTCTATCAGGATTATGTGCCTTACTTTTTGCAGATTCATTCCTACAATTATCCAAAAATGCGCCTAGATCACGGCGTGTGATCACTTTTTTCATTGTCCTCTTTGTCATTGGCCCAGTTCTAACACTACTAAACCTTACCCAACTGGCATTTACGGTTATGCAATTAACAACGGGAGCGGGGTCTTTATTCGTCCTTTACTTATCCTACCGTGTGATGATAAATGGTTATAAGCCCGCTAAATATTTTGTTTATGGTTGGACGGTTTTATTGTTGGGTTCAGTAGTATTCTTACTAAAGGACTATGGCATCCTACAATACAACGATTTTACAAGCAACGCTGTACAAATTGCTTCCGTTGTTGAAATGGCTCTATTATCATTCGGTCTCGCTTATAGTATCAATATCTTAAAAGAAGAGAAAGAAGCCTCGCAAGTCAGGGAATTAGCGATTTCGTTAGAAAACGAAAGATTGATACGCGAGCAAAATATAGTGTTGGAACAAAAAGTGGATGAGCGGACACGTGAATTGACACAATCTAACGAGTCTCTACAGACCACTCTTACTCACCTAAAGGAAACGCAATCCCAGCTTGTTGAGGCTGAAAAGATGGCGTCCCTTGGTCAGTTGACAGCCGGGGTTGCCCATGAAATCAATAACCCTATCAATTTTGTCACATCGAACGTTGCCCCATTAAAACGTGACATAAAGATGATCTGGGAAACACTAGAGGAAGTGGAACGTATAGCCTTTAAAGAAGGTATATCGGATACAGAAAAACAAATTCAGATTAAAAAATTTAAAGACGATCTAGATATTGACTATTTAAAAACAGAGGTGGATTTTTTATTAAAAGGTATGCACGATGGAGCTCACCGTACCGCGGAAATAGTCAAGAGTTTACGGATTTTTTCACGTGTGGATGAGGATACATTAAAATTTGCCGATCTGAATGAGGGACTTGAATCAACAATGGTTATTCTCAATAGTCTATTGAATAACACAATAGAGGTTGATAAGATCTATGGAGATATGCCGAAAGTAGAATGTCATGCAGGTAAACTTAATCAAGTATTTCTGAATATTGTTACAAATGCTATTTATGCTGTAAATAAAAAATTCAACCACGAAGTCGGTGGAAAAATATGTATTGAGACCGGAGTTTATAACGATGACACTTCGGTTTTTATCAAAATCGCCGATAATGGTATTGGTATTCCAAAAGAAATTCATGAACGGATCTTTGAACCGTTTTTTACGACGAAAGACGTCGGCGAGGGGACTGGTCTAGGAATGTCCATTGCCTACAATACTATTGCAAAACATCATGGTCGGATTGTTGTAGATTCAGAAGTGGGACAGGGTACCAGTTTTACACTAATCATTCCAATTCAACAAAATGATTAGTATAACTATAAACTTAAAATAGTTCAATTAACTATTATTTTTTCATATCTTTTGTAAGGGAATAAAACCATATAATAAAATTATGCAGAGGGAGTTTGAAATACTATATATCGATGACGAAGCCAACAATTTAGTTAGCTTTAAAGCGAACTTTAGATACGATTATACGATCTATACAGCATCCAACACAACTGAAGCTGAAAAGATACTTCATACTCATCCGGATATCCGTATTATCTTCTGCGATCAACGCATGCCTGATGAGATGGGCATCGATTTTTTACACCGCATAAAAAAAGACTTTCCAAAGCCAATCCGTATTCTTCTAACAGCTTACGCCAATATGGAAACTGTAATTGAAGCAGTCAATAAAGGACATATATTTAGATTTGTCCGCAAACCCTGGATGAATGAAGAGATTGTTTCGGCTATAGAAGAGGCAAATAAATTTTATGTTGCAAACTCCATGCTTGAGGTAAAAAATCGCGAGCTACAAAAAGCTTATGATGAATTAGATAAGTTTGCTTATAGCGTTAGCCACGACCTTCGTGATCCGTTGACCGGAGTTCTTTCCGCTGTGAAACTTGGACTGGAGTTTGACAGCGTAGATCGAATTCATGAGTTGCTCGCGCTAATGGATAGTTCATTAGTTAGTTTGGACGCTTACATTGACAGCCTACGCGACTATTATTTACTAAGACGAGGCGAGCTCCTGCTGTCCGAGATAAATTTTGAAGAACTCTTCGGCAATATACGTCAATTTTATAGTATGTATACGCAAAATAAAGAGGTCGCTTTTGAAATTTTAGTGGATCAAAAGGAGAATTTTAATGGAGACAAGGCGCTTCTTGAACTCATTTTACATAATCTTCTTTCTAATGCTTTTAAATACCAAAGTAAGGGGCAAGAGAATCAGTTTGTCAAGCTTTCTGTTTTGGTATCAGAACGTAAAGCGAAAATAGTTGTGAGCGACAATGGAATAGGGATATCGCCAGAGTATGTTGACGATATATTCAAACTATTCTTCAGAGCTAGTGATCAAGCTAAAGGGATGGGATTTGGACTCTATAATGTTCAAAATGCACTCTTGAAGCTCCAGGGAAAAATTGAAGTGGAATCACAACCCGATCAAGGTACAACCTTTACAGTCGTCATACCGAGTAAATAAGCCTTTTATAGTTGACCATCATAGACGATGGAAAGCTTATCAAAATGCCAGAAAACATCAACAAAGCTTAAAAGCTTACTTTCCTAAACTTATCTTATTTTTACGAAAGTAGCTTTTGGCGTAACAAAAATTCCAATTGGTCGTTAGAAGTCTCTAGCTGAGAATTTGTCTCCACAATCTTTTGACGTTCTGCATATACATCATAAGCGCGCTGAATCGTCTGATCAAGTTCCTCTTCACTCCAAGGCTTATTGAGATAATGAAAGATTTTTCCTTTATTAACGGCGTCAACAACAGCAGCCATGTCCGTATATCCTGTCAAAAGAATACGCATAGGGGCGGCATTAATTTTAATAATCTGCTCCAAAAACTCTACACCAGTCATTTCTGGCATACGTTGATCCGTAATAATAATGTGTATTTGATTGTTTTTGACAATATCGATTGCATCAGCGCCACTAATGGCGGTAAATACGGTATACTTTAGCCGAAATGTCGCTTTAAAAGAAAACAAATTGTTTTCTTCATCATCAACGTACAATATCGAAATCTTCTTGTCTTCCATAAGCTTATCTTCTGAAATACAAATTTACGCAATTAATTTCCTGAATTAATAACAGATTAAAGAGTTTTATGTTTTCCTAGCAGAAAATATTCGATGACCAATACGATAAGCGGATCTCATAGCCAAATTTTATAACCTCCCCACACTATTAATAACATGAAGCTAATAACTGAAATAAGTAAATTATCAAGGTTGTTTAGCAATAAAAAAAGCCATTCTACGTACGTAAAATGGCTTTTTTGAAAGTGACCCCGCTGAGGCTCGAACTCAGGACCCACAGATTAAGAGTCTGTTGCTCTACCAACTGAGCTACGAAGTCATTCGATAGACCAAATGTAAGGTTCAACGCAGAAAAAGTCAAGTGAAAAAGAATATTTTTTTGACTTTTATGACATTCAAGGGAGATTGTTAATGCATTTGTAATAATCAAGCGAACCGTATAAAGAGTCTCTATACCTTAATTGGTCTTCTGCTCCATATTGTGCTTCGTCTTTGGAACAGTTATCTTTCCCATGATCATTGGCCTAACTTCCATTTCTATTGGTTTATCCAAATGCATTTGATTCCCATTTTTCAATGGAACCACCACCGTTTTATACCCCAACATTTGTGCACGGAGCTCTTGATTTACCCCAAGTAGCGATTGTGGTACCCAAAGCTGAAAATTCCCTTTATCATCCACTTCAGTACGACATTTTCCTAAAGAGACCGTTGTTCCCGCCATACTCACATCACTTCCCGCACAAACCACACGACCTTTTATGCTAACCTTAGCACTATCGGCGCTGTCCTTTGATACTTTGCTATCGTTTGTTAACACGTGGATGCGGCCTTGCTCTTTAACCTTATTGATTCCCATCGCAGACTGTACAACGACTACTTCCCCCGTCAATTTGTTTTGTGCCTGAGCCGTATAAAGACTCAACGATCCGACCAAAATGAATCCCGCTGCGACTCCTGTCCACCCCCCGCGCCAAATAGGGTTTTTAGCAAAGGAAACATGCGCATCTAATTCGCGCATTAATTGGTCTTCATAAAATCTCCCACATAACCTTCTATTAGAGTTCTTTATTTCATTTACAATCTCCTGATCATCCATCTGAGAAAAATCAACAACGATCTTCTTACATTGACTACAGAAACGGCCTTGCTCCTGTGGAGTCATCTTATTCCAATCTGCCGAGCAAGCCTCTTTTACCTCTAAAAAAATCTTTTTCATATTATCTCCTGTTTAGTTTTTTGGAAGGGATGCAACACAATCAGCAATTTCACAATGAAACGCAACATAAAACCATTAACACCTAATAAGCAACAACTTAAAAATAAAAACCATTTAAAATCAGCAACTAATTTCCACAGGACAACCGTCAGAACTAGATGAGGAAATCATAGAATGCAAAGCGAAGAATAGCAAAAGCGACAAATAACAAGGTGCGAAAGAATATATTCAAAGAAAAAAAGCGCTGCAAAAGAATAGGCTGTCCAACTTTGTTAGACAGCCCATTTTCATGAAATAATTCTAGTGGATAATAGAATTATTTTATCGCACCTAGGATCTCCTTTATTGCTCTTTCCAATTGCGGGTCTTTATTTTCCATCCGGTCCTGGACTGTATTTTTCACAAGTATATCCGGTGCAACTCCAGTTTGCTCGAGGTCCTGACCATCAAGGGTGTAACATCCCCAAGAAGGAAGTCGATAGTTTGATCCGTCAACTAAACCTTTTGCTGACGTAAAAATAATCCAACGATAGGTCTCGTTACCAATGATTTTACCCAGTTTTAATGCCTTAAAGCCCGCTGCGGTCATTTCTGCATCGCTCAAAGATTGCTCATTAATTAACAGGACAATCGGTTTGGCTGCCGGTGCAAAATTACTTTGTGGTGCACGCTTACCCCCACGATATTGCCATTGCAGGTAAGGACGCTGAGACAAGAACCTTAAAACTTCATCATGGACATTTCCTCCTGTATTATACCTTAAGTCTAAAATTATCCCCTGTTTATTGTTCTCCTGCTCGGCCATGTCAATCAAAAAGCGTTGCAATTCAGCATCAGACATGTTCTTCATATAGGAATAGGCAATCTTGCTACCGCTCAACTGGTCTACACGGCTTCGGTTATCTCTAATCCATTGGTCGTAGAGCAAATCTTTAAACGTTGTGCTGGAAACCGGACGAATGTTTGTCTGAACTTCCTTTCCCTTGCGATCGAAGGTCAATTGGATCTCTTCCTCCAAAGAAGGCCAGGTGAAATAATTATCGCGGTCGGCCTGCGTATTTAATTTTGTTCCGTTGATAGCAAGGAGGACATCCCCCTCTTGAATATCAACTTCCTTTTTTGCAGCCGGGCCATTTGGAACAATATAGCTAACCTTGTAAGGGTTAGTGGCATCATAAAGTACACCGATTTCATTCGTTACAAAACCAAACGGTTTACGTTCTTCCTGCCCCATTGAACTAAAACCCAAATGCGACGAATTCAGTTCACCCAACATATCATTTAATAGGATACGCAAATCTGTCCGATCGTTTATCCCTGGAAGATACTGTTCATACTTCTTCTTGACAGCTACCCAATCTACCCCATGAAAGTGACTATCGTAGTAATTTTCCTCCAGATTGGCCCATGTTTCATAAAACATTTGACTGAACTCCTTCTCAAGATCCCGATTGAATTTAAAACTCATTGTGACCGCATCAAGTTTATTCAGATCCAGGTTATATTTCTGAATTGTTCCTCTGTTCAAAACGAAGTACTTGCCTGAAGACGCTACAAATTGGCCAAAGCCTCCATCAGTGACTTTTTCTGTTTTAGCTGGCACAAATAATTCATAAACGGTCCGATAAGCACTATATTTTCCTTCGTGGTTGGAGGAATAGAACAAATAAGATTTATCGCCCTTTTGTACAACCAAAGGATTAAATTGCGTTCCAAATGCAGGGCTAACTTGTTCAATACGGTCACGCAAACCTTCTAAATCCAATTGAACCAAAACAGTTTTCTTTGCATCGCCGGCTGGACTCGCGACTGATTTAGGTTTTAATGTTGTATCTCTTTTTTCGGGTGTAACAAATAGTTCATCAAACTTTGTGCTACGATAAGGCTGATCAAAATTGGTCAAAGCCATCCGAAAAATACTTGAGTTTTGCATACCGGTGGGGTAGGATGGTTTGGTTCTGTTACTCGCAAAATAAATATATTTACCATCTGGAGACCAATATGGTGCTGCCTCTGTAACACCTGTATTTGTCAAATTAGTGGTTTGCTCATTTTTCAGGTTATACACAAAAATATCTTGTTCAAAATTACGTATAGCTGTAAATAACAGATAGTTTCCATCAGGGGAAAATGAAGGTGAAGAATTTTGAAATGCCCAGATTTCGTCTCTAACCACTATTTCACTCTTCAAACTTGTCAAATCCAGTATACGAACTTCATCACGCCCGCTCAAGTATACAGCTTTTGTTTTATCTGCATTAAACGTAATGTCACGGTTGTTACGCAGATCTTTTGTCAATTGCTTTACCTCTCCTTTGCCGTCTGCTGCGCGTGAAAACCAATTTTGATACCCGAGATACGTTTGGTTATAGAGCAATGTTTTACTGTCTTTAAGCCACTTAACTTCCATAATACGTTCGCCCTGACTTGGAATCTGACGAACAAACTTTCCTTCGATATCCGACACAAACAATTCCCCGCGGGATACAAACGCCATTTTTTTTCCGTCCGGAGAAACGTCGAAATTACTGATGTTACCTGAAATGTTAAACTCCTTCAGCTTTCCTAAGACCTGGTTGCGGTTAAGAGCGATGCTAGGTTGCATCGTTTTCTTTGCATTGACATCGTAAATATAAAGTTGGTAACCCTTTTCAAATGCGATTTTACTACCGTCTGCTGCGACAAACGGGCGTTTGATTGATTCTGAGAAAGCCGTCAATTGGATCTTCGATGATCCTGCTATTTGATAGAGATTATACTCACCATTACTTTCATCGGACACATAGAATATGTTTCCTTTTTGGTCGACTGTTGGCCAAAAATCTTTACCAATATAATCGGTATACTGGTGAAAAATTTTTGTTTTGGGATTATAACTCTTAATATCTGGATTGAAAGCTCCTTTATAGCGTTTGCGGTTGGCTGAACTATAACCTTCCCAGCTGTCATTGAATAATAATTCGCCTGAGGGTGTTGGCACCACATTGCTGATATAATTAAAGATATGGGGAAACAATCTTGTTGCCGTTCCACCATTCAAAGCAACCTGAAAGGCGCTCATTCTATTGTAACGGGATGAGGTAAAATAAAGTGATTTACTATCCCAGCTCCAGCTGTCCACTTCATCCGAAGCATCGTGATAAGTAAGCTGACGAATATCTCCACCCGCCAGCGGCATCACATAGATGTCCATATTACCATTTTGATTGGCCGAGAATGCCAGCCATTTTCCATCCGGAGAAATGCGTGGATTGATCTCGTTTCCTTCCATTCCGGTCAACCGAACTGCAACACCGCCTTGACTCCCCACTTTCCAAAGGTCGCCTTCGTAGCTAAATACCATTTCTTTACCATCGGGACTTAGTGTCGGATGGGACAGAAATGTGGGTTGCTGGGCAATAACACAGGTTGTTCCAACATAGGCCAGTAGTGTACTTAAAAATAGTTTTTTTATCATGTTATCTAGGAGGCTAATAATTGTTTGCCAATACAAAGGTAAAATAGGTAGCGAACAAACCACCATGAAATAAAGAAGATTTTTATCCGATCGTGTTTGAAATAAGCAAAAACAACTGTGCCGTATATAATTATCTTCTGCTTAGACCAACAATAAAATAGGGGCATAATAACCCGCCTATCTCGAAATCCAAAAGTTTACGTATTTTTTGACTCAATATATTCTTTAATGAAATACTTATCCTTAACTTTGCACCCTCAAATCAGAAACTATGGACGCAACGTTAACTCACTCAGAAGAAGATCTTTATAAGAAGCGAAATCGTATAAGAATCGCGGTTTCACTTTTCTTTTTTTGCCAAGGAATTGCGTTTGCATCCTGGGCAAGTCGCATTCCAATTATTAAAGCACATCTTAACTTAAGTGAAGGGCAATTAGGTACCATATTATTAATGCTTCCTGTTGGGCAACTCGCTACGATGGCACTCTCAGGAAAGCTGGTCACAAAATATGGTAGCGCCAGTGTTTTACGCATTGTACCCATTGCCTATGCGCTGGTGTTATGTTCCATACCTTTTGCACAGAATGCTTGGCAATTGGGGGCTATATTGCTTCTATTCGGGGTAAGCGGTAATATGTGTAATATTTCGGTTAATACGCAAGGAGTAGCCACCGAACAGATTTTCAAAAAATCAATTATGACCTCTTTTCACGGCGCTTGGAGTATCGCAGGCTTTACTGGAGCTTTAGTCGGTTTATTGACGATGAACTTCGGACTGAATACGTTCTCCCATTTCTTACTCATATTAATCATTGTCATCGGGAATACGCTAATCAATCACAAGTATCTGGTGCCAGGAAAATCTCCCCAAAAGGAAAAACGCAGTTTCTTCGCTAAACCAGAAGGCGGACTACTTCAACTCGGTATTATTGGCTTTTTCAGTATGGCAACAGAGGGAGCAATGTTTGACTGGAGTGGGGTATATTTTAAAGAAATCGTACAAGCGCCCGAAAAATTTGTTGTCGTTGGATACGCTTCTTTTATGATCATGATGGCCACAGGTCGTTTTGTTGGCGATGCGGTCATCCGTAAATTAGGTCGAAAAAGAACGCTGCAATACAGTGGACTGTTAATGTTCATCGGAATGATGACCTCGGTTATTTACCCTGAATTTATCATCTGTACCTTAGCATTTATGTTGGTAGGTATAGGCGTAGCCTGCAACGTTCCTTCGATCTATAGCCTTGCCGGACAAAACAAAAATGTACCTTCAGGCGTAGCTTTAGCCATGGTTTCAAGCATCAGTTACCTAGGATTTTTAATGGGGCCACCTTTAATTGGCTATATTGCCGAAGCGTTTAGCCTGCGCTATTCCTACGGTATTTTTGCCTGCTTCGGCCTTTTAATGTTTTTTATGGTAGGGCGGCTCTCTTTATTTAAAGAAACAAGCCCCGCCTAATTTTCCGAAGAAGCAGCTGATCGAAATTTCGATCTAAAACTTGACCTGAAGAAATCGTAGGCTAAATGACATGCGTTTACTTTTTAAAACATAGGGCATTGCCAGCAGATAAATGCAAGCCGTAACCGTGCCCAACATCGAGCCAAACCATACATCTATTACAAAATGCTGCCCTAAATACACACGCGAGTATGCAGTTAATGCCGCAAAAACAAAGGTAAGAATCCCAAAAGATCTATTTTTTGAGACAATTGCTATCGTGGCTGACATCGCAAAGGCTGAAGTTGTATGGCCTGAAGGAAACGAATTGATGTAGGCTACAGGCAGCCAAGAGACGACATGGAATGTTGGATCTCCATGAAATACGCTGGCCGGCCTATCCACATGGAAAAGATTTTTAAGCATACAGCAGATGACGCCCGAAAAGATATATGTACCGAGTATAGCTCGAGCACAATTCCATTGCTGCATACAGCAGTAAGCAATAAAAACAGCGATAACAAAGAGACCATCCCCAAAATAGGTGTATATGGTAAAGAGAATATCTGCCCAAAAAGCGTGGTGTGAGTTTATAAAATGAAACGAATCAGCCTTGGGAACAAAAGCCACCGAAAAGGTCAATAGAAACACCCAAATGGAAAAGAAAACAAAAAAAGCAGGATTAGCTGCATATACCCTTCTAAATTGGTATACTAAAAATTTTCCCATTCAATCTATATTAAAGCCAATGATAAAATTGTTGTATTATCATTTGATTATTCTAATATAGAAATATTATTAAAAATTGACAATTCTATTACGATTTAATTTTGATACCAAAATAAAAAGCCTATGAAACAAAGAAAGCGATGGTAATCCATCGCTTTCTTTATTGTAGCCCCGAGCAGAATCGAACTGCTATCAAATGTTTAGGAAACATCTATTCTATCCGTTGAACTACGGGGCCATTTCAGAAGCCAAACTTAATCTTATTTTATAAATAAGTCAATAGTAAGCCTCAAATCGGGAGATATTTTTTTCCTGAGGAAGGTCTTGACCTAAATGGACTAGCTTTATTCAAGCCATTGACGTTGGCTATTCCCAAAAACCTCATCAAAGAATTTCATGTAATCTGCAATAATTAACACGCAAACAAACTTAAAACTTATACGATGAAATGGAATTTGGTAAGAAAAAAAAATGTGGAGGGAGAAGGATTCGAACCTTCGAAGCCGAAGCAACGGATTTACAGTCCGTCCCATTTGACCGCTCTGGAACCCCTCCAGCATTGTGTTGTTCTCAACTTGAACAGCGCAAAAGTAGGTTTTGATTTGCAAAACTGCAATTATTTAAGTTCATAAATTTGTAACTACCGCATTATTAATCTATTTATTTTTTAAAGGTATTCAATCGGTCGCCTGATCATTGGATTAACGCATCATTATTATAATAAAAATTTATTGCTATAATCGAGTCAAAATAGATTTTGACGATAGTGTATTGGCAAAATCAATTCGCTTTTTGGCCGAAGTTGCCGTATCTTTGTAGCAACAAAAAAAGAAAGATATATTATGAGTTTCACAGGTAAAAGTTTTCCAAGCATTACAGTAGATGCAATCGATTATTTAGGCGATAATTTACAAATTAACATTTTTGAAAAAGCTACCAAAGAAGGTAAAAAAGTGCTTTTATTTTGGTATCCAAAAGACTTCACTTTCGTATGTCCTACTGAGTTACACGCTTTCCAAGAGGCAGCTGCCGAGTTTGAAAAACGCAATACAATCTTAATCGGAGCTTCTTGTGACACAAATGAAGTGCACTTCGCCTGGTTAAACACAGCAAAAGATAACGGCGGTATTGAAGGTGTTGAATACCCGATCTTAGCAGATACAAACCGTAACTTATCAAGTATATTGGGAATATTAGATGTTCAAGAAGTTGAACACCCTGAATACGGCACATTAGCACAAGGTTCTGCTGTCACTTACAGAGCAACCTATTTGATCGACGAAACTGGTCGCGTATTCCACGAGTCGGTAAACGATATGCCTTTAGGTCGTAACGTTAAAGAATATTTACGTCTGATCGATGCCTATGCACACGTACAAAAATTCGGTGAAGTATGTCCTGCAAATTGGGAAGAAGGTAAAGATGCCATGAACGCAGATAGAAAAGGTGTAGCTGACTATTTAGCGAAACACTAACAAAATACGAAGACGACAAGTCTCGTCAACAGGAGTCGCTCCTGATTCCTGTTGACTTCCATCAATCACCTTAATAATAAAATCATGTTACAAGAATTAGAAAACGATAATTTACAAGAAATTGTAAATAGCAACGATATTGTTATGGTTCAATATTCCGCTACCTGGTGTGGTAATTGCAAAATAATGAAACCAAAATTCAAAAAGTTAGCAGGCGAAAATGAAAGTGTGCCTTTTGTAATCGCTGATGCAGAAAAATTTCCTGAATCTCGCAAATTAGCAAACGTGAATAATTTACCAACTTTTGCTGCCTTTAAGAACGGTAAATTGGTTAATCAAGTACAAACAAATAAGTTGGACGCATTAGTAGAATTATTCAATGAAACTTCCAGTAATTAAGCATTTAACAGAATTCATCGAGCAAAATGATGTAGACTACGTCCTAGAGACCATAGAGACACTGGAAGCATTAACAGAGGCTCCTTTGAAAGATGAGGAACTAGACGTTCTTGGTGAATTGATTTCAAACCTTTATGGAGCGGTAGAGGTTGATAAATTAATTAAAGAAGGTCATTCCAAAAAAGACGCGTTAAATTTATTTATGAAACGTGTTCTTGGTGCCATTGATAAATAGCTTTTGCTTAAAAGTATGATTTTGAAACTTTCTTTAATGTGTCTAAATCTTTTTTGAACGTTTGAAGTATAGCGATGAATATCAATTCCAATTTGCCCAAACTATGAAGCAAATCTTACGACGTTGTTTAGATCGTATGAAGATAGCAGTCTGTCTATTAAACAATAAGTGTCGCGGTACTATAGTCGCTTAAGGTATGGTAACGATATATTATACATTTCCCAAAAGCTAAAATGTTGACAAAATTTAGCGATGTGGAAAACTAATTAAAGTAATCTGACAGAACTCAATATTTTCTACATATATTTACTATGTTAAAGGTTGCCACTTGGAGCGAAGCGACAAAATAACTATTCTCTAAAAATTCGTTTCAGGAAAAAATATTTTAATTGTTAAACGGAAATTCCAACTTGATTGGGATTTCCGTTTTTTTATTCTGTGCTCATATTATCTGTTTAAGCATCGACGAATATGATTTTACAGCGCTTTTATGTATAACTGAAACCTACACTTTGTATTGGCCTAAGCCTAATCAGCATGATAACCTTTGCGCAATGGTATACATAGGGATCAATCAAACTTTAAAGACTTTCAATAAAATTACAATAATCAACAATCCGTTGTTAAGCAAAATCTTTATCTTTAAAAATGCGAAGACCTTTTATCTCTGTTATCATAATTTTGGCGGGTATTTTGTCAACTTCAAGCGTTAAAGCACAAAATCCACAGTGGGATGCTGCTGAAATAAAACTTAATCTGGAAAAACTTAACACATTGGGATCGGTACTCTATTTTGCGGCACACCCCGATGACGAGAATACCCGATTGATTGCATGGTTAGCCCAAGAAAAGAAATATAAGACAGCTTACTTATCGTTAACTAGAGGCGATGGGGGACAAAATCTGATCGGAACAGAACAGGGTATTGAGCTTGGCTTGATTCGAACGCAAGAATTACTGGCTGCTCGAAAAATTGATAAAGGTGAGCAATTTTTTTCCTCCGCCTATGACTTCGGATTCTCGAAAACCCCAGAAGAAACTTTCGAATTTTGGGATAAAAAACGTGTTCTTGGAGAGGCCGTATGGATCATCCGAAAATTTAGGCCCGATGTAATTATTACACGTTTTCCTCCCGATTCAAGGGGTGGCCATGGCCATCATCAAGCTTCCGCTATTCTAGCGCAAGAAGCTTTTAAAGCCGCTGCAGATCCTAATCAATTTTCAGAACAACTTCAATTTGTAAGTCCTTGGCAGGCGAAACGTCTCCTTTGGAATACGGCTAATTTTGGCGGTCAAAACAATACCCGTGAAGATCAGTTAAAAATAGATATTGGAGATTACAATTCCCTATTAGGAGCCTCCTATGGCGAGATTGCTGCCCACAGCCGCTCTTCACACAAAAGTCAAGGCTTCGGGTCGGCAAGCCAACGCGGCTCATCAATTGAATATTTTGAATTCGTCGACGGTGTACCTGCAGAGAAGACACTACTGGATAATGTAGACACTTCCTGGAAAAGAGTGAAAAACGGCAATAAAGTCCAACCCTTAATTGACCACATTAATCAGATATATCAAATTGATAAACCGGAATTGATCATTACAGAACTGATCAAACTATACAAAATACTGGATGAAATTGATGATGAATACTGGAAAACGGAGAAGAAAAAGGAAGTTGAAAAACTGATTCTTGCTTGTGGTGGAATTTGGTTCGAAAGTGTTGCTAGAAATTCATCCTATGCCTTGGGAGATGAGATAAAAGTGGATCATTCTATTATTGTCCGCCGTCCAAATATAACAGTTGAGCTGACTCAGCTAAACGGAAATAGCATTCATGACACACTGAAAACAAATAGGTTGCAAAAAGACACTATGCTTGTCATCGCCGATAGGACAACACAACCCTACTGGCTGATGGAACCGCATGGAAAAGGTAAATTTAATATTAGTGATTTCAATCTTACCGGATATCCCGAAAATCCTGATGCTCCAAGTGTATCTATTGAAATTCGGATCAATGGCCAGCCCATCACAATCAATCAGCTTATAAAGTATAAATACACCGACCCTGTCCGTGGTGAAATCTACAACCCGATCGTAATCCTACCACCATTAACGGCTAAAAGTTCGAGTTCTCTGGCGCTTACCCAAAATGCCCGAACGGTCAAAGTGAATCTGACTTTTCAGAAAAACGGACAAATAGGCGCTACTACATTTCATGTAAAACCCAACATACCAAAAGGCTGGGAAGTTTTACCAGCATCTTTTGATTTATCTTTTAAAGAAAGTGAACGTATAATCTCTAGGGAAATCAGCATAAAACCATCCGATGCTACCCAATCTTCCAGAGATACCCTTGGGTTTGTTTTGAATAATAAAGAACGATTGAAAGAGATAAAGTCCATCGAGTACAACCATATACCTGATATCGTTTATTTCCCAGATGCGGCTATAAAAATGAGCAACATCAACCTGATCAACGACGTAAAGAACGTCGCATACATTCATGGGGCAGGGGATCTAATTCCTGAATCGCTTGTTGCCATTGGTATAAAAGTTGATGTGCTAAGTAACGAACAGGCGTTGAAAGCAGATCTCTCCACCTATGACGCAGTAATATTTGGTGTACGGATATTCAACGTCAATAAACAGATTGCGCAGCTTCAAAACAAAGTACTTGCGTATGTGAAAATGGGGGGTACAGTTCTAGAACAATACAATGTAAATAACGGAATGATAGCAAAAAACTTTGGTCCCTTTCCTTTTAGTATTGGCAGAAGCCGGGTAACGGACGAAAAAGCAACAGTGCATTTTGATAAAAACGATCCTATTTTCAATTACCCAAACAAAATCAGCGAAGCTGACTTTCAACACTGGGTACAGGAGCGGGGACTATATTTTGCCGAAGATATTGATAAAAGATATCGTACGCCTATTACCATGCAAGACCCGGGTGAGGCGCTACATAATGGATCATTACTAGTTTCACACTATGGAAAAGGTAAATTTGTTTATACATCTTTGTCTTTTTTCAGACAATTACCTGCAGGAATTCCCGGAGCTTACAGATTATTTGTAAATTTGTTATCAAAATCAAAATAATAGAATAATGGAAAATCAGATTGACAACAGCTGCACGACAATTGATGCTGGCAAAGCAAAAGGAATCATTCTTTTAGTTGCTGTAGTATTTGGTGCATTAATTGGATTCACTGCAAACGAGACATTTTTAAGCATCTTTGGAGGTGCCGCTGTCGGATTGATTATTGCCGCTATTTTTAATAGCGTCATCTATCCTCAGAAGCCTTCCGATAGATAACAACGATGAATAGCTGGAAACGTTTCTACTGGTTGGTCGTTATCTGGCTATTTGTATTCATCCTTTTTCTGTACATTTTCACGAACCACTATTCATGAGTACAGCAGATTGGATCGTTTTATTTCTGACACTCTTAGTTATTGTCGTGTATGGCGTTTACAAGAGTAGAGGCATAAAAAATATTGATGGATACCTTCTGGGTAATCGTTCTTTACCCTGGTATCACGTCGGATTGTCAGTAATGGCGACTCAAGCAAGCGCCATTACTTTCCTTTCTGCACCCGGACTAGCTTATTCTTCAGGAATGAGTTTCGTTCAATTCTATTTCGGCCTACCGCTGGCCATGATTGTCCTCTGCATAACATTTATCCCCATTTTTCATAAGCTGAAAGTATTTACAGCTTACGAATTTCTAGAAAAACGCTTTGATGTAAGGACCAGAGGCCTCACCGCTATTCTTTTCCTCATTCAACGCGGTATTTCAACGGGTATTACCATATTTGCTCCGGCGCTGATTATATCGACCATACTACATATTGACCTTACTTGGACGACCTTGGCAATAGGAAGTTTTGTTGTTATCTATACAACTTATGGCGGAACCAAAGCTGTATCCCATACTCAATTGCTCCAAATGAGCATTATTTTTGCGTCTTTACTTATTGCCGGGATATTGGTCATTCATCTGCTACCACAGGATATTGGCCTCTCAAAAGCACTGCATATAGCAGGAAAATCAGGGAAAACAAATGCGTTGGACTTTACTTTTGATCTGAACAATAACTATACAATTTGGACAGGGTTAATTGGAGGATTTTTTCTACAGCTTTCTTATTTCGGAACAGATCAGAGCCAAGTCGGAAGGTATTTAACTGGAGCATCCATCAGAGAAAGCCGGATGGGATTAATTATGAATGGTTTATTAAAGATACCTATGCAATTTGCAATTCTCCTGATCGGAATTCTTGTATTTGCCTATTATCAGTTCCATCAGCCGCCTATCTTTTTTAACCAAGTTGAAGTAAAAAACCTCAAGGAAAGCAAATACGCTCCTGAGTATCAAATCTTCGAACAGAAACATAACGAACTGTTTAAAGCGCGTGAGTCTGCTGTTCAGCAGCTTAATATAGCCTTAGAGCAGGATGACACAAAAAGTATTGCTCATGCTCGCACAGCATTGGGCCAACTAAACGCGCAAATGCAGCAGGTTAAAGACCGAACCATAGACTTGATTAAAAAAAACAATCCCAGTGCGGAAACGAACGACAATAATTATGTGTTTCTGTCCTTCGTAACGACTGTATTTCCGAAAGGGTTAATCGGGTTGCTAATAGCAGTTATCTTTCTCGCATCAATGGGATCAACCGCAAGCGCTATTAATTCATTAGCTTCCACAACAACAATTGATATCTACAAAAGATTCATTAACCGTAAATCATCTGAAAGACAAGATCTGCTGTGGTCTCGTCTATTTACCCTGATTTGGGGCATATTTACTATCCTTGTAGCCTTATATGCGAATAGGTTGGGTAATCTTCTCGAAGCAGTCAATATCTTAGGTTCCTTATTCTATGGGACGATCCTAGGTATTTTTATTGTAGCCTTCTATATGAGCAAAATCAGGGGAAAAGCAGTTTTTATTGCCGCTATACTTTCAGAAGTGATCGTGATTGGTATTTGGTTAATGGATAAAATACCGTTTCTATGGTTAAATCTTATTGGCTGTCTCGCCGTCATGCTGATCGCTTATCTCCTACAGCTGGGCGTAAAAAAAAGCGCATTGGTAGATGATAAAATTCAATACTAATAAAACGAAAAGCACGATTGTACAGGTTTAATATTTTTTATAAATGTTGTACAATACGCTCTTATCGTATATGGTCAGTTCGGGTGTTGTATCCCTTACAACAAACTTTCTTTTAAAGGCAACAATCGCAGCTTTAAGATTAGACGTATCGTAACCGATAATTTTAAGCGCATCTATCGCATTAAAACCTTCTGGGGGGGCAACAAGTTGCCCTTCATCATACCAAATTCCAAAACCCCGGTCCGCCAGCTTTTTCCAGGGGAAAAACACACTTGGATCGTTCTTCCTTGCTGGAGCGATATCGGCATGCCCAATAAAATTATTTGTCGGTATTAAATAGCGAGACTTCAAGGTATCCAGCACCGTCATCAATGAATTAATTTGTGCATCAGGAAAAGGTTCTCTACCATTATTATCTAGCTCAATACCGATAGAACATGAGTTCATATCTACGATAGAACCCCATTTAGCAACCCCAGCATGCCAAGAGCGGACATAATCGTTTAACATTTGTATAATCTCCCCATTTCGGCCAATAATATAATGTGAACTCACCTTAGTTCTCGGGATCTGAAAAGTTTTAATTGTCTGACCGATGCTATCTTGCGCGGTGTGGTGGATAATAACAAAGTTTGGCTTGCGTACATCATAATGAATAGCCTCTTCTTGACGCCAATAAGAATGGCTTCCCGATTTCTGCAAAAAGATGATCTTTCTTTCCTCTGGTGTCAATAAACTGGTATCCGGCTTAGTCACAATCTGCGGCTCCAAAACCACCGGAGAAGCAAAAGATGTTACCAACGGTTTCAAAATCGCCGGCTGCACCTTCGACTTACAACTTGCCAAAGAAAGCAATGAGCACAGTAATATTCCTACTGACACAGGTCTAATCATTATTTTGGTAAACTATATACAATTCCCATTGCCAAGGACTGACTCAATTGCACCTTGGAAATAACATCTGGATCATAAATCATAATACCATTCAAGTTCACATTGATTACACGGGTAACTTTCGCTGTTACGGTTACATCTAAACGGTGCGTTGGATCGGAAAGTTTCTCATAATCCGCAAAAAGATTATAACGCGCCTTTACATTCAATTTATCTGTGAAGTTTTTGTCCAAATTACCCGTTAGCTGGAATGCCAGTGCATTTGCAAAAGTTCGATCTTCCTTTACACCGAATCTTTCGCCGGTACCTACACTTGGATTGTTTGGATCTCTATAATATCCATACTTTGCGAAGAAACCCTCCCCAGAGCGAGGTCTAACGCGATCATCCAAAATAAAGGTCTGACGAGCAGTACCTGTACCAAAACGTAACGAGAATTCATTGCTGGGCTTGTACTCAAGACCGAAAGACTCCGTCAGATAGGCTGGCGCCATAAAAGCATTCTCGATATAATCAATGGTATCCCTACCATTGATCGTTTTATACTTATACCCTGCGTCAAACTGAGACTCAAAGGTCACCGATGTAAACAAAGCCCAATTGGCAGACAATTTATAAGAAAGCTTATTATCCCAAAATATACGGTCATTATTTTTCTTCGCAATATTATTGGTGTTCTTTATTTTTCCATAACGTAAATCAACTTCAGTCACGAAATTGAAATTATCTCTGGTATAATCCGATTTATGATTGGCATTCAACCCAACAGCAATAGAACCGACACCGCCCCCTTTCCAATTATCATTAAATGATGCCTGATTTAAATTGATCCCAAATTTTGTCCAATGTTTCCAATAGTCTACTTCTAGGTTCAGTTTGGGAACGACAGGACGAATAGTTTTAATATTTAAAGGTTGCTCTTTCTGTACGGAAATTACGGTATCTGGTTTTGCTCTAAGATCTTTCAGATCCTGTGCCTGTATGCCAGTAATAGAAAGGCAGAGCATAGCCATGCCGACAAAATTAAATAACTTCATTCTGAAAACGTCTATTTTTGTTTACGGTACTAATTTATAATTAATTGTTGGAAAAGGCTCAATAAAATATTGTGAAGGATTCAATTGATACCGTGAATAGCAATTCTTGATGTAATTTGCCAGTTCATAATCGCTTGCTGCAAGAATAAAGAAATAGGAGGGTCTGAATATCCTTCTAAATCGCTCCGATTCTTCACTATTGAGTCCAGTTACTTTACTGATAAGTTCCTTCGAAAATTTATAATCGATCACATTTTCCTTATAATCGTTTTCAATGGTTTTAGTCAATCGGCGTGCCCGTTTGGCCTCTTTGCTAAATAAGCTGTAGATTGAATTGATACTTAAACCAGCGCCATTTGGTCCTACAGAAAATACATCACCATAACCTGCCAAACGATATGCCTTTTCATAATCCACTTTTGCCTTTTCCAAAATTTCTTCGGGACTTTTGCGTGCGTAAACCTGAACCTCCTCTATATAAAAAGTTTCGCGTACCAAATGAAAAAGTAATAATCCACGTTCATCTACAAGAAGCGTATCTGAAAAGTACCCCTTACTCATCGCGACGATATGATCTCCTAACTGTGCATTAAAGACAAATTCACCTTTGATTGTATTATAATTCACCTCTCCTGTTCGCAAGTTGGCAAGCTTGACATTCCCAATACGCTGTTTGGTATTTTTATCAAAGACAATCCCCTCCACTTTTTTATCTTGACAAAAAAGTGCAGAAGTCGAAGCCCCAATGGCAATAAGTAGAAAAATATATCGTATTAATATCACTATCGTAAAACTACTATATAGCGATACAAAAGTGAAATATTTAACATCTTTTAAAACGTAACTATTTAGATATAACCAAAAGCTGCCCCAACGATAGCGCATCATCGGTAAGACCATTCAAAGCCTTAATCTGATCGACAGATACATTATATAGCTTACTGAGCGAATACAACGTATCTTGAGCTTTAACCTCATGAATACGCATGGCTACGGGGCTCTTGATGGCTTCTGTTTTTACAACCGAGGGGGGGGCTTCTTGTACATTCTGAACGATTTCTACCTGCACCGTTTCTTCTCGAACAACTTTTTCACGCGGCGATTCACCGCGGTCGTATTGATCAAGATGATATCTTTCGATCATTTCGATGAGCAATTCAGGATAACGTGGATTGGTGGCGTACCCGGCTGCTTTCAAGCCTTTAGCCCAACCTTTATAATCATTCTTATCCAATTTAAAGAGCGCTGCATACCGAGGCCTCAACAGAAATTCAGAATGATCTCGAAACGATTGTTCGGGACTGTCATAAACACGAAAGCAATCATTAATATTATCATCAGGGCGGGTTACGGATTTTCCTTTCCACACTCCGCCACATTTAATACCAAAATGATTATTCGCCTCGCGCGCCAGATAACTATTCCCATTGCCTGATTCAAGCAGTGCCTGAGCAAGTTTAATGCTGGCGGGGATACCGTATCTGTTCATTTCTGCAATGGCCACCTGTTTGTAATGACTGATGTAATCGTTCCCTGCCATGGTGGGCCGCCCAACAGAAGGAGATGAAGAAGTTTTTGAATTGGAGCCAGATTTAGGGGACGATAACGTGCCCCTCCGACTTGAACATGATGTAACCAACATCATGAGTACAAACATGCCATAAAAAAACTTCTTCATGCAGTAATGTTGTGCTTAGTGCTTATTTTTTTGTTGACGAGAATTTGTTTTGCTTAGCATCATGATCAAACATATCCAAATGATATTGTCTAATTGTAGCGAGTACTTTTGCAGTCCAACCTTTACTCGTCGAGTACCCCGAACGAGCTATCGCTTTTACCCAAGCCTCGTATTTTTCACCCGGATGCTTATCAAAAAGACTTTGAGTAGTCTTTTTTCTTTTCACTATTCCTACAAAATCATCGTACGAGTCCAATACTGACCGATAACCTTTGTAAGCTGACCGAATAACGGTACTATTGTTCTTTCCTTTGACACCAAAATGGTTATTCAAATTCTTTGCTACCCTGCTACCACCATTTCCGCTTTCATGCATGGCGATGGCTAAGATAACCGATGCCGGAACACCATGTTCCTCCATCATTTCTTTTGCTATTGGACTGTACTTATCGACATATGCCGCATTACTTTGAGCCGAAACCTTTGTTAATCCAAAAGTTCCCAAAGCTAGTATCAGTACAAAGCTTTTTAATTGTTTTAAATTCATGAAGAATGTTTTAGTTCACAAATTACTTCTTGCGTAATACAAAAAGTCCGTCTCGAATTGGTAATATCACCTTTTCTACGCGCTTGTCCTGAGCTAAACGTGCATTCAAATCAATGATCTGCTTTGTTTGGTTGTCTGGTTTTGAATCCAATACCTTACCTTTCCATAAGACATTGTCAATCAAAATAAGTCCCCCAGACGGAACTTGATTTATTATCGTTTCGAAATAAAATAAATTTCTCTTCTTGTCTGCGTCGATAAATACTAGATCGAATGTTTCATTCAATGTTGGTAGTATCACCGCCGCATCGCCAATGTGATATCTGATTTTGTCAGCAAATGGCGATTCATCAAAATAACCTTGAACCCTTTCTTGCTGCTCTGCATTGATATCAATGGTATGTAATAGACCATCTTCCTTCAGCCCTTCAGCGAGACATAAAGTTGCGTATCCCGTAAAAGTCCCAATCTCTAAAATACGCTTGGGAGCAACCAATTTACTCAATAAAGAAAGAACTCTTCCCTGGTAATGTCCAGATAACATATGGGGCATTGTTTCCTTCAAATAAGTGTCCCGATTTACCATTTTCAGTAACGAATTTTCTTCGTCTGTAGTATGTTCCAAATAGGACTCTAAATCGCTGCCAACAATTTCCATAACCGCAAAGGTACCAAAAAACATATTTAGTATAAAAACTTTTTTTTACTAAAACCTGATTATCAAACAAATACAATAAAACTTTTGTAAAGGACGTTTTTTTAAAATTGCCTCAAATGCATAAAAACCCAACATCGTCAATTTTAAAATTTTATTTCAGATCACAATTTCCCCAAAGAAAAAGCCTTCTAAAATATCATATTTTAGAAGGCTTTTTTATTATTGCACCATACCGGTATTACGCAAGATCAGCTGTGATCAAGCGTAAGAATTCGGATCGCGTTACATCATTTTGAAAAGTTCCTGTAAATGCAGAAGTTGTTGTCACAGAATTTTGTTTCTGTACGCCACGCATTGCCATACACATGTGTTTACATTCCATGACTACAGCTACGCCCAGCGCCCCCAAAGTTTCTTGGATACAGTCCCTGATTTCATTAGTGAGCCTCTCCTGAACCTGAAGACGACGTGCAAAAATATCAACGACACGCGGTATTTTACTCAATCCAACAATATGTCCGTTAGGAATATAAGCTATATGGGCTTTACCGAAAAAAGGCAACATGTGGTGTTCACAAAGAGAATAGACTTCAATATCTTTGACGACAACCATTTGACTATAGTCTTCTTCAAACATCGCTCCACGTAATACCTCTCCAGCATCAATATCATAGCCATGTGTCAAAAATTGCAACGCTTTCGCAACACGCTCTGGCGTCTTTACTAAACCTTCACGTTTGGGATCTTCCCCAAGACATGCCAATATATCGGTATAATGAGAAGCGATTCGTTCTACCTTTTCAGTATTGTATTTGTCGATCTTAATATATCCATCCAACTCTTCGTTGTCAAATGAGTGCTGACTCATAGTTTCTACTATTTAAATGTATTAAAGTTTAATCGCCAAAATATTCGACGTAATTATTTTCTGTTTCGTGCAAACGGACACTATGTAAAATTACTCCCTGTTCATCAAACAAGGGTTTTAGAATCTTAAATATCTCGATTGCGATATTTTCAGTTGAAGCCATCACACCCTGCATAAAATCAACATCTAAATTAAAATTACGGTGGTCTACCTTATCGATGATGCTACGATTGATAATTTCCTTCATCATCTTTAGGTCAATCAAAAAACCAGTTTCTGGATTAACATTTCCTTTAACTGTGACATAAAGATCATAATTATGTCCATGCCAATTCGGATTGGCACAAAGACCAAAAACCTGTTCATTCTGCTCCTCACTCCAGTCTTCACGATAGAGCTTGTGCGCAGCACAGAAACGTTCACGACGAGTTATAAATACCATAATAATACAAAGATAAGGCTTTAGGCGCAATTTTAACATTTCAATTTGAGGAATGCCGTCAGAATACCGTAATATAATGAAGTGCCTATGCCATTCTTCATTCAAAAGCGATAAAAGTTACATAATCTAAGTCTTAACCTGTTAGAGAACGCATGGCTAAAATTTGAAACCGAACGTTGCTTACTCTTTATGAGAATAGCAGTGTTTATATATTGGCTCTTTTATGTAATTTTTGTTATTATCTGATTGTGTATTTAGTTGGGTTTAGTTTAGGGTTAAGTTAGGGTTAACTTAGGGTTAGTTTAGGTTCAACCTATATTATACCTAATTAAAAGCTAAACTAAATAGCTATTAAACCGCTATTAATGTATAATAAAGCAGTGGCTATTCCTAACTTTTAAATGCTGAAAAGAATGCCGTTTTACCGCGCTTATCAGCAATGATATTGTTAGCAAAAGCCAAATCATCCTATGTATAAATCAAAGTCAGATCTGTCAGTTGGACGAATACCAAGTACTATATTTTGTTTTAAAATACTTTTGCGCACAAGATAATTTGTATTTTTCCCTCAAAAAAGAGTTCGTCATGCAAATATTAGTTATTGCGGCTACTTCATTTGAATTGCAGCCGTTCCTGGAAGTGGCATCAACATACGATCGATGCGATACCCTCATCACTGGTGTTGGCATGGTGGCCACAGCCTTTGCGCTAGGAAGAGCACTTCATGAAAAAAAATATGATCTTCTTATTAATATAGGAATAGGGGGATGTCTGGATCGGCATGTTGAAATAGGTTCGGTCATCCAAGTGGTTTCAGAGTCATTCGTTGAGCTTGGCGCGGAAGACGGTAATAACTTTATTCCAATAGACCAATTGGGCTACGGAAAATCTAAATTTTCCTCGTGCTTATTAGCTGACAAAGAGCTTCGTCTCCCATTTCTAAAACAGGGGGAGGGCATTACCGTAAACAAAGTACATGGTCATACAGAAAGCATCGAAAAAATTCAAAAGCTCCATCCCAATAGTCTCGTAGAAAGTATGGAGGGAGCTGCTGTTTTCTATGCTGCGGACAAAATGACTGTTCCCGTTATAGAGATTCGCGGTATTTCTAATTACGTAGAAAAAAGGAACCGTGCCACGTGGAACATTCCGTTAGCTATCATGAATAGTAATAAGGCACTTATAAAAACATTGGAATATCTGAGCAACTTATATTTAAAAATTTAATATGAAAGTCATTTACATCTTAAAAAATGACATAAAACTATACAATTAGCGTGTTCAAATCTTCAAAATATCAATTTTAAATAGTAGATTTGTAATCTAAAAATTGACACTATTTTACAACTGATGAGAGAAATACAATTCAGAGAAGCACTTCGTGAAGCAATGAACGAAGAAATGCGTAAAGACGACAAAATATTTTTATTAGGAGAAGAAGTTGCTGAGTATAACGGAGCTTACAAAGTGAGTCAGGGTATGCTTGATGAATTCGGCGCAAAACGTATCATTGATACACCTATTGCTGAACTTGGTTTTGCGGGTATTGCTGTTGGAGCGGCAATGAATGGTTTAAAACCTATTGTGGAATTCATGACATTCAACTTTTCACTTGTTGCTATCGACCAAGTGATCAATGCAGCTGCAAAAATCCACTCAATGAGTGGTGGACAGTTCTCTATTCCAATGGTCTTTCGTGGTCCTACAGGAAATGCTGGCCAACTTGCAGCTCAACACTCTCAAAACTTCGAGAACTGGTTTGCAAATACACCAGGTTTAAAAGTCGTGGTACCTTCTAACCCATATGAAGCTAAAGGTCTATTAAAATCATCGATTATAGATCCAGATCCTGTCATCTTTATGGAGTCTGAAGTAATGTACGGCGATAAAGGACAAGTTCCTGAAGAAGAATATTACTTGGAAATCGGAAAAGCTAATATCATCCAGGAAGGTACAGATGTAACTGTTGTATCTTTTGGTAAAATGCTTCCTCGCGTTGTCATTCCTGCAGTTGAAGAATTGAAAAAAGAAGGTATCAGCGTTGAATTAATCGATTTGCGTTCCGTACGTCCAATTGATTACCCAACAATCATCGCATCTGTTAAGAAAACGAATCGCTTAGTGATTGTAGAAGAAGCATGGCCATTGGCATCTATTTCTACAGATTTAGCATTCAATGTTCAACGCAATGCATTTGACTACCTAGATGCGCCTGTAATACGCGTAAATTGTGCCGATGTACCACTTCCTTACGCACCAACATTAATCGAAGCGGCTCTGCCTAACGTCGAAAAAGTTGTAAAAGCTGTTAAAGAAGTATCTTATATCAAAAAGTAATTTTTGTTAATTATAAAAAACCCAAATCCCTTTTACCACGTAGAAGGGATTTTTTTATATATTTAAATTGCCCAATTATTACTGATAAAAACATAAAAATTATAGATATGAAAAAATTAAGAATAACCTCATTGATCGCGGTATTTGCTTTCTTTGTTCTCGCGGCTTCCGCACAAAAGAAATATACACTACGCGTAAATCCGGATGCAGGAAAAAAGATTTCACAAAACCTGAGTATGACCATGGACATCGATGCCGCTGGTCAAAAAATGACTACAGATCTCAACATGGGGTTTGATATAACCAATACAGCAACAAAAGATAATTCATTCGCATTTGATTTAAAATACACAGGAATCAATATGAAAATGAATATGGCAGGAATGGACATGGCATATGACTCAAAAAATCCAGAAGCTAATGATTTTTCTAAGCAGATGCATGCTACGTTAGGCAAGCTGCTAGAAAATAATATAACCTTCAATGTAAACCAACTTGGTAAGTCGTCGGATATCAAATTACCTGAAGGCATCAATATGCCGTTTGACAAAAGTATGTTCGAAAATATCAGCACTGTATTACCTGAGCAACCTGTTACCATCGGAGATTCATGGACATCAAAAACAGAATCTGATGATTCAGGAATAATGGTAGAAAGCAAAATGACATTAATCGAGGCAAATGAGCTTGGTTACAAAGTAAATGTGGAAGGAAAGATGTTTGGTCCTGATGCAAACCAGGTCGGCAATCTCCAAGGTTTTTATGTTTTGGATAAAAAAACCTGTCTTACCAAGGCAACCGAAATGATAAGTGATGTAGATATGCCGGAAGCCAAAATAAAGACCACATTAAAAAGTCAATAAACCATCGATTAGAACAAAAAAATAGGGACCTGTTGGTCCCTATTTCATATAGATAGTTTTAAACTACGCGTTAATCTCTTCTTTGTATTGCTCAGCGGTGAACAAAGCGTCTACATCAGCAGCGTTGTTCAATTTAATACGAACAATCCAACCTTCTCCATACGGATCAGAATTGACCAACTCAGGAGATGCATCAATAGCCTCATTAACAGATAAAATTGTAGCTGATACAGGCAAAAACAAATCAGAAACAGTTTTTACCGCTTCAATTGTTCCGAAAACTTCATTTGCGGCAATTTCATCACCTACAGTGTTAATGTCAACAAAAACGATGTCTCCCAATTCACGTTGAGCGAAATCAGTAATCCCTACTACTGCTTCATCACCTTCAACACGAATCCATTCGTGATCTTTGGTGTATTTCAATTCTGCTGGAAAATTCATTGTATTTAATTTTTTGATTTTTAATGCCGTGAAGTTACAAAATATCTTCAATTGTCAAAAATGATATTCATCATAACATTTTTGTGCTTAATTTTAAGCTATGAATCTTCAAATCGAAAGACTTTACCAAATTTCACGAAAGAAAGCGCGACTCATTATTGGCCTGATGTCCGGCACTTCACTAGATGGGTTAGACATTGCACTATGCCGCATAGAGCATGCAGGAAAAATAACAAAAATACAGCTGGAGAAATTTTCTACCATGGAGTACGACGACGAATTTAGGACACGAGTTCGAGAAGTTTTTGCAAAACGCCATATCGATCAGCAGCTCTTTTCCGGACTCAATGCCTACATTGGAATAACCCATGCAAATTTAATCAATGCAGCCTTAAAACAATGGAATATTGCGAACAGTGAGATTGATTGTATAGCCAGTCATGGACAGACAGTTTACCATGCTCCCAAATCGTTGACAAAAGATCAAAATTGGCCAAATAGTACCTTACAGATCGGAGATGGGGATCATATTGCAGTGCATACAGGTATCATAACCCTATCAGACTTTAGACAGAAGCATATCGCTGCAGGGGGAGAGGGGGCACCTTTAGCAGCTTATGGCGACTACCTACTTTTTTCACATCCGACAGAAAATCGTTTCTTACTGAATATTGGAGGGATTTCTAATTTCACATTTATCCCAAGCCACCAAACCAAGTTGAAAGCATATGCTACTGACCTAGGCCCGGGAAATACCATGATGAATCAATACATGAAGACGCACTTTGATACAGAAATGGACAAGGATGCTCAGATGGCAAAAACTGGCTGTGTAAATGAAGATTTATTGAATCAGCTTTTGGCGGAAGAGTTTCTAACACTACCCTTTCCAAAAACTACTGGCCCAGAACTATTTAATCTGACCTATCTCCAACGAGCACAGCATAGCTCTAAGACAACGGATCTGCCTCACAAAGATGTCATGGCTACCCTTAATCGTTTCGCTGCTCAAGCGATGGTTAATGGAATTCGCAGCCAGACTGAAGGTCTAACCGATATCGCCGTTTATATCAGCGGCGGAGGGCTACATAATCCTTTGCTGTTTGATTATATCAAAACAAGTTTACCAGCGTGTAAGGTGCAAAGTTTTGCAACATTAGGTATAGATCCTGATGCAAAAGAAGCCGTTCTCTTTGCACTATTGGCAAACGAAACCCTAGCGGGCAACAAATCCAATGTAGCGTATATCAAAGATTCTCCCGCTGTATGTATGGGTAAAATTAGCTTACCCGAATAGTTATTCTGTATCGATGGCTTCTTGTAAAAACTCCTTGAAAGGAAGCATACTTTTATAAGACGCCACGATATTATCCAGTGCATTTTTCGCAGATAGCTCTTTTACAGTTAACGATCTGTCCAACACAAAGCTCTTTAATTTGATCAGGTCGATAAAAGGATTATCTTCGTTATAACCCGCAGGAGCACGTTTTAACAGATCCTCTTTAAATAGCGCAATTTTATTTTCGGACAACACCTCTTTCAAAATATCATCTATCTTACCACCATTATAATCGATTTCTTGCCTAATTGCTTCTAAATGTTGCTTTTCAGGTCGCCAGTAGCCACATGCTATAAATGAATTTTCTGCACAGATATGGATATAGTACTCTGGTCCTTGTAGCTTTCTCCCATCTACAGATATCCCTGCACCAAACCAGCTTTTGTAAGGTGTTTTATCCGTTGAAAAACGCGTATCGCGGTAAATCCGAAATAGACATTTGCTGGCCTGTATGGTGGTATTAATTTTAGGATCAAACTCACTTAAAGCCGCAATTAAATCCGTTAAAAAGCTTCTTACATCAACTAATGCGGCTTCATACTTTGCCCTGTTATCAGCAAACCATTCCCGAGAATTATTAGCTTTCAATTCCGTCAAAAAATCAAAAGTAGATTTTTGAATGTGACTCATATTACGATCAATTAATTAAAATTAAGAAAACATAGACCATTGGCGCAGCCAATAACAATCCGTCAAATCTATCCAAAAACCCTCCATGCCCAGGTAATATATTACCCGAGTCTTTGACCTGTAGGCTACGCTTTAACATAGACTCGACCAAATCCCCCAAAGTACCCACAACGCTAATAATTACCGCAACAGTTATCCATTGCCAAAGCGGTAAATAACTGAAATACTTTTCCAGATTCACCGCGGCAACAATAGCCAAAATCAATCCCCCGAAAAAACCTTCCCATGTCTTTTTAGGGGAAATTCTTTCAAATAATTTACGCTTTCCAAAGCTTCGTCCAGCCAAATATGCGCCAGTATCATTTGTCCACAATAAAATTAAAAAACCTAAGGGAAGCACATAATTAAAACTACCCTGCATAAACCCTAGTTTGGAAAATAGGAAAAAAGGCAGTGTAACATAAGCTATACCCAAAAAAGTATAGGCGATGTCGTTAAAAGGGAACTTTCGTTTCTGAAAAAGTGAAACAATATAAGTCACGCTTACAATAGGAATCATCAGCGCCAAAAACTTAACATTTAATAGGTCCAATGAAATCAATGAACCTAAAATAAATAGCAGCAAAGCCAATAGTATGCCTAACCATTTATTTGGAGCGCGTTCATCCGACGAAACGATCCCATAAAATTCATAAAGGCACCATGTACTGAGCAATGTAAAAAAGATGGAGTAAACGTATGCCCCAAAAAGAGTGGCTGCTATCATGACAGCTACAAAGATTACTCCTGTTATTGCTCTTGTTTTCATAAATTAATATCCCCTTCTGCTTCTTCAATTAGTCGTTCAGCCATTTCGATAGATCCTTCGTTGACATAAAGTTCAATTTTTCCAAATAGATAAGAAGAATCTTGCTTATTCAAAACAACAGCAGGAATTCCATGCTCTTCCAACATTTGTTTGACTATCTCTGCCTGAATAGCATTTGTATATGTTTTAATTTTTTTCCAATCGTTCTCCATCGTTTTCTTTTTGGGTGGTTCGATAAAATAAGAGTACAAAAATAAGAGTAAAAATGAAGGCTACAAGATATATCCACCAAGATTGTAACTCAAATGCATTGAGCTCATCATAGCTTTTTCCTTGCCTAGCATAATAGAATGAGATAACCGTAGCTCCCGCATTGTTAACAAAATGCCCGAAGATGGGCAATAGGATGTTTTTGCTCCATAGATAGAGATAACCAAAAAAAGCACCCAAGAGCAAGCGGGGTACAAAACCAAAAAACTGCAGATGTATTGCACTAAAAATAACCGCTACAATCCAGATAACAACCTGGGGATTATGCAACCATCTTCCCACTATATTTTGTAAAACACCTCGAAATAACAATTCCTCTCCGATGGCAGGTATCAGCGCCAACACAATGATATTGAACAGAAAACCAAGAATGCTCGATTCCATAATAATACCCCGAATAAGATCTCCCGAATCCTTTTCACTCTGTTCCATCCAAAGCTGTACCGATTTCATATTCTCTGGAAGTTTTAACGACTCATTCCAGTGACCGATCAAATTCATCACCGGCATAAAAGCAAGCATAGCCAGAAAGATATAGGCAAACTGTATTGCGTTAGGTTTATCATCAAGACGGAAATACTTAATTCCATAGCCCTCCCGAGTATCCATCAAATAAGCAGGGATCACAAATGATCCTAAACTACTCATAAACAATAAAAGGCGCATTTCATTGGCCGATCCATTCATGACCGCCGCTAATGAAAAAACCTGTCCCGTCATTTTATAATAAAAAAACAACGCGATAAAATAGACTACTTGTGATATGAAAGTAAAACCGATAACCATTAAAATCAACCGCAACAACGATTGAAAAGGGTGGGTAGTTTGCGCTGGAAACATATGTATTAAATATACGCTAAAGATAACAATAAAAGCAGGTAAAGCCAATAAATAGCCGAATGCTGATCCATTCAAAATCATCAAAAGTTGCTATTGTATATGATCTAATCGCATCAAAAAGGGCTTTGAAAATTTTCAAAGCCCTTTTTGATGCGTATCTCATTAATTTACCCGAACTGGGTCTGCTGGCTTCTGAAGATTTTTGTATGGATAAGTTTTCATTTCATCCAACAGTATTTTCACTGTTTTCTCCAGTTGAGGATCACGACCTTCCAAAAGATCTTTCGGCAATTGTTCGATAAAAACATCCGGAGCAACGCCTTCATTTTCGATGATCCAATTTCCTTTGAGGTCATACACACCGAAGTTTGGAGATGTTATCCGCCCTCCATCCAGCAATGGAGGATAACCACTGATACCCACTAAGATTCCCATTGTGGTGCGCCCCACCAATTTGCCCAAGCCTTTAAAACGGAACATGTAAGGCATCATATCACCGCCAGAACCGGCATTTTCATTGATGATCATGGCTTTCGGTCCATAAATACCGTTACCGGGTGTCGCGAATCCTTTTCCATCACGAATACCCCAGCCGGCAATTAACTCGCGGGACAAGAGGTCGATCACATAATCAGCAACCCATCCACCACCATTGTTCCTTTCGTCCATCAGAAGAGCCTTTTTATCCATCTGAGCGAAGTAATAACGATTGAAATAAGTATACCCCTCAGGACCGGTGTTCGGCATGTACACGTAAGCTATTTGGCCATTACTCAAATCATTCACTCTTTTACGGTTTCGCTCTACCCATTCCATGCTACGCAAGTTCATTTCATCACCAAAAGAAATCGGTTTAACGATGACTTCACGTGCGCCAACCAATGAAGGTTTTGAATTGATCTTGAGCATCACTTGCTTCCCGACAGTATTGTCAAATAGGCTATAGATATCTTTATCTTCAGTTAATTCTGTACCATTCACAGCAACAATATAATCTCCTTCCTTGATGTTCAATCCAGGTTCAGCCAATGGTGCTTTGAAAGACGGATTCCATTCTAGACGCGTAAATAATTTAGCGATCTGATAGTATCCATTCTTTAGCGTATAATCAGCTCCAAGAACACCAACAGAAACTGAAGGTGTAGAAGGCTGATCTCCGGGATAAATATAATTATGTCCTACGACCATTTCTCCCATCATTTCATTCAATAAATAACCGAGATCAGAACGATGGTTGACAAATGGTAGAAATTTTTCATATTTAGCTTTCATTGCTTTCCAGTCGGCGCCATGCATATTTTCCACGTAAAAATAATCCTTTTGCATTGACCAAACTTCATTGAACACTTGCTTCCATTCCGCTGCAGGATCCACCAGTTGCTGGATTCCAGCTAATTTAATTTCTCCAGCAGTAGGTGAGGCAACTTTTTGTCCAGCATTTACGATATTAAATCCATTTCCCGTTTGGAACAACATTTTCTTACCATCAGCACTAATAACATAACTACGTGCATTTTCCACTAAGGTTTTGTTTTCAAGTTCCTTAAAATCATAGGCACCAATCGTTCCACCGCGTTGATAGGTCAATTGATTAGGTACTAAACCATTCAAGTTCCAATAAGGTCCTGCTGGTAGAGGAAGCGCAACAATTCTATTTTCTATACGATCGAAATCAACCTGAATAGATTTGTCGATTGGCTTGCTTGTCATTGCGGCTTCCTTTTTATCTTTTTTAGGAGATTTCTTATCGTTCTCTTTTAAGCGCTCCTTTTTATTAGTTTCTCCTTCTTCCTTTTTATCTGCGTTTTCTTCACGGATTTGCTCCTCATCACTATCATTTTTAAAGAAAGATGGCGTTTTGCTCGAAAGAATAAAAGCATAAACTGCATAGTCTACATTTCGCTGTACAGCGGACATATGTAAACCAGAATTCGTTAAACCTGTATTGGTACTTGCCGTAAAAAATAAATATTTACCGTCTTGAGAGAATGCCGTACTACGAGCAGAGCTCATACCATCGGTGATCTGCTGGGTTTTCTTTGTGTCCAAATTGTACATGAATACAGCAGGTACGCCATTTTCCAGCGTACGAATAAAGGATATCCATTTAGAATCTGGAGACCAGCTTGGCTGGAAATGATTGGATACCCGCCCTGTTTGGCCACTTAATTTATCATCAGCAACTTTGACAACTGCTTTAGAAGCGATATCAATATAATACAGATTGAGATGCGAATCATTGTAAAATAATTTCTTTGAATCGGGCGACCAAGTCGGCTCAAAATAGAAATTAGTTTCACCCAAATTAAAATATAATGGTTTATCTTTTCCGAACTGATCTGTCAGCACCAACTGATAAGATCCATTTTTGTCTGAAATATAAGATACCCATTTACCGTTTGGAGACCAATCTGGAAAACGCTCATGAGAACCCGGTGAATTTGATAGATTTCTAGCCTCGCCCTTTTCTTTAGGCACTGTAAATATTTCTCCTCTCGCCTCAAATAGTGCGCGCTGACCGGTTGGTGATAGTGTAGCATAGCGTATATCATCCTTGATATCTTTATAATACGGCCTTTTATACATCACATCCGTGTTTACACTAATATGCAGCGGAGTTACTTTATTATTGCTTAAACTCAACGTATTTAGTGCTCCAGCATATTCAAAAATCAAATCTGTGCCATTCCCATTCAGCGAACGCACATCATAGTCTTTGAAATCTGTTAATTTATCTACCTTCTTGGTCTTGGTATCATAACTGAAGATATTAACGATTTTATCGCGGTCAGATAGGAAATAAACCTTAGTACCCAACCATAATGGCTTAACGTCATTGCTTTTAACTTGTGGAATTGCTTCTATTTCTTTGGTTTTCGTATCGAAGATCCAAATAGTCGGCATACCGCCACCCCGATAACGTTTAAAGGCTACCCGGTCTCTTTCTGTAGGATCGGTATTCTTGATATAGGCCCAATAGCGACCATCTGCAGAAGGGCTGCCTTGCGTGGCTTCAGGCATCATCAATGCCTTGTCCATTCCTGACATTTGTATATTGGAACTATATAATCGCGGACTTAAAGCATAGGTAAAATCTCGCGATGTTGTATAGTATACTTCATCATTGTTGAGCCATCCACGTAATACATCCGAAGAGGGATGATAAGTGATACGCTTGGGTTCACCTCCTGCTACAGGTATTACATAGACGTCGGTATTTCCGTCATAGTTGCCTGTAAATGCCACTTTCTTACCATCAGGAGAAAACATCGGATTTTGTTCTACACCAGGATTGGTTGTTAGTCGTCTCGGATTACTGCCATTTTTGTCAGCAATCCAAATATCTCCACCATACACAAAAGCGATATTATTAGAGCTTATAGTTGGATTTCGAAGCAATAAGGTTTCTTGCGCTTTTGCTGACAGAAAAGTTGTTCCGACCAAAAATGCTGCAATTAGCTTGAAGTGAGTTCTATTCATAAACATGTTAAGGTTAAAATTTACCACATACAAAACTACGATTTTGCATAGTGGACCTAGTTAGTATATCAACAAAGTTGCATAAAAAAATGATTAAAAAAAAAGCCCTGCTAAAAATAGCAGGGCTTTTCTTTATCAACGATTAAAAACCGTACTCTTGTTCGATTTCCAATACAATACCTTCGTCAACCAAAACACGTCCACAGTGTTCGCAAATAATAATTTTTTTGCGCTGGCGGATTTCCGACTGCATCTGAGCAGGAATTTTATTGTGACATCCTGAACAGCTATCGCGGTCAATTGAAACCACAGCAAGTCCATTTTTGAATGAATTACGAAGACGGTAGTATACTTTGTTCAACCGATCTTCTATATTAGCCTCAGCTTCAGTAGCTTTCGCCAACAATCCATCTTCTTCCTTTTGAGTTTCAGAAGTAATGGTTTCCAATTCTTTCTTTTTTCCTTCAAGTTCGCCTTTGCTATACTCAAGATTCCCTACAGTAGTATCGTAGTTTTCTGTTTTATTGCGAATCTCGAATTCTGCTTCTTTAATTCTCTTTTCACAAACCTGAATCTCAAGACCTTGAATTTCAATTTCTTTTGAAATAGCGTCATACTCGCGATTATTCTTTACCTCATTTAGCTGCGACTCATATTTCTTGATAGCGGCTTGGGCATCCTTAATCATGTTCTTACGCTTAACGATCGAATCTTCTAAATCGTCTAAGTCTATTCTGATCTTCTCAATACGAGTTTCTAAACCCGCAATCTCATCTTCAAGATCTGCAACTTCCATAGGTAACTCACCACGAACTTGGCGAATTTTATCTATTTTAGTATGAATGGCTTGCAAAAGCCATAATGCTTTCAATTTTTGTTCTACGGTTTGTTCCATCAACTGTAGTATTTTATAGGGTTTGTATCTATTTCTGTTGTTAAGGTTGCAAAGTTAGGAAATTTTTTCGTAATAATGTCGTACAATAATTCTTGCGTAAATTGTTCGCTCTCAAAATGTCCTGTATCAGCAATGACGATTTCACCTTCAGCATCAAAGAATTCATGATATTTGTAATCCGCCGTCACAAAAAAATCAGCACCCGAACGTTTAGCAGCTCCGAGTAAAAATCCACCTGAGCCACCACAGACAGCTACTCGTCCAACCTTTTTACCCAAAAGTGCTGTATGACGAATAACATTAAGTCCAAGTTTTTCTTTAAGATAAGCTAAAAAATCCAGTTCATCCATTGGTTCTGCTAAATTTCCGATCATTCCAGCCCCAATCTCACTGACATTATTAGCAATATCAATCAGATCGTAAGCTACCTCCTCATAGGGATGGGCGTCATAAAGTGCCAAAAGCAGCTTACGTTCTATGCCTTTCTGATAAATCACTTCTATCCGGGTTTCTTCAACACGTTCTTGCATGCCAACCTCTCCAATTGCAGGGTCCGCACCAGCCAACGGCCTAAAACTACCATAACCAGCCGTATTAAAGCTACATTGATCGTAATACTTTCCGACTTTTCCGGCTCCCGCATCGAATAAGGCCTGCCGAACATCTTCAACGTGACTTCTCGGAACAAAAACAACCATTTTTCGTAAAATATTTGTTTTAGATTCCAAAATCGCCTGATTCTCCAAACCTAGCTTGGTCGCAATCTTTGTATTCACGCCACCCGTAACATTATCCAGGTTCGTATGAATCGCATACAATGCTATTTTATGTTCGATTGCCTTAATAACCGTACGCTCCACATAATTCTTTCCATTGAATTTCTTCAATCCTTTAAATACAATTGGATGATGTGAAATAATTAAATTACAGCCTTTATCAATAGCTTCCTGGACGACCGATTCTGTACAATCCAACGAAATGAGCACTTTTGTAACCTCCTTATTCGCATCTCCCACAATAAGTCCAGCATTATCATAAGATTCTTGTAAATCTAAAGGAGCAAGCCGCTCCAAATAGTCAATGACATCTTTAATTCTCATGGTTTACAATTACCTCCTTTTCTCTAAATTTATTATGTTCTTCTAAAATCCGCTTATTTGCATTAATTTCAAACCAGTAATTTGCTAAAGTCACAAAATGCATAACAATTAGCACGCCTGAAATAGATAATGGTAATGGAATATTTGTTGCTAAATAAATCCAGGCATATAAGGATCCTTTTCTAAAGGTAGGATTTTCCTCAACGGCGATTTTCCGATCATAGAATTCGTTAATCAAAGAATCCCGCAAACGTGCAGCAACCTGAAAATTCCAATAAATATTCACCAAAGGGATTGCGACCAACCACGATTGGTTAAGTGTCATTAATCGATTTTCTGGGGCAACCAATTTTAAAGTTTTCCGGATCGTATTTGCAAATAAAAGCCACACGATAATACGTATAGCGACGATAGCCAAGGCTGTATAAATTACCTCCGGCTTACTCAATTCTCTTACTAGTTCCTCTTGCGTCATTGAAATATCTATTGCTTATTTATTTTCCCTTTCTAACAAATCTACTAATTCTTTCAGCTTTTTTATTTGCGGATTGTGATCAGCAACAAATTCGATTGTTTTAAAACCAAGACTTTTAGCTTTTTTATAAAATGGATAAAAATCATCCTTCTCCCACGCGGTCCCATCTTCATACGTTAAGATGTAGGTTGTTGGAATCCCATTTCGTTTCGGATTTATCAAATGAATTCTATCTGTAAGTGTTTTTATAGGGTGGGGGACGTCTCTCGGAAACTTAGTATCATCTTTTACCCAAAAAGGAAGAATATAGCCATCCTTTTCAAATTTCAAGAGTCCATTATCCTTACCCGGCTTCTGCATCAAATTTATCACTGACTCCTGGTCTGAAGGAAGGATAGCATCCAAATAAACCATTTTTTTGATTCGATCCGGAAGGCTGTCTGCTACAGCCGTTATAACCATACCACCATAACTATGTCCAACCAAAATGATATCATGAAGATCCTCAAACAAAATTGTATTCACCACATCATTTACATGAGTTTGCAGTCCAATAGATGAATCTGCTAGATGATAACGCTCTCCTAAACCAGTTAGTGTGGGACGGTAAATTTTATTTCCTTTTTTCTCCAATTCGGTAGCCGTATTTTTAAACTGCCAGGCACCGCCCCATGCCCCATGAACTATTACATAGGTAGAAGACTGTGCATAAAGACATTTGCCTAAAATAGTTAATGAAAAACAGAACATTAAACCAAATAATCTACAGTATTTCATATCGTTATATTTTTGAGTAATTTATATCAATTTATTTTTGTTTTACAGCGAATTATTCTATTCATCTTATTCTCACATAAAATTGAAGGATAAAAGACAAAATGTAAGCACTCACTCAACTCGTAAAGACAACTTAAAACCTATTTCTAGCAATTTTACAGCTTTATTATATAGTACCAAATAAATAGGGTAGGGGAGAGCCATCAAACATACAAAAGGAATATAGTCGGTCTTTTATGAAAATCATCCTTTCGTTTTCGCCATTCAGCAATTGTAAAGCTCTGTATGGATTCATCTGGGGCTGTCATATTGGATGCTATACAGAGTAAGGTCGACGGCTTACAGGTTTTCAACAATTCTGCTAAAAGCTGATTATTCCTAAACGGGGTTTCAATAAAAATCTGCGTTTGTTTTTCACGTCCTGACTGGAGCTCCAGACTTTTAATTTCTTTGGCTCGTTCTATTTTATCGATTGGCAGATAGCCATGAAAAGCAAATTTCTGACCACTGAACCCCGATGCCATAAGAGCAAGCAGAATTGAGCTTGGACCAACAAGTGGAACAACTTTGATTCCCAGCTGATGAGCACGGGCAACAATTGAAGCGCCCGGGTCAGCCACACCGGGGCATCCTGCTTCCGACATCAAACCCACATTCTTACCCTGCGTTAGGCCATCAAAAAAATCATTCATATTTCCTTTATCGCGCGCATGTTTCCCATAGTCATGAATTTTGAGCGCGCTCTGCGGAATCTTTAAACCCGCAAGTTTTAGAAATTTACGTGCTGTCTTTTCGTTTTCCACAATATACTCGTCCAATGAATTTATCGTTTCCACCAAATAAGGAGTAAACGACTGGAAAGCTGCATCTTCACTCAAAGGAACAGGAATTAAATATAATATGCCATTTGCCATAATACAAACGTACTAATTAAGCTCGATTTGACTATACTAATTTTAAACTTAGCATTATTTAACCTTTTTAAATCATTAAAATTTCGAATTTTAAACTCATTATTAGTATTTTAGCATAAATATTTAGTGCAACAATAAACATCATTCAAATGATCACACAAATTACAGAAGGCGTAAAAATCTCGGTTGAAACCATCTATCAATCTGAGTATTCGAATCCGGACCGTGAACATTTTATGTTTGCTTATCATATTAGCATAGAAAATCTCAGCGATTACACTGTTCAATTGATAAGCCGCTATTGGAAAATTTTTGATGCAAAAGGAGACTATAGAGAAGTATCAGGTGATGGTGTAGTAGGAGAACAACCCGTTATTGAGCCTGGACAAACCCATCAATATACTTCAGGTTGCAATCTCAATAGCGAATTCGGATTTATGGAAGGATATTATAATATGATCCGAACACTAGACAACAGCAGCTTTCATGTTGAAATACCACGGTTCAATCTGATTGCAGATTACGCGTTGAATTAATTTTATCAAGGCAGTATCATTATTGCCAATTAATCATCCAACGAAGCTTTTTTCGCATCGAATAAGAAACTATTTCTTTATTTTTGCGAGCGTTCCAAATTAGCGGGTTATACCTATTCCTTTTGAATTCACGCTTCATGTGATGGAAAAGGTAAACCGAATACAGAACGCCACCCAATGCATTAAATTAGTCAGCAATCAAAAAGATTATTGATTTAATATATAAATAACTGATAATCAGAAATTTAATAAAAAAAATGATTATCAACATAATACCTACTACCGGGGATAGAGATCTCCTGGAAGGTACCGTGTTGTGTAATTTAATGAATATAATTTAGGGTGATATAACGTGAGTATTTTAGCTACAGAACAAGTCAGCCATTCTTTCCACGATCGATGGCTTTTTAAAGATTTACATTTCGGACTCCAAAAAGGAGATCGAGTAGCCTTGGTCGGAATCAATGGAACAGGTAAGTCAACCTTACTTGCCATTTTAGCAGAACGAATTCTACCGACTTCTGGAAAGGTTGTAAAAGAAAAAGGCATAAAAATTGGCTTCTTAGAACAGGATCCTGATTTCACAGGATTAAAATCTATCAATGATTTTATTTATAGTGCAGACAATGACCAGCAACGTCTTATCCGCGAATACGAAGAACTTCTTTCGGAAAGTAATATCGATGAAAAGAAGCTAGAAGATCTGACAGAGAGAATAAGCTCTTTGAATGCGTGGGAATATGAACATAATATAAAGACGATTCTCAATCGGCTAAATATTATGGATTTTCATCAGGATATTAAAAGTCTTTCAGGAGGTCAACGAAAACGGCTGGCATTAGCCAAACTTTTAATCGATGAACCTGATATCTATATCCTCGATGAGCCTACCAACCACTTGGATATAGAAACCATTGAGTGGCTAGAAAAGCTGTTAACGACAGGAAGCAAAACCGTTCTTTTGGTCACTCACGATCGTTATTTTTTAGACAATATCTGTACGGAGATACGCGAACTGGATAGGGGTAATCTCTATAATTATAAAGGAAACTATTCCTATTTTCTAGAGAAAAAATCTGAAAGAGAAGCGATCGATGCAGTGATGGTAGAGAAGAGCAGAAATCTTCTTCGTCGCGAATTGGAATGGATGCGGCGTCAACCTCAAGCACGCGGTACAAAATCCAAATCGCGTATCGATGCATATTATGAATTGGAAGAAAAATCTAAAGCTATTAAAGGAAACGACTCGGTACAACTTAGTGTAAAAGTGAGTCGACAGGGATCGAAAATATTGGAACTAGATAAAGTTTCTAAACGTTATGGCACAAAAGAAATCATACAGGATTTTTCCTATACGTTCAAAAAACTAGATCGTATTGGTCTAGCTGGAAAAAATGGAACGGGAAAATCTACCTTTTTAAACTTGATCACTGGTGAAGAATATCCTGACGCTGGAGTTATCGCTGTTGGAGAAACAACAGTATACGGATATTATAAACAAGGCGGATTGGAAGCAAATGAAAATGACCGTGTATTGGATGTTGTGAAGAATGTAGCAGATTATATTGAGATGGCAAACGGAGAGGTAATTACAGCTTCCCAGTTATTAACTCACTTTCTATTTCCTCCTGAAAAACAGTTTGGTTTTGTAAACAAGTTGAGTGGAGGAGAAAGAAAACGGCTACAGCTCATGCGTGTGTTAATGCGGAATCCAAATTTTCTTATACTCGATGAGCCTTCAAATGACTTAGATATCGACACCTTAAATGTATTGGAAGATTTTCTCGATAACTACAAGGGTGTACTCATCCTGGTATCACATGATAGATATTTATTAGATAAACTAACGGATCAACTTTTTATTTTCGAAGGAAGGGGGAGAGTCCAAATCTACAATGGAAACTATGCTGACTTCAAACTCGAACAAGATGAGATCCAAAAGGCAGAGAAAGAAAGACAGAAAAAAAATATTCAAGAACAGGTAAAGCCAGTTGCAAAGGAAGAGAAGAAAAAGCTTTCTTACAAAGAGCAGCTGGAGTATAATAAACTCGAACAAGAGATAGAAAATCTCGAGCAAAATATAAAATTGAAAACGGAAGAGCTTAATCAATTAACAGATCATCTAAAGCTTTCGACACTTGCGGAGGAAATTGAATCGATACAAAAGAAGATAGATGAGAAATCAGAGAGGTGGTTATATCTTGCTGATTTTATGTAAAATTTCATAAAGCGTTTCACGTGGAACGAAGATAAAGCTTAAATTTGTAAACAAATAAAAACCACGTTTCACGTGGAACAAGAATAGAAATATGTTTAAAAAATATAATGTAATAGTAGTTGGTGCAGGTCATGCTGGCTGTGAAGCTGCAGCCGCTGCTGCGAACTTAGGTTCGTCAACATTACTCATCACAATGAATATGGGGGTAATAGCCCAAATGAGCTGTAATCCCGCTATAGGTGGAGTTGCGAAAGGTCAAATTGTACGGGAGATTGATGCGATGGGTGGATACACAGGTATCATTGCGGATAAATCAACAATCCAGTTCCGCATGCTTAATCTATCTAAAGGACCAGCTATGTGGAGCCCACGTACGCAAAATGACCGGATGCGATTCGCAGAAGAATGGAGGTTACAATTAGAGTCTCTACCTAATTTAGATATGTGGCAAGACACGGTCAAAGAGGTCATCGTAAAAAATGGTAGAGCCTGTGGCGTCATCACTTCAATGGGAATTGAAATAGAATCCGATGCTGTCGTATTAACCAACGGAACATTTTTAAATGGCGTTATCCATATCGGCGATAAGAAATTTGGAGGCGGTAGAACAGGAGAGAAGGCCGCCACAGGTTTGACCGAACAGCTTGTTTCACTCGGCTTCGAATCAGGTAGAATGAAGACCGGAACTCCACCAAGGATAGATGGAAGAAGCCTCAACTATGCGCTGATGGAAGAACAATGGGGTGACGAAAAAAGAGGTAGATTTTCTTATACAGATGTAGATATACCCACAGAACAACGTTGCTGTTGGATCACCTATACCAACGATAAAGTACATGAAATGCTACGGACGGGTTTCGAAAAATCACCCATGTTTACCGGACGTATTAAAGGTTTGGGGCCTCGCTATTGTCCTTCGATAGAAGACAAAATTAACCGTTTTGCAGAACGTGACCGCCACCAGATATTTGTCGAACCTGAAGGTTTCAAAACAGTAGAGATTTATGTAAATGGATTTTCTACATCACTACCAGAAGATGTTCAACTAAAAGCACTACAATTCATCCCGGGCTTTGAAAATGCTAAGATGTACCGCCCAGGTTACGCCATAGAATATGACTATTTTCCGCCAATGCAATTGGATCTTACACTCGAAACGCAATTGGTAAAACATCTATTCTTTGCCGGCCAAATCAATGGTACAACAGGATATGAAGAGGCGGCTGCTCAAGGTTTCCTAGCGGGTATTAATGCACATCAACGTATCAATGATGATAAAGAACTTATCTTAAAAAGATCCGAATCATATATAGGTGTATTGGTTGATGACCTCGTAACAAAGGGAACAGAAGAACCTTACCGGATGTTTACATCAAGAGCAGAACATCGATTGTTACTCCGCCAGGATAACGCGGATATTCGCCTTACTCCATTAGCGTATAAATTGGGACTGGTAGGTGAAAAAAGAGTAAAGAAAGTACAGGATAAAATAGATAACTCTACAAATATAATCGCCTACTTAAAACAAAATTCCACTAATCTTGAAAAGATGAATACCGTACTGGCTGATGTAGGTTCAAGTGCACTTGCTCAAAAAACCAGATTAAGTAATGTATTGGCAAGACCTCAGGTTAGTATTCAAGATATCATCAAAGGGGATGAAAGTTTTGCGCAATTTGTAGCACAATTCGATAACGATACCATAGAACAAGCAGAGATCAATCTTAAATATGAAAGCTATTTCGAAAAAGAAATAGAGATTGTAAATCGCATGAAAAAGATGGAAGATAGAGAAATAAATCCGGACTTCGATTATAGTTTGTTAAATTCACTGTCCATCGAAGCAAGGCAAAAATTATCGAAGGTTAAACCACGTACACTTGGTCAAGCTTCACGAATCTCGGGCGTTTCACCTTCTGATATCAGCGTATTGATGGTTCACATGAGTTAAATAACTGATTTACAGATTTTTAATCTAAATACATATATAAGCTTAAAATAAGCGATTTAAGACAATATTCTATTTTTTATGACAACTTCTTCAAAAGAAAATAAAAGTAGCTCAGAAAGGCTAAAAAATAGCTTTACGCCAAGATTACTTATTTTAAGCTTGTTTATCATGCTTATTGCCTTATCAATACAGTGTGCGAGTATACAGCAACCAACTGGAGGGCCAAAAGATTCTATTCCGCCTAAGATTCTATTGGAAAATCCGCCGAATTTCTCGAAGAATTTTACAGAAAAAAAAATAGTCATCACTTTTGATGAATACATTAAACTCGCCAATCAACAAAAAGAATTTAGTGTGACGCCCGATATGGGGAGCAATCCGGAATTTAAAGTCAAGAAAAAAAATCTTGAAATCACCCTTCCAGATTCTCTTGAAAAGAATACCACATATAGCATCTACTTTGGTAAAGGACTTGTCGATTATAATGCAGGAAATGCATTGGTCAATTATGCTTACGTGTTTGCTACCGGAGACAAAATCGACTCGCTCAGCATATCTGGTAATGTAAAAAGTGCAATAACTAAAGAGGTAGAGAAAGAAGTTAAAGTCTTATTGATCCCCATTAGCCAAGATTCTATTTTTGGTAAAAAGAAGGCAAATATATTTACGACAACAGATACTGCAGGCAATTACAAACTAAATAATCTAAGGGAGGGAACATACCGCATTTACGCACTCCAGGAAAAAAATAATGACAGAATCTATAACGGTGCCGACGAAGAAATAGGTTTCTTAAAAGATTCTATCGTACTAGAGCGAGATCTGAGCAACATTAATCTTGAAATATTCAAGGCCACTCCAAAGAAGTTTAGAACGTTAGAAAAGAAATTTGAAAAAAATGGAAGTGTACTCCTTATTTTTAATAGAAGAGTAGAAAAACCCAACTTAAATATTCTTGATGATGAAGTAAATAATAAAGATAAAATCATACGCTTTGCAAAAACCTCTGATTCTGCGACCTTGTTTATTCCAAATTTAAAAATAGACTCTTTAAAGTTGGCCTTAACGGAAAATGAGAAGCCACTGGATACCATCCTGGTTAGAAAAGGAAACGTAAAAATAGAACAAACAATAGACCCTATTTTTACACCAAATAACGGGAGGGTCGATCGCATCACTCACCTTCAAGTGTCCGCTTTCACACCAATAAAAAATATAGACAAGACAAAATTAAAATTCAAGGAAGATTCTTTGGTGCGGACCAATTATCAGCTGGCTGTGGATACAGCGAATTCAAACATCTACCACATTCGATATAATTGGAGGAAGGATAAAAAGTACCAAATTGAATTTGCAGAAGGCGCTATTACGGGCTATTTTGGAGAACAAAACAAAGAAAAAAAACTGGATCTTACTTATGATGATAGTGAAAACTATGGGGATCTTACCTTTGATTTCACGGACCTCGATAGCAATACAACATACTTAGTCGAATTGATCAATGAGAAAAAAGACAAAGTCTATCGCTTAGACAAAATAAGCATAGATAAACCGGCAGTAGTGTATAAACAATATCCAGGCGGTAAATACAGTTTGCGTGTAATCCGAGACGATAATGATAACGGTATCTGGGATACCGGAGATGTAGAAAAAAAGACTTTTCCAGAACCCGTTGTATACTTAAACAAAGTATTCACGATACGAGCAAACTGGGAGCAAAAAGACAGTTTTTCATTAAGTGGCCTCAAGAAAGAATAATCGAGGCCACTAAAAAAGCCTTTTACACATTCCTAAGTCGTTTAAGCTAAAACCAAGAACTGTATAGAACATAATTATGCGGTAACTGTAGTAACAAATCTTTCTGTTCTTCAGTTAGCGCTTTTATTTTTTTTGCTGGCACACCGGCATATAGGAATCCGGACTCACAGCGCGTATTTTCTAAAACGACAGCCCCAGCAGCAATAATTACATTCGATTCGATCACAGCATTATCCATTACAATAGCGCCCATACCGATAAGTACGTGATCTTCAACAACGCAACCATGTACCATAGCTTGGTGTCCTATGTTTACATAACTGCCAATTGAAGTACCACATTTCTTATAAGTGCAATGTACAACAGCTCCATCTTGGATATTTGTATAGTTCCCTATTCGAATATAATTGACGTCGCCACGTATGACAGCATTAAACCAGACCGAACAATGATGTCCAATCTCAACATCACCTACAATCGTCGAATTGGGCGCTAAGAAGCACTCTTCAGCAATTAGCGGTGACTTATCCAAAACGGGTAAAATAAGTGCCATATCTCTTAGAAAATTGTATCCTGTAATATTTCGGAATGCTCGGGATGGTCAGTTGTATAATGCAATCCTCGACTTTCCTTTCGCAACATCGCCGATTTCGTAACAATGTAAGCTACTTGAATCACATTTCGTAATTCACAAAGTTTGACAGAAAGCCTGGTATTTCTATAAAACTCCTCTGTCTCCTCATATAATAGATGGAGCCGCTTAAGCGCTCTTTCAAGCCTAAAATCAGAACGGACGATACCAACATAATCGCTCATGATCTTTTGGCATTCGCGCAAATTGTGAGTCACCAAAATATCTTCATTAGAACGCGAGGTCTCAGAATCATCCCATTCAGGAACATCACTTATATGACTGATTGTTTCAACCAATTGCGTCGCATCTAAGAATATACGATGGGCATATACAAGTGCTTCAAGCAGCGAGTTGGAAGCCAGTCTATTTGCGCCATGCAAGCCTGTAGAAGAACACTCTCCGCAGGCATAAAGATTGAGAATACTGCTACGCCCAAAATCATCCACATAAATTCCACCGCAAAGATAATGCGCTGCAGGTGTCACCGGTATAAAGTCTTTGGACATGTCAAGTCCAATAGAAAGACATTTCTCATATATATTCGGAAAGTGTTTGATAATATCGTCCTTATCCCTATGCGTGATATCGAGATATACATAATCAATACCAGATTTCTTCATCTCCGCATCAATAGCTCTAGCCACGATATCTCTCGGAGCCAACGAAGCTCGCTCATCATAGTCCTCCATAAAAGACTCTCCATTGACTCTTCTTAAAATACCTCCAAATCCTCTCACTGCTTCGGATACGAGAAACGCAGGTGAGTCCTTAGGGTTATATAGTGACGTGGGATGAAATTGCATAAACTCCATATTACGCACCTTCCCTTTGGCTCTATACACCATCGCAATACCATCGCCAGTGGCAATGGTCGGATTAGTTGTGCTTGAATATACATGCCCAGCTCCACCGGAAGCCATTACCGTAACCTTACTCAAAATTTTATCTACGTGATGAGAAAATGTGTTGAAAGCATAGATACCATAACACGTGATATCCGTTTTATTCTTATCTACATATTCACCCAAATGGTGTTGTGTGATTAAATCAATGGCAAAGTAATGTGTTACAATTTCAATATTTGGATCGACATGTGCCTGCTCTAATAGTGCCCGTTCTATTTCGTAACCGGTGATATCCTTGTAATGTAATATGCGATGCGCCGAATGCCCCCCCTCCTTTGCTAAGTCATAAAGTCCAGATTCTTCCTTATCAAAGGATGTTCCGTAGGAAATCAGCTCTGCAATACGATCAGGAGCCTCGCGAACGACGTTTTCCACAATTTCAACATCACATAATCCGTCCCCAGCTATCTGAGTATCAACAATATGCTTTTCAAAGCTATCGGACTTATCCACAACAGCAGCTACCCCCCCTTGCGCATATTTTGTATTTGACTCATCCTCATTAGACTTCGTGACTATCAACACTTTACCGAATTTAGAAGCTTTTAATGCGAAGCTTAATCCAGCTATACCTGATCCAATGACCAAAAAATCGACCTTTCTATCTGCCATATATTTTAAATTCACAAACTATCCCCAAAAGTGACGATTCAAATTAACGAAAAATGTGGAAAACGTGTAAATAAAAGGTTAAATAAAAATGAAAAGTATTTAACAATTTCCAAGTCCCCTACTTTCCAGCTAAATTTTTGAAACTTTTCCGCATAAAACTCTTGAGATTTCCACAATTTTTAAACACAAACTATTCAACAAAAAAATATGGAAAATAAAAAATGAATAAAATTAGCATTTTAAAAATCAGCTATTTAATCTAAAAATACTGTTGAAAAATTGTTGAAAACTCTATAAAAACCTAAAATCAAAATGAAATCAAAGCTATTTATACCACTTTTCCACACCATAATAAACAATAAGAGATCTTCTATTTAAAATAATTAGTATTTATTGAAAAAAAAGATTGTGGAATACGTTCGAAAATCTTTGTTTAGTTTTGTAAAGTTCAATCAGACGCTTCTACGTTTCGATATTTGGAACTTGTAAAAGATCCCATCGAAATATTCGAATCTGATTGAGTTTGTTTAGTTTTTATTCATTCTATTCGCTTTCTAAAGTGGTTTAGAAAGCAATATTTATTTAATTTTTTTTTGATATGGATTTAATGTGATTTTAAGAGGCTTAATTTCAAAATCTGTTGCACTTTTTGCAATCGAAAGCTTATATAGTTCGATATTTTAAGTTTTTAATTTTTATTATGGATTTTATGGAATTCTAAGCTGCTCAAATTGTTAAAAAATGCTATTTGTAAATTTAGCTTAGATGCTGTGAGGTTTCAATATTCGCTATTTTAAAGAAAATAGTGCATTTTATTGGATTGTAAAGTGCCTGGACCTGTTCCAAATAGTTTATCTGTTGACTTTTTGCTTTAGAAAACTAATTTTAGTGTGCTTTAGATTTGTCTATTTGTGTTTTTATAAAAATGGAAATTTAATAACTCATTCTGAGCTATTGGATTTTTTGGCATTGATTATTCAAGCAATCAAATCATTGAAATTCTTCCAGATTGATAGATTTGAGGTGTATTGATATAAATTTTTGAGCTTTAAGCACTTTTTAGTTAAGATATTTAACTGTTTTCTACGATGTAGATTTTATATTCAAATCTATAGGCGTCAAATTTTAATATAAACGCTTTTACAATTGAGTATTCAATTATAATCAGATTCAAATACTTTCTGTAAGATTGTAGACGACTTTATTTGAAAATTTGATTTTAAACGCTGAAGTAGATAATTAAGGGATTGAGATTTTTTAGATAAAATAATTTGTTCGAATAATGTATTGTAGTACAAACAATCTTGTTATATTTGTTGCCCGACGTCAATTTGTATTTGGAATTAGTGGATGTTGGCTTGTGAGATTTGAGTATTCTGAATGATGATTTAGAAGTTTTATTATAAAGAATTCTAAAGGGGTTTATTTTTTAAATAAACGCTTTACAGATCGAATAGATTAATGTTAAATGATAATTTTATCCCCTATTCAATCCTAAGCGATTAAGTGTATTTTAGAATTTAAAAAAGTGTTTTCGAATTGCTATTTATTTTAAATCTAAAATTTATGTATTTAACTGTATATTATTTTTTTAGGTTATTATTTTAAAGCTGGTTTATTTATAGATTTTGGTAAGTAATTGGTGCACTATAATATTTAATTCCTTTTAATAGCGATTTTATATTTATGTCTAACAGTTTTAGAAATAACAGGCTGCGCCTTTTAGTATGATTTTGTAATTCGAGTGCCAAAATAAGCCATTGATCTACAGATTTTGGATTGATTTAGCTCATTTTTATATTAAACCTCTTTACAATTGAGTAAATACCCATTTATTGGATTATATCGTTAATATTCGATTCTCAGAGGGTTTGTTTAGAAAACACACAAGATCGATTTTGGGTAGAATTCGATAGTAGACTATTATTTTTGATAAATAGGCTTTGAGATTAGTTTATAATTGAATTCGTTTTATATATATAGAAATATTCAATTCTTATCGAGTTTATTATAAATATACATTTCCTAGATCCAGTTCCTAACTGGTTGCAATTGATTTGTCCTTATAAGATTATACTATTTACCACACCTCGAGTTTTTTTTCAAAATATGCTCTTCTAGCGACCTTACTTTATTGCGTAAATTTTGATTGTATAGTATGCAGCTAGTTGAATGTGTATTTGCAGTTCAACAGTTGTTAGCGCTGTGTTTAATATTATCTGGAATTAGTTCGAATTACAAAGCACTAATAAATCTGCAGCGCTTAATAGGCAGCTTGCGGTAAATGGAAGTTAGAATGAAAAATAGAGCTACAGACGATTGTCAAGCGCTTTATTCTCCATTTTGCTACACATATTCAGTATTCTTTCTTTTCACCGTTTCAAATTCATAGCGTATTGGCTGATTTAACCCCCTGAGAATTCAATAAAAATTTATTGATCAAGTCCTAGACCATAAATCAGTTTTATAATGACTTTAAATCCGCAAGTCGTATTAAATGTTAATAAATAAAGCTTCGTTTTGTGGCATATTTTTCATTGTTTTGTAATGTGGCGAAGAACGTTCCTTAGGCTCCGAAAGAGGAATATTAGCGAAACTGATTTTCTAATATAGAAATAGTTTACAATAAACCCGCTGAGCTTTTGATAAAGGATATATGTCTTAATTACATGCTTTATATTCGATTCTAGAAGGGTTTAGTTTGAAATGATCTTTTTTTATTGTTTTTTAGAGATAATAATTTAACTATTAATTTTAAATATAAAAGCTTTATAGTTGAAGAAACATTCGGTTTTCTTTCTTGTTTGCTAATCCAGATCATAACTGGGAGCGATTATCGGATCAGATTTCGGAATTGGTACCATCCAGTAACCCGGATAATTAATACAAATCAGTTGTAGCCGAAAAAATAATTGATATTTTCATTATCAACCATTAATATCCGAATGCTAGATACTATTTCCTGTTGATGTGAAGGGTAAATTGCGATCATTAGATTAATTTGCTTTTAATTGACTTTTATATATGCAACAATGCTTATTTTTGTCATTCACAAAAGTTGAAACTACCCGCATGGAAATTGTAAATTATGAGCTTCAGGCCAAAGGTTATATCGATGCTCCGATCGATCCTTCATTGGATTTGGTTGAAGAAATCCAACGATTGAAGAAAGAAAAAAATGCTGTAATATTGGCTCATTATTATCAAGAGTCTGAAATTCAGGATATAGCCGATTATATTGGAGATAGCCTAGGACTATCACAAGAGGCAGCCAAGACGGATGCGGATTTAATTGTTTTTGCTGGCGTGCATTTCATGGCGGAAACAGCCAAGATACTTTCGCCTACAAAAAAGGTTATTTTACCTGATGCCAAAGCTGGTTGTTCGTTGTCGGATTCCTGTCCACCACATCTTTTTGCGAAGTTTAAAGAACAATATCCAGATCATCTGGTCATCACTTATGTGAACTGTACCGCTGAATTGAAAGCGCTTTCAGATATTGTATGTACATCAAGTAATGCTGTTCAAATAGTGGAGAGCTTGCCTGAGGACCAAAAAATCATCTTTGGTCCCGATCGTAATCTAGGGACATACGTTAAAAAGAAAACTGGCCGGGATCTAGTCCTTTGGAACGGCGCTTGTATGGTGCATGAGATTTTTTCCCAGGAAAAAATTGAACGTTTGAGAGCCGAATATCCGGATGCGAAATTTATTGCCCATCCAGAGTGTGAAGATCATATTCTAGCGAACGCAGATTATGTCGGATCTACAGCTGGAATGCTGAAATTTACTCAAAATGATGCAGCTCATTCCTATATCGTTGCTACAGAATCAGGCATTCTCCATCAGATGCAGAAAGCGAGTCCTCATAAGACTTTTATACCAGCGCCACCCAACAATGCTTGTGCATGTAATGATTGTCCACACATGAAGCTGAATACGCTTGAGAAGCTCTACAATTGCCTTAAGTTTGAATCGCCTGAAATTCTTCTTCCTGAAGATGTTATTTTTCGCGCCCAGCGTCCGATTGAACGCATGCTGGAAATATCGGCGAGCTTGGGACTATAGCGATTAGCATAATTTGGGTATTAGCGATAGAAGAAAAGACTGGTTTTCGATAGCGAGCATGAGCTTTTCTTTTTTCCATAGCAGAAACGAGAATTACGACTCGACAAGTGCGGAAAACTGTTGGATTTTATTGCGACAACTGTTTTGTAATGTCAGTACGATCAATCTTTGAGATGATTGTTTGGCATTATCGATAATAAACTTTTAAACTTTTTAACATGTTTGATTTTGACAATACCGAGCGAACCAATTTGGAAGAAATGGGTGAGTTCGGACTGATTGATTATATAAGCAAAGCTGTGGAATTAACGGAGAAGTCTACCATTAAAGGTATAGGTGATGACGCCGCTGTTTTGGATTTTGAGGGTAAGAAAACGTTGATATCCACTGACTTACTTTTGGAGGGAATTCATTTTGATCTTCGTTATGTTCCTTTAAAGCATCTAGGTTACAAAGCTGTTCAGGTCAATTTGAGCGATATCTACGCAATGAATGGAATAGCGTCTCAGATTACCTTTTCAATAGGCTTGTCCTCAAAATTTCCATTGGAAGCCGTCGAGGAGATTTATCAGGGAGCTTTAATTGCGTGCAAGAAATATAACGTTGATTTAATTGGAGGAGACACGTCTGCTTCAGCACAAGGATTAGTAATTTCTGTCACGAGTATAGGTTACGCTGATGCAGATCAAATCGTTTATCGTAGTGGCGCTCAGGAAGGCGATTTATTATGTGTCTCTGGCGACCTGGGGGCTGCTTACATGGGCTTACAGCTGCTTGAGCGTGAGAAGGATATTTATCTAGAAAATCCAAATGTACAACCTGATCTGGAAGGGAAAGATTACATCGTTGAGCGGCAATTAAAACCTGAAGCCCGTAAAGATATTGTAGCTTTATTTGCTGATCTGGGAATTAAGCCTACAGCGATGATGGATGTTTCAGATGGGCTTGCTTCAGAGATTCTTCACATCTGCCGACAATCGGACAAAGGCTGTCGGCTATATGAGGAAAAAATTCCGCTTGATCAGATGACTTACGATACTGGACGGGAATTTGGAATTGATCCGACTGTAGCGGCGTTGAATGGCGGTGAAGACTACGAATTATTGTTTACAATCGCGCAGGCAGATCACGATAAAATTAAGAATCTGCCAGACATCAGTATTATCGGTTATATGACTCCCAGATCCGAAGGTTGCGAGATGATTTCTAAATCTGGAAATCTTTATCCGATTACAGCGCAAGGATGGAATGCTTTTAAGAAGAAAGATTAAAAAAAAGACCTGTCTTAGACAGGTCTTTTTTATGTTTCTTCAGTTTCTAAGATAAATTCTTCCTCTTCATTTGGATCTCTTCCACCAACGTTGAAATTGTTGTAGCCCAAGCCTACTTCAATCTGTAACAATCGCTGCTGAAGCATTTCAAGAATGGCCAAAAAGTTATAGACGAACTGAATTTTATTTTCTGAGTTTTTAAGAATTTCCTGAAAATCCAATTTTTTGTTAATCTCAATGAGTTCGGCTATTGCTTTCTTTTGTTGTTCAATTGTGTAAGGGTATTTGACAACCGTATGGGTTACTTCTGGCGGACGATTACGGAATTGATACATCATTTGCTCGTAGATCATCATTAGGCCATAAAGGTCGAAGTTATCCAAATTTTCGCCGCTAGAATCTAGCTTAAGTCTTTGCTGGATATCGAAACGTATATTGCCTCGGCTATAGCATTTTAGACGATTCTCTTCCAATATTCTAAGATCTTCGCAGGTTTCTTTAAATTGTTTATAGAGAATAAGTTTTTGAACAAGATCTTCCCTAAGATCAATTTCATTCTCATTATCGTCCAAATCTGGACGAGGCAATAGCATTTTAGCTTTAATACGCATCAGCGTTGAGGCAACGAAGATAAATTCACTTGCCATTTCCATATTGAGCGCTTGCATTTGGCTCACATAAGACAAAAAATCATCTGTAATCTTTGAAATTGGTATATCGTGGATGTTTAGTTCATCCCGTTCGATAAAAAATAATAGTAAATCAAAAGGTCCCTCAAATTGAGGAAGCTTGATTTCGTAGCCTTCTTCTACTTGCATATCTTATACAAATTTACATATAAAATCTTTTGCAGTAACGCTTATGCAAACTATTCATTATTTTATTTGTTGTACCTCAATATGTAAATGCGATTTATTTTAAAGATTAAATAAATTTGTCGTTACTTTGTGAGTATACATCATGTAAATAGCATACTATGCAGTTTGAGACTGGAGAACTATTAAGTAAAATAAACGATCCCTCTGATCTTAAAAAGCTAAAGGAAGACCAATTAGAACAATTAAGTCAGGAATTACGTCAATTTATTATTGATCAAGTTTCGGTTAATGGTGGTCACTTTGCAGCAAGTTTAGGAGTTGTCGAATTAACGGTAGCATTACATTACGTAATGAATACCCCCTATGATCAATTAATTTGGGATGTCGGTCATCAGGCTTATGGGCATAAAATTCTAACGGGTCGTCGCGATATATTTCATACCAATCGAATTGAGAACGGAATCTCGGGTTTTCCCAACCGTTTTGAATCCCAGTACGATGCATTCGGAGTTGGTCACTCATCGACTTCTATTTCCGCTGCGTTGGGTATGGCAGTTGCATCTCAGATAAAAGGTGAAAAAGACCGCCAGCATATCGCCGTGATCGGTGATGGCGCGTTAACAGGAGGAATGGCATTTGAAGCATTGAATCATGCAGGAATTTCTAAATCTAATCTTTTAGTAATTTTGAATGATAATTGCATGTCGATAGATCCCAATGTTGGTGCCTTAAAGGAGTATTTGACAAGTATTACCACCTCAAAACGATACAATAGATTTAGAGACGATATAGCAGCAGTATTAACTAAGATTTCCGAAGTTGGTCCTAATGCTTTGGGGATTGCCAAGAAATTGGAAAAAAGTATAAAAGGAACTTTACTGAAGAATGCTAATCTCTTTGAATCTCTAAATTTTAGATATTTTGGCCCAGTTGATGGGCACGATGTTAAGAAATTAGCAAAAACGCTTGAAGACCTTAAGCATATACCAGGCCCCAAATTATTACATGCTGTTACTGTTAAAGGAAAGGGCTTTGCGCTGGCTGAAAAAGATCAGACAAAGTGGCATGCCCCTGGTTTATTTGATAAAATTACAGGTGAGATCAAAAAATCGCTCAGTGATAAACCTGTAGCTCCCAAGTTTCAGGATGTCTTTGGACATACCTTAGTGGAGCTCGCAGAACAAAATGATAAGATCGTGGGGATAACGCCGGCAATGCCATCAGGATCTTCTATGAACATCATGATGAAAGCTATGCCCGAACGTGCTTTTGATGTGGGTATTGCTGAACAGCATGCTGTCACATTCAGTGCGGGACTAGCAACTCAGGGACTATTGCCATTCTGTAATATCTATTCGTCGTTTATGCAACGAGCATATGATCAGGTGATCCATGATGTTGCATTGCAGAATCTGAACGTCGTTTTCTGTTTGGACCGTGCGGGCGTTGTAGGCGCAGATGGTGCGACACACCATGGGGCTTATGACATCGCATTTATGCGCTGTGTGCCGAATATGACTGTCTCTGCTCCGATGAACGAGGAAGAATTGCGTAATTTGATGTACACAGCTCAATTGCCGGACAAAGGACCCTTTGTCATCAGATATCCCAGAGGAAATGGTGTTATGCCAGATTGGCGCCGCCCATTTATGGAAATCGAAATTGGAAAAGGACGTCTTATAACGGAGGGAGAAGAGCTTGCTATCTTAAGTTTTGGAGCTATAGGAAACGAAGCTGTTAAAGCTGTACAGCATTTGAATGAATTAGGTATACATCCAGCACATTATGATCTTCGGTTTGCCAAACCATTAGATGAATCCTTACTCCATCAAGTCTTTAAGAAGTTTAATAAGATTATTACAGTGGAAGACGGAAGTTTACAGGGGGGCATAGGCTCGGCTATATTAGAATTTATGGCTGATCATGGTTATCACAGCCAAGTAGTTCGTTTAGGTATTCCAGATAAGATCATTGAACATGCTGAACAAAATGCGCAGTGGAAGAACGCACGCTATGATGCAACTGCAATCATCGTAGAAGCTAAAAAACTTTGCGACGGAAAATTAACCAATTCAATGGTCGGATAAAACCTATGCACTTGAAAAATAAAAAGGAGATCCATCTGGATCTCCTTTTTTATTTTTCAAGTTTTAAGTTCATCAGGAACATCACATGTTACAATGTGTTTTTTCATTCAGGTAATTTATACGGATTTTTATTTTACAAGTATGTATTAATTTGGTGAAATGTACATTAGCAATGATGTTAAGTTGGCTTTAAATTCTTATGAATTTATTATTAAAAATATATGAACCAAAGATTGTAAATAGCTATTATTTTGGTTAATTTAGATCAGCACCTTAGGAAGCGAGAAGTAGTAAGTTTACACGTCTTTTGGTTCTTTTTTTTAAATAAATTTGGAATGTTAATAATTATTTTTAGAGATCAATTTTAGCGCTAGTTTTCCACAATTTTACACTGTAAATTACTGACATATAATTGTTTATTAATTATTTTATATTTTAGTTTTTTAGCTGATATTTTTTTGTCATCTTCGTTCTCAGAGAAAGTTATCAACATATTTTTTGTCGCGTATTGTAAATCAACTTATTAACAATTTTAGAATGGAAAAAACGTATTCAAGTGTCTGGAATAATTGTCTTTCGATTATCAAAGATAATATACCAGCACAAAGTTTCAAGACCTGGTTTGAACCTGTGAAAGCAGTCCGTTTGGAGGGTGACGTTTTGACTATTCAAGTGCCTAGCTTATTTTTTTATGAGTGGCTAGAAGAACACTATGTGGGAATTCTTCGCAAGACCGTAAAGAAATTTTTAGGAGAACAAGGTAGATTGGAATACAATATTGTAGTAGAGAAGTCTTCAGCTTCTCATCCTTATACGACTAATCTTCCATCGAATGGCAATGGAGCGGAGGGGAAAAGGCAATCGATCCCTGTACCGGTATCTTTAAATAGAGATATCAAAAATCCATTTGTTATTCCTGGATTGAAAAAATTGCAGGTTGATCCGCAATTGAATCAAAACTATACATTCGAAAATTTTATCGAAGGTGAATGTAACCGTCTTGCTCGATCAGCAGGATATGCTGTCGCTAATAAGCCTGGCGGCACTTCATTCAATCCGTTGATGATTTATGGAGATGTTGGTTTGGGAAAGACACACCTTGCCCAAGCAATCGGAAATGAGATCAAAAGAAATCTTCCCGATAAACTGGTCATTTATGTGTCGTGTGAGAAATTCTGTCAACAGTTTGTGGATTCATTGAAAAATAATACGATCAATGATTTCGTTAACTTTTATCAGGCAATGGATGTCATTATTATGGATGACGTACACAACTTTGCTGGTAAAGAAAAAACACAGGATATCTTTTTCCATATTTTTAATCATTTGCATCAATCTGGTAAGCAGATTATTTTGACTTCAGACAAAGCACCTAAAGATTTAGCTGGTTTGGAGGAGCGTCTGCTTAGTCGTTTTAAATGGGGATTGTCTGCAGATATTCAGATTCCGGATCTTGAGACAAGGATGGCAATTTTGAAGAAGAAGATGTATTCCGATGGTATTGACTTACCAGAAAATGTCGTTGAATACGTCGCAACACAGATCGATAACAGTGTTCGTGAATTAGAGGGGGCAATGGTTTCACTTTTGGCTCAGTCTACATTGAACAAGAAAGAGATCGATTTGGGGTTAGCAAAATCGATGTTGAAGAATTTTGTAAAGAATACACACAAAGAAATTTCAATGGATTTTATTCAAAAATTAGTTTGTGAGTATTTCGAAGTTCCTGTGGATATGGTAAAGTCGAAAGTTAGAAAGCGAGAAATCGTGCAGGCCAGGCAAATTTCGATGTATTTAGCAAAGGCACATACCAAATCTTCACTCAAATCGATCGGAGCATTCTTCGGAGGAAGAGATCACTCAACTGTTATTTATGCCTGTCAAACCGTAGAGGATTTAATTGAAACTGACAAGAAATTTAAAACTTACGTGAGTGACATTATGAAAAAGTTAAAATCTTAATGTCGATTACTTTAAGTAGAAAGCAGAAAGGGCAGTCCAAAATGGATAGCCCTTTCTGCTTTTTTACCTAAAAGCTCTCTATTACATTAAAAACGCTAGCGTTTAGACATTCTCTCTTTCATTTTTTCTTGTTGTTCATCAAATAACTTAACTTGTTCAGGAGTTAGCCACGATTTGATTTTGGCAGATTGCATCTCTTGAAGTTGCTTAAATTTCTCCATGTTCGCTTTTCGATCCCCACCATCATTTCTTAGTGCAGCCCGTTGCTGAGCCTGACTTAGCGTAAGATTATAGATTGAATCTTTTTGTGTTTGATTGAGGCTTAATAATTTGTCTAAATGCTCTACACGCATTTTAGCTTGTTCTTCCGGACTACGTTGCTGACGCTGTTGAGCGGAAACAACACCTGTAGCGCTTAAAAATAAACACGCTACTGCCATTAAAATTTTCTTTTTCATCGTTTGTATAGTTTATATCATGAGTGCTTGTCGTGGCACAATCATTTGTTCATTAAAGACCGAGAAGAACTTTTAAGCTTCTCCGCTTTCATATAGAATATAAATTTGATGAAAAGGTTTAGTATAGCAGCTGCTCTTAACAAAATTTAAGGTTGATTAACACTTTGATTCACTGTATCATGTAGTCTTTTACAGAATAAGTCCTGCTGGAGCGCGTCGTGAAATCGAAGTCCGATCGGTAAGTATACCAAGTTGATAGCAGCAAAGTATTTTCTAAAAGGTTTTAAACGTTGAAAGTCTTTTTCAGTTGTCAATACTATTTTGTTGCTACTCGTCGAACTGTGGTAAGATTTTAAAATGTGATTAATATCAGATTCGTTAAAAGAATGGTGATCTCCAAAGGAGATATGTGTAATTGAATTCGTTTTGTCTTGGAGATAATCTACCATCGGTTCAGGTTTCGCAATACCAGTGACCAAAATAATGTCTTTGCCTTTGATATCAACTACACTTCCCTTACTATCAATGGGTTCGAGATAGTCAATATAACTAAATACGATTAATGCTTCTTTGTTATAATACCTGATTTTGTTTTCTATTTGTCTTTTGTCTTCGGTTGGAAGTTCAATTGGACATTTCGTAATGGCTATGATCTGAGCACGCTTAGCCTCAATAAGGAGATCTCTAAAATTTCCTGTAGGAAATACGAGCATGGGATGTGAAAACGATAGAAAATCAAATAATAATATATTGAAAAGCGGTGATAATTTTCGATGTTGATAAGCATCGTCCAAAATAATGAGTTGATGAGCGGACTCAAGTTTTTCAATTCCGGTGCAACGATCCTCACAAACCGCAACTGTGACATCTGGAAATTTATTTTTGAATTGTAAGGGCTCATCGCCGACATCCATGGCCACTGAATCCGTCTGTACTAGATAAAAACCTTTTGTACGGCGTCCATACCCTCGGCTGAGTATAGCTGTTTTATAGTGACTCTTAAGGATAGAAACCACAAATTCAGTCATTGGGCTTTTCCCCGTTCCCCCTACGGCGAGATTTCCTATAACAACGGTTGGAATATTGAAAGAGCGCGACGCAAGCAGCTTATGATCATATAATCTATTTCTTATCCAGACTACCACGGTATAGATCATAGTAAAAGGAAATAATAGATATCGTAACAAGGCTATCATTTTGGAACAACGGTTAGCCCTACGTCTGTAATTTCTTTCAACGGATTTTCTTTCATGTGCTGTTCGATAGCAATAGTATAAGTTCCTGTATCCGGAAATAGGTAATCTTTATGGATTACGGATTGATTATTGTACAAGCTGCCAGAAGATTTTCCTATCCATTTTCCATCAGCTCTGGCCATTTTTATTTCTTTACGAAAAGTGTATTGCTTTTTATCTGGACCGAGTTGATAAATAAGTACAAAAAGGTTGGAAAAAGCATATTCTGGCGTATGACGGACATCCATCAATACATCATATCGTTTGTTTTTGTCGGCGATATGAAATTTAAAACTGGGCAATGATGTATTTAGCCAAGCTTTATTACCAATAGGTTTATTTTCATTTATAACAAACGGTTGGTCACAAGAATACCCTATGCCAATACATAACAAACCAAGGAGAAGAGGAGTGCGTTTGAGTTTCATGTCTATTTATATAAAAGAATATGCCTAATGGGTTAAAATTAGGCATATTCTTTTATTCTGCTTTCGGTGTATTATTGTTATTACTGCCTTTGTTTTTATTCCGATGACGATTGAAACGCTTTTTTGGTCTATTATTAGATCCTTCTTTGCTGTCTTTATTCGCGATTGGGCTAACGGCATCGGTCGCTAGCTGAGGTTTACCACTTTGTTTTGATGGACTCTGTTCGGGTTTTTCAGCTTTCTGTCCAGTCTTATTTTCAGGTTTACCAGTATTGCTTTTGGATTTTCTCTTTTTCTTTCTTTTATTCCGATCATCAAGTCGAGTTAAGCTATCCTGTCCGACTACATTCTCGTAATCGTGCTTGATATTTTTTTCTTCTTTGATTTCATCAGTATCCATTACACTTGAAATTGCTTCCGGTTTAATGCCCTGCTTATTCATTTCTACAAATTCTCTGACTTGTTGAACGGGTAATGCAATCCAATTTTCTGCTCCAGGAAAAGAGAACCACATCAGTTTTTTGAAGATATCAGTTTTTTGAAGATAGGCGACTCCTTTTAGCGTTTCGATGCGGTCTATGTTATTAGGAATATCCTTAAGTGCATCCATATAGCTATCCAATTCATAATTGAGGCAACATTTTAATTTTCCGCATTGTCCTGCTAGCTTCAATGTATTCAGGGATAGGTTTTGATAACGTGCAGCCGATGTGGATACCGTTTTGAAATCTGTTAGCCAGGTTGAACAGCAGAGTTCACGTCCGCATGAACCAATCCCACCAAGACGACTGGCTTCTTGTCGCATACCGATCTGGCGCATTTCAATGCGTATTCTAAACGCTTCAGCCATTTTTTTAATGAGCTCCCGGAAATCGACACGACCCTCAGCGGTATAATAGAAGGTAGCCTTCGTTTTATCCCCCTGGTAATCGACATCGGAGATTTTCATCGATAAACCCAAATCCAGGGCGAGTTTGCGCGCCTTGTGCATTGTTTCCCATTCGAGATCTTTTGCTGCGTTATACTTCTCGACATCAACCTCATTAGGCTTCCGATAGATTTTTTTTGTCACCATCTCAGGGGTAACATTATTCTTTTTGAGTTGTAGTCTAACCAATTCACCTGTTAGGGATACATGGCCGACATCATAGCCCCCTGTAGAGGGCTCAACAACAACCATCTCACCCATTTCAAGGTAGATATTGTCTACATTAATAAAGAAATCTTTTCGCGATCCCTTAAATCGTACTTCGACGATATTAAATGGTTTATAGTTTGATGGCATATCCATATCGGAAAGCCAGTCATATACATCTAATTTATTACATCCGCTAGTCATGCAAGAGCCATTGTTCTGACATCCTGCCGGTGTACCATTTGCCGTGGTAGTACCGCAACCTCCGCCGGATGAGCAACTGCCACATCCCATAGTTTTCTATATTATATATTGAGTTCCTTTCGGAAACGTTTTGTACTTGTATATTAATGTTAACTGCAAAGATAAATCTAAAAATAATATTTTGGGATTTGCATTTCTTTCTACAAAATAATGTGTTTCCTCCAATAGATTTATGGTTGCTTCAATTTGTTCAAGGGTATAATGTACTGCAAATTTCTGAACAAAATCCAGTTCCTTTGCCGGTAAGAATACGAGATTGGAAAGTCCCTCTTTGATCAATATGATTTGACGCATCATATTGATTGCATAAAAAAGAAAGCTTTTTTGGTTTTCTCTACCAATTTTTGATAGCTCTTCTTCTACCAAGGAAATCATATTGGTGCCAGCATCCGAGACAATAAAACGGAGCCAGTTTACCAAAATCCCAAAATGATTATTAGTCTGCGCGTGCAATAGGTTCATTGCTTCCTGAAGATTTCCATCTGCAATAAAAGCAATTTCTGCTGCCTCTTGATCTGAAAGCTGATGTGCTTTCTTTAGATGCAGCGTGACCTCACTATGATCTAATTTTTTAATTTTGACTAATTGTGTGCGCGATATGATTGTATTTAATATTTTGTCCTGATTCTCTGCAACGAGGATAAAGAGCGTCTTTTCGGGTGGTTCTTCGATCAACTTCAATAAGGCATTGCCTTGTGTATCGAGGTATTCAGGAAGCCACATAATTAGAACCTTATAATCAGCTTCGAAAGATTTAAGACTTAGCTTCTTGATGATAGCATGGGCTTCGGCAATATTAATATTGACTTGTTTATTGTCTGCATCCAATCGGCTGCGCCAATACTCCAATCCCATGTATGGATTGGATAAAAAGGATTTTCTCCAATTGTCTGCATAATCTGTTGCTGTATCTTCCTTATGTTTGGCTATAAAAGGGTACGACATGTGTAGATCTGGATGGATCAGCTTATTATATTTTCTACAGGAGGGGCACTCGCCACAACTATCGGTTTCCTGTCGATTTTCGCAATTTAAAAACTGCGCATACGCATAGGCTAAAGCAAGACTGCCCGAACCTTCGGGACCAAGAAATAATTGCGCATGACTCACACGATTCTCCTGAACCGTGCGAACTAAATGTTCTTTGATGTCTTTATGCCCAATGATCTCTTTAAACTGCATACAATACCGCTATTATACAAATGTAATAAATATTGTGATTTATCCGGCCGAATTTGCTTTCTATACTTGTGGCGCTGTGCTTATTGATTGAAATACAAATGCTTATTTGAGCCACTGAAATCTGTTTATGTGGAAAGAAAGCAGCCTATAAAACTGAAAAATATTGATTAATTTGTGTATTATTGCACATAATAATTAGTATTCAGGAAATGAGATTCATTGTATCAACATCAATTTTATTAAAGCAGTTACAAGCTATCAATGGCGCATCCAGTACAAGTACTGTTTTGCCTATCTTGGAAAACTTTCTTTTTGAAATAAAAGACAATAACTTGACTATTTCTGCTACAGATCTGCAAACAAGTATGGTTACTTCTTTACAGATCGAAGCAAAAGAAGAAGGAAGAGTAGCCATGCCTTCGAAGATATTGATTGAGACATTAAAAACCTTGCCGGACCAACCTGTGGCATTTTCAGTAGACATGAATACCTTGGCTATTGAGATCAGTGCGGGGGATGGAAAATATAAATTGAGTGGAGAAAATGCTGACGATTTTCCTAAAATTCCTTCCATCGATAATGGTTCGGTTATTCAGATGCCAGCACCTATCTTGTCAGAAGCTATCAGTAAAACAATCTTTGCCGTCAGTAACGATGAATTAAGACCGGCTATGTCTGGTGTATTGGTGCAATTAGCAGAAAAAAATGTGACGTTTGTTTCTACTGATGCGCATAAATTGGTGCGCTATTCGAGAACTGATATTGGTGCAGAAAAGCCAGCATCCCTTATCTTACCGAAAAAGGCACTCTCATTGCTTAAATCGTCGCTACCATCTGACGATGTTACAGTATCTATAGAATATAATCAAACTAACGCGTTCTTTAGCTTTGGCAATATTAATTTGATCTGTCGTTTAATTGATGAACGTTATCCAGATTATGCCGCTGTGATTCCTCAAGTCAATCCTAACAAATTGACCGTAGATCGATTATTGTTTTTAAATACCTTGAGACGCGTGGTGATTTTCGCTAATAAAACCACACATCAGGTGCGCTTAAAGATCTCGGGAAGTGAATTGCATATCTCAGCAGAAGATTTAGATTTTTCTAACGAAGCGCATGAACGTTTGTCGTGTCAATTTGAAGGTGATGATATGGAAATTGGTTTTAATGCCAAGTTCCTCGTCGAGATGTTAAATAACCTGGAGAGTGAAGAAGTTGTTTTGGAAATGAGTACGCCAAATCGTGCCGGTTTATTGATTCCAGCAGTATCAGAAGATCATGAAGATATTTTGATGTTGGTGATGCCCGTTATGTTAAACAACGCTTAATCTTTATCACGGTTTGGAACTAATTACACATCTCATTGATTTTATTCTCCATATTGACAAACATTTGGTGGAAATAGTCAATGATTATCAGACGTGGACTTACCTTATTCTGTTTCTTATTATTTTCGTGGAAACGGGTGTGGTTGTGATGCCTTTTTTGCCAGGAGATTCTTTATTATTTGCAGCGGGTATGCTAGCCGCACAGCCAAATGATCTCAACGTATGGCTGATGATTTTTATCTTGTTAGTAGCTGCAGTTTCAGGTGATTCCCTGAATTATTCTATCGGAAAGCATTTTGGTATGCGCCTAACAAAATTTAAACTCTTCGGGAAGCAAGTTGTCAAAAACGAGCAGATTGCCAAAACGCACTCTTTTTATGAGAAATACGGTAGTAAAACTATCGTTATAGCGCGCTTTGTACCAATTGTTCGCACGCTGGCTCCTTTCGTTGGTGGTATTGGAAAGATGAATTATGGTACCTTCATCACCTATAATGTTGTAGGAGCTGTATTGTGGGTAGGTGGTATAACCCTTGCTGGATATTTCTTGGGGAATATTCCCATTATCCGCGAAAACTTCTCGAAGGTGGTGTTGATCATTATTTTTTTATCTGTATTGCCCATAATCTTTGAGCTAATAAAAGAAAAAATCAAATCAAAAAAAGGAGTCTTATAAGACTCCTTTTTTTATACATGGAAAATGGAAATCGTTTCACAATTCATTGATTTCATATTGCATATTGATCAGCATCTTTTGCAGCTGATTAATAGTTATGAAAACTGGACCTACCTGATTTTATTTTTAATCATCTTTGCAGAGACAGGATTGGTGGTTACCCCATTTCTACCCGGAGATTCTGTTTTATTTGCTCTGGGAGCTATAGTCGCTCGTCCGGATTGTCATATCTCTTTGTTGTTGATTGTTTTGATCCTAATTCTTGCGGCTATTTCCGGAGATTTCGTAAATTATGAAATTGGTAAATATGTTGGAATGAGGGTCTTTAAACCAGGATCGAAGATATTCAGACCTTCTTATCTTCAAAAAACACAAAATTTCTATGCGAAGCACGGAACGAGGACCATCATTTATGCGCGATTTGTTCCCGTTGTCAGGACTTTTGCACCATTTGTAGCAGGTATTGGCAAAATGTCCTACAAAACCTTTGGTAAATACAATATTTTGGGCGGCGCATTATGGGTTTTAGTTTTTACGCTTTCAGGTTATTATTTTGGTCAGATCCCATTTTTCAAGCATAATTTTTCGCTAGTTATTTTGGTCGTTATTTTTATGAGCTTAATACCCATGCTTGTACAGTTTTTATCGGCTAAAAATTCAAAAAAAGATTAAACGTTGGATACTAAATAGCGTCTTTTAAGGTTAAAGGGTAAGGACGAATTATTCTTACTTGAGAAGTACTCAGGTTGATGGACGAGCCATTGTTCTAAAAAGCTTTCAAGTAAACGAAGCAAATAAAATTGCCAGTATATTCGTATCTACCATTGAAAGGGCACTTTTTTCGGTATGATTGGTCCATGTTCGCATCTAAGTAGGGCGATGTGAATGATCTAGATCTTGCTTTATACAAGAAAGTTGTGCATCACGCGCTTATGAAAATAACTATTTAGGCATGAATTATTTGGTTTTCGCATTTACCTTGTTTTTTACACAGTTCGCTTTAGCACAGCGTGTCGTTGTCGATCATCGTCAAGCCCGGGAGGCCTATGAACTATTGAACAATATTCGTACAAATCCAGAGAAGTATACGAAAGAACTGAACCTTTTTAATTTGCAGAAGATAAAACGAACTAAGCTCAATTGGAATAAACAGTTGGCAGAGGTTGCCGTTTATCGCGCAAAAGATATGGCCAAGCGCTCCTATTTTGACCACGTATCACCGGAGGGCTACGGACCTAATTATTTCATAGAAGAGGCCGGTTATAAGCTTAATCCCGAATGGTTGTCAAAACGAAGCGCAAACAATTTTGAATCGATTGCTGCCAATCGAGCGAGCGCTATAGCTGCCGTTAAAGCTTTGATTATAGGGAAAGAATCTCCAGGCTATCACCACCGTACCCATTTATTGGGTATGGATCAGTGGAATGCTTCTTTATATGATATTGGAATTGGTTATGTCGAATGCAAAGGGGCAAAGCCCTATGAAAGTTACTTAGTCGTTATCATTGCTAAACACGATTGGTAAATAAGACGAGCCCTAATTTAAGGAGTATCAGCAATTAATCCCTGTAGGGTATTCAATTTTTACTGAAAAGTCATACCTTTGCATATGATAAAATCCATGACAGGATATGGCACTGCGTCTGCCGATAACGGTAAAGTCAAATATAGTGTCGAAATAAAGTCCTTAAATTCAAAATTTCTTGAATTAAATCTTCGCTTGCCCAAAATCGTTTCGGACAAGGAATTGACCCTGCGTACTGAATGTAGTAAACTTATTGAGCGTGGTAAAGTCAACCTGACTGTGATGGTTGAATACACGGATCAAACCGCTAAAGCTTCTTCCATTAATGCTGATTTACTCAAAAAATACTATAGTCAGTTGCAGCAAATTGCTGTAGAACTCAATGATACGAATGTCAATCTGTTTGAACTTGCATTAAATATGCCGGAGGTAATTACCAACAATGATGATTCGGTCGATGATGAAGAGGCTAAAGTATTGATGGATGCTTTTTATGACGCCGTCAAACGCTTCAATACCTTCCGTGAGGATGAGGGAAATGTACTAGCCGGAGACCTAAAAAAGCGCGCAGAACTAATCTTAACTTATCTTGAAGAAGTAGAATTGTTGGAAGTTGAGCGTATACCTTTGATCAGACAGCGTATCGAGCAATTTTTGAATGATACCATTGGCAAAGAAAATGTTGATCAAAATAGATTCGAACAGGAACTGGTGTACTACATCGACAAATTGGATGTGACCGAAGAAAAAGTTAGACTACGTTCCCATTGCAACTACTTTTTAAAAGCGTTTGATTCAGCCGATTCAAACGGAAAAAAATTAGGTTTTATTTCACAAGAAATGGGTCGGGAAATCAATACCCTTGGTTCTAAAGCCAATCATGCCGGCATTCAGCAGATTGTGGTCAGAATGAAAGAAGAATTGGAAAAAATAAAAGAGCAATTGCTCAACGTATTGTAAGAATGAGCGGTAAATTAATTATTTTCTCAGCACCATCGGGAGCTGGAAAAACAACAATAGTAAGAGATCTTTTAAGTAAACATGGTGATAAGATTGAATTTTCCATTTCAGCAAGTACACGTGACCCAAGAGGACAGGAAGTGAATGGAAAAGATTACTATTTTATGTCCAAAGAAGAATTTTTACATAAAGTAGCGAAACAAGAATTCATAGAATTTGAAGAAGTATATTCAGGAACATTTTATGGAACTTTGCGTTCGGAAATAGAACGTATCTGGAAAGAAGGTAAACATGTTATTTTTGATATCGATGTTGTCGGTGGTTTACGTTTAAAATCAAAATTTCCTGAACAGGCGATTTCTATTTTTGTCCAACCGCCGTCACTGGAGGTTCTTAAAGAACGTTTAACAGGACGAGGAACGGATTCTGAGGATAAATTAAAAGAACGCTTTGCTAAGGCCGAATTGGAACTTACCTATGCCAATAAATTTGATGTTATCTTGAAGAATTTTGATTTAGCTACAGCCTGTGCCGAAGCTGAAGATATTGTAATGGAATTTATCAATAAATAAATTCATGCGAAAGATTGGTTTGTTCTTCGGATCTTTTAATCCAGTGCACATAGGGCATTTGATTATAGCCAATTATATGGCCAATTTTACTGGGTTGGATGAAGTTTGGTTTGTGGTCTCTCCACAGAATCCATTTAAAAAGAAATCCACCTTGGCAGATCCCTACGACCGATTAGAAATGTTAAATCTAGCATTGGAAGACTGTGATCATCTGCGGGTCTGTGATGTTGAGTTCCATTTACCAATACCGTCCTATACAATTGATACATTAACACATCTTAAAGAAAAATATCCAAACAGGGAATTTGTACTGCTCATGGGACAAGATAATTTGGATTCTTTAGCGAAGTGGAAAAATGCAGATATTATCTTGCGTGATTATCAGATTTATGTTTACCCAAGGCCTGGGTACGACACTGAAAAATTTAGAGACCACCCCGCTATCACACTGACAGACACGCCATTAATGGAGTTGTCATCTACTTTTTTGCGAAGAGCCATTAAAGAAAATAAAAATATTCAATTTTTTACACCTCAAAAGGTGATTGAGTTTATCGATAAAAAAGGTTTATATTCTTAATATAGAAAGGTATACATAAAATATACTGTCCCCGGGTTTCATGAAATCCGGGGCTTTTTTCATCCGGAATGTGATCATTGTAAAAACGGTAGGCAGAATCAGAACCTAACGAATAATAGCATATAAAAGGAATAGTTTTTGTAGCAATAATTTCTTTATTTTTAAAGTATAAGAAATCATACGTTATGAGAAGGGGACTTTTATTTTTTATTTCTTTCCTGTGTTGGATGAATGTTTCTGCGCAAACGGCTCAAGAGGATGAAAATGGCCTTTATATGGATCCTGCTGCGATTGAGATGCGTAGTAAAATGACCATACCACCCTATGGTCTGACCAAAGTAAAGGCATTAATTGCCAAGATTATCCCTGAGGAAGATAACGAAACAACCGATGCCAGTATAAATGCAATTCCAGCAACGGATTTCAGCAGGTTATCACTGCGCGAAAAGTTTACCTATACCATGATTCATGCAGAGCTATATGCGCAGAATTGTGCTATACCTGAATATCAGACTCAAGTTGACAAAAAAATATTTGGAACATTATTGGACGGTTTTAATGAAACTTCCTGGTCACAAAGGCAGACCGATTTTTTAAATGAAAATAGGGATTCTGTAATGAAGCTTATCCAGGAATCTGTGCTCCGGAGCAAAAGAATGGGAGTAAATTACAAACATGCACTAGTGGAGATCAATGCTTGGGAAATGATTCCTTTTATTATTGATTATGCCAAGAAAACACCAAAAGATAAAGATGCATTGACATTGCTGATGTTACTCATGAAGCGTGGCGAATATCAGGAATTTACAACGTCTACCTCTTTTAAAAAGCTATATGGTGATAATAGTAATTATTACGCTTATCTAAACTATAATAAAGAGAATGAAGCTTTGATCTTTAAACGGGCTTTGAATTATTACAAAGATAGAAAAGGTAAATAAGCGATTCGGTTTTAAGAACCGCAGTAAGATTAATAGGGTCAAATAAGAGGTATAGTATAGAAGCCGTGAAAGTATGTTATAACGAATGCTAAGGAGTATGAAAAAGCTGTTCTATGCGATCGGTTTGATCTTTTTATATCTCCACTGTGGTGCTCAAGCCGGAAAATATATCCAAATTCCAGCAGGAAATTATCATCTGGGTGAAGTAAGCAGTATAGAGAATCCCAAAAGGGTTGTACATATTGAATCGTTTTGGATCTCGAAGTTTGAGCTGACAAACGCCGAATTTGAGAAATTTATTCTGGCTACAGGCTATAAGACCTTAGCAGAACGTTATCAAAATGCCATGGTCTTTGAGCCTGGCTTAGGGGAGTTTCGTTGGCTACAGGATAGTACGGCTTATTGGCGCTTTCCTAACGGTATAAGTCGCGGCGGAATCGAAACCAAAATGGATCACCCTGTTACCTGTATCTCCTATAAAGATGTGCTGGCCTATTGTACATGGGCAGATTGCAGATTGCCCTCGTTTGACGAATGGGAGGTGGCGGCTAGGGCAGGAAGCGAAGGACGCTATTTCGACGGTTTCACTAAGGAAAATATGGGCGATTATGCAAATGTTTGGCATGGAAAAGATCATTTGAAGGCCGATTATTCCGATGGTTATCTCTATACTTCACCTGTTGGAAAATTCAAACCCAATCCGTTGGGACTTTATGATATCTTCGGAAATGTCTTTGAGTTTTGCACTGGAAGACTTGAAAGAGATGGCGACCGTTCTGTTGCCCACGCCCGTGGAGGCTCTTGGTGGTGTAGTAAAAATAGCTGTGCAGCTTTCAATACCGTTTATATAGGTTCTGTAAATCCAAATGCATCATTTAGCAACCTGGGATTTAGAACCGCAAAAAACTTTCATGATTCCTTTGGATCAAAAACGGGCATGAAAGTTCGTGATGGCCTTTAAAAACAGACACTTTCAGAAAAAAAGCCTTTATCCCGAGAGATAAAGACTTTTAAAACAAACTAATCTAATATCGATTGATCATTTATCTCCCCATCCAGCCACCATCTACGGTAAGGATGGTTCCATGAACATAGTCTGAAGCTCTGGAAGCAAGGAATACCGCCGGTCCTTTGAAATCTTCCGGTGTTCCCCAGCGGCCAGCAGGGATACGACTCAAAATGGACTTCGAACGTTCGGGATCTTCTCTAAGGGCCTCGGTATTGTCGGTAGCAATATAGCCTGGGGCGAATCCGTTTACATTGACACCTTTGGATGCCCACTCATTAGCAAAAGCCTTTACCATAGATCCTATGGCTCCTTTCGAGGCAGCATATCCCGGAACATTGATGCCCCCTTGGAAAGTTAATAAAGACGCTGTAAATATGATCTTTCCAGTTCCACGTGAAATCATATCCTTTCCAATTTCACGGGTTAATATAAATTGTGCATTTTGATTGATTTCGATGATTTCATCCCAGTATTCATCCGGATGTTCAGCGGCTGGTTTTCGGAGTATATTTCCAGCATTGTTACACAGAATATCGATCGTTGGATGGTCTGATTTTACTTTTTCAATAAAGCTGTAAAGGGCTGTCCGCTTAGAAAAATCGCACTGATAGGCATAGAAATTTTTTCCCAATGCTCTTACGGATTTTTCTACTGCAGAGCCTTCAATTTCTAAGGTCGCTGAGACCCCAATAATATCTGCTCCGGCTTCAGCCAATGCCTCGGCGATTGCCTTGCCAATTCCTCTTTTGCAGCCAGTCACCAAGGCTACTTTTCCACTCAAGTCAAAAGATTGCAGTATGGACATTATTTTGAATATTTTATTGTTAAGGGTTGATCTAAATTATTTCTGAATGTTTTGACATAGGACTGCCACTGGTCAAAACTTGTTATTTTACCAGCTTTGTTGAAGGCAGCACCTGCAAAATAAATAAGAGGTTTATTGTTTTTGACCGTTGTCGCTAGTAAAAATTGTTTTGGGCTATCCTTAAAAACATACTTTACACTTGGAAGAATAACTGCAGTGCCTGTAATCTTGTCTCCTTCGGCAGGTTCCCAATAGGCTAAAATGCCATTTTTTTCATCGTTTAAAACCTGAGGTTTTTCCTCTTTTCTTTTAGCGATTCCCACAACAACTGGAGTCGAACCCGACGTTGTGTTTTTGACCGAATAGCTTATTTTATTCAACTGGCTGCCAGCATCTAAAGAAATCGTTTTTTCAACTTGTAATTGCTGGCCTTTTACACGCTCAGGCTCATGAATAAGTTTGAATGTAGTGCGTAATGGACCATTATCTAATACCTCGTACTGGCGATAATGTTTATGGTACACGACCTCTTCGCCAAAGAATGGCGTTGCGTCGCCAACCCCTAAAGTTTGTCCGACGGAATAATAGTCTAAGCCTTTTCCGTGATCAGCATGATAATCGCCGGTTTTATACCATTCGTCAATAACAAGATCATTGGTCCGTTTTGCCCAAAAGTCAAAACCTTGTGCATCTTCGGAGGTACCCTCTAGTGCCTTTCCATAGGCTCTGAATGCTGCAATGTCATTTTCCCAAGCAAAATCATCCTTCCGCTCGGGGATATATCTCGCGTAGGTTTTGGAGGCGAATGCTGTGGGCTTACTGCCATTCACCCCAAATGTCAAGGAACTTTTGGGTGCGATGGCTACCTGGATCAAGACGTTTTGTACAGTGGTCTTTCCTAATTTTTCAAGCTGATAAGCGAATTCTTTTTGATCCTTATCGACAATTGTAAACACACCACCTTTTAGATCGAAATGTTTTTCGAAGGTTGTATAGGGAATACTGATCAGCTCCGTTCTAGTGCTAGCACTGGGGTTGCTTACAGTAATTGTTTTGTTATTCTGCGATAAGGCAACCGTTGAAAGCCCAAGCGCTAAACTTAATACGAATAATTTTTTCATATCACTTCAATTCTGTAATAGCACATTTGTCCATATCATCATAATCTAGATTTTCGCCGGCCATGCCCCATATGAAGGTGTAATTTGAAGTGCCCGCTCCTGAGTGAATAGACCATGGCGGTGAAATGACAGCTTGATCGTTTTGCATCCAAATATGTCTTGTTTCATCAATAGGCCCCATAAAATGCGATACAGCCTGTCCTTCGGGTAATTCAAAATAGAAATAAACTTCCATACGACGATCATGTGTATGCGATGGCATGGTATTCCATACGGACCCAGGCTTCAACTCGGTCATCCCCATCTGCAACTGACAAGTTTGTACCACTTTGTTTAATAACATCTGATTAATTGTACGGTGGTTGGATGTTTCTAATGATCCCAATTCTATTTTATTTGCATCTTCTTTCGTTACTTTTTTAGTGGGGTAACTGCAATGTGCAGGTGTCGAGTTTAAATAGAACTTTGCGGGCTGCGCCGCATCTTTGCTTGAAAAATATACTTCCTGAGCTCCCTGACCAACATAGAGCGCTTCTTTGGTATTCAGATCGTAGGTAACGCCGTCAACTTCGACCTGGCCGTTTCCTCCGACATTGATAATGCCCAATTCTCTTCTCGAAAGGAAGTAAGGTTCTTTTAATAATGCCGAGATGGTCTCTAATTTGATTTTTGAACTGACAGGCATCGCCCCCCCAGCCATATAGCGGTCATAGTGGGTATAGACAAAATTAATTTTATCTGCTTCAAAAACTTTTTCAATTAGAAAATTTTCTCTTAATCCTTGTGTGTCTAAAGTTTTGTATTCTTTGGGCCCTATTGCATAGCGGGATTCAAAATTAACGCTCATAACTGAATTATTTTCTTTGTTTGAATGCTAAATTTAAGGCTAATATTTATCAATAACGATACAATGTTACGCAAACGATGTCGTAGCACCGTTAGGTTTCAATTTTGCTCAGCATGCTCCTATTTAACTACCGGATGTCTGTCTAGCAACTTAATACCAATTCCTATATTAACAAGGAAATAACGGGGGGATTACAGGGGGTTAACAGGGGGTTAGCAGGGGTATAGCCCTGTTAACCCCCTGCTAAAACCCTGTAACGTGGATGTCATAGGGGTGTTAATGTCGAATTTGGTGTTAATTTGATAGGATGTTGGTCGTAATCGTATAGTTAAAAAGAATAATTGATGGTTGTATGAATATTATTTACATCTCGGTTTCAGATTTACTAACTTCGTAAATGGGAAAGAAGAACTATCGGAATAATGTCGATATGCGCTATGAACAGAAGAATAAAAATAATTTACATATGAAGCCCAATATTTTAGTTGTTAATGACGATGGTATCACAGCCCCAGGTATCAAGGTGTTGTTGGAGGAAATGCAGAAAATAGGAAATGTTGTCGTCGTTGCTCCAGATTCTGCACAATCTGGTATGGGGCACGCCATCACACTTGGCAGGCCGTTACGTTTAGATAAAATCAATTTATATGAAGGGGTTGAAATGTATCAGTGTTCAGGGACGCCGGTAGATTGTGTTAAGCTGGCTGTCAATAAAGTTTTCAAAGGTCAAAAGCCGGATATCTGTGTATCGGGCATTAATCATGGTCTCAATAATTCCATTAATGTTTTATATTCCGGCACCATGTCTGCTGCGGTAGAAGGAGCGATCGAAGGGATTCCTTCCATTGGCTTCTCGCTGGATAATTTTTCCCGTGATGCTGATTTTAGCCCTTGTAGGCCTTATGTGATATCTATTACTGAACAGGTACTGGCAAACGGCCTTCCTAAAAATACCCTGTTGAATGTCAATTTTCCACAAACTTCAAGTTTTAAAGGTATTAAAATTTGTAGGCAGGCTGGAGGGCATTGGGTCGAGGAGTTTGATGAACGTATTGATCCACATAATCGCGATTATTACTGGACAACGGGTAAATTTGTGTTGCAGGACAGGGGAGAAGATACCGATTGTTTTGCTTTAGCCAATGGCTATGTATCTGTTGTTCCTACACAGTTTGATATGACGGCGCATCATGCCATTCCTGAATTGAATTCGTGGAGTTTTGACCATCTTGAAGAAAAGAGTAGCAGTCGGAAACGTGAAAAATAATTTCTGGATAGGTTTGGGTATCGGTGCTGTATTTCCAGTATTGGCTCATATATTGGTACGTTTCACGGATCTTGCACTTCACTTTTTACCCGAGAAGCCTATGGCTATCTATACCATAGCCGTACTGATAAATTTAGTGCTATTACGTTTTGCTTATCGGTCGGGAAGCGATCATCTTGGAAAGGGAATTATTGCAAGTACTTTCTTGGCGATGATTATCTATCTGATAACGCATAAAATAACGGTTTGATTAAATCTGTAAAACTCATCGGATTGATGGGAAAAATTTGTACAACATGAAATTAACATTAGGATTTTCTCCATGCCCCAATGATACATTTATTTTTGATGCATTGATTCATCATAAGATAGATACTAAGGGATTGGATTTTGAAGTGGAATATCACGATGTGGAGACCTTAAACTTAAAAGCTTTTCAAGGCGAGCTTGATATTACCAAACTAAGTTATCATGCTTTTGCCTATGCTGTTGAGGACTATGAATTGCTCGATGCTGGGAGTGCTCTGGGCTTTGGTGTGGGGCCGATGCTAATTACGAAAGATCCAATGATGGCGAAATCACTTCAACAAAAATTGGAACGGGCAGAAAGCATGGAAGCATTCGATCAATTGAAAGTTGGCTATCCAGGAAAATATACAACGGCTAATTTTTTATTGAGCTTGGCTTTCCCCGAGTTGAAAAATAAAGTAGAACTGGTTTTTTCTGATATTGAAGGCGCCTTATTGGATGGTTCTATTGATTTAGGATTGATTATTCACGAAAATAGATTCACCTATGCGGAAAGAGGATTGCATAAAGTTGTCGATCTCGGGGACTATTGGGAGAAAACGACAAAATTTCCGATTCCTCTTGGCGGAATCGTCGTCAAACGTAGTCTACCGGAAGAAGTGAAAGATACATTGAATACAATCTTGAAAGAAAGTGTGGAGTTTGCATTTGCCAATCCGAAGTCTGGTCTTGAGTTTATTCGCGCACATGCACAGGAAATGAGTGAAGAGGTGATGTACAAGCATATCGAACTTTATGTCAATAAATATTCAGTAGCGTTGGGTATTGAAGGACGTAACGCCATTACGAAGATGTTTGAAAAGGCTCAGGAGCTCGGTTTTATACCGAATTCAGAGAAAAAAATATTTTTGTCATAAGTTGGTTGCTACCAATGGTAGTTATATTGTGTTCAAAAAAGCATGTAAAAAGCACGAAACGAACACAAATATATGTTGGACTACTGTTAGATTTAGGGAACTGACATTTTCAATAAAAATAACGTAAAAAAAATGGGTCTAAGCTGTTAGATATCATATCTAATAACTAAATTTGCCCGATTAGTGTCAAATTGTCTGCAATTTTACTTTGGAGTCATTATTGTACAAAATCTTAAGTTGAGATAGAAAAAAAATTATGTTAAAGTTTTTAAGTAAATTATTTGGAAGTAAATCCGAGAGAGATATCAAGGGAATTCAGCCTGTGGTAGACCAAATCAAAGCTGAATATGAGAAGCTTTCAAATCTAACCAATGACGAGTTACGTGCCAAGACCGTTGATTTCAAAGAAAGAATTAAGAATTACCTAGCAGATATTGACCAAGAAATTGATTCGCTAAAGAAGGAAGCGGAACAAGATGAGGACGATATGGCAAAGAAAACTTCTATTTACGAGCAGGTGGACAAGCTGTCCAAAGACCGTGATAAGAAGTTGGAAGAGGTATTGAAGGATATTTTGCCAGAGGCATTTGCCGTGGTTAAAGAAACTTCCAGACGTTTGACGGAAAACGAAGAATTAGAAGTTACTGCCAACGATTTTGATAGAGAACTGGCTGTTTACAAACCAAATGTTATCATCAATGGTGATAAAGCGATTTGGAAAAATAAATGGATGGCAGCTGGTACTGAAGTCACTTGGAACATGGTTCATTACGATGTCCAATTGATTGGTGGTATAGTGTTACATAGCGGAAAAATTGCTGAGATGGCTACGGGAGAGGGTAAAACTTTGGTAGGAACATTACCAACTTATCTAAACGCTCTTTCTGGTCAAGGAGTGCACATCGTAACGGTGAACGATTACCTTGCTCGACGTGACTCTGAATGGAATGCTCCATTATTTGAATTCCATGGTTTATCGGTTGACTGTATCGATAAACATCAGCCAAATTCTCCACAACGTCGTAAGGCCTATCAATCGGATATCGTATATGGTACCAATAACGAGTTCGGTTTCGATTATCTACGTGATAATATGGTTCAGACTCCGGATGCATTGGTACAGGGAAAATTACACTTTGCTATGGTCGATGAGGTGGACTCCGTATTGATTGACGATGCGCGTACACCTTTGATTATCTCAGGTCCAATTCCACGTGGTGATCAACATGAGTTTTACCAATTGAAACCACGTATTGAGCGCTTGGTCCATGTTCAGAAAGCATATATCAATACCGTTTTGAATGATGCTAAAAAAGCATTGGCCGCCGGTGATTCTGATGTTGAAGGGGGCGGTTTAGCCCTATTGAGAGCTTATAGAGGTTTACCTAAAAATAAGGCTTTAATCAAATTCTTAAGTGAGGGTGGTAACCGTTCTATCTTACAAAAAGTAGAGAACTACTATATGCAGGAGCAAAATAAAAATATGCCTAAAGTAGATGCAGAACTTTATTTTGTAATAGACGAAAAGAACAATCAGGTAGAATTGACAGAGAAAGGTATCGAGTTGATTACAGCAACTGGAGAGGATCCTTCATTCTTTATTTTACCAGATGTTGGTACTGAAATCGCTGAAATTGAAAAATCTTCGTTGACTTTGGAAGAAAAGGCAGCTAGAAAGGAAGACATGTTGCGTGATTATTCAATCAAAGCGGAGCGTATTCACTCGATCAACCAGCTGTTAAAGGCATATACCTTGTTTGAAAATGACGTTGAATATATCGTTGATGAAGGTAAAGTAAAAATTGTTGATGAGCAAACAGGTCGTATTATGGATGGCCGTCGTTACTCGGATGGTTTGCACCAGGCGATCGAAGCGAAGGAAAATGTGAAAGTAGAAGATGCTACACAAACTTACGCTACGATTACATTGCAAAACTATTTCCGCATGTACCACAAGCTTTCGGGTATGACTGGTACGGCATCAACGGAGGCCGGTGAGCTTTGGGAAATTTACAAACTTGATGTAGTAGAAATTCCAACCAATCGTGTGGCTCAACGCGATGACCGTCAAGATTTGATTTATCGTACAGCACGTGAAAAATACAATGCAGTAGCCGAAGAAATTCAACGATTGACAGATGCAGGACGTCCAGTATTGGTCGGTACGACATCTGTGGAGATTTCGGAGTTGTTAAGTCGTATGCTACAACTGCGTAAGATCAAACATAATGTTTTGAATGCGAAGTTACACCAAAAAGAAGCTGATATCGTTGCTGAAGCAGGACGTCCTGGACAGGTGACTATCGCTACAAATATGGCTGGTCGTGGTACGGATATTAAATTGACAGAGGAAGTTAAAAAGGCTGGTGGTCTTGCGATTATTGGTACTGAAAGACACGAATCTCGTCGTGTTGACCGTCAGTTACGTGGTCGTGCGGGTCGTCAAGGAGATCCGGGTTCATCGCAATTCTTTGTTTCACTTGAAGACAACTTGATGCGTTTATTTGCTTCCGAGCGGATTTCTAACATCATGGTAAAAATGGGAGTCGAAGAGGGCGAAGTGATGCAACATAGTATGTTGACCAAATCCATCGAGCGTGCGCAACGTAAAGTGGAAGAGAATAACTTCGGGATCCGTAAACGCCTATTGGAGTATGACGATGTCATGAATTCACAACGTACCGTCATCTATTCAAAACGGAAAAACGCCCTGTTTGGAGAGCGTTTAGATGTGGATTTGAATAATATGATTTTTGACGTTGCTGAAGAAATTGTTGTTGAAGCGAAAGAGCAGGGTAACTACGAAGATTTTCAAATTGAAGTAATCCGTATTTTTGCAATCACACCAGAAATTACCGCAGAAGAATTTGCTCAAGGTAAAATTGAAGCCTTGACCGAACGTCTTTTCGAGCATGCACTCGATGCTTATCATCATAAAATTGAAGCCGTTGGTGCTTTGACAGTGCCTGTTCTGAATAATGTATATGCAGAAAGAGGTCAAATTGTCGAAAACGTTGTCATTCCATTTACCGATGGTATCCGTGGCATTCAGGTTTCGGCCAATTTGAAAAAAGCGATCGAAAGCAACGGTAAAGAAGTTTTTAAGTCTTTTGAAAAAGGGATTGTTTTGGCCTTAATCGACGAGGCTTGGAAAGAGCACTTGCGTGAAATGGATGATTTGAAACAATCCGTTCAGAACGCTGTTTATGAACAGAAAGATCCGATTATCATTTATAAAATGGAGGCATTTGATTTGTTTAAAGCAATGTTGGCTTCCATGAATAAAGATGTGGTAAGCTTTATTTTCAAAGGGGAGATTCCGGGTCAAGAGCCGACTTCAATGCAAGCGAGACAGGTACAGCAGGCTCCAGTGAAAACTATTGAAACAAAAGCGGAGTTGACTTCACCTACAGGTGTCAGTGAAGAAGATGTGAACGATGGACCAAAAGAACCTGTTCGCAATGAAAATACGGTTGGACGCAATGACGAATGTCCTTGTGGTTCGGGAAAAAAATATAAAAATTGCCACGGCGCAAATAACTAATCGATAAGAAAGGTTAAACTATGCTGAAGAGAGGATTGATTTTCGTACATGTACTTGTGTTGTTTTCTGTTGTTCAAGTGAACGCGCAGGAAAAAGGTGGAGTAATTGTAACCAAAGATACGTTGATTACACAGCTTCAAAATTTCAGGGCAGCTATGGGAATCAATCCTGTCGAAAGCAAAGCGACAGCAGTGCCTTCTAAGCCCATTGTCCGATCTGCGGCATCGCGGGTCAAAGTAAGAGGCTTCCGCGTCCAGATATTTGCTGGATCGAGCAGGAATCAAGCGTTTTCGGAGCAGACACGTTTCCGAAACATGTATAAAGATATTGATACTTATATCACCTATGATGAACCCAATTATCGCGTCAAGGTAGGCGATTTTAGAAGTCGATCGGAGGCAAACGCCTTCATGCGCGAATTACGTCAGTATTTTAGCAACGTCTTTGTATTTTCGGAGAACGTTTTTGTCTATCAATAAATCAATCAACCTTTTATGGCAAGTACGAAAGAAAAAGTCCTGGCCCTAGCTCATCAATATTTTGAAGATACGGTTTCCAATCGTAGACATCTTCATCAGAATCCTGAACTTTCCTTTGAAGAATACAATACCTCGGCCTTTGTAAAATCGCAGCTGGATCAATTGGGAATTCCCTATGAGACTAAAGCAGATACGGGGATTGTCGCTTTAATCACGGGTAACCTATCTTCCAATGAAGTAATTGCATTGCGTGCAGATATGGATGCTTTACCCATTCAAGAAGTGGAGGGGCGTTCATATGCATCCAAAAACCCAGGAGTAATGCATGCCTGTGGCCATGATGTACATACATCTTCTCTTTTGGGGACAGCTAAAATATTGCATAGCCTAAAAGCTGAATTTGGAGGAACCATCAAATTGATCTTCCAACCCGGCGAGGAGCGCCTACCAGGCGGTGCCTCTTTAATGATAAAAGAAGGGGCGTTACAAGATCCTGCTCCATCGGCAATTATAGGACAGCATGTAATGCCTTTTATAGAAGTGGGAAAAGTTGGATTCCGTGAAGGTAAATATATGGCTTCATGCGACGAACTATTTATGACTGTAAAAGGAAGAGGTGGACACGGAGCTCACCCACATCAGAATATCGATCCCATTGTGATCACAGCTCAGATTATTACCGCTTTGCAACAGGTAGCCAGTCGCTTTGCAGACCCGCGTACACCAACGGTATTATCTTTTGGAAAGATAATAGCTAATGGGGCTACAAATATTATCCCCGATCAGGTTTATTTGGAAGGTACATTTCGCACATTTGACGAGAAATGGCGGGCTGAAGCCCACGAAAGAATGGTGAAAATTGCTGTTGGAATCGCCGAAAGCATGGGGGCGACCTGTGAATTTGAAGTTCGTAAAGGATATCCCTTTCTAATCAATGAGCCTGAACTCACTAAAAGTGCGCGTGCTTTTGCAGAGGAATATCTTGGAAAAGAAAACGTTGTTGACTTGGATCTGTGGCCTGCGGCGGAAGATTTTTCGTATTATTCGCAGGAAATCGACGCTTGTTTTTATCGTTTGGGTACAGGTAATGCGGCACGAGGGATATCTTCTGCTGTACATACGCCCACATTTGACGTGGATGAGGCTTCCTTGGAGATTAGCACGGGATTAATGGCTTACATCACCTTGCGTCGGCTCGGATATTAAATTCATCCCATGTCATCGCACCATATTGTCCGAGAAAATCAGGAACCGGCATTACTGATTGAAGATCTTTTCCTTATTGATGAAGAGGATCTGGGCCAGCTGTTGGAATGGAGCCCAACCATTGTAATCGAAGAAAGAACAATGGATTTACTGGATGCACGAGGGTATAAGTTCGATATTGTTTTTACAAAAAATGCCATTGATGCGTCTCAGGAGAACCTGAAGGTGATTTCTTATGATGTTGCTTTTCTAAAAGCTGCGATCGAATACCTTATAGCACATCAATATAAAGCGGTAAATATCGTTTCGGATCAGTTGGATTTAGGCTATTATCGGGCCTATCTTGAGCAAATCAATATTGTCCTTTTTTCCAACGGCTTTCGTTATTATTTTGTGACAACAGGGTTTACCAAATGGAAGGCAGAAGGCGAGCGAATTTTGATAGTTAGCGCTGATAAGGACGAAGATATTAAGTATACGGGATTGACTAAGATAAACGATAAGGAATACGAAATGGAAAATGATGGCTTATTTACTCTTGAATTTTCCGATGTAAAATACATTTTAATAGGAGAGAAGATCACATGATAACAATCGAACTGGCGGAGCAAAGTGATATCAGAAGGATTTCCAATATGGCTTTTATCATTTGGCCGCTTACTTATGGTCAAGTACTTTCGCAAGATCAAATAGACTTTATGCTGGAAAAAAATTATACGGTAGAAGCACTTGCGGAAAGTATGGTCAATGGTCAGTTTTTTTATGTATTGAAGGAAGATGGTATTGGGCAAGGATTTATTGCGTTGAGGACGCTCGAAGATCGCGTACGTATCGAAAAACTCTACTTGATGCCTGATGTACAGGGTAAAGGGTTCGGAAAAGCACTGATAGACTTCGCTTCAGAAAAAACAGTCTTAAAAGGCAGAGGTATTCTTGAACTGAATGTCAACAGGAATAACCCTGCTTATCATTTTTATTTGAAGCAGGGCTTTAAAGTGGTTCAAACTGTCGATATTCCTTATTATGACTATGTACTAAACGACTATGTTATGCAAAAGGAAGTCAAAGCGACGGCTGTTTCTTAATCCTTTAGTTTTTCGACTCGGGAAGGAGTTTGCCTGCCTTCTACAATTCCTGAGGCACCTATCGCGATAGCCTCAATACTGGAAATGATATTTTGAACATTTAGCGTAGATACTTCATCTTTTACGGTGTGATAGTATTCATCCTTGTCCATTTGGGAGGTTGAGAACGAATGTGCCGGGACCCCTTTGGCCGCTAGCACTGCATTGTCACTTCGGTAAAACAGATTCTGTTTAGTATAAGGATCGGGGTAGAATTTAAAGGTCGTATTTTTCAGATTCTCCTGCATCAATTCGCCCAGATTGGACTGATCGTATCCGGTAATGTACACTGTATTAGGACCGAATTTCGAATCTTTTCCAATCATTTCCATATTGATCATGGCCATTACTTGATCGGCATCAATGTGGTTGGAAAAATATTTTGAGCCATACATGCCCAGTTCTTCTGCGGTAAAGGCAACGAAAATAAGAGTTCTTTCATTCTTATTCTGCTTTTTGTAATAATCTGCTAGGGTCAGCATTGCTGTCACGCCAGAGGCATCATCATCTGCTCCATTGGCAATCGAATCTTGACCAACAGCCGGAAGAATACCAATATGGTCGTAATGCCCCGAAAAGATGACGTATTCGTTGGGCTTACTTTTTCCAGGAATAATGCCCGCCACGTTGAACAGTGGAAATTTTTGATGTGCCCTTTTAATTTGAATTTTATAGGTTGTCGGGATTTCCTTTGTCAGGAGATAGACAATTGAAGGTTTCTGTACAGTAGGATCTTCGAGAAATTTAGGAGTGTTAAGCATTTGACCAAAACGGACAAAATAGTTTTCAAAAGAGGGATCTACCAATACAAGTGTATTTTCTTTGGACAAAGAATGTTCTCTAAATACTTTCGAAAAATCATCACCCGATTTTATTTTCACAATAGTTATATCGCTTTTATTATCCCATTCCAAATCCATCTGGTGGCCAAGTGAAATAATATGATCTACAGGAATAATCTGGTTATTTACCGTTGCAGATTTGCTCACTGGAGAGATTTTATCTAGTTCAAAAGATTGTCTATAGCTTTGTTCCGCATAGGGTGTGAGACCTATTCTTTTCATCTCGCCGGCAATAAAATCTGCTGCTTTTTCAATGTCTTTGGTGAGCGCAGACCTACCACGCATATCGTCAGCAGCCAAGGTAGTGAGTATACGGCTAACATCTTGGCGTTCCTGGTTGGAAATAACCTGTTGTCCATAGGTAATTGCCGAAATTGCCAGCAAAGATAAGGACAAAATAATTTTAGGTATTGAATTCATATAAAGCTTAGTAATATCTGCATGAAGATAAGGAAAATTCTATAAGTGGACAGAGGGCGGAAAAAATGTAGTATATTTGACTATTAAATTGTTTGAAAATGAAAGAAGTATCTGTAGAAGAATTAAAGAATAAAATCGATAACAACGAGGATTTTCAATTGATTGATGTTCGCGAACCGTTTGAATATGAAGTATCAAATCTCAATGGATTGAATATACCCCTTTCGGGCATATTGATCGAGGCGGATAAGATCGCAAAGGATAAGCCAGTTATCGTACAATGCCGTTCAGGAAAACGTTCTGCGCAGGCAATCATGTTATTGGAACAACAGGGGTTTGACAACCTGGCAAATCTAAAAGGCGGTATACTGGCTTGGAAAGAGGAGATCGATCCCGAATTAGACGTTTATTAAGATGAAGAATTTAGAGCATCAGACTAAACAAGCTTTCCTGTTTAGTCTTGCTTTTTATATCGTCGCTATGTTGGCGCGAATAGTTAACCTTGGTATTTTCCCTATGCTAGGGAGCCTTTCGATCTTATTATCGCTGTTATGGGTAATTTTGGTTCTACGGGAAATCATGCTTTCAAGAACGATCTCCAATACTGAAAGGATGGTTATGGCTTTGACGATTGTTTTATTGAATGTTGTTGGTGGGGCATTCTATTTCTTTGGTGGATGGAGAGAACGGGTATTAGGAGTAATAAAAAAATAATATGTTAAAGTATTTTTTTCTAAATATAGTTTTAAGTTTAGCCATTGTATTTTTAATCTACAGTGGTTTTGAAGGGTATAAGGCCGGCAACATGCTGGTAACAGGATTGTCTATCGCCTTTTTGGTCGTATTGATCTATCTGCGTGTGGTTTTGAGCAAAAGAGTTCGGTCGCTTATTCAACAAAAGGAGAGCGGTAAACAACAGCCGGCTACAAAGCAAAAGAAAAAGTAAAAAAAAGAAGCCTGCGTCAAGCAGGCTTCTTTTTTTTACTTCACAAATGGTGGTTTTGTTACTTTTGCTTTGATTTTTTGATTACGGATCAGAATGAAGATTTCACTACCATCTTTTGAAAAAGCTGTATCCACATAACCCAATCCAATTGATTTTTTTAATGTTGGTGATTGCGTTCCCGAAGTCACACGTCCAATTACATTTCCTTCGGCATCGACAATTTCGTAATCATGACGTGGAATACCCCTATCAATCATTTCGAAACCAACAAGCTTTTTCTTCAAACCAGCCTCTTTCTCCGCTTTGAGTGCTTTAGCGTTCACAAAGTCTTTTGTAAACTTCGTTACCCACCCCAAGCCACCTTCTAAGGGCGATGTATTATCATCGATATCATTTCCATATAGACAGAAGCCCATTTCTAAGCGTAGGGTATCGCGGGCACCCAAACCAATTGGTTTGATTCCATAAGGCTTACCCGCCTCAAAAATAGCGTCCCAAACTTTCTGAGCATCTTCATTGGCCACATAGATTTCAAAACCACCAGCGCCAGTATATCCTGTTGCAGAGACCAAAACATTCTCTACACCCGCAAATGTACCTTTTGCAAAAGTGTAATATTCCATGGGAGCTAATTCGATATCCGTAAGCGATTGAAGTGCATCAGCAGCCTTAGGGCCTTGAACAGCAAATAAGGAAGTTTGATCTGAGATATTTTTCATCTCTACACCATCCGTATTATACTTTGATATCCAGTTCCAATCTTTTTCAATATTCGATGCGTTTACAACCAAAAAATACGTTTTATCGTCTATACGGTAAGTTAGGAAGTCATCAACTACACCGCCAGTTTCATTTGGGATATAAGCATATTGAACTTTGCCATCGTATAATTTTGACACATCATTGGAAGAGATTTTTTGAAGTAGGTCCAGGGCTTTTTCACCTTTTAGGATGAATTCACCCATATGGCTTACATCAAAAACTCCTACACCTGTACGAACTGTTTCGTGCTCATCATTAATGCCCGTATATTGTACCGGCATGTTGAAGCCTGCAAAGGGAACCATTTTTGCTCCTAAAGCAATGTGCGTCTCCGAAAGGGCAGTATTTTTTAACATAAAAATTAAGTTTTAGTCAGCTGCAAATTTAATAAAATATACGTGATTCCTCACTGTGAATCTATTTTAGAACAATCGATTTAATTGTTGACTTTAAGGGAATAGACGGTCGGTGATCATCTAGACAATCCCAGAAGCTGCGGTAATGCTAGATATACGGATAAAGGCTTCTAAAATTAGCTTTAGCATCTGTCATTGAGGTTTAATATTTCCAATACCCTGATGAAATCGGGTTGTAGGGGCGCTTTGATATGAACGTCTTCGCCCGATAAAGGATGTCTAAAGGTCAGCTCCGAGGCATGCAACAGCATGGTATCCATTTGGTACGTATCTTTCCAAAACTTGTTTTGCTTATTGCATCCATGCGGACGATCGCCAATAATAGGATGGAAGATATGCGCAAAATGGCGACGCAACTGATGCATACGTCCCGTAATGGGATTGGCCTCAACGAGACTATATCGCGATGTCGGAAATTTTCCCCAAGGAACGGACAGCTCACTTTGAGCAAGCAAACGAAAAGATGTCTGTGCTTCCTGAGTTGTACCATCGTCTCTTTTCAAGGGATAATCAATCAGACCTTCTGCTGGCGCGAAGCCCCTCAGGACGGCGAGGTATTTTTTGTCTACCTTACGCTCCTGAAAACTTTTTTGTAAATATTGGTCAGTCTCCTTATTGAGGGAAAATAGCAGTATGCCCCCGGTCTTCCTGTCCAAACGATGTGCAGGATAAACTGTTTTCCCTAACTGATCCCGAAGTAGCTGTAGCGCAAATTCTGAGGCATCGCGCGCGATAGAAGACCGGTGTACCAATAGTCCATGCGGTTTATTGATGGCAACGATGGATTCGTCTTCGTAAAGTATTTCTAAAGGCATATTAGATCTTTTTGAGCGCTGCAATAATTTCGTCTGCTTTTTCATCAATTTTTGGACTCAGCCAAATATATTTGAAAGCTCCTCCACCGATGATCTGTTCGGTACCTTGCCATTTGATTTTTGTCAAGGAAAATAAATAGTAGTTGTCTACCACGACTGAGGTTTGAATGAATTTATCGACAATATCATTACCAAAGAGCTGCATCCCCAATCCGAAGAACTGCTGATCTTTTGCGTGAAGCTGGCTTTTCAACAGCTGTTCAGCTTTAGCCCGTACAATCTTTTCGTGTTCTTCTTTGCTTGGGTTAGTCAAAATAGCGGTCAACATGACGGCGATTAGAATCAGTGCAAATATTCTTTTTTTACTCATTTTAAAATCGGGATTAAGTTTTTGACAGCATACGAGATGACTATCGACATCAAAATTATTAAATAGATATTGGATATATGCAATTGTTTCCCCAGAAAGGAATCCGTTTTTGCTGGAATGTGTTAAGAATAGCAGTTTCTAGCCGCCATTAAGAAGTGAGAAAGCCCAAGAAAAAAAGGTCCAAATAAGATATAATGTAACCGAGATGAGGAGCAAAAAAACAATTAGTATACTGATGATGATTCCAATGCCCGATCCGGTATGTTTTCCTTCGTAATAGTGTTGTCTGAGTAATTTGATGTTCTTTTCGTTGGCCTTGCTAAAAAAATCGAGCAAGTTTCCGAGAAGTGGAATGCTACCAAGAATCGCATCCAGCGAGATGTTTAAAAGCATCCGTATAACGAGCTTGGGGCTGGCGCCGTTACGCCACATGGCAAGTACAAGGATTAAAGATGTACCAAAGCCTGCTATCGCACCGCCTAGGGGAATAAGATTTAACAGCGGATCTAGGCCAAACCGAAAACCTCCAATTTTAAACTGATTATCCATTAACCAAGATATTCGGTCTATCCAACCGAAATCTTGGTCAATTTGTTTTAATTTATCTGCTGGAGTTTTCTCTCGGTGCATGATTACAATAATTCGAACGAAGCGCTGATCTCACTTGTTACTTTCATCGGTCTGATATTTAAGTCAAGTCCGCCACTGCCAGCACTATCTGCAGCTTGCTCCATCGCACCTTTATACATCGCATTGCGCATCATTGGCTGAACGCCAAAGATAATCTGCTGCGGTGTTTCAGACAATACAATAGCCTTTCCGATTTTTTGCCCTGCTGCTTCTGCTAAAATCTGTGCATTAACTTTGGCATCCAATACTGCTTTGGTTTTTAAGCTTTTTTCCAGTTCTTTTTTCTTCGAGTAATCGTACTCACTGATATAAGTACTTTGGATACCCGCTTTGTCTACGCCATCGAGTAATTGATCCAAATTATTCAAGTTGGTTACCTTAATACGATACTGTCTAGAAAGCAGAATATCGGTGTCTTTTTTCTTTTTGTCCGGTACATTGTAGCTCCAGATGTTTTGGATGGTAAAATCTTCTTTTTTGACACCAGCTTTTGTTGCCGAATCAAACAGATCTTTTTCTAATTTGTCTATTGCCGCTTTTTTCTTGGTGTTACCGTTTTCATAAAACTCTTTTAGCGTCACATCAATATAGATGATGTCGGGAGTTACTTCCTCTTCTGCACGTCCCACCGTGGATACAAACTCTTTATTAACCATTTGTTGCGCATTTAATTGAGTCATAAAACCTAAAAAGGCCAGTCCTAACACTATTTTTTTCATATTTTTTGTCTTAAAGTTTTTCTAATAATACGATTGCTATTACTGCATTGCTACAAGATTGGAGCCAAAGTTGATGAAAAAGTTTAACGGGTAAAAAAAATAAAAAGGTTAAAATTTTTGATTTTATTTCTATACCTTTAGGGAAATTAATAATATAGTGCCATGCAAGAAGGTAAAGTAAAATTCTTTAATGAAACCAAAGGTTTCGGTTTCATCATCCCTAACTCCGGCGAGAGCGAAATTTTTGTTCACGTTTCGGGATTAGTAGACAAAGTTCGTGAGAATGATAGTGTATCTTACGAAGTTGAACAAGGCCGTAAAGGTCTTAATGCGGTAAATGTAAGAGTTATCTAATTAGATTGAAGATATATTTATTGTGAAAAGGCCTATGCGAACAGCATAGGCTTTTTTATTTTTTAGCAGATATTGTTTAGGGTTTTTGTAGCAAAAAAATGAGACTGAGGCTTTGATAATTGAGTTTGGACTGATAATTGTTTATAAAGCACTTAAATTTTCAATTTAAAAATGAAGCGTACTTTAGCATTAGTTCTTTCTGCGGTCATCATGATTTCGATGTCGGCATGTTATTCAACACACCATAGTCACGGTCATGGACGTGGACCGAAAAAAATGCCTCCTGGGCAAGCAAAAAAATACTATGGAGAACGATCTGCACGGGAATTTGCTCCCGGGCAGCAAAAGAAAAAGCATAGACATTAGCAACACAGCATAAAAAAAGCTTCCACATTCCTGTGAAAGCTTTTTTATAAGGTTTTAGAATCTAAGCGAAGGGATCTTTGTCGGGTGCCGGCGGTGTTGGATTTGAAGGCTGCGAACTTCCAATTTGTGAACTTCCAAATGGATCTTGCGTACGAGCAGAACCAAATGGATCTTGGCTTTGATTAAAAGGATGGTTTGAAGCATTTTCAACAGCCTTAGGATCTGGTCCATATTGATTCGGACCTTTATCACCCTCTAGAATTTCTAAGTAAAGTAAATATAGACTTCCAACAAACGGAATTAAGGAAACCAGGATAAACCAACCCGATTTATTTGTGTCATGAAGTCTTCTTACAGTAACGGCTATCGCAGGAATCAATAACGCTAAATACGCTAGCCCCATGATACCGTAAAACAAACTCGCTAAAGTATCGCTTACAACCGACAAAATACCGCCAACGATACCGAGTGCAAAAAATAAAACAAATACAGCTAGAACGAACATCCAATATTCTTTTCGACGGGCTCTACCCTCAAAATTTGCATAGTTGTCTCGAACAACTTTTAAAAAGGCTTCTTTAAGTTCCATATTATTAATACTTTTTTTGGTGAAAATTATGTTAGTAAACTACATGTTATTTCAGCTTTGTTACAATAAATGTACCAATAATTTATCCAAGAGATCAATTATTGTAGACAAGTCGATAGCTAGCTGGAGTCTATATGCTAAATATTCAGTTAAATCGTACACTCTTATCGAAAAATCTCTTCGAGAATGTAGAGCGATTTTATTTCTTTAAAATTTGTACGGTGCAAGCGATAGAAATCAAGTACTTTCTCCAACAAAAATTGTCTATCTGAGCTGCTCATCTTAATTCGATCGCAATTTGAATATTCGGAATCAATTAAATTTCTAAAAATTGACGTATGTGGTTCTTGTAAAACAAGCGGATGTTCGGGGAGACTATCTGAAAAGGTTGCTTCGTGAAGATTGAAATAGGGGAGTACTTGTTTAGATTTGGCCGGATAGAACCCAAGGAAGCGTGTGAGTTTTATTAAAAAGACGAGATGAAAATTGGCCAGGTTTGAATGACTTTGATCCAGCCAAAGTATGGATTGATGAATAAATTCAAAAAGGTAGCTATCATGTTCTTGTTCCTTCAGTATTTTATAAAGTATTTCATTCAGAAAAAGGGCCAGCGAACTTTTGACGATATCGTAAGGTATTTCTTGCAGTGCAGGTGCTTGACGTGCTTCGGAGATCCGCTGTAGCGAACCATTATCTTTATGTGTGGCGACTATTTCCAATAAATGTAAAGGTTGGAGAATATTGGCCTTGATTTTTGCTTTAGGCTTCCTTGCTCCGGTAATAAGATAAGATTGCATGCCAAAATGTTCGGTATATAGCTGGGTAACGAGGCTACTTTCCGAATAGTTTGTTGTTTTTAAAACTACAGCTCTAGTTTTGTTCAGCATTCCCTTCTTTATCTTTTTTATGTCCTTCCCCGCGCATCTCAATAAGGGCATCTCGGTCTACCTTACGAATCATGCGATAGATTAAAGTCAGGAAGCCGACACTAAATACAATGACTCCAATCAGCATAGCGAGCTTATACCAGTTGGAACGTTGTTCCATGAGATAATATCCCCCTATCACCAGTACGACGCCGATGATTATTTCCCTTATACCCTTGCGAAGATATTTGTTCATAAATGTGAATTGTTGAAAACTATTTTTCTTTACAGAGCAAATATAATACAATAAAATCCTTTATTTTTGTCGATACCCATCCTATGTAGAACTATTTTTAAAAATAATTCCAATCATCTTGTTGCTTATCTAAAAAAAAATATAGATATTTGCAAACTCTTTGCAGAGAGTGCAAAGTATTAACATATTGTAATAAAGACAACAAAAAAATAATATCATGTCAAGAATTTGTGATTTAACAGGCAAAGCGGCGTTAACAGGGAATAACGTTTCTCACTCAAACGTTAAAACTAAACGTAAATTCTATCCAAATTTACAAACTAAACGTTTTTACATTCCAGAAGAAGATCGTTGGATTACGTTGAAAGTATCTACTTCTGCTATCAAGACTATCAACAAGAACGGGATTACAGCAGCGATCAATAAATTTATCGTTAAAGGCTCAATCTAATTGATTGTCGCGCCTGTTACATTAAGATTATTCATGAAATTTCAATCCTAATAGGATTCAAAATAAAGTAAAACAATGGCTAAAAAAGGAAATAGAGTACAAGTTATCTTAGAATGTACTGAACACAAAGAAAGTGGTCTTCCGGGAATGTCTCGTTACATCACTACTAAAAACAAAAAGAACACAACTGAGCGTTTAGAGTTGAAAAAATTCAACCCAGTATTGAGAAAAGTTACTGTTCATAAAGAAATTAAGTAAGTCACATATCTTGGCACTTGAAAGAGATGCTAAGTAAAATATTAATATACCATGGCAAAGAAAGCAGTTGCATCGTTACAAAAAGGTGGCGGTAAAGAATTTACAAAGGTTATTATTACTACTAAATCTGCAAAAACTGGCGCGTATACTTTCAAAGAAGGTATGGTTCACAACGATAAAGTGAAAGACGTAGTTGCAGCAGCTCAAAAATAACGAGTAGTATTTTCCTTTTTTAAAGTTTTTCTTTAAAAAGAATTCGATAAAAATAGCCGTTTTGGTATCCTACCGAAAGGGCTTTTTTTGTTGAGGACATTTGTTTATATTTGGACATCAATTTTCACTACACATTCCATGGGATTATTTGATTTTTTTAAGAAAAAACCACAAACACAAGAAGAAGAACAGGCCTTAGATAAGGGTTTGGAAAAAACAAAAGAAGGCTTTCTATCCAAGATTACAAAAGCTGTAGTTGGTAAGTCAACTGTGGATGACGATGTATTGGATAATCTGGAAGAAGTTTTGGTTACTTCTGATGTGGGGGTTACGACGACTTTAAAAATCATTGATCGCATACAAGCCCGTGTTGCCCGAGATAAGTACGTTTCCACTTCGGAGCTAAATAATCTCTTGAAGGAGGAAATTCAAACGTTACTGGCAGAAAACAATAGCGCTGATTTCGAACATTTCAATTATGGTGAGCATAAGCCCTATGTTATTATGGTTGTGGGTGTTAATGGGGTTGGTAAAACAACAACTATTGGCAAACTGGCTCATCAGCTGAAGCAAGCTGGCAGCAAAGTTGTATTGGGTGCTGCGGATACCTTTCGTGCTGCAGCCGTTGATCAACTTAAATTATGGGGCGAGCGTGTTGGCGTTCGTGTTGTCGCTCAAGCCATGGGTTCAGACCCCGCTTCAGTGGCTTATGATACCGTAAAATCCGCTGTCGCTAATGGTGAAGATGTCTGTATCATAGATACGGCAGGGCGGTTGCACAATAAGGTTGGCTTAATGAATGAGCTGACTAAGATCAAAAATGTTATGCAAAAGGTTGTTCCGGGGGCTCCACATGAAATCTTATTGGTTTTGGATGCGTCGACAGGACAAAATGCCATTGAGCAGTGTACACAATTTACGCAGGCAACAGATGTGAATGCCTTAGCATTAACGAAGCTCGATGGAACAGCTAAGGGTGGTGTAGTTATCGGTATATCCGATCAATTTAAGATCCCCGTGAAATATATTGGTGTAGGAGAGAAAATTGGTGATCTTCAGTTGTTTAACAAAAAGGAATTTGTAGACTCCCTTTTTAAATAGAGTCTGCCTTCTAATCATATGAAGACAAAATACGCGAAACCAGCGCCTTTGATCGATAAACCACGTGTCAACGTGGTGACTTTGGGCTGTTCGAAAAATATTCACGATAGTGAAGTTCTGATGGGCCAGTTGAAAGGCAATCAGATGGAAGTTGTTCATGAAGCATCCAATATACAGGCGAATGATATTGTCGTGATCAATACCTGCGGTTTTATTGATAATGCGAAACAGGAATCAATTGATGCCATCTTGCAATATTCAGATCTAAAAGAACAGGGAAAAATCAATAAAGTGATCGTTACTGGCTGTCTTTCAGAACGGTATAAACCAGAGTTGCAGTCTGAAATCCCCAATGTTGATGCTTTTTTCGGTACGAACGATTTGCCGGATCTATTGACGTCCATTGGTGCCGATTATCGGCACGAATTGCTCGGTGAGCGACTATTGACAACACCTTCTCATTTTTCTTATTTTAAAATTGCCGAGGGGTGTAATCGCCCATGTTCTTTCTGCGCAATTCCTTTAATGCGTGGTAAGCATGTTTCCAAATCCATTGAAGATCTTGTGAAAGAAGCTAAATTCCTTGCTTCGAACGGTACCAAAGAATTGATTTTAATAGCGCAGGATCTAACTTATTATGGCCTCGACATCTATGGAAAGCGTAATCTTTCTGATCTCATGCGTCATTTATCTGATGTCGATGGTATCGAATGGATCCGACTGCAGTATGCCTATCCTTCGGGGTTTCCAATGGATATTTTGGACGCCATGAATGAACGTTCAAATATCTGTAATTACTTAGATATGCCACTGCAACATATATCTGATCCGATGTTGAAGTCTATGCGCAGAGGTACAACAAAACAGAAGCAGATTGATCTTGTCCATGCAATACGTGACAAAGTTCCGGATATCGCCTTGCGTACAACATTAATTTGTGGTTATCCAGGTGAAACTGAACAGGACTTTCAGGAGATGTTAGACTGGGTTGAAGAGACTCGTTTTGACAGGTTAGGTTGTTTTACTTATTCTCACGAAGAAAAAACACACGCACATACTTTGGAGGATAATGTACCTCAGGAAGTAAAAGAGGAGCGTGTCGAAGCGATTATGGAGTTGCAGCAAGGGATTTCGTATGATATCAATCAGTCTAAGGTTGGTCATACCTATAAAGTGCTGGTTGATCGTATAGATGGTGATTACTTTATTGGCCGCACAGAATACGACTCCCCAGAGGTTGACAATGAGGTCTTGATTCCTGCTGCAGATTCTTATGCACGTATTGGTGATTTTGTTCAGGTAAAAATTGACCGTGCCGAAGATTTCGATCTATATGGGCAGATTGTAAGGAAATAGTTTTATTAGCTTATATTTGATATTAAAACAAATGGGTCTCCTTTGAATAAAAGGGAGACCCATTTGTTTTTCACGGCAATTGTCAGTAAAATGATATAATTTAAAAGCAGCACAGGCTTTTTGTGAAAATTCAGTATTTTGTCGGGGCAAACTCGATACATTTGTACGCATACAATCCCGATTTAAAACGCTATATAGCTGTTTAAAATCAGGGTCATGACAGCCTGTTGGCACTATTGGGACGATAAAGAGAACCTGCTATTTCAGGTTACTTTAGGAGATTTTCTTTATCGATTGACAATAACAAAAGATTAACACAATTTGCAGATGAAGGCAACTTATATTGAATATAGTGAAACAAATAGTTTCTCCAAGACTTTATTGGCTTATTTAGCACATGATGAAACATTAAAACCTTTTGTTGGAAATTGGCCTACCTGGGCTGGTTTTGAAAAGCAACTGGACGAAAAGAGGCCATTTGAATACAGGAAGATTCTCGTTGAACGCCTTCAAAAGCAATATGGCGAGCTATTAGAGAATTCTCCTAATGTGGCTGCCAATATAGAACTGTTGCTCGACCAGAATTCCTATACGATCACTACGGGGCATCAGCTCAATATTTTTACTGGACCCTTGTATTTCATTTTTAAAATCATGACAGCGATACGTTTGTCAGAAGATTTGAAGGAGAAACATCCCGATAAAAATTTTATTCCAGTCTATTGGATGGCGACTGAAGATCATGATTTTGAAGAAATCAATCATACCAAAGTCTTTGGGAAGAAAATCAGTTGGGATACCCCGGCTGTTTCTGCTACCGGAAGAATGGATACAACGACGATTGTTGACGCCGTGAAGCAGTATACAAATATTTTAGGGCTTTCAGAAAACTCTACTCGGCTTACACGCATTGTGGAAGAAGCCTACCTAAACCACAATCGTTTAGCAGATGCAACCCGATATATGGTCAATGAGCTGTTTAAGTCATACGGTCTTTTGATTATTGATGCGGATGATCGGGAATTGAAGGAACTGTTTAAGCCGATTATTAAGGAAGATATCTTCTCTGAAAATAGCTTTAAGGCAATAACTTCTCGATCGGAGGAGTTGGAGTCACAAGGTTTTTCTACTCAAGTACATGCACGTGAAATTAATTTCTTTTATTTAACGGATGAATTTAGAGAACGCCTAGTGCTAACTGCTGACGGTCGATACGAAGTATTGCATCAGAATATTTATTTTACAAAGGCGGAGCTGGAGCAGGAAATCGAGCATTATCCCGAGCGTTTCAGTCCCAATGTGGTTATGCGGCCGATGTATCAAGAAATTATACTTCCTAATCTTGCTTACATTGGCGGTGGGGCCGAAATGGTCTATTGGATGCAATTAAAGTCTAACTTTGACCAATATCAGATCGATTTTCCAATTTTGATACCACGCAATTCTGCGATGATAACAGACGATAAAATAGCGGCTAAATTATTTCGCGTTGATCTTACGTTTAAGAGTATCTTTCGTTCAGCAGATGTGCTGAAGAAGGAATATGTACGGCGCCATACCAAAGAACGTCTGAATCTCAATGACGAATGGATGGAGCTGAATGCCATTTTTGGTAAGATAAAGTTGCGAACCCATAAAATTGATCCAAGTTTAGGACCGAGTACAGAGGCGGTAAAAGCACGGTTAAAAAAAGCGATCAATAATTTAGAAAAAAAACTGTTGAAAGCCGAGAAACGAAATCACCAACATGCTTTAACCGACATCGATCATGTTAAGGAAAAACTCTTTCCGGGCGGAGGACTGCAGGAAAGATCTGAGAATTTCGCTTTACTTTACATTAAACATGGTGATAACCTCTTTAAGGATCTTTACAAATATTTTAATCCTTTGGATTTTAAGTTTACGATTTTGTATTAGGAAGTCAGCTTCGGCTGACTTTTTTCTGAAGTGTTTTTATGTTATTGGCGACAAAGAACCTTCCATTTAATTTCTGTTGGTATTTGCGTGATAAGGAAGGTTTTACTGCACGTTCCGATAGCACTTTATTTGTTGGAAAACTGATTGCATTCTAGGTATACATCCTTTAAAATGTTTTGTTTATAATTTCATAATATTTCGTTTAGTTTCTGTTAATAGTTTCAGTTTAGTTTTGCTTTCATTATAAAAATCAACAACTAAATGAAAGAATTTCTACTCACAACTTGTGCTGTTGCGCTTGGGACCGGTCTTTATGCCCAAACGACGCAAGCAGGGTTTTCCGGAAAGATCACAGACGAGCACAACAAAGGGGTTCATGGTGCTTCAATTGAAGTGCGTAATGAATCAACAGGCTTTACAACGAAGACATCCACCAATGCAAATGGCGATTTCAACTTTAAGGAATTACCTTTAGGTGGTCCATATACAATTAAAGTCACTTATATAGGATATGGGGAACAGGTTCGTTCGGGATTTAATTTAAATCAAGGCGATATTGTCCGCCTGATCATTCCTATCCAAAATACGTCAAATGTATTAGAAACGGTTGAATTAACAGGAATAAGTACGCTAAAGAATAAAATCGAGAACCTAGGTGCTGCTACCGCGGTTACAGCAAAAGATATAGCGAAATTGCCTGTCAACGGTCGCAATTTTACTTCGTTGATGGATCTATCTCCTTTAAGCAAGGGAGATAATATAGGAGGCCAGCTGGGGTCATCTACCAATTTTACCATTGATGGTATGAATGCCAAAAATCCGACTTCTGCAGGTTCGACAACCAGCCGTAGTGGCGCTCCTTTCTCCATTTCAATAGAAGCCGTTCGTGAATTTAAAGTGGTTACCAATCAGTATGATGTGACTTATGGAAGAGCTGGAGGGGGAACAGTGAGTGCGGTGACTAAACAGGGGACAAATCAAACGCACGGAAGTGCATGGCTTTATTCGAGGGCGGATTGGTTATCCAGTCCATACGATATTAGAGGGAATAAACGGAGTAATGATTTTTCAACGTATCAATATGGGTTTACATTAGGCGGTCCGATCATTAAAGACAAATTGCATTATTTTGTAGCTTGGGATCATCAGCGCGATGCCCGCCCCTTGATTATTGCCGATATCAATTCTGAAGCCGATGAGAAGAGATTTAATGTGACAAACTCGACCTTGGATGAGTTTGTCTCTATGGGACGTAAAAAATACGGATTGGGGAATGAGCGTCAATACGGCGCATTTGATAAGAAGCGAGGGTCTGATGCGATTTTTGGACGAATTGACTGGCAGATCAATGAAAATAACCTATTGACGGTCCGAAATAACTTCACAAGTGACAACAATAAGTTGGGCTTGCAGGATAATAAACCAATAACCTTGTATGAGTCTTATGGGAATGACAAAAACATTGATAATAGTCTATTGGCAACTTTGCGTACGACCATTTCCCCTAAGGTAACTAATGAATTGAAAGTACAGCATCTCTATACATATCAGAAAAGTAGTCCGGGAGATCTTTTACCAAGTCAAAATATTCCCCGTGCAATTGTAGAAGATGCAGTCTCAAAAGTAGCTGGAGAAGATAAAAAGACCACATTGCAATTGGGTGGACATCGTTTTGCGCAGGAATCATTTAAAAACAATGTATTTCAGCTCGTTGATAATATTTATTATAGTACCGACAATATCAATTATACCTTCGGTGTCGATTTGATGTATACCCATGCAAACTCCATTTATGGAAGTGAGGTTAATGGTCGCTTTCACTTTAGACCGAGTGATGGAAAGACGGCCATGCAAAACTTTGACGACATGAAGCCATATGCTTACTATCGTGAGGTTCCTTTGGTAAGTGACCCAGCTGTGGCCGGTAAGATATTTAATGCCGGTGTATATGGGCAATTACAAACGAAGTTGGCGCAGGGATTGGATCTAGTTGCTGGCCTAAGGTTGGATTACGGACATTATCCGACTTCTCCACTAAACGAAGAATTGCTGAAAGAAGTGGGTATTCGTACAGATCATAAGTTAAAATCCTTTGTGGTACAGCCTCGTTTCCAGATGACTTGGGATGTTAATGAAGAGCGAAAGGACTTTTTCCGGGTAGGAGCAGGTGTCTTCGCGTCTGATATTAACAATTATATGACCATCAACAATTTGACTTTCGATGGGAAGCATTTTGCGACGGTGGATGTTCGTGGAAGTGATGTGCCCGCACCTGATTTTGTGGGGTATAGAAAAGATCCGTCAAAAACACCAACCTTAGCACAATTTCAGGTGCCTACGATCAATACCTATGGACCTGATGCTAAAATTCCAGTAGTATACAAGGCCAATGTATCTTATACACATTTCTTTACTGAAAAGTTGAAAGCGAGTCTTTCAGGGTATATGAATTTAGGGCGTAACAACTACATGTATGTGGATCGTAACATGGTTCAGGATCCGTTTTTCAGATTGACGAATGAAGATAATCGTGGTGTGTTTGTTCCCGCAGCATCGATTGTTGACGGAGCACCGGATTGGAAAAAAGGACGGATTTCCAATAAATTCGGACGTGTACTGGAATTAAACTCTGAAGGAAAAGTGAATCAGTTTGCGGTTGTATTGGATGCAAGTTATCAATATTTCAAAGATGGATCTATATCCGTGAGCTATACCTGGAATGATGCCAAAGACAATACTTCTTTCAACGGAAACGTGGCGAATACAGCGACCTTATCGTTGGCTGTGAAAGACGATCCGCGCGATCTGAGCAAGATGAGTTATTCGAATAATCAGTTCCGCAACAAGATTGTAATCTATGGTACCTTGCCAACATTCTATGGCGTTAGTGTGGGGGTACGTTACTCAGGTATTGGTGGTACACGATATAGTTTATTGGCCGGAGGAAATATCAATGGAGACTTTGTGGCGGGAGACAATGATCTGGCCTTTCTCTTTGATCCCAACAGTCCCAATACGTCAAAACAGTTGATTACAGGGCTGAATAATTTGTTGAATAATCCAGAAGCGAGTCAAAGCCTTAAAGATTATATCAAAAAATATGAAGGAAAAATAGCCGAACGTAATGGTGGCGTAAATGGTTTTTACGGTTTAATTGACCTGAGAATTGCGAAAAAATTCAGTTTATATAAAAACCACGCATTGGAGATATCGGGCGATCTTTTCAACGTTGCCAATTTATTCAAAAAGACTTGGGGCGTCAATGAGTCTTTGGGTAATCAAAATCTATATGCTTTGGGCGGAAAGGACGCCGCCGGAGAGAAATTGATTCCTTTTGACGTTACGAAGCAACAGTTTAATTATAATGTAAACAACTCTGGTATCGTATCACCTTCGGGTAACCCGTATCAATTCCAATTGGGATTAAGGTATTCGTTCTAAAAGAATGAAAAATAGGGAACACTATGTTTTAAAAATAAAACGCACCTAGGGGCCGCTGATTGCTCCTAAGGGGCGTTTTATTTGTTTATTAAATAATCCTGATCAGGCAACAAGGGATTACTTAAAACGATTTGCCTTGGTGCATCATTATGCTCGAGGGCTAGCTCAGGACTTTTTCTTTTGGAAGAAAAACTTCGGCCATCATGTGGCGTACACTTCCGCCACCACATGTTTCGATCACGTGGAGATCCTGGTGAATAATTTTACCATGCTTCTCTAACTGCGCGGTTTGGTACAACGTCAGTGAGGATAATGCCTGATTGCTCAGGACAATAAAGCGATTCCCATATTTATTTCTCACCTGGAGGCAGTTTGCCGCAAAAGATTCAAGCTGGTTTTCATTGATCTCGATAATCTCCTTGCCTGTGTCTTTTAAACTCTTCAAGAGGGTGTTTAGTTCAGACGGATCGTCAATTGCCTGTGGACATAAGATGGCAAAATCTTCACCTACCGCGAGCACTACATTGGTGTGATAGATCGGTCTGCGCTGTCCATTGACCGTTTGAAAAGCATGGAATACAACCGGTGTATAGTTTTCGGTCCGGCAATATTCATCGAGCATATCGCGATCTGCCCTTTCTGACAAAGCGCAGTAGGCTACACGGTTGGCTCGGTCGAGGACAAGTGCGCCGGTACCTTCCAAATATTGTTTATTGTTTTCGGCATCACTCAAATCTTTGGTCAGTTTTACATAATAACCGTTCTGTTTCAATGGACCTTCGAAATCCAATAAATGTTCTTTTCGGCGATTTGGAGCGAACATGGGATAGAAGATTATTTTTCCATCCTGATGAAAGGATACAATATTGTTGGGAAAGATACTGTCGGGACTTTCTGATTTTTCGTCGTCCTGAATGACTGTCACTAATATGCCGTGTGACTTCAACTCATTTACTAGCGCATCAAACTCTCCTTGGGCTTCTTTATTGACCTCTTCGATGCTGAGATTTTCAATATCCCTTTGGAAGAAATTGTTGACTGTAGTCTGTTCATTTTTGCGGAAGACAGAGGGCCTTACCAAAAGGACGCTGTCTGTTACCTGTTTTCTCATGATTTATAATCGTTACTTCGCTGTTTATAATTGTTAAATAGAAATGATATTCATTTTTTTTGATTATTTATCATTTGTCAAAAGAGGGGCTTCCCTCGCTGGATAATGGTTTCTTTGTTAAGATTTCTTGATAACGCAATACGTCGTAGATATCAGGATTTCTTGGCAAAAATTACCTATCGTTATTTCCAAGCCACTTTACAATTGGTACATATACTAATTTATTGAAAATTCATTGGCATTGCAAAAAAGAATAGGAATGTAGAGGAAAAAATTCATGGAGATTGCAGCAGATAATAGCACTTTTTTTAAAATTGTAGCAAGTGATCGGTCGGTTGTTTGTTATATTTATAATGATCAATCTTTATTGTTGTGTTTATTCTAAAAATAACGTATTAAACACAATCGATTGCATTTTAATAGTCGAGTAAAACTGACTTTTTATCCACTTTTTTGCTTCGTTTTCAGTCATTTATTTTGCTATCTTTGCTCATCCAAAAAACGACTGTTTATAAGAGAGTTAATTGCCTAATTATTATGTCGCTAACTATCATCTATAAGCGTTAACTTTTTGCACACATGAGCAATATACACTTCCAAGAAAAATTCGAAAATCGCCACAATGGCCCAAGTCCAGTTGAAGCGAATGAAATGTTGGCCAAATTAGGCGTTTCGTCAATTGACCAACTTATTGACCAAACGGTCCCTTCTCAAATTCGTGCTCCAAAACCTTTAAATCTTCCTAAAGCATTGTCTGAGGTCGCCTATTTAAAGCGTATTGCGGAAATCGCTGAGAAAAATAAAGTTTTTAAATCTTTTATTGGTCAAGGTTATTACGATGTAATCCTTCCGGGCGTAATTCAACGAAATGTATTTGAAAACCCGGGATGGTATACGCAGTATACTCCTTATCAGGCGGAGATTGCACAAGGTAGGTTGCAAGCATTGTTGAATTTCCAGACTGTAATTTGTGATTTCACTGGTTTAGAAATAGCAAACGCATCTTTGTTAGATGAAGCAACAGCTGCAGCTGAAGCTATGTTTATGCTGTATTCAGCCCGGAAAAATAAAGATGCAAATGTATTCTTGGTTTCTGATAATGCCTACACGCAGACGGTCGATGTATTGAAGACCCGTGCGTTGTCTTTTGGTATCGAGCTGAAAATTGCGGCTATTGCTGAATCAGAATTGACAGATGATGTATTTGCCGTATTTGTTCAATATCCTGCAGCTGACGGTTCCATTGTTGATTATAAGTCGTTTACAGCATCAGCTCACAGTAAAGACATTACCGTGTGTGCGGCGGCTGATTTGATGAGTTTAGCCTTATTGACGCCTCCGGGAGAATGGGGAGCAGATGTTGTTGTTGGTAATTCGCAGCGCTTTGGTGTGCCGATGGGATTTGGTGGTCCTCACGCAGCCTATTTTGCAACACGCGACAGCTTTAAACGTAACATCCCTGGTCGTATTATCGGTGTTACTTCCGATTCGAATGGCAAATATGCGTTGCGTATGGCTTTACAGACGCGTGAACAGCACATTCGCCGCGATAAAGCATCGTCAAATATTTGTACTGCACAAGCCCTTTTGGCCATTATGGCTTCTTTTTATGCCGTGTATCATGGACCTCAAGGAATTAAAAATATAGCATCACGCATCAATGCGTTGGCCAATCTGTTGGATCAAGCGTTACAATCATTGGGCTATAGCCAAATGAATACAGCTTATTTTGATACATTACGGGTAGACTTAGGTGCTCATGCAGGTGCACTGAAGTCAGAAGCGTTAAACAATGAATTGAACTTTTATTATAATGGTCCAGAAGTTTCAATTGCTATCGACGAAACAACGACTTATGAAGATATTAAAACGATCGTCAAAGTATTTGCTAAAATTCAAGGTAAAACATTGAATGATGTCGATTTCGATACATTGGAAGAAAACTTAGGTTCTTCAATCCCTGCCGATCTAGTACGTACTTCCGCCTACTTAACCCATCCAAACTTTAATAGCTATCACTCTGAACACGAGATGTTACGGTACATCAAATCGTTGGAAGCAAAAGATTTATCACTTTGTCATTCGATGATTCCTTTGGGTTCATGTACCATGAAATTAAATGCTACAGCGGAAATGGTACCCGTTACTTGGGCTAGATTCGGTGGTTTGCACCCATTTGCTCCAGCAGATCAAACTTCTGGATATATGCAAATGATTGGCGAATTGAATGATTGGTTAGCTGAGATTACAGGTTTTGCGAAGATGAGTTTCCAACCAAACTCAGGAGCGCAAGGGGAGTATGCAGGTTTGATGGTTATTCGCGCTTACCATGAGAGCCGCGGTGATCACGGACGTAATATCTGTTTGATCCCTGCTTCAGCGCACGGAACGAACCCTGCGTCTGCTTCTATGGCAGGCTTGAAAGTGGTTGTCGTAAAATGTGATGAATTTGGAAATATTGATATATCAGATTTAAGAGCGAAAGCAACTGAACACGCTGCAAACTTGAATTCACTGATGGTAACTTACCCATCTACACACGGTGTATTTGAAGAGTCTATTATTGAAGTCTGTGAAATTGTGCATGCCAATGGTGGACAGGTTTATATGGATGGAGCCAACATGAATGCACAGGTTGGATTGACAAGCCCAGGTCATATTGGGGCCGATGTTTGTCACTTAAACCTCCATAAAACATTCTGTATCCCTCACGGAGGTGGCGGCCCAGGTATGGGACCTATTGGTGTTGCAAAACATCTGGTTCCTTTCTTGCCTAACCACGAAGTGGTTTCTACTTCCGGTGAAGAAGGTATCTCTGCTGTTTCGGCAGCCCCATTTGGTTCGGCTTCGATCTTACTTATTTCGCATGCTTACATCTCCATGATGGGGGGCGAAGGTCTCACAAATGCAACTAGAACCGCGATATTAAACGCTAACTATATCAAAGCACGTTTGGAAAACGCCTATCCAGTACTTTATTCGGGTAAAAATGGACGTTGCGCACACGAAATGATCTTAGATTGTCGTGGGTTTAAAAACTTTGGTATTGAGGTTGCAGATATTGCAAAACGTTTGATGGACTATGGTTTCCACGCACCGACCGTTTCTTTCCCTGTTGCGGGAACATTGATGGTTGAACCTACCGAGTCAGAGTCTAAAGCTGAATTGGATCGTTTCTGTGACGCCTTAGTTGCTATTCGTGAAGAGATCGCTGCGGTTGAAACCGGGGCGGTAGACCGAGCGAATAATGTACTGAAACATGCACCACATACCGCTTCGGTTGTAACGGCAGATGAGTGGGATAGACCTTACAGTCGTCAAACAGCTGCATATCCGTTGGAGTATGTAAGAGAACGTAAATTCTGGCCTTCAGTGGGACGTGTAAACGATTCTCAAGGTGACCGTACATTGATCTGTTCGTGTCCCTCCATTGAAGAGTACGCCGAAGCATAATTTCGGATACTATAGAAAAAGGGCAGTCCAAAATTTTGTTGGACTGCCTTTTTTTATGTCATTTGATATGTAAGCTCAAATAACAGCCTTAACTTTTTACAACAAGCAACCATTTTTGTTCCTCAGGAGGAGAAGAAGGAGAAGGAGAAGGAGAAGGAGAATAAAATAAGATGTTGTGCGTCTGCAGTGCAACTGGATAAGGGGAATAAATTTGGTTTTGTTCGCAAATTTGTCTTAGTTTGTGCTGAAACATTTCAATATGAACATACTAAAGTTATCCCTAAATTTTTGTGTCACGGCAGTATTCTTGGCTTCCTGTGCAGGAGGAAAATATGCGAAGACTGAAAAGGTATATAAGAAGCAGGCAAAGGAGTTTTCAAAGCTGTACAAACAATCGCCTGTAACCGGTCAATTGGAGAAGGTGAATGTCAAAGATCAACAATGGATTGCATCGATTAATTTTGGTATCCGTAAACCCAATTTTGTCGTTATTCATCATACAGCTCAGGATTCATTAGGGCAGACCGTCCGCACATTTCATTCCGCGAAAGCAGGCGTAAGTTCCCATTATGTGGTCGGTAGAGATGGAAAAGTAGTGCAGATGGTCAATGATCTCTTTCGTGCGCATCATGCTGGATTAGGAAAATGGGGCAACGATACAGATCTTAATTCTTCTTCTATTGGCATTGAGCTGGACAATAATGGGACCACTGATCCTTGGACTGACGCACAGATAAATGCCTTGACGCAGTTGTTGACTTATTTAAAGACAACCTACAGAATTCCGCAGGCCAATTTCATAGGACATATGGATCTAGCACCAACTCGGAAAAACGATCCATCGCGTTTCCCATGGAAAAAGTTGGCCGATCAAGGCTTCGGTTTTTGGTATGAAGACTATTTAGAGACGCCACCAGCAGACTTTAATCCAAAAATGGCATTACGTATCATCGGATACGATGTGAGCAATGTCGATGCAGCAATTAAAGCATTTAAGATTCACTATGTCCAGCAGGATGTAAATACGGCGTTTTTGGGTGATAATGATCTTAAAATCCTTTATTCCATCTATAAAAAATTCTTATAGGCTGTGCCTATGCATTTTTCTGACTTTTAGCTCAGAGAGCAGCCATTTGTATAAAATCGGACCGAATGATGTTGCTATTATCTACTTTGTCCGTTGTTGTCCTCCAATGATACATTTATTAGCGTCATGAAGGTTCAAAATAAAATAGCCCAATTTATTCAATTGGGCTATTTTATAACTTGTAATTAGCAGAACACTTATTATACGGTTTTTACAAATTTCTCATCGTAATTTTCAATATCAATGATGTATCCATTTTTAATTAAAAATTCAAAAAGCGGTTTCGCTTCTTCAGAAACTGGCATATTATGCGTGGTAATAATCTTATTTTCTTTTTTAAGGAGGTAAGGATAGGCGTAGAGTTTCACATTTTTATTGAACATTCCTGAAATATAGGAAAGAAGTTCATTGGTGTATAGTTCTTTATTATAATTATCGGAATTGAAAATATTCTTTAAATTGTAAACGTTTGTTGCAATACCGATATTTTTGGGTTTAAAGTTACTTATAAACTCTGCCAAGTGATTGTTTCTTCTAAAGTTGCTGACGATAATATTGTTTCCTGTAGCACATAATTCATCCGCCCTAGATGCAAATTCTTGCAGATCTTCATCTGTAATTTCATGTGTATCTTCCAAAACATTTCCCATCAGTACCTCAATTAATACAATAGTATCGGTGTCTGTTGCGCCGGTATTTTTTTTGAACTGTTCAACGGCAAGATTGAATAGATCAAAGTTTGGAAGTGATTTTTGACGGTATTTGGTACGGAGTAAAATAATGTTCTTTTTGTACAGGTAATCTTTGATTTGTACTGCTTTGCCATCTGGTTGAAATATTGCAGCTTTGGCAAACCCTTTTGCAATCAGATATAAATTGATGAGACGTTGGTTGACATTTTCAAAGAGTGGGCCGTTGAGTTTAACCAGGTCAATTTCTACAGATCCAACAGAAAGATTGTCAACTAATGATTCAATCATCGTCTGCACATTCTCTGCGTAATAATAAGCAGCAAATAATAGATTGACACCAATAATGCCTAAAACTTTTTGTTGCAATTGGTTGTCGCTGTCTAGCAGTCTGACATGGACAATGATATCATTCGTAGGACCTCCAACTTCATGTTGGAAGCGAAGTCCGATCCAACCGTGAGGTTCATTTGTCTTCGTGAAATTGAGTGTTGTTACGGTATCTGCAAAGGCAAAGAACTTTTTGTTACAGTATTTATCGCCATGAAGCCTTTGTGTAAGAAGATTGAACTCATGGGAGAGCATTTTTTTTACACGCGTTCTGCTGACATATCGGCCATCCGCTTCCTCACCATAAATTGCGTCACTAAATGCCATATCGTAAGCTGACATTGTCTTAGCAATTGTGCCTGAAGCGGCGCCTGCGTTGAAAAAGTTGCGTGCGACTTCCTGTCCAGCACCGATCTCTGCGAAAGTACCATAAATCTCTGGGTTTAGATTTATTTTCAAGGCTTTTCGCTTAGTTTCAAAAATTTCTCTTGCCATGATGCAAAGGTACAAAAATCAAAAGGCTAGTGAAAATTAAAGTATGAACGAAAAAAACAGAATAAAATTAGGCTTGTTTTATAACAAGCCTAATTTATTGAAAGCGTAGAATAAAGCACTAGCGTGTAATGCTTGACTGAATTTATTGTCCAGCAGCATTTCTTTTGCTTCTTCAAGCGGGATAAGGTAAACATCGATTTCTTCGTGTTCATCCAATGCCTGTTCCTGAACTTTTTTACCTCCTGTCATCAGATAGGTATAGGTAATATTGCCACTCGTTGCGGGGTTGGCATAAAGCGTGGCGATCTCTTCAATCTGGTCAAATGCATAGCCTGTTTCTTCAAGCATCTCACGCACAGCTGCATTCCTGGGGTCTTCTTCCGGCTCTGTAGTGCCCGCTGGAATCTCCAACGAAATGATGCCTGCTCCGTGTCGGTACTGTTTAATGACCAAGAGCTCATTCTCCTCAGTAATTCCGACCATGTTTACCCAATCGGGGTATTCCAGTACATAATAATGGTCGTTGATTCTTCCATCAGGGAGCTCACATGCATCTCTTCGCAACGTCGCCCAAGGTTCTTTACAGATATATTCAGAAGATAATAGCTTCCACTTTTCCATTAGTTTACAATATCTTTCATCATACGGTCGACCTTCTCTTCTAAAGCTTTTTGTACATCGGCATAGTCTGCGGTGTCCTTTAAGCTTTCTTTTACAGAACAATAAAATTTGATTTTAGGCTCAGTCCCCGATGGGCGTGCCGAAATGACATCACCCGCGACTGTTATGAACTGCAGCACATCCGATTTAGGCAATGAGATCGCCGTTTTCTCGCCGGTACGCATATCAGTGGTTTGGGAAAGTTGATAATCACGGATCTCCTTGACCTGAACACCTCCAAGGCTAGTCGGTAAATTAGCGCGCAGCCCCGACATCATAGCCTGAATTTCCTCGGCTCCAGCTTTTCCTTTTTTTGTCAAAGAAATCAGTTTTTCCTGGTAGCAGCCAAATTCTTTGTAGATATCCATGAGCACCTCATAGACTGTTTTGCCTTTTGATTTGAAATAGGCGGTCATCTCGGCCAGAAAAGCACAGGCATTTGGTGCATCCTTGTCTCTCACAAGATCACCGACAAGGTAACCATAGCTTTCTTCCCCGCCGGCCAGATAGTGTGCTGAATCGCCTAATTTGGTCATCAGTTCGCCAATATATTTAAAACCAGTGAGCGTTTCATAACAGGGCACGCCAAAATGTTCTGCAATGTCTGCCTCCAGATTTGTTGTTACAATCGTTTTGACGATATATGGATTAGATCCCAGCTGCTTAAGATCACTTTTAGCACTAAGGACGTAGTAGATCAATAAACTACCGATCTGATTACCATTGAGCAGCTGAAACTGTCCCTTGTTATTTTTTACGGCAATTCCTACACGGTCAGCATCCGGGTCTGTTGCCAATACAAGATCAGCATCAATTTCTTCCCCTTTTTTCTTGGCTAAGGCCATGGCATCTTCCTCTTCGGGATTCGGATAAATTACCGTTGGAAAGTTGCCATCAGGAGTAGCCTGCTCAGAAACAACGGACACATTTTCAAAGCCCCAGGCTGCTAGCATTTTAGGAACAATGGTAATGCCGGTGCCGTGTATCGGAGAGAAAACAATTTTTAAGTCTTTTTGCGCTAATACAGCTTCAGGATGAATGCTTAGTTTTTTATTGGCGTCGATGTAGATCTGGTCGATTTCTTCCCCGACGGGAATGATATTTTGTGTATTTCCGTCAAATTTGATATCATCGACTGAACGGATTGCGTTTACTTCCTCGATTACATTTTTGTCGTGCGGGGCAGTCAGCTGGCAGCCGTCATTCCAGTAGGCCTTATAACCATTGTATTCCTTTGGATTGTGCGAAGCCGTTAGCATAACACCGCTCTGACAGCCAAAATGACGGATGGCAAAGGACAACATGGGGGTTGGTCGTAAAGACGTGAACAGATGCACTTTGATGCCGTTGGCTGCAAACACGTTGGCAACGAGCTGCCCAAAAGCCTGTGAATTATTACGGCTGTCATAAGATACCGCTACCTTGATCTCCTGGTCTGGGAACTGTTTTTTAAGGTAGTTGGACAGGCCCTGCGTTGCTTTACCAATCGTGTACTTATTCATCCGATTGGAGCCTACGCCCATAATGCCCCTCAAGCCTCCGGTTCCAAACTCCAGATCTTTGTAAAAAGAATCGGTAAGTTCTGTCTCCTCATTACTATCGATTAAATCCTGAACTTCCTTTCGAGTTCTTTCATCATAACTGGGGGTTAACCAATCTTCGATTTTCTTTTGTATGTCTTTATCTAAATTTTTCATTATCGTTAAGTTTGGCTAAAATGTACAAAGTATTATGCATCGCAACCGGCATAGGCGCGGTCTATCACTGTAATAAACCATTTTTCTCCTTCTTTTGTCACATGAAAAACAAATGGTTCTTCGTGCTCATTAGAGGTCATTATGGCTCTATAACTTTTGGATTCTAAATTTCTTAGTCGCTGCATTTCAGTATTATTTATTTTGGCATCAAGAATTTCATTCATGAACTTTGCCGTTTGGGACAATTCATTAGGTCGAGATTTTCTATCATAATAGAATCCGAGTTTGTCCCACTTCATCGTACCACAATCAAAAATAGGTAGTTTTCCTGACTTCAATGGTCCCTTGTATATTAACTTTTCATAAGCATGGTATTCCGGTACGGGTTTAGAAAAATTGAAACTGTTTTGATGTACATAAGAGTCTAGTGCGCCTGGGCGATAGATAATGTAAATCCCCAGTTTGGGATGTATATACGAATTTATTGTTTTGCTATCTTGTTCTGAATAAGCCTTTGCAAGTTTCTCGAGCACTTCTTCCAATGTTTCTGAGTTCTGTTTCTTTACTTCTTTTTCAAGAGTATCGCGTTTTTGTATCGTATCCACAGGAACTGAATCCTGAATGATTTTTACAGCTTTATCTTCTTTTTTGTTATTTCTACAGGAGATAGTTGCTGCTGTGAGACAAATAAGAATAAAGAAAAAGACATTTCTCATAATGATTTTGTTTTAAATTACTTCTTTGAAGTCAAGTTTTCGATGATTGACTTTAAAATAGAGCGTGTTGACGGAAGCCACCACTGTTCGAGAATACGCTGGATTGTCTCTTCTCTATTCTCGCGCAATTTAAGGATTATTTCCTTTCGGAAGTTCAGTTTCGATGTTGTCCAGGTTTTTTGGTTGAACTGTGTGATCTGTTTTATTTTTTTTGTTGCTGTATTGAAGAGTATATTTGACGGAACAATATCGTCTACAAGGCCCTGATTTTTGGCTTCTACGGGAGAAAGCAATTTCCCTTCGAGCAAATTCTGATACGCAGTCCTTTTTCCGATCCAAAAAGCATATAGCTCAAATATACTTTCGGGGACGATGAGCCCGACAGGAATTTCATTGAGGCCAATTACAAAATTACCTTCGGCCATAATCCGGTAATCGCAGCAAAGGGCGAGTACGCACCCTCCAGCAGGGCTGTGGCCTGATATTGCAGCAACGAGCGGTTTTGGAAAGGCAGCTAAAAGTGATGTCGCTTCTAGGAATAAATTCCAGAACTCCCTAATTTGTTCTTCATCATATTGGAATAAAGTGATAAGATCGAGTCCTGCGCTGAAGAAGTTTTCCTTTCCAATCAATATGGTGCCATAGATAGCTTCATTCTGTTGGGATGCTTCCAATGTATCGATCAGTTCCTTCAATAGTTGCGTGTCGATGGCGTTAGATTTTCCTCTGTCGAGAAAAATACTTAAAATATGATCGTCTATTGTGGTTTTAATATGTTGCATATTCTTGTTTTAAATATAACGATTTGTTTGCGCTGCTATTGTGGTTTTACCTCTATCAAATATTCGAAGTGCGCGATTTTTCCATCCATGCTTATTCCTTCCACAATTATTTTATATTTCCCCGGTTCATCCGATGTGAAAAATTCAAACTGTGTTTTTCCGTCTTTGGAAGTAATCAGATTGGGTTCCCAGGCGATTGTCGTTCTTAGATCACGTCGTAGTTCATTTTTGTTTGTCACATCGTATTGAGGTTTGAAAAAAGTTCGGTTTACATGTAATCCCTTGGGTACAATTGTGACGATTCCTGTAGGGGTATACGATGAAGAAAGCGCATCACCCGATTTGCTAGTTATCACAATCACACCATTGCCGCCATACATGCCATATATGGCCGTATTGCCGATACTACGAAGCACTTCTATACTTGCAATATCTGCCACATTAATCATATTAATTTGATCAGCTTCAATATACATGCCATCAAGGACAATTTGCATCGGGTTCCCACCATTTAATCCCATGGACCTTGTGCTATACGGAACACCATTTCGAAACATAACACCAACTAATCGTCCCGCAAGGCATTGTTCCAGTGTTGTACACGCGGAGAGATCTTCGGCGGATATGACTTGATCGGCGTTTCCCGGACCATTCAGGTTTCTGGAGTTCTTGTCCGCTTTATTTGTTCTTACCCTATTGACCTGAACCTCTTCCAATAGAATGCTCTTCTGGATAATGCCCGCTGCTTCCAATTCGCCAAGAAATTGTTGACTATTTTTTAGCTGTGTAAGCAGATTGGTATTGATGTCATTAATCAACAGGGGTTGATCTTTACTTTTATTTAGTGAAGGGTTAACCGGATCGTCGATGATAATATCCACTCTTTTTTTCTCCTTGGGACCATCGCCTGTTACAATAAACTTGACACTATCAGCAAAGAATAGCTCGTCAAAAGCAAATCGACCATTACTATCGGTCAGTGTATCTAAACTTAGCAACATGTTGCTTGTCGGTATAATGGTTACTTTAGCATTTGGTACAACAGCTTTACGGGCCGTTTTCTTTACCGTTCCGGATACCGTAAGTCCTTTTTCCGGAAGAAACGATGCGGCCGGGGTATTTTCATAGCTTTTCCAATCCAATTTACGCCAGCCTTGGATCAACATAAGGTTGTCCAAATCATTAATTTTGATATTGGTTAAATCCTCGAAGTAATAATTGGGGCGTTCGATAAAGCCGCGAAGATCAGCTTTCAGCAAAAGTTCAGAGACAATAGACGAATAATAGCGGTCTGTGGTAGAATCCACCTTACTCAGGTTGACAACCGAAGCCGAGAGTGCGGCAACTTTTGACGTGTCACGGTCGCCGTAGTGGACGTTGAGGTTTGCGATTACCTTATCACGGATTGTGAAGCTGGATTTATTGAGTGCTATTGAAACAGGCAGTAAAGTTGACTCGGTATTGTAATTAAAGACAAGTCTTTCTGCGAGGGGCGCCATTTGCGCGGTCAAAATGGTCAATTGTAATACACCGGAGGGAAGGTTTTTCTTCGGAATATTAAACAAGACCTCTGCTGCATTGAATTTTTGTTTGGCAGCATGGAAGACAAGACCATTGTATTGCGCGACTAAATAAATTTCTTGGCCATTGACTAAATCATCAGTCGCTGAGAACTGGGCAGCAATCTTATCCTTTAGTGCTGAATTTACCGTTAGCACATACCCCGAGTTCAATACAGCGGGCAATGAAGTGCTCGTTGAAGAGCCGTCTTCAAAAAATGCTGTTGCTATGTATTTTTTCCCTGTCTGCAACAGAAGGGGGGTACTTCCCATTCCTAATGAATTGGTTTCAAATTCGGCAATGGAAGTTTGATTTTCCTCCTTTACGGTTATTTTTGCCTTTTTTCCTAAGCCTGTAGGTGTGAGTGTTTTGAAGCCTGTTTTACATAAGATGTTATTGACAAAATCACCGCTTTCGGGAAAAATCTGTAGGCTATTTTGGCTGTTTGGGTCAGGGATAATAAAACTTTTTAACACACGTCTTTTGTCTAGAGAAAGAAATTGCAACGATAGCGTTCCTCCCTTAAAGTCATCTTTCAATTCCAGTGCTATTGTTCCATTTTCATTTGATTTTAATCGCCCAGATTTTTCTTTGTTATTATCCTGTTTTAGGGTATAACTAATGCTGTTATTGATTAGGGGGGCTCCTTGGATAGTTTTGAGATTGATCTGGAAGATATTTTCAGTTCCGTTTTTAATGAGGCTACTTTTCGTCATGACATTATCCGATCGGCCATTTGTGACAGGGATGACTCGCTCATAGAAATTAGCTGTCGAGTCATTTTGCATCCATCTGGTGAATGATCGAATTCGATAGGAGCCTTCTTCCAGTGTATCCGGCAAGTTGAGGTCTCCTATGCCGAGGCCGATTGTGACCGGGATTTTGATGCTTTTAATAATTTTATTTGTGGGTGAGATCAATTCCACATTGGCTATTTTACTGATATTGCTCAAATAGTTAAAAGGAGCTGTGGTGCAGTATAATTTGAACCAGATCGTTTCTCCTGCCGAATAGTCATTTTTATCCACATGTAGATAGATTTTTTCCTTCACGTGTTGTTCGTGGTAGGTTTCTAGCTTTTGTAGCGTTTGGTCGATCTGAGCCGGTGCCAATAAAGCGAATAACAGGAAATTTATTAAAAGCAGTAATTTAGGATACATATGACTAATGTTTTATGAAAATTAGAAAATATTTTTCCTTTAATCAATTTATAAATTAAATATTAGTCTTATTTAAAACCACTGATACCTTAAATTAGCATAAAAAAAATATCTTTGTGTTATGAATATCCTAATAATCGGTTCAGGAGGTCGTGAATCGGCCTTTGCCTATAAATTGTCGAAAAGTCCCCGTTTAGATCAATTGTTTATTGCTCCAGGCAATGCAGGAACGGGTGCGTATGGTCAGAATGTAAATATTAAGGTTACTGACTTTGCAGCTCTTGCTACCTTCGTTCTGGAAAATAATGTGCACATGGTGCTGGTAGGTCCGGAAGAGCCTTTGGTCAAAGGTATTCATGATTACTTCTTAAACCGGGAAGATTTAAAGCATATCCCCGTTATAGGGCCACAACAAGAGGGTGCTCAGTTGGAGGGCTCAAAAGATTTTTCAAAGCAGTTTATGGATCGCCATGGTGTACCTACAGCAGCTTCGAGGTCCTTTGATGCGACATCATTGGACGAGGGGCTGGCGTATCTTGAAACGCAAAAATTGCCTATTGTGCTGAAGGCGGATGGTTTGGCTGCTGGTAAAGGGGTACTGATTTGCGAGACCCTCGAGGATGCTAAGGCTGAGTTAAAGGCGATGATTGCAGAGTCTAAATTTGGGGAAGCGAGCCGGGTTGTGGTTGTTGAAGAATTTTTAAGCGGGATTGAATTGTCTGTTTTTGTTTTGACAGACGGCAATTCGTATAAAGTGCTTCCTTCTGCAAAAGATTATAAACGTATTGGGGAAGGCGATACAGGTCTAAACACGGGGGGCATGGGGTCGATATCTCCTGTTCCTTTTGCGGATGAGACTTTTTTGAATAAAGTGGAAGAGCGTATAATCAGACCAACAGTAGAGGGACTTAAAAAGGATGGTATCCCTTATAAAGGGTTTATCTTCATTGGGCTGATGAATGTGGAGGGGGAACCTTATGTGATCGAATATAATGTTCGTATGGGGGATCCGGAGACTGAATCCGTATTGCCACGTATTGAATCGGATCTTTTGGATTTACTGGAAGGTGTTGCACACGGTAATTTGGATCAACGTTCTTATACAGTATCGCCTCAAACTGCAGTAACAGTGATGTTGGTTGCCGGCGGTTACCCCGGAGATTATGAATCTGGAAAAGAGATAACCAATATTGAAAATGTCAAAGAGTCCATCGTATTTCAAGCAGGTACGAAGGAAGTAGAGGGCAAGATCGTTACAGCAGGTGGGCGTGTCATTGCCGTGACCACATTACAGGATACTTTGTTTGAAGCCCTTCAACAGGCTACAGCAGATGCGGGAAGAATTTATTTTGAAGGAAAATACTTCCGAAGAGATATCGGTTTTGATCTTATTTAAAAAATATTAAAATTATTTTTGGAATACTGATTTTAAGGTCTATATTTGCAACTCCAAAAACAACAATGTTATTGGAATTGCCTAAAAGGCCCGTTCGTCTAGGGGTTAGGACGCAAGATTTTCATTCTTGAAACAGGGGTTCGATTCCCCTACGGGCTACAGATCTAAAAGTCAACACATAGAAAAGCCTGCAAATTAAATATTTGCAGGCTTTTTTGTTTTTCAGCTTTTTCTTACAGAGTATACGGGTAGAAATAGCGGCCCTTCTCTAATCTCTTGAAAAGACCATTATTACTTTGGAACGAAAGCTATCCTTGCCGCTATAGCTGATTTCCTGCTGCAATTTTAATGAATTTTCATCGACGGATATATCCCACCAATCTATATCTTTCCTGAGCTTTGGGTAATAATCTGCGAGGGAATCGACAATTCCTGTCGCAGGGTTTCCCCATTTCTCTACCCATGCGGATGGATTAAATGTCTTGTTTTCCTTAAGCAAGAGACGGTTTCCTGCGACCTGATAATAATATTTGCGGTAATAAATAGGTTCTCTGGTCTGGATGTTACCGTCTTTAATGCTTACATCTGCGCCTGGTAGATCCCATTTTCCGCCATCTCCGGTGCTACTTGAACCGATAAAATACGGCTCCATCAACCGTAATGAAGCACTGTCACGACCATCAAAAATCAGATATTGGTAAGGGAGGTTGTCTGTCTGAACATTACTGTTTCCATTTTTATCACCCGTGGAAAGGGTAGTTTCATAACTTTTTAAGTTCCATTTTCCTTTCAGGAGGTCAGTCATATCCTGTCCAGAATTTTCTTTTTTGCAGGAAACAAACAATAGGGCAAAAACGAGCACAAGGATCAATCGGTTTCTCTTCATGGCATAATAACGGTTCTTGAATGCTAAAATAAGAAACCTAAATATGAGTTGAAAATCTATGAAGACTTAGCTTTTGGGCTGCGGTAGTGGGGATAGAAGATTTTTTAATTGGGACGCTTTTGGTAGGTATAATTTTGAAATTTATTATTTAATTTATCGATTAGAAAAGGGAAGCTATGCCATATCTGCGATTAAAACCTACAGTCAACCAATACCAGACCAATTCCTGCCTTTTTCCCAGCATTGCTCGAACTTTCTTCGGGCGGGCTTCGGATCTGCCTCGGGTAAAATTCGAGGAAAAGCCGATTAAAAGCCGGGTCCAATTCGATAAAAGGTAGAAGTTAATAGGAAGTTAGTGATGAAACAGTCCCCTGAAGGTGATATCGCTACCCCGTCGGATAGCCGTTGAAACCGCCTCTGGATGTCTTTGAGAAGCGTTTGAGACAAGGTTGGCTCACCTTGGACTGTCTAACTGCTCGTATATCAATGTTCTGGTTATAGGAGCTGATTTTGTTTGCAAAAAAATGAGCAGAATCAAAATATGATAGATTTAGCCAAACTATTTGTACCGAAATGCAGTTTTTAATGCATCTAAATAGGATTAAAGCTATGAAATGAGCATGATATAGTGAGCGAAAGGTAAAAATCTAAAATATACGTATGAGCACCCCAAAGCCGAGCTACCTGAACTTTGATAAAAAGCACTACCCGTGGAAGCCCGATATTGATTATCGTTTGAAACCAGCCGAATACCGAGTTGGTAAAGGAGAACAGGGAGTGTTGATCTGTGAACCGTATAAATCGGAAATTGGCCGTTATTGGCGCTTTAAAACTGAGGCCATTGCCGAGGAGAGCAGTGAGAAAATTTTCAATTTGTTCGAGGATTATCTAAAAGCGGATGACTTTGTTGGAGCAGACATGGCACGCAAGTATCTGCAGATGGGATACACGCGTGCACGTCGCTACGCCAACTATAAAGGAGGGAAAAAGTACGATAAGGAAGATGATTATGCGCTATTGGAACGTGGAACGGGTGATAGGGAGAAGGCTGCAGCAGCAGAAGTGTTCTATAAACGATGGAAGCAGGCAGAAGCCAATGTGCAATACGGTTCGATGAAAAAACAATGGAAAGATGAAAGGGGTTAAAAAACAAGATCTACCGCAGAAGATTTGCGCGACCTGTGGAAGGTCATTTACCTGGCGTAAAAAATGGGAGAAAAATTGGGACGATGTCAAATATTGTTCAGAGCGTTGCAAGAAAAAGAAGACATAATAACTTGTCTATTGACGCTACGACATACTTAAAAATGATACCTAAAGTGTTCTGTTAAAAACTTCAAGAAGCTTTTCTCTGTTACTACACTATGAAGCAAGAGGCAATAATTGAAAGCATCTTATCAGCTGCCGAAGCCCGTGGTCGCGAAAAGACATTCTGTCCTTCTGAAATTGCCAGGGAACTTTTTCCAAAGGATTGGCGTGCACATATGCAAGAAGTTATCAATGTAGCTATTTCATTGCAGAATCAGGGGAAAGTTTTGATCACCCAAAAGGGAAAGGCCATTGATCTCAATGATATCAAAGGCCCCATTCGTATAAGAAAAACTTAGCGGAAGCAAACTAAATTTGCTTCCGGAATAATTCATTAGCGGAAGAGAATTGTCACTCTCATTTCCCTAAGTATCGGATGGAATGTGGTCTTTCCAGTTTGGTGAGTCTAAATAGGCCTGTACGCCATAATTTGTACCGATCTCGGTCATAATGATCTGCATTCTGGCTATTGGGGAAGATTTTGTTTGTGGGATAGGCTCTGAGTCCCAATTCGCACCGAAAGCCACACGGATAAGTTCATAAACTTGTCCATTACTCTCCCTCAGATCGAATTTATGGATCACTTGGGGGGCTGTCGAACCCGTAAAATGCCCATCTTTATCCGAAGCATACCGCAAGATCAGGTAGGGAATCTTGATCCCACCTGCGTCTTCACTTAGAAATTCATAGCTTCCCTTTTGCTTTAACTCTAATTTTCCATCCTTTTCCTGGAAAAAAAATACATCTTTTTTTTCATTATTAACTAAGTAAAACCGCATATTCTTTATCAGCGCAGGGTGATCACCATTCGAGACGACAAATGGAATATAAAAATCGGTAACTTTCACCTTTACTTCGTCAATCGCTCCAGTTACCTTGTCGGTTATCGATATTATCGTTTCTCCTTTTTTCTTTCCCGAAATGACGATAGATCCAAAGTTTAGGTTACCGCCTCCTATAAATTCAGCTGTAGCGATATCGCTGTTCTCTATTTTAATGGAATAATCACTGTTTCCGCTGACTATGGGAAGATAACTCGAACTATTTAAAGGAGCGCTCATTGTGTTTGTCCTCAGTATGAAATCAAATGTATTCTGTTCCTCTTTTTTGCAGCCCAGCAGGAAAATAAAGGAGAATAGGGCAATCCATATTCTATATGGAATATCTAATTTAATCATGTTAAGGTTTTATTTGTTAATATTATTTTGTCAAAATCCAGACCTGTGTCTTTTCGTCATATTGACCGGCAATATCATTATGTTTTAGTTCTTTCAATATCAGCCCGCCGCAGGGCTGGCTTTTATCGGCTTCATTTCTAAATGTTATTTTGTCTATCAGGTCCGGTTTTAATTCTATATAAAATGTTCCGGTTTCACTACGGTCTATATTTACAGCTATAAACTTCTCGTTTCTGTTGATGCTGAAATATACCTCGAGCTTCTGTCCGTTAGGCAATATTTGATAGATTTTCAGGTCCTCGGCAGGATAGGACGGATGATCTCCGAAAATAAGGTCCTTTCCTTCTTCGTCCAGATAATTTATTTTGGTCAGTACCAACATGTCCAAGTGCCCACAAATGGTCTTCTCCTTTTTACATGAATTCGCGGAAACAAAAATCAATGATAATAAAAGTAATATAGAATAATTTTTCATATCTATCTTCTCTAAGGGATTAATACGATGGGTGTTTAATATGTGGATTTTTCGGGATCTCGACCAATCTATATCCTTCCTCAATAAGGGATTTCTTCAGAAATTCATTCGGCATAATTTTAAAAACGGCAATTGAAAGTGTCTGACTAGGCAATATACCCCAACTGGAAAAAAAATCACGTATTTTCTTTCGGAAAAGAATATGCCTGAAAGCCTTCTCTTTTCTATCAGCTTTGATATGTTCACTGCCGGGAAACCAAAAATTGGGATTAAGTTTTTTAATAGCAATCATAGGAAGATTGAGTCCTGCAGCAAATTTTTCAAATTCCCTTTCTGAAACTTTGTACACAAAGTTTCCCACCCTTTCATAAGAAAACCTATTTTTCCATATCTTATTGATCTTTTGTCGTTGATTCTTGCCAGCAGATTGGCTAAATACAATAAGATTGGCATTTTTGATATCGGGTCCTGCGGTTCGATAATTATGATGGCTTTGCTGGCTACTCGGATCATTTCGTAGAGTGCTGCGTAGGGGCGAGGGAAGTGATGGTAGCTTTCCTTACAGAGTATATAATCTACGCTATCGTCTTCCAATGTTAATGATTCAGCGTTTTGGGCTGAGAAATCCTTAATAAATTCTTGTTCATGGGAGATTTTCAGGAAACTGTCATCCAGGTCACTGGCGGTGACATGGTGGATATTTTGGTCAAGAAGGTAGCGCGCGTCATGTCCATAAGCATCACCAAGAGTAAGCCATTTCGCATTTTTGTCCTTGGTGAAAGGAGTGAGGCATTTGAAAAAAAGTTCCTGCAGCCAGTGATTTATACTTCCTTTATAGTTATTTAGTGAATTGATTACTTTTACCTTTTGTTCTTTTTCAGGATAGAGGTTGTTGTACCAATTGGCATGGAGGTCATAGCTATGTTCATTGAATAGATCCTGTTTTTGTAAATTATTTTCCATAATTAAGTTTATAGTAGTTACATTATCTGATATTGATCAGACAAATAAATGATCCTCTCTTGGTCTTAACCTTGTTTTAGGTTTATTTATTGTAACGGATAATTATTTGAAAATGCTACAGGCGTATTAAAATATTGTAAACAATATAAAATGTAGGAGATATCGTGGGTATATGTTCCGTTTATTTAGCTAAAGTGCTATAAATTTGCATAATGAGCGTAATTAGAACATTTAAAGGTCACAAACCATAATTTTTGGAAACGAAAATAACATTGTTTAAAAGAGAATTGTATTTTTCAATGCATTGATTCAATTTTAATATTTACCAAACATGTGCGAAGGAACTTTATAAAGCCAAGGTTTTTTGACCCCGGATTTTAGATTTATAGAATCCCTTAGTGCAAAATGTGATTCTGTTGTGGTATTCAAATAAATTTCGAGAGCTTCTAAACCCACAGCTTTTCTTCGCTTATTAACTGTTTTGATATCTACAATCGGATAGGGAAAAGTCCGGTGATATCTGACGTCATACCAAATCTGTGTACCATATATTTGCAATTCCCCCTTGTTAAGATTTATTCGGTCCAATAAATATGCATACTTATCTGGAGAAGCATTTTTTCTCTTTACTTCAGCTTCCATCTTTTTTAGTACCAATTTTTGAAAATCCGGCCATTTATTTAAGTGCTGCACGACCAGCCAAAACTTATCTGATCCGTCTTTCCCGACCCTATTATATCCAGGAAAACCAAACTTTGAAAAAATCACTTTTGCGTCGTCGTAGTTTTCTTGATATATCTCTTCCATTCTTTGAAAGAATTGACTGTTATCATGAACATTTTTCGGTGGGTTCATCATCCAGTCTTGATCTTTCTTGGCCATTTGAATGATTTTGTCTCTTAAAACAGTGTCTATTTGACCGTAAGCATTTATGGTCGCAAATATTAATGCAATAAACAAAACAATTAGTTTACCTAAATTTTTCATCATGATCTTGATAGGCCGAATTCTTAAAGCTTAAATAATCCAGTTTTGGTAGATATAACACTGTTGATTTTGAAAGTGCTGAATACAATCTCCGAAAGCTTAATATAAAACTAATACAATAATAAATCAAAAAAAATCATTTTTTAACTAGCCCCCTTGATGTAGTCATGATACAAATCCGCATATTATTGAGATAATTCTATCCTATCAGAATCGTTACAATCTCTAAATTTGATTAATCAATTATAGAAAGAAAAACCTTAGAGAAGCATTTAGAAAATCAAGTCAGAAATTAATCATCCATCTTCTTTGTGAAGAAGCTAGTGCAAATCTTGGGAAAGGTAATGTTGGAGGTCAATATGAATTGCGGGAATCAATTAGAAAATTATTAGAACTATAAATTTAAAAAACCAGAAGACTTTGAAACTATTGTCGTAAAGTCTTTTTTTAGCTTAGGATAGCTAATACCATTTAGCTTTTAAAAAAAATAACCAATTATGTATACGTCAAAATTAAGCGTTCGCCCGATAATAGGGCGGGCATCAATCCGTTCGTCTTAAAATTACCCTAAAATAGCTGGTATATATTGCTAAAAAATGAATGATATATACCAAATCGGTGAGTCAAGGATTCATGGAAGGTGATATACTCATGTTTATAAAAATAAACTCTAATCAATTAAAAACCTTATGAGAACTAAACAGATAGCTGCTAATAATGGATTCCTAAATCGGTTGATTTGGGCCATTACAGTGCTTATTTTGGGCTTTGGAAGCTGTAAGAATGACAATATTGGCAGCATTTCAGAGGGTATGCCATTTGATCCTTCACAACCTGTTGTTGTCTCGGACTTTGCGCCTAAATCAGGTGGTATGGGGCAACGACTGGTGATTTATGGGAAAAATTTTGGAAACGATCCAAAAAATGTACAGGTATTTATCGGGGGCAAAAAAGCTGTGGTAATCAACACTTTGGGTGAATCCCTTTATTGTCTGGTACCAAAACAGGCATTTAAAGGGGATATAGAAGTGCGCGTCGGCGCTGAAGAAAAGCCTGTTATCGGTAAGGCGCAAGAGCCCTTTGACTATCAGCGTAAATTGGTGGTGTCGACCCTGGCAGGTTATAGAAATTCACGTGGCGATGAGCCTTGGAAAGACGGGAAGTTTAAAGATGCTGATCAGAACAAGATGGCAAGTGGTTTTTGGCTTTCTTCTTTTATGAAGTTTGATCCCCTAAACCCAAAGCATCTTTGGATGACCTTCGATAATAATAATGGCCTGTATCTGATCAATTTCGAGGATAGCACAATTACTAAAAAACGGTCGGATTTTGATCGCCCTCGTAGTGTCGATTTTTCTGTAGACGGCAATTATATGATTGTTTCGCAGGATCGTGGTGGCGAAAATGATGAATCTACCTTGTTGTTTTCGCGAGCAAGGTATTTCCTCGATAAAGAAGTCCTAACAAGAAGTAAACAATGCAATGGAGCGTCAATTCATCCCGTAAATGGTGAAATGTACTTTAATAGCTACGCAAAAGGGGAATTTTACCGTTTTGACCTCAATCAATATTTCACAGATAAGATAACTAAGGCAGAGTTTCTATATGTTATTCAGGATCCACAATGGGAATACCGCGCGCTGATTCATCCAAGTGGTAACTATGCTTATATCTTGGTGATCAACCAGGGATATATTATGCGTGCCGATTACAATTGGGAAAAGAAACGTTTTAATCAACCTTATCTGGTTTGCGGAAAAGTTAGGGAATCGGGATACAAAGATGGTGTGGGCTCATCTGCTCGTGTTGATCAACCATACCAGGGCGTTTTTGTGAAAAATCAAGCCTATGCAGCAGCCGGTAAGCCCGATCAGTATGATTTTTATTTTACGGATCTGATGAATCATGCGATCCGCGTGCTTACACCGGAGGGAGCTGTTACCACATTTGCTGGTCGGGGAAGCTCAAGCCTCAATAACAACCCTTATGGTTACGTCAATGGTGATTTGAGAGAAGAAGCGAGATTTGACCGTCCATCGGGCATCGCCTACAATGAGCAAGAAGGGGCTTTCTATATTGGCGACCGCGAGAATCGCCGCATTCGAAAAATTGCATTGGAAGAAATGGATGACAATAACCAAGATTAACCTGTGATAAGATGATAAATAAAATAGTACTTACATGTATGTTACTCCTCTTTGCTACTTTCGGTGCCCTGGCACAGGATGTTTTGGAAGTAACGGGTATAGTTGTCGACGCCCAAAAGGCACCAATTGTTGGTGTCAGCATCTTTGTGAAGGATGCGCCAGGTTTAGGAACAACAACAGATAATAAAGGGAGTTATCGGATAAAAGTAGAGCGATACAAGACGCTGGTCTTTTCATCTGTTGGTTACAAAAAGCAGGAAATACTGGTGAAAGATAATCGCGTTATCGATGTAACACTGAATGAATCGGAGACCAGTGTGCTCGATGAAGTTGTCGTCACCGGGACGGGTACACAAAGAACACTGACATCGACTGCAGCGACCAGTAGTGTTGACGTCAACACGATGAAAGGAAATCCAACATCGAGTATCAGTAATGCTTTAATTGGAAATGCGCCCGGAGTTTTAGGTATGATGCAGTCAGGTCAGCCAGGAAAAAATATTACCGAGTTTTGGATCCGCGGTATTTCGACCTTTGGTGGAGGGGCTTCTGCTCTTGTTTTGGTCGATAATATTGAGCGGAATATCAATGATATTAATATCGAAGATATTGAAACCATTAATATCCTGAAAGATGCCGCCGTGACCGCAATCTACGGTTCCAGAGGTGCAAATGGTGTCGTTTTGATTACAACAAAGCGCGGTAAAGATGGTAAGATCAGTATTAATTTTAAAGATGAGAATATCTATAATAGCCGTACCATTACACCTGAATTTGAAGACGGCGTTACCTACGCTAATCTATTGAACGAGGCGCGTATTACACGAAATTTTGCCCCGATTTATCAACCTGAAGAATTGGAAATACTACGTTTGGGATTGGATCCGGATCTCTATCCCAATGTAAACTGGAAAGATTTATTGCTCAAAGACGGAGCGATGACTTATCGGGCCAATCTGAATATGACAGGCGGTGGAGCCACAGCGCGTTATTTTCTTTCGGGAAGTTATATCGATGAAGGTGGTATGTATAAGACCGACGAGACGCTACGGAATGATTACAATACCAACGCAAATTACAAAAGGTATAATTATCGGTTGAATACAGATATTAACGTAACCAAAAGTACCGTGTTAAAAATAGGTATTGCAGGCTCTCTCAATAAAAGAAATAGTCCAGGTTTAGGAGACGATGATTTTTGGGGAGTGTTATTCGGATATTCTCCCATTCGCACGCCGGTACTCTATTCAAATGGTTATGTTCCTGCCATTGGAACAGGAAATCAGACCAATCCGTGGGTAGTTGCTACGCAGACAGGATACAATGAAAATTGGCAAAACAATATACAGACCAATATCTCTATTGAACAAAATTTTGATTTCATAACTAGGGGGTTACGTTTTAGGGGAATTATTGGATATGATACCAATAACGATAATACCATATCCCGGCGTAAATGGCCTGAACAATGGCGCGCAGAACGCGCTCGTGATGAGAATGGTAATTTGATCTTTACACATATTTCAAATCCGCAGGAGTTATATCAGGCCAGCAGTTCCAGTGGCGAGCGACGCGAATTCTATGACATGATGTTTAACTATGATCGCAGTATCGGAAATCATACTGTTGGTGCCGTGGCCCGTTTTACCCGTGATGCGCTTATTCGCACAGTCAATCTTGGTGATGATATTAAAAATGGAATTGCAAGAAGAAATCAGGCCTTAGCTGGCCGGGTAACCTATAATTGGAAATCGCGTTATATCGCTGATTTTAATTTTGGCTATAACGGTTCGGAAAATTTTGCTCCGGGTCGGCAATATGGTTTTTTCCCTGCTGTTTCAGCAGCCTGGAACATCGGTGAAGAGCCTTTTGTGAAAGATAATATTTCGTGGATGAATATGTTTAAGATCCGGTACTCCTGGGGAAGAGTAGGTAACGATCAGTTATCCGGTGGTGCACGCTTCCCTTATTTATCTACTATTAGTGAAATTGGACGTTTTGAAAACCAGGTGTGGATTCCTGAAGGCGGTTATCAGTGGGCAGATTATGGTTTCGACCGATACTATGGCGGAATGAAATATAGTCAGGTATCTTCCTCCAATGTGACTTGGGAGATGGCAACTAAAAAGAACTTGGGATTTGATCTGGCGCTTTTTAAAGATAAGATAGTTGCTAATTTAGATTTCTTCAATGAGGAACGTACGGGCATATATATGGCTCGAAATTATTTGCCTGCGCTCGTCGGATTAGAATCTGTACCAAGCGCGAATGTGGGAGCGGTAAAATCAAAAGGTTTTGATGGACGCCTCTTATATAACCAGAAAGTGGGGGAAGTCAATTTAACAGCCAGAAGTAATATTACCTACAGTAAGAATGAAATCACGGAGATCGATGAGGAATATAACGTCTATGGTTATCAAAATCAGAAAGGATATCGTGTTGATCAGGCAAAAGGACTCATTGCTTTGGGTTTGTTTAATGATTATGATGACATACGCAATAGCCCGAAGCAAACATTTGGCAACTACCAACCAGGCGATATTAAATATAAGGATGTTAATGGTGATGGCATCATCGACGACGGTGATCGTGTCGCTATTGGGGCAACAAGACGTCCTAACCTAGTTTATGGTGTGGGGGCGTCAGCAAGCTGGAAGAACCTGGATATTAGTGTGCACTTTCAGGGATCTGGTAAATCGACGTTCTTTACCTATGGGAAAACAGTTTATGCGTTTAGTGAAGGTGAATGGGGACAAGTGTTGAAGGGGGTAATGGGCGATAACCGTTGGATTTCGGCTGATATATCCGGTGATCCGTCGACAGAAAACCCAAATGCTTCTTATCCGAGGTTGAGTTATGGCCCCAATCCAAATAACTTTAGGGAGTCAACCTTTTGGTTGAAGAATGGTCAATATCTCCGTTTGAAAACCTTGGATATTGGATATACCCTGCCAAAACAAATGACCAACCGGATAAAGATCAATAGCATCCGTTTGTTTTTAGTTGGTTCAAATCTGCTGACCTGGTCAAAGTTCAAGCTTTGGGATCCGGAGCTAGCGACGCCAAGGGGTGAAGATTATCCATTGCCTAAGTCGTTTACATTTGGTATCAATGTCAACCTATAAAATCAAGAAAGATGCAAAGAAATAAAATATGCGTAGCAATGCTGCTTGTGCTGGGAGCAAGTTTTGTCTCATCCTGCAAAAAGGATTATTTGAAATCCGATCAATATTTTAAGGATCGACTTAATATAGAGAAGACCTTTAAAAGTAAGGTATATTCGGAAGAATGGTTAGCGCATGTATTTGAGGAGTTTAAAGGAGAGAATGCTGATGTTGCCAGTAAAGGTTTGACGCCGCATTGTTTTGCCGATGACATGTATTACGGTGATCGAGATAGAGATTATGATCCCTCAAAAAATGAACTCTCTTACAACATGTTCAAAATGGGCCAATATACTGAAAGTGATAAACAGGGTACATGGACGCAATCCTACCGGGGCATTCGTAATGCGTCGACCTTCATTCAGAACATATACATGAACAGTGAGATGTCGGCAACTGAAATTTCGGATTATCGTGGGCAAGCACGATTTGCTCGGGCATACCTTTATTGGCTGTTGCTCCGTAAATATGGACCCATTCCGCTGTTGCCGGATGAAGGACTGGATTATACGGATAGCTATGATGATCTGGCGATTCCGCGGAGCACCTATGAGGAGTGCGCAACCTATATCAGTGATGAACTGCTACAGGCAGCTAGAGAAATGGAGTCTTTAGGGATGAAGCGCGGACAAGATGGCTCTGCTCGACCAACTGTGGGGGCGGCGTTGGCTGCCCGTGCCAAAGTCTTACTCTATGCCGCAAGTCCATTGGCCAATGGTAATAACTCCGGTTATGCAGCATTATTGGTCGATAAGCAAGGTAAACGCTTGCTTTCAGCAGAATTCCAGGAAGAGAAATGGGCGAAAGCTGCAGCTGCCGCACGAGACGTAATCGAGCTCGGCGTGTACAAGCTGTATACAGCACCTTTTCAGGAGACTGGTGATGATGCCACCGTCAAACCTCCCGAGGATCACAATTTTTCAGCTAAAAGCTGGCCTGAAGGATGGGCAAATATTGACCCCATGAAATCGTATGCACAGGTCTTCGACGGAACGTTATCTGCCTCAGGCAATCCGGAACTGATATTTACCCGTGGTAGCAACCAGCCCAATGAAGGGATTGACCAAATGGTTATTCATCAATTGCCACGCTCGGCGACAGGATGGAATACCCACGGACTGACACAGAAACTAGTCGATGCGTATTATATGAATGATGGTACAGATGTACCGGGTAAGGATAAGGAAATAGGTCGAGGTAACGGCTCAAACAGAAGTACGGGATATGTTACCCAGGACGATTATAATGCAAAAAAATACCGACCACTGCGCGCAGGAGCTTCTCTGCAATATGCGAATCGTGAACCCAGGTTTTACGCTTCAGTAGCTTACAGCGGAAGTTTTTGGACGCTGCTGAATGAGACAAAAGAGGAAAATCGTAATAAGCAAGTTTTTTATTACAGTGCAGATCCCAAAGGCAATGGCTTTAACTCTGCCAATGGATATTGGTTGCGTACGGGGTTTGGTGTTAAAAAGTTTGTTCACCCGAGTGATACTTACGAAGGTGGTGTAGGATCACGTGTGGTACCCAAGGCAGAGCCTGCAATCCGTTACGCAGACATATTATTGATGTATGCCGAAGCATTAAATGAATTAAGTGGTTCTTTTACAATTCCATCGTGGCGGGGGGGAAGTTACACTTTAAGTCGTGACATCGCTGAAATTAAAAAAGGTATTCAGCCTGTACGGATCCGGGCGGGAGTTCCGGATTATTCGGAAAGTGTATATGGCAGTAAAAACGAATTGCGTCGTACAATTAAGCGTGAACGTTTTATAGAGCTGATGGGCGAGGGACAACGTTATTATGATTTACGTCGCTGGATGGATGCTCCAGTGGAAGAAGCCCTGCCGGTTTATGGCTGTAATGTCTTAATGAATGAAAAAGAACGTGATCTCTTTTACCAACCCGTTGCGATTTGGACACTGAAAACGACCTTCGCAGACAAAATGTGGTTTTGGCCAATCAGTCATACAGAACTTAAACGCAACAAGAATTTAACACAAAATCCTGGTTGGACTTATAATGATTAATCAATTATAAAATTTATGAAAAAGTCATCTATACAGCTTTTTTTCCTGATGGTGTTATTCGTCTGCAACGCCTGCAACGACGAATGGAAAGAGGAGCAATTTGAACATTATGTCTCATTTAAGGCCCCTCTGGAAAGTGAGGGAGTCGCCAATATTTATGTCCGTTATAAAGACGGACAAAAAACTACATTTTTACAGCCGCTGGAAGTGAGTGGATCGACAACAAATGATATGGATCTTTCCGTACGCGTTGGGGTAGATGCTGATACATTGGGCATATTGAATTATGAACGTTTTCAGAACAGGCAAGATTTTTATTACGAGCAGCTGGATAATAGCTATTTTTCTATTCCCGAAACGGTGAATATAAAAACAGGAGAGAATACAGCATTGATGGCTATTGATTTTTCGTTGAAAGGAATTGATATGGCCGAAAAATGGGTGCTTCCGCTGACGATTTTGGAGGATCCTGCTGCGCAATACAAAATCAATCCCAGAAAACATTACAAAAAAGCATTACTACGTGTCAATCCATTTAATAATTATTCAGGAACGTATAGCGGGACAGCCTTAAAAGTTGTGATGGATGGGCATGAAAGTGAAACACCGATTGTGAAAAGTCAAATAAGAAGTTACGTGGTTGATGAAAATACGATTTTCTTTTATGCGGGAAATATCGATGAAGATCGTAAAGACAGGAAGAATTATAAAATCTTTGCAACCTTTAGTGAAACTGGAGGGGTTACTTTTCGAGCCGAAAATCCAAATATGAAGTTTGCTGTTAAAAAAGATGCAAGTTATACGATTTCGGAACAAATGGATGCTGTCCGTCCTTATTTATTACATCGTTATATTACTTTAAATAATGTCGATTATGAATTTACCGATTATACCTTAGTTTCTACCACAGCAATTAAATTTAAAGTTTCAGGATCATTAATCTTAGAGCGGCAGTTAAATACACAAATTCCTGATGAAGATCAATCGATAGAATGGTAATTTCTCCAAACCATTTTTGATGCTATTGGTTATATCATCGATATAATAATAGCATTATGATTGGTATAGTCGGTGGACTTGGCCCTTATAGCGGCCTAGATATTACAAAGAAAATTATTGATGAAACAGCGGCAAGATCCGATCAGGAACACTTGCCGCTATTATTGTTCTCATGTCCTCATTTAATCCCGGATCGGAAAGCCTATTTATTGGATACATCCAATGAAAATCCTGGAAAGGCCATCGCTTCGGTGCTACAAAAATTGGAAATGGCGGGCGCGACCATCGCAGCAATTCCATCAAATATCGTACATGCAGAGCCTATTTTTTCTGTCGTTAAAGAGGAAATTGCACGCACCGGGAGCACGTTACAACTATTGCATATTGTTCATGAGACTGTGCGATTTGTGGACGAGAACTACCCTGATAACAGGGTGGGTGTTATTTCTACTGCAGGCGAGCAGCTATATAGTTTATATCGGCAGGCTTTTATTGAAAAGGGCTTTGATGTCGTCACACCAGAAGGAACGGAACAGGAAAAGGTAAATAATGCAATCTATGATGCTGAATATGGAATAAAAGCGCAGCCTGTACCGATTGCGAATAAGGCGAGGGAGGATTTATTATCGGCCATGGATGACTTGAAGAAAAAGGGCGCACAAGTCATTATCTTGGGATGTGCGGAGTTACCTTTGGCTATTCCGGAACGAGATTACAATGGTATGATCATCATAGACCCTAATAGAATTTTAGCGCGTGCACTCATTCATGCGGTTGCTCCCGATAAATTAAAGCCCTTGTAGTCTATTCTTTGGTTCGCAGAAAAGTGTACATCAAATGGTTGAAGGTCTTCTATAATCTTATATAATTTTGATGAAATTTCTTCTTTAATAGAGAGGTCATTTGATAGATCTCTCTATTTTTCTTCAATTGGATGAAGAAGAAATGAACGTATGGATAGCCTATTTCAACTGCTTGAAACCCGCGATGTCATACTTATTATGGTATTATCAGTATTAATAGGTCTGCTGGTTGGCTATTCCTCTTCATTGGTCTCTTCTGCTGGTGATATTTTCTGTAATAAACTATTCACCTCTTCCTCTGTCGCCGTTAATTTGGCTTTACAGACCTGAATAAGGTCTGATGCTCTTTTAATCTTTTCGGCGAGTTCATCAATGTTTGTTGAACCATTCTCAATTTCCCTTACAATAGTTTGTAACTCGTTAAAGGCATCTGTATAGGTATAATTCTGTTCCATTATGATATGCTTTCTTTAATTTTTTTTGCCAATCGCTAAATTATGCATCGTCTTCGTCCAATTCCGGTTTTGGAAATTTATCCGTCACTGTGCTTAGCAATTCTCCATCTTCGAGTATGGTTTGTATGACATCGCCGGGTGATACTTGTGTAATCGACTGCAACAGTTTTCCATTAACTTTTGTAATTGAAAATCCCTGTTTTAATAATCGAATTGGATCAGCCAGCTGAATAATTCGCTCGGTATGCGCCAGCGCTGTCTTATGCTCGTAAAAGCGCAATTTTATCAAGGAGCTAAGTTCATGCTGAAATTGCTGAATGGCTGTTCTAGCGCTTTGTATTTCTCTTTTTCCGATCCATTGAATGTGCGTTGCGGTTTGAGATAGCATGTTGCGCTCTTCTTTAAACCGAGTAGCAATAAGTTGCTGTATTCGCTCCGCTGCCTTATCGACCGGAATAGCGAAATTGTGAAACTTTTGGATCAAAAAGTCGGCGAGCTCACTGGGGGTGATCGCATTCTTATAAGCGACCATTTCGCTGACCGTATAATTTGTCGAATGTCCAATACCGGTTAATACTGGAATGGGAAACATCGCGATAGCCCGCGCCAGTAAATAATTGTTATAACTAGAAAGACCGACTTCACCACCCCCGCCCCGGATAATGGCAACGACATCGTACAAGCTGATTTTTTCGGCAATAACGGCGAGTTGGTTGATAATGGAAGGCACTGACTTGTCACCCTGTAATAATGCGGGGAAGAGTGTGCATTCGATGCGGTAACCCCAAAGGTTTTGATTAATAATCTTGTAAAAATCAGAAAGCCCCTTACTTGTTTCTACCGAAATGATCGCTAGTCGTTTGGGAACGGCTGGAAAGGCCAGCAACTTATTAGACTCATAAATGCCTTCTGCCTTCAGCTTTCGAATACTGTCCAACTTCTCCTTTTCAAGTTCGCCTAAGGTAAATGTCGGATCGATGTCAACAATGCGCAGGCTCAATCCGTACATCGGATCATAGGAGATACTTGCCTGAAATAACATCGTAATTCCTTCTCGTAACGGTTCTTGAGCAATCTTAAGAAAACTGTTGTTGATACGGTTGTAATCGGTTTTCCATAAGATAGACCGCATTTCAGCGACAATTTTACCGTCCTGTTTTTCTACTAGCTCGGGATAACAATGGCCAGAATGGGTATAATGATTGAGCTTGTTCATTTCCGCTTTAATCCAGTACAAACTCTTGTACCGCTCTGCAAGTGTCTTTTGGATACTGCGGCTAACTTCCAGTAAGGAAAATATGGTTTTATCTTGAATCAATTCTGGCATTAGTCAAACTTACAGAAAAAACCTTCAGGATGCAATCGGGCCCTGGCTAATCAAAGGCTATTTGAAATTCGCTTAAAGATTACTTGTACCTCTAAAGTTAAAGGAAAAAGACATTTTAATTCGAAGACAGTTTAACGTAACAAAATTGATTTTTTTTAACCGTCCTGTATTCCTTGTGTATTTAATTCGTATTTTTATTTGATAGAACCTAAAAAACGATAAAAGCAGAATGAAAAAAGGACTTTTTGGGGTGTTATTTGCAGGTTTGTTCTGTATTAGCCCCCTGTTTGCTCAATATAAATCCACCGTTAAAAATGAAACGATACTGTTTAATAACCGCGATCAGTTGCTGCCTTTGAAAAATCTAGATCGGCTTCGCATCGCTGTTGTTGTTCCCAATGCAGTAAAATATAATGTGTTTACAGAGCAGTTGGCCCGTTATGCAGACACTAAAGTTTTTGATTTTAGTAAATTCGATGAAGATATAAAATACTATAATACAATTATTGTCGCTGGAAAGGAAGATGACTTGGATGCAGATTGTCTCGCCCAGTTGAAACAGGCGGTATTAAACAATAAAAAAGTCATCCTTTGTCATTTTTTCGAAAATGAAAAAAGCAAAAAGGCACTAACTGAACACATATCGTCTGACTTGATCGAATTATTAGCCCCTTTTTCAGAAACTGGACAACGTCACGTCGCAATGTCAGTTTTTGGTGGAGTTCCCATCAGTGCTGGTGATGTCAAAACTACACAAACAAGACTGCAGTACGGCTCTGCGTCAAGCGCTCATCTGAATCTGGCGAAATTGACCAAGAAAATTGATGCTATTGCCCAAGAAGCCATTGATAAGCAAGCAACGCCTGGAGCTGTTGTCATGATCGTAAAAGATGGACAGGTTCTGCTGGAGAAATCTTATGGATTCCACAGCTATTCGAAAGCTATTCCTACAAAAACAAATGATATTTTCGATCTGGCATCTGTCAGTAAGATAGCAGGCACAACACCTGTAATTATGCGCCTTACAGAGCGGAATGTGATCAATTTGGATAGTACCATGGGCCATTACTTATGGCAGGCCAAGTATACCAATAAAAAGGACATTAAACTGCGTTCCGTCATGTTGCACGAGGCCGGTTTTACACCCTTTATTCCCTTTTATAAATATCTGAAAGCTGGAGACGTCGTTTCAGTTCCGGATGCTAACCATCAAGTAAAAATGGCGGATAATAGCTATATCCTCAACGATTATTACCGTGATTTTATGTGGCCAGAGATGTTAAAATCGCCCGTAAAGCCCACAGGAAACTATGTATATAGCGATATCAGCATGTATGTGATGAAGGAAGTTGCAGAACATCAGACGGCTGAGCCGATGCAAGATTACGTGCAGGAGAACTTCTATAGGCCATTGGGCATGACGCGTGCTGGTTATCTTCCCAGAATACGTTTTGCAAAAGAAGAAATTGTTCCTACCGAACAAGATACCTCTTTTCGAAAAACATTGTTAGAAGGCTATGTACACGATCAAGGTGCGGCAATGGCTGGAGGTATTGCCGGGCATGCCGGACTATTTGCTACCGCAAACGATTTGGCGATCTATGGTCAGCTCTTACTCAATAGAGGAGAATACGGTGGGGAGCGCTACTTTAAAACGGAAACAATAGACTTATTTACATCCAGGCAATCGACAAGCAGTCGCCGGGGGTTGGGTTTTGACCGTTGGGATCCCAATCCTAAAAATGAATATCCATCGAAGTTAGCAAATAGTTCCGTCTTTGGTCACACAGGCTATACTGGAACATGTATCTGGATTGATCCACAAAATCAATTGATCTATATCTTTTTGTCCAATCGGGTACACCCTCAAGTGACGACCAAGCTTTTGGATCTGAATATCAGAAGCAGAATTCAGGATGCTATTTATGAATCGATCAATGAAAGTCAACGATGATTAAGAGCCTCATATTACTAGGGCTAGCAATGACAGCAGGTACTTCTATTGGATATAGCCAAAACTATAAAAAAATCCACCAGAATATGGTCGTCGTCGATGGACACAATGATGTGATTTATGCATCCATTTTTCAGGGGAAAGATATTGGCCAACGGTTAAAAACAGGTGCTACTGATTTGCCGCGGCTGCGGGAAGGGGGTGTCGATGTGCAGGTATTTGCGGTATGGTCCGATGATGCTAAATGGAAGACCGGTGCATTCAAGCACGCAAATGACCAGATAGATGCCTTGGAAAAAATGATTGCGGCAAATACCGATAAAATAAGTCTGGCAAAGTCTTCACAAGCTATCGATTCGATAGTAAAAACAGGGAAAATAGCCGCTTTGATCGGTGTGGAAGGTGGAAATATGATTGAAGAAAGTTTGGATAATCTTGAGCGACTTTATGCCCGTGGTGCCAAATATTTAACCTTGACCTGGAATTATAATTTGTCTTGGGCAAGTTGTGCCGCGATGGAATCGGACAAGATGGATTCCAAGGATAAAGGGTTGACGGAGAAAGGTCGAACAATTATCCGGAAGATGAACGGACTGGGCATGATGGTTGATTTGTCCCATGGTGGCGAACAGACCTTTTATGACGTATTGGCGGTATCGACAAAACCGATCTTGGTTTCCCATAGTAATGCCTTTGAATTATGTCCACATTTCCGAAACCTGAAAGACGCACAGTTGGAGGCGCTGAAAAGCAATGGGGGTGTGGTTGGTGTAAATTTTTATTCGGGTTTTTTGGATCCTGCCTATGAAGCTAGGCTTAAGAGTTTGTATCTAAGCAAATTTGGTGATGATGGGACATCAAAACTGAGTACTTGGTCTATGTATGAGAAGTTGCCAAAGAAACTTCAGCGACAGGCGGATGCTCCATTGTCGAAATTATTGGATCATATCGATTATCTGGTCAAAAAAGTTGGTATTGATCACGTTGCGGTAGGCTCAGACTTCGATGGCATAGAATCCTCACCGCAAGGTCTGGAAGATGTTTCTAAATTTCCGCTATTGACTAAAGCACTGCTGGAGCGAGGGTATTCACATGTGGATATAGCGAAAATTATGGGACAAAATTTCTTGCGGATTTTGAAAGAAAATGAAGAATAAACACTTCTTTTTTTTAAGGCTTTTCAGTACGTTCCGGTATACATGCCGCATTATTGAGGTATGTGTAATGGCTTGGGTAAGATGTAATGCGTGCGGCCATGTGATTACGCTTTTAACAGCTATAAATTTGTAAATTCGTAGCATGGCAAAATCAAAATCAGCATACTTCTGTCAAAATTGTGGCTATGAATCTCCCAAATGGATGGGACAATGTCCTTCCTGTAAGCAATGGAATAGCTTTGTTGAAGAAGTGGTCGAAAAAGGGAGTTCAAAAGTCCCCGAATGGCGTAGTTCTACAACTGGAGGCAATACGAAAAGGGCGAATAAAGCGGCTATTATTCACGAAATTGTTTACCAAGATGAGTCTCGTATATCCACGCCTGATCAGGAGTTTAATCGGGTTCTTGGTGGCGGGATTGTTCCGGGGTCACTGGTGCTTATCGGTGGAGAACCTGGGATTGGAAAGTCAACGTTAATGTTACAGTTAGCTTTATCCATTCCACAAGTCAAGACACTTTATATTTCCGGGGAGGAAAGTGAGCAGCAGATCAAGATGCGGGCCGAACGACTGTCACAGTCATCCAAAGCTAATTGCTATATCCTGACGGAAACATCCACGCAAAATATTTTCAAGCAGATCGAGACGGTACAGCCCAATGTCATTGTTATTGACTCGATACAGACTTTACATTCCGCACAGATTGAATCCGCTCCGGGTTCGGTTTCTCAGGTTCGCGAATGTACCGCTGAATTGTTGCGGTTTGCCAAGGAGACAAGTACTCCCGTCTTTATTGTGGGGCATATCACCAAGGATGGATCGATTGCTGGTCCCAAGGTATTGGAGCATATGGTGGATACCGTACTTCAATTTGAAGGCGATCGTCACCATGTCTACCGCATTTTGCGAGCCGTAAAAAATCGCTTTGGATCGGCTTCAGAACTGGGCATTTACGAAATGCAGGGGTCAGGACTGCGGGAAGTGTCCAATCCTTCTGAGATTATGATTTCGCAACGCGACGAGCCAGTCAGTGGAGTTTCCATTGCGGCAATGCTGGAAGGGATGCGGCCGATGATGATCGAGGTGCAGGCGCTGGTGAGCAACTCAGCATTTGGTACAGCACAGCGTTCTTCTACGGGGTACGATACGAAACGGTTAAATATGCTTTTGGCCGTTTTGGAGAAACGCTTTGGCTTTAGGCTGAGCGCACAAGATGTATTCCTGAATATCGCCGGTGGACTGCGCGTAGAAGATCCTGCAATCGATCTGGCCGTTGTGGTAGCGATTATTTCTTCACAACAAGATATACCGATTCGCTCTAATCTGACTTTCGCAGGTGAAGTTGGATTATCGGGCGAGATAAGAGCTGTAAATCGGATTGAACAAAGAATACAAGAGGCTGAAAAGTTGGGTTTTGATGGTATATTTATTTCTAAATTCAATACCAAAGGCCTGGATGCGAAAAAATATACTATTGCAATTCGGCCTGTCGCCAAGTTAGAGGATATATTCAGTGCCTTATTTGGTTAGTAGAAGCGCCTTGTTTGGCTGGTAAATAAGCGTCTAGTAAGGATTACGGGATGTGTTTTACGCATCAGTTTGTGCAGAAAACCTTTTGCTGTAGTTTGCGTTGAGAAACACCGTCGTCATTAAACCTAAAAAGACCATGCGCTTTTAAAGGCATGGTCTTTTTATTGGAATTGATCATCTATAGGTTACTTTTTCAATACTTCTTTCAATTTTGCACGTAAAGCATCACCGTGTAAATTTTTCGCCACAATTTTTCCATTGGGATCAATCAAGACGTTCTGGGGAATAGATTTTACACCATATAGCGTTCCGACATCATTCTGCCAACGTTTTAGATCCGAAACATGTCTCCAGTGTAGTTTATCGGCATGAATGGCTTTAATCCAGGAGTTGCGGTCCTTATCAAAGGATATTCCCAATATTTCAAAGTTTTCACCTTTGAATTGTTGGTATGTATTTACAAGATCTGGACTTTCTACGCGACAGTCCGGACACCAGGAGGCCCAAAAATCAAGAAGTACATATCTCCCTTTAAAATCCGAAAGTTTGACGGGGTTTCCGCTGGTGTCATTTTGGGTAAATGCTGGTGCTATTTTTCCAATTTGAACGGTTTCTAACGTATTTAAATAATCTTGAAACTCTTTCCCTTCACTTGAGTTTTTTACAGTATTACTCAAGGAATTATAAAGTGCCTGAAGCTCTGTGTAAACAGGATCATAACCTCCGACTCTACGCAAGTCAACCAACGTAGAAATAGAATCGGGAGCAGCCTTAACACGAGCAATATACTCTCCTTTGGTAAGTTCCTTTTTTTGCGCTGATCCGAAGAATGGCAGAATCAAAAAAAGTAGTGTGATGTATTTTATCATATTACTATTCTTATATATATTTACAAATATAAGAAAATCCACTAATTTAGTAGATTAATAAAATGTCAAAAAATGAACTTCAACCTAACCTCTAAACTTCCGCATGTTGGTACGACGATTTTTACTAAGATGACCATGTTGGCCAATGCGCATCAGGCCTTAAATCTTTCCCAGGGTTTTCCCGATTTTGAAGCCGATCCGAGGTTGGTAAAATTGGTTACTGAGGCGATGCAAAAGGGATACAACCAATATGCACCAATGATCGGAGCACAGTCTCTACGGGATGCAATCGTCAAAAAATATAATCAGATTTATAACGTTGAGGTCGATGCAACGGAAGAATTAACCATTACCTCAGGGGGGACGCAAGCCATTTTTACGGCTATTGCTACCGTAATTAGACCGCAGGATGAGGTTATTATATTTGAACCTGCATACGATTGTTATGCGCCAACCATCGAACTGTTTGGCGGTAAGGTTGTGCCCGTCCGATTATTGGCGCCCGATTTTCAGATTGACTGGGATTACGTAGCAACATTAATGAACAGTAAAACGCGACTGATTATTATCAACAATCCGAATAATCCAACGGGGAAAGTATTGGGTAAGGAAGAACTGATTAAGTTGGGAGCGCTATTGGAGGGGACTAGCATCCTGTTGCTGAGCGATGAGGTATACGAGCATATTGTGTTTGACGGGGCATCGCCGCAGTCGGTACTGGAAATACCTACTCTGCGTGAACGAAGTTTTGTTGTCGCCTCCTTCGGTAAGTTGTTGCATACTACAGGCTGGAAAATTGGTTACTGTATTGCCCCGCCGAAATTAACCCACGAATTCAGAAAAGTACATCAGTTCAACGTATTTAGTGTCAATACCCCTATGCAATATGCTATAGCAGAGTATCTAGCCGATATAAGTTATGTAAAAAGTCTATCGGGCTTTTTTGAGCGTAAAAGAAATCTACTGAAAGAAGGATTAAAAGATTCACGTTTTACGATTCTTCCTTGTGAAGGGACTTATTTCTTGAATATAAATTATAGCGGCATTAGCAATGAAAAGGAATTTGAATTTGCCTGCTCCTTAACAACACAACATAAGATAGCAACAATTCCACTGTCCGCATTCTATAAAGAGGTTACAAATCAGCAGGTTTTACGCGTTTGCTTTGCGAAGAGGGAGGAAACATTATCAAAAGCGATAGCGATTTTGAATCAAATTTAAAGGTGTTTGGGTCGCTAAAAATGTAGCTAAAAGGTTTTATTTAAAATATTGCTAAGAAAGAACTACTTTATTAAAATTTTACTTCAACTTGAGTCACTAATTTTATAAATTTGTAATTCACGTTTATCAATATACCCATAAAAAAATGGCTAGATTAAATTTATTGGAAGAGACACGCTTCGAAAGAGTCCCTGTGAGCGTCTATCCAGATCAAAATTCAGCTTCGAAAAACGTTGCAAATCGTATAGCTGAAATTATTCGTGCAAAGCAAGAGAAAGGTGAGAAGGCTGTTCTAGGCCTTGCTACTGGCGCCACACCGGTAAAGGTCTATCAAGAGCTGATTCGCTTGCATAAAGAAGAAGGTTTAAGCTTTAAGAACGTGATTACCTTCAATCTTGACGAATACTATCCTATGCAACCTGATGCCGATCAGAGCTATGTTACATTTATGAACAAAAACTTGTTCGACCACGTAGATATCGATCCGGCAAATGTAAATATTCCAGATGGTACCTTAGCTCCTGACCAAGTAAATGCATTCTGTGCGGCTTACGAGCAGAAGATTACAGCGGCAGGAGGTTTAGATATTCAATTACTAGGTATCGGCCGTACAGGCCACATTGGGTTCAATGAACCAGGCTCTGCGCCTAATTCAGGCACACGTGTGGTCACCTTAGATGATTTGACTCGTCGTGATGCTTCCCGTGCTTTTGGTGGAAAGGAAAATGTACCAACAAAAGCAATTACCATGGGAGTGGGAACAATCTTCAAGGCAAGAGAAATCATTTTAATGGCATGGACTGAAACAAAAGCTGAGATTATTAAAAAAGCCGTTGAAGGCGAAATCTCCGCAGAGATTCCTGCAACTTATCTTCAATTGTCTGACCATGTTGAATTTGTATTGGATGAAGCCGCTGCTTCGTTGCTGACACGTTTTGATCTTCCTTGGTTGGCAGAAGACGTTACTTGGACACCTTCGCTCATAAAAAAAGCCGTTGTTTGGTTAGCGTTAGAAATCAAAAAACCAATCTTGAAACTTACCGATGAGGATTATAATGCACATGGTATGGCGAAGTTGGTTACAGAGACTGGCCCTGCATATAATATTAATATCCGTATTTTTAATGAACTTCAGCATACGATCACTGGATGGCCCGGGGGCAAACCCAATGTCGACGACTCACAACGTCCTGAGCGTGCCAATCCAGCGAAGAAAAACGTGATTGTATTTTCTCCACACCCTGATGATGATGTGATCTCTATGGGGGGGACATTTATTCGTCTGGCAGATCAAGGACACAATGTCCATGTTGCCTATCAGACGTGTGGTAACACGGCGGTTTGGGACGATGATGTGATACGTTATCTGGAGTTTGCCGAAGATCTCGCTAAACAGATCGGAGCGGACTCAGAGGCGGCCCAGATTGGTCGGATTTATGATGAGGAGCGAGCAATTTTTGCAACAAAAAAACCGAATCAGATTGACACCGAATTGGTCCGTAAAATCAAAGCATTGATTCGTAAAGGAGAGGCTATCGCGGGAGCTCGTTTGGTAGGTTTGCCGGATGAAAATATCCACTTCCAGGATCTGCCTTTCTATGATAGACAGAAGTTTTCGAAAAATGTATCTTTCGAAGACGATATTCAGCAAACAATGGAGTTATTGCGTCATGTAAAACCACATCAGGTATTCGCTGCAGGTGATTTTGCTGATCCACATGGTACACATAAAGTATGTTTTGACATTTTGTTTGAAGCATTAAATAGGTTGAGCAAAACAGATGAGTGGACCAAAGATTGTTGGTTATGGTTATACCGAGGAGCATGGCATGAATATCCTATTCATGAAATCCAAATGGCTGTTCCTTTATCTCCACAAGAAGTTTATCGTAAGCGTTTGGCTATCTTTAAGCACCAGTCTCAAAAAGACTTACCTGTATTCCCTGGTGATGATCCACGTGAATTCTGGGTACGTGCAGAAGATCGCACGAGCGAAACAGCAGCTTTATATGATCAATTAGGTCTAGCAAATTACGAAGCCATTGAAGCATTTGTAAGATGGAAATTTGATTAGATTAACACGTTAGTTTATACGCAAGACTATCTATAAACAAAATCCCTGTTTCAAGATCGAAGCAGGGATTTTTGTTTATGTGACCATTAGTATTGGTTCAAAAGTACGCTACAAGTGGAATAGGGCACATTGTAAACTAGTAGCTGATTACATCGCCGGATCGTCCTTTGGCGTCATATACTTTAAATACGTATTTCTTACCAGTCTGGAATGGTATCGGGCCATTCACTGTTTTGGATTTTTGTGTTGGTGTACTGCCGTTGTCGCTATAATAGACTTTAAAACCAGGATAATCGGTATTGATAAGGAGTTGGTTGCCCTCTTTCTTAATTCCAATTTTGGGAAGTCGATAAGTATAGCCTCCATTTATCCTATCCAGTTTTCTCAATTCATCCTCGCCCAGCTTTTTGATAAAGGCAGTATACGATTTGCGATACGTAGCTTCGTCAAAAGAATTCCCTTTTTCCCAAGCTTGTTCTGGGGCCCAGGCGCGATCGGCGATGGCTATTAAACGTGGAAATATCATTTCTTCGAGACGTTGGTCAGTAGAGATCTTTTCTGACCATAAAGCACCTTTGATCCCGAGGAGATTTTTCTTCCCTTCCGCTGTAAGCTGTTCTTTATTGGTGTATGCCTCTGGTTTAAAGTCTTTTCCCGTATCATCCTTTCTTAAGTTGATGAAGAAATTTTCAGGGGAGAAGGAATAAGTTCTATTCAGATTGACAGTGCCCACCCAACTATGTCCGGGATCTGCAAAGTCACGATCCCATGACATATCCAGGTAGTTATTTGCTGCACTCGTATAAACAACTTTATAGCCAGCATTGGCCAATCGATAGGCGAGGTCTTCCTGTCCTTGTCCGGGTAGATTGTTCCATACATTTAAATGGATGCCTGATTTTCCCAGATCCGCATTTACAACCATGCCATTACCTTTGTTGCGCATGCCCATCTCTTCCCATCCCGACATCGTCAGTCCTTTTTCTTGAACCAGGGCATTAATCTTGGAAATATACAGTGGCCATACGTCGAGTACATTTGCGATATTATTTTCCTTCATAAAGGCCAATATTTTCGGCGATTTCTCCCAAACACCACTTGGAGTCTCGTCACCTCCCAAATCGATAATTTTCAGTGGAACCCCTGCTTGATCGTGTATCGCTTTAATTTCATCGATCACCTTGCTTAGGAAGCGGTATGTTGAAGGTAGCGCTGGGTTCATAACGTTATCATTCCAGTTTTGTGCAGAATTGTAAACGGATTTGTCTTCTGCATCATCCAGTAAATATTCTTCTGCCTTTTGCTGATCGCCAAGTTTTGAATAATGGGCAAAACGTGCACGCATGGCTTTGATCGCTGCGCGAGCATGGCCGGGGGTTTCCACCTCTGGAATCACATCTATGTGTCTTTCCTGAGCATATTTTAAAATTTCGATGTAGTCGTTCACACTATAGAATTGATGCGGCTTGGCTGTTGCTCCAGATCCATAAGCAGGTTGTATTGCTTTACCATCTTCAAAATTAGCCGAACGGTTGGCTCCGACAGCTGTGAGTTCAGGTAGGGATGGAATTTCCAGTCGCCACCCTTCGTCGTCAATGAAGTGAAAATGGAACTTATTCAACTTATAAGCAGCCATAAGATCCAATATTCTTAAAACCTCGGCCTTACTATGAAAATTACGGGCAGCGTCCAGCATAAATCCACGGTACCCATAACGTGGGCTATCTTCGATATTGCTGTGCGGTAAAGCAATGGATTTTGTAGCTTTATTCCACTGATCATGATTGATAAATGATTTTAAAGATTGAATGGCATAGAAAGCACCAGCTTTATCTGAAGCTTCTATTTTTACACCATCAGCAGTAATCGATAATCGATAGGATTCGGGCTTTAAGGTGTTAACTTTTACGATTTCAATACCGCGCTGCGGGCTAGTTGAAGCCGTTAGCTTAATACTTGAATATGTTGAAAAGAAATCTGTCAGGAATCTCGCTTCGCTAGCAAATTCATTATCTACAAAAAGTTTTGCACCTGTTGATAAATTAAACTTTTCGTTGATGTTGACATTAATGTGGCTTGGTAAGGGGATGATACTTTGTGCGGTGACACCTTCTACGAGCTTGTTTTGGTCGTATTTATATGCGAAGTAGTCTGTTTTTTCAGCTTCTGATTGAGGAGCAGTTTTAACAGCAGAATAATCTGAAATAGTGGTGGCAAGCCCAGTCTGGTTATTTTTTAGATATAGACCAATGGGTCCATCTGTGTAATTGACTAGCCCCGTCGTTATAAAATCGATGTGGACACTATCCTGAGCTTGCAGTACAAAGTTGTTTTTCTTAAAGCTTACCTGAAAAAGATCGCCGTTTCGGTGGTCTATTGCGAAACGTTTGTCGACCTTGCCGGGATCAATTGATCGGATAAAATTAAACCAAAGGCTCCAGTCGTTGAGTTGAACAGCACTTGTTCCTTTGTTTTTTAAGATAATGGTGGATACCGGATTTTTACGGATATGGTGTCCTTCCTGAACCCTCCAGGTGAGTTGCAGCTGATCTGCGATTGCTCCCGTTTTTTGGGCATAGGCTTCCTGACTTAATAGAGCCAAGCCCAGTCCAGCATAGAGTAGCGGTTTTTTAATTTTTTTAAAATTAGTCATGTTGGTTACTTTTTCAATGACTTTAAATATAGCTATTCTAGGGAGTTTAATCATCTATTTCAAAAAAATGAATAAAAAAAACAGAATAATTTTGGCAGATTTATAAATATTTCTATATTTGCACACCGAAACAAAAATCGGCCCGTTCGTCTAGGGGTTAGGACGCAAGATTTTCATTCTTGAAACAGGGGTTCGATTCCCCTACGGGCTACGAGTCGAAAGATTAAAAATTAAAAAAGCTTGCAAATTATATTGCAAGCTTTTTTGTTTATAGCACTTTTATTAAATCCTTTACTTTATTTTCGCACTATAGTGCGGTGGAAAGAACCGTAAAAATTACACGTATTTAGCCCTGTTGGTAATTAAAATGTAACATATTAATTTTACTTTTAATATTCCAAATAATAAAATCTTATGAAGGCACATACGTACGAAACACAATCGACGATTACACCGGAAAAGGCATTGGATTTCTTGAAGGAGGGAAATCAACGCTTTGTTAATAACCTAAAAGCAAACCGCGATCTTCTGGAACAGGTGAACGCTACTCGCGAAGGGCAGTGGCCATTTGCTGTCGTGCTGAGCTGCATCGATAGCCGCACATCAGCAGAACTTATATTTGATCAGGGATTGGGCGATATCTTCAGTATTCGTATTGCAGGAAATTTTGTCAATCAGGATATTTTAGGTTCGATGGAATTTGGTTGCAATGTAGCGGGCTCAAAACTTGTTGTTGTGCTTGGTCATACCAAATGCGGGGCATTAAAAGGAGGATTAGATGCTGCGCAAATCGAAGGAATGGGGATGGATAATCTAAACCACCTAATTAATCATTTTGATCCAATCATCAATGAAGTGATAGACGAGGGTGAAGAGCGTTCGTCAAAGAATAGTGAGCTGCTTGAAAAGCTCAATCAACAAAACATTAAACATGCGATTAGAGACATCCGTAGACAAAGTTCGACACTCCGTAAATTAGAAGAAGAGGGTAAAATTAAAATTGTGGGAGCAAATTATGATGTTGAAACCGGTAGCGTAAGCTGGTTATACTAGCTGGCCGCCGGTTTTTTATGATACTGAGTAGAGTAGCGCCTTATCTAACTAATGGAAGGTTAGATAAGGCCAACTTGAATTGAAGTTGAACTATTCAACGATCTTCTGCAAAAATTTCTTACAATCGTGCATCTACCAATTTTCGATCAAGTATTCCCTTGATATCAAATACAACAGAATTCTCTTTTTTCAGGTTGCTGAGGTCTAAATGTAAGAATTCTCTATGGCCTACGGCGAGTATAACAGAATCATAGTCACCAATTTCTGGAAGAGTTGATAATAATTCAATATTGAAATGTGATTTTACTTCCTCTACATTCACCCACGGATCGTAGGCGTCTACCTTTAAACCGAACTCTTGAAGGTCGTGGATCATGTCAATAACCTTACTATTTCTTATATCAGGACAATTTTCTTTGAATGTAACACCTAATACCAAAGCTTTGGCTCCATCAAATTTGATGTTTTTCTGAATCATCAGCTTCACAACTTTTGAAGCAATGAAAGAAGCGATCTGATCGTTCACCTCCCTTCCAGATAATATAACGTGTGGATGATAACCCAGTTGTGTAGCTTTTTGAGCAAGATAATAGGGGTCTACCGATATACAGTGCCCACCGACTAATCCTGGCTTGAAGCGGAGGAAATTATATTTTGTGCCCGCTGCATCCAATACATCCTGCGTATCTATACCTACACGATCAAAAATCAGAGCAAGCTCATTCATAAATGAAATATTTACATCGCGCTGTGCATTTTCGATCACCTTGGCAGCTTCTGCTACTTTAATTGAGGGCGCTAAGTGGGTTCCGGCCTCAATAATTTTTTTATATAGTCCATCCACTGCTAACCCCGCTTCCGGAGTGCTTCCTGAGGTTACTTTGACCACTTTCTGAAGCGAGTTAACCTTATCGCCCGGATTAATCCTTTCAGGAGAATAACCAACATAAAAGTCTTGATTGAACGTTAATCCCGAATATTTCTCCAAAACCGGTATGCATTCCTCTTCCGTACAACCAGGGTAGACTGTGGATTCATAAATAACTAGATCGCCAGCAGTTAATAATTCGCCTATCATTTTTGATGCTCCGATCACTGGCGATAGATCGGGTGAATTATAGCGGTCTATGGGAGTTGGTACAGTAACGATATAGACATTTGCATCTGCAATGTCTGCAGTTGAGCTACTTGCATCATAGCCCTTACTTTGATTTGATGTAGCATATAAATCTCTAACGCGAGCCAATTCTTTTTTATCGGTCTCTAGTGTACGGTCAACCCCCTGCTTAAGTTCCTCAATACGTGTTTTATTGATATCAAATCCAATCACCGGGAAAAAATCTGAAAATGCTATTGCCAATGGCAACCCAACATACCCCTGGCCGATGACGGCAATCTTTTTTACCTGAAAATCTCTCATATATAGCTATAAATATACGTTCTTTGCATTAATTTTATCCCCTTGTCAACCAACCTCTACGTCCTGCTGTTGCTATCGCATATGGTGTAATCCAAAATAAACTGAAAGCATAGAATATACTGTAGCTATAGGCCCAGAAAGCTTCTTTGGCGTTTGCATTTTTAGAGGCAAAGAAATATGCCTGGATACTGGAGAATATCAAGATACCAACCAATGTTGAACTTAAGAACATCAGTGGATAATGAAATACAGTCCACAGCATAAGTAACAGCATTGGATAAGATAACAATACTTTTTTCCATTGCATAAGCAATAAGATACGCGCCCCCCATTTAGGACCTTGACGAAAATTCTTAAATGCGAATTTACTCATGGCGATGTTCTCGCGAACGTTGCTTCTTTCCCAACGGATAAACATCTTGTATAGATTTTTATAACGTACAGGTGTGTCTGTGTAAACATATGCATTTGATTGAAATAAGACATGATATCCTTGTTTCAAAATCATATTGGTCATCGCACGATCTTCACCGATATCAGAAGGCTGCCCCATAAATGTTTGGTTGATCCAATCTTCTAAACAGTTCATAACAGCTTCTTTGCGGTATCCCGAAAGGGCTCCTGGTGTACACATGACAGTACCAAGCATACTTTGTGCAGAACGTACAAATTCAAAGCTAAATACGAAGCTAACATTTAGCATACGTGGAATGATCGCTTTTTTGGTATTTAGTACACGCACATTTCCAGCTACCGCCCCACATTCCTTGTTTGTTACAAACGGGCTTGCCATATTACGTATGGTGTCTTTTTTTACAATAGAGTCACTGTCCACTGTAATAAAGATTTCTCCTGTTCCTAACTTAAAACCACGGTATAAGGCATGTCTCTTACCCATATTTTTAGGCTGTTTGTAAATCTCAACACGCTCGCCCAGTTCCAATTTGGCACGTTGTATCCATTCAAAAGTATTATCCTTACTACCGTCGTCAATCGCAATAATTTGCAGCTTTTTTTCTGGATAATCGCTGCTTGCTAAACTATGTAATGTATCATAAACCAGTTGTCCCTCATTATACGCCGGCACAATAATAGTACACGTTGGCAATTCTTCATCCGACACCGATGCTATGGGCTTGTATTTACGGTGAAGTACAATCAGAAAAATCAAAAAGCTGATTGCAATAACGGCAAGAAGTATACCGAAACCGATCAAAAATGTTCCTCCAATACTATCTAAACGTTGGAAACGTAACGCATCAAAGTCGGGCTGAAGCATATATACGCCAAAGACCGACGCAAATAAAATGAAAAATGTTGCTCCAACAATACCATACTCTTTAGGACCAAAGTTACTTTCTTCCTCTTTGCGAACTTTATTTTCAGATCGCTTTTCTGCTGCATTTACATCGTATACAGCAGGCTGCCATTGCTTGGTCATCTGCTTGGATACGATCGAGTTTTCTTTCATGTAATTCATAACCGTTCTATTTTAGATACACATTCGTTTTTTCAATCTTTAATTTAATATCGCTTTCGATATCTTTTGTAATGAAAATATTACGATTCCATAAACGCAAAACACATGCCTTTATTTCATGCCAAAAACATTATGCAATCCATAATTGTAACGTTATTGATACAAAAAGATTATATGTAAGACATTGGTTATTAGTTGTTTGATTTTGAATTGTAAAGGAAATTACTTAAAATGTGACTTCATTCTAATGGATGGATTTTTAAGATTTTTTAACATTTGCTACCTTTTTGTTAAACGAAATTGACAGTTTTTGTCACTAACTGTGTAGGAAAACGGCCACCATTATAATGGAAAGAAGAAGGAAAAAAAAAGACGCTCGCTAATGCGGGCGTCTTTCGGATCATCAATTTTTAATTTTTTTATCCGCCAAATTCCATCAGGTAATTTTTCAGAAAATCATTGAGATCACCGTCTAACACAGCTTGTGTATTGGATGTTTCGTAATTTGTCCGTAAATCTTTAATTAACTTATACGGATGTAGGACATAGTTTCGAATTTGGGAACCCCATTCGATTTTCTTTTTGTTTCCTTCAATAGCAGCTGTAGCTTCCTGACGTTTACGCATTTCAATCTCATATAACTGTGATTTCAATAAACGCATCGCATTTTCCTTATTTTGTAATTGCGATCTGGATTCCTGATTCTTAATAATAATGCCCGTGGGTTTGTGGTGTAATCGAACTGCGGTTTCTACTTTATTTACGTTCTGCCCACCTGCACCACCAGAGCGGAAAGTATCCCATTCAATTTCAGAATCCTTCACATCGATCTCAATATTATCATCGATCAATGGATAAACGTAGACTGACGCAAAAGAGGTATGGCGTTTTGCGTTAGAATCAAATGGGGATATCCGAACGAGCCTATGTACACCATTTTCTCCCTTGAGGTAGCCGTAAGCAAAATCACCCGATATCTGCAGGGTAACACTCTTGATGCCGGCTACATCACCTTCCTGAGAATCTTGCTCGGTTACTTTATAACCATTTTTCTCGCCCCACATAATATACATCCGCATCAGCATGGCAGCCCAGTCGCAGCTTTCAGTACCGCCTGCACCGGCAGTAATCTGTAAGATTGCATCCAGCTGATCCTCTTCAGCACTAAGCATATTTTTAAATTCGAGCTCCTCGACTTTTTCTAAGGCGAGTTGATATTGGTCGTCCACTTCCTTTTCGCTGGCGTCGCCCGATTGATAGAATTCATACATGACATAGGCGTCTTCAACCGCCGCTGCAACTTCGTCGAAGTGGTCTGTCCATACCTTTTGGGTTTTTATGGCCAGAAGTATTTTCTCTGCCGCTTTGGAATCGTCCCAAAAGCTTGCTTCAAGCGTAATCGCTTGATCTCTCTCTATTTCTTCTTTGCGTGCATCGATGTCAAAGATGCCTCCTCAGGGAAGTCACACGATCCCTCAAGTCTTGAATTTGTTCTTTTGTCATATCCGCTAAAGTATAAATTTTAATTAATAAATTCATGCCTCTACCGAAGAACTTAACGTTGAATATCCGTTGGTAAATAGGGATATGTGACCTTTTTTTTTTAGTTTTGGTATTGTCAGCAGAATAAACCTTCATGTGAGGATCTACACTCGGTGCAATATTGCGATCTAGAAGACTTTTGTTGACGTTTAAAACAAATATTTTAGTAAAAACAGATGTTTCCAAAAATTAACTTTACACAGACGCAAGCCTATAAGGATCTCACCCAGCATTTTGGATCTTTATTTGGGCCATATAGTAATGAATTCAAAGATTTACGCCAACTTTTTGCAGAAGATCCTGCACGCTTCGATAAATTTTCAATAGCATTTGAAGACATTCTTTTAGATTATTCCAAGAATAGCATAACGGAAGAGACGAGAGCACTCTTGGTGCAGCTGGCTAAAGAATGCGGTCTTGCTGAGGCAATAGAGGCGATGTTTTCGGGCGAGCGTATTAATGTCACCGAGAATAGGCCCGTGTTACACACGGCCTTGCGGAATCAATCTGATCAACCCGTTTACGTGGATGGTCAAGATGTGATGCCCGATGTTAAACGTGTATTGGCGCAGATGAAAGCTTTCACAGAAAACATCCTATCTGGTCAGTGGAAAGGATATACGGGCAAAGAGATTACCGATGTGGTCAATATCGGGATTGGCGGTTCAGATCTTGGTCCCGTGATGGTAACAGAGGCCCTTAAGGCTTATAAAACACGTTTAAATGTACATTTTATTTCTAATGTGGACGGGACACATATTGCTGAAACTTTGAAAGCTGTAGATCCTGAAACCACGTTATTTTTGATTGCTTCAAAGACGTTCACCACACAGGAAACGATGGCCAATGCCCATACAGCCAAAGACTGGTTTTTGGCAAGTGGCGCTCTTGAGGAAGACGTCGCTAAGCATTTTGCGGCATTGAGCACCAACACACAAGCAGTACAAACCTTTGGAATTGATACTCAAAATATGTTTGAATTTTGGGACTGGGTTGGCGGACGTTATTCGCTTTGGTCTGCAATAGGTCTTTCTATCAGTCTGGCAATAGGTTTTGACCGTTTCGAGGAGCTGCTAAAAGGTGCCTACGATGCCGATGTTCATTTCAAAGAAACTGCTTTTGAATCCAATATTCCGGTCATATTGGCTTTGCTTGGCGTATGGTACAATAATTTTTTCAAATCCGAAAGCCATGCAATTCTTCCCTATGATCAATATCTACACCGTTTTGCTGCCTATTTCCAACAAGGGGATATGGAAAGTAATGGAAAATATGTAGATAGGAATGGCGAACAAGTGCAATATCAGACCGGCCCAATTATCTGGGGTGAGCCCGGTACAAACGGACAACATGCATTCTATCAATTAATCCATCAGGGAACCAAGTTGATTCCATGCGATTTTATTGCGCCTGCAAATAGCCTTAATCCAATTGGAAATCATCATCAATTGTTATTGTCCAATTTTTTTGCGCAGACCGAGGCGCTAATGAATGGTAAAACAGCTGAAGAAGTGGTTGACGAATTAAAGAAAGCTGGGAAATCAGATCAAGATATAGAAGCGCTTAAAGCTTATAAAGTTTTTTCGGGTAATCGCCCGACGAATTCCATCTTATTGAAAAAAATGACTCCACGCACATTGGGAAGACTTATTGCATTTTATGAACATAAAATCTTTGTCCAAGGTGTGATCTGGAACATCTATAGTTTCGATCAATGGGGCGTTGAACTAGGTAAACAGTTGGCCAACCAAATCCTTCCGGAATTAAATGATGACAACACGGTGTCAAGCCATGATTCTTCTACTAATGGATTGATCAATGCGTACAAGGCTTGGCGGAATTAAAATTTCTTACTCGATCTGAAGTAGATCATGGATGAAACATAGGAAGCGGGGCTGTTCAATTTTGGACAGCCCCGCTTTTTTTTCAATTATGGATGTATTACACTACAGTATTTTTCAGTGCTCTAATTTCTACAAGTGTTACGATCTGATTTTTTGGATAACGTCATTTTCATACTTTTTTATGCTGTATTCGGATAGCATTTAAAATCGCCAAAAGGGCGACTCCCACATCCGCTATGACCGCTTCCCAAAGTGTTGCAACACCACCGGCCCCAAGGATCAAAACAATGACCTTTACTCCCATTGCCAAGATTACATTCTGCCAGACAATATTTCGGGTTATTTTTCCGATTTTGATGGCCGATAAGATTTTCTTGGGCTCATCGTTTTGGATTACGATATCAGCTGTCTCTATCGTCGCATCAGCGCCGAGTCCGCCCATTGCGATGCCTACCTGTGCTAATGCAACTACTGGAGCATCATTTACACCATCACCGGCAAAGGCAACATGGCGTCCTTGATCGAGCAGTTGCTGTACATGGCTAACCTTATCCTCGGGGAGGAGGTCGCCATATGCCTCGTTTATCCCCAGCTCTTTGGCTACCTTGCTTACTACCGCTGTTTTATCGCCAGATAACATGACCGTATAAAGACCTTGCGCACGCATTGCCTGAATAACGGCCTTCGATCCTGCTTTGATCCGGTCTGCAACGGTTATATAACCGGCATACTTGCCATCGATGGCAAGCATCACAATGGAATATACCATTTTCCTCAAATCATCCGGGTAGCTAATGTTGTATTTGTCCAATAGCTTGCTGTTGCCTGCTAGTGTTTGCTTTCCATTCACCGTGGCACAAAGTCCATGGCCTGCAATTTCCTGAATATTTTCCGTTTTTAGGGCTGTGCTGCCTGGATTATAATTGGCTATCGCCTTCGCAATGGGATGTGTGGAATGTACCTCTATCGCTTTCGCATAATCCAATAATTCTTGTGGCTCTCCATTGACTGCAACAACCTCCGTTACTTCAAATACACCCGCTGTGAGTGTACCTGTTTTATCCATTACTACAGTATCAACAGCGGTAATGGCATCGAGGAAGTTGCCTCCCTTAAATAATATTCCGTTTCGCGAGGCTAAACCTATTCCGCCAAAATAACCCAAGGGGATAGAAACAACTAGGGCGCAGGGGCAACTAATCACCAAGAAAACCAAACTCCGGTAGAACCAGTCTTTAAAACTATAGTCTTGCACAAAGCATAGGGGCACAATAAGCACCAATAGTGCAAGACCAAAGATTATGGGGACATATACTTTAGCAAATTTGGCAATAAACAACTGCGTTTTGGATTTACGCGCTGTAGCATCTTGTACCATTTCGAGGATTTTGCTCAACTTGCTATCCTCAAATTTGTTGGAGACCTCGATTTCTACAACCGTTTCCAAATTAATCATCCCCGCAAAAACCGTTTCACCCCTATATTTTGTATCAGGTTTACTCTCTCCCGTCAAAGCGGCGGTATTAAATGCGGCTTTTTCTGTATTCAACTTACCATCAAGAGCCACTTTTTCACCCACTTTTACAAGGATTATTTCGCCAGTTGTGACAGTCTTTGGGTTTACCTGTCGCTGTTGGCCATTTCGTAATACAGTAACGGTATCGGGACGGATATCCAAGAGTGATTTGATCGATTTCTTGGCATTGTCTACGGCGGTGTCCTGAAACCATTCTCCGATTTGGTAGAATACCATTACCGCAACACCCTCTTCAAATTCTCCAATAGCGAATGCACCTAAGGTTGCCACAGTCATCAAAAAGAATTCATTAAAAATATCAGCCCTTTTTGCCTTACGGAAAGCCATCAGGATAACAGGTATTCCCGCAAGCAGGTAAGCGATGCTATTTAGGGCTAAACTGATGCCAAACGGAAGAGTGATCTTGAAAGCATATTTCAAAAAAAGTAAAGTAAGCAGGATGGCAAGAGCGATGAGCAACTTGCTCTGGGCAATCCACCAAGGCTGCTCCTTTGTGGTAAGGGAGTGCTCTTGTGTGGCATTGCTAAGCTCATGGTTGTGTTCACACATATATCAGCGTTTCTTTTTAAAAAATTAAATTTAACGATTTCTGCCGTAAATAGCGAGAGGAATGCGGATGGGTGTGTAATGTCAGTAGGCTGAGGTAAGGAATAAGAAATAAAAAAGGCGTTCGTATCAATTGATTTGAACACCTTTAACTACGTAATATAATGTATCTTTAATCTTTTGACATACTGCCAACGATCATCTCTAATACGGCAACGACAATGGCAAACAGCGCGGCAGTCCAAAAACCATCTACATCAAATTTTGAACCGAGTAGCCAATCGGACAGCAGAACCATTAATACTGTAATAATAAAGGATACCAAACCCAGTGTTAGCCAATTTAGGGGGAACGTAAATAACCGTAAAATCGATCCTACAGTTGCATTGACAAATCCAATCACGAGCCCGGTAACAATGGCCCAGCCAAATCCAGCAACATGGGCTCCAGGTACAAGCCAGCAGGCAACCGCTACGACCAACCCGGTAAGTAAAAGACTAATAATAAATTTCATAATATGTGCTAATTTTTGTAAGTAGTTAAAAAAGAAATAATCTGATTATAATGTTGCAAACCCAATGCCAAACTTTATTGACGTATGAATTCTAGGTATTACGATAAAAAGGCTTTCTGCAGGTTAATGGTCAGATACATTAAGGATATTTTGTTGGTAACTAAATGCGGTTTTGATATTAAATATATGCGAGCATAGTAAATATTTCTTATCTTTATTTATAACGAGCTTCACATGCTCATAAAACTAATAAACCCATGAAGAAAATTATGATGTCATTCTTAATGTTGCTGACTACAGTAACATTATTTGCGCAAACAGATCCCATCATCGGAAAATGGGAAAATCCAAGTGGCGAAGGTCGTGTTGAAATTTACAAAAAAGGCGATAAGTTTTTTGGTAAGCTCTATTGGCTGAAATTTCCTAACAACGAAGCAGGTCAGCCAAAGAAAGATATAAAAAATCCAGATAAAGCCCTGCAGGGCAGGAATGTGCAAGGGCTGGAGATCTTGACCAATTTTGAAAAAGATGGCAGTACTTATGTCGATGGAAAGATTTACGATCCAAAGTCAGGCAAAACATATAGCTGTAAGATGACGCTAAAAGGAGATAAGCTTGATATCAGGGGCTATATGGGCGTGAGCCTGCTCGGACGTACAGAGACATGGAAAAGAATTCATTAAGAACTATAGCAGCTGCTAAAATGGTGTAATCCGCTAGCATGCACAGCTGAGGTCACACCCAAAAAGGCAATTTATTCCATAGCAGTAAATTGCCTTTTTGGTTTTGTGCGGGAATTACAGTATTTTCATCCCTACAAATCATACATATTAGCTTTATGGCCGTAAAAATGTCTTATGTTGAGAATGTCAAGCTTGCACTACAGTCTATTGTAGGGAATAAGCTGCGTACATTTCTAACAGCACTGATTATTGCCATAGGAATGATGGCTCTTATAGGGGTGTTGACCTCGATAGATGCCATGAAGAACTCCCTGACAGACTCCTTTTCATCGATGGGGTCAAACTCTTTCAACATCCGCAACCGCGGGCTCAATGTTCGCATCGGGAATGAGGGGACGCGATCCAAAGTCTTCGCTAATATAACGTATGCACAGTCCGTTCGATTTAAACAAGATTTTCACTTTAATGCATTGACATCAGTCAGTGCCAATGTGAGCTGGAATACGACTGCAAAATTTCAATCCAAAAAGACAAACCCCAATATTGGCCTGATAGGCACCGACGAAAATTATCTGCAGACATCGGGGTATGTTGTCAACGAAGGCCGTAATTTTTCCACTAGAGAGGTAGAAACAGGTAGTGGTGTTATTATCATTGGCAGTGAAGTCAGTAAAATGCTTTTCAATGAAATCATTGATCCGATAGGGCAGTTTATTACCGTTAACAATATCCGTTATTTGGTTATCGGCGTATTAAAAAGTAAAGGTTCTTCTGCGGGGATGGGTGGCGATAGGGCATGTTTTATTCCGCTGATCAAGGCAAGGGCAGTGATGCAGGGTGCTGAACCCTCCTATGTGATAACAGTTTCATCCAACGATCCTATGCGATTGGAAGCGGCGATTGGTGAAGCTACTATCGTATTTAGAAATATCCGCGGATTGGCCTCAAGGCAAACCAATGATTTTGAAATTACCAAGTCCGATGCGGTAGCCCAGATGCTGATGCAAAATATGGCAATGGTGACTTTAGGGGCTGTAGTGATTGCTTTTATCACCCTGGTGGGCGCTTCAATTGGATTGATGAATATTATGCTTGTTTCGGTCACGGAGCGGACACGCGAGATTGGTATACGTAAGGCGATCGGAGCAACACCGAGTGTTATCCGTAAACAGTTTTTGATGGAAGCGATTGTGATTTGCATGATCGGTGGTGTTGCCGGGATCTTTATAGGTATTCTGATCGGTAATATCCTGGCCCTGCAGCTCGGTACATCTTTTATTATACCGTGGGGAGCAATTATTATGGGCTTTGCAGTATGCGGACTCGTCGGTATGCTGTCGGGTTATTACCCAGCTTCAAAAGCATCTAAACTGGATCCGGTCGATGCGCTCCGATACGAATAACCTTTCCCTCTGCTTTCAGTACTTTAATTACTTTTAAGAAAGATAAGACCTGTTGTTACACGATGGCTTGTATGCGTATTCGTGCTTTTTTTAATTGGAGATGCAGAGATGGGACAAACGCGTATTTTGTGCAATCGGTTTAATGTTACCAAATCATTGATTTGGGATAAATTCTCCGTGAATAACGTCCATCAGGGAAGGTAACACAAGTTATTCCAATGAAAAAACTGTAATATTGTATAAAAATTAAAATCGAATTATGTACACAACATTACAACCAGTTTTAGCAAAGGAATTGGAAGCAATCAAAGAAGCGGGATTGTATAAACAAGAGCGAGTGATCGTTACTCCGCAGGGAGCAGATATCAAAGTAAGTACAGGGCAAGAAGTTGTCAATTTTTGTGCTAACAATTATTTGGGTCTGTCTTCGCACCCAAAAGTAATCGAGGCTGCTAAGAAAGCGATTGATACGCACGGTTATGGAATGTCCTCAGTACGTTTCATCTGTGGTACCCAAGATGTGCATAAAGAATTAGAGGCAAAAATTTCTAAATTTCTCGGAACAGAAGATACTATTTTATACGCGGCTGCATTTGACGCTAATGGTGGAGTGTTTGAACCCTTATTTGGTGCTGAAGATGCCATCATTTCAGATGAATTAAATCATGCCTCCATTATTGACGGTGTCCGTTTGTGCAAAGCTCAGCGTTTCCGCTATAAAAATGCAGATATGGCAGATTTGGAAGCTCAGTTGCAGGCAGCATCTGGTGCGCGGCACAAGATCATTGTTACAGATGGTGCATTTTCAATGGATGGGTCAGTAGCTCCATTGGATCAGATCTGTGATCTTGCAGACAAATATCAAGCATTAGTGATGATTGATGAGTCGCACTGTACTGGATTTATCGGAGCGACGGGACGTGGTACACATGAGCTTTTCAATGTGATTGATCGTGTAGATATCATTACGGGTACGTTGGGTAAGGCATTAGGTGGAGCATCAGGTGGTTTTACATCCGGTAAAAAAGAAATTATCGATTTGTTACGTCAGCGTTCACGTCCTTACCTATTTTCAAACACACTAGCACCGGCTATTGCTGGAGCTTCCGTTGCGGTATTGGACATGCTGAGTGAGACTACTGCATTGCGCGACAAGCTGGAATCAAATACCATCTACTTTCGTGAAAAAATGATGGCTGCGGGTTTCGATATCAAGCCAGGTTTCCACCCGATCGTGCCTGTTATGCTCTATGATGCGAAATTAGCGCAGGAGTTTGCATCAAAAATGTTGGAGGAAGGAATTTACGTGATTGGCTTCTACTATCCCGTTGTACCTCAAGGAAAAGCTCGTATTCGGGTGCAGATTTCAGCTGGACATGAGCTTGCACACCTAGATAAAGCAATTGCCGCCTTTACTAAAGTAGGTAGAGAATTAGGTGTAATTAAATAAAATACACATAGTTATAAAATTTATGGTGCAAAATGTTTATCTTTGCACCCTGAATTTAAAAACAAATTTACTTGCTAGATGCAAAATATTAGAAACATAGCGATTATCGCTCACGTCGATCACGGTAAAACTACGTTGGTAGACAAAATCTTACACTTCACAAATCTTTTTAGAGATAATGACGGTACAGGTGATTTAATTCTGGATAATAATGATTTAGAACGTGAACGCGGTATTACTATCGTCGCTAAAAACGTTTCTGTAGAATATAAAGGTGTAAAAATTAACGTTATTGATACACCTGGTCACGCCGATTTCGGTGGTGAGGTTGAGCGTGTATTGAAAATGGCTGATGGTGTTGTTTTGCTAGTGGATGCTTTCGAAGGTCCAATGCCACAAACACGTTTCGTTACTCAAAAGGCATTATCATTAGGTTTGAAACCTTTGGTAGTTGTGAATAAAGTTGATAAAGAAAACTGTCGCCCTGAAGAGGTGTACGAAAACGTATTTGATTTATTCTATAGTCTGGATGCAACAGAAGAACAATTGGCATTCCCAGTATTATACGGTTCATCCAAACATGGTTGGATGTCAACAGATTGGAAAGAAAAGAAAGAAGATGTATCTGAATTATTAGATGCTATCATCAGTCATTTCCCACCTTCCCCATTTGTTGAGGGTACATTGCAAATGCAGATCACATCGTTGGATTACTCTACGTTCGTTGGACGTATCGCTATCGGTCGTGTAGCACGTGGTACAATCAAAGAAGGTCAACCTATTTCGTTGGTAAAACGTGATGGCAAAATCGTTAAATCACGGGTAAAAGAACTGCATACATTCGAAGGCTTAGGTCGTCGTCGTGTGGAAGAAGTTAAATGTGGAGATATCTGTGCAGTAGTTGGTATTGAAGGTTTTGATATCGGTGACACCATTGCAGATTTCGAAAACCCAGAGCAATTGGAGGTTATCAGCATTGATGAACCGACAATGAACATGTTGTTTACGATCAACAATTCTCCATTCTTTGGTAAGGAAGGTAAATTGGTTACTTCAAGACACATTCACGATCGTTTACAAAAGGAATTAGAAAAGAACTTGGCTTTACGCGTTGTTCCTACGGAATCTCCAGATGCTTGGTTGGTATACGGACGTGGTATTCTTCACTTATCTGTATTGATCGAAACAATGCGTCGTGAAGGTTACGAATTGCAAGTAGGTCAGCCGCAAGTAATCTTGAAAGAAATTGATGGCAAAAAATGTGAACCTATCGAGGTATTGGTAGTTGATGTGCCTGCAGAGGTTTCTGGTAAAGTTATTGAATTAGTCACGCAACGTAAAGGTGAACTTCTAGTGATGGAGACGAAAGGCGAAATGCAACATCTTGAGTTTGAAATCCCTTCTCGTGGTATCATTGGTCTACGTAACAACGTATTGACTGCTACTGCTGGTGAAGCTGTAATGGCTCACCGTCTGAAAGGATACGAGCCTTGGAGAGGAACAATTCCTGGACGTCTGCACGGTGTATTGATCTCCTTAGATAAAGGTACAACTACAGCATACTCTATCGATAAATTGCAAGATAGAGGTAAGTTCTTTGTTGATCCAGGTGTCGATATTTATGAAGGCCAGATCTTAGGCGAGCATATTCGTGACAATGACTTAACGATCAACATCGTTAAAGGTAAACAGTTGACAAATATGCGTGCATCGGGTACAGATGATAACACACGTATCGCACCAGCGATTAAATTCTCTTTAGAGGAGTCTATGGAGTATATCCAAGCGGACGAATATATTGAGGTTACACCACAATCTATCCGCTTACGTAAAATCTATTTGACTGAAAATGAGCGTAAAGTAAACGCGAAGAAATTCCAATAGTCAATCGTAGAACAGGATACATAAAAAAGCCATCGAATATTTTGTTCGATGGCTTTTTTATGTACTAAAGAAAACCGAACTGCTTTTTAATTCGCAGGAATATAATCAGCCAATAATACGTAACTTTGTGTGAGATAAGGATAATTATGAGTAAAAAGGTGGAGCATACTCCAAAAGAATATATTCAGATAAAGGGAGCAAGAGTTAACAATTTAAAGAATATTGACGTTGATATCCCTAAAAATAAATTAGTTGTTATCACTGGAATGTCGGGCTCAGGAAAATCCTCCTTAGCTTTTGATACACTATATGCCGAAGGGCAGCGGCGCTATGTCGAAAGTCTTTCTTCGTACGCCAGGCAGTTTATGGGGCGTATGAACAAACCTGAGGTGGATTACATCAAAGGCATTGCTCCAGCAATTGCCATCGAGCAACGTGTCATTACCTCCAACCCGCGCTCGACGGTAGGCACATCGACGGAGATATATGACTATCTTAAATTGTTATATGCCCGTATTGGAAAGACAATTTCTCCTATATCTGGTCGTGAGGTGACTAAAGACAGTGTGAGCTCAGTGGTGGATTTTGCGCTGAATTTAGGTGATGATACCACCGTGACGCTTCTTGCACCGCTTATTCCCTCTCACGGGCGTAAATTAAAGGAAGAACTTTCTCTACTCTTGCAGAAAGGTTTTGTGCGTATTTTCTACGAAGACCGTATGCAGAAAATTGAAGCTGTGATAGAGGATAAGGCCATCGCCAATAAAGACCTCCAAGATGGAGAAGTCCTTATTGTTGTCGACCGCGTGCGTATTGAACAGGATGATGATACGGTAAATCGGCTTTCTGATTCTATCCAAACTGGTTTTTTCGAAGGTAAGGGTGAACTCTATATGGAAGAAAATGGTCAGCGACATCATTTCTCCCATAAATTTGAACTTGACGGAATAACATTTGAGGAGCCTACTCCAAATTTCTTCAGTTTTAACAACCCTTATGGTGCCTGTCGCCGATGTGAAGGTTATGGGAAAATCATTGGTATTGATCCGGACCTTGTTATTCCCGACAAAAGCCGGTCGGTATATGATGGCGCAATAGCACCTTGGCGAGGAGAGAAAATGGGCGAATGGCTACAAAAGCTTGTTAAAAGTTCATTGAAGTTCGATTTTCCGATACATCGTGCCTACATGGATCTGACCAAGGCTCAAAAGGAGCTCTTGTGGACAGGAAATAAATATTTTGCTGGTCTTACGCAGTTCTTTGAAGAGCTCGAATCCCAGACCTATAAAATTCAATACCGTGTAATGCTTTCCCGCTATCGCGGGAAAACAGATTGCCCAGACTGCCGTGGCACCCGATTGCGGAAAGATGCTACTTACGTCAAGGTTGGTGGAAAATCCATCACAGATGTTGTATTGATGCCTTTGGAAGAGGCACTGGAATTCTTTAAAAATTTGCCACTGGTCGGTAATGAGCTGGTCATTGCAAAAAGACTTCTTGCCGAAATTAATAATCGACTGCAATTTCTTTGCGATGTTGGTTTAAGCTATCTGACTTTGAATCGGCTGTCAAATACGCTTTCAGGCGGAGAGTCACAGCGAATCAATCTGGCGACTTCCTTGGGAAGTTCGCTCGTAGGTTCTATTTATGTGTTGGACGAACCGAGTATTGGTCTCCATCCGCGTGATACACAGCGCCTGATTTCGGTGCTGAAATCATTACGCGATGTCGGTAATACAGTGGTTGTAGTCGAACATGAGCAAGAGATGATGGAGTCTGCTGATTATCTGATTGATATCGGCCCTGAAGCAGGTATCAACGGCGGGGAGATGGTCTTTGCGGGTACATATCAGCAGATTCTACAAGATGCTAAAAGCTTGACAGGTCAATACCTGAGTGGAAAAAGCCGGATTGAAGTACCTAAAAAACGCCGTTCGTGGTCGAGTAGCGTTACCATTAAGGGAGCCCATGAAAATAACCTACAAGGAATTGATGTACAATTTCCATTAAATACGTTCGCTGTCGTAACCGGTGTTTCGGGATCCGGTAAGACCTCATTGGTTAAGCGTATCCTTTATCCTGCATTGCAGAAGTCTATCGGTAATTACTCCGGTGAACAAACGGGGATCTATGATGCGATTGAGGGAGACATTGCCCGAGTTGAACAAGTTGAAATGGTCGATCAAAATCCGATTGGCCGTTCGTCGAGATCCAATCCGGTCACCTATGTCAAAGCCTGGGATGAAATCAGAGCTTTATATGCCAGCCAAGCACCAGCTAAAGCTGCTGGATTGAAACCTGCCGCATTTTCATTTAACGTTGAAGGCGGACGATGTGATGTCTGTCAGGGTGAAGGTGAAGTTAAAATTGAAATGCAATTTATGGCTGATATTGTTTTACCCTGCGAGGCCTGTGGTGGAAAACGATTTAAGCAGTTTGTACTTGATGTACAGTACAAAAATAAGTCAGTAGCGGATGTTCTTGAGTTGAGCGTGGATGAAGCCATCACATTCTTTGCAGACCAGCCTAAAATATTGGCCAAACTGCAGCCTCTACAGGATGTTGGACTGGGCTACGTTAAACTCGGTCAATCGTCGAGTACGCTATCGGGAGGTGAAGCCCAGCGGATTAAATTGGCTTCTTTCTTAATTAAGGGAAATAATAGCAAGAAAACACTTTTTATCTTTGATGAGCCAACGACAGGCTTGCATTTTCAGGATATCAAAAAGCTCTTGAAATCATTTGATGCACTGATTGCCTTAGGGAATAGTATCTTGGTGATTGAACACAATATGGATATGATTAAATCGGCAGACTGGGTCATTGATATTGGTCCCGAAGGCGGAAATAAAGGCGGTAAACTTGTTTTTGCGGGGCTTCCTGAAGAACTTATTCATTGTAAAGATTCTTATACAGGGCAATTTTTAAAAGCACATTTAAAAGATTAAACCCTACTTTAGCCTGTGAAATTGATAAAACAAATATTTTAATACTTAATACGATTATGATTAAAAGATTTTTTTTAAGCGTCGTCCTTGGAATAGCAGCGCTTTCGTCCATGGCGCAACAGCCAGAAAAACCAAAATTGGTTGTCGGCCTGATGGTGGACCAAATGCGGTGGGATTATTTGTATCGTTTTGCAGATCGATATGGCAATGATGGTTTCAAACGACTTTTGAAAGAAGGATTCTCCTGCGAAAATACATTGATTAATTATATCCCGACCTATACGGCTATTGGGCACAGTTCGGTCTATACAGGTTCTGTTCCCTCCATCCATGGGATTGCGGGTAACGACTGGATTGAAGAGCAGACCGGAAAGAATATGTATTGTACGCAGGACGACAATGTTGTCGGTGTAGGTACTACCGCAAAGGAGGGGCAACAGTCTCCACGCAATTTGCTTGCATCTACTGTAACCGACCAATTGAAATTAGCCTCTAACTTTAAGTCCAAAGTGATCGGTATCGCGATTAAAGACCGCGGTGGGATCTTACCGGCAGGGCATTTTGCGGATGCGGCCTATTGGTTTGAAGCAAAATCCGGTGATTGGATTACTTCCAATTTCTATATGGACAAACTTCCAAAATGGGTGGTGGACTTCAATAAGAAAAAATTAGCCGAGAAATATCTGAAAGGCGACTGGAAGCCGATGTACGACATCAGTACATACGCTGCCAACAGTATTGCAGATGACAATATCTATGAAGGCAAATACCCGGGTGAAGAGAAACCGACACTGCCTCGCGCCACTTCCAAGTTGATGAAAGACGAGGGCTATGAGCTGATCAAAACCACGCCAATGGGCAATCAGTTTACATTGGATATGGCCATGGAGGCAATCAAAAATGAACAGATGGGTAATAACCCAACTAACAATACCGATTTTCTTTGTGTGAGTCTCTCTGCGACAGATTATGTGGGACACCGCTATTCATTGACAGCCGTGGAGATTGAAGATATGTATCTGCAACTTGATAAACAACTTGCTGAATTCTTCAAATACCTCGATAACACCGTGGGCAAGGGTAATTATACGTTCTTTATGACGGCAGACCACGGCGCTTCTTATAACTCTCGGTTCTTTATGGATATGAAAGGAAACGGTGGTTATTTCTATTCCCGTCAGATTATCACCGGACTTAACAAAACCCTTAAAGAGAAATTTGGACAAGAGAAGCTTGTAAAAAGCATGATGAACTATCAGGTTCATTTAAATAATCAGTTGATCGATTCTTTGCAGCTGGATCGTGATAAAATAAAAGAGACCATCATTCGTGAACTTCGTCATACCGAAGGTGTGGCCTATGTTGCTGATATGGAGAAGGGGGAAAGCCTAATGATTCCAGCGCCTATTCGCGAAAAAATGATCAATGGTTATAACTTTAAGCGTAGTGGTGCTATCCAGATTGTTTGCGAACCACAATGGTACGATGGTACGCCTCGCTCGACCGGTACTACCCATGGAACATGGTCTGCCTACGATTCCCATATTCCTTTGGTATTTATGGGCTGGGGTATCAAGCCAGGAGTATCCAATACAGAGGTACATATTGTGGATATTGCACCCACAATTGCAGCACTTTTGCACATTACCGAACCAAATGGTAGTATTGGAAAACCCATCACGGCGGTATTGGGGCAATAAGGAAATGCAGTAGATACGTTTCCAGTATAGGGAGGTGAAGCTTCCGTTTGGGGTGTTTACAGCTGGTATAGGCATGAAATGGTGCGGGTTTTATTCTATTGAATAAAAAACGTAAATTTGCGATTCAACAGGGGGTTAATAAGTATGCTTTCCAAAAAGACAAAATATGCAATAAAGGCACTAATGGTGCTTGGTCGTAACTACGGTAATGAGCCTATGCAAATCGTAAAGATTGCGCAGGAAGAGAATATTCCCAAGAAATTTTTGGAACAGATTCTGCTCGAAATGCGAAATGCCGGAATTCTCTATAGCAAGAAAGGTGCTGGGGGCGGGTATAGCCTCAATAAGGCACCAGAAGACGTTTTCTTATCGCAGGTTATGCGCTTGATCGATGGGCCTATCGCGTTGCTACCCTGTGTAAGTTTAAATTTCTACCGCTCGTGCGAAGAGTGTACCCAAGAGCATGCCTGTGGCATACGCGATACGTTCGTTGAGGTAAGAAATGCCATGTTGCAGATATTGAATGATACGAGTATTGCCCATTTAATCAATAAGGAAAAAGAATTGAATTTAAATGTAGAATAAAGAAAATAAAAATTTTTTTTCATTTTCAATGGAGGCCTGACAAATAAGTCAGGCCTCTTTTTTTTGTCATGATATTTTGGTATCCAGTGTCTTAGCTTGATCTTTTTTTTAATGTTAACGTGTTTTTTAATTATATAATTATTTAACATTATTTTACGAATTTTCCGTAGCATTAGCGTTATATTTACCCGACAATATATAAACGTTAATTTATGAAACTAACCTATTCCCTAGTTTTGTTTCTTTTGCTAGCTACCCTAAGTTCAAAGTCCTATGCACAACATAAGCTTTCGGGGTCGGTTGTGGATGGCAAGGATCTTGCAAAACTACATCAGGCTTCAGTCGCACTGCTCAACCCGAAAGATTCGGTCTTGATTACCTTCGGTCGGACAAAAGAAAATGGAACGTTCCAAGTAGCAAATCTGGATACAGGAACTTATAAAATGGTCGTTTCCTATCCCCAGTATGCAGACTTGGTAAAGGATATCAGAGTGAGTGCTGGAGATTTAGACATTGGATTGGTCAAACTATCCAAAGCAGCCCTACTATTGGAGGAGGTGCAGGTGAATGGCAAAATTCCGGTGGTTATTAAAGGGGACACGATTGAATACGATGCCGGTAGTTTCAAAGTTGATAAAGATGCCAAAGTGGAGGACCTGTTAAAAGTATTGCCCGGCATTACGATGGATGGATCTGGCAAGATTACCGCTCAGGGCAAAGAGGTGAAAAAAGTACTGCTCGATGGGGAGGAGTTCTTCGGTGATGATCCAACGTTAATTACTAAGAATATTCGGTCCGATATGGTCAGTAAAGTGCAGGTTTATGAAAAGAAATCAGACCTAGCCGTTCGAACGGGGGTGGATGATGGAGAGCGTACGCAGACCATTGATATCAAACTCAAAGAAGATAAGAAGAAGGGACTATTTGGGCAAGCTGTTGCCGGAGCGGGTACGGATCACTATTACGGCGGTAAAGTGATGTTCAATAAGTTTAAAGGTTCGCAAAAAATTGCCGCGTATGGCATTCTTGCCAATGACGGTATGGTCGGACTGGGCTTTGAAGATAGCCAGAAATATGGCGTTGGCGGAAGCAGCAATGTGCAGATGATAGAAGGTGGAGGTATTATGATTACCTCGGGTGGCGACGGTTCTGATGGCGACTGGGACGGTACGTATTCCGGTGGAGGAGTACCTAGAGCGATCAATATGGGAGCTAGCTATTCCGATAAAACTAAAGATGATAAGCACAAAATCAATGTCAATTTTAAGCGTAATCAGATCCGTGTAGGCAACACCAGTACCTACAATGCGCAAAACAATCTACCCGAGCGGGCGCAAGTAGACAATAACGTGACGCGGTCGGAGAACGAAAGTAAATCCAATACTGCCAACTTAAGGTATGATTTAAAGTTAGATTCGATGTCCGATTTGACCGTTAATATGGGATTTATGAAGTCTAGCCGTGATAATTTCTCTGGTTCTGAAGCTGATCAACGTACACTGGATGGAGTCTTGATCACAAAGACGACATCAAAAAATGATTTGAATGCTGATCAGGATCGATTTAATGTCAATGCGATGTTAACACGCCGCTTCAGAAAAGAGCGCCGTTCTGTCACCTTTAATATGAATGCAAATACGGATCAGAATCGTTCCAAAATCCAATATTTCTCTGAAAATATTTTTCAAAACTCAGGTGATACCACCCTGATTGATCAATTCAAAAATGATAAGCTGGCGAACACTACCTACGGCGCCTCAGTAACTTATTCGGAGCCCTTGTCAAAACGGCTGACTGCCGCCGTTGGATATGCATTCAACAGCAGTAAATCGGAAACGCTGAATCAGTCTTTTGATAAAGATCCCGTTACAGGTGAATATACTGTGCTAGATCAAAATCTATTAAATGATTTCGATTACACCAGCTTGAAAAATGCAGTGAATGCTTCGCTGAATTACAAATCTAGTACGTTGACTGTCAATGTAAGCAATAGGGTGGATTTTGAGGATGTGAAGAGGACGTATAATAATCTGAATACAACATTACAGCGCAATCAAACGTCAGTTAATCCAGTTTTCTCGGTGAATTATAAAATCTCGAAAAGTAAAAATATCAATTTCCGTTACAGTGGACGTACCAGTCAACCTTCTTTGACACAGATAGAACCCCTAAAGCAAAACGCACAGCCGCTTATTGAATATCTGGATAATCCAAACCTCAAAGCCGGGTTTAACAATTCGTATTCAATTGATTACAACAACTATAAGCAGCTGAAAGATCAGAGCATCTATTTTTATGTAAATGCAGATCAAGGTAAAAATAGCATCAACAATAGTGTGCGGTACGATTTGGATAGAGGTACACAGCAGATTTCCTATGTCAATATTGACAAGGACAATTGGCGGATGTATGGCGGTAGTGGATACAGTTTTGTATTACAAAAAAAATGGGGGTTGAAAATGAATCTAGGGATGCAGGTGCAGTACAATAGCCAATTTAGTTACCTATCATCGTATACCGAAGAGCCAAAGCTCAATAGAAATCAAACGTGGAGTGTTTCACCGAATATCGGTTTTAGTCGCTATAAGGCGAATAAGATGGATTTCTATATTTCCATAAGGCCAGGTGTTCAGCAAATGAATTCCTATTTGCAGCCCGAGTTAAATCGTTCCACTTTTACGTTGAGGACCTACTCCGAGCTCACGTATTACTTGCCAAAAGATTTCAAAATCTCCTTAACGACCAATCAAAATTATCAGGCTGCTACGAAAACTTTACAGTCCATCAATGTCGTGAATATGAATGGTTATGTATCCAAAAAACTATTGAAAGATAAATCGTTGGAAGTGCAGGTGTTCGTCAATGATATTTTAAATAAAAATAATGGCGTGTACCGTTATCAAAATGGAACGTCATTTATTCAGACGAGCAACGACGTATTGCGCCGTTATGGTATGCTAAAAGTAATCTACAATTTTACATCAATGAACCGCCCATGATAGCATTATCCATTTTTTTGTCCAGAGTTAAGGAGAATTTTAATTCTGGTAAGCGCCATCAGGTCGATGGGAAAATTAATTATTTACAGATGAAAGGAGATACCAAATGAGTAAATATACGAAGTTGATGATTTGGGTTTTGTTGCTGTGCATGAGCACAGCCCAGGCACAGCATGCCTATTTTCCGAGCAGCGGAATAGTGACCTATGAACGGAAGTTTCATGTACAGAACTTTTTGAAGCGTAATTACCTCAACAAACCAGATTTAGATACCTGGGACAAATTAACGGTCGACAATGCCGTCAAAAATGGTCCTACAGAGGTGGTGACTCATCATATGTTGAAATTTTACGATCATGAAACCCTCTTTGAGACCATTCAGGAAGACTACCCTCCGAGTTACCGCAATGTCACTCGATATCAGTCCATCCTTGCAGATTCAAAAACATATATCAATTTTCAACAGCAGGAATTTCTCAAATTGCTTCCATTTGGTGATGATCAACTGCTACTTAAAGATTCATTGCCAGCTGTAAAATGGAAGTATACCGATGAATATCGAAATATTGCTGGATACGATTGTCGACGAGTCAATGGAATTGTGCAAGATTCGGTGTATGTGGTTGCTTTTTTCGCGGGGCAAATTCCTATTTCAGGTGGTCCGGAACTTATTCATGGGCTACCGGGGCTAATCATGGGGGTGTCCATTCCAAGTATGAACGTCAATATGTTTGCAACCAAGGTGGAGATCACGAATGCTCCGGTTTCCAATGTGCTCACCAAAAAGAAAAAAGTGGTGGCCGAATCTCGAGCAGAGGTCCTGAAAAAGCTGAAAGATACCGTTTACGATTACATGGACGAGAAAGACTTTAAGAAGCGTATGCAGAGCATATTCTTTTAATTGCCGAACTATGCGAAGGGAGAGAAGATAGGCTACTACCGGAAAGTGGTGGCCTCGAAGTTCCTATCAAAAATAGCCTATAAAAAAGCCTGTCCAAACGAACAGGCTTTTATTATACATGTATGACGTTTGCTATTAACGTACCGTACTTCCTACTTTAATTGTTGTATCTGGTTTGACGAAATCCAGTCTACCATCGGCATCTTCTGCCATAAGGATCATTCCCTGCGACATAATTCCTTTTATTTCACGGGGTTCAAGGTTGACCAATATGGACACCTGACGGCCTACAATTTCTGCAGGGCTAAAGAATTCTGCGATACCCGAAACCACCGTCCGTGTATCAATACCCGTATCGATGGTCAACTTCAATAATTTCTTTGTTTTGGCAACTTTTTCAGCTGCTGTAATGGTTCCGACACGGATATCCATTTTAACAAAATCGTCGAAGCTGATATTCTCTTTTGCAGGAGCAACCTTGGCGTTGTCGGCTAGGTTTTTTGCTTTTGCTGCTGTAAGTTTATCGAGCTGGAAGTCGACCTGTTCGTCTGTTATCTTTTCAAATAGCAATTGTACTTCACCCAATTGATGCCCCACATCAATCAACGCATCTGAACCCGCGTCATTCCAGTTTCCTTGAGGAAAATTGAGCATTTCAAATAATTTGGTTGCTGTTTTAGGCAAAAACGGCTGCGCAAGGACAGCAAGGTTCGCCACGATCTGTGCTGCGACGTTTAATATTGTTTTAACCCGTTCTTCATCCGTTTTGATGATTTTCCATGGTTCCTCATCCGCAAGATATTTATTACCAAGGCGGGCAACATTCATGAATTCTGCCAAAGCTTCGCGGAAACGGAATTGTTCCAAAGAAGATTTAATAGAAACCGGATATGATTTTAATTCATCCAATACGGCTTGGTCTACCGTAGACAATGCAGCTCCCTTCAATACCTTACCATCAAAATATTTGTGGGAAAGAACCATGACACGGTTTACAAAGTTACCCAAGATAGCTACCAGCTCATTGTTTATGCGGGCCTGAAAATCCTTCCAGGTAAACTCAGCATCTGATGTTTCCGGTAATATAGACGTTAATACATAACGCAATTCATCCTGTTTGTCCGGGAATTCCTGTAGATATTCATGGAGCCAAACCGCGTGGTTTCGAGACGTAGACAGCTTATCGCCCTCGAGGTTCAGGAATTCGTTGGCCGGAATATTCTCAGGCAAAATGTAATCGCCGTGAGCATGAAGAATAGCAGGGAAGATAATGCAGTGGAAGACAATATTATCTTTTCCGATAAAATGGATCAATGTAGAATCATCGGCAGGGTTTTCATGCGTTTTCCAATAGTCCTCCCAGTTTTTGCCATGGTCTAATGCCCACTGTTTCGTTGCTGAGATGTAACCGATAGGCGCATCCAACCAGACATAAAGTTTTTTACCCTGTGCTTCTTCCAGCGGCACATCGACACCCCAGTCCAGATCACGGGTCATTGAACGCGGTTGTAAACCCGATTTAAGCCAAGACTGGCATTGCCCAAACACGTTGGATTTAAGGATATTTTTCTTTCCGTCGATCAGCCATTTTTCCAGCCATGGCTGGTATTTATCCAAAGGGAGGTACCAGTGCTTTGTTTCTTTCAATACCGGAGTCTTTCCGCTCAATGTCGAAATCGGATTGATCAGATCTGTCGGGCTCAGGGATGTTCCACATTTTTCGCATTGGTCGCCATAGGCACCTTCGGACTTACAATTTGGGCAAGTACCTGTAATATAGCGGTCGGCCAAAAACTGGTGGTACTCCTCATCGTAGTACTGTTCGGAAAATTTCTCGACAAATTCACCTTTGTTGTAAAGGTTCAAGAAGAAATCCTGCGATAACTGGTGATGTATGGGCTCCGATGTGCGGTGGTATATATCGAAGGAAATGCCAAACTCTTCAAAACTTTCTTTGATTTGTTGATTGTATTTATCAATAATTTGCTGTGGGGTAATGCCCTCTTTTTTTGCACGGATGGTAATCGCCGCACCATGCTCATCTGAACCACATACATAAACTACATCTTTTTGATTCAGACGCAGATAGCGCACAAAGATATCCCCGGGGATATAAGCCCCGGCAAGGTGTCCAATATGTAAAGGACCATTGGCATACGGTAATGCCGATGTGATGGTATAACGTTTTTTATCTAGAATACTCAATGCTTGAAAGATATTAAAGTGTGTACTTGTTTTCTTTGGCAAACTTAGATAAATTGCTGTTTATATGCAATATAAATGCGAATCATATCAAACAATCGCAAAAATATTATTCCAAATAGCGGTAGAAAACTCAGATAAATTTACGTTTATTTGTAGGGATAAGCACATTGTTTTCCCATAAATTTTTCATAGGAGAATAGCCTTTGTGCTTCCGGTTGTTTGATCATTAGCAATAAAAAGATGTCCAAAATACCTGATTTTCTGAAAGTAGGCGATAAAGTTGCGATCGTCTGTCCTGCGAGTTTTATCCGTGGATCTATTGATGTAGGCATAAAAACATTGGAGGGCTGGGGATTGGAGGTTGTGGTCGGAGAGACTGTCAGCACATCGTACCACCAGTTTGCCGGACAAGACAGTTTACGTGCAGCTGATTTGCAGTGGGCACTGGACGATCCATCGATTAAGGCGGTATTCGCCGCACGGGGCGGCTACGGTTGTGTTCGGATTGTCGATGAAATCGATTTCTCAAACTTCGAAAAGCAGCCCAAGTGGCTGGTAGGCTTTAGCGATATTACCGTATTGCATAGTCATATTCAACGGAACTTTAAAGTAGCCACAATACATGGGCAGATGCCCAAGTCTTTTGAGACGGGAACAGAAGCCTCTTTGGAAACGCTAAAAAACGCTTTATTTGGCTATAATATGGATTATAGTTATGAGCAGAGCGTCCATCCCAATCGTGAAGGTGAGGGCCGAGGAAAATTGGTCGGCGGAAATTTAGCCATCTTACTATCTGTGCTTGCTTCTGATTCGGATGTCAATTACAAAAATAAGATTCTATTTATTGAAGATGTTGGTGAAGCTTACTATTCCGTCGATCGCATGCTGTGGGCATTGAAGCGTGCTGGAAAACTAAAAAAATTGAGCGGTCTTATTGTCGGCGGTTTCTCTTCCATGAAGGACAACGACCCTGCTTTTGGACAAAGTGTGGAAGAAATTGTGTGGGATAAAGTTAAAGAATACGATTTTCCGGTAGCGTTTGCCTATCCGGCAGGTCATATCGATGACAATCATGCCCTCGTATTTGGCCGAAAAGTGGAATTGAAAACCACGGCTAATGCTGTTCAGCTAACTTACTTGTAGGTATAGCTGAACAGCATTTAGCTGCAACACCTATTCTGATTAGCCCGAATGTACCGGAATTACCATCATTGCAGCCTGACTCTTCCAAGCCATTTTCTGGGCTAAACTGGTGTTGAAAATTCGGCTTAATAATCCCTTGTCGCGGTGGAAAGTAACCATCATATCGATATTATTTTCGTTGATGTATTGGTTAATCCCCAGGGCAATGTCTGAATGAAGTATATAGCTATACAAGGGATTGTAGGGAGCTAGCAGATCTTTCATGATGGTTATTTCAGCATTTACAGCTTTGTTTGCAGGATCTTCTTTGGTGACATGTACCACAAACACCTCACTTTTACGCAATACTTCAGATGCATTGACCAGAAGGCGGTTTAATTTTATTTTTACTTCCTTAAGATTTGAGGCGATCAAAATCTTTTTCGGTACCCTAAGCTCAGCCCGTGCGGGGACCACCAGTAAAGGTGTGTGACAATTTTCGATCAGTTTGAGCGTATTGCTTCCGAGTAGTAGTTTCTTTAGGCCACTTTTACCTGCGGTGCCGACGATGACGAGGTCAATATCCTCCTCTGCACAAGTACGATTTACGCCGTAGCTTAGTTCATATTCTTCGAGCACAGATTTCCACGCAATCCCTTCCGGGAAAAGCAACATCAGCTCCTGTTGCCAGGTATTGAGGTCTTTTTGTTTCTCTTCTAGAATTTCTGAATTGCTGATGACAACAGGCTCGGTACCTACGGTAGGGATTACTTCGTACGTATGGTACAAGACAACCTTTTCAATACCCCATAGCGGAGCTAATTGCGCGGCGTATCGAGCAGCGGCGTAGGCATTGTCCGAAAAGTCTGTTAACAAGAGTAGGTTTTTCATCCTTATTAGTTATTTGTTTATGCTATAATCCGTCGCTAAGCTATACCGGACTTAAACGGTATTTTCTGTTGCAGCTCACAGAATTATCATCGGTTCTATAGCTATTAAATTACGCATAAAGTATTAAAAATGCAATAAATTTATTCCTAGAATAGAAGCTACAGGACTTTCAATTTAAATAATTTCATTAATTTAGGCCGAGTGGTAATTCATTTATTAATAATTTAACCGTTTTATATGGCAATTTGGAATTCATTGGGTAAGTATAGAGATACAGGACTTTTGGTCTTGCGCATTGGATTGGGCGTGATGATGATTATGCACGGTTTGCCCAAGTTACAGGGCGGTCCCGAGCTTTGGTCAGGCGTGGGCAAGTCAATGGGGAATATTGGTGTTCATTTTATGCCTGCTTTTTGGGGTTTTATGGCTGCTGCTACCGAAACTGTGGGCGGACTATTTTTATTACTTGGTCTTTTTTTCAGACCAGCAGCACTATTGCTTGCTTTTACAATGGTTATCGCCGGATTAATGCATCTTTCCAACGGAGATGGTATCTCTGGTGCATCCCATGCGATTGAGCTCTGTTTTGTGTTTTTAGGACTCATTCTTATCGGTCCCGGTAAACACTCCGTTGATAAAAAGTAAACGGTTTTTCCTAGAAAGATATACGTTATTGAAGCCACGGTTCCTGAAGGATTGTGGCTTCACCATAACAAGCACCTTTCACTTTCATTGCGAAGGTTTTTTGTAAAAATATACTGTATTTATGATCTATCCATGGGAATAACCAATAAGTTGGCGGCGCCATTCCAGGCGATCTTTTTTGAGATGCTGCTTTTGAATAGGCTAGATAATAGGCCCTGCTTTTTATGGAATGAAAGTATGAGGTCTATATGTTTCTCTTTTGCATATTCTTCAATACCGACTGCAACATCATCGTGACTAATGTAGTCATAAATAGGATGGTATTTGTCCAGGCGTTCATGGAGGTGCTTTAATTCCTGCGCCAGGTCTGCAGCAGACGCCTCTTTTTTCGCGACATTCAGGACATATAATTTTGCTTGGAAGGTTTCCAAAACTTGGTCCAAATTAAATAAATCCAGTTTGCGATCTACCTCTTTCAGATCCGTAGTTGCCAGTACATTTTTGGGGACGGCAGGATCTACCTTATGCGACACGATAAGCATCGGCTTGGGGCATATATCCATTAACGTAATGGCATTGCTTCCTACCAGGATTTTAGCAAAGCCTGTTTGACCTGTAATACCCAATGCCACAAGATCAATAGCTTGGGCACGACATATTTCTTGAACGCCCATCGGTAAATCCACATCTTCCATTTGATAGGATAATGCTACTTGTGGTGGGAACAATAGTCTAATTTGGTCAAACCAGTCCGCGAGTTCCTTCTCTTTGGCCTCTTTTACTTCTTCATTGACAACAACAATAGGTTCATTATCGACGATGGTAACACTATTGTACGTGTGATATACAATCACCTTTTGGGTTTTCCAGGCTTCTGTACATAGTGCAACTTGTTTTGCTGCTAGAAGAGCATTTTCTGAAAAGTCAGTTAACAGGAGGATATGTCTCATGATATTCTTTTTTATACGTTTAACTTGATAACCTGCTGCGCTACGTCATCCAGATCCTTCGCTTAATGATACGTATTGGATCATAGGGTCTCGTATAGCGGCGGTATATTACCAAAACAATCAATCTAGCGATAAGTTACAAATAAAACGTGAATTTAATGTTAAGACCCTTCCAAAGTGATGAGTATCATAAAAAAAGGCAACCCTAATCAGGGTTGCCTTGCTATTTACTTTACATTTTTAGTTTTTGGTGAAATTACATCGGTTTTTTTGTGCCAAAGTTGATGATATAATCGGTCATCACTTTTGCACTTTCGTCTTTCACGAAATCCAGGTCGATTTTAGGCTGTGATTTGCCTTCTTCCCAAGCTGGTTTCCCCTGTAATTTCAATAAAGCGTTGATGCGATCTCTATTTTTCTTGAGGTTGTCATCTTTATCTTTCTTGAATTTGTTGAATTCCAATGGAATTTTAACATCCTCATCCTTTTGAGCTTCTTCGATGTCCTCTTTCAGATATTTATATTCCAATGAGTTTTTAATGCGTGCCTCATGCATCGCTTCTAATTTTTTATCAATACCACTCAGATCAGCTACTTTTTTGAAGTTGCTCGACTGGATTTGATCCCAAGGGAGCGCTGATTTTTCTGAGCTTTCACCAAATTTCTCTGCAGAAAACTGAGAAGGGAATACGATATCTGGTGTCACACCTTTATGTTGTGTACTACTCCCGTTAACCCGATAAAATTTACCCAATGTAATATTGATCTGTCCATACTGAGGAGCGCCTTCCGGGGTGTCCGGATCTTTTTCACCCGATGCCTTTAACAGCAATCGGCTGGTTGGGCTGATGACACGCGACATGTCTATTGCCGATTGCACTGTTCCCTTGCCGTAACTTTGAGATCCTAGGATAATCCCTCTTCCATAATCTTGGATAGCACCAGCAAAGATTTCAGAAGCCGAAGCCGAGAAGCGGTTGATCATGATGCCCAGTGGACCATCCCATGACACACCCGCATTTTTATCTTCTTCAACATCAATGTTATTTTTTGTATCTCTCACCTGTACAACAGGACCTTTATCGATAAATAAACCGGTCAAATCAATTGCTTCAGGTAAAGAACCACCACCATTAAATCTAAGGTCGATGACCACCGCATCCACTTTTTGTTGTTTCAGCGTGTCTAATATCATCCTAACATCTCTCGTGGTGCTCTTATAATTCGGATCGCGTCTTCTGTAAGCCTCAAAATCCATGTAGAATTTAGGAATGTTGATGATACCCACTTTATACATTTTTCCGTCCGCTCCTTTGACGTTCATGATCTCTTTTTTCGCGGACTCTTCTTCAACGACGATTTTCTCCCGTACCAGAGATACAATACGTGGATGAGAGTTCATTGGCTGGCCGGCAGGAATAATTTTCAGACGAACGATTGTTCCTTTTGGACCTTTGATTTTTGCTACAGCCGCATCAAGTCTCCAACCAATGATATCTTCAAATTCACCATCTTTTCCCTGCGCTACAGCGATGATTTTATCATTGACGTGAATGCTCTTGTCTTTGAAAATAGGTCCACCGGGGATAATTTCAAAGATGCTTACGGCTTCGTTATCGATGGATAATCTTGCACCAATCCCTTCAAAAGTATTGGCCATTCCTTCATTAAATGCCTGGGCAAAAGATGGATTAAAATAAGAAGTATGCGGGTCTACAGCATCTGTCAACGCTTGCATCACGATCTGAAAAGCATCGTTTGCGTTGCTTTTTTTGGCCTGTGAGATCAAATTGACATAGCGTTTTTTTAATGTCTCTACCTGTTTGGTTTTTGCACTGTCGGTAGATTTGCCACTGGCAGTTTCCAAGTTGAGCAAGTCGTATTTCACACGTTTACGCCATTGGTCATTGGCCTCATCTGCCGTTTTGAACCATCCTAATTTTTCACGGTTAGGTTGGTAATACTCGTCTTTCGTATAATCCTGTTTTTTGTCGATTTCTGAAAGCGAATATTGCATTCTTTCCAGGTATCTCTTCGAATAGACATTGAAAATATGGAACGCAGCTGATAGATCCCCATTTTTAATGTCCTGGGCAAGATTGTTTTTATAGGACTGAAATTCATCAATATCCGATTGAAGCAGGTAATTTTTCCCTTGATCCAAACTTTTGATCAGATTATCGTATATAATGCCCGATATTGAATCGTTCATTTTGACCTTTTTGTAGCTTGCATTTTCCAATAATCCAGAGACTTCCTTGGCGATGATCTGATGCTGTGTGCTTGGTTTAAGCCCTCCGTCATCAGGAAGTGCGACTCGTGGTTTTGAACCACAAGAAACAATGGATACAACAAAAAGTGCAAATATGAGTTTCTTAAACATATTTTCGACGGTTTTATTAATCATTCTTTTTAAAAAATATTCAGCTCTTTTTGATAAGCGTGCTAAATTTAGTGAAATTCATAGCACATTATCGCAGAATCTAAAAATTTATTTGATTTATCCTTCAATATTTACAAAAAGCTTAATGTCGCTCCGTAAACTGCTCTTGCAGTAGACCAGCAGAAGGGGTAGATTGTTTTATTTATACAGTTCATTTTTTAACTGTGTATAGGCTTTGTAGGTCTGATCAGCCGATGGATAGTCCTTTAAAACAAGATATACTTCGCCGAGTTTGTCCAGTATCGCCAACGATAGTTGCTTATTATTTTCGTCTGCGGCCAACTCTGCTGCCTGCACAAACTCTTTGAGTGCCACCTTATAGTTACCATCCTTTTGTTTGGAGGAGGCCAGCAAGTATTCAATTTCCGCGAGTTCGCTACTTAGTTTTTTGGCATTGGCCAGGTCGCGGGCCTGCAGCAAAAACCATTGGGCTTCGGTATATTTATGCTGATCAAAATAGATTTCTGCAAGCATTTCCCAGGCAAAGATCTTTCCTTCATATGCTTTGGCTTTATTGAATAGCGGTATCGCACTGCGTATGATATTATTTTCGGCCGTTTTATACTTTCCCTGGCCCGCTCGAGCCATGGCAATTAAAAGCCAGGCGTTTGCCTGCTCCGCATAACTTTTGCTCTTCGTCGCATAGGCATGATAGTTTTGAGCACTTTCTTCGGCACGCTGAAAGTCCCCACTGTACAGCTGGAAATTGCTGATATTCAAATTAATGGTTGCAATATCGTCCCTATTGTCGGTACGGTTAGCCAAAGAAAGTGCCTGATATAGAAATGCTGACGCATTGCTGCTGTCGTTATTTTTAATGGAAAATAAGGCGGCTTCATTTGATAAAGCATAGCCTGCAGTCCAATTTTCTGCTTTTTTTTGCCCTTCAACTGCATCGTTCCAGGCGTTGGCTGTCGCTGGCATCGGATTCATTAAATAGTGAAAATGTCCAAGGTTATTGGTGCTTCGCAGCTGCAGTAGCAAGCGCTGGAGTAGGAGTTGTCTCGCAATTTCTTTGCTGAAAGACTTCTTTTCAGCATAATGATCTTCCAGTATTTCATTGGCTGTTTTAGGCGGGGGTAAGAAATATACCTCGGGGCCGATGCCCTTAAACAAAGCATCGTATTTTTTAATCGAGCCCGTATAATCTTTTTCTGCATTTTGTGCCACAACCCGACGCGGTATATTCACGAATATGGTCAAGGTGGTCAAGATAAAAAAACAGTATTTTGTCATTCTCATTGATGATTACGTCACAATTAATGCTTACTATAGTAGTTATTCGAGCAATCCACAGCTGTTTCTGATCAACTTTTAATCCCTCTCATGTACTGCCAAAAGCAATTTACATATAGCGTAGAGCAAATATGACGAAAAATTGTGTGAAAAAATGTTAAAGCGTTAAACTAAAATATTTAGTCCTTGTGCTATTTTAATTTTTAACTTTGTACTATGGCGACACGAATTCCATTAGCAGAACGACTTAGACCGCGGCAATTGAGCGCTTATGTGGGGCAACAGCATATTGTCGGCCCTGACGCAGTGCTCTATCATGCAATCCAGCAAAAGAATATTCCTTCCATGATTCTTTGGGGGCCACCGGGAGTGGGTAAAACGAGTTTGGCCCTGCTGATCGCCAAAGAACTGGACCGACCGTTCTTTTCATTAAGTGCGATTCAAGCGGGGGTGAAAGATATTCGTGAGGTGATCGAAAAAGCCGAAAGGCTGATGAACTTCAACCAAGATCAGCCTATTTTATTTATCGATGAGATTCATCGCTTTTCCAAATCCCAGCAGGATTCGCTGTTAGGAGCAGTTGAGCGCGGGCTGGTAACACTTATCGGTGCCACCACAGAAAATCCATCGTTCGAAGTTATTTCAGCCTTGCTCTCGCGCTGTCAAGTGTATGTATTGGAGCATCTTTCCGAGCAGGATCTTATTGGACTGATCGAAAAAGCATTGCATGAAGATGAATATCTGCAGAAACAGGCGATAGTTGTTGAGGAGTATGAGGCCTTATTGCGGCTATCCGGTGGCGATGCCCGTAAATTATTGAATGTCCTTGAATTGGTTGTGAATGCTGCGGTGTTGCATAAAGAGCCGATCACAAATGCCTTTGTACTGAAACAGGTACAGCAGAATATGGCGATTTATGACAAAGCAGGAGAGCAGCATTACGATATTATATCCGCCTTTATCAAATCCATTCGCGGTTCGGATCCAAACGCAGCGGTATATTGGCTAGCACGGATGATCGAAGGCGGCGAGGATCCATCCTTTATTGCACGGCGGTTGTTGATTTTGGCTTCGGAGGATATTGGCAATGCCAATCCGAATGCCTTATTGTTGGCCAACAACTGTTTTCAGGCGGTCAATGTCATTGGATGGCCCGAATCGCGTATTATTCTTTCGCAGACGGTGATCTACCTGGCTACCTCGGTCAAAAGCAATGCTTCTTATGAGGCCATTAATAAAGCACAGGCCTTGGTGAAACAAACCGGCGACCTATCCGTACCCTTGGCTATCCGTAATGCCCCAACGAAGTTAATGAAAAACTTAAATTATGGTGCCGAATACAAGTATTCGCATGCCTATCCAGGAAACTTTGTTGTCCAGGAATTTCTTCCGAAAGAAATCAGCGGTGTCAAATTATATGAGCCTGGTAAAAACCCACAGGAGGAGAAACTAAGGCAAAGTTTACGGGACAAGTGGAAGGAGAAATACAACTATTGATCCGGGCCCAGATTTAAATACACAGGCCTCACTGTGCAAAATTTCATAAATAGAATTGTCGGGCGGTAGGATAGAATCAGCGTCAACACGATAGCAAAGGCGAGGGATAAAGCTCGCCTTTGCAACGATGAACATTGAGATTTTAGTATTTTGTAGCAGGTTTGTTTTTTAGGGCAAAGGCGCTCTTAAGCGGCAAGGGACTGGCTGTACCCGTCGTACGTTTAGCAGCGCTGTCATCGGATGAGTCCGTTTTACCATTCGCATTTTCCTTTTTTTGGTTCTGTAACATCTTTTTAAAGATGAGTAGGCCGATGATGCCCAAAGACAACCAGAGAAGATCCACCAGTAAAATATCGTTTGCTCCTGAGCGATAGGTTTCCCAGATCCAGTTCCCCGTTTTTATGCCATTCACAATTGGGATTGCAAGAGACAATATCGAGCCGAGCAGGAGTGTTTCTAAGTTTGTTTTGGCGATGTTACGTCGGATGACATAAAAAACAGCCAACGCCAGCCAACTATAGAAGTAAACATGGAATATAAACGACTGATCTACTTTCGTCGCCAGCTTAACTGCAATAAAGCTCATTGCTGTGATTGGAAACATCGTCAGGCAGCTCGCCATAAATACATTCGCCGCCCAAAAATTAAAGATGCGTTTGCGCTTGGGGATATTATTTTTATCACGTGCGACCAGCCAGATCAGAATACCCGATATGATAACAAAGCAGCCCATGATACCCAAAACAAAATAAATAATTTTGACAGGATAGCCGCCAAAATCTGCCAAGTGCAAGCGGTAGATGAAACCCTTCATATAATCTAGGTAGGAGCCGTTTGCTGTTGCAGATTTTTCAAAAAGTATTTTCTCATCGGCCACGCGGTAGATGAGTCTTCCCGAACCCGCAAAGTTCTTGTCAATATCGGCATCATATAGCGCTACGACATGCATGCTTTTATCACCATAATTTTTGATAAAGATGCGGTTCATGTGGCTGTTTGGCCATTTACTCTCCACCTTATCCAGAAAATCACCCATTTTGAAGGGTGCGGTGAGCGGCTCGTACAAATAAGTATATTTTGTGTTGTCGTTGTAACCGAGCGCAGCATAGACCTCATCCTCTTTACCATCATAGAGGTATTTGCTAAACGGAATAATCAAGACCGAGTTTACGATCAGTACAATCCCCGTCAGGGCATACATAAACTGGTAGGGAAAGCCGATGACACCCAGGGCAGTATGCATGTCTGTCCATACCGTTTTCCATTTGTTTCCGGGTCTGAAGACAAAGAAGTTGGATTTGATTTTATCCCAATGGAGCATCAGACCAGAGATCAGCGCAAAGAGAAAGATAAAAGATACCAGCCCGGCAAGGGTGTAGCCAAAGGGTCTGCCAATATTGATCCCAATTTGGTTGAGCGGCGCTAAGAAGTGAAGGCGATACAAAAATTCACCCATGGTATAGCCATCGCTATAATCTGACGGTTTTTTAGTAGCCAAGTCATAGGAAAAATACATGGAATCGTCATTTCCACGTCGGCCGCGGCCACGTCTTTTCTTTTTTTCGTCTTTAGCCTTTGCATCTTTTACCGCTGCACCTTTATTTTCCGTCGCGAGTCGTTTCTTTTCGGCCAACTGCTTTTGTTCTGCCACCGCTTTCGCTTTATTTGCAACTAGTGTATCCTGTGATTCGCCGATATTGACATAACTGGAATGACCATTGTGTTGCATGTAAAAGGTAATATCTCTTCCTTTCAGTTCTTTGATCTGCCCAATGGAGTCTAGAAGATGGTCAAAAACAATATTTTGGTACGTTTCCCCTTTGTCGGACTCATTTTTTTGCCAGGCATTGATTTCATTTTTAAAAAATGAAAAAGATCCCGCAAAAAAAATCACATACAAAATAGCACAAATGATTATCCCAGAGATGGTATGCGTATTGAAGTAGATATTGTAACGTCTTAAATTCATGATAAGGGTATTATAGGTACATAAAGATGCCATAGAATACAGCGATCAGAAACAGGTATATGCCCCATATTAGCCAACCACTTTTAGCAAGAAAGGCCACGAGCAATAATATTGCCCAGGCGATAAAACCTGTGACGTAAGCCGTAATTAAAATGTCTGTTTTATCGCATATTTTTGTTAAGCAAAGGTGGAAGTATAGCATCACAAAATAACCTCCAAAGAAACCAGCGGTCAATTTGAGGAAACGTTGAAAAGGAGAGCTTAGATATTTTTTATTGGCAGGCATGTCTTAAAACACAAAAAGTTCAAAAAACAGAGAAAGAAGCAGGATAACGGTCAGTTGTTTCCATTGGAAATACCGATAGGGCCACAAAAGCACAATCAAGCTAAAGAATCCCATGGTATAGGTTCCAAAAGCCAATGTTCCCGAAAGAACACCCTGCAAGTACATGGTCCATATCCATGAAAGACTGAGCACAGCCATGGCCAGTAACCTCGCACGGCTCTTATTTTGTCTAAGAGCGATCATGAAAGATGAACCTGGTTTGATATGGACCTTTGCCGAGGAACAGTACCAAAAAAAGCTACCGGTGAAAATAAATAGGAGTAAAAGCGTATACATTGGTTACCATTAATTTATACACATACCCAATATGCTATGTATGGGCATATTGGGTATGCAGTTTTAAGAATCTAAAAGACTAATCTAAATGTTCGATTGCGGTAATTGCACCACCTTCCACTTTCAAGCCTTTTGTCGCAGTTGCAGTTGCAGCGTCAATCTTATACACATAGCTTTCGCCAGAGGTTAGGTTTACACCAATGTAGCCTGTTTTCCCATCCTTCTTGCTATAGTTGTTTCTTTGCGTAAATGATTTTACTTCGTCTACTTTTGGTAAACCCGATACAATTTTAAATGTTTTGTCTACAACATTTACAGCTGCAATCGTCGTCGCCGCGCTGTAAGTACCATCAGATTGTTTTTTCTTTGAACTTACGATGAAATTGTTTCCACCAACATAGGTCCAGTTCACAATATTGTAACCGCCAGAAATTTCAGCCACGTTAAAGAAATAGTTTTTGTCAAATTCAGTTGTACCTGATGCAATACGTAAAATAGCGGAAGGATTAGTTGATGTGATTTTCGTAACGTCACCAACTTTTGAAGTAGCGTTTGCAGCCGAAAATGCATAGATATCTCCATTCTCAACCGTGCCTAGACCGTTGGTGAAGTATTGGCCGACATAGCTTGTACGCTCATCTGTAAAAACTTTCTCAAGCTTCATCTCCGGATAAGAAAATACGGCGACCCACGCTTTGTTTGGATATGCAGTAGTAAAGGACGAACCTTGGATACAAAAGAATGGCGCATATACTTTATTGCCTACTTGCGTCAACCAACTGAAATAGCCAATTTCACCATTGTTGGCCAGTTCCAGCGCATTCAATGATCCTTCTCCCACAATAGACAGGCTATTGGTGTTGACTCTGTACCACGTGTGGGTCGGTGTCGCCAGATTTCTGGACATTTTGGTCATTAATACATCTTCTTTGACCGCTGCAAATGCGGCTACAGTTTCCGACTGAAAATTTGTCAATTTTTTTAACTTGCCTTCGGTTAAATTGTAGGCTGTCACTGCTCCTGGATTACCTTGTCCGTATAGGAAACTGAAGAATTTGTTGTTAGTTGTCAAATAATAGCGATAAGTTCCGTCTTGCTCGATTCCGTTGCCAAGAATCGAAACTGTTCCCTCATCTAGACTATTTGCCGTAACCAGATAGTCTGCCACGCCTGTGCTTGCAATTGGAGTTACTGCAACGATATATTTGCTGCCTCCATCAGTACCTTCGCCACTAGAAGATTCGCTTTTTGAGCAAGATCCGAATAAAATAGCTGCTGCTAATAGGGAGAATAGAGATTTTGTTTTCATGATTGAAATATTTATAAATTATTTTGTTTGTTGAAGAAATAACGTAAGTTGAGGTAGAAACCACGGCTTGGCTTTTGTAGACTGAAATTGTCAACCAAACGGTTATCCGTGAGGTTTTTGCCTTCTATTGCAATGTTGTATCTACCGTTCGCAATGGAGTATACCACATTGGCATCTAAACTTAACTGTGTCGGGATTTTTCTCTTTTCAGCATCTGCGTCGGTCGAACCCAAGCCCGGCCAATACAACCAAAACTCATGAACATACAGGAGATTCGCTCCAACATTTAACCGGTTGTTTTTACCTCCAAGCTCTGGAAAAATGACTGACGCGTCCAGGTTTCCAAATAGATAAGGAATATTTGGCATCTGATTTTTGTATAATGGACTTATACCTGTGTAACCAGGCTCTACTTTCTGCATATTTTTGACAGATTGATAAGTGGCATTTAATCCAGCCATAAACCATCTTTTGTAGGAGTAGCGCAGATCTAAGTCACCTCCGATTGATCGGACGCCATCTCTATTGTCCGATACATATTTGGACTGATTGTTGTTCAGCCGTTGATAAATAAAGTCGTCCGCGTGACGATAGAAAGCATTGGCTATTAAGGCAAAGCGATTGTCCGGATTAAAACTGAAGTCGTAGAGTAACCCTAAGTTCATGTTGTTGCTTTTCTCTGGTTTCAAACTGGTATTTCCCTCGTAGTTTTCTACATCACCAAAAAGTTCTGTTGGGGTAGGCATTTTGGTTGTAAGCTCATAAGACCCCTTGATCTGTAAAGTCGGTGCTAAGTAATAAGAAAGAGCTGTTCCATACCCTAATCTTGAAATATTCTTTTCCAGCTCATTATTGCCGCTCGTATTATGCTGGTTGTAATGTTTTAAAAAGGCATTCAAACTAAATTTATCTTTGATGTCGTACTGATAACCGAAGGATAAAACGTTCTTTTGACTTAACTGAGCACGTTCGTTAGCCGCGTTCTGTGGATTTACCGCATCCTGACCGCTGCGTTTGAAGGTATTAAACACATCTGTCAGTGATAGACTTTGTCTTTCCGAAAGTTTATAATTAATAATGGCATTTGCTACCCCAGCGTTGTTTTTGTACTTATACATCGAGTAGGAACGTTCGCCGCCTGGCCCGTCAAGATTTTTTCTATTGCCATACCAGTCGAAACGGGCGTGAACAGTATCAATATTTTGGTTGCTTCCCAAATTGATGTTTCCATTGATGATCACATCTAGTCCTTTGGTAAGGAAATCGTTCTTTTTATATTTAAATGTCGGCATTACCGTAGTCCCTCTATTGTGCCAGCCACCAAAGACAGATACCATACGGGCCCCTGTCTGTATTTCCTTATAGCTTTGTCCCAGAACGACACCAAATAGAAGTTTGTCGGCGTAAGGTTTGTTTACTACACCGATGTTGGCGATAAGCGATTCGTTATGGTAGGTATCATGAAATCTTTTAAGTTTAACACCCTCTTTATATACCCCAGTATTGATGTCAGCTACATCAACAGTAACCTTATAATTATTGTCAGAGTAATTCTGAAATGCGTTTAATTGGAAGTATAAGCCTTTTTTTGTTGTATGAGCCGCATTAATTACGGTACGGTGTGTGTTAAAGGATCCAAAAGAGTAGCTGGCATCTACATAACTGGTCATCCGATCACCTGTTACAATATTAACCGCTCCGCCTAAGGCATCCGAACCGAGCCATACAGGCACTACACCTTTATAAATTTCTATCCTTTCGGCGATATTGATGGGGATATTGTTGATTTGGAATGCTGATCCGAAGTTTTCCATGGGGATACCGTCAATAAAATAACGGATCTGATCTCCATTAAAACCGTTCAACATCAAATTGAAATTAGATCCTACACCACCGGATTCTCTAACGCGTACACCAGCCACACGGTCCAAGGCACTTGAAATATCCATCGTCGTATTGTACAGTTTTGTGGCGTCTACTGCAGTTACATTAAAAGCCTGTCGATTCACTTCTTGGACTTTGGTGCGGCCAAAGACTTCGACCTGTTCAATTTCTTTTTGGTCAGCTATCAACTCCATATTTATGCTGTTTTCGCCCGGTTTAAGAGCAATAGTTTTAGCCAGCTTTTGAAAGCCTACAGCCGAAGCATTAATTGTGATGCTTCTTTCTGTGATATTTTTCAGTTCAAAGTATCCGTTCTCATCGGTCGATAAATTGATTTTGCCCACACGGATGGTTGATCCCGCGATGCTCTGTTGAGTCTGAGTTTTTACAAATCCTTTTATTGAGGCTGTGAACTGTTGTGCATTCACTGTGCTTTGAACAAAGAGGAGAAATAAAATACAATGGATACTAATATTCTTCATCCGATACCGTTTATTTTTTACAAATGATTTATTTAGATTAATTATAAACAATGCAAAACTAACAATATTCTTTTCCCTAACAAATCATTTTAAAAAAAATATTTTTTTAAAACCTTTCCCTATGACAGATTGTTATTATAACGTTTTTCAATAGGTAGTAAACACGCTGGCACTCCCCAAGGCTAGCGTGTTTTTTTTATTGCAGATAGGATTAAATTTTTTATGTTTGTTTTACAAATGTTTCAACTATGAAATTAAAGACTTTAATCCGAGCCGGAAAGTTCGTTGGTATAGCGCTGACAGGACTGGTTGTCGGTTCCTGTAAAAAGGATAACCCTAAACCTGAGCCAGAACCTGAGCCCGTTGTTACCGAGCGTACCGAAGCGCAGTTAATTAAGGATGATATTTACAAGTATTATAAATTATATTCCCTTTGGGAGACATCCATTCCTGACTATAAAGCCGATCCATCCAAGTTTACCGATCAATACAGTTCTGCCGATGCCGTTCTTGCCGCGCTCAAGAGACTGACTCCAGCGCATGCAGCCTATTCAGGCGGTGTGTTCGACCGGTTTTCGTATATCGTGGGACTCGATGGTTATAACACGGCAACTGCAGCTACCGGAAGGCTCATGATGGATACCAATGACGGCTATGGAGTATATGTTCAATTGGGTACCGATGACGGAAAGACAGCCTTTCCGATTATCTATTTTGTGGAAGGGGGATCCCCAGCACAAAAAGCGGGCTTCAAGCGGTCGGATTTTATCACAGCCGTCAATGGAGACGCCGATTATTCTATCGGTGTAACATGTACAGATGCCGGTTGTACGATCAATGATGCAAGTGCACGGGATAAAATGATGAACAAATTGAATGCTGCCCTAGATGCCCCTACGCTCACTCTTCAGGTAAAGCATCAGGATGGAAGTACTTTTTCCAAGCCCATGAGCTATGCGAATGGTTATACCATTAATCCGATTTATAAAGATACTATCTATGAGTCGACCGGAAACAATGTGGGTTATCTTGCCCTGTCATCCTTTGAACAGATCGAGGACCCAGCCGCTTCGGGATCAAGTAGCGAAGGGATAGCGAACAAGTCTGCGATTGATGCCGCCTTTACCAAGTTTCAGGATAAGCAGATTAAAAGCCTGATCGTCGATCTCCGATATAATGGCGGGGGTTATGTCGATGCTTCTGCCTATATTGCTGATAAAATCGGTGGCGCCACTACCAAGGGCAAATTGATGCTTACGTATGAGGTAAACAATTACATCAAATCCACGCCCAGTATCAATAATATGTTTCAGGATACCAAGTTTGAGGGCAAGAGCAATTTAAGCCTCAATAAAGTCTATTTCTTGGTGAGTGAAAATACAGCATCTGCTGCAGAAATGTTAGTTAACGTGCTCAAACCTTATCTGCAGGTGCAGATCATAGCCTCAGGTACACGTACTTACGGCAAGCCGGTAGGTTTCTTTGAACAGGTCGTCCAAAACAAAGTTTCTTTCTGGCCAGTTTCCTTTCTATTGAAAAATTCAGCTGGTTTTTCTGACTATTGGGATGGACTTGTTCCCGACAAAAGAAATATAGAAGATTATGTATTTGCTGATGTGGGAGATAAGAAAGAAACCATGCTGGCGACAGCGCTGAACGATGCTGCGCCAGGTATCACCACCAAAGCTTCCATTAACGCTGTAAGTCGCAAAGGATATCGTACCCTTAAAGGAGGAGAGTTCAACGTCCGGCCAGATCGCGGCATGATCAAGAAACGTTAACCAATAAATAGGTAGTGTAAAAATCCCCTAAGCAGTATAAACACCTTAGGGGATTTTTTTAGGGTATTAGTCGTTAGGAAAGATAGCCGAATGGCACAGCTCAGCTGCGGCAGCATTTGGCAAACATTTCAGATAACCGACAGGAACCTGTGCAATGATTTTCTCCAAGATGGTGTTCATGCTTGCGAAAAGGTCTTTGTTCCAACGGATGGATGTACAGCTTGGCAACACGGCAATAAAACCCTTCAGCCCCGTTTGCCATTCAAACGCATTTACAGGTGCCTGTTGTAACCGTACCAGACCCTGTAGCGGCAAACATTCGTTCTTATAACACGAGGTTTTGCCACTCCATGGAGTCCCATAGATCACAATTCCCTCAGTTTTTATTTGGATCGCAGGATTATCATCATTGAGCAAAACACTGTCTGGAATGTGTTGTAGCCATAGACGGCTATGCGTACTTTTACCAGTTCCGCTCTTGCCTAGAAAGGCCACGCCTCTCCCCTGATGGTTCACCACAGATGCGTGGATCATGATGGTGTCATGTAATAGGCTCGCTTGCCCAAAGATCATCATGGCCATCCAGGTTATCACCGAACCTTGTTCTGCTGCAGCACTACTCGGTATATACAGTGTGGACTTTTCAAAATTGCGTTCACTATGGAGATACCATAGGCCGTCGCCCTTTTCGTTTACGATTGTGGTGACAAAGCCATCTTCTCTTTCATAAAAGCGAAATCGGTTCCCCCATGCGATAGACTCATCGGTGCGGAGCAGTCCCATATCCTCCTGTATCGGCGCTTGCGCAAAGCTGATCGCGACACTAATGTCAGTTTTCTCGGTGGATTCTAACCATTGGAAGTCCTTAAAAGAAGGGAGGAGGTGTACCAGCGGATAATCTACGGGATGTTCAAATTCCAACACTAATTCGGCAATGCGGTAGCGCGTTTGGGATAATGTCATTGAAGCTGGTATCTGCATAGTGCAATATAAATAAAATTCGTCTCTACGTGTTGTAATAGAATAGGTTGGTCGCGAAGCACAACATATCCTGTAAAGGGCAAATTACGAAAGATTATTAAAATTTTCCATAAAAAGAACACCTTATCCCGGCGTATAAGCCCAAAATAAGGACGATTTTTTAGACGACTAAATTATTTATTTTTCTTTTTTGGTAGTGAGGATGCTTTTTTGAGTTTTTGTATCCTTCTTAATTCCTGAATGATACTGGACGGGAGTACGTCGAATTGTTCCACAGCTTCTTCAATAAATAGTCTGCCTTCTAAGATACCGGCTACCGCCATCTGAAGCCTGTCTTTAAAAAGAAGCTTTGGGGTGCCAGAATTTTCTATTTTGCGTTTACTCTTCATTTTTTTGGGTGTAGGATATTAAATGGTTCTCGTTTAATTATTCTGAAAAATGTGGTCTATAATTTCTTTTAATGAAACAACATGCGCAGGCGTTTATAGTAACTTGTTTGCTTTGCATTCATAATACATGCATCATGCTGTCATTTCAGTAGCGGCCAATTGCACATGATTAGCAGTCGGTTGCATAGTAATAGCAGTCACTTGCATAGGGATAGCAGTCACTTGCGCGTAATTAGCGTTCACTTTTACATAAATAAGGTCAATTACACGTGAACAGCGGTCAACTGCAGATAGAAGAATGCTGGATAGTCCTTGTTTTTTATGCATCGCTATCCAGTATTCAGTTTGTCTAAATTTTTATCCGGCTAGTTATTGACGATTTGTCTCACACAACGAATATTTCTTCCTTCCATTTTATCCAGGTGAGGATAAGTAACATTTCCCCAGGAGAAAAGCCAGGCCACTCGCGTAAACGATGATTTAACGGCATACGCGTTGTTTGTGTCATAATTATCTGACGTCCAGTAATGGCATTCCCCCGCTGCCAAAGCACCTAATAACACTCCGGCGGGACTTCCCGATACCGAACTGCCGCCAAGAGAGGAGGCCTTTGTACGGTAACCTCCAAAGGAAAGCGTCAGATTATTGTCGTCATAAGCGGAATTTGCAGGGTTATCGCTGTCGCGATCCCATAAGTAAGCATATTGTGCGCCCCAAAGCAGACCTAAAATCTCTTTTTTATCGTTGGGCTGACCAATCGATTCCCAGTCCTGTTTTGTTGACATTCGCCAAGTACCAGCTGGATAGACCGCAAGACAAGGATCGGAATTGCCCGAAGCACCGGTCGGGGTAGCGGATTTCCAGTTCCAAAATTCCGTATCTTTCGTGGCAGCAGTCGATCCACCGGGATTCGATTTTAACCGATAGCTGTCCGCATGGGATGGATCATAAATCAGATTCGATCTCGCCCATAGGACGCCTTTCACTTTGACAGGCGATTCGATCAGCCTGATATTGACGGCGTAGGTGGATCCAATTGTTGGCGTATACGCATCAGGAAAGGTATAGGTATTTGCATTAAAGGTACGTACCCGTGCATCATCCAGTGTTACTTTTAAGGTGTTGAATTTAATCTTTAAGGTGTTTGCTGGGATAGCAGTTGTATTGACCGTAAAGAAATTCGCAATTTTAACCGTACCTGCTGGGTTACTGCTGTCTTCTACCATCGCAGAGGCCAACACCACACTATTAACATCCGTTACATTGGTAAATTGGCCCGTCAAAATATTGAAGTCCCCCGTTTGCAGGACGGTTGCATTGTTGCTTCCTTTTACCAAAGACATGCTCGTGCTATTTTCAATTGTTCCAAAAAGCCCACGAACATTTAATCTCGCCTGTATACGTGCCGTCATACGTTTGAATACAATGTTGAGGTAATTGGCTCCATCCACGGCGTTGAAGCTACCCGAAGCATGCAGCACATCTTTATTTGCAAGACTCGAACGCGCCATAACTCCGGCGCTCGTAACATTTGGCATACTGGTCGTTTTCTCATTCAAGGAGACGGCATACCACGTATATGGTTTGTAGGCCACCAGTTGGATCTGTGGATTTACACCAGAAGTCACCTCTTGGTTATAGACCACCGTATTCGTATTATCGTATATAACGAGGCGAAATTTTACGCCTGTATCCATCGTTGAGGATGCTGCTTTTAATCCTGTAGAGGAAGCTTTCGTTGCCGCATTTTCTGCTTTTTGAACCACACGGGTTTTCTGATCTGCTTCGGATATACTGCCTTCCTGTGTATCGATCAATGCGTCCACATCACCCAGCGAGACGATCGGTTTTGCGTGTGTGGTTCCGTTGTTATTGGCATCGGCATTGGACACTGCCCTAGCAACACCTTTCGTGACAACGTCTTCGATTCCTACGATGCCCACATTCAATAATGCGCCTTTATCTGAGGGAATTTGATCTTCTTTTGAAGAGCATGAAGCGAATGCCGTTACTACGCCAAGCATGAGCATCAGCGTAAATTTTTTGATTATGTTCTTTAGTGACATAAGTATATTATTTCTTGTGATTGTTTAACGAGACTGGTGATAGCATATGTGCGATCGCTGTAGCGATCGCACATGTTATATATCAAAGCCTATTATATATCAAAATCTTTGCTGTTATTGCCCATATCGGTCCAGTCCTCGACTTTAGGGTTGTTGGGTGTAGACGAGCTGCCGGGGTTAATTGTCCCTGTGGAAGTTGCCGCAAAACTGTGCTCCATACCAATAGCCAGAATAGACAGGCTAGGCGCACTGTAAGGCTTACGTGTTAGTTTTCTTTTCATTTATTAAAAATTTAAAATGATCGTTAGCTTATCGCTCTGTAGTAAAATGGCCGTTATTATTTGCTAAACTATAGATATGATCGTTGAGATAATTGAAGATCAGCGATTTTAAATTTTTTAATCATTGATCGGCTACAAGAAGTAGCGCGACAGCTACAAACACAAGTTGCTGACAGGTTTTCGTGAAGCTATTTATCGTTTATGGCAATATCTTTTTGTGAACATATGTTTCAGACGTATTGTCTTTGCCTGTTGACCCATTTCTCCATTGAATCTCCGCTCGGCTCACGCAACTATTTACCCTTGCAGTAATAGCTTATTTTAATTAAAAAGAGTTCGTATTTCGATAAATAAATAACTACGATTGGTCTTTTTATGTAGCCGTATCGCTACAAGGATGTCGTTGAAATACTACAATCTAGTCGTTTATCAAAAAAAATGAGCTTTGTTTTGGTCTTTTAATGCAAATTAGTATCGTTTGTATTATTGTGATTGCCCTATTGTTGATGTTACAGCCAAACATTTTAAACCCCTTCATCAGCAAAATTGGAGGATAAGAACTCACTTAAAAAATGGATTATAGCGACCTGTTTACATTAATTAACTGCCTGACATCAATGATTAATTTCATGTTATTGCTGTTTTTTATCGTCCGTTACCGGCGTACGCGGCAAATGCATCGGGATATCTCCATTGTCCAGGAGGATGAAAGACTGATCGCTGATCTCCCGGACGATAATGCTGCGGTTCCATGTGAAAAAGACGGATTAAAACAAGCAGATGTGCTGATGAGTAAAATGACGGAAGACCGTTTGCTTGAGCAGTTTGAAAGGGCTCAAGCCGCTCGCTTTTTTTTAAAAAAGGGCGTTTGCTTACAAGATTTAGCAGATTTGCTCGGGACTAACCCCCGTTATGTGTCTTATATCTTAAATCGGTATGTGGGGTTGGATTTCAATAATTATATCCAGCAGGCGCGCATCGAATATTTGATAGACTGTGTCGAACGCGACCCAGATTTGCTCTCTGTAAAATTTTCTGTGTTGGCCGAAAAGGCCGGTTTTTCAAGTACCAGCAAGTTTTCTTCCGTATTTAAAGCGGTAAAAGGTATCCCGCCGTCGGAGTATTTCCAACGTTTACGCAGCTCCTTGTAACCCAATCTTGCCAAAGGGGGGTATTCGTTACTGGTGATTAGTCCAACACAACAGACTAACCTGCCCCGCACCATAAGCATCATCCTCATAACCGCCCATTGGAAACCATGATTGCTTAATTATACGTTATTTTTTTACAAATATTTTCCTTCAAGCAATGCTAGCATGTGGTCTAACTGTATGGATAAGATGCTATTGTTTTCCTTTTGTGGCTTAAGTGCTACAATGTTAACAAGTTACGTTTATTTGTTCGCTTTAGTGGTTTATCACTTATCGAAATTTGCTTTCCATTAAAGGAAAAAAGGGTTTTTGTTCCCGAGCAAGAAAATGCATCAAATCGCACATCTTCCTTGCCTGTGCCTTACTTTCTTTTCACTTAATTCGTTTTGCTTTTATTTTTTCGGAAAATGGAAAGCCTGGGTTATACAGCCCAATAGTTATCCCAAAGTTTGTTTTATCCAATTTTGTTGGAGATAATCAAGCAATATTATCAACTAATATTAAACAACTATTTAGACCGAGATGATTTTGAAAAAGACACTCTTAATCCTTGCAGCTGTTGCGGGAGCCAAGGTTTCCCTGGCACAGCAAATCGATGTAAAACCAGATACTGTAATGACGGTATCAACAGATCGCTATCAAGTCGAGACCAACCGCTTTTGGAACAACTGGTTTATCAATGCTGGTGCTGGTGCCCAGATTTATTTTGGCGACCATGATAAGCAGATGAAATTTTCCGAACGCCTTACCCCAAGCTTCGAATTTAACCTTGGAAAGTGGTTTAGCCCCGGAGTCGGTGTGCGCGCCGGCCTAACGGGTTTTAAAGTGAAGGGACTGACCCAAAATGGAAGTCACTCTACGGGTGTGAAGTACGAAGGTAAGCCCTGGGATGGTTACTGGCTCTACAATCAGGAATTTAATTATTTCCACATCCATGGCGATGTACTGTTCAATTTATCCAACATTTTTTCTGGTTATAAAAAAGATCGTTTTTATAACATCAGTCCTTACGTGGGTTTAGGTTGGATGGTTACCAACGATGCGCCGACGCAGAAAGAAGTCAGTGCTAACATCGGTATTTACAACAGTTTTCGCCTCAGCGATGCTTTAGATCTAACGTTTGATGTACGGGGAGCCATGGTAAACGATCGCTTTGATGGTGAAACGGGTAACCGTAGCCAGGATGGTAATTTAAGTGCTGCACTGGGGCTGACCTACAAATTTAAGAAACGGGGCTGGGAGAAGCCAAGTTCGGTGGTGATCACGTACAGTGATGCCTTGCTGAATAGTCTGCGTGAAAAGGTACAGAAGCTTGCCGAAGATAATGAAGCACTCAAAGGACAATTGGCTGCATCGCAGGGTAAAACCATTACTGATATCCGTGTAGAAGAAAAAATATTGGCAGCTCCTATATTGGTGACCTTTCCGATCAATCAAAGCATCGTAAGCAATGAAGCGCGTGTCAACTTGGGCTTCTTTGCCAAAGTGATCCAGGCCGGCAATAAAGACATTACCTATAAAGTGACGGGCTATGCCGATAAAGGAACCGGTACCAAAGCCATCAATGACCGTTTGAGCCGCGAGCGTGCCCAGGCTATCTATGATGTATTGGTGAAAGAGTTTCACGTATCGCCGCAGCAGCTTGAGCTGGCTTATGAAGGCGGTGTCGACAATATGTATTACGATGATCCTCGCCTTAGCCGTGCAGTCATTACCATTGCCAAATAATCCGTTACACCAGTAGCCATTCACTATTCAAATGAAGTCCATCTATTTATATCTCGCTTGTTTGCTATCAATTTCCTTGTTCGCCTGTCAGGGCAATGGCCGTTATCCTGATGCGCAACAGGGAAAATTGATGGCATCCGCATCCGCGTATGAATTTATAGACATTGATGGTACCCGACATTTGCTACAAGAGGTGAAGGGGACGTACAAATTATTGGTTTTTTACGATCCCCAAGCGGAGGAAAGCCTCGAACTGATTGCCGCGATGAAGCAATCTGTGCCTTTAGCAAAATGGGTTGTATCGGGCAAGGTCAATGTGGTGGCCATCTGCGTTAATGGAGATTTAAGCCATTGGAATACCTACCGAAAGCATATTCCGTCGCAGTGGATCAACGGGTTCGACCTGAAAGGGGAGGGCGGGGTAGAACCCTATTTTTTTCTTACGTCGTTTCCGAGGCTCGTATTATTGAACCATGCCAACGAGGAGATGAAAACAGCGATGGGGTTGGATGCGCTTATTCCATTCCTTGAAAAGTAAATGTACCCATGGCATTGAGCAGAAATTTTTATAACAAATAGATTAGATCACCATGAACAGTTTGGAGTTAATGAAGTACGGCACTGTGCTATTGCCTTTTCTATGTGCGATGTTATTGAGCTGGGGGATGCTCCCCTATATCTTACTGATTTCCTACCGGAAGCGTTTGTTTGATCCGATCGATTCCCGGAAGCTTCACCAGCATATTGTCCCGAGACTGGGTGGGGTGGCTTTTGCTCCCATTCAATGCTGCATCCTTGTCATTACTTTCGTCAGTTTATACAAACTGAATATTGGCAATATCGATCTGCAGGTCGCTTCGTGGATTATCCTGCCAAGTATGGCCTTATTGGTCTGCGGTCTGGTTATCCTTTTTATGATCGGTATTGGCGACGACCTGATCGGGGTGAGTTACAAATGGAAATTTGTCGCCCAGATTATGGTAGGCTGCCTGCTGCCATTGAGTGGTGTATGGATCAATGATCTGTATGGACTGGGGTTCGTTATTGGTATTCCGGCCTGGCTGGGTATGCCGCTTACGGTATTTGTCGTTGTGCTGATTATCAATGCCATTAATCTGATTGACGGCATCGACGGTCTCTGTTCGGGTGTGGTAACGATCGGTTTGGCTGTTTTAGGCGCTTTATTCGCTTATTATGGCGCCTGGTTGCATGCCATTTTTGCCTTTATCACGGTTGCCGTGTTGCTTCCGTTTTTCTATTTAAATGTCTTTGGGACGAAACGTCGTCGTCGGCGCATCTTTATGGGCGATACGGGAAGTATGACGCTGGGTTTTTCCATTGCTTTTCTGGTGGTTAGTTTTTCCATGAACAACCACTTTATCAAGCCCTTTTCGGATGGCGCTATTGTGGTCGCTTTTTCTACCCTCATTGTGCCGGTGCTGGATGTGGCACGGGTCATGTTTGTACGCTGGCGTATCGGTAAGCCGATCTTTAAACCCGATCGCAATCACCTGCACCACAAGTTGCTGCGGGCGGGATTGAGCCGCCATAGTGCCCTGCTCTTTATCCTGCTGATGACCCTGCTGTTTTGCCTATTTAATATTGTGGCTGTACGCTACGTCAGCAACAACCTGGTTGTGCTGGTCGATCTGCTCTTCTGGGCGGGCTTTCATTACCTGTTCAATGTATTGGAAAAGAGACAGCTCATTGCCAGACTGCAATTATTTATCAATCTATAACAAGTAAACACTAGCGATGAAAATAGCTTTAATCGGAGGATCCGGTTTTGTGGGAACAAGACTGACCGACCTCTTGCTCCATACCACCGACCACGAAATCGTGATTATCGATAAGGTAATCAGTGAAAAATATCCGCAGTTGACCCGTATCGGCAATGTGCAAGATCGGGATGCGCTGTGCGGGCTACTTCAGGGGGTACATCAAGTGGTACTCCTGGCCGCAGAACACCGGGATGACGTTACCCCGGTATCAAAATATTACGACGTCAACGTCAATGGCATGGAAAATACCCTTTACGCCATGCAGGCCAATGCAATCACACGTATTGTTTTTACGAGTTCTGTTGCTGTATATGGACTGGGTAAAGAAAATCCAAGTGAGGCGGCGGCAGTAGCGCCCTTCAACCATTATGGGAAGAGCAAGCTACAAGCCGAGCAGGTGTTGGAGAAGTGGTACGCAGCGCATGCCGACTGGAACATCCAGGTCATCCGGCCCACGGTCATTTTTGGCGAGGGCAATCGCGGCAATGTCTATAACCTGTTGCAGCAGATCGCCTCCGGTAAATTTATGATGATCGGAAAAGGAGACAATCAGAAGTCGATGTCCTACATCGGCAATATTGTGGCATTTATTGCCTACCTGATTTCGGACCAATCCACCGGGTACAATCTGTATAATTATGGCGATAAGCCCGATCTCACAACCAATGATCTGGTGTATTATACCGGTAAAGTACTTGGTAAGCATATTCCTACGCTGCGCATACCTTATTCGCTGGGTCTTATGGGCGGCTACGCTTTTGATGCCCTTGCTTTTATCCTGCGCCGCAAATTGGCGATCAGTTCCGTTCGGGTTCGCAAATTTTGCGCCGTTACGCAGTATGATTCGTCCAAGGCCCTGGCCACCGGGTTCCAGCCTCCTTTTGCATTGCAGGAAGGCCTTCGCCGTACGCTAGAAAGCGATTTTTCAGCCTATATAAAAGTCAACAATCAGTTTGCGAGCTATGAAAACAGTTAACCTGATCTACTGGGACGGAAAGAATTTTGGCGATGCGCTTAGCCCTCGTTTGGTCGAAGAGCTGACAGGCCTTCCCGTGCAGTATAAAAGCTGGGATCCTTCGGCGATGGCCCGATTGAAAAATTTGAGTATGCAGCTCATCCGTTTTCGCTTTTCGGCCTTTCACAACATTCTTTGGCCATCGCAGGCCTCCTTGATTGCGGTGGGCTCCGTTATCCGCTGGGGAAATCGTAAATCGTCGGTTTGGGGTGCAGGGTTTATGAATGCCGATGATCCATTTGGAGGTGGACGCGTGTATGCCGTCCGCGGCAAATATACCAGTCAGAAGCTGGAGGCCATGGGGTATCCGCGCTGCGATACCTTCGGTGACCCGGCGGTGTTGCTTCCGCTCTGGATTCGGGGCAAGGAAAAGAAGACCAAGCAGCTCGGCGTAATTCCACATTGGAAAGAGGTCGATGCTTTTCGCGAAAAGTTTGGAACCGATATCAATCTAATCGATTTTCGAACGGTCGATGTCGAACGTATTATCGACGAGATTACAGACTGCGCGTATATCCTCTCCTCTTCCTTGCATGGGCTGATTGTTGCCCACGCCTATGGGATACCGGCATTATGGATCAAAATGGGCTATATCGATACCGACGGATTTAAGTTTGACGATTATTTTAGTTCCGTTGATATCCCTTCCTACAACGGATTTGAGCAGCTGGATGACATTTTGACCAGCGAAGCGGGTTGGAAGAGCTTGTTTGCGTCCCATTGGGAAAAAGCACACTGTCAGATTGATCTTAGCGAGCTGCAGCGCCGGCTTTTAGCGGCTTTCCCCCTTCCTTTAAAACCAAAGTACCAGGCGCTGACCAAGCAACTGGCTTAATGACCGATTTCACATGGAGCTAAAGAAACAAGTCGCAAAGGGAGCAATCTGGGTATTTATGGATCAATTTGGCGTACAGCTGGTGTCCTTTGTGGTCAACCTGGTGTTGGCCCGCTTGCTGATGCCGGCAGATTTTGGGACGATTGCACTGTTTAATGTGGTGATCAATATATGCTCCGTTTTGATCAACGGCGGAATGAGCAGTAGCCTCGTACGGACGCAATCGGTAGACGAACGCGATCTATCCACCGTTTTTTGGTTCAATATGGCGACCACAGCCTTATTGTACCTGTTTGTATTTATTGCAGCTCCCTGGATCGGCCAGTTTTATCAGTTACCCATCTTGGGTCCCATCATTCGGGTCTATAGTATTGTGCTCATCATCGACAGCTTTGTGCATGTACAGGCCGTGCTATTTGATAAGAAACTGGATTTTAAAACCACCTTCAAGGTGCGTTTACCGTCGGTTATTGTGGGCGGGGTGGCAGGTATTGGCTTTGCGCTGGCAGGAATGGGGGTGTGGTCATTGGTCTATTCAGCCTTGCTGCAAAATCTGCTGTATACCCTGCAGTATTGGTTTTACAGCGACTGGCGGCCTACCTTTACATTTGACCGCGAAAAATTTAACACGCATTTTGCTTTTGGTATCCGGCTAACCCTCTCTGCGCTGCTCAACGTTATTTTCAATAATGTGTATTCCATTGTCATCGGCAAACGATTTTCGGAAACAACCTTGGGCTACTATAACCGGGCCGAGTCGCTGAAAAATCTACCGATCAACAATATTTCGACCGCATTGAACAAGGTCACGTATCCCTTGTTTGCCAAGTTCAGCAACGACGATCAGCAGTTGCGCCATGCCTACCGGCGTGTGCTCAAGCTGGTTATCTTTATTATTGCCCCTACGATCTCGCTGATGGTCATTGCGGCCGAACCCATTATCAGGCTCTTGCTCGGTGCAAAATGGCTACCTGCGGTCCCTTATTTTCAGCTGATGGCCTTGGGAGCCCTCTTTCAGCCCATTCACAACTACAATCTCAACGTATTGCAGGTCAAGGGGCGGTCAGACCTTTATCTCAAGCTCGAAATTATTAAAAAGATCTGCATCGTCATCGCTGTGGTGGTGGGGTTGCGGTATGGCGTTTTTGGTTTAATATGGGGGCAGGTGGTCGTTTCTGTTGCCTCCCTTTTTATCAATACCCACTACACGGCCAGGTTTCTCGATTACTCGATGCGCCAGCAGCTGTCTGATCTGTTGCCCAGTATATTCGTATCGTGCGCCCTTGGCTGCGCAGTCTGGTGGGGCGCCGCACTGCTGCCCTACGAGCTCACGGACGGGATGGAAGCCTTCCTGCTTTTCTCCAGTTATATCGTGGCATTTGCAACGGTATGCTGGCTCATTCAATTGGAGGAATACCGTTTTTTTTGCGGCATACTCCGCAGTGTATGGAAAAAACGAATTAAGATTTAACTACTAGCGCACCTATATCATGAAGAAGTCGATCGTAAAAACAGCCTGGAGCATGCTCCGTGAACAGAAGATCTTGCGAAAACACCGCAAGGTGGCTGCGTTCTGGAATCAGATGATCGCGCGGGAAGCGGCCGGGCAGCTCGAACATTTTCCACTTCGGGCCAAGATGGAACTCCCTGCCAATAAAGTGATCTGGCAATATTGGGGACAAGGTACACAGCCCGACCGCCTGCCGGATGTCGTCAAGCTCTGCTTTCAGTCGGTGGATACCTACCGGGGCGACTACACCGTCATTCGGGTAGACGATAATACTTTGCCACAATACCTCGATATACCTGATTTTATAGGGTCAAAACGGAAGGCAGATATCATCAGCCGGACATTTTTTTCGGATATTATCCGTCTGGCGCTGCTGCAGGTTTATGGCGGTGTGTGGCTCGACGCCACGATTCTATTGACAGATGAGTTGCCCGCCGAGTTTTGTTAACAGGACTATTTTGTGTACCAGCGGGACGCGCAGGAACCCTACACCGATTATTGGAAAAACAGTTATGCCTACTATTGGGGCTGGCACGAAGATCATCAAGTAAAGATGCTCAACAGTATTATTTTCGCCAAGAAAGGGCATGCACTGCTCGGTCAGCTGTGTCAGCTGCTTTTCAATTACTGGAAAGCTGCAGACGGGGCACTCGACTATTTTTTCTTTCAGATTTTGCACGAGCAGCTGTTGCCCGCTGGAAAATCGGCAGGTCAGGGCCTCCATGTGAGTGATGTTTACCCCCATCTCTTGCAGACCAAGCTGTCGGGCGGCAATTACCCAATGGCCTATCCGGATATTTTTTTGCGGACCAGCCTGCACAAGCTAACGTATTTCCCCGAAGATACCATCGCTCAACTCCAGCAGATTCTGCGCCAGACTAAAACGGCAGCGCCCGCTAGAAAGGAGGATAGTTAATATGGACAGGTTAAAACACGCTTACCTTATTTTGGCGCATAACGAGTTTGATGTCCTCCAAAAATTGGTGCACTGCTTAGACGATAAGCGCAACGACATCTACATCCATTTTGATCAAAAAGTAGCGCAATTGCCCGAGCTCAGCACGCAACATGCACAACTTTGTGTATTGCACGCACGCGTTGATGTGCATTGGGGCGATGTTTCTGTGGTGGCGGCAGAATATCGGCTTTTTGAAACCGCTGCTGCACAGCAGCAGTATGCTTACTACCATGTATTGTCGGGCGTAGATCTTCCGCTCAAAAGTCAGGATGAGATTCATGCTTTTTTTGCGGCACATCAGGGGCAGGAGTTCATCGGTTTCCAAAAGGGTAACTGCGACAAGGAGATCGACCGAAAAGTACGGCGGATTCATTTTTATCCAAACCGATTTAGAGCCGGCAAGGGTCTTTCTGCCTACTGGTACCGGGCTGCGCGTGCCTTCAGTTTGCGCTTTCAGGGACTGTTTGGCCTATACCGCAACCAAGATGTGATCTTCAAAAAAGGTACCCAATGGGTCAGCGTGACCGATGCATTTGTCCGTTATCTCCTGACCCACAAAAGTGCAGTGCTCAAGATGTATCAACATACCTTCTGTAGCGACGAAATCTTTATCCAGACCCTTTGCTGGAATTCCCGTTTTCGGTTGAAGCGGCATCATACCAACAGCGAATATCACGATTGCCAACGGATGATCGGCTGGCATAAGGGCGAACTGACCGAATGGACCAGCGCCGACTTTGATCGCCTGATTGCTTCCGATCTGCTGTTTGCCCGCAAGTTTAGCGCAAAGAACATGGAGCTCGTGGATCGGATGGTCGAACGGGTATGTGGTAAACAGACTTCAAATTCAACTGTAGTACAATGAATATAATAAGACGTTGCTATTTGACCATTCGGTATCGCCTGTTCAGGTTGCTATTGCCTTTTCCAAAGATTCACACCCCTATGGAGACTTTGGATAAGCTGCTCCAGTCCAACCTTTCGATGGCCCGATTTGGCGATGGCGAATTTCATATGATCAATCAGACCGAGCACCTGGGTTTTCAGGATATGGACGACGAGCTCTCGCAGCGTCTCCGTGCTATTCTGAGCAGCAACAGTGCGGTATGCATGATCTGCATCCCTTATGGCCTGCGTTCGGTACAACATCTCAATGCGCAGGGAAGTTTTTTCTGGCGGCAGTTTGTGGTGTTTCATTACCGAAAATATATCCCTTACTTCAATTACTCGAGGCCCTATTACGATGCCTGTGTGACACGGCCTTATATGGATTGGCAGGATAAATCGCATTGCGGTAGCTTCTTTTCGAAGCTTAAGCAACTCTGGCAGGACAAGCGCATTTTAATTGTCGAAGGTGAAATGAGCCGCCTGGGCGTGGGCAACGACCTGTTTTCAGGGGCATCGGCTATCGGCCGTATTATTACCCTGTCGCAGCAAGCCTTTAGCTGTTACGATGCCTTGCTACTGGAAACGGAGCGCGTAGGCAGAGCCTATGACCTGGTGCTGCTGGCACTTGGCCCCACGGCTACGGTGCTTGCTTATGATCTTTCGCACCTGGGGTTACGCGCCCTGGATATTGGGCATGTGGATATCGAATACGAATGGTTCCTGCAGCGTGCCCCCAAAAAAGTAGCTATCCCCGGCAAATATGTCAATGAGGTCAAGGATGGAAACAAGCAGCATGACCGGGCAGATCAACGGTATGAGCAAGAGATTGTTAGCCGAATTTTTACACCCTAATGTATCCAACACGCATATGATGAAAATTTTACCCTTAGTCAGCATTATCACACCCGTCTATAACGCACAAGACACCCTCGAACGCACGTTACTGTCTTTACGTCGGCAGACCTATGGGCATATCGAATTTATCTGTGTCAACGATGCCAGCAGCGACCTCAGTTTGGCGATGCTCAAGGTTTTTGCCCATGCTGTGGACGGTCGAGAGGGGTTTACAGCCAAAATTATTTCCCATCCGCAAAACAAAGGCGTGTCTGCAGCCCGTAATACGGGGTTGCATCATGCTTCGGGCGAGTTTGTGCTATATGTCGATGCCGATGACAGCCTGGAGACCGATGCGGTAGAAAGTTGTGTGCAAGAAGCCTTGCGTACTGGAGCGGACATTGTATACTTTCAGTGGTGCCTTGCTTTTCAAAACAGCGAGCGTACCATGCAGCAGCCCACATGTGCAACTCCTTTGGAAGCCATACAGGCCATGCTGGCGGGGCGTATGCGCTGGAATCTGTGGTTATTTATGGTGCGTCGGTCGCTTTATGAGGCGTATTCCATCCGCTTTATACCCGGAGCCAATATGGGTGAAGACCTCTTGGTTACGCTAAAATTGTTTGTCCATGCCGCGCACATCTGTTTGCTGGACCGTGTATTGTATCATTACCGGCAGGATAATGCCGGCTCGATCAGCAAAACGTTCTCCACGCAGCATATGCGCGAAGTGGAAACAAATATCGGCGAGGTCGAGCGCTACCTTGGGGCAAGTCAGTATGCATCGGCTATCGGGCCTGGAATCGACTTTCTCAAATTGACAATAAAATTGCCTTTGCTGGTGACGGGGCAAAAATCAGATTATATCCGCTGGACCAACTGGTTTAGCAGTTCCGACCGCTATATCCTGCAAAACCGCTCGGCGTCGCTGCATACACGCCTCTTACAATGGTTTGCCTCCAAACGGCAATATTGGGCAGTACGAATGTATCACCTGCTGTTGATACGGGTTTTCTATGGTATCATCTATAAATAGCGCTATGATAAAAGGATTACTGATTTTTTTTGTTGGCCTGTTGGTCAGCGGCTATTTCTTCTCGTTCGGTTTTACATTTTTACCGCCCAGTGTCAATACCAAAATTATTTTGGCCGGTATTGGGGCACCCTTGCTGTTCGTCCAGCTGTTTCGCGCCCAACGGGTCGAAATTAGCCGGCCGCTGTTTTCGGCGACAGGTTTAGCCCTCGTTTTTTCGCTGGTCTGTTACATCGCTACCGATGTCAACCGCACCGATGACTTTGCCTATGCTACCTACTACCTCAGTTTTGCGATATGGCTTCTTGCGGGTTATACCGTCGTTATGGCCATCCGTCAGGTGCATGGCTATATCAATTTTCATATCCTCACGTATTATCTCGCGGCTGTTTGTCTGGCGCAGTGTATACTGGCCTTATGGATCGATAGCTCGCCGGGGGTGCAGTCGCTGGTCGATCGCTATATCGAGCAGGGGCAGGCTTTCGCTCAGGAGGTAGACCGCCTGTATGGCATCGGTGCTTCCCTCGACAATGCCGGGGTGCGGTTCTCGATCGTTTTGATCATGCTTTCCGCGCTGTTTACACGAGACCTGTTTCAGAAAAAGACCCTATTACTGACGGCCCTTTTATTGATTGTTTTCTTTGCCATCTTTATTCTGGGCAATATTATGGCGCGGACCACGTCCATTGGCGGGGTGATGGGGCTGCTGGCGATGTTTTTTTCCACGGGGCTATTCCACCGTATTATCCGGATAGAGTTTGTCCGTTTTTTTACCGTTCTTACTATTCTGCTGCTGGTGGCTATTCTGATCTCCATGTACTTCTATGCGCACAATGAGCTTTTCCGGGGATATATGCGCTTTGCTTTCGAAGGTTTCTTCAATTATTACGAGACGGGGGAATTTCGAACCGATTCGACCGACAAACTGAGCATGAATATGTGGGTTTGGCCCGACGATACCCGCACCTGGCTCATCGGTACAGGCCTTTTTGACGGCTGGATCTTTAACACCGACATTGGCTATTGCCGTTTTATACTCTATTGTGGTCTCGTTGGATTTAGCGTCTTTGCTGGCTTTTTTATCTTCAATGGATTGTCATTCCTATCCAGATACCGCTATTATAAGCTGTTGTTTCTGTCTTTATTAGCCTTTTCGTTTGTCATCTGGTTTAAGGTCTCTACCGATATATTTCTGATTTATGCCCTATTTTATTGCGTCGAAGGCGTGCAGGGCTCTTTGTTCACTTCCAAATCTACTGTCGAAAATGAAAATAGTCTATTCCATCTTGGGAACGTATAATGCTGGGGGCATGGAGCGTGTACTGGCCAATAAGGCCAACTACCTGGCACGGATGGGGCACGAGCTGACGGTTGTAACCACAGACCAAAAAGCCCGTGTGCCTCATTTTGAGCTCGATCCTTTGATCTGCCAGGTAGACCTTGCGATCAATTATACCGACGATGAGGGACTGGGTATTTTTAGTAAAATGCTTTCCTACAAGCGTCGGCAGCGTATCCATCGCGAACGGCTTGAAGCACTTCTTATGCCCTTGAAGGCCGATATTGTCATTTCCATGTTTGATCACGATGTCAGTTTTCTGCACGACATCACCGATGGGAGTAAGAAAGTCCTTGAGATTCACTTTTCAAGGTTTAAACGGCTGCAGTACGATCGCAAAGGGCTCTGGAAATTAGTAAATACCTGGCGCAGTGCCCATGATCTCACATTGGCGCGGAAATACGATCGTTTTGTGGTGCTCACTCATGAAGACCTGGTTTATTGGAAAGGATTGAAAAATAGTGTCGTTATCCCCAATGCCAATACCTTTTCAGTGCACCAGCGGGCGGCTCTTACCGAGAAACGAGCTATTGCTGTTGGGCGGTTTGATTATCAGAAAGGATTTGACCAGCTGATTGCGATCTGGAAGGATATTCATGCGCGCTGTCCCGACTGGAAGCTCGACATCTATGGGCAGGGGACCTTGAAAGCCGATATGCTGGCCCAGATCCATGCCTTGGGATTGGACGGGCAGATTGCACTCCACGCGCCGGTCAAGCACATTATGGACGCGTATATGCACAGCTCATTAGTCTTGATGAGTTCGCGCTACGAGGGGCTGCCCATGACACTGCTGGAGGCCCAGGCCTGCGGTCTGCCCATGGTCGCCTACGCCTGCAAATGTGGGCCCCGCGATATCATTAAACCCGGTAAGAATGGGTATTTGATCGCCGAAGGTGATGGTGCAGATTTTGCCAATAAGGCCTGCCGGCTGATGGAAAACAATTCGCTGCGGCAGCAGATGGGGCAGGCGGCATGGGAAATGGCCGAAAATTTCGATGAGGAACGTATTATGCGCCAATGGCTCTTATTGTTTGAGCGCTTAGTGAAAGGAGAGAAGCGATGAGCAAAACGATCGTTATTTCTGCTGTCAATCTGGTGGAGGCAGGTCCATTGGCCATCCTCAAGGAATGTTTGGCGTGCCTTTCTGCGCTGGCTCAGTCGGGCGACTACCGCGTTATTGCCCTGGTGTATCGGCGTTCACTGGCCGATTTCCCGCATATCGAATATATAGAAACGCAGTGGCCCAAAAAACGCTGGGTCAACCGCCTCTGGTATGAATATGTGTCCATGCGTTCGATATCCAAAGCGATTGGTCCCGTTTACCTCTGGTTCTCGCTGCACGATACCAGTCCATCGGTGATTGCCGAGCGGCGGGCCGTATATTGCCATAATGCTTTCCCTTTTTATCGCTGGAAGGCGCACGATCTATTTTTTGCACCCAAGATCGCGTTGCTTGCGCTCTTCAGTACGTATATCTACAAGCCCAATATTCGGCGCAATAATTATCTGGTGGTGCAGCAGCATTGGTTGCGCAAAGCATTTCATCGGCTGTTTGCAGTGCCTACGGCTCACATTATTGTAGCCCCACCCGAAATGGCGACCCAGCAGGTTGCGGTTTCCCAAAAAGAGGAAGCGCCGGGCAGTTTCACCTTTGTATTTGCCGGGTCCCCCAATAGTCACAAGAATTTTGAAGTGATCTGCCGGGCAGCAGCACTGCTCGAACAGCAGGACACGGTACCCTTTAAAGTACATCTTACGGTGAAGGGCGATGAAAATACATACGCCCAGTGGCTGCATCGCAGGTGGGGACATCTGCAATCCCTGCATTTTATGGGCTTTGTGAGCCGTACGCAGCTCGAAGATTACTATGCCGGCAGCGACTGTCTGATTTTCCCATCAAAGGCCGAGTCCTGGGGACTGCCCATTACCGAGTTTTCCGCTTATGGTAAGCCGATGCTTTTAGCCGATTTACCCTATGCACACGACACGGCGGCAGGGAGTAAATGCGTGTCATTCTTTGATCCCGACGATCCAAAGGCTTTAGCAACACAAATGGGTGCACTGATGCGCGGCGACCGGTCTTTTTTGAAGGCTGTGGCTAAGGAACCATTGGCCCAACCCTTTGCGCTAAACTGGACAGATCTCTTTCATACGCTTTTAAAATAGGAGCTATTCATAAACTGTTAAACGCAAAAAAAATGATGAGAATATTACAACTTGGAAAATTTTATCCCATACGCGGCGGTGTAGAGAAAGTGATGTACGACCTGATGCTCGGTTTATCCGAAAGCGGAGTATGCTGTGATATGCTTTGCGCATCGACCGAAGATCACCCTGCCGCCGAAATACAGGTAAATCCCTATGCGCGGTTATTTGTTGTGCATACCTCCGTTAAAATTGCAGGCACCATGTTGGCTCCGGCAATGATCGCCAAACTCAGGAATATTGCTGGGCAATATGATATCATTCACATTCACCATCCCGATCCGATGGCCAGTCTGGCGCTTTACCTGTCGGGCTATCGGGGGCGGGTTGTGTTGCATTGGCATTCGGATATTTTAAAACAAAAGAACCTGCTCAAATTGTATAAGCCCTTACAGAATTGGCTGATCAACAGAGCCGAACAGATTGTGGGTACCACCCCCGTTTATGTCGAGCAGTCGCCCTTTTTACAACAGGTAAAGGCCAAAATCGACTTTATTCCCATCGGTGTCAACCCGATAGGCTACGACGGGGCAGCCGTTGCAGCACTCAAAAGCCGCTATCCGGGCAAGACCATTATCTTTTCCCTGGGTCGGCTTGTGGAGTACAAGGGCTATGCCTACCTCATCCAGGCGATGCAGCAGCTGGATGCGCGTTTTCACCTGATCATTGGTGGTAAGGGGCCGCTGGAGGAGCCGCTTCATCAGCTTATCGCAGACCTCAACCTGCAGGACCGCATCAGTATGGTTGGCTTTGTGTCCGATGATGACATTCCAACCTATTTTGGCGCTGCCGATATCTTTTGCCTGAGTTCCATCTGGAAAACCGAGGCTTTTGCCATTGTGCAGATCGAGGCCATGTCTTGCGGCAAACCCATTGTGTCGACCGCAATACCGGGCTCCGGTGTCAGCTGGGTCAACCAAGATCAGGTATCGGGACTCGTCGTTGCACCCGAAAATGCAACAGCGCTGGCTGCAGCCATTCAGCAGATCGGAACCGATTCTTGGTCTTATCAAACCTATGCCGAGGGGGGACGGAAGAGGTATCTAGCAAATTTTACACGCGAGAAAATGATCGCAAAATGTAGGAGGATTTATGAAAAATACTAAAATTCAAGCGGCCTTCTTGTTCCTCTTGCGCAGCGGACTTTGGGGCAAGAAACAGCAACATAACGAAAAGCAGTTCTTTCCCTTATCCGATGCGGAGTGGAGCGGGCTCTATCGCCGGGCGAACGAGCAGACCGTCCAAGGGATTGTTTACGACGGACTTTTGTGCCTAGACAAGGACCATTTGCCGCCGCGTCAGCTGCAGATCAAATGGTCGGTGCAGATTGACCGGATCGAACGGAGCCATCGCCGTACCAATAGCCAGATTGCCGAGCAGTATGCCTTTTTCAAAAAGCGTAAACTCAGTCCACTGCTGTTGAAGGGGCAGGGCGTCGCGGAGAGCTACCGCTTTCCCGAACATCGCGTCTGTGGCGATATCGACTGGTATTTTGAAACCACGCGCCAGTGTACCCTGGCAGGCCTCCATCTCATCAAAAACCGCATCCCTCGCATCCATGTTGGCGGGCAGGTGTATCGTTGGACAGCAAGTGAAATGGATTTGCATGACCGGCTTTTCGATCTCCACAATCCTTTTTGCAAGCGATTATTGAACCAGTACAGGAAGGATTTCCCGGATACCACCCTGTCTATATCCGGGCAGGACGTCGCCGTGTTGGCGCCACAGGTTCAAGTTGTTCAGGTGACGGCACATATTCTCAAGCATTCCCTGGCTTTTGGCATTGGGCTTCGTCAATTCTGCGACCTGGCGGCACTTTATCACCGTTACCGGCACCTGCTGGATGGCGTGCGGTTAGAGCAGCTTTACCGCAGGATCGGCCTGTTGCGCTGGATTGCTCCGGTGCATCAGTTTTTGGTCAATGAGCTTGGCTTGGCAAAAGACAAACTTCCGTTTACCAGCCCTGCTGGCGGCTCCGGAATGGATATCCTTCAGGAAGTGTGGCAGAGCGGCAACTTTGGTTTTTACGATGAAGCTTATGTACAACGTATTGACGGCACTTTTTTGGCGCGTAAAGGACGTACCGAAGCCATACTGCGACGTATTGTCCGCTATTTTCCCTACGTTCCGAAAGAAGCTTTCTGGTTCCCGATTATTCATTTTTTAAACCGACGCGGCGCATAATCCAATTTAGAAGCCGCGTACGGCATATGCATATAAAAACAAACGATTATTACGATATGAAAAGACAAATTTTAGCAATGATTTTACTTGGTGTTAGCCTACTGAGTTCGTGCATGTCACCCAAGAAAGTGGTCTATGTCAATGACATGGTACCCAATATAGCCTACCGGGCGCTGGAAGTACCGATGTTAAAATTACAGCAGAGCGATCGGCTTAGCATTACCGTGAGTGCGAAAAATCCTGAGCTCGCCGCACCTTTCAATGTGATGGGCGGTAGCTACACGGTTGTAGAGAAAGAAAATAGCTTGAGTGGCGGCTCGGCCGGTAGCGGCGGTCCAAGTTACCTCATTGATCAGCAGGGCAATATTACCTTTCCGATCCTGGGCAACCTGCACCTCGAAGGGTTGACGCTGGAGCAGGTCCGCGATCTGCTGTCGCAGCGCTTGTCCGACGGTGGCTATATCAAAGATGCCATTGTGAAAGTCGAACTGCTCAATCTTAAGGTCAACGTGATGGGCGAAGTCAACCGTGTAGGCATTATCGATGTGCCCGACTCGCGTATCAATTTGCTTGAAGCCATTTCTAAAGCTGGCGGACTCACCCGCAATGCTGCTTCAGACCGTGTAACGGTCATTCGTGAAGAAAATGGCGTCCGAAAAAAGATGCTGACCAATGTGGGGTCGCAGGATATTTTTGATTCCCCGGCGTACTACCTGCAGCAAAATGATATTGTGTATGTAGAGCCTATCGCTGCGGAGAATACGCCCCGCGAAGATCGGAGCTGGCGCTTCACCACCATTGCTACTGGTATCGTTACCGTGATCTTGACCGCCATAAACTTGCTTAAATAGTCAACGATGAAAACAACACACTATAATCAGTTACAGAAAGACAAATCGATCAATGTGCTGGATGTTTTGGCACATCTGCTCTACCATTGGAAATGGTTTGCACTGTCCATTCTTGTTTTTGGGTCGTACTACTATTATCAGTATGCCAAATCACCGTTTATCTACCGCAGTGCCGAAACGATTATCATCAAAACACCGATGAATACCCCGCGTACGGCACGCATCTCGCGCACCAATGAAGCCTATAATTCCATTAGCGTGGCCAGTGAGATCCTGCAGCTCAAGTCGAAAGAATTGATGCGGCAGACGGTTACCCGTATCGGGGCCGAGATGAGTTATTCGGTTGCCGCAGGATTGCGACGCAACGAGCTTTATACGGCTAGCCCGATCAAGGTGAGCGTTCCCCATAAAAAGCCTGAGGATTCCTTTTCTTTTACGGTCACACCAGTTGGCGGTACGGAAGTATTGTTGAGCAATTGGAGCCACGGTGAAGCCACGTTGGAGGTGAAAGCCACCTTAGGCAAACCGGTTAATACCCCCCTTGGGCAGGTTACGGTGCAGTCGGCCCTAACCCCCGGCAAAGCACTTCCGGAGCAAGAGATCAAGGTAGAGAAGTTTGCGCTGGAGCGTATGGTTAATTATTTTATCTCGACCATTACCATTACCCAGATGGAAGAAGATGCCTCCCTGCTGCAGGTTGTTGCAGAGGATACCAATCCGCTGCGTGCCACCGCCCTTATTGGGGAGATGATCAATGTGTACAATGAAGTCGCCTTGCAGGACAAAAACCAGATTGGCGTAAACACCGCTAATTTTATTCGGGAGCGGCTGGCCATCATTGAGCAGGAACTGGGTTCCGTGGAATCAAATATTGAAAATCTGCGGACACAAAATCAGGGTATGGATGCGTCCACGGTGGGCACAGCCTATTTTGAAGACAGCCGATTGTATCAGGCCGAGCGCAGCAAAGTAGAGACCGATATCAACCTTGCGCAGATGATGCGCGGCTATCTGGCCGACGGCAGTAAGAAGAATGAACTGATTCCAAACAATACCGGGCTGGTAGATGCCAATGTAGAAACCCAAATCAACGATTACAACACCACCTTGCTTCGTCGCAACCGCCTTATTGAAGGCAGCAGTGATGCCAATCCGGTGGTTCAGGATCTGGACCGGGCCTTGCAGTCCATGCGCGGCAATATCGGGCGGGCAGTGGACAACGCCATCGGCGGATTAAGGATCAAGGCCGGCAATATGAAGAAAGAAGAGCAAGCTGCACGCGGCAAAGCGATGCAGGTACCGCAAAAGCAACGGGTGATGCTCTCTGTAGAGCGGCAGCAAAAAGTAAAAGAAGAACTTTATTTGTATTTGCTGAACAAGCGCGAGGAGAATGCCATTAACCAGGCCATGACCGAAGACAACATCCGCGTTATCGATCCAGCCATTGTGACGTACGATCCCGTTGCCCCGAGCAAGATGCGCAAGTTGGGCTTAGGGATGGGCATAGGCCTGATATTGCCCGCGATTGTAATTATGACCCTGTCCATTCTCGACACCGGTGTTCGGCGTCGGCAAGATATCGAGGAAGCCATTGATGTACCGCTGTTGGGCGAAATTCCATTGGTTAACAACAAGCGTACATCGCAGCACAATATTTTGGTGAGCGGTATGGGCAGAGACCCCCTCACGGAGGCTTTCCGCATCCTGCGGACCAATATGAGCTTTATGTCGCGGGAGGGTAAGCATCCGCAGACCATTACCCTGACCTCCTTTATTCCGGGCGTGGGGAAAACCTTTACGTCGCTGAATCTATCCAGCACCTTATCTTTTTTAAATAAAAAAGTGATCGTTGTGGATATGGATCTGCGTAAGGGAACATTGAGTGACCGCATGGGCATTATACACGGCAAGGGCCTGAGCCACTATCTTTCCGACATCAACCTCGAACTGGACGCCATTATCCATTACAATTTGCATGGTGAAAACGTAGATTATATCTCCATTGGCATGGAGGCACCCAATCCAGTAGAGCTCTTGCTGAGCAAGCGGCTGGACCAGTTGATTGCCGATTTGCGTAGCCGCTATGATTACATTATCATCGATGGCGTACCCACTGGCATTGTTGCCGATGCCACAGTGGTAGACCGTGTTTCTGACCTGACTTTATTTGTTATCCGGGCAGGCAAAATGGATAAGCGGCAGTTGCCGGAGATCCAAAAAATCTATGCCGAGAAGCGACTTTCCAATCTGGCCATTATTCTGAATGGCCTCAAGTTGGGGCAGTCCGGTTACGGTTATGGCTACGGTTACGGCTATGGGTATGGCCGGGATGAGCGAAAAAATGGCTTGGGTAAACTGCTTCGTTCCATTCGAAATAGCTTTACCGGCAGCAAAAAGCACCGATAAATATGCGCGCCGCGACCGTACCCTACCGGTCGGTTGCGGCTTTTTAGCACATTAGACAGTAAGAGAAACCATGCTAATGAAAGATAGAAGAGCATTTATGTTACAAGTTGCCCGTGAAGTGCTCACGGGGCGGATTTCTGTTGAAGAAGCCATGCAGCGAAGTAAGGTCAAAGATAAGCGTACCATTGTGAGCTGGCTGAAACGCGCGATGAAAGAGCATCCGGCGGAGCAAGAACTCGACCTGACGCTCGATACGGATTGCTGTGCAGCCGATATCAGCAGTAAGTCGACCGAAGAAAAAATCACAAAACTCGAATCCGAACTGGCGGGTGCCAAGCAGCGAAATGTAGAGATGCTGCATTTTCAGCAGATTTTGACCAATAAAATTAACGATCTTGAAGTATTGATACAGCATGCCGAAGAGACCTATCAGATCGATATTCTTCCGGGGAAACAGAAGAAAGCCAAATGACTGCGCTGTTTTAATCCAGGTAAATGCGCTGCTGGCACCGCTCTGCCAAATGAAGGTCGTGTGTGACAAAGAGGCACAATTTATTTTTGCCATACTCCAATAGGCGCTGTATCAGTGCATCAGCGGTTGTGCGGTCCAATGCTGAAGTGACCTCATCGAAGAGCCAAATATCGCCATCATGCATCAATCCACGCGCGATAGCAATGCGTTGCGCCTGTCCTTCCGATAGGCCGATACCAGACTCACCGATGTGGGTGTTTATACCATCGGGGAGATCAAAGACAAATTCAGCCCCTGCAATGCGTAACGCCTCCTGCATATCCAAGGAACTATTTTCGTTGGCGTGCAGTAGTATATTTTCACGAATTGTGCCGCTAAAAAGCGAATTTCCCTGCGGGATATAGGCAAAGTTGATGCGGTGGCTGGCAGACAGCGGCCTTTCGCCATCCCCATCCCGAAGTGTAATCTGTCCCTTTTCCGCTTTCAGTAGTGCAAGCAGCAACCGGATCAGGGTTGTTTTTCCCTTTCCACTAGGCCCGATAATGGCGGTAGGTTCACCTGCTTTCAGGGAAAGATTTAAATTTTGCAGCACCCATTTATCTTCATAGCGGAACGACAGATTGTTGATGCGGAGCTCCTGCGTATGCTGCAGACGTTGCTGTGGCACTTGTGGTTCCATTTCACCCGCCTGCAGTTCCAGTAGTCGATCTGCGGAGACGCGGAACCTGACAAAGCCCGGAATATAGGCGATCAAGGCGAGTATGGGCGACTGTATGCGCGCAACCAATTGGAGGAATGCGGTCATTGTACCAAAAGAAATCAGGCCCGATTGCAGGCGATAGATCCCCCAACAAAAAGCTACGAGGTACCCTGCGTTCATGGCCACCTTCATGGCACCTTGAGTATACGTGGAGAAGTTGATCTGGCGCATTTTTAGCGCGAAAAGTTGCGCTTGACTCTCGGTCAATTTTGCCCTTCTTTTCGGAAAAGCGCTCATTGCCCGGATGAGCAGCCGAAAGCGTAGATTTTCCTGCAGCACGTTCGCGAAGTTACTTTCCTCCGCTTTGACTTCTTGGCTGAGCTTGCGCATTTTGCGGAAATAAAGCTTCGAAAAGACAAAGAGCGGTGATATGGCGAGGATCATCAGGGCCAGCATCGGATCCATATACCATAGAAATCCGACCGAGGCCAGTAACTGGATTGCAGTTAATACAAAAGACAGTAGGGTATTGGCGATGGTATTGGCCACTTCCTCGCAGTCCGTCTGAATACGGATCTGTATATCGCCCGTATGCCAGTTTTTGATCAGCTTCCAGACGGACAGCATTTGTGCGTCGAGCATGTGGCGCTGCAGTTCGAGCGTCAGCATCAGTTTGATGCGCTCCATCAGTCGCCCGGAATAACCTTTCATGACGACATTGAGGGCAATAGTGCCTATGATGCCGATCAGCAGCCATTTTAGCGGAAGCTGACCCGGCGCTGTTGCCGTATCGACCGCTTTTTTGGATAAGTATACAAAGAGCAAGGAGAGGACGATGCAGATCAGCTCCAATATAAAATAAAGCGACAAGCGGCTTCGATACCCTTTGCTGATGGACCATGCCCAGTGCAGGTGCTGTTTCAGGCTGCTGCTGATCATTTGCTATTCTTCGAGCAATCCCTGTTTTCGGAAATCCTGGAGTAACACTCCTGCATCAGATGCAGCCTGATCTTTACTGACCTCATAATTTTCAAGGAGTAAGTCTACGATGGTGTCCGTATCAAAATCTTTTCCTTTGAGTTCTTCCCAAAGCCAGGCCGCCGAACTGTTGAGTGTATATACGGTTGACAGGTCTACCATGTCCTGGCTGGGGTCAACTATCAAATGATCAGAACCTATGGTTCTTAAAATTAAATCTGATCTTAATTTCATAACTATTTAACTCTTATAATAAGTGATAGCGCTATGTTGGCTATATTCTCAAACATAAATAAATTGTGCCTTAAATACAATATTAAAGGCTTGTATTTAAGGCACAATTTA
>DGIS01000034.1:0-6658 GCA_002386525.1 Sphingobacterium sp. UBA4616
TTTGTACTGCAATACTGGATGTGTCTTACACTGAAATAAGTTTACATATACTATCAATTTGCGGTAGGCTAAAAATATTTTCTACAATTTTTTCGAAAAGCAATTACAATTTGTTAAATTTATATTACACTAATGTTATCAAATTGTTAAGAATTGAGATCAAGAAAAATATATCGGGTGTTATTCACCATCATCGTATGGTTGACCTGCGCTTCACAACAGCTGTGGGCGCAACATCATGATTTCGATTTTTATGACGGAAAGGTATCCATTGATGTTCCGACTTCCTTTAACATTCCATTCAAAGACAGCTTGACGATAGCGCATGTACAAAAATTCTATCAAACAGCGGATCAGACAGATTATATACAACTTGTAAACAGTTTGCTTGAATACAAAGATGAACATCATTTGAATGATTGGGTATATTATCAGTTGATTCGCCGTACCGCGCAACAGATTGCTCCGAAAGCTGAAAATTATACACGCTACACGTTATACAAATGGTTTTTAATGTGTAAATCTGGTTATGACGCCCGCTTGGCTGTTGGTAATAATCAAATCATATTTTTCATCCAGAACAAAGAAGATATTTCTGATATTCCATTTTTTGAAATTGACGGCAAGAAATATACCTGTCTAAATTTCCATGACTACGGAAAATTGTTTCAACGAGCTGACACCTACATTCCAGTCAACATAAAGATTCCGGAAGCTATCGAAGATTTCAGTTATAAAATCACAAAATTGCCTGATTTTGTACCCGCAAACTATAAAGAAAAGCAGATCGCGTTCAATTATGGCCATAAAGCCTACCATTTTAACATCAAGTTGAATGACGATATCAGTGACCTTTTTAAAAACTATCCTGGTGTGGATTTTGAAACTTATTTCAATATTCCGCTAAGCAAAGAAACCTATCAATCGCTTATTCCGGCGCTTAAGGACAATTTAAGTGGAAAGAGCCAACAGGAAGGAGTGGATTATTTAATGCGGTTTACCCGGTATGCCTTTTTGTATGAAAATGATGAAGAGAATTTTGGAGCTGAAAAACGTCTTTCGGCTGAACAAACCCTATTAAATAAATACAGTGACTGTGATGATCGGGTAGCCTTATTTTTTTATCTGGTGAAGGAAATTTACAATCTACCCATGATTACCCTGTTATATCCCACACATGTGACGATGGCCGTTCAATTTGAACATCCTATTGGTGACGCTATTTTGTACAATGGAAAATATTATTCGGTCTGTGAGCCTACACCACAAGCGCAAACACTAGATATAGGTCAACTATCTGAGGAGCTTAAAAATCAGTCTTATCAGATTGTCTATCATTATGAGCCCAGATAATATTACTTTTTAAATCGCAGTTCGATATTGGCTTTATAGTATATGATTTAGCTAAAATCAATATTTTGCTGAACAATAAATGATTCTCGACAGCGCTTTTGCGCTTTCTAAAGCTTACTTATAAAATCAAGCACATCAGCATATTTACCATCCGTACGGTTTACGGCTATTGTTACGGTGTTTTCCACGCTTCCAGATCTTACTGTGATTACATAATCCATCCCGTCTACACAACGTGCACACTCTTGGATTTTAGCATCCAATAAGTCGTAAGTTTCGACATATGACGACAGCTTTCTAAAAGTTTCTTCACTGGTTCTATAGCTTTTATCTCTTGCCGTTTGAGGACTTCCATTAGTCTCTGCAGGATACTTTACCGCTGTATTAATTTGATCTACACTGATATTTACAAACTCACCCCAGCCAGAAATTCCTTTTATTTCGACTTTCAGCCCTGTCGTTTCTGAATCAGTTGTATTATCAGATTTCTTACAGCCCAAAAGGAGTAAAATACCCATTAAAACCAAGTAGATCGCATTTTTCATATTTTAAGATTTATTTTATTTCTCTTTACAACGAATTAGCTCATACATATGCTACAAAAAAATCCTGCTCAAGGCAGGATTTTTCTATCTATTTCACTATACAATAACTTTTTTTTAGAAAGAAGCTCCAGTAGCAGCTACTGATGCTGATTTCAGGATGAAGTTTGGCGCTGTTAAACTATATGGGTTAACCAAAAGATTTTTAGCAGCCGCATCATCCAAGAATGTATTGTTATTTGTTGTCAAATACGTTTTTAATAAATCAACGGTAGCAAATGAAGGTATTGAACCATCGGCTATCACAGCCCTTTCTGCCGTAAATGATTGGTAGATATTATTTTTGATCAAAGATGTTTTATCTGTCAATGCATCACCAGTTTCTTTATCACGTATATCAATTCCATAACGCATGTTGATAAAGATTGAGTTAGCAAGGATCATCTTACTTCCTCTTCTCCACAAATTCGCGTACTCATGCTTTGCATCAACCTCTGTATTTCCTGGACCTATCAAAGTCATATTTGAGATTACGGGACGCGTTCTTGGAGAAGAATCAAAAACTTTCTCTGAATTATCGGATTCAATTCCATTTGATTGCCCCGCTTGATCCGCTAATTTCGGATCTCTAAGACCTACTAAGAATTGAAGTTTTCCTGAGTAACCATTATCGAAATCAAAGATATCATCGATATTTGCTGTAGAAACAAGGTGCTTAGCATTTACTGTACCGCCAAACCACTCAAAAGAATCATCACCAGAATAGGCCACTTGAACATATTCAACGGTTGTCTTAGAACCAACTGAACCAAACGTAACTCCGTTAATTTCATTATTGGTCGTATAAGCGATACCAGGAAATTCTACACGTACATATTTAAGAACACCTGAGTTATCGTCCGCAGCAGTCCCACCGTGGTTTCCGTATGGAGCTGTCAAGCCACCTTCGATCAGCCCCGTGCCGCCAGGGATATTGTTAGGAGCTTTACCTAAGATAATTATCCCACCCCAATCGCCGGGAGCTCTTGTACCAGCCGGTTGATTTGAAGTAAATACAATTGGCTTTGCTGCAGTTCCTTCAGCATTTATTTTACCACCCATAGTGACAACCAGCGTTGCTTTGGTATTTTTATCGCCTCTAATAACTGTTCCTGCAGGAATTGTTAATGTAACACCACTTTTAATATATACAAAACCTTTCAACAAATATGTTTTTGAAGCGTCTAAAGTTCTGTCCGTAGCTATTTCACCTGAAAGCTCTTCTGTAGCAGTAGAATATGCCGTTTTGTTTGGCTCATAATTAACCCATCCAGATGTCCAGTCAGTAGTACCGAACGCTCCTTTGTAGGCTACCTTCTCAAAGAATGAATCTGCAAGTGATTCATTTGAATCACCAGGTTTAACAGGAGGATCTATTACTGCAGGATCACTCTTGCTACAGCTTGCAAATGCAGTCAATCCTGCTGCTAAAACAGCTAAAAGATTTAAGTTTAAATTCGTTTTCATTTTCATGTTTTATTTATACAAAAAGAATAATTTAATTTAACGATACAATTAACACTATGTTAAGGATTTATGAATTAACAATATACTACCAAAATTTATAAGAAAGAGTAAGAGAAACAGTTGATCCATATTGCTCCGCTCTATTGATATTATCTGTGTTTTTATTGAATGCTGCGTTCGGATCTGATCCTTTTGGCTTTTGATAGAAATAGGCTTTATTGTTTAAAATATCACTGTAGTTTAATTTTACTTCGGCCCTAGAGTTCGCAAATTTTTGCGCCAGCTGCAAATCAAGAATATTCCTAGAATATTCGTAAATATCAGGATCTTCCGCATTACCAATTGCCCATATTCTTGGTCCTACTCTATTATATAATAGTGTAATCGCTGTAGTATTTGGATTTTTGGTCGTATATGACAGTCCAGCATTGATTAAATAGGGCGATTGTCCTTGTAATTTTCGTTTACCGGTCGAGTTTACAGTAGTTGGAACGATAACTTTCGAATATATATATGACCCGTTAGCGTTGATAACAAAATTATCCAATCGCTCATCAATAAATTTCAGATTCTTACGTATCTCAGCTTCCACACCAAATACATCTGCCGATTTTGAATTGGTATAATTGAATGAACGGCCCGAATTACCTAATTGTAATGCTTGCTCGATCGGGTTTTCAAAATACTTATAAAATGCCCCTATCGATAGTACTTCTCCAGCAGTCGGATAATATGCATACCCCAAATCAAAATTTGACGTCTTCGATTGTTTCAGATTAGGATTTCCTCTAACATTCATATTCTTATTAAAGTCATAAAATGGAAAGGGAGCCATCTCTCTAAACTCTTGTCTACCTACTGTCTGTGACGCCGCAAAACGAAAACTCTGTTTGCTATCCAAATTATAGATCAAATTCAGTGATGGTAATAAAGAGATTGTCGTTGTATCAACACCTACTGGATTACCATTGTCTTCACTATTCAACTTTAGATTGTATGATTCAAGACGAGCGCCTGCTATTACCCTTAATTTCTCCATTACAATTCCATCATACATCAAATAACCAGCATTCAAAAATGCTTTCGCATCATAATGATCACCACCATTAGTTATTTCATTCAGTATAAATCCATTTGGACGAATATTAGCTTGATCAAAAATTTTATCTTGTGGAAGTTTTAGTAAGCTCGCGTCGAAGTTTCCATTTCGAATAAATCCAATCACCCTGGCATTAAAATTTCTGTCACGTAACTGGTTGAAATAGCCTGCTTTCAATTTGTCATTTTCCGAGAACAAACGTATTGGCAAGGTCAAATTTAAAGCTCCTCCGTAAGAATTCTCAGTCATTGTAGAGTTGAAATTACCAGCCCTGTCCGCTGTGGAGGAACTTGTAGCTGAAATTGATGCAATACCATCTTTAGAATATTCCATACGTTTGTAACCAGGTTCATCTCTATCTGTACGTCCGTAATTCAATGACCAATCTAATTTCAATTTACTCTTCTCTAAAAGAACATGCTCACCAGACAACTGATTGGTTAAAATAGAACGTTGCAATAAATAATCCCCTGTACGATAAAATTCACTACCAGAATCATCTTTCCCTTCTCGGAATGTAAATTGATTCTCTAAGATCCTATTGTATAAATTTTTAAATGAAATCTTATTTGATTTCCAAGAATATGAGAAATTTGCAAGAGCACCTAAATTTGTATTGTAACTATATTGATCATCATGGAATACTTCCGGCAATGATTGCCCAACATACGCTTTTTGATCGGCTTCTCTTTTTCGTTGGTCATAGCGATAAGTCAAGGAAAGAATAGTTCCGAATTTAGAATCATCTTTGAAATTTTTAGTAGAACCGTAGTTTAACTGAAAATTCGGAGTGAGTGTTGATTTCTTCGTATCATATCCCCAATTGTTTTTAAATAATTTAGAATACTCAAAAATTTCATTTGAATTATTTTGTAAAGCTTGAAAATCTTTTGTTGAAGGGAAACTCTTAGGAATTTCACGATCACTGCTCGCAAAACCAAAAACTTCGCCTCCAGCTCTTTTTGCTGAAGTGAAATTTTTAAATGTAGATTGCGTGTTATAAGATGTTCCAATTGATGCATCAAGGAAATTTTTCTCCGGAAAATCTTTCGTATTCACCTGAACCACACCCCCAGAGAAATCAGCAGGAATATCTGGTGTTGCAGTTTTGTTGATAATGATCGATTCAATTAAATTCGAAGGAATAATATCAAATGAAAATGCACGTTTATCTACTTCGGTATTAGGTAAAATCGCATTATTCAACATAGCTGAATTATAGCGATCGCTCAACCCTCTTACAATAACATATTTATTATCTTGAATACTAGCACCACTTACGCGCTTAATCGCCTCAGAAGTATTTCTATCTGGGCTTCTCTTAATTTGTTCAGTCGAAATACCACTGGAAATTCTAGCACTATTCTTTTGTTGCGAGTACAAAGCATTGATCGACTCTCTTTTAAAAGTTCCTGTTACGACAACCTGATCCAATACTGTTCCCCCAGTATTATCAAGTACTACATCTAGTGTCGTAACATCTTTATCTTTTATCTCTACATCTGTAATTTGCTTAGTAGCAAATCCTACATAGCTAAATTCTAATGTATACTTACCCGCAGGTACTGCGGGAATATTATAATTACCAGTCACATCCGAACTTCCCACTCTCGCCGTCCCGAGCACCTTAACTGTCACCCCTGTAATTGTTTCACCTGTTTTGACATTTGTTACTTTACCCGCCACCTTTCCACTGCCCTGTGCATAAACTGTTGTTGACGCAGCTACTGCTAGCGTTACGACAGCAGCGATTCTTTTAAGTTGTAATTGTGGTTCCAATTTATTTGTTTTTTGTTTCTGCAAATCTATTAGCAGAATATTAGGTTAACATTAACAACAAATTACCATTACATCAATCCGCTGTTAATTTAATGTTACCTATCGTTGTTATTTTTCGATTTTCAGTAAAAAAGAGCTTTTATAGCGAATTAGCATCATATTTGAGCCTGTAATAGGGAAATGATATTAATGAAGTGTAAGTAAATTATTAAGCACTTCATTTATTAACACAATTGGTTCTTTTTATCCTTGGCATCGTTGTACAGCCCCTAGCGAGTTCACCTAAAGATCGATGATACAATAGGATAACCAATAGATCAGTAGCCTTTCCATCGAAAATACTAAGCCCGCTAATACGAATTGCTTTTTATATGCAATA
>DGIS01000034.1:6877-124229 GCA_002386525.1 Sphingobacterium sp. UBA4616
TTTATATGCAATATAATTGCAATTATATTGCATATAAAAAGCAATTTATCTAAGTTTGAATATATTTCAATATCTGATTCCCATGAACACTCCAATCGTATCGACTACACAGTTATCATTCCAGTATCCAAATTCAGCACCAATTGAATTTCCAGATATTTACATCGAAAAAGGTCAACATACACTATTGTTAGGCGATTCAGGTTCTGGAAAAACAACACTATTAAATATGCTAGGTGGTTTGTCACGACCAGAAACAGGTCAGGTCAACATATATAGTCAAAATTTATCGTTGTTATCCAACAGCAAACTGGATCAGTTCAGGTCTCAATATATTGGTTTCATATTTCAAGAGGCCCACCTCCTAAAAAATTTAACGTTAGTTGAAAATATCAAATTGGCGCAGTCTTTAGCCGGAAAAAAAGTAGATATAAGCGCTATTGAACTCATCCTAAAACAGCTGCAATTAGATCAAAAAAGTAATGCCTACCCAAACGAATTGAGTCGTGGACAGCTGCAACGTGCCGCTATAGCGCGCAGCATTATCAATAAGCCAGCCCTATTGATTGCGGATGAACCGACAGCTGCATTGGACGACAACAATACCCATAGGGTATTAGAACTCCTATTATCGATAGCTGAAACTGCTGGATCGACCCTACTGATAACTACGCACGACAAGAGAATAAAAGATCAATTCTCCAAAATGTACCTTTTAAAATAATTTTTTGCTTTATTTACGCGTCACCCTTTAGATATTAAAATTTGCTATGAACACGATACAATTGGTTTGGAAAAATTTAAGTAGACAGTTTGGCTCGGCCTTTCTAAGCATCTTGCTAACGGCATTTGGAATTTCAATCCTTGCCGTGCTTTCAATTACTGGAGAATCTTTTGAAAAGCAGCTTGACAATAACAGCAAAAATATTGATTTAGTCGTTGGTGCTAAAGGGAGTCCGCTGCAATTGATCTTATCGAGTGTTTATCACATCGACAATCCAACAGGTAACATTCCATTGGACGAACTGGACCCATTACGCCAAAATCCACTTGTGCAGCTAGCAGTTCCGTTATCGCTAGGTGATAACTTCAAAGGGCATCGCATCGTTGGAACCGATTCCTCTTTCCTATCCATCTATGAGACTTCTATTCGTGAAGGCCGCATTTGGCAAAATAATTTTGAAGTAGTCATTGGTGACCAGGTTGCAAAAAAACAGCAACTGAAAATCGGTGATCAAATACATAGTTCGCACGGCTTGAGCAAAGATGGCCATCATCATGATGAACATCCTTTTACTATTGTCGGCATTTTAAAGCACAATAACAATGTTACTGATAACCTGATATTAACCAACTTAGAGAGTGTCTGGGATGTCCATGGAATCGCACACGCACATGATCACGAAGAAACTGCACTACAAAAAGAACTCCGTGAACGCGAAGAAGATAGGGAGGAAACCGTCAAAGCCCATCTCCACCATCATGGTGAAGATTTAGAAGAAAACTCTAACGCAGCTTTAGGAACCAGCGGAAAAGATCATCACGACCACGATCACGATGAGCAAGACCAACACGAAGAGGAAAGTATAATTGTAAAATCTATTGGCGCAGATATGGTGAAGCAAAATGGACTGGAAATAACTGCTATTTTAATTAAATATCAATCCCCCGCAGCTATCGGTATATTACCTAAAATGATCGACCAACAAACGGATATGCAAGCTGCTTCTCCAGCGATGGAAAGTACTCGTTTGTTTTCACTGTTAGGAGTAGGAATGGATTCTCTAGCTATCCTAGCGTATGTGATCATGCTCATTGCGGGCCTGAGTGTATTTATTAATCTCTACAATGCGTTGAAACAACGTAAATATGATCTAGCCATTATGCGTACACTCGGAGCCTCTAAAGGAAAGTTATTCAACATTGTTTTATTAGAAGGCCTGACAATAACAATCATTGGTGGATTGGTGGGACTTTTATTGGCACATTTGGCCTTATACTATATCAGCAACCAAACGAGCCAGAGTGCCGACTTTATCGAAGCTTTTAGGCTACATCCAAAAGAATTGGTATTTTTGTCTGTCGCTTGTCTAATTGGTGTGCTCGCAGCGTTAATTCCTGCTGTGAAAGCGTATCGGACAAGTATAGCCGGTACTTTGTCAAACAAATAGAATAATGGCAATTGAACTAAAATGAAAAATAGGGGTACAGAGCTGGTAACTCCTGGTATTGCAATAAAAAAATAGCGATACGATATATGTAATATTAACCGCGATGAAGCTATCAGATGTATTCATCAAACAGCACAAATCGGATAGCTTCATCCCAACAAGAAAAAATTAAACAGATGAAAAAACTTATCACTGCATTCTGCTTCATATTCTTCGGCATCATACAGTTACAGGCACAGATTGGCAGCAATCCGGATATTCCCGACCATACGCCCATGATGAACAAAACGTGGGAAGCGATTGATAAAATGGCCTACAAAGTCACGTATAACGGCGCAAAGAAAGTGTATACTCCTTTCTATCCGAAGGAACTTAAAGCACTTGAAAATAAAATAGTAGAACTGCCAGGTTACATGGTTCCGCTTCATAGTGGCCGTAATCATAAAAACTTTATGATGTCTGTACTGCCAGTTATGCAATGTCAATTCTGTGGCTCTAATGGTATCCCTCCTATGGTCGAAGTAACCCTAAAAGGTAGTGCAATTAAGTTCTCAGAAGATCCGATTAAATTAAAAGGAAAGATGATCTTTACCAAGGATCCGTTGAAAGGAAATGCTGAAATTCAGATTGTAGATGCTGAACCGATAAAGTAAACTAGCGGTTACTACTACACAATTGAAAAATGGACTTTACAAAGCTATCAAAGTCCATTTAATGGATCAGGATCCTCTATTATTTTTACTGTCTATTCAGTAAGGAAACTTCCATACAGGCCGCTAAAGCAGCGGTTTCGGTCCTCAAACGCGACTCTCCCAGCGAGATTGGATGAAAACCCATCTGTATCGCCAGCTTTATTTCCTCGTCCGAAAAATCACCTTCTGGACCGATAAGGATAATATAATGTTTGGCTGGCTCAAAAATTTGGTTTAAATACTTCTTTTCCGCATCCACACAATGTGCAATCGCTTTTTGTACGCCTTCAGTTGGAATATTTTTCAAAAACTGTTTAAACGAAACAGCAGCATTAAGTTTGGGTAGATAAGCTTTCAACGATTGTTTCATCGCTGCAACAACCACCTTGTTTAAGCGATCTAATTTAACCTCTTTTCGCTCAGAATGCTCGCAAATAAGGGGCGTGATTTCCTGAATCCCTACCTCCGTTGCCTTCTCTAAAAACCATTCGATACGATCGATATTCTTTGTTGGCCCCACCGCAATATGCAGATGGTAGCGAGGATGTTGAAAGTCCTCCTCCACATTTAAAATAGCAAGAACTGTGCGTTTAGGATGTGGGTCAATAATTTGAGCTTCGTACAAACCTCCGCGACCATCTATAAGATGTAAACGATCTCCGGAATCCATACGAAGCACACGAATAGCGTGCTTACTTTCTTCCTCACTAAGGATAAAATTTTCTGATGAAGGATTTAAATCCGGTGTAAAAAATAACTGCATGTGCTACTCGCTACTATTTATTCTTCGGTATCATCTTCAGCAGACTCGACCAATTCCAATTTGACAAATTCGATATTCTGCTGCGCTTTTCGAATGATGGTGAATATGTAACCATACTCTTCTTTCCGCTCGCCGACTTCCGGTATCTTATCGAAGATTTCACTCACAAGACCAGACATCGTATCGTAATCCTGACTCTCAGGTAACTCTATTGGAAGAAACTCATTCACATCATGAATACTGGCTCCAGCATCCACCATATACTCTGTTTCGGAAATACGCTCCACAACCGGAGTTTCTTCATCGTATTCATCCTGGATTTCACCCACCAACTCCTCTACGATATCTTCCAATGTAACCATACCTGCCGTTCCACCAAATTCATCCAATACGATCGCCAACTGAATCCGCTTCAGCTGAAATTCAGCCATCAAATCATTGATCTTCTTCGTTTCAGGAATAAAATAGGGTTTGCGCATAATATTTTTCATGACAACCTCTTTTCCTTTCGCTAAAAGCGGTAGAATATCTTTTGTATGAACAATACCCACGATTTGGTCAATATTATCATCATAGATTGGAAGACGGGAGTACCCTTCTTCCGTCATCGTTTCAATCAGTTCAGAAGCATCAGCGGTCACTTCCACCGCCACAATTCTAGTACGCGGTACCATAATATTCTTAACGATACGTTCGTTAAAATCGAATACGTTTTTAATCAATTCGTGCTCGGAAATATCCAAAGCACCAGATTCTTTACCTTTATCTAAAAGATACTGTAATTCTTCCGACGAGTGGGCAGATTCTCCTTTGGTAACTTCAAATCCCAAAATCTTTAACAGGAAATTAGCAAAACCGTTTAAAACCCAAATAATTGGTCGAAAGATAAAGTAGAAAAATTGCAGCGGAACCGCAATTTTCATCGTTGTTGCAACAGGTTTTTGAATCGCTATCGATTTAGGAGCAAGCTCTCCAAATACAATGTGTAACACAGTAATAATCGAAAAAGCCAATACATGTCCTGCATTGGTAGCAATCGACCCAGTCAATTCAACACCGAAAAAACCCAGTGCACCCTGCACAATTTGGGTCATTACAGCCTCGCCGACCCAGCCCAAAGCTAATGACGAGAGTGTAATACCCAATTGTGTAGCGGCCAAATAACCATCCAAATGTTCCGTTATACTCTTGGCTATGGTAGCAACTTTGCTACCTGTTTTTGCCTGAACTTCAATTTGGGAGACTCGGACCTTGACAATAGCAAACTCTGCGGCGACAAAAAAGCCGTTTGCAAGTACTAAAAACAATGTCCAAAATAAATCGAGCGCCATGCTGGGGGTTATTTGTTAACAAATTCTGTTTTGTACAATTCGATAGCCTCAATCAAGATTCTTTGCGCTTCATCACGTCCCTTCACACCCTCAACAACGACATGCTTCTTTTCAAGCGCTTTATAACTCTCAAAGAATTGTACAATTTCTTTCATTGTATGCGGAGGCAACTGATCAATATCTTTAATGTAATTAAAAATAGGATCATTTTTAGCTACCGCAATAATTTTATCATCTTGCTCTCCACCATCTACCATATTCATTACGCCAATAACCTGTGCCTCAACTAATGTCAATGGTAAAATATCCACCGAACAGATGACCAAAATATCCAACGGATCTTTGTCATCGCAATAAGTTTGTGGGATAAAACCATAATTGGCAGGATAAACGACAGAAGAACTCATCACTCTGTCCAAAAGCAACAAACCAGTTTCTTTGTCTAATTCATACTTTCCTTTGGATCCGTTTGTAATCTCAATGATAGCATTTACGGCATTTGGCACATTCTCACCTGGAGAAACCATGTGCCAAGGATTTTGTTTACTCATTTTTTATTTACTGTATATTTTGTTTGTTTCTTTTATCCTTAATACGTTTTTTCAATAACGTTATGGCAATTGGCAAAAATGCAATGACAATCATACCAACTATCACATATTCTACATAATGAATAATACCAGGGAATTCGATACCTAGGAAATAACCTGAAAGCGTCAAAACTACCACCCAGATGGCAGCCCCTGAAACATTATATAGCACAAATTTTTTAAAATCTAATTTTACGACACCGGCAAAGATAGGCGCAAAAGTACGAACTATTGGAACAAATCTTCCTATAATTAAAGCGGTTCCACCATATTTGTGGTAAAATTCCTCAGCCATGACCACATATTTGCGCTTAAAGATGAAACTATCCTTTCGCTTAAATAACATCGGTCCCGCTCGATAGCCAAACCAATATCCTGTAAAATTACCTAATACCCCAGCGGTAAACAAGCCCAAACAAAGCGTGAATATATTCACGTCAATTTTATTCAGCGCGCAGAATAATCCAGCAAGAAATAATAAATAATCACCAGGTAGAAAAAATCCAAAAAATAGACCAGTCTCAGCAAATACAATGAGGATAACTAAATAAAACCCTCCTGAACTCAATAGCTCCTCTGGGTTCAATAATTGTTGAAATGACAACAAAAGTTCATGCATAACCTTTAGTAAAAATCAATGTTGCGTTCATTATTTAGAACAAATCCCACGCTTATTTCTGCACAATTTTGAAACAACAAAGTACAAATATAGCATTCTTCTAAAAAACCAACGTAAATCAAGTGTAATATAATCTTTCTAATTATTGATTTTGAGCAGTTATACTCACGATAGACTCGCGGATAGTGGTCGCAATCTGATGGAGTTCGTCCTCAGTTAAGCTCAATTTAGGTCCAGCAAAGTTTAAATCACTAATTTTATTAATAGGAACCAAATGTATGTGTGCATGAGCTACCTCTAAACCCACGACAGCTACACCAACTTTTACACATGGAATTACTTTTTTAATACCTTGAGCAACAATCTTAGCAAAGACCCAAAGCGCCATGTATTCGTCATCTTCGATATCAAAAATGTAATCTGTCTCTTTCTTGGGTATCACTAATACATGCCCTTTAGCTAATGGGCTGATATCCAAAAAAGCTAGAAAATCATTACTCTCAGCAACTTTGTAAGCTGGGATCTCTCCGGAAACGATTTTTGAAAAAATTGTCGACATATTATTCTAATCTTGGAATAAATCTTTTTAAAAAACAATCAGCAAACAACAGACTTAATCTACTAAGCCCTTGGTATGTCGGCGATTAAAGAAATCTAACTACCGCTTTTTCACACCCTGTAATTCCACTGTTCAACAAATATAAACAAAAAAGGTCGCGATTGCTACATCACGACCTTCTTAATATAAAGTTAATTTGTAGATGTGCGGTTATGGCATACCGCACATAACCGACATATATTACCTTGAAATATCTACGATTTCGAATTCAATTTTACCCGCTGGTACTTCTATAACAGCTGTATCGCCTTTAGATTTACCCAACAAACCTTGGGCAATAGGAGATTTAACAGAAATCTTACCTGACTTCAGATCTGCCTCTGACTCTGCGACCAATTGATAAGTCATTTCAGCACCATTCTTTTTGTTCTTTATCTTAACAATCGATAAGGCCAAAACTTTAGATGTATCCAATTTGGACTCATCAATTAAACGTGCCGTAGCCAATGTATTCTCTAAATTGGCAATTTTAGCCTCATGAAGCCCCTGAGCCTCTTTGGCCGCATCATACTCTGCATTTTCAGACAAATCCCCCTTGTCTCTTGCCTCTGCAATAGCATTGGCAATTTTTGATCTTCCTTCCGTCTTCAGATAAGCCAATTCCTCTTTAAGCTTACGCAATCCTTCTTCCGTAAAATAAGTTACTTCTGCCATAATTTTATTTTTTTTTCTTATTTTATACTTTTTAAAAAAGAAACAAGACCATATTTCCCTCTTCGGGAAACATGGTCTTGTTTCGAATCTATACGAAGATAATAATTGTTTTTAACAAAACAAACTCTTACCCGCTAATTATAATCAAATCTCCTCCTCGTCAACAAATTTATAGCCGAGTCCACGCACAGTCTGTAGATAATGTGGCTTGTCCGGATTTGTCTCGATCTTTTTCCGTAAACGAACCACATGCATATCTAAAGTACGCGTGTTGACATTTGAGCTATACCCCCACACAACCTCCATTAATTCTTCACGTGTAATCTCCCGCCCTAAATTCTGTAGGAAATGAAGTAAAATGCGATTTTCCAAAATGGTCAATTCAACTTTCCTTCCGTCACGTATCAAGGAATGAATATTCGGATGATGTTCCGTCTGACCAAACTTGTACACTTCGGGACTGTTTTTCGGTAAGAAAAATTTCACCTTGTTATCGATCATCGCAATAAGCACATCCATATTGAAAGGCTTACTAATGTAATCAGTCACGCCAAAACTGTAAGCTTCAATTTTGTCCACATCTTGAGATTTAGCTGTCATCATGATGATAATATTCTCAAACCCCGCTTTGCGCACATCTTCACAGATCTCGTTGCCTTCTTTTCCTGGAAGCATCCAGTCCAGCAAAACAACATCGGGCCTTTTTTCCAAAATCAAACTTTCAGCTTCATTCCCATTTCCGCTTTGAATGACCTGATAGCCTTCGGATTCCAATCGATGTTTTACCAAGAACCGTAAGTTCTCATCATCTTCAATAACAGCAACAGTGATGTCTTTATTCATAAGTAAATAATTTGTCTTTTAAATGTCTTATGTAATATCCAGTTTATAACGATAAGTTTTCATGCTTTCTAAACATGGATATTTCATATTTAAATTTATTTTTTAAACCGGAAATACCAAGGTAAAGGTGGTTCCCTGTCCCAATTGGCTTTTTACTGTAATATCACCGCCTATAAATTCAGTAATCTCTTTACAGAAAGCCAATCCCAAACCAATACTTCCTTGCTGATTATATTGACTTTTTATTCTATAAAACTTTTTGAAGATGTTGTTAAACTCCGCCTTCTCTATTCCTATTCCTTCATCCTTAAAAGTGATAACAAAATTCTTCTTATTTTGTTGTATCGCAATATCCAATATTTTATGCCCCGCTTTAGAATATTTATAGGCATTATCAATCATATTTTGAAACACACTACTTAATAACACCGGATCAGCAAGCATTGATGTCCTTACATCAATTTTTGTGCTAATCTTGAAATCTGGATATTTTATTCTTGACGAAGCTACTAGATTTTCCGTAAACATCTTCAAGTCAACCTCTTCTTTATTTAATTTTATCGTTTTATTTTCGATCTGGCTAAAAGATAATAGCTTATTCATCAAGTTATTTAAACGATCTGCCTCCTGATCCAGTATATTTCCATACATTTTACGTTCTTCATCAGAGAGCACCTGCGCACTCTTAATGTTATTTCCAGCAATCTTAATCACACTCACTGGTGTCTTAAACTCGTGGGTAAGATTATTGATGAAATCGTATTGCAATTTAAAAAGTCTTCCGTTAATTTCTAAATTTCTATAAATTAAATATAGTATAGCAATTAAAATGATGTAAATCAACGATACGCCACCTAAAACAGGCCAAAAACTACGATTTATTTCTTTGGAAAGAAAGTTCTTGCTCGATCTAAAAAGGAGCTTATAGTCGGCCAGTGCTCCAGGTAAAGGCATCTCTGTTGAAATCTCGTCATTTTCAGGTGTGATAGGTGCACCTACCAAAGGAACAATCTCCACTTTCTCATAAAGATTAGAATAGCTATTTTTCACCTCCAGGAACATTGGATCGATCTGAAAATTAAACATATCCTGTTCGTAGCCAACGGTATGATCCAAATTACCTTCCATAATTGACTTATAGACAATTAAATCGTTGACCCTCGGAATATTGAGATAGGTAATCTGACCAGGTCTTATGGTATAAAAAACTTTTAAGATATCTTTATCAGAAAGTTTGGCATTCGGTTGCAATTTATCAATATACGTTGCCAACTTTACGCCGATATTATTGATCTCTTCAGAATGTAACCCCATTTGACCGCGATCTCGTATGGTATTTTTATGCAGCCCAGATCTGGAAACAGTAAAAAAAGTAATCGTTTTCGGTTGAATTCTGAGGTTATTAACGATAAAGCCATAATTTAAATTATGATCATTATTGAATTGTAAATCAAAAAAACCAATCTCTCTGACAAACGGATAAGAACTTAATATGCTGTAAGCATATTTACCCGCCTGAACAGAGTCCAAAAAACCTTGATAAAAAGAAACTTCAGGAATTCTATTTTGAAAAAAATCATTGAAAGGAACCAAAGTCTGATCAAATATCTCCGATTTTCTATTCGTAAATTCGTTTTTGATATGCGATTCTGTATAGCTACGAGAAAGAAATAAGGCAAATATATACAAGCCACTGATTACGATGAAAAACATCAACAGTAATCCGTAGTTCTTTCGATAGCTATATTTCTCTGCTTTCATAATCGCCAGCCTTTAGTCCACAAGATTTTTCGCCAAAAATCGCTCCAACTCATTATAATAACCAAAGACATTCTCATCGCGCTTAAAAGTTCTATCTTCATCCTCTTTCAGGATGTATTGCACTGGAATGTTATTATTCTTTAATTTCTGTACAAATTGATTTGCATCTGTCACCGAACTAAACCTGTCCTTTCCTCCTTGTACCAATAGTACCGGTATCTTTACTTTGTCTGAATGAAAGACGGGTGATATATTTTTGAATAATTCAGCCTCCCGGATCGGATTTCCAACGATTTGATACATTTTCTGTACATAAGATTTAAAATAGGGCGGTATATCTCTGAAGTACGTAAATAGATTGGTATAACCCGAATAAGACACGGCGCATTTATATAAATCAGAATTAAAGCAAGCGGCATGCAACGCCGAATAACCTCCAAAACCTTTCCCTACGATAGCGACACGTTCGCGATCAGCAATCCCCTCCTTAATTAACCATTTCACCCCATCGGTAATATCATCCTGAATCTTCCCCCCCCATTCTTTAAATCCAGCAGTCCAAAACTTCTTACCGAAACCTGTGGATCCCCTATAGTTCATTTGAAAAACCAAATAGCCCCTATTCGCTAAAAACTGTGCCTCATTATCGAAGCCCCAAACTTCACGTCCGTTAGGCCCATCATGAGGAAGGACAACCATAGGCAGGTTTTTGCGATTGGAATGTATAGGATAAGTTAAATAACCCGAAATCTGAATACCGTCTCTAGCAGTATAAGTGATATATTCATTTGGAGAGAGCTCCTTATCTTTTAAATCAGAATTATTATCCGCTAACTTTGTCAACTTTTGTGTCGAAAAATCATAAAAGTAAATCCCTCCAGGGTTGACATCGGTGTAGGTTTTAATGATAATCTTATTGCCTGAACTGTCAGTACTCAATACCTGATATTCAAAGCCATCAATCTGCTTCGCTAATTGATCGTACTTTTGTTTGGTAGTCTCATCAAAGAAATGTCTGTGCTGTCTCGAAGTGGTATAATTTACAAACAACAGCTTATTCTGTTCAGTAAAATATCCCCCAGAGCTCACGTCAACATCCTTGTGGCTAAAAAGTTCACCTAATTCTTTGTGATTTGCCAAATCATAGCTTATCAAAGCCAGTTTATCGCGGTCGACATTCGATAACGCATAGATGATAGCATTCGAATTATCCTTATAACCCAATGGTATAAAACTACTTTCAACATCACAGCGTATAATCTCCTTAAATGGTTCGTTATCGGAGCTTCGGTACAGTACCGATTGTTGAACAGAATCGTTGGCTACAGCCATTCGTACCTGACCATCATTAGATACCACCCAAGAACTCATATTTCCTGGATTTTGCAAAATCAACTCCCGGGGTCTTCCGTCTAAATAAATCCGATAAAGATCAAAAAATGAAGAATCTCGATCATTCATCGCCCCTATAAAACTATTGCCCCCGGTAGTCATGGCATGAATCCATCGAAACCGACCACGAATCGGCTTGATCAATCGCCAAATCTTCTCTGTATTGATATCGACCGCATACAAACGTAAACTGTCCTGTGCGGATTGCTCTGTCAAAAACGAAATTTTAGAGTTATCGTTCCATGCAAAAGATTTTACATTAATATCATTTTGATAAGTAAGCTGCTTCGAGCTATCCTGATGAATCAAATCTATCAAGTAAATATTTTTGCAATGATTGTCGAGACCGATATAGGCTATAAAGCGACCATTTGGAGAAATCTTAAAGTTTGATTTTTCAGGCTTAGAAAAAAATTGATTTATTGGAATAGGCTCAACATTATGGTGTTGACACCCCAACATGATCATGGTGGAAAAAAGTAAACCTATCCAAAATTTCATCCTCATAATCCCAAATGCATCCTTATCATATATTCCAAATATTGCAATTAAATACGAATTTTCATTCAATGCAACCTTATTTTTACAAGATATACCAATTAAATGTAATTTTCAAACTTCTCGCGCTTCCTCCGCTAAGAATCTTTTTTATAGTAGAAAAATAGCGTATTTTTGTCTATGTTTTTATACAATGTCTCTGTTATAGCAGAAGAAACAATCCATCAGGAGGTTGTTTCATGGATTCAGGATAATATCGTGCAATCCCAAAAATTTGAAGTGCATTTTCTGGAAATGCTTCAGTCTCCACACGAAGGTATGACCTACTGTATACAGGTTGTACTCCCAACAGAAGAACACATAGTAAACTTCCAGCAAGTGCATCTCATCCCATTGCAACACCTTATTTCGGAAGTATATAAAGACAAGGTTTTCCTTTTCGATAGTACGATGAAATACCTAAAAAAATAAAAGAGCTCTTGCGAGCTCTTTTATTTTTTTTCTTCGTTAACACCATGACCATCTTCACCGAGGTTCGCTTCATTCCTTTCACGTATCTCCAGCTCCAATTCATATCTCGGGTCATAACTAATTTTTGGCGTTAAAAAATGAAGCAAAATTAAGCGCGCATATCTAAAATTAAAAGGTGCAAAGATCAAAATGGTTACCGCAAGGCCAATCAGATAAAACCAGGGAGATTCGCTTCCTGTCAGAATTGCAATAGCAACCGATACAGTAACAATCTCAGCGACTGATAAAGCATAGCTCACATACATTGCAGCATAAAAATAACCAGGCTCGACCTCGTATTTAACACCACAATAGGGGCATATATCATTCATGTGCTGCTTGCGCAAGCTGTATACCTTTCCTACAAATACATCACCAATATGACACTTAGGACATTTGGAATGTATCATTGCATGGAATTTAGATGTAGGCATTAAAAATCTATTTTATTTCGTTTAAAAATTTTTTTGTTACAGGATTCTTCTTGCGGTATTTTTTATACCATAAATAGCCAAGTCCTGCAGCTGCCAGATAAGGTATGACCAGCAGAAACAAAATACCATCATTCAGCCCCTTTCCTTGCATATTTCCTTCCTTCGTTCCGTTCTCAGCGTTCAACGTACACATGGCACATTGTCCATAAGAAACAGATGCAGCTGAGCAGCTTAAGGTAAATATCAGGAGTAAATATTTAAACCATTTCATAGTACAAAGATACTGAAATTTTAACCACTACCCCGCCAAAGATTCAAATTTATCCCAAAAGCCATCTTTAGGCAATGAAGCAACCAATTCCATCTTATCTTTCTTGATTGGATGCGTAAACGCTAATGAACGAGAATGTAAGCAAATACTCCCCAAAGAACTACCTCTTGGATATCCATACTTATTATCACCAACAATAGGACAGCCCATAGCAGCGAGTTGGGCACGAATCTGATGGGTACGACCGGTCAGCGGCTCTACGCGCAATAAATAAAAACCATTTAATTCACCTACCAACGTATAATCTAACTCCGCATAACTTCCTCCCTTCACCTCGCGTGGAAACGCCTTGGTTACCCGTGTTTGTCTATTTCTGATCAGCCAATTAATAAGTTTCCCTTCGGTTTTTCGTGGTCGCTGTCTGACTATTGCCAAATAAGTTTTTTTCACCTCTCTATCCTGAAAAAACTTGTTCATCCGCTCAAGAGCCTTGCTCGTTTTGGCGAAAAGTATCATACCGCTTACCGGTCTATCTAAACGATGAATAACACCGACAAAAGCTTCATTTGGTTTATCATATTTCTTCTTTAAATACGCTTTCACCATATCTTCCATCGACATATCTCCCGTTTCATCAATCTGTACAATATCCCCCGCCTTCTTATTTATCGCTATGAGGTGATTGTCTTCGTAAATAACGTCCTTCTCTGCAATTTCAGTGTGATTCATATTTTCAATTCTTAACGGGCTCCCCCAATATGATTAAAAAAAGGCTCTACGCAAGCGTAAAGCCTTTTCATAGTTCTATCATTCAACTTACTTCGCTGTATCTGATTTAAGCAGTTCAGCCTTTTTCGCATCTTCTTTCATTTTCTTTTTGAAGAAACCGCGCAGTAGGAAATTATGCTGCAGCGCTTCCATATTTTCATCCAGCTTTGATGTACTCGAATTCAAGTTATTAATTGCTGATTTGATTTGATTTGCCGATTCAGGATCATTCAACAAAACACCCACTGCATTATCTTTATCATTTAATCGGCCCGAAGCGTTGTTCAAATTATTTATCAATGCATTTGCTGTCTGAGAAACCCCCTGTAATTGTGCTGCAGATTGCCGTAAACTAGAGAAAATAGCGGTATCAGTCGTCAAATCATGAATCAGTCCCTTATTACTATTTAAAGAATTTGTCAGGGTAACTAGATTTGCAGAAGCCTTATTTGCATTATTCATAGCAGCACTGATGGACAATAGTGTAGCACGTAAAGTATTCACCATGGAGGTATCCGTCAACATGGCACCAACCATTCCTTTGCCATCGGCCAATCCTCGTGATATCTCCACGAAGTCAGTGGTAATCTTAGCCAGGTTTTCATTGTTAACCTGCAATGTTTCCATCATTGCTTCCATATCTGCGGTTTTTGCTGAACGCAAAAAATCACCCGTTTCAACAGTAGGGGCATTCTGCGACCCTCCAGAGATAACAACAATCTTATTGCCGATCAATCCATCCGAGCCTAACTTTGTCACAGCGTCTTTCCGAATATACTCAGCAGATTTTTCCTCAATCGTTAATACCACCTCAACATCCTGCACGCTCTTAAAGTGGATATTCTTAATAATACCTACTTTGACTCCAGAAAACCATACATTACTTCCTACTTTCAACCCAGCGACGTCAGGAAACGAAGTCGTAATCTCGATATTTTTAGTAAATTTCTTTTGTTGGCTACCCAAAATGAAAATACCCGCCAATAAAATCAATACGCCTAAAAAAACAAAAACACCAACAATGATTGCTCTTTTATTTTCTGCCTTACTCATGTATATTATAGAATAAAATTATAATTATAAAACGCTCTTACGCGAGCGTCCTCTGTATCAAAAATCTCTTCAAAAGACCCCTGTCTCTCAAACTTACCGTCTAACAACATCACGATACGGTCTCCCACCTCTTTTGCACAAGCCAAATCGTGCGTGATAATAATTGATGCTGTTTTATATCTTTCCTGAACTTCGTTGATCAATCCATTAATGTCCAGACAAGTAATCGGATCTAATCCTGCTGTTGGCTCATCATACATCATGATTTCTGGCCTAAGAATCAACGTGCGCGCAATACCAATTCGCTTACGCTGTCCACCAGAAAGCTCCGATGGCATCTGATTGATGGCCTGAGAAAGTCCAACGCCATCTAACACCTCCTCTACAGCATGATCGATTTCAGATCGCGTCAAATTACGCTTATTACGAACCAACGGAAACTCTAGATTTTCACGTACGGTCATACTATCATAAAGCGCACTATTCTGAAAAGAAAACCCTATTTTTAGCCGTAATTCACGCAGTTCACGATCATTTAGTTCTGTCACAGAATCTCCGAGTACATTAATCGTACCTTCATCCGGCCTCAATAATCCTGCGATTAATTTGATTAACACAGATTTACCTGTACCCGAACGTCCTAATACAACAAGGTTCTCTTCTTTATATAAATCCAAATTAACGCCCCGAAGCACATGGTTATCACCAAAAGACTTGCTAACATTCCTTATTTCAATGACCGGCTTCGAATGGTCAATGCTTGATTGAATCTTTTCCATAGCTCACTATCCAAAGAACGATAAAATCTGAACAATAATTATTTCCTCAATAAAAACAAGGAACATCGACGCCACAACAGCCGCATTGGCAGCTTTACCAACACCCTCTGTCCCCTTGGAAGAAAAATAACCACAATAACAACTTACAGCGCCTATCGTAAAACCAAATATAACAGCACGCAACACCATAGCTCCTAAATCTTTAAATGCTATCGTTTCAAAAACCTGTGTAAAAAAACTCAAAAAGCTCAAGTCATCTTTACTCATCATACTGAGATAGCCACCTAAAAGACCGATGCCGGCAACATAAAAACAGAGCACCGGAATTCCGATCGTTGTAGCCAATATTCTACTTACAATAAGATATTTATAAGGATTGGTTCCAGAAACTTCCATGGCATCTATTTGCTCTGTAACATTCATCGAACTTAATTCCGCACCAATTTGAGACCCCACTTTGCCCGAAGCTATTAAAGCCGTAACTAATGGTGCCAATGCACGAACAATAGCGATCGAAATTAACGAAGGCAACATCGAAGTTGCCCCAAATTCCTCCAAAGAAGGACGTGATTGTTTTGTAAAAACAAAGCCCACAATAAATCCCGTTAAACTGATCAAAGGCAAAGATTTGTAGCCTATTTCATAGCACTGGCGGACAATTTCTTTGAATTCATATGGTGGAGTTACCAATTCGCGCCAAAACCGTAGCAAAAAACGGTGAATATTTGCGAATTCTAGAAAAAAAGTCTGAAGTTTTTTAGCCATTTAAATGATGTCTATTTCAAATTAATGTGTCTTAAAACACGTCTTATGCTGAACAAACACGTAGCAATTCGAGCGGTAAAGGTAAATAAAAATATGTATCTAAATTGTCGTTTATGTAAAAAGATCATCAATTTGACTTTCACATAAAAATAATCAGATTTCCAATGTACCGATTAAACCATTTTATTCGTTATGCTGTCATAATAACAAAGACTACGGCATAGAGTTTTGTCACACTTTAAAATATTACAGAAATGAAAAATTTAGGCAACATAAAATATTGGGTACTGGGGTTTATTGGTATCGCTTCTTTCTCAAGCTGTGCCACCTCGATGGCCCAACGCGGTGGATATAACAATTATGACCATTATAACAACGCTGGCGTCTCATTCCAGCTGTTTTATGATCAACTATCGCCTTATGGACAATGGGTTAATGACCCGAATTATGGTTACGTTTGGATTCCGGACGTTGGCCCTAACTTTCAACCGTATGCTACAAATGGTTATTGGACGATGACTGACTATGGAAATACCTGGGTATCCAACTATGACTGGGGCTGGGCACCATTTCATTATGGTCGCTGGAATTACAATGATCGCTATGGATGGGGCTGGGTTCCTGACTATGAATGGGGACCGGCATGGGTAAATTGGCGTCAAAGTAACGACTATTACGGCTGGGCACCTATGGGACCAGGTATGAATATCAATGTATCCGTCAATATTCCAATGAACTTCTGGACATTTGTGGGAGTCAATCATTTCATGAGCAGGGATATGGATCGTTATTATGTGAATCGTAGAAATTACAATAACATTTATAACAGAACCACAGTTATCAACAATACAACGATCATTAACAACAACTATTATGTTGGCGGCCCGCGAAGAGCAGACATCGAGCGCTCAACAGGAAGAAACATCACAGTAAATAGGATAGCAAATGCGGATAGACCTGGATCGGTTCGTAGTAGCAGCAATCGCAGCAATGAAATCAGTATGTACCGTCCGGCTGTAGATCGTAATACGCGGTCGTCTGCACGTCCAACGAAGGTAGTGGATGCCTCTACCCGAACACGGAATAACAATAGCGAGATATCAGATCGTACCAATCGCGTTATCAGTAACCGCGATAACATCGATTCAAGATCTGGAAGTCGTGAGTTGTATATTGACAACAGTGGAAATGCTTCTGTAAGGTCCCGTAATGATGCCAACAGTACAGGCTCGAGCCGCAGTTCAATCAATAACACTAGAAGCGGAGACAACGGGGCGACAAATAGAAATACGAATGGTACACAACCTAATTCGAGTAACTATGATTTTAGGACGCGATCAGGTCGGCAATCGGATGCTCCAAACAACAATAACCCTACATCTACCAGTAGAGGGAGGCAGAACGGTTCCGATCAGACTGTACCGCCACGCGTAGTTCAACCTACAACAGCACCGCAACGGAACGGAAATTATGATGGTAACAGCACACGTTCGGGCCAACCCGTGTCTCAGCCGGTACAAAGTCGAAATTCCGATAGCCGGACGCGTTCGAACCAACCGGTGTCTCAACCAGTGGCCCAACAGTCTAAAAATCGGAGTTATGAAAACACCAGAAGCAGATCCAATACAGAAAATTCATCGTCTGTATCGCGATCAAGAAATTCTGGAAGCTCAGGTGAGCGTAGCTCCGGACGTTCTTCACAAGGTTCTGAAAGATCTAGAACAAGATAAGGATGACCGAATAACATGATAATTCATAAAAGGCGGATGAAATAACAAATTTCACCCGCCTTTTACATATGTGTCTTTTGATATTTATCATGAACAATCCACACAATTTCACGTTAATTAGTAAATTTACCGCTTCAAACAAAAAAACAGATCGATAAGGATGGCTTCATTTACCTCTATATTAGATAATGACTTCTATAAATTCACGATGCAGCATGCTGTAGTCAAGTTGTTTCCAAAGGCCAAGGCTCGTTATCATTTTATCAATCGGGGACACCACAAGTTTCCTGAGGGTTTTGATGTCCTCTTGAAGCAGGCTGTTAACGAAATGGCTAATTTGAAACTAACAAAAGCCGAAAAGACTTTTTTTGCCAGAACTTGTCCTTATATCGACCCAACCTATTTTGACTTTCTCCAAGGTTACCGATATGATCCCGAAGAAGTCAAAATATTTCAGGATGGTCCCGATCTAGAAGTCGTTATCGAAGGGTACTGGTATCGCACTATCCTCTGGGAAGTTCCGTTGATGTCTCTTATCTGTGAACTTTTTTATGAATCCCAGGGCTTACAACGTTCCTCCGATGCAGACGTAATCGCCACAGCGAAAGATAAAATCGAAAAATATAAAAAACTCAATATTACTATTGCTGATTTTGGCACCCGAAGACGCCATTCTCATGAAGTGCATGATTTGGTCGTTCGTACACTCAAGCAATATGGCGAAAAAACATTTATTGGCACCAGCAATGTCTATTTAGCAATGAAATATGAAACGAAGCCCATCGGCACCCATGCCCATGAATGGTTTATGTTTCACGCCGCTAAATATGGCTACAAAATGGCCAACCTCCTGGGACTGGAACATTGGTCTGATGTGTATCGGGGCGACCTCGGAATAGCACTATCGGACACCTATACAACAGAAGTCTTCTTTCAACAATTCGATAAAAAGTTAACCAAATTATTTGATGGAGTCCGACATGATAGTGGAGATCCTCTTGAATTTACAGATAAAGTTATTGCACACTATAACAAAAATGGAATCAATCCGCTTTCAAAGACCATTATATTTTCTGATGGCCTAGACTATGAAAAAGTCGAAAGAATTGCGGGCTACTGTGAGGGTAAAATCTTACATTCCTTTGGCGTTGGCACCAATTTTACGAATGATGTAGGTCTTAAACCAATGAATATTGTCATCAAGATGACAGATGCTTTGCCAGAAGATGATCAATGGAGTCCCGTCATCAAATTATCTGACGAACCGATGAAACATACAGGAGATGAAGACTCCATTTATATTGCAAAGAAAGTATTAATGATTGATGATGACCATGCATAGAGACGTATACGGTGAAGCCCTTGATGATTACTTTGTACATCAAGAAGAAAAATTCCCCCTCATACTCCATACCAGCTATGGCGATAAAGACGAAATGCCGGTAGAGATTTTCTTTCGGGAACCTGATGATTTCCCTGAGCTAGAATTTATTGGTCTATCGCTATGCGATGGACGTGTATTGGATGTGGGCGCTGGAGTAGGCAGCCATAGTCTATATTTACAAGAAAAAGGCTTTGAAGTGGATGCATTGGAACAATCCCAAACCGCTTGCCATATCATGCAGCAACGCGGGGTACAACATATTATCTGCGAAGACTTTTATAAATTTAAAGGGCAGCGATACGATACGCTTTTGCTGCTGATGAACGGGATCGGTATTGCTGGAGATGTGGAGGGCTTTCGAAAACTACTAGCGCATAGTAAAGAACTATTGACGGAAAATGGGCAGCTGATTTTTGATTCGTCCGATATCAGTTATTTGTATAAAGATTACAACGTCAAGAAGCCGGCCCACTATTTCGGGGAAATCCAATATCAGTATGAATACAAAGGCTCCCGAGGCGATCTCTTCAAATGGCTGTATTTAGATCAGGATTTATTGATTAAAATTTCGCACGAAATGGGTTGGGTAGTCCAAATTTTATATGAAGATGAGAATGATCAGTATCTCGTACGTATGGAACTAAAAAAGTAGCCTGTTATCTATAACAGGCTACTTTTACTACTTCTGGGTCCTGATATAGATATCTCCCAGGGATGTTTTCAAAATCACGTCCTGTCCACCGCCATTCATTTTGCCCTTCACTGCATTACCCATAGGGATTGACTGGGGCTCCTCAGCGCTTTTTTCAAATTGGAATTCATCTGCGGCATAGATATTTCCCATTGCTGATTTCACATCCACATTTGCCCCAAAATTCTTGGGAAAAGCAACATCTACAGCGCCCATTGCAGCGACAAGAGAAATAGGTCCTTTGACCGGTTGAACAAACTTGGCTGTTACATCTCCCTGTGCAACCTTCACATTGATTGGTCCCGTTACGTTCAACAAATTCACATTTCCCATCGTATTGGAAACTTCCACCTCAGCGTGCATATCTTTCAATTCGATCACTCCAGCATTGAACATCGCACCACGCCCCCCTTTTATCGTCAACGGTAGATCCATAGGTATCTTGATTCGGATAGAATCCTCTAGGGGCATCCCGACCATGCTTATTTCGGTCACTCCACCTTCTGTTTTGATATTCATTCCGAGTCCCGAATTATCCGATAATCCAGAACCATTAACGACACGTAGGCCTTTTGCACGATCATTTCCCTCATTATCCTCAACCTTTGCGGTAATCAGCACATCCTTCCCCTTATACCCTTCGATATAAACATTATCCAACTTTAACAGGAGTTTACTTCCTAAATTAGGCACTTTAATTTCCTTCCAGCTTTTGGGTCCATTAGAACCGCCGAATCCTGAAGAATTGAATGTAAAATTAGTACTATTACTTACGGCAACGCCTGAAACCGCTCTAGCCTTTTTAGGAGGATTAGGAGGCTTTGGCGCAGCAACTCCTTCCACACTTTCATTTACCTGGGCCTGTAATGCACTTGCAAAAATAAGTGCCATCCCAATCATCATTATCCTTAACTTTTTCATCTCAATTTATTTTTTCTTCCTTATTATTAACCAAGCCATCTGCTCTACCTTTTCGTAAGCGAGCTTACACAAGTGGACGTTCTTGAATCTATTCATCTATTGATTTAATAATACCGCATACGCCTGTTCTTTCACAAATTTCAAGGTGAAGGGATCCTCCACAATTTCAGTTAACTTTTCTTTTGTTGTCGCTTTCATCTTTGGATCATCTTGCTGAACCATCATTTGCATAAGCTCCATTTGCAACGTGGGATCATTTTGCACCACAAATAAGTCCTGAACTTTCTGCTGACGTTCTTCTTGGCTCAGTCCTCTTAATATCGTTTCGATTGCAGCTATACGCACATTACTGTTTTGATCCGATACAGCAGTCCTTTCCAATGCTCCTCTACTATTCCGATCTAACCCACCTTCATCTTTCAACGCTAAGACAGCACTTAGACGTGCGCTTGCGGAACTCGAATCCTGAAGCATCTCAACGTAATCAATTTTCTCTTGCATTTTACCTAAACCATTGGTCGTTACGTTTGCTGTTGCCAACTGCTTTCTTTTGGTTTGCCTACCCGCTATTGCCATAGACGGAGTCAATTTAGTTGAATTATCGTTATCAGCGCGTCGTACTGTTGCGTTAACGGCTTTTTTATCGCTTTCATTTTCGCGAACAACATGAGGACGTACAGCAGCCACGGGCTTTTCAATCATTAAGTCGCCCGGTCGGTTAAAAGCGATAAATGCTGCTGTTCCTACCAATAAGACCGCTGCTGCAATACTAGCCCACTTCCAAAGAGGCTTAATCTTTCTTTGCTGAACAGGCGGAACTACTTGTGGTCTTATTTTATTCCATAAGTCAGCCGAAGGTTCTCTCTGATCAAATGATTCCCGATTTGCGTTCACAAAATCTTTTAAATTATCCCGCATAATTATACCTTTCCTTCAATTGTTCGTAAATTTTCTTTTTAGCGCGATGGTATTGGCTACGGACGGCAACTGCTGTCATTCCCAATGCTTCCGCAACTTCGTCATGGCTCATATTTTCAAACAGATAAAGGTTAACGACCATCTTGGGCACGCCCGTCAATTGATCAATTACATGCTCTAAATCCGTTAAACGGCACTCACGCCATTCTTTTTCCAGTAATTCATCTTCGCCATCATCCTGAATTTCCAAATCGTCCACCGACGTAAAATACTGTTTATTCTTCCTTAACAGTGAAATAGCCTTATTCACGCCCATCCTTCTCAACCAAGCTTCCACACTGAGAACCAAATGCCACTTTTCCGATCTTGAAAAAAAGTCAACAAAAGTCTCCTGCAAAATATCTTCACTCTCTTCCTGATTGGCCAAAATCCGATAAATAGAATTAAAGATCTTTTTTGCATAGCGATGATAAAGCTGCGCAAACCCAGACTCATTACCCGTTTGGCACATCGCTAATAAATCTTTATCGCTAAGCTGATTTTGCACGTTGTAAAATTAATTCTGTTAATTCTTATGTTTCTACTATGTAGTCGACACCCTCTCGAAAATGTTGCAATATAATTTCACTTTTTTTACAAATAATTTTAAAAGTACCTAAAATGCCTTTTAGACGATCCTGTACTGCAAAAAAAAACAGAACAATGATCTTAAGTATCTGCATGATTAAAATAGCTTAATACCGATGCTATAACTCCTTTATACCAATATTGACTATCTGACTTTAAGATAGGTTTCTACAATAGTATGGTGAACTCCTAATTCTGGCAGATTTTCCACGCCTGTTTGAATCAATGTATCCCCCTTTATCTTGAGTTGAAAATCAAATGTATTCCTTTCCCAATCACGTATGGAACAATATTGCAAACTTTCTTGATATTTAACACCATCAAAGGAATAGGTCCCGCCGCCCGCTACAAACAAAGGTTCTTTCCCTTTGCCTTTTTCCTTATCATGATTAAAAAAAGAAAAGTGGTCATCATTAAACATTTTAAACATCTCTGTTTTGCTACTGTCTGTAAAAGCTGTCACAGTATCCTTTCCTTTAATTGTCTTGCTGTCAATTAACTTATACGTACCGGCCAAAGATTTTGATTTTAACGCATACATTTCTTTCTTGTCCCCGTTTCCTTTACATGAAAAAAACAAACAGGAAGTCGATACCACAAATAGCAAATGATTTTTTAGGTTCATCATATTTATAAAAGGTTTATAGCAGCCAAACTACAAAAGTTCAGGCTCAATCAAAAACAAACTACGCTAATTATTTAGCTGACCAAACTAAACACACCACCAATAGTCAAGCTTCAGTTTAGTTCCATCTGGATACTCCATCAACAAGGCATGCTATATCCATTCCCCCATTTGCAATAAGCAATTTTTAATCCTATTTTAGCGATGGTTAAAATTAATATAAAGCAATGCATAACGCATGTTGATGCTTTTAATTAATCATTTTTTCAATGAAGGATGGTGTTGGTCCACCATCCTTTTTTTATTTTCTGATCCAATCACCGTCTTCTATAATTTCACCTGAAATCGGCTATCCTTACTGAGGAAAGTTGGATCAAAAACAGACCAATCTAAAAATTACAGCGAATCGGAGAATAAAGTAAATCGTTTGAATCGAATATTGTAATTTAGTTTCTTCATTCAGCATATAAGAAAAATACAAACACAGCGGATATAGACAACCGTTGATTAGATTTAGACTCACATGAAAACTATTTTTGCAATTGTAGGTAGCGCCAGTACCCATTCATCCAATCATCATATTATAAAGCACCTACAAAAAGAGATTAATGGCGATATCCATTTCACGCTATTTGATCGTCTGAAAGAACTGCCGCATTTTGATCCAGATGAGAGCCAGTCCCATCCACCTATTGAAATTATTGCATTACGCCAAATTATTCAAGAAGCAGACATTGTTTTGATCTGCAGTCCCGAATATATTTTCAGTGTGCCCAGTGGATTAAAAAATCTACTTGAGTGGTGCGCAGCAACCACAGTTTTCAACGATAAGCCCATAGGTATCATCACCGCCGCTGCACAAGGTGAACATGCACACGTCGAACTGCAACACATCATGCGCGGATTAGGAGCCCAAATTGATGAAAAAAGAAACCTACTCATCGAAGGAGTAAGGGGCAAACTGGACGGTGCGGGAGAAATCTGGGATGAACAACTCCGTACGGCGTTAAAGGAACTGGCTGCACAACTAATTGATAGTAAAAATTAGCACGATCCATCAATTGAAGATTATTATCTTTACGACATGCAAGAACAAATTAATAATCCACTACACGGTAAAAGACTTGACACCATTATAGAATATTTAGTAGAGTACTATGGTTGGGAAGAATTAGGTCAACGCATAGCTATTCGATGTTTCAATGAGAATCCAAGTGTCAAATCTTCGTTAACTTTCTTAAGAAAAACACCTTGGGCTAGAGAGAAGGTCGAGCAGCTCTACGTAAAAACGTTATTGAAAAAATAAGTTTTTTTCCTATTTTATAGCGAATAATCTGATTATTAAGCATAACTTTGCCGCCATGAAAAAAATTGCCGACTACCGGAAGTTACTTAACGTAGATAAATCTGTGGATCTCAAAACCCTGAAATCTACTTACCGGACGATCATGAAAGAATGTCATCCAGATAAATTTGTCAATGATGAAGAAGGTCGTTTGGCTGCAGAGGAAAAAAGTGTTGCAATGATCGAAGCATACCACTTTCTGGTAAGCATCTGTTCTGAAACATTAGAGCAACAATTGCCCATCTACACAGAGACAATTACCAATTCAGGTATTCAGGATGTTGACTGGAAAGGACAAATATTGACTGTCACTTTTCACGACGGCAGCCAATATGAATATTTCGGTGTTCAGCGAAACGATTATATTAAATTTGTCAATGCAGATTCTTTAGGTCGATTTGCCCGTAGACACATCTTCCATTCTTACCCTTACCGTAATGTATTAAAGACTGCAACAGTATCTTAGAAACTGTTTTCATCCAGCTATACAAAGATAAACGCCCGCTATCCGATGGATATTGGGCGTTTATATAAAATGTTAAATGTTTAAAAGCTATCTATAGAACAACACTGTTAACAAATAGTTTTATCATTTTAATATAAAGTCCGCAGACGCTCTACCGTAAAATGTACCAGGCATTTGCACTCACTTGCAGCTTTCCATACCCTACTATTTCCCAAAAGGACCTATTAAATCTTACAGCAAAGATAAAGCCTGTATTTAGACTTTGAGTCAATACCTCGATCTCAAAAAAGATTACAAATAGTGCTCTTGCAAATTCAATGGCTTTTTTTCTTCTTTTAGATTTTATTTTTGTTCGATAATTATTACTTTAGCGCTACCAAAATTATTCTAGCCAACGGCCCTGAAAAAAGGCCTTCCACTTGAATTAATTCGGGATGTAGCGTAGCCCGGTATCGCGCCAGCATGGGGTGCTGGAGGTCGTCGGTTCAAATCCGGCCATCCCGACTTTTTATCCTTTACTTTTTAACTAACATCGCGTTTGCGCTCAAACGGAATATCGCTTTGAAAATTGAATAGCAGTGATACCTTTCAATCATAAAAAAGGTATTTAGCCGATTGGAGTTTTCCGCACCAGCTAGATACCTTCTTCTATTAAACAATTAGGATGAAGCCATCCTGTTTGTTACGAACAGTTCCTTCAGCTTAATAGCCTGGATTCTGCTTCAAGTTTGGATTCACCGCAAGCTGCTGACTTGGAATCGGATAAACCAAAGTTTTCGGATCAGCATCTGCAGCCTTTTCCTGCCAGGCCAGTAAGAACTTACCGAAACGAATCAAATCTTGTCTTCTCCATCCTTCCCAATATAACTCGCGAGCACGTTCGTCTAACAAATTGTCAAGCGTCATGGCTGTAAGATTATCTACACCACGATTGAGTCGAATTCCATTAACCAGCGCAAGAGCTTCGGCAGCAGTCCCTGTCCCTCCTCGGAGTATTGCCTCTGCTTGCATTAACAAGACATCAGCATAACGAAATACCACCCAATCGTTATTTCGTTGCCCAGTAACACCATAGTCAAAAGCATACTTCATTGGACGAATACCGGCTGTCTCCAATGTTGCACCTGATGTACGGATTGTTACTTCACGTGTAAAAACTAAAGGTGCGTTCGCTGGATTTCTAGCCATCAATGGCTTGTTTGTACTCCAATTATATTGTTGCCCAGCAAAAAAACCAACATTTTGACGTTTAAATTCCTTCTTTTTATTGGACGTTGTATCCGCTGCATATTCATAATAAATTCCCCTTCGTTCATCCGATGCAGAAAATTTATCGTAATAGTCTGATAAGGTACACCAACCGTTCCATCCCCCCGGATTCATATTATAATGCGCAATTGTATTCCATGTACGGTCCACATTTCCACCCCGATCTCCATTTTTATTGTACAAAGTAAAAATATTCTCTGTGGACTTTTCGTCGTTGTCAGGTGCAAAATTGTCAAAATATTTGCCTTTTGGTGAAATTGAATAAGCACCCGTAGCGACAATTTCCTTAGCAAGCGATACTACTTTATTCATATCCTCCGCCGCAAAAGCTGGCGATTGTCTATTTAAAAACGTCCCTTTGTTAAGATAAATTTTCATCAACAAGGCTTTTGCAGCATTTTTGTTTGCTACATAAGCCGCTTTCGGCCCGTTTGCAGGCAAACTCGCTATAATTTCGTTGAGATCCTTAACCATATAGTCAATAGCCGCCTGTGGCTGTAACACCTCTGGTGCGATTCTAAAATCTTCAAAAGAGGCTCCTTCCCGGATGGGCACTACGCCATAGAGATCCAACATATCAAACATGACCAACGCACGAATAAACTTCGCTTCTGCCCCTTGCTGCGCACTCGGATTATACCGCAACACATTGCCCGCATTATAGATGGCTGTCCCTAAACTGACGAAAGTGTTGTTCATATAACCATTGTCTGCATTCCAGGTATGTAAATGGATCGCACGATGCATACCATTATCATCCCAGTCACCACCACGCGTTGGAGCCATGGCGGCATCTGATGAGATTTCCTGCATCACCCAGCGCTGTTCCTGCTGATAAGGTGTATTCAATGAATTATAAGCAGTGATCAATAAGCTTCCAGGATCCACATTGGATGTTCCCTCTTCTAATTCTCCTTTAAATTCCTCCTTTAATTTAGTACAAGAAAATGTACTTGTTACAATGGAGCCAATTATTCCGATATATAATAAAGTTCTTAATTTCATCTTTTTTATCCTTCTAAATTTATTATCTGTTCATCCATTTCGATTTTAAGACATTCACACAAATGACCTACAGTATATGCTTAAAGCGAAAAATTAACCCCCAATAGAACATTTCTTGCCGGTGGATACGGCAAATATTCAATACCTAACGATGGGATACCATTTGTTGCACCATCGGTATTCACTTCTGGATCAAATCCAGTATACTTTGTGATTATAAAAAGATTCTGTCCAGTTAGGGATACATTTAAGTTCTTAAGCGTTCTGCCTACATTACCAACACGGTAACTTAAAGTTAGATTAGCCATTTTTAAGTAATCTCCTTTTTCAAGAAATCGCGTAGAAGGCGCTGCAGAATTGGATGTAGATTCTTTAACTCCAGTGTTAAAAAATGCGGATCCAATATTACGTGATGACAAATTACTCAGTCCCAAGGTTGTTGCGGCTGTGTTGTTAAATAGATAATGTCCAAAAGCACCGTTCATATTGGCCGCCAAAGAAAACTGTTTGTAATTTACATTTGTTGATAGTCCCAGTAAAGTGGTAGGATTTGGACTATGCATATAAAATTTATTAATAGCAGGATCGTTGGCAGTACTGATACTTCCATCCTGTCCGCGATACATACTCATACCGGTTTGTGGGTCTATCCCTTGATAATCCGCCAAGTACCAAACATTAAGAGGCTGTCCATTCACCATACGTTGCCCCAATACACCTGAGAACCCTTGCCCCCGTAGCGCTCCTGTTTCGTAATATCCCACCAACCCACTCACACTATTTTTAAGAAAAGTAGCATTTCCAGTCAAATCCCAAGTCCAATTGTCGTTTTTGATAATAGTACCTGTCAATGCTACTTCCACTCCTTTATTGACAATTTCGCCGTCCAAATTCACCCATATACGTCCTGCTGGAGCCGGTTGTGCGAGTGTTTGCTCAAATAGTGCATCTGTAGTTTTTTTATTAAAATAGTCGATTGATCCGTAGAGACGATTGCCCAAAATTCCAAAGTCGATACCTGCATTTAGCGTTGTGGAAGTTTCCCATTTCAAGTCAGCGTTTCCATAATTAGCCTGGCTTACACTTTGGTTCCCGAATACCAATCTATTTAACGAGGCACCCGAAGGGAATTCTTGATTACCTGTTCTTCCCCATCCTAAACGGACTTTCAATTGGTTAAATAAACCGGAAGACTTTAAAAACTCCTCCTCATTAATGTTCCAAGCTACCGCCAGGGAAGGAAACATAGCATACTTGTTGTTTGATCCGAATTTAGTAGAACCATCTCTACGCACCGTTGCTGTCAATAAATAGCGATCCAAGTAATTGAATCCCCCTCTTAAGAACATCGACTGCAATTGGTTGGTCGGACTTCTGTACGACGATATTTCACGTGTGGAAACAGGTGTATATTGTAGGTAGTCAAAATAATCTAATCCCATATAACGAAAACCGCCGCCAAAGGATATGTTATTATTATAGTTATAATCCAAATACTCATAACCTGCTACCGCATTGACACTCCAATCTGAATTGATTTGCTTATTGTAGGAGAGCATATGCGTCATTTGTAAGTTGGTTTCTCCATTATTTGAAATAAAGGCCTGCTCATTGTTTACAGCTGAAGGATCAATAAGTCCTGCGCGGTACATCCCTTGGCGATTTCCAGTTTGTCGCATCGCACTATAAATAAAGCGATATTCCAAATCGTCTGTAATTTTATAGTATGGCGCCAAGTTGATCACCATGGTATTCGTTGTCGCCAAATCTTTAAAGGCTTCAATACTCGTTAAGGGGTTTCGTGTTGTTGAACTAACAAATGTTAAATTGCCTTGATCGTCTCTTAAGGGGCGTGTTGGATTCCACTGTAAGGCTTGAGAGATCACATTTCCTTCCGAACCCACCATCGCATTGATCGGCGAATACCGATTGTCCATCTGCGTCAAAAAGACTGCAAAATCCAATCCCAATCGTTTGTTTTCCAGAAAACGGAAATTACCGTTAAAATTAGCTGTATATTTCTTCAGTTGTGATCCACGAATAATACCGTTTTGATTTAAATATCCACCCGAAAGACGATATTTTCCATATTCGGTTCCACCTGCTACATCAGCATAGTAATTTTGCGTGATCGCTTTTCGTGTGATCGCCTTAAAGGCATCCTCATTGCCACCAAAATCAGCATTTGCAACTTCAGATGGTGTATAATAATTTAGCGCTTCTCTAAATCGACCAGCATCCAATACGTCGGGATATTCCCGCATAGTTGAAACACCTGCAGACGCTCCTACAGAAACCTCAGGTTGCCCTACTTTCCCCCTTTTCGTTGAAATAATGACAACGCCGTTTGCACCCCGAGAACCGTAGATGGCGGTCGCCGAAGCATCTTTAAGAATATCCATGCTCGCGATATCACCTGGATTCAAATAGGTCAACGGATTTCCCCTATCGGAAGAAAAACCCCCTCTCCCCTCGGGCAGCGGCGAATTGCCGGACATAGGTACACCGTCGAGTACAAACAACGGATTGTTACTTGCCCGGATCGATGAGTTCCCACGGATACGTACTGTCGTTGACCCGCCAGGTTGCCCCGTATTATTAATTACCATCACACCGGGCGTCTTTCCTTGTATCAGTTGATCAGGACTTGTCATGATTCCTTTATTAAAATTTTTAGCGCCAATAGTGACCATAGATCCCGTTAGATCCTTTTTCCTCGCGGTACCATAACCGATCACCACAACTTCTTCTAGGCCCTGACCAGCACTAGGTTCCAAAGCTACAGTAACTTCATTTCCTACAATAGGCACTTCTTTTAAACTATATCCGATAAAAGAGACTTCCAGTGATTTAGCATCTTCGGGAACAGTCAATGTAAAGACACCTTTTGTGTCTGTTGTTGTAGCGGCAGTCCCTCCTTTTACCTTGATTGTAGCTCCTGCCAATGGACCCTGTGTTTCATCCACAACCTTCCCCTTTAAGACTTTCGTCTGGGCAAATGCAATAAAAGATACAAGCAGAAATGTAAGTGTCATTGCGCATTGTGCAAGTAGTTTATTTTTCATACGCTTTTTGATTAGTGGTTTAATTGATTTATGTCGTGCATGTATGATGCACAGCTCATATTAAGTGATTTAATGCTAGTGATAGATGTTAAAACTCATCCAAAATGAACGTTTACTTGGCCAACTGTTGCATCAACGAGTCTGTGAGACAAAATCATAGAAATATTGGTTCGCATAGGGGCACAGGCTCTACCTGTCATAATTCTTGGGCACAACATACGTTTATATTTGGTTATTATCTTGATATAAAAATGCACAAATCTCAGTAGCTCGTCCAATCACAGCGTCTCAATTTTATATCAAAGCGTATCAGTAAAATGCTTTTTTATCTTTTAATTGACTATTTTTAGTTGAACGTAATCAATTTTGAAAAGAATAACCACCATATTAATTTTATATACCTTCCTAGCGTGTATCCACGGGCGGGCACAATCCATCTATTTTAAAAATTATCAAACAAACGATGGACTCTCAAATAGTTCCGTCAAGTGTATTACACAGGATAGTCAGGGCTTTCTATGGCTCGGTACAAGAAATGGCCTCAATCGTTTCGATGGCAATCAATTTAAGATATTTAGACACAATGCTTCAGATTCGACAAGCATCGGAAGCTCTTCTATCTTAAGTATGCTCACCGACAGCAAAGGCGTCCTGTGGGTGGGAACGACTCGCGGTACTTACTGTTACGATCCCGCAAAAGAAAATTTCAAACCATTCAAGGGTATACCAATCGGTGAAGTAAATGCCCTACACGAATATGCAGGATTTATCTGGTTGCTTTCCAATGGCAAACTTTACCGTTATAGTTCCGCAACAAAAGAAATTACGACATATGATCATAACAAAACTGCGCTGGTAGCTATCACCAGCAGTAAGAAAGGGGGGCTGTGGATCGCAGACAACAATAGTACAATACAAAGATATCAGGTTAGCACCCATAAATTTGTCAATGTCGATCTCAAAAAGATCGATCGGCGAGCGCTAGCAAATACCAAAACCGTCTATGCAATCAACGATTCGCTACTGATGATTGGGACGATCAATTCGGCCTATCTCTTTGACTTCAAAAATGGAACATTAAAAAATTTATTTTCAAACCATTACCCTAACAAAGTTATCCAGGCAAATTGCATTATTCAACAGACAGCATCAGTATATTGGATCGGAACAGAAACTGGAATATATACATTTGACATTCACACAGGACAGATCCAACACATTAAAAAAGATCTGCTCAACCCATTTGCCATATCGGACAATGCGATCTTAAATTTCTATCGCGATCGGGAAGGCAATATTTGGTTTGGAACATATTTTGGTGGTTTTAACCAATACAGCAACCAATTTGATAATTTCAAAAAGTATTTATCCGGATTTGGAAAATCTGCCCTGTCAGGCAATATCGTGCACGATATCACCAAAGATCACGATGGAAATTTCTGGATAGGAACAGAAGATGGCGGTCTAAATAAAATAGATGCGCAAACAAACCAGATTCAGCACTTTGTTGCCAATGGCAAACAGGGAAGTATTGCGCATAATAACGTTCACGGTTTGGCAACTGTCGGCAACGACCTTTGGGTAGGTTCCACAACTCATGGTATTGACATTCTGGACGTAAGAACAGGAAAATTAAAAAAGCATTATGACCGCATTGGTGATGGACCATTACAAAGCAGCTTTGCCGTTTGCCTCTATAAATCCAGAGACAATAACCTATTTGTAGGAACCGATCGCGCCTTATATGTCTACAATAAAACTCGTGACCGTTTTCACCTCCTCCCTATTACTGCATGGATACAAGGTATTTATGAAGACGAAGAGGGTATATTCTGGATCAATACCTATGGAAGCGGCGTCTACAGCTATAACTACAATTCGGGAAAAATTCAGCAGTTACTGTCTGAACAAGGCAACAAAAATTCACTCGTCAATAATTATGTCAATGGCCTATTTGAAGACAGCAAAAAAAACTTATGGTTTTGTACAGAAAGCGGCCTTTCAAAATACCGCCGGGATGGTCGATTTACCAATTATCTGACCGAATCGGGATTACCTTCCAATCAAGTATTTAAGGTGCTGGAAGATGACAACAAAAGCATTTGGATATCTACCGGCAGTGGTCTGGTCAGATTGGATGAAGGAGTGCCTCGTAGGATCATTTACACATCCAGAGATGGACTTCCCGCAGATCAATTTAATTATAATTCAGCTTTCAAGGATAATGACGGGACTTTATATTTCGGAACTATAAAAGGAATGGTAAGTTTCAACCCTACAAAATCCATTAAGAACAACTTTGTCCCCCCAATATTTATTAGTGGCATTCAAATCAACAATGCAAACATAGCTGTTCGTGAAAATGGGATACTAAAAGAATCCATCACCATAGCAAAAGAAATCCAACTGACCTACGACAGATCCAATATTAGCTTTAATATTGCAGCGTTAAGTTTTGCTTCACCAAAAAGCAACGCCTATCGGTATATCATGGAAGGTTACGACAAAGAATGGACCGATATTACAGGGAATCAAAAAATCTATTACAATAAACTTCCGCCAGGGACGTATATCTTTAAGTTCAGGGGTGCAAACAATAATAGGGTTTGGAATCCCGCCGAAAAAAAACTGCGCATCATTGTTTCGCCCCCCTGGTGGTTGTCTCGCTGGGCATACGTGCTCTATTTTCTGACCTTCGGTACAATTACACTGCTGGTATTACGCTATTACCTACTGCTTTTAAAGGCCAATAATGCGCAAAAGATGGATAGCTTCGAACGGAAAAAAGAGCAGGAAATATACACACTCAAGCTGGAGTTTTTTACGAACCTCGCTCATGAGATTCGTACCCCGCTCACCTTAATCAAAATGCCCCTGGAGAAAATAATAAATAACCAGAAATTCACCGATCAGGAGACGGCTCAAGACCTTGCCCTGATCGAAAAAAATACAACGCGATTAATTCGCCTCACCAACCAGTTACTGGATTTTAGAAAAGCAGAAACCAACAATATGAGCCTTATCTTTACAAAAACCGACATCAATACCCTTCTAGCCGAGGTATTTCACGATTTCAATTACCTAGCCAAAGACAAACATTTACGCTATGATCTCAGCCTTCCACGTATCAGCCTCACAGCCTATGTAGATGAAGAGGCCCTTCGAAAAGTATTTACAAACCTCATCCACAATGCAATAAAATACGCGGAGCAAGAAGTCTATGTCAAACTGCTTCCATTCAATAGCGATGACATTATGTTCAATATTGAATTTAAAAATGATGGTCTCCTTATACCCTTTGAGAAAAAAGAAAAAATTTTTGAACCCTTTTATCGACTAAACGAATCCGACAAAGATACCGGAACAGGAATTGGCCTGCCCCTTTCCCGTTCTTTGGTCGAACTGCATCAAGGAACATTATCTCTTATTCATATGGAAGAAAACCGCAATATATTTTTGCTCTCCGTCCCTATCTTTCAGGAACAATCCCTGGATATCCAATCATTTCAGGAAGATTTTGACGAGCATGTATTCATTGGTAAAGCAGATGAGCAACAAGAGGAAAAACCGATAATCCTGCTCGTTGAAGATAATAAAGAAATAATGGCTTACCTCAATAAGGAATTAAAATCAAGTTACACAATTTTACGAGCTGGTAATGGCGCTGAAGCGCTCGAAATTTTAGACAAAGAGAACGTGCAACTCGTACTGACTGATATTATGATGCCGATTATGGATGGACTTGCACTATGCAAACGCATTAAAACAGACATCCTCTACAGCCACATTCCCGTGATTTTTCTGACTGCAAAAAATGCGCTCGATTCAAAGATTCAAGGGTTAAAAAATGGTGCTGATGCTTACATCGAAAAACCCTTCTCGCTCGAATTCCTCATGGTACAAATACGTAACATCCTCAAGAACCGCAAAATTATCCAGAATTATATGACCAATTCTTCTGGATCCAACTTAATGGATATCAATGTATCGGCACCCGACAAAGACTTTATCAGCCAGCTCAATACTGTAATTTATGAAAATATTTCAGTGATAGATCTCAATGTGGATGGACTTGCCAAACTGATGCATATGAGCCGCCCAACCCTTTACCGTAAAATTAAAGGGCTATCCGATCTCACCCCCAATGAATTGATCAATATTTCTCGATTGAAAAAGGCCGCAGAACTGCTTACCCAGAAAGAGTATAACATTAGCCAAATAGCAATTATGGTAGGTTATACCGTACAATCCAATTTCTCAAGAGACTTCAATAAGCATTATGGCATGTCGCCGAGCAGTTATATTGTTGAAAACGCTAAGTAATGAACGTCCTTTTAGTACCACCATCAAGATTTACCGATGGAGTAAAACCTGCCATCCGTAACAATTTTAATGGAAGGCTCGAAAGAAGGACAAAAAATCGTAGACGCAAAACGCCCTATACGTCTACGATAACACCTTACTGTTTACTCTTAGGAACAAAGAATGCTGCCAGCAACATAAATACTCCGGCTAACAACAGGCCATAGATGGATTGGCTATGAAATAAATATTTGATGATCATTCCACCAAAAAAACCACACACAATCTGAGGCAGCGTAATGAAGAAATTGAACAGTCCCATATAAACTCCCATTTTACCAGCGGGCAAATGATCGCTTAAAATGGCATAGGGCATTGCTAAAATACTACCCCAAGCTATACCAATGCCGATCATCGGAACAATCAATAAATTAGCATCTCTGATCAGGAATAACGAAATGAGCGAAAGCCCGCCAACGGAAAGACCCAGGGCGTGGGTTTTACTACGACCTAAACGTTTAGCGATCCGCGGAATAAACAAGGCATAAAGGGCCGACACGCCATTGTAAATACCGAAGAGTACCCCCACCCAATTGGCGGCCTCCATATAAAGATCCTGCCGACTTCCTTCTCGAAGATAAAAGACCGAATCTGCAATCGCTGGAGTTGTATATACCCACATCATAAAAAGTGCAAACCAAGAGAAAAACTGCACCCAGCCTAACTTGCGCATAATCAGGGGCATTTTGCCGATATCACTCGCAATAGATCGCAAACCAAATTTAGGCGCAGATGCCTGGTCTATTGAAATAGCATCTGAAAAAGACTGAAGTTCTGTTGGCGAATACTCTGTAGTTTTGAATACAGACCATAATACTGACAAAAGCAGTACAAAGCCACCTAAATAAAATGAGTAGATAACATTGCTTGGTACCTGCCCCACTTCCGAAGTTCCTGCCACATCAAAATACTTCGTCAATATAAACGGAAGCAACGATCCTAAAACAGCTCCGACACCAATTAGAAAAGTCTGTACCGAAAATCCTACACTCCGTTGACTACTTGGTAAATTATCGCCGATCAGGGCCCTAAAAGGCTCCATCGTGACGTTAATAGAAGCATCCATAAACATCAATAACCCCGCTCCTATCCAAAGTGGTGCCAGCATCGTGGTAAATAATGCCGCATTAGGCATTAAAAATAACGTCAGGGTAGTTAACAGGGCACCCACCAAAATATACGGGCGGCGACGTCCCAACCTATTCCAGGTTCGATCGCTATAATGGCCAACGATGGGCTGAACAATCATACCCGTTATTGGCGCCGCGAGCCAGAATAACGACAAGTGCTCCACATCGGCACCAAAGGTTTGAAGAATACGCGAAGCATTGCCGTTCTGAAGCGCAAACCCCATTTGTATCCCCAAAAATCCAAAACTCATATTGATGACCTGGCTTATGTTTAATTCAGGTTTTTTTCCCATAATAGGCTATCAAAATTTAACACAAAATACAATTTAATTATCATTTAATCGCGATTCAGCAGCATAAGAATCCTTTTCTAAGCTGCTGAAAATATTGATTTACCGATCGTTCGACACCCGAATGCTACATTTTCCAGCTAATACGAAAGCCCCAGTTACGGTCTGGATATGCGCTGCAGTATCACTGATATTATCGATCGAATAACCAACCCGATCTACAGCAATCAACAATGTCGCGCCGCGAAACAATACCCGGAATTTATAGCCTTCCCATTCGTTGGGCAACATTGGGTTCAGATACAATTTTCCGTCCTTAATTCGCATACCCGCAAAACCTTCCACAATCGTCATCCAAGTACCGGCCATCGAGGTGATATGCAGACCATCTTCGGTATCGTTGTTGTAATCATCCAGGTCCAGACGTGAAGTCCGTAGGTAAAACTCATATGCTTTTTCCGCTTTATTGAGTTTAGCCGCCAATATCGCATGTACACAGGGAGAAAGTGAGCTCTCATGCACGGTCAATGGCTCATAAAATTCAAAATGCCGACCGATAGTGTCCACATCGAATTGATCTTCAAGAAAATAAAAACCCTGCAATACATCGGCCTGTTTGATATAACAGGAACGTAGAATCCTATCCCAGCTCCAGTGCTGGTTGATCGGACGTTGCAACGGATCAAGTTGTGCCACAGGAATCAGCTCTTTGTCCAGAAAGCCATCTTGCTGCAAATACACGTTTCGTTTCGCATCAAAAGGGTAGTACATCTTGGCAATAATATGCTGCCATTTTTGCTGCTCTTCCAGTCTAATTTCCAACTTCGCTTCCACTGTGCTCACCACGTCGGATTGCTGCTGGGCCAATTTTTCTAAACATTCTAGTGTATATTCCAGACACCAAGTAGCCATACGATTGGTATACCAGTTGTTATTTACATTATTCTCGTACTCATTTGGTCCAGTCACCCCCAACATCACATATTGCTCACGTTCAGCACTCCAATTGACGCGCTGTGCCCAAAATCGGCTAATCGCAACCAAAACCTCCAGTCCGTGCGACCAAATATATGCCTCATCACCCGTATAACGCACATAATTGTAGATCGCAAACGCAATGGCTGCATTGCGGTGGATTTCTTCAAAGGTGATCTCCCATTCGTTATGACACTCCTCCCCATTGATCGTAACCATGGGGTAGAGGGCTGCCCCATGTCCAAAGCCGAGTTTTGCGGCATTTTCAATAGCCTTATCCAATTGCTGATGACGATAAATCAACAAATTACGTGCGATCGTTGGCGATTGCGTCGCAAGGTAAAATGGGATGCAGTATGCTTCGGTATCCCAATAAGTAACACCGCCATACTTCTCTCCCGTAAATCCTTTTGGCCCAATATTAAGTCGCTCGTCTTCACCCGTATAAGTTTGATTCAACTGGAAAATATTATACCTTATGGCTTGCTGTGCAGCAACATCACCACTGATTTCAATATCACTTTCTGACCATATCACGTGCCATGCGGCCGCTTGCTTTTCCTTCAACTCATCAAAATCAAATTGTTTTAGTGTCTGCAAATGATCCTGAACAACTTCCTGCAATTGAGCAACCGCATGATTTTGTGAAGTAACAATGGCGACACGCTTCTCTATCCTACAAATGTGTGATTTAGGCAGATTAAGAGTGTAGACTTCTGCCATACAGCCTGGGCGCGTTACCGTTTCGTCTGCTGATCGTACCACTGACCCGGTGCTTACAGTGGTCTCGAGCATCGCATAAACTTCAAAACCAGTTTTCTTGGTTCGGGCAGCTACAAAAACACCAGGCCCAGACTTTCCCTGGTCAATGCTTTCCCAGAATTTTTCATCGTAGTTGCTATCCCGGTTAATCACCTGTGCATTTAAACGCGACACAACCTCGAGCGTAAGATCGCCCGAAAGTGCCGCTATGCTGTATTGCAAAGATGCCGTTTCAGAAGCAAACAAGTGATACATCCGGCTTGCCTGGATTTTAATCTGAGCACCATCTGCCATTTCAACAACAAAGCTACGGTATAGAACACCCTGCTGCATATCGAGGCGGCGTTCAAAAGATTTGACATTTACTTTGGCTAAATCAAGCACTTGTCCGTTAATTCGGATATCCAGGCCAATCCAGTCCACAGAATTAATGACCTTGGCGAAGTATTCTGGATACCCATTTTTCCACCAGCCCACACGCGTTTTGTCGGGATAATAAATTCCCGCCAAATAAGATCCCTGTAATGATTTTCCACTGAATTCTTCTTCAAAATTAGCCCTTTGCCCCATCCGACCGTTGCCAATAGCAAAGATACTTTCCGAAAATTCATTATGCTCCGGATGAAACGTATCCTCAATAATCTGCCAAGGGTTATGTTTGATATATGTCTTCATTGATTTCTTGTTTTCAACACCTCCTGAACTCCAGTGTAAAAAATCCTTGCGTTATTTTTAACGCGATTCATTTACCGTTGTCAAAAGGTAATTTGCTGGTTTAATCTAAAATTTCTCTACTAATCTCCCTAAGTCAGCTACGACCAAATCTGCTCCTTTGAGGTTTTCGGCTTCTCCGATACCGATAACCTGCATGCCAGCTGCCCTAGCGGCATCGATCCCAGCCTGGGCGTCTTCCAACACCAAACATGCTGATGCCGCTATCCCCAATGCGTCGGCGCCTTTTAAAAAAACTTCGGGATTAGGTTTGGAAAGCTGAACAGCATTCCCATCAATCAAGACATCGAAATAACCGACAATTCCGGTTTTTTCAAGAATGCCCAACGCATTTTTACTAGCCGAACCAAGAGCAATTTTAATTCCTCTTTCCTGCAGTTTTTGCAATAGTTCCAAACTGCCCGAAAGTAACTGTACTGGACTAAGCTGCTCGATCAATTCCAGATACCAATCATTTTTCTGCTGCAGCAATGCTTCTTTTTCGCTTTTAGACTTCTCCAGTCCAGCCCATTTCAAAATCAGCTCCAGAGATTCAACGCGACTCACACCTTTCAGCTGTTCGTTGTCAACCGTGCTGAACGAATAGCCCAAGCCTTCCGCTAATCGATGCCACGCTTCAAAATGGTAGACTGCTGTATCCACCAACACACCGTCCAAATCGAATATTACGGCCTTTACATTATTATAATTAATCATTGAAAAATGAATTCTATAGAATTTTATTTATGTTAAAACTTAAGCTCCATCACTTTAGTCTCGTAAGCTTCTAATTGCAAGGTATTGTCAGCTGGAGCGATTTCCTGTTTTTGGATAATATCAACATAGGATTTCACCTTGCTGTTTCTCTCCTTAAAGCGATCCAATTTGAGTGCCTTGGTGGTATCATTGCAGTTCATGACTACCATAACCGTCTGTTGTTCGTTGTAGCGGAAATACACATACACGCCATCTTCGGGCACATACTGCATCGTTTTACCAGTCTGTAATACAGTATGCTGTTTACGATAATTGGCTAGCGTTTGAACAAAAGTCCACATATCCTGCTCTGCCTTAGTCCGGCCTTCGGGGCTAAACTTATTCATTTTGTCGCCCACAAAACCACCTGGAAAGTCTTCCCGTAACAAACCATCGGGATTGGAGAAATTTTTCATCAGAATCTCCGCACCATAGTATAACTGTGGAATACCTCTAGTCGTCATCAGCCAGGCCAGTGCCGATTTGTACTTCTGCACATTTTCCCCAACGACGGATAAAAAGCGATCTTTATCGTGATTGTCCAGGAAAAGTACATTACGCTCAGGTTGCGGATACTGATAGTCGGAAGCCAAAGTTGCATACAATTTATTCACACCTGTAGTCCATTCGGTCTTTTGGTTAAGGGCATCCCCTATAGCATAGTTAAGTTGAAAATCCGTTACCCCCATCAACTTGGAATCCACATCTTGGCCAACCCGCTTTCCGCCTAGGAAATAAGCTTGATTAGCAACACCATGGACCCACGTTTCACCAAAAAAGGTGAATTTTGGATACTCCTGCAGGATGCGGTCTGTCCATTGACTCATAAAATCAAGATCATTATACGGATAGGTGTCGATGCGGAATCCATCTATTGCCGCGGTCTCTATCCACCAGATATGACTTTGCGTCAAATAATTTTGAACATAAGGATTCTGCTCATTCATATCGGGCATTGTGGGAACAAACCATCCTTTGACCATTTTCTTTTTGTCGTCTGCAGATGCATAGGGATCAAAAACAGTTTGGTCTTTGTAGGAAGTCTGCGTGTAGGTCGGCCATTCATTGAGCCAGTCAGCCATCGGTTTATCCTTCACTGTCCAATGATAACTCCCTATATGATTAGGTACCACATCAAAGATCAATTTCATCTGACGTTTATGCAGTTCGTCGGCCAATTGTACATAAGTATCGTTGCTACCAAAACGCGGATCGATATGATAGGTTTCGGTATTGGCATACCCGTGATAAGAAGCCTGTGGCATATCATTGGTCAACACTGGTGTCAACCACAACGATGTCACGCCAAGATCGTGTAGGTAATCCAGTTTACCGATAATACCCTCGAGATCACCACCATGACGCAGATACATCGAATCGCGGTTTAAGCTCATATCCAACATGCCCTTCACCTGATCATTTGCTCTATTTCCATTCGCAAAACGATCGGGCATGATCAGGTAGATCAAATCGGAACTGTTCACGCCTTGTGCTTTTACTTTTTGATCTCTTTGCTTCAACTCATAACGATGGGTCAGTTTTTTCTTTCCTTGACGAAAGGTAAACGTTGACCATCCTGGTTTGGCCGAGGCAGCTACCCTGACATCCAAAAACAGGTAGTTGGGATTTTCTACACGATTGACCTTAACAAGCTCTATACCTTTATCCTCTACCTCTACCTCGCTTTTACCTATTTGAGGCCCATATACAACGAGCTGCAAGGTCGGATTTTCCATGCCTACCCACCAGTTTAAGGGTTCTACGCGTTGGATGGACTGCCCCATTAGGGGGATCCATCCTACAAGTGTTAGCGCCAAGAATACTAGGGCAATCTTTCTCTTTACTTTTAACATGAGCTACTATTTTTTTGTCAACGTATAGGTATTTGCATTTAAATTCAACACAATATCGTAGGTACCTGCGCTGGCAACAGCGATATTTGCACCACCAGCGGCTAGTGTTCCATTTGCACCACCAAAATTGGTTCCCCAGTCGCGGTTTTTACGAAATTTAATCTCGCCTGCAGTCAAGCTTACTGTGAGTTTCCAAACCTGATTGGCGTTATCGTATTTCATATCCGTATCGGCATCCCATCCCTTCGGTGAGGCACTACCAATAATACCCCAGCTATGGTCTTTGTAAGAAATGGTGTTGGCTGTTGTATTTACTTCCAATTCAAGATTACCGGCACGTGGAGCTTTGATGTCCTGACCTCCATTATAAACTATTTTACCTGGCTCGGTCTCTCCATACGAATTGCTCCAATTCCGTTCAGGGGTCAGTTTAAATGTTAATTTTCCTTCCGGAAAATTGATTATTCCTGTATAGATTCCATTGCTCGTTGGCGAAATCAACGATTCAGCATTAGCTTCAACCCAATCTTCATAGGCTCCTATGGCATACAAATAGCTAGTCGAAGCAAAAGGGATCGCCTTCAGGCCAGCTAAAGCCGAATACACTACTGTAATTTTCGAATTAATACTCGACTTGAGACGTACATCAAATTCCGATACTGTTCCTGTTGGAACGCCAAGAGCGAGTAAATAGCTATTCAGTTCATAACCTGTAAAACCTAGCGCGGTACGACCACGAGGAATGACCACTTCCTTCACAGTTTTAAAATTGTCCCCTTTAAGTCCAAACTGAAGAACATTCGTTACCGCTGCCTGAAATCCAAAATCAGCGGGCACTACTGAAAGGTGCAGCACCGTATCACCTGCATTATCTTTTGATAAGGCGATGTCATTTTTATCAAGGCTTAAACTGGCTGGCTGTATGCCCTCACCGCTCGCCAATATAGCGCGGGTCTCGTCTTTTTTACAACTCTGGAATGCCACCATAAGTAGCAGCAGGATTCCAATATAGTGTCTAATTTTCATCTGTTTGATTTATATTTTCAATAGCTGATGAAAGCAAGGTTCAATCGTCAGCCGCTTATGCGCAGACCAATCTGTATTGCCCAGTTTCATCAGTCAACAATTGTCTATTACAGGTATTGATTAATTATATCCTGGGTTTTGTACCAGGTTCGCGTTCGCAATAATATCCGAAGCAGGAAGTGGGAACAGTGTTCTATACCCAGCAACTGCCTGGCCTGCGAGCACACCACCCTTAAAAGGCCAGAGATAATTATCACCTGTAAATTTGCCATAACGGATCAAATCCGAACGTCTAAATCCTTCCCAGTATAATTCTTTCACACGTTCATTTAAAATACCATCTAAGGAAAGGTTAGCCAAGTTGCCACTGTTGTTGCCATAGGCACGCACACGCAATTTGTTTACATAGTCGAGTGCTTTCGCCACAGTACCACCAGCACCGCCCCGTAAAGTTGCCTCTGCATAGATCAGGTTCATTTCTCCCAAACGGATCAACGGAAAGTCAACAGATGCCACGAAACCTTCGGCCGCGGGAGGAGCAGTTTTACCATCCTTGTTCACATTACGGAATTTGGTAACTGCCAATCCCTGTTTATAAACAGCGATATCTTCAATTTTAACGCTTGTATTTAAATGGAACATGGCACGTTTATCTGTTTCGCCAGAATAATCACCAAAAATAGTCGCAATATTATCACGAGTGCGATTTCCGGCCCAACCTCCACCCGGTACACCGAAAGATGTCGGATTCATTGTCGCATCTATTGCCGCATTGATTAGATATGTTGTCCCGCCTTTGCTCTGCGTCTTGGTTCCATCGTAAGGCAGGTAAAAAATAAATTCCGGATTGTTCACGTCATTGTCTGCATAAAACAGCTCCCGGTAATTGCTGCCCAAACTATAGTTCGAATTCAAGACCTTTTCCGAATACGTAATCGCTTCAGTATATTTCTTACTACCTGCTCCCAAATACACTTCAGCATTGAGGTATAAGCGAGCCAACAATCCCCAGGCTGCCGCCTGATCCACACGACCATAGACATTCTGTTTCGGAGCTTTTAGCTGACCTGCTACTTCCAATAGCTCTTTCTCCACATACGCAAAAAGCTCAGGCCTTTTAATCTGCGGTGGAGAAACTTTACCAACAGGGGTTTCCTCGGTTACAAATGGGGGATTGCCAAATAAATCAAGGAGTACCCAATAGTTATAAGCCCGCAAAAATCTCGCTTCAGCGCGATAATAAGCAATCTCCTCTTTATCAGTGTCCGAGATACCTCTTTCAGCCAATTTAGCATCTGTACTCTCTCTTAAGAATTCGTTAACGAGTGTGGCACTATAAACACAACGCGTATAAAGGCCCCGCAGCATAGGATTGCTGTCATCAAAATTCAGATAATCTAACCCACTGATGCCAGGGTCATTCAGCCATGCACAAGCAGCCTCATCCGTTGTCAGTTCTTGTGCATTCCAAAAAAGACGCAAAAAATCAGACGTGCCGGCATCCAATCCACCCAGATCGGAATTATTAGGTCCCGAAGTACTGGTGAGGGTCAATGATCCATATAATCTTGCAAAAGAGGAAGTGTACCCCTGAAAATCCTTATAAGCAACATCTGCGGTAACATCGTTGGTCGGTTTTAAGTCCAAATCCTTGTGGCAGCTGCTCAATGCGACAGCAAGCAAGCAAACGCCTATATATTTATTTAATTTTTTCATTGTCATATTGTTTAAAAACTTACATTAACACCCACCACGTACGTTCTTGGTCTGGGATAGAAACGGTCATCTATACCATTGGATATTTCCGGATCAACCCCTTTATACTTGGTGATCGTAAATACATTCTGTACCGTTGCAGAAATAGACATCGAAGCATTACTGTTTCGGATAAATTTTCCAAGATTGTAACTCAGATTGACGTTATCCATTTTCAAAAACGAAGCATTCTTGATATAGTAATCACTTTGCAGCTGTTTAAGCAAGAAATTGGTGTTCAAAAAGTCCACCGTCGCATTGTTGATAACCAATACTGCCTGATCACTGACATTCGCACCACTACCTAGGTTGGAAGAAACATTATCGTACACATAGTTATCTAGGTTAGCACGCAAAACGGTTGTTGCAGACCATTTTTTGTAACTATATGCTGCAGTAAAACCTAAAAGATATTTTGGTAAAGGTGACTTATAAAGATAACGATCGTTATCGCTGATCACCCCGTCCCCATTACGGTCAACATAGACGCCTTCAACAGGATGCCCTTGTTCATCATATACTTGCTGGAACACATTAAAACTATTTGGCATGAAGTTCACTTTATGTGCCTGAATATTGCCACCTGTCCCCCCACGGATACCACCAGTCTCGACGATAAAATTCGGATCATCGCTCTGTGTCAGGTTTGTCACCTTGCTTCTGTTGTAAGTCAAATTGAAACCAAGATCCAACGATGAACTTTCAGTTTTCACGGGAACATAATGCAAGTTAAACTCCAAACCCTGATTTTCCATATTGCCAACGTTGGTCAACAGGAAATTGCTAAAGTTTGATCCTACAGGAACTGGAATGGTACTGAGCAGGTCTTTGGTCTTCTTGGAGTAATAGTCTATGCTACCATAGAATAAATTATTGGCAAAACCAAAATCGACTCCGGCATTATAGGTCGTTGTACTTTCCCAACGGATATCTTGATCATAGGCAACAGGAGAATTCAAATAAAAATATTCATCACCAAAGCGATACACCGATTCATTGCCACTAATGGTATAATTAGGTAGATAAGAATAATTGGCGATACCATCTTGCTGTCCCGTTTTTCCATAACTTAAACGAAGTTTCAATTCTGAAACTGAAGAGACTTCTTTTAAAAATCCTTCGTTCTTTGCCCGCCAGGTAAATCCAACAGATGGGAAATAACCCCAACGATTGTCAGGACTAAAACGTGATGAACCATCGCTGCGCAATGTTCCGGACACAACATAGCGATTGTCATAAGTATAGATCAAACGACCATAATACGAGATCAACAGATTTTCAGGTCTATCAAACGGCCGTGTTGGCTCATTTAGGATCTTATCACCTTCTGCATTTGTACGGTTAAAATTATAAACCTTACTACTATTTTTATAGTAGCCATACCCCAATGTTGCGTCAATATTGCTTTTTATTGCCGGCAGTTCTTTGTCGTATTTGAGGTAAAACTCAAGGGTTTTATTGTTGATATCGGTTTTATATTGGGTTCGCTCACCACCCTCGTTAAAATTACGTGCAGCGATCGCTGGCGTGAATGTGTTGCCTTTTGAACGTGCCAGATCGTATCCGACGTTTAAGTTGGCATGCAACTCTGGCAGGAAGTGAAAACTATAATCCACTTTCGCATTTCCAATACTTCTAAACACATCGCCATTATCTTTGCGTAGGTCCAATAAGGCCAAAGGATTTCGCGGTGCATTGGGATTAGGTTTCCCGCCCTGAATCCACTCGTAGTACCCTCCAAAACTATTTTCATCATCTACATAGACCGGCTGTGTAGGATCAAACTGAATGGCTGTACCGATTGCATCCTGAGTCGCGAATTTAGATTTTGACCACGTACCACGTACATTCACATCCAATGAAAGATGATTGTCCAGAAATTTTGGTGTTAAGGCCAATGCAGCAGTAGTTCGCTTCAAGTTATCATTTTTCAGTACCCCATCCTGATTCATATATCCCGCAGAAATACGGTAGGGCATATTTCCTGCCTTCGAAGCAATGTTAACGTTATTGTCTGTGGTAAATGCATTGCCATAGATCACATCCTGCCAATCGGTATTGGCTGTTCCTAACAGTTTTTTCATGGCATCACTGCCATTTGTATTGACATAGTCACGGATTTGATCAGCGTTGAGTAGCTTTACTTTATTGGCTACGGTAGCCAGTGAATTCTGTGTCGAGAAGTTGATCTGCGTGCCCGAGCGACTGCCCTTTTTTGTTGTAATCAAGATAACACCATTCGACGCTCGCGAGCCATAGATGGCTGTGGCATTGGCGTCTTTCAATATTGTAAAAGTCTCAATATCATTTGGATTAATCAAGCTTAACGGGTTTGCTACCCCAGAGACCGAACCACCAGCCAATGGAATGCCATCAACAACAATAAGTGGATCGTTGCTGGCATTCAATGAAGCCCCTGTACGAATACGGATTGTGCTTCCTGCACCCGGTTGCCCACCACTGGTGGTGATCTGAACCCCCGGCACTTTACCCATAATCAGTTGCTCGGGCGAAGTGATTTGTCCCTTTTGAAAATCCTTGGCACTTACTGTGCTGATGGATCCCGTCAGTTCGCTCTTCTTTTGTGTACCATAACCAATCACAACAACTTCCTCCAAAGCACTTGTATTGGACTTCAGGTATAAGCTTAAAGGATTTCGTCCCTCCTTTACCTGAATCAACGTATCCAAAGTCGCATAACCTACCATACTCACCTTGAGACGCAATTTCCCCGTTTGAAGTCTATCCAAGCTAAAATCCCCATTCGCTGTGGTAGACAGCGATCTTTGAATATCTTCGAAGCGCACTGTGGCACCAACCAAGGCACTCCCTTTTTGGTCCATTATTCGCCCTTGAAGCGTAGCCTGTTGGGCTATTGCCGAAGCACTTACCCCAAGAAGCAGGTTCAAGGTCCAAAATGGACGTAATAGCTGTTTGTTCATAAAATAACTGTTTATTTATTTAGTTTTGTTTTGCTTATCAATTGGTATTGGCCTGGCAAGAGTGTCAATGTTGACTGACCGGACCAGTCGAATTCTTTTCCCGTAAAATTATCGACCCAATGCTTTTGTAGTGCCTGTGGCAATGCAAATGCAGTACTTTCTACCCCAAAATTTCCAAGTACGCCTACTTGTTGTCCTTCCTTTTCCAGTACAAAATATTTAACCGCATCCTTCATCGCCGATGTGACGACTGTCCCGTTTTGGAAAATGCTGTTTTTGGTTTTGAAACGAGTGAGTTGCGCATAGGTCTCAAAGAGCTTTTTGCGATCGTCTTGTTGGAGATAGCTCCACAACAAAGGCTTTTCACCTGTGCGGCCATTTTCATCGATAGAAACATCATAACCGTATTCACCAAACTGCCAGATCATCTTAGGTCCTGGTGAAGCCAATAGAAACACAGCTGCCTGTTCCATACGTTTTAGTGCAGTACCTAGATTCTTGATGTTATAGCTGCCCGATAAGTTTCCATAATTTAAGCACTTAAACAGGAGTCTCTGCTCGTCGTGACTTTCCATATAAGACACAAAAGAAGGCTGTGCCATGCCGTGACCGGAAGCAAATAATCTTCCGAGATCAGAACCATTGTTGGCGGTCCATCCCATCGCCGCTTCGTTAAAGGCATGATTCATATTATTCCAAAGCAACATGCCCGATTGCGCCAGTTCCATTTCTTCCTGATCGCCACCGAGATGTTCCAGAATAATATAACACGACGGATCAATGTTGCGAATATGCTGCTGGTATTGCTTCAAAATGGCTACACGCGATGCATCATACGCATCCCAGGCAGCTAAATCACTTTCTGACGTACCCGAATTTTTCTGCGTAAAACCTTTGGATAAGTCGAATCGGAAACCATCGATTTTATATTCCTGCATCCAATAAGTCAACACATCCTTCACAAAATTCTGTGTATAAACACTTTCGTGGTTAAAGTCGAAGCCTACATTAAACGGATGCTTAGCAACCGTATTGAACCATGGGCTGCTTCCAGCTACATTACCCTGCTCAAAATAAAGCTGTACAAGTGGCGACTGACCAAAAGCATGATTAAAAACAACGTCTAAAATAACGGCAATACCGTTTTCGTGACAAGCGTCGACATAGGCCTTGAAGTTATTTTTCAAGCCATAATATTTATCCAACGCACGATGAAAAGAAGGATTATAGCCCCAGGTGGAATTTCCTTCCGATTCTTGAACAGGCATCAATTCAACAGCATTCACCCCTAAGCGCTTTAAATAAGACAAGGAATCCTTGAGTGTGGTATACTGATGCTGTTTGACAAAATCACGGACTAACAATTCATAAATGACCAAGTCACCTTCGACAGGCTTCTTAAATGCTGCTGTATTCCACGAATACGACTTGGCCGGAAGATCCAATACCCCCACAATTCCTTGTGCACCTGCAGGATAAGCAGGTACAGCGCCCACCGTCAATCCAAGTGACGCATCGTTTTGTGGGTCAAGGATCAATTCGGCATAGGGGTCGGCAATATAAAGTTGACCATCCACCAAGAATTGATACGTCAGTTGTTTGGAGAAATCGACATTTGATACCGTGGTCCACCAGGTTTTACCATCCGGTGTCTGACTCATCGCATACGCGGGCAAAGCTTTATAACCGTTAAAATCGCCCAATACATAGACACTTCTTTTAGAAGGGGCTGTCAATGCAAAACTAACTTGTCCTTTTTGCTTACTGATCGTCGTTCCGTTAGGACTAACTGCTGCTGGAAGTACTGCAATAGCTGGCTTAGCCTCTACAAATAATGCAATTTTGGTCATCGTCACCTGACCATCAGTTTCAAGGCGTGCTTCAAGTTGGTGCAACCCATCGCTTTCTAAGCGGAGGGATTTTTCCAGCGACTGAACGGCATCTGCCGCGGCGATTTGCACGCCATTGTCCCAGATACTAATTTTTCCCGATTGCGTTGCTTGAACTTTCAGCTTCACGCTTTCACCAGCGGTATATAATTGATCCGTTGCAATGGGATCTGTGGGTTGCAATGCGGGCGACACAAAGCGAATAGCCTGTGCATTGGTCGCCACAAGAGGCAGAAATAAATCCGAATTATTTTTGTTTCTTTGGACCACCGATCCATCACCATTGCGGACTAAAATTGCTATCTGACCAAATTCTCCTCCATTACTCAGGTGAAAGAATTTAGCGGGTGTAAATGTGAAGGTATATAAACCAGCAGCAACAAATTTAAGTTTATAGGTGTTTTCATTGTTCGACCAGTCTGTCGCCACATGTTGCCAGCCGCCCCCATTGACAGAAATCAATCCAGCGTGTAAGTAGAGATCGGCTGTGCTACCTTTTAGCGCAGCATTTCCTTTCGAAAGATCAAATTGCAACGTGATTTCCTGATCCCAAAAGATAAATAGGGCGGCAAGATGTACCAAACCAGATTCCTGCTGTTCAATAACAGGCGGTTGCTCGACATCCACGATATCTTTTTTATTTGCACATGATGATAAGAGGATAATCAGCCAGAAATATCCTATTAAACGAGAGATATGCTTCCCCATCGATAATTAGCTTTACTTGGAATCTGATACTGGGAACGTTCCCGATATCAAGGCAAAAAGAAATCGCTTGTTGCGATTTACTGGATTTCCCTATCCAATAGTTATATACAAATTGATTATTTAAACACTTCCGGGAATGTTCCCGAGAGTATTCAAAGCTAAATAATGGGATAACAAAAAACAAATATTTCTTTTCTTATTTCAGACTAGATTTTTGAAAAATAAGCTGGGAATCAAGATAAACCGAATTAGCAAACTTATTATTTTCGGGGTTATCCATCTTTTCCAATAGGTATTTTGTTACTAATTCGCCCATTTCATAGGCTGGCTGCTTCACTACGCTCAGTGCAGGATCAATCAGGTCGGCTATATCCAGACAAGAAAAACAAATGATTTTGAGATCTTCAGGAATACGGATTCCGAGCTGCTTGGCGACGCGTATACTCGAAATGGCAAGGCGCTCTACAGCGGCAAAGATGGCATCGGGTTTTTCCTGTTTGATCAACCTGGCAATATCTTTCATATTTTGATCGGCATCGTTAACCGTATCCAGAATAAGTTCTGTTCTAATCGGAATTCCAGCTTCCTGTAATGCTTTTTCGTAGCCATCTTTACGCACCTTACCTATGGAGACATTCGGATTGATCGCGAGATAAGCAATCCTTTTACAGTCGTTATCGATCAAGTGTTTAGTTGCCAAGTAAGCAGAATCAAGGTCATTACCTGTGATGTATCCGCCCTTCCAGTCGTCATATGCACGGTCAAAAAACATAACCGATATTCCCCTTTCAGCCAAAAGCTGCAAATGCGAATGATCTTTACCTTCACCTGAAGCTGAAATAATAACACCATCCACACGTCCATTGGCCAATGAGCGGACAATTGAGGCCTCGTTTTGGACCTGATGATCCGTTACGTAAATTAACGTATGATAACCCTTAGAGCGCGCCACAGCCTCGATTCCTTTGATTGCCTGCGAGAAAAATTTATTACCAAATTCGGGAATAATAATTGCGATGGTCAGACTTTTATTTGCTTTCAGACTGCTTGCATAGACATTGGGCGAAAAACCAATTTCTTCGGCCATGGCCAATATCCGGGCTTTGGTCGCCGGATTAATATCCACATTGTCCCGAAATGCGCGGGAAACGGTCGATTTTGACAAGCCGAGTTTTTTGGCAAGATCTACTATTGTTAATTGCGACATATCAAGATTCCCTTTGCTGTTCGAATGTAATAATTGTTGGGTACAAATAAAGCAATTATCTCTCCAGAATAGCAAATTTTCTTTTTGTCCTCTTTGTTTTAAATCAGCGGGCCATGTTTTTTTATCTCCCGATAAGAAAAGCGATCTAGTGATCAAATCGTGTGAATAATCTCTTCAATATACTCGCTTTCGACAGTTAACCGTCAGCAGAACAACTTGTGTTACATGGCCTTTTTTTGCCTATATCCCTAATGCTGTTTTCGGGTCGTCTTCGTATTGTTCGTATCACCTTCGGATGTGGACAATCTTGCTACGGTTATTGATCGAAAGTTGACCAGATAATTCCTGGTCAGAGTCTGGTCAATATCTAGTCAATAGCTGTACCATATCTGTATTGCATCCGAATAAGGTACGAAGCAGGTACGAATCTTTCCCCACTATTTGATCAAAAAATTGTGAGCGGATGCTTAACAGGCTTAGCGTATTTTGCTAAGCCTGTTTACAATTAATCGCCTATTTTCTTTACTAAAACTTTTTAAAATCCCATTCTCCTCTGTAAGGTCGGCTACGCAGGAGATTGGCATATTCGTTATCAAATTGTTCTTTTTGCGGGTTCCATTTTAAATCCTTTTGCAGTTCATATGCAATATTGATGGCATTGCACACTGAGCTCGTCCGGTGACCTATTTCAACATCACAGATAGGCTTACTTCTTTTTTTAATCGCATCAACCCAGTCCTGATAGTGATTATCACTATAATACAAACGACGATCAGAAGAAGTCAGTTTAAGATTCGCCAAATTACCCGGGTTAGAGCGTATAAACTCCCGGCTTACCTCAATCTTCCCTTTTTCACCGATAAACTGTATCGCATTATGTACCCCCCATTGTTTATGATTTACGATAACACCATTTGCATAGCTAAAAGAGAGCCCACTGTTACTGTTCGGTGTTTTAGGAGGATTGAACGCAACGGGGCCAGAATCATCCATGCCCAATGCCCATTGGACAATATCAAACATATGTGCTCCCCAATCGGTGATATAGCCGCCTCCAAAATCCCGGTAACCACGCCACCAGGCCCATTTATCATCCTCCAAAGGGGGACTTAATATCGGATTATAGCCGCGATAAGGTGAAGGTCCTACCCACATATCCCAATCGAGATAATCGGGAGCAGGCATAGCGGGAAGGTCACATTGTTTGACTGGTTCGCCCACAGAAACATTGATTTCTTTTATTTTGCCGACATAGCCATTGAGGACCAGCTCTGCAGCCTGCCTGAAATTGTAGGAGGAACGCTGCATGCTGCCCGTTTGAAACACTCGCTTATATTTACGCGTTGCTTCAACCATTGCCCTGCCTTCGGCTATGGTCAGCGCAAGCGGCTTCTCGCAATAAATATCTTTTCCTGCCTTGGCAGCATCAACTGCAATCTGTGCATGCCAATGATCTGGCGTAGCAATGACAACAGCGTCAATATCTTTCCGATCCAATAATTCCCGATAATGGTGATAGGCCTTGATCTCGCTCTGTACTTTTGACAATTCCGTTTGTTTCTTTGCTGTTGCAGCAATAAATGCTGCCAATTTGTTACGGTCTACATCACAGGCCGCCAGACTTGCAATTTCCTTGCAACGATTGAGGCCATTCATCAACGTATAGGATTGTTTTCCGACACCAATAAATCCGAGATTGATACGATCACTTGGCGCAAGAAATCCATTGCCTCCCAACACAACTCGCGGGACAATTGTAAAAGCCAAAGAGGAGACAATTCCTTTGGCTATAAATTCTCTTCTTTTCATTCTTTATGGATAGTTTATTTTTCTGCTCGTCTTTATTGGTACTTCTTCAGTCCTTGACGGCAAAATGGTTTATGTATGGATGATTTGTTCAGTTCTTCTTATAAAAAGTTTATTATTGAATCGGCACCAAAGTAATCGATGCAATCTCTGGTAAAGTATTGCCTTCGATGGCTACAGCTTTTAAAGTTACTTTTGTACTGGGCTCGCCAATTACTTGCTGGGACACCTCAATGATCCCTATTAGAACTTCCTTAAATTTAGTATCTTTTTCAGCTACGAATGTGCATGGCAGCTGCTGTCCAAGCATCGAGAGTGCAATCTTGCCGTGCTGACTGCTATTGGCCAGATAACTGACGAGCACGCGATACTTCCCTGGTTTTTGAATTTTAATATCCCAAAAAACTTTATCCGCAAGGTCTTTCCATTGACCAATGGCGTTCGGGCGGTTTGGATCATGGGTATGCGCACCAATAATTTTTAATCCCTTTCCTTCCTGTAATTTTGCATTATTAGCGTTCATCACGATACGTCCGTCTGCCTGTGTTTGGGTCAGGCTTTCCTCAACAATCGGCTTCCCCTGGATTTCGACCACAATAACCTTCGGTCCTTTTTTACTGTCGAAGATATCAACAGGAATTGCTGGTCTCCCGTTTTCTATAGTGGATTTCAATTTCATTTGAGGTGAAGCTAGGGCGTAAACAGCCGTCACTTTATTTTTGATGGGCAGATTTATTTTTCCATCGGCCGGACGATCAAAAACATGCAGATACAGCTTCCCATTTTTTTGGGTACAATACCCCCAATCCAAGGCTTGGAAAGGGCTCGCGGTGGTACCGTAAATAGCTTCGCTATTGATCTTCATCCACTCCCCGATTTGCTCCATAATTTGCACTGCAGGTTCAGGAATGGCTCCGTCACCATCGGGTCCGACATTTAACAAAAAATTTCCTCCTTTACTCACCGTTTCCACAAATAATTGCATGATCTTGGGAAAGCTTTTCCAATTTTTATCGTGCGCACTATAACCATAACTTTCATTCATGGTATGGCTTACCTCCCAGTACATGCCGGGCAAGCCGGTTGGCGGTATATATTTCTCTGGAGTACCAATATCGCCATTCCTATTTTCAAGTCCATTCCAAAATCGATTATTGATAATAATAGTGGGCTGCCATTTGATCAGATCTGTCAAAATATGTTTCGTCCCCCAGGCTTCGCCCTCGTGCTCTTTATTACTAAAGTCGGGCCACAGCATATCTAAGCGTCCGTATTGCTGTGCAAGCTCTTTAATCTGGCCATAGAGATAGGCTTTATAGCGTTCATGATCTGGCTGATGCTTATCCACATTCGGGTTCAGCTGAAAGGCCTCATAAGAATCGGGATGTTGCCAATCCAAGAGCGAATAATAAGCTCCTACTTTCATCCCTTCCTGACGGAAAGCATCCATAATTTCCCGGTAAAGATCTCTTCCTTTCGGCGATAAATTTGCCGTACCCGTAACATCATTTTTCAAGGCATAAGGTTGTTGGCTATTGAACAGGCTAAAGCCTTCGTGGTGTCGCGAGGTCAGCACCATATACTTCATACCCGTTTTCTTTGCAAGACGCGCCCAGAATTTCGGATCGAAAGAACGTAATGTGAATTTTGGTTTCAGCACTTCAGCATACCGCTTACTGGGTATCTTACCCCATGTCTGTATCCACTCGGCATAATGCTGTGGGTACTGCTTCCCTTCAAAAGAACCTCCTGCTGCACTGTACAATCCCCAATGGATAAAAAGGCCAAAACGGGCTTCCTTAAACCATTCCATACGCTTTTCTTGGGTTTCCTGCCAGCCGGCTACCCCCTCATAGGGTAGCGACTTAGTCTGTGAAATGGCTGCATCGATGCTGCATAAAAACAGAACCAAGGCTACTGTAAACTGCCACTTTAAAAAAATGATTTTCTTCATGATATCGATTTATACATATAAGTTTTATTTATTCGGATGATAGGCTACTGACGATTAGAAGCCCAAAGTTTCAATTTCCTCCTGAATGGCATTGTACGCTATGTTCGCATCCTCCACCGCTATTCCCTTTGATAAACCAGGCCTCCTATGACCTGTAAAAGTCAACCATGCGTTTTTCATAATCGTCTGTCTTTTTAAAATAAGTGTATATAATTGGATCATGCGTGGTTTACCGCGCAAATTGTCCTCCCATGTACTTTGAAGTGGAAAGCTAGGCATCAGGTGCTGTATAATTTCCTTTGCCATTAGCCAATGGCCCAGTTCGCCAGGGTGTATGCCATCCGCAGCCAGCTTAAAATGGGGTTCCCTCTCGATCCTAGCTTCCAAGTAGCGACGCATGGCAAAATGCAGGTCTATGATTTCCCAGGACTGCATTTTGGCATAGCCAATTAGCCATTGCGCATAACGATCCAATACGTTATTATAACCATTAAGCCGGAGCTGCGGATCATCATGTACAGGCGGAGTCATCCATAGGATGCGCTTCACACCAGCATCAACCAAGCGTGTGTGAAGCCGTATTATCCCATTTTTGTAGGCTTCAAAACGGACGGAATCAAAAGGAAGGTAGATTCCGTCGTTCATGCCATAACAGACAAAAACAACCTCGGGATTGATTTTATCAAGTACATTGTCCAAACGGTCAAACAGACAAGGTCGGATAAATTTACCTTCCGCATGATTTGGTTCACTAAGACCAGATACTGTCTCGCTCGGCAGCCCAGAATTGATAAACCGAGATTTCGTTTTCGGATGTAGACTGAGAAATAGAGCCTCCGTCATAGCGACATATTGCCCTGCATAAGTAATGCTGTTTCCTAAAAAAAGAATCGTTTTACCTTCACCCCAAGAAAAATGATCCCTATTATTCTGCCCGGAAGCTTGCATACACCAAAAATCTAAACAGACAAACAGCAACAAGACGTTCTTTTTATTTGAGTTTAATACTCGCTTTAATTTCATCATAATCGATTTAGCCCATCTTCTGGTTAGCCTAATTTTATCTTGAGGGTATAGCCTAAGGTACTATTTTGTGTCTTCTTGGGTAATTTCAGCCGCAATGCATGCTTATCCTGCTTAAAACGAACCTGACCATACCCTAAGATTTCCACTGACTTTACTTTAGCTTTATTCTGGTTCAGGGACTTCAGATGGACTATTCCATCCTTAGGCGCTACGAGAGCCATAGCATAAACACAGTCATTTTTTTGGGTAAACCAAAAATCCGAAGGTGTAAAAGATGCTCTAAATCCTTCTTTCTCCCGTTGCTCAGTATCCCTTATCCGAATCAGTGTTGGTCCCTCATGTGTGGTGATCCAGGGTGATGTTCCATAAACCGCCTCAGCATTAAAACGCAACCATTTTCCTAAGATAGCCAGATTATTTTTTACAGGTGTAGCTATATTTCCTTCTGCATCTGGGCCAATATTGAGCATATAATTACCACCTTTGCTGACGATTTCCAAAAGCCAATAACGCAGTTCGTCCACATCTTTCCAATCTTGGTCATAAGATTTATAGCCCCAGGAATGGTTAAATGTCCCGATGGCTTCCCAAGGTTGACCAAAACGTTCCGAAGGTTCGGGAATGCGATTATCACCGGGAATGGCATAATCGCCCATACCATTGCCAATCCGTTCCGAAACAATCACACCTGGGTTACAAACATATACAGTTTTATAGAAACGGAAGCTCTGTTCAGCGGTCATCAGTCCGGGCATATCAAACCAGATGTATTTCAGCTGTTTGAACCGTGTCAAAATTTCCTTTACCTGAGGAATTGCTTTTTCGTTGAGATAGGAAGCATAGGAATTGGGGCTTGGATCCCAACGGTTGGCACCGAAATCATCGGTTTTTATATTTGTAAGATCATTTTGAGCTTTGCTCACAGCATATTGCGCATCACTACCATCCCGCCAATCGATATTTTGGGAATAATACACACCAAAATCCAGATTATGCCGAACACAGGCATCGTAAAGTTCCTGAAGAACGTCACGTTTGTAGGGTGTGGCCTGTACGCTATTAAATGGGCTTACTTCCGAATGGTATAGGGCAAATCCATCATGATGCTTGCTAGTTACAACAAGATATTTCATCCCGGCATCCTTGGCCATGCGAACTATTTTATCGGCGTCAAAAGCTTGCGGGGAGAATTGATCCGCTAATTGGGCATAGGCTGAGCGCGGAATTTTCGCTACCAATTGAATCCATTCGGCTACACTTGGACTGCCCATATCTTCCATCTTTTTCCCATTCCATATTCCACCTGGAATGGCATAAAGCCCCCAATGAATAAAAAGTCCAAATTTTTGCCGCTGAAAATCCTGGAGTGCCTGAGCCTTCTGCTTATTCATCTGCTGCCATTCATTCATCAGCTGCGCAAACCGATGTTTACGTTTGTTAAAGCGTATCAGCGCTTCCAGATAGTAATAGTCTGCATAAATCAAGGGTACATCAATTTCCCCTTTATGCGGAATGCTACCGACACTATGCTTTAGGACAAATAGGCCATTGGCTCCCACTTCACTTGAATAATTTGAGGAGCCCAATGATCGCAAGATCTTTTCAGCCAGATCCAGGTACTCTTGTTGTTGTTCGGGCCTTACATAGTCTACCAGTTCCAACAAAGCAGAAGCGGTGACGGCTGCTGCTGATGCATCTCTGGGTATGGTTTCAAAATCGTCTTTTTGATACGTCCAGTTTGGAACAAACCCCGGTTGATCGACATCAAAGTCCCACAACGGAACCCCATCGTTAGGCAATCGTGGATGCTTTGCATAAAAATCAGCCATTTTTTGTGCGGCTTGAAGATACATTGGGTCTTTCGTTTCGCGGTACATCAGCACAAAGCCATACAATCCCCAGGCTTGCCCCCTCGCCCAGGCGGAATTATCCGAAAAGCCCTGTGCAGTTTCTTTGCTTAATACTGCACCTGTATTGGGGTCATACGAAACCACATGATAAGAACTGTAATCTGGTCGATATTGATTTTTTAGCGTTGTCTGTGCATGCCGAATGGCGACATTACGGTAGACGGAGTCACCTGATAATTTGGAAGCCAAAAAAAGCAGTTCCAAATTCATCATATTGTCGATAATAACCGGAAACTGATAACGATGCTTACCATCCCAGGAAGGAAATACATCCCAAGATTTAATTGCGCCTACCTTCGGGTTGAAACGGGTTAAGAGAGATTTGGCACTCTGGATTAAGATTGATTTGATGGTACTATCACCAGTCAACCGATAAACATTCCCATAACTGCTATTCATCACGAAACCAATATCATGATGCTGCGTATTAAATTGATTTTGACGTAATGAATTTGTCCATTTTAATGCGGCGTCCCGCCATCGATCATCGCCGGTATATTCAAAGACATACCAAAGGCAACCCGGCCAAAAGCCGCCTGTCCAATCCCGGATATCCGTAAAAGTTGTTTTCCCATTTCGATCTGCCGATCGCGGATAGTTACTCAGGTCGGTATGGTGTTGATACAGTAAGGCGTACTGCCGTTCCGCTAAATCAAATCCTTTTTTCACAAAATCACTTGTATCAGCACGCAACAGAAAAGGATAATAAAAGATCAAAAAATAAATAACGTATAGGCTATATCTAAAAACGATCATATTTAGGTTTATTTAGGTGGCGCCGGGGATCGCCTAGAAGTTTTCTTCCCCGGCTTGAATTTATGTTAGTCTATCCAGCCTGGATTTTGCACCAGGTTCACGTTCATTTGTATTTCTGAGGTAGGAATAGGCCATACATTTAAGAAATCGCCCTTATAGCTATAATTCCCAACATTTGTTCCCCAAACCTGCTTACGTCCATTGCCCGCTTTAAACACGGTCTCTTTCCAGGTTCCCCAGCGCAATTCGTCAAAATAATTGATGCCTTCATTCGGAAACTCCACACGACGTTCGTTGCGGATACGCAGGCGTAAGCCTTCCTTCCCAGCGACAGTAGTTGCGGCATTGGAATTTAACAGCGCTACGCCAGCACGTTGCCGTACTTCATTGACTTTTGCAATCGCTTCATTCAATTTTCCATCTTCATTTAGTGCCTCAGCCCACATCAGCAATATGTCTGCATAGCGGAAGATCGGGAAATCAATGGGGCCATAATTACGGTCAACAATCTCATTAACCCCCTCTGCGACAAATTTTCGGTAAAAATAAAAGAAGTTGATCTGTGTATCACTCTGAATATCGCCGTCTACCTGTGCTTGTCCACGAAACGGCCAGCGCATAGATTGAAGGCTTTCCACATTAGTAAAATTATAGGCGCCTCTAAAAGTTGAATAGGGCGTCACGACATTGGCCTGCAAGCGTGGATCTCGATTTTCATAGGCCTTTTTGATACGTTCTTCATTACCTTGAGGCAGGTATAGACTCATCTTTGCTCCTCTTAATGTTGCAGCAGCTTTCTCGGCCTCCGTCAGGTTGTTCCGAAGAAAAAAGACTTCCCGCTCATTTTCAGTTAAGCTGCTATATCCAGGAATAACTTTATTCCATTCAAATTGAGAACCGTCAGTATTTTCATAGAGATCGACCAAATGCGGCGAGGGCATATAATAATTCCATCCGCGCGAATAGACGGAAGGCCAACCACAGAATAGCTGCATATTATTCCCATATCCCTGTTCACTACGATGCTGAATGGAAAAAATCATCTCAGGACACTGTTCATTAGCCTCTTTAAATAGGGCTTTATAATCGCCAAAGAGTGTGTGGCCAGCATCTTTAACTTTTTGAAAATCAGCCACCGCCTTCGTCCAATCTTTTCGGTAGAGATAAACTTTACCCCTTAAGGCATAAGCGGCCGCCTTTGTTGCATGCCCATAGTTGGCATTGCCGGCAGTATACCGATCTGGGAAATTGGGTTCTGCAATACAATCGTTTAGGTCTGCTAATATTTGATTCCACACCTCCTCTTCCGAACTACGTCCTTTGATAGCCTCAGCGGCTGTAAAAGGTTCGAGATAAATTGGCACCCCCTTGTAGAGCTGATTGAGCCGGAAGTAAAAATAAGCGCGGAGAAATTTTGCTTCAGCGAGGTATTTTGCTTTCTTTTCGGCCGTTGAAGGTGACTTTATGGGAATATTTTTTAATGCATCATTTGCACGCTGAATCCCTTCATATTGAATTTTCCAAACATTTACAAATAAAGGGTCACCAGCAGTAATGGTACCTGTCAATAAGGGCTCATCAAAACGGGCCTGCCCCGTATAGGAGAAACGGTCAAACTGATACAGCTCATAAGGAGAGATCAGTCCGCTATGCCCCATTAGTAGACGAAAGGAACTATAGATTCCTGCAATGCCCAAATCAGTTAAATTATCGGTTGTCCACATCGTTGCTGTAGAGACCGAAGAATATGGGGAGGTGTCCAAAAGATCTTTTTTACAACTCGCTATACTGATCAGTAATACGATCGCTAGAAATTTTTTTATCTTTTTCATGATTCTCATTCAGATTAAAAGGTAAGATTTAAACCCAGCGAATATTGTCGCATCGTAGGGTAGTTCACAACGGAAGAATTGATCAGCGCAGGATCATTGCTTGCGGGTCCAATTTCGGGATCTAGCCCGGGGAACTTTGTCCATGTTAATAGGTTTTCACCAGCTAAGTAAATCCGGAGTTTAGCGATCGAAAAACGATTCGATAAACTTTCGGGTAGCGTATAGCCCAACTGAAGATTCCTTAGCTTCACGAACGAAGCATTATACAAGTAATAATCGCTGGTACGTCCATTCTGTGCATCGGTCACTCCTTTTAGACGTGGATAATAACCATCTATCTGATTGTTGGGATCCGAAGGATTGGCGGCATTATAATAATAATGATCGTTTGCAACCAATGCGGACATCGATTTACCCTGCGCGACGATGGATGAATTGAGATACAGTTCATTCCAATAATATGACATACCTGAAGAAGCCGACCAAATCATGGAAGCATCGAATCCTTTGTAGGCCATATTGATACTAAGGCCGTAATTAAATGCCGGTGTTGCCCTTTTGCCCATAAATCGCTGATCGTATACATTTCCGTAGATGCCATCGGCGTTCATATCCGAATAAATCAAGTCACCATACCAGATCTTTGTAGGATCTATCCCATCGGCAGGTTGAAATGAATAGCCTGCGTCTACCATCGCTTTTAACCAAGCCATATCCTGCTCGGTACGAATCATGCCATCATGCGGTCCTCCATTTTTATCAACAGAACCATCTGCTAAGAAATGGCTTCCTGAACCACGGTAGACATTATACAGATAGAATTCATTAATTTCGTGCCCTTCCAGAATCCGCTGGTTTACCCCATTAGAAACCATACCGATATTGGACTGGTAAACCCTATTGCCGGCAGCATCGGTAACATAGCCTTCCGACAACGCGCCTTTATATTTTTCGACCCGATTGGTGTTGTAGGCGAAATTGGCTGATAGACCATACTTAAAACTGTTGATTTTATCTTGATATCCGACGGTCAATTCAATTCCCCGCTTGCTCACCTCGGCAATATTCATCGTTGCTGCAGTAGCAGTACCCACCGTTGATGGAATAGTCGGTACATATAAAATCCCATCGGTATAAGCGCGATACGCATCAAATTCGACCGTCAATTTATTTTTTAATGCTGTCGCTGTGAAGCCCACATTTGTAGTCGTCGTCGTTTCCCAGTGCAACAGATCATTTCCTAGTTTAGTCTGCGCCAAACCACGCACAGCCTGATTATTGAATGAATAATTTACAGCACCATATGAGGGAAGATGATCGTAATTGCCCGGAGAAGCATTGTTCCCGGTTTTACCCCACGAGGCCCTTATTCGAAGATCACTAAAAAAGGATTTGAGCGGACGCATAAAAGATTCCTCCGATATACGCCATCCTGCAGAAAAAGCGGGAAAGAAGCCCCAGCGTTTGGCGGTTCCAAATCGTGATGATCCATCGTACCGAACTACCGCTTCGGCGAGGTATTTGTTATCATAAGCGTAATTGGCACGACCAAAAAAGGATCGCAACCCGTAATCAAGCTCATCACCAGTGATGGAACTCATTGTCGTTGCCGAGTTAAATGTTGTCAGATCAGGATGTACAAGTCCAAGTTTGGCCGCTCCGATATTATATTGGTTAAAATACTGTTCATTATAGCCCAAAATTCCGCCCACATCGTGTTTGCCAAAAGATCCGGAATAACGCAATACATTATCAATGATCACATTGTAACTCTTGGTGACACCATATTGAGTTGTTATTTGTCCCGCCGCCAGCGCGGCTGTACTCAATTTGTTGGTTGCAAAATTCCATTTTTCATAAGGTACCTGGTGCGAATTGGTCTCATTATAGGCATAATTGTAATTTACTTTCGATTCGAATTGCAGCCCTCTCATCAGGTCTAATTTCGCAAATAGTGTGGTATTGAATCGGTTCACCTGGTTCTTTCCGCCCATCCCATTTAGAAAAGCCAGGGCATTATTTGCGGTGGCTGATTCTTCAGCAGCAGCTGGGAAACCATAAACGCCGTTGTAGTATGGATAAACTCCGGGCACCGTTTGGGTGAGGTAAGAATATGCCGTCACCACATCAGCCACACTTAGGTTTTGCATATCCCCAAAGGTTTGGGTACCCACGGTTAAAAACTTAGCGACTTTCGACTGTAAGTTTATCCTCATACGTACCTTATCCGCTCCGGTTTCGGGCATCGTTCCGGGATTATTGAAATATCCGACTGAAAAAAGGTATTGCGTGTTGTCGTTGCCGCCATTTAAAGAGAGATTGTGATTTTGTAAAAGTTTGCGCTGTCCAAAAAGCACATCGCCCCAGTTTGTATTGGGGTAAGCGACCTCATTGGGAATTCCAAATTCAGTAAAGCCTTTCGGATTTCTCTTTGCTTCCTCCCAGAGATTGATTGTTGCGTCCGTGTAAACAGCTGCCTGGCCCAAATTCTTGAAGCCCTCATTCACCAGACGCATATGTTGTGCATAATCGGTGATAAATTCGGGTACATTATTAGGCTGCAGCATCGAAACCATTCCCGTATAGGACACATTGTTTTTCCCCTTGGCTCCCTTTTTTGTGGTAATTAATATAACACCATTTGACCCCAAAGAACCATAAATTGCTGCGGTAGCTGCATCTTTTAAAATTGAAATCGACTCGACATCGTTTGGATTAACAGCATCCATAGAACCGACGATACCATCGATCACCACCAACGGTGAGGTGTTATTTAAGGTCCCTTTTCCGCGGATCAGAATATTAGCACCATCTGCTCCAGGTTTTCCTGTTGTATTCTGCACATTAACGCCGGCCGCGAGTCCAGCCAATGAAGAGCTCAGTGTAGCAGTCGATCGATTTTCAACCGAACTTCCGTTCACAGTTGATACAGCACCAATCACATTTGCGCGCTTCTGACTTCCGTATCCGACAACAACGACCTCATCCAAACCACTGATAACCTCCTGAAGCACAACATGCATTTCTTCAATGCCAGTGGTACTTTTTTCTAGCCCCTGATACCCTACATTTGAAAATATCAAAATACTGTTTGCGGCTGGCAACTGGATCGTAAATCTCCCATCCTGATCTGTTACTGTGGAGATATTGGTACCTTTTACGCTAATTGTCGTTCCGACAAGTATCTGCCCCTTTCCATTGACGACCTTACCACTAATACGCCGCTGCAGAGTTTCTTTAGGTTCGGAAATCATTGGATTTCTTTTAGGCTTTATCACGATCACCTCATCTTTTTTAACCCATTCCAGGTCCAGAGGCGCTACGATGGCATTTAAGGCATCGTCCAATTTGGCATGCTGTATATTGACTGACAGACGCGTCTGCGCGAGCGCCTTGCCATTCAAGAAAAAATTGACACCACTCTGCTTTTGTAGATCACGCATTACCTGGTTTAGGGTCACATGTTTTGCGGTTAAATTTATGGTCTGCGCATTTCCTTCCGCAAATAGTTGCATAGCAGTCAGCAAGGAAATGAGTACGATCAATTTCATAATCAGTATACTTCGTAAAGTTAAACTCCACGGGTGTAGCCTAACAAATGGATAAAAAATCATATGTTTGTACGGTTTGTATGTTATTTATAAATGGTTATCAAAATATGCCCTTGGGCAACACTTATAAGTATATGCATCCAATTCAAGGCAGTGCCCCCCAGCACTGCCCTTTTTGTCTTGCGTATACCTTTCTTAGGCTTAGGTAGAATCCATAATCATTTCTTTTTTCATCGTTATTTAGGGTTATTATTGCACTGTCGTCACCAATAAGATATTTTTTTCCTGACTTTTCATCAGCTCAAAACGCAGCCCACCTTCTTCCAATACATCAAGTACTTCCTGAAGAGGCTTACTTCGTTTTATACGGCCATAGAAATGCGTTTGCGGCACCTCACCCTTGTACCTCACTTTTATATTATACCAGCGACCAATCTGCTGGAGTGCATCCGAAAGTGGTGTTTCTTCAAAATAAAATAAGCCATCTTTCCACGCTGTAAAAGGTGCAGTATCCACAGGAGCAACCTGTATATCTCCGCTATTGGTGTTGGTCGACTGCTGCCCGGGCTGCAGGTATGTTGCTTCTGAATATCGGTTATCGTTTGATAATTTAACCCTTCCATGAACTAAAGTTGTCTTAATCGCTGTGTTCTCGGGATAAGCGTTGACATTAAAGGCAGTCCCAAGCACCTCTATTTCTTGCTCTTTACTCAACACTTTGAAAGGTCTTGTACTATCTTTGATCACCTCAAAAAAGGCCTCGCCAATGAGGGTAACTTTTCGTTCGTTTTTGGCAAAGCTCAGTGGATATATTAAGGAAGAGGCTGCATTAAGCCACACTTTTGTACCGTCAGGTAACGTAATCTGATACATCCCACCGCGCGGTGTGGTCAGCTCCAGCATAACCTTACTGGGATCTGCCTCCCCCCCCTGTTTATATAATGCAGCGTCAGCGATAGATTTCCCATTTTCATAGGCAATTTTTTTCCCCATCACGATTCCAGATGCCTGCTTATCGAGTTCCAAAAGTGTACCATCCGCTAAACGAAGGGTAGCGCTATTTCCTCCTGGCTTTACAACCTCGCCCTTTGTACTTTGCAATGTTGCAAGATTCTTTTTTACCTGAACGGAATCCCTGTGCTGTCGCCAGACTGCCATTGAAATGACAAAAAGCAATAAACAAGCCGCAGCGGTCCAGTAAAGCCATCGCGTTACAAAAACAACTTTCCTTCGTGGCGGCACCCCAGCATCAGCAGTGTCATATTTAATGCTCTCACCACGTTCTTTATCCTGCTGAATTTGTCTTTTGATATTTTCGAGTGTTATTTTTAGTTTGGATTCGCTCATGTTCCCTGCGGACGAAGGTTGCAGTAAATTTGCGACGATGACCTGGTCGATGGTATGCTGATCCTCGCTATCGTCGTTAGAAAGCATATGCTGTAGCCGTTCGATTTCCTCAAGCGAACAGTTCCCTTCTTTATACTTTTGAAGTAATTGATTTATTTTAGATTTATTGGTCTCCACAGAGCTGTATATTTAAAGTAAATACACACAGGGGAAAATAAAGGTCTGCTCTAAAAAAAACTTTTTTTTATTTAGCCGAATAGAGAAGCAGCGCCAATAATAATGTCGAAAATCCATTATCTTGTAATGCGCCATTTCGGATAAACTTATTTGCCTTAACAATATGGTCGCGAACAGTAGCAATAGAAATACCCATTTCTTCTGCAATTTCCTGATAGCTTTTACTGTCTAGCTTAGACAGCCTAAATATTTTTTGGCGCTGTTTGGGCAACTTGTTCAATAATTCTTCTACCAAGACCATGGCCTCCTTTGAATCGAGCACTTTATCAATGGTATTTTCGGATTCCACTACTCCATAAGCGAGATGAAGCTCAGATTCCAGCTCCAATTTCAGCCTTCGTTTAAAATTAAAGGTAATATTGCGCGAACAGGTAAACAGAAATGCTGCAAAAGATTGATCAGGATCTATCTTTGATCTATTCTCCCAAATACGTAAAAAAACATCCTGAAGTAGATCCTCTGCGACGGTTTCATCTTTCAGAAACTTAAGGATATTGGCATAAATAACCTGGCTATAACGATGGTACAAAATATCAAAAGCCCGCATATCCCCATGATGGAGTTGGCACAAGAGTTCCTGCTCAGGCAAATTTTGATGGATGTCCATAATTGATTATTCTAGGGTTGAAGTTAATTACTTCACTGCAATAATTCAAATCAAATTTCTGAAGCCCAGCAAACTTATGCTATTTTCGCCCATACTTGCAGTAGCTGTGCCTCTCGAGCTGCCAAATCAATCCATAAAAGTATCCATTTAAAAGCCGAGCAAAACTTTATTTATCATTTCCTCGCACACAGTCTACCGACGATTCCATCTACGAAAATAAGCTGCCCAATCTTCTTGGACAGCCCTTAACCGCACACATCAAGTGCTTATTTTGTAAACGCATCAATGCCGATGTCTTGAAATTCCAACTCTCGATCTCCTAAGACGTGCATCTTGGTCATGGGTTTATTTGGAAAGAATAGACTGGTCATTACCGTTAATCCGCCATCGGCGAAAAGTTCGATCGAGCTAACGTCAACGTATAGCACTAAAGATACTTCGCTATTATTCGACAACCGTTGAGCAAAAGCGGTCTTGGCGAATTCAGCGCTGAAAGACACCTCTCCGGACTTTGAGCGGTCGATGTAATATTCATTTGTAGCTTGATGATATCCAATTATCAATTCTTCGCCAAAATCATTTGATAGGATTATCTTAAATTCCTGCTGTTTCAAATTCTTAAGGTCCACACGGTAAGCTTGTGGAAGATTCTGCTCGAACGAGACTTCTTTTGTTCTGCCACCATGGTATTTTTTTAACGGACGAAATGTGGTTTCAATCTCTTTAGGAACAGTACTCGTAACGTAGAACGACTTTCCAACTTTTTCCAACGACAAAATACGCGGTATGGTTAAGGAAGAACGCCATGCGGTGGTCGGAACAACATTGGCATATTGCCAGTTGCTCATCCACCCAATCATCAGGTGCCTATCCCCTATGTTACTCCAGGTTACCCCAGCATAATTATCGGGTCCCCAATCCAGCCATTTTATTTCGTTGTCTGCTGTACGGAAATGATGCCCATCAAAGTCACCCACAAAGTACTGCGTCACCGAACCACCGTTGGGTCCACCTGGATTGATACTGACCAATAACACCCATTTTTTAAGTCCATTATAATCCATGGGGATAAGATCTGGGCATTCCCATACCCCACCATGAGCCCCTAGCTCTTTACCGAACTCACTTTCCTTCTGCCATGTTTTCAAATCTGTGGAAGAATAGAACGTAATACAATCTTTTGTTGCCAAGGTCATAATCCAACGTTGGCTATCTGCATGCCACATCACCTTTGGATCTCTAAAATCCCATATTCCCGAATTGGGAAGTACTGGATTTCCCCGATACTTTGTCCAACTGACTCCCTCGTCCAAACTATAAGCCAAACTTTGATTCTGATGTAGACCTGTTTTTCGATCTTCTTCCTGCTGATTGTGATGGGTAAAAATGGCAACCATGGCACCTTTTCCAAAACCTGCCGTATTGTCCTTATCGATCACTGCACTACCAGAAAATATAGTTCCTAGGCTGTCGGGGTACAAAGCAATCTTTTTTTCATCCCAATGAATCAGATCTTTACTCGTTGCATGCCCCCAATGCATCGGCCCCCAAACAGGCTTTTCTGGGTTATGCTGAAAAAAAAGATGATAATTACCGTTCAGATAAACCAATCCGTTGGGGTCGTTCATCCAGCCCCGCTGTGGGGTAAAATGGTATTGTGGGCGATACTTTTCTTCGAGATCCCCTTGCTTATGCTGCTCAACCTGAGCCAGACTTATACCTGCGATACTCATCAAGAGCATCATAGCTCCGTATTTCTTAAGACTTATCATAGCTTTTTTTAACCCCACCAGGTGTCTAAAATTATCTTTCACTTAGACGCATTAGATTTCTTCAGTACGTCCATTAAAAATTGGATGCAGCCATTGGAACCGATTGATGACCTCTTTATTGTACGGCGGACAAGCCCCCCGGCTCTGCGTCACAAACCCACTTAACGTTGCCGCAAATTCCAATACTTCCTCCAGTTGAACCCCCTGCTGCATCTGGAATCTTTTGGTCAGGAAAGCCGCCAAAAAAGAATCACCACTTCCGATGGTATCTTCTACCTGAACTTTCAAGGCTGGAAAATGATAACTGATGTTGTCTTTTTTATAATGATATACCGCTCCATCAGCACCATAGGTTACAATTGCCTCCTGAATTGCAAAACGCTCCAGGATCAAATCCACTCGCTGCTGGTCAGTAAATGCCGCAGTAGCACCATTCCACTCGGAAATAACATATAGCTCCTCGGCATTCATTTTCACAAAGTCCGCGTACTCCAATAGTTTGTGTATTTTTTCTGGCCCAAAATAAGGTGCCCGCAGATTGACATCCATCACTCGGAAACGGGCTTTTTGCAGCAATAATAGCAAGCTTTGAAAACTTACTTCATCTCGACAGGCCAAACTCCCGTATACCAGAAAATCCACCGCCGCAACTGCGTCCAGAACAATAGGATCCACTGTAATTCTATCCCATGCTACAGGATAGACAATATCATAATGCACATCCCGCTTTTCATCGATAGAAACCTCTACAGTGGATGTCGGCAAAACATCATCATACTGAAAAAAATCGGTCGGGATACCGAGATCTTCACATACGCTGCGTAGCTCGTCACCGTTATCATCACGCCCAATACGTGTTAGCATACGCGTTGCTACGCCTAATTTATTGAGGTGATATGCTACATTTAAAGGAGCTCCACCTAATTTTTTACCCGTAGGAAGATTGTCCCAAAGAACCTCGCCAAAACAAATCCCCTGTATTGATTTATCTCCATTTTTCATATTTTCTCCTTTCTATACAAAGCTTTGGCTGAGTGCCAAAACCACGTAACAAATTGATTATTTTAGTTCCCTTTACGTTCAATGTTGACAATAGACACACACGACTCGTTATCACATTGTCACTCGCCCATCAGCCTAATCTAGCTAAAGACTAATGTAGATTGATGGTATGTCCGAGATCTTCCAATGATTTCCCTTTTGTCTCCGGCATAAACTTGAGCACATAAACAAGTTGCAGCACCATAAATAGGGCGAAGATCAAGAAGGTACCGCCGCCGCCGAGCATTTCTGTCAAGGCCGGAAAACAAAACGTGATAATTGCCGCCATGACCCAATGGGTCAAGCTGCCAAATGTCTGTCCTTTGGCACGTACATCGTTCGGAAAAATTTCCGAAATAAACACCCAGATCACCGCACCTTGCGAGAATGCGAAAAAGGCAATAAAACTCATCAGATAGATGGTGATCGCAAAACCCGTGGTCTGGTTGGTATAAAAAGCATGGGAAACAAGTGCCAATGAAACAATCAGCCCGATCGAACCCACCAACATTAATTTTCTTCTGCCCACCTTATCGATGAAATTGATCGCCAGCAACGTAAAAATAAAATTGACAACCCCTATACCAACTGTCGAAAGCAATGAACTCTGTGAGCCTAATCCCGCCATTTCAAATACACGGGGCGCATAATATATAATGGCGTTGATACCTGAAACTTGATTGAACAGCGCAAAACAAAAGGCCAATAAAATAGGTTTTGCATTTTCGCGAACGAAGAGCTTGCCTTCTCCTGTGGAATTGTTTTTAGACTCCTGAATTTTTGAAATCTCCAGCTCGTAACCATCCGAATTAATTTTTTTCATAATCCGTGTTGCCTCGGCCAAATTCCCCCTGTGCAGCAGCAACCATCTCGGACTTTCCGGGATGAGGAAGATCAAACAGAAGAATAACAACGACGGAAAGCACTGCACCCCCAGCATCCAGCGCCAGGACTCTTCGCCAACCTGACCGATAAAATAATTGGACAAATAGGCTATCAAAATACCTAATACAACGTTGAATTGAAAAAGCCCAACCAACTTACCCCGGGATGCTGCCGGGGAGATTTCCGATATATAAATGGGTGCCGTTACCGAAGAGACGCCAACTCCTATGCCACCCAAAAAGCGGAATAGAATAAATATTGTCCAGTCATTTGCCAGCGCGCTGCCAATCGCTGAAATAAAGTAAAGAGCAGCAACAGCAAATAAGGTGTTTTTGCGGCCCAATTTATCAGAAGGCAATGCACCTAATGCTGCGCCGACAACCGTTCCGATCAAGGCTATGGCCATTGTAAGACCATGCTGAAATTCACTTAAATGCCAATGCTCCTGAACGGCCTTCTCTGCTCCCGAAATAACCGCTGTATCAAATCCAAATAAAAATCCTCCTAAAGCTACTACAAAGGACCAAGCTAATACGGTGTTTTTGTTCATGGTGATCTATAATTGATTAATCCAAATTTAACTTGAATCTCATAATAACTTAAATTTACACTCTGCAAAAATGTTTATTTATGTAACATTTATCTAAAATAGCTAAAAAACTAAAGATCTGATTATTATATCAATTCAATCGGTATAAAGTTTCACTTTTTAGACAGAAAATTTAGAAAATGATACATTTTTTCACGTACACATTTTAGTGTGAGATATACACTAACAATCCCACTGTTACTTTAAAAAAAATGAAATGATGTATATTCGAACATTTAAGGGAACAAATCGATGGGAAAATATTTCATTTTTGGTGGCATATTGACCCTGCTTCTTTTTTGTGGGTGTCAACCAAAGGTCCAGAAAAAAAAGCAGGTCATCGCTTTTTCGCAGTGTATCGGAAGCGATGCCTGGCGGCAGACCATGCTGGAAGAAATGAAAAGAGAACTTTCCTTCAACCCTGATATTGACTTTCTTTATCGCGACGCGCATGGCGACAATAATGTGCAGATCAATCAAATTCGTGAATTGGTTAAACAGGATATTGATCTTCTGATTGTATCGCCCAATGAAGCTGAGCCACTTACCCCAATTGTGGATTCTGTATTCCAGCGGAATATCCCCGTCATCGTAACCGACCGAAAGACGTCTTCCGGCCAATATAATGCTTATGTAGGTGCCGACAATCTTGCTATCGGAAAATTAGCCGGCCAATATACCCGAACGATTTTACACGGAAAGGGATCGGTCGGTTTAGTCACGGGTCTATCTGGCACCTCGGCTTCCATAGAACGTGAAAAAGGCTTTATGCAGCAAATTGAAGATGCCGCAACAATTCGGGTCAACGGCGTCATTCAAGGCGACTGGGAGAAAAATAAAGCTTATTCCGAAATGCGCAGGCATATCGATCAAATGGCTCAAAATGATATTATCTTTACGCTGAATGATCAGATGGCCATGGGTGTAAAAAAAGCATTGGACGAAGCCCAGATCAAAAAAGACATTAAGATCATTGGTGTCGATGCACTTCCTGGACCGGGAAATGGACTCGAACAAATTATACAAAACAAGATGTTTGCCTCCATATTGTATCCGACGGGTGGAACAGAAGCCATCCGAACAGCCTTGGCCATTATCAACCACCAAAACTACCGTCGTGAAAATATTCTTGCCACCGTTGTCATTGATCAAACCAATGCCGAGTTGCTGGCTCTGCAGTCGGATAAGATAAAGCAACAGCAGTATGATATTGACAAAAGACAGGAATTTATTACAGAACAGAATAAAATTTATCGCGATCAAAAATCGGTGCTCAATGTTGTGGTTGTGAGTCTGGTGCTGGCGGTTGTCTTTGGGGGAATTTCCATTGTTGTAATTAAAAGTAACTGGGAAAAGAACAAACACCTGGAAATACAGAATAGCGAGATCCTCGCGCAGCAGAAGCAGATCGTCGACATGAACAGCAAAATTCAGCAAGCGGCAGAAATCAAGAATAATTTCTTCACCAATATCTCGCATGAATTCAAAACTCCACTGACGCTAATCATTGCACCTATCGAAGACCTTCAACTACGGACAGATCTGACCGAAGAGGTAAAAGAACAATTGTCACGCATTAGGCGGAATGCAAAAAAACTACAACGTTTGGTCAGCGACCTCATTGATATCCACCGTATCAGTAAATCGAAGATTAAACTGCATGCTGCCCTTGTTCAGATTGACCCTTTTATTCAACAGATAACAGCTAGTTTCAGACCGCTATTTAAGAAAAATAGGATCTCGATCAGTTATGTCAATAAAACGCGCTTGAAAGAAGTCTGGATGGACGAATACCTGATGGAACAAGTCTTATCCAATCTATTATCCAACGCGATAAAACACACGGCGGCGAGCGGCCGAATCGAAATTATATTGGAGGAAAACAATTTTAAGGACTATTTCTATCTACGCGTGATGGATAATGGTTTGGGGATTGCCCCTAGCGATATTGAGCATATTTTTGATCCTTTTTATCAGGGCGCAAGTAGTCGTGATGGTTCCGGAATCGGCCTAGCCTACAGCAAACAGATTGTCGAACTGCATCATGGCCAAATCACGGTGAGCAGCAAAACTGGTCACGGCTCAATCTTTACCCTTCGCTTGCCCATTGGAAATAATCATTATGAACCTGCCGAACTCGTTAAATTCGATAACGCAGAAAAGTCACCGATGCAGCAACAGGATATACTGGACACTACACGAACGGTGAAAGACAACAATCTTTCTTTTCGGTCCAACACGTCAAAAAGCATTATGGTGGTCGAAGACGATGATGAAATCAGAGATTATCTTCGTTCGCTATTGGAGGGGGATTACAATCTGTTTCTAGCAAAAGATGTCCAACAAGCCAATAGCATGATGAAGACTCATTTTCCAGATTTAGTCATTACGGATATCATGCTTCCTGATGGTAGCGGTATGGATATTCTAAAAGATATCAAAGCATTTTATCAGACCGCACATATTCCCGTTATTTTACTGAGTGCACTTGCCAATGAAGAAACTATGATGGAGGGAAATAAATTGATGGCCGATGACTATATCGCTAAACCATTCCATGCTGAATTACTTCGGATACGCATTTCAAACATCCTCCAGTCACGTCATCAGCTTAAAGAAAAATACAGCAGCAATGTGGAACAGTTTGATAACGCACAAGCTGAGCAAGTCAATGAGAACGACAAACGCTTTCTGAATAACTTAGCTGCGATTGTCGAATCCAAGCTATCAGACCAGCGACTGAGTGTCGACGGTATTGCCGGCGACCTCCATCTATCTCGCGTGCAGCTCTACCGTAAAGTCAAACATTTACTCGACTGCAGTGTCAGTGAATATATTATTGAGCGAAGATTGAAGAAAGCGAAGAGCCTCATCGCTGAGGGGCTAACCATCAACGAAATATTTAGCAGTGTCGGCTTTTCCTCGGCATCTTATTTCGCTTCGGCCTTTAAAAGGAAATATGGTCAATCTCCAAGTGCTTTCAAAAAAGAACTCGACAAAAAATAGCAGATCATTGCGTAGAAACGTACAACAACGATCCAGTTGCTTTTCATATAATAAACGCGTTTGACTTTCAGTTCAAAAGTTTCGTATCATTGTTTAACATATTGCCTACTTGCTTGCTTGCTTATTTCTAAAATATAGATTTAGAAAAAAACAGTGTTACTCTGCTATTCCCCAATTTCGATTTGCTTTATCTCCCATCACTAACTCCAATGAGCCTCCTTTTAATAGGTCCGAATGGCTCAACTTCGCAACATTCAGCTCTTTTCCATTCAATTTGGCCGACTGAATGTATTTGTTTCTTGCTGATGCATTTTTGCCTATAATAACAAAAGACTTACCATTTGGAAGCTGTATGCTGACCTTCTGGAAAAATGGAGATCCAATGCTGTAGGACGTCAAACCTGGCGTAACCGGATAGAAGCCCATTTGCGAAAAGACGACAAAAGCTGACATTCCACCACCGTCTTCATCTCCCGGTACCCCCATTAAATCGTTTCTAAACCATTCACCAATAAGCTTGCGGATCCTTTTCTGTGTCATCCAAGGTTGTCCGGCATAATTATATAGATAAGGAATATGCAAAGCCGGCTCGTTCGCCATAGAAAATTGTCCGACATTTCCCGTGTGATCTGGAAGCTGTGCATAAAAGTCAAACTTTGAACGCCCCAAAGGCTGCTGGAACATCTCATCAAGGTACTTGACAAAAGATTCGTTCCCACCCATCAGTTTGATCAGATCGGGAATATTATGCTGCACATCCCAGCGGTAGATCCAGGCATTGTTTTCACCGTAATATTCCCGTGCTCCCTGTCCGCCAGAAAATACATAGTCAAAAGGCATGATAAAATTTCCCTTGTCATCTTTAGGATGAAAAAACTTGGTCTGCTCGTTGAAAAGATTTCTATAGTTGAAAGACTGCTTCATAAAAAGCTCATAGTCATCCTGTATACCCAATTCTTGAGCAAGCTGTGCCAAACACCATAAGTCGTAAGAGGTTCCCAAGGTGACAGCGACAGGCTGTCTCCGTTCAAAACCGTTTACTTCTGGTATGGTTTCTTTTTCACCCGGGTACAACGCCGGGATATATCCTTTCTCTTTAAAAAATAGGTCTAATTTACCTGCGGGCTTACCCGACCAGGGGGCCAATGTTTTTTCGGTAATCGCACCTTTAGCAGCCAGATAGGCTTTCTTAATATCAAAATTACGCACTCCTTTGCGGTAAGCGTCCAACAAAGTGGCTACGCCATGATTGGAATTCATCCGCCTACTATCGCCCGTAATCTCAGGAAAAGTGGGCAACCAAGGCTGTTCCATTTGCTCCGACATTCGGACAAAAGAATGCAGGATCATGGATTCTGTGCCCGGATCCAATAATACTCGCAAGGGATGATGTGCCCGATACGAGTCCCAAATCCAGTCATCGGTAAAAAAAGGTTTGCCCTCATCCTGATGTACCTTGCCGTCAAACGCACTATAATAACGACCATCTTCAGAAATATTGACAGGGCGTTCGTAGCTGCGGTATAAAGACGTATAAAACACATGCTTATTGGATTCATTGCCGTCTTCCACAGCAATTTTACCTAAGGCATCGTTCCATATTTTACGCCCTTTATCAGCAAGCTTCTGCTGATCAAAATCGCTGATTTCACGCTTTAAATTGGCTTTTGCTTGTGCGACATCAATAAATGAAACACCATATTTCATGCGCAAGCTAGTGCCGGCCTGATTAAACTCCAATATCATACACGAATTCTTACCGGCAGCTTCTGTTGCATTTTCAAGTTGTTGGCCCTGCAGTCGCTTCACCGCAACAGGATTGGACTCGGGAATAGCATAAATATACACACGGGTACCATTTCCAATATCCTGTACCCCCGAAAGTCCCTCGCCATCCCATTGAAGTTTTCCCTGCTGCGAGTTGAACTGAAGGTATTTTGTCGAGGTGTAGGGAAAAGTAAAGGTATAAAGTCCCGACTGGTGCGACAGCGCATAGTCTACCTGAATTTGCTCTTGATCCAAGAACACGGAATAGGCATACGGATGGATTTCCTCTTGATCGTAACTGTACAATTGTACCGGTTTCAAACTATCCGGCAATTTAACCATTGCACTGAGGTTGAAAGCCGATTTACCACGATGGCTGGTGACGATCAGCGGCAAACCATATAGGCGGTCTGACGTATAGTCTCCTCGCTCGGGATAAATACGCAGCAGGCTGTTAGGCAGATGAACGGTCGGATAGGTCGGCACCAATAAATGGCTAATATTTCCCATGTACGGATTGACATAGTCCACATAATCTTTCGTCATTTTACCTTGGGAAAAACCTTTTAGCATACTGAACGAAAGAAAAGAACAGCAACATATTGTACGTAACAAGGTATTGGTTTTACGTTTGATATTTTTCGTTAACATTTTAAACAATTGAATATTTGATGGTTTAAGAGCAAAACAGTGTTCCGCCCTTAAAGTTAATTGTTTTTTGTTAACATATCATCTCCGCTTCAGCGATTATTTAACACCTAATAACAAGCGCGTATCTTGACCTTTGAAATTTTGTGAGATTTTAAATTCGAAAGGTGGGTATCAAAACAGAATTTTTATTGTAATCTATTAAATAAACTATGTAAAATTCAGGCAACCGTTACAAATAAATGCTTATTTAATAATTTATTCGAAAAATTGAAAGTGAATTTTATTTTAGTTTTATTCAACCTAATTTTGATATCAATACAAACTAAAGACCAATTTGTTATGAATATAAACCCTCCTAAACATGTCAGTTGTTTTAACCGTCATTGTTGATGTCACGGATAAAAACTTACAAAGGCGGCTTTTTTGTGATAATCAAAAAAAAATGATCGCTAAGGTGTATTAAAGGCGTCAAATCACTCCAAACTAATGGTCACTACATTGATTATAACTAAGTAAAAAATACCGATACAGCTTGTCCTTATATAATTAAATCAGTATAATTGAAAAAAGTAAGTTCCTTTAAAAGCTGTGGCTCGGAGGAACTCAGCTTCACACTTCAAATGTCATGAAAAACGATAAATATGCATCTCACAATGACGAACGCCTATTGATTGGGCTGAGAGAAGGCGATTTAGCGGCTTTCAACATTTTATATCATAAATATTGGTCAGTACTGTTAGATGAATCGTATAAAAGGCTTGAGGACCTAGCTTCCTGTGAGGAAATTGTACAAGACATATTTATCGACCTTTGGAAACACTGCTCTAATAGAGAAATCCACAATGTGGAAGCCTACCTTTTCACCTGCATGAAATACAAAGTCTTCGAAACATATAAAAAAAATAGACGAAGAACAGTACTTATTGAAGAAAATCCCTCATACTACCAAAGACAAGATGGTACCGAGGGAGACCTGTACGACGAAAAGGATCTAAAATCTTTGATTGAACAATGGGTAGCCAATCTTCCGCAAAAAAGAAAAGAAATCTTTAAAATGCGGTATCTCGACGGACTCACCACAAAAGAAATCAGCGATCTAACGGAAACCTCCCAAAATACAGTCCAAAATCATCTCGGTGTGTCAATACACAAACTAAAGAAACTTGTTATGCAGCATTTTCTGACACTTCTTTTAATTTTATTCAACTGTAAATAAGCAACTTACAAACAAACCAAGATTTGCACTAGTACATATTACCCCCTCAGGGACACTATTGTAGTGAACATTGTACTCATCCTATGCAATATCCTAACCAAGAGCTTGAAAAGCTCATTGACAAATACTTAAAGGGCGAAGCCAATTCGCAAGAGATCGACACCGTAGAGCGCTTTTTCGATTCATTCTCATCACGGCCGAGTTTTCTCAAAACACTTCCTGAAGAAGTGCAGCACGCCTTAAAAAATCGTATTCATAGCGGTATCATGGCTAGATTACCGGTTAGAAAGAAACGCTCTTTCAGTTTATCTCAAATTGCCGCCGCCGCTGCCGTCTTGTGTATTGCATTTGCTGGTGTATATTTATACAAAACAAAAACGCCCAACAATCAAGAGGTCACCCTATCGAATGGACAACAGCGTCAAATTGTATTACAAGATGGAACAAAAGTTACACTCAATGCCTCAAGCAAAATAATATATCCTGCTTCATTCAAAGACTCAAGCACACGCGAAGTGACTTTAATCGGGGAAGCATTTTTCGATGTCACAAAAGATCCTGCTAAACCTTTCCTTATTCATACACCGAGAATGGAAATCAGTGTCTTGGGGACTGCCTTCAATGTACGTGATTATGCGGAAGAAAATGATGCCGAAACAGCTTTAGTGCGTGGTAAGGTATCGATTTGGAAAACAGGAGCCAACGCCCGGAAATTCATTTTAAAACCTAAACAAAAATTTGTTATCACAAAAACAGCTGAATCCAGACAGGCATCTTCCTCCAGCGTCCATAAATCTGTAGCGACTCCTGTGTCCATAGCTATCCAGCCATTCGCTATTGCTGAAAATGATGGGTCTGCTCTAGAAACTGAATGGTTATTAAACCGTATGACAATCCAAGAGGAGAGATTACTTGATATCGCATTGAAACTAGAACGCATGTACGGGGTGGAGATTAAAATTACAAATCAAGCAATTGCCAGCAAACGCTACTCAGCGACATTCGAAAACGAACAACTCGAAAATATTCTTAAAGCATTACAAACTGTCAACTACTTTCAAATTAAGAAAACGGGGAAAAATCAATTAGAATTATTTTAAAAATATCAACCTATATAACTCACATGATCAAAACAAAACCCAAATTTAGAAAAGAGTCGCGATTAGCGCTACTGCTTGTTTGCCTCAGCACCTTGCACGTACAAAGCTTTGCCTATTCTCAAACTGAAAAAATCGATGTTTCCATCCAGGGCGGAAAGCTTGAAGATGTTTTTCAAACCATCAACGCGAAGAGCAAATACAAAATGTTCTTTAGCAAATCGATCTTACCTGACGCCAAGGTCAATATTGTTGGAAAGAAAATCAGTGTGAAAGATATTCTTTCCCAATCGCTTGCTGGAAGCAACTTAACATGGGAACTATTGGACAACAATATTATCGCTGTAAAGGAAAAACAACAAAATCAACGACAAATAGCAGGACAAGTAGTCAACGAAAATGGAACGCCATTAGCAGGTGTCTCTGTGATCATTAAGGACTGGCAAAAAGCAGAATACCGCACCATGCAAACGAGTACAGCGACCGATGTTAATGGACAATGGGGACTGCGTATTCCAAATGACGATGTTATTATTACTTTTTCTTTTATAGGGTATCAAAAGGTCGAAATTCCAGCAAAACAGCTTATTGCGAGTCCTACACCGATCAAACTTAAGCCTGAAGAAGGTAGTTTGGAAGAAGTCGTTGTCATTGGCTATGGCACAACAACACGCCGACTGAATACCGGCTCGGTTGCCTCAATCACAGCGAAAGATATTACTTCGCAACCGGTAAGTAATCCACTCGCTGCCCTATCCGGAAGATTGTCCGGGGTATTAATCGCTCAAAACAACGGTATACCCGGAAGTGCCGTTCAGATCCAGATCAGAAATCAGGCTTCATTAAGCGGTACGACCTCTGGATCCATTCCGCTGTACGTTATTGATGGGGTTCCATTTACCAACTTTAACGGCGGACAACCTGCTACTGATAACCTCAATTCATTTGGGATATCAGCTTCTTCGGGGGGATTAAGTCCGTTCAGTATGATTAACCCGGCGGATATCGAGCGAATCGATGTGTTGAAAGATGCCGATGCCACCGCGATCTACGGTAGTCGGGGCGCAAATGGAGTGGTCTTGATTACGACAAAAAAGGGATCTGCAGGCCGCACCCGTATTGGTGTCAACTTCAATACTGGATTTACTGAGGTCAACCGCTTTATCCCCATGTTAAACCTAGAACAATATCTGACCTTAAGAAAAGAGGCTTTCGCCAATGCTGGCGTGACACCTACTGCCGACAATGCGCCAGATCTTATGTTATGGGATCAAAACAAATCGACGGATTGGCAGAAAATGCTGATTGGAAATAAAGGCCATATCACCGACGTTCAAGCGAATATGTCTGGCGGAAACGAGTCCACACGGTTTTTCTTCAACTCGGGATATAGACGCGAAAGTACCGTATTTTATGGAGACAGTAAAAATAGCCGCTTTACCTCCCGCCTAAATTTGGATCACACCTCTTCCGATAAAAAGTTTAATGCCGCTTTATCGGTTAGCTATGCCAATGATAATTCGGATATGCCTTCGTCGGATGTGACATCACTCTACAATCTGGCCCCCAATTATCCCATTTATGGCGACAATGGAAAATACTACTGGTTACCATCAACGACATTTATTGATAATCCGATCGCCTTGCTCGAACGGAAATACTTTGGCAATACCAATAACCTGATCTCCAATGCCAACTTGAGTTATAAAATCATACCAGGATTAACGGCAAAAGCAAATTTTGGTTACACCATCACCCAATTGAACCAAAATAATCAACGCCCAATTACGTCATTAAATAATACAGTCACTAACCCGCTTGGTGCTTCCAGCTTTTCCAATACAAAGGCCGAAAATTGGATTATTGAACCGACACTGGATTATGTGAAAAATGTAGGTGAGGGTAGATTGACGGCATTGATCGGAACAAGCTTTCAACAGAACTCATCACGCTCGCAGACCACCAATGGTTCCAATTATTCAAACGATGCTCTTTTAGGTTCGCTTGGAGCCGCAGGACAATTTACAGCAAGTAACAACCTGGTTTATTATAAATACAATGCAGTATTCGGAAAAGTAAATTACGACTGGAAAGGGAAATATTTGTTTAATGGAACTTTCAGAAGGGACGGTTCATCTCGCTTCGGCCCTAAAAATAGATTCGGAAATTTCGGCGCAATTGGATTAGGTTGGGTTTTTGTAAAAGAGGACTTTGTGCAGGATAACCTGCAATTTTTAAGCTTTGGTAAGTTGAGGGCAAGTTATGGAACAACTGGTAACGACCAGATTTCAAATTACCTGTACCTCCCGCTATACTCATCAGTAACGCCCTACCTTAACAATCCTTCCATGAACGTGGGGTCGCTTCCGAATGAATACATTAAATGGGAAACGACCAAAAAATTGGAATTTGCAATCGATCTGGGCTTCTTAAAGGATCGAATTTTGTTTACAGGAAACTTTTTCAGGAATCGCTCTTCCGACCAGATCACCGATTTAGTTTTGAGCACCCAAACAGGTTACAATAGTTACAAAGAAAACTTACCCGCTTTGATCCAAAATACAGGTTTGGAATTGGAACTAAATACCACCAATGTAACCAATGAAAATTTTACATGGAAAACATCGGCAAACTTTACATTTTATAAAAACAAACTTGTCGAATTTCCTGGAATTGAAAACACCTTCTATGCAAGTAGTTTCTTGGTGGGTGAGCCGCTCAATATGATCCGTTTGTACCACTATCAAGGTGTCGACCCGGCAACAGGAAGAGCAATCTTTGAGGATCGTGACGGTGATGGAGCTATGACTGCTAATGACCTATATGTTGCTGACTTAGGTACGCCATTCTATGGCGGATTTAACAATACCTTTTCTTACAAAGGCTTTGAACTTGGTGTATTCTTTCAATTTAATCACCGGTTTGGCTTAACCAAAATCCTCAACTCAAGACCTGGGGCTTTGGTCAACCAAAACGATTACTGGCTGGACCGATGGACACCAACGAACACCAACGCAAACATCCCAGGTGCCATTATTCCAACAATACCTGGCGTGTCGAATGATGGGGCTGAATTAAGCAAATCTTACAACCAATATACCAGTTCTGATGCTGTATATGGTGATGCTTCCTATCTAAAATTAAGGTCGGTCAATTTATCGTACAACTTACCGAAAAGCTGGACTTCCAGACTAAAAATGTCCAATTGCAATATCTTTATGCAAGGTCAAAATCTCTTTACCTGGGCCAAAAACAAATATGTTTTGGATACCGAAACTACTGTCCAAGGAGGGCCGTCTGGTTTAGGGACCGGAACGATTGCTCAGGTACTCCCACCATTGCGTACGATTGTATTTGGATTTAACTGTCAATTTTAAAACTAGAAACCATGAAATTAAACATCAATAACAATATATTTTTATCCGCCATCACCAGTGCAACGCTGCTTGTCAGCTCCTGTTCAAAATTCGTGGAGTTGGGTGCTCCTCCAAATCAAGTGCTAGCGGGTGAAGCGTTCGCTACGGATGCTTCTGCAAACAGCGTGATCAGGGGGTTGTATACCACAACATTAAGCATTAATCTTCCCGGTACCTCAACTTTCTATACCGGGTTGGCAGCCGACGATCTTCAGTACAATTCGGCCGACCCCAATACTTCCGAATTCGCGAGTAATAATCTGCTGAATACAAATGGTCATGTTGCCAACTTTTGGTACAATACCTATCAGCTTATCAAAAATGCGAATAACGCGATATCCGGTCTCGAAGCATCCACTTCCCTTACCCCAAGTGTAAAGGATCAACTCCTGGGAGAAGCAAAATTTTTTAGAGCTTATGCCTATTTCTATCTCGTCAATCTGTATGGTGATGTGCCGTTACAGTTGCGCGATGACCTGCATGCATTTGAAGACGCCGCACTTCCACGGACGCCCGCACAGCAAGTTTATGATCAGATTATTGCAGATCTTAAAGATGCGGAGAGCAAAATGGCTCCAACCTATGATGCTACTGCCAGTCCACGAGGACGCGCCAATAAGGCTGCCGCCAGCGCTTTACTGGCCAGAGTATACCTTTACCAAAAAGATTATCAAAATGCGGAATCTTATGCAACTAAAGTTTTGCAGTCAACTGACTACGGTATGCCTACACCTGATAAAAACTTTGTAAACTCGAGCAATGAGGTTATTCTCCAACTTGGAAATCAGACTGGAGTGACCACATTCGGTGCCAATTATATAACGACAGCTACAGTGACACCGGGATACACACTGCCAGATGCTGTATACAACAGTTTTGAGACCTTGCCTACACCTGATTTAAGAAAGACCAATTGGACAAGTTCAAAGACGGTATCCAATAAAACCTATTATGCCATAACCAAATATAAAGCGTCCTCAGGCGCAGGGTCCGAATATCACATTATGCTACGTTTAGCTGAACAATATCTTATCCGTGCGGAAGCGAGGGCCAAGCTCGGAAAATTAACAGAGGCAAGAACGGATGTAGATGCCGTACGCAGTCGTGCGGGACTTGCGGGACTTAACACAAGCTTAAACCAAACCCAATTATTGTCTGCTATAGAGACCGAACGCCTCCATGAATTTTTTGGTGAGTTTGGCCATCGCTGGCTCGATCTGAAACGAACCGAACGCGCTAGCACTGTGCTGTCTCCAATCAAATCCAACTGGCAACCAACAGATGTCTTATTTCCTATCCCCCAAGCTCAGATTTTAATCAATAGAAGTTTGACACAAAATCCAGGATACGAAAATTAAGGAACTTAAAAATCATATATATATAATGAAAAGAAAAATCTTGACGGCTGCTTTCGCGCTTGCGCTAACAGCAGCATTTGCACAACAACCCGCAAAAAACAAATACCAACACTATCTGCCTATTATAGAAAAAGGGACAATAGAGCAAAAGGATTCGCTCGCGAATGTATTAATGAGCGAGCTAAAGACTTATAAGTCTGAAGAAGACTACCGCACGACGATCAATATTCTGCGCTCTTTAGGCAAAGAAGATCTTCAAACATCGGTCGAGGAATTGGCAAAGAAAAAATACCCAAAAGGATCACTAACCCGCGATGCCTTTATAACCAATGTTTTTTACACTGCCAGTACGCCATTGGCAAAAGAGAAAGCGTACAATGAACTTATAAAAAAGTGGCCAGTTAAGAACTTCAGCGAAGAGCCCCTCACCTATGATTATGTATTAGCTAATCTAGCGCAGAGTTTTGCCAACGACGGAAATGCCCCAAAAGCAATACATTATCTTGGTGAGATGAAAGAACGATTCTGGCGCGGAAACGGCTATATCCCTGTGGGACAAATTTTGTTGAGTGCGGGCGACACGGCAACTGCGGCACCGCTCTTAAAAACTGCCATGGACGATAGCTATTATTATTTAACGCTTCCAGAGAATGAAAAAGATAATAAAGCCCGTTTTGCAGGTATGGGCTATGCGAGCTCCATGTCCGCTTATGTCAATATCCTCGTTGCGCAGAAAAAATATGCCGAAGCACTCAATTATATAGAGAATGCTTTAAAAGTCGCTCCAGAACAAGCGGATCGTCTTGCAATGGTCTATTACAAATCACTAATGGGTACTGGAAGAAAGCTAGAGGCCTATAATATTCTGACCAAATTATATGCTAAAGGGCAGTTTGCTGTCGAAAATGATCTTAAGAAATTGTATACCGAATTGAACGGTTCTGATCAAGGCTACGAACGTTTTAACGCTTCCCTGCAAACGGAATTAACGCAGAACATTCGTAACCATATCAAAGAAATGGCAGTTTTTAAGCCCGCACCTGATTTTGAGCTGCTCAATATGAAAGGTGAGAAAGTCTCGTTGAGCAGTTTAAAAGGGAAAGTGGTGGTATTAGATTTTTGGGCAACCTGGTGTCAACCCTGTGTCCGCTCATTTCCGGGAATGAAAGCTGCACAAGAATCGTATGCAAATGATAAAGATGTTCAATTTTTGTTCATGAATACCTGGGAACGCGATAAAAATTACAAAGAAAATGTGGTCTCCTTTATCACTAAAAATAATTATCCGTTTGAAGTGCTTTACGATGATCAAAAAGATCCGCAAACTGGAGAGGTAATGGCGGCGAAATTTGGTGTCAAAGGTATTCCTGCAAAATTTATCATCGACAAAGAAGGCAATATTCGTTACTTTTTAACAGGATCTACGCCAAACGTGGACTATATCAAATTAGAAATGAAAGAGCTTATTGAGGCGGCTAAGAAACCTTATAAGGGCTAAAAAGACGTCTGCCTCCGCTGGGGGGGCAGACATCTTTACAATCAACATTGTGGTGCTATCCCCGGTATGTGAGCCATACAGCACATAAAACTGAGCCATCGGCGAAAAAATAACCTCCTTTTGAGTCCTATCTTTGTTGCCATACAACAATGCAGATGACAACAAGAAATAACAGCAATAAGTGGCTTCGGTTTTTGAAAAAAACAATCTTAGGACTGACTGTTCTCATCGCTTTCATCGGACTATATATGATGCATCCACAATTTGGCAGAAGACCTTCAGGCGAAAGACTTCAGCGTATTCAGCTATCCAAGCAGTTTAAGGACGGTAAATTTCGCAATATGAGCCCTACACCACAGTTAACACAACCATGGACGGTGGCCCTATACGATTATTTTTTTAAGCGCTCGGACGAAACAAGTCCCAAACATGCGATACCTACGATGAGCATCGACTGGACAAAACTGCTAAGTCAGTCTCACGGACTTGTTTGGTTTGGCCACTCCTCCTATTTTCTTCGTTTAGATGGCAAGAACATCCTTGTTGACCCCGTATTCAGTGGCAGCGCCTCTCCTATTCCGGGCAGTGTAAAGGCTTTTAAAGGGGCCGATGTCTCTACCGCGGCCGACCTGCCGCCGATTGACTTTCTATTTATATCACACGACCATTATGATCACATGGACTACAAAACGCTAAAGGCATTACAGCCCCGAGTTGGAAAGGTCATTGTTGGTCTTGGTGTTGGTTCCCACCTCGAATATTGGGGGTATCGTCCCGAACAGATCATCGAAAAAGACTGGTGGGATCAGGTCGATCTTGGCGACGGATTTCAGGTAACGGTCACCCCGGCACGACATTTCTCGGGCCGCAGCATCTTTACTGCTAATACCTTATGGGCCTCCTACGTCCTCCAGACACCTTCCCTAAAACTCTATTTAGGAGGAGATAGTGGCTACGATAGCCATTTTAAAGAAATCGGCAATCAATTAGGTCCCTTTGATCTCGCCATATTGGAAAATGGCCAATATGATCTCAGCTGGAAACATATCCACATGATGCCAGAAGAGGTTGTCCAAGCAGCACATGACCTCAAAGCCACCTTGCTGTTTCCCGTCCATTCATCTAAGTTTGTACTTGCCAATCATGCCTGGAACGAGCCCTTGGAACGCATTTCCGCGGAAGCTGCAAAACAGCAGCAACCTCTGCTCACTCCGATGATCGGCCAGGTCATCAACCTTAATCAGGCCCCCACAGAACCTAGCTATTGGTGGAGAAAATAATTCTATGCGACCGAGTTGATGGTCGCCGGCGTTATCCCAAACTTCTCTTTGAAAGAAGCATAAAAATGAGAGAGGTTTTCAAAGCCGAGATCGAGATAAAAATCGGAAGGTTTTTGACGCTTATTTTCGATCAGGTAATAGGCCTCAGAAAGACGTTTTTCCTGTAGCCATTTTCGGGGTGATGTCTGAAATATCTTTTCAAAATCACGTTTAAAACTCGCTAAGCTACGCCCGGTCAGTTTCGCAAAGTTTTCGAGGGGTACATTGTACCGATAGTTTCTGACCATAAACTGTTCCAGATCTATCTTATGTGGTTCTGAGAAGTCAAACAACAGATCTTTCAGCTGCGGATAACTCTCCAATAATAAGGTAATCAATTCATAGATTTTGATCTGTTCCATCTGCGGACTCACACGATCCGCGGCCTCGGCATAAGGAGCCAATGATTCGAAATAACTTTTGATAAACAGGTTGCTTTCCAGCACGACATTGGACTCCCCTACGTATTTTTTATCCGAACTAAGGTGATGATCCATCGCATATTGCTTCAGGCGATCCGCTTGCAACAATACGGAAACAGATTTGTAAACATTATTGGCTGCCGGATGCTTAAAAGCTTTCGCCAATTGGTTTCTACGCGCCACAACAAGCTGCCCCTCGGTGGCGATCAGTTTTCCCTTCTGATGGTCGAGATGCGTCTCACCCGACAGCTGAAAAAACACCACATGCTCAGGGATAAACTGTTCGTGGCCAAATACTTTTTCGACATAACAGGAATACAAAAAAGCCTTCCCGAAATCATTCTCTTTTATGCTCATTATTATTTCTTTATACAGCCCAGCGATCATTGGTACCGATATCCAAACACCGCCCTAGCCTAAAGGTAACAAATATCCAATACCTTTTACAAAATCCAATTGTCGGAAAGCTCAATTTATACATCCTCAAAAGCTCAAGCATAAAAATAGCCCAATCCTTAAGTATTTAAAACTACATCCGAGGTTATTGAGCCATTGGCAACAAATGCTGCGACTATTTCTTTGCTGCAAGCCGTTTTCGTATAATACTGACAAATTCCGGCGAAACACCCAAATAAGAAGCAATATAATACTGTGGTACTCGCTGAGATATCGTAGGATAAAGCGCGATAAATTCGAGGTATCGATCTGCCGCAGGTTTGGCCATCGTATGGATCAACCTATTCTGCAAAACAGCGAGTCGGCGCTGAACCAGCATACGAAATACACGTTCAAATTTTGGAATCGTCTCCAGCAGCCGCTCTTTCGTATCTGGTGTCAGCATTAAAAACTCACTATCTTCCAATGTTTCCATGTATAGGCTCGAAGGCGTATGATAATGAAAAGATGCAATATCACTGATCCACCAGTCTTCGACCGCAAAGGCTAAAGTTACTTCGAAGCCATTTTCGTCGAGGTAGTAGATCCGCACCCAGCCCTTTTGCAGATAACCTTCAAACTGGCAGATCTCCCCTTCCTCCAATAACATGGTCTTCTTGGGAACTTTTTTTGTCGTTAACATACCTGTGAACTGCTCGGTCTCTTCTGCGGTCAACGTAATGCACTTAGACACATTTTTTAGAATATTTTCGTATAACATTGTATTGATCTTCGTGTAAAAAAGAATTAGATAGGTTCATGTAATATATAACCCGCACCATAGATACTTTCGATGTGGAGTTTACGATCCATCTGCAATAACTTGCGGAGCCTGGAGATAAAAACTTCCAAACTCTTGCCATTGAAAAAGTCTGTATTGCCCCAAAATTGCAGGAGTAGATCTTTTTTACTGACCAACATATTTTTATTCAGAATCAAAAAATGCAGCAATTCTGCTTCCCTGACAGTGAGTTTTTGCACCTGTTGTAAACCATTATTCAGTGTAAACCGCTCCATATTGAGCCGCAGGTTGCCTATCTGCAATTCTACCTGTAAAAGAGCATCTTTATCTAAAACAGATGCCACCTTCAATAAATTGCGGATCTTGAGCAATATTTCGTCCATATCAAAAGGTTTGGCAATATAATCAACAGCGCCTAAAGAAAGCCCCTTTAATCGAGCGTTGCGTTCATGAAGTGCTGTCAAAAAGAAAACAGGCTGCCCCGGATTACTAGCGATCATCCGTTGCGCAAGATCAAAACCGTTACCATCGGGCAGCTGGATATCGATGATCAGAAGTTTGACCGAAACACGCTGAAAATTTTCCCAGCCCCCTTCAGCCGTACTTTCCCAAAGCACCGTAAATCCTTTGTAGCGCAAATAGCGCGAAAAAACCTCTCCCAGATCGGGTTCGTCTTCGATCAAAAGAATATCAATCTTGTCTTTTGCCATTGAATGCCGCATTACCCATGTAAATATAAAAAATCGTCCCAGCACTTGGCTTTTCTTCGATATGAATTGTCCAGCCCAAACGGTCCAAACAGGATTTAATGTAATACAAACCTAATCCAAGTCCCGGTTTATTACCCGATAATCTTCCCCGATAAAATGCTGTAAATACTTTAGAACGTTCATTGGAGGCTATACCAGATCCATTATCTGCTACTTTGAGACAATATTGGTCTTCTGTCAACTGCCAGGTAAACCGAATAGTCTTTTGATCACTGTCATTAAATTTGATGGCATTGGACACCAGGTTATCTAAGATCGAAAAATAATAATCTTCATCTAATTTCATTTCTACGTCAGACAATAGTGCTTCGTATCGGATTTCAATCTCATCTTGATAACGCAAACGGAGCTCATCCAGCAGCTGCTGTGTCAGCTGGTTCAGCGGAAGCTGCACGACTTTTGGTGGCCGTTCTTGTAAGGCAACAGATCCCATAACCTGTTCAAAATAAGCTTTGAGCCGCTTTGCCTGCCGCTCCACGATTAGCCCCAGCTGCATCACTTCCCGCTCATCTTTATTGGTTTCACGGTCAATCAGGCTGTGTGCACTGATCAGGATTGTCGTCAGCGGTGTATTGAATTCATGCCGCATATGGTTCAGAAAACTTGTTTTGAGATCGGCAAGCTTACGCTGGCTAATCCAATTTTTATAGGTCCGGTAACTAAGCAGCACAATGACGGCAATACAAGTCAAAGACAGCAAAAAAACGGGTGCCATCTGTTGGAAAATTCGCCAGCCTCGATTCTCATAATCTACGTATAGGCTATACGTAAATCGATAGGTGAATGGATTTTTATCACTCACCGATAGTTCAAATACCCGATTGTTTAGCCCAGGATTTTCAAGTCTACCGCTTATGGCCCCAGCAGGATTATCACTGGCCGTTTCATAAAATACCTTCCAAACATTAACTGTCGCATCGTAAACTTCCAATTTATCAAAATGGAATAGATAGACAAGATCTCTATCAAGTTGCTGCTGCTGTACAATCTGCTGAAAGATACTATCCAGTGATTGCTCTTGCCGCAAGCGCTTGAGAAAAGGTTCCATACATTGTTGTGCAAATTCAGAAGCATCTGAGGCACCAGTGTGCTTTTTTTTATACCAGATCGAAAGACATGGCACCAATGAAGTTTGGAATATCGTATTACCACCGGGGAATATCTTATCGTCCATTACTGCAGCACCATAGGCATTCTGAATCAGATTGAGCTGTCCAATCTGGTAATTTTTATCTTCAAGCTTATACGTATTGAAGATCAAAAAACCGATCAACAGGGTCAAGATCAGGAAGCTGGTGCCAAATGCCCAGGGATATATATTTCTACCGGCGCTGTTCATGGTTTAAAAATAACATCTATTTATCGATCCAAGATACCCATTAGGCTTTTATTAGGCATTCATTAGGTTTCTGTTAAATACAGGTTACTCCTCCTTGTCCTATCTTTACAGCCTAACAAATTAGCAAATTATGTCCAAAATTTCCCAGACGCTACTCTGTCTATGTTACCTCCTGCTGGGCCAAAATCTGTTTGCGCAAACCAGTTTTTCAAAAAAAGTACTCGAGCAGAGCCAGCTCGATTTTGTCAATCTAGGATTTGGCATGTTTATCCATTATGGTATGCCAACTTTTATGGAACAGGACTGGTCCGATCCCAATGCTGCTCTTGAATTGTTCAAATCGCCCAAACTCAATGCAGATCAATGGGCCAAAGCGGCCAAATCGGCAAATATGAGTTATGGCTGCCTGACAACCAAGCACCACAGCGGCTTCCCGATCTGGAAGACCAAAACCACAGACTACAATGTCATGAATACACCTTTGCACCGTGATGTTGTCAAGGAGTTTACTGAAGCCTTTCGCAAAAATGGCCTTCGGGTTATGTTGTATTATTCGATACTGGATATGCACCAAGGTATACGGCCGCACACCATTACCAAAGCCCATATCCAGCTGATCAAAGATCAGCTGACCGAATTGCTCACCCAATATGGAGAAATTGACGCCTTGGTGATTGATGGCTGGGATGCACCTTGGTCACGCATTTCTTACGATGATGTTCCTTTCGATGACATCTATTACCTTGTCAAATCATTACAGCCCAAATGCCTATTGATGGATCTCAATTCCGCAAAATACCCCGGTGATGCCCTCTTTTATACAGATATCAAATCTTACGAACAAGGAGCGGGGCAATTTATTTCCAAAGAACACAACAAACTCCCTGCTATGGCCTGCCTTCCCTTGCAGCAGAATTGGTTCTGGAAAACCTCATTCCCAAATACTGCCGTTAAGGATGTCAATGAGCTGGTTGAGAAATTCATTATCCCCTACAACAGTGCCTATTGCAACTTTATGCTTAATGTAGCTCCAAACAGTGATGGTCTCGTGGATCAGAATGCGCTCGATGCCTTGAAAAAAATCGGCACATTGTATAAAAACAGGCCCAACTACAGTACTTTACCCAGCTACCAAGCTCCTATTGTCGACCACAATATCGCTAAGCAAGTACCTTCATACAGCAGCTGGAGTGACGATATGAATATCATGGATTTTGCTAACGATGATAACTTTGGAAGCGCTTGGGTCTCCAACCCGCTCGTTCAGGGGGAGCTGTGGTATGAAATGGATTTTGAACGCAGCAAAAGCTTCAACAGTGTCGTTATTACCGAAGGAAAAGATCATCCTGCACAATACAGTCTATCTTACCTGAAGGATGGTAAATGGCAACCTATCGCAGCCAAAGCCGTGCAGCAGGGGCGCATCAAGATCTTTCGCTTTGACCAAGTATTGGGGCAAAAATTACGTTTCAGCATCAAACCTGAAAAAGATCGCGCTGTCGTTCATGAAATTGGGGTATATCAGGAGCGTCGATAACAGTTCTTTACATATTTTAGCCTAAATATCATATCGTTCGCCTATCGAAAAATCAGAGGCCTCTTGTTTATAGCAAGAGGCCTCTCGTGGATTTCCAAAACGGATCAAATAATGCTTATTTGCTCCAACCCGGATTCTGCGTCAAATTACTATTCAACACGATTGCTGCAGACGGAATTGGGTAAAGGTATTGTTTGTTGTTGTCGTCCCAAGTACGCTTAACAGCTTTAAACCATTCCAGGTGATTGTCTGAAGTCATCGTCTGGAAGTTGGTGCTCTTGCCTCCAATGGCCACTTTGGCCACTCCTGCAGGGACAGTGATCGAAGGAGCAGATTTACTGCCGTCATAAAAGACAACATCAGGTGTACCGTTATGATCGATATCAATCAATTTATCCAACGCTGGAATATAGATACCTGTCCAAGGTAAATTGGCCATTAGCGGTCCAAGTTTCCAGCGTTTCAAATCGTTGAAACGGAATCCTTCCAGCGCCAGCTCTACCTGTCTTTCCCGGCGGATTTCCAAAAGCACAGGACTGTTTACTTCAGGAAAGAATGTATTTTTCAGATAGCTATCAACTTTTGTCGGCAAGCTGTTGATTCCACTACTGATCCCTGCTCTAACTCGTAGCGCACCAATGGTTTTAGACCAGTCCGCATCAGTAAAGGTACCGAGTTCCTGTTTCGCTTCGGCATAATTTAGCAACACCTCCGCATAACGCATTAGCGGCACAGCATTCGTATTATACCCGCCGTTGTCATAATACGAATCATCCAATGTATACTTAATCGGTTGATAGCCTGTATAGGTGAAACTCGCAAAATTTGGAGGTGCCGCCTGTCCATTACGCGAGTAACCCGGTGTGCGGATCAACTGTGCAAGCCGCAAGTCACGATTTTGACATTCCTCATAGAACTCCTCCGTCTGAAAGTTGGGTCTATCCGTATAAGGGGTACCATCAACATTCAAAAAGGTATTGATAAAGGGTCTTACCAAGCTCAGACGGGGGCCATAGGTAGCCGACGTCCACCACCAATTCGCATCATTCAACAGCGCAAGATCCTTGCTAAAGGTTACAGCCAGCATAACCTCTTTGGTCACCGGTGCATTGCTTGTAAACAGCATCCGCTGTGAGGTCTTGGGATCTGCAGAGATATTAAGTCCATAAGGTCCATTTTCCATTAAGATCTTTCCAGCATCTACTGCCATCTGAAAAAATACCTCCGGCTGTGTAGCAAGATTGAGTTTATGATATTTACGGAATGTACCCTCAAATAGTGCAATCCTCGTTTTTAGACCAAGTGCAGTCCATTTATTAACCGTACTGCCATCGCCTCCCGTATTGGTGATATTGGCGTAGGCAAAGTCTAAATCTTCCATGATATGCTTCATGACCACCTCGCGCGAATCGCGTGGTGCCTTGAGGATGTCTGTTTCATCCACTGCCAGCGGATGATCTACCCAAGGCACATCGCCAAAACGCACCACTTTTTCATAATAAAACCAAGCTCTAAAAAAGCGGGCCAGACCGATATAATTATTTTTTATGGCATCAGTCAATTTGGGACTGTTGCACTTAGCGATCAATTGATTGATATTGCGTAAAGTCGTCCACGACCAGCCCGAACTGATCTCCGCGCTATAAGCGCCACCGACCATAAAATCATTTAGGCTGTTTACGGCCGAATAATCGGCCATTGCATCGCCCTTATAAGCGTCACTTCCCGAAGTGATATTCCGATAGAAGGAGTTACTGTAATTTTTTAATCCACTTTCACTACCAAAGATATCTTCTTCGGTAGCTCCTGCCTTTGGCAGCTCATTCAGTTCGCAAGAACTGAACAAAAGTGCAACAACAGGTATATAAAACAATCTTTTCATGTTGATATAAAACTATAAGCCAATAGATAAGTTAAAACTGATGCTCTTCATGATCGGATAATTAAATCCGTCACCGGACCCTGTCCCGATTTCAGGATCCGATTTGCCCAGGTTGCCGACATCGAGATCCTTCGTCTTTTTGTAAAGCGGCGACCAGGTCCATAGGTTTTCACCCGATAGGCCTGCACGAAGACTACTGATTTTTAATCGGTTTGTCACAGACTTAGGAAAGCTGTACCCGATCTGTAAGTTTTTCATCCGAATATAGGCCACATTTTGCAGGTACCTCGTTTGGGGTGTTGTTTTAATAGACTCGTTATAGCCGGCATAACGTGGGAAATAACCATTCGGATTATCTGCTGTCCAGTAATTATTGAGATGCCATTCCGGTAAATTGTTATAAGGTCTATTGTACTGTCCCCAGAAAATCGACTCATTGCTCGGATACCAGTTCTGCTTCCCTACTCCCTGGAAAAATGAAGAAAAGTAGATCCCCTTCCAATCCAAATTGAGGTTAAAGCTATAGATATACCTTGGATCGGCATTACCGATGGCCGTTCTATCACCATGACTGTAGATCGTATTGTTTCCATAATCAATCACACCATCGCCATTGAGATCCGTAAAACGGACATCTCCCGGATAGATTGTTCCATTGTTGGACGATTTGATCAGTTTTTGTTTTGCTGCTCCATCAATCTCCGCCTGATTCTGGAATAACCCCTGGGTTACATAACCCCAGATCTCACCAATCCGCTGTCCTTCGTAATAGGAACCGTCTTTGATTAAACCTTCCTTATTCTCATAACGGTCTATGTTGGATTTATAATCTGCCAGCGTTCCACGCACAGACCAGTTAAACGGACTGCCATTAAGGTCGAATCGATCCTTATAAGTCAAGCTCAGTTCAAAACCTTTGGTTGTCATATCCGCATAGTTCCCTTTTGGTGACTCCGCTCCAAAAATATCCGGCAATGCAACACCTAGGGTATACATATTGAGGGTCTTGCGCTGATAGATATCTCCGGTCAAGGTTAATTTCCCATTTAAGGAAGATAGGTCAAGACCTAAATTGGCCGTACGCGCGGTTTCCCAAGTCAAGTTATCCGGAATAACTTTAGGCACCGAGGTATAGGCAGGTTTCTGACCATTTAGCACCCGGTCCATAATCTTAATTTCGTAAATATCCAGATAGGAATAAGGATCCACATTACCATTACCCAAAGAACCATACGAAGCCCTTAGCTTCAGGTCGGACAGCGCCTTTTTGTCCACTTGGAAGAAAGGTTCTTCCGATATACGCCAGCCTACGGATGCAGACGGGAACAATCCCCACCGTTGGTTGGTCGGGAATTTGGACGAACCATCATACCGGCCATTGAATTCAAAAAGATAACGGTCTTTGAAGATGTAATTGGCCCGCATAAATACACCGACATTGCGGTATTTGTTATATCCCGCCGTTGCTGTGGTATTCTGCCCCACCGCCAGGTTGATATTTTCTACGTCGTCATTAAGCAGACCGGTCTTGGTGATATAGGTTGAATTATAAGTCCGTTGCTCATAATTATAACCGAGCAAACCTTTAAAGTAATGGTCACCTATTGTACGTTCATATTCACTGTAAAGATTTCCGAACAAGTAACGGTAACGTTGGTCTACCTGATAAATATTATCATTCATGCTTGTTTCCAACCGCAGCATTTTTCCCTCCTGCGTGCTATATGGGACAGGCACACGAACCCTTACCGAACTAAAATCACGGTTTCTGAAAGTCAGATCCCCCTTTACGCGGAAAGTATTGTTTAAAAACTTGGTTTCAAAAGACGTAGTATTGCGGAGATCCTGATTGGCTGTATTCGTACCGTTTTTGCCGTAGATGAAATCCCCTACGGTGTAAGCTGCCGAGAAACTCATTGATCCGTCGGGATTAAAAATTGGTGAAGAAGGGTGTCCTTCATCGGCAATATTACGCCAGATATTACCACCTTCACCCGCTGTGGAAGGATCTCTGTATTTGGCGTAGTTAAAATCGATGTTATTGCTGATCCGCAACCAGTCTGTCACCTGAAGTCCGGCTTTTGCACGTGTATTATAGGTCTTATATTTATCGCTATTATAGCGGTACATACCGTTATAATCGTAAGCACGGCCAGAAATATAGTAATCCATTTTTTCGGAATTACCGCTGATAGAGAGGTTATGATCCTGGACAAAGGTATTGTCCTTGATCAGCATGCCATAATAATCCTCATTACCATAGTAAACATAATTGCCCTTATCATCCACCGTGACCTGCTCCGTAATTCCCTGTTCTTTTCTTCTCTTAAATTCCTCCAGCCAATCCGTTGTAAAGATTTGTGTCTTGTTGAGCTTGCTCGGAATAGAGGAATAATTGTTCCAGGCATTATAGGCTGTAAAGAAATGCGAAGCATATTCGTAGCCATCCGTCACAAATTTGGGTAAAGCGATCGGTTTCTGAAAAGAGCCACTTCCCGAATAGTTAATAGACGTTTTTCCGGACTTGGCACGTTTGGTTGTGACAAGTACAACCCCGAACGTCCCGCGGGAACCATAGATTGCCGATGAAGCGGCATCCTTCAGTGTCGTTACACTTTCGATATCATTGGGATTGATAGCGGAAAGGTCCCCTTCGACACCATCGATAAGAACAAGTGCACTCCCTCCCTGACCAATAGAAGTTGTACCACGGATATTGAAACTTGGCGCCCGATTGGGTTTACCATCAGCCGGGGTTACATTTAGGTTGGGAATTACCCCTTGAAGCATCTGACTTGCATTGCCCAGTACGCGTCCCTCAAAAGCTTCTGAACCCACCTGGTCTACAGCACCGGTAAGATTCACTTTTTTCTGCGTACCATAACCGACCACCACGACTTCTTCCAGCTCAGTGTCTTTGGATTCCATATTGATATCGATCTGCCCACCTGTCACATTGACGATCTTTTCACTGTAGCCTATGGCCGTCAATTTGAGTTTTTGCCCTACACTGGCTTCGATCACAAACTGACCTGCACCATTTGTTGAAGTGTTTTTTTGGCTAGTTAAATTCGTGATAGTGACTCCGGACAAGACTGTTCCGTCTTTACCTTTTACCACCCCTCTTACGGTAAACTGAACTGCAATATCTTGCGTTTCTTTAGCCAATTTGACATGATTACGCTCTACGTTAGCCCAAGTGGGATACGAGAGACTCAATGCCATACTGATTAGTAATGTCTTTTGCATTTTTAATCTGGTTTAGAATTTTGCACCAAAGTTGGTACTTTGACTTGGTTTATAATTTACCGTAATGTTAATAAATATTTAATTAATACCACCAATATCAACTGCTAAACAGAGTATGCAAGGAATTATTTCATATAAATTTAGTTTTTGGTTAATACAAACAGAAAGAACTGCCCATTAGTGAGCAGTTCTTTCTGTTTGTATCCATGCCTTTTGGCCAGGAGATTAAACTCCTTTAATTTTCTTGAATAAAAGCCAGGATATCTTTGTTAATGGTTTCTGATTCTGTAGTAGGCATTCCATGTGGGAATCCGGGATAAGTAATCAATGTACCGTTTTTTACCAGCTCCGCTGCTCTTCTACCTGTTATATCGATCGGCACGATCTGGTCATCCTCACCATGCAGGACGAGTACAGGAATTTCTACATTTTTTAGTTCCTCAGTGAAATCGGTTTCAGAAAAAGCTTTGACACAATCATATTGAGCTTTTATGCCCCCCATCATCCCTTGTCGCCACCAGTTGTCCATTACACCTTGTTTCACATCCGCTCCGTCGCGATTATAGCCATAAAAAGCAAGGGTAAAGTCCTGAAAATATTGCTGCCTACGTGTGGCAGTATTCAATCTTATTTCGTCAAACACTTCCATGGGCACGCCATCGGGGTTGGTTGCGCTCTTAGCCATCGTAGGCGTAACTGCGCTGATCAACACAGCTTTTGAAACACGCGCTGTACCGTGATTGGTTAGATAACGAATCACTTCGCCTCCACCGGTTGAATGGCCAATATGAATAGCGTCTTTTAAATCCAATGCTGCTACCAACTGCGCAATATCTGATGCATAGGTATCCATATCGTTCCCGTCCGCAGTCTGTGTCGAACGCCCGTGTCCACGGCGATCGTGCGCAACCACACGGTATCCTTTTTGAAGAAAATACATTAGTTGCGCATCCCAGTCATCACTAGATAAAGGCCAGCCGTGATGAAAAACGATCGGTTGCCCTGTACCCCAGTCCTTATAATAAATTTCTGTTCCGTCTTGAACTTTGAATGTTGCCATGATGAATAATTTTACTTTCTTATTTCTGTTATTTAATAATTGAATTGCAATCCGTCACTTGATACACTTAGCTTTCGCCCAACACGTGTACCAGATCTTCCGCTCCGCCGTCAAATTTCTGGCCATTGACAAAAAACGTTGGCGTCCCATTCACTCCACTCATCATACCACTTTCAAAATCTCCTTCCACACGGTCTAATAACGACTCATCTTTTAGAGCCGATCTGAATTTATCCATGTCTAAATCCAGCTTTTGGGCCATATCCAGGAGCCATTCGTCATTGAGGGCATTTTGATTTTCAAAGATAGCATCATGCATTTCCCAAAATTTACCCTGAAGTGAAGCTGCTTCCGCTGCCAGCGCCGCGGATTTGGCATAAGGGTGCATTTCTGACAACGGAAAATTGCGGAAGACAAACCGGATCTGACTTCCGAGTTCAGCCATCATTTCTTTTATGATAGGATGAGCTGTTCCACAATGTGGGCATTGATAGTCGCCATATTCAACAATGGTCAAATCGGCTTGACCATTACCTAGTATATGGTCAGCGCTGCTGACTTTTGGTTTTAATGACATAGTTAATTTGATTTAAGATTTTCCAACGCCTCGATAATACCGTCAGCTCCTGGATTAACAGCAGTAGGCGATAAATAACTCCACGCAATAACACCGTCCTTATCTATCACAAAAAGTGCGCGCTTGCACTCGCCTTCTTCTTCGTCGTAAACACCATATTTCTTGGCAACCTCACCTTTGCCTTCAAAATCAGCTAAGAGCGGGAAATGAAGCTTACGCGATTCTGCAAATGCCATATGACACCACTTGCTGTCAACGGAAATGCCCATGATTTCGGCATCATACTTCTTAAAATACTTAAGCATTTCATTGTACAGGGCCATCTGATCACTGCACACTGGACTCCAGTCTGCCGGATAAAATGCCAGTATCACATTGTGTCCTTTGAATTCCGACAATTTAATTTTTTGGTCCGGTGTTGCATACAAGGTAAAATCGGGTGCAACATCATTTTTCTGTAACATATTAACGTCTTTAGAGTTTAACCATCTTTTGATATACCAGTCTAGATAGTATTAGTATCACTATTAAATAAAGCACGCTAAAGCAAAAATTGTTTTAAAGAAAAAACACCTTATCCCCGATCTGGCTACAACATTCGTTGATCTGCCTACATCTGTCGTACGGCGATTCACCACCTTTGTACTATTCTTTTATTTAGAAATAGAAACACATGAAATCACAAAAAGTATGGTTTGTCACTGGTGCCTCTAAGGGATTAGGGCTTAGTTTAGTTAAAGAGCTGCTTGCTCAGGATTACCTTGTCGTTGCCACATCGCGGACAAAAAAGGCATTGGAAAATGAAATTGGTGACGTTGAAAATTTTTTACCGCTAGAAGTAGACATTACGAATGACAAAGATGTTGCCCGCGCAGTACTTTCGGCTGTTGATTATTTCGGAAGAATTGATGTGCTCGTCAATAATGCTGGCTATGGTCAGACCGGCGCACTTGAAGAACTGAGCGAATCAGAAACACGCCGCAACTTCGAGGTCAATGTTTTCGGCTCACTAAATGTCATACGCCATATTGCCCCCCATCTGCGCGGTCAGCAATCGGGACACATTTTCAATATAGCCTCGATCGGCGGTCTGGTTGGTAATTACCCAGCCTTTGGTGTGTACTGTTCCACAAAATTCGCAGTAGCCGGTTTTAGCGAAGCCCTGGCGACCGAAATGGAACCTTTTGGTGTACATACAACTGTAGTATATCCGGGATACTTCAGAACCGACTTTCTATCCGAAGGTTCTTTACAAACCGCAGCCAATCCAATCGCAGCGTACATCACCGCCCGTGAAAGCGAAGCCACGCACCTGCACGAGATCAATGGCAACCAAGTAAACGATCCACAAAAAGCTGCAACGCTATTGATCGAGGTGAGCAAACTGGAACAACCTCCTGTTCATTTTCTGTTGGGCCAGGATGCGTATGAACTGGCAAAAAATAAAATCAACATGTTGACAGCAGAGATTGAAAAGTGGAAAAGTTATACAGTATCAACCGGTTTTGACGAATCGGCCAAATAATCCATAGCACTTTGTTTACAACAAGGACATTAGCTGCCAATAAAAGAAAATAAGTAAATTTACACATATGGAGAATACATTTCGCTTTCATTCCTTATCGGAGTTTCACAGCTTTTGCGGTCTGCCCAAGCCAGAACATCCGTTAATCAGCTTAGTTGACTATAGTCAGGTACATTATCCTGTTAATGACAACAAATTGAATTGGATACAACATTTTTATTCGATCGGTTTAAAGCGAAATGTGAATGCCCGATTTAACTATGGTCAGCAGCACTATGACTTTGATTCGGGTATTCTTTCCTTTGTATCACCCTTACAATTTTTAAAAGTAGAAATCAATCAGGAAGTAGTGGCGCAACCCAGTGGATGGATCCTGTTGATCCATCCCGATTTCCTCTGGAACAGCGAATTGGCAAAACATATTCACCAGTACGATTTTTTCCAATACCAAGTCAATGAAGCGCTTTTTCTTTCCGACAAAGAAGAAGCCGTGATCGTCGACATTCTCCAGAATATTGAAAAGGAATATCAGTCTAACATTGACAAATTCAGCCGCGAACTGATTCTAAAACAGATTGAGCGCCTACTTCTTTATGCCGAGCGATTCTATGAACGGCAATTTATTACCCGAAAGCGATCCACACAGGAGCTGGTCACTAAATTTGAGCAGTTGCTGACTGCACAGTTCAGACAGGATATGCTACAGAAACATGGGATTCCAACGGTCGGCTTTCTGGCACAACAGCTTAATTTATCGCCCAACTACCTCAGCAGCCTATTGCGTATCTATACACAGCAAAATACCCAACAGCATATTCAGCATAAAATGATTGAGTACGCCAAATTGCGGCTAAGCACAAGTACACGCTCTATTAGTGAGATTGCTTATGAGCTGGGCTTTGAGCATCCGCAATCGTTCAGTAAGGTATTCAAAAAAAATACCCAGCAGAGTCCTGTTGAGTTTAGGCAATTTTTTCAATAAATTACTTCAATTTAGTCTGCATAATAGCCTGCTAAGCCAATGCCTATCGTCCAAAAGAATTTTGATTTTTCAAGATCCTCCAATAGCATATCTGCATTATCTTCGTATTCGCCATCGGCTTTGATTTCTTCGATCTCTTCCTGCACATCCTCTTCGGTCATCTGTCGCCAGACACCAACGGAGCTATTCAAAAATGTATAGCAATATCCTGCTTCAGCGTCGTCGACCTCACCCTGGTTTTTATCCGTTAAGATCGTTACAAGTTCAGTAGCTTCCACCTGAAATGGATTAACACCATAGATACTGATCTCCGTTTTTTCCGGATTGGGTCCATTGATGCTTTCTATAAATTCCAATGTTCCCCGATCATTAAAATCAAGTCTCAATTCGAGTTCATCATAATAATATTGGTCGTCCAGCGCATCTGAAGGAGTACCAAGTACACTTTGAACTTCAGCACGGCCCGCACCTAAATTAACCGGACCAATACCTTCAATTTGAATCCCAACAAGTGGGACTAGTTCGATCTTTTTCATCCGTATTCAGTAAATTATAAAAAGGATAACTGCATAAATAACACTTGAACATCCGCTATCGTTTTATCCAATGATGAACATAGCTACAGCTCTTTGCTGACATAAATTTACACTAATTCCCATTAAATAATTATTAACATTTTTAACTTTTCTGACGATCCTTAGCGCACATGATAATTCGCATACTCAGGCAATTATGACTAACTTTATGAATGCATCAAAAATCGACGATTATGCAACAGACGCTAGCGACATTAGACAGTTATATCCAAAAGCTAAGACCTGAACTGTATACCGATCTACAATCCCCGTTATCGGCAGAAGAGTTTAGGGCCCTTGAACAGAAATATGATATTGAGATACCTCATGATCTTAAAGCGTTCTATCGCTGGAAAAATGGGCAACGCAATACAAGTTATGAAGCATTTGTTAACAATTCGACTTTCATCCCACTAGAAGAGGCGCTCGATACAGCGCAGGAACTGACAAATATGATTGGTATGGACTTTGAAATCGAAAACTGGTGGAATGAAAGGTGGATCCCTATATTGCACAACGGCGGTGGAAGTTACATCTGCTATGATCTAGGTGGAATCTTTACGGGACAGGCAGGTCAATTGATTGAATACTGGAATAAAGACAATGAACGGAATGTTATTGCACCTAACCTCGAAGGATTTTTAGGGCTAATTAACGACTATTATGCCCATACGCCTCAAGAAAAATTCGATGATTTTTTCAGCCTAGATACCACAGGCGAATACCCCAAACGGTTTAAGGTGGGCTAACAGAAACTCATCGCACTCATTTTTTTTCTTCGTAGAATTTTTGAATTTTCTTTAAATAGGTAATCGATTTTGGAGGTCGAACACGATGTCCAAACTCTTTATGAATATAAGAAAGCGCACTTTCTTCGCCGAGCTCATAAGCCCCGAGCACATAAATTAGGGACTGATTCCTAGAAATACTATCCTTGCCTGCAAGCTCGATTCCATTTATCGTTTCTTCCCATGAAAACATATCATAAAGATCCATATAAGCTTCTGGGCATTCGTGTCTATTTGCCATCAATTGGGCATAATAATATAACTCAGGCATTTTTAAGAGAAGCCAATAATTATTGGACACTTCATTATAAGCCTTGAAATCTCCTGCATTAATTGCTCGACGCCAAAGCGAATCAGCTACGTTCCGAGGCAGTTCCAAGTCTTTGGGATCATCAATTACTGCCTCCAGCTTTTTTTCGACATGATGGCTACATCTCAAGAACAACACACAAAAAATAACAGTAAACAGTTGTAAAATCTTTATCTCTCTTCTTTTCACCATAACTATATAACTTCTTATTTTTTAAGCAATTCGCTTCCCGCGCATCCATTGGTGTTGGTTCGCCGCGTTCACTTTAGACTCCGATCATTAAACATTACTTTTTTCACATAGTTGCTTTTTCCACTCGAAGCCAGAGCTGCCGAATCTGCCGAAATATAATGATAAAAAAAAGAAATCAGATCAGGAGAAGGCTCATACACCAAATAATTCAGCCTTAAAGTTCTATTATCTGGATTCAAACATAATTGACATAAGGATTTTTCATGATAAAAAACTCAATCTCTAGATTCGAGCAATAATTATGTTTATGCCCCATATCATTCATTTCAGGTCTGTACCGCTTTAACTTATCCATTTCATCAAGAAGAATATCCCATTTCGCTAATGGAACTGTATCATTCTTGGCCGCAAAAAAATCAACCGCATGATTTCTATAAGAATCACTCAAGTAACTTTCTTGACCATACTGCTCATCAACGAATTCGCGACTGAACAAAATCCGTAACTCCTTTTCCCGCTGTTTCTCTTTGGAGCCACAGGATAAAAACAGCGTCAACATACAACAAAAAGCAACAAAAATTAAATAAGTCCTTAGCCTCATAATACTATTGGTCTTTACACTAAACCGAAGAAAACAATAAATGCTGATTTCAAATGAATGTGTTAACAACGCACCAATTAAAATTCAGATGCAATTGTTCATCGAATTCCATATATTCGGACCTTAAAACATCCTATATACCTTTTTTTATAAAAGGTAATATAGGAATTTAAACGAATAGGTAATACCTTTGGACCGACAAAATACCGTCTCACTATACAAATTAGATTTTGATGAAATCGAAAAAAGTAAATACCTGCGACCACTCCTGTCTCATGTGCCGTTATGTCTTACAAGACTGGCTCGGACAGATCGACCTTCATCGGAAGAATATCAAATTAAAAAAAGGTGAACAGTTTATCACCGAAGGAGAATCCGTTCGGGGAATTTATTTCATCCAGTCGGGACTTGTCAAAGTTCATCGCAATCTCGGGGATAAAGAAACCATTGTACGATTTGCAAAAAAAGGGGATATCGTTGGCCATCGTGGGGTCAGTACCGAACAAACTGTGTACCCTATTTCTGCAACAACCCTGGAAGTGTCGCAGCTCTGCTTCGTCGAAATGCCGTTCTTCCTGTCCACACTACGCATAAATCCTGAGCTGAGTTACCGGTTGATGTTGTTTTTTGCCGACGAACTACATCTTTCTGAACAAAAGATGACCCGCCTGACACAGCTCGCTGTTAAAAATCGTCTTGCCTGGAGCCTATTGTTACTTCACCGTGTTTTCAGCGAGGAACATAAGGATGGATATATTGGGTTATCCCTAAGCAAAAAAGACTTAGCTTCCTACGTAGGCGCTACGTACGAGACCGTATATCGTACACTGAGCGAACTTATCGAATTAGGAGCCATCATGATGGACAAAAAAGATATTTTTATTAAAAACCTCCAGCTTCTACAGGATCTATCAGAAGAAAAATAGGGGAGCGAAACCGTCCATGACGGCTAACGACTCCCCAAATCATATATTCCCTTAAAAATACATCACCTTAAAATTTATACCCCATACCGACTCCCAACCTCCATTTACCATCAGCAGCACTCGTTTTTGCGGTATAGAATGCTGGCAACTGAATGGCAATATGTCGGAATACAGCTGTTAAACCAAATCCCAGAGAGGGCGTGATCCAGGAGTTCTTTGGCTTCCCCGGATCAACCTGATCTTCTTTCAGCTTTAAGCTAGGCAATAAACCGACCAATAGGCAGCTCTTGGGTGCGAATGTATATTTCAACGCTGGCCCCGTACAATTGATGTAGGCACCATGGTCAGCATATCCTGCCACAACAATTCCTTCAAATAGACTGCCTTTTACTATTTTTTCCTGACCATACATCTGACTGCTAATCATCAACAGCAAGCATACCGTCAACAGTTTTTTCATTTGATCCATAAAATTTAAGTTTGCGAAGTCGACACTTTTTCTTTTTGATGATACGTGTAATAAATGGCCATCCCAGTAAAGAGCAGTCCACCGACAATGTTCCCAGCCGTAACAATCAGCTGATTGCACAGCCACCAGTCGGAAATCGTTACTTTTGCTCCAAACATCATTCCTGCGGGAATCACAAACATATTGACCACAGCATGCTCATAACCTAAAGCAAAGAATATAAAGATCGGAATACCCGCCGCCAATATCTTTCCAAGCGTAGACTTCGATGTCATGGACATCACCACACCCATACACACCATCCAATTACATAGAATGGCTTTGACAAAAGCCGAAAACAAACCCGCAGCACCATGGGCGCTGTATCCAAGTGTTTTCTTTTCACTGATTAGCATCAGACTATGTTCGATGTTTCCAAGCTGGCTCAATTGACCAGTCTCCGTGCTCGCAGCCCAAAACAAAATCGCAAAGAGTACACTACCCAGTAAATTACCTAGAAAAACCCAGAAAAGATTTGAGACCATCGCTTTAAAATTGATCTTTCCTTCAAACCACGCCAATGGTACCAAAGAAAAGCTTCCCGTCACCAGTTCGAGACCGAGGATGACAATAATCACAAATCCTACTGGAAAAACAAATGCACCAACTAAACCCAACCCGGTCTGGGAAGTAGCCAATAGGGCAAGAGTAACAGAAATTGCCAGTAAGGCACCTGACAGCGCTCCCCGTATCAAGAGGTCTTTGATCGGAAGCGAAGATTTGTAGATAGCGGTGTTCATCATCGCACTTGCTACCTCTTTGGGGCTGATATAATCCATCGTATTTTGTTTAATAAGATTTTCGATTAACTTTTTTTTACCTAAGCGGTCATTCCGATAAACACACTCCCGTTCTCCACCTTTACCGGATAGGTCTTTATTGCGCATTCGTCTCCCGAAAGACATTCACCTGTATCTAAGGCAAAGGTTTTTTTATGAAACGGACAAGCGACTTTAGGCGTCTCTCCCAAAGACCCCAGCATTCCGCGACTTAAAATCATCTGCCGCTTGTGCGGGCATTCATTCTGTGTAGCATACCACTCGTTGCGACGGGCGAAATAGAATAGTGCGACCTGCTCGTTGTTTAATTTAAGACAGACTCCACCGTTTTCAATGGCATCTTCTATCCGGCAAGCCTTCAGCCATTGCATGTCAATTTTCGTACTCATATGATTTCATTAAAAAGTTTAGCGATTCGCTATTTAATAAGTCCTAATGTTCCAATCGGCGGCTTTCTTCTGTCCGCGAAAACTTTCAAAGCGAACAGTATCGTCCTTCTCATCAGGTGCATTTACAAAATGAACAAAGCGTTTTCGAATTTCAGGATCTTCTACAGCTGCTTTCCATTCGCAGCGATAACTGTCGACGAGTAGCTGCATATCCTGCTCCCACGTATCACCCATCCCCAGACTATCCCCTACCACAACATTCCTGAGATAATCTATTCCGCCTTCCATTTTGTTGAGCCAGGTAGCCGTTCGCGTCAGCGGGTCTGCAGTGCGGATATAGAACATCAGAAAACGGTCTATATAACGAATACACGTTTCGCTATCAATATCCGATGCCAATAATAACGCGTGCTGCGGCTTACTACCGCCATTGCCGCAAACATAGAGGTTCCATCCTTTTTCGGTCGCAATGATTCCAAAATCCTTACTCTGAGCCTCGGCACACTCACGTATACAGCCGCTAACGGCTGACTTAATCTTGTGTGGCGCGCGGAGCCCACGGTAACGTTCCTCTATCCGTATCGCAAAAGAAACGCTGTCGTGCAGCCCAAACCTACACCAGGTACTTCCAACGCAGCTTTTAACGGTCCGAAGCGCCTTACCATAAGCATGTCCACTCTCAAAACCTGCAGTAATGAGCTCTTCCCAGATAAAGGGCAAATCATTGAGATGTGCACCAAATAAGTCGATGCGCTGTCCACCAGTAATTTTTGTATACAGATTGTATTTCTTAGCCACCTCCCCGATTACAATCAGTTTATCGGGGGTAATTTCACCTCCTGGAATACGCGGAACAACTGAATACGTCCCGCCCTTCTGTATGTTGGCCAGGTAACGGTCATTGCTGTCCTGAGCCACATCATTGCCCTTTCCCAAAATCATTTCATTCCAGAGACTGGCAAGCAAGGAAGAGATTAAAGGTTTACAGACTTCGCATCCATGCCCATGTCCCAGTGCATCCAACACCCGATCGTAACTTTTCAGTTCGTGGATCTTGATCAGATCATAAAGTTCCTGGCGACTCAGGTCGAAATGCTCGCAGATGGTACTCCGAATATATTTTCCTTGCTGTTTCATGGTGTAGTTGACCAGGTCTTTGACCATAGGCACACAACCTCCACATCCCGACCCCGCTCTGGTACATTTCTTTACTGCATCCGCATTTTCACAATCTCCTGTGGCCACCGCATTGCAGATTGCGGCTTTGGTGACACCTTCGCAACTGCAGATCAATGCATCATCCGGAAGAGCTTCCAGACCAGAAGAAGGCGCTTTACTGTCACGCTGTTGCCCAAAAAGGAGAAGTTCTGGGTGTTCTGCCAATGGCAAACTATTATTAACCGTCTGAAGCAACATGTTATAACTTGCAGCTTCTCCGACGAGTATCCCGCCCAGTAGGCGCGTGCCGTCTGTACTGATATTCAACCGCTTATAAATCCCCTTATTGCGATCCTCCAGTACGATCGTATGCGCATAAGGTTCGCTGATAAAAGGATCTCCGAAACTCGCTACATCAACTCCCATCAATTTTAGCTTGGTACTCATATCAAACCCCTTAAAGGATTTGATATCACCTACGATATGAGCCGCCGCAATTTCAGCCATCTCATAACCCGGTGCAACCAGTCCATAGACCATATCTTCCACCAAGGCACATTCGCCGATTGCATAAATCGCAGGATCCGAGGTCTGCATCTGTGCGTTAACTCGTATTCCGCCGCGCTCGCCGACCGCAAGGCCTATTTTCTTGGCAAGCTCATCACGAGGACGTATACCAGCAGATATTACCAATAGATCTGTCTCCAGCGAGGTCCCGTCGTTAAAAGCGATTCCAGTGAGATGATGATCACCCAACAGCTGGCTTGTGGATTTTTGCAAGAGGCAAGTCAAACCCAATGCTGCTAACTTATGCTGCAAAAGTTTACTGGCATTATCGTCAATCTGACGGGGCATCAGACGCGGGGCAAATTCAATCACAGCCGTTTCTTTAAGACCAAGGTCTACCAATGCTTTAGCCGCTTCCAGTCCTAAAAGTCCCCCACCCATAACTGTGCCTGTCTTGACTTTAGCCGCATATGCTTTAATCAATTCCAGGTCTTCAATTGTACGGTAGAGGAATACACCTTCTTTGTCGATACCAGGTATTGGAGGAACAAAAGGTGCAGAACCTGTTGCAAAAACTAAATAATCATATTTCACGGTAATCCCCTTTAGAGATGCAACTTCTTTTTCTATAACATTTATACCGACAACGGGATCACCTAGATGGATTTCTATATTATTTTCAGTGTACCACTCATTTTTCAACAAAAAAAGTTCAGTAACTGAAGAATATTTAAAATAATCAGTCAAATGCACACGATCATAGGCTCGAATTTGCTCTTCCGAGAAGACAACGATATCTAAATCATTCGATTTCTGCTTTAATTTTTCACAAATCTTATTACCGACCATCCCATTTCCGACAATAACAACCTTTTTTTTATCCATGATCCTGTTTTTATTGTATAAAAATCAATTTATAGTTTCAACAAGACTAATTTATGGAATAAAAAATTAAAAAATCAAAATAAATATGATTTTTATAACACTTTTTCATAAAAAACACATTAAAAATACATTAAAACATGATTTTTATCATATTATTTATTATTTTTATAGATATAAACGATTGAAAAATAAATAAAATGGAGAATTTAAAGCAAAAAACCCTATTTATAGTAGGTTCCGGACCTGGAGATCCAGAATTATTGACAATAAAAGCTTATAAAGCGATAAAAAATGCTCAAGTACTCTTATATGACAACCTAATTAATAGGGAAATCCTACAAATAGCAGACAAAAACTGTAAAAAACACTATGTTGGAAAACATCCATATGGAAAATACGTCCCACAGCAGGATATAAATGAACTTATCTTATATTATTGTAGCAAATTCGAAAGAGTGGTACGACTTAAGGGCGGAGATCCCTATCTTTTTGGACGTGGTTTTGAAGAATGGCTCACCGTACAACACCGATCTATTAACATCAGCTACATTCCGGGCATCAGCAGCATGCAAGGCGCTGGACTCAACGACATTCCGCTAACACACCGTGGTGTAAGTGAAGGGGTATGGGCATTGACGGGTATGAAAAAAGATGGAACACTTTCTGCCGATCTGCCGCTCGCCGTTCAAAGCAGATCGACCGTAGTCATTTATATGGGAATGCGTAAGCTCGACGAAATCGCACGCACCTACGTACTATACGGAAAAGGGGAAACACCAGCTGCCATTATACAGCATGCGAGCTTGCCACAGCAAAAACAAGTATGCTGCAAAGTCAAGGATCTTGTCATGATAAGCAAAGTACATAACATGGGGCATCCGGCAATTATCGTCATCGGAGCGGTTGTAGACTTGCAGCATACATTGGCGGTAGCTGCCGAGCAGCGGCACATTATCTAGCGCTATAGCTCTGTCAATTTCAGCACGCCATCACTTTACAAGAATAACGATGTCACATACCAGCAGATATATAATTTATTTTAATTCTTATAATACATAGCTATAATGCTTTCTTTACAATTGGATTGATCCAGTAATCTTCATGATCAGTATGGGAGAAATACTCCATGGGAGTTACGTGGCAATCTATGGTTTCATTGAGACCATTTTCTGTATACATAAAAACCTCTTCTGAAGGAAGCACCATGCCGTTGATAATAGCGCCATAGTCCAGATAATGGAGATCAGATAGCAGCACGTTTACATAATTTGACACCACCCATTTTTCCATTTCTTCTTTACTCACCCGTTTTATACGATCAGCCAGAAACTTGACCTCCTCCATGTCTTTTTCAGCACTATCAGCAAAAAACAATTTCAAAAAGGCCTCATATTTATCGAATTCTTTATTTCGGATTGCTTCATTACGAAGAAACAACTTCTCGCCCAGCTGCCCACAGTGATCGACATATTTTTTCAGTTCCATCTGTGCAAGCTCGCCGTCCGACCATTTTTGCAGTTCAGAAAGTGCATATACATCGGTACCTTGCCCATCGCATTGATTGAGATACGCCCAGATATCACCCTCCACAACTTTAGGTTTATGATGATCCAATACATTGTAGCCCTGCGCAATCCATGCCTCTATTTGTTCTCTTCTCATAGCTGTTGTTTTTAAAAATTAAACAACAGCGAAACGGTAATCGTTTTCCTTTTTTCTAACTGAGATTTCTGGATTTCAATTCTGCATCCAAAGCTTTTTCATTTTTACCAAGATATTTATAGGCAATTACAGCCAATACCAGTGGAAAAATCGTCGGCCATGTAATTCCGGCAACGAACAGGCTATACCCAGCGATACCCACACAAAATCCAATGATCGAAGCATTGATTACTTTAGTGGATTTGGATTTCTTTTTGAGAACCAACAACTCTTCATTGGTCAATTCATTTAATTTCTTTTCTTCCATGCGGTTTATTCGATCTTCAGGTTAGTTACTTGATCTCTTTGACGCGAATATAATTATTTAAACGGACAACTCTTACCTAAATTTTGTCAGTAAAAATGCAAAAATTTCAGTTTTCATGAAAAAATTTCAGCTTTTTCACCATGGTATTTTTTTTGCAATTGTTCGGATACAGTCGGCCGGCTGAAAATTTTAATTTTAATAAGTTGTTTTCACTTAATTAAAAGGAGGTTTATCATGAAATTAGCAAAAAGAAACTGGAACAATTTATCGATGTTCTCGCCCATGTTTGATGATTTTAACCGTGAACTTTTAAACTGGGGCAACAAAAACTACTCGCCTACCAGCACCACGGTCCCAGCAGTAAACATCAAGGAAAATGGCGACAACTTTGAAGTTGAAGTGGCAGCACCAGGAATGGCCAAAGAGGATTTTAAAATTACGCTTGATGGCAATCTTCTAACCATTTCCTCCGCCAAGGAAGAGCAGCATGAAGAACAAAAAGACAATTATACGCGTCGGGAATTCAGCTATCAATCTTTCCAACGGAGTTTCGAATTGCCAAAAGATGTGGTGGATCAGGATAACATCGAGGCTCATTATGAAAATGGTATGCTCAAACTGACAATTCCAAAAAAAGAGGAAGCCAAACAAAAGGAACCTCGAACAATTTACATATCCTAAGTCCTATAATACCAACTAGTATGCTGTTGGTCTCCAGAACGGGGACCAACTTCTTTGTTTTCCAAACTTACCGAAATCATGAAAAGATTGAACAATTATAGCATTGAAGTGCATATTCCCTGCAAGGATAGTTACATTAAGCTTGCTACTTTTGACCTCGGCAATTGCCCCAAAATTGTCGACGAACTCTTCAATGAATTGCTCGGTTCGACCGAACATTCACCGAACAGATTGTTGCGCATCGACCTGTTACTCCATGAAGAAGCGGGCATACAAATTCCGGTTCGGTCCATCAATTGTACCTTGGACGAACTTGCAGACAACACCAAAGCAATTATCAAAAAAGCTTTTCGCGCATTGAATCTGGAATAGCACAGTTGGATTCAAACATATTTTTTACAATAAATTTTTAAGGAAAACTTGATTTTCTTCCAATCGATTTATAATTTGGCCACGGTTTTTTCCTCAAGAAATCACAGGAATCCGAACCGGCATTTTTTGAAAGCTATTATTCTATCTTAAAACATAAATTTTAGTTATTGGATCATGTTTACAAAATTACTAATTACAAACCAACGCCCAAGTCTATCTTTCAGGCCTTTTCTTGCTGCACTTGTGGTGCTTGCAAACAGTTTTTACCTCTCAGCGCAGGTAGCCGCTCCCAGCAAATCACGCTTCGAAGCAAGGTTGCTCAATATCGAAGCTCCCAGCAATGAGCCATTCCGCTACAACACCACGTTAACCAACGCAAGTAGCCAGACCCTTATTTACAACTTAGATGCACAGCTACCGCAAGGTTGGCAGATCAGCTATCGCGTAGATGGATCGCTCGTAACCTCTATTCAGATGCAACCGGGCAAAACGCAAGAAATCGGCATCGAAATTAGTTGCCCAATTACCGCTAAACCCGATAAATATAAAATTCCTCTTAAAGCAACTTCACCGATAGACAATTTCCAACTGGAATTGGAAGCTGTCGTAAAAGGATCTTATGCGCTGGAGATGACTACACCTACCGGCAGGCTCAGTGATGAAGTCGTATCAGGCAGTAACAAAGAAATTGTCCTGCAACTTAAAAACACAGGAACACTTCCCCTCAACACCTTGGAACTGGGATCGCAACTGCCCACCCGCTGGGAAGCCACATTCACACCAGCTACAATCAAGCAACTTGAAGCGGGAAAATCAGTTGATGTCAAAGTAAATCTTAAAGTTCCGGATAAAACAATCGCTGGTGATTATGCTGCTAAATTCGATGTCAAGTCTGCCAACAGCACTACAGATCTTTCGTTTCGCATTATTGTTAAAACTTCGCTACTTTCTGGCTGGATCGGACTATTGGTCATCTTCATAGCAATAGGACTGATATATTATCTCATCCGAAAATATGGAAGAAGATAAATCCTGATTTGATAATCCCAAAGACTCTCAACATGAAGGATCCTATTATTCAACTGTCAAGTTTGACAAAGAGCTATGGCAAAACGAAAGCAGTGGACGCTTTGGACCTAAAGATTTATCCGGGTGAAATCTTTGGACTTCTAGGGCCCAACGGAGCAGGTAAAACGACAAGTATCTTAATGATGCTCGGACTTACCGAGCCGAGCTCTGGTACAGCCTACGTCTGCGGACATGATGCCACAAGAAATCCCATCGCTGTCAAAAGAAAGGTAGGCTACCTGCCCGACAATGTGGGTTTTTATCCCGAAATGACCGCTTTGGAAAACTTAAGTTTTATCGCGGAACTCAATGGGCTACCAAGAGCTCAAGCGCGCAAAAAGTCGCAGGAAATGCTCCAAACAGTGGGCTTGGCAAACGAAATGCACAAAAAAACCGCTGCCTTTTCGCGTGGAATGAAACAGCGACTCGGCCTGGCTGAAGTGCTCATCAAAGCACCCGCCGTTGCTATCCTCGACGAGCCGACTCTGGGTATTGACCCCAAAGGTGTGGACGAATTTTTGGAACTGATCAAACAGCTCAGCAAAGAGCAGAACCTTACCGTACTGCTCTCTTCGCACCATCTTCATCAAGTACAACGCGTCTGCGATCGAGTGGGTATCTTTGTAGGCGGTAAACTGTTGGTCGAAGGTTCCATCGACAGCTTGGCCAACAACCTCCAGCAACAAGAAGGCGTCAGTACAGTTATCATGCTCGAAAATAGTGGCGACAGTAAACGCTTTGAGTCGGCGCTCAAAGAACTCCCCGGGCTTCGGACTCTTTCTTTAGACGGCGACAGTATTAAGTTGAAATCAGAAAAAGACAACACCGCCGATGCCGTCCGCATCCTGGTACAGCATGGCGCTGCAATTGTTTCTGTACAGCGCAATGATTATGCGCTTGACCAAATCTATCATACGTATTTCGAAAATAGTAAATTATAAAAATGATGAATGTATTGATCAATAAGGAGGTTGCCACACATATCCGCAGCTGGCGCTTTATCGTGCTGATCCTGCTGATTGTACTGACATTTGGCGCATCCCTGTATGTTTCATCTTCAGGACTTAAAGAAGCTGTCGGTAATATGAAAGATCCCGACCAGTCATTCCTTTACCTCAAGCTGCTTACAACTACGGATAACTCGATCCCTCCATTCCATGTGTTTCTGAATTTTTTGGCTCCCCTATTGGGTATAGCCCTTGGCTTTGATGCCATTAATGCCGAGTATAACAGCGGCACTTTAACACGACTTGTGGCACAGCCGATCTATCGCGACAGCCTTTTAATTTCCAAGTTTCTTGCTCCGCTGATTGTTGTGAGCACCCTATTTACCGCACTGGTATTGCTCATGATCGGGGGAGGACTAATCGGCACAGGTGTGCGGATAGAACCACAGGAACTCCTGCGCATCTTAGGATTCACCCTGATCAGCATACTATACGTTGCCTTCTGGCTCAGTCTGTCGATATTACTTTCCATTCGTTTTAGGCAGCCGGCAACTTCAGCGTTGACAGCCATCGGCATCTGGCTATTTTTTACGGTATTTTTTCCGATTTTGGTCAACTTGGCCATACGGCCATTTTTACCCAATCCCAATTACATTTCAGAGCAGGAATACCTGAGCTACAACGAACTCATTCTTAATCTGCTCCGCCTATCGCCCAGCCAGCTTTACACCGATGCCACTACAACCTTATTAATGCCATCGGTACGCAGCCTTGGCCCCATCGCCATGGAACAGATGGTTGGCGCCATTCCCGCACCACTTTCCTTTCGCGAGAGTTTCCTGATGGTATGGCCGCAGATCAGTGGGCTTACAGCAGCCATGATGATCTGCTTTGCCTGGTCCTATTTCATTTTTATGCGAAGAGAAATTCGGAATTAGGAAAGTTTTATTATCGATCAAATACGTTTAAAAGCAGGATCTATGCAAGTCAAATTGTCGTGCAATAGATTACAAAAAATAAAGGTTGCCTGGAATAACTCCGGCAACCTTTATGCATTTAAGATTAATCCCCCCCTTAAGCAGAGGGCACTCTGTAAACAGTTATCCTAGTATACTGTTCGAATTTATGTATCACTTGTGCTTTTTAATGCCCATGCTACCAGCACTGGCTGAAAAAACAAGCGTGCTAGGCGTTTACCGTCCGTATCCAGACCAAATCCATCGCGGCGATCGGTATATTGTGCAATATTTCCAGGAAATACTGCCGCAAAAAAAGCAGCAGCAATTTTCCCAACCTTCGACCGCTGTTTAGCAGGCGCCAGTATCAATGCTGCCCCCAGGGCAATCTCAGCGTAGCCAGAATATACAACGGTGTCGTCTTTGGAGATCGGCACCCAATCCGGCACTTGTGCCCGAAATTCTTTGCGAGAAAATGTCAGGTGTCCAATTCCCGCCACAACTAAAAATGCACCTAAACCATACCGTGCAATTTTTTGCATTTGCGATTTATCCTTCATCTTTTAAATTTTAAAGAGTACAGCTATCTTAGTGGAATTGTTTTTCCATGCTAAAAAAAGAAGTATCCAGTTTGAAAAAAAGCGGACTATCCATTATGAGGAAATCCGCTTTAATAGATAGACATAGGGAAATCCGCCACATTGGGCAGCGTCTACCATAGACCGAATCGATGTCAAGCAATAAACATTTCCCGTCGTTCAATCGTTTTCAAAGAAATAAATTAAATGCAGTCCGCACTAATTTCAAAACCAAAAACAGCCTATCTGTAGATGATAGGCTGCCTTTCGAATAGGAACTCAAATCGATCAACCTGTCAAGACCTGAACTGTTCCCGCTGATCGAACGTTTTAAATAAAATAAATACATTCATCGTAATTCCTATTGATGTCAATTCATTACTGGATCACACCACCCAGTGTTGGATCTTCCCCTACCCTAGGATTACTTAAACCGTTTTTAAAAGCATCTATCGCATCCTGTGCAATGGTAAAGCGCCAGTCTGTCTCCTTGTTGATATTAAACCATACAAAACTTTTTATTTTTGGGAACTGCGTTTCCAGCTGGACAAACATATCTTTGATCCACGCGGCTTTATCACCGCCTGTCGATGAACAGCCCATTTCAGCAATAAAAATTGGTTTTTTGGGGAAAGCAGTAGTTAACTTATTATAAAGTGGACCAAAAACCTGTGCAAAGGACTGCCAGGAAGACCAGCTCTGGGAGGTCCCAAAGTTGTATCCATCCATACCGATGAGATCCACATACTCATCCCCTGGATAATAAGATTCTACCGTTTGCGGATTTTTATTACCATTGCCGTTATTGGGTGCCCACACCCAACGTGCATTTGTTCCACCCGCCGCACGTACCTTATCGTGCACATAGCGAAAGGCTTTGATATAAGTAGCTACGGGTACCACCTGATCATTCTGCATGCTCCAGGGATACCAGTCCCCATTAAATTCATGCGCAAATCGCAACACGACTGGCTTACCAAATTTGGCCAACGCTTCCCCGTAGCGTTTGATGTCGTTATCATATTTCCCTGACATCAATTCATCGAGTCCCATCATGGGCTCCCAGGTTACGTGCGGTACATAGCCCGCAGCCGATGCTTCCTGACAAAATAGAGATGGAAACTCGCGTGCTCCATCGGCGTTCCAGCCATTGAACATCATGGTCATGCTCGGCTTTTTGCCAAACCCATTGTAAAACGTCATTGGCGTTCCTGAATCATCAAAAAAGCCCCAATAAAACAAGCTTGCATCAGTTTTCTGATTGACTTCGAGCGCAACAACACTCGATTTACCACCAAAAGTTAAAGCAAAAGATGCCGTCCCCGCCTGTGCCGGGACACCACTTATTTTATACAGCAATGAACCATAGCCTTTTTCCAAACGCCCTTGCTGCAAGGTCGCCGTCAACCCCAACACACCGGTTGAGGCGATGGACGCTCCATTTTCAAAGGCTGCCCCATTACCACCAGCATAAGGAAGATAGACCTCTGCCTCGTACGTAGATCCTGCAACCGCTGCTTTTGACACTTGCATAAATGCCGCATCCAAAGATTGAATCTCAGCAGATCCGTTAATAATTTCGGCATTGTTTTTTGAGCAGCAGCACAAGTAAAAACACAGTGTTATGAGCAATAGATATGATTTTTTAGCCATCATTATGATATAATTTTTATGCGTTAATTTTTATTTTACAAATAGAATGTCATCAAAATAGATCGTTTCATCCTGCGGTACATTCCAGTTATTCAATCGCCAGCCAAATTTTCGGAAGGTCGTTCCTTTACTCCACATTGGCCTACCGGAACCTTTGCCGATTGGAATTTTATAATAGGTCCATTCGTTCGTCACGATAATGCCTACTCCGGCAAAATCATTTCCATAGCCATCCGGCATTCCGTCACCCATTAAAGCCATTTGTATGCCTTCATTGCCAGCACCAGAAGTCGTTCCTTTCGCCCAGAAAGTAATGTAGTTATAGCCTTTGTCTTCAAAGCCCACCGTATTGACCAGTCCGCCGGGCGAGTAATTATTTGCCGCATATTTAATTGCCAAAGAAGACGTTCCCCGCTTAAAGACACTGGCGGATATTGATTGACTAGATCCATAATCGTCGCCATCTTTATTGGCTCCGGTATTCGCGCCATAAGCATCTGTAAATACCTGCAGTGCAAGATTTAAATTGACCAGTTCGAATGCACTTTTTGTTGTTCCAAAAGGTGTCACCAGGTCGATGGTTGAGCGCGAAATACCTTCCATCTCCGGAACCTTTACCTGTAAGCTGTTAGCTGACTGTGCTAGAATAGAGAGTGCTGTTTCGCCATTAGTAAACTTCAAGGCCGTTACTTTGTCGAGATTCTGTCCAGAGATGGTGATGGTAGCACCCGGCGTCACATTGATCTCCGATGTTGTATTTGCAGACGGAAACAGACCTGCGATATTGATATCCACCAAAGTAGTTGCCCGTTTTTGATCCAGCGTATAACGGCTTGGATTGGCAATCTGCACCGCTACAACCAAATGTTTACCAAAGTTGTCCGGATCTGTAATAACACTGTTGTCCACCTCAAGATAAAATGTTGCAGCGCCATTCTCCGGCACATCCAACCGATTGGGCAAGCTATATTTTGTCACGGGCAGCGCTTTATAGTCAGTTCCAAGCGTACCTTGCTTTAAGAGTTGCTCTAAGGTATCTGTATTCGCTTTAACGTCAACGCTAAATGCGCCTTTCGCTGTGCCCGAAAGGGATGCACCTAATAGGATCTTTGTTTTGTTGGATTGTTCATCGACGATATAGTTCATCCCCGTTGGACTGATCCCATTGGATGATCCCGGAACGGGATAGATCGCATTTGATCCCATGGAAAAATTAACGCTTTGCGGCATGTAAATAAGCGAATCGCCATATTCTTTTGCCGAATCATCCTTTTGACAGGCCGCAAAAGTAAAGGCCATAGCCCAGGCAATGAACATCCTGTATATGTTATTTTTATAATTGAGTAGATTCATCTGTTCACTCCTCTTTTTATTTTTTCAACTTGTTAATAAACTTCCATAACCTTGCTTGCTTGCTTGCTTGC
>DGIS01000034.1:124462-220486 GCA_002386525.1 Sphingobacterium sp. UBA4616
CTTGCTTGCTTGCTTGCTTGCATCTCTATTACCAGCCTGGATTTTGAATCAGCGTCCCGCCGCTGATATGGATTTCAGCTTGCGGAAAAGGATAGAAGTTCATTTTGGGTGCTATAAAAACCCGATTCTGAACCTGTCTTGTTCCATATTGTAGGTTGCCTGAAGCTGTTTTTGCGATGGTAACGCCATAGATCGGTTTATTCAAAACGTTGGCCGCATCGCCCCAACGGATCAAATCCCAATAGCGATGATTTTCAAAGGCCAGCTCCACCTGACGTTCATGTTTGATCGCTGTGCGCAATTCGGCTTTACCGCTAGCCTGCACGGCCGGCATATCGACACCCGGACGAGCCCTTAATTTATTAATCGCTTCCCTTGCGCTCAGCCCCCAGCCATTGGCTTGATCAGGGCCATAGGCTTCATTCATCGCCTCGGCATAGATCAACAACAAATCGCCATAACGGAAAAGCGGCCAATTGTGTGGATTGGTGGCGTTATTGACCAGATTAACATTGTCGTTTACAAACTTCTTCAGGTAATACCCCGTCCTACTGGCGTTGGCCCTCCGCATATCATCGGATCCACCAGCCGTCTGATCAATGATACGGCTGTTCCATTCGCTTCCATTCACCACGACTGTATAGCCGAGACGTGGATCTCTCTTGTCATACGGGTTATTTGCTGAATAATTATCCAGTTTCTCGTAGGCTGACACCAAATTCTCCGTCGGTGTGATTCCACTTAATCCACCAGGTGTAGCAATCGGATAGTTTGCACGCTCCAGATCGTTGCTTGCCGTGTAGCGGATGGCCATAATCGTTTCGGCACTGTTAAGCATATTGTTGCCGAGAAAGTAATTTCTGTAGTTATTGTCAAGCCCGTTTCTTCCACCTGCATCGTCCATACGATCGGCAAACTGTAGCGCTTCCGCAGCGGCCTTTGCAGCACGTTGCCATTTGGTGATATCATTGCCAGGATTATGCAAAGGACTGGCGGCATAGAGCAGAACACGCGCTTTCAGCATGAGCGCTGCGCCCTGATTAAAACGCCCGTCCTGGTTCGTAAATTGCGAAGTTTTCCAATTTGGTTGCAGATCTTTTACGTGGCTATCGACAGATGTCACAATAAATTCTACCACATCCTCAAATGACGAAGCTGCAATCGCTGGTTTTTCATTCACGTTGAACGTTTTGGTCAACAGTGGTACACCACCATAACGCTTGATCAGCTCAAAATAGTAGTAGCCCCGCAATACATGCGCTTCGGCAATAGACCAGCCCATGGAAGCCACATCTTTGAGGTAGTTGGTCCTTGATTCAACCGTGATGGTATCGCGGTTTACCGCCAGCAGGGCCTTGTAATCACCTCCTTTTTTTTCGAGGTATTCCAAAAAATAATTAGCGGCATAGATGCCCGAGTAGTACATGTTGTAACGATCGTCGGGATTATTAAAAGCGCCCCAATTGCCATTATTGAACAGATAAACGTCACCTATAGTATTGGTTTGCCGGGCTTCATCGGTAGCCGCAGCAAAGAGGTTTCCGTCCAGAGCCGCAAACTCGTTGCGTTGGGACAAATAGGCATAGGGCGTATTGGCCAGCTGCATCAGACTGGCGTAGTTGCCATCAATATTATGCTCGGTAGGCTGCGTGTCGAGACGCGTATCCAAAAATGATTTCCCACAGCCCGACAGGCTAAGCGCTGTTATAGCAATCGCTATTTTGGTAGTTATATGATCATGTAAATACATGGGATAAACAGTTAAAAGGTAAACGAAATTCCTAAATTATAAGATTTCAGTGCCGGATAGCCTGCAGGTGTCTCTGGGTCCATTTTGTATTTCCGGTAGAATGAAGACCAGACGAACGGGTTAACAGCAGTCAGAAATACCCTAAATTTCTGTAGGTGCATTTTTTCCGATACAGCAGATGGCAAGGTATATCCGACCTGCAGTGATCTCAGTTTGAGGAAGTCGGCATTTTTCATCCAGAAGGTTGAATTGGTATAGTTGTTCGCATTGGTCTGCGTCGTTAACCGCGGAAAAGTTGCGCTGTTGCGGGTATCAATGCCTTCCGTTGGATAATAAGCCCAAGCATTTCCGGCAATGGGATAAATTGTCGTGTTTCCCACAAAAGGGACCACCTGATTGTAAGCGGCGCCCAATAAATTAATATCCATACCTGCTGCTCCTTGAAATAAAGCCGATAGATCAATGCCTTTGTACGCTAGGCCCAGGTTGAATGCATAATACCATTTAGGATAGGCCGGTTTGCCAATAGCTGTCAAATCGCTTTGATCGACAAAGCCATTCTGGTCCAGATCTTTGTATTTCAGATCCCCCGGTTGCACCGGACCAAAGCCCGGTTTGGCGAGTCCATCTTTCAGGCTGCCATCGGCGTTAAAATCCTCAAATTGGTAGAAGCCGTCCGCCACCAGCCCCATGGGTGTACCGATAGCACGCCCAGTTGTATTGGAGAAGGCATTTTTATTAGGTATCTCGGCCTGATATACGATCTTATTTTTCGCATAAGTCGCCATCATCCCTACATTCAGCTGCATTGCTCCGATCTGTTCCTGATAGCTTAGTCCCAGCTCGATGCCCTGGTTGTTGACTTTGCCTATATTCTGAAGCGGCAACATATCTGCCCCTGTATAGCCCAGGTAGCCCGCTACGAGGTTGTTTCGTGTGATAATGCCCGATCTGCGATCGCTAAACCAAGTCGCCTGAAAATCAATATTTTTAAGTAGCCGCATATCCAGTCCCAGTTCGTATTTCATGCTTTGCTCAGCGGTAATATCTGGCGTAGCCAGACGGCCTAATCCCAGTCCACCATTAAAAGACAGACTATTGTTGCCCGTTACACTGCCAGGGAGGAAACGATAATACTGCTGATAGAGGTACCTCCCCTGCAGTGTCTGGTCGTTGCCGGTCTTTCCCGCGGCGATGCGCAGCTTGGCATAGTTGATCACCGGATTATCTTTGAGGAAATCCTCTTCCGATAGTACCCAGCTTAAAGATGCTGCAGGATACCATTTCCAGCGGTTTCCCGGTGCATAAGCATCCGATCCGCTGTATCCCCAGCCGAGTTCGGCGAAGTATTTCTCCTGATAAGCATAAGATGCCCTTCCAGAAATCTGCTGATAGTGGTAAGCAATTTTTGACGCATCCTCATTGGCATCGGGGATCATATCGCTTGCATAGTAATTGACCACGGCGTTAATATGATGTTTACCGAACTGCCTTTTATATCCAGCCGAAAGGTTGGACTGCCGCCAGGTCAACTGCCCATAAGGGGTGTTGGTTCCGAAAACTATCGGTGTATTCTGATCGGCGGTCGCCTGTTTACCTTCGTAATAACGGGCATAGGTAGCGGTTTTATTCTGGATCACACGCGACCAGGTGTTAAAAGAAACCGCCTGTTCAAGGTACAAGCCTTCTGTCAGGAAGCTCAGATCTTCGCGCAGGCTAAAGTTTCCCTGTAATGTACGGTCATGCGAAGCATACATACCCAAGGCATTCAGTTCCGCAACCGGATTATTTGGATAAAGTGCATTACCCGACCATTGTCCTGTCAGCGCATCGCGCACGGGATAGATATTATTGGGGTAAGTCGTCAGCCGCTTCCAAAAATTCTGCGCATTGTCGTACGTGTTGTTGCTAAAGGGCTGGCTATAACTTTCGATACGCCCGCCCAGATCAATCTTTCCAGTAAAGATTTTAAAGAACTTCAGGTCCACATTCGAGCGTAGATTATACCTTTTGAGGCCTGTATTGCGGCTTGCTTCAGCGCCACCCGGGATATTAAAGAGTCCCGTTTGATCCATATAATCCAGGTAGAGGTTATATTTAGCCACCTCCTTCATGCCGCCCTGCATATTGACATAGGTATTGGTGTAGCGGCCGTTATTTCGCAGCGACTCGTTGAGCCAGTCCACATTGGTACCGGATCCATCTTTGTACTGCTGTAGGGCTTGATCGCTGTAGACCGGAGACCATTGAAAGCGGTTGCCATTGAGCGCATAGGCATCGTTACTGATGGCCTGATTGTATAGATTGGCGTACTGATAAGCGTCGTAAGGCTTCCTGATCTTGACAGCCTGCTGAATGCCAGATATTACCTGCGCATCAATGCGAAACGTATCGGTATTGGCCCGTTTTGTCGTCACCCACAACACGCCATTGGCGCCTTTCATGCCAAATGTGGCTAGACTCACCGGATCTTTCAAGATGGTCACACTTGCGATCTCACCGGCGGCAAGGTACTGAAAATAAAACGATATATCCACTTGGAAGCCATCGACGTAACACACCATGGCGGCCTGATCGTAAGTTGCCCTTCCCCGCATCATGAGTGTAGCCTGGTCATACCCCGGCTGCCCATTGGTCTGCGATACCATCAGCCCGTTCAGGCGTCCATATAGGGTATTCGTTAAGTTGGCCACAGGTATCTTTTCCAATTCCTGTCCACTTACTGTAGCATAATTTTTCACTTTTTGACTGCCGGTGGAATCCGGGGCAATCCATTCGCCCGGTTGCTGGGCCATCAGCGCAGTGCTTCCCGACCAAACCGCAAAAAGTAAGGCGGTAGCCTTTTTTATCATCGAATAGGTATTCATAGTTTAAAGTCTTCTAATAGGGTCAATCTTATAATTAATAGCCCGGATTTTGGATCAGATAACCTTTGTTTACCTCACCTTGTGGGAAAGGATTTAACAATTGTCTAGGATGCCAGAAGCCGTTATAACGTACGGCATTTCCAAAATTGGTATTTCCAGAAGGCAAGGCATCGCCACCATTATTAAAAACCAGAAAACGGATCGGTCCACCGATGATGCCCTTGTCGATCTGACTATCCTTCCAATGTTTCAGGTCGTTAAATCGGTATTTTTCCTGGATAAACTCAATTGCCCATTCCCGTTGGATAATTTTGCGCAGCTTATCTTTATTGGTCTCGGTGACAGCTGGCAGTCCTGCACGCTGATGGATCACATTGAGGCGGCTGAGTGCTTCGACAGGCTGCCCCATTTCGTTATACGCTTCTGCTGAACTCAAATAATAAGCTGCCAGACGGAAAATCGGAAAGTCAAACCATTCGCGACGTCCTGCTTTATAATAAAATTTTGTGGGCTGTCCAGCACCGAAGTGGTTGACATCCTTGTAATGCTCGTTCATATGCCAAATGGGATCGCCAGGGTTGTTATCGGCCTGCATTTCCCAACCGTTGAAATCAGCGCGCATACGCGGCTCCATCTGTTTAAATTTCGTCAGGTATTCAGAAAATGGTGCCGTCTGCCCTACCCCTGGCCAGTTCTGCTCAGTACCGTCCGCCTTGTAGTAATTTTCCAGCATACTGCTCGACAACACCGCGCCATTGGCCTGATAATGGAAATTGACCACGTTAAAAATATTGTATGGACCAGCACCACCAGACGATGGTACCTGCTGTTTGAACGCTAAGATCATTTCCCGGTTACTCGGCGTGGAGGTAGCCGTACCATAGTCGTCCAATGGATTTCCCGTATTGATGATATGCAGTCCACCTGCCCCCTCAGCTTCTTTGATCAGGGCTTCACTGGCTGCTAGCGCCACATTCCAACGTTGTGGATCATTGTTTCCAAAACAAATCAGATCATTGTTTGCACCCAGCTGCAAATAAGGTGTTGCACTGTTGAATAAAGGACGGGCTGCATAGAGTAACGCTTTTGCTTTAATCGCCAGTGCTGCAGACTTGGTCATCCTCCCCAACGAGTTATCTGCCCAGCGCGAAGGCAGAACCGCAGCAGACTGATCACACCAGCTTACGATGGTATCCAAAACGCTTTTTAAAGGAGCCCGTTGGATGGCCAGTTCTTCCAGATTGTTTAAGGAAGTAAGCGGAAAGCTTTTGGATATAATTGGCACTCCACCATACATGATAAACATTTGGGTATAGCGGTAAGCGACCAGCGCCTGCATTTCAGCCTGTACAATTTTCTTATCCGCATCGCTCATATCAGGCACGCGGCCAATATTTTCCTTCACCAGATACGCTTTGCGGATCGCCTGAAAGTTGTCGGTGTAGCCATCATTTCCATAACCACCATTGGAACCCATATCCTGACTATTAAAATTGGGCGTAAAGCCGCCACCAAGAATGGATACCGCAGCCACGCTGCCGGGAATCTGCACCCAAAACGCCTGACTTCCCGCCAGCTGATCATCGGTGCTTGGTGAATAGTAACCGCTCCAATTCAGTCCCTGGCGCAACGAAGCGAAATACGCGCCGGCAATCGCATTATAAGCGTTAGAAGACTGGTTAAAAACCGTATCCACGGTAGGGCTTCCCCCCGGGGGAACCTGCAAAAAATCTTTTTGGCAAGATATACTGCTTCCCAAGATCACCATGGACATGGAAGCAAACAAAGCCTTTTGCCAATAGCGTTGTATTGTATTGATCATATCTGTAAGTTTTAAAATGAAATGTTCACACCCAGGTTGTATGTTCTCACAAGCGGGAATATATAGCCATTGCTATTCTGGCTGGTAGACTCGGGATCTATCCCTTTCACGAGCTTGGTCCAGGTAACGAGGTTATTGCCACTGGCATACACCCGCACCGAACTCAGGCCTACACGCTGCAAGAGTTTGTTGTCGCGGACGGTATAGCCTACAGAAGCATTTTTCAAACGCAAAAAGTCTGTTGAGCGCAGCCAGAATGTACTTCTTATTTTCGAGGCCTGTGAAACCCCGTCAATAGCATTCAGTGCCGGGTACAAGATTTCCTGTCCACTTTCATATTTTTCCTGCGTCCATCTGCCATTATTGACCTCCTCGACGATACGATTGCCTCCATAGTAGGTGTTGCTGATATCATAAGATCCCTTTGCAGTACCGATAAATAGCGTGTTTAAGTCCCAGCCTTTGTAGGTTACCCCCAAACGGAAGTTGTACGAGATCAGCGGAAAAGAAGGATAGCCAATCGGGATCATATCGTTGTTATCGATAATACCGTCACCATTAATATCCTTATAACGCAGGTCGCCAACATCCACCAGATTGCTAAAACTATTGTACGGGCGGTTAGCCAGGTCGGCAGCATTGTTGTAAAAGCCATCAGCGACTAATCCTTTTGGCTGACCGATCATGTAACCCGTTTGGTTCATCCAAGGATATGGGAATGCAGCTTCGGCCATGTAATCGATCTTATTCCGTGCATAAGAGAAGTTTCCTTTCAGGAAGTAGGTAAAATCTTCGCTCAACTTATCGTCCCAGCCCAATTCAAACTCCCAGCCGCTGTTACTAACGCGGCCGACATTGGAAACCGGCGTACCGGCAACTCCGAGATTGGCCGGAATAATGCTCGGCTGGACAAGGATGTCGGAGCGTTTCTCGTTAAAATAAGTACCTGAAAAAGATAATTTATCGCGGAAAAATTTCAGATCAAGCTGCACATTGCTCTTTTTTGCCCGTTCCCAGGTGACCAGCGGATTTCCGACCGACGCTTCAATAGCTCCTGGAATATGCGGATTGGTTGCCGATCCATCTGTGCTTCCAAAATAATAACCATTGTTCTGATCCGCCAGGTTCCATGAATTGGCCAGATAGAGGTAGCGCATGGCACCGATCTGATCATTACCGACCTCACCATAGGATCCTCTGATCTTGGCAAAGCTCAAAAAGCTATTATCCTGCAAGAATGCCTCTTTGGAAATAATCCAGCCCGCCGAAAAGGCCGGAAAGAAGCCAAAACGTCGGCCAGGGGCAAACTGTTCGGTCCCATTGTAGGCCATATTCACCTCGGCCAAATAGCGTTCGGCATAGTTATAGGTCGCACGCCCAACTAAGCTCATCAAACCCGAAGGTGTATTAAAGGCTAGGTTGTTATCAATGTATTTTTGGGCATTCGCCAACACGAGACCCGATACATTATGCTTTCCAAAGTCGCGGTTATAGTCTACGCCAGCTTCATAATACATTTTTCTAAAACTGGAATTGAACAGGTAGTCGGTGAGACTGTTGTCGGTACTCACCATGCCCCCGATGTATACGATTTCTGTCGGATTTTGCGGATTTCGGTAAGCCGAATAAGTCGGCACACCTGGTGTGACGGTATATCCTTTTGCATAATTATCGTCATAGGCCACCGTGAAATGGGATTTAAGGCCACGCGTCAGATAGTCCATTTTATGCTTCAGCACCGTCTGCGCACTGAGGTTGGTTCCCTGTGTGACGCCGTAGCCGCGCGTCACGAGATTGAGCGGATTAATGACCTGGCTTGGAAAACCACCATTTCCTCCTCTGACCGTCCCGATGGGGTTCGTTGGGCTACCATCGGCTCCGAGAAAGTTTAGTACGATGCGGCCATCAACGATTCCGGGCGAAATAAAAGGCCCGTGTTTGAGGTCGAGCAATATCGCCTGATAACGCGATGCCAGGTCAGATCCCTGCACGTTACTAAAGTTATCCGACTTGGGGTTGGCAATTTTATTCTTTAGGAATTGCCCGCTGATGTTGACACTGATATCCAGATTTTTGACCACCTCAATATCGAAATTATTACGGAAAGTGTATCTAGAGAATTTTGGATCCACATCTGCTCCGGCTATTTTTGTATAGTTCAGAATACTCGTCTGATCAAAATATCCGATCGAACTGGCATATTTAAATCGTTCGCTGCCTCCCGAAACATTTAAGTTGTATTGATTTTGACGTCCCGTGCCATTGAAGAGTTCTTTGTACCAATCGTGACTGGTGTAATACAGTGCCGGACTGTTTTGCAGCTGTTGCTTCTGTTGCTCGTTGAGTGGCATGGCTGCAATTTCTGCTGCTGTATAATCGCGGTTGTTTTTAAACTTCCAAAGCTCATCTTCCGAAAACAACATATTATTATACGAACCGTTTCCTGAAGCATCGAGTTTGCGGATCGATTCATTTCTACTGGATGCAAAATCGTGCGAATTGGTCATCGCCATAAGGGACGTGGCCCGCGTAAAGCCAGTATTTGCCGAAAAACTAAAGGCAGGTCTGCCCGAGCGGCCGCGCTTAGTGCTCACGATAATCACACCATTGGCCCCACGAATACCATATACTGCTGTCGCCGAGGCATCCTTTAAGATACTGACGTTCTCGATATCGTTTGCATCGATGGCATTCAACATGGTAAACGGATTTTCAGCAGGCTGTTGTACCCCGTCAATGACGACGAGCGGATTGGCACCATTCAAAGTGGATATCCCGCGGATACGCAAAGTTGTCGCATTTTGTCCAGGCTCACCGCTGTTCTGTATACCTGTTATACCGGGAGCCATACCGACCAGCATATTGCTGACATTAGCGACGGGGGTCTGCACCAGATCTTTCCCTGTTACCACACTGACAGAACCTGTTACGGTAGGTTGCTTCTGTTTACCATAGCCGACCACTACTACCTGTTCCATCTGGATATTATCTTTATACAATTGGATGTTGATGGCTTTCAGGTCGCCTACGACCCTACGTTGCGGCAAGTAACCGACAAAGGTGTAGATAAGTGTATCAGTAGGAAGTGCTTTTATCGAATAATCCCCCGCAACATTGGTCAATGTCACATTATTCGAATTTTTGACGCTGACATTAACGCCAGTCAGCGGACGTCGCTGCTCATCCACCACATTTCCAGAAATGCGGGTTTGCGCATGAGCCATGCAGGTGATTGACGCCATAAATATCCCTAAAAAGGCCACCTTTTTAGAAAAATGTACTGTCGAGCGTTCAAGACAAGTCGAATGACTGTCAGTGGACAAACAAATCATATTTATCAGTTCGTTTATAATTTTGAAATTATTTCCCTTACGGTAACCTGAGTGGTTAATCAAAAAATTGGTTACAGCATTAGCATCAAAATTAGGCTATTGGCTATGTTTGAGGGGATGAATTTTAGCAGAATATAGGGTGAAAAATGTTTCATTTTTACCTTTCTAGAGCTTCTGGCGGTGTTTTTCCTGAAAGGCAGAGGGTGTAATGCCGAATTCCTCCCGAAATACTTTGGTGAAATATTTCGGATCTGTAAAGCCAACTTGGTAGGCAATTTCAGCAATAGACCACTGTCCGTTTTCGAGCATATGCTGCGCCCGCTGCAAACGGATGTTCCGGATAAATTCTACCGGAGTCTTACCCGTCAGGTCAAAGATACGACGGTATAGGGTTGCGCGCCCCAAGGCAAAAGCCTCACCAAGTCCCTGCACGGAGAGGTTTGAATTGCCCATGTTGGCCTCGACATAGGCCAGCACCTTCGTGATCCATTCATTATCGAGCGGCGAAGTGTCCAGTTCACTGGCAGCTACTGAGACCTGCTTTTGGTAAGTTTCCTTAAAACGGTCCTGTTGCGCCAGTAGGTTTTTCATTTTTGAGATCAGCATTTCCATGCGGAAAGGCTTGGTGATGTAATCGTTAGCTCCCTTTTCTAGGGCCTGCAGCTGACGCTGCTCTGAATTTACCACGGTAAGCAGGATAAAAGGAATAAATGCCGTCCGTTTGTCCGTCTTAATTTTCTGGCAGAGCTCCGCACCATTCATTTCGGGCATATTGAGATCGCTAACGATCAGATCGGGATGCTCAGCGAGCGCCTTCTGCCAGCCTTCCTTTCCATTGGAGGCCACAATAACATGAAAATAAGGCTGTAGGAACTCCTTCATATAACTGCGGTAATCTTCGTTATCTTCAACCAGCAGTACAGTTTTGTGCATCGAAAAGGGGGTGCCTAGTTCTTCGGGCAGCACAGGATCGGACATTGCTTCGGCATGCTCCTGTAACGCTTGCAACGGCAGTCGCAGCACCAAAGCACTACCTTGTCCGACTTCGCTTTCAGCATGGAGGGTCCCCTGGTGCAGCTTGGCAAACTCGCGGCTGATGGCCAGCCCGATACCACTCCCCTGATTGATCATATTTTTGGGCAGTTCATTCTGAAAAAAACGTTCAAAAATCTGTTCCAACCTATCGGCAGCAATACCTATCCCCGTGTCGCTGACGCGAATTTCAAGCCTATCATCCCCTCTGGTGTCGACAGATAAGGTCACCTTCCCGCCTTCGGGTGTAAATTTAAAAGCATTGGTTAACAGGTTGAACAGAATTCGTTCCATTTTATCCGGATCTAGGGCGGCCCAAACATCCTCGCCCAACGTTTCGAAGGCAAACTGCACCTGCCGTTTTTCAGCCAGGTCCAAAAACGACTCATAGACCTCTTTACAAAACCCAAAAATCCGAAGGTCTTTTTTATGCACATGGAGCTCACCAAGCTCCAGTTTACGAAAATCGAGCAGTTGGTCGACGAAATTGAGCAGGCGTCTGGCATTTCGGTGGATCAACCGGAATTGGCGGTGTTCATTTTCCGGATAAGGCTGATCCAACAGTTTTTCAACTGGCGTCAGGATCAAGGATAGTGGAGTCTTAAGCTCGTGACTGACATTGGTAAAGAAGTGAATCTTCATGGCATCCAGCTCCTGCCTACGCAGCAGCTCCTGCTCCTGTTGCTCTTGCTTAAATTTCAGGCGCGTACGGTTAATAATCCGATAGCGCCCCCAGACCAGTCCCAGCACGATGACCACGCCATAAAAGCCATATGCCCAGGCACTCGCCCAAAAAGGGGGCCTAATTTCAATTTCCAGTTTAGCATATACTGGATTGGCAGCTCCGCTTTCTTCGGCACGGACCACCAGCGTATATTTTCCGGGTGCTAATCCCGTAAAACTTATTTTTCGGTTGTTCCCATCCACGGTGACCCACTGGTCATGCAGCCCCTGCATCTGGTAGCTGTAGTTTATTTTTCCGGCGTTGACAAAATTAAGTGCCGCAAATTGGATTGCAAACGCATTCTGATCGTATTTTAAAGCCAGTTTACGGGTGGTGGATATACTCTCAGACAAAATTAGGTTGCCCTCATAGTGCTCCCCCACACGCACACTATTATTGAACAGCTGGAGATCGGTAAACAGCAACGGATAACGATGCCCTTTCACTTGGTCATTAGGTGGAAAGAAAAGGTTAAACCCATTACTGCCACCAAATGCCAATTCACCTGCTTTGGTGATAAATGCCGCGTCATCATTGAAGACATTGCCCTGCAGGCCGTCCGTCTCATCGTAATTCCGAAACGACAATTTAACACCATCCTTTAGGTATTGTGGAGAAATTCTGGACAAGCCATTAGGTGTACTGGCCCAGATCGCATGCTGATGGTCCATAATGAGACGCAAGATCGTCTGGTGGGGCAAGCCATCCGCTTTGTGATATTTGAAAAACTTTTTTTGTTCCGGATTATAAATCGATAAGCCATCGCGTGTTGCGATCCAGATCAAACCCTTTGCATCCTCAATAATATCCAGAACTGTGGTATTACAGAGGCTATTTTCAGCGCCCTGCTGATAGCTAAAGTGTTGCAACAATCTTCTATTCCGATCATACAGTTCGATACCCGCCGATCCACCCACCCACAGGTTTCCTTTACGGTCTTCCATGATGGCGTTGACCGAAAAATTAAAGGGATGTTTGTAGCGGTAATCCACGAAGGTATTTGTGCTACGGTCCAAAAGCTGAAGTCCATTATTTAATGTTCCCACCCACAAACGTCTTTCGCGATCCTCAAATATTTCCCACACATTATCCTCCGATAAGCTGCCTGGCCGCTTGCTATCGTGTCGATAGTAAGTAAATCGCTGACCGTCGTAACTATTCAGTCCACCAAAATAAGTACCGATCCACAGCTTGTTATCGCGGTCGACATATAAGCTCGCAATAATATTACTTGAAGGCCCGCTCCCATTGTTGGCCTGCAGAAACTTTGTAAATGTTTTTGCTGTCCGATCGTAATAAAGTAAGCCGCGCCCATTCGTTCCGATCCACAGATTACCGCGTTTATCTTCGGCAAAGCAATTCACATCGTCGAAAGGCAAGCTTTTCGGATTATTCGGATCGTGACGGTATTGTGGAAAAGAAGATTTTGTTTCGCTATAGGAATTAATGCCAGCTTTGAAGGTGCCCATCCAGATCGTTCCTGACTCATCCTTTAATAATGACTGTATGGCATTTCCCGGTAAAATTTCTTTTGTACCAAATTCATTCGATATATAGCTAATGGCTCCTTTTTGTTTATCAACGAGGTTGATTCCACCGTGATCCGTAGCAATCCATATCTTTCCCCTATCGTCCTGCACGATCCCATTGACAATATCGTTATTGAGTTGAAATTGCCCCGGCTTTCGATCGAGGGTCAACCACCTATTCGCTGCAGACCGCAACCAATAGACCGCATTAGCTTTACCCGGTACATAGACCCAAGCATCATCCTGAGCATCTATAAACAGGTGGTAGGCCTGCTCGGCATTGCTTGCGGGCACATGCAACCGTCTGAGCAATTGATGATCCGAATAGCGCCGTACGTCCACTGTTCCATCTGCATACACTATCCAGCTCTGCTGCTTCGAATCAAACGCTAGTGAGGAGACCGCATTGCTATAAAGCGGTCGGCTGCTGTTTTGCATATTCAAAAGCTGCGACTTCTTCTCCCGGATGAGGTATTTATAAATCCCCTCCCCTGGGTAGATAAACCAAAAATTCCCGATGGGATCGGCAACAATTGTTTTGAACCATTCGTGCGGCAATCCAAGCTGGGCGAGCCAACGTTTGGGCTTGGATTCAAATTGTTCATTTGCCGCATTGTATCTATTCCAGCCTTTTGGTGTATAGATCCATAGCGAATGGAGCGGTCCTTTGACTATTTTATCGATATAATTATCGTTGATACTGGTGCTATCCTGCTCGTTGTGTAGAAACACCTTGAAGTCATAGCCGTCGAAGCGATTCAATCCTGAAGCCGTACCAAACCACAAAAATCCATTTTGATCTGTCGCCATAGCGATTACCCGACCATTGGAAAGACCGTTTTTGATGCCCCTATTATTAAAGAAATAGCTTTTTTCCTGCGCATACGCCTTTACGCACAGCATAATTATCGCCAGCGAAAACAATAGGCGACAGTAAACCATCAAAAAAGGAAATCTTTCTTTCAATTCAGCCAATACTTTTGAACAGGAGGAAACGCTAATTAATTATTTTCCACATTAGGATTGTCAAAGATACGTTTATTCCCTTACATCGTATAAATTAAACTTTTTTTGGACGACGTTAATGGTTTTACTTGGGAAAGTCCTCCAACCGCCTACATACTGAGGACGTAACCGTGGATTTGCAATACTATTTATCAAGAAAAGGCCGACTTAATTTTATACCTGACTGGGTATAATTACGACTAAACGCAAATAAATATACGCGATTGGGTATACAAAGAGATCGCAAATAATAGCGTAAAACAAAGTCTTTACCCAAAAGACCGGATCGAATGTTAGAAAAAAAAGAGCGAATCATAAACCATCGCCATGCGGATATAAATTGGTCGAATAATTGCTTTATCGAGCTATGCATATTTGCATGAACACAAAGTCGATCAACATGAAAAAATATATTATCGTATTCAGCTTATCCTTACTTACGCTAAGCGTTTCAGCACAAAAGAAAAAGAAAAAAGAAGTTCCGCCACCTAAGGTGGAAGTTCCGCCTGTGGTGGAAAAGGTTCCTGACGCAGGATATGAAAATATAATGGTCGCCCCTATGCCGGCAAGGGATTTCACCAATATAAAGGCAAAAACCATCACCGGAAAAGACATCAGTTTTAACGATGTAAAAGAACTTCAGCAAGCAGATCTTTCTGAAATCAGAGAACTATCGTTCAACACATTTACTGCTGGAAAAGTGCTCGAGAGCAGCATTCTGCAGCACGTGGTCAATGAAGCCAACCAGTTGGAAAGTCTGACAGTAGAAAATTTTACGCTAACAGATTTTCCGGCGCCTAAAAACAGCAATCAAAGCTTGAAAAAATTAAAATTAACGCAGAATAAACTCGCTGCATTGCCAGCAGATTTCTCCAATTTTACTGCACTTGAAGATTTCTCCAGCACTAATCCTTTGACGGCCCTGCCAGAGTCCTTCGCACAGCTTAAAAAGCTACAAGTGCTCGGTTTGGATAACACACTTTTTACGACTTTTCCCAAGGAAATATTTAGTTTGCACAACCTGTATTTTTTATACATATCGGGTCAATATAAGAACCGCATGAAAGTATCGACATTGCCAGACCTTTTTGGTCAACTACCCCAACTGAAAGAGTTGGGCATAGAACATGCCGAGCTAACAACGCTACCGAAATCGATTGCTACCCTTAAGAATTTAGAAAAAGCTCATTTTTCATTCAATAAATTTACAAGCTTCCCTGCCGCATTGTACAACATTCCCAAACTGGAATATGTCCCTTTCACCAATAATCCCCTCCAATGGGAAGAGTTTTTGACTTCCGTAAAAAATATAAAATGGAGCGGGCTTTTCTTTATAAACGAGACGGGACTCAATAAAAAACAATACGAGCAGGTGCAACAGATCCTGAGCAAAACCGATGTATATTACGATGGCATGAATGAATAAAACAACAAAACCAAAGAACATTAATATTTACAACGGATTCAACGAAGCTTGCTGTACAAATTTGGGTTTCACCCCAAAATGTTTTTTAAAACTCGACGAAAAATGGGCAGGGTTGTTATAGCCTAAAAAGCGGGAAATTTCGTTTATTGGCCGGTCCCCTTGTGCAAGCAAGCGCTTCGCTTTTTGCATTCTACTCGCTGTGACATAGCCATAAATGGTTGTACCGTAGCATAGTTTGAAATATTTCTTTAAATAGTTTTCATTTGTTCCCAATTCGGCAGACAACTGTGCCAATGATGGTGGATCTGTTAATCTGCTCTCAACTATTTCTTTCGCTTTAGTCATCAGCTTTTTCATTTCAGGGCTGAGGTTACTATCTGGCGGGAGCACCCTATTGCCAACCCTATACTGATCGAATGTACGCGCCAACAGCTCCAGAACCTTACCAAAACAAAACAGCGATTTCCATTCTTTGCCCATCTCCGGACGAAGCAGTTCAGCAATGATATGTTTCTGTTGCGCGCTGATCAATATGGAGTCGTCGAACAGTACCCCTGTCTGCGATTTTTCCAAAAGGCTATGCAACTTAAGCCGAAAAGAGCTATCTACTGGCAAATAGGACTCTACTAAAGAAATCGGTATATTGATTTCAAAAAAGCTTTCTGCTGGGCGACGATGCCATAAGCCAATAATCTGAGGTGCTGCAAACAGGTAACTTTGGACATGCCCCGGTGAGCAGCTCCCTAATAGTTCACCATCCACGTAGTACTGCCGGTCACTATTTAATGCGAAAAAAACATGAATATACGGTACAGCATTGTTTATACAGAGATAGCCATCACTTGTAGATGTCAGTTCCGAATGCATCATATGCATACCCTGTGGCAAGACGATCTCGGAGACATTCATCTGCGAAGAATACTGTTTCATCGTATTTTGGCGAAATTGGAAAGACTGATTGCTAAATGTACGGATATCAAATGAGTAATGTGGTGGCGTGTCGGCCATTTCGCGCGCAACATGCTCATCCAAAGACCATGATTCCTGCAGATGTGCATTATTGAGAAGTACTTTTTCTAAACCATCCATAGCTAGGGTAACCTTTAAAATTCCCGAATTGCATATTTTTTCTCCGCCAAATATAAGTTTAATCATCGAATTTTGTCTGCTTATTAAGATTAAATTTAAATAAGATGCGAAAAATACCTATGCTTGTCGCAACCATATGGAGTTTACAACTCACCTTCACCTATGCGCAAGAAAAACAGTTATTCAACGGAACAGTTTTGGATGAATACAATGCTCCCCTTGCCGGAGCCACAATTACAGTACTTAAAACCAACCAGCATACCGCAACCGACCATCATGGGCAATTTATATTGCCTACCCTAAGTAAAGGAACGTATGATATCCGCATTCATGCAATCGGTTACAAAACCATCAAACAGAAAATATCGATTGATCCGGCACATCCCTTTACCCTGACATTTCCCATGTTTCGCGCAGAGGAAGCGCTGCAAACGGTAGAAATCTACGGGCGCAAAGAAAAGTCTTATCGAAACACGCAGTCGTTTATCGGCAGTAAGACCGAAACCAAATTACGAGATTTGCCGCAATCGGTTTCTTATGCGACCAAAGAGCTTATTGCCGACCAAGGATTGATGCGTGTAGGCGAAATTGTTAAAAATTTCAGTGGTGTAAATCAGTTTACGTTTTACGACGACATTACGATCCGAGGTTTTCGGATCAATGGTGGATCCAACACCCAGCTTGTCAACGGGATGCGTACTACAACAGGATTCTGGAAACAGCCGCTGGCCAATTACCTGGAACGGGTAGAAGTACTGAAAGGCCCATCGTCAGCCCTATTTGGGAATGCGAGCCCCGGCGGTGTCGTTAATCGTGTGACAAAAAAGCCGCTTGACGAGGCACGCAAATCGTTGCAGTTCTCGGTAGGAAGCTTCAACAACCTCCGTGCCCTGGCGGATTTCACAGGGCCTATGACATCCGATAAAACGTTGCTTTACCGCCTCAACATCGGTTATGAAAACGCACAAAGTTTTCGGGATCTGCAGTTTGACAAAAACTTGGTGCTGGCACCATCGTTTTCCTTTATTCCCTCAGAAAACACCCGTATCAATTTTGATATGGTCTATAACGATTCCAAGTCGAGACTCGACAGGGGACAATCTGTCTTTGCCAACGGTGATCTGTATTCCACCCCTATCAGCCAATCCATGAGTACGGCCAATGATTTTCTGAACGAACAAACCTATATGGTCACTGCCTCATTGAATCACCGTTTCAATGATAAATTGAGTTTCAATGCATCTTATATGAAAACAGGCTACGCCGAGGATCTTTCAGAACACCGCTCGGCCAATGCATATGCTGTAGATGGCAAAGGAGCCAATATTGAGAATATGGTGGCAAGACAGGTTTTCATCCGAAACAGAAAACGATTTGTCGATAACATCACCGCTTTCTTCAATTACAACGTCAATACAGGTGTGCTATCCCACAAACTCATTGCCGGCTATGATTACGCGCAGGAGGTATTACCTGTGGGTGGTTCGCAGCTGACAGCGAGCGGTTACAGAAATAAAGATAATACCGGCAGCATTGCTAAATTTGATCCTAAAAAGATCAATGATTATTTACTTGACAAAAATGGCAATCCAGTGCCCAACGTATCTAGTTTTGACCTTAGCAACCCCCTGAAAAGTCAACAGTTGCAGGACGAAAGCAAGTATTTTTTTGCACCGGCATCCACTACATCAGTTGCTCCTACCTATTATCATCTAAATGCATTGTATGTGCAAGATCAGCTCACTCTTGGCCCGCTTCAATTATTACTGGGATTACGGTATGAGAATTACAAAGATATTGCCAATTATAAAACAGATCAGGCCGAGAATGTACACCAAGATGTGCTACTGCCACGCTTTGGCGCAGTGTATACCATCAATCCGCAGATTAATCTATACGGAACCTACGTCAAAGGCTATAACCCGCAAACGGCTTCGGCACTGGCAAATCCAAATGCAGGCGGGCCATTCGATCCGCTCGAAAATGACATGACCGAGTTTGGATTAAAAACCGCCTGGTTGGATGGAAAATTACAGGCGAGTACAGCCATCTATCAGATCAATCAGAAGAACACCCTTTATCCTGCACCTACTGCCGAAAATGCGGATTTGATGGAACAGATCGGTAAGGAAAGATCCAAAGGGATAGAGTTTGACATTCAGGGTCAGATCCTTCCGTATTGGAGCATTATCGCTTCTTATGCTTACAACGATGCCAGAATTACCGAAGGCGGGAATAATGAAGAACTGAACAAACAAAAACCCAATGCGCCTCAGAATACCGCGAATATCTGGACCAGATTTTCTATTCCCTCCGGAAAAGCCAAAGGTCTGGGAATCGGCGTCGGCGCCAACTACGTAGACAAGCGATACCTGTCGCTTAACTTGAACCAGACAATACCCTCATACAGTTTATTGAATGCTGCCTTGTACTATTCCATTGGTAAGGTGCAGCTGCAGGCCAACTTCAATAATATCACCAATAAAACCCATTGGGTAGGTGGTTACGATTACATCCGTCTATTCCCAGGTGCACCACGAAACTTCCTATTTACACTCGGCTATACCTTTTAAGGATGACTTTTAAAAAGATGATCTTGTTTTTACACCGCTGGATCGGATTATTGTCCGGTCTGGTGGTTTTTATTGTGAGCATTACAGGCGCTATTTATGTATTTGAGAAGGAACTATTTGCCCTTTTTCATCCAAGTTATGTGACGGTAACGGCACACAAAGGCGAGAAAACACTTCCCCTTTCCATCTTGAAGGCAAATGCACAGCGTGTCACCGATCATCCCATTACCCTTATCCGTGTGCCTGCTACAGATGATCAGCGACAAGTTTATCTATTTGAAGCCCTTAAGCGTCGTCCAAAGAACGATATCGTCGGCGTATTCATCAACAAAGAAATCCGCTATTGGGACCGTATTTTTGTAGACCCCTACAGCGGAAAGGTTTTAGGGAAAATAGATGTCGAAACTAATTTCTTCTGGATTGTCAGGCAGATCCATCAATTCTTATATCTGAGGCGCGATGTCGGAAGCACCATCGTAGGTACCAGCGTCTTGCTGTTTATCATTACGTTACTTTCGGGTATTTTCCTTTGGTGGCCCAAAAACCGTAAAGTCGCTGTTAAACGCCTCAAGATTAATTTTAGTGCTAAATGGAAACGCATAAACTACGATCTTCACCAAGTACTAGGCTTTTACGCTTTCTTCGTTGCTATCGTCATTGCGGCAACGGGTTTAGTTTGGTCCTTCAAATGGTGGGAAACCAGTATTTACTGGTTGCTGGATGGTAAGCGGCCCAATAAGAAACACGAAGAGCCAAAAGCTCCAGACAATACGATAGATGCCGCCAGTGTGGCCTCGTTAGATCTGATATGGTCTGATGTTGTGAAAAAGTATGGCGCGCATGAAGGTGCTTTGGTCAATATCCCACAAAATGCTTCACTAGCCAATATTACTGTCTATAAGAAAGGAAATACCTGGTGGTCGGCTTCCGATACCTATGCCTATGATCTTCGTAGTGAAAAGTACTCTTTCAAGCGGCTGCAAAATGATAAAACATTGGGCATGAAGTGGCGCGATTCCAACTATGATATCCATGTCGGAAAAATTGCCGGGCGTACAGGCATGTGGATCGCATTTTTGACCAGTTTAATCTGCGCCTCTTTGCCGGTAACAGGCTTTTATATCTGGTATGGTAGAAAATTCAAGAAGAAGAAACGGCGTAGTTAAATGATATCTACATCATCATCCAATCTAACATCTATTCGATTAGTATAATAACGTTTATTTATATCAGAATCGATTTTTACGCTCAATGATAATATATCTATTCTTTTTTCCCAATTCTTGATCTAGTTTTTGTCACAATTTTCTCTAACAAATTCAACCTGGTCAATTAAATCGATTATTTCTGAATTGAAACCTTCTTTAATAATAAAGCATTCCCAAATTTCTGTATTAAATTCACTTGGCAAATCGTCTAACACAAAAGCTGGCACATCTGATTTTATAATTTTAAATGATTTATACAATGCCTCCTTAGGACCTAGAGGATATGCCCCTATTCTTAGTCTAACCCGTTAGCAAATCTATAACTGGTAACCAATGCCCGAAGTTAAAAAAGCAACCTATTTTCCATATTGCCTTCTACTGTCAGAAAAATTGTGTGTTTTTTTGAAAAATCTCTCCCATGGTATAACCAAAACAAATAAAAGAAATAGGAAAAAAAACATCCTAAGTTTTGCCTTCGCTAGACCATCCTTTTTAAAAAAAAAATCATGCTTTTCATTATAGACTAATTCAATATGAGAACCAACAGGATATTTTAAGCATTCTTCATTTGCCATTCTAACAGAATATAACTTCCCTTTATATTTGACATTGATTGATGAGCTTCCTTTTGAACTTCGACAATATTGCTCTTCAACCAAAAAACTACGGGCCACGCTGCTCTCTATTTTAACACCTTCCCTATAAAAATAAATATTATACACTACACCAATAGCAACTGCACCTATTAAGAATATTCTATTTTTTTTGAATTCATACAATTTATCTTTCAAATCCTGTAATTCGGGGAGTTCTAACTTCAATAATACGTGTTGAACTAGCGAGAACATTAAAGTACAATTTCAATTGTTGTAAAGCCTCCGCGCCACCATCCTTATATGCATTATTCACTGTTTCAACTTCTATGTATGTTTTTAGTATAATTACTACTCTGTTTACATTATTCCGCCATTTTGATACGATTACGTCTCTGGGTACTAAAATTCATCAGCTGGATCCACAACGTTCCAGCTACCAATATAAGCATCGTAAAATCTTACCCCGTAATCATACTGTTTGTACTATGTGTATATTCATTTTTTCCCATAATTTATTTCATGTCACAATTTTCTCTAACAAATTCGCCCTGGTCAATTAAATCGATTATTTCTGAATTGAAACCTTTAAAATACGGTAATAATATAAATTTATCTTTAGACAAAAATTCAATAGTATGCGTAGACGTGTTAATACCATTTGATATGGAAAGAATGGAATCTTTTTCAATTCGATATCTAAATGCCACTTTCTTATTATATGGAAGATATTCTATCAAGCCAGAATCCCGTCTGAAAGTAAATATCATAGAGATATCCGCTACTTTTCCACGCCATTGACCAATTAATCTGATATTTTTGGAAGCTTGATTAGGGATCGAAGAACAAAACAAAACCCCAATTAGAAACACTAACATCATAACTTGTATAATTTTTTATCATTCCAAACATCTAACATTATTGAATCAGATGAAATTTTTTTTATACTCATATTAGCCCCCCCCCCCGAAGTAAATACGAAAGCCTCTCTAACAGCGTTGGGTGTTGCATCATTATTTCAATCAATGTATCACTATTTTATCTCTGATACTACATCCGAAAAATCTTTCCACTCCAAATGCGAATAAAAATCCTTGACCACACCTATTTTACTGAAAACAGAGTTAAAACATCCTTCATTTAATACCGCTTGGAGAGCTGCATAAATTTCCCGACGAGAGAGCTCTTTTACAATAAGCATATCTGTAGACCAAAAATAAATTTCACAATTTTTCTCCATCAGTTTATCGATATTAGTCAATGTAAACAATGTTCCAAAATAAACCTCATCATTCTCTAAAATAATGTTGACATCAAGGTTATCATCATATACATCGATAACTTGATAAGGAGCTGGAAATCGAACTTTAAATTTCATAACCTTAAGTATAGTTCTTATTTTTTTTTCATCAATTCGGCCCTTGCATTCCTAAAAGGAGAATGCTCAACAAAAATTTTATGATCAATTTTTTCAATGCTAAATTTCGCGTTATGGCGATCCATCTTGAAAAAGTCCAAATCTGTTAGCAGATATACATCTTCATTCAAATTTTCAGGAGACGGAAACCACTCATAAGAATAGACATCCCTGCCCTTACAAACAAAAATAAATCGGGCACCAACATCTGTATAGCTCCTTAATTCAAAACCTAAAATTTCATTTATTTCATATAAAGAATACTTTCCACTAAAATAATAGACGGTGTCCCAATTAAAATCAAAGGCTTTATCCATATCCAGAACGCATCCATTATTTGTCTTACATTGCTGAAATTCTCGCATCACCGTATTATCAAATTTAGGATCTTGGTAACAACCCAGCATAAGAAAGACCAACATAAATATATAATATTGGAACTTTTGTTTGATCATCCCAACATACTCCTGATCGCAATCCCATTCGTTCTTACTCATATTTTACGTCGACTTCATAATACATGGATGGTGGACTTGGTGTTTTTTTTATGGCCTTACATTTATGTTTATCCAAAAATGCTGAATTTCCGGATAAATAGATCCGGTCGATCTTCTCAAAATAATTGTAATAGTCAATCAGGGATCTGATTTTATCCCCTAAATCCTTATCCCGAAACTTAACGATGCCGTTTTCGCTTTTATAAAAAAAATCGTTATCATTATTAATCAATAAGATATCTTCTTTAGAAGTAATCAGGTATATTTTATAGTCGCCATAGGGGTACATTTTATTGTCATCGTAATTAACGGTATCTCCCTGGGTTCGATATTTATTTACTATCGTTTTATACAACTTGTTCCATTCGGCACTATCTAATAGTTTATCATGGACCTTTGCAACAGCATTGTAATCAAATATATTTTGTTGAAAAGTTGAAAAGCTAAATTTGTCATCTTGGATAAGTCCATCTTCAAAGATAACTTTAATATAAGGACTGTCTGTCGTAAATGCGCGGTCCATCTTTTGATTTTCAACAACAGGTCCATTGCAGCTTGATATAAGCAACAGGCAACTTATCATGCTGGCGAATAACCAATGTAGAATCTGTTTCGTTTTTTTCATTTCTGATTGCCCATTCTTAAATATATTTTCATAATGCTATGTTACGGAAGATTATTTCTTACGATGTTTATTGTGCTGACTTTCCATAATTATGCTTGGATTAATGCCTTTACAAATTCCATCCAGTCGGTTTATCTTCCAGATCTGTGATATCCAACCCATTGATTAATGTATAAAGTGGCTTTTCAGGAAAATTATTTATCCGAAATAGAATGAGCTTGTCGTATTCTTCATTGTAATAGTAATACCCAATTTCTGGATTTTTTTTCCAAAAAATAGTTGACGAAATTAATTCTTCATTGTTCATAAGACCTTTATTTAGTAAACCTTGTTCATCGCGTTACCGGTATGTTTGTACCGCAACCCCAGATTATCCAATACCCTGTTTTTAAAGTTTTCTATAGCAATTTTTCTATCACGGATCTCCTCTTCATTTTCAGGTCTGTTATTAACATGTTTTCTTTCTCCCGACTGCTTATTTTCTACAGAAAGAAGCAACAATTCTGTTTGAGAATCAGCTGGAACCGGAATTAAGACCCAGTAGATATCATTATTTTTCTCATCATTAACATAACCTTTCAAAAAATAAGGACTGTCCGTGCCGATTTTAAATAGTGAATCCTGGAGAGTCATGTTATTATAAGCCGTTATCTTTTTAATAAGAGAATCCTGTTTTACATCAAATTCATATCGTTCGCACATTAAATTACTTCCTGCGGCAATATAGTCGCAAGAGGCAAAGAAACCGCTCAACAAAATTAGAATCACTATGGTTTGATAAAATTTGAACATGCTTAATCCTTTTAAAAATAATATGCTATCAAGTTATTCAGAACGATAAGAATTTATTTTGATCCAATTGCTTGATGTTATAATTCTCCCGTTTCCCTTATTTTTTAGATATAAGTGCAATTTCACTTTCCTATCTGCGGTCGAAACTCTCAATTCATCCTTTCCTACAGTAAATCGATAAGAAATAATACTATCTTTTTTTAATGCCAATCTGAATTCCTCTAAAAATGCGCAGTTTGGCAGTACAGCCGGTACATCCATTCCTTCTGGAACAAACTGTCTTGACAATAACCTGATTTTATTGTCTGTATTTTCAACAATAATTTGGTTATATTTTAGCGCACCTAGATTCTTCGTTTTATAAAATACGGTCGCGTCTTCCCAATAATCAGGACAGCCAGTAGCAAACATTCGCTGATCTAATATTAATATTGTATCCATTTTAGATTTGAAATCCAGTTTGACAAAATAACCATGCTCTATCTCTCTAACAGAAGTATTAAAACATATTGAATCTTCACATTTTTCATCAGATTTACAGGAAGATAAAATACCTAATAAGGCAATATTTAAAAGTAGATATATTTTCATAATACTATGTTACGGAAGTTTATTTTTACGATGTTTATTGTGCTGACTTTCCATAACTCCGCCACTACCTATTTTTCAGCATATTTCGTCTATAAATCAATAATTCTGAGCATACATATACAATAAACACGAATATGAGGATGATTTGAGTACAATCAGTCCAAAAAGTTAATCTATCCAACATATTTCGGCTTATTTTTAAGTTTAATAATATTTTTTACAATCTTAACAAAGAAATAAATAATCAAAATTATATGGAGAAGCAAACTGACAGGGGTTAGTATAACTCCATAACCAGCTTCATAACGAACTGTGGTATTCATTTGTGGATTATGTACCCCAATTCCACTATAGGGTATAGCTACTTTATAGTTATAGTCTCTCAAACTAATCAGTGAATCGTAAGATCTAGCATAATGCAATCCATCATAGTTTTCAATCTGTTTTTCATCCATATATAAAAATGGCTTCAGTTATCAAATTATTTAATAAAATTATTCGTACTATCGCGCTTCGTAGACAATGGCCTAAAATTGAATGTATCTCGTCTCGCTATAAGCTTCCCCGTTTTGATGTATTTTCGTGAAGTTATTATAAACTGCCTTTCCTTTACAATATGCCCACTATCAACATAAGTTTGATATTTTTCAGCATAGATTGGGGTTAAGTATCGTTCAATTGTAATATTATTTCCATCAACAATATATAATCCCCAGATATATCCTGTCTCTTTATCATCTACATTACTTTTCGAAAAAGTTTCATCAATATTTTTAAAACCATGTTTAATTCTCGGATTCCCGCCTTGATAGACTATTCCATTTTTATACAGGAGGATAACATCAAAAAAAATGCTATCTAATTTAGTATAATAATACCCATTCAACAAAAGTCTTTCACTATCATTTTCTTTCAGTTGCAATGTCGGCAGTTGCCGACGAACAGAACATGAAACTATTAAAAAGAAAAAAACAAAAAAATAAATTGCTCTTACCATACCGTAAAAGGATCGAGTGCGCGTTTCAGTTAATTTATTAATTAATTTCGAATTATGGAAATACTATCCTCTGTTGCATTCTTCTATGGAGGCAATTCTTTTACTTTTGTTTGATGCTAAGTCTTGTTCTCTTTTGACTCACCAATTCTTACCGCTTGTATCATTTAACATTACAGGTCTATTAGCGAATTAATTATATAGTGACAATGGGAAAAATTTCTACGCCAGCGGACCCATCACGTTCCACCTACCGATCTCTGCATCGTAGAACCTTGCGCCGTAATCTTAATCTCCATTTATATTTTTTAATTTTTCCCATTTCCTAGTATACTCATTCATAAAATAAAGAGTTGCTCTTTTTCCATTCAATAAATAGGAATCAAAACTTTTATAAAAGAATTTATCTTTTTCAATAAACACGGCAAACTCCAAATCCAATGCATCAGTATTCTCAAAGTTAAATATTTCAGATATTATCGGTGTTGAAATAGCAGTAGAAGTAGACAATAGTGGGTCATAATTTATCTTTATAAATAACTGGCTAAATTTTTTGCGAATATCTATTTGACTTAATGAATCACATCGAACATCAGTAAACACTTCATTATCAAGATATAAGTAAAAACGATAATTTTTTATATCATTATCACCGACTAAGGTCGGGGTAAATTTTAGAATCTTGCTATTATTTTTTGCCTTATTATTTTTTGTTAGGAAAAGCTGGACAGTAGTATTGGTAATTGTACTGTTTAACAAAACAGAATTATTTTCGACTTTCTGCCAAACACCGCTCGAAAAATATACCAAATCTAAATGTCCCCCCCCGATATTTAAACGTTGAATCCGATTTCAATTCAATTCTTCCAAAATTTTCACTACTGTAGATCCCAAAAATCGATTTTTCGGTCTTACAGCTAAAAAGTAAAATAAAAAAAATGATATAAACTAATTTAAACCTATTTTCCATTTCGAATGTAATTAAGTAGTTTACGCATTTCAGAAATCCCAAAAGCCGGCATATATAATCGCCACTTACTCAGCAAACTGGGATCTATGTACAATTCCTTAGCTACCTCTGCTACGAATCCCTTAACAACGCTCAAATCGACAGCCATTATTTTAAATGAATTATCAAACTTTCTATGCATCTCTACAAATTTAAAATTAGTTATTAAATCTGTCTCCCACTAAAGGTAGCTACTCCAATACCATCTTGTTTCTATTGAAGATCATCAATCAACGAAACAGATATCAATATATAGTAAGCGCATCAAAACAAAATATGGATCATCGAAGACAGTCACAAATAGGAAATTTCAGAAACACCTTTATAGGTGGTAATTATTTAATAAAATTATTTGTACTATCCGGCTTTATTGATAATGGTCTAAAATTGAACGTATCTCGCCTTGCTTCAAGCTTACCCGTTTTGATGTATTTTCGTGAAGTTATGATAAATTATCCTTCATTTACTACGTATCCTTCATCAACATAAGTTTGATAGGATTCACCAAAATCAGGTACTTTATAACGTTCAATTATGATATGATTTTGATTTATACTATAGATGCCCCATATATATGGGATTATTCTATCATATGAATTATTGAAGTTATCTGTTGCTAAAAAATTGCTATCAACACTATTTATGCCAGCACTTACTTCTGAACTGCCCCCCGTCGAGGACAATACCATTTTAGTAAAGAACTATCGAATTATAAATATTATTATCTTTTTTAACGTAAAAATAGCCACTAAGCTTTATTTTTCCACTCGTGTTATTTTTCAAAATCAATGTTGGCGCTTGTCGATATACAGAACATCCCACTGCTAGGAAAACACTACCTATTAATAAATACTTTACCATACCGTAAAAGGATTAAGTGTGCGTTTCAGTTAATTTATCAATAAATTTCGAGCTTTAGAAACACTACTTACCAGTTGCGCTCTTACACGGTGGGCAACTCCTTTATTCCATTTTGACTACCATCTACAAGATGTACCTCTTGTGTTCGTTTGATGCCAAATCACGTTCCACTTGTAATACTTTCCTGAGTAGACAGTTAGCCCCCAATAAACACTTTCATAATTAAAAAATTTCAGCTAATTTAAACTAAATATATCGGCAAGCAGGAACAAGCGCTAGAAACATGAAAAACTTCGAAAGAATCGGAAACGAATACAAAATGAAACCCCAGCTAGGAACCTATGTGCCGTTAATCGGCATTTTTTCCATTATAATGATAGTGGGATTCGTAAAACTTCCCGAATCCTCTTTTAAATGGTGGATGCTCGGTATTTTGGTCATCCTAATAATTTCCCTGCTGCGATCTTACTTTATCATCGATATGGAAAGAAGGGAAATGCGTGTACGTAAAGGTCTTGTAGGAAGGGAAGTAACTGTGCCACTTGATCGCCTAGAGGGATTTACCATCCACAAACTCAAACAATATGGCTTCATTACCATTAGTGTATCTCTCATAGCACGCTATCGCAACGAGAATGGTAAAGAAAAAAGGGTACAGCTTGCACAGAGTTATTTTACAAAGCCCATTCAGCGGATCTGTAATGAGATCGACGAAATTATCGGGGCGGGTGATGGCCGGTAATATTCAAGATCGCTGCCATCACATCATCCCTTAAATTTCGGGCGATCGGAATTTTATATTCCCCCACATGTAACTGATTCCCTTCTATGATTGCTATTTTACTCTTATTGACCAGGTAGGATCGGTGGCAGGCAATAAAGTGCTGAGCTGGCAGCATGCTTATCATCTGCTGTAGGCTGCAATAGGTCACTTCACGCGTATCTGAAGTATGCACGACCACATAGTTACCCATACTCTGTACGAACAAGATATCCTGAATAAAGATCTTTTTTAACTGTTTGTCCACCTTCAGAAAGATATGCGCCTCCTGTGGATTTGCCAACACGCCTGCCGAAGGAGCAGCGTTGCAGAGTACATCAAACGCCCGATTGGCCGCCTTAAAGAAGCGTTCAAAAGGCACAGGCTTTAACAGATAATCGACTACTTCCAATTCGTACCCACGCAAAGCATACTTTTCGTAGGCCGACACCACGATAATCTTCGGCGGATTGCTTAAGCTCGCTATATAATCCAAACCCGATATCTCGGGCATCTCGATATCAAGAAAGATCAGATCAAGGGGATGCAAACGCAGATATTGGCTCAATTCAATCGCATCTTCGCATTCCACAACAAGCTTCAAAAAATCTATTTTTGCTATATAAGATGCAATTCCCTTACGCGCAAAAGGCTCGTCGTCTACGATAGCACATTTGATCTCCATCATCATCACTTATAAATCTAGTATTAATTCTGCCAAAAAACACGTTCCATCGGCATGCGTTTGCAAGGTGTGCCGATTCGGATAGCGCAATGCCAACCTCTTTTTCAGATTGGAAAGTCCAGCCCCTGACTCCGTTCGCTCAGTCCGCGGAATTGCTGACGCATCGGCAGCTGCCCCAGACAAACTGTTTGAAATACTAAAATAGATTTTAGTTCCTTCACGCTTGAGGCAAATCGCAATCTCGTATGTTCCTCGCACATATTTAAAGGCATTCTCTATTAAAGGCTGAAACAGTAGAGGATAGATACGGACACCTGTCCAATCCTTTTCAATGTCGGTATGCACATGCAATCTTGCCGTCAGCCGCTGCTGCTGAAACGCTATGTACGATGTCAGAAATGCAAGTTCCTGCTCCATGGAGACCTCCTCATCCATCGTGTAAATCTGGTAGCGCAACAGTTCCGAAAGCTGCTCAACACTTTTTTTTGCTGTTGTATTGGATTCGTCAATCTGAAAATAAACGGTATTGAGTGCATTGAACAGGAAATGTGGATGATATTGACTTTTCAGCAACTGCAATTCAGTATCTAGCTTGTCCGCTTTGATCTGTTCAACGTAGATGCGATTTTCGGCCATATTCCTGTCGCTGCGCTCGTTCCGCAAAAACATATAGTACAGCAGAAAGAGCGGCACATAAATCGCATTGACCAAGATATAATCAATATAACCGTCACCCATATACACCCAGCCAAGGAGCTCCGACACATACACGGTTGGATTCAATAGACCCATTATCTGTACGACGGCAACCATATACTCTACCGCTACATTGGTTGTAACGGTAGGCTTTGCAGCAAATATTCTGCCCAGCCGCCGCCGCCACAATAAGGTGATCACATAACAAAAAATCACCGAGATGAGCAGCCCGACCGAATGGATCTTAACACCCCCAGACCAAAATTCATTTTTCTTCGTTAAATCGGTCACCACGCGAAGAATATTGAAAGAAGCGATTCCCCAAAGCGCCGGGCCTAGATAAGGTATGGGATTTACACTTAGTTTTGCAATGCTCGCTCTCATGATATCAATAATTAATCCGGTTACCTTCTTCTAAACGGTCGTTGCCAGGCACGCTCTTTAGATTATCGTTCTTTCCGCGGTGTAATCGATAGGAAAGATTGATCCCCACGGATCTGCTATCGTACAACTCCCGGTATTTGCCTTCCATAGCGTCACTACTAAAGGTTATTTGAGGCCTGTTTGTCCGGAAAAGGTCATTGCCATAAATATACAAAGTTAATTTATCTTGCAAGAAGGTTTTTCGTACTCCGGTATTCATCGACCAGAGGGAAGCAATAGTAGCCTGCCCCTCGGCAGTAGCGCCATTCCAGAAACCGTTGAGGTCTAAACTGAGTTTAAAAGGCAGACTGATAGTATTCTGGACTTGCAAAGAAGGGACAAGCCGCCTATTTTGCTGCATATCGTTTCCTGCAAGCCATTCAAAACTACTGTACATCAGGTTTCCATTCAGCTGGATGTTCCACTTTTTGACGGGAGAAATATTGGCGGCATTAAACCGCAGCCCCACCGTAGATGCATGTTCCAGGTTCATCGGCATCACAATAGTCCGCCTTTGTTCGTCCAGGTTGTAGCTCTTGCTGATCGCATTTTGCCGTTGGCTATAGCGTAACTGCAGTGAATACGAATTTTTAAACAACCAGGTAAGCTCCATATTGTTGCCAAATTCGGGTTTCAATGCCGGATTTCCTTTCTCATACAAATAAGGGTCGTTTACTTCAACGAATGGGCTCAAGTCTTTAAAGTTGGGCCGGTTGACCCGCCTATGGTAATTGACCGAAAGCTTTTGCTCTGCATCCAGTGCATAAGTGACGGTAAGGTTGGGGAAGAAGTTGCTATAGGATCTTTGTACGGTAAAAGCTGTATCCAGTTCATGTGCCGTGGTGCTCTTAAAAGCAGCATCCTCAAAACGTAGTCCCAGATCGATCTGAAAAGCGTCCGATGGGTTGTACCGCGTTTGCATAAAAAGTGCTTTTAGCTGCTCCTCGTGACCGAACGTATTGCTTAGCTCGGGACGCACCTGCCAATGCTTATCAGCTGCCTGCTGAAACAATGAACGGGTATGCATGTCAACCTGCGTCAATTTTCCTCCAAAGGAAGCCGCCACATTTGGTCGGATGTCAAGCAGGTATTTCGATTGTATGGTTGTAATCGTAACCTTTCCCCCCGTCTCACCGCGCAGCTCCTGCTGGGAGGCCATCGCTGATCCGTCAGCACCAAATTTATCCAACAGTTGATCTTGAGTTTCCGCTTGCCTAAACTGTTGCCGGTCAACATAATTCTCCCATTTGGAACCTGTACCGAGCTGTAGCGTTACATGTGCTCCTGTGCTAAAATTCTTAAAAGTATGCTTTAAGATATTCGCAGTTGCTATGCTGGAATCTGGCTGTGAAGCGCTGTAAAAAAAATGAGAACGGACAGCTTCCTGTTTGGTCCGCTCATGATTGTTGGTAAGTACATAGCCCCCTATTTTCACGTTTTCATTGGGCGTATAGTCGAGCGTGCCGTTGTAATAATGATTGTGGTATTTTCTTTTTCTTACGGCATCCATATCCAATCGTAACGCATCGCTACCCATATCCATGCTACGGTTGATATACCGGGTGGAATTGACAGCAATCAATTCGGTACCTTCCCCATACGAATACGTATGTGACGTCGTCCACTTGGACGCATTGGCGGTCACGGCGATATTTTGATAAGTACGGCTATATTTCCCCTGTTCGGCATTGGTTGATAAAGAAACACTGAGGCCCGGGGCCGTCCTGTTGATCCGTTTCAGATTGATAAAGCGGGCATCACCATTGGCATCCATTGTAGCATCTGGTTGCGTAACAAGTTCGACAACATCGAGCGATGCGGCTGGCATGGAGGCCAAAAAACTGATCAGATTTTCGCCATCCATAAAATTTGTCTTTCCATCCACCAGCAGCTGAATGCCCGCTTGCCCGTTTAAACTGATCGTACCATTGGCTAATATACTCACGCCGGGCATTCTGCGCAGCAGCTCCAGCGCGCTCCCCGATGAACCGGCACTCCCTTTGGTCACCTGATAAGTCAGCTTACCAGGAGCAATTTTAAGGGGATTTACCCGCCCCGACACTTCAACCTCGCTCAACCGTATTGACTTAAGGGTAGTGGTATCCTGTAAAAACAAATTGGTCTCTCCATACGCCGAACTGCAGGCAAATAGCATCGCTGCAAACTGTATATAAATAAATTTTGTGGTCATTATTCGTATTTCTTAATTTGATACGAATGTATTGCCCAAATTGCGGTTACCTAAATAATTTATTCGAACAGTACGATCGACGTGACGAACGGCAAAAGTTACGAGGAGAGCTATTCAAAAAGTTGCAGTTCGTCCGCAGCAAAAAATTTAGGCAGGTTACTGTTGAAGATTGCAAGACAATCTTCTCTGAAGTCCGGTGTGTATTGAACGATTTGCATGAGTTCCTTTTAGCTATGCGAATGTAACAAATAAACGCCTGAATTGCTAGGTTCAGGCGTTTTCGTTATTGGCTTTTACTTCCAGTTTTTGATAATTTCGCTTATCTTTTCAAAGGAGGTTTCTCCGCCGCCGGTACTTCGGTATACGATGGTTCCGTTAGGATCCACGAGGATCTTTGTTGGAAATCCAGTGACATTCAGACGCAGTACATAATTGTTGCTTCCTTTGTCGTTCAATATATGCGCCCAGTTGAGGTTGTGCTGCTCGATGGCTTTTCGCCAGCTGTCATTTTTATCGGACGCAATGCCCAGCACACGCAGTTGATCGGGGTAGCTGTCTCTCAATTTTTTCAGATCAGGGACATCGGCCATACATGGGCCACACCATGAGCCCCAAAAATCGATGAGGTAAAATTTCCCCTTCCAGCTGTTGGAGTCAAACACCTGTCCGTCATATGTATTCCTGGTGTTTATCTGGAATATGGACTTGCCTACATCATATTTACTTCCCGCTACACGGTTCTTTAAAATCGTATAGAACGGAGAGCTTTGGTACGCCTTAGCTACAGTAGGTAATAAAGCCTCCACTGTCTCGATCGTCACAATCTCCCTGATCAGCATATCTTCCAGGTAATAGAGTCCGGCTATTGACGAAATATTCTTCTTTAAAAAGTCCTTCAAGTATTTTTCGGCTTCGGAATCGATCCGTTCTTGTTCGGCTTCAAGACGCTTTTTGAGCGCTTCTTCTACCGTATCTTTTGCCAGTTTCAGTTCAATGTTTGCCGATTTATTCAACAAGGGGTGATAGCCCTTATTGAGTTTACTGATGACATCATTTTCTTTATCCCCACTCGGATATACTTCAGCAAAATCAGACAGCTTTCCTTTCAGTAATATTTTACCACCCGGCATGGCGACAAACCAGATGGATTGGCTTTTGACAGGAATGTAACCTCGGTCGACACGCTTATAAAGCGATTCGGTCGGAAGGGTTAGGCGTATGATCAGCGGTACGGAAGTGGTATCCTGATAGTATATCTGTCCTTTTTTAGTGCTGCCTTTTTTAAAGACGACATCTGAGATCCCATTCCAGATGGTCATGTTGTAGGTACTGTCTTTCAAGTCGGTAATCTTGGAAGCGACTGTAAAGGTTTTGACCTGTCCGAAGCTATATAGGCAGCTCGCTATCAACAGGCTTATTGTGATTACTATATTTTTGAATTTCATGACGTAATGTATAATCGTATTTCATGTTTTAATAAGGATTCTGCTGGATCTGTCCCTTGCTGGCATCGATCTCCACACCGTTGATCGGTACGACCAAATGCTTACTTTCGAGGGTATAAATTTGGGGTGTAGAGAGGTCGACTCCTGTTCTATTGACTTGGTAAAAGTCTCTCTTTACGGTAATATTATCCGCAGCGTAGTCGTTGACACTAAATCGGCGTATATCGTACCATCGCATCACAAAAGGAAGTTCACGGCGTCTTTCAGCCAGCACCTGTTTAATCGCTTCATCCTTGTTAGCTGCCGTAAGTGCACTATAGGTGGACATCCGTTTTTGACGTAGGGTATTGACCGCCAATAAGGCATTCTGAACATCTCCCTGACGGGCCAGCACCTCGGCTTTATTAAGAAGCATTTCGGCTCTCGTCGGACCTGAAACTAAGATGCTCCCGTCGGTAAACATGGTGTACCGATACGCAGCTGGTGTCACGACATTGAAACGCCGGCCGCCATTCGGAATCATCAGATGCTTGTAACGGAGATCGTTGGTCTGATCGTACAGCGCTATCAGTGCGCTACTGGGCAAATACCATTGTTCACCGGTATATTGATAACGGCTGTAGTAAAGCTCGCTCCAATAGAGATATTTCGCGGCATTCCAGTCGTTTAATTGACTGTACCGGAGCGTTGCCGCTGGATTGCTGTAAGAGACGCTTCTGCCCGGAAGTATGGTATTATAGTCCACTAAACTTACGGTAGCCGACTCCAGTGCCTTGTTTGATTCGGCTAAGCTCTTATCGTAGTCACCCGTAAATAAATAGTACCGGCTCATGAAAGCTGAAATAGCTTTCTGGCTTACCCGCCAGGTCTTTCTAGGATCGACATCGGCTTCAGCCACTTTCTTTGCTGCTTCAATATCTGCCAGAATGAAATCGTAAGTTTCCTGAAGTGTGGCCCGTTTTAGCGATTCTTCGTAATCTACGGTACGCTTTAACGGCAGTCCTAAACTATTCATATTCGCCGCAGCATAAGGCGCACAATAGTTATTGACTAAGATCCAATAAGACATCGCCCGGATAAAATGGGCATCCGCTTTAACCCTTCGGCGACTGGCTTCATCACCGCTAACCAGGTCGATGTTTTTTAAAATGACATTTGCGGTGAAAATCTTTTTGAATTCTCCAGTCCACAGCTCGTCAGTAGCGAGGTTTTCAATACCCGCTGTAGATGACACATAACGCTGAAGACTATTGACTGTAAAAGCCGTGACGTTATTTTTATACAGCTCCTTGCTGATCTCCGTATCGTCGGTCGAATAGGTAGCCGTAAAGTTAGTTTCTTTCGAAAACTCGGTAGCATTATTGACCAAAGCTTCTAACTGCTCCACGGTTTTGATACTAGCCTGTTTCTTGGGCTCTTCGGATAGGTATTTTTTGCAGCTTGCGGTCGTCAGTATGGCAGCGGCAAACCCGATATATAGGAACACTCTCATGTTTTTCTGTTATTAAAATTGAAAATTAATACCGAATGTATAGCTCTGTGCAGGTCGCATCGTACCTGGTAGCCAATCGGGATTGTACCCTTTCGCATTGGCATGCCAGATCAGGCCAAGGTCACGCGCCTGTACAAATAGATTGACATGGTTTAATCGGATGGCTTCTGTCCACCGGTTAGACAACTTGTATCCCAAACTAAGCTCTTTTAACTCGATATAGGACGACTTTTCCACCTGGCTGCTTAGCGCCTCACTGTAGCGATCCCAAAGGTAGAGGTTAGGCTCATCAGGAAGTGCAAATCCTGGAATATTAGGATTCCCCGCCAGCACTTCATTCACATATTTATTGACAAAAGTCTTATCAGACCCTACGAGTGCTGCATAGTTAAATACAGGATTACGGTATACACTACCCATCTTGCCCAATAGGATACACATGATGTTAAAATTACCGAGTTGTAACGTATTGGTCCAGCCGAGTGTATGTGGTGGTACGCTAGTACCCATGTAATGCAGGAATGGAAGTCCCAAACCTCGATTGTACAGCGACACATCATTGAAACTCTGCTGACTATTGTTCGGTCCGGCGACATGCGGTACTCCATTGATCATACCGACGTAGTCAAAAGCATAAATAGAACCTACGGGGCGGCCTTCAACAAAAGCCCCATTGATCATTTGGTAAGTATACAATGAGGGGTTATAGAGCTGGTCTATATTATTTGCGTTAAAAGCATAATTGATATTCGTCTGATAAAGTATGTTTTTGCTTATTTCGACACGCGTACCCAGTGCAATTTCGAACCCTTTATTGGTGATTTCGGCATTATTGAATTTTTGGATTTGCGTTCCAGTTGCTGTAGGCAGCGCGATCTGCCCAATGATACCAGAGCCCTTTTTGCGGTATAGATCCAACGAACCAAATAGCAGGCCCTTATATAGGGAGAAGTCGACTCCAAGGTTGGTTGACGCTGTCTTTTCCCAACGTAGGCTAGGATTACCATTATCAGCAATGGTTGCGGTAATGGTGCCTGTTGATGTATTTAGACTGCCGCCTACATTGAGTAATGTCGCCGTAGAGGTCGAATTTTCCATATTCCCATTTTTACCATAGGTCAGGCGCATTTCAAGTCGGTCTATACCTTCTTGCGAAGTCATAAAGTTTTCCTTCGCGACATTCCATTTAGCTCCTATTGACCATAATGGTGACCACCGTAGTTTGGGATCGTCTGTGATGAAATTCGAGGCATCACTTCGTATACTTCCAGATAGCGTATAGCGGCTCAGGTAGGTGTAAGCCGCATTTCCGTAGAGTGACACAAATTTGTTTTTTTGCCACTTAAACGTTGTATTACCTCCAGGAATAGTGGTCGGGTAACCTTCAAAATCGGTAAATTGGTCTACCGAACTCCCATAACCATAAGGTGGTGTAGTCGCCTGAAGCTTGTCTTTGTAATAGCCGTACACGGTCGGATTGATGGTTCCGTTAGTCAAGTATTGCGACACTTCAATACCGGCAATGGCCGAGATCTGATGATCGGAACCGAACGTCCGGTCAAAATTCAATTGGTTCCTAAAGACAAAACTTTGTATATCCTCCGCCCCCAATTCCTCGTCATTGGAGCCATCTTCATACTGTCTAATGCCACGTCTCAAAATCCCGCCTTTAGGGATATAAGCTTTACCTACGGTCTTTGTATCATCGTCATACTGCGTTTTTCTATTCACCAGACTGCGTACATAGAAGGTACTTTCATCATACATACGCTGCCGGTCTATCTTATTGCGCTCGTATTGGAATTTGGTATCGAAGGTAAGCCCTGGAATGATCTTGAGGTTAAGGCCCGTCTGTATACGGGTATTGATGCGCTCGTCAGTAAACTCTCGGCCACGCACTTCGCGCAATAAGTTGTACGACCAGTCGGCATAAGTGAATTTTTCAGTCGGAATCAGACTAAGCTGTTCACGGTTGTAGGTTTTTAGATTGACCCCATAACTACCATCTTCGTTCAAGAGCAGTTCATAAGGCGATAATTGCGCGATCTCCTCAAGGGTAGCGCCCCCATACTGCTGTTTTTTGTATTGTAGGTTGGCGCCTAAGTTAAACTGCAAAAAAGAGGTAATCTTAAAATCATTGTTGAAATTTAAATTAAAACGGTCATAACCGTTTTTCTGAAAGGCACCTTTGTTTTTTTCATAGAGAACAGAGGTGTAGTTCCGTACACGCTGATTGCCGGCCTGCAGATTGATATTGTATTGATTCAGTAGGGCATTTTGCGTGAGCAAATCCCGGAGCTGCCCGCGATTATCAATCTTGCTCAATCGGTCTAGTTCGGCGTTCATGTCGGCTGTAGACATTTTACCGTATTGATTGGCATATAATGCTTCCTGCGCTAATGTCAATGAGTTCGCTATGTCACCAAACGAACCCGCATAGGGATAAAAGGCCCAGTTGTTTTCATAAGCCTTACGTTCGTAGGCAACATGATCGGCCGAATTGGCTTGTGTAAGGATGTAGTTTAGGTCTGGTCTTCGCGCTATCCTAGAAAATGCACTTCCCTGGATGATAAGTTTATTATCGGTTTTAGCTTTTTTGGTGACAATAACAATAACGCCATTGGCGGCACGTGCTCCCCAGATGGATGCCGCTGCGGCATCTTTAAGTACAGTGACGGATTCAACATCATTGGGATTGATATCCGAGAAATTGCTACTCGATATGGGGAAGCCATCCACCACGACCAGTGGTTTACTATCGGCGTATAGGGTGCTATTGCCCCGGATCAGAAAGTCTACACTACCGTCTTCATTTTCCTTGGCCTGCATACCCGCTACTGTACCTTGCAGTGCACTGGAAAGGTTGGATGTAGGACGATTGGCCAATACCGACTGCCCCACCTGGCTGAAGGCCCCTGTAGCACGCTCTTTAGAAATCGTCTGATAACCTGTACTCACCGTGATATCGACACCTTCCAGTGTCGACAAGCTCGCCGTAAGCTGGATCAGCCCCATGGATTCTTTGGCTTTGAGCGTGAGGGGTTCATAACCCACGTAAGAAACCAAAATCATTGCCTCTTTATCGGATACCCGTAGGCTGAATGAGCCGTCTTTAGCTGTTTTTGTCATCACCTCGCTGTGGATTACGCGCACAGAGGCATCCGATAGACTTTCACCCCGCTCATTGACCACTCTGCCGCTGATGACGATTTGCTGATTAGCAGCCATCACCTCAGTCTTTGGCTTTAATGCGATAATATCGGTATCAATTCGATACGTAATGTTGGTATTTTTGAAGAGCTGATTTAGGACGTCAACCAGCGGCGCGTCTTTTACGGTGAGGCTGAGACCATTGACTTTTTTGATTAGTGCAGCATCGCCAATAAAATCGTAACCACTTTGTTGACGGATTTTATTGATAATAAGTTCTAAAGAAGCATTTTTTTCCTTTAGCGTTATTTTTTGAGCAAAGCCACTTGCATATACCTGACACAGGCCAAATGTCAGCAGCACAAGAATAAGTTTCATCACGACGAGCGTTTTATAGAGGATATAGACAGGAGTCCCCCTCCATTTTTCAAGGTAAAAATTCATACATTTGAGTAATTTGGGTTAGATGCTATTGTTAGTTGTTGGAATTAATGATTGGGACCCAAAAATCGACCGGATGTGTTCGCAGCACATTCGGTTTTTTTTGTGACCCAATTTTTAGTTTTTCACTAGGGCGGGTGTTTCATGATTTTCTTTCTGGTAGGTTTGGTTAATTTTTATTAGTCTAGGATGTAACAGCGATCTTTCGTCCCGTTCGTTTAAATTTAACATCAGCGACGGCCTCCAATGCACGCAGTACGGCGGAAAGGTTGCGGGATCGGGACACGGCCCCGATATAGGTCTTATTGGACGGCGCCTTTTCATAGGTAAATTCCACATCGTACCAGCGCGCTATCCTATTGAGAATGCTGCCTAAGGTTTCGTTATCGAAATTAAAATAGCCATTCTTCCAGGCTACTGCATGCTCGGTATTGCTATGCGTTAGCTGTATCTGTTCTGTATCTTCCTTAACGGTACTTTGTTGCCCCGGTTTTAGTAATACCGACCTGTTATCGGCCAACCTATTTACCTTGACAGCACCTTCTAAAAGTGTGGTTACAGTGGCTTCGGATGAATAAGCAGATAGATTGAAATGTGTACCCAGCACCTCTATGGTCTGCTGTTGACTGCATACTTTAAACGGTTGCTTTTTATTGTGGGCGACTTCAAAATAGGCTTCACCAGCCAATTCTACCACGCGCTCCCTGCCCTCAAATCTGGACGGGAATTTTAAAGAGGAATAGGCATTAAGCCATACCTTGGTACCGTCTGCCAGTACGATATTGTATGTTCCCGTTTTGGGCGTTTGTAGGGTATGAACTCTGGGCGCTTCGGATAAGGAAGAAGTAGGGTCACCTTGAAGCAATTCTGCACCGTCAGCATAACTGATCTGTGCCCCTACGATGATGGTATTCCGGCGCTCACTTAACTGGATAGCGCTCCCATCACCGCTCAACAAAACAGCTTTATTACCTCCCGGCTGAATATCAGCCTGCTGCCAAACAGGGTGCGCTATAGGTTCCTGAGTGGACTGTCTAATGGCGAAGTAGCTGACGCCCAATACTAAGATTAAAGACGCTGCAACTGCACTTATTTTAAACAGCTGATTCTTCCTTCTTATCCGTTTGATGTTATCGTAGATATTGGCCTCTATTCTGCTTTTCACCTCGCCTTGTATACGCTTTATATCCTCAACATCGGCCGTATATTGGCTTTCCTTAAGCTGTTGAAGATGCCAGGTTTCAACCCAAGATTTCTCTTCTTCAGAGCAGGTGCCTAAACGGTAACGTTCAAGAATTTCTTTTGCGTTTTTACTCTCCATGATAACAAAGGTTAATAGGTTGTTTTGTTATAGGTAGGTTAAAGCGGAAAAAAGTAGTAGATGAAATTTAAAAAAAAGTAAAAAACAGTAAGGTTAATTTTGAACGCATGATTTTTAAGGCATTACTCACCTGCTTGCGAACCGTGTTTAGTGAAACATTGCGTTGTTTTGCAATTTCTTCATAGCTTTTTTCTTCCTGACGGCTCAGGATAAATATCTCCCGCATCTTTGGTGGAAGATTCATGATTTCTTTTTCGATCTGTTGTTGCAATTCTTTTTCGAGGAGGTAGTTGTCGGTCGAGTATTCGCCCTGATCCAAAAAATATTGCAGTGAATCGGCATAGCCCTTTCTCACTTTCTGCTTGTCCATGTAGTCAAATAGCTGGAACCGCACAGCCGCATAGATGTAAGAAGAAAAACTCCTATTGATTGCTAACGGAGTCTTTGACCAGAGGGACACAAATACGTCCTGAAGAAGATCCTTTACCACCTCTTCATCGGCTATGATTTTGCGGGCATAAATAAATAACAGCGGAAAATATCGCTCATATAGGACGCCAAACGCTTGTTCATCTTTTTCTAAAACAAGCGCAATCAACTCTTTATCCGATAAATCTGCGTAGCAATACATCTGTTATTCAGAACCTGAAATCAAACTTACATTAAAATTGACAAATTACAAATTCTCCCATTATGAATTCATGGGCTGCGAAAAAAGCCACATCTCCCGACGTGGCTTAAACTAAACATAAACATATGAACCACCACCTCATCTCGTGGTTTTAACATACTCTTAATTGATACTCACATTAAATGTGAAGGTGGCCTGCACGGTTTTCGTACCCTCATAGGTATATACCATGGCCTGCTTAACGGTATATTTCTTTCCTGCCGCCAGCACCGCCGGATATTGTCCGATCGAGAACGTTAGCGTACTGGCATTAAATTCCGAAAACAAACCAGCCGTGGCCCCCCAGTTGGTGACAGCGCCGGCAGGCGTAAACCAATGCCCGTAGCCCGTAGCCGTCATGTTGGGATTTAAACTTCCATTTGGCTCTACCGCATAGAATTTAATTTTGCCGCTACTCATCAAACCCGCCAGGTCTGCCGAAGCTATGGCAAAGGCTTCGCCCAGCTGAGCGGCGTTGACGCTTACTTGTGTACCCGAATAGTTCTTCGCATCCGCAGCAAAGCTGACATCATAAGTGAGTGCGATATCTTTGGGCTGACTGCTCACCGCATTGTATCCGGTAGCGTTTGTACCCTGAATTTTGATTTCGTAAGGCCATTGCTCATCGTTGCTGTCGTTATCATCCCAGGCATGCGGCTGGTAAACCGATGGAGCGCCCGTGACGACAAACCAGAGGTTGCTGCAATTGGCCGGAACAGTAAAGGTTGCTGTATTCTCTGTACCCTCCATCCGATCACCGTATACCCGCGTACCATCTTTCAGCAACGCCACATAGCCATATCGCCATCCTGCACGACTGGCATCTACCGCGTTGAATCCAGCAGCATTTGGCAAGCCTTTAAAAGCCACCGAAACCTTGGTTCCCACGGCAGGCACGTCCAGCGGAATCACATTATACCCCGTCGTACCCGGACAGCGATCGTAACTGACGCGGAGACTTCCATTGGACTGCCGCGTAAATTTGGTTGTCAGCTTACCGATATAATTTTTTCCGTAATCCCGGATGCTGTTTAGGTCCCAGGTCACAAAGCGGGTGGCCGCATCGTAGATCTCATTGTTGAACTGCTTCACATCGATACCCGTGATACGCATGTAAGCCTGCACGGGATCTTCGGGTTTTAACGCCTCGCGCCAGATACGGCCGATCATATCGATGCCATGTTTACTGGTCCAGTACCAATGAATAAAATAGCTGGCATAGCGATATTTCTCGTGGTGAATATGGCGAAAGTAATTTTCAGTATAGACGGTAAAATCGTGTCCTGAGAATGCTTGATCCGGATAGGTCTGATAGGCCTGCCATTGCGCGGTCTGCTCCCAAAACCCATTACCGCTCGTTCCGCCAAAGCCGTAACGAAAGCCATGGTCGCCTTTCAGATCAGCAAATACCTGGTACTGAAAACTGTGCCCGATCTCGTGCGCAATCACGGAACCCACCGGCTTACAGGTGGCCGGATTGATCCACAAGGCCCCGATCAGATCGTCGTAACCGCCACCATAGGCCATCCATTCGGTCGTGTAGTGCACAAAAATCATCATCTTGTATTTATCCAGATTGGATCGGTTGACCTTACGTTCTGCAAACTTCAGGGTATTGACATTTAATGCGTAGAACTGCTCAGCTTTGGCCAAAAGATCATCAATATCCACCCGATATTCTTCCGGTACAGCGCTGGCATTGGGATCATTCTTTCCATAGCTCGGTTCCCAAAAGACGATAAAATGCTCCGACTGGCGGCTACGCGAGTAGGACCATTTACTGCCCTTATCGTTATAGTCCATCCCCGCAAATTCTTTGGGCTTATAGATCATCAACGAATCTGTTCCTACGGGCTTGGGCGGGGTGGTCGTCTCCTCTTCGACAGGAGGCTCTACCTCTTTTTTGCTGCATCCCAGCGACACTAACACCAGTGCTGAGACCAGTGTCAGCAGCAGTCTATTGAATTTTATACTTTTCATCATTTGAACTATTTATAGGTAGAGATCAACTGTGTGTGATGGTCAAAAAACGGAAGCGCACGGTATAGGTACCGCTTCTGTAGTATTTGATAGTCGATACGGGATTGAGGTTGCGCCCCAGACTGTTCGCCGTACCCACAATACGGTAATAAGAAATGGGATCGCCCGACCAAAATTGCGTACCCACATAGGTACCATTCATGATGGGGTATACCAAGCCCGAAACATTAGGGTAGCGATACACCAAGCCTGTATCAGTAACTTCCTCCGGATAGTAAGGCGACCAATTTTTAAATGTAGGCCGGTCGCCACGCTTGATGACCTCCCCTTTTTTGGGGTTGAATGGTTTGCCGTTTTTATCTTCCCATACATAGATGATTTTGTTTTCCCCTTCTGCCTGGTGCTCTACACTGATCTCATAGTCTGTATAGGGTAAAAAATTAGCCTCGGCACCATAGTCCGAACTCGTGCACGACTTAAATAAAATATCTTCTTTTTTAGCACCGATGATATTAAAATCGAGGATGTTCTTAAATTTTTTCTGTCCGGCAACATTGCTTACCTCCACATCGATCGTGTACTGCCCCGGGGTCACAAATTGCGTTGCCTGTGTAAATCCTACCCGGCCACCCGTCGCGTTGAGCATCATCGGTGGATATTTAGCCTTTCCTATTTTCGCATTTAATTGATCGAGGGTGGTATCCCGCCAGGTGACCTCGGCAAGGTAGGTGGATATCTCATGCTCTTTAGCAAACTCTGTTGTCACCTCGCCTGTCTCCTTGTTCCGTACGGCCAGCAGATTCACGGTCAGCGGCGTGGTGCTTCCATTGGCCACAATGGCATCCGTGTACACCACAGCCCCCTGGTTGACCTGCAGGTTCTGCACATTATAACGCAAATTTTCACTTAAATAACCGACTTGGTCACTCTTGCAGGAATTCAATACCAACACCGATAATCCCGCTATGCCTATGATAAAACTTCGTTTTTTCATCTGTTTTATTTTTTCATTTGTGACAGAACCACCCGGTTGATTCCGCATTGCTCCGGAATCAACCTAGCTAGGTTCATAATTTATTTGATCTTAATGTTGAATACAAAAACAGCATTCAAATCACCTTTAGTTTTGGACTTGTACACCAGCGATTGGCGGACAGTGTAAGTATTTCCCACTGTTGTTTGTCCCGGATACTGCAAAATATTAAAGGTCATTGTTGAGGTTGCCAGTTCCGATACAATGCGTGCATCTGTACCCCACGAGCAGGTTTTGCCACTGGCGTCAAACCAGTGTCCCGGTGCGTTGGCCGTACTGTTTGCATTTAAAGTACCATCGGGCTGCACGGCGTAGTAGGTGATATCTTTACCTACCAGCGCAGGTATTGCCCCACTTTCCACACCATAAAAGCGCGCTAAGCGCGGAAGCAGCACATCTACTGTGGTACCTGTGTAGCCCGCTGCATCATATTTGATGCTCAAGTCGTAATTAAAGGTGAGCGTTGAACCCGCTTCCACAATTTTAGGCCCTGTGAGGATACGTGGCGTAAAATCACCGATAAACGTATGGGTGTTAGCCAATATATTCAGCGTGGTGCCCGAGGCTGTTTTTATGCCTGTTGTCTGACAGTATACCCGCATATCGGCCATGTCATCTTCTTTTACGGTAACGATACCGTCGGGACTGATCTGATCCGCTTCACCCCGTATTTTGACGTAGTATAAATTATAGACGGGCCCCGAAGACCAAAGTGGTTTGGGTTGCTTTTGCCTATGGTAGACAAACCCACTTATATTGGATGCATTCTTGATTGCCGTATACGCTGTGCTGGCCGTTGCCAGATCGTAAGGCGCCTCGTTGTAGATGTATGCGCGCACTGAATCTATTGGGATCTCGCTTAGAAACTGATCAAAAGAATACTGCGCGTTTTCATCCACAAACTTTACTGAGTCTGCCTTTTGCTTAAAATAGCGATTGACCGAATAATCGGAGGGCGCCCAAAACGTTTTGGCCTTGTTAATTTCATCCTTCAGTTTAAAATGGTCTATCACCAGCAACAAGGTATCGAACATCCCAGCGGGATGAGCGGCCAGGTAGTCGTAAGTAGACAGATTGACTTCGGCTTTATGGAGACCGTCGTCCGTCAGATAAGCCGCTTTCTTGCAACCGATCACTGTCAGTCCAAAAGCCAGCAGCAATGCTAATCGATATAAGGTTTTCATTTTTTTTCAAGTTTAGTGGTTTACATATTGACAGTGCTCCAGTATGGTGTCTGATTGAGCGCAGGATTGGACAACAATAACGAAGGGTCAAATGGCCAAAAGTATTTCTTCGCATTAAACTGCGCCTGGTTCATTTTATTCTCCGGAAACTTATAGATCTTAAAGTTCTTGTACAACCGCACCAGGTCGTAATAGCGATGACCTTCCAAAAACAGTTCGCGCGCCCGTTCACTAAAGATGGCCTCCTTAAGCGGTTCTTCGTTTTTATAGACCTGCAGTCCTGCTTGCGTCCGGATCTCATTTAGGATACTTTCAGCAGCACTGTTTTTGCCTGTTGCGGCCAGTCCCTCCGCCATCAGCAGCTTGATGTCTGAATACCGAAAGATGATGATGTTATTTTTAAATATGGCATTGTAATTTGAGGTATTACCCGAGTACTTTACATTTGCATATTTTGTACACAATGCATAGTTACCGCTATAAGCCACATCGAATACACTTTTAAAGCGCTTGTCGTTACTGTCTTTAAAAAGCGTTTTAAGGTAATCCTGACTGATTCTTAACATCGGATCTGTAAAATTCCGAAAATAAGGTCCCGCCAGTGAATAGTACCCTATCCCCCTATTGGTCCCTTCGTTTTCACCATTCTGGGCGATCTCGAAGATACCTTCATTGGATTTTCCCTGATAGATACCGCGGTAGTTGAGGCTGTCCCGTCCCACAAACGAATATTCGCCGCTTTCCAGTACCGATTTAGCCGCCGTGATACAGTCGGCGTATTCGCCTCTCCAGGCACTCAGGTGCGCCTGAAGGGCAAGTGCTGCACCCGTATTTGCACGCGTTGCAAAATCATTTTGGTCGATATTGCTCCATTTCAATAACGTTAGTGCCTTGGTTAAATCTGCCTGACTCTGATCCAGCACATCGCTCTCTTTTCGGGCAGGCAGATTGACCGCATCGATCGGCGCTACAGATTCCGTTATGATGGGTACCGTACCCCATACCCGCGCCATGTAGAAATAAGCAAATGCGCGCACAAAATAAGCTTCGCCGATGTAATAATCGCGTACCGACACGTCATTAAAAACATTTTCATCCATCTTCGGCAGCCTTTGGATCACGCGGTTGGCCTGGTCTATGACCTGATAAAAGATATCATAGCGCCGCAGCTGATACACGGGCCGCCATGTTTCCAACGCCGGTACGGATATATTGAGCTGCATGTTTACAAGCGGATTAATATCGACATCGGTCGAAGAAGATATTTCGTCCGACAGCAGATCGCCATATACATAATAGGCCATACCATTGCCCTGGTTTAGGGCCTTCCGCAGCAGCGCATACATGGCATTGGTTGCACTATTGGCATCTTCCTGCGTTTTCCAGAAGTTCTCATCTGTTGCCGAACTCACAGGCTCAATGTCCAGAAACTTGGAGCAGCCCGAAGCGAGATACATGAAAGCACTCAGCACTAAAAACAATATTTTTCTTTTCATCTCTAATTAATTTTAAGCCACCGCTATGCGATGGAACTGACACGATTAAAAGGTAACATCCAGGCCTATAGTCCATTTCTTAGGGATCGGATATCCGTTACCCGTTGAATAACCGTTGGCTTCCACCGCTTCAGGGTCTGGCACCGTCGACCAAGACTTAACAGCCACATTATCCACCACCCCATACACGCGGAGCATTTTCAATTTAAGCTTCTTTATGATGGCCTGTGGGAACATATAGCTCAGCTGAATATTTTTGAGGCGGACAAAACTGGCATTTTCCACAAATGTGCTGTTGGCGATGTGCCAATTGTCGACCGTATTGTGAAACAGCGATGGGTATTTGGTCTGATCCCCATCTTTCATCCAGAAGTCGCTAGGATTAAAATCGCCAGCAATGGCCGAATTGGTACCCCAGGTCGAATACAGGTTAGATGAACCCGCATCCTGTAATTTGTCCGACATATAACCGTTCCACAACGAGCGTCCAAACACAAAGCTCACCAGGGTGGATAAACTAAAATTCTTGTAAGAAAACTGGTTGATAAATCCCCCCACGAGGTCAGGATTCGGATTTCCCATATCAATTTTATCGTTGTGGTCGATGGTGTAATCTCCATTCACATCCCGACGGCGCGGATCGCCAGCCTGATATAAATTCCCCCTAAAATGCGTGAGTCTTTTTCCTGTCAAAGGATCTACAGGTACATCTGCAGTGGTCGCATATACTCCATCCACATCCCATACTTTAAATGGGAAAATAGGCTGACCTACGTTCAGTGCACGTTGCATCCATACCGGACCCACTTGTATTTCCTGTCCACCACCAGGAAGACTGGTGACATAGTTTTTATTGTAAGCAATATTGAAATTGGTGGTCCATTGGAATTCCGACGAAGGAGCCATATTGCGGGAGATAAGCGTCATTTCTACCCCACTGTTTCTCACACTGATAAAATTGTTGGAAACCGTGCTGTATCCTGAGGTCAATGGCATGTTCAGATCGTAAACCAGCTGTTTGGAGTCGCGCACATAAAAATCGGCAGTCACGGTAACGCGATCGTGCAGGAGGTTCATATCAAAACCGGCGTTAAACTGCGGCGAGCGCTCCCATCGGATCGTCGGCGAGGTTGCTGCCGCGCCATAATTAGGCGCTACAGTAGGCTTGCCATTATAAGAGAGTACCGAACCACCAATACCATTTTCCAATACCGAGCCAGCGTATGAAGCATCAAAAGTCAGCCCGGTATAACGCGCGTAATATGAGCCCGGATCACGTCCGGTAACACCATAGCTACCCCGTATTTTGAAAAAGGATATTGCATTTTTTACCCCCTGGAAAAAGGGCTCTTGCGAAAGCACCCAGCCAGCGGAGATGGACGGGAAAATACCCCAGCGGTTGTCCTTGCTGTAACGCGACGAAGCATCCATCCGGTAACTGGCAGAAAGCAGGTACTTGTCTTTGTAATCGTACCCAAAACGACCGAATACCGATACACGCGAGCGCTCATTGATGGAAGTGGTGGCATAAAGATCCGGTCCGGAAGGAATACCTGTTACCGTTTTTACATAACTTCCATTGTCGTTATATCCGTACATATAATTGTTGTTGGAAGTATTGCGTTCAATACCGGTACCCAACACGGCGCTAAAATTATGCGTATCGCGAATGCTCTTGATGTAGTTAAAATAGGTTTCCCATTCCCAACGCTTATTTTGGTTCACCCAATTCTGAGCAAAGTTTCGATAACCTGTAAGCAATACGGGACGAAAGAGGTCGCGCGTATTGTTGTTGACATTGAACGAAAACTGCGAGCGCAGGGTCAAGCCATTGATCAAAAACTTTTTAAGCGTTCCGGCAAAGTTACCATTCAGGCTGATCGAGTTATCGCGGTCCATCATGCCATCGTAGCGCCCCGTATAGATCTGTTCGTCCACGTCGGTTATCTGATAGAAAGACGAAGGAAAGCCCCAGGTACTAAAAGGATATTTCGAATCGTCCCCCGACCCATGTTTTGCTTTTGTAAAACCGGCGAACAAGTTGGTCTCAAACTGAAAATTGTCTGTCGGATTGGCCTGCAACATGAGGCGCGGCGTCAGGTTTTCATTTTCATAGCCCATCATCACACCCTGCTCATAATAGCGCTGTGCCGAGAAACGGTATAAAAACTTCTCCATGGTGGCACCGATACTCACGTTCACATTGTTGATATTGGCCGACTGCAGAAAAAGACCCTGCCAATCCGTGTTATTGTTAAAGGCAGGGTTTAAACTATCCGTCAACATCGGACTGATCGAGCCATTGTTGAACCAGTCGTACGATCCACCCTGATAAAGCAAATTCATTTTCAGCCTACGCTCGGCTGCTCCGACGGTGATGGGCTTCATGGCCGGACGGCTCGAAACCCCATTGTATGCCGAGATCCTGATTTCGGGTTTCCCCACTGCCGGACGTTTGGTTTTGATGATGATAACCCCATTTGCTGCACGCGCACCATAGATGGCCGATGCCGAGGCATCTTTTAAGATATCGACCGATTCGATATCGTTGGGATTGATAGCCTGCAACGGGCTTGCATTTCCGTAAGCCGCCTGTATATCGCTCACATCGTAAATAATATTGTCGATGACATACAAGGGAGCCTGCAGCTGATTATCGGCCAAGCCCAAGTTGCTCGTTCCGCGGATATTGACGATGTTATTGGTACCCGGTTCGCCCGATGTACTCAATACTGTCAGACCCGCCACACGTCCCTGCAACATGGCGTCGAAGGTGGCGTAAGGCGTATTTTCAAAATCCTTACCCTTCACGGTAGTGATGGCACCCGTCGTTTTGCGCCGCTGCACATCCTGATAGCCCATTACAACGACCTCATCGAGCCCCGTCCCATCTTCTTTCATGGTAATCTGGATGCTGTTGTCGCCATCACGCAGCTGTTTTTCTTGCCGCACATAGCCGAGGGAACTAAAAATCAAGGTTGGATTTGCCGATTTGAGTTTTAAGGTAAATTTTCCATCAGCACTCGTTTTGGTCGCATTGCTGACGCCTTTCTCTAAAACACTGAGATCAGGCAGAGGGGTGCCTTTTTCGTCTTTAACGATCCCCGTGACCGTTCTCTGTTGTTGCGCATACAGCTGTTGACATAGCAACAGCAGCAACATAAAAATACCCGTCAGGCATTTTTTTGGAAGATTTTCATACATAGTCATAATTTCGTTAAGCAGATGTTCAGTTTAGCATACTGGCAATGACACATTAGATCCCTGGGACAAACGCGATCCTTTTCGCAAAAAGGATATGAGCAGCATGTTAAAAATTGATTAGTTCTTCTTTCTGTAACAAAAATAGTACTTCGAAGCAGCGGATTTCGGTCAGATCTTACCCACTCATTCTAACATTTTAACAAAAGAAATGGTGGGTTTCAGGTGCGGTACAGTGGGCCAATGAGGGGATAAAAACAGCGAATCCGTCTAACTAAGCGATGGATAGATACCTTCGTTAGTTAGACGGATAGGGTTGCGATTAGCAAAACGGCGCGTAAATAAGGCCGTGGCTATAAATTCGGCTAATCGTAGAGGTAATTTCTGTAGTTGCGCACGTATATCTTGGGCGATATGCCCAATATACTGCGAAAAACACGGTTAAAGTTGGTGATGCTATTAAAGCCCGAATCGTAGGCAATCAGCGAGATCGAATCGTGCCGACCCAGCCCCAGCAATTTACAGGCTTCGCGAATACGCAGTTCATTCAGGTAGGCGATGAATGTTTTTCCCGTGCAGTTTTTAAAATAGCGGCAAAAGGCGTGTGGCGTCAGATTTGCTTTTTCGGCGATTTCATCAAGACTGATATCCTCTTTAAAGTGCTCTTCCAAAAATTGACATAATTTCTCTATCCGGAACGGTTTGGAGATCTCTCTTTTGGGCAATTGTACACCCGAAAGCGGTTCCAGTTCGGTGAATACTTTGCTGAGCGTTTTTAATAAATAGAAGAAATTTACGAGCTGATCCAAAAAGTCAGACTTTTGAAGGATTTCGATGTAATGAGATACCTCTGCATGAAGTTTGGGTGGAACCCTAAATCCGCGCTGGCATTTATGCACAAAATCGAGCAGGTTTCGGAGTTCGGGCATCGTCGCCATGGTAGACAGTGCACCTTTGGTGCTAAAGAATAAAGAGATCGAGCGCACATGGTCGCCTGCAAAGAAACTTTTAAAAACATGGGCCTGATTTGTTCCCAATAGAAAAATGTCTCCCGGCTGAAATTCATGCACATTGTCGTCCACAAGTAGCTGGCCGATACCTTCTTTAATCCAGATTAATTGATATTCTTCATGACGATGCATGTATGGATAAAACTTATCCAGCACATCTTCTTGAATATAGATAGATTTGTCCTGAGGGGCAGGAACTTTAAATTGAACTGGCTTCATAACAAGTTAGATTAGTTAAATGTCAATATGACATTAAATATAAACAAGCCATTTCACTGTTGCAATACCTGAACCGAAGATGTTAAAATACGGTGATAATTGGTTACAATTTGCACACAATAAAAATCACTATCGGCTTGCTACACAGCCCCGAGCTCTTCAGCCAGCGATTGTAAGCATTGATTAGCTTCTTCAAATCGTTTGAGTTCGACCGCATAAGATTCAGTAACCGTTTCGAGCAAGGCACTTCCCGCAGTAAAGTCAACATAGGCCATTACCGTATCACTACCCCACATCCAGTCAAAAATCAGGGCATAACCCTCCAAAACATAGCCCTCCAGTTGTTTTAAGAGAGCCAGCATCGGCAATATTTCAAGATAGTTTTCACTGAAGTTCAATACGGCAAATGTCCAGTGTTGCTTTTCCTCATCATAATACTCCTTCGCACCGTAAAATCTATCCTTAAGCAGATTATCGAAGACTTCACGAATGCGCGCCTGTGAATAACTTGGAATAATTTCCAACGTTGTTTTGCTGTACATCTGCCGGCTCTCCCACCACTGCGACCAATTATCGTCTTTGTTCGGGGAAATCGGTTTAAAAGAAAAAAACTCGTTCAATCTCGATTTTTCTATTTTAATACTTATGTAAAGGCTATCCAATTCCATACGATTGTTCTAAGATATTCTTAACTTCTTTTTTAAACGTTACCGGCTCGACAGTTTGATCTTACCATCGCTATCAAAATCCGAATTGTCCGTCACTCTTTTTAGATTTAGTTGCTTTAAAGACAAGCCTTCCTGCAGCGGTACACCCGCAGAATTTATCTTAAATAAGGGATAGGATAGTGGTTTTTCACCCCATTCCAACACAAAATGGTAGCCATCTACAATCTTCTGCTGATCGTCAGTTTTGAGAATTAAGATATTATGAAAAGTTTGCTCCGGTTTGGCAGGATCACTATTCGGTGAGATACCCCGAGCTTTATAGGTGGCGATAAATTTATAATAGTGGTACTTGCCACCGATCGGATTAAATATTAATTCCCGACTATTATTTTCCGCAACCAGATCCGAAAAAGACTGCTCAAAATTGTCCAGTAATTTGTAATTAAAATCGGTATTGAGCTTATTGGCGACCAATATATAGGTCTTTGCATCTTGACCGGTGCTACTCCCCTGCGTTTGACTTTGTGCGTGCACCGAATAGCCACAGAAACAGGATAACAATACAATTATTAAATACTTCATACGCTAAAATATTAAATTTTGGGCAGTATTTGCCCAACTGATGATTAAATAGACATTTCTTCAACAATAGATACGTCCATTACAAACCTTCTTCATTCAGCCGACATCTCAAACCAGCGCTTAAAATCAGCAGCATCATACCGGCTAACCATTACCTCCTCATGCTTGCCGAAGCTATCTTTCAACGCGATAGCCAGCACCCCATTGGCTAAAGGCTTGTATCCTTTTATAATACTCCGATTGACGATATAACGCCTGTACATCAGATAGTATTGATCGTGATCAAGTACCTTCATCAGGTTGTCGAGACTATAGTTGTGGGTATACTCGCGGCTTCCGGTTAAGGTAAGCAGCCTTTTGTCATCTGCCGAACTTTTGATAAGCGCAATCCCATGCAGCGGCACGTAATTATCTTCGTAACCATACTTTACTTTCAGACAGGAATCGAGACTAACCGCATCCGAAATATCGTCTACCCGTTCGGCCTCCGCTTTCAGCTGCAGCTCTTCGTAGGTGACAATGATTTCCCGGAGGACTGTTTTCTCAATTTCAGCCTCTAAGTATTGATCTTTCACAAATCGGGCAAACCGCATCACATATATCACCATAAAGAGCAGATTCAAGATGAAAATAAACAAAAACAGGAACCCAAATTCGTTGGACAGGTAGCGCATAATGACTCGCCAACCTTCTTCGTTAAATGGTAAAAATACCAGCACGGCGAAAATTACGGTGAGCAACGAAGGCAATACTAATCCGTATAGAACCTGCCTGATTAGCCTAGGTTTAAAATCCGTCAGCCAAGAGCGTTTCCTATCCATGTACCTGTTAAAAATATGCATACCGCTAAGCACCGCCATCGCGATCGATGCTGAAAGAAGCCAGTATAGATAAAATTTCGGTGCCGAATACCGTGCATCGAAAACAAGAAACGCGCCGGGCGAACAGAAAAAATTACCCAATAGAATCGCCAAAAGTAGCTGGAGCCTAATCGGTAAGTAGTGGACATGGATCTCGGAATGAAAGGTTTCGATAAGCTTTTTAGTCTGCATAAAAATTGTAGAATTGATTAAGGCAACCTAAAATAACTAATTTATCAAATAAAAAAACAAAACAGCCTTACAGTATTTTGTCACAACTGAAGAAATACTGCCTTATTTCACTGTAAGCGCGCAGTGCAGACTACCGTTCATCCTATAATTTCATTTTTATAACATCTTAGAAAACTCTCTATAGAGAGTTTTAAAGCAAGATTTAGACATTTGTTCTATACCATTCATCCGCATTCCGACATTTTACCTTGCCTTCGAAGAAAGACCTTGCTAATTTTATAATAACATAATTCATTATTGGATGAACAATTACAGCAATGCCATTTGGTGCAGACCTAATGACCATGTACCCTAAAAAATAAGATATGATCCGATCGTTGAACCAACTGGAAGATGCCATTCTTGCGTATGGCCTACTTCACGATAACCCGAATGGAAATTATGTACCAAGCGACGAAGCGATCGTCATCGCCTGCGATGCGCTGATACGCGATTCGGAACAGCTCTATATCAGTCACGCGAAATCGCGCATGGCCAAAGAATCTTTTCGCCGCTATTACACCAAATTCAGGCTGCTGTTTGACACGCTCTATCTGTACAAGGCCCAGCAGCCGGATGATACCATTAAAAAACTACACGAGAGTATTAGCCAGAGCATTCAGCGCTTTAAAGAGCATATGAATCCGTCGGAAGAACTGCCCGTATACGACCAACAGCTGCTCAAATCGAACAGCCTCGCAAAACTTGCTCAATTATCGGTGCACTTACAGGCTAAGCAGCTTGACGAAAAATATCTTTTAGAAATCCAATATGGTCTAAATAGCCTGTTTGACGAGCATAAGCCGCCCAAGCTCCTGTACTACCATGTCGAATGGTTGGAAACTTTCCTTTCGGCACTAGAAAGCCTGGCCCATGATAAACGTGTCAAGCATTACGCCAAACGTTTTATTGAGTTACTGATCCGCTACAACTTTAACTATCTCGGCTTATGCAACCGGTGGCATGAACAGCTCGAAGCGCAGATCGATACGCTCCCCCGTTCGGAAAAGCTGTCTACATTGCTGCTTATGGAAAAAGAAATTACCCATTATCATCCCCTGCCGATGCTTTATTACGACATTGAGCAACCCCATCTCAAAACAATGATGAATGAATACATTTGGGCCGAACTGGATTATCTTGAAAAAATGTCGAAACTGGCATCGGTAAACAATGATTCACGCCCCGAGATTCCCGCATCTTCCAATGGGATCCATACGACGCTGACGGGCGAGGGTCTTACCTGCCTATTCCACTATTGCAGTAAAGTGGGCCTGTTTAAAAATAAGCATAAAAGCGATGCAGCCATTGGCTTAGCGCAGCATACCGTTACCGATCGCGGCAACCGCATCACGGCCAATCAGCTGGCCAAATTCAACAAATTTGAGCATATACTCAGTCTCTATATGATCGAAGATAAGCTTAAAGAAATGCTGCATTGTATAAAAAACGACATTGAAGAAGTGGAGCGAAGAAAATAGTGGCCTTTTCAAAAAAACTTGGGGGATTCCACTTTATCCCCCTCCAGTGCCGGCACCTCCTGCACAGCCTATTGCCCCCAAAAACAGCACGCTGCATCCTTTGCATACGCTTCTCCCGCTGCTCTCGGTTATACTAGCAGTAACACCGCCATTTCCCCAATTACATTAGTCAACACTGCCTCAGATGCTTTAAAAGCAGTTTGCTTGGCGAAATCCTTCTATATAAGATTGCTCTTTGTTGTCGTTTCTTTGCTTTCAGACTTACACGTTATGCACCATGAAAGCGAAAAAGATTACCTATCAGATCATCGTCATTACACTGATGGCACTTTGGATCCCGATCAGTCTGGACAAGTTTATCGACTATGAACTGTTCAAGTCTGCGATGATACAACAGCCGTTTAGCGATGGTCTGGGAATTTTACTTGCCAATACCTTACCTACGATTGAGCTTACGGTGGGTCTACTGTTTATCGTCCCCAAGATGAGAATATGGGCATTTGGACTCTCCTCATTGCTGATGGTAGTTTTTGTGGGCTATGTCAGCTTGGCGATCTTAAACGTATGGGGCAAAATCCCCTGCGGATGCGGACTTGTGTTCCATCAGGTGGGCTGGGTGGCGCATCTGTGGCTCAATATCGGATTTTTACTGATCAGCCTAATCGGCTTGCACCTGGAGTTATCCGTGTTTAGAAATTATGGTTCAAAAAATAGCAATAATAGCCATAGTGGGGGGCATCATCCCCTACGTATAGCGATAAATTCAGAAGCTCAAGATGTCATGAAATTGAAAACCAGTGCTAGGTTAAAAAAAGAATAGTGTACCCGATTAACAGCGGAACTTGGATTCGAGGCTAATCCAGGTGAAGGGCGCGTCTGCCAAAAGACACTTATGGTGTTCCAGCGCTACTGTCGATGGCTACGTACAGAAAACCGACGCAGCGAAGGGATAAAAAAGAAATTTAAAAAATTAAAGTAAAAAAACTTAAAAATTAAAGACATGAGAAATTCAGGTAATTTTATTAAAAAACACGGTTTGGCCGTATTTGCCATGACACTTTTATTGGGTTATGGAGGTTTTAGTTATGCAAAATCGATGTTCAGTACGCCTTGGTATCAAATTACAAGTATGGCATCTAATCCGAACGATGACCAATTGGGAAGTGCAACACCTGATCCCACATCGGGCGGTGAATGTGATTCCGAAGAAAAAAATACACGCTGTAACGTACAATTCAACAATCCGAACAATCACGATCTTTCAAACAAAACCGTCGCTCAAGCCTTGGCTTTATCTGGTGTAAGCATCAATGACTACACGTACAGAGACAATCCAAACTAATAATTTATACCTATCAGCCAGCCCTAACTAGGGCTGGCTGATAACTTAAGGGTTTTGTTCAATATTGCTTTTTAGCATCACATCTTTAGGGATGGGAAAAATATATCGGGTACTATTCGGCAGTAATTCATATTCCTTATCGTTTACCCTCCGCTTTAGTCGCATGGCATGATCTTCCTCTCTATTCAAGCGCCTTAAATCAGACCATCTTATTCCTCTTAACAACAATTCTTTCTGTCGTTCCAATAAAACCACTTGTAATGCCTGCTTTTGAGATGTACTTGCTATCGGCTGAAATTTTCCAGAAACAAACCGCTTAGATAGCAACTGGTTGAGTACATCAATTCCTTGATCAGATTGCCCCAATCGAATTGCACATTCAGCTTCATTGAGCAACAGTTCATCCCAAGCATATCCGGCAAAATGGTTTACATTTCCTAGATAGGAACCTTTGTAAAGAATATTACCTTTAGCATCCTTTTCAAAAAACAGTTTTTTTCGCAGGTCATTATCATCATAACTGTTATAAAACTCAATGGGTATTAACAGTTTTGTTTTACTGGAAAAATTTGAGCTATTTGATCCGTCAATATAGATTAATTCTTGATTTCCATTGCCATAGGTAGGAAACGGATATGCTTTTGTGCCCGATACCGTATTATAGTCGAGTACAACCCCACCAATAGCTCTGGCCTTGGTGGCGCAATCGAATGCCTGTTTATAGTCACCCAGTTGCATATAGCACCGTATCAATAACAGGTATGCTGCCACTTTGCTGGGCGAATACATATCTACACTTCTGTCAGGCAACATCCCTATCGTCAACAGCAGATCGCTGATGATCTGATTATAGGTCTGTGTGACCGTAGAACGTGTTGTCATTAAGTTGATATCGCTCTCTATTTTGAGCGGTATCCCAAATCTATCCCATTCTGGCATACCTGCAGGCGCAGCAAACTGTTGGGCAATACTAAAAAAAGCATCCGAGCGAATGAACAATGCACTCCCCTTTATACGGTTGTAGTCTGCATTTTGAACAGGAGTTTGTATATGATCTAATCTTTCAAGTATCACGTTGGCGTAGAGGACACGCTTATAAAGGTTGTTCCAATCGGGCACATTCTCTTGCGTATTCAATATTTCTTCAGACCAATTGTAAGCAAACTTTTGCAGCTGCGAGCTCGCCAAATTCCAGGTGTTATCCTCCACATAAAACTCACCTGCCGCGATCGTACCCAACGACTTACCTGCCCCGACATTGATGGTCGAATAATCATTCAATAATGCATCCAAATCTTCCAAAGATTGTGGGATAACTTGAGACTTGTCCCTCTTCAGTTCCAGAAAATCAGGATTACAGCCCGTTAAAAAAAGCAGCACAGCCATTATCATATTTCTTTTCATATTCATCGTATTAAAGGTTAATCTGAAAACCCATAATCCATGTCCTCGGATTAGGATAAGTAACATTTGGCATGTCGGGAATTAGCCCCAGAGCATTAGCCCGATAGATCCATGCGACATTCCTGACTGTTGCAAACAGCCGACATTCTTTATTTTTTAAAAAGCCCGGAAATGTACGGTAGGAAAACTGTAAATCGGCCAATCTCAAGAAATCCCCCTTTTCATACATCAATGCTGAATTCACATAGAGCTCATCGCGGCTGATATTTTTATCTCCAGGAAATACCGGTACAGACGTGGTCTTTTCATCACCCGGCACCTGCCACCTTTTTAAATAATCCATATGTCCTACTCCACTGGTGAACAACTGACTATAATTGATCGTGCTACGCCTAAAATAAAAACCAAATTTATAATCCACACTCGCGCTCAAGGAAAAGTTTCCATAAGAAAACGTATTCCTAAACACCCCTGCATAGGGCGGAAATTTCATGCCCATATCTGCGAGGTCATCTATTTTTGCATTATTCATATATGCCACATAGTCTTTCGTCCCATCCGGGGCTAAAAGTTCGCCCGTCGCAGGATCGAGCCCACCCGATTGCCATGCATAATTCAGGTCCAGACTCTTACCAACAATAGGAATCGGCGTCGAAACCATTGTGGACATGGTCACATTGGAGTTTGCCATATAATCAAGTACCTTGTTTGCTGTATAGCTGAATGAGAGCGAGCCATTCCATTTTAGACGATTTTTACCCAGGTTGGCATTCACCGTCAGATCCACACCCTGAGTACGAAGCTTCGCATAGTTCATCAAGTTAGTAATCTGATAGAAACCAGTTTTTTCAAAAATACCAGTTGTTGGATCCATAAAGTTAACCCCTATCAGATCACTTGCATTTTTCTGATAGTACTCTACAGAACCGGAAAGCAAATTATTAAACAGTCCAAAATCTAGTCCGATATTGACCATCCGCACTTTCTCCCAACGCAATCCCGGGTTGCCAACACTTTTTAGTTGTGCATAGCTTTTTTGCGTAACAAAATTGACATCACTGAAAAACGACGTAATTGGATAAACACTAACGGTGTTATTGACGTTGCCGCTTACCCCATACGTTGTTCTGAACTTTAGGCTATTTATCCAGTCTGTTTTCATCCAGTCGAAACGATCCAGATTAATTGCACTACCTACAGACCAAAGCGGTACTCCTTTCTGATTCGTCTTTACACCGAAAAGGTTTGAGGCGTCCCAACGCAGGCTAGCGGTGAGCGACAGCTTGGCGTCATAGGTATAGGCACCATTGAAAAAATACGATAAAAATCGATCTGTCAGTGACACCATTCCTGTTGGAGGAGATGGTACCGTCGCTGAACCGAGCGGCCTCAGTGGATAAAATGTGGCATAATCCAGATTTGATTGCGCTGTCAATACCGCATCGTTGTAGCCATACAGTCTATATCCGGGGTTGGAGAAGCTTTTTGTCTCGCGAAGCTCTGCACCTGCAATGGCATTGACCGCATTCTTCTCGCCATATTGCCGATTAAAATCCACCTGGATTCTTCCAGACTGGGATGATATTTCGTTATTAAACCCTTCTTTGATGGCCCCCTCAGGAATAATACGTTTAAGATCGGGTTGCGTGTACTGATTGACAAGATTCCGGACATAATACGAGTCAGCATCATACATATTGGTTTGATCTGTACGGAGCCGTTGATTTTGATATTTCATAGAAAGCTTCAAGCCATCCAAGATTGTATAACCCACCCCCAAGTTGATCAAAAGATCTTTTGTATTCGATCTTCTGTCTCTAAGTTTGGCCTCGTTTAGCGGCACATAGTTCCAGTCCAGGAGACCATTGACTACGGCCTGATCGACATAATCTTTGGCATATCGTCCTGTAACGGAAATAGGAAAGCCATTTTCATCGACCAATGCAGTATAATTTGGGAGCTCCCTGCTCCCGACCTTTAGTCCCTGCAATGTTAAACCGTTATTCTTGGATTCCATCCAGGCATAATTAAGTCCAAAGGAAAGATCCAAATCTTTTGTCAGTTTGATCTGGTTGCGGAGGCTGAGGGTATTTCTTTTATTGTTGTTGCCCTTTACATTGGGATTATTCTTGGAAAAGGATGAAGAGAGCCAATAACTATAGATAGATCCACCGCCATTTAGCGCCAGATCATATTGTTGCAACAGCGCGGGTCTATAGAGATAGTTGCTCGCATCCTTTCTAAGATCGTGCTGTGCAAGCCAATTCCTTTTCTCAACAAACTCCTTTTCCGAAATGGCGCTGTTTTTACGATCCATTAACAAAGTGATATATTCTGGCAACGCTGAATAATCCGAAGCATCAAAATTATCCAGTTCAAAGAGCTTATCTTCTACATCAAGCATGGAAGCCGAAGGAAGATAATCACGGGAATACAAAAGATCAGGACGCTGCGACAACTGCCATGTACTGCCAAATACAAGATTATTAGATTGCGCAAACTTTCCCTTCTTGGTGGTAATGACGATTACGCCATTCCCTGCTCTCGCCCCCCAGATGGATGCCGCTGAGGCATCTTTCAGTAAAGTGATGGATTCGACATCGTTTGGATTAATCGAATTCAATGAACCCTCATACGGAAAGTTATCCAAAATAATCAATGGTTCAGTCTGAGAATTGATCGTACTCAGCCCCCGCAGCCGCAGCTTAGGATCTGTTGAGAATTCGCCTGAATTAATTGACCGGTCAAACTGTAATACCGAACTTATCCCTTCGAGCCGCTCAATAATATTCGGATCGGGATTGCGATTCAGCAAATCACTGTTGATCATCTCAAAAGAGCCCGTTGCACGCTCCTTTGGAATACGATAATATCCTGTAGAGACTTCAACTTCTTGAAGCACGTTAACCCTTTCCTTTAAGACTATTTCAAAAAAACGACTTTTACCGGGGTCGACAAATATGCGCTGAGCTATTTTTCCGGTTCGGGTTACCATTAAAGTATCAGGCCTGACCATAGCAAATTCGAATTTTCCGAGCTGATCAGCCCGTATCAGTCCCCCTGTTCCAACAAGTCTCAAGCTTACATGACCGAGTCCGTTTCCCGCTTCATCTTTTACGATGCCACTCACCATTTGCTGCCCATAAGCATGCCCTAAAGTCCATATTCCAACTATGAACACAAACAAACATCTACAGATTTTCATGGTCTTTGGAATTTAAATGATCAACGGACTGACTTATGTGCAAATAAGGGGTTGGTTTCTCCTCGATGGCGATCTGTAAACCATATTGCTTCAGTAGATTTTGAATATTTCCAAACTTTTGCTCTTGTGCTAGCGCAATAGGAAAAGAAAATTTAGCCGGAAAATCAGGTGCTATTCCTGTCCGATCCCAGATCCTATATTCTGTCAATTCCAACGACTTTAAATTTTTGAGCGCATTCTCAATGAATAACTTAAAATGCGGTTGGTCACCAAAAGGGACAACGTAGTTTTCGTAACCTTTCTTTGGCGGACGCTGTAGCGTTCGTGACAATCTGATTTCCGCTTGTTTGATGGTATTCAGCGGGATTAGAATCGGGTAGCGTCTCATTTCACCGTATTGCACGTTTACTTTGAGCCCAAATTTTCCTTCAATCTGAGCAGCCAGTAACTTTTGCATTTTTATTCTTGCACCATTGATCCCGCTGTCTCTCGGGACGCGCACCATAATGCTAAAATAATGCTGCCGCTTCCAATCTTCCAACTGCTTATCTTTGTATAGATCGCCCGTCCAAGTTTCCTTTGGTTTACTTTCTTCCAGATATGAAGTAAAATCAGCTCCGACATTCCATCTAATCGCGCTCTTTTTGCTTTGGTAGGGATATATTTGGTCTTTATAAGCTTCTCTATAAATACGATCTATGGTTGAATTAATGGCATACAGCGATAACGAATCTCTGGTCTTAAACACGTTAAAATTTGTTCCAGTATAGCCTGCAATATATCCAACCAATTTACTATCCTGGCTATCGTAAATAACATGATCAGGTAATCCATTATCCTTAGTAAAAAGCGTCGTGTTCGTATCGATTAGCTTAACCTCTGTTTTATTGAAGACTTCAAACTTACTATCGTTTAAAACTGCATTGATATTCGCTGTATTGGCATACCCCGCTTTTGGGGTTGCTATAACACGGCCATCTTTGATCCATACCATAAACGGCAACGCTTGATGAGAAAATCGAGTCGAGAGGAAGCTATCTTCATAGATTGATTGGTAATCCCACTTAAAATAATTTAATGTTTTCGATATATCTTTCAATCCAATGGTAGTGACAGGTATGATGACAACTTTATCTTGATCCCAGTTTTTTTTAAGCGAATCAAGTTTCTTTAAAGAGCCTAAGCAAGGGCTACACCATGGAGCCCAGAATTCTAATATAACCAGCTTATTTTTATGCAACGAAAGATTGGCCTGTGATACAGCTTTGGAGCTCCAGTCAACGGATTTGTGCACGTAAGTGTAAAAATCATCGCCGACAGGATCACCCACTTTCAACGCCCGAATAGCAGTTAGCCCATCGGCCCCGCTGTCCTTGCGGGGCGTCTGAGCCGATAAACTAAACATAGAAACTAAACATAAAAACAAGCAAGTCAAAATGATGCGATAGGCACGCTTATAATCTGCAACAGATAAAAAGCATTTTAAAGCCCGCTGAGCGACCACTTTACTTGTTGCAAGCAAAGTATCGAGATGCAACGCAAGAGAGCTACACATCACCTTAAAAGACCTCAAAACAGACCGTTTAGGTTCAACTGTATTGGATGACACAGGATCTACTACTAATTTCTCAACCAATACCTGATCAATAGGTAACCAACTCCCCCCTTTCTCCCAGCGTTGCTCGAATTTTCTTCGAGTGGGCTTCGGGTCTCCTTCGGATAAAATACGAGTAACGGTAAAGCAAAACCCGAGGCCGACCGCATGAAAGGCAGGAATTGGGGCGAAGTTGGTCAGGAAAAAGTTCCTAGAAGGTGATACCTCTCCCCCTAGTCGGCTGGCCTTCGGCTCAGCTTTGGGATTTCTTTGGGACATGTTCGAGACATGGTCGGGGGCTCTTCGACTCGGCTTCGGCAGGGCTTCGACTGCGCTTCGGGTAGGAGTCGAAGCGCAGTCGAACAACAGTCGAAGCGTTCCCGAAGAAGAGTCGACGTTGGTACGACGCCGTGTCGAACGATCCTCAAGCAAAACCCGAAGGCTGCCCGAGGAAACGGCTGTTTTAATTTGGTTTTGAATTTCACTATTAAAGCGCTTTTTTAGTCTAACATTCTTACGCAACAGTTGCGTAAATCGCGCTATAGCTGCACTTAAGCAGTGCTTCACAGGTACTTTAAATATATAGATTATACAGCCCATTACAAAGGCTAAAAATTTCAGGATATTCATTATTTAGTTTATTATTGGTTTTGAGAAAGCTGATAAAAAAAATCAAAGATTTCCTTGCTACTTTCGAGTTCGCAAGCAATAAATCTGTTGCTTCGGAGAAATGAAATTTCTACCTCCGATAGATTGATCTTTTTGTAATGAATTAGAAAATATGCCATTACCATGCGAAACAATGCGACGGAGAAATTTTGTACATCTGTTGTACTGATAGTAGGATTAACTCCTCTTTCTCGATCGAAATAGATAGTCAGCAACTCTACTAGATGATTGCGACAAGTGTCCATATCATACTTAGTCCAAAAATCTTTAATACAGACTACTGGATCATACTCCAAATGATGGATTTCGTACATCGCCAGGTCAAAGGCGACCAGTTTCTTTAAAAGCTCTTTCATTTTTTTGGCTTTTGAGGGTGTATATCTGCATGGATTCTTTGAAAAAATGGGAAAAAGCAACCCCTATCGAGTTCAAAGTCTCAACACAGCCTACACTGTTAAAAAATTTATTAACTAAACCTCAGAATGCCGTTTTACTCTTTTCGTTACTGGTTAAATATATATTCGTCACGGACATCCACAATGATTGGAAGAACCGACCCTTTGTTGTGTTACGACAATATTTTGAATAGAAAGTTGCCAGCAATAAAAAGTTTGCCTAAATTTATGGTGCAAAACAATTATTTAGTACTAGCCATCTTCATTGCCTTTTTTCTCTATTTATATATTGATAAGGGTCGGTGGCAGACACGCTTAAGGGAAGTATCGCTATTCTTTTGGATAAGAATAACGAACCATTTTTATTGGCTCCTCTCCTTTTACGTGCTGTGGTATGATTAAATGCTTAATCCGGCGCTCGGATTAAATTTCTGAAATGTTGCTTAGCGGAATACCGAGTAAGTCGATCCTTGATCTGGTACTGGTGAATTAAGGTTTTAAAAAATGTCGTTCTCATAAACTTATTTGTTATGATATGAACGGTGTATTTTCAAAGTGTGGAGAAACCTTGAAAAATACAAGGGGCGGCCCGCACTTTAGACCTGAAGGTGACTAGCCTTTTAATCTAGGTCCCGAAGGACTTCGACGCAATCTCTAAAGTATACGCGACACCGCCCGCATGCTTTTATTTTGAGTTACAAAGGTAACATTTTTTTAAGCATGGGACGATTTCACGGTTCTCTCGAGATAAATTAGTCGTTTACAGGTCGAGATACATCGTTAATCAAGGCTAAAAGCCATGAATTTCAAATCGTTTAAACAAATATACGAATACAATTCCATTTTAACAAAATAAATAAAATGGAATTTTCAAAATAAATATACATGACAATGGATGAAGATAAGTTACTCGAAATAGAGGTGGCTAATTTTGGAAATTACGTATTATCACGAAAATTGTCCTCGGGGTTACCGAATAAAGAATTTGCATCTCTAACAGATATGACTGGCGGAGAAATAAGCAAAATAATCAATAAAAAAAAGAAAAGCGTTTCTGTGCACTCGTTCCATAAAATTACTGTATTCTCGGGTGACATTATCGAAAATGCTATCAAAGCCGTATATACCCATAGAAATTTAGAGTTAAAAAACGGAGAAGAAATCGAAGAAAGAAGCAACTTCGGCATTTTCATGAGAAATGAAGTTGAAGTTCAAGGTAAGAACATGTTTGATTATATTTTGAACAAAACAGGAATTGATAAGAAGAGACTAACCGATATATATTACAATGGAGGCACGCCAGAGCCTTATGAATTCATCCTTATTGAAAAAGCAACTGGAAGAAAGATGGGTGAATTAATTGAAAAATATGTTCTAAAGTATCCGATTAAGAAGAGGGGGGATGATTGATTTGGAAAAATACAATTCGGAGGTTAGTATAAAGCTCTTCTTTCGAAGCTTTGAATTGATCAAGAAAACTGTGCGAATTGTTTGAAAGTAAAAAACAGTGCTAAATCAGAAACGACAAAGTATACCAAACTATAACTTGCTAGTTTGACTATTTTTCTATTATTAACCAAATAAATAATTGATTGACTCATGAATACTGATAGTCTATTTTCAGTATGGTTCCTAGGCATTCTTATTCCTGTATTAGGACTATTTGCTATAATTGTTGGAACTTATCTTTTAACTAAGCGACATTATAAAGTTCAAGAAAATAGAAGCAGTATGTCTTTTTGGACAATATTCTTTTTATTGATTAGCATAGGCTTTGTTCTTCTAGCTTTTTTAGCTCCATATATTTATATTAATGTAAGTAGTCTAAAGGATATAAATTATGATAGAACTGGAGTAATTGGCGATACAATTGGAGGGTTAATGAATCCATTTATAGGTATAGCTGCAGTAATCGTGACCGGGTTAGCATTCTATGCGCAATATCAAGCTAATAAACAAGTGCAAGATCAGTTTAGATTGCAGCAATTCGAGTCCCAATTCTATAAATTGTTAGACTTCCATAGAGAGAATGTCTCAAATATGGAATTTGAATTGTATAAAGAACTAGCTTCTGGAAATAAAGTTTTTAAACTTATAGTAAATCAAATTGAGAATGCATTTTATGAAATATTACCCTTAATCGAAAATAAAGAAATAAAAGATTTAGTAGTTCAAGAACATTTAACTACTCTTAATTTCATTAAAAAGTATAGAAGGAGTATAAGCTTAAATCAATTAATTGCCTTGGATATTGCCTATACAGTGACTTTTTTAGGAATTTCAAATAGAGATCAATATGCGTTAATAAGGAGACTAAAAGACAGGTATGAGGTTAACTTAGTGAAAAATGTGTATCATTTATTACGGCTCAAACTAGCAGATTTTTCTTTTCATAAACAGTTTTCAACCATTGCAAAAAATGCTAGTTCTGATGTTGATTTTGAAAAATTAAAGAAAGAGTGGCAAGCGTCCATTGAAGATGAATATTATATGCAAGAACTTTATCGAAATATTGATTACGAAAACATTAATGAATATGAGATTAATGAAGTTGCTTATGATTCTTTAAAAAGTCGCAATTCTGTTAAATATTATGGAGGGCATCAATATCGATTGGGACATTATTTTAGAAACCTATTTCATACTTTTAAATTGATTGATACATCATCTTTTTTAACAGATTCAGACAAGAAAAATTATTCCAGGATAGTCAGAGCTCAACTTTCTTCATATGAATTATATCTTTTATTCTTTAATTCTTTAAGTTTTTTTGGAAAAGAATGGGAATTTAGCTCCTTGGATAAAATGGAAAAATGCATTATAACTAAATATGAGGTTTTAAAAAATATTCCTGATATAAGTGTATATAACCAAATTAATATACCTAATTACTATCCAGATATAAACTATGATTTTAGATAAAATTATAAAATTGCGTCAGATTATTGAATTTTCAATAGCTTGATAAAAACCATCCATTTGCTATTTATTTAAATACTTCTTCTCTGTGGTATTTCATATATCTTTTGTTATCTTTTGTTAATTCTATACTCATGTTATTGTTTATTCCAAATATTTCAGGTTTAGACAGTCGTTTTGATATAATCACCTTACCATCTTCATCAAAGGAAATGTATCCTCTATCAAAAAGTTTGTCATAGTTTGGGAGTAAAAGCAAACCGTTTCCTGGGTCTATCTTTTCATGATTATCGCACTTGCACCAAGGTTTAATATGCGAAGCAATTAATAGAGATACATCTGAATACTTTGAAATAGAACATCCATTCCAAATATCAATAAGCTCTTTTCGAAATTGCCCCTGACCGATCCGCGCAAGAATTAATTTTTCCTTTTCTTGATCATCGCTTTTAATTATTTCAATGATGTCTTTGGAGGTTGTGTCTTGATTGTCTGATACATATTCGATTAAAAGATGTAAAACCCTATAATAAATTTTATTTATTCTCAAATTTTTCTGAATCTTTTTTAATTCACTTACATCTTTGATCATATAGATAGATTCGGAATCAATCTTATCTTTAAGATCATTTGAAATACTTTTTATTGCACTTATATATTCATATGGCGTCTGTATATCCTGATGATTTTCCAAGAGCCAATTAGCAAAAAGAGCTTCTTCTGCTTCGGTAGGATGATTTCGATTATTAAGGTAGTTTTTGATTGACATTAATAAATCATCAACAGCTTGATTGGTTCGAGTATTTGTCCACGCCGGGGCATTATCAAATAAATCTATCGAATTAGGCTGATTAAAGTTCGATAAAGTATTTAAAGGAGACGATTTACCTGTTACAAAACCAATTTCTGAGTCGACTCTATCTGACAGCGGTTTTATGTAGAATTTTTTTGCACGAACTTTGTATCCATTATCCTCCAATTTTTCAATTAATCGAGGATGAATAAATTTTAATTCTCTTTCTTTTTTATTTTGATGGTGTGGTTTTTGTTCTTTTTCGAATACAAATCCTACATCAAGCATCTTTTGTCTCAAGGAGTTATATATTACGTCCCTACTTTTAAAGAAAGAACTTTCAGTGATTTTTGAAATTTCGTTAAACATAATAGGCTTAGGCATATCTTAATATTCTATGTAATTAATATAACTTTTGGGCTATATTCATTGTAATGATTATACTTATTTTGTAAAACAACAATCAACCATACTTATTTTATATTCTTCCGTCTATTTAATCGAAAAAGATATATTCCCAATCGGCAACTCATTCAATAGTTTCTTCTGCACGCGCCAGTTTGGCAAATACTGGTCCATCAATGAAACAAACCGTTTGTTATGATTGCGCTCTATCAAATGTACGAGTTCGTGTACTACAATATATTCGATACAGAATAAAGGCTTTTTAGCAAGTTCAATATTAAACCACAACCGTTGGGAGCTCACCGCGCAGCTGCCCCACTTGGTTTTCATGGAGCGTATTTTAAAATCGGGAACTTCAAGCGCCATTTCTTTACTGTATTTTATAATATAGGCTTGTAATTGCTTGCGAAGCTCTCGGCGATAAAACTGGTAAACAATTTTTTCTTTAAGATTCCGATCATCGGGATCTGTACACTGGACAATTAGCCTGTTACTACTGATGACAATACTATTACGGTATCCTTTCACTACGTTCAACAGATAGCGTTTACCTAAAAACTGATGGCTCTCTTGTGTAATGTATTCTCTTGCTTGTTCCCTATCCTGACTTCTGATTTTTATCTGCTCCTTTTTAATCCAACCGAGCTTAGTAGCGGCATAAATCTTGACTTTTTCTAAATCGTAAAAATCCGGTGAAGAGATGGTTACTCTTCCATCTGGAGGATGAACACTCAAATGCAGATTTTTGATAGCTTTGAAGGTGACTTCAATAGCCACTGACCCGATATGTATCATACAATCCATTAATATTCATCTTTATGAGCGTCAATGATTTTGTACACCGCTTCTACTTTGTTGATGTCTTCCACCACCTCATAGATAGCCTTCTTAACTAACTTCTGCTTAGCTAAATTCTCTCTGAACCCATCTTGTTTAGCGTACTGCACTGCACCTTCGCAGGCTAAAGCCAATTGCTCATTATCGTCCAATGTATGATAGAGTGCAACCTTGCCCTTGGTATTAAGTGACTGAGGAACATTGCCTTTTTTACCTTTATTGACATCAGCAATAAGTGCTGCCATCTCCTTCAAATACTGCTGATAATTGATGGTTTCTTGTTTCCTACGGGCTATTAGCTCCTGTAATAAAACTGACATCCTATCAAAATACTTTGGGTCAAGCAAATGTTCTTCAACAATTTTACTACGGACGTTATTTTCAATAATCTCGGCTACAGCTTCTTGATTTCCTTTGATCTCGTTTGGCAAACCAGCAATGGCGCCGGCCATATCCGTCTCTAACAAATCTAATAGCGAAATATTTTCGAAAGGTGAGATAACTTCCGATTCCTCCGCTCTAATGTAGGTATCAATCAAGAAGCGCATATCGGCTTCATAAGCTTTTAAATCAATAGTCTCTCTAGAGGCAATACGGATAATCTCTCTGAGATTTAGGTACTCATTTAATTTATCGGTGAAACGCTTGATTTCGGAGTCGGTAAATTCTGCAGTTATAAAATCTGCTTTTACATTGGCATAGGCTCTGATATACTCTACAATTGCTTTGTATAAGGCCATTCGTCGATATTCCGTTGCTTTTAAATCATCTGGTTTTTCTGTATTACCGCAGAAATAATGAATATAAGCCAAGTCATTTTTAGGCAGCACCACGTTCTCGCAGATACTTTCAACAGTCTCCAGAGCTGTGAACAAGCGATCTTTGGCTATTTTCAGACGGTCTTTGAGCTGTATGCTCACATCCTCTTGCGTGAAACCTTCGCTATCTAATTCTGAGGTATATACGTTGATCGCGTCAGTTACGTACCCAAACAACTCCATATAATCGATAATATAGCCGTAGTCCTTGTCCTCAGTATCTAATCGGTTGACCCGACAAATAGCCTGGAATAGGGTATGGTCCTGCATTTTTTTATCGATATAGATATAAGAACAAGGCGGAGCGTCGAATCCGGTTAACAATTTGGAAACGACAATCAAGAGCTTCATTCGCGCAGGCTCCTTGCGGAAGCTTTCTTTTGAATCCGTTTCGTAGGTTTCCGTTTTTGACTTGTTCCCTTTTACACTGACATCCTTTAATAAATCCGTATAGGTTTTATAAATAAACTGCTTGTCGGTTTCATTATCTGCACCAGTATCTTCTAGCGAAACATCACTTGCATTCGGATTATACGATGTAATGATGGCACATCTATTTTTCATTTCCGTATTCAGAAACAGCGTATAATATTTACAAGCTTCAAATATGCTGGAAGCTACCAAGATGGCATTTCCACTTTGAGATCTCAAGCGAGGCTTTGTGGAGAAGTCAACTATGATATCTGCAACAATTTTTTCCATGCGACTCTTCGAACTCAGAACGTTTTGCATAGTGCCCCACTTCTTTTTCAGTTCGTTTTTCTGGAAATCATTGAGTCCGGCAGTCTTTGCTTCAAACCATTGGTCAACTTTTGTCTGCGAAGTCAGTGTTTGTTCAATAGCCCGCCCTTCATACATCAAATCTTTGACCACACCATCATCTACCGCTTCATTAAATTTATAGGTATGAATGTACCGTCCAAAAACATCCATCGTTGTTTTCCTATCTTCTTTTAGCAGTGGCGTACCCGTAAAACCGATAAATACAGCGTTATGTAATATGGTCTTCATTACCTGGTTTAATTTTCCACTTTGGGTACGATGACACTCATCGATGAAAACGAAAATCTCTCCCTGCGTTTGTACTGGATTTTCCTGTAAATCTTTTATAAACGCATCGAAATCAGTCTCTGATTTATTGCCAAACTTATGAATGAGCGAGCAGACTAGACGGGGTCTGGATGAAGTTAAAAAGGACATAAGTTCCTTGCCCGATCTGGTCTTGGCCACATCAGTCTCACCGACATCTTTAAATACGCGCTCGATCTGATCATCAAGTTCGGTACGGTCGGTTAAAATGACAATCCGTGAATTGGCCACGTTTTCCAGTATCCATTTACCAAGCATGACCATCATCAGTGACTTACCTGATCCCTGTGTATGCCATATAATACCACCTTCTTTTCTGCGGACAAATTTTTGGGCTTCTTTGAGACCAAAATACTGATGTGGGCGTGGCAATTTCTTGACCCCAGCATCAAAGACAACGCCGTTATAGATTATATCAACTAAACGCTCTTTCTGACAAAGCTTCTTTAAATATTTGTCTAGCTTATACCCCTCATTATCATCTTCATCTTCTTTCCAAGCTAGGTAATATTTAGATTGGGTTTCTATCGTTCCATATCTTAGTCCCTGGGTGTTGTTACCTGCCATAAGCAACTGAATGGTGGTATAAAACCATTCGTTGAACAGTACTTTTTGGTTAGATATGGATTGATTGATACTTTCCGAAATATCGGTAGTCCCCCGCTTTAACTCCAGTACGCCAATAGCAATACCGTTGACGTACAATACGACATCTGGTCTACGGTTGTTTTCACCTTTGGATAAGGTTACTTCCTCAGCTATTCCAAACTCATTTTTTTCAACATCCTGCCAGTCAATAGGGAAAATCGTGTCAAATTGCTCCCCTAGATCGGGTCTGGCTTTTACTCCATACCGCAATAAGGAATACATTGCTTTGTTTCGATGGTATAGCGTCCCCGAATTGCTAGTTGCTAAATCATAAACCTCTTTGACAGCTTTGTCTGCTAAGGTCTCCGAATAGCCTCTACGTAACAAATTCTGTTTAAGAATATCCTCTTCCACATTGCTATTGTGTTCTCGTTTTTCCCAATTGCCATAATAGGTATAGCCTAGTTCTTTTTGAAAAAGCTGGATAATGCGATCTTGCGTGCGGCGTTCTATAGGGTTGATCATAAATCTTGGTTCTTAGATGTGGCAATAGCGATAGCCCGATGCAGCTTTTCTTTTAGAATTTCTTGTGAAGGCAGCAATGTCAAGTATTCCGCTACTTTTATATTGGCCTGTTCCAGCTGCATGAGTTCAATATGTTCCTCATTTTTACCGGTACACAGGATTAATCCGATTGGGTCATTCTCCCCCTCTATTTGTTCATGTTTTTGAAGGTAACGTAGGTATAATTCCATTTGACCTTTAAAACCAGCTTCAAACTCACCAAGTTTTAAGTCTATGGCGACCAAGCATTTCAACCTGCGGTGATAAAATAGCAAGTCGATATAATAATCTCTATTATCGATACTAATACGCTTTTGACGGGCCATGAAAGCAAAATCGCTCCCCAGTTCAATAATAAACCGCTGGAGTTCTACGATAATGGAGGTCTCCAGATCCTTTTCGGAATACGTATCACGAAGTCCTAAAAAGTCCAGGAAATAAGGATCTCTGAATACCAGATCGGGAGAAAGCTGTTGCTCATTTTTCAGCAAGGCTAAATCGTTGGCGATGGTTTGCTCTGGCTGTTTACTAATAGTCGTCCGTTCATATAACATGGACTGGATTCGTTCTTGGAAAGTTCGTACGCTCCACTTTTCCAATTTGCACATTTCGATATAAAAGTCTCGCTTTAAAGTCTCATTAATCGGAATAAGTAGCTTGATATGTGACCAGCTCAATTGTCGTGTCAGTGATACGACAATCTTTTCATCAGGAAAAACGCTGGCGAACTGCATCATCCTTCTTAGATTTTTCTCCGAAAATGTCGTGCCGTATTCGCTATGCAATTGTCGCCACAGTGTAGCGACAATCTGTTTGCCATAGTTTTGTTGTTTGTCGTATTGTTTGAGCTCTTCATTTATAGCAAAACCAATCCGCCAGTATAGCATACTCATTGTGGCATTGACCGCCACAGCAACCTGCTGTTTGCTGTCTTCTATCAGCTGCTTAATACTTATAAAAAGTGGGTTATGTCTATCTAGATGGCTCATAGCATAAATATAATTATTAAAACTCTTTATTTCTTTAACTTAAAAAAATCCTCATTCTTTTCTAAATAATATGAGCGCCACCCGAGACTCCTCTCTCGCTCCCATAATGCTTTTACTACGGGAAATCTATAGTAATACATCATTCCCTCATGCCATGCATTCCAGATCTCTGTTCCAATACGTTTTCGCTTCTTCCAATAATATTCCTCAGCACAGAGATTAAAATAATCAATTAAAACTAGATCTAATGTCTTGCCTTCAGCCGTTTTAGAGACTAATAAGTTCAGATCTTCAAATTTAGTCTCTGATGTTATACACCTCAAATCTTCATTCAAGGTGTCGTATCTCTCATTAAACTCTTTAAATAATTCCTTCTCCATCTTTTGATGGTTAAGTTTTTTATTAGCCGCACTATAAATGAGCGTTATAACAACACCTATACCTCCAAGAATAGTCGGCGTTAAAGCTTTAATAATTTCTATGTATTCTTTGTCCATACAAAAAAACTAAACTAATCGAATTCGACCTGTAAGCAATTCCTGCATCATTCCATGTTTGATCTTTCTAGCTTTTTCTAACTGCGCCGCCAAGGCTTTTAACTCTAGGTCCATATCGAATAATATTGTGGATATGCGAGTTTGCTCGACAAGAGATGGAATCTTAATCTCAATTTGTTCTAGAGTATTTTTATTCAAACTTGGCACTCCAGATGCTTCATTGTATTCTCTCCAAGCTATTAATAGAAATTGGTAATAAATATAGGTTGGATCAACCCCAATAAACGAGTGAGTAAAAAACAAAGTATCAACAGTCCAAAATTTACCCGATAACAAAACAGGTTTGTCGATTGTACCTTTTCTTCCAATTCCGATGGATAAACCATCATAAAGATAGTTATCTACAAACGTCATTATACCTCCAGTTCCATAAACTGGAATATCTCCACTATTTAAATGTTTATAATCTTTGCCACTTCCAAACTTCAAAATCTCCCCCAACTTTTTCATTTCCCAGTCTTCTTTAGGTTCCAACAATTCTTGCATTGCACCATGTTTAATGAGGCGTTTTTTAGCAATAAGTTTTTCTAGGCTTTCTATCCATTCATCGGCATCACTCAAGGCTTCTGCTATTGCTTGTTGTTCGTGTAAAGATGGAACAACAATAGGCATTTTATCTACAACTGTTATGTAAATGTGTTTGATTGTAGAACCTCCTGCATTTTCAATCATTACTTTTTGGTAAAAACTATCTTGCAGTAAGTGCTTTAAAAAAAATACATTTAAATATTTATTAGTTCTAATGACTGCTACAGATTGATTTATACAAATTAAATCATTGTGAACAACCGCTACCCGACCTAATGTACCATCTTTTGTTAGTAATAAATCGTTCTGCTTGGGTTTACTCTTCTCCGTTAGGAATTTATTGAATGCGTCTATCGAAGTTCTTCTTGCTGTACTGAAATTTATCTCGCCATTTTTAACATCATTTGCCGTAACCATCCAAATTCCTTCATTGGTTGTTGGCATCGGATTGGTAAAGCCATAGGAGATATAACTGATTACTTCTCGCAATTTTCTGACTGTCCAGTCCTCAGGTATTAATCCTATCTCCGTTTGCACCATCACATTTTCCTTTACCATGTCAATCCCATTTTTTGAAGATGAGCAAGTACTTTTTGCGAAGCATCTTCCACCTCCGTTTCCAAAGTGGGCAAAGCTTGTTGATAGCGGTCTGACAATTCTTTAATGCGCTGCGTTAAGTTTTGACTCAATCTCTCCTGTTCGCTTTGCAATGCGTGTTGCAATACGGGTGTCCATTTGTGGTTGATGACCAAATCCTTTATTTCGGCTTCGCTTAATAATGGATATTGTGCCACTACTTTGGCTTCCAAATTTTCTTTGGCGATTTTAATTAACTTACCAATTCCCGTTAGCGCTTCTTGCGTATCGAGATAATTTTTTATATACTTCAGCTCTTCCTTCGGCGCATTCTCTGCTTTACGCAGTTTGTAAAGCTCCTTTACATTCTTTGGATTGATTTTTTCTAAATCGCTAAAAATCCCCTCATCACCACCGTTTTCTTCTTCTATTTCAGCTAGGGCTTCTTGCGTTAGTAACAATTGATTTTCTAAATCCTGTAGACTGTCGCTTTGCTCTTTAAAAAAATAGTTGATGATCATTTCTGGTGTTACCATCCGACCTTCAATACCTGCCAATCCTGCAACTTCTTTGTCTTGCGCTGTCTTGCCATCTTTCCCCTTTTTACCTTTGATAACAAGTCGGGTGTAATCATTTCCAGCTTTCCAACCATCTAAAGCAATTGAATAAAAATCGTCCTGCATCGTTTCGTTCCAATACCGCATAAAGTGTTGATACATCGCATAGCGGTTGACCAAAGCATTGTTTTCAAAATGGCTTAATAAGGTTTGGGCTGAGGTTTCGATCATTTCCTTGATCTGTATTCCTTCACTCATTTCAGACCATATCTGCTGTTGTTCGGTGATCCAGGCATCGAACTCAGCTTGCATAGCCTCATTAAAAGCGACAAACTCTGGATGATTAAAGATGGTGCTTTTAATGCTTTCAGCAGGTACTTTTAATTCAAAATATCCTGCTCTCATTTCGCTGAACAAATCGGCTTTCAGCGACGGAAACAAATCCCAATAGGCCTGTAAGCTATCTATATCTCGCTGCGGAATACCACCGAGCAAATGCCCTCCCAAATCTTGGATATCTTCGGCTTCCTGTGTATCGATATATCGAGGAATATTGAGATTATAATCATTCTTAGTATCAGCAATTTCTGTCATCGACACCATGCGGCTATACATGGGAACTTCTGCAAATGAAGTAAATACATCGGTAATCTTGCGGATGTCCTGCTCCCGTAAGCGATTTTTATTACCATCCTTGACAAACCCTTTGCTGGCATCTACCATGAATACCCCTTTGCGATGGGTAGCATTTTCTTTGTCCAGCACAATAATACAAGCTGGGATACCCGTCCCATAAAATAGGTTGGCAGGTAATCCGATGATGGCTTTGATGTAGCCCTTCTTTAAAATATTTTTGCGGATTTCACCTTCTGCGTTACCACGGAACAATACACCATGCGGCAATACCACTGCGCCTTTACCATTTGCTTTTAAGGATTGTAAAATATGCAAGAGAAAAGCATAGTCGCCATTCTTCTCCGGTGGTACGCCCAATGTGAAGCGATTGTATTCATCGTTTTCAACGTTCACGCCATTACTCCAACTTTTCAATGAAAAAGGCGGATTGGCAACCACATAATCGAACTTCTTCAGCGAGCCATTTTCTTCTTTATAAAACGGACGACTGAGGGTATTATCTGCAATAATAGTAGCTGTTTCGGCCCCATGCAGAATCATATTCATATGCGCTAAGTTAGCCGTTGTGGTTTCTTTTTCTTGCCCGTAAAGGTCAATGTTTTTGCCCGCTTCATTCATTACTTTGAGCAACAGCGACCCCGAACCACATGTTGGATCGTAGGCTGTAGTCTGATTTGACGAATTTTGCTGGTTGATGCCAATTACTTTGGCCAAGACTCTAGACACTTCAGCAGGTGTATAAAACTGACCTTTGGATTTACCACTTTCTGTCGCAAAATGGCGCATCAGGTATTCGTAAGCATCACCCAGAATATCATCCCCCTCTGCAGAGTTACCAGAAAAATCCAAACTTGGATCGTTAAAAATACGCACCAGATTGGAAACGGTATCAACCAAATCCTTTCCCTTACCTAATTTACTTTCGTCATTAAAATCAGGAAATTCATTCAGCTTATTTGCCTCCTTAATTGGATTGAGGATTTGTTTATTGACCTTATCACCAATTTCCGCATTTCCGATCAAATCCACCATATCGTCAAAGGAAGCTCCCTTTGGGACAGTAATTGCCCCAAAAGGGTCGCCTTTGTATTTATCTGAAATGTACTTCACAAACAACATCGTCAGTACATAGTCTTTATATTGTGAGGCATCCATCCCACCCCTTAATTCATCGCAAGAAGCCCAAAGTGAGCTATATAATTCTGATTTTTTTATCGCCATAATTTTGATAATCAAGACCTTAAAGATCGATTGATTTTGTCCTCAAAATAACCTTTATTTGCCAATTAGACAATAGTAATATATGGGTATATATTGACGAATTTGCCAAGAAACTCTCATTAAGTGATCAAAAGTTTAATAGTCCGTAAAACCGCTGGATAATTTGCTTTTTTTCTCACGAGATATTAGGATATTTTTCACCATCAAATATTTATGATAGAAATATTCGATTAAAATACTGTTAACGAAGATTAGACTTTATTACTTAACAAATATCTTTCCTCCAAATTCCAAAAACTCTTTCAATAACTTCGGTGTACCAACCTTTTCTTCTAAATGGTGGGCAAACGAAAACAAAATATCATTTATCCTGTGCTCCAATGCCGCTTGCTGAGATCCTGGATCAGAAAAAACTTTCTTTTTCATCGAGTGAATTCTATTCCGATCAATACGCTCAATGTAAGACTCTATCAAATTTTCAAAAGAAAGGGAATTTTCTTTAAAATACTCCGAATAAATTATAAATGAATCAATATGAATAACGATGAGTTTTTTAATACGATTTTTGATCAGTTTAAGCTGTGTGCTTTTTTCCACTTCTTCTTCGAACCAAGTATTTAGAATATGGTTTATACCGATTGTATTTAAAGAATGGTCTGTAACTAATAATATAGGCGTAACAATAAAATTGTCCGGTCTATCTTTATCATAAACTGCCTTGCTGGAATTATCTTCGAGAATTTCGATCCTTTCGATCAATTGTAAAATTGCTTTCTTATCACTTTGATCACCATAAAACTTCTTTTTCAATTCTTCTTCTAATTTTCGCCAGGAAAATCCTTGTTTAACATCCCCTTTAACTATACTACCCTTTATTTCAAACATAAAAACTTTCTTACCATTCCGGACATAATAATCAGGCTCAGTATCTATTTTAAAAGTATTAGTAATATCTTCACCTGAAAATACTTTATAGCCCCTTTTTCTAAAGATTTTATCCAATACAGTATACGAAAGGTATTTTTCCACAAAATCGAACGTATATATTGAAAAGAAATCTTTCTTCACTTTTACTTTACCATCTTTGATTATTGATAAAATATCAAAAAATATAGAATTGAATAATCGATTAACTGCCAACCCCCTATCAATAATTAAATATTCGGTATCTGCAATTTTGTATAGAGGATTTGATCTTAAATGCACAAAATCTTCCAGTAATGATATAGATCCTTCTGAATTCGCAATTAACTTATCTAAAAACAATTTGGAATCCCCTTCAGCTTTTAGAATTTGTATACCCGATTCTGTCAATTCACCTCTCACTGCATGGATTGCGATAGGCATAATACTTCTTAGAAACTCATTTTTATCAGCAATATTATAATCAATAAAAAATTGCTGAAGTAAGTCTGGATAATCTGATTCTAGAAATTCAAGCAGTAAATAAGCCTTATAAAAGTTAGCAATCAGCGTATTTAAAACGTTAGTGTAACTTATCTCAAAAAGACATATCGAGTTTGAGGTATGTATTCTTGCCAAATAATCTTCTATTCTGTGAAAGTCTTTGGAATCTAGCTGCTGTGCAAGTTCATCTGATTTCGTAACAAATTTATCGTTTATTTTCAGATAGTTTTTGAATAAATCAACTTCAACCTCATCTTTGGACAACTCCTTATTCTCTTCATTTTCAGAAGATAAAAGATCATTCATTAGCTCAAAGTTTGACCAAAGGCTAAAAGTAACCAATTGATCAGGCGGATACCCAATGTTGTGGTAATAATGACGAATTGCATTAAATAATTCGCCAGCATATGGATTATCCGCAGAAAACCAAAAACCAAACACATCAAATATACTTGATAGCTTTTCCATACGAACTTTGTGATTCAGAGATGCTATAACTTTTGCAACGTTTTCTTTTTTAAATTCTTTTAGTTCGGCAACTTTATGATCTGGAAATGGACCTGAAAAAGAAATTGGTAATACTCGTTTTACATTCATATTTTTTGATTAATAAAATGATTATAGACTAAATTGAGTTTATATATTAAATGGACAAATTTGCCGGAAATTTTGTGATAATTTAATATCAATAGAACTCTTTCCCGCATGCTGCATATTTTGCACCAATAAGTTCTATTTGTTTGAAAATATTGATTAAAAAAAATTCAAAACTAATCCATTTCGTCTTGATTTAGCAAGATGGCTTTTATAATTTATCTTTTTCTGCCGGGCTATTTTGTACTATTCTATTTATGTCAAATTTACCTGCATCTTCTTTAAAGATTTATGATTTGTCTTTTGATTTGGAACGTACGGCATTTGATAATCAACATTCACTATTGATTGGTTCGCTTCTTTATAAGATATAAAATTTGCAAGATTTGTATCAACCCAAGTTCCGTCCATATCGAAAAGAAAGACTGTCTCTGAATTTATTTTTAGGTTCATATTTGTTTTGGTCAAAGTAGCAGTTTTAGAAATCCCTATTTCTATAAAGCTTTCTCAATCCACATTCAGTGGATTGCAAACTAAAGAAACCCAAAGGGAAATTTTATAATGCTTATGGCTAAATTGTAAACAATTTCTATGATCTATTTTCCCAACAACTTGAGGTGTAACAAAAGCCCTAAAGCGGGCGAATGTGTACGTGGCACATATAGTTTGAAATTCACAGTTTTAAAATCAGTTAATTCCAGATATGCCCGATGCACTTCTTTCAAATTCATAGACCATTTTTCACCTGTTGAAACTCGTAAAAACCTCATTACGTGATTTTCGGCAGATAGTACATCATACTTCTTTCCAGTCAAACTTCCGAATTGAGAAACAGGGCGAACCAAATCATAAAACTCTTTGTATGTTATTGTTGGATTGGTTTTATTAAATTTCATAATAATAATTGTTAATTAAAAAGAGGGAGAATATTAGTTGATAATTGGCAGTTTTACACCAATCTTATAAAGATTATAATATGCCTCAATAGGCTGCTTCGCTTCATATATATTTTTAAGAGACAAATCTACTTCTCCATTAATTATATCTGGATAAATTATTAGACAGTTAATATTCCTGTCTTCATCAACCTTAAATTTTAGCTTCTCTCTAACTCTATTTAAACGCGCATACCCTGCTACCTGCCGAATATCCTGATGTAAATGCCCTGTTTGATATTTCAACTTATACTTTGCATCGATGACCATCTGATAGTCAGGGTGCGATACCAAAATATCGAGAGCATTTCCATAGGTACTGAATTGAAAATGTATTTCTTGTTTCCATAGACTATTGTACTCGATCATTTTGCTATATACATACAATTCGAATAACCGAGGCATATCAATCCAAAACGGAGGTGTATAAACTTTCTGATCCGATGTCTTAGTAATATTGTATGCGAAACGCTTCAAAATATAACTACCTATTTTTAAAGCATCTTTATAATCTTTATAGAATGGGTTGTGCTTTATATTCTTTAGATCAGACTCTCTAATAGTGTTGGAAACCAATTCGAATGCAGGTCTACAATAGTAAATAGTCTCTTGGATTTGTTGAAGATTCTCCTTCAACAATAACTTATGAGATTCTACATAACTAACAATAAAATCTAATACTTTCTTTAAAAAGCGATTTTCAGTGTGGTCGATATCGAATACTTGATATTCACAATATGTAGAAGTAAGCTGATTCTTAAAAATATTTTGCTTAATATGTTTCCCAACCAAAACCTTCCCTTTAATGCGATTATTTAGATTTTCTTGTACTTTATAATAGGCTTTTTTCAGTCCCTTTCTTACAATCAATTTCAAAATTTGTAAAAAACGAACTATTAAAAATGGAGTCAATTTATCATCTTTTTGCTCTATAGGTATTTGTTTTGAATCCCAGTCTATTTGTACCAAAGCCTCTAATTCTGAATTACTCTCGGAAGTGGATGTGACCTCCAGTAACATCTTCAGATAATCTAACTCAAAAACGCTATTTTGAGAATTTTGTTCAGTACTTTCGACTTCCTCGTCCTCTAACGCTTTAATAAATGAACTGATATTAGAATTATTTATTTTAGGTTCGACATAAATTGATCTATTTGTATGACCTAACCAGTCAATACCGATGCAGTAATCAGCCTTGAGCTCATAATAATTTTCTTTTTTTTCAAAGAAAAAACGATGACTGCTATTATTAAATCGCTTTGATATCACACTATCATAACTCATAAAATCAGACGATAAAACCGTCAATCCTTCTAAAGAGGATTTAACATCTTCTTCCGTCTCTGCAAGGCGAATCCAGTACGATTTATGTTCCGATAAGCGAATGCTCATTATATAGAGGGTTTTAGATCTTGTATAGCTTGTTGAATACCTTCTCCAATTAATACACCATCTTTTACATACTCTAATAATATCGGCTTTATTTCATATTCCAAACGAATAAACATAGAGCCTCCCTCTTCAGATTTGTCAATAAAATATGAATGCCCCAATTGAACTTCTTTCTTTTCAAATTCCGAAGATAGGTTTTTATCAAAAAGTTTCTCTACATCATAAAACAATTTAGAGTCGAAAGAAACCCCTTCTTCTTCAGATAAATCTTTCGGTAATATATCTACAAATGCAAAACGACGACGAATTGCATAGTCAATATGGCCAACAGAACGGTCTGCAGTATTCATTGTTCCAATAATATAAAGATTAGGAGGTAATACAAGTTTGTTTGCCCCATCAATTGCATACATACTTTCAACTGACTCCCCCCGGTATTCTAATGCATAAATCAATTCGCCTAAGACAGATGATAGATTAGCGCGGTTAATTTCATCTATGATAAGAACATAATTTTTAAGTTTTTCATTCTCTTGAGGAAGATCTGATTTATCGAATTTCTTCTTAAATTCATAATACTTTTCTACTACCTTATTGAAATAAGTCGCATGCTGTCTAGTTAGCTCCTCTAAACCTGATATCTTTTTTATGTCTTGTCTCTCCCCTGCTCCTGAAACTATGATTTTCTTTAATTCAGAGAACTTCATATTTAATCCCTTTTCATGAGCAACCCAATTATCACCTTTATACTTGAATCGAGTTTCATCTGCTGAAAATAAGTAAACGCGGTCTGTGATATTAAATTTGTGGTCCTCACTTTGGGCCATTTGCTCTTTAACTGAGTCTATAAAAGCGTTAAAAACATCCCTTTCGTCTGAACCTACATGATTCTCCTTAGAAGCTAAGTAATTATCTAAAGCTATTTGAGCAAACATACCGATGACCTTATTCTCCGCTTCATAAATAATTCCATCATCGCTTGGTTTCGCAACTATCCCGCGTACAAAATCTTCATAGGTATAACTTGGATGGAACTGGATGACTTTTACTTGATCCAATATCTTTTTTTCAACTTTTCTCTCATATATAATCTTCGCGATAACTTGTAAATAAGAAGAGTTGCCATGAGAATTCCATTTGTCTGTAGGATCCTCCCATCCCTTAGCATTTAGACAATCTATTACTTGTTTAAAATTTACTGTATATTCATTTGAAGCATTATCAGATTTTACCTTAAAATAATTCTGGCTTTCAGAAACACCTTTTATTAAAAATGGAACTTTGTCAGTTTTAGTTTTAAAATACTCACCCGCCATAATTAATGACATATCGGATTGATCAAAGCCGACGGATCCTATCAAATCTTTTGCTATTATCTTAGCTTCCCTTGTCTTTCCAGTTCCTGGAGGGCCCTGTAAAATGATCTGTTTTTTATATTTTAAAAGACCAACAATTTCATTATCTACTTTGTCCTTACCCATATCAGTACTTTCTACATGATTATTTTCATTAAAATATTCAAACAATTGCCAAGGGTAGGTAATCATATCATAGACATTCTCAAACTCGCCTTCTTTCAAGAAAAAATTTAAAACCTCATTACTACTTTCAAACCAGTTATTCTGTAGGGTTATATTTGCATTTAATACATTAGCATTCAAATATGAGATTAATGTATTTAGATTTCCATGATTAACAATAGTACATAAGAATTTTGGTTGTATAGATGCTATCAATCTATTCGTTGCAGCCCTCCTATCCTGAGTAGTATATTTTCGAATTATTTTCTTAAGTTTTTCATAATCATCGAACGGGGCTACGTCACTTGCTTCTGCTATTGTTTTCAAGATCGGGGATATTTCCCCCCAATTATTTTTAATCGAAACTTTCTCTTCAGAATTAAAATACCCTTGTCTTAAACTCGATACACATTGATCGTTAGATCTTTCAAAGAATTCGTAAAAAATATCCCTGTTCCATTCTGAGTAATCTAACCCCTTTTTAGCTTCTTCAACAAATTTAGGAACGAAATTTCTATAATTATCTCTCCAAGTATACCACACATTAATATCGTTTAGATATTCTTTTAAACTCTTCTTTTTTAACATAATACTGAATGCAAAATCTTCTAATAAATCATTTTTACCTTTATTCCTCTTGTAAAGATTTGGTGTTAGTCTCTATATTATTTTCACCAAAATATTTAGAGATATATGCAATAATATCTTTAGTTGGCATCCTGCTTCCGTTATATTCACATCAAATTTTGTACTGTTATTTCGAGGAGGCAACCATCTTCATTTTTCCTCACAATATCCCACTTCTAGGAAACAAGCCGATACGGGAAGCCGTAATTAAATAACATTTACATTAGATAGAATTCCTGCAGGTATATCCTATAATATGGCGACATTAAATTAATCAATATTTTTAAAAACGAAAAAATTTTTAATCATTTTGCCATTAAAACGATTGTTCAGAATTGTATTCTTTAAATTTAGAAAGAAACCTTCAGCGCAATAAAAACTTTAATCAGTAAACTAAATCAAACCATATAACTCTACAAAACAATATATTAACCTACAAAAACACTTATACTCTGTCACAACTTTTGTAAATATCTGTGACAAGAATCAAATAGATTATTTACGAAAAAACGCATCCTTCTACTTAACTTACTACTAACTTTTCAAGTAATAATTGGTTTTTAAATATTTAAAAGCTGTTATTAGCGATCTATCTCCTATTTCTTCTACTTAAATTACCTATTCTTTCTACTTAATTATTCTAATTGAGCCCCACTAACTTCGTTATCCCGGAGACATCTCGTTATTTTAAATAGATGATAAAAAAAGCCACATCTCACGACGTGGCCTTAAATAAACATATGATTCACTAGTGGTCTACCTTTTTATAATTGACAAACCACCAGTTATTGGATACTACTTATATGAATTGATCGATTTAGATACTTTCCAGTCATTACCCACACGCTCCAAAGTAACCAGATCAGTCTTGGTGAAGTTTTCAAATTTCAAAGTCACTTTAGCCACCATATAGTCTGCCGATTCCTCGATGATATCAGTGCTTACTGTACAGTTTAGCTTTTCACCTTTTTGTTTTTTCAATAGTTTAACTATACCTTCACGGCCGTGGGTTTGTGCATTTGTAGCTTGGATCTTTTGATTAAAATCTGTGGCAAATAACTGCTCTACTCCTGCTGATTCTCCTTCAGTCGTTACCGCCACATAGTGCTCTAAAGCGAAGTCTGCTGTAGAAAGGTTAACATTTTTTGTTGCTTTTGCTCCTGGTCCCTCAGCTGCCATAGCGAAAGTTGATACTGCGATTAGGGCTGCTGCTGCGAATGTTTTTACTAATGAGTTCATAATGTCTTTATTTTATTGTGTTAGTTCTGTTGTTCTTATTTGTTGACTCAAAACTACGACACAATACGTCCCTAGCCTACGGGCTTTAGACCAACGCTCAGGAAAACTCGGTGAATGGCGGGAATGGGGAGGTAAGTTATTTTTATGCAACCATCTGGAATTAATTTATATGTTGGTATATTGTAATATATTAACTGGTTATGGAAAATAATACGTTAAACTTTCAATTTGTAACGGCTCTTAGCGAAGAGGAAAGCATGGCAATCATGGACTTATGGAACCAAGAATATCCTGCGAGTTTATCCTACGCTAATTTAGCAGAATTTGAAGACTATATAAGCAGTCTTCTAGCGCCAGTACATATCTTGGTTAGAAAAGATAATCATCTTATCGGCTGGGCAGTAAAGTTTTACCGCGACAATCAGCGTTGGTTTGCAATCATACTTTCAAGTATTGTACAAGGAAGAGGTTTGGGATTAGACTTAATGAACAAATTGAAAAAAGATGAGCAGGAGCTCAATGGATGGGTAATCGATAACGACTTAGGAATCAAACAGGATAAGAAACCTTATCGCTCACCGCTTGGATTTTATACCAAAAATAATTTTGCCTTATTGACGGACCAACGCCTTGAGCTCCCCACCCTATCAGCTGTAAAGGTTATCTGGACCAACAAAATATCATACGAATCTTAACTTCATATAACGAATATAGCAGCTTAATACTCGGATATAGCTATAACTATGATGCAAACAAATAGAGGGCCGCAAATACATCTGACGAGCTGTATCAAGCGTTACAGATTCAGCTTTGAACAAAGCACGGTAAAAATTCAATAGTATTCAAAACACATTGGATGATGAAACAAAAAAGAGAAAACGATAGGAAATATAAAAATTACTGTACAATTAAACGCTAAGAGAAAGGGCCTGATTTTCATATTATTCATTTACTCTCCAATTCATACATCTAACGCGCGCTATAGAATAAGTCAACTCAAGTTATCAAATATAATTTACTTCGATAAAACTATTTTAAATCGCCAGTTGTTCTTACAATACAAAGCGGCTACTAGTTACCTTTCGAGAGAAAGGCTCAACATAAAAATTGGCGTCGTACAGTAAAAATCCATAGTATTCAAAACACATTGGATGACGAAACAAAAAAGAGGAAACGATAGGAAACATAAAAATTACTGTACAATTAAACGCTAAGAGAAAGGGTCTGATGAAAATCAGGCCCTTTTGACGTAAAAAAGCCACATCTCCCGACAAGGCTCCACTCCTTATAAATTTATTTAAAATCGCTCTTATTTATACGAATTAATCGATTTGGATACTTTCCAGTCATTGCCCACACGCTCTAAGGTAACCAGATCCGTTTTGGTGAAGTTTTCAAATTTCAACGTCACTTTAGCCACCATATAGTCTGCCGATTCCTCGATGATATCAGTGATTACTGTACAGTTCAGCTTTTCACTTTTTTGTTTTTTCAAGGATTTAACCACTTCGCTACGGCTATGATTTTGTGCATTGGAGGTTTGAATTTTTTGATTGAAATCTTCAGCGAATAACTGCTCTACCCCTGCTGATTCTCCCTCCGTAGTTACCGCCACATAGTGTTCTAAAGCAAAGTCTGCTGTGGAAAGGTTAACGTTTGCCTTTGTTGCTTTTGCTCCTGGTCCCTCAGCTGCCATAGCGAAAGTTGATACTGCGATTAGAGCTGCTGCTGCGAATGTTTTTACTAGAGTTTTCATAATGTCTTTATTTTATTGTGTTAGTTCTGTTGTTCTTATTTGTTGACTCAAAACTACGACACAATACGTCCCTAGCCTACGGGCTTTAGACCAACGATCAGGAAAACTCGGTGAATGGCGGGAATGGGGAGGTGAAAATTTACCTTTTCAAATATTTTCAATTTTGATTTTGCACTAGTTGAGTTCAACTACTTTTTTATATAATTCATAACTAATCTTTAAATCTTGCCGAATCCCTTCGCCTCTTTCATAACAATCTGCCCAGTTATTATAAGCTTCTTCATAACCACCATTGACATCCTTGCAAACTCACCCACTTAAAGTAAAATAGAACATAGTTGTAATTTTAAAAAATTAAATCGTTCAACAGCATATTTCTAACGAACAGATCCCTATAATTATATATTTTGAGAAAATCATGGAGGTAAAACTTATCATACTTTACATTATAAAGTAATTTCACCTTATTTCAGGAATAATATTTGAAACAATTTCCCCATTTTTTTCGATATCTGCTATGATCGGATACATACGCTCGGAGCTTACAGGCTTAGACTAACTGTAAGAAATGCTTGCTACTGTAGTTCCATAAGATTTGAGATCATATTCCTTCTCCGTACTGGATTATTAAAGATTTCTTGAATGAATAATCCCCAATCTTGTTCCAAATCATTTAGATAGTCAAATGGCGCTGGATAGTTGAATTTAGGAACAAATGGAAAAGAAAATCTAACAGTTAGATCTTCTTTATGGTAAATGAGAAGCTCCTTCGTATTTTCCACTAGTTGTATCAACTCCACTTTGCAATCCTCTCCCACTTGAAACTTTGTTGTACCAAACAAAAAGTAAAGTTCATTTTTCTCTACATACAAAGCTGTCAAAACATCTTCAATCTGTCTGTACCATCCATAAATATTGGTGATTGGCTCCAAATTTTTAAACTCTTTGCCAGATTCTAAATCAAACAGAATATCGTGTAATTCAAAATTTCGTAGTAGTTTCATAGCTATATATTTTTTAGAAAAGTTGGTATTTTCCGACTATTAAATCCCCGGATGTTATTGCATTCAAACCAAAGTGTTCCTAAAAGGATCTAAATAATTTAGTCCTCGTTCTTCGAATATTTCCTCCAGCTTTTCTGCACCATTTTCCTTTTTAAAAGCTACTTCCTCTTCAGTAATAGGCAGCAACCAATAGAAATGGACTGATTTATTGTTATCTAGGGTGAGAATTTCCAGTTTGGGCCCGGCAAGATAAGGCTGAGAAATAAGGCCATAAGAGCAAGAAGAATCCATACGCCATCCTCTTCCCCAGTTGATGGTATGCCAATGTCCCAAACTTGCGCCAAATCTATGATAATGTGCTACGACTATTAATGATTCAACTAGCATTTGATCTTGCTCACTAGAAAACATGTGCAGTTCGAGTGCAAATTCATCTTCCAAACAAGACATACCCAAAGTAGCATAAATCCACATATTGCGTTCGATTATTGGGGGAAATTCCAGGATCCGAAAATGATCACCTAAATCATTATAAGAACCTTGCTGCCAAGTCAATATCTTATATTCCTGTCCCCAATTACAGGTATAGTGTTCTAAAAGCTTTTGATGATATAACACTGTCTCCATTTTAACTCAATTTATCAAAAATAATCTACTCCAATAAAACTATTTTAAATGGACAGGTGTTCTTCCAATACAAAGCGGCTACAAGCTACCTTCCGAAAGAAAGGTTCAACATAAAATTGGCGTCGTACAGTGAAAATCCAATAGTATTCAAAACACAATGGATGACGAAACAAAAAAGAGGAAACGATAAGAAACATAAAAATTGCTGTACAAATAAACGCTAAGAGAAAGGGTCTGATGAGAATCAGGCCCTTTTGACGTAAAAAAGCCAGATTTCAGGATCTGGCTTCTAAACTAAACTTAAACATATGATTCACTAGTGGTTTGTCTTTTATTACTGGCAAACCACTAATTATTTAAACTCTATTTATACAAATTGATTGATTTGGAGACTTTCCAGTCATTGCCCATACGCTCCAAAGTAACCAGATCAGTTTTGGTGAAGTTTTCAAATTTCAACGTTACTTTAGCCACCATATAGTCTGCCGATTCCTCGATGATATCGGTGCTTACCGTACAGTTTAGCTTTTCGCCTTTTTGTTTTTTCAAGGATTTAACCACTTCGCTACGGCTGTTAGACTGCGTATTGGTAGATTGGATCTTTTGAGTAAAATCTTCAGCGAATAACTGCTCTACGCCTGCTGATTCACCCTCAGTCGTTACTGCCACATAGTGCTCTAAAGCGAAGTCTGCTGTGGAAAGGTTAACATTTGCTTTTGCCGATTTTGTTCCAGGTCCTTCAGATGCCATAGCGAATGTAGATACTGCGATTAAAGCTGCTGCTGCGAATGTTTTTACTAGCGTTTTCATAATGTCTTTTTTTATAGTGTTAGTTTTTTAGTTCTTATTTGTTGACTCAAAACTACAACACAACAGGCCCCTAGCCTACAGGCTTTAGACTAACGATCGGGAAAACTCGGTGAATGGCGGGAATGGGGAGGTAAGTCTGATTCGTGTGAGATTCGTACCACGTTCGTCTGGCCAATAGATAACGCACAGGCGCCGGACAGACCATGCACAGTCTCTGAACGGGAAATAACTGTTCAGGGACTGCGCAACATTAGATCCGTATCTGTCCCGATCAGAAGGTTTCCGAAGCAGGTACGAACACAACCCCTAATAGAGTTATTAAACTTATCCCTAATTAGCAGCTTTTAGTAAATAATGCCTGGAGCAGTACAGAAACCCGTGCGTTTGTGCTAGAGTAATTACCGACAGACGGATATTTCGGAGCATAATCAGTTATCTAAATTAATTTATTTAAATTAGGCTATCAGTTTAATATCACCAATCATGAAAGATCATTAATATATCTCAATTGATAACCGAATGAGAGCACCTGACTTTGAAATTTTAGGCATGAATGGAATGGTTTCGAGATCATTCAAAAATTTAGCTATAAGCAACTTTGCGGAAGCTTGTAAATGGGTGGAAAAACTCGATTATAGACGTAATAATAATAAAAACAATGAACTGGTTGTGTTTGATGAGTTATGCGGAACTTGCAGTACAAAACATGCACTATTGAAAAGATTGGCGGATGAAAATAGGGAAAGCAGCCTGAGGCTTGTATTAGGCATTTTTACCATGAATAGTAAAAATACTCCTGCGATAAAAGGCCTTCTATCCAACTATGATTTAAAATATATTCCAGAAGCTCACAATTATCTGCGAAATCATAATCACATCTTGGACTTTACTGGCATCGGTGTAAATGTACACGAATTTGAGCTGGACCTTTTAGAAGAAATCGAAATCACCCCCGACCAAATTACTGACTTTAAAGTGCAATATCACAAAGATTACTTATCGCGCTGGATCGAGATCAATAAGATTCCATACACTTTAGATGAGCTCTGGGAAATAAGGGAGCAATGTATTGAGGCTATAGCACAGAAATAAAAAATTATCGAAGAGTCCTTGGCTTCGAATATTTAAAATTTTGTCCAACTTTATTTTTATATTACTTTTTTAGAAAAACTTAAATCCTTATAAAATAGATAATTACAACAACATCAAACATCTATCTTGAGTGCCTCTAAAGTTGTTTTTCCTTTTCATATTTACGTCTTCTTTTACTTAAAAGGGTCTTGGGTAGCAGCGATAATCAATGATTCTGCCACAAGCATAAACATCTTCTTTTTAGTCAGAGTTTCTATCCCATAGCCAACATGAAGAAGCGCCGGTACCATTTGGTCATATATCGACTTGGTTTCTTGCACTTTCCGCTCAACAGCTTTCATGTCATTTCCTTCGGCCATATAAACATGCACTAAATAAGTAGTTAGCGCGTCCTGTTCGCTGTTGGGTTGATTATAGCGATACTCAAGGACTTCCTCAAGTGCTATTATCCACGCACATATTTTATTAAACTTTTGGCTCTTGGCATATTCTTCCTGATCTGTGAGCTGCTCGATTTCAGACAACAGCAGCATAATAACATCATTCTGCTCATAGGCATGATCTAGAATACGGATTAAATCGCTCTTCTTGATGTCAGATGTATCGGTGATGGTAAATTCATCAGTCATATGGTGCATAAGAGTATGATAAAGCTCAACTACTTTTTTGGGCTTGTCACCTTCTCCTTTCTCCGTCATATGCGATAAGGGTAAAAAGCCGAGACGATCCCGCAGATATTGCCCTAAAATAGCTTCGCTCTCTCTACTATCGTCCAGTTTATCCAGGGGCAGATCCATGTTGGGGATAACCATATTTAATAACTGCCCAAATTCTTGCATCCCCAGAGCACTCATATAAGGCTGTCGGGTGTAGCCTGTATAAAATTCGAGCTGAGCTGCATTAGGTCTACAAAGTTCAAAAGCTTGATCGCAGACCGTAATGATCGCCTCTGTCAAAGTTTGATTCTCTTCTTCAGTCAGGCTAAATTTATTCTTATGTTCATCTAACTGCTGGGCCATCCAAAAGTAGGTTTCGGCCAAAAGATCGGCAGAGTCGCCCATAACTTCATCATAGCATGCTTTGACATCCCGATTAATAGCACTAATTCTATTGCGGTACGCTTTATCTTCTAAATATTCTTGCTTGACTTCATAAAACTTTTCTATGAGCTGTTCCCGGTTGTAACAACGCGAAGTAATTTTTAAAAAATTATTCTGTTCCTCGGAAAATACATCATCTTCCAAATGAGCAAAAGCGCTGTCGTAAGGTCTTTTGACCGCATCATTTGGCAAGGGATCTACATGTACGGAAATGCCCATGCTCTGGAGCAAAAGACATTCACAAAGATGGGTAAATCGCAGGTCGCTTACTTGATAGTACCTGATTTCATTGAACACAGTATCGATAAAGTCACCTAGTTGCTGATCAACATTACCTACAACAAAATCTAGCGAACTTTGATTTGCTGCAGTAACTTCCCTGGCCAATTCCCGAAATATGGGGTATCGGTCCGCCATATCCAAAAAATGACTCGGCCGGATATATAGTTCCAAGTAATCAGATTCGGTCTGCGGTAATAGATATGCTAAAGAAAGAGCATTCTGCCAAAATAACCGACATTCTAGTTCGTTATAACAACTTTGATTTTGTTCGTTAACAAATCGAGTAAAGCAGTCAGCAGACAACTGTATATGAAATGTGACTATAGGCTGAGCGGGAATAGCGTATATCTCTTTTTCATCCTCCATAAAGCAGTTGGAGAATCGTGCTGTTATATTCCTTCCGTAAAGTTCGTGGCATTTGATGGTAGCGTCAACGAAAATATGCTCGTGGAAATTAAAGATCGGCAGCGAATCTGACAGATAAAAATCGGAATGTTGCTTAGTAGTATCCATTTTATCGCTGAGAAATACTTGTAATACTGGGTGCGGATTTGCTAAGGATGAATTCATAATGCATTAGGGTTTTAGATTCCTGAAGCGGTGCTGTAGGTAATCATATCGGTTTATAATCAATATAGCTTAACGATCAGCCAGTAATATGGCTGATCTGTTTATCACCTTAAGATATGAAATTTTAATTAATTAACCAAATAGGTATAAATAATAAGGGGGTGAGTGGTCAGGTTATCTTGCTAAGTACTATAGTAGGAGAGCCTTAACTATTGTCGAAACTTATGCAATGAAAGCAGTAATTGTTGACTTTACGTTTTTTTTGTTTGCTATTGCGTAAAATTGAGTGGTTGTTTGGAAATTCCGAAATACCCACTTATTCTTCTAGTTCCCTCCTTTAAACATATCAAGTGCTGCCGTCAACATAGATTTTTTTGGATTCATTATTTTTAATTAAGTAAATTATAGGCTAACGCAAAAAGAAATCCTCATGGTCTAACAATAGGTTTTATAATTTATGTTTGAAGAGGTATTCTTTATTTGAAATGAATTTTCAATTATGTATTTAAAATTTTTAATGATTTTCTCAGTCTTCCCTGCTCACTATATTAGTAAATATCCTTCTAAGCCACGAAAGATTCATAAGTCAACAAATTAATCTAAGCACAAATTTTACCGTTTAACAACAACTTTTTTAGAAATAAAACAATAGATTAAAGCAACTCTTAAATCGCCATGACCTGATGAAAATAGGCGATAGTCCCCAAATCAAATGAACACATCTTAATTGGAATTTCTTAGCATTAACGGCTGAAAAACAAAAACTTATAATGAAAACGAAAAATTAATATAAAAAAACATAATAAATAAAGCTTTAATATTAAATTACTTACTATATTAGACCTAATATTAACACTAGCACAAAACAATGAAAAAGAACATCATTACATTAAATCATGCTATCTTTAAATTAATACATCTTATTATACCAATTCTAATAGCTGTTTTAATTCTTTCTTGTAACAAAGAGAAAAATCAGCTTTCTCCCAGTACAGATAGCATAGTTGAAATCAAAAAGGATTTTTACATCCAAAATCCCCTCGCTGACAATGAAAATTTTTTCAACTCCAGCTTTACAAGTTATATCAAATGGGACTCTGTTGTAACTAAAGATGAAAACAACATATACATAAAGATAAGCAGTGCAGATCCGATTTATTATGGTGACTCAACGTATTCAATAAATCTAGCTGACTATTTTTGGTTGAAAGCACAGAAAAAGGATAACAAATGGGGGTATTCATTTATTTCTTTCCTACCAAATTCAGAAGCTACACGTGAACATTTCCAAGGGAAAATTGTAACAAAATTTCTTTCTTCTAACAAAGTTATAATTAGGGAATACAAAGGCGATATCAATAGTAATGGTTTAATTGCAGGCTTCCCGCCCCAGAGAGAACCTTGCATATATGCATATGTAGCAGGTATATTGAATGCTGTTTATTGCTCGACAGGTGGAGATGATGACTACGAACAATGGATGTCTGGGGGACCAAAAGACTATTCTAATATTCCCCCTTCGGCAGGTAGCCCTGGAGGAGGTTCAAACCAGAGTCCCGACGAAATAAATGACTATCTATCCCCTGAACAGCAGCAGCAACTTTTAATCAATCGTATTTGTCCACAGTCTTTTGCTTTTACAAGTGTGGTAGAGGCTGGAAGTGGGCTTCCAGGGTGGAAAGAAGCATCGTTAAAAGGTGTTACGGTTAATACAATTGCAGATAGCTATTTTGAAAATATATGGACAGTTGTTACAACAGGTACCCCTATCGTTTCATCAACATTTAATCTTGAAATCGGTGTTAGCGGAGATAGGCCCAGTACGCAAGCATCAATAGTGGCGGCTGAGGCAGCCAATACTGCTATGAATAATATTTTAAAAAAGTATTCTTATAAAGCTGTAAAGAGACAAATGGAACTAGGAAAATTTCCCGTATATTTCATAGCGGAAATGGTATTGCAGATAAAAAAAATATACCCAGAAGCAACTGTATCTTCGAATCTGAGTGGCCGCACGGTAGCTAAAACACCAATGACAGGTTGTCAATAATTTATATATGGAAAAAATTAAGAACATAATTAATAATTATTTTGATAGGGATTTCTTTTGGAAACACTATGAAAATGGATCTCCTAAATTAATAGATATCTATAAAAGGAGTGACAAATTCGAACAGGAAAATCCTGATCTTGTGAATAAAATTTTGGATAAGTTTCACAACGATTTCCCACAATATCAGATCAAGAGGTTTAGGCCTTTCATTAAAGAAGATCGTGGGATTAATTTTGAAATACGTATTGGAGCATCAGAGGTCTATGTGATCTGGGTAAGTATTTTTAACTTTTTTCTCGCCTGGAAATTAGGTAATGAAATTCCTTTTTCTTCGAAAACATATATTGAACAGGGTGAATCAAATATTATTGATTGTATTTATACAATGGTCGTCATTCCATTCATAGATGTTGAATGGTTACCACGGGAAATCGCTTATAAAGAAATAGAAGAATTTAACGGAGCCAATTATTCTGGGTACCTGGAAGATGATGAAATTTTTGACGAGCCAATTTTTATAGTTGATACATTAGTAAGAACCTGATATCCATTTTCACGTTTATATCCTTTGAATGAATTACAGAAAAATCATTATTAAAGGTCGTCTCATAAGTGATTATGAGACGGCCTAATTTGTCATATAACATTATATTCCAATTACCCATAGGGATATCGCCTTTTAAGCAACAATATTAAGAGAAAAAAAATCCTAAAAAGCATAAGTGATCATCCATTATTTTTGTTAAAAAAATGATTTTTAGTTATTGTAAGATCATTTAAGGTTACACCTTAAGCTATCTCAACCATTCGACCAAATAAGTATTGACTCAGGTTACACCGGTTGTCAGCTTTGGTGTTATGAACAATATTGAAAGAAAACGATAGCGTAATGCTGTCTATACTATTAAAAACCTTATATTAGAAAAAATAAATTTGCCCTTTTTAAAAAGTTATTGACCAACTCAAAATTTATCAAAAAAGAAGTTTGTTACCATACGATTGTTCCAGAAGCAAATGGATGATATGGGAATACTATAATTTTCGGACTTTGGAAAAGACTATGGTAAGCATTAAAAATTTTGTACAAACCCCTATTTAACGCATTATGAATTCTCATTTAAATATATTTAAGACTTTTAGTAAAGAAGAGCGTACTTACCAGCTAGAAAATGTTTAACACGCGCTTTCACTATTTGCCTGCAAGAAGATGCTTTGTTTTTTCACGAGGTTTTGAAAGTGATTTTCAATGACGATCTAGAACTTGAATTACTTATAAGCAATGTTGAGACAGAAAACAAGTTATATATAAATATTCAAGAAAGCTCATCGGAAATAAAGACTTATGATAGAATAATCGCTGTGTCGCTTTCTGAGAACGAAATGAATATTGAAAGTTTCAAAAATCAAGTTCATTTAAAACAATATGATCCTATTTGTGATATCGTAATAATATTAAACGAAATTGTGATTATAGTAGAAGCTAAGCGTGATAATGTAGATTGTACAGCTCAACTATTTAATCAAGCCTATAACATCCTTAGAAATAATAATAGCACGGAGGACTTTAATAACATTGTAACTCCAGTAGATTTAAATTGGAAAAAATTGATGCAAATAGCATCGAAAGTGTATTCTTTTCAAAAGACGGTAGGACAGGTTAATCGCCTAACTTTAGATTTCATCAATCTTGTTAACGGCCACAATCCTAATTGGTTACCAGAAACTCCAATAGCGGCACTATTATCAAATCAAACTACAGGCATTCGTCGGCGTGTCGAATCAGCGCTTAATTATCTAGACATAAAATCAGATTTTAAAAAGTTAACTTACAGTGATCGATTAGGTTTATTATTCACTAAACCTTGGGCTCAAGAGATTTTATTTCATGTAGCTGAAAATGGCAATTTAGAAATAACTGTATATGCGGGTAACACAAAGGGACAAGGATGGCACATATTTTCAAAAGAAGTTCATATAGCGAAAGATTTAAAAATTGATGGGATAGATTACACTGTAAATCAAAGATATCATATAAAGTTAACCTCATTTCAAAAATTCTTTGCTGGATTGTGGGTAGGTGACGACGCTTTTAAGAAACCGTCTATATTCTACAGAAAACTATCACAATTATACCGGAAGAAACGTAAAAAGTAAAGGTGATTGGAACGCTTTAGAACAACTGTTTGACGATTATTTCGCACCAGATTATAACTGGAGAGAAGAATTAAATTGGCAGGAAAAGGTTCTTAAGACGAATAAAACTCAATTCGATTTATCATTCGGTTACGAGCTTTTTGTTGTAATACCATTTAATGAATTGAAAAAGAGTGACACTTCGGCTACAAACTTAGGGCCGGTAGTGTAAACTGAACTGT
>DGIS01000032.1 GCA_002386525.1 Sphingobacterium sp. UBA4616
TATAAATTGATCAAAAAAACAATTATATTATTATAAACATAATAACAAACACTATTGATATTGCCATCCTGAGTTCACCATCAATATTAAAAATTAAGCTTCTTCATCCGAAAGAGGGCTATAAATGAAATAGCGATTTACAGCGCTCATGGAGTAATATCGAAGAACAATTGTTTTTAATATGAAACGCAATTTATCTAAGTTTGTACTATACATTATGAAACAGACACAAGAAATAAAAAGTTTTTTCTACAGCCAATATTTTGCTGATGGACTCCGAATCACTATCGGATGTATCGTGCCTGTCCTTATATTTGCTACTTTCGGACAGTTTACCAATGGAACAATCGTTTCCTTGGGTGCCCTTCTAGTGGGCCTTTCCGATACACCGGGAGCCCCCAGCCACAGAAGGAAAGGGATGATTGCGGGAGCAATTTTGACTACGTTAACTTTTATTCTGACCAATTTAGTTAATCAAAATGTATATCTACTAGCAGTATTCATCGGCATGGCTTGCTTTATATTCGCCATGTTTGCGGTATTCAATAGCAGAGCTGCCAATGTCGGTCTCATGTGTATTCTGATGATGTTGATTCATGTACAGATTCACTACCCCATCGCCGAAGCCATCAACTATTTAGGCTTTTATACATTAGGAGGATTATGGTATATCGCCATCAGTCTTTCCATCACCCAGGTTCGTCCTTACCGGTTGGCTGAACAGGAACTATCCGAAACTATCCGTTATGTCGCAGATTACATCCGGCTGAAAGCTAATTTTTACGATGCCAAAATCGATAACGACAAAAATTACCTGAAGCTCATTGACAAACAAGTTGAAGTCAATCAGCATCAGGAAAACTTACGGGAAGTACTGTTTCAGAGTAAACGATCGATTAAAGATACCACGAAAGTGGGACGCTACCTAACACTCGTTTTCAACGATATCGTTGACCTCTTTGAGCAAAGTATGGCAGCGCATTATGATTATAACGCCATCAGTGAGCGCTTTGGCCCCACTGGAATCTTAGAAGATTTCAAAAATGTAATCTTAAAATACACCAATGAGCTTGATAATTTAGCGTATCAGCTCAATACAAATACTCAGCCTAAACCCTTATATGATTTCGACGCTGATCTCAGCCGTCTTCATGCTAAAATCGATCAGCTGGATAGAAACCAGCAGTACAGCACGTTCGCTTTACGCAAAGTATTAATCAATTTGCGCGATCTTGTCCGCCGAATCAGAAATATATACGGCTACTCACATCTACAGCCCGATGATGTCAAACGAAAAGAAATTGATGATGCAAAACGCTTTGTCCAGAGCTCCGCAATCGATTTAAAAAAGTTTCGTGAAAACCTTACTTTAAAATCGACTATATTTCGACATGCCTGCCGGATGGCAATTGTCATGTCGATCACTTATTATGTGTTTGAAGTAACCAATATCACCAACAATGTATACTGGATACTGCTCACGATTATGGTGATCTTAAAACCTGGCTTTGGACTCACAAAAGAACGAAATATTCAACGGCTTATCGGAACAACAATAGGTGGGCTCATAGGAGCTCTTATCCTCTTAACCATTCATGACCCCACTGTGCTATTCGTACTGTTGGTATTCTTTTTTCTAACTGCATATAGCTTGTTCCGAGTCAATTATGTTATTGCCGTACTTTTTATGACACCATATGTATTGATTATGCTGAGCTTCGTCAGTGCCAATACCTTGGATGTCACAAAAGAACGAATATTGGATACTTTTATAGGCGGTATGATCGCGTTCCTATCCAGCTATGTTATTTTCCCTAATTGGGAAAGCATGCAAGTCAAGGAATCCATGCGTAAGCTACTGATCGCCAACTACAATTACATCGTTCAGGCGTTGAAAGAAATTGCAGGCCAAGCACCTTCTGTCACCGATTATAAATTGACCCGCAAGGCTGTCTATGTAGAAACAGCCAATATGGGTTCTACATTCCAACGGATGCTGACGGAACCAAAAAAACGTCAAAAATATACGAAGGAAGTCAATAAATTCGTCATATTCAACCATATTTTGGCTTCTTTCTCGGTGACTTTAATGAACCATCTTGACGAAATGGACAATAATTATATCAATAAGGACCATGTTCGGGCAATCCGAAAAATCTTAAGCTCACTTGAACAATCCATTCAGCTCCTACATTCCGAAGATAGTACCAAGGAATTCGTTCCTTTGATCATCGAGATTCCAAACGATCGATTTGCCCATGCAGACACCAGTTCAGTAGATGGACAGCTCCTGACCGAACAGTTAGAATTTTTAAGTAAAATTGCTCAAGATCTACATAAAATAGTTCAGGATCTCCACACCAAAAGCACAACAATGTCAGAAAATGATCTGCAAAAGGCTTTAAGCTGATTTATTCTATAAAATTATCGACATTTACATCATGAGTGATAGCATGAAACAGTACGACCTGATTATAGTTGGCGGCGGGCCAATTGGCTTAGCTTGTGCCCTAGAAGCGAAAGAATCAAATTTAAATTATCTTATCCTTGAAAAAGGCTGTTTGGTTAATTCTCTTTATAATTATCCCCAGAATATGACTTTTTTCTCTTCCTCCGAAAGATTAGAAATTGGAGATATTCCTTTTGTAACAACCAATCCTAAGCCCAAACGGATGGAGGCTTTGGAGTATTACAGACGTATACAGCAAAAGTTCGCCCTAGATACACACCTCTTCGAAGAAGTACTTGATATCAAGCAGGAAGGATCCGGATTTTTGGTTACCAGCAGCAAAAGGATGTATTTGAGCAAAAAAATCATTATTGCAACCGGCTTTTACGACATTCCCATGTTGCTCAATATTCCGGGCGAAGAACTTCCCAAAGTCAGGCATTATTACGATGACCCGCATTATTATAGCAGTCAAAAAGTAATTGTTGTGGGGGCTAGTAATTCATCTATTGATGCTGCGCTGGAAACTTTTCGAAAAGGAGCTCAAGTTTCTTTGGTTATCCGTGGTAGCGCAATTAGCCATCGGGTAAAATACTGGGTAAGACCTGATATTGAAAATCGAATTGCTGCGGGGGAAATTGATGTCTATTATAATAGCTACTTGACCGAAGTAACACCGACCTCCGCGCATATACAAACCCCAAAGGGTACTATCGAACTCGAAAATGACTTTGTGCTGGCATTAACGGGTTATCGACCCAATTTTGATTTTTTGAAAAGGATCGGGATTGATATTCCACTAGAAGCGCCTTGTATTCCAAGTCATAATGAAGACACGATGGAAACAAATGTAGCGGGAATCTATCTAGCAGGTGTGGTTTGTGGCGGCTTAAACACTCACCTATGGTTTATTGAAAATTCACGAATCCATGCCAAACAGATTATCGGACACATTCTTCAATCAACACTTACTTAACCTGAAATCGTAAGCCATTTAAGAAGATTTTCATCATTTTCTTTTGCAAACTGAGGATATGATCGAATTCCTCTTTTGTGGGAAATAACATGTTTTTCATATCCTTCAGTATGCCCATACGCATACCGAACAGCGAGTATAAAAGAATTCTCGCCGTTTCATTGATATCTTCAACCTGTATTTCTCCAGCATCGATACCGATCTTCAGAATCTTCTCAATAATTTCAACTTCCCGAAGATAAGACTCTTTAAACACCTGCTCCAATTCATCGGGGAGTTCTTTCACCATCTTCATGGTATATTCAAACAAATTATAATATTGATTGATAATTTTGACACGCATATCAATGGAGTACATCATGATTTCCTCGAAGTCGCCTCCCCTCCCTATGACATCCTCCAGATCCTCGATCATTTTATCAATTACATATTCGAAGACAGCAGAATATAAGCTATTTTTGTCTGGAAAATAGTAATACAGCAATGCTTTTGAAAAATTGAGATCTTTAGCTATTTCCGACATCGTTGTCTTAGCCATTCCGAAGTGTGCAAAGCGCCTTGTCGCAGCCTCTAGAATTTTGATTCTTTTTACATCTGCATTACCCATTAAACTTATATTTTTTATCGTTAAATAAACGGTTTATACTATCTTTACCGATTATCATGCTAAAGATAGCTGATTTTTTTGAATTTCTGAAAATTAAAGTCAATATGGAATTAAACGTTCAATCGAATATTTCTTTGAAACCTTTCAATACGTTTGGAATAGAGGAAAAGGCAAATTTTCTCATTGAAGTGAATGATAATGAAACATTGACCGAAATTTTTAAAAACAACATTTTTAAAGACAATTTTTTTGTTTTGGGAGCTGGAAGCAATGTTTTGTTCACCAAAGCTTTCGAGGGATATATCATCCGCATGACAAGCAAAGGCATACAGTCAAAAATTGATGGCAACGATGTCTATGTAACAGCGCAAGCGGGAGAAATCTGGAACGACTTCGTCTGGTATTGCATTGAGCATAATTACGCTGGCGTCGAAAACATGGCGCTGATTCCTGGAACTGTAGGCGCCTCTCCTGTTCAAAATATAGGTGCATATGGGGCAGAATTAATGTATATCTTCCACGAATGCCAGGCTTTTGATACACGTACAGGTAGCTTTATACGATTCCAGAAAGAAGATTGCTGCTTTTCCTACAGGGATAGTATCTTTAAAACAGCACATAAGGGCCGGTTTATTATCACTCAAGTAACCTATAAACTCAGCCTAATCCCTCATATCAATACAAGTTATGGCGCAATAGAAGTGGAGCTTGATAAAGAAAATATAACCAATCCAAGTATCGCCGATGTTGCAACCGTTGTCTCCAAAATACGCGTGGAAAAGCTTCCCGACCCGAGTACAGTCGGAAATGCAGGAAGTTTTTTTAAAAATCCCATAGTAACTGAATCATTCTTCGCTACGCTCCAAAAAGAATACCCAACTATTCCGCACTATCCCATGCCCAATAATGAAACAAAATTAGCTGCAGGATGGTTAATAGAACAATGCGGTTGGAAAGGAAAAACATATGGACAAGCGGGTGTGTGGAAAAATCAGGCACTTGTACTAATAAATAGACAAAACGCTAGTGGACAGGAAATTTACAACCTGTCGGAACATATAATAAGCGACGTAGCCGATAAATTCGGCGTTACGTTAGAGCGTGAGGTTAATTTATTATAAAAACCGCTAACTAATCCGTTTTGACTTTCCACAAATAAAAGCGGATTAGAAAAACGCTTCAAAGCGCCATAGAATCACTTTTAGCTAATTTTATTTACTTAAAGTTAGCCATAAAACATTTTTATTGGCCTTAAAATAACCTTAAAATTACATTAACAAATCTTATTTTATCATTTTTGGCGCATTATTTGCCTCATACTTAATGAACCTCATTTTATAAACTTACTGTTTTGTAAAAAGAACAGTTATAATTCATTAAGCTATGACTAAGAATGAATTTGACACCATGGTGATTGAGCAATCTGACTCATTAAAACTCTACGCCAGAAATTTTACCAGTGATTACGAAGATGCAAACGATCTCGTTCAGGATACAATTCTGAAAGCTGTAACCTATTTTAAAAATTTCAGAGAAGGAACAAATTTAAAAGGATGGCTCTATACCATCATGAAAAACACGTTTATTAATAATTATAGACGCATTGTAAAAACAAATTCCTTCATCACGAAAGATGAGGATATTTCTAATGCAAACCTCCTCTTGTCTGCTTCCTCCAATCAGGGAGAAAGTAAATTTGTCATGCAAGACATCCACGAAGCATTATCAAGTCTTTCCGAAGAGTATTATATCCCCTTTACATTGTACTTTGAAGGTTTTAAATATCATGAGATATCTGAACACCTGAATATCCCCATCGGAACTGTAAAGACAAGAATACATGTAGCCAGAAAATTAATGAAAAGATCGCTATCGGCGTATAAAGTAGCCTAGTTTTTATATCTTCGCCAACTTAACATTACTAATGGCAGAGGAATTATTAGAATATAGCAAAAGTCAATTGGCTTTAAGGAACGGCTGCGACAAACCGCAGATATGGGTTGCCTATCGTGGATACATTTATGATGTCGGCGAAAGTAGACTGTGGAAGAATGGCATGCATTACGAGCATTGGGCTGGACAAGATCTAACTGAGGAGCTTCAAGACGCTCCCCATTCAGACGCTGTATTTTTAAAATTCCAAATTATCGGAAAACTGAAAGATAAGTGATTATAAATTAAACTGGGACAGGGCTACAAACGCGTTCAATCGCTTTTGTATGTCCTCTTGAGTGAGGCTAACCAAGCGATCTGTTCCAAATTTCTCTACACAAAATGAAGCTAGCGCAGAACCGAAAATCAAGGCATTCTTCATATTTGTAAAGTTTATACTTTTTACTTTCGCTAGATATCCAATAAAACCTCCTGCAAAGGAATCACCTGCACCGGTTGGATCAAACACATCTGCCAGGGGAAGTGCCGGAGCAGAAAAAATCTGATTCTCACCGAAAAGAAGTGCACCGTGCTCACCCTTTTTAATAATTAAATAGCGCGGCCCCATTTCCAAAATAACTTTTGCAGCCTTAACAAGAGAATATTCGCCAGATAGTTGTCTGGCTTCTGAATCATTTATAGCTAATACATCCACCTTCAGAAGAACCTTTCTTAAGTCATCCATCGCAACATTCATCCAGTAATTCATTGTATCGAGTACAACTAACTTCGGCTTGTGTTTTAAGCGCGCCAAGGTTGTCAATTGTATTTGAGGGGTAAGGTTACCTAGGAGAAGATATTCACAATCCTGGTAGCTCTCTGGAATAATGGGGTCAAATTCAGCCAATACATTTAAGTCCGTAGCTAAAGTATCGCGGCTATTCATGTCATTATGATATCTGCCCGACCAATAAAAAGTTTGCCCGCCATTTATCACCTGCACGCCCGTTACATCTATACCACGGTTCTTGATAAGATCAAAATGGTCATTTCCAAAATCTTCTCCAACAACGCTGACCAACTTGATTTGATCACACAGATAGGATGCCGCCAGACTTGCGAATGTGCCGGCACCACCTAGAATTTTGTCAGTTTTACCGAACGGCGTCTCTATTGTGTCGAAAGCCACCGTACCAATAATTACTAAACTCATAGTCTTTTTATAAGCATGGTAAACAAAAAAACCGGCATAAAGCCGGTTTAAATATTGCTCCTGAAGCTGGGCTCGAACCAGCGACCCTCTGATTAACAGTCAGATGCTCTAACCTGCTGAGCTATTCAGGAATTTAATCCCGAGAAATTACTTTCTCATTGAGTGTACAAAAGTAGTACATTTTAATTTGTTATGCAAATAAAATTATTGCATTGCTGCTCCTGAAGCTGGGCTCGAACCAGCGACCCTCTGATTAACAGTCAGATGCTCTAACCTGCTGAGCTATTCAGGAATGAAAAATTGAATAGTATAGATAACTCCGGTTATGTAAGTTATCTCATTGCTCCTGAAGCTGGGCTCGAACCAGCGACCCTCTGATTAACAGTCAGATGCTCTAACCTGCTGAGCTATTCAGGAGTATTTTTCAATTTTTCCGGAGACCCTATTGCGTTTCCGTGATGCAAGTATCGGAAGATTATTAGAATACTACAAATTTTTTGAGCACATTTTTTACAACTTCCTAAATTCCAATTAGAATAATTTATTTTTATTTTTCCACTCCACTTTAAAAAACCCCTTTCTCAGCTTCGAAACGAACTTTACTGTTCTTTTGTTAGCGAAGAATATGAACATATCCATCACTAATAATGTAAATTCGATCCCACTTAAAGCAATACATCTTTCAAAATAAGCGTAGCCACGCTAAAATAAATCAACAAACCGGTGACATCGACCAAAGTCGACACAAAGGGTGCCGACGAACTCGCAGGATCAGCTCCTAGCCGCTTCATAACAAAAGGCAACATAGATCCCATTAGCGACCCCCATAGTACAACACCGACTAAGGATAAAGAAATAACCAACGCAACCAGTACCCAGTACTCCCCATAGCTATGTGCAAAAGACTGCCACGCCATGATCCTTACAAAACCTAATGTACCCAAAATAAGTCCCAAGATCAAGCCCGATATGATCTCCCTGCGCATCACCCGCCACCAGTCGCCTAGCGTAACTTCCCCCAAAGCCATAGCCTGAATAATCAATGTCGACGCCTGTGAACCACTATTCCCACCGCTGGAAATAATAACAGGCATCAGCGCGAATAACATAATCGCACTCGCCATTTGCTCTTCAAAATGTTCAATCACTGTCGCTGTCAAAAGTTGCCCAAGAAAAAGCACAATAAGCCAACCGGCTCTCTTCTTCACCAAGTTCTTAATCGATACATCCAGATAGGGCTCATCCAATGCCTCGGTTCCCCCGATGCGCTGCATGTCTTCGGTATACTCCTCGTTGGCAACCCAAAGAATATCATCAACGGTAACAATCCCCAACATCACGCCATGTTCATCAACAACAGGCAAGGCCACCCGATTATTCATCCGGAAGATGTTGATTGCTTCCTCCTGCGGGTCATAAGCATTTAACGATATTAGGCGATGATCGATCAATTCCCCAACCACTGTATCGGGCTCCGCCATCAATACATCTTTGATGCGTATATCATCAATTAGCTTACCCGCACCATCAATCACATACAATACATCTATCGTCTCAGAATCCCTTCCATAACGCCTGATATGACCCAATATCCGCTCAATACTCCAATGCTCTTTTACGGTGATATAATCAGGGGTCATTAAGCGTCCAACACTATCCTCCGGGTACCCTAGCAGCGCCAATGCCTCAACGCGATCTTTGGGCGGTAACAATAAAATTAAATGCTTGATATCATCCTTCATTTCGGAAAAAAATGAGGTACGATCATCCGGTGGTAACTCGTTAATTAGGGCGCTTATTTTTGCTTTAGAAAGCTTTTTAAAAATCCTGTTCTGCGTAGGAAAATCCAGGATACGAAAAACGTTTACTGCACGGTTCAAATTTAATGACTCTATAAATAGCGAACCATGTTCGGGCAATTCATCAATCAGCTCCTCTACTTCAGAAATATTCAATTCATTCAAAAATTCTTCCAGACCAACAACATCTCCACTTGCTATCAATTGCTCTATTTGATTCACCTGCATTTCCAGTTCTTCCATATCTCCTAATCCATTTAAAAAATCCTACATCTACACAAAATTTATATGTTACAAAAATCGCTTTTTTAAAGCAAATTCTACATAAAAAAATAAATAATAAAATGCAGTCATTGAGCAAGGTATTTCGCATGCACATCGTAATTGCAATCCACCTCTCAATACAAAAACAAGACATTATGTCATTATGCAGAAAAAGGCTAATCTAATTACATGATCACCTTTAATAGGTACAATGTGAAAGGAAAAGATATGACCTATCTATTTAAAACTGACGACGTGACTTTTCACAACGAAAAAATGAATTCAGCACCCGTTCACGCACAAATCCAGTGCAAGTGACAAAGCAATAAAGTCAGAGAAACCGGTTAAGAAAAGCGATCAAATTTTTAGTGTAAAATCATTGAATCGCCAATTATTTAAGTATATTCGTCATGTGCTTTAACCTGTTAAGTAATGGAACATTCAAGTAATATCCCAAACACTTTTCAAGCCTCTTTTAAACAAAAAAATATAATAAGAAAAAGAAATTAAAAATACACAAACATCTAATATTCAAGAATAAAACACTAATTATAGAAACTTAAAGTTGATATATACAGCAAAAATAAAACTAAAAAAAATAGCAAAACCTTCATATATGAAAAATAATGAATCATAAATATATAATTATCAGTTTTTTAACAGTATTCACATTAACCATCTTTTCAAAAAAATCTTTTGCTCAGTTTTTTGAAGATAGCCAAGCACCTTCAAGCCAAAAATGGCTGAAGATTGAGACAGCAAATTTTCAACTTATTTTCCCAGCGGAAATGAAGGACAAAGCCCCCACCCTAGCGGATCAACTTAGCCGCTCACTCCGTGCAACTTCAAGAAACTATAAAATTAAACCTAGAAAGATTCCCTTCATTATTCACAACACCAACCTCCAAACAAATGGTTTTGTCCAGTTATCGCCGCGTAAATCTGAGTTATATAGCACCGCTGGAGCAGAGCCCGACAACCAAACTTGGTTACCCAATTTGATCCTTCACGAGTCTAGGCACGTCAATCAGTTTGACAAATTGACAGGAAAATTACGCGCACCATTTTTTGAGCAGCTCGCTCTTGCTTACTATGGGCTGACTGTTCCTTCGTGGTACTTCGAAGGCGATGCCACCCTGACGGAGACCCTATATTCTGAAGGAGGAAGGGGAAGATTACCCGCTTTTGAAATGCCGATAAAAGCCAACTTTCAAACAAATCGTAACTATAGTTTTAATAAATATTTATTGGGATCCTATAAAGATATCGTTCCCAGTTACTACACAATAGGCTATCTGATGACCTCGACGTTAAAATCAGAATTGCCGCCAAATTATGAAGCGGATCTCTTTTCAGAACTAAATCGAAAACCACTGTTCCCTTATAATATCAATCGTGTCTTAAAGAAAAAAATCGGCGGGAATAGCGCCTATCTATACCGTAAAACTATTGCAAATTTGGACACAATATGGAGGACAAAAACAGCCAATTATCACTACAAAAAATACACAGAAATAGACAAAAAAAACAACCGATATTATAACAGCAATTTATTGCCAAAATACAAGAATGGGACGATCTATTTTATCCGGGAAAATCCACAAAAGACAAACGCTATATATACTTTTGATACGTCAACAAAAGCAGAGAATATGCTGGTTAAAACGGGCATCCAACTAACGGCACATTTCGATGTAAATAGTCACTACATCATGTGGGATGAGCTTCACAAAGACCCCCGTTTCAATAAGCGAACATATAGCATCATTAATATCATGAACCTCAAAACAGGAAAAATTAAACAGATTACCAAGCAATCTAGATATTATTCACCTGTTTTTAGCCCATTAGAGGAAGTCATCGCTTGCGTGGAAGTAGATTTATCCAACGATAGTTATCTAACGCTAATAAGTCTTAAAAACAACACTGTCGTCAAACGGATCAAAATAGGTAATACTGAACAGCTCCAACATCCTGCTTTCAACGCCCAGGGCGACAAAGTTATCGCTATACGATTGTCACAAACAGGAACTGCTATATGCGAAATTGATCTAAAAACCGATAAAATTACTAACCTAACAGCTTGGGGGAATCAGCAATTTGAGCGACCTCAATACCTTTCGAGTATGAACATTATGGCAAAAGCAAACTTTAATGGTATCGACAACATCTACACAATAGACCTTTTAACCGGCAACAAGGAACTTCTGACGAAGGCACAGTTTGGTGCATTTAACCCATTTTACGATAAGGAAACTAAACAATTACTCTTCAACGATTACCAATTTGATGGTTATAAAATCGGTCAAACATCTATTGATACCTCATTTGCTATTGCTCCCGAAACGGATTATTTTTCACACTACTACGCTACTGCATTGACCAAAGACAGTGTCAAAAACATCGCTTCAATCCCAGTAGATCCCAGTCAGTATAGCCAAATCGTCCCTTACAATGGTCTGGGACGAACCTTCAATTTTCATAGTCTTTCCTTAAGCAGCAGTAATTTTGAGAGCTTTGACAACTTTAAACCTGGCGTGTTCTGGTTGTCAAACAACATTTTAAACACCACACAAATTGCATTAGGATACGAATACGATACGGATATTCGAAAAGGAGTATATTCCGCCGAACTTACCTACAATAAATACTTTCCAAAATTTTCCTTGCGTTACGAAAACAGGGGGCAGATCGCCGCGGCAAGCATCCCTAACAAACCGGATAGCAGCATCCGCTTTGACTGGAGGGAGCATTATATATCCTCACAAATCGCTATCCCCATTTCCTTTTACAGAAGAGACTACATCTATTCCACCGGTTTCAACCTGGCTACCGCCTATCTTAAACGTTATGATCTGAGCCGTACCGATGTCAAAAATTTTAATGATGAAACTGCCTTTCCATTGACATACCAAATTTATCTCAATCGCAACGCCCGAATGGCCAGAATGGATCTTTACCCAAGATGGGGGCAAAATATGAGTGTCACCTATCGACATACCCCCTTTGAAAACCACGCAAAAGGTGAAATCCTATCGGCACGAACAATATTTTATCTTCCAGGGTTTAGGAGCAATCACGGTTTTCAGATCCGATTGAGTGCCCAAACAGGATCGGGAATTTATCAATATATCAACGATATCCCTTTAGTGAGCGGATTTAGCTATTACAAATATGAAAAAGTAAAAAATACTGTATTGGTCAACTACCGTTTTCCAATAGCTTATCCCGACCTTGGATTAGGGTCACTAGCTTATATTAAGCGCGTAAAAGGCGGAATGTTCGCCGACTATCAAAATATTCACAAACACACTGATGTTTCACCAAAAAGCTTCGGCGCATACGTTTCACTTGACTTTAACGCCTTCAGATATCCGCTTCCGGATTTCGAATTCATCATTAAGGGAACCTATATCAATGACAACACGACAACGCAACGTATAGTTCCAACATTCAGTCTAAGTTACAGCTACTAACGGTGGATCGCCCAATTAAAATTGAGTGCCAACGCATAATGATCCGACAACGGCAGCCCCTTGACATTCGTGAATAGATTGTTTTCTATATTATAGTCCCGGGCAGCAAGACTGAGGTCACTGCTGCTCCTGTAAAGAATCTTATCAATGGATTCGCTCTGATTACATATTGACAACATATGCTGGGGTTTAAACTCGTGGCGAGCCTCTGGCACTAAGCCCCCATTTTCCAATTCAACCCAGCTATCAACCAAAGCCGTTGAATCCATAAAATCATGCAGATTATCATCACAAAAACTATAATGTGCATTAAAATCGCCCATCACAAGAATTGACCTATAGCCCGAATGTTCACGGATATAATCGCGCAACTGATTCAGATTATCGCGACGTGCACTTGAAGCTTTTCTGCTATTTTGTGCATTTGCATGGACATTGTAGACATCCAGCCAGGCATCAGGCACAATCTCCACTTGAACAAAAGTAAAGCCCTTGGGTGTTAAAAAATCTGCCCCCGTACGTTTTTTCCATGGAATACGGACAACATCAGTCATTGGGAAATGAGACAGGGTATTTAAACCATCACCAAAGGGAACACGGCCCTTTGTTTTTGTACGATATGGATGTAAATTACCGCCTAAATATAAACTTCTATTGTAGTTAAAATCTTCCTGCACATTCACGATATCAAAAGGATTAATCTTTCTTCCAATTTCGGCAATACTCCTGCTTCTACCTGTAATTGCCGACGAAATAATCCCGGGCAATCCCGCGACATTATACGTCAGCACTGAAAAAAAACCGGAACTTATTTTTTCTCTATTCTTATTTGCGTCCATCGATATCTGCATATATAACCTTGTCTGATAAATTTAGCAATTACAATAAAAACTCACGAGTACTGTACAGATAATTAACGGATAATTGATATAATCTGACATTACATCCATAGTTCAGCACGAGCGATAGCGCGATCCATAAAATAAAAAAAGGGACAACCCAATGGAGGGCACTGAAAAAGTCTCA
>DGIS01000015.1 GCA_002386525.1 Sphingobacterium sp. UBA4616
AGCCCTGGCTTTCAGGGTGCCAAAGTAAAAATATATAAGACACCTTTCAATATTAATACCAATAAAACATTATTTGGAGGGACGATATTTTCTGCAGCCGACCCGATCTTCCCTATCCTAATTGATCAATATCTTCAAAAAATCGGCTTTAAGAAAACTGTAGCTTGGTTAAAATCATCACAAATTGTTTTTAAAAAACCAGGTAAAACTAGTGTAGAGTATAGTGTGGAGCTTTCCGATGAAATTCTCGAAGAATGTGCACATATCATCCGAACAAAAGGGCGGGTAGTAAAAGACTTTTCATTAGAAATCAAAGACAAATCGGGCGACCTGTGCGCTACTGTACGTTGCGAAACCTATATTCGTGACTTGAATTTTACATTCCCGTCGAGAAATCGAAATGTTGAGCCGTAAGAAATTAATATATTTGTCAAATTACCAAAAGATAATAACATGAATAAAATCGCGTTTGTAGCTATCGCATCCTTAGCAATAGCAGCATGTGGAACTCAGGGGAATGGTGCAACGCCCGTAAAAGCCTTACAGGATTCAACAATTAAAATACATGATGAGATCATGCCTCAAATTGCTCATTTCGACCGCGATGCTGTCAAGATAGATTCCATTTTGGACAATTTAAAAAATATGAAAACAGCTAAGGCTGATTTAGATACTAGTTCAACGAGAAAAGAGCTCAGTATATTGAAAGCTAATTTAGAGAGTGCTACAGAACATATGATGGACTGGATGAAAGGATATAATCCTGATTCCACGGATGTTAAATATTTTGAAACTGAACTTCAAAAGGTAAGTGACATGAAAAAGATATTTGATAATGTTTCGAAGGAAAGCCACGAAAAATTAAAGAGTTTTTAAACGAATTCATTCAATTTGACTAAGCCCGACATTTTACAACGTTCACATTAACGTCTGAGCAAAAAAAGGATCAGGCTTAAAAAAATAGTAGACTCATGAGATCCATAACTAAATTTTACTCCGCAGCTTGCCTTTTACTCGGTTTATTTTCCTGCAAAAACAATAACCAGACCACCTTACCCATCTATGGCGAAAGGGAAGCTATAGAAAAAACAGTTGACGGAAAAAAAATTGTAGATACACTTTATCATACTATTCCGACATTTAATCTGCTTAATCAGGACAGTGTAATGATCTCGGATAAGGATTTTGAAGGAAAGATATATATTGCCAATTTTTTCTTTACCCATTGTCCAAGTATCTGTCCGACGATGAATCGCAACCTGTTAAAAATATATCAACAATATAAGGATAATGAGGAAGTTCGCTTTTTATCTCACAGTATTGACTTTAAATACGATCAACCTTATGTGTTGAAAGATTACGCAACGAAATTGGGCATAACCAATAATCACTGGCAATTTGTTTCAGGAACTAAAGCAGAGATATATGGTCTAGCCAATCAATACCTAGTCTATACAGCCGAAGATAAGAACGCACCTGGAGGTTATGATCATCAGGGATATCTGGTTTTAATAGATAAAGACAAAAGAATTCGAGGAGCCTATGACGGCACCAACGATGAACAAGTGAAAAAACTAATGAATGACTTACCGCTACTATTGAGCGAGGGTAAAAAGTGACATGCGTATCTTTTTAACAACCGTCGGAACAATTGGTGTTATCTTATCAATATTGATAGGCTGTCAGCATGAAGTTGATATCAAAACTGCACAATATGCGGTCAATGGTCAAAAAGTATATCGGACACATTGCCAAAATTGTCACGGGGATAAGGGTGAAGGATTGGGCAATCTCTATCCTCCATTAACTGACACTACATTTCTTCAAAAAAATAGCGATCAACTGGCCTGTATCATCAAGTACGGAATTTCAGGGGACCTCGAAGTTGCAGGTAAGAAGTTTAACAATTCGATGCCTGCCTCAAATCTTTCTTCAATAGATATTGCTTATGTGTTGACCTACATTAATACTAAAATCAACAAAGGGAAACAGATTTATTCTCTAGAAAAGGTCGAAAAGAACTTAAAAAAATGCAATTAGAAGAAGCGGCCGTTAGATGAAACACGCCGCTTCGTCTTTTTTCTACGCCATCCCCAATCCAGCTAGTGCCTATACACTAGGCTGATATTAACCATTAATTTGCTGTTGTTGGACACAGCCCATAAAGCTGCCCTAAAAAAATAAAAAACAATTTTATTTATTTTCTCTTATTGTATTATTGATCCAATATTTCAAGATTTTTGATTTATTGATTTATAACAATATTCTGACATTTTGGAATCAAATTAATCGCTAATTTTGCAACCGAATGAACGTTCGATTGATGAATTATAATGAAAAAATTGCGGCTGTACTTGCGAGCACGCTAAAGCTGATACAGACCAACGGCTTCCATGGAACGCCGATGAGCAAAATCGCACAAGACTCTGATGTAGCTATAGGAACTATCTACCATTATTTCCCTTCAAAAGATGATCTGATTTTTGCGCTGTTCAAACACTGTAGAACACTATTAAATGATTATATTTTTGATGGTATAAAAGATGATTTCGAGTATAAAGATTCATTTTTTCATATTTGGCGCAATTTTGTCAAGTTCTATCTTGAAAATGGACATATCTTCAGTTTTTTTGAGCAATTTTTCTCGTCCCCTTACTACGAAAAAAATAAAGCGGAGATACAAGAGCCTTTGGGCGGGCAAAATAAAGTTGTCGATTTTCTGCAAGAGGGTATCGATCGGAAAATTTTAAAGCAAGTAGATGTCCATCTGTTAGTGGCCAGCTATATCGGAGTGGCATTATCGACAGTTCATAGTATCAAATTTAAAGATGTCAGTTTTTCCGAACAAAATGTAGAGGTACTGGTTGGGATTATTTGGGACGGAGCTATTAATAAAGAAAATAATAATTAATTACATATATGAAGTTTAATAAAATCGTTTATTCTTTAGCGACCCTTTCGCTTCTGAGTAATACAGGATTTGCACAACAGCAATCTGAAAGCTTGCCGCCAAATGCGACACTTCAGCAGCTGATAGATTATGCTTTACGGAATAAAATTTCGATTAAGCAAGCCGAGCTTGATGAATCCATCGGGGAAAGAGATATTGATATTTCACTTTCTGGCTGGTATCCGCAGCTGGGTTTAACCGGGAATTTCAATCACAACGTCAAATTGCCAACGATGTTCTTCAATGGTGCTAATATCCCTATGGGAACTAAAAATAGTAGTGCATTAACGTTGCAGGCTGACCAACAAATTCTAAACCCGGCGTTAATGCAAGCCAAAAAAGGGGCTGACCTGCTTCGGTTAAGTAACAGACAAAATACCGAAAGTCAGAAAATCGACGCCGTTGTCGATGTCAGCAAAGCTTATTACGACATCTTGACTTCCGAGGAACAAATCAAAATTGTTCAGGAAAACATCGCCCGTCTTCAAAAGCAATACAATGATTCACATGTACGTTATGAAGTTGGTGTGGTGGATAAGACCGATTACAAGCGTGCACAGATCGCCTTGGCAAATGCCAGAGCTGACGAGAAGCGTACCGTAGAGATGCGAAAATATAAATATGACTATTTAAAACAGCTCTTGGCATTAGATAAAAGTCAAAACTTGACCTTATCTTTCAATAACGCTGATATGGAAAGTCAAATCTTATTGGATACAACCTCCGGATTGAATGTGACCAATCGCATTGAATTTCAACAATTACAGACTTCCAAAAAGATTCAAGAGTTAAACACGCAGTATTACAAGTGGACCTATCTGCCAAACATCAGTGCATTCTATAATTACGCATTTAACTACAGAAACAATAGTTTTGGAAAATTGTACAATGATAATATTCCAAGTTCAATCGCAGGTTTAAATCTATCCCTCCCTATTTTTCAAGGGTTTAAGCGTAAAAATCAAATCAATAAATCCAGACTTCAGGAAGAGCGCATCGATTGGGATATTAAGAACTTAGAAACTTCGGTCAATACGCAATATTCCATGGCACGTGCCACTTATAATGCCAATCTAAGCGACTGGAAAACGGCCCAGGAAAACGTTACACTCTCCAAAGAAGTTTATGAGACAATCAAACTACAATATGACGAGGGGATCAAAACATATCTGGATTTGATGACTGCTGAGACCGATTTAAAAACAACACAACTGAATTATTTGAATGCGCTCTATGCCTTGTTGGCGAGTAAGCTTGATGTACAAAAAGCTATCGGATCAATTCAAACAAATTAATCAATTAAAAAGGAAACTAATACAAATCATGAATAAAAGACAATTATTATTCGCTTTCTTTCTAGGGACAGCTTTAGTATGGACCTCTTGTGGAAATAAAGATGCTAAAAAGCAAGGACCGCCACAGGCGCAAGCCGAGAAAGTCGTTCCAGTTACTTTCGGTGTAGCATCGCATGAGATTGTAACAGGTACAATAAGCTATCCTGCGACAGTTAAACCGCTGAATGAAGCAGATCTATTTGCAGAAGTAAGCGGTTATATCACCAAAATATATGTTTCAGACGGCGCAGCAGTCACTAAAGGACAGGCCCTTTATGAAATTGATGGCACACGCTATAATGCTGCGGTTCAGCAGGCCAAAGCTAGCCTCCAAGTAGCACAGACAGAGTTGGACCGCCAAAAAAGAGATTTAGGGAGATATCAAACATTGGCAGATAAGGATGCGATAGCAAAACAGACTTTTGATAATGCTCAATCAAGCGTTGCTGCTGCTCAAGCACAGGTGGAGTCTGCTCGCGCAGCTCTAGTAACAGCAAATACCAATTTATCGCGATCGACTATTCGGGCTCCCTTTAGTGGAACTGTAGGAATATCACAGGTACGGTTGGGGGCGTTAGTGAGTCCTGGTACTACCCTATTGAACACCTTATCTTCTACCAGCCCAATTGCTGTAGAATTTCAGGTAAACGAAAAGGATATTAACAAATTTACCCAATTACAAAGTAGCCGTTCCTCTTCAGATCTTTCTCTTCTGCTACCAAATGGAAGCACTTATGAGGGCAAAGGAACGATCACAACAATTGACCGTGCAGTCGATCCTGCAACTGGAACAATCAAAGTACGTGCGACATTTCCGAACAATGCCAACGAACTGCGTGCAGGTATGAATATCACCATGAATGTATCAACAACCTCTTCCAAAGAAGAAATTGTTGTGCCCTACAAAGCTGTGTTTGAGCAGTTAGGTGTTTTCAATATATATACCGTCAACGACAGCAGTAAAGCGGAGATACATCAAGTAAAACTGGGTATCAAAGCTGGCGACAAAATCGTGATCAAAGAAGGTGTCAAAGACGGCGAGAAAATTATCGTCGATGGCACTATGAATGTCCAAAATGGAGTTAAAGTAGTGGATGCTGCCGTGGCAGCTCAACAGGCTGCGAAAGGAGCTCCTCAGGGAAAATAACACCACTAATTTTTAAAGAGAATCTAAAAAATATAGAATGATTTCAGAAGTATTTATTAAGAGGCCAGTTACCGCAATCGTTATTTCGATTTTGATTTCAATCATCGGGATTATTGCAGTATCTACGTTGCCAATTAGCCAGTATCCTTCTATTGCACCTCCAACTGTAACTGTTACAGCAAATTACACTGGAGCGGATGCACAGACGGTTGAACAAACCGTGACAACTCTTATTGAGAGTCAGATCAATGGTACACCTGGCATGATTTATATGTCGTCTAATAGCACATCCAATGGCCAAGCAACAATTACGGTGACATTTGAAGTAGGTACGGATATTGATATTGCTACCCTAGATGTACAAAACCGTGTGGGAATTGCTGAGCCAGCCCTTCCTGAAGCTGTTAGACGTCTCGGGATTACGACGCGTAAAGCCAATAACGATATCCTCATGTTGGTTGCGCTAACTTCTCCGAAAGGAACGAGAAGCGAAAATTTCTTAGCTAATTACAACAACTTATACGTAAAAGACGCACTCTTACGTGTAAAAGGTGTCGGTGACGTAACCGCCTTTGGCCAGCCATTCTCCATGCGGGTATGGCTCGATGCGAACAAATTAGCCAATTTGAGTATGACTCCTGCCGATATATCGACTGCAATTGCGGAACAAAATTCCCGTATACCTGGCGGTAGTGTTGGCGGACGTCCGCAAGAGTCCTCAACAGTATTTGAGTATCCGATTATTACCGATAGTGACCTTTCCAATCCAGAGGATTTTGAAAACATCATTGTGAAAACCAATAAGGATGGATCTATTGTACTTTTAAAAGATGTTGCACGTGTAGAATTGGGTCAGTTCAATTATGGTACGTCATCTACCGTAAACGGTATGACCTCCTCTGCCATGATGATCAACCAAACGCCTGGTGGTAATGCAGTAGAGTCGGCTGAGGGTATTGTTAATGCTTTGGAAAAATTGAAGAAATCTTTTCCAACCGATGTCGATTATACGATCAGCTATGAAACTGTATCTGTTGTAAATGCCTCAATTTCTTCAGTTATACACACGCTAGTTGAAGCGTTAATCCTAGTTACGGTTGTGGTGTTTTTCTTTCTTCAAAGTTGGAGGGCAACATTAATTCCCGTACTGGCGATTCCAGTGTCCATCATTGGTACCTTCATCTTCTTCCTCATGTTTGGTTTTTCAATCAACAACCTGACGATGCTTGCTTTTGTATTAGCCATCGGTATTGTGGTGGATGATGCCATTGTTGTTGTGGAAGCAGTACAGCATTACATCGACCACTATAAGCTGGATGCAAAGGAAGCGACACGGCGCGCTATGGGCGATATTACCGCTCCGGTTATTGCAATTGCATTAATTTTGGCAGCCGTATTTGTCCCAGTAGGTTTTATACCAGGCATGGTGGGTAAGTTGTACCAACAATTTGCCATCACGATTGCCGTATCCGTCATGTTATCTGCATTTATAGCGCTTTCTTTGACCCCAGCATTATGTTCAATTTTATTAAAGCCCACAGCAGTACATGAGGGCGCAAGAGGATTGAACAAGTTTTTCTACAAATTTAATGTATGGTTTGAAAAAGTAACCATTAAATACTCAAATGGTGTAAAACAGGCAATCAAAAAAGCACCCTTGGTGTTAATTATTCTCTTGTGTATTTTTATTGGGACAGGCTGGATGTTTACAACCAAACCCACTGGATTTATTCCTTCTGAGGATGGTGGTGCATTTTTTGCAGGTATTACGTTGCCAGAAGGTTCGTCCTCTGCGCGTACAAATGAAGTGCTAAAAGAAATTGAAGCTGATCTGCATAAGACTTTCCCCGAAATCAAATATGTTACTGCAATCTCCGGTATCAATATCTTGAACCGTGCGTTTAAATCCAATGGAGCGACAGTATTCGTTTCGCTTAAACCTTGGGAAACGCGTACACGTACTGCAAACGATATTGCAGGCATGATTATGGGCAAGTATGCAGGCTATACGAAGGCCAGAGTATTGGCGGTAACGCCACCGGCAATTCCAGGTTTAGGTACATCTGGAGGTTTCTCTATGCAGGTACAGGATTTACAAACTGTCAACATCAAAGACTTTGAAGCAACAGTCGGTAAATTCTTAATGGCCGCCAACCAACGCCCGGAAATTGGAATGGCTTACACATTGTTTAACACCAATTCGCCAAACTACAAATTGGAGGTAAACCGTGAACAGGCAAAACGTATGGGTGTGCCGATCTCAAGTATCTATTCAACAATATCATCCTATTTAGGTAGTAGCTATGTCAATGACTTCACAAAGTATGGCCGTAGTTATCGCGTTGTTACCCAAGCCGATATACCATACCGCATGAATATTGAAGATATCAACAAGTTGTATGTCAACAATATCTCTGGAAACCCTGTACCTATGGGTACCCTGGTTACCTATGAATTGACGACAATGCCTTCAATCATCAATCACTACAATATCTTTAGAAGTATTGAGGTCAACGGTAGTTCCGCCCCGGGTTATTCGTCAGGGGATGCGCTGAAAGCTTTACAGGAAGTAGCTGCACAAACTTTGCCAGAAGGTTTTGACTATCAGTTCTCCGGTCTATCGCTACAAGAAATGCAATCGGGATCCAAGACCATTCAAATTTTTGCACTGTGTATTCTATTTGTGTTCCTACTTTTAGCGGCATTGTACGAAAGCTGGTCTGTACCATTCTCTATTTTATTATCTGTGCCTTTGGGAGTATTTGGAGCAATCCTAACATTGACGCTGATTCCAACCTTGGATAATAACATCTATGCACAAATCGGTTTGGTAACAATTATTGGTCTAGCAGCCAAAAATGCGATCCTGATTGTAGAGTTTGCGAAGGAAAGGGTGGATATTGGAATGAACCTATATGAGGCAACATTAGATGCAGTAAAATTGCGTTTGCGTCCAATTATCATGACATCTTTTGCATTTATTTTGGGGATTATACCATTGATGCTATCGCATGGTGCTGGTGCTATATCTCGCCAAACAATTGGTTGGACCGTATTTGGCGGTATGACTGCCGCTACGCTCCTTGCGATATTTATCGTTCCGGTCCTGTTCGTTGTGATTACACGTATGGCCTATGGTAAGAAAAAACTAGCGGAATTGGAGGCTAATTTCGATGCGGAAAAAGCTAAAAATTTAAGTGCGCACTAGTTATATGTTGCCCCCGGCGTTAAAATCAATGCCGAGCTAAACGCAAAGAAGCCTTTCCTAAAATTCAGGAAAGGCTTCTTTTTTGCTTGTCCAATTATATTTCTTTATTTTTATCATTCACTATTAAAAATATATGTCACCTGAATCACAACGTAAATTTGAATTACTAAACCTTCTCGCCGAGTCCTACGATGCGCTATTGTTTGATGTCGATGGTACTTTGGCAGATAATATGCACGCGCATAAACAAGCATACAAAGCTGCGGCAGAACACTATGGAATTGAATTGGATGTTAATTTGATCGACGAAACTGCTGGATGGCCAACTGTTGCTGTTGCAGAAGAAATCAGCAAACGCTATGAAGTGGATTTCGATTATCAAGAATTTTCCAAGCTTAAATCTACTATATTTCGCGATGAGTATGTATTTAAAACCCAACCAGTAGATTATGTTGTTGAACATCTAAAATATCAAAAAGGCAAAAAACATATTGCAGCTGTATCTGGAGGAACGAGATCGACTTTATCGATGACATTGAATACCATTGGTGTATGGGATGATTTGGAAACATTAGTGTGTGCAGGCGATACTCCCGAAGGGAAACCCTCTCCGCAGCCTTTTCTTTTGGCAGCCTCACAATTAAATATTGATCCCAAAAGATGCTTGGTGTACGAAGATGGTATTCCGGGTGTTGAGGGTGCTAAAGCCGCAGGAATGGGTTGGGTTCGCGTAGATGAAATTTAATACTATTGAATGCGATAAAAAAAGCCGCAATAAATTAAACACTTATTGCGGGTTTTGATTACCAGGTGGGGTTAAAAACTCGTAATTATTTTCACTCCCCCATTACTGTAGTTTAAATCGGAGGATTTTAGTCCTCCAATCGGGGCTTTATAATAAGGCTCTACAGAAATCGATAGTTTACCAATTTTCTGTTTCCTGCCAACTGAAAAATTAACAAAGCCATTTACACCTTTATCATCCACATTTTTATCTGTAGATTTTTGTTTATATTCCGTATTATTAGTCTCATAAATCATTGCGCGTTCCTGATCCAATACACCTACATAAGACACGCCCACAGACGTGTAAAAGTTCTTCGTAATTGCATACCTCACATCCACAGGAATGTCCACTGTTAAGATTTTACCAGAAACTCGCTCATTGCTCTTCGCATCTTTTGCATCCGCGGTCCGCGTAATAAATGAATTACTGATAGTTGATTGTGAAATATAATTTGGAGCATCTAAACTAAATGAGTTTGAAGCCATAGCTGGAGTAATAGGGGTATTCCCAGAAACAGAACCATAATGTTGAATAGAGGCTCCGGATCGGAGACTTATTTTGCTAGAAATATTGTAAGCCAGTGCAACGCCACCGCCAAGTGTTATACTCTCCGAAGTTGAAGCTGGAGAAACAAAAGCCCCCATCTCCCACTTTTTCTCCCGACTGGTTTCATTCTGCATAATGCTGGTTCTCGTATTCCCTTGTTGCATAGCGTAGAGCTGTGAAAGCTTTGCCGCATCACGCTGTGTCAAATTACCAGAAGAAACTGCAACTGAATTAGATTGAGCTGCAGCACCTTCCACTTCATCTTCGCCCCAATGAATATTCGCTGAGAACTTATTATTCTTCAATGGGATCGATTGTAGGCTGGCAATCTCCTTCGAAAAAGTTAAATCAGTCGCTCGCATTACCCGTCCAGCATTAAATACCACACGGTTATTGTCGCTATGTTGAACTGAATGGTTTGTCACTCCTGCGTAGGTAAACGGTCTCGTTTGGAATGATTTCTCGCTAACTAAATCTTCATCATGAATAATATCCGATAGCGAGCGTTTAATGGACTCTTTCAAATCCTTATTATTTCCGATCACATCATCACTTGTCTGCTTCTTGATTGTGACCATAGACGGTGCATCCTTAGGCGTATCGTTATTTAAGCCCCAGTAGCCAACACCAGCAAACACGAGTAAGGCAGCTGCTGCGCTCCAATACCTCCAATTCGAGGGACTACGTGGTACTGCGTCATACGTTGAGGCAAATTTTTCCCAGGAACCTTCTTTATAAGGAAGCTCATGGTCTTTTAATTGTCCAATGATCTCTTCTATCAATTCCGTTTTCTTATTGTCTTTCATCGTAACAACAATATTTATCTTATTTCTTGAACTACGCCTGTATAATCCAAGTATAATTTCCTAAGTTTTTGCTTCGCTCGCGTCAAATAAGTACGTGACGTACTGTCAGGTATATTGAGCATTTGGGCAATTTCATCGTGCGAATAACCCTCAATTTCATAGAGATTAAAAATTGTTTTTTGGATTTCAGGAAGCTGATCCAAAAGCCGCATAATCTCATTGACCTCCAAACGACTGTCCAGCTGAACCGATGGTGTGTGCATATCACCTTCTCCGAGATCTTCAACCGAATAAAGTTGCTTCTTACTCCGTAAAAAATCAATGGAAATATTCGCCGCTATTCGACCTATCCAAGCTCGAAAAGATTTTTCCAGATTCTCATCGTCAATATTCCGATTAAAAGACGCTAATTTTCGAAACACCCTAACAAAACTTTCATTCACAAGTTCTTCAGCATCCACATCCTGTTTTACATAACGGATAATAATTGCCATGAGATATCCATAATATTTCTTATAAACGAAGGCCTTTCCGTCCTCACGATCTAGCAAGCAACGTGCTAAGGCATCATCTAAAGACGATAACTTCTTGTTATAAAAATATGATCGAATTATACCCACTTAAACTATTTAATTATCAAGTTTCAAACTTAGACAAATTGCCTTTGATATGCAATGAATTACATTATCTATGCAACAATTCATCAAATTTCCTCCGGTAACCAAAATCTTTTTTTGACGAAATAACCGAATTAAAATCATAAAACTTAAAAATAAATAGCCAATTGTCCCCTTGTAATATCACTATTTAACTATTTTTTACTCTTTAACGATACGCTAAGCATTTTCGCTACAGCGATTTCATGAAAAAATCAATAAAAAGAATTGAAAAAAATGGCTATTTTTGCTTGATTTTCACATTTTAAATATTATTCATACCGAATGAGTACTGTATTATCCGAACAGGAACAACTTAGAAGACAAGCGATGCAATCATTGTTGGATATGGGAATTGACCCATTTCCAGCGAATGAATTTGTCGTTAATGCACATGCTGCTGATATTTTAGAAAATTACGATAGAGATAAATTGAATTATAAGAACATTACCCTAGCTGGCCGGATTATGAGCCGTCGTGTCATGGGAAGTGCTTCATTTTTTGAAATTCAAGATTCTACTGGCCGTATTCAAGCTTATATTAAGCGGGATGACATTTGCCCGGACGAGAATAAGGATTTATACAACGTAGTCTTTAAAAAACTGTTGGATATTGGTGATATCGTCGGAATCAAAGGCTATGTCTTCACAACGCAAACTGAAGCGATTGCAGTGCACGTAGAACAACTTACTGTTTTATCTAAATCGCTACGTCCGCTACCTGTTGTCAAATCTGCTGAAGGAAAGACTTTCGATGCCTTTACAGATCCTGAACAACGCTATAGAATGCGCTATGTTGATTTGATTGTCAATCCAGGTAATAAAGATATATTTATCAAACGTACTAAACTTTTCAATGCAATGCGTCAGTTCTTTAACGATGCAGGTTACATGGAAGTAGAGACACCAGTTTTACAGTCTATTCCCGGTGGAGCAGCAGCACGTCCATTTATTACCCATCACAATGCGTTGGACATTCCATTATATCTTCGCATTGCTAACGAGTTGTATCTAAAAAGATTGATCGTAGGAGGATTTGACGGCGTGTATGAATTTTCTAAAAACTTCCGCAACGAAGGAATGGACCGTACACATAATCCCGAATTCACAGCGATGGAGATTTATGTAGCGTATAAAGACTACAATTGGATGATGGATTTTACCGAACGTCTTTTGGAACACTGTGCGTCAGCGGTAAATGGAACAACTGAGGTTACGTTCGGCTCACATAAAATTGACTTTAAAGCCCCATATAAACGTATCTCGATGACAGATTCTATCAAAGAATTTACTGGATTCGATATCACTGGAAAAACTGAAGATGAAATTCGTATCGCTGCCAAAGGAATGGGTATTGATGTGAATGAAACAATGGGAAAAGGTAAATTAATAGACGAAATTTTCGGTGCGAAGTGTGAAGGCAACTACATTCAACCTACTTTCATCACGGATTATCCTAAAGAAATGTCTCCTTTAACCAAAAAACATCGAGATAATCCCGATTTAACAGAGCGTTTTGAACTTATGGTCTGCGGAAAAGAGATTGCCAATGCTTATTCGGAGTTAAATGATCCGATTGATCAACGTGAACGTTTTGAAGATCAATTGCGGCTTTCCGAAAAGGGGGATGACGAGGCCATGTTTATTGACCAAGACTTCTTACGTTCACTCGAATATGGTATGCCGCCTACTTCTGGACTTGGTATTGGAATGGATCGTTTGATTATGTTCCTGACAGACAATGCCTCCATTCAAGAAGTTCTTTTCTTTCCGCAAATGCGGCCAGAAAAAGTTGCTCGAGTAGCAGAAACACAAGATTATGAGCAGCAAGGAATTCCTGCGGTATGGGTACCAGCACTGCAAAAAATGGGTTTTACTACGATTGAAGCTTTAAAAGAGGCAAATCCAAATAAGGTCTTTAATGACCTTGGCGGTATGCGTAAAAAGCTTAAACTAGATATCAATATGCCGACAAAAGACGAGGTATTTGCTTGGTTCAATTGAATCGATCCAATCTAAACAAAAAAGCTGTCTCAATAAATTTTGAGACAGCTTTTTTTATTTTGTAAAAACTGATAAAGAATTACCCCCTGTGATCGTGAACCGCAAAATCTTTAATTGATATAGCACCCGTTTTTATTAATGACACAATGCTACCAACACGCAACCACCTCTGCCAATAACAGGGGAATTACAGGGGAATTACAGGGGGTTAACAGGGGTATAGCAGGGGTAAATCCCTGTTATACCCCTGCTATACCCCTTTAAAAATAGTGTCGACTCCCTCTTAAACTAAAAGTTGGTATTGAGTAATCAATAAGATGAATTGAGCGGATATGACCAAAAACACAGATAAAGCTTTTGAAAACAGTGGCTATGACCTGATTACCGCCAAGAAAATAGCTCGGCCAATTGTATACATTTATTATATTTACATAGCATAAACTAAATCAGCTTTTAGTATGAAGAATATTCTCGCGCTTGACGGTGGTGGTATACGAGGCATCATTCCCGCAATGGTACTTGTAGCTCTAGAAGAAAAACTACAAAAGCAGACGATGGATACAAATGCACGTATCGCCTCATATTTTGACTTCATAGCAGGCACAAGTAGCGGTGGAATTCTGACCAGTATTCTTCTCTATCCGGAAGAAGGAAATCCGGCCCAACCAAAATTCTCTGCGCGAGACGCGTTAAATTTATTTGTCAATCATGGTACTGAAATTTTCAATGCTTCCAAATGGCGGCATTTTTTAGGTGGTTTTGGATTGGTCAGTGAACTATATTCCCCCATTCCTTTATCAAACGTACTGGAAAAATATTTTCAAAATGCGAGATTGAGCCATTTAATCAAGCCTTGTATTATCACAGCATATAATATCGAATTACGAAAAAATCATTTTTTCAGACAACAGAAAGCAATTACACATGGTGAAGCGAGAGATTTCTACCTCAAGGATGTCTGTAGAGCGACTTCTGCCGCGCCCACATTTTTCCCTGTCGCTGAGATCTACTCCCTTTCAAAAACCAGATACCCCTTGATTGACGGTGGCGTCTTTGCCCAAAATCCTTCCATATGCGCTTTACTCGAAGTCCTAAAGGCATTTAATAGCACGCAGATAAATGATATGTTTATGCTATCTCTGGGAACAGGTGTCTCAAAAACCGCCTATAACTACGAGCATTTTAAGAAAAATCTTGCCATTCAAATCGGTCCAGCATTAGTGGATATTATGACAAGTGCGTCATCTGAAAGCACTGAATTTTTTATAAGGCAATTATTTAGAAGTAACGGCAAGCAGCAAAATTATCTTCGCATAGAACCTGCTAATCTTTCTAGCATCAATGCAGCACTGGACGCGGCCTCGACTAATAATATACAGAAATTGATCTCCTTATCGGATAAAATGATTAGTGAAAATGAAGATACGCTAGATTATATTGTTGCTCATTTAATTAAAGAAAAGAATCAAAATGAGAAGAAAAATCCATGGAGCAGGTTGATGAATAAATTCTAAAAGATTACTTTTACGCATATTTTAAATCGATATGGCATTAAACTACGTTTGGGTTGCATTTTTTTTAATCACATTTGCCGTAGCCCTTGTAAAACTCATTTTTTTTGGGGATACTGAAATTTTCCAGCAAATTGTAAACTCAATCTTTGATAGTGCGAAAACAGGTGCCGAAATTTCCTTGGGACTGATCGGCATGATGAGTTTTGCCCTTGGCATCATGAAAATTGGTGAAAAAGGTGGAATGATTAATATTTTCGCGAAAATCGTAGGCCCTTTTTTTCATAAATTATTTCCTGAAATACCAAAAAATCACCCTGCGCTTGGTTCTATTCTTATGAATTTCTCGGCCAATGCGCTTGGTTTAGATAATGCTGCAACGCCTTTGGGACTTAAAGCGATGAAAGAACTACAGGAATTAAATCCAAACAAAGAAACTGCATCCAATGCCCAAATCATGTTTATTGTGCTCAATGCATCAAGTTTGACACTCTTGCCGATTTCTATCATGGCCTATCGAAAAGAAGCGGGAGCACCAGATCCTTCAGATGTATTCTTACCGATTTTAATAGCGACATTCTTCTCCACTCTGGTTGCGTTGATACTTGTAGCTATTTATCAAAAAATCAATCTGTTGAATCGTGTAGTTTTGGGCTATTTGGGTGCGATGTGCCTGTTTATCGGAGGCCTGCTTTATTACTTTTCTGGACTACAACAATCGGAGATCGAAATATTCAGCAAAGTATTTGGAAATGTTATCTTATTTAGCTTATTTACTTCTTTTATAGGGTTGGCTCTTTTCCGTAAGGTAAATGTCTATGACTCTTTTATTGAAGGAGCCAAAGAAGGCTTTGAGGTTTCCGTTAAAATAATACCTTATCTGGTTGCCATGCTTGTTGGAATTGCCGTCTTTAGAGCGTCTGGGACAATGGATTATATGGTAGCGGGAATTGCTAAAGGCATTGCCTTATGCGGTTTGGATACGTCCTTTGTGGACGCCTTACCTGTTGCTTTTATGAAACCTTTGAGTGGCTCTGGCGCACGTGGACTGATGGTTGATTTGATGAATGCAAAAGGTCCAATGGATTTCGCGGCTCGGGTTGCGTGTGTTATTCAAGGATCTACGGAGACCACTTTTTATGTACTTGCAGTATATTTTGGAGCGGTAGGAATTAAACGCACTAGACATGCACTTCCATGCGCTCTACTAGCTGAATTGGCCGGAGTGATCGCTGCAATAATTATATCCTATATATTTTTTAAATAGCTTGCAAAATAGGATCAGAACGGTTCTTTTCCATATATAAGCCAATCGCTCAACACATAATTACATACTGATGAAGAAAACAATTGCATTGATAGCCCATGACGGCAAGAAACCAGAAATGGTTGCATTTGTCAAAGATCACCAAGATTTATTAGAACGCGCCGATATCATCGCCACAGGAACTACGGGTTCATATGTTAGACAAACTGGCCTCCCTGTAGAATTGAAACTAAGTGGCCCAATGGGTGGCGATGCACAGATTGCGGCATTAGCGGCTGAAGGAAAAGTTGATGGAATCATTTTCTTTCGCGATCCACTAGGAAAACACGCACATGAACCGGATATTCAGATGCTTATGCGTGTATGTGATCTTTATAATGTGCCATTGGCAACAAATCCGGCAACAGGAAGCCTGATTATTGAAGGCTTATTGGAAGATGTTGAAGCTTAATTTCAAATTGTATGGATAATGAAGTAATCGTTTCAATAGGGAAAATTCCTTATACAACTACAGTACACTATGGAAAGCATCAGCTAACAGTGGATGAACCAATAGATTTAGGTGGTGAAGATGAGGGCATCAATCCCATTCCCTTACTACTATCCTCCTTAGGGAGCTGCAAGGCTATTACCGTAAAAATGTATGCTGACAGAAAGGACTGGCCGCTAGAAGAAGTATTGGTTCGTCTAACTCATGAAGTACAAACGAGTGAGCAACAACAAACGACCTATATACAATGCTATATTAGTTTTAAAGGAGATTTAGACGAAGTCCAAAAGCAGCGGCTATTTAAAATTGCTGAGAAGTGCCCCGTCCATAAAATATTATCAAATCCTATTATAATAACGTCAAATCATTTATAGCGTTTCTTGGGATAACGAATAACAGTATTTATATTTGCCCGCGCAAAAACGGCCTTTAAAATCGTTAAAATCGAATAGGAAAGGTTACTTATGCTGAAATAAAGATATTTGTATTAAAAATAAAGCAAACGATGCAATTGGATCCACAAATAGCAATAGACTCGCCTTTTCGATCGATCAAACGTGAAGACTGGAAAAATTTAAACGGGAAAGTCTTGCACAACTTCAGTGTCGAAGACTTGGAAACCCTCCATGCACTGAATGAACCCCTCACAAATCAGGAGATAGAAGAAGTCTATGTCCCTTTGAGTCATTTCCTTGAAATTCATATTGATCGTTTCCAAAGTCTCCATCAGCGAACAAATCGTTTCTTCGGCAAGGAAGAAAGCAAACTTCCGTACATCATTGGTATTGCCGGATCTGTTGCCGTGGGGAAAAGTACTACAGCAAGGGTTTTGCAGCGCGTACTCAGTCTGCTTCCTTCAAAGCCAAAGGTAGACCTGGTGACCACAGACGGCTTTCTTTATCCAAATAAGCAACTCATTGAACTCGGGATTCTAAACCGGAAAGGTTTTCCGGAAAGTTATGATGCCAAAAGATTGATCCATTTCCTTTCTGCCGTGAAGTCCGGTTCTCCAAGGATAGCAGTCCCTGTCTACAGCCACCTGATCTATGATGTGTTGCCAGACGAAGAGCAACAAATCATCGAACAGCCCGATATCCTAATTGTAGAAGGAATTAATGTGTTACAAGTCAATTCGCAGCGGCCGAGAAAAGGCCATAGCGTCTTCGTTTCCGATTTCTTTGATTACTCGATTTATGTGCACGCCAGTGAAAAAAACTTGATAGAATGGTACACGAACCGATTTGAGTCCCTTCGTGAAACTGCGTTCCAAAATCCAGCGTCATTTTTCCACAAGTATGCAAATATGACCACTGAAGAAAGCCAGTCTATGGCCGTAAGTATCTGGAATGAAATCAATAAGCCTAACTTAATTAAGAATATTCTGCCAACAAGATATCGCGCAGATCTGATTCTGGAAAAAGGGGGCCATCACTTCGTTAAAAATATCAAAGTCAGAAAAATTTAACCTTTGCCGCGCTGAAATTGCAAAATTTCATTCAAAATTCTGCTCTGCACCTGCTGATGTATTTTGTTGCTGGAAGAAATTGCACTAACTTCAACTTTGTACTTGATGTAATCTTTAGCGAGATCGGCAACCTTAATAATAAAACCTTGGGAGTGGTCCAAATTCGGATTTTGCTGAAATAATGGCGTTAAATAGCGTTCCAATTCTTCTACAGCAACAGCAATATCGATCGGTAATTCAAACTTAACAACAATTTTATTTGATTTTTGAGACGTTTTATTGACCAGCGTTGCAGTAAAAACTAAATTATTTGGAATCATTACTGCGTCGTCATCTTCATCTCGCACAACCAGATTGGCCAATGTAATATCGACAATCTTTCCTTGGTACTCACCTATTTTTATCCGGTCTCCCACCGAAAATTGATCGGAAAACATGATGATCAAACCAGAAATCATATTGGTGATATACTCTCTAAATATAACAGCGATCGCCATAGCAACGATTGTCATGCTGGTAATAAAATCTTTGGGATTAATACCAACGGCAATCATTAGGCTGACGATAATGAAAAACACATTACCGACAGTAGCGACGCGTGTAATTCCAAGTACAAAATTACCACGGACAATCTGTTGTTCATTTCTACTGTTGTATAATTTTACAAGTATAAAATGCCCAATTGATATCAAAACACTTGCGGTTAAAAACGTGTTTAATCCGTATGCGATATTTCGAATAATCTCCCGTTGCTTATAGAAGCTTTCAAATTGAACGAATGATGCCGTCAATGCAACTAGCAGTATCGTCCGTAAAAAAAAAGAAATTGAAATTGACTTGCTCATTTTTACCCTAAATTTAAAACGGTTTTAATCCTTCAAAATTTGCCGTTTGAACACCTTCCACACAAGATTATCTTTGTAAAAAGGAAATAAAACCGGCCTGCTAAGCTAAACAATTTTACTTTACGCAAAAAGCATTATCAGGAAATACCTATCTTTGCGTAAAGACATTACTTACGATTAAATGAAGGAATCCAACGTGCATACTGAACTACATGTAACCGGAATGCACTGCGCAAATTGTGCTATTTCAATCCACAAATACCTGGAAAAAAACGGAGCTAAAGACATCTATGTTGATTTTGCCGCTGATGAAGTCAAATTTTCCGATATCCCCCAGGAACAAATACCAATGCTCGTCGAAGGGATTGAGTCTTTAGGATACAAAGTAATCGATGATCAGGATGATAAGCCTAGCTTTTGGCACTCAATTGAATTTAAGTTCTTCTGCTGTTTGATCTTTACTGTACCGCTATGGGGCCATATGTTTACGGTGTATCCTTTACTCCATGACTCATATATCCAGCTCTGCTTGTGTATACCTGTATATTTTATTGGCTTTTCCCATTTCGGGATCAGTGCGTTACGATCCATTTGGAATAAAATGCCGAATATGGATGTGCTCATATTAGTCGGATCTACCGCGGCATTTATCTATAGTCTGATTGGCACATGCTACAAGCTTGGGCACGATTATCAATTTTACGAAACCTGCACGACGATCATTACTTTGGTTTTTTTAGGAAACGTATTGGAAAAACGGGCTATAACGAAAACCACGTCCGCAATCAAAGATCTGATTAAATATCAGAACGTGGATGCAATTAAGATCGATGGGGATCAGGAAATAACCATATTGGCCAAAGAAATTAAATCTGGTGATATTCTAAAAGTGAACACAGGAAATCAGATCCCGGTCGACGGCGATATTTTGGAAGGGCAAGGCTGGGTAGACGAGTCGATGTTAACGGGAGAAAGTATGCCCGTTGAAAAACTGAAGCATGATGCTGTGATTGGCGGTACATTGCTGACCGAGGGTAATATCAGAATTGTCGCAACCAAAGTGGGATCTAAAAGTGTGCTCTATCAAATCATCCAGTTGATCAAAGATGCTCAAAGTAAAAAACCTCCTATTCAAAAATTCGGCGATAAGGTAGCCGCATATTTTGTACCGATCGTTGTCAGTATCTCATTCTTCACTTTTTTTATCACATATTTTATCGCACAGTTACCACTGCAACAATCTTTGATGAATGCAATATCCACCCTGGTGGTATCGTGCCCCTGTGCAATGGGACTAGCAACTCCTACAGCTGTTATGGTCGGCTTGGGTAGAGCTGCAAAAAAAGGTATACTAATCAGAGGTGGAAGCACTATTGAGGAAATGTCCGAACTCAAACAAATGGTATTTGACAAAACTGGCACCCTAACAACTGGCGATTTTAATATCAAAGCAATTCAAACATTCGGTATTGAACAATCTCAGGTCGAATCGATCATAGCACAGTTGGAAAGTTATTCTAGCCATCCTATAGCGAAGTCGATCCGAAAACAGCTGAAGGAAATTAAATCCTTCCGTATTATCTTTAAGGAAGTCAATGAGATACGAGGAAAGGGAATATTTGCTACAGATACTAATGGGAATAGTTATTCCATTTGCAATGCCAAACTTGGATCAAAGGATTATTCGAACCGTTATGACCTTACATTAACAATTAACGAAGTGGTTATAGCGGGTATTGTACTTGAAGATCAACTAAAACCTTACGCAAAAGAACTGATCCAATATCTTAAAGATAAGGGTATACGCCCTATTCTGTTGAGCGGCGATCGTCAAAGTAAATGTGAGCGCACAGTGCAGAAGCTTGGTATTGCCGACGTATATTGGGATAAATCACCGGAGGAAAAATTAGAAATCTTGTATAAGCTTAAAAAGAAAGGCCCAACGGCAATGGTTGGTGACGGTATCAATGATGCGCCCGCACTTACTGCAGCGGATGCGGGCATTTCGCTTGGGGATTCAACTCATGTTGCGATTCAGTCTGCCAAAGTTATCCTACTGAATAGTGATCTCCGGTCCATTGAAAAGCTGCTCAAGATCGGTCATCACACCTTACTGGCAATAAAACAAAATCTTTTTTGGGCTTTTGCTTACAATATTGTCGCCATTCCCCTCGCTGCCCTTGGTTTTCTTGGCCCTATGGTGGCGGCCTTAAGCATGGCCTTTTCAAACTTAATTGTGATCGGTAATTCAATCCGTCTCCGGTTTAAAAAATTGAAATAAAATTGATAGCTCATCAGTACCATGACAATCCATAGTTGATTGTCTTTTTTATATATATTAGCGCTTCAATCTTTCGCTTTTGAGGTTAAATTTTTGTAACTTCGCATGCGTAGCAAGCCAGTTTATTGGGCTTGCTTACTAGTTTTATTGAAACCAAATTCATATGGCTGAAGAAACAGAAAACGACAACAATCTTGTTCCGGCAAACGACCGGATTATCCCAATTAACATCGAGGATCAGATGAAGTCTGCTTACATTGACTATTCCATGTCTGTCATTGTATCAAGAGCGCTTCCTGATGCACGTGATGGCATGAAACCAGTACACAGACGTGTTCTTTATGGAATGCTGGACTTAGGGGTTACCAGTGGCAAGCCTTACAAAAAGTCTGCCCGTATCGTTGGTGACGTATTAGGTAAGTATCACCCGCATGGTGATTCATCCGTTTATGACACCATGGTTCGTATGGCTCAAGATTGGAGTTTACGCTATCCGTTGGTAGACGGCCAAGGTAACTACGGTTCTATTGACGGTGATCCTCCTGCGGCCATGCGTTATACCGAAGCAAGATTAAAGAAAATTGCTGAAGAAATGCTATCCGATATCAACAAAGATACTGTTGATTTTCAAAATAACTTTGATGACTCTTTACAAGAGCCGACCGTGCTCCCTACTCGTATTCCCAATCTTCTTGTCAATGGGGCATCTGGTATTGCAGTCGGTATGGCTACGAATATGGCGCCGCATAACCTTACCGAGGTTATCGATGGTACGGTAGCGTTCATTGAGAACCGCGATATCGAGATAGCCGAACTGATGCAACATATCAAAGGCCCTGACTTCCCTACGGGTGCACTTATCTATGGTTATGCGGGTGTTCAAGATGCCTGTAATACAGGACGCGGCCGGATTGTCATGCGGGCGAAAGCAGAGATAGAAGCAACTAAATCTGGGCGGGAACAGATTATCGTAACCGAAATTCCCTATCAAGTGAACAAGGCCAACATGATCGAGCGTACGGCCGAATTAGTGAACGAAAAGAAATTAGAAGGTATATCAGCCATCCGTGATGAATCTGATCGGACAGGTATGCGCATTGTATACGATATCAAACGTGATGCAAACGCAAACGTTGTTTTAAACAACCTGTTTAAATACACTGCACTACAGACCTCTTTTTCAGTTAATAACATCGCTTTAGTTAAAGGAAGACCTGTCCTCATGAATCTGAAAGATATGATTCATGAATTTGTGGAACATAGGCATGATGTCATCGTCAGACGTACACGCTATGAATTGGCTGAAGCGGAAAAACGCGCGCATATCTTAGAGGGATATTTGATTGCGTTGGATCATTTAGACGAGGTAATCAAATTAATCCGTAACTCCGAAACACCTGAAGATGCTCGTGTTGGATTAATGGAGAAATTTGGTCTTTCTGATCTTCAGGCCCGTGCAATTCTTGATATGACTTTACGTCGTCTTACTGGTCTGGAACGGGATAAGATCAAAGAAGAATATGCTGAATTGATGAAAACAATCGACTATTTAAAATCAATTTTAGAAGACGAAGATCTTCGGATGAAGATTATCAAAGATGAGTTGATTGAGATCAAAGAAAAATATGGGGACGAACGTAGATCACAGATTGTACACTCTGCTGAAGATATGCGTATGGAAGATTTTATCGATGATGAAGAAATCGTGATTACAATCTCCCACAATAGTTACGTCAAACGTACTCCACTATCCGAATACAAGCGTCAGGGCCGCGGCGGTCGTGGATCTATCGGTACGAATACACGTGAGGAAGATTTTACGGAGCACATCATTACAGCATCTGCACATAATTATATGCTCCTATTCACCGAAGCTGGGCGTTGTTTCTGGTTGAGAGCTTTTGAAATTCCGGAAGGAAGCCGCACCTCGAGAGGTCGTGCACTGCAAAATATTATCAACGTTCCAAAAGAGGAGAAAATAAAGGCGTTCATTTTAGTGAAGAATTTGAAAGACCAAGATTATCTGGAAAACAACTTCATCATTATGTGTACTAAGAAAGGTACCATCAAAAAGACGTCGTTAGAAGCTTATTCCCGTCCAAGAGCGAATGGTATAAACGCAATTAACATCAATGAAGGAGACCAGTTGATTGAAGCTTGTTTAACTACTGGAAGTAGCGAAATCGTTATGGCGCTTCGTTCTGGTAGAGCCATTCGTTTTAACGAGTCTACCGTCCGACCAATGGGAAGAACTGCGACTGGGGTACGTGGTATCACATTATCAACTGAAAGTGATGAAGTGATTGGCATGATTAGTGTGAATGATTCTGAAACAACTGTATTGGTCGTTTCAGAAAAAGGATATGGAAAACGTACAGACATCGAAGATTATCGGGTTACCAATCGTGGTGGTAAAGGTGTAAAAACCATCAATGTCACTGATAAAACAGGCGAGCTCGTTGCCATAAAAGGCGTAACAGACGCTGAAGATTTGATGATTATCAATAAATCTGGCATCGTTATCCGTATCGCAGTTGAAGGATTAAGGGTGATGGGTCGAGCCACGCAGGGTGTAAGGCTCATTAATTTAAAAGATAACGATGAGATCGCCTCTATTACTAAAGTCGATCGTGAAGAAGAACTAGAAGAGTCTGGCTTGACTGAAGAGTTAACCGATAACGACGATTCTACTTCGGAAGAGAACAAGGAATCAAACTCCGAAGAAAGCACGGAATCAAACGAAGAATAATTGACTAATGAAAAACTTACTGATATCATTTTTAATATCTGCAAGTAGTTTAACTGTTGTTGCCCAATCCAATTTGAAAGAGGGCAGCAACAGTTTTGCTTTATATACCAAAACCGGCGAGTTCAAAAATCTTGAAAACGCACGGAAATTTGCAGACGCGGCTTTTCAGTCAAGGAAGGATTCTGCTTCTGTTAACAATAATCTCTTAAGAGCACTGGTGTATAGTTCCTTGGCGGTTGCAGACTCAACAAGGAAGCAGCAATATAAGATGGATCCTATTGATATATCCATCAAATCACTTAAGCTTCTGGATCAAAAAAAAGCACGCCGAAATTTTCCTGCTGAAATGGACTATATTCGTCAAAATCTCGCTGGGGCCATCTCCTATCAAGCGGGCATTGCTTTAAAGGATGGTAAATTTGATAAAGCTTATAAATCATATCTTCGAATAGATTCTCTTGGATTCAAAAATAATGATCTTAAATATAATCTCGCCGTACTCTCGGGTAAGAATAAAGATTATATAAACTCGATCAAGTATTATAATGAACTTATTAAGAGTGAACAACCTAAGCCCAATTACTTTCTTGAATTGGCACATATTTATTCTCTTGGAGGTACTAAACAGGATGTTTTAAACGTTCTTGAAAAAGGACATGTTGCATTTCCTGAAAATAAACAGATACTTTTTAGGTTGATTGATGTCTACTCGGCTAATCATTCTTATGATGCAATACTCAATGTTATCGCTGACGCTATCCGTTTGGAGCCAGAAAATGTGGAATTGAACTATATCGCCGGCTATTCCTACGAAAATGCCAATGATATCAAAAAGGCGAAGGAATATTATAATAACGTATTGCGATTGGATCCGAATAATTACGAGTCTAATCTTGCCTTGGGGCTAATCAATCTGGAAACTTTATTAAAGGAACCTACGAATCAGGATATACAAGAATTAACTATTGAATACCTGTTGAAAGCAAATGAAATAAAACCTTATGATGTTAATGCGCTCAAAGCCTTGGCTAAATATTATACGCTCATTGACGATGCATCGCAATTAGACAGGGTGAATTTATTATTGAATCAATTAACAGTTAAATAGATATGAATTTAAAATCTCTATTATTATTAGCCGCAATGGGTACTGTATGTACCTCAGTTTCCTTTGCGCAAACCGGTAATATAAAAAAGGCGAAAACTGGCATGGCAAAATTTCAGGAATTGAAAGATGCTGGCACGGTGCAGTTGGGTTTGCCCAACCTGAAATCTGCAAAGGAAGCTATTGATGCTGCCGTAATCAACGAAAAAACGAAAGATAACGCCGAAGCATGGACAGTATATGCGTTAGTAAATGCTAATCTATCGACAATTGATAAATCTTCTGAATTGGCAAAATTGGCTGAAGATGGAATTGCTAAAGCAAAACAACTGGATACAGATGGTGCCAATAAGGCGAACATTACGGTTGCAGAACAAATCTTAGGGCAATATAACTTCAATTTAGGTGCAGAAGAATATCAAGCTCAAAAATATGCTGATTCGTATAGTTCTTTTACAAAAGCATTGACCTATCTTCCTGGCGATACGTTAGTGACCTATTACAGTGGGGTTGCGGCATTATCTAACAAAGATTATAAAAATGCAATTGAACGCTACAAAGAATTGATTCCAAGAAAAGATTTCTCTTCGCATAAAACAATTATGGTAGACTTACCTAAGTTGTATCTATCGATGCAGGATACAACATCTGCACTGGAATATGCAAAAAAAGCAGCTGAAGCTTATCCTGACGACAACGCAGCAATGACCCAGAATATTGAGCTGAATTTAATTACAGGTCATGAAAAGGAAACAATTGATGCTATTACAGCGCAGTTAGCGAAAGATCCTAACAATAAAAGCTTAAATTATTACCTAGGTATTGCTCAATCTTCTGCAAAGAATGATGAGGCGGCAGTTGCAGCATATAAGAAAGCATTGGAAATTGATCCAAACTTTTTTGAGGCAAATACTAATTTGGCCATCACACTGATGAACAAAACACGTGAAAAATTAAATGTTGTTAATAATAATAGAAAGTTAACACAGGCACAGTATGATGCTGAATTAAATAAGATTAAAGCCGAATTAAAGCCAGTGCTTCCTTATTTAGAAAAAGCAGTTTCTTTGCAGCCTAAAAATGTAGATGCATTAACAAATTTGAAGAACTATTATATTTTTATGCAGGATGAGGCTAAAACTGCCGAAATCAATGCTAAAATCAAAGAAGTAGAATAAAAAATAAACTTCATAAAAAAAAACCGCATCTTATGTGATGCGGGTTTTTTTTATGAAAGTTTATTTGCATTAAGCTAAAATGGCAATTAACTCAATCTGAAACAATAAAGTACATTGCCCTCCTTTTCCAGGAACCAACTCCTCTTTTCCGTAAGCCAAATTTGGTGGAAGGTATACCTCCCAAATAGACCCGACAGGCATCATTGAAATTGCTTCTTGCCATCCCACGATCAGTTCATTGATGTAGAACGTTTCGGGCCGCTTTCGCTTATAGGAACTATCGAATACCGTTCCGTCTAAGAGTTCACCCTTGTAATGACAAATAACCTTTGCGGACTTTTTGGGTATCTGCCCGCCTCCTTTTGTCAATACCCTATAGTGCAAGCCCGAAGCGCATACAACGACACCTTCTTGATGTGCGTGCATTTCCAAAAATATCTTTCCCGCCTCACTATTTCTTTCTGCCAGTCCCGTGGAATTTAACTTGTTTTTCTTTTTCTGAACCAAAATTTGATTGATTAAAATTCAATATTATTACCTACTCTTTATACGACCAAAATAACATCTTTTTGTTCTTTTTACGAAGAAAGAATACGTTTTTGTTCATTGTAGAAAATCGGTTACAACAACTCTGCATTTAACGTTTTTTCAAACGTAAATGCCCTACTTACGGGGCAGTTCTCTTTAGCCTTCTGCGCTATTGTCTGAAAATTAGATTCGTCTATTGAAGGAACTTTCGCTTTCAACTCCAGTTCAGACCGTACAATCGAGCCATTTTCCATCACAATTGTTGATACAGTTGTCAACTCATCAGGAACAAAACCTTCTTCAGAAAGATAGGCGCTCAATTGCATGGTAAAACATCCTGCATGCGCTGCAGCCAATAACTCTTCAGGATTTGTTCCAACACCATTTTCAAACCGCGTTGAATATGAATACTGGGTGTGATCTAATACTGTACTATCGGTAGTCAGGCTACCTTTTCCTTCTTTAAGATTGCCATTCCATTGGGCTGTTGCTTTTCTTTTCATGTTTTCTACGATAATTATTTAAACTAATTTTATAACATAAATTTTCCCTGTCGGCTGTTCTAGCACTTCAGATACTTTTATAGAACAAATGGCTGTTCAAAAAGTTGTATTCCATTTCACAAATTCGTGTCGCACTCCCAGCAATTGATACGTTAACTATCTTATTAAAAACTAAACTCATGAATAAACTATCCTTTCTTTTTATCGTTGTATCTATGCTCTTCTCATGCAGAACTCGTCAACTTGAGCAGCAGGTTTTAATACAAGACTGCCCCGAAGAAAAAATAGTAAACAAAATCCCTGGCCCCCCAGTAAAGGGCGAGGTCGAAAAAATTTATTACATCTACCAGGGTAAAAGAGTTTCCCCAAAACAATTTGATCAACAATGGCTCGAAAAGAATTGTGATATTAAAGAGACAGTTGTTTATTGATTTAATTTCAAAAAATAAGCTTAAAGACGTATTTTTGCCTAAAATTTTTAAGATGACAGTTTCTCTTCGGGAGGTCAATCAAAAGATTTTAGGCTATGTTTCTTTAACCTTCCTCGGTTATTTCACTATCGGCCTATCACTTGCTACCCTACCCATTTTTATTCACCAGACTTTGGGATTTAATACAATTGTCGCCGGATTGGTCATTAGCATTCAATACATTGCTACTTTTTTACTTCGCGGTTATGCCGGAAAAATAGTTGACACAAAGGGCCCGAAAGTTTCTGTTTTGCGCAGTATGCTATTTTTTGCCATGTCTGGTGTCCTGCTTCTACTTGTTTTCCTATTTAAATCACAGCCCTTTATCAGTTTAGGACTTTTGGTAATCACCAGATTACTGACCGGAATTGCTGAGGGTATGGTCGGTGCCAGCCCTATAAATTGGGCTCTTATGGAACTTGGTGATGAGCATGCGGCTAAAGCGATCTCGTTCAACGGCATAGCGAGCTATGGCGCATTGGCCATTGGCGCTCCCTTAGGTGTCCTGATGGTAAATCATATCAGTTACGAAGCTTTAGGTGTGCTAACAATTGTTGTTGGTATACTTGGCTATGTATACTGCCGCTCAAAAACGCCTTACCGGGTTGTTCGAAAAAGGACCGAAAAGGTCAGCTTCAAACGGGTATTACTTTTAGTAGCTCCATTTGGAATCTGTCTTGCTTTGGGTGGACTTGGCTTCGGAAGCATTTCGACTTTCATGACACTCTATTATGAGCATTTTGACTGGCAAAACGGAGCGTCCTGTTTAACGGTATTTGGAATTTTCTTCATCTTGACCAGACTTGTATTCAACAAAGTTATTGATCAATATGGTGGTCTAAAAGTTGCACTGCTGAGTCTTTTTGTTGAATCATTAGGATTATTAACGATTGCTACAGTTATTAACCCTATTTGGACCTTATTGGGGGCAGCATTGACCGGTCTTGGTTTTTCACTAGTCTTTCCTGCGCTTGGTGTTGAAGCGATTAAAAGAGTCGACCAAAGCCAACAGGGCTCGGCTTTAGCAGCCTATGGTCTATTTATTGATATTTCTTTGGGAATCACGGGGCCTCTGATCGGTTTTGTGGCAAACAATATGGGGATGGGCGCTATCTATCACTTTAGTTCAATTATGGTTGCTATTGGCTTTGCGGTGGTTGGAAACCTTATTTATACGAAAAGAAAAGCACTTGCTTAGCGACAGCATAGGTCATAAAAGCGATTTACAGAAGATATATTTCATAAAAGAGCGGCTGAATTTTCACCTATCAGCCGCTCTTTTTTTATGCTAATTCGTGTATTTTAGCTTTCAATGCTCGGCACTCCAACAACTTCATTTGTATCAGCGTTGTAATCGATACCATCGAAATTGAATCCGAACAAATTGAAAAACTCATTGCGATAGCCTTCAATATCTGAAATTTCTGCTAAATTTTCAGTGGTTGCTTTTTCCCATAATGCTGCAACTTCTGCCTGAACATCCGGACGCATCTCCAAATCGTCAACACGAATACGGCCTTTTTCATCGAGGGAAACTTTTCCGTCAGCAGTATAAAGGCGCTCAGCGAATAAACGTTGCATTTGCTCAATTGTGCCTTCGTGGATACCTTTTTCTTTCATCACTTTATACAAAAGAGAAATATACAAAGGAACAACAGGAATAGCCGAACTCGATTGCGTAACCAAGGCCTTGTTAACCGATACATAAGAAACACCATGAATATCGCTCAAAATAGCATTTATTGCAGGCACTGTTCCTTCTAAATCGTCTTTGGCACGGCCAATAGTACCATTACGGTAAATTGGATAAGTAAGTTCAGGTCCTATATAAGAGTAGGCGACGGTTTTCGCGCCCTCAGCCAATACGCCTGCAGCTTTAAGATCTTCAATCCAGAATTTCCAGTCCTCTCCTCCCATTACTGCTACTGTATTAGCAATATCTTCTTCATTTTCGACAGGCTGAATGGTGATATCTGAAATTACACCTGTGTGAAAATCTACAGTCTTATTGGTAAAAGGCTCTTGTATTGGTTTCAAAACAGAAGCATGTGCGACACCAGTCTTGGGGTGAGTACGGCGTGGTGAAGCCAAACTGTAAACCACTAAATCAACCTGTCCTAAATCTTTTTTAATAAGCTCGATAGTTTGCTTTTTCACTTCATCAGAAAAAGCATCCCCATTAATGCTTTTGGCATATAATCCCGCTTCATGCGCCTCTTTCTCAAAAGCTGCAGAATTGTACCATCCGGCAGTACCAGGTTTGCCTTCGGCTGCAGGTTTTTCGAAAAACACACCGATTGTAGCAGCTCCAGAACCAAATGCTGCCGAAATCCGAGATGCAATACCAAATCCAGTTGAAGCACCGATTACCAACACTTTTTTTGGTCCATTCGCGATTTCACCTTTGGATTTTACGTATTCAATTTGATTTTTAATGTTTTGCGCAGCCCCTTGTGGATGCGAGGTTAAACAAATAAAACCTCTAGTTCTTGGTTGTATAATCATCTTGATTAATTTTCTTACTACTTGTTTTATTGATTAGGCAAAATAAGGAATTTTAAATGAGAAAATCGTGATAAAAATCAATTACTTTTTGTTTCATTTTCAATTAAAGGGGCATTTGCTTACTTTCACAAATTGAAGTATACATCCTATTCACTTTAATTATGCTTTTCCAATTTACACTAAAAAAGAATAAAAATAATGCTATCCTTCTAGGGACTTTAGCGGCGCTTTTCTTTGCCAGTACTTTTGTTCTCAATCGCATTATGGCCGTCTCCGGCGGAAGTTGGCAATGGACGGCCTCTTTACGTTTTATTTGGATGTTACCCATATTGTTCGTTATCGTCGCTATCCGGGGAAATCTCCGTAGTTTATTGAAAGAAATAAGATCAAATGTAGTCCAATGGCTGCTGTGGAGTACGATTGGTTTCGGTTTGTTCTATGCAACGCTAACCTTTGGTGCCAATTACGGCCCCTCTTGGCTCGTGGCGAGTACCTTCGAGTTTACCATCATTGCCGGTATGTTCATTGGTTCTTTAATCGAGAAGAGGGGGTATCGAAAAGGAATATCAAAAGCTTCCTTCCTGTTTTCTATTATTATTTTTATCGGCATCCTTCTCATGCAAATTGCGGAGGCTCAATCCACTTCGCTAAATACCATGCTGTTGGGGACAATTCCAGTATTGGTTGGTGCCATCGCCTACCCTTTAGGCAACCGTAAAATGATGAAAATATCAGGGAATAGACTAGATGCTTTTCAGCGCACGTTAGGCATGACAATCTGTAGTATGCCTTTTTGGATCGTGCTTAGTCTATTTGGCTATTCAGAAAATGGATTACCAACAGATAGTCAGCTTTTGCAAACCTTCCTAGTTGCGCTATGTTCGGGCGTGATAGCGACACTTTTATTTTTTACAGCGACCGATCTTGTGCATCACGACCATAAGGCACTTGCTGCCGTAGAAGCCACCCAGGCGATGGAAGTTATTTTTACTTTAATTGGCGAAATCCTTATTTTACATGCTGCACTTCCAAATGGCTATTCCTCCATTGGGATTGTCATGGTGGTTATGGGAATGATCTTACATAGCCGATCGGCCTGACCATAGTCTTTATCTTCCGCCACCATGCAATGTCTTACTTATTTTACTCAGATTCAAACTATTGGCCATGGCAGAAAAAATAGCGTGATACGTGCCTTTACGCGCATAAAGATCCTCGTGTTTGCCCTTTTCGGCGACGCGACCTTTTTCCATTACAACAATCGCATTGGAGTCAATGATCTGAGAGATACTATGAGAAACAATGATTACTGTACGATCCTTTTTTATGGCATCCAGACTATTCTTAATCTGCTCGGTAGCGATAGCATCTAAATTCGCCGTTGGCTCGTCCAAAAAGATAATCGGCGGATTTTTTAGGAACAGCCGTGCGATGGCTATCCGTTGCTGTTGACCACCGGATAAAGATTGCGCATCTGAATCATAACCTTTTGGAAGCTCCATGATCTGTTGATGAATATAGGCTTTCTTAGCGGCTTCCATAATCTCATCTTTTGAACTCCCAATTTTTCCATATTCAATATTCTCCAAAATCGTTCCCTTAAAAATGTGATTTTTTTGCAATACCATTCCAATTTGTTGACGAAGAAATGCGGTATCATATTTCGCCAAATCCACTCCATCCAAAAAAATTTGGCCTTCAGCAGGTTCGTAAAATTTATCCAATAAATTGATGATCGTGCTCTTCCCGGCTCCACTTAGACCGACCAAAGCTGTAATTTCATTCGGTCTGATATCGAAACTTACATCTTTCAAAGCGACAGTACCGTTTGGGTACTCAAAAAACACATTCCTAAGTTCCAAATGCCCTCTGATCTGCTCAGGTCTATATTCACCTCTAGATTCGATCTGCTCATCGGACTCTAGGATTTCAAAAAAAGACTCCGAATAGATCAATGCATCATTGACCTCGTCATAAATGCGATGAAGCTGACGTATTGGCGCAGAAACGTTGTTAAACAACATAATATGAAACATGATTGCCCCAATAGTGATCTGCCCCGAAAGCACTAGATAGGATGTTAAAACAATAATAATAACAACGGCAATCTGTTCGACGAAATTCTTAATGCTATCATATAGAAAACTAGTTTTCCGAGTTGCCATTTGATTTTCAGTCATCTCGTATTGGATCGTTTCATGCCGCTTGGCCTCTTCAGGTTCCCGAACGAATGATTTGATCACTAATATGGAATCGATCAAACTAATAATTCGATTATTTTTGGATTCACGATATTTCCGCATTTGCCGTCTAAATCCGGTCAGTTTTGATGCTTGGGTTTGCCCAATGTACAGGTATAAGGGAATGACAGCAACCCCAACCAAACCTACATATACGTTCGCGTAAAACATACAGATAAGCGCAATAATCGCATTTGCAAATAACGGTAAAATATCAATAAAAAAATTCTGTACTAACCGCGTTAATGAACTGATCCCAGCGTCTATGCGAGTGGCCAATTTGCCGCTTTCGTTGTCTGAGGACGTGTAAAAGGCTAATTTATACGTCAAGATACGATTGACAATAGATTGAGAAAAATCCCTTGCGATATAGATACGAAGTTTCTCACCATAAAATTTCTGTCCAAACTGAACGATCGTGTAGATGATCTCTTTAACCAGCAAAATGATACTGATTATTCCAACGATATACATACCCTTAGACAAAGGCTCTTTGGCGACCATCAAATCGTTAATTCGATCGACTGTATAGCGCAAGATAAAAGCATTGATCTGCGCGGCAAAAGATCCTACGACAGTCAAAAGTAAGGTGTAAAAGATCAATCGCCTGTAAGGTTTGGCAAATGGAACAATTTTTTTAAGCAATTGGGAAATAGTCATCGAACTTTGATTTATTACGAAGAAAACAAATGATCTTTGGGCATTGTTTAAACCTAAACATAAAAACCGTTTTAGGTCTTCAAAAGATAATATATACCAAGAAAAAAGAAGCTGTATTAAAAGTCTATCTCATCAACTTGATAACAAATAATTTTTGAAGTTTTATGGAGCTTACATAAAAAAAGACCAAATTCTAACTGATTTTGGTCTCCTTTTTTGGAATTAATACGTTAAAGCTGTCGCCCGAATCCAATTCTGATTTCTACTGGTAATTTTCGTTTAGTCTACAGCCTTTCTCTATAAAACTTATAAGCGATATCTTAACCAAAGATCCGATTTAAAACTTTAGCCAGGCGTAAGCCACCTTTCAACATACATTGTTCCATCACATCTTTATTTTGATAAACATACGAATAGGATAAATTGGCATTATTTGCTACATCAGCATATATTTTTTCCGCTAATTGATTGGATTCATAGAGCCAATTTGAAAGTTCTCCAGCCGCCAATTGTAGGTTTCGCTCTTTACTATTCACATCGAGCACTGTTGCGTACTCCGTATAGCTATATTTTTCGTTATCCACTAAATCACTGTCCCATACACGGTGGATATTTGATTTTTTTCCGAACCAGCTTACTTCAATCTTATTTCCCCCCTGGTCTTCAGCACGGCTTACATGCATGGGTTGATGCGCATCCCCTAAGATATGGATCAAAAAATAAAGATTTTGCTTCTGCTGTTCCATAGCGATAGTCTTATCAGCGAAAGACTGTTCGATGCGGATAGCGGTCTTATACAAATTTTCATCGGCAGAATTTTCAAGCCCCAACTGGAACTCTGCCCATGGTAAATTGGAATTTAAATTGATAAAATGTGAATTGCCTAATTTTTTAAATTCGGGATTAGGATCCGACTTAATGAAGTCACCCCAATTGGCCCAATAAGCAAGCTTTTGCTGACCAATAATTTTTCCGATATTCTTTTTCGCTTTTTTAGTCAAATGACGTTCTGCAATTTCAGCGACCACACGATGTCCGATCGTTCCCCATGCAAATACCGATGAAAGCTGAAAGCACAAAGTCAACACGAGCAAACCCTTAATTATTTTTCTCATTGAATAGTTGTTTTAAATGATGCTGTTTTTCCCCTCAAATCAACTTCCAGCGCAATTTAGCCGGTTTTTAAACTGTTGATTTGAATGGGTATCAACCCCATCTTTGTATAGTTAAATTAAATTTATTTAAATAAGTCGAACGCATATTTTGCGGACGACCAAAATTCATCCAGCGTAATCATTCGGGGCTTAAAAAACGAAATAAGTTCGGCCCAATCCGCTTCTCTAAAAACACTATGCCCTTGCATAGTGGTATAAATCTGACCAATTGGCTTTCCATATTCATCTCTTCCATCCATCTCCCAAATCCACTCTTCTCCGAGCAGATCATGCAGTAAAGCTCTAAACTGAAGAAACTGCTCAGCCATCAATGCCCTGATACCAGCATCCGGCTGCGACCACTGTATCGCGATTCTCGCTTCATTTTTATCTGCATCCATTTTAAAATACAAATGCTTAACACCTGTTTTGTAGTTAATCCAATTTGCTTTTTCTCCATCCGCAGATAAATGTAATGCCATAAATTGACCAAACTTCGTCCAGAACGAATGTTTTAATTGTTTTATCTCTTCCCTTGAATACACCAATACAATTTTTAAGTCAACAAAATTAATAAAATAGCCTGGCTTCTCTAAACCTTATTGGTATTAAAATTGTTGTTTTACTAACAAATAATTTCGAAAAAAATGAATATGGATAAGAAAAAATCACTCTTGCTTTTGGCCACGGTAGCACTAGGAACAGTCGCATACAATGCCCTTAAACCTGTCATTTCGCGGCCCGATGTTGTCGATCCATTCGATTTGGATAAATATCTCGGGAAGTGGTATGAAATAGCCCGGCTCGACTTTCGTTGGGAAACTGGCTTAAGTCAGGTTTCCGCCGAATATAGTAAGAATAAAAATGGTACGATCCGCGTAAATAACCAGGGATATTCCGAAGAGAAAGAACGATGGAAACAATCTATTGGAAAAGCCAAATTTGTCAATAGTCCGAATGAAGGAGCACTTAAGGTATCGTTCTTCGGCCCATTTTACAGTGGCTATAACATTGTCAAAATAACACCGGATTACAAGTACGCCCTGATCTTCGGCGATAATCTCGATTATATGTGGATTTTAGGCAGAGATACCGATATTCCAGATAAAATTAGAAATGAGTTTCTAACCTATGCTCTTCAATGTGGCTATAAGACAGGTGATCTTGTATGGACAAAACATTAATTAAAAAATCGGAGCGAGCAACTGGTAATTTAACGTTGCGTCCTGTGCAATCACGTCTGCAATTTCTTGAAGGTCTTTGTGGCTTATTACATTTCTGATTCCTGCATTGTAAAGGTTAGCCAAAAACAACGCTGCTTCATGCTTTTCACTTATTGTCAGAATAGAACTCCCAACGTAGAAATTTAACGCTGATACCGCATAGTCACCAAACAGATTGAATCCGAAATCTCCGTTTGTCTGTATGCAATAACGCATCATTTTTTCAAAATCAGAACGCAATGTTTCTTTGGTCTCCGTGTTCATACATTCACTTTTAGAAAATTTTTGCTTGATATACTTAATCTGAGCCGCTATGTAACCTTGGCAAAGGTGCAAAAAATATCCCAAACAATACAGCTGCTAAGCAGAAGATTGTTTGGGATAACATATAAACAGTTTACTTTATCTAAATTACAAGGCTTCGGCGTGCTGCGTCACATCCAAACCAAGCTCTTCGTCCGTTTCTTCGACACGAAGTGGGGCAATAAGGTCAGTAATTTTTAATAAAACCAATGAGCCGACGAAAGCAAAAAAGGACACGGCAAATAATGCGATCATATGGACAAAGAACAATTTGGTTTCACCAAAAAACAGCCCGTTGTCTACCACCACAGGGTTGATGTTATGATGTGCAAATACACCTGTAAGCACCATACCCACCATACCACCTACTCCGTGACAAGGGAATACATCCAATGTATCATCAATACTTGTTTTACTTCTTAGATAAACGACAAGGTTGCTGACCAACGCGCCAACCAGGCCAATTATCATTGCGTGTGGGATACTGACAAAGCCGGCTGCAGGAGTGATCGCTACCAGCCCAACCACAGCACCGATACATGCACCCATTGCTGAAGGTTTCTTTCCGCGGATAATATCAACAAATATCCACGCCATAGCTGCCATAGCCGAGGCAGTAGTTGTTGTCGCAAAAGCATAAGCTGCTAAGGAATTTGCGCCTCCGGCAGAACCCGCGTTAAATCCAAACCAGCCGAACCACAATAAAGCAGTACCCAATATCACATAGCTGATACGTGCAGGATTATGAACTTGTATTTTGCGCCCTTTTAAGTAGATCGCGGCCGCTAATGCCGCCCAGCCTGCCGACATATGCACAACAGTACCGCCAGCGAAATCAAGAACGCCAAATTTGGCTAAAATTCCTTCAGGATGCCAAGTTGCGTGTGCCAATGGCATATAGATAAAAATGCTAAATAGAATAATAAATAGCATAAATGAATTGAAGCGAATACGTTCTGCAAAAGCGCCAGTGATTAGCGCTGGCGTGATAATCGCAAATTTCAGCTGGAACATAGCGAATAAAACCAAAGGTATGGTTGGTAGCGCTCCCCATGCAACATTTCCCAATGTACCTTTCATCATAAAAAATGTACGTGGATCACCCACAATACCACCGATATCGTCACCGAAAGCTAAGCTAAAACCAACGATGACCCAAAGAATTGTCATCAGGCACATGCAGATAAAACTTTGCATCATGGTTGATATTACATTTTTTTTGCTAACCATACCACCATAAAAAAATGCAAGTCCTGGTGTCATAATCAACACCAATGCAGAAGAAGTTAACAACCAGGCTGTATCCCCTGTATCAAATTCTGCCTTATTTAAATCAGACAAGTCAATTGAAGGAAATACAAGTCCTAATACTCCTAAAAGAACTAGAACAATAAGTGGAATAATTTTTTTCATGTGTTTAAACTGATTAGTGTTTATTAATACTTTAATAAAATTGTTGAAAAAATACAAAAACAAAACAAAAACCTATAATCATTTAGATTTTTATCAAATATAAAGTCTTTTTATTAAAAAAATACCATGATAATTTATTTTTTGTGATTTTTTTTACATAATTTCACAATAACAAACACAAAAACCATTATTAATCTATAAAAATCAATTTAGAAGTATAAAAAAAAGAGAAATTAGAAAAACAACTCAGCAAAAACACCAAACAAATCAAACTTAAACCTCCAAAAAAATGAAAAAACTTCTTACAACAGCAATTTTATCTGTATTTCTTATAAATACAGCGATATCACAAGAAGAAAACAAAGAAAAGGGAATCGAAATATCCGGATCCGTTGACACCTATTGGAAATATGACTTCCAAAACAAACCAAATATTAATACCTATTTTACAGAAGACAACAATTCCGTTTCGATCGGAATGGTGGATTTAGCTGTTAAAAAGAAGTTTAAAAAAGCTTCATTTGTAGGCGAGTTATCTTTTGGACCTCGCGGTCAATATCGCTCTATCATGAATGGGGACGGTCAAGCTGGCGATGATAAAAATAGCTTTCATATACAAAATCTCTACGTAGGCTACGACCTCACTGATAAACTTAATCTTACTGCAGGTTTTATGGGAACATTTGTAGGCTTTGAAGTGATATCTCCCACCTACAATTTTCATTATTCGACATCTTATCTCTTTGGTGCAGGACCTTTTCAAGATGCGGGACTGAAAGCAACGTATAGTTTCTCCGACAAGGTGGCGCTAATGGTCGGAATATTTAACGACTGGAACGTCTACCAAGATATGAACGGTGTGTCGCACGTAGGCTCCCAGCTAGCTTATACACCCAATGATAAAAGTAGCTTTTATCTTAACTTTCTCACCGGATCCTCAGCAGGTGGAAAAGCAAATTATAGTTCAGGAACATTGGTTGACCTGGTTGCTAACTATGATTTCACACCCAAATTTTTCCTTGGTTTAAATGCAACCAATTATAAAAAGAGAGATGGTGGCGGATATTCGGGCGTCGCTCTCTATCCAAGAGTTCACTTTTCGGAAAATTTTGGATTAGGATTACGTGAAGAATTTTTCCAAACACATAAGGAAGAGGAAAATGGTATCCCAAGTGCTAATATTCTAGCTACAACATTAACAGCAGAATATAGTTATCACGGCTTCAAATTTATCCCGGAGATTAGAATTGACAAAGGAAGTACAGAAAGATTCATCAAAAATGATTTAAGTCCAACGAAATCTGCAGGACAATTTCTATTAGCCTGCGTCTATAGTTTCTAGAAGGAATATTCATCAACAAATAAAAGAGCGGAATTCAGCTGGAACTCCGCTCTTTTATTTTAGCCAGACTGCTATCCCAAAATATGGATATTTAAAGATTACATCATTCTTTTAAATCTACAGCTTTCCAGACAGCCAACGGGGAACAACAAACTCTGCTGCCAGGTGCGCTAGCTTAAAACTTTGCCAATTGTCCTGTTTGATCCAAACCACCTCTACCAGCTCTTCATAAGCTTCAAAAGACTGAGTCGCCTTCAATCTAATCACGTAAATATTACCTTCTACCAGTGTATTTACCTCATTTACAGCATGTGCTGTATGGCTACCTAAAAATTCTAAATCGTTTTCACGTACATCGAATCGTAGCTCTTCGCGAAGCTCACGAATCAATGTTTCCTCTTGATTCTCTTCAGGCGCTGCCTTACCTCCGGGTAACTGGAAATAAGCGGAGCCCTTTTTCCGAACCATCAACAAATCACCATTGGGATGGAGGATCGCCGCAGAACAAATAACAATTTTATCCATATCGTGTATTTCAACTAACAAAACTAGCGTTTTTATTGCTCATGAAAAACATGTATCTCTTTAATCTGACTTTCATTAAGTCAGCATTTGAACAGATTCAGGTCGATTATCACCCAAAAACGACAATGTCATTCGTTCACATTACGTTCTTAAAAACACCTATGGTTGACAGTCTTCCCATAAAGTGTTCCTATTCACCCACAATAAAATTGCAAATCATCAACAATTTATCTAAGTTTAAACCATAAAGCAATAGTTTATAAATCCATATATGAGTCCGAGATTAACATGTCTAGTACTAAGTCTAATTTTCCTTTTAGCTGGATGCCAACAGGGTAAAAAGGATATAGCAAAGACGCAGCCGCCCAACAGGCAACAAAAAAAAGAGGCGCCTGAAAAGTTGAATAAAAAAGCAGAGTTAATCACAGACGAAGATATAATTATCAAAAAAGAGCTACAGTATAAAAAATATACCCTGGAAGATACCTATCCTTACAAAGATACTACACGAACTTTCCAATGGAACAAAATTAAAGAGCGCTTAGCATTTGTTACGAATTTTCAACAAACTCCTTCGCTATACGCTGTACTTCAAAACTATCAAAATGAGAAAGGTGAAGCGCCAACAATTCCGGATTACAAGCGGGATTCTTATAAAAGGGTTTCCGACAGCTTCAATGTGGAGCGTTATCAGGCCGCACCACTCTATGATCTTAACACCAATCAAGCGGTGCGTTATGGGCGCGATGGGTGGCTCGTCAGTGTTCAGGGCCCCGACAGCCTAGACAGGATTCCGGTGGAAGGTATTTCATTTGAAGGGAAATACAGTGTACCAAAGCGCTATCTTAAAATCATTCGCGATACGATAGAATTTAAATTCGTTACAGTCGTAGACATTAAAAACCAAAATATCTGTACATTGGAAAAAGCTGGAAATGAATGGCTCGTCAGAAGCATGAATCCAGCAACCAGTGGACGACATAAACCTCCGCATGCTCAAGAAACGCCTACTGGTCTCTTTGTTGTCCAAGAACATAAATCAAAGATGTTTTATTACGAGGATGGAACCAAAATTTATGGTGGATTTGCGCCTTATGCCACGCGGTTTACTGCTGGGGCATATATACACGGTATTCCAGTCAATAACCCAAATGGCAATATCATCGAATATAGCGAAAGTCTTGGAACTATTCCAAAATCACATATGTGCGTCAGAAATGCGTCATCTCATGCTCAATTTGTCTATAAACGGTCAAAAGACTTTTCGTCGCTCGTCATAGTTATCGATTAACAATATTTAACATTCTGTAAATCAAATATGTATTAATTTTAATTATTACTTTTGTAAACATCTATACAGAAAAGGAGTAGAATGGGAAATACGTTTATGTTTCTTTTGATGGCATTGAATACAGCACTTTCATCACAGGAAGAATTAAAAACAACACAGCAAGAAACCAGCGAGCATCGTATAAATGTGGAACGTCAACGCACAGAAGTTGATTCCTTATACGATGAAATGAACCTAGCGCAAGTATTACAATACGAAGCGTTTCGTCAAGCAATGGAAGGCAGGAAAGCTCTTCCTATCCACAACAAAGATATTATGACGGTCATCGATTTCTCGCTGGCATCCACTGAAAAGAGGCTAGTAGTATTAGACCTTGCGCAGAAAAAGGTACTGTTTAATACGTTAGTTTCGCATGGCAAAAATAGCGGCGAGAATTACGCGGTAAATTTTTCGAATCAACAGGAATCACTCAAAAGTTCCTTAGGTTTCTTTACGACTGAAAATACTTACAATGGTGAGAATGGCTATTCATTGGTGCTAAATGGTCTTGAGAAAGGCATAAATGATAATGCCAAAGCGAGATATGTCGTAATGCATGGTGCAGATTATTGTAGCAATGGAACAATAGCGAGTTTAGGTAGACTCGGAAAAAGTTATGGCTGCCCTGCCGTACCGAGAGAATTTGCAGCCCCTATCATTAATACCATCAAAGATGGCACATTATTGTTTATCTACGCAGATAACGCTGAATATTTAAGCAAAACCCACTTGATCCATCAACCGAATATTCTGATGGCCCAGTTTCATAAAAGACAGTCTATGTTTAACAATGAAGGCTAATAAAAAAAACCTGATGATGATTCATCAGGTTTTTTTATTATTCAAAGCCGTTATGCCGGTTGACAAAATCTTTTAAGACTTATGCCTTTTCCTAAATTTCAACATCCAATTGTAAATTGCATCGTCGTGAAATAATCGCTCTACACTCCCATGTGTACCTCCTTTTATTACATTCAAACTCACATTAGCATCTGGATCCTCTTTTTTTATAGCCCGCATAATCTTTTTAGATTCCGAAATTGGCACTGCCCGATCGGCTGTACCATGGTGCAACCAAATAGGAACCTGAGTCAAATTGGACGCATACTGACTGGATCCACCACCACATATGGCCACCGCTGCCGCTACCCTTTCCGGATATTTTCCAGCCACATCCATAGTACCGTAGGCCCCCATACTCATGCCACACACATAAATACGGTCCGGGTCAGCATTATAATGTCCGATGACATAATCCACAATTTCCATTACTTTATCTGCATCCCAGCCGCCCTTTGACTGTGGCGCAACAATAATCCCTGGAACTTCCTGGCCCTTATTGATAGCATACAGTACACCATAGCGCTTTACACGATCCAAATTTGTCCCAGAAAGACTCCTCCCATGCAAAAATACAAAAACAGGTTGCTTCTCAGTGGTGGAAGAATCTAGCCCGGAATTTTTCAATAAAAAGGGATACGTCGTTTCTCCTCTAATCGCCTGTACATCCTGCGCATTTACACGCATCAGTAGCATAAAGAAAACACATAGGTATAAATAAACTTTTCGCATACGTTATGTATATAAAATTTAGCTTAATCTGGAACATTAAAAATACAATTAAATGGTTTTTCAGACCCGTATTTAACAAATTTTAACATTTTAAGCAGGCTGTATTTTACAAAGCTACCACTACGAAGCTAAATCTATAGTAAGGAATGAGCAGTAATTTATACGATTCCATCCAATTATAATTGCATTTCAGATCAAATTTATCTTAGTTTGTAACTGTTGACGCAAATCGAAGCTCTCACATGAAAATATTACATACCGCCGATTGGCACCTTGGAAAACGACTGGAAAGTTTCTCTCGAATAGACGAACAGACCCTGGTAATGGATGAGATCGTTCAGATTGCCGATCAGGAAAATGTCGACCTAGTTGTGATCGCCGGAGATCTATTCGATGCTTTTAACCCGGGAGTCGAAGCAATTGAGCTGTTCTATAGAACAATCAAACGTCTTAGCAAGGATGGTATGCGTCCTGTAATTGCTATTGCTGGCAATCACGATTCACCACATTTGGTTGATGCACCCGATCCGTTGGCAAGGGCATCCGGTATCATCTTAATCGGCCATCCGCGCGCCGTCGTCTCTCCTTTTGCTACGGAAGGCTTCGCTGTCGTACATGCAGACAAAGGCATTATCGTCTTAAAATTACCTCACTATGAGCATCCGATTCGAATCCTTCATACCGCTTACGCGAATGAGATCCGCTTAAAACAATACTTAGGTGAAGATAAAGAAAGTAAGCTAAATGAGGTTTTGTCTTCCGAATGGAAAAAAATTGCCGATACCTATTGCGATGAAAAAGGCATTAACATCCTCATTGCCCATCTTTATATGAATAAGTTAGGTCGTCCACTTTTGGAAGAGCCGGATGGTGAAAAGCCGGTCAAAATAGGAAATGCAGACTTGATCTATTCACAAGCTATTCCGGAACAAGTCCAATATACCGCATTAGGACATCTACACGGTTATCAAAATATAGGTTCTCTAGAGAAACCAGTCATCTACGCATCATCTCCCCTATGCTATAGCTTTTCAGAAGCTGGACAAACCAAATTTGTAGCACTAGTCGATGTATCGCCCGATACACAGGCCGCCGTAACCCCAATCCCACTCACACAAGGTAAGCCATTATTTAGAAAAACATTTGAGGATATTGAAAGTTGCATTTCCTGGCTAGAAGAAAATCCAGACGCTTTGGTAGAATTGACATTTAAATCCGACACCTTTTTGAAAGCGGAAGATCGCAAGCGGATCTATCAGGCACATTCAGGGATAATCTATTTGATCCCAGTGGTTAAAGAGCGGGATAGCGAATTTATAGACACCAAAGAAATCAATCTTAAGCAAGACATATCTGTATTGTTTCAAGATTATTTCAAATCCAAAAATGCCAACCAGGCACCCAACGACGATCTCATTGATCTATTTCGCGAAATTTTAAATTCTTAATTACATGATTCCATTAAAGCTAACACTAGAGGGCATCTATTCCTATCAGGATCGCCAGACGATCGATTTTACCGCACTTTCCGAAGCTGGACTTTTTGGTATTTTCGGCGCAGTGGGCTCTGGTAAATCGTCTATATTAGAAGCTATTACTTATGCGTTATATGGGGAAACAGAACGTTTGAATGCACGCGACAAACGTGGATATAACATGATGAATCTCAAGTCAAATAAGTCATATATAGAGCTTGATTTTGTCAATTTTGAAGAACGCACATTTAAAGTTACTCGCGAATTTAAACGCAACTCCAAAAACTTCGATGACGTAAAATCGCCAACCGTCGTGCTCTATGAGAAATTAAATGAAACATGGGTTCCATTAGAAGGCAGTAATACACAACAAATAATAGGACTAAGCTATGAAAACTTCAAAAGAACAATCATCATTCCACAAGGACAATTCAAAGAATTTATAGAACTTGGCGCCAGGGAACGCACAGATATGATGAAAGAGATTTTTCAATTGCATCGGTTTGACCTACAGGATAAAGTTTCTACGTTATATAAGAAAAATCAATCCGAATTAGATCACTTGAACGGTCAATTATCGGGATTTGAAGAGATCACTTCAGACCTTGTAACAGCCACCAGCGAAAAGTTACAGGCTGAACTTCAATCTTTCGCGTCCATAGAATCTTCGCATAAATTACAGCATGAAAAATTCATGCAGCTCCAAAAACTTAAAGCGGATTTCCTTGAATTGAACCGGACGAAATTACGTTACGAAGAATTACTTGAACAGAAAGGACAAAAGGAGAATTTAAGGCTACAATTAAATCAGTTTGAGGAGGCCCAGACCAAATTTTTACACAGTCTCAAGTCCAAAGAAAAATTAGATCTTGAAAAGGGATCAACGCAAAGAAAATTGGCGAACGAAGAAGTAAAAAAAACAGAAATACAACAGCTTATACAGGAGCATCAATCTCGTTTAAATATATTAAAACCGGGGTATGAACTACTACCGCAACGTCGTATTCAGGAATTAGATCTTGAATTAATACAGCAATTGATTACCTTTTCCAATGAAATTAAAGGCTTGCAAGATCGCGCAGAGAAAGGGCGCCATTTTGTCGAAGAAGCGAAAAAACAACAAATACATTATAAAGCAAAAATCCTGGGAACTGAAAGTGAAATTTCGAATTTAAAGCGTGCTAAACCTTCGCCGCATGAATTGATGGAATTAGGCCAATGGTATACTAGACAACAGGGGATACAACAACAAGAAAACGATCTTAATAAGCAATTGGTCGATTTAGAAAACAATGCCAGCGAAATTAGACGAGAATTACAAAATTTCAGCGGCAACCTGGAAGAATTTCAATCAACCCATGCCCATGTTGTTCAGGAATTGGAACAAAAGCTCAATAAGCTACAGGATGAAAGGGCCCATCTGCTTTTACAGCAACGGCTAACACAATATGCTAAAAATTTGAAAGAAGGGTCGCCTTGCCCCCTATGTGGTGCAATTGAACATCCCATGGTCAACCATGGGCAGGATATTTCGCTAGAAATCCTTGCTCATGAAAAATTAATGACCGACACGACTGAACTCCTAAAACTAAAACAGGATCAAAAATTCCAAGTGGACAAACTTGTTCTTCGTTTGCAATCCTTGACAGATCAAAAACACGAGCTGAATACGAAAATTCAATTGCATAAGTCCATAAAAATAGTGCATTTCAATGAATTTGTATGGACAGGCTACAGCAGCACAGATGAATCCATCTATGCTTCCAAAAAACAGGAGCTTTCCAAAATTGAAACCCTAATCCAGGCCCTCGAAAATCAGCTTGCAGATTATCAGACTGCTTTAGCTTCTGTAGAGGAAAATCTGGAGAAATACAACAAGGCCCTGGGGCAATTTGAACGCGACGAAGTAAGCAAGCAAGCACAGATCAATCAAAATATTGGAAATTTAAAACTGCTCAGCTGGTTCGATTACCAATCGAAAGACGCCCAAACTGTCGAAGAAGAATACAACACGATCAAAAACTCAAATATTACGGTAGAAAAAGAGTTTGTTGCGATAAACGATAAGTTAAGCGAGTTAAACAGTCAATTCGCAGGGCAAAATAGCGTGGTGAATGCCATCTCGGAACGACTTCAAACAATTAAAAGTGAAATTCTGGAAGTTGACGGCACGTTGCAGCAGCATCTTTTAGCCTCGCCGTTTAACGCTATCGAGGAGGTTAAGCATATACTTGCACAAAACTTACCCGTACAGCAAATCCGACTTGAGCTGGAGCAGTTTCAAATTGATTTTGAAACTGTAAAGGCGCAAATTGCTCAACTGGAACACAAGCTTGCTGGTCAAGTTTATGAAGAAACAATCTTTATTGAACAAGAAAAGGCGCTGGAGGAAAGCGCTCGACAATTGAAAGAAAGTACTGAAAATGTTGCCAAGCTGAGGCAGGAACTCAACCAATTGATGATTGCTTACGCTAAAAAAGAGACGCTTCTGCAGCAACAAATGAAGCTAAACGTCCGTAATGAAAATTTGAAACAGCTTTTCAATCTATTTAAAGGTGCCGGTTTTGTACAGTATGTTTCTTCAATTTATCTACGTCAATTGTGCGACCACGCCAATATTCGTTTTCACCGTATGACACGAAATCAACTTAGTCTACAGATCAACGAAAACAATGAGTTTGAGATTATAGATTATTTGAATGAAGGGAAGAGCCGTAGTGTAAAAACCTTATCCGGCGGCCAGGCTTTTCAAGTATCGCTAAGCTTGGCGCTCGCGCTCGCGGAAAGCGTACAGTCGAGTACGAGCGCGAGCAAAAACTTTTTCTTTATTGATGAAGGTTTTGGGACACAAGACACCGCTTCAGTCAATATTGTGTTTGAAACCCTGTTAGAGCTACGCCGCGAAAATCGTATTGTAGGGATCATTTCCCATGTTGAGGAGCTTAAAGAACGAATTCCGATATCCCTTTCCATAGAAAAAGATGAAGAGCGCGGTAGTCAAATTTTTATTAATTAAGATCAAAAGTTATTTTGTATATTAGTTATTGCGGTCATATCCGTTACAGAAAGGCCGCAATAACTAATATACAAAGATTATGGGCTTATTTTCAAACAGCAAAAAAGGAAAAGGGTCTCATCCTTTTTTTCATAAGGGAAGCAAGACGAACAGCAATAATTTCCAATCTGGAAGCGGTTCCGATTCCCCGCACATTCCGCAGTCCATGCTATTTATCAAGCACTATGATATCCTGACTATCTTAAGAGAGATTCTTATGCCGCACAACCAAAACTAAGATTTGAAAAAAAGAAGTTTAATTTAACATTGTAAAACTTTTCTAAAGAAATATTGTCATACGATAAAATAGGTCAAAGACAGTATATTTGTCAACTATATGAAATATAAACAAATCAACAATAACTCCATTAATCAAATTATGCTTATCCTTATCATCCTAGCGATATGCATATTGATCTTTACGAGCTTATTTTATTATTTACCCGGTTTTTTAGGAGCGATAACGCTGTACATTCTATTTAGAAAAATCAACTATAAGCTTACGGAAGAAAAAAGATGGAATAAGTCGGCGGCAAGTATTCTCTTAATCTTACTGACAATTGTCTTTTTGGTTGGCCCACTTTATCTGCTAATCAACTACATGGTACCCCAGGTTACAGAGGTCATTAGCAACAAAGACGAACTGATGCAGAAATTCGATTCTGTAAAGAGCTATTTAAAATCCAGTCCCTACTTCAGTAATATTGACCTTTCAGATTCTGCATTGATGCAAACACTCCAGCGAGCAGCTAAATTTATCCCCAACATCCTTAATTCCGTCGCAGAGGTTGGAGTCAACTTACTGGTTGCATTATTTGTACTTTATTTTATGCTTGTAAGCAGCAAGAAGCTGGAAGAAACTATTTATCACGCCATTCCGTTTACCAAAGCTAGTAAGGCTGAGTTATGGAAAGAATTCGATATGATGGTCAAATCCAACGCTATTGGTATTCCAATTTTAGCCATGTGTCAAGGTATTGTTGCCGGGCTTGGCTATTGGTTTTTTGGGTTGGAAAGTCCTATTTTCTTAGGAATATTAACGGCTGTCTCCACGATAATACCGATTTTGGGAACAATGGTGGTCTATTTACCAGCTGCACTATTTCTACTCGCCAATGGGCAATCCGGAAGTGCTATAGGTCTTGCTTTGTATGGAATCATTATTATAGGAAGTATAGATAATGTTCTCCGCTTTACCATTTTAAAAAAGCTGGGTGATGTACACCCCCTAATTACGGTATTTGGTGTCTTACTTGGGTTAAATCTGTTCGGTATGCTGGGATTAATATTTGGTCCTTTAATTCTATCCTGTGTTGGCGTACTTCTCAAAGTTTACAGTATCGAATTCGGAAAAAGCGCACCAGAAATTATTCAGTCAACGTCCTTAATAGAACCTAAGTCCGTAGGCGAGAAACCAGATATCATCGAATAAGCAAGGCTAGGCGGATCGCAGTGTATCTATCGAAGTCTATCTAACGATCAAACTCGATATCCAGTAAACTGTCATAAATGAAATTGTAAGGTATAAAATCCGCTTTTTTTCATAGTTTTGGTTCGTTAATGTATTCGAGTATCGCTGATTTTATTTAAAAATCTAATATTGGATGCAAACGAAAGAAAAGATCAAATCATTGATACTGATTTAAAAGCAAATGTAATCTATGAACAAAAAAATAGTTTTAGGAGTAACAGCGGTATTCATGGCTGGAATCCTTTACTCATGTGGCGATAACAATAAAACAAAAACTGACGGTACAACAATGCCTACACAAGAGGCTGCTTCAGAAAATCATGACCATGCGGGACATGATCACGGGCAGACGGCCCCTACCCAATCTTCCGAACCAGCTGCAATTCTCCCTAATTTTACTTTTTATCAACTTCGCTCCGGGATAAGAGTTACAAACGAGAATGTCGCCAAAGACAAGAATACCGTATTTATTCTTTTTGATCCAGGCTGTAGCCACTGTCAGCATGAGGCTATCGAGTTAGAAAAAAACATGGATCGTTTAAAAGATGTAAATATCTATTATATCTCCATGAATGACCCGGCGTTAGTATTGGGCTTTTTTGACAGTTTTGCTCCAAAATTATCCAAAGCATCGAATGTTGAAGTATTGATCGATAAAGACCAGACGTTTATTCAAAAAATCCATGTGCCGACACAATTCCCAGCGAATTATGTTTATGGAGCGGATGGAAAGCTGAAAGCACATTGGGAGGGCGAAAAAAATATCAACGAAGCAATAAGCCAATTTCATAAATAATCTGAAATGCTCAACATAGCAATCAACGGATTCGGTCGTATCGGCAGAAATACATTGCGTAATATTTTTCTTCGCGGAGCTTCTGATGAGCTAAAAATCATTGCAATAAATGATTTGACAGATACAAAGACGCTTGCCCATTTATTTAAATATGATTCGGTGCACGGCCCTTTTTACGGCACTGTGTCTCACGATGAAAATCACATCATTATCAATGGCAAAGCTATCCTTGTTACCAATCAAAAAGATCCTTCGACGCTACCGTGGAGAGAATTAGGTATCGATGTTGTGATAGAATCAACAGGGCATTTTACGACACGTGCCAAGTCAGCTTTACATTTAGAAGCAGGTGCAAAAAAAGTAATTATCTCAGCACCGGCACAAGACAAGGATATTCCGACAGTGGTACTCGGCATCAATGATCGGACTATCGATCTTTCGGCATCCATTTTATCCAATGCCTCTTGCACGACCAATAATGTTGCTCCCTTAGTAAAAATTTTAGATGACCATTGGGGCATAAAAGATGGCTATATTACCACGGTGCACTCCATGACGGGTGATCAAAATCTTCATGACGCACCACATAAAGATTTACGGAGAGCGCGAGCAGCGTCATCTGCAATCATTCCAACAACAACAGGTGCGGCTAAAGCAATCACCAACGTTTTTCCCCATTTACAGAATAAGCTCGGCGGCGCTGGAATACGTGTACCCGTACTAAATGGATCATTAACGGACTTTACTTGCACCCTTGAAAAACACACCACAGTTGAAGAAATTAATAAGGCCTTTCGATGGGCAGCCGAAAATGAATTGAAGGAAGTGCTGTATTACACAGAGGATCCAATCGTTTCAGTTGATATTATCAATAACCCATATTCCTGTGTTTTTGATGCTCAACTCACTTCTATTGTTGGGGGCTTGGTCAAAGTGGTGGGTTGGTACGATAATGAATTTGGTTATTCCAATCGATTGGTTGATTTACTGATTAAGATCGATCATTTAAATGAAAAGTCTTTCCCCTAAATGAACTGCTGTCCGCTATACTGATGAAAGACAGCTATTCTGATTTATTTGATGAGAAGTGGCATATAATAAGAAAGCCTGTATTAAATACAGGCTTTCTTATTATAGCTCCCTTTCTACTCCCAGACCAAATAAGGCAAAATCATATTTGACGGGATCCGAAGGATCAAGTAAACGTAAGTTTGCTGTTAACTCCTGCGCTGTCTTCCAATTGACTTTATCAAGTGTAATCAAACCAAATTTTCGCGCTACACGCTCCACATGAACATCACAAGGGCAGATCAGATCTTTTGGTGAAAGGCGCTTCCAGATACCAAAATCCACGCCTTTGTCATCCTGCCTAACCATCCAACGTAAAAACATATTAATCCTTTTAACGGTAGATTTCTGTGCTGGGCTACTTATATGCTTACGTGTGCGATAGGGATAGTCCGGCAGTGAAAAAAAATACATTTTAAATGCATTAAGCGCCAGTTCCACATCAATACGCTTATTGTGCTCCTGTCCTACCAGAAAAGCATCTTCTAAAGATTCAAAATGACCATAATGATATTTGAAGAATTCAATGAAGTAAAGAATATCCGTGTCATTAAATGTACGGTGTTTAAACCCCAGCAAACTTTTTAGATCTTGCTCTTGATGATTCATAATATAGTCGTACGGTGAACCATCCATTCGATCAATAAGCTCCTTGCATTTATTGATGATCGTCTTCCTTTGGCCCCAAGCCATAATTGAAGCCAGGAAACCCATGATCTCAATATCCTGCTTGGCAGAAAATTGATGTGGAATAACTATCGGGTCATTGGGTATAAAATTAGGTTGGTTATATTCCTCAACTTTCTTATCCAAAAAATCTTTCAGATCAAAATCAGCTGCCATCGTCATTATTACCTTCCTGTCTGCAATATACCCTTACAAATATTGGCGATCAAACCAGGTCCTTCATAAATAAAGCCCGTGTAAACCTGAACAAGGCTAGCACCTGCATCTAATTTTTCAATTGCGTCTTTAGCCGAATGAATCCCACCAACACCAATAATTGGAAAAGCCTTATTCGATTTTTGACTTAGGTATCGAATAACTTCCGTAGATCTTTTGGTCAAAGGACGTCCGCTCACTCCACCCGCTTCCTTTGTTAATGCCGTTGCACTCTTTAATCCATCTCTTGAGACGGTGGTATTGGTTGCAATAACGCCAGCAATCTGCGTTTCCATAACAATCTCCACGATATCATCCAATTGACTGTTTGTTAAATCGGGAGCGATTTTAAGTAGAATAGGCTTCGGAGTTAATTTGTTGTTATTCAATTCCTGCAAGGTGTTCAGGATGTGTTTTAGCGGTTCCTTTTCCTGTAAATCGCGTAGACCAGGCGTGTTGGGAGAACTGACGTTTACGACAAAATAATCCACATGGTCAAATAGTGCATTGAAACAATAGATATAATCATTGACTGCGTCTTCATTAGGCGTAAGTTTATTCTTCCCGATATTCCCTCCAATCAATAACCCCTGACGATCTGTCAAGTTTTTTAATCTATTCGCAGCGACATCAGCCCCCTGATTGTTGAATCCCATCCTATTGATCAGGGCCTCATCCGGTACCAGACGAAACATTCTAGGTTTATCATTACCGGGTTGCGGTTTAGGAGTTACTGTTCCAATTTCAATAAAACCAAATCCCAAATTAGCCATATCAGCGATATACTCCGCATTTTTATCAAATCCTGCTGCAAGACCTACGGGGTTTTTAAACTTCAACCCAAAAACTTCGCGCTCCAAACGTGGATCTTCGACTGTAAAAAAAGCATTCAATAGTTGTTTTGCACCCCAAATTTTTGAGAAAACATTTAATCCTCCGGTCACTTTGTGGTGAGCCGTCTCGGGATTCATTGTAAAGAATATAGGCTTGACTAATTTATACATAATCGCAAAGTTACTCAAACAAGAAGAAATATTCATTACTTTTGTACTTTTGCAGTTGAAATGATATCAATAAATAATTTAACATTTGAAATAGGATCTCGCGCCCTATATGATGAAGCAAACTGGCATATCAAACCAGGAGATAAAGTTGGCCTGATCGGCGCTAATGGTACAGGTAAATCTACTTTGCTTCGGCTTATTGTAGGTCAATACACACCGACATCAGGATCGATTTCTATGGCGAAAGATCTGAAGATTGGCTATTTAAACCAGGATTTATTATCTTACCATTCTGACAAAAGCATTTTGCATGTTGCAATGGAAGCTTTCGAACGCCAAAATCAATTACATACCGAAATCGAAGAGTTACTTAGTAAATTAGAAACAGACTACTCCGATGATATTCTGAATAAATTGAGTGATAAACAGGTAGAATTCGAAGCGCTAGATGGGTATAACATTGAATTTAAAGCTCATGAAATTCTAGCGGGTCTTGGCTTTTCTGAAGCAGAGCAAAAAAGACCGCTAGCTACGTTCTCCGGGGGTTGGCGAATGCGGGTCATGCTAGCCCGTATCCTTTTACAGACTCCGGATATTTTATTGCTTGATGAGCCTACCAACCACATGGACTTACCGTCGATTAAATGGCTTGAAAACTATCTTCAGGCGTTCGATGGTGCCATTGTGATTGTTTCCCATGATAGATATTTTCTAGACCGTATCATCAAGAAAACGGTCGAATCGCGTAAAGGGAAATTAACACTTTATGCAGGTAACTACAGTTTTTACCTTGAAGAAAAAGAACTACGAAATGAACTTCAGGCTAATCAATTCAAAAACCAACAGGCAAAAATAAAACAGGAAGAACGCTTAATTGAGCGCTTTCGAGCCAAGGCATCGAAAGCAAAAATGGCTCAGTCACGCATCAAGGCTTTGGATCGCTTAGAAAGAATTGACGACGTGGATGATGATAATCCAACGGTAAACTTTAGTTTTAAATTTTCAAAACCTTCCGGTCGCCATGTCGTTACTTTGGAAAATATCTCCAAGTCCTACCCTAACCTAGAGATATTAAAAAACACCTCAGCAATTATTGAAAAGGGTGATAAAATCGCTTTGATTGGTGCCAATGGTAAAGGTAAATCGACACTATTACGCATTGTGGCTGACGCGGATCACGAGTTTGAAGGAAAGGCAGAGCAAGGCCATAATGTGTCGCAAACATTTTTTGCGCAACACCAGCTTGAGGCCTTACACCTAGAGAATTCCATCCTTGCAGAATTACAAGCCTTTGCACCAAAACATACAGAGACTGAATTACGTTCTATCCTAGGCTGTTTTCTTTTTACAGGTGATGATGCCTTCAAGAAAATTAAAGTCCTTTCTGGAGGCGAGAAATCACGTGTGGCGCTTGCTAAAGCATTAACGGCAGATGCCAACTTCTTGGCACTCGATGAGCCTACCAACCATTTGGATATGCAGTCGGTCAACATTCTGATCCAGGCTTTACAACAATACGAAGGCACATTTATTGTCGTATCCCACGACCGTTATTTCTTGGATAATGTCGCGAATAAAATCTGGTACATAGAAGATAAACAAATCAAAGAGTACCCCGGTACATACCAGGAATATGAAGAATGGGCGGCAAAACGGATTGTCAAACCTGAAGGTAAGACGGAGAAGAAAGCCAAGGAAGAACCGAAAGCAAAGAAAGAAAAGCAACCGCTTACGGAAGATAAAACGCGTTTATTGAGCAAAAAGAATAAAGAACTCACATCATTTGAACAAAAAATAGAAGAACAGGAAATTTTGGTCAAAACATTAGAGTCAAAGCTTGCCGATGAAGCGGTTTATTCGGATGCCGCTAAATTACAGGACACTACGCGCTCATATAACTCGGCGAAAGCATTATTGATACAATTTCAGGAAAGCTGGGAACAGTTGGCAGAAGAAATCATGGATTTGGAAAACGATTAATTTTTTCGACTTAAAATCAGGTTATTATCTGTTTAAACGTGATTTTAAGCCAAAAACATTTGCAGGAATAGGATTAAAGCCCTACTTTTGCATCACTTCAAACAACGAACAATAGTTCTAAAACGAAGTACGATTCCGTAGCTCAGCTGGTAGAGCAATACACTTTTAATGTATGGGTCCTGGGTTCGAATCCCAGCGGGATCACAAACAAAAGCTAATCTTTCGATTAGCTTTTGTTGTTTTAATACCTTAACGCTCGATATATAAGTCGGTCGGGTTGGAAAAATAAAAAATACTGATATGTTAGACTTTTACACAATAGCGGATTATCAGATGAAACCAGATTTCCCCGAAAAGATAGGGCTAGAATTTGCTGGACGACTCGACTTCAAAACTTTCAACAGACTTCAGCAAAAAGGAATAATTGCTCAGCAGTTTGACTATCATACGGACTTCAGGCTCGATACCGTTATGACTAAACAGATTCTTCAACTTATTTCCGATAAGGGATTAGAAATGGATGCTGACGTTAAGCGATTAATCCCGATTCTCCACCTCGCAAATAGCAAGCAAAGTGGCCTGGTTGCCTATAGTGATTAAAATCTATCCTGAAAACTTACTACCAAGTAAATAGCTCAATTTCTGTCCCATTTTTTTTCAAATCCCTGGTTAAGTCAATTCATTGACAGAAATTTAAAATGTTACAAAACAATTCTCAAACTTGACTAATCAATCGATTGACTAAACTGATTGTAAGAAAACTTCATTTTCTTACACCGAAATAAAAGACCTTTCATTTATATTTATTGATACACAATATAAACCATTATGAGAAAATTTTTAAATCTAATAGTAGCTTCCCTCGCTCTACTTACTGCGTCTTGTAGCAAAACTTTGATAAACACAACAGAGAGCGTCGGCACTCTAAAAGCAAAAAACTCAACAGCAACCGTGATCAATGAGTGGAACAGCAACCCTTACAAACTGAACGTGATCTATTTCGTTCCCAATGATGTGGATTCTATTCCCAATTTCCGAAAACGTTTAAGCAGAATTCTATTGGATGCGCAAAATATGTTTGCCAATAATATGGACCGTGAGGGATTTGGCCGAAAATCTTTTGGTTTAGATCTAGTCAATGACACGCTAATAAATATTCATTACATTACTGGGCAATTTGGAAAAGCAACTTACCCTTATTCTGGGGGCAACGGAGCAGTAAAAACTGAGGTAGATGCCTATTTTGGTCAAAATCCATCAGCAAAGAAGAGCGAGCATAACCTGATTATTATTCCGACTTACAACACCGATCCTGCAAATCCAGGCGGCCCTCCATTCTATGGTACGGGTACTAGTTGTTATGCATTGGACTATGTAAATCTTGACGCTAAAAATTTGGGAATTGGCGGCGATATTGGGTGGAAGGCAACGGTATGGATTGGTGGTATGATTCACGAATTGGGTCATGGCTTGAATGCCAGCCACAACAGAATGAATAAGACATTGGCACCAACTTTAGGCACAGCCTTAATGGGCTCAGGAAATTCCACGTATGGAATCTCAACAACCTCCCTGACAAGTAGCACTGCAGCGACATTTAATAATAGTCAAGTATTCAGTTCTGTGACTAGAAGTGATTGGTATGCATCTGCATCAGCAGAAATTATATCTTTGTCTTCGAGCTTTACAAACAATACAATTATCATATCCGGAAAATTTACAGCGAACAAGCCTGTCAATGATATTGTTGTTTGGCATGATAGAGAACCCTTCGGTGGGAACAACGATTATGATGCCGTACATTGGGCGACAAAAATCATCGGTCAGGATAGCTTTAGATTCGAATGTCCACTCGCTGATTTTTATGACCTCACAGGCAATTATGAAATGAGAATTGGCTTTATGCACATCAATGGTGTTCGTACAACTACACGTTACGCCTATAACTTTACCAACAATATCCCCGATCTATCCAAAGTTGTTACTTATAAACTATTGCCGACGACAGGTTGGTCCATCGTCGGAAGCGACAGCAATGAGCCTGGATCAACAGCGAGTAATGTCCTGGATATGAACCGAAGCACTGTTTGGCATACCCCATGGTCATCAACCCAAACACCCCAACCACATTTCTTCTCCGTGAATATGGGAGATCTACGCACTATTAAGGGGCTTGCATTTCGTAATCGCGATAATTTAAATGGAGCAATGAAAGATGTCAATATCTATTCAAGTGTAAACGGTACGACCTGGACCCTAATCAAAACAGCACAATTGACAAAAGTTTCAGGTTCTTGGATTAATGTCGATCTCAACGAATCAATTAGCACGCGTTATCTTAAAATAGAATCTACCAGCTCTTGGGGCGATTTCTTCTATTCGCATCTTGCTGATTTTGGGGCGTATTAAGAATGGCTGAAAAATTACCATCACAAGATTAATTATTAACAGCGGCTAGATTAAGGATTATCTGCAATCAATATGGGAGACAAATAGCGTAGTATAGAAACAATGAAATATTGAAAAATCATTGTTGAACTCCTGATTTATGTTAATTTTGAATATTAAGACATTATAAGTTAATCCGACGCGTCTTTATGAATAAATTTCGTAAATATTGGAAACTATTTTCCCATATTGGTGCACATCCTGGCATGTCATACATCGATTTAAAACGCGTGTACATGATCAATCTGATTGCATTGTTATGTTTATTTCCAACAATTTTCTTTGCAATCCTTAATCTTATCGATCAACGCTATATTTTATCTGCGATTAATTTTTCCAATTCAACATGTGCCTTTACAGTGCTTGTCCTTCAATATTACGGGAAATACAACATCGCTAAGGCCACATTATTAACAAGTAATTCTGTATTTTTCTTCGCAGGAGCTCTGCTCTATAGAAATGGTGGAGAATATTTTTTATTGTGCACATTGATCGTCGCGATGTTGATGTATGAAAACCGAAAGGTTCATATAGTCCTTTGTATTACGATAGCTTTTCTAATTTCACTTTTATATCTGCTACCCGATATACTTCCACTAAGCCAGCAAGTTCCGAGATCAAGATCTGTGTTCAATATTATCAATGCGCTTGCTTTTATCGTGGTTGCGGTCAACTTTTTTCTTGATATCATCTATAAGAATATGAAAAAGATCGAACAGCAGCGCCTTAATTTAGAATCTATGAATCGCGACAAGGAAAAAATATTTTCGATTATTGCTCACGACATCAAAAGCCCTTTTGCCAACCTTGAAGCACTGGTATTTATGTTTCGTAACCAAATGCTAGACAGTACCACGTCACAGGAATATATTCAGCAAATCTATCAACAGATCGCGCAACAGAATCAGGCGTTAGATGACCTACTGCAATGGGGCAGCAGCAATATGCAAGGCATGAACTGTAGCACATCAAAACTATTGATTAAACCCATTATCCAACACATTATTAAAAGCTTCAATGATAATGCGCAAGCTAAACAACTCAAAATCAACTTGGATATACCTCCAGATACACAAATAATTGCCAATAGAGATCATACGACAATCATTTTGCGCAACTTGATCAGTAATGCGATAAAATTTAGTTATGTTAATGGGAATATCAACATTTACATTAGTGTGGACGATCTCTATACACATATCCATATTCAGGATGAAGGTATAGGTATAAATCCGTTGAAATCTGCCGCGCTATTTAATGAGATTCAGCAAAAGTCCTTTGGAACTGAACATGAACCTGGATCGGGTGTTGGACTTGTATTGTGCAAGGATCTGATTGAGAGAAATAAGGGCATTGTAAACATTCAAAGCATACCTAATAAAGGATCCATTTTTAGCGTTGGACTACCCTCCTCTCCAGCTCATATTACCCAAACTAAGGTAGAATTACCCTCATGCTGTTAGTAGAAAAACCAACTGCTTAGAAGGGAATACGGCATACACTTCGAACGTCGATAAGAACCAACATCGAAGATGTAATTGAAATGACCTGCCAACTATGCTGCGAGTAAATCTATTCTTTACTATCATTTTGTCAGAGTTTAGCGTGAATTGATATGCTTAGTCTTACAATTGTAAAAAGAGCACATAGAATCTATACAAATGAAAATCCAATAATATACTACTACATACAGGTACGGTCTTTGTTCACTATAAATAACAGACAATTTTGTTTCACAACTTACGACTCATACTCATGAAACACTTCATAACCCTCCTTACGATAGCCTTTGGTGTATTTCTAATTGTTAAGGTGTGTTTTTCGCAAAAGGGGAATGATTTAAAATTGACAAAACAGATAACTATGAATACTATAAATCAAACAGATCACGTAATTTATTTCGCAGGCGGTTGTTTTTGGGGAACCGAACATTTTTTTAAACAAGTCCGTGGCGTTACCGCAACCGAGGTTGGCTATGCCAATGGAAACCTTCAAAATCCTTCTTATACACAAGTTTCCACTGGAACAACTGGCTTTACTGAAACCGTTAAGGTGAACTACGATCCTCAAATTGTAGATCTCAACCTACTAATCGACCTTTTCTTCAAAACGATCGATCCCACTTCACTGAACAAACAGGGTAATGACATTGGCACACAATATCGCACGGGTATATATTATACCAATACAAGTGACGCCCCTATTATCAAAGAACGCGTAGCCGCACTGGCAAGTCAATATCCAAAAGAAATAGTCGTAGAAGTAGAGCCTTTACAGAATTTTTATGATGCTGAAGCCTACCATCAAAAATATCTGGACAAAAACCCCGGCGGTTACTGCCACATAAGCCCTGATTTATTTGAGCTGGCTCGCAAAGCAAATCCGCAAAAAGTGATACAGGACAACGAGAAAACCTACAAAAAAGCTGATAAAGAGACGCTAAAGAAAGTACTTACACCATTGCAATATGATGTGACACAAAATGCCGCGACTGAACGTGCATTCGACAATGAATATAATGATGAATTTAGAGAGGGTATCTATGTCGATATTACCACTGGAGAACCACTATTTGTTTCTACTGATAAATTTGAATCTGGATGCGGATGGCCGAGCTTTTCCAAGCCGATCAGTGATGGTATCATTGACGAGCTATCTGACAATTCCTATGGAATGCGCAGAACTGAGGTCCGTAGCAAAACGGGAGATGCACATCTTGGACACGTTTTCAATGATGGTCCGGCTGATAAAGGAGGATTGAGATATTGTATAAACAGTGCTTCACTCCGATTTATTCCAAAGGATAAAATGAAAGAAGAAGGCTATGAGAAATATCTGCCACTGCTGGTAAAAAAATAGTTTAATCGTGCCTCATAAAGAGGCACGATTAAACTATTTTGGAGATCACAACTCCATTCATCATTACAATAACCGATTGTTCAGTGCAATGACGAGTGCCTCATTCATATTACTTACCCCTAGTTTTTCAAACAATTTCCGCCGGTGAAATTTCACCGTATCGATGGAAACGAAAATTCGTTCGGATGTTTCATGAATACTAAGTCCACGATGATAAAAGCGCAATATTTCTATTTCGCGCGCTGTGAGATTTATCTTATTTCGGGATTTCCATTTTCCTGTTAACAGATCTAGTTCCCATAATAAATCAGTATGAAGTTTCTCGATCACTACATTCCCTGAAGAAACATTGGTGGATAACGAAACAATACAAATGGCTTTCCATATTTTTCCCTCCTCTGTTAAAAAGACAGGCGTCAACTTATGATTAATCAAAACTGGTCTATTTGGAGCATTTTGTATTTGAAAATCATAAGATATAACGTATAATTTTCTCTCTTCAATGGGTATTTTTTCATAAAAGGCAAACCCCGCTTCGTTGATGTTGATAAGCATGTTAAAATCATCAGCAGGAACATATTTCTCATAAAAAGCATATCCCATTTCCATTACTTCCATAGCAGTCAAACCAGCTAAAAAAAGAGGATTATCAGAAACGTATTCAAAGCCTTTACTTTGATAATCTATCAGGTAAATACTTTGGTAGGTGATCCGCGAAAAAGCTTTTACAAACTCAAGATAGTCATGGGTCTGTAAGATATCCTTTTCCGAAAGACGATCAAGGGCATTTTTTTTCGAAAATAGCGCATTAAAATCCATATTAAAATTGAAAATCCGAAGTTAAATAAAACTATAATCAGTTATAGTGTTTATTAAAACAAACTGCAATATTATTGGTAAATAGCTACTTGGCTAATTTGTTGCAACCCCAGCAGTAAATAAAAAAATCTCCACGAAGGATGGAGATTTTAAAAATTACTTGGGAACCAAAGCGTTCTTAAAAGATAAAACCGAGAGTTATCATTTACTCACTTCATTCAACAATTGAATATCTTCTGTATCCAATTTAAGCGTTGGAGCAGCAAATAATGTTTCCAATTGGGTCGCACTTGTAGCACTTACGATTGGTGCTGTGATCAACGGTTTGGCCAATAACCAAGCTAATGCGACAGTAGCCTGCTGTACTCCATGTTTTTCAGCAATCGAGTCTAACGCTTTAAGGACAGCTTTTCCTTTATTGTCGAAATACTTCTTTATCCCACCGCCGCGAGTAGTATTGTCGAAGTCAGCTTCTGTTCGGTATTTACCAGTCAAAAAACCAGCCGCAAGTGACCAATAGGGAAATACACTTAAACCATACTTTTCGACCAATGGAGCGTAATCTGTTTCAAAACTTGATCTTTCAACGAGATTGTAATGTGGTTGCAAGGCCACATATTTTGGTAAACCATTCTTCTCGGCAGCATCAAAGCTTTCAATCAATCTTGTTGGCGACAAATTAGATGCTGCAATATATCGAACCTTACCCGCTTTAATTAGTTCATCATAGGCCGATAGTGTCTCTTCCACTGGTGTTAACTTATCATCAAAATGAGTGTAGTACAAATCAATATGATCTACTCCCAATCGTCTCAAAGAATCATCAGCAGATTTTAAAATATGTTTTTTTGAAATATCGTAACCATGCTCTTGAGTTTCTGAGCCAACTTTCGTAGCAATTACCATATCCTGTCGATTGCCACGGCTCTTCAACCATTTACCAATTATTTCCTCGGATTGCCCCCCTATGCCATTTACCCACCACGAATAGGTATCCGCCGTATCAATAAAATTAAATCCTGCGCCTACAAATTGGTCTAAAATCTCAAACGACTGTTGTTCGTTCAGCGTCCATCCAAAAACATTTCCACCGAAATTTAGTGGTGCTATCTGCAAATCTGTGTGTTGTATTTCTATCTTTTTCATTCAATTTATTTATTGTTCCATTTATTAAAAAAACTGGATCACACCGCTGTGTAGAAATTAAAGTTACATTATTAGAAGCGCGCTCGCGCAAAAACCTGTCACATAAAATTGTCATAAAACGAATTCGGAAAACATAGCACTGGCGTACACAAAACAATCTTCCAATGCAATATAAGGAGCATAATTCCGGAAGAAGAATTTAAGAATTCTCTGTTTTAAGAACTAATAAAACAACGAAGCTCCAATTAGGCATCTGGGGCAATACTCTAGCGGAAAACGAACATTCGCCGGTGGAGGAGTAACGAATGATGGGTAGAAAAAAGGGTCACTCTAATGAGAGTCGACCCTTATATATCTTACTTTTCGATAGATGACATGTCTATTACAAATCGATATTTAACATCACTGTCCAATACCCTTTGGTAAGCCTCATTGACATAGTCAATATCGATCATTTCTGTCTCGGGCAGAATATTATGCTCTGCACAAAAATCGAGCATATCCTGAGTTTCTTGTATTCCGCCAATACTGGACGCCGTTAGGACCTTATTGCCCCCCATAATGGACCGGCCATTAATCTCCATAGGAGCAGCAGGAATTCCAACACAAATGTAAACCCCTTTGGTTTTCAGCAGGGCCAAATAGAGGTTGTAATCGTGAGGAGCCGATACTGTATCAATAATGAAATCAAAATACGACGAAAACTCGTTGATCTCATTGGCCTCGTGCGTATTTAAAAACTTATGCGCGCCAAGCAAAGCCGCATCGTCTTTTTTACGTGGCGAATGACTAATCATGGTAACTTCTGCCCCCATCGCTACCGCAATCTTGACAGCCATATGCCCTAATCCACCTAGTCCCAATACACCAACTTTATGGCCTTTGCTGACATTCCATCTTTTTAATGGAGAATATGTTGTAATCCCGGCGCAAAGCAATGGGGCAACTTTTTTAATATCCAACGATTCTGGCACATGAAGCACGAAATTTGCGTCCGCTACAATATTATTGCTGTAACCACCAAATGTATAGCTGTGATCATGCATTACATCTTTGCTATTATAGGTCCAGACGGTCTTCTTTTCTGAGCAAAATTGTTGTTGATCTGCTTTACAGTTTTCGCAAGTACCGCACGAGGCAACCATGCAGCCTACACCGGCGAGATCACCTTTTTTAAATTTAGTTACCTCAGCACCAACCGCACTAATGCGGCCGACAATCTCATGCCCTGGTACAATCGGGTAGTGTGTACCGCCCCATTCATCATGCACTTGATGAATATCTGAATGACAGATTCCACTATACAAGATATCTATTAATACATCGTTCGCACCCAGCTCCCTTCTTTCAAATTCCCAGTATTCAAGTGGAGAAGTACTGTCTTTTGCCGCATAACCTTTCGATTTAATCATATCATCTTTTTTTATAGACCACATTTGGATACGAAAATGATTTCGATCCTCATTTAACTGGTGTAAAGTTAATAGGTCATGCTGATGAATGAAGAAGCCGAATTGGAATATTGACATTCGACAAACAAAAAAGTAAGTTTCAACATATACATTAAGCAAAAGACCGTGTATATTTGAGTACATATAAATCATTTCAATGAAAAGAATCAATTTAACGCTGGCTGTTCTTTGCTTTACATCTATGGCTTTTGCCCAAAAAATCGATTACAAGGTGAATACCCAATCTTCGAAGATCAAATGGAGCGCCAAAAAAGTCGTCGGTGGACATGTAGGAATTATAAATCTACAAGAAGGCAGCATACAAACCGATAAAGGAAAAATCATAGCCGGTAACTTTACAATAGATATGAATTCCATGGCGTGTACTGATGCTCCCAAATTGACGGGACATTTAAAAAATGAAGATTTCTTTAATGTCCCGAGCTATCCCACCGCGAAATTTGTCATCAGTAAAGTTGACAATAGCAAAGCAAACCCAATCATAACAGGTAATCTTACGATCAAGAATAAAACAAAATCAATATCATTTCCGGCAAAAGTCACCACGACGGTAGATGGTCTAGCCGCAGAAGCTGTCGGCGTAAAAGTAAATCGTTTGGATTTTGATATACAGTATCGTTCTGCGAGTTTCTTCTCCGATTTAGGCAACCGAGCAATAGACGACGAGTTCACATTGGATATACAGATTAAAGGAACAAAATAGCTGTTGCAGCGTAGCGGCTCAATAAAATGCCCTTAATAAGACTGTTTCTAGTCTCCAAATACACTGAAATTCGATCGTTAATATTTTTTAAACGTATGAAACGTGGATTCTGTTAAATTAGATTTGTTTCAAATTACACTTAACGTCCTTGAAAATTAACGAAAGTGAAGTTTTAGATTTATCTTTAAAATTCCTAAAGATAAATTATACAAAGTATTTATGGAGAAAATAAAAACTTTTCAACAGCACGAGCTTAATAGAATTAGAAAACATTGGAGTAATAGTGGCCTTGCATTTGAGAAGTTAGGAAGATCTTCTAATATATCGGATTACTCCGACCGGGAGATCAATGAGATGCTGCTAGGCATATATAAAGATAGTAAACATCTGATGGTTGATGAAGGGTATTTTATTGATGTTTCAAAGGTACAAAAAGCCAGCTGCACTTTAGTGGATGTCTCCTACGCTAGACGCATTAAACCAGACCCAAAAAGTGCCCTCAAACTTCAGGACATCCGTAATTTTTATATTGAAGATTATTTTGTCGAAACAACAGAAATATTTTCTGATCAACATAAACACAAAATAACCGGTTATTTGAAAAAAATCGGTGGTATCAGCTTGGGGAAAGGTCAATACAATAAATTGTATTCTATTCCGAATGATTTTAAAACCTTTTTCGGTAACGCGCCCGCAGATTTATTCTACCCCATACAACGGTATATAAATGGGTTATTCTTTGACGACGATTATCGAATGTCAGATTTTGAGGTCGTCAGTAATATTTCCATTAGTAAGATATGAGCCTATTAGAACGCATATCTTACTAGCGTTTTTTTGACTATCTATTGCGTCTAATCGCTTTTTCTCAAGGTAACAACAGTGATTTCAGGCCATACCCCTATTCGACCTCTCAAACCGTGAAAACCAAATCCACGATTGACATAGAGATATTTCCCGTGCTTTTGATACAGCCCCGCCCACTGTTTGTAGAAATATTGAATTGGACTCCATTTAAATCCAAACAATTCGATCCCAAACTGCATACCATGTGTATGCCCAGCGAGGGTTAAATGGACATGTTGATCGTGAGCCAAGGTAACATGATCCCAATGGGAAGGATCATGAGACATCAAAATTTTGAAAGTATCCTTATTCAATCCAATAGTAGCCTTAGCAAGATCGCCGTACTGATGAAATCCACCTTTACCCCAATTTTCAACGCCAATGAGAGAAATACGATCTCCTTGCTTTTCAATTGCTATTGATTCATTCAGTAATAATTTAAATCCCATTTCATGGTGAATTTCCTTAAGTCTATTCAGGTTTGAAATTTTTGACTCGACACTATCCCATTGCACATAATCCCCATAATCGTGATTTCCAAGAACTGAAAACTTGCCGAAAGGAGCTTGCAACCGATTAAATTCTGAAACCCATGGCTCCATTTCAGAAGCCCTATTATTGACCAAATCGCCAGTAAACAATACAAGATCACTGTTCTGAGCATTCGCTAACTCAATACCTTTACGCACTCTTTTCATATCGGATAAACTCCCGGAATGGATATCTGATAGTTGCGTAATTTTAAAGCCGTTAAACGCCTCCGGGAGATCTGGAAAACTCACAATTTCTTCTCGTACTCTATAAAAATAACGACCTCTCGTTAGCCCGAAAAAAATAATCAGTAGCATGAGCACCGCACAGAGTAGGACGATCTCGCTCAAAAGAACACTACGCGGCGGATAAGAGCGGAAAATACGCGTAAGATCTTCGAGGAGCAAAAATGGAATAGCGATCAATTTAGGTATAAAAACAATCAAAAATGCCGTAATCAAACTGGTCGCTGACCGCTGGATTTCATAACCTGCCTTCCGCAAGAAAAATAGAGCGAAAACTCCAAGAAGCAACAATAAATCCAGACACCAATATATGCTGTGAAAAACTGAACTTTTAGCAACGGTAATGAAAGCCTGAAAAAAATAGAAATCCCCTACGATGAATAGGAATAAAATGAATAGAAGTCTTTTTGCCATATTGTACGAAATACATATGTTGAACCGCTAATGATATGCCAAAAGATATATCGTTGCACCTCTAGCAGCTTACGCTCGAAATACTGATGTGCTCGTGACAATTGATTCTATTTCAACCCCATTTGATAGCGAAATTTCCTTCCATGCATTCAAAACATGACATAATGTCTTAAAGTTTTTCTAAGTGATGATCATTACAATATGCCAACTTTTTGCATACATGCCCTCATTTTCCTATAAGTCCGCTCAATATCGTCATCTAAACCAATCGAGAATCTGATCAATCCATCTGAAATCCCCATCGTTAAACGTTCCTGCTCAGGGATTTCAGATGAGGTCGAACTACCCGAGCAGGAAAATAGTGTCTTGTAAAAACCTAAACTCACAGCAAGATATCCTAAATTCTCAGCCTGCATCAACTCCATCAGCTCATTAGCTCTCTCAGTCGTTTCCACGTCCACCGTCATTAAACCACCAAATCCATACGCCTCATGCATCATGCTCTTCATTAACTCATGATTGGGGTGAGAATTCAGTCCAGGGTAAGAAATCTTCAATCCATCTTGCTCAAACCGCTCGGCTAAATAGAGGGCGTTATAGCTATGTTGTTTCATCCGTATATGAAGTGTGCGCAAATTCTTCAGTATACTCGCCGAGCGTAGGCTGTCCATTGTTGGTCCCATCAACATGCAAGCTCCGCTATTCACGTTTTTGGTTTCGTCGATAAATTCCTGACTTGCACAATACACACCACCAACGCTATCGCTGCTACCGTTGATAAACTTTGTTAAGCTATGAATGACAATATCAGCACCCAACCGTATCGGTGAAATTGACAAAGGAGAAAAGGTGTTGTCAACAATCAATTTTAGCTTATACTTTTTACAGAGAGTCGATAACCTTCTCAGATCCGCCACACGCAACAACGGATTGCTCACACTTTCACAGTACAAAATTTTTGTATTGGGTCTTATCGAATTTTCTAATGCTTCGAAATCATCAATATCCAAGAATGTCGTCTCAATTTGGAAAGGTGGGAGAAAATTTTTGAGGAAAGCATACGTTCCCCCATAGATTGTCCTACTTGAAATAATATGGTCGCCACTTTTACAGAGCTGTAAGAGAACCGTAGTTATGGCTCCCATCCCAGAAGATGTTACATTAGCTGCAGCGGTATTTTCCATTTTTGCCAATGCCTGCGCTAAGTATAAATTCATTGGAGATGAATGTCTCGAATAAAGATAACAGCCTTCCCCATTTCCTTCGAACGTATCAAACATCGTTTTAGCCGAAAGAAATGTATAAGTAGAACTGTCCGATATCGACGGATTCACACCTCCAAACTCACCAAAATATTGCAAATCTTGAATTTCATTTGCTGCGTTAAAATCTTCCATGTTTTTATCTTTAAAATTGAGGAATTTTAAATTATATTACAATAAATTATAGCTATATTAGAGTATAAATCTATTATATAAAGAATAGTTAGTGAAAAAATCTACCTGATTAAAAAAAAGAATCATTAAACCAAAAATAAATCTATGCATTTCGACGAAATTGACCGAAAATTACTGCTCTTCCTACAACAAGACGCAAAACAAACAACCAAAGAGCTATCCCACAAACTTAACTTATCAGCAACAGCAGTCTACGAACGTGTACGTAAACTCGAAAATACGGGAATTATTAAAGGATATGTTGCAGTACTTGATAAACACAAAATAGCCAAAGATTTCTTGGTATTATGTCACGTTAAATTAGTGCAACATAAAAAAGAATTTATCCTACATTTTGAAAAAGATGTGATGAACCTTCAGGAAGTAACAGAATGCTTTCATGTGAGTGGAGATTTCGACTATATATTAAAAATATGTGTGCAGGACATGGCAGACTATCGTAATTTTATGTTAACAAAATTGACCAGTCTAAAACATATCGCAAGCACGCATAGCTCATTTATGATCGCCGAAGTCAAAAATACCATAGCTATAATGCTGTAGAAACTTAAACTAAAACTCCATTTTTTGAAGCAATAGGTTCTGGAATATCTTCGTCTCCTATGATCTGCAACATATCAATCTCAATGGTTCTACAGATCGATAGCATCGGTATATCAAACATCAGTCCTCCAAAAGGATTTTCGGTGTAGTCACCCACCAGTTCCATCACAATATAAATCCATCCTATGACCACACAAAACGGAATACTCGTCCATATACCCCAATCTCCCAATTTTGCAAATTCATTCACTAAACCCAACGGAAGCAGAATGATAAGAATAACATTGAACACAAATGCTGTACTCGCAAATTGCCGCGGCGAAGGAAATTTTTTGATTCTCTCTGCCTGCCCCTGATAATCATAAAATTGGTTTAAACAGTTCTGTAATTGAGTTTGATTGAAATCAGAGATGACCTTATCATTTTTCAAGGCATTTACTTCCCTAGCTTGTTGGGAAATCAAATATGTAGCAAAGTTTTTGTATTGACGCTGTGCATTGAATTCCGCAGTAGAAAGATATTTATTCAAAAAAATAGATGTCCTACTGTAATCAGGAAAACCAGCCTTTATAAGTCTGTTTCTTTTAACATTCATAGAACCAATATATTTTTTCAAACTAATGTGCTCCCATTCCGTTGGGACCAACAATTGCTCCCTCAACGTATACAGCCAGGCAATATGACGGTAAGCAATCCTTTTTCTCCGTTCTACTAAATCGGTAGAATCACCATTTTCGGTGTTAAAGGCATATAACATGGCTGTAAATGACCGGCTAGAATTAACAATTGAACCCCAAATTTTTCGGGCTTCCCAAAGTCGATCATAGGCCTGATTGTTTTTAAAACCAACGTAGAATGCTTCAGCCGTCCCGATCAATGCCAAGGGAACCCATGGAATTATCATCCACTGCCAGTTAAAAAAATAATAGATAACCGCCACGAGCGAGCACCAAAGTGTAAGCCATATCAAATGTGCCCCTGCTAAATTGAATATTTGCCTATAGTTGAAATATTTGGTTGTGATCATAAAGAATGGAAATCTTTCATTATTAAAAAACGCTGTGAAAGTACACTTAATTTATAACTGTTCAATACATCAATTTGTTTTCGAGGCAATTATTTCTAAAGCTTTGCCCTATTATCAAAACTAAAGCTTTAGATTTCAAAATAGCTTATCATTAAATTTACTCCTTTCGTCCCGAAAAAACCAATATATATCCCAAAAAATTGAATAAAAACATCGTTGAATATAGCTTTGGGTAATTATTCGAAACTTATGAACAAATTAATAGTAGTAACTCTTATCACATTTTTCACTAACAGTTTGCTATTCGCTCAAAGCACAGTCATCGGAAAGGTCTCCGATCAATCTGGAAATCCAGTCCCCTACGCGACCGTTTCCTTTCAGCCATTACATGCAATGAAAGATACATCAATAGAGAAAATAGCCGATGAGTATGGCAACTTTCAGTTATTCATCAACGAAAAAGGAACTTACCTCGCTTCAGTTCATATTGAAAAAATACTCAAAATGCAGCAAAAAATCGATATTAAGGAATCGAATGAAACCATGGCATTTGTAGTTCCCAAATCACGCTTAACCAACCTCGTGCTAGATGAAGTAACGGTAAACCATCGCAGACCGGTCATACAGCGAAAAATCGACCGCCTCATCATGAATGTGGGGCAAACAGCCAATGCTGTTGGAAAATCAGCATTAGATTTGCTTAAAATAGCACCAGGAGTGTTTGTCAATAACGGCCAAATTTCAATTAACGGCATAATGGGCACACGCATTCTTGTAGACGGAAAAAGTATTAATCTGGCAGGAAGCGATCTTAAGAATTACCTTCAGTCATTACGTTCCAGTGATATCCAAAGCATTGAAATCATGGCGCATCCCTCAGCGGAATTTGATGCAGAAGGCAGCGGTGGCATAATTAATATTATTTTGAAGAAAAATGATAAGCAAGGAATCAATGGCTATATCGGTAATGACTATGGACTAGGCCTCGGAAAATATGCCTCATACAATCCTTACACCGCTTTAAATTATCGAAAGGGCAAAATTGGTTTAACCGCAAGCTATGCTTACGCTCACGCTAAATCCTATGAAGAACTAAAACAGCAGAGAAACTTTTCCAATAATGGTCTATACAGTCAAACAACAGACAATACACAAACAAACAACAATAGCCGAATAAGAACAGTTGTGACATATGATCGTTCGAAAAGGGAATCTTTCGGATTAGCCTACACGGACCAATACAGTAATTTTACGGGGCCCTCCGTCGCCCGTGCGACAGTGCGCTACGAAGATCCAGCTAAAAATATCATTTCGTCGGGCAGTTTTCCTTCCGAATCGAAATCCAATTATCAAAACCTTGGATTCAATTATGCTAGGGAAACAGACAGTTTACACTCTAAAGTCACTATAATCGCCGATTATACGCATAATAAACGCACTGGAAATAGTATCAGCAACAGCACGGATTGGAATGCAACTGGTAGCGTTATTAGCGATACGTTGTTTAGATTAGATTATCCAAGTACAGCAAAAATATTTACGGGCGAAGCGAAATACAACTGGATAGTAAAAAACGGAAAAAATTTATCTATTGGCTTAAAGTCTACAGCGACAGATATCATAAACACCAATAATTATCAGGTCTTCGATCAACATTGGACACCAAGTCCAGCGCTCGATTTCGAATTCGCTTATAAAGAAAGAATTTATGCAACCTACGCAAATTACACGGGAAAATGGGCAAAAATTGATTATCAATTGGGGCTTAGAGGCGAGAAATCCATCGTTCAGGGACGACTTTGGGGAGCACAGCAGGCAGATCTTTCACAACATTATTTTAATTGGTTTCCAAGCATCTTTCTGAAGAAAGATCTAAATATGGAAGGAAGCAACTACCTTACTTTTTCCTACAATCGAAGAATTAGACGTCCTTCATACTTTGATTTGAATCCATATAAATATTATATAGATAATTATTCCGTGCAAACAGGAAACCCCTATTTGAGACCACAATTTACAAATTCAATAGAAATTGGTGGGTTGTGGAAGGAAAAGTACTATAGTGCATTAAATTATTCACAGACAAAAAATGCCATATCACAAATCATACGCAACCAGGCACAAGAAGAGCTATTGACCGTCATTAAAGACAACGTCGGTACTCAAAAGGTATGGACCGCTACCATCAGTGTGCCGGTAAACTTCTTGCCCTTCTGGTCAAGCACGAATACCATTCTGTTCACACATACCCGCTCCACTTCTCCAAACTTTAATTTAAAAAAAGCCTCTTTCCTCGTACAGACTGAACAGGAAATTAAATGTGGCAAAGGCTATAGTATTAATATAAACGCATTCTATACACCTCAAATGTTAATTGGAAATATTGTAACTAAAGCCATAGGGTCGGTAGATTTAGGGATCCAGAAAAAGTTTATTAAAGATAAATTGGTGGCCAAGGCAAGCATCAGTGATATCTTTTATACGAATAACTATACAGCAACAAGCTATTTCAACGATACTAAAATTTGGATAAGTCACAAAGAACAATCACGGGTTTGCTCCATCTCCTTACTATATAATTTCAAAAAAGGCACGGCGTTTAAGGCGAAAAAAATGGAATCTAGTAATATGGAGGAAAACGGAAGATTATAAATGTTAACAATTTTTATCTTTGCAGCTCAACGAGCTACTAAATTAAAATAAATAAGGGTCAATGAAAAAGTATAAGCTTGCCAAATTTATCGCTCAGGTAGATCCATTCGTTAAAACAAAGGATATTGAAACATTTTATACGCCGAGTGTTCGAATCATGTTACATTTTGGTATGTGGTTCTTATTTACGGTGCTCCTGTTCTGCAACTACTACTATGTGTTAGCAATTCCGCCAAATCAATCCTTATTTTTATCGATCCGCGTCCTGATTTCATCACTTGTTGTATTTTATCTCTTTTTCTATTGGATCATACCCTATGCGCGAAATTCAAAATTATGGATAGTACCGTTTGTAGCATCGCCGGTATGTATTTTTATTTGGTTATTTATTAATAATCTTTTTTATGTACTAGCCTACAAATACGGTTATGACCTATCTAATTTATACCCATTAATGGGCAAAGAAAAAAACTTCATTCCGAATCTTTGGTCGGTTTTCAGTTTCAAGGTGATTACATTAAATGCATTATCTGCTATCTATTCGATGTCTCCTTTTTTCTTTACCAAAATATTAATTGATATGAGAAGAATAAACAAAGACAGGATGCGAATTCAAGAGCAGAAGTTAAAGTTGTCACTGGAAAACATCCAAGTAGAAAAAGACTTTCTGAAAGCTCAACTTAATCCACATTTTCTATTCAATACGCTTAATAATCTCTATCGTTTGACCATGAAAAAAGATCCAACAGCGCCGGAGGTTGTTTTAAATTTATCGGAAATAATGGGATATACGTTATATGACTCGGATACAGAATATGTCTCCTTAAGCAAAGAGCTCGATTTTATTGAGAATTACTTCTCACTGGAAAAAATGCGGCATCCGCAAACCTATAAAATTGTATTGAAAATCGAAGGCCGACAGTATGCTGCTTGCCTAACAATTGCGCCATTATTGACATTTAATCTAATCGAAAACGCCTTTAAATACGGACTTAAAAATGGAGAGGACTCATTTGTCCAACTTTTTATTAGCATTACCAAAGATCAATTTATTTTTGAAATTAAAAATGACTATGATAATTTAGATAGAACAAAAATAGCTCCGTCTAAAGGTATCGGTATTAAAAATTTAAGAAAACGTCTCCATCTCATTTATCCGACAAAGAGCGATCTCCAAATCACAGATACTGGCGGTGAATTTAAAGTTGTATTAAATATCACATTACAGCATGATTGAAAAGTATAGCTGCATCGTCATTGATGACGAGCCTTTAGGAATTGAACTCATTACGGATTTCGTCAATCAAATACCCTTTCTGGAACTGAGAAAAACATTCGGAAAGCCAGTCGAGGCCATGAGCTTCTTGCAAGATAATCCCATTGATTTGGTGTTTAGTGATATTGAAATGCCCAAGTTGACGGGCTTAGACCTATTGGAAACCCTAGCGCAGCAACCCATCTTTATTTTTATCACAGCACATCGGCATTTTGCCATTGACGGATTTGAAAAAGGAGCCGCGGATTACCTAATTAAACCGGTTCGTTTCGATCGGTTTTTAAAAGCTGTAAACAGAGTAAAGGAACAACTAGATACACTTAAAAAGCTAAAAAACAGTGCTGTAAAAACAGATCGCATTTTCATAAAAAGTGAAAGTAAGTTTATCAGATTAATGCTAAAGGATATTGTTTATATCGAGGCTCAGGGAAATTACTTGACCATTGTCACGCTTAATGGTACGAATCAGACATTATCTACCTTGAAAGCCATGGAAGAAATTTTACACAATTCCAGTTTCTTTCGAATTCACAGAGCATTCATTGTCAATACAGATTATATTCAGTCGCTAAATGGAAATATCGTTCAGCTTTCGAATGGAAAAATTATTCCTATTGCCAGCAATAAAAAAGACCTATTATATTCACTTTTGGGGTTACATTAAATAATAGAATACGATCCCATTAGCGATCTGAATTTCCATAGGTGAACGTCTAGTGGATTTTAAAAAAAAGATATAGCATACTATTGTATATTTTTATCCGTTTAATTATTTTAATTGCATTGAAATACAAAACTTCAAATACACAACAAGATGATGATAAAAATAAAAGGCTTCGCATTAAACATGATTCTTTTACTGCTTGCGACAACTGCTTTTGCCCAAAACAGAGTGGATCTACGGACCATGTTAAATAAAAATCGAGAATTTATATTTCCGCAGACAGTGGATAAAATTGCTACGGCGTTGGATGTCAAAACGGAGTTTTATGAAGATGCCAATGAGGAAAAGTATGCAAAATGGATCACTAAATCTGGTTTAGAACTGTATAGCAATTACGGCGATGATAAAACTGTTATTGAACTTTTTTTTGATATTCCTGAAGATAAGTTTTTGGTTGTAGAGGGGCTACCTTTCGATCTAGCAATGAACAAAACAACCCTCCAGGAGGCGCTCTCAAAATTCAGTCGTCACGAAGTCAAACAGAAGAAGCTTGATGATGGAAGCGCTTACCCTGGCGGTACCAGCCTGACCATGAAAACGGGAACGCATTTTACAACGCTAATCTTTGATAACAAAAATCTTTTAAAGTTTATGAGTTTAACCATTTCGCTAATTGACCCCGCAGTCAATTAAGCTAACGGGGGCGTTAGAATTTGAAAATATTAAAGATTTCCTTTTTTTAGCTCATTGACGGCAAAATCTACCGCCCTTGCGGTAAATGCCATATATGTTAGTGATGGATTCACACATGATGAAGAAGTCATAAATGCCCCATCTGTCACAAAAACATTTTTTGCATCCCATACTTGATTAAATTTGTTCAGTACGGATGTTTTTGGATCATTGCCCATTCGTGCTGTGCCCATTTCGTGAATTCCCTGCCCCATACTGAACCCATTATCGTAGGTCTTTACATCTTTGACACCAATTGATGTTAACATTTCCACCATTTCATTACTGGCATCGCGTCTTATCTTCCGCTCGTTCTCCTTGATCGTTGCATCTATTGCTAATACAGGAAGTCCCCATTTATCACGAATAGACGAATCCAATACGACTCTATTATCGTGGTATGGCAGTATTTCCCCGAAAGCAGTGAATCCGATTTTCCAGCCGCCAGGCTCAGTAATAGCATCTTTCCAGGCCCCGCCCACGCTCATATTGTCCACCTCACCCGTCCATTGTGGCCTTGAAGCACCGCCCTGATAGCCAAAACCACGAACATAATCTCTCTTCTTACGATCTCCGGGAACATTAACGAATCGGGGAACATATAATCCATTAGCCCTTCGTCCAAAAATATATTTGTCTTCAAATCCCTCTACGCTTCCGCCAGCACCACTATTTAACATGTGATCCATTAAATTATGCCCCAGCTCCCCACTGCTACTTCCGAGACCATGTTCCCATATATTAGTAGCGGAATTCATTAATAACCAGGTGGAATTTAAAGTCGACGCACATACAAAAACAATTTTGGCAAAATATTCATACGTCTGATTCGTTTCCGCATCTACTATTTCTACTCCCTTAGCTCGCTGCGTATCAGGGTCATAAATAATATTCTTTACGATGGCAAATGGACGTAACGTTAATTTCCCTGTCTTCATCGCAGCAGGTAATGTTGCAGATTGTGTGCTAAAATAAGCGCCAAAATTACAGCCAAGCCAGCATTTATTTTGGTATTGGCAATTAATGCGGTTATGATGCGGAACTGTTATGTTGGCGACCCTACCAATTATAAAATGCCGTTTGCCTTGGTAATGCAATTTCAGTCGTGCAGCAAGATCTTTTTCCACAACGTTCATATCCATCGGCGGCATAAAGTCACCGTCGGGCAGCACTGCTATTCCGTCTTTATTACCAGAGATGCCGGCAAATTTCTCAACGTAACTGTACCAGGGTGCTATTTCGCGATAACGTACAGGCCAATCTATACCGTAACCATCTTTGCTATTAGCCTCAAAATCAATATCTGACAAACGATAACTCTGCCGCCCCCACATAAGCGACCGCCCTCCAACCTGATAACCTCTGAACCAATTAAAGGGTTTTATTTCCTTATATGGACTTTCAGTTTCATTGGTCCAAAAATCAATATTTCCTTCGTTTATCCATTGATTTCTAATTCCAAATGGCAAATAGTGCTGCGCAATATCCAATGGTACACGGCCACTATGCGGAAAATCCCATGGATCTTTGTTGGGGGATGGATAATCTTTAATATGTTCAATATTGCGTCCTCTTTCTAACATTATGGTTTTAAGGCCCCGCTCTGTTAGTTCCTTCGCTGCCCAGCCACCAGTGATTCCAGACCCGATGACAATAGCATCATATACATTATTAGCCATGTAGTTGTAGTTGGTTTAATTGGTTATTACTTGTTGGAAAACTCCCTTTTCAAAATGAGTTATTTTCCAACATAAAACATTGCAAAATTTGTCGGTAAACTTACCCTGCACAGAGGGCTTATCCGCTCCACCACCAAAGTAGAATAGACTCCCTAAATAAGTTTAAGGTTTTTTTTTGATTTAATTGCAACCGGTTGCGAATTTTTGTAATATTGTATTAAACAAGTACGTAACTTGAATAACCAGATTATAATAGTATAAACTAGAGACTAAATCATTGCTTCAAACTAATCAGAATATAAATCTTTTCAGTCTGAGATATGGTCTTTTCTAAACATAATAAATATGACAACAATTAAAGGTCCTGCCATCTTTCTCGCACAATTTATCGGCGATGAACCCCCGTTTAATTCCTTAGAAAATATCTGCCAATGGGCCTCAGCGCTCGGCTATAAAGGTATTCAGTTGCCAACCTTAGATGCTCGTTTTATTGATCTGGAAAAAGCAGCGTGCGATAAAAGCTATGCACTCGACATAAAAGCTAAAGTACAGTCCTATGGATTGGAAATCACTGAACTCTCAACCCATCTTCAAGGGCAACTAATCGCTGTAAACCCAAGTTTTGATGATCTCTTTGATGCCTTTGCACCACAGCAGGTGCATCAGGATCCTCAAGCCCGACAACAGTGGGCCATACAACAATTAAAATATGCCGTACAGGCTTCTCACAATCTTGGCCTGAAAGCATTAGCAACCTTTAGTGGCGCATTATTGTGGCCATTTATATACCCTTGGCCACAAAGACCAGCCAACCTGATTGAAACAGGATTTGCGGAACTTGCCAAATTATGGTTACCCATACTCGATGAATGCGAGCAGTATGATGTCGATCTCTGTTATGAATTACATCCGGGCGAGGACCTGCACGATGGTTTTACTTTCGACCTGTTTCTCGAGAACGTAAATAATCACAAACGGGCAAACATCCTTTATGATCCCTCCCATTTTGTCCTTCAATGCCTCAATTACCTCGAATTTATTGACATCTATCACGAGCGAATTAAGATGTTTCATGTTAAAGATGCTGAATTTACACCTTCTGGCCGTCAGGGTGTTTATGGTGGCTACCAGAACTGGCAAGCTAGAGCTGGTAGATTTAGATCAATTGGCGATGGACAAGTTGACTTTAAAGCCATATTTACCAAACTTACACAGTATGATTTTAAAGGCTGGGCTGTACTCGAATGGGAGTGCGCATTTAAAAATGCTGAAGATGGTGCTCGGGAAGGTGCCCTCCAAATTAAAGACTACATTATACGGGTTACCGATAAGGCATTCGATAATTTCGCGGCAGTAGAAACAAATGATAGCCTCAATCGCAAACTATTGGGTTTGTAAAATAAATGATCTCGTCATTATAAATTTAACTTTATGAGCACTACAAAACTTAAAATGGGTATGATAGGCGGAGGAAAAAATGCTTTTATTGGTGCTGTTCACCGTATGGCTGCCGGAATCGACGGCCATATTGAATTATGTTGTGGAGCGCTAAACTCTGATCCTATTGTTGCAAAAGAATCTGGATTACTTTTGGGACTTCCAAAAGAAAGAAGTTATGGAAGTTATCAGGAAATGATCTTCCAAGAAAGCAAGCGCCCTGCGCAAGAACGCATGGACTTCGTCAGCATCGTCACCCCTAACTTTGCTCATTTTGAACCGGCGATGATGGCTTTAGACCATGGCTTTCATGTCGTCCTCGAAAAACCGATGACTTTAACACTTGAACAAGCACGTTTACTTCAAGAAAAAGTGGAGGAAACAGGATTAACCCTTTGTGTGACATATACATACTCCGCTTATCCAATGGTAAAACAGGCCCGTCAACTGGTGAAGGAAGGTCGACTAGGGCCAATCAGAAAGATTATGGTTGAGTACCCACAAGGTTGGCTCAGTAAACTCATCGAAAACGGCCTCTCACTAGCATTCTGGCGCACAGATCCCGAAAAAAGTGGAAAAAGCGGATGTATGGGTGATATCGGAACGCACGCGGCACATTTAGCAGAATATATCTCAGGTCTGAAAATAACTAAAATGTGTGCCGACTTACAAACTTTCGTCGACGGGAGAAAACTGGAAGACGACGGCAATATTTTACTTCGATTTGAAAACGGTGCATCAGGAGTGTTATCTGCCTCGCAGGTCGCTGCCGGAGAAGAAAATGCCTTAAAAATTAGAGTATATGGTGAGGAAGGCGGTTTAGAATGGAACCAACAAGATGCCAATACACTAATCGTCAAACATATCGATCAGCCGACTCAGCTTTTTAGAGCGGGCCAACCATACCTTTCGCCACTTGCACAACATAATATACGCTTACCTGCTGGACACCCAGAAGGATATATTGAAGCATTTGCCAATATCTATAGAAATTTTGCAACTACACTTTTAGCGTCCATGGAAGGTAAAGTTCCTACAGAAGAAGAGACTGACTTCCCGACCGTAAGTGATGGTGTCCGGGGCATGAAGTTTTTAGCAACTGTACTTGCTTCAGCAGAATCTGAACAAAAATGGACTGACTTCCTAAGTTAATAAAATAAAAGAACCAATGTGGTGTCCCCCGCAGGCGGGGAAACCACATTGGTTGCTATTTTAGCGAATTCACTTTTGATTATCGCATCGAATTTAAATAGTTCTCGTCATTTGAATAAAGTTTCTTGCATATACGCTTCGTCCCATTTTGCTCAGCGTATATAGAAGTATTTCTATTCAACAGCTATTATTTTTTTGGATACTTTGGAACTTCCTCTATCACTATAGTTTGTTCTTGTTGCGTTAGTGGAGCTGGAGGAATTTCAGCAACATCTCGTTCGATTTCCTGAGTTTCGACATGAACAGCATATGGCGAAGGTTCTATTGGAATACCCATTACTGTCGCATATTCTCTGGTATAAATAGCACCAAAATACAGGATCGCGGCTGTATAATAAACCCATAACAAGATCAACACAAACGAGCCCGCTGCACCATAAGTATCTTGTGTAGCCGAATGTTCTAAATACACCCCGATTAAGTACCTGCCTACCACAAATAAAATTGAGGTAAATAAAGCCCCAGCACGAACCGTTCTCCAATGAATATTGACATCCGGCAGTATTTTAAATATGACACTGAACAAAAGAAAAATAGTTCCAAAGGATAAACCAAAGTTAATCCCGTTCACTAACATAACTGTCATATCTGGAAAGTAACGCTGCAGCTGATCCGTTAAAGCCAAAATCACACCATTAACAATAAGTGTAACGACCAGTAAGAATCCCAATCCTATAACCAATGATGAAGACAAAAGTCTGTCCTGAACTAATTTTAACCAACCTTTCTTTGGCTTCGCGCGTACGTGCCAAATCTTGTTGATGGAATTTTGGATATCCCCAAAAACTGTTGTTGCCGCTAAAACTAAGGTAACGCCACTGATCAGCAATGCCAGATTTGACTTTCCTGACAATTGTAAATTCTGAATAACCTCCTGAATCTGCTTAGCAGCACTATTCCCCACAAAACCGCGTAACTCCATAAACACCCTCCCCTCGATGGCATCCTCTCCATAAAAAATTCCAGCCAAGGCAATGATTAGAACGAATATTGGACCGATCGAGAAAACCGTATAATAAGATAGTGACGCACTGTACTTCATTGAATCTTCATTGAGAAATCCCGCAACAGTACTTTTCAAAATTCGCCAATACGTTTTTATTTTACTGCTACTCTTAGTTCTGATATCCATATTTTCGCGTTTTATCTCAACAACAAACCATTAAGTAGTCGAGAAAGTTTGTCCTTTATACGTTTTAATGCGAATAGTCTTTTAGAGTACCTTCCAGAACCAATCGATCCTGTTTTACGACTTTTAGACTAAGGATGAGATCTGAAACAAGGGTTTTCAGTCCTAAAATAGGCGACACTTTGACTTCATTTGGCCAGTCCGCCAGATGAATCGCAACATGAGATAACTCATCAGTCTTCTTATAGTTCCCGTTTAGTCTGTTTACGTCTTGCGATGTCGACAACATACTGAATCCCCTATCTTGCTTTTTAAACCATTGGTAGAACAGCTTATCTGGCAGAAACTTGTTGAGGTTACTATCACCCCCCATGGTAATTCTTACTTCTGGAACAAGTGTGTTATATAGCGTTTTCTCTTCGACCGTTTCGAAATTCTCATCAACCGCATAATTGACAATAGTATCCGTCTGAGTTACCTTATTTTTTAATATTTCAATATCAATATAACTACCGTCCAAATGTGTGATAAGAGAATCGGTCATCATCGGAAATTCTGCAAACGCTTGTTTTAGTTTATTTTTCAGTTGATTCGTAGGGATATTGACCCAAGCTTTTGCAATATATTGTGTCGATGCAAGTTCCCTGACAATGAACTCTTTCGGAAAGTTCCAATTTTTTGAGGTAAATTCACCATAAACATCAACTTGATCACCTTTCAATGTGAATTCAACATAATTGTTAGTGGATAAATCACTATAACGTACCGATTGGCCGGTAAGTGTGCTCGGATCGGCGATAAATTGTTTGATAGTCACCATATCGCCTTTTGATTGAATGAGCTGCAGCATCTCTTCCTTCTTATCATCAAGATCAAAACCTACACCAATCAATAAATCATTTCCTCTACACAAAAATGCCATTTTATTCGCCCGATCATACGCATACGTCATCCCGGAATCGGCGCCTCTTTCGATAGAATCTACTTGTATGACTTCTTTTAGAAAAAATAAGAATTGCTGTTTATCCTTTAGCTGAAAAAAAGCATAAAAATTTTTTGGATGTTCCTCCAAAGTAAAAAGAAAGACATTCGCTTTAATGTCAATGCCATTATCTTGAAGTTTACTTAGCCTTTTGCCGAAATTCAAACTTTCTTTTTGTGATATCTTCCATTTATTAAAAAACTGATTCAACAAAATATCATCCAATGATACCGTTAATAATGCTTTACTTTCTTTATGGACCAATGATTTGTAAGACTCTTGCTGCCTGAGTATGTATATTCCCCATACGGTAATTATCAAAAGTATAACAATCCCTATCGTCCAAACTATTGTCTTTTTTATCATATCGATTCAATCTATAAGTGTGAGTTGCCTATCTAATACCCGTCAAAAGGGAACCCTAGTCTTCCAATGAATTAAATCTATCGCGTTGGATACGCCAACAGAAACCTATACCACACTATTTATGGCTGAAGCAAACTCAGTATAAAAATCCTACAATTCAGCTAATGAAACTATTTGCCTTTTTGACATAAAGTATGTGTTTAGTTTTCAATATTGGAGTTTGACACGTTCAACCTAAAAATAGCGAGATTTAAAATAACGAGATCAAAAATATCAATCAAATAGCGCTTTTTTCACCCCTGAAATCAGGGAATTGGTAATTCCATTTAAGATTCTCGAATTAAACCATATTCCAGGGCAGATTTTACAGCGGCAGTAACGCTCTTCGTTTGAAATTTCTCCATTAGATTTTTGCGATGACTTTCTACTGTGTGCGAACTGATAAAGAGAGATTCAGCAATTTGATTAGTTGTCATACCTTTCGCTACGAAACTGAGCACTTCTTTTTCACGACGTGTCAATTTTGGCACCTGCTTTAGCCCTATCTCCGATTTCTTATTCAAAATAGTCTGGGTTTTCTCACAGATATAGCGCTTTCCAACAATAACATGTGAAATAGCAGTCAGTATTTCATCGCCATTTGCATTTTTCTGTAAATAGGCATCGGCTCCCTCGTTTAGAATACTATTGATGACAGCAAATTCATTGTGTACACTAAACGCGATTATTTTCAGACCATTGTTATTCTCTTTCAGGCCTTTAACTAAATCTATTCCATTAGCGTCCGGTAGATTAATATCGAGGAGCAGTACCATTGGCATGTCTACAGCAATATTCTTCGACAGCTCGGTTGCGCTAGAATACATGCCGACAACTTCAAAATCTTCATGCGCGTTGATAATGTTTTTCAATCCTTCAAGCAACAAGGGATGATCGTCTGTAATCGCTATTTTTATCATTTTTCTAAAAGTTAAACCATGGGTATTTCCAACTCTATCGTAGTACCCGAGCCGTAATCAGACATAAGCTTCATTTCGCCGTTTAAAAACGAAAGTCTTGAACGCACATTATGCATTCCTGCTGCATGCTGCAAATCGACACTTTCTATATCAAAACCCTTGCCATCATCTTCAATTGTGATATGTAAACGCTCATTATGTGAAGAAAGCTGTATTAAAATATTGGAAGCACTAGCATGCTTCAATGCGTTATTGACCAATTCCTGAATAATTCGATATAAAGAAATTTCCTGTTCAGTACTCAACGTTGATTCAAATTGTAGAAATTCGCATTCAACGAGACATGTAACCTGGCTCATACGACTTGCATAGTCTCTTAAAGTCTCCTTCAAACCATATTTCACAATTAGATCAGGCATAAGGTTATGGGCAAGCCGACGAAGTTCATCTACCGCCCCATCCAACAGACCAATGCTTCGATCTATTCCTTCCTGTACGGATTCCTTTTCTAAAGTAGCCTTATTAAGCTCCGATAAACCTAACTTCGTACTAGACAGTAAACCACCCAACCCATCATGCAGGTCACGGGCAAGGCGCGTCCGCTCCTTCTCTTCCCCAGCGAGCATTGCTGTCAGGCTTTCAATCGCGTGTTGCTGATTTTTCTTTTCGATTTCTAATTGATGCAAATGCTCCCGCTGTTTCAATGCATTGGAACGCTGCCAATAGGCGTAAAAAAGCAAAACGATGACAACCAAACAACTAATAAATAACCAAATATAAATCGAATTCATTCGCGACTTAAAAGCAATTTTCTTTTTTGACACGTCAAGCTCTTGTAAACGTTGTGTATTTTCCAGTCGGCTTAATTGCAAATCTTGCTCCTTTTTATCTCTTTCGAGTTGTAATACTTTAAGCTGCTGGGTACGATTCAGTTCATTCAATTTCAAATTCTCAACCAGTTGATGCTGTCTGTCATTCAAAGCTTTCATCAACTTAATCTGCTGTTCCTTTTTCTCTCCCTCCAAACGAAGACGCATTAACTTTTGGTTCTGTAATTCTCGCTCAAACTTCAGCTCCAGCTGTTTGGTCTTATCTAGTTTATCCGAATTAAAAGCTTTTTCAAATACATCAATATAGCTTTTTTGATAGTTGAACGCTTCTTTATATTTTCCTTCTTCAACACTTACTTCAGCCAGTCTGCTAAATAGACTTAACCCCACCTGATAATCATAATGCGGCTCTCGATTAAGATTATCCAAAGCTTTTTGCAGGTATTTCTTACCTTCATCACGAGCGCCAGCTTTGAAAGCTTCATCCGCGAGGATACCATAAGCGGGTATCGTGATGGCATATTGTCCAGTTTCAGCAGCGATATCTAAAGCTTGCTTAGCGTAGGCTATCGCTTTTTTAACACCACTATCCGAATAAAACTCGTGGTATAAATTTGCAAGATTAACGGAAACATAGGCTCGATCCGTTGGATTGATAAGATGTTTATCATTCTTGTTCACCAAGCTATACGCATCAAGATAGTGTTGTTCAGCTTTACGCAATAGATCAAAATTCGCTTTATTTAACCTGTACTGTTCTTCAAACAGATAACCAGCTTGCATGTATGCATCAAATAAGCTATTGACATTCCCACCTGCTTTAGCCGTTTCCAACAATAATGAAGTATACTTTTCTTGAAAATCATAATTACGCTGATTGGCGTAGATTGCTGTTAGTTCTTTATAAACGGCCAATTTACGAGCGATATTTGCCTCTGTCTGCGGTGCCTTCTCTAAATAAGAAATCGCTTTGTGAAATTGGGCAACGGCCTCATCTTCTCTATTCTGCCGTGTCATAATCCATCCATCACAGTAATATACATATCCTTTTATTCCATTTTCATTGACAATCGGAAGCACAGATTTAGCATGTTCCAAATAAAATCTCGATTTTTCAAAAGCATGATCATTAAAACTATTCATCGCAGCAATACAATTCAAGTAAGCATAATACTGCTTATCAGGATAGTTTCTAGCCAACTGAATATTGTCATGGAGTAGTTGACCAGCCAGGGCTTTCTCATTATTAAAATACAGGGCCTGTGCGTATTTTCCCGTCAGTACAAACCGCTCTCTGCTTCCTAAAGGAAGATTGTAATACGATTTCTTTAACTCCTGCAGCTGTTCTTGCGCAAATACAGCACAACATGGACACAGAAAAAGAAAAAATATTAGAATTGAATACCAAATATTCTGAACATACCCCATAAAATCAATTGTTGCAGCTAGCTAAGTGAATAGTCCAAACTTAGATAAATTTAGCTTTATACACAATAAATTATCGCACATACAAGTTAAACGGATGCGCTCGATATGCAAATCAGACGGGACTTGCTAAACAAAAAATCATACCTTTGCTATAATGAAGTATATCTATTTATTTCTTGCTATAGCTGCTGAGATCTTCGCAACCACTTTCCTCAAAAAGTCTGAAGGCTTTACCCTGATAAAACCTACTATTATCAGTATTGTTGGGTATATCATTGCATTCTACTTTTTAAGTATCACCCTGAAATATTTACCTGTGGGTATATCCTACGCAATTTGGTCAGGAGTTGGAATTGTAGCGATTACACTAGTGGGTATGTTTTTATTTAAACAGATTCCCGATACAGCAGCGATTGTTGGTATGGTCTTAATCATCGCTGGAGTCATCGTTATCAATCTGTTTTCAAAAATGGGAGCACATTAGCTGATGTAAGATCTAAATTTGTATTTTTGTAACTTACATAAATTAAAGGATACGTGTCGTTAGAGAAACTAAAACTTAGCAAAAGATTGACTGCTACGATGACTGAACTCGGTTATCTGGCTCTAAAGGAAATTCAGAGTAGGTGCATTTCCAGAATTCTTGGTGGACAGGATGTCATTGCCATCGCTCCTGAAGGAGCTGGTAAAACCACAACTTATGTTTTAACCACCTTGATGAAGTTGAAATTCACAACAGATGAAGCTCCAAAGTTTTTGATCTTGGCGCCAAATGAAGAACGTATCGACGAAATCGTTGAAAAGTTCCACCAACTAAGCAAAAATAGAGATCTTCGCATCATTGGATTACGCGCTTCAGGCAGTATGGAAGAGGAAATCGGAGAATTAGTTGATGGAAAGGACATTGTTGTAGCTACGCCAAATCGTGCTAGAGCGATTTATCTTAAACTAGCATTAAATCTCAATCGAATTCAAACGTTAATTATCGATGATGCAGAAGAGATTATCAAACAAGGGATGCAAACACCCGTACGCGAATTGGCAGAAAGCTGTGGTAAGGTGCAACATATCGTGTACAGTACGGTTGAACACCAGAAACTTTATGACATGGTAGAGAATTTTATGAATGAAGATTATGCCGTCATAGAGGTAGACGAACTCGAAAACGATACTGTTGACACCTTGGATTTGCTCGTATATCATGTCCCTAATTTCACAACGAAAATCAATTTATTAAATCATCTGCTGCAAGATAAAGAAGTATTTCAGAAAGTAGTCGTTTTTGTAAACACCAAACTTACGGCCCAGAAATTAGCCAGCCACTTATTCAGCAGCAATAAAGAAGAAATTGCAGTACTCAATCCATTATTTTACGACGATTTCGGTTATGAAGCCATTGAAGACTTCAAAGAAAATAGTCTATCCCGTGTATTGATCATTGCGAGAGAAAACACAAATGATATCGATCTTTCCGCTATTCCGTTCGTTTTCCAATTTGAATTACCAAATGAAAAGGAACAATTCTTAAATCACCTCCTCAAGAATGAAGAGAATGAAGAAACGATAATACTGACTTTTGCTACGGACCTGGAATTACCTATGGTGAAAAAAATCGAACAGGCCGTTGGTAAAAGGATGGACATATTAGAGCTACCCGAAGATGTTTCCATATATAACTCGACCACCGATAAGAAGAAAAAGGTCAATAAGGAAGAAGACCAGACAGATAGTTCTCGTGGAGGAGCATTTCACCAAAAGAAAGAAAGCAATGCCAAAACTTTTAATTATGGCGGCGGTGAAAAAGCGAAAATGACCATGAAAATGAAAAAGAAATAGAAATTCAAAAAGAATTACCACTAAGAAGGGAAG
>DGIS01000011.1 GCA_002386525.1 Sphingobacterium sp. UBA4616
TTTAACTACCTCCATGGCCGTAGATGGGGCTGGCCCATCTGCCATATTCCGTTCCCATTCTTACGCGCTCCGAGCCACATGGATTGTAGCAACAGCATGTATAATTATAACCTTTTTCTAAAATGAGTACATTAAGTAGATAAGCAATTGAACGCTCTTCGGGAGAGATAATTGAATTGAATGATGTCGTGAAAGATATTTTAGGGCATGATGTGAAACAAAGGGCCAAAGTCATGATCAGCATTAATAAAAGATGAACCTAACATATTACAGGAATTCTTACTTGAGCGAAAATATAGCTACAAATTGTTTTTAGATTATATAAAAAGATACAATGAAGTCAGGTTATTAAAAAAAGCTGGAGCGGAAATCGCTGGGGATATTTAGTTTACTAGATTATTGGCGTCATTTATAACGCCAATAACCTAATAAAAGATATTGTGGGGGATGGGAGTTTACCCTTCCTCCGTATAAAAATCAATTAATGACGATATATAAGGATCTTCCCAACCGTCGGAGATGTTTTCAAAGTCTTCATCGGGTATATTTGTCTGTCTAATTTCTAAGGACGTTCCTCTTTTATGTTCATGCAGTTTTAGTGTAACAATAGACGGAGTGTCTGTTTCTCCAAAATACCATTCCTGTACAATTTTTGTCGAAGGTTGTAGTTCCAAGAACCGGCCAGTAATAGCTCCGTCCCATAAAGAGAATTCTCCATTGACAGTGGCGTCTATGGACACCAGATCACCTGTCCATAGACGAGCCGTAATTTCAGTCGTTAATGCGAGATACAGCTCCTCTGGAGTTGCAGGAATAATAGCATATTTCTTGAATTCTTTCATAATGCTAAGTTACGCTTTCTTGTAATTTACCACTTATTTTGACTTCATTTTTATTTATCTTAATTTTATCGCAAACTATGAGGACAACATGAGTAATTTTCTGCCGAATGCTTTAGTGAAAAAATTAGGAGTGAATCCGTTATTTGATAAAGACGCATTTATAAAAGTACATGAGGAAGGTATTCGGGCGACAGCAATACGCCTAAACCCTAATAAATTAGAAGATTGTCCGTTTCCTAATGCAGGGCAAGTTCCCTGGTGTAATGTGGCTTATTATCTTCAGGATCGTCCAGTGTTTACGTTAGATCCATTATTTCATGCTGGAGCATATTATCCACAAGATGCTTCTTCCATGTTCATCGATCATATCATTCGAAGTTTGAAGTTACATGAGGCGAGTATTCGGGCGTTGGATTTATGCGCCGCACCAGGAGGAAAGTCTACCTTATTAAACAGTAGCTTACATCCGGAATCACTCTTGGTTGCAAATGAAATTATTAAAACAAGGGTTACAATCCTGCAAGATAACTTAATGAAATGGGGAAATGCGAACACAGTAACTACAAATAACGATCCTGCTGCCTTTAATCGTCTTCCTGGATATTTCGATTTAATGGTAGTCGATGCACCTTGCTCTGGATCTGGTATGTTTAGAAAAGATACTGATGCCATAGAGGAGTGGTCTGAAGCTAATGTGAAACTTTGTAGTGAAAGGCAAAAACGTATTTTGGCTGAAAGTTTGACCGCCTTGAAAGAGGGGGGCTATCTGTTCTATTCGACCTGTTCTTATTCATCAGAGGAAAATGAAGACATCGTTGATTGGCTATTGGATAGCGGCGATTTCGAATCTGTTGAAATAAACGTTGAAGATAATTGGGGAATTGATCATACATTCTCTGTAAAGCATCGCGGACACGGCTATCGGTTTTATCCACATAAATTAGGGGGGGAGGGTTTTTTTATTGCTGTTCTTAAGAAAGTTGGTGAACAGGAAACGTTCAATAGAAAAAGAATTAAACCCGAAAAGTCAGATGTGCACAAAGGGATTTTAAATGATTGGATTTCAAATAGTGATAGTTTGCACACCTTTCTTCATCATGAAGATGTATATGTTTTTCCAAAAATGTACGAAAACGATTTAAAATATCTTCAAAATGTACTCTATCTCAAGAATGCAGGAACTAATGTCGGAAAGGTCAATAGGAAAGAGCTAATACCGAGCCATGCATTGGCTTTGAGTAATTATTTAGCAGTAGAGTATAATGCGGTAGACTTATCGCTTGAGGACGCGCGAAACTACCTTAGAAAGGAGAATATCGTTGCAGATACATTTGCTGATGGTATTCAAGGGTGGACAATAGCAAGGTTTAAAGGCCAACGATTGGGCTGGATGAAGGTATTACCTAACCGAATCAATAACTATTACCCCAAAGAACTTCGGATTGTAAATTTATAAGATCTGCTTGTAGATTTGTACGAATAGCATTTCGGGCGTGCTTTCTTATAAAAGTTTTCCCTAAGAAAGGCTGACGATAATTGAACAAATATCTTCGGCAACTTCCTCTTTCGATTTTAGGCTAAACTCATGGATATTACCTGATCGTTCAATTATAGTAACCTTATTAGTGTCGGTCGCAAAGCCTGCTCCTTTATCCTGCATCGAATTGAGAACGATAAAATCTAGGTTTTTTCGAATCAATTTATCTTTGGCATTTTCCAGCTCATTATTGGTTTCCAAAGCAAATCCAATGAGCAGTTGTTGCTCATTCTTTTTAGCTCCTAAAGTAGCCAAAATATCTACTGTTTTCTTCAGCTCAATAGAGAATTCGTTTTCTTTCTTTTTTATTTTTTGAGTGGCTACATTAATGGGAGTGTAGTCTGCGACAGCAGCGCTCATCACAACAATATCCGCCGCTTGGAAGTGTTCTTCACAAGCACTTAACATTTCGGCTGCTGAGGTCACTGAAATTTTGAGAACACCTTCAGGACTTTTCAGGGCGCTAGGTCCTGAAACAAGCGTGACATCCGCTCCAAGTTCTTTGAGCTGCGCAGCGATGGCATACCCCATTTTTCCACTTGAATGATTCCCAATAAAGCGGACTGGGTCTATAGCTTCATAAGTAGGGCCAGCAGATACTAACGCCTTCTTTCCGTATAAAGGGAGCGCTCGCTCTGAAAATTTAACTAAAAAATCCAGTATTTCTTCCGGCTCAGCCATGCGCCCTTCACCTATTAATCCACTAGCTAATTCCCCGTTTCCTGGAGGAATTAAGATATTGCCGTAAGAACTTAGCTTTTTGATATTAGATTGTGTAGAGGGATGTTTCCACATATCTAAATCCATCGCCGGAGCGAATAGCACTGGACATTTCGCTGATAGATATACGGCTGTTAGCAAGTTGTCGCACAATCCAGTGGCCATTTTGGAAATGGTATTTGCTGTTGCAGGAGCGACTAAAATGTAATCAGCAGATAGCGCAATTTCGACATGATTATTCCATTCCCCAGTATTTGGCTGGTAATAATCGATAAGCACTGGTTTTTTGGAAAGTGTAGAAAGCGTAAGCGGGGTGATAAAGGCCGTGGCTTCTTTTGACATAATAACGTTAATCTGGGCATCTGCTTTTATCAACATGCGGATGAGGGATGCAATCTTGTATGCGGCAATACTGCCGCATACAGCAATTACAATATTTTTCCCAGCTAAAGCCATTTTTTAAGGATTAGTCCTGCTCTTTCGAGGGATTTCTGTAATACACTTTATCGTGTAAAAATTCATCGATTGCAACCAAAGTGGGCTTTGGCATACGCTCATAATGTTTTGAAATCTCTATTTGCTCGCGGTTTTCGAATACCTCTTCCAAGTTATCGTTATTACTTGCAAACTCTGCAAGTTTTCCGTTCAATTCTTCTTTAATATCTACTGCAATTTGGTTCGCGCGTTTAGAAATAACTACAATAGATTCATAGAGATTGTCAGTGCCTTTGTCCAATTGTCTCAAGTCACGTGTAACTGTAGAATTTGGAATTGAATTATTATTTTTTTGACTCATCTTTTTGGGTATTTTCTTGTTCTTTTTTCGCCTTTTGTTCTTTGATATATACTTCCTGTTCTGCAAGAGCCTTATTATACTCTTTCACTTGGGAGAGTGCAGTTTTAATGCCTTTTTCAGAATTCTCCCGAAGGGATTCTGCCTCTTTCATATGTTTGCTGTTTGGAAAATTACTTGCGAAGTTACGGTAATAATCCAAAGCTTCATCAAATCTACTTTCTTGTTTCAGGAAGATACTTTTGGATGCATAGATGTATTGAGCCTTTAATGTCAAAAACTCAATTTCTTCTGCATATTTTGTATCAGGGTATTCTTTTAGGACATTTTGCAAAGCAATGACCGCCGCCCTATAATCATCATTAAGCCCCATGTCGTAATACAGTCTTGCATTGGCAAAAGCTTTAAGCTCTAGCTTATCTCTTAATTTCTGAATAAGATCCGAGGCTTCTTTAGATCGCTCGGATTCGGGATAAAGATTAACAAAGAGCTGTAATGCGTCAATTGCCTTTCGTGTATTTGCTTGGTCCAATGTTGATCTTGGAGAATCCAAGTAATAGCAATAAGCATGCATAAACCTACATTCTTCAGCTCTTGCACTATTGGGATATACATCAGCAAAATCTTTAAAGTGAAATGCAGCTGACGTATAATCTTTCAGACGGTAGTTGGCAAATGCCAAATAATAGTAAATATTTTCTGCTTCAGCTTGTCCGCGGAATTTCGTCCGCAAGTCATCAAACAAAACTAACGCCTTGGTATATTTCTTTTTTTCATAAAGTTTTACAGCCTCTTCGTATTTTTGAGCGATATTATTGCTTGCGCGCAATTTCTCAAATTTACTCTTACAGCCAGTAAATACCAATAGAAACATCATGCCGGCACAGATAGCCGCTATACGCCTATTTAAAAACATTTTACAAAGATAAGTGAATTTGTTATACTAATCAATTAAATTTTATTGCGCAATATAGTTTAATAATTTTTTGATCGCAAAAACAAGATTTCTTATTAACATACTTTAACTCGACGAAGAGCTTGAGATGAAAATATTGTCATATACTTGTTGTTTTTGTGGGGGTAGTTAGGCCTAAGAATATACATTTTAAAATATTTGACTATCTTTACATATTACAATCATTGAATAGCATTAAGAGTATGACATTAAAAGAAAAAGTTGAGCAAGCATTAGATACCTTGAGACCATATTTGGAAACTGATGGCGGAAATGTGAGTGTCGAAGAGATCACAGCGGATAATGTCGTGCGTTTAAAATTATTGGGAGCATGTGCTTCATGTTCAATGAGCATCATGACCTTTAAAGCTGGTTTAGAGCAGGCAATAAGGAAGGCTGTTCCTGAAATTACCGCTGTTGAGGCAATTAATTTAACGGATCCCGACTCTCCTGAAGCGACTTTACCCCCTGTTAATTAGTTGTGCCCTTAACACAATTTAACGGCTAGTTCGGCTACTTTTGTTTAAATTTGTTCTATGAAGTTGCTGGTTTCAATATTTCTTATTGTCTTTTTGACTTTTTTCTTTTCCGCATCACATGCTCAGGAAAAGAAGATTGTTCAATATTCCGGTATTGTCACAACCGTTGGATCTGGCCTTCCAGTAGGTTATGCAACAGTCACCAATTTATCTTTTAGAAATGAAGCTTTTGCCGCAAATAATGAAGGTTACTTTTCTTTTGTAGCCCATGTCGGAGATACCATTCGTTTTACATCTGTGGGGTTTGATCCTTTAGTGGTCACCATTCCTGAAGTTAAGGGAGACAAGTATACTGCAAATATCGTTATGCAAAATCTCGTTACGGAACTACCGATGGTTACCCCATATCCTTGGGCAAGTATCGAAGAGTTCAATATTGCTTTTATGAACCTGGACGTTTCCGAAGATAATATTGTGAGAGTAAGAAGATCCTTATCTTATGAATCTTTAGCTGCAATGGCTGCAGTAATACCGCGTGATGGAAACGAAATGCGATCAATTAACAATGCACAGAGTTTCAATACGATGAATAATAAGGTCATCAATCAACGATATGCTAATCCATTGTTAAATCCTTTTGCTTGGGGTAATTTAATCCAGCAGATTACTAAGGGGAGTAAGAGCCGAAAAACTTCAAATTATTAATTTGTTGTCTTTAATTTGCTTAATTCTTTGACGCTTATTTTAGCAGAAAAGTAAGAAACTAGCGCGGAAATGCCAGTTACCGTTACAAACACCAAAAGGTAGTCGCTCCATTGACTTACCATAGGGTAACTGTCAATAATCGTATTTGCACCATCTTCTACACGAATAATTCCATAAGTTGATTGGATATAGTTAAATATAGCGCCTATCAATAGCCCTAACAAACAACCTATGAAAGCTATCATAAGGCCTTCATAAAAAAAGATGCGTTGAATCAGATCATTACCACCGCCAAGGCCTTTCAGAATCGTCATATCCTTTTGTTTGTCTAGTACAAGCATCGTTAGTGAACCTACAATGTTAAATATGGCAATAACACTAATCAAGGTCAATATAAAGAAAACGACCCATCGTTCTACGCGTACATTTTTATATAACGTTGGGTTTTGTTCTTCTCTATTCTTTACGATATAATCAGGCCCGATTTTCTGTTGTAATACCCGCTCGAACGCATTGATATCTACGCCATCTTTTAGATAAAACTCGATTGATGAAACACGCTGATACTCTCCAAGAACCTCTTGGGCGAATGAGATTGGAGTAATGATCAAATTGTCGAAATCTTGTTGGTAACGCAATACAGCGCCTGGCGTAATCGACCGTATATTGAACTCCTCAGCAGGGTTTGATGAATTCTTTACCCCTTTTCTCGGGGAATATACTTGAATCTGCTCAGCAGGTTTTTGTAATGGAATGCCTAGGTTGGCCTGCACACTTGCGCCGAGAATGGCCAGGTTAATGGAATCGTGTGTAAGCTGATATTGACCGTCTACAATAATACTGTCTCCGGTTGTTTTACTCAGAGATTGCGGCTCAATTCCCTTTATATTGGCAATAAATTGTCTATTTGAATATTGCAGTAATACCTTTTCTTGTAGAACTTCAGTGTAATGAATCACATTTGGGTCTGTTCTTAATTCATCAAAAGCTATACTTTTTGTATCGAAAAGTTTTCCTTTGGAAGGTTCTATCTTGAGTTCTGGAGCAAACTTACTGTACATAGACAAAATAAGTTGCTCCATTCCATTGAAGGAGGAAAGCAATATAATCAATGCAGCACTACTTACCATTACACCGATTACACTAATGGATGAAATAATATTAATGGCGTTGACAGATTTCTTGGAAAAAAGATATCTTTTAGCGAATAGGAAGGGCAGATTCATGACTCTTATTGTCGAATAAAGGGATTGGAATTTTTTTCAAAGCCAATCGTTGTGGACGGCCCGTGCCCAGGATATACAACGGTATCATCGGGCAAAGTATAAAGTTTTGATTTTATACTATCTAAAAGCTGTTGGTGATTGCCTCCTGGAAGATCCGTCCTACCTATGCTGTTGCGGAAGAGTACATCTCCTCCAATCAGAAATTTTTGATGAACAGAATAGAAACAAATATGAGCTGGAGAATGACCCGGTGCCAGAATGACTTCTAGTTCGTCATTCTCCAAGTAAATGGTATCGCCGTCATTTAAAAATGTCTCTCCAATTGGGGAGATGTCATATCGGATTCCCATTTGAGGGGCATAATTCTGAACAGCTACTAAAATAGGTACTTCTCCTTCATGAAACTGTGGCAACAAGCCATATCTTTCATAAACAAAACTATTTCCTAAAACATGGTCAATATGGCAATGTGTATTTAATAGAAGTTTGGGCTGAAGTTTATTGTCGGCGACAAAACTTACTACTTCTTGCTGCTCGTGCTCTCCATACATGCCCGGATCAATGATAATTGCATTTCCTGACTCGTTGTATAGTAGGTAAGTATTTTCCTGATATGGATTGAAAGTAAATGATTTGATCGTAAGCATAGAGGTAAAATTACAGATTTTATTGATTTCTTACTATGGAAAGATTAACTATTCCAAATTTCCCAATTCTTTTCGGCTTGAAGGACCAACATTTCATATCCATTTTTGATTCTGGCTCCCATTTGTTTACTTTTTTGTATAAATGTAGTTTCCTCGGGGTTGTAAATGAGGTCATAACAAAGATGGTTCTCATTTAAAAATTCGTAAGGGATTTTTGGCGATTGTTCTGTATGGGGAAAAGTACCAACAGGTGAACAGTTAATAATCACCGTATGGTCTGCTAGGATAGCAGCATCCAATTCATCATAAGTCAACTGGTCTGCGCCCTTGGTTCTGCTCACTAGAGAATGCATTATTCCAAGTCGATTCAGCGCATAAATTACTGCCTTTGCAGCACCGCCATTACCTAAAATTAAGGCCTTTTTATCTACTTGGGGATTAATTAGCGGCCTTATTGACGCCTCAAAGCCATAAGCATCCGTATTGTAGCCTTTTAGCTGCGTTGCGCCATCTGCTGTATGGCTAATTCGAATACAGTTGACAGCTTGAATTGCGCTGGCCTCTTCCGAAAGCTCGTCCAAATAATCCATAACTTCAATTTTATAGGGAATGGTCACATTCACACCATAGAAATCTTTGTTGGAGGCAATTTTTGAAAAATCAGCTATCTGAGGGATGGGGTACAAGTCATAATCCACATCGGTTATTTGCTCTTGGCGGAATTTTTCTAAATAATATTTTTTTGAAAAAGAATGCCCTAATGGGTATCCTATTAGCCCTAGTTTTTTCATTTAAAGTGGGAAAATTAGGTTGTTGGAATATGAATGGCGCTTCAATTTTGATATCCGGTCATCCTTTGGCGATGACCGGATAAAGTGCCTATACAATATTAATCTTTCGGCTTTGTATATTTTTTTACAATTTCAATGATAATCTGATTCCCTTGAAGCTGTGGGAGATAATCAAAAAGGATATGATACTTCTCCGGATCAGTTGCTAAACCAAGTTCCAAAAAGTTCAGTGCGTCGTTATACTGCCCATTGGCGAATAGATATGCAACGACCCGGTAGTATAACTCTGCCGCATTCGGATTCTGTGTGATAGCATCGGAAATCACATCAATAGCTTCTTCAATTTTACTTTGTTCAAATAGAATTGAGGAATAATCCAGCCATGCATCAATATCCGTTGGATTCAAGCTAACGACTCTTTTATAGGCTTCCTCTGCTAGGTCTATTTGCTGTAATTTATATCGTGCATCGGCGATGGCAAACCAGTAATCTGGATTTGTATCCTCCAATTCCAATGCTTTTTTATAAAAGTGCAGCGATTCAAAGTAACGTTCTTCGAAATCTAGGGTAACCCCAATGCCAAACCAGGCATCCGCAAGTTCCGCATCTAATTTGACTGCCTTTTTATAATAGTTTCGAGCCTCTTCCATCTGCTCCAGTTTTTCATAACATTCACCTATTGCGCAATAGGTATCAGCACTGGGTTGCTCATATTCAAATGTTTGCTTGTAGACATCCAATGCTTCTTGGTAGCGATCTAAATTGACGAGAGCATTTCCCTTATTGAAATAAGCTGAAGAAAAGTCATCCTTGATCAATATCGCATAGTCATAGGCGTCCAAAGCTTCTTCAAACTGGCTGATCTTATGGTATGAATTTCCTAAGTTATACCATGCGTAGTAGGAGTAAGGGTCTGAATCTATGTATTTCTTATAAAAGGAGATACTTTCTTCCTGTCTATCTAATACGTCATAACAATAAGCCAGTTCATAAAGTGCTTCTTGGTAATCCATATTGAGTTCAAGAGCCTTTTTTAGATAAATTATAGCTTTATCATAATTCATTTGGGCCTGAAATATCATCGCAATATGGAAATACACCTCATCCTTGTTGTCCAACAGAGGAAGAGCTTTAAACAGCTGTTCCAAGGCATCATCGAATTTTCCAATGCTTCCTAGTATACCACCACGGATCAAAAATATATCTCCTTCGGAGGCTTCTAATAGTTCCGCTTTATCCAATGCAGCGAGCGCATTCTGATATTGCTGAATCGTTGAAAACAGTTGCGCTTGTTTCAATAGAAATGTAATATCAAAGGGATGCTGACTGATTGCGAATTCGGCGACCTGTAGCGCCTTTACAGGATCATTTTTTTCTGCGTAGTAATCAATAATTCCTTCAAAAGCTTTGGAGTCAAAAAAATACTGATCCTCGTTTCGAAGCATTTCCTCATATCTGTCCACCGAGATTTTTCTTTCTTCGGGGTTCTCAAATTCAAAATCCTCTTCCATTCTCAAAAGTTTAAAATCAGTATCCTGTTCTTTAATTCAAAATACTAATTTCTTATCTAATTTGATGGAACTAATTTTCCACAAATCGGATATCGTTCACAAAGTTAAGGATAAATACGTGTAAAATGAAAAAGCCGGCTATAAAGCCGGCTTTTACTATAATGGTATATATTGTATACAATTATTTTTTGATCTCAACGCGACGGTTTTGAACGCGACCTTCTTCAGTAGCATTAGATGCAACTGGGTTTTTCTCTCCGTAACCGTTAGCAGTGATGCTTGATGAAGAAACACCAGCATTTACTAAATATTGTTTTACAGAGTTAGCACGGTCTTTAGATAAAGTCATGTTATAAGCTTCAGAACCTTCAGCAGATGCATAACCATCTAATTGTACAGATGCATTGTTATCACGTAACTCTTTAGCCAATTTGTCTAATGTAGAGTAAGATGAAGTTTTCAATACTGAGCTATCAAATTCGAATTGAATTGGAGCATAGTAACCGTTAGAAGTAGTAGAGCTAACAACTGGCTCTGGGAATTTGATTGGACATCCTGAACCATCTACTGGAGTACCAGCTGGAGTTCCAGGGCATTTATCAAATTTATCAGATACACCGTCACCATCAGCATCAGCGCTTAATGTGTTAACAGTACCTTCTAAAGTGCTTACACGTTGTTTTAATGCTTCAACTTCATTTCTCAATGAAGGATCTTTCAACTCATCGTACATTGTAGCAACTGGGTTAGCAAAAGTCAAGTTTTGTTTGTCTCTTGAACCTAGAGTGAATTCTAAACCAGCCATTACTGTAGAGAATTTACCTTTATAATCTGTACGAGCTGGACCATACAATAAGTTATCATCAGTGAAGTTCATCGTGTAACCTAAGTTCAACGCAACTACTTCAGATAATTTAAATTTAGCACCAACACCTACTGGAACGAAAGCTGTTAATTTGTTATCACGGTCACCAGTGTTCTCACGATCTCCAAAAATTTTCGAACCCCATTTACCTTTGTTGTTATAAACTTCATTAGTAAAATCTTCGTTCGCAAATTGAACTGGATTGTTGGCTAAAACTCCCAAACCCACTTTAGCATAGAAGTTAACTGCATTTTCTCTTCTCAAGAAATCAATAGTACCCAATTGGAATACACCGTTCAAGCTTGCTGCCCAGTTTACATCAGTTTGTGCTGATCTAGCTGCACCATTGCGAGCTGCACCAGAATTAGCTTCAAAACCGTTAAATCCGTCAAGCGCTTTGTTGTAAGTTTTAATCTTACCACGGTTTGCTTCTAATTCTAAACCAAATGTGTGAGAGAATTGTTTACGAATAGTTAATCCGTAGTATTCACCAACTTTGTTTTGGAAGTAACCTACTTTTTGTCCAAAAGCATTTGATCCAGGAAGAATTGTGTTTGGTGTAGTAATACCACCTTGCACTCCGATAGACCAAGTTCTGTATTGTGATCTACCACCGAATACTTGTTGAGCTTGCGCTGTACCAGCAAAACCTAAAGCGGCAACTAATGTAGCAGCAACAGCTGTTTTTTTAATTGTAGAATAGTTCATACTCTTGTTTTTAAGGTTATTATTAATTTTAATTGTTTTCAAACTTAATTATCTTGTATTAACACTTGGAACAGTACAATTGCCGTGCCAAAGTCTTAAAGTTATGTTAAATATTTTGTTTCCGCTATATTTTGTACTAAATTAAGGATTTAATGTGAAACAACAAAACAAAAATCCGCTACGAAAGTACCAAATTTTTGTTTTGTTTCAATACGTTTAAGAAAAAAATTAAGGTTTTTTTTTCTAAAGCAAATAATGTACGATCAAGAGCGACAATCCACCTAATAAAGCTGAAACCGGAATAGTTAATATCCAAGCCCATAACAAACTGATTGTTACTCCCCAGCGTACTGCAGAAACACGTTTAACGACACCAACACCTATGATTGCACCGGTAATGGTATGTGTGGTAGAGGCCGGAATTCCAAAATGTTCTGTAATACCTAATGTTACCGCTCCCGCTGATTCAGCACAAACTCCTTCCAATGGTGTAACTTTTGTGATTTTGGTTCCCATTGTTTTAACTATTTTCCATCCACCACTCATCGTCCCGGCTGCAATAGCCGCGTAACAAGTTAATGGAATCCACTCGGGCATGTGTTCAGTCGTTGGTACATAGCCACCCGCTACCATGGCGACCAGGATAATTCCCATGACTTTCTGAGCGTCGTTACCTCCGTGTGCAAAACTTAGCGCTGCAGAGGAAACAAGCTGTAATATTTTAAACCATTTTTCGGCCACACTTGGTCTGGAGTTTTTCGCCAGATTAATCACAATTAATGTAATGATGACCGACATCGTCATACCTATGATCGGAGCGAGCACGATAAAAGCAATAATTTTTAGGGTAGCATCAATATTGATAGCATGAATTGGATCTGCGCCCAGAATAAATGCATATGCCATACCGGATCCCGCGAATCCCCCGATAAGCGTATGTGAAGAACTTGATGGTACTCCGTAATACCATGTAAACAAGTTCCAGCCAATTGCTGCTAATAAACCCGCGAAAATTACTTCTAATGTAATGTATTCTTCCAATACTGTTTTTGCAATGGTATTGGCTACCTTATGGTCTGTAAAATAGAAGTAAGCGGCAAAGTTGAATATTGCAGCCCATAAAACAGCCATTGCTGGCGTTAAAACTTTTGTTGATACAACTGTCGCAATAGAATTTGCTGCATCATGGAATCCATTGATGTAGTCAAAAGCAATTGCAAGGACAATCACAACAACGAGTAATGTTGACATCATAATCTCGTAGAATTTTTGTGCACTTATATCGAATGATTATGCGTTTTTAACTAGAATGCTTTCTAATACGTTAGCAACATCCTCACACTTATCCGTTGCATCTTCCATTGCAGACAACACTTCTTTGTGTTTAATTAATGAAATTGCATCCTTTTCAAACTCAAAGAGGTCAGCTACAGCCTTATCAAAGATATAATCTGCTTTGTTTTCAACACTGTTGATACGCACGCATGAATCTGTAATGTTCCGAATGTTTTTTAAGTCTCTAAGCTCATGAATAGCTTTTGACACATGTTCAGTGGCTTCAACCAATAAGTCCGCAATTTCTATCATTGGTTCAGTAGCTTTTTCCACCTTATAAAGGTCCATTCTGTTGGCAGCGCCATGAATAAAGTCGGCCACATCATCCAATGAACTTGCCAAAGAGTGTATATCTTCGCGATCGAAAGGAGTGATGAAATTCTTGCCTAACTCCAAATGAATTTGATGTGTGATATTGTCGCCCTTGTGCTCCAAATCTTCCATCTTGCGCGTAAAATCTTTTTTCTTCTCAGGATTGCTTGAGTTAACAATATCTTTTAACAACTTTGACATCTCGATCAAATTGTTGCCGGCTTGTTCAAACAAAGGGAAGAATTTTTTGTCCTTTGGAACGAAGTACTGAAAAATGCTATTTAAAGACATATCTTAAATTTATTTTTACAAAAGTAATACCTTAATGTTAAGTTAATGTTAACATTGATTTTGTTTAAACACAAAAGTGTCATCATTGTTTAGTTCCCAGCTTGTACTTTTTGTAACGTAAATCCAAAAGTGGTTCCGATACCTTCCGTACTGCGCACATTGACATTTTGCTGATGTGCTTCAACAATGTGCTTAACGATCGCTAACCCTAACCCAGACCCTCCTATATCGCGTGATCGGCTTTTGTCAGTTCGGAAAAAACGTTCAAATACGCGGCTGAGATTTTTTTCCTCAATGCCATAGCCGTCGTCTGTAATTTCGATAAGAACCTGCTCAAATAATGGGAAAATCTTAATTTTTGTTGTTCCACCTTCTTTTCCATATTTCAATGAGTTGTCTATCAGATTGTACAGTACCTGATGTATTTTATTGCGGTCTGCCTTCACCCAGTGCGGTGTGCCGGCCTTCGGTCTGAATTCGATTTTGATGTTGTGCTGTTTGGCTTTGTCTTCAAGGGAGTCTGTCGTGTCCTTGATCAGGTCGACAATATCAAATTTCTCAATATTAAGGACCATTTTGCCAGATTCCAATTTGGATATCTCATCAAGATCCAGAATTAGATAATTTAGCCGATCGAGATTTCGGGCAGCTTTGTTAAGGAAATTTTTTGCCATTTCCATATCCTCTTCCATAAGGCCGTCCTGCAGCGTCTCAATGTAGCCCTGTGTAGCAAAGAGTGGTGTTTTGAATTCATGTGAAATATTGGATAGGAACTCTCTTCGAAATTTTTCCTGTGATTTTAATTGTTCTATCTCGTTTTTTTTATCTTTTGCCCATGCTTTGACTTCGTTTTCAGCATCTGTAATAGGATCCTCGCTGATATGTTCTCCAATAGCATCTTTAAGATCTTTGCCAAGTTTGAGATTGTGAATGAGTTTATACATCGTGTTGAGACGTCGATATATATATTTTTCAAATAGATAGTTAAATAGAAGAAAACTCGTTACCACCGCGACAAAGAAAATGATCAATGCTGTCTGCAGCTCGTGTTTATAATAAAAGCTGATCGTGGATATTGCAACACCAACCGCTGCTGAGTTTGCTAATAATAATTGTCTAAAATTCATTTGTTGAATAAAAAAGGCCCCTGATTTGGAGCCTAAGTTACTTATAATGATATTAATAAATTGTTAAAATTTTCCAATAATGGTTTTTGCACCTATAACCTTGTCACCAATGTTGACATTAATTTCAGTGCCCAAAGGGAGGAATAAATCTACGCGAGAACCGAATTTGATAAAACCAAACTCATTACCTTGCACCACTTCGTCCTTTTCTTTTATATACCATACAATACGGCGAGCTAGTGCTCCTGCAATTTGACGGAAAAGAACCTCTCTCCCTGCTTTATCTTTGACAACGACCGTTGTTCTTTCGTTATCTGTGGATGATTTGGGATGCCAGGCCACTAAAAATTTTCCAGGATGATATTTAAAGAAAGTAACCAAACCACTAATAGGATTTCTGTTAACGTGTACATTAACTGGCGACATAAAAATCGAAACCTGAATACGTTTATCGTGGAAATATTCATTTTCTTCGGTTTCTTCGATAACAACAACTTTCCCGTCAGCCGGACAAAGAATTATGCCGTCTTCCGGGTTGAACACTTTTTTAGGGCTTCTGAAGAACTGAACAACTGTAATAAACAGGAATGCTGATAGCGCATAAATAAACCATTTGACATATTGCGAAGCATCATAATAATCCGCAACTGCATTGATAATAAAGATAAAAAGTACAGCGATTGCTAATGTGGTGTATCCTTCTTTATGAAATTTCATATCTATTTATTTCTGCAAAGATAGTTATTTACTCGAATTGTCTATTTGTCTTTCAATTTTAATTGAATGGCTGTATACTTTTCCATCATTCCCCGTCGTAATACTCCCAGACACTTTAATGAGGTCATCCTGTGGCTTATTCTCTTTATATGTAGGAAAATAGAAATCAATGCCTTTTGCAATTCCGCTTAAGATTCCATCGAAAGACTCACTCCCCGAATCCGAAACTAACTTAAGGTTTTTTAGATTAGCCATTCCTGTTTTCTTTACCTCCACCAGATAAGAGAAGTTTACTTGTCGGGTAATTTCTATCCCCTTTTTATTGAGATTGTCGTTAAAACGTTTCGCGAGGAAAGCATAAAAGTTAGCATAGTCATCAAAGCTACACGATTTGCTGTTGAATAGTTCTGCCCGCATGAAATAGTCATAAGGGAGGATGCTTAGCGACAAAAAATCTTCGTTGTTAAGATCTCCATTGTCATCATACGTTGTCGTAAGCACACCATTTAAAAACCGTTGTGTCATAGCATACACAGGCTGCTGGCCAACATTGTAAAAATACGTATTCCAGTTTCCTTGGGGCTTGCCATTTTTCACCTTTCCTTTACGCAGGTAAAAATCAAATCCAAATTCGGTAAAGCCTTCAAAGGGAATGGAAAATTCATAATTACCCTCACCATCCATTACCTCTTGCTTTCCCCTATTGTCCCAGTAATCTTTAATAAAGTAGCCTTGCTCGCTATAAGTGACGGTCAATAACGGCTTTCCGTCAGGATAGTAATATTTCCAGTCACCAGTAGGGAAATTATTTCGGAAAGTTACCTCCCATTTTAATACGCCGTTTGGATGATAAGCTTGAAACAAACCTTCTTTTTTACCGTCTGTGTAAGTTCCGACGAGTATTCTATTACCATTGGGAGCAAAATCGCGAAATTCACCTTCGAATGACTGTTTGGTGAAGTCGAATTTACTAACACGCTCAATAGATTTAAACTCGCACTCTTTCGAAACCAGATAGTAGTATTTGTCGAAATAAAAACGAATCAGCCCTTGATCTAATTTTTCGTAGAATACAGGCTTCTCATCCTGTGCGTGAAGGTTTGTAAAACTGCACACAGAAATGAATAACAATAGATGGATGAGTTTTTTAATCATAATATTAATGCGCTTCAAGCCAATTTTTGCCCTCTCCAATTTCTACAACCAATGGTACATTTGTTTTGATTGCATTGGTCATTTTATCCTGTATGATTTCCTTAAAAAGCTGTATTTCGCTTTTAGGTATGTCAAAAACCAATTCATCATGTACCTGCATGATCATTTTACCCGATAAGCCTTGCTGCTCAATTTCATTTTGAATGGCAATCATGGCAAGTTTAATCAAATCTGCTGCCGAACCCTGGATAGGTGCATTAATAGCATTTCTTTCTGCAAATCCACGAACCGTCATATTTGCCGAATTGATATCTCTAAGATAACGCCTTCGCTTTAAAATTGTTTCAACATAACCATTCTCTTTTGCAAACTCGATCGCATCACTCATATATCTTTTTATCCCTGTATATTGGTTAAAATACTCGTTGATGATATCAGACGCTTCTTTGCGTGATATGCCAAGATTTTGGGAAAGACCAAATGCCGATTGACCATATATAATACCGAAGTTAACGGCTTTAGCGTTGCGGCGTTGTTCGGAAGTAACAGCATCAAAATCAGTATGGTATACTTTTGCGGCTGTTGCCCGGTGGATATCATGTCCTTGACTAAATGCCTCCATCATATTTTGATCTTTACTTAACTCGGCGATTAGGCGCAGTTCAATTTGCGAATAATCGGCTGATAGAATCACATGCTCTTCAGATCGTGGAATAAACGCTTTTCTTACCTCTCTACCTCTTTCGGTACGTATCGGGATATTTTGTAAATTCGGATTCGTCGAGCTCAGACGGCCAGTTGCAGCAACAGCTTGATTGTAAGATGTGTGAATTAATCCTGTTTCGGGGTTTATTAACTCTGGCAGCGCATCAACGTAAGTTGATTTTAGTTTTTGCATTTGCCTGAAGTTTAAAATATCTTGAACGATGTCTGATTTATGAGCTAATGCTAATAATACATCTTCTCCCGTTTTGTACTGGCCCGTTTTTGTTTTTTTCGCTTTGGGATCCAACTGGAGTTTGTCGAATAAAACTTCACCAAGTTGTTTTGGAGAAGCAATGTTGAAATTTACACCTGCTTTCTCAAAAATAGATCCCTCTAGATTTTTGATATCCTGCTCCAAAGTTTTTGAAAATTCTTCAAGTGCCGGAACGTCAATTTTTACACCATTTCGTTCAATTTCAGCGAGTATATATACTAATGGGAATTCAACATCCTGAGCGAGTTCATTGGTGTTGGTCTCGATAAGGAGAGGTTGAAATATATTTTTTAACTGTAATGTGATATCTGCGTCTTCGGCTGCATATTCCTTTATTTTTTCAATCTCCACATCGCGCATGTTTCCTTGTTTCTTGCCTTTTTCCCCTATAAGTTCAGTGATGGATACTGGACTGTAATTAAGATAATTTTCTGCGAGGAGGTCCATACCATGACGGGTATCTGGATCAATCAGATAATGTGCAACCATCGTGTCAAAAAGAGGCCCTTTTACTTTTACACCGTATCGTGCCAAAAGTAAAATATCATATTTGATATTTTGTCCCACTTTTTCGATGTTCGGATTTTCAAATACTGTTTTAAAAATATCGACTACAGCTTGTGCTCCTTCACGGTCTGCTGGAGTGGGGATATAGTAAGCTCTGGCATTTTCAAAGGAGAATGATAAGCCTACGATGTCAGCGAGATTAGCGTCCAATCCTGTCGTTTCCGTATCGAAACAAAAACTATCCAAAGAAGACAGCTTTTCGGCAAGCTCTTTTTGTTTTTCTTGTGTATCGGCCAAAATATAATCATGCGCCGTATTATGGATGTTATTTATTTCAGTATTATCAACGATTACTTGAGTAGTGACATCTGTTGTTGTCACGGTAGTTACTGTTGTAGAAAATAAATCCATTTGGCCAGTTGTGGAGGCGCTTCTGTCAAGAACGGAGAAATCTTCGCCGAAAACCCGTTTTCCAAGTGTCCTGAATTCTAGTTCCGCAAATAGTGGTTCAAGAATTTCTTTGTTTGGATCTTCCAGCTCAAGTGATTTTTCATCCAGGTCAATTGGTACATCCAATAAAATGGTAGCTAATTTTTTGGAGATAAGACCTTGTTCAGCAAAGTTTTCTACGTTTTCACGCATTTTTCCTTTGAGTTGATCCGCGTTAGCAATAATGCCTTCGACAGATCCGTATTCCTGCACAAGTTTTTTTGCTGTTTTCTCACCTATGCCCGGTATACCCGGTATATTGTCTACAGCGTCACCCCAAAGGCCGAGGATATCGATGACTTGACAGACATCAGAAACTTCCCATTTTTCCAAAATCTCTTTGACACCTTGTACCTCTGCTCCGTTACCCATACGGGCAGGTTTGTAGATAAAGATATTGTCCGATACGAGCTGGCCAAAATCTTTATCCGGTGTCATGCAATAGACCTTAAAATCTTGTTTTTCAGCTTTTTTTGCTAAGGTCCCGATAATGTCATCTGCTTCGTACCCATCCATTGTAATAATCGGGATATTGAAGCCTTCGATTAAACGGTTTATATAGGGAATAGAGGACGCAAGGTCCTCAGGCATAGACTCACGGTGCGCTTTATAAGCTTCAAATTCAATATGTCGGGCGGTAGGAGCTGCGGTGTCAAACACTACTGCTATATGAGAAGGTTGCTGATTTTTCAATACGTCCAAAAGCGTATTGGTAAATCCCATGATTGCTCCTGTATTTAACCCATTTGAGGTAATTCGGGGAGTTTTGCTCAATGCAAAATAAGCTCTATATATAAGAGCCATTCCATCTAAAAGAAATAGTTTTTTCACAAAATTGAATTTTAGTGTCTATTGCAAAGGTAAGAAATTCATTAACGGGTAAGTTTAATAAATTTTTCCGATTTTTGCAGCATGACACATTTAATGCAGCAGGAGTTATGAGAGGATTGGTAACTAAATCGACAGGTAGTTGGTATCAGGTTTTGGGCGAAGATAATCGAAGATACGATTGTCGGATCAAAGGGAAGTTTCGCACCAAAGGTATAAAAACAACGAATCCTGTTGCTGTTGGAGACTGGGTTCATTTTGAGGTGGAGCCGGATCAGGAAAGTGCCGTCATTCATGAATTAGAACCTCGCCGGAATTACATTATTCGTAAGTCCGTCAATCTCTCCAAGCAAACCCAGATTATAGGAGCAAATTTGGATCAGGCATTTTTGGTGGTGACCTTGGCCTCTCCACCGACTTCCTTGGGATTTATTGATCGTTTTTTAGTGACTACAGAAGCATATGGTATACCAGCAGTAATAATATTCAATAAATTGGATCTATTCAGTGAGGAAGGATTGGAGGTTTTGGCGGACTATAAGGCAATTTATACAAGTATCGGATATCCCTGCTTTGAGGTCTCTGCGTTAACGGGGACAAATATAGACGTGGTCAAGGAACTGCTTAAGGATAAAATAACGTTAGTGTCAGGACATTCAGGAGTTGGTAAATCAACATTAATCAATGCGATTGTTCCAGCATATGGATTAAAGACCGGTGAAATCTCCGACTGGTCCGACAAAGGAAAGCATACGACCACTTTTGCTGAAATGTTCGATCTGCCTTTCGGGGGGAAGCTGATTGACACGCCCGGCATTCGTGAATTGGGTATTGTTGACATAGAGAAACAAGAGCTATCCCATTTTTTTCCAGAGATGCGTGCCTTGATGAACCAGTGTCGATTTAATAATTGCAGACATATCAACGAACCTGGCTGTGTTATCATGGAAGCTGTGGAAGAAGGGCGGATCGAAAGTTCGCGCTACGATAGTTACCTCAGTATGTACCATAATGAAGATAGCAGAGCGTAATTAACATAAAGGGCTTCTCTTTCTTATTCATAAAAAATGCCCCAAAAAGTGGCTAACTTTTTGGGAACACTGCATCGATGGGAAGCCATTTATATTCATGTGATTAAATTCCAATACAAACGCCTAGCGTATGGATTGGGTTAAATTTAAAAAGTCACGAAGATAGGTGCACTCCCTCGAAGCGATTGTAAAGAATGGTGTGTCTTTGTATTGTGCTCCCAATTCCTTAAAATATTTATTTTGCATCGAAAAACGATAGAATGGATTCTTTAAAGGCGAGTCGTAGTATTGCCAACGGGACTCACTGGTATACACAAAATCCTTCTGCTCACATTTGGCGAGCATAAAAGTGCATTTAGCTTTGAAATCCCTATCTGTACTGAGCGAACGAGCCTTGCTGTACCATTCTTTTGCTGATTTTGTTTGCAGGTAATTCCGTTGCCAGTGAAGTGTGGAAGCTGCATGATTATCTATAGACGACCAGTCATAAGACACCATCGACCACGCATTTCCATAGGTGCTCGTTTGATAGATTCCTGTTGCCATCTGTAAATAATACGCTGCTTTTTTCTGATTGTCTTTTTCCGTTTTTAGGGCATTTTCCAATCGTGCCATGCGTTCGGCATACTTTAGTTTCGTGGTGGATTCGCTCCCATATTTTTTAGGATAGTCATTTATGGTAACGATAAATGGATTGGGTTTGATGTCTTCTTGTTCTTCGCTATACCAATTCTTAATTTCCATTTTCTTATGATCTTTAGGTAGCCCTGCTAGGGTTTTAGCAGCTTTCTGAAAGTCGAGTTCCCGCAAATACGTCGTCCCTAATAATTCTGTGAGATAGTCTCGATTGAAATGCTTGATATCTTTCAGCAAAAATTTGGATAAGGTCTGCTGCTGGCCGTTATCCGTGAGCAAGTTTCTGATTTTTAGTAACGTTTTGGGCGTTAGGCTATTTTCCCAGAAATGCATGGTTGACCATTGCATATTTTCCTCCAGTGAATCCTTCGCAAAACCATAGTTGTAAAAGATGTCAGCTTTCACCGCTGCCAAGCTTGCCATGGCCGTATCCTGAGTATTTAGATAATGTTTTACCACTAGGTTTTGTAAGATATTGCGGCATATTAAGCTATAGTTGCTGTGTTCAAAAGCATTATAACTCCAGCTTGGTTTTCTAGTGTCATTTTTACCGTCAAGTTTGGCCTTCTCTTCCAACCAGGTTAATGTTTGGGTCAACTTGATCTCATCCAGTTGCTTGCTATTTTGCCAGTCCGTCAGTTGGGTCAGTAAACGAGTAATTTGAAGCTGGTCAACCAATTTGGGGTTGAGTTCGGATTCTTTAATTTCTGAAAGATATTCCTTTGCCAAGGTGTTTTCCTTATTTATCCAGCTTAAGTATGCAGCGGTAATAAGTCCTAATTGCGGTTGCACATATTTTTTATCACGATAGAGCTGCAAGGAAAATGTGCGAACAGAATCCAGGTATTTTTTTGCGTCTCCTTTGTCCTCATTTCTTGAATAATAGGTATAGCTATCACTATTGAGATAGAAAGACTCGTTCATTTCAGCTTCTATTTTGTTGACTTCGCGACCTAGTAAAACAGCATTTACGGTATTCGCTGGGTCAAGCTGATAGCAGTCGCTTAGATATTTCAGGGCACGACCACTATTGCCGAAGCCTATAATGGCGTTAATGTTGAATTTATCTGCATCATTTTTGGCGTATTGAAAAATCTCGGCATCACTTGCAGTGATATAGTGAAAATTAGAGTAAGCCAATATACGTCGTTCGGGACTCATGGTAAAGAGTTTAGAAAAGAGGTAGGCCGCTTTCGCTCCATCACCATTTTTTCGCACAGCACCGGCATAATTCGAAAGCGCCCAATTGAGAATGGCATCGTTCCCTTTTACAGGCTGCAGATACTTTTCATAGGTGGTCATACTTTTGGTATACTCTTGCCCGAATAGGTATAAACGGGCTGCCTGATAAGCGTAGCGAATATAGAGGAAACTATTTTTTGGGTATTTGGCGATCTGCTGTTCGGCAAGTTCGGCAAACTGTATAATTTCTTTAAAATTTCGTGTATCAGGATCCCAATAATTATGTTGGATATTGGTAATAGGCTCCTGTTTTTTGGTAAATATAAAATAAGCCCGCTCTGCCTGATGTTTTCCATCAATCAACGTCTTTAAGAACGTGTTTCCACGAACAGAATCTGGCAAGTTTGACCAAGTAGATCTCTGTTGATTGCTCGCCAAATTGGCCGTTTCAGTATTGCTCTTATACATCAATTGTTCGACATCCCCAACTTTTACTGCCGGTCCAAGATGCTTAACCCAAGCCTCCGCATTAATCAGGCTTTCTTTGACGGGCTCTTCATCACTATAGAGAAATTGGTACGGTATAAATTGAAAAGCCGAAAATCCACTGTCCTCAAGATGCGGCAAGTAATAGGTCGTTTGATTATCATAAGGGTCTATTTCTGGACCGCAGGCGATATTAGTTGCTATCTCTCCGAAGAAGAAAGCAAGTGTTGTGCTAGAAAGCAGCAATAATTTTTTGTAATTCGGCATTGCTATGGTTTGCTAGTGTAGCTTGATCTAAGTGATAAAAAATAATCCGATGTTCTTTTCCTTTTAATTCTCCCTTCAAAAATTTTGCCGTTTGTAAGAGATCTTCCTGGTTTACGGACTCAAATCGGATTATATCATCTTTTTTGAGATTGGCTTTAGGAAGATCTTTTGTTAATATATAAAGATTGGTATTGGGGTTATGGGTGAATAAAGAAGCGTCTTTTATCTCTTCTTCACTGATATGTTTTGAAATGCCGATATAATTATTATTTCTAAAGACTACAAACCATTGAAATATGGGTAAAGCAATGTCCATCTCAATAGGGTAATTGTGTAATGATCCGCTGAGATAGGTTTTCAGATCTTTTTGGTTTATAATGGAATTCTGAGGGCCAAATTGTCTCAAATTTCCCATGTTATAACACATCAACATTACTTTCCGGACGGGGGGTACTCCACTCGTGACTATGTTTTTGACCTGATGTAGTCTTAATGTTGAGCTTACTAGAATGTCTTTCAATGCGGGTAGCTGCTGTAAGTAGGTGAGAAGATAAAAGAATTTATCACGCGAAGTTTTTGTCCAGTCGCAGTCCAATTGGAGTTCCTTGAAATTCTCCTTTCCTGCCTGTTTTATCTTGGCTACGATAAATGGTACAATTTTATTAGCCAATCCCCTAATCTGAAGGCTATCCATTTCCGTAAAAATACGCTGGTTGACAAACACTACGGGGATTACCTGCTGCTCCTTTGGTACAGGTTGGGTAAAGGTAATTGGACTAATAGGAACGGCCTGTACACCCGAAGGGTCAAAGTCAATATCCATTATTCTCACATAAATAGATTGCGCTTTAATTTCCTCTAGCGCGCGATTTTCTACAGTATCTAACTGAAATACAGTCTTCCAAAAATAAAAACCTGTGTCATGCGATGTTTTAGAACAGGATATTAAAAAAAGTAATGTGGATGGTACAAGAAATAAAAATAGTTGTGTTTTACGCAGCATATTCGCTTTATTTAGTCGTATGTCAAACAAAATGAGATTAATTTTGTTTGTTATCCAATAAAATAAAGACGAAATTACGAAGAGATTATGACTTTATGAAGCCTATTTTAAAATGGATCCTTGGTGTTATAGCATTTATCCTGTTGGTTTTGGCTGGCGGTATTTGGTATTTTAGCCACAAGTGGAAGCCACTTTTGGACACAAAACTCAAACAATTGGTGTCACAGGCAACAGACAGTCTGTATTCGATACAATACGATGATATCCATGTCAATTTAGTACTTGGAAATGTAACAATAGATAATTTACATCTCGTCCCAGATAGCACAGTTTATAGGAAACTCGTATTGGCACAAAAAGCGCCCGACAATCGCTTTGAGATCGCGGTAAATAGATTAAAAATAAAAAGCTTCGGTATCCGGAGGGTTCTGATGGACAAGGAGCTTTTCTTACATGATATTACTGTGGAAACGCCAAAGATCCATGTGATCAATGAGGTGCATAGCTACAATGATACGGTCAGCAGCGGGCCCAAAAAGCCGCTTTATGAGAAGATAAAAGACAATCTTAAAAAAATTCAAGTGGAGGCGGTTAACCTCAATAATATTGATTTTAAATATACTCAGGTCCAAAAGGGAGTTCATCAGGATTTTGAGATCAAAAAGGTAATGGTCCGGATACATGATGTGTTGATAGATTCGACTTCCGAACAAGATAGCCAACGCTTTTATCACAGTAAAATGGTGGATATTCAAGTACCTGGTTTTACGTATAAAACTCCGGATGGTTTTTATAAGGTGAACTTTGATCAGTTGAAAATCAATAGTAAAAGCCGGAATGTGCTGTTAACAAAAGTTGCTTATCAGCCAACATTGAATAAAGCTGCCTATTACAGGAAGAAAGGTGAAGGAGGAAGTTATATGGTATTAAAAATGGATACCTTGCTCCTGACAGGCTTCAATTTTGCAGCGCTTTCCCGCGATAAGAAAGTATACACAAAGCATGCGCTTGTCAAAAATGGAACACTTTCGATTTATAGTGACAAGCATTATAAAAGCTCGCCAACCAGCCATATTGGACATGCTCCGCACATGAAGTTGATGAAAATATCAACACGAATGGGAATTGATTCATTAATCCTCGAAAATATTGGTATTTCGTATTCCGAAATGAGCGATGAATACAGTCAGATTGGTACAATTACATTCGACCATACTTATGGTACAATATCTAATGTTACGAACGACTCGACCAAGCTTAAAAAGCAGAAGCTGATGCGTGCAAATCTGCACAGTAATTTTATGAATGTAGGTAGGCTAAACACCAACTTTGTATTTGATATGACGTCCAAAGCGGGCGCTTACACCTACAAAGGAACGCTTGGAAAGATGGACCTACCTGTAATAAACAAGATGATTCGCCCATTGTTGAATGTTGAAGTCAAATCTGGAAATCTAAAGCAGATCAGTTTTGATATTTTTGCCAATGATTATCGGAGCAAAGGAACATTTAAAATGGATTATGACGACCTCAAGGTAAATATACTGACTGAGGTCGGCGACGACGGGCGGCGTGAAAAGAAAGGCCTGCTTTCTTTTATGATTAATCAGGTGCTGTTTAATCCCAGTAACCCTGATTTGTATGGAAAATATACGGTCGGGCATATTAATAAGCGGCGCGACCCGAATCATCCGTTTTTTAAAGCATTATGGCAGACTTTATTGGTTGGAATCAAACAATGTGTCGGTCTTGGCCCAGAACGTGAGGTCAAATTGATGAATACCGCTGGAAAGGTTGAAAAAGTAGTGAGTGGAGTGAGCAAGGCAAAAAAGATGATTTCTAGTATATTTAAAAGACATAAAACTCCTGAAGAACTCCTGAAGGAGGAGAAGGAAGATGAAGCCAAAGCGGCTGCAAAGATTGAAGAGAGACGAAAGCGTAATCGTGAAAAGGCTGAAAAAGAACTTGAAAAAGAAGGTACTGATAGTTGATCGTCCGTTTCACGTGAAAAGCTTTCGTAAGCGCTGATTGAATTGAGAATTCAGTGGCTATGGCATGCATAGAAGATAGATTTGTATTTTTTGGCAGATTTGTCTAGTTTACGGTACCATGATAGATTCGATTTTAAGTTTTATCCGATTTGTTTTCAAGTACAAAAATGGTCTTGTGGACAAAATCATGTTTTATGCAAGCATGACTTGCGCTGCAATAGTCATTTTTAATGTGGGATATGTCACTGACAAAGTGCTGGGAGAGTTGTTGGGCACAATTATCCATCATCTTTTTTTTATCCTCTTTTTTATGATCGCTCTACGCGAATCGTCCTCCATTTATGCGCTTCGAAAAATTGCCGTGGAGCATTATTCGGGAATAGTTATCCTCGCTTATTTTATATTTATTCTCATCGCGCGTTTTTCGGGTTTTGGAGCGCTCGCAGTATTTTCCAGAGAACAATGGATTTATTTGGGAATCTATTTAATTTTCATTGCCGAGCTGTCCAAAAGTACCCTTTTCTTTGATAATTTTTATTTTAATCCAACCATACTGTTTGTCATAAGTTTCCTGGTGCTAATCTTAATTGGAACAGTACTGCTGATGCTGCCAAGGACTACAGTGGAAGCTCCGTTGTCTTTCGTTGACGCATTATTTATGGCGACGAGTGCTGTATGTATTACAGGTCTTTCCGTTGCCGACATTTCAACAAATTTTAGTATGTTCGGGCAGACAGTCGTTATTATTCTAATACAGGTGGGCGGATTGGGCATTATGACCTTCACAGGCTTTTTTGGCTATTTTTTTTCCGGGGGATTTTCCTATAAGAACCAGTTGATGTTTGGTGAAATCTTAGGCGAAAATAAGGTTGCCTCAGTGATTAAGACACTACTGACAATGATATTTATAACATTATTGTTCGAGTTTCTTGGCGCAATACTCATTTTTAGTACTTTAGAACGTGCAAATTTTCCAAATTTGGGAAGTATGGTTTTCTTCTCGATCTTTCATTCCATATCTTCTTTCTGTAATGCTGGTTTTTCAATCCTATCAGGAGGAATTACCAATGATACCTATAAATTTAACTACCCTTTTCAACTGGCTTTGTCCGCCTTGTTCATTCTTGGCGGTCTGGGCTTCGGAATTGTATTAAATTTTTACACCTATATCAAAGAGTCTATTCTGCTTAATTATCATCGCTGGGTGACAAAGAAAAGCTATAAACACAAAGCCTGGAATTTTAGTTTCAATTCTAAGTTGGTCTTAGCATGTAACGCGGTTATTATTGTAGCAGCGACTTTATTCTTTTATTTTTTGGAACATGGAAACACACTTTCTCTCGAAAAGGGGCTTGAAGGCGAATGGGCGACTTCTTTTTTTATGGCTAATGCAGCACGCTCAGCGGGATACAATAGTGTCGACCTGAGTTTTGTGACTGCCCCTACAGTTTTTATCATTATGGTTCTAATGTGGGTGGGAGCTTCTCCGGGATCGACAGGAGGTGGGGTGAAAGTAACAACAGTGGCCGTGTCACTGATCAATATTATATCGTTGGCTAAGGGAAAGGAATACATCGAGATTTTCAAAAGACGGATAGCCAATGAATCTGTTCATAAAGCATTTGCAATTATCTTGCTTTCCCTATTTGTTGTCGGATGTAGCTGCTTCTCTTTAATTTTTACGGATCCAGATAAGAGTATGAAAGCATTACTGTTTGAGGCACTATCGGCCTATACTACCTGTGGGTTAAGTTTAGGAATCACGGCATCATTAAGTATGGGCGGTAAATTAATTATCGCTATAACTATGCTCATTGGACGGGTGGGAATGCTAACCTTGTTGGTCGCTTTCATTAAAAATTCAAAGCGGAGAAATATTGTATTTCCGGAAGAAAAGATCTTGTTTTAGATAGACTGAGAAGCGTTTTGACGACTTTTGATTAACTTATCAGAGTAATTAGCCTATAGGTCGAAAGAAAGCTGTACTTCAAAATATAGCTTGGAAATAACAGTAAATTTATTTTAGTTTGGGATATGAAGTATATTGTTTTAGGATTGGGGCATTTTGGACGCTCTTTGGGGGTACACCTAACTGAACTTGGCCACGAGGTGATTGGGGCAGACCGAAAGCTCAGTATCGTTGAACAGTTAAAAGACAAGATAACACACACGGTTTGTTTAGATACAACCGATCGAGAGGCGGTTTCGTCATTACCGCTTAAAGATGCGCATGCTGTTATTGTAGCTATCGGGGAAGATGAAGGAGCGTCACTCATGACTGTAGCGCTCTTAAAGCAATTGAAAGTAAAACGGATCATTGGGCGTATTGTTTCAGATCTTCAAAAAACTGTTCTGGAGGCAATGGAAATCAACGAGTATATTATGCCCGAAGAAGAAGCTGCCGAACGACTAGCCATGCGATTGGATAATATCGATATCGTTGATTCGTTCAAGGTTTCGGATAAATATTCTATTGTAGAAACTAAAGTGCCGGCCCGTTATGTCGGCATGACATTGCTTGAAGCAAACTTGACCAACATATACAAAGTGATTGTACTGACTACGGTCAAGATCACAGACGTGAAAAAAGATGGCGTGACAAAAGAGCAAAAAGAGGCTTCGGGAATAGCAATATCCGAAACCATGATGGAAGAAGGCGATATTTTGGTTGTTTTTGGCGAACTATCCAATATTAATAAGTTAATTCAAAAAGGAGAATAAATATGTTATTGACAACAACAAGTACTATCGAAGGGCACCAAATTGAACGTTATTTGGGAATTGTTTCTTCCGAAGTAGTTTTAGGTGCAAATGCGATAAAAGACATGATGGCCGGATTTCGTGATTTCTTTGGCGGCAGATCCAATTCCTATGAACGCGCATTTCAAGAGACCCGAGAAGCGGCGCTACGTGAGCTTGAAGACCGTGCACGCGCATTGGGCGCGGATGCTGTTGTTGGAGTTCGACTGGATTTTCAAACGGTTGGAACAGGGGGCATGATGATGGTAGGAGCGACTGGAACAGCTGTTAAAATGCGATCTTAAATACACAACGCTCTGAATAATGTTAGGGCTTTTTAGGGATATTAAAGGAAGTCATATTGCGCAGTCAGCGTTAATAGAGGGTATCACTCGCTCTTGTTAGCAATCTACGCGATAATTATAATTGTATATAAAGCCAAATTTATCTAAGTTTGGCTTTTAAGACTTTTAAACAACCTAAGAGGATAAATGAAATCATCTGGATTTATCAGAATCACGTGTAATGCGTTCATACATACAATGGAATATGAACGACGAATGGACAGTTATATCGTAAGTTGAATAAATTAGATAGCTTCATCAACTTTAAAGACAAATTTATACGGATGAAAAATTGGTTTAAGGCAAATTCGGCTCATTTGATTGTTATAGCGATATTCATTGTGCTGGTATTTTTTTATTTTACTCCTGTTTGGCAAGGTAAAACACTCGCCCAGTCGGATGTGGTACAAGCACAAGCAGCGCAGAAGGAATTATTTGATTTTAAAGCGAAGGATGGACAAGCGCCTTTGTGGACAAATTCCATGTTCGGGGGGATGCCAACCTATCAAATTTGGCAAGAAAATGAAAATAATATTGGTACCTATTTCTTAAAAGCCGTCAAGTTCGCCTTTCCGAGCCCAATGGATACGGTTCTGTTTTATTTGTTGGGAGCTTATTTTCTCTTTAGCGTGTTACGCATCAAGCCCTGGCTGGCTGCGGTTGGCGCTGTAGCCATTGCTTTTACATCCTACAATTTTATCTATATCGAGGCCGGGCACATCACTCGTGCGAATGCAATTGCATTTATTCCGCCTGTTATCGCCGCGGTCATTATGTGTTATCGCGGAAGTAAGCTGTGGGGCCCTGTATTATTAGCCTTGTTTCTTTCCCTTGAAATTCGTGTCAATCACTTGCAAACGACCTATTATCTGTTGATGCTTCTTATGGTATATGTGATTTTTACATTCATAGATGCGCTGAAACAAAATCAACTGAAGGCGTTTTTTATTGCTTCCGGGAGGCAGGTTTTTGCAGTTGTCATCGCTTTGATGGTCAATGCGTCTATTTTATTGCCTACCTGGGAGTATAGTAAATTAAGTACCCGTGGGCATGCCAATATCACAAAGGTTGATAATGCCAATACCAAAGAGAAGGGGCTTGATAAAGAGTATGCTTATGAGTGGAGCCAAGGAATTGGTGAGACGATTACCTTTTTGATTCCTAATGCCTATGGCGGTTCGACTGGCGGGCAGTTGAACGAGAAGTCACATGTGGCTAAGTTTTTAATGGAAAAGGGAGGGGTATCGGAAGTCCAGGCGGGGCAGTTTGCAGAAGGCATGCCAACCTATTGGGGCGATAAGCGCTTTACCTCAGGGCCATGGTATTTTGGCGCTGGGATCTTTTTCCTATTTGTTTTAGGTCTTGTTATTGTCAAAGACCGGTTCAAGTGGTGGATTCTGGCAACAACCATTCTAGCATTGTTACTTTCATTTGGAAGAAATTTTACACTTGTATCGGATCTTTTCTTTGATTATTTCCCGATGTATAATAAGTTTAGGGCGGTTGAATCCATCTTGGTTTTGGTTTCTATTACGGTGCCTATGATGGCAATTATGGCTGTCAACGAGCTTTTGATACGTGCGAAGGAGATCCCCAACTTAGATAAAAAAGTCCTGTATACCTTTATTGGAGTCGGTGGGTTCTGTTTATTGATTGCTATTATGCCCGATCTATTTTTAAACTTTAGAAACGCCGGACATAGCAATCTAATAGAGATGTTAGAGCACAATATAGGCGATAAAGCCTTTGCAACAGAATTAGCAAACCAGTTAGTGCTAGACCGCAAAGATATTGCGAGCAAAGATGCCTATCGTTCTTTTTTCATTATCCTATTAACATTCGGTTTTGTATGGGTATTTCTAAAGAAAAAGTTAAGCGAGGGGATATTATTAGGGGCATTATTGGTGTTGTTCCTGTTTGATTTATGGAGTATTGATAAACGTTTCTTAAATGATAAATCGTTTATGGATAAAGGAACTACTGCACAACAGGTATTCCAGCAACGTGAGGTAGATCAATTGATATTAATGGATAAAGATTTAAGTTACCGCGTACTTGATCTGACGTCTGATCCATTTTCGGATGCGCGCCCCTCTTATTTCCATAAATCGCTGGGAGGATATCATGCTGCAAAATTGATGCGCTTTCAGGAAATTTTGGAAAATCAATTTAATGGGGCGCTGAATGAAGATGTTCTAGACATGTTTAACGTACGTTATTTGATTACGACAGATCCTCAGAATCAGTCCCAACGTATCGTTAGAAGAAGCACAGCTGCAGGAAATGCATGGTTTGTCGATAAGGTAAATTTTGTAAAAGGGAATGCAGAGGAAATGCAGGCAATCAGTTCTTTTGATCCCCGTAAAGAGGCTTTCGTAAATCAACAATATCAGAATGAAATTAAAGCGAAGACTTCGAGTGCTTCAACAACTGGCCAGATTAAGCTAACGTCTTACCATCCAGATAAAATGCAATATGAATATACTGCAACAAATGATGCATTTGCTGTCTTTTCGGAAGTATTTTATGATAAAGGGTGGAAAGCATATGTGGATGGCAAGGAAACGCCTATCATTCGTGCAGACTATATCCTGAGAGCCTTACAGTTGCCGGCAGGTAATCATAAAGTTGAATTCATCTTTGATCCAGAGTCGCACAAAATGGGAAATCTATTGACTTTGATCTCCTCCTTCATTCTTGTTGCAGGAATAGGAGCAGCGCTTTATCTCACGTTTAAACGAAATCAAAAGGAAACAGCGGTTTAAAGCTGTTCCTTTTTTAAGCATTTTAGAGCTTTAGAATAATTTGAGCTGCGGATCGGTTATTCTAAAGCTCTTTCTATGATGCGGCGTAGAGCCGTGTGCCAATACAGCTGTTCTGTGCTTAATTGTTGGATACCCTTTGTTGTTGAGCCAGTCGTAATCTGGATACGCTAATGCGATGTTGTTCATATACTCATCGCGATAAGTTTTGGCCAGAATTGAAGCTGCGGCGATGGATAGGTACTTGCCATCGCCCTTGACAATACAAGTATGCGGAATTTGCTGATAAGGAATAAACCTATTGCCATCGACAATGATATACTCCGCTTTTGTCTTCAGGAGATCAAGAGCTTTGTGCATCGCTAAGTAGCTCGCATTGTGAATATTTATGCGATCGATCTCTTCCGCTGAGACACTGGCAACCGCATAAGCAAGGGCTTCACGTTCAATAATCGGCCGTAGTGCCATTCTTTTTTTCTCGCTAAGTTGTTTGGAATCATTAAGCAGCTCGTGATGATAGTCTGTCGGGAAAATCACCGCGGCAGCGAAAACAGGTCCTGCCAAACAACCCCGGCCCGCTTCGTCACAGCCAGCCTCTATCCACTCTTCCTGATAATATGATAATAGCATGTTCAGTCTTTAAAATAGCCGAAAGTACAAATAAATTTAGAGTTATCTATTGTAACTTCTGTGTGAAGATCGCCCATTTACATTAATTAACACTAATAATACCTTTTTTTGTAAGAATTTGGAGCACCACACTATGAATTGTAATACTTTCAATCATACAATAAAGGGTGGTTTCTTTTTTTGACCCTATTGTTTCATAAACTTGAGCAATAGTTGTCGAGTCAAAAGGTTATCAATTATAGCAATATAAAAATAAGTACTATGAGAGGCTTTATGCTTTTTTTGTTTAGTATGCTGACGGGGTGGACTGTTTATGGCCAGACGAAAAGTGTACAAGGTATGTTGAAAGACGACAAGAATCGAATTGTCGCTGGTGCAACGGTGAAGTTGACATCGAAGTTAGATTCCATGACTACAGGATCCAATATGGCGGGGATTTTTATCTTTGATAAAGTTAAAGCCGATACATTTAAAATCACGGTTTCCAACCTTGGATTCGAACGTTTTGAGCAGGAATTTACAATTCCTAAAGGTGAATCAAAGCACATTATTCCAAGTTTAACTTTACAACAGAATTCGCAGATGCTGGAGGAAGTGGTGGTTGATGGAGTACCTACTGTTGTTGTCAAAAGTGATACCTTGGAATATAGCATGAAAGATCTGAAACTCCGTGATGGGGCAGTTGCTGAGGACGCTTTGAAAAAGTTGCAAGGCGTCGAAGTCGATAAGGACGGTAATGTCACAGCACAGGGTGAATCCGTCAAACGCGTTCGTATTAACGGGAAGGACTTTTTTGGTGGGGATGTAAAGACTGCGACGCAGAATTTGCCCGCTAATATTATTCAAAAAATGCAAGTTATCGACGATTATGGCGATATGGCGAATGTGACCGGAAATAAGAACGGTGATTCAGAAAAGGTATTGAATATTCAAATTGACCCCAAATATAATACAGGTCATATGACCACTCTTCGGGCAGGTGTGGGGACAGAAGATCGTTATCAAGCTACAGGTATGTGGATGGGTATGCGTGAGGGTGAACAAATTTCGGTGTTGGGAAACTTGAACAATACCAATGCTCCCTTATTCGATTTTAGTACAGTAGGTGGTGGTGCGCGTCGGGGTCAAGGTGGTGGCGGTCGCCGCGGTGGTGGTATGTTTGGCGGTTCGGACGGTTTGACGAAAATTGGCTCCATAGGACTGAATTACCGTAAAGACTTTAGTGATAAACTGACTGTTTACGGTAGCTATAGTTTTAGCCATAGCAATAATACCACGCTATCTCAACGGTTTCAGGAAAATACATTGCCAAATATTATGCAGACGGACAGTGTAACATCCAATTCGAATACCATTGGCGATAGCCATCGTTTTGAAGCTAATGTAGAATGGAAGCCAACTACAAAAGATTATATCAAAATTTCACCCCAGTTCGGATATGACAATAGCGATGTAACAACAGGTACCAATTCGCTCACTTACCGTAGTGGAGCATTTAATAATTCGCAGATTCAAGATGTTTTTGCTAATTCCAGTGCACCCAGATTCGGTATTAGTGGATTGTACAACCATAAGTTCAACGATAAGGGGCGGAATGTCTTTGTAAATATGAACTTTAACAAAGCAAAAACAACGAAAGATCAAAATGCAATTTTAGACAGGCTATTGGCTGATCCCAACAATGCAAATGCTCCTTTGGATTCAATTTATGAAAAAACGATCCTGGAAGCAAATAATAAGAGTTGGAATGGGGGGGCGTCAGTAAATTATACGGAGCCTGTTTCTGAAAAAGGAAAAATAGAATTTACCTATGACTTTAACAAAAATAAGTATGACAATTCGAACAAACAACAAGGGTTTGATCGGGATGGAAACTTAATTGCTGAGGATCCCAAATTGAATTTTGATTATAACTATGATTACTCCTTTACAACACATAAAGTTGGGGCTAACTATTTGTATAGTGGCGATAAAATAACCTATTCCATTGGCGCTGCAGCTCAGCCTTCTCAATTGAGAGGTGATGCCATCAGTTCAGGATTAGTGGTGCCGATTCATCGTAATAATATGAACTGGATGCCTATTGCACGTTTTGAGTATAAATTCTCTAGGCAATCTAATATTACCGTCAATTATTCCGGAACACCGAATGAACCTTCTGTTACGCAGATTTTACCATTTGATATGAGTACAAACAGGACCAGTATCGTAATCGGTAATGCAAATTTGAATCCGGAGTTCAGTCATCAACTGAACGTGAGATTTCGTAAGAATGACTTTCAAAAAGGGAACAATTTCTTCGCTTTTGTTAATGCTGGGCTGACCAACAATAAAATTGTGAGCTTGAGCAAAAGCTATTTTGATGATTTAATCGATTATCAAACAGGTCAGACAAACTCAACCTTAGTTTCCGAGACCCGTTATCTTAATGAAGCAGGCGATAAACCATTTAATGTGAATTCTTTTTACCACTACGGGAAATCCTTAAAAGAAAAAACATATAATATTATGTTGATGGGGGGAATATCCTATAACAAAAATATCGGATATGTATCTACGGAGAAAGATGATGACATCGGTCAAAAGAATGTTGCACGCAATATCGTGTTGAATCAAGGCGTGATGTTTAGATATAACCCGTCGGAAAATCTGGAAATTAATCCAGGCGTTCGTTATCAATTTAATCATACAGAAAACTCAGTGACAAATCGTAATACGAATGTTTCGTCCTGGACGCCGACCTTAATTGGTTCGGTTAATATTACAAAAAATACGATTTTCGGAGCAGATCTATCTAAACAGTTCAATAATGGGTATGGTGCTGGTATCAATGCAAATCCTTTTGTCATAAATACGTACTTGGAGCAGAAATTCTTAAGTCAGCAACGAGGGACTGTACGTCTACAGGCATTTGACTTGTTGAATCAGCAAACGAATGTCTCCCGAACCTTCAGTGAATCGATGATTACTGATAGCCGTACAAACCGTTTAGGAAGATATTTTATGATTTTGTTTACCTACAAATTCCAAAAATTCGCTATGGGCAATCCTGAAGGAGAGAACAGATTGCCAGGGGGAATGAGACCTCCGCGGATGTAACCTGATTTCTATTAGATGTAAAAACGGTCATAGTGATTTCGCTATGACCGTTTTGCATTTTAAAATGCCTAGTTTTGTGACGACTTCATGCCCCATACGATTTGCAGATTGAGCAAAGTGGCAAAATATCGTAAATATGGAGCGCATAGAAAGAGATAAACTAAAAAGAAGCAACAGCAAGCTTGTACTGCATGGAATACGAAATTATTAGACTTTCAAACGGAATACGGGTAGTATTTCAATATCAAAATTTACCGGTTACTCATGTCTGCATGGTCATCAATGCTGGATCGAGAGATGAGTGTGCAGGAAAATATGGTGTAGCTCATTTTATTGAACATCTTTTATTTAAACGTACTGAGAGACGATCTACGCAACAGATAATAAATCATTTGGAATCCGTTGGCGGAGATCTGAATGCCTATACGACGAAGGAATATACTTGTGTACATGCTTCCATGCTACAGCCTTATTTAAATCGAGCGTTAGATCTTTTTGAAGATATCTTTTTTCATTCAACTTTTCCCGATATAGAAATGGATAAGGAAAAGTCGGTCATTGTTGATGAAATGGCTTCTTATCTAGACAGCCCTGAAGAGTCTATTGTAGACGATTTTGAAGATCTCGTTTTTCAGGGATCGGGATTGGGGCATAATATTTTAGGATTGGAAGATCAGCTGCTCGCACTGCAAAAAACGGATATCGTTGATTTTATGCGGGCGAATTATGATACAAATGAAATGGTCATTGGTATCACGGGGAATTATACCCCAAAGGAAGTGGAGCGATTGCTGCACAAAGTGTTCGGCACAGTTCCCTCAAATACGATAGAACGTATGCGAAATGATGTAAGACCGCTCATTCAGCAGCATGTTACGGTAGGCAAACCAATCAATCAAGTGCATTATATGCTCGGTTCATTGGCCTATAGTTATCGTGATGAGCGTAAAACGGGGCTGCTGCTTTTGAATAATATGCTTGGTGGAATGGGGATGGGATCCATTCTGAATCTTTCCATACGGGAGAAACATGGAATAGCTTATACCATTGAATCTAATTATACTATTTTTTCAGATACAGGGTTATTTAGTATTTACCTCGGCACAGATGAAGAAAAGGTTGAAAAAGCGAAGAGGCTCGTCTTTAAAGAGCTCGCTAAGCTGAGCGAACAACCGCTGTCTGAAACTGCTGTAAAAAGAGCGAAGCAGAAATTTATTGGGCAGATTGCTTTGACCGAAGAAAACCGTATGAGCACGATTATCTCTGCTGCGAAAAACGTGATGGACTATGATCGTGTGATCTTATTGGACGAGATCATTGAAAAAATTCAGGACTTGACTAGCAAAGAACTATTAGGAATTGCACAAGATGTATTTGATCCGAAGAAGATGTTGTCGCTTAGTTTTGTTCCCGAGGACTAATTGTTATCGTTGGGGGGGATACTTCCTTTTAGAGATAGATGGTATTGAAATTGATCGGGTGGCGATCGGAGAATCGTTTGCTGAAATGAATTTATATTGCATATAAAAAGCAATTTATCTAAGTTTGCGCTTACGGGAATTCGTTCTCATCAAACATGGATTGCCGAAGGCAGATTCAATACCTCTGGTAGCAGACAAATAAACGAATAAAAATATAAGGGATGAAAACAGCATATGTATTTCCTGGTCAAGGAGCCCAATTTGTTGGAATGGGACAAGACCTGTATAATTTGAATGATGAAACGAAAGCTTTGTTCGAACAGGCAAACGATATTTTAGGGTTTCGCATCACGGATATTATGTTTTCCGGTACAGATGAGGAATTGAAACAAACGAAAGTAACCCAACCAGCTATTTTTTTGCATTCGGTCATTTTGGCGAAAGCATTAGGAGATTCTTTTCAGCCGAACATGGTTGCCGGTCATTCTTTGGGCGAGTTTTCGGCTTTGGTGGCTGCAGGTGCATTGAGTTTTGAAAACGGGTTGAAATTGGTCGCACAACGTGCCAATGCGATGCAAAAAGCATGTGAGCTTCAGCCGTCAACGATGGCTGCTATATTAGGTCTGGAAGATGTTGTGGTGGAGGATATCTGCGCTCAGGTTGATGAAGTTGTTGTGGCTGCAAATTATAACTGCCCTGGACAATTGGTTATTTCGGGATCGATCGAAGGAGTGGACAAGGCTTGTGCTTTGTTGACCGAGGCTGGTGCTAAGCGGGCATTAAAACTAAATGTAGGTGGTGCATTCCACTCCCCATTGATGGAATCAGCTAAAGTTGAATTGCAAGCAGCTATTGAAGCGGTAGAAGTGTTGTCGCCTAGCTGTCCGATTTATCAAAATATTGATGCTAAACCACAGACAGATCCAGTGGTTATCAAGCAAAATTTGATCGCACAGCTAACGGGGGCTGTTCGATGGACACAAACGGTACAAAATATGTTGGCCGATGGTGCGACAGCATTTGTTGAAGTTGGTCCTGGTAATGTATTACAAGGATTGGTCAAAAAAGTCGATCGTCAGGTACAGACTTCTGCGGCTTCAGTAACGGGCTAAGAATAGCATCGGATAAAAAAAGGGTCGTATGATCCATTCGTGGTCGGAAGATTTTTCTTCCGACTTTTTTGTGCCGATAACAAAATAAAGTAAGAATTTTTCTTGTAACAGCGAATGTCCATTCCTGAAAAAGGTTTACAAAAGGTCTAATACGGT
>DGIS01000003.1:0-52118 GCA_002386525.1 Sphingobacterium sp. UBA4616
GAGACTTTTTCAGTGCCCTCTCTTAACGAAAGCCCTTTTTATTACCTTCAGATCAGAAGGCTAGCATGTTGATTTGCACCGATTAATGAATGCCCTTAAAGATTCGATTCCAGCGAATTTTCGAGAGTCCCGTACCAATGTCATCCCAGCTCATCCAAGTAAATAAAGCCTTTCCAACAATATGATCCTCAGGAACAAATCCCCATCCCCTTGAATCTAGCGAATTATGCCGATTGTCACCCATCATCCAAAAGTAATCCATTTTAAATGTATAGTGATCTGCTTTAACATCATTGATATAGATTCCATCCGACCGCTTTTCAAGCTTATTATTCTCATACACGCGGATAGCTCTTTCATAGATGGGTAAAGTCTGCTCATTTAAAGCAACTGACCAACCTTTTTTCGGAATTAAAATCGGTCCAAAATTATCAAAATTCCATTTATATTGCGCATCATATGGATAAGCACCTTCTCCAACGGGGCTCCTTCTGATTTCTTTGACATTCGACCAGGACTTTACAATGGCCAGCTCATCTTGAGTCATGAACAACTGATAGACCCCAGGCTGCTGATCGCCACCTACTGCTTCAATTCTCAACTCCTTTAACCTTTCCATATTTAAGGGTGTACCATCCGTTAATACCAGATAGTCCAATTGACTTTCAGGAGGATCAAATCCCGGTTGATCATTTACAAAAAGCTTGGCATCTTTCATGGAAATCTTATCCCCTGGCAATCCCACACAACGTTTAATATAGTTCTCACGCTTATCAATCGGCCTTGCCTGAATCGTAAACTGCGAATTCACGGTCTGCCAGCCATACGCTCGAACAAGATCATAATAACTTGCATTTTGGTTTTCGAGGGCGACAGTATCACCAGCGGGAAAATTAAAGACGACCACATCATTGCGCTCAATCTTTTGAAATCCAGGTAGACGTTTATAAGGGAGTTCGATCAATTCAGAATATGCTTTCCCTCCTGTAATGGGCATGGTATGATGCGCAAAAGGAAAAGCAATCGGCGTATTAGGAATACGTGGCCCATAATTCAACTTGCTGACGAATAAGAAATCGCCAACCAACAAGGTACGTTCCATAGATCCTGTCGGAATCATATAAGCTTCGATCAGAAAACCACGAATAAGGGACGCTGCGACAGTGGCAAATACGATAGCATCAGCCCATTCGCGTACCATAGACTTTTTGTATGGATATTTAATTTTATACTCTTTATAGGATTCAAGGGCTATTTCGGCACGCTTCTCTTCAGTCATTACAATGCCTTCCTGACTAGCAGCTTTCAGATTCTTAGCGTACAGGCCGTTCAAAAAACGCACATTATTATCCTTTGCCCACATGGGCAGCACGATAAAAGGGACTAAAACCGCAGCCGCATTCTCCCAAAAACGACGCTTCCCAAAACAATGGATAAAATCAAGATAAAGATTATAGAAAATAAAGACATTGACAATTGGAACGAGCAATAATATTACCCACCACAGCGGTCTCCCCATCAATTTTGCCTGAATATACTGGCTGTAAAAAGGAACGATCGCTTCCCAGCCATTTCTGCCAGCTTTAACAAACAATTGCCACAACCCATATCCCGATATTGCTGTTAAAACCGCAAATATAATTAATCCCATAAACTACTAATTAGTACTATTTATTAAAATCAAAAATCTCTGTAACTTGATAAAAGCCTTTTTTACCATTTAACCATTCCGCAGCAACAACAGCACCCAAAGCAAAGCCATCACGGCTATGTGCAGTATGCTTAAATTCTATCTGGTCAACCTCCGAACTATAAAGTACCGTATGTGTTCCCGGAACTTCTTCAATGCGATGACTTTCTATCAAAAGTTCTTGGGGCTTTGGAATAATTTCATCTTGCTCGCCAACGACAGTATTCACCCAGTTGGTCTTCACATCACTATTCTCCAATATCCCCTCAGCAATGGTTATTGCGGTACCACTCGGAGCATCCAATTTGTGGATATGGTGAATTTCCTCGACTTGAACATCATATTGCTTGTAAGGTTGTAATGCTTTTGCCAACATGCGATTGATATGGAAAAACACGTTCACACCGATAGAAAAGTTAGACCCGTACAAAATCGAACCTCCAAACGCCAAACACTTCGCCTTAACATCTTCCAATTGATCGTACCAGCCCGTTGTCCCTACCACAATAGGCACCCCTGCTTCCAGACAAAGATTTATATTATCCAATGCTGCAGAAGGCACACTAAAGTCTATCGCGACATCAGCTCCTCTCATATCATCAGCAGTCAGGTTAGGACGATTATGTTCATCCACAACTAAAAAAATTTGATGGCCTCTTTTTAGTGCGTATCTTTCGATAATCTGCCCCATTTTGCCATATCCCAAGAGAATGATGTTCATATATTCAGAAAAAAGTATAGTTTATTTTTAAAATTAAAAAATTTCAATGAAATACCCCTATTTAAAAACCATAATCCTTGATCTTACAGACCGTGTAAAACTAATATTACTGAAATTCAGATTATACATCCCCACATCAACAGTCATTTTCGATCGAAATATGAGGTTGAAGAAATCAGATTTTAATTGAATTTCATGGTCAATTTAAGTCCAACAGTTGGTTTAAACGAATAAGTTCCCGACGCGAGACTGGCATCCATTAGAGTCGGTCCAATTAATAAAGCAGTCTTTTTAGGCTTATCATCACCAATGCTCCAACGATATTTAAGCATCGAGTCGATATAGGCTTCGGCGACGTTAAGGCCATACACTCCCAAAGTAAGAAGCACCATGAGATCGCGATCTCGCCGCGCATTATCTTTTGCACGAATGATAGACTGCTCGGAAACGTTGAGATAATATGGATCGATTGGCCTTCCAAGAGCCTTGTCTTGCAATACCCCCAACAATTCTTTATAATAACGGTTATTAAAATCAAAAACAAGCACAGTTGTCAATAACCCGCCATAAATTGCAGGGACCTTTATCCACCAAACGCCTCCATTTGTATATTGTCCCCATCCGGGAAGAACCAAAGAACGTTTCCAGGCTTGCTTATTTTTTGCTTCAATAGCCAAGCGGGTCGAATCTTTGAACACCACCTTCTCCTTTGCCTTAGCTTCCTCTTTCTCCCGCTTTTTACGTTCTTTCCTAGATTCTTTCTTTACAGTATCCTGTACCCCTTTTTGCTTTATGCTATCTATTTTTACAGGTGCCACTTGTTTCTTCGCAATGGAATCCACCGTCTGCCCATGTACTATCGCCAGCGCAAACACTGCAAGTATCAAGCTTATTAATTTGGCCATATTACCAATCTAATAATTCTAGAATGCGACTCAAATCATCCTCTGATTCAAAAGGGATCTCGATAGCACCTTTCCCTTTGGTACTCTTGAGATTCAATTTGACACGCGAAGAGAATTTAGATGCCAGATCATCTTCAATTTTCTGTAGTTGAAAAGACATCGGAGCTTTATCCTTTCCAGCCTTTTTCTTACCACCTTTTTGTAGTTCACGAACCAATTCCTCGGCCTTACGAACAGATAAACCTTGATCAATAATCAACTTAAAGATATAAAGCTGCTTATCAACTTCAGGAATATTAATCAATGCGCGAGCATGTCCCATGGTCAATGCTCCATCCCGTATCGCCGCTTGAATGACAGGCGGAAGTTTCAATAAACGAAGATAATTTGTGACAGTAGACCGGTTTTTACTCACACGCTCTCCCAGCTCTTCCTGCTTTAAATTACACTCCTCAATCATGCGCTGAAAACTCAAGGCTACTTCAATCGCATTTAAGTTCTCCCGCTGGATATTCTCAATCAAAGCCATTTCCAGCATCTGCTGGTCGTTGGCTGTACGGATATATGCTGGAATTTCGGTAATGCCAGCCAAACGTGAAGCACGGAGACGACGTTCGCCGGAAATCAATTGATAATTACCATCCGAAATTTTACGTACGGTGATGGGTTGAATTAACCCCTGTAGACGAATAGATTCCGACAGTTCCTGTAAGGCAACCGGGTCAAATTCTGTTCTCGGTTGAAAAGGATTGACAGCTATTTCTTCTACACGGACATGGCTAATACTGCCATTCTCATTCGTTGTTTTTACAGCTGTGGTTGTAACTTGAGGAGCTTCTTCCACTTGCTGATTACTTTTAGCAGGAACTTCTACACTATCGTTTAATAGCGCACCTAAACCTCTTCCCAGTCCTGTTTTACGCTGATGTGCTGCCATATTATGCGGTTACTGTTTTATTCATTTCACTAAGATGCCCGTTTTTCTGTAAGATCTCACGCGCCAAATTCAAATAATTGATTGCCCCTTTACAGGACGCATCATGCATGATAACAGAAATTCCAAAACTTGGAGCTTCGCTCAAACGGGTATTCCGCTGAATAATCGTATCAAAAACTAAATCCGTGAAATGTGTTTTCACTTCCTCGACCACCTGATTAGACAGCCTCAAACGGACATCGTACATGGTCAACAAAATCCCTTCAATCTCCAAGCTCGTATTTAAACGATTTTGAACAATCTTAATCGTGTTTAATAATTTACCAAGACCCTCTAAAGCAAAGTATTCGCACTGTACAGGAATGATGACGGAGTCCGAAGCAGACAGTGCATTGATTGTAATTAAGCCCAAAGAAGGCGAACAGTCAATGATAATAAAATCATAATCATGTTTCACCTGATCCAAGATTTTTTTCATCTTGTACTCCCTTTCATGCATATTGATCATCTCAATTTCTGCCCCAACCAAATCGATATGAGCAGGCAAAAGGTCAAGATTTGGCGTTTCTGTCGATTGGATAGCCTCCCGGGGATCCAAATCATTTACCAAACATTCATATACACTTGCGGTGATTGTACGCGGGTCAAAGCCAATCCCAGAAGTAGAGTTTGCTTGAGGATCTGCATCCACTAACAATGTTTTATATTCTAAAACCGCCAAACTAGCCGCCAAATTAATTGACGTTGTGGTTTTTCCGACCCCACCCTTTTGATTTGCGATTGCAATTACTTTTCCCATCTGAATGAAAATCTTTCTTAATTAAAATGTCATTTTATCCCACATGTCACTTTTTTGAAGATCAATTTGCCAAAATCTCTATCCGCAACTCAAATTAACAGAACAAGTTCAGCATATTTCGTACTTTTGACGAAGCAAAAGCACATATCCTCAGGATGCTAAGATACAAAAAATCGAGATATGTATCCACTTTGAAATTGCGCTTTTTATAAGTACCAACAACACAATGATTTTAATAATATCCGGAACAAACCGCCCCAATAGCAAGACGTTAAAAATAGCAAAGTGCTACAAGCAAATACTTGATCGTAAGTCAATTGAAAGTGACATTTTTTCTTTGGAAGATCTACCAGCAAACATTTTAGAGACAGATCTTTATGGCAAAAGAAGCACAGCATTCGAACCTATCCAAGAAAAGGTCAGTAAAGCGGAACTGTTTATCTTCATCGCCCCAGAATACAACGGAAGTATACCCGGAGCACTCAAGCTTTTTATTGACTGCTGCACATTTCCGATCAGCTTTTATCACAAGAAAGTTGCATTGGTCGGACTATCTTCTGGACGCTATGGCAACCTCCGTGGAATCGATCATCTCACTGGGATATGCAACTATTTAAGAATGCATGTACTTCCACTCAAGATTTTTATACCCGGCGTTCAGAATGAATTGAATGATGACGGAGAGTTATTTAAGGAAGATACACTGCAATTCATCAATGAGCAGATTGATGAAATTATCCGATTCTAATAACCCCATACCAAAAGAAGCCTTCAGTATCACTGAAGGCTTCTCTCAGGTGTATAAAGGCTACGCTAATAGCGGCTGAGCTAATACCCAAAAATCTCTTTTAGATCCAGCTTCTTAACTTCGCCTAATTTGGCGAGATCAGCTGGCTTAAGACTGTCTTCTTTCGCTACGATACAATAAACATAGGGCTTTTGACTCATTTCCTTTTTATGAAAAGCATGCAGATTGTCATACGTTAATTTCGGTGCCTCTTCGTAGACGACTTTACGAATATCAGTTGTATTTCCCAAGCGTTGTGCTGCCAAATAACTCCCTAAAATAGCAGCATTCAACACACGCTCACTGGCAATTGACTTTTCTAGACTAACTTTCGCGATATCCAGTCCTTTAGCACTTTCAGGCAATACATCCAACAACTCGTTCATGCCTTTAATCGCATCGTTAAACTTATCTGCCTGTGTGCCGACGTAAGCTCCTACCGTATACCGATTGCCTTTTTTATACGGTTGGCCATAATAAGCATAAGTGGAATATGCCAACGCTTTTGACTCACGGATAGTCTGAAAAACAATACTTCCCATGCCGCCGCCAAAATAATTATTAAATAACGAAACTGTAGGCGTCAGGGCACTGTCGTAAGCTTCTGAACTTCTATACCAAAACACCTCAGCTTGCTTCATATCAAAATCAGCAAAAAGCACCTGATTCTTGGTTGTTGGTAACTCTTCAAACACAACCGCCTTTTTTGCCGCTACGTAGGCTCCGGTACTTTGTTTTAAAGGCTTCGCTTTCGCCACAAATTCCGTAGCCGATAACGGACCAAAATAAAGCATTGTATGCTTCATATTAACCAAATCGTGCAACACCTTCACCAAGTCTTCCGCTTTTAAAGCATCCAATTCAGCATCTGTAAACACATTATTAAATGGATTTTTAGCACCATATTTTGCATAGGATTTCAAGCCCTCCATGATTGCAGTCTTGCTTTCTTTCGCATTTGCTCTCGCTTTTTTTGCACGGGCAATATACATTTTGAAAGCTTCCTGGTCAGCAACACAATTGCGCAACAAATCTTGGATCAAGTTCAATGTGGCCGTGAAGTTTGAATTTAAACCCGAAATCGACACCATGGTCTCTTCGTTACCGGCAGACACCGAAAAATCAGAAGCTAATTGATAAAAATCTTTGCTAAACTGTTCACTTGACTTATCCTTTGTACCCAAAAATTCAAGATAACCAGCAGCTAAAGCCAATAACTTATTACCCCATTTTCCACCATCAAAACGATAAGACAGGGAAAACAGCTCATTATCTGAGTTCTTTACAGCCAGCACAGGCAGTCCATTTGCAGTAGCTTTCTGAACAGCTTTATCATAATCTACCCATACCGGCTGGATTTTATCCTCCGGCATTGCTTCAACCCGCTTTAGGAAATCAGACTGGTCGTCACGATTGACCGTTACAGGCGTAATCTCTGGTTTAACAACCTTAACCACACTGTTGTCCACCCCCTTACGTTTATAAACGACAACATAATTATTGTCGTTCAGGTATTTGTTTGCAAAGTCCACCACATCTTGCTTGGTAATCTTATTTAACTCATCCGAATACCCCACAACAGATGCCCAATCTTGACCAGAAGTAAAGGCATCCATCAATGATTCAGCGCGGTCGCCATAGCTTTCGTTCTGTTTAATTTCATCTTTCTTTGCATTATTGACAATTGCGGTTATCAGATCATCCGAGAAATCACCTTTTCTCAATTTCGCCAATTCTTGCAACAGTAGCTGCTTTACCTCTTCCAAGCGCTGTCCCTGACCAGGATTACCTTGTAGTAGCAGCAAGGAATAATCTTTTAATACGTAAGGAAAAGCACCAGCACCCAACAATTTTTGGTTCTTCACCAAATCCAGATCGATCAGACCCGCAGATCCGTTCGTCAAGATCTGACTCATCAAATTGAGCATGCGGGCATCCTTCGTTGCAGCACCCGGAAAACGGAATCCCATCAGCATAAACTCTGCATCCGGACCTTTGACCTCACGGACAATAGGTGTCAAAATTGGTTTTTCAGCATCAAAAGTGTAGGCAGGAATCTCTTTGGGCTGCATAAAAGCAAAGCTCTTATCCACTTTTTTAACGACCTCAGTAGGATCAAAATCACCCGACATAATAACACCCATATTATTAGGGACATAATACGTATGGAAATACTCCCGAATTGCCTTCAACGACGGATTTTTAAGATGCTCAACAGTCCCAATTGTGGTCTGCTTTCCATAATTATTATCAGGAAAAGCCGCTGAAAACATCGATTCCACGGCCTTACGATTATCTTTATCGAGACTTATATTTTTCTCTTCATAAACAGCTTCAAGCTCGGTATGAAACAAGCGCAATACCGGATTTCTAAACCTTTCCGCCTGCACTGCCAGATATTTATCCAGCACATTGCTAGGAATTTGCTCTTGATAAACAGTCTGTTCAAATGAAGTGAAAGCATTCGTTCCTTCGGCCCCCATCGACGCCATCAATTTATCGTACTCATTGGCTATCGCATATTTAGCAGCCTCTCCAGACACTTGATCAATCTCCTTATAAATTGCTTTCCGTTCGGTTTCGTCTGTTGTACTATTGTATTTCTCATAGAGCGCATCAATCTGGTCCAGCAGCGGCTTTTCTTTGTTCCAGTCTTTCGACCCAAATTGATCTGTTCCTTTGAATAGCATATGCTCCAGATAATGCGCTAAACCAGTATGATCTTTCGGATCTGTTTTACTACCCGCCTTTGTAGCGATGTACGTTTGAATACGGGGTTCCTTTTTGGTGGGACTCAATATTACAGTTAAGCCATTTTTTAACTTATAGAACCGCGAATGAGTAGGATCGTTGGTTACGTACTTGTAGGTATACCCCCCTTCAGATGCTTCTTTCCAATTAAATTTGGCGTGCTGAGCAAACAAAGCACCCCCCGCTGTTGTTAGTACAAACGTAACAGCAGTAATTCTAAATAGGTTTTTAATCATATTTCCTTTTTCTTTTCAGCTCAAACTTAGATAAATTGCTTTTTATATGCAATATAATTAAAGGCATAACCCACAATTATTTATCCATTTGATATCGTGACAACGAAGGGCACAATTCCCTGTGTCGGATTAAAAAGCTGTAGCTAAAAACGGGCAGTTTTGATACCTTTATATCCCATCCGTTTAAATACTTTTGTTACAATGGTATATCATGCTTACTTTTGCAAAAATTTTAAAAAACGCTAACGTTTTATTTCATGACATCAAGAATACTTGCTTTTGTAACCTTGGCACTGCTTTCCTTTCGTACCACAGCCCAGGTTACACCTCGAATAGAAACTTCAACAGACACTTTACAAAGCCTTATCCCAGCGAAGAAAAGACTTATATTTCAACTTGAACATGAAAGCGGCGGCGAACTTAAATTCAATGAACGCTCCAAAGAAACACTAGCTGATTCTTACTATAATGGGTTAAATTTCAGAGTAGGTTTTCAAACCCAGTTTCAAGATTCAATAAAAAGCATCTACAATGAACTGTACAACTATCCGATCTACGGTATCGGTATCTATAGCAGCACCTTTGGACAGGAACATCTGGGCCAGCCTTTTGCTGCATACGGCTTTGTGGCTATCCCCATTCGACCAAAAGTAAATTCGAGATGGAATTTCAATTATCGGATTGCCCTCGGTCTCTCCGGCAGATTCAACCCCTATAACGAAGAAGATAACCCTTTCAACCTCCTTATCGGCAGTAAAAACAACGTTTTTATTGATTTCGGAATTCAGGCCAACTATCGGTTAAACAAACATTTTCAGGTTGGTGCTGGCGCGGCATTTCACCACTTCAGCAATGGAGCACTGGCATTACCCAATACAGGGATAAATCTCGTCCCTTTGAGTTTATCCGTTTCGTATACACCAACAGACAAGCCATTTGACTACAGAAAAACGCATATTCCCCCGATGGAGAAAACCGAAGAGCTACATTTCAATTATGCCTTTGGTTTCAAGCAGATCGATCGGGAGCATGATAGCCAATATTTTAAATCGATGTTGGGAGCTTATTATAGCAGACATTTGGGCTACAAATGGCGCCTCGGCGCTGGGGTTGATGCATTCTATTCTGCCAGCGGGAATGATGAAAAGGTGGCAGGCGACAAAGCTGGCAAATTTTCAGCCTTATTTTCGTATGGACCAGCGTTCTACATCGACCATGTTTTAAACTCCAGATTGTATATCAACGGAAATGTAGGGGCCTACCTGCATCGCAACAAATTTAATGGCGAGAGCATGCCCATATACCTTAGAATAGGTGTACGCTATAAAGTCTACAAAGATTTCTTTGCTGGCGTTTCTATTAAAGCCCATGGAGGTAAAGCCGACTTTATTGAATGGACGACAGGTTACGGCATTAAGCTAGGTAAAAAGAAGAACTAACAATAAAATAACCACAAGAGATTCCCAAAGCAGACTAACTACCTGAAAGGGAATTTCGAAATTTACAGGCAATTCAATGCATAAAAAAAAGCGTTCATGATGAACGCTTTTTTTTATTGTGGGGATTACTGGGTTCGAACCAGTGACCCCTACCTTGTCGAGGTAGTGCTCTAAACCAGCTGAGCTAAACCCCCTAACGAAAAAAAAGCACCAGTCAATGATGCTTTGTGGAGGCTACAGGATTCGAACCTGTGACCCTCTGCTTGTAAGGCAGATGCTCTGAACCAGCTGAGCTAAGCCTCCGTTTTGGATTGGTGGAGAATACTGGATTCGAACCAGTGACCCTCTGCTTGTAAGGCAGATGCTCTGAACCAGCTGAGCTAATTCTCCGACTTTGTATGGTGGAGGCTACAGGATTCGAACCTGTGACCCTCTGCTTGTAAGGCAGATGCTCTGAACCAGCTGAGCTAAGCCTCCATACTTTTTTAAAGAACGCCGTTCCCTAATTGCGTGTGCAAATATAGCTTAAAAATTCTATTCTCAAAATTATTTTATAAGATTTTATGCCTTAACGATCACAACAAGCTAAGAAACACCGAAATAATTTTTAGTCATAGAACTTCCACGAAATTCCAAACCTAAAGTTGGCGGTATTCATCGGATAGCGCCGAACCGTGTAGTATCCGTGTGGATAGAAGTTCTGGTTTAAAAAATTATAGCTCAAAAACATGTTTACCCGTTGTATGTTTGCTGTAATCCACAAATCCATAATTGGATAAGTCGAAAACTCGATTTGCTTATATGCATTGTAAAATTGCCCTGTACCAACCGAATAATTTGGATTTGCATAAGGTGTATTAAACTTCGCATCCAAACCAATGCTGTAATCAATTACTTTATAGAAAAGATTGCTGTAATACAAACTATGCCAAGTATACAATTCGGGAACCGCCAATACGTTTTGTTGATCTGTCTTTTGATAGACAACCAGGTTGTCTAAAGTAAAATGGTTCAATTTAAATTTTTGTCCGACCGTTACCTTCAATAAATTGGCCTTATCCAATTGGGTCGGAACAATCCATTTGTCATTTTTAGGATCGTCCTGCGGATTGGGCCGCTCTGCAAAATACGTATAATTATTCATCAGGAAATATTCAACCTTACCATGAAAACCAAGCATCGGATTAGCATATTGAAAACCGAGATTCTGAATTTTAGTCTTTTTAAGATCCAAATCATTCCATTTTGCATACGTATAATTTAAATTCTCAAAAACCATCTCAGGGGACTTATTCTGTGAATACGCAGAAAGCGTTACCTTTCCGATTTTATCGCCCATAGCGATATCCGCTTTGGCATCATATAAAAAATCCCCAAAATTGTGACCGAATACAATCTGATTCGCCTTCAAACTAAAATCAAGACGGTCGGAAAACTGATAGCCCAATTCGCCCTTTACGATGCCATTTTGGTAAAAGCGATCAAACGTGGTGCTATCCGGCAATTTATTAATCGCCTGCGGATAAGCCGCGCGGTTATTATAATAGCGATTGGAATCGAGCTGGTTTTGCTCCACCCAGTTCATATCGTGCTGAAACGCCAGGTTTAATTTTGCCTCATTCTTAAATACCGACTTCCCACGGAGGAAAAAGTTGTATTCAAACTCATTCGAAACATTTGTAATCAGGGTCTTATCATTATTTAATGCCAAGGCTTTGTTGTTGTAGGGCAACACTGCATTCTGATCATCCGTATTCTTGAAGAAGTTATAGGTTTGTCTTCTAATACGGGTATTGTGCGCCATGCTATTGGTAGGCCGAATCTCCATGGTGGGCTTACCTTTATCAATGGTATCCAATCGCCCCACGTAAAGCGACTGTCTTAGAAAAAATGATTTATCCCACCATCTGGATCGTGGAATCACATTCTTGTCAGAATTGCCAAATTTAGGGTTAAAACGATTTGGAGCCTGTCTGTTTTCAGGTGCAAACGGGCGATCTTCGGTAATAGAGCCATTTTCCATGGCATCCAACCGGTTAAATACCGCATTGATCAACAGGTTATACCGATTATTTTTTGATTCGTACCACGAGGCAATTGAAGCCTTTAAGTCGGAGTAATTCTGATTCAGGTAATAACCATCCGTTTTAGTCGAATGGAAATCCACATTCATATTCCATTGGGAATTGATATTTTGCGCTACCCGAGCCCTAAAAACCTGATCATTAAAGAAAAACCCCACCGCTGACAACTCAGAGTATCTGGCCCGTGCCCTAAAATATTGAACCGAATCAGGATTTAGTAAATAACGCTCCAATGCGGTAAAACCAGACTGAAATCCAATGGTTTTTTTAGGCTGAAACAGCAGGTCGCGCGTAGCCAGACCATAAGAACCGAGATTCACACTGGGATTCCAAGGTAAATTTTGCGGGTTATAATATTGGTAATTATGATGTGAAGTGTCAATCTGTCTTGTATAGGTGCCTTTTTTCAACATATCCAATGTTGCATAGCGGATATACTTGGCCGATAGGATAACAGAATCCTTCTTCCCGTCCTCCTTGGCTCTCGCCGAATCCAATGCACTGCTCCAATCCTCTTTGCTCTGCGCAATGACATCCATGGAATAAATAAATAAAAAACACCATGCGGCAAGAATGCGTACAAACAACTTCATCTAAAATTATATAAAAACCAAAAAAGCTAAATTCACCGGAATGAACAAATTACCTACAATGCCCACCAATCGAACACCGTTACCCTGAAAAGATGGCATATAAAAATGCAATTTATTGCAAAGCTATTAATTCTTTCAAAATTAATGTCATTTTAGGTTCTGCTTTCTCCGCAACTGCAACAATTTCCTGCAGGGATACAGGTTTAAGCTGTTCATGAAAGCCTTCATCCGTAACAACCGAAATGGCAAATACCGGTAGCCCCATATGATTGGCAACGATAACTTCCGGAACCGTACTCATACCGACCACATCCCCACCGATCAAACGCATATAGCGATACTCCGCTTTGGTTTCCAAATTAGGACCCTCAGAAGAAACATAAACAACTTTTCGTGCAGTAATCGTGTGTTGGCTCGCAATTTCAAGAGCCTGTGCGATCATCTCCTGGTTATACGGCTCACTCATATCCGGAAATCGTGGGCCAAACTCAGCCAGATTTTGTCCGCGAAGTGGATTGTCGGGCAATAAGTTGATGTGGTCTTCAATAATGCCGAGGTCACCCTTTTTTACCTCAGGATTTAGCGATCCGGCAGCATTTGAAACAAACAATTTTTTTATCCCCAACACCTTCATAATACGGATTGGAAATGTAATCTGCTGCATATCGTAACCCTCATAGTAATGTAGCCTTCCTTGCATGGCGACCACATTACGGCCACTCAGCTTGCCAAAAATAAGCTTACCAGAATGAAATTCAACAGTTGAAATAGGGAAATTAGGTATATTGGAATACATCAGCTGATACTCGACTTCAATCTCATCAACCAATTTACCTAAACCGGTACCTAGGATGATACCGAACTCTGGAGTAAAATCTCCAATTTTTCTACGGATAAATTCCGTAGTCTCATTTATGCTATGATACATACGTACAGAAAAACTAAGTATATCAAACTTAACTTAATTTTTCTGTACGTACAAATCAAATCAATACTTGTATTTACATCTTCTCACCAATGGAGAAACTTTTTATAGCCAAAATGTATTAGTTGTGGGACAATGCGCTTTCGCTAGCTTTACCCGGCGTACTGATCAAAAGCATCACAAATGTAATAAAGCCATTAATGATAATTAGATCCAATCCGATAACATAAGGCGTATACACCTCGATAATATAGGTCTTAAGCAAAAATAATATAGTTGGCGAAAGGATACAGATGTAAGGTACAGCCTTATCCCGCACCGCATATTTTGTAAAAATCCCAAAAACAAATAAGCCCAATAAAGGTCCATAGGTATAGCTCGCCGCGGTAAAAATTGCATTGACGACCGAATCGTCATTGATGAGCTTAAAGACAAGAATAACCAATAACATCACAATAGAAAAGCCAAAATGCACATAGTTACGCTGTTTGATCAAAGCTGGATCATTGGGGTTTTCCTTTTTATTGAAGTTCAAAAAGTCTACACAGAAAGAAGTCGTTAAGGCCGTTAGCGCACTATCCGTCGTTGCAAAAGTAGCAGCTGTCAAACCCATCATAAAAATAATGGCAGGAACGATGGTCAAATGGTTCAATGCAATTTCCGGATACAAATAATCACGCGTGGCCAACTGGGTGACATCAATACCGTTTTTAGCCGCATAGATATACAACAGAGCGCCTACAGCCAAAAAGAAAATATTAATGACCACAAAAACGCTTGTAAAAGTGATCATATTTTTTTGCGCCTCTTTAATGGTCCCCATCGATAAGTTCTTCTGCATCAAATCCTGATCGAGCCCTGTCATCGCAATGGTCACAAAAATTCCTCCCAAGAATTGTTTCCAAAAATTTGCTTTACTGCCCACAAAATCATCCCAGAAAAAGATCTTGGAGTAGCTACTTTCTTTCACGGCCTCAAAAGTATCCACAATACCAAAATCCAATCCTTTTGCCATAAAATAAATGGAAAGAATGACAGCAGTCACTAAGAAGGTAGTCTGTAGGGTATCTGTTACGATAATCGTTTTTAAACCGCCCTTATTGGTATACATCCAGATTAACACCAAACATATAACGACAGTAATCGCGAAAGGCACATTCCAGGCATCAAAAATAAAATGCTGTAATACAATGGCGACCAAATATAGACGAAATGCGGAACCTATCGTTCGGGAAACCAAAAAAATAGCGGCACCAGTTTTATAAGTAGTGTGCCCAAAACGCTCTTCCAAATAGGTATAGATAGACGTCAGATTCATTCGGTAATAGAGCGGAAGCAATACGTAGGCAATAATGACAAACCCCACTGCATTGCCAAGAACGAATTGGAAATAGCTGAATTCGGAAGCACCGACGGCACCGGGAACTGAAATAAAAGTTACGCCGGAGAGTGCGGTACCGATCATCCCAAAGGCGACCATATACCATTTAGAATTACGGTTTGCAACAAAAAAAGTAGAGTTATCAGAAGCTCCCTTTGAGGTAAAGTGCGCAACTGCTAGCAAAACCGCAAAATAGATTATTATAAAAGATAATAATATTACTGGTGACATAGTTTGTTTTTAAAATAGGTGATTAGTAATTGGTTATAGTCAATGCGCTGCCTGATAGGATTCTATCGCCTGTCTCACGTTCCCGAACTGCTCAAGCAAAGCAGCAGCTTCATCCTCGGGCGCCCCTGTTTGATCCATAATGATACGCACACCACGACCTACCAGCTTATGATTTGACAATTGCATATCGACCATCTTATTCCCTTTGACCCTACCCAATTGGATCATAACTGCGGTGCTAAACATATTTAATACCAGCTTCTGTGCAGTACCCGATTTCATGCGTGTAGACCCAGTGACGAATTCTGGTCCCACAATTACTTCGACAGGATATTGCGCTATTTCCGCAATAGGAGAGCCACCATTGCAGACGATACATCCTGTCACAAGTCCTTTTTCATTTGCGGTTTTCAATCCACCAATCACATAAGGAGTCGTGCCAGAAGCCGCAATACCCACCACAACATCGTTCTCATCGATATCATAGGCTTCCATATCCTTCCAGGCCTGCTCCAGATCATCTTCTGCAAATTCAACCGCTTTCCGAATTGCGGTATCGCCACCGGCGATCAAGCCGATTATCCATTCAAATGGCACACCGTAAGTTGGAGGTAATTCAGATGCATCTAACACGCCTAGACGGCCACTCGTACCAGCGCCGATATAAAAAGTTCGACCACCAGCCTTCATTTTCTCCACAGTGACCTTAACCAATGCTTCAATCTGAGGGATAGCCTGCTCTACAGCAAGTGGCACAGATTTATCCTCATTATTGATATTAGTCAATAATTCATGCACAGACATCTTGTCCAAATCCTGATAATTCGAATCTTTCTCCGTTGTATTTACCATTATTAGTATGTATTGTATTTCTTTATTTCAATAAATCGGGCACATCTACAAATTGATACCCTTTTCCCTTTAATATGCGAATGATATCATCCAAATGATGATACAGTTTATCTTTACGCCGGTCATCCGTTCCCATATGAATCAACAGCATAAACCCGTTAAGCCCAAATCGTGCCTCGTAGGACCACAGATTGTCGAGAATCACTTCCGATGACAAATAACGAACCCCCATTTCAGGATACGTATAATCGGCCGCTGTCCGTATTCCGGATGTATAATTAACCGAAGATAGCCCCAACGCTTTTGCCCAATTGACCGTTTCAGTCGTATACCATTCATACGAAGGAATATAATAGGACAGATTTCGGCTATTAATACCTGCACTTTGCAATGCATTCAGATTAGCCTTTACATCAGTCACAAAAGAGTCGCGTGTAACCAATAACACACTTCTACTTCCCCAGTCGCTGACCAAAAGATGCTTATCCGAATGCCCCGAGACATAGTGACCATCCCTTAACATCCGACGCACATACGGTTTAAAGGTCGGATTTCTGAGGTAATCACCTGTCAAGAAAAATGAACCTTTTACATGATGACGTTTTAAGGCATCCAACACTGCTGCAGTACCTTCCGACAAATCATGACCAGTAAACATCAGCGCCACCTTTTGTGTTGTCGAGTCGCCCCGGACAATAGCACCAAAAATATCCTGGGTTACTTTTTTCCAATAGGCTCCTCCATGGCCTTACCCTCTTTTGAAGCAAGCAAATAAATGAGAGAAGCTGTTCCATCCATGGTCGGCTCATTGGTACTATAGTCCCCGTAATCATCGTGATAGACGGCCAAATCACTTTGAAACTCCGCATAACGATCGGGATTATTCAGCTTGATACCAATCAAATTGCGATAAGTTGATGCCATAATAGGGCCATCAACCAAACCTCCGTCGATCGGGTGCTTTCCCAGAAACGTGAATGCCGAATGCGGATCCACAGGTGTATCGCCCCAAGATGGAAGACCATAAACCATGCTTGTTCCCCAGGGATTTGTCCCAAACAACCAGTCAAAATTAGCCTGAGCGAGCTCATCAAATTGTGCATCTCCTGTCAGTTCCTTGTACCACAAACATTGGATGGCAAAAGAGACAGTCAAATTATTGCTGCACCAGATAAAGGGAACTCCCCGATAAAAGGCATTTAACTCTGCTCTGCGATTAACTTCCTCAATCCCTTGCTTATAGTAAGAAACAATCTCCTCGCGATCTTGCCCTTTTAATCCTTTTGCCAGTTCATAATGTCCAAGGTTGATAAACGGATACCACTGATAGTGAGCGGCAGTATCGGTTATCATCCAAGGTGTCACCTTCTCCTGTCTGGCATATTGTAAACCCTCTTGGGCAAATTTCTTTTTCTTTGTCGCTGAAAACTCCATTGCAGCAGCCAACTGCATATCATCCACCCAATTGTCCTCTGCATAAATATAGGGCGATTTCACAGAAACCGTCTGTGTCACGCCGGGCTTAATATTGGCATAGGCATAGGCGGACGCTGATTTCTTCGACAGCAGTTTGGCATACTTCCGATCTTCCTTAGCAAACAACGTCGCCCCGAGGCGAAAAGCACTGCTAAATTTACCCGCAGTAGAGCTTGTACCGGTCGTGTTGTTCATATACTTGCCCCGCTGTTGTGGCGCACCATCGATAAAATACACCGGCCTTTCAAATCCACGTCCATAATACGGATCTTCCTTAGGCATCCGCATACTGGCATGATCCCGGTCGTCTCCAATCTGATTGTACATTTCATTAGCCTTGGGATGCATTTTCAACAACCAATCTAACCCCCATTTCGCTTCATCCAGAACATCCGCACGACCATTTTTACCATCAAGCCCATTCGCCAGCTTCCGATCACTAAACACTCTTGGAAAATCACGATAGGCAGCAAGCAAGTGAAATGTTGCATTTGCCGAGGTTGTCGCATATTGCAAGTAATCAGAAGCATCGTGCCAACCACCACCAGCATCGATATACGAACTATCTTGAATACCCACCTTTCCAGCGTAAAGTGTAAAACCATCGTGTGTATGGCAACTATCTTGCAGAAAAGGGTTGAATAATGTCCGTTGTTGTCGCATATATCGCAATACAAAATCTGCGGCCCCTTGATAAACGTCCCGTGCAATTCGGAATGTTGCTGATTTTACGTCGTCAGCTTGAACAAAGAAGCGTCCTGTATCTTGTACGGCAGAAAAATCAAAACGAAAACTTTGAATAAAAGGACCGTAGGCCCCATAATCTTTTCCAACAGGATGCACATACACGGTTTTACCTGTTTTTGCATTTTTAATCTCAAAAGAACGAAGCTGCCTGATTGATTTTCCACCCCATACTGCAACCTTCTTACTTGCCGGAGTATAGCCCAATTGGTTTATTCTAATCCAAGCATTTTGCTGTGCTTTCGCAAAGTTACAAACAAAACATGCAAAAACAAGCATAAAAGCTTGACGTAAATTTAAGAAGTTTAGACATTTTTTTATCATATCAAGGCATTTATTTTCAAAAAAGATCTTTACGTCCAATTGTTTAAAATGCTAACGACACTATTTTACCATCCATTGTGCTCGCAATCACACCTTTTTGACCATTTATTGCAACGGGATTTAGCATTCCATTAGATATTTTATATTGCCATACAACTTCGCCTGTTTTTGCGCTTACTGCAGAAAGTAAACCCGAATGACTCGGCACAAACACCAATCTACCGTTTGTATTAATAGCCGACGGCGTCAACTCATAAGGCAACTTCAATGCAGACTTCCAAACAACATCCATGCTGTTTCCGGCCACCGATACACCCAACAGATCACCATCCATTGTCTTTACATAAACCAATTTACGATCTGCAGAAAGTCCCATCGACTCCCGCACTCGGATCGTATCTCTTTTTTCCCGCCAAATAACTGCTCCTGATTTCGCATCCAGCGCTGTCATAAAACGATCGGGCGCAACCACAAAAACACGATTATTTACGCCGACTGGATTACATGCAGCAGCAGAAAACATGCGATTGGCCTGTCCATTGTTCCATTCCCAGGAAAGACGACCTGTCTTGGCATTCAGGGCATAAAACCCATTACTCCATGAACCGAAAATTACATTGCCCAAATAATAGGTCGGTAATGTTGACACAAATCCTTTGACCTGATCAAAACTCCATTTTACAGCACCTGTTTTAATATCCAACGCTCTAAACTTACCATCAGAACCGCCGATAAAAGCAACACCATCGTGTAGTAATGGCGATCCCAAAACCGCCTTCTCTGTCTGCACCTTCCACAGTAATCGACCATTCCGAGCATCCACTGCATAAATTGCATGATCCGATGATCCAGCCACCACGATTCCTTTCGAAACTGCTGGCGTGGAATACACTTTACCACCAGTACGGAATGCCCATAACTTCCTGCCGGTCTTTAAATCGAGCGCAAAGATATCTCCGGCAGTGTTTGATGTAATCACGCTATTTTTGTAAACCGTCAGTCCCGCTCCGATATCACTTGCATCTTCAAAAGTCCAATTGACCTTAACTTGATTGGCATATTTTGTATTGACAGCGTAACTAGGTCTTGGGTAAGTCGCGGTTTCATTTTCAAAATGATGGTTGAAAAGAGGAACAACGAGCCAAGGCTTTTCTTGCGTACCCAACCCCGGGTTACGCTCTTGATAAGTGGCCTTACCATCTGCTATGGTTACAATATTATAACCACCAATTTCCTTATTTGCCCGCAGATTAGAGCGCCCCATTACACCAGGAATTCCTTCCCAATCGTATAATTTATTGATATGCCCGTGCCCACAAATTGCCAGTTGAACATTCCGTGTTTTAACCCTTTTCAAGGCGTCAAACCAGTTATTCAACGATGAATCTTGTGGATAGTGGTTAATATAGATCAATGGTAGCTGTTTATCCGGATTCGCGGCAAAAACAGCGTCCATCCAGACCAGATTTTCACGCGGAATCTGACCAGGGCTCATCCGCATGTTTGGACCAGAATTGGTCCCCATAAATGCATAGCCTTTGTGCTTGAAGAAAAAAGTTTCACCACCAAAAACGGTGCGAAAAGTATTCGCTCCATTTTCAGACCAATTTCCATCATGATTCCCCGGAATAACATACCAGGGAAGCTGCAAGCTATCCAAAATCCGCTTAGCCAGCTTGAGCTCGTGATCAGCACCAAACTCGGTGATATCACCAGACAGTATCACGAAATCAATATCTTTCACCGTATTTAGATCCTTTACTGTACGTCGCAAATCTTCCGCTCCTGTTGCACCGCCAACATGCGTATCGGTCACATGAGCGAATTTGAAAGACTGCTGTGCAATCGAGACATTAAAAATGCAGGATAATGCAATAAAAAAGGTAATAATTGGAAACCTCATGCGTAATGTTTTCTTAAAAATAGCGTTTTTATGCATAAAACAGAAATAATAATGCGTTTTTATGCAAAAGTAATGTTAGATATTGGTTTAGATACGCCTAGACAGCATTCGCTATCAGAGCATAAAAAAGCCTTGTCTACAAACATAGACAAGGCTTAATAGATATGTAAATTAAATTACCACCCTTTAGTTTGGGTTAACTTATAACCTTTGGCAGCATATTCATTCACCTGCTCTAATCCAACAGGCGCAATATAAGAGCGATCTGTAAATGATTCCCGGTTGCGTACGTCCTCAACGCGATAATAACCAATTAACTTATCGCCATTCGTACCATCATACGAAATGGTATTACCATTCGCATCCACCACTTTCAACAAACCTTTTTTGCTATCCACCAACAAAGCCGGCATATCTTGTTTAACATTGATCCAAGGACCCAAGAAATAGTCGTTGTTTTTGCTGAAATCCATGTAATTCAACTTCTTCCAACGCTTGATATCAAGCAGGCGTAATCCTTCATAAACAAACTCCATACGTCGCTCACGTCTGATTTCCCACATTAACGGCGAAACGTCAGCATCGCGGGAAGGATCATTTGCAATGGCGCCAACTTGCAATGGAGCTGTTTTCTGAACACCCTTTGCAACCGCAACAGCATCAAGTGGACGATTACGGATCGCATTAATGGATTTATCGATATCAGTCTGTGTCACTGCAACACCACCGAAACCTTCTGCCAAAATTTGCTTCGCCTCAACCCAGTTCAGCACAACTTCCGCCAAGCGGATCACAGGAGCATCCGAGGTATTTGTACTGGAAGCCCAAGCTGCTGGATAAGTTTTGCCCAAATAACCCAAAGCTTCTCGGGATGCAAACTTATACGCATAGAAAAGTGTCGACGAAGATGTTAGAGGTTTCTCGTAGATGGAAGCCTCAAAACGTGGATCACGCGTAAGCGCCAAATCTTTCAGCGTAAAGCTATTTGCATTTGCCAAAGAAGAACTTTGCCATGGCTTACCGTCGTTACAGATAAAAGATTTAATCAACACAAGATTAGCAGCATTACTCTGGCCTTCTGTACCATTACTATACGATCCTACACTATGCGTTGCACTCTTCGTAGCATCATAAGCGCGATACATAATTACCTCCTTATTAGCACTTAAATCTTCCGAAGCAAATAAGCTTTTGAAATCACTGCTAAAATTATAGGCATTGGAAGCCATAACAACTTCCGCGGCTTTTTGTGCCATTTCAAGGTATTTTTTTGCTCTTTCCTTATCTAAATTGTGATAATACAAAAAGGAACCTTCAAACAACATCAGTCTGGAGATAAACGATGCCGCCACATATTTGTTCAAATATTGCTTACCATCATTTGTACGCATATTATCCAGTACATACTGAAAATCGTCATACACATGATCCATCACTACCGCACGGCTGTCGCGATCCTTGTACATCAAATCCAGTTCAGTATCTTTCAATTCCTTATCATAATAAGGTACGTCACCAAACACTTCGACCAATCGGCTATATTCAAACCCTCTGAAAAAACGAGCTACCGCCATCCAATGACGGTACGTTTCATCATTGATATTCGGTTTGGTTTTGTTCTCAATACGGTCGATAAAGATATTTGCTTTGCGCACATAAGTAAAACTCCAAGTCGGACCCGCATACTCACGGATCATTTCAGGAGTTTCCATTAAAGCTATCGTGCTGGAATATTGATTTTTTCGACTTGTAGGAATCGTATTCTCAAAATTATCCTGAATATTTTTCTTCGTGAGATCATCCGAAAAGTTATAACCTGTTACCGGCGCATAAGCCGTAGCGAAACCTGTATTATATCCTGTAAAATAATTGGCATAAAACCCGTTAGCGTACAGGCGCAGCGCAAGTTCGTTGCCCCAACCTTTATCATCTTCCAAGCTTGTCAACTGATTACGATCAAGCACGTCTTTATTACAGGATGATAGCACCAACGTTGCTCCAAGCGCCAAAAATGCTATTTTCTTTGTAAATTTCATTGTTGTAAATTTTAAAAATTAACCTGAACACCAAACGACACCGACTTAAACATTGGTGTACCAACACCTGTTCTACCCGAGTTATAATTTGTAGCATTAAAAATAGAAAATCCATTGATTGCCTCGGGGTCTACCGGTAAGCCGTTCAGCTTATCAAAAGTGAAGAAGTTTTCCAATGAAGTATATACTCTTGCCGTTTTGATAAATGCTTTTCGCGTCAATGTCGACGGAAAGGTATAACCCAATGTGATATTTTTAATACGTAAATACGACATATCCAATAGGTAACGGGACTGTTTAACCATATTGTTTGCATCATTGCTTGCCGCATTATTATATGCTCTCGGATAGAAAGCACCTGTATGGTCTGCAGACCAGAAATTATCAGCGATTGCTGAAGGCATAGCACCATCCGAAGCGTTATAACCTGGAATCGTCAAGAAACCATTACCCCAGATCTGACGTTTTCCAACCCCCTGCATAAATCCAGAAAGATCAAAGCCCTTATAGTCAAATCCCAAACGGAAGCCATATTCATAACGCGGTGTTTCGTTACCGATGATTTCCATATCACCATGATCATCCAGGGTACCAGCTCCGGCATTAATCTGACCATCGCCATTCAAATCAGTAAATTTCACGTCACCAGGACCAAATTTAAAATTACTGCTTGTCGGGAAGGTATTGTAAGCACCATTCGGATCTGAAAGTTTATTAAATTTCTTTTTATTAATTTCAATCTCCACAATCTTACCCGAAGCATCATATTCAAAATCACCCGCCTGATATAATCTATCAGTACGATAACCCCAGATTTCACCCACATCTTTACCATTATAGTAATCTGAAATTACCCGCGTGTTTGTATATTGCAGAATAGTCGTTTTCGCATCCGATAACGTTCCTCTGACATTAAAGCCAAAGCCGCCTTCAAAACGATGGTTAAAATCTAAAGCGAGTTCCCATCCTTGTGTACGTAAGGCGCCAAAGTTACCCTGTGGTGCAGGAGCTCCAAAAGTTGCACTAACATCACCACTTGGGACGATCATGTTTTTAGTATCTCTTCTATACCAATCGAAAACTAATCCCAATTTATTTTTGAACATGCGCATATCCAAACCTATGTCTGTCGTTTCAATACGCTGCCACTTCAATTCACTTCTTACTGCCGAAGGAGTTCCAATCGTAAAATAACGGCTACCGTCAGCACCCAACCAAGCTACATCCCCCGGTATCATGGTCGATGTGTATAAACTTGGAGGTACAGTTTGATCACCAATAGATCCCCACGAACCTCTAAACTTCAACTGATTAAGTGTAGGCTTAGCCCATTCCATAAAACTCTCTTCCGAAGCTACCCAACCTGCCGAGAAAGATGGGAACCATTGCCATTTCAAATCTTTCGGAAATTTCGAAGAACCATCATAGCGAATGTTTGCCTCCACAAGATATTTATTTTTATAGGCATAATTTACACGTCCGAAATAGCCTAGTTGTGCCTCCCATGCAGCATCACCTTTCGCCAATTGCGCAGACGTATTTACACCGAAACCCAATTGTGGATTACGAATATCCAATAAGTTAAATGTTTGCGAAGAGTTCATATCATAATCCAACGTCACACGGTTAACACCGGCAATAAATTTGAAATCATGATCATCGTCCAGATTTAAATCATAGGTCGTGAACGCATTGATAGTATTATTACGACGAGCACCTGAAGCTCTCAAAAAGTGATCAGGATTTGCTCCATTAGCCGTATATGTATAGTAATTCAGATCATATGCAGCCATCGCTCCTGTAGCACCTGCAGCAACCACCTGACCATCAGAATTTACATAGATCGGATTACCCGAAGCATCTTTTCTTGCTACACCCGCAACCCAAGAATCTGCCGCCGTAAAACGTGTACCAGGCTGCGTTGTGATTTCCTCTTGATTGGAGAATGTGTAATCAAAATCAACTTTCCAGTTCTTCTTGATATTCACAGTTGCTCCTAAATTCAAATTGATGTAGTTATTTTGGAAACTCGCCGTATTTGCGGAAGACGTCTCACTCCATGGGCTACGAATCATATTACCTCTGTCGTCATACCCCATCGGATACAATGAGCTCCAGCGATAGAGATACAACCACGGATCTGCGGTGGTTGAACTTGTTGTATAAGGGTACTCTTTTTTACGGCGCGACACCATAGCACCACCGCGCACCGTTAAATATTTATTAATATCAGAGGATATGCGCAATGCCGCATTTGTACGGTTAAACTTGTCATGATCCGTTGTTTTCATCATACCAGACTGACTCAACAAACCCATGCTCAAATTATATTGTGTCTTACCAGATGTACCCGAAATACTTAAATCATGCTGAGAAGTAGGGGCAGCCTTACGGATCATATAATCCTCTACGTTGTAGGTGCGAACACCATACTTTTTAGTAGGTTCGGCAGGATTGACATACCAATCACGGCCATAAACAGTAGGATCATTAGCACCAATGGAGTTACCGTAATTCTTTTTCCAATCCAATGCCCGCTGATAGCTTTCGCGGTTAATTTTGTAAAAAGCACCTGTCTCAGATTCCCCGACACGTTCAGCTGCTTCCAAAGAATATTTGAGCGCATTCACATCGCCCATATTATAATCTACGGCAGAGTTCTGAAAGGAGAAGTTATTGGAATAATTGATATTGAAGCTATCGCCACCCTTTGCTCCTTTTTTTGTGGTAATCAATACCACACCAAATGCAGCTTTAGCACCATAAATAGAAGAAGCAGCTGCATCCTTCAGTACCGAAATAGACTCGACATCAGCAGGATTAACCAATTGGATACTTGGAATCTCCACATTATCCAATAAAATAAGCGGACTAGATCCCCCAGCAATCGAACCCATTTGACCACGGATTTTCATCACCGGATCGGAACCAACTTCTCCACTAGGCACCACAACAGTCAGACCCGGTGTCGTACCTTGAATACCGCGGCCAACATCTGCAATAGCACGGCCCTGAAGATTATCCTTTACGTTAATAGTAGAAACAGCACCAGTTAAGTTACCTTTTTTCTGAGTACCGTACCCCACCACCACAACTTCATCCAACGCTTGATTATCGTCTGCTAGCGTCACATCAAGCGAACCTGAAGTTACGGTAACTTCCTTCGTCACGTATCCAACAGATGAAAAACGCAACTTGCTCCCCACGGCAGCTGTAATTTTAAATTGTCCTTGAGCATCGGTCTTTGTTGACGCAGTACCGCCAATCAAAAATACACTTACCCCAGAGACTGGACCTTTTCCATCCTTTACAGTACCTTGCACCGTATTTTGAACCGCACCTTTTGCAGAAGAACGTAGAAGAGCGCTTGTTAAATTACCACTGTTCAACGTACCTTCTTTTTTAGTAAAAGAATAGGATTCAGAAGGAAAACTCAATCCAAGAGCAACAGAAAATAGTACAAATTTTCTCATTGATTATAGAGTTTTAAAATAAATGATTCTAGTTAATATTTGTTAGTTATTGCTATTCAAAATCAGTGTAAAGCAGATACTTTTTACGCATTTGCTTATACGCTTTTAGGTCATCGGACCATGACGCACGAATCTGTGCCTCGGATTGACCTGCAAGGATCTGCTTGCGTAATTGATCTGTGCCTGCGAGCTTATCAAAAAATTCAGGCCGTGCAAAAAAAGTGGATTTATCCGGTGTCTTTTGATAAAAATCCAGTAGATATTTTAAGGTAAATTTTTGACTCGCTGGATCTAAAGCACGTAGGTCTATACCATAATTTGTAGCCCCTTTTCCTTCCACATGCTTCGACATACCATGGCGTTCGCCGGGGGTAAACGTAAAAGAACCGTATACCGGATTTGTATATCCTAAAACCTGAAAAGGCCAATCTGTACCACGTCCTACCGAAATGTCAGTCCCTTCGAAAAGGCACAATGAAAGATATAAACGTACAGACAGTGGATTGGGTAAGCTTGGCGAGGGAACTACGGGCAAATCATACATTGTTTTGTGATCCCAGTTTTGCACCTTCACAATCTGTATATCCGCCTGGCGCCCATTCTCCAACCAACGTTCTCCATTGATCATCTGTGCAAGCTCTCCAATAGTCAGACCATGAATCATAGCTATCTTATGCCAAGACACATCGGATTTAAATTTATCGTCATGCCTGACAGGACCATCTACTTGATCGCCATTTGGGTTTGGGCGATCTAGAATGATCAGCTTTTTATTATGTTTTGCACAAAGTTCCATGACACGATGCAATGAAGTGATATAGGTATAAAAACGCGCACCCACATCTTGTAGATCGAAAATCATGACATCAATGGAATTCACAATGGAATCCTGCTTTTTATTGCCGCCATATAATGTAAACAAAGGCAAACCTGTTTTCTGATCCACATCATTCCCAAACTTCTCGCCACGTTCAACATTACCACGGAAACCGTGCTCAGGAGCAAAAGCAAACTTTAAGTCAACTTTGTTCTCCATCAATACATCAACAACATGCTTTTTATTGGAACCAACAATCGAAGTTTGATTCCCCATAATACCTACCTTCTTACCTTTTAATTGAGGCAGATATAAATCGAGCTGGTCCGCTCCTGGCAGAATCACATTCTCCGCGGCCCCCGCTACACGTATCCCATTTTCCGCATTGACCTGAGCAGACTTTAGTGAACTGCCGCAAGAGACAAAACCGGCAATCGAAATCACAAAGGCAAGTTTTAATAAGGTAGTTTTCATCATAAATAGACTTTTAGCTCATGCAGAAATGCAGTTTTATGCATGAATAATTGAAAATCAGGATAAAAGTAAGTAGAAGTTTTCGTTTTTAAAACAAAACTTGTCACAAAAACGCAAAAGAAAGTAAGTGTTCACTTTTTCTCAAAGTTAAAAATGGAATAAAGCCATCAATTATGAATCACCGCACAGCCACTAAAAATATGAGTTAAACAGTAGAATTACAACCATTTAAAGAAATATCTCAATATTAAATTCATTATGACGTCGCGGGATAAAAATACGAACAAGTAACAAACACATTATTTTTAAAACAGCACGCATAACACGCATAAATCAGTATTAGAAAGCAACTAAAACATTGGCTATCAAACCACCAAATTGCCATTCAGCAAAAAACTGCAACTATTTTATTACCTCACCACCCTGCCGCTATTGGCGGCAACGCCTGCGTGCCTCTATAATCTTTTACCCCAAAAAGCCAACGAACACATCGACTATTTCAGCGCCCAAGATTTACGACCGTCTGAGCCTTGCATAAATTCCATATCATGCAAAAGGGCTTTCGGATATCTCTTCCAAAAGCCCTTATGCATGCTATTTAGATAGAAACTATTTTACCACAAAACCAATACCATTGGCACTAGAACCACCTGCAGCTGCTACCGGTTTATTGACCACTTTCCAGCTTACTCCGCCGGTCTGCGCGTCATTTTCTATGCGTTGCACCATTACGGATGCAGCTCCACCATTTGTAACAAAAGCATCAGAAGCTCCGATTGATTGCATAATCTTTCCTAAATCATTATAGGTAATACCAACGGAAAAAGCATTCGTACCACCATCCACCACAACAGCATACAAATAATTTTTATCAGCACTGATTCCCACGGCTGTATTCGCCTGTACCGTTGTTGCCGTCGAAGCCACAGTAGCACCTTTATATAACAGCCATGTACCCCCAGACACCAATGACGCAAGATCATTTAAATTATATGCGTCCATCGACGATGATTCCGATGGTTTATTGCCTACAAAAACAGAGCCGTCCTTTTTCACCCCCAAGAAGGGCCTTGTATTTGATGTCGCTGTCGTGGTGGTCGTTTTCAACAGTCGACTTCTAAAGATGAACGAACCTGTCGGCGCCGAAGAGGTTACGACATCTCCATTGATTGCTGCTATTACTTTACCTCCAGAACGGCCTTCATTATATTTAGCCATATCTGCCATAGTCTGCACCGTAAATAGATAATCATCGAAAGGACTTAGTGCTGCCACCTTTACATTAGACTTCGAAAGATCCACCTCTAAAATCTGCATACTCATGGCCTGATTTAATTTATTCACATAACGAACATGCGTACGCTTTATTCCATTTGCAAGGGTTGTCGTAGAATCCAGCTTAAAAATTGAGATAATATCCGTTTTGTCCATAATCTTTTTTATGAGCGTACCGATCTCATTGTCAGGCGGTATCACTTCCGGAGTAGTCACCACAGGCTCTTTTTGCTCAAATACAGGATAATCATCCCGCTGTTTACAGGCCACCAGCGAAAGGAGCAAGTAAAACGATGCAGTTATACACAGTTTATTTCTATATTTTTTATTTTTCATGACTATCGAATTAAGAAAAATGAAACATAAGGTTTCATGATGGTAGATGTAAAACCTTCGTACCCCAGCGCATAGACAGTATATGATCTTCGGTCCAAAATCGCACCGGCATTTGAATAAGAAGCTAATACCGAAGCGTTTGTGATAGGCGATCCTGCCCGACGTATCTTCCAGGTACGGGTTGTGATACGATTTAACTCAAAATACGGACTAGTCTCCAAATACTTCACATTTTTAGCGACCAATGAGTCCTGTGTTGGCTCAGAGGATGTTACGGCAGCACCATAATAGAGATCTATAGCTTCCACATTAGGCATTAGATTTGTAAAACGGTAGCGCGCCTGTGTACTATCTGGACGCGTTAAATCTTCTTCATTCAAAATCATTCTTGTATTTTTTGCAGTATCCGTCACATGCAGCGTATAACGCTTACCCGCCTCAAACTTCACCGTAGATTGGTATAATATGATGGAATCCAAACCACTATCCGTCTTATAAGGCAATCCAACCTGCACATTAACAGAACCCGATTTCCATTTCAGAAAGTCCGGACGAGAATCACCACGGGTATTATAACCGCCGCCTGGAAAAGGCTCTCTGCCCCGGATAAGCGGAGTAACGCGCTGGCCATCAAACTTTACATACATATAACGATCGTCTGGATAAACAGAAGCCATGTTGATTTTAACAATTGCATCGTCTGCCCCCATAAATTCCACATCGCCAAAATTCTGTATGGCTTTATCACAAGAATAAAAACCAAAAAGAAACAAGCAGGCACCTAATATAATTTTCAAACTTTTCATACTTTAATCTTTAATGGATTAATTATCTTTTGTTACAAACCAGGTAGGTTTGGTGACATAATATGGATCCAAGGCTCCCCACTTATCCAACTCTTTTGCATTCCACGCATACTCCGAGTTATAACGGGGACGCACCCTATAACAGTAAGCCTGATATTGCAAGCCCGAACCGCTAAGTGACTGATACTGCTTAAAAATATTCGTGTCGTAATTATACTTGCGCAGATCACACCACTGTTCCAATCCGCCCCAGCCCCATTGTACGATATATTTCTGTCCCATAATATCGGAAAGCATCAGATCAGCCGAAGTCTGCGGGATTTCACTACTCGTCAAATATGATTTGATCTGCGCTTCACTGATAGCAGTTTCAGCATTGGTATTGATATACTTGTTCACAAAAGTCATATGCGAGCGAATTGCATTCAGATAAGCTTCATAGGCCTCAGGCAGCGATCCCTTAATAAAAAGAGCCTCCGACTTAACCAACTGCAGTTGTGCATACGTCATCAATGGAAAATCGACTTTGTCTCTAAAAATGAATTTTCCTTCATACACACCTCCCACGATCTTACCCAGAACCGAAGGTATAATTGTCGCCGAATTGGTTACATTTGGCAGAGCCCCAGAAAAGACCGTATCGGCGGCGTTATCTAAATTCCTATTGATTATTCTTAAAAGGCGCGGGTCACTTGCGACACGTGAAGGCGCCGTTACGATACCCCTTAGCCCTCCAGATAAATAACTTACAATAGGTTGACCGGCACGGCTATAGTACGTACTCGTATAAACTCCATACAATGGCCCGACCACACTTGAGGTCTCGGCTTTATCGCCCAAAAACTTAACCGCCGCATCGTCATCATTTGATGCCAACGACTGGTTGACGTAATAAATAACAGAATCTGCATATTTTGATTTAAAATCAGGCTTATTCACCAAATGGATATACTGAAGGGCGCGAATACCATAAACAAACTTGCGCCATTTACCCATATCGCCCCGAAAAAGATTGTCTCCTTTTTCTGAACTCAAATTAGCACTATAATCGAGTGGGCTTTTTTGATCCATATAATACAAAGCAGAATCACACCATACCCTCACCTGCGCATAAACTTCTTTTTGATCGTCATATTGGAAGCTAAGCTGATCGCGCAAAGCTTCTTTCATAATCACTGGACCATGATAATCCGTAAGCATTTGGTACCCCCAGGCCTTAACGGCATAACCTATTGCTGCATACTCGTATTTCTCATTTTCCACGGCATCCCTGATCATATTAGCCAGGTTCCGCCCATGGTTAAAATAGACCATTCGCCACATCACTCCACCAACATCACTCTGTAGTCTAAACCCATGCCTTTCCCAAACTTTTGAAGCATCGTCAGCAGAAGCTCCCATAATGGACTGATTAAACTTATTCATAATGGTCTGATCCTGCGCATAACCGTTTGCCATATGAAATATAATGGGAGCCAACAAAATCTCGGCCTTAACATTTTGTGGATAAGATGGATTATCATTGATATCCATAAATTTTTTACAACCTGTCATTATCAAAGTCAATAACAACAAAGCCGTGACTATTTTTGCTTTCATAATTTTATAATTGTAGGTTAACGCCAAGGTTGAAGCCCTTCGGTCTGGCCATATTACCAAAATCTATTCCATATCCTCCCATTCCACCTATGCCGGTTGTATTCGAGTTACTTTCGGGATCCAATCCAGTATAATTTGTAAACATAACGAGGTCAGTAGCTGTAAAAAACGCCTTTAGTGAAGACCTTTCACCTAAGAACCGTGTCAGTCTTTTTGGCAACCGATAACTTAACGTAATATCACGCAGTCTCATTGTGTAGATATTCCGTTCCACGAACATACCCGGCTCGATATTGGTAAAATAATAAGCGGAGGAAGTATATGGTGTTACCGCAATATGGTTGATTGTAGGATTTTCCGAATTCTCCAATCCATCCTTCAAAACACCCCTTATCACCCGCGGATCTTCTCTATTTAGCGTTTTCGTCGACATACCCAGCGTATACATATTATAATCCAGTCCATTCAATACATCGCCACCTTTACGCCAGTCCCACAAAAATGTCAGGTACCAATCTTTATAATTGAACTTGTTGACCATCCCCAGCGTAAACTTCGGCAGGCGGTCGGCAATCGGGTAATAGCGGTCTGTCCCAGCGACCGGCAAACCAGTTGCCGGATCGATCAGTACGTCGCCTTTCGTATTACGCATAAACTGCGTTCCGGAAAGAGCACCCATACTGTAACCAGGCAATACAGCCGAGCGCACCCCGCTGAGCAGCCAAGTATCCGAATCATACAGTTCCGGCAAATCTTCAGCTAGCGACAACACACGGCCTTTATATTGGGTAAAGTTGAACACAAGGTTCCAGTTGAAATTATTCTTGACAATCGGATTGAATATTGCCTGAAGCTCGGTACCCACATTTTTGACTTTACCTCCGTTCATCATTTTTAAAACGAAGCCCGAGCCATAACTCAGTCGGGGCAAAATAATCTGACCATCACTCAGTCTGGAGAAATAACTAAAATCAAAAGAAACAAACTTTTTAAACAAAGAAAATTCTATCCCAGCCTCAAGCTCATTCGTCATTTCAGCAACGAGTTTATCATTTCCCCCATTGAAACCATAAGCATATCCACCGCCTGTAGAGTACTGAGGCTCATAATTCGATTTGATAAAATAAGACCGAAGTGGCCCTTTACCTGTTTTACCTGCTGAAAATCTAATTTTTCCATCTGAAATCACATCCGAGACTGCCTTAATTGGATTTAAATCTGTAAAATTAAAGGCCAAAGAAACCGAAGGATATGAGAAATAGGGATCATTCGGCATTAAACGTGATGTCCCATCCAAACGCCCAGATAAGGTCAGATACAGCAAAGTTTTATACCCTAATACAGCCTGACCAAAGAATCCGATAGACCGGTAGTTGTTGATGATATTTTTTGCCAGACGCGTCGACGCATAGGTATTATTGATACTGTAGAAGTTCGGATCAAAAAAATTAGTTCCGTATTGCGAATCCGTAATTGAGCTTTGATCGCGAATTTCACCACCTAAAAACGCACTGATTGAATAATCACCAAAAGTTTTATTGGCCGAAAAACGCGCATTACCGTACAGGATACGCGTATTATTCTGATAAGTACTATACTTACCACCGGTAGGTGAAGTGGAGGAACCCGAGCCGGAATAGGACTGCGGATGATAAACGCTTTCACCTTTTGTGCTGGAATAATCTATCCCCACAACACCTTCAAATCTGAGCCAGGACAATGGTTTATAGGTAAAATTTGAAGAAGCCAGCGTGCGGTTGGTTTTATCGTTGGCAATGTTCCGATACACATCCCAAAAAGGGTTATCCAGTTCATTATAAATATCCTTGGTATTTAATACACGATTGCCTTTTTCATCGATCCAATTCCTGACGTCGTAGAGCGGATTAAAGCGCATCAGTGTCATTAAATAACCTGTAGTTCCTTTTCTTGCTTTATCATTGTCCGAAAAGATAAAGTTGAAAGAAGTATTCAATTCAAATTTATTTGAAAATTTAGCAGTAGAATTTAATCGCGAAGAGAAACGCGTGTAACGTGTATTGGGAACGATACCCGTATTATCATTATATTCATTTGACCAGCGATAGCTTAGATTTTCATTACCACCATTAAAGGTTAAGTTATGCTTTTGATTATATCCATGACGAAAGAAATTTTTCACATTATCTTTATGCAACAGCATTTCCTCCTTGTATTTTGGACCTAATGCGTAGGAGGATGTACCATCATAATTCCCATTCAACCCTTGCATGTAGGTATACTGCCGTTCAGGAAATTTATTAACAAACTCCATTCTTCCCGAATAGCTATAATCAACCCCAAATTTACCACTCTTAGCTTTCTTTGTTGTAATAATGATTGCACCTCCAGCACCCGAACTCCCATATAATGCTGTTGCCTCTGGCCCCTTCATCACGACATAAGTTTCAATATCCGAAGGGTTAATATCCAGTGCCCGATTGGAATAATCCAGATCCCGATTGGCTCCATTCATTGCTAGATCATTTTCATTGACTGTCGAATTGTTAATCGGCACGCCATCGACAACAATCAATGCATTATTATCCCCTGAAATAGAGGCAAAACCCCGAAGCACGATTTGAGCCGAGGCGCCGGGCATACCCGACGTACTGTTAATGGACAAGCCCGGTACACGTCCTTGCAAGCCTTGAAAAAAACCTTCCCGCTGTGTATCCGAAACATCCTCTCCGCTAACTTTCGGTGTAGAATAACCCAAGGATTTTTTTGACCGCTCAATACCCATCGCTGTTACCACAACTTCATCTAGGGATGCATTATTCTCTTGGAGAACAACATTGATGACTGACCGGCCATTTACCGCAACTTCCTGCGATTGATACCCCACATATCGGAATACCAAAGACGCACCTTCAGAAACTGTTATCTTGTAATTACCTTGACTATTCGTCGCTGCCTGCCCCCCTTTTCCAGTCTCCCGCACGGTAACTCCAGCCAAACCGGCTCCACTTGCACTGGTCACTCTGCCGGCAATATTTTTTTGTGCTAGGGCAGCACCACAAAAACATAGTAAACCCAAAAAAATGAGCAAACTCCTTTTCATAATTTTAAATTTTAATTCATTAGATCAATTCGGTTTTAAATAGGTTGCACCGTAACCTAGTACGGTAACAAAACGCAAAATACGCACATTATTTGTTCATAAGCAGCTGCTATTTTTAGGTAAAAATATTGGTTTGTTCTTCTTTTCACCTCTAATATAGCACAAAAATGCAAAACATAAGCTATTATTTTCATTTTGTTCGCATAAAGTCAAGCACATAACTCATAAAAACGAATAACAAAGCAAAAAAAAAGACAATTCGGAAAAGTAGAAGCCGCAGATTGGAGCCATTTCATGGAATTCATTCTTAAAACCGAGAATAGTATGAGCGACACCATTAAGTAACAAAACGCAACAAGTGGCAATAACATTAAAAATTCTCAAAACAAAAAAAGAGACTAGGGTAGTCTCTTTAATTTTAAATCATTCAGCTCTGACCGCAATTCATTCATGAATTTATCGCCCGGATCGTCTTTACCTGTAATATAATTTGGATCTGTCTCTTTCCACCAACTTGTTTTTTTGAAACGCTGATATTCATGGTGTCCCAAAACAAATTCTATCGGGTATTTTTTGCTGAGATAGCGAATCAGTTCTTCATTAGCTTTCAGTTGTGCATTGGTTAGTGGAAACTGACGGCTACCGATATTCTCGATACCGATCGCACAATAGTTGAGCCCTATTGTATGTCGCGCAAAGATAGAATCGGGCAAAAATTGGTAAATAGTGCCATCACGATCAATGACAAATTGGGAAGATACATTCAAAGCACTTGCTTTGGTCAGCTCAGGTCTTCCCGGCAATTTCACCGGATTGAAAGTGTTGAATGTTGCTTTCACACTATTGTTTGCAGTCCAGTGCACAACAATCATTTTAGGATGAATAATCGGGGCTGACTGGGTCAGACCATGTCTATTTTTCAAATAATCCAAGGAAAGCTGTATTCGTTCCTGATTCCAAGTAATTGGTTTTTGAATGATCTTGGGAGATTGGGCGAACAACATCGCCGCCACGAGGCAATTAACAACTAACAGAATAGATCTCATTATACAAATCTAACAAATTAAAAATTTAGGTCAGTAATCATGCTATTGAAAAAGGCCTGAAGGATATACCTTCAAGCCTTAAAAAACATTCGTTTATACACTTATTTTTTATCCCAAAATACGGGTTTAGTAATATATGTTGGCGAACCTGCATCAGGATCGGCCTTTTTCACTTGGTCAAGATTATAGCTGTTTTCGTAAGAAGCTATTGCAAATCTCCTTGGCCAATCAGTTGGATTAGGAAAAGAATTTGCAAAAACATGACTAGGACGATTGAAACCTTTATAAATACCGATTGCCTCGTTATAATTACCAGACGCATCTGTGCAAAAATCCATTCTACGCAAGTCTGCCCATTGCTCTTGCGAGTAAGAAAGCGCTATATACTTTTGAATCATAATTTGGCTTAACGTCAGCTTGGAAGCATCCTGAACAACAGATGTACTCGCCAAGAACTTTGTCAGATCTCCACTGGCTACTCCCAGTATTTCCATATGAATTTTAATTCCATCTTTATACGCCTGGAGAGCCTGAGCAAGCTGTCCCTTTTTGAAACGTATCTCTGCTTCTATAAATTTCATTTCGGCACCGGTTAACAATAAACCTTTTCCACCTTTCCGCGTATACCATGTTCCGGTTGACAAAACACGCCCAGTAGAAGCTGCCGTATTGCTTCGCAAGGATATATAGACAGAATCAGCATGGGAAAACTGATTATTTTTTTCGTTGAAAGTCACCGCTACAGGACCTGTAGCGGGTAAAGAAGATTGCATATCCACTACTTTTGAACGCACCAATGCTCCTTTACCGTTATCCATACTAGGAACTAATAGATCCAAGCGAGGGTCTACCATATTATTCGCTCCTGTCGGAGCACCAGTATAATTATTGGTGATATAGTCATAATATAGTTTCGTTATTCTTGCAGTAGTACCGGTATTCGCCCATTGCAGAGCAGCTTTAGAATTATCACTGACATCTTTACCTTCATCCACATACTGATACGTAGTACCATCAATACTTGAAGAAGGAGCCTTAGCCAATAAAGACAGAATTTCATCCGGATTATAATTTGCCTTTTTACTATAATGGTTTAAAAAACGCGCCTTTAGACCATAGGCCAATTTTATCCACTTTTGTACATCACCACCGTTATAGGTATCGCCTTCTTTCAAAGAAGGTGCATACTGATCTTGTGCTTTACTAAGATCTAAAATTGCTTCATCAAGCAGCGGCAGCACTTTCCCATATATATATTCTCCGTCATCAAACTTAGGGGTAAGAATATCTTTATTATCAAATTCATCATAAGGCAAAATTCCATAACAGTCGACCATATATCCAAAACCCCATGCCTTTATAATCTTACCAACACCCACATAATGATTTGCGCCCACCTTATTAGCGGCATCGATCATCGGCTGAATATTTACAGCAGTATTGACATACCAGGCTTGCCACGGCCATCCCACAGCGGCATTGGTCAGATTCCATCTTGTCAAATTCCAGTTATTGCTATTCGCATTTACCACTGCCAGTTGCTGTGTAATAAAAGAAACTCTTGTGCCGGCACTTTCATACCCATCAGCAAATTGAGCCAGTATAGGGGGCAAACGTTGCACAGCTGTCGGAACAGTCGTATTCGCCGAATTAGGGTTTTCATTTACATCAAGCCATTTGCTACACGAACCCAAAGCGAGTGCTGAGGCTGCAGCTACTATATAAATAAACTTTTTCATTTTTTAAAACTTTAGATTTAAACCAAAGGTTACTCCAGCAGTCGCCGGTACACCAGCATAATCCACACCTACAGAACCAGAACCAATCACGCCTGCTCCAGCAGCACTCACCTCTGGATCCATACCAGAATAATTTGTCCACAACCAGAGATTTGTTCCGGTCGCTGTGACTGATGCCGCTTTAAATATTTTAGAACGCTTCAAAAAGTCAGGAGGCAAGCTATACGTCAGACTTAAGGAACGGAGACGCAACCAATTTACAGTTTCAACGAAATTTGGAGTATTGAGCGAATAAATATCTCTGTAATAGTCTTCTGTTGCGACCACTTCCTTCGTAATCATCTCATATGCTTTCGTCTCCGGATTAAGCGCCATCCCCGTAAAGGAAAGTTTATCACCTCTGTTTTCCGTCACTTTACTTAAGCCATTATAGGCCAAAAGATACTCTGTGCCATTTAAGATATCTCCACCTTTTCTAAAATCAAATAAGAATGATAGCTCCCAGTTTTTATAGACGAAGGTATTATTTAGCCCCCCAATAAAACTCGGCTCTCTGTTCCCTATCGGCTTAGTGGCATCTGTTGATGTCAATGGATATCCTGTTTTCCAATCCAACAACAAATTTCCGTCAGCATCGCGCTGCCAGGTTGAACCACTTATACCCATAAAATTTCCATTACCAAAAGAAGCAGCCTTTCCATTACCCACTTGAACATCAGTAACATACAAAATAGGTAAAGAAGCTGGCAATGACTTCACCACTCCTTTGTTATGAGAGAAATTCAAGGCCAAATCCCATCTAAAATCTTCTTTTTTAATTGGAGAGGTATTAATAGACACCTCTATTCCCTTATTTTCAATCTCGCCCGTATTGACAAAACTTAATATATATCCTGTTGCATTTGAAACGCGAGGTTGCAAGATTTGATCTTTAGAATTGTTTTTATAATACGTAAATTCTAAACCTAACTTGTTTTTGAATAACTTCAGATCAGTACCAACTTCAAAAGAGGTCGTTGTCTCAGGTTTCAATTGATCATTACCCCTCGTCCAATAATTTCTAAACCCACCTCCAACGGTCAATTGAGGCTCAAACAAATAGGTTGCTGTTTGATAAGCAGGCGCATCTTTGCCGACCTGTGCCCATGAAGCTCGCAACTTACCATAATTCAAAATATCGCTTTTCTCCATGAGTTCCGTGAAGATTAAACTCCCAGAAAAAGAAGGATAAAAGAACGAACGATTTTGTATCGGCAAGGTAGAAGACCAATCATTACGACCTGTAGCACTTAGGAATAATAGGTTTTTATAACCGATACGCAAATCCCCATAGACACCTAGCAATCTTTTTTTGGTGATGGATTCATTGAAATACTTATTCTTTGCATCCGCATTGTTTATGCTTTCAAAATTCGGAATAGAGAATTTCTCGGCACGCATGGAATTTGCTTGAAGATATGTATCCTCTGCTGTTGTACCCAGCAGGAAATTAACATCCCAATCCTGTTTAATTTGTTTATGGAAATTCAACATAAAATTGGAATTGATATAATTATATTGACGAATACTTTCGGAGAGCATTCCTTTTTGCCAAGCTTCCTTTACGGCTGAGCCGGGCGTTATAATAGATCTAAAATTCGTGGTGTAATTATCAACACCTAACTTGTAAGTCGCATCTAACCAATCCGTAATCTTTACATTCGTATATACATTCCCTAGAAAGCGGTTTGTCTTGTCATTTTGAGGGTTTTTATGGATTGTCCAATACGGATTATCAACATTATCTTCAAGCGCCACGTTCGGTAACAGTAAAATCTGTTTGCCACTAGGATCTATCCAGTTTTTCATGTCCACATTACGCGGAAAAGCTAGAATAGATTCCATATACCCCAACCCCGAACCTCCCCAAAGACCGGACCCGGTTAAGGTTTTCTGCGTGGTACTATGCGAGTAGGATGCGTTTGCGCCAAATGTAAAAATACCAACTTTTTGTTCGCCGTTAAATCGGAAAGTAGTACGTTTAAAATCGGTGGTGGGCACAATACCTGATTGGTCTAAATTCGAGCCAGATAAATAAAAATTACCCTTTGCATTACCCCCTGACACATTGAATGAGTTATCAAAACTCGTTGCATTTTGATAGAAGTCCCCTAAATTATCATAAACAGTTTCTCCAGGTTGAAAAGCATCTCCCCAAGACAGATACGTATTATTAGTAATCCTATTCCCTTTATAATTAGAACCCTGCTTAAATTTATCTTGTAACTTCGGCAAGCGATTTACCCAATTCACACCAAAGCGTGAGTTTATTCCTATCGAAGTAGCCCCATCTTTCCCCTTTTTGGTCGTTACGACAATAGCACCCGCTGCTGCCCGCAAGCCATACAGTGCCGCAGCTGCAGGCCCTTTCAAAACCGATATAGATTCAATATCCTCCGGATTTAAATCCAACGCACGATTACCATTCGTGGTGGAAATATTCGTATTACCATCAAAGGCGGAATTATCACCTTGCCCAGTGGAATTATCCATTGGCATACCATCGATAACAAATAAGGGTTGATTATCCCGTTCGAGGGATGTACCGCCACGAATAACGATGGAAGCAGATGCTCCTGGCGCTCCTCCCGAATTTGTCACATTCACACCAGCAATCTTGCCATTTAATGAATTGATCACATTCGGATTTTTATTCTTCATCAACTCATCCGATTTAATATCTTGGACAGCATACCCTAGCGCCTTTTTTTCCTTCTTGATTCCCATTGCCGTCACAACAACTTCTTCGAGAGCTTCCTCTCTACCAGAAAGTGCAACATTGATCGTTGCATTTGTGCCAACTAATTGTTGCCTTTCTTGAGAACCCACTGCTCTAAAAATCAAAATATCACCTGGCTCTGCACTGATCGTAAAACTGCCATCGGGCTTTGTTTGTGTACTGACAGCTTTACCTTTGATACTCACGGTGACATTGGCCATGTTACCTCCATCAGAAGCATTCGTCACTTTACCCGTTACAGTTTTGGTCTGCGCCCACAAGCTAGTGGAGAGCATCACCCCTGAACAGAATAAGAGAAATTTTTTATTCATGGTTTTTAGTTAGTTGTTAATAATTGCCCGCGACAGGAGGTTCCAGTCCACGGTTTTTTCAATTGCTACACAATACTATGAAAAGCATCGTATTTATGCAAGTTTATGCGCAATTATTTAAAAAAGAAATGACAACAAACACATTAACGCACAATTTAACAGCAAAAAAGCTGAAATTACACCTCAAAATAGATACAAAACCGCACAGCTTAGCAAAATAAAAGCAAAATATCTATTAAAAACATCTAAAACTTTTATTAAAAGCGTCCATAGAAGCTCTTTCACCGTATTTGATGGTAAAAGTATAGACATAAATATAAAAAAATCACCAATACATGCATCATCCAATAAATACCAGCGCGCTTACGCAGGCTTCCCCTGTCTACCACAATTTACGTTAACAAATAGATACCATTTTCGGAGATCCTTCGGTGCTTGTTCGGTACTTCCTCGGTACTTGTTCGGTGTTTCTTCGGTTGTAACCGAAGAAACACCGAGCAAATACCGATCTAGTTACGTAAAAATAACGAGAGAAGGTCGAACTTGATATTGACAAATACGTATTAATTTGCTAACTTAAGGGAAAAATAAACACTAATTGATATCGATTATGGCAGTCATTAAAAACGGTGCCAACGGCACACTTTCGGGGAAAGCAGGATCAATAGTTTTTGTTACAAATGGAAACAAAACCTATGCAAGGGGCTTACCAAAGAAAAGCACAAAAAAGCCTACTGTGGATCAAATCCAGTCGCGTTTACGGTTTTCTCTCATCCAAAAATTTAGCTCCTCAATGCTCTATTTGTTACGGATCGGATTTAAAAACTATAACCCCAATAAAAAGGCTTATAGCAACGCCATGTCCTACAATCTTAATAATGCTATAGAAAAAACCGCAACGGGCTATGCCATCAACTATGAAAACTTCCGTATTAGTAAAGGGATCCTTAATCCGATTACCTCCTATAGATTTGAGATAGATAAAGAGACAGAAACATTCACCCTCTTCTGGGATTATGACACAAAGCTAAGTGTAGCTTCTGGCCTCAATGCAAGCAGCTGTCGACTGATTCTATCTGGCCCAGAAGAACTTGCATTTGCCAATGAGGGCATGAATACGCTTCTCCAACAAACACAAACGGTAAAACTTCAACGACAAGAGCATATCGGCACCTACCACATCTATGTGTTCTTCCATAAATCAGATGGAAGCGACGAATGTACAGACAGCAAATATCTAGGTACTGTCGAATGGTAGTGAAGAGCCTTCAATCTTTTACGGAGCAAGATTGATCTGTACATCAAAGTGCTTCTGAATATAAGCTTGCTGCTCGGCAGAGTCTGTTTCCATGTCGTGAATGGCACGATCTCTTTCTTTGTCAACTTCCATCTTCACCACACAGCGGTAGAACCGAAATATGTCTTTTTCAGTCTCCAGTATTAACCTCGGTACGCGGGCTGGCCTTCCTGTTTCATCTTTGGCCACCATCGTAAAGTAGGAGGAATTACAATGTTTGGTTTCGCCCGTCTGAATGTTCATCGCTTCTACTCGAATACCGACTTCCATAGATGAGTTGCCCACGTAATTTACCGAAGCGATCAAGGTAACGAGTTCGCCCACTTCAATAGGCTTCAAAAAATCCACTTTGCCAACCGAAGCCGTCACACAATAATGCGCTGAAAATTTGGAAGCAACAGCAAATGCGATCTGATCCATCAAGGACAAAATATAGCCCCCGTGAATTTTACCGCCAAAATTAGCATTGGATGGCAACATCAGCTGTGACATCCGAATCACAGAATCGCTTACTGTTTTATAGATTTCCTCCATACCTATAAATGTACATCGGATCGGTTACAATTCAAAGCAAAACATTGACAACTTGGTAAACAGGGGTGGGGATAGTTAATTTCTCAAAAAAGGGATATCCGTAATACAGATATCCCTTTCCTGATGGTCTGGAAACCACTTATTTTACATGCTCAGCAGCATACGGTCCTTCATTACTCAGACGATCGACAGCTTTTACCGCAACATACTGAAGCTTTTTGTTGTTCGATGTCATTGGGATCTCTTTACTCGTGACTCCAGGATCCAAAATCTCGTATTGCCATACCCCCCCATAGTTGAGATACAATACCCATTTTGCAACCTGATCAATTTGCTGATGCTGCCACTTCGCAAAAATATTTCCACCTTGCGGCGTTAGTAACAAGGATGGTTTCAAAAGTGGATTTGCATTTAACCAGGGACTTGTTGGCACCAGCGCTTTCACCTGGTAGGGTCCATTAACCAAAGCCTGTGTCATGGCCGGGTTTTTGGTCAGCCCTGCCAAACTCCAGTGGATTACACCCTCCCGATTATCAGGCAATAGTGTCCGTGCAGCCTCTACTTGATTAACAATTTCTTGAACATATTCTGTCCCGCGCCTGCCCACTGTATTGATACCCGGCCAAAGGTGGCGTCCCAAGGTATTTTCACTTTCCCACCATTTTAACAGCGCGGTATAGCTCTGCTTAGCGGGTTGTATCGGCCAATACAATTGGGGAGCAAAATAGTCGATCCAACCTTTGTTCAACCATAATTTAGCATCCGCATAAAGCATATCATACTGACTCGATCCCTGGATCCCTGCCGGATAACCTGGTTTCCAGATGCCGAACGGGCTGATCCCAAATTTGACAAAATTCTTTTCCTTTTTAATATCTTTATAAATACGCTCGATAAAGGTGTTTACACTATTTCTCCGGAAGTCACCTCGGGAAAGCGTACCACCATTACGTTTGTATTCATTGTAACTATCCAAATCAGGAAAATCCTGGCCACCATTATATTCAGCATAAGGATAGAAGTAATCGTCAAAATGTACGCCATCGATATCATAACGTTTGACAATATCCATTACTACGCGAGCAGCATGGTCCTGGGTAGATTGTTTGGATGGATCAAACCAGTAATACCCTTGTTTGAGTTTGACAACAGATTCGGGCATTTTACGTGCCATAGAAGCAGACGTAACAGCACCGCCAGCAGTATGATGTGCACGGTAAGGGTTTAACCAAACGTGAAGCTCGATCCCTCTTTTATGTGCCTGTTCTACCCAAAAATCTAGGGGATCATAATAAGGGGATGGTGCCTGCCCTTCTGTTCCCGTCAAAAAATATGACCAAGGCTCGAGATCACTTTTATAAAATGCATCTGCTGATGGACGCACCTGAAAAATTACTGCATTAAAATTATTATTTTTCAAGAAATCTAAAATACCGATGGCTTCCTGTTGCTGCTCTGCTGTACTCAGGTTATTTTTGCTCGGCCAATTGATATTGGCAACAGAGGCCACCCAGGCTGCACGAAACTCACGGGGTAAAGCTGGGAGATTGACGACAATGTCCTTCTTTTTCTCTGCAACTGGCTGCGCTTTTGTCTCAACTGTATTTTTCACCCGTTCGCGCTTAGGTAATGTGGGAGGATCCTTTTTTACAATTTCGACATTGGTCGTTGTGGTATTGACAGGCTCGTGTTTCTTATTTTTCTTGGATGAACAAGAAGATAAAACAAAAAGTGCTGTCGCTAAAAATAATAGGGAACGTTTCATCAATCTATAGAATAGTGTTTTTTCAAAATAACGAACGAAGATACATATAATATTAGTCAATCTTGGACAATGGGCCAATCTTCTGCGAAATGGATCAGCGCTTTAACTCGCCTTTAAAGATCACCTGTTCCAGCTGAAAATCGTCATTAAAGACAATAACATTCGCTATGCTTCCTGCATTTAGATTTCCGATATCCGCTCGCTTTAGCAGGTTTGCCGGATACACCGTCGCCATTCGGATCGCTTCATCGAGTGGTATGCCCACCTTTTGCACCGCATTTTTCACTCCCTCAAATAAGGAGATTGCCGCCCCCGAAATGGTTCCGTCCGGCAGCGAGTAATAGCCATCATTCAATACATGCTGGTAGATATCTTTATCGCAAGCGGCTACAGCATCGGTAATCATAAACAGACGCATTCCCATCTGACGTTTCGCAATTTTCACAGCTTCAAAGCTGACGTGATGCCCGTCGACAATAATACTTGCCTGAGCGGTCGAATGGTTAAAAATCGCGCCAACCAACCCAACTTCGCGATGGTGCAAAGGCGACATGGCGTTAAATAGATGGGTACTTGTTGGAATCCCAAGATCATACCCGCGCGTTCCTTCTTCAAATGTAGCATCACTATGCCCTGCACTGAGCAGCAAATTATAACCCTGTAAATGCTGCAATACATCGTCTGATATACATTCGGGTGCTATGGTCATCATTTTGACAACCTGGACTCCCACCAAAAGCTCATCAATCTTTTCCTTTGTAGGCTCGATGATTAAATCCGCGGGATGCGCACCTCGTTTTTTAGGATTCAAGAATGGACCTTCTAGGTGCAGCCCTAAGAATGCGTCATGATGAAAACCTTCTGCCACACGAATGGCATCCTTAAAGACGGGTATGGTATTGGTCGCCAGGGTCATCATAAAAGAAGTCGTGCCTTTACCGACCAAGCCCTCGGCGATGCGTTCCAAAGAGGCTACACTACGCTCGGCGGAATACAGATCCGAACCGTCGCCATACAGTTGAAGGTCAATCAGCCCAGCACAAATATTGCATCCATTGACTGGATAACTGGTGTAATCCAGAGGCACGTCATGCTCATCGACAATTGCGGCAATTTTACCTTCATTAATCAGTAATGCTTTTTCTTCAAAGACCGTCTCACCAGTATATATCTTACCTCCAATTAACGCTAGCTTGTTCATAGATTTTTATTTCGTTTACCAATTTACCAAAATTCGAAAATATACTGTCCCTTGTAAACGATTTGTTTCACAGTCGATAAATGTACGCTCAAAGTTTTTGATCTTTTCATTTTAACTTTCTAATTTACTGTTGTAACTTAGTTCCATGTACTTATTTAGAAAGCGCAATGCAGACCGCCCGACGAATGGGAATATAAAAGCCATGCATATTATTAATGCAACGGCCATTATTGTCTTTTTATTGGGGCTGATCTACAAAATATTTTTTACTTCCTAAACACTGTAATCCATGTCAAAAAAAGAAATCTTAAATACGGACAAAGCTCCTGCTGCTATAGGGCCATATAACCAAGCTATTAAAGCTGGCAATACACTTTATATCTCTGGGCAAATCCCACTGGTTCCCGAAACAATGGAGCTAATTGCATCTGGTATAAAAGACGAAGCGCATCAGGTGCTGAAAAATATCGAAGCTATCCTGACAAATGCTGGATATACTTTTGAAGACGTTGTCAAAGCATCCATTTTCCTAAGTGATATGGACAATTTTGCCTTAGTCAATGAAGTTTATGCTGAATATTTTAAAGAAGCACAGCCAGCCCGAGAGTGTGTTGCGGTAAAAACATTGCCGAAGCATGTAAATGTCGAGATTTCAGTCATTGCGTGGAAAGATTAATCCGTGGAAAATAGCAACGAAACAGCAAGCCGCGGAAAATATCTTTTCGCGGCTTTTTTGGCTCCCTTTATTTGGGGATTTATGTCCATACCTGTACGGTGGATACGTGGCTATCCTGCCGAAGATATTCTTTATTTTAGAATTATTACCGCCCTGTTGGTCTTATGGGTATACCTGCTTCTTTTTCGGAGAAAAATGCTAGCAGCTGATATTCGCAAATTTGGGCTTCTGTCACGGGCAGACAAGCTCATTCAAACGGGCCTTATGCTTCTCGCCTCCGCGCTGATTTTTGGGAACTGGTTTACTTACATCTATGCTGTCAACCATGTGAGCATTCAATCCGCCGCATTAGCCTATCTGACCTGCCCCCTAATTACCGCGGCAGGAGCCTATCTCATGCTCAAGGAAAAATTGACTGGATGGCAAAAAACTGCACTTTTCATTGCTTTCAGCAGCGTATGCCTACTGGCAAGAGGTTCATTGAATGATGTCCTATGGGCGATTACTATCGCATCCTGTTACGCGTTTTATCTGATCGTGCAACGGGTATCGACAGGCTTTGACAAGCTCAATCAATTGGTTCTTCAACTCAGTATATGTGCATTGTTTGTGATACCCAAACTGATCTATAATCATCACACCATCCCTAAAGAGCCCGTGTTTTGGGGCACCATAGTGCTCATCGCATCTCTGTTTACGATCATCCCTCTTTTTTTGAGCATGTATGCCCTCATAGGCATTTCATCCACCACGACTGGTGTTCTTTTGTATATTAATCCGCTGATCGCATTTACTTTGGCAGCGACCTACTTTCAAGAACCTGTACAGCCAATAAAATATATCGCATACGGAATCATCTTTATTGCTATCATCCTATTTAATGCTGCAAACATTAAACAGGCCTTTAACAGACCATCCCGAGTTTAAGCACAACGCCCCAATAAATACACCTCTTTGACTATGGAAGGAATGCTCGATGTATCGACATAAAAAAATGACAAACCACACATAACACTGACTAATAATCAATTACAAACAAAAAAACGTTCATATAAAACATTTCCATTGCATAAAATTTTTGATTTTTGCTCAACTATAGTAAATTAGATCTTTATTAAGGGAAATCACACCGCTTTTTCTTCCTATAACTAGGTATTGAATAGCATACACACTATTACAAATAATCACTTATTTTGCCCCCCGATTATTCAATATCTTCTCTTCTAACCAAAATGCTAAATGGAATTAGCCCATTTCATTAAAAATTTCACCGTTATGAAAATATGTATATAAAAAACTGAATATAACACATATACTATATGAATAACAAATTATACTCTACATTAAGGGTGTTAGGTATTGTTCCAACAATGCTTTTTTCAGCATCTTTATTGCACGCGCAAACCAACCAGGTAAAGGGAACGGTTGTAGACGCTAAAACCAAAGCTCCTATTCCAGGTGCCACAATCAAAGTATTGGGCACTTCCAACGCAAGTTCTACGGATGTCAAAGGTGCATTTCAGATCAATGTCGACGATAAGAACCGTATACTGAACATCAGTACCGTCGGCTACGAAAATAAAACGGTCACATTGGGCCCTGGAGAAACGACAGTAACGGTAAGTTTAGAAGAACAAACACAGCAGTTGGAAAGTGTCGTGGTCACCGCTCTAGGTATTAGCCGTGCACAAAAATCATTAACATACTCTACGCAACAGGTCAATGGGGACGAATTGAACAAAGTCAAAAGTACCAACTTGGCTAATAATTTAAACGGTAAAGTAGCCGGTGTTAATATTGCTTCCAGCTCTTCAGGACCAGGTGGCTCGGCGAAGGTTATTTTGCGTGGTAACAAGTCGGCTTCTGGCAATAATCAGGTACTTTATGTTGTTGATGGGGTCCCTATTAACAACCAGACATTAGCCAGCCAGCCAGACAATGTTTTTGGGGGTCAGCGCGATGGTGGCGATCCTATTTCATTGATCAATCCAGAGGATATTGAAAACATTTCTGTATTAAAAGGAGCATCTGCAGCGGCACTGTACGGTAGCCAAGCAGCCAATGGCGTTATCTTGGTCACAACAAAATCAGGTAAACAAGGTCGCACCACAATCAACTTCTCCTCAAGTGCGCAAATCGAACAGGCTGTATCGACACCGAAATTCCAAAACCAATATGGTCAAGGTTCGGGTGGTAAAAACAGTAACACCAGTGTATTTAGCTGGGGAGACAAAACCAACGGTGCTAACTACGACAATGTGGGCGAATTTTTCCGCACAGGTAGCAACTTCACCAATTCATTGACATTGTCCGGAGGTAACGAAAAAAATCAGACCTACTTTTCTTACGCGAATACACTTGCAAAAGGTATTCTTCCAGAAAACGACCTGATGCGTCACAACTTCAATCTCAAGGAAAGTGCCTCATTCTTTGATAATAAGTTGACCGTTGAAGGAAGCGCCAATTATATTACACAAAAATTGGATAATGCCCCTAGTTCAGGATTTTATTATAATCCACTGGTTGGAACCTACCTATTACCTCGAAGCTTAAATATTGCGGATTATAAAAATTACGAAACATTCAATCCAAGCCGCAATCTGAACGAGCAAAACTGGTTCAGCCTAAGTGATAGTCCTACAACACAACAAAATCCATGGTGGATCGTCAACAGGAATCAAACAAGCTCCACCCGCAACCGTTTGCTTTTAAATGGTAGTGCAAAATATAAAGTAGCGCCATGGATCAGTATTCAGGCTAGGGGAAGCGTCGATCGCACCTCAGAGGTTTGGGACCGTAAAGTCTATGCGAGCACACCAAATCCCCTAGGAAAAGTAAATGGTAATTACAATTATACAAATACCACCATTACACAACAATACGGTGATGTCGTTGCCAACATGAACTTTAATGTCAGCGATAAGTTTCAGATCACAGGATTGGTCGGAACAAGCATCACCGACTGGAAAACCGAAGGTGTTGATTTTAACACAGGTATTGACGGGTTAAAAATCCCAAATCAATTCTTTATCCAAAATACAACAACGCCTGTCACATCTACATTATCGGCTAATCGTAGACAATTACAATCGGTATTTGCATCAGCAAACTTGGCCTACGACAACTGGATTTATTTGGATCTGACGGCGAGGAATGACTGGTCCAGTACATTAGCTTTCACAGGTACAAAGTCTTTCTTCTACCCATCTGCAGGCTTGGGTATTGTATTGAATGACAAATTAAACTTACCTGAGTTTGTCAATATGGCCAAGATTCGTGGTTCGTATGCAGTAGTGGGCAATGATTTGCCTCCTTACACGAGTTTATTAACAAACACGGTGAATCCATACGCTGTATTGACAGTAAATGACATTGCGTTCTTGAAAACATTAAAGCCCGAAAAAACGAAATCTTTTGAAATTGGAACGGAATGGCGCATGTGGAACAATCGTTTGAATGTGGATGTTACGTACTACAAAACAAACACAACCAACCAGTTCTTCAAAGTCGCTGCGAGCCAAGCTTCGTTAAATCAACAATATGCGATTAATGCCGGTGACATCCAAAACCAAGGAGTTGAAGCATTGGTATCATTAGATGCAATTAGAAATGATGATTTCAAATGGACAACAAGTATCAACTTCACCTACAATAAAAACAAGATAAAAAAACTAGCTGATGCTGTTCCTGAGTTTAGTTTAACTGGTGAAAATCAAAACAACTTTGCTTCCAAACTTGAGGTAGGCGGTTCTTTTGGCGATATCTATGGACAGGATTTTGTACGGGATGCTGAAGGAAGGATTATTATTTCAGAAGATGGTATTCCTCAAAAAACCAACGCTTATACAAAGCTAGGAAATTCGAATCCAATTTGGCAAATGGGCTGGAATAACAGTTTCAATTATAAAAACTTCAATTTAAGTTTCTTGATTGACGGCAAATTTAATTACGATGTTATGTCTATTACTCAGTCTGTCATGGATGGTTATGGCGTATCAGAAGCAAGTGGAGCCGCTCGTGCAAATGGTGGCGTTGCCGTAAACGGTGTTACACCGAATGGAACTCCTGTTGCTGTCGTCGACGCAGAGAAATGGTACACATCAACAGGAGGTATAGGTCCCGTCAGTAGCCAATACATTTACGATGGAACGGTCGTGAGACTGCGTGAATTGACTTTCGGCTATGACTTCAATATTAAAGACAGTTTCTTCAAAAAATTGCGCGTCAATGCTGTAGGAAGAAACCTATTCTACATTTCTAAAAAGGCTCCATTTGATCCTGAAGTAACGATGTCAACAGGCAATTCGCTGAGTGGTGTAGATATCTTTATGATGCCTGCAACCCGCAATTACGGACTTACACTAAATGCAACTTTCTAAACGATCAACAATGAATTTTAACATCAAATATATATCCAAATTCTCCCTGGCCATGTTACTTCTTGGAGGAACGATGACCAGCTGTACAAAGAATTTTGAGGATTACAACAAAAACAATATTGGGCTTACAGATGAAGATTTAAAGGGGGACGGACAAGATCTTGTGCTTTTTTTAAAAAATGCACAAATGTCTATTTACAATTTCTCCGGTGCGGGAGACCCTAATTCTTATCAAGTACAACAAAATCTGAATGCAGACGTCTTTTCGGGCTATTTCATGTCTCCCACGCCGTTTAATAGCGGTCAGAACAACCTGAATTATGCCATGGTAAATGGATGGAATGGAGAACCATTTAAAGTGCTTTATCTTAACGTTATCAAATCCATTGAAAAATTAAAAAGCAATGGTCTTGCAGAGACCTATCCAGCACTATGGGGCTCCGCATTAGTGATCAAAGTAGAAGCGGCGAGCCGTGTTACAGATATCTATGGCCCTATTCCATATAGTAAAGTAGGCACCTCCAATACTGTTCCATACGACAAACAATCCGATGTATATGCTGCTTTCTTCAAAGAGCTCGATGAGGCTGTAACGGCCTTGAAATCGTACAAAGCGGATAGTCCAATGGCGGCTAAAATCGACCAGATCGATCTTGTATTTCCAAATTCAGATAATCAGGTTCGATTTGCAAATTGGTTAAAAATTGCCAATTCATTACGCCTGCGTTTAGCGATGCGTTTGGTTAAAGTCGATGCTGCTTTAGCAAAAACACAAGCCGAAAAAGCACTGGATCCAGCAAATGGCGGTGTATTGGAAAGTAATAGCGAAAACTTCAAGATCACCATACCGGCGGATGGAACCTACAGCAACCCGCTTTGGTTTATCTCCCAAAACTGGGCCGACACACGGATCAATGCATCACTTTCATCCTATATGGTTGGGTTAAAAGACCCCCGTCTTTCCAAATACATGTCACCCGTTACTAAAGATGCATCAACAACGGCTTTTGCTGGTCAATACATCGGAATCCGCACAGGTGCAGATGGTATCGAAAAAGACAAATACCAAAAGCTATCGGCATTGAATACCGAAGGTACAACACCAACTTTCGTGGCAACAACAGCACCGGTATTAATGACCGCAGCTGAGGTTTACTTCCTTCGTGCGGAAGCAGCATTGAGAGGTTGGAACAATGCTGGCGGAACAGCGCAATCACTTTATGAAAAAGGAGTGGAGACTTCCTTCACGCAATGGGGTGTAACCTCGAGTCTAAGTTCTTACCTCAATGATAACACCAGCAAAGCCGCCGCATATGTCGATCCTTTCAATGCGAAGAATAACGCTGATTCACCAAGTGCTCTTACAGTAAAATGGGATGATGCAGCTTCCAACGAAGTAAAACTGGAACGTATTATCACCCAAAAATGGTTGGCGATCTTCCCTGAAGGACAAGAAGCTTGGAGTGAATTCCGCCGTACTGGATATCCACGTCTATTCCCAGTTGTGGTCAACAATAGCGGTGGACTGATCGATACTAAAATACAGATCCGTCGCTTACCGTTCCCACAAAATGAATACAACACTAATGCAGCTGAAGTACAATCTGCAATCTCGTTGTTGGGCGGACCTGACAACGGCGGTACCAGACTTTGGTGGGATGTAAATAAGGGCAATTTCTAATCGAGAAATTAGCCAAGATATCATAAAAAAGGGG
>DGIS01000003.1:52318-64887 GCA_002386525.1 Sphingobacterium sp. UBA4616
CCCCTTTTTTATGATATCTTGAAAATTAACAAAGTTTCCAGATTGTTGTAACTATATTACAAAGTCAACTAAATAATGTTGTTTTAAAACTACATTTTTACCAACATATTGTTGTTTCAAACCTACAATCTAATGAAAATTATGCGCAATAGAGTTCAAAATCAAATTTCTCTTGACAAAAACTGAATAGGAATCTGCTGTAGCAGAGGGAAAGAATTACCCGTTCAATTAAAAAAAATAAGAAGAATATTATGAAAAATCTCTCAATCCTGGGTTTTATCACTCTCCTGGCATGTTGCATGCTATTTGTTGTTTGTAAATCGGAGTCACATTTCGAAAATGCCTACAAGGATAAAACAGAAAAGGAACTTGAGTCGCTTTCCAATGAGAAGTACAGCAAAATCATTGCCTTTGCTAGCCCAAAATCATGTACTGACGCCACAGAATGGGAAATGATGGAAATACGGACAGTATGTGGGACAAGTTACCTTCCCTATCACAAATCCGTTGACAAAACAACCTTGCAAAATATGATCAATGACAACAACCGGTTGATGGAGATATACCAGCCAATGATGGCTCCCAAAATAAATTGTATACCTTATCGCAAACCATTGGGCATGATCTGTAAAGAAGGAAAAGCAGACATTAAATATGAAGAATCTGCTTCAAAATAGTCACACTAGCCCAAGAAACGGCTCCATAAACGCATAAATTTTTCGTAATTTAGCCATTCAAGAAGAATGGCTGAATTAAGTTTAATTACCCCCATAGAATACCTCAAAGGTGTAGGTCCACAAAAGGCTGATGTGCTCAAGAAAGAGTTACAGGTATTTACCATTGGTGATCTACTAACGCAATATCCTTTCCGTTATATCGACCGTACAGAGTTTCATAAAATCCGGAAACTTCATCCCGATATGATGGCGGCACAGGTACTGGGGCGATTGGTTTCGCTACAACTCGTGGGCGAGAAAAGAACGAAACGTCTTGTCGGTTCTTTCAAAGATGAAACGGGCTCCATGGAACTGGTCTGGTTTCAGTCCATCCCATGGCTCCAAAAATCATTAAAAGTCGGCTCAGCCTATATTATTTACGGCAAGCCGAGCGAATTCAATGGGCAGCTTTCCATTACGCATCCCGAAATGGATTTATATAATCCGCAGGTTAAACAGATCGGCAACATGAGTTTGCAGCCGGTGTATTCGTCGACAGAAAAACTCAAAAAGTTCAATCTGGATACCAAAGGGATCCAACGCTTGCAGCAGACTGCATTGGAAACTGTATTCCGTGGTATTGACGAATCGCTTCCTCAGGATGTCATCATTAAGCATCGTTTGATTTCCAGACAACAGGCTTTTGCATCCATACATTTTCCAAGCGATCAAAAGGAGCTGAACCAAGCGATTAAACGCATCAAGTTTGAAGAACTATTCTTTATACAGCTCAAGTTGCTCAACAACAAACAGCTCAATACCCAGAAGTTTAGAGGCCAGCGCTTCAATAAAGTCGGTGAAAAATTCAACACGTTCTTTAACGAGCGCCTTCCATTTCCTTTAACAGGAGCGCAGAAACGCGTTGTGAAGGAAATTCGCCTGGATACCAACACAGGCGCGCAGATGAACCGCCTCGTACAGGGCGATGTAGGGTCCGGGAAAACTGTTGTTGCCCTGATGAGCATGCTGCTCGCTGTAGACAATGGATTTCAGGCCTGCATGATGGCTCCGACAGAAATCCTGGCGACCCAGCATTATCATGGACTTAAAGATCTTGTTGGCGAAGATATTGTTACGATAAAGCTTCTCACTGGCTCCACCAGTACGAAAGAACGTCGTCTGATCCACCAGGCCCTGGAGGATGGTAGCCTGGATATTTTGATTGGCACCCATGCCCTGATCGAGGATAAGGTAAAATTCAACAACCTAGGCTTCGTAGTAATTGACGAACAGCACCGTTTTGGTGTAGAACAGCGGGCAAAACTCTGGCGCAAGAATGTCATTCCACCGCATATGCTGGTTATGACAGCGACACCAATCCCACGGACACTAGCCATGACCATGTACGGCGACTTGGACATTTCCGTCATAGACGAATTACCTGCAGGACGTAAACCAATCAAAACTGTCCACTTTTTTGAAAGTTCGCGTTTACGAATGTTTGGTTTTATGCGTGAGGAGATTGCCAAAGGCAGGCAGGTCTATGTGGTGTACCCGCTCATCAAGGAAAGCGAAAAACTTGATCTGATATATTTAGAAGCAGGCCTAGAAAATTTGCAACGTGAATTTCCGCTACCACAGTATAAGATCAGCATTGTTCATGGTAAAATGCCCGTAAAAGATAAAGACTTTGAGATGCAGCGCTTTGTCAAACATGAAACGCAGATCATGGTTGCTACCACCGTTATTGAGGTCGGTGTCAATGTCCCGAATGCTTCGGTCATGGTCATTGAAAATTCCGAACGTTTTGGGCTATCCCAGCTGCACCAATTGCGTGGCCGCGTAGGCCGTGGTGCCGAACAGTCTTTCTGTATCCTGATGTCGGGGAATAAACTGAGCAAAGAAGGACGGTTGAGACTGGATACCATGGTGCGTACCAACGATGGATTTGAAATTGCAGAAGTGGATCTGCAGCTCCGTGGGCCGGGCGATATATCCGGGACACAGCAGTCGGGTGTTCTTGATCTCAAAATGGCAAATCTGGCCACAGATCAAGCGCTGCTCACCGAGTGCCGAAATACCGTTATCGAAATCTTCAAAGAAGACCCGATGCTCCAAAGCGAAAAAAATCATTTGCTCCGAAGCTTCCTCGCAAGAAAATCAGAGGGTATCGCCTGGGACAAGATTTCTTAATCGCATGTCATTTTCGCTAGGAAAATTGATCCATCAGGGCAGGGCTTCCTAAAAGCCCCTTATCTTTTTTGTATATAAAACCAAATTTATTTACTTTTGCATCATTATGAACATGATATAGAAAATATCCCTTCTTTTACTAGGCAAAAGATGGCGACCGAACGTTTACATATTTTGAGTTGCCCTGGTAAGCAAATCACAGGAAATTTATTGGTTAATGGAGAATTATGTCATAATCGGCATCAGTCTTGTGTGGTGTACAAATACATAAATTCTTAAATTTACCTTTTCAAACAAACATCGAGCTTTCGGGCTCATTGAACAATAATTAAAAAAGTGAATGAATAACAAGAGTTAGGTAATAAATAGCTTGCACAGCACTGTTCAATCTCCTTTCGATTTCACTTAAAAGACTTAATAGTACAAAATGGCCAGATTTAAAATACACGATACAGCTATAAAACCCGAAACAGCCGTCTTGGTGAGTGTCATCACCCCAAGCGTAACGGAAACAAAAGCAAAGGAATACTTGGAGGAACTTGAATTTCTTGTGCAGACTGCCGGTGGGGAGACCAAAGGCATGTTTACACAAAAGCTGGGTTTCCCAGACCGTGCCACATTTGTCGGCAGCGGAAAGCTGGAAGAAATAAAAGCTTATGTTGAAGCTGAAGAAATTGATATCGTTGTTTTCGACGACGAGCTTTCACCTTCCCAGCTGCGCAATATTGAAAAAGAACTCAAACGCAAGATACTGGACCGTTCCAATCTGATCTTGGACATCTTTGCCCGACATGCCAAAACTGCACAGGCAAAGACACAAGTAGAATTGGCCCAATTGCAATATCTTTTACCACGTCTGACCCGTATGTGGACCCACTTGGAACGTCAGCGCGGGGGTATTGGTATGCGTGGTCCGGGTGAATCACAGATTGAAACCGATAGACGTATCATCCTGGACAAAATTTCTTTGTTCAAAGAACGCCTAAAAGCAATCGACAAGCAAAACGAGACGCAACGGAAAAACCGTGGTGAGATGATCCGTGTAGCTTTGGTAGGTTATACCAACGTAGGAAAATCGACGATTATGAATATGATCTCCAAGTCTGACGTACTGATCGAGAATAAACTTTTTGCTACACTGGACACCACAGTACGCAAAGTTGTGATCGACAACCTCCCCTTCCTGCTTTCAGATACGGTCGGCTTTATCCGTAAACTACCGCACCATTTGGTGGAATGTTTCAAATCGACATTGGATGAAGTTCGCGAAGCCGATGTACTGATCCATGTAGTCGACATCTCACACCCCAACTTTGAGGACCATATCCAAGCAGTAAATGAGACATTGAAAGATCTTAAGGCATTGGACAAACCAGTGATTACGGTATTTAACAAGATTGATCTTTACAAACCGGCTGTTGAAGAAGGGCATGATGGCGAAGAGATCGAGGTCACATTGGATGATTTCCGTAATTCATGGATGGCAAAAAATGCAGATCCCGCAATCTTCCTATCAGCAACAAATAAAACGAATATCGAAGAGTTCAAACAAAAACTGTACGATATCATTGTGAAGATGCACAATGAACGTTATCCATACAATAACTTATTGTATTAATTTTGACAAACAATCCTGTGAATGGGCCTTATGCCCATTCACAGTTTAAAAAAATACGAAATGAACAAAGAGGTGCAGTTTCAAGATTGGGGTCTTGTCGATTACCAAGAAGCATGGGACAGACAAGAATCCATCTTTAAGGGAGTATTGGATATCAAGCACCACAATAGGGTCAATGCGACAACGACCATTACCCCAAATTACTTGATCTTCACAGCACATCCGCATGTTTACACCTTGGGGAAAAGCGGGCACGAGGAATACTTGCTGTTAGATGAAAAAGGGCTCGAAGAGAAGGAGGCCAAATTCTACAAGATCAACCGCGGTGGTGACATTACGTATCACGGCCCCGGGCAGATTGTCGGTTACCCGATTCTGGATCTTGACAACTTCTTTACGGATATCCACCTTTATCTGCGCACACTGGAAGAAGCGATCATATTGACCTGTGCTGATTTTGGTATTGAAGCCGGAAGATATCCCGGGTTTACGGGTGTATGGATTGAACCGGATAAGCCAACAGCGCGCAAAATATGTGCGATGGGAGTACGCGCTTCACGCTGGGTGACCATGCATGGCTTTGCCTTCAATGTCAATACAGATCTTGACTATTTTAGCAATATCATTCCTTGTGGCATAGACGATAAAGATGTTACGTCGTTAAAGCGGGAACTTGGCAAAGAAGTCGACATGACAGATGTGAAAGAAAAACTGAAAGGCCATATTGCGAAACTCTTTGAAATGCAAATAGTGTAATTTAAGTTTTCAACAACATACTAAGTCCCTTTGAAAGCGGAATTTTAATTTCCCTTCAAAGGGCCTTATTTCTGAGCATCCCCGTTCCTCCTGTTTAATAAAACTCCTGCTAAGGACACAGACGAAGGACATTTTCAGACACTTAGTGGTCTTTACGTGCCCCCGACGCTATTTTCGAATATTAACAGTAAAACATACATTCGTAGCTGGCGAGTTTCCCATCGGCAAATCTGAAGATAAATAGCCCAGCATCGCCGTTCTGGATATAATATACATGCGGATCAGTGATCCAATTCGCCGAAAGCAGGTCGCCAACGTGGTCTACAAAGTCTTTTTCTGCATAATTAGCATCCATCCGCTCACTCCCCATGACAATGGTTTCGCCAGCACTAAAAAATAGCTGGTACAAACTACCCGCCACTCGCCCTTTACTATTTTTTTCAAAGGCGACGATCATATTGGGTGTTTTATAATAGTACTGTGGCTCCCACCCACATTCGGGCATATCCGGGATTTCGGAAACCCGTTGTAAAGCCAGTTGCTTCATTTGAGCATCTGTGATCTTTCCGTCAAATAAAGACACGCCTTTCCACTCGAAATGAAAGTTTAAAGCTTTTAGTTTCTTTGCATATACTTCAGACTGGAGTTCATTGTGAAACTTATCGGCCAAGACCAATTCAAAATCGATATCAACTTTGGGATCCACTACTCCTGCTTTGGTGTAGGTTTCCTTCCAATAAGTAAGGGCTTCTTTCAATTTGGAATACTTGGTCCAGCCTATTTCCCGCAGACGACCTACCGCCGCCAGCTCCTTTTCCTGATCCTTTCCTTTGACGTCCAAATAATCTTTTAAAACCTTTTCATAGGTGAGTTGGGCCCCCAGATATTTCATCTGAATATATTCAGGTCGTTCATGAAAGTGATCGCCAATGTACACCCAGCCGTCAGCATACAGCGGTACATAATCGATGCACACCATTTCATTGAGCCCTGCCCTACGCACAGCGGTACTTGTTGTATTGGGTGCCTTACGCACGCGCAATTGCGAGACCTGTATATAGAAATGTGGGCATTGAGCACCCGTTGTTCCTCGATAGAAATATTGCTGCGGCTCCCCGGCCGACTTCTTTCCATACATAGCGCTTTTCAGGGACTGACGGTCTATAAAACCAATATCGCCATTACTCACCTGCACCTTATACTGTGTATTGGTGGAATCTAGCAGGTAGACAGGTGCCTCAGTCGGGAAAACTCCCAAGAGATCTTTACTATTTCCAGCTTCACGGTAAAGGTGCCCCCATGTTGAGGTATACATTGGTCGCTGACCTGCTGGCTGTGCTACTGCGTGATGCACAAAACAAGCTAAAAGCAAACAGCATATAACAAATACTTTTTTCGACATACATTTAATTCTTTTTCAGATATGAGCTGCGTTTAATCTAGCTCAAACAGCAGGGAATACTCTTTCTCTAAATGCAATTGAAGCGTTCCCGAATGCCGGTTAAACAAACAGCTACTTAATATCGAAATTAAAACAAAAAAGAGGCCAATGAAATCACGGGAGTCAGGTATTTTTATTATGCCTCCTGTGGGGCAAGCTATTCATTTGTAAACTAATAAAATAGTTTTCGTACCTTTGTAAGTAGAATATAAAGTTTGACTGCTAGAATTAAAAAGGCAAGATTATGACAACGACAGTATTTTCATTTGAATATTCTGCCAGTTCTTCGGAACGAAAAAAAATAATTGCTGTTCTGAAGGCTCTTGGTGTTAAAAATGTCTCTATCCAGGAAAAAGATCTCCCATCGGACCTATCACAACTGATCGAGGAAGGGAGAAATGATTTAAAGGAAGGAAAGACAAAAACTGTAACAGCCAAGGATATATGGGACAATATCAAATAGAACTCTCGGTAAAAGCACAGAAAGATCTTCTTCAAATAAAGAAGCGAGGAAGCAAAATCGATATGAGTAAGGTCGTAAAACTACTTGAAGAATTAGAGAACCACCCGAGAGAAGGAACCGGCCTTCCTAAACCACTCCGAAATAAAGGCGATGCAGAAATATGGAGTAGTCGATTAACTAAAAGAACCAGTTATTTACAAAATAATTTTCACGCAATACGCTTGCAAGGAATTGAGGCTACTTTTTGTTTAATAAACTCACCTGACCTTCCAATGAGAAGATTGTCTTTTCTTGTGCTTTGACCGTTTGCTCTAAAGCATTGACCAACTGCTTATAAATCCCGAGGCCCTCGGCTGTGGCTGGAGCTGTTTCAACAGGCGGTGCACTTACCTCCACTTTCTCATCCTTCCGCATCATGGTTCCTTCGCCCATCAACAACCATGCGGGACTAATATCGGGATGTTTGGACAATATAGCGATCATGGCATCCGAACTGAGTGCGGTATTCTTCTGCCCTCCTTTAAAGTTTGCATAGGAAAGTTGCACATCTCTGAAAAATTCGGTTTTACTGATGCCTTTGGTTTCGGCGATCAGCAGCACGCGTTCCTTTACATTCACTTTTACCCCTTTTTAAAAAATGTTTGTGATTTATTTATTCCTTAAAGATTTTATTTCTTGCTCTTGGATCGACAATAATCGCTCTAACGAAATAATTGTCTTTTCTTGAGACTTAATAGTGATATTTTGTGACGATATAACCTGTTTTAATGAATTGACTACTGCATTAGTTATGCCATCTATTTCATTAGTTACATAGCCTCTCTCGTCCTCCTCCTGAGCAAGAGCGGGTTTCAACATCTCACCTTCACCCTTTAATAACCATTCCGAAGAGTACGCTGGAAATTTTTCGACAATACTCACTAACCACTTTGCCTGTACATCAGTGTTATTGCTTAAAGCACGTGTAAATACACCCCTACTCGCTCCTACTGCAGTTTCAAAGGCTGTTACACTCAGTCCTTCTCTATCTGCAATAACTTTAATTCTCGTTAAAAAAGAACTCATAATCAATAATTATCAATATAAAATTTGTTTAATCGAAAATTAGTGTTTAAATTAGCTTTACCATTGATAATTATAAACACAACATTTAATCGAAAACCTTAAATATGAAACCGAAAAGGCTTTAGATCAGTGCACGGATCAGTATTTGCCCTAGTAGCAGTTTCATCAACTAAAAAAATATAATCTGATGAAAAATACGCAAAAGAAACTAAAAGCGAAACATTTTCGCTATTTAACCCAAGAACACATCGACGATCCGATGAAATATCTTATAGAGTTCTTTGAAAGCGAAACTTCCATACGTGACTGGTTAGCAGACTTAAATATGCTAATCAACGCGGCTTCAAACGCAAAGATGAACCCACCGCGTTCCTCTAACGGATATATCACCAAAAAATTAATTGAACAGGTAGAATTGGCGTATGTCATTTTTAGGAAATGTAAACTAAAAACAATAGAACAACCGTTGAAGTTTAATAAACGTGTTTCAGACTACTGGAGTCAGCTATTAGCAACAGACTCATTGGCACGTAATATTGACACAGCAGCAGACAGCATTAGTCGATTTTTTTCCTATCAGTCTTTGCAAAAATGGTACGACGTTCTTGATGATTTATGGATAAGTTTAGTAGACAGGTATAATGATTTTTTAGGCAATAACGGCCATGCAATACTTGCTGTAAAAGAATTCTTAATGCGTCTGGCAGCTTCTCTCGGAAAGATCTATGAAAATAAAATACTTCCAGACAATGTTATAGAAAATCAAGAAGACATTGCAAATGAGCAGTGCCAAACCCAGCAATCTTTGGACGAAACAGAAGACGAAATACTTCACACCAAAAAATGCATCATATTGCCTGACTGGCTTGCTTCCCAACCTTATTCCATCTCAGCATTAAAAGATTTCTTTGATAGAGACGATCTAAATGGTTGGCGAGAAGACATCCGATATTGGTACCAAACGGTCATCGACGAAAAAGAATTCTGGTCGGCGGACCACGAAAACAGTAAATTTTCTGGCGCAAATTTACTCTTTAACTATACCTGCCTTTACGCCTTATTGGAAATGTTATTCAATAAATCTGAGGAATCCCCTATTCTTCCAGTCGGCATGGACGATTCATTTTCGATATTGCCCGAATGCCAATCAGTTTTGATTGGGCACATGAATAAAGAGATCGTGCTTTATTATGTTTCAAATGAAGAACTGGACAATCCTTTGTCAGCACTATTGGCAACAGTTAAATCATACGATCAGCAAGAGTGGAACGAAATCTTGTATGAATGGATCAACTATGGGCTCGCCAAAAACCGATATACCGGCGCCTATTCAGATTACAGTACACGAATTTACCAGACTATGATCAAAATAATAGAACTCGCCTATTTAACAGCTTTTTCTGAAGAGATAGAATCTCTCAATCAAAAACAAACAGCTCCTCTAGAAACAGAAATATAAAGCCCATTTATTCAATCCATATTATGAACACCGATATTAACCCTATTATCGAGGCAATCCTTCGTACCGTTGCTGTCGATGAAATCTACCATTGGACTTTTGACCACGATAATAAAAAGTTTCAGATGCTACAGATTAATATAGCATCAAATAAAGGAATGCGACATTCGGATCCGAGTAGCATGATTAACAAAATTGTCAAAAATCGCCCATCAGACTTATATATCAAAGTGTACCTTACGAACGAAGCACAAAAACAACTGGATCTCGGACAGGCTCGCACTCATCTTATCTACCAGCCTAAAAACCGCGTTTATCAAAATCCGGCGCAAGAAATCCCACTGATCTTTCCAGATTATACAGCTACAGAGATTATCGAAAAAACAAGATCATATATCGACAAAGAGAAAAGTAAAATCAGATCGTTTATAGATGGACACTTTTACTATTTGGATAGTAACAACCATGCTCACGCAGCCTTTATGCTACATCAGGCCATCGAACTATCCCTGAAAACTGCAGAACATATCCTTTTGAATGATGATCGAAAATCACATTCGCTTACAGGTAGTATGGGCTACCTTAAAAATTTTGACTCTAAACTGGCGATACTAATCGACAACAAAGAAGAAAAACAAGCCTTAGCTAAAATTGATGAAGCTTATATTGGTTATCGCTATAATCAAGATTATTTTATCGATGAAGATGTATTAGAAACAGCCTATCAGATTGCTATCAATACATTAAACTGGATATACGATTATTCGAATATTTTATTCAAAGAAATTAAGTCAAAACTTAACCCTCTCCCAGTTGCTAACAACGAAGTTGAAAATTGCAAAAACACCATTGAAATGTCCAAACGAAGCTATTGCAACGCCAATTATCGAGACCTCATTTTAAACGCTATAGAGCGCTATTGCACTCCTGCGCTGGTCGTATGTTTCGGTTATGATTCTGATCATCACAACTATCATAATGCGCTGAAAAGGGTAAAAAATGATTGCATCACGCATGCTTACTATATTTTGGTCACTTATGATATTTTAAGTACCGAGATCAATAATCTAACGCAGCTCATAACAGGTATGCTTCCCAACAATGTATCGCTTACGATGGTCGCGGAAAACACGAAAACTTTTACCAAACAGCTCTCAAACGGGCATCCATTTTTTGTGTCGCTCCTCAAAGTGGGCGACATCTGGTTTCAGAATCCATCCATAGCCAATATCGATCGGGAAAGCATCGCCGCTCCACAGTTACATCTTGAATATGTATGTCAACAATGGAAGACGCGCTATAATAACGCGCGTACATTATACTTACCTTATGAGGAAGACTGGTCGTCAATAAGCATCGAGGCCATATATTATATGCTGTCACAGGCGTTGGAGCAGACTTGTCTCGGTGTAATCAATAGCGTACTTCAATACAAACCGCAACGGGTCAATCTCACTTTCCTCATGCAACTCTGCAAATTGATAGTTCCTGATGTCTACGCCACATTTTGCTTAGATCATGAAGAGCCGCTTAAGGCCTTTAAAAACATAACGGAAGCACAACAACAATTTACGCACAATGCAAATTATAAAGGAGATCCATTAGCAGTTATAGAATTGCAAAAACGCACAAAAACTTTTATAGAAAGGTGTAACCAAGAGATGGAAAGCTATTTTGAGAGGATTTCTAGCCAACAGCTGGTCGAACAAGTTGAATAGAAGAGATTATTAAAAATAGAAGCCTGAGCCCCCTTATTTCAACGATTATTCAAGACCAATAAACGCTCTAAAATTATCCTTTGAGATTACCTGAACATCTGCGCTATAGGCTTCTACAAAATTTGACGGTATTTTTGCTTTCGCCTTAGGGTTCCATTTAAATTCGTAACCGGTTATTTTGCCGTCCGCTTCTTCTACATAATCGATTTCTTGCTGCTGTTTAGTCCGCCAGAAGTATTTATTGACGAAGCGTCGGCGATAACTGTTGTGTTTTAAGCGTTCTGAAATCAGAAAATTCTCCCAGAGTGCCCCCACATCATCCCTTAATTCGATTGGATTAAAGTTTTGTATCACAGCATTGCGGATTCCGTTGTCATAAAAATATATTTTTCGATTTGTCTTTATTTCATTACGCAGGTTTCGGCTAAAGGAAGTCAAGGGGAATATAATGTAAGAAATTTCCAAGAGATGAATATAATTGGCAACAGTGTTTTTATCAACTCCTGTAAGCTGGGCAATTTCATTATAGCTCACTTCGGATCCAATTTGAAAGGCTAAGGCTTGAAGGATCTTCTCGAGAACTTCTGGTTTTTTTATATTCGCTAAGGTCAAAATATCCCGATACAAATAACTTTGAGAGATCTCATTGAGTACTTCCCGTTCGTCACCGCGGCTAGTAATAGATTCTGGATAAAATCCATAAACCAGTCTAGTTTCCAGATCGCCTGCAGCATTAAGAAAGCCAGTACTATGCTCATATTCTGCATAAGAAATAGGGAAAAGATTGAACTCTCTCTTACGTCCTGTCAATGGCTCATGTGTATGGGTTTTCAACTCAAGCGCCGAGGATCCGCTGAGGATAAGCTGTACATCTTTAAATTGGTCATGTATAATTTTTGCTGTTAAACCAATATTTTCGATACGCTGTGCTTCATCAATAAATACCACTTTAGCTTGACCAATAATTGTTTCAATCTCTTTTGTGTTAGGACTGTTGAGATAAGTCCTTACCAAGGGATCATCCCCATCCAAAAATAAATAATCGTCACCAGAAAGTATCTCTTTGATCAGGGTAGTTTTACCTACTTGCCGCGGACCAATTAGTAGGATAGTTTTCCCCTTAAATAGTGCTTGCTCCAACTTATTTTTGATTAATCGCTGTATCATAGTACATTTTGTATTCACCAAAAGTAATGCTTT
>DGIS01000003.1:65085-113200 GCA_002386525.1 Sphingobacterium sp. UBA4616
AAAGCATTACTTTTGGTGAATTATAATATCATAAAACTTTTGTATATTATTAAATACTGCCTTAAATACGATGGGATCCCCAGAATTCATCAGTCGAAGCCTTAAAGAAATCACCAAAATATTTATCGAAGAATGTAACTAGGAGATGGAAAGCCACCATTTCTTCATCTCCTTAAACGAAATTGACCAAGAAGCCTCGCAAAGCAAGGGCGGCAGAAAAATGAGAAAGATGACATCCGGATCAATCGTAACTACGGGTAAAGTGGGAATAGTGTAAAGATCTCAAATGGAAATTACAAAAATCACAGGACAACCTAATTTTTTTCTGTACCCCTATTTTAACGGCACTCTGTACCTAAACAGCATCCTGTACCCTTCTTAAATTAGCAAAAAGATTTATTCTTATGGCGACAACTGCACATCAACCGTATCTGATCAGACAAGTGGAACTTTCTGATTTAGCGCTTATCAAAGAAATGCAAAACAAAAAGCAGGTAGATACAGTACGCATAAGCATGCCTTTCCTAGTGCTCTACCAAGGCAATCAATTAAAAGCCTTTTCATCTGTAATACTCTGCAAAAAGAATTTACTGTCGGTCGAAATGACCTACGAGGGTCCTATTTCGGATACGCTTTCAATCGTATTTATGGACAAAGCGCAATCCTTCTTTGAGCAGCAGTTGATGGACCTATTTGGTTCGGAAGAATCGCTCAGAAAAGGAATCCACCGATATAATAACTGGTTAAATCAAAACAGAAACAGTAAATTAGCATAAGGATGGAACAGCAACTGTTATATAAAAAAATAGCCAATATTGTCGAGAACCAGATCAAAAATGGTTCTTTGGTCTATGGCGATCGTTTACCTTCTGTCCGCAGCGCTCAGAAATTATACAATGTAAGTTTAAATACGGCAAAAAGTGCCTATATGGAACTAGAGAGTCGATCGCTCATTGAATCACGGCCAAAATCAGGCTATTTCGTTAGCCGGTCTGGGCTTCGTCGGATGGCTATTCCCTCCATTTCTACCTTCAAAATCGACGAAAAGAAACAAGATCCCGCGGCATTGATCGATAAAGTTTTCCACTCCTTGGAAGACAAGGAAATTACACGCTTTTCGCTGGGTTTACCGAGTGTATCATTACTTCCGATTCAGAAACTCAATCGATGCATTATAGAGTCGGTTCATGAACTGCATGATTATGGTGATCAATATGGACAGGTACAGGGAAGTCCGAGCTTGCGGAAAGAAATTGCCAAATGGTCATTGGTACTTGAAGGAAAAATAAGTGACGAGGATCTTATTATCACGTCGGGTGCCATGAATGCCATCTACAGCTGCCTTCGTGCCGTCACTAAACCTGGCGACACCATAGCGGTGGAAAGCCCCCTTTATTTTGGCTTTATTCAGGCATTTCAACTACTGGGTCTCAAAACCATCGAGATTCCGACCCACCCTATTACGGGAATTGAATTAGATGCCCTGAAAAAAGTTATTCATAAAATTGATGTCTGTTGCTTCGTTACCAACTTTAGCAATCCACTGGGTGCGCTCATGCCCGATGAGCATAAAAAGGAACTGGTCAAACTGCTCGCACACTACCATATTCCATTGATTGAAGACGACCTGTATGGAAACATCTATTTCGGTTCGTCACGGCCCAAGCCATGCAAATATTTTGATGAAGAGGGACTGGTGATGTGGTGTGGATCATTTACCAAAGTATTGGCGCCAAGTTTTCGGCTTGGATGGGTTGAGCCCGGGCAATACAAGCATAAAATCCTAAAACAAAAACTCATACAGACAATTTCGCAGCCTGCTATTTATCAAGAGGCGGTTTCCAAATTCTTACAGATCGGCAGGTACGACCATCACCTCAATAGCTTCAGAAAAAAATTGTACAGCAATTATGTCAATTTTAGAAACAGCATTGAGGCCAATTTTCCGGAAAACACAAAAATGTCACAGCCTGAGGGCGGATTTGTACTTTGGCTAGAACTAGATGCTAAGATTGACTCAACGATGCTCTACGATTATGCCCTCAGACAAAAGTTGAGCTTTGCTCCCGGAAGAATGTTTACACAGCACGATCAGTTTAAGAATTGTATTCGGCTTAACTATGCCGTAGACTGGAACGAAAAGACGGCACAGGATCTGATGCGCCTTGGGCGATTTTTTAAGGCCGTATTGTAAGAGGAATACCATTGGGACCTTCTTTGGGAAATATTACCAACTTTTCCATCACGGGTCAACTCCGTATCAAATATTTCCGCGATCATCAGTTTGGTATCATTGGATAAGAATTGTTGTGCGCCGTGAGTAGTTTATCTACCAGGATCTGACCTTAGAGGTATTTAACCCGTATCCAATACACGTTTCAAGGGCACTTTGTGAGCGCGCTGAGAATTGAAAAAACGAAGTATATTTACTCGCAGAGAAAAGAACCCTTGCTAACGAATAGTTTCAAAGAATTTTTTGGTCTTGTTAAAGGCGATTATACCAATAATGCCTATCATAAGCCATAAAAAATCGACGATAAAAATATCACGTTGTCCATTGTGAAACGTATCCCAAATCCAGCTTCCGGTCATAAAACCGTTGACTAATGGGATAAAAAATGCTAAGACACTTCCAATCAGCAAGGTTTCGCGATTGGTTCTTCTAATGCTTTTTCGAAGTATATAGTACAGAGAAAACAGCAACCAACTGTAAAAATACACCCGATAGATAAAGTCCTGATTGACTGCTGGGTTCAATTTGATTGCAATGAAAGCCAAGGCTGTGACAGGCAGCATCGTCAGACATATAGCGGTAAAGATATTGGCTGCCCAGAAATTGAATTTTCGTTTTCGTGGAATTACATTGTTTTTGTCACGCGCAACTAACCAGATTAATATACCTGAGATAATGACCAGACAACCCATAGCTCCCAAAATAAAGTACACCATCTTAAGCGGATAGCCTCCATAATCGCCATAATGCAGCCGATATATAATGCTGCGGACCCCGTCTGCATAGGTAGCTTCGCTTACAGGGGATTTTTCGGCAACAATTGTATTATCGGCAACTCTAACGGATAATATACCCGATCCGGCAAAACTTTTATTAAAATGCGGCTCAAGCTCCATGACAACATGCATATTGGAATCTGCGTAATTTTTGATCGTGATGCGCTGAAAATCGGATTCTGGCCATTTATATTTTGCCAAATCCAAAAATGGAGCGATCTTAACATGTGCGTCAAGGGGCTTATAGGTATAGGGGAAATTTATATCCGCACTAACACCTATATCTTGATACATTTTTTGTTGATCACCGTCATAAAGCAGTTTACTAAGTGGTAAAGCCAATACCGAATTGATAATCAAAAAGGTTCCGGTCACGGCAAAGATAAATTGAAACGGAAAACCAATAACACCTAAGGCAGTATGCATATCGGTCCATACTGTTTTCCATTTGCTGAAAGGCCTGAACACAAAGAAATTTGACACAATCTTGTCCCAATGTAACAGTAACCCCGTGATAAGAGCAAATAGAAAAATAAAAGCGGTTATGCCTGCGATAAGATAACCAAATGGTGCTATGCCTACCCTAATCGGTACTTGATTAAGCTGGGCCAAGAAATGTAAACGGAATAAAAACTCTCCCATATCATAATTCTGTACATAATCACCATATTTTTTATTGGCGAAATTGTAGGTAAAGTTTTTCGAATCATCCTCTCCTCCTCTTCTTCGGCCATTTTTCTTTGCAGCTTTTTGTTCGGGCGTTATCTTGGCTAAATTTTCTTTGTTTATGATTGTGTCGTTAGATGCACTCAGTGCTACGTAAGCTGCTGTGCCTTCGCGGTGCATATAAAAGGTAATATCACGTCCGTGTAAATTGGTCTGTCCCTTGAGTGAATCTAGCAATCGGTCAAAGTTTTGATGATCTTCACGGTAGGTTTTATAGGATGTATTATTCTGCCAGGCAGCAATTTCATGTCTAAAAAATGCAAATGAACCCGCAAAGAATATCACATATAGGATAGCACAAATTGTAATGCCACTGATGGTATGTGTATTGAAGTAGATATTATAATTTCGGTTATTCATGACGAATTACAGTTTAAAGAAATAAGGCAAAAAGAAAATTACTGCCAAAAGCAAGTATATCCCCCATATCTTCCATCCGCTCTTAGCAAGGAAAGCCAATAAGAGCAGTACCGCCCATAATAGATAACCGGTGAGACACGCTGTCGCAACAACATCTTTTTTTTCAAAAATATGTGTGACTAAGACATGAAATGAGAGCATCACACTATAACCACCGACAAAACCGGCTGTAATTTTCAGGAACCTTTGAAAGGGTGTACTGAGGTATTTTTTATTAGCAGGCATATTTTATCGGTTAGGAAATCAACAATTCAACACAAAGGCTAAATAAATAGAGGCCCAAAATCGGATACAATTTAAAATAGCGATATGGATTCAATAAAACCACGAGACTCATCATACACATGAAATAAGCAAAAAAAGCAAAAAAGCCTGCTCCGAAACCTTGCAGATAAAGCACTGCGGCAAAGGGAATGAGTAGCAGCAATATGCTTAAAATGCGCACAAACTTCGTTTGTGCGCACATTTTTTCTAGCCATGGTGGTCTAGGGCCAAACTTTACTTTTTTACTTGAACTGTAAAAAAGATAGGTTCCACAGAGTATCACGATTAGCAATGTACTATACATCGGTTCTATATTTTATCTAGATCGTTTGTTTAAAACTTATAGGTAACTCCCATACGGAAATTACGTCGCGCTTCTACGATATAGGTATAATAGCTCACACTTTCTGCTATTTTAGCATTTTTTGCAGTAATAGAGCCTGCTGTAAGCAGCTTTCTATTGTCCAACAAGTTATTAACCATTATAGAGATATTATATCTCCCTTTTTGGTAACTAATACCACCATCGGTTCGCAAATAATTCTTGAAATTACTTTCTTTTGTGGTTCCGATAGCACGATCAAACATTCCTTGAACACTACCGATAAAGCCGATACCTTTCAACGAACCTTGCTGCAAACGATAGGATACCCAAGCATTGGCAGTATGTTTTGCGGTATTTGGCGTAATATCGCCAATCTTCTCTTCTCTTGAATCTTTTGATATTTTAGAGTCCGTCAACGCATAGTTGGCATTCACATTCAATCCGGGTAGCACTTCGCCAGTTACATCAAATTCGATACCTTTCGATGTTGTCTCACCTATAGCTATTTTAAAGAAACTATTTGTACTTCCTGGTATTGGATGGTCAAAATCATCAGCTAGGGCATTTTTTCTTTTTATCTGATAGGCACTTAATGTCGATATCCACTTTCCACCCCCCCATTCTTTTTTCACACCAGCTTCAAAATCGTTACCACGAACCGGCTTGAAAGGATTTCCATCCCAATCAGAACCAGCCTGTGGAACAAAAGATTGATCAAACAACCCATAAACACTTGTAGATTTGTCAATAGAATAACTCAACCCAACACGTGGAGAAAATGCCTTATCATTTTGGTCTGGTATTACCTGCGTGCCTACTGTTTTTCCCAGCGTCTCAGCCACAGTATAACGTAATCCTAAAGAAAGACGTAACTTTTCATTTAAAAAAGCCATCTCATCATGTGCGTAGAAAGACATATAGTTCGTTAAATTCACATAGTTGGAACCTCCGGCGCGCACCTTGATATTCTTTGAGCGGTCAACTACAGGAAAAACTGTTCCAGGAATATTATATTGTGGATTATAGACGTTCAATGGCGTACCTGGAATTTCAGCGAGTAAAGTTCCAAAATCGCCCCAAAACTTCTTATTTCCATAATCTGCGCCCACTAAGATTCGGTGACGAACACTACCTGTATATTCTTCTCCATTTAAAGAAACCTGACCGAAGCGATTTTCACCATGCTCGTCCGCAATACTGTAATAACGAGGCATATCACCATTCGCAGTCATGTAGTTCAACCAAGTGCTCGTCGCCTTCATATCAAAATTGAAATAAGCCATTTGCGCATGTAATTTCCAACGGTCGTTCAGCTGACGGTCTAAATAGACATATGCACTGTGGTCCTTCAGCTTACCTGGTTCCATCGAAGGGTCACCATAGAAAAAATCATTGGAAATATCTGGATCAGCAAATCCCTTAGGCGAAAAAGTATAATTACCATTTGCCAGATAGGTAGATCCCTGATAGGTGTATTCAAATGTTAAACTCGTCAAAGAATCGACCTTATACGTCACAACTGGAGCCACAACAACACGATTGTTGTAGTTGTATTTTGTAAAATAATCCTTTTGCTGCGCAGCCATATTTAAACGGTATAACAACTTGCCATCTTTCCGTAATTTACCATCTAGATCAACTGCAGCGCGATAGGTACTGAAACTTCCCACATTAAATGTTGCCGACCCCTTAGTAATCCCTGTTGGCTTCTTAGTAACTACATTATAGAACCCTCCTGGCTCGCCATTCGCCAGCATAAAACCTGCAGGTCCTTTTACAAACTCGATTCGTTCGATCATGCTCGCATCTTCGGCAGTTGGTCCCCAAGATGCCTCGATATTCATACCGTTACGAAATGCCGGAATCTTGGATCCGCGCATGCGTATGTTAGCATACTGATTGTCCCAGTGACCTTGGCGTGTAGCCCCGCTAATATTCCGGGTGATACCATCGACAATATCAAATACTTGCTGATCGGCCATTAAATCGGATGAAATAACCTGTATATTCTGTGGCAACTCCAAGATTGGTGTTTTAAGGCGTAAAGATCCCGATATACTATCGAATTTATAGTGTTCATAGTATTTACCATAGACCGTTACCTCATCTATCGACTCGAACTGATCCTTCATCCTAATTTGCCCCAACTGTATACGCTCATCATTCAATACAACTTGCATGGTATGCTTGCTATAACCGATCGCTTTAATCTCCAAATGGTAGGTCTTCGAAGCAAGTTTATCGAAGATAAAGTGTCCCTCACTGTCCGTGCTTGTCGTTACACCAGTATTCGTCAATTTTACGGTCGCTCCGGAAATGGGCTCAGATTTTTCATTGATAAGAAATCCTTCAATAACTTTGTTCGTCTGTGCCTGCGCAACAGAAAAAACCGAACTTATCAAAGGAATGGCTAAAAAGGATAAAGATTTATTCATGAATGTAGTATGGTAGATGTTTTTTTAGATCTTCTTTTTTCAAAAGGATCCATTACTGTTTCGATGTTTCAAATGGATCCTTTAATTATTCAGTATATTTCGGGTCTGCAGCTATTTCACGGTAATAAAAGTCGTACTACCCTGCCATGCTGATGCATAGGGTTTCCCTTCATGTTCACCCGCAACCTCAACAAATGTACTTGCTTCCAAAACATAAGGACCCGACCAGAGGGCATCAAATGTTAGCAGGCCATTCTCATCGGCGACAAACTCTTTCCCCCAACCTGTCGCAGAAAAAACGGATACTTTGGCTTGAGGCACAACTTTGCCGTGGCTAGTAATCTTTGCTTGTAAGCTTTGGCCTTTTTTTACGTTACTTAAACCAAGCAACTCAATCTGCAGTGGATTTTTTACGCTGCTATAATCAGGTACTGTCGGCTTTCCAACGATAACTGGTACAAGCGAAGAAAATTCATATTTTGTTTTACCACCCAGATCTTTAGGTGCCTTGACAATGGATAGAAAATAGGTTCCCGCTACGACAGGTTGAAATGACCCGCTAAAGTGATCACCTTTATTCGTCAGCTGTAGTTTGATGGGCTCCTTTCCAGGAGTATGCAACATTAGTGAGAAGTCCTTCACGTCGGAGTACCATTTGTCGACCTGATCTCTTTCGTTTGTTGCAAATTCACCGTAATATACTTTTACTTCATGGGCTTGGTTGAGTGTCCCATAAGAAGATGCTTCAATCCAGAGTGCGTGTGCATAACCATTATTACTACACAGCAGTACCGCTAAAAAGGTAAAGAATGAAATTAAAATTTTCATAATATGTTGATTGATGTTTAGTTTTTCTTCAACTTATTATGGGAGAATTCAAGGTTTTGTTGGAGTCCAACAACGAATAAATGATAAAATTCGTTATCTTGTAAATTCTTCCATATCGTATATCGGGAGTAACTGATACAGCGTGCTGTTTCAGTCACCTACATGCAGTTGCCGCTGTATGTATATTTATACCATGTAATAGATTGCCGTCTATTGCATGGTATCTGTTAGCAGTCTTTTATTATACCGATGTAATTTAGACTGATTAAAAACAGAGCAAATATAACAGGAAATCTTTTTAAATCAAGTATATTTTTTATTTTACAGTATTTTATCCTTTTTGGTTAAGAAAAACTGCGAAACGAATGGAGGAATGTTTAAGAAGAAAGAGCCACTGGCATTGAAAACGCAGCTAAATGCTGTTCGAGTACATGTTTCAGGTCGAACAATTCAGTTTCCTGATACCGCGTTGCCACATGGAGCTTAATGTGTTCGCAATGCGGTTCGAAAGTTTGCTGTACAAGATCAACCGTATTGTTTTCACCGGAGAGGTGAGTGAGAATAAGGTGTTTAAGACGTTTTGTTTTATGGGCATTTAAAAGTTCAACGGCAACCCGATTTGAAAGATGGCCCCATCCACTACTAATCCTGTTTTTAAGAAAATAGGAATATCGGCCTATCCGCAACATATCCTCATCATAATTTGATTCCAGAAGCAATACATCCGAATGCTGGATAACATGTTGTACATTTTCACAGGGCCGTCCTATATCGGTCAATATCCCAATATTGTATGTTCCATCCGAAACAAGAAAGCTGCACGGTTCTTTGGCATCATGATATTTGGGAATACCATACACTTTGAGCCCTCCTATTTCGACAACTTCATCGTGACTTATGAGATGTACCAAATGAGATGGAAGTTGCAATCTGGTACCCTCATAACTACCTTTAGTGATATAAACCGGTAGATTATACTTTTTAGCGAATACGGATAGACCCCTTATATGATCAGAATGCTCGTGTGTAATGAAAATTGCTTTAATCTGCGTGGGCAAAATACCCAAATTATACATCCGAAGGTGAATATGTTTACTGTTGATACCAGCATCTATCAAAATGGCAGAATCGTCTTTAGCGACATAATAACAGTTCCCATTACTTCCGGAGGCGATTGCGCAATATTTCATTCGTGACTTTATTTATAAGAATATATATTATCGCCTCAAAGATACAAAAAACAAAAAGACTCAGACAATCATTAACATTCCGGCAAACTCAAAGGAATATTGACGGCAAGTCCGCCATCCGCTGTTTCTTTATATTTAGCGTTCATATCAAGAGCCGTCTCCCACATCGTTTTAACCACAGTATCCAAACTAACCTTTGCTTTATCCGGATTCGATTGTAACGCCAACTGTGCTGCAGTTATCGCTTTAATAGCCCCCATCGTATTGCGTTCAATACATGGGATCTGAACCAACCCGCCGATTGGATCGCATGTCAATCCAAGATGATGCTCCATGGCAATCTCGGCAGCCATCAATACCTGGCGCTGCGATCCACCCAGCACTTCGGTCAACGCTCCGGCAGCCATGGCCGAGGAAACGCCGATCTCTGCCTGACAGCCTCCCATTGCAGCAGAAATAGTTGCATTTTTCTTAAAAATTGAACCAATTTCAGATGCCGTAAGGATGAACTGTATAATTTTATTTTCACGCATTCCGTCGTGGAATGTAATATAATACTGCAATACAGCCGGTATAACACCTGATGCACCGTTAGTAGGAGCTGTCACCACACGTCCGAAAGATGCGTTTTCTTCATTGACGGCAAGTGCAAAACAACTTACCCAATCCAGAATATATTGAAAGTTTTGCCCTCCTTCGCGAATCGCGCCTACCCAAGATGTATAATCATGATAGGTACGCCCTTGCATTAACTTCTTATTTAGCTTAGCCGCTCTTCTTTCAACATTTAGTCCCCCGGGCAATGTCCCTCCTGTATGGCAGCCCCGGTAGATACACTCCTGTATCGTTTGATAAATAGTTAATACCCCCGCCAGCGTTTCGCTTTCTTCACGCCATGCACATTCATTTTCGAGGACCAGCTCGGAAATTTTCAATCCGGTTTTCATCGTCCAATGCAGGAGTTCCTGCGCAGTATCTACAGGAAATGGAAGGTCTACTTCCGATAAAACACCTTCGGTATCATTTTCTTGCACGACAAAACCGCCACCTATAGAATAATAGGTTTCACTAATTGCTTTCCCATTGGATAGAAAAGCCTGAAAAGTAACAGCATTCGGATGAAAAGGCAAGCTTTCAGCATATAAAAAAAGTAAATCTTCTGGGTAGGAAAATGGAATGGTTCGTTCCCCAGCGACTTGGAGTTTACCGCTTGCCTTGATATGGTCCACTTTAGGCGTAACTTGATTAACATCAAAGGTGACAGGATCATCTCCGCTCAATCCTAATAGAACAGCAATATCAGTACCGTGCCCAGCCCCCGTCTTAGCTAAAGAACCATAAAGCAAAATTTTAACCTGTTCGACCTCGTTTAATACACCATTAGACTTGAGCACAGCGGTAAATTGCTGCGCCGCACGCCACGGTCCTAAGGTATGCGAACTAGAGGGTCCTATACCAATCTTAAACATATCAAAAACGGATATTTGTTCTTTGCTCATAATTTTTTTTATTGCGGTCAGCCGATCAAGTCACTGCTTTATTAAAAACCGCATCTAAATTAGTACAAATAAAGTACAATGTTACCTGCAATTGCATTATTATCAATTTGAAAACCAAGCTCACGTTCTTTTAGCAAGTATCCAACAAACATCTTACATTTTTTAGCGAAAAAGTAAGAAATGCTTCCCTATCTTTGTTGGCTATAATTTATAGGATGACGGGAAAAACAGTTTTATATTCTTTTTTTACATTTTTTATTTGTTTCTTTTCGATTAGATCGTATTCTCAGCAGCTCCCTAAGCGGGAGTTTCGCGGTGTATGGGTTGCAACGATAGGTAACATAGACTGGCCCTCCGTAAAGGCTGGCAATAATGTTGCAAAGCAAAAACAGGAATTCATTGATTTACTGGACCAACATCGTAGTGCGGGACTGAATGCGATTATTCTGCAAGTGCGTCCTGCGGCAGACGCCTTCTATGCAAAAGGCAGAGAGCTTTGGAGTAGATACTTAACTGGAAAACAGGGATTGGCGCCTTCTCCATTTTATGATCCTTTAGAATTTGCAATCAATGAGGCTCACAAGAGAGGAATGGAACTTCATGCCTGGTTCAATCCGTATCGTGCTTCAACTACGTTAAATCCCGCTCATTTTTCGGAAGACCATATTACCAAGCGTCACCCTGAATGGTTCTTCACTTATGCCGGCAAAAAACTTTTCAATCCGGGGATTCCCGAAGTACGTAAATACATTATTGATGTGATTATGGATGTGGTTAAGAACTACGATGTAGACGGGATCCACTTCGATGACTATTTCTACCCCTATCCTGATAACAGAAATACGCCTGTACCGGATCAGATTACTTTTGGTCAATATAATAATGGGATTGAAAAAATTGACGACTGGCGACGTAACAACGTCAACCTGTTGGTACGCGACCTTGGTGTTGCTATCAAAAAGGTAAAGCCCTATGTCAAATACGGTATCAGTCCTTGTGGTGTATGGGACAACAAAGAAAACAATAGTGCTGGCTCGGAGACCCGTGGACTGAGTGCTTATCGGGAGTTATATGCTGATGGTGTCAAATGGATGCAGGAAGGTTGGATTGATTATATCAATCCGCAGATCTACTTTCCTTTCAAAAATCGAGCAGCGGCGTATGAGATCTTAGTTGACTGGTGGCAGAAACACACCTATGGCCGCCATTTTTATGTGGGCCATGGAGCTTATCGTGTTACCGAAAATAAGATCGGCTGGACAGACCGAAGTCAAATTCCAAGACAGGTACGTCACTTAAGGACGGAACACAATGTGGAGGGAAGTATTTATTTCAGTTCCAAATCGCTTACTGATAACCTTGCTGGATTGCAGGACTCTATGCGGAATGACCTATACCGAAGCCCTGCTTTACCGCCTGCGATGCCTTGGTTAGACAGTATTCCACCGAATGCACCTTTTGGTCTTTTAGTGAAAAAATCGCCCAATGCTAAAATGAACACCCTATTTTGGCAAAAGCCAGATATGGCAAGCGATGGGGAGTCTGCCTATGGTTATGTAATCTATCGATTCAACCTCGATGAAAAAGTCGGTGTCCAGGATCCGGGAAAAATTATTTTTATCACCTTTGACGGAGATAAGCTTCAGTATACCGATGACGACATCAAACCGCACCAACAGTATAAATATGTCGTGACGGCAATAGACCGAATGAAAAATGAAAGTAAGCCGTCTGATAGTAGGACAGCCATCGAAGAGAATTAAACCAACCCTTAAAAAAACACCTCTTCCTAAATGGTTTTGCTTTGCAGGGAGACCATTTTGGGAAGAGGCGCTTTTGGGTGTGATGCTATAAACTTTATTTGCCCTGCCCGTATTTAAATTTCTTATTAATTGTTACAGGGAGCTTGCCTTTGGAGATATTTTGCCCTAAAATCGTTTTTACTGCTGCTTTCTGCATGAATGCATCATTCTGATAGGCAAGCAAAATGGTCTTCGCCTTTTTCGCTGCTTCAAAACCATCTAATGCATAAGCGTTAGTGAATAAGGTCAAGATTGATTTTTTTGCAAATTTCTTCATCAACCCTTGCACATCTTTATTCAACAGCATCGTTGGGCGTGGACGAAGTCTTGTATCGTGTACAGCGATAATAAACTGCTTATTCTTTTTAATTTCTTTTGTCAAACGCTTAATGTCATCTTTACTCATGCTATCGGTAATGAAATATTGTGTTTCATTGGTCAGCGCAGCTCCTAATTCATTTTGAAAAGTTTGGTTGGCGGTGATTCCGATATTAATAATAGCAGTGGGTAAATCATTTTTGAATGACTTCAATTTGTCTGTTGAGTTCAATGCGGTTATTGCTGCATTTGAAAGTTCATCAATAAGCTGAACTGCCGAGGCACGGTGTAATTCACTATATAGATTCTGTAAAGCAGTTGCCTGGTATTTATCTAAACCAAGCCATAATTTAGCGGCGAGCACTCTTTTGACGCGCGCATCAATATCCGCCTGAGCAATACGTCCCTCTTCAATCGCTTTTAATATTAAATCGATTGCCCTTTTGCTATTTTCCGATACTTCAAGTAAATCATGGCCTGCAATAATGGCCTGTACATCGGCTTCACCGTTTGGAAAAAATTTCTTCACACCTTTCATGTCCATTGCGTCTGTAACGGTTAGCCCCTTGAAGCCAAGTTCATTACGTAAAAGATCGGTAACAACCTTCTTGGAAATAGAGGATGGCATATTAGGAGTGTCGTCCAAGCTCGGAATATTCATGTGAGCCACCATAACAGCGGGAGCACCAGCTTTGATCAGCTCTTTGAAAGGATACATTTCAAGGCTATCCAATCGCTTTTTATCAAAAGGGAGCTGCGGCAGATCGTAATGGGAATCTACGTCGGTATCTCCATGACCAGGGAAATGTTTAATGGAAGCCAATATTCCACCATCCACCATACCGTCCATATAAGCCTTTGCCTTTTGGGTCACATTATATTTATTGTCACCAAAAGAACGGATACCTATTACTGGGTTTTTGGGGTTATTGTTGATATCTACGTCGGGCGCAAAATTAAAATGCATGCCTATGCGATGGAAATCTAAGGCAACCTCACGTCCCATACGATAGATCAACTGATTATCCTGCACGGCACCTAATGTCATTTGATAAGGGAATGACAAGGTAGAATCCGGCATGCGCATACCCAAACCCCATTCGCCATCAAATGTCATCATCAAAGGAACCTTAGCTAGTGACTGATACCGATTAAACATCTCCACATGTCGTACTGGACCACCCTGAAATACGACCAGCCCCCCCAAATGCTCGTCTTGTACCACCTGTGCGACGGAGTCAATATACTTTTGCCCCAAATTGGTGTGTGCTCGAACTAAAAATAACTGAGCAACTTTTTCTTTTGGTGTCAAAGTATTGAATACCGAATCGACCCATTCATGCTGAGAGTTAATATAGCGCACAAAATCTTTTTTATCCTGAGCTTTCAAAAAAGGAATTGTGCCGACTAGTGCCAATATTGCCAGACCGAATTTTTTGAACATAAATTAGTTTGTATAATGTATTTAAAATACTAAGAACGCTATTATTTTGGAGAATAAGAAATTGTTTTTGCAACAATTTTATATAAAAACGCATAAAACGGCATTCCTGTAAGATCATAAGCTGTAAAAAACCTGCACAAGATTTGGAGGCCCAGCAAAAATACTGACGCGATGAATTAAGGGAATAAAACGCGGGGCGACAATCAAGTCCCACGATTAACGAAACAGCTTTTTGGGCAAAAGCCAATCACTGAATTTTATATGCTAAATCAGGTTATACTTTTTCTCTAAAAATAGGGTCAGTTCCATGGTATTCTCCAATTCTCCGATAGCTTCTTTTTTCCATAAGGTATCTATGATCAGTAATAAGAATTCAGTCTCAAATTCAGGACTTTCATAACCTAATTCTTTAAAAGCACGATGAATAATGGGATGGACCGGTTTCATAAACTGTTCATGCTGCTGTTTGGAAAATGGATGATGAGACAGACGCTCCTGCAATCTCCAAAATATGGGTTCTGCACTCACCAGCTTACTTGGGAGATTGATCATTGTCCGCAGAAATTCCTTTGGTTCACGATAGGTCATCATGCCGCGGTGATGGGTAAGCACTTTGCGATAACCTGATTTAATCAAATAAACCAACAACGCATCTTTGTTTCCAAAATGTTTAAAGATCAAGGCTTCAGAGACTCCAGCATTTTGGGCAATCGTTTTGGTAGAGGTATTCGTATAGCCTTGATCTGAGAAAAGCAGCAATGCTTCTTTCATAATACGCTCTTTTCTACTCAAAACACTTTCTTTCATCTTTTATTTCTTTTATCAAAACCATATAACACTACAGCTGCTATACGGTTTTGTTTAGCTGACTTTTAATTCCACTGCAAATATATCTAATCTTTCCATTCCCTTGGGGGTATTGTAACCAAAATGATAATAATTCGTAACAAATAGTACCCTATTTTTGGCAAATCAATTTATGTAACCATTAACCGAATATCAAAACACATTCGCTGCTCAATCTATGAAGATCAACTTGTGGACTATCTCGCTCCTAGCGATCAGTATGCTGTTATTGGGAAAAAATGTCTTAGCCCAGCACTATATTATGGGTACGCTGCTGGATGATAGGACATCGCACCCTATCCACGCTGCAAGTATCACGTTCATCGCGGTGAAAGATTCAATTAAATTTCAGGTTCCTACAGATATTTTAGGCAAGTTTAGCAGCAGCAAACTTTCCGACGGCGACTATTTGGTTACGGCACAAGCAATGGGCTATACGACAGACTTTCGGCGCGTAAAGCTGCTTGGTAAAACCGTTGACCTTACGTTTAAACTCAGTAGCACTGAAATTGTATTGGATGAAATCAACATCGCTGCGAGCAGTATACAGGTTAAAGGGGATACGCTTGAATTTGATACCAAGAGGTATGTTACACAAGATTTTGCAGATGCAGACGAATTGGTCAAACAGATTCCTGGAGTTGAAATTGATGACGACGGCAATGTTAAAGCTCAGGGTGAGTCCGTCAATAAGATTATTATTGATGGTCGGGAGTTTTTCAGCACAGATCCTAAAGTGGCGTTGAAAAATCTTCCTGCCGATGTTATTGCTAAGATCCAAATCATCGATGATAAAACAGAACAAGCGAAATTTAGTGGGTTTGATGATGGAAAACGGATGAAAGTGATCAATATTGTCACCAAACCCGATAAAAGAAAATCCTATTTCGGTAAGCTCTCTCCAGGGGCAGGTCCTGACCGAAAATATGCCATCAATACACAGGTAACCAAAATGAATTCTAAACGGCAATATTCAATTGACATCAATACCAACAATGTCAATCAGCCCAATGGTTTTGCGACCCGGGGAAACACAAGAGGTCGTACCGGACAGGGAGTGACGACACGTTTCAATGCGGGGTTTAATTATTTGGACCGTTTTTTTGATGACCGGATGGACTTCAATGCAAATTACACCTACAACTATACCGACAACAATGTACTCAGCCAAAGCAAAACAGAATATACTGCAGGCAACCGGGCCAACCAAATCAACCACCAGAATCAATTTAACAATACTTACAGCAACAACCATGCGCTGTCAGTCCGCGCGAACTGGAAGATAGATTCCATTCAAAAGCTGGACTTTCAACCTAATTTCTCCTATCAAAATAACGACAGGAACGGTAGCTCTACGGGCAATACCTTATTAAATCTTGCCGAGATGCTAAATAGTTCTGACCGCAGGAATAAGAGCTTTGGAGAAAATTTCAATTGGGGTGGAGACCTTACTTACATGCGAAGACTGAACAAACCCGGTCGTACGATCAGTTTTAATATCAATGGTTCATTTAGCAGCAATAAAAGCCATGCTGAAAATTTCGCGCTAAACTCGTACTATAAAGATGGTCTATTCAGCCGGGTCGATACCGTCGACAACAGAAATTATTCCCTCGTTGACAATAATGGTTTTCGTTCCAAAGTTGCCTATACAGAAATGTTAGGTAAATATTCCCGAGTGCAGGGGAATTATACTTTTCGGAATACTGCACGTTATTCGGACCGGAAGACCTATGAATTCCTAGCTGAAACAGGTCAGCTCGGGGAATTAAAAAACCGTCTTTCCAATGAATTTCGAAATGATTTTGTCTACCATAGCGGTGGTATATCTTATTTGTTTAGCAAAAAAGATAGTATAAGATTTCAGATTGGCTTAGATTATCAGACTGCAGCACAAGTCAATGACAAATTATTCCCCAATACGCTGACAACAAAAAGCCATTTTACCAGTCTGCTGCCTAATCTGAACTTCCAATATAATTTCAATAAGGACACACGGGTCGAGTTTCGGTACAATACAAAGACAAACACACCTTCAATTGAGCAATTGCAGGATTTTATAGACAATCAAAACCCGCTTCGTATCAGCTCCGGAAACCCAAATCTCAAACAGGAGTATGACCACAACCTTGTCTTGCAATTCAGATCAATAAACAAAGGGACCGGCAAAAGCTTCACCTCTGATTTTACAGCAGATTTTATTCAACATAAAATCTCCAATACCATTTTCACCACAGATTCGGCATTTACAATCACGGAGGAAGTCGTATTGGGCCCCGGAGGACAGTATATCAGGCCCGAAAATTTCAATGGAGTTTATAACCTGAAATGGCAGAACAGTCTTGGGTATCGCTTTGAACCGTTGAAGCTCAACTTCAACCTGAACAACAATATGTATTTAAACCAGAATTACACTTTGTTGAATCTCGAAAAGGTCAACGCGCAAACATATGGAATAAGTCAACGCGTCAGCGTCAATACAGCATTCAGTAAAGACGTTATCATTGGATTGGATTACAATGGAAATATAGCATTTTCCAAGAACTCAGCAACCGATAAATCCAATTATTCGGTCTATAAGCATACCATCGGTAATTCTATCGCCTTGACTCTACTGAAGACCTGGACGCTCAATTCAACGCTCAATTACCTATACAATAGTAGTATTCTGAATTCACCGAGTACAACAAGTTTGCTATGGAACGTTTCTTTGGGGAAAAAACTATTTAAGCGCAGGAACGCCGAAATCAATCTCACGGTATTTGATATTTTTAATGACAATAAAAACATCAATCAGCAGGTCAACGATCTTTGGATACGTGTTTCGCAGTCCAATGCCATTACGCGATACGCAATAGTAAGTTTAACCTACCATATTCGTGGACTTAGCGAAAAGTCGGGCTTGAAAAAGCGCCGTTAGCCACAGTACTCTTGATATCAATCCACGTGGAACACATCAGTCAATCAACGGTAAGCATATACCCCACTCCTCTGACATTGGTAATCTTTATCCGATCATCTTGGCTAAGGTATTTGCGTATGCGGCTTATAAACACGTCTAAGCTCCGCCCCGTGAAATACTTATCATGGCTCCAATAGGCCCGCATGATATCCTCTCGTGGAATGACTTTATCTTTCTGTTCGTACAGCTTCCGCAGCAGTTCACTTTCGCGGAAAGACAACTTGAGTACCTCCCCCTGATAAGTTAACTGATGTTTTAGGCTATCTAGGCTATAGTCTCCGATTATCAGTTTCTGACCGAAGAGCATCTTTGGGCTATTTTTTAATAAGGACTCTATACGCACAACCAATTCTTCGATCTTAAACGGCTTTTTGACATAATCATCTCCTCCCAAACGAAACCCACGTACAACATCTTCCGTCTGCACTTTGGCGGTCAAAAATATAATGGGTATTTGGGTATCTGATTCTCTTATCTTTGTCGCCAATGTAAATCCATCCATAACAGGCATCATCACATCGACGACCAGAATATCCGGCCTTGCTTCTGTAAACGCTTCCAAGGCCTCGTGCCCATTACTACAATGGGTGACATGGAAACCATTGGCTTCTAGGCTATCGGCAACGATCATTCCGAGACTTGGCTCATCTTCTACATATAAAATTTCAATCATAGCGTAAATGATTCAATCAAAATATATTTTGGTGCTGTTTCAAAAACCCTTTTAATGCAATCAACTTGAAAACAGCCAATTAAATAATGACATTTGCTTTCAGACATATATATATCACTACTTACTAATGAGGTAAAAGAATACGAAAGGTACTTCCTTTGCTAAGCTCACTGTCGACAGTAATTTTCCCATCGTGTCTTTTTACCACCTGCTTGACATAGGCAAGTCCCAAACCAAATCCCTTTACATCGTGTAGATTACCGGAAGGAACCCGAAAGAACATATCAAAAATCTGATTATGGTATTCGGAGGAAATCCCTTTGCCATTATCTGTAATACGAATATGGACATTTTCCTTCATTTCCTTTACTTCCACCTCAATATAAACTTCCTGTCCAGCATATTTTATCGCATTTTCAAGCAAATTATTGATCACATTTTTTAAATGGGCTTCATCGCCATTGATCATGATCTTACCCGGTATCGCAATAAGGTTAAAATCAACTTTTTTAGTTTTATTCAGCTGGGCAACTTCGATAGCTCCTTTCACCATGGCGACAAGATCGAAATCCGAACGCTGCAGAACAATCCCTCTAGTTGCGTCAATATCCATCTGAAGCACCTTTTCGATCATATTGGATAGATGTTCCAGCTCTCTTTTGGAAATATTCAGATACCGGTTCATCTTTTCCTTATCATCCTTTACACCATACATTTGTATAGCTTCTATGGCTGCCATTACAGTAGATACAGGTGTTTTAAGCTCATGTGTCATGTTATCAACAAAGTTTTTACGCAGTTCGGCCATCTTGTTCTGATTGAGAATCGTCTTCATCAGATAGAAGAATGTCCCTAGCAATAATCCTATCAAGAGTAGTGCAATAAGTAGCTGCCAACTTAAGCTATACAAGAGATACTTCCAGTCTTCTTGGAATTTGATCACTAAAAATTCATTTTTAAGCGGGTTGACAAGCATAGGTCTCGTCCAAGCGATATTTGCTTCACGGTACTTTCGGCGAACGTCTTTGATCTGATCATGAGGAATCGTAACAATAGCCATTTCAAATGGTACTGATATGCTCTTATTGTTTAAAGATTCTTTGAATTTTCTTTCGATCAAATCGAGATTTGCAGTATTCATATCAAAGTCACGGAATAAAAAGGGCGGAATGATTGCGCCCTGTCCTTCGCGATCTTTAGGAAATATTTTTTCTCGTCTATTGTGGCTCTCGCGATCAAAACGCTTGTTTTTAGGCGGATCTAGGCTTACACGTTGCAAGGCTTTGTCGAGTTCAGCAGCAGGTAGTAATGATGAGAGCTCGCGTTTAACCTCTTGCAGCAGATGATTGCGGTCGGCCTCCCGCCCATCCAATTGCCGGTCACCATTGCGAGCCTGATAGGCTTCCTGAACTGCGTTGAAGAGCGAGCGCTCAGCGGTGGATAGAAATAGATCCCGACGATTTGTATAACTTCCATAGAGCCAAATCCCCAGAACTACAGTAATTCCTGCCCCGATTAAAACGATCAAACTGATCAGTAATTTAAATCTTCTACCCATAACTAAAACAAATTTAAATTACTAGATTTGCAATCGCTGTGGTAATTAACCATATTTAACAAAATATAACACTGATTAACAGTTGTCATTGATTACTTTTGCACTATTCAAAAATTAATATGATTAAAGACTTCAAGAGACGTAGTATACAATTTTTACTTCCACTTTTTACATTGGCCACTTTTGTTGGTTGTAATAAAGACATTTCGCTCTCATTGGATAGTTCAAGAGACGAAACAATCGGTTTAGTACCTATTGATACCGTTTCCGCCAAAGTTTCTACTTATCAATTGGACGATATCCCCACTTCCGCTACCGGAACTATGCTTGTCGGGAAAAATAGTAATGCAGTTACAGGCAGTATGAAATCGACGGCTTATATGCGACTCGGCATTGGAACGATAAGCAGTGCTTCTATCCCTGATGATGCGGTATTGGATTCAATCACTTTAGTATTAACGCCAAATAAATACTCCTATGGTGATACTACGCAGGTACAAAAGATTTCGGTACACCGTGTAACAGAAGAAATTACCCAAACACAGATTGATCTCACCAAACCTGTTGATGAACGTCCTGTTTTTGTCACCTCAGCTGCAATATTCAGCAAACAAAAGTTTGCATATGAAAATACGCCATTGGCAGAACTTACTTTTAAACCGCGGATACAATCGGCAGACTCTTTGTTTTTCAGATTCAACAGTACAATCAGCAATGAGCTGTTTACGATGATCAAAAATAATGACAACCGGATTCAGAACAGCACAAGTTTTCAAGAGTATTTTAAAGGCTTAGCACTTGTACCAGACAACAGCACGGCGTTGATAGGATTTAAAGATACCGTATTTTTACAGGTTCACTATTCGTTTCTGAATAATGAAGGTACCAAGTCTGTTGGTAAACAATATTTCTCCATTGATAATAAATCTTATCAGTACAATCAAATTGAATCGGATCGCTCGGCAACAAAATTTGCGCCGATGACCTTAGCAAATCCCCAACTTGCCAGTGAAAAGACCGATGGAAATGTATTTTTAGAGGGATCAACTGGTGTTGTAGCAAAAATTGAATTTCCAACGTTATTGGAATTGGTGAACAATCCATCAATAGCAATTAATAAAGCTGAGCTTGTTATAGAAGTCCCTAATGGATCTGCAACGATTTTCGACCAGCCTCAAAGTTTGGTTCTGATGGTTGCTAGTAATAACGGTAATCCGATTAGTCTATTAACTGCACCTTATTCAACAACAACTCAACAAGCACCATTAGTGCGCGGAAATGATTTTGGTTCTAATGGTTCATACTCGTTCAATCTGATTGAATATTTAACAAAAATTAAAACAACGGCATACAATAATACTTCATTATATCTATCTTTACCAACATCGGGTTTGTTTTCAACTGGAAATAGGTTAATATTGGCAAAAGATAATGAGAATGATCCTAAAATTAAATTAAACATCCTTTATACTAAATTTCAATAATTTATGAACAAGAAAAATTGGCTACTCGTTTTATTAGCTTTTGTATTTACAGTTACAACTTTCTCTTCTTGTAAAAAAAGTGACGACAGCACAACCAAATCAGACGAATGGTTTGCGAAAGCTGCTTTTAAAGGGCCACAAACTTCATCTGCTGCTAGCTTTTTAATAAATAACGTTGCATATGTTACTACTGGTCTAGCAAGTAATGCTGGTGGTAAACCATTTCGTGTGAAAGACACGTATGCTTATGACGCTGCATCAGATACATGGGCTGAAAAAGCTCCTTTCACAGGTGTCGAGAGAAACGGTGCCATAGGTTTTTCCATTGGTAATATCGGTTATGTTGGTGGCGGTAATGACGGGACAAATAACCTAAAAGATTTCTACAAGTTTGACCCTACAGCTGATAACGGAAAAGGTGCTTGGTCAAGTATTGCTCCACTTCCTATTGCCTTATCAAATGCAGTAGCTTTTACCTTAAATGGTGCTGCTTATGTGGGAACAGGAGAAACCGTCATTAATGGCGGAACAACGAATACGAATGAGTTCTACAAATATGATCCAGCAGCTAACACATGGCAGGCAATCAGTGATGCTCCATTTTCTGCAAAAAGAAAAGCAGCATTTTCTTTTGTTGTCGATAATGTAGCCTATGTAGGTGGTGGTATATCTAACGGTTCTTACCCAAAAGATTTCTACAAATTTGACGGAAGCAAATGGACTAAATTGAATGACCTTAACAGAGCAGATGATTCATACACTTATGATTTGACTCGTTCAAATGCGTCTGCTTTCGCAATCAATGGTACTCCATTTGTTGTTGGTGGTTACAAAAATGCAGTTATTAATAGCACATGGAAATATAATATTTCTGGTGACTATTGGACAAATGATAACGGCGCATTTGCTGGTTCTGCACGTCAGGATGCTGTTGGTTTCGCGGTAGGAAACAACGGTTACATTACTACTGGACTAAACGGTTCTTCTCGTTTTGATGATACATGGATGTTTACTCCGATTTATTAATCGCAATAAAATCATTATAAAAAAAGGAATGGAGTTTAAACTTCATTCCTTTTTTTATTAAAAGTAGTGGTCTCTATTGACTAAAAAGTATATGAAGCTAACTTTCGATATTGCTACGATACCATCTGAAACAGCTTATTATATCCGGCAACCACTATAGAAATAGCATGATTTCCTCTATTCATTAGTATTTCGTAGGCCAGACACACTGTTGAGGGCGAGTTTCTTTCGCGCTACCACTTAAACTTATCAAACCATCTACTTCTCTTTTAGTAGTTTAATATACAAAAGACGGAAATTAAAACTAGACACATTTCCTCTATAGCGCAAAGAAGAGTAAGAACAAAAAAATCCCTGCCATAACTAGTTGGCAAGGATTCTGATTTTATATAAGCTTACACGACTATCAACCTTCAAAATAAGATCAAAATAGAAAAAAGCTTATTTATTTTTCAACGGTTTTGATTTCATACAACGTATTCCATAGCTTACCTGTCACAAATAGGCGTTTGCCCACCTCATCATAAGCGATGCCATTCAATTCATTATCGTAAGCAGACGTATGCTCATAAATGCCCACCAAATTAATTCGCCCCTCTACTGCTCCTGTTTGTGGGTTGATGATAACAATAACATCTTTCTGATAGACATTTGCATAGACTTTGCCGTCTATATACTCCAGTTCGTTAAGTTCATCCACTGGGCCGGCTTCGTCGTAAACTCCGATAGCATTCAACTCCTTACCAGTTGTTGCATCTAAAAAGTATAACTTATTGGAGCCATCGGATTTAATCAAGTGTTGTCCATCGTAGGTTAGACCCCAACCTTCCTTACTATTTTCATATTTAAAGGAACTTTCTTTTACAAAAGAGTTTTTATCAAAGACATACCCTTCTCCTTGTTGCCAAGTTAACATAAATAACTTATTACCAACCAATGTCATTCCTTCAGCGAATGTCTTTTCATCAAATTTAACCTCTTTCAGTACTTTACCTGTTTTTAGATCAACTTTTCTCAGGTTAGACTCTCCATAGCGCCCATTCGATTCATAGAGAACACCATCTGCAAACTGTAGACCTTGTGTAAATGCTGTGGTATCATGCGGATATTTGTTCACTACCTCAAAACCATAGTTTTTTGCGCTTGCGGGTACAACGTAAAAGGTACTGGAAACAGAATCAGGTTTTCCGGCGTTGTATACCAAAGCGGAAATATTACGTGTACCATAAGACATGTCCTTTGTATCTACTGTAATCGCCGTGGTGTCGGTTGATGAGCCCACATGTTTATCATCTACAAAATAAGCTACAGAGTCCATTGTCACTGATTCAAATTTCAGTTTCAATTGCACTTGAGCACCTTTTAAAACAGCTTGATTTGCTCCAGGAGATGCAAATTCCAAACTGGATTTTTTTGACTTACAAGAAGCAAAAGCAAGTGCTGCAATTGCCATAAAATAAGTGATTTTTCTCATCTATGTATAATTATTTATAAGTACGTATTCTCAACTATCCCAAAACGCATCTTTGATATAATTGAGTTCAACTTTGGGGGCTCTCGTTATGGCGACAACATCAAATCGAAGCTCACCGATGTAATGGGTTTTAAGGATATAAGCCTGGGCCGCACGAATCAGTCGACGTTGCTTTTTTATATCTACAAATTCGTAAGGTTCGCCGAAATCAGTTCCCGACCGTGTTTTAACTTCAACAAATACAAGTGTATCCTTGTCCCTCACGATCAAATCTACCTCTAAATTCTTAAATCGCCAATTTCTTAACACTATTTTATAGCCTTTCTCTACGAGGTATTCCATCGCCATTTGTTCACCCCAGTTGCCCGTTTCAAGATGCTTGGCCATATCAGTTGATCACTTTACAATAGTATTTCCCAGAAACCCACCCAACAACCTTTCTGCTTCTTTTAGCTTCTGATATTTAAAAATAAGGACTTCCAAATTTGCCTCATCTTTTTCGTGTTTCATCTCTTCACGAATATGATGCATTTCGGTTTCAATTTTACGTTTTTTAATTCGATAGATCGCCGTAACAACAAGCGGTTTTAAATGCTCATATTCATGCGTTACATAAATTTTACGCTTATCGTCGTTCCAATTTTCACTAAGCGAATATTTACTGGCAACACTATTAATTGCCAAATCCGAGATTGACGGATCCGGGTTCGAATAAAACTGCTTGGCATCAGGAATCTCGTACTTTGCTGCAGCCTCTCGATACACTTTCAAAATATAAGCTGCGGCTTTGTCTTTAAACTCAATGTCGCTTATATTTCCCAATAATACGCCTGCAACAGGAATATCTCCATCGCCTTCCCAAGTAGCTAGATAGTCACCATAGTTGATTAAGATACGTACAATCTCACGTTCCTGGAGAATTTCCGATGTCAGCTGTGCCGGCTGCTCAATGGGCTCCATAGGGGCAACTCCGCCTCGCTCATCGTCAGTCATAAAGAAATCCGGAGGCGGACCATCCATTCCAACATGCGACATGCCGGCGTTTGGCAGTGAGCTTTGAGGTTTCCGTGCTGCATCCTTATCTGCTTTTCTTGCCCTATTTAGTCTGATTTTATTGAGCTCGGCCAATAAAATCCGCTCTTCGATATCCAAAAGGCTGCTACATTCCCGGATAAAAACAGATACCTTAATCTCATCTGGAATCAATGCAATACTTTCGACTACATCACGAATTACCTCGGCCCTCTTTATTGGGTCATTATTAGCATCGCGAAGTAGAATATTCGTTTTGTAAAAGATAAAGTCCTGCTGCTTGGATTTCACATAATCCTTAAAAGCTGCGGCACCAAACTTCTGCACGTAAGAATCGGGGTCATTTCCATCAGGAAAAAGCAATACCTTAACGTTTAAGCCTTCTTCGAGCAGCATATCTGTACCCCGTAGTGAGGCTTTGATCCCTGCTTCATCCCCATCATAAAGTATGGTCACATTTTTTGTGAATCTGGAAATAAGCTTGATCTGACCTGTTGTCAACGAAGTTCCCGAGGAGGAAACAACATTTTCGACTCCAGCTTGATGTACCGAAAGAACATCTGCATACCCCTCTACCAAGTAGCAATTATCCTCTTCCATAATTGCCTTCTTGGCAAAATTCAATCCATACAGCACATCGGATTTATGGTAGATTTCACTTTCAGGAGAATTTACATATTTGGCAATCTTTTTATCTGTCTTTAGCGTCCGCCCGCCGAAGCCAATTACACGGCCCGTCAAGTTATGTATAGGAAACATAACCCGACCACGAAAGCGGTCATACAATGATTTATCGTCACGTTCAATGGCCAGGCCACTTGCTGCTAAATAATCGGGATGAAAACCGGCCACTTGTGCCTTGTCGACCAATGCTGTCCATTCCTCCGGCGAATAGCCCAATTCAAATTTTTTAATGATATCCTCAGTGTAGCCCCGCTCCTTAAAGTAGTTGAGTCCAATGACCTGCCCCATTTCAGTTTTCCAGAGCTGTTCGGCAAAAAACTTACCGGCCCACGCATTCAGTACATACAGGCTTTCCCTTTTATCTTGTGCTGCAAGCTGAGCAGGAGAACGCTCAACCTCTTCTATTTGAATCGAATATTTATCGGCTAAATAACGGATGGCCTCCGGATAAGAAAACTTTTCCAGTTCCATCACAAATTTAAGGGAATCTCCACCAACACCACATCCAAAACACTTATAGATACCCTTCGAAACAGATACGTGAAAGGAGGGTGTCTTTTCATGATGGAAAGGGCAATTTCCAATCAAAGACGTACCCCGTTTCTTTAAATCAACGAAGTCGCCCACCACCTCTTCTATCCGTGCTGTTTCCAGTACCTTGTCAATAACTTCCTGCTTTATCAAACCGTTTGCTTTTTAATGTAAAATTAGATAAAATGTTTTAAAAAGCTTGCCAATATATTGAATGGCACCATCAATCTGCTTGTAAATTGATACTTCGGAAACATACAAAGATTTATAGATATAAATAAGAACCCCCAGGATATATCCGCATGAACTTATGCAAGTATAACTGAGGGTTTTGTTTGTGCCTGTTGTCAACGCATAAGGAAAGAGAGATGAAACACAAGCGATGCAACAGGACTTTTTATCTTAATTATTCAGCATTCCATAAAACTCATTCATATAATAAGATTCTTGGAGTGCATCTCGAAAATTTTGCCATTGTTCTTCGTCAAAAGAAAATACAATATCTGGATAGGGTGTCTTCATGATCAATCGAAATTCGCCGTCTGGAAAAGAACTAAAAAAGAGCTCATCACCAGTGGTTCGTGTCATGTTCAAAAAATCAACAAACTTATTCCTTGTAAATGTCAGTACAAAACTCTGTTGCCAGATATAATAGGTTTGACACTTGAGACAAACACTGATATGGGTATCCCCTCTTTGGCTTAGTATCTTCGTATCACACATATTTATCTGTTTATTTAGACTTGTTATAAATAATATTCAAATGTAAGAATAGTTTTTATAATAACAAGTACATCAACAAAAAAAAGGCGATATATTTCTATATCGCCTTTTAGTCATTAAAGATTAGTTTAAACCTCTCTTCTTCAATAGATATTTTGGATCTGGATCCGCGCCCCTAAACGTGCGGTACATTTTGGCAGGATCATCTGTACCTCCTTTTTCAAGAATGTTTTTGCGGAAAGAATCTGCTGTTACCTGATCGTATAATGATTTTTCTTTGAAAGCTGCAAAAGCGTCCGAGTCTAATACTTCAGACCAGATATAGGCGTAGTAACCGGCTGAATATCCACCTGCGAAGATGTGCTGAAAGTAGGTACTTCTATAGCGTGGGATAATCGCATCAATAATACCTATTTTTTTCATCGCAGCTTTTTCAAAGCCATTGATATCTTTTGAAATCTGCTTTGTCGTAGCATGGTAATCCATATCTAACAATGCTGCCGAAAGGTATTCAACTGTTGCAAATCCCTGGTCAAAAGTACCAGCTTTCTCCATCTTCTGAATCAATGAATCTGGCATTGCCTCTTTGGTTTTAAAATGTTTTGCATACGTTTTGAGCACCTCAGGATCTGCAGCCCAATTTTCCATCACCTGCGAAGGCAGTTCAACAAAATCACGTGGTACGGAAGTCCCGGCCATCGATCTGTATCTCACATTGGAGAGGAGCCCATGTAAAGCATGTCCAAATTCGTGAAACAGTGTAGTAGCCTCATCAAATGTTAAAAGTGCTGGATTCTTTCCTACTGGCTTTGTAAAGTTACATACGATGGAAATTACCGGCGCGACACGTTTTCCGTCTTCTGTTGACTGGCTACGGTAAGAGGTCATCCAAGCTCCACCGCGTTTAGACTCGCGCGGAAAGAAATCAGCGTATAGAAGACCTAAATGTGAACCGTCTTTATCTTTTACTTCATATACTTCCACATCTTTATGATAAGTTGGGACATTGTTTAAAGCGACGAATGTCAAACCGTATAATTTATTGGCTACACCAAATGCGCCTTCACGGACAGCAGGCAAACTTAAATATGGTTTAATCTCATCCTCATCCAAGGCAAAACGCTTTTTGCGAATAATCTCTGTATAATATCTCCAATCATAGGGTGCTACTGCAAAATTCCCACCTTCAGCGGCTATTTCTTTCGCAATATCTGCTTCCTCACCTTTCGCTTTCGCCAACGCTGGACTCCATAACTTATTTAACAACGCATACACATTGGCTGGATTCTTGGCCATGGACTCCTCCAGTACATAGGCTGCATGGGATGAATAGCCCAACAATTTTGCTTTCTGGAGACGAAGGTTGACAATTTTTTGAATAATTGCTTTGTTATCGTTTGTATTATCTTGATTCCCGCGAAGCTGATACGCTTCCCAAAGCTGTTTTCTCAACTCGCGATTTTTTGAATATTGTAGGAAAGGCATAATTGAAGGATTCTGTAAAGTGAAAACCCATTTGTCCTTCTTACCTTTTGCTATGGCCTCCTCAGCAGCCGCTGTTTTCAACGACTCTGGCAATCCTTCCAATTGACTAGCGGAATCAACTACGAGCATATACGCATTTGTTTCAGCAAGCAAATTTTGTCCGAATTGGGTTGTTAATGTTGAAAGTTCAGCATTAATCTTTTTCATTTTTTCCTTATCGGCATCCTTAAGATTTGCTCCAGAACGTACAAAGCTCTTATAAGTTTCCTCCAGGAGCTTATTATCCTGTTCATCAAGTCCCAATGTATTTCTGTTACTCCATACGGTTTTAATACGGTCGAATAATTTACTATTCATCGAGATTTCATCTGAATGACTCGATAAAATAGGCGCCAGATCTTTTGCTATTGCCTGAATACTGTCATTTGTATTGGCGCTATTTAGATTATAAAATACAGTAGATACATTATTCAACAACCTACCTGCATTTTCAAGTGCAACTATAGTATTTTGAAATGTTGCTTTATCCGAATTATTGACTATTGTGTCAATCTCCAAATTATGTACTTTTATAGCTTCATCAAAAGCTGGCCTAAAATCCTCAGTTTTGATCTTGTCAAAAGGAGGGACATTGAATGGGGTCTCATAAGCCAATAAAAGAGGATTATCTGTCATCACTTTTTTTTCCTCACAACCAACAAATGCAGTTGCCACTATCGCAAAAAATGGCAAAAGTTGTCTTTTCTTCATATTATCTGATTATTCCTGTTATTTTTCAAAGATAATAAAATTAGACAAATGAACGGCTTCGAACTAGAACTGTAAATTGAGAAGGGAAAAACGTCATCCTATTGTAAAACAAAAACTTATTCATAATCTTATTAAAAATAATCTGTCAATTTGAGTAAAAATATTTTAATGAGCGATATTAACCGTTTCTTTTGGAGATGTGCCGGAGTGCATCAAGAGACTCTTGAAAAATATCCAGAAGAACATAGTAAGTACACAGCCATAGGTGCTACTATTTTTTTCACGGGATTATTTGCCAGCCTCTCTGGCGGCTATGCCATGTATTTCGTATTTAGTGGGGGAGCATTTGACTGGCTGTTAGCCCTTGTATTTGGTATTATTTGGGGATTAGCGATATTTAATATGGATCGCTATATTGTCCTGAGTATAAATAAATCGAAAAGTGGCTTTATGCAACTTCTGCAGGCTCTTCCTCGAATTCTATTGGCCATTTTGATTGGATTGGTAATTTCAAGGCCATTAGAGTTAAAAATCTTTGACAAAGAGATCCGAGAAAACCTCCGAGTTCGGTTTCTCGCCGATCAACGTGCTAAAATTGATACGCTTAATAGTACATTCAATAAGAAATATGCCAATGAGGTTGCCCTTTTAAAATCGATTACGACAGAACGGGATTCGTTGGAATCTAGCATAAAAAATGACCGAACAAAATTGAATTATGAAATTTTTGGAAACAAAACGACCGAAACATCGGGTGTAATGGGCTATGGCCCTTATGCCAAGATGAAAGAAGAGGAATTGAAGAAAAAAGAGGGCTACTTGGACACGCTACGCAACAAAATAACACTCCAGCAGAACGCGATACGCCAAAAGCAACAATTTGAAGGTATATTAGATCAAAAAGTTTTATCGAACGCTTCGTTGGATAGCGCCGTGAATGTGGCTGGTTTTGCCGATCGCAACTCGGCTTTAGGCAATCTCCGGTATGATGCCAATGGTAAAGTCAACGAGTCAAATGCGAACGCTGTATTTTTTATTGCTTTGCTTTTTGTCTTTCTTGAATGCTTGCCGGTAATCGTTAAACTGTTGGCAGGGAAAGACCCTTATGATAATGAACTCCAAAACCAAAGGACTATTCATGATTATGAGTCAGACACCAATGTAACCGTTCAGAAAGAAGCTGTAGACCGATTAAGGGATACATATGTTGATGTTTCCATCAATAAGCGAATGAAAGAGCTCTAAGGGAAACCACTATTATTAGTAGAAAAACGGACTTTAAATCTAACAGATAAAAATTATAAACGGGCTTACTATTTGTTAAGCCCGTCTACGTTAATCTTCTTCGTCCAGGAATTTAGGATCTATTTGTTTATTTGCTTTAGCCCCCAGACGTTTTAATTTCTCCACTTTACCAATCACATTCCCTGCTCCGGTGGACAGTTTTTTGGTCGCATCTTCATGGCTTTTTAATGCACGTTCCAACTGGTTTTGTACCTGTTCCATATCATTTAAGAAGCTTACAAATTTGTCATAAAGACTTCCTGCTTCTTTTGCAATTTCAATCACATTTCTAGTTTGACGTTCTTGCTTCCATATGCTAGCGATGGTACGAAGGGTTGCCAATAACGTAGAAGGGCTAACAATGACAACTTTGCGATCCCAGGCATCACTAAACAAATCTGGTTTCTGAACCACTGACATACTTAAAGCAGATTCGATCGGCATAAATAACAATACAAATTCCGGTGATTCAATACCATATAACTCGTGGTAATTTTTTGCGGAAAGTTCTTTCACATGGTTTTCTACGGATTGTATGTGCTGTTTTGAAAAAATTGCTCGATCTTCATCCGTCTCGGCATTGACCCAGCGTTCGTAGGCAACCAATGAGACTTTTGAATCCACAATTAAGTGTTTATCTTCGGGAAGATCAATAATTGCATCCGGCTGCATTCTCCTTCCCTCAGCATCCATAAGAGATACCTGTAATCTAAATTCACGATCGCGCATAAGTCCCGAACGCTCCAACACCCTTTCTAAAATTACTTCGCCCCAATTTCCCTGTTTTTTGGTATCTCCTTTTAAGGCTTTGGTCAAGCTATTGGCTTCATCTTTGATTTTCAGACTCTGTTCAACCAGCTGGAGAACAACCCCCTTTAAAGAATTCCTTTCTGCTGCTTCCTGATTGTAATTTTTTTCAACTTTTTCTTCAAAAAGTTTGATCTTTTCTTTCAATGGATCCAAGATCAAGCCCAGTGAACGATGGTTAGTTTCTGTAAATTTCTGCGTCTTTTCTTCTAATATTTTATTGGCAATAACCTGAAATTCATTATTGAACTGCCGTTTGATTTCGGCGATTTCATTCTTTTGCTCTTGGTATTTATCAAGCTGCGCTTCATAAAATGAACGTGTACTTTCTAAAGAACGTTCGGCAACCAAAAGATTCTCTCGTTCCTTTTCCAGTTCATTTCTTAGCATCAAACGTTCTTCCAACAAGCTTTGCTCCCGCTGTTGGGATCTAGCGAGCTCAATTTTCAGTGTTTCCACTTCTTTACTATACCCAGGCTCAATAGTGGCTTGGTTATTCTTTTTAAGCACCAAGACTATCAAAATGACTAACAACAGGACGATTCCTGCAAAGAAAACTATTTCCATGATTTGTATTTCTTAAGATGGCTAAAATTATCCTTAATGATATTTTGCCATTACGTTTAATTACATATAACTGACCATATTCTAAGGGTTGAGTACGATTCTAAAGAGCAATACAGTTTAGTCCTTTATCAGCGCACACAGCGTGTCAACTCTCTTCTTAATCTAAAGTTGCCCGCTATCGGAAAGTATAATAGTTAGATTTCATTCAAAGCCACATTATTGTAACTTTTGATGTGTTTTCCACCACAGGTCAGGCATTTCGCCAGAAATCGCCAATTGGTAGTCCTCATAACGGCATGGGACGAGATAATAGCGCTCATTGACCGATTTTGAACCAAAATAGGGAACTTGGATCCACCAACGGTCTGATTTTTTACTCTTCACAAAGACCAACTCGTGCGCTTCGTGTTCCAGTGTTGTACGATAGATGATATAAGATGATTTGGGATACAAAGGCGTATCTTGCTTACGGTTATAGTAGCCATCAATAAAGCACCATATCATTTGAGATACTAACATCGCTGTCTGCTCCATTGGATCAAATGTTGGATTGAATTCATAAAAACCAATGGAAGAACATTTATCCGACATCCCAGCATAACGTGCAAGTTGGCAAGCTTCATCGCCATACAAGCCATTCGGAATTGCATTGGCATTCCCTGGCGCTTCGGAAGACCGAATAGCACCAATGTCAAAGCTAATTAGGTCGGCTGCGCGAATTAGTGGCTCTGATTGATCCATTTTACCGGCAATCATACCTACTCGCGTTGCGTTGAAGAATAGCTTATCATACATATTGATAGATTCCTTACTGACGAGGTAGGTTTGATAGGCTATGGAATTCAAATTGAACAAATAGTCTGGCTGATGAAGGATAATATGATTCACATAAGAGCGAGATGTTAAGCTTACATTTTCAGCATCTTCCTGATCAATATCAAAACGTGCATCGATAACCGCTAGCTCTATTTTCCGTTCCAAATTTTGATACCCCAAATATTGTGCATAAGTAAGATCCTGGCCTCCTCCAATGATAATAGGGACAATATTTTCTTTCACCAGCTCTTCAACTACGGATTTTAAAGCAATATAGGTATCTTGAATTGTATTGCCTGCTTTGATATTTCCCAGATCAACAATATTCATCTTGTAATCCCCCTGATACAGCGCATATAGATGTTTTCGCACGGCATCTGGCGCTTTATCTGTTCCGTTATTATTCAGAGAAGCCCGGTCTTCTTCTACCCCGACAATAGCTAAGTGCGGCTTTTTATCTCCTTCCCAGTTTGGAAAGTCTGTTTCATAGGCTTGAATAACGTTTCCTAGTTGAGAATTTAAGAAGCCATGCTCGGGCGCAAAACTTATAACTGAAATTGGACGAAAGAATACGGACAGTGATGACATAAGCTATAATTTGTAAAATATCTTATTTTTCAAGATACAATTCACACAAATATCCATTTATTAACTAACTTTTGAAAACATTATTTTTAACAGTATCTTTATCAAGTGATATTAATAACTGGAGGAACAGGTTTTTTAGGGTCTACACTAATTAGGCAGTTGATAGACCAAGGAATTGACGTAATTGCCATTAAAAGAGCTCAATCGACTATTCCCACCCCGCTGTTATCTTCTTCTTTGATTCAGTGGGTCGACGCAGATATCAACAACTATTTTGAACTCAAGGATGCTCTCGAAGGAGTCACCAAAGTGTATCATTGCGCTGCAATGGTTTCCTACCAAAAAAAGGATGCTAAATCACTGTTTAAGGTGAATGTTGAAGGAACGACAAACGTAGTCAACCTTTGCCTTGAAAAGGGCATTCGTCTCTTACATGTAAGCTCTATTGCCGCTTTGGGTACAAATAGGGATAACATTTCTGTATCCGAAGAAGATCAATGGGAACACAATTCACTGACATCTAACTATTCGCTATCCAAATATCAGGCAGAGATGGAGGTGTGGCGCGGTATAACAGAAGGTTTGAATGCAGTTATTGTCAATCCTTCTGTAATTTTAGGGGCCTCAGCTAGCGATAAAGGCTCTGGAGCTATATTTTCGATGATCGATAAAGGCTTACGATTTTACCCAACAGGAAGCGTTGGCGTTGTTGATGTAGAAGACGTTGCTTCAATCATGATTCAGCTGATGGAAAGAGAAGATGTTACTGCGGAACGCTATATCATCAATAATCTCAATATTAGCAACAAAGACCTTTTGAGTGTGGCGAGTGTATTAATGAACAAGCCTCAACCGACAATCGAAGTGTCAGAGACCATGCTTCAAATTGCGTCTACAGTATCCAGCTTGCTTTCCATATTTAAAAAATCAAATGCAACCTTAACAAAAGAGACGGCAGTTGCTTCCAGTGCTAAATTGCACTATTCCAATGCTAAAATCCAAGCACTTCTTAATCACAGTTATCGTCCTTTGGAACAAACCTTAAAAGAAATTGCAGCATTATATAACAAACAGTAAACTATAACATATTAAACAACCAAACCTTGATTCATCGTGCGTAACAGACATTCTATAACGATCCCTTAACTATTTTTTATTTCCCTTAATCAATATGTTTTTAAGGGAAATGCCGATAGGGAAGATCAGTATTTGGATGCATTATTCACCATTGTTTCATAAAAAAATAATACAATGAAAAACTATTACATCATTGATTTTGATAGTACATTTACGCAAGTAGAAGCACTTGATGAACTTGCAAGAATCTCTTTGGAACATCACCCCGATCGCGAGGCTATCTACCTCGAAATCGAGCGGTATACCAATCTCGCGATGGAGGGTAAACTATCTTTTCGCGAAGCTTTGGCTGGCCGCGTAAAGCTCTTAAATGCGAATAAAACTCATCTGGATAAACTTGTTTCACATCTTAAAAAGAAAGTATCAACCTCTTTTTCGCGAAATCGTGAATTCTTCAAAAAAAACGCTGACACCGCATGGATTGTTTCAGGAGGTTTTAAAGAGTTTATTACACCTGTCGTTACCCCTTACCATATAAAGACGGAAAATATCTATGCCAACACATTCAGATTCGATGATGAAGGCAATATTATCGGTTTTGACGAAGAGAATCCACTGTCAAATGAAGGTGGAAAAGTGCAATTATTGAGACAATTAAAAATTGAAGGAAGGTTATTTGGCATTGGCGACGGATATTCCGATTTCCAATTAAAAGAGTCGGGGTTAATTGAAAAGTTTTTTGCATTCACTGAGAATATCCAACGTAAAAGCGTGACTGAAAAAGCCGATTTCATTACACCAAGTTTTGATGAGTTCCTCTATGTCAATGATCTTCCCCGTGCAATATCCTATCCCAAGAATCGTATCCTATGTTTGATCGTAGGCGAGGTACCAGAAATAGCAGCTCATATCTTAAAAAGAGACGGCTTTTCAATCCGGATAAAGGATACCATTGAAGAAAAGTACATCAAAGATGTCGGTATGCTACTATTGGGCGGCAATATTTATATCAGTGATGAGCTGCTTCAGCAAGCTGACAAATTAAAAACGATCGGGTATTTGGGCGATATCAAAGGTCACATTAATAAGGAGATCTGTAACGCCAAAGGTATTGTCGTTTTCGACGACAAGAAAAATAAAAAGAAGAATTCAGAGTTTATTCCTCGTCGAATGGCTGAATTCATTAATAATGGCGACACGTACCTTAGCCGTAATTTCCCGAATCTGATTTTACCCAAAGTGAAACAGGTAACCAGATTGCTCCATATCCATAAAAACGTTCCTGGAATCATGGCTCAAATCAATAAGGTATATGCTCAAAATAACATTAATATTGTTGCCCAATTTCTAATGACCAAAAGCGATATCGGATATGCGGTAACAGATATACAAGGAGAATACGATAAAGATCTTTTGAAACAACTCAAACAGATCGAGAATACAATAAAATTTAGAATCTTATATTAAACGATTGCTATAAATCAGGCTCCCCATAGCGGTGCCTGATTTATATTTCAATCGCTCTCTTTCACACAAAAAAAACGCGTTATGTCCTTACATCAGGATCCCGAATTAAAGAAGGCTGTCCTAGACTTGCCCCAAAAGGAGAAAGACAAGCTTCTCGTACGTCTGATAAGCAAGGATAAAATGCTGATCAAACAATTGCATTTCCAATTATTGGAGAATGCAGATGACTTAGAGGAACGTATTGAAAAACTACGCAAGCAACTGGCACAACTGTTCGATACTAGTATAAGCCAGATTGGCAATACGCCACATCACAGTAATTTTATTGCGCTTAGTAAACTTGTCAAACAGGCGAGTGGGCTGGTCAATGAACACGAAAAAGTCACTAAGGATAAAGTTAGTGAGGTGGAATTTAGAATCTATATCCTGAAAAGAACGATCGTGGATTACGACAGACTTTTTGATTCCTCTTATCAATCTGCTGCGCACAAATTACATAAATATATAACAGGACGTATAAAGCATGCGGTGGGCAAATACAGCAAACTTCATGAGGACTTTCAGTTCGACTATCGGGAAGATTTCCAAAATACATTGGATACCTTTGGTAATACGACGCTAAAAAGCTATATTAGTGAACAGAAGATTGATATCGACCTAAATTAATTATGAGAAATAGCAAAAACCGCGTTAAAATTGGATCCTTTCATGTTACTGCTTACGAGCAATATAAATTAATTTACCTAGCTACATTGCTAGTTTTACTCGCTTTCGCCTATACCTTTTACCTAGCGAGATAAATGTCCGCCCGGAGTCATCGGTTATACACTTCAATCCATACAAAAGCCACACCTTTCATAACGAGCAAGTCTGCTATTTTTTTACCAAAAAATTTAGCACTTCATACCCAATACTTAATAGTATTTCGCTAAATTCGCAATTATTCGAAATTTTTGCTCGTGGGAATTCAAGAAATATTAGAAAAATACAGCCAAAGCGAATCCATCCAGTCGCTAACCAAGGCTATGCAATCCAAAAATCCGAAAATTCAGCTTAAAGGACTTATTGGATCATCGGATGCATTTATAGCCGTATCTTCTTACAACTTACAGGAACGTCCAATGGTGTTTATCTTACCGACCCATGAAGACGCATCTTATTTTTTAAGCGATCTGGAAAGCCTACTGGATAAACAGGTCCTTTTTTTTCCTTCGTCTTATCGAAAAGCATTTGATTTTACACAGACCGACTCTGCCAACGTATTACAGCGTGCAGAGACGTTAAGTTCACTCAACCATACCTCAGAGTTACCTAAAATGGTGGTTACGTATCCGGAAGCTATTGCGGAGAAAGTAATCAACCGAAGTGATTTGGATAAGAATACATTGGAGATAACAGAGAATACCGCTTTAAGTATTGATTTCATCAATGAATTCTTGATTGAATATGATTTTGATCGTGTAGACTTTGTGTATGAGCCTGGGCAGTTCGCGATACGAGGAGGCATCGTCGATATCTTTTCTTTTTCGAACGATCTTCCTTACCGTATTGAATTCTTTGGCGACGATATTGAAAGCATACGGACATTTGACATTGAGTCGCAGCTTTCCGTCAAAAAGATCCACAAAGTAACCATTGTTCCTAACGTTCAGGCCAAGTTCTTGACATCACAGCACATTTCGCTGCTAGAATATATTGATCAGGGCGCCACGATCTGGATAAAAGACGCTCAATTCACCTTAGATATTGTTAGAGAGGGCATAAAGAAGGCGGAAAAATTATGGGCAGGATTGAACGATAAGCAGAAAAAAGACAACCCCGAATGGCATAATCCAGCCCACGAATTTACAGACGAAAAAAACCTCAATGCGCTGTTTTTTGAGTTCCCAATTATTGAATTCGGCAAACAATTCTTTTATAAAGCGGAGAATACATTCAAGTTTGATATCCATCCGCAACCCTCTTTCAATAAAGATTTTAATCTTTTAATCCATAATTTCAAGGAGAATGAAGACCAACGCATCCAAAATCTTATCTTTTCAGATTCAACGAAACAGGTTGAGCGTATTTATACCATTCTAGAAGATCTCGACAAATCGGCAACATTCATCCCGATTCATAAAGCTTTACGCGAAGGTTTTAGAGATGACAGTTTAAAGTTGGCCTGCTACACAGATCACCAAATTTTTGACCGCTATTATAAATATAAACGCAAGAAAGCTTACGAACGTTCGCAGGCAATTACACTGAAGGATTTACGGGATCTCAAACCAGGCGATTTTATTACCCATATTGACCACGGTGTCGGCCGATATGGAGGTTTGGAAAAAGTGGATGTCAATGGTAAATCCCAGGAAATGATCCGTCTGATCTATGCAGATAATGATCTTTTATATGTGAACATCAACTCTTTAAACCGTATTTCCAAATATTCCGGTAAGGAGGGTACGGTTCCCAAAATGAACAAACTCGGGACCGATGCTTGGGACAAACTGAAGAAGACGACCAAGAAAAAGGTAAAAGATATTGCGCGTGACCTAATCATGCTTTATGCCAAAAGAAAGGCACAGCACGGAAATGCTTTTTCACCGGATAGCTACTTACAGAATGAATTGGAGGCCTCCTTTATTTATGAGGATACGCCCGATCAGGAGAAAGCTACTGCCGATGTAAAAAAAGATATGGAATCTCCACATCCAATGGACCGATTGATCTGTGGGGACGTTGGATTTGGAAAAACGGAAGTTGCCATCCGTGCGGCTTTCAAAGCTGTAGCAGACAGTAAGCAGGTTGCCGTACTCGTACCGACGACAATTCTTGCATTGCAGCATTTCCGTACATTTTCGGAGCGACTAGAAGGTCTTCCATGCAATATAGACTACATCAACCGTTTTAAAACGACCAAACAGATTAAAGATACCTTAGCAAGGCTTGCCGAAGGAAAAATAGACATTATTATCGGTACCCATCGTCTAGTCAGCAAAGATGTTAAGTTCAAAGACCTCGGCCTGATGATTATTGATGAAGAGCAGAAATTTGGCGTTGCTGTAAAGGAAAAATTGAAAGTTATGCGTGCGAATGTAGATTCGTTAACACTGACAGCAACACCAATTCCAAGGACATTGCACTTTTCATTGATGGGTGCCCGCGATTTAAGTATTATCTCCACTCCTCCCCCCAACCGGCAGCCTGTACAGACAGAACTGCACGTTTTCAATGAAACATTGATCGGCGAGGCAGTCAGCTACGAACTTGATCGAGGTGGGCAGGTATTCTTTATCCATAATCGTGTGGCGGATCTTCCGCAGCTGGGCAATTTAATCCGTAAACTGGTCCCCAGAGCCCGGGTCGGTGTGGCTCATGGCCAGCTTGAAGGCGATGAACTTGAGGATGTGATGCTCAAATTTATCAACCATAATTTTGATGTCTTGATCGCAACAACGATTATTGAGGCAGGTCTTGATATTCCAAATGCCAATACGATCATTATCAATCACGCGCATATGTTTGGTCTGAGCGATCTACACCAAATGCGCGGTCGGGTTGGTCGTTCCAATAAGAAAGCATTTTGTTATCTCCTCAGTCCACCATTGTCAACCTTAACACCGGAGGCTTACAAACGACTTTCGGCGATAGAAGAATTTTCTGAACTGGGCTCTGGATTTAATGTTGCCATGCGCGATCTGGATATACGCGGTTCGGGAAACCTCCTAGGAGGCGAACAATCGGGTTTTATTGCCGAAATCGGTTTCGAAATGTACCATAAAATCTTAGACGAGGCCATTCAGGAACTGAAAGAAGACGAATTCTCGGAAGTATTTGCCGATGAAAAAGAACGACAATATGTGTCCTTTACACAGATTGACACAGACCTCGAGGTATTGATTCCCGACGAATATGTGACAAATATTACGGAGCGATATAATCTGTATACCGAACTCTCCAAACTGGAAAACGAGCAGCAATTGGCAGCCTTTGAGCAGGAGCTTGAAGATCGCTTTGGCCCTATTCCACGTGAAGTGTTTGAATTATTCAATACACTCCGTCTGCAGTGGTTTGGTAAAACGATCGGCTTCGAAAAAATAGCTTACAAAAAACATACGCTGAAAGCTTACTTTGTAAGTAATCCTAAATCAAGCTACTTTGAGTCAGATCAATTCGGCCGCGTACTGTCTTTTGTACAAAGCCATCCAGAGATTAGCAACCTGAAAGAAGTTAAAGGCCAGCTCCGTTTGGCGTTGAACAATGTGAATACCATTGGATATGCACTGAACCTCTTGAGAGAAATGTTATAAGATATTTAAATACCCCGCGTATAAATAAAATCTACTCCATCTGTAGATTTTATTTATATTTGGTATGCAGGAAACACCTTATTCGTTCCGAATAGTACCAAAAGTACTTCCACACAAATGGGAATTTACTTACTCTCGCTATTGAGCAATCTTGTTATGGAGGAATAAGGCATCATAAGCATCAATAAACACCATTAGCATGACAAGCAATACTGAAACGATCCTCGTTCATGAAGGACAGCAATTCAACCAGACATCTGCAGTAACCACTCCAATTTATCAGACATCAACCTACGTTGCCGACCCAGATCCAATGGAGTATATTAAAGCCGCTACCGAACCAAAGCATCCTTATTTTTATCATCGCCATGGCAATCCAACGAATAGTCAAGTGGCTACCATCTTAGCGAAGTTGGAAAAAACCGAGGATGCACTGTTATTTGCAACTGGTATGGCAGCGATCAGTACGGCCATATTGGCCATCGTTAAATCGGGAGATCATATTGTCGCCCAACATGCACATTATTCCGGAACGGCTATTTTCTTTAAGGAGTTCTTAACGGATTATGGCATTACAGTTACTGCTGTGGATCAAACAGATGTTTCAGCTTTTGAAAAAGCTATTCAGACAAATACCAAGCTGATATATATAGAGACTCCATCCAATCCCAATCTCTATATCACGGATCTAAAAGCGATCGGAGAACTCGCCAAAAAGCATGGGATTCAGAGCATGGTCGATAATACCTTTGCCTCCCCCATTAACCAAACACCGACAGATTTTGGAATTGATGTCGTTGTACATAGCGCTACGAAATATTTGGGTGGACATAGTGATCTCACTGCAGGTATCGTGTGCGGCACACGAGACTATATTGCGCGTGTATGGAAACGGTCTGTCGCTTTAGGGGCATCACTTGCACCGCTTGACTCCTGGTTATTGTTACGCGGATTAAAAACGCTAAGTCTACGGGTCAAACAGATCAATACCAATGCGCTGAAGCTGGCCGAATTTTTGGATCAACATCCAAAAATCAAAAAAGTCAGTTACCCTGGATTAGCCAACCATCCACAACATGAGCTTGCAGCCCAACAAATGAAAGGCTTTTCGGGCATGCTTTGCATCGATGTTGATGGTAAAGATGAGGAGAAGGCATTTTTAAATGCACAGAAACTCATCAATGGCTTGCACATATTTATCAATGCTGCCAGTTTAGGTGGTGTTGAATCCCTTATTGTACACCCTGCGAGTATGTGGGGACGCCATCATACAAAGGAACAGAAAGAAGCTTCGGGAATCACACTTGGAATGCTACGCATCTCCGTTGGGATCGAACATATCGATGATTTAATCGCCGACTTAAAACAAGCCTTGGACCAGATTAACTAGGATCTATCCATTAGATCGTTATCGCGGAGAACAAAAAAGGGGGATAACATGAACTTGCTATCCCCCTCTTTAATACTATCCAATCACAATACCCTTGTACCATCCGCAATCCTGACCTGAATCACAGAGAGTTCTTTATCAAATTTCTGTTTGTACTCCTTTTCGAGTGTTGGCAAAATTGAAGGTAATACACCTTCTTTAACGATATTGATCGTACAGCCGCCGAAGCCGCCGCCCATCATTCGGGCTCCGATCACTTCGGGAAACTGCTTGACATAATCCACTAAATAATCCAGTTCCGCACAACTGACTTCATATACTTTGCTTAAACCTTCGTGGCTTTCGAAAATATATTGCCCCAACTGAACAACATCGCCAGAACGTAGTGCATCGCATGACTTTTCGACGCGCTCATTCTCACGGACAACAAAGCTTGCTTTAGCGTAAATATCGGCATCTTTTTCTTTCACCAATTCATCCAGCATCTCGACAGTTACGTCACGTAAGTTTTTGACTTCAGGGTATTTCTCCTGTATCCACGCAGAGGCCTGCTCGCACTGCTCTCGGCGTGTATTGTAAGCGGTAGAAGCCAATGAATGTTTTACGTTGGTATTCAATAATACAACTTCATATCCTTTCAGATCAAGCGGAACATACTCAAACCCTAACGTACGGCAATCCAGCTTAATAACATTTTTTTCTTTACCAAAAGCAGACGCAAACTGGTCCATGATACCACACATCACGCCAGCGTAAGTATGTTCAGCTTTCTGCGCGATCTGGGGAATATCAAGTCGTTCTACCTGCAGATTGAACAATTCGCTGAGGGCCAAGGTAACCGCACATTCAACAGCCGCTGAAGATGACAAGCCTGCTCCTAGCGGCACATCACCATCGATATAAAGATTAAATCCACCTAATACTGCTCCGCGTTTCTGATACTGATCGACCACTCCGAGGATGTAGTTTGGCCAATGTTTTTCCGAAATAGCAATCTCTGCCATTTTCACCTCGTGCCGTTCCTGATAGTCTTCTGCATACAATACGATCGTATCATCCGATCGCTTACTTACAGCAACATAAATTGCCTTATCAATCGCTGCAGGCAATACAAAGCCATCATTGTAATCGGTATGTTCGCCGATAATATTAATGCGTCCAGGCGAAGAAACCACAAGCGGCTCTTCTTGATAGTGCTCTTTAAATTTATTTACTATTGTATCCTTTGTTATCATCTTGTTTAGATTTATAATGTATTGTCGAACAATTTCGCAACTGTTCAGCGGCAACTTCTGGTGTAATATCACGTTGGGGGTTTGCTAACATCTCATAGCCGACCATAAATTTTTTCACCGTTGCAGAACGCAGCAGTGGTGGATAGAAGTGCATATGCCAATGCCACTCGGGATGTTCGCCGTCATTCACTGGAGCCTGATGCATTCCAGCGGAATAAGGGAAAGATGTCTTGAAAAGATTGTCGTAACGTGTCGTCAAAAGCTTGAGTATAGCCGCAAAATCGGCCTTTTCTTTATCGTCAAAGCCAGCAATATTCTGAATAGCCCGTTTGCTGACGATCATCGTCTCATAAGGCCAAGCCGCCCAAAAAGGAACCAAGGAAACAAATGAATCATTTTCATCGATAATTCGTTCTTCCTTACTTAGTTCAGCTTTAACATAATCTGACAGGATGGTGCGCTGATATTTATCGAAATACTTCTGTTGCTGAACACATTCTTTTTGAATTTCTACAGGCAAATGGTTTTGTGACCAAATCTGTCCATGTGGATGTGGGTTACTGCATCCCATAATTGCACCTTTATTCTCAAAAATCTGAATGTATTTGATCCATTCAACCTTGGAGAGATCCACAAATTCCTTTTGCCAAAGATCTACCACAGCTTTTATTGCCTCTTGATCCATTTCTGGCAGAGTGAGGTCGTGGCGGGGCGTGAATGCAATTACTTTACAGATTCCTCTTTCGGTTTCGGCTACAAATAATTCATCTTCATTAAATTCTTGCTGGCTTGTATCTTGGAGTAAAGCAGAAAAATCATTCACGAAGACAAAACTTTCTTTATAATCTGGATTAATATCGCCATCTGCCCGTTGATTGGTGGGACACAAGTAACATTTTGGATCATATTCAGGCCTATTATCTCCCGGAAGACCCTCCACTTGTCCTTGCCATGGTCTTTTACTACGATGCGGAGACACAAGTACTTTTTCCCCGGTAAGAATATTAACGCGTGTGTGGGGAGAGTCCCCAAAGTTTAAAGTTGATTGCATGTCATGTATAACTGGTGTACAGAATACACAATTATAGCTATATTAACTGAAAAGTCAAAGGGGATTTTTTATGCTTTAAACTTCGGGTCCTGCGCTTTTAACAATTCGAATATGGTAATTTCAGGAAGAATACCAACACGTCCCGGATAACCTAAAAAGCCATAGCCAACATTGACATAAAGTCGTTTATTCTGTTTTGCACGGTACAATCCCGCCCATTCTTTATAGATGTATTGTACCGGGCTCCATTGCAACATTTCAGACCTGACGCCAAATTGCATACCATGCGTATGACCGGCAAACATCACATCCACATCTGTGTCCAATACCTGAGCGCGCCAATGAGAAGGATCATGCGACAACAATAACTTAACAGGCTGTTCTTCGGTGCCCATTAAAGCTTTCTGAATGTCACCATGCTTCGGAAAACGGCCTGTACCCCAATTTTGAACGCCTACGATACAAAGTTCTTCCCCATCTACTTTAATTTTACGATTTTCATCCATTAAAAGATCCCAGCCCATGATTTTATGAACATCGATCACATTCTGGAGGTTCTTGCGCTTTGCAGGAGAATCTTCTTTACCATAATAATAGTCGCCATAATCATGGTTACCCAGTGTAGAAAATACGCCTAAATCAGATTTTACACGTGCAAAAATATCTTGATAACCGCGCATTTCGGAAGCTTGTGCATTCACAATATCACCAGTAAAAAACGTCACATCAGCCTTTTCTTTCAATAGCATATCAATCCCTCCGTTGACAGCTTTCTTATTGTAAAAAGATCCAGAGTGCACATCCGATATCTGCGCTATCGTCATACCGTGAAATGCCTTCGGCAAATTAGGCAAATACAAAGGAACTCTTCTGACACGATAATCGTAAGCTCCTGAAATAATACCCCAGCTCAGCGGTATCAAGGGCGAGGCGCCAACTAGAATACCTGCTTTGGTCAAAAACTCCGATCGGCTAATTCCTTTGACTGGATTTTCTGGTAAAGGGTCCCCGGCATCTTCGACCAAATCCTCGACTGATTTCTTCCTTGCAAAAAGACGTTTTACCCATACACCACCACGTCGGATATCATCAATTAACAAAATCAAAAAGAAAAATATCTTGGATGCCGCCGTTAGAAAAAAGGCCACCAAGATAACCGACCTTACGATTAAAGGAATACTATATTTTGCGGAGATAAAGACACCTAATAGAAGCAAAGCAGAATAAGACCACCACAAGATCGAAAATACTTTTGTTTTGGGGAACTTAATCTTCGTTGCACGGAGCGCAAAGAAAATATAAAAATCTAATAGGAGTAATACACACGCGTTTATTAACAACATCTTTTACCTGTTTTAATTTTTGGCATTGAGTGCCATTTGTTTTAAAGATTCAATCCATTTGGGATCATCATTAAGACTTTCTACCAAACACACTTCTTCTCCGCCCAACTGCTTAAATTCATTAGCATATTCCACGCCAATTTCATCAATGGTCTCGATACAATCTGCCACAAAGGCAGGACTGAAAATTAATAATTTCTTACATCCTTTGGCGGCAAGATCATGCAATAAATCGGAAGTATAAGGCTGTATCCAGGGTTCTTTACCCAGACGGGATTGAAAGCACTGCGAATATTGCTCCTTTCTTAAACCTAGTTTGGTAGCAATAGCACGTGTTGTTGCATAACATTGAGAAAGATAGCAGTATGAATTAACTGTCGCTTTACAGGACTCGCAGCCTGATTCGGGACATTTTAGCTGACCTGTAGGATCAACTTTTCCAAGTTGCCGCACAGGAAGGCCATGATAACTAAAAACAAAATGATCAAAACTTTCTAAATCATGCCTGCGGGCATGATCTGCGTAGGTCTCTACCATTAAATCATTAGTACAAAAATTGCTCACAAAACTGATTTCTGGCAAATAATTCCATTTGCGAATCAATTCCATAACACGGTCTATCACTGATCCCGATGTTGCTGAGGCATATTGAGGGAATAAAGGGATGACCCGAATAGATTCCAACAATAGACCTTCCATATTTTTCAAAGCAGACTCAATCGATGGATTCTGGTAGCGCATCGCCAGTTCCACATGGTATTCATCTCCCAACGCTTTCTGAAGCAGGTCACGCTGCAAGATACTATAATGCATCAAAGGTGATCCAGTTTCTTTATCCCAGATTGATTTGTATACCTTTGCGGATTTCGGAGCACGTGTCAGTGCTATAATTCCTTTTACCAACAAGGTTCGTTGGACGTAAGGGATATCAATTACACGCGGATCCATTAGAAATTCCGTTAAATATCTTCTAACATCAGGAGTAGTGGGACTATCAGGTGTACCCAATTGTACCAAAAGAATACCTTTTTTGCCTTTATTGCTCATAGCTTACAAAGCTACACAAAAAGAATACACCAGGGATCTAAACCTTGGAATTATGAAATATCTGTGACGGGTAATTGCTCTTATAAGGCTTCTAAAGTTGCCTTTACATCTTTCATCAACCACATTGGCGTTGAAGTGGCACCACAAATACCAATACGATCGTTCTCAGCGAAGACCGATGCATCCAATTCGGCTGGATCAGAAATAAAATAACTTGCTGGATTTGCGTTTTGACAGACTTCAAACAGCACTTTTCCATTGGACGATTTTTTGCCTGACACAAAAACGATTTTGTCATATTGTTTCGCAAAAGCACCCAGATCTTCATATCGATTGGAGACCTGGCGACAAATAGTGTCATTTGCCTTCACTTCATACCCACGCTTGATAAGCTCGTCTTTGATCGCATAAAATTTATCCACACTTTTTGTTGTCTGGCTATATAGCGTAAATGAAGATGGCAACGCGACTTGATCCAGCTCAGAAAGATCCTGAAAAACCAAGGCTTCATTATTCGTCTGCCCCTGTAAACCAATCACTTCAGCATGTCCATGCTTACCGAAAATCAAAATCTTCTCCTTTTGATCGAAGGACGTCTTTATACGGTTCTGCAATTTAAGGACTACTGGACAAGAGGCATCTATCAAAGTAATATTATTTTGCAAAGCAATACGATAGGTATCTGGCGCTTCACCGTGGGCACGGATCAATACCTTTTCATTGCTCAAAGTGGGCAGAGCAGCATGATCTATAATTCGTAAACCTTTTGCTTTTAATCGAGCAACTTCCTCATCATTATGAACAATATCACCCAAACAATAAAGATAACCATCCTCTTCCAAGATCTCTTCCGCCATATCAATAGCGTATACTACTCCAAAGCAAAAGCCTGAATCCTTATCGATGTCTACTGTTAGATTTAATGCCATAATATCACAAAGTTACATATTCATATTGAACTTAGATCAATTGTTCTTTTACTTTTATACAATCGATAAAATGTAAAGCTTGTTACCGTCTGCACAAAAAAAGTCAATTGTAACGGATCAGAAAGAAACATTTATCTAAACATCAATAGCGATCGGAAGTGAAACAGAAAGATTTCACCCGTAAGAGCCTATTAAGTTTATCAAGAATTGTGTGTATATGAATCGTAAGGATATTGCATATGAAATGCAATTTATCTAATTTTGCATAAAAATTAAAATAATGGCAACTAACAGAACTTTTACGATGATCAAACCTGACGCTGTAGCGAACGGTCACATCGGTGCAATCTTAAACGATATCATTGCTGGTGGTTTTAAAATCATCGCAATGAAATACATTCAACTTTCTAAAGAGACAGCTGGTGCATTTTACGCAGTACACAAAGAGCGTCCTTTTTATGGTGAATTGGTGGAATTTATGACCTCAGGTCCTATCGTTGCTGCCATCTTGGAAAAAGACAATGCTGTTGAAGATTTCCGTACACTGATCGGTGCAACTAACCCTGCTGACGCGGCTGAAGGCACAATCCGTAATAAATATGCAAAATCAATCGATGCAAACGCTATTCATGGATCTGATTCAGATGATAATGCTGCTATCGAGGGTAACTTCTTCTTCTCGCAATTTGAAAGATTTTAATCTTTAGAACAACATAAAAAAAGGTCTTTAC
>DGIS01000003.1:113350-236104 GCA_002386525.1 Sphingobacterium sp. UBA4616
GTAAAGACCTTTTTTTATGTTTTGCCCTCCACTCTCTCGACAAGCTCCAGCGTTCAATTCCGTTCTCATACCAGTAGTCGCAGTTTAAAAAGCCGCGTAGGAATCTTTAAAAGTTTCTTTTATCAAGATACTCATCCTCTTTGGCGGTCATCTTGGCTTTATCTGCCGGTTTTTTATCGGGATAACCGCACAGGTGCATGACACCATGAATAATAACCCGGTGAAGCTCGTCACGCACATCAACCTTAAACTTTTCAGCATTCTCCTGAATACGCTCCACACTAATAAAAATATCGCCGGCGATAGTGTCATCATATTCGGAAGAATCAAAAGTAACGATATCAGTATAGGTGTCGTGATTTAAATATTGCTTATTGATTTCAAGCAAGTAAGCATCCGAGCAAAGGATAAAGCTCAATTCGCCAACACGTTTAAATCCTTCTCCTTTGATGGCATCAGCAATCCATTGGCGAATCTTTCCCTTTTCTTTTAATTTGAAATCCGTATCCTCGGTAAAAAATAATATGCTCTTCATCCTTCTATTTTTTATTCATTCTTGTTTGACGTATTAGTCGTTGTGTATCTAAAAATTGCGGCTATCCATGTAGCTTTGCAAAATGATTGTTGCAGACACGGTATCAATCAACCCTTTCTGTTGACGGTCCTTCTTTTTTTTCCCACTTTGCGCGATCGCTGCAGAAGCCATTTTAGAAGTAAAACGCTCATCTATTTCAGCGACAGCAATGGCTGGATAAGTCTTTTTAAGTTTTCGAATAAAACCGACAACATGCTGTGCGGATTCAGAGTCGGTACCATCCAACTGACGCGGCTTGCCGACAACAAAAGTTTCTACCTGCTCTGTCTGTAAATACGCTGCTAGAAATGTCCAGATATCCTCCGGATGTACAGTCGTCAATGCCGTCGCAATAATTTGCATTGGATCGGTCACTGCAACCCCTATTCGTTTTGTACCGTAATCAAATGCCATCAGTCTCATGGATATGTTTTTTTACAAAAGTACAATTTAGATATGAGTATTGGGAGATATATGCATGAAGTTCCATTTATACGTTAACATAATCGGATTAAATTATTTACACTAAAATAACGTTCTTTTGTGTCCTATTTAGTTCCACGTTTACTTAGGTTTAGTTTAGGGTTTAGTTAGGGTTAGTTTAGGTATAGTATAGGTAAAACCTAAGTAAACCCTAACTAAAATCTAACTTATAGCTATACAAATCCTAAGGTAATGTAGGAACATACAGATCTTTACTATATCATTGTATACCTCATCAAATCCCAATGACGATTTTAAGCTTGAAGACATTGATCTTGAGAGCGAAATTTACTCACTGGGCAAATGAACACAGCTATTGCATGGAAATGGATGGTTGAATACGTCAAATTTCAACTCATTAAGATTGGGCACAATGGTGTTAAACAATGAAAAACAACGTTTTGAATAATCGAAATCAAGTAATAACTTTGATTGTCGATTTTGCTACGACAAAAGATATTGATTTTTGAAACTATAATCTCTTCCTTTACGCTTTGTCACATTCTAATGTTGGCAAGAAGTGGCACAGTATTAAATCATAAAAATCGGACAGAAAGATATTTAAACAAATGAAAAGAACACTTGTCGCCAGTTTCCTGTTGGCCTTATGCTTGAATACGCATGCACAAACTAAATACGAGCAATACATTACCACTCTTCGTGAAGAAAAAGCCGCTGAATTGGCGAAAGAACAATATGGTCCATTGAAATCAGATCAAGTGGCATTTTTGGATTACTTTCCTGTAGACGTCAGCTACAAAGTCAAGGGCAAAATTGATATTCTGTTTGATGAACCAGTTTTTCGGATGCCGACCTACGACGGCACAAGCAATGAATACAAAAGATACGGAATCATAACATTTATCCTTCAAGGTAAAAAACGTGTACTGAATGTCTACCAAAGCGTCGCATTATTTCAAAACCCTGCATACAAAAAGCATTTATTTTTGCCATTTTTAGATTTAACAAATGGCCAGGAAAGTTATAGTGGTGGCCGATATATTGATCTATCCACAGACGATATAAAAGGGGACAACGTTGAGATAGATTTTAACAAAGCATATAACCCCTATTGCGCTTATAGTAACGGTTACCGTTGTCCGGTTCCCCCAGTTGAAAACAATTTAGAAACAAAAATTATGGCAGGAGAAAAAGCATTTCATAAGTCAAAAAACGAAAGGCCGGTCAATCTTAATGCAGGCCAGGAATTCAGTGCTGCCGACAAGAAAATCATTTCATCTGGAGGTGAAAATGCAATTCTTCGTGTATTGCAGACAACGGACGAAAAAGATCTGAAAGTTTTAAAAGCGACATGCACTGATGTCAAATACAACGACCCATTGATTGAATCACTTTCCAAAAGAATGTTTGCGACGGTACGTGATCCCAATCACCCGGGTGTAGGCATCGCTGCGCCACAAATCGGTATAAATAAAAATCTAATCTGGGTACAGCGATTTGACAAACCAGATCAACCTTTTGAGTTCTATATCAATCCTAAAATTCTATGGCGCTCCAAATTAAAACGTACGGGTGCCGAAGGTTGCCTTTCTATTCCTAACCGTAAAGAAGACGTATTGAGGAGTTACGCGATCCGCTTGCAATACATCAATAAAGAAGGGAAAGTGATCGAAGAAAATATCGAAGGCTTTACTGCTGTTATTTTTCAACACGAAACCGATCATCTCTTCGGGATCTTGTTTCCGGATCGACTCGAAGAGCAAAGTAAAGAAGCATACTCCCCATTAAATGATAAGATTGAGTTTTCTATCAAGCCCAGCACATTGATGCCGTAATCTTTTAGGACACGATTCAGAGTCAACCAGTAAGTGCCCTAAATTATTAATAGCTTATAAAAAAGAGCCCCCATGAACGTTATCATGAGGGCTCCATATTTATTATGGAATCTACTTGAGTTAGATCAATCCTTTTTCAGCTAATAACTCGGCTACTTGAACGGCGTTGGTTGCAGCACCTTTACGTAAGTTATCCGCTACTACCCACATGTTAAGGGTATTTGGTTGAGATTCATCGCGACGGATACGTCCTACAAACACTTCATCTCTACCATGTGCATCTTTCGGCATCGGATATTGCAGTGAAGATGGATCGTCAACAACGATACAACCGCTTTGTGCCGCTAAAGCTGCACGTACATCATTCAAATCAAAGTCATTTTCAAATTCGATATTCAACGACTCAGAGTGTCCACCCATTACAGGTATGCGCACTGTCGTTGCAGTGACTTTAATAGAATCATCACGCATGATTTTATTTGTTTCAAGAATCATTTTCATCTCCTCTTTTGTATAGCCGTTTTCTTGGAAAACATCAATATGAGGGATTACATTGAGATCAATCTGATAAGGATAAGCTTTCTCACCATCTTTTCCGGCACGCTCATCCATTAATTGGTTGACGGCTTTTACACCCGTACCTGTCACAGATTGGTAGGTCGAAACTACCACACGCTTAATTTTATATTTATCGTGTAATGGCTTCAATGCCACTACCATTTGTATCGTCGAACAGTTTGGATTTGCAATAATCTTGTCGTCAGCAGATAACACATCACCGTTTACTTCCGGAACTACCAGTTTTTTTGTAGGATCCATACGCCAAGCCGAAGAATTGTCGATCACCGTAATTCCAGCTTCAGCAAATTTAGGAGCAAATTCTTTCGATGTATCACCGCCAGCGGAAAACAAAGCAACATCAGGTTTCAAAGCAATAGCCTCAGATGGAGTCACCACCTTATACTTCTTTCCCTTGAATTCAATTTCCTTACCCTTGCTACGCTCTGAAGCTACTGGAATTAATTCTGTTACTGGGAAATTTCGCGCCGCCAACACGGTTAGCATTTCAGTACCTACAAGGCCTGTTGCGCCGACTACTGCCACTTTCATTTTTGTCTGTGTTTAAATTGTGTATATAAAATTTGTTATTTGATTTTGTTTTAGTTGATTCTCGAAGAATGAATTCTTCAAATTTAAAAAATATTCAGCAATTTCACTATTAAAATAACAAAATATTAGTCCCTCTAATAAAAATGTCACAACATTTAGAGTTTATTGGCGCTAATTGCCGAAGAACGATCTCTACATCACTTACCAGCCGATAAAAATTAATATTAAAGCAATTCAAAAAAAGTAAAAATTTTCGCTGCTTATTCAAAAAAAAAGAACAAACGATTGAAACAGTTTAAAATCTCATAAAAACAGCCCCAAGAGTCTATAAATTAACGTTTTTTACACACATCATCCAGCATCCCGCAGTTGATAGATACTGAAAAGCCTTTATATTTGCATCATAAACCGCCATGGTTGAAATTTCATTTTCATTACACGATGAAACGTAAATTATGTCAGGCTAGATCCTGTCCTAATCGATGGGAACAAATGAGCGGAGCGATTCCTTTATACTGTTGAGCATGGATACTCAAGATGGTAAAAGTAGTAGCTTCATAAATTAAACTTACAAATGAAAGAAAGCATTATTATCATTGGTGCAAATGGCCAGATCGGCACAGAATTAGCTATCGCATTGCGCAAAAAGTTTGGTGCAGAGAATGTTGTAACCACTGACATTAGAGAACCACAGATTAAAAGCCCTGACGAAAATTTCGAAATCGCTAATGTTCTTGACAAAAATGGACTTGAGAAATTATTTCAACAATATAAACCTACTCAAGTATACCTACTAGCGGCTATGCTTTCGGCTACAGGAGAGAAGTACCCTGAAAAAGCTTGGGAATTGAATATGAATGGCTTATTAAATGTTCTTGATTTAGCTGTGAGCTATAAAGTTTCGAAGATATTTTGGCCAAGCTCAATTGCCGTTTTCGGACCGCATTCTCCAAAAAATAATACCGAACAATATTGTGTAATGGATCCAAACACAATTTATGGTATCAGCAAATTTGCAGGCGAGCGCCTCATTGAATGGTATCAAGAACATCGTGGTCTTGATATTCGCAGCCTCCGTTATCCCGGCATCATTTCTTGGAAAACTGAACCAGGGGGCGGTACAACGGATTATGCGGTAGACATTTTTTATGAAGCATTAAAAACCGGTTCCTATGCTTGCTTCCTATCTGAAAACACAGCATTACCGATGTTGTACATGGAGGACGCCATTCGGGGTACACTCGAATTAATGGATGCACCAAAAGAAAGACTAAGCATTCGCCACAGTTATAATCTTGGAGGTATCACATTTACTCCAAAAGAACTTGCACAAGAAATTAAAAAAATTCTTCCTAATTTTGCAATCTCTTACGTAGAGAACGATCCGAGACAACAGATTGCCGATTCATGGCCTGCTAGTCTAGATGACTCCTATGCAAGAAAAGACTGGAACTGGACGCCAGAATTTGACATCCAAAAGATGACGGTCGACATGATTGAAAATCTTAAAAACAAAATATAACAATGGGAAGAGCTTTCGAATTCAGAAAAGAGCGGAAATTCAAACGCTGGGCCAAAATGGCCGTTCAATTTACACGTTTAGGTAAAGAAATCGCTATGGCGGTTAAAGAAAGCGGCCCTCATCCCGAAACCAACTCGAGACTTCGTACAGCAATACACAATGCCAAGGCTGTTAATATGCCCAAGGATCGTATTGAAGCTGCAATCAAACGCGCTTCAGAGAAAGATTCCAAGGGTTATGAAGAATATGTATACGAAGGCTATGGCCCTCATGGTGTACCTGTTTTAATTGAAACTGCTACCGATAATACCAACCGAACTGTAGGAAACATTCGCAGCTATTTTACGAAAGCTGGCGGTTCACTGGGAAAAACAGGATCACTGGATTTTATTTTTAACCGCAAATCCATTTTCCGTTTTGCTGCAACAGAAGAACTGGACTTAGAAGAGTTGGAATTAGAGTTGATCGATGGGGGCTTAGAAGAATTATACGTGGAATCTGATGAAGAGGGCAATGATGTTGCTGTCGTTCAAACTTCTTTTGAAGACTTTGGTAATATGCAAAAATTACTGGAAGAGAAAGGAATTGAGGTGAAATCTGCGAAATTGGAACGCATCGCCTTATCGCATTCAGATATTACCGAAGAACAAGCAGCGGATGTCTTAAAGATGATTGATAAAATCGAAGAAGATGATGATGTTCAAGCTGTTTACCATAATATGGCATAGTTAAGGAATCTGTCAAATAACAAAAAAGAGCGCTAGTCGCTCTTTTTTGTTTAAAACACCGTCTAGCCCCGTCAGAAAAATTACTACATTTGTAATAGACTAAATCAAACTCGTATCAGAATGACTTTTGAAGAATTTTTCATAAAAAAGAAAATTGATTTAAAAGCTTTACAAGCTGCAGATAAACCTTTATTTGAGGAGTTCAAAGCACATTATTCTGCGATGGGAGAAAAAAGCTTTGACCACAGCAAGAAGTTCTGGTTCAATAAGCTTCGAAAAAGCTTCCACCTGAAAGAGGAAGAAACTCCAGCCGCAAAACCTGCAGTAAAACAGGCCGTGACTGATACTCCAACGGAGACTTCTGGTTCGAAGGCGATAAAGCCGGCGGGTTTCAAACCTCGGTTCAAAGCTGCAATTACACCTGCAGTTGATGAGGGTAAAACCACCGAAGCACCTGATTCTGCTAAAACTGAGACTGACTCTGCTCCTACAGGATTTAAGCCGAGATTCAAGGCCGGAGTAACTAAAGCTCCTGACACAGCAGCAAGCACTCCTGTATCCGAAGAAACAACTGACGAAACTACTCTATCGGCGCCAAAACCAACAGGATTCAAACCTAGGTTTAAAGCCGGAGTCACTAAAGCTCCTGACACAGCAGCAAGCACTCCTGTATCCGAAGAAACAACTGACGAAACTACTCCATCGGCGCCAAAACCAACAGGATTTAAGCCGAGGTTTAAAGCGGGGGTGACGAAAACAGAAACTTCCGAACAAGCGCCGCAGGCCGCACCAATAGATAAAATCAGTTCAGAAACAACTATAAACGCTGAACCAGAAAATAACAATTCGGATACCCAAGAACCTGTTGCCAACAAACCAACAGGATTCAAACCGCGGTTTAAAGCCGGAGTCACTAAACCTCCTGACACAGCAGCAACTACTCCTGCATCCGAAGAAACAACTGACAAAGCTACTCCATCGGCACCAAAACCAACAGGATTTAAGCCGAGGTTTAAATCGGGGGTGACGAAAATAGAAACTTCCGAACAAGCGCCGCAGGCCGCACCAATAGGGGAAATCAGTTCAGAAACAACTATAAACGCTGAACCAGAAAATAACAATTCGGATACCCAAGAACCTGTTGCCAACAAACCAACAGGATTTAAGCCGAGGTTTAAAGCGGGGGTGACGAAAACAGAAACTTCCGAACAAGCGCCGCAGGCCGCACCGAAAGCCGAAGTCAAGTCAGAAGAAGTCGTAAATGCGGAACAAAAAAACGACGATTCAGACACACAGCAGACTCCGGCAATAGCGCCCGAAGCGCCCGAAAACCGTAGCACTGAAGAACAGCAAACTGCAACCAGTAAACCCACGGGCTTCAAACCACGGTTTAAAGCTGGCTTAACAAAAATTGATAAAAAGGAAGAATAATTTTCACTACATTTAGAGTGATTTTTTCAATTAATTTTTAAATTCCGATTAAAAACCACAGACCAATGTTAAAGGAAGAAAGACAAGCATTCATTATACATCAGATTAACCTACATAACAAAGTTTTATCTTCAGATCTAAGTGTCCAGCTGAATGTATCTGAGGATACAATTAGACGAGACTTAAACGAACTCGCCGAGAACGGTAAAGTTTTAAAAGTCTATGGTGGAGCATTATCCAAATCTTTTCAATTTCCCTTCCAGGATGGGAATGTGTATGCCAAGGAAGCAAAAAAAGAAATTGCCAAGAAAGCAAGCACATTAATCTCAAATGGCATGACAGTCTTAGTCGGCGGCGGGACAACCTTAATTGAATTGGCAAGAACAATACCCGATCACCTTCAGTGTACATTTTTCACCATAAGCCCGTTAGTTGCATTAGAACTGGCAGAAAAACCAAACCTGGAAGTCATTTTGGTCGGCGGAAAGCTTTCACGCAACACAAACATTGTTTCTGGAGCTCAAGTGGCCAATGAATTGGCCGATCTTAAAGTCGATCTTTGTTTGTTGGGAACAAATTCTCTTTCCGTAGAAGACGGGGTTACTGACTCGGACTGGGAAGTGGTACAAATCAAACGCGCCATGATTAAATGTTCAAAAAAGGTAGCTATTCTGAGTATCGCTGAAAAATTAAATTCTGTTCAGAAAATGAAAGTCGTCCCTTTAAGGGATATCTCTTATTTGATTACCGATGTCAATCCGACTGATGTTTCCCTAAAAGAATTTGCGAATACAATTGCAATACTTTAATATTGCCGCTCATTTAATTTAGCATGTCATCTCATCAGGAAAATGACTCTTTAAAATCAAAAACGACAAAAGGACTCTTATGGGGTGGCATGGCCAGCATCATACAGCAGTTTTTGGGATTTGGTTTCGGTATCCTACTAAATCGTAAACTAACAGCGGAAGATTACGGTTTAGTAGCGATGATCACTATCTTTTCCGTTCTCGCTTCTGCCTTTCAAGAAAGTGGGTTTGTTTACGGTATCGTCAATAAAAAGCAGGTCGAACATAAGGATTATAACGCTGTATTCTGGACAAGTGTAGGGATTGGAACATTCATCTATATTGTTTTATTTTTCGCAGCTCCCCTTATCGCTCTATATTATAACCAACCAGTACTTATAGAACTAAGCAGGTTTACCTTTTTGTCCTTTTGGCTAGGAAGTTTTGGTATCGCCCATAACGCCTACCTCTTTAGGAATCTAAAAATAAAAGAACGCGTTGTTACGGGCACTTTTGCACTTATTGTATCCAATGTGGTCGGGGTTTATCTTGCTTATAAAGATTATGCTTATTGGGCGTACGCTATTCAAATTGTATCCTACAGTGGCTTTAATATGCTCGGATTCTGGTATTTTTCCAAATTTAGGCCAACTTTTCAATTCGATTTCCGACCCATTCGTGACATTTTAGGATTTAGCAGTAAAATACTGGTTACCAACATCTTTATCAACCTGAATAAAAATATCTATGCGGCAATCTTAGGACGCCATTATACTGCAGGAGAATTAGGTTACACGGTTAATCCAAATCGCTGGAGCATCATGGCCCAGAATATATTAACCAATATGGTCAATAATGTGACCCAGCCCATTTTAAAGGAGATAGAAGATGATAAAGACAGGCAAGTAAGGGTGTTTCGCAAACTGATTTCTTTTACTGCTTTTTTGGCATTTCCCATGTTATTGGGTTTAACCACTGTAGCACAGGATTTCATTTCGATTGCAATCACCGACAAATGGGCGCAAAGTGCCATATTTCTTCAAATATTTTGTATTGGAGCGGCATTTGATTCTGTTAGCAACGTTTTTTCTAACCTCATCATTAGCAAGGGAAAACCTCAAGTTTATATGCGGAATATAGTCATTTTTGGTTTGCTCCAAATCGCTATTCTCTTCTTTGGCAAATCATTAGGTTTAGAACTGCTCATTGGATTAACCTCGGGATTAAACGCGCTTTGGATATTCGTTTGGTATGCATCAGCCAAACCGTATATGAACTATTCATTCCGTTACCTTCTAGGGGATATTTTTGCTTATGCACTATTGGCAACCATCAGCTGCCTAGCAGCTCATTACGCCACCGCCGCTATTCCTAACCTCTATCTTCGGTTTGTCAGTACAATTGGAGCTGCTGTATGCATCTACATCATCGTTAATAGAATCTTTAAACCAGGTATTCTATTAGAGCTCTCTCACTATTTCATCAAAGTTATCCGAAAAAAATAAATGGCTAAGATACTCTCGATTATCGTTTCTTATAATTTTGAGCCCTGGATCCACAAGTGCTTACCTAGCCTTGTGGCATCGACTTATCCAACAGATATTCTGGTTATCGATAATAATTCTGCAGATAATACAACACAGATCATCAAAGAAAATTATCCAACAGTAAGGTTAATAGAAAGTACTGAAAATTTAGGGTTTGGAAAAGCTAACAACATAGGCCTCGAAATTATTTTGAAAGAAGAATATGATTATGCTTTTTTGGTCAACCAGGATGCCTGGGTGGATCGGAACTGTATCGCCAATTTAATCAAGGTAAATACAGACAATATCGGCATTATTTCACCGATTCACCACGACGGTACAGAAGCTACACTGGACCATGGCTTTGCTGAGTACACAAAAGATGCCATCACCAAAAATTCCTATCGGATCTGTCCTTTTGTCAATGCCGCCTTTTGGTTGATCCCCAACACAGTTATCAGAAAAGTCGGTGGTTTCGCACCGATCTTTTTTCATTATGGGGAAGATAAGGATTATGCCAACCGCATCAATTACTACGGATTAAACATTGTTCTGGCTGAAGAAGCCAAGGCTTATCACGATAGGCAGCAACGCAAAACAGACCGCAAAGCTTTTATGAAAAGCGAATTTGTCTATCATCTGACTGAATATTGCAATATCAATTATACTTTTGTAAAAGCTTTTTCGATGGCGGTATTGGCAAGCCTGAAGAAAATGGCATCTTCATTTTTTAAAGGAGATCTTTTTGAAGCAAAGAGCTATTTAACTATTGTTTTTAGATTACTTGGAAAAACGAGTGCTGTTTATCGGACTCGTCAGGCCAACAAGAAAGCATTCAACACAATCTTTTGACACATGAACAGTATTGCTCCAGTCATACTTTTTGTCTATAATCGTCCTGATCATACGATAAGAACGCTTACAGCATTAGAAAAAAATAAACAGGCAGACCAAACTATACTTTACATCTATTCGGATGCTGCAAAAAATGAAAAATCTGTTCAAGCAGTTGATGAAGTGCGAAAAATTATCAATAGGGTCTGGAAATTTAAAGAGGTGATTATCGTAGAACGAAAAGAAAATTGGGGTCTGGCAGCGAATGTAATTGACGGTGTTACGAAAGTGGTCAATACGCATGGAAAGATTATTGTCTTAGAAGACGATCTAGAAACTTCAGTTTTTGCCCTGGATTATTTTAACAAAGCATTGGAGCGGTATAAAGATCAAGAACAGGTCATGGAAATCAGTGGCTACAGTTATCCGGTAAAGGATTTAAATAAGCTGCCAGAGACGTTCTTTTTCCGAGTGGCAAACAGTTGGGGTTGGGCAACCTGGGATCGCGCCTGGCAATATTTCAACCCAAACATTGATGAAATTGTATCGGATTTTACAGCAGCGCAGATCCATCAGTTTAGTATAGAGGGTAAAGAAAACTTTTGGAAACAAGTACGGGAATTGAAGGCGGGAAAGATCAACTCCTGGGCGATCCGCTGGTATGCTTCCATATTCAGAAAAAATGGGTTAGTTTTGTATCCTAGGAATTCGATGACCCAGAATATTGGGAACGACGGTTCGGGCACACATACAGCTTCTGAATCAACTTATCAGGTTTCACTAGCTGAACATCCTGTAGCGTATTTTCCAACGGAAATTTCAGAAAACAAACAAGCTTACGAAGCCATCAAGCATTTTTATGCACATCGCAAAGGATCGTTGTTCAACCGTGCCATCCGATTCTTTAAAAAGAAAATAAACACATTCAATACATAAAGAAACATGTCTGCTCATCCTAAATTTTCGATTATAACTGTCGTTTACAACAATGTGCGTGACATAGAATACACCCTTAAATCTGTTGTTAATCAAAGCTATGACAATATAGAGTATATTGTGATAGACGGACAATCAACCGATGGTACATTAGATGTCATCCAAAAATATAGCAATAAGATCTCTGTCGTGTTATCCGAGAAAGATAAGGGCATCTATGATGCGATGAATAAAGGGTTGGCCCTAGCAACAGGTGATTATGTTCTTTTTCTAAATTCCGGTGATGAAATATATGATCTCAACAGCATTGAGAACCTTGCTAAACTGAGTGACAACGCCGATATTCTTTATGGCGAAACTATACTTGTAGACGAACATCGAAATATTGTTGGTGAACGGAGACATAAAGTCCCAGCTTATTTTAACTGGAAAAGCTTTCGCTATGGTATGAATATATGCCATCAGGCCATCTATATCAAGCGTGACATAGCCGAGCCATACGATCTCAATTATAAATTATGCGCCGATATTGACTGGGTTATTCGCTGTGCCAAAAAGTCAAAAAAATCAGTTAATGCACAGCAATATGTGGCCCGCTATCTTGTTGGTGGAATGTCAAAGCAAAAACATAAGGAATCTTTGAAAGAGCGTTTTGCTATTTTCAAACACTACTATGGGGCTATTCCTAATCTATTCAACCATGGGATTATTGCACTAAAAGCCATATGGCACCGTCTTAATTATGGAAAACCTCAAGACTAATGTTAAATCCTGAAATTTTAACCGAGCTTGTTACAGTCAAGATGCCGTTTGGCAAATACCAGGGATACACCTTATGTAATCTTCCTGAGCCATATTTGGTCTGGTACAACCAAAAAGGTTTTCCGAAGGGAAAACTAGGTCAACAGTTAGCGACACTCTATGAAATAAAACTCAACGGTCTGGAGTATCTCCTCGAACCTTTGAAGAAAAGGTGACGAGGGTCATTTTATTCCATTTATTATTTTTCGTAGCTTTGCATAGAATTTATTTTTAGCATTAAACGCCGTTTGCAGCGGTATCAATGAATATCATGACACAATATCAAACTTTGCTGTACTATTGCTACAGCCCTATCGAGGATGCCGAAAAATTTGCATCAGATCACTTAGAATTTTGTAAATCACTGGGCCTAGTCGGTCGTATCATTGTCGCTGATGAGGGTCTTAATGGAACTGTTTCCGGCACTATTGAAGCGTGTAAAAGCTACATGGATGCAATTTATGCGGATGGACGTTTTAACAAAACGGAATTTAAAATTGACGATGTCGAAGAACCGTCATTCATTAAAATGCACTGCCGTTATAAAGCCGAGATTGTTCACTCTGGGTTGCGTGATCCGAAAGAAATTGACCCCAACCGTCAAACAGGTGTTCACCTCGAACCCAAGGATTTCTTGGCGATGAAAGATCAAGAGGATGTTGTTGTCTTGGATGTACGTTCAAATTACGAGCACAATGTTGGTCATTTTAAAAATGCTGTTACTTTAGATATTGAAAACTTCCGCGAGTTCCCGGAAAAAATCAAAGAGCTTGAAAAGTATAAAGGCAAAAAAATATTAACCTACTGCACAGGAGGAATTAAATGTGAAAAAGCATCTGCTCTTTTATTAAAAGAAGGATTCGAGGATGTTTATCAATTACATGGTGGTATTATTAAATATGGAAAAGAAGCTGGTGGCGAGGATTTCGAGGGCCAATGCTACGTCTTCGACAACCGTGTTACAGTGGATATCAACTCTGTCAACCCATCGGTTGTATCGACTTGCTTTAATTGTGGCAAGCATACAACGAAGATGATTAACTGTGCCAACCCGACTTGTAATGAGCATTTCACCCAGTGTGATGAGTGCGGCTGGGAGATGGACGGATGCTGCTCGACAGCATGTAAAGAGAACCCAAATAAACGTGAATATGACGGAACAGGATATTATGTCAAGGTACCTCAACCCGTCAATATTGATAAAATCAGCAAAAGAAAACATAAAAATTTCCCACCGAAAGTATCGGTCGAAGATTAATACGAATTGGACAAAAAGCATGAGGTCGGAAGTGTAGAACTTCCGACCTCATACTTTTTAGAATCTGTATCATCTCCGCTTAAGCTCATGCTCGCTTTTCCAAAACAAAATAATAGCTTAACACAGCTTATTTTCCAAACATACCGGCGATTGAATCAAGAATATTGCCCTTCGCCTGTCCATCGTTATTTTTATCAAAAAAACTGCCTGCTAGTCCACCCAACATGTCCGTAATGCTACCGCCCGCTGTGGGCTGCTCCGTTGTTTGCGCTTGTTCTTCTTGACCACCGCCCAAAAAAGAGCCCAAAATACCCCCCAACATACCGCCACCTGTATTCTGTTGTGTTCCACCTCCTAGCACAGAACCGATCAGATCGCCAATACCACCGCCACTTGAAGCCTGCTTTTGTTGCCCTAAATATCCCATTACGATAGGGGCCAGCGTGGCCAGTACCCCTGTTACCTGTGAGGAACTCAAGCCTGCTTTATCCGCAATATTCTGGGTTACTACTTCGGTATTTTGACCAAACATATGGTTAACAATTTTATTGCCATCTTCAGAACCATTCTGCTCCGCTCCTCCTTGTCCAAATAGATCGCCAATTTTATCGAGTATCCCGCTATTGCTATGCTGATCAATAGCATTGTCAATATTTTCTGCCTGCCCTTTGTTTTTCGCGTTGTAATTCAGTGCTGCAATCATCAAGGGAACTGCTGCCGCTACAATCCATTTTGCTTTAGATTCACTGACACCAGTTATTTTTGAAATAGTCTCTATCACTTTGGAACCTACTCCACCTGTAACTAAATCTGTTAAATTCATAAGTCTTCGTTTATAGTTATATAATGAAGATAACGATTTTTTCGGTGAGTTAAGAAAATGCATGATGATAAGAAAGCCGCTAACAATAACTATTAACGGCTTTAAATGTATTTTATTACAAATCGAATTATTCAACTAGCTTTGTCGACAACTCATTTTCAACCTCCTGTAGTTTAGACTCTTTTGTTAACAAAACATTATTTTGCACGCGGGATTTTGTCCACCTTCCTAGTGTCATATTAAATTCCCCATTAAATTGAATAAAGGTATCCGCCGACGGAGATGCGTACACAAATGCCTTGGTATTATCTCCATTTCTATAGAATGGCTGATTAGTTAAGGTAACCGGGTTAACAATATCATAAAAATCAGTGTTAGCGATACGATACCCAGCATTGGCACTTACTAGAGACCCTCCTGTACTCACAAATACCAAATCCTCTGGAATAGTTGTAGCTGTTACTTGAATTGTTGAAAAAACAGCTACTCCAAAAGCATTTCCGCTGTTGGCGAGTAAATTGCCAGTTTTCGTCCCGAAGTCATATCCCGCTTTGTTAGCATAATCGTAATTGGCAACCCAATGTGCGTCGGATATACTCGTAGATTTCTCACCAGCAATTAACTTATTTGTGCCACCTACATAGAAAAACTGTCCTTTTTTTACAGAACCAACTATCAGATTAATTTTGTAAGTCCTTAAGCCACCTGTGGCCCAACCGTTAATTGGTATACCGGTAGGAGTTGATGCATTTGCATTATTTGTTGTAACAACACTGAACGGTGTTTTGGAAAAATCAATATCCTCCGTTGCTAAAAACTGCATATACTCATAGTTTGCATCTGTTGAGCCGCTAGGATCATTCAGAAGCCCCGTTACAACCACCTTAGGTGTTTTGTATTCCGACCTAATCTGTACAAGATCAGATTTTGTTCTAAGGGACTGATAAGGAATAAGACTATCTCCTGATACCTCGTTAAATAATATTCCCAGATAGTTCGCCATTTTATATTGAGGCAAATTCGCCAATTCAGATTCGGGATTAGTTCTTACCGTAATAAAACCGAAACCGTCATTTATTTTTTGATCACCAGAAAGTATTTGACCTTCCCTTGGGGTATAACTAAATCCCCCCTTAACAAGAACAATTAAAGTACTTTCATATTTTGTTGGCTCTTTCAAAATTTGATCAGCGGTAACGCGGAGCGCCTGATAGCGATTTCCATCAGAAATTTTTTCAATTTTATTACTGGAAATATCTGTTATCTGCAATATTCCATTTAACCGCTGCAATTTTCCTCCTATCAAATCTACTACAATAGAATCGCCTGGAGAATACTCGTTGGCTTTTTCTCCCATTTGAATTGAAATTCCGCGCAATAAATCCAATCTCCTACGATCCTGAAGCACTAACACACCATGCGGTAAATTACCTGCGCTATGATCTGAAGTAACAATCCCTGTTATTTTTGAAGATCCACCCAGAGTCTCTAAATTCAACTCAATTGGAGTTCCCTTGAATAGTGTACGCACGTCATAAATCCCAATGTAAGCGCTAACTTCACCTCCAGGGTAACTAGGACTGTCTTTTTTACAGGAACTGAAGCTGAATACTCCAAAAACTACTATTATTAAAAAAAATATATGCTTTGTCATGTCTTCTTAATTAAGGTTTTTGCCACCAAACTTTGGTATTAATTTCGTCTGGTCCTTGTTGCTGGACAGCAAGTTTATAATTCGTCGGATTAGCCGATTGCACAATCACTGGATAATACATCCTTGCTGGCATTTCTCCATTATTTTGTAACCCCTTACCTTTTGGCAATATAGGATGTCCTGTTCTGCGATATTCATACCACTGTTGCATATCAGCCATAAATAATGCTTGGTATTTTTGAAAGTGAATTTGTTCCATCTTTTCAGCAAACGGTACGTTATCTTTCCATTCTCTATCTGATTTCTCTAAATGCTCTTTCGCAGTTACTGTCCAAGTTGGTATCCATAATTTTATATTATTTTCAACTCCACTGTAAAAATAATCTTCTATATTCCCTTCAATCCATCCCTTTAATACCGCTTCTGCTTTGATAAATTGCAATTCAGCAAAAGGCATGATCATACCAGTTATTGGCTCCGTCTGCAAACTATTAACCCCATTGTTTTGATCAAAAGAATAGAAATAGGACATTTTAGAATAATCTTCTGATCCAGCTGCATATCCACTAGGAACACCCACATAATTACCTGAGACAGGAGCAATTCCCATTCGATTAATTCCTGCTGTTCCATAGGTTGGAATATCAATACGAGGATCGTTTGTATCCCTTAAATAATCTAAGAAAAAAGAGCACAACGCAACTGCTCTAAAATCCTGTGCGCGGGTTGACTTGAAAGGCGAGACATATGCTCCATCGTTCGTCCATCGTAAAATTGCAGAGTCATCGTTGCTAGCCATGATGGGATAACGATCTTTTTCAGTCGAAAGAATCGTTTTAATTTTGTCCAACACATATTCCTGATGAAGGCTTTTTTTATCAGCGACACGCAATAACAACCTTAAAAACAAAGAGTTATTAAACTTCCTCCATTTAACCAAATCACCTCTATAAATTGGGTCATTAGTCGCATCAATTGTTTCGGTAGTCGCTTTTATTTGAAGTAACGTATTTGCAGAGTCCAACCTTTGCAACATATCAAAATAAATATCTTCTTGTTTGTCAAATTTCGGCTCTACTATCAGTGAATCTCCCGCCAAGTTAGACTGCGAATAAGGGATATCCCCATACATATCTGTCAAAATAGAATAAAGCCATACTTGACCAATAATAGCGATAGCCTGATAGGATCTATTGAAAGTGACCGGCTCTATCGCCTTTTTATACATTTCCTTGAAGTTTGTAATCTCCGAATAATGTGCGCCCCAGATGTAGTCTGCCCAACTCCTTCTAAAGTCATAGCGAAATACTTTTCCATCCCCATCCCCAATTGAAACAGTAACCTGCATTAATTCGTTATTAAATGACCTATTTCTGCTCATATTTGCAGAAACCGAATTAATAAATGCGCTTGCCATAAATTGGTAAGGATATGCATTTTCTGTTTCATTCGGGTTCGTATTGGTCTCTATGAAATTCTTTGTACAGGATTGCATTAATCCTACTACAAGAATTGCAATTAATATTATTTTAAAATTCTTCATGACTATCAGATGTTAAAAACCAACAATTAAGTTAAACCCATAAGTTCTGGTGGAAGGAAATTGAGCAATCTCAAATCCTTTGACGATATCCCCATTATCCAAGGTTCCAAATTCAGGATCAAAAGCGGGCCACTTAGACCATATAAATAAGTTACGACCATACAATCCTACTGTCACGCGCTGTAAGCCATATTTTGATATAATTTTCTTGTTGAAAGAATAATCTAGCCTCGCTTCTCTGAATTTAATAAAGTCAGTTGGATAGGTACTTCCTTCTGCATTATCCTGCCCAAAGTGAGAGCGATAATACTCGTCAATATTAGTGGCAATAACATCATTTTTTCGATATGTTCCATCGCCGTTATCAATAACGCCATTGCCAATTATCCCACTATAACGACCTGGCAAGGTATTCTTGGTTTTACCCTGTTCTGCTAATTTGTAGTGGGTAAGTGAATGTCCCACACCCCCCCATTGCGTGTCAAAAAGAACATTTAAATTGAAGTTTTTATAGCCAAAAGTATTACCAAAACTAATTTTACCTTTGGGTAGTGTGTTACCTAAATAAATAATATTACTCGTTAATTTGGCATATCCCGTCGATGGATCGTAGATAACCTGACCATCGGGAGCTCTCTCGTAGCCTATCCCATAAAGATCCCCCATACTTCCACCTTGTTTTGCAACGATCTGCCCTGAACCTACAGACCGATATTGTAATACCAATGACGAATCCGGTAAATCAACTATTTTGTTTTGATTCGCTGTATAGGTAACTAAACTTGACCACCTGAAACCATCTTTTTGATTAATCTGATTGGTATTCACCGACACTTCAATACCTTGATTTCGAACCGCCCCCATATTAGTCTTAAACGTCCTGTAACCGGATGACGGATCTAATGAACGATTTAGTTGCTGATTAAAGGTTTTTGAACTATATAATGCTAGATCAAAGTTTAATTTATTCTTGAAAAGCTTTGCTTCAGTCCCAACCTCATAAGACCTCGTTTTTAATGGTTGTAAATTGGGATTCTTCAATAGACTTGACGCGGTAACAGAACCAGGTAATAATCCATTACCTCGTTCATACAATTGCTGTAGCATATAAGGATCTTGACCTCCGTTTCCAACTTCAGCAACTGAAATTCTCAATTTTGCATAATTAATGACTTTGGGCAATTTCACAACTTCAGAAAGAATAAAACTACCATTTAATGCAGGATAGATTAATCCCAATTTTTTTTGCGAGTTAACCGGTGTAGCCATAGTACTATTCCAATCCATCCGTCCAGTCGCATCTAAGTAAAGAAAATTCTTATAAGAAGCTGTGACCATTCCATACGCACTATTAGTGACAAACTTATAAAACTTTTGATCGGAGATTACGCCATACTTGCTATTGGCCAAATTATATACCCCTGGGTAGGTCAGGCCATCTGCAGTATATGCCTCCCTTTTATAATGATTGTGTAGTGTACTCCCGCCAAGCGTAGCTGAGAATTTAATATCTCTTTTTAGATCCTTTTCATACTTTAATAGAAAGTCCAATACTGTTTCCTTTGAGAACAAAGATTGCGAACGATAACTACCTTCAGGTAGCTTCGTCCCAGAATCATATGGTCTTTCTTGCGCACGATCTTCAACAAAGAAATCTAATGATGAACGCACCATTAAACTGAGCTCTTTGTTAAATTGATAGTTGGCCGATGCATTACCCGTAAATGTATTACGATCATTCCTGTTAATAAACTCATGAGATATTGCAAATGGATTTTCAGGATATGAACTAAATGGATATTGGATGGCTTTGTCTTCCAATCCCTGCTTCCAATAATTGCGCAGCCAGTTATAGTCAGCATTAGGTTGCCAAAAAATAAACCAATACATCAGTGATTGATTGCCATATCCAGCTCCAGGCAAATTATCAGACCACCGTCTATTGTAATTAATCTTTGCATTTATGGTTAACTTGTCTGAAATTTTTGAAGTTGCCGACAGTGCGAATGCAGTCTTATCGAAACCCGTATTTGGAGTGATCCATTTATTTCGAACATCAGTATAAGAAAACCGTGCAGATGTTTTTTCCGAACCTCCGTCTATTGTTAGTGAATTTGTAAATGTTCTTCCTGTTTGGAAGAATTCTTTACTATTTGAATAGGGTTGCCATAACGTACGTTCGGTACCCTGGCCTTGCGTTAGCGGATCATACTGAAAAAAATATTGCCCATCAAATTTTGGACCATAAGCGGAGCTAGTCCCCCCCGTACTATTTCCATCAGCTGAACTTCCGAAGGAATAATAATTAGCTCCGCCAGTCCCTTGCCCATATTCATACTGAAAATCTGGCCAGCGGTTGACCGATTCAAATGCTGTATTACTATTAAGAGTAATACCTAATCCCTTTCCCTTCTTTCCAGACTTCGTAGTTATAATAATTGCTCCATTCGCCCCACGCTGACCGTAAAGTGCCGCAGCGCCCGGACCTTTCAGAACGGTAATATTTTCAATATCTTCCGGATTTATGTCATCCATACCTGACCCGTAGTCGGCGGGCATGTTATCTGAACCTGTGCCGTAAACAGAGCCTGAAGATCCTCCTACACGTCTACCACTTCCCCCATTTATCACAATTCCATCTACAACAATTAACGCTCCAGCATCACCATTTAGATTTGCTTCCCCACGCAAGATAATTTTTGTCGAACCTACTGGTCCTGCATTAGATCGCATTAGATTAACACCTGCAACTTTACCTGACAATGCATCCATCCAATTGTTAGAAAGCGCTCCTGTCAAGTCATCGCCTTTTAGTACTGTTGCTGAGTATCCCAAGGCTCTTTCTTCACGTTTAATCCCCAAAGCAGTGACAACAACCTCATCAATTGCTTCAGATGTTGGGTTTAACCCAATATGGACATTACCTTGAGCAGCCTCGTAAGTTCGCGTTTGAGCCTCATAACCGATCATCTGAAAACGGATCTTTCCCCCTACTTCAATATCTACCTCAAAATTTCCGTTACGATCCGTAGACCCCTTCGTCACTCCACCTGAAAGTATCGATACAGATGCTAGTGGCTCCTTCGTTTGATTATCGACAACTTTTCCTTTAATCTTAATCTTCCCTTGATTAAAATCATGAAAAACACAATGGCCTCGTTCTAATGGAACCATCGCCTTAGCTACATCCATATTGCACGCAATTGCTAAAGCCGCAAATAGCACTTTCGAGGAGGCGTGCCGCAGATTAATTTGGATAGGGTTAATACTAAACATAGTTATTGGTGTAAATTGTTAATTTTCAATTTGGCACAAAAATATATCCCTAACAAAAAGTTTGCTTTAACTTAATGTTTTCTTTTTGTTAACAATTATTTCGAATAGCATTTCTTTTCATCACACTATTATGGTTTCAATTGTAATTAAAATGCTTTGAGATCCACTTTGAAGGAATTATCATGCATTAGGCTCGCTTTAATGCGATATTTCGTTGGTTATTTTTAATTTTCAAATCGAAAATAATTAATAATATTTAGAAAACGAAATAAATCGAAATTATTTAAGTTGCCATCGAACAAAAAAAGGGCCTCCAAAAAGCCCTATAAATCAATTTACAACCAACAAACACAGCAATAAGTCATATCGCCACTAAACAAAAAAAGCCCAAACTTTCGTTTAGACTTTCTATTATGTAATAAATTCGTTCATTAGCTTTTTTCGAAACTCCATTTCACATAATTGATATTCTTATCATCAGCTAAATACTTTTTTTCATAGTAAGTTTTGATTGATAGAACATTATCCACTAAATCCGAATGATAAAGATCGGTAGTCTCTTTATATTTTTTTAGATTCTGTAAATCGATCTGCTCCAGCGTATACGCATAAAAGCCGTCGTTATCTGTTTTCAGATTCATCATCCCATCAGGTTTCATAATGAATTTATAACGCTCCAAAAACTTTGGTCCTGTCAGCCGCTTTTTCTCTCTGCTATCCTGAGGCTGAGGGTCAGGAAAGGTAATCCAGATTTCATCAACTTCATTTTCGGCAAAATATTCAAGGATTGTTTCAATCTGTATCCGAAGAAAAGCAACATTCCGAATGCCATCCTCCAAAGCTGTTTTAGCACCACGCCAAATACGATTACCTTTAAAATCAATACCAATGAAATTTTTCTCCGGAAACAGTCTCGCCAGATTAACAGTATATTCTCCTTTGCCACAAGCAAGTTCCAAAACAACCGGATTATTATTACCAAACTGTTTCTCTGCCCATTTCCCTTTATATTCTTTGCCTGCGTCAAGTTGGATTACATTTTCAAAAGTAGCAACTTCAGCAAATTTACGTAGTTTGTCCTTTCCCATTTTCAATAAATATCCCGCAAAAATAACCTTATATTCCCGCTTAAAAAAATAAATCTTATCCTAGGAAATATACCATTGATTGGCGAATAATCATGAAGCGAATAGACTAAAGAGAGAGCGATCAATAAATCACTTTCATACGGGCGATTTATATTGCATATAAAAAGCAATTTATCTAAGTTTGCAGGACTCAATAACTTATCGTGGAAAAAGGCGCTAAAATTTACATAGCAGGCCATCGAGGAATGGTCGGATCAGCAATACATCGCAAATTAATAGAACTTGGATACAGCAACATCGTGACCAGGACATCTCAAGAATTAGATCTGCGGAATCAACAAGCAGTAGCTGACTTTTTCAACGAAGAAAAACCTGAATATGTTTTTCTCGCTGCCGCTAAGGTTGGTGGGATTATGGCAAACAATACCTATCGCGCAGATTTTATCTATGAAAATATAGCCATCCAAAATAATGTCATCAAATCATCCTACGACAATAACATTAAAAAGTTAATGTTCTTAGGATCTAGCTGCATCTATCCGAAAATGGCTCCCCAGCCTTTAAATGAAGACATGTTACTGACGGGCACCCTAGAACCAACGAATGAACCCTATGCAATCGCCAAAATTGCAGGTATAAAAATGGCAGAAGCGTTCCGGGACCAATATGGTTGCAATTATATATCCGTAATGCCAACAAATCTATATGGCATCAACGATAATTATCATCCTCAAAATTCACACGTCTTACCAGCTTTGATCCGTAGATTCCACGAAGCAAAAGTCAATAAGCGAGATGATGTTGTTATCTGGGGTACGGGGACTCCTTTAAGAGAATTTCTTTTCTCTGATGACCTAGCAGACGCTTGTGTCTTTTTAATGAATCATTACAATGAAAAGCAATTTGTCAATATCGGTATAGGTAAAGATCTAAGCATAAAGGATCTCGCAGAATTGATTAAAGATGTAATTGGTTACACAGGTAATATTACTTTTGACAGTTCCAAACCCGATGGCACACCACGCAAACTCATGGATGTATCAAAGATACATGCACTCGGATGGAAGCACAAAGTTAACCTTCGGGAGGGCATTCAACTCGCTTATACTGATTTTTTGAAAAAAGAAGCAGCCGAATAGCGAAAACAATATCACATTAATATGTCTCGCTGTAAGAAGGGATGCCGTATTCATTTACTTCGTCCTTTATAGCAGCATTTTCCGTTTGGGCAAATTTATTTTTCTTCTTCTTCTTAGGTCGAATAAAACTCGTTAACTTTCCAATAAGACCGCTGATTTTATCTTGATTGATTTGCCCAACCGCCCGTTCTGATAACAGCAGCATGAGCGCCTTTTTAAAAACCCCTGTATTTTTCAGAAACAATCTGTTCATTATAAACGGTACGCCAATACGTAAAGTCTTTGTTAACCAATCAGAATCTGGATTATTACTCTTGGCAAACATCTGCTGTATAATATTCGCTCCCGGGATATTATTTTTTAAGGTATTGAAAAAACGAATGGGGGCCTCTATTTTATTATTAAGCAACGTAAATTGAGCCTTTAGGTATAGCTCCTGCTCATTCTTTAGCGTTTTTAAGCGCAATATTTCAGCTTTAAGCTCTTGTAAATTCCGTATTTTGGTCTGTTTATTGTTCATTTGTAGCCCTTTCTCTATCAAGTTTTTCTTTATGCAGTTCTTCCTCTTCTTCCTCAATTTCATCGTTCCATTTAGCCAAAAAACGTCGAATGGAAAGATCCATAAATTTTGCTTCCAGTATAGGCTCAAAAACGCGTATTAAGATAATTATCACTAAAAAGATACCTGCTGTTGCCAAAAAACCCAATGAATAACTGCCCAATAACTCTCCTAGCCAAAAACCTAGAGCTAAACATAAGAAAAACAGAACAAATAAGGTAAAAATAAGCTTAGTTGCATCTACCACTAAGCTTGCAATTAAACGAGAAGACCGTTCAATGGTTTTTAATTTGACAAGTTTAAATTGGGAGTCAATATACTCCTTAGTCTTTTGAAACGTACCACTTAGTGAAAATTTTTCTTCTTCCATGCATCTAAAATTTATTCAGGCTATTTCAGCCCATAACTAAAAAAACGAAAACGCTGTATCTTATAATCGCAACACAGCACTACTCTACACACATGAAGAGCGCGCAGCTATCGTAAAACAGCTATCTCGCGAAATAGCCTGATAATATGTACTCTACACCAATTATTCTTTTGAATAATCTGCGAACTATGCATGTTCGATGATATCATCATCCAGCACTTCTTCTGCCTGATTTAACTTACCCTTCAATGTAGAAACAATTTTCTCTTTGAAATCATTCAACTGATCAAATTGCTCCTCCGCTCTTTCCCGAATAGCATCACTCAAATCGCTTAGTGAATCATTTATTTTATCTCTTGTATCCGACCCTTTATCTGGAGCAAACAAAACTCCCAAAGCTGCACCCGCGGCAAGACCGGCCAATAACGCCAAAGCTACTTTACTTGTGTCATTCATTTCTTTTTCTTTTAAAGTTCTAAATCTATTACGACGAATCTAGTCCTCGTTAATAATACAATTACCAAAGCAAATCGTTTGCCAAACAATGCTTTTTATCCATTATTAATAAAGAACTATATTAACAATATAATCATTTTTTTCGATAATCCTGGATCCGCCTTCAATATCTCACCCAACAATTATTAACTTACTCAATTTTTTAGTATCTTTAAATCAATCGATTATGAAAATTATGCTAAATAAAACCTATTGCAGCGCCGTCTATGGGATAAATGCCTGCACAATTACCGTCGAGGTAATCGTATCTACTGGCCTCCATTATTATATCGTCGGCCTGCCTGACAATGCCGTTAAAGAAAGCTTAAGACGTATCGAAAGTGCCATTAATTCCTGTCAACTTCACATGCCGCGCCAAAAGATCGTTGTCAACTTGGCACCCGCAGATATTCGTAAAGAAGGTTCAAGTTATGACCTATCAATCGCAATAGGCATATTAGCATCTTCCGGGCAGATCACAAATATCCGTCTGGAAAACTATCTTATCTTAGGCGAGCTATCATTAGACGGAAGTATTAAGCCCATACGTGGTGTTCTACCAATTGCATTACAGGCGCGCAAAGAAGGATTTAAAGGAATAATATTACCTGAAGCCAATGCAAAAGAAGCAGCTATCGTCACCGAAATCGATGTTATTGGTGTAGAAAATCTGACCCAAGTAGTGGAATTCCTCAACAATACAGTAACAATCAAGCCTACAAAAGTTAACATACAAACGTTTTTTCAGGATGATACGGCCATTTATGACGTCGATTTCTCTGATGTACAAGGACAGGAGAATATCAAACGAGCGCTGGAAATCGCAGCAGCTGGTGGACATAACCTTATTTTAATAGGTCCGCCAGGCGCAGGAAAAACCATGTTGGCAAAAAGACTACCAACGATCCTTCCCCCGCTCAATATGACCGAATCGCTGGAAACGACCAAAATACACTCTGTGTCTGGAAATCTAAAGGCGAAAGATTCCCTCGTCACTGCACGGCCCTTTCGTTCTCCACATCATACAATATCCGATGTAGCCATGGTAGGCGGCGGCTCAAATCCATTGCCGGGTGAAATATCTTTATCCCATCATGGCGTATTATTCCTTGACGAATTGCCAGAATTTAAACGGAGCGTCCTCGAAGTCATGCGTCAGCCGCTGGAATCGCGTCAAATTACGATATCAAGAGCTAAACTTACCGTCGAGTACCCCGCAAGTTTTATGCTCATTGCTGCTATGAACCCCTGCCCTTGTGGTTATTTCAATCACCCCGAGAAAGAATGCATCTGCGGCACTAACACCGTCCAGCGTTATCTAAGCAAAATATCAGGACCACTTTTAGACCGTATAGACCTGCACATCGAAGTCACCCCCGTGCTATTTGACGAATTGAGTACGACACGCTCTGTAGATGATAGCCGCACGGTACGCCGTCGGGTCATTCAGACACGCGAAATCCAGAAAGAACGTTTTAAATCTTTCCCAGACGTGCATTGTAATGCACAAATGAGTACCCGATTAACGCGAGAAATATGTCAGATTGACGAAGCCGGAAGGAAATTGCTCAAAACTGCAATCGAGCGTCTCAGCCTATCCGCAAGAGCATACGATAGAATACTGAAGGTTGCCCGCACAATCGCTGATATGGAAAATAGCCCAACAATTGATAACCACCATATCGCTGAAGCAATCCAATACAGAAATTTAGATCGGGAAACCTGGAACGGAAAATTTTAGAATTGTGCCAGACAATGTTTGATAACCCATGGAAAACAGATGATCGTCAGGATTAGTCCCGACAGCGCACCAAAGAAATGGGCATCGTGATTAATACCATCCTGTCCCTTTTTGGACGCCCATACACAATAACCTAAAAACAGAAATGCAAATAAGTAAGCTGGCATAGGAATAATCATCATTACCCCAATGGTCACTTTAGGGTCGAAAAGAATATAACTAAACAGCACCGCACAGATGGCACCTGAAGCACCCAAACTATAGTAACCTGGATTATTTTTCTGCTGTACGATGGTTGGAATATCGCTCAGGATCAAGCTGCCTACATAAATAACAGCAAATAAGATATGGCCATAGGGACTTGCAGCAGCAAGTATACGTTCTAAACCAAACCCAAAATAGTAAAAGGTAAGCATATTGAACAGCAGATGTCCCCAATCCTTGTGCACAAAACCACTTGTCAGGATCGTAAAGACATTGCGGTTGCGTGCAATACTGTAGGGATGCAACATCAGTTTGCCGAAAAGTTGTTCATGTGAAAAAGTATAGACGCTGACGGCGATCGTAAAAAAGAAGATAATACTCGCAACAGGCGTTTCGGTTAAATAAGTTAATAGCATAATAATTTCTAAAATCTATCCTCTAAAAGTAAAACATAAAGTTCTTTTGGCCCATGTGCTCCCAAAACCAACCTCTTCTCAATATCAGCCGTTCTGGACGGGCCGGTAATGGTGGAAATCATCGTCGGAATCTCCTGACCGTAACGTTTCTGCATATAAGCCAAAGCATCTTTCAAATCCCAGACCAATTGCGAAGCCTTGGCAACGACAATATGAATGGGGGGATATATACTCAACCGCCGTCCGGAAGCATTTGCATTACTCACCATAACACTTCCATTACGAGCTATTAAAGCCTCACAAGAGGTGATACTGGCATTTGCCAATTCAAAATCCTTCTCTGTTTTCAAAAAGGGAAAACCATAGGGACTGAGTAAGTTTTGAATACCTTGTTCCCAAGCATAGATATTTTTAATGCTATTTACTTCGGTCAATGAAATCAAATTTTCAATCAGACCAATCTCGCCATCACAATATAGAAATTTGCCTCCCGCAGCGGTCAATTCACGCACAAAAACAAGATCCACTAATTCATCTTCATCATGGTAAAGAGCAGTTTCCTTAAAATTCGGATGGGGATTATCATTTTTTTGTAGTAATGCCTGACGTACCCGTTTTAACATTACCTCCTTCGCAGTTGCGTTCTTCACGTTCATGGCGCAAATATATAAATGCAGCGCTAGATAATTCTAGCGCTGCAACATTCAAATTAATTCAAATTATTGGACGGATTGTCTGAAATCGGACCATCGCTGGATCGCGCTTCATCCGGATGAATATCTAAGGGTAAATCAGTTTGTGGTACACCACCACCGTCGGCACCATTCACAAACTCCTCGTAAGTAGTCTTGGTTTCAAATGGACGCTTCCCTAGTATCTCTTCCAAATCCGATTGAAAGAGGATTTCCTTTTCCAATAGCTTCTCCGCTATTTTGATCAGTCCTTCACGTTTATCCAGCAATAACTGTTTAGTACGTGCATAAACATCACTGATCAAGTTACGGACCTCTGCATCAATCAACTCTGCCGTTTTGTCAGAATATGGCTTCTGGAACGATGCCTCCGAGCTGTCTCTGAAAGAAACATTTCCCACTTTGTCATTCATACCGTATATCGCGATCATTGCATACGAAAGCTGCGTAATACGCTCCAAGTCGTTTTGAGCACCAGTTGAAATTCTTCCAAAAGTAATATCTTCAGCTACACGCCCTCCCATGGTCATACATAAGCTATCGATAAGCTGCTCTGTCGTATATAAAAACTGCTCTCGGGGAAGATACTGCGCGTATCCCAAAGCAGCCACACCGCGGGGCACAATAGATACTTTAACCAAAGGATCTGCATGTTCCAAAAACCAGCCAGCAATAGCATGCCCAGCTTCATGATAAGCAACAATACGTTTCTCTTCCGGAGAGATAATTTTATTCTTTTTCTCAAGACCACCGATCACACGATCAACTGCGTCCTGAAAATCTTGCATATCAATTTCTGGTTTATTTTTGCGGGCAGCAATAAGTGCGGCCTCATTACATACATTGGCAATTTCTGCTCCTGCAAAACCAGGAGTCTGTGCAGATAATTTTTTTGCATCAACCTCAGCCGACAACTTCAGTGGTTTAAGATGCACTTTAAAAATTTGCTCACGGCCGATCAAATCTGGTTTATCAATCGAAATTTGACGGTCGAAACGTCCCGGACGCAGCAATGCCGTATCTAATACGTCGATACGGTTAGTAGCTGCTAAAATAATAACACCCGAATCCGTGCCAAAACCATCCATCTCCACTAACAATTGATTCAACGTATTTTCACGCTCGTCATTTCCACCCATCATTGAATTCTTACCCCGGGCACGGCCAATTGCGTCAATCTCATCAATGAAAATGATACAGGGCGCTTTTTCTTTAGCTTGTTTAAACAAATCACGAACACGAGATGCACCTACCCCCACAAACATTTCCACAAAGTCGGATCCCGATAGTGAAAAGAATGGAACTTGAGCTTCACCAGCCACAGCTTTTGCTAGCAATGTCTTACCTGTTCCTGGAGGCCCTACAAGCAATGCTCCCTTTGGAATTTTACCTCCAAGATTTGTATACTTACGCGGATTTTTCAAGAAATCCACAATTTCCATAACTTCCTGCTTCGCCTCTTCAAGACCAGCCACATCGTTAAATGTAATATTGATCTGAGCCTCTTTATCAAATAATTGAGCTTTCGACTTACCAATATTGAAGATAGCACCGCCACCACCGCCGGCACCGCCGCCCATACGGCGCATCAAGAAAATCCAGATCGCAGCCAACACCAATAATGGCAACATAAAGGTGATAAACCAGCTCGCCCATGGATTAGAACGGTCATCATACGTTAACTGTACCTTTGGTGTACCAGGCGCTAACTCAGCTTGCGAAGCAGCTAACTTTTTCTCCAAAACATCGGGAGAAGCGTCTTTAAAAATATATTGTGGTCCTTTGTCCTCTTGCCCAGATAAACTTGGTAAAGGATCGGAGGTCTTTACAGCATCCTTAAAACTAGGATTATCTTTCCAGCCCTTCTTCAGATACACCTCAACCTCTACAAGATCATTTTTCTTATAAGCGACAAGGCGCTCTACAGAGCCTGTGTTCAACATGCGTGTCTCAAAATCGCTATAGCTAACTTCCTTAGCTGGGTTTTCTCCAAAAACGTACTGTAAGGCAAAAAAACCTAAAAACATGGCAATCATAAGCCACACAAAATTAAATTTTGGCGGTTTTGGGCTTACCTTACTACTCGGGATTTTTTTCATTATATCGTAATTATATTTTCTTGATAAATTTTAATTGAAGACAATTAGGCGCTCTGGAAATGCTGAATCTCTGCATCTCCCCATAAATCTTCGATACCATAATGCGCTCGTTTTTCGGTCTTAAAGATATGTACAACCACATCCACAAAATCCAAAATCAACCACTCACCATTGGATTGTCCTTCTTTATATTGGGGTTCTTGACCAAATGTCTTGTAAACTTCGTCTTCGACACTTTTTGCTATCGCATTGACCTGAATGTTGGAATCAGCATGACAAATAACAAAATAATCAGAAACAGAACTGTGAAGATCTCTTAAATCCAAACGAACAATCTCGTTTGCTTTCTTTTCTTGCATACCGTAAACGATAATTTCTGATAGACGTTGGGACAATTCTGTACTTTTATTTTTACTCATTAAAAAATATGATAGTTTTGACTTAATATTTATTTAATACTTTCAGTTTGCAAAATAACAATATTTCGGGACTTATCATCGGCCAAAATACAATATATCTTGACAAAGTCGCCTCTACAAACGATTATCTCAGGGAATTATTGTCAAAATTCAAGCCACTAGCGGAAGGGACTGCCATTTTAGCAGAAGAACAGTTCCAAGGTAAAGGCCAGCGAGGAAGCTCATGGATCAGTGAACCGGGGAAAAATCTCACGACATCTATCCTTTTGAGGCCCTATTTCTTACCAATAGCGCAACAATTCTCACTTTCGGCTACCATCGCCATTGCAACCGCCAACTGGTTGAAAACCAAAGTTGAGCATCCTGTTGCCGTAAAATGGCCCAATGATATCTACGTCAATTCAAAGAAAATAGCCGGTATTTTAATAGAAAATACATTAAAAGGCCATAATATCAATAGCGCTATCATAGGAATCGGTATAAATATCAATCAAACTAATTTTGACACAACATCAACAATAACCTCTTTAGCATGCCTAACCGATCGAACCGATTACGACATAAAGAACTTAGCGGATGAGCTGTATCAAAGTATACACCTGGAATATTTGAACCTCTTTCACAAGGGATCCCACTATCAGCTAAACAAATACAACGAATTATTATTCTGGAAAGGCGAAGAAAAACCATTTTTAATCGCTGGCACCAAGCAAACGGGCATTATTCAGCAGGTATCTGCCGAAGGTAAACTAAAGATTTTATTAGATAACCAATTACAAGAATTTGATATCAAAGAGATTACGCATCTCATTTCTTAATCTTTACAAAAAAAGCAGAACCCATTTTTAGAAATATCAAAGCTTTGTTCTAACTTTGTCAAAGCGTGATTAAACCTTTATTCACCCAACGTATCTAATAAAAACAACACACTGCAATAATTGTAGCGGAAAAAGAAAGAACAAATTAAAGTCTGATGAAAAAATTAATACTGTTAATGACTGCAGTGATTTTTGCAGTTACGGGAGCATTCGCTCAAATTCACAAACCAGTAAAATGGACAGTGGCCAGCAAAAAGCTAAATAGCAAAGAAGCTGTCGTATATGTAAAAGCTACCATCCAAAATGGATGGCACATTTATTCACAAAATATAAAGGATGGTGGACCAATCCCAACTTCTTTCACTTTTGCTAAAGCGGCTGATTATACCTTAGTTGGTAAAACTGCTGAGCCAAAACCAAAAGTGAAACATGAAGACGTATTTAAAATGGATGTAGGTTACTTTACAAATGAAGTGATATTTCAACAAAAAGTAACGTTAAACAAAGGTACTGCAACAGTTAAAGGTACAGTCGAGTGGCAAGCATGTGATGCTTCACAATGTCTTCCTCCAGATGAATATGCTTTTGCTGTGACAATCAAATAGTAAAAATGATTCTATAAGGATAAATTAATAAGGCGATTCTCATCGCCTTTTTTTATTTTTGAACCTAACATCTGAAATACATACGCATGTTAAAAAATACATTCATTTTACTTCTGATTGCTTTTTTCAGTCTTTCGTTAACAACAGCGACGCTTGCATCGACACAAGATAGCTTAGCGAGTACAGAAGGACTTCAATTTGAATCATCACCGGACACATCTAATGCAGTTGAAGCAGTACCGGAAGACCTTAATTTTACAGCCTCACCCGACACGACGGTTAGCCAGGATAGCAGTAAAACCGCTCCAGCTAAAATAAACGCCTCCTCAGGCAATCCAGAAACGGGAAAGAAATCACTTTGGAGCATATTTATTGCCGGATTAGTAGGTGGTTTTGCAGCACTACTTATGCCCTGTATATTTCCAATGTTGCCCCTAACGGTGAGTTATTTTACGAAACAAGCAGGAAGTCGGACTAGCGGTATCAGCAAGGCACTACTTTATGGCCTCTTCATCATTGTCATCTATGTCGCTTTAGGAATGGTCATCACCATTTCCTTCGGTTCCGACGCGTTAAATGCTTTATCAACAGATGGGATATTTAATTTCTTATTCTTCCTGTTATTGGTTGTTTTTGCCGCGTCTTTTTTTGGTGCCTTTGAGATCACTTTACCGAGCTCTTTCGTCAATAAAATGGATGCCAAATCCGATAAAGGCGGCCTAATAGGCCTCTTCTTTATGGCCTTTAGCCTTTCGCTGGTATCGTTCTCCTGTACCGGCCCCATTATTGGAACGTTATTGGTAGAAGCTGCCTCAAAAGGAGAGCGCCTAGCTCCCGCAATCGGTATGCTCGGTTTCTCCATAGCGCTTGCCATTCCTTTTGGTTTATTTGCGATGTTCCCATCGATGCTAAAATCCCTCCCCAAATCGGGCGGGTGGCTAAATTCGGTAAAGGTCGTACTCGGCTTCTTAGAACTCGCACTAGCATTAAAGTTCCTTTCAAATGTAGATCTGGCTTACCATTGGAATTGGCTAGATAGAGAAATATTCTTATCACTATGGATTGCTATCTTTGGCCTGATGGGATTATATCTTATTGGAAAAATTAAGTTTTCCCACGACAGTGAACTAAAATTTCTTTCTGTACCGAGAACTATCTTGGCTGTCATTGTATTCGCATTCGTCATTTATATGGTACCCGGATTATGGGGTGCGCCATTGAAGTCCATTTCGGCATTCCTTCCCCCTACAGCAACTCAGGATTTTGACCTGTCTACTGGAGTAGGCGGTTCACCAGCGCATAGCGATGGTAAGGTCAAAAAATACGCTGAAATCTTTCATGAACGGGGCACGCCAAAAGGATTTGATCCTTATTACGATTATGAGGAAGCTCTAGCAGCTTCAAAAGAGCAAAATAAGCCGGTACTCATTGATTTCACAGGCTGGAATTGTGTCAATTGCCGGAAAATGGAAGCCAATGTATGGACTGATCCCGCAGTTGCCAAACTATTGAAGGAAGAGTTTATTATGGCTGAATTATTTGTCGATGACAAAACCAAATTACCGGAAAGTGAGCAGTTTATTTCAAAATACAGTGGGAAAAAGATAAAAACGATAGGAAATAAAAACAGTGATTTCCAAGCCTCGACTTTCGACAGCAATTCGCAACCACTATACGTGATCGTCGATTCATCCGGAACCGTATTGGTCCCGAAAACAGGTGCAAACTATAACGTTACAGAATATATTGCTTTCCTTCAGAGTGGAATTGACGCTTTTAAGGCAAAGAAATAGTCCGTATACGATTGGAGACATTCGACAAGAATAGCATACATGAACAATATAGGTAATTATTAAGTTTGCATTATCTTTAGCTTAACCTGAAATAAAGTGGAGTAAAAAAGCCATTACCAGTTGCCAATAGCATTATTGGCGATAGCTAATAAAGGAAATATAATTGTATATACGCTTGAAAAAAGCTAAGTTTGAGTACGTATGAGTAACATTAAAAAAATTGCTGTTCTGACATCTGGAGGAGATGCTCCAGGAATGAATGCTGGTATCCGCGCTGTTGTTAGGGCGGGAATCTACAATAATCTTGAAGTATTTGGTGTAAGAAGAGGTTATGATGGTCTTGTTAATGGAGAGATTGTCCCTATGGATGCCAAATCTGTAGCGAATATCATACAACGTGGCGGCACTATCCTTAAAACTGCCCGTAGCGAAGCCTTTAAAACGATAGAAGGACGTAAACAGGCTTATGAAAACTTACGCAGCCACGGTATTGATGCCATGGTGGTTATCGGCGGGGATGGTACATTTACGGGCGCATCCAAATTTATTGAAGAATTCGATTTTCCTATTATTGGCCTTCCAGGTACAATCGACAACGATTTGGCCGGCACAGACTTTACTATTGGCTATGATACAGCCATTAATACTGTTATCCAAGCTGTAGACAAAATTCGCGATACTGCCGAGTCTCACGATAGGCTATTTGTGATAGAAGTAATGGGACGCGATTCAGGTCTTATTGCCGTCCGTTCAGGAATCAGTACCGGCGCAGAAGCAGTCTTGGTTCCTGAGTTTGAAGTGGACTATGACGCAATCATGAAAAGGCTCGACAAGACGCGTAAAAATAAATCATCCCGTATCATTATCGTTGCTGAAGGTGATAAAGAAGGGGGTATGGTTGTATCAGAAAAAATCAAGGAAAATTTCCCACATTACGATGTTAGGCTTTCTATTTTAGGACATATTCAACGTGGTGGAAGTCCGACATGTATGGATCGTGTCTTAGCAAGCAGGCTTGGCGTAGCTGCCGTAGAGGCTTTACTACAAGGCCGCAGAGGTGAAATGGCCGGACTAATCTGCAGTGAGGTAAGATTTACTCCTTTTAAAAGCGCCATTAAACACCATGTAAAAATGAACGAAGATTTGCTTCGTATCATCGAGATCCTTTCGCTGTAAAAGATATCGTTTAGTCTCAACTTCATATAAAAAAATGTGGCTTGTCCAACCTTTTGGACAGCCACGTTTTTTTTTGACTTTATACAGATCTCCCCAAAACACTATTGCAGCTATAAAGGAAACTTACTTGACTTTTAAACTCTTCGCTTTATTAGCACAAAACGAACTATAGCACACGATCTCATAAAAATTACTACTTAAGCAAATTATTTAGGTATTGCTCTGACACAGGGGGCAATTGTATTGCCTGACCTGCTTTTGCCATCGAGTCAGCGAAATGATTCGTATTACTGATAGCCTGTTCATAGGCTCTAACCACCTGATCAGATAAGTGTAAAACCTCAGGGCTTTTAAGGTTAACGCGATATTGATTATCTTCTAAGGTGACATGCTGATAAAAGCGATAGGCAGCAGCTTTTAGTTTTCCCAGTTCTTTTTGGGAGAGCTGATCGATTCTGGCATTTGGCGGAAGCGTAACGTCAATAAAGGTAGTGTCCTTCGCCAATTGATCAATAGAATGATCCAGGGGAATGGCATGAAGTGCTTCTAAGTTCACAACAGGAATACCCTTATCTTCATCACCACTACACGAGGCAATCACACTCCACAAAAATATACTCAGAAATACTATTTTATTCATTATTATAATTTTTTTTGGTCCCTTAAGAAGAAACCCCTAATTGCATCCTCATATCACATGATTTTAACAATTAGGGGCTATTAAAGGCCTAATGGCAGCCGAAAACGAATTGAGTTATTTCAGCAATTCAGCCAGCTTCGCTTCCAAAGCTTCACCTCTTAGATTTGATGCGACAATTTTGCCCGACGGATCGATCAGAAAGTTTTGTGGAATACCTCGCACTTCATATAATTTGACCGGAGCAGATTTCCAGCCCTGTAAGTCTGAAACATGTGGCCATTGCTGTAAATTATCATCATGGATGGCTTTCACCCATGCATCCTTTTTACCAGGATTATCTAAAGATACACCAAATACCGTAAACCCTTTATCTTTAAACTTATTGAAGGCTGCGACCACGTTCGGGTTCTCGTGACGGCAAGGACCGCACCAGCTCGCCCAAAAGTCCAACAAGACATATTTACCTCTTAAAGATGATAAGGAAATATTTTTTCCTGTGGTATCCGGCAACGTAAAGTCCGGTGCTATTGCACCAACAGCCACGGCTTTCAATTTCTGAATGCGATCAGCCAACTCCTTCCCTTTTTCGGAACTTTTCAATTCAGGAGACAATTTCTCGAAAGAAGTTACATATTCAGTAACATTCTCTCCATTGAGATTGTCAGACAATAAATCCAATGTATACCAGCTCTTCGGATTTTTGTTTATAAATTCTGCATCTGATTTTTCCATTTTTTCAGAAATCTCACCAGCTTGCTTTTGCAAACCTTCGATGAAACTAGGATCCTGTTTTTGAGTATCAGAAGCAGCGTAATATTGTTGATTCAACGCTTCGAATGCGTCCGAATAAGGTTTTACAAAAGCCTTATACTGCATAAGATCGTCGTTAAGCGTTGTACCCGAAATAGTTGCATCTTTAAACCCTTTGGTTGCATCGACTTTGATAACTCCCTTAGAAAGATATAGCTGTGCCGTTTCAGGCTGCTTTTGACTATTTCTAAGTTCAGCGAAAGATAAGCCTTCTGGTGAATAGATCATCATACCTTTGGTTGGTGAGGCCACCTGCCCATTGAACTTAAACTCACCTTTTACGACCATCGCAGAATCTGTCTGCCGGGTTGCATTGGTAATGTATTGCATAAACACCTTCGCTTTGTCCGACGTAGCATTTACTTTCCCTGTCACGGTGTAGCTTTCTTGCGCCATTAATAAGGCTGGTAAAAAGCTTAAACCCATTAATATTCTCTTTTTCATAATTATATACTCCACATAAATGTAAAACATTTCCAGTTCATGGAAGCGCTATTTAACATTTTTTAGCAAAGATGTTACCAACGGCCAGATGCACCGCCACCACCAAAATCACCACCGCCGAAACCGCCAAATCCACCGCCCGATCCACCACCGAATCCGCCGCCACCACTTCGCCCGCCACCGCCGCCAAGGCCACTCAGCAATGTCCACCAAAACACATCAGAAGCACCGCGCCCATTCATGACACGCCGGCCACCGCCACCACCGCCGCCGCGATTCGAGAAAATAACGATCAAGATAATCACAATAATGATCACAAACATAACAGATCCCGAGCCCTTTCCTTTTGGTTGCTTTGGATCAGCTTTGTATTCACCCTTGGTATAGGATATTAAGGAACTGGTCGCGTCATCCACTCCCTTGTAATAATCTCTTTGACGAAATGCAGGCTTAATATCATTCTCGATAATGCGATAGGCAATCGCGTCGGGAACAGCTCCCTCTATCCCATATCCAGTCTGAATGGTCACTGCGCGATCCCCAAGTGCGACCAACAATAAAATACCGTTGTTATATTTTTTATTGCCAATTCCCCATTTCTTCGCTAATTGTACTGCGTAATCAGAAATATCATAGCCTCCCGTAGAATTCATCATAACTACCGCGATTTGCGTGGATGTAGAATCCTCAAAGGCCAGTAGCTTTTGTTCCAGTAATTGCTTTTGATTCGCTGTCAACGTATTGGTATAATCATTGACAAGTCTGTTTGATGCTTCTGGGAAATCTTGGCCCAATACTGAGGCTATCGACAACGTGCAAAGCAATATTGCCATAGCAGGTATTCGAATCAGGGAAAATAATTTCAATACAAATTTCATCCTATTATTTTTTTGTCCGCCTTAAGCAATTCTTCGTGCTTCTATAGGCAATCGGTAAACCTCGAAGTTTCGCGGCTATTTATATTTATTCATTTATTCCACAAGCAGTAGCTGCGTTGCTGTTGCCTGCTAATTGACGATTAACGATCCCCAAACACGACATCATTGGGCAGTTCATTGATATCATCATGCTCTCGGGGGAAGAATTTTGCCAACTGTTTGCCCGCATGTTCGATCCCTCTAACCAAGCCCTCAACAATACGATCCTCCCTAAACTCAGCCACCATCAGATCTTTGGTACTGTTCCAAAAATCACTTTCCACGCGCTGGTGGATTCCTTTATCTCCAATAATGGAAAACTTGTGATCTTCCAACGCGATATAAATAAGGACACCGTTTTTCAATACTGTTTTATGCATGCCTAATTTGGAAAAATAATAAGTTGCGCGATCATGTACCTCATCGGGGCAATGATTTTCTACTACCACACGAATTTCACCGGAAGTCTCATTTTCGGCCACATTAATGGCGTGGACGATTTTGTCTTGTTCTTCAGAATTTAAAGCCATAATCTATATATATATGTGTATTCTTTGACGAGTCACCAAAGGGTTGATCAATGTCCAAAAAATATTTCTTAATTAAAAAACGAAAAAAAATGGATGATGAGCTTCTACGAAAGCCGCATCATCCATCATCCCATTCATTGCTGTCAATTTGCTTAGAATGATACCGTTGGTGCTTTATCCGAACCTGGGGCAGCAGTAAATGTACCTTTTGCCTTAAATCCAAACATGCCGGCCATTAAATTGTTGGGAAAGCTACGTACTGTTGTGTTATATTGCTGTACAGCTTCATTATAGGCTCTACGTTCTGTCGAAATACGATTTTCAGTACCTTCTAATTGCGCTTGAAGTTCCAAAAAGTTTTGGTTCGCCTTCAAGTCAGGATAAGCTTCAACAGAAGCCAAAAGGCGACTCAATGAGCCACTGAACTCGTCTTGAACTTTTTGAAATTTAGCGATATTTTCTTCAGACAGATCATCAGCATTAATCGTTACAGAGGTTGCTTTAGCTCTTGCCTCGACAACTGCGGTCAAGGTACTTTCTTCATGCTTTGCTGCCCCTTTTACGGTATTGACCAAATTCGGAACAAGATCCGCACGACGTTGATACGCATTTTCAACTTGCGCCCATTTTCCTTTAACATTCTCATCCTGCGAGACCATTGTATTATAGCCGCAGGAGTTTAAGGATACTAATGCAAATAAACCACATAGGGCGACCAAAAATCTTTTAATTTTCATTGTTCAAAGAATTAAATACTATTCAAATTATACGGTTACACTATCAAAGCATATACCAAGCTCTTACTAAGATAAGAATATTTTTATTTCCAAATCTTCAAATAGTCAATATTCATTAACTTTGTATCGGTTTTGGGATAAAAACCCAGCCCCTTATACTATGCAAAAAGAAATCGAAATTGCGATACCACCTGAAAAAATGGAGGATGAACACTATATTCTACAACAAGGTATAAAAACCCTACGCGTTCAACCCCAGCAAATCAAAGGATACAAAATCAGAAAACGTTCAATTGATGCCCGCAGTAGGCAGGTAGTCTACCGGACCCGCATTATTTACTACATCGATGAACTGCCTATCCCTGAAATCTACGAAAATAATTTCAAGTCGGTCAAAGATGGAAAATCGGTTATCATTGTAGGCGCAGGGCCTGCTGGTATATTTGCTGCGATCCGTTGCATCGAACGTGGCCTCAAACCAATTGTCATTGAGCGTGGTAAGAAAGTACAGGACCGTAGACGTGATCTTGCGAAGCTGAACCGTGAAGGCATTGTGAATCCCGAATCGAATTACTGCTTTGGTGAAGGTGGCGCAGGGACATACTCGGATGGAAAACTATATACACGTTCCAATAAAAGGGGGGATGTAGACAAAGTGCTTAAGCTTTTCGTCTCTCATGGTGCCACCACAGATATTCTGGTCAATGCCCGACCACACATTGGCACAAACAAACTACCGCATATTATTGAAGCCATGCGCGACAGTATCCTTGAGTTTGGTGGTGAATTTCACTTTGACCAGCGCGTGGACGACATTTTAGAATCTTTTGGGCAAGTTCGTGGCGTCAAGTTAGCCAGTGGCGAACACATCAAAGCCAATCACGTTATCGTAGCGACAGGGCACTCTGCTCGCGATATTTTCGAGCTTTTCTACCGTAATAATTGGCTGATTGAAGCAAAACCATTTGCTTTAGGAGTGCGCATCGAGCATCCACAGACAATTATTGATCAGGCACAGTACCACTGTCAGGTTAGAAGCGAGCATTTGCCGCCCGCCTATTACAGCTTGGTGGAACAGGTTAATGATCGTGGTGTATTTTCTTTCTGCATGTGCCCTGGAGGGGTCATTGCTCCCTGTGCAACTGATTTAAACGAAATTGTTGTCAATGGATGGTCACCATCTAAACGAAATAACCCGCACGCTAATTCAGGCACTGTTATCCAGATAAACCTAGCGGATGTTGCCGACGCACAAACGGATCCGTTTGCATTACTCAATTTTCAGAAGGAGATTGAACGAAAAGCTTTTTCGATAGGCGGTGGGAATCTGGTCGCTCCAGCACAACGCATGGTTGATTTCGTCGAAGGACGAGTGTCTTTCGACCTACCAGAGAATTCTTACAAACCCGGAACAGCCTCTGCAGACCTAACCGAAGTATTGCCGTCTTTTGTTCACAAAGCATTACAAGGTGCCTTGCCTATCTTTGGCAAAAAGATGAAAGGTTATTACACCAATGAAGCTATTTTAGTTGGGGTCGAATCCCGTACGTCTTCACCGATCCGTATTCCTAGAAATAAAGAAGATTTACAACATCCTCAGGTCAAGGGACTTTATCCGTGTGGTGAGGGTGCTGGTTATGCCGGAGGTATCATTTCCGCTGCAATAGATGGAATTAATTGCGTTGATGCGATCGATTTAAGTTAACATTTTTGCTTTTTCTCTTGCAGAATACGAATGAATGCGTTATTTTTGTAGCATCAACGCGAAAGTAGCTCAGTTGGTAGAGCACAACCTTGCCAAGGTTGGGGTCGCGAGTTCGAATCTCGTCTTTCGCTCTAAAAAAGCTTCCAAAATTTGGAAGCTTTTTGCATTTAATAATAGTCTCCTTTCCCTTCTATTTACATCCGGTAACGCTTTATCGTTTCTCTCCTTGCCAAATTTGAGTTTAAAATTTACGAAAGAAGTATTAGCACAACTTCGACCAGATACCAAAGAAAGTATAAATTTCAATTATGATTCTATTTAGGGAAGAAAGACCTAAAGGGGATCAGGTTCTACACTTCCTCGGTGCTTCTTCGGTACTTGCTCGGTGCTTCTTCGGTTACAAGCGAACAACTAACGTTAAAGCTCCGACTAAGATCCGTTGTAACACCGTGAGAAGGGCGAATTTGGTTCCCATGCATCCTACCATATATACCCCGCGATGTACAACATCTTTCGGGCATTTCTTCCCAATACAATTAGAAGCTCTTCCATCCAACTAAGAGCAACAAAAAGAAAAATGTCTATTGATATAATGACTATGATTCCATCGGTCGCATAGAAAAAACATGGCGTCTACTTCATTAGTAAACGCCATATTTTAAAAGCGATATAATCCAATATGGATTTAATTTGTTCTCAGGCTTTCCTCTACAAGCTCTTCAACATATTTCCGAACAACTTCGTTAGAGAAACGTGTGGTTACATCAAATGCAAAGGCATGAACCAACAGGATACGCGCAGATTCTTCACCAATACCTCTTGCTCTTAGATAAAAAAGTGCTTCGTTGTCAAACTGACCAATCGTACATCCATGCGAACATTTTACGTCATCTGCAAAGATCTCCAATTGTGGTTTAGTGTACACCGCTGAATTATCTGACATCAACATGTTATTGTTTTGTTGAAAAGCATTGGTTTTTTGAGCATCTTCGCGAACAAAAATTTTCCCATTGAAAACCGCAACGGATTTATCCTGCGTAATATTCTTATACCATTCGTAAGACTCGCAGTGCGGCTTAAGATGATCTACAACGGTATGATTATCGACCAATTGATCTCCAGCAGTTAAGTTAATGCCATATAAATGGCTTTCCACATTTTCTGCATCCAAACGTACATTGATATTGTTACGAATAAATGGTGCTCCGGGGAAATTACAATTGTAATTATTATAAAGGCTATATTTTTCTTGGTGTACTTCTGTATGATTAAAGTACCGGCTTACAGATCCAGCGAGTTGCAAATAATAATGCTGCATCTTTGCATTCTCTTTGACGATAATCTCAGAAACCTTGTTTTGAACGTTATTTGCAGTACCTTCTGCAGTGATGAAGCTTTCGATCAACTCTAGCTCTGCATTTGGTTCGACAACAATCAAATTACGCGTTTGTGCAAAGAAATCCTCCTTGCCTGTTGCGACATGAATAATCTGAATTGGTTTATCAATTATGGCGCCTTTCTTTACATGGATAAAAACACCATTCGTGAAAGCAGCGGTATTTAACGCAACCATAATATTGTCTGACTTATCGGCATATTTGGCAAAATGCGCTTCAAAAGCAGGGTCCGACACGGCTTCATCCATAGGAACAACCGAAAGTCCTTTCACACTTTCTAGTTCGCTTACTGCCAATACATATTGGCCATTTACCAAGATAATGCGATAGGCATCCAGCTTAGGGATCTCACCAGCACCAAAATCTAAGCCTTCGATATCCACATCAACATCAAGCGCATAGGTCTTATTGATAATACTGTGGATGTTTGTATATTTCCATTCTTCATTCTTAACGGTGGGAAAGCCTGCTGCTTCGAAACGTTCGAATGCAAGTTGACGGGCTTGTACAAAAAACGAAGGTTCGTCCGAAACGCCTTGCTCCTTGTATGCTCCCAACACTTGTTGAAGTAATGATTCTGAAACTAATGTACTCATGTTATATTTTAATCAAATCGCCAAAATTCTCTTCTAATCCTAATAATTCAGGTAAAAGATTAGGCGTTTTGTGCATCATATTCTTTTAACCAATCGTATCCTTTTTCTTCAAGTTCCAAAGCCAATTCTTTAGGTCCTGATTTCACAATGCGCCCATTATACAGTACGTGAACAAAATCTGGAACGATATAATCCAACAAACGTTGGTAGTGTGTAATAACAATGAAAGCATTGTCTTTGGAGCGCAATTGATTCACCCCATTTGCAACGATACGAAGTGCATCGATATCCAAACCAGAATCGGTCTCATCCAAAATAGACAATTTTGGATTTAACATGGCCAATTGAAAAATCTCGTTACGCTTTTTCTCACCGCCGGAAAACCCTTCGTTTAAAGAACGGTTAGCTAAATTAGCTGAAAACTCTACTAATTTTTGCTTGTCTTTAACCAGCTGTAAAAATTCCTTTGCTTCCATAGGAGGAAGCCCTTTGTATTCGCGGATATCATTTACAGCTGTTTTCAAGAAATTGATATTCGATACACCCGGAATTTCAATAGGGTATTGAAAAGCCAAGAACAGCCCTTCACGTGCACGATCCTCGGGTGAAAGATCCAATAAATCTATACCATCCAATAATGCCGAGCCTTCACTTACTTCATACGATTCACGTCCCGCCAATACATTGCCCAAAGTACTTTTACCAGCACCATTAGGCCCCATAATCGCGTGAATTTCTCCCGCTTTTACTTCTAGGTTTAACCCTTTTAATATTTGTTTGTCTTCTACAGACGCATGTAAATTTTTAATGCTTAACATTTTATTCGTATTGAGTATGGTGCAATGCAGTGTTATAAAACTACATTTCCAATGATTTTTTATCTATCCTACTGAACCTTCTAATGAAATTGCCAATAATTTCTGAGCCTCTACCGCAAACTCCATCGGCAACTGATTTAATACTTCCTTCGCATAACCATTGACAATTAGACCAACAGCTTTTTCTGAATCTATACCACGCTGATTCAAATAGAATACTTGGTCTTCACCAATTTTAGAAGTAGTCGCTTCATGCTCTAACTTAGCCGTCTTATTTCTATTTTCGATATAAGGGAACGTATGCGCTCCGCATTTATCACCAATCAATAAGGAATCACATTGTGTAAAATTACGCGAGTTGTCTGCATTCGGCCCGATCTTTACCAAACCTCTATAACTGTTGTGGCTCTTACCGGCAGAGATACCTTTAGAGACAATTTTAGATTTTGTGTTCTTACCCAAATGAATCATTTTCGTACCTGTATCGGCCACCTGATAATTGCGCGTCATGGCCACAGAGTAAAATTCGCCAATCGAATTATTACCTTTTAAAATCACCCCCGGATATTTCCATGTAATTGCAGAACCAGTTTCCACCTGAGTCCAGGAAATTTTACTGTTGTCCCCTTTACAGATTCCACGTTTAGTCACAAAATTATAAATCCCGCCTTTTCCATCTTTATCACCAGGATACCAGTTCTGTACTGTTGAATATTTAATCTCGGCATCGCGTTCTGCAATCAGTTCAACGACCGCAGCATGCAGTTGATTTTCATCACGCATAGGCGCTGTACACCCCTCCAAATAAGACACATAAGCTCCTTCATCTGCAACGATCAACGTACGCTCAAATTGTCCCGTATTTTGTGCATTGATACGGAAATAGGTCGATAATTCCATCGGACATCTCACTCCTTTTGGGACATAAACAAATGAACCATCGGAGAAAACAGCAGAATTCAAGGCCGCATAGATATTATCGGTCTGCGGGACAACTGTGCCTAAATATTTTTTCACCAACTCTGGATGCTCTTGCACAGCTTCACCAAACGAACAAAAGATGACCCCTTGTTCTTTTAACTTCTCACGAAATGTTGTTTTGACGGAAACGGAGTCAAAGACAGCATCTACGGCAACAACACCAGCTAATATTTTCTGCTCGTCCAAAGGAATCCCTAATTTTTCAAAAGTAGCAATCAACTCAGGATCAACTTCATCTATTGAATTCAGCTGTGGTTTTGCTTTAGGAGCGGCGTAGTAAGAAATCTCTTGAAAATCAATTTCAGGAGCTTTAAAGTTCTGCCAAGTAGGCATTTTCAACGTCAAAAAATGACGGAAAGCTTTTAATCGCCACTCCAATAACCATTCAGGCTCATTCTTTTTTGCCGAAATAAAACGCACCGTATCCTCACTAAGGCCTTTGGCTGCAATTTCCATTTCGATATCTGTCGTGAACCCGTATTTATATTCTTCGAGCTCTAGCTCTTTTAACAAATCGTCGTCTTTAGTACTCATATTGCGCTCTCACGGTTTAACTAATTTGGGAGGGCTTCACCTCCCCACCTATCGAACTGCAAAGTTACAATTTCAAAGCCAATAAAACAGCATTTTATACGGCTATACGCTGGTATTTTTAATAAAAAATGATATTTGTCACTCTATTTAATTAAAATGAACACATTTCAAACGATTATGACAGTCAAATGATTTTTCATCAATTAAAGCTATAAATACACATCAATGATATAGCTAAAATCTATTAATCGTCAATAATTTCGTATATTTTTAAATTTCCAAATTTAATTTTGTATATTTACAAATAGTATTGATTATTAAGACTTAAGATATGCCCTTTGCACCGGACAAAACAGATTTAAAAATTCTTAAACTATTACAAGAGAATGGTCGTATAACTAATTTGCAGCTCGCTTCCAGCATTGGACTTTCTCCCGCTCCAACATTAGAACGTGTGCGAAAGCTGGAAAATTCAGGCTTCATCAAAAGTTATCATGCATTTGTAGACGAAGAGAAGCTAGGTCTTGGAATCAAATCGTTCATCCAAATTTCACTCGACTTCCATACGCACAATGCGATACCGGAATTTGTTGCCGCAGTAAAAATGATACCTGAAGTAACCGAGTGCCACCACGTTACAGGAAATTGCGATTTCATTCTCAAAGTTTACGTGAAAGATATCAAAGCTTACGAAGGTGTTATTATGGAAAAAATATCCAAAATACCTTTTGTAAAGACATTCCAAACCATGATGATTATGTCTACAAGCAAAAAAGAGCCTATTATTCCTTTGGAATATTAAGTGGTATATGAATTATTAGGCAAATACACCTAGTCTCTATCAAAAACATCTTTACCGGCAGCTTACCTTTAGAGAACATTTACTCTTTCCGGCGAACGCCGGCGATGGTATAATAAACTTCTCGCAAAATTTAAACCAGGCGCCAATCAATTGGAGTTTTACCCTGCGCAACCAAGTATTGGTTTGCTTTTGAAAAGTGTTTGCTGCCAAAAAAACCGCGATAAACAGATAAGGGTGAGGGGTGTACCGCCGTTAGGATAAGGTGTTTTTTCGCATCAATAAGCACATTTTTCTTTTGGGCATAACTTCCCCATAATAGAAATACTACGTGATCGCAATGCTCCGAAATGGCGTGAATAATGCTGTCTGTAAAAATCTCCCAACCTTTCTTTTGATGGGATGCTGCGCGATGTGCTTCTACGGTCAATGTCGCATTCAATAGCAGCACTCCTTGTTTGGCCCAAGAAGTCAAATTGCCAGATTGTGGCTCAACAAAACCAGGTATGTCATCTTGCAATTCCTTGAAAATATTTTTTAAGGACGGCGGCACCGCAATTCCTTCCGGAACAGAAAAAGATAGACCATGCGCCTGTCCGTCATTATGGTAAGGATCCTGTCCTAAAATGACAACTTTCACTTGATCCAGTGGTGTGAGTTTAAAAGCATTCATGACAAGACCTGCCGGTGGAAACACTTTCTTTTGTCGACGCTCCCCTTGTACAAAAGTAGACAACTGTTTCATATAGGGTTGGGCGAACAACGGCTTTAACACAGGCGCCCAAGAATCATCATATTGCTTTTCCATAATTCAAACATAGATAAAGTTCAATACAAAGGCAAATTTATCCGCCCCCCTCCTTTCTCTTTCGATATGCGAAACTAGTTTAAGGGCCGCTGACTTCTATAAAAATACATTTTTACAAAATAACCACCTGAACAAGTTGCTTAAACGGTGAAATTAACGGATATTTGCAAGATTAAATTGAATAAAAATATTTTAAACAAAGATTTATGTCAAATCTCGTTAGAATCATTATTTGCAGTGCATTGCTTATCGGAACAGTTGCCTTATTCTGGACTGGGAACTGGGGCTGGGGAATATTAGGTATTTTCGTCACGATTTTAGGCTTCGTTACTGTATTTTTCCATGAATATATGCTGATTGCGCAATGGCATATGCGTAAACAAAATATGGTCGCAGCAGAAAAATGGCTAGGAAAAATCACCAACTACGAAAAGCAATTGATTCCACAACAGCACGGTTACTACAATATGCTGATTGGGCTGATCGAATCACAACGTGCACCCATGCAATCTGAAAAATATTTTAAGAAAGCATTGGCTCTGGGTTTACATATGGACCATAATATTGCTTTAGCAAAATTAAGCCTAGCCGGGGTAGCAATGGCAAAACGCAATAAGCGTGAAGCAGAAAAACTTCTTCAAGAAGCGAAAAAAGCAGATAAAAACAAATTATTGGCGGACCAGATCAAAATGATGAAAGATCAGATGGGCATGATGGACAGGCAGCAGATCCGATATAATCGATAATATTGACCAAATAAAAAAGCTTCAAAGTTATAACTTCGAAGCTTTTTTTTAAACGATACCTCAATCAACTAATTCTTTAATGGAATAGGAACATCCAAAAACTCGCCTTCTTCTGTACTGCTCTCTAACACCAGCTTGATCATAAGCGGCTTATCCGTTTTCTTCCAATCCTTAACAACCACCTGTATATCCACAGGCTTATCTTCTTCTAATAAATAATGCAGATAATTCTGTCTATCCTCGAACTTAACTAAAACATTGCCCATTTGGATCCTTGAAAAAAAATGGGACTGTTTTTTCTGATCCAACACTTGCGTGGAAAAGGTATTCATTTTATATTCCCTCGGATCAGTACTGTACGATATAGCAAATAGATTAACCACCAATTCTTTCTTAGATTCATCTACATAATACCCCTTGACATCAAACTGAATATCGTCAACAACCAGCAACGAATCTGCAGACTGCGCATGTACTATTGTGCCACCAAGGAAAAGTATGAAGATGGACATATATCGAACAAAAACATTCATATCATATATACTTAAAAAAGCCACGAAAACCGTAGCTTTGACAATTATTGTATTATTATTTTAAAATTATGCCCGTAAGCGATCCGCAGATCGGATTAACTTTTCATCTTTTCGCACGCCTCCCATGGCTAAAGCACAGAAAATAATCGAAATTGGCAATAAAAAGAATCCTACTCCGATATTTCCAGCACCCAAAAATTGGCTTACTGTAGCTAAATGGGTACTTGCAGATGAATATAACCATATTGCAAATAATATAATCGCCACGATCTCTACCCAGATAAGCAAAAGTTGAACTTTACGTTTTTTAAACTTAAATATCGTAAATATCGGAAGCCCTCCTAATAAAACGGTTGCTACAGTCTGAAGGATATACCCAAATCCCCCTTCATGTACAGACTGGCCTGCAGCCACACCATACACGCCAGTTACTTTTACATTTTTCCCTAACCCCACTAAATCGCTATAATTAACATAGGGAAATAGAAACAAGCCAAATATGACTAATCCTGCTATCAGCAAATAAACAGTTTGGATACGTTGAATCATAGTTTAATTTTTGTACAGCAACAAACTTAGATAAATTGATCTTTATATGCAATATAATTGCTTCCGAAAAAACAATCAACTTTATAGCTCTTTAAATAGAAAAACAATCAAACCAACATTTTGTTGCAATTTTTTACCGGATACCAAAGAGCATCTTTTTAGAAAGCTTTATCTTTGCGAAAAAAAACATGTTATATATATACGGTGCAACTGCCCACGCAAAAACTGCAGTCGATGTAGCAGAAGACCTCTCGATTGATATTGGTGGCCTTATCGACAAATCGCTGCTCATTGAAGATGTATTCGATTATGAGGTTCAACTTCATCATCAAGTTAAAGAAACGGAAGAAGAGTTCTTTATTGCAGTCAAAAATCCGGGTCTTCGCCAACGGATTGTATCGGAAAATGCTGGATGGAACTACAAGACGCTCATCCATCCGAAAGCTTTCGTATCGAAGAGGGCAGAAATTGGAGAAGGTACCATTATCCTTCCTGGCGCTTCTGTCGCCCCTGATGTGCAGATAGGCGACCACTGCGTTATCTCGGGCTCTGCTGTTATCGAATGTAATACCATTATTGAAGATTTCGTTAATATCGGACCAAATGTTTCAATTGGATCAAATGTTCTTGTAGGACGGGGTTCCGAAATTAAAGCAAATACACGTATTGAAGATGAAGAAACTATTCCTAAAGAGAGTATTATTGCTTAATTAAATTCCTGCGGAATGAAATTGCAAGTCGTATAGTTTCTTATAGTAACCATCAAAAGATAACAATTCCTGATGTGTTCCGATTTCTTTTATTTCGCCTTTATCCAACACAATAATCTTGTCCGCCTTCTGAATGGTGGACAAGCGGTGAGCAATGACAATTGATGTTCTTCCCTTCATTAAATTGTCAATTGCATGCTGGATTAGCTCTTCCGTTTCGGTATCCACCGAAGAGGTCGCTTCATCTAAGATAAGAATCCGGGGATCGTGCACCAGCGCCCGTATAAAAGAAATCAACTGTGCCTGTCCAGCAGACAAAGTTGCACCCCGTTCTTTCACATCATAATCATAGCCCCCGGGCAGCCGCATAATAAAATTATGCGCTCCTACTTCCTTCGCGGCTGCGATTACCTGCTCCCTAGAAATCGTTGGATCACCGAGCGTAATATTGTTGAGAACACTATCCGAAAAAAGGAATACATCCTGCAATACCGTTGCTATTGTATTTCTCAAATAATCAAGGTCATAATCGCGGATATTACGGCCGTCCAACAGAATTTCACCTTTATTAATTTCATAAAACCGGCTCAAAATGTTGATCGTCGAAGACTTTCCGGCACCAGTAGCTCCCACTAAAGCCAAAGTCTCCCCTGGATTGACATTGAAGTTCACATCTTTCAGCACCCAGTTTTCTTCATTATAGGCAAACCAAACGTGCTTAAAAACAATTTCCCCGTTGATATGACGGGGTTTCAAGGTTCCTAAATTTGGTGTCTTTTCGTCAGTGTCCAGGACTTCAAAGATGCGTTCAGCACTCACCATCCCCATTTGAAGGGTATTAAACTTATCTATAAGCTCCCGAATGGGTCTAAAGATCATATTGATATACATGATAAAAGCGACCACGACACCAGGAGAGATCACATCCCCCATAATCTGCTTGGAACCGAACCAGACCAATAACCCCAAGGCAATTGCCATGATAATTTCCAAAACAGGAAAAAAGATGGAGAAGTACCAATTCGTCCGGATATGTGCATTTCGATGTTGTGCATTAATCTCCTTAAACTTATCCATTTCTTGCTTTTCGCGCGCAAAATACTGGATAATACCGACTCCCGTAATGTGTTCTTGTAGAAAAGTATTTAAGTTGGAAACCCATTTTCTCACATCAATAAAAGCAGACTTCATTGCCTCTTTAAACACATAAGTCGCGCCCACCATCAAAGGCATTGGAATTAAAACAATCAATGTCAGTTTCCAGTCGGAGTAAAACATGACAACCAGAATAACAACCAGCTGCAATAAATCACCAATAATCTGGATCAACCCTTCAGAAAAAATATTTGAAAGGGTTTCCAGATCAGAGATGGTACGTGTAATCAATTTTCCCAATGCCGTACGATCAAAATATTTCAGCCTGAGTTGTACGATGTGATTAAATACCTGAATTCGAATATCGCGAATTACGGACTGCCCAAGGGTATTCGTCATTAGGGTATGATAATAACGGATCAAAGTCTGTAGGATGACCAGGGCCAACATCGCTATCAACATAAAAGATAATCCGCTTGTATCGAAGTTTAAGATATAGTTATCCAGTGTGTGCTGAATTAGCATGGGCAAAGCGGGCGCCACAGCGGCTAACAATATCGTTAGAACGACCGATATCCAAAATGTGACATGATACGGCCGCATATAGCGACTCATGCGCTTTACCAAATTGATATCGTAGGTTTTACCAGTTATTTTATCTTGACTCACGTTAAATTCTATATCTATTAAATACTATAAATAAGGATATGCTACTTCTGTTAAATACAAGCCATGTGCCGGCACGGAAACGCCAGCTTTCCCTCGGTTCTTGCTATGAATTACCTCCTGCATAAACGAAATTGGCTTGCCTTTTATTCCAATTTCCAACGATGTGCCCACAATAGCACGTACCATATTACGCAAAAAACGATCTGCTGCAATGTGAAAAACCAATTGTTGCTCACTATGCCATACCCACTCTGCTCTACGAATATCGCAAATATTTGTAAACACCTGCGTATGAGACTTACTAAAGCATTCGAAATCTTGCTTACCCAGTAAGAATTGTGCCGCTTCATTCATCTTTTCTACATCCGGGCGATCGCGCATAAAACATGAATAGGGATATAGGAAAGGATCTTTATGAAAATGAAGATGGTACTCATATGATCTTTGTGTCGCATCAAAGCGTGCATGCGCTTCAGGCCCCACTTCAATCAAGCGCTTTACTGCCACATCAAAAGGCAATAAGGCGTTAAGTGAATGAATAAATCGATCTGCTTTTTGCAAAATGCCTACAGGAACAGCATCAAAATGTGCATACAATTGTTTCGCATGAACACCGGTATCTGTGCGGCCAGCACCAGTTGTTTCGATGGGTTCCCGCAATAGGATTTCAAGCGCATTATTCAGTACTTCTTGCACGGAAATTGCATTATTCTGAATCTGCCAACCATGATAAGCCTGCCCAAAATAGGCTATTTCTAAAAAAAAACGTCTTTTATCCATTATATGTAACAAAGGTACGTTTTTCCAAATGAGCATCATTTCTCCGTAGAACGAATTTGCTCATTTTACTCATTATTTAATTCTTACATGACAAAACTGTTTGTTTTGCACTTCCTTTTTACTCAAATTTGCCTGATGGGTAATTTGGTATTCAGCGGCACCAAAGCCACAGTAAACACCTACTATCTTCGCCATGCGACCACGGTAAGTCCACCGTGAGTCCACGTTGAGTCCACCTTTTAAAGTACATTCAATGCGGGAGCACCATGGTCGCAATATGGTCGCACGCCAAACTTATCCCCTAGTTGTGCATAACACAAAGCTAAAAAGACTATAGTAATTCGACTAAATTTTCAAACGCCATGCCCCTTGAGGCTTTCAGTAAAACCGTGCTGTTCATTACTGGCGTGTCACGGATGGCTTGTTTTGCTTCGGCAGTAGTTTCATAAAACTCTCCCCCCTTGTATTGATGCACAAAAAACTCTTTTCCAACAAAGATCTTACGATCAGCTGGGATAGATCTTACGTTTTCGACAATTTTTTTATGCTCTTCAAAAGATTCTTCTCCCAATTCGAACATATCTCCCAATACAATTGCTTTCTTATCCGCATCAATAATACGGATATTATCTAGTGCAGCGGACATGCTCGTTGCATTTGCATTATAATAATCGCAGATCAGTGTATTGTGTGCAGTTTTCATCACCTGAGAACGATTGTTCGTTGGGGTGTACCCTTCAATCCCCCGATTGATGGCAGCAGCAGAAATGTCAAAATGCAACCCTACAGCAATAGCAGCTAGAAAATTTTCGGTATTATAAGATCCTGTTAATTGGGTATTTACTACATAAGAGTCGGTCGTACCCTTCTTTTGCCATTCAATTTGCAACAGAGGATTTGCTTTAAGAAGCTTCCCTATGACCTGATTATTTTCCGAAAAACCATAAGTAACAATATCGGTTATCTGGCGGGCGGCAGCCATTTCCTTGAGATGTGGATTATCCGCCTGCAAAAATAATACACCTTGATGGTCCTGCAACCAGTCGTACAGTTCGCCTTTGGTTGTCTTTACACCTTCAAAAGATCCAAAACCCTCGAGATGTGCTTTACCAACGTTAGAAATCAAACCATGTGTCGGTTCGGCAATTCCACATAAAAAAGCAATTTCTTTCAAATGATTTGCTCCCATTTCTATAATTGCCAGTTCGATCGAATCGTCTATTGCTAATAAAGTTAACGGAACTCCAATGTGGTTATTTAAATTTCCTTTCGTTGCATATGCCTTGAACTTTTGTGAAACCACCGCATATAACAGCTCTTTGGTTGTAGTTTTTCCATTCGTACCAGTCACGCCAATAATGGGAATATGCAATTGATGCCGGTGATAATTCGCAAGCTGCTGCAATGTACTAAGAACATCATCAACAAGAATATAACTTTCATCTTTTTGGTAAATATCTTCGTCAATAACAACATATTTGGCGCCCATTTCAATCGCGTTTTCTGCGAAAGTATTGCCATTGAAATTAGCCCCTTTTAAAGCGAAAAAGATACTATCTTTTCCAATTTTACGTGTATCTGTTGTAATATTCGGATACTGTTTATAAATCTGATAGAGTGATTGGATATCCATGTTGAGCAATTTGTTGAACAAACTTAGAGAAATTGCTTTTTATATGCAATACAATTATCTTTCGTCTAAACAATTTAGCATCTAACACCTTTCCGCAAACGTGACCGATAACGTTTGCGCATTTATTTTGAGGGATTTTCTTTAACGAAGGCTTTAATATTGGTAATTTCATTGACCAATTAAACAATCTGGAATGCGAGCAACTATACTTTCTCTTTTTTTTATCCCTTTTTTTCTTTTTGCTGTGGACGTAAAGAGTTATGACTTTACCGTGGCCGCGGATGGTACTGGAGATTTCACCACGGTTCAAGACGCCATCAATGCTGTCCCTGATTTTCGAAAAAAGGAGACTAAAATATTTATCAAAAATGGAACCTATCGCGAAAAAATCATTGTGCCGGGAAGTAAGCAGTTTGTCACCTTGATTGGTGAAGATAAATTTCGAACGGTTATCAGTCATGATGATTACGCACAAAAGAAAAATCGTTTTGGCGAAGAAATGGGTACCTCTGGCTCTGCAACATTCTATTGTTATGGCGATGACTTTACAGCTATAAACCTTTCTTTTGAGAACGTATCTGGCCCGGTGGGGCAGGCTGTTGCAGCCTGGATAGCAGGCGATTGCAACCTGTTTCTCCATTGTCGCTTCTTGGGTTTTCAAGACACCTTGTATACCTATGGGAAAGGTGCGAGGCAGTTTTATTTTCAATGCTATATCGAAGGAACGGTGGATTTTATATTTGGCGCGTCCACAGCTTGGTTCGAGGACTGCGAACTACATTGCAAAAACAGCGGATATATTACCGCCGCCGCAACTCCAGAGCAAGCAGACTTTGGCTATATTTTTAACAACTGCAAGGTAACTGGAAATAAAGACACAAAGAGTTTCTACTTAGGTCGGCCTTGGCGGCCTTATGCCAAAGTAATCTTCATGAATTGTAACCTACCAGAATTTATAGAAAGCAAAGGGTGGCACAACTGGGGAAAGGAATCGAACGAAAAGACAGCCTATTTTGCAGAATATAACAGTAAAGGAGCAGGTTCCATGTCACAAAGTCGTGTCAAATGGAGTCATATCCTAACTGATGGAGAAGTAAAAAACTTTACTATTCAGCATATTTTCAAGGATTGGACGCCAAATCTCTCATTCGATAGCGTAAGTGATGGCCGGTAACGATTGCATAAGTTTTTCATCTAAGTTACGAACAAAGAATGTACAATTGCTTTTGCAAATAACCGTTTTTAAACCAAAATGTAAAAAAATGACTCCGTTTAAAAGGTACTATTCCCGTACATTACAATTCGCACTCGGTTTGCTTCTTATGCTGCCACAGATTGGCATGTCACAAGAACCGGCTCGTCCAATTATACAGCAGGTCGAATTTAAAAAAGACACTTTAAATATTAGTAATTATGGAGCCAAAGGAAATGGTCAATTTCTGAATACGGCGACTATTAACCAAGCCATACGCACGTGTAGTGAGCGTGGTGGGGGCGTGGTATTGATCCCTGCAGGGATTTGGCTAACAGGCCCTATTGAGATGCAGAGTAATGTAAATCTACACCTTAAACGAGATGCAGTCTTGCTATTTACAAAGGATTTTGATCAGTACAAACTTGTTGAATCAAATTGGGAAGGAGAGCCAGCATGGCGGAATCAAAACCCAATATCGGGTAAAAATCTAAGCAATATTGCTATTACAGGTGATGGTATTATTGATGGAAGCGGCGATGCTTGGCGGATGGTCAAAAAAAGCAAACTCACAAGCTCTCAATGGAAAAACCTTGTAGCATCTGGCGGGACAGTCGATAGCGATGCAGCAATATGGTACCCCTCGGAAAGTTCTCTTAGAGGTTCAAAACAAAAGAAGGCGGGCGTAATCCGTCCGGGTACGACCGCCGAAGACTTCAAAGATGTTAAAGATTTTTTACGTCCCAATCTTTTGGTATTTACAAATTGTAAAAAAGTATTAATAGAAGGGGTTACAATCCAAAACTCCCCAGCCTGGAATATACATCCCCTTTTATGTGAAGACCTTACCTTACGTAAAGTATCTGTCCGCAACCCTTGGTATGGCCAGAATGGGGATGGTGTAGATGTTGAATCTTGTAAGAACGTCCTCATTGAAGATTGCACTTTCGATGTTGGTGATGACGGCATTTGTATTAAGTCCGGCCGCGATAAGGCGGGGCGAGAACGGGGTAAACCAACAGAAAATGTCATTATCCGCAACAGTGTTGTTTATCACGCTCATGGGGGCTTTGTGATTGGCAGTGAGATGAGTGGCGGAGCTCGCAATATATGGGTTGAAGACTGTTCATTTATTGGTACTGACATTGGACTTCGTTTCAAAACAACAAGGGGCAGAGGTGGAATTGTTGAAAATATATTTATCAATAATATCAATATGGTTGATATCCCTGGTGAAGCGATTTTATTCGATATGTATTATGCTGCTGTAGATCCGGTACCGCTTGCTGGAGAAAAGAGACCGGCGATAAAATCAGTCAACATTCCAGTCACAGAAGAGACACCACAATTCAAGAATTTCTATATCAAAAATATTGTAGCTAAGGGAGCTTCAAAAGGTATTTTCTTCCGAGGTCTTCCTGAAATGCACATTCAGAATATCTGGATTGAGCATGCAACACTGCAGGCAAATAAAGGAATTGAAATCATTGAAGCTTCGCAAATCAATCTTAAAAACATTGTATTAAAAACACAGCAAAGTAATCCTCTCATTATTATTGAAAACAGCAGCGGCATACATTTGGACAATATCCAAGCACTGGATGCTCCTGAGCTGTATGTCCAAGTATCTGGCGATAAAAGTGACAATATACGACTAACAAAATCCAATACTTCCTCGGCTAAAGTTGTCAGTCAATTTATTGCAGGAAGTACAGAAAAGTCCTTAACAATTAAAAATTAGGAATGTGATGAGAAAGTTATTTTTATTTTTTTTAGTCCTGCCGATGTTTATTCCATTCGCAGGATTTGGACAACAGAAACCTCTTTCTGAACAAATGGCCAACACAGTACTTGAAAAACTCTATCCAGATTCTTTATTTAATAAGACGGACAAGTTTCCAAAATGGTCGTACGATATGGGGGTTATTTTTGAAGGCTTAACAGCGGTATGGCGCAATACAGGAAATGCAGATTATTTTAACTATATGCAATCCCGCATGGATGCTTACCTGAGTATACCTGATTCTATTAAAAATTATGATGTCAAAGACTTCAATATTGACAATATCAAAAACGGCACAACCCTATTAATGCTATATAAAGTAACAGGCAAAGAAAAATATCTTCAGGCATGCCATCGGTTATATGCACAACTTCAAAAACATCCACGTACTCACGAGGGCGGTTTTTGGCATAAGAAGATTTATCCTTATCAGATGTGGTTAGATGGCCTTTACATGGCCCAGCCCTTCTATGCTGAATACGCTAGCCTTATGAATATTCCATCCGCTTTTGATGATATCGCAAACCAATTTGTTTACATGGAAAAAAATGCCCGTGATCCAAAAACTGGGCTTTTGTATCATGGTTGGGACGAATCAAAGAAGGAACGCTGGTCCGATCCAAAAACAGGTCTATCACCACATTTTTGGGCCCGCGGTATGGGCTGGTATGTAATGGCTCTGGTAGACGTATTGGATTATTTTCCGGAAGATCACCCGCGCAGACAGGAACTGATCGCAATCTTAGATCGAACCCTATCAGCCGTTGTTAAATACCAGGACACCAAAACTGGTGTTTGGTACGATATTGTGGATTTGGGAACGAGAAAGGGAAATTATTTAGAGTCTTCAGCTTCCAGTATGTTCGTATTTGGATTAGCGAAATCATTACGTAAGGGGTATATTCGAACATCGTTTCAGAAGTATTTGGATCGGGGCTATCAAGGGATCGTAAAGGAATTTATTAGCGTTGCTGGAGATAACCGTGTAGACCTCAACAAAACGGTGCAGGTTTCTGGTTTAGGCGGAAAAAAATATCGCGACGGTAGTTTTGCATATTACATGAGTGAACCCGTTGTTACTAACGATCCAAAAGGTATTGGTGCCTTTATCCTTGCCGCATCAGAAGTTGAATTTGCGCAGGGAAAAAAAGGCAAAAAACAACATGTCGTCACACTGGATAATTATTTCAACAATGAGTATAAAAAGACGGCATCAGGTGAGCTTAAACCCTATCACTACCTTTGGGATGGTGATGACAACAACGGTTTTTCCTTATTGGGCAGGATATTTGAAAAAAATGGAGGGAAGTTAAATACTTTAAAGACAGCACCTACATTAAATAATCTCTTGAAATCCAATATTTACATTATTGTGGATCCTGACACAGAGAAAGAAACCGAAAAGCCGCATTTTATGAACGAAACCCATGCACAGCAGATTGCTCAATGGGTGGACAGGGGGGGCGTACTTGTTCTTTTCTTAAATGATAGCGGTAATTGTGAGATTAAGAAATTCAATATGCTTGCGCAAAAGTTCGGCATTACATTCAATGAAGATAGCCGTAATAGCGTAAAAGGAAATGAATTTCAAACAGGCGCAATACCTATCCCGAAAGGTAATATCGTATTTCCAAATACATCCAAAATATATATCAAGGAGATTTCAACATTACAGGTAAAATCTCCCGCTCAGGCATTGATTCAAGACCATGGTGACACGATCATTGCTACAGCAAAATATGGAAAAGGAACGGTATTTGCCATCGGAGATCCCTGGTTGTATAACGAGTATACAGACGGGCGGAAGTTACCGAAAGAATACGAAAATTTTACTGCGGCCAATGATTTAGTACAGTGGTTATTTAAACAGGTCAATAAATAAGGACTATGAAAAGAATCGCTATTGTAAGTTCCATCGCGGCTTTCTTATTGGGTAGCCCATACGTTGCACAAGGCCTCGCTGCCAAAGATTCACTTGCAGAGAAGATGCTTGTATATCAGCTAACAAATGGTGCCTGGCCTAAGCAGTTGGCCGACAAAAGCGTCGTCGACTATAAGCTTCCACTTACAAAAGAGCTGCTTCGAAAGATCAAAAAAACGGATATTAATCATGCCACGCTCGACAATGGTGCGACAACCCGGGAAATAAATGGGTTAATAAACGCTTTTAAGGAGACAAGGAACGACGTTTACCTGAAGGCTGCTGAAAAAGGCATTTCATATCTCCTATCAGCTCAATATGACAACGGAGGGTTCCCACAGTATTATCCCAATAAATCGCTTTATAGAGCTGAGATCACCTACAATGATAATGCGATGATCAATGCATTGATGGTTCTACACCATGTGGCCAATAAGCAGCCTGGTTTTGACGCTGTTAATCCTACCTTTATATCCAAAGCTCAACACGCCATAGCGAAGGGCATAGCATGTATTCTAAAAACTCAGGTCATCCAAGACGGAGAGCGGAGTATATGGGCTGCCCAATACGATGAGCAAACATTAATACCTGCCCAAGCCCGAAAATTCGAACCCCCTTCATTGAGTACCAGTGAATCGGTTGCTATCGTCCGTTTTTTAATGCTGCAGCCTGTAACGCCCGAGATTCAACAGGCCATTGAACAGGCAATAAATTGGTTTCAACGAAATGATATCGAAGGTTACCGTTTTGATCACGTTAAAAATACGTTGACAGGCAAGAGTGAACGTAAACTTATCGCTGATAGTTCGTCCACGATATGGGCCAGATTTTATCATCTAAAGGACAACCGTCCACTTTTTGGTGATCGAGATAATACGGTCAAATACCGTTTCGATGAAGTATCCGAAGAACGGAGAAATGGATATGCATGGTTTGGAAATTGGCCCGAAAAACTTATACAAAAAGATTATCCAAAGTGGAAAAAACAACATCACATTCAATAAATAAAAATAGCATCACATGTTACTAACGCAACATACTATACAAACGATTAATGCTGATCTGGTGCACAAGCCCACAGCAATTTCTTTCTCCTATCCGGAAAAGATCCTACAATTTGGTACGGGTGTATTGCTCAGGGGTCTACCTGACTATTTTGTTCATAAGGCCAATCAGCAGAACTTGTTCCAAGGAAGAGTGTTGGTTGTGAAGTCGACCGCATCCGCTGGCGCCGATGCCTTCGAACAGCAGAATAGTTTATATACATTATGTATCAAAGGTATAGAAGACGGGATGGAAGTTGCTCATTACGAAATCAACAATGCTATTTCTCGTGTGCTATCTGCAAATCAGCATTGGGAAGAAATATTGAAAAGCGCAGAAAATCCAGATCTTGAAATTGTCTTTTCCAACACAACGGAGGTTGGTATTACCATGAGCGACGACAACGTCAATGCAATGCCGCCGCCCTCTTTTCCAGGTAAACTTCTCGCCGTTCTATACCGGAGATTTGTCTATTTTAATGGCGACACAAACAAGGGTTTAACTATAGTTCCTACCGAATTGATTACCGAAAACGGGAGTAAACTAAAATCTATTATCACGGCGCTGGCGAAACTTAACGAGTTACCCGATTCATTTATGGATTGGCTTGACACCGCCAACGATTTCTGCAACACCTTAGTCGACCGTATCGTTCCTGGAACGCTCCCCTTAACAGCGTATGCGAAAACCTGCGAGCTATTAGGTTATGAGGATCAATTGATGATTATGGCAGAACCCTTTCGCTTGTGGGCAATCGAATCATTGTCTGAGCGTGTGAATCAACGTCTTTCTTTCGCTTTAGCAGACTCCAATGTATTATTGGTTCCGTCGATTGAAAAATACAAGGAAATCAAGCTTAGACTGCTCAATGGGACACATACATTGAGTTGTGCTCTTGCACTTCTTTCAGGCTTCAATACGGTAAAAGAAGCGATGAAAAATTACGCTTTCCATCAATTTGTCAGTTTCTTAATGCGCGATGAAATCGGTCCAGCTATCGTAAGCGAAACTATCTCCGTTTCAGATATTAACGATTTTTCATCCAAAGTGATTGATCGCTTCGCTAATCCACATCTTGAACACAAATGGGAATCCATTGCTTTGAATTACAGTTCAAAAATGGCCATGCGGAATATCCCTTTATTAAAAAAATGGTATGCGAAGCATCATGAAGCACCGCAGCTTTTTGCGCTTGGTTTTGCAGCCTATCTTTATTTGTTAAAATCCGAGCAGAAAGATGATCATTATATCCGTGTAATCAATGGGCATACCATCGAGCTTCAAGATGAGTTGGCTCCAAAAATATACGCCGCATGGGCGAATCAGGATCAGATTGTGCATACCCTACTTTCTGCAATAGACCTATGGGGTGAAGATTTAACGGAATTTGCACGTTTTGAAGAAACAGTTAAAGAAAAATTACAACTGATCGCTGAAAAAGGAGCATTAAAAGCAATTGAGCTTTCATTAGCCTTTGATAATAAGAAAGTATAACAAGTTACCCCATGAAATACGCTCGCTTGAAAATCCAATACGCTATTCAAAACAACCGTGTATTTCAAAGGGGACTTAAAAAAAGAAGCTTTAATGAAAAATAAAGTATTAAAAATACACCCCAAAGACAACGTCTTAGTTGCCTTACAAGATCTTAAAAAGGGTGATACGATCTCGTTTGAGGGAAATCATTATATTTTGCAGGAGGATATTCCTGCCAAGCATAAATTTTTTATGCAAGACATGCACTTTGGTGATGAAATCTACATGTATGGTTTACTGGTAGGGAAAGCGCAATTTGATATCCCGCAGGGAAGTATCATGAATACGGACAATACCAAACATGCTGCGGAGCCCTATCATTTCAGACCTTCAAATTATCATTGGGAAAAGCCAGATGTTTCCAAGTTCGAGGGTCGAACTTTCCAGGGCTACTTACGTTCAGATGGTCGTGCCGGAACTGCAAATTACTGGTTATTCATTCCGACTGTCTTCTGCGAAAATAGAAATCTTGATGTGATCAAAGAAGCACTGTATAATGAACTTGGGTATTCTGTGACTGGAAAATATAAAAACTTCACTCACCAGTTATTAACAGCCTACGAAAAAGGAGAAGAGCTATCTGTCGCCTCTCTGGAACGGCTAAATAGTACAACAGATCAAAGTGATCGCATTTTTAAAAACGTTGATGGTATAAAATTCCTAAATCATCAAGGTGGTTGTGGTGGAATACGCCAAGATGCAGCCATATTGAGCAAATTATTGGCTGCCTATGCTGATCATCCAAATGTGGCCGGTGTGACAATCTTGAGCTTGGGTTGTCAGAACCTTCAACTCAATGACCTTGTTAAGGATATCAAATTACGCAATCCTGCCTTCGATAAACCCCTCTTTGTATTTGAACAACAACAATCCAAAAGCGAAGAACTGCTCATTAAAGAAGCGATCTTGCAGACTTTTGTTGGACTGACGGAAATCAATAAATTCTCAAGACAGCCTGTTCCATTGAGTAAATTGACCCTAGGGGTAAAATGCGGAGGCAGTGACGGATTTAGTGGTATCTCTGCCAACCCTGCCGTTGGTTACACAGCCGATCTTCTGGTTGCGCTGGGCGGCAAAGTTCTCTTAGCTGAATTTCCGGAATTATGCGGAGCCGAGCAGAATTTAATAGACCGTACTATCGACCCCAAAGCAGCGAATAAATTCATTGATCTGATGACAGCCTATAGCCATGCCGCCGAAGCTGTTGGTTCTGGATTTTACATGAATCCCTCTCCAGGAAATATTCGTGACGGTCTTATTACCGATGCGATCAAAAGCAATGGTGCAGCAAAAAAGGGCGGGACATCTCCCGTGGTTGATGTTCTGGACTATACAGAAGAGGCGACGAAGCCAGGTCTTAATCTGGTTTGCACTCCAGGGAATGATGTGGAAGCTACTACAGGAAAAGCTGCCGCAGGTGCAACACTTATTCTGTTTACTACAGGCTTGGGCACTCCTACTGGTAACCCGATATGCCCAGTCATCAAAGTGGCGACAAATAATGTCCTGGCAGCTAAAATGGCTGACATTATCGATATCAATACCGGTCCTATTATAGATGGAGATAAATCGATCCAAACGATGGGAGAAGACATATTAGAATATTGTATCAAGGCAGCCAGCGGGGAAGTAACTCCTAAAGCTGTGTTATTAAATCAGGATGACTTTATACCTTGGAAAAGAGGTGTAAGCTTATAAATCAGCATATAGCATGAAAACTTTTTTAGACGACAATTTTTTATTGAACACGAATACAGCGATTGAGCTGTATCACAATTATTCAAAACAGCTGCCCATCATTGATTACCATAATCACTTGATTCCGGAGCAGATCGCAAACGATGTTAAATTTGAAAATATCAGCCAGGTTTGGTTAAATGGTGATCATTATAAATGGCGGGCCATGCGCGCAAATGGGGTCGATGAGCGTTTTATCACTGGCGATGCCCCAGATGAAGAAAAATTTGCGAAATGGGCAGAAACAGTACCTTATACTTTGCGTAATCCACTCTATCATTGGACACATCTTGAATTACAGCGTTATTTTGGAATTACTGATATCTTATCGCCAAAAACCGCTTCTAAAATATATGCAGATACTGCTTCCAAATTGAGCCAAGACAGCTATTCTGTACGTGGTCTGCTTAAAATGATGAACGTAGAAGTTGTCTGCACAACAGACGACCCGATCGATAGCCTAGCATTTCATCAACAGTTTGCAAAAGAACACGAATCGTTCAAGATGCTACCTGCATTTCGCCCCGACAAAGCAATGAACTCGGACGATATTATTGCTTTAAATCAATACATTGATAAACTTGAAGAGGTAAGTGACATTCAAATCAATAGCCTAGGAACATACTTAGAAGCATTAAAATCAAGACATGATTTCTTTGCGGACCATGGATGTAAAGTATCGGACCATGGTTTGGAACAAATCTACGCGGAAGACTATACCGAGGCAGAAATCGTAGCGATCTTTGATAAGATTCGGACAAAAAAGGAAATTTCTATCTCAGAAAGCTTAAAATTTAAATCTGCGATGCTGATTTATTTTGCCGAATGGGACCATGAAAAAGGATGGGTTCAGCAATACCATCTGGGCGCACTACGCAATAACAATGCGCGCATGCATCGTTTGATAGGCCCAGATACTGGATGGGATTCTATTGGAGATTTTAGTCAGGCACGTGCATTGTCAAAATTTTTGAATAAATTAGACAATCAAGATAAGCTAACCAAAACCATCTTGTACAATCTCAATCCTGCAGACAACGAACTTATTGCCACCATGATCGGTAATTTCAATGACGGTTCTATCAAAGGGAAGATTCAATTTGGCTCAGCTTGGTGGTTTTTGGACCAAAAAGATGGCATGACAAAACAACTCAATACGCTATCAAATATGGGGCTACTAAGCCGACTTGTGGGTATGCTGACCGATTCCAGAAGTTTCCTTTCATTCCCTAGGCATGAATATTTCAGGAGATTAGTCTGTGACATATTTGGGGAAGACATCGAAAAGGGAGAAATACCAAATGATATCCAATGGGTAGGGAAAATCATACAGGATATCAGCTATAATAATGCGAAAGAATATTTTGAATTTTAATGAACATGCAGGGTAAAGTTTTAAGCTTTGGGGAATTGCTGCTAAGGATCTGCCCCGATATCGAACAGGATTGGATCGAACAACATCAGTTGCCGTTCTATGTGGGCGGTGCAGAGTTGAATGTAGCCACAGCTTTGGCATTGTGGGATGTGCCATCAGCCTATCTTTCTGCTGTGCCCCAAAATGCCATCTGCGAGGGTATTGACAACTACCTAAAACGTAGAAATATCGACACATCAGCAATGCTATGGGGTGGAGAACGATTGGGCATCTACTATCTTCCCAAAGGGAAGGATTTAAAAAATGCAGGAGTAATTTATGATCGTGCAAATTCATCGTTTTCCAATCTTAAAGTAGGCAGTGTCAATTGGGATGAAGTTTTTGTCGACGTCAAATGGTTTCATTTTTCTGCGATATGCCCTGCAATCAACCAAGATATTGCCGACCTCTGTTTAGAAGCTGTAGCAAAAGCACAAGAGAAGGGTATTTTTGTGTCACTAGACCTGAATTATCGTGCAAAGCTTTGGAAATACGGAAAATCTCCGAAGGAGATTATGCCTGCGATTGCCAAGTATTGCAATTTAATCATGGGAAATATCTGGGCAGCACATCAAATGCTTGGTACCCCACTAGATGAAAGGTTTCTTAACTCTTCTTCGGATTATTTAGAAGAAGAGTTATTGGCGCAAGCGGATCGTACAAGCAGAGAAATCATTGTCACTAATCCGATATGTCAATATGTAGCCAATACTTTTCGTTTTGACCATCAAAATAAAGGAATAAAGTATTATACAACACTGTTTGACAAAGACAGCCTCATTAAATCAACACCATATATTGCGGACGAGATTTTGGATAAAGTAGGCAGCGGCGACTGCTTTATGGCAGGTCTGATTTATGGGCTATACTCCAATCTTTCTCCAAAAGCGACATTAGAGTTTGCCACACTTGCCGCATTTGATAAACTATTTATTGCAAGCGATGCAACAACGAGTTCTGTAGACGATATAAAAAATAGAATGACAGCATGAATTTAAAAGAGATTGTATTAGATAAAATCATTGAACAAGGGATGCTTCCCCTGTTCTTCCATCACGATAAAGCAGAAAGCATCGCGATTCTACGCACATTATACCAAGCAGGAATACGTGTTTTTGAATTTACAAATCGAGGTCCCGAAGCTTTGGCTGTTTTCGAGCGCTTAGTTGCCACAAGAGACCTGGAGATGCCAGATCTTTATTTAGGTATTGGGACGATTAAATCCGTTAACGAAGCACAACAATTTCTACAAATTGGTGCGGATTTTATCGTTTCACCACTGGTCAATCCGTTGGTTGGCTCGTTAGTGCACGAACAGCGTAAGCTATGGATTCCCGGATGTATGACACCGACAGAAATCTATACGGCTCAAGAACAAGAGGCGGCACTTATCAAATTGTTTCCTGCAAATATTTTAGGGCCAGCATTCATGTCATCAATCCGGGACCTATTTAAAGGTCAGAAATTTATGCCGACGGGGGGTGTAGAAATCGAAATGGATAACTTAAAGGCATGGTTCAAATCAGGCGTATGTGCTGTGGGCATGGGGAGCAAGTTAATTGACCCTAAAGACACCAGTAATTTAGTCGAAAATACACAAAAAGCGCGTGAATTCGTTGCAGAAGCAAGACAATAAAAACTTGGGTGTTACCCTTAAAAAGCGGGCGTACTAATCGCGTATACTGGCAGGGGCAAACAGACACGTACATTAAAAAAATAAACTATTAAACCCATTATGATTAACACGGAGAAAAAGGGTAATTACCGTTGGGTAATATGCTCGCTACTATTTTTTGCCACTACCATCAACTACCTGGATCGTCAGGTGCTTTCCTTAACGTGGAAGGATTTTATCAGTCCTGAATTTCATTGGACAAATACCGACTATGGCAATATTACCGCATTATTTTCGATTTTTTATGCAGTCAGTATGCTTTTTGCAGGTCGATTTGTAGATTGGATGGATACAAAAAAGGGATTTTTATGGGCGATCGGGATCTGGTCCATTGGCGCGATATTACATGCATTTTGTGGTATCGCTACTTCAGGCATCGTGGCTGGAGAATGGTTTGTTGGTTTTGAAGGGGCAAAAGAAGCAATATCTCATGTGAACAACGTGGGTTTGGTATTGAGCGTCAGTGTCAATCTATTTATCTTTGCCCGGTTTGTTCTTGCTGTGGGTGAAGCTGGTAACTTTCCGGCGGCGATTAAAGCTACGGCAGAGTATTTTCCTAAAAAAGATCGGGCACTATCCACCAGTATTTTCAATTCAGGAGCAACCATTGGGGCATTAGCTGCTCCACTGACCATCCCGATTATCGCAGCCCATTGGGGCTGGGAAATGTCCTTTATCATCATCGGTGCATTGGGATTTGTATGGATGGGTTTTTGGATCTTTCTTTATAAAAAACCACATGAAAACCCGAAAGTAAACGCTGCCGAACTGGCTTACATTCACCAGGATGATCATGAACATGCATCGGAGCAGACTGGTCTAACAAAGCAACCACGAACAACGATATCTGAATGTCTAAAATACAAGCAAACCTGGGCTTTTGTCTTTGGTAAATTTATGACGGATGGTGTCTGGTGGTTCTTCTTATTTTGGATGCCAGCCTATCTTTCGGCAGTATACGACATAAAATCATCAGATACTGAAGGTCAGCTCGCCATTTTTGTGCTTTATGCCATCACCATGTTATCTATTTATGGGGGCTGGTTACCCACCTATTTTGTTGACAAAAAGGGTATGAATGCTTATGAAGGACGTATGAAAGCTATGTTATTGTTTGCTTTTGTCCCTTTAGTTGTACTTTTTGCTCAACCTCTGGGTCACATATCTTATTGGATACCTGTCATTCTAATCGGTTTCGCAGGAGCAGCACACCAATCTTGGTCTGCCAACATTTTCTCAACCATAGGCGATTCTTTTCCCAAACGTGCTATTGCGACTGTTACAGGCATCGGAGGCCTTGCTGGGGGCATAGGTGCATTTATAATTAACAAAACATCAGGCTGGCTATTCGATTATGCAAATGAAACGCAGCTCATTTTTATGGGCTTTAAAGGCGAGGAAGCAGGATACTTCATTATCTTTTCTTTTTGCGCTATAGCATATCTAATTGCATGGGTTGTAATGAAAACACTAGTACCTAAACTAATTTTAATAAAAAATTAACATATATTGCAAAATTTATATTATATTAGCAATATCTTTATAAATATCAATCTAAACCATTTTTAAAAACAATGAGCTTAAACTTAGAAGGTATCTTCTACGAGGAGAATAACATTCCCGCAGAATTTACGCTAGACGAACAGGTCGATCAAAGAGAGTTCCTTTCCAATGGAGAAATGATTTCTTGGACGGGTCAGGTAAACGAGGTTTTTTCACCAATCTGTGTAAAGACTAAGGATGGCTTGAAACGTAAGCGCATCGGTAGTTTTCCTGTTTGTACAGAAAAAGAGTCCATGGAAGCCTTGGAAGCTGCTGTAAAAGCATACGACAACGGCCGTGGAGAATGGCCGACAATGAGCGTTGCCGATCGTATTACCTGTGTTGAAAATTTCACACAAAAGATGATTGCCAAGAAAGACATTGTTGTCAAGCTTATTATGTGGGAAATTGGCAAATCCTATGCAGACTCGGTAAAAGAGTTTGATCGTACTGTAGAATATATTTACGCAACGATCGACGCATTGAAAGATATAGACCGCGACTCTTCACGTTTCCAAATCGAACAAGGTATCGTTGCGCAAATCAGGAGATCTCCTTTAGGAGTAGTACTCTGTATGGGCCCATTCAATTATCCGTTGAATGAGACCTTCACCACATTGATCCCAGCATTAATTATGGGAAACACCATGTTATTCAAACCACCTAAACATGGTACGTTATTACATTATCCTCTATTAGAGGCTTTCAGAACAAGCTTCCCGAAAGGCGTTGTCAATACAATTTATGGCCGTGGGAATAAGATTGTTCCTAGTTTAATGCAATCTGGTAAGATTAACGTATTGACTTTGATCGGTTCGAGCCGTGTTGCTGATGAACTTAAAAAATTGCACCCGAAAGTTAACCGTCTTCGTGCTATCCTTGGGCTGGATGCAAAAAATGCAGCTATCATTACGAAAGATGCGGATTTGAATTTAGCGGTTTCGGAAACCGTTCTAGGCTCTCTTTCTTTCAATGGTCAACGCTGTACAGCACTTAAAATTATCTACGTACACCGAAGCTTAGCACAGGAATTTTTAAAACGCCTTTCGGCAGAAGTGGCAAAATTAAAATATGGGATGCCTTGGGAAAAGGGTGTGTCGCTTACTCCTCTTCCAGAAGTCAATAAACCTGCTTATTTAACGGAATGCATCGAAGATGCAAAAGCCTATGGCGCAAAAGTGATTAATGAGCACGGGGGGCAGGTTGCAGAATCATTCTTCTACCCGGCAATTGTATACCCTGTTAACTCACAGATGAAACTTTACAGAGAAGAACAATTTGGACCAGTGATCCCTGTTGTTCCTTTCGATGACCTCGAAGAACCTATTGAATATTTAATTGGTTCCTCTCACGGCCAACAGGTGAGTATTTTCAGTAACAATGCTGCTGTTGTATCTTCATTGATTGATCCATTAGTCAATCAAGTAAGCCGTGTTAACATCAACTGCCAATGTCAGCGTGGTCCAGATACTTTTCCTTTCACCGGTAGAAAAGATAGTGCTGAAGGAACATTATCGGTAGTCGACGCATTGCGTTCGTTCTCTATTCGTTCGCTAGTGGCAACAAAGTTTACTGAGGAAAACAAAAAGTTGCTGAACGATATCGTTAGTGAAAATGAATCCAATTTCTTAAGTACGAAATACATTTTCTAGTCTCTTACGACTTCATTGAAAAAGCGACATCGATCTGCCTGGCATTAGTCAGCTATCGATGTCGCTTTTTTTTATGAAAATCCTCCCCCTATCTATCCAATTGATTTGCGTCTACGTTTTTTCTGCTCTTGTAACACCCTTAGGTTACTTCAGAATCAGATTTTTTTGGATAGGCAGTGCTAATTCTCGAATTCCGTCGACCACGAGCTTCGCCACTTCGTCTGCTCCAAAAGTGTTTAGATGCGTATCATCTTTCTTGCCGTGGGGGTAATTTCTATCGCCGCTATTTACATATAAAAACAATTGCCGGCTCCCTTCCTCTCCATATTGCGTTAAAAGTTTCGTTGTTTTACTTTCCATGTCAATCCATGCGGTGTGCGTATGATCGGCTACCTTACGTACAATGGCAGGATATTGGCCATGGGTATTCATGAGCGTGCCATTTTCAAACTTACGTCTTGCGATTGGTGTTAATAGAATTGGGACGCCTCCTTTCTCGCGCGTTTGATCGATATAAAAAATAAGATTTTGTTCGAACTCATCCAGCGATGTTCCCACGTTAGGCTTATCGATCTTTTCGTCATTATGCCCAAACTGGATGAATACATAATCTCCGCTTCGGAGATGCTCAAAGATAGGTTTCCAATGATTCACAAAGCTTCCATCTTTGCCCACATCCCGTTTAAAGGATTTTGTACTACGCCCATTTAGAGCTCGGTTATCGACTTTAACCTGTTGATTGAACAGCTTTGCAAAGGCCATTCCCCATCCAGTTTCAGGAAAGGTACTACTGTCTTTGTTGGCAGCCGTAGAATCGCCAATGATATAGATTGTAACTGGTTTTTCGCGCTGGAAAGCAAATAGAAAAATGAGAATAAGCCCTCCAGAAAGTAGTAAAAATTGTTTTTTCATTACATCGGTCAAAAAAACACTCGCCTTCTTATTATCGAAGGCGAGTTGTCCTAAATTTTACTCAAATCCTTTATTTTACCCACCTCGGGTCGCCAATACCATTCTCCTTTAATGTCTGGTTTGTTACTGTGAAATCTCCCTTGGCAGCGTCCTTAAATCCAGGGTCCAAGAGTGTATAGCCGTTGGCTACTGCATCGTTTTTCACTCCAGAGGCAGAACTGTTGTAGAAGTTTACCGCATCAAAGTAATTATTGCTTTTGCGCTCGACCAGATTAGTAGCAGACTGATTAGCAGTCATTGCCAGCGACTTCACCATTAAATTTTTGGAGAATGTAATTTCATTCTTTGCTAAACGGACATATAAAAAGCGTTTAGAAGCATCTTGTATGACGTTATAAAAAGTATTATTGTTTACTTTAAGGATACTCGTAATAGCCGGGTAAGCTGTAGATCCACCTGCATCCATGCGAATAAAATCACGTCCTGACAAAAGAGCATTAGAAACGGTATTATTTGTAAATTCAAGTGTTTTGGTAATCGCGTTTCTAAAATCAATGAAATCATTTCCATTACCGACGATATTATCAAAAATAGTATTATTTATGCTTACGCTCTCAATCACAGCATTGACGCTACCATAAATGATTCCTTTCGGATAATTTATCAATTTACTATCTTCCAGGCGGATATTTCCGAATGCACCTGTCTGCAAGTTAATGAAAGAGTTTCCCCCTGCCTTATTTTCTCCATCAAGTATCAGATCTTTTAATGCCAATGAGGCGCCCTTATCCAAATTAAAATAAGCAGATTTTACCGTTGGACGATCGGTGGGTTTTGCCCCTTTGATGGATATCGCCTTGTCGATTAGTACATCCGCCGCTAGCGAATAGACCCCCGGCATTAGAGCGAGCACATCCCCCGCTTTGGCTGTACCGATCACAGCCGCTAAATTATCTGTAGGCTGCACAACAACTGCATCACCCAAGTCGAGCAATGTCATAAATGTGACGGACCCGCGGATTTTGTTTCCTTTCAACAATGTCGCTGTATAGCTTGTTTCTGCGGTTAGCCCTGTGATTGTTGCCTCCCCTGCTGCAATCTCTTGCGGAGTGACGGTATGGATGATATTCCCGGGGTTAACACTTATTGTCGTAGCCTCTTCCCCTGGGGTCCAATTAAGACGAACTGAAGTGGCCTGTATACCCTCTGGGCTGACAGCTTTCATAATCTGTTCTTCGTTTGTCTTAAAAGTAATGGTACTCCATTTGGAGTCTGCAATCGCCGTTCCGATAGCCTTGATGCGGACAGAATAATTTGTTGCCCCATCCAGTCCAACAATAGTATAAGGAATCTGGTCATTGGTAATCCCTTCAATTTTTTTGACCGGGCTACCTTCAAAATTGAGTTCACCATTCGCAAATAGTTCTAAGGTATAACTCTCGGCTGCTGAATTCTTCTTCCAGGTCAATCGGACTCCTGTTTGATTGACTATTTGGGCACTCATTCCCGTAGGAGAAAAATAACGGTCTGTCGTTAATTCCGTTAATTCTTTTACGCGATCATCGGAACAGCTTATGCCTGTCACTATGAGCCCAAGGCCGAGATATAGCAATATATTGATTCTTTTCATGCGTATGCTTATTTTTCTATTGAAAACTAAAACCATTGTTTGTCAACTTACCGTTGCTATTATCCAGAAAATATTGCCAAATAGGCCAAAATTGCTGTGTATTGGGATCACGTAGATACAAAGCATCCCAAAAGGTTGCTAGGTCGCTACTCGCAACCATTGTCCATTTTTTCGATGAAGGGTATCCTGCTACGGCACCCTCTGCATCTGTATCGCCATAGTTTAAGCCATATATTTCCACTTTTTCCCCATCAGCGGCTGTCTTGTAGTAAATATTGGCCGGCAATGTCGCATATTTACCCTGCCTATTTTCCAGCTGCTGTAGTTTTTGTTTAGCTTCAGCCAATTTGGCCCCCAGCAGATTCCATCGAATCAAATCCCCTTTACGCAACATTTCTCCCGTAAATTCCAGTGCACGTTCATTGACAATTGCATTAAAGAAAACATCCTTACCTGCGGTAATTTGCTGCATGTAGGCTGTCACTTTCTCTGGATTGTTTGGATATGCTCGATCACGGATCATTTTAAAGTAAGGGGCAGCAGCACTCGGACCATCCAATTCATTAATAGACTCTGCAGCCATGAGAAGTACATCGGCATACCGCATATACATCCAATTTAATCCATCGTCATTTGTAGAAGTAACAAATCTAGACATCCACTCATAGCGGTACTTTCCAAAATACCATTTACCAAGATTTGTTGGCACCTGCACCCCGCTCGTCCATTCATAAGGAACACAACTCACATCCCGGCGCACATCTTCTTTCTCATACTCATAGAACATGATTGGATTAGGTCCATTTGTCCCACCTTTATTTTGTCCGGTATACTTATCTGTTGTGGTATGTTTAACGCCAAGGTCAAATATAACGCGGCCACGGCCTTCACTAAACGGAATTTCCCATAATGATTCTAAGCCAGCCTGACCTTTTTCTTGACACAATGTTTTAAAAACTTCTTCAAAACCCAGAAGTTTTGCAGTACCACTAGTAATAATATCCAAGCATTCTTGTTTTGCTATCGCATACATTTTTTTTGAATCCAGTTCTGGATCATTACTTTTTCGAATTCCATCTGCGCGTTGCGAATAACCTCCGGCGGCCAAAGCCAAACGAGCACGCAGCCCCTTAGCGAACGCTTTATTGACATGTTCAACATTGGCCGTTTTAGTACTTTGATTTGGCCAAGGCAAATATTTTTGTGCTTCCTCCAAATCGGCAAGTAATTGCTTGTAAATTATGTCTCGGTCACTACGCTCGATATAGATGGTTGCTGTACTAAGCGGTTCAAAACGGGCTGGTACATCTCCCCATGCCTTGATGAGATCGTTGTACACAACAGCTCTTAAAGTTAGTATCTCCCCTAGAATATAGGCCATTTCTGGACGTTGTTCTATGTCGCCGTACTTACGCAACCCTCTAATCGCTAAATTCGCTCGTTCTATTCCTTCATAGAACTTCGCCCAGGCATTATTATCGGTATTCATCTGGGTGTTATTCACGTTTGTGTTATAGTTTGACAATCGTGATTTTTCATCGCCAGTATTCTTTAAGCTATTATTGACTTCTGTGTCTGTATTGATGCCATAAAATACGAGGTACCTCCCCCGATATGAGTTTGTTTCACCAAAAGATTGAATAATTCCTGCAACTGCTCCCTCCGCAAGATCTTGATTGGAAAAGATAACCGACTCATCCAATGCAGATTTAGACGGTGCTTCCAATATTTTATTGCAAGAAGATACGGATCCAGCAAATATTAAAGCCATTGTTATATGCAAAAGTGTTTTTTTCATAAGACTAGAAGTTTAAATTAAGACCTGCTACGAAAGTTCTGCTTTTTGGATAAGCCGAATAATCCACCCCCGGAGTAAGGTTTGTCCTCCTTCGTGTAGAGACTTCAGGATCAAAACCACTATAATTTGTCCAAACGGCAAGATTATATCCAGACACATAAACTCTGAAGTTCCGGATTTTCAACTTTTCTGTAAATGCCTTAGGGAGCGTATATCCTATTGTAACAGTTCCCAAGCGCAAAAACGAACCATCCTCCACAGCCCAGTCGCTGAATACAAATTTATTGGTAAGAGGAGACCAGAGACTTGTATTTTTATTCATATCCTCCAATTGGTTAGCATCGTTACTGATTGTTCCATCGGGCAGTAAATTGGTCCAACGTTGTCCTTCTTCCATCACATTAAGCATGTTTCGGTTATTATATTTGCTCGTGGATGTGTATTCAATCTTATTTGCATTGTAAATATCATTTCCATAGCTCCAGTTAAATAATGCCGTCATATCAAAGTTATAGATGCGTGTATTGATTGAAAATCCACCGGTGTGCAAAGGGTTTGCATCGCCAATAATCGTTTGATCACTGGCGTTTATCTTGTTATCATCACCGGCTAAATTTTTTAATTTCATCGTTCCTGGTCTTATGGTACCCACAACCGCAGAGGCATCGGCTACACCATCCTTTAAAATCCATTTGTTTGCGGTAGCATCATAGGCTTTAAAATCACCGACTTCGTAACGTCCGTCGCTCATATAACCATACATTTTACCCACTCGCCCGCCAGTCTCCACAATGTAATCCGTTCCAATTTCTGTTGAAGCCCACCCCGAAGCCATTGGAATCGAAGCTAGAGTCCCCAAAGAATTGACTTTCGTTTGATTGAAACTAATATTACCGCTAAAATTAAGATCAAAGTTTTTCTTATTTATTGCAGACCAGTTTAGCGTAAGCTCAATACCTTTATTTTGGGTCTCCCCCAAGTTGCGGTATTGATCATCATAGCCTGATCCGGCAATTGGGAAAAGGATCAAAAGGTCTTTCGTTTTGTTTTTATAGACATCAATCGTTCCCGATAGCTTCTTCTTGAACAGGGTAAAGTCCAGCCCTATATTCCTTGAAATGGTCGTTTCCCATTTTAAATCTGGATTAGACATTGTTTTTGACGTAGCCCAATAATTTTTATACCCATTAACCCATTCCGTATTCTTAACCGAAAATATGGGATAGATCTGCTCTAATGGAATATTATTATTTCCGGATGTACCCAAACTTGCCCTAAGCTTCAGGTCATCCAGCCAAGATTGCGTATTGTTCATAAATCGTTCTGATGAAATCCGCCAAGCTGCTGCCATAGATGGGAAATATCCCCAATAATTATCTGCAGAAAACTTCGACGAACCATCTGCCCGAAAAGTTGCATTAAATAAATACTTCGAATCTAGATCATAATTTACCCGGCCAAAAAATGATAGTAATTTTTCGTCAGCAAACATATAATTGTTTATCGTACTGGAGGCGCCTTGTGGCGTTAATCTGCGGGTATCATCCAGTTTAAAGCTTTTCGGAAAACCGTGTGTTGTATTCGTATTTAATGTTTTTTGTGTAAACAAATATTCCTGGCCAACCAACACACTTAAACTATGTCCTTTAGGGAGAAAATCTTGAAAGTTATAGTTGAGTGTGTTTGTTGAACGTATTCCCTGGGTAGAAGTATTCAATGAGATAAGAGCAGGCTTATTTTGTTCTAACGCAGCGGGAACATTCCGTACATAATAAGTGGTTGTGCCGTAAAATCGATCGTTATAATTGCGGTAATCATCAAAGCCAAATTCTGTCCTAAACCGTAAGTTTTTAACAATATCCCAGCTAAATGCCGCATTTAGGTTATACGTTCGTCTTCGCTGCAACTGATCATTATCGACCAAGGACTCTAGTGGATTATATAAATTGAATTCATCATCGGTTTCATCACTATTTGTCAAACCTCCCACCGGAAAGGGAGGATAAATCATTGCGAATTTTAATCGGGAGTCTGCTGATGAGGCTTCATTCTGTTCATTCATGCCTCCACCTGAAATGCGAACGTCAGAAAACCGTGCTCCTAGATCTATTGAAGTGCTTTTAGATGGTTTATGGTTCAGCTTGAAATTAATATTTTGTCTCTGAAAGCCTGACATTTCCATAATTGCCTTATCTTTTACAAAGGAATGTGAAATAGAATATTTCGTTTTATCAGTGCCTCCGGACAGGTTGAAATTCTGATTGAAAGTATTTCCTGTTCTTCCGAATACAAGTTCCTGCCAATCGTTTGGTTTTACGTCTTTATAGAGATCTATATCCTGAAAGTTACCGAAGTATTTGACATAGGTATCCAGGTTATTTTCCAATAAGGCCTGTTCGTATTGCCATGTTACGTAATCGTATGGAGACAATACATCAAGTTTTTTTGCCAAATTTCGAATTCCTCCAAACGCACTATAACTAATTGATGTTTTCCCAGATTTGGCACTTTTAGTGGTTACGATGACAACCCCATTTGCACCCCGGGAGCCATATATAGCTGCAGAAGATGCATCTTTTAATACATCAATCGATTCAATATCAGCAGGTGCGATATCTGATATCGAAGACATCGGAAATCCATCCACGATATACAAAGGAGCGTTATCTCCCGTAACGGAGCCACCGCCACGCACACGAACCTTCATCTCGGCATCAGGGGAACCTTCTGTTGAAGAAATCTGTATGCCCGCCATTCTTCCTGCAATCGCTTCAAGAGCAGATGATACTGGCGCTTTGGAGATCGTTTCTGCACCTACGGAGGTTACAGCCCCCGTCAGATCTTTTTTCTTAACGGTTCCATATCCGATATTAACGGTTACTTCCTCGAGCGCATTAGACTTTTCCTCTAGAACAATACTAAGCATCTTCTGATTCGTAGGAATTGTAACTTTTTTAGTCTGAAATCCGACATAGGTAAATTGAAGTTCGTTATTGTTACCAGGTATCTCGATGCTGAACTTTCCACGTTGGTCGGTCACAGCAACAATTTTTGTCCCAGACACGGTCACACTTACACCCACCAATGCTTTTTGATCTGTACCAACGACTGTGCCTTGGACTTTTCGGGTTTGAGCGTGCGCATTTAATGTGAATAACGAAGCACAGATAGCAGTAGAGATTACTAAGGCTTTACTCATATTTTTAGGGTTTAAAATTTTAATGATTAAATTGCTGTTGCAGGAACTGCATCAAAATTTAATTGGTTATCATACAATCAAGTTTACAAAGTATATTTCACTTGTTCATGCAAGTATCATTAAAAAGTTATGCAAACGTTGCCGGCAACGTTTGCATATCCTGATAAATTAGGTTTTGTAATTTTTTTTGATTAATATTATAGTTTATTTTGCCGATTATGAGATTCGAAAACTATACAATTAAAGATATTGCTAAAGCGCTTAATTTATCCACTTCCACGATCTCGAGAGCCTTAAGAGATAGTTATGAAATAAGCCCCGAAACAAAAAAGATTGTATTGGAATATGCCGAAAAGATAAACTATCGCGCCAACCCTATCGCTAGAAGTTTGAAAGAGCGTCGAAGTCATTCGATCGGTGTTATTGTTAGCGAAATAGCCAATAATTTTTTCTCACAGGTCATCAACGGTGTAGAATCTATTGCTTATGACAAGAACTTTCAAATTATAATATCACAAACGCATGAATCGTCTGTACGCGAACGACTAAATGTTGAATATTTAACTTCCAGATCCATCGACGGACTATTGATTGCATTATCTTCGGAAACCGAAGATATATCCTATTTGCAGCAGCTGAAGGAGCGGGGATTTCCCATTGTCTTTTTTGATCGCGTGCCGCAGCAGTTTGATACCTACAAAGTCGTTGTAAACAATCAACAAGGAGCCTATGATGCCACACAGCACCTTATAAAACTCGGAAAGAAAAAAATTGCACATCTGACAAACTCCAAATCATTGTCTATAACGAAGGATCGATTAATTGGCTATAAAAAGGCGCTGATGGCGAATCATATCGATTTTGATCCAAATTTGGTCAAGTATTGTCAACATGGCGGGCTACACTCAGCGGAAATTGAGCAAGCTGTCGAGGAACTTATCCGCATTGGTTTTGATGCTATTTTCATTTCGGGAGACAAATTAACCACAGGATATCTTCATGTAATAAAAAAAAGGCCATTAGCAGCACAACAAGATATCGCTATTGCTGGATTTACAAACTCAAATGTTGTAGATTTATTTTCTTCCAAAGTAACTTCTATTAGACAGCCTGCTTTCGAAATGGGGAAAATCGCGACAGAATTGCTTATTAAGTTGATAGAAACCAAATATCCAATCGCTGAGTTTGAAACTCGTGTATTACCTACTGAATTGATAAACACTGATTAAATCGATGGGGTACTGAATTTACATCAAACAAAAAAACCGTAAGAAATGATACTCTTAGGGTTGGATAATAAGACATTCATGTCCTATTGCGCCCTTTCCTTTTCTTCGTTACTTGTATCTTTCTTACGATAATTATTTTTTAAATTTCCAAATTTATACGAATAGGTTAATCGGACCACACGACGATCTTGGTATTGTCTAATACTGGAATCAAAGTCTCCGAAATTAGTTTTCAGGTTCTGATTTCCTGTATTAAATAGGTCGCTCACGGCCAACTTTAAAGAATTACGTTGATCTTTAAACGTTTTTGTCGCTCCAACCTCCATATCCCAACGGCCTCTCATATCGTATACGTTGTATTTGAAAGGAGAGAAATATCTTAAATTGACATTCGCCGACAGGCTTTTCGCCAGCTTAAGATTGTGCATGGATGTAGCTTGCAAAAGAAAAGATTTTCTTTTTAGTGGATGGCCGCTCACCATACCATCAAAGTCAAAATAGATACCAGTAACATTGTTATTCATGCTCCAAATATTGGATACTGTAACCGGAATGTTCAGATTCAGATAAGCCGTTAAGTTCTTACCTAAATTTTCACGTATAACCCAAGTTTGTTTCAGTACCGAATCTTGTCCCATGCTTTCTACAATAGCATCCCTTACATCGTTAATACCCAATGTCACATTATAACACTGCATCAACGTATAATTGAAGGTAAATTCATTGGAATATTGCGGATTTAAATACGGATTACCACGCTCAAAGGTTAGTTTATCAATAAAATAATCAAAAGGATTGAGCTGACGGTAATTGGGGCGGGTGATTTTCCTTGCATAACCCAATGAAAAAATATGGTTTGCATGGAGGGTATACGTTAGGTTTGCATTCGGAAAAAGCTTAAAGTAATTCCGTTTCACCTGCTTATTTAATGTTAATGAATTTCCGTCGGAAAACGTATATTCCCCTCTTGCTCCTACCTTCATTCCCCATTTTCCAATCGTATTGTTATAGTCTATATATGTCGCGGCAATCTGCTCTTTATACACAAAATGATTTGTACGCTTTTCATTGCTAATCCAAGAGTTGCTCAAAAAGTCTTCAAACGTTAAATTGTTATCCGATGTAACATTGGAGTATTTTGCTCCCATTTCAAGCTTGGAAACCTTAGATAGCGGTTGTTCATAATCCAGTTTGGCGACATAAATATCGATTCCGATGGGCATTCTACTTTGTTGAATCTCCTCAGGCGTAATGGCGTCCATCTGACCATCAAAATATTGATTATTGTAGCTGACACGTTTACTGCTATTGAATTTACTCCAATCCAGATCGAAAGTGAGTTTTCTGCCATTAGAATCAATTCGAAACTCGTTGTTCAAATTAGCAGAGTAACGATCAAACAATTCTTTGAATGCAGACGTCGAAATCAAAAGGGAATCCAATGTTGTAAAAGACTTTCCTACATTGGTCTTACTATCGTTATCATTGTATTCGACATTATTTGATCCATTAAACTGTACCGTGACTATGTTTCTAGCTGATGTCTTTTGCTCTATCCCAAAACGATAAGAATGGTTTCTTTCCTTTTCATGTAATAGTGATCTTTGATTGAAATAAGTCTTTACTCCTTCATTCTGTATGATACGGTCGAGCAGAAGCTTGCGGTAGCTTTTTTCATCAGAATAGGCATACGATCCGAATAGGGTTGTATTGTTCTTTTTATAGTTTAACGACAAGGAGCTATTCCCTCTGAATTTTTCCCCCCTCCCTGCCGTCATGTTAAAGGTGCCGTTAAACCCTTCCATCCGATTCTTTTTTAGAACGATATTTATAGTTCCCACTGCCCCCTCAGCATCATCCTTAGCTGCGCGAGTGGTTATCACTTCGACTGACTTAATCTGATTGCCATCTGTACTCTTCAAGAAATTCACCAACTGCTCACCGGACATATAGGTCTGCCGTCCATCGATAGTAACGGAGACACCAGATTGCCCCATCAACTGTAAATTATTGTTGTTATCCAAGCTTACTCCCGGAGCTCGTTGTACAATATCTAGGGCATTATTCCCTGCTGCTAAGGGAGAATTTTCCACATTTAGCACCAATTTACCGGGCTTGCTTTCAACCATCGGCCGCTTACCTTCAACAGCAACTTCCTGCAGTTTTCGTGTATCGGTGTTCAACAGAATTATGGGCGCATTGTAATCTGACTTACCAATATCAAAAACATTACTTTTATTGCTTACATACCCGACCATCTTGATGTGGACATAATAACGTCCAGGTTTTATATCTGAAAATTGGTATTTTCCATTTTCATCTGTAACCCCTGTTTTCAACATAACATCCATCTTGGCACTCATGAGGTAAACCGTTGCAGAAGCCAAAGGCGCGTTGTTTTCCAGCTGTACTTTCCCTGTGACTTTAACTTGCGCACAGGCAAAGGAAGCAATCAATAAATTTAAGAGTAAGAGGTAAAAATATCTTTTCATTCGTTTATAAAATAGATGCAAAAGCAGTTACGTTGATGGTATTCAATAGGCTTATCACACGCGGTTGCGTACTGACTTTCGATTGGCTAAAGCTACCATACCTTGTCTTCCGCCCGCAGGCAGAAGACAAAGTATCGGTTATTTCTTTTTTGTTTCTACTGTGACACCATCTTTTTTCACTTTGATAATGGTATCACGACGGATGACGATAGACGTATCATTTGCGGCTACTTCACTGTCTTCCGCATCTACTTCGTCGTTGTCATCAGATTTTTTCGGTGGCAGGGCACATTTCAACCCGAGTGAAGTGACCATAAATTCGACATCCTTTACGTCACTTAAATCCTCACTGTACCGGTCACGGCATTCATAAAACGAAATATCTCTTAATTTATCTTCCAGTTTATCGTTAATGATCAGTTTGGTTCCGACTGGAAGAAACAAGGTTATATTGACTTCTTGATCCCGATAGAGTTCGCCTTCATTTAATTGAAAAGCATTGTCAAATACTAGAGATGTACTATCTTGCCTCAACGTATAATGAATGTTACTTGCTCTATCCGTTGCAACTTTATAGGAGTTTCCTTTAGCCGAATATTCATAACGCACGTAAGGTTCTTGTAAGGAGTCGATACGTTCAATGCGGATGCGAATATTACGTCTTAAATAGGTAGACAGGTTTTCGCTTTTTATGCCCAGACCGCTTTTTACACCGTTCTTTAAGCGGATCACCCGAATATCATTTTCATTTAAGTAATAAACAGCTTGCTTTTGCAGCGGCTTCTCTTCAACAATTGTACTTGACTCTTTGAATTCTTTCGCTACGGATGTAGAATAGTAAATAATAGCACCTATCGAAGCCAACCACACCAAAAATAATGTTGTAGTCAAATAATTGCTCATTGGCTTTTTCTCGAAAAGAACACGGAGAAGTAAATAGAACAATCCAGCAAACGGGATAAAAATGGCCAAGAAACCTGCTATCAACGCAAAAGGTACATCGCTCGGATCCATTAAATAAAAAGGTCCAGAGTTATCCATAACGTCTGGAATGACGTTTAGAATAGCTAATGCAAAGAAAATAAGTCCAATGATCAAACCAATGAGGGTCAACCCAACGATTATAACAAAGAATACGCCAATGACTTTTACAATAATCTGCAATAATTTAGCAACACTATCGCCTGTCCGATCCATACCTCTTGAAAATGAGTCACGTACTCCACTCATTTCTTCGTCGAACGAACGTTTAAAATTATGAATATTTGGGGCCTCACCACGCATCTCCATTTTATCTGCACGCGTGATAGCCAACGGCATTACAATCCACAGTATGACATAGACCAATACGCCTGATCCACCGATCACAACAAATAAAGCAAAAAGTAATCGTACCCATTTAGCCTCAATGCCAAAAAAGTGGCCAAGCCCGCTACATACTCCACTAAAAACCTTGTCATCAGGGTCGCGCATCAATTTTTTCCCCACTTTAAACCCGTCTGCATTCGACTGTTGCTGGAAAGACGAATAACCATCCTGATCTTCGGATTCAAAATCGCTGACGCTTCCCATTTGCTCGATCACTGCATTAACGTCATCCATATTAAGCACTTCCTTGCTACCTGCCTGAATCTTCTCGGTAAACATTTCAGCAATACGGTTCTCGATATCTTCTAAAATTTCGCGACTATCTTCTGATTGTCCAAAGTGCTTCTTTATATCAATCATGTAGGAGCGAAGCACCTCATAAGCATCCTCTTCGATATGAAAGACGATACTATTTATGTTGATAATTATTGTCTTATTCATCGTTATTATCTTTAACTGGTTTAGTTGAATCATTGTTTCTACCTACCAATGAAGTGTTTACAGCAAACACCAACTCATTCCAGGTAACATCTAATCTAGAAAGGACTTCCAATCCTTCTTGTGTGATTTCATAATATTTTCTAGGCGGACCTGAAGTTGACTCTTTCCATATATAGCTTAACAGCCCATTGTTTTTTAGACGGGTCAAAAGCGGATATAAGGTGCCTTCTACAACCAATAATTGAGCTTTCTTCAGTTCGCTGATAATATCGGAGGCATAAATTTCTCCTCGAGAAATTATGGATAGGATACAGTATTCAAGTATCCCCTTCCTCATTTGTATTTGTGTATTTTCAGCTATCATAACAATACAAAGATATATGTATTTTATGGTACCATGCAATACATAGTACCATACAAAACAACAAGAATTACATAAAAACCTGATTTACAGTCGAATAATTTTTAAATAAATAATAATTTAATTTCTATCAGGAAATTTTTGGATATTTATTGCCATGATTAAAATCTTGCTAGACTATAAATGGTGTTTTATTTGGGCCATCATAGTTATCGTTTTATGCACACTCCCGGGCAACAATTTCGACGCAGTTCCTTCTTATCCCGGTATGGATAAATTAGTCCATTGCGGTATGTTCTTTGTTTTCTGCACGCTGCTATATAATGGGGTGATCCAACAATTCAGCGGCAAACCGACACGTTGGGTTCCTTTCTTTATTGTATCTATACTCGGATTCTTATTTGCAGGGCTGACCGAATTACTTCAGCTTTACATTTTTACTTATCGCAGTGGCGATTGGTGGGATTTATTTGCTGACACTATCGGAATAGGTATGGCAGGGTTTGCTTATCTTCTGAATTATGTCAACCGAAGGTCATAGATATGTTGTTGGATTTATCTCGATGACTTACTTATTTTTGAAATATGAGAAGATCGGACGATTTACAGCCTAAATTATCCGAATCGCAGTTGAAGAGGTAGGTGTAGGTGTAGATTTTAGTTCTGATAGTTTGCCCCCAATAAGCTAGGCTTGGCGAATGAACTAGGCCCTAGCCAAAGTGGCGACAGAAATCCGACAGTCAAAAGACGCGAAAAGCATTAACGCTGCTGAAATAACTGTTGCGCCTGTTGTCAACACATCGTCCACCAATAGTATGTGCACATTATCCATTAAAACAGTGGTTTGACAATCAAAGATATCACTTACGTTTTCATAGCGCTCGAGCCTTCCCTTGCCCGTTTGACTGATGGTTGCTTTCTTTCTAACCAAAATATCTTCCCGCAATGGAATTTCCATCGCTCTGGCTATTCCCCTTCCAAAGTAGGTAGATTGATTATACCCTCTTTTCCGTAATTTACTACTATGTAAAGGCACAGGAATAACAAAATCAATATCTTGGTACGCCTTTACTTCGATTAATTTTAAGCCATATTGATAGCCAAAGTATTCCGCAAGAAAAGGTTGGTTATTGTATTTAATCTGATAGATTAGACGTTCTACACGGCTATCCTTTTGCATGAACAAGAAAGAGCATGCTTCTTCCAACGGTGCTTTTCCCCAGAGCTGTCTCGCGGTATCATTATCTGAGTATTCGTGATAGTTCGTATAAGGCAAATGAAAATCGCATGCAATGCAGATAAACTTTTCCTGATATTTTAGCACGCAACCGCAACATCCACATTCTTTCGGAAAAAATATAGACACGAAATCGCCAAAAAGCTTATTTAGTTCGGACTTCATCTGGTTAACTCTCCTATTAAAGATAGGAACAATCCATCAGATTATGCTTCAGATTCCTCTTCTTTCTTATCCTTGATGGCTAATTGCCCACAAGCGGCATCAATATCCTTTCCACGGCTGCGTCTGACATTTGTGATGATTCCTTGACTTTTGAGATAATTTGCAAAAATTTCGATTTTATCTGCTTCGGCATTTAGGAAGTCTGCTAATGCAATAGGATTATATTCAATTAGATTGACTTTACAGGGCACATGTTTACAGAATTTGGCCAGTTCTTTCGCATCGTCCAATTCATCATTGAAATTATTAAAGACAATATATTCAAATGTGATCGGGCTCTTTGTTTTGGCATAGAAATATTTGAGGGCTTCTGCCAGCGCCTTTAGGGAGTTCTGCTCGTTAATCGGCATAATCTCATTTCGCTTTTTATCATTTGCGGCATGCAAAGAAAGCGCTAAATTGAAACGCACTTGATCATCACCCAATTTCTTAATCATTTTTGCAATACCGGCCGTGGACACTGTAATCCGCTTGGCAGCCATATTCAATCCATCTGGAGCAGTAATACGTTCTACCGATTTCATCATATTGGCATAATTCAACAATGGCTCTCCCATTCCCATATAGACAATGTTTGTCAGAGGCTGACCATAATTCTCCTCGGCTTGCTTGCTGATTAGAACGACCTGATCATAGATCTCATCGGCATTGAGGTTCCTTTTGCGATCCATATAGCCTGTTGCACAAAACTTACAGGTCAGACTACAACCTACTTGTGAACTGACACAGGCTGTCATACGCTCGGGAGCCGGTATTAACACCCCCTCAATGATATTATTATCGTAGAGCCAAAAACTACTTTTAATGGTTTTATCCGAGCTGATCTGTGATTCTTTAATTGTAACTGCATTGATTGTAAAATGCTCTTTTAGCTTCTCGCGAAGGGATTTACTTAGATTGCTCATCTGATCAAAATCTACACAAGATTTAACCCAAATCCATTCATAAATCTGTTTTGCACGAAAACCTTGCTCCCCCAACGCTGTAAGTTGGTCTTTGATCTGATCCAAAGACAAACTCCTGATATCTATTCTTTTACTTTTTTCAATCACGGTACAAAGATAAGAATAATTAAGTGACAAAAAATCCCGTTCTAAGAAATAGAACGGGACAACTGTTATGTATGTGTTTTAAAATAGGTAGGGGCGATATCCGATTAGCCATGAATGGCCTCTTTACTTCCGTATGACTGAATCAGCTTACCTTCAAAATCCAACCACTCTTTCCAACGCTTTTCTACATCAACATCTATAGTATATTTACGTGCAAAATTTAAAAATGTGGTATAATGATTTGCTTCAGAAACCATTAAATCATAATAAAACTTTGCCAATTCTTTATCTTGAATATTTTGCGACAGCACTCTAAAACGTTCACAACTACGAGCTTCAATCATGGCAGCAAATAATAAACGGTCTATAAAAGCCATGTTACGGCTCCCGTCCTTTTTAGAGAATTTCATCAATTGACCAACATAATCATCTTTTCGCTCACGCCCTAAAGTATAACCACGTTCTTTAATGATATCAATGACCATCTTAAAATGCTCCATTTCTTCGATAGCGATTGCGGTCAATTCATGTACCAAATCCTCGTACTCTGAGTTGTTTGTAATTAAGGATATTGCATTTGAAGCAGCTTTTTGTTCACACCATGCATGATCTGTCAAAATCTCCTCTAAATTACCTTCTGCAATGTTTGCCCACCGCGGATCTGTCAATAACTTTAATCCAAGCATCTTACTCTCTAAAATGATTTATTCCACAAAGGTATGTAATATCTGAACGTTAAAAAAATGATAATATCTCTAAATATCTTTATGTAATACCTTTCTAATTTCTGGTGCTATTTTCTCGCCATAAATCTCTATAGATCGCAACATTTCTTTATGTCCGGGGGCACCTACATCCATATGGGCAGAGAAACGTGTCAGCTTAAATTTCTCCTGAATCTGCAAGATTTTATCTACGGCATAATTAGCATCTCCAACAATCAGGTGGCCCCTTGAAGACCTTCCGAAATCATATTGCGTGCGTTGATATGGAGGCCAGCCTCGACTTGACCCTATGCGATCCATCTGTGCGGAATAAATCGGATAGTAATAATCTGCAACCTGGGCGCTGTTATCGCCAAAAAATGCATGCATGTGTACTCCAACTTGAAAATTAGCCATATCATGACCATTATCCTCATACGCTTGGCGATACATGTCAAATAGATGATCGAAACTTTCATACATACCACCAATGATAGCAAACATGACAGGTAAACCCAATTTTCCTGCACGGATAACAGAAGAAGTTGTGCCCCCTACGGCAACCCAAATCGGCAGTGATCCGTTCTTAGGCCGAGGGAAAATTTCTTGATTGATTAGGGGAGCTCTAAAATTTCCACGCCATGTGATTGGATTTTGCTTATTCAATCTAAGCAAAAGCGCTAACTTCTCTTCAAATAACTCGGAATAATCTTTGAGATCATAACCAAATAAGGGAAAGGATTCGATGAAAGATCCTCTTCCGGCCATTAACTCGGCCCTTCCATCTGACAACAAATCAACTGCAGCGAAATCCTGAAATAATTTGACCGGGTCGGCAGAACTCAATACCGAAACTGCACTCCCCAATTTAATATTATTAGTCACTGTAGAAGCTGCCGCTAAGACTATCTCTGGTGCCGCTACTGCATAATCTGCGCGATGATGTTCTCCTATTCCAAAGAAATCTAAGCCCACTTGATCCATGAGTTTGATTTCTTCAATAATTTCTTTCATTCGGTCTTGTGCTGCCTGGATCTGACCCGTAACTGGATCTATCCGAGAGTCACCAAACATTCCTATTCCTAATTCCATAATTGTCTATTTAAATTCTAAATCAAAATTAAGCCCTTCATTATTTAATTAAATTGATGTAGGACAAGAAATACGAATAGCATCGAAGCTTTTACCTATCTTAGCACTATAAATGCCCGTTGCTAGCGTATAACCACCGTAGAAGAGAGTCAGCGTATATGAAGGCGGCTCCATTAAAATAGGGCGACAGTATTCTTCGCTACCTGTTCTGCATTTCCACTAAAATGATGTCCGCCAGAAAGGTATACTTTGCTAAAATTTTTAAGGGTTATCTTCTTTACAGAAAAGTCGGCTTCATCGTCACCAAGAATAACACTCGTTTTCACTCCATCCATTCGATTGATTTCCGACACGACATCAAGACTTCGTTTTGCATTACTCCGCCCCAGAATATCTGCAATGTGGATCTCAAGATCAGTCGACCCCGAAGGTTCCAAAAGCACTACACTTTTTAAGGTTTTTTTAACGGCAGGATCCAAGCGATTAACAATAAAAGGAACTGCATCCGCACCGAATGAATAACCAACCACAAAAAGGCGGGTATTATGTCGTCCTCCAAGCAAGTTTTTAAGCGTGTTTGACGCATCCGCAGCAATTTCATTTGGACTTTTCTTCTTCCAGAAATAGTTTTTTGAATCAATAGCAGCCACCGTATATCCTGCTCCAGCAATCAGCTCACAGAGTTTATTTGAAAACGAATTGAACCCGCCATCTCCACTCAGATAGAGAACCAAAGGTAATACAGCTTTATTATTCCAATATTTCATGTCAATCAAACGTTGTTGAGCAAAAGCATGAAACGCTATGCTTCCAATTATAAATAAAGTGGCTAATTTTTTCATCTGTATGAGCTCTATATGAAGCTATTCATTTGGCTTCATTACTTTTATCAGTGCTGCAGGAAGTTGTATGAGATCAAAATCGTTATCAAATATAAGGTATTTATTTTCCCAAAATGTCGCATACTTTTCTTTAAAATCGCGCAGGCTATGGTAATGTTTGAAATTGCCTAATCGCTTTGAGGCAAATTTCATAATTTTCTCTGCGGGACTATCCGTTGCTCCTAAACCCGTCATTGGTACCATGCCCAAATTTAAATACGCGTATTTTCGGTCTTTCGCATAAGCAATAAGCTCAACGATCAACGCATCCATACTTCCACCTGGAGCTACCGAAGACTTCCGAATCATGTCATAGGTACACTCATCTTTTGCATAGTCAGGAATAATATTGAGAAAAGCGACCACTTGACTTGCTTCATTTTTCAGCACAATAATATCCTGTAATACAAGATCTTTTCCATCGAACATACCCTGTGAAAAAACCATTTCCTTTTTATCAAATGCTTTCAACCACTCATCGGAGATCGCTTTCAATTGATCTATAATTTCCTTGTTCTGCGGTGCTGTCAACACTTCCGTGGTAAACCCCTTTTTATGAATTGCATTCAGTCCGTTACGCAGTGACTTACGGTCCTTACCCTCCAGCTTGAATGCCTCGAGTTCTAATACTGCTTCCTGTCCAATCGTAATCTTCTGTTTGCGAAGGGAAGAAAAGTGGACCAAGCTATTTTCATCAACACGATAATAAATGGCTTTCAATCCATTTGCATAGCAATAAGCATCAAACTCCCGAATCAATTCTTCCTTATCCCCTTGTTCACACACAGGTTCATCCAATACAATTGCAAATTCGTTAGCCAAGCGGTAAGCCGTAAATCCTTCTGAAATTTCCGAAAAAAATAAGCTCTTATCTTTTCCGAGTTTAAAAAAATCCATCGGAGACTGTCCAAATTCGAGGAGCAGCTGCTCCGCACGCTCCAATTCAGATTGGTTCGAGTCCTCATCTGCTAGAAGACGGGGGCGGGCTAACGCATAGATCAAGAGGAACCAGCAAAAAAGTCCAAGTACCTGAGTGATCCGCAAGAGTTCTTGACCAAAGTTTGTTTGTGGCATCAATTCATCGTCGGCAAACAACAAGAAGCTTCTTGCGGTATGGTAAATGGATTGTCTCCAGGTAAAGTCGACCCCGAAATGTTGCTTATCAATAAAGTAAAAGCTCAACACATCAAATAGGCATATGCCCATGAGAGCAACAAAAAATGTGATAAACCCAATACGCATCCATCGAATATTACTCTTAATGCGATATTGCTTATAGCTCATTGCCAATAAAACCAAGGTCAATAAAGCCACCGAAGCTTCTTCATAGTCCAGGGCTTTAAAGACATGCCCAAACAGTGATAGTGCGCTGAATACTACAGCTATCCAAAATGCAATACGGAAGCCTTTAATCAAGTAGGCCGAAGTGACCAATAACCCCAGGCCCAACACTAATACCATGAATTTAGATGCGTGAATTGCTTCCAGCGGCAAATAAAATCGATCAAGTTTCATACGATCGGCCAACGGTGGTGTCAATACGGAGACGAGGTTCACCACGCCCAAAAAGAAAATAAGCAAGGCAGGTCCAATCCTCGCCAACAATTGCTTGCCACGCCATGCAAAAGCCAGAAGTCCCAAAATTAGGGGTAGCCAAAATTCGAATGCCCGATATAGGATCGTGATGCCTAAACCCTCTGCCTGGGAATAGCCATACGCTTTAAAAATATATAACATGGTTAGTTCGACAGCCCCAAGCCCGCGCAAAAAAGGAGAAACGATCATTAATACAACCGACACAGTGTAAGCAATAGCCGCAGCTTCAAAGGAATGATCCAAACCTAGGGCATACATACTAACAAATGCATGTGCTATACCGCAACATTCCACCACCATGGAGGCAAGCATAGTCCCCAAGAGATACTTCAGCTTGACTTCTCCTGAAAATATTTCGTCAATATTGGAAGAAACAGCAGGAAACTTTGCTTCTACCCAACTGTAGATTCCTCTGTGCGTTCTAAAAGACCAGACTATCCAAAATACAATACCCAACAGCAATCCTAAAATCACCAGTGAAATCCAGGCATCCCCAAAATTTTTGTTGTGCCAGATTGTGTATAATATTACAGGTACGCCAATTATAAAGACAGTCAATAAACCAACATAACCATAAAGAGCGCCAGCCTGATGAATTTGAGTGGTATTTAAATTTCTTTTCCGCAACTGAGTCGTCGTATAGGCAAGGGAACTGATTCCACCTGCGGGCAAAAACACACTGAGTAAATTGCGCTTTAAGAAAAGGTCAATTGCAATGCGCAGATTAATGGAAAGACCAATAGCCTTAAAACTCTGTACATACATCAATCCCTGGAGCACAATATAGATGATGGTTATTGCCACCCCAACGGATACCCAGGTTAAATTGGCCGCACGCAATTGCGGAATAATTGCAGCAAGCTCTTTTCGCTCATTTCTAAAAAATACAAAGGCTAATAAGATTACCAAAACAGCTATTAGTTCCTTCCAATAGGTTTTTGGTGAAAAATGTCGAATCCGTTGAGCAATAGTTTTGACCATATAGTTGTTTAATGGTGGATAAGCCTACATATTTTATAAACACTGAATAAAGCTAATCGTTTGAAAATGACTAATTGTTAATTTTTCGTCAATTCTTTTCACATTAATCAGTAATTTTCCGGCATGAAAGAGAAAAAGGTTTTGTTCATCGGACTTGTGTGGCCAGAGCCAACATCTTCTGCGGCGGGCTTTCGCATGATGCAATTGATTGAAACATTCCTTGCGAGCTCCTACCAGATTACATTTGCTTCGGCCGCGGCCAAATCGCCCTACAGTGCCTTTTTGCAATCTCTGGGGATACATGAACAGGCAATTGTGCTTAATAGCAGCAGCTTTGATGATTTTATTAAGCAGCTTCAGCCTGACATTGTTGTATTTGATCGTTTTATGGTGGAAGAGCAATATGGCTGGCGTGTTGCACAGCAATGTCCCAACGCACTTCGTGTACTTGATACAGAAGATTTGCATTTCTTGCGCCAAGCAAGACAGACATCTGTTAAAAATAAAGATGATTTTTCCTTTCAAGCATTATTTACCGATACCGCCAAACGAGAACTTGCCGCCATATTGCGGAGTGATCTCTCATTGATTATCTCCGAATCTGAAATGAAGATTCTTATCGAAGAATTTCGAATTTCACCGGATATCCTTTATTATCTTCCGTTCCTTGAAAAGGAGATCACTCCTTCTGAGGTGGTACAGTGGAAGGCTTTCAAAGAGCGCAAGAATTTATTATTTATTGGGAATTTCATTCATGAACCCAACTGGCATACCGTGCAATATCTAAAAACACAAATATGGCCACAGTTAAGGAACATGCTGCCTAAAGCGGAATTGCACATTTATGGGGCGTATGCAACGCAGAAAGTACTACAGTTAAATAATCCAAAAGAGCGTTTCTTGATTAAGGGGCGGGCAGAATCTGCTCGTGTTACTATGGAAAACTACCGGGTACTAGTCGCACCAATTCAATTTGGCGCTGGTGTAAAAGGGAAATTTATTGACGCCATGCAGACCGGAACTCCATCTGTCACGACGACTATTGGAGCAGAAGCCATGAAGGGCTATTTGGACTGGAATGGTTTTATCGAAGATGATCCCAAAACATTTTGTGTCAAAACTGTTGAGCTATATGAAAACAAAAAGATTTGGTATACAGCTCAAGAAAATGGCATCCGAATCATCAACGAACGGTATGAAAAACGAAAGTACCAGGCTGACTTTATGACAAATCTATCCTTATTAAAGGTGCAAATTGACAAACATCGCCAACAAAATTTTATTAGTCAGATCTTATTACACCACACGATGCAGAGCACAAAATATATGTCATTATGGATTGAGGAAAAAAACAAATAGATCTTTATTGGACTTCACGCCACCAAGGTGGATATACTTTATCCAATCTATTAAAATACACCAATTCCCCTATTTTAGGCGTAAGCAGATTGATATTTTCTTTATCAGCTATTTCGTGAAATTTCTCCATCGGTTCTTTCCAATCGTGCATAGCCAAAGCGAATTTCGAAGAATGTACGGGTAAAATAGCTTGGGCCTTCAAATCCTTCGTTTCAGCAGCCCATTCATCTGGTAAAGAATGGATGTAATGCCAGGCATCATTATACTGCCCACTTTCCAAGATTGCTAAATCAAATGGCCCGAATTGATCACCTATTTTTTTGAAATGCTTACCATAGCCACTATCGCCCCCCAAGAAAATAGTATACTTGGAGGTTTTTAACACAAAGGATGTCCACAAGGTAGTATTTCGTGTAATTCTTCGCCCCGAGAAGTGCCTTGCTGGGGTAAAGGTGACCTGAAAACTAGGTCTTAGTTGTATGTGGTCGTACCAATCGCCCTCTATGATCTGATCAGCCTTATATCCCCAAGATTCAATATGTGCTCCAACACCAAGACCACAAATAACCTGACCAATTTTATTCCTCAATTTCGCAACAGTGTCATAGTCCAAGTGATCATAATGATCGTGAGTGATAAACAAATAGTCGATTTTAGGAAAAAGCATCATCGCATAGTCAACTGACATCTTAAATGCATTATTGCTACCTGGCATTGGGGAAGCATTTTCGCTGAAAACAGGATCCACCAATATTATTTTTCCATCTAATTTTAGCAGATATGAGGAGTGGCCGAACCAGATCAGAACATCGTCTGTGGGGAGATTTTCTAAATCACAGGCAACAACAGGCAACACATCGATAGGTTTCAAGTGGGGGTTTTTGTTGAAAAGAAAATCCCAAAACAACGCGACCACATTGACATCGCTTTTCAACGATGGTGTTACTTCGAGATTACGAAAAGTACCATTTTTAAAATTTGGAGACTGTTTCATACGCTCAAGTCGAGCTCCCTTGAAACTTCCACCAAAGATAGGATGAATAAAATAATAAAGTACGCCGCTGATAAGAATGATCAATAGCGTCGCTAATATAATCCACCCAATCGTTCTCATTAGAAATTATTCTTCCACATCATGGATTCGACCGGACGGATTGTCTTACCGTTATATTTTGCATTTCCTTTGGTATTATAAAATGTTTCGATCTCCCCTTCTACCGCAAAATAGATTAGCTGCCCTATAGGCATCCCCGCATAAACGCGGACCGGCTGAGCTACCGAAATTTCCAATGTCCAGGTATTGCAGAAGCCGACGTCGCCCTTTCCTGCGGTTGCATGGATATCAATCCCTAAGCGGCCAGTACTTGATTTGCCCTCTAAAAAAGGAACATGCTTATGCGTCTCAGTATATTCTTGTGTAACACCTAAATAGAGCGTATTAGGTTCCAAAACGAATCCCTCTTCAGGAATTTCAAAATGTTGGATTTCATTGTGCTTTTTTGCATCCAGTACACGGTCTGCATACGTTGCCAAATATTTTCCCAAATGTACATCGTACGAATTTGTGCCCAAACACTTACGATCAAATGGTTGAATGACAATACTGCCATTTTCAATCTCTTCGAGAATTCTTTTATCAGATAAAATCATGTGTATCAAAATAGCAAAGGCATCAGGCCGTGCTATACAAATTCAAAAATACAGTTCTCCAACTAATTTTACTTCATTTTTCAAAACAAAAATCTGCGATTTGTTTTTAAATTTGGACATGAGTCTAGTATATCTACGTGAAATTGATAGCCAAACCAAATTTGCAATTTGGCGAATTGAAGAATCTGACGATGATTTGATGTCGAAGCTTCAGTTGGATGAACGTGAAAAAGCAATATTGGGTTCCTTCCATATCGGAAAAAGAAGGCTCCACTGGCTTGCAACACGTGTGTTATTGCGAACGCTATTAAATACATCCCGCTATATTGAGTGTCCTTCCGATCCGAATGGCAAGCCTTATCTCGCTAATTTTCCTCAGAAAATATCCCTTTCGCACTCATTTGAGTATGCGGCTGCAATGATCAGTACAAAGGGAGAGGTTGGGATCGACATGGAAATCATCAACACAAAAGTAGAGCGCATCCAACACAAGTTTCTAAAGCCTGAAGAGCTCGCTTTCATCACCCGTGGTGAGAACCAATATGAGCAGCTTTATGCATGCTGGTGTGCCAAAGAGGCTATTTACAAACTTCAAGGGAATGCGGGTGTCTCTTTCCTGAACAACATGACCATACAGCCATTCAACTATCAAACGCAAGGTATATTAAAACTTGAACTAGACAGCAATCAAAAGAAGCATAATTATGATGTGTATTACGAGAAATTCAATGAGTATATGCTTGCTTACGCTGTGGAACAGGGCCTTTAAAAAAATAATTTTTCTCAATTTCAATGAATTAGCATTCCAACTGCACTTTTTTTTTGCGCTTTTTGAAAAAGCTTCTATATTTGCATCATCGAAAACGATATGGCCCGTTCGTCTAGGGGTTAGGACGCAAGATTTTCATTCTTGAAACAGGGGTTCGATTCCCCTACGGGCTACAAAAGCGACTTCCAAAGAGTCGCTTTTTTAGTTTATGCGCTTATCGTCCAATGCCATGCCTGTTTAAACAACTGGGATCCTTTTAAAAATCCATTAATCGTGTTGATTGCGATTATATGCCGGTCACTAGATCTATACCTTATCGCAAACAAACAATAAACTAATTTCCTGAACGACGGTGTAATGTAAAATGAATTTAACCAGTTGCAACATAATCATTAAAACAGTACATATGAACAGGAATAACCGATCGGAGCAAAGTTCTATTTGAAAGTGAATGAGAAAAAAATAATGTAACAGTACAAGTTTAAAACGATCGTTTAAAATGCTAACTCTTCAAGATCTTAGCTTTTTCCAAATCAAATTCTTCTTGATTGATAATTCCTGCGTCTAATAAATCCTTCAGATCAAATAGCGCCTGCTTTTTTTGTGCCATATCCATTCCTGGAGGCATTTCAGGTATTACCTTTTTACTGGCGCTGATCGGCCCATCCCCCACAGCATTGGTTTGCGCACCGAAATCAATTAATAATGCAGTTATTTCATTATACCCCTGCATATTGGAATAATCTATTGCTTTCTGTTCCAAAACATTCGCTATATCTGTCACTGCTCCGTTGGACAGGAGATACCGCAACACATCTTTTTTACCATAAGCTGCAGCATAATGAAGCGCGGTATTCCCTGCTGCATCCTGTTTATCGATCGTTGCGCCACTATCCAAAAGCTGTTTGACCAAAGATAGGTAGCCCATTTTTGTGGCCGTATGTAACAATGTCTCCCCAGCATAATGTGGTTCAAATCCGAGTATAAAAGTACGTCCACCTGTCCTAGCAATTAACTTCTCCAAATATTGTCCGTCCTTTCCATCAAATGAATCCACGGGACGTGCGTAATCGGCAGAAAGACCTTTTTCTAAAAATAATGCAAGCAACTCCTTTTGATTGCTATTACATACATACCATACTGGAGAAATGCCCTCAGCAGATTCAGCAAAAATATCACTTCCCTGTTCCAACAATTTTTGGGCAAGAATGCGATTCCCATTTTTTACTGCAAGCAGTAAGGGGCCCTCGCTTATGTCATTGAGTATATTGACAGACGCACCATTATCCAACAACATGTTCACAATAGGAACAGAACCCAAAGCCACTGCCAAATTTAAAGCCGTGTTGCCCTCTTTGTCTGTTGTGTCTACACGAGCGCCATTTCCAACAAGCAACTGTACTACAGGAGGATATTTTGCCTGAACAGCCAATAGTAAGGGTGATTCAGCGCTGTTATTTAAAGCATTTACATCCAAGCCATGTGTAATCAGTTTTTCCACCATTTCCTGTTGCCCTGTGCGCGCTGCGATATGAAGCAAGCTATTCCCCAAAAAATCATTGATTAAAATATTGGCATTATTTTCCAATAAATAGACTGCCGTTTGCTTTTGCTTTTGTAACAGGGCAAAATACAAAGGGGTTTCACCCCGATGATCTTCGTAGTCCAAGGTAGCACCTGCCTCAACTAACTTTTTCACCAAATCTAGATACCCCCGATGCGCCGCATAATGCAATGCTGTACGCCCCATTTCATCGGTGTAAGATACATCAACTTGATGCTTCTCCAGTAATATCTCCGCTATCTTACGCTTCCCACTTTCACAAGCAATTATAAATGATTGAGACATAACTCTTTTCTATACTTATTTATTGTTTTAATAACCATTCGACTGTTTTTATCTTGAGATTATCCTCCATAGCGTAATCAACAGCCTTTTTATCCAATCTATTTTCTGATTGAGGGTCAATCCCCTCGCCAACCAAATATTTTACCTTCTTGTAAAGCTCACGGGCTTTATTTTCATCGTAATTGAGATTTTCTTGACAAACCTTATGCAATAACGTATTACCCTCATTATCCGTATAATTTAGATCTAAAAATCCTTTGTCCACAAGTTCTTGTATAACCAAAAGTGATTTTTCTGCCAGCCAATCAACTCCTGCTTTTTCTTTCTGGTACCAAACGGAGGCTGCCGTCAGATCAGCACCGTGTTCCAAAAGCAGGACTAGAACGGCTAGGTTAGTCTCACTGTCGGTATGCATCCTGCGAAGGAATGCATTGAGCAAGCTTTCACCTTGCTTATCGACGCTATGAAAATCTGGCTTTCCATAATTGAAGAGAGTCAGCAATAAACCGGGATTAAAGTGCCTAATCGCAGCATAATGAAAAGCACTTTCCCCATGCCAATCCTTTAAGCCTGGGTCTGCTCCAGCATCTAATAATTTAACTACAGCGTCAGTTTTCAACGTATCAACAGCCATATGTAACGCTGTCTTCTGTTCAACATTGGCAATATTCGGATCTAAGCCCTCCGCTAACAGCCAATCTACAAGCTCGCTAATACGTTCGTTGGACTGCATACGTAAACTACACACTTTAAAAAGCAATGTTTGTCCATATTTGTCCATTCGCTGCAAGTCAGCACCTGCATCATAAATAAGTTTTAAGAAAGGAATCGCCACATTTTCCTGCACGGCATATTCCAATAAGGTACTACCGTCTACTTCTTCATCAATATCATCAACCTGAGCCAAATAACTCTTGATCCAATTTAAATGGATGTCAAGTTGTGCTTCGGATGTTATCTGAGGCTTAAATAAGGTATTGATGACAGATGTGCTCAAACGATCGTAATCGTATAGATCAGTTGAGATGAGCCCCTTGTGTAAAAACCGATCCAGGATTTCATAATGCTGAGATCGGATCAATTGGCTCACTAAACTATTCAATTCGTACTCATCAAACTCAATGCTGCTGTTTGCTGCTGCGACAATCTGTTCCATCTCTGCAATTTCATTTTTGCGCGAAAATTCAGCAAGTGCTCTTAGTTCGTTATTTGTCATTTTTTTACTGGTGTTAATCTAAACACGAAACCAACATGGTTCAATTAAAAACGATTTAACTAAAAAAATAGTATGAATACCATTTAATATAAACTACGGAATCAGTATAAAACTGTAACCTGAAAGGATAATAAAAAAATGCGTTAGGCCGCTACTCAAAATTTGGAGTCCTTTTCGCTAAAAATGCAGAAACACCTTCTTTGAAATCTTCTGTACCGAATAAATGTCCAAAGGCATCCATTTCAACTTTGCTTCCATTTTGTTGTTTATCTTCTGCAGCGTTAATCGCAGCTATTGCATTTGCTACTGCTACGCGAGAGCGCGTAAATATTTTTTGAAGTATTTCCTCCGCTCGGGCAATTAGTTTATCCTGTACGACCACCTCGTTTACCAATCCTATTTCATAAGCCTGCTGAGCATCAATCATATCACCAGTTAAAATTATTTGCATGGCCCGCCCTTTTCCGATCAATTTGGGCAAACGTTGTGTACCGCCATAACCTGGAATTAAGCCCAAAGAAACTTCTGGAAGCCCCATTTTGGCATTCTCAGAAGCTATTCGCATGTGACAGGCCAAAGCGAGTTCAAGCCCTCCACCTAAGGCATATCCATTGATAGCAGCAATAACTGGCTTCGGAGAGTCCTCAATAAGATCTGAAAAAATAATATGCCCCCTTTCACTAAGCCATCGCGCCTGAATAACAGACAAATCCAAAAATTCCTTGATATCTGCTCCTGCCGCAAATGCTTTGTCACCAGCGCCAGTCAGGATTATGCCTCGTACTTGATCGTCGGAATTGAAATGTTTGAAAAGATCTTGCAAATCATCCAGTGTTTGCTGATTCAAGGCGTTCAGCTGCGGTTCGCGATTAATAAAGATGTAGCCTATACTATCTTTAATAGCGTATTTTAAACTTGAATATTGAACCATATTGCTAAAAATTAAAATGTAAAGATGCCGTAAAGGTATCTGAAGGTACGCCTTCGCCACCTCTATAGCTTAATCTCTTTTTATACTCTAATCTAATCAATTTAAAGATATTATCCACTCCCACAAGTCCTTCCACATAAGGTTTGTTACGGAATGCCTTTGTTTGAATAATGCCATCTTTATCTGCCTCAAATTGAATGTTTTCGGGAGTAACAAATGGATTATTAGCATCACTCAGCTTTCCATAAAAAGCCTTAAACCCTGTCACTTCACGCCACTTTAACCTCCTGAACAAGGGGATTCTATTGAAAAAGAAACCGTTCCAATTGTGATAATAAGTTAGTTTCAAAAACTGGTCGGAAGCAAATTCCGAAGTCGCCATCAGATCAAAGTTTACCAAAGGTCCCTGCTTATCTTTTGTGACCTCTGGAAGTTCAAGCAAAGTATACGGCAGGTGCTTACCCCAAATTCTTCCTCCTGAAAACTCGAGATCGGCCTGACCTGCCGGAGATAAGAATAATCGTTTGAAAATATTGAACCGCAATGCATCATAACTATAATCTGCTCCCCAAAAGCCTTTCAAACCTTTGTTATATTGCAGGGTAAAGATTGGATACTTATTTTCCACAGTACCCCTGTCAAGATTATGATAGGTAAATTCTTCATTTGGAGCCCAGCGCAAAATCAGCTGCAGATCATTTGTATTTACCCGGCGAACTGTATCAGGTAAAGGTAGACTATTGATATAGAACAAATCACCACGGGGCTGTCTTCTGGTATGCGTAAATGCCGTTCCAACGCTAACATGATTGCCAAATTCGATCAGATGATCTAGTCGATAGATGTCATTAAATTGCCATTTATTAGGTTTGTTTTTCCCAAAAGAGCGGAAGAATCCATCGCCTTTTAAAAAGCCCAAGCCCCGCCCTGGTTCCATCACATCATGCTGTACAGTAAAGCGCAAATAATTTGCAGGAAACTGAACAATGCGTTCTCCATTCAACGTAAAGGCCGTACTCAAGTAATATTTAAGTTCTTTATCTTTATCTCCGTAAGCAGTATATCCTTCAATATAAGCTTTTTCAGAAAATAAACGAGTTGTTCGACCACTTAAGCGGAATCGATTACCTTCATAATTATTACGGCTATAAAGATATTCAAGCGGTCCAAATTCAACTTTCCCAGCATTATAATAGCCCTTTGCCAGTAAATAACCTAATGCAACCAACTGATTAAAAGACCGCATATTTTGTACCGAATCAACTTTTTGATAGGCCCCTAATTCAGCATGGCTTAAGGGACTCGGTCTAATCCGTACTATGGGCACTTGTACCGCAGATTGCAGAAGATATCTTTTTTCAACAGGTACTCCGGCAAAATTCTCACTCGAAATGGAATCCGTACGATGTCCTAAGTATTGGGTTTCCCTGCGTCCATATAATACATCTGACTTACTACCGCCAAATAACATTTTCAGATCTGCATGAACAGGGAGCATACTACCATTTTTAAATTCACGATAGTTCAGCTCTATCTGTACATCATTTATCCAATTGATATTTGCGGCACGTCCTATATTCAATGTCGCGCGATGGACCGCATATCTCGTATCATCCGATATTAGGAGATCACCGTAGAAAAGCAAATCAATCGCAGATTTGCCTTCAAAATGGAGCGCTATATAATCCTGACCATCGATTTGAATGGTATCTTTGATCTGATAGTTATAAAATGCTGTTGCACCCGTAGCAATTGGGCTCAACACACCTTTGTTTGTGATCTGAATCGTATTATCATAGAGATCAACATCACGGAGTATTGTCTGAAAACGCGTCTGCCAATTATCGTTGTTAAAAAAGCGAGGATTTAATTCTGTTTGATTGTGGCTAATGATAATTTTCTTACTTCGGTCTGGATTATGGGAAGAATAGACGTTTGCATAGTTTTCTTCCAGATAGAATGGCGCAATTGTGAGCCCCCGGAAAGCAGTAGAGTCAACATTCTCAAAAAGAAACCGAAATGGTTTTGGAAATTTCTTGGCTTTATCTTCTGGGTTGACAAAACCAAACTGTGTTTTCTCATATTCGTCGAAACGAATTTCAGGAATACGGGTATAATGGTTCTGGGGACGGTTTGCGATCACCTTCTCAATCAGCGCAACGGCAGGATCTTTTGGTTTCTTATTTTTTCTATTGACGACGACTTCCTGTAATGTATTATTAGAGGCAATTAAACGCACAGTCAATATAGAATCTTGCAATCGGCGAACATCAATTGTCCTGCGTTCATAACCCACTGCTCCAAAGATTAACTGGCGATACTTCTTAATATCCTGAATTTTGAAATTCCCAACAGTATCACTACTACCTCCACGATCTTCCCCAAGCCAGTTAATCGAGACCCTTGCAATACCTTTTCCTGTCTGCGCATCCACTACCTTTCCACGAATAAATTCCTGCGCAATTACCCGCCCTCCTATAAAGAGGAATAATAATACACCGAAAAAATGAATAGAAAAAGATTTAACACACACTTTAAACACCATCTGCAAATTGATAGGATTTCTTTTTTACAATATACAATTTGTATGCAAGAGTTATACCAATAAAAGTAAAAAAAGCACAGCGAATCGCTATGCTTAATAAACAACAAGTATTCTAACAGAAATCTTCACTTTTAATCCACGTAATCGCCATGTTGATTACTAAAAGTCGCTATGCGCATTTAAAACATATATGTTTAACAAAAAATTTATATTAATTTTAAAAGACAATCTGGATATACTCCAATAATAATTGTAAGCACGACTGCAAGGAACAGTACAAGTGAATAATTCCACTGCACATTGACACAAGATTCCTCACTATCCCTAAAGTACATCGCAACAACAACCTTTAAGTAGTAATATACGGCAATTGCAGCGTTAACGACGGCTAGCACGAGCAATACAATATGATAGTTCTCCATAACAGAAGAAAACATCATAAATTTACCAATAAATCCGGCAGTCAACGGTATGCCGGCAAGAGATAGCATAGCAACTGTAATTGCAAAGGCGAGCATGGGATTACGTTTACCCAATCCATTGAACGCTTCAAAATGCTCGGAACCGGTTGTCTTTTTGACAAGGATTAATCCCGTAAAAGCAACAATCGTTGCCAGCGAATAAGCAAGACCATACGCAAAGATGCTATTGGCTGACGTGGCACCCACGGCTATAATTGCAAACAACATATAACCTGCATGAGAAACACTCGAATAGGCAAGCATTCGTTTGAAAGAAGACTGCATTAACGCTGAAATATTTCCAACAAATAAAGTGAGAATGGCAATCACTAAAAATACGGGTGTCCAAAAATCTTGTAAAGGCAATAGGCTATAACTGAATAAACGCAACAATCCAGCAAAAGATGCTACCTTAACCACCGTACTCATATAACTTGTAATCAAAATCGGAGCCCCTTCGTAAACATCGGGTGTCCAGAAATGAAATGGAACAGCTCCAACTTTGAAAGTCAGCCCTACGATTAGAAATAATATCCCGCCATAAAATAAAGGTGAAATCGACTGAGGATTATTAACAACATATTCTTTCACTTCACTTAGATCAAATGATCCTGTTGCTCCGTATAGGAGGGCAATTCCAAACAAAAGAAAACCGGTAGAAAAAGCACCCATGATAAAATACTTTAGCGCAGCTTCATTTGATGCTTTATCTCTTTTACGTATTCCGACCAAAATATAAAGAGCTACTGACATAATTTCAATGCCTAAAAAGAGCATCGAAAAATTATGATAACTATTTACAAGAACAGCTCCTGTGAGGGAAAATATTAATAGTGAATAATACTCCGCGACTTGTCCTTCTTGGTCAAAATATCCTTTTGAAACAACGAAGATACACAAGGTAACGGCAATACATAAGATTGAAAAAACAATAGCATAATGATCAAAATGAACCATCCCGCTATAAAGAGGACCGCTGGTCGAATTCCAGTCATCCCATAGGAAACCGATAGCGACAAGAAATCCAAGAATAGAAACAGGCAGTAGCATAGATTTTACCTTGAATAAGCCAAGATAAAGGACCACCAATGCTAATATCGAAAGTGTAATTATTGCACCCATACAATTAAATAAATCTATTATCTGCCTAAAAATGTACTTAAAACTTCCACCGAACTTGCAGAAAGGTTCAATAGGAAATTAGGGAATATACCAATGTAAAGAATTAAGGCGGAGACTATCGTTAACACGACAAGTTCGGTACTTTTCACATCTTCAAATTGCTTCGTTCTTTCGGTGGCTTCCCCTAACATGGTCTTTTGATAAAGTCTAAGGATATAGACTGCCCCAAGAATTAAGGTTAAACCCGCAAAAACAGCAAACCAGAATCCATACTGAAAAACGCCTTTCAGTAGCAAAAATTCACCAACGAATCCATTTGTTAGCGGCAGTCCTACTGCTCCCATACAAATAATCATAAATAAAATGGCCAACCGGGGTGCTCTGCTCGCAATTCCGCCCAATTCCGAAAGACTACGTGTGCGTGTACGCTGCTGTATTATATCTAACACATAAAAAAGTCCGATCACCGAAATACCATGATTTAACATTTGAATGGTTGCTCCACTCAGTCCGTTCGTATTCCACGTAAAGACACCAGCACTAATTAGACCCACGTGGGCTATGGATGAATAGGCAATCAATCGCTTCACGTCATCTTGTTTAATAGCGATGATAGAAGCATACACAATCCCAATCACACATAATATCATCACGAAATGACCATACAGTGCAACACCAGCCGGCGCAATAGGCAGTAGCCAACGCATTAAACCGTAAACACCCATTTTGAGCATGATACCAGCCAGTAACATTGTGCCTGCTGCAGGTGCATTGGTATATGTGTTAGGTTGCCAAGTATGAAAAGGGAAAATAGGAATTTTAATAGCGAAAGCGACAAAGAATGCCCAAAATAACCACCGCTGTGTATTTCCCCCCAAATCTAATGCGATAAACGAGGTCCACTCAAAATCACGGTTAGGTACTTGTTGATAGAGATAAAGAATCGCGATCAGCATCAAAAGACTACCCAAAAAAGTATAGATGAAGAATTTCAAGTTGACACGAATACGATCTCCTTCGCCCCAAAGTGCACAGATAAAGTAGATCGGGATCAAGGCGATTTCCCAACCCACATAAAAGCTAAATGCATCCAAGGCCATAAATACCAGCAACAATCCTGCTTGCATGAAAGCCATTAGTGCATAGAAGTTTCCTTTATAATCCTTCCTAAAAGTTGTTGCAATAATCAAAGGCATGAGCCCATTGGTCAACAAAACCAGCGGCAGACTGATACCATCAACACCAATATGGAAATGGATATGCAACGAAGAAATCCATAGCCAATTTTGTTCAAATTGCATCCCTCCATTCGCGTCAAAAGCATAAAGGAAGGGAATAGTCAACGCCAAAGATATTAATGATAAAATCAAGGCTATAGACTTTGCAGCATTTGTCTTTAAAAAAGCTAGCATCAACGCGCTTATTAACGGCAATAAAATAAGTAAAAACAAGTTATCCATCGATTACACCAAAATTAAAGACTCAACAATCCATAGATGAAAATGGCAATCACCCCAATTACCATCATCAATAAATAAAAACCAACATTACCATTCTGGAGCAAACGCAATACCTTACCTGTGTCAAAAGTTACTTTACCGGCTCCATTGACAAGGCCATCAATACCACGTTGATCAACTACGTTACCCATGAAAGCCGAAAGCCAATTGATTGGGCGTACGATGATGCTATCATAAAGTTCATCCACGTAAAACTTATTGTAGGAGAGATTAGCCAAGAAACTTCTCGTACCTTCTCCCTCTTCAGGTGACTTTTGTCGTTTAACATATTTATTAGAGGCTAAAGCAGCCATAATCAATACACCAACTACCGAAACGGCCATTAATTGGTATTCAGTACTATGTTCCAAATGATGTGTTGCTGGCATTATAGCCTTTCCCTCTGAAAACACCGGTGCCAGAAAATCCTCAAGCCAATGATTACCCCCCAAAACCGCTGGTAAATTGATCACACCCCCTATCACCGAAAGTACAGCCAGCACAATGAGTGGTGTGGTCATACTCTTTGGAGATTCATGCAGATGATGCCTTTGCTCTTCCGTACCACGGAAAGTTCCAAAAAATGTCATAAATAACATCCTAAACATATAGAATGCTGTCATTAATGCGCCAATAAACCCTAGACCCCAAAGGACTGGACTTGACGTGAAAGCTCCAGCCAATATTTCGTCTTTGGAGAAGAAACCAGAGAATGGTGGAATCCCTGAAATCGCGATTGTTCCCATCAACATCGTTAAATAAGTAATTGGCATAGCGCTCTTCAGTCCTCCCATTTTACGCATATCTTGTTCCTCACTCATACCATGTATGACAGATCCCGCCCCAAGGAAAAGCAATGCTTTAAAAAAGGCATGTGTCAATACGTGGAAAAATGCTCCTGTAAATGCACCTACACCAAGGCCAAGAAACATATAGCCCAATTGCGAAACGGTGGAATAAGCTAATACTTTCTTAATATCATTTTGCGTTAATGCAATCGCAGCAGCCAGCAGGGCTGTACAAATAGCGATGACAGTAATAAGTTGTAAGGTGAACGGTGAAAGGATAAATAATATATTGGAACGGGCAATCATATAAATACCCGCCGTAACCATGGTAGCCGCATGGATCAGCGCAGATACCGGTGTTGGTCCAGCCATGGCATCGGGCAACCAAGTAAACAAGGGGATTTGTGCAGATTTACCGGTTGCAGCAATAAACAACAAAATGGTAATGCTGACCACAGTAATATCACCAACAGCGAAGTTCTTGGCCGCTGGAAATACCGTCGAAAATTCTAACGAGCCGAAAGTACCTAGTATTAAAAATACGGCAAGTAAAAAACCTAAATCACCTATTCTATTCATCACAAATGCTTTTTTTGCTGCATTTGTATAGGAAGTATTTTTATACCAAAAGCCGATCAATAGATACGAGCATAATCCTACACCTTCCCAGCCTATGAACATGACCAAGTAATTGGATCCCAACACCAATAACAACATAAAAAAGATAAAGAGATTCAAGTAGGAGAAGAACTTACCAAATCCAATATCATGATGCATATAACCAATGGAGTATACATGGATAAGAAAACCGATTCCTGTAACAATCAGAAGCATAATCGCACTAAGCGGGTCTACCAAAAAAGATAATCCTATCTTAAGGTTACCTACGGCAATCCAATCAAATACATGCTGCTCAATGATGCCCGCTTGTCCAGCCTGTCTCGCTTGATATACTTCGGAGAAAAGAATACAGCTACACACAAAAGAAATAAGCACTACAGCACTACCAACAGCACCTATCATACCTTTGGAGAAAGTATTCCTACCCAATCCATTTATTATAAACCCGATTAAGGGCAAAAGGGGAATCAACCAGACTAATTCACTCATCGTATTTATTTCTTAAGTTCTACCAACGCAGTTTATTTAAGGAATCGATATCCACAGATTTCGTATTCCGATATACCATAATAATAATTGCAAGGCCGACGGCAACTTCTGCAGCTGCCAATGCCATGATAAAGAAGACAAAAACCTGCCCGGATGAATCGCCATGCTGCACAGAAAATGCTGCTAAAAGAAGATTCACTGCATTAAGCATCAATTCAATAGACATCATAATAATGATGACGTTACGGCGAATAAGAACACCAATAACACCAATAGCAAAAATAATCGAGCAAAAAATCAAGTAATGATTTATTGGCACCCCTTGCAACTGTTGAACAACTGTTTCCATTAGATTTGTTTAGGTTCTTTCTTAGCTAATAATATCGCTCCGATCATTGCCGTCAATAACAATAGCGACGATAACTCAAAAGGGAGCAAAAATTCGTTAAACAACACTTTCCCCAGATTCTTGACCAATCCGATCTCTGGATTTACGACGGTCAGTGGATTCGAAATATCGAATACACGATACACGCCGAAAAAAGTCACCAGTAAGCAACAGCCTGCAATAACGCCCATAAATTTGACTAAATTGGATTTCATGGGTTCGGTATCCTTATTCAGGTTGAGCAACATCAGCACGAATAAAAACAAAACCATAATGGCACCCATATACACAATGAAATTCACCACAGCCAAAAACTGCGCATTCAAAAGAATATAATGTATTGTAAATGTGAAAAACGTAATCACCAAATACAATACACTGTGCACAGGATTTTTGGTAAAAATGGTCATCAGCGCAAAGAAAATAGACAAGAAGGCTACAAAATAAAATACTGTCATAATTTCCTGGTTTAGCTCTTTAATTTGGTAATATCGAAAGTCGGTTCAACCAATTTGTCTTTTCCATAGATAAAATCCTTACGGAGATAATCTGCAGTCACATGGGGACCGTCCAAATAGATCGCTTCTTTCGGGCAAGCCTCTTCACATAGGCCACAGAAAATACAGCGCAACATATTGATTTCATATACCGACGCGTATTTTTCTTCACGATAAAGATGTTCTTCACCTTTTTTTCGCTCTGCAGCAGTCATGGTAATCGCCTCCGCAGGACAGGACAAGGCACATAATCCACAAGCAGTACAACGCTCGCGCCCTTCTTCATCACGTTTGAGCGAGTGCTGTCCTCTAAAATTTTTCGAATAAGGTCTTATTTCCTCAGGATATTTAATGGTTGGTATTTTCTTAAAAAAATGCCTTAATGTAATTCGCAAACCTTTTATAATAGCCGGAAAGTAGATTCTTTCGGCGAATGTCATCGGTTTTTGTTCAATTACTTTTTTACGATTGGTTAGTTGCATAAAAAGTCCTTTCTTATGAGAAATAAGTATCTTTAATCAATGTAAATACACCTGTAAGTACAATATTGGCAATCGCCAATGGAATCAACATCTTCCAGCCTAGATTCATCAGTTGATCGTAGCGGAAACGTGGTAAAGTCCAACGCACCCACATAAAGAAAAAGATAAACAGCAATATTTTAATGAAGAATACAAACACCCCAATGATCGTGATCATATTGGCCGACAATCCCAAATCATTCATAAAAGGGAAATTGTATCCCCCAAAATAGAGTGAAGCCATAAGCGCCGAAGAAACAAACATATTGATATATTCGGAGAACATATAGAGCCCCAATTTCATCGAAGAATACTCCGTATGATAACCACCAACAAGCTCCGTTTCACATTCCGGTAAATCAAAAGGTACTCGGTTACACTCAGCAAAGGCACACACCATAAAAATAATAAAACCTAACGGCTGTGCCCAGATATTCCAGTTGACAAAGCCAGACTGCTGTGCGACAATTTCCTCTAGCGTCAATGTACGCGTGACCATCAGTAAAGCGATCAATGATAGCCCCATGGCAATCTCATAGCTGATGCTCTGTGATGCCGCACGAATTGCGCCCATCAAAGAAAACTTATTATTCGACGCCCAGCCGCCCAACATAATACCATATACGCCCAATGCTATGACACCAAACATATACAATACACCAACATTGATGCCTTGCGCAACCTGCAAAGAAATTATCCGATCTCCAATCTGTAACTCCTGTCCCCAAGGGATCACGGCGGAACTGATACAGGCTGTTATAATGGCTATAGTAGGACCTACTATAAAAAGTACTTTATGCGCACCTGCAGGAATAATTTCCTCCTTAAAGAAGAACTTCCCCCCGTCGCATAAGGGTTGTAAGATCCCGAAAATACCTGCCCGATCCGGACCATAACGATCCTGCATAAATCCGGCAATTTTACGTTCTGCTAGCGTAGAATACATCGCAATTACCAAAGTAACTACGAAGATAATAAACACCAGTATTAATTTTTCTATGACAAAAGACCACTCCATATTCGTGATTATTTCAATTTTTCTGTTCTAGCTAACTGTTCGCGATTTTTTTCCTGCAGTACAGGATTTTCTTTAACGACTTTAGGTGGATTAAATAACTCGTAGTGATTAGCCGAGATAACGGAATGTGGATCTATTTCTGTTGGTTCCTCCAACACCCAATCGCTTGTTTTTTTCTGATCAAAGCGACAGGTATTACAGATAAACTCTTCCACTTCACCAAACTCATCCTTTCGAGCTGTTACCCGAATGACCTCTTCTCCCTTATACCATAAGGTTACCTTACCCGAACATGTCGGACAATCGCGATGTGCATCGACCGGCTTCGTAAACCATACCCTGTTCTTGAAACGGAAGGTTTTATCTGTCAAAGCTCCCACAGGACATACATCAATAACATTTCCGGAGAAATCGTTATCAATTACATTTTCAATATAAGTTGATATCTCCGCGTGATCTCCTCGTCCTAGGATACCGTGTACACGCTGGTCGGTCAACTGATTGGCGACATAAACACAACGGTAACATAAGATACAACGGTTCATATGCAACTGGATCTTATCGCCCAAATCAATGCGTTCGAAGGTACGTCGATCGAATTCGTAGCGTGTATTAGCACTGCCGTGTTCATATCCAAGATCCTGCAATTTACATTCACCAGCCTGATCGCAGATTGGGCAATCTAGGGGATGGTTAATCAATAAGATTTCAACAACACCTTTTCTTGCTTCCACCACCTCTGGCGAAGTAATATTTTGTACTTCCATACCGTCCATCACCGTTGTACGACAAGATGCCACCAATTTCGGCATCGGTCTTGGGTCCTTTTCAGATCCCTTGGAGACTTTTACCAAACAGGTACGACATTTACCGCCACTTCCCTCCAGTTTGGAGTAGTAACACATTGCCGGAGGGACTATATCGCCGCCGATCTGTCTCGCTGCATTTAATATACTTGTCCCAGGAGCAACCTCTACAGGTATACCATCGATGGTGACCTTAAACTTTACATCTTCCGCTTCTGCCATGATATAATTAATTTATCGTTACAGCTTCTATTATGATACTATTGGTTGTAAAGGATCAGCATAATGTGCCAGTCCATAATTCCGTGTTTGTGACTCTTCCGGATGCAGGATATGCCATTCAAATTCATCCCTAAAGTGTCTTATTGCTGCCGCCACAGGCCATGCCGCAGCATCACCCAATGGGCAAATTGTATTCCCTTCTATTTTTCGTTGCACGTCCCACAATAAATCAATGTCTGACATCGAGCCGTGACCGCTCTCGATCTTATGCAGTACCTTCTCCATCCAGCCTGTTCCTTCACGACAAGGCGAACATTGACCACAGCTTTCATGATGATAGAATCGCGCAAAATTCCAGGTATTACGCACCACACACTGATCCTCGTCAAATACGATGAAACCACCTGATCCGAGCATTGTACCAGTTTGGAAGCCACCATCAGCCAGTGATTCATAAGTCATCAATCGGCTATTTCCAGCGGCAGTTTTCAAGATCAGATTAGCCGGTAAAATAGGCACCGAAGAGCCTCCGGCTACGACAGCCTTCATTCGTTTCCCATTGGCAATACCACCACAATATTCGTCCGAGTAAATAAATTCTTCAACGGGCAGACCTAGTTCTATCTCATAGACACCTGGTTTTACAATATTTCCGCTAGCGGAAATTAATTTTGTTCCGGTACTACGCTCTACACCGATCTTAGCATACTCTTCACCACCCAAATTAATAATGGGAACTGTCGTTGCAATAGACTCCACATTATTTACCACTGTCGGGCAGTTATATAAACCCGCTATCGCGGGAAAAGGTGGTTTAATACGTGGGTTACCTCGTTTACCTTCTAAGGACTCTAATAAAGCAGTTTCCTCACCACAGATATATGCTCCACCTCCCGGTTGAACATAGATCTCCAGATCATAGCCCGAACCTAAAATATTTTTACCCAAAAAACCTTTTTCCTTGGCTTCAGCAATAGCGCGCTCCAGAATTCTGATCTGTGGCATCATCTCGCCACGCACATAGATATACGACGTGTGAGCCCCCAAAGCGAAGCTCGATACAATCATTCCCTCAATGAGTGCATGGGGAATATGCGTCATCAAATAACGGTCTTTGAATGTCCCTGGTTCAGACTCGTCGGCATTACAAACCAAATAGCGTGGCACCCCCTCAGGTTTGGCCAAAAAGGACCATTTCATCCCAGTAGGAAAACCAGCTCCCCCACGGCCACGTAATCCAGACTTCTTAACCTCTTCGACAACATCCTCAGGAGACATTGTCTTTACTACTTTTTCAACAGCAACATAACCACCTTTTTGTCGATAGACCTCAAAGGTATTGATGCCTGGAACATCGATATGAGTCAACAAAAGTTTACGTGCCATATTATTCTGTTTTAGCTTTTAAATTATCAATCAATTCGTCGACCTTATCTTCTGTCAGATTCTCATAGAATGTATATTCAGGGCCGATCTGTAAGACTGGTCCAAAACCACAGGCAGCCAAACATTCTACACCACGCCAAGAGAAAAGCCCATCACTTGTGACCTGCCCCTCCTTTACACCGAGCTTTTGCTCTAAATGCCCCATAATACGTTCTGCACCGACCAAACAACAAGGCCCGGTACGACAAATCTCCAGTACGTATTTTCCTTTGGGTTGCAACAGGAACATGGTATAGAAGGTTGCCACCTCATACACCTCAATCGGTAATATATTTAGGTAAACAGCAACCTTATCCATCGCATCTGCGCTGACCCAGCCGTATTCCGCCTGAACCAAATGTAAAATGGGCAATAAGCCCGATTTCTGCTTTCCTTCGGGGTAACGGCTTACCACTTCTCCAAACTTGGCTAACAATTCTGGAGAAAACGTTACATTTTCATTATGTTGTTTTACACTAAGCATCTAATTCTCCAGCTATAACGTTAAGACTACTCATATTTATAATGGCATCTGAAATCAGCATTCCTGCACTCATTGGTGCGAACATCTGATAATTGACAAAAGAAGGTCTCCTGAAATGCAGACGATAAGGTGACCGTCCACCGTCATGAATCAAATAAAATCCAAGTTCACCATTTGCACCTTCGACCGCATGATAGACTTCGGCTTTTGGCGTGTCTACCTCACCCATGATGATTTTAAAATGGTAAATTAGAGCCTCCATATTGGTATACACTTGCTCTTTTGGAGGCAAATAGAAATCAGGCACTTCGGCGTGGAATACCCCTTTAGGCTCTTTCTCTATTTTGTCCAATGCCTGCTCTATAATCCGAAGAGATTGCCACATTTCGGCATTCCGTACCATAAATCGATCATAGACATCGCCTGTAGTGCCAACAGGCACATCGAAATCAAATTCGTCATAGGAGCAATAAGGATTCTGTACGCGGATATCATAATCCACGCCGGTAGCCCGCAAAATAGGACCTGACCAACTGTAATCCAAAGCTTCTTCTGCCGTTACAGCAGCAACTCCTGAAGTCCGTTCAATAAAAATACGGTTACGAACAAACAGTTCTTCAAACTCTTGCAATACCGGAGGATAGCGTTTCAAAAATTCACGTATTTTTTCAAAAGCTATAGCATTGAAATCACGTTCAAATCCTCCAATACGACCGATATTCGTTGTCAAACGGGCGCCACATATCTCTTCAAAGATTTCATAGATAAATTCACGCTCCTGCATAACATATAGAAATCCCGAAAACGCTCCTGTATCCACACCTAAGATTCCGTTACAAATAATATGATCTGCAATGCGCGCAAGCTCCATAACAATGACACGCATATACTGCACACGCTTAGGAATCTCTATCTTAAGAAGCTTCTCAACAGTCATATGCCAGCCCATGTTATTGATTGGTGCGGAACAATAATTCAGACGGTCTGTCAATGGAGTGATTTGGTAAAACGGCCGATGTTCTGCAATTTTTTCAAACGCCCGGTGAATATAACCAATTGTAGACACACCACTCACTATACGCTCACCATCGATCTGAACAACATTTTGAAATACACCATGCGTGGCGGGATGGGTTGGCCCAATATTTAAGGTAATCAACTCATCTTGTGGGTCGTTATCTTCAAAAACGGGTTGATTGGGTGTTATCTTGCTAATAAATTCGCTCATATTGTATACTTTAACGGCCGAAATACAAATCTTTTTTATCTACGCGATTTGGATCTTCCAAAGGATATTCCTTACGCATAGGAAATACCTCCATATCATCAACATTCAAAATTCTTCTCAGATCGGGGTGTCCTATAAAATTGACACCAAAAAAGTCATAAGTTTCACGCTCCATCCAATTCGCACCTTTCCAAACCACAGTCGCAGTTGGAATCTCAGGATTCGGACCTTGCAAAAACACTTTCATCCGTATCCGTATATTATGAACTAGACTATGGATATGATAAACGACAGCAAATTCCTTCTCCAAATGCGGATAATGTACTGCTGTAATATCGGTCAGATGGATAAACTGCAGCTCACTACTCGACTTCAGGAAACGAAGCACTTCGATCAGGTCTTCTTTTTCAACAATGACGGTCAATAGATCGTGAGCATCCGGAATTTCTTGAATCTTTGCGGGAAAATTCTCTTCGAGCTTATCCAATAAAAAACTGTTTTCCATCGTTTATTTATTTATATGAATTCCGTACTTTTCAAGCAATGCCTTATATTCTGGCGTATTTCTCCGGTTCAAGGATTCATTTTTCACGATGTCCTGCAAACGCAATACTCCATCCAAAATTGCTTCGGGGCGGGGAGGGCAACCAGGCACGTACACATCAACCGGTATAATTTCGTCTATTCCTTGTAAGACAGAATACGTATCGAAAATACCACCACTAGACGCACAGGCCCCAACAGCAATTACCCAGCGCGGCTCGGCCATCTGTACATACACTTGTCTTAACACAGGCGCCATCTTTTTAGCGATCGTACCCATCACCAAAAGCATATCTGCCTGCCGCGGTGAAAAGCTAGGTCTTTCGGCGCCAAACCTTGCCAAATCATAGGTTGAACCCATTGTCGCCATAAACTCGATACCACAACAGGATGTGGCGAACGGCAAAGGCCATAATGAGTTGGCTCGCGCCAAGCCGATGGCTTTATCTAAACTCGTCGCAAAAAAACCTGCGCCTTCTACTCCCGGAGGAGCTTGTGCTAATTTTATATCACTCATGAAAAGTCGATTTATAGGTTTAGTATCGTTGGCCAAAAACCAACCATAATAAGGACATCTAGTCCCAGTTTAATGCTTTTTTCTTAATCACATAGATAAAGCCTAATAAAAGCAGTCCCATGAAAATAAACATCTCTATCAAGCCCTGCAATCCCATATCACGAAAGTTTACAGCCCACGGGTACATAAAAATGACCTCCACATCAAATATCACAAATAGGATGGCCACCAAGAAATATTTGATTGAGAACGGCTGCCTCGCATTTCCGATAACTTCAATCCCTGACTCAAAAGCTCCAAGCTTGTTTTCTGTGCGGACCTTTGGTCCGATAAGATGTGTAATAATTATCGTACTTACTCCAAATCCCACAGCTACTAAAAGCTGTATAAATATCGGCAAGTAGTCTATCGGCATACTATTGGCTTGCTCCATCTCAACTAAAATTTATATTGGTAACTATCTTTAAATATAGAGATTCCATGGTAAAAAACAAAACAAAAAAGGCGTAGATATTACTATCTACGCCTAATTTAGAATGATTTTACTTAAGCTTATTTTAAACCTTCTAAGTAACCTTTAACAGCTTCATTCGCTGGATCTATAGCTAATACTTTTTGGAAACTTTCCTTCGCTTTAGGAAGATCTTGCTTCACGTAATAGTAAAGACCGATATACGTATTTGCGTCTATTAAATAATTCTTATTTTTCTCTTGTGCACCACGTTGATTGATTGTTTCAATCAATTTTTGGAATGAAGCTACGAAATCACCTTTAGGCTGCTCCAAGTTATCTGCAGTTAAAGCAGCAAAAGCTTTGTAATAAAGTGCATTGATCAAATATTTATCTTGCGCTTCTTTATTGTCAGTTGTTTCAATTACTGATAAGAACGTCTGTGCTTTTTGTAAATCAGCAATGGCTTTATCTCTAAGCTCCTGATTAACCACAACTTGCTCCTCGTTTTTACTAGCTGCATCTTCTTTAGCACCGATTTGATAGTAAGCTTCACCAGCATAATAATTTGCATCAAACAAATACGTTTTATTATCTGTGTAAGACGCCACTAATTCAAAAAGAGAGGCCGCCGTCTGCAGTTCTTGCTCTTGATATTTAGCAAAAGCCAGCTCGGCAGTTTCGCCCAAAAGCTCTTTGTCTAAATCAATTGCTTTTTTAATATCAGCAATACCTTTTTGAATATTTGCTGTGTTTTCTGCCGTTAACACTGGTGCGGCTGTGGCTGTGCTGTCTGCACCACCTTCTACATGTTTTGGACTATTAGCAGCGATTTCAGACATACCCAAATACATATAATCCAATGGAATTACGCGATCTTTCTCCATTTTGCTGAACATCTGATTCAAATACTCCAATGCTTTTGGATAATCTTTCGCTTTTTGGAAAGCGATATAACCTAAGTAACGGTAGATTTTTGGATCTACAGAAGGATTTTGCGCTAATTCCTCCGAAACTACTTTCAAATCGTCATACTGACGTGCATATACCAAGAAATCGGCATAGCGGATTTTTGCTTCCAACGAGTTATCGCCAGCAACTTCAAGATATTTCTTATATTGCTCAACACCCTTTTTATTTAACTCAACATATTTCTCATCAGAAGTACCTGGCAACCTCGACCATTGGTTGTAAGTCTCAGCTAACTCACGATAGGTAGGAGCATAAGTTGGCGTCTCCGCCGCGATAGCCTCTAATTGCGTGATGGCTTCATCAAAAGCTTGTGCACCCCGTACAATTACCGCTTGTCCAACTTTAGCTTGAACCGAATTCGGATCGATATCCGTCGCTTCACCATAGCTGGTATAAGCCAAAGATCCTTCTTTCAAGCCGCGATACGCATCACCTAATGCGATAGGAATAGCAACATCCTTTTTGTTTTTTTCCTTCGCCTGTGTGAGATACTCTAACGCTTTTGCATAATCAGGTTCAGGTGCATTAATATATGCACGACCGATCTCCAACAATGGCTCATAATCCTTTTTACCTAATTTTGCCGTTGCCAAAGCGAATTTAGATTCCGCACTTGCCTTATCCTTTTTCATTAAGTCAACATAACCCAAACCTACATTATTGATTGTAGCCTTTGGATCAGCGGCCAAACCTTGGTTGAAAATCGTAGCGGCAGAATCCGCTCTGTCGTTTACCAAATAAATTTGACCCAAATAGAAATAATTATCTCCATTCTTAGGTTGCTTAGTCACTAACTGTTGAAGGATAGTTTTAGCTTTACCATAATTTTCAGCCTCGATGGCTGCTCTAGCATCTTTCAAACTTTGTGCACTTACTGTGCCCACAGATCCGGCCAATAAAAGACTAAATAATAATTTGCTGTTTGTCATAATCTATTTTTGTACTATTTATTATCTATTTAATATAACTTTCATCTCTAATAATGATCTCACGCCCAGGCATTGTGGCAGGAACCAATCCCGCTTTCAAAACGATTCGCTGTCCGCGATCGCCTGTCAAAAAAGCACTAAAACCCAAACCTAAGCCCATATTTGGCTGATAATTCATAATGTAGACAGGCCTCACAAAAGGGTATACGCCATCAGCTATAGTCGATTGAGATGGTCTATAGAAATTGACCTTTTCGCCCCCTTGATCCCTACTTCCGATGCTCAATGTACGAATTTTATCCAATAAATTCGAATTTTTTTCTACAGCTTTCAAATACCAATTGTAGCCAATTACCCCCACTGCGCTCGTATTATCACTCACGTATTTCATCACTTCCTCACTATCCTTCATGGCAGAAACAGCTTTCGGATCAATTTTGTTTAATTTGAAATAATCTTTGAAATACCGTAGTGTACTCGAATTGGCATTATCAAAGATCAACCGTTGTCCTGCTAAATTACCTTCCAACAAAGACTTAACGTCTTTTTGTGACATAATAGTATCCTTACTAGTCCGATTATTGATCAGTACAACTGCATCGGAAGCTATTTGGAAGACTTTCGGCTGAATACCGCGCTTCTGAAAGTAGCTACCTTCCTCGTTTGTCAACTTTCTCGTCAATACAACGACGTAAGCCGAATCAGAAAGCAAAGCATTTACTGCTTTGATCTCGGGCCTAGCTATCAAATCCAAAGTTGAATTTGGATAAGAACTTTCAAAAACATCCGCAGATTCTTGGATGATAGGCAACAAAGTCTGATCAACAATAACCGGAAGTTTACCCGTTAGAATATCCTCTCCTTCCTTTGTACTCTTCGTTTTATTTTTGCACGAAACAAATACTCCCATACAGACGCCTAGCATCATAAGAACCATTTTATATTTTCTCATACGATACATCATAAAATAAGACAGTTTAAATAAAGAATAGTTTAACTTTTGAAGAGAGAGTTGGTTAAAACTAAAAGAAAGAGGCGCTTAATTAAAATTATTTTGCCAAAGCCGAACAAACCGCATAAATGAATACAGAATCAATACGACGCCAAAAATTGTTTTGTAAGTTGGATTAATTTCAATCGGAAAATTGTCCCAGAATATAATCAAAAGGCCCAAAACAAAATAAAAGCCAAACATAAAAAGTCCTAAAATAGACAGAAACCGCTTCAGAGGCGATTTCTGTCTATAATTTGAACTACTATTTGAATTAAAATTTGTCATTCTAATTTTGAAGGTTCAATCGAATTGGTAAAGTATACGCTACACGAACTGGACGACCATTTTGAATTCCTGGTTTCCATTTCTTCGCTTTCTTAAGCAACCTTACAGCTGCATCACCAGTACCATATTTCAAATCACGTTTGATATTGATGTCTGTCAAGCTACCATCTTTTTCTACGACGAACGATACCTCAACTACACCATTTACACCATTTTCTGTTGCAGCTGCCGGATACTCATAGTTTGAACCCACCCACGACATAAATGCTTGCATACCACCTACAGGCATTGGTTGGACCTCAATGGCATTAAATGGAAGAATTTCATCTCCATTACCATTCGGATCTCCTTTTTTTGCTCCAGTGATCGCACCATCTTGTTTCTTTGAACCGAATTCACCACGGGCAACCGAAGTACCTGTCGGACTACCTTTCAAGGTAATACGCGCTGGAGTTTTATTTGGATCCTTCAATTCTTCCTGAGAAGCAACTTCTTCTACAACTTTGTTTGCAGGAGCTACTTTAGGTTCAGGGAAACGAACCAAATCTTCTTTCGGTACATCCATGGCCACTTGTTGAGGTTTCTCTTCCGGTTCTTGTGGAAGCGGTTCCTCTTCTGGCGGTTCTGGTGGCTTGATTTCTTCAAGGTCTTCCAACGTAACTTCAGTGACTGCCGGAGGTGCCTCTACAGGCTTCTTCGGGAACAGCTTACTTCCGAAAACGCTAAGGAAACTGGCTATGGCCACAATGCCGATAACGACAAGAAGCCCCCTGTTAGTCGCTTTGGGCGCAAGTTTACGAAGCTCGTAAGCTCCATACTCCCTGTTTCTGCCCTGAAAAACGACGTCAAGCCATTCTTTCTTAAAAATATCTAATTTTGACCCTATCATTTTATTTTAGTTTTATGTGTCAATCTAATAACTAATCATTATAGATATTGTCACGTTTTAACACTTCGACTTCTTCTGGTGTAATCTTTCCGATCATATAGCGTTTAACGTCTACAATTTTCATCTCGTCAAGAATATCAACCAGATTACGCTGTGTACATTTTTCACTAGGACGTATGATTACAATCATGTCTTTACCGCCTGAAACGCGAGGTACATAAGCCTTTTTCTCCATCAAGACCTTACGGATCCCATCTGCACCGTAACCAGCAACAGTAGGCCCTTCGATCGGATTAGCTACTTGACCATATACCCAAGAGACTTTATTGTCAGAACCCAATAAAATTGTAAGGGAACGATTATCTGCCGTAAGCAGTTCATCTTTTTGTTCTTCTTTAATTTTATTTTTGTCTGGCATAGCCACATCCATTGCCTGCGGTTTATTTAAGGACGTGGTCAACATGAAGAAGGTGATCAACAAGAAGGCCAGATCCACCATGGCTGTAAGGTCTACCTTACCCCCATTTTTTTTGGATCTTACTTTCCCGCCTTTTCCTTTTTTACCACTATCCTGATTTAATTCTGCCATCGTTTGTTCTTATTAAATCGTCAATTATTTGTCCTCAGCACGCATGCCCGTTATGAAACTAAATTTGTTTTGCTTTTGATTACGCAATGTTTCAATAACTAAATTAACCGAAGGATATTTTTCATTCGCATCTGCTTTGATAGCCATCTTTAAAGGTCCAGGATGCACGAAATTTTTATCCGATGCTTCTTTCTCCTTATTCACTTCTTCAGCTGCGAGGCGAGTATTTTGAACCCAATAATACAACTCATTTGAAGTGTTTTCAGTACTATCAATAGGAATACCAGTTTGCACGCCTTTTTCTGTACGCTTACTTCCGTCCAAGGCCAATAACCCTTTCAATTTAGACATTGGTACACCAAAGTTTTCCATCAATTTGAAACGATCGTAATCTTCTTGCGAAAAGCCAACGCCATACTTTGCTGACATTCTTTCTAGTGCTTTTACCCGAACTTGTTGATCAGTCGTACCGAAGAAAACTTTACCTTGATCGCCTATTGTGATCATACCTACATTTGAATCAGGTAACTTATCTTTCGTAGTCGATGCTGGGGTATCCACCGTCAATGCTTCCGGTTGGCGCGCTGTCGCCGTTAAGACGAAGAACGTAAGCAGCAAGAACGATACGTCACACATCGCTGTCATGTCGATCGACGTACTGGCTCTTTTTACTTTTGCTTTACCCATTTTAAATTCTTCTTTTTAAATTAAAAACTCAATCTTCTATCCTATGATGATTTTAATATTTGATTTCCATAAACTAAATTTAAAAAAATCAAATATTTTCATCATAGTTCTTATTTGTGGTTTGCAGCGTATGTTTGTACGATTGAGAAACCAGCTTCGTCGATAGAGTAAGTTAATTTATCGATTTTTGCAGTAAAGATGTTATACAATACGATAGCGAATGTTGATGTCGCGATACCAGTTGCCGTATTGATCAAGGCCTCAGAGATACCGTTCGCCAATTTAGCTGAATCTGGAGCACCACCTGTTGCCAATGCCGAGAAGGCTTTGATCATACCTGTTACCGTACCCAATAGACCACATAATGTACCGATAGAAACTAATGTAGCGATAACGTTTAAGTTTTTCTCTAACATAGGCATTTCCAATGCAGTTGTTTCTTCGATTTCTTTTTGGATTGCAATAGCCGCTTTTTCAGTGTTCACTTCAGGATCTACGGATACTGATTTGTACTTCAATAAACCAGCTTTCACAACGTTTGCTACTGAACCTTTTTGTTTGTCACATTCAGCAATAGCTGAATCGATGTTTCCACCATTAATCAACGTTTGGATTTTACGAACAAAGTTTCCAACGTTTCCAGTACCAGAAGCTTTGTTGATAACGATAAAACGTTCTACCGAGAAAACCCATACCATTAAGAATAAACCAAGCAAAACAGGTACGATTGCCCCAGCATGGTAAACCATTCCTAAATAGTTACCTGGGTTAGGAGCATTTTCCGGATTGTTATCAACGAAGTTAGTTGGATTACCCATCACAAATTTCCATACACAGAAACCCACGATGAAACAGATGATGATTGCAGCTTGAGCAAAGAAAGATCCTCCGTTGTTGCTCTCTTGTTTTGCAGCAGTTTTAGGTGCGTTTGCCATTTTTCTAATTTTTAGTTTTTTACTGTTGTTTAAATATATAATGTTGTTTAAATTATATGCACTCTTGTTCGCTTTTGAAATCAATTTGCAAAGCAAATTTAATATTTAATGTCAAATTTAAAATATTCCTCTTAAATATGTAAAAAAAATCAAATTTGTTTTTTTAAACTGAAACACCGTTAATGTGTGTTATTTTTCTCAGCAGCTCCCGTTATATAATCATTGTTTCTCGTTGCTAAATCGCTTATTCGCAATAATTATTTTACAATGAAAGCCATTTTTTTTTTGATATGCAAGAAAATCAAAGATTTTAAATTACAAAAAGTAAGTGATTACTCATATTACCAAACAAACATACAGCCTATACACAAACCATACTTGCCTAATAAACAATTCATTAGATTTAATCTCAATATTCTCGCAATACTTGTTTAACCACCCACTAATTTTACGCGATATCCCTCTTTAAGTAACAATTCGTAGATCTTTTGTTTAAACTCCCCCTGGATGATGATCTCGCCATCCTTTACTGTTCCGCCCACTCCGCACTTCTGTTTCAACAATTTACCTAAAATTTCCAGGTCTTCGGTTTTTCCTACAAACCCTGTGATCAACGTAACAACTTTTCCTTTCCGCATTTTGCGATCAAGCTGTACTTTCAAATTTTGCTGATTCATCGGTAAAGTATCCTGTTCCTGAAAAAAATCAGACAATTGATAATTGAAGCTATCATCTGTGGAATAGACAACCCCTTCATAAGACTGTTTTTTATTTTTACTCATTATCTTAGCAAATTATTTTTAAGGCTTTTGGCATAATGGAAATATCCAGTTTATCTCCTAATTCGATTGGTTCCCCATCGACGTGTACCGACGAAATCTTATCCACCTCAATCTGTATATTCTTCCCGGGAATAATCTCTACATAACTGGATTGATCTGCCGATTTGTTAAACAGATGAAAAATCATCTTTGGCAATATATAAAGTGGAAATTTGTGCACAATACAGACATCTAAAATACCATCATTGACTGAAGCCTGAGGCGCGATATAAGCGTTATTTCCATATTGGGGAGAATTCGCTACACTGATCATAAAAGCCTGTCTTTCGTAAACTTTTCCATCGATGGTCAATTTGTAATGTGCAGGTTGATATTTACTGAGCACATTAAACACTGATTTCATGTAACCCAACGGTCCACGAATATTTTCATTAGCAAAATTTTCGCTCACGGATGCATCGAATCCTAAACCAGCAATATTAAAAAATCTTCTTTCATTGATAACACCACAGTCCACCTCGATTGATTCAAAACGATTAATCCGGCGGATAGCTGCAGCTTCATTCATAGGTACACCCAAGTAAAGCGCCAAACCGTTGCCCGAACCCTCAGGAATAATCCCCAATGGAATTCCAGACCCAACCAAAGCTGATCCCAATTCATTGATTGTTCCATCGCCTCCCACGGCTATAACCGCATCATATCCTTCTTCAATGGCTTTCAACCCAATTTCATAGGCATGATTCGGTCTAGCTGTCTGTTGAAAAGTAGGATCAAATTTTTGTAGATCAAGCACATCTAACACCTGCTTTTTGAAAGATGTTTTGTGCTTTCCTCCTGAAATCGGATTAATAACAAACAATATTTGTTTACGTTCTGACATATCCCAAAGATAGCGGAAATTACGAATTTCTTAAAATAATGTAATCTTTGTGCATCTTAAAGTATGTGACTATACTTTTTAAATTAAAATATAAATTTGATTTTAAATAATCCTTAAAGTATTGTAGCTTTGTCGCATAAAAAATAGAATGTGGACTGATTTGCGTGCTGTTGCGTCACAAAAGCAACGACAAGGAGATTGCAACCACAGTAAAAAAGTGCTAAAACCCTTCGCTATCACGGCGCTTATCACTTTGCTGTTAATTCATTCTAGCGCAAATCCAATATTTAAAATCAGGTAAAGCATGGCTTATTTATTTACGTCGGAATCTGTTTCTGAAGGGCATCCAGACAAAATTGCGGATCAAATTTCAGATGCATTAATAGACAATTTTTTAGCATGGGACGAGGATTCTCGTGTCGCTATTGAAACGTTGGTAACAACAGGACAAGTGGTCCTCGCCGGGGAAGTTAAATCAAACATATACCTCGATGTTCAGAAGATAGCACGTTCGGTAATTCAAAAGATTGGCTATACCAAATCTGAATATATGTTTGAAGCAAATTCTTGTGGCGTATTATCCGCGATTCACGAGCAATCTGCGGACATTAACCAAGGTGTAGACCGTAAAACACGGCAAGAGCAAGGTGCAGGTGACCAGGGGATTATGTTTGGTTATGCGAATAACGAAACCGAAAATTTTATGCCTTTGGCATTGGACCTATCTCATCGCTTACTGTATGAATTGGCGGAGTTGCGTCGCGAAAATAACGAAATCAAGTATTTACGACCGGATGCGAAATCTCAAGTTACACTGGAATATAGCGACGATCACAAACCGAAAAGAATTGACGCCATTGTCATCTCGACACAACATGACGACTTTGATACAGAGCAAGCGATGTTGGACAAAATTACACACGACATCAAAACGATCTTAATTCCTCGTGTCAAAGCACAATTAAAGCCAGAACTTCAAGTGTTATTTAACGATGAAATTAAGTTTCATATCAATCCTACTGGAAAATTCGTTATCGGCGGGCCCCATGGAGACACAGGTCTTACGGGCCGAAAAATAATTGTGGACACCTACGGGGGGAGAGGTGCACATGGTGGCGGTGCTTTCTCAGGAAAAGATCCATCTAAAGTGGACCGGTCTGCAGCATATGCGACACGCCATATTGCCAAAAACTTAGTGGCCGCAGGAGTCGCGGATGAAATTCTCGTACAAATTTCTTATGCGATCGGTGTAAAAGATCCGATGGGAATCTATGTAAATACGTATGGAACGAGCAAAGTAAATTTAACCGATGGTCAAATTGCTGAAAAAATTGCCCATTTATTTGACATGACTCCATACGGGATTGAAACGCGTTTGGGACTGAGAAATCCAATTTACTCAGAAACAGCAGCTTATGGACACATGGGAAGAACACCCAAAAAAGTAATAAAAGAATTTGAAAGCTCGACAGGCGAGAAAAAGCAGGTTGAAGTTGAACTATTTACTTGGGAAAAACTGGATTATATCGAGAAGGTGAAAGCAGAATTTGATCTATAAGACCACCAAGTTCATTAAAAATACAAAGGG
>DGIS01000010.1 GCA_002386525.1 Sphingobacterium sp. UBA4616
GTCGGACACTATCGCTTTGGGTGATCCACCATAAAAACGAAGTGCCGCTGTGCATTTGCTATCTGTAAAGCAGAATCGATGTACATTGATGGATATATCTCGAAACAAAGAACTTGAAATTTTTCTTGCATTTGAACATAGTTCGTGATTCAATAAGATTATTTATATTCAATTATTCAAACGACACGTTCATGAAAGGAAAAGACGCATTCGACTTTGAACACTTCGGGCTGGAGGCCCTACTAGATCTTTACGAAGGTATAAATGTAGCGCCGTTGATGATGCATTCATTGGAATCAATGATTGATCGTGATCTAGTCCAATTTTACCAAAATAGGTTTCAAATCCTCTTGTGGGATATCTGGAGACCAGATTCATTAATCTTGAAATAACTATTTAATCGTCCTTTTTGTGGTCATAGTAATATTTGCTAGGACTCATACAGACAATCTTGCATGCTCTATAAATACTGATTCCTTGCTTATCTATAATTTCGTTCATCAGCGCTTTACATTCACAAAGCTTTAGAGTATTTTTTCAATTGTATCTTTTAAGATTCGGTGATAAAGACTTAATTCTGTGTCACTTCGCATTAGACAGGCATTTTCTTCTTGAAGAGCCTTCAGTTCTTTAAGATGCTAAGCATCCATACTCCGTGCTTTTGCCTCCATTCATAGCAGGTAGCTGCTTAGATCCCGCGCTCTCTGCAGATATCCTTTGTGTCCTTTCTTCCTCATATCCCTTGAGAATATTGACGATCAGATGTTCTGAAAACTTGCTCTTTTTCATAATAAATGAAACTAATTTAAGATTTTTAATTTGTCTGAGAAACAGGTGAGTCTACATGATCATTAGATTTAATTGGTCGAATGCATCTGAATTAGGGTTATTGGGACGGCATGCTTCCATGTTCATTTCCGTGTAAAATGTATATCGCTTTGAAAAGCTATCCTGTTGCGAAATTGACTACACTGAATATCCTACTAGAAATCATCAATTGTTCTACTTCACTTTCCAGAATGTATTATTGGATGTTATTTTTTTGTAGGGTTAATACTACATCTTGTGTTTTATAAGGCAACATTAGCTATTTTAAGTCGTTAAAATGTTTTAATTAGTTAATATTTGCGTGAAAATCTATATTAGAGCTAATTTTTGCATCGAATTACAAAGTAAATGAATTTTAAGAATTTTTGGGATATCATTTCAAATAGACACCTTTCGAATGATATGAATAAACGAGATTTAATAAATTTGAGGAGGTTAAATCAATATGCTTTTTTGATCTCAATTTTATTCTTTTTTAATGCTATTAGAGATCTGTTTTATGGCTTGTGGAATAATTTTTATATATTTTCCTTAACAGGAATTATTCTTTTCGTGCTATTCTTTTATACAACGGCCAGATTTAAAGATTATATTGTTTTTCTAACATTATTAATTTTTTGTGGAACTGTGTTTTTATTTTCTTCCTCACAGGGATTTGATAATGGGCTTTCACTTTATTATTTGGGTATTTTGCTAGCTGCAATATTTATCTTTAACGAATCAAAAAACCGAATATTTGGCATTATCATATATATATTGATAATTAGTTTGTTCTATATTTCAAATGCTAATGATTTTCGGGTTTTAAGCTTTCTTCATGAAGCAAAGTTAATCGCTTCTTCAAAGGATGTTAGGATACATACGTTTTTTCAAATTTCATTTTTTATAGTATTAAATGGATATTTTGTATTTATTGCCAATAATTCTATAATAGAATTAAATGAATATAAGATTTCGGCGAATAACATTATAGCAAAGTTGTCAAGAAAAATGAATGGTTTGGATCAAGATTCAATTCTACAAAATATTTCTAAGCTTGCGATGGCAGATGATATTGCCTTCCTACCCAAATTTAAACAAGTCTTTCCTTCATTTCATGATAATTTAATGAGTTTAAATCCAAATATGACGGTTGATGAATTTAAATTTTGTGCATTGTTGAAGCTTGGTTTTACGACTAAGGATATTGCTATTTGTAATAATCTTGCAGTAAGAAGTGTACAGACAAGAAAAGGTCGTTTACGTAAATCTTTTTTATTATCTCCCCAAGAGGATCTCTATAATTGGATAAATAAAATTTAATAATCCTTTCTTTTAATTCCAAACTTATTACATACTAATTGTGCTATTGCCGAAGTATTTATTCTCAAAGTTTCGAGCTCATCTATTTTGTTTGACTACTATTATTGTAATTAATTGGTCATGTCGCGTCGAAAGGGTAGGGACTAATCTTTGGATAGGGTGTTTATAGTGGGTTTATAAATGCTATAGTATCAATGATGTATATCGTGATAGTAGATTTGTAGTAGATTACTGTAATTGCTGACTAAAGTTTTATTGCGTTTTTTGCAAAGAAGTGATTTTTAAAATATGATTATTTTTTCAAATCATTTCGAGATAGAAAATTGAAATAGAACTATTTATTCAAATATTTTGTAACCTATATTTCTACTAATAATGAGCATTAAACAATTTTGGAATTATATTTCCAATAAGCATCTAGTAGGTGATATGGAAATGTCCGATCTTTTGAGGGCAAAGAAATTGAACCAGTATGCCTTCTTGACTCCCATTTTATTTTTTTTCAATGGCATCAGAGATCTATTTTATGGGATTTTGACTAATTTTTATGTTTTTACAATTTCTGGTACAATTCTCTTGATGTTATTCTTTTTTACAAGATTAAGATTTAAAGATTATTTTTTGTTTGCCATATTAATTATATTTTGTGGCATTATATTTTTGTTATCTTCGTCCTTGGGTTTTGATAATGGTATATCTTTATATTATTTAAGTATATTATTGGCTGCAACATTCTTGTTTAATAATCGTAAGAATCATAAATACAGTATCTTTATTTATATATTGGTTTTGATACTGTTTTATATCGAAAATGTTAACGATTTTCAAATTTTTAATTTTCTTCAACAAGACACATTAGTCACATCATCGAAGGAATTGCGAATACACACATTTATTCAAGTATCACTTTTCATCGTTTTTAATGGTTATTTTATTTCGATTGAAAATAATACTATCGCCGAATTATGTGAGCAAAAGCTCTGGTCTGATAAAATCATTGCTAATTTGAATGAATTAGTAAACGAATCAGATCAAGGTGCTGTTATAGAGGATGTTGTTCGGCTTGCTGTTTCGAATGATATTGCTTTTTTGCCACATTTCAAGCAGGTATTCCCTTCATTTTATGACAATCTAATTAGCGTAAATCCTGATTTGACAGTGGACGAATTTAAGTTTTGTGCATTTTTGAAACTTGGATTTACAACAAAGGATATTGCAAATTGTAATAATCTTGCAGTAAGAAGTGTTCAGACTAGAAAAAATCGATTGAGGAAATCTTTTAATTTGTCGTCTCAGGAAGATCTATATAACTGGATCGATAAGTTTTAGCCTTTGTTATTATTTTTTATCATATACATTTCCGACTTAATTTTACTGAAGATTCTTGGTAACTCACTGTCTCGTCCCGATAAAACTTTACAGATGGTCTAATTCGGCTCTTACTTTACAATTTTTGTGGGTGAATTTATATAATGGATTTAATTGTTTTTTTGTAAACTTTTGCATTTTTTTCTACAGTTTGTCCAATACTTGATTACTGGTAGATCTCTGATATGTGTTACCGCGGGTGTTAGAAATTCACAACTCATATGCGGACGGAAAAGATTGTATGAATGACTGTATACTTTTAGTAACCTCCAATAAAGTTTCACTCCATTAAGAAAATACTCTTTTGAGTTTAAATTCTGTTTTTAATATACCATTAATTCGCTCTGGAATAGGATTCTCATAAGCCAGGCCATTCTCGGTCATACTAATCTTTACAACCGCTTTTTCAATCTTAGTCTATAGACGAAGTAACAGTACTGTACTTCCTAATCCGAATGATGGATCAGAGTATTGGGGGCCCGTTTTTCCTTAAGTGTCATTTGCAGAGCTTTAACTGCCCCCTTAACCAGTCAGCTGGGGATGAAGGCAATAGCCCATAATTTTTCTAGAGTAAGCATCACTGATTTGACTTTTCTTTGATCAGAATAAACACAGTAATAGTACTAAGGTATATGTGTAGTTGTTTAGCGACACTTTTTTTTAAGAAAAAAAGTGTCGCTTTATTTTATTTGATCTAGCGCCAAACTAACATCTATTTATTTGCCTTAAACTATTGATAAATAGCGGTTTAATTTTGAGGTATCTATGTTGTATGTTTTAATGGTAGCCTTGTAGTAGATGAATCTTTCTTTCTAATGAGTTTTATTCTGTCTTTTGTCTCAGCAAAATTATTTTTTGATTAATTAGTGTTTTGTTTAGGACGAATAATTTACACGATTGAAAATTTAAAAATTGAAAAGAATGAATGAATTAAAAATTACAAGAGAAAAGTATGAACCGCCCCGTGTCACAAGTATGGCACTTGAAATGGAGTATAGTATCGCTTCTGCGTCTGTTACAGTAACACCAGGAAGTGGATCTAACTCAAATCCATTAATTACGGAAGAAGTGACGGAAACGAATCATCAAGATTGGAACTTTTTAGATTAGAAGATGAAACACGCATATTTAAATATGAAGATAAGGGCATCGAGGATGTTTCAAATTTGTTTAATTATTGGTATCGGAATAATGACTTTCACCTCCTGTTCAAAGGATCAAACTGCTAATGGAGAGGCAATTGGGCCAAGTAAGGTCGTGATTACAATCGGTGGCGTAAGTGATGCGGATGTTATTGCAAATAAAGCAAAAGCATCATTTGCTAGTTTCGGGGGGACAAAAATTAGAAATACTGGTGAAGCTGTTGTAAGTAACAAAAGGCTAAAAATTGGTGAATTTGACATTGAAGTTGTTTCATCAGAGGGCTCTGATATTTCTTTTGGCACAGGGCAACCATCGAATACCGTGCTTTCCAAAAGTTCCACTTATGCTTCAATCAATAAAAAAGCTGCGGATACTCCAATGAATAACGGGATTAAATATTGGTTGATCATGTATAATAGGGAAGCAAAGAAATATGAGTATTCTCTTCAAGGAGTGGCAGGCACGGTTATGACGTTAGATGTGATCAAAAATCAGGATTATGATTGGTGGGCATATTCTTATGACAGTGAGGATAATATTCCAGCATTTAGTACAAGTAATCCAAAAATACCAACAAAATCGAATAGGCCTTTACTGTATGCGAAAGGTACGTTTAAAGCAACATCAGCGGGTAACAACCAGCTGCCTATTATTTTTAAACATCAACTGCAGCAGATCAAAACCGAGGTTAGCACCCGTGGTTTGTTTGGTGATATTACAGTAATGACAGCAAGTTTTGCACAAAATGACTATATCAAAACCGGAATGTTTGATGTTTTTGGTGGCGCCTTGACTGGAAGTTTAACTACTGTTCCAGTTACCACTTTAGATTTTACAAATGTAGATCCTGGTTCAACTCGTTTTAAAAGTGCCCGTTATTATACGGCTGATCTATCGCTGTCAAGTTATAAGATTGACTTTACAGAGCTGCAGATTAAATTAATCAATGGCCAAAGCATCAACTTGACATCTACGATGCCAAACGGAGGGAAAATTCAGTTTGATTTTAATTCCCCAGCTGCAGGAAAAATATTATTGGGAAGTTTGGATATGTGGAAGGTATTTCCAAAGAAGACGATATTGCACGCTGGAGGAAGTTTAGCCTATGGTTATGCCGCTGATGCAAAAGCGTCCTTTAACTTTCTAAATAACCCCGGGAATTTTGGATTAAGCAGTAACTATTTCCGTATTGACGGTTTCGCACACAAATACATCAGCGTCAGTCCAAACTTACTTAGAAATGCTTTGTCTGATCCGGCACAGTATCCTGATGTGGTAATTTGTGCAATGTTTAGTGGATATAACACTGCGGATTATGATGCATTATTGAAATATATAAATAGAGGTGGTGTAGTGTTCTTTATGACTGAAACGTCCACCCCTTATGTTACTGATTTTATGAAAAAATTGTTAGACCCAAATAATGCTGCTTCTGCAATCTCAATTGCTGGATATGATAGTGGGGGCGCGATTTATCCAATTATTAATGCAACGGATGTCGATGTATTAACATGGCCGTTTGGTGATATAAGAAATAAGAATTGGGGACAAGATGCTTCTCAAACTCTTTATATTAAAAATATTCCTAATGGTGTAGTTGAGACATATTCGTCTAATACGAGTAATTATGCAGTTCAGACCGGAACATCCATGTTTCGTCATAAAACTCGAAATGTGTTTTATGTTGGTGATACAGGTTTTTTAGCTAATGAATTACAGAGGGGAATCTATAATAGTTTCACAATTGAACCATTCGCGACAAATAACAATGACTTTCCAATATTAAAGCCAATATATGGTAGCGCTGCCGCATATAATTCGCCGGCATACCCCAAGACATATGGTAGTTGGGCTGTAGCAAATTCTATTTTATTTGGAAACGCATTTGCTGTTCTCCTAGCCCAATCTCATTATATGGGGGTTGATCGAACTCCTTAAAATCTAAAATAGCAGCTTTATGGGAATCAATTTCTAGTTTTTTGATTCCCATAAAAATTGTTCCCTAATTTTTATGGGAATTGACGTTTAATTTATAAAAAAATGAACAATCTTAATATCAGAAGAGTAACAATACTTTCTCTTTGCCTTCTTGGAAGTTTTAACGCTATCCAGGCTCAGTCGTTGGCTACAAAGCAAGACACTTCAATTACTTTAGATACAGATAAGTACAGAGTTGGTACAAATCGTTTCGGTGATAATTTCTTTATCAATGTAGGAGCGGGAGCTCAAATTTATTTAGGTGACCATGATAAACAAATGAAATTTACGGAGCGTTTGACCCCATTTTATTCATTTAATTTAGGTAAATGGTTTAGTCCTGGTATTGGGGCTCGCGTTGGCGTAAGTGGTTTTAAAGTGAAAGGATTAACCCAATATTTTGAACCATCTCACTCAACAGGTGTGCGTTATGATGGAAAACCTTGGGATGGTATTGGCTTGAATATCAAGAATTTAAATACTATCATGTCTATTGGGACGTACTTTTTAACTTATCAAATCTATTCTGTGGGTACAAGGAGGATCGATTTTATACGATCAGCCCTTATATAGGGATTGGATGGATGACTGGTAGCAATCAACCGAAACAAAGAGAAGTTTTCAGAAGTAAAGACTTTATTTTCAAGCCTGCGAAGTTCATCGCTGCTTAAATATCATCCCGATTATATTTCAACTTTATAAATTTCGTTACATGTCTTTTAGCAATCTGGAAACGATCATACGTACTAATAGCATACTCTCCGGTATCTACCAAAGCGAGTATTTCAGCATTATGTGCAGTAAACTCCTCAAGCACTTTTACTCGTGAGACGTTTTTCCCCGTACAAAATCAATGAGCTTCTGAGCAGTAATGGTCTGGTCATTATTGATGAGTTCTGTGCGATAGTTAGAAATACGATTGGATAAAGAATCCAAAAAGTAATTCAGTGATTTTGCATCTTCCTTACTTCCAGAAGCCCGTTCTGATTTTTGATTCCAACGGGCAACATCCCATTTTCGTCTTGTCGAAATCTCTTTTGGAATACCATCAACGGTAATTCTCAAATACACTACTCTAATACTTTCTTTTTTCTCAGGTGTTTTCAAAAAGAACATTTCACCAAAACTGTTTTCAAGCATAATCCAAATTTTATTAAGTTAAAGTTCGAAATATGTTGCTCTTAGGTCAAGTCGTTAAAGAGGTTTACATGTTGATATACAGTATTTTAAACTGCATTTTGTGGCAGTTTTTTTTGACTTGTGAAACTGCCACAAATCTACCACAAAAATTAGGAGTGTTTTTAAAAATTTTGCGATTTCCAGCTGAAAAAAAAAGCCTGCAATTTTTAAAAATTACAGGCTTTAAAGCTTTTTAGACCATTTGAAAGGTATAATCTTTCAAATCTTGCGGAGAGTGAGGGACTTATTTTCCATGCCTCAAACTGCGTTTTTACGTCTCAGCGGAAAGGGAGGGATTCGAACCCTCGATACAGTCATCCCGTATACAGTCTTTCCAGGACTGCTCATTCGACCACTCTGACACCTTTCCGTGTTTCAGTGCACAAATGTAGCAATTTTTTAAGTTATTGCAACTTTATTTGTACTATTTACCGTTCACTTTATTATATGCTATTGACAGTAAGCGTATTGTTTTTATTTTTTTTGGAATAAAACTTATTGCTTAATTTTCGGGATGACAAATAATTATTTCGACACCAAACACGAGCTCCTCGAAATAGCGCTAAAACGTACTAACGATCGGATTTCAATGATAGCATCTGCTTTGGAAACAGCAAGAGACTCGAGCACCGATGACACTAAAAGTAGCGCTGGTGACAAATATGAAACTTCACGCGAAATGATTCAGCAGGATATCAATCGTTACCAAAAGCAACTTCTGGAAGCTAATAAAGACTTACAACAACTACTCAACATACAACCTGTAATCCGTAATGAAACACCCATTGCTCGAGCAGGATCGCTCGTTCAAACTGATGTAGGCTTTTACTTTATTGCAACAAGTATTGGAGCGGTGAAAGTAGGGGATAGTACGATCTTCATCATCTCGCCGTTATCGCCCATCGGACAGCTACTTATCGGAAAGAAAATAGGAGATAGTTTTGTATTTAACGCTGTCAACCAAAAAGTGAATGCAATTTATTAGGTAGTTAAAAGCTTAAAAATTAAACAATAGTGCGCTTCATCTGTTCTTATAAAGTACAGATATGACGAATGACATGAAATTAAATAAATTATTTTTTACCCTATCAGTAGGAGCTTTATCCTTAATTCACGCTTGTAGATCGCCCGAATCGGACGAAAAACTCAAATCAACAATCCAAGCGGCCTTAGAAAATACGCCTGGTATCGAAGTGAATGTTGAAGAAGGAAATGTTACGCTGGATGGACAGATTGGTTCTGATTCGCTTAAGCAGCATATAGAAGACAAAACGAAAATGGCAGGTGGGGAAAATATAAAATCCATTCATAACAATATCATGGTAAACCTCCCTGAACCTGAAGATGCGCGTGAAAAATATCATGAAATTATTGGTGGAGCGGTTGATTCTACCTTGACTAGGGATGTCAACCTGGTTCTGGAAGATTTTCCTACTATTACCGCTCAGGTTAAGGAGGGAATTATCGTAGCAACTGGGAATCTTGAAAAATCAAAAATAGATACGCTTAGGAAAAGATTAGAACATATCAAGCCTAAAGGTATTGATATGAAAGGGGTTATTAGCCGCTAATATCTTATAAAGGAAGCCAACCAAATTTGAGGGATAGCTTCCTTTACTTCATATGTCTATTTATACAACCAAGTTACACATTTTCGATCAAATCTCGTATAGCAACTGATGCTATCGCCCCACCAAACGCTGCAGGTAGATAAGACATTGTTCCATAAGCTGATTTTTTAAAATTACTCCCATCAGTATACAGCAAAGAATCCTTATTTGGCAATTCGGTTGAAAAGGCTACTTTAACACCGTCCCGAATACCGTGTTTCCGCAATTTCTTACGAATGTGATGCGCCAGTTTACAGTTATACGATTTACCAATATCGTCAATTTTGATCTTTGTGGGATCCACTTTTCCTCCTGCACCCATTGAACTCACAAAAGGTATATTGGCCTCCAACGCTCTTCGAATGAAAAATAGTTTAGGTGTAATACTATCAATAGCTTCTACGCAGTAGTCCGGAGACAATTCCAATAATGCAGGTATCTTTTCTGGAATGATAAAATCCTGTATTACCGTCAAGTCTAACTCGGGATTTATCGCTAACAATCGTTGACGCATAATCTCAGCTTTCGCCTCGCCATGATTGGTCGCCAAGGCTGGTAGTTGTCTATTACGGTTGGACGGATCTACTGTATCTCCATCGATGATGGTCATTTTCCCCACACCTGCCCGGCATATAAATTCTGCTGCAAATGACCCCACACCGCCTAATCCCAATACCATCACATGCGAATTTGCTAATTTTTCAATCGCCGCTCGACCAATTAATGCTTCGGTACGTGACAGCCAACTTAAATCTTTCATTTATTTAATTCAATTTTTTATTTCATGATGAAGCCCGCGTATTTCATTCAATAGGAATAAACAACATATGCTGGCTCATTTATTAAATACTTTCTTATAATTCTGATATATAATGCATTTTAGCTCTTCCACTGCTATCGATCTCACCTGAGCTACGTAGCAATAAAGGGCATTAATTTCTATCATCGTATTTGTATCTGTCTCTAGAAACAGATGACAGAGTGAAATATGTTGTAAAAGCTCATCCTGACTTCCATTCAGACAGTGTTGGCCAATGGATAAATAATAACCTTTGCGTATTAATTGTTGACCCAAAATCCAATTTTTACGATATCCATGAAAAATGACAGGTTCTTTAAAATCTAATCTTTTCAGGCTGCTTACGATCTCCTCAAAAGCGCGCACACAATGAATGATTAGCGGCTTCTGATATTTTTGGGCTAAGCAAACCTGTTTATCAAAGATAGACTGCTGATCAGTGAGGGGAATTTCTATCGTTTTGTCTATACCGCATTCACCTATAGCTAAAACTTGCTTTCGTTCTAATGCGTTGGCCATTAGTCCTAAATCGTGTTCAGTATTCCCATTGATATACCATGGGTGCAAACCTACTGAACAATCGACCTCAGTAACGAGCTCTGAATGGTTCAGCGCAACATTCTTTATAGAACGAACTTCGAGCTCGCTGACCGGATAATTCCGATGCGTATGTAAATCGATATAGGGAATCTGTGAAGCCAACGGAACAAAGGTCGAAAAAATACTTGAAGCAAAAAATATTCTCTACAAAATTAGTATAGTTTTATTCGTCCAAGCTAGTCCCCAACGCTTTCAGGACGGCGGAAGCTTTCAAAAGACACTCTTGATACTCGTGTTCGGCATCTGCCTGATTAGTAACCGCTCCTCCAGTATGAAAAGAAAGGTACCTTTTTTGTTTATTGTAAAGTAATGAACGGATAACGACGTTAAAATCAAATTCATCATGTACAGTATCAAAATAACCAATAGATCCAGCATAGATACCACGCTTCCGGGCTTCAAGCTGATCGCAAATCTGCATTGCAGCAATTTTAGGAGCACCGGTCATTGAACCTGCAGGAAAAGTATTTCTAATGACGTCCACATTGGCAACATGTGGTGCCTGAACGCAGGTAATGGTCGAAATCATTTGATGCACCTGTTTAAATGACTGGATCTCGAAAAGGCGGGTAGCTTCAACAGTTCCGGGTAAAGCGCTACGCGTTAAATCATTACGAACCAAGTCTACAATCATCACATTTTCTGCAATTTCTTTTTTTGATCTCAGCATGTCAGCAATAATTTCTTGGTCTTCTATTGCATTCGTTCCCCTTTTCGCAGTACCTTTAATAGGTTGAGAAATCAACTTTCCTCGTTGTTTCGCTAAAAATCGTTCGGGGGAAGCGCTCATGATAAAATGATGCCCTAATCTGAAAAATGAACTAAATGGAGTAGGTGATATGGAATTCAAACGATGATAGACTTCAAAGGGAGAAACATCAGCATTTTCAGCAAAAAATTCCTGACAAAGGTTTACTTCATAGATGTCTCCACGCTGAATATGTGCCTGTACATTTTCAAAAGCTTCGGTATATTCGCTTTTTGTCCAGCGCGATTGCACATGCACAGCAATTGGGAACGCCTCAGGGATCTGAGTATCGGAAATAGCCTGATAAATTGCAACAGGATCTTCAGCTTCAATATGCACCTGATCACCAGTCCATCGAATCGTAATTGCCGGCACAAAAAAATAAGCTTCCGGAAACTCGAGCTCATCCTTTCCCGTAGTTTGCAATTCTTCGATCTCATTCTTAAGATCATAGGAAAGAAATCCAGGTATAAATTCAGATCGATGTAATTTCAAAAAAGCATCGAGCCCGTCAAATACATTTTGATTTGCGCGGAACGAATACAATGCCTTGACAGCCATTACCTGTTCAAATTTGCCCCATTGATCGGACATCCCATTACTATTAAAGAAAGAAATTTCATCAAATTGCCCCGACCAGTGTAGGGCTTTTTGATGAAATTTGTCTTTAGAATCGAGAAGAGCAAAACTTTCGATCCGCATAGTTTATTTCGATAAAGCTAATGTTTGTTTACGATCAGGGCCTACCGATAGGATTGTAATAGGCACTTCAAGAGCTTTCTCTAAATAAGAAATATAATTTTTTAATGCTTCAGGTATTTCCTGTTCAGATGTAATACCGGTCAAATCTTGTTTCCAGCCGTCAATTTCTTTCAAAATAGGCTCCGCTTGATGTGTGATAATTTCATAAGGCATATAATCAATCACTTCACCGTTATATTTGTAGTGCGTACAGGCGTAGATTTTATCGAAAGTATCTAATACATCAGCCTTCATCATAATCAAGTCTGTAACGCCATTCAACATAATCGCATACTTCAAAGCTGGAATATCAATCCAACCCGTACGACGGGCACGGCCTGTAGTCGCTCCAAATTCATGCCCCAGTTGACGTAATTTCTCACCAGTCTCGTCATGAAGTTCAGTAGGGAAGGGGCCGCCACCCACACGAGTAGCATAGGCTTTAAAGATACCGTATACTTTACCAATTTTATTTGGCGCAATACCAAGTCCTGTACAAGCTCCTGCTGTAGTGGTGTTAGAGGAAGTAACAAAAGGGTAAGAACCGAAATCAACATCCAAAAGTGTGCCTTGCGCTCCTTCAGCCAACACGCGTTTACCTTCTTTCAAATATTGATTCACCAAATGTTCTGAATCCACATGTGGAATTGACTTAATGAATTCGATAGCATCTAAAAATGCTTTCTCTTTCTCACTAAAATCTGGTATATCACCATAATGTGAAAGAATATTAAGATGTTTTTCTTTCAACTTCTGGTAACGCTCCTGAAAATCGGGAAGCGTTGTATCACCTACACGTAAACCGTTTCTACCGGTTTTATCCATATAAGTTGGCCCAATACCTTTTAGCGTAGATCCAATTTTTCCTGCACCCATATTTGATTCTGAGGCAGCATCCAATAATTGGTGTGTCGGCAGAATAAGGTGTGCTTTGCGCGCTAAAACCAAATTGCCTTTACCCACCGGATCAAAACCAGCTGTCTTTAGATTGTCTAACTCTCTTTTTAAGATAATCGGATCGATAACGACACCATTACCTATAAGATTTAGTGTACCTTCATTGAAGATACCAGATGGAATTGTGTTGAGTACGAATTTCTTGTTATCGAATTCCAACGTGTGTCCGGCGTTAGGGCCGCCTTGGAAACGAGCGATCAAATCGTATTTCGGACAAAATACGTCTACGATTTTACCTTTACCCTCGTCACCCCATTGTAAGCCCAAAAGCACATCAACTTGCATAGCTTTTAAAGTATAGTAATTAAATGTTATTAATAAAAATAGACTCTATTTAAAAATAAAATGTTCAGGAATTTTTCTCCTGAACATTCCTGAACAAATGTACTATTATATTTAAGAAAATATAAGATTAATTTGAAATAGCTGTGTGCACTACAGCCTCTTCTTTTTTGTTCTTAAGTTGACAGTCTTGACACACGCCATACAAATTGAGTGAGTGGTGCTTAATGTCAAATTTTAAAAGATCTCCCATCAGACTCTGAATTTGGTTGATACGGGGATCACAAAACTCAACAACCTTATTGCACTCAATGCAGATCACGTGATCGTGCTGTTTGAAACCATAAGATTTTTCAAATTGCGCCATGTTCCGGCCAAACTGGTGCTTTGTAACCAGATCGCAAGATACCAAAAGTTCTAGGGTATTATAAACTGTAGCACGACTGACACGGTATTTTTTGTTCTTCATATGGATATATAAAGACTCTACATCAAAATGGTCGGTACGTGAATAAATCTCTTCCAAGATCGCATAGCGCTCTGGTGTTTTTCTTAGATTTTTATTTTCTAAGTAGGCCTCGAAGATTTTTTTTACAGTTGCAAAATTTTCAGCTTGATTCATAGTAAAAATATTCTTGTACAAATTTACCAATTAGGATTGATATTTCCGCTATTAAAAATAGGGGCAAGGTAGGCGCTTAAAAGCGATTTTGAATCCAAATGCTAAAGACTAGCTTTCCGATTCATACCGATTAACACCTGTTATTCCTCTAACTTGCTTTAAATTTCTCATTAAACTTTCAAGTTGAGCAGTATCATTCACATACACCATAATATTACCATCAAAAATACCATCATTACTTGAAATCGACAATGATCGGATATTGACCGTAAATTCTTGGGAAATCACAGTTGTTAGTTTATTTACCAATCCAACATCATCGATACCAACAATATGCAAACCAGTCAAAAATGCAGAATCCTTTGTGGAGGCCCATCGCGCTTTTAAAATTCTGTACCCATAATTTGCCATCAATTTTGAAGCATTTGGACAGCTCGTACGGTGAATCTTTATTCCGTCATTAACCGTTAAAAATCCAAAGATATCATCACCGGGGATAGGGTTGCAACACGGAGCTAAAGTATAATCGACTTTCTGCATATCATCACCAATCAAAATCGTATCGAACTCCTTCTTATTGATCTTTTCGACTAATCCGCCGATATGTGCGTTAAATTGATTTCCAGAAGAGCTATTTATATTGACTTCAACGGCCTTTTCATGCGCAACATACTCTCGTAATTGCCTCATATCGACTATTCCCTTGGCAACATTGTAGAACAGATCTTGTGAACTGGGATACTTGAGAAAATTGGCAATTTTGTTAATATTGTCCGTGTTATACGTCACTTTGAGTGATTTTAACTTTCGTTCCAATATCTCTTTTCCATCTTCCGCAACTCTTCTCTTTTCTTCTTTTAATGAAGACCTAATTTTGGATTTGGCTTTTGCAGTTACGACAAAATTTAACCAATCCTCCTTAGGAGATTGCTTGCTCGATGTAATAATCTCGACCTGATCCCCATTTTGTAGAATATGACTCAAAGGAACCAGCTTGTGGTTTACTTTAGCTCCAATACAGCTTGCCCCAATATCTGAGTGAATTTCAAATGCAAAATCTAAAGCCGTGGCATTGTTGGGCAGTTGTATCAATGTTCCTTTCGGAGTGAAGATAAAAATCTCATCCGAGAACAGATTCATTTTAAAATCATCCACAAAATCCATTGCATTCTGATCTGGACTGCTTAATACATCGCGTACCTTTTTGATCCATTGATCCAAACCGGAATCAGAATTTGATTCTTTGTACTTCCAATGTGCCGCAAACCCCTTTTCGGCAATTTCATTCATTCGTTTAGTACGAATCTGAACTTCCACCCACTGCCCTCGAGGCCCCATTACTGTGGTATGCAATGACTCATAACCATTTCCTTTCGGCGAGGAAATCCAATCCCTAAGCCGGTCGGGATTAGGACGATACAAATCGGTGACGATCGAGTAGACCTTCCAGCACTCCGTCTTTTCCTTCTCATCTACAGCATCGATAACAATACGTATGGCAAACAGGTCATAAACTTCTTCAAAAGGTATCGATTTTTTCCGCATCTTATTCCATATGGAATGAATTGATTTGGGGCGGCCAAATACAGAAGCTTTGATTCCCTGTTCCTCCAATATCTCTTTGATGGGATCGATAAAATCACCTATAAACCGCTCACGCTCCGCTTTTTTCTCATTGAGTTTTCGTGCGATAAATTTATAAGTATCCGGATCGGTATATTTCATCGAGAGATCTTCCAACTCAGATTTTATTGCGTAAAGTCCCAAACGATGGGCTAATGGCGCATAAAGGTAACTCGTTTCCGAAGCAATTTTCAGCTGCTTATCCCGAGCCATAAATTCCATCGTGCGCATATTGTGCAGCCTATCCGCTAATTTGATAAGAATGACACGAACATCGTCTGCAAGCGTGAGCAGCATTTTTCTAAAATTCTCCGCCTGCATGGAACTATTTGGATCAAAAATTCCCGAAATTTTAGTCAGTCCATCGATAATCCGACGAACTTTTTTACCAAACATTTCTTCAATTTCATCCAATGTTACATTGGTATCTTCAACTACATCGTGGAGCAACGCGCATACTATAGATGTTGTCCCTAAACCAATCTCTTCGGCGGCAATCTGGGCAACAGCAATTGGGTGATAGATATAAGGCTCTCCTGATTTGCGTCGCATTTCCTTATGGCTATCCAATGCTAAGTCAAATGCCTTCCGGATCTCCTGCTTGTCCCCACGCTGTAAAGTAGGTTTACAAGCGCGTAACAATGCTCGGTAACGTTTCCTTATCTCTTTGTTTTCTGCTTCAATATCAATCACATAATCTTTCATAAACGTTACTGGTAAATGATGTTTTTTGAGTAAATTTGTGTAATTTAGTTAATGTATTCTTGAACACTATTTTCAAGCTAACTTATTTTGTAATAAATCTACCAAAATATTATAGCATTGACAAATTAAAAAGCGTTATATAATTGCCCAGATGAAGACAATTTTGTTTTGTTTACTTTTTCTAACAGGGCCTTTGTCCAGCAGGGCACAGTCTCAGTCGCTTACGCTGCCTCTTTATGGAGAAGGAGCTCAGGAGACCGTAAACAGCTATCTGACAACAACATTGCCAAATGGAGAAGTGCTGCCGTGGTTTCCTATCCCAACGGTCACCGTTATAGCCAAAAGAACCTGGTCGAGTGAAGAAGCGCGCAGAGAATATCTTCGCTTTAGAAGAAATGTCCTAAAGGTTCTGCCTTATGCAATATATGCGCAAAAAAGATATGATCAACTGGATAGAGAACTTGCGTTGACGGCGGACAAAAAAGAACAAAAAGCCCTAGTGGAGAAATGTGAAAACGATGTCAAACAGATGTTTGATAGAGAAATCAAAAATATGACGGTTTCTCAAGGCAAAATACTCATTAAGTTGATCGATCGCTATACCGGACATACAGGCTACGAAATGGTAAAAGAAATGAAGGGCGGGCTTTCCGCATTTTTCTACCAAGGAGTTGCAAAAATATTTGGGCACAACTTAAAGTCGACTTATGACCCTAAAGAAGACTTTGCCATTGAAAATATTATTAGGGAATTCGAAAAGTCGAGAACACAGCCTGTTATGTGAACACTTAAACGAAAACCAGATGAAAACAGTATACGACTTCGATGCACTCCAGTTTAACGGTAAAAAAAGATCGCTAGCAGATTTTGAAGGGAAAGTACTGCTCATCGTCAATACCGCTAGTCAATGTCTATTGACCAGACAGTTTAAATCGCTCGAAAAACTCTATCAAAAGTACAAAGATCAAGGCTTCGAGATCCTGGCATTTCCAGCAAATAATTTTCGGAATCAGGAACCATTAACTGGTGGCACGCTAGAAACATTCTGCAGAATCAATCAACAGGTGAGTTTCCCTGTCTTTAAACGAAGCCATGTTATTGGTGAATATACATCCCCCCTGTACAGTTTTCTTTCCAATAAAGAGCAAAACGGAAATATCAACAGTAAACCTTTGTGGAATTTTCACAAATACCTGATAAATAGGAAAGGAGAAGTCATAGACTTCTATTATCCAATGACTTCGCCATTATCAAGTAAAATTTGCCGTAATATTGAACGTCTTTTACAAGAGTAATCTTTAAACTGCTTACCTTTGCAGCTGCTTCCTATAGCATATTCTAATTGCCAAGACCACTCATCGGTTAAACGGAATGATTTACTATAAGAAGGGAAGTTAAATTAAATAGAGGATTATTTATATGCTAAAATTAGATCTACTTGTCATTGCTGTCCATCCGGATGATGCTGAACTAGGCGCTGGGGGTGTGATGGCAAAATATGTTGCTGAAGGAAAAAAAGTAGGAATTGTCGACTTGACTCAAGGTGAGCTTGGTACGCGCGGCACAGCAGAGACGCGATCTCAGGAGGCAAAAGATGCCGCAGAAATTTTAGGATTAACCATTAGAGAGAATCTTGGACTGAGAGATGGTTTTTTTGAAAATGCCGAAATGGAAAAAATGGCGGTTATAAAAGTTATCCGGAAATATCAGCCGGAAATCGTCATTACAAACGCCATTACTGATCGCCACCCAGACCATGGAAGAGCTGGGCAAATGGTCAATGAAGCCTGTTTTCTCGCGGGCTTAAGGAGGGTGGAAACTCTCGACCAGGACAATCTTATTCAAGAAGCTTACCGCCCCCGATTGGTACTCCAATTTGTACAGGACTACTATATCAAACCTGATGTTGTCATTGATATAACGGATTATTATCCTATTAAAGAAAAATCTGTACTCGCCTATAAAACTCAATTTTATACCGGAGAAAATGTGAACCCGGATGAACCGCAGACCTATATTTCCAATCCCGATTTCATGGAATCAACAGCTGCGAGGGCACGAGAATTTGGACGCTATATCCAGGCGAAATATGCCGAAGGATTTACATCAAAGAAAATATTGGGTGTAGATGATCTTTTTCAGCTAAAATAAGGATTTATAGTTAAACTGATACTGTGGCAAAATAAGATGCGGGATCATTCATCTTTTAATTAGAACGATCCCGCATCATTCATCCTGCTAATATATTCGCTACACTCAGGAAATAAATCCTTTCACGTACTGTTTTGTAATTTCATTTTGCGGATTCAGTAAAACCTGTTCTGTTGGCCCAAACTCAAGAACTTCACCGTCATAGACAAAAAGTATATAGTCTGATACCCGCCGCGCCTGCCGTAGGATGTGCGTCACCAACACGATAGTATAATCTTTCTTCAGCTCGATGAGTAGTTCTTCAATTTTAGCAGTCGACAATGGATCCAAAGCAGATGTGGATTCATCCCCAAGGATAATTTCAGGTTCCACAGCTAATCCTCTCGCCAAACAGAGCCTTTGCTGCTGACCGATAGACAATCCGCTAGCGGAGTGACTTAAACGATCCTTTACTTCGTCCCATAAAGCAACATTACGCAATTGAGTTTCGACAATCTTATCCAGCTCTTTCTTACTTCGGGTACCATGTATTCGTGGACCATAGGCGACATTATCGTAAATGGACATTGGCAATGGATAAGGTTTCTGTGAAAGCAACCCCATCTTCTTCCTGATATGTGTTACTTCGGCATTCTTACCATAGATATCCTCGCCGTTAACCAGAACGGAGCCTGTTATTTCAACCCCCTTAGTATCGTCTACCAACCTATTTAGTGTTTTTAAAAGCGTTGTTTTCCCACATCCCGATGGCCCAATAATGGAAGTTACACTATTGTTTGGCAATGCAAGGTTGATATTTTTCAGTATATGACGTCCGTCAATATACACGTTAAGATCCTTTATTTCAATATGCGGATCTATCAAGGGATTTACTATCGGCGATTCTTTTGTTTCGATTGAAGGATATGAGTGCATACTACAATAATTAAGATAATGATTGTTAAAACTAAAGCTGAGGCATACGCCCGACCCTGTACCTCGGGGATAGGGCTACTTAACTGAAAAAATATAGATAAAGGTAATGTTGCCGCCGGCTCATCGATATATTTAGGGAGATTATCGCTAAAACCAGTAGTCAATAAAACTCCCGCCACGTCACCAATGGCACGACCAAAGGCTAGTAAAACAGCTGTAAGTAGGCCTGTACGAACACTTCTCAGCATCACCTTAGCCAATTCCCAGCGGGTGGTACCCAATGAAAGGGTAACGTTTTTCAGGTCTTCTGGAATGGTCTTGATCAACTCGTCCACAGTACGTACCACAATTGGAATAGTCAGTAGCGTTACTGTAATAATACCCCCCAATAGGGAAGCCCGAATACCCAAATAGACCATAATTCCGAAACCTACAGCACCATAGACAATCGAAGGAACGCCATACAATACATCGAACAATAATTTCGAAAACTGTGTTATTTTGGAGTTCGTTCCCAAATAGATATTCAGATATAACGAAATCGGAATCCCGATCAGCGCAGACAGCGCAGTTGAAACACCAGCCAAGTACAGCGAACCCAAGATCGCATTCAAAATACCACCTTCCTTTCCGATGTAAAACCCACCTTTAGGCAACTGACTGACCATTTCCCAATTGAGATAGGGAAGTCCCTTATACAATATCGTGCCGACTATAAAAAACAGCGAAGCTGTTACCGTTATACCCGAAAGATGCATAAAAACTTTCGCTACTTTTTCGCTCAGTAACCGTCTTCTGGTATTATCCATGCTGACCTCCTTCCAGTCGTCTTAATATGAGACGGGAACTTAAATTAAAAATAAATATGATCACAAATAAAAGCAGTGCTGAGAACATCAGAGCTGACTCATAAAGTGGGATTGACATCATCTCTCCGAAATTATTGGCAATTAACGCAGGGATAGGATACCCCGCATCAAATATCGAAGTCGGCACCTTTGCAACATTTCCACAGACCATTAATACCGCTATCGTTTCACCAAAAGCTCTGGATGTAGACAAAACGATGGCAGCAACAATGCCCGGTCTAGCTTTTTTGAGTATAACGTGTTTGATGGTGTCCCATTTCGTTGCTCCCAAAGATAGTGAGGCAGCCTTCAGATCATAAGGAATGGTTTGAAGAACTTCCACCATAATGGAGATCATGATAGGGAAGATCATCACAGCCAATACAATGCCCCCAGCAAGCACTGAATATCCAGAGGTCACAACACCAAAAACCGGTGCAATGTACAGCTGAATCAGCGGCACGATAAACAACACACCCCACACCCCATAAAGCACAGGTGGAATTGCAGCTAAGATATTGACCAATGGAAGCATCATGTTTTTCAACGCATCAGACGCATACTCTGTTAGGTACACAGCAGTTAATATGCACAACGGGATTGCAATTACTAGCGAGATCAAAGTAACAGCAAGCGTACCGGCTATAAATGGCAAAAAGCCAAAAGACCCTTTCATTGGTGACCACAGCTTACCCGCTAACAGCTGAAAAATATCACTGTATTTAAATAAAGGAATTGATTTGACCGTCAAACCAACCGCTATAATTACCACAACTGAGAGTGATATTAGCAACAGGAGTAAAGTGGTCCGCTTAACGAGGATATCTTTTACGAGACGAGTATTTAGCATGCTATAACTTATTAAGTTCTTCTTTTACCAGTGTTTCATTTAGTGGAACATAACCATTTTCAAGCAGCTGCGACTGTGCATTTTTCTGAAGCACAAAAGAAATAAACTCCTTCAAAAGAAGGGATTCGGTCTTGTTTCGCGTTACAAAGGTTAACTCCCTTGAAGGCGGAGCCGGATATTTGCCCGTGGCTACGGCCTCCGTTAATTCAGGTAGTGTACCATAAAACTGTTCATTTTCATCGATACGTCCATTTTCATCAATATCTAAAGGAACAACAGCTATACGGTCAAAAACCTTGTTAGTTTTAAGATTGTAGACATAATTAATATTATTGAAACCGATACCATGTATATCGTCTTTAATCGCTTGAGCAATCCCAGGATCACCAAAAATTCCTATTCCTTGCAGATCCTCTTGCTTATTTCCCAAAAATTTAGCCCAGGTTTCAGCTGCCCCTGCAGCATCTGATCGTACATACACATGGATAGGATCCGCCGTAAAACGTGGATCAATTTCTTTCCACGTCTTGAACTTTTTATTCACAAAAATGTTCAACAGTTCTTCACGGCTCAAACCACGCCTCAAGATAGCAGGATAATTAGGGTTTGCTGGATTGATTGTACATATGACAGCATCTTTTGCCACAATAATTGGAACAGCTCCTTTTTTTACTTCCTGCTCATGCAGATCTCTCGACACCATCCCAATATCAACCATTCCAGTAAGGACATCGGCAATGCCCTTGCCGGCGCCACCGGCAGAAATATTAAATCGAACATTCGGATGTATTTTTTTAAAATCTTCGCTCCATACTACAGCCAAGGGATATAGCGCAAAAGCCCCTGATAGCGAAATATTACCTTCAAAACCATGCTCTCTCGTATATCCATTCTTCACTTCAGGCGCACAGGAAGTCAATTTCAATATGATTAAAACGCTTAAAACAAGTACAATAAAACACTTTCTCATCGTTACACCTAATAGTCTACAGGTTTTGTATATTAAATTTTATAGGGCAAATATATATTAATTTGGTAGATATTATAGAATATTAAAAAAATATTTTTACATTTGACATCGAGAAAAGAATACCAAATCAATAGATTTTATTAGTTTTATGCAAAGCTTTCGTACAGAATTAGAAAACCCAGTCGTGGAAAAGGAGATTATCGAACTTGAGAAAAAAATTCGATTGTTCCACGAAGGCAAGATAGCAGACGAGAAATTTAGATCGTTGCGTTTAGCTCGGGGGGTATATGGACAACGACAACCTGGAGTACAAATGGTTCGTATAAAACTCCCATTTGGAAAAGTTACGTTCAAGCAATTGCTTAAAATTGCAGCAATATCAGATGAATATGCAAGCAGCAATTTGCACCTTACAACACGCCAAGATATACAGATACATTATGTAAGTCTAGATCGCACTCCCGAGCTTTGGGCAAAGTTAGCTGAAGATGACATAACATTACGGGAAGCATGTGGAAATACCGTGCGCAATGTCACGGCTTCGCCAAGTTCGGGCATCGATCCTAAAGAACCTTTTGATGTTTCACCGTATGCTCAGGCAACTTTTGAATATTTTTTGCGCAATCCCGTATGTGCGGAAATGGGCCGGAAATTCAAAATGTCATTTTCTGCGAGTGATGAAGATAGCGCGTTTTCCTATATTCATGACCTTGGTTTTATTCCAAAATTAAAATTTGTTGATGGTGTTGAAACACGTGGTTTCAAAGTGCTGTTGGGGGGCGGACTGGGTTCTCAGCCTTTCTTGGCATCCATGACAAATGAATTCCTACCGGAAGATGAACTTATCCCTTATATAGAAGCCACGCTTCGTGTCTTTGATCGTTATGGCGAAAGAAATAACCGTAATAAAGCCCGTTTCAAATACCTTATTCAGAAATTGGGCTTAGAAGAAGTGCTCAATTTAATTGAAGCTGAAAAAATTGCAACAAAGGTAAAAACCTACCCAATCGACCGAAATAAGATTGAGCAACCTGCAGCACCAAATGACGAGCAATTGTCATGCCTCGACCTGGATAGTGATCTAAATTATCAGGTTTGGAAAAACACCAATACCTTCGAACAGAAACAGAAAGGATACTACGGGGTGTATGTCCGCGTTTCCACTGGCGACATTGGTACGGATAAAGCCAGGGCATTCGTCGAGGGACTTAAAGATTTAATTGCAGACGATATCCGCATCACACAAAACCAAAGCTTATTATTAAAATATGCGACGGCAAAATCCCTACCTCATATCTATCAATTGCTTCAATCCTTAGATCTTGCCCAGGCAGGTTACGACAGTACAGCAGACGTAACGACATGTCCAGGTACCGATACCTGTAACCTTGGTATCTCGAATAGTACGGAAATGGCACGTGTGATCGAGTCCTACATTGCAGAGTTTCATCAGGATTTCGTCTTTAATCGGGATCTAAAAATAAAGATTTCAGGCTGTATGAATTCCTGCGGACAACATGGTCTAGCGCATATTGGGTTCCATGGGAGTTCGGTAAAGGCGGAAGGTAAGGTGGTACCGGCTGCACAGGTGATGCTAGGAGGCGGCACCATCGGTAATGGTGAAGGTCGAGTTGCCGAACGTATCATAAAAGTACCCACTAAGCGCGTATTACATGTAGTTGAGTGGGTGCTAAATGATTACAAGAAAAATGCGGATGAAAACGAAAACTTTCACGCCTATTATGACAGACAAGGCAAAAATTACTTCTACAATCTCCTGAAACCGCTATCGGATCTTACCAACCTAGCTGCAGATGAATTTGTAGACTGGGGCCACGAAGAAACGTTCCAGACGGCTATCGGTGTAGGGGAGTGTGCGGGGGTCGTCATTGATTTGGTTGCTACCTTAATTTATGAGGCTGAAGAGAAATTGCAATGGGCAAATGAAACATTTAAAGAGTCAAAATTCTCTGATGCGATTTACCACGCTTACAACGCCTTTGTACAGGCTGCTAAGGCGCTATTGTTGGATAAAGGAATCAGTGCCAGTACCCAAAACACGGTCATCAACGAATTCCAAATTCACTTTGTGGAAACAGGCGAATACAGTTTCGATAAAACTTTTCCAGAATTGGTATTACAGATCAGTAAAAATGAACCAAGCGACCACTTTGCAACAGGATACCTAAAAGAAGCTACAAAGTTTATCAATGAGGTTTATCAACGTAAAAATTTAACACCGATACTGGTATAGGGAGGGAATAGAATGTCAATAAAAGCAAAAGTAACTTTAGTGGGAGCTGGACCAGGCGATCCGGAATTGATCAGCCTGAAAGGAATCAAAGCCATACAAAAAGCTGATGTCATCTTATATGATGCGTTGGTAAATGATGAATTGCTGGACTATGCACAAACAGCATGTATCAAAATATATGTTGGAAAACGTGCTGAACAACTATCAACCTCGCAGGATGAAATAAATCGTCTGTTGGTAGATTATGCGTTAAATTATGGGCATGTTGTCCGCTTAAAAGGTGGCGATCCCTTTGTTTTCGGTCGTGGCGGGGAAGAAATTGACTATGTCCAGCAATTTGGTATTGAAACAGCAGTGGTCCCCGGGATCTCATCTGCCATTGGACTAACTGGATTGCAGCAACTTCCGCTGACTTACCGTGGAATTAGTGAAAGCTTCTGGGTCATAACGGGCTCAAAGTCAGATGGCTCATTGTCATCGGATCTTTATTTGGCCGCGGAATCCAAAGCTACGGTAGTCATTTTGATGGGGTATGGTAAACTGGCTGAAATCGTAGCCATTTACCGCGAAAGAAATCTACATAACTTACCTATCGCACTGATTCAAAACGGTTCGTTACCGAATGAAAAGGTTGTACTTGGCACGATAGACAATATTCTTGACGAATCGGTAGAGAAAAGAGTAGGAGTTCCTGCCATCATCGTAATCGGTGATGTTGTCGCTAAACACCGTTCATTTCATGAAATTAAAGAAAAAGCATTAGCATTGTAGTCATGAACCAACTCTTTCCCATATTCGTTAAACTTAATCAGATCCACACCCTGCTTGTCGGGGGAGGGAAAGTTGCACTGGAGAAATTTGAAGCTTTGGCATCCAATGACAAAACATTGAATCTGACCATTGTAGCTATGGAAATTATCCCAGAATTTGCGGAGTTATTAAAAAAGTATCCGCAGATTGATCTACACGTCCGCCCGTTCGCCTCAGATGATATGATGAACAAACAGCTGGTCATTGCAGCAACCAACAATATGGAACTCAATGATCAACTCCGCAGTTTAACATCCGAACAGCATATATTGTTCAATGCAGCAGACAAACCTGAATTGTGTGATTTCTATCTCGGATCTATTGTAAAAAAAGGAAATCTGAAAATCGCCATTTCCACAAACGGGAAGTCACCAACGATAGCTAAGCGCCTGAAAGAGTTGCTAAATGACCTGTTACCGGAGGAAATAGACGAAACATTGTCACTCATGAGCACTTATCGGGATCAGCTCAAAGGGGACTTCGAATTTAAAGTAAAGAAGTTGAACGAGCATACAAAAGATATATTACGCCATGAACGTTAAGGAACTTAAAGAAATTATTGGAGATAAAAAAGGAGTGGAGCTCCTGCAGACCGTGACTTCGTTGTTTCCTAATGAAGTCATTTTCTCAACCTCGTTCGGTATAGAAGATCAGATCATCACGGAATGGATCGGTAAAAATAATCTGGATATTCAACTATTCACATTGGATACCGGCCGACTGTTTAAGGAAACCTATTCGTTATGGAGCCGTACACTGGAGCGTTATCCATTGCAGATTAAAACGTACAGTCCTAATAACACGTTATTGGAAGATTTTATCAGCAAGAAGGGGCCAAATTCATTTTATGAATCGGTAGAAAACCGCAAAGAGTGTTGTAGAATCAGAAAAATTGAGCCGCTGCAACGTGCAATCAGCGGAAAGAAAGTTTGGATAACAGGGATACGTTCGGACCAGTCTACCAATAGACATGACATGGACTTTATCGAATACGATGAGGTAAACCAAATTATCAAAATACATCCTTTGTTTGACTGGACTTTTGAAGAGGTAAAAAAGTACTGTAAGGAACACTATATCCCATACAATGTATTACACGACAAAGGTTTTCCGAGTATTGGTTGTCAGCCCTGTACCCGAGCGATACAAGAGGGAGAAGATTTCCGTGCCGGCCGATGGTGGTGGGAAGATCAAAGTAAAAAAGAATGCGGTTTGCACGCTGTTAAATCTTAACAAAACTACAGTTAAACCCAAATTCATTAATTTAAATTTTATTATTTTCAGAGAATGGACTATTTAGATCATTTAGAAGCGGAAGCAATATATATATTAAGGGAGGTAGCTGGCCAATTTGAAAAGCCTGCACTCTTATTTTCGGGTGGTAAAGACTCGATTACGCTTGTCCACCTAGCAAAAAAAGCGTTCAGACCAGGTAAATTTCCATTTCCATTGGTTCATATCGACACAGGGCACAATTTTCCCGAAACCATTACTTTCAGAGATTCATTGATTGAAGATATCGGGGAGAAGCTCATTGTCGGCTATGTTCAGGATAGTATAGACCAAGGAAAAGTGGTTGAGCAGAAAGGTAAAAATGCAAGCCGTAACGCTTTGCAGACTGTAACGTTACTCGATACGATTTCGAAGCATGGTTTTGATGCTTGCATCGGAGGGGCACGTAGAGATGAAGAGAAAGCGCGTGCTAAAGAACGTATCTTTTCTGTACGGGACGAGTTTGGCCAGTGGGATCCCAAAAGACAGCGACCCGAACTATGGAGCATTTTCAACGGCAAGATAAACAAAGGTGAAAATGTACGTGTTTTCCCCATTTCCAACTGGACCGAATTGGATGTTTGGAATTATATTAAGCGTGAGCAAATAGCCTTGCCATCTATCTATTTCAGTCATGAGCGGGAAGTCATTACGCGCAATGGACAGTTGATGGCAGCGGCTCCATTTCTCAATATTGACGCCGATGACATTATTCAGCGGAAATCTGTACGTTTCAGAACGGTTGGCGACATGACCTGTACTGCTGCAGTGGATTCAACGGCTACAGAACTGGACGATATTATCGCTGAGATCAAAGCATCAACCGTGAGTGAACGTGGAGCCCGTATGGATGATAAAGTATCTGAAGCTGCTATGGAAGAGCGTAAAAAACAAGGATACTTTTAACCCTATTTCAAATCAAATACCTGAGATTGACAACAATGAATATATTGAAATTTATTACAGCCGGTTCTGTAGATGATGGTAAAAGCACCCTAATCGGCCGATTATTATACGATACCAACTCGATTCTGGACGACCAACTGGAGGCGATACAACGTGCGAACCGCAAAAATGATGACGGTACGGTAGATCTGGCTATATTAACGGATGGACTTAAAGCCGAACGTGAGCAAGGAATTACCATTGATGTTGCTTATAAATACTTTCAAACAGATCACAGAAAGTATATTATAGCAGATGCTCCAGGACATATTCAATATACCAGGAATATGGTCACAGGCGCATCCAACTCAGATTTGATCATCATCTTGATCGACGCGAGAAAGGGTGTAATTGAACAGACAAAACGCCATTCTTTTATTGCTAAATTACTTGCAATGAAGCAAGTACTTGTCTGTGTCAATAAGATGGACATGGTTGATTATAGCGCGGCAATCTATGAGCAGATCAAAAGCGACTATTTGGCGTTGGCGGTAAACCTCGGGCTTAAAGATGTTGATTTTATACCAGTTTCAGCATTGAAGGGGGATAATATTGTCCATAAGTCTCAACGGATGCCTTGGTATATAGGTGAATCGCTGTTGAATTACCTCGAACACGTGGAAATACATGAAAATGAGGCGGCAAATTGGAGATTTCCTGTCCAGTGGGTTGTACGACCGCAAACGGATGATTTACATGACTATAGGGGATATGCGGGACGGGTATTAGGAGAAGGATTAACGATTGGAGATCAAGTCATTGTTTATCCAGCAGAAACATATAGCACGGTTAAAGCGATTGAATTCAATGGACAGCAGCTTCAACGGGCTGAAAATGGCCAGTCGGTCATTATCCATCTCAGTGATGATGTAGACATCAGCCGTGGCGATACCATAGCAAGTGTTGAAAATCCACCAAAGTTCGAACGCAACATCCAGGCAAATGTATGCTGGTTTGACAACAAACCATTAGACACAGATCAAATATATCTTGTACAAAGTCATAGTAAATTGACCAAAATAAAGATCGTTGATGTGCTGTATAAGTTTGACATCAATACACAGGAAAAAGTGTATAATGAAATCATCAGGCTGAATGACATTGGACGCATCACAATTAAATCTGCTGAAAACCTCGTGTTCGATTTACAGGAAGAAAACTCCGAGAATTCTCAGGCCATCGTTATTGATCCGAGGACAAATTTAACCGTAGGCGCCTTAATGATTCAAGCCGTCGATTAATATCGTATTCATCGCAAATGTTCAACCTAAATATTTTTCTAAGGAACTCAGAAATAGCTGAGTTCCTTTTTGTTTTAGACAATCGGGATAATGATAGTGGACATCAATAGCGAGCGGTTAAGACAACAAAAGGGGTAGCTTAAAACTATCTATTTAACATAATATAAATTATAATTAATCAATATATAAGGATTCTCAATTACTATATTTAAGAATCGACAGCCTTGTATTAAAAAATTGCCAGAAATAAACGGTTATAATGAGATATTTAACATATTAGATACCAGAATTCCAGCTATTTTATCATGAGTGAATTTTTTTCTTTCACATGCCTGTAGATTCGAATAATATACGGCAAACGAACTGTTACACACACACTTCGCCAGAAATTCTATAATTCCATATAAAAAATCAAAAAGTTGAATTTCATTAGAATAGATTATTATTTGTAAATAATTAACAAATATTGGTTATTCGTTAAAAAATACATAAATTGGTGCCAGCCAAAGGGAAATTTTACTAATTAAACATGTCAAAAAATTATAACGAGTTTATCTCGATCGTTGAGAAACGAAATCCAAATGAACCAGAATTCTTGCAAGCTGTAAAAGAAGTTACCGAGGACCTATTTCCTTATATTACAGAACACCATCCTGAATTTTTCGAACAAAAGATTCTTGAAAGGCTTACTGAACCCGAGCGTATTATATCTTTCCGGGTAACTTGGTTGGACGATAACCATCAAGTACAAGTTAATCGCGGATACCGTGTTCAAATGAACAGTGCTATTGGTCCTTATAAAGGCGGTCTTCGCTTCGCCCCTTCTGTTAACCAAAGTATCCTTAAATTTCTTGCTTTTGAACAGGTATTTAAAAATAGTTTGACTGGGTTGCCGATTGGTGGTGGCAAAGGCGGATCCGATTTTGATCCCAAAGGAAAATCGGATAATGAAATCATGCGTTTTTGTCAGAGTTTCATGACCGAGCTCTATCGCCATATTGGCGCTGACACCGATGTTCCTGCCGGAGATATTGGTGTCGGAGGACGTGAAATAGGTTATTTATTCGGTCAATTTAAACGTTTACAAAATAACTTTACTGGTGTTCTTACGGGTAAAGGAGAATTGTGGGGCGGTTCCTATATACGTCCAGAAGCGACAGGATATGGATTATTGTATTTTGTTGACTGTATTTTCAAGCATCAGGGAAAATCATTAAAAGGTCAGGTAGCGACAGTCTCTGGTGCCGGCAACGTGGCATTTTACGCGGTTGAAAAAGCATTGCAGCTCGGGGCTAAAGTAATTACAGTATCAAACAGCTTAGGAACATTGTATGATCCGGATGGTTTTGACGCCGAAAAAATGGCCTTTGGAGCTACATTAGGAAGAAGTTTGGATCAATATCCATCCAAATACCCGAATGCCCAGTTCTTCCCAGGCCAAAAGCCTTGGCAATTTAAATGCGATATTGCATTACCTTGTGCAACGCAAAATGAATTGGATGAATCCGATGCCAAAATGCTTGTGGCAAACGGATGTATCTGTGTAGCCGAAGGGGCTAATATGCCTTCCACAGCTGAAGCTATTAAAGTATTTCTAGATGCAAAAATCAGCTTTGCCCCAGGTAAAGCAGCGAATGCTGGTGGTGTTGCTGTGAGCGGTTTGGAAATGTCCCAAAACTCCATCCGTACACAATGGTGTACCGAAGAGGTTGACAATCGCTTGAAAACCATTATGGAGAGTATCCACGAAACCTGTTTAAAATATGGCAAGGGAAGTGAATTTGTAAATTACTTAAAAGGTGCCAATATTGGAGGCTTTATCAAAGTCGCAAACGCCATGAAAGCCCAAGGTATCGTCTAAAAAGCCTTTTTCTAATCATATCATAATCCTGAGCGCTCAAATGCATTGCATTTGGGCGTTTTTTTTATACTTTTATGCTAAATTTAAAAACTAGAGAATTCCATGAGACTAATAGCTGAACTTCCCCATCCCGATTGCAAGATTTCAATATTTGGCATGAACCAAAAATTTATTATTAAGTTTGAACAGGGGAATTTGGAGCAATCCTATAAAATTGCTGAAGTGGATATTATTGGTGGTGTAAACGGCGTATTTGATTTACTCGATGAAGAATTTATGAAAACTGTAATTAATCAATTCGCCTTGATGCGCCAGTCTTTTAACAACGCTTATAGCCGATACGAATAACAGCTAATTTATGTTGAATTATATCTATTTTATTGCATTTTGGGCCTGCCAGATTATTTCGTCCATCCTATTTAAACTCGGTGGAATTCATCCAAAATATAAATGGACAACATTGATTGTCGGAAATATTATTCTGCTTTCTGCAAGCTGGTTCCTGGTAAAATTATTCAAAAATGTATCTCAGCCAATTGTTATAGCCCTATGCTCTGGTGGCACATTCTTGACCGTGCAATTAGCCATGGCACTGTATTTTAAAAGTCCGCTGACCTGGATGCAGGTACTGGGTATGTTTGTCATTATCTCCGGTATGGTGCTGATAACCTTTGGTGGTAAAGAAACGATGTAAGCTCAATTTACAGGACGAAAGCTAACGTTCAACACCAGCTAAACGACCATAAATTTTAAAAATTTAAACGAAAATTGGAGCTCTAATAACCTTTTGAGCTCCAGTTCATTTTTGTCTACAAATAAGCGTAGGTGATACCATCACCACCACGGTCTTGATGTTCGTCCTCAAAACGACTAACATGACTATATTTACGTAAATAATCACGGATAAATTTGCGTAAAATCCCGTCACCCTTTCCATGAATGATCTTTAGCGACGGATAACCGATCATCACCGCCCTATCCAGCACACGCTCCAACTCATGAAGCGCATCCTCCGTTCGCATACCCCTTAGATCAATTTCAGATTTAAAGTCCGCCACCGAACCCGCAGATGTTGACCTTGATAAACTTTTTGCAGATTTTTTCCCTTCCCTTCCCTCTAGCTTAATTACATTCTTCCGTTTTTGAACGGTACGCAGTTCCCCCATAGCCAGAATAAGATTATTATTTTTAGCAATTTCTACCACCTGTGCCTCGGCGCCATTATCCAAAATTTGTACCCAATCCCCGATCGCTAATGCTGCAGACTCCACAACGCGCTCTTTAATTGCAGGTTTTGTGACCTGTTGTTCTTTCGGTAGGACTGCCTGAAGAGCTTGATCTAGGTTGCTCCGCAATTCACGGGTTTTTTCTTTATCGGCTTTGGCAGATTTAATTTGAGCAACCGTATTCTCAATGAGTTTATTCGAATTCTTTATAATCTGCTGCGCTTCTTCTTTAGCCTTTTTCAGAATGACTCTTTTATTTTCTTCTAGATAGGTTTGTAGTTCCAGGTATTCTGATTTGAGGGTCTCAAGTTCCTTCTCCCGCTTATTGATCGCAACTTTGGTATCAAACACCTCTTTCTTCTCTCTTTCGAGATCAATCAAAAGGTTGTCTACTTTCTTTTGCTCCACACCAATTTTACCTTTCGCAGACGCCAATATTTCCTTACCCAAGCCAATTTTTTGAGCAATTTCAAATGCATAGGAACTCCCCGGTTTGCCGATCTGAAGAATATACATTGGCTTCATTTCTCGATTGTCAAATAACATCGAAGCATTCTCTAAACCGGGCGAATTGCTCGCAAATACTTTGAGATTAGAATAGTGCGTCGTCACTACGCCTCTAATCTGCTTTTTGTTGAGCGATTCCAATACTGCTTCAGCGATAGGTCCACCAAACAAAGGATCCGTACCAGTTCCAAACTCATCGATCAAAACCAGGGTACGGCCGTTGGCAAATTCCGTAAAATATTTCATCTTCGACAGATGCGCACTATAGGTACTTAAATCACTCTCTATCGATTGATCATCACCAATATCTGCAAATATCTGTTTAAAAACGCCAATTTTCGTCGTTGGGTCCGCAGGAATTAATAACCCAGATTGCACCATGATCTGCAATAGGCCTACTGTTTTCATGCAGACAGATTTACCTCCTGCATTAGGTCCCGAAACAACAATAACGCGCTGGACATTGTCAATTTGTATATTCAGCGGCACAACAGTATGATGGTGATTCAATAATAAAAGTGGATGCCTAGCATTGACCAAATTAATCTCCACTTCTTTGGACAATTCAGGCATTTCAGCCTCAATGTCCAAAGCAAAAAGTGCTTTTGCACGTACAAAATCTACTTTCGTCAGTAGTCCATGATAAGAAAGCAACAACGGAAGGTGCGGACGAACTTTATCGGTCAGTTCCACTAGGATACGAATAACTTCTCGTCGACGTTCAAATTCTAAATCTCTAATTTTATTATTCAACTGAAAGACTTCTTCAGGCTCTATATAAGCCGTTTGACCTGTAGCAGATTCATCATGGATCAGACCTTTAAGCTTCCTTTTATTCTCGGCTAAGATTGGAATACAAAGCCTTCCATCGCGTATGGTAAGATTACCATCGGCGGTCCATCCACTATCCTGCGCACTTTTAAAGATACTGTTGATGCGCTTTAAAGCTTCTTGCTCAGCCTTTTGAATCTGTTGAGTGATCTCCAATAGCAATCGCGAAGCATTATTTTTGAGCTTTCCGCGTTCGTCGATCACCATTTCGATATCTCGGATGATGCCTTTCTCTATCGGTAAATGTTCAAAGAGAATCTCAAGATTGGGATAAAGCCCCTCACGTTCATTAAAATAACGAATGATAGCATATACAGTCTTTAATGAAAGTAATACTTTAAAGAACTCCTCTTCAAGCAAAAAAGCTCCCTCTACCCGAGCTTTTTCGATAATAGACCGAAGTGGAAAAAAATTCTCGACGGGGAATGCACTGTCATTCACCAAAAGATCTTTAAACTCACTGGTCTGTCGTAAAAATCGATCAATCTGATCAAAACGGGTCTGTGGCTGAATTTTATCTACCAGATCCCTACCCGATTCGCTCAAGCATTTTTGTCTTATTTTATCTTTTATCTCGGAAAATCCGAGCTTATCTATTGCATTTATTGGATATACCATTGAAGTCATATTCGTTGAATGATTAAAGTTTCACCGGAGGCTTCATTTGCCTCGGCGGACTGAGAACTGGTCCTCTGTCCAGTTCAGTAGTTGGTAACTGCCGAAGTGGAACCTCCTTCGGTGTTATTACAGTATCCTTACCCGAGATACGCCCTACATCCGAAGTTGTATCAACTGGTGTAGTGGAATTACCTACAGATAGTTGATTCATAAGATAACCATCTACGCTGATACCGGTTCTCATTTGGAAATAGCGATTAAAAGACGAAGCAGCTTCTCTGAAACTCAATTTTGTCTTATTTGGAATATAATGAATAAGTGCGTCAATTCTTTCCTGATAAGCTTGTTGCGCACGCATAACCCGATTGGTACTATCCTGAATACGTACATTAACAATCGAGTCTCTGCTACGGATAGAATCTTGTTTTTTCCTATCAATATCTGCATAAAACTTATTTTCTTTCGTTAGATTTTCTTCCACTTTTTTATAAATAGCAGACATGACTTCGGCATCCTTCCCATAATAGTCTAAATTTTTTTTAAAAGAAACGGAATCCAAACCATATTTATCGAAGGTAACTTGGTACAAAGGCAATATGACTTTGCGCGCACTATCAATGGGCAAAATATTGAGGTATGAATCTGTCAATTGAATTTCGGTAAGCGCATCCACAAACTCACTTTCGGAGATAATATCTTTGCCCCCTGTACGTACACAGGCACCAAATAAAAAAATGACTGCAAGTAGATTCAGTATTAATCGTAGCATTTCGTAGTTTTGTACAAATTTACAAAAAGCACCGACATTTGGCACTTTTTACATCATCAAAACTATATCGGAAATGAGTATTGCTAGTAATTTAGAAGCGTTAAGATTGGAAACTGAAGCTGTCGGAGTACAACTCGTCGCTGTATCGAAGACAAAATCCAATTCAGATATCATGGAAGCCTATGAGGCAGGGCAACGTATCTTTGGCGAAAACCACGTTCAAGAGTTAGTTGAGAAAGCGGAGCTTTTACCCAAAGACATTCAATGGCATATGATCGGCCATCTTCAAACAAATAAGGTCAAATATATTGCTCCTTTCATCAGTCTAATTGCATCTGTTGATTCGCTAAAATTACTTAAGGAAATTAACAAACATGCCCAAAAATCAAAACGCATCATAGACTGTCTTTTACAAGTTTATATTGCTGAGGAAGACACCAAGTTTGGTTTTGATCATGCTGAACTCATCGAACTGCTCCGCGACGATGAATTTCTCGCATTGAAGAACATCCGTATTTGCGGTTTGATGGGAATAGCCTCAAATACCGATAACCAGAAAGTAATAAAAGCTGAATTCTATGAGCTTAAAATGTTGTTTGATGGGGTAAAAGCAAGTTTTTACAGAAAAGATGAACATTTCAGCATTCTTTCCATGGGTATGTCCTCCGACTATAAATTGGCTATAGGCGAAGGTTCGACGATGGTACGTGTAGGAAGTACAATCTTTGGAAAAAGAGTAATCAAACACTTTAAAAACAATGACTAAACCAATTATAAGAGAAGCTGTTAGGTCTGACTGCCCACGGATGCTCGAATTGATCAATGAGCTGGCCATCTTCGAAAAAGCACCCGATGAGGTGACGGTATCACTGTCGGAATTTGAGGATGCAGGATTTGGAAAATCCCCTGTTTGGGGGGCATTTGTTGCAGAAGTAGAAGGCGAAGTTGTCGGCATTTCATTATATTATACCAGATATTCAACCTGGAAAGGCCGAAGACTCTATTTGGAAGATCTAATCGTGACAGAAAATATGCGCGGATCAGGAATTGGAAAACTACTTTTTGATAAGACGCTGGCCTACGGCAAACAGTGCGGTTATCATGGCATGGTATGGCAGGTATTAGACTGGAATGAACCGGCCATTAAGTTTTATGAAAAATATAAAGCGGACTTTGATGCGGGATGGCTCAATGTATCCATTACTTATTAAATAACGGAGATAATCATTTCAATGCGGTTTCATTTTTCCTTAAAAATATTAGTTATCAGCTATCTGTTTTACGCTTGCAATGGCCAAAGTGCACCTGCTGATGTTGTTCAACTTGCAGATACACTCTCCTATAGTAAAAAAAGTATAGACGAGCATAGCAATTATTTTCTAAAGGAAGAAAATCGACTGGACACGACGTATTTTCGCGCAAAATACCCGGTTTTTGATGAAGATAAGATCAATGATCTCATTACCAATATCGTTCACCTCGAAGGCGACACCAGTATGCAGGAGGCTGCCCATCGGTTTATTAATGCTTACAATGAATATGTGGAGGATAATAACGGCAAATCTACGGCAACCTGGAACCGGGAGCTACAGGTCGATGTGATCGCCAATACGCCTGTTTTTCTGGGAATAAGAACACAACAGGAAGAGTACACGGGCGGTGCGCATGGTGACCACTTTACCCTTTATGCAAACTTCGATAGACAGTCAAACAAACAGATTGTGATTGATGACATTATTCAAACACAAAATAAAGATAAGTTTGTCAAAATTGCTGAGCAATATTTCCGCAAACAAGAAGGGTTAAGTAGCGATGATCTATTAAATGGAAAGTATTTTTTTGAAGACGGTAAGTTTTCGCTCGCAGATAATTTTACGTTCGAAAAAGACGACATCCTATTTCATTACAATGTTTATGAAATCAAATCCTATGCTGAAGGGATGACTGAATTGCGCATTCCCTACGCTACTTTCAGACATTTGATTTCAGACAAAGGATTACATTATATTAATAGTATTAATTAGCAATCAACTAAACTAAATAAATAAATGCAGGTTTTTAAATTTGGAGGTGCATCCGTCAAGGATGCTGAAAGCGTCAGAAACTCAGCACGGATTATCTCGAAATACAAAGGCGACGCCTTGTTAGTTGTCATATCCGCTATGGGAAAGATGACCAACCTTCTCGAAAGATTGACCAAAGAATATGTTAATAACACGGGCAATCAACTCCAGACACTGGACGAGGCCAAACAATTTCACTTTCGTATCCTTCAAGAATTATTTCCTGAGGGTGAACACCCGATATTTGATGAAGTTGCAAACTGTTTTGTCGAGATCGAGTGGATTTTAGAGGAGGAACCTCAAGATTCATATGACTATCTTTTCGATCAAATTGTATCGATGGGCGAACTTATCTCGACAAAGATTGTGGCAGCGTATGTCGCCTTTATTGGTGAAAAGGTACGATGGATCGATGCACGGGATTATATATTTACGGACAATACCTATCGTGAAGCAGTGGTAGACTGGGCGAAAACCGAAGAAAAAATCCGCGCAGAGCTTCCCGCTATTCTCGACGAATACATTGTCATCACACAAGGATTTTTAGGTTCTACTTCGGAGAATTTCACAACCACCTTAGGCCGCGAAGGTTCAGATTACTCCGCAGCCATCTTTGCATCCTGCTTGAATGCTGAAAATGTAACGATTTGGAAGGATGTGCCCGGCGTACTCAATGCCGACCCAAAATGGTTTGAAAAGACCGAGCTAATTTCTGAGTTATCCTATACGGATGCCATTGAACTTACCTATTATGGTGCAACGGTCATTCACCCCAAAACCATCAAGCCCTTACAGAATAAGAAAATTGCATTGAATGTACGCTCTTTTGTCGATCCCGACTCGCCGGGAACGATGATCAGGAGTACGAATCAGACTTTGCCCGTTCCGTCCTTCATCTTTAAGGTAAACCAAATTTTCATTTCCATCTCGCCAAGGGATTTCTCATTTATCGTGGAAGATAATTTAAGAGACATTTTCAATCTATTCCATGAGCATCGTATCAAAATAAATATGATGCATAATACAGCCATCAATTTCACCGTTTCGGTAGACGATACAGGAAAAAATCTGGAAAACTTAATTAGCGAGCTCGAGCAGAAATTCAAAGTCAAGTATGAATCGGGACTTGAACTGATTACTATTCGCTATTACAACCAGGAGACCATTGATCGAGTTCTGGTTGATAAGGAAGTGATAAGCGAACTAAAAGACACCTATACTTGCCAGCTTCTCGTAAAGAAAATATAAATGAATACACTGATCCTTCAAGAGGAGATTCAGCAGTTTCTGGATAGAAACGCACAGGAGTCTCCTGCTAAAATTGCACTTAAAAAATCTCCTTTTGAAGGAATATCACCGTCCGAGCTTGCTACACAGCTGGATGGCAAGCAACGGACAAGTACAAAAATCCCCTTGTGGGCCAAAATGCCGGGAATCTACTTTCCCCCGAAGCTCAACTTGGAGCAATGTTCCTCGGAGAAAACGGCATTATTTAAAAGTACACTGATTAACAAGGGAACACATTTAGTGGATGCCACCAGCGGTTTTGGTGTAGATAGCTTTTACTTCTCAAGACAGGCGGCCAAAGTTACTGCCTGTGAAGTAAATCCTGAATTAGCAGCCATCTCAAAACATAATGCGGCTGTATTAAAGGCCGATAATCTTGACGTCATTGCCGCTAACGGTGTGGATTACATCCTCAATGACGCAACCAAACGATTCGACTACATCTACCTGGATCCATCTCGAAGAGTTCAAAACAAAAAAGTGTTTCTATTGGATGAATGTGAACCTAATTTAGTCCAATTGCAGGATGATTTTTTCCAGCACACGGATAACATTATCAGCAAACTTGCACCACTACTGGACATCACTTCCGCATTGCATCAACTGCGGTATGTCAAAGATGTGTATGTGTTGTCGCTGCAGAATGACTGCAAAGAACTTATTTTCGTGCAAGAAAAAGGATATGAGGGTGAAGCTGCCATTCATGCTGTGCGGCTATTCCATGAGCAACAACAGGTCGTATCTTTTACCTATGAAAGTGAGCGCGCTGTGGTTAATGAATACAGTGAACCACTTTCCTATTTGTATGAGCCAGATGTTGCACTTTCCAAGGCAGGCGCCTTTAAAACCATTGGACAGCTATTTGATGTCAAAAAATTACATAAAAACACGCACCTCTACACTTCAGATAAACAGATCGAAAATTTTCCGGGCAAAGTATTTGTGATAAAGCAAGTGGAGTCCTTCAGTGATTTCAAAAAAAATAAACCGTCAATTCAATCAGGGATTATTGCCAAAAATTTTCCACTCAAAACAGAAGAAATCAAGAAGAAATTCAAAATCAGGGATGGAGGAAATTCTTTCCTATTCTTTACGACAACCTTAAATGATCAATTTAGTGTCATACATACACAACGAATTATAGAATAGACATTTTCATTACAATTGTCGAAAATCTTCTGCGTAATTTTAATGTATGGATAAAATAGCGTTATCAGCATTGGATTTGGCTCCTATAAAAAAAGGAGAAAATACAGCGAGCGCCTTAGCTCGTACGGTCAAAATTGCCCAACATATAGAACAACTGGATTTTAAAAGGATTTGGGTTGCGGAGCATCACAACATGGAATATATCGCCAGTTCCGCGACATCCCTTTTGATACAACATATTGCATCAAACACAAACCGTATTCGTGTAGGATCTGGCGGAATAATGTTGCCAAATCATGCACCCTTGGTTATTGCAGAGCAGTTTGGAACTTTAGAAACCTTATTTCCGGGCCGTATTGACCTCGGTTTAGGACGTGCTCCAGGTACGGACCAACTAACGGCAATGGCTTTACGCAGAAATAATCTAAATACCGCCTTTCAATTTCCTCAAGAAGTGAAAGATTTGCAACGTTACTTTAGCGCAGACAACTTCGATGCAAAAGTACGTGCCTTTCCGGGTGAAGGTTTGGAGATACCCCTGTACATTTTGGGATCAAGTACCGACAGTGCCTATTTGGCGGCAAGCTTAGGTCTTCCATATGCTTTTGCGACACATTTTGCACCGGCTCAATTTGCTTCGGCAAGTATGATCTATCATCAAAATTTCATCCCCTCTGAGGTGCTGGAAAAACCTTACTTTATGTCTTGCGTCAATGTTATCGCCGCAGATAGCAACGAAGAAGCCGAATTTTTAGCAACCAGTTTCTTCAATCTCTTTGCTGGCATCGTAACCAATACAAGAAGACCATTATCAGAACCCACTCCGGAAGTAATTTACAAAGGTATACCGGCAATAGAGCAAGCTGTTAAAAGTATGGCTTCATGTGCGTTCATTGGTGACAAAGCCAACATACGTCCCCAAATAGAGAAATTTGTAAAAGATCATCAAGTAGATGAAATTATCGCTACTTCCTACATTTTCGACGACGAAAAATGCCTCAAGTCATTTTCCTTGTTAAAAGAAGCACTCGCTTAAAAAATCGCTCGATTTATATACGGTGAATTTTATATATTTAAACTAAATTCACCGTATATGAATATCTATAATGCCTTTGCACTTCTAATGGGATTGTTTTCCCTCCAAGCATGCACGAATCCCACTTCTCAACAGGTCGGTGGAAAATCCGACACGGTCAAGGCCACTGACACATTGTCCCAAGTCGTTGTGGACAGCAGTACAGTTGACCAGCCCACCATAGCAGATCCAAAGAAGGGACAGATTTTGATGGTACGCAGCTACCGAGTTTGGGAAAAGCGAGATCCTACAGCTGTTTTAAATAAAGATTGGTACGACCTTTATGAAGAAAATGGCAAATATTACCTGGAAAAAGTTGATTATGAAATAAAAGACGGTTATGACGAGTGTGCTGGCGTTCCAATTCGAAGCATTGAATCACGAAGAAATTCATTGCTATTCCTAAAGTTGGAAGGACTCCAAGCCGGTGCATTAGAAAATTTAAAAGTTACCCATTCCGAAATATGGCCTCAAGAATCGGTCGAATATGCGTATAAAAATCAAAAAGTTACCCTGAGGGGATTGGGAACTATTAAATCCACAGAGGTGCAAACCGATGACAAAGGTCACGAGAAATTATTCCATGAGGTGACCAATTACAAACTACGCTACATTTCAAATAAAGAAAACAAAGAAAAGACACTATTTCATATTGATCAATATGATGATGTATTTATGTCCACACTGTTCGTTGGGGATATCGACCGGGATGGTGTTTTGGATTTTATCTTTTCCAATCCGCGTCACTATGAGGAAGAAGCAATGCTTCTATACTTGTCCAATCATGGCAGTGCACTGACGTTTGAAGCTGATGCACAATTTGATTGTTAAAACTGGGGAACATGGCAAGAATCAACCTCTACTTACATCAAATGAAATCCATTGATCGCGCATTGCTTTCCGTGGGCATGTTTTTACTGATCTATTTTATCTCGCCAATACACTCCCTTCCGCTATTAAATTTGATGCTATGCTGGCTGGGGTTCTGTGTATCTTACATCGCGATATCCTGGTTTACATTTTATACCATGTCGATTGGAACAATGGCAAAGAAAGCACAACAAGAAGATGGCAGCCGACTTTTTGTCTCCTTATTCGTCATTTTGGTCACCATAGGTTGCTTTGTTTCTGTACTGATGATCATTATATCCAGCAAGGACAAACAGCTGAAGGATGCGTATATTATCGTCATCTGCATCCTAGCCATGATGGCTTCCTGGATTTTGGTTCATACCATCTATACCTTTCATTATGCACGTTTATATTACGAAAATAAATCCAATGGTGATGGCTTAGCGTTTCCCGGTGACGACAAACCTGATTATCTCGATTTCGCATACTTTTCATTCGTTATGGGATGCACGTTTCAGGTGTCAGACGTGGGGATATCCTCAAAAAAGATACGCAGGGTAGCACTTTTTCACGGTCTCCTCTCCTTTGCTTTAAATACATTTGTTGTTGCATTGACAATTAACATCATTTCAGGCTTAATCAATTGAGTTTTTAATCAAAAAACCTTAATTTAGAGCAAAAATTACATCCATGAAGTTTTTCAACGCTTTCGTCTCGGTCTGTATAATCAATATATTAGTAGCTTCATGTGCAAAAAATGAAGATGGAACTAGCGCCGGTGCCGCAGCAGCAGGCAGTTTTATCGGGCGTGTCCAATATCAGGATAATTCGTTGGAAGTAGATCGGGATAATCGGCTTATTCGTGTGCTAAAAGAAAGCGGTGATACCTACAAAGTTGAGTTCTTCACGGGTATCCCTAATATCACTTCGCTTAGACTGACTCAAGAAAACGATACTACTTGGGTATCAGCTGACACGACTGGCTTAAAGAATGTCAAAATTGAAGGAAAACGATTAACGATCAATTATCAGGATAATAGCCAAAGTTGGGTTGTTGAAAATGCAGTCCGTAACTAATAATCAATCTAAATTGTCATATTAATTTCATTTTCTATTTGAAAATTATCGCTTTCTCCCTATATTTAGTCAAGCATAAAGGAAAAGAGAAATGAAACAATTCAATAAATTAGGTGCGATTGCATCTGTGTTGGCTATTGCGCTTGCGTTGAGTGCATTTAGTTTCCAACAGGAAAAACCTAAGGAAGAACCAAAACCGACCAATCTAAAAGTTCTCCCAAAAAATATTTCCCATGACGAATTGATTTCCACGATGAAGGAATTTAACGTTGCCTTGGGCGTAAAATGTGGTTTCTGTCATGCACCATCAAAAGAAGATCCTAAGAAATTGGATTTTGCCAGTGATGAGAACCACAAAAAGGATATTGGGCGGGCGATGATCAAGATGACCCAAAAGATCAACAAAAAGTATTTTAACCGCAGTTGGGATAATTCTCCAGCCAAAGCAATTTCCTGTAAAACCTGTCATGGCGGAAAAGAAGAACCCGAGATGGTGTTAGCGAAAAACTAATCAAACCACATATTCATGTAACACCATAATACAAGTATTATGGTGTTTTCTTTTGTTTTGGATCTTCGTCAGTTACCACTCACCTTTTCTGCTTGTTGCGCCATCTGCCCAGCAGCCTACTCGTGGCAAAACTGACCAAAGTACCCAGTGCCGCTGTCAGGGCTGTTTGCAACACATCCCCCAGGGAAATGCTCGCCCAGATGGAACAGAGGGTACCGCCTATGGCCGAGATGCGGATATTATTCACTTTCATCCTCCACGCTCCTTTCAACCGTAGTTTTGGCCGTATCGTTTGCCGCATTCAAATCAGCTTCCGATGGCGGTTTTCCGTCACTTACCTCCGGTTGGGGTTTATCTTCATCCAATACCGTTTCCACGATCCCCAACCCCAAGACCAGGTATTTCAATACGTTGCCTACCTTTCCCGGTAGTTTAACAGGAGCCGCCAGCACCAGCTGCAGCACCTGTCCTATTTTGTTAAAGATTTTTTTCATACTTTTTGCATTTTCAGTAGAGCCACCATCAACTCACCTTTCGTTAAGCTAAGGAGATCATGGAATTGAAAGCCTTGCGTTCCGACTGCCTATCGCTGACGCGAGATGACGATAACATAAATCATTGTCCGAGCATAGCGAGTTTGATTTATGCCGTCAGCTTGCTAAGAAGAAGGCACAAAGGAATGCAGCAACTAATTCCAGATCTCCAAAGCCTTAGCGAATACTCAAATACACTTCATCCCCCATATCCCACAGGCTATACACCAGCGCTTTGAGCTTTGCCAAGGCCTTGCCGCTATAATCCCCTGTACCTTCGCCTGTTAACGTCGTTACCGGCGCAATGCAGCCCTGCAATTCCCGGAGCGCATTGTTGGCCGCATGGATCAGTATTGCTTCGCGGCCGAGCACTATCGGGATGCCAATCTGCTCGCCATGTTTGGGGTAGCGCCGTTTCTCCAACTTATATCGACCAATTGGAATACAGCTAATCCGTGGCGTATTATTTCTATCAGGCAGCTCGATCGTATGGCATATCTCTTCGCCTTGATAGCTGATTGTACCATTGGTTCCCCGTGCTCCATACTTTCGTAGGAGCAGCAGGGTGTGTTTAACAGCCATATTAGCTAATGGATAGTTTACCCAGATAAACACTCGGAGAGGTCTTGATACCATCCTGATGACCGGTAAATACCCAGCCTTCCAGCGTGTCACCGGAGTAGCTGGTAGGTAGCTTGAAACTCATACTTGCTTCTTCGCGAGTCGCAGACTCCAGGATACTGAAGAAATTCTTGTTGCTGTTGTACATCAACAGAATAACAGAATCGCCAGCGAACGCGTTAAATTTGTTGAACTGCGGCTCCCATGTCAACATGATCTCCTGCGGAAAAGCTTCTGACCATTCCGCCCCCATCAGCGTTGCCAATGATCCCTTTGAAATAACAATCTTTGCATAATCTATTTCAAATGCAGGGTAAGTGCCTGTGACGCCCCCATAATTCAGGAGATATTGTAGCGCTTTGTTGTATCCTGTTGCTTTACTCTGCAATGTGTCCGAATAGCCCAGGTTGAGTAGATCCTTGATCGGCGACAGAAAAGCTACCGCGGTTGCAAATTTTGCCCGCTGCGCGATCTGTCCTTCACTCGCTTTTTTGCTTGTAATTTTGGAGAGTGAGCGGACATAATCCACACCTCGCCAACTGCTTCCTATTACACTTCCTACTTTCCCAGAGTAGGCCCCGTGTATACCTTTTAAAAATCTTGCCATGATTATACATGTTTGAATAATAAATAATTACGACTGTCATGAGCAGTCTTTGTTTTGCTAGCAAGAGCTAAATTAGCATGACTTTTTTCAGTAGAAGGATAAATGCAGGGATTGATATTACACGGGTGGCCATGCTGTCATTGCCTGTCAACTTTAACAGATAAGCAGCCCTCGGCTGTCCTTTGGGTCGTTGAGCGACTGTATTCGGAAAAGATTGCAGATAGCTTCGACACAGCAGCGGCTGCTGTTCGGGTATTGTTCGGGTGCTGTTCGACTGGGAGTCGAAGCCCACCCGAAGGAGCGTCGCGGCTGTCCCCTAGCTGTGTCGAAGCGAAGTCGAAGGAAAGCCATACCGTCGCCGAAGCGTAGCGACGTGAAGGAACTTGCGTTCGCTTGCTCCCAGAAAATTAAAAAGGAGCCAAAAGGCTCCTTCTTTTACTACGGGCTAAATCCGCCCCTTGCGCCTGCTCTCTTCCAGTTGCTGGTGTAAATCCGACAAGTAATAATAGTGCCGCTTGCCCAGCTTCCTCGGCCTGAGCTTTCCCTCGCGGACCAGCCGGTAATACTTCGATTCAGATATACCCAATTTGTCGAGCACATCAGCGATATCAAGCATATGATCCAGTTCGGAAGGTATCTCCGCTGTTTCCGGAGATACTTTATTCATTTCTTCTGTTATATGCGTCAATATCGCTTTTAATAAGCAGGTTATGACCTCCAAAAGGTCACATATGCGATTCATTAAATTTAACATAACCAAGCAATTAAACATGCTGGTCGCCGAAACGAGTCACTTTACACCATTGGACCTGTGCAAAGGCTCCATCACCACAGCGTTAGACAATACATTCGTTTTTAAGCCAGATTAAATTCCTCTTCCAATTTGCTTTCATCTAGCGTATCTATTATTCCCCAAAAATTATTGATGTTGTTGCGCAGCTCACGCGAGGGCGTGACCATTATTTTGAGCTTATCCTCCGGCAACAATCGATGTAGTTTCTCCTTAATCTCAGCGGTAAGTTCCAACATGGTGGGCCGATTTACGGGCACGCGAAAAAAGAGCATATTGACATACACTCTCGCCCGTATTTTGACCAACCAGGGGTTTTCACGCAGTGCTTTGGTGGTCACCTCTATGCGACATAACTTTCCGTCATGCAGATAGACATCTGCCGTACGTTGTTGTTTATAGATGATCACCGCGTTCAGGCATTTTATCGTGGCCCCGTCTGTCGGTTCTTTATCCTCCCATTTGCGCAAAAGGTAGACCATCAGTGCTAGCCGATCCCGATCGCGCTGCCACAAACTGAACAGCGTAGCCTGGGATTCTGATTTTTTCAAAGACGTGAGCTCCATCGCTGTGGTGTGGTCATTGTGCCCCGATAGCTGCCTTGGGCTCTTAACCAGCTGCTCGGTCACATGTTCAAGAGAATCTCTATTTTCACCAGTTTCGGATCCACCTGCTACTAAAAGTGGCGCGGGATCTTGATCGAGCTGCGGCCTGGCCCCAGAAGGTATCTGGATCGCCGTTTGAACAAAGGATTGCCAATCGAGCAATCCCCATTTTGGAAAGCGATTTACCAACAGTATATAGGCGGTCATTATGGGAAAGAAAAACCAAAAATCAGTTGTCAGATACCATCGCGAAAGCAAGATCAATCCCGGCCTGTGCGGTAACAATACTTCCAGTACGACGCCGTGGATAGCTAGGACAACACCGGATGCGCAGAGCAGATAGATTATAAAATTCAGCTTGGTATTCGTACTGAACCGCTGCCTAACCACCAAGGCTGCATGTATGTAGCTGATCAGCATAGCGTAGACCATCAACAGCAACACCGTGCCGATCCATACCGCCATAAAGCGCTTGCTCTGGATACGGCCGAGCATCTCGCTGCCAGCAGATCCCACATTGATGATCAAAGCAAGGATAACACAAAAGAAAAAATGAAGTGGATAATAGCATATTTGGCTCCACCGGGCAATAACAGTTTTTAATAAATAAGGAAATAATCTTCTACTTTTATTTAAATTCTCCGATCGCATAAGGAATACAAATTCGTCTGGTAATTGGTTGAAAAAAACGCTTACCTCAAACTTACAAAATTTCTTTAAAATAACACTAATTTACCGGAGAAACATTCCGTCAAAATATACCGAATCCCGTCATATCCAACCAAAGAATTTGTTTTCTATGGTTTTAGCTGATTTATTTGTGGTTTTACGTAATAGCAAAAATATGAAAAGAACATTTGACCAAGCAGGTGTAAACGACCTGCAGCTAAAAGTATTGACCCTTCCTTATGCCGAGCGTCTTCCTATCATCAACTCCGTCATGAGCGATTTCGTCGGCTTTATGCATGCCTATTTTGAGCTACGCCTCAGCCAGATCCAATATCTGAATACCATTTCGCTTGCACTCAAAACCGAACTTAGCATCGGTATTGCCGACAGCTGGAACAACGGCCTAGCCGTTGACTTCCAAAAGAACAGCAGCTCGGTCGATGAAGAAAAAGACACACCAAAGGACATCATCCTTTCACGATACAATTCATCCAGTGACCTACCTGTTGCGAACAGATTGTTGCCGACAGGTTATTTTTCTATCCGCATTGTTTATCGGAATTCCGCAGGCAGCTAATCCACGTTTCTCCGAAACAGACGTGGCCTATTCCCCAAAAATACTAGTGCTATGCGGACCCCATCATTCAGGTTGATAGAAGAAGAAATGGATTTTGTGAGCAAGAGTACGCTCACAAAATCTTTTCAACAGCAGTTGCCCGGTAGCCGGACCAGACTGCTATGCCATCCACAAATTTGTCTGTTTGAGGAGTATCTGCAGACCGGCAATTTGGAGAGCTATTGCTATCAGTTCGAAGTGCATAGCCCAACAACAATCCGTTTTGAGATATGCAGTCCGCAGACCCATCTGCTCTACCATCTCGCAGGGCGTGCGCCGATCCATTACAGCCAGCCACAGGTCAAAGACACCTTTATTTTCCGCCCGCGACATGGTGCGTTTCTCTATTTCCCCGAAACTGAAATTGCATTAAAATTTGAGCCCGGAACATATCACATTCAAGGGTTTACACTACCTTTGAATCTGCTTCATATCGGCGGGGTTCCTGGCTTTGAGTATCTCTCTAGCGTGATCGCAGCACATAAAGGCAGGCTCGCACAGTACCGAGTCAGCCTGGACTTTGCCGCTATGGAGCAGACCCGACAGTTATTTGCTGAGCTCACGAGGGAACTCAGCAAGAAGCCGTTGATACCCAAAAGTATTATCCTTCACAAAATTCAGGATCTGCTCCTTCTGAGCAAAAATAAGCTACTCAAAGCGCAGGGTCTCTTGAGCCACCAAGACCATTTGGCTCTTCAGGCCCGAGCGTTGATCAGCAAGCGGATCTCAGAAACGGAAGGACGAATTTTTATTGGAGATATCGCTGATACACTGCACGTTGCAAATGATCAACTCAACAGATACCATATGCAGCGCTATGGCGAGACGCTATTGCATTTTCGCAACCAGGTATTGGCCGACAAGGCAAAGCATCTGCTGGATCGAAAAATGCCTGTAAAGCTCGTTTCGGACTTTTGTGGCTTTGGTCAGATTTCTAGTTTTACTCGATTTTTTAAAAATGAAACCGGGTTATCTCCGACGGCCTACCAACAGCTTACCTTTAATCCCAAAAAGCGGAGGTAGGTTTAGATTCACGGATTTTGTCAAATCCTGATGCGCTTTATGTCAAATTGGGTGCAGCGGCGGTCACTATCTTTGAATTACGAACCATATACCCATAGGACTGGGTGAATTTATAAACAAAGAAGTATGATCAAGCAAGAGCGTATACAGCGTACACAACGAGTCAGGGTAAATTCGCTAAATGAACAACCATTCGCCGCGGATATGAGCGTCCCACGTCGGCAATGGCCTTCGCAACTGGTGCAGCGAAAATATGCTGGCTTGGCGAAGATGAAACTTTTGCTATCGGTGACCTGCTGCTGTGCTGGCCCTGTACGTGACAGGCACGGGCGCAGGTTTACCACTTTCCCGTGTGGCGGTACGATACAGCATTTACGTGAAAAGGGCTGGCCTCATGCGGCGTTTCGGTCAGCCCGGCAGCATCTGTGAAACCGGATACATCTTGGGTGTAGCTGATTAATGAACAAGATTTGACTAATTAAAATTTTGCACTATGGCACTATTTCAATTGAATGATCCGAGTAACCCTGGTAATCCAGACAGTTATTCAGCAGGATCACCTGGTTGTTCGGGCAATAATCAAATCTGTACTATCGACGCTCCTAATGTTGGGGGAAAACCAGATATTACAGAAGATTTGAGAAACGAAATGCTCGAAGCTTTAAATACCAGGACGAATACATCACATGTGACATTAAAGTCGTAGACATGCCATTTTAATTATAGGGTGCATAAAAATATGCACCCTAATTTGTTTAATCTACCAATACAAAAACCTCTGTTGTTCTTTTTGCCTTGACAAGATCATAACCTGCGTCAAGCAGTAACGATCTTAGTTCATCAAAAGACTGATGAGATCTCGCCGGAATTTTGTTATCCAATGTACTTTCATCCAAAATAACAGGATATGCACTATTGAGGTCTGCCATAAATACAAAATCTCTTTTGGACTGGCCGACATCCTGCATATTTTTACTTTTGCCCTTACCATCAATAATAACCCAACAATCAATCATTCTTTTTTCTATCGATGTCTTTACATCTAACCTATTGTCGAGATCTTGAATAATACTTCGCATTCGCTTATCCTTTGATTCTCGCTCTGTAAATTCAAATTCGTACGAGATCACATTTTTTAATAACCAATCTTCTTCGTAGCCATCCCGATCGGAGGCATAACAATATTTTTCCGGATGGGTTGATTCTATTATGATCCGATCAGCTTTCATATATGGCAACCGCGTAGTTTTTCCATAAGCATGCATATAGGCCGAAAGTATCGGCGCATTGATCATATACTCCCGTATACAGCTTGAATCAGACGAAATATCCGTACCAAATTTGGTATCTGCATCTGGAATATAACCAGTCAGAGCAGCGTACGATCTTAGGGGGTAACGATGATCCTTCAGTGATTTCGAATAATTAAAGGTTTTAAAATCATTTTTCTGAGGCACATCAAGTTTACCCTCTTTAAGCATGGTATTGACCATCTTTTCATCCAGGTATTCTACATGAGTAATTCCTTTCACTAGGCCATCGAGAATCCATACCACGTGTGAAACTGTCTGATGCGGAAAAAGCGTTTTTAGATTCTTATCTTCAACAATAAATTTCAAATCTGTGGCAGCTATAATATCATTTAACTTTCTCATTTTAGCTATCCGGCCGCGATCCTCATAGGTTACAGGATAAATCTGAATATCTTTTCCAAATTTCTTGGCAACCTGAGACAGCCTAGGCAGCGCGGCTATACAACTTGAACAAGACGAATTCATAAAGTCAAGAATGACGAGGCGCGCAGCCTGTTCTGAAAACTTTCCTAACAGGACACCATCTTCAAGAGTGCCCATATCCACATTGGGCATTTTCATTCCAGTAGTCAATGTATCTGCCTGAAAGGTGCTACAATAAGCAGTATGTATTGTATGCAATAACAAAGCTATAACACACATATTTTTAATCAATTTTTTCATTTTATCGTTCAGTTTGAGTAAGCATAGAATTGTTGAGGACAGCAAATGGTATCAAAAAAGTATATTGAGGAGCATTCGGCCGTAATTCTGCCAGCATTTCTGGCCACGATCTTTTTAAAGTCACAGCCGTTTCAGCCTTGAGGTTCAATCTTTTTAGATCTGACCAGCGCCGCTGGCGCATAATCAGTTCTTTTCTCCTTTCCTGTAAGATAAAATTCAATAGTGTAACCTGATCAGTATCTGTACGATCTGTATACGTACCAGATTTCCACCGCGACCGTAAGAGGTCGTTGATATCCTTAAGTGCCAAGGCAATCTTGCCTAGCCGAGCATTTGATTCAGCCCTGATAAGATATATCTCGTCTACAGCCAAGCCACTGAATGGAGCCTGATTCAAAACACCGTCGTAATTTCCCTTGAAAGAATAGGTACCATCGTTATTATTGATAAAAAACACTGTCCTGCGCAGATCGTTAGCCTGATAAGTTCCCATTAGTTCTGCCGACACTTTCCAACGTGTGCGTGTATAAGTCGCACTCCCACTTGAAATAGCTTGAAATAACACCTCCGTATTAAATCTCGAAATCGGCGTATTGCTCGACTGGTTCAGCACATTGAAGTCCAATAAAGAAGCATTTCGTTGCAGACATTTATCTGCATAATAGGCAGCCTGCTCATAATCTTGGAGATAAAGATATACTCTTGCCAATAAAGCTAAACTGGCTGTATAAGAGGGTCTAGAAGCCTTATCATTGTTATCTTTCAGTAGCTCGGTAGCCGACAGTAAATCGGCTAGCAACTGCTCATAGAATTCACCAATGGTCACTCTGGGACTATGCTCCTCAATATTCGGCGTTTTACGGTAAGGAATAGCCATTTTAGCTGCATTGCTTTTATCCGCTCTGGGCACATCCACAAATAGTTCACCCAACGCTAGATGGGCATATGCCCTAAAAAATAAGGCTTTACCTTTCAGTTGTTGCGAGCGATCATTGCTGGGCAATTTATCAATCATTGCAAGTACTTGATTGGCATTATAGACCACCCGATAAGGCGCAGACCATTGCGTGGCTGGTGGAGCAGCCTGTATATTCCATACAAACAGGTCCCTATCCTCATCAATCGTGATTGCAGACCAGTCTGCATAGTTCATTTGAAAATTGTCGCTACACAATTCACCGATATAAGGATAGCCTTGATTTAACATGCTATAATTGTCCATTAAGGCCTCTCCATCTTCAATCGATTCTGGAATAGCCATTTTTAGATCAGCTTTTTTGTCTAAAAATTTATCACAGCCAGCCAAGGTAAACAGTAGGGCTGTGATAAATAAAATAGGATATCTTTTCATTCTCAATTCGTGTTAAATAACAATTCGATTTATAAGTTCAGTGTTGCGCCCAGCGTGTACGTACGTGGGATTGGTATGGAGCGGTAATAATCGGAATCCACATTATACCCCGTCTTCTTCCAGATGATCAAGTTCATATTATCCATATTGAAAAATACCTGACCCCGAATTTTCCCTTTGCCCAAGCCATTAAAATTATAATTCAGATTAATGTCCTTTATGCGGATTGCATCTCCCCGTTCAACAACCGCGTCAGAGAAGGTATAAAAATTGTCACGTGCGTTATTTAACGGATATATAAAAGCAGGCACATTGGTTTTCAGCTCGTCCCCTGGCTCCCGCCAGCTATTATCAAAATCCTCATTCATTGTCCAGTAATTTGCTAAAGCCGAATAATTTACTGTCGGTCTTCTAAATACGAACTTAAACTTGTATTGAATATTTGTACTCAAAGACCAAGGGCCGTAGTTAAAGGTGTTACGTACAAAACCCGAATATAGCGGAATCGTTGATCCCATAAATTTAAGCGTCTCTACGGGTGAAGAAGCAAATTTTGTATACTCCTTACTCTTCTCGCCATTCATCCAACCTAAGGGCTCACCAGTCTGTGGATCCAGTCCTGCAAACGGGTAGGCATACAGTCCGTATAGATCGCGGCCTTCCACCGGATTCGGTGAGGTAGCTGCATCAAGGTATGAATCTGCCCGCGCGGGTCTATAATTGTATTTTTTAGTAATATTTCGCTGATAATTGAATATCAGATTGGAATTCCATGAAAATTTGCCTCCTTTGATATTTACGGTTTGCAGATTAGCTTCAATGCCGCGGCCGGCAAAATGGGCGACATTCAAGATCTGTGAATCAAACCCTGTTGTTGGATCGACCATCCCCCTAGCAACGATATCCCTGCCATCTTTCTTATAAAAGTCTACTGTGCCCGAAATACGATTGCCAAGGGCCGCAAAATCAAGTCCGAGATTAAAAACGCCTACCTTTTCAGACCTATAATCCGGATTGGAAGGATTGATCATATAGGCATAAGTGTACGAGGTAATACTATGCGTTCCGCTATATTCCATAATCGGGTTGGCTGAGTAAGAATTGTTGGCGTTGCCATTATAGCCATAGGTTCCCCGGATTTTCAATCGAGACAGCGCTTCGAAATGATAAAAAGATTCCTTTGTTATATCCCATGCTAAACCAGCAGACCATAGCGGTTGCCATCTATTGTTGGTCGACACACCAAAAAGATTAGAGGCATCCCTGCGTATACTCCCACTCAAAAAATACCGATCCAAAAAGGTATAGGTCGCATTACCAAAGAAAGACGTGAACCGTTGATTCAGCTCGTCAAATTTGACACCATCAATGATCTGCCCAGATCCCATGATCCCATTCAGCAAACGGAAATTGGTCAGGTAATTCACACGTGCATAACTCAATGTATTGCGATCATAACCATAGAGGTTGTGCCCGTCCATCCGATTGTTCAAATCCTTCATTTCAGCTCCAGCGATGGCATTGATTTTATGTCGATCCCGATCGAATGATTGATCCCAAGCCAGATTTCCCCTGAGGTAATGTGAATTTATGATACCATTGTTTTGGTAAAAAATATCACCGATTGGTACATTTCGTGTTATCGTGGTTGGCGTCCACTGCGTAAACATATTGATGTAATGCTGTGTAAAATAAGAATCGATCCCCTGCCAGTTGGTTATTTTATTTGCTGACTTCTGAAATTGATAGGCTACATTTGCGCTGATGAAAGGTGTTAATTTCCAGTTCGCACTTAAATTGAGCGTGACATCTTCGGTACTATTTTTATTTTCGCTGCTGGCAATTTCATTGAAGATATTATAGTGGGCTGGCATAAGCCTTCCACCCGCAAGCGTATCGATGTAAGATTTACGGATCGTAACCGTCTCCAGATCAGTAGCCTTTCCGTCATCGTCGACCAACCTGAGATAAGGATAAAAACTACGTCCCGCGCCAGAATATAGGGAGCCAAAAGACAGCTGCGAATCGGTACCCATCCCCTTGATTGTAGAGTTTCCATACATCAGCTGCATACCGATCTCCAACTGTTTGACAGGGCGGATGTTTGTCACCAACCGGGCAGTAACTCTTTCCACACCTGCATTTTGAATGTTATTACGGTTTTTATCGTATCCCACACTCGCCTGAAAATCATAGTTAGCACCGCCCCCCGTTATATTGGTTGCATATTGCTGGTTATAGCTGTTTCTATAGATGTACTTTAAGTAATCTGTTCGCACATCCTGTCTACTCCATTCAGCTTTCTGACGATCATAGGTTAGTTGATCGATCTCGCCTTTGCGCAGCTTGTCCATTAACACAACCATTGGCGTAATGCTCCGATCCAAAGAAGTGATCTGCCAGTCGAAAAAATTGTTTTTAAATAACAGCTCTTCCATCTCCATAAAAGATGAACTGGACATGTAAGGTTTTTTATAGATATCCGGCTTTTCTCCCAACTGGTTTGCTACCTGGACTGACAGTTTTAGTTTTCCATCCTTAGTCCCTCTTTTTGAAGTCAAAACAATCACTCCATTTCCTGCTCTGGTTCCCCAGATGGATGCCGCCGCGGCATCTTTAAGGATGGTTACCGATTCAATATCGTTGGGGTTTATATTTGCGATATCACCCTCGTAAGGAAAGTTATCTAATATAACCAGTGGATTATAATACCCATAGTAGGTAGAAGTGGTACGGACAGATAACTGCTGTAACGGAGAAAGTCCCTCCACCCTTTTCTCAAAACGGAGTGCGGGCGACAAGCCTTCAAGCCGATTGATAATGTTGGTACTTTTGCTGATATTGAGCTGTTGCTTTCCGATTACTTCAAAACTCCCCGTTGCCCGCTCCTTCGGAATTTTTTGATACCCAGTAGAAACCACCTCTATCTCTTCCAATTGATTCTCTAGTGGTATCAATTTTATAGCCGATGATACTCCGGCAGTATATGAAGTTTCTAGACGCTTGAAACCGACATGGGAGAATGAAACTGTACCTGTAGAATTCGAGACTGTTAACGAAAAGGAACCATCATTTTTAGACGAGGTCCTACCCTTTTCACCATCTACTCGAATGGAAACCCCTTGGATGGGTTTTCCGTCACTGAAGGATACGACAGTACCGCTGATAGATAACAACCCATCGGCCCCACTGTCCTTGCGGGGCGTCTGAGCTGATAAAATAAACATATGAAATACAGTAGCAATTACTAAAAGAGTCCTTAGGATTGATAGTTCTCTTAAGCTATATGCTTTATTTTCATTACACTTATGTTGTGCATTTATTAAATTTACATACTGGGCCTTCTGTTTTGAACAGGCAATACTTCTCCCAGTCCTTATAAAATTGTTCATTTTAAGGTTTTAAAATGGTCATAATCTTTCCCTTTCCTCGCGGAGGCGATGGATCAGGTCATTAGAATAACTCGTAAAAATGTTCCGATATAGTAGTCTCTAATTGGTTACAAAGCAGATGATATATTTACAATGACACTTTTTTCGGATGGTCATACAGACCTCTAGCCTTAATAGAACTAAGGCGGAATGGGATTCTTTGGATGTTTGTTTTTAATAATCATAACTCGTTATTGGTTGAACGAGTCTTGTTTCAGGAGGTAGCTTGATAAATATAGGGCTACATGCTGTGGCTACAAATAAGTTCTGACGCCTAACGTAACACAGACTAACAGTAGCCCCATATCTATCTTATTAAGCAAATATAATAAAAGCTTTTATATAAGAATAGACATGGGTATTCATAACTACTGCCTTGCGTTACGGCGTCAGAAAATGTAGCCGCAAGACTCTTTGTTTTAAATACCTAAGTTCTATCCGAAAGCATGTGCTTTCTTCCTAAACCAAAGATAAGAAACAAATTACAAAAAAAGAATTAAATGTCACTTTTTGTAATTCGATATTGAGTCATATTTGGTTTATGACCAGTATAAATAGGAAAGTAATTACTGAGAATATCATTAAACTAATAGATAGTAATGGTATTGAAGATAATGATTTTGCAAATCTTATTGAGAAATCAACTCGAACTTTATCTAGGATAAGGAATGGACATCAATTATTTAATATAGATGCAATTAATGTAGCAAGCTCATTTTTCGACAAATCATTAATACAGCTTAATAAACAAAATATGGTGATTGAAGCTGATTCTCGTAATAAGTTAAAACACATGCATAAGAGTAATGTTGCGTATTCTAGCTTGTTAGAAAAACGACCAAGCATTACGTATGCAATAACCTATCACCTATTGAATAACAAGGAATTTTGTTCAACAGGTATGATAGTCTATAAAATCAAAAAGTTTTTTGAGTCTTTGGGATGGAATTATTCTAGTTCATATATTTCTAACGCCATGGCGAGAAATAGTGAATACGTTGTTGTCGCAGGGACAGCGATAGTCGATGGCAATAAAGTAAATATCTATAAATCTAAATAATTTTGTTCTTTAAACCCAACGAAGACGAGTAAAATCTAGACTGTAACGTGAACTGTGCCAAAGGAATAATTCAATAAGATTATTTATATTCAATTATTCAAACGACGCGGTCATGAAAGAAAAAGACCCATTCGACTTTGAACGCTTCAAGGCAGAAACTATGCAAGGTCTCTACGAAGGTAAAAGTTTATCTACTAATGATGCCCTCCTAGCGCCATTAATAAGCATCTGTTGGAATCGATGATGGATGGAGAACTGGAAAACCACTTGAACGAAGAGAAAGCTTCGAGCAATAGCAATCGTCGAAATGGCAAAACAAAAAAGACAGTCCGAGGTCTCAATACGTATCCGCCCTATGAACTACATGTCAGTTTATTTCTTGAAGTTTTGGAGATAAAGGTCTTTTATATCCTTATGCTTTATTGATTATATATTGATTAAAGTATGCCTTAGCCACTGAAAAGTATTTACTTAATGCTTTTTGCAGATAGCGAAGAAGGAATATATAATTGCCGCACGCGCGGCGGCTTCATGACTGCCGGCGAAGAGCCAGTTCTTACGCCCCAGGGCTACCGGTCTGATAGCGTTCTCCACGAGATTGTTGTCTATCTGTAAGTTTCCATCATGCATATAAGCCGAAAGCACATCCCAACGTGCATAGGCGTAGGCCATAGCTTTTCCGATCTGACTTTTAGGGAGTGTGTTTTTTATCTCTTCGAATATCCATTTACCCATATCTTTGATAACCGGCAGCGACTCTTTCAGCCGTAGCTCCTTGACCTTATCAGGCGATAACTTTTCTTCCTTTGCTTTTCGTTCAACTTTATAAAGATCCTGTATCATCAGTAAAGCCTTTTTGGCTCTTTTTCCGATTTCCGGTCTCTTGCTCCCCATTAGACCTGCTCAAGACCAGCCACCGCGGAGATCTCATGGCGAGGGACCTTACGAAATACCACAAGAAGACCGTCAGGATGCTTGCCTACCTGGTTTCCCGTAAGCATGTCCCCACAAAAAAGGCGATATGTACTTCGGGACATGGATCGATGTAGAAGGGACTTTTTTCGATACTGCCCATTTCAGCGACTGCCTGAAACAATACCCCTTTCTGGGCGGAGGGTGTTACCTGTTGCTGGGAGCCGTTGAGGTTGATTACCACTTCCCTACCATAACGGTCCAGAAGATGGCAAAAATGCCTTTCATCCCAGATCCCCGCTATAGCGTCTCGGATGAAAAGCGGCATTATATGGCGCACCAGAACCTGCGTGAGGATGTCAGTATGACGCATCGCGCACCTTATCCACAAGAACATGAAATCGGCCTACCGAGGCATAGGATGAATAGATAATTTCCTTAAATTTAATCCTGCTGAGAAAAGTAATTGAAATCACACGCAATATGGAATTAAAAAGATTTTTGGATGCACAGAATCAGGTTTATATAACGGCACTGTCTGAAATTAAAAAAGGGAAGAAAACCTCCCACTGGATGTGGTACGTGTTCCCACAGCTGAAAGGTCTCGGTAAAAGCGAAACCTCTAATGCATACGGCATTGCCGACCTCCCCGAAGCAAATTCCTATGCAGCGCATCCTGTATTGGGGAAGCACCTGGTTGAAATCTCTGAAGCACTCCTGCAGCTCAATGGCCGCTCGGCAGAAGAAATATTCGGGTACCCGGATAATCTCAAGCTGAGATCCTGCATGACCTTATTTGCAAGGACTGATAACGCCCATCCCGTATTCGGTGAGGTACTGGAAAAATATTTTAGCGGGATTCCCGATGAGCGGACTATGAAGATGCTCGAGAACGAAAGGAAAAAATATGACACTATTTGACGATACCTATCTTTGATTTTAGGGGAAGGCACGCCTAAAGACTTTAACGTGTCCCATGCCGAACTCGCGTTCATTGACAGTTTATTTTCTGGAGAAGAAGCAGATCGCTACGTAATTTTGCTACACAGTCTCCTTGAAGGGAAGCAATACCACATGGAAATCTACGAAGGGACAGTTACTGGTTCTCATTTAATACTATGGAACACAAACAATCCATTTGGTTTTCTCTCATTGATAAGATACGGACACTTTTTTATTATTATATTGCGATATAATATTAACCCTTAATGCAATTAATACTAATGGATGAAACTACCCCACCAATACAAGAGACAGAAGCAGAAGATACAGTAGCCCGATATACAACGGCATTACAGCTCGTATTTTATGAAGGACAGATTGCTTGGCAGATGAATGTTTTGTTTGTAGGACTTAATATAGGTATCGGCACTATACTTCAAAATAAGTTATACATCTTTTCAAGCTTTGATCCTCTTACTATCTTTATGTCAATAATTGGATTGGTAGTAAATTTGTTCTGGCTTGGCACTTTTATGAGAAATAACAAATACTACGAATTTCGCATGGCACAGGCGCGAAATGCTGAACCAAATGGTTTCCGATTGGTAGATGCATATGGTTTAGATTTTTCAAAAGGCAAAATTGCGTCTATTCCTGGCCAACCAGTTTATAAAATGAACTGGATTGAAAGGAAGTCCCGCAATAAGAATGCGATATTGGTCGCAATTGCTTGCTTTATCATTGGCTTCGCAGCACTTCTTATCCTATCTTTTGTTCCAAATCTTCGAAAAGAAACTGTAATTGATCAAAATAGAACAATAATCCATTCTAACCGATAATATGCAGAACGAGAAATCTGACTGGATCAATGTAAGAGCACGACTGGATCAGTCCTACAGGTATGATGAAATATGGGAAGAGGCTATCCAGATTTTTGACAGCCGATTAAAAAATAAATTTTTCTCCCCTATTCAGAAGATAATCGATGGAAGATCAAAAAAAGGCGAAGGTTTCGCTATCGTTACAGTTCAGTGTGCAATGATTGAAACTTTCGCTGCATTCAGAAAAGGTATAATTTTTAATCATAATTTTCGTCCAGGGGGACCTGCATATGAATATAAATCGAGCCGTGATATTTTTACAGAATTCCTTCGCACAGCGTCAATATTTAAGGACCATTTTTGGTCATTGGACGTAAATGGCTCCGTTGTTCATGACAATCCGTATAACGCTGGAGATTTTTATGGAGATGTTCGTTGCGCTTTGATGCATGAAGCCAGGACAAAAAATAACTGGCACATTAATCTTGCTCCTAAAAAGACCGATAGCAAGAACGAGCCTATATTCATCATTATAGAAAATGGGAAAACCAAAATCTACAGAACTCTGCTTCACTACAGATTACTCAAATATTTTAACGAATATCAGGACGAACTGCGACAGGATAATCAAAATAGTGAGACCTTAAGAAAATACTTTGCACGAAAAATGGACAACTTATTTGAATTTGCGCCTGACGCTAACTTTGATTGGTGGACCTAACAAAAAATAATTATGACCGAACCGATAAGATATTCTAGAAAAATTGTAGCATTTATAGATATTCTTGGATTTAAGCAGATAGTTGAACAATCAGAATCCGATAGGTCAAAGCTGGAACTGATCTATAATGCCCTTGAATTCCTGAAAGGACGGGAACAAAATGGTGAATGGAATAGCCGCTATATTGTAATCGAGGAAGATGCCCAGAAAAAAGACCTAACAGCTTTTGAAATAGCAGAAAAAACGCATTGTACATGCTTCAGTGATTCTATTGTAATTTCAGTTGACTGCGAAGATGACTCAAAACTAAATGAAAGCCTTTCTACGATGATTGCTAATATAGCTACTATAGGGGCTAGGTTTATAACGGAAGGAATTCTTTTAAGAGGAGCTATATCTATAGGCAACCTCATACACTCCTCAAATGGCCTTATAATTGGACCGGCCTTGGTAGATGCCTACCAGCTGGAATCCACTGTTGCGAAAACTCCAAGAATTATACTATCCCCTTATTTGTTGAGCCTACTTAATTATCCGCTGCAATCCAAGAAAGACCGGTACCCCTACCATCAGTATCTTCATGAATTTGAAGACGGCTATACAGGCATGCACCAGATGATTCTTTACCAAGTACTGCAATCATGGATTGAAATGGACAAAAAGGTACTTAAGGAGGATTTGAAAAAAATTAAATCCACCATTACCGCAGGACTCAAACAGACGGCCAGTACTTCTATCAACCTAAAATACAAATGGTTGGAAGAACAGTACAAAAACCTAATCATTTTCACTGACTATAAAGAACCGATAAATCAATAATAGTATGAAAATCCTCGATATCGATCTCGATTTTTTCCTTCTTAGAAAAGCCAACAGCACCGTAACAAGCGAGAGACGGTTAAATAAAAATGATTACAAATGTTGGGAAAGACAAGATGTCATCCGTTTTTTGGAAGAAAATTGCGGACTCAGTACATCAAAGAAAATACGAGGAAAATATTTTATCCATCATGTAGAGGTCTTCCATTTTTTGAAAGAAATACAGATGAAAAATAACTTTAACGTCCGGTTTCCAATAGACCACGTCGATGCGCACGCTGACCTCGGATTGGGGGATGCCAGCTATAATTATATCTCTGGCAAAATACTTCACATGCCAGTGGACGAGAGACATGAAATAAAACAGTTCGATGGCTGGGAAGGGCTTAGCTCTGGAAACTATCTGGCATTTGCCATTGCATGTCGATGGATAAGCAATCTCAAATATATTAACAACAAAGACTGGTTCGATGATCTCCCATCTTTTCATTTTCGCGATTTTAATACCGAATCTAAAATTATTGAGCTTAAGAAATTTTATGATGATGATATTAGGAAAATGATCAATAATGGTGATTTTTACTCCAAAGCTTCAACAATACAACCATTGGATCTAGAGCCCCCAATTCCATTTGAGAAAATCGAATATGAAAATTTCAGAAACGAGAAAACTTACGATTATATCCTACTGACCCAGTCACCCGGCTTCACGCCTAGAACGGCAGACGCACTTATTGATGTCATAAAAGAGTATATGGCAATAAGCTGATCTTGAAGTAAAAGATGGATACAAAAAAAATCAATATAAAACATGTTTCAAAACTCTGTGTAGCCGTCAAAAACGCCATCTCAGCAGTGAGTAGCAATACAACTCTCCTTAAAAATTTCCCACATGGCTGTTGTAGGGATGCATCACTGATCTTAGCCTTTACTCTAGTTTCGGAGGGCTACCAATCTGCCGTGTATTGCTGGAAAGAAAATGACACTCTAATGCCCAGCCATGCTTGGCTCAAATATGGTAACTACTTCCTCGACCTTACGGCTGACCAATTCGATTCTAAATACGACCTCTTAATTATTGATGAGGCAGGTGCTCCAAATTCGCTTTATAGAATAGACAATCAGGAAAAACCATCCCTCGCCATCGCAGGTTTAGATGCATATTCTCTACTTTCTGACTATAATTTAGTTCTTGACTATTTAAACAAGAAACTACCGAACAAGTAGAACCTCACATTTTTTGTTGCCTTTCCCAAAAATTTCTTCGAATTACAATTTTCTAATTCCATGACCTACTAAACAGTCGGTATCAAGCTTTTGAGATTAACTTTCTTCCTTTATTATAAAAAGGCTTAAGGTCCGACTAGATATCCTAGTAAAAATTTGACGTGGATCTCTCAATTTCAGGATTGCTTGGTAACTTAGTGTTGCTTCTCATGTCAAGCGAACTTTTGACTAACATCGATACGATGTACACTTGGCATGATTGTAGCTCTGCGACTGCAGAGCCAATTGACAGTAAACACTAAATACATTCCTATTAAACGACAGGAAAGGTTATGGAAAATCTTAATATTAATCTCAAATGCGCATTAGTAGCGGTAATCATTGTACTGTTTACCTATTTTTACTATTCGGGAAAGTCACAGGTTACGTTTCTCAGCCTTGGGACAGCCGTGTTTTTCTGGGCTCTAGCCCTGGCAACATTGGCAATCGTCACCATGATGGTCAGGATTCTGGCAAAATTGGCAATATCAGGTGCCATATATCCGAACTTCTATATCTATCTCGCACTCCCATTTCTGGCACTTCTGCTCATTGGCTGGATTATTTACGGTATTACAGAAATGCCGATGGCGGAGTCCGTAACTTCTTTTATCGGTTCTGCCAGAGCATTCCTCGCAAGGCATCTGCCCTATATCGCAGGACTGGCATTAATCATTGCTGCCGCAATGTGGCTAATAACCCGAAATAAGGCTTTCCATAAGGCCTCATCGCTACCTGTCAATATAAATATTGCCTTGGGTACCGCAATGGCTATCATGCTGGTATCGCTCCTCCTGTACTTCATAAAAGAAATCAGGCAGCCCGGATTGCCCGAAAAATATGCTACCTACAAGGCTTTGCGCTCCCCTATTTTAGAAGGCTCTTACACGATAAATCCCTTACTGGAGGCCGATGGACAATACCTTGCGGAGCTCCCTCAATTTATACCGGAAAACGGCCTTATCATCATTAATATCAAATACCCCAGCTCTAACCGAAATGCCCCTTTGTACAAAAGCTACAAGATAGACAGCATGGGGAATATTATCGATAGCCTCGAGGCTTCGGAACTTTCCCCCGACGGCAATACGATCCTGTTCGAAGATGGTTTCCTGCGGTCCCAAAATTCGGAAAATCGGTATTCATGGGCATTTGATGGCACAAAGGTTCCAATCGCTACGGAAGCCAACAAAGATCCGTCATCAAGGACTGTAAAGGCACTCTCTCCCGACAGTGGCGCACTTGAGATCAAATACTTCCATAAGACCGCAAAAGTAAAATATCAGGAAAATCCAAAAGACCAGTGGCGAGGCACGCATTACTACAACCTCATAAGACAGTCCGACACGATAAGGTTCAGGTTGGAAGGGGGAAACAGCAATCCGATACTGGAATATTTTTCATGCCCAAATATGGGTTTCGGCCTGTTAAGGCTCAATCAGAAATCTTACTATATCATAAAACAAAGAAATTAATATGAGACTGATCTTCCTTTTTTTCTTTTCAATTGCGCTCGCCTACGGACAGTCCGGAAGGGAGATGGCCGTAGGTTATGCCGACCGTTATGACAGCCTGCCGCAGGTACGCTTTCAGATCGCAGAAAAGCAGCTTTACGAACAGGCTCCCCCTGCTCCGAAAATGATATTTACCAATGCTTACGTTGAACAGGACACGCTGATCGTGCCGACGGCAAAGGGCCGCATATCGCTCAAGAAATATGACGACTCTCCCGATCAGGCCGATGGCTTTAGGGGCTGGCAGTACATGGGATATTATCCTAAGCTGCATATGCATGCACTGGTAAGCCATGATGTTTCTGAAAATCTCGGATTCAGCGATATGGTATTGCTTGATAGCACCACTTCCGACCGGTATGGGATCGTCTCTATCGGGGATGCCGCCGTGGAGCTGCCCATACCTTCGCCCGATGGGCGCCATCTTGCCTACTTTTACAACCTTGTCTATGACCGCAATAGCTGCTTTATAGGGCTTCTTGATCTAAGCTATGGCGATTCACAAAGAAGCATTTCAGAAAAGGCCAGTTTCCAGACCAAGGATTGGGCTGTCGAAGATATCAGGTGGATGGACAATACTGCATTTATCGTAAAAGCCTACACGGTAATAGGCCAAGGCGCACTAAAATCAAAGCAGTATGCCTATTATCTAGCCAAGCTGGACCCTAATTAGAAAAAGAATAATTCGAGGATTAAAAAACAAGATTATGATTTGCTTCAAGACCCAAAAATACCCAATCGTTTCATTAAGGATGACTCATATGAGAGCTGTACACTTTGTGGGTTTTCTATCGGCTGTCCTCATGCTCTCGGGCTGCGCCTCGCTGAAGCAGCAAAAGCGGGACACCCAACAGCAAGTTTCAACGTTGAGCGCATTTGATGGCATCTACGTGAATCCCTTCAGCAAAAACGATGATGCTGAATTTTCCTCCCTCTGGAATCAGCTTATCCTAGCGGATAAAATTGATACGCTTGACTTTAAAAAAGCAACAATCGCTCTCCGAGCAGTAGGAAATAACAAAATCAGGGCGACGTGGCTCGAGCATGGTATCGAAAAAAAGAGCATCGAGCTACAAGGGAGGCTTAAAGATAATTATTTTGTCTCCCGACATAAACGCTCCGTAATCCCTATTCCATTGATATACGGGCAGATAAAAAACAATCAGTTCCAGCTATGGCTCGACAAGGACAATCAGCTGCAAGTCGATAGGCTGCAGAACCGCTGGGGCTGGGTGTTCTTGTTCATTGCAGGAAAGGATGAGACACGGGATTATCACTATGAAAAGTTGGGGGATTAGTGGCTTGCAACTTTACCTTTTAAACTGAGAGATAGGATACGCAGTGTGAGTATCACAATTTGCTTAAAAATTGGATAAGTTCTTCAGCAATATCATTAGGAACAGCTGATGAAACAATTCCCCCATCGTCCTTCACGACAATACCTTGGGCGCTGCTAAAGGTATTCACCTCAATCCTATCCAGGCGAAAATACCTGTAGCTATATCTTCCCTTATCGGTCAGGGCATTGTATCTTGTAAGTTTCTTACCGTTTAGGTCTATTCTGAGGTAATCGATATTATCGGCATACCTGTCCAGATTCGGATGTATAAAATGATACTGCCCCGACTGTCTATAACCTGCTCTAACCGTGGCTGTGTTCACAACAAAATCATGCCGTTCCCGCTTAATATTCATGTTGCACCGTTTACAGGAAATATTCAAATTATGAATATCAAACATAAACTCCGCGTACTTGGATTTAGGCAAGATATGTTCGATATCGATAACCATGTTGAATTCGTCCCTAAAATCCCGTTTGCAATAGCAGCAAGATTCACTGTTGTCGAGATTTCTATAATATACTTTTATCTTACGCTTGATATCAGTCAGGTCCTCGTGATTCCATACGTCTCCACCTGCCTTCTTTGCTTTTTCTATAAGGGCAAGTTCTTGTTCAGTGAAAATCATCCTAGTCTATTTTTTGTGCCAATTCGAGAATTCCCTTTAATGCCGCCTGCTGTTCATCGTCGTAAGATTTGTCGATCAGCTTATGTATCAGATTCTCAAAATCAGATTTTCTCAGCTTATTCTCTGCAAGCAGATTGAACTTCTCTATGACAAACTCGGACAGATAGCGATTTTCAGGAGTGGTCACATCAAAATAATCTTCGTAGATCTCCTCGACGTTTTTCCCGTCATTCGATGTCAGGAAAAATCCATTTCTATTCCCTTTGTAGATAGATAGACTTTTAAGGTTTAATTTTCCGCCATTGATAATAAGCGGCGAATGGGTCGCGATGATAATCTTAGGCTGGTAAAAATAAAACAGGTCGACAAGTTTCCTGATATATTCGATCTGCCATTTTGGGTGCAGGCTGTTCTCCGGTTCGTCGATGAGTATGATCGAATGCTTGTCGATATGCGCGCTGATAAAGATAAGTGAGGTAAGCAGTGCAAGCTCTCCTGAACTCGCTCCTAAAATAGGAAGACGCTCCCCTTTCTTAACAAGACATATGTCGATTCCAGATATAATTCCCATCTTCTTTAATACATTTTCATGTAGGACGCACCTCATAAGATTTTGGCTATAGGACGTTCCATAGGCCTGACGTTCAAGCATCACGCGCAAATATTCATTTCCCTGTACTGATGATTTTTCTTTATAACTAAGGAGAATATCAGGCATTTCATAAAGTCCGGTTTCTGTCCTAATTGTCCGAGCCAGGGCATCAAGCTCTTCAATACTCATTAGCCCTTCCAATTTTATATCAAGACAGAAATCAAATCCTATATATTCAAAAGTGCTTCTTATAGCATATCTGTTTTCATCGCGGCCTTCCAGTATAACCCTGATAATGGACTTCATGGACATTTTTGGGAGCCTCTTCCCTGACGAATTTCGCAGTATACGAAATTTCCCTCCGTGTTTTTCAAATTTATCGAAGACCGTATTTGCCAAGGCAATAACCTTTTTCCCGGAGCTTAGGTGGTGTTTGCTGATTTCGTTAAGAAACATGCTCTTTCCTGATCCATTTTCGCCGATCAATATGCTGACATCTTCGTCAGTGCTGGCAACTTCATGAAGTGAAGCATTGCTTCGGTCAAAATAAAAGAAAAACATACATATATGGAATTTGGTCGAACAATAGCTAATTATTAATACCGCTAAATATATAATAACTCCACTGATAAATCAATACCTCCTGCTGAAATTTTCTATAAAGAAGCCGTCAGGAAAAAGGTTCTTTCCAATGCGAAACGGATAAAAAGGCAGCCAAGTTAGGACGGCCCCCTCCGCTTCGCCCTGCCAAAAGACTACGGCATAATGGCTCCGCTCGTTCCTCCCTTCGCCACCCCTCGGGACTTATTCCGTTTCCTTTTGGCTTAACCTATTGGCCGTCATGGCTGTCTGCTTTCTTTTTTTCCGTTTTTTCTTTTGGAAAAAACATTTAAAAAATAAGGGCGGACGGGATAAGGGAGAAACGTAACAGGATTGTACAACTTAAAATTTTATCGACATGAACATTATCGGAAGATTGACAGGAGATGCTAAGGTCAGCACCCTGCAAAACAGCAGGGAGGTAGTAAACTTTTCGGTAGCCGTGAACGACAGCTACAAAAAGAAAGACGGAGAACGTGTACAGCTCACGGAGTATTTTGAATGCGCCTACTTCCTTTCATCGGAAGTGGCGGATTACCTCACCAAAGGGACATTGGTGGAAGTGACGGGCAGGGTAAGCGCAAGGGCGTGGCTTGGGCGTGATGGCGAACCCCGTGCATCGCTGAATTTCCATTCCTCCAATATCAGGTTTTTGGACGGAGCGAAAAAGACGGAACGTGCGGAAATAGACCTCACCGCAAAAGGTAATAAAAAACAGGCTAAGAAGGACGGCAAAGAGGACCTTCCATTTTAACCGACCACAGGAACATTTATTATAAACCATAAAAACACTTTATCATGGCACACAATCTAAATTTCAACAAGGACACAGGGAAGTACAGCTTTTTCAGCGTACAGGAAAAGGCTTGGCACGGGCTAGGACAGATAGTAACGGATTACCCGACCAGCGCAGAGGCAATCATACACTCAGGATTGGATTATCAGGTTCTCAAGGCGCCGAATACGCACAGGCTGCCGAGCGGATTGGAAGTACGTTCCGACAGCAGCTTTTTTACGTACCGTTCCGATAATGAAGCCATATTGGGCGGAAAGTTCGGCAAGGACTACCATATCATACAGAACACGGATGCATTTTCCTTTTTCGATGCCATAGTGGGCGGTACGGACGGAATCCTGTACGAGACGGCAGGGGCGCTCGGCAAGGGGGAACGCATATTTATAACTGCAAAACTCCCTGACTATATCCGTGTCGGAAGCGATGACGATGTGACCGAGAAATATATTTTCCTGACCAACTCGCATGATGGTTCGGGAAGCATAACAGCCGCCTTCACCCCGATACGTATCGTTTGCCAAAATACCCTTAATGCATCACTGCGCAACATGAGCAATGTCGTGAGAATACGCCACACTTCGGGCGCAAAACAGCGATTGGAAGATGCACACAAGGTCATGGGATTGGCGGACAGCTTCAGTAGGCAGATGGAAGGTATCTTTAATGAGTGGGCAAAAGTCAAGATTTCCGACACGGAAGTCAAAAAGCTGATACAGCTTGCCCTTTGCCCAAACAGGGAAACCTTGGAACTGCTGAAAAAAGGCAGCGAGGACGAGCTGTCCACGGTCTTTAAAAATTCGGTGGACGGTGCATTTACCTATGCGATGGTCGCAGACAGCCAACAGATGGAAACAACCAAAGGGACTGTTTTTGGTGCATACAACGCCGTAACGGGGTACTTCCAAAATGTGAGGAACTACAAGGACGATGAAGCAAAGCTGCAATCAATCGTCATGGGCGGTACGGCTCAGGGAAAGGCTCAGAAGGCTTTTGAACTCTGTACAGCCTTTGCACAGGATGGCAGTTCCATCTTCGGTTTAAGCTAGTATTAACCTGTAGCCACCCTTTCAGGGTGGCTACACAATACAAAGAGATATGAAAAATTACTGTAGTAACAGGGTAATATTCTATGCAGATAGCAGCACCCAAGTGATTTTGGCTGAACTGTTTATCGCTCTTTCAGGGCAAGAACAGAACGCAGTCGACAGGCTCGCCCCACCCTTCACCACCATGAGCGGATTTCTCTATCGCAACATCAGGTGGAGCTTTGAGGAATCCGTTGCATATTATGAAACCATGAATTCGCCCAATTTCAACGAGCTTATCGAATTGGCTGACTTTTACGGCTGTGCCTTTGAATGTACTTACAGCATTCCCGAAAGCACGATGTTCGGACGGACACTATACAACAAGGGGATAATCACGCATGACCGTCCCCAACAAACAGATGGCAACCAATAGCAAACGGTATGGGAAAGAAATTCAGCCCCGAAAGATTGGCATCTTTTCGCAGGATGCGAAAGGCACGAAGGCTCTTTAAGAAGCAGCCCCTGTTTGCCTACTCGCTTATGCTCGAAGCCTATCCCGATTACACGTATTTACAGTTTTTGGATGACCTGCGCTACCGCAGACCGCCCAAAAAGAGAAAAGGTAAAAGCGGAATTGAAAGGTATGGCAGATACCGCCGTATGGAAGAACTCCTGCATAAATACAGGCAGGACGGAAATGTCGCCCACGCCCTCCAAGCGCAGAAGCTCAGGGAACGCATGGCTAAGCCTTACAGGGTAAGGGTAACGATTGGTTTGTGCAGGCTAGAATATGGATTTTCTCCGCTAGTGCCTATCGCCAATATCGAGCATCTGGTCGGCAGTCTTGCATGTTGCACGACGGAACAGGAAGCCGACAGGCTTGTACAGGAATTTAAGGAGACCGCACATATAAGCTAACAAATTAAAAAATAACAGGATGGAAACAATAATCAACTTTTTGAAGACCGCACCCAGTACAGTCCTTATCGGTATATCCATCGGATTGCGCCTTTGGATTGGTATGCGCAGGTTCAATCGTAGGGGCATCGGAGGACTACAGCATTTCAGCAACTACTTTGTGGGACTTGCTACCCTATTCGTGGAGTTCCTGATTTGGTGGGCAGCAAACATCTTAATCGTGTGGGGACTCTACAGGATGCTGTTCGAGTGATAGTACACATTTAACACAGAAACAATAAGCATCAATTAATCAGATAATTAATTTTAAAAATCACATAAAATGGAAACGATATTTTTTAGGCAGATAGCACAGATGGACATTCAGGGCGACCTGCACCTGACCATATCCAAAGGAGCAGAAAACAGGCTGATTGTTTCGGTCATGCTCCAAAATGAGAAATGCACCGACAGCGCAAAAAAAATCATACCGCCCCTCAACCTTCGCGGAACGGCGGAAGAACTCGACGAAGGATTTTTCAAGAGCATCACCGCTCCGCTAGAAACGGTATCGGGACTATTGGCAGACATGGATTCATTTATGAAACAGGTCGGCGAAGCGAAAAAGAAATCCGAAATGTCCAAAGGAAAGGAGCAGAAAGAAATGAGCGAAGCCGATAAAAGGGAAAAGAAATACAGGGATGCGATGGCTAAGGCGGACGAACTTGAAAAGGAAGGGAAGCCACGGGATGCGTGGATGAAAGTACCTAACCCCTCTGAATATCCCGAACATGTTGACGAACTGCGCAGTCGTAGGGAGGAACTTTCTGCACAGTTTGCACCGCCGAGCCTCTTTGGTTCGCAGGAAACAGATTAATAACTAAAACTTCTATACCATGCTATTAGCAACACAATTACAGCGGGTCTTTATCATTAAGGATAAAGGACAGGAAATAAGACTGACAGACCCCGAACCTCGGTGGACGGTGGAAGCCGTGATGAATTTTTACGCAAATACCTACCCCATCCTGACAACCGCAAAGACCTCCGCACCGATTATCCGTGACGATGAGGTTATCTACAGGTTCGAGAGCGTGATGGGAACAAAAGGATAATAGAAATAAAAAAACAAAGCCATGAATCATGCAACAGCACATCATAAGGGGAACCGTAGCCGTTCCCACAGACCACAGACAGAAACAACTTCACCGACAGCTAGTGAAATTCGCAGATTGGATGCAAAGGACAAAAGATGCGGGCGAACTGCTAAAGGACAGGCGCAGGTCGGTTCCCAAAGGAATGCTTCCGATGCTTTTCTGAAATGTACGTTTATGCCCAAGCTACGGGAAGACAGCTCGGCAATATTTTCCATAGGACAGGAAGAAATGGAAAGGGATTTTTATCTGTCCCTTTCCCTCCTAGCCGAACATTTCAGTATTGAGTCCATTGACAGCAGAAGCTACGGCTACCCGTACAATATCGCAATAGCCATTGCGGACATGGAGAAAAGGCTGAAATCTGCCATTCCCCATTGGGAAGCATTGCGGCTGGTCACGGATGGATGCAAGACCTTTCTCGAAACGGAAGAACGCTACAATGTTGGCACTACCCTATACTATATACCCCTTGCCCCGCTCCTGCTGATGCTCGCCGATTCAAGACGCAAAAGGAATGCACTGCTGCTCGTTTCTGCCTGCTCTTACCTCTACCATATAGTGTCAATACCCTATTACACCCATTCGGGAAGCTATCTTTCTTGGACGTATGAAATGATGGGCGAATGGATAGCGGAAGACGACAGCAACGAGCAGAGGGAACAGGACATGCAGGAACTTTTCAAGGCGCAGTGGATTGGGGTACGTATGGAGCAGAAGCTGTATAACATAATGAACATCAATTTTTTTGAAAAGCGACTCCATGTTTTCAGGGCGCACGATGATTTTGACAATGCCTGTAGAAAGGTAGCGCGCAACGCCCTTGCCCTCTATCGGGAATATCCCGATGCGCATATTTTCAGAAACGCACCGACAGCCGATGAAAATGAATGCGATGAGCAGGACAGCATTCCCATGCCTTGGTATATTTCTTTTATTGCTGATACCGAAGGATGGCTTTATCAGACGATACAGGACAGTATCAACAATGAGTTTAACGAGTATGGCGAGATGGACTGCCCAGTAGTCCGAAAACGGTTTGACGGTACTCAGGTTACAACGCAGAACCTCGATTTTGAGAACCGCCTATTCGGATTGCTAGTTGATTTATGTACCCTGCTCAATGATTATAAAACCACAAGAAAATGAAAACACGAGAAGATATTACAGAAAACTTCGGTACGCTGTACCATCCAAAATCCGCTTTGGTTTTCTACAAGAGCAGAGGTTTGGATGCCGATATGTATGTCGAGCACTTTGACATGGACAGCTTTGGTAATCCTGTCAATGCCCATCCCCTCACCGTAAAGGAAGCACAGGCGTTGGCAATGGCACTATCTACCGAAAAGGACACCGCCTTTCTCAAAGCCAAAGGCGTGATGCCCGCAAATATACTGAACATAAATCCCATCGAGGATAGCGGTACGCTGGTATGGCATACCAAGCGGCAGAAACGACAGCTCTATTTTGCCGAAAACTTGGGTCTGCCGAGCGGTATGGCAAATGTACCCGCAATGGTATGGAAAGCAAGCAGGAATACCGTAGCGGTATTTGCAGTCCGCTCAGACCGAAGACCCAAAGAAAATACGCCCCTCTATCATGCTCCATTTTTCAATGTCTATGACGATGGCAATGTCTGTATGGGTACGGTGGACATAGATATTGAAAACTCAGCATCGGCGGAAGAATTCATGAGGGCATGGGAAACCTATTTCTTCAACAGCTACTTTACGCACCTTTTGGGTGACGGAAACCGTGTTGTAGGAAATTGCGTGGCATTGTGGAAAAGTCTTGTCGGAACCGATGGGCGTTTTCCCAAAGATATACTCCGAAAAAATTACAAGAAACTTAAAAACCTACTCAGATGAAAACAGAAAAGACAGCAGTGCATTTTACGGAAAACTATCTCATAAGTCCGACCAATCCCATTGAGGTCTGTCTCGTGGGGGCGGGCGGTACGGGTTCAAAAGTGCTGACCGCCCTGATGGAAATGAACCACAGCCTGTTGGCACTCGGACATGCGGGATTGCAGGTGCGCCTTTGGGACGACGATGTGATTACTGAGGCAAACTTGGGACGGCAGCGTTTTGCCGAGTGCGAAATCGGCTTGAAAAAGTCGGTCGCCCTCATCAACCGTGCGAACCGTTGGTCGGGTACGAACTGGAAAGCAGAAACAGCAAAGTTCGAGAAGAATAACTATGGCGGACTGCCACAGAATGCACTAGCCACAATCTACATTTCCTGCGTGGACAGCGTAAAGGCTAGGTTTGGTATGGCCAACATACTTTTAAATATCGAAGTTGACAAAAACCAACGGACACAGCCGAAATATTGGCTCGACTTCGGGAACGGCAGGGATTCAGGACAGGTGATACTGTCCACCATAGGCGTAATAAAACAGCCAGATTCCAAGAAATATGAAACGGTCGGACGGCTTCCATTTGTTACCGAGGAATTCGGGGAACTACTCAGGATTTCCGAACAGACGGACGATACACCAAGCTGTTCGGTAGCCGAAGCATTGGAAAAACAGGACTTGTTTATAAACTCCACCCTTGCGCAGATGGGATGCTCGCTCCTTTGGAACCTATTCCGCTACGGCATGACCGAGTACAGGGGATTTTTTCTAAACCTGCATAATTTCCATGCACAGCCGCTGAAAATCGCCTGATACCCAAAATCGGGCGGCAAAAAGACAACCCCTCCCTACGGTCGGGAATGTCTTTTTGCATAAAATCGGTGCAGCCACAATGCCGCTTGCAGACCTGCGGCCCTTGCCCTGCCCCCGGCATAGAGGCCGTGTGCATATGCGGCGATATTTCATATCGCAATCCTTTTATTTAGTCACCTCAAATTACGCTAAATGTTTTTTTAATTTCTATGAGACAGTGAACTCCATTTTCAATGTCAAAGCACGATTACTATAGAACGATTGATAAAATATCAGAAAACATTTATCTGATCTACTAAATACTTATGGTAAACCGTAATCACTTAACAATATTTCTCTTTAGCTTTGAAAAAAGCTTATTACTTGTTAATAATTTTTATATTAGTATCTAGCCAAATAAAATTAGCTTAACATTCATTTATGACCGATAGAACAGCAACAGATACAATAAAAGGATATTTTTATCAATTCGATTTCGCAATACTTCAACTTCTAGAGTTACCAAATGATCCTGATTCAATTATTGTTGAAGGTATCGAGGATGTTGATATTAGTTCGGCTACGGAACAAACAGCAATACAGTGTAAATATTACGCTAGAACGGAATATAACCATTCGGTCATTGCTAAGCCCATAAGGCTTATGCTAAATCACTATAAAGATGTGATTAACGGAAAAAAACAAAAAGTTAACTATAAACTTTATGGATACTTCCAGACCGGGCAGAATAAGCTAACTCTTCCAATCGATTCTACTTTTCTAAAAGACCACTTCTTAACTTATTCTATTAAAAAGACTAAATATTTTCATCATATAAATCTCGCATTAAGCGAACTAGAACTAGATGATTTTATTTCATTGCTTAACATTGATATATATGCATCCGAATATCAAGACCAAATTTTCAAAATAATTAATCTCCTGTCTTCTATTTTTTCTTGCAATGCCTTTGAGGCAGAGCACTATTTTTATAATAATGCCTTGAAAGTTATTAAAGATATTGCTGTTGATTCCGATATCAAAAAAAGGAAAATAACCAAACAGACTTTCTTGAAAAAAATAAATAATAAGAGTGTTTTATTTAATGAATGGTTCGTAGCTTATAAAGGCGAAGCAAAATTATTTACGGAACTAAGAAAGCAGTATTTTACCGATTTTAATGTATCTCCTTTTGAGCGGTTTTTCTTGATCGAAATTCCCGATAGTGCTTACATAAGATCCGAACTGAAAGATCTGATATTAACAATCTCTAGTAAATGGTCAAAATTATCAAAGAGAGAACCCACCCCCTTTTGTCCATACTTCTATTTTCATGGCATTGATAAACAGGAACTAGTATATTTAAAAGAAGAACTTTCTTCCGAAAATTACATATTTGTCGATGGGTTTGATTTTCACGGTTCATCGTTTAATCCCAAATCCATAACAAAATCTGCAAATTATAGCAATTCAATTAGAATGAAAATACTAAATGAATACGACCATATTGAATTGACTTTAGCAGAAATATTTAAGACTAAAGAGATCTTTGAATTTTACTGTACTGTACCGTTTTTACATGTTGACTATGTTAATATAAAACAGGTGAAGATTCAATACTCAAAATTAACTGACATAAAAAGAATTATTTAAATGGCTGAACAAAATCCAAAAATAAACGCAGAAGTAATTGCTGTTTATCCCGATAAAATTAAAATCATTGTTGATAATCTTGAAGATTTCAGAATTGCTGGTGAGGCCTTGCAGGTTGGTTCTTATTTAAAAATATCTGACAATGAAAATGCGATTTTAATGTCAATAATTGAAAATTTCTCCATTCTCGTAAATGAATCTGGCGAGCGCGATTATGCCATCGAAGCATTTCCTATTGGAATGATAAAAAATGGCAAGTTTGCAAGAGGGGGTGATTCATTAGCTATACCTCCAAAAAAAGTGGAGCCTGCAACCGTAGAAGAAATAATGAAGATTTATGAGCAGTCTGTAGATGAAAAGGAGAAATTCACATTTGCCTCATTATCATCTAATCATAAGATTAGAATACCAATTAATGGAAACAAATTTTTCAACAAACACATTGCTATAGTTGGATCTACGGGATCAGGCAAGTCACACACGTTGTCAACAATCGTTCAGAAGGCAGTCGCTTCAAAAAGTGGAGAATTTGCTATTAATAATTCACACGTAATTATTTTTGACATACATTCAGAATATAAATCGGCATTTCCTGAGGCCAATTTCATCAATATTAAAAATTTGGTCCTTCCTTATTGGCTATTAAACAGCGAAGAACTCGAAGACATTCTATTAGACACTGGCGAAAGAGATAATTATAACCAATCTGCCGTCTTTAGAAAATTAGTAACAGAAAACAAAAAAAAACACAATCCCAATCAATCTAAAATTTTCTACGACACACCTTTATATTTTGATATTAATGAAGTTCAAAATGCTTTATATAATTTCAAAGAAGAAACAAAAAATTCTAAGGCATCCAATCGATATATGATCAATGATGGATCATATGTGTGTAATGATTCCAGTACAACAACTGAATCAGGAATTATGTTGACAGAAGATGAACGGATTAAAAAATATTTTGAAAAAGAATATGAATTTCACCCTACAAAAAATCAGAACATTACAAAAGGTGATTACGCCGACGGTTCTTTAGATAAATTTTTTGTACGCTTTCAAGAAAAAGTAAACCAAGATCGTCTAACTTTTCTGTTTGGTAGGGATGCTAAGTCAATTACATTTGAGGACACTCTAAAAAATCTAATGGGATATGGAACAGAGAAGAATGCAAATATTACTGTAATAGATTTAAGTGGTATCCCATTTGAAGTACTAAGCATAACGGTATCTTTAATTTCACGAATGATATTTGAATATGGGTACTTTTATAAGCGACTAAGAAATGCAAAAGATCCAAACGAAAAAATCAATAATGATATTCCAATTTTACTTGTTTATGAAGAAGCGCACAAATATGTACCAAACAGTGATTTGGTCAAATTCCGCTCCTCGAAGAAGTCAATAGAACGAATTGCTAAAGAAGGCAGAAAATACGGTGTAACATTACTCCTAGCCAGTCAAAGACCTTCTGAAATTTCAGAGACTATCTTTTCACAATGTAATAATTTTATTGCAATGCGTTTAACAAATCCTATTGACCAGGGTTATGTTAAAAAACTATTGCCAGATACACTAGGAACGTTAATTGATACACTGCCATCCTTGAAGCAAGGAGAAGCGCTTTTAGTTGGTGAGGCCATAGTTCTACCTTCGGTCGTACAAATCGATAGATGCGAAAATGAACCATCATCCAACGATATACCTTATTGGGAACTTTGGAAAGAAGAATGGAAAAATTTAGACATTGAAGCGGTAAAAAAAGAATGGTATAGCTAGTAAAGGTATGGCAGGTGAAAACGCATATTTTATAGGATACTTAAAACGGCTCCACCGTATCTAAAGGATGGTTTGTAGCGGCATAACTAATTGATTTAAAGAGAAAAACTTTTTGGTTACAAAACCAAAAAGATAAATAATTGCGGAATATCTTTAACCAATATATAGATTATAAAAAATGTCCAATCAAAGGAATGGGGTCGTTTACGTATTAAAAATGAACAAAGGCAAGGATGAAGATCTGCAACCGATAACGCTAAACAAAAAATATGTGCATTTATTTTAAAGATAAGGAAAATCTCCATTACACCAGTGGTGAACACATTTTTCCAGCGGGAATTGGAGGTATAAAAAAATTGCCGAAGGAATATGTTAGCTTGGAATTTAATAACATGATTTCAAAAGTTGAACAAGAATTCCAGCGATCATCAATACTTGCACTTCCAAGACAGTTCGTGGGGCCAGGTAAAAGAGGAAGTCTGAACATTACAAAAGAAACAAAATCTAAAATTTCTGTGTTTCGACATCAAAGTGACGAAACGGTTTTTTCACTTGGGTACATAAGTAAAGGAAAACCATTTGAAATTCCGCATATTATTCTCAATAAAAGTACTGGTGAATATGCAGTGTCCATTGAACATTCATCGATGATAAATAGTGATTTAAAAAGTTTTGCAGAAAATATTAGGAATGCGCTAAAGCTTAAAACACGTCTTATCAAATCTGATAAGCTCGACGAGCATACTGTTTTGTTAGGTATTAAGTCAGGAATTGAGGAAAATTATGATTGCTTTATTGCAACTCAAAATGGAGAAATAAATGTGTTTAATGAAAATACTCTTGCTGCTATTGCAACAGAATTGGAAAATCTAAAGGAATTTCCACAGTCAGAATCAATACATGTAGTCGTGCATCAATCTGCAAAAATCGGCACAGATTTTTATAGATGTAGTGCAAAAATTGCATTAAACTTCCTCGCAAGTTTTAAAGGAAAAAAATTTGTACTCGACAACCGCTTTGATCCCGTAAGAAATTGGATTGTAAACGATGGCGAGAATAATTTCGCGCAATTTGCAGAATCACTTCCCGTAGAATTCAAAAATATTTTTCCTGATGAATCTCACCAGGTATTTATACATAAAAAAAATAATACTTTAGTTGCACACGTTTGTTATTACAACCACTTCCGATCCGTGATTATTTTGTCCGAAAATTTTATCGAACCCTTCCAGCCACAAGGTTTTATTTGTGATTGGAAATCACAACGAGAAATTGACTTTTATGAATATCTACTTGAGCGAAAGCCTTAAAGTCCTTCATCGTAATGGCAAAAAAAATTTTGTTAGACACTAAATTTCGTATCATAGTTTTAAAATGATTGACCAAATTACACAAACCTTTGAAATAAATAATGAGGCCATAACGACTAACAAAGGCTTCTATTACCAATATCTCGTTATATTAAAGAAATGGATCATTAATTTTTTAAATGATTCAAGCGACACGATTTTTACCGAGGTTGATCAAGACATAAAGGAAGTCGGGGAAAACCTTCTGTTTACACAGGTGAAGTGCTATCAGAAAAGTTTTAGTCTACGATCGCAACCAGTTAGAAAGACAATTTTTGATTTCTTCATCCTCTATTTGAAATACAAGGAACTTCCAATCGAATCGAACTATTGTTTTACAACAAATAGTGAGATTGGTTCTAGCGAAAAGCTACTTGCCAAGTGGTTAGCTGATGAACAGCTGTCAAATCCGGAATTATTAGAATTGTGCAAAACAAAAATAAAAGAAATTTTACTTAAAGAGATTAAGAGAAAAAAGGCGCAAAAATTAAATACAGCAAATTCAACGGAAAAAAAGGATGAGATAAAAACTGCTGCTACTAAATTGCTAGCATTGATAGATACTGAACTTGAGACTTTTACAAAATCACTTCGATGGCACTTCGAAAATCTAACTCCCGATGAGGCAATTTCGACTATTAAAAACGAAATTAATTTACTGCTTGAGCATAAAAAATTTGGCAGCCGACCAGCGGCATTACTATTCCCTGTTCTAATATCAGAAATCTTCAGGAAATCTCAGAATATTGATAAAAACCAAAGACGTCTTGATAACATGCATATTTCAAATCTACTAATGGAATCTGATCAGAGTCTTGAAAATCATATAAATACCAAATTTTTTAAATTAATAAATATCGAACTCGAAACTCTTCGGAATACCGTTAGGGATGTTCAATATACTGTTGAAATGCATGGTTGTAAGATTGAAAATCTTGAGGAAGCCGTAAATTCCATCCATTTAAAGAAACTACCAAAAGAACTAAATTTGATTCCAGACTATTATTCGACTGAAATTTATGACTGGAATTTATTCTTAAATGCAGTAAATTCTGAACTAAATAAGAAAAAGCTGCTATCAATATTTGGGACAGGTGGTATGGGAAAGACAACTTTTGCAAAAAAATATATACGAAATTTTGTCGATTACGATCATATCATCTGGATAACAGTGGAAAATTCAATCCGAGACTCTTTTGTTTTTGATGATATTCTGTTAAAAAATCTCGATATAGATTTTGACAAAAGTCAAAATCAGGAACAATGTTTTAAATTAATTTTGGGAAAAATAAATAATACTACTGGCAAGAATCTAGTAGTTATTGATATTCAGGATTTAGAAGATGACATTGAATCATTTAATTTGTTATTGACACTATCAAATTGGCAAAAATTAATTTTGACAAGAAACCATTTAAAAAAACTTCCAGCCATAAAACTACCAAAGATCGAAATTCAAAACGCAAAAAATATATTCTACAATCATCTTAAGAAAACAACGGTTGACGACGATGTTTTAACGGATTTTATTGAATTCGTTGATTTTAACCTCCTAGTTGTCGAAATTGTAGCCAAAACAATTGAAAATAGTTTTGAGCTAACTCTCGAACAATTATTGTCGTCACTTAAAGAGCAAAAGTTAGATCGCATAGAATATCAAGTAGATATTGACCTTGGTAATGAAAATAGTCCTGTTCGAATATTCAATTATATCTTAAAGAAATTCAGCTTACCAAATCTTGATTTGCAACAGAAGGTATATCTTGAATTCCTATCATTACTACCATCAAAAGACATTGTAATTGAGGACCTCATTCTTTTAAACGGTAGAGAATTTTATGAGGGAAACAAAATTACAATCGGAAATATACTCATTTCACTAGAAAAAAAAGGACTTGTTGAGTTTTCATCTGGAAGGACGATGATTAACATACACAAAATGATTAAAGAGGTTATATTATACAATGCCAGAAATGATAACAATCCATTTATAGGGAATATCTTGTATATTTCGTGGTTAACAAGAAGAATAAAGGAAGGTCAATACAATCCAGTTCTGTCGTTTAAATATATTAGGTATGCGCAATCAATATTGGATTGTATAAAAGAGGAATTTCGAAGTAGCCTACAGCAGCCGCTGTTGATGTTAGAAAATGAGGTACTATTTACTCTTAGATATTATTTTAATTCGGATAAAAATCTAAATAAATGGATCGATTTGGCTCAGCGTGCGGAAAAATATGATGGCATCAGCGAAGTTGATGTATCTGTAATTTACAACAATCTCGGATTGGCATATTCTGGTACTGATACTGAACAGGCAATAAGGAATTTAAAAAAATCGGTAAAGCTCCTTTCTAAACACGAGCTAATTTATAAAAATCAAATTATAACTATCCTAAACAATATATCCGGCATTTACCTCAAGTCAGGCGAATTGGTTGCGGCTCTAGAAAATTTTAATATCATACAGAACCTAAGAAAGAGGCACAATTTATATAATGATCAGCAATTAGTTAGCGAATTTAAAATATTGGCAGAAAGTTACGAAATGTGCGGAGACCTAGACAAAGCAATATTTAATATGATGGAAGGTATAAAAGTTCATTATACACTCGATAAAGAAATAAGGAACGAATTCTATCTTTCTGACTGCTACCATTATATGGCACATCTGTATATTCAAAAGCAAGATTTGGACACGGCCATACAATACCAAGAAAAAGCAGTATCCAATTTGGAATACATGAACCTTTTGGATAGCGAGCATCTGCTAAATATGTACAAAGTACTTCAAAATCTTTACCATCTTAAGGACGAAAATGAAAGAGAAAGGGAAACATTATTAAAAATTGAATCTTTTAAATCTCGAAATAATTTAAATCCCTAAAACCAAGATTTGTTTCATAATAAATTATAGTGTTTATAGTAATGGCGGTTGCATAAAAAGTACTTTAGGTTAAAATTATGATGTATGTTTTGATAACGTACATCCATCATCATAAAGAGGTGCATTCCATACATTTTTTTAAAAATGAAATAATTGTATACCTCCAGGACAAACATCGACTACTGGATGTTCGTCCTGATTGTCCTTCAAAGGCGTTATGATTTCTATCTAATTCGCTGATTATTATTTTTAGAATTCAAAAAAAATATTGAGATTAATAGTGCCTGCATGAAATAATGAACTAATTATCGTGCTCTCCACTGTTACGTTTCCTTTATCTTCAGTAAAGAAAATCAAATCGGCCACTGTATTTTGTTAAAATCCTTGAAATAGCGTTCACCAGTTTCTTTCTCAACTGAATAAACAAAAGCAATATTGCCAAAAAGCCAATCTTTGAAATTTCTTTTCTTAATTTTCGCTGTAACAATATGCTTTTCTACGCTATTCAAACAGTGGTATATATGATGCTCAATATCTTTTTTTCGTCTGCTAGGAATCTTAACAATACTATTATTCACAGATAGACCTGTAACAAAAAAAGGACTTCCTCGTTTCAAAATTTTTGTTTTGCCATGATTAACGTACAATTTCTCATCCTTAATAATTTTCACGATTGCTTTTTTTACAATCGAAATCTTTTCACAATTGCCTGAAAATGTAAGATCGTCGGCATACCTAGAATATTTTAATCCGTTTTTTGATGCAAACTTTGTTAATCTATTATCTAACTGGTAACAAAAAATATTTGAAAGTTTGGGACTAGTAGGTGCTCCTTGGGGAAGAATACCAGTCCCGTGATTCAGAATGTACTGCTTTAAGCCTTGCTCTTCTTTCTTAAATGAGTTAATGAAAGATCCTGATGGAACAATTGTGCAAATTTTAGCCATCGAAACTGCGACATTGCCATGATACCCCAATCCCCTAAACACTCTATAAATTTGCTTTTCACTTATAGAATCAAAGAAGCGGAGAAGATCTAATTTTAATATCGATTCCTGACCCAAGTGTGTCTCAGCGTTAATTTTGATCGAGCTGCTTTTATCAAAACCTTTACTAGAGGAATGAGAACTTTGCTTTTCAAGAATATTGGATAAAATCCAACGTTGCAAATATTTAAGTTCTTCTGTTGGTGTCTGAATGACTCGATATCCTCCTTTTTTTTTCTTTAATTTAAATCGCTTATATGATCCAGCTCTGGAGGAATGACATAGCTTTAAAATGGACTGTACATTGACACCGGCAAGAAGACACAGATGGTGAACTGAAAAGATTACTGGTAAGTCTTTGTTTTTAAGTGCAGCACTATAAAGTTCAATATCATCATAAAATTGTTTTGTATGAACAGTAGAAATCTGTGATTGTATATATCTTTTAACGAATAATGGAATAGTCATAAAGGCAACTCTTTTATATAATTAGCGAAGCGTTTTCTACACGAACCGCAGCCTGCGAGGACTTTGTGTAGTAAAGGTTGAAAAGTTACTTCAAAAATCTTGGACAACTGTCCAGGAAATCAGGTCCTTCCCTAATAGGTATTGACATGAAATTGCTTGCCATTTATGACCTTCCATTAAATTGTTTGGGAGTATAAGAAATATCCCTTATTTTAAAATCCACCTCATCTCTCATGGATAAAGCTCTCTTATTTAATTCAATACATTTTTTCGCATCCTGATAAAGCGACAGTCCGTAGGTAGATAAATTATTATCCTCCTCAAAAATATCTTTTTCTTTTCCATATTGCAAGTATTCCTCGTAGTCTTTAAACATAATCCCAAGCTTTTGGCAAATATTTACAGGTAAAAAGCCAGCTCTAGACAACTTGATTATACCGTACAGAGCAAAATCAATCTGACTTACTGAAGAATAAACTTTGTTCCCCTTTAATGCCTTGTAAGAAAAGAATGTGCTTTGCAGATTGCTACTACCAAATTCTTTTAAAATTGATAATTCGTACGAAATAGTCTTTCTAAGTTTACGTGCCAAATAGACCTTATCTATCGAAAATCGTGGAATTAATGGTATCCATCCCTCCTTATTTCCCCATATTATGGGTAAAGTATTATTTGGGCTTCCATATACGAATGATACTAGAGCTTGGGAATTTTCAAATCCCAAGGCCTCCGTATAACGTCTGGTTTTACCGATCTTTTCCAATTTGGAACTTATCCGTATACCATATTTATAAGCCAAATCTCTATACGGTTTATAATTTCTGTAACCAAAGTAACTCGCATCTGCTGCAAAGGCCTTTTTAAAAATACTCGCCTTATCTATTATCACCCTTTTAAACAGAGGACTTATGTTTGAAATACCCTTTTCCATTGCAGCAATACCAACGAAATAGATGTTTTGAAATTCTTTTATTTTATCTTTGTGAAGCTCGATATATTCTCTAATCGAACGACCAGATCCAACAAAATCATCAATCAAGATTAATGAATTTTGTTTACTCACATCTATATCGATCACAGTTGGATCATCAATTAATGTTATATTTTTAGTATTTTTTCTATTCTTGTAGAAGGTTGTTTTTTGGAAAAAATAAGCAATCATGCTTCCACTTTTTCCAAATGCACCGACAGCATTCACAAACAAATGTCCTCCTTCGCTAATCGTTTCTCCAAATAATTCTATAAACGCACGATCTAAAATTTCTTCAATTTCGTAAGTGGTATAAATAGTCAAGTTTGATAGAATCTTAATTGCGAGAGGAATCTCTTGTTTTTCGAAGTTTCCCAGCCATCTAATAATATCAAGGGAACTCACCGAGTTTTTCAACTTAGTACTTAGTATTTCTAAGGTTGTGTTATCAATATCTAAATTTAATGGCATGTGGAAGACTTTTAACTAAAATACAAAAAATATTAATGATAATCCCTTTCTGTTTTGTCTATAGTAAGAAGGAAGGCGATAGTAAAATGCAGTAATCCGATAATATTGGTCTTAAATCGTCACAGAACCAGAGCTCTACTGAATTTCTACAAATTCAAGTACCAGCTGGAATTCCTATTAAGTTAAAACACCACATATCGTCAGAAATTAAGATATAATTACCGTCAAAACTGTCAATGTAATTGCCACCTCTAATTTTATAAACCAGCTTTCCTTCTTTAAGCTAGGATAGGAATTCAGTACCTGCCAGCAATACTTCCTTACTTCTCCATCGCTGGCAATATCATTTAAAAAATGCAAGATACTCCGCTCACCTTTTAAGCAATGATATGAAGCATAAGGTCTATCTCATTATTAATAGCAATTAGGCCTGAAAATCAATAAAATATAATAAAGTTTGGTCTTGGAAAATCATTCTCAATTAAGCCCGGCATCAGTTTCATTAGATAAAGATTGTTGCAACTCCGAAATTTCTACTTGCGGCATAGCTCGTGACCTGCTTTTAGGAACAATTAGCCTTCGCATTCTTGATTTATCTTTAAAATGCCTAGATATTTCGTAAGTTAAGTCTTCGTGATTATTATATCCTTTTCCATTATCGTAATAAAAAACTTTAACAGATTCGCAGTTCTCGTGCTCAAATAGCATATTGAGCATCGTCCTATCAGACAGCCCACAGGAATGGCCCAGAATAAAGATCTGATATTTATCGGTGCCTATGAAACGAAGAAGTTCATGGTAATTTGTTGTCTTAAAGTACCAAAAAGACTTGATAAATTTAAGGAAGCCCTTGCTCTTTTCCAATTCTATCGTTTTGTAATCTTCATCAAGCTCATCCCCAAATCCAAAAATCATTGGATTATCCTGCCTGTTTAGCCTCCCATGAATATAATTTACTTGGAATACTTTCGGTTGTGGATTGTGAGCATTTCCCTTGAAATATTCTTCAACTATAGAAGTATAATTGAAGTTTAGTATCATAGTATTAACTGGCTGCTCGTCTCCTAATAAACGAGAAACTACATCCTCTTGCAGAATTGGAGATTCAAATATCTCAGAATATCCATTGTTTAGGTGGGTCGGCTTCTGCGCTGACAAATATATCTCCAATTCATTAATAATAGCGACCAGCGAATTATTCAGATCATTTAATTTCTCATCACGCTGTTCATTAGTTTTCAAAATTTCTTTCAGCATTTCATAAAAATCGTTCTCTACGTCAACCCAAGTATTATAGGAACATTTGTGGAAGAGTTCGCGAAGTAGCCTAGATTTAATCGTGATCTTGTATGGGTTTCTAATATTGCCATGAACACCTAAAATCTCATTCTCACATTCTAAAAGGTTTGTGCTATATAGCATGCTGATAAAATCATCGAGTTGTCCTGGCTTCGACAAACCAAACCAGTAGTCTAGTTTCTCAACAAATATCAACGCGTCTTCAAAAGGTGCACCAGTAAAAGCAGTACCTAAACATTTTCTTAGGTACCACTTTATAAAATCGTTATAGCTTGTTTTAAGGCCATGCGCGAGGTCGAAACCATTTCCAAGCAATATCAGTCTATTCATTATTATCAAATAAGATTATTAGGTATTCTAAATCGAAGATAATATTTTTTGGCTGACTTTCGACGTATTGTAAGCGACATAAAAAGCATTATAACATAACATTTTTTGCATAATTATTTATATTTACAATATAACACAAAAATTATGAATGAGGATAAAGGAAAGATCGGTGAAGATTTCGTCAATAAATTAGCATATAGTTCATTTCTTAAATTTTGGTGCTACCCAGGACCAAGATTTGAAAATGGGAATAAAAAGGAAATATGCGATCTTCTAATAATCTTCCATTCCATTGCCATTGTAATTTCAGTAAAAAATTATGAGTTTAAAGGAAATCATTTCAGGTATTTTAATAATACGATTGAAAAAGCCGTAAAACAGATTTATGGTGCTTGTAGAGTCTTATTTGGATCGTCTGAAGTTCATATTAAGCATCCTGACAAGGATATTGAAACTTTTCCGAGAGACCAGATAAAGAAAATTTTTAGGATCGTGATTAATCTTGGTGACGGTGTAAAATTTTATCCTTTTAACAGCACTACGAAAAGCGATGATTATGTAACGCTCTTCGATAAGGATTCTTTTGAAACAATAATCAGTGAGCTAGATACAATTCCTGACTTTATAGATTATTTGGAAAAACGTGAGAAACTCTTCAAAGGTAAGACGACTATTATATTGCCTGGTCCTGAATCTGATTTTCCGATCGAAACACAAGAGGACTTTTTTAAGTTGGGCGAGACTATAAATGATAAGCATATATTCATTTCAGGAACTGAAAAAGACCTGTTAGCACATTTTTTTTCAAACAAGCGTAATTTTCCTGACGTGCTTTCAGGCGATTCAGATGCGTATTATCTGCAAATCGACGGAGCTTGGCAGAATTTCGTAGCGCATGAAAAGGTAAAAAATAAAAATAAAGCTGATCGCATAAGCTATTTTATAGACGAATTTGTAAAAAATGAATTACTTAAAGATACCCTGCTTAAGAACCTGACGCCTATGAGAGAGGGACTGGCAAAAGCACTGTTATCATTTGACCGTCTGACCAGAAGGAGCATTTCCAAAAACTATTTTGAATTTTATGACCTTTACAAGGATGAAACTGGCCTGCATTTTGGAAGAAGGTTTGCCGATATTGATGGTGTAGGGATTCTATTTACTTTCTATACCCCACAGATGGATATGAAGATGATAAGTATATTTAATAGCCTAGCAGTAAAAAGCTCAAATCTTTTTACAAATTATAAGAGTAAATCGCTCATATTAATATCATCCAATATACACCATCGCTTTCTCTTTGCATATATTGATAAGGTAGAAAAATACTCACCGGAAGAAGAGCTGCAGATAAGGGAAGATGTCAAGTTAGTAGGTTGGTTTACTAGAGAAACTGAAATCAATTCAACTGAAAACGAATTTCCAATTTAATATATCCAAATAATTTTGCTGCGGCCAATGCTTTAAATGTTATATCTGGCTATAATCATACGTATTATCAAAATATACAATTTCGATATCATCTGCCTTTACGTCAACAAATTGACAGCCGTCCTGATCGTCCCTGTATGCATTGGGATTAAGCATAAGATGGAATGTCGAAACAGCAATCCGTCCCCATGGATGTTCATAAAAAGTTTTGATGTTTTGCGGATCAAGCGAACATTTCAATATCAAAGGTTCTCCGATATTCATAATCTTGGATGAGATCCCTTTTCGTTCTTGAAGAGGCATATACACCTGCTCTCCCCCAAAATTGCGGAGGAGCGGTTCTGCTCCGTAATCATCTAGAGCACTTGTGGTAAAATTAAAATAAAGACGGCTATCTCTTGTTGATTTATCCTCTTCATCAAAATTCTTGCTCCATATATCTTTTATAAGTTCAAGTTCATGGGATTCAAAAATTTTGTAATACTGTTTCAAAAAACTAGACCTTATTTCGGTTCCAGTGCGACAGGCCAGGCCATTTTTTGCTATGTCAGTCGCTATTGCCCTTGTATAATGGAAGCCGATAATACGTTTATTCTTGCAATAATTATCGATATTTTCAATAAGAGAAGAAATGCGAGGATCTTCCTTAATTGAATCCATAAAATCATTATCTATAAAGGTCTCCTTGCATGCACTAAGCTTTTTTAGATATTTTGCTGGAATACCTTCGAGATTATTCAGATTCAATACTCCTTTCATAATTGTGTTAAAATTTATGAATGATTCTGCAGATATCACTTATAATATTCAGTACTGGGGGAAGGGACTTTGGACCTATGAGTTGTACATCATACTCATACGTTCTTAGACAAATCTATTATAGCGGCTTTTAAAACTTGCCATGATATCTTAGCCGTCTCTATATCTGGATTAAATCGGGAAGCCATCTGTTGATATGGATGAATATAATTTCTAAAATCCCTGAGAGAGTGACTATATTTTTTTACATCTAATCCTAGTAAACCTAGATTGTGTGATACATCTATAAAGTTCGACAAGGTCCAATCGTTAAAAGCAAGAACTTTCTGCGTTTCTCTGTTTTTCGGGCTAATCGAACATTGATTATAATCCCGCATTTTACTAGATGCAATGCCCAGCAATATACCTTCTAAAACGCTTCCGCATAGAATAACGCAAGATAATGCCGATTTGGATTTAATTGAATTTTTTATTTCAATAATTCTAGCATCTAAAACATCTATAACTGCTCCGTCTATTTTCAATTTTTCTAAAGAAATGATATCAAAATCCTTACTTAAAAAGTCATCAATTGACTCCTCCTTTTTTACATTTTGAACAGCAACCCCAAATAATTTATCCGCGATACGAGTAGCTTCCCGTTCTAAAATATTATCGTTTTCGGTGATCGTTACGCCTTTTAAAAGCATTGCCGTTTTCCATACTTCTGTCAACTCCAATATTAACTTTCCAACAACATGGTTATTTTCTAGGTTCCAAAACGCTCTAAGCCGGTTAGCTTTTGAGTCCCCATAAATTGAGTACCTGTCGGAGTAGATGTCAATTTTAAAATTATCAAAAATAAATTGTTGGAATTTTTGATTGGAAAATTCTAGAACGTAACCCCCTTCCATTTTGAAGAGTTTTTCGAGAATTAACTTCTCAGATTGTTTAAGATGCGCCATAATTATCTATGTAATTTTTATCAATAGGAATTATATAAGAATACTTTGAATTGTTCAAAATGCTGTAGGACTTACTATAGCTTAAAAGTAATAAATTATTCAGATTAAAAGGATTCATCGCGGATGTATTCAGATGTTTTATAAATAAAAAATGAACTAATTTTGGCGCCATTTCGTAAGAATAATTATGCGCATTCTAAAAATTGTCTATTAGCGCCATATTTAGCTAACAATAATATTCCGTATATTGCGCTTTTAATTAGATACCATAATTAATTATCTTTTCTTATGAATATTATTCCTCAAAATACTGGTGAGATCGAAGAAGAACTTGGTAACGAGAATTCAATTACTGAAGTACCTTTTAATCCTAATGACATTAGTATTAATATAGTTCCACGAAACATCGGTCAGCTGGTTGAAATGTTAGAATATGATGAAATTTTAATTCCAAAATATCAAAGACTGCCTAACTTGTGGGATGCGAAAAAGAAAAGTCGCTTTATTGAGTCACTTATGTTAAGTCTGCCAATCCCCTTATTCTATTTTGATGAGGGTGAGGACAAAAAATGGAGAGTGATTGACGGCCTCCAAAGAATTAGCACCCTTGAACATTTTATACTCGCTGATAAAAAAGACGATACTCTTAGTGGTAACAATGTTGCCTTCCGCCTTCAAGATTTAGAATTTAGAACAGAGTTCAATGGTAAATTATGGGCTGAATTGCCTAAAGATGTCCAAAGAAGAATATCAACGAATCAAGTTACAATAAATTTGATTGGGAAAGGGACACCAGATGCGGTCAAGTTTAATATATTTAGCAGAATAAATCAGGGCGGAATAGAACTAGCACCACAAGAAATTCGCACCGCCCTCTTTCAAGGCTACAGAATTGATTTTTTAGAAGAACTATTGTCACCAGATAGTGCCGAAGGTCAATCATTTCTAAAAGCTACGGATAATTCTATACCTTCAAAACGACAGCAAGATTTAGACTTTATAACGCGTTTCATTACGTTCTACTTATTAAACTACAGCGCTTACGAACCTGATATGGATTCATTCCTAACTAAAGGAACTAAAGAAATTCCAATCGATATCATTTTACAATCAGATATAAAAGATAGATTTCGAAAAGCTATGGAACTTGCTTTCAATATTTTCGGTAGAGATGCTTTTAGAAAAAGTCGGGAAGTTACAGACAAAAGAAAGCCTATAAATAAACCTCTTTTTGAAGTTATAAGTGTATCGTTTGCAAAATGTTCGGATGACACACGAATTGCAGTTTTAAATGATCGGGAAAATTTTATAGAACAGTTTAGACAAATACAGCAAGATGATAAATTCTGGTCATCTATTACTACAGGTACTGCCACGAAAGAAAGAGTCAAATTGAGACATGAAGAATTCAAGAAATTAATAGATAAGTATACCGTATGATCAAACATATTCAGATTAGTAACTTCAAATCGCACAAAGAGACCTCTTTAGACCTAGGAAATTTAACAGTCTTGTGTGGATCTAATGGTGTCGGAAAATCATCAGCTATTCAGGCACTATTACTTTTAAGAGAATCATATCTATCTAATTCTAGCTTTGAATACCTTGATCTAAAATCAAATCCTATTAATATTGGTTCCGCGAAAGACGCTATTTACCAATTTGCTAAAAAAAATGAAATTGTGTTCAGTATAATAACTGATACAAATAAATTGCAATATATTTTTGAAGCAAAAGATTCCGAATTAGGCAAAACTGTTATGTATAAACCATCGGCAGTTACTCATCTTTCAGACCGAGAAACTTTATCAATAGAAAATATTTTTGATAAAAACTGTCAATTCATTAGTGCCGCACGTTTGGGCCCTCAGCCATTCTATCAAAAGGATGATGTTGTAGTAGATATCTATAATCAAATCTCTGTTATGGAAGGTCGAGCTGAACATTTTATCCACTATCTGATGGTCAATCAAGATAAGCCTGTTCTAAAAGAACTTTTAAATCCATCTACTAAAGATGAGGATTTATTCTACCAAACATCAGCTTGGGAAAAAGAAATAAGCAATGGAGTAAATGTGGTCGTGGAAGATTTAGGAAATCTTGGATACGAACTCAAATATCAATTTACTACCGAATCAAAAGAAGGAAGAACTGATATCTTCAAATCCATAAATGTTGGCTTTGGTCTTTCTTACGTAATGCCAATAATAGTCGGAATTCTTTCAGCTCCAGTAGGTGCGCTTCTATTAATTGAAAACCCTGAAGCACATATCCATCCTAATGGTCAATCGAAGCTAGCAGAACTCATATGTTTAGCAGCTGAAGCAGGAGTCCAAATCATTGTTGAAACTCACAGCGATCATATAATCAATGGAATATTAGTGCAAAGTAAAAGATTCGAAAATGAAGCTAAAGGCATAAACAGAGAAAAAGTTTCCGTCTATCATTTCGCAAGGGATGAGCAAGAACATAAAAGCATCGCCACAAAAATCCCAATTGAAGCGGGAGGAAAAATAAAACATACTCCTCAGGGCTTCTTTGATCAGTTCACTATCGATAGAAAATTTTTATTAGACTTCTAATGTACAGCGATTTTCACTTCTTCATCGATTTCAATCCTAATCACTGGTTTGACAAGGGGAAATTGTATTTTGATGAACTCAATAAAATCGTAGGATTAGTTCGACAACATAAATGCAATTTATATTATTGCAAAGAGCAGCTTTTGGAATTTGTCAGTTTTTGTAAAGATTTAGATGAAGATTTTATTACATCAACTGGAAATATTATTGAACTAATCATACAAGATGCCAATTCCATTCGAGCTACAGATTCATATTTTTTTAAATTACAGTTTAACAAAGAGGGGTCATATATACAGCCAATTCACGATTTATACTTAAAATCTCTAATCAATGAAAAAAAATTGGGGCTTCTTTCTGTTTACTGTGAAGAAGGAATACAATATTACCTTAAAGCCAATTCAAATGAAGAATTTGAAAAATTATCGTTATTGTTTTTCAATAGCGTCGACTCAATAGTTGAATGGTTAGTAAACTGTGGTGAAAAAAGAACATTTAATTTGTCGCCGAAACATGGGCAAAATGGAATTGGAAATTGGCCTGGAGAATCGTCTTTATTGTGTAGCTCCGAACAAGCACAAGTTTTATTGAATAAAGCGATTGGTGATTTTGTTAACTTAAAAAGATTATTTTTCTTTGACGAATCAACAAACACATATATAGAATTTTTTTTCGAAGGTAATAATCCTCAGAAATCGTGGCACGGATTTCATCTAAAAAAGGAAGATTGGGATAAAAGAGTGCCCAGTAGCATAAGAAAGTACTTTGCCATATAGCTATATATTTACGGTAAGCAGCATTCTTTTATTACTAGATTTAAGTGATTTTAAAAATGTTAAAGTTGGGAGAAGCTATTAGATAGAAAACTCCTTTTGACTAACTCAAATACTCTTAAATTTTACAAAAAAATCTAAAGAATCACTATATTTGTATTTACGAATAGAGATCAAACGTTCATTAAATTCAAGGGGCTTTTTCGCAGGAGCCCTTATAAGATATAGAAGAGAAAAAAAAGAAATTTTATTGGAGATGGCGCTTTTCATGGCACCCATCTGTTAAATCAATAAAAAGCTAGCTTTAAATGGGCTATAGCGATTAAGTTCGAATCCCGCCTCTTCTGAAAAATAAAAAAAGCTACCATATTGGTAGCTTTTTTTATTTAAAATGAGTGACGTGTCTCATTTACGGAGGCTAAACGACCAAAAGTTTAAAATAGTAAAATATATTACTTTTCCATTTCTTTAAGTGCCCATTTTGCCATCGCATCAATAACAGGTATTAAAGCTTCACCCGATTCGCTAAGGATATATGAAACGTGTGGCGGTACTATAGGTTTAGCCCTGCGTATTACCAGACCATCATGCTCCATTTGTTTTAAATGTTGAATTAGCATCTTCTCGGTTATTGCCGGTATTGCCCGCTTCAATTCGCTATAACGTTTTTCCCCATTTGAAAGATGATATAATATAATCGGTTTCCAATATCCTCCGATTTTTTCCATGACATAACTTACCGGACAGTTATCTAGTGCATATTGCTTATTCTGCTGAATGGTGGATGTCGTTTTAATAGCTGTCATGATACATACTTTAGGGTAAGTACTTGTATATAAGTAAGCGCAAATATACCTTTGTTTCGATAAATAAAAAATGTTTTGTTATGAAAATTATAATAACAGGGTCTTTAGGAAATGTTGGTCGCCCCCTTACTCAGCAATTAGCAGCGGCGGGACAAGATATTACCGTCATTAGCAGCAGCGCATCCAAAAAAGCCAATATTGAAGAGTTAGGCGCTAACGCAGCAATTGGTTCAATGACGGATCTGGATTTTTTGGTTGAAACTTTCGAGGGTGCTGATGCAGTCTTCTTAATGACACCCCCCAATATGGGCGGTATAAATATTGTAGAAAAAACAGTGAGTGTGGCTAAGAATTATGCTGAAGCGGTTAAAAGAACTGGCGTGAAGAAAATTGTTATGCTAAGCAGCATAGGAGTCGAATCCGCGGTGGATAATGGGCCGATTAAAGGTCTCCATCTTATTGAAAAGCTTTATAACGATTTAGAAAATACGGAGGTAACCTTCTTAAGAGCAGGCTATTTTTACGCCAACTTCTTTAATGATATTGCTTTAATCAAAAATGCAGGAATAATTGGAGCAAATTTTCCTGAAACGACATTGTTGCCTGTTGTGCATCACTTTGATATAGCAAAAGCTGCAGCTGAGGAATTAGTTGTCAGCTCGCCAGGCAAAAAAGTAAGATATATTGTCAGCGATGTTCGTAATGGGGCCGATTTCGCTAGAATTTTAGGAAGTGCAATCGGGATGCCTGCCCTGCCCTGGGTCCAATTTCAGGATGAAGAATCATTAAATGGAATGCTGCAGGCGGGACTTCCACAGGAGGTAGCCGAACTCTATACAGAAATGGGATTGGGTATAAGAAAAGGAGTTTTGCAGCAAGATTTTATCGAGCATGGTTCGGTTGTAAGCGGAGTGATAAAACTGGAGGAATTTGCAAAAGAATTTGCGGTAAATTTTAGTTTTTGATCTCATTTTACCTTGCCTGTTTTCAACTTTGGAGGCAAATGAGAAAATTTCAGATAAAAAATCCGATTGTACTATCCCTAAAAAGTTAGACTAATCTAAGCAGTGTTTTAAATACCGGCCATTGCTCACCGACTTTACCTTAGATCTTGCTTCCTTTTACCGATCCATTTATTGCTTGTATGGTTTCTGCAAACAGGCGATACGAATTTAACCTGGCATCGTGCGCAAAGATAGGGGAAGTCGCCATGATCTCATTGACACCTGCCTCCTGCAGAAACGACGAAAGGGACGACTGCAGCGTTTTAGGACTGCCGACGAACGAATAAGTGAGCATCTGTTGGGCAGAGAGTTTTTCGGAATTGCTCCACACCTCATTCATGTCATCAAGGGGCGGCTGAAGTGGTTTATAGTTCCCGGAAACGATTCCCAGAAACAATTGTTGTAGGGAAGTAAACAATCGGTGGGCCTCTGCGTCGGAATCAGCAGCTATCACATTTACACATGCCAAAGCATACGGTTCACGCAATTGGGCCGACGGCTTGAAGTGCTGTCGGTATAAAGGTATCGCAGTCTTAAGATGCCTCGGTGCAAAATGACTGGCGAAGGCATAAGGCAATCCCATCTCAGCGGCTAATAAAGCACTTTCGGGACTTGATCCCAGAACCCAGATCGGTAAATCGAGTCCTTCTCCGGGAATGGCTCTTACCGGGCTGGTACTGTTTTCAGCAGAAAAGAAAAGCTGCAGGCGCCTAATGTCTCCGGGAAAATCTGGCTCCACCCTGAAATTCTCACCGCGGATGGCCAGCATTGTCAATAGATCCGTGCCTGGCGCCCGTCCCACACCTAGGTCGATGCGGCCTGGATAGAGTGAACTCAATGTACCGAATTGTTCTGCTACGATCAAGGGAGCATGGTTTGGCAACATGATGCCCCCCGACCCTACCCGAATCCGGTTTGTAACACCTGCAATATGCCCGATCAGAACTGCTGTTGCTGAACTTGCTACATTAGCCACATTGTGATGCTCGGCCAGCCAGAAACGAGTGTACCCTAGCTGTTCAACTTCACGTGCAAGATCAGCACTTTTCTTAAAAGTATCGCTTGGCTGGTCACCCTGTACGACAGTTGCCAGATCCAGAACTGAATATTTGATCATTGAGAAGCCTTTTCTATTAATTATTCTTCTACAAATTTGTGGTTTTGATTTGAAATTGTGAGATGGTTCTCATAGTTTGACAATTGACAGATGAAATGATGACATGCTCCCAGAATGAGTCCGTATCAAACTATCAAAACTCTAGAAAGATGGGACAATCTAGATTAGAAAAGAGTTGGGAACAACAAAACGAACAACTCAGATAGACCTATCTAAAGCATTCATCTTATAATTATATTCGAAATGCTTATCATCGGAAAAATTGCCGATGAACTATTATTATACGGCTTTTGGCTACAATCAGTCCGGCTTTTGGCTAAATCATCATTGAACTATTATTCTAATTTTGCTTGATATTAAAACAAAAAAAATACGTATGTTATCAAAAAACAAAATTGCAGTCGTAACAGGTGGAAGCCGGGGTTTGGGAAAAGACATGGTGCTCAGTCTTGCGAAGAATGGGCTAGATATCATTTTTACCTACAACAATCAAAAAGAAGCTGCCGATGAAGTAGTAAAACAAATTAAGGACTTAGGGCGCCAGGGAATTGCGATGAAGCTTGATGTTTCAAAATCTTCTGGTTTTGATGTATTTGTGGAAAATCTGACAGCTGAATTGCAGTCCCATTTCGACACGGACAAGTTTGACTTTCTTATCAATAACGCCGGTTTTATGCTTCATGCTGAGTATGAAAATGTAACTGAAGAGGAATTTATAGAAATGGAAAATGTACACTTTAAAGGGCCGTTTTTCCTTACCCAAAAACTGCTTCCTCAAATCAATAACTTCGGAGGTATTGTAAATGTCTCTTCCGGTATTACGCGTTTTACCACCCCCGGTTTTGCAGTTTATGCCGCGTTTAAAAGTGCTATGGAAACGTTGACAAAATTTCAGGCCAAAGAATTAGGAAGCAGAAACATCAGAGCCAATGTCATTGCACCAGGACCGATTGAGACCGATATTATGGGGGGCGCTGTTCGTGATAATACAGAGATGAATAAGCATCTGGCCTCTCAGACTGCATTGGGAAGAGTCGGGATTCCGGAAGATATCGGTGGCGTTGTGGCTTTTTTATGCAGCGATGCTGCCGGTTATATCACTGCACAGCGTATCGAGATCTCGGGAGGATCAAATCTTTGATAACCGAATCAAGGATATTTAAATGGTGTAGTCATTACAGGCATCACTATTTAGTTAGGTAAGAGTAAAACCGCCAACTCTCCATAAATTTTAAATTTGCATATATGAAAATTGTAAGAATAAAATCGATTACGGAATACCACCGCTTGAGGGGGCTACCCAAACCTGCGCATCCGCTAATAAGCCTGGTTGAATATTCACAGTTGCAGCTTCCCGAAAACATCGGTAAGGTGAATATTGTCATGGATTTTTATTCGATTGCTTTAAAGCGAGATGTCGGGACAAAGCTCTACTATGGTCAGCAAATTTATGATTTTGATGAAGGATTGATGTTCTTTATTGCACCAGGCCAGGTTTTCAGGATAGAAAGAAGTCCGGATTCATCTGGCAGCAAGTGCAGCGAGGGCAGCGGTTATCTATTGCAGGTCCATCCTGATTTTTTTTGGGGACATCCTTTATCTAAAAATATTAAAGATTACTCCTTTTTCGATTATTCGATTCATGAAGCACTGTTCCTTTATAGTAAGGAAGAACAAACCATCCTTAATATTATGGAGAATATCAGAGAGGAATATCATGCGAATATTGATCGCTACTCTCAGGGCATCATCGACGCTCAGATCGAATTGTTGCTCAAATTCTGTGAGCGCTTTTACAACCGGCAGTTCATTACAAGAAAAATCAGCAGCCATCAAATGCTTGCCAAAGTAGAAAACTTTCTGAATTCCTTTTTCTCAGATGACGAGCGGCCTGACCGTGGACTTCTTTCGGTAAAAACCGTCGCCGATGCCATGAATGTTTCTCCTGATTATCTGAGCGGTCTGCTGAAACAGCTCACTGGCAAAAATGCTCAGGAGCACATACATCAGAAATTGATCGAAAAAGCAAAAGAGAGGTTATCCACCACCAATCTGTCCGTAACTGAAATCGCTTATGAATTGGGATTTGAGCATCCTCAGTCTTTCAGCAAACTTTTCAAGACAAAGACGAAACTTTCGCCATTGAGTTTTCGAAGGTCATTTAATTAAAAGATGCTTGAAATTACAATGATTAGTTTATATAAAAAAGCCGACTGTCTTCAAAAACAGCCGGCTCGAGTGAAAGAACCTTAAAACTTTTAAATACAGCTAAATACTCATCATTTATAGCACGTGCTTTTTAAATACCTATCTTTAAGATTTCCTTCATAGATTTTACTCTGCGGTAATGCCCCGTCGATTACGAATTCGGAGACAGTAGAATAGCTTGCTGCGCAGTAAGCAAAATTTCCAGACAACCCAACCTGCGGCAGATGATATCTTTACTATAAAAGTCACGGTGATTTACCGATATAAAAGATGGTGCCAATCTCTCGCAAACCGATAGTCTTTAAGACTAAGTTACGATTTGTTAAAAAAAATTACTTTTCATTTTTAAAAGCCAACATAGACATAACAGCTCCAATACCTGCAATAAGTCCAAATAACTTAAAACTAGTGTTCAATCCAATGTTCACTATAAGACTGAAACCTAAACTACCCAATCCGTATCCCATAAACATTACAAAAGCAAACAATCCAATGGCGACGCCTTTCTGTTTAGAAAGGGTTGTAATAATTCCCGCAAATAGCGGATGTGTCATATCAAATCCTAGCGATAGCGTTGCTATAAAAATACATGATAGTGTCAATGTATAGTTCATCCCCAACAAATAAGCCGACAGCGCACCCACGCAAATACCTATGGGAATTATTCGATTACGCCCATATTTATCAGCGAGCTTACCTATAAAAGGTCCAAACAACAATCCTGGTATGCCATACCCTAGCAAAGCCAATCCCACACCTTCTTCATTTAAATGATAGTTCTTGAAAAAGAAATACCCCGTCCACGCAAATACTCCACTATGAAACATAGAATTAAAAAGTACAAACATGTAAGTTCGCCAACCTCTTGGCAGTAGAATAATATTCTTGTAATTCTTAATCGTATTCGTCAAGCTGAACTCTTTTTCAGATTGGTCCTGAACAAAATTTTTATGATTGATCAGCAAAACGACCAAAATCAATAAACTAACCAAAGCAACGATCCAAAATAACATCTGCCATCCAACAAATGCAGTTAACAACGCTCCCGAGCTCGAACCAAAAGCTGTACCAGCGGCCATAAATCCAAAAAAAACACCTAGTGCATGCCCCCTCTTTTCATAAGGAAATTGATCTCCTATCCAACCAATCGTTGTAGGAGCTACCCCTCCTGCTATTATACCGGTCAACAACCTCAGAATGAGCATTTGATCGATAGTGTTCACAAAACCTGTAAAACCTGTCATCAATATAAAGCCGATCATGGAAAATATAATTATGGGAAATCGCCCATATTTATCTGACAAAGGGGCGTATATTAGAGTAGATAGTCCATAGCTTAACAAATATGCAGGCTCGATAAAACTTACATAACGAACAGACACACCGAAGAGTGAAGAAAGCTGAGGTAAGATCGGTGCTACCATAAATCCCTGAAAGAAAACTATAAAAGTCCCCAGCGATAAAATTACCACTAAGGTCATTGTCGGCCTTGCTTTTTTTATTTGAGAAAGTGTGTCCTGAATTACTTTATCTGTATTCATTTTTGAAAAATATATTTTATATCGCAAATAAAATAAAGAATGACATGACTATAGCATTACAGAAACTGACTGATTAACTAGTACAGTTTGTAATAAAGAACTGCTTACAAAAGGATATTTACAATAACTTTATCAGAAAAAATAGGCGCTTGATAAATGATTGATATCATTGCTTGTTTTTGCTCATCATAAAGTTGTGATGTAATTTCCTGATATGCGCTAGGATCGATTTTTTGCCATACCCATACTTTTCATGGATTTGCTGTTGCGTGCCTTGCGAGGCAAAGGTATTTGGCAGACCAAGGCGCTTTATGACAGATGAATAACCGTGCTCGACCATAAACTCCATTACGCCGCTCCCCACACCTCCGACAATACAGCCGTCTTCTATTGTAACGACAACTGAAAACTTTTGGAATACTTGATGTAATATATCTTCATCCAGCGGTTTGAAGAACCTTAGATCATAATGTGCTATTTCTATATGGTCAAGGGCAAGCTCCTCGCATACCGCTATTGCATATTGTCCGATAGGACCAAGAGAAAGTATTGCGATGTCATCACCATCTCTTATCTTCTGCCCTTTTCCTATTTCCAATTTCCTAAAGGAAGAATCAGTATCAGTACTTATACCATTTCCCTTAGGGTAACGGATAGCAAAAGGGCCTTCTTCCTCTTTTTCTTGAGCAGTGTACAGAAGATTTCTGAAATCTTCCAGATTAATTGGCGAAGCGCCTATAATATTGGGTACACACCGAAGAAAAGATATATCAAAAGCACCATGATGAGTTGGCCCGTCGGGACCAACAACTCCTGCCCTGTCGATGCAAAAAATAATATTTAACTTTTGTAGTGCAGCGTCATGGATAACTTGATCGTAGGCTCGCTGTAAAAAAGTAGAATATATCGTGCAGAACGGTATTAATCCGTCGGCGGCCAGACCAGCGGAAAAAGTAACGGCATGTTGCTCTGCGATCCCTACGTCAAAAACGCGATCAGGCATTTCCTTCTTCATTGTGGTAAGCGCACTTCCGGACATCATAGCGGGGGTTATGGCAATAATACGTTTGTTTTTTCGGGCGAGCTTTACTAATGTCTCACAGAATACCTCCTGAAAAGTTTTCATATTATGCTGCTTTATGTCCTGTAATCTTTCCCCTGTCTGCTTATCGAACTTACCCGTCGCGTGCCAGTTCGCCTGATCTGTCAATGCCGGCAGATATCCTTTGCCTTTGACAGTGACACAATGCAATATTTTGGGACCAGGTATATACTTAAGCTTTTGTAATAGGCTAGTCAGCTTTTGAATATCGTGTCCATTTACAGGTCCAAAATACCTAATATTTAAAGCTTCAAAAAGATTGCTATAATCTAAAATACCGGATTTGATTATTTTTTCAAGCTTCCTGATCTTCGTAAGCGGCCAATCGTTATTTTGACCAATGAGTAACAACAATTTTTTAATATGTGATTTCAGCATATTATACTGTTTTCCTGCGGTTAAGCCCGTAAGATACTGTTGTAGCGCCCCCGTATTGGCATCGATTGACATATTATTGTCGTTTAATATGATCAGCATATTGGCTTTTTCAAATCCGGCATTGTTCAATCCTTCAAAGGCCAATCCCGCTGTCATAGCTCCATCCCCTATTACAGCGATATGTTGACGGTCATTTTCATTGCGATACCTTGCGGCGCAGGCCATACCCAACATCGCAGAAATAGATGTTGAGGAATGTCCAGTCCCAAAAGCGTCAAATTCGCTTTCTTCTCTCGATGGAAAACCGCTGATCCCTCCCTCCATTCTATTGGTATGGAAAATGCCTCTTCGTCCCGTGATCAGCTTATGTGGGTAGGCCTGATGCCCTACGTCCCAAACAATTTTATCCGTCGGCGTATTAAATACATAATGCAGCGCCACGGTAAGCTCTACAACGCCAAGGCTTGAACTAAAATGACCTCCATTTAATGAAATATGGTCGATGAGGAAAGACCGTAGATCTTCACAGAAGTCAGTTAATGAAGTCGTGGGTAGATTTCGTAAGTCCTGGGGTATATTGATATTATAGTTTAATGCCATTTTGTTAGTTTTCTCAAAATTAAAAGTATTAAATTTGGAATACAGATACAGTTTCAATAAAAACTACCAATACAGATGAAGTCGTATAAATTCGAGGTATTCACTACCATTATAGAAAAAAACATCAAGGAAGGGCTTTTCAAGCCGGGCCATAAATTGCCTTCCGTGCGAGAGATTAAAGAACAATATCATATTAGTATCAGTACTGTACAGGATGGTTACGAACATCTTATCATAAGCGGTTTAGTAGAAAGTATACCAAAATCGGGATATTATGTCAGTAACAGACCAGAAACAAAGCACGAGTCTGTAAAAACCAGACACCTTCCTGTGGTTAGAGACGCTATCTTTAAAAATAATCTTGCGCTCACGACTTCGCTGCGAATGGGAAGGAAAATATCTGAGTTCAACGTGGCGGCTCCCGGTGATTTATTGATTCCTCAAAAATTGTTGCTTCGTACGATGCAGCAGGTGATTCGGGATCAGGGAGCTGGGATACTACGCTATTATCAATCGAATGGCTTGCCTGCGCTAAAAGAGGCTATCATTGAGCGTGCTGCCGGTTACCAAACAATCTTTAATCCTCACGAACTGATCATTACTGATGGCGCGTTGCAGGCATTGTATATCGCTCTGGCTTCTACTTGTGATACAGGGGACGTAATCGCGGTAGAAAGCCCTTGTGTGTTTTCGGTATTGGAAGTTATCAAGGTGCTAAAACTGAGAATAATCGAAATTCCTGTTGACCGAAAAAATGGTTTTGACACAGATCTGTTTAAAAAGGCTTGCGAAAAAAATACTGTTAAAGCGGTCATCGTCACACCCAACTTCCATAATCCTACTGGAGTATTACTGAGTGATGAACAAAAATTAATGCTGCTGACAATCGCCAGGTTCCACAATGTGGCAGTTATCGAGAACGATATATATGGTGACCTGCATTTTCAGGGACACAGACCCACCACAATTAAAAGCTTTGATGATAGTGGATTGGTTTTAACTTATGCATCATACGCAAAAACACTTGCTCCGGGAATAAGGCTTGGATGGCTAAGCGCTGGAAAATTTGTTGAGCGCGCCGAGCAGGTAAAATTTACTTTGGGAAGTACAGTATCTCCATTGTATCAAGAAACGGTCAGTCGATTGGTTAGTGGTAGTAGCTATGACCGGCATGTTAGGGCTTTCAGAATGCAATTGGCCAAGAACGCACATTTGGCAATCAATCTGATTTCCAAATATTTTCCCGAAAACACATATATCGCAACACCTACGGGTGGGTATAATCTATGGGTAAAAATGCCGGAGGAAATCGATATGAGTTACTTTTATGATCAATGTGAAAAAATTGGAGTGAGATTTACACCAGGATACACCTTTTCTTTTTCGGATACTTTTAACAAGTATTTCAGGGTAGTTATTGCTGACACTTTCTCTCCAAAACGGATTGAAGCAATTAGGCTTGTTGGACAGCTGTTATTATAGTATCTGTACTGTATATTTTTTAGCACTTTAGCACTAATGCATTACCACTCGGTACGTCTTATGCGGTTTGGGCAGGCATTGGAGATATAGAGACAGGCATACTTTGGTGGGAGAAACGCCCACTGACAAAAAAGAAAGGCCGCTGATAGACTTATAGCTACAGCGACTTCCTTTTCTGCGATTCTCCAAAAAGTTTCTGAATTGATCAACAGATTGTCCATGTCAACGATTATTGCCGCTACCATCAGCAGTTTTTTTCTTCCTAGTGACCGTTAATGTGGATCAGACAGACCGATGGCAGAGCGATTTGGTCGAATTCCCATGAACCGTCCTCTTTTTGAAACCCTTTGCTTTCAAAGAATTCGATCATGGGATTTCCAACATATTCATTGATCCAGATAGCATCTACATAGTTACATAATGATTGACATTTATGAAATAGTGATTCAAGAACTTCCGGATGCGTGAATTTTTTGAGCACCGAAAAATCGCCGATCCGTATCGCACGCATGTCTTTAAGTGATTGTGGCACATTGCCTCTGGAAGTAACTTTTGCGTAACCCACTGCTTTCTCATCGACATATACGATTAGCCACTGGTTGGACATACTGTTCATTTCACTGATAAAGTACTTTCTGTCGTAATATTTCTCCATGTAAAGCTTTACAGACATCTTATCGACCATGGAACTGAATTTTTCCGAGGCCAGTTCATGTATTAAGTCCAGTAGCATATCTACAGTTTCGTCTGTTGCAAGTGCAAATTTGGTAAGTATATCCATTGTATTCCTAAAATTTTAAACAAATCTATGGAAGTTTGGATCATCTGACACGGTACAACTTCCGTAAATACAGGCAGTACAGATCAATCCATGACGCCGATCCTTAAAGCAATGTTTGAATAACTTCTCTGTACCAGCATTGTACCAATATACTTTCGAATAATCTTGAGTTTCTTAATGCATATCTTTATCTTTATTCAATGTTTAAAAAGTGGGAAGGCTTCAGGAAGTTTAGATTTTTTATATAAACAATGAAAGAAAAGGTAATTACGGTTTCAAGTTATGGTATAGCATTACTGTCCGAGAATGCTGTTAGCACATTTTTAAAGGAAAATAAAATTAGGAGCAAAAAGCTCTTAAAAATTTTTCAAGAAAATCAATCTTTATATCTCGATTCACTAGCCAAAGGAGTTTGGATTCCAATTCTACCTGTTGATTCAATCAAATACCAAATTAAGACTTCAAACCTTGGCGAAGCTTTTGGGGATGAATGGGAAAAGACTTTAGAAGAAGATGGTTTCAACCTAAATGTATATGATAGCTTTTGGATTGCCAGTATAGGTCTTCTCTCCGATCTTGCTAAGGAGAGTTTCGAAGCGGAAAGCATTTTCTATGAAACTTTGGATGGCGACAAGCTTTATCAGGGTTTCAAGTTTCGGTACCCTTCCGGAAAATACACTGTTAAGATCGAGGGCTATAGACGCCGCATTGAAAAGGCATTTCCTGAGCCGAATTTTGGCTATTTATTTAGCTTAGATAAGGTCGATGAATTTTGTGGATATAAAGATCCCAGGGAGGATGATAACTATTTTTTTAACGTTGCGCAGATTAAATAAACTCCTTTATTAATGATTAATCGTCTTGCTTAGAATCGCAGGAAAAAATGTGATTTATCAAAGACTATTTTCAACTTCAAATTGCTTCTTTATACGATTCCTTTTATCATCCGCTTTGTGAACTAACTGATATAAGCGTTGTTTATCCAAAGCAAGTTTATATCTTTCATCGATGGCAATCCTGAATTTCTTTTCGTTTTTTTCCTGCTCTATTTTCTTTTGCTGCTCAACTTCTTTTTTCGAGAAGAGATATAGATTTTTAAGCGCCGTATAATAATCAATCTCAGCTTGCTGGAGCTCTTTACCTTTTTTTATACCCACAACATTTACATTTTTTAAATCTTTAAGGATAACATTGAAAGCTGTTTCCTGTTGATCGACAACTAATAGGGCGCTGTCATAATCACCTTCGATCAAATAGTTCAGTTTAGCAGATTCCATACCTTTTTCGCCAATCAAAATAGCAGTTGTCTGATCCTCCTTCTCGTCTATAATTTTTTTCAATTGAATGGCCTGTTTATTCTTTATGCATCCACAAAGCAATATAAACGATAAAACTGTAAACGAAACTATGCCCAATTTTTTTAAAGCCATACAAATGAAGTTGGTTTTTTAAAGATACTTACACATTATTTTCTAACAATTACCATACCTAAGCGCTTGGCTGATTACTTACAAAGCCTAAATACTCGTAGGTTCTTCACAACGAAGCATCCATATTGAACAAGCATGATGTCCAGAATTCCCTAATGGCTTTTGAAGTAATCTGAAGCCCATGTTTTGATACATTTTTATCGCATTTGAAAACTCTGGAAAGCTCTCAAGATAGATTTTATTGTAGCCTAGACGCTTTGCGCTTTCTATACTTTTATTCATTAACGCTTTACCAAGCCCCATGCCCCTGAACACTGGATTGAGGTAGAACTTAACCAGCTCTGCGCAGTACGGCGGCAATCCAGCAGTGGGATAAATCCCGCAACAGCCCGCTACTATGCCATCTACCTCACCTACCCAAAGCACAGCGTCTTCTTTGCTAAAAAGTGCATACAAGTCTGAAGTGGTAGGATCGGAATAAACAGTCCCTTCTTTTGGTGCGTTGTGCTCTTCAAAAACAGCTCTGATAAGTTTTGAAAGCGTATCGTTGTCCGATTTTTCTATTTTCCTGATGATTGCATTCTCCATACGGGATAGTAAATTTATAAAACTGAAATTTTGCTATTATCCGAAAAATTTTCTAAAAAAGCCTGGCTCTTTGGCGTTTGCCCGTGCGATTTTTAAGTTATCTTCTGCGATACGATTATAGCAAAGTTCAAGCGAAATTTGAAGATTTTTCACTGCCTCTGTATAGTGTCCGATATCAATCAGCGATGTACCGATATGTTCATATAGTTCTGCCGCGATGTCATCTGTAATTTCTTGCTGCTCCGGCAGCATGGAGATTGCTAATGTACCGTAATGCACAGTTTTTTCATTTTCTGTCAAGTGGTATGCACTGTGTACGGCCCAGTAATAACACCAAAAATCTGTGTTGCCATGCCCAATGCTCTGCTCAAAACTTTTAAGAGCTGATTCACTATCTTTCATATGCACTTCTAAAACATATCCCCGGTTGTACAATGCAACCTGAACAGATCTTGCCATTCCTTTTTCTAGCCCGAAATGTACTGCCTGATTATAACACTCCAACGCCTTTTCCCATTGTTTATCCCTTAAAAACGATTCTCCTCTGCTTATCATCAAACTCGGATTGTCAGGCATATTTTCCAGTAAGGAGTCAGCCTGTTTGGAATCCACCGAATTATCAACATCTAAGCCAAGCATTGACGCAGCTTTGGATTTCGATATGTAAAAATTCGTCACACAGCGTACAATTTCCTCGTCTTGAAGAATCTGATCACCTGGATTTACCGATTGATAGTATTCAAGTCCTTGGTCGGCCCAGTACAGCATTTCCTTGTATTGACCCATATCTGAGTGGCTGAGACATATTCCATCAATAGTGCTAATTAAGGTGATAAAGTCCATTTCTTCAGCATATTCTTGCAAAAGCTCTTCACCATCCATAATGGCATTTTTGGGCATACCAGCGCACATATAAATGTACATTCTATTGAGAAGAATCACCATAAATTTGCTTTGCGCTATGCCCTCGTTGACAATGGTGACAGCATCTTGATATGCTTCTTTGAAATTGAGTTCCCGAGCAAGATTATTACAGCACATGGCGAAGGTATGTGGATCGTAATTAAGACTGTTTGTCTGCTCGGTAAAAACTACGGTTTTAAAAAGTTGATAAGCTTGGGTGTACAATTCTATTTTTAGTTCGGTGAGTCGTAGGTTCTCGACTTCGGACATTCCGGCATATTGCCTGAGAACATAATCGATTTCAACCCCGGCGTTGTATAATTCCATAGCCGATTGCGAATCCACAGAAGGACGAAGTTGCGAAAAATCCGGATAGGCATTGTGTCTATTGATTATTCGGAAGATGCGGACCTCTAACACCGGAGACGATCGTAATTGACAGGATCTTTCGTAATAATGCAAAGCCCCATCCCAGTCTTCAAGCCAGTACAACGCAGATCCAGCATTCCGGCAACAGTGGTAATGGTGAGGATCAATTTTAAGCCCACCAATAGCCCAGTCTAAGCATTTTTCTAAAGCTTTCTCCCTGTTGGATTCAAATATTTCATTATAGTCGAGTGCTATAAGACCCAATATGGCACATAGATTAGGGTCAATGCTTGCCTTATTGAGGTTATCGATATGGTAAAATAATTCATGAAGTTCCTCCAAATTATGGGGAAGAGCATAGCCGTCCAGCCAAAATTTCGCTGCCACGGCATAATTGTCTTCGGCAAGTGCTTTTAATGCGTGCTGATGCAATGTATCTTTCATTATTTTGTTTAATTGTTTTTAAATTCAGAGAAACTGACAACCATATAGTTCGATTCTAACCTACGGGCAATTGCCGCATTTCATGGAGCTTTGCTAAAATAGCGCTCTCGTATGCTGATTCATTTGCGGATTTTTTTCTTCCCTCCCTAAAGTCTTCACTGATCCTATAACTTTTTACCAGATGATTATTTTTTGCCCCAATGGCATAGTGCCAATAGCTTCCGGTGGTGCTGGTGAAAATGACCATTTCTTCAAATGCCATGATCTTTTTTGTAGGAAATAACGGCTTTTTCCTATATACAATTCGGTCTTCTTGATCAAACATGTAGCAGATTTCGGCGCGTATGAAAATATCATAAAGGCTATGTAGAATGAGATATGGACCGAGCACAACAAGAAGAATGGCCATTCCCCGGTTGATATCATGAAAAAAGATAATGGATAGTAAAACCAGTGATAAAACAACAACAAGTGTCCAAACTGATAGCTTAACGCTTTGGCGATTGGGCGTAAAACTAAATAGTTTACCACTGTCAACGATTTTATACATGCTAATTTCCGACATAAGGACGAGTTATTTCTTCGATATCATTTAAAATATCCTGCATACCACGTTTTGACAGACCCTGTGCAACAATGGCAAATTTCTCCTCACCTTTTGAAAAATAGCGTACATTGAGTGATGTATTGACGGGTATAAAGATGTAGATCAACCTACTCATCTGGTAATGGGCAATATCTGAAAATGGAATGCATGTCTCTGCTTTTAAACCTCTTTTGATAAACAAAGCTTTTGCATCTAAATCAATCACCATGCGCTCTGTATAAATGGATAAAAAACATAGTGCCGCGAAGATTCCAAAAATCCACATCATCGCTGCATTATTAGATGTGTATCCGAACCAGGCCAAAACTGTAAGACCAGCGACAATCAATATACCGAATCCATACTGCCGTTTAAGTATATAACGGTTACCCTCTTTCTTAAAATTTTTAATTGTATTTTCCATATTAATCAAGTTTTACGCCGTTTACGTTTATTTCGCTGCACCAAAGATAGAGGAACATACTAGCCTCATCCTGCGTACTCTGGTAGGCAACGTTATCCAGAGATGCGCCAAAAAATTCTATTTTCTGCGAAAGGTTATTGTTCGCGTGACTAATGACCCGCAATTCACCTGAAAAATCACTTTCATAGTCGGTCAACAATTTGAGAATTTCAGCGTTCATCTTTTCAAAATCGATAGTCAAAAAATATTTTTTTTCTATTCTTTTATTTTCACTGGGTGAAGCAAAACTAAATGAAGCACCTTTGTTAGGATTACTGAATGTCAGCGATATTCCCCGTGCTGCATGAATAGCTATACCATCTTTACCTTTCACTAAAAATTCGATCTTATTTTTGGTATTCTTTTTAGTCTGCGCATTAGAGATACTAGAAATCATTAAAAATAAGAACAGGGAAAATTTCAACGGCTTAAATATTTCTATAAAATACATATAATGATGTGTTTTGTATATCAAGTAGATCAATATTACTACTTTAAAGCTATCGATTCCAATAGGCAATCTGTATCTGGACGTTTTTACTTGTTGTTTGGTAGATTTGAGCCCCTATACGAAAAACTAACCCAATGATTTAATAGCTATATTTGAAAAAAAATATTGCAGCATTTTATGGATCACCTACATTTCACCAAACGCTATTTTTTCCATGCAATATTAATTCCGTTGATGGTATTCACCGCCTCACTGAAAGCCCAGGACTCAAAAATAGAATCATTGGCATCTCAGGGATACTCGTACAGATTTACGGATAGTGCGAAAGCGAAACAAATGCTCAATAACGCGCTCTTATTGGCCAGGAAATCAAATTCTAAAAAAGATGAAGCAATCTGTCTTGCCTTTTTGGCATTAACTTATCGAAGACTGAATAGCCCAAAGGAATTTAATAACTATGCCGAGCAAGCCTACAAAATTTCCTCACAAACAAATGATGAGCGGGCAAAGGCTTACGCGTATATGGTTATGGGAAACCTCAAGTCCTATTTCGATGAAAATACAGCCGCGCTGAATTACCAGCTTCAAGCCAATACACTTTTTGAAAAGCATAAAAATTATGCGCTATGCGCTCAGATATGCGCCGATATTTCTTATAGCTTTTCCTTAAGTTCGGATGATCGGGTCGAAAAATATGTGCGCGAAGCGATGAAACATGCGCAACAATCTTCAAATGCTGAAAGCATACTACACGCCCGATTGGCAATGGGCTCTTACCTGACAGGGTTGACAGATAAACACGCAGATAACATTTCCTTATGGGAGAACTCTGTACAATTTTTAAAGCAGACTGCAGACTACGCTTCTGTGAACAACAATAGGATACCGAGTAAGAGTAACATTGCTATTTCTCATCTTAATCTTGCAGCACTGTTGATAAGACGGCCAAAACTGATGGATGGAATGTTATTTGCGCGACAATTGGATACGGCCATTGCCATAAGCAAAAAATACGGCGTGAAGGCTACTTATAGAAACAGCCTAGGATTGCGTGGAAAGTATTTATTGTATCAGGGCAACTATAGCAAAGCCAAGAAATTGTTTCTGGACGGAATTGCTTACCAACTTCGGCTACCTTATAAAGACCATGAAATATTAGCCCAGTTTTACGCCAGTCTCAAAGAAGTCGCTGCAAGGGAAAAAGATTATTCTTCTTATTATCTCTATGACCAGTCTTTTAGCAAATATAACCGCCTTACCTACGATGAAACAATGCAACGGAATTTGCAGCTTGCGGAAATAAAATTTGAATCTGCTGAAAAAATCCGTAAAATAAAGCAGTTAGAGAATGAAAAATTGCTTCAGGAAAAAAATAAGAATCTTGGATATGTAATTTCACTGATCTTGTTTGTTATCGTTATTTTTATCTTCATTTCTTTTTATTATAGAAAGCGATTTTACCAGAAGCAAGCTGATAACTTGAAGCAGCAGCAAATAAATGACCAACTCAAGCTCAACCTGCTGGAAAAGGACAGCCTTGAAAATCTATTGGCGAAGCTTTCTTTGGAACGGCGGTTTCTTCAGTCTCAGATGGACCCTCATTTTATTTTTAATTGCCTTGCAAATATTCAGAGCATCATCCTGAAAGGTGACCGTACAAAAGCGCTCACCTATCTTAATAAATTTGCACGGCTAACCAGAGAGACCTTGTATCATTCGAGAAAAGAATCAGTAACCTTGGAAGAGGAGACAGAAAACTTGAAAAGTTACATTGAATTGCAGCAACTGAGGCTTAACCATTCATTTGATTATAGGTTCGAATTTTCAGATGAAGTAAATATGTACGAAAAAATACCACCCCTACTCATACAACCTTTGGTGGAAAATGCGATCGAACACGGGCTAAAACCGTTGACACATCGAAAAGGAAACCTAGTTATAACATTCGCAAAAAAATCATCGGAGCAGGTATTGATTTGTGTTATCAGAGACAATGGAATCGGAATGGAAGCTTCCCAAAAAGGGAAAAACAAAGACAAACATGATCCATTAGCTATAAAAATAATAGATGAAAGACTGGCACTGTATGCAAAGAATGACTCAGACAAACTTATTCCTCATTTTACAAAACAAAGCTCTGATGAGGGATGCACAATCACTATCAATATTCCAATAGTATAAAAATGTATAAAGCAGTTATTATAGAAGATGAATATCATCTGAGAGAGGCCCTTTCTATCCTTCTTGAAATGGTCGCGTCTGACAGAATACAGGTGATCGGTTACGCCGAAGGGCTGCCAGAAGCCGTCAAAATTATTGACCGTTTAAAGCCAGACCTAGTTTTTATGGATATCATGCTGAAAAACGGGACCGGTTTTGATGTTCTTGAACAGATTAACCATAAAAACTTCCATCTTGTTTTTACTACCGCTTATGAGGAGCATGCGATAAGGGCATTCAAATTCAATGCTATCGACTATCTCCTGAAACCAATAGACTATGATGAGTTAAGAGAGACGCTTGATCGTATAGCACTCAAAAAATCGGATTACATGGATTTTCAAAATGTTATTGCTCCTTCTTCTAGCATCGCCAAGAAGCATGATAGAATAGTGCTTCCTACCATAGAAGCTATGCATGTTGTAAAACTCAAAAACATTATCAGGTGTGAAACCTCAGGTTCTTATACAACATTTATTCTCAAGAACGGGCAGCACATTATTGTTTCCAAACCATTGAAATATTATGAAGATATACTTATTTCACCCAATTTTATACGCGTACATCAGTCGCATTTAATCAATACAGATTTCGTCACAAGCTTCTCTAAGGATGGGGTTATAATGATGCTGAACAATGATACAATCCCTATATCCCGAGCTAACAGAGAACATTTCTTTAGAATCATGAAAAACGAAGAGGATTAGACTTCAAACCGGATAAAAATCCAAACTGCAGAAACGCAAAGTCATCAGGACAGAAAAAAAATCTGCTGACAAAAAATTCGGGCGTTATGATAGTTTTGTAAAAAAAAATCAGATTATGACTAGCAAAACTGCAGCAATTTTATCTTACATCACCATTATCGGATGGTTAATAGCGTATGTTAAAAGGAATGATATCACTCCTAAAAATGATCTTGTAACCTACCATTTGAAACAGGGTTTTGGCCTCTTTATCACTACAGTGATATTTAATTTCAGCATGTGGTTTGTTCTTTTATTAGTTCCTTCACTCTATTTTATTAATTTTATTGGAATCGTACTTTTCATTCTTTTTATCATCGGAGTCATCAATGCTGCCGGTGAAGTCAAGAAACCTCTTCCTTTGATTGGTAAACTTTTCGAAAACCAGTTTAATTTCATCGAGCAATAACTTGTGAATAACCGAAATTAAACATCAGACATAAAAATAAGATGCATTTTCTAATCTCCATTATTTTTTTAATATATAGATGTTGCTACTCTTTTTACTGAAACCAAGCTTTTCATAGAGTCCGATGGCAGACGTACGGTGTTCTTCGGTAAATAGCAGCACTTTACTTAGTTGCTGTTCGTTGGAGATGGACAGTAGTTTTTCGATAAGTCTATTCCCGATTCCCATTCCACGATAGCCCTTGTCTACCACAACATCTTCAATCCAGCCTTTCCTACCTGAGATTACGTGGTAGACTGCCATGGAGGCAATGCCGACTATTCTGTCTCCGATAAAACAAGCTAGTAAAGTTACTTCGTTGTTTTGAATTAAAATTTCATCCAATTTCGATTGTCTTTTATTGGGACTCAATTGCTTAAACAGCTCAAAAATCTGATTCTGGACATTTCCATTGATATTGGTATGGTTTAAAACTACTATTTTTATCATGTTAAAACGCTATTTCTTCTCATGCTTTAATACGTGGACTATTTTCATAACTCATTTCGATGTATTAGGAACTATTTTGTCAGTCTAGTGTGGAGATTCCCCACTACATGCATTCAACTATCAGAAATAAGCCAACAGAAAATTTAAACTAAGCTTTAGGGGCAAATAGTATAAAGATCCGTGAATTACTGGGGCTTCCCGATAACAAATGCTTTAAGTTCTGCTATTTTTCCATCTTCGAATCTCCAAATGTCGCAATAATAGAAATGCTCATATTCTCCGGCCTTGTTTTTCAATCGGATTTCTCCGGTCACTGTAACAAAATCCTCCTCCTCAATCGTCTTCTCTACGTTGAAAACTGGCGGTTCCTCATAAAACTCCTCCATATAAGTACGGACTTCTTCCTTACCATTCAGCGTTCGCTCCCCGACAAATACCCACTTTGTTTGATCAGTACAGTAGGCTAAGAACCCTTCATGGTCTCCTTTGGATACAAATTCATTGGCTGTGTGTAAAATTGATGCATTTTTCATGTTCGTATATCTTTTTGCTATTATCCTATTGCATTATTAAAATAGGTCAATCGACCTAATACAAATATAGGTCATTTGACCTATATAAAAATATTTTTTGATATTTTATTTTTAAATTTGTCGAATGCATAAAAAGGAAGAGCGGTTACACAAGATTTTATCCACAACAATAGCGATCCTAACTGAACAGGGAGCCGAAAAACTATCGATGAGAATGGTTGCTAAACATGCTAATATCTCGCTCAGTAACCTTCAATATTATTATAAGGATAAGGACCTCCTCTTCATTGCCACAGTTGAATTTTACTTTGAAAGCTGTAAAAAAGAACTTACCCAGGCCATAAAACTTTTAACCGAGAATAGCGTGCCCGATAAAGATACTTTTTTGGAAAAGGTATTGAGCATGTTATTAATTGATAGCAAATCCAGCCATCAAACATTGATGTTTCAGGAGATATGGACTTTGGCAGCTAGAAATGAAGATTTGCAGCACGCAGTAGAAGCATATTATAAAACATACTGTCTTTGGATGATTAATTTGGTATCCAAATTTTGCCGCAAGCCTGAAGATGTTGTGAACTTCCTTATTCCTTTTGTGGAAGGTTATACGATTGTTCATAATGTCATCCCTTTGACTAAAGAAAAGGTGATTACAATGATGTTACGGATAATCTCCATCGTGGATGAATAAAGATGTAATACATATTACTGGTTAAATGTGACGATTCGATCATGTTGAACTGTACCTATATTGCAGGTCAATTATTGCCATCAATTTTCGAAAAAGAATAGACATTTCAAAAAAGAGCGCCAAGAAATTTTGATTTTTTGGCGCTGGTCTATCGTTCATAATACGAGGCTAAAAATAAAAATCGCTGCGACTAGCTATATAAATAGACTGCTCGATTACTGACTAAGGATTATATACTCCGTTAAACAGTACAACCCTCCATCCGTCTGGATCTTCATACGTCACACTCTTATCTTTCCAGTAAGGATTTTCAGGTTCGACGGCGCCAATTCCCGCATTCTTGAAACGGTCATTTGCGCGTTTATAGTCGTCTTCATTATCGTAGTAAAGGACTAGTAGGTTTTCTTTCGTCGGCTCAGGTAAAGGAAACTTTTCCGCTTGCTGGGTAAACTCCAGATGATAGGTTTTGTCAGGCATACCCAACATCACACCATCGTAACCCAGATGATCTTCAAATTTTCCAATTATTTCCATTCCCAGGATATCATTATAAAATTTAACTACTTCATTCAAGTTGTTGGTAGGCCGCGCTATTCTGAACTGTACGGCTTTCATCTTGTAATTTCCATTCGAAATTTGTTTATCTAGCTGCTGGGTGCAGGATGCAGCAAAAGCTAAGGCAGTAGCAGATGCCATTGTTATCAATAATTTTTTCATAAAATTTGCTTTAATTTCTTCCCACAAATTTCCAAATGAAAACATATTTAAACAATCACGGAAGTTCCGGTTATGTTGTCAATTTTTCGGTTTTTTATGATAATGTATGGGAGAAACTCCTTTTGCGGCTTTGAAAAAACGGGAAAAAGAAGAAGTGGACGTAAAACCAAGTTTATCAGAAATATTTTTTACAGAAAGCGTAGAATATTTTAAGAGTAATTCCGCTTCGAGCATAATCCTGTTTCGAATAAGAGCGAGAGCAGATACCCCGGTCTGATTTTTCACGCACTCACTCAGATATTTTGAAGATAGATACATGAGATCTGCGTATTCTTTGACTGTTTTGTATTGATGAAAATTTTTATCTACCAGTTTCCTGAACGTATACATGATTTGATACTGCCGATTAATTAACTTGTCCGAATTTAATAAGCACATTTCACATACTCTATTATAATCGTATAGAAGCTGCAGGATATATAGCCTTGATACTTCAAGACAAAATGGTGACTGATTTTCTGTTTCGACCTTTATCTTCGCGATTTTATACGAGAAATCCTGAAATTTTGTTTCTTCCAGATCGAATATCGGCGGATAATCTGGATTAATCAGCAGCAGCTCTTCCATGACCTCACTCTTTACAAATCCTGTCTTGACAAAGTCGGATTTAAAAAACAAAAAATCAGCAACAAAAGGTTCTGAAAAATTTTTAATGGAAAATAGTGTTTGTGGAGGAATGATGGATATGGTAGATGAACTTATTGAAAAATCGTGGTGTCCAACAGTAACATTGCATTCGCCCCGACTGCATAAAACAGCCAGGTAAAAATTCAACTTGACGGCGTCAATAGCATACTTATAATCCTTTAAACTGATCACACAACAATTTACCTCATCTGCATCACTTTGCAGAAGACCAAAATATTCACTTAAAAAATCTTCTTTAAAAATCATACCGTGCACCCGACTCGCTTTTTCGGCCGTTTAAGCCAACCTCTTTTTACATGTAAAATTACATATATTAAAATAACCATCAAATATGCACTTATCTGCCACTCGCTGCAAATGTAGCATCGTTCGTACTACCTGCTCTATTACGAGCAATTCTTTACCCGAATCTCGTTGATTTGCCAGTCCGATTCTTTTAGTATATTTACTATTCTATTGAATAGGATGGTATTAGATTCTGAGCTTCAATAGGGAAGTTAACGCGTATAAATCAAAGAGAAATGTTTACAGTAGAACAAATTGAAGCTGCTCACATTAAAGTGAAATCAGGTGCAGACTTTCCAGCCTACATTCAGGATATCAAAAAATTGGGCGTTACCTCTTATGATGTTTTTGTTGCCGATGGACACTCGGATCATTATGGCAATAATCGCTATAAAACCAGTTCTCCCGGCAATCACGAATTCTTAACAATCGGTTCGAGTGTTTATTCCGAACAATTTAAACAAGGATTAAAAGATCACCAGCAAGGCAAAACAGACTATGCAAGTTTTATGAAGATGTGCGCGAAATGTGGTATCGAAAAATGGACTGTTCTTCTAGACAAGTTGACCTGTGCATACTATGATAGTGCTGGAAATGAAGTTCTGGTAGAAGAAATACCGCTTTAATTATTGTTTACGCAAATCCTTCATGCCCTTTTCTTCGGACCAGATAGGTACCTTCTGCCCGGCATCTTTTCGCATCGAAATAATAAAAGGCCATTCGTATTCCTTGTTATGGGTATCTTATAGAGATACATTGACCATCGCGATACGTTTTAATGAGTTGGACAGGCCCATTTTCAGAATAATTCCATTCGCCTGTTCGCTTACCGTTGATATAATGCCCATCTTCGACCATATTTTTATTGAACATAATGTCATACCGTTTTTCAATCCAATAGCCATTTTTCAGGTGATCTTTGGTTAGGCCCTTTAGCTGGTAATCTCCCCATTTTTTATCAACCGATGGCGTGCTTAAGTAATCAAGGAACAAACCATCCTTAACCTCATACTTCAAAGCTTTATCAGCTTTTTCGGTTTTTAAATGAATAGTGACCAGACTTTGTTTAATCTCGCTGTAACGCCGGTAGGTTTCTTCTGAATGAAGTACCTCGTAACATAACAAACTCGTGTATTCTATAAAAGGTAGCTCATTAACAAGCAGAATTGCCTGATAATCTCCATCCTCATAATCTACTCTCAAATAGAAAGCTTTAAACGTTGTGCCGTCGATAACCAGATCTTTGTAATTATAAAATTGCAGCAAGGTGTCATTAGATGAAACAAAAAGATCCCACATAAATGGTCTTTCTACATCTCTTTCTAGAGCACACTTTAATCTCTTTTTCAACGCACGGATGCTATCTGGTGTTGTAATTATTTTTTGAATAGCGCCTTTCTCAATACTATTTATTAAAATTGAATCACGACCAAAAGATGTATTACTATTTTGGGCATGGTGTGTAAGACAGAGGAAAAATAATATGCAGGTAATAATAACACGTAACATAGGCATGGCTTTATTCTAGTTTCTATACATATTTATTTTTAGTGATTGCCACACCTATATTGCTGCAGTATTTCTTTTGCCATAACTTGACTATCAGCAAGTAGATTAACCTCATGCTCTTCTAAATATTTTCTTACGTTTTCTTTCATATATCATTAGTTCTTTAAAAATTCAGTTCGTATAACAATACGTATCAGTAATTGTTTATTGTTATTGATGGTAGATCTATTTCTAAGTGAGTTGAATAAGACTCTTCAAAACATTTGGGATTCCCAAGGTCAGGACGCCAGCATACAAATGCGGGCGTTAATCCAACATGAATTTTACATTCAACCTTTCTCTACTAGAACTTTATCACTTCCGGATAATTTTCGTAATGCACAGTGCTGAGCATGTAAAGGAGTATGTTAAATGGTTTAAAGTTTACTTATCATGATCCAGTTCAAAAAACCACTGTAAAAAATCGGAAAATGTGGTCCATTCCTGATCAAAATCACCCCTATTTAGTCTATCGCTATTTGCGTCATACACCAAAACGACATGATTATTAGATTTATCATAAAGCAAATAATGCTCATAGTCAAAATCCTGTAGGGAAATGTAATTGTTCGGTATATCGCCATTTTGGATCAAAGATGCGGTCACTCCTTCTTCATCGTCTATATCCTGTATAATATCAAACATGTAGCCGAGTTTCCCATCGAGGTCACCCCCGTAAACACTCATAAATTCATAAAAATCTTCAAACTTATCTAGGCTATGTCTCCGCAGTATTTCTTTTGCCATAACTTGACTATCAGCAAGTAGCTTAAGCTCATGCTCTTCTAAATATTTTCTTACGTTTTCTTTCATATATCACTAGTTCTTTAAAAATTCAGTTCGTATAACAGTACGTATCAGTAATTGTTAATTACTCTCTATAGTACGTATCCTTATATTTAATTTCTATCGCAAAATGCAACTCATCTTCCAGAAACTTAATTTTCTTCTAGATACAAACCCCAGCTTTTGATATAAGCGTATCGCATTCGCATTATCAGAAGCAACGTGCAAATAGGGAATTTTGGATGTGTTAGATTCTAAATCAATTGGTTTCTCAACATCTGATTGCATACAAGTTCACCATCAATTTTGACGTTCTGATCAATCTTAGGCTCATCGCCAATTAGGAAAAAATAGTCTGTGAATGAAGCATAATCTGCTATATTGAGCGCAACCGATTTGTCAGTAAATACCCCTCCAAATGGACAATAAGCAGGTTGGTAAAACTTTAGGCCATCATAATTAACTGCGAATTCCTCATGTGCTTCATTTAGTGAATACCAGGCAGGGTTATCTGATTTAAAAGTATCCATTTTAATATTTTTCATTACTTCAAATTACCTAATTTAAGAAAATAAAGTAATCTATTAATATCCTGATAGGTAAAAAATGATCTTAATCCATTTCTTAAACCTGTTTAAGTTTTATCAAATTATCTTTATTCAACTTTGCACTACTCAAACAATGGATTATAAAATCAAATATGAGCATAACAGGAGGAAAACAGAAATATCTTTTTAACTACGAAAAATAGACAAAATGAAACAACGCATCAACATTAAGGAATTGGAACCAAAAGTGTATGAAATCTTATATGCTATGGAAAAATATTTATCAACTACAAACCTAAGCGTAAACCTTCGTGAGCTAATCAAGATTCGGGTTTCGCAAATCAACAAATGTGCTTTTTGCATTGAGATACATACAAAGGATGCCAGAAGATTAGGGGAAACGGAATCTCGTATCTATGCTCTGACAGCATGGAAGGAAAGCCCATTGTTTAATGATGAGGAAAGAGCTGTTTTAGCATTGGCTGACCAGGTAACAGAAATTTCTGAAAACGGAGTATGTGAATCCGTCTTTCAAGAAGTTCAGAAATATTTTGACGACCATCAGGTCGCTCAGATGATTGTTGCCATCAATCAGATGAATTTTTGGAACAGAATTGCGGTATCTACAAAAATGTTTCATAGCTAAACATTTTCGAATTTTGCTTTTTTTGCATATGAGAATAAGGCGTACGTTGTAGTGCGCCTTATTTGTTCCTATTTATTGTTCCGTTTGCCTAATCGTGCAAGCACCCTACTCGTGGCTAAACTAGGATAAGATACATCTAAGCCGTGCTGCTCATGCAGGCGCTGGTGGATAAGTAGGGCACTCAGCCCCATTTCCTTATATGTCTGAATGTCATCGAGATAATCGTCCAGCAGCTTTGGTCTTACCTAGGACAAAGGTTCCTCTTGGCCACGCTGAAGGGTTTCTATATCCGTGAAACGGTCTTGCGGCACACCAAAATTCTGAGGCTATCTCCCGTATTGATTTCTTATGGGATAACAGTGTTTCTATCGTATTATACATTGACACTTTCTACATAATGTCGGACTTTAATACTCCGACAAGTTAAACCTTAATCAAAAACTTATGGTAGTGGCATTCTAGTGAGAAAATATGGGGGTGTTTTAATGATAATTAACATAAACTGTGTCAACCAATTTAATGGGCTCGGGCCACTCATCTATCGGTGTGGTGCTGTCATCCTAAATAAAGAAACTTAGAGTTTTTGGACCTCTTCGACAGAAAGTCCTGTGCCCTTGGCAATATCAGCTATAGGTAGCCCCATTTCCTTAAATGCTTTAGCAGTCTCAAGAGCTTTTTTACGTTCTCCTTCTGCTAGTCCTTCTGCTAATCCTTCTGCTAGGCCTTTAGCGTGACCCAAAGCTTCTCCGGATTTCTTGGCCGAATTAAATACGCTCTCAGCATCACGCTTATGTTTTAAACTTGCTTCGTATGACATTAGTTCTTCCTCCGTTAATTTGCCTATCTCTCCTATCTCAAAGATAAAACCAAATATTCTTTTATCCAAAAATGATGGTAATCTATCCATGGTACTCAAATGTTTAAGTAAGTACAACCACTGATCCATAACTGTCTTTAGTTCTTCTGGCTGTTTATTAAATAATGGAAGCGAAATCATTTTATATCCCAATTTATCATAAAATATCTCTTTGGTCAATTTGTCACACAGCGCCACATCATAGAAATAAGGCCGCCCTGTGACACGGGATACACCAGAGCTTCCATTTCTATCCATGTCAAATTCCAAAATACCAATAAAGTAAACCTCTGGTAGGTAATAATCACTGCCCTTCTTACCTCGTGCTAATTGTTTATTGACAAAATTTCCAACCGAAATCGGTACGTGGATCTACATACCTACCCAAATGTTTTTTTGATCTAGCCATATTATTTATTAACTGGTTATCAAGTAAATATACAATAATAAATTGAAAAACACTAAAATAATTAGCACAAAAAAAAACATGCTTGGTTACCATTGCTATAGTGCGTGTGAGATTTGTCCCATAATCAATCCCCTTCGAATTATTGAGAATTTTAGCTATTGATTGATAACTTTATACTCGGAAATTATTTTAATGGTATTTTTCCCTGCAGATTGAAACTCAAAGAAATATGCATAATTTACTTCTTTTGCTTTATATTTAATCGTTCCATTACAAGCACCATATTTACCGTGGCTTAGAATTTCATCTATGTTCAGTTCGACTACATTAATAAAACTATGTAAGTATTTTACAAATTCATCATCAGTTTCTATATTTCTATTGCCGATAATTTTGAAAGTAAATTTGTCTTCAAGCATTTCATTAATTTTTTGCCAATCATTTTTATAAAAGGCAACTACAAAATCCCTAATAATTCTTCTTTTGGGGGAATTATCGCAGTCTTTAGGAATATTCAGTACAATCTCTTTTTTTGATTTCATTTTGTTGATTAATATGATAAAACTCTTGAGTTTTAACTAAATTAAGTGAAATATTCCTTTCATAAACTTAAATTGGAATGAGGCTGCTGTTCTCATCCCTTTTAAATTAGTAATTCGAGTCCGAATTCTCTACTTTTAAATGCTCCATTTTTGCAGGGGGCACAAATTTTGATATACAAATTTCAATTCTCCAGCCCTCTAATTTTGGATTTTCTTTTATAAAGAAGTAAATTGAGGAAACTAAATAATTATTTTGTAAAGTTGGTTGAGTTAATTCCCTTTAGAACGATTTAATATGAAAAATTACATAATTACCGGAATATTTTTGCTTCTGTTCACAAATTTAGCATTTTCACAATATTTCACCCTAGCTCCAACAGGTTTCGTTTCTAAAGAGAATCTAGATTATACTATAGTAGAAGTTCCTAGCGCTAAACAGCAAGAACTTTACGATAATGTATTAAAGTCGATCAATAGCTTATATTCAAATCCCAAAGAAGGCCTGACTTTGGTTCCCGGGCAGGCGATAACTTTAGCAGCTTACCAACATAGAGGACTTAAAACATCCGCTATTGCCTACTATGATGTCGATTACACCTTGTCTTTTTTGTTTAAAGATGGAAAAATAAGAATCAACAGTCCAACTTTCAGTGCCCAAATTATGAACTACAATGGCACTTGGAATAAAATGAACGTGGAGAAATTTTATTTCAAAGGCAACGGTAACCCCAAAAAAGAGAAACGCCATCAATTCGTAAACGCATACTTTAATGGGCTGATAAAATCCATTCTTGATAAATCCGCCAATATTGATAATTGGTAATTCATGTGTTAAAGCAATGCCCGCTCCTTGCCGCGCTGTAAAGAGGCGCATTTAGGCGTTCCTTTTTTTTTGCATTCTTAATCTTTTAAAGCTAACATCAGAAACGGTATTGCGGTTGTCAATACTACTACGGATGAGTGGATGAGTTAGACATAACGTTGGATTTTGGCTTATTTTTTCGTTAATAAAAGAGCTAAATCCTGTTTTGCAAGCAAATGTCCTTTATTTACAATGTTACTCTTGAGATACAGAAAACACTGATTGCTATGATCGAGTTTGCCAATGATTACCTTAATAGATATTATATCCAGTTCTCCCATTTCTGCAGGAACTACTTTATTCGGATCTGAAATTAGTTTTCCTTCTTTCTTAACTTCTTCGAGTTGCCAGGAGTAACCTACCCAAGGCCCTGCAACCAATGTTGTCCGTTTGGCATCCATAGTGATCTGCTCTTTGTATTCTAAGCCCACACTATCAACTCTGAGTCTGTGATCTTTTAAATTGACGACTAGGTATTTTAAATAGTCTCCGAAGTCTTTCGGTTCAAAATGTAAACTATTTTCCTTACGCACGATCTTGACCTCCATAAGCCCTATTTTGTCTAATTTGACAGATTGGGAGAAAGCTATAAATACAGCATACTCCTCTTCGCTAATACCTAGATTTTTGTGATACGGTATCGGTTCTCCTGGTTTCAATTCCTTCATTGCTTTAAAAAACCAATCTTCATTGGCTCTCATCGCTTGTTTCATTTTCTCAACAATTGCGACCTGCGCTGCGTTGGGTCGGGGAACACCCAACACCACCGCGGTATAGTCGCCCTCAGGAAGTTGTCTTTCAACGAATTGAATTGCCAACGCATTGCTGTCCACTCCTGATTGTTTTTGCGCAAAAACATGGAGAGAAAATAGGAATGTAGCTAGCACCGCAAATACACGAAGATATCGGTATAGAAATGTCATGTTAAAGCTGTTTGATCAATGAAATTACGGTTTTATTCTCACATTCTTACGTTTTCCGCTCCAAACTGATGCTACTAGCGGGCGGAATGATCTTCTGGTGACTTCCTATAAAAAAAGGCCGCTTGGACAGTATTCGAGAGGCCGTAAAACCTGATATGTTATATGCTTTACTTTCCTTTCGCTATGTCAGCTTTTTCCCGATGAGAAGATCCGTTTTACTCACTCCGCGGATCGGGCTTTAGCGGCATGTTGGCACAGCGTATTACCTCGATCGATGGACAGCCGGTCTTCCTCCGATTGAAAAATAAATCAAACTACGCTACAAAAGGATGATTCATTACAGTTTCGAATAAATAACTACATTTAAATATGATGTAAATTGCTGTTTTAATATCATATTTTACCTATAATATTTTGACCGGTGTGGCCGACTCTTATTTTAAGAAATTTATCGCTAGTTTTAATGGTTAAATAGCGGACACCTTCATTACCCATATTTTTAATCATCACGATATCAGTCATATTAAAATTATATACATAATTTCTAAATCTTGCGGTGATAGTTTCTTGATCGTTGATCCTGATGATCCACTCCATCTCTTTTATCCTATTGGTCATGATCTTCAGTAGTGTGATACTTCCTAAAATTGTAATCAGTGCCGCAATAATAATTGGGAAAAGAAAAAATGTATTGGAAACAAACAGATGGGAAAGATACACTCAAAGCATATTTGCAGCATTCCTAATCGTATGCATCCATTGTTGAATTCACAAAATTCAAATAGTATTTTGGAGTATACCTATATTATTTATATTTGTTCTAAATAAATATTAAACACAACCTTGTAGTCATAATTATCTATTTCATTGACATGAAACCAAAAATCAATTTTAACTTTAATAATCCCATAGGGATCTTTTTTATTCTACTTATGATTCTTTCGTCACATAAAGCTGTATGCCAAACAGCAGCAGTGCGTGGTACAATAAAATCGCAAACTGGGGAACGAATGCCATTTGTAACGGTGTCGCTTTCCGAAAGCAAAAAATCCATCCAAACGGACAATCATGGAAATTACAGCTTTACTAAGCTACAAGCTGGAACCTATATAATCTCTGCCAAATATTTGGGCACAGATATGGAGTCAAAACAAATCACATTACTTAACGGCCAGGAAATGGTGTTAGACTTTGTATTAAGTTTAAAAGAAAGGGTACTGGACGGCATCGAAATATCGGGATACCGCAGGTTTGGAAAGAAAGAATCCGAACAGGTAGCAAAGTTGCCTTTGAAAAATTTGGAGAACCCCCAGGTATACAATGTTGTGCCCAAGGAAATTTTGCAAGAGCAGGTCATCGTGACCTATAATGATGTGCTAAAAAATGTAACTGGTGTGAGCCAGGGTTTGGTCAATGGAAGCAACTCTTTTTACATGCGCGGTTTTGAGAACAACAGTTTTATCAGGAACGGTATCCAGGATAGAAAAGATAATAGTTTGGAAGTCGCTAATATTGAACACATCGAAGTATTGAAAGGCCCGTCGGCCACCTTATTTGGAAATAGTTTGACCTCCTTTGGCGGATTGATCAACCGGGTAACAAAGAAACCTTTTGACATAGCTAAGGGTGAGATTTCATATACATTGGGCGGATTTGACCTGAATAGAATTACGGCCGATATTAACACCCCCCTGGCAAAAGATGCCGGACTTCTGATGCGCACAAATATTGCTTACCACGATGAAGGAAACTACATGGATGCAGGCTTTACCAAACGTCTTTTTATTGCACCATCTCTCTTGTATAAAGTGAATGATCGTTTAACAATTTCGATCGATGCGGAGATTTATCAACAGAAAGCAAATGATTTCCATCGCCTATTTCCCGAAATGTCATTTACAAAAACAAGTACAGAGAGCTTGGGTATCAACTGGAAGAGATATTATCATGGGAACGACTTAACGGAGTCTAAACCATCCGTTAGCATTTACGCTGAAGCCGCTTATCAATTGTCAGATAAATGGAAATCACAAACGCTGATCTCGCAGACAAAACACTCCAGTGTCGGCTACCGCGTATGGAATGAAATTATGCAGGACAGTGTGAATAGAAATATCCGATATAGTAACTCAAATTATAATAGTATTGAAATTCAACAAAATTTCACGGGTGACTTTGAACTTGCTGGCCATCGCAACCGTTTAGTAGTGGGGCTGGATTATTATAACGCCCGATCGAATGAAAACTTCATTATTGCCTACCCGTTCGACCGTATTGCACTAAAAGGAAAAGATCCAGCTTATACTCATATTTCGAAAGCTACTGTAGATGCTTTTTTAGCCACACTAAGTCCCATACGTACAATCAGTGAACAAAGTACTTATAGCGCCTACTTTTCTGATGTTTTTAATATTTCTCATAATTTTTTAGCCATGGCCAGCCTTCGCATTGACCACTTTGCATCTGGGGGATCACACGATCTGGCGGCTGATACTGTTACCGGAAAGTATAGCCAAACAAACCTTTCGCCGAAATTTGGACTCGTGTATCAGCTTATACCAGATAAGATATCTTTATTTGGAAACTACATGAACGGATTCGCAAACAATGGCCCTGCTATACAGCCCGATGGCGCACGAACGGTTTTTAAACCAAGTAATGCTAATCAATGGGAAACCGGTCTTAAACTTAATGTGCTTGATGGCAAATTAAATTCGACAATAAGTTATTATGATATTAAAGTGAACGATATCCTCCGACCTGATCCTGCCCGTAATGGTTTCACCATACAGGACGGCGGCCAAATCAGTAGAGGACTTGAAACAGAATTAATAGTTAACATGGTCAAAGGTTTCAATGTTATCGCTGGATATTCTTACAATAAAGCTTACTCCATAAATACAAACACCGATATCGATGGATTGCGTCAGTGGACGGGACCGGCACAAACGGCCAATTTATGGGTCAACTATGCATTTCAGGCTAAGGCCTTGCAGGGATTTTCTATTGGTGCAGGTGGTAATTATAATAGCAAAGCCTACATCAGTCAATCGCGTCAGTTTGGTGAATTTTATATTCCGGAATATGTGGTCATGAATGCTGTGGCGGGTTATGAGACCAAGAGATTTCGGATAAGCTTTAAAGTGGATAACCTCACAAATAAGCTATACTGGGGTAATTACGTGAACCAGATGATGCCCAGGCGTCTTTCCGCTAATTTAGCCGTCAAATTGTAATATCGGTATTTGGGAGTAACTTTCTTTTCAGAATATTTTCAGGTCTGTTTGGCTCAGAAGATTTTTATTAAAAAAGTGAATCTTAAAAGTAGATGCAATTCTCTTCGCAATAAAGCCACCGAAAAAAACGAATAATCAATGCCAACTAATTGTTGATAATGTTGTTGTCAACAATTAGTATATTTACGTAGCATAGGCCATCTAATCCAGTCTTTTGGGAATAAAGACCAAGTTGTAGGCAATTACAAATAATACATGATGAGAAAATCATTTTTATTGATACCAATTGTATTGATAATATTCAATCATACCTTTGCTCAGTCACGGCAACATAAGCAGCTTGACAGTTTATTCAATACTCTTTTTAAGCAGAAAGAGTTCAACGGAAATGTGTTGATTGCAGATAAAGGAAAAATCTTATTTGAAGAAAGTTACGGTTTTGCGAATGAGAAAAACGGCCAAAAACTTAATAACCACACCATATTTGAGCTGGCATCTGTTTCCAAACAATTCACTGCCATGGGGATCGTTTTGTTAGAGAAAAAAGGAAAACTAAACTATGATGACACAATGTCAAAATATATTCCTGAATTGGGTTTCTATGATAATATCAGCATCCGAAATTTACTAAATCACACGAGTGGACTTCCTGACTATATGGAGATTTTCGAAGAAAAATGGGATAAGGCAAAAATTGCTGTCAACCAGGATATTGTTAACGTCTTCGCTAAGTACAGACCGAAATTGATCTTTCAACCAGGCGCAAAATTCCAGTATAGTGATACAGGTTATACGCTATTGGCTCTGATAATAGAAAGAGTATCTCATCAAACTTTCGAGAAGTTTTTGAGTGAAAATATATTTCAACCTTTGAACATGAGAAACACCTTTATCTATAGGAGTAGATTTAAACCTAAAAAAATAGAAAATTATGCTCTTGGATATGTTACAGATAGTGTTGGTAACAAAGTGCTTCCAGATAGCTTCGGCAAAGGATTTTATACCTATTATTTAGATGGAATCGTGGGGGACGGAACAGTTAATTCTACTACAGAGGATCTATTAAAATGGGACAGAGCACTATATGGCAATAAATTAATTGATCCAAAAGATAAGGATCTGATATTTAATTCTTTAAAAACCAACGATGGAAAAGAAACAAATTATGGCTTTGGTTGGTTCGTAGTCAATTCGAAAAAATATGGTCGAATAGTTTATCACACTGGAGGTTGGCCAGGGTATTCCACTTATATAGAAAGGCATTTGGACAGCGACAAAACAATTGTAATTCTGCAAAATCATTCAGAAGCTAAAATAAATTCATTTTTACAAAAAGTAAGAGCGATATTGTATAAACAATAATTTCAAAAGCGAGGTGTTTTAATTTGTTTTCTGTAGATTATATTGGTCGCAGAGAGATCTGACACTCCAACCTATTCCGATGACTTGCGGTCTGGTAGGATAAACCAAAATGTACTGCCCTCATTGAGGACACTCTCGGCTCCTATCTTTCCATCGTGTTTTCTGATGATTTCCGAACAGATGTATAGCCCAAGCCCCAGTCCAGAATATTCTTTGCCAGAATGACTTACTCTGTAATATCGGTCAAATAATTTAGGCAGAGCTTCTTGCTCGATGCCTATGCCAAAATCACGGACAGAGACTTTTACGGATTGATTTTCCAATACCTCGACATTTAGATGGACTTCTTTCGACATCGGCGCATACTTAATTGCATTATTGACAAAATTGATAACAACCTGATCGATCCTATGCTCATCGGCATATACCCTCGCAGTTTGATTTCCCGAAACAACCAATTGATATTCATCCTCAAAGCAGACATGGTCACAAGTACGCAGAAGAAGATCAAACATATTAAACCAATCTTTTTTGATTTCAAGCTGTCCCTCGGTAAGGCGGCGAATTTGCAATAGTTCAGCAACCAAATCGTTCATCTTCTCCACGCTTCTTAAGGACTGGTTGATCATTTTCGAATGGATATTACTATAAGGTTTATCCTTTAAAAGTTCAAGATACTGCAGGGAAGCTTTTAAAACTGTAATTGGAGTCCTTAACTCGTGGCTCACAATACTTAAAAAGTCATCTTTCTGCTGTTCAAAAAGCTTTCGATCTGTGATATCCAATGTCATGCCTACCATGCGGTCTGCGACTCCCAAATCATTGTAACGAGGACGTCCATGGGCCTGAATCCAATGCGTAGAGCCATCGCGCCATTTGACAGGATATTCTGTGCTATAGATTCCATTGGTGCGAATCGCCTCCTGCACCAGTTCTTTTACCCTGTCACGATATTCCGGATACATTGCCTCAAAAAGATCCGAATAACAAAAATCCTCCTCCGGCATAAATCCATAATTCATCTTAAACCGATCCGTGCTCTGCATCTTCCCCGTAGCTAGCTGCACCTCGGTAGATCCTAATCTGCTGGCGTCCATCGCAATTTCCAGTCGGGTATTTATTTCATTGATTGCTCTTCTGCTATTGACCTGTTCTGTCACATCCGTAGCAACAATAAGAATAAGCTTCTCCTCCTTTGAGAGACCATTCGTAGGCTGGTAAACGAAATTAAGATAGCGTTCCAGCGTTTCTCCGTCGACAGTAAGCAGGGCCTTGAGTTCTTTTCCGTAAAAAGGTTCGTCAGTTTCATAAACATTTTTCAGAATATCAAGGAATTGCTGATCTTTCAGTTCTGGTAATGCCTCAGCGAGTCGCCTCCCTAATACAGAGCGATCTTTGCCCCAGATATCAAGAATATGCTGATTTACAACATCCACAATAAAGTCAGGGCCTTTCAAAGTAGCCATAGCTACGGGGGACTGCTCGATCATGATGCGGAAAAGCTGTTGCTGTTCATGCAACAGCGAAAATAGTTTATGAAGATTGTCTTCTGAAGTGATGAGTTCCTCGTTTTTAGATAGCAGATCGGCATTTACTACTTTAAACTCCTCATTTATGGCCAAAAGCTTTTCGTTGAGATTTTTTTCCGCAAGGGACTTTTCACCTGCAAGTTTTAAGGCATTCATACGTTCTGATACTTCCGAAGCAGTATGAAGAATATATGCAGTTTTACCGTTTTGATCTAAAATCGCTTTATATTCAAAATCGAAGAAAAATTCCTGGAGTACACCATCTTTTTGAAGAAATGCGGAACAGTTTTTTGCAATGTAAGTCTTACCAGAATACCAAACTCCTTTGAGAATATCAACAAAAGGCTGTCCTTTAAGTTCGGGAACGGCATCTTGTAGGTTTTTACCCACAACCGATCTATCCTTTCCCCAAAAATTGAGCATTGCTAGGTTGGCAGTCATTATTTTTATGTCTTCTCCCTGATAGACTGCAGTGGCATTGGGTGAGTGAAAAAGTACACTGAGCAATGACTCAGAATCAATATTTTTGGGAGAATTCATACGATAAGATCAATAAAACAAATGTAATCAATTTATTTGCTATAAACCGATAATGCTTTAAATAGTTCTCACCCTAACGATTTTGACCCATAAATAAATGATGCTACGGACATAAATATTTTTAATAGATAAGTCAGTAACATTTAATGCTACTGACTTATCCCTTTGCTGATTACCCTTTATACTCACCAATAAGAATTACTGGTTTAATGGTCTTTCCTGATTCTGAATCTTCTATAGCTTGATTGATATCTTCGAATTTATATTTCTTAATTAATTTATCAAATGGGAACTGTCCATTCAGATACATCTCTACCATCTCTGGGATAAATTCGGTCGGTACACTGTCCCCTTCTACAATCCCGATCAACTTAATTCCTTTAAGTACATATGTATTCATTTCAACTTCAAGGGGCTTTGTGGCCACACCAACAATACCCATTTGTCCCAAGGACTTCAAACTCGATAAGGTATTATTAATAACATCATTACGACCGGTGGTGTCAAACCCAAAATCAAATCCTTTCGGGGAAATCTTTTGTAAAGATTCTACCACATTCTCATTACGGCTGTTAATGGTATGGGTTGCACCGAGTTTCAACGCAAAATCTAGACGTTCTTGATTGATATCGACTAATACGATCTCCGCAGTCGAGCATGCTTTTGCCGCCAGCAAAGCAGCCAATCCGACAGCGCCGGCACCAGAGATAACAATTGATTTTCCCGGAGATACTTTCAACGAGTTGATGATTGCTCCTGCCCCAGTCTGAATACCACAACCTAACGGTCCCAATAATTCTAACGGCGCTTTTTCAGAAACTTTTATAGCGTTTCTTTTATTTGCTATTGCGTATGTTGCAAACGAGGATTGAGAAAAGAAATTATCGAAAATATCTTGTTGGTTGTGTTGGTGACTATGAGAGCCATCCATACGTGCTCCCCCAAAATTCAAAGCCGGGAAATTTTCGCAGTAAGTGGGTTTACCACGCTGACATGTGTAGCACTCTCCACAGAAACCGAAAGTTAAAACAACATGATCACCCACTTTAAGGTTTTTCACACCATCTCCTACTTTCTCGATAATTCCAGCACCCTCATGTCCTAATACGATGGGAAAAGGAGTAGCGCCCGTTTGTTGATCTCTTGCAGCCATATCAGTATGGCAAGTTCCGGTTGCTACAATTCGTACTAGTACCTCATCTTGCCGAGGTTCTTGTAGCGTTATTTTTTCCAATTCGAATTTTCCACCTTTTTCTTTTACTAATGCGGCTGTTATTTCCATTGTATTATCTTTTTGTTAGATTAAATTTATCACATTACAAGATTTTTTTTCTTGATCTAGATCAAGAAAAATCAGCCTACTCAATTGCTTTATTAGGTAATTCGAATCATTTCACCTTATCTTCGGAAATATACTCTTCAGCTCTGTCTCGCTTCATGTACATATCATACCATATATATGCGATCTTGTCCTGTACAGCGGAGTCTTCCTGCATCCAAATACCAATACCGATATGACCTGCGTAAATACCTTTTCCAGATAACTCGGTATTCAGATTAAGAACATAATTGCGAAGACCAGCCATCGCTATTCCTACGTTACCCATCATGGGTACAGGCGAAAATGAAGCACCTCCGTTTGTGAATAATAACGCTCCTGTATTTTTAGCCAACATATCCGGAAGCACTTCACGGATGGATGAAATTGCACCAAGCACATTGAATTGAAATTGATAAAGTGCATTTTCTTCATTAACATCTAAAGTTGCTGCCAAATTATGGACACTTGGTATTGGGCTGTATTCAAGAACATCTATGAAACCGTATTTTTCTTTGATAGCATCAAAGGCAGATGCGATCTGAGCTTTATCCAAGATATCTGCCGTGAAAGCCGCTGCTTCGATTCCTGATATATTCAATCGGCTGACTAGGTCATTCAGCTTTTGCTGATTTCTTGCAATAAGGGCTATCAGAAAACCATTTTCACCAAATTTCTTTGCGATGGAGAGGCCCAGTCCAGCGCCTGCTCCAACTATTGCTATTGTTTTCACTTGTACTGATTTAATGAATGTATTTTATGGTTTTTAATTGCACTCGCCGTCAATTGAACAGTTTTTTCCTTGTATTACTTCTAATATTGCCTGCGGATTCTCTTTCCGCCACTCAAAGAAAGAATTTTCAAGGGTTTGTAAAATATCATTGGGCTGTTGTGCACCAGCGATGGCATATTTGCTGTTGATTACGAAAAAAGGAACACCTTTAGCGCCTAATTTCTGTGCTTCTTGGCCCTCATGTGCTACTTTTCGCATATAGATAGGGTCTGTCAGTGCAGTATTGATCTCGCCTTCCGTTAAACCGATTTCTTGTCCAAGTTCGACCAGTGTTTTCTGATCATTAAGATTCTTGCCTTTTGTGAAATAGGCATTAAATAAAATCTCTTCAGCTTTCTCACCGAAACCTTTGGTTTTAGCAAACTGTATGATTCGGTGACCCTTCATTGAATTGGTGACCAATGCTTTATCCAAGTTGAATTGAAGACCTACAGTTTTAGCATACTCGATCAGATCCTGATGCCCCTTTTTTGACTGCTCATAACTTAATCCCTTCCGGTCGGCCACAAACATATACATATCGTTTTGATATTTAGGTGTTTCGGGTATGGCTGGGTCAAGCTGGAAGCTTTTCCATTCTACTTCTACCAGGTCCCTATGGGGAAACTGAGCTAAAGCTTTCTCGAAATTACGCTTTCCGATGTAACAGAAAGGGCACATAATATCCGACCATATTTCTATTTTCATTTTTTTTCCATCGTCCTATTTTTTATTTGTTTTAATTGCATTTGATTCTTTTCCTGACCAAACGTCATAATGAAGAGCAGGGATAATAGTACCGCTAGTGTACTATTTTTCATAGTTCAGTTTACGGAAATAATAATAAGATACAGCCAACAATGCAAACGGAATAAGCGGGGCAATACCTTTCGCCAGCCCATCGACAATACCATGTGCTAGACTTGCGGAAAGCAATAGAATCCCGAAACCTACATAAGCCCATTCTTTGAGCATCGTCGGGATAGCTGGAATGAGAATGAAGATGGCTCCCACGATTTTTAAGATATCCAGTTCAAGTGGGAAATAATCTGGAAACTGCAAGTTTTTCGTCGTCTGGATGAGGTATTCTCGTGGCGCGAAGTAGGATGGCAGGATGATTAACGCCATGGTAATACCGGTGATGATCCAATAGCTACGTTTTGTTCTTGCATCTGGATTCTGGGAAAAATCATTCTGTTTTGTCATTTTTAATTTACTTTAATTGTTGAAATAGATTTTTATAAATCAAAAATACGTACATTTGCTTACATTTTGTAAGCAGTTACCCTAAAGTAAGCAGTTACCTTAAAGTAAGTAAAATGAAAGATCAATTTCCAAAAAGCACCGAATCCGACTGTATGGCGAGAATGCTAACCGTTCGTGACACCCTTGACGTTATCAGCGGGAAATGGAAAATCCTCATCATTATTTCCATTATGAGTGGCCACAAACGTTTTAGAGAAATAGAAAGAAGTATTCCGAAAATTTCTTCAAAGGTACTTGCTAAAGAACTAAAAGATCTGGAAGAACACCAGCTCGTCAAACGTACCGTTTATGATGAGTCGCCAGTGCTGGTAGAATATACGGCCACTGATTATGTCTTTACGTTACAAAAAGTCATTGAAGAGCTACACAACTGGGGTGTGAATCATCGGAAAAAGATATTAGGGAAGTAGTGTTACGACCATAGTTCAAGGAAAATATTTTTAGACAAATAACTTGTTTTTATTAAAACCATTGTGTACCTTAGTGAAATAATCAGGCTTCTGCCATCGCTTCTTCTGAACTTTTGAGTTTACTCCATCTTATCAGTCTTCGCTTTTTCAGCCGCTAGTTTTTGTTATCAGCAGATCAGGTAAAGTTCCTTTCTTCAAATTGATATTTTCAATACGATTAAAATACCATCCTCATTTTTTGTTTACAATTTGATTTAACTGCTTTATGCCTAGCGCTATATATTAAGTACTCGCAGACGCAGGGAGAATTTGGGTAAAATATAATTTAATAATAAATATAATGCAACAAGGAACAGTAAAATTTTTCAATGAAACTAAAGGTTTTGGTTTTATTACACCATCAAATGGAGGTCAGGATATTTTCGTCCACTCATCAGGTCTACTGAATGATGTACGTCAAAATGACGCCGTAACATTTGATCTCGAAAATGGAAAAAAAGGCATTAACGCAGTTAATGTGCGCATCGCATAATTAAGTAGAAGCTTAAACACTTCGTTAAATTAAGTTCAGCAGGTAGCAGGTATGTTATCTGCTTTTTTTTGCCTATTTTATAGCACGGTTTCATGATCAAATCAATCTTTCACCGGAATTTTTAAGTCCTTATTGTGAATAGCACTGTATTTGACAATGCGGTTACAAAGAGATAAGTAAACTTGGCTATAAGCGCTTTTTTTGATATTCTAGTATTAAAATCAGCACAAGATTGTCCCTATTTTAGTCAATCGATCGTCTTAACTGCAAATAATAAAAACTTTAAATATATGAAAGAATTTGCATTAATTTTTAGATTAAAGGACATTTCAGACTTCAAACCTTCTCCTGAACAAATGCAGGAACGTATGAATTGGTTAGCTGGAATTGCATCACAAAACAAATTGGTGGATAAGGGCAACACACTTTTACCATTTGAGGGAAGTGCGAAAACGGTGAAGCCCAACAATGTGATAACAGATGGGGCTTATACAGAAATTAAAGAATTTATCAGCGGTTATATTGTTGTGAAAGCAGATAACATTGACGAAGCGGTAGAAATAGCGAAAGACAATCCAATTTTTACCCAAGTGGGTGGAAGCATTGAAGTTCGAGAAGTTGTAAAACGTGATTAGAGAAATCCAAGCAAACTTTCCAACAGCATTTTTGTTGGAAAGTTTTGTATATTTTAATGGAGTGTGTAACAAAATTCTATACCATGGAGCTTCTACCTCATTTATTTCGCCTGGAGTATACAAAAATGACGGCGGTTTTATGTCGTAGTTTTGGTTTAAAGCATATTGAAATTGCAGAAGATATTGTCAGCGATACATTTTTAAAAGCTTCGCAACATTGGGCCGTCAACGGAATACCCGAAAATCCAAGGGCCTGGCTCTATGTGGTTGCGAAGAATAAAACCAAAGACTACTTCAAGAAATTATTGGTTTTTGAAATAAAAATTAAAAACGAAATACAGCCTGACTTTCAAGTTGAACCCAATTTCGAATTTGATTCACAGATGGTTTCCGATAGTCAATTAGCGATGATTTTTGCGGTGTGTAATCCTGTAAACTCAGATGAAAGCCAAATTTGCCTGGCACTTCAGATTCTTTGCGGTTTTAGCATTGAAGAAATTGCAAATGCGTTTTTGACAAAATCAGAAACCATTAAGAAGAGACTACAAAGAGGAAGGGCAAATCTTCGAAAAGATAATTTTCAAATTAAAAGTTTAACAAAAACCGATATTTGCTTACGATTGGACATGGTTTTAAGAACATTGTATTTGTTGTTTAGCGAAGGCTATTTTTCTAAATCAGACAAACAGCAAATCAAAATAGATCTCTGTTCGGAAGCAACGCGACTCACATTGTTATTGACGGAGAATCCATTGACAAACACACCTGAATGCAATGCTTTATTGGCTCTTATGTGTTTTCAAAGTTCACGGCTTATGGCGCGCACAAATGATAAAAACGAGGCTGTTTTATTTGACGAGCAAGATAAAAGTCTGTGGGATAAATCACTTATTGAAAGAGGAAATTATTATCTGATAAATGCAACAACAGGTAACGAACTTTCAAAATATCATCTCGAAGCGGGAATTGCTTATTGGCATACTACAACGACCGATAAAAACAAATGGCATTACATTTTAAAGCTTTATAACCAACTTATTTTAATTGAATATTCACCAATCACAGCACTAAACCGAACGTTTGCTTTTGCCAAAGTTTATGGCAACGAAGAGGCCATTGCTGTAGCCAAAAGGTTAAATTTAGTTGAAAGCAATTATTATCATGAATTGTTAGGTTACCTGTATTCCAACGTGAACATTGAAAGAGCTATTGAACATTACAAACAGGCCATTAACCTAATCAAATCCAATACTGAAAGGCAAACTCTATCAAAGAAAATAAAGGAACTTAGTCTCATTTTGAAGAAATCGGAAATATCGCATTAAATGTTATCGATCAAAAATGCGCAATCTAGATAGACCGATACGATAAAATCAGAAAATTCGGACGATAGCTATTATTAAGTTTCTTGACAAAATATAGAGCGCATTTTAGTACGATTATACATGGATATAAATTATCTTTTCCATACTTTTGCTGGTGTATGAACTCCCCAACCGAAGGCCCATTTGATAATTCCTTTAGTGCTGAATTAATTATTCAGGCTTTAGCTTCCTCCCCTGCACCTACCGCTATATATTCCGGCGAAAATATGATTATCCGCTTTGCGAATGCCGGTATGTTGGCACTCTGGGGCAAAGAATCTTCTGTTATCGGCAAACCTTTAATGGAAGCTATTCCCGAACTCGAAGGACAGCCGTTTCTAAAACTTCTACAAGAAGTGTGGCATACCGGAAAAACGTATGCTGTATCTGAGGCGCCTGCCGTATTGATCAAAAACGGAAAGGAAACACTGGATTATTTTGATTACGAATATAGAGCGCTCGTTGACCAAGATCAGAAAACATGGTGTATCTTAAATACCGCACTCGAAGTAACCTCACGCCGGGAGTTTTTGCGGCAGATAAAGCAGAAAGAAGAAATAGAGCAGGCACTCAATGAGGAGATGGCTGCTACACTTGAGGAACTTACTGCTACTAATGAAGAACTCAATAGCTATATAAAGCAGCTTGCAGATAGTCGGGAGTATATCCGAGCAATCATAGAGCAGGCGCCTGTGGGTATTGCCATGTTAAATGGTCCCGAACATCTCATTGAAATTGCCAATCCCGCTATTCTCAAGATTTGGGGGCGCAAAGAGTCAGAAATAATCGGACTTCCGCATGAAAGTGCGCGTCCGGAGCTTCAGGGGCAACCCGTAAACGATTGGATTAAGCAGGTTTACAAAACCGGACAGCCTAAAATTAATACGGAATTCACGGTGAAACTGCGCCACAAAGACGGCTTGAGAGAAGCGATCGTAAATTCCGTTTATCAGCCTATATTTTCAGAAGATGGCGATATTTCAGGTGTGCTTATTATCCTCGAAGAAATTACTCAACAGGTTTTGGAAAGAAGACGGAATGAGAATAATCAGCAGATGCTCGCGCTGGCAATAGAAGCGGGTGAGCTCGCGACTTTCTACTATCAGATCGCCACAAACCATTTTTCTGGAAATTCAATGCTCAAGACGTGGTTTGGCCTCTCAACAAATGAAAATGTGGACCTCAACCAGGCCTTATCAGTAATTTTACCAGAGGATAGAGATCGCGTGATTGCTGCAATTCAATACGCCGTTAGTACAGATTCCGATGGCTATTATTTTGTAGAATATAAGATTAAAAATAAGGTTGACAAAAAAATAAGGCTTCTTCAAGCAAATGGAAGAGTGTTCTATGATCAAAATGGTATTCCATTGAGTCTCAACGGTACGCTTAGAGATATTACAGAGCAAAAAAAAGAGGAACAGCGGAAGGACGATTTCATGGGCATGGTCAGTCATGAGCTAAAGACACCTCTAACCTCGCTTAAGGCCTATCTTCAAATGTTACAGCAGATGGACTTTCATACAAGAGAAGCTGCACCACAAAATATGCTTGGGAAATCTATAAAGCAAGTTGACTATATGACCAGTATGATTAATGGCTTTCTCAACGTGTCGCGATTAGAATCGGGCATGATGTATATGGATAAAAGAGCTTTTGATTTCAAATTGTTGTTTTCAGAAATTGAAGAAGAGATTCGCGTTACAGTCAAAACCCATAATTTTATTTTTAAATCTTCTGGGGCTGTGGATATATATGCGGACCGAGAAAAGATAGCACAGGTGATCCATAACCTGATTGGCAATGCCATAAAATATTCTGCTGTGGGATCAACGATAATTACAGATTACGTTGTGGATGGTAAAAATATCAATATCAGTATTCGGGATCATGGAAAAGGCATTCCATTAGATGATCAGGAACGAATATTTGAACGTTATTATCGGGTGAAGGAAATTAGCACTGGTGGAACTGCGGGCTTGGGTATCGGACTCTATCTATGTAAAGAAATAGTAGAACTTCATGATGGAACTATACGCGTAGAGAGTGTTCAGAAAGAAGGTAGCGTCTTTTCCTTCAGCCTTCCACTCCCCTATTAAGCGCAATAGCATTATAATCTTCAGTCAGTCTTATGCCTGGAGTGCGGTCAACTTATCAACCTTTGAAATAACATCGTTGATGTCAAATGGTTTGCTCATAAAATCATCAGCGCTATGTGGATCATCCGTTTTCATAATTTTAGCGTGGGCGCTCATCAATAATACCGGTACATTGGATGTTATTGGGTCGCATTTAAGTTCTCGGCACACCTCGGTTCCGAGCCCATCAGGCAACATCACGTCAAGCATAAATAAATCCGGCTGAATATCCATCTCCCTACAGTTAAACTCCTTTACGGTTGAAAAGGTTACTACGTTATAATTTTGTGATGACAAAAGAAGTTCAAGCACTTCCTGTATACCAACCTCATCTTCTAGAATAAAAACAGTTTTCATATTTTCTTTTAAGGAACCCAATAAATTGACTGAGCAAAATGCCTTAAGTAACTAACCTAAGATATGATCAAATAGTTCAATTTAGTTAAACAAAAATTGTGCAACTGTTATACTGCGTGAGGGATTTTTTTAAAGAATTTTGCAGTCGATGTTATTCAAGCATGCAATCAACATTATTCATGGATAAGTTGCTCATGTAAAATTCCATATTTATAACTTACTTAACTTGGAGAATTGATCGCTGATGACTGAAATTCTCCAGGCTGAATCTACCATGGTATTTACCCATTCCCGAGGTGCCTACTCCACCGAAAGGAAGATAATGCGAACCGACGTGGATCAATGTACTGTTAATTTCGGCATCACCGCTTGTTGTTCTAGCGATCACATCCTCCGCAAATTTTTGGTCTTCCGAAAATACATACAGTGCCAAAGGCTTTGGTCTGGAGTTAATTTCATTTAATGCTTCGTCAATATCAATATAAGTCAGGATAGGCAGTATTGGCCCAAATATTTCTTGTTGCATCACAGCATCATCCCAATTTACATCCGTCATTAGTGTAGCTTCGAAATGACGTGTATCAAGATCGTATTTACCTCCATAGATTACTTTTTCAGGTGCCGCATCAAGATAAGAAGCTAGATTTTTGATTTGATGCTGACTTACGATCTTTCCAATTTTCCCTAATGATTTATCTTCGTAAGTTGTTTTTAAATAAGAATTAAAATGGTCTATAAACGCATCTTTGACGGATTCATGTACATAGATGTAATCGGGCGCAACACAGGTCTGCCCGCAATTGATCCATTTTCCTGAAGAAATACGCTGAACAGCTTTCTCTAGATTAGCATCGTGATGAACGATCGTTGGAGATTTCCCACCTAACTCTAATGTAAGCGGTATGAGCTGCTCAGCGGCAGCTTTCATGATGATTTTACCGACCTTTGGACTTCCCGTAAAAAAGATATAATCAAAAGGTAGAGTCAATAAGAAGCTATTTTCTTCGATGGAGCCTTGAAATACGGCAACATATTTTTCATCAAACGCTTCTTTCACAATCTCTTCAATTACCTTTGCAACATGTGGTGTGTTTTCAGATGGTTTTATAATAGCTGTGTTTCCCGCCATAAGGGCGCCAATGAGCGGACTGAAAGTCAACTGAACCGGATAGTTGAACGGACCGATGATGTAATTCACACCGTAGGGCTCGTAAATATACTTGCTAATGACTTCAGCTCCTGAGGTATGCGGTTTTGATTTGACAAAGATCGGTTTTACCCATTCTTCCATATTTTGGATCATATCGTCAAGCTCATTGAGTACTATCTGAACTTCGGCATATTCCGCTTCTACCCTGCTTTTCCCAAGATCGATATTCAAAGCATCACAGATTGCGTCAGTATAACTCGTAAATACCTTACGGAAATTTTGCAATTGCATTTTGCGAAACGTAATTTCTTTCGTACTCTGCATTCTGAAAAAGTCTTTTTGTTTTTCAAATACGTCTTTTATCTTCTTTTGAATTTCAGTTTTCATTTTATTATTATTTTGTGCAGCTTCAAAATCTTTGTCCGGCATAGGTGTAGTGCGTGCATATTGTCCTTACGAATAGCAAGCAGTTGCGCGCTGCCGTTAAATTATAAAAGGCAGTACAAACTGCCTTTTACATAGTCTATAAATTATCTTTTAAGGAGTGTAATTAATTTCTCAGCCACAGCTTCTGACGATGCTGGGTTCTGTCCAGTGATAAGGAGACCATCTTCCACCACATGCACACCCCAGTCATCTGTTTTGGTATAATGACCGCCCAATTTTTTCAACTCATCTTCTACAAGAAACGGCACAACCTCTGTCAGTTTAACAGCAGCTTCTTCGCTATTAGAAAAACCAGTTACGTTTTTACCTTTAACAAATGGTTCACCATTCTCGAATTTTACATTTTTAAATACACCAGGAGCGTGACAAACTGCTCCTACAGGTTTTTTGCTATTGTAAAAATCAAGAATCAACTGTTGAGAATCGCTATCATTTGCCAAATCCCAAAGCGGTCCATGACCTCCAGGATAAAATACAGCATCAAAATCGCCAGCTTTTTGATCACTCAATTTTTGTGTATTCGCAATAATACCCTGTACTTCCTTATCTTTATAGTATCGCTCGGTAGCCGCTGTCTGCGCATCCGGAACTTCACTATTTGGATCGACTGGAGCTTGTCCTCCCTTTGGAGTGGCCACAGTTATTTCAAATCCAGCATCCTTAAACGAATAATAAGGTGCAGCAAATTCTTCCACCCAAAATCCTGTTTTATGTCCTGTATTTCCCAGATCATCATGGGAGGTAACTACAAATAGTACTTTCATGTTTTTTATATTTAGTGATTTTTACTTTGTTTAAAACCTCGATTTGTAAATCAAATTTACAAATAAAACTATGTTGTGCAAAATATAATATTGAAATACATATATCGTGACTTTATTTTTACCTTACTTTCCGAATACCTGTTTGAGAAAATAATTCTAATACGTATGCCTGTCTAATAACATCAAATACTATAAAATGGTTGGCACATTACTGTTTTAAATGTTGATCGGAAATGCAATTGAGTGTTTTTATTCAGTATCTTTATGGGAAATAGATCCAATTATTGAACCGGACCGCTAAATGGAGCAGGGCATCCAATATAATAATGTATGATAACAATTGATAATTATCTCGACAATCATTACATCCACCGTAGTAACTGGCTCAGGGCTGCTGTTCTAGGTGCTAATGATGGTATTATTTCTATTTCCAGTTTGGCCATTGGTGTAGCTACCGCCAGTGTTGCGCGAGATCCGATTGTACTGGCAACAGTTGCTGGGCTTGTTGCGGGTGCTTTATCAATGGCCGCAGGTGAATATGTGTCGGTAAGCTCGCAGACAGATACCGAGATGGCCGACATCGAGCGAGAAAAAAAAGAGTTGCAGGAAATGCCTGAAGAGGAGTTGCAGATTCTTGCCCAGATCTATGAGCGGCGCGGATTAAAAAAAGAAACTGCGATGCAGGTTGCGATTGAACTTACAGAAAAAGATGCATTGGCTACCCATATCCGAGACGAACTTGGCATAAATGAAATTAGTCAGGCAAAGCCCATACAGGCTGCACTTGCATCAGGAGCTTCGTTTACTGTTGGAGGTATTTTACCTTTATTGGTTATTCTTTTTTCCCCCGTTATTGGAATGGAATATTGGCTTTATGGATTTACAATCTTCTTTTTGATCCTTTTGGGTGCTATAGCTGCTAAAACGGGAGGGTCAAGTATAAAGAAAGCGATAATCCGCATAACAGTGTGGGGAACAATAGCTATGGCCCTTTCTGCCGGTGTAGGTTATCTTTTCGGTGTTAATATTTAATATAAATTAAGGAACTACATTTCACCTAGTGGTCTTTTTCATGCCGAAATTATTTTTTTAAGCTAAAAACCATCGAAATACATATAATGATTAACAGTATAATAGAGAACACAAACAACAGATCGTACAGCCATGCGCCCTGTGGGTAAAAGGCATCATTTGCTAAAAAAAAACGCTGCAGATTGGGGTTGTGTGGGTCATAAAACAATAAAGTTTCTTTTGTTTTATCTTTCTTATTCGCTCTATTTAACAATTCCACACGCATATTTTCAAAACTCCGATCACCCCAAATTGGAAAATATGAAAATCGCTTTTCAGCCTTTCTAACTTTTTGTTCATAAGAGCTACCGTTTGCAGTAAATTGGTATTCCAAATCGATATAAACGCATTTGGTCCTCCCACGTTGTATATTACTTGTTAGATCTCGAATGACTGGGGTTACTGCAGTCCAACTTGGATGAGTCAACTTAAATTCTTTCCGATCCAAATACGGACTTACTGCAAAGACCGCTACGATTAAGGCATAAATAATGAATAACAAAGTGACAAAGGCACTAAGCTTGCTCATTGACATGCTAACGGGCTTTCCGTTGATCTCATACCGTACCTTCCTATTAATGTTTGAATTGCTTAATTTTCTGGCAATTACATCTTTTAATAGAAAATAAAACAACGAAGTAATTATAAAGGCATAGATTAGATAGCGATAGCTATTCATTATAAAAACGACAACAGCAACAAATCCCGCAAGCACCAACCATTGAACGATTTTCCAAAATATTTTCATTAGGCTTTCCTCAAAATAATATCATATACTATTGTCTAACGGCTGCTTAATTACACTGCGTCACGATTAGGACGAGGCTGAGCAAAGAACCGAAATTTTAAAAAATTAAAAAAATAAATATAGTAGATGAGCACATTCTATAATCGTGTTGAATGAATATTTCGATATAAAATTAATAAAAATTAATTTAGCGACGTTATGCTTAGCATAAGACTTCGTATATCCTGTTGAATTGATCGAATGGTCGCCTGCAGTTCATTGTGCATATTCGCCAGATCATGAAGCTCCTCAGCTGCAAACACCCCGCCATCTCTAAAGTAGAGTTCCTCCAATGAACTTTCCTGCTGATCATCTAGGCCATACTGCAACCAACGTTGGCGAGTTGTCTCGACTAAAGAGAGGTTTTTAGAATTACTAAAATTCTTCTCAGATATAATGCCCCAAATGGAACTTGGATAAATCTGTGCGTTATTATTTTGATACCATATACTTTCGAGCATATTTCGCTGCAGGGTCATCCGGATCTTTTTCCCTTTAGGATTTAATGTCATAAATCCTAAGGCAGCTGTACCCAGGCCTCCTGCAATGCTAAGTCCATTATTGAGCTCCTTGCTATTTACTGTCGTTGCAGTTACAGCCGTAACTGCACCTAAAAGGATGGAAGCTACGGTAAGTCGAGTCTGACTCTTTGCATTAAGACCATCTATGTAGTTCGCGAGCTTATCAATGCGTTCGCCATTACAATCAAGTTCCGCTGCAATGGCATTCAATTCGGACTCAAACAACATATATTTTTCAATCATCCTCTGTTTGGCAACAAGCTTTCTTGCAGAATCATCATCACTATTTAAATAATCTAGTACTGAGCGTGATAGGTTGAGGTATTTAATCAGAACAAAATTATGTGGAGAGAGATGCTTTACAAGTTGTATACTATCAGAATTAGAAATTTGTTGCACTGGAATGGATTGATAGGTAACATTTGGCATGCAATAATTCTTAGTCAAGGTCTGCACCTGAACAGTATTGATTAAGGATGAACAGCTTGTCAACAGCGCTACTGAAAAAAAAATCAGAGAAATCGATGAAAGGACTATTTTCATAATAAGGTCGCTTGAATGTTCCAAATAACATCAAACGATCTAAAATGTTTTGGTGCGCGTAAAGGTTATTTTATGAATAATTTTTATAGCTGTATTACCGTGAGTTAAAAAAGGATGTAACAAATTACAATATCAATGAAACACGGGAAAAATCCATCCATTAATGATCGATTATCAATCCTTTCCGCCCAGAATTAGCGCTAATTCCTGGGCGGAATAATTTTATTTGACAACTGTTGCTTCGAATTCAATCTTGAGTGTCTCAAAAAGTTTGTTAACCTCCATAACGGTGGTTGCCTGCTGTAATTGGTGCTTTTTAATCCAGAGCTGAAGAACATCGAAATTTTTAAATAACTCTTCCTGTTCGGTTGTGTAAACATTAAGTCGAACAATATTCTTTATTTCAAATTGAGACTGAAAAATGACTTTTTCAAGATTTTCTAGCGCCATCAAAATCTGGGTTCTCATATCGGCGTCGCTAGAAATTCCATCATCGTCGATTGCTGTCTGTCCTGAAATATACAGCGTACTCCGTGCATTTTTAACTTCTACAGCTTGCACATAGTCTCTGGCATCCTGCCACTGCCAAGGGTTGATAACTCTCTTTTCCATGTTATTTATTTTAGTTAAAGAAAGTTCAAAGTTCGTCGAAATGAATGCATGTTTTGTGTGACATTAATCACAATAACTTGGGCTCCGAAAAAAGCGGCTTAACGTTTCCCTTGAAACTCCAAGATAAAGTGCCAGCGTAGTCTTGGGAATCCGCTGTAGCAGTAGAGGGTAATATTTAAGGAAATGCTCGTATTTTCCTTGTGCAGATAAGGTCATGAGAGAAAGAATCCGGCGCTGGCTGGAAGTATGGCCTCTTACAGCCTTATTTAGAAAAAAATGAGTCATTTTGGGAACTTCTTGCAGCAATCGATGGTATCCCCCGTAAGAAAGTTTTAAAACCCTGGTATTTTCAATACATCTCAACGATTGCGAAGCTCTAGTTTGGGTATAGAATGCATGGTAATCAGTTTCCCACCAGGCATCCATAGCAAATGATATAATGTGCTCATTAGCCTGATTATCCATAACCGAAAGTTTTACAAGTCCCGATAAAATAAAGTACATATGTTCCACTTTATCGCTCTCTCGTATAATGAAATCTTTCTTTTTAAACGTATCGCTAACGAAGAATGTCATAATGTGTTCTATTTCCTTTTCGGAAACATCGATTGTTTGCTTTATATCGTTGATCAGAAGTTGGCTCATGTCTAGCAAATATATGAATATGCGTATTATGGATAAACTTTTTTAGTATCGTGGCAACCATTTGTACAATAGCTCCGTCAACGTTTTCTTAACAAAGGGTTTCACCGCAAAATCGTCCATGCCATACGCAATACACCTTTCTTTCTCACCTTTAATATTACTCGCAGTCAACGCTATAATTGGTGTACGAATTTCTTGGTTCTCATTTTCTCTGATTAATTTGGTTAATTCATAGCCATTCATCTTAGGCATTTGTATGTCCATGAATACCAAATCTGGCGCATGTTCCTTAAATAATTCATACCCCTTCACACCATCGGAAGCCTCTATGATCTCAGCATTAGGAAGAAGATTCTGCACAATAGTATGGGTGAGTAACATATTGAATTTATTGTCTTCTATAATTAATATTTTGTGTTTTGACTCCAAGAAAATGGTTTCTTCATCGTTGGATCTGACTGATTTAACATGCTGTTTTAATACGCCAACCAACACAGAATATAACTGATCGATCTTAAAGGGTTTATTAATAGAAGGAGTGAATTCACTTTTAGTACTATCAGAGGCATTGCTTTCTACGGTAGATAACATTAAAACAATCGGCTGCTCAGTATCATTGTAGATTAGTTTTTCTCTAATTTTTTTTATTGTATCAATACCGTTCATTACAGGCAGATCATGATCAATAATAATCATATCATACCGATGTCCTTTGGCTAATAATTGGAGAACTTCAAATCCGTTATCAGCTAAAGACACATTAACTTTCTTCATATTTAACATTAATGCAGTATTAGCTCTGTCGGTATCTTCCCGGGCAACAATCAGCATATGTAAGGACTCCAAAAGTTTCCACTCATACACTTCACCTTTTAAGGATCTTATGGTTATTTCGAAATAAAATTTGCTCCCTTCCCCATATTCACTTTCTAATTTTAGTTGACTACTCATCATTTTTAGCAACTGATTTGAAATACTAAGTCCAAGTCCAGTTCCTCCAAACGTTTTGCTTATTGAAGCGTCTTCCTGCGAAAATGCTTCAAATATTTTTTCCTGTCTGTCTGGTTTAATACCCATACCGGTATCAGTAACACTAAAGCGTAGCGTTGTGGTGTTGCTGTCGGAAGAAAGTACATCAGCAAGAAGCTCAATCTTTCCCTTCTCAGTAAATTTTAACGCGTTGCTTAGTAGATTCATGAGCACTTGTTTTAATCGAAGAGTATCAACCCAAATATAATGCGGTAACGATTCAGATAAGCTCAACTTAAAATCTAACTTTTTGATTTTTAATTGAGGATCGATCAAACTCGTTAACTGAGCAAGCATTTCGTATAAATCACTTTTCTCAACTAAAAGTTCTAATTTCCCTGCTTCAATTTTAGAAAAGTCAAGTATATCATTGATAACTCCCAAGAGAAGATTAGCGGACTGATCGATGATAGATAGATACTCTTTTTGTGTAACATCAAGTTTTGTACGACTCATTAAATCCGTAAAACCAATAATTCCATTAAGAGGTGAGCGAATTTCATGACTCATATTAGCCAAAAATTCAGATTTTGCTTCACTTCCCTGGTCAGCAAGTTTTTTAGCTTTTTTTAACTCTTCACGCTGCAAAACACTCTTCGTGATATCGGTGGCTATGCACAGATAACCTATAATCTGGTCCGAAATATCCCAAATTGCCTTAACAGCTACAGATACATAAAGTTGGGTCAAATCCTTTTTTTGCATATATCCATTCTCGCTGCTCTGATCCATAACGTTCCGCATTCTCAACAAATACCCTAAATTCACTAACAGGATAGCCCAGTTCAATTTCCAATTCATTGGCGCGTCCTTTTATTTCATTGCTACTATGAAATAATGTTGGGCTAATTTTTCCGATAACTTCCTCACTGCGATATCCTAAAAGGTTTTCAGCTCCCCGATTAAAAAGTGTTATCAACCCTTCTGAATCAGTTGCAATAATGCCTACTGGAGTTGTAGCGTTTAATACATCTTCAAGCAGTTTTTTCGACTGCATCGAATCCTCCTCAGAACGCTTTCGCTTATCAACATCCTGAAAAGTCCCATATAGTCGAACGCATTTCCCATTATCAAACGCTGCATTTCCGAGGACTCTAACCCATAGTCTTTGGCCTTGATATGTTTCAATCTCCAATTCCAGATCCCAAGGTGTTCCAGTAAAAATAGCGTCATTCATAGCCCTAACAATTTTCATTCTATGTTGCGGATCCTTGTAAAAATCAATTGCTGTTTCGACAGTAGGATTATAATCCATAGAAACGCCATGGATAGTTCTAGTCATTTCAGACCAATTGATTGAGTGTTCTATTAAATCATACTCCCAGCCACCTACCCTAGCCACTTTACTCGTCATGTCTATTGTGGATTTTACATATGCCAATTCACTGCTTAGATTAAAACGGCTATTCCTATCGTAGAGCAGTTCAAGCACTTCGAGGCATAATAATGATAAGACCGTATGTTGATTATCATCAATGTCTCTAACATTGCTATCCATAACGCTTAAAAAACCAACCGTCTTTCCATCTGGATTTTTTAGTGGTATTTCCAAGTAGTACATGATGTTATATTCTTGGAAAACCACGGAATTGCGCAACAGACATCGTTCATTCTTCAGATCTGAAAGCTCTGAATGAATACCATCATCAAACATATAATCCAGGAACACTTTGTCTACACTGACATTTCCTTTAGCATCGTGGAAGTATGTACCGACAAAATTTCGATTATTGTCAAATAAAGTTAATATGGCCATCTCCGCATAACAGATCAATTTAGCCTTAAGGAGCACCCGAAAGAAATCATCCTTAATCATATCAGCTATCAGCCTATAATTTTGATCAGTTATGAAGTGAAAAGTGTTTTCGTTTTTAGGATATTTTTGGTTGTGCATAAGGCCATAATATGCTAGACAAATTTAAAATATATGAACAAAACAACCGTGTTAATCAAATGGTTTTTTAATAAAAAAGATTTAAGTTGAATTATAGCTTACTAGTGCCCTCCTAATAAAACTAGTTACCGTGCAATAAAGCTTGAGTAGAAAGTAAAATTCAAGAAAATATTTGATGGCAAAACAAATTCAATACTATTTTTTAATAACTTTGTATAGGATGAAAAAAATGCTTGCTATATGCTTTTTGACGATCTATATCGCCTCTGCAACAGAAATTGCGCAGTTGTTGCGGTTTCCATTGTTGATTGAGCATTATTTTGAGCATAAGGCGAAAAATCCACAGCTATCTGTCTTCGAATTTCTAAAGATTCACTATAATGGAGATCACCTGGAAAACCATCCACATGATGACGACTTTGAAGAAGATCAGAAGCTCCCATTCATGATGCATACAGCTTCATACTATGCTGTTTTTGTTTGCCCTCCCACTATAGAAGTGGAAATGCACAACAGCTCCCAACCGAAGCAGCATACCCCTACTCCAATCCATAACGATCGGTTTATAGACGATACTTTTCTTAGTTCCATCTGGCAACCGCCAAAATTCTGTTAATACATTCCTCTTTTTATTAGGATAAAGACATCCGCAGTTCAGCATCTTTTTTGACAGTAAATGCCTATAGTTTCTGTATTGGAATAAGGAAGCATTTTTCAATGTCAATACATTGCTGGTCATTCGTGTCTTTGTCAAAACTTACGATTTAACAGAATCAAATTGATATGCTTACGAAAATTATTGAGTTCTCTGTAAAGAACAAACTCATTGTCGTGCTGTTGATGTTGGCTTTGATCGGTGTAGGTGCTTATCAGGTGACGAAATTGCCTATTGATGCCGTGCCCGATATTACCAACAATCAAGTGCAGGTCATTACAATAGCTCCATCCTTTGGAGCAACAGACATTGAAAGGCTCGTTACTTTTCCAATCGAACAGGCCAACAGTAATATTGCTGGATTACAGGAAATCCGGAGCTTTTCGCGATTTGGCTTATCCTTGGTAACCCTTGTTTTTGAAGACAACATTGATATCTATTGGGCGAGGCAACAGGTAGCTGAGCGTCTCCAACAGGCGCAACAGGAAATCCCACCTGGTATAGGTTCTCCGCAGTTAGGTCCTATTTCAACAGGTCTTGGCGAAATATACCAATATGTTATTCGCCCCGAGCAGGGATATGAGGGTAAATATAATGTGACTGAGCTCCGTACAATCCAGGACTGGATTGTCAGAAGGCAGCTGCTGGGTGTTAAAGGGGTAGCCGAAGTCAGCAGTTTTGGCGGCAAACTCAAACAATATGAGATCGCTGTAAACCCCGACAGGCTAAATGCTTATGGGATTACCATGAACGACGTCTTTGATGCCCTCAACACCAACAATCAGAATACCGGCGGTGCTTACATCGAAAAAGGACCGACAGTGCTTTACATCCGAAGTGAAGGACTAGTTGGCACGATTGAAGACATTCAGAATATTGCGATCACAGGGAAGCAAAATGACTTACCTATTTTCATTCGGGATGTAGCCGATGTCCGCACGGGCTTTGCAACGCGATATGGTGCCATGACCTACAATGACAATGGTGAGGTGGCTGGAGCCGTCGTCATGATGCTTAAAGGAGCCAACAGCAGCCAAGTGATTGAGGATGTCAAGGCCAAGGTAGAGGAAATCCGAAAAACCCTACCCAAAGGAGTCGTCATAGAGCCATTTCTAGACCGTACCAAAATGGTCAATAATGCCATCAGCACCGTGCAGACAAACCTTTTGGAAGGTGCACTTATTGTGGTATTTGTACTAGTTCTCTTTTTGGGCAACATACGCGCCGGATTGCTCGTAGCTTCCGTCATTCCGCTAGCCATGCTTTTTGCAATCTGTATGATGAACCTTTTTGGGGTGAGTGGTAACCTAATGAGTCTTGGTGCACTGGATTTCGGATTAATCATTGATGGGGCAGTCATTATTGTTGAATCCGTCATGCATCAGCTTATGCAACAGCAACGATTCAAAGATATATACAAAGTACCCGCTTCTGAAATGGACGATTTGGTAACAGCATCAGCCGGTCGCATGATGAACAGTGCTGTCTTTGGACAGATCATTATTCTGATCGTTTACCTTCCAATCTTAACGTTGCAAGGAATCGAAGGCAAAATGTTCAAGCCTATGGCAGAAACGGTTGCTTTTGCCCTATTGGGGGCATTCCTTTTATCGCTCACCTATATTCCGATGATGAGCTCGTTCCTACTCCGTTCAAAAAGTAACAGACCTTCGCTTTCGGATAAGCTGATGAAAAGACTGGAAAAGTTTTATCTACACACACTACTCAAAGTACTGCGAATTCCAAAGACAATTTTTACACTGGTGATTTTACTTTTTATAGGAGCTGTAGTGGTACTCAGTCAGCTAGGTGGTGAATTTATCCCTTCACTGGAGGAAGGTGATTTTGCGGTGGATACCCGCGTCCTCCCGGGAAGCAACCTGACGACGACCATTGAAAGCACACAGAAAGCTGCCCATATCTTAAAGAGCAGATTTCCGGAAGTAGAAAAAGTAGTCACCAAAATTGGCAGTGGCGAGGTGCCGACCGATCCTATGCCCATGGAGGCCTCGGATATGATGGTTATCCTAAAAGACAAGAAGCAATGGACTTCGGCACATACGTTTTCTGAACTTGCTACAAAAATGAGCGAAGCATTGAAAGATGTCCCCGGTATTACCGCTGGTTTTCAGTACCCCGTCCAAATGCGGTTCAATGAGTTGATGACGGGGGCACGTCAGGATGTTGTCCTCACAATATTTGGAGACAACCTGGATTCCCTGACTTTACATGCTCAAAAAATAGGTAAAATTATAGAAACAGTCCAGGGAACCCAGAATCTTTACATCGAACCGATTGCCGGGCTTCCGCAAGTTGTGATATCCTATAATCGCCCCATCATTGCGCAGTATCACCTCTCAATCGCCGAAGTGAACAGAACCATCAATGCTGCCTTTGCTGGACAGCGAACAGGCTTAGTGTTCGAGGGTGAGAAACGATTCGACATGGTCGTACGGCTAGCTGCCAGAGACCGAAATAACATTACTGATATCCGTAACCTTTTAATACCTACTCCCATGGGAAACCAAATTCCATTGTCCCAATTGGCCCGTGTAGAGATTGTACAGGGCCCTAACCAGATCCAACGGGAAAATGCGCAACGGCGGATTGTTGTCGGATTTAATATCAACGGTAGAGATGTACAAAGTATCGTTCATGACTTACAAGCTAAGATTGCTAAAGAAATCAAACTTCCAACTGGATACTCCATCAAATATGGCGGCTCTTTTGAAAACCTCAATAATGCGAAACAGCGCTTGTTGATTGCTGTACCTATTGCGTTAGCGCTAATTTTTATACTGTTATTCCTTGCATTTAAATCTGTTAGAGAAAGCTTATTGATCTACACTGCTATACCATTGTCAATTATCGGTGGCGTGTTCTTATTGGCGCTGCGGGGAATGCCTTTTAGCATTAGTGCCGGAGTTGGATTTATTGCGCTGTTTGGGGTCGCTGTGCTCAATGGAATCGTATTGATATCTGAATTTAACCGACTTCGAAAAAGCGGCATCCGTAATATTGTGCGTATTGTCGTTGATGGTGGAGAAAATCGGTTACGTCCTGTTTTAATGACCGCATCGGTGGCCTCACTGGGATTTATTCCAATGGCGCTGAGCAACGGAGCTGGAGCTGAAGTACAACGCCCTTTAGCAACTGTGGTTATCGGTGGTCTCCTTATTGCGACACTATTAACTTTATTTGTGCTTCCACTGCTTTTCGTAACGATGGAAAGCGGATTTAAAACGCGTAAATTAAAAGGAAAGCATATTGTACCTCTTTTGATAGCCTTTGTTGTTTTTGCAACAGAAAAATCCACAGCACAGACCAAGATCACTTTAGATCAGTCTATTGAACTTGCGCTTCAAAACAACCGAAACATAAAAATTGAAAAACTGCGTGTAGCCTATGCCAAGGCAATGATAGCGACATCCACTGCTGATGTTCCTCAAACGGACCTAAGCTTGGATTACGGGCAGATCAATAGCGCCTATCAAGATACAAAAATCAGTATCAGTCAACGTTTTGGATTTCCTGCTGTCTACAGAAGGCAACGCGCACGCTATACCGAAGAATGGAAAAAAAGCCAGCTGAATGTCACCCTCAAAGAGTTTGAGCTGAAAAAGGCTGTCAGTCTAACCTACTATAACATCTTGTATTGGCAGCAAAAGGAAATACTTTTGAACGAGGCATTGTCCCTTTATAGCAGCTTCCTTGACAAAACTATACTACGTAAAAAAGCAGGAGAAAGTAATGCCTTGGAAAGTGCAACTGCGGCGAATCAAAAGGCAGCAATCACAATCCAATTGAGACAGGTAGCTGATGAACTAAAAGTCTTTCACCTGCAATTTCAATGGTTGCTAAATACACCAGAAGCCTACAGCCCTATCCAAGTGGAAAAGGCTATTTTCGTTCAGTCATCGGTAGTCGATCATCCTTTACTCAAAGTACTGGAACAAGAAAAGATAATCGCAGCTCAGGCAACTGCAGTGGAAAAATCCAGGCTGCTTCCCCAATTACTGCTAGGCTACAATCTGAATAGTTTTAAAGGCGCGGGGCCTGATAACAGAATCTACGACGCGAGTCCAAGATTTCATTCGGTGCAGTTAGGGCTCTCCATACCGTTATTTTCCAGCGGACAGCGTGCTCGGATCGAAACGGCACGTCTGGCAGAAACCATTGCAAGCGATGAGCTTCAAAATGCACAATCTGCGCTTGAAAGACGGGCCCAAGAATTCGCGCAACGCTATCAGACCAGTCTTGCTATTGTCGATCAATATGAATCCGAGGGACTCAAAAATGCAACAATAGCTTTTGAAACAGCACAGAAGCAGTTTTCCAATGGAGCAATTGACTATCTCGAATTTGTCACTTTAATCAATCAGGCGATCTCGCTGAAAAGTAGCTATACAGATGCATTGTGGCAGCTCAATGAAAATGCCATTCAGCTTCATTACATCATGATAAATCAATAGAAATGAAAACGAAAAATATGATAGTCCATTACATCGTCCTTATGTTGACAACAACTGTCATCTCTTGTCAGAGTAATAAAGGAGATGTGCCACCGTCATCACCCAAGTCGAAGGACGAAACTCTTGTCTCCTTAACGGAAGCGCAACTGCACAATACCCAAATAGAAACTGTAACGCTCTCACACCAGCCGATAGCCAGCATATTAAAACTGAATGGAAAAATTGATGTACCGCCTCAGAATATGATGTCTGTAAGTATTCCTTTGGGGGGATACCTAAAGAGTACCAGCCTGCTGCCAGGCATGAAAGTATCAAAAGGTGATATTATTGCCATCGTCGAAAATCCACAGTTTATCCAACTGCAGCAAGACTATCTTGCCGCCCAGTCGAAACTACAATTTGCCCAGCTCGACTACAGACGTCAAAAAGAACTCAACCAGAGCCAGGCAAGCAGTGACAAAGTAATGCAGCAAGCACAGGCCGAAATGGACAGCCAGCAGATAATTATGAATGCAATCGCCAGACAGCTAGAACTTATTCATATTCAACCAAGTACTATTACTGCAGGAAATATCCGTAAAAGCGCTCCCGTCTATAGCACGATCGATGGCTATGTAAGTAAAGTGAATGTCAATATCGGAAAATATGTAAATCCTTCCGATATCCTCTTTGAGTTGATCAATCCAACGGACACTCATCTAAATCTGAAAGTCTATGAAAAGGATCTTGAACAATTACGTCCAGGCCAATCACTATTGGCTTACTCCAATGCTAGTCCCAGTAAGAAGTATGCTGGAAAAATCCATTTGATCGGCAAAGATGTCGATCCTACAGGCATGACAGATGTCCATTGCCATTTGGATAAATATGATCAGGAGCTGGTACCAGGTGTATATATGAATGCTGAAATCCAAACGACAACGAGCTTGGGACAGGCTCTGCCGGAAGAATGTATCGTAGATTTCCAAGGAAAAAGTTACGTATTCGTCTCAGAAGGAAACAGGAACTATCGTCTAACAGCAATATCCGTTGAGGAGCCCCAAAAAGGCCTAGCTAAGGTGTTAAACGGTCGAGATTTCGAAGGTAAAAAAATCGTTAGTAAAAATGCTTATACCCTATTAATGCAGTTAAAAAACACAACCGAAGGAGAGGATTAATAAAATCACTATGAAAACAATATTAAATACGTTGGTACTAACACTGTTGTGTTATACCGCTCACGCGCAGAATCGACTGGATGTTGCTAAACAACAGGCACTAGCGCAACATGGACTTATAATGCTCAATTTTTCCGGTTCGGACTGGTGCATTCCCTGTATAAAGTTGCATAAAGACATCATTGATACCGAGCAATTCAAGCAGCTTATAAACGATCAGATCATTGTCTTTCTTAATGCCGACTTTCCAAGAAGCAAAAAAAATCAACTGCCGGAAGAACTGAAAAAAGAGAATGCGAATCTTGCAGATCAATATAATCCTACGGGCATATTTCCCTATACGCTGTTACTGGATGCCAATGGGAAAATTTTAAAGAGCTGGGCCGGCTTACCTCGGGAAGATCGCTCTGCTTTTTGCGAAGAGATCAGGACAGTTTACCAACAAATAACACGGCCATGAAAAAAGAATTTCGACGTGGACTCAAACTCATGGGTAATCATTTTGAGCTAACAGTCGTGGATGAAAATGAGGTGAAAGCTAACGCCCATATTGATTCGGCTATTGCAGAAATACAACGTATAGAGCGATTATTGTCCACTTTCAATGAAGACAGTCAAACGAACCTGATCAACCGTCATGCGGGCATCCGTCCGGTCAAAGTTGACCGGGAAATCTACCAACTTATCGAAAGAAGCCTGCGGATTAGCCGCTTGACGGATGGCTATTTTGATATTTCCTACGGGAGCATTGATAAGGCCCTTTGGAATTTTGATCGCAGTATGCCATGTCTTCCTGATGCAGAAACTGTTGAACGCAATTTGAGTTTAGTGAACTACAACAATATAGTACTCGATGATAAGGCAAGTACGGTATTTTTAACAAAGCATGGCATGCGTATCGGTTTTGGAGGCATCGGAAAAGGATACGCGGCCGAAATGGGGAAACGAATATTACAGCAGCGGGGCGTAGATGCGGGTGTGGTAAACGCTTCGGGTGACCTTACCGTCTGGGGAAATCAGGCTAATGGAAAGCCATGGACCATTGGAATTGCCAATCCGGAGCAGGCAGGCCTTCCCTTTTCCTATATGAACATCACTGATACTGCTATTGCAACATCGGGCAACTATGAAAAATTCGTCCTGATAGACGGTAAAAAGTATTCCCATACCATTAACCCAAAAACAGGAATGCCCATAAGCGGTATAAAGAGTGTTACGATCATCTGCCCGAATGCTGAAATAGCAGATGCCCTTGCAACGCCGATCAGCATCATGGGTGTTCAAAATGGTATTGAGCTCATCAATCAGATTCAACAGGTAGAATGTATCATCATTGACGATGACAACCATATTTATTCATCTCATAAAATCAACTTCAAATGAAAAACAAAAGCAATAAGATATACTGGAGCCTCGCTATGATTGTACTATCGGTACTGTCCTCCTCCTGCAGTACAGTAAAAGAATACGAAAAAAATAAACTCAACGATGCTGAAATGAGGTTGGGAAACCGCAATGTCGAAAAGACTGAACTCAGCTTTCAGTCTTATAGAGAAGGTTCTTCTGGCGCAAACGCCGGAAAGGTTGGCGGCGGCTGTGGCTGCAATTAAAATGATTCCTGTTTTTTAACACACAACTAAATGAAAAAAGTATTTCTTAGCGTTGCGGCCCTCCTGAGCCTGCTGCACGCAAAAGCACAGGAAAGCAAACCCACGGAAAAATCGAGGAAGCTTACTTTTGAAGAGGCAAATCTTGTCTCAAGTTATTATCATCAGGACGGCAACAATTCGGCAGTAACAGGCGGTATCGGTTCAGAAAGATTAACAGATATCTCCAATAATATCGAGGTGGTTCTCTTAAAATATGACAAGAAACACCGGAAAAACAAATTCACATTCAATATCGGACTGGACCATTACACTTCGGCATCTTCAGATATGATCGACCTCAAGGCCAATTCCTCTGCTTCACATGCCGACAATCGAATCTACCCGTCAATTTCCTGGTCTCGGGAAAATGAAAAAAAGGGATCGACATTGATGGGTGGAATATCCCTTTCTTCAGAATTTGACTATCAATCCTATGGTGCCAATATTGGTTTTGCGCAGAAAACCAAAAACAGAATGGGCGAATTCACCGCACGATTCCAAACCTACCTCGACCAAGTAAAGCTGGTCACCCCAATCGAGCTACGCTTAAACAACAACCTTGGGTCGAATGGAAACGAGCATGATAATAACTATGGTTCAAGCGGCAGAAATACCTATGCGCTTTCACTGAGCTATTCACAGATTATCAACAGCAATTTTCAGGTGGAATTTTTGGCTGATGCCGTACAGCAATCAGGTTTTTTGAGTTTGCCCTTTCACAGGGTCTATTTTATAGATGGCACGGTGCATCAAGAAACCTTACCCGATAGAAGATTTAAAATTCCATTGGGTGTACGGGCAAATTATTTCCTCGGCGACAAATTCATCATGCGCGCCTATTATCGTTATTACACAGACGACTGGGGAATAAAGTCCAGCACAGCAAGTCTAGAAATGCCGATAAAGCTTTCACCATTTGTTTCGCTAAGTCCTTTTTATCGGTATTACCGTCAGACTGCCGCTAAATATTTTGCAGCTTATCAGCAACACACCGGATTGGACGATTACTACACCAGTAACTATGATTTATCGCAATTCACCAGCAATTTCTATGGTGCCGGTGTCCGTTTCAATCTTCCAAATGGACTGTTCGGTATCCGTAAATTGGATATGTTGGAACTACGGTACGGACATTACTCCAAGTCAGTGGGCATGAAGTCCGATATTATTTCATTAAATCTAAGATTTAAATAAATGAAGACCATAATCTTAACCACGATGGTATGTTTGCTCTTCGCTAATTTAGCGTCTGGAATGCATCATTGTTCAAGTCGTGATACACTGTTTGGGAACGAGTCGAATAACTTAGATTCTTTGGATAAAATGTATAAGCCAAATTACAAAACGATGATCATACCATCCCTATGCATTGGATACGGTATTCTCAGTCTTACTAACCCAAGAATACAAGAAATCAACAGTTCAACGCGTTTTGAAATTGGAGAGCACAGTCTATCGCATATTAATTTTGATAATTACACGCAATTTGTGCCTGGAGCTTTAGTTTATGGCTTAAATGCTATTGGTATAAAAGGAATACATGGCTTTAGAGATCGTAATCTAATTTTGGCCACCACTTTGCTAATTTCCACAGCGATCGTGACGCCTACAAAACACCTAGTCAGCGAAGAGCGACCCGATGGTTCAAATAATTTATCTTTTCCTTCGGGCCATACAGCTACAGCTTTTGCAACAGCTCATTTTATGTTCCGTGAATATCGTGCGCATAATTTGTGGCTCAGTTTACTCGGTTATCCTTTTGCCATATTCACTGGAACATATAGAACGTTCAATGATAAGCATTGGGTAGGCGATGTGGTTGCAGGAGCAGGCATTGGAATTTTGTCAACAGAGCTTGCCTATTGGTCATTTCCAAAACTGTCTGAATTATTTTCGAGCAAAAGGGAAAAAAATTCACTTGTCTTACCCTACTATCAATCAAATAAGTTGGGGGTCGCCTGTATTTTAAAGTTTTAAAAAATGAAATATTCTCTTTTGCCATTAATAAATCTACCGATTCATGATATAAGATGATCTATCAGACGGCTGAGCAAATTCAATACAAACTACCCTTAGGAATTAGATTATAATCATTAATTTAGGTCGATCATTATAATTTAGTTCCTAAAATTAGGTATAGGATTAAAGCAAACAATTATAACCTTGATGTATTCAGTGCATCGGAAAACAACTTTGGTGTGGCATCTATAATCGTTTCAGGAAAAACTGATGCGATATTAATTGACGCGCAATTCACATTGGCTGACGCAAAAACGGTCGCCCAAAAAATTGCAGCATCTGGAAAAAAACTGACCACAATCTACGTATCACATAATGATCCGGATTTTTATTTCGGGTTGGAAGTTTTTAAAAACCATTTCCCAAAAGTAACAGCTTATGCGGTGCCCGCTGTTGTTGAAAAGATTATACAAACCTCACAGAAAAAATTAGATGTTTGGGGCGAACGTTTAGGTAATGAAATTACATCTAACGTGGTGCTGCCTCAAGTTTTAAAAGGTAATACAATTGAATTGGAAGGCGAAAAAATGGACAGAAGCTGCGGGTTTTCCTTACGCCGGAACTTATATTAGAATAGCGGAAATTTCGAAAAATGCTTTCTATCGATTAGCAACAGAATGGATAGATTATAAGTTTACGCCGGAGAAATATATCGTAAGTGATAGTCATATCGCCGTTATTGGAACATACACAGGTACTTATAAGATTACATTAAAAGCAATGGCCGCAAGAGTTGTCCATGTGTGGGAATTGGAAGAAGGCAAAATTGTACGCTTTGAACAATTTGTGGATAGTAAAATTGTAGTAGATGCCATGAGTTAAATTAATGCGTTAGCCTTTTTCTCCTACGTGCATACACTTATTCGTGACAATAACGGTATACTCCTTCATCTGAAAAAAAAATGGCATAGCTGCGCCTGCATTTGTTTTAGGAGTCTTCTCCCATATTTAAGTGTACAGTATTGCGATAACCTTTTAAACTCAGCCCGTTATGCCTTTTGAAGAACTTATTTATATGGCTTTCATCTGCAAACCCAAATTCATCGGCTAGTTCATGAACCCTTTTGTCACTAAACCGTAATCTATGTTCTATCAAACGAATACGATAGGAGGATATATAACTTTGGATGGTTTCGTTGCATTGTCTTCGAAAATAAGTACCGAGGTAAGTTGGAGATATACCGAACTGATTAGCAATTGCTGAAATTTTCAGTAATTCCGGCTCTCGAATATTTTCCTGTATATAATCCAGTATCTGCAATATTCGACCGTCTGATTTAGAGGAGATGCCATTAGGCTTCATCACAGCAATATTTCTTCCTGCAATGACAATGACGGCATTGACCAAATGACGGATAAGATCCTCGTTGTACATAGATTGATGGGCTATGGCCTGTCTTAAATTCTGCATAAGTAAAGAAACCATTTGCTGATCTTCTCTATTTACAAGGACGGAGCCAGCTATATGAGAAGCATAATATAATATACATTCCAAATGGTCAATACTTTTCCATTGGTATTCCTTTATATAGCTTTCCCCAAAACGCACAACCATAAACTCACATACGCTTTCTAAATCAAACTCGTGACGATCATGCGGTGCAAGAAGAAACATATCACCCGTATGGTAAGCGACCTTGTTCCCATTGACAACGTGAACTCCACATCCCGAAATAACATAAATCAATTCAAAAAAATTAAATTCTCTGTCCCGCAATGGGCAGTGGTCCACCTTTTCATAAAAAACTTCTATTGATTGATAAATATTTTCCTTCGGCATACTGCAAAAATACCAATAAATACTGTAAAAGTACCTGTTTTAGGGACTTTTATCGGTCTATATTTGCCTAATAAATCGTAAGAAAATGAAAGCAATAATATTAGAAAAGTTCGGAAATACAACTGGCCTTGTTTACAAGAATATGGAAAGGCCAAGTGTTAAAGCACATGAAGTGTTGATAAAGGTGAGAGCCATAAGTGTTAATCCTGTTGATGCTAAAGTCCGTAGCAGGCAAGCACCTTTAGCAGAAGATTTAGCACATCATGATCCATTGATTTTGGGTTGGGATGTATCTGGAGAAGTGATAGAAACAGGGGATCAGGTTCACCAATTCAAAATTGGTGATGAAGTTTTCGGGATGATCAATTTTGTTGGTCATGGCAAAGCGTACGCCGAATACGTCTCCGCTCCAGCGGAGCATCTTGCTTTGAAACCGCATAGCATTAGCCATATCGAAGCCGCGGCCAGTACCCTATCGGCCTTAACTGCATGGCAGGCATTTGACAGTTATGGAAAATTGAGACCGCAAGATCAAGTTCTTATTCACGGAGCTTCAGGAGGCGTAGGACATTTTGCTATACAGATTGCAAAACATATTGGTGCTTATGTGGTTGCAACATCATCTAATTCGAATCGAGATTTCGTCCTCAGCTTGGGTGCAGATAAACACATTAATTATAAAACGACAAATTTTGAAGATGTACTTCATGACATAGATTTTGTACTAGAATCCATTGGAGGCGATAATTTCCAAAAGTCCGTAAGTGTATTAAAACAGTTTGGAACTATAGTGGCATTACCGTCTGGCCACACTAAAGACGACGAGCTTAAAGCGCAACAAAAGCAGTTACATGCCTGCTATTTCATGTCCGTTTATTCTAGCGGTGTTGATATGCAGCGAATTGCATCACTATTAGAAAGAGGTATTCTGAAACCTCATATTTCTCATGTGTACAATTTCGACGAGATGGCAAAGGCACATCTACACATCGAAACCGGCCGTACAGTCGGAAAAATAGTAGTCACTTTATAAAACGTTAAGCCATTTTACAACCAGCCAGCCAAGTTATCCAACAGCATTTTAAGTCAAAAGAAATGAAAAAAATAGTAGTCATCAACGGACATCCCGATAACGAAAGTTTCAACGAAGCATTAGCACAGTCATATATTAAATCTTCCTTAGCAAATGGCGCTGATATACGTTACGTAGCCATAGGAGCATTAAATTTTAACCCCAATCTCCAGTTTGGTTATCGACAAAGGATGGATCTTGAACCAGATTTGGTAAAAGCATTGGAAGATATACAATGGAGCCAACACCAGGTTTGGATACATCCGCTGTGGTGGGTGGGTATGCCTGCAATTATGAAAGGCTTTATCGATCGTTTATTTCTACCAGGATTAGCTTTTAAAAGTGATAAAAATGGGATTAGTACGGGGCTGCTACGTTCAAAAACAGCAAGAATTATTACCACATCAGGCGATTTATCTTTGGATACTTATCAAGAAATTTATCATTCTTGTGGGCTCGTTCAATTGGAAAAAGGCATATTGAGATATTGTGGCGTGTCTTCCATTCAAAGTGCATTTATAGGCCCATTAAACAATATGGATAGATTTGATAGGACAAAATATTTGGAATATACAGCTTCGATGGCTTTTAATGATATGAATATAACACCCGCAACTTAGTTTACAGTTTTTTTATTAGAGATTATTATAAATCGCTGTGCATATTTGATAGTTTAAAGTACGTTTGTACCTGAGTATATAATGTTCCACTTTTTTAGTATCTTAACTGTAAACAACCATACAATGCCGAAAAAAATTATTAGAAATCTTCAGATAGGTGTAGTGCTCTCCTTGATACTGCTGATTGCGAGTTCCGTAGCATCCTATATCAGCATACGAAACCAGATGGAGAATAGAGAAAGCTTCTTAAAAAGTAAGGAATCTATCAGTTTGATAAAAGATCTTCTAAACATACTCTTAGATGCTGAGACAGGCAATCGGGGATATCAGCTTACCGGTAGGGAAAATTTTCTGGAACCTTTTAACAAAAGCAGAAAGGAGTATCCGCTGCTCGTTGCTCAAAAAGGTAGATTTCATCTCAAAGATAAACAACAAATGAATACCTTAAGTGATCTGCTACAGACTTCAGAAGCAATGATGAAAGGTTATGTCTTACTGATTGAAAATCGTAAAAAGGGGGTATTAATGACCTCAGAAGAACTGATACAAAATAAGAGGACAATGGATAAATGTCGTATGCTCGTTAACGAATTTGTCAAATATGAGGAAATTCAGCTCGCTATAAAAAATGAAGATCTGAATACGTCTTCTAGATGGACTGTTCTATTTATCCTCTTTTCTGCAGTTGCAGCCATTGGTGTTACTATCTTCGTTTATATACAATTAAAATCCGACATTTTACGCAGAGATAAGCTCGAAAAGGATCTTTTTCGTACCAAGGAAATGCTCGAGGAAACAAGTGCGGTTGCACAAGTTGGCGGCTGGGAGGCTAATATGAAAACTGGTAAGCTCTTCTGGTCTCAAAGCACGAGGGAAATTCACAAAATCAAAAGCAATTTCCAACCAACTTTTGAGAATGCTCTTGGATTTTATGAAGGAGAAAATGAAAAACGAATAAGATATCTCTTTGACAGGGCTGTACAACAAGGAATTTCTTTTGATGAAGAACTTCAGCTTTTGCGTAATGACGGCATTACAATCTGGGTGAGAGTAAAGGGTATTCCTGAATTTGAAGATGAAATCTGCAACAGAGTTTATGGAATTATCCAGGACATCGATACCTTTAAAAAAATGTTTCTGGAAATCACGCGGAAAGAGGCGATGATGCAATCTTTTGCCACTGATGTCCCTATTCCTTTAGCGATGTTCGACAAAGTCCTTAACTATGTTGCTGTAAGTAGCAAATGGAAAGAGGAATTTGATATTCATGATGTGGATCTTATCGGTAAAAATCTCTTCAGCACATCTCCGGATATTCCTGGAGAAAGAAAGGAAATCTACAGGAATGCATTGTTAGGACAAACTTACACCGATGGAAATTTTAAATTAAAGGTGAAGGGAAAGGAAGAAATGCAGCATTACGACCTTAAAGTGGGGCCTTGGTATCTTACAAAGGACGAAGTAGGCGGCGTAATTATTTCCATACAGAATATTACTAATGCCGTGAAAATTAATGAAGAGCTAAAAAATGCGAAAGAAGCCGCAGATCTTGCCAGCAAGGCAAAATCTGAATTTCTAGCCAACATGAGTCATGAAATTCGTACCCCTTTGAATGGGGTTATTGGTTTTTCTGACCTTCTCTTGAGAACACCACTGAATGAAACACAGATGCAATATCTGAATTATATCAACGAGTCCGGTGAAAACCTGCTTGGAATTATCAATGATATATTGGATTTTTCTAAAATAGAATCCGGAAAAATGGAGCTCTCAATCGAAAAAAGCAATATTTATGATATGCTAAGCCAAGTTATAAATGTTATTCTTTATCAATCCCGGAAAAAAAATATCGAACTCTTGCTGAATGTAGAACCGGAATTGCCAAAAATGCTATCCATTGATGAAGCAAGGTTAAAGCAAATCTTAATCAACCTTTTGGGTAATTCCGTTAAATTTACAGAACAGGGAGAGATTGAATTAAAGGTAGAGAAATTACGTATAGACAATAATACCATCACTTTACGCTTTTCAGTAAGAGATACCGGAATTGGAATTCCTGCTGAGAAACAGAAATATATTTTTGATGCTTTTACCCAAGAAAACAGTTCTATTAGCAAAAGATATGGAGGCACGGGGCTCGGGCTAACCATCTCGAACAATATTTTGGGATATATGGGAAGTCATTTATCCCTAATTAGCCAAATGGGAAACGGTTCAGTGTTTTTCTTCGATATCAAGGTCCCCTATGAAATCCCCGAATGGCGAGATGAGGATGAGATAGCTATCAAAACGGCTCTAATCGTCGATGATAATGAGTCCAACAGAATCATTCTAGAACACATGCTTGCCTATAAAGATATCAAGGTTACCTTGGCTTCTAATGGAATGGAAGCGTTAGATCTCATGTTGAGAGGTGAACGGTTCGACGTGATCCTGATGGATTATCATATGCCTATTATGTCGGGATTGGAAACAATCGATAAAATAAAAGGATTGTTAAATCAGCGCAAAGAGACTACCCCATTTATACTACTCTCTGCTTCTTCAGAGGAACTGGATACGTATACATCCCGTAAAAATACTGAAAATATGTATCTATTGATGAAGCCTATAAAATCCGATGAATTATACCAAATACTTAAAAACATTGACAAAAGTAATGCAACAGAAAACATCCTGGACCATATTGGAGGACATTCACCGTTATTTGTTCTATCATCGGACGTACTATTGGTTGATGACAATCCTGTGAATATGGCCCTGAATAATAAGATAATCAGATCCTTTGCCCCTACTGTGCAACTAACAGAAGCTGTCAATGGTTTGCAGGCATTGGAAGAATGTAAGAAGAAGCAATTCTCTGTTATTATTATTGATGTACAGATGCCAATAATGAGTGGTATTGATGCAACCCGATATATTAGAATGTTGCCAGGTTATCAAGATGTACCTATCATAGGCCTAACTGCTGGAAATGTACATGGAGAAAGAGAAAATTGCCTTGAATGCGGAATGAATGACCTTCTTGCCAAACCTATACGACAGGCTGACCTTTTTGAAGTACTCAAAAAATATATAAATGTTGAGTAATTATTATTTAATAATTTTAAAATCATATCAGAACCCTACAGACAAGTAAATTGAACCGTGGAAGAAAGTGATTATGTTAAAAAATAAAGACTTTTGTCTTATTACATTAAAATCAATCAAATGTCAGAAATTACAAGAATTCAACTGGGCAAAAACGGGCCTGCGGTTTCAAAACTCGGCTTGGGTTGTATGCGGATGTCATCAATATGGGGCGGCGCTACGCCCGATGAAAAGGAGAGCATCGCTACCATCCATCAGGCGTTGGACATGGGGATCAACTTCCTGAATACCGGAGATTTTTATGGCGCAGGGCACAACGAGATGCTTATTGGTAAAGCAATTAGAGAAAGAAGGGATGATGCTTTCATCAGTGTCAAATTTGGCGCGATCTTCCATAATGGACAATGGATCGGCTTGGATCTCCGCCCTGTAGCCATTAAAAACTTTATCAATTATTCATTGACACGTCTGGGCATTGAAGCCATCGACCTATACCAGCCCAGCAGAATGGATGGCAGCGTGCCGATAGAAGACATTATTGGTACAATAGCCGACCTGATTAAAGAAGGTAAAGTACACCATATCGGCGTATCAGAAATTACCGCTGATCAACTTCGTAGAGCAAATAATGTTTACCCCATCAGTGCACTTGAAATCGCCTATTCTTTGGCCGACCGTCAGATCGAAAAGGATCTTTTGCCGGTGGCTGAAGCGTTAGGAATTAGTGTAGTGGCCTTCGCTAATACTGCCGAAGGTCTGTTAAGTGGTCAGCTAAAAGCGTCAGTTCCTATGGATGACTATCGAACCCATTTTTCCCGTTTTCAGAGCAATAACCTAATCCATAATCTTGAAAAAGTCGACATATTAAAAGAAATTGCGCATCTTAAAAATGTCACACCTGCGCAGCTTGCAATCGCATGGGTTAAAGAACAAAGCGACAATATCATGCCATTGGTGAGTATGAGCCGCAGATCAAGACTACCTGAAAATATTGCTGCTATGAAAATCGTATTTACACCCCAGGAGATGAGCCTTTTAAACAGTACATTTGCAATAGGTGCAATCAAAGGCAGTACATACTTACAAAGATAAATGGAGAGTCCAGCAGAAATACTTCCCGGCGTTATATTCTATTCTTACCTTTCTTCGGAGCGAAAAGAGAAAGCATGCTTTTGGAATCACCATACCCTAATATTGCAGGTATCAGGTCACATGCTTCTCGAAACTACTCAACAGAATATAAACATAACTGCTGGAGAAGTATTGCTAATTCATAAAAATCAACTTGGAACGTTAACCAAAACACCTGAAACAAAAGGCCATTATGAAACAATTGTTATATCCCTGCAAGAAAATCTAATGCGTCAGATTGCGCTGGAGGAAAAATTGGAAGTTAGCGGTAAATACAGCGGACCGCTGAATCTATGTCTCCCCAATAATATATATCTCACAGGCTATTTTCAATCGATTATACCCTATGCTCGAAGCTCTGGACGTGAAATGACTGATGAAATGGGACTTTTAAAAGTCAAAGAGGGACTCAAATTGATACTGATTGCAGTGCCAGCACTACGTAACTTTTTCTTTGATTTTTCGGAAAATTATAAAATAGACCTTGAAAAATTTATGCTTAACAATTTTCATTTTAATGTTCCCATCGAGAAATTTGCACAACTTACAGGAAGAAGCCTTTCAGGTTATAAAAGAGACTTTCAGAAGGCTTTTGGTATGCCGCCACGAAAGTGGCTACAGGATAAAAGATTAAACGAAGCATGGTATTTAATTGAAAAAAAGAAAAAAAAGCCCACAACTATCTATTTAGATCTTGGCTTCGAGAGCCTGTCTCATTTTTCCACTGCCTTTAAGAAAAAATTTGGAAAAGCGCCTACCCTAGTTGGCTAAAAAGCTTGTGTTGCACATGAACTTGACATCCAAAAAAGGTGGGCGATCATCCATAACTACAAAGGCTATAAAAAAATCTAAGTTTAGTTTTTTGCATAGTGCACGTACAAGATCTCCATTGATAATTATAAGATTAAACGTATGATTTTCTTTTCCTCGTCAACCGAATAATTCAATTTTCTATGAAAAAATTGCTCAAAGATCGCTGATACATCAATATAAGGATCTTCAACATCACTTACACTTCCTCCCGAGCGCCGAGACATGCCTTGATTAATGATTGTTTTTATAAATTGGGGCTTCCTTAAGGATTTTGGAGCTTCGTCGTCAGTGCTGTAAGCCAACAAAAGTTGGCCATTCTGATCAAACGCACTATTAACGGTATAGTATGAACTAGCGTCAACGTATTTTCTCTCCTCCCGACAGTAAATCTTCGATTTGTCGTAATTGATAAAGGTGACGCTCCCCTGAAAAAATGGATTGCTCGGTTTTTCAGAATTGAGTTGATAGTGTTGCTCCGCTAGTGCAGAAATAAAACATACCGTGCCTGATCCTGCCTTCAAAAACACTTTCTTATCCCTAACGAAACGTTTACTGAACGCAAAAACACCACCATTGCCGAGCTCATAGATTTTGCCATTTGATGAAATCCCAATAATATAACCTCTGGCAACAAATTCCTTTTGCCACCAACCAAAAGTTTTTCCGATAAAAAATAAGGGGATTAAAAAAGGCAACACAAGTAAAAATCGACCACTTTTTTGAAATAATATACGGTGTTGTGTTTCCTGCTTATTTTCGTTTTCCACCCCGTCGAATTTGGTAAACTTCTCTCCCATTTTCCATATGATTAGTTTAAGAAAAGTAACTACTCAACACCCTTAAAAGACATAATGACGCCAGAATATTTATCATGGTCTGCACCAATATATGACAGATCTATTCTTGATAAATCTTTATTGAGGGTAGCTTCTTTAAATAGTGGATAATTCATCTTTTCGATATGGTTATTCCAGTCTTCATCTGTTGTTGGCTTGATTGATTGCAAATCTTTCATTTCAAACATCGCGCGATCTGTCATTTTTTTTGACCGTTGGACGAAAATTGTATCTCCTTCTATCTTTAGAATTTTAATCCAACCGCCAGGCAAACCTTCGATATTATTTCCTTCAGCGTCAGTAAAAAAACTTGCTCCATAAAGTTGCCCTGCGTGTAATTGTCGAGCCGATTTCACAAGATTATCCTTTTCATTACGATATTTTTTGCCATCCAAATTTAGTTTTATACTGTAAATAATAGAGCCGACAATTGCTATTGAGGCTATCATCAAGTACCCTTTCCATAGTTTATAATAGGGAATTTTAAGCGTCTTTTTAAATTTTTTAACCTCTTCTTTTATTTCAGGTGAATAATTTCTAGCGTGGATGACCTGTCCGTTTTGATTCACTAAACGAGACATTTTTACTAAACCTCCACCAACTGGGAATCCTAAAAATTTGGTTGCAGGTGTGATGATACTAAGATTAAAATTCTGCGGTATGGCCTCATTTTTTAATGTTGCCAAGATATTTTTACTCCCTAGAACGTACTCGTAACGCGTATAAATGAAAAACATAAATTGAATAAATTATAAATACTAAAATGCCAAAATTAAGAAAAAACTTTATCTGTAACAATCCTGTATCAATTAACTTATTAATACAGAAACTAATAAATTTATTTTTTGACTAATTGAATTACGACCATGTTACTTTTTAAATACTTTAGACCGTGGTATGCTAGCCCGATGATATGCGATGAAATTGCATTTAAAAAATAATTCGCCTCATTAAAAAGGTTGCAAGCAATTGATATATTTTAAAATTCAACATAAATTCTACCCTTAATAAATTCACTGATAGGCATTTGAGCTTAATATTAACAAATCAGTGGTCAATTACTTCAGATGCGCCCTAAGGAAATTTTTTATTTCTGAAGCCACTTGACGATGTACCGATTTTCTGTCAATAGTTTCATGATCGTAGTAAAAAGTCGGTTCTTCATTAACTAAAAAGGATTTTCCTTCGTTTAAAAAAACATAATGCCCCGTTTTAACTGGAAGTACGCTATATTTCGAGCCTTTTATTACTTCACTATATTTAAGCGCATTCGATGTCAGCGGAGCAATGGAATCATCTGCGGCACCGATGATCAAAACCGAAGATTTTGTGCTTTGTTTTTCTTCCGAAAGTCCCAGTCCCAAAGCTGGAGATAAAGCTATGTTGACTTTAAATCGACTATCTTTTAAATTTTCTGGCACTTGGTTGCATGGGATTTTTTGTATGAGTTTTTGAAGATCACCCAGTTCAGGAACAACAAATTGGGTGCGATTTTTGGCTATCGATGCATTTATCTTGAGTTTATCACAATCTATTTTAACTCCAGCAAGTGCTAATGTGGTGTATCCACCTAACGAAAATCCGATTCCTGCTATTTTACTACTGTCTATGTAACTATTATAAACGGGATCATCAAGCAATGATGAAATTAGAAAACTCATATCTAGCGGCCTATCCCAATAACGTACAAAGTTTTCAGGAATTTTATTATCGAGAGTATTTCCCCAATGATCCGGAGCTATCACAAAATATCCGTCTTTAGCTAATTCAATCGCCAACCATGATAAGCTATATCGATTGCCTCCTGTCCCATGAGAAAGGACAACCAATGGATATTTTTTTTGTATAAATTCTGCATCTTTTACTGTCGGTGGTAAAACGAATGGTTGTTGCGTATCTTTAAAATTCGTATCCGTTGTTGGATACCAAATTTGGGATCTCAAAGGTCGCTCTCGAGAATGATCAGTATAAGTAACTTGCCGCTCTCCTACGTTTGTAATAGGCGTATGATAAATCATCATAAAAAGACTTAACAAAACAATACTAAATGGAATAGTCATATTTGGCACTGGTAATTTGGATCTTAACACTTGAAATATTAAATAGAACATCTATACAACTCCCAAAGTTACCAGCGATGTTATACTTCAGTCAATGGTTATATTTAACCATATAAATAAAAATCGCTACTTTATTCAAAAAGATTTTTCATATCGCTGCTAAAGAGACACTTTTACCGATAAATTTAAAGAATAAAAGCTATATTGTATCTGATCATTCGACCACATCAAGATATGGATTCTTTAGCAAGTATATTAATAGGACATTTCACTTTAATGGTAGCACGCTAATTGATAAAAATAATTTGAAATAATAAACTTTACTATGGGACATTCAGTTAGTTATTGCAGGTACTCTCATACGTTCTTATTCATCCTTTTCATGGTAGGGGGAATAAACACAAGAGCGCAGTTATTTAATCAAGACAGCTTGAAATTAATATCTCGGGAGTTTACATTTACAGAAGGTCCTGCCGTGGATCGGGAGGGGAATATTTATTTTACTGACCAGCCAAATAACAAAATCTGGAAATACAGCACAAATGGTGATCTTTCGTTGTTTAAAGATTCTTCAGGCCGTGCAAATGGACTTTACTTTAATCATCTGAATCAACTGCTTTCATGTTCGGATGAGAAAAACGAAATTTGGTCAATCAACATGGATGGTAAGGTTACGGTCCTGCTATCAGCTGTCGATGGAAGAAAATTGAATGGTCCCAATGACCTATGGGTGGATGAAAAAGGAGGCATTTACTTTACAGATCCCTATTATCAGCGTGATTATTGGGATAGAAAGAAACCCGAGATAGCGGGGCAAAAAGTATACTACCTTCCTTTCGGAAAAGGAAAGAAGCCAATTGTGGTGGCTGATGATCTAACTAAGCCCAACGGAATAGTCGGTTCGCCTGATGGAAGATATTTGTATGTAGCAGACATTGAACGGAATAAAACGTATAGATATGTCATTCAGTCTAAAGGTAAATTAAGTAGTCAGACAGCGGTCATAGAGCACGGTTCTGACGGACTTACCCTAGACAGCCAAGGAAATATTTACCTTACTGGAAGAGGTGTTTCTATCTATAGTCCGAAAGGTGAATTGATCGGACATATTGAGATAAATGAACCTTGGACATCGAACGTGTGTTTTGGGGGAAAAGATAGGACTGATTTATTTATTACCGCATCTACAGCAATATATTGTATTCCAATGCGCACAAAAGGAGTTAAATGAAATAACTCCAGTATCCTCAATTAAACATGTATCCATGTCGCTCAGATTCTGTTAAATTAAATCCATTTAAAAAAGTTTCCTACCACGGTTCTTAGGAGTTAAACTACTTGAATTACCCGTCATTTATACGGTCAACGGTATTAAAGGCATATGATTTGTAATTCTTCTGAAAAGTATAATTGCCTTGCAGATACTATGCTATTATAGCCTGCTATAAGGTCGTTTATCGCCCTAATATGACAAAAGACGACTCGAATATAAAGCAACTAAAGCAACAGGTTCAACCTACACAAAAGAAATTCCCAGGCTTAGCTATTGTGTTCTATACATCCAAAGAAATCATTACGAATCATCAAGGTACATTATGGATGGAAAGGGCGGTTGATGAGGGTGCTACTTTTAATTTTACATTACCTATTATGCAAAAACAAAAAATACATGGAAGCTAAACGAATAATAATTTGTGACGATGACGAGGGAATACTTGAAGTTCTCGAGCTATATTTAGAATTGGAAGGTTATGTTGTCTTCACTGTCGCCAATAGTACTCTGTTAATTGAGCAGATAGAAATGCATTCACCTGATTTGCTCCTGCTTGACCTTTGGATGCCTTTGTTGTCTGGCGATCAGGTGATAAGCCTGATTCGCGAAAACGGTAAAATAATGGATTTGCCTATTATAGTACTTTCCGCTAGTGTTGATGGCGCCACCATAGCCAATGAAAATGGAGCAAATGGCTTTATAGCAAAACCTTTTGATCTAGATGACATTAAAGCGAATATCGATAGAATGATTAACAAGGAATAGACAAAATATATCCTAAATTTTTTTTGCGCACAGCATCTCCTGTACACCACATACTGTGCCGAATCTCGCACAAATGCTTCTAGAGCAGGATAAAGGTATTTGTGTAAATGCTGTCGCTCCAGGACCTGTATGGACGTAATTTAACGCACTGAAAGTATGATTTATTCAGACAGTGCGTTAATAGTTGTTGATTATATTCACATTTTTTCAATAGCAGTTGTTGGTGTTAAGTTGAATTATAATTCACTCACTCATCAACACTACTTCATCAGCCAAAAGCCCCTTGCTTTTGGCTCGAAGGATGATTTTACCTTTTTCTTTGCTTTTTATCATGACCAAAGCTTTACCGTTGAATGCCCTTCGGGCTGTTGATTGAAAACTAGTTAAGTCGGCTGTATTACCATTATCAGTGACTATAACCGTTGTGTTGGCAGAATCTGTCATAAATTCTATTTCATCAGCTGCATCCGGAACAATAGTATCATATTGATCAACAATAAAAGCCTGCACAAAGAATAGTTCATCACTGCCGTTTTTCGCGATCGAAGTTTCTGCCATTAGTTTGATTCGATATGCTCTCTCCGCAGTATGTACTGCCCTGCTGATTACCTTCTTGTTTCCAAGGTACGATACCGCTTCGAGCTTACCAGGGTCAAATTCCACTCCTTTAAATACAAGGTCGTACCGATCTGGATCTTCGGACTGTTCTCCTATTTTTCTATCGTTTAGATAAAGCTCTACCCGATCAGCCTGATTAAAATAGACCACCACGTCAACTCGGTCGCCTTTTTTCCAGTTCCAATGTGGTAATACATGTAAAACCGGTTTTTCTGTCCACACACTTTGATACAGGTAGTAGACATCCTTCGGAAATCCAGCTAGATCCACAATACCAAAGTACGAACTTCGCGCTGGCCAAGTGTATGGTGTGGGTTCACCGAGATAATCAAAACCCGTCCACACATACATGCCTGCAATATGGCTGTACTTCTCCATTAGCCGCAAACTCGTCTGATGGCTTGATCCCCAAGGCGTGAATACATTGTCGTAAGCCGATATGCTCCTGTCCCTGTTGCCCCCATCAAAAGGGATATCCCATCTCTCGGGCCACATACGAATGGAATCGTAAGGAACCAAATCATATTTCCCGCGGCTTTCCAATGCCGAGGTGCTTTCCGTTACGATAAACTTTTTCCCGGGATGATCCTGTGGGAAGCTCGCCCATTTGTTATGGTTGTAATTATAGCCAACTAAATCCACCGCCGTGCTCATGAGTACCGGATTGGCTTTGGAAAGCTCATTATTGGCAATGGTGGTCGGGCGTGTGCCATCCAGGCTATCGACGATTGCGGCCAACGATATTGGAATAGCTGTACCATCAGCTTTGGAATGCCACTGCTCCTGTGCTTCATTGCCCAGACACCAGATAAACAGCGACGGATGATTCCGGTCCCGTTTGATATGATCCGCGAAGTCCCGCTTGTACCATTGGTCCCAGTATAAATGATAGTCATAGGGATTTTTACGACCTTTCCAAACATCGAATGTTTCACTCATCACGATAAAACCCAAGCTGTCGCAAAGGTCCAAAAACGCTGGGGCCGCAGGATTGTGTGATGTCCGTATCCCATTCACCCCCATTGCTTTCATCAGGCGGAGCTGACGTAATGCTGCAGACCGATTAAATGCCATACCCAGTGCGCCGAGATCACTATGTAAACAGACCCCTCGGATTTTAAGCTGTCTTCCATTCAGTATAAAGCCCTGCTGCTGATCGAATCTAAAATGGCGTAAGCCAAATTTGGTACGCTGTTCATCCACAACTTGACCATCGACAATGAGCTGCATTTTTGCTGTATATTGATACGGGGTTTCAATATCCCATAAGACAGGATTTTCGAGGACTATCTGCTCACCGATGGGATGTAGACCTTCTTTGACAGCGTTCAAAGTTGTACGTTTGCTTGCGACAACAGCACCTTGAGCGGAAAGGACCTCCGTCAGCAGCAGCATCCTTTTTGATTCTTTACGGCTATGCTCAATTGCCAGCGACAGGTCTATTACCGCACGTTTCTCGCTAAGCTCTCCAGCCCTTACGAAGGTACTGTTGGTAGCTATGCTGATTGGATTTCGACTAATTAATTTAACATCGCGATAGATCCCCGAACCAGAATAGAAACGCGAATTGGGCTGATTCTTATTATTTACTTTGACTGAAAGTAGGTTGTCCCTGCCATCCCAGTATAGATCATGGGAGAGTTCATATTCGAATCCGATATAACCATTGGGCCTTTTCCCTAAGAAATGCCCGTTGATCCAGACTTCGCTGTTTTCGTATATACCTTCAAATGCGACAAATATCCGCTGGCCCCGCTCGGTGCTAGACAGCTTAAAAGATTTTTGATACCAGCCTACGCCACCATCGAGGTAAGCAGCCCCGCTGCCTGCGGGACTGTTTTCTCTAAATGGCATTTCGATGCTCCAGTCGTGCGGCAGATCGAGCTTTCGCCAGCTTTCTCCTTTTCGTCCATCGCTATATTGCTGGTTGCTATCCAGTTTAAACCACCAGCTCCCATTAAAATCAATAACCTTTCTGGACTGCCCAATCACGGAACCCGTGAGCGTCAATAATAGCAACAATATACCTATTAATCTGCTATACCCCATGTCAAATAATTGCTTCAACATACATTTATTTGTTCATTTTGGTATTCGACCTATCTTCGGTCAGACTCTCCTTGAGGGCCTTGCTGATAAAATTAAAGGTCAGCATGGCCGCTCCATCATTCGAAAGCACCGGATCTCGCAATACCGCTAATTGCATGGTATTCTCGGTCAACGACATAATACGGACATCACCCCAGTCGACTACGATCCCATCTTGTGGTTTTCCATGTAAAGGCGAAGCCCCCGTCATACGGATGGTTTTCTTTTCGGTATCGATATTAAAAGTCCCCTTCTGTACTTTGCCCAACATGGCATGATTCACATTGATGTTTGCTCCACCTTTCAGGTCAAAGGTCATACTCCCATAATCGCCTGCAGGCATGAGCCAACTATTGCCTTTCCAGTCGGGTTCCCAGCTCCAGCTATCGCTGTTAAGAGGCGCAGCTGTTTTGTTGATGCTACCCCACCAGTCGCCGGTGCCGTAAAAATACAGGGGACCTTTAAAGTAACGGGAGATCCCGTCAGCATCTAGATCGAGATACCAGGTTTTCTCTTCCCCGGCCCCGCCCGTCAGTAGGGTCCAGGTTTCGTCACTGATAAATTCGGCATACATCTGATCGATTTTGAATGTCACAGGCTCGCCGTAGACAATCCCGCCACGCGTCTCGACACCAAATTTAAGGGTGTATTCACCGGGAAAAGGCATTTTCAGGGTTACCTTTTTCTCTTGACTCCGCCCTTGTGGATGTTCCCACAATGGGGTGTATTTTGAATCCATCAAGCTGGTTAAATACACAATATTAGGATTGCTGGCGTCATGTTCAACGGTAAAGGCCTTTCCCTTCTCCAACTGCGCCGAAGTGACATCGATGTCTCCCAGTGTATAATTCTCGGGAGAACAAGCTCCAAAGAGTACCATCGCCGCAAAAAAGCAGATGGCATAGGTGAATATCTTTTTCATGTTTGTCTATTTATAATTCAACTAATAGTGAGTCTTAGTATACCTGTATTTAGTTCCATCCAGCATTTTGTTTCAGTACACCATTGGATAAGGTAATCTGCTTATTGGGTATTTGCATAAATCCTTTCGTTGTCAAAAAACGCTCTTTAGTCACAGTGACCCTCTCGGGCACAGATCCACTGAGCACATCCTCTGTTGTTTCTAGTGTAGCGGCGGCGTTATTTAACCCCTGCCGCAATACATCCCAATAGCGGATACCTTCAAACGCAAATTCAAATTTTCTTTCCTTCAGAATATTGTTTTTTGAAACTGCTAGCGACACAAAATTGGTCTTATAAGCTCTTTTTCTTACCTCGTCAAAGTATTTCTGTGCGTTTGCGGAGCCGAGTTCTGCCGCCATCAGCAAGACATCGGCATAGCGGATAACAAAGTAATCCTGGTCTTGGGATAGTTGCATATCCTTATCTCCACCTGTATTGGTGGTACCGTCCGGCAATGCTGTGGGGGCGTATTTCTTTATAGTGTACCCTGTATACTCACGCTGATCTTTCAGGTCAAATCCCGTAATCTTCTCGCCATCAATATCAATAATTGAAGCAGCCTTGCGCGTATCCGTGTTGTCAAACTCATTGAAGAATTTTTTGCTTACCGTACATGCACCCCATCCCTGGCCATAAGGCGACCAATTTTTTCCGCGCAAGCCCAGAAAGACCACCCAGCGGTTGCCATCAACATAACCATTGTAGTTCGATGTATTGTTGAATTTTTGCGCAAATACAACCTCAGCATTTCCCTTGCCGGCATATTTGGAGATATCTAGCGTATTATTGCTTGCATTGGGGATATAACTCGCTGCTGGCCACAGATTCTTGAAATCTGCCACCAGCGCAAACTGGCCGCTACTGATAACCTCTTCCAGTCCCGCCAAGGCTTCTGCTTTGGAGACACCGATATCTTCACCACCATAATAACCTGCATAAAATAGATAAACACGGGCTAATAGCGCTTTAGCTGCGAATGGAGTTGCCCGGCCATCATTGGTTGCCGCAGCTGATTTGGGGTAAGCTGTTGCAGGAATATTTGAAGCTGCAAACTTAAGGTCGGAAACAATCAGTTGATAAATCGCTTTGGGATCCGACTGTGGAATATTCTCATTGGTCGGGCTCGTTAGCAAAGGGATGTTTTCGAATAGACGGACGAGATCAAAGTACATGGTGGCCCGTAGGAATTTCGTTTCCCCTTCAATACGTGCCCGCGCAGTTGTATTGCCCGAAAAATCAGTGCCGTCCAATTTTCCCAACAGCGTATTACACCTAAAAATTCCAGCATAATAATCTGACCAGGTGCCGTCAAAGATATTATTGTCCGATTGCGATTGCGCAATATCAAAGCGATCTATTGCCTGAAATGAGCGACCGTCTGTTGTACCTGTTCCGCCAAAACAATTGTCGGCAGCCACCTCTGCTGTCAGATAGAAAGACTGGCTCCCATTGGAGGTCGTCCGTTGATAACCATCGTAACAACCAACCAGCGCCATGTCTGCATCGGCGACGGTTTTATAAAAATTGCTTTCCAAAACGCTTGTCATCGGTTCGACATCCAAAAAACTAGATGAACACGATCCTAAAATTAAGGACCCAAATAACATGGAATGATAGATATAGCTCGTTTTTTTCATGATTTCTTGTGTTTAGAATTTAACATTTAGGCCAAATAATACCGTCCTTGGTCTTGGATAGTAACCAAGGTCGATACCCGATACCCAACCATCGGTCCCGTAACCGATCTCGGGATCCATTCCATCATATTTGGTGAAGGTGAACAGATTTTGTCCCTGCACGTAGAAGCGGATCTGATTGGCGTACTTCCATTTGACCAGCTTCGACAGATCATAACCTAAGGTCACATTGCTGATCCGTAGAAAGTCTCCATCCTGAATATAAAGGTCTGAAAACTGCCAGTTGACATTAGTTTCCGTCACACGGGGGATCGTATTGGACGTACCATCTCCGGTCCATCGATCCAATATTCTTGTGGTATAGTTTGCTTGTTTATTGGCATGATTGCGGTAAGACTGCACAATTTTATTTCCGAGGGAGCCGTAGGCATTCACCGAGAAATCAAATCCTTTGTAATCCAGTCCAATATTAAATCCATAGGTGAAATTAGGCATGCCCACGCCCAAATTTGTCTTATCCGAGGCATTGATAATACCATCGCTGTTCTGGTCTACATATTTCACATCGCCAGGTTTTACATCCGCATGAAGAATACCTTTCCCGGCTGTTTTCCAGGCATCGATCTCGGCTTGGTTCTGGAAGAGACCGTCCGTTTTATACCCCCAGAAGTAGCCAATGGGCAGGCCATTTGCGGCACGATAAAATTCTTCCGAGTTATCGTACAACATGGCTGTCTGTCCGTGGATAATTCCATCTTCGGTAGGTATCTGTCCCACCTTATTTTTGTTATAGGCACCATTTACCCCAAGACGATATTTCACTTCATTAATCTTATCAGCCCAGTTTAGCCCCAGCTCCACACCTGTATTCTTTACGTCACCGCCATTGATAAAAGGAGGCAACGTTCCGGTTGTCGCCAAAACAGGCGCTGTAACCAGCCAGTTCTTCGTCTTTTTGACATAAAAATCGGCAACGACATCCAAACGGCTGTTTGCAAATTTGGCATCAAATCCAATATTGGTCTGTTCAGAAGTTTCCCAAGTCAGATTCGGATTGGATAAGCGGCTCGGATAAGCCCCAGCGATATTATTGTTGCTCGTTCCAAAGACATAATGCGCTCCGGGATTGGACGATGTAATTCCTGTTGAGGTACTGATGGGGGCCGCATATTGAAAATCAGCGATATCCTGGTTACCCACCTGTCCCCATGAAGCACGGAGTTTAAAGAAGTTTACAGCCGCTAAATGCTCTTTAAAAAACTCTTCCGATGAAATTACCCAGCCTGCCGATACCGAAGGGAAATATCCCCAGCGGTTGCTGCGTGAAAATTTGGAAGATCCATCTGCACGCAATGTAGCATTCAACAGGTACTTTTCCTTATAGTTGTAGCCTAGCCTACCAAAATACGAAACCCTGCGGGTGATGTTCTCTGGTTTTCCCGACACCGTACGCGTTTCGACTACATTACCTTTTTCATCCAGGTGTGCCTGGCCTGTGGTATTGTCCAGATAGGCATGAGCAAAATCGTTGAACTGCGAAAGCAGATTCCAGTTGGACCCCGAAAGGTAAGTTCCCTGATAACGCAGCGATTCCATACCGATCATGGCCGAAAAACGATGATCCGTGTGGATATCAAAGTCATAGGAAGCGGTATTTGTCCAGGTCAGAGTATGCCCCTTACTCATGTTCTGTGAGGTCGTTGTATGATCTTGGTTGTAGGTGTAGATAGAGAACCGGTATAAGGGTGTATAACTTCTGTATTCCGAAGCATAATAGTTGAACCCCAGTAGTGAACGGACCTTCAAGCCTTTGATCGGTTCGATTTCCGCAAATACATCCGCCAGTAATTTTTGACCATCATTGGCGTTGTTCGAATTGGTCATCATCACCCCATATGGATTGCTGTCCCCATTGTACCAAGGTGAATTGGAGGTATCATTGAAAGGACTTCCGTACAAGCCATTGTCCGAATACACCGGTGACAAGGGCGACGTGGCAAAAGCACCACGCAGCGTATTGCTGTACTGATTGCCAACACTGATACCTCGATTTTTAATGTAGTTAAAGTTGAGGTGCTGCCCTATTTTCACAAAGTTATCAAAGAGTTTATGTTCCGAGTTGGTTCGGAAACCATAACGCTCGTAGTTAGAAACGTCTTTACCACCCACAATTCCTTCCTGACCAATGTAGTTCATCGATAAAGCGTAGGTGGATTTTTCATTGCCACCGGTCAGGCCAACATTGTAATTGTCTGTTTTTGCATTATCCTTAAACATGTAATCCATCCAATTGGTGTTGGCCAAGCCTTCCATGCTGTTAAAATCAATCACCGCGGCTCCCGAATTCAGTGATTGCTCATTCATGATCAGCTTGTACTGATCGGCATCCAGTAATTTCGCTTTACGCGAAACATTCTGAATGCCCGCATAGCCATCAAACGACAGCACATTCTTGCCCGCAGCACCCATTTTGGTGGTGACCAGGATCACCCCATTTGCAGCCTGCGACCCGTAGATGGCGGCCGAAGCGGCGTCTTTAAGTACGTCGATAGATTGAATATCGGCCGCGTTCAGGACCGAAATATCCCCTCCTGGGACGCCATCAATGACATACAAAGGACCGGAGTTACCGATTGTCCCCAATCCGCGGACGACAACTTTCATATCAGCTCCCGGTTGACCCGAAGTTGATGTAATGGATACTCCGGGTGCTTGCCCCTGAAGCGACTGCAGCGGGTTCAACTGGTTGCGTTTCTGCAGTTCTTCACCCTCCACCTTCAAATTGGCTCCTGTATTCAATTTTTTCTTTTGTACACCGTAGCCAATGACCACCACTTCTTCGAGATCGGAAGCTTGTGGTTGCAGGCGGATTACCATATTAGGACCGGTAATTTTAACTTCCTCCGTTTTGTAGCCCACGTAAGTAATGGTCAATACAGTTCCCGCGCTCGCCGTCAGTGAAAACTTGCCCGATTCATCACTACTTGCTGAAATCTTCTGATTCTTTACTTTGATAGTCGCTCCCCCGATTGGCAAGCCTGAATCAGCCGAAACAACCGATCCTGTGAAGGATTGTGCCCAGACCAAAGAGGTCACGCTGGTCATGACCACGACGGCCACGCCCCTGCTCAACAATTGTTTGCTTATCATATGTCTTGATTTATAAATTGGTTTTCTATTATTTTAATTTGATCTGTACGGCTTTCCCTGTAAAGGTTACTGCTGTTGATTTTTTTGATGAAACATCCAGTCCGACGGCGTTGCTATCGCTGACAAAAATGATATTGAACTTTCTTTTGGTCAACATGCCCTCGAAATCTCCCCGACGGTTAGCCAAAGAAAGTGTCTGTGTCGAATTGTCGTAGCTGAAATCAATACGGCTGTACCTTCCTTTTTCATAATTATAGTTGCAGCCTTCGTCTTCATAGAGTGAAAACTGACCGTTTGCCCCTGCATAAATATAAAGATCCAGCACATCCGCCTTTTTCTCTGTCGTATACTGCATAACGGGTCCAATAGGTAATATAGATCCGGCCCGGACATAGACAGGGATACGTTCGTAGGGTGCCGCAACAAGCAGATCCTGCCCACCTGCTATCATCTTGCCATTGTATAGATCATACCAGCTGGTTCCTTTCGGAAAATGTATCTTGCGTGAAGTCGCCCCTTTTTCTGTAACTGGATTGATCAATAAAGATGGCCCCCAGAGGTATTGGTCATTGCTATCGAATCCATCTTTGTCTTGTGGAAAATCCATGGCAAGCCCACGTATCATCGTATAGTCTTCAAAAAAAGTCTTTGCGGCAAGACTGTAGTTGTAGGCGAGTAATTTATACCTTAGGCCGATCGCATAAGTCATGCTTTTATAGGCTGGATGATCTGCCGGAGCGATATTGTACGGCTCGCGGTAGGGATATTGTCCATGCGCCCTGAACAAAGGCAAGAATGCCCCGTATTGGTACCAGCGGCTATTCAGCTCGCGCCACTCCTCCAAGTCCACCGCATTAGGTTTGTGAAATCTATTTTCAACCAAAAAACCACCGGCATCCATTGTCCAGTACGGAGTACCGGACATCGAGAAATTGATGCCCCCTGCAATCTGATCTTTCATATCATGCCATCTAGAAGCAATATCGCCACTCCAGGCCGCCGCGGCATAGCGCTGTTGGCCTGCAAAAAAGGAGCGTGTCAAAATAAATACCCGTTTATTGGGGTCTGTTTCACGCTGTCCCTCGTAGATGCCCTTAGCATTTTGTAAAGGGAACGCATTATAATAGCGCACCGATGATCCTATACTTGGCTGAAAAACCGACTTTCGTTCATCCAGATCAATATTGGAATGAATATCGGGTTCGCTGGCATCCATCCACCAGGCATCGATCCCGATTTTGAAAAGGTTGTTGTCCAACAATTTCCAGAACCCATCGCGTGCTTCTTTGTTGAAAGGGTCATAAAAAGTTGAGGTATAACCCTTTCCAATCCAATCTTTACGACCATCATAGATATTGCGTGGATAGATCCATTTGTTCGCTTTAAATTCTTGGTATACCGAAGATTCTTCATTGATTTTGGGCCAGGCCGAAATCATGATCTTAAAGTGCTGATCATGCAGCTTCTTCACCATGGCCTGAGGATCTGGAAAACGCTTTCCATCAAATTTCTGACTCCCCCAGTCGTTTTCAGACCAGTAAGACCAATCCTGCACAATATTGTCGATCGGGATCTTGCGCTTGCGAAATTCGGTTGCCACCTCTTCAATTTCCGCTTGCGTTTTGTAGCGTTCCCTGCTCTGCCAAAATCCAAAGCTCCAAAGCGGCATAATCGGTGCCTTGCCGGACAAGTGGCGATAACCTGCAATAACCTCATCCATGGATGCACCCTGAACAAAGTAATAATCAATGGCATCGCCGGCTTCCGAATTAAAGGAAAATAAGTTTTTACGCGCTTCTGGGATGGGGCTCTGCCAGTTAAAGGTAAAATAAGACTCACCCCCATCCGGTATCCATTCCATGCGGATCTGATGCGTCTTATCTTTCTGCAGGTCTCTTTCTATTTCAAAGGTACCTGCATTCCAGGACTGCCGCCAGCGGTCGGCGACCTGCTCACCATCAATCCAGACTTTCATATAACCCGAATATTTAAAATGCAGCACATGCCTGCCCGCGTAGGGCGAGGAGAAACTTCCTTCATAGATGACTTTGCTTTCGGCCAGATTTACACCCTTTGGAAACTTGTGCTGATCCGTTAGATAGCCATAATCGATGATCGATTCTGGCCGGGATAAATAGATCTCGTCGGCTTTACTTCGATTTACATAGGTTGCTGTGAGCCAACCTGGTTCACCTTCCTTGGACAGCAACTTAAAAGCATTTAAGGGCAATAATGGCCTCACGTCGCCTGCCTTTGTAATGGAGTAATTGTGCCATAAGATACCATAGTTGTTGGTGGACAGCAAAAAGGGTATTCCGATTTCTGTATTGTACTGCAGCAGCGAAACCTGTTTTCCGCGGTTATAGTTCATCACCGCATTCTGATGTTGGCCGAGTCCATAGATCCCCTCCTCAGCATTGACAATAAAGTCTTGGTTAAGGTGATAAAACGCATCTCCCTGATAACTATTGGCTAAGAAAGAACTTGAATTTCGCTTTGCTTCTTTAAAGATGGATTGCCCCTTCAGATCATAAAACGCTACTTTGCCACTCTCCAAAGAAACAACAGCCTGCATATTGGCTGTTTTTAAATTGACGGTGGAGTCGGTCGAGCTTACCGCTAAAGATTTCACTTGTCGACGCAGTGAATCGACGATGACTAAACTCGTTTGGCTCGGTAAAGCGGCCCCTGTAGGAACAGCAGTGACACGCACGATCTTGTCGGTCACGACATCCAAATAGACATCCTGATCAATGGAGGTTTCCGAATTTTTGAAGCTAATCTTAATACCGTTAGGCGTTTTTTCATAATGAGCTTTATTCGTCTGGCTGAATCCCTGCTGCACGATCGCGAAGAGCATCAGACCACTTAAAGCATACGTTAAGTTGCGCATTTAAATAAGATTTATTGGTTATTATATTCCCTTGGTTATTACGCGTCCTTTCCTATTGAAAGAACTGATCAAATATAGAATGCAACCGGCTGTATAAGGGGTATATTTTGTTAACTTTTAGGGGTTACTTTGTTAACTTATGCGGAAATACTCGCGGGCAACACCATCGATAATCCACTTATTTATAAGCTTTTTCGGTAAAAAGACGGCAGATTACCAAATGCAGATTTAAAATATTTGCTGAATTGTTTCGGATTTCCGAATCCAACTTCATAAGCGATTTCAGCCATCGATAATTTCGAGTTCTGAACCAGATGCATGGCACGCTTGAGCCGTATATGTCGGATGTATTCCATCGGTGAGTAACCTGTGATGGCAAGCACCTTTTTATAAAGCCCTACGCGGGTGAGGTTCATTCTTTTCGCAAGCAGTTCGACAGAAAGCGAAGAGTCACTGAGATCCTGTTCAATTTCCTTTACCAGCGCACGGATAAACTGTTCATCAGCAGATGCGATATCGGGCTGTGCCAGATTGACATTAATCTGTTTTTTATACCGTTTTACCATCGTCTGCTGCTGATTGAGTATCTGCGCTAATTTGGAACGCAGCAGGTTGATATTAAAAGGCTTGTTGATGTAATCTGTAGCACCGGCCTGCAAGGCTTCCAGTTCAATTTTCTGATTGACTACCGCCGTTACAATCAGCACAGGGATATGGACCAGCTTAGCCTGGGCTTTTATGTAGCGGCAAAGATCCAACCCACTCTCCCCGGGCAGGCTGAGATCGGTGATGACGAGATCAACTTGTTGCTTGCTTAAAATCAATTTCGCCTCATTGATACCTTTTGTAGAGTGGATTACGTAGGTTGACCTTAGGGTCCGTTCCAGGTAGTGAAGGAAGTCAATATCATCTTCGACCAATAAAATAGCGGGTTTATCCAGCTTGTTGCTTACGACGGGGTCAGTGCTCTTTGCGACCTTATTTAAAGGTAGTTGAACATAAAATGTCGTCCATTGCGCATTGCTGCTCAACCGGATATTTCCACCCAAGAATTCTACATAGTCTTTTACAATAGAAAGACCGATACCCGTGCCCTGGTTCAGTTTTCCATTTGGTACAGCCAGTTGCGTGTAACGTTCAAAAACGCAGGATTGTAAGTTTTCGGGAATGGCTGTACCTTGATTTTGAACCTCAATAAGCAGTACCTTTCCTGCTTCTTGTTCAGTTACTTCGGCATTGAAGGCCACAATACCGGATACGGGGCTAAACTTGATCGCATTTGACATCAAATTGAAAATAATGCTTTCCAGTTTGTTTTTGTCAAACCAGGACGGGTATGTGTCTTGGGCAATATTAACCTGTAGGGAGATTTGATTGCTTTGGGCCATTCCGGCAAAGGCATCGAGCTGTTCGCGGATAAATCCCATGAGGTCTCCATACTCCTCGTTCAGTTCCAGCTCACTTTTCTCCAATTTTCTAAAGTCCAGCAGCTGGTTGACCAATTTAAGCAGGCGGTCGGCATTCTTCTTGATTAAGTTTAGGTCAGCTTTTTTTTCTGGATGCTGTTCTTCATCCAACAACTGCTGTGCTGGAGTTAGGATCAAGCTGATCGGAGTCCTGAATTCATGACTTATATTGGTAAAGAAACGTGTTTTTAAAGCATCCAGCTCCTTTGCCTGTGTAGCCTGTTCCTGAGCGAGGTAAAGTTGATTACGCGTCTTGACACGTAGTTTTGTCAAATAAAAATAGGCCCACAGAACGACCAGCGTTAGACAGGCATAGAAAAAAAAAGCCCAGGTAGAACGCCAAAAAGGCGGCTGTATATCGATTTTCAGGAGCAGTACACCCTCCGACCAGCTATTCGTATCGATGGCATGCCGAATAAATAAGTTGTAGCTGCGGGTGTCTAGATTGGTGAAATTGGCGCGCATGGTCCCCGGTTCAAAATCAAACCATTCATCACTTAGACCGGCGAGCTGATATTGGTAGAGTCCATTATGCTGTTGCAGGTAGTCAAAGGTAGAGAACTCCAGTGAAATAGCATTTAGATTGTATGGAAGGCTCAGTTCCTTGAGATTATTCAGGGCTTGATCGTAAATGACCCGGCCCGAAAATTCCTCACCCACGGCGACCCGCTTATTAAATAAATAAAGATTGGACAAAAGGGGTAAGACCAGTTCACTTTCGTGGCTAATTTTTGTGGGGTCGATAAAATTGAATCCCTTTGGTCCACCAAAGACAAGTCTTCCGTCCCGCATTTTTAAAGCGGCGTTTTCATTGAATACATTCCCCTGGAGGCCCGATTCCTGTGTAAAATTGCGGATGATAAACTTCTCTGCCTGTCCTTTGCCGACAATCGCCGACAGTCCTTTGTTTGTTGAAGCCCAAATATCCCCTTGGTTATCGACCAATAGTGCCAGGATCGCATCGTCGCTGAGCCCATCCTGCTGTGTGAGACAGCTTATTTTCGTCCCGTCGATTACATGCAATCCCTCTTGTGTCGCTATCCAGATGCGACCGGTTTTGTCCTCCTTGATATCATAAATCAGATCATTCATGAGTTTCATGGGCGAACTGGAGGTATTGATATAGCTGATCCTACCGTCGGGACCCAATAATTCCAACCCCGTAGCTGTGCCGATCCAGAGCCTTTTTTTCGAATCCTCAAATAAGACGGAGATATAATTGCTGTTGATGGTTTGGCCCTGCCGAGAATACGTTTTCGAAAACTGCTCTGTTTTTCTATCAAACAGGTACAAGCCGGCACTTAGGGTTCCTATCCAAAACCGATGTTGACTATCTTCATAGATCTCCCAAACACTATCGTCGTTCAATTTTCCAGGTGCCGGGTCACGATGGAAAACCTTAAAACTTTTGCCGTCAAATCGACACATACCACCTCGATAAGTTCCTATCCACAGCCTGTCTTCCGCATCCAGCAATAAGGAAACAATCACGTTGCTGCTCAAACTATTGGGATCCTGAGGATCATGCAAATATTGCTTAAATGTTTTCTGACTGATATCATAATAGAGCAATCCACCACCGTTTGTCCCGATCCAGAGATTGCCCCTGCGATCCTGTACAAACTTATTGACATCGTCAAAGGGAAGTGATTTGGGAAGCCCGGGATAGTTTTTGATCAAGGAGAATAACAACAGGTTGGGATGATAATAACTGATGCCACCTTTATAGGTTCCTGTCCATATAATGCCTGACTTATCCCGATATAAGCACGTTATACTATTATAAGGCAGACTTCGTAAGTCATATTTATCATTGCCAATGATTTCGATACTATTCGTCTTCTTATTGTATACATTGATACCACCATGATCTGTGCCTAGCCAGAGATTTCCTTTATCGTCTTGCACGATATTGCCTACAAAGGGATTGGAAAGTTCTTTTTGAATATGCCGAATTACCCCGTCTTTCGGGTCAAGCCAGTATACGCCGATTGGAATATCCTTTGAGAATATCCATATGACGCCCTCTTGATCGGCAAATAGATTATAATTTACCGTTTTATTAATGAGCGGCAATAAACTGGTTTTGATACTTTGCAGTGACTTTGTATCGATGTAGGCCAGCAGGCCATTTTCGTATATTACCCAGATCTTCTGGTCCTTCCCCACTATCACATCAGCAATTCGGCTATTCTTGGTCAACTGTGGCACATTGCGGTAGGTTTTGGTCGGGGCGTCGTACAAGACCAGCGAACGATCGTTATACAATAGTGCAAAGGTCTGCCCATCCAGCGGCCTTATCGTGTATACGTCTTTAACGGGCAACTTTAAGCTCCTCAGTATGGAATCAAGGTCCTGGCAGATTATGCCCAAGCGCTGATCATACACATCCATTCCGTTGTTGGTACGGATCCACACATTGCCTTCCGGCCCCTCAAAGATCGCTGTAATCACATTTCCGCTCAAGCCTGTATGCTTACTGGCAGAATATCGAAAATTTGTGAATTGTACCCCGTCAAATCGGCTCAGTCCAGACTCGGTACCAAACCACAGGTAATTGTTCTTATCTCTAAAGGCACAGTTGACGTGATTATGAACCAAGCCTTGGTCAGAAGTTAAGGTTTTAAACGCATAAGTATTGACCTGGCTCCAAGCCGAAAAATGACCTATGAAAAGGAGAAGAAAAAGGTTGAGATACGCGTATAAAAAAGACTTAAGTTGCTGCATTGGTTATGATCTTCCCAATGATACAAAAATTGAGCAAATCCAGCAAATCTGCTGTACGATTTCAGGCGTATACCTCCTACATTGACTCATTTGTATGGTTTAAGAGGGGATCATGTCGATCTAGATGTGTCATCTCTGGTAACATCAATTTAAAGTTTTTTGAACAATTTGAACTGAGGAACTGTTCAACTAATAAAAAAATCAGAGCAATGAATACACGAATTGGATTAATGATCACAGCAGCAGCTGGTGTTGCTGCATTTATTTACAGCCGTTGGAAAAAACGATTTGTAAATATCAATACGGAGAAAGACCATCAACACGAAAAGAGCAATCTATCCTATCCACCTAAATGGCACAATCAAATCAAAAACCTTCCAGACATAGATGCTGCAGATATTGTTTCGTTGCAGTATGCTAATTCATCCATATCTTCCAACAGTAATGAGGTTGCACAAAACCTCGCTAAACATGTGCCCTACCACCAAAGAGGTAAAAGGCATCACTAGGAGGATTACGTTAAAGAGAATTAAAAGGGTTCTCTAAATCTCGCTTAAAAACTGACTTGCCTTCTTTGATCGTTTCTACAACGATGATATCTCTTAATTTTAGAGGATCTATTGTTAACGGATTCTGATTCAAAATAACCAGGTCGGCTAACTTCCCTACCTTCAGAGACCCTTTACTTTTTTCCTCTTGGTATTGATACGCCGCATTTATCGTAATTGCTTTTAACGCATCCCATACGCTAATACGTTCTCCTGGCCCTAATACCATTCCGCTCCGCGTTATACGGTTGACAGCGGCGTACACCCCAGTCATTAAATCAGGTGGTGTTACAGGACTATCATGATGGATAGTAAAAAGTATTCCAGCAGTTTTTGCTGATTGCGCGGGACTTATAAAAGAGGCACGTTTTGGGCCAAAAACACTTTGATAATGCCAGTCGCCCCACAAATATACATGGGATGAAAAATAAGACGGTATAACGCCAATTTTTTTTATCTTAGTGATATGATCAGGTCTGCTGTTTTGCACGTGTATTAACGTCGCTCTGAGTTCGGGCTTGTAAACCCCTTTATTTTTCAGTTTTTCGATCACCCGAATCGCCTGATCAATAGCCGCATCACCATTGACGTGGAGTTGCGCCGTAATATCGTGTGAAAATATTGTTTTCAGATCATTGTATAGAGCTTCGTCCGAAAATATTGGAAAGCCTTTATAATCTGTCGACTGGCCTTGTGGAGGAACGAGATAGGGTGCTGTTAACCACGCTGTTTTTCCCTGCGGAGAACCATCGTTTGAAAATTTAAAACCGCCAAATTTCAAACGCTTTTCGTATATCATATAATTAGATTTAAAGGAATTCCAATCTGACTTGTTGGCTTCGAAATCTGGAAAATAGATCACGTCTGCCTTAAGAAGATTTTTTGAAGCGGCTTCTTTTAAGAGTTCAATATTCCCTCCCATCGAACGCCCGTCGCAGATCGTTGTCTGACCATAACTAAGCCACTCGTCTTGCGCTTTAACAAAATCTTTAAGCGATTGAGATAGTTCGTCTTTAGCCTCTCTGGGCTTGGGCAACAAGGCTGTCAGCTTTATTAATGCCGCAAAGGAGGCATTTTCTTCCAACTTACCATTTAAGCGATTATCGGAACTTCGCCCGTAATGCCCTCCCTCTGGATCCTTGACGTTTTCTGTAATATTTAGCAAGGTTAGCATAGCGCTATTAACAACACTCGCATGACCAGAAGAATGGATGACAATAATAGGATGTGTAGTGCTAACCGCATCTAGTTCCTGACGGGTAGGATGACGATGTTCATGCATAATAGCATCGTCATAGCCGTTTCCCAATATTGGCGCAACAGATCCGGGTTTCATCCGATCTATTACCATTTTTAATGTCTTTTGAAGATCCGGCATGGAATTTACGGTTCCATAAGGGCTTGGAGAAAGATCTATTGCTTGTTCCATCCCGGCTCTTGAAGTGATATGCCCATGAGCATCAATAAAACCAGGAAGTAGGGTTTTACCCTTTAAATCAATTCGCTTTGTATTGTCTTTTATGTAGTTATCCGCTTCCTTTTGGCTTCCAACAAAAATGATTTTACTTTCCTTTAATACTAGAGCTTCTGCTTCCGGAAAATCCTCTTCCATCGTAACAATATTTCCGCCGAAATATACAACATCTCCTTTTTGCTGATTACTCTTACAGCCTAAAAAAATTAAGAAAAAAAGGAAAATGATTACGTTTCTAATTGTTTCCATGTGACCGGTTAATAATGTTTTCTAATAACAATGAAGTATCTTCATTGTTTTAATGTTATTAAAACGACCAATCTACAAACGGAAATTTAACTATTGAATGGCGATATTAGTTGGGTCCTTCAAGTTAAAAAAAGTGATTTTACAACAAACGCTTAACGAGATCTATATCTTTAACTAAAGCAAGATTGGTAGCAATTGATCTAAACTGTCTATCTGTAGAAAACTACTCGGCTTTATTTCATCGCTTGCTTGTTCATGGGACCACGTTACGTGATACGGAATATGTATTGCCTGTCCGCCAATTTCCAAAACGGGTAGAATATCGGAATTTATTGAATTTCCTATCATCATGAAATTCTCGGCCGGACATTCAATTTTGCTTAATAATTTCGTATAATCCTCACTTTTTTTGTTACTCATAATCTCAACATGATGAAAATATTTTTGAAGAGGCGAATTCTTCAACTTTCTTTCCTGATCCAACAGATCGCCCTTTGTCGCTACAATCAATTTGTAATGTGCACTAAGTTGTACCAACGTATCCTCTATGCCATCCAATAATTCAATCGGCATTTTTAATAAACACTGTCCAATTTCTATAATTTTGTTTACTATGCTCAAAGGCAGTTGGCCAGCAGAAATACGGCTGGCAGTTTCTATCATACAAAGAATAAAACCTTTTACGCCATATCCGTAAAGCGACAGGTTGTTCATTTCCGTCTTAAATAGTTCCTGCGAAATTGCATGCTGCGGAAGATAGTTCTCTAACAGTGCGCAGAAATCATGTTCTGCTTTTTGAAAATAGGGTTCATTTACCCATAATGTATCATCAGCATCAAAGGCAATGATTTTAATCGCGTCTTTATTAACAGTCATTTTTCTTATTCAATTAAAACATTCTAAATAAGCTTAGTATTGCTATACTGCTCCCATAGTCCCGTCAAGTTTACGGCTGAGTCATAGGTAGCATTAAGAGCGAAATGCTTTTTCTTTGCCACATAATCATAGATATAGAGATCGGTTATTGGCGTCGGAATAGCGGATAAATCCGCTGCTGAAACCCATTCTAAATCTCCTTCATTACAATACGGTACATCGACAAATTCGATGTCTGATACATATACGTAACTGATCCAATTGTAATTAACTGGAGAAGTTTCTGTCAAAATACCACGAAACTGTTTTGAAGTTATATGGATACCTGTTTCTTCGATTACCTCTCGCTCAACAGCCGCATCAGGATTTTCAAAGGGGTCTATTTTTCCACCAACAGGAACGTACATATCCTTGTTGGGTTCTTTTAAGCGTCTTAATAATAGGAATTTATCTTTATTTCTCAAGATACATAGTGTTGCGACTCGTTTCAAACCGATCACTTCGTTCTCCATCTTTTTTCTGTTTCTAACAAAAATAGGAAAAGATGCGACAGTCTTCAAGAAATATTTCTTCCAATTTTCAATAAGCAGATCAGCCCTCTTTTTTGAAAGAATTTTGGAAATTTGATTTATATTTATATACCTAAAGTTTATATATGTTAGAAAATTTTGAATTCTATCTATTTGTGCTCCTATTGATCACGATGCTGATCTTACTGGCGAGAAAAATTCAGGTTGCCTACCCCGTTTTACTTGTATTAGCCGGACTTGTAATTAGTTTTATACCAGGAGTTCCTACTATAAAAATAGAGCCCGAATTAATATTTATTATTTTTTTACCTCCACTTTTGTACGAGGCTGCTTGGTCAACGTCATGGAAAGAACTGTGGCGATGGCGTAGGATTATATTTAGCTTTGCCTTCGTTGTGGTCTTTTTTACAGCCTTATCGGTTGCCGTATTTGCTAACTATTTTATCCCAGGATTCTCCTTAGCACTTGGATTTTTATTGGGAGGAATAGTTTCACCGCCTGACGCGGTTAGTGCTGGTGCAATTTTAAAATTCGTAAAAGTACCCAAAAGATTGGCTTCCATTCTGGAAGGTGAAAGTTTATTGAACGATGCTTCCTCATTAATAATCTTCAGATTCGCAATGATCGCCGCAGCTACAGGACAATTTGTATTGTACCAAGCTGCCGGAAGCTTTATTTGGATGTGCGTTGGCGGTGTAGCAATAGGGCTTGCAATCGCATATGTTTTCCTTAAAATGCACAAACTTTTGCCCACCGATTCAAATACAGACTTATTGCTAACTTTCATAGCGCCTTTCTCCATGTATTTGATCGCAGAACAACTTCACGCTTCCGGCGTTTTGGCAGTGGTAAGTGGCGGATTATTTTTATCCTATCGCAGCCACGACTTTTTGAGTAGCGCATCCCGAATCCGCACTGTAACAGTATGGGAAAGCTTCTGCTTTTTATTGAATGGTATTGTCTTTATGCTTATCGGATTAGATTTACCTGAAATTGTTTCGGGATTGGGAGACACCAATATTTCTACCGCGATTGGCTACGGTGTAGCCGTAACAATAGTCCTTATTCTCGTCAGAATTTTCGCTGGATATGCTGCGGTAATCACCACTTTAGTAATGAAACATTTCATAACAGTCGCCGATGCCCAATCACCAGGTTGGCAAACTCCAATGATTATTGGTTGGACCGGAATGCGTGGTGTAGTTTCTCTGGCGGCAGCTCTGTCTATTCCCTTAACACTGGCGGATGGTACCCCTTTTCCACAAAGAAACCTTATTCTTTTTATCACATTTGTCGTCATTCTTTTAACCTTAGTCGTTCAAGGATTAACACTTCCTTTTATATTAAGAACAATCAAATTAGTAGATAGAGATTTTGTCCGAAGCGAGAAGGAAATCGATTATGAAATTCAGAATAGGCTAGCTCAAGTTGCTGTCGATAAAATTCGAAATGACTACGCCGACAAAATTGAAAATTTTCCGACCTTAAAGGATCAGTTGGATAAGTATGAAAATCAATTGCGGAGCTCTGAAATTATCATTAATTATGCAGAATATCGCAAAATATATATTGACATTCTTGAAACGCAACGCATGTGGCTTATCAATAAAAATCGTGAGGAGCTTTTACTAGACGAAGAAATTATTAAGAAGCACCTTCGTTTATTGGATCTTCAGGAAGAAAGATTAAATATGAAGAGCTAGGTCTTGTACAATCAGATCACCTAATTTTCATGATCGGCAATAAAAATATTGACCGATCATGAATAAAAAAAGCTGATTAATCTTCATCCAGGTAAATACCATGAACGACAAATTTAATATCCTTGTTGAAAACAATCATATCTTCAACATCTTCAGAATCTATAGGGTAAAGGGTGTCAAGCCCTCCCCCATCCAACAGTTCCGAATCTGGTATAAGTTCAAAAAAGGTGACTCCATTAACAACAGATAGTTCCTCCACTTTGATATAAGAAACATTTTGGCTTCTCCAAAGTGCCAAAATATCAGTAGAAAATAACTGATAATTACTAGCTTGATTTGACATGGATGCAAATTAAGAAAAAAGTGGCGCAATTCACCTGTCCCAAAAATTTTTCCACTTCTGAACTAATTGTAAAACAAATTCTACTAACTTTGCAATCATCAGATGATGTGATTATATGAAGAATGATGCTATTATAAGGAAATCGCTAGCAGAGGAAGTTGCTACTGCAATTGAAGAAAAAATCAAAATGGGCACTTTTCCGGTAGAGTCAAAACTTCCCACGGAACCTGAATTAATGAAGCAATTTGCTGTGGGTAGATCAACAATTCGCGAAGCTGTTAAATACTTGTGCCAGTCTGGCTATCTAAATGTACAACAGGGGTTGGGAACATTTGTGAAGAGTTCAATAGGACATCACGCCTTGGATGCCAAAATTGAAAAAGGAAATTTTGATGATATCTTCGAAGTTAGGCAAGTATTGGAGATTAGAATTATTGAAAAATCTGCAGTGAATAGGACAACTAAGGGGCTGAAAGATATGGCTTCGGCGCTAAAGAATAGACTAAAATATGCAGAGTTGAATAATCTGATAGCCTGTGTCGAAGCTGATATAGCTTTTCATAGTGCAATTGCAGAATCTTGCGGAAATAGCATTTTAACAGCACTATATACAACATTATCGGTGCATGTCAATAAGTTCTTTATGTCCATATATAAAGACACCACTCCCTTCCTATCATCTCAAAAACAACATGAAGAGTTAATGTTGGCGATTAAAGATAGGGATGTCAAACGGGCGGTCGACATCGCTAATCGAATTATAAAACAACTATAATTACTTAATAATAATTTTCAAAATCAAATTTAACAATCCGCTATCAATTTAGCAACAAACATCTGATGACCTGATGAAAAGTCCTCTAAAAATTAAAACCTTAAATCAACGTGGTTCTTGGAATAGTTCCGGCACCGTGTACCCAATCTTATTTGCCATCAGTGCATCACATCTGCTCAACGATTTAATTCAATCTGTCATTCCCGCGGTATATCCGATGCTAAAATCGAATTATGCGCTTACTTTTACACAAATTGGTATTATAACATTGGTATTTCAACTGACGGCTTCTATCTTGCAGCCATTTGTTGGCTTGTATACCGATAAAAATCCCACACCTAGATCCTTAGCCATTGGCATGTTATTCTCATTGATGGGGTTAATTTGTATTTCTTTTGCTTCAAACTTCCTGTATATTCTATTGTCTGTAAGTCTCATTGGCATGGGATCTTCTATATTCCATCCTGAAGCTTCACGTGTAGCACATTTAGCTTCAGGTGGAAAAAAAGGTCTTGCACAATCCATTTTTCAAGTTGGTGGAAACGCAGGTGGTGCCATTGGGCCCCTCCTTGTAGCACTCATTGTAATTCCTTTTGGTCAAAATTACATTGGCTTATTCGGCGTATTGGCAATCGTTGCAGTCGTGATATTGACCTACGTTGGGAAGTGGTATCAAATTCATCTCAAACCTAAAACAGAGGTTATACCGGCAAATCAGCCAACATCGAAACTACCAAAATCAAAGATAATTTTTGCCTTGGGGATTCTATTGGTGCTGATTTTTTCCAAATATTTTTACATGGCCTCGATGACCAGCTACTTCACTTTCTATCTGATCAATAAGTTTCATGTTTCAGTTCAGGAATCTCAAATTTACCTCTTTGTATTTCTCGCCTCGGTTGCTGCGGGAACAATATTAGGCGGACCATTAGGAGATCGTTACGGTCGAAAGCTCATTATCTGGGTTTCGATTCTCGGTGCCGCACCGTTTACGCTACTTTTACCACATGCAGGTCTTGAAGCGACAATTATCCTTTCAATATCAATTGGCCTTATAATCTCCTCTGCTTTTTCAGCAATCCTAGTTTATGCAACAGAGCTCATGCCGGGGAAAGTGGGCATGATCGCTGGCTTATTTTTCGGTTTTGCATTTGGAATGGGCGGAATTGGTTCTGCTCTATTGGGGTGGTTAGCAGACCGTACCTCCATTGAGCACGTATTTAGCATTTGCGCCTACCTCCCATTGATTGGTATTGTGACCGGATTATTACCCAAAATGAATCATCCTAAGAAATAACGTTAAAAAGGCCTCCATTTATAATGAAGGCCTTTCTGAATTAATATCCGGGATTTTGAATTAATTTCGTATTTCTATTAATCTCGTCCCGATGCAAAGATGTAAAATACATCTTGTCATCCCAGTTTCGGTTTTCAATTCCTGGATCAATATCCGATACAACATATTTATAGGTGTAACTGCTTGGATCGTATTTGTATTGTGTCACACTTTTGCCTGCCTTAAGAGTTCCAGTAATATTGATAATATTTGCCTTCCGGCCGATTGTTTCTGCAGCTATCATCCAACGTCTTGCGTCAAAGAAGCGATGCTCCTCATAAGCTAACTCTACACGACGTTCGTTTCGATAGCGTGTTTTTAACGCCGCTCCACTCTCACTACTAGGTATTGCAGGCATTCCAGCTCTAAACCGAACTTTATTCATCCATATTTTAGCCTCGCCTTCCTCACCTAACTCCAGACATGCCTCGACGTAGTTTAATACCGCTTCCGTATAACGAAACATCGGCCATGGAATACGTTGTCTTGTATTTTGGTCTTCCATTGTAGGATCTGGATCAGTAAATTTACGGATATAATAGCCCGTTCGGGAGCCATTCCAATCTTCAATAGGGCTCTTTCTTGTGTCGAGACCAAAATGTGTGGTTTTTTGACCTTGTGCATTAACAACCTCATATTGCCCTGTCTGAATCTGGTTTACCTTATCCCGGGCGGCAACATCAGCTGTTCGAGGTTTCCAGTCTGCACCATCATACAATAGAGTTGCCTTCAAACGCGGATCACGATTTTGATAAGGATTAGCTGCCATAGTTGGATTTGACCAATCGAACTTTTCACCGGCAATCGTCTCGTAATCATCTACCAACAATTGTATTGGCGTATTTCCAGCCCAATTGTGGTAGCCATTCGGTCCATTGTCGCGACCTACCCAACCACCGCGTTCATCTTTTTCATCGATAAAAAATCGCCCCAAAATAATGTCTTTAGCCGCCGTAAAGTCAACTGTTTTACTCCCCCCTCCTAAGGAAAGAGCCATGTAATTAATCGCTCCATCAGCAGCCGAAACAGGCTGATTTAAATCAAGTTTATAGGCAAATTCGCTATGATCAATGACAGCCTTGGCAGCGGCCTTTGCTTTTGTCCAACGATCTGTTTGATTACCTGTGGTATACATTAGGTATTCTGGGTTTTTATATCCTGCTAATAATGTAGATTTTGATTTTGCTTTATTTGCATCGTGAAGGTCACTAGCGGCATACAACAAAACTCTTGATTTTAATGCCAGTACAGCAGCTTCGCTCGCCCGTCCTTTTACTTGAGATGCCCCTTTCAAAAGCTGAGCCGCGTTGTCAAGATCTTTAACTATGGCATCGACACATTCCTCATAGGTATTTCTAGGAACCATGTAATCTTTATCGTTCAGCGTATAGATCTTATTATCGATCGGTATTCCGCCATAGTAACGTAACAACTGCTGATAATAATAAGCACGTAAGAAATAGGCCTCCCCTAAAAGTTTATCTGCCTTTGTTTTATCAAATTTGGCTTCTGTTAAATTAGAAATCGCAATATTAGTCGCCCGGATGCGTGTATACATGCGCCCATATTCATAAGTTTCCATAATATAGCCCTGATCGGCAGGATTCGAGCGCGATTCAGTAACTGTATTTATTCCCCGGTTTGGATGGGTGAATAGTGCTTCATCTGTCATCGAAGCCATTTGCTGTTCATAAAATCCACCTACTCCAAATCCATTATAAATTTCAGTCACAAAAGCTTCTGATAAGCCCGCGTCTGACCACACCACCTCCTGTGGCACTTCACTAAGTGGCTTTGTACTTACAAAATCATCATTACAAGCGTGTAATGTTGCAGATAATACAAGTAGCATGAGTGATATATTTGTAATCTTTTTCATCTTCTTTTTCTTTTAAATTCGGGTTGATTAAAACGATAACAACGCGCCCAGATTGATTAATCTTGCTTGCGGATAATATTGTCCTAATGCATTCACAGCTTCCGGATCATACATTTTGATTTTACTCCAAGTAATGAGGTTCATTCCATTCGCAAATAAACGCAATGAGCCTATACCAATTTTATTGCATATACTAGAGGATAGATTATATCCTAATTCTACATTCTTAAGTCGGAGGTAATCTGTACTTCGCATCCAATACGTGTTATTATAGGAATAATATTGATTACCGCGGTCTGTTAAACGTGGATATACACTGCTCGGGTTACTGATACTCCAGCGGTTTTCGTAGAATTCCTCCACAAAATTTCCAATAGATCCAGACTCATCTGTACCGACACGGATCTCTCCGCCTGTAGCGCCCTGAAATAATACCGATAAGTCAAAATCTTTATAGGTAAGGCTAAAATTGAAACCGCCTTGAAATGTTGGATCACTATTTTTATCGCGTCTAACTTTATCATCGGGTGTGATTTTTCCGTCACCGTTGTAATCTTTGTACTTCATGTCACCAGGACGTAGAGTCTTTGTTATGGCGCTATAATCTAACTGATTGTTTGCAATATCATTTAAATCTTTGAATACGCCATCATAGATATAATAGATATCAGTTTTTATTGGCTTTCCTGTACTCTGCTGCCATGCTGGCGCTCCTGGTGCCTCATCCCAGAAGATAATTTTATTCTTCGCATACCCACCGTTAACGCCTACAGTATAACCAAGTTCCCCGACTTTACCATGATAACCGAGATTAAACTCCCATCCTTTATTATCGACCTTACCGATATTCTCGGCTGGGAGCGTCATTCCTGTACTCTGCGGTATGGACGCATTTTTGCGCCATAAAATTGAATTACGCCGGTTTTTGAAGATGTCAAATTCCAAGTTCAACTTGCCCTGAAGAAACTGAAAATCAAATCCGAGATTGTAATTATTGGCTACTTCCCAAGTAATCATTTCATTTGGCACACGACTTTCGTAAAGAGACTTGGCTAACTTGTCATTTACGATATACGTTCCAAAAGAATACGTGGAAAAATATTGATATTCTTGTAATTTATCATCATAATAGATGTTATCATTTCCCATCTGGCCGTACGAAGCACGGATTTTAAAATAATTAATTACAGGTACATTTTCCTTCCAGAAATTTTCTTCTGACACGACCCATCCAGCCATTGCCCCAGGGAAGAACCCGAATCGCTCCTTTTCAGGAAACATGTAAGAACCGTCGTAACGCCACAAGAGTTCGGCGATATATTTACTTTTATAGTTATAACCAAACCGACCAAAATAATTTAGACGAGCGCGCTTCCATGCCGCACCGTCGTTATTTTTTTCCTGTTCCCCGCCGGCGAAAAGATAATCAATCGCATTGGAAAGAAAGTAGCGGCGATAAGCACTGAATTTATCGTTATCAATTGTTTCTCTATTGATACCCGCAATGGCATTCACTTGATGGTTTCCAAATTTCCGGTCAAAGCTCAAAATACCACCAAGCAAGATGTTTAATTGATCTTCATTGCTTTGATTCAGATTCGGATCCGCAGGACCACGTCGCCCAGGGACCAGTTGTGGTGTTTCCCCATCAGCTTCATATGCACCCTGCCACGAATATAATGTCCAAGGTATCACCCACGTTTTTTGGTTTTTCACATATTTGTCTACAGATGCATTCAGTGTTAGCTTCAGACCATCAACCCATGGATTAGTTATTTCAACCTGTCCATTCGTTTGGAAATAATAGCGTTTGTCCCTATCATATCCTGTGGCATTAGTAGTGATAACAACGGGGTTTTCACCGTTTTCTATATCTGGCCCTGGCATACCGTTTGGCCAAATTGCAGGTTGAGTGGGATTTCCGCGCATGAGCATTCTGAAGATTGTACCAGCAGTTTTTGTTGGAAAATTGCGATTTTCCTGTCTCCCTAATACGCCGAATTGCGTTTTTATATATTGACTTATATTAGCATCGAGATTAATTCGCAAATCATATTGTTTATAGCCTGTGGCGGAGTTCTTGTAGTATGCATCCTGATTTTGATAGCCCAGGGACATCAAATATTTGACATCCTCAGTACCTCCATTGATCTGAAGATTGTGGCGTTGTTGCGGCGACCAATCTTTTAGGGTAGACTTATACCAATCTGTATTTGGATGGCCCCAAGGATCAGACCCGTCGCGGTATTTTTGGATATCCTCGGGTTTAAAAGGTGCATCTAATACTCCACCATCTTTTTTAATATAACTCCCTTTATCCGTTATTGCGCTATATGCTGCAGACCATTCGTCGACCGATAGGTTATAGATCTCAAGTTCATTTCTAATTTCAGCAAATTGAGCAGCAGTGGTCAATTTGGGGATTACTGTAGGTTGGGAATATCCCTGATTAAAAGTGTAGGAAAATTGTGGCTTGCCTGTTTTTCCTCTTTTCGTAGTGACAAGAATAACGCCGTTAGCTGCACGGGCGCCATAAATTGCTGCGGAAGCATCTTTAAGTACCGATATATTTTCAATATCACGGGGATTAAGCCGCTCGATTCCGCCTTCACGCGCCGGAACACCGTCAATTACCACCAAAGGACTGCTATTCCCTAACGTATTTGTCCCGCGGATCTTGATGTTAGATCCATCATAACCGGGCTCAGCACTCCCATTGGTCGCTGTGACACCAGGTACCCGGCCTGTTAACGCATTTGAGATGTTTAATGCGGGTGATTTGGCAAGATCACTCCCTTTAACTGTCGCGACAGACCCAGTCACAGTCTCCTTTTTTTGCTTTCCGTAACCTACCACGATAACCTCTTCCAAACTAGATTGTGAATTGAGTAGAATGACGTCAACAATACGTCTTCCCTTTATAGCTTCATCCATAGATAGCTTACCAACCATTCGAAAATTGAGCGTACCAGTACTTGGCACTTTATCCAATGTGTATTTACCTTCGTTGTCGGTTTTAGTCGCTAAGTTACTTCCACTTACCGAAATGGTCACTCCTGGAATAGGCATTCCAGCTTCATCGGTCACTTTACCGGTAACACTTAACTCTTGTTGAAAGAAAATTCCATAGCTTGCAAACGTTGCAGCGTCGACGAATTGGGGACTCAATGTGACTAAAGAACACAACGAACCAGTCCAAAACGCTCTCTTCCATTGATTTGAGAAATAATGGCAGTTGATCATAAAAACTGTTTAATGTTTAAATTCTATTTATAATAGTTATTTTTTTTGCTGTGATAAGATTTATCGGTTTAGCATCTTACGACAGCGGTTTATAATTGAATATTCATTTTGAATTTACAAAAATTATGATAAAATACAAGTGTTATTTTTACACTATTTAACATATTTTACACAAACGTTTGTAAATAAGCTATTTGAAATTTCATAAGTAAGCCACCTTTTCGCACAGATCGTAAAATGACTTTAAAAGTTTTTTTAAGGTTGTTTTGACCGCCCTATAACATAGAACTTTACAAGCGATTGCATGAATAAAAACATCTTTACAATATCGAAATTATATTAGTGCAGATAAAATGAAAAGACAGCTTTTCATGCCTTCTAATTACATCTATAATTAATTTAATAAAAATAGCCAAAATTGCTGGATACCGCAGTAATTAAACAGCACTTATTAAGAGATAAGAAAAAAAACTCCAGGAGAGCAAATAGAAAGGTAGGCAATTTAAAACACGCTGTAATCCTTTGATGCCAGCGTGCTTAATTAATACTTAATGGGATAATCTTGCATAAATTCAAATTGGTAGCCTTCGCTTTTGAGTGCATCAATTAACAAAGACAATTCCTGCTGTCCCTTTTTCGTTTGGAACATATCATCATGCATCAAGAAAACGACATTATTCGGTACCATTGAACTCTTGTTGTTCATATAATTCCTAATGTGACTTAAGGTCGATTCTTGACTCTGAATGGGTGCTCCAGTGACACTATTGAGTCTCCACTCCACATCCCAACCATAAATCGTATATCCATTTTTATGAAGCAAATCCGCCGTACTGGCCCCGTTCTTGAGGTCGATCTTTCGAACATTTTCATAGATCCAGATATTCCTTCCTGGAAGTCGAACGATTTTATGCTTCAAGTTGAGATCTGTTTCATTTTTTTCAAAATCAGCAAAAGCCTTTTGAGGGTTATTATAAAATCTAGAATATTGATTATTTGCGTGTGTATAACTATGATTGTAACACGCTACAAGAGGATTTGATTCATATCGCGCAAGATCACGTTTCCTACCTTTACTCATATTGGCGTGCTTACCAATAAGGAATACGCTAACTTTGATATTTTTCTCCTTCGCAATGGAGTCAATAAAAGCACTACCAATTAATGGACCGTCATCAAAAGTTAAATAAATATGTTTAGGGTGTCTATCAAAAGCTTTACGCAAGGAATCTTTAAGTTCACGCTTTTGCTGTCTTACGGAAATAGGATGCAGACTGTCAACCGTAAAATGAATCTGATTTTTTTGAAGAGAATCCCATCTGTCCAACAAATGCGGTATCTTTTCCTCAACCTTTAATTGCTCTGTAATTGTATCTTTCAGATCCCCCTTTCCTAAAACCTTATTTGAAAAATCTTTACATGACGTCATACTTAACATCACGCTACATGTGAAAATTAAGGCAAACAACCTGCTACACTTCATATCAATCGCTATAACTTTAATGACTTTCTTTTTCCAAAATTAGTATAAAAAACCCTTCTTTCGTCCATAAAATATTTTAAATTCTTTTTCTCTATGTCGATAATACAATGCAATAAACTATGCATCTTTTTTTTATGAAGTAAATTGTATACTTAAAGTCCGATTGAAGAAACAATCGTGCCAGTTTTATAGAATACCATTCATGAAGATCATTGCCGCTTCTTAAAAATCAAAGCTTTGTTATATTCAAAATTCATACGTGCAATATTCAATACGGATATACCTTGAGGACACTCTACCTCACAGGCTTCCGTATTTGAGCAGTGACCGAAAGACTCCATATCCATTTGACTTACCATATTTAAAACCCGCAAGCTACGCTCTTCTTTACCCTGTGGAAGTAAAGCCATATGCGTAATCTTCGCAGCAGTAAAAAGAGCAGCACTACCATTTTTACAGGTCGCTACACAAGCACCACAACCTATACAGGCAGCAGAGTCAAATGCAGATTCCGCTAATTCGTGAGCAATAGGAATAACGGTCGCATCTGGAGCTTGCCCAGTATTAATGGATACAAATCCGCCCGAAGAAATAATTCGGTCAAATGCTGATCGATCCACTTTTAGATCTTTTTTTACCTGAAATGCAGCCGAACGGAAGGGTTCTATAGTTATCGTATCGTTATCGTTAAATGAACGTAAATGTAGCTGGCAGGTGGTGGTATGTTTAAGTGGTCCATGAGCAATTCCATTGATCATCAATCCACACTGACCACAGATGCCCTCGCGACAGTCATGATCGAACTCTATAGGGTCATCGCCTTGCGTAATGAGCTGCTCATTTAAGGTATCCATCATCTCCAAAAATGACATATGGGGATTAAGGTCATTTAAAGTGTAGGTCACTAACTTTCCTGTGGCATTGCGATCCTTCTGGCGCCATATTTTAAGATATAAATCCATAATTGTTCGTTTTATTTGTAGCTTCTTACTGTCGGCTGTATTTCTTCAAAAGTCAAGGGCTCTTTGACTAATTCAGGTTGTTCACTTTCTCCCTTCCAAGACCATGCTGAAATAAATTGGTAATCCGCGTCATTGCGTAATGCTTCACCATCTGCTGTTTGGTATTCTTCCCTAAAATGTGCCCCACAGGATTCGTTCCTTGTCAACGCATCATAACACATCAGTTCGCCGATTTCAAAATAATCCGCTACTCGTCCAGCTTTCTCCAATTCAGTATTTAATGTACTAGCCACACCGCTAACAATGACCTCATTATAAAATTCCTGTTTGAGCTTTTGAATCTCCCCAATTGCATAGCGAAGGCCCTTTTCATTTCGTGACAGCCCACAGTAATCATAAAGTATTTTACCAAGTGTTTTATGAAAATAATCAACAGTTTTCCTACCTTTGATTTTCAAAAATCTATCAATTTGCTTCCTAACCTGTTCCTCTGCACGTACAAATTCAATATGATCTGTAGAAATTTTACCCGTATGGATATCGTTTGCCAGATAATTTGCAATCGTATAGGGTGCAATGAAATAGCCGTCCACAGAAGCTTGAAGTAAAGAATTAGCGCCAAGTCTATTGGCGCCATGGTCTGCAAAATTAGCTTCACCTAAGGCAAATAACCCTGTTAGACTTGTCATCAGTTCATAATCCACCCACAATCCACCCATGGAAAAATGTGCGGAAGGTGAAATCATCATCGGTTCTTTATAAGCATCATATCCGGTTATCTTTTCATACATATCAAATAGGTTACCATACTTCTCTTGTATTTTCTGTTTTCCTTGTTCTCGAATAGCTTTCGCAAAATCAAGATAAACGGCATTTTTAAGCGGACCAATGCCAAAGCCGGCATCGATGCGTTCCTTCGCTGCCCGCGATGAAATATCCCTTGGCGCGAGATTGCCAAATGCGGGATAGCGCCGTTCCAAATAGTAATCCCTTTCTTCTTCGGGGATAGCGTTCGCGTCCCGTGTCTCACCCCTATGTAGTGGAACCCAAATCCTTCCATCGTTACGCAAAGACTCAGACATTAATGTCAATTTAGATTGATAATCGCCAGACTGTGGCAACGATGTGGGATGAATCTGAATCCAGCTCGGCGAGGCCATTAACGCTCCTTTTTTATGCGCTCGCCAGATTGCAGAGCCGTTACAGCCCATTGCCAAGGTAGATAGATAATAAATCTTCCCGTAGCCTCCAGTGGCCAATATAACGGTGTGTGCAGCATGTCGTTGTATTTCTCCGGTGTCGAGATTTCTAACAATAATACCCCGGGCCTTCCCATCAATAACAACAATATCGAGCATTTCGTGCCTAGAGAAAAGCTGTACGGCACCTTTACCCACTTGACGCATAAGCGCCTGATAAGCGCCCAAAAGAAGTTGTTGCCCAGTTTGACCTCTTGCATAGAATGTACGGCTTACCTGAACACCTCCAAAAGATCGATTATTCAGATAACCTCCGTATTCACGGCCAAAGGGAACGCCCTGGGCTACCGCCTGGTCTATCAAATTGAGCGAACACTCGGCCATACGATAAACGTTGGCCTCACGGGCCCGAAAATCTCCCCCTTTGAGCGTATCAACAAACATGCGATAGACACTGTCCGCATCATTTTTGTAATTCTTCGCCGCATTTACGCCACCTTGAGCAGCCACTGAATGCGCCCTTCTTGGACTATCCTGAAAGCAAAAAGATTTTACTTGATAGCCCATTTCGCCAAGCGAAGCAGCTATCGAACTGCCCGCAAGCCCAGTACCCACAACGATAACATCCAGCTTTTTACGATTCGCAGGATTAACAAGCTTGGCAGTTTTTTTATAGAGCGTCCATTTCTGATCCAATGGTCCACCCGGAATTTTTGAATTTAATGCCATGAATTCCCTTCCTTATTTTACTGTAAAAAATATATAAATAGGCATCAATGCAAAACCAATGCTGATGATGACAGAATAGCTGATACCGATGATCTTAAACCATTTAACAAATTTGGGGTGGAATACGCCTAAAGTTCGAATCGCACTATGAATCCCATGAATAAGATGATAGCAGAGAGCAGCCATGGAGAATACGTAAATAACCACATACCACCATTGCTTAAACACCTCTACGACAAGTATGTACAAATCTTTATTGCCCCGATCATCAAGTGGTGGAGCACCAAATTTGTACACATACCAAAAATTTTGAAAATGGATAACCAAAAAGATCAGTATAAGGGTTCCGAGAATTCCCATATTGCGCGAATACCACTTGCTCGCCCTCCCACGGCGATCGGACACATAATTTGCTCCAGCCCTTTTATTATGTAATGTGATCATTAACCCGTCCAAAGCATGTAAAATAATGCTTAGATAAAGTAAATAAGAAATCAATTTAATCAAGATATTGCCTGAAAGAAAATGCGAGTAAGCATTAAATTGTAAATGCGCTTGTTCCTGAGGCAAGAAGAGCTGCAAGTTTCCCAAAAAGTGAATCAGTAAAAAGAATACTAAAAACAATCCCGTCAGACACATGAGCATCTTTTTAGCTAAAGTAGATAACATAATAAGATCTTAATTTTAATAATAACCTATAACTTTCATCCAAAGTCCACCTACCCCCATATAAATCACCAACAATACAATGCCTATTTCAATTCCCCGCAGCCACCAGGATTTTAAATCTACATAACCACTTCCAAAGAACACAGGTGCGGGGCCATGTCCGTAATGCGTTAAGACACCATAGATAGAACCCAGAAATCCGAGCATCATTGCCAGTAACATCGGTGGAATACCTAGTGAAATGCCAACGCCAAGCAAAGCGGCATACATCGCCGCCACATGGGCGGTAGCACTAGCAAAAATGTAATGACTAAAGAAATAAACAAGAATAATGACAGGAAAAGCAATTTGCCAACTTAAATCACCAATCTGTACTTTAATTAAATCACTAAACCAGCCAATGAAACCAAGTTCATTTAAAGAACTAGCCATCATCACTAACACAGCAAACCAAACAATTGTATCCCAAGCACCTTTTTCGGCCTTGACGTCCTCCCAAGTCAATACAGAAGTTAGCAATAGAAGCGTCAATCCTATGAAAGCAGTTGTTGTAGCGTCTATTGAAAAGGAGCCACCAAAAATCCACAATGCCAATAAAATAAAGAATGCCAGCAGCATTAACCATTCGTTTTTGGAAATTGGGCCCATCTCCTTCAGTTTTTGTGCAGCCATTCTAGGAGCGTCACCTGTTTTTTTTAATTCAGGTGGATATAACTTATAAAGAACAAGCGGTACAATAAAAAAAGCAACGATACCAGGAACAAACCCTGCAACTGCCCAAGACATCCAAGTAATGTCTATTCCGAGATTTGCAGCAAATTTTTGACACATTGGATTACTCGCAGTGCCTGTCAAAAACATGGAAGATGCGATCAGATTCATGTAATAACTGTTTAAAGTTAAATAAGATCCTAATTTTCGATGTGTCTCTGGCTTGTCAGGAACTGAATCAAAACTAATCGCCATAGATTTCATAATTGGATAGATAATTCCTCCACCACGAGCAGTATTGCTCGGGATAGCCGGAGCCAGACAGACATCTGCTAAACCCAATCCATAAGCCAGTCCCAGCGAACTCTTTCCAAAAACACGAATGAAAAGAAAAGCAATCCTATTGCCCAGACCAGTTTTGATAAAGCCACGCGCGATAAAAAAAGAGATTCCTATCAGCCAGATAACTTTGTCGCCAAATCCAGTCAAAGCTTTAGTAATGGACTTACCCGCATCTCCAGGAGCCAAGACTTGAGTGAGTGCCGTAAACGCAATAGCCATCATACACATAGTCCCCATGGGCGCAGCTTTTAGAATGATACCGAGAATAGTGGCGGCAAAAATTGCAAATAAATGCCAAGCTTCTGGACGGACGCCTTTCGGTATTGGGATAAACCATAAAATGAGTGCTACCAGAATAGTAATGGCAACATTTTTAATACTGATTTCTTTCATGTTAAATGTAGTTTAATTGGTTAGAATCGACTCTGTACTTGAACGATAAATAAGTTTTTATTGAACTCAGAAGTATTCACAGTTTGCTTTTTATATCGGTCCAATTGCACCCCCAACTGTATCCTTGCCCCATAATTCTTTAAAAACTCTAACCCAAACATTGGCGTGTATGTTTGGTGTGCATTTGCGTGAAGCTTATAATTAGGATCAATGTATTCGTAACGACAAGATAGCTCGAAAGCACTTAAATTGAAATAATTCACTTCGTACCTCAAATTTGGAAGAAAATAAATTCCTCGAACTAAGTAATCACTCAATTTAGAGCTACGAGTATTTTCATTCAACGAATAATACAAATTATGATTAATTGCTTGTTTTGCCTCTAATTGCATATCCAGATTCCAGCGTTTAGCTAAGTTCACATGACCAGTCAAATCGACTCCAAATGCATGTACTTGCCGCTTCATGACTTCACCAATCCCCCCATTAATCCCCAGGTTGAAACCATACCTCTTCGAAAGTCCAAAGACCAACCTAGTAGCATACTGTTTACCGTTATCCATATCAACCACCTGATTCTTTCCATTTCCATTCACGATAGACAAAGAATAACTAAAAGGAACCTCACCGAGATTGGTCTCCCCCGTTGCAGCGACACCTATTTGAAAACTGGCCCAGCCCAGTTTGCCGAATTCGAGATACTGATTTGACCAGTCTAAAGATTTGATAATGTCGATGGGATAGGTTTCCTCAATACCAAACCACGGGCGAAACTGCCCCACAGTAATGGCCAGTTTGGGACTAAAAGTATATTTCAAATAAGCATTTTCAAGTACTTTTGTTTTTGGATCGCTTTTAAAATCGGCAAGATTAGCCAAAACAGCAACCTCAGTACGCTTACTAATTTGAGCACGCATTTGCACGCGCATATACTTCACCATAAAGTTATTATCGGTGCCCGTCCCGTCACTGTGATGCAGTCCATTGACATCCACATCTTTTGTTCCACTCACAAGATATCTCGCCTGAAATAAACCTTTGATCTGAAGCTTGGGATAAATTACATTATCTTTCACTTCCTTAATAGAATCTACTTTGCTCTGCTGTACCGCCGATACTTGCCCTTTAACTAGGTTACATAATAGCAAGCATGCAATAAGGATTGGAATATAGGGTCTCTTCATACCAAAATAAATGAACTTAACCAGTAGCCAGCACCACTTTTGCTGTTAATAATATTATTTCTTTGTGTTAGTCTTATAGAGACAACACAAAGCTTTAGAAAATGTTTTCTTATTTAATGAATTAATAATGGTAAGAAAATCAATCGAATCAGCATATATTAAAACTTAAATTACAAGTTTTTATGTAATTTCACGGCACGCATCACACCAGGAAACTTTTAAATCTGCAGATTCAGCTAATTATAAGTCTTTTGATGTACTTTTCATAGTCTGCATACATTATGCGATGAAACTCTTAGAATAAATAAATATTATGAAGGAAAAATTAATTAGGAATTGTACTATCGCACCATTACTTCTTATCATTACCTGTTTATCATTGCAGGTAGCTCATGCAGCTGACAAAGAAAAGCCAGCGATGTTTTGGACGTGGTTAGATTATAATGTAAATACAAACTTCGATTCCATTTGTCAGGAAATGAACTATCTAGGAATCGATGGTGTAATGTTAAATGCTGCGAGTCCAGACGAATATCGCGTAGCAATTCCAATTGCAAAAAAATACGGCATCCAAGTCATCGCATGGCTTTGGACAATGAACTTAGAACACGACAGAGACAAAGTGCTACAAGAGCACCCCGATTGGTTTAGCGTCAATCGTAACGGAAAAAGTTTGGCCGATACAACGGCATATGTGAGTTATTATAAGTTCCTGTCGCCTGTTGTTCCCGGCGTGAAGGAATACACTCGACAGAAAATTGAATCTTATTGTGAAGTTGAAGGACTTGCCGGTATCTCTATCGATTACAATCGCTATGTAGATGTTGTCCTTCCCACGACACTTTGGCCAAAATACAATATTGTACAGGATCGTGAATATCCAGCTTGGGATTACGGCTATCACCCCATCGCGATAGAAAAGTTTAAAAAACAGTATGGCTATGACCCTAGAGCACAAAAAGATCCATCAAATGATTTAAAATGGCGCCAATTTCGTTGTGACCAGATCACCGAGATAGCCAATATGATTGCTGAGATTGTCCATTCCCATGGTAAAATCATGGCTGCATCACCTTTCCCAACACCAAAAATGGCTGCACGCATGGTACGTCAAGACTGGGGGAAGTGGAATTTAGATCTAGTTTTTCCAATGGTGTATAGCAATTTCTATACGGAAGACTCAAGCTTTATTAGCGATTGTACGGTAGAAAATTTACGTGATAAGGGCGACAATACAACATTGTATTGTGGGCTGATGGCCAAAAATGATGCAGAAATACTGAGCGATATGGATGAGGCGTTGAACAATGGTGCGCAAGGAATCTCTATCTTCACTATCCACAACTTAAAAGATCCTGAGATCAAGAGAAAATTTAGCGCTTATACGGCCGCTGCAAAAGCAAGAAAAGCGCAAAATCATGGAACACTGACACACTCTACCAATGTAAAAATTGAAAATAATCCGTTCAAAAAAGACGGAATAATGAAGTTAGTAAATCAAAAGATACAAGACTTAGTTCGTTCTGAAAACCCCGCAGCACGCCAGATCGTGTTATCAAAATATAAGAAAATTGATGCTTACGATGTCACGAGAAAATACCTCGTAACGGATAAGATAAGTAAAAAGAGCTTTTACGTGACTTTCTTTTTCTATGGAGAAATACTCTCAGGCTGGAATGTCGACCCCGTGCCAAGTACTGTCTAATTATCCATATAGTAAAAGATGCTAAAATTTACATATTTCAGCATCTTTTAATTTTTCATGCACTGTTCCCTATCTTTGCAATGGACAAATAATTTAAAAATGAGAAAAAATTTCAGATTAATAGCCTGCATAATCGGTCTGATATCTTGCGGATCAATCCCGGTATCCTTTGCTCAAAAGAATACTGAAAATCACTCGGGTACGAATAAAAGTGTAAAAATTGATAAGCCACTATTGGAAAAAATATGGACTACAAATAAAATGTCATTCAATGCAGGAAAAGTTGCTAATTACATTCCTGAATTAGGTAAAGCCAATGCAGCATCCTCAGCCCTTTCGGTTGTAAATAGCGATGGAACAATAGTGAATGTCGGTGATGTAAAACAGAGATTTACCATGCAGAGCATTTCAAAAATTGTTTCATTGATGGTTGCCGTATTAGATAATAGTGAACAGGATATTTTTAATAAGATGGGTTACTACGGCACAGAAAAGCCTTTCAATCACTTTGCTAATCTGGAAACTACGGGCAAGCCCCTCAATCCAATGATGAATGCTGGAGCTATTCTAACAACATCACTTATTAAAGGGAAAGGTGAAGAACCCTTTATTAAAATACTTGATATGATTCGATTTATAACCAACAATGAAGCTATTAATTACAGTAAATCTGTATACAACTCGGAAAGGGAAACTGGTCATCGAAACAGAGGCATGTTTTATATCATGCGCAGCAATGGACTTATTGAAACTGAGGGTGAAGACAAACTCAACAATTATTTTAAGCAATGCTCAATTGAGGTAACAGCTGAAGATCTGGCTAAAATAGGATTCTTTTTTGCCAATCATTGCATACGCTATGATGGAAATAGAAAATACTACAATCCAAGCCTGTCCCAACTTATCTTATCACAGATGCTTATTGCGGGAATGTATGAATTCAGCGGAGAGTACGCCAGAACTGTCGGTCTTCCTAGCAAATCTGGAGTTGGCGGCGGTATTGCAGTAAGTGTACCGAATAAAATGGGTATTGGTGCGTATAGTCCAGCACTGGATCAAAATGGCAACTCTGTTGCAGCATATCGTATGATATTGGATCTAGTGAAAGAAAAATCACTAAGTCTCTTTAATTAAATTTTTGTCTATCCTAGCAGATCAAGGATGTATTTAAGCATAGAGAAACACCACACGGTCACCACAAAAAAGAACCCCGCCTAGCGGGGTCCATTCAAACAAACAACTTATTTCCAGCCTCCTCCCAAATCTTTATAGATATTGACAACAGCATTGAGCTGCTGCTTCTTTGTTTCTATCAATTCAAGCTTTGAATCCAGTACATCACGTTGTGTCATTAAAACCTCCATATAGTCTGCCCTCGCTGATTTAAATAGATCGTTGGACACGGTGACGGAATTATTAAGGACCTCAACTTGCTTTGTTTTGAAATTGTAGCTGCGACCAAGGTTTTCAATATTTGAAAGTTGAGTAGAGACTTCTAAGTAAGCATTCAGAATTGTTTTTTCGTAATTATAAACAGCCTGTATTTGTTTTGCGTTGGCCGTATTAAATTCTGCTTTAAGCCCATTTTTATTAATCAATGGTGCCGCAAGCTCCCCGATTAAATTGTATAAAACTGATTCCGGCATCTTGAACAAGTACGAAGGTTTAAATGCCTGTAAACCCAAAGCAGCCGAAATCTCCAGAGAGGGGTAAAACTCTTTCCGTGCAATACTTACATCCAATTTGGCTGCAGCGAGTTCATACTCTGCTTCTCGGATGTCAGGTCTATTGCTTAAGAGTTGGCTGGGTAAACCTGTCTGAACCTTCGCCGGGATCAAATCTACAAAACTACTTTGATCGCGCTTAATCTCCTGCGGAAAACGTCCCAGCAGAAAATTAATACGATTTTCTGTTTCCTTGATCTGTTGTCTAGTTTCAAACTCCATGCCCTTGGTTTTCAAAACCTCAGCCTCAAACTTTTGCACCGCAAGTTCAGTTACACGGGCTGCCTGTTTCTGCAGTCGTATTACCGCAAGCGCATTGTCCTGTAATTCAATATTCTGTTTGATAATAGTCAATTGATTGTCCAATGCCAATAATTCATAATACGAGCGGGCAACTTCAGCAATAAGACTACTCAATACAAAATTTTTCCCCTCTACTGTAGCAAGATAACGATTGAGCGCAGCTTGCTCGCCATCTTTTAGTTTTTTCCAAACGTCAATTTCCCAACTTGCGTACGCGCCAATAGTCAAATCTCCTAGCGGATCGGGCATTTCTTTTCCAGGCGCAATTTCTGTACTAGCATCACCGGCACCCTGGCTGGTATATCGTCCAACTTTTTCAACACCACCACCTGCACGTAGACCAACGGTAGGTTTTAATGCTCCTTTCCGTAACAAAATATCATTCTTTGCAATTGCCAATTCCTGCAATGTAACATTCAACTCCTGATTATTTTTCAACGCTGTATCTATCAATACAACTAAATTTGGATCCGTAAAAAATTCACGCCACTTAACCGACGCTGTGTTCGTTGTATCTGATTTAACGACATCTATATACTGGTTAGGAACAAACTTATTCTCCTGTATTGATGTCGCTTTAGGGACTTTACATCCCGTCACTGCTGCTGAAAGCGAAAATGCAATGACCCATTTTATTTTGCTGCGATTAGTCATTATTATCAAGTTCTTCAGTTAATGGATTTTCATCTTCGTGTTTAATAAGCTTACGTTTGGAGGCAATGGTTCCGAAGATATAGTATAAGCCTGGTATCACCAAGATACCGAAAACGGTCCCAAACAACATACCCCCCGCAGCAGCTGTACCAATCGTACGGTTTCCTATCGCACCAGGCCCTGAAGCCATAACCAATGGAATCAGCCCTGCGATAAAAGCAAAAGATGTCATCAAGATTGGTCTAAACCTTACTTTTGCTCCGTCCAAGGCAGCTTCAATAATGCTCAATCCTTGCGAATGCCGTTGAGCAGCAAACTCAACAATCAAAACTGCATTCTTGCCAAGTAGCCCGATAAGCATGACCAATGCGACCTGTGCATAAATATTATTTTCCAACCCCAATAGCTTCAACAGTAGAAATGCGCCGAAGATTCCAATTGGTAAAGAAAGTAACACCGCAAAAGGCATTATAAAGCTCTCATATTGAGCAGAAAGAATTAAATAAACGAAGCCGAGACAGATCAAAAAGATGTAAATCGCCTGATTTCCACGCCCTACTTGATCCTTGGAGATACCAGCCCAGTCAATACCATAGCCCCGGGGTAAAGTTTTGGCCGCGACTTCATTAATCACTTGAATCGCTTCACCACTACTGTAGCCGGACGCGGCAGAGCCTGAAATTTCAGAGGCCAAATACATATTGTGCCGCGTGATCTCAGAAAGACCGTACACCTTCTCCATATGCATAAATGCTGAAAATGGGACCATTTCATCCTTTTCATTCTTCACATACAGCTTTAAGATATCTTCTGGCAAGGCCCTATATTGTGGCAAAGCCTGAACCATAACTTTGTATTGACGGTCGTATTTGATAAAATTCGTTTCGTAGTTACTACCGACCAAAGTGGAGAGTGTATTCAGCGCATTGTCGATCGTAACACCCTTTTGTTGCGCTAGATCATTGTCTATATGCAACATGTACTGTGGAAAACTCGCACTATAGAACGTAAATACGGATGATAATTCAGGCCTTCTGTTCAATTCACGTACGAAATCCTTACTTACCGTTTCCATTTTTTTGTAATCGCCAGAACCGGCTTTGTCTAGAAGACGAAGCTCAAATCCACCCGCAGCACCATAACCTGGTACAGCAGGCGGTTGGAAAAATTCGATGGATGCCCCTGGTATATTTTTGGCGGCAGCCTCAAGCTGCTCAATAATCTCCTGTGAAGACTCTTTACGATCCTCCCAGCTTTTGAGATTGATCAAACAAGTTCCTGTATTCGCACCTGTGCCTTCGGTTAGGATTTCATAACCCGCTAATGAAGATACGGATTGCACACCATCTATATTTTCCGCTTCTTTTTGCAAGGTTTGAGCAGCCAAATTCGTCCGTTCCAATGTTGAGCCTGGAGGCGTTTGAATAATGGCATAGATCATCCCCTGATCTTCATTGGGAATAAAACCTGCAGGAACAGAATTGTTCAAAAAATATGCACCAATACAAAAGCCAATCAAGACTATAAATGTAAATAACCGTTTATCTAAAATGCCTTTCAACAAGTAAACATATTTGTTGGACATCTTATCGAACAATCTATTGAAAGAATCCAGAAATTTATCGATTATGGATTTCTTTCTTGGCTTGCCATGACTATTCTTCAGCATGATCGCACACAGCGCAGGCGTTAAAGTTAATGCAACAACACCGGACAAAATAATTGAAGTTGCCATGGTAATGGAAAACTGCCGATAGAATATACCTACGGGACCTGACATAAAAGCAACGGGGATAAAAACTGCTGCCATGAGAAACGTGATTGCGACAATGGCCCCACTGATTTCATGCATCGCTTTTTTAGTAGCCTTGTAAGCTGAAATATGAAGTTCTTCCATTTTCGCATGCACCGCTTCAATAACAACAATCGCATCATCCACAACCACACCTATGGCAAGCACCAGGGCAAATAAGGTGATCAAGTTGATTGTAATACCAAAAAACTGCATGAATAAAAATGATCCGACCAAGGAAACTGGCACTGCAATGGTTGGAATCAACGTGGAGCGCCAGTCGCCCAAGAAAAGGAAAACGACAATAGCGACAAGCACAAATGCTTCCAATAACGTATGAACTACTTTTTCCATGGATGCATCCAAAAACTTGGAAACGTCGTAACTAATTTCATAATCGAGTCCCTTCGGAAAAGATGCCTTCAACTCTTTCATTTTGCTTTTTACATCTTGAATGACCTGAGATGCGTTACTTCCATAAGATTGTTTCAAGACAATCGCCGCAGATGGCTTTCCGTTCAGAGTTGAATAGATATCGTACATCGCCGAGCCAAACTTGATATCCGCAACGTCTTTTAAACGTAGCATTTCGCCATTTTCGCCCGCACGTAAAACGATATTGCCATAACCTTCAGTTGTGGTAAAGCGTCCTGGGTATTTCAATACATATTCGAAAGATTGGGAGGTCATACCGGACGATTCACCAGCTTTACCCGGTGAAGCTTCTAAACTCTGTTCGGATAAGGCTTTCATCACCTCTTCTGCTGATATCTTGTAGGCCGTCATACGATCGGGTTTCAACCAAATACGCATGGCTAATTCACGCGTTCCAAGAATATTTGCCACCCCAACACCATCTACACGACGCAATTCGGACACAATGTTCATGTCCGCATAGTTATACATAAAGTTTCCATCCAGCTCTTTATCTTTACTATAGAGATTAATGTACATCAACATATTAGACTCCTCACGTGTAATTTTTACACCTTCACGCACCACAATTGGTGGAAGTTTATTGACGACTGAGGCCACACGGTTCTGGACATTTAAGGATGCCTGATTAGGATCGGTACCTAAGTTGAAGACCACTTGGATACTCGCTTCACCGTCGTTACCCGCATCAGAAGCCATATATTTCATGCCCGGAACTCCATTAATTGCCCGCTCTAAAGGAATGATAACTGATTTAATCATCAACTCACCATTTGCTCCTGGGTACTCGGCAGTAATATTGACCTTCGGTGGCGATATCGAGGGGAATTGCGTTACAGGAAGCTGCACCATAGAAAGCACACCCAAAAACACAATGATCAGTGATATAACGATCGAAAGTACTGGTCTATTTATAAAACGACTAAACATAAGAATTTAAGTGTAAGGGTCTATTCTGTTTTTAATTTCAAATTGGAAATGGCATCTTTAGGTTGCACGAAGCTGTAACTGATCTTCTCATCTTCCTTCGCTTTCTGAATACCATCCAATAAAAATTTATCGTCTTTTTTAAGACCGCTCGTTACCACATACAGATCAGGTAAAGAGTTGCCAATGGTAATATGACGCGCTTTTAATTTACCATCCTTATCGACTACATACACATATTTACGGTCCTGCATTTCATAAGTTGCTTTCTGCGGAATAATTAAAACCTGTTTCAACGGGAAATTCATGACCACCTTGCCGCTCTCGCCATGTTTTAAAAGACGGTTTGGATTTGGAAACTTCGCTCTAAAAGCAATATTGCCTGTTTCACTATTAAATTCACTTTCTATCGTCTCCACCATACCGCTCTGCGAAAATAGCTCGTTATTAGCAAGCAGTAGACCAACGTGGGAATCTCCACGTTTACTTACATTCGTTTGATAGCTCAAATATTCTGGTTCGGAAACATTAAAATAAACCAGCATCTCGTTATTGTCGGAAAGACTGGTTAATAATTCACCTTCATCCACCAAACTTCCCAGTTTCAACGGAATACGGTCGATAGTTCCGTCAAAAGGTGCTCTGATTTCTGTAAAGGAAAGATGCAATTTCGCAATCGCTGCCTCAGCCTTAGCCTGTTCAAGCTTTGCTTTAGCCATCGCTAATTCATTGGGCGATACGACGTTTTTATCGGCTAGCGTCTTTGTGTTTTGAACCTCAATTTCTGCCACATTCACCTCTGCTGATGATTTACGGTATTCTGCCTCATACATCTTCGGCATAATCCTAAAAAGTAGTTGCCCTTTGTGGACAAATTGTCCTTCGTCGACGAATATCTGTTCTAGATATCCTTTCTCTTGAGCTCTGAGCTCAATATTACGGAAAGATCTGATCTGAGAAACAAAATCCTTACGGATAGTGGTATCCATTTGCACAGGCGAGGTAGTAGTGAATTTCTCTTTTTCTTCCTTTTCTTCCTTTTTGGAAGTACACCCGATTTGGCATATGGTAATTGCCAAACTAGCGAGCATAAATACTCTTTTCATTTGTAAGCGTCTAATTAAAAAATAAGTTTGATTGTTTGTTGTGCCGGATGGTGAAATGACCTCTGCTCGGGCTAATGGTCGCTCAGACTTGCCTATAAGTGTGCAAATTGGATGCAACTAAAAGGAATATCCATCAGGATATCCACCAAAGCATACGAAATTTCGAAGGTTATGTATTAAATTCTCCAGTTTTGTTGAAGAACATATCTTTGAGGGAAAAGATAGGCGATGAAATTGCAAAAAGGAATTTTCTTTGCAAATCGAAAAACAAAAATAAAAAGGACAATTGCAAAGAGCAGCAGCGAAACAAGTTGGGATGTGGCATGCAAATCTTTGGTCAATTGAAAATTTTCATAATCAAATTCCGCTATAACAGGGTTATCGTCGTGTATACTACCATACACAAGCGGGTCGATGTGATCAGCTGATGCGTCAATATACTGCTGTAAATCGGCGTGATTGTGCTGATGCATAAAACTAACGGCCGGCCGATCGGATTCAATGAGCACAGCATGGCTATTACTGCTTCTTATAACTAAGAAGCATAAGAAAAAGAATATGGTAATAACCGTTTTCATTGCGGAGCAAATATACTAGCGTACAAACGAATTTATTGATCTTTAACAAATTTTAACAAAACAATTACAATTGGAAGATTCTTCCTAGAAAAGACTGAGTTGCAACCCCGGTGGATTCTTTCTCTGAGGCACTGCTTCCCCGTACACTGTCCTCCCACCGTATTTCCAGGAATCTCGCTTTTCTTCCGCGATAATTTGCTGAATATCAAACTGTGGCTCAAAATTTCTTTCACTATCCAACACCACCTGATGTAATTTGTGGACGGACTTCAATTTGTCTCCATGACCCAATTTAGATTTTTCAATGCCTTTTTTCAAAATCTGAATACTTTCATCGTAAATAGTTAATGGAACCGGAAATGGATGTCCATCCTTACCCCCATGAGCAAACGAAAATCGAGCCGGATCTTTAAATCGGGATGGTGCGCCATGAATTACTTCGCTGACTAAGGCTAATGATTGCAACGTACGGGGGCCAATCCCCTTTAAAAGAAGTAGATCTTCAAAATCAATTAGTGGACTTTCGCGAGCAACGTATAACATCGCGCCCAATCTTTTTAGATTGACATCCGATGCACGTACATCGTGATGAGATGGCATGACCAATTTAGCGAATTCTTGTATAACTTTAAACGAATCCTCTCCCACCAACGTCATAATACCCGCTCTATTTGCTGCCGCTTCAGCAGCCGTTAAATTGAGGATAATACCCTGTGAAGGACCGGTGATACCCGCATGCGGTTCCTCTACAAACGATTTGATCTTTTCAGAATGCCAATGGTAACGACGGGCAGTCCCATCTTTTTCATGCATACCTTGCTGCACGACTGACCAATTGCCATTATCTGCCACGACAAAATTATGTAAATACAATTGGTAACCGTCTTGAATGGCTGTGTTATCCACCTTCGCAACAAGCTTACTACTGCGAATCAAATCGTTACCATTTAATCCAATCCGATCAGAAACCTGAAGCAGTTCTTGTGGGGTTTGCATGGACAACTTCCCTTTTCCGCCGCAGATGTAGAGTCCCAATGACTTGGCGTCAGGATTAATGGCGCGTTTTAATGCACCCATAACAGCCGTTGTAATCCCCGAGGAATGCCAGTCCATGCCAAGAACAGCTCCAAAGCTTTGAAACCAAAAGGGATCAGCAAGCCTCCTTAAAACCTCATCCTTTCCATAATCCATGAGCATAACTTCCACGATTGAACGCCCTAGAGAAGCCATACGCTCGTAAAGCCACGCAGGTACTTTACCAAAATGCAATGGAAGGTCTGCAGTACCGGATTTCCTCATATTAAACTAAATTTATTAGCACAAATCTATCTCTTTTATTTTTAAAAAGCGAAAAAGGCTAGAATTTATCTAGCCTTTTCATTGTATGAGTAATGATACGTTGCCGACAACTATCGCTTCCTGCTCACTGGCATCACACCGTATATAGCATTTCCACTACTTACCCGTTAGCGCCGACAATAATCCAACGCGGAACGAAGGATCCTTCTCCGAAAACTCAATAGAATGCTTGTAGGTATCAACGTTAAAGAAGAGTTCTGCCGGCTCAGCTTTCTTATTATCCAAGAATAATTTAAAGCTATAGGCCGTTTTTTTTGATAGGTCCGCATTCACCTTATTTGATGAAAATACATTCGGAAGAATCACATCCTTTGTAAAAGAATCAGTTGTCGTTGTCTGAAATAATTCACCTAAAGCTTTAATTAAATTATCAGACTGCGCACCTGACGACGAAATTCTAATTTTACCCTTTGTGAAACCAACATCATCACTGGGCTGACCATCTATGATACCGGCGGGAATAAAATCTACAACCTCAAACTTCGCTCCCACCGTATCCTGCTTGTAAAGAGATTTTGTAATATAGATACGACTTGAATCCGTTTTAACTTCATCAGTAATACGTAAGAAAAAACTCTTTTTCTCAGCTCCTGGAGCACCATTTGTAAACTGCTCGATTTTCACGCCATCAATTTTGTTCGCTGCTGTGGTATCGCTTCCATCAGTTTTCTTCTGATTGGAGTTTCCGCAACCAGCCATCAGCATCGTAGCGGTTGCAAGAAATACTATAGATTGAATCTTGTACATAATGAATTGTTTGTTATCAGTTATCAATGATTATTGCTCTTATAATATTACCATTATTACAGATAACAAACAACTATTATCAATGTTTTTATTTTATTTCAATAAAGCATCATATAAAATTTCCACAGGATGATAAGATTTTCGTCCGACCCCATCTTTGATTTGATGTCTACAAGAGGTGCCTGCTGCGGCAATCAAGGTGTCGGCTTCCGTTTTCCGTACAGCTGGTAACAAAACCAGCTCGGCAACTTTCATTGAAACGTCATAATGCTCGGCCTCATAACCAAATGAACCCGCCATACCACAGCATCCAGAAGGAATTGTCTCTACGCTAAAATTCGTCGGAAATGACAATACCTGTTCCGTAACAGTAACCAGATGGAAAGCCTTTTGGTAACAGTGACCATGAAGCTTGATTTTTCTTGCTGTTGTTGTAAACTGTTCCGGGCGAATACGTCCTGCTTTCATCTCAGTCAGTAAAAATTCATCAATCATCAGCGCATTTTTAGCTATGTTTTGCGCCTCAATACGAATATCGTCATCCACCAGGCTTAAATATTCATCTCTAAACGTAATGATACCGGATGGTTCAACCCCTAAAAGCGGTGTTTCGTCGGTTATTAATCCTTTTAAAAAATGGATATTTTTATTGGCAATTTTCTTTGCTTCTTTCACAAAACCTTTAGAAAGGTAAGTCCGTCCACTTTGCACATGTTTTGGAATAATCACTTCATAGCCCAAGGCAATAAGTAATTTATACGCTGTAATACCGATTTCTGCATCATTATATTCGGTAAACTCATCCGAGAAAAGATAGACCTTACGCTTGGCATCCCTAATAGGACCTTGTGTTTTTACCCACTGGCTCAAGGTTGTTCCATTTACTGTAGGCAGCGAACGTTTAGGTGCAAACCCGACGGTTTTCTTGACCAAGCCAGACAGAAAATCATTTTTTACAACAAAATTATAAAGGGGTGCGACCCACGCCCCCAACTTCTGAGACTGCGTGAAATTAGCAATTAGTTTTGTTCTAAATCCGGCCCCATGTTCATCATAATAATGCTGTAAAAATTCTGCTTTCATTTTAGCCACGTCCACACTCGAAGGACATTCCGTTTTACAACCTTTGCAGCTCAAACACAGATCCATGACTTCTTTAATCTCTTCATGATCGAAACGGTTTTTCTTGGTGGAATTTGTTAAAAACTGTCTTAACATATTCGCTCGTGCGCGTGTAGTATCTTTTTCATCACGCGTAGCCATAAACGAAGGACACATTGTTCCACCAGTAATTTCAGTCTTCCGACAATCTCCCGAGCCTGAACACTTCTCTGCCAATCGAAGAATAGACTCCTCTTTAGAAAAATCGAAATAGGTTTTTATTTCTGTCCGGTTGCTATCATTATCATAACGGAGGTGAGAATCCATTGGCGGTGTGTTGACAATTTTATTTGCGTTAAAAACCCCCTTTGGATCAAAGATAAATTTAACTTCTTCAAGTAATTTGTAGACTTTATCGCCGAGCACCTTGCCAATAAACTCTCCGCGAAGACGACCGTCACCATGCTCGCCACTCAATGAGCCATTATATTTCAAAACTAGGTCACTGGTTTTTTCAAGGATAGAACGAAAAGTACGCTTCCCTGCTGGCGTTTTCAAATTTACGAATGGTTCAATATGCAATTCGCCTGCGCCAGCGTGCGCGTAGTATGACGCATGCACACCCTCTTCCACCAAAAGCTTTTGAATATCACTCACATAAGCAGGGAGATCTTCAGGCGACACCGCACAATCCTCAATCAAATTTACGGGCTGACTATCACCCGGTAAATTACGAATGAGCCCCAGTCCCGCTTTGCGTACATCCCAAACTAAATTCGTCTGCTCTATACCCGTAATATAGGGATAAGCATAACCTAGGCCACGTGCAACGAGATCGGCTTTCAGCGCCATCGCTTTCGCTGCTGTTTCGGCCGCTGTATGCCCTCTAAACTCCACAATCAATAGCGCTTGCGGATCGCCCTCTATAAAAAAACGATTATACTTGTACGTTGGATGCCCAACCGTAAAATCCATGATGTATTTATCCACTAATTCTGAAGCTTCCGGCTTGTGCGCTAAAGCCACAACATTACCATGCATACATTCTACCATATCGGCGAAATGAACACAGAGCAAACCTAGTTCAGGAGGAGGCAAGGGCATTAACTTAAGTTTAGCTTCTATAACGACAGCCAGCGTACCTTCAGAACCCGCCAATAAATTACACATATTAAAAGGAGCCGAACGATCACTTAAAATATCCAGCGCGTAGCCTGTATTTCTTCTTGTGATCGATCGCTTTGGATAGCCGGTTTCAATTGCGCTTAAATGCTGAGGATTGGTCAACAATGAATTCATATGACGATAAATATCCCCCTCGCGGCCAGTCAATAATAATTTATTAAAATAAGCCGCTTCGTCTAAGGTTTCAAATGCCACCTCAGAGCAATCATCCAAGATTACATTTGCTGAAATCAAATTGTGCCGTGTATCGCCCCAGACGATCGAATGCAGGCCCGAAGAGTTATTACCAATCATTCCGCCTATCATGGCGCGACTCGCGGTTGAAGTTTCAGGACCAAACATCAGCCCAAAAGGCTTAAGATAGTTGTTTAAGTCATCGCGAATCACCCCCGGTTGAACTCGAACCCATTGCTCTTCAACATTAAGCTCAATAATATGGTTAAAATAACGGGAAATATCCATAATAATACCATGGCCGACTACCTGGCCTGCCAAGGAAGTGCCGGCAGTACGTGGTATGATAGTAACCTTATTCTGTCGCGCAAAATCAATTAATTTTTTAATATCATCAATATCTGCGGGTATCGCTACGGCCAACGGTTTTTCCTGATAGACAGACGCATCGGTCGAATAGGCTAGCAACATCGTTTGGTCCTTAGTTTCATGGGTATAATAGAGCTCCCCTTTGAGTTGTGAAGCTAATGAGGCTAATTGATTCTGATCTTTCACTTAATCTGCATTTAAAGTATAGAACAAATCTAGTCAAATTTATGCATTGGTAAAAGAGTAGAATGCAAGAAATAACCAAATCAAAAGCAAAAAACGCACAAAAACGCAAACAGGAACATTTGCCATAAATGATAATTATATTTCGTTCCTTCCAACAATGCTTGTATTTTTGTAGCACTACATCATTTAAATTAACGATTGATATTCTTATATGCGTAATCTATTCCTTCGCTATACGCTCCATTCAGATTTTATTATATATACGATTCGCGTACTAATTGGATTCCTTATCGGTTATCCTTTATTTGTATCCTTTCCCCAATATTCTGTTTCTTGGACCCTTATCTCGATTATACTGGTGATTTCTCCACAAGAGAATGAATCAAAAAAAATAGCGATCGATCGGGCCAAATCCAATTTCATAGGATCCGCCATTGGACTGAGCTTATATTTTGTTCCGATCCAGCAACTTTACGCAATGGTAATCGGTATCCTGGCCTCGTTGATTACTTGTAAAGTACTCAACATTATAGCTGTAGCGAGGACATCGATGGTTGCGCTAATTATAGTCTATCTGCATGAACAGGAAAGCCGCTCCTACTTCGCTGCCTTAGATCGCTTTGGTTGTGTTTGTTTAGGTTGTTTAATCGGACTGAGCGTCATACTTTCAACAAGAAATATTATTTTGAAATTAAGAAAACGATACATTTTTTGATCTTAAACTCTGCTCACTAAAAGACAATATATTTATTTTCAGACCATTAACACATTCGATCAAATCAAAGTACCACCATATTCGAACAATATTCACTAACACCAGCAAAACAACAGAATTATATTCATTATTTATTATAATATTTTGAATTTTATACTTTATTGCATACCTTTGCGGTCGAAATGACAAAAGTAGAATATAATTTAGATCAGGTCGATTACAGAATCTTGCGTTTAATGCAGGACAATGGACGTATCAACAACGCCGATATCGCCAGAGAGCTGGGAATGGCACCTTCTGCGATTCTAGAACGGGTAAAAAAGCTCGAGCAAAAAGAGGTAATTTTAAAATACAGTGCAAAGATCAATCCTGCAGCGGTCGATCAAAAACTTTTATCATTTATTTTCATAAAAGCCAATGATATCATTGGTGAACAAACAGTTGGGTTGGCACTTGCCGAAATTCCTGAAGTACAGGAAGTACATGACATTGCAGGTGATGATGGTTACCTGATTAAAGTAAGAACTGCAGATTCGAACGGATTAGTTGATCTAATGCGAAATACTTTAAGTAAAGTGGAAGGGATCATCTCCACCCGTACTACAATTGTACTTCAAACTGTTAAGGAAGATCAGCAGGTCGTAATACCTGAGTAATAGAAAGGAAGTTTAATCATGTTGCAAGGACAAAAAAAGGCCGCTAACCCGTTGATGGTTGTTGTCGCCTATATCATTATTTATGTTGTATGGGGATCCACCTTTTTCTTTATAGAAAAGGCACTACATAGTTTTCCACCATTTATTTTAGGTTCGTTTCGATTTGTTACAGCCAGCGCAATTCTAATGACATATTGCGCAATGAAAGGTTATAAATTGTTTAATAAGCGATCCGTTCAGGAAGCAACAATCGTAGGATTTCTATTGCTTTTTGTCGATATGGCTGGGGTTATCTGGGCCGAACAATATGTTTCAGGTGGTGTTGCTGCCATTATTGCTGCAGCAGCAGCGATCTGGTTTATTTTATTGGATAAACCCAAATGGAAAGAAAATTTCAGCAGTATTAGCACGGTTTTAGGTGTCGCGTTAGGCTTCTGTGGAGTGGTGATGTTATTCGCTGAACAGATTATGTCGACCAATGATAATACCGATGGAACACTTAAGGTGATCGCCCTATCTATTTTAGTATTAGGTTCTATCGCTTGGACCGTAGGGTCTTTGATTTCCAAATATTTCAAAAAATCTGAGAAACAAGAGGAAGAGGATTTACATGTCATGGTGAAGACCGCTTGGCAAATGGTTACTGCAGGTATACTCTTTAATATCACCGCCCTTTTCACCGGTGAGTATACAACATTTACGCTAAGTAGCGTGGCACCGGTGGACTGGTTCAATTTGGGCTACCTAATTACTTTTGGCTCAATCCTCGCCTTTAGCTCCTATATTTGGTTACTACAGGTTCGCCCCGCAATGGAAGTTAGTACGTATGCCTATGTGAATCCAATCATTGCACTTATTTTAAGTCATTTTTTCACTTCGCATGTAGTGACCTCATTGCAGATTTTCGGACTAGCTGTGATCTTATTTTCAGTCTTGTTAATGAACTGGAAAGCGTATCGAGCCAAACTGTCCGCGCGTAGCAAAAGTAGAAAAGTTCTCCAACCAGAGAATAAGTTGGATACCAACCCTATCGCTGAGTCGGAATTAGTACACTAGGTTGTTATTTTTCTAATTATATGGACAAAGCTTAACATACGATGTTAAGCTTTTGTTGTTTTTAAAAATTAGCTAACATTGGATAAGATTTGTTCATATATAATTGGCTAACTTTGCCCAATATTTGGTTAAACGAAAAAAGAATGAAGATATCAAAGCAAATTGCCTTTATTGGTAGCCTTGGATTCGGTTCGCTTTTGATGGTTGCCAGTTGTAGCAAGCAGCTCCATCCAACGCAGAAAGATTTCCAACAATATCATATCAATAGCGATATGCAAGCTGATCCTACAGTCGTATCAATCTACGAGCCCTTCAAACATAAAATGGAAGTTGAGATGAATCGAGTGATAGGACATGCAGACAAAGCGTTGACAAAAGAGAAGACGGCAGAAACATTAATGGGCAATTTTTTTTGTGAAGCCTTGTTGTGGATGAGTGAACACAATGCCCATAACCCTGCGGATTTAGCATTTGCTACTAAGGGTGGAATCCGAAATGATCTGAAAGCAGGCGATATTACCGTTGGACATATTTTCGAGGTGATGCCTTTCGAAAACACTTTAACAATTCTCGAACTCAAGGGAAGTCAAATTCGTCAACTTGCAGACTATATCGCCTCAACACATGGTCAACCCATCGCTGGGATGACGTTGACCATTACAGGCAACAAAGCCCAGGACATTAAAATCAAAGGTTTAGCAATTGAAGACAATAAGTTGTATAAATTGGTAACCTATGATTATCTCGCTAATGGTGGCGACAACCTGACACTGTTGACACAATCTGTATCACGGGCAAATTATCCGCAGCGGATGCGTGAAGGACTGATTGAATACGTGAGTGAATTAACGAAAGAAGGCAAAAAAGTAAATGCAGAATTAGATGGAAGAATTAAAATCAATTAACCGAAGATCATTTATCAAGCAAGTTGGTGGATTTTCTGCTGCAGTTGCATTGGGGTCACTTCCTTTTCAAGCTAACGCTAAGAGCAAAAAAGTAAAACTTACAATCTTACATACCAACGATGTGCATAGCCGCATTGAACCTTTTCCTATGGATGGTGGCAAATATCAAGGATTGGGTGGTGTGGCTCGCCGAAGCACGCTTATCAATAAAATTCGCAAAGAAGAAGAACACCTCCTATTATTAGATGCGGGCGATATGTTTCAAGGTACACCCTATTTTAATCTATTTGGAGGTAAGCTGGAGCTGGATCTCATGACGAAATTGGGGTATGACGCTGGGACATTTGGAAATCACGAATTTGACAATGGACTGGACGGACTTGTGAAATACCTGGACCATGCTAAATTTCCGTTTTTAACGGCCAATTACGACTTTAAAGGAACAGTATTGGAAGGAAAAACCAGCGATTACACCATATTTCATAAGGGTGGTATAAAAATCGGTGTATTCGGGCTCGGTGTAGATATCGAGGGATTGGTAGATCCCAATAACTTTAAGGGAATGAAATATCTGGATCCAATTGAGGTATCCAAAAAGGTGGTAAAGATACTCAAGGAAAAACATAAATGCGATCTCATCATCTGTCTGTCGCATTTAGGTTACCAATATGAAAACGATAAAGTGTCGGATTTGGTGCTTGCAACTAAAACATCAGATATCGACTTAATTATAGGCGGGCATACGCATACATTTTTAAATGAACCCACATTAGTTACCAATTTAAAAGGTACGAAGACCGTTGTGAATCAAGTCGGTTTTGCAGGGATTAATCTGGGGAGGATTGATTTCATTATGGAGCCGGGTTCCAAAAAGAAACAAATGGTGGCGAGCACCTATCAAGTCGATCCTACAATTCCAGCGTCCATGTTGGCATAATTTGATTCACTATTCATAAATGCCAAATTGACTAATCAATTTGGCATTTTTTTTCAAGACAACAAGAAGACTTATAGACTTAAAACACGAGGTTTATATAAGCTGATTTACCCTTTAATGAAAAGAATTTTATCAATATACCTAGACTCCTTTAGAGGACTCTCACAAGCTGCATGGCTGCTTGCTATCGTCATGCTGATCAATAGAATGGGAAGCATGGTGATTCCATTTCTCGGCCTTTACATGACCAGAGTTTTGCACTTCGATATAAAACAAGTCGGAATTGTTTTGATGTGTTATGGCGTTGGCTCCGTCTGTGGATCTTACATAGGAGGCTGGCTGACCGATCGAATTGGTAGTTTCAAGGTTCAGTTCGGAAGTCTTGTGTTGGCCGCTCCTTTATTCCTACTGATACCATACTTTAAAGAGGTACAGTCGCTATCAATCATGATTTTTACGTTAAGCTTGATTTTTGATGCTTTTAGACCTGCAAACTCCGTCTCAGTAGCAAGTTACGCTAAACCCGAAAATATCACCCGCGCCTTTTCATTGAATCGTTTGGCTATCAATCTGGGCTTCTCGATCGGTCCAGCGGTGGCAGGTTTTCTAGCATCCATCTCTTTCAATTGGATATTTTATGGAAATTCCCTTGCCGTTCTCTGTGCAGCAATAATTTTCTTTGTCTTTTTTCATAAAAGACAAAAAAGAAGCGATATCAGATCAAAAAAAGAGACTACACCTGATAATGAAATGCCTCAAAAAGGACGAAATCCTTATACCGATGTGCCATTTATCCTATTCAATATCTTTTGTTGTATCTTCTCTTTTTGTTTTTTTCAGCTGATCACTACCTTACCGATATTCTATCGAGAAGTTCACCATTTGAATGATCACCAAATTGGATTTCTGCTTGGATGGAGCGGCTTCGTCATTGTGTTATTAGAAATGTTTATTGTTCATATTGCCGAGAAGAGATTTTCATTAATTAGCACACTCGTCTTTGGAACATTTTTATGTGCCATTTCATATGCTATGCTAAATTTTACTGGTGGACTTGCTTGGTTATATTTCACATTTTTTATTTTTGGATTGGGAGAAATGCTCACATTGCCTTTTATGGCAACCGTTTCTGTCAATCGGTCTTCCCCGAAAACCCAAGGAGCCTACATGGGCTTCAACTCACTGGCCTTTTCAGCTGCAAATATTTTTTCGCCAATCCTGGGCACAAGTATTGTTGATTCCTTTGGTTTCACAACGCTATGGTGGGCAACTGCATTGAGTTTATCCGTTACAGCCATTGGGTTCTATTTGGTTTTGAAATGGATGAGATAGCTTAAATTGAGTCAATATAAAGGGCGTATTCCATTTTGCAATACGCCCTTTTTTAATTGATCTCATGAACAAACTACCAAATTTTAATCCGCTTATTCACAGGAACAAACATTTTGTCTCCCTCCTTGGTATTCCAAGCTTTGTGAAAAGCGTCCAGGTTAATAATCGGCGCAAAAGCACGATACTGCGCTGGAGAATGGGGATCGGTCTTCACTTGGTTGACCACAAACTCATCCGTTGTTTTGGTCCTCCAAATAGTTGCCCAAGAAAGGAAGAAGCGTTGATCTTGTGTAAACCCATCTATCAATCCAGGATTGCCCTTATCTTTCAAATAAAGTTGCAAGGCATCAAAAGCGACAGATGAGCCGCCCAAATCACCGATGTTCTCGCCCAATGTGAAACGACCGTTTACAAAAACTCCTGGCACAGGTTCATAAGATTCAAATTGACGGACCAATGCATCTGCAGCGGCTTCAAATTTTGCCTTATCACTATCGCTCCACCAGTTGTTCAGATTTCCATTCCCATCATATTTAGCACCCTGATCGTCAAAGCCGTGTGAAAGTTCGTGACCAATTACCGCACCAATACCACCGAAATTAACAGCTGCATCGGCCTTGTAATCATAGAACGGAGGTTGAAGAATAGCCGCGGGAAAGACAATTTCGTTAAACAATGGACTATAATAAGCGTTTACAGTTTGCGGGGTCATCCCCCATTCAGACTTGTCCACTGGCTTATCTTGTTTAGCCAAATTTTGATAAAATGCCCATTTGCTTGATGCCAATACATTTTCATACAACGACGTACCCACTTCAAGTTTGCTATAATCTTTCCACTTATCTGGGTAACCAATTTTAACTTTAAACTTAGCCAGTTTTTCCAAAGCCTTTACTTTTGTGTCGTCAGACATCCAGGTCAAGTCCTTGATATGCTGGCCGAATGCTTTAATCAGATAGCTTACAAGCTCCTCAGCCTCGGCTTTAGCCTTTGGAGGAAAGCTTTCTTTCACATATAATTTACCCAATAGCTCTCCCGCGATGGAGTTAACAAACTCTACGCCGCGCTTGTCTAGCGCACGTTGTTCTTTTTGTCCTTTTAACTTACGCCCCCAAAAATCAAAAGACAGATCGTTTAATTCTTGCGTAGTGTACGACGCCGCGTTATTTAGCACATGAAATGTCAATAACTCTTTAATCACCGGTAAATTTTTAGGATTGAAAACTTTGTCAAGATTTTCATAGTATTTTATTTCCGGTATAATAACCGTGTCAGCCTTAAAACCGACGTCATTTAAGTATTTTGCAATATCGATATTCTTCACGATTTTTTTCAGATCCGCAACAGCGATCGGATTATACCGGCCATTGGCATCCCTTGATTGCTCAACAGTTTTAAGATTTGAGGCCAACTGCTTTTCAAAGGCAACAATTTTCGGCCCCTTTAAATCCCTTGTAAGTTGACCTGATTTGGCATAAAGTGAAGAGATATAAGTCGAATAATCATTTAATGTCTCTTCATTCTTCTTGTCATTTACCTGATAATAGGATCTTCCCAACCCGAGACTTCCTCCACCTAAATATAGCGTATTGACATCTGAATTCTTAAGATGTGCATAAACATAACCACTGAAAAAAGGATTTCCGCCAATAGGCCCCACTTCGACAAGATACTCATACAAGTCGCTGAAATTTTTAATCGCAGCGATTTTATTAAGATATGGCTTAACTGGCTCCAAACCGAGTTTGTTACGCGTCTTCATATCTACGAACGATTTATACAAATCTGCGATCTTCTGATTGTCTGTTCCTTTCTGAAATTCACCTGAAAGTGACTCTTGCAGGACCTTTAATGTAGCAATATCTGTATTTTCACGAAGCTCATCAAATGATCCCCATCGCGCCTTATCGGAAGGAATCTTGACTGTTTTCATCCATTGTCCATTCACAAAATTGTAAAAGTCATCTTGAGGGCGTACGCTTTTATCCATGTAAGTCACATTAATTGCATTGTTTTGCGCATGGCTTATCAATGAACCACAGGTCAGCAGGGCTGCTAAGAGTATGTTTTTCTTCATATAAAATTTAGTTTGTTTATCGCTATATACAAACTTAAGAAAAGTTATTCTATTGTCGATGCAACAAATGAGTTTCAAAAAGCAACTTAGATTATCCGCGACAATTGGAGATTTGTCTTAAAATAGCATACTATTCTAATGGGTTTCGTCGGGATAAAAGCGATTACCCCTGTTTGATTTCCCCCAAATGGATAACATCTTTCAGGTCAAAAGGTGTTTCCTGATAAACGAAGTAATTCAACCAATTATTGAACAACAGATTGGCATGGCTTGTCCACCGAACCAAAGGGCGATTCTCAGGATTATCATCGACATAATAATTGACAGGCATTGCAATCTGCTGACCTTTTTCCAAGTCTCGTTTATATTCTTCGTCCAATGTAAAAGGTGCATATTCCGAGTGTCCAGTCAAATAAAACTCTCGCCCCCCACGGGATGAAGCGATCGCAATGCCCGCTTCCGGAGATTCTGAAAGAATTTCCAAACCATCCTTCGTTAAAAGATCATCCTTTTCAACAGTCGTATGGCGGCTATGGGGGATATAGAATTCATCATCAAACCCCCGAAACAAAGGGTGTCTCTTATCTAAAGCTGTATGCTTAAATACACCAAAAAGCTTCTCTCTTAACGGCTTCTTCTCTACCTCATAAAAATGATATAATGCCGCTTGGGAAGCCCAGCAGATATACAAACTGGAGGTTACATGCGTTCTCGCCCAATCAAAGATCGTCTTGATTTCATTCCAATAGGTCACCTCCTCAAAAGCAACCATTTCAACCGGAGCACCCGTAATGATCATACCATCGTAGAAGTTTTCCTTTACCTCAGTCAGACTCTTGTAAAACATTTCCAAGTGCTCTTCCGGTGTGTTCTTAGAGACATGTGTTTCAAGTCGTAAAAACTCCATTTCCACCTGCAAAGGATTATTAGACAGCAAACGGATAAAATCTGTCTCAGTGGTAATTTTAAGAGGCATTAAATTAAGTACTAAAACACGTAGTGGTCTAATATCTTGCTCATTTGCTCTTAAATCGCTCATGACAAATATATTTTCCTTTTTCAACAGCTCAATGGCAGGAAGGTTATTAGGAAGTTTGACGGGCATAGATAATTTCTCCTTATACAATTAGCATGCAAAATTAGCAAGAAAATGCCGAAAATACTAAATGAAACATAAATTATCTTCCATTATCTTGCTATCTTGAATAATCCTAGAATCTATCCCCAGTCCGATTCTAGCGGTGCAGAAAAAAACAATAAACCCATCAATAAAACACTCCACTACTAAATTCTGTTAGTCCTATTGTACGATGCTTATTTATTGCCATTTTCATAATACCTAACAGAATACCAATAACTTCATTTGATTGCTTCAAAAGGATCAAATACTTAGTTTGACGTTTTTTTTAACCATTCCTAACCACAGGTCGATTTTACATAAAATAGATAAAGGTGTGTGTAAAAGATATTACAAACAAATTTGGGCCTATGAATATTATATACTAAGAAAAATAAGTAGATGAATATGAGCAAAGAGAAATCAATACGCGAAATTGAAATTAACGGAAGATCTTACCATTACAGTTCCATTAAGGACCTTCCGGAAGGTAGCATCAATCACTTACCCTTTAGCATTCGGATATTATTGGAGAATGTTTTGCGTAACCACGATGGATTCAGTATCACGGATGAGCACGTTAATACACTGATCAACTGGTCGCCCCAGCCCGTAGATAAAGATATTCCTTTCAAACCAGCCCGGATTTTAATGCAAGATTTTACAGGAGTACCTGCAGTGGTCGATATGGCATCCTTACGTGCCGAATTTATCCGTCACGGCAAGGATGGACAGAAGATAAATCCTGCCATACCAGTGGATCTCGTGATTGACCACTCCGTTCAGGTAGATTACTTTGGCACTGAATATTCTTATGATAAAAATGTCGCGTTGGAATATGAACGTAACCGCGAGCGTTATGAACTTCTTAAATGGGCGCAGAAAGGATTAGAAAATTTTACTGTCGTTCCACCGGGTATGGGTATCTGTCACCAGGTCAATTTGGAATATCTAGCCAAAGGCGTCGTAGCGCATGACAATTGGCTTTTTCCAGACACATTAGTAGGTACAGACTCGCACACGCCAATGGTCAATGGTATTGGCGTTTTAGGCTGGGGAGTTGGCGGCATAGAAGCTGAAGCAGCCATGCTTGGACAACCCATCTTTTTCACCTGCCCAGAAGTTATAGGTCTCAAGCTCAGTGGAAAAATACCAGGTATATGCACCGCCACGGATATGGTACTTTCCATAACAAAAGTCTTACGCGAAAAAGGCGTTGTCGGAAAATTTGTTGAAGTATTTGGAGAGGGATTAGACAGCCTATCGGTAACAGATCGTGCAACCATCTCAAATATGTCTCCGGAATTTGGCTGTACGGTTACGTATTTTCCAATTGATGATCGAACCCTCGAATACATGCATAGTACCAATCGAAGTGCTGAACAAATTAAAATTGTTGAAGATTATTGCAAAAACAACCTACTTTGGCGTACGGGCAACGAGGATATTCAATATTCTTCGGTGGTAGAATTCGATTTATCCAACCTAGAGCCTACTGTGTCAGGTCCCAAACGTCCTCAAGATAAAATTTTGGTAAAAGATTTAAAGGCTACATTCTCAACACTCTTAGACAGCGAACACCATCGTCAATATGTTCCAGTGCTGCAGCGATCTGAATCAGCATGGCTCGCCGACGGCGGTTCAGGCACAGAGTTTACCTTTGGAAAAGTACCTGTCGACCATGCTTCGCCACATGAAGTTATTCAGGAGTCTATTCATGCCGTTCGCATCAAACACAATCATAAGGAGTATATTGTTAGTGATGGTAGTATTGCCATTGCTGCCATAACGAGCTGTACAAACACATCGAATCCTACCGTCATGATCGGCGCTGGTTTATTGGCTCGAAACGCGATCGAACGCGGACTTCGCACAAAATCTTGGGTAAAAACTTCCTTAGCACCTGGCTCAAAGGTCGTTACCCAATACCTCGAACGATCGGGACTTCGCGCAGATCTTGACGCCCTGCGTTTTCACACCGTGGGCTATGGTTGTACCTCCTGTATTGGAAACTCCGGCCCTCTCCCGCCCCAAATCGCAGAAGCGGTAGAAAAGGGTGAACTGATTGTCGCCTCAGTATTATCTGGCAATCGAAATTTTGAGGCACGTGTGCATCCGCAGGTCAAAATGAATTTTTTGATGTCGCCGATGCTTGTTGTTGCCTATGCTCTCGTCGGGAGAGTTGATATCAACCTATTGGAAGAGCCAATTGATTACGACCCCAACGGTGAGCCTGTATATCTTAAAGATATTTGGCCCACCCGGGAAGATATTATGGAAACCGTCAATGCCTGTGTCAAACAGTCAGATTTTCAAGAAGTTTATGATGTGATCTTCGACGGGTCAACAGATTGGCAAGAACTTGAAGTAAATCTTGACCAGAATTACCAATGGGACAATACTTCCACTTACATCAAGGAATCACCTTTTTTCGAAAATTTACAGGCTGTTCCTAACCCTATACAGGATATTAAAAATGCACGGGTGCTTCTTTATCTCGGCGATTCGGTGACGACGGATCACATATCTCCTGCCGGCTCATTCAAAGAAGACACGGCAGCTGGACAATACCTCAGGTCACATCAGGTAAGTAAAGAAGATTTTAATTCCTATGGATCCAGACGTGGCAACCACGAGGTCATGATGCGCGGAACATTTGCCAATGTACGTATCAAAAACAAAATCGTCGATCGCGAAGGTGGATTTAGTCGCTATTTCCCTAAGAATGAGGTAAAAACGGTGTATGATACTGCTATGAATTACCGTAATGACAATACGCCGCTGATTATATTGGCTGGAAAAGAGTATGGTTCGGGCTCTTCGAGAGATTGGGCGGCCAAGGGGACATTTCTGCTTGGCGTACGGGCTGTAATTGCTGAAAGTTTTGAGCGTATCCATCGAAGCAATCTGGTCGGCATGGGCGTGGCACCACTGGTTTTTATCAATGATGAAAATGCCGAGAAATTAGGCCTAGACGGAACAGAAGTTTATACCATCACAGGACTGGAAACCGACTTAACACCCCATAAACTGCTCGCGGTAACGGCTGTACATGAAACTGGAAAAGTCACCACATTTCAAGTAAAAGCAAGGCTTGATTCGGCCATCGAAATTGAATATTTTAAGAATGACGGCATCCTACAATATGTACTACGTCAATATTTAAAAAATAACTAAGATGTATTAATACGATCCAGGATTTATTAGCATGTAAAGGGCACCCAAAGGTGCCCTTTAACAATTTATACTAAACCCTACCAGAGTTCTACAATGCTCCAACTTGATACCCAGCATCCCCATGGTGATGTCTATGGCTTTACCAAAGATAGCCTTAAAAAATCAGCATTTGTATCCCTAGAAACAGGTATTTTCTGCGAGTCAAAACATCAAGATCTAATTCATATTAAAATGAAATCATTCCGAAGAATTCCTTATTTTAGCTAAAATCAATACCAACTAGAATCAATGCCAAAACGTTAGCAAATGAAAGAGCTTGTCGAACAAACAATCACTAAACAGACTTTCACAACCGAACTAAAAGAAGTTCAAGAATACTATAAATGCATTTTTGAACAATGCGATTTTCAAAATGTGGAGCTGGTAAACCTCATTTTCGCAAACTGTGAATTTAAGTCTTCCAATGTCTCCAATGTCAGTTTAAATGGGACACAATTAGATCATGTTGTTTTTGATAACTGTAAAATGCTGGGCATAAACTTTAATGCATGCAGTTCATTTTCCTTTCATGTCAATTTCAGCAATTCTGTGCTGGATTACTCCTCTTTTTTTGAAAGAAACCTAAAGAAGTTTAAATTTGAAAACTGCTCTTTGCAACACGTGGATTTTGAACGCGCCAATCTTCAGCATGCGGTATTTAAAAAGACTAATCTATTCAATGCCCGTTTCGTTCAATGTAACCTCGAAGGCTGTGATTTTAGATCGTCCATCAATATACAGCTTGATCCAGACGCCAATCGCATGAAAAAAAGTAAATTTAGCCTAGAACAACTGCCCGGACTATTGCTTAACTATCAATTGACCATTGACTAAATACCAACACCATACATCGATAAGGTCTTGTTGCTTGCTGAAAGAAAAGACCGAAGTGGATTTATCGTTAAAATAACGGATTTCAGGGATACAACGCCTTACTTGCAATCAGGATATTTGTGCTTCAAAGTTTAACAAAATGAAAAAAATATCCTTATCATTCGCAGCCTTTCTGGTAACCAGTACGATGTCGTTTGCTCAAATAAATGAAACGTTCAAGACCAACAATTCGAATGAGCATTCCAGCGACTCAACCGAAGAAAACACAATAGAGAGCAATCAAATGGCTGAAAATCTCTATGTCTTCGAAGATGCCACAACTCGTCTTGTGGGATTAAAAGACAGCGAGAAAAAAACAATTGTACCCGCCCAATATCTTTACATCGCGCCATTTGTCGGAGATATCAGCATAGTTCAATATAAGAATGAGAAATATGGCACTATTAACTCAGTTGGTAAAGTAACAATCCCTTTCAAATATGATTATTTAGGCTATGATGATTACCTTGAACAATTTGTTTTTGGACTAAACGAGAGATATGGAGTGATGGATAAAACCGGAAATATTTTGATTGCAGCAAACTATGATATGATATCGGTCATTAATGGCGGATATGCTATCTTTCAATTAAATAACAACTATGGACTTTTGAATCAAGGTGGTAAAATCGTTATTCCGGCACGATATAGCTACATTTCAGAAAATAATTCAACGCATTTCATTAGCATCGAAAACGACAAGTATAATCTTGCTGACATAAAAATGAATCGGATCATTGCACCTGATTACGATTTTATTTCAATTACCGAAGAACCCAATCTTTTCCTGGCGAGCAAAGATGGAAAATACGGCTATTTAGATGGACAGGGAAAAATAGCAATCCCATTCATATACAGCGGAGCTACTGCTTTCAGTGATGGTATAGCTTCTGTATCTTTAGCGGATTCGGATGATGTAATTTTGATTAATACCAAAGGCGAACGCATAGAAATAGATACAGAAGAAGAAGAAGAAAGTGATGTTAATCAATAACCAACAACAAAAAAGACCGGCTGCAGATGAGGGCACTGAAAAAGTCTC
>DGIS01000025.1:0-77739 GCA_002386525.1 Sphingobacterium sp. UBA4616
GAGCGTTTGCTCAAGCAGGCAAACTTTAGGCATAATGCCAGTCTAGGTGATATAAACTACGCCAGCGAAAGAAATCTGGACAAAAATATGTTTGCGCGTCTGGGTACACTGGACTTTGTGCTCCGAAAAGAAAACATTATTATCTGTGGTGCTTCCGGCACAGGAAAAAGCTACCTGTCACAGGCTCTCGGACATCAGGCATGTATTACAGGGGTAAAAACCCAATATACAGTAACTGCAAGACTGATCAAAAGGCTGAAATTGAGCAAAGTTGATGGAACATACCTTAAAGAACTGGAAAAACTAACGAAAACGGAACTGCTGATACTTGATGACTTTGGCTTACAGGCTTTTGATAGCCAAGATCGGGAAACACTGATGGATATTATCGATGACCGGCATGGTAAAAGATCAACCATAATATCATCCCAGATACCGGTATCGGCCTGGTACGAGGTCATCGGCGGAGAGGGCACTATTGCCGATGCGATCTTGGACCGGATTGTAAACTCCTCACATCGGATAGACCTAAAAGGTGAATCGCTAAGAAAAGGAATATTGAAAAAGGAATAATCACAGCTTTTTTATATAATTGTATGATCTTTTAAGTGGCACGGTTTGACCGAAATCACTGGCATCATTACTCCGAAATACCCACTTGACAGCAGGACACTTAAAGTATTGCAGCACCAGGTCAGTATAACCCATCTGTATGCGAAACGAATTTTTGGTAAGTCCTTCAAAGGGATTGTACGAGATAGGACTAAGTTCTTTCAATTTTGATCCCCTATATTTTTCTTCTTTTTATTCAGCAGAATTTTCTACTTTAGAATACACCTAAATTTGGGGAGAAATCACTTAAATATACGGAATTTGCCAAATTAAAAAGTTAATTTTAAAGTCGAACATGACTTATGATGATCCAAAAGTAACAATTAAAATAGCCTTACATACAATTTAAGGCCAAGATATAGGTTGAATGGAGGATTGGTTACTCATTGACTTAATTTTGGAATATGTACGAAAGAAAATACCTTTAAGTCTCAACTGTGGTTTAGACCTGATTGGTGAAGTTCTCTATGGTAAATGGAAAATAAGATTATTGTGGTTTGTCAATGAAGGATACAAACGCCCAAGCTAACTCCAGTGCAAAATACTGGATGCTTCACAAAGAGTTCTATATGTTCAGCTAAAAGAACTTGAAGAGCACGAATTGGTTTCAAAAGTATTTACCCAGTTGTATCACCTAAAGTGGAATACAGTCTTACAGAGTTCGGGAAGACTTTAACCCCTGTAATTTCGGTTCTAGGATATTGGGGTTATGAGCATCAATTACTTCCCAACAATCACTTTTCGATGTTCAGTTCCCCATTCGGCCAGAGTATTGATGATTTTTTTTAGCGTCAAACCGTACTCTGTTAGCTGATATTGAACCGTTACAGGTTGCGTGTCGAGAACTATCCGTTTAATGAGTTGATTCATTTCCAACTCCTTTAATTCTTTACTGAGCATTTTATTGGAGATTCCTTTCACATCGTTTAAAATATCAGAAAAACGCCGTTTGTTGTAATAGCAAACTGACGATATTATTGAGATTTTCCATTTGCCATTCAACACATCCATGGCATCGTGAACAGCCATTATCTGCTTTCTGTTTGTATCGTTATTCGAGCATTCTATTTCCATAATAAGTTACCTTGTTACCCAAAAGTTACTGTTACTTTTAGTTACAAAGTTACCAAAATAAATTTAATCAATTTAAATTTGCATAGTTAAAGAAATCGATTTCAAAAACAAACAGTTTAAAAAGTCTTGACTAGAATAGAATTTTCAATCATTAAAAATTTAAAAAGATGAATTTCTCAGATAAAAATGTAATAATTACAGGCGGAAGTGCAGGAATTGGATTAGCTACCGTTAAAACATTTATTGAAAAAGGAGCAAATGTATTGATAACAGGCCGAAATGCAGATACCCTGCGAGCAGCATCAGAAAGTATTAATAGCCCTAAACTGAAGACCTTGTCTTCAGATACGTCCAAACTGGCAGATATTTCACGATTGGCAGAAACAGTTGCAGCTAGCGGAAACAGAGTGGATGTGCTTGTACTGAATGCGGGAATAGCCAAACAATATTCAATTGAAGATACAACCGAAGAGGTTTTTGATGACCTTTATAACATCAATGTTAAAGGACTATTCTTTACTTTGCAAAAATTAATCCCTCACTTATCAGAAGGAGCTTCCGTTGTTCTTATCTCATCTGGAGTCTCTGTGAGCGGGTATGCACAAATGGGTGCTTATGCAGCTACAAAAAGTGCAGTCGATGCGATCGCACGAACCGCAGCGACTGAACTGGCAGACAGAAAAATCAGAGTAAATGTGGTTGCTCCCGGATTGACCGATACACCTATGAATCAGCAAACGCCTCCAGATATAAAAAATGCCATAGCAGCAGCAGTTCCATTGAAACGAATCGGGCAAGCGGAAGAAATTGCTAACGCAATTGTTTTCTTGTCTTCAAACGAAGCCTCTTATATTTCAGGTTCTTATCTGGCGGTAGATGGCGGTGTTACCATTCGCAGATAAATATGCGCGGTTTATGATATACTTAGTGTTAGCCACTAGGTATATCTAATCTTAGAATTAGAATTTAAAACGCTATCCGCTAAAGCTATGATTTAGTATTACTTAGCAATCTAACAAGTTCCTTTACAGATTCGTTAGTTGGTGCTGCAAAATCTTTTATTCCGTCAATTATTTCCATGCAAAGAGGCGCAGCCCTTTCAAACATGATATCTTCATAAGCTGAAATCGCCTCTTTAAGATTGGCTTGCCTTCCACTCGTTAGGCATTTACACAGATCCAAAGCGTCCAGCATGGCCAGATTTACGCCTTCACCATTCGGAGGCATTAAATGCGCGGCATCCCCAATGAGGGTAAGATTACTTTTAGAAGCCCACCTTATCGATAAAGGAAAATAGTTAAGTGGGCGCCAAGTGAATTGTTCACTGGCGTCAAAAAGCATGAAGAAGATAGGATTCCAATTTACAAAGTGTTTTTTTAAATATCCGCTAACTTCTATAGGATTACCGAAATCTATACCACTGGATTTACCCCAGTTTTCCGGATACATTGAGGCTGCATAAAACGTGAATCCGCCATCGCCTCTAGGCTGGACAACTAGGGTCGCCCCATCTCCCATAGCCATCAGATTCCCTTGATTAACCAGTTCGTACATTTCAGGGCATGCAATCTCGGGATGATCTATTTCGCCCTGGATAATTGCTGCTCCGGAATAAAGAGCTTTTAAATCCGTCAGATAGGGACGAACCTTGGAGCGGTAACCGTCCGATCCTATGACCAGATCAGCACCCGCGGTGATTCCGTTCTCAAATTTTAATTCCCATTTATCTTCAATTTCCCGCAAACCTATAAGCTGGCTATCCCATACTACGGTACCAGGAAGCAGTCCGTCGATTAGGAGGTCTCTCAGCGCTCCTCTATCGATTTCTGGTCGAAAATGTTCATCTCCGAATACGGGTTCTTCGTCTCGCTGACTCTCATCCATCAGCATATTTCCCTGCGGATCAAGCAGACGGTATTTGTCGGCCCCCTTCATATAATTTGCTTTAAAAGCCTCCATAAGTCCGGTCGCTTCCATCGCTTTAAGACCTGAATCAAAGTGCAGATCTACAATAGCTCCCTGTACCCTTGCGGCTTGACTAAAATCTCTTTCGTATACTTTAACCTGCGCTCCTTTCATTTGCAGCAGCCTGGCCAGTGTGAGACCACCTGGACCACCTCCAACGATGGCAATATTTTTTTTGCTTAACATTTCTATCTTTTTTAATGATACAAAGGAACGGCGGAAAGAAAAGCGATACAATAACAAGATGCTGTAACTTTAGGACTATTCGCGGTTTTTCGCGATAAAGGCAGTCGGTGACATTCCTACCGCCTTGCTGAACAGCCGTGTGAAGTAGGAAAAGTCATCGTAGCCCAGTTCATCCGCAACCTCTTTCACTGACTTCCCGGCATGATAAAGCAACCGTTTGGCCTCCAGAATAATCCGCTGTTGAATATGCTTAGAAACGGGTTTACCAGTCGTAGCCTTAACGCATTCGTTGAGGTAAGAAGTTGATATGTTTTGAAGTCCGGCGTAATCCCTTGGAATTTTAACCTTCTTATAGTTCTTTTCCAATGTTGTTTTAAACACTCTTGTGATATCCTCAAATCGGGTATGATATACTGTCGGCTTTTCCAAAGCTAAATATTGTGAAATAATCAGCGCAATCAAGGTATTACAGCTTTCTTTTAAAATGGAATGATACAAAATCTCCGCTTTATTTCCAGACAATTTCATACATAAGGCAACGGCGTCTAACAGGGTATCAAGGGTCTCAAGATTTACAGACAATATGTCTGCCGGTGGTAGATCCTGCAACAAACTCAGATATGGCGCGCGGATGTTTTCTTCGGTAACGATCCAGGTACTGAGCATTGCTTTGTCGAATGAGATCACGCGATGCACCTGATGGGGATTGATATAGACAATGGCCGGGGCTTTAATGCAATAGGTTTGAAAATCAATTTCAATAGTTGTATTTCCTTTTTCCTGAATGATAAACGTATATCCTCCATCGCGATGCGCTCGTTCAACTTCGGGATCTGGTGATCCATGAAATGATTCACGCATCATCATAATACCCTTCGAAGTTTCTTCAGGCAATGTGTTTACAGGAATGTTTTTATCTTTTTTTCTCATTATAAAACAGGCTTAATAATAACAATCTCTTGAAAAAGAAATTACATTTCCTCAATTAAATTAAGCATCCTCATCTTCCGTCTGCCGCAGTTTAAGCAATTGAGGAACGCCTAAATCACCGTATTTTTTCTTCCAATTGAAAAATGTCGCCTTGTGAAACTCCCATTTGCCAGCATATTTCTTCCACTCGGATAACAGTCTCGGACTGACGTAGCGCAAAAGCTATCTGTGCCTCGGTAAACTTTGATCTTTTCATCGTCTTTCCTCCTATTTAAAATTAGTAATTCACACCCGAATTCTCTATTTTTAAAATGGTTTGTTTTGCGGGGGAGGTCACATGAATTGCTAATTTTGAAAGTGGCTTAAAATTTCGATTTTATAATTTCGTTACTCTGAGCATTTATCTTGATTATCATAAATATGGGGAATAAGTAAATAATTAATACTTTCATGCTATATAGCTGTTTTGTTTTAAAAAAAGAAATATAAATGGAAGGACCATTATTATTTAGATAGATTCGTTTGTAACGGATTATTATTTAGAATATTATGAAACATCAGCTACTTTAAAGAATCAGGAATTGCCATAATAAAGTGGATATAAGTTGCAGAATCCTTATAATTCTTCAAGCAATTAACAATATAGGCTATCCGTTCGTAATCATCACAATCATTAATCCAACTAATCTGCGGCTGATAATAAGACCTAAATACTGCCAGAGAATCGTTCTCTAAATTCGTATATTCTTTTGTTAGTGGCAACCACTTCTCTAATACCAAATCCTGAATATATTCTTTCTCAAAAACACGTTGTAACCTTCTGGAATCCCGGCCCTTTTTGCTAAACTTGTTATATAATTTATTTAAATTAAGGCTTAGACCATTTGAGAAACCTAACATATCCTTTGTATCTCCCCAAAAGTAGATTAAACGATAGTCCTCTTTCTTCTGTTCGTATCTTTGCTTTGCATTCAGCCTATCTTTATTTACAATTACAGAATTAAGCCGAATGGTATCCTTGGTTCGATAAGTTGTATCATATATAACCCATTTCCCATTTCGGGTGTGAGAATAATGTCGAGATACTACAAAAACATTAGAAAAATAAAAAGAAAGAATGACAAAAACCTTGGTAGAATACATAGAGCGCTGGTTAAAAATAATGCCTAATTCTAGTCATTTAAACTCATTTTTACAGATATGCCTTATCTATGTTAATTATGATTATCTGCTTCCTATTCGTATCATGAAAATTAGAGTTTTCAATATTTTCAACGACTACTTTAAATGCTTCTTTGGCTTGCCTATTGAGCAACGTTGACCAAAAAAAACTATTACATCTGACTCGCGGGATTTGGGAAATTCATATATTGAAATTAGATCACTAAGCTGTTTTCGAACAGAAAGTTGAACAGCGGATTTGGGTGGGTAACTATTCATTCTGCCATCATAATTCCAATTTAAATGACCATTTAATGATCCTTTAGCATAACAATTTATATGATATGAAATAAGAGAATCATTTTTGAAATAAAGTATTTGAATAGGTTGAGAAACATCATTCTTACTAAATTCGGAAAACTCGTCAATAAACTTTTTAAAAGAAGTATCACTGCTAATAATGGTTGTCGCACTCGGATATAGATCTGTCATGTACCTTTCGGACTCTTTAACCTTTACAGGATCGAATTCTTTTAAGTCTTCAATTCCGTAAAGTTTTTTAAGCACAGTACTGCAAGAGCTTAAAAAGCCTGTCAGCATTAAAAATAAAAGCAATAAACAGCACTGTTTCATAATTTAAAGAATAGGAACTAAATTGAAAAAATTTGATCTGAAATTGATTTGATAGTTCATTTAGAAAATTATTAAATTAAAATATTAGAAAAATATTAATATTAACAAACTAATACCATTTTTCAGCTTCAATCACAATCGAATTCAATCATAATCGAAGTGCAACATACAGTAAAAACCAATCAATTCAAAATAAAAAAGAGTAAAACAATAATACTTTCAACTTAAAAAAACATAGCCAAAACATTGCCAATATAACTTATACAGATAAAGATTTACTGACATCCATTCAAAAATGTGTAAATAGGCTTATAAAGTTGAATCAATTAAGATTAGAGAACTAGATCTCTTTAACTATTTTCACAGTTTAATATACACATTTGGGTAGTATTTAGCATCCTTTAAAGATATTGATTTTATATTACGTAAATTAACCAAATAGGATACTGAAACGTTAAATATTATTAGCGACAATTATAACCTGATAAACCAATTAAATTAAAGCCATCACAGCATACAAACTATTTAACTGTAATAAACATATGAAAAGAATCCTCCTATTTCTATTATTGGCTACCCTAATAGGTTGCCAAAAAACAATCTTTAATGAGACTCTTGACCATGCTAAACAAGACGAGCAATTGATTAGAGCAGGATCATACTTTTGGTCCAACGGTCAAAAGATTGCACTATCGCCTGATAGTAGTGTCTATCTCCTGCAGCTCGCGCCCAGCACAAATATCTCAAAAGTTGCCAAAGCGGGGGGCAAAAAAGTCTCGGTACTCTCAACATCAAGAATTTTGATCAGTAAGACGGATCTCGATGCTGATAATGTAATTTCCAAAGTGGAGAAATCGGAAATTATAGCCAAAATTCCATCTTTCAAAGTGCAAGAGACTCCTTTTAAGCCGAATGGAAAAATAGTGTTCAAACCTAAATCTGATGCTGAATTGCCCAAAATCAAGCAATTGATCGGTGATCAGGTTAATATTAGTGATACAGTCAACTATGAGGTGTACACTGCAGAAGTATCCAATATTGAAAATATACTCACAGTGGCAAACAAATTATATGAATCTGGACTGGTAGAATTTAGTCATCCGGATTTCATTGCTCAACTGATCAAAACTTCTAATGATCCTTTTTATACCTATCAGTATTATCTCAACCAGACAAATAACATTGATATCAACGCACCCGAAGCCTGGGCATTATTGGGTACTACAACCTCTCCGGTAAAAGTTGCTGTAATCGATGATGGAGTCGAAGCACACGAGGAACTTACTGGTAGATTACTATTAGGGTACACTCCTAAATCATCTTCAGGTTATGGCGCCCCCACTACTGGATCTGCACACGGACAAGCTGTAGCGGGGATTGTGGCGGCAAAACGCGACAATAATATTGGAATAGCAGGCATTGCTGACTTTGCTCAGATAATTCCTGTAAATATATTTTATGGGGGTGAAACTCATTCGGATATAGCTAACGCAATCAATTGGGCATGGAATCAAGGCGGAGCCGATATTCTCCAAAATTCGTGGTCTGCTGGAAATACAGTAATAGTTGACGTTGTAAAAAATGCTGTAAACAATGCCTATACGCATGGACGGAACGGAAAGGGATGTGTCATTGTTTTTAGTTCTGGAAATTATCATCCTGACGGAAGTTCATTGGTAAAGTTCAATGGTGTGGCATTCCCGGCAAACCTACCAAATGTAATCGCTGTCGGTGCAGTAGCTAGAGATGGAAACATTTCTTTGTATAGTTCAAGAGGTCCGGAAATCGATCTCGTTGCTCCATCTGGACAAAATGGTGTTCCTGATGTATGGACTATCGACAGGATGGGTGCAGCCGGCTATTCTACAGGAAACTATACTTCTTCTTTTTCTGGAACTTCTGCTGCTGCACCGGAGGTAAGTGGAGTGGCGGCGTTGGTGTTGGCTAAATTTCCAAATCTCACTGCTGCTGAGGTAAAGAACCTTTTGATACAAAACGCAACCGACATGGGACCCATAGGATTTGACAATACTTTCGGATATGGGCGGGTTAATGCTTCAGCGGCATTATTGTCTGGGCCTTCGGTATTGGATGGACCGGCTACGGTATGTACCGAGAGTGTTTATAGTATTTTTAATCCAGGATCGATAACTCTTGAAAATGCAAGCGGTATTGCAACATTAACTGCTCTAGGAAATAATCAATGGAAAGTGACAAGAATTGGCAATGCGAATGGCCCCATAAATCTGGTTTCTACATCTAATGGAAAGGTATATAAAATGAATATCCATATCGGACCGATTTTTCAAGGTCAAATAGATGGTGATGTAGCATTAAAAAGAGGTTGGACTAATAGAGTTTATTCATTGTTTGAAAGTGGCGGCACTTATACTAACCATAAATGGACAATAAGCGACAATCGAATTACTATGGTTCCTAATGGAACAACAGTAAAATTAAGCGTTCCTTCGTCATATCAAGTTTCTGATCCTATGGAAGGTGATTGGATAACCTTAAAATGTACCATGGATAGCGAATGTGGTCCAGTAAGTACTTCAATGCAAATCAATATAATGCCATTATAACAATAAAGCCTAGACTAACAATCTAGGCTTCTACTTTCTTTCTCTCCAAAACCACCCATTTTATTGCGGAATCTAATTCGTCCGGCCACGCTTTTAGACCTTCTTCCTGGATCTTCGCTCCTGCTTCAATTCCAACGCATTGCGCTGCTGACAAAGCGGTTTTCTTAATATAATCTACGTAACCCGTCGGTGGTTCTTTACTTAGTTTCATGAAACAAATGTACAATTAGATTTGCTTTTACTAAATTTGTTAGTATTTTTGATTTGTGAAACCGCTCGAAGTTTATCGCCGCAACCGTGTTATGTACGTCCAAATGACTGTACACGATAAGAGCATGGGCATGAAAGACTATCATCTTTACAGCAAAAATGGCCTTGCTTTTTATGTTTTCAGGAAATCTCGGGGCATTTGGGACCTTGCCTATGGAGAGCTCGCGGATGATAACAAAGAAGCCTGCATTGATGCGCTTATACTTCGTTTTGATAGTGATGTTCCTGAATTGTTTTACCATCAGGGAAGACGTCAGATAGTGGAAGTGAGAGCGAAGAAATATAGCCTTTGGCACATCTATCTCAATAATGCCTATGTAGGAAGTATTCAGTATTTCACCTTCACCAAGCAATTCAATTACCAAATCGAAGACAATAGCTTATTGACGGATGATCATGCTCAAAAGTACATCGCCATGATCCAACGTGGGGAATTAAAGTGGATAAAGGATGATATTCGATAATTTCGCGCTCAATGGTGAACCGTAGGTTTTAGAGATAACTCCATTGATGTGTAGCTCCCTGATTTACACCATCACCTACACCCTCACTCCAAACCCAGGAAACTCTAGCACAAGATGATCACCTTCTTCTTTCCAAATAGGGTCTGATTTACCATAAGCCTTAATTGGCAATTGTATCCACACGACAATAAGTATATGCATCATGATTAAGGGCGCCCGCGAGTGGAAAGAGAATAAGAAATCCTGCTGCTGTCGACTCACTGGGCACTACTAAATCACCATGTTTATCTAGTGCAAAGCAAATAGTTTCGGTGAAGAATCTATTGACTAATACATAGATTTCAAGATCGGTATTTCTGAAAGAAACAAAGTTTTGTGGTTCGGACTTAACTTTCCTCGTTCTTTCACGCACGACATTTCCTAAAGTATCAATTAGTTTGAAATGGATTTTATTTTTTTTGGTGAGCTCCAATGAAGTTTTGTAAAGATAATGCAGACTATCCGTTTTATAATAATTTGGTTCAATATAGTTCCATAAACAGTATTCATTATAGGCTGCACTCTTCTCCTGACGGCTATGATTATGGCCAATTACCTTCTGGGGATGATTATCAAAGATGTATGTCTCCTTCAAGCCTACCTTCGAAACGCTATGTGCCGCAGCATTCTGTGCTAAATACTTTGGCGATATGGAAGTACAAGAGTTACACGAAAAAATAAATACCACTGAAAATAGTGCAATGGCTAGTGTGCGCATATTGTGATTTTTTTTGATTTCTATAATAAGCTCTTTTGTTCAAATTCTAAAAGGACAGGTGCTTTTTCACTTTGTCCAATGGAGACCGTATAAAATCCGTCAATTTATCCATCGCTTCCAACTCCTTTAACTGAATATTTAAAATCCTACGCGAAGCGTCCGGAATCTTACGCTGCAATTCGCTTGGTCGTCGATATCCCTGATCAATAAACCAGAGCAAACGTATTTTCCATTTGCCGTAAAGCACTTCACCGATCAGATCAAGACCACAGTTCAGGTTCGGAATTATTTTTCTCTCATACATATTCCAAAATTAAAGGTATGTTCCGAATTGCACAATAGGGGAAAAATTTATCCCTATATGAATCGTATTTCCGTACTTGTGCTAACTGTTTTTATAATCCAATTTTGTCCTATAAACAATTCGTAAAAATGGAACAATTTAATTTCAACAATGAATTATCAGGCAAAATAGCCTTGGTGACCGGCGGCACCAAAGGTGCCGGAAGAGCAATTGCAGAAAGACTGCTACAGGCTGGAGCAACAGTGATAGTAACCGCGAGAAACGCACCTGAGAAAAAAAACAGTAACCTGCATTTCATCGCATCCGATTTGAGTAAAGCAGAAGGTGCCCAAAACGTAGTTAGCGAGGTACTTACTAACTATGGAAGACTGGATATTTTGATAAACAATATTGGTGGGTCATCAACCCCCGCCGGCGGGTTTGCGGCACTCAGCGATGCGGATTGGGAATCTACGCTACAGGCGAATCTTTTGGCTCCGATTCGTCTAGATAGAGGATTTTTACCGCAAATGATCGATCGGAAAACAGGCGTTATCATCCATATAGCTTCAATTCAGGGGAAATTGCCTCTATATGATTCGACTTTGCCGTATGCCGCAGCAAAGGCAGGGCTGCGAAACTACAGTAAAAGTTTATCGAATGAAGTGGCTCCAAAAGGTGTTCGTGTACTGACTATTTCGCCTGGATGGATCAATACCACAGCATCGGAAGCATGGCTAGGCGAAATTGCAAGAAACTCCAACAGTACTGTGGAGGAAGCCCAACAAGGTGTAATGGACGCTTTGGGTGGAATCCCTTTCGGAAGGCCCGCTGAACCTGAAGAGGTAGCTGAACTCATTGGTTTCCTTGTTTCACCGAGAGCCAACTATCTAACAGGAACTGAATATATAATCGATGGTGGAACCGTACCAACAATTTAATATTATTTAAAAATAAAACATATGAACTTACCAAAAGTAATCGCCGAGTTAGTAGAAAAACAAAACGACTTCGATAGTGCTGCTTATACAAAATGTTTTACGGAAACCGCGGTAGTCTTTGACGAAGGCAAAACTCATAACGGAAGAGTAGAAATCGAACAATGGATTGACAAATCCAATAAGGAGTATAACGCTACTATGGAGCCATTGGATTATGACGAAAAAGAAAATATGCTGTCCGCGGAAATTTCTGGATCTTTTCCTGGAAGTCCAGTCATTTTAAAATTTCATTTTCAGTTGTCTAATGGGCTTATTCAATCACTGAAAATTACTGAATAGAATCTTAAACAATCTGATTCAAAAAAAGCTGAGGTATTTACTCCAGCTTTTTTTTATATCCAAAGTCTTTAAAATACCATTAGCAATGTACCATACTTCACCATCAAAATCAAAGGAATGATCTCATTCATTTACCCTATGTGGCTTTTAATTTTAAATAATTAATACGCGAAAATGTTCGAATACTTTCGTTTTATGTATATTCGCGGGGATAAAAATCAAATAGACATTTATAAAGAATTAAATACGACCAAAATTTGATGTCCATTTTTCCAGTTATAACATCAGTCTTATCAGAGAAGAACTTAGGTGAATTTATTAAAGATAAATACGATCTGAGTGACGGATTTCATTGTACATTATTCCGAACAGGTGTAAATCATACTTACTTTATTTCTGACAAAAAAATCAAGTATGTAGTAAGAGTATATTGCCATGGTTGGAGAACCAAAAATGAAATTCAAGAAGAATTGTGGCTTCTTAAACTGTTGAAAGAAAATAGTGTTTCTGTTTCATTCCCTATTCCAGATAAAGAAAATAATCTGATACAAGAAATCAATGCACCTGAAGGGCAGCGCTACATTGTACTATTTTCATATGCTGAAGGAGAAAAAATGCGATTTATGGATAATGAAACTTGTTATGAAATTGGATCTCTAATGGCAAGGTTACACACCATTACTTCAAATAAAAACATAAATAGAATCAATTATAATTCAGAATCACTTTTAAATAAATCATACGAATTATTAAAGCACTATTTCTCAGAGGATTTGAGCGAGATGAAATATCTTAAAGAAATAGGTCTTGAAATCTCCAATACATTTCAAGAAATAGAACAATCCGAAGTTCAGAAAGGAATAGTCCATCTCGACATTTGGTATGATAATGTAAGTGTTAATAGTAAAATAGAAATAACCATTTTTGACTTTGACAATTGCGGTAATGGCTTTTTGTTTTTAGACATTGGTTATTTCTTTATCCAATTATTTCACATAGAGTTAAATAAAGAAATCTATGAATCAAAAGTTGAAAGCTTTCTTAGTGGCTACCGAAAGGTAAGAGCGATTACGAAAAAAGAAATTAAACTAATTCCAGAGGCTGGGGCAGCTATTTTTGCTTTTTATCTCGGCGTTCAAGCACAAAGATTTGATTGGTCGAATATCTTTTTGACAGAAAACTACCTGAAAATGTTTGTTGGAAGAATAAAAACCTGGAAAGAATATTATGCATCAAAAAAGTAATTGTGGCTAACAATGGCAATACACTTTAATTCGATAATGATAGCCCTCTCCTATCAAAAGGCTCTTCCATGGTCATTCATACTTGATCTGTCAATGTAAAACATTTTTACTACTCAGATCATGCATAGTCAAATATTCGGTAACAGAAAACTTCTCGACCGCTAGTAATGCATTTTCGACATCTAGAAATAATTTTCATCCGTCGAATAATCAGCAGCAAATTTAAGCAGATATGAAGTGAACTTCTCTTCCACAAGCATCGCGAAGTTTAAATAAATAGGCCTCACCTATCAAAGGATCAAAATGAATAGTATTATCGCCAAACGACGTTACAGTGGTTACATTGCCACGAGTGCGATGGGTGTATATCCATAGGTTTTACTAATCCTGACTCTACACTTTTGGGTAGTAATTCTCCATTAATGACACTTTCCATCGCAGATTTATTTATCTTAATGGCTAAATTATATTATCAAGTGAAAAGATATTTAGTATTTGTTGCACAACAAATGTTTGTGTATGTGATATTATAGAGTAATTAAGCCTAAAATTAATTAATAACATAAACAATAATCAGCATGAAGAGTAAATTATTACTATTCCCCTCTTTATTAGCAATCTTAATAAGTTGTTCGAAAAGGGTAAACGATCCTTTTATTCCTGAGGAGAAAAACCAGTTGGACAGTATTTATCAAGCTCCTAAAGATCCATTTTTGGGAATTCCGGAAAAGACGTCTGTGGTACATGTGCAAACCAGTATTGTTAACTACAACCAATGGCAAAACTTCTTCGTATCACCAGAAAAAATGACTATTGTGATGTGGCCAAGCCATGACAAAACATTAGTCATAAAAGATGTCGACAAGGCTATTCAAGGCATTGCCATTGATAAAGAGTCGAATACTGAAGTCAAAACAGATAATATCACAATCGCTTCCGGCATTACATTTCAAGATTATTACCCGGGCAAATATCTTATAGCGGTGATTATGACCGACGAGAAAGGGCAGGGTAAAAAAGCCTACAGCAGTAAAGAAATTACAATAAAAGAATATGGAAAATATTATATGCACAAAATATTTTCATTTGATGCGAAAGAAAGAGAATTTGAAGAATGGTCACCAAAAATAATAGAGAAATGAGAATAAAACTGACGTTAATACTCTTCCTTAGCCTTTTATTAAATCGGGTAATCGGACAAGTAATTAGTGGTGAGGCAAACCCGTGTCCAGAGACAAATTATACCTACTCTTTTAGTGGATCTTCCTTCGGCAATTATTTTTTATAGTCGATAACCGATGGTCAAATTATTAGCCAAAATTCAAATACTGTTGTTGTTAAATGGTATAACAAGGTGACCGAAAATGGAAAATGGAAACTTCGTGTTCAATACGAAACGATAAAATTTGATGGAACTTCTGGCGGTTCCACTTATTTGGATAAAGATGTGAAGGTGAACATACCTTCCCGCTATGTTATAACTGGGGATAGAGAAATTCCAGGTGATTTTAGAGGGAATAAAACTTATACAGCGCAAATAGTTAATTCAAATTTTCCTGCCGCATCATTTATATGGACGACGAATACGGGTATTCAGACGACAACCACTACTCCATCGTTTAATGTAAATATCACCGATGATCAATTGAAGTGGATTACCGTTGCTGGGAAAAGTTCTACGTGTCCGCAATGGGGTGAAACCTTTAAATTTGATATAGTATATACCCCTGTATTTACAGGACCATCGTCTATTTGCTCTGAAGGAATCTACACAATTACTAGTCCTGGTACTATAACCCTTGAAAACGCATCAGGGATTGCGACGTTGACTGCTTTAGGAAATAATCAGTGGAAAGTGACTAGAACAGGTACAGCTAATGGACCTGTAAATTTAGTTTCAACATCAAATGGTAAAGTTTATAAAAAGAATATCCACATTGGCCCACTTTTCCAAGGTCAGATTGAAGGTTATACGACTTTAAAAAGAGGGTGGTCAAATAGATTGTATGAACTTTTTGAAGCAGGTGGCCCTTATACAAATCATACATGGACTATAAATAGCAATATGATAACATTGTCACCAAATGGAACAAATGTTAAATTGAGTGTCCCAACCTCATACAATTACTTAGATCCAGAAAATGGTGATTGGGTGACTCTAAAATGTACTATGAATAGTGATTGCGGACCGGTATCTACAACATATGATATATTAATAATGCCTTAAAGTATATAAAAGCCTAGACTAATAATCTAGGCTTTTACTATTAAATCAACCCGATAAACAACATGGTCGGTTAAATTCTTGGCATAGTTTAAATCAATATTTACTGATTGCCGATAGGTAAGTCCAGACAATGAAGAATAGCTGTAACGGTATTCTGAACCAAAGATAAGTCACTCCATTCCCATTAAATGTAGCCTTTTGATAATCTATTTGTTTTATGGAAGCATAAATATTTGCAGGAAGTACCAATATCAGGAATACTATAAGTAACCAAGCAGTTAAAGTCCGATAATTTGGAAATAGAAGTCCAAAGGCAAAAATAATTTCTGCAATTCCTGTTAGATAAACACTTTCTGTTTTGAACGGGATAAATCCAGGTATCATTAAAGCCATTCCCTTTGTAAACGCAAAATGCCCAATAGCAGAAAATATCAACATTGCAAACATAGCTATTCTGCCCGATAAAGCACATTGACAAGTACCATAAAGTAATTTCGTAACCAATAGGGAAACAGCAAACACACCAAGTAAAACAATTAACGGTTTCATTTTTTATAGGCAAAGTTCGTTTATTGCTTTAGAGAAATCAATGAACCCAAGTTAAGAAATTCGTCTGCGTATTCTACTTAATGCTTGTGGTGTAATACCAATGTAAGAAGCAATATATTTCAGTGGTATTTCTTTTATAAGCTCCGGTCGCTCGGTAAAGAGATTTAAGTATCTCCTTTCAGCGGTTTCATTCAACAGAGAAAGCTCTCTTTGCGACTTTTTCAAAAACAATTCTTCGCTGGCTTGTCGCCCAATTGCATTACCGATTTTTGTTTTCTTGTAAATTTCTTGCAGATCATCAAAGGTAAGTTGCCAAAGTGTTGTTTCTGTTAAGGTTTCTATATAGTAAGTTGAGGGATTTCGAGTTAAAAAGGAATTGTACCCGCTTACAAAATTGTTATTAAATGCAAACGAAAAAGTAAGGTCATTTTCTTCTTTTGGGATGTAGAAACGCACAATTCCTGTTTCAATGAACGACAGATTATTTTCTATTTGACCCGACTTTAAGAGGATATGTTTTTTAGGAAAATTCTGCCTTGTAAGTTTAGAATAAAAAGCCTGCCAATCATGGTCTGTTAGCTCAAATCTCCTTTCAAAATATTTTCGGATTAGTTCCATTGAAGCTGTTAATCAATTACATTTTACAAATTTACATCACTACCGTCGAAAACGATTAGGAAAAACGCATAAAAAAGCGAGGCATTATGAATTCAAAAAATATTATATTGAAGACACCACTACGCCACCAATGCAATGGTAAATATAAAAGTTTTAAGTCGGCTTCTATCCAAGATAGACCGTGATATTGTAAAAAACCTGTATCTAAACACAATAGCGACAAACATCACAAAGGTCTTAACATCTGGACACATTTAATGAGCATTCTTTTCTGTTATCACTACTTCAACATCAGACAATTTATATGATAACATGGCTTGAGAAATATAGTAGGATAGACAGGAAATGGATAAGAATAAATTTGTTTTAACAAAGCGACATTTTTAGTTTTAGCATTACATTTAAAATGGATATATTTCCGTTCATTTTATTTCTATTTTTTGATGAACCTTAGCTTAGAATATTTTTATTCCCAACTGTTTTACTTAGCAGGAATTTTAATTGCTTTTTTTGCCTGCTTTTTGATAATGGGAAAATCCCAAAAAAAATTGGCAGATTATCTTCTGTCGATATGGCTTCTTCTAATTGGAATCCATCTGATCAGTTTTTTATTTATATTCTCGAACGCCTTCATCAAATTTCCTTATCTTCTTGGATTAGAAATACCCCTGCCTCTGTTACACGGTCCAATGCTTTATCTTTATATCAGCTGTATTACGGGTAATCTACCCAGAAGTAAAATATGGTTGTTACATCTGGTTCCCGCAGCAATTACTTACTTTATATTGCTACCCTTTTTTTTGATGCCGTCACAAGATAAGATCCATATTTACCAACTTAATGGAGGCTCGTACAAGTTATTACGTACTGTCATAAGCTGTACGATAGTTATATCGGGTATTTTATATGTCATTTTAAGTACCTTGGCGATAAAAAAATATCAAAAACAGATATCAAATGTCTTTTTAAACACTAAAAAGATCAATCTGAACTGGGGTTACTATCTTATTATTGGAATGTTAGCGATTTGGATAGCCGTTATCATAAAAGTTGAAATTATTATTTTTGCTCTCGTAGTATTATTTGTAGTATCGGCGGCTTATTTTGGAATCAGTAAGGTAGGTATTTTAAATCCAACTCTACTTGAAAAGGACCGCGAGGGATATTTAAGTGCCGACGATGATGTTGAGTATCAAAAATACCAGAAAAATTTTGCCGGTGATGAAACGATCCAGCGCGTTTATAAAAATTTAGATTCTTGGATGAATGATCAGAAGCTATATAAGAATCCCGAAATCAATCTGGTCAGTATAGCAAAACTATTGGATGTTCATCCAAATGTATTGTCGCAAACCATTAATTCTATCGAAAATAAAAACTTCTATGATTATATCAACTGGTACCGCATCGAAGAATTTAAAAGGATCATTTTACTGCCAGAAAATCAAAAATTTACAATCCTCACAGTGGCATTCGAATGCGGATTTAATTCCAAGACTTCTTTTAATAGAAATTTTAAGAAATATACGGGTTGTTCACCTAGAGAGTTTTTAAAAGATCATAAGCTTATTTCTTAATACTAAGTACAGCAATTTAAACAGACTTATTTATTTCAATGATCGAAAAATAGGTATCATCTTTCATTTTGGGACACTTTGATCATCTGTGATTCTAATATTTACAGAAAATTCAGAATGAAAAAACTAATGTTTATACTAATTTGTGTGCTCGCGCTTATAATCGGTGCGTATCCATTGACCTATGTTTTTGTAGATCATAAAAATACTTTCTTACATCTCAAAACCCCAGAGCTTCTTTCTGATTCAGTTTGGAGATCTGCATTTTTTCTACATATTATTTTCGCAGGTCTTTCGTTATTGGTTGGATGTACCCAATTTGGCAGTAAGTTTCGAGATAAGCACTTAAAACTACACAGAGTTATCGGAAAAATTTATATTACATCTGCATTAATAGGCGCTATTTCAGGAGTCTACTTGGGATTTTATGCAAATGAAGGTGCTGCAGCGGCATTAGGATTTATCTTTCTTGGATTGATCTGGTTTATGTTTACACTTACTGCATTTTTAGTGATCCGAAAAGGAAATATATTAGTCCATCAGAAGTTTATGATATACAGCTACGCCTGCACCTTTGCTGCGGTTACGTTAAGGGTATGGTATCCACTTCTAGTAAAAATGACTGATGATAGTTCCTTTTCATACGTCACTGTTGCATGGCTCTGTTGGATTCCCAATATTTTAGTCGCCTTTTTTATTAATAAAAAAAAATGATGTGTTAGATCTTACCGCTACAGTACTTTAGATTTATAAAACAATTTAAATCTGTCATCTTCTGTTCTTTTATTCTCTGCTGTATTGAATTTTACTTTTACCAAAAAAATTGCAGATGTAGCCCATTAGCCTTTCACGTGAACTCTTCTTTATGCTCCTTTGTCAATAGATCAGGATAATAGTTAGATTGGAAATCAATTGCGTCAATCGTTCTGGAGGATAATGGAATACATATATAAGGTTGGATCGGCGAAACTTTGATTATATTAGTTTCTATAATACAGTTACACCGTTTTACCTGAGATATTAGATTGCAGGGAATTTGTAAATGCCGACAAGATAGCAGCGGGTATTTCTCCTTTCAACCCGCAAAGCGTACCTATACCCCAGCTGGACGAATTATGTTGGAGAGTATAGCGGAATTGATGAAAATAAAGATTTAGAAAAACTGTTTAACATTTATATTCCAATATTTGATCGCTGGTTAGTTTTTGATAACATGGATTTAATACCCGAAATAATTGCTCAGGTGATAAATTGGAGAAATCGTTTAGGAGTGCAAAAGGCTTACGAAAATTGGCATAAGAAAGTGCTGCAAAGGGTGACAGTTTGGTGTATATTACAATTATTAATTTACTGCAACTCTCACACTAAGTCTTGACTACTTTAGTTTATTCAGAGCAAAAGACCCTTTGCCACCATTTCCGCCCCGCTTTTGGCAAGTTGCTGTTATGCGCAGTAATTTTTCCCTCTCCCATTATTTCTGTAACGTTATTAATTAAACCGTCCACCATTGGAAAAAAGCTGCTGTACTTTTTATGTTCAACTTTTATAATATGATATGATTGCTTAGCTATCTCGTCTGATGAGCTGTTTGTGCTAATAATTATCCTGCAAAGTTGTTCAACACAATCTCGTACAATATTTCTGTTATCTGTTCCATTTATTATGCTCTCAAGGATTTCAAGAGCTTTAGCATTTTCGCCGATCTCAACATATAGCTCTGCCAATTGTTTATTGTAGCCTTCGATTAGAAAATCTTTATCATTTTTTTTGAGTGTCAATTTGAATGCTTCAATTTCTAAAACCTTGTCGTCTGCATATTTCGCGTATGTTCTATATAAACTTAATTCGTTATAAGTCCATGCTCTTTCTTGATCGATCCATTCAGGTAGTTTCTTCAAAAATAGTTCTCGTTCATTTGCCGAATAGAGAAAATACAGCTCATCTTGAATTGGAAATTTGTAACATTTGAAATAGGACCTTTTATGTTCTTTCCAATCGTCAATGTCTTCTTGCGAATAAATACAGCTTTCTTCCGTTTCTCCAATATACTTTAACAGTTCAGTTTTCTTTGGGTTGTCAGCTGTTTTTAAATATTGGTAGGTTTCTTTAATTCCTGCCGAAACCAAATATTCGCCATCAAATCCAATTCCGCTGTCAAAATCGATATTTTTAGCTTCAAAAAATAACCAGACGGTTTCAGGTGAATTGAAAAGTGCCAATATGAAGGCGCAGAAATATAAATTATCAACTTTACCGTCTTTCCCATATTTTCGCCATTCCTTTTCCTCTGCAAAAAGATATTTCACGATTTCATAGTCCGTTTGTTTAAGATCATTGTAAATCGCAATATTGAGTCTTAATCGGTCAAAGTGTTTTGAATCTATGACGTCTCTATCAAAGCGATAATTGTCCAAGAGCTTTGGGTTCTGTCGAACTAACTCGAGTTCAGTTTTATAATTTTCTACTACTGTCAAGGTGTGTTGGTATTATTGTACATAGCTCTCAAATATACGCATTCAACAAATTATAAAATAGATGCTTCGCTAATCTTTCGGGCATTGAAACTTTCTGCTTAATATTCAATGGGCCAGAATTGCCGGACTTGAATGGTCATCAGTTTTCCAAACTGAACAATTAACGGTACCCAAATCTCCAATTAGGAGAAGATCATTCCCCCCGAGCGGCAGATATGATACATTCTCTGTACTAAAGGTCCGGGCGGCTTTCTCGAATTTTCAGCTCTCCATCAAATTACATATATTAGACTTGAAATAAAGGCTATTCATATTTAACCAAGATTTCATGGGCAACATATTTGACGAAGAAAAGACGAAGAAGCGCTGTCTGCGCGGAGAATGAATATTTTTACAGAAACTGACAACTCTAAACTCTTCTCGAATTCATGGCTTTACTCCATTGCTTTCTATGACACCTAGTACAGGATTGAGAATCGCTATCAAAACTAAACACAACTTGGCCACAATACATACATGCAAATGGTCCTTCAGAGTTGGATACATTAACCATTTTATAGGAGGAAGGGAACAATGGTAGCCCATATCTGACGTCATCATCAGCATAGAATAATACGCTTAATGTCCCATCAATCTCTAGAACCCCTTCCTTAACCTGACCCAAATGTTCAACATTTAAATTTCGGAGTTCTGAAAAGAACTCCATTCTCGAAAAATTGTCATCATTTTCATGTTTTATGTGAAATACTCCGTCCTTCACAATGGGTAAAACTTTACCCTCTAATAGATGAGTGATCACCTCAGACTTGTACGTGAGCCAGGTTATCAACTTGTAGACTGAAATTACACAGATAAAAACAACAACCGAATAGGAAATGGGCAAATCTTCCTGAAACATCGGATCTCCCGCGGCCGAGCCAAGACTGATAATAATCGCAACTTCAAAAACAGTTAGCTGTCTAACACCTCTCCTACCTGAAAGTCTCAGTATGATCAAAATCAGAAGAAACATTATTATCGTTCTCGCTGCAATTTCCACAAGGAATGAGCCTTCCACTCCGTCCGAGAATATTTTGTCTATATCAATCATAGCCTCTCAAATAACTAAATCTTAACAAGATTATCACATTTATTCCTTAAATATTCCTCGGATTGCAATAGTTCATCACTCGAGAAAAACAACATAAACAAGGGTCTTGTATATGAGCGCAATGCTTACAAGATGTAAAAAATATCGCCTTTAAACCTTCAGTTCCCATTTTTGAAGTAGATGAACACTTTAGATAGCTGAATACTCGTGCCGATAGACAACCTGACTCTTATGATTTATTCCTTGGCTAACCATTGACGACTTCTCCGCCATTAGGGTGTAAAACTTGACCGCTCATAAAATGTGAATCTTCGCTCGCTAGAAATAGAAAGCTTGGTGCAATTTCATTTGGCATTGCTGCCCTTCTCATTGGCGAGTCGCTTCCAAATTCTGAGTTTTTTTTGGAGTCAAATGAGGATGCTATCAATGGAGTCCATACCGGACCTGGCGCAACAGCATTGACCCTAATTCCTTTATCAATAAGATTTGCTGACAAGCTTCGTGTAAAAGAAATTATCGCACCTTTTGTTGCAGAATAATCTATCAACTTTGGACTGCCTCGATACGCAGTCACAGAGGATGTGTTAATTATGCTTGCCCCCTTTTTAAGATAAGGTATGGCATACTTTGTGACCCAGAAATAGGAAAAGAAATTATTCTGAAAAGTCTTTTGCAACTGTTCAGTAGTAATTTTTTCAATTGATTCTGTTTCCCAATGAAGCCCCGCGTTATTAACGATAATATCAACTTTCTTATGCATTTTTATCGTAAATTCAATTAATTTTTTACAGTGATTTTCTTTTCCCAAATCACCTTTAATTAGCGTACATTTTCTAGAGAAGGATTCAATCTCTTTCTTGGTTTCTTTTGCATCTTTTGTCTCATTAAGGTAGGCAATAACAATATCAGCTCCCTCCTTTGCAAATAACAAAGCTACAGCTTTGCCTATGCCGCTATCTCCCCCCGTAATTAACGCTACCTTATTTTTCAATTTTCCTTCTGCAGGATAGGCTAACGGAGAAGTGTCAGGAACTGGAGTCATATTTATTTCCAATCCGGGTCGCTTTTGCTTTTGTAACGGTCTAATCTTTTTACTTGCTGCTTTTTTCATACCATTTTTTTAAATAATTACAGACAATATCTGATTTACAAAATTTGTAAGGGTCAGTACAAATGTCAAGGCCTTACAGTGTCGGTAACCTTAGGTAACCTTCATTGATAAATTGAAAATAATCGGCGTTTTTGCGAAAGAGTTTTTACCGATTCATCCAACAAATGAACAACCCCAAGGTCTAAAAGGTTTGGCAGGTATTTACATTGAAAAAAAGAGCACTTTCAAAACGTGAATAGGAAAGTCATCCTGGTATGGTAACCTGTTATACTTGGGTGAACATAACGGCTTGAATACGCTGCTCGATAAAAATTGGGACAATATGTTCTCCGAAAAATTCGAACACTATTTAAATTATCGCTTTCAAAAAAAATCTTCTTTTTTTTACGGGATATGGAGATGGTTTTTATGCTACTTAGATCGAAGAGCACAGCGAGGGTAAATTTGCCAGCTGCTGACTGATTTCGGTGTTCTAAAATGGCTGAATAATGCGAAGTAGCCAAAGATTGAGGATTTTATGAAAATATTTATTCCCAAACTCCTTTGTATTTTTTAGGTACACTTATAATGTAGTTGTGTCAATCCGGAATCAAAGGCTTTTGATGTAATAAATTTTAGGGCTTGCTCAGGTCTTCCGTCTTTAAAAAGTCTTGTCCCATTCCCTAGCAGAACCGGAATAACTGAGATGATAAAATCGTCAATTAAGTCGCACTTTAATAATGCATTGATTACTTCCGCGCCACTAAATAGGTTTTCCGAGAATCCATCGAAAAACACCCATTATCTATTAAACATTTATTTCCTAAATTCAACAAAAAGTCCAAAATATTGATAGTTTTTGATTTATTAAACTAATATGGAAGTTACACAAAATTTCAGGCAACTTAAAACCGAGTACATTAGTAATCTTCATTTTCATAAACAAATCTTCGTATGTAGTCTTCTACATCTGTAAGATCGAAGGGTTTAGCTAAAAAGCCGTCAGCTCCGCATTCTTCTGAAATTCTTCGTCCGTCAATATGGCCTGAAATCATGATCACAGGCAGTTTATCATGTTTAGATGACATTCGCAGATCACGCAATACAAGATCTCCATTGCGTGGGGACATATGAATGTCCAAAAATAGTATATCAGCATCTATACACTCCAACACCTCTGACAATACTAGACTGTCCGCTACGGTTATAACAATCGTATCTTGATCCTCCATCACTATAGAAAATGCGTTCAGTATTTCTTTATCATCATCACATATCACAATTTTCTTTTTCATTTTATGTTTTTTAATACTTTGGGTCAAATGTTAATTGCTAAAAACATCATTTGTAAAAAGTGGATCTTACGGACTGTAATATCCATTTCTTTTTTCTTCCTCTCAGAGATACGCCAAAATTGCGCCTTGTCTATACTTTTTAAAATTTTTATTTTGCCTGTAAAAATAAGATGGTATAAAATTTTGCCACTCAAGTACATTTGGCTTTTCTTCTTGCAAACAGATTTAGTATCATTGTATTTATCGCATGCGATATCGTATATTGGAATTTAGAAGAAAAAAGCGAGCAAAAGCCTGGTCTTATTAATCCAGCTTTTATACCCGCTCCAAATTGATCTACCTCTGCGCAAAGAATAAACAGTAGACTATTATTTAATCGCCTACTTTCTTTTTTTACGGAATACATTATCCGTTACATCTTTAGAGACCGTATCTTTTTCTTTTTGATAGGAAGATTGCGCTTTCTCTTTTGTGCTTTTTTCCTTTTTAGCATCTTTACTCATGATATTTTGATTTTTATAGTGTACAAGATCCTCGTACTTTTCAATTTTATATTTGATAGAGAGGAATAATATTGAGCTAAAACATATTTTATCAATGGAATACGCTAGCCGTTAGTTGTTGAATTAGAAATTTCTGGAAGATATATCTTGGAGAATTTAAAGATAAAACATGTGTATTTATCATAGTGGATCTACAGAATGGGGTTATATGAAATAGTAGATCCCTTTTAATAAATATACCAATAATATTTGACAATAGCGCATTAACTTTTCAAAATAAATTATTTTGCACTTTCCTATGTATAATGCTCCATTTTAAGTCTAGCCATTAAATAGCTTATAGTGGATTCTGCACCTTGATTGATATTGACCGCATATTCCTCCAGACCATCAAAACAACCACCTGTCACTGGGTTATAAACGATTTGGCGAATATGATTGCGCCCCAAAAACCATTCGAATACGATTCGGATAGTATTCTTATACTGCTCATCTTTTGTGAACTTATAAAATCTATCTAGCGCGATAATCGTGTAAGCAACATCAATGGGCTGCTCGCCGCCCTGGGATTCTGTTATTGGCTGCCCACGTTTTGCCCATCCCTTGTTAGAAATCACATGAACCTCATTGTCGACAATGATCTTGCTCAACAAAAAATTAAAGGATTGACAGGCGATTTCTCTATATCGGCTATTCGCAGTTGTTTCATAGGCGATCAGCATCGCTTCCGGGATAACACTGTTGCCGTAGGTCAGGTAAGACTCGTACCATTGCCAATCTGCAGTACTTTCATGATCAAACATGGCAGCCAAACGATCAGCCAAAATTTCTATGATAGTCGTATAATTATGGCTCTTCATAAAACTCAGCCCCTTAATGGTAAAGGCCATCGACCTTGTCGAATAATAGACCGTTGCATGCTTAGAGGCCCGCTCCAAAAGTTCTATTGCAAGTTTTACTATTCTTTCAGGCAAAAGATTGGCCATGCCAACCACCTCGCCGAGGGCCCAGACTGCCCGCCCGTTGGCATCTTCGAGATTCTCTTGTTCGTTTTGTATGGTAAAATCACCGTACCGGTCTACATAATTCAAAAACGTGCCATCTGCTTGCATGCAATACCCAATAAAATTCAGATATTTCTGAATCAGGGCAATATCTTCATAAAATTCATACAATTTATAGTGATGTAAGATGCATATAAGCGCTCTTGCATTGTCGTCTAGCGCATAACCACTTGCTAGATCTGGAGATGAGATATCTGCAAATTGAACAAATCCAAGCTCTTCAGACATTCTGAACATATGATCCAGGTTGATTGGTGGAATGGAGTATATCATCTCCCGCTCTTGATCTATAAGTAGCTCAAAAAGGCAAACATGAGCAATTGCAACGTTTTGCCAGGACGTCTCAACCATCTTTTGAAGATTCACATGATGGATCTTACTTAGTTTAACTTCATCATCCAAGATCTGATTAACAGCGGCTGCAAGCTGATCAGAGGCTTCAAAATCGATTATAGTACCCATATCTTCTTTTAAAACCTCCTTTACATGGGGAATTGGTGTTGACACAATGGGACATCCAGAACTCAGCGCATAAGAAAATGTGCCGCTAACTGCTTGCAAAGGGTCTTTTGATGTAAAAAGATACACATCGGTAATCGACAGATAGGCCAGCAAGTCTTCCGTCGAAAGAAATTCGTTGACGAATCGGACATGATCAGAAATACCGTATTGATTAACTATCGCTTCAAGTTGATTTCTATATTTCTCTCCTTCACTCCGGAGCAGATTGGGGTGCGTCATTCCTAAAATAAGGAACTTTACATTCGGGTTTTGTTCAATGATAGCAGGGAGTGCATATAGTGTGGTTTCTATACTCTTGCTAGGGCCAAGTAAACCAAATGTACTGAGGATTTTATTTCCAACCAGACTGTAATGCTCAAGAATGGCGTGTTTGTCAATTGCTGGGGCTAAATGTGTACCATGTGCTATCACCGTTATTTTGTTGGGGGGGATTTTATAAGTATCCGCAAGAATATCAGCAGATCCCTGAGTCATAACGATGATCTGGGAACAATTATATGCAATCTGAGATACATGATCAAGTAGTGTTCGATCTGGTGCCGGCAATACCGTATGGAAAGTTACAACGATGGCAAGTTGTGCTGCATTAAGATCCGAAAGAAAAGAAATAAACTTAGTTTCTTGACCAACGAAAAGGCCAAACTCATGTTCGATACAAAGCAATTTGATATCCCTATCAAGCAAAATATTTTTAAGAATATTGTCGAAGGAAAGTGGATCGGCTATATCCAGTTTACCCAACGGGCCATCATGTTGAGAGGTATAATCTTCTACTATGGGTATAGGGATTAGCCGGAACGACTCTTCGAATTTACTTGCGATAGCCTTCATCAAATCTGTTGTATAGGTTGCAATACCGCAGGCGCGCGGAGGATAAGTGGATAGGAACGCTATACCTCTTTTTGTTGCTGAAATCATTTTTGGTTTTTTAAGTGAAGTCCTGGCTTACGATATTCTTGTATCTTTGACAAGGCGCTACACGTAGGGAGGTTTATAAATATACGAAAATTAATTGAAAGAAGTTCTAATTAAGACAGTAAACAAGAATCGTTACAGTAAATGGATTATCATTTCTTAAAAATGATATTAGGTCAATGCTTTTTACATACGCTATACATAACAATACTTAATGAGTATTATTAAATATTTATAAATGCCCTTTTTAGATCATGTATTACAAACTCCTACTTACGAATGGAGAAACAGCGACTGAACCCTCGTAAAACCTTATAAGAAAAACAGATTCTTAATGCATTCTTCAAATGCATCAATGTCTTTAAAGACAGGCGAAACTTGCTAACATTTTTTAGTTGGTTAATAGAATGTTGGAAATAAAAATAGTACAATAGTATGATTTTGATATCAGTCTAATTGCCCACCCCCACCGCTAAAGAAATGGTACGGTCCGGGTCTGAACGCATTTTGCGGCATATAAATAGAGTGCCGCGCTCCAAGTTTGCCAGTCCTGCCCATAAGGTATTCCGTCCTGACTTTTAAGCCATTCATTGAAACCATATTCTAATTGACGATCTACCGCCGCCGTGACAAGTGTGGTGAGGGTCAAAAGCTTTGCCTCAGCGAGATCGAACCGTTGTGCTTTCACTAGGCCTGCAATGTAAAACCCACATATAAAAGGCCATATCCCACCGTTATGATAATCGCCAGGCTCATTAAATTCCCTGTAGCGGTTGTGCCATTCACTATCTTTTGGATAAATAAATGGGAAAAAATTGGGAGGAAGGTCCACCGCTAAAAGTCCTTCTTTCCTCATGAGTTCACAGGAGGATTCGACCCAGTCTATGATCGTATCTGCTTCTTTCACAGATGCTATTCCACCAATTATCGCAAGGCTGTTACCCAAGAGATCAAATCTGTCGCTATGGTATAATTTAAATGTCCAAAGGGGATAATAAGGATTCCGTCCTGCAAACAGAATATTCAATCCTCTGGCGAGCTTATCCGCCCGCTTCTGATAGCCTAATACCTGCAGCGCATTGTGGTATAATGCGTTAACATAGAGTCCATATCCCAGTACCCACTGCTCATCACGCCAATCACTAGTAGGCTGCTGGGCGACCACTCCATTATCTGCCGGGCTCTGATACTGCATCCAACGTAGCGATTTATGAACAGCCTTTTCAAGAAAACTAGTATTTCCGGTCATTTTACGATATATACCCACCGCCATAAGAAACAACGGTGTTGTATCGCTCGCGCCCAAATTATTAGGATCATACACGATGGATGGGATATGTCCATGAACGGTCTGAGTCAATGCTAGTACTTCCAGCACGCTCTTGATGCTATCATAAAGCTGGGTGTTGTGAGTACTGGCAATACCAAGTATAGAGAATAAAAGATCGCGGCTGTAAGGTTCGGGGTAGCCCCAGCCGGCAGTACGCGGGAGATGATAAAATGGTCCGTTGCTATTATTTAACAGCACGCTTTCTGCAGCTATCTTTGCGGCATCTATCGCCTGACATTGGTTTTCTGTAAGCATCCCTTCTTCAAATTAGTTGAACCTAAAATATTTTTCCATTATTCCGACAAAGCGACGCGCTACCTCTCTGTAGTCAAATCGTTCTTCGACCCTTTTTCGTCCTGCTTGCCCCATTGCCGTACGGATCGTAGCATCCCGCATTAAGGCCAGCAAGCAATCTGCTATATCATTGACATCTGCTCTATAGTCCACCGTGCGAGGAACATCAAACTGGATCACATGATTATCTTCATAACCGGATTCAGTACCCAAAGTGACTTTGTTGACGACAATCTCCTTGGCCACACCCGCCAATAGTGCAGTCTCACCATGCACCAGTGTATCGAGCATACCCATGGCCCGGATACCTATAACCGGCTTTCCGCATGCGCCAGCTTCTACCTGTGGCATCCCAAAGCCTTCCAGTCTGGAAGGTGCGGCGTAGATATCGCAAGCGCCGATCAGATAAGGCATAAAATCCCTTGATATCGTATTAGTGGCATATATTACTTTTTTGCTGATGCCTAGCTTTTCGGCCAGATCGTGATCATATTGATTTTGAAAAGAAGTGCGCGGTTGAGGCCATACTTTGCATACATATTTCCAAGGGGGCACATCTTTGTCGATTAAAGCCAATGCCTGCATCACTTCATTTGATCCTTTTGAAGCCGCATCCCCACCAACGGTCAAAATCATAATTTCATCTGGAGACACTCCAAGTTGTTGCCGCACAGCAAGAATCTTGGGATCGTTACTAGCATGCGGAACGAATGAATTTGTATGACAACCTACTGGAAGCACCTCGATCTTATCGCCAGCGATGCCATCTCTTACATACATTTGTTTTACCCAATTGGAGGTCACCAAGATAAGTGGCAATTGGTTGAGTACATCTCTATAATTGGCGATGTATCCGTCGGCGACAAGCCAGGGTACTGCCTTCTGCCCAAAGAGCTGTGGATGTAATACAATGGCAGGGACATGTCCCCAATATCCGATACCCACAACAACATCGGGCCTGAACCAGTCATAATACCATTCCTTCTCCTGATCCGACTGCCAGTGGACTGCATGAACATCAACACCAATGGCAAGCAAGCCCTTATAAAGTAGATCCCCTTGCGTGGACAAGCCCCCCGGCGAGGGTGGATAATCATATAATAATAAGACTTTCATGCCAATACCCCTCCCCTAGAAAGCCAGGCCATGGCCTTGCCCGTATCAGTAAAGGACCAAAACGCTTCTGTACTTGGTGTAGTAATCACCTCCCAACCATCTTTTGGATAACCGTATACTCTATTCATGATTTCATACTTGATATCATAAATAGCGAGGTCCAGCTGATTTTTTATCGGGGCAGTTTTATTAGGTCGTGGATAAAATTGACGATTCCCATCATGATAGGCAAATGTCCACAATTCCTTGCTTTTTATTTTGCGCTTTTTCCAGAGTTTTATGACGGCCTCGCTGACTTCTACATGCCGTCGATGGTAAGTATATTCGCCCGAAGGGTTGTGGGTGATTACCAGATCATATACTAGAGGTGGCAACAGTGCGAGAATGGTATGTTGAATTTCGGATGCGCTCAATGGTATCTGTCGCACGCCGTCGTCCAGACAACCCATTGCCCCTTCGGCGCGAAGCACTCGAAGTGCAGCGTTGAATTTTGGGGCCCGATCAGGATCATCGCCTCGACATACGCTAATAACATACACCTGCCAATCGATGTGACCAAGAATGGTACCTCCTGCCCAGAGGGTCTCATCGTCAGGGTGCGCGACGATTACAGCAATTTTTTTCTTTGCCGAAGCTATATCGGCAATGACGGACGGGACAACATTTTTCATATCCTTTATTTTCTAATCAACATACTTAAAGCTGATAAGTACTTCATCTTACCTATAACCCTTTGCGAGGTATTAATGATAAATATCCAACTTCCTCCAAATCTTGCAACGCTATCAGCGAATTTTTGACCGGCGATGATAAACGCGCGTCCATAATCCCATTTGTTGGAGAAGACTTGCCTTGTCTTCAATTGAGATTTAATTTGTTTTCTTGTTAGCTCGATCATTTTGATAGATTGTTAACCCGCAATACATAGCTAGTACAAGACCACTGCTTGCAAACAAGCAAGCGGATTGACACAAATTATATTAATCCTCAAGCATTTTCTTTGCCTCCCGATATTCGTCAATGCTGATCTGACCGGAAGCCAATCGCTTTTTTAAAAGGTCCAATGGAGAATCTTTCATTCTCCTCTCCCCTGGTATATCGTATGGGATGAAAAAGATCCAAAAGATGAAACATAACCATACTACCCACCAAATAAGGTGCATCCCAAAAAACATATAATTATCGTGTGACATAACCATACTCTTTTAAACGTAAAATTTATTTTTTCTCATCTTTAAAAAGCTGATCGACAGATTTCCCCAGTTTGTCAATATCATTTTTCACATCTTTTTTAAACTGTTCATTTTCTTGTAATGTCATATCTTTAGCATGCTGCATATCGTTGTCGAATGCAACATTCTTTTGGCGAATTTTCTCCTTCAATCTTGCGATTTCAATTTTTAATTTGTTATAATCGTCATCGAGCTTAGCCCTATCTTTTGAATTTGCCTTGGCCAACTTAGCCTGTAGATTCAAGAGATCATTGTCCATTTTCGCAATAGCACTGTCAGATTCAAGTTTGAATCGGTGCCAGTCTGCTATTCTTTTTGTTTTAACCGTATCTGGTTCAGGCCCGATATCTTTGCTTTCTTGTTTTGCCGTATTGGCTCGCCTGTCGGCGGACTGATTGCACCCCAATAAGGTCATTATGCCAATCAGAAATAGTGTTAAAGTTTTCATTTTCTTAAATAAAATAATTATTAGAAAGGATTTAATAAAGTACACAGCTCGAATAAAAAACGACATGATACCATTAGCGTTATAGCCTTTATCGGTCATAAAAGAATATCGTAGACAAAGAAATAGGATGAGTGCCGTAATTTTAGTAAAAAAATTCAAAAACACTCATGGATACCATGAAAGATCAAATTAGCAGTTGTTGAAAATTATACTTAAAAGCATCTCGGTTACGGAGGCTCCTAAGGATAGTTGTATGTCGTATTATTGATATATGGTAGCTCTTGTCTGTTGGATTATTTTATAAACAATCGCTTATTAACTAAAGGCATATTCATAATCAATGGAAAGCTCGTTATTCACTTCCCATATACCGGGTGTGTTCCACGCAATCCGTTCTGCCTCTTCTTTTTGATACCAGGAATTGACTTTACCTCTTAAGGTGACCGTGCTGCCTGATACCGTCACAAGGAGATTACTAGCGTCAATAGCACTTCTTTTCAATGCGTCTTCAATATCTTTTTTCTCAATAGTATTGCTCGTATCGGCTTTAACCTTTATATTGTTCGTTACTCCTTTGATACCCATAAGATAAATTACAGCATTTCTGGCCGCTTCTCGTTGATAATTCCATTGTAGGGCACCATCCAATGTAACCCATCCATTTTCAATTTTTATTCCGATTTTGTCTTTTGGAACTAGCCAAGCAGCCCGCAAAGCTGCCAAAACCTCATTTGCGATTTCAGAATCAGTTTTTGCCCAGTTACTTGGAAATTGAACTTCAATATTTTCAATCAGTGCCCGCACGCCATGAACTCTCTTTGCAGCATTTTCAGCCTGTAGCTTTTTTGCATAACTGTCCACATAACCAGCGAGAGAAACAACACCTTCATGAACCATAACAGTGATTTCTGCCAAATGCAACTGGGGCTCCCATTGGATTGCCCGCTCGACATCTTTTTGCAATTCTGCATCTGTTTTCATCTGCTTAAATTTTAAGACGCAATTAAATTATTACTTCCTAATAAAGTTCTGATTAATAAAATAGTATAGGTTATACAATTCGAATGGATTGTTGTATAATTGGTAGGTAGACTGAGTGACATTAAAGATCTTCGAGATTTGTTCGCGTTCTTAATGGAAACTTTTTGAAAAATGTAGGTGTCAGCCCTGTGACCTGCTTAAACTGCTTGGAGAGATGGGATACACTTGAGTAATGCAGCTGATATGATATTTCCGTAAGGTTCAATTCGCCATAAAGGATCAATTCCTTAATTTTTTCTACTTTATGCAATATGATAAAATGTTCGATCGTGATCCCCTTTGTTTTGGAAAATATCTCGGCGAGATAATGATAGTTTTTTTTTAGTCTCTCACTTAATAAAGTAGAAAAATTAACTTGCGGGAATTCTTTGGAGTAATGGATCATTTCGACAATAATACTGATTATCTTTTCGATCAATTCGGCTCTCTTGTCGTACAGCAATTCCAATCCCGATTGATGCAACGCTTCCTGGAGCTTTAGTTTGATATTTTTAGAAATAGGCTGTGCTAATCTAACTTCGCCTAATTCGATTGATATATAGGCTATCCCCAATTTATCGAGTTCAGATTTTACCATCATTTTGCAACGGCGGCTCACCATATTTTGGATGATTAATTTCATGTCGGTTGGTCCAATAGCACAAATAATAAATGGGCTAAGTTATCTATCACAAAAACAAAGTAGCTATATACTAAACATGTTTGCCTAACAATTTGTTTTTAAATAATTATCAGACAAAGATTTACTAAATTTCGGTATCCTTAACCCTTATTTTAGGTTATTCCATAAAATCAAAAAATAGAGATCTTAAAATGAATAATATTTTTATATTTTCATTAAGTTCTCTGACCACTGCAGAGATGGCAAGCTTTGAACGATCAATAGAGAGGCATCGATGAGTTAAAGTCATTATCTTGCATCATGTGATTCGAATCGCCCGGTCCCATGCTCGATGTTGATGCGAAATACAATTAGTGAATCATGAAACTGTGGATTTATTGCATGAGCAGGATTTCGTCCAGTCTCATTTGTATTAGGCATAATGCGCAAGATCAAGCCCTGCATAACCTGTTGTCGCTCCATACCCTTCAGCTCTTCAAAATTACCCCACAAAATCACACTTTTCCACTTGAACATGCTATCAATTTCGTCAACCTGAAAACAAACTTGAGAGTTTGCGCGCAGCATTTCAATCTTTTTACCTTCGCCTGACTGAACATATATCGAATTATTCTGGTAAACATAGTTAACTGGGACAATGTAGGTTTCACCATTGACATGGCACCCTATACGACCAATAAACTGGTTCCCTAATAAGGTGATAATTTCTCTTTTACTCAATTCTCCTAACATGTTAGTAGTTATTAAATTATCATAAAATACGATCACACTCTTCCAATAAGATTATCAATTTCAAACGACGAGACAGATACGCCGCTATCACAATTCCCCATGCATCATGACTACCTGTATATTTTGGACGGCAAGGGACATTGCATACAACAAAGTGAATTTTAAGTGATTATAAGCAACTCCGGCAAACTATGTGAGTGCAAATTGCTCATCTTTCACTAAAATTTTAACGGGTATTTCTAGTTCTGTTTGGATCTTTACACGCAATGCTTCCAATGCACATGGTTCGCCATGTACCAGCATGATCTGTTGAGGAGGAATTTTAGAAAGAGCATATAGATAAGTTCTTGCGCCCTGCCCACGGCAAAACTTGGAATAATAATGTTTCCGTGATTTTTAACCATAAGGTTGATCCAATGTTGCAGACTATCATACAAATCTGTGTTGTCGTGCAATCTGTCTCCATAAGTAGACTCCATCACCAAAGAATCCGCTTCGGTAAAAAAGTCATGGATAGGCAGAATCTCACTACGGTTTCGTCTAATATCTCCTGAGAAGACAGTCGTTTTGTCAAAGCATGTAATTGCCACCGAACAGGCGCCAAGAATATGCCCGCAGGGCTTAAACTGACATTGAATGTGATCGCTTAGTTTGATATCGGTATTTTCCTTTACAATATAAAAATGCTCGAAAGCCCTTTCGGTATCATCCTGTGTATACAGGGGCTTTGCAGGATGATGTTTGGTATAATGATGTTGATTAGCCTTTTTCGCATCCTCTTCCTGTAATTTCGCACTATCAAGCAAGATTAACTTTGTCAGTTCCGCGGTAGGCTCCGTCATATAAATCCGGCCTTTAAACCCATTTTTCAAGAGTAGAGGGAGATAACCGCAATGATCAAGATGGGCATGGGTAAGAATGACCAGATCAATTTCTGCTATCGGGATATTTAAGGATTCCCAATTCTGTTCGCGTAAGGATTTAATTCCTTGAAATAAGCCACAATCGACTAATATGGTGAGTTCGGTAGTTTTTAATAAATGCTTTGATCCGGTCACTGTTCCGGTCCCTCCGAGAGATTTTATAAAAATAGTTTCCATCTTGATCTTTTTAATGAAACCCATGTGCATCCGGCAATCTATTTTTTAAAGAAAACTCTTAAATGCACACCTGCACGTTATGAATATCACCTCGTCTTATTCATCGGATTTTGATGTCTTTTATCTCCTGTTCCTCCGCATTAGTTTTATTAATGGTAATGTTTAGCAATCCGTCTTTATAAGTGGCTTTTATGCGATCCAGGGTAACATTATCTGGTAAGCGGAAGCTACGGGAGAATGAATTGGCGAAGAATTCTTTCCTTACATAATTTTCGTTTTCTTCTTTCTTCTCAACATTGTGCTCCGCACTAATGATCAGTGACCGATCCTCGACTGCCACCCTAAAATCTCTTTTTTTAAATCCGGGGGCTGAAACTCTTAGTTTATAAACACCACTCTTTTCAATGATATTTATCGTTGGTTCCATTTTTTCCAGTGCATCGGTAAGTTCGTTTTTACCCCAAAAATCTTCTATCTGCGATACAAGTGAAGACTGAACTGGTTGATCGGGGTTTCTGTGGTTTTCATAATGAATTTGTTTTTATGGTTTGATACTTTAAAGTTAGATCTATAAAAATTTTCAGATCATGATCACTGTTATCTTTTACGATGATCATGATCACTTTTGACTAAGTAGTAATCTCTTTATTTTAAACACATCCAGCATGAGCAGCAACGCCATGCTGTCCTGATTCCGTTATCTATTTTGATTAAACTTGTCTTCCAGTGCGCTGTCTAACTTATAAATATCGGCGTACAAAGCAGGCTTCCCGTTTTTTATAAGACAGGTCAGATAAGTTATTATAATCGGCACCGGCTGTTTCAGCACGAAATCCTTCTTTTCGTAAGATAGTACTGCATTTTCCAGCTCTGAAATTTTGTATTCTGAGCCATCAAATGATAATAGCATAGCGGCGAGGCGATCTGCATTTTCCACACGTACACAGCCATGACTGAGCGCCCTTTTCCCGCGATCAAAAAACTGTTTCTGAGGGGTATCATGAAGGTATACCCCATAGGGATTCTGAAATCTAAATACGACAGCACCCAATGCGTTGTCATGACCCGAGGATTGCCTTACACTATAGCCATAAGGACTGTTGTTGATCTGTCTCAATTTTGATGCATTCACGGTGACTTTATTGCCCGATCGGTCATAGATCGAGTAATTATGATCAGCTAGGTAGCTCTTATCTTTCAAAATTTCCGGTAGCATTTCTTTACGGAAAATACTTTGGGGAACCCACCAGTCGGGTGCCGTTGAAAAATAACTGATTTCACTTTCCAAAACGGGCGTTTTTGTTGTTGGCTTTCCTACTACAACCTTAAAGTCCGACATCTCGTCCCCCTGATGAAGCTCCAGTGTGTACGAAGGAATATTTACCATAATATAGTTGGCACTTTGCGTGTTGATCCATCTCAGGCGTTCCATATTAATGATGATCTTGCCTCTTTCACTTTGAGAAGTGATACTATTATTTACCGTATAGGAACTGTCCAGATAGACCTGAAGATCACTATAAGCTTTGATCTTTGGTTGAGCCTTAAGTATTGCTCCCTGGAAATCCGTGTGCATTCGTGCTGCCGACAATATCTCATCCGCACAAAATCCATTGATCCTACTGGTATCAATGCGCGACTTATGATATAATGGATTATACTTTCCGAAGTGAAGATCGTTAATAAAGGTAATAAGGCCATCTGTCAGCAGCATATCAAACTGGGTTCTTTCCGTCTGATTCTTTACAGAGGGAAAATCCCGCCATTGTTTTAATTTTTCAAAAGAAAGGATTTCTGGATGGTAATCAGAAGGCGAAAGCCCAAAATGGTTGGCGCGCGCCAACAATAAAAGCGCTATTTCCGATTGATCCTGTCTTTGCCGACTATCTGTCCAATGATAGCCTGAATAATTGTCGGTATAGAACCTGAAAACTGATTTTGGATAATTCAGCCTGGATAGATATGTATTGTCCTTGAGCGCTACTGTAATTGCAGTATCTATCTTCACATTCTGTGCGTGGATCGCTGTGCAAAGAATAAAGAAAAAACCAACTAGAAAATACTTGAGCGCTTTCATGATATCTAATTTGTTTAAAATTTCGATATCCATCCATACCTCTACCTGCATTTATCTTCGGATGGATAAACCTTCGAAGTGACCAACTTAATACAAACAAAGTTCTTATTTATAAATCACTATAGATTGTATAATATTATCTAATTTTTATATAATTGGTAGTAATTGAACGGTACTAAGCAGAATAGATTGCGACGTAACAACTTGTTTTCAAGTCCGGTAGATAACGTGGCACACTCTCAAAAAAAATGATTAGCTTTATTTAAATTTACTTACTAGCTCGATTCTAAAATAAGATGAATTAGCCGCTGAAATATCAAGTCCTTCGTTCCAGATCTTGCAATATGATTATCGAACGTTTTTTAATAAACGTATTTTCTATGAAATTTCCGAATACAATATCTGGTATCAGTAATTTTTGGTCAACCCCAACAGATGACCTGCTAAACCAGCTGGAAACAACTCCGGAAGGTCTAAAGGAGCAAGACGTCTTAATGAGAAGGAAAAAATATGGTGTCAATTCCTTTAAATCTACAGGGAAACAAAGTACTGTATTGCTCTTTCTAAATCAATTTAAAAGCCCCATAACGGTGATATTACTGATTGCCGCAGCCTTGTCTTTTTATCTGGCAGACCGAACAGATGCGCTCATTATATTTGCTATCGTCTGTTTCAGCAGTGCACTAGGCTTTTGGCAGGAAAGAGCTGCGGGCAATGCCGTAGCCCAATTATTGGCCTTGGTGCGTATAACAACAACCGTACGCCGAGACGGCAAAAGTATTGAGCTACCCATTGAGGAAATCGTGCCGGGTGATATCGTGTCGCTTCGGGCAGGCGATGTGATACCAGGTGACGCTGCTATACTGACATCAAATGAGCTTTTTATAGATGAGGCCGCTTTTACAGGGGAGACATTTCCGGCGGAGAAACAAGCGGGTGTTTTACCCGCGGACACAGCGCTTGCGAAACGGAGCAATGCCGTATTTATGGGCAGTCATGTGATCAGTGGAACGGCGACAATACTTATTGTCGGAACAGGTATTCATACCGAGTTTGGTCATATAAGTCAACGTCTCCAAAATCGCATTCCAGAGACGGAGTTTGAAGCTGGTATACGGCATTTTGGCTATCTTCTGATGCAGATAACCCTGGTCATGGTTATCTTGATCTTCGGGGTCAATGTATCGCTGCATAAACCTGTACTGGATTCCCTCCTGTTTACGCTAGCCATAGCCGTGGGCCTGACACCCCAATTACTTCCGGCCATTATTACGGTAAATCTCTCGCAGGGCGCCCGTAGAATGGCACAAAAAAAGGTTATTGTCAAAAGGCTCAATTCGATAGAAAATTTTGGATGTATTGATATTCTATGCTCTGACAAAACAGGGACATTGACTGAGGGAAATGTAAAAGTCAATCAGGGCCTTGATATTCATGGAACTGAAAATACCAATGTATTATCGCTGGCCAAAACCAATGCATGCCTGCAACAAGGATTCCGAAATCCCATTGATGAAGCCATATCGGCTCTCGAACTAAAGGACTATACCGAAAGACAGCGCCTAGATGAAATCCCCTATGATTTTATCCGAAAACGCTTAACACTATTGGTTTCCGGAGATGATGGGCCGCTTATGGTCACCAAGGGCGCTGTGGATCAGGTAACACAGATCTGCAGCCAGGTTGAGGATGTAGCGGGAAAACTTTCTCCAATGGCGGCATCAGAAAGCCAAATCCAACAGACCTATAAAGATCTCAGCGCGAAGGGTTACAGAACCTTAGGTGTCGCCTATAGAAAATGGGCTAATAATGGGCCTATTCATAAAAACGATGAAAAAGATATGATATTCGCAGGTTTTATCACCCTGTTTGATCCGCCGAAAGAGGGAATAGCTGAAACGATAAAGTCATTAAATAAACTCGGTATCCAGTTAAAAGTTATTACTGGAGACAATGCCCTTATCGCCCAGAATATGGGCATCCAGATCGGTATGAAAGAGGTTGTGATCATCACGGGACCACAACTCGCAAAAATGAGTGAGAACGCCCTTTTACATCAGGTACTAAGGACAGATATCTTTGCCGAGGTAGAGCCCAATCACAAAGAGCGAATTATTCTTGCTTTGAAAAAGGCCGGCAAAGTACTTGGATATATGGGCGATGGTATCAATGACGCTTCTGCGCTCCATGCTGCTGATGTCGGTATATCGGTGAATACAGCAGTTGATGTCGCTAAAGAAGCGGCAGATATCGTCTTGCTTAGCCAAGATCTGAATGTACTTATTGAGGGGATCAAAGAGGGGCGCCGGACTTTTGCCAATACGCAGAAATATATTTTTATGGCTACTAGTGCCAATTTCGGAAATATGTTCAGTATGGCGGGAGCATCTATCTTTCTTTCATTTTTGCCTTTATTGCCCAAACAGATCTTACTCACCAATTTATTGACAGACCTACCATCAATGGCTATAGCTACAGATACTGTCGATGTAGAATGGACTCAAAAACCTCGCAAATGGGATATCGGTTTCATTAAACGTTTTATGTTTTTCTTTGGGATATTGAGCTCTATATTTGATTATATTACTTTTGCTGTATTATTGTTTTACTTTCATGCGACGGAAAAAGAGTTTCAAACGGGCTGGTTCATTGAATCTGTCGTTTCTGCTACCCTCATCGTTCTGGTCGTCCGCACACGGCAGTCATTTATTATAAGCAGGCCCGGAAAATACTTGCTTTTGGCGACGCTGTTTATCGCTGTCTTGGCATTATTCCTTCCCATTCTTCCTTTTGCTGCAACAATGTTTGGTTTTATTATACTACCACTTAGAATCTATTTAGCGATGCTTGGTATTGTAGTCATATATATATTATCGGCAGAGCTGATGAAACGTTGGTTTTATAAACATTTCGCCTGATTAAACTAGTATATCGCTTTCCTTTTTTAGCTATTTTTTTGATGGTTATCGCCCAATTCAGTTCATGTTAAAAAGAAATGAAAAAATTACTACTAATTATACAAAAGAAAACGCTCATTATACAACATACATAACACTGAAAACAAGAACTTTACACTGGATCAATAATAACATTGTTCCTAAAAATTAAACCAGATGAAGACGAATGAAGAATTGCAAAAAGACGTACAAAAGGCAATACAATGGGAGCCTTTATTGCACGCTGCGGAAATCGGTGTTACAGCAAAAAATGGCGTTGTTTCCCTGACAGGAATTGTAGATAATTACTCAAAAAAGCTGGAGGCTGAAAATGCGGCAAAGAAAGTTATTGGCGTAAAAGCCCTTGTAGAAAATATTGATGTGAGATTTCCGAATAATTGGTCAAAGACTGATGAGGAAGTGGCAGACGAAGTGCTCAGCGCCTTAAAAGATAATTGGTCGGTACCGAAGGACAAGGTCACTGTCAAACTTGAAGACGGCTGGGTTACTTTGGAAGGTGAGTTGCCCTGGGATTACCAGCGTAAAGGAGCCCAAATAGCAGCAAGCCATCTAACTGGCGTGAAAGGCGTGACGAACAACATAACGGTCAAATCAGATATCCATAATGCCATAGAGAAAAAAGATATTGAACAGGCCTTAAACAGAAGTTCTATTGATGACAGCGATATCAAAGTTTCAGTATCAGGGACAACAGTGACATTGGACGGGACTGCCAATTCGTGGTATCAGAAAGATGAAGCTGGAGATATCGCCTGGAAAACACCAGGGATCTGGCATGTCAAAAATAATCTGGTCGTTGACAATTATTCCAGTTTAGAAGAATAAGAAAACTTTAGATTCTAAGCCCTATCAGAAATATCAAAATTAAACGCAATAACTGCATTCAAGTTTCCCTTGACACCATTATAATAGGACCATATACGTAATTTTGATGTTTAAGCAAATCTGATCGTTAGTATAAAATTCACAAACAAGATAAAACAATGAAAAAGTTAGATAAGCGGGTAGCTATAATAACCGGCGGCTCGGGAAGCATTGGTAAAACAACAGCCAAATTGTTCTTGGAACAGGGGGCTTATGTTATGCTTATTGATCTTAATGAGGAAGCATTAAAAACAACAGTACTTGAACTTGGCAGTGAAAATGTAAAATATGTCGTAGCGGATGTTTCCGTAGCAGCTCAAGTTGAAGCATATGTCAATGAAACAGTAAGAGCGTTTGGAGAGATTGATGTCTTTTTTAACAATGCCGGGATTGAGGGTGTCGTAAATTCCATTGAAGATTATGCGCTCTATAGAAGAAGGTGCTTCCACAGGCCACGGCGAGGAAGTCAAAAAAGCATTTGAAGCTTCTATTCCTTTTGGACGCTATGCAGAACCAATTGAAATCGCAAAATTAGCGTTGTTTCTTGCCTGTGACGACAGTCAATTCATTACTGGGACAACGCAGGTTATCGATGGGGGTATGACAGTACAATAATTATTAAACAATAAGTACGCCCCCGCCCAACCTAACCTCTTTGTACTCCTATAATATCCAACTCGCTGGCTAACGAATATCGCTACGCGTGTTACCCAGTTAAACGCTCATCAGCTTAAACTCTTTGATACGGGCCGCCGCAATCTGAATTCTGTGGAGAGGCTAGGCTCAGTTACTGCGATTACTACAGACAAAACGGGGACACATATAGTATAGATCATATCATTATTGATGCGGATTATCAGCCGATGTTTGCTCGGGCTCCATCCAGATTCTGTTTATTCTTTGCAAAGGAATAAGCTGAAATGAACCAAAAGAAAACTCCGCTACAAAGTATAATCGTGCCATAAAATGATAAAGTAAATGAAATATTTATACAGATAAATATAGAATTAGCTAGCTTCAAGTTCGGTAGATAAGGTTGCACGTTCTCAACTATAATTAGTAGCTTTATTTTAAATTACTTAATAGTGCATTTCGACAATCCACTATTTTATAGATGAATAGCATTTATAACATAAACAAATGGTAAAATCTATTTTAACAATAACCCTGAATCCATCCGTAGACAAGAGTACCAGCGTACAGCATATCGTTCTGGAAAAGAAATTGCGCTATGAAAAACCTGTATACGAACTTGGTGGCGGAGGAATTAACGTATCTCGGGCCTTGAAAAGACTAGGTTTGGCTTCAACTGCTCTTTTTACCTCCGGGGGAAAGACAGGAAACATGCTCGCAAATTTATTAAAGCTGGAAGATATTGATATAGACCCTATTCGGGTGAATGGCGAGACCCGCGAAAAATTTATCGTGATTGACAGCGCAACGAATCAGCAATATCGGTTCGGATTCCAGGTGTCTAATTTTCCAAAGATCAGGAGACTCTCAACCAATATTTCCCTTCGATGCTGTTGATGCACTTTTCAAAAAAATAGGTTCTGCAATATTAGTTACACATTCGCATTCAGGACCAAATTGGATATTACTCTCTCAAAGTGCTGGTCAGATTTTTTTTCCAATTCCAGAAGGCCGCAATTCTAAAATGTCAGCTTTTAATATGGATACGCTGATCAGACTAAAATATGTACATAAATATGTCGATTAAGATAAAGAATCGCTGAGCAACAAAAAGTATATTAGCAAAATAGACAGGGAGTTATTCATCAGTAAAGAAAGCGCATATCAAACACCCAATTGCCTTATTAAAGAGATTTCAAAAAAACTTTGGGTTGGGCAAAAAGAAAAATGCGACCAACTTTTTTTTTACTGAAATGCTCTTATTCTCAATTGCCTATCGAGAAGTATTTTTGGATATAACAAAAATTTCTCCGAAGATGCATACACCTCTCATCAACGATTTTAAAGCTCTTTAGGTTATTTGAGATAATGGCTGTTCATTTCTTAGAAAATGTTGTTCAAATCCTAATTTCAATGTAGCGATTTATTGTTGTGCTATTGCTTTATGATCTCTCCTACAGCTTCTACAGTTTGTCCAATTTCTGCTATCGTAAAACGCCCTAAGCTAAATCGCAGCACAAGGTAAATAATCTTCGCCTAGGACGCTGCTCGACTGCACGAAGCGGTGAGCAGGAAAAGTTGGCCAGGAAATCGAGTGAGGTGTCTGATTTCAGATAGTAACGAAAATGATAAACATTAGTTAACATTGGAATATACCATGATTGTATGATGGATATGGCAAAACAAAAAAATAGCTGAAACCAAAATGAATGGCCAGCGTTTAAATGGTAAATTAAAATAAAATGAATTTCCCATAAGACAGATTCCTGTTAACCAAATGGCTGGAGTCAGTGCAGGAGCTGAAAAGCCGACAATGCCTTTACTCCAAATGCTTTCAGGAAACCAAATCAATATCGCCCACGAACAAACATATAGCAACACTCCTACTACATAAATGTAGAAACCAATCTTTTGCCGCAAGTTGCTTACGGAAAAAGATGTAATAAATGCAAATAAAAAGATAGTCAGCCTAGAAATATTCTCTACATATATTAAACAAGGAGGAATACCTTTTGAAAACAAATCGGGTTGATAATTTCTCGGCAAACGACTAGTCAAAAGAATGTTCCAAAGCAATATCGGTAAAAATAAGATAAAACAATTGGAGAAATATCTCTTATTCATATATAAACATTATGAATTAATTTTGGTTTTCTTCTGTGGCCTAATCTACGATCAATTTCCTACGTGCTCATCGAGGCAGAAGCCACTTGATGTGTAACTGCGGTATTTAACTAGACAGTGTAGTTGTCGCGAAAAAAGAACTAGCAATAAAATCATAAAACGAATTTATAAAATTTTCACAAGAAAACTATTTCAAGTTAGAATACTAAGTGGTATCTAACAATCAGTCTCCCCCTAATAACTCCCTCATTTCAAAGTGAAGATGTTTGTAACGGATAAGAGTTCATATAAATAAACTGTTAAAAAGATAAAAATAGCGCTTAAATGCAATAATAGAAAGTGCTTTTGGAATAATGATTTTTTTAAACACAATCAGATGCTTTCATCCTTTTGGAGCCGCATCTCCACCAACTGTCAAAATCATAATCTCATCTGGAGATACTCCAAGTTGTCGCTGTACCGAAAGGGTGTTGGGAACGTTACTTGCATGGGGAACGAAAGAACCCGTATGACAACCTACAGGGAGCACCTCGATCTTATCACCTGCAATGCCATCTCTATAGTACATTTGCTTTACCCAATTGGAGGTGTCCAAGATAAGCGGAGCCGGGAATTGCTGCTGAACGGGAAAGCAGGAGATCGAGCAGGATGAAAGGAAATGGAACGAAAAAGCATAAATATCCAAATGCATGCTCCAATGTCCTTAAACTTTATTTCTTGGCTGGGTAAAATTTATTTACCGATATCGCTGTTTTCCATCTATTGTGATAATTGATACAGCGTATAACCTATTTCTTTATATTTTTTCGACAAAATCTTATGAAATGTTACTACTTAGTTTATGTTCTTATTTTCTTAAATGCATTTCCAAAATTTTTAATAATATCCGTAATGATCATCGCTTCCTTTGATTGCGTTTTTAAAGTAATATCCGTAGCCAAACCATGAATAAATACGCCTACACATGCTGCAATGAGTGGTGTATATCCTTGCGCTAGAAATGCCGTGATGAGGCCTGTCAGTGCGTCTCCCGACCCTCCTTTGGCTAGGCCGCTATTGCCTGTTGTATTGTAAAATATATCTTCTGGTGAAACAATGGTGGTATGATGGCCTTTCAAAACAATAATGATATCGTATTCTTTTGATTTCTCCATGGCCTTGTTTATTCGCTCATCGTTATGCTGATGGTCACCAAATAACCGATCAAACTATGATGAGGAGTAATGATCGTCTGGAGGAATTTTATACAATAGCTTTTTATTACTTGCTATCATATTCAGCGCATTAGCATCTAATAATAAAGGTTGCTTGAACTGTGTCAACGCCAGTAAAAGCAGTTCTTCAGAGGCTTGATCTATACCCAAGCCAGGATCTATTCCGACTGCTGAAAACCGTTCTACATTAGGGGGATTTTCCTCTCGCATTATAACCACAGCTTCAGGAACGCCCAATTGTAAAATTGCTCTTTCATCAGTAGGAACGCTAACCGTTACTAACCCAACTCCTGCCCTTACTGCTGCTTTAGCCTAAGTAACAGCGCATCCTATACATCCTTTTTTTATCGCGATCTTGTCTTTTGGTAATAACCGTGCTCCTCGCAAAGCAGTCAACACCTTGTTTGCGATTTCAGAATCGGTCTTTGCCCAATTACTTGGAAATTGAACTTTAATATTTTCAACCAATGCCCGCACACCATGGATTCTTTTTGATGCATTTTCAGCTTCCAGCTTTTTTGCATAACTGTCAACGTGATCAGAGAGGGAACAACTCCATCTTCACCTGTAACTACGATTTCAGCAAAACGCAACTGGGGCTCCCATTTGATCGCCCACTCCACATCGTTCTTCAATTCTGTGTCTGTTTTCATTAGCTTAAGATTTGCGATACAACTTGATTATTCCCTCGAAATAAAGTTCCTATTAATAAGACAACTTAAGTTATACAATTAGCATAATTTGTTGTATAATTAGAAGGTAGTTTGATCGATATTTAGAGGTCTTCGAGGTTTTAGGGGCATAAATAGAACGCTAGAACATCACTTATTTGTACCTAGAAAAGAAAGCACTGTCTATAAAAGGTCCATTTTCATCATTCATCTTCTTTGTACGATACAAAAGAAACTTCCCGGAAGGCAGAATCTCTGCATAGGGGGCTCTCAGATCTGTAGTACTTTGAAGCATAATCAATTTATTCCCTCTCGGCCATGCTTTATAGGCATCAATCATTGGTTCCCTACCTTGGCCGATGTCATACCAGTCGTTAATGGTAAAATACTCCTGTCCGCGTTCATGATGGATCGATAGATGCCTTTTATTTTTTCTGTCGAACCAATTGCCTTTGATACGTTGAATTCCTGTCTCATGATTGCTTTTGGTACGCTGAGCACTACAATTGCTGTGAGCGAAAAAATACGCATAACAGAAAATTAAAACACATAACTTGATCTTTATCATAATCTTATTCATTTAATTACTATTAACTGTATTAACTGATATATCCTGAAATATTGAAGCAATACCAACCTTGCGTTCATAAAAATACAAAACAAAAAGGTCTGCTGAAAGTTCAATCCAAAGAGAATACTTAACTCGCTAGGGCTCCAAAGAATCCAATAAATGTGCTAAATCGGAATCTTAAAAAAGCGCGAATAGACATTCAACACGTATTGACAATACAACAATTACACATTAAATTTGGGGAAAGGATTATGAACCTCGGTAATTTACATCTAATTGTAGTAAAAAGTGTTGCTGAATGAGTTGTATATTACCACGATGAGTATGCTTAGAATTTTTAATCACCATATTTCTTTACGAAAAAGCACTTATGATGCAATATAAAGACATTGCAGAAAAAATAATTGATCTGAAAAATGCAGACTTAGCATTAAGGGATAAGCTTATTAATGAGGGTAAACTAGGCGATGGATATAATGAAGAAATGAAGATCTTACACAATAAAAATGCTCAGATTTTAGACAAAATCATGAACATCATCGGTTATCCTACAGCAGAAAAAGTAGGAAAAGAAGCTAGCGACGCCACCTGGTTAATTATACAGCACTCAATTGAACAACCAGAATTCATGAAGAGAAGTGCCGAACTATTGAAGACAGCTGTAAAAAATAATAAAGCCGATCCTAGAAATTTAGCTTATCTAACAGACCGAATAGCTGTATTTCAAGATCAGCCACAACGTTACGGGACTCAGTTTGATTGGGACGAAAACGGAAATCTAAGTCCTCATACAGTAGATGATGCGATCAAAGTAAATAAACGACGAAAGTCAATCGGCCTAAACACGCTTGAAGAGCAAACTGAAGTGATAAGGATACAGGCACTGCGTGAAAAGCAGTCTCCACCTACAGACTTAGAAAAGAGAAAACGAGAAATGGAAGAGTGGAAGAAAAGTGTGGGATGGACAAAATAAATAAAGGGATGCTATTAAAAACTTATTCAGATCTTAAAATTCCTAATATACATCGCCGATTAAGCGAAAAGTCAAGTTGATACGAGCTTTCATTTTTTGCGTGGATTTTGCGACGCGATGTTCCCAAGTTTCCTGCAAATCGCCTTTCATCAGCAAAAGGGAACCATTATTTAACAACAAGGAATACTTTTTACTATGATCGTCAACCTTCCTAAAATCAAAAAACCGCGCCTGTCCCAGACTTATCGATCCAACTACAGGCCTATCTCCCAGTTCGCTATCTCTGTCACGGTGCCAGGCCACCGAATCACTGTTGTCGCGATATAAATTAATCAATACAGAATTGAATCGATAATTGAAGCGCTGTTCGATCTTTTCCTTCAACGCTTCCAAATGTTCAAGCCATTGATTTACAGCGATCGCTTTTCCAGCGAGCTGGTAACTTGTATTTTCATCATCATACCAAGCCGTTAACCTAGGAGTCAATACTGTTCGATCGTACATTGTCTTCGATGTCTGCTGCCAACTGACCTCCTTGAGCAGTAGATGAAACAAATCATCAGCTTCTTTTTGTGTAAGAAAATCCGCTTCAAAGTCTAAGAGCTCTTCCGAAAAATTATATCCTTCGTTTTCAAATAAGCTAAGCTGATCCATGTTCCAATTATTTAAAGGTATATCAATGGGTCCATTCTCTTTCAGAGAAGAACAATTGATCCTGCACAAGGTTTGTCGGTTATAATAGTGGCGGTTAAGTGTACATTTTAAAAGGAGTTGCAATCAGCTTCTCACCGATTGCAACACATAGAAAACACTTAGATAGATATTTGATAAAACAGATGATCCCGTAGTAGCGGGGATTAGCTTGCGGATCGGCTTAAGGTTGCCCGCCTCCTCCAGCAGCTCCATAAATCTGTCCATTAGCGTAACTGGCATCTGATGCGGCAAGCTGAACATAGATCGATGCTAGTTCCGCCGGTTGTCCGGGTCTTCCCATGGGCGTGTCACCTCCAAAATTCACAAGCTTTTCTTGTGTCGCACCGCCACTTACTTGTAGCGGTGTCCAAATAGGTCCCGGAGCTACGCCATTCACGCGAATACCCTTAGGTCCTAGCTGTTTCGCCAGAGACCGTATATAGTTTGTTGTAGCAGCTTTTGTCTGCGCGTAATCGTAAAGATCTTCCGATGGATCTGTCGCCTGTACTGAGGTTGTTCCTATAATAACTGAACCGGGCTTCAAATGCGGTAGAGCAGCTTTAATAAGCCAAAATGGGGCATAGATATTAGTCTTCATGGTCGCATCAAATTCTTCGGTCGTAATATCCAATATGGAAGGTTTTGTCTGCTGTCGCGCAGCGTTATTGACCAAAATATCCAAACCACCCAACTGCTGAGTCGCCTCTTCTATCAGACGCGTACAGAACTTTTCTTCCCGAAGATCACCCGGAATTGCCACCGCCTTTCGCCCTGCAGCTTTAATTAATGCGACAACATCTTTGGCATCAACCTCCTCATCCGGTAGATAATTAATAGCAACATCGGCTCCCTCGCGTGCATAGGCGATTGCGGCAGCTCGCCCCATTCCAGAATCGCCGCCGGTAATTAAGGCTTTTCGTCCATTCAACCTCCCACTTCCTTTATATGATTCTTCGCCATGGTCGGGTCTTGGATTCATTTTACTACTCAATCCGGGCCAGGACTGGAGTTGCTTTTGAAAAGGCGGTTTAGGATATTTGTCGTTTGGATTCTGTAAATTAGCATTTCCACCTTGTTGAGCTTCAGCTGGCCGCCATCCTCCCACCAGTCCTAAAGCTAATACACTAGTTCCTATTGTTCCCAGAGCCTTGCGTCTATCCATTTTTGTTGAATTTTCCATTTTCTCTATAAATTTTTAATGATCGACTCAGTGTCGTGTGAGCAAATTTTTTAAAAATTAACAGCGATCACAGTACTTTCGTTCGATCATAGCTGATGGATGCGTTAATTCACGCATAAATCGGTCACAAAAAGTAGAAACACGTTGGTCCATTGAAAAATGTAATCTACGTAGAGATGAAATTTCACGTATAAAGCGGCATTTATAGCGTAGTTAATCAATCAACAATTGTCTAATATGCAGTGTCCTACAAATAAAATACGTGTAACATGAACAGAAAAAAAATAACGCACGATCAGCATCAAGGTATGCCTATCATTGCATTTGCGATCATCTCACAACAGGATCCTGATCAAGATCTTTTTGAAAATGAATCCGATGAAGATCCAGAAATCCCAGAAGAGGATGATCTCGGTATTCAAGAAGAAATTGATTTTGAGGATGAAAGTGAATTTGACGATGAAACCATCGCCGGAGAAGATGATCTGGATATCCAAGAAGAAATTGATTTTGAGGATGAGAGTGAATTTGACGATGAAACCATCCCCGAAGAAGATGATCTGGATATCCAAGAAGAAAGTGGCTTTGACGATGAAACTATCGCCAAAAATGAAAAGGCAAATGATGCAGAAGATCTGCCCCTTCAACCGCCAACAGAGCCATCAGATGTAGAGCAAAGAACCATTTAACAATCAACGTGTGGGACACTATAGCAAACGGATTGATGTAATTAATAATCCGTTTGTTCCTAGTGATCAAATCAAAGGAGGACGCCCAATGTATCAGAGAAAATGCTGAAAACAAACCATCAATTGGTCAGTCAATGGTTATTAGACCTTAAATTATTTTTATCTTCAGCTCGTTCCAAGAACGTGAAAACAGTGGAATGAAAGTACGTAATACGCAGTGACTGGTCTATCTCGCCTCATAAACTATATTGAAGTAAATACTATGAGCCTCATGCCCTAAGTTTGGTATTTCTTCACTTAACTTGAAAGTCTCTTTAAGATTACCCTTCTCAGTCTTTCCTCGTTTTGATCCCCCCAGTAACCCAGCGCGGAAATTACAGGAATCAAACTTATCCCGAAATCGGTAAGCGAATATTCAACTTTCGGCGGAACGACAGGATATATTTTCTTGGTGATAAGCTCATGATCCTCCAGTTCTTTTAGCTGGAGGTTAAGGACCCGTCGAGAAGCATCCGGTATTTTACGCAGCAATTCACTGGGTCTTTTATATCCTTGGTTGATAAACCACAGCAAACGGATTTTCCATTTGCCATAAAGCACTTCACCTATCAAGTCAAGGCCACAGTTCAGATTTGGAATTACTTTTCTTTCATACATTTTTCAAAATTAAACGTATGAACCCATTTGTACAATAGGGGAAAAATTTATCCCTATATGATTAGTAAATCCCTACTTGCACAGACTATTTTTATACGCCAATTTTGTCCTGTAAACAAAGCATAAAAAATGGAACAGTTTAAATTCAACAATGAGTTATCCAACAAGATTGCCCTGGTAACTGGGGGTACAAAAGGAACTGGGAGGGCAATTGCAGAAAGACTATTACAGGCCGGAGCAACAGTAATCATTACCGCGAGAAACGCTCCTGAAAAAGAAAATAGTAATCTGCATTACATTACGTCTGATCTGAGCACGGCAGAGGGAACCCAAAAATTAGTGAGCGCGGTGCTTGCAAACTATGGAAGGCTAGACATTCTGATAAACAATCTCGGTGGATCATCTACCCCTGCAGGAGGTTTCGCTGCCCTCAGTGATGAAGATTGGGAATCGACCATACAGACTAACCTTTTGGCACCGATACGTCTCGACAGGAGCTTTTTACCACAGATGATCGAACGCAGAAACGGGGTAATTATTCACATTGCTTCTATTCAAGGCAAATTACCCTTATATGATTCAACGTTACCATACGCAGCGGCAAAAGCTGGATTGAGAAACTATAGCAAAAGCTTATCAAACGAAGTTACGCCCAAAGGCATTCGTGTCCTAACAGTTTCCCCTGGGTGGATCAATACCGCAACATCCGAAGCCTGGTTAGGTGAAATTGCCATAAACTCAAACAGCACTGTAGAGGAAGCGCAACAGGGCGTAATGGATGCATTGGGGGGAATTCCTTTCGGAAGACCTGCTGAACCCGCAGAAGTAGCTGAACTTGTCGGCTTCCTCGTTTCACCAAGAGCTAGCTATCTAACAGGAACTGAATATGTAATTGACGGCGGAACAATACCGACCATTTAGTAATGATCTAACCTCAGTAAAACACAAAGCGAATTTGAGCTTGGCGTTTAAGTTTACGAACATGATTTACGAGTGACTAACGGCAGAACTAAATACCTAAAAAGACAATTTATCACGATGAAATCTGCTTTCTGGGCCTAAGCCATCTCGAATGTGACTAGAGCGTTTCAAACACCGCTTTATCTGCATGCGATATCTAAAGAAATTTAGCAACCCATTTTGCAAATCGATTCAATTAAAGACTTCATTACCGCTGAAAAGCGTAAAACATCCAGCAAGAGTTCGAAACCCTGAGATGAGGTTAGCATAACAAAAAGCCATTATCGAAAACAATAATGGCTTTTTTTGATTTAATTAAACGAAATTCTTAAAGAGTCTCTATTTTAAATCCAGGTAATCTATACCCGCTTTCAGCTTACAAAAAGAGTCAAAATTAATTTACAACTATAGTGCCTTTAACACATCTCACGTAGCTTGGACTAGTACGAAATCCTGTATCAAAGCCGGCCGAAGTCTCACTAAAACTCCATTGAGTGCCATGATTAACTCCATAATAGCTTCTAGAATTTGATGCCCAGTAAAAACCTGAGTTTGAAATAGTAATCGGAGCTTTGGTTCGATTCCACAGCGTACTAGACGCCGTGCTAGCACCATTCCAGTACAAATCTGGAGTCTTTGGCAATATAACAACAGCATTACCATTAGAAATTCGAACGCCCTGCCGACCATTTTCTGTGACCAAACTTTTAGTCGACCCTATGCTTATTGCCTGAAAATCTGCATGACTAGGCGTTCTCCATCCGCCGCCATTTGTCGTTACCTTCGAGCAAGGATCTCCTACAGGATTGTAAGCATATGCCTCTCCGCTCTTAAGGCTTTGCCAACCAAATGCTGTCCCCAATTCTAGATTAGGTGCAAAGGAATAAGCACCATTGATCTCTGACAAGTTTCCTGGTGCCCATTCCAATCCGTTTATTACAGTAGAATTCTTTTTTAGCGTTAGACTTAACTTGTAGGACTTTCCTCTTGTTAACGGAACATTAGGAATAGTCAAGTCTTTTACTTCTCCGCCAACATTAATACCACTGATTTTTATATTTCCAAGACCGTCGGGCGCTGCCAGAAGAAAGGGTGATGATTGTGCATATTGTCTTGTTCCATCAATTGTCATATTGATGGGATAACCTTGTGAAATTAAATCTTCACCTTTATAAGTTAAACTCGCGTCACTCACTTTTAAAGAAAGTCCACTATAATGGGAAGATGCGTTCCAGCTACCAATTGCATTGATGTTTCCAACATTCTTAGAATCTAAACTAACAGTGATTTCGCAAAACAAATGTTCGAACAACACATCAATATAATTGGTCCCGTAATTCAAAACTTTATCTATTCGAGTGTACATCTGATCTAAATTCTGGCCACCGCTTTGTGTCAGTAGCCTACCTACCACAGCCTTATCAAGATCTTCGTTGGAAGGTGGCAAAGCAACCGTATAAAGTTTAGTATTGTTACTCTGAAATATAAAGGTATATTTCTCACCAGCATTAAATTTGTATTCACTGCCAGACGTGGGAGTAGTATCTCCGACTTTGTATCGGTTAAATCCTACATATTTACCATCCTTATCATAGTATGTTACCGAATATAGCGTACCAATTTCTACCGCCGATCGTCCAACTTGAGCAACTAAATTTGTACTTGCTGATTGCGCTTTTGCCATAAGACCGCTAGAAGTTTCCGATAAAACACACTCAATCGAGTATTTATCATCAACATTTACAGAATAACGATTCTCTGCACTGACTGCTTTCGAAGTTGTTGCTTTGGTTGCAATAGCTGAATTAGTATTGAAACTATTGATTTTGGAATCAAAAATTACCTTTACCGCATCGCCCTCATGAATTTGGTTGGAATGTTCCTTTTTACATGAATTCAGCAAAAAACAGAAAACTAATACGCCAGAACCAATAACTATTTTATGTTTAAAATTTCTTTTCATTATATTTAACTTTATTTACCACGTAATTTCCCAGTCTTTATTCTCGCCAGGTTTCCATTCATGTGCTATACCACCGCCAGATCCATCACCTGGTATCACAATAGCTGAACTTGCTGCTAGAGAATTTTCCATTTTAATGTCCATCACCTCTACGCGAGGAGGAACATATTTCTTTTTGACATCTTTCATCTTTTATCAATTTTAATCTTTTGTAATAATTTTGTTTTCATACTTCAAAAAGACTTTGCAATAGCGATTTTTTGAAACTTTTCAAGCATTATTAGACAAATCAAAACAATCCTGTAATCATAAAAAACAAGCGGAAGCGATAAACACCATTTTTAGGTATGGTTATAATTAGTTATCCCCAGAAATTGGTAGTTAAATGTCTACAAGATTCACAAATACCTTGTTTTAAGCACTTTTGAAACTAATCAATAGTCTAAAAGACTTATATTAGAGGTCAAAAAAAATACAATATAACCTATGAAAGAGGTAAAAATGGCAGTGATCTTGGATGATGAAAAACTATTCGCTAACTCCTTCTCACTTTTATTAGAGAAATATAAAATATTTGAACACGTACTTGTGTTTAATCAATTTAACGAGATGATCAATTACCTTATCCAAGAAGAGAGAAAAAACATTCATTTTTTTTTAGACTATTTTTTGGGAGACAATAATGGCGCTAGTGTACTTCAAGATATCAAAAGACTTGCTAAACACCCTCATTTTATTTTTTTATCATCAACCACAAGCCCACATATTATCCACAATATGCTACAGGTTAGACCAAACGGAATTATTAGCAAATCCTGTGAAATATCCTCATTGATTGCATGTATAAAAGCTGTGGAAATAAATGAATTATATATAGAAGAGTCATTGAAAGTTCTACACGATAATGCTCATAAGGATTCGATCGTTTTTTCTCAAAGGGAAATTCAGCTCCTTTATCTTTTTATGAGCGGGCTGAGTATTGCGCAAGCGGCAGAAAAAGCATGTCTGAGTACACATACAATTATAACCTACCGTAAAAAAATGATGGCTAAAGCAAATTGTCATTCTATTGTTCAACTATTAAAAATAGCAAAAGACCATGGCATTATTAACTAAATCATTATCTATATTATTTTTGTTTCTAAACATTACTAATGCTATTGGGCAATTTAATAATGATAATTTCTTAAAACTAATTGAAAATAATAAAGTTGAAAAAAGGGAATACTTGGATAAAATGGACATTTGGGTCGATAAAGAATTCTCGGCAGGCCGTACTTTTTCAAGGGAAGAGTTAACAGAACACTTAAAAACCTATCTCGCCTTGACACAAAAACACAAGGAGTTTTATCTTTATAAAATCAATTATTACATCAAATTAGCCAATAATGCTCAATATGCAAATAGGAATGGTGAGTGCTTTTATTTCCTTGAAAAGGCAGAAAAAGAAATATTTAAGCTATTTAAACAACGCTCATTAATTGTCTCAGCAAGAAAAATAAATGTTTACTTAGAGAATAGAAACTACAAAAAAGTTGTTGATACGTACAGAAAAAATCGGTCCTATCTAAATACCTTACCCCAACTAATCAAAGATAAAGCGTTAAACCTTAATATTTCCATTGAATATATTTCGCTTTTTAACCCAGCCATGGAGGCCTGTGTTGAAATTGGAAATATTAAAGAAGCCGATAGTGTCTTCGCACTCTCCGAAAGAATTTACGCTGAATTGAAACAAAAACTGCCCCAGGATAATTTACAAGCCCAATATGTTAATTTCTATCAAGCACACATCCGATATCAATACAGTTTAAATGGAGTTTTCAAAAAGGATAAAGCACTTCAAGCTTTAAATGAGATGAAACTAGCTGTCAATAGCGAGTTTGTTAATGCAAATGAAATTAATAATGATATCAGAAGCAAATATTATTTATCCAAAGCCAAATATTATTTACGCGTCGGAATTAAAGATTCAACAAATTCCTACCTAGACTCACTTAGAAATGTCCCATTTTTAAATGAAGAACAACATTACGAAGCGAATGCCTTAACAACATTAATAGCTGAGAAAGAAGGAAATTACTACAAGGCTTACAATGAAATGAAAAAAGTTGCAATTTCAAGCGATTCGTTGCGGGCATTACTGGTCGATGATATAGATAAGCTTATTTATGCACATACAGAATCAGAAGTAAATCGCGAATTATTGCGAGTTTCCGAAGAGAAAGAAAATACGCGAAATCTTTGGATTATTTGCCTAATATCGATATTTATCATAGTTGGGACTCTAGTATATATTATCATAAAAAGGAGAGAAAAAGCATCAAAAAAGCGTATTGAAGAGTTAAATACTGAAGTAAACCTCCAGATTTCAATTATGGAAGAACGACTAGCATTTGTGAGAAGAGATGAAAAGAAAAGATTAGCTCAAGATCTGCACGATTCATTTTCCAGTAAAATTGCAAGTGTCAAACAGCGCTTGACAATACTACAAAATGAGAACATGAGCGCCGAACAGATCGAAAATGTTGATGTCCTCATCAATATTTCAAATGAATTGTATGACGAGTCTAGGAAACATAGCCACAATTTGTACACAGAAGATTTTATTAGCGATGACAAAACATACATTGAAAATTTGATGAAAATCATCAAATATGCATTGCCTAAAAATAGATATGAAACAGAGATAAATATTGACCCAGGCGCGCTAGATAAAATCACTCTTGAAATCCGAATTCAACTTATCTATATATTTCAAGAAATATTAACAAATATAATTAAACATGCAAAGGCAAAAAAAATACAGATAGCTATTTATAAAGAAGACAACAAATTGAACATATTAATTGAGGATAATGGAAAGGGGTTCAATGAAAATAAAAAGCTTAAACAAGGTATAGGATTTAAATCTATACAGAATAGGCTGGAAAATATCAACGGTAAACTCACTATATCATCAAATTCAACTAACACGTCTATCTTCATTGAAATTTTGGGGGTATAAAAGCCTCTGGACTTGCAAATAAAAGCGGCAGTCTTAGTTAAGCAGTTTTTTAAGATATTTCTGTTTTTTACTAAATTGTCCGATTGTGAGATTCAGATGAAGATCCAGAAATGCCTGAAGAGGATGATCTGGATATCCAAGAAGAAAGTGATCTCACTCCTCTTTACACATAGATCGGTGTATCGAATCTATGGCTTCACTAGTTTCTAATTTAATGAATAGATACCGTTAATAGACCATTTTTAAAAGCAACTTGTGACATTTTAGGAATAATTCTCAGCAGCTTTCGCTATCAATAATCCTCTTTTATAACGCGTCAAAAATTGATCAAATCCTTCTTTGTCCATTCGATCAGGATACACTATTTGATATTCCTTTTTCTTAAATACATTGTTGGACAGGTAAGCGCTGAGGGTCTCGCCTTCCAACCTATCTTTCGAGTAAGAAGCAAGAAGAGCCATCCCCCACGCCCCACCTTCGCCAGCTGTTGACATTACGGAGATCGGTACATTGAGCACTGCTGCACAGACTTTTTGTACAACATCCGGTGTCTTGAATAAGCCTCCGTGAGCACATATGTGATCAAACGAAAAATTTTCATCATTTGTTAATATATCCATTCCTATCCTGAGCACTGCAAATGCTGAAAAAAGTTGCGTCCGCATAAAGTTTGCAAGATTGAAATTACTTTCGGCTGTACGAATAAATAGTGGGCGTCCCTTTACTATTTCTGTAATATTTTCGGCTGAATAATAACCATAACTCATTAAACCTCCGCAATCCCGATCACCTGACATTGCTTGATTGAATAATACATTGAATAATTCGTCTCTATCTGTTTTCAATCCCATACTTTTACAAAATTCACCGAATATATTAATCCATGCATTAATATCGCTGGAACAATTATTAGCAAGAATAATCCCTATCGTATTTCCTTCAGGTGTTGCCATAATATCTATTTCAGAATAGATGTTACTAAGCTTTTTTTCCAAAACAAATTGTGCAAAAATAGATGTACCCACAGATATGTTTCCTGTACGCTTTTGAATACTGTTTGTCGCAACAATACCCGTTGCGCCGTCTCCTTCCGGAGCACACATTGGAATACCTCCACCTAATAAACCAGACGGATCCAACAATATGGCACCCTGCTCATGCAGATTTCCTGCAGGTTCACCGGCTATCCGAACAACTGGCATGATGTCCAATAATGTCCAAGAGTATTTTCTGTCAGCAATCAAAGTGTCAAACTTATGAATCAACCCCTCATCAAATTGCTTTTTTATTTCATCCACAGGAAACATGCCCGAAGCATCACCTATTCCCAAAACCTTTTCACCGGTCAAAAGCCAATGCACATATCCAGACAATGTTGTGATATAATTGATATCACTGACATGCGGTTCATTATCCAAAATAGCTTGATAGAGATGAGATATACTCCAACGTTGGGGAATCTTACTTTTAAAACTTCGAGTGAGCTGTGAAGATGCTTCTGACGTTGTTGCATTACGCCAAGTGCGGAATGGCACCAGTAATTTTCCAGATTTATTGAGTACAATATAGCCCTGCATCATGGCGGAACATCCAATGGTACCTATTTTCCGTAAAGGAATACCAAATTTACTTTGTACCTCTGTTGAAACTTGTTTAAACGCTTCCTGGATACCGGTAATTATTTCTTTTTCACAGTAGGTCCAAAAACCGTCGATAAGTTTATTCTCCCAATCGTAGATACCGGAACTAATGATTTCAAAATTTTGATCGATTAATACAGCTTTGATCCGAGTTGAACCCAGCTCAATACCGAGAGCAGTGTTGCCCTGTAATATGCTTTCTCTAATGACGCGAGTATTCATAACATAGTAGTTTAATGGTCTTCGACGATATAAATTAGATTAACTGCTAATTCTGTATCAGACCAACGGTAAATAAATAACATTCCTAAAATCTATGCTCAATTATATGTAAATGTAGCCGACATTTTTATCATTCACTGATAGAAATGACAAAAAACAGGGTAAATTTGTATAAGTATAAATCGTTTTTGGCTGGATAAAGATATCTTCGTTTGGCACCTTCTTCGATGACCTTTGATATTCAGCTTCTATTTAAATTTAAAAATGCATACATAATGAGGCAAAATAGTGTTTCGGAATTCTCTTCGCACATTTCCTTTAAATTCATACTTTTGTTAAGTCTCTGTCACCTTATCAACGACAGCATACAATCTCTTATTCCTGCGATTCATCCAATTGTCAAAAAAGAATTTTCTTTAAATTTTACACAAATTGGGATCATAACGCTGGTGTTTCAGTTTTCATCATCACTATTACAGCCTATAGTAGGTTTTATTATTGACAGAAAACATTATCCCTACTTGTTTCCCACGGGTATGTTAATTAGTGTGACCGGCATCATCCTTCTCGCCATTTGCTCCAGTTATGTATGGCTGCTGGTAGCAGTAGCTACTGTAGGTGCGGGATCGGCGATATTTCATCCGGAGGCTTCACGTATAGCCTATATATGCTCCAAAAATAAACGAGGATTGACGCAATCAATCTTTCAATTGGGCGGAAACTTTGGATCTGCTCTAGGCCCTATATTAGCAGCTCTACTAGTAGCATCTTATGGCAGGTTGAATGTCTTTTGGATGTCACCAGTAGCGCTGATCGCCATTGTCATTATGTTTTACATTTCAAAATGGTTTAATACAAAATTAATTGAGAATATGAGAAGCATAAAAAAAAGTACTGGAAATGCTTCGAACCAATGTATACCGCGAAAAACTATAGTTCTTTCGATTATTATATTGTTAATACTCATTTTTTCTAAATATTTCTACTCTTCCAGCATTTCAAGCTATTATACATTCTATTTGATCAATAAATTTGGTGTTTCTATCCAGCAATCCCAGTGGTACTTATTTATCTATCTCTTAGCAGTAGCGCTAGGAACAATGATCGGTGGCCCCCTAGGCGATAAGATAGGACGAAAATATGTCATCTGGATTTCTATACTCGGTGCATCACCATTTGCACTTGCACTCCCCTATGCAAATCTTCCCTGCACCGTTGTTCTCACTTTCATTATAGGCATGATCATTGCCTCAGCATTCTCCGCCATATTGTTATATGCGCAAGAACTTTTGCCCCAAAATATAGGAATGATTTCAGGATTATTTTTTGGTCTTTCATTCGGTATGGGGGGTATTGGATCCGCTGTGATTGGGGCAATAGCAGATAGTCATGGTATTGATTACATATATCGCATATGTTCATACTTACCACTTGTAGGTTTGGTAGTAGTATTTCTTCCTACGACGAAGAAATTGTAGATACCGTATTCGCCCACCTAGATTTTCCCAAAAAAAGCACTTGAAATTCGCAAACACCAAAACGGATCATTCTAACCGTGAAACCGTTCCCAAAATTTGGGAACGGTTTCATTAAAAAAAAACCAGTCTAGCAAATCTTTCCGAATGCAACTATAATATCTTTGAGTATTGACTAACCGAATATAGTAGACCTACAAGCCTTATTTTATAATACACTAAGAATAAGATAACGGTAATATTTTTCCATGTAGGCTGAGAAGTTCGTGATGCTCAAAAATGTTAAGAGACCAATTTTAAACCAATTAAGGTATGTTAGAATTACAAAGTTTGCTTAAATCTAAGACAGCTTATGCTATGCTCTTTTGTTTCCCCTTGTGGAGCTATGCACAGCAGGATGTCTCTTTAGAGAAAACTCTAGAGCAAGATTCTATCAGTAACATCAATCAATTAATCTATTTCAATACACCTAAGCAGTACTCCACAGCTTCGGTGTCCAAATTACCTGGCTATGCAATTGCCTCAACTCCAGTATTTGGTTACCTTACTGCAGCGGCGGGACAATTGGCCGGTCTAAAGGTTAGCCAAAACAATGGACAGCCATTAAATGAAGACATGAGCTATCAACTCAGGGGTCGCCCGCCGATCATCCTAATCGATGGTATTCCGCGTTCTGTTACCGAAATTGGCATGCAGGAGATCGAATCAATTTCGGTGTTGAAAGATGCTGTCTCCTTAGCAATGCTGGGCATCCGTGGCGCTGATGGCGCAATAGCAATTGTCACCAAAAAAGGGTACACCGATAGGACACAGATTAATTTCTCGGCTCAGTATGGTATCCAAAAACCATTGCAAAACTTAATCGGAAAACCATTGCACGCCTATCAGTATGCCCTATTGTACAATGAAGCATTAAAAAATGATGGGCTTTCGGTCACAAACAATGGTTTTAGTGAAACTGCTCTAACGAGCTTTAAAGATAGTAATAATCCATTGACCTATCCAAATGTAGATTGGGCTGAACAGGTCATTAAAAACAACGCTACTGTTGCACGATACAATCTGAATACCCGCGGAGGAAACAAATATGTCAAGTATTTCGTCAATCTCGAACATCTCAGTCAAAACGGCCTACTGAAAACCAATGCCAACAACAATTATAGTACGAACACCAACGCGAAGGGGTATTTTGTCCGTTCGAATGTGGATGTCAGGCTTTCCGATTTACTGGAGGCCGGAGTGTATATCCAAGGCCGTATATTGAATGCCAACAGCCCCGGTAATGATGGGACAGACAATATCTTTCAGTCAATTTTAAACACCCCTAATAGTGCATACCCGATATATAACTTGGATGGGACCTTTGGCGGCTCTTCCAAATTTCAAAATAATATATTAGCGCAGACTAACGCTTCAGGATATGCGGTAGCTAATACGCGAACTATATTAACGGACTTCTACTTAAAACGTTCTTTGGATGATGTACTGAAAGGTTTGTGGTTAAAAGCCAGAGCTTCATTTTTTTCCAACCTCCGTGAAAATTACGTACGAAACAAATCATTCGCCGTATTTCAGTTAATGAACGACGATCTCGAAGCACCAATATATAAACAGTATGGTAATAATACGGAACAAAATAACAGCAATAACATAGCATTTCAGAATAGATCAAATTTTCAGGAGCTTTCAATAGGCTACTCCAATGAAACCGAAAAGCATGGGATCGACCTTATACTGTTAGCTAATCGAGACAATCTGGTCAATGGTTCAGACCTACAATATACTGTACAGGGCATATCGGGACATGCTGCTTACCACTATGACAATCGCTACCTAGCAGAGCTGTCTTTTGCTGTTAATGGTGCTAATCGTTACCCAAACGACGGAGGGTTCAAATACGGTACATTCCCCGCTATCGGCTTAGGTTGGAATATACACCAAGAAGAACTACTTAAAGACGTAAAATGGATAAACAAAATAAAGCTATTCGGATCATATGGTTTATTAGGTCGTGACAATGCGAGTTATTACACCTATATACAAAGTTATAATGGTACGCCAGAAACTTTTTTCGGATCAACAGCGGGCTCAGCAGGAACAATAGGTGAGTCTTATTTGGCCAACGCAAACCCGACCTGGGCCAAAGTGAATATGCTAAATCTCGGTATCGATGGTGCGCTCTTTAACGACCAATTCACTTTTCAACTCACTTACTACAAAAATAAATACCGCGATCTCAATATTACACGCAAAAGTAACAATTCGCTGTTGGGCATCAGTTATCCCAATGAAAATATCGGCAAACAGGATTACACCGGATACGAAACCGAAGTGGGATGGCGCAACCATACCTCTAAATTCTCCTATTATGCCTTACTGAACGCAAGCTTCCAAAAATCGAAAATGGTCTACGAAGCCGAACCTGCGTTGGCCTATTCTTACATGTCTTCGTCAGGGCATCCTGTTGGACAGACCATAGGATATATCGCCGAAGGATTATACACGAGTGCTGATGAATTACAATCATCACCAACAGTGGAGGGCTACACACCACAATTAGGAGATATTCGTTACCGAGACCGGAATGGTGACGGTCTGATCAATCAATATGATCAGGGTCCAATAGGTTCAGAAAAACCACAAATCTTGCTCGGAACCAATTTAGGCTTTAGCTTCGCCAACATCGATTTTTCCATCTTCTTTCAGGGTATGATAAATCGTGAAGTCTATCTTTCTGGCAATAGTTACCGGGAATTTAACAGCGGTACGGGTCAGGCTTACAGCACACAGCTCGATCGTTTTACCATAGACAACCCGAATGCCGACTATCCAAGATTAAGCACCAGTTCAGGCCCGCAAAGTGGTGCGATTAACAACAATGTATATTCAACCTTTTGGTTACGTAGTGGCAACTATCTACGCATTCGCACTGTCGAATTAGGCTATACATTACCCACAATCTTAACGCAACGGGTTAAGATCAAGTCGGCGCGGGTTTTTGCTAATGGTTTTAACCTATATACATTTAGCTCAAAAACATTCAACGGTGCCGATCCAGAAAATTTCCGTGGTCTGTACCCTATACAAAAAATCATCAGTTTCGGTCTAAACATCCAACTATAATACAGGGAGATATGAAAAAAACAGTAATTTGTGTACTAGCCTGTGCCATGCTCGGGATAGCTTCTTGCAACAAATTTGAACACCAACCAGAAGAAAGGATTCTGCTCGGTGATGTATTTGATCCCACTGATAAGGAGGGTGTACAGGCAAAAGCCTATCTATTCGGAATCTACTCCTTTCTTCCTAACGGATTCAACCGCATAACAGGCGATATGCTTGATGCCGCAACGGATGATGCTGTACCATCTTCCGAAACATCGGATATTCGGCTATTTACAAACGGTCAGTTAACCGCTGTAAATTATCCGGACAATAACTGGCAGAATAGCTATACGATTATTCGCCGAGCAAATGTATTCTTACAAAATATATCGGTAGTACCCATTCCCGAAAACATGATCCGTCGCTATAAAGCCGAAGCGCGGTTTCTTAGGGCATTCGCATATTTTGAGTTGTTAAAGCGCTACGGTGGGATCCCAATAGTGGGCGATAACATTTTCGAACTGTCCGATGACCTGAATATCCCTCGGAGCTCCTATGCTGAATGTGTAGATTTGATTGCCAATGAATGTGAGGCGATCAAAGGTGATCTGCCCGCAGCTTCTTCGGCCCTGCTCACTACAACGGAATATGGACGTGTCACAAATGAAGCTGCTTTAGCGCTAAAACTGAGGTTATATCTCTACGCAGCTAGCCCTCTTTTTAACGGCGGCGGCGTTAGCGTTAACCCACAAATCAAACTACTTAATGGTTATCCGAACAAAGACAACGGACGTTGGACGCGTGTGCTTTCGACCGCTGAAGAATTGATAGCCAAGGGCTACCATAAATTACCAGCTGGCACAGGTTCAATCGCTTATGCAAATATCTTTACAACCAAAGTAAACACGGATATTATCTTTGCCAAGCAATCGGCCAATTCAACTTCCTTAGAGGCAAATAATGCACCAGTGGGCTATGTTGCTCCTGCGGCCAGCAATGGTCGAACAAGCCCTACACAAAACTTTGTCAACGCCTTTCCTATGGATACCGGTTTACCCTATGTTGGTTTAAGTACTGATCTCAGCCAATACGAAAATCGCGATCCCCGATTAAAAGCGATCCTTTTTTACAATGGAGTCCGGTGGTTGAGCAGGCCGATTGAAACATTCGAAGGTGGCTTGGATAAACCCAATAAGCCTTTCTTAAGTCAAACCAAGACCGCTTACTACTTACGTAAATTCTTGGGTGATTTCACAAACGCTACGACCTATGCAAATCAAAGCCATAATTTTCCCTATTTCCGTTACGCTGAAGTCATACTAAGCTACGCCGAAGCCCTTAACGAAGTCGGTCGTACCGAAGATGCAGTCAAACAGATCACCTTGATACGGGCACGGGCTGGTATTAAACCTGGTAACAATAGTCGCTATGGTATTTCGGAAGGGATCGCACAAACTGCAATGCGCGATCTTATAAAAAATGAAAGACGTATCGAACTGGCCTTCGAAGAACATCGCTTTTGGGATATCAGACGTTGGAAGGATGCTGGAGACATCAAAAATTCGCTCAAAGGTCTTGTACTCCATAAATCAGGGGCATCTGTGACGGCAATCGAACAAATGCTTACCCCCTTTCATTTTGAAACCAAGAATTACCATATGCCTATACCTTATAGCGAAACGTCTAAAAATCGTGCATTGATTCAGAATGAAGGCTATTATTAATCAAAAAAGACAGATACTCTAAAATGAAAAACTTAATATATTATCTCATTGGCCTAACCACGATTACCTGCTCAACTGCTCTCAGCCAGGAAAGACAGTTGACAGGCACCGTTCGCGGAAGCAGTGGTCCGCTCAAAGATGTGACAATTACAGAGAAAAATGCGACAAATCGCCAAACACGCACGGATGAAAACGGCCGCTTTAAATTAAATATCAGCAGTGAGACGATTGTAGTCAACCACCTTGGTTATTTACGCCAGGAGGTAGACGTGCAGGGAACAAACACAATTAACATCCAATTAGTGCCGCGTGAGCAGGAAATCGATGAAGTCGTCGTGGTGGGGTATGGTAAAACTACGAAAAAAACGCTTACAGGCGCTGTAAGCTCCATTAGTGGTGATGAAATTCGGCAAAGCCCATCACCTAGCTTACAAAATACGTTGGCGGGCCGTTTAACCGGATTTACCAGTCAGCAGCGGTCAGGACAACCAGGAAACGATGGTGCCACGTTCTATGTTCGTGGAACAAGTTCTTATACCGGCAACAATCAACCGCTTATTATTGTTGATGACATCGAGTTCACTTATGCACAATTCCAAACCCTAAATGCAAATGAAGTCGAATCCATCAGTATCCTCAAAGATGCTGCAACAACCTCCATTTACGGTATCAAAGGTGCTAACGGAGTTGTCTTAGTAACAACAACACGAGGAAAGTCGGGCAAGCCTCAAATCAACTTTCAGACTGAATATGCACTGAGTCAATTAACCCGGACACCCAAATATTTAGACGCCTACGAATCAGCCAAACTCCTAGTCGAATCCCAGGTCAACACAAATAACTTGAATCCGAACGCAAATTTTAAACCGCAATTCTCAGAAGAAGATCTAAAATTGTTCAAAGACGGAACTTCTCCCTATACACACCCCAATAACGACTGGACGGAAATCCTATTACGCAAATTTGCACCGCAATCGACAAATACACTGAATGTAACAGGTGGTACCGACCGCGCAAGATATTACGTATCTGTAGGGTATTTGAACCAAGGTGGACAACTAAAGGATTTCAGCGAAGACCTGAACAGTAAATTCTATTATAAACGATATAACTATCGCTCAAACATAGATTTAAAAGTGAATAATGACCTCGATGTGCGTTTTGATTTCTTCGGTAGCCTAGGTGAAACCAATCGCAACAATGCCAGTGCTAACGACAATATTTTTAGCGATCTCAGCCGTACGGCCGAGACCGCGCCTTATAACTATCCCCTATTCAATCCAGATGGTAGTCTAGGCTACAGCGTGTGGCAGAGAAATTCTGCCGGCAGAAATAACAACAATCTCATTGGTCGTTTGATGTACAACGGTTACTATCGTACCCACAATAATAATATGAATCTGGCAGCCTCCGCAAATCAGAAATTGAACTTCATTACACAGGGGCTGTCTTTCAAAGGAACAATAGCCTACCGCAACGACTACGCTTACAACCGTTCTTTACAACGTCCTACCGCTGGCGGTGGTTTCCCATCGTATATCTATGATCCGACAACCGATTCCTATTCGTTCGGGCGTCAGGATAATGTCTATCGTATCGCAACGCCAACCTTAAACTATGGCGCCGGAAGTACCAATTACGCAATCACCTTGCAGGCCATGCTGAATTACAGCCGTAGTTTTGCACAGGCACACCATCTATCCGCACTGGTATTATACAACCAAAATAGTAAAAGCGCAACAGGTACCAAAGATTATAATTTTATTCCGGAGAATTTCCGGGGCTATACAGCACGTATAGGATACGACTTCCAGAATAGATACCTATTTGAGATCAGCGGCGCCTACAATGGATCCGATCGATTTGCGAAAGAACGTCGATTTGGCTTCTTTCCTGCAGCCTCTATCGGATGGAACATCGCGGAAGAAAAATTTGTTAAACAAAAACTTCCCTTTATTGATATTTTCAAGCTGCGTGGCTCCTATGGTCTAACCGGCGTAGACAATACCGGTGGAGTATATGCCTATCTTCAAAACTACAATATCGGCAGCGGTTCGGGATTATTTGGCGAAGCTAACAATAACAGCTATGTCACCGCGGCAGAGGGTGCCTTAGGAAATAACCAGGTAACCTGGGAGAAAGAAAAGAAAATGGATATCGGTCTTGATTTAGCTTTTTTAAATCGCAAGGTAACAGCAACCATTGACTATTTTGACAACAATCGCTTTGATATCCTCACCAGCAGAGGAGCTGTTTCAGCGGTATTCGGCCAAACGCTGCCTAACGTCAACTTAGGGAAAACCAATAATAAAGGTTGGGAAGTCGAATTAGGCTATACAGGCCAAATTCAGGACGATTGGCGATACACTGTAAAGGGCACCTATTCGTTGGCGAAAAACAAGGTGTTGTTTAGAGACGAACCAGTACCCTTATACCCTTATCAAAAACAAACCGGCCAAGCAATTGGAGCCAAGCTGAAATACAGTTGGACAGGCGAGTTTTACACAACCGAAGAAATTGCGGATCCTACTGTAGCCAAACCCGCAGGCGGCCGCCCAGGGGATTTGAAATACAAAGATTTGAATGGGGACGGGATTATAAACGCGAGTGACCAATCTTTTTTTGGCTATACAAACCTGCCTAATACAACCTATGGAATTACATTGGGTGCCGGTTACAAAAATTTTAATGTTACCGTGCTCTTTCAGGGAGCTGCCAATTTCGTCGCTAGCGCCGAAGGTGCTGTTATCCATCACAACGCCAGCAAAGCACTCCCGATACACCTGCAACATTGGACACCAGAATTAGGAAACGCGGCCAAATATCCGCAAGTATATACAAGTGGGCTGAGCCAAAGCCCAAGGGATTGGTATTCGGACTTCTGGGCTATACCAGGCGATTATATCCGACTTAAAACCGCTGAGATTAGTTATACACTAACTGCAAATGTACTTCAAAAACTTAAAATAAAACAATTACGCATCTACAGCAGCGGCTACAACCTATTCACATGGACAAAGCTAGACAAACTATACAATTTAGACCCCGAAGTACTGGAATCATCTGCAGACCTACCATACCCCCCTACGCGTATTTTCAACTTCGGTTTAAATGTAACTTTTTAAAGCACAATCATGAAGATATTTATATTTCTAATTGCATTGACAAGCATCATATACTCTTGTCAAAACTCCAAATTCTTGGATGATAAAACTGTAGGCATTTCTGCTGAAGATGTCTTTACCGACAGCGTTCGGACACTCGGTTTTCTAAATCGAATTTATCAAGACATGGGCTATAGCTTTGACCCTTATCGTTTCTCCGCAGCGGGCGGCGCCGGTAACATGGAATTGGCTACGGATAATGCCGAGGGCAATAATAATGTCTCAGTCTGGGGAAATGCTTATGCGCAAGGTGTAATAGCCCCCAGCAATGTACTCACGGGCTTTGCTGCGAACAAGGATCTGTGGAATACCCCCTATACCAATATTCGTCGCGTAAATTTACTGTTGACAAAGCTTTCGAATGCGCCATTTACGCCCGCTACCCGAACAAGGATGGTTGCAGAAGCACGCTTCCTACGCGCCTTCTATTATTACAATATGGTTGCCGCCTTTGGCGGTATACCCCTTGTAGGTGATCGCGTATTCGAAATCAACGATCTTATTGACCTTCCACGTAACACGTTTGAAGAATCCATCAATTATATTGTACAAGAATTGGATGCCGCCGCAGCGACTCTCGCGCCCGTGATCTATAGAGATATCGACTTTGGTCGGATTACCAATGGAGCCTGCCTGGCTTTAAAATCACGCGTATTGCTTTACGCAGCAAGCCCACTGTTCAACGGTGGACTAAGTAGCGATGCAACGGCCGAACTCAGTACCCTAGTAGGATACCCAAACTATGACAAAAACCGCTGGCAAAATGCAGCAAATGCTGCTCAAGCGGTGATCAATAGTCATCAATATGCGCTCAATGTAGATAATGAAACTCGCCCAGGGAACGGTTTTTACCAGGTATTCCTAAAACGAATGAACAGTGAATATATTCTCGCCTACAATCGCACAACACAGAAAGAGCTGGAGGCTTACTACTTACCTCCCACCCGTTCAGGCAGCTCAGTGATGAAACCTACGCACAATCTAGTCGATGCATTTCCCATGAGAGATGGTAAACCAACGAACGAAAGTACGCTCTACGATCCAAACAACCCCTATGCAAATCGGGATCCGCGTTTCTACTATTCCATCATTTATAATGGCGTATCTTATGTATCCAATACAGGTCCCAAGACAACCATCTACACCTATATGAGTAGCGGTTCAAACCCGCCTAATCCCACAAACGATGCATATACACCCAATAATTACTCCACGGGCTATTACAGCAGAAAAATGCAGGATGAAAATCTAGCGACCAATACTGCAGGATCTACCGAACGCGGTTGGCCCCTGATTCGCTATGCGGAGGTATTACTTAACTATGCCGAAGCAATCAACGAAGCAGGGTTTCCAGATCGAGCTTATGACGCGCTTAAGGAACTACGGGAAAGAGCAGGAATAATACCTGGCGCCGACCGCCAATATGGACTAAAAGTAGGCATGAATGTAGAACAAATGCGCGCGGTTATCCAAAATGAAAGACGTATCGAACTCGCTTTTGAAGATCATCGCTTTAATGATATTCGGCGCTGGATGATCGCCGAAAATGTGCTCAAAGGCTTTAACAAAACAATAATTATCACGCGCAATGATAATACTTTTACCTACTTAGTGGGTTCAGCTTTACGACCGTTAAACTTTAGGAAAGCAATGTACCTCCTACCAATTCCATTGAGTGAAATTCAAAAAATGCCATTGATGAGACAAAATCCCGGTTATTAACAACAAGTTAGCCAATCTACAGCAGTAAAGGTGCAAATGTCACTATATGCACCTTTACTTCAATAAATCCCCGAAAGATGGACAGGGTCCCAACGCTAAAAATTAAATTTGTTCACTTTATCATAAACATATCTTATTTTTAAAGCTCATTATAAATCGAGACCAACGCTTATTTCTATGAAAAGTGATCAGATAACCATTGTTGATATAGCCAACGAACTAAATATTTCAAAATCCACCGTATCTCGCGCCCTTACCGGCCATGCCAATGTAAAGGCAGAAACGCGCCAAAAAATCTTGGAACTGGCTGAGAAATTAGATTATCAACGCAATATGCAATCACTAAGCCTCATCACGAACAAGACCAACACGATCGGTATTGTCTTACCTGAATTCTCTACCTCTTTTTTTCCACAAGTTGTCGTTGGTGCGCAAGAAGAGGCTAGCAAACATGGCTATTCTGTACTGATATCGCAATGTAATGAAAGCTATGCGACCGAAGTTGCCAATGCTAAGGTCATGTTGGCCAATCGTGTAGATGGAGTAATGGTTTCATTGACAAAGGAAACACTGAATTATGATCACTGGAAAGTATTTATTCGTAAAAAAATTCCGATTGTGTTCTTCAATAGGGTTTGCAATGAAATTATGGTACCTAAGGTCGTGGTCAATGATTACGATGCCGCATTCCATGCGGTGGAGCACCTCATCAGCCTGGGAAGGCGCAGAATAGCACATTTAGCAGGCCCCAGACAACTCAGTATTAGTCAAAAAAGGCTCAATGGATATTGTGATGCTTTGACCAAACATGGTATTCCGATCGATCAGGATTTAATTATTGACTCAGACCTCAGCTTAAATAAAATCAAGATGTTTGTTAAATTTCTTGTGGAACTAGAAAATCCCATAGATGGTATTTTCGCTGTGAATGATCCCACTGCAATAGAAGCTATGCAGATAATCAAAAAAATGAATAAACGTATTCCTGAAGATATTGCTGTGGTCGGATTCAGTGACAACTATGGTTCAAGCTTCGCCGAACCTAGCCTCACTACAGTTGCACAGCCTGTACGGGAAATAGGCAAGACAGCGATGGAACTCCTATTGGGATTGATCGGAAAAGATATTGAAGAATGGAAGCCAATCATCCGTACAATGGAAGCTAAGCTCATGGTACGTGATTCTACAGTACGATCAGGAGAGTGATTCCCAAAAACAGCAACGAACACGGGAGCGTTCCCAAATATAGGGAGCGTTCCCATGGAAATTTTACAGCAAAGTGTACCAGCTCCTACCCTCAGAATGGATAAATTTGGTCTTAACGAATGATAGCACTTAATTCCAGTTATATCCATGATTACTAGTAACACTCAAGAAAAAAGAAAGCTAAAACATATCCAATACGATAGCGATCTCGTCGTGACAGGTGGAGGGATGTCGGGTATCTGCACCGCCATTACTGCCGCGCGTCAAGGTTTAAACGTAATCTTGATTCAAGATAGACCCGTCCTAGGCGGCAATGCCTCCAGCGAAGTTCGCCTTTGGATGTTAGGGGCCACCTCACATATGGGTAACAATAATCGCTGGTCCAGAGAAGGTGGCGTAATCGACGAAATTCTGGTTGAAAACACCTATCGAAATCCACAAGGAAACCCAATCATCTTAGATATGATCCTGATGGATAAAGTAAATCAGGAAAAAAACATTCGTCTCTTCTTAAATACAGCTGTATACCATGTCGAAAAATCTGCTGCAGACCAAATAGAGAGTGTAAGCGCTTTCTGTAGCCAGAATTCGACCCTGTACACCTTCCATTCGCCGTTATTTTGCGATGCTTCTGGAGATGGTATAGTCGGTTTTCTCGCAGGAGCTGCATTCCGTATGGGCGCTGAAAGTAGAGAGGAATTTGGTGAAGGCATGGCGCCAAGTAAGGAATATGGCGAGTTACTGGGCCATTCTTTATATTTCTATACCAAGGATACGGGGATGCCTGTTTCATTTATCCCTCCTGCATTCGCTCTTAAAGAGATCAGTCAAATCCCGCGATTTAAACAGTTTAAAGCGAACGAACATGGATGTAAACTATGGTGGGTGGAGTATGGAGGACGTTTGGATACTGTACATGATACTGAAACCATCAAATGGGAACTATGGAAAATCATCTATGGAGTATGGAATTATATCAAAAACTCCGGAAATTTTCCCGAATCCGAAACACTTACCTTGGAATGGGTAGGAATGATACCTGGAAAACGTGAGAGTAGGCGCTTTGAAGGAGACTATATGATGATACAACAGGATCTCGTTGAACAGCGTCAGCATCCAGATGCGGTTGCATATGGCGGCTGGTCAATCGACTTGCATCCCGCCGACGGCGTCTATAGTGAACTGCCAGGCTGTAACCAATGGCATAGCAAGGGAATATTCGATATCCCCTATAGAAGCCTATATAGCAAAAATATTCGTAATCTATTTCTGACCGGACGTATAATCAGCGTAAGTCATGTGGCGTTTGGCGCTACGCGAGTTATGGCAACCTGTGCTTATGTCGGTCAAGCTGTAGGTATGGCAGCAGCGCTGTGCAAAGAACTCCAGCTGTCACCCCAGCAACTGACCTTAGACAATAATATGCATCAACTGCAACAACGTTTAATGGCAGAAGGTCAGCATATTCCGTCTTTGGCCTTACGCGAAGAGCATGATCTTGCACTCCAGGCGCAAATCAGTACTTCCAGTGAATTACCGTTTACTGGTTTTGGTGACGTCAGTCTATGGAAGCCGCTGACTTTACCATCAGCGCAGCTGCTCCCCATGAAAAAAGGGAAACTTCCAGTTTTCCAACTTGCCCTGCAAGTACTTCAAGATACCGTTTTGGAGACATCGATACGGATATCGGAGAAAGCTGGAAATTTCACTCCAGATATTACGCTTGCGACACGCACGATTCCACTTACCAAGGGAACCACTTCAATCGACATTGATTTTGATACACCATTAGCTTCTGATGGATATGTCTTTCTGACTTTCCAATCTAACCCTAACATACAATTGGGCTATACAAATCAACGTGTAACAGGCGTAATGTCCGTATTTAACTCTTTTAACAAAGCAGTATCCAACAATGGAAAGCAAATACCAATTACTGGTGTTGGTGTAGACGAATTTGAATTCTGGTGCCCACAGCGCAGACCCGATGGACAAAACATAGCTGTATCTTTCAAACAGCAAATAGATACTTTTGCAAGTAATCAACTGAAAAATGGCGTGAATAGACCGGTAACGACTACAAATGCTTGGGTTGCACACCCTGAAGATAAGACACCTACCGTTGTGCTCGATTGGGATAATCCGCAGGAAATCGCTCGCATAGATCTGTGGTTTGACACGGACTTTGACCATGCCATGGAATCGGTATTAATGAGTCACCCAGAAAACATAATGCCTTTCTGTGTGCGCGCATATAACATCAAAGATTCCTCAGGTAAGATTATATATTCAACATCTGATAACTTTAGGACATTAAACCGAATTACCTTCCCCGAACCGATACGCACTAAACGCCTTAGTATACAAATGCTAAACCCGTCAGATCATGTGCCTGCATCGCTATTTGATATTCGTTGCTTCGAAAAAAATAAATGATCTTTTAAAAGAACTATAGAATGATACAGTTAGACTATATCGTGATGGGCATTTTTAGCCTATTGATTTTTGCTATTGGACTCACTTTTACACGGGTAGGAAGTAAGACTGGACAAGCTTTTTTTGAAGCAGGTGGTGAAACACCCTGGTGGATCAATGGACTGTCTCTTTTCATAAGTTATTTTTCCGCAGGCACATTTGTAGTCTGGGGGTCGATTGCTTACACACACGGACTAATCGCAAATGCCATCCAATTGACGATGGCTATTAGCGGTCTGCTTGTCACCCTTTTTATCGCTTCAAGATGGAAAAAAACAGGTGTGGCAACTGCCGCAGAATATATAGGAAAACGCTTTGGTCAGAAGGAAAAGCAGTTTTATACCTATATGACTTTGCTTTTAAGCTTATTCACTACCGCCGCAGTTCTTTATCCCGTAGGAAAAATGGTTCACGTAGCGGCCGATTTGCCGGTAAATCTGTGTATTGTGATCATTGGACTCATTATCATCTTGTATACCGCTGCGGGTGGGTTATGGGCCGTCTTGGTGACGGATGTGGTACAATTCGTTATATTATCAGCTGCAGTAGTCATCGTGATTCCAATTGCATTCAGTGAAATTGGTGGCTTTCAAACCTTGGTCCGCGAGGCGCCCAAAGATTTTTTCAAACCTTTTAATGAAGAATATACCGTTGGTTTCATGCTGGCTTTTATTGTATACCAGACATTCTATCTTGGCGGGAATTGGTCCTATGTACAACGCTATACCAGTGTAGGATCGGCAAAAGAATCAAAAAAAGTATCGGGTATTTTTAGCATCCTATACTTTATCTGTCCACTGATTTGGATGCTTCCGCCGATGATCTATCGCATTATTAATCCTAATCTGGGCGGACTCGAGGTGGAAGATGCCTATATGATGCTTATCCAAAAGGTCATGCCTGCAGGACTTATCGGCTTGGTTTTGGCAGGGATGGTATCGGCCACATCAAGTAAAGCGAACACCACGATAAATATGGCCGCGACGGTATTTGCCCAAGATATATATAAGAACCTAATCAGGCCCGAAGCTTCTGAAAAATCGGTTATTACCGTAGCAAGATTATTTACGTTGATCTTTGGCATAGGTACCATCCTAATTGCCATGTGGATACCATCTGCGGGAGGGATCGTCAATGTTGTACTGAGCACTGCATCCATCGCCGGCGGGGCCCTCTTCGCGCCCATTATATGGAGCTTATTCTCAAAAAGACAAACCGGATTTTCGGTCGTATGTGCCACGATCATTTCCTTGTTTGTCAATCTATTTTTAAAAACAATTGCACCAGGCGTATTAGGATTGAAGCTAAATTTAACGATGGAAACTACATTCGGCATGGGAATTCCAATCCTTATATTAACTGCTTTTGAGTTGTACTATCTTTCAACAGGTCAAGTGGCGCAACATGTCCTAGTCCCTATGACGGCCAAAGAGAACAATTGCATTACCCAAAACTTCGATATAAGAAATACTGACACCGAGCTGCAGAATCGATTTGGAATTAGGGTTATTGCCGCTTCTATGGCAGTAGTCGGGATCGGAATTATGATTCTTGGTGCATTAACTTCGCAGTTCTCGTACATGGTCATGACTGTAGGATTGGCTGTGTTGATCATTGCTGGATTTATAGCAAATCTTACACGGAATAAAAAGTTCAATACATGAAATATATCATCGCCCTTATATGCAGCTTATTCATTTGTCAACTAAGCTTTGCAGCGTTAACCATACCACATTTTTTTGCTGATAATATGGTATTGCAGCAATCAAGTCAAATCAAGATCTGGGGGAAGAGCACCTCAAAAAAGAAAATACAGGTGACAACTTCCTGGGATGGCAAGAGCTATAAAACAGCTAAAGATCAAGATGGAAATTGGTCGCTATGGATAGTAACTCCAAAAGCAGGTGGGCCTTACAACATACAAATACAACAAGAAGAGAAAATTACATTGCACGATGTTTTGATCGGCGAGGTTTGGATATGCTCCGGTCAGTCCAATATGGACATGCCCATGAAGGGCTACTATGGCCAACCTATTCTACATGCGGCAGAATTGCTGTTAGCGTCACCCAATGACCAGATTCGTCTCTTTCGAGTAGAAAGAGCGCATGCCGAAACTGCAGCGTTTGATTTAAACGGAAATTGGTCTGTAGCAGATGCGGCGTCGGCAGCTAATTTTAGTGCGGTGGGCTACCAATTTGCAAAGTATCTACATGAGCACCTTAACGTGCCCATAGGCATTATTCAAACCACTTGGGGTGGCTCACCAATTGAAGCATGGATGCGGCCATCGCTTGTAGAAAGATCTCTAAGACAACAAAAATTACCCAATAGAGCGATTGGAAAACAAGTCCACCAACAGCCGGGCAATCTTTATCATGCGATGATCTGTCCACTAATCGGATTTCGAATTGCAGGTGTAATTTGGTACCAAGGCGAACAAAACCGATATAATTATTATGATTATAACATTTTACAGACCAATATGATCCGTGATTGGAGAAAGAGTTGGGATATAGGAGAATGGCCTTTTTACTATGTAGAGATCGCTCCAATGCAATATGCCGGTGGACAGGGAGTTTTATTACCACGCCTTCGCGAAATACAACTCAAAACGCAAGACAGCTTGTCCAATGCGGGAATGGCTTCTACCATAGATGGAGGTGAAATGCATAATATCCATCCAGCCAATAAAACCATTGTTGCACAACGATTGGCAAGCTGGGCATTGGGTAGCCATTATCAAAAAAATGGAATCGTTTATCAAACGCCAACGTTGGATAAAATCGTCATCCTCCATGATACAGTACTTGTTTCATTTAAGCATTGTCCCTTAGGTATCACAAGCTATGGAAAATCATTAACCCAATTTGAACTCGCTGGCGCCGATCAAATCTTTCATCCGGCAATAGCCATACTGCAAAATAACCGTATTGCCGTAACTTCAACTGCCGTGAAAGCACCCGTCGCCGTGCGCTACGCTTTTCATGACTGGTGTTTCGGAGAACTTTATCGTACGGAAGGTATTCCTGTAGCGTCTTTTCGCTCGGATGATTGGCCGTAGACAACGCTACGACCAATTTTTCCTACCTACCTATTACCTACAATTATTTATTTTCCTGTAGCGCTACTTTTTTCTGCGAGTTTCAATAACTCATGACCAGCCAAAAGAAATGCGCCCACGCCGTAAATTTCCGTATCATCGTAGTTTACTTCGCCTGGAGCCTCACCTACTTGCTGTACATAGCCCAGTTTTCCATCGGGATGAACCGCATTAACAAGTGCATTCCAACCTTTCCATACGACAGTTTCATAATCTTTTGAAGGAATGACTTTATTGTTTATCCCCCACGCTATTGCATACGTAAATAGTGCTGTACCGCTGGTTTCTTTAGCTGGATAGCGTTCAGGATCCAAAAGGCTCGTCCGCCAATAACCGTCATGCTGTTGCAAAGAAGCAATGCGCTTTACCATGCTACGATAGAGATCTTCCCATCTCGCGCGGCTTTTGTAATCTTTTGGCATATCATTCAAGACACGAACCAGCCCAGCCAAAACCCAGCCATTTCCCCTAGACCAGAAGACGTCCTGACCATTGCTTTCCTTTTTATCAAAATAACTTTGATCTCTATAGAACAAACGCTCTTTGGGATTGTAAAGATAATTTGTCGTCTTCCACCATAAAGTGTCTACCAAATCAAGGTACTGTAGATTGCCCGTCACTTTATAAATTGACGAAAGTGCCGGTGGTCCCATAAATAAGGCATCGCACCAAGCCCATTCTCGCAGTGCAATATTATTTTTCCAAGCCAATGATTCGCTATGTGGACGACTTACCAATGTATCAGCCAACCTGACGAAATCTGCTATGTAATCGATATTTTTATCGCGAGTATACTTCCAGGTATACAACTGCCCAACACAATAATTGTCCGCATAATACCGATAGTTGTCCGCATACATTTTCCAAGCAAACTGCTCGCCTACCGACTCGAGATACTTGGCATAACGCGCACCGCCTGACTGCTTTGTCATCTCTATCAGGCCCGTAAATAAAGTTGCTGAAGTCCATTCACGGCCAGCATGACGGAGCCCATTATGTTCGATACTGTCCAACTGCCATGAGGCGACCCGATCCAAATACCGCCTAACAACAAACACTTTTTCTTCTTTTCGCACATCCATAGCGCGTGTGGGAACCTGAGATGCTGATAGCCCCGGATAAAGCCCTAAGATACCCAACGCAATAAAACGCCTTATTTTCATTAAATTATATTTTTTTAAAGATTGACCAACAGCAACATTCTATATAATCACCGACAGTAAAACGGATACTTTAGTTTCATACTTTATGGTGATTTCAGATCATGTGCAGGAATGTTTGAAATGTCCAAGCAAAATGACATAGATACGTTAGTTATCCTAAATTAGATAAAGGCTTTCAGGATTTTAGGCATAGGTTATGATTAAATTTTATGAAACCGTTCCCA
>DGIS01000025.1:78018-111991 GCA_002386525.1 Sphingobacterium sp. UBA4616
TGGGAACGGTTTCATAAAATTGTTTTTATACTTAGGCCTCATCTTTGGTATTCTTTACAAGGCCTATACCAGCGAAAAAGAAGATTAATCCCAATACACCAATTACGCCTAAAGTAGTATAGGCAGCACTTTTATTGATAAGTTCATATCCGGTATAAATTAAACCGACAATACCAAGAACAGTTAATACTGTCCCAAAAAAACGTTTTACGTTCATAATGATTAATTTAAAATTATAGATTACTGAAAATGAAACCGTTATTTGGAAAGTTTATCTACTATACTTTTTAGATTGATACCTTTTCCCAATACCGGTTTAAAAATATCTCCTTCACTTCGCATCCTCTCAATGGCGTTTAAAATATGAAAATCACTTATTTTTAAACCTTTTTTCACTTCCTCCCAGTGTAATGGCATCGACACAGTGGCTCCGGGTTTAGGACGAACGGAATAGGCTGCCGCAATTGTTGCGTGAGGCCTATTCTGCAGAAAATCAAGATAAATTTTGCCCTTGCGATCTTTTATGGATCGCTCCAAGCTCGTGAATTTAGGAAGCTCATGATGAACCAGGGTAACGATAACCCGGGCGAACTCTTTGGATTGATCGTAAGTATATTTCCCGCCAAGCGGGATATAGATGTGAAGCCCCGTAGAACCGCTGGTTTTACAATAGCTCGATACCCCCATATCATCCAATATGTGCTTTGTGACCTGTGCAGCCTCAATAACCTGATCAAAAGAATTTTTATCCGGATCAAGGTCTATAATACAGAACGATGGATTGTCAGGCTTCTTCACAGTACTACTCCAGGGATTCATTTCTATACAGCCAAGATTCGCCATATAAAGTAGTGTAGCGTCATCCTTCCCAACAAGATAATGACGGTCTTTTTCATCAGCTTCACTGTGGTAAAGATAAGTTTCCGCCCAGTCTGGCGCCATATCGGTCACGTTCTTAAAGTAGAAACCATCTTCTTCAATTCCGTTGGGAAATCGATTCATACTTTGCGGCCGATCCTTTAAATAAGGTAATATAAATGGAGCTGCCTGATAGTAGTAATTGATGAGGTCTCTTTTTGTTATTCCCTCTTTCGGCCAAAAAACCTTATCCAGATTGGTAAACTTCAATTCATGTTTGTTTACCTTTCTGACCTGGGTTTTATCCGAGGGATTTAAGAGGCTCTTCCGCTGCCCCTTCACTCTTGACGAAACTATTTTATCTTCCATATGATCGACCATTTTTTCAGTAGGAGCCTCATCTTCAAGAATAACATTTTTAGCACGTTTGTCTTCTCGCATTCCGTTAAACGAGGGATGACGCATAATACCATCGCTGGTTAACTCCGTAAAACTCACCTCGCATACAAGTTCCGGTTTAAGCCATGTCACAGTAGCATGTGGCGGATTTGGTCTAAACCTCGAAGGCTTATTAACGTCGGGTTCTTCAGAGAAAGCCGCTTTAGAAACAATCAGCGGCTTAAATAGTTCCATCATCTCCTTTTGAAGTTTTACATTGAAACCAGTACCCACTTTTCCGGTATAAATCAATTTTTTACCTTCATAAATACCGACTAATAAACTACTGAACAATTTACTGGAATCATCATTCAAAGTGAAACCACCGATGACGACTTCCTGCCTTTTGTTCGCTTTAATTTTCAACCAGTCTTTGGAACGGTTGTGAACATGATATAAACTATCCTTCCGCTTTGCCATAATCCCTTCAAGCCCCAATTTCTTGGCCTCTTCCAGAAAATGAATTCCGGAAGTTTCAAAGTGTTCGCTCACTAGAATGCTGTTGCTCTCAGGAAGAACTTCTTTCAAAATTGATTTACGCTCAAGCAATGGCATGTCCTTCAAATCGTGGCCCTGATACCATAAGATATCAAAAACGTAATAAACGAGGTCACCATCCGCTTCGCTGCGCCAGTTTTGTAGCGCTCCAAAACTAGCTGTGCCATTTTTATCTAAAACGACCACTTCTCCATCCAAGATGGCGTCTAATTTAAGAGTCTTCAATTGCTCATAGATCGGATAGAATTTTTCATTAAAGCTTTTGTCATTACGGGATTTTAGTTCAACTTCACCCTTATTCATAAAAGCAACTGCCCTGTAGCCATCCCATTTAACTTCATATACCCATCCTTCATCATCGAACGGCTTATCCACAAGTGTAGCGAGCATAGGCTCTATATGAGAATAGAACTTCTTTGCGGGCGCATTTTTTACTAAGGTCTGAAGATTCCTCTTGCTTTTAGCGCTATGCTTTGGAACAGCTTCCAACTGATCGTTGATAAGTTTGGATGCCTTGTCTTTAGTCGAACGATTGTCTTTTACTGTGCTGTTTTTCTTAATGATATTTTCACCATATACTTTATCAGGTGACCTTTCCATTTGCTGAATAGTTTTACCCGATATCACCGATTTATCGTTTTCAGTAATATCCTTATTGCTAGCATATTGATCCTCCAGCTTCATTAAAAGCCAACCATTATCTCCCCTCCCATGAGCCTTAACAAGAGCAAACTCGCCGTTAAGCTTTTTACCGTTAAGCTTAAATTTAAGCTTGCCAGAATGAAGTTGATGTAAGAAATCTTTTTCTTGTTTGGAGATATCCTTGACGCTCCCATCAGCCGGTTCATAGTATCCCTCATCCCAAACGATAACCGTGCCTCCGCCATATTGTCCTTTAGGGATTGTACCTTCAAAACTTCGATAATCATAGGGATGATCCTCCACCATCACAGCGAGGCGTTTGACACTTGGATCCATTGATGGGCCCTTAGGAACTGCCCAACTTTTCAGAACACCGCCCATTTCAAGACGAAAGTCGTAATGTAGATGTGAAGCATCATGTTTTTGGATTACAAACCGAAGTTCCTTTCCGTTTGGCTTTCCTCCAAATGGTTCTGGGGTGTTCTCCTCGGAACGCTTTTCGCGATATTTAGACAGTCCCATAACTACTGTATTTAAGTATATTGAAAATAACGTTTATTTTCCGTGCAGTTTCTTCAAATAATCTTCAAGAACTTTTCTTTCATTCGATCCGGTCGCCCGTATCGCGCCAACAACAGCTTGACTGCTCACCCCCATCTTATTCTTAAAATATTGAATTTCGTATTGTTCTGATCCGCTTACTTTGCTTCTGTCGGATTTCCCTTTTTTAGATTTATTATCTGCCATGGTATTTTGTTTTAGTGTCTTTTCTTTTGGCGATTGAAAAATCCTAGATTTCAATTCGCGATACGTTCAATTTTGATATAACACAAACGTCGAAGTGAAAAGGTTTTTAAAGAATTGCGCTTAAGGAAAGCATACATGAAAGTATTGCTCGCTATTGCTGGCCTAATTGTATTTTCCGTACGACTAAAGCTAACTTGGAATGTTATATTAAATTTTAACAGAAGCAGCATTTAATTTGTAACTTGCTGTTGAAAAGATACTACGTTCTTTTATACACTACGTTTGCTAATAAAAAACGTGTATGTTGGATATTGCTTTTGCAACATGTTGTTTTGTATGGATTATCAGTATGAATTTACCTAAATATGCACTGGAATATACATCTTTAGCCCCGCCTCCAGCACTTGCTGCGGTAATCGAAAGTATTTGGATGTTGAAAAATCATTCGGATAAGATAGATGAAGGCATTATCATACCTGACGGAAAAATAGATTTATTTCTCTTGATGGAAGAAAACAATAATTTCCAGATCTTCATTTCCGGAGTCTGTGATAAACCCATTTTAAAACCGCCCTATCCGAAATCGACGATGTTTGCCATAAGTTTTTATCCGTTGGCCGCTGAGTATATTTTTAAGCAGTCTTTCGAAAAATTAAGAAACCAAAGGCTAGTACTGGCAAATGATTATTTGGGATTTGGCAAAAATGATCTTGCAGATTTTGGAAACTTTTACACCAAAGCCTGTAACATATTCGAAAAGCAACTCGAAAACAAGATAGATGTGAGGAAAAAAAAACTATTCGAACATATCTACCTATCAAAAGGCCAAATGACGGTGGAAGAACTGTCTAATAAGATTATTTGGAGCAACAGGCAGATGAACCGCTATTTCAACCACTGGTTTGGGATTCCATTAAAATCTTACATCAATATTATTCGTTTTTCAAACTCCCTAAAACAATTAAAAGTCGGCATATTTTATCCGGAACTCAATTATGTAGATCAATCCCATTTCATTAGACAGATAAAGAAATTCTCAGGGGTAAGACCAACTATACTACATAAAAATGAAAACGACCGATTTATCCAATTGAGTGTATTAAACGATCGCTAATTTTGTCTGTAAATCAACAAAAAAATGAGTATTAATCATATCAATCTTGTCGTAAAGAATGTCGATAAAGCCGTTAATTTATTGACAGATATTTTCAAATTCAATTTAATGGTCAACCGCAATAGTAAAATGGCGGTACTGAAGGATAACAATAATTTTGTACTTGTAATTTGGGGACAAGAATTGAACAAAGAGAAAGATGTACCACAATATCCTAAGAATTTCCATATTGGGTTTTATCAAGACAACGAAATTGCAGTCCAAAACATTTTCGAACTTTTAAAAAACAACGACGAATTAAAAATTGATGCAGCGCCAAAAAAAATCAGAAATACATTCGGATTTTATTGCTACTTTGAGAATCTAATGATTGAAATTAGCGTAAATCCTTTCAATTATGAACAGGCTGGCCATGAAGATGTATAATGACCGCTAAATTCTGATCCGTTGAACATATTTATTAATAAGATTTCGGCCGGGTTTATTAAAAATAAACTTCCTCATTGGAAGTAATTCACATCGGGATATATTTATATGCTGCATATAAAAAGTTTTGGCCGCAAAGAATCTCATTCTCTGCGGCCAAACTAGCAGCTAGCATAAAGCTAAATTAAGGAAGAAGAACTTGATCAATTACATGGACGACACCATTTGTTGCCAGCATGTTTACGCCAGTTATTGTGGCCTCACTGGTATTACTTTTACCTTTCAGCATTGCCTTTCCAGACAATTTCACCGTGATTTTTTCACCGTTTAGGGTACTTAGCATCTGTCCATCTGAAAGATCAGAAGAGAACGCCCTAGCTGAAAGAACATGATAGGTTAGAATCTTTGTCAGTACTGCGGGATCAGCTTGATTAATTGAAGCTATTGTGTTGAAACCCGCGTTGATAAAAGCTTGATTTGTAGGTGCGAAAACTGTATATGGTCCTGATCCGCTCAACAATTGAGCAACATTTGTCGTTCCTTGACTTGCTCTCAACACTGCAGCAACTAAGAAGGATAAATCACTATTAGCTGTCGCAAGTTCCACTATATTTTTTGTTGCGGGCATAAGTACATGAGAAATACCATGAATTACACCATTCGTAGCCATCATATCTGGCGCTGTTACTGCCCAGCCATTTACAAATACACCCTTACTATTTTTAGTAACGTAAACATTGCTTCCGTTTGCTGTCTTAACTTCTGCATTTGGACCAGCGGGTACGCTAGAAGCAACTACTTTAGCGGATAATGTATGATACAACAAAACGGATTTCAAGCTTTCCGCAGACATACTACTAATATCTGCCGAAGTCATCCCTGAGCTTTCGAAAGCAGCATTATTTGGAGCAAATACTGTAAATGGTCCCGTCGAAGAAAGCGTTTCACCCAGACCAGCCTTTGTCACGGCAGAGGCTAATATGGAATAATCCTTGTTCATGGATACCATCGCAGAGATTGTTCCTGTTGTTTCCATCTGCTTGTCATCATCTTTACTACATGATAGTGTAATCATCGAGAATACCATTAAGGCTGATGCCATACTCGATAGTCGTTTGATGTTCTTGTTGAATTTCATAATTATAATTTTTAATCTTTTGATTTACAAACAACCAAGAGAACAAAATAGTTTAATAATAAACCAAATTAATTGACATTTATCATAAAAAATCATTTTTAAGGCTTTAATATGATATTATTAGTATCAAAATAAACTAAAAAAAGCTTTTGTATGCGATATAGATTTTTAAACAAAACAGCATTGCCCTCAGCATTGTTATGCTTTAAGATCATGCAAATGTGTTATTTTTTCCACAGCGTGTTTCGGCTGTTTTGGAGAATAAACGAACGATAAGCTGGCAAAAACATTTGATATCATAAGAGTGCGATAAATTATACACCATAAACAATACATATATTATGTCATTATTTTCAAAAGATTTGAGCAAAGAGCCAGTATTTGACGGCGTGGGCTATGAGCCTTCTTTTTTTTCGAGAAAAGCAATGGTTACTACAAAAACCGACTATAGTAAGAAGAAATATGACGAGGGCAACAAAGATACGAGAAAAAAAATTCTTGTACTTTGTACGGAGGAACGCTATATGACCATGAAAAATGGCAAGAAATTTTCTACTGGCAATCATCCCGTTGAAACACTCGTTCCTATTCTTCATTTTGACCAAGCCGGATTTGACGTGGATTTCTATACGCCAACTGGTGGCACCGTGAAGTTTGAGATGTGGGCAATGCCTTATGAAGACGAGCATATTGGCAAAATTCTCGAAAAATACAATACACAGTTTTCAAACCCACACAGTCTCCAGGATTTTGTAGCGGACACCGCTAAATCGTATGTCGACTATGTGGCTGTCTTCATCCCGGGAGGACATGGCGCAATGCTCGGCCTTCCCGAAAATAACGATGTAAAAGAGCTGATTAAATGGGTAATAGCCGAAGATAAATTTATGCTGACAATATGCCATGGGCCCGCAGCCCTCTTATCTGCTGCACAAGGTGTTGATGAGGGTGATTTTCCATATAAAGGATATAAAATCAATTCATTTCCTGACGAAATGGATCTCATTCTGCCACAAAGTGGATACCAGCCCGGCGAAATGCCTTGGCTATATGGCGAGAAACTGAAAAAGCTGGGGATTGAAATTTTAAATAAAAAAATTAGCGGCGATTGCCACATTGACCGGAAGCTGATTACCGCCGACAGTCCGCTAGCAGCGGATAAATTCGGTAAAATATGTGTGGAAGAATTGCTTGCTGATGAAAAGTCTAAGGTAGAAAATTAATCAAACAATTTCATGCCTCGACCGACGACAGATCGGCCGAGGCTCACGCTAATGCGTCTTAGTTATCATTTAACTGCTATAATAATAGTTGTTTACGATATCGAATACAATAGGAAAACAGGTTTAGCAGCACAATAATTGCTACTACCATCGCCGCTGTATATAAGACGCTATTCATCCCCTTATTAGCCACTGCAATTGCAATTAAAGCCCAGGCAGCTACGAGTCCAAATGCGGGCATACGACATTGCCAAATCATCAGCAAATGAATTACTAGCGCAACTACAAACATGATAAGTGTCCATGCTGTTGCAGATATTCCGAATCCATCCCAACCTATCTTGGTAAGATATGCCGCAACGTCGGCAATCAAAGCGACAGAAATCCACCCAGCATAAAGATGAAAAGGCAACTTTAAAAAGGCAAGCTTTTTAAGGTTTGATTCAAAAGCAATAGTCCGAGTATTCTGAATGATCTGTAACAACGATACAAAGAGCAGGAGCATCAAAAAAATGGTCACAAAAGTGTAGTCGTACAACCAGGTAATAACCCATAGACAATTTGCCAAACAAGAGACCGAAAACCACCACCCCACTTTTGAGATCACTTCTTCCTTTTCTCTGGTCTGTTTTAAAAGTGGGCCAAAATAGACCACAAATCCAAACAAGCCCAGATATATCAAGCCCCAAATGGAGAAAGCATACCCGGCCGGTGTAAAAAGATTTTGATACTTGGCCGATATCGTTGCCATCGTTTCCCCGTTGAAAATACCAGTATTGGATAAATAATTGATAACTACAGTAACGACTAAAACAATTCCATTGACTATTTGGTAGATTTTTTTCATTGTATACGTTATAAAATATTTTAATAAAGGCCGATTTATTAGTTTATGCCCGATCGATAAGCGATTAAAGAGTAGCTATCATACCTTTTTATTACGATTAAATAACTCTTCTAAAATCTCATAGCGATAATCAAAAATTTGATCTAATTTCTTTTTAACAAATATACTGTGCGCAATCGTGCCTAATATTCCGAAGGGCAATTCATAAACAACAGTATCTTTCATCAACACGCCTTTTCCATTTGGAATAAATTCATGAAAATGATTCCAAAATCGATAAGGTCCTTTTAACTGAAAATCGGTAAAACTCTTATTCTTTTCCACCTGTGTTATTTTGGTCTTCCACTTCAACGGAATTCGAAAAATTGGAGATACTAAATAATCGATGACCATCCCCTTTACGATTTCTTCTCCATTAAATTCTGAAACAACCACAAAGCCCATGTCCTTTGGCGTTATTTGAGCAAGATTTTGTGGAGACGAAAAAAAACTCCAAGCGCGCGCTATATCGCAAGCTAATTGTTGTTCCCTATATAATATATACTTCATTTGAATATGAATTGCAAAAACCAATTTGATGCCCATCGCTAGCATGCTATTAAAATAACAATGCGAGGATTATTTAGTTTAAAAACATACTAAAGATACAAAAAAATAAAAAAAACAGTATTAAAATAGCAAACAAAGAATAAAATTAAACTATATGTAACTATAATAACACTATGGGATGTAGAGTTTCGATCGACTAAAAAGACTCGACGTCCTGAAAAAGTGCTTCAAGCGTATCGATCAGCTTGGCAACATGCAGACCATCACATACCGCATGATGTACCTGTATAGCCAATGGCATAAGGGTCTTATCTCCTTCAACCTTATATTTTCCAATCGTAAATGTCGGTGAAAAATAATTGCTAAAATCTGCAACATTAAGATTGAAACTATCAAAATGAATCCCGGGAAGAGCTGAAATATTAAAATGGTTTTTTGGCGGTTTTTCTGGGAAAAAGAGCTTGTTATCACTGTATTTTTCAGCAACATGCTCGTATTCCTGCAGAAAAGAGGTAAAATTTTCCTGATATCCTATTGACAATGCAGAAAAAGTTTCGGCTTCTTTATGCAGTATTGTGTAAATAGGGTCAACCCTGTCCCAACAAATTAATTCGCTACCTCTCATTGCCATTTTGAATTCAGCATGTTGGTTCACAGCCCTCGAAAGGAGGTAAATCATGACAGGATAGAACTTATAACCGCGCATTTTTACAAATTGGACCACCGCCGATATATCGAGCTTAACTGTAAGGCTAAAACCACATTTTACATCCCCACGGTAAATCTCGAAGTGCTCCCTTCGCTTCCAATTTGCTGTATCAATTGTTTGATATTTTGTATCCATTTTTATCAATTATCTAGCTAGTATTTATTTCCTCGTCGCTATAATGACTTAGACAGTCAATTTATCCGACAAAGAACGCCTTTAAAAATATTCTATTTTTTTGGTTGCAACTAATTACGACAAGTTTCCAAAAGATGAAAATTTCATTTTGATACGATTGACTCCAATTTCCTATATTGGAAGATGAATTCAAAAAGGTAAAATCGTTCCACGTATTTCTTCCAAATATAAAATATTTTTGCTGGTATCAATCAAAAACAATAGGATTGATACCAGTAAAATGTTACTTGAGTTCCAATTCCAACCGGTGTTTACCAGCCTTCAATGCAATAATATTACCATTGCTTACATTATTTGGAGGATAAAATGTCGCCTTCGCATTTGGAGGTATCTGAACATCATATACAATCTTATTACCACTTAATTTCCAATGAGATAAAATTTTACCATAGGGTGATTCGTAAGAAATGGATGATTCTTTCAATTCCTGAGGAAAAATAGGCTTCAACAGTATGTTTTTGAATCCAGGTTGTTCGGGATCAGGAAGAATCCCGCCGATAGATTTAAAAAACCAGCCACCAATTTCACCAAACATCATGTGGTTGTCCGAAATATCCCGAGTTGCTTTTAAATCCCAGTTCTCTAACAGTGTTGTCGCCCCATTGACAATCCACCATCCCCAAGACGGATAGGTATCTTGTACCGCAACTTTATACGCGGTAATCCCATACCCGTTATCTTTCAATGCATTCAAGAGGGCTTTTGCTCCCAATACCCCTACGTCCAAGTGAAAGTGAGCCTCTTCAACTTTCCTATTTAGATTGGCCGCAACCCTCGCTTTCATTTCGTCAGGGACAACTCCCCAATAGAGCGGTACACTCAATTCCGTCTGTGTTCCATTGTTATAAATTCCACTAGAAACATTCAAAAATCTCGCATTAATTGCCGCCTTGATTCTTTTGCTAAGTTGATCATATTTTTGATGGTCTGCCGTTTTTCCGAACAACTTTGCAGCTGCAGCCAAAATGGTCGCATCAGCATAGAAATAAACAGATGACGTCAGTTCCAAATTGGACTGAGCCTTAACTGGAACCCAATCTCCGCGTCCAAAAGTAGTAAGGCCTGAGGGGCTGATGCCGTCGACATAATCGACATAGCGTTTAATATTATCGTAGCATTCTTCCAATGCACGCGGATCACCATAAAACTGATAGATCTGCCAAGGGATAATGGCGATGGTGCTTGTCCAGTCAAGACCATTCGCAGTACCATACCCCCATCCACCCGTTGGAATAATATCTGGTAATACGCCATTCTCGTGTTGCTCATCACGATGATCGGCCAGCCATTTTTCATAAACTGTAATACCGTCAAAATTATACAGGGCAGTTTCAATCGCCAGGTGACCATCCCCTGTCCAACCATTTTTTTCGCGTTGCGGGCAGTCCGTAGGATACCCCAGCAAATTCGACAAATAGGCATTGTTGGTCGCTTTCCATAGTTTGTTAATCAATTCCGAGGATGTTTTAAGCTGTCCGATAGGTTCAACATCGCTGTGCATAAAATAGGCAGTCACAGCAGAATTATCCAAAGCTATCGCCGCGCTGCTGCTAACCTCGACATAACGAAAGCCTTTATAACCAAATTTAGCCATAAACTCATCATCGCGACCACTTAAGGTTAGTATATCCGTCTGAAATGGCTCGCTTTCCTTATCGCCAAGATAGTAAACATCGATATTGGACTGATCGAGTCGGCCATCAGACTGTAACCGTTCACCATGCTTAATACGCAGAACAGTACCCCTCGGCCCCTTTACCTGAATCCTTGTAATCCCCGCCATATTCTGCCCCATATCGAAAACATACGTACGGTGGTCAATCTTTGTGACTGATTTTGGTCTGAATACTTTTCCCAGTCGAATCGGAACCATTTGTTGAGAAACGATATAGGTAGATGGAGCAGTTCTATATTGAACGGCCTGCCAGGCTGAATCTTCAAATTTTGGCATATCCCACCCGGGCATGTCAATTCGAGCATCGTAATGCTCACCCGTGTAAATATTGTTATAGATAATTGGACCGGAAGCTGTTTTCCACTGCTTATCTGAAACGACCGTTTCCTGTGTGCCGTCTGTATACTCGATTTTAAGCTCCAAACAGAATGTTGGCCGATTTCGCCATGGGGCTTGATGAAAGTTCCATACCGCCAGCGGTTGATGATTATACCATCCATTTCCCAAAACGACGCCAATCGCGTTCGCACCTTGTTGAAGTTGTCCGGTAACATCCTCTACCACATACAGTGTTCGACGATCAAATCGCGTATACATGGGATCAAGACGGTGGTCTCCAATGCGCACGCCATTAATAGAAAGTTCATATAATCCGGCAGCAGCAACATAAGCACGAGCCGATTTTATTCGCTTCTTGGCAGTGAATTCAGTCCTAAAATACGGAGCGTTGCGCGCATTGATATCTTTATTGTCACTGATCCATTTTCCTGTCCAAAGATCCTTCCCCATCATTCCAGTCTCGAAAGATGCTATTGCTGAAACGCTGGAAATGCCGTCTCGGTCCCATACTTTAACTCGCCAAAAGTATTTTGTCCGCGGTTTTAACTCGGTACCATTATATTGCACCAACATCGCCGAACTTAGCTGCTTTCCACTGTCCCAATGCGCTTTTGCCCCGTGTAACAATGCAAGAGAATCTTGCCCTAAAAGAATCTGATAAGCTTGTTGTAAAGCGTCCCTTCGCTGGTCTTCAAGGCGCCAGCTTAGTCTCGGACGGGATGGGTCAATGCCTAGCGGATTGACCAGATGTTCGCATGTCAACTGTACAGCAGTGCAGTTATTCTTAGATTGTGCATATGCAGTACATGCCATACACAATAGTATTGTCAATAAAATCCTACGCATTAAAGGGTATAATTGTCGGTAACTGTTAAATTGTTTTAGCTGATTAAAAAACGAATATATTAAATATTTCCCAAATCGCGACCTGCACTTTCCTGATCTATCTGTGAGGCATTTAAATTAAAATTCTTGCAACTTTCACAAAAATAATACTATCTTCGTTTTAACTTTAGGGGTGTCTGCTTGTGCAGGCTGAGATTTTACCCTTAGAACCTGATCCGGATCATACTGGCGTAGGGAAAAGTGAGCTGTCTAACAGGTGCATTGCTGTACCTTCGTGTAGCCATTCCTAAAGTTTAACCAAAAAAATTAAGGAATGGAACTTACAATAAACCATCAAATTCGATTTTTCGACCCCGCCCCTCTTTCACTTGAGGAACTATTGGTCTTGGAATTATCTGGCAAAACCCAAGGTGTTGCCGCTGCCATCAACAACCATGTTATACCCAAGGAAGATTGGGCTACAACAACACTCAATCCTCACGATCAAATCATCTTAATAACCGCATCGCAAGGCGGATAATGATTTCAAAAAAATCACCCTAATCATTCACTTCAATTCAGAAAAATGACAGCTGAAACAATTACGCAATCCCCTTTTCCCAATTCAAAGAAAATTTTTGTACCTGGAACGCTATTTCCTATTCAAGTTGCTATGCGACAAATTTCTTTAAGTCCAACCAAATTGAGCAATGGGCAAGTAGAAATTAATCCCCCTATCACAATCTACGATACCTCTGGTCCATATACCGATGAGGATTTTCAGATCGATATCCGAAAAGGTCTCCCGCGGCTTCGCGAACAATGGATATTGAATCGCCAGGACGTGACCCAGCTAGCCAACATCACATCCCAATACGGACAAAAAAGGCTCTTTGATCCAACGCTTGATGCGCTCCGATTTGCCTATAGTCATAAACCGAAGGTGGCCACTTCTGGCGGAAATGTCACCCAATTACATTATGCAAAGAAAGGCATCATTACCCCCGAAATGGAGTACGTAGCTATCCGGGAAAATCAACGTATCGAGCAGCTAGTAGCCACCACACCTGGAATGGATCATCAGCATACAGGTGAAAACTTTGGCGCCAGAACACCTAAAAAAAAGATTACTCCCGAGTTTGTCCGCGAAGAAATCGCTGCCGGGAGAGCGATCATTCCCAATAATATCAATCACCCTGAAAGTGAACCGATGATCATTGGCCGTAATTTCCTGGTTAAGATCAATGCCAACATTGGCAATAGTGCTGTTAGCTCGAGTATCGAAGAGGAAGTTGAGAAAGCGGTTTGGGCCTGCCGTTGGGGGGCCGACACCATCATGGATCTCTCCACAGGTAAAAATATTCATGAAACCCGCGAGTGGATCATCCGCAATTCACCCGTTCCAATCGGCACCGTACCAATCTATCAAGCATTAGAAAAAGTAAAAGGGGTAGCCGAAGACCTTACTTGGGAGATATTTAAAGACACCTTGATCGAACAGGCAGAACAAGGTGTTTCATACTTTACTATACATGCAGGTGTACTGCTTCGCTATATTCATCTTACAGCTTCAAGGGTAACTGGTATCGTCTCAAGAGGTGGTTCCATCATGGCTAAATGGTGTCTTTTTCACCACAAAGAAAACTTTCTTTATACCCATTTTGATGAAATCTGCTCGATTATGAAACAATATGACGTCGCTTTTTCACTTGGCGATGGTCTTCGCCCTGGAGCTATTGCGGACGCCAACGATGCGGCTCAATTTGCTGAACTCGAAACATTGGGTGAACTTGCGAAGATCGCCTGGAAACACGATGTTCAGGTAATGATAGAGGGCCCCGGTCACGTCCCAATGCAACTGATCAAAGAAAATATGGACAAACAACTGGAATGTTGTAATGAAGTTCCATTTTATACCTTAGGCCCGCTTACCACTGATATTGCTCCGGGATATGACCATATTACTTCGGCCATTGGAGCCGCGATGATAGGTTGGTACGGTTGTGCCATGCTTTGTTATGTTACCCCAAAAGAACACCTCGGATTACCCAATAAAAAAGATGTTAAAGATGGTGTCATCACGTACAAACTAGCCGCGCATGCTGCTGATTTGGCTAAAGGACACCCTGGAGCACAGTATCGTGACAATGCTTTAAGTAAAGCAAGATTTGAATTCAGATGGGAAGATCAATTCAATCTTTCACTAGATCCGGATACCGCACGGGAATATCATGACGAAACCTTGCCTGCAGATGCAGCTAAAGTCGCTCATTTCTGTTCCATGTGTGGCCCCAAATTTTGCTCCATGAAAATTACGCAAGAAATACGTGATAGTGCAGCGCAGGGTATGCTTGAAAAATCGCAAGAATTTATCGCACAGGGTAAAGAAATCTATTCATGATCATTGCACTAACGCCGGAAGAGACCATAGATGCCGAAAAAGCGGTTCTCCATACACTTTTTGAGAAGGGACTCGATTTCCTGCACTTACGCAAATATCATTTTACAGACTTACAAATGGCAAGATATGTAGAATCAATAGATCCTGCATATCTTGAAAAGTTGGTCCTCCATTCCCACCCTCACCTGTCGGCCGAACTTGGGATCGCACGCATTCATATAAATGAATGGAGTAGACAGCATAGCCCCTCCAGTCAGATGAACGCTCCAATTATTTGCTCAACATCTGTACATGATATCCTGGCATTCAACAAACTGGATGAATGCTGGGCTTATGCTCTTCTCAGTCCGATATTTCCGAGTATTTCAAAAAAAGGATACGGACGAGATAATGCCCAACTGAATCAACTTCCAAAACGCGTTAATTTTACGGTTCGTCTGATAGCACTTGGCGGTATAAACCAAGCTAACTGCCTCCTCCCATTGCAGGAAGGCGCAGATGGAATTGCTTTGTATGGCGCTTTATGGCAGCATCCAGACCCAATTCAAAATTTCATTGCATGTCAACAAAAACTATGGAAAAACTCCAATACATATCACAAGGACAAACATTAGCTGCACAGAAAGATAATATTTTAAAGGCTCTTGATGCTGGTGTCAAATGGATACAAGTTAGGTGGAAAGGAGCTCGCCAAGAGCATGTTTACAGATTGGCAGAAGAGATCAAAAACGTGTGTTCGCTATACGGCGCCACCTGTATCATCAATGATCATCCTAGACTTGCAGCGGCTGTAGACGCAGACGGCGTACATCTCGGACTGGAGGACGGCAGTATCGCTTCGGCAAGGAAGCTATTGGGGCCAGGAAAAATAATCGGCGGTACTGCCAATAGCTTTACAGATGTAAATCAAAGAATAACCGAAAATTGTGACTATATCGGGCTTGGACCATTCCGATTTACGACGACAAAACAAAAACTAAGTCCCGTATTGGGGCTTGACGGATATGAAAATATCATTAGGCAGGTCAGACGAGAAGGGTTATCCCCTATCCCGATATTCGCGATAGGCGGTATAGCCCACCTCGAAGACATTCAACAGCTATTACAAACTGGAGTTTATGGAATTGCACTTTCCGCTCGTATAACCCATAATCCAGCAATCGTTTCATCAATCAACAAAATTTTAATATGAGCAATTTAACCATAGCCGATCGCGTATTTGAATCCAGGTTATTTTTGGGTACGGGCAAGTTCGGCAATCTCACAGAAATGAGCCATGCCATTGAATCTTCGGCTTCCCAGTTGGTTACCGTGGCCCTCAAACGCATCGATCAGAACACCGTAGACGATAATATCCTGAATGCCCTCCATCTGAAAAATATTCATTTGCTTCCCAATACCTCGGGAGCACGTACTGCTCAAGAAGCGGTACTCGCAGCCCAACTTGCACGAGAGGCTTTGGAAACAAACTGGGTAAAGTTGGAAATTCATCCCGATCCTCGCTATCTATTGCCTGATCCCATTGAAACCTTACGCGCAACTGAATCGTTGGCCAAATTGGGGTTCGTCGTCATGCCATATATCCATGCAGATCCAGTACTTTGTAAAAGGCTGGAAAATGCAGGCACAGCAGCAGTTATGCCTCTAGGTGCTCCTATTGGCAGTAATAAAGGACTTCGTACTTTGGACTTTCTTGAAATTATCATTGAACAAAGTAACGTACCCGTCGTTATAGATGCTGGCATCGGAGCGCCTTCCGATGCCGCCAAAGCTATGGAAATCGGAGCAGACGCTGTTTTAGTGAATACGGCAATTGCCATTTCCAATAACCCCGTACGCATGGCCGCAGCATTCAAAGAAGCGGTTACAGCTGGACGAAGAGCCTATGAGGCCGGCTTAGGAAAGGTCGGAGCACATGCCGTCGCTTCGAGCCCGTTAACTTCATTTTTGTTAGACTAATCATTGCATTATGACCGATTTTAAAATGCTTTTCAATCAATACTCCTGGGATGAAATCCAAATGCAAATTTACAGCACCACAGATCGGGATGTACAGCATGTGCTAAATAAGGATCATTTGACCCTATATGATTTTGGCACACTTACCGCTCCGGCAGCGGCTCCATATCTGGAACAAATGGCTCAAAAGACACAACAACTCACACAGCGCCGATTCGGCAAAACTATTCAGCTGTATGCTCCCCTTTACCTCAGCAATGAGTGCCAAAATATTTGCACTTATTGTGGTTTCAGCATGGACAACAAAATCAGGCGAAAGACGCTCAGCGATACCGAGTTGTTACTGGAAGCGATGGCACTTAAATCTATGGGAGTCAACCATATCCTCCTCGTTAGCGGAGAAGCTAACAAAACTGTTGAAATCAATTATTTCCTACATGCTATTCAACTTCTAAAGTCCCATTTTTCCCAGATATCCATTGAGGTACAACCGTTGGAACAATCCGAGTACGAGTTATTGCATGCCGCTGGCGTATATGCCATCTTGGTTTATCAGGAGACATACCACCGGGAAGTTTATAAGCAATATCATCCCAAAGGAAAAAAGTCAAATTTTGATTATCGTTTGGATACACCTGATCGTATAGGCCGGGCAGGCATCCATAAAATCGGATTGGGTGTATTACTGGGGCTCGAAGACTGGCGGGTGGACAGTTTCTTTACCACCGCACACATTGCTTATTTACAAAAACATTATTGGCAGACTCGTTATTCAATTTCCTTTCCACGGCTGCGTCCAGCTGCTGGCTCTGTGGCACCAAATTTTCATTTGGCCGACCGCGATCTACTGCAGCTGATCTGTGCATATCGCCTGTGGAATGAAAATTTGGAAATCTCTATTTCCACAAGGGAAAACGAAACTTTTAGAGATCATATTATACCCATTGGAGTAACGACGATGAGCGCTGCATCAAAAACAAATCCCGGGGGCTATGTTGTCGATCCACAAGCTTTAGAACAATTTGAAGTAAGCGATGAAAGGGATATGGAAACAATAAAAAATCAAATCCGAAAAATGGGATACTCGCCGGTAATGAAAGACTGGGAAACCAATTTCGCTGGCATAGTACGTTAAATACATGAAAAAAGATAACATTTTTGAGCGCTATAGCCGGCAGATTTTTATCGATGAAATTGGCGTCTCCGGACAACGAAAAATCATGAATGCCAAGGTATTGATTGTTGGCGCGGGGGGGCTAGGGAGTCCCGTCCTTCAATATTTAGCCGCTGCAGGTATAGGTAAACTTGGCCTGGCTGATTTTGACCACGTTGAACTCCACAATTTAAATAGACAGATCATTCACTCCGAAAACAACATTCACAAAACGAAAACTGAAAGTGCCCACGACTATATTCGAGAGCATAATAGTACGATTGATTTTCATACCGTTCCGGTAAAAATAGAACCCCACAACGCAGCTGCTATTCTTGCTCCCTATCAAATAATAGTAGATTGCTCGGATAACTTCACGACGCGTTACCTCCTGAATCAAATCTGCTTGCAACTCGATAAACCCTTGGTATATGGGAGCATATACGGCTTTGAAGGACAGCTGGCAGTTTTTAACTTTGAAGGCAGTAAAAACCTGTTGGATATCTTTCCCCCCCCCCCAAACCCCGATCAGGTTCCAAATTGCGATAAAAATGGAGTACTTGGCCCACTACCAGGGATCATAGGTAGCATGATGGCTATGCAAGTACTCAAAATAATAACCGGTTTACCTGTAGACAGCAACCAGTTAACCATTATCGATACCTTGCATTGGCGGTTTTCTAAACTTTCATTCTAACGGTCGATCCTAAACGGTATTCCATAAATGGGTTAGAGGGATTCACGAGCGCTCAAAAATTTATTTAAAACAACTGTGCACAAACAAATTTTGCTAATTTTAGTTTATATATTAGCAAGCTTAAATGTCAACTATACAATCCGGAATGAAAAAAGTAATTTATCCATTACTCTCCCTATCGCTTATACCTTTATTCTCCATCGCACAAGAGACAAAACTCACTGCCGACGATCTCTTTGCAAAAGCGCGAAAGGTCGCTTTTGATTCAAAAGATTATCCACAAGCGATTCAATTGTCCAAACAGGCTCTTCTTCAAGCACCGGACTACACGGATATCAATATTTTTTTAGCGCGCATTTATACATGGTCCGATAAGATAGATTCAGCAAGGGCCATCTTTACAGAACTGGATAGAAAAAACACCACCGATGAGGATTTCTTTTTAGCCTACGCTTCACTTGAATATTGGAACGATCAGGCTGACAGAGCAATTGCAATTACCGATAAAGGACTAAGCATACATCCGCAATCTCAGGATTTATTATTGCTAAAAGGCAAAATAAGCTATAGCAATGATCACTACGAAACTGCCGAAAAGGCAATTCATAGTTTGTTGGCAATTAATCCAAAAAATACGGAGGCCAGAGCATTGGCAAAAAATATTGAAGAGTATACAGCAAAAAATGCGATTGGTCTGACCTATAATTTTGTTCATTTTGACAAGCAATTTGATCACAATTGGCACATCATCGGCTTAAGTTATAAGCGGGCGACTCCAATAGGATCGGTAATTTTTAGAACCAATTATGCAAATAAATTTGCTGAAAATGGCGTACAGTTTGAAATGGAGGCCTATCCGCGTCTGTCAAATATATTCTACCTATATGTCGGAGCGGGCTATTCCAATAACGTCGGTATTTTTGCGAAATATAGAACGGGACTGTCTCTTTATGCTAATCTTCCGAATAGCTTTGAAGGGGAAATTGGTTATCGTCAACTTTATTTTAGTGACAATATCTGGATGTACACGGCTTCAGTAGGAAAATATTATCAAAACTTGTGGTTCAATCTGAGGACTTATCTCACACCTGGTGAAAAAAATATCTCCCAATCGTATACAGGAACAGTACGTTATTACACCAAAGGGGCTAACGACTATTTTGGATTTAATGCTGGAACCGGTCTGAGCCCAGAAGAAAACCGAAACAATCTATTGGATAATGCTTCTTATAAATTAAAGACGTTCAAAGTGGGGGCTGAATATAATTTCTCCGTTAAGCAAAGCAATCTGTTTTCGATTTCAGGCACCTATTATAACCAAGAATTCCGTCCCAAAGAAAAAGGAAATCAACTAGACATCATCCTTGGTTATATTCGAAAATTCTAGCGCTTTTCTGCCAGATTGAAATAATTGGTATAGACACTATCCGGGAGAAGTCGCTTTTGTGTATAAAATAGCTTATTCTTTCGCTTAAATAATTCAAAGCGCTTTGAAACCTCCTCTTTCGCATTATCCGAGCCGATATCTTCATTGAGCACACCATCTAATTGATACAATTGCCCGTCGGAAAGATGGTAATTACCTCTTACAAAATCAATCAACTGATTTTTACTCTGCATCATACCGATGCCATTACCCTGTGCCGATGCCCCTTTATCGAGGCCCTCACCTATCCAAGTAACTTGAGATGGAGTTTTCACGCCAAAGTTCTCTCGATAGTAAGCCAATACGGAAGGTGCAACATCAAAGTGACTGACAAAATGATGAAAAGTCTTAGGAGCCTTTAAAAGTGGCGAATAAATCAATAGCGGAACATGATAGCGATCAATTTTGCTTTGTAAAGGTATCTCTGGCATCGCATGGTCGCCAGTGATGACAAAAATCGTATTTGCAAAATCTGCTCTCTTTTTGTACGATTCAAAAAATTGTTCCATCGCATCATCCAAATTCAACACCGAGACCAGCTGCGTACGGTTTTCTAAAGCCCACTTTTTTTGTTCTGCCTTAAGGTTCAACGTCGCCATACGTTGATCAAATAATTGCTCATAATGTGCCGCGTTATTAATCAAAAATGGATTATGTGTAGATAAGGTCAAAAGCACATGGAAATAGGGCTGTTGCTGCACTTTCTGTACCTCAAGAAGCTTACTAAATACAGCTTGGTCTTCATATCCCCAACTTTCCCCTCCTTTTTCAGGCAATTTCTTATACGGAGGACCAAATGCTGCCTGATCAATGAGCATATCAATTTTATTATAATCCATGAACTTCTTCATGAAATCAAAATTTGAATGACCGCCGTAGAAAAAACCAGTATTAAATCCATTGCTCTTTAGAATATTAAATAGATTGAAATTGTCTGGTAAGGTATCCTGCTCTAAAAAACCGTGCATAGCAAAAGGTAGTGAGCCTGTTATCGTAGGCAGAACAGAAAATGTCCGCCCTGAAGAACTCATGTTATTGTCCCAATACAGCGATTGTTGTTTCAATCTACCGATAAAAGGCGTGAAGTTACCGATATAGCCATTTTCAGCGCTATAGGCATGCCCTAACCCCTCAATGACGAGAATAACTAAATTGGGCACTTTCGTCGTTTTCTGAAGGTGTGTTCCTAGAAAATCTTTGGTATCTTCTTTTTTCAAAAAAGGAAATTTAGTGTCCAACACCTTTGTATCCTCCTCCTCTTTATGGAACATTGCGAGCATACCCGGATGCTCATCCACATAATTTGATAAATTGGAATTAAAGAAATAACGCCATTTACTACGGCTTGCGTTTGCCACAAACTCATCCTTTTCTGTGCTACTGCCCAAAAGTGAACTTGAAGACAAAAAGAACGATACAACGCCTAAAGATAACAAAGAAATACCCACATAGGAACTCTTGAACGTTTGCTTATTCGCAATCCAAAGGGGAACCCAAGAAATCACTATCAATAATAAAAGCAACGCAATATTAGTAAAACTCAACATACCGCTAGCCTCCAAAATTTGCTTCATCTCTTCCGAACTGTAGTAGAACATATCAGCTCCAAGCAAATTTCTCGATTCACCAAAATAGAGAAATAAGATAAATTGCATGACGACAATAAACGAAAAAGAAATGACGATCAGTACTCTAGCCCAGAAACTGCTTATAAATTGAAGCAATAAATAACCCATGCCCAAACAGGCTAATGATTGGAAAATAAATAAGATATTGTCCAAAAAAAGGTATTTGCCTGCATGGACCTCCGAAAGCTGAACAAATCGACGGCCGTACCACCACCATTCTACACCAACGGATAACAGGTAGAGCGCGACGAATATTACCATCACCGGCCCCAAGCTTTTTAACGACCGATTCAAACGTTGACCGATGTATTTCCAAACCGATTCATTCACATCCTTCTGCTGAAAGCCTTGTCGAGTCATTTCTCCCCAGCCATGCTGCTTACGAAAGTAGTCAACCACCCCTTGTACGCCAGCTTTAACAACAATGGGGTGAAAGTAAAGTGGTTCTAGGATGGCGGTAGTTATTAACGTCGAAAGGTCGCGCTTCTTTGAATAGACCTGGTGGCTAACAAGGTCAACCAGGATCGCATAGATTGAATACAAAATTCCCGAAGCAATAAGTAGTGCAAAAAGTGCAAAGAAAAATGACCAGTTGATGATTCCGAGTATAAAAAAGATCAGAAAGACAATGTAACCTGTAAATTCGACAATGGGGCCCAAAAATTCAAAGAAAAACCAATAAGGCATGCTAACCATACCGAAACGGCCATACTTCGGATTGAACATGAGTTTGCGATGCTTCCATAAGGTTTCCATAGTGCCGCGCATCCAACGATTACGCTGCTTGCGCAGCACCTCCTTAGACTCTGGCACCTCCGTCCAGCATAAGGGATCAGGAATATTAACGACCTCATAAGCCTGCTTTTGATCTTCCATATAGCGACGCATACGAACAACAAGCTCCATGTCCTCCCCAACCGTATTTCTGTCGTAGCCTCCACAAGCCAACACAATCTCGCGGTCAAAAGCGCCAAATGCACCTGAAATCAGAATTAATCCCGAAGCTCTAGACCAAGCCATTCGCCCTAAAATGAAAGCACGGATATATTCTAAAGCTTGCGTGCGCGCCAACCAAGACTTTGGCAAATTAACATCCACAACAGACCCATCCACGACGTTACAGTTGTTGGCCAAACGGATAACGCCACCGCAAGCGATAACGCGTTTGTCAGTTTGTTCTAGAAATGGCTTCGCTAATTTTAAAATCGCATCCTGTTCTAAAATACAATCCACATCAATACAAACGATATAATCTCCAGAAGAGATATTCACCCCAACGTTAAGCGCGTCCGCCTTGCCGCCATTCGCTTTGTCTACAACAATCAGCTTCTTAAAAGCCGGGTTTTTACTTTTATAGATTCCCCGTATCTCCTTCGTCTCAATGTTTCCTTGAACAAAGAAAGACGTCGGTTCAAGTTCATAAGACGTGATCAATTTTGATATAGAATCATCCTTACTCCCATCATTTACGATAATAATTTCTAGATTATGGTAATACAACGACAATAAGGACCGCACATTCTCAACGATGGTCATGCCCTCGTTATAGGCTGGTGCAATCAGACTGAATGTAGGTGCATTGGGATTGGTGGCAATAATACTATAGTCCGTAAACGTATTATCATGTTTGTAACGAAACACAGCTCCATAAGCATATAATCCTATCCAAGTATAAATAAGAAATACCGCCCCGGAATAAAGCAAAAATAACCAAACTATAATTTCATATACGATATGGGAAAACTCTAACATTTTTTCTCTTGCAAAGCGTGTTTAATAATTCGTCTAAGTTCGTCGTAGGTATCTCCAGCTTGTGATACCTCCTGCAAATAGTGTTCTTCTCCAAGAACGACAAGTACTTCGGCGGCAGAAATTTTAATTGATACTTGGGGATGATTCCACAGTAGTTCTTTAAGAAAATGCTCGCTTTCTTTACTCTTGGCTATCTTCATCGCTTTCAGAATCTCATTCTGCACTGCGAGTGGCTGCAGATCGAAACTCTGTATAAATTGCTGAATTGTCCCACGATGCTCGATGGCCTGTAAAGTTCTTACAGCCTGTACACGAACCATCGTCGATGGGTGAGCCAACAGGTTATGAACCGCCGTATAGAGGGTCATCAATCTGAATTTTCGGATTAGACGTAAAGTGAATACAACAACCGAATCATTTGTGCTATTAATCCAATGATCAACTTGCAAATCAGATTGTTCCGGTATATCATGAATGGAATACAATAAGCGCAACTGTTGCCAATCTGATAACGGCTTATCGAAATGCTCCAAAAAGCCAAGGCCTTCGTATCCCTTAAAACTGACAATTGCATATTGGGCCTCCTGATAAACAGCAGTTCGGGGATCGTTCAACTTCGCCATGATTTCAGGTATTGCAGCTTCAACATTCATCGCTGCAAGCTCCTGAACACCGCCGGCTACCAAATAGCCGCTGCGATGCCTGAGTTTCCGCCAGGCTTCATCCTCGAGTTCAAAATCACGAAACAGCCTATTAATCGATTGTTTAGCACCACCAGAAAATTTTCTATCCGAATCAACCAGTACATCTAAAAAAAGTGCCCGAAATGAAGGCTCCTTTAAATGTTCCGCAAATTCCTTATCGCTATCACTACGGTCATCATTCCCTACGATTGTCTCCATAATCTTATGCTCGATGATTTCTCTCCAAGATTGCTTATTATGAAGTATTCGATAACTATAGAAGCTGTAACCCAATACTGTAATAATCAACAACAGTACTAAGATCAACACGATAACTATCGCAAGAATAAGTTCATGTAGTGCGATATGGTGATACATATTGTTTATTTATTTTTTAGGCGTTTTATTCTGAGAATGAGCTCGTTTGGACTAAATGGCTTAACCATAAAATCTGATGCTCCTAAATCGAAGGCATCGACCACAACCTCCTCCTGGCCCATACTCGACAATACAATGACTGGAATCTCCTTTCCAACACGCTTAATCGCCGAAAGGATTTCAATACCAGAAGCAAAAGGCATCATAATGTCCGTCACAATTAAATCCAAATCCAGTTCATTAATTTTCTCTATCGCTTCACGACCATTTCTGGTCAACACTACTTCGTGCCCTTCTTTTACCAACTTGTGTTCAACAGTACGTAATATCAATTCGTCGTCTTCAGCTATTAAAATCAACATAGCGTTATTTATTTAAAATTTTTGTAATGAGTTCCAAACCTATATCCATTTCTTGTTCAATTGCTCTGAAAGCGTTCGCAAGATCAGTTTCAATGGTCGAACTTGTTTCCAATTCTTTTGTCATCTCGGCCAATTTGACAAGCCCTGCTGTTGAAGCAGTGCCCCGCAATTTGTGTAGCAGCTCCTTGACATGGACAAAATCATCTGCATGGATTGCCACCTGTAGCTGCTTTCTAGCCCCTGTTATCTCCCGTACGACCAAATCCAGAAAAAAAGCTAAAAATGCAGGATCATCACCGGCCTGTTCATCCAAGCGATGCATGTCTAAATGTTGATCGCCGTGTGCTAATTCGGAGGCGTCGTCAGCAATAGGAGTACCGGATATTGCTTTATCCAACGCTATGTACAAATCTTGTTGTCGAATAGGCTTAGCTAAAAAATCGGACATCCCCGCCGCTAGACAGCGTTCCCTTTCTCCCGAAATATTACCGGCTGTAACACCAATTATAGGTGTTTCGGCGTAACCTTTAATCTGGCGAATCTGTTTGGTAGCTTCAATACCATCGACCTCAGGCATCTGAACATCCATTAAAATAAAATCAAATGTCTTCTTCCTACAGGCCTCAATGGCCTGAGCGCCATCAGACACTTCTGTCAGGCGTGCACCCGGCATTATACTGGCCATAATGCGCAAATTGAGCGCCATATTGACCGCATTATCATCTGCCAATAAGACCTGAATTTCCTTATGATAAAAATCTGAAGACACAGACAAATTTTCATTAGCTTTTGATTGGACGGCTTCTTGCCTATTTTGCTGGATCGCTCGGCGAAGTGTTGAATATAACTCTTCTGACTTAATGGGTTTAAGCAAACAGAAAGAATGCTCTTCCTGTCGGAATGCCGAAATCACCTCATGCTCTTCCGATGAGGTATGCAACACAATCAATGGAATGCCTTCCTCTTGCTTCAGAAAGAGTTCTTTGATTTTACCGATCGTTTCTAGGCCCGATAATATCGGCATATGATAGTCCATTAAAATAACATCGAACCTTTCACCTTTCATCAATAACTGTAAAGCTTCCATACCATTAGCCGCGAGTACAGAGTCGACGTTCTTATACGATAGCATATGTTGAAGAATGATCCGATTATTAGCGTTATCATCAACAACAAGGACACGATTTAAAGGCAGTTCTGTATCTATATCCTCCTGTTCTTCAAATCGGACCTCAATATCAAAGAAGAATGTGGACCCGACGCCCATTTTGCTCACCAAATTCAGTTTGCTTCCCATATATTTCAACAGGTTGTTAGAGATTGTCAAACCAAGTCCGGTGCCACCATAACGTTTACTTACGGAACTATCTTCTTGGGTGAAAGCATCAAATATACGTTGTTGCTTGTCGGGCGGAATTCCAATACCAGTATCTCTGACTTCAAAACGTAGCGCTAATTTATCCTCGCTATTATAGCGCTTACTGATCTTAAATTCGATCTCGCCTTTTTCTGTGAACTTCACAGCATTGCCCAACAGATTCACCAATACTTGCTTGATACGTGATTCATCAATCCAAACAAAAGCGGGTAGCCCCTGCTCAATATTCAGAAGCAGTTCGACATCCTTTCGCTGGGCTTGATAGAGAACAACATTAATAACCTGATTAGCTACATCATATATATTATATTTATCAACAAATAATTCAAGTTTTCCGGATTCAATTTTTGAAAAATCCAAAATGTCATTAATAATATTGAGCAAGCTATTCCCCGATTCATTGATATAGCCAAGATACTGCAACTGCGTATCATTTAATGGCGTTTTCAGCAATAAGTCCGAAAATCCGATCACCCCGTTTAAAGGTGTTCGAATTTCGTGGCTCATATTGGCCAGGAATTCGGACTTTGCTTTACTGGCTAGCACGGCTAGTTCTTTTGCTAATTTCAATTCATCATTTATTTTTACTGACTCTGTTATGTTCTGCGTAAAAATAATGATCCCGCCGATACTTCCATCAGCAAGATGCCATGGTCTAACTTCCCAATTGAAATGCTGCGCTTCGGCCAATCCACCAGCCTGAATAATCTCATCCCTATTCTTATAAGGTATGCCACCCAAAGCATCGCGGTATATTTTTTTTCTATTTTCCGGAATATGAGGAAAAAGATCGAAAAAGTTACTATTAGTCGGTAAACTGGCCCCATCATGAAAGTCTTCCAACCATTGATTACTAACCGAAATATAGTTAAAATCACGGTCAAACATAGCAACAGAAGCCGGAACGTAATCTACAAAGGCGCGTAACATCGATTCTTTGCGTTCTAATTCCAGAAATAGCGATTTACTATGATCGATATCCTGTATAATTCCATACACACGTTTGCATAAATCATTTTCAAATTCGGGAATACCCTTTACGCGTACCCAAATCGACTCGCCGCTTTGCTTTAGTAGACGTAATTCCGTATCATAAGGTGTCCTGGAAGCAATTGCCTCTTCAAATACTCGTCGCAATGTGCCCTGACTCTCCTGTTCATAAAATCCGATAGCATGCTCAAAATCCGGTGTAAAATCAAGAGGTACACCATGGATAAGCTTTGTAGAATCCGACCAATAGACCTTATTGTTAACCAGGTCTACCTCCCATCCACCAACTTGAGCGACAGCATTTGTCTGTTCTAAGATCTGCGTGGTATGCAAAAGATCATTTTCAAGCCGTAGCCGATCCGTCATATTTAACGCAGTGCTGACAACGTAAGACTTTCCATTTTCATCAGTTTCTAGCATGTTATGATAAAGCCAAGAGATATCTTCACCATCTTTTGTTTGCAAAACCATCATTCCTGAATCCTCTCGGTTGCTCGCAATACGTTGAAGATAATCTGCGACTAAAGCAACATGATGAGCCGGGACCAAGTTTTTTAGATTAAGTCCTTTGACCTCCTCTTTGGAATAACCTAATAACTCTCTTCCTTTTTCATTAACTGATAAAATATTGCCTTCCATATCATGCATGCTCATCAGGCCAATGGCATTTTCAAAAAAGCTACGGAATCTACGCTCAGAATTTTCCAGTTTCAGTTTTTCTTCCCGTTCCGCTGTCACATTTCTGCCAAAAGCCAAAATATCACGGTTGACTGCATCAAATTTAAAATTCCATTCAATCTCCACCATTTGGCCGTTCTCCATTCGAGTCGTACTACTGCTTTGGATACCGTATTTTGTTTCCGCTACCCGGTTCAAGTCGAATGCTAATTTTTCTTCAGTATCACCCAATAAAGTGAAAATAGATTTGCCTAAGCTGTCCGAGCGGGACAATCCCAAAACTTTACTAAATGCAGGATTAACATCTTTAACATTGTGCATATCATCCAAAACACAAATGATATTGTTGGTCAAATGAAAAATTTCAGCGAAATAACCCGCCTGTTTTTTTCGATGCTTTCCCAGTAATATCTTGGTCACTGCCTTGCCTAATTCTGCCAGGGAGCTGACCTGTTTCTCTGAAAGCTGTTTGGGATGGAAATCAATCACGCAAATTGTCCCAAGCGCATCACCATCATCGTCCAAAAGCGGGACCCCCGCGTAAAAACGGATATTTCCCTCGCGAATCAAGGGATTGGAAGAAGAGCGAACATCGTTAAAAGTGTCTTCAATGATGAGCACTTCTTTACTCATGATCGTATACTGACAGACGGTATTCTTCCTGTCCACAGTGTCCAACGCTATCCCAACGCAACTCTGAATACGTTGCGTTTCTTGTTCCATCATGGCAATTAGAGCAGCAGGACAATCTGTAATCAAACAGGCTGCCTGCGCAAAAACATCTAATTCCGGGTCTTTCCCGAGCCCCATTAACTCATAGGATTTCAGTTTTTCTATCCTTCTTAACTCATTTTCAGGAAAAACATTATTTACCATTTATCTCCAGTATTTAGATCAGGTTTATTATCACTGTGAAGTTAACAAAAACATTACTGAACGCCGCGTAAATAATAAAGAAATTGATCAAATAATGTTTTATTAAGAACAAACACTGCGAAGAATAGTTGTTGTATGGCAAAAATTCATCGCCTATATTCCTAATAAATAAGTTATTTTCCAACTTTAATTTACAGAGATACCGTTATTGATACACAATTGATTTTATTAATCTAGTTCAATAAAACTTCCTTTGGGTTGGCGTAACTTTACATTAGTCAAGAAAACATAATACGTTAATATGGAAAATAAAATATTAGGATTGCATCACATTACTGCGATAGCCGATAATGCAAAACGAAATCTCGATTTTTATACGCAAGTACTGGGTGTCCGTCTTGTAAAGAAAACGGTAAACTTTGACGATCCCGGCACTTACCACTTCTACTTCGGCAATGAATTGGGAGAACCTGGTACTATCCTTACTTTTTTCCCCTGGGAAGGTATCGGAAAAGGAGCATCAGGTGCAGGAATGGCTACCCACATCGGCTATTCTGTACCGAAAGGCAGTCTAGATTTTTGGGGAAATCGCTTAACACAACATCAGATCCATTGGATAGAAGGTGAGATTTTTGGAGAGAGACTAATTTCATTTAATGATCCTGACGGGTTGCAGCTTCAATTTATTGAAACAAATGACCCAAGAAATCCTTGGACAACCACCGATATCCAAGCAGAAAATGCTTTAAAAGGCTTTCATAATGTCACGCTTTCATTAAGAAAGGCCGAGCCAACCTTAAAAATACTGACCGATATTTTAGGCTATACGCTTAGCCGGCAGATTGACAATCGTTATCGATTGACGACGGACAGTATAGCCACGGCCAACATCGTCGACATCATCGCAGATGAAAATATGACCTACGGCAAAAATGCGGCCGGTACAAACCATCATGTCGCATTTCGCGTGAAAGACGATAACGTTTTGATGGAGTACCGCGAAAAAATACTTTCAGCAGGATTAGATATCACGCCTAAAATAAATAGAGACTATTTTTTCTCGTTATACTTTCGTGAACCAGGAGGCGTACTTTTTGAAATCGCTACCGATAACCCCGGCTTTACAGCGGATGAACCTTTATCAAGTTTAGGTTCGGCACTCAAATTGCCAAAGCAGTATGAAAGCCATCGATTACAAATTGAAGAAATATTACCGAAAATAGACTAGATAACTAAATCATATCAATATCACTTGCAAAAAAAGAGCTATGGAAAGAACTGAAATTATCCTGGACAAAAATCAACGTGGCGAACTGCAATTATTCTCCGATAATCATAAAGCCGGCTTAATGAACATTGCGATCATCGATGGCAATCTCGTTGTTTACCACACCGAGGTAAATAATGCGTATGAGGGCAGAGGATTTGCAAAAATACTTCTTGAAAAGCTCGTATCTTATGCCCGCGAAAACAACATGAAAATTGTTCCATTATGTCCTTATGTAAATGCACAATTTCATCGTCATCCCGAGCGCTATCAAGATATTTGGTTTAGAAGAACGACATAATTATCAAAAAAGAAAACGCAACATGAGTCATCCAATAAACATAAAGAGAGCCGGCCACAATTTAGAACAGGCAAAAAAAGCGATCATCATGATCCATGGTCGGGGCGGAAGTGCCGAAGATATACTTAGCCTGTCATCGTATCTTCAGGTCGATAATTTTGCACTGCTGGCACCACAAGCTGAAAATCAAAGTTGGTATCCCTTCTCTTTTATTGCTCCGGTTCAACAGAACGAACCGTGGTTGAGTGCGGCACTGACCTTAATCGATCATACCGTTCAACTGGCTTTAGCGCGGGGAATCCTCGCCAAAGACATTTATTTTTTCGGATTCTCTCAAGGAGCTTGCTTAACGCTCGAATATCTTGCACGCCATGCACAGCATTATGGAGGTGCTGTCGCAATTATCGGCGGCGTGATTGGTGAGGAAATTAACCACGAGAATTACAGCGGAGATTTTGCACAGACTCCAATTCTACTCGGCACTAGCGATCCTGATTTTCACGTTCCATTAGAACGTGTCAAAACAACAGCATCCATCTTCGAAAAAATGAATGCGAACGTAAAGCTCGCGATATATTCAAACGGAGGTCATAGCATCAATCGTGAGGAGATCGATCTTGCAAATGAATTTGTCCTCAAAGATGTACAGAAATGATCCATTGGTTGTTGATTATTCATTTTAATCAACAACCGGTCGCAATGCTTTATACTTTTGGATATTTATACCCATTATGATAAATCGATGCTAAGTACTGATTTGCCTTCTTATCCGTAAAATTCTGTTGTTCTTTATTCCAATAGAGCTTTTGTCCTGTCCTGAATGCTATATTTCCCAGCTGAGAAAAGATGGCAATATGGGCGCCAACTTCAATTGGTGCATGAAGTAAGTGCGGATTACGTTGACGAATGGCAGTGACGAAATTTTCCATGTGCTTGTCTAGTCCGTCGTCTAAAGAAGGTTGCATAGCGACCGCTTCCATCCGCCCCTTTTCCGGAATCACCTCCCATCCCGACCGGTTTAAAACCAGCGTACCATTGTTACCAATAAATGCGACACCGTGGTTGCGGTTATATGGACCAAGATCAATTCCTTTGGCATGTTCCCATTGAATATTAAAACCCTCAAACTCGTACACGGCCGTCATCGTATCCGGCGTTTGTCCAGCGTCATCTGGAAAAGCAAATTTTCCCCCTGAGGCCATAATAGACTTTGGATCGGAAACGTTCATACCAAGTAAAGCATAGTCCAACATATGTACCCCCCAATCGGTCATCAAGCCACCCGCATAGTCCCAAAACCATCGAAAATTAAAATGAAATCGATTCAAATTAAATGGTCTTTTTTGCGCCGGTCCAAGCCATTCCGTATAATGAACACCCGCCGGAACTGGTTCGTCAGGTACAACGGGAATAGCACTTTTCCACCCTTGGTAGGACCAAGCCTTTACTAATCTTATTTTGCCCAATTTTCCAGAATGAACAAAATCAATAGCGTCTTGAAAATGTTGCTGACTTCTTTGCCATTGGCCAACCTGAACAATAGCCTTATTTTTTTTCGCAGCCTGAACCATTAATTGACATTCAAGAATAGAGTTGCCAATGGGCTTCTCTACATACACATGCTTTCCTGCATTGACAGCATCTACCATTTGCAGGCAATGCCAATGGTCCGGCGTTGCAATGATCACTGCATCCACACGTGAGCTCTGGAGCATCTTTTTATAATCCACAAAAGTTTCGACGTGTATGTTTCTTTTCCGCAGCTCTTCCGCTCTCTTTTTAAGAATATTATCATCTACGTCACAAAGAGCCGTACACACAATCCCGTCATTCTTTAATAATGAATTCAAATCTGACCAGCCCATGCCATTTACACCAATCAGTCCAACTCGAATAGACTGATCTAATAAACTGGAACCTTGGACATTTAAGAAAAACGATGATGCAGCCAAAACAGTGGACGATTTAATAAAATCTTTTCTATTCATTAGATAATGGTTTAAAAATTGTTATTTGCGCATTGCCGAGGTGATCGATATGAATACATACGCCCCGATGAATACCTTATTGAGAAATGCTCCCTTTTTTATAAAAAGCAAATTGCTTCGATGAAATTACAAAAATGAATTTAGGTGCCTGCAATACGCATTGTAAAATATATATATACAAACCTAACGAAAGTTTACATAGACGATGAAAATTAGTCAACTGAACAACACATTTTGTAATTCATCAAAAAAAATGAGCGATTAATGGTTTTTTATACCTAACTTGCCGCACTTAATTAAAAATAATGAATACAGGTAAAATTAAATTTTTCAATGAAACTAAAGGTTTTGGTTTTATTACACCAGAGGATGGTAGTGCAGATGTTTTCGTACACGTTTCTGCGCTTAAAAACCAAGTATCTGAAGGCGACGTTGTTACTTATGATGTAGAAAGAACTCCAAAGGGGATCAGCGCTACAAATGTAAAATTGGCGTAATCCAAAAAATACACTTTCTTGTTAAATGGGGTAATTCATGATGACTTATCCCATTTCTTTTTCCTATTCTTCCTTTACAACTTTCATTAATCTTATACTTTTTCGTTGAAGACTTTTGGCATTCAAATAAAAAGCATATGATTTGAAAAGGTTTTATTTAAGACAAATTCGAACATACTACGCATGGAATTTAAACAACTCAGTTTAATCGATCCGCTTTTAAAAGCAATAACAGAAACAGGCTATACACATCCCACAGCAATTCAACAAAAGGCGATTCCAATTGTACTGAAAGGAAACGATCTGATTGGGTGTGCACAAACGGGCACAGGGAAAACTGCCGCTTTTGCACTCCCCCTTTTACAACGCCTTGAAGAAACCAAGACATCAGGTAAATTCGTTCCGATTAGGGCACTGATTCTTACGCCAACACGTGAACTGGCTATTCAAATCGGAGATAATATAAATTTATATCGAAAATATCTAAAATTAAACTATTGCACTATTTTCGGCGGAGTAAGCCAAGAAAAACAGGTCAAAGAAATAAAAAAGGGCGTTGATATCCTGGTGGCTACCCCGGGGCGCTTACTGGATCTAATAAACCAAAAGATCGTTTTTCTAGATAAGATCGAAATGCTCATATTGGACGAAGCCGACAACATGCTGGACATGGGCTTTATACATGATATAAAAAAGATCCTAGCTAAGATTCCGTCAAAGAGACAAACACTATTTTTCTCGGCAACAATGCCTCCCAACATCCGTAAGTTTGCCCATGGAATATTGAATAAACCTTTGGAAGTTGACGTTACTCCGGTAAGCTCAACAGCCGAAAAAGTAAATCAATCGGTATTTTTCGTTGAAAAGAAGGATAAAATCAAATTGCTAACGGTCCTATTAAAAAAACTTAAACAGGAACGTACGATCGTATTCTCCAGAACAAAACACGGAGCCGACAAAATTGTTAAGCTACTTGCGAAAAATGGTTTGAGAGCAGCAGCCATTCACGGAAATAAATCTCAAAATGCCAGACAAAAGGCACTGGGTGAATTTAAAGACAATCATCTAAAAATATTAATTGCCACCGATATTGCTGCAAGAGGAATCGATATCGAACAACTTCCCCTCGTTATCAATTATGATCTCCCTAATGTACCTGAAACCTATGTTCATCGCATCGGAAGAACAGGAAGGGCCGGACTCGAAGGAAAAGCAATCTCTTTCTGTGATGTGGAAGAAAGACCTTATCTGGCTGATATTGAAAAACTGATCGGATTAAAGATCAAAATAGAAAAAACAAGTAAATAAGCATTCATAGCCTTAAACAAAAAGCCCT
>DGIS01000025.1:112201-197390 GCA_002386525.1 Sphingobacterium sp. UBA4616
AGGGCTTTTTGTTTAAGGCTACTTTTTTTAGGGCTTACGATCAGCCATCAACAACGTTGACGGTGTAGCAGAAAGCCAATGTACTTTCTTATTGATAATCTTGTTCCAGCTGGGCAAGCTGATCAACATGAGATCCTGCTCCTGCCAGGTATCACTGTCTAACGCTTTTTCAGTTATAGTCAGATGATTTGGTACAAGTTGTTCCAATTGCCGAAGTTTCTCTTTAAAACCCGCATTGGTTCTCAAGACTTGATTTACGTCCCAAACAATAACTTGAGCATCTGAATGATGGATAAAGCGCTGTATCATTTCGTAGAGAAATTCATCGTTCTCCAAGACAATGGGAACGGTCACTCGCCTTGCTTTCACAAAGTTTTTGTCAATCAAAACGCCCACCATGGCACTCACTTTGGCATTGATCTGTTGATTTCTGTCAAATGTTGTAAAGGGTGATTCGGCATTTGTAACTGTATGGAATAACTTCTCGGGGTTTATAATTCGTGTCGTAAAGTCTAAAAACCTTCCCAATAAACTACCCTCATAAATAGATTCGCTTACACCCAAGAGGAGCAGATCATGATCGCCTTCGTTGGACGTCTGAACAATTCCACTATCAATATCACTCGAAATCTTAAATACGGTCTTAATCGGTTGATCAAGTTGCTGAGCAACCTGCTTTATTTCACGAAAACTATCTAACTCTTGGGTTTCCACTTCATAGTGATGTAACTCATTGGAAGGTTCAATATGCAGCGCCGTAATTTCAGCATTTTTTTTTGATTTCAATGTTAAAGCATTAGCCAGATATAAAAGTGAAATCCCAGTATTACTTTTTGCAAAAGACAATAGAATCTTAAATTTTGATTTATCCTGCAGATCTTCCCGCATGAGCGTTTTTCGGGGTCGATAAAGAAAATTGATAAGATCTAAGGATGGTCCTGTCATAAAAGTGGTTACTAAGGCCATAACAACCATCATCGAAAATAATTCTGCACTTAATACGCCAAGATCATATCCAATGTTGAGTACAATAAGCTCCATCAGACCCCGCGTGTTCATTAATGCACCAATACTTAGGCTATCTTTCCAACTTTGACCGACAAAACGTGCCGCTAATGTACTACCCATAAATTTACCAATCACCGCTACCAAAATAATACCAACGGTGATTATCCACAAATGAGGGTCATTAAGCAAACCAATCTGCGTCCGCAGCCCTGTATAGACGAAGAATAATGGTAGCAACAACAAGGTCGCTACATCTTCGATTTTTTCAATAAATGCTGTTCGAAATCGACTTCCTTCAGGCATAATCGCACCCGCCATGAATGCGCCAAAAAGTGCGTGGATACCGATCACTTCGGTCGCATAAGAAGATAACAACAACACGATAAAGAAAATCGCTACAACAGGTTTACTTAAAGCTTCTTTACTTCCCTTCACCTCCCCTACGCGCTTTAAAAATGGTCTAATGATTTTGATCATAACGAACACATAACCAATAGCCAAGCCGATTAAATACAAAGCACTGGCAAAATCACCTGCCTTTACAATGGCAATTACCACAGCCAAAATACACCAAGCTGTAATATCATCTGCCGCAGCGCAGGTAATCGCCATTGCACCTAACTTGCTTTTCTGCAACCCCCTCTCTTGTATAATTCGAGCAAGAACAGGAAATGCGGTGATACTCATTGAAATACCAATAAACAAGCTATAGGATAAAAATTCTACATTTTTAGGTGGATGGAACAGGTATAAAAAATAGGCCAATGAGATTCCCAAGGTAAATGGAATCACAATGCTTGCATGAGAAATGACCACAGCGTCGTGCGCTTTATTCCGTAGCACATTCAAATCTAACTCCATACCAATGATAAACATAAATAAGATCAGTCCGATTTGACTTAAAAACTGCAAATTACTCAACGATTCTATTGGAAAGAGCGTATGGGAGAATCCTGGAAAATAAACACCCAATAACGAAGGCCCCAATATAATCCCTGCGAGCATCTCGCCTATAACGACGGGCTGTTTAATCTTAATACAAATCCAGCCCATGATACGCGCCGCGATAATAATCGTTACAATTTGAGCCAACAATATCGCTAATGGATGCTGCAGACTATCGAATAAGGTAGATATAAAATCCTCCCAAGCACCATTATTTGTTTTTTCTCCCCGAAGAAGCTCTGGAGCTTCTAGCTGTGTTCCCAAACGAATCACCCAATACATTACGGCGAGTAATGTACCGATCAAAACCACATAGAAAATCGTGTTTCTATATTTTCTCATCTTCTATAGCAATTGAAATAAATGTCCTAATAACGGCATACTAAGTCCCGGGGAGATAGACATCAACATGGGGTTTTGTAAATGCGGTCACAACAAAAATATAATTCTCTAAGAGTTTTAATGCTTTTCGCTAGCGCAGTTTGAAGAAATATGTAATGAAACAACAGAATTTTGTAATCAGCTGAATTTCTCGAAAAACATTTTCTTGTACGATTCGCCTAAATTGAAAATAATGGGCATAGCTTGTGGATCCAACAGGTTGCTTGTAATTTCATCAGCAGAGAAAAATTTAACGATCTTGGTTGCAATCACCTCTTTTTTATTGATACGTATAAAGTCCTGCACAGGCAAAATCTCCAGCAACTTATCAAAACTTATATTTTTCAATAAAATGGACGAACCATCAGCCAAATGGACTTTTTTATCTCGGCTGTCCACCTCAGCAATCTGAACATAGTTGATCTGATCGAAATACAAAATCGTTTTTCCTTTATTCGTGTTGAACTGGCCAAAAAGCATAATTTCAGGCTGATTATTGATTATTTGCGCCACCTTCGTAATAGCTTGCTGAAGACGTTGCAATGATATTGGTTTACGCATGTAATCTACTGCGTTGATATCATATGCATCACTTGCATATTGTTTATATGCGGTAGAAAAAACAATTGGAAAGTCTTTCAGTGCTCTGGCGACATCGAATCCATTAAATTCTGGCATTTCAATATCCAGAATACAAAAATCAAAACTTAGCGTACCGTATTCTCTCAATAGTACCGCCGGATCATTAAAAGTTTTGACGACCTCCAAACCAGGAATTTGCTCACAGAGCATTTTCAAAAATCTCAAACTTGGTATTTCATCATCCAAAAGAATACATTTTAGGTTTCTTTCACTCTGCATATAATCTGATTTGAAGGTGGGCATTATACACATCATTTTCTACAAATCTGCGCAACTGATGCCTACCCGGATAATACAACATCAGACGCTCCTCCAAAGTTTTGCTACCTATTCCACTTTTTGACTTTTGCAAGGGAGACCGTTTTGATATTCTATTGCTCACCATAAGGTCCAGCCAACCATTCCTAAATGTTAATACGATGGAAATAAAAGAATCAGAACCGTGAAAATCAGCATGCTTAAACGCATTTTCAATTAAATCAACAGACACCAAAGGAATCAACGACGGTGTATTCAACATCGAACTATTTACCTCATCAATGTCAAACCTAACACGTATATCAAATAACGGGCTCAGTTTTACTTTGTTAATCTCAATGAGATTACGCGCAAATTCAATCTCGGCTTTAGGTGAAACGAGTTCATCTTCGCTCTCATACAATACATAATCCAATACCATAGCCAATTTGTCCATGGTATAATAGGTCTGATAAGCATGAGAGAGCATTCCGTTCAACGAATTTTTTAGCAAATGAGGATTTAACTGTGCGCGGTGAAAATGCTCGATTTTTTGGTTATCCATGCGATTAAAAAGCTCCTTTTGGCGCGTGTTCTCTAGCAGCAACTTCCTATATTTCTTTCTCAAAACAAAATATAAGATCCATAGTACTACAACAATAGCGAGCAGTGATAAGATGATGATATAAGAGATTTCAATAGTCATGATAAATCCAAACTTACCAAAATTTCAGTACCCATAAAAATAGTGTATCAAAAAATCATGCATTCAAGTATCGAAATACAGCCCTTCTATTCTCATATTTATTACAAAAATTAACAGCTTCATTACAATTTAATCATTTTAGACCATTAATTTAACATTATTATGCGTATATTGATACTATCGTAATTAGCCGATCAAATGATTGTCTATACTATTTTGGTTAAACACGCCTGATTTTTTATCGGGCCTAATATGGAACACTATGGAAAAGCTCATTTTCGAAACTAATGCTCAACATCCCAGTCTTGTAGACAAAATCAAAGACGCTATTGAAAAATTGAATGGCATCCACGAATGGAAAATCGACTTGGATTCTATTTATAATCTATTAACCATAGAAGGTATCCGACTCAACCCTACGGAAATCGAATCGGAACTAGCCCTTCACGGAGTCGAGGCAAACCGCTTATATGAAGAGTAGAATCAATCTATGCTGTCACCAATAGAACAATTCTCTTGGAAGCTATGAATGATCAACAATAGAATAAATGAATAGAGCTTCTTCCAGGTAAGTACAATAATCTGATCTGGAAGAAGAATTAAGTTCTTCTGATTATCATGGCAGATGCGCCACCGCCACCATTACAGATTGCCGCAAGCCCCAATGAGCCTCCCTCTTGTCTTAAAATACTATTTAATGTAACCACGATTCTTGCTCCCGAACAACCTAATGGATGACCTAAAGAGACAGCTCCTCCATACACGTTGACTTTGTCCATTGGCAAACCCAAAATTTGTGCATTTACCAACGCCACAACAGAAAAGGCTTCATTAAATTCAAAGTAATCAATATCTTGGAGTGTCAATCCAGCTTTTTTCAGCACTTTCTCGGTAGCAACGCTTGGGGCCGTTGTAAACCATTCTGGAGCCTGTTCCGCATCAGCATAAGCGACAATTTCTGCAATTGGATGAAGTCTAAGTTCTTCCATTTTTTCGCCAGAAACCAAAAGGACAGCCGCCGCTCCGTCACTGATGGTCGATGCGTTTGCTGCAGTTACAGTCCCCTCCTTCTTGAAGGCTGGTTTAAGTTCGGGTATTTTGTCAAAATTGACCTGGGAAAATTCTTCGTCCTCCGAAACTACGGTGTCCCCTTTACGACCTTGTATTGTTACAGATTGAACCTCCTTTAAAAACTTATCTTTCTGCCAGGCATCGAGACTGCGTTTATAAGAGCGGATGGCATAGCTATCCTGCTCTTCACGACTTATGTGATATTTTTCGGCACATAGCTCGGCGAAGCACCCCATAGCTTCATTTGAATAGGCGTCACTCAAGCCGTCACGCTGTAAACCATCACTCAGACGCTGCGTACCAAACTTAGCACCCCAACGCATGGAATTAGCATAATAAGGCACTCTACTCATACTCTCCATCCCACCCGCAATTATAATATCGGCGTCGCCTAAAAAAATAGCCTGCGCAGCAACGGCTATTGCTTTCATACCGCTCGCACAGACCTTATTAATGGTTGTTGCAACCGTATGATCCGAAAGACCAGCAAGCTTGGCCACCTGCCTCGCCGGCGCTTGCCCCAAGTCTGCTTGCAAAACTGAACCCATAATGATTTCCTCAACCAAATCGCTAGCAACACCTGCTTCTTTAACAACAGAACGAACAGCGTGAGCTGCAAGCTCTGGTGCCGATAGGGTCGATAATGCACCACCAAAACTTCCAATTGGCGTACGTTTCGCAGCAACGATAAATACTCTTTTTGACATCTTATAAAAGTTTATAATTGTTTTGCTAAAATCAGATGGCTTTCCTGATGATAACCCGGCCACCTTCCTGATGTTTAAAGATAAAAAATTTAACAGATACAGCACAACAACGCCGTTTTATTTTTACACATTAAAACAGAATAAATAGCAAAAAAACATTTGAAAAACTTCCCTACTTAAACAATTGAACGAAAAATAAAGAATAAATATTTGTAAAAAGCCAAAGCTTTTAATTAAATTAGTATAGGTAATATCCCGAAAGAGCAGATACGTAAACGCGCTCGTATTTCAAAAATAACCAATAAGGAAAATAAACGATTATGCATACAGTCAGGTTCACAGCCGAACATCATATTTTTCGCGATACACTTCGCGCATTTATTCAAAAAGAAATTACACCTTACATCGACGACTGGGAAAATAGAGGTGAAATAGATCGGAATATTTGGAAAAAAATGGGTGATATGGGACTTATGGGACTAAATATGCCAGAAGCTTACGGCGGAGTAGACCTGGATTTCTATTATTCCTTGATCCTTTGTGAAGAATTATCATCTTGCTTTTCTGGAGGATTTACTATTTCCGCACTTGTTATTCAGTTTATGTCCGCTCCTTACTTACTCAAATATGGTTCAGAGGATCTAAAAGCACGTTATCTTCAGCCCGTTATTGCAGGTGATATGGTCAGTGCTGTGGCTATAACGGAACCCGGAGCCGGTTCTGATGTAAAGCAAATCAAGACAACAGCCGTACGCGATGGAGATTTTTATATTGTCAACGGGTCTAAAACTTTTATCACTAATGGGTATTATGGTGATTTCTTTATTACAGCTGTCAAGACATCTCCTGAACAGGGTACAAAGGGTATCAGCTTGCTACTTATGGATCGAAATGCAACTGGCGTTTCGTCAAGCAAAATCAAAAAACTAGGCTGGCATGCCTCTGATACAGCTGAATTAGGATTTAACAACGTTCGGGTCCCTATTTCGCACCTCATTGGTAAAGAAGGAGAAGGATTCCGCTACTTAATGGATGGGCTCCAATTGGAACGACTAACTGCAGCTATCCATAGTCTTGCTACCGCGGAATCTGCATTTCAGTATACACTTGACTATGTAGCACAACGTGAAGCCTTCGGCAAGAAAATTCAGGAATTTCAAACCATCCGGCATCGCCTCGCGCAGATGAAAGCGAATATAGCTACGACGAAGGCTTTTATTTACTATTGTTGCGACCTACAAAATCAGCAGGAATATGCCGTGAAGGAATGCTCCATCGCTAAACTACAAGCGAGTGAGCTTGCGCTGAACGTTGTAAATCAATGTCTCCAATTATTTGGTGGCTATGGATTTACAGAAGATTATAAAATCGCCCGGTTATATCGCGATGTGCGTGTAGGAACTATTATTGGCGGCACATCAGAAATCATGCTCGAAATCATCTCCAAAATGACGATAGATCATGTAACCTATCCATCCAAAAGTTCCAATCAATAATCGAAGTAACGCAACACCTATTGCCAAGTATTATGCAGGAAAACGAATCTTATAGGACACATCCCCTCTTTTGGGTAGAACAGGACGATCATCATATCATTACAATAAGCCCCATCTCAACGGCAATAGCCGAGCCGCTGGATATTGTGGGTTATCTCACGCAATTTGTTGACCTGGTCACGCTTGTTCTCGAAACGAAAGAAATCAAAGGCGTTGTGTATACTTGCCCTATTCAAGATGAAAAAATCGAATATATTCAGTTATTTGAGCAATTTTCACTGAGCCGTGCAACTTCTTCAAACTTATACACGCTTCTATCAAAGGTATTGCGCTGGAAAACGTTTAATATACCTATTGTTTCCATTTTTACTGGTAATTGTTCAGGCATAGCACTAGCAAGTATGTTGTGGTCTAGCTATCGAATTACACCAACACAAATAGAATTAGGCTTCCCCGAAGCTCAATACGGGCTGTTTACAGCTTTTGGTACAACCGTCTACTTACCACCATTGATCGGTGCCAACGATGCGCTCCGCTTGCTGACACAAGGCAAACTTTGGAATAGTGAGGAAGCCCACAACCTGGGATTGGTAGACGAATTAGCGTATCACTCCGATGACTGCCTATATTTAGCCAAAACCTCGATCCGCCATACACCTCAATGTTTTGATAAACAAGAGAGTCGGCATACCGACAAAATAACAGCCGACGCAGTCTTCAATATTCAAAAAAAGGCACGCGGTTTATATCCCGGCATAAATGCTGTTATTGAGTTATTAACAGCAAACTCTTCATCCAGCCCTCTTGAAATCGCCGAGAAGGAAGCACAGTTATACCTGGAAACCTTCAGCCTTCCCGAGACATTGAGTATGGTCCGCACACTGCATTACGGCGTAAAATCAGCAAAATCATCCACGAAGATCACACATGGTAACGACTACAACCTAAAAAAAATCGGCATATTGGGCGCCGGTATGATGGGATCTGGTATAGCTTATGAAGCTGCGCGAGCGGGAATTGAGGTCGTTTTAAAAGATGTTACACTCAACCAAGCTGAACAGGGCAAAGCCTATTCCAATCGGATATGCAAAAAACTATTCTCTTTCGGTGGCATCACCTCCTCACAACAACACCAATTACTTGCTCGTATCAAACCCACCGATCAAATGGCAGATCTTGACGGATCTGATTGCGTTATTGAAGCGGTATTTGAAGATTTCCACCTTAAAGCACAAGTAACACGACAAAGCTTACCTTATTTACACCAAGATGGGTTCTTCGCCACAAATACCACATCATTGCCCATTACCGAGCTTGCAAAAGCATCCAACAATCCCGAAAATTTTATAGGTATGCATTTTTTTTCTCCGGTAGATCGCATGCCCCTTGTCGAAATCATTTGCGGTAAACAAACCGCACAAAAAACTTTAGAGAAAGCACTTATTACAGCTTCACGCCTAAATAAAGTTCCGATAGTCGTACATGATGGTCCTGGCTTCTTCACTTCGCGCGTATTCTTCAACTATTTACTCGAAGGTATTACCATGGTCCTGGAGGGTATCTCACCGGAGCTGATCGAACAAGAAGCGGCGGCAGCAGGATTTGCAGTGGGGCCCTTGGCAGTATTGGACGAAATTTCCCTGGAACTGATGTTACATGTTTACGATCAATTACCTCGGCTGCATGCCAGCCAGAAGCGCGCATATAACTACCTGAAATCGCTAGTCGACCAGGGAAGAAAAGGAAAAAAATGGGGAGCAGGATTCTACGATTACGCAAGTGAAAACAAAACGATTTGGAAGAATCCCAAAATTTCATCTTTAAAGGAAAATGTAAAGCCTACGACAATTCATAAACGTTTGTTGCATGTCATGGCATTAGATAGTTATCGATGCCTCGAAGAAGGCATACTCGATCAGCCCATCGACGGTGACATCGGCGCTATTTTAGGCGTAGGTTATGCCTCTTATACCGGTGGAGTATTTAGCCACATCGACCGCACAACGCTTCCGGTTTTCGTGGCCGAATGTCAGGTATTTCAGTCCCTTGGCGATCAATGGGACATCCCCGAATCTTTAAAAAAACTGGCGAACAAGAATTTCAGATTTTATCATGGCTTCGAGTCAAACTGGCCCTGTATCAGCTAACTTGAATTTGAGACTGCTGCTGCATGCTCCGATGCGAATCTAATAGCTGATTATAAAAATACGAAGAGGTACAGTATACCTATTACAATCTTAAAACAGCGTAGTGATTTAGTGATGTAGCGAGGTAATAAAAAAAGTAGGGCGACATTGAATGCCGCCCTACTTCGCTACCATTGGCGGACAAACAAATCCATGAGATGCGAAACATCCTGCTCAAGGAATGTATCGTAGTCCAAAGTTGCAGCAAGGATGGTTTGCTGTTGCTTTTCCGAAAATACACGAGCAAGATTTGTTTTGTATTTTTCAATTAACTTAGGAATACCTTCTGCCCTACGCCTGGGATGACCTATCGGATATTCAACCACTAATTCAGGCAATATTGTACCGTCAATCAATTCAATTGTCAAACCGTTTGATATTGCACGTTTTTGAGGATCGTGATAGTCAGCAGTGAACTGCGCATCTTCAACACAGGAAATTTTATCGCGAAGCGTATCGACTCTCGGATCAGAAGCAATATGATTTTCATAGTCGTCAGCTGTCAACCGGCCAAATATCAACGGAATCGCCACCATGTATTGAATACAGTGATCCCGATCTGCAGGATTGTGTAAAGGCCCCTTTTTATCAATAATACGAATAGCGGCTTCATGTGTGCGGATGGTTACACGAGCGATATCCGCACTGCTCTTTCCAAATTCTTTCAGTTGCTGATAAAGTTGCATAGCAGCTTCAGCTGCAGTCTGCGCATGGAATTCGGCCGGAAAAGAGATTTTAAAAAGAATATTTTCCATTACATAAGATCCATATTCCCGTTGAAATTTAAATGGATTCCCTCGAAAAGATACATCATAAAATCCCCATGTTGGCGCAGTCAAAACAGAGGGGTAGCCCATTTCTCCAGTTTTTGCGATCAACGCGAGCCGAACAGCACGCGAAGTAGCATCTCCGGCAGCCCAGGATTTTCGGCTACCTGTATTTGGTGCGTGTCGATACGTGCGTAATGCTTGCCCGTCAACAAAAGCCAACGAAACCGCATTGAGAAGTTCTTCTCTTGTTAGACCGAGAAGCTTACCTACAACAGCTGTTGAAGCCACCTTCACCAAAATAACATGGTCTATCCCCACCTTATTAAAAGAGTTTTCAAGTGCTAAAACACCTTGTATCTCATGGGCCATAATCATTGCTTCCAGCACCGCTTTAGTCTTTAACGGCTTTTGACCGTTAGCTATATTGATTCGACTCAACCAATCTGCCACTGCTAAAATACCACCCAAATTATCTGATGGATGTCCCCACTCCGCAGCCAGCCAGGTATCATTAAAATCTAGCCATCGAATAATCGTGCCGATATTGAACGCCGCCTGTATCGGATCCAATTGAAAATTTGTACCTGGTACCCGTGCGCCGTTTGGCACAATGGTACCGGCAACAACAGGCCCTAAGAGTTTGGTACAGGCGGGATATGTTAGTGCTTCCAAGCCGCAACCAACTGTGTCGAGAAAACAATAGAAAGCCGTATTCCAAGCGACTTTCCCTCCAATTTGATCGTGTAGAACATAGTCCACAATGTCCACTAAAACCTGATCTGGCTGTGGTCTTTCATTTGATATTGCTGAGCCCATTCGTGTATGTTGTATAAGACTGTCGTTTTATTTATTGATTAAAATCCGCTCTTACGCCTAATTTTCCTAATAGCTATATGCTAACAAAGAGGTTTGGCTTCTTGCCCCCAGTCCTATTTACCGTTCAGAAATAGGCACAAAAGCTCTATTGTCGGGACCAGTGTAATGTGCACTTGGCCGGATAATTTTTCCATCCTGACGCTGTTCGAAGACATGCGCAGACCATCCGGTAATACGTGAGAGGACAAATAAAGGAGTAAACATTTCTGTCGGAATGCCCATGATATGATAGGACACTGCCGAGTACCAATCTAGATTAGGGAACATTTTCTTTTCTTCCCACATGACTTTTTCCAATCGCTCTGCGATCAGATAGAGTGTCATGTTTCCAGCTTCCTCCGAAAGCTCCCTTGCCACTTGTTTTATCACTTCATTTCTTGGGTCAGAGATGGTATATACAGGATGACCAAACCCAATAATAACTTCCTTATTAGCCAATCGTCTCCGGATATCCACTTCCGCCTCATCAGCATTTGCATAACGGCTCTGTATTTCAAAAGCGACCTCATTGGCCCCGCCATGCTTAGGTCCGCGTAACGCACCTATCGCACCAGCTATACAGGAATACATATCAGAACCTGTCCCAGCAATGACCCGCGCTGTAAATGTAGATGCATTAAACTCATGTTCTGCATATAAATTGAGTGAAATTTGCATAGCTCTTACCCAAGAAGCGGCGGGTACCTTTCCATGTAGCAGATGCAGAAAATGGCCACCTAAAGTTGCATCAGCTGTCTCAACCTCAATTTCACGGCCATGCTGACTGAAATGGTACCAGTACAACAGCGCTGAAGCCATTGACGCCATCAGGCGAGTTGCAATATCCCGAGCCCCAGCAATGGGATGGCTTTCTTTTTCGGGTGAAACACTTCCAAAAAAAGATACATAAGTTCGCAAGACGTCCATGGCATGAGCAGTGGATGGCAATTGCTTCAGTACGTGCTGAACAGTAATCGGCAACCCACGCTGACTTAAGATCTGACTTTGATAACTGCTTAATTGCGCCTGAGTTGGTAAGCTCCCATAAACAAGCAGGTAGGCCACCTCCTCAAAACTGGCTTGATGCGCCAACTCCAAGATATCATACCCCCTATAATGCAAATCATTACCACTTTTTCCGACAGTACTCAAAGCGGTATTACCTGCCGGTACACCAGAGAGTGCTACACTTTTTTTAGGCTTAAAACCCGTACCGTTTGTCTCTTCCATCTGATAAAATTATTTATTAAACAATTGATCCAATCGATTTTCATAGGCATAATAATCGATACTTTTGTATAACTCTTCTCTCGTCTGCATGTGCTCGATCATATTAGCCTGTCCGCCATCTCGCCGAATGTGGCGATAAACCTCCGTAGCCGCTTTGTTAGCCGCACGGAAAGCAGAAAGTGGATAAAGAACAATAGAAACGTCCGCCTGACGCAGTTCATCCAGATTAAACAACGGTGTCTGTCCAAATTCGGTGATATTCGCCAAAATAGGGAGGCCAGTCGCGGCACTAAATTGGACGTATTGGTCCAAATGGTGTACTGCTTCAGCAAAGATAAAGTCTGCTCCAGCCTCTTTATATGCGACAGCTCGTTCCAGAGCCAATTCAATACCTTCCGAAGCGAGTGCATCTGTACGTGCACCAATGACAAAATGTTCATCCGTTCGCGCGTCCACTGCCGCTTTTAGGCGGTCGACCATTTCAGAGGAAGAGACCAGTTCTTTACCCGGCCGGTGTCCACAACGTTTAGCACCCACCTGATCCTCCATATGTATTGCTGCTGCACCCACCTTAATTAACGACTTTATCGTTCGGGCAACATTAAAGGCCGACGGACCAAAGCCGGTATCAATATCCACCATCAAAGGGAGATGACATACATTTGTAATGCGATCTACATCAATCAAAACATCGTGAAGTGTGGTAATGCCAAGGTCTGGAACTCCTAATGAACCGGCAGCAACACCACCGCCAGAAAGATAAATTGCCTTAAAACCGGCCTGATCAGCCAAAAGAGCATGATTAGCATTAATGGCTCCAACAATTTGCAATGGTTTTTCGTTCTTAATCGCTTCCCTAAAGAGGAAACCTGGGGATTTTATCATAATATAGAATTTGAAATTCCAAGCCCTGCAATTACCTTTAGATACAGGCAACAGCGACTAATTTAGTTTACGTAGTCTAAACACTCTTCTTTAGAGCGTTCTTCTTAAAGATACAAATTAACACACCAATAAAACAAATTAATTTCTAAACGCAAGGTTATTTACAGAAGAAAATACGGCTATAAACAAAAAAGCACTTCACCTAATTTAAGAAGCCCTGAACTTAGGTTCAAGGCTTCTATCTAAATCCGAATGACCACATGGATCATTGCTTTGTTTATAAATGCACAAAAAAAACTATTTTTCGATAAAATTAGGACCATGAAAAACCCGCTTTGCCTGCCCCCTCTTCACTTCGATTTGATTTTTCCATTTTTGCTCATTGGCCACATTTAACTCCTCACGGCTCAATTCCCTCAAACGCTCCGCTAATCGCAGCAGTGCAATCTCTTTATTCTGCAACTGCGACCTCGTATCCATCACCTGTACACTGATACCGCTAGGAACATGCGTTGCTCTGACTGCTGAACTGACCTTATTAACATGTTGGCCTCCTGCTCCGCTGCTACGCATTGCCTGAAAATAGACATCTTTCAAATGCAGTACATCTTCCTTTGGTACCGGAGAATAGGGTTTTACTTCCACAAACCAATTTTTGCGTTTATGCAAAGGACGAAAGGGACTTTTACAGACCCAACAGACTGTACCAATCCATTTATCCAACAATTGATCCAGATCATTTCCCCTCAGCCGGAAGGTCGAAGAACAGGGAAGTCCATCAATTTCTTCTGTTTCTAATTCTTCGGCTATTGCCCCAACTTTGCTCGCTTCAAGAGTGATGCGGCTAGCGACTAGCCTAACCGCCAAATTACATTCCTTAGGACCTCGTCCTGAGGTAACTTGCAAGTACTTTTCCTCCATCATATTATTTATCCATACGAACGATCTTCGGACTGAATGTACCGAGAACACTAACCAGTTCTTGCTGTAAGTTCATTACCCGATCAATATCTTTGTAAGCTCGCGGTGATTCATCCAATGCCCCACCAATTAAATGCACCCCATGGGCTTCCAGATCTTTCATCATGGCGCTTTTTGTCAGACTGTTTTTACAGGCTGACCTCGACATAACACGCCCAGCTCCATGTGAAGCAGACTGTAAACTTAGTGGGTTTCCCTTCCCCTCCACAATAAATCCTAGCGCTGTCATAGAACCAGGGATTATCCCCAGCACACGATCACCAGCAGGCGTTGCGCCCTTCCGGTGAACGATACATTCTTCACCATTCACAAGTTCCTTCCAGGCGAAATTGTGATGGTTTTCGATCGTTACGATGGGATTACCCCCAAGTGCTTTCGCCAGACGTCGATGAATATCTGCATGACAGGCCTGTGCATATTCTCCCGCCAAATTCATTGCCATCCAATATTCCTGTCCCTCTTGGCTTGCTAAATCCAGCCAGGCCAAATGCTGCACGTGGCGCGGTAAGGGACATTGCTGTACAGCAAGAGCTGTATAATGTTTAGCGATATGCGCGCCCAGTCCTCGAGAGCCACTATGGGATAAGATTCCCAGATACTGCCCTGGACTTATTCCCCATTCATCCCTCACGGTATGAAGTTCAACTATACCAAATTCAACGAAATGATTACCGCTGCCGGAAGTCCCAAACTGTCTGTACGCTTTACCTAACAGCTCTTTGAGCATCGGAATGTCCTGAAATTCAGCTCTGCTGAAAATAGCGTGATCATGTTTATCACGATGTGTTTCATTTAAACCAAATTTGGTATTTTCCTTCAATATATTTCTAAGTTGAAATTCTCTCCCTTTGAAATAACTACCCGGCAAATCGAATAGCGACAGACTCATCCGACAACCGATATCGACACCTACGCCATATGGTATTACGGCATTTTCTACAGCCAGCACGCCTCCAATAGGAAGCCCGTAACCCGTATGTGCATCCGGTAGCAATGCACCTTGTCTTGAAATTGGTAATCTCAAAGCATCATACAATTGCCTTTTGGCCTGCTCATCAATTTCATTCTCTCCAAATATGCTAAATGGAGCAGGATGTGAATGCAGTTCCTGCATGCGCAGCTCAACGGGCTTAACCAACCCTTCAGATACTTTGCCCCATATTTTATGCCCCATAAACCGCTCTGGAGCTTCTAACAGCTCCGTAAGTTCAAGAAGAATCGTTGTTTTTTCTTCTTTCTTACGATACCTTGTGATCAGCCCTAAAGCTGTATTAATTACATTATTTTTAGGAAATCCTATTTTAACTAGATCTTTCCCTGATAATTTACTTCCCATTTTTATTAAAAAAATAAACAGTTAACGGTCAATCTGTTCTTGCGAATCAAATTGACAGCATGTTGAAAAAATTCGGGAACATATTTTGGATATAAAACGTTTAATTCTGCGAATTATCCTCCAGCGGCGCGCGCAACATCGCTTCTATTCCTGTGATGTGTACGCACAAAGACACAAAGCGATCATCGCCTATTGCGGTTAGCTCGTTTAATTGAACATCAAATCCGGATAATAAAAAAAGCCCGAATGAACTTCGGCTTCTTGATTTGTATAAATTGGTTTTCCAAAAGAATTAAGCTACTTGACAATTCATCCTAGCGGATTGAATCTATCAGGATACGCTTATATTTCGAACAATATCTTACATCTTACAAAAAGCACGAAGAATGCTTTCGGCAAATCCATTTGCCTTAAAAGCTTGCTGTGTTATCTTTCTAGCGACCAACATATCTCTTCGTATTTAAAGTGTTAAAATTATAATAATATTGAGCGCAAATATAAGTATATTTAGATAATAAAAAAACAGAAGCTATTTTAATCTACGTTGAATGGAAGAGGATCTTTTAATACAAATTTAAAATCCACTGTATTCCCGCCCCTCATCACACGAAAACGCATCTCCTTACCCTCTTCAGATTTAAAAAGATTATGAATCGACTCCAAAGAAAATGAAGATGCGGACCGACCATTGATCCTTATGACTTTATCATCAGGCAGTAGTCCTGCGATTGCCGCAGGTGACCCCTCACGCACCGTTGCAATCTTATACATATTTCGGAGCACAAAGCGATATTGCACACTATTTCCCATTCTCACCTCTGTACCACCATCTTTTTGAAGGACCACTGGTATTTCTTCTCTTTCGTATTGAATACCATCATGTATAATTTCTAGACCACTCATATTCAAATAATAAAAACGATCAAAATCCTTATTCTTACGGAGATAGATTACTTTATTTGGATAGTCTAAGATGACTTTAAATCGACGCAACAATTCGTTGCCAAGAGAGCCTATCCTTTCACTTACAAATGTCGCATGTTGTAACGAGCTCAACTCAGGATAGGCGACAAGCGGATAATTCATTGTAAACGGACCGAGTTCGAGCGACCGTATTCTATTTCTTTTCCCGTAAATCTCGCCATTAAAGCCTTGCCCAATATAGTCATCGATAAAAGGAGGTTTAATATCGAAATTATTTAACTTCGAAGGTATAAGCATCAAAGCATCGCTATTTCCCATATCAATCAATACTCGGCCATCGATCACGGCATCATCCTGTCTGAAAGCAACTGCAATATAGGGGCGGCTATTTACAATATCCAACGGTAAACATTGCATTTTCTCCAGCCCCTTGGGCCGATTTGTCTTAGGAAATAACGTGATGCGATGTTTTTGGAAATTAATTTCTATCATGTGGTTTTCAAAAAAACGACTTCCCATAATGCCATTTACCTCTACTCCTATGCGAGTAGAGATATCAATATGAGCATTTTGTAGAATGTATATTGGCTGGTCCAAATCTTCATATACACCAGCTATATTTACATGGTTATTAATCGACAAATAACCATCCAGTCCCTCTTCACGACCTAAACCCTGAAATTTGTTGACAAAAACGGCGGTATCGATTGATTTTAATGTCTCGCCAAATATCATAGTTTCCTTTACGCCTGTATCCAAGAGGAAGTTCATCGTATAACCATTCACCAAAACTGGAATGATGACCAAGTTATGTACAAAGAGGAAAGAAAATTTAGCCTGCTTTTTTCCATTCAATACAAAGCCTACTTGCCCCTGAGTGAGGAGAAAGCAGAACAATCCCAGCGATAGAAAAAATACCTTCATTCAAGTTTACATTTGGTATTTCCAATTTAAACAACAAAATTCATATAAAAAAAGGTTTTTAAAAGGCGAAAACTGCCTGACCAATTTTCAATCTTTTATCGCCAGTTTTTTACCCGAGAAAACGACATGTTGTTGTACCGTATTGCATCTGCTTTTAAATCCTTCCGGACCGGATCCTATCGTATACCTATGTTAATATAAATGCTGGAAACGGAGACAAACCGAGTCTGAAAACAGTAAAACCAAACCGTTATTGACCATGCTAGAATTGGCATAGTTGCAATTAACTAAGATAACTAATAAAACTAGGATATCCTAATACCAACTTGTACCAAAAAACAATATTTACTTTATATATGGACAGTAATCAGTCACTGCTTATTCAATTCTCACTGAGTCATCACTGAACGAACACTGAACAAACACTGAACAAGTAGTGACGTAACGGTTAAATTGGTTGCCATTTGATCGCCATCAGGTGTAGCTAAAAAATTAAGAGAAAAAAAGGCAGGGAACTTCGCTTATGTAACAAAAAAGGATCATCTCGGCGTGATCATCGGATGTGATGATTCATTGAAAAAAGCCCATAAACCAAAAAAGCCTCTTTACTAAAGTAAAGAGGCTCTGCGTACCCGGAGCCGGAGTCGAACCGGCACGGTTTCCCACTGGTGTTTGAGACCAGCGCGTCTACCAATTCCGCCATCCGGGCATATCCGTTTGGGATGATGCAAAAGTAGGTTTTTTCGTGAAAAAGAGAAAACTTTTTGAATAAATTTACCGTATAAATGAATATAAAGCTGAAATTCAGCCAAATAATTTTCTATCAGTTACTCAGATAACTTGCTCTGACGGTAATGTTCGCCGTTTTTTTCCGTGAGGTTGTATTAAACACCCCCCCAGAGGAATATTCTTCGTTATCATTTTGACCAGTTATCTGAAAAATTCCAAGATCTGCCTTTACAAGGTTGCCCAATTCGGCATTCGACTCGGTTGCAATATTATTAGCACGCTGATGTGCATTTTTTGAGGCTTGCGAAATAAGTTCCAATTTCAGATCTTCCAGCTTAGAATAATAATAATTAGGGGTACTTGAACTGAGCTCAATTCCTTTGGAAATTAACGTGGATATCTCTCTTGAGGCATTATCCACCTTGTTCAAATCTTTCGATTCCACACTCACCGTCTGAGACAAAGTATATCCAGAAAAAGTATTGTAACCATTGCCCTTCCCATCAGTATGGTATTCAAAGTCCTTCGCAATGTTGACAGCTTCAAAACGGATCTCGCCGGCTTTCACCCCTTGTTGAACTAAAAATTCCCGAACCAAATCACGATCTGTTGCCAATTGAGCAGAGGCTGCACTCAACTCGAAGTTTTTTCTGCTGAAAGTAGCGCTCCATTTGACCAAATCGGACTCAAAATCCTTTTTGGCATTCCCATTTACGGTGATCGTCTGCATGGATTTGAACTTATATCGGTATGCGGCTCCCACGATCCAGGCAGTGACTACGATTACAAGCCCCAAGATAACTGAAGCAATAATAGAGGATGAAGATTTCATAACCAGTTTTTTATGTTTACGTAACAATGAATATACCAAAAAATCAACGGTTTTTTATTTTTTATAGATAAATTGCGACAAAAAGTATTAAAATATGAATAAGAAAAATATCTGTATTCCATTTTGTTTTCTAGCAGCGTTTGCTGCCCATGCTCAAAAGAAACCGTTGGATCATACAGTATATGATGGTTGGCAAAATATCTCCGCGCCATACATCAGTAAATCAGGTAAATTTATCCTATTTCAAGTCATCCCCCAAGAAGGAGACGGTCAACTTTTTTTAAAAACAAAAGATAGCAAAGAAATCGCTCAAATTCCTAGAGGCTATAATGCGAAGTTAACGGATAATGAAAATAATTTAGTAAGCTTGATCAAAGCCCCGTTTGCAGCCACCCGGGAGGCTAAGATCAAAAAGAAAAAAGCTGAAGATCTTCCCAAAGACTCACTCGGCATTTACAATTTAACAACCTTTGCCCTCGTTAAATTTCCGCAGGTAAAGTCCTATAAAATTTCCGAGCAGAACAATAATTTCGTTTCTTTCCTTTTTGATAAAGAAGTAAGTGAGCAAGCCACACCAAATGCTGCCACAAATGCTGGTTCAAAAAATAAGAACAGTGATAAAAAGAAAAAGACGATTGCAACTCTTGCTTTATACGATTTAAATACTGGAGATTCCGTCCAATTTTCGGCTGTAGATCAGTATGAATGGAACAAAACAGGGTCGAAAATCGTTTTCTCCAAAAAAACAGATACAAAAGACAGCTTATCAAAAGAGTCTGGTGTATACCTTTACGAATTAGCAACCAAAAAGCTCAAAAAGATATCAAATGGAAAAGGCAATTACAAAAATTTCAAGTTTGATGATGCAGGCGATCAGCTCGCTTACTTAGGGGACCTCTCAAATGAAAAAGCATTACTAAAAAATTATAAGCTATATTATTATACAAATGCGATAGATACAGCCCAATATCTTGCAACACAAACCAGCAACGGCATACCTAAAAACTGGGCCGTTAGCGGAGATGGTGAAATCCGTTTTAGTAAAAATGGAGAGAAGTTGTTTTTTGGAATAGCACCAATACCTCGTGTCAAAGATACCACCCTAGTGGATTTCGAGCATGCGAAAGTGGATGTTTGGCATTGGCAAGACGACTACTTACAACCTATGCAGCTGGTAAATCTGAAGAAAGAACTCGCAAGAAACTTCTTGGCGGTCACTTACCCCCAATATAATCGCACGATTATTTCGCTGACAGACAATACGTTTAATTCAACTTCACTTACCCCAGATGCAAACGGGGAATATATCTTGGCGCGAACTGATTTCGGCAAACGAATTGAAAGCCAATGGGAAGGTAGTACACGGGATGACATTTACCTGGTCTCGACGAAAACAGGGAATAAAGAATTAATTCTTTCAAACTTTTCAGGAAATGCGATTTTAAGTCCCGATGCAAAATATATTGTGTTTTTTGATCAGGACAGGGGGACTTGGAACTCCTACCACATCAGTTCAAAGAAAAAGATCGTGCTGAATGACGGCATACCCGCATCGTTCTCCGATGAAGAAAATGATATGCCTACCACTCCACAGGGCTATGGTATGGCTGCCTGGACGCCAGACTATAAGGGGATATACGTCAATTCAAGATATGACATCTGGTATTTTAATTTAGACGGCTCAAGTAAATCTATTTTAACCAATGGTTATGGTGCGGCGTCACAGACAACATTCCGTTACTTGCCTTTTAGACGAGAAGAAGACCGCAACCAAGCCACAACACTTGACTATAAAAAGGGCGGCTATCTGACATCCTTCAACAACAAGACTAAAGAATCGGGTTTTTACCAGTTCAAAGGACAACGCAATGACCCAAAAAGCCTCCTGATTGCGCCTAAATCTTTCAAGAACATTAGTGCCTCCGCAGATCAAAAAACCATCCTTTACAGTAAGGAGGATTATATAATGTCTCCCAACCTGTATACAAATACCGCAAAATTCAACGATGAATTACAGTTATCCAATATAAACCAGCAACAGGCTAATTATAATTGGGGTACAGCAGAATTGGTTCACTGGACCACGCCTGAAGGCAATCAAGCGGAAGGTATTCTGTATAAACCGGAAAATTTTGATCCGGCAAAAAAATATCCGATCATCGCTTATTTTTACGAAAAGCTCTCCGATGGTCTATACACCTATCAGGCTCCTGCACCTACCCCTTCGCGTTTAAACATCCCTTATTTCGTTAGTAACGAATATTTGGTCTTCGCACCAAACATCAGTTACAAAACCGGGCACCCTGGCAAATCGGCGGAAGAATACATTAATTCGGGCATGAAATACCTGGCTCAAAACAGCTGGGTTGATAGTACGAAAATGGGAATCCAAGGACAAAGCTGGGGCGGCTATCAAGTGGCACATCTGATTACACGGACGAATATGTATGCGGCAGCCTGGACTGGGGCTCCTGTCGTCAATATGACCTCGGCCTATGGCGGAATACGCTGGCAAAGCGGCATGTCACGTCAATTTCAATACGAACATACACAAAGTCGTATCGGTAAAACGCTATGGGAAGCACCAGAACTCTATATTGAAAATTCACCATTATTCCATTTAGATCAAGTAAATACTCCCGTTGTTATCATGGCAAATGACAATGATGGTGCTGTGCCATGGTATCAAGGGATTGAAATGTTTACCGCATTGCGCCGATTGAAAAAACCTGTATGGATGTTGAATTACAATGGTGACGAGCACAATCTGATGCTGCGACAAAACAGAAAAGATATACAAATTCGAGAGCAGCAGTTCTTCGACCATTTTCTAAAAGGAGCCCCTGCACCCAATTGGATGAAGAAAGGGATTCCAGCCACGGAAAAAGGAATAGACTGGGGACTTGAATTCTAGCACAAAACAATAAAAAGGTGTGATTTTTAAAAATCACACCTTTTTTAATAGCTAAAAACTCTATTTCCCAAATTATTTTTAAAAAAAACATCAAAAAAATTTCAATTTTTAACAAAAACACGATATTTTTGAAAAACAAAATCAACAAAACTGTAATTTAACTACAAAATACAAATGTCGAACCTAAGATTCAAAGCAGTAGAAGCAGCTGGCTCACGCCAAATCGCTTCATTTGAAAAAGTTGAAACTAAAAAAGCAACTGACATCTACGGAAAGAATGTTTTTTCCGTAAACAAAATGAAAGACTACCTTCCTAAAAATTCATATAAGGAGTTAGTTGCATCCATTGAAGAGGGCCAAATTATTTCAAGAGATTTAGCTGAGCATATCTCACAAGCGATGAAAACTTGGGCACTTAATCACGGTGTTTCACATTACACACACTGGTTTCAACCCCTAACTGGTTCGACTGCTGAAAAACACGATGCATTCTTTGAACCTGATGAAAACGGTGAAGCAATTGAAAAATTTACAGCTGACGCATTAGTTCAACAAGAACCAGATGCATCGTCATTTCCGAATGGTGGTATCCGCAACACGTTTGAAGCTAGAGGTTATACTGCTTGGGATCCATCGTCTCCAGCTTTCATCTATGAAACAGGAGCTGGTAAAACACTCTGTATTCCTACGGTTTTTGTTTCTTATACAGGAGAATCATTAGACTATAAAGCACCTTTGTTAAAAGCTATCAATGCCGTTGATAAAGCAGCAACTGATGTCGCTCAATATTTTGATAAATCTGTTACCAAAGTCAATGCCTCTTTAGGCATTGAACAAGAATATTTTTTGGTCGACCTTTCTTTATATAATGCTCGTCCAGACCTTCAATTAACTGGCCGTACGTTATTTGGACACATGTCTGCTAAAGGGCAGCAATTGGAAGATCATTATTTCGGTGCCATTCCAGAACGCGTATTGGCTTACATGGTGGATTTGGAAAATGAAGCTTTAAAATTAGGTATTCCATTAAAAACTCGTCACAACGAGGTTGCTCCGTCGCAATTTGAGTGTGCGCCAATGTATGAAGAGATCAACTTGGCAATCGACCACAACCAATTGTTAATGAACCTCATGGAGCAAGTAGCTTTAAGACATAACTTTAAAGTATTGTTACATGAAAAACCATACTCTGGTGTTAATGGATCGGGTAAACACAACAACTGGTCTCTCATCACAAATACAGGTATAAACTTATTGTCTCCGGGTAAAACTCCGAAGAATAATTTGATGTTTTTGACTTTCTTTGTCAACACCATCAAAGCCGTTTATGAATATGCTGATTTAATGCGCGCTTCTATTGCGAGTGCAAGCAACGACCACCGTTTGGGTGCAAACGAAGCTCCTCCAGCAATTATTTCAATTTTCTTAGGTTCTCAATTGGATGAACTTCTTGAAGAAGTTGAATCGGCCCGCGTCGCTAAAAAAGTGAAAGCAGAGGCGAATTTATGGCATGGAATTCCTAAAGTTCCTGAATTAAAATTAGACAATACAGACCGTAATCGTACATCGCCATTTGCTTTCACCGGTAACAAATTTGAATTTCGCGCGGTCGGTTCTTCGGCAAACTCCGCTTTACCAATGACGGTATTGAATGCAATCGTTGCTGCACAGTTGATCGAGTTCAAAACAGAAGTTGATAAACAAATCAAAAAAGGCACTAAAAAGGATCTCGCGATCTTAAACGTAGTCCGCAAATACATAAAAGATTCAAAAGCGATCCGTTTTGAAGGTAATGGATATAGTGAGGACTGGGAAAAAGAAGCCGAAGCTCGCGGTCTTTCGAACATCAAATCTACACCTAGAGCGCTTGACGTATATGTTAAAGAGGAATCTTTGGCATTGTTTGAGTCGCTCGGTATCTACACAAAACGTGAATCAGAAGCTCGTCATGAGATTTTACTGGAAAACTTCTACAAAAAATTACAGATTGAAGCTCGTGTGATCGAAGAAATGGTTAACAACCAAATCGCTCCTGCGTGTTTCATTTATCAAAATGAATTGATTGAAAACGTCAAAGGATTAAAAGACCTTGGTCTTGCTGCTGCGTCGTTCAGTTCTCAATTGAATTTTGTAGAACGTATATCATCACATGTTAATACCATCTTGGAACAAGCTGAAGCGATGCGCCAAGAACGTAAAAAAGCAAATCAAATCGACGACGTTCGTGAAAGATCAATCGCGTATGATGAATTGGTTAAACCTTACTTTGATGTCATTCGTTATCATGTCAACAAATTGGAGAAAATTGTTGATGATAAAAAATGGCCTCTACCGAAATTAAGAGAAATCTTATTTTTAAGCTAAGATAACTTCCCTAAAACAAAAAGAGCCTGCGATATCGCAGGCTCTTTTTGTTTTAGGGAAACGTTCGCTACATCTTGCTCCTTATCTCCCCTTACAACAGTAGCTCCTATTTTTTTAATCGATTATCTTCATCATTGTTACCAGCCTTCTTATTGACTGACTTAATATTCATATTACCAAAACGATAAGAGACTGACAATCGGATAACCCGACTATCATATCCATTTCGTATACGATAGTATCCATTTTCCTGATAACTCGACAATCTGCGCTGACCTCTTGTATTCAACACATCATTTACAGCCAACTTCACATTCAATTTTTTGTCAAGAAATGTTTTTCCAGCACCTAGATCGATACCATAGTAAGACTGAAAACTAAATACCCCATAAACTGCTGGCGAAAAATAATTGGCTGTCAGCTCCAGATTTGTTGTTTTCCCAATTCGAATATCATGATTGGAACTTACCTGGAAAGATAACTTTTCCAATTGGCGTTGCGCTCCGGAGTGTTCATCCAAACTAAACTTATTATAAAAAGCGATGGCATTGTTAGAAATACTCCACCATTTGAAAAGCTTAATGGGTATATTGACATTCATATTGTAATAATCAAAATAAGCCAGGTTTCGGTCTGTCTGTGCAATAGCTTTGGTCTCCGAATTGCTTTCTATGACCTGAGTGATGGCATCTTTAGTCCTTTTGTAGCCGAAACTCAATAAATAGCGTTCTTTAAAGGTATAATTTACTTCATACGAATTGGTATATTGTGGATTTAAATAAGGGTTGCCATACTGATACGTGTATTGATCCAAATAATACACAAAGGGATTCAATGCCCCATAATCAGGGCGGTCAATACGTCTGCTATAACTCGCACCAAGCTTATGATCATCATTTATCTGTTGCTGTACAAATATTGACGGGAAAAAATCAGTATAGGCACGTTCTGTTTGTTGCCCAAGCGTCACCGAGTTTCCCAGGGAGCTCGTATTTTCAACACGCAGTCCAGTTTGTACCGAAAATTTTCCGAACGATTTATTTAGGCTGAAATAAGCTGCAGCTATATTTTCATTATACAAAAACTGATTACTTTGACCATTATTTTGCACGAACTCGCCTTGCTGATCCTGATCTTCGTACAACAAATTATTATCTGTTTTTACACGGCTATATTTTAAGCCCGCCTCAAGTTTGGTCGTTTTATTAAAGGGATGCACAAAATCGGTTTTAAAAACTAATATGTTTGTCTTAGAAAGCATATCATTGCGGAAAATATTCGGTGATTTAAATTCCTCCCAATTTGCGTCCAGAAAACGGTTTCCAACGGTGCTATTGTCATTATTTTTCGAATATGAATAATCTCCATTAATGGTCAATTCAGTCCCTAAAGTATCAAATGTCTTTTTGTAGTTAAGATTATAAGTGAGGTAATGGTATTTAAAATCTGACAAATTGCTTCCTAATACAATCGAATCAAGCATACCTTTTTGAGAGGCGATCAGATTACTTCCCGCGCGTGTTGAATGGCCATTACTTACATTACCGTTAACCACAAATCCAATGACCTCCTCTTTCCCTAGGTTAAAATCTGCCGCAAATTTAAAATTATGGCCTCGATAACGGAATTTCGAATAAGAATCCGAATTAAAAAAAGTCGTCCCGGTTTTGGTATCTACAGCTCTATCGATATCTAAATCATTAAATCCTAAGGCAGTTGCGTAGTTATAAGAAGAAAATAAGTTCACCCAATTGTTACGGTGGTTTATTAGAAAGCCACCATCCCCCTTTGTATATTTACCTTGCCCTAAATTGAGGTTTAAACTAACATTACTTCCAAATTGCGTATTCTTCTTTGTCTTAATATTAATAATTCCTGCATTCCCTGCGGCATCGTATTTTGCGGGTGGATTGGTGAGCACCTCGATCGACGCTATTGCATTGGAAGCCGTATTTTCCAATAATCGCGACACTTCATCCGCAGAAAGATAAGTAGGCTTACCATCAATCATGATAATCACATTACTTTTTCCACGCAGATTGATCTTTTTGTTATCTAAAGTTACTCCTGGAACCTTTTGCAGGAGCTCCAATGCGTTATTCCCTGTTGCCAAAATACTGTTTTCGACATTGAGGACAACTTTATCGAGATGACTTTCAATCAATGGCTTCTTAACGATCACCTGCGCCTCACTCAACACTTTACTTTCCACCTGTAAACGAATCGTATCCAGCATCTTGAGATCTCCCGTATTTACGACCATTTCAGCAGAATGATAAACAGCATACCCTACCGTGGACACACGTAGGCTATACTTGCCCTCGGGGATCGCAGACAACACAATTTCTCCATTTTCGTTGGATAAAGTTCCCTTTAACAAGATATCATTGGGCTTCCGAAATAGTGAAATATTTGCAGCCACAATAGGCTGGTTGTCTTGTCCAACAACGACTGTATGTAATCTTCCCCCGTCAGACTGTGCTGAAACGGGTCCGGCAATAGAAATCAGGACTAAAAAAAGTGAAAATAAAAGCAATTTAATTTTTTGTGGTTTCATAATGTAGTTTCTTTAGGCTATCGATTAGATAGTCAACTTCATAATAATGACAACAAACCTCGTATATTCATTACACATTGACTAGTAGAAATAGATAGATCGTCCGATTCACTCGGTAGACAGCCAAATAACATCGGTAAACCATATCCTTCACTGATCGATGCTAAAGCCGGTAAAATCATCCCAGCTAATCTTGAATCTCCAAGAAGCACAGCGCAAGAAAAGCACATCGAATCAAAATAAAAATTCAAAAAATAAACAAAATTCAAAACAAATAAAATGTACAATACAAATATTAAGCATAATATTTGTATTTTTACACCGAAAATTAGTAAACTGATTGATGAGCATTGAATCATTAAAGAAAAGATTCTACCTTTTTTATATCCATATTATCCGATTCATCCAGGGAGAACATACTGGCGATGCTTTGCGCAATGTATCTATCAGCATTTTGCCGAGTTTGGCGATCTATCTGTTGGGTGCGACAGCAAACGCAGCCATAGGTATTGGGGTGGGATCATTATTGACTACATTAACCGATCCTCCAGGTAATCGGAAAGATAAATTTTCTTCCGCTCTTGTTTGTATTCCCACTTTCTTTATTGCTTCGATTCTTACAGCCTTTCTTTTTCCTTATCATTGGCCGCTGGTTATTTTATTGAGTTCCGCAGGCTTTATCTGCACTTTTTACGGGGTTTTAGGCCCCCGTTATGCCGCAATTGGGAACATGACATTGATTCTGATGAGCTTTGTCATCGGCATGGCCCCTCAGCATCCGCTTTCAGTGAGCTTACAAATTACTGCAGGCGCCAGCATCTATTATTTCTTTAGTCTATTGCAGGCTTACATACAACCCTATCGCTCTTTAAAACACGCCATGGCCAATGGGTTTCACGGTTTATCTCAATTTCTATTGATACGTTCTGAATCTTACGATCCGGATATTCCGCTGGACTTGACTTACAGCCGCGTCGGAAAAATTTATGGTCAGATCAGTGAACAACAGGAGCAAATCAGATCCCTCTTATTCAGGGAAGAAAAAATCATAAGCCAACGCTGGCACAAAAGCAACTATTGGCTTAGTCAGGTCTATGGATTAATTGATTTACACGAATTAATTATTGCATTGGATCATGACTATGATGCCATTCGAAAAAATTTGCTGGATACCTGTAGCCTTCCCATAATTCGTCGTAGCATAACATTACTGGCCTTGGAAATCGATAGTTTTTCGCAGCCTAATAAAAGGTTTCGCTATGCAGAGCAGCTCTACGATAACCACAGTAAAATCAATGCGCTGTTGTTGGATCTAAAGGAGATTCAAGAACAACAGACTGCCCCAGCAGATGGTATTCTCGCTTCCATCATCCGTAATATTGAAGCTATTATTGAAGTTCTCAAACGGATTCAAGTTGCTTTTTATCAAAATCAAGAAATCAAAAACAAAATTGACACCAATGAGTATCAGCAATTTATCAATCGCCCTTTGCGTAATTTAAGTGATATCAAGAGCAGACTCAATCTCCATAATCCAATTTTCCGTTTTGCACTCCGGATGGCCGTTCTCTTCGGAACAGGCGCATTGATCGGTATTTCTTTCTTGGATTTTAAATATACTTATTGGATCTTACTCACTATTGCCATCGTTGCGAGACCTGCATTTTCAATGACCAAAACACGCAATATAGAACGCATACTAGGTACATTTTCGGGAATTGCCGTCGGAATACTCTGTTTGGTCTCCATTGACTTTCTGCCCGTTCTTCTTCTAATTGCCGCTATTGGATTATTTGGATTCTTCCTATTCAACCGATCAAATTATATGGTCAGTGTGATCTTTATTACGCTGGGCATAGTCATCGCATTAAACTTATTTGAAGGAAATATTAATATCATTTTAGGCAGTAGAATAATTTTTACTTTAGTTGGTGCGCTGCTGGCAATAGCGGGCTATTTTTTGATACCCGTACGCCAAAGCACGAGCATGGTCCACTTGGCAAAAGAGGTCGCATTATACAACCACCATTATTTTCAAATTATCAACAAACGCCTATCTGATGATCTGCAAAGTTCGTTCGACATTCGACTGGCTCGGAAAAAAGCACAGACTGCCATGGCTCTCTTTTCCGATGCGATCAATCAAATGAAGAAGGAACCTGAACACAAGTGGGTAGACTGGTCCCATATCCATCATTTTCAAGCACTCTCCTATCGCATCAATTCGCATTTGGTTGGTCTCTCCATATCGTTAGGAAGAAAAGCGAATCACGACATACAACAGGGTATCCACTGCAGAATTGATGCTTTAAAACCCCTTTTAACCGACTTAGATCAGCTGGCAGAAAATATCAACTTAAGAAAACCATAAAGGCAAGCTATGTATTTATGTATCAATATTGAATAACAAATATGCGATTACAGCTCCCGAAGTAACGCTCTTTTAAGTAAAAAAAACGTATTTCTTTTGCTTTAATAAAAAAGAAGTTTATATTTGTGTCGTCTTCGAAAGAAGATTTCTAATCAACACCTTCCTTAATCAGTAGGTCTTGATTTATAAAGAAGTGGCGAGAGACTGGCTCAATGACCCACTGGCAACCTTCAATTTGCTTGAAAAGGTGCCAATTCCTGTCCAAAATAATATCGTTTTGGAGCATATAAATGATATAAGACAATGCTTATTAAATTACTGAAATCTATTAAAAATTCAGGTTCAATACAACTGAACCTTGCGAACAGCAAAAGTGTACTACATCGTAAAAAAGTATCGATGCGAATGCGTATGCATACACACTTCCCTGCTTGTTAAAAATCATTTCCTTTTTCTTGGATAACGATTTGACAGACCTTCCAAGTAGGTGTGTATGCTTCTCTTTTACCTTTACAAATTCTTTTTTGAAACCTTAAAATCTGATCTATTATGTCTTCTAACAAAAATTTGAAATTCGAAACACTACAGGTTCATGCTGGCCAAGTCGCTGATCCTACCACAGGATCCAGAGCAGTTCCTATATATCAAACAACATCTTTTGTCTTTGAAAATGCAGAACATGGGGCCAATCTATTCGCATTAAAACAGTTTGGAAACATTTATACCCGGATCATGAATCCAACTACGGATGTATTTGAACAACGGATTGCAGCTTTAGAAGGTGGTGTTGCCGCAGTCGCAGTTGCATCTGGTCAGGCTGCGCAGTTTATTGCATTAAATAATATCCTTGAAAGCGGCGACAATTTCGTTGCAGGGTCCAACTTATATGGAGGTACATTCAATCAATTCAAAGTTGCATTTAAACGGCTAGGTATTGAAGCTCGTTTTGCCACCGATGCTGAAGCTGATAAAATAGAAGCGCTCATTGACGATAAAACTAAGGCAATCTATGTCGAAACAATAGGGAACCCAAGCTTCAATATTCCTGATTTTGAAAAAATTGCCGCTGTAGCCAAAAAATACGATTTGCCATTAATTGTTGACAACACATTTGGAGCTGGGGGTTATTTATTTAAACCTTTAGAGTATGGCGCAAATGTGGTCGTTGAATCGGCAACGAAATGGATTGGTGGGCATGGAACAAGCATTGGCGGCGTCATCGTTGATGGAGGTAACTATAACTGGGGAAATGGGAAGTACCCACAATTTTCTGAACCATCTGAGGGCTATCACGGATTGGTCTTTTCAGATGTTTTTGGTGAAAATGGCCCATTTGGCAATATACAATTTGCAATTCGCGCGCGTGTAGAGGGATTGAGAGATTTTGGACCAGCACTCTCTCCTTTCAATTCATTCTTGTTGTTACAAGGCCTTGAAACATTGTCTTTACGTGTACAACGGCATGTCGACAACACGTTGGAAATCGCTAGATGGCTTGAGGCCCACCCTCAGGTAGAAAAGGTAAATTATCCAGGATTAAAAAGCTCTCCAAGCTTCGCTAATGCGCAAAAATATCTTAAAAATGGGTACGGCGCAGTGCTTTCTTTCCAGCTAAAGGGCGACGCAGCCCAGAAAGCCAATGACTTTATCGACAGTTTAGAATTAATCAGTCATTTAGCTAACGTAGGCGATACTAAATCGCTGATTATTCATCCAGCCGCAACGACCCACCAACAATTGAGTGACGAAGATCAAGCGCATGCGGGTGTGTTCAAAGGACTATTGCGCCTGTCAGTGGGAATAGAACATATTGATGACATCAAAGCAGATTTACAACAAGCTTTTGATAAAATCAACTAATTAGACTTTAGTCGGCTATAAAATTTAAATGTAAAATGAGTAAGCATATTTATCTGCACCCGAAGCCTTTTGTATTTGAAAATGGACGAGAGCTTACTGATTTACAAATCAGTTATGAGACGTTTGGCAAACTTAATCCAGATCGCAGCAATGTGATCTGGGTATGTCATGCCCTAACGGCCAATGCAAACGTCTTGGATTGGTGGCCGGGCCTTTTTGGAACCGATGACTTATTTGACCCGAGCGACTATTATATCATCTGCGCCAACGTCATTGGGTCGGCCTATAGCAGTAGCAACCCATTGTCTATTAACCCATCCACTGGGCACCCCTATTATCTATCATTTCCGGAGTTTACGGTAAAAGATTTGGCCTGTGCACACCAATTTCTTGCTGACCATCTGGAAATCAGGCGTATTAACGTTCTGATCGGGGGCTCATTAGGGGGGCAGCAGGCATTGGAATGGGCCGCGTCCAACACAATCGCAATCGATCATTTAATCGTCGTTGGCACAAATGCTGTTCATTCACCATGGGGTATTGCATTCAATGAGAGCCAACGCCTTGCCATTACAACCGACCGCACCTTTTATGCCAACCATCCTGATGGCGGTGCTAAGGGACTAAAGGTGGCACGTTCAATGGCATTGCTGTCGTACCGTAATTATACAACCTATAGTAATACGCAGAGCGAAAATGATAATAATAAGCTAGGCGACTACAAAGCTTCATCTTATCAAAACTATCAGGGGGAAAAATTAGTAAACCGCTACAATGCTTACAGCTATTATTTCCTGACTAAAGCAATGGATAGCCACAATTTGGGGCGCGGTAGATTGTCTATTGAATCTGCATTAGCAAGCATTAGCTGTCCAACATTGGTATTAAGTGTCAATACAGATTTATTGTTTCCTCCACAAGAGCAACAATTCATAGCACAGCATATTCCCAATGCTCGTTACGAAGAGATTGAATCAACCTATGGTCATGACGGCTTTTTAATCGAAACAACAAAACTAACGGAAACTATTAGCCACTTTCTGAGAGCGGAGAAAGCATGTGTTCCTGAATTAGTATAATAGATTGAACAATATAATAAGAGAATATAAGAAGAGATATGAGCAATAAATTAACAATAGGGATGTTTGGATTTGGTGTTGTAGGCCAAGGTCTTTATGATATTATCAAAACCAAAAATCTTAATCTGGAAATCAAGAAGTTCGTGATTAAAAACGGTAATAAAAAACGCTCGCTACCAGCTGAGCTGTTTTCTACTGATGCGGAGGCAATTTTAGGTGATCCAGAAATTAATACTGTTGTCGAACTGATTGATGATGCCGAAGCAGCTTACCAACTAACTGTTCGCGCACTGAAATCGGGAAAAAATGTAGTTTCAGCCAATAAAAAAATGATTGCGAGCCATTTGGAGGAACTGGTCGATATCCAGCATGAATATGGCACAAGCTTATTGTATGAAGGTGCTGTTTGTGGAAGTATTCCCATTATCCGGAATTTAGAAGAGTATTATGATAATGAATTACTCCACTCTGTTAGTGGCATTTTTAATGGATCTTCCAACTATATTCTATCTAAAGTTTTCAACGAAAACCAGCACTATGCAGATGCTTTGAAGAAAGCACAGGAACTCGGATTTGCAGAAACAGATCCAACCTTGGATGTAGGTGGATTTGACCCCAAATTTAAAGTATGTATTGTTGCTTCACACGCGTATGGAATCTATGTCAAACCAGACGATGTCTTTAATATTGGTATAGACAAACTGGGGCAACAAGATATTCGTTTTGCAAAAGAGAAAAATTTCAAGATCAAATTGATACCTACCGCAAAAGAGATTGACGGCGACAAGGTTGTACTTTATGTATTACCACGTCTGATAGGTAAAGACAGCATGCTCTATAATGTGGAAAATGAAAACAACGGTGTATTGGTTAAAGCGGCATTTGCAGACGAACAGTTTTTCTACGGTAAAGGGGCGGGTGGTCATCCAACTGGTTCTGCTGTATTGTCAGATATTGCTGCCCTTCGTTATGGATACCGTTATGAATATAAAAAACACTTAGAATCCAGCACATTAAGTTATAGTCAAGATTATTTAATCAAAGTCTATTTGAGATATGCTGACGATGCACTGATTGAAAAGTTAAACTTCAGTGAAATCACAGAACGATATTACGCATCAGATTTCAAATATGTAATCGGTCATATTAATCTTCAACAAATTGCAGCTCATAAGGCAGATTTGGATCAAGATGGCAATTTTATTGCCGAAATCGCGTAGGCAATCAACAAACCAACCTACCTGAAAATAGCCCCGAATGGGGCTATTTTTTTTATTGTTTAAATTTAGTTGCCTTTCAACTTGAGGTCTAAAATCCCACCTTCCACCAGACGTTCAAAAGGAAGTTGCCAACCTTTCCAAGGGCGATTATTCCACCGAACCTGATCCAGAATATAACTATTGGGCTGCTCTTTAGTCACCTGAATTATAAATTTATTTTTTCGTAATTTCTCCGGTAATTGTATCGTTACCCGATCGAACAGAGGTGCGCCAATCTGAAACGCTGGCTGTTCGGTGGTTAAGCTCCGTACATCAAATAGCCCTATACTGGATAAGACATACCAAGCTCCGAGCTGGCCTTGGTCTTCATCCTGTCCATAGCCATAGCCGTGTAGGGCATCCGTACCATAAAATTCATTGCAAATTGCCCGAACCCATTTCTGACTTAGGTCAGGTCTACCAGAAAAATAGAACAGCCAAGAGATATGCAGGTTCGGTTGATTACCATGATTATAGAGACTTTCAATTCCAGCAAAAGCATCAATATGGGTGCCCCCTCCAAAAACGTTCTTCTGTGACACCGTAAAGATACTATCTAATCGTCGGTTGAATAAATCCTTTCCTACCAACTTAACCAATTCTTGTGGAACATGCGGAACGTAAAACGTATATTGCCAAGCATTTCCTTCCTGAAATCCACGCCATGATGCATAAGGGTTAAAGTTTGATATAAATTTCCCTACACTATCCTTTGGGCGCATAAACTTCGTTGTGGCATCGTAAAGCGTGCGCCACCCGCCAGATAATTCCTGAAATTTAACATAATCTTTTTGGTGCCCCAACGATTTTGCAAATTGTGCGGCGGCTCCGGCTGAAAAAGCATATTCCAATGTGTGGGAGGCGCCAAACGGAGAGCCGCTAGTCATTAATTCCGGACTCACACTATTGTCTTCAATATAGGGCGAATAGCCTTTACGGACAAAGACTCCGAGATCTAACTTACCTGCTCCTGGCAGACGGTCCTTCGCTTCCAATTCATTTTTGCGCACCGCAGCATAAGCAAGATTCACATCATAGTCACGAATACCCACATTATAGGCCGCTGCAATTGCCAACCCCGTAAAGTTGGTTCCTACACCCGAAACATATTTGCTATTGGCGATGCCATCCCCTAACCAACCCGCATCGCGATAGACCAACAATTGACTCTGCACCCAATCATTATAATAGTCTGGATAGGCAATAGACCACAATTGCGTCAAATTCCAAAATGCACCCCATATCGCGTCGGTATTATAGTGATGGTGAATCGGCAATCCATGTTTATCTAATGCTATATGCCCTACTGAGCCATCATTTTTGGGATAAGCTCCGTTTACATCACTGGCAAGTCCTCGACCAAGCAAGGCATGGTATAATCCGGTATAAAATTTAAGGCGGTCGTCCGCTTTGCCCCCTTCCACCAAAATTCTTCCCAGTTCACTATTCCAGGTTTGCAAGGCATTATTCTTCATTGTATCAAAGGACAGTCCTTTTCCTTCTTTCAACAAATTCAACTGGGCATTTTCTACAGAGGTATAAGACAGACCGGTCTTGATTTCGATGGATTCCCCTGCTTGAGTATCAAATTTCAGGAAGAGTCCAGTTCCCTGCCCTTTTATGCTCGTATGTTGCTCAAAAGTGATTGAGTCTCTAAATGTTCCAAAAGATTTCGGCTTTTTGCTTATTTGCGCAAAGAAAAACATTTTGACTGTTGCGCCCTGCTGATATTTTTGTACGTATACAGGATTGGTGACTACATAGCCCCACACGTGTTGTTTGTCGTAATTGACCTCAGCATCCACGACTGGCCCACTTTCCCCCATAACATGGCCAATATCGAAAATAATGTTGGCTTCGTTAGTCTTTGGGAAAGTATACCGATGAAAACCAACCCGCTTTGTCGCTGTGAGCTCCGCAAGTATATCATAATCCTTCAGCTTGACACGATAATAGCCCGCTGTCGCAAATTCATCCTTCTTATCAAAAGTGGAACGGTAACCACTTTTGGGAAGATCAAGTTTACCAGGCGTCGTTTTCAATTTTCCAACAGATGCCGCAAATACCACTCCTCCAATTTGGAATTCGTGAAAATTCGCAAATCCTTCTATCGATGTATGTCTATCGTCATAGCCCACAGCCTCCCAGCCCGACTTGTTTCCATAACTTCCATTTGTGCTCGGAGCGAGCTTAGCCATTCCAAAAGGTACTGCTGCCGGTGTATAAAAGAAATAACGACTATGGACTGATCCAATATTAGGGTTTACAAAGGCGGTCAAATCTTCCTTTTGCTGAGCAAAAGCAGTTGCCATACCGGTAATTAAAATACAAAAATAACAAATAATATGTTTTATCATTTTTCTCAATTAGGTTCCCCAGTAAACTTACAAAAAATAAACTATGTATAAACATACTATACAGTAGGGGAAGAGAAAAAACAACGCATCCTTAATAATCTCTCCTACTTTCCACAGTGTAGGTAAAGCTTTCGGCGCGGTAAAAACCTAAATTGTACTCAATGGGTTCTCCAGACTGGTCAAATACGAAACGCTTACGGGAGAGGATTGGGTCGCCTACATTGATTTCCAATTTATCTGCTATAAATTTGCTTGCTGGCATAGCATCCAACTCCTCCTGGGATAGATCTGCTACCACGTGATAATCGGCTTCCAAAATTTCATATAGTGATCGTTTGAAATCTTCATCACCGCTTAGTCCTATTCGCGGATGGAAATAAGAAATAAAATAGACAAATGGATCGTCTTTCTTCCCTCTTAAGCGCTCTAATTTTAATAATTTTTGATTTTCGTCGAGTGCAAAAAATCTTAAAATTGCTTGATCAGGTACCACCCAGCTAACGTGTAATTCAAAATTCTTTACTTCAATCCCACGATTTTTCATTTCTTGTGAAAAACTCAACCAGTTTTTGGACTTCGAACTGAATTTGGGTTTAGCCACTTTTGTTCCTACCCCCTTTTTTCTAATTAACAGCTCCTCATAAACAAGTTTATTGATCGCTAAACGCAACGTAGAACGGGAGATAGCCAATCTTTTTGCCAATTCAATTTCATTGGGCAATAATTTACCCTCCATATACTCCGGCTGTCTAATAAGATCCCGCAGTAAACTTTCTGCTTGAATATGCAACGGTACAGGACTCTTATGGTCAATTTTTAAATTCATCATTTAGATTGCTTATGCTAAAGTAAGATTTTTTGTATAATTACAAAAAATAGGCAGAGGTGTATATATATGTATACACATGTAAACATAGGCTGCACTTGTGATTGAATTTTTTTCATTATTCTATGGATTGATTGGGCGGAAAGCCGTAGCCGGTTCAACCACAAATACACAGGTGTTTAATCGATGGCATTGCTCATCAATTTCAATAGCATTTATAGCAAAAAAAAGCGTTTCAAAAATTAATTGAAACGCTTTTCAGTATGATAACGCGACTGCCTAGGCGAGCTCGATTAAAAATTCTTCTTTTGGAAGTCTAAACTTTTTCAATTTCAACAACCAGTCTTCCCCTTCCATACGATATCCCAAAGGGAGCATGGTCGCGCTCTTCAACCCAAGTTTGTCCAATCCTAGCAATTGATCTAACTCCACATTTGAAAAACCTTCCATTGGTGTTGCATCAATACCTAGTTCTGCTGCTTGCGCAATTGCCAACCCAAAAGCAATGTAGGCTTGTTTTGCTGCATGCGCAGCCTGCTGCTCTTCGGTAAAAGTCGCCAATTGTGCTTTTAAGTTATTCTTATATTCATCTGTTGTATCAAGTGGCAAACCACGTGATGCATTCATTTGGTCAAAAGTGCTGTCAATTCGCTCGTCAGTATATTTATCCCATCCTGCAAATACCAGCAAATGCGAACTATCAGCAACAATCTGTTGCCCCCAGGCTATGGGTACTATTTTTTCTTTTAATTCCTGATTTTTAATCACGATTACACGAAACTGCTGAAGCCCCGAGGAACTGGGTGCCATTCGTGCAGCTTCCAAAATCTTGTCTACATCTTGTTGAGCGACCTTTTTCGAAGGATCGTATTTTTTTGTGGCATAGCGCCACTCCAGATTATCTAACAAAGCCATTTTTTCCAATTTAAATGATCTATAGCAACTCATTAAAGTTATGTAAAGATACATAAAAAATCAAATGTCTAAACATCAAATTTCAGGGATCAAACTGTTCACATTGTTAAAAATGCTTTACCATCCGTCCTCCGTAACCTTAGTTGTTAAAATGTCGTATATTTGCTTTTAATCGGAATTAAATCGCTGTTTTAATCGAATTAAATTAAGAATTTTATATCGGTTTATATTCCAATAGAACCACATGGTCTGGGAACAGATCTTACATGCTTCACAATAAATATTAGCGATGTCCATAACGAATGAAACCGAATTAACAGGCATGCAAAAAGCTAGCAATGCTGTTGCAAAGACGTTAAAATCCATGATACAATATGCTCAAGTGGGAATGTCTACGAAAGAGCTTGACGAATATGGAGCCGAAATATTACAAAGTATGGGTGCAAATTCTGCTCCAGCACTCACGTATGGATTTCCTGGCTATACCTGTATTAGTGTAAACAACGAATTTTGTCACGGAATACCGCATGCAGAAAGGATACTGCAAGAGGGGGACTTGATCAATATTGATGTATCTGCAGAGCTCGATGGCTATTGGGCTGATAATGGATGTTCCTTTGTTATCGGAAAAGATATTCATCAACATGAAAAATTGGTAACAGCGTCCAAAGAAATTCTTCTAAAAGCAATCAGTAACATCCGTGGTGGCGTAAAAATAGCAGACATTGGGCATCTTATTGAAACTGAAGCTAAAAAAAGGGGGTATAAAGTTATCAAAAATCTTGGTGGACATGGTGTAGGAAAAAGTCTGCACGAAGAGCCTGATGAATTGCTGAATTATAAAAATCGCTTCGACCAACGCAGGTTTCGTAAAAACACTGTGGTTGCTATTGAAACCTTTATCTCAACAGCATCAACTTACGCGACTGAACTCAGTGACGGCTGGACTATGGTTGGCGATAAGGGCGGTTTCATGGCTCAGCATGAACACACGATTCTGATTACTGATGGCTCCCCTATTATATTAACTGCAGAAAATGCAATTTTTTAGTTTTCAATAGCTAGATATTCTTCAACCATTTTGAATAATTTATTGAAAGCGACTAAAATGGGGCATTTTTTTAAACCAAGAATTTAGCCTATGAAAAAGTGTATAAACACTCCACTTAACCTGAGCGATGGTAAAAAAAATTAGGGGCCTCTCGTAAGAGAAAACCCCCAAATAATATATTTTTTATGGCTAAATTTATTAATAGCAAGTTCAATAATATCCTTTTAAGTGCTACTGTAGTAAAGATAGATTTTACTTTTCAAGAAAAAAGTGATGAAAATCACTTTTAATAAAAATTTATTCCCATTGTAAACAATCAACCTTTTGCTTCGCTGAGCGGCAAAGAATATATAGCCAGTAATGCCCTGCGAAATCTGACGAAAAGTGGCAATGATAATAACATGGAATGAACTTCTAAAGGGATAAATGTTTTACATAATTTGGTTCAAAAATTCAGCAACAAAAGCTAACTTCGCTACATATACTCATCGCATACAAATGAAAATTTGAAATTGGAGCTATCATGACATTGAAAGAACTACAACACAGTAAAATATATGGTGCAAATAATGGTGGAACGCCATTAATTGTGCTGCACGGTCTATTCGGAATGGCAGATAACTGGGGATCCTTTGGCCGTAGTTTCGGGGAGAAAAGACAGGTACATTTACTCGATCTACGTAACCATGGCCGTAGCTTTCACAGTGACGAAATGTCAATAGAAGTGATGGTAGACGACCTTCTTACTTATCTAGGGTCCATCGGAACAGATAAAATAGCACTTCTGGGGCACTCTTTGGGTGGAAAAGTGGCAATGCAATTTGCTATCGACCATCCAGAAAAAATTGAAAAACTGATTATCGCTGATATAGCTCCCAAAGCTTATCCTCCACATCATGAAGATATCTTCGATGCATTGTCTGCTGTAGCTATCACGACGTTAGAAACTAGAAAGGATGTACAAGATAAGATTGAGCACTATTTAAACGACCCTGGTGTTATCCAATTTTTATTAAAAAATGTATATATCAGAGCAGATCGAAAATTAGATTGGCGATTTAACTTGGATGTTTTAAAAAATAAATATACTGAATTTATAACAGTAGGGGTAAAATCAGGGATATATAGCGGCCCCACTTTATTTTTAGCGGGCGAGAAATCAAGATATATATTACCGGAAGATAAGGCAAAGATCAAGGAACAATTTCCAAATGCTGAGTTTAAAACAATACCTAATGCAGGTCACTGGGTTCAAGCCGAAAATCCACAGGTGTTTGACGCTTTTGTTGATGAATTCTTAGATTAGTAAATTCACAAATAGCCAATGTCTATCCCTGTTTGCCAGTTAGTAAAACCTGACGTTCTAGGCAGACATTGGCATTTTTATTTCAAAGCCGTTGAATAGGTTTTTATTGCTCGATCGCGAGCCATTTGGTGATCTACCATAGGCTGGCAATAATCTGCAGTACCTAATTCCGGTACCCACTTTTTTATATATTCCTGATTTTTATCAAACTTTTCCGCTTGCAGAGCCGGATTGAAAACCCGAAAATAAGGTGCAGCATCACAGCCACTCCCAGCGGCCCACTGCCAGTTGCCATTGTTGGCAGACAGGTCATAATCATTTAGCTTTTGAGCGAAGTAAGCCTCCCCCCACCTCCAGTCGACCAATAAATGCTTGCAAAGAAAACTTGCCACGACCATTCGTACACGATTGTGCATATAGCCTGAAGTATTCAATTGTCGCATGCCTGCATCGACCATGGGATATCCGGTCTCTCCCTTGCACCATTGCAGAAATTCCTCTTCATCATTCCGCCATGGTATAGTGTCGTATTGCTTTCTAAAGGATTCGGTAACGACATGGGGATAGTGATAAAGTATCTGCATAAAAAATTCACGCCAGATCAACTCAGATAACCATGTTGCATTATGTTTTAACGCAAATGCAACACATTTACGAACACTGATGGTTCCAAAACGAAGTGCTATCCCCAATTTGGTGGTACCCGTTAAAGCTGGATAATCGCGTGTTTCATCGTAATGGTCTATGATACTGGCATCTAGATGCGGTTCTTCAAAAATGAGGTCTGTTTCTAAGAAACCCATCTGTTTTAACGGAATGATTCGCTGCTGTTTTTGCTGAAAGAAAAATTCCGTTCCATAAGTATAGGAACGATAATCGTCGGGGCTCAATTTCTCCCGCCATTTTTTTGCATACGGTGTATAAACCGTATATGGCGTTCCATCATTCTTTAAAATGTCTCCCTTATCAAAAATTACCTGATCTTTTATAGCTTTGAAAGGAATTTCAATCGATTTGCAATATTCGAAAATTTCCTTGTCCCTACGAATTGCCTTCGGCTCATAATCTCGATTACAATAAACTCCCTGGATGTCAAATTTTTCAGCTAGGTTTTTAAAAATATTGATAGGTTTACCGTAAAATGTATTTAACGAGGCACCACTTTCTTGCAGTACAGCATTGATATGCGTTAGCGCTTGATGAATGTAATGAAGCCTACGGTCCCGTTTATCTTCCAATTGCTCCAAAATTTCCTCATCAAATATGAATATGGGCAATACAGGGATTCCAATCGTCAGCGCGCGAGCAAGACCGCTATTATCGTCTAAGCGTAAGTCCCGCCGAAACCAAAATATAGTAACTTTAATTTTTTCCATAAAATGACGAATTTTCCATTCCCTAATCTTAGCTAACAACTCTTCGGCACAAATGGTCAGTGCAGCAATTAGTCATCATTAATGCTATACAAACTAAACCATCAAGAGTAATAGATATGATGCCTGATGGTTCAGGGTTGAAAAATTATATTGGATTAGTTTTTCAAACTTGCCATATCGATAACAAACCTATATTTAACATCACTTTTCAGTAACCTGTCGTAGGCATGATTGATATCCTGCATTTTAATTAGCTCGATATCGGATGTAATATTGTGCTTACCGCAAAAATCAAGCATCTCCTGCGTTTCTGCAATTCCACCGATCATCGAGCCTGAAAAACTTTTACGCGTTGGAATCAGACTAAACGGAGCGACGGGTAATGGATGTTCTGGAGCACCGACAAGGGTCAGTGAACCGTCCCGCTTCAATAAACTTAAATAGGCATTGATGTCATGCTGTGCCGAAACGCAGTCTAAAATGAAATGTAATGTTCCCGCATGCTCTTTCATTTGTTCTGCATCGGTTGATAAGATGACTTCATCAGCACCTAACCGTTTAGCATCGTCGACTTTCGAAACAGAAGTTGTAATCACAACCACTTGAGCGCCCATTGCTTTGGCTATTTTGACACCCATATGGCCCAAACCGCCAATACCAACTATACCAACTTTTTGTCCTGGTCCCACATTCCAATGTCTCAACGGGGAATAGGTAGTAATTCCGGCACACAATAAAGGAGCTGTTGCTGCGAGGTCCAAATTTGCAGGGATATGAAGCACAAAACCCTCATCCACCACTATGCGTTCGGAATAACCACCAAACGTCTGTTTATTGAGGTGTTTATCGTGTCCATTGTATGTTTGGATATTTCCATTTTCACAATATTGTTCCAGCCCTTCTTTGCAACTTTCACATTCGCGACAACTATCTACCATACAACCTACGCCGGCTAAATCGCCGACTTTAAACTTGGTTACAGCATCCCCAACTTTAGTGATTCGTCCTACAATTTCATGGCCGGGTACATTTGGGTAAACAGTCCCACCCCACTCGTTTCGCGCTGTATGTAAGTCAGAATGACAAACACCACAAAATAAGATATCAATCTCGACATCTTTTCCAGTGACTTCACGCCGTTCAATAGCCATCTGTTGCAGCTCGGCAGCTGGTGCGCTTGTGCCAAACGCTTTAATTGAAAATGTACTCATACTTGATAAAATCGTTATATTATTTTTGAATAAATGCCTAAAATCCCCATAGCTCCTAAGTCCATCCACGCGATAAAAATAACCACTGGATGTGAAAAATGTTTTGAAGGAATTACAGTAAAAGTAAATAGTAACTTTTAAATTAGCATTATTCGAAGGCTCAAATTGCAATTTCTTTATAGCTCATCACATACTGGGTTAAAAAGCACTTTAAATATACGAAGTGTTATAAACCAAATGCACTAATCAGTATCCTCTACTTGTACAAACTGCATTGCCAAACCTTGCTGCTGACATATATTCAGAATAGAGAATTCTAGTCGGCTACTCATCCGAAGGACAAGCAGAAATTGTTGGTCATCCAACATGAGATCAATATTTTTTATCTCAGGGAAACTCTGATAGAGAAAATGATAAATCTCGCTGGCTCTCCATTTTAGCTTGCGAGACAACGAATAAACTACTTTATACATATTTAGATTATTTCAAAATTTTAACGGCAATTTGTTGTAGGTGATGGCTCAAAAAGTGCATCTGCTTTAGTTCTTCAATGTCCCGGGCTAGTCGAACTTTTTTATTTTCATTTTCCAGCGCAAGAGCAAGCCCATCCAACCGCTCTACATCACTGTTGATTAATAAATAACAATCTATATCTGGATCCAACAGTCCCATAATCTCAGTACGGCCGGCTTGCTCTCCCTCCACCATAATCAAAATGCACCTTTCTGATGCAACACTCTTTACCGACTTGCCCACTTTTGCATTTAATGCCACAGTACTTTTCCCCATATATGTTTTTTATTAAAAGAGTTTAAAAATTAATATAGACATATTTTGTATTTATGTCGAATCAGAAAACAAAAAAACAGCAGGTATATTCCTTACTATCCAAAAAATTTTCCTTACTGTAAAACTATTAGCGAAGCCCCTTGACGCAGATACTTGTTAGCCAAGAAAGTCGGGCTTCAAAATCTGGAAAACGATCAAAGAGTAAAACTTCCTGCTCAAAACAACGCGATGTGGTCACTAACATTTCCGATAAGAATAAGATGTCATTTTCGCCAAGTGGCTGAATCTCCTCTTTCTTAATGGCTAATTCAATCATTTCACGGATCAGCTTGATTTCGTCATCCAACATGTAACGCGTTTTTGAAACCATCAAAGCTGGATCTGACTTCATATCTTCAAATGCGAGATGAAAACGCTTAGTGATTACGTTAATTTGACGCAATTTTGCCTGTAAAAAACCAACTAGGTTATCTTCCAATGTAGCATCTCTATGATATGTTTGACTCGCAACCTGAAATACTTGTTGACACAGGTACTCCGCAATTGCATCGAACACGTCCATTTTACTGGTAAAATAATAATACAAAGTGCTACGCCCCTTTCCACAAGCTTTTGAAATATCCTGCATAGAGACTCTTGCAAATCCATATGTTTCAAACACTTTCATGGAAGATAGGATAATTTCTTCTCTAATATTTTCCTGTTGACCTGTCATTGTTCGACAAATATATAAAAAATGTCGAAAACAAAAGTTATATCATTATTTTTTTATTATGGGTATTGATTTCCTTTATCTTCTCTTGTTAATCTTTACTGTTCGTATTCTTTGGCGAATCGAGAAACGATGATAGATTTAAAACTAGTGGATTTATCAAGACTGAGTGTCTAACCTTTTGTACGTCTATTCATTGCCATTAGGGATATAATCTGGTAGATAAACGTGTTCTTTTCTCATCGTTTGGATATACATTTTACCGTAAATCTCCAAACGGATATCGACAATTTCAGTGATTGCAGGTTCATTATCTTCATCTTCCCCGAATGAGAAAATCTGTTCTTCCCGTCTATTTTTTTTTAATAAAAAATAATAAAAATCTTCGCTTTCCCAACCTTCTATACTGCCGCCGACATCATTCTGAAGCTTTAGTGCTGTATAGTTTTTTTGTAAATAGCGATGAATTTTATCGAAATCATCTTTATTTTTTGAGCTCTTCATCGCATTTAGATAAGCAAATTTACCACCTTGATCTTCCGCCATCGTTAGGGCAGGAAATGAGACTCCGTTAAAGAGCGCTATGGTATCTTTTTCTTCATTGTAAGAAACAGTGGTATAACGATATCCAAAATTTTTGACTGGCTTTAGCTTTCTTGTCCCCCAACCACCGGTAGATTCCAGATAAAATGCTGTCGGTAGACTGCCTTCCGAATTGAAAATAGCCAGGGTATCCTTTTTAAATATGGCAGTTTCAAAGATTTCCTTTAGCCTTTTTTTATCCATATTTTTAACATCTGCATGCAACAATTCCTCACTCCTCTTTATTTTGGGTTCATAAAATCTGGACACATTGAATGTTTTATCCATTTTTTCAAGTATCACCCTATCCCCGTTTTTCGGTTGACAGGAATACAGGATACCAGATAAAAAAATCAGATAAGATGTAGCTTGGAATAGAAAGTGAAATGGCCTCATGGGAATTATCAATCAAATTATTTTTTTGAGTTACGATTTTAATACGTCGTAAAGATCTTCAAACTAAAATAAATTTGTAGTTATTTGCAAATGAAATAGGGCCATATCGCCTATTATCTGAAGTCGTCGGGGACTTACAATCAGTCGTTCGGTAACAATTGATCGACGTATTCTCTTATCTCTTGTGGCAACATGAGGTAAACTGATGTTTTCAGATTTTCTTTACTCGGCACGCCATCGATAAAAATATTTTGAAACCCTTCATTGAGCCATTTTCCTTCATCTTCCAGGTATCCACTATATTTGTTGTTTAAATTTTCAATAATACTACTCATGTTTTCCGTCATTTATTCTATGTTAACTGCACCTACGCTATACGATAGGAAGATATCAACATTGGTGCCACTCCAAGCTAAAATTTTAAAATTTAATGATCAAATAGTATATTTTAAGTTTTCTTAACATTTACTTTTTCTGACAAAACGTAACCTCTAAGCATTGCCTATTAATGCATTTAAACAGAGCAAAAAAGTAACCCAATTTGCTTTAGTCGATATTATTTTCGACCTTTATAAATCAATACGCTGATTTGTATTTTATTCTATAATTCACCTATTATTTATGATATTAATAGCAGTTTTACTTCCTTGGTTATCATTCTTTTTGCGCGGAAAGATTCTAAGCGGTATCCTCTGTTTGATTCTGCAGATGACCATACTGGGCTGGATTCCCGCAGCTATATGGGCAGTTGCATCCCGTGTCGATGGTAAGAATAAACAGCGCATACGAAGGTTGGAACGTTATATGCATCATCAGCGGTAAAGCTTTAACACTCCAACTATAATTCATTAATCTAAACAGTAGGCAGCTTTCTGCATGTAAAATAAGCAAATAACTGAGCTGTATAGTTCCTCTATAATAGGGTCTGAAGTCTCATCAATATATCTATTTAGGATGAAACACTGTGGTATATTTGACTGTGGTATATTTATTGTATGAACATCATGAAATTTAAAACCTGATTCATATGAGAAAATTAGCATGTATAGTAGCCGGCCTTGTTACTTTAGCCGCTTGTAACAATGCTCAAAGGGACAATGAAACCACACATTCAGCGACTGACAGCGTGAAAGGAGAAACGCCATCAATCGGCGGTAGCAAGGATGAGCACGGCTGTCTTGTATCGGCAGGACAAACATGGAGTGAGATCAAGCAGGGCTGTATCCAGGTCTTTACTATTGGCTTTCGCTTAAATCCGGTTGATGTAGAAAAAGGAAAAGCCGTTATAAGTGCCTTCGTTGTGCTAAGCGAAGATAAGTCAAAGGCAGAATTATTTTTACCTGATGACAGTAAAAATAACATTCTCCTAGATAAAGTTGATAATGACATTTACCAAAAGGATAGCTATCGATACGATGCCAAGAAATCAGTGCTCTATGTCAATGATGCAATCAAATATAAGGGTAACATTGAGTAGGACCATCGACCGAACCTTTGCGTAGATAAAGCTGACTGATTCGTACATTCGCCGAATCAGTTAGTATTTTAACTTCCACAACTCAGATAGAACATCGGAATTCCCTCTTCATCTTTTTCAATTACATCCAATCCTTCAAAAAAGACATGGTCTCGGAGTTCTTTCTGAGCGATTTGTTGCTCCAATTGATAAAGCAAATCCAACGCCGTAAAATATCGGCTATTTGAAGACTTTAATTTTGCGCACAATTCTATCTGGTAAAATCCAGCGTGATTCTTATCTTCAGAAAAGGCCTCTATCTCATTGTACAATAAATATTCATTTTCTTCTAAATCGTTCATACTCCGTATCCAGACACGATAGCAGACCTCAATTTCTGCTTTGTCAATGACAATTTGATTCGGGATCCAATAATTCCATTTTTCAACTGTACCTTTTTGATACGCGTTAACTTGATTTTCAAATTCTTCGATATGAAGATATTTTTTCAGCTGGAATCTCCAAGTCAAATGTGTAAGTATTCCAGACGGGCTTCCTGCACGCCATGCTATATTATTCCAGGGACTTCCTTTCTTTTCCCTCAAATATCCGATGTATCTTTTCAAATAAGATTTCCTGATTTTGCTATTTAAACCTACATGGTTCTCTCCTTCTAAAAAATAATCAGCAAATAAAAACCAATCACCAAAATGCTTTTTCGCATATTGAGACAAATTCTTTAGAATATTTAAAGCCACAGGTTTTGAAAGGTACCCAGCGTCGGTTGCAGATGTGGTAATATAGCTTATTATAGCAATAGCAAAAGCATCTACTCCTACTTTGGAAATGTTCCAAACATCGATATCAATTTGACCATTTTTTTCCTCCAATGCGGTTCCTCTCTTTTTTATGCCAAGTAAATTAAAATATGAACTCAAACTATCGAGACAACTTTCCGTATCTGCGATAGCAAAGTCACTTTTTAACAGTCTGATAAAATCATTTCTGTATTGATCAATTTTTGGATAATTTCCAAATTGATATAAGTGAAGAGGATAGCTCCCGTCATCGCCGTTACTTCCGGATACGGTAAACCAGTCCCCAAAAACAATCACTCTAAATGCGGCTCCAAGTGCGTTACCAAACTGTTCTTCATAAGGAATACCCAAGATTATGTTGCTATCGATCAATGTGCTCTCAGCCTTTTGTTCCTCTCCAGCTTTTAAACTGAGTGCTTCTTTGGGCTCGTTTACGCCAAGCTTCGCTGCATTTAATAATTCTTTAAAAAATTTCAACATAATCCTATGGCTATTAACTGCATAAAAACTTACCTGCTATACTTTGCAACTAAAGCATAATCATAAGGGATCTGCATGGATAATTCGCGTGCATGCCAAATATCTCCTTCCGACGTTTGATAAAAGTCATAGGCATTTTTCATAAAATTCTCTCCGTTTGGAGCTTCAACCCAATCTTTCTTCTCTCGATTATACAGTAAAATCATGCAACTTACGCAGCGATAATAACCTGATATGTTCGGATTTTGATAACAGGTTCCAACTTTAATATTGATCTTTTGATTAATAATGACATCGGTCAATTTACGATCTGTGAGATGAATTAATGCGATCTGCGCGTCTTCATGGTCTGGCGCCAACTTCGTGGCCACTAATCGTTCAAAATCGGCTTTTTTAATTCTTTCGATTTCCAATGCCTTAAACTCCGGCGATACGCGATTTGTATCCACTGGATATAAGTCATTTTCTGGAGCGGCCGCAACCACATCGGTCATAGCGGATTCGTTTGTTACAGCAGCAAGAAGTTTCTTATTGTGTTCATAATTTTCCCAATCCGTCTTATCATACGTCATCCACTGCTGCATTTTATACAACAAAGTCTCATTTTTATTGACTTTCACAAAAAAGGCTGTCACTAAAAATGCAATGAGCAAAATAAATAGTACAAGTAGTATTCTTTTCAAACCAAAATTATTTATTGTTAGTATGCTATATAATATTAAATGCGTGTAGCATCTTTCATTTGATGCTATAAATCTGCATATAATTATTCAATCAGTATATCTAGAACCTATATTAGGTCAAATTTTGACGATATTTGTAGCTCAATATTCAATATTTGAAATAACTTAAAAAAAAATTAAGCGATTGCTATGGTTTGATAGCAATGAGTTCTATGACTTTTTCAATCGGCCTACCAATTACTGCGACACCGTCCTTTACCACGATGGGTCGCTCAATCAAAATAGGATGTGCTAGAAGCACATCTATCCATTGTTCATCCGTCAGTTGACGGTTTTGAAATTTCTCTTGAAACACCGATTCTCCTTTTCTAATGAGCTCAAAAGGTGTTATCCCGAGTTGCCCCAATAACTCGACTAATTGTGCCTTGGTCGGCACGTCGTTTAGATAGTCGTGTACCTCAAATTGAGCGCTATGCTTTTCTAACAGTTTCAGTACATTGCAGCTCTTGCTACAATGTATATTGTGGTAAATTTTAATCATGGTCGCAACGTGTAAAAATTTTATCCCTCAGAAAACCCATTCTGAACACTCCAAAAATAGCAACAAAATCATGAATCATTCGAAGTAAGTAGCGCATTGCCGCTTTAGAAAAGACGATAGTTTACCTAAATGGATAAAAATAACGGTGGAAAAAAGTCTGAAACGTCTGGTTACAAATACGATAGACCTCTATTATGCACATGGTGTAGATCCGAATCTAGCGGAAAATGCTGGAGCCATTGACGTAGAATTATTGGATATTATAAAATAATTATCCATCGGAGACATTAGTTTTCACTGGAAGCCGCACTGCGCAATGAAAAATAAAAAGAACTTCCAGCACCATAATCACTTTCAACGCCGATTTCTCCCCCCTGTGCTTCTATAAACTCTTTACTGATACTTAAACCAAGACCGGTTCCCCCTTTCTTAGAGCCCGGCACACGAAAGTAACGTGCAAAGATTTTCTCGAGGTACTTAGCTTCTATTCCTTGTCCATTGTCTTTTACGGTAAATCTGGTTTTAAGTCCTATACTTTCAACGGCTATATGGATGACAGAATCTTCGTAGGAATATCGTACTGCATTGGAAAGGAAATTTGTCAATACCCACGCTGTTTTTTCATTGTCAGCAACAATGTACTTCGCCGTCGGCGCTACTTCAATAGTAAAATGAATATTTTTCTGGTTGGCAGCAAATTGATTAGCCATGACTGCGTATTCAATAATAGGCTGTATTTCTGTCGTATGTAAATTAATCTGAATAGAACCGCTTTCAACTTGGGTCATATTTAACAGTTCGCCTGTAATCTGAAGTAAGCGGTTGGAATCATCCTTTATTCCATTTACCAGCGCGAGCTGTTCGGTATTCAACGGGCCTATTTGCTCGTTCTCCAGCAATTGAACTCCCATCTGAATCGCTGCAATAGGTGTCTTGAACTCGTGGGATACGGTACCGATAAAGTTCGTTTTTGCTAGATCGAGTTCCTTGAATGGTGTGATATTCTTTAGAATAACTACCTGACCGATAAATTTTGGCTCAGATTCGCCAGTCGGCAGCACATTAATATCAATAACATCTTTTTCGAAATAGCTTTCTCTGTCGTCTGCATATATTTTAATGGCATTTTTTTCCCGATTTGCTGCAGGAATAAGAAGATCTTTAAAAATATCTTTCGCGAGATCGTTTTCTTCCGAAACCGTTAAAGCAGACCTTCCAAGAAGTTGATCTTTGTGCAGGCTTGTGATGCGAAGAGCCTCTTCATTAACGAAGATAACCCTCCGTTCCTCGTCGAAACCAATAACAGGATCACGCATATTGTCCACGAGAGCCTCTATTCGTTTTTTTTCTTTTAAAATTTTTTCCAGTTTACTTTCAGCGTATTCTTCCAATTTCTCTGCCATGGAATTAAATGAGGTAACAAGTTCGGCAAACTCACCAATACTCTGATTATCAATACGTTCCTTGTAGTTCTGTCCTGCAATTTGTCGAATGCTAGCCGTCAATCTTGCAATCGGATCAGCTATATTGGATGGCAGGTTGACCAACAAAATGAAAGCTATAATAAAACAGAGTGCGCCGGCAAATGAAATGACCAGAATGGCATGTTCTGCAGTTTTATCCGCGACAATACTCTTCCGGGAAATTGCGATCATATTTTGCTCCATTAATAATGCAATATCCTTTCTGATGGAGGAGACAACAGCAATATTTAGGGGTTTATCTTTCAGTTGTAAAAAATGCTTCGCTATTGCATTCGTCGTTTGCTGTTCCCCAACTTCGGTAACATTTTTCCGTTGTTTGTCCAGATTGACTTCGAAGCTGGTAAAAGCCTTTTTTTCCACAGGAATTTCCTCCAGTGCCAATAACATATTTTTGGCATACAGCAGCGTATTATAGTTCGCCGTCAATATATTTGCGGTATCTTTTTTTAATCGGTTCACATACCAGCCACTTAACGCGGCAAGTAAAAAGATCATGAGAAACAGTGCCCCCACACCGAATGTAAGTTTGGTTTTTATTTTCATCTTATTCAAAATTGGCCTTTATCATTAAGACAATATTATCAGATCAACATCTTCAGTAGACAGCTGTGCCAAAAGTTTGCTAAAAATATCTCTAGCCAGTAAAATCCTCAAAAGGGACAACCGCGGTTTCCCAATACAAACTGTAGTGATCTTACGTGTCACACAGAGGGTGATGATCTCCTTGGCTACGCTCCGGCTTTCTACTTTAATAATTTCCCCTCCTAGTTCTGTTGCCAATTTGAAATTATTGATCAAGTGCCGTTGTTTATTCAACGCAATCCGATCGCCGCGTTCTTTTGGTAACTGTACATATAGCAAAAACCAGCTACTGTTGTAATATCCTGCCAATCTTGCTGTCTTTCGGATGACGTTTTTTGCTTTTGTTTCATTGGAACTTATACAGGCCAAGAAACGTTCCTTTCGCACCCATCGCTGGGGCTGCACTTCGGTCTCTACTTTGCGCTGAACCTGGGAGGCCACTTCCTTCAATGCCATCTCGCGCAACTGCAAAATATGCTCACTTTTAAAGAAATTTTGAAGTGCAGCCTGAATTTTTGAGGCATCATAGATCTTGCCCTCTTTTAGACGAACAATAAGTTCCTCTGCGGTGAGGTCAATATTAACGACTTCGTCTGCAGAATCAATAACACTGTCGGGAACTCTTTCTTGCACTTCGATCCCTGTAATTGCTTTGACTTCTTCGTTTAAACTTTCGATATGCTGGATATTAACAGCACTGATTACATTAATCCCTGCTTCGAGAATTTCGATGACATCTTGCCATCGTTTGGCATTTTTGCTGCCTTCAATATTGGTATGTGCCAGCTCATCGATAATGACAACCTCTGGACGTGAATTCAAAACAGCATACAGATCCAATTCCTCCAACTGCTTGCCTTTGTAAAAAAGATGACGCCGAGCAATAATCGGAATACCATCAAGCAATTGATGTGTATCCTTTCGATTATGGGTCTCAATATAGCCGATACGCACATCGATTCCGCCCTGTAAAAGTGTATGTGCATCCTGTAGCATGCGATATGTTTTTCCGACACCAGCACTCATTCCAATATAAAGTTTGAATCGCCCTCGTTTCGATTTCCGGATCAGATCCAGAAAGTGCTCAGCGCTTTTCCTTTCTTCCATGTCTAATACCTTTCATTGTCAAAAGGTTCCTGCCGATGTAACACAAGGCAGGAACCTTTGTTTTTAAAAACTAACCGTTAGTGCCGTGACAGCCGTCACGGTATTTTTAAGCAGCTGATTTGACCGATCAAGAAACATAGCATCTTTATTCCTGAGGTTGCGCAACTCTGTACGCCAAAGAACATTTGGGAGAATCGCATAATCAGCATTTAAAGAGTAGCCAAATGTTTGAAAGCCCTGAGCTGTTCCAGTAGAAACAATAACACCATGTTTATCGTTGTAATATTCTCCTCTTGCTGTTAAGCTAAATCTTTCAGTCGTTGCGTATCGTGCAATTAACACGGTCGTGTACCATACGTTGTACGTTGAGCTCCCCCTTGCTTTTTGTTCTGCCCCAATATCAAATCCCACTGTAATGCCTAGCTTTTGGTGCATTTGATAGATTGCATACAGGTTATGGAAATAACGCATCTGTCTTACACTATCCGCTTTATCGCTGCCGATAAAAGAACCGCTATTAATGGTCCATTTATCTGTGGGTTTATAGACCAATTGATGTCCAAATGCAGGCAAACTACTGCCATCTACACGTTGAATACGCTGCCAGCCGTTTAAAACAAGCCCACTTAAAAACAGTTTTCCAGAAGCAGATGTGTACGATATTTTTGCGCCAGTTTCGAAATATGGCGAATTATCAGCAAAAATACTTCTCGTTACAGTCCAATTGTCCTTTCCTATAGCGCTTTCAAAGCCCAAATGGGAGGAAAATATTCCGGCATCGATCCATAGATTGTGCTTTTTCGAGATGCGAACACCAGCATTCGCTTCGTAAATATTTTTTAAAACGCCAGGTTCCGCACTATAATTGGCATTCATATATGTACCGACACCTAATGCAAGATTTGCACGGGTATTCGTTGTTTCGTATGCAGCTTTTAAAAGTGCCAAATTTATGTTTACTTCATTCGCTCTGTTATGGCTATAAACAAACCCGGGGCGGGTGTTTCCAATTGGATTATTAAAGTCCCGAAGGTAATATGCTTCAAGGTAACCGCTAATAGCCAATGAGATATTTCTAGTCGTATCCTGCTGTGCAAATAATTGTGTTGTGCCTAGTAACATAAAGGCCAACATCGCGAGTTTTTTCATATATATCGTTGTTATAAAGTGGATGTCAAGGGCTCCTCCGGTCAATTTTATTTTTCAGCCATCTTATCCAATGCTATATTTAGTTCAAGGACATTGACCTTTCGAGGTCCGAATATATGCCACAAAGGTGCCTGCACGTGGGCATCGACAAGAGACTGTAAGCTATTGACAGATATACCTCTCGCTTTCACAATACGGTCAATTTGTATTTTTGCTGCTTCAACGGAAATATCGGGGTCCAAACCACTACCGCTGGCTGTAACGATGTCTACAGGTACCTGTTCGCGTTTTACCGTAGGATTGTGCACTAAGAAAGTATCAATACGGGATTTCACTTCCAAAAGGTATTCTCCATTGGACGGACCTTTGTTGCTTCCCCCAGATCCTGCTGCGTTGTAACCGACTGCTGAAGGACGCGACCAGAAATAATCATCGCCTGAAAAAGCCTGGCCAATATTCCTGTAATACGTCTGACCATTATGTTTTAGGATTTCGCCTTTTCCACGATTGGGTGCTATTTGAGCTATCGCCCATACAAGGGCTGGATATACAACTGCCAGTAGGAGCAATAAAATCATTGTAATCTTTATCGCTGGATATAGATGTGTTTTCATTTTCTTTTGTGATTAAAATTCATTAGATGAATAGAGAAACCAGTAGATCGATGGCCTTGATTCCAACAAATGGAACAAGTACCCCTCCAAGTCCAAATACGAGCAGGTTTCGTCGCAACAATGCACTTGCACCGATCGGTTTGTATGCAACACCTTTTAATGCTAAGGGAATAAGTAATGGAATAATAATGGCATTAAATATAACGGCAGATAGTATAGCACTTTGGGGGCTACTGAGCTGCATGATATTCAAGCCCTGAAGTGCCGGTATTGCTGCAATAAACAAGGCCGGAATAATAGCAAAATATTTGGCGACATCGTTTGCAATGCTGAACGTAGTTAGCGTACCCCGAGTCATCAGCAATTGCTTACCTATTTCTACCACTTCAATCAATTTGGTGGGATCGTTGTCAAGATCGACCATGTTGCCGGCTTCTTTTGCAGCTTGTGTTCCACTATTCATCGCTACTCCAACATCGGCTTGCGCAAGTGCCGGGGCATCGTTTGTGCCATCCCCCATCATTGCTACCAATCGCCCGTCGAGCTGTTCTTTTTTAATGTAGTTCATCTTATCTTCAGGCTTAGCTTCTGCAATGAAATCATCTACGCCTGCTTTTTCAGCAATATACCTGGCAGTTAGCGGATTGTCTCCCGTCACCATAACAGTCTTGATACCCATTTTTCGCAATCTTTCAAATCTTTCGTGTATTCCGGGTTTTATTACATCCTGCAATTCTATCACTCCCAGCACCTGTTCATTCTCGGCAACGACCAGTGGTGTACCACCGTTTTGGGAAATAAGCTTCACGCGTTCTTCGATTTCCTGCGGAAATCTATTGCCAGCTTTTAAAACAATATTTCGAATAGCATCGGTCGCACCTTTACGGATACGTGTTTGTGCAAAGTCTATTCCTGAGCTGCGGGTCTCGGCGGTAAACTTGATAAATTCGGGGTTTTCGACCTTATAGCTCGAAGGATTAACCTCCGCCAATTCTACGATTGATTTGCCCTCAGGTGTTTCATCAGCCATCGAGCTCAACGTTGCCGCCCGCACCAACGATTCCATCATGACACCATCTGCAGGGTAAAAGTTTGTCGCCTTACGATTTCCAATGGTGATTGTTCCGGTTTTATCCAGCAACAATACATCAATATCGCCAGCTGTTTCAACGGCTTTACCACTTTTCGTAATGACATTCGCGCGAAGTGCCCGATCCATCCCCGCTATACCAATTGCCGATAGAAGACCGCCTATTGTGGTGGGAATAAGACAGACGAAGAGTGAAATAAACGACGCTATGGTGATACCGACATTGGCATAATTTGCAAATGGTTTTAAGGTTACGGTTACGATGATAAACACGAGTGTAAAACCTGCTAGAAGGATCGTCAATGCAATCTCATTCGGCGTTTTTTGTCGGCTAGCCCCTTCGACCAAAGCAATCATCTTATCTAAAAAGCTTTCGCCCGGTTCTGTTGTCACCTGTACAACAATTCGATCCGACAGCACCTTGGTACCACCGGTAACTGAGCTTTTATCTCCCCCAGCCTCGCGGATTACCGGTGCCGATTCCCCTGTAATTGCGCTTTCATCAATGGTTGCCAATCCCTCAATAATCTCACCATCCAACGGAATTACATCCCCGGCTTGACAGACAAACACGTCACCTTTTTTCAATTGTGCGGATGAGACTACCCGGCCATCGCGTAAAGTTGCGGGGGTTTCCTCCCTTGTTTTCCGCAAGCTGTCTGCTTGCGCTTTACCCCGGGCCTCTGCAATTGCCTCTGCAAAGTTGCCAAAGAGCAAGGTCAAAAATAGAATAACGAATACCGTAAAATTATACCCCAATGTACCTTGTGATTTTTCTCCAGCCATTATCCATAGACAGACCACAGCCATAATCAATGTTCCGACTTCTACGGTAAACATCACTGGGTTACGGAACATTATTTTCGGATTCAGCTTCACGAAAGATTGCTTTAATGCTTTTTGGACAAGTTCTTTCTGAAACAATGTTTGTTGATTGCTCATTTTAAAGTGCTTTAATTTTACGTATTACATGGAAAAATATTCCGCTATTGGACCCAAGGCCAGTGCTGGGAAGAAAGAGAGCGCTGCGATAATCGCAATCACGGCAAATACCATCAAACCGAATGTACTGGTATCTGTCTTTAACGTCCCCTCCCCTTCTGGTATGAATTTCTTTTCGGCCAACAATCCTGCAATAGCTATAGGGCCTATGATCGGTATAAAACGGCCGAGCAACAAGACGATACCCGTCGAGATATTCCACCAAATTGTATTGTCTCCAAGCCCTTCAAAGCCACTTCCATTGTTCGCCGCAGATGAGGTGTATTCGTACAATATTTCACTAAAACCATGGAATCCAGGATTGTTCAATGTAGAAGCACCCTGGGCTGGAAATGCTGTCGCAAGTGCTGTACCGACAAGGATTAGAAAAGGATGGGCAAGAGCAACAATCATGGCGATTTTCATTTCGCGCGCTTCCACTTTCTTACCCATAAACTCAGGCGTACGCCCTACCATTAAACCGCTGATGAAAACAGCGAGTATAATAAAAATAAAGAAGTTGAGTATTCCAGCTCCCACACCACCATAGAAGGCATTTACCATCATGGCTATCAATTCGTTCATTCCAGATAAGGGCATATAACTATCATGCATCGAATTGACCGAACCTGTCGAAATCATCGTTGTAACGATACTCCAAAACCCTGATGCGGCGGCACCTATACGTACCTCTTTTCCCTCCATAGCTCCCATCGATGTGTCAATCCCCATCTGTGCAATAGCTGGATTTCCTGCAAGCTCCATTTTTATATTTGGAATGACCAGCAGGAGAAAACCAATGGTCATTACACCAAACATCATCCATGAAAATTTGCGTTTGCGAATAAAAAAACCAAAGGCAAATATCATGGCCATCGGGATAATAAACTGGGCGATCATTTCAACCATGTTGGTCAAATAATTCGGATTCTCGAGTGGATGCGCGCTGTTCGCGCCGAAGAAACCACCACCATTTGTACCCAGATGTTTAATTGGAACAAAGGCAGCTACTGGTCCGCGGCTCACCTCTAAAGTATCTCCGCCCATTGTCACCATACTGTCCTTACCTTCGAAGGTCATAGGCATGCCTTGGAACACAAAAACGGTAGCAACCAACACAGAAAGAGGCAGTAAAATACGGGTACATGATTTTACAAAGAAATCATAAAAATTACCCAATTGGGTTGTTGTTTTATCCCTAAAAGCTTTGAAAATAACAACTGCGGCAGCCATGCCAACACCGGCTGTCACGAACTGAAGAAACATGAGCCAAATTTGTCCAAGATAGCTTACGCCAGATTCACCCGAATAGTGCTGAAGATTACAGTTGACCAAAAAGGATATACTGGTATTAAAAGCCAAATCAGCAGTCATTCCTGGATTTCCATCGGGATTCAAAGGCAAATGCCCCATATTCATTAAGATAACCATACTCAATAGAAACCAAACCAAATTGATAGTCAAAAGAGCAATAAGGTGTTGTTTCCAAGTCATCTGGGAAGTAGGTTCAATTCCTGTCAGTCGATAAAAAAATCTTTCAATGGGCTCAAAGAATGGATCTAACCACGTCTTTTCATTGCCATATACCTTAGCTATATATTTTCCCAGGGGAAGTCCAAGCAGCAATGTTACGATGAACATTACTATGATTCCAAGAATCTCTGTATTCATTTCTTTAATTGATTTGTATAAAAAGTGTATCATTTCCCATCTTTAACTCACACCATACCCCTTTTTCCATTTCATGGTAGGGTAGAGCACTATTACATGAGTGACGATATCGTATGAGCAATCTCATTATTAGAATTTTTCAGGTTTTAGAAGTACATAACAGATATATCCAAAAACCAGTAGTGCTACAATAAATAAAGCTGTCATTTATTTTGATATGAATAGATTATGTATTTGTTGTCCTTTACGGATTTCTAAAAAAGGTACGGGCAACTGAGCTTCGATTACGGTCCATGTATGAACGGTACTGATGCGTTGAAGACCTCCCAAGGATCTTACAAAAAGGTTTTCCAAAATATATTTGACGTAATGGTTTCCATGGCCGTAAATCGTTCCGAGAAACTCGATATGCTGACAGATTTTGTCTGTGCTGCGCACGGTAATCAAGTGTCGAAGATGATTAATCACAGCCTGCAAGACGCCGGCAAAATTGTGCTTCCGAAGCAGGAAATTAATCTCCGATCGAATTTCCTTATAATGAAGGGCCATATACAAACCTGCCCTGTATTGATTTAATTTTTTCATGTTTGAATAGAACTATACTTCAAAATCTAACCGACATAGAGCTGAAAAACCATCGCAATAATTAGCACCATTAAAATAATCTTCGCTATGCGGTCTCCCGATATATTGTGCGGCGATACTGTACCTTTATTGTCTTGCTTCTCTTTCATATGATCTCTTCTATATTTTCTCAAAAAAATCCACCATTTTGTAGAATAACCAGAAGCAAAAGATTCCAGTTATGAGGAGTATGATTGTCATTACCATTGTTAAATTTTATTAGTGATTCGCGATTTCTTTTTTTTTAAAATTTCCATTACATACTAGAATTTGTGACAATCACTCCTTTGGAGGACTTTTGCCGCAGGTTATTCTTTTTCGTTCTGTTCCCATTTGTATTGTCATTTGTCCCAATAAGCCAAAGGTTGTTCCAGCATGCCAAAAAACAGCATAAACAACTATTAATCAGCGAATAAAAAAATAAACACTCCGAAAAGAATTTGGAAACCCTATCATTTTGATAGGGTCCTTTTATCAAAATGAGAATGACTGTGCGGAAAATGTGATCAAATTATTATAATTTGTACCTTGTCTTACACTTCTGAAAAAAAGGGGGCAAGTTAATGCGCTCTGTCCAACCGACTGACTAGACAGTTATGGTTTCAACTGGCTAGACAGTAAGGTTTAAAAATTGATAAATGCATATGCTAAGAGGCGTTTTTTCGATTGTATAATCAGAAGCACTGTGTAACTAATTTGCAGAGGAAAAGCAGATTGTTGCGCAAAGTAAGTATTTAAAATTATCTTAGTAGAAACGTAACAAGTGAAGACACTATATTAATTAGCGCTTAGCTGTTGAAACATAGAATTACCAAACGAACACTTATAGAAATTAAACTATGATAGACTTAAACCTTTTTAAGAAAATTATCTTATCGGTCTTTATGGGCTTTGTTTTACTGTCCTGCCAAAGTGAAAAAAGCAATCCCAATACATTGACAGAAGAAGAGCAAAGTAATGGGTGGCAACTCCTATTTGATGGTACTACACTCAACAATTGGCATACGTACAATAATAGTAAAAATGCGCCTACAGCGTGGATCGTTAAAAATGGAACGATATACTGCGATCCCAAAAACGAAAGCCAAAAATATGATTTAGTATCGGACAAGGAGTATAAAAACTATGAGTTTAAGTTTGAATGGAAACTGGAAAAAGAAGGAAATAGCGGTGTTTTTGTCAATGTACAGGAAAAACCGGATATCGATGCGACCTACCATTCAGGACCAGAGTACCAATTGTTGGCCGATTCTCATCCTGATTTTGATAAGCCATTAAAGCGTTCGGGATGTCTCTATACATTTCTACCGCAGCAAAACTTTGTCAATGTTAAAGCGCAAGATGCTTGGAATGAATCAAGTATCATCCAAAAGAATGGAAAAGTAACTTTTTACCTCAATGGTAAAATCACCGCTGAAATGGATTTTAATTCAGCAAAATGGAAAGATTTAGTAAAACATAGTAATTTCAAAGATTATCCGGAGTTTGGTCAGCATATTAGTGGAAAAATAGCGCTTCAGGATTGGTCAAGAGGTGTCTCATTTAGAAATTTAAAAATAAAACCATTGTAATTAAAAAGTCCTATTCTCCTTATATTATAGGTTAAGTTAAGCAATAGCTATCAAGAAACAGCTGTTCGCTATGGAAGGTATCTCTAGGCCAATGTAGAAAAGATGAAACCGATAGTGGTTTCATCTTTTTTATAACTAGATTCTTCCATTACATCTGCTATTGTCACATGTAATTTTTCAGTAACAACTTTAGAGTAAGGACGTGCCAATAGACGGGAGTAAGGTACGACTAACGCCCGAAAACAGATTAGTACAGTCACTAAAAAGCTTCGTCGACAAGTTCTTTATTGACCATTGCTCCAGCTAAATTTCCCGTAGCAACAGCATTCGCCACTGAACGCATCGCACTGGAGTTGTCTCCACAGGCAAATACTCCTGCGAGTGAAGTTTTTTGAAAATTATCTACTTGGATATGCCCCTGTTCGGTTATTTCACAACCTAAGGCAGCAGGAATAGTAGTGTGTTGTCTGAAAGGAATGGCAGCATAAACAGCATCGAAGGCAAGTTCACGCCCGTCTTTTAATTGAACTTGCTGAACCCATCCATTCTTATGTTGGATTTTATTGATTTCTTCTTCAATAATAGCAATACCATGTCGATTTAGTTTTTCTATCTGCTTGACATCGAACCCTGCTCTACCTGCAGTCAGCAGTGTTAAGTCGGACGATAGATTGTGAACCAAACCTGCAAGGTGAAGTGCTCTTTCACCATTCGCTATAATTGCAGTTTTTCCCTTCCGGAATTCATAGCCGTGACAGTATGGACAATGGATAACCGAACTTCCCCAACAGGCTGAAAATCCTTGTATACTAGGCATAATATCTTCCACACCCGTGGCGAAAATGAGCTTTTTAGCCTTAAAGACCTCCCCATTCTCGGTAATTATTTCAAAACCTTCAGTTGTCTTCGTACCGACCACAGCAAGTCCCTTCTGAAACTTGACACTGGGGTAGTTAAGGACTTCTTCCCTCGCTTTTTCAGCTATACTCAGCGGCTTTTCGCCATCATGCGTGATGAAATTATGGGAGTGGGGCGTCTGCCTATTACAAGGTAGACCACTATCGATAATCAACACGTTTCGCAAGGATCGTCCTAATGCCATCGCTGCAGAAAGCCCGGCATAACTTCCCCCAATAATAATTACCTCAAAACTTCTATCATCTTTCATATATACATTATTAATTATTAGTCCGCTTCTGACAAATGATGAAGTAGAATGGAAAATTTTCCTCCACTTCCCTAATTTCGATTAATCCATAGAAATCGAATTCGGCATGAATGGAATCAACATCGTAAAAGAACATATGTACTCCTCCAAACATTGCAAATCGATCAGTGCCTATGGCCTCCCCCTTTCCATAGATGCTTGATAGCTTTGATACGGTCGTAAAAATCATAAAACCTCCTTCAGCCAATTGGTCATAACAATGCTGGATTAACGCAATGCGTTCATCAGCATCCAATAGATGAATAAGCCCATAACAAAATATACCGTCATATATATCCCGATCAAAGGGCATTTCATTAACCGAACCATGATGGATAACCGTATCTGCCCCAAAGGATTTACGGGCGAGTTCAATGGCAGTTTTAGAGATCTCAATACCTGTAATTTTTATTCCGTTTTCTAAAAACGGGCGACCATTGCGACCGTAGCCGAACCCGGGGATCAGGATATTTTTGATTTTGCGCTCCAAAAAGAAGCGCACTGCAAGACGTGTAGACTGTGCGGCTTCATCTCCCCACATTTCCTGCTTCTCTACAAAATTACGTTCCCAAAATTCCATACTGCCGTTGCTTATCATGTTTAATATTGAAAATCAATCCTGTAGGCCATACCAATACGGTATACTAACGGATTAAAAGTCAACTTTGCGAAGATAATATTTTTTACTATTGCAACTATGTAGCAAAAACACTAAATGCAATTAAATTGCAAATAAATTACAATGGGTATTATTGAAAACGTGGTTATTTATCAGTATTGAAAACTTATACTATGCTTAAATATCTTTGCTGATGAAATCAATTTCATCACAAAAACAAAAACATGAAAACTATAAGGACATTTTTAGCAGCTTCGTTACTTCTATTACTAACTGTACAGGCTAGCGCACAAAAATTGGATCGGATGCTTTGGTTTAACGAACCGACAGAATGGAGTATCAAAAACAATTCGCTGTCGATGCTTGTTACGCCTAAAAGCGATTATTGGCGTATCTCCCATTATGGATTTACAGTAGATGACGCCCCATTTTTCTATACGTTACGCGGGGGAGAGTTTGAAGTCAAGGCGAAGATCTCCGCCAACTACAAAACCCGGTTCGATCAAGCAGGTATTATGCTGCGCATTGATCATGAAAACTATATAAAAGCGGGAATCGAATTTGTGGACGGAAAATATAATTTAAGTACGGTCGTTACCCATAAAACGAGTGATTGGAGTATTGTTCCGATCGATAAGGAAATCCCCTACATCTGGATCAAGGCGATACGCCGATTAGATGCTGTTGAATTTTTCTATTCTTTTGATGACAAGGAGTATATTATGATGAGAAATGCCTGGCTACAGGATAATCATCCTGTTATGGTTGGTTTAATGGCCGCTTCACCAGACGGCAATGGGTTTGAGGCCAAATTTGATTATTTTACGATCAAACATCTTGCAGATCAACGTCGAAGTAAATGGCTGAAAGATAATAATTCAAACTAAGAATACTGACGCCCGCCTAAGATAGCCACATAGACGGGCGTTATCTTAAATCTGTTCAGTATGATCCTGCTGTATCTTATTAAACACACTTACTGCTTCATATGAATTTCGAACACGAAGCTTTTGGAGTATATTTTGGCGATGACGATTTACTGTATTTATACTTAGTCCAAGTTTTTCGGCAATTCGCTTGCTAATCATTCCCTCCTTGATACAGCTTAAAATTTCCTTCTCTCGTGTACTAATCGAAGTTTTCGCGCCATAACCTTCCAGGTGATAGACAACACCTGTTACTTGATTGAGAATATAATTTCGCAGATTGATGGATGTTTCAATTTCTGGCAATACGGTATAACAGCATAAAGCCAACTGCGGAAATTCGGGCCCTGGAGTGTCCAAATAAAAAATCTGATGGGACAACTGCATGATTTGCCCCTCCCTCCCCTCGACCCTAAGGACACTGTTTGCTTGATAATTGAATCGATCAGCTGTATCTATCTTTTTGACCAAGTTGAGAAACTGAAGCTCCAAAGCATGTTTAACAGCCAAATCTTCAGGATAAACACGTTCGAGAAGAAAATCCTCCCAAATACTATTTATTTCAATCTTCTTATCATTTTCGGGAAGGTAAAGCCGCTCTGCAAGTTTACCGATGTAGGTATAACTCCAGTTCGCTGTCAGGTCACTCAGTACCGCTATACCATTATGAATGTCGGCAAAAGTCTTTGCGTAGGTCTTATAGTGTTTTAGTACAGACAAATCGACGCTGCTATTCCGCAGCCTACGCTCCGCGAAATTTTTATCTAATTTTTTTTTGATCTCCGATTTCATTTCAATTCATACTTAGGAAGCTCCCTTTTAGGTCTTTAAAAAGAAAGTCCAACGCGTAGATAAGGCAAGGTTGCTTCTTTACTAAAACCCACTACACCCTGGATTGTGAGTAGGTCGCCGGGCATAAAATAAATCCCACCTCCATAACCCATATGCCAGTCATTCAAGTTTTCGTGACTCATCCATACCCTTCCGACATCATAAAAACCAATTGCTCCTACTGTTCCAGGAACGATATAAGAAGCATAGCTAAATAATTTTAATCGCATATCAAAATTATTATAAAGAGCTGTTTTTCCAGTGAATCGCCGTGAATTATATCCCCTTAAGCTCATTTCACCTCCTATTTGTGCATGCTGATAAAAATAGGGATTTCCCCATACAGCATCAAATCCTACCCGGTTAGCAAAAGTAACATAATTGTTGGCAATGGTTTTATAAAAACTCATAGCGTGCTGTAGTTTCGTATAGTTTCGTCCTTCGCCTCCAATTTCTGTATTCCAGCCTAACCTGGTATGTAGGTGTACTCCAGATTTAGGATTAGCAACATTGTCACGGGTATCATATTCTATCCCGGCAGTAAGCCCCGTAAAGAAATTATTTCCATAGATCGGTTCTAATGGATATTTTTGATTGAACTCCTCGAAATAACGTCCAAAATTATTCGATTCTTTACTTGTATAATATTCGGACGAAGATCCATAGAATACCTTGAATTTAGGGTCTAAATACTTTTCCAGAAAAATGTCTCCGCTCACAAGATCATATCGATTCCGATAAAAGGAAATACCCTTTGAACCCGACTTATCAAAACTAGTATTGTTCCCATATCCAAAGAAATTACTCAGGTTTTTGGGACCAAGAGAAGAAAGATGAATATAAAGATCGTGCCCCGCAATGAGATCTTTGTAATTCCCTTTATAATCAAACATAAATGATTCTCGACCAGTTAGGTAACTAGCCAAAAACTGGTGTCGATAAGCATAGGGCTTTTTTCTAAACCCCTGATTTTCGATCATGTACCCCAGTCCAAAAATAAGCCCACGGTCCATTCCATAATCAAGGTTAAAAACGACCCCTTTACGATCATAGATAAAATTCTCGTAATCAAACTTATGGACAGCGGTATCTTTGCTCAGCTTGAGATGAATATCATCATCGACATGCATAGTACCCGGTACTTGCTCTTTCGCATCATAGATGTAAACATTTCTCCCATTGACAAACTTATCAGTTGTACGGTACAGATTTTGTCCATCACCACCAATTAGCCGGATCTTTATAGGCGATTTGCCCGACCCATGTAGCTTATATTCATCAGCACCCGATATGCCATAAATACGGACTTCTTTAGTCTGATCAGGTAAAAAAGTCCGCTTCAGCAATTTTCGCCCTTCGGTTCCATCTTTTTTCTTATTGTGGATATTAATCGTAACTGAACCATCTTTATTGTAATCAACATCTACAAATTCAGACTTGGAAGACAATGGTAATTCAACGATACGCGCAAGAAATCGATAGTAAGTTAGCCCGCTTTCCATCAGTTCGTCCCTTCTCGAGCGAATATTTGTTTCCAATTCATTGGCACTCATTTTCACAATGGTATCGGGCATCGTTAACATCGCTTGGTGGATTAACGAATCCGTCAATGTTTTCTGAACCAATTGTATTTCATCAATCCATTCATCTTCTTTAAGATGAGTAAGAAAGAAATGATCAAAAGTGCTAGCGTTAAAATTCCAGTGAGGCACATTACGGATATGCGGACTAAATGGTTGCAAATGGGCCTTCAACCATTGATAGGAAAGTAATGTTGGAAATACACCCGATGTTTTATAATATACCTTATCCCTGTCCCTAGGGACAGGAGTATAGATCTTTTTACCTTTTTCCTTTTCAGGATCCCAACGCCAGTTATCTTCATGACGATCCCAGTCACCAAGCGTAAAGTCGAGCATCCGGGCGCGTAACGTAAGCTTTTGATCAATTTGCGTATCATTATCTTCTAACACCTTACGCATGACCTTTGCCGTGTTATCTGTTTTCTTATCCTCAAAAGGGGTACGAGACTCAAACATATAGGCCCTATTTTTAAAGACTTCGCGATACTCACCTAACCCAGGGTCATCTCCTACAAAAACCAGTTCCGGCGAAGCTGAAGGAATATCCAATGCTTTATTAAATGGCGGTACAGTCAATGCCCCAAATGGGTGATGTATCGAAATCTGATCTTGTACAATATCTTTTGCAAATGTCTCTCGAAGGCTTTCTGGTAGACTGCGTTCAGGATATTTTTGTATAGACCTGAGCACCCACTCCCTACCCATAGAATCTACCAATCGAAGCGACTGTGTCTGCATTCCTCCGCCTAACTTAACAATCTGAAGTCCACCTCGCTCCGTACCGAGATTCATCACCCGCATCTTAACAGGAGTATTGTATAATTTACGGTAACTATCTCCGAGCCAAAATCGATGCAGTAAGCCCACACGGTCATATTCGGGCGCAATAACCGTGGTCATACTGTCTATACGCTGCGCTTGTGAATTAAAAATACAGCAGCAGGCGATTAATGTAAAGATTCTTCTCATTCTATCTCCGTCGGTCTTCGAGAAATCAACAGTCGATATAGATAGAATGTTTGATGGCCTCGATGTATAATTGGGATAAAGTTCACCTTTTAAAACAAAGAATCAAAAAATTCAGTTCCTTTTTTAGAATAATGCGGCTATTTCGGTGAAGCTTATGGCGCTCAGTTCGAAGGATGTCGGCAGCTAAGATCCAAAGGCGACAACAGGTTTGCATGCGCCAATTGGATAGTAGGCGCAGCATAATAAGCGAATTACTATCCAGATTAATCTAACAGTCGACGGTGATAATTTATTTGTCCAAGATGATAAGTTAAATGGGTAGTCAGATGAACAAGCAAATACTGAGTCGTTGTTTTTTCCTCAAACACGAGTATGGGATACACCTCTTGAAGGTTTTCTTCCGATAACAGATCCAAGGAACGGGTAACCACATCAATCGTATCGTCTATTTGATCTATCAATACTGTTCGAGGAATATCTTTTAAAGAAAACTCTGCAGCTCTGTCTCTAATATATCCTGTCTTTCCTAATTCCGCACCGATATAGGTTTGAAGATTTCCAATCAAATGTAAACACAAATTACCTGCTGAATTAGAAATATCACTTTCAATAACCCATATATTTCTCTCGTTCTTGTATAATGAAATTTCATTTCGTAGTCGGTTTAAGTCCCGGTGGAAAAGGCTTTTTAAAGTTTCTGTTAGCATAGTATAAATTTAAGTATATTTTATGCCAAAAACCAACTTATATAGCAACACATCAACTTTTGCCGCCGAAGCTATCGACTGAATAACCTTTCCCTTCATATAGTAATCGCAAAATCTACACCAGCTAGTGGTCCGAAGCGCAGTTCGGACAAGTAACCTATTGGATTGCGACGCTAATAAGTGTACACTTTCTGTACACGAGGTAGGTCTGGTTAAAACGATTAAATGCCAATATTGAGCTTACAAATTGATGTATTTTTATTTAATGACTTTTAGATGTCAATAAATAAAATTAAAAATATCAATTTTGCTTAACACTGTTAAATTGTTTACACATAAACATGGGTAGTAAAGAACGTATACAAAGGCTCAAAGGTGAGAATAGATCCAATATTCTAGATGCTGCGCTCCAAATCGTAAAAGAAGAAGGATGGCAGGCTTTAAGTATGCGCAAAATTGCAGATATCATTGAGTATACTGCCCCCATGATATATGAGTACTTTGTTAATAAAGATGCTATTTTAATGGAGCTTGCCAGCCAAGGCTATCTCCTACTAGCCAAAAAAGTAAAAAAAGCCAAATCAACTGAAACCGATCTCGAGAAACAATTAGAAGCAATGTGGTTTAGCTATTGGGATTTTGCTTTTGAAGAACGGGAATTGTACCAGTTAATGTTTGGAGTAGGAACTGCCTGTTGTGGTTTTGAAAAAACATATAAATGTGCGGAATCTCATGGAAAACTTATTAGCGATGTCATCCGAGAAATCATGAAAGATAAAGAGCCATCAGAAGAATTGATCTGTCGAAAGTATTTCACCTATTGGTCGATCATACATGGACTAGTCTCTATCAATCTGGTAAACCAGGGAAATGGTGACACAACCAATCAAGAGGTTTTAAAAGATGCCATTTATGGTATCACTCGCTCGCTAACTGACTAATTTTTTTTATACTAAAAAATACAACGTTAAAAAATCTAACACCGTTAAATACACCAAAACTTCAACTATTAATATCAAATGAAAACGAATTTATTATCAAATCTTAAAATGCTTTACGCCCTTACACTTAACAGTGTTAAACGAATTAATATCGTAAAGACCTCATATTTGCTGAGTGTAATCATTCTATATAGCTGTTCAACCGGAACGAGTAAAACAGTTGATTCTCCGCCGGTTAACCTGCCTGTCCTCACGATCGAGAAAGGTAACGAGACCGTTTATCAAGAATATCCTGCCACTATTGAGGCATCGGCTAATATCGAAATCAGACCACAGGTAGAGGGGATCTTGGAATACATTTATATCGATGAAGGTGCTAAAGTGAGTAAAGGTCAGGCACTATTCAAGATCAACGACCGCCCTTATCAGGAACAATTAAACCAAGCGAAGGCAACTCTACTTGCAGCAAGAGCTGCCTTGGAAAATGCTGAGTTGGAAGTCGAAAAGAAGACGAAATTGGTAAATACCAAAGTACTGACGGATTTTCAGCTAAAAACAGCAATTAGCGCCCGTAATGCTGCTAAAGCAAATGTACAACTAGCGCTATCGGCGGTGGAGGCTGCAAAAATAAATGTGGGATACACTTTAATACGGGCTTCAGCCGAAGGATACATCGGCAGGTTGCAGCGCAAACAAGGAAGTTTGGTGGGCCCAACAGACTCACAGCCTCTTACAGCATTGTCAAATGTAAGCGATCTTCATGTTTATTTCTCATTGGGAGAAAATGACTTTATCGCATTCAAAAACAATACGGAAGGAATTAATCTACAACAAAAGCTTCGCAACCTACCTCCCATCAGCCTAGTTCTTTCGGATCAGACAATTTACGATCAGAAAGGAAAAATAGATATGGTCGATGGACAGTTTGATAAACATACCGGCGCGATTACACTTCGTGCAACTTTTACTAATCCAGAAGGGGTATTACGCAATGGAAACACCGGACGCGTCAGACTACAGAAGAAATATGACCAAGCATTATTGGTACCGCAGCTTGCTACCCTTGAAATGCAGGATAAAATATTCGTTTATACCGTTAGCAAAGAAAATAAAGTGGTCCAACAGCCAATTACGGTCATAGGAAAAAGTGGCACAAATTATCTAGTAAGTAAAGGACTGAATTCGGGGGACCGAATTGTCTATAAAGGCATCGACTTGCTTCAGGATGGACAGAAAATTACACCACAAATTTTACCTATAGATAGCATCAACTCATTATAATAACAGAAAACACATGCTTAAGAAATTTATCGAAAGACCTGTACTTGCTACCGTTATCTCCATTTTACTTGTCATATTGGGAGTGATTGGTATCCTTAAACTGCCTTTGCAGCAGTTTCCCGATATTGCACCGCCGGCGGTGCAAGTAACGGCATTATATCCTGGGGCAAATGCCGAAACGGTGCTACGCGCCGTAGCCCCATCGCTCGAAGAATCCATCAATGGAGTGGAAAATATGAGCTATATGAGCTCTACCGCTAGTAATGATGGTTCGTTAATTATTACGGTATATTTTAAACTGGGCACAGACCCGGATCAAGCGGCCGTGAACGTACAAAATCGTGTGGCTCAGGCAACGAGCCAATTGCCAGCTGAAGTTGTACAAGCCGGTATCACCACCGCTAAACAGCAAAACAGCTTAATCATGGTATTGGACCTTTACACGGAAGATCAGAGTAAATACGATCAGACCTTTATTACCAACTACGCGCAGATCAATATCATTCCCGAACTAAAACGGATACCGGGGGTTGGACAGGCGCTTCCATTTGGCGGTAGCAAAGACTACTCCATGCGTGTATGGCTCAATCCAAACCAAATGGCGAACTATAAATTAACACCTGAAGAGGTAATGGCTGCCATCCAGGATAAAAACGTAGAAGCTGCTCCTGGTAAATTCGGCGAGAACAGTCGCGAAGCATTCGAATTTGTTATCAAATATAAAGGTAAACTCAATCAACCTAGTGATTACGAAAACATTATTATTCGCTCCAATACCGATGGTTCTGTACTAAAACTAAAAGATGTAGCTCGGGTAGAGTTAGGATCTTATACGTATGCGAGTCATACCCGTATCAACGGTAAAGCAGGATTAAACATTGGAGTCATGCAACTGGCCGGGTCAAATGCAAACGAAATTCAGATTGCAATCCAGGAATTTATGGAAAAAGCCTCTTTAAGTTTTCCCAAAGGTGTCAAATACCTTGTTTTATACAATACAAAAGATGCGCTTGATCAATCCATTGACCAAGTTAAGCATACACTTGTTGAAGCATTTATACTGGTATTTTTAGTTGTCTTTTTATTTCTTCAGGATTTTAGATCGACATTAATACCCGCGATTGCTGTCCCCGTAGCCATCGTAGGAACATTTTTCTTCATGCAACTCTTTGGCTTTTCCATCAATCTGCTGACCTTATTTGCACTCGTCCTTGCCATTGGTATTGTCGTCGATGATGCAATTGTAGTCGTAGAGGCTGTGCACGCCAAGATGGAACATGAGAACTTACCCCCTAAATTAGCGACAACCTCTGCCATGAGTGAAATCACCGGTGCAATCATCTCTATTACCCTAGTCATGTCTGCCGTGTTCCTTCCCATCGGCTTTATGGAAGGTTCTACCGGTGTGTTTTACCGACAATTTGCATTTACATTAGCGATTGCAATTGTTATTTCAGCAGTGAACGCCTTGACACTAAGTCCTGCGTTATGTGCACTCTTCTTAAAACCAACGCATCATGGTCATTCTGATGCTAAGAAACTTAATTTCAAGGAACGTTTCTTTGCTGGATTCAATGTTGGATTTGACCGGTTGACTAAAAACTATTTAGGTAGTCTGCGCTTCTTGATTCGTTATAAATGGGTTGCATTTTCGGGATTAGCAATTACTCTGCTTTTGACCATCTTTATGATTCGTAGAACGCCTACCGGATTTATTCCATCTGAAGATCAAGGATTCATTGCAATATCGCTGTCTATGCCAGCAGGTGCTTCTTTAGATCGTACATCAGGAGCATTGGCCGAAGCAGAAAAGCAACTTCAACATGCTGATTTTACCAAAACGTTAAATGTACTTGCCGGATTCAATATTTTGACACAATCTACAAGTCCATCTGCAGGTGTTGCATTTATCCTCCTCAAACCACACGACGAGCGCGGTAAGATAAAAGATATCAACGCTATTATGACCGATGTCAATCAGCGCTTGGCAAATATAAAAGGCGCAAATTTCTTTGTCTTTACCTTCCCTACTGTTCCAGGATTCAGTAACGTAGATGGTCTGGACATGGTATTACAGGACAGAACCGGCGGACAACTTGGAAAATTCAGTGGCATAGGCCAAAAGTTCATTGGCGAATTGATGAAACGTCCTGAGATCATGATGGCCTTCACAACCTTTAAAGCAGATTATCCACAGTATGAGCTCCAAGTGGATGATATTAAAGCAGAACAACTTGGCGTAAGCACAAAAAGCATACTACAGACCATGCAAGCCTATTTTGGTAGTGCTCAAGCCTCAGATTTTAATCGCTTTGGAAAGTATTACCGTGTGATGGTGCAAGCCGATGCTAAGGATAGAAGTGAACCAACTTCGATGGACGGAATTTTTGTAAAAAACAGATTAGGAGACATGGTTCCCATCAATACATTAGTAAAATTAGAACGTGTATATGGCCCGGAAACAGCATCCCGTTACAACCTATTTAATTCGATTGGAATAAATGCGATACCAAAACCAGGATATAGTTCGGGAGATGCTATCCGTGCGGTCGAAGAAGTTGCGAAACAACAATTGCCTACTGGGTTCACTTATGAGTTTTCAGGCATGACCAAAGAAGAAATTGTCTCTGGAGGTCAGTCCACATTGATTTTTATCCTCTGTCTGATATTTGTTTATTTCCTACTTGCAGCACAGTACGAAAGTTATATCATTCCATTAGCGGTTATTCTCTCTATACCTACCGGTATATTTGGAGTCTTCGCGGCAATTAGCTTCACTGATATTGCCAACAATATCTATGTACAAGTCGCGCTTGTCATGTTGATTGGTTTATTGGCTAAAAATGCGATTTTAATTGTAGAATTTGCTATCCAGGGACGTAAACAGGGGTTATCTATTCCTAGTGCAGCACTGAAAGCAGCACGGTTACGGTTGAGACCAATTATCATGACTTCGCTGGCCTTTATCGTTGGAATGATTCCAATGATGACTGCTGTTGGCCCATCAGCTCAAGGAAATCACTCTATCAGTATTGCCGCTGCGGGCGGTATGTTTACTGGAGTCGTTTTAGGTCTTTTTATTATCCCAATACTCTTTATTTTCTTTCAATTTATACAAGAGAAAATAGGACGCGCTCCGCAACAAAAACAGCGTGAACAGGAACAAGCTTCGTTGGAAATACCCCTGCACACAAACAATTAGTACATCATGACAACATCTAAATACACAAATAGTAAAGCAAAATTACTGACGGTTTTGATCTTATCTTTTGTCGCATGGTCTTGCAAAACAGAGAAATTGGTCAGCAACCAGCATCTTGCGCCGAACTTACCCGAACAATACCGCGAGCAGATTAACGCTCCGCAGGAAACTAGTATAGGCTCTATTCCATGGCGTGATTTTTTTACGGATCAGGTCTTACGAACCTTGATCGATAGTGCTATACAACATAACTTAGACATGCAACTGGCACTGAAAAATATAGAAGCGTCTCAACTGAGCCTCAAACAAGCAAAGGCAAACTATCTTCCCACGGCCCAATTACAGATCCGTGGAAATAGCACTAATCCGTCCAATAACAGCATGAATGGATTGAGCCTAGGGCAGTTTTTAGGCCAACATCATGTGGAGGATTATACAGCATCCTTAGGTTTATCGTGGGAAGCCGATATATGGGGTAAAATCAAAAACCAAAATATCGCCGCTTTAGCTTCTTATCTGCAGACAGAAGAAGCAAAAAAAGTAATCCAGACCCAATTAATTGCCCAAGTTGCTCAAGGCTATTATCAACTTCTTATGCTTTATCAATTGCGTGATATCGCCAAAAAAAACTTGGAATTAAGTGATACAACCTTACGTATCGTGCAGCAGCAATATGAAGTCGGTGACATTACCCTGCTTGCTTTGGAACAAGTCGATGCGCAGCGATTGGCCGCCGCCGCCTTAATTCCTGACTTTGAACAACAGATCCATATTCAGGAAAATGCTATTCAGACTCTTAGTGGAAAACTTCCACAGGAGATTCAAATAACGGAGAAATTGTCGAACATTCAATTTCCTGAAGACTTAGCAACGGGTATCCCAGCCGATTTGTTAAGTCATCGTCCCGATGTCAAACAAGCGGAACTCGCTATCACGGCTTCACAGGCTTATCAGCAATACGCAAAAGCGCGGATGTATCCTTCTTTGGTCATTAGTGCTGAAGCTGGTGTAAATGCATTCAAAGCAAGCAATTGGTTTAACTTACCTGCGTCGTTATTCGGTGCAATTACAGGAAGTATTACACAGCCGATTTTACAGCGTAAGGAACTGAAAACCCAGTATGAACTGGCACGTGTTGAACAAGAAAAGAACGTCTTGATTTTCAAGCAAAAAGTAATCTCAGCTGCTGGGGAAGTAGCCGACGCGCTAATTTCAATTAAAAAATTGAAAGAAAAACAACGGATTACATTGGATAGAACCAACCGGTTGAAAGAAGCTACAAAACATGCGAACCTTCTATTTGAAACTGGAATGGCCACCTATCTGGAAGTAATAACGGCCCAGAGCAACATCTTACAAAGCGAGCTTGAGCTCGCTCAGGTGAAAAAAGCGGAGCTTGCTGCTGTTGTTGATCTTTATCGGTCCTTAGGCGGTGGATGGAGCAATAATTAAGGCTTTAAACAAGCATTTTCTAATTTTATTTATACATATCTGGTAGATGGGGACCCTAGGGTCCCCTCTTTTGTGTGCTACAACAATATACGGCTGAGTGCATCAAATTGATATTTCAGTAGGGGCTTTATACGCTTCAGCAGAAATTTGTCGTCTAATACTAAAAGAAATTACAAAATTTGTATAGATTTCACCTAGAAATATAAGTTAAACGAATGCGGGATATAACGATCTATAAAGACGAGAATAATCTAATTAGTAAAAATAAAAAAAGGCTGATATTCACCTTTCTGTCCTTTCTGCTCATTTATTTGGTCGCATATATTATAGATCCTTTCTCGAGTTGTTGGAATGGCTATTTTCAAAGAAACATGTTCGAAATACTCGGGGAGTGGACTTTTACGATCATCTACAGCTTTATCATATCCGAATTCAGCATCATTGTCCATGACAAACTTGACAAGTTCTTAACTTGGAAAGATAGCCCGACGGAGCGACTGCTACTTGAAACCGTCATCAATCTCTTGACGGTATTATTTATCAACTTACTCTTGGAGTACCTCATCTCAAAATATTACGTTGGTCCCCAAAATGTTACTATAGCACCATCGTTGGAGGAAAAAAGGGGCATGATACAAAATATTACAATTAGTGTTTTGATTGCGCTCATGATAATGGGTATCAATATCGGTAGTCATTTGATCACCAACTGGAAAAATGAATCCATGCGTGCCGCTAAGCTCGATCAGGTCATTCTAGAAACAGAACTTCAATCGTTAAAGTTACAAATCGACCCTCATTTTGTATTTAATAACCTGAGCGTACTATCAGAAATCATTCTCGAAGACCAGCAATCAGGTTACGAGTATGCAGAAAACTTCTCCAAGATATATCGCTACCTTCTTGTCAATTCTAAAAAAGATATTATCTCACTAGAAGAAGAGCTCAATTTTCTAAATTCATATATATTTCTTATCAAAAGCCGATTTGGAGATGGAGTTAACTTCGAGATAAACGTTAACCCTGCCAAACGCAATTTCCAATTGCCACCGCTCACCTTGCAGTTATTGGTAGAAAATGCTTTAAAGCATAACCAGACAAATAAGAAAAAACCACTGAAAATCAAAGTATATACCAACGCCCACAATCAACTTGTTGTTGAAAACATATTAATTCCGATTGAGCGTGTCTCCGAATCATCTGGAATCGGTATTTCAAACATCATTAAAAGATACGATTTGCTTTCAAACTTAAAATTGCAAATTAATAATGATGGAAAAACATTTAATGTAATCCTCCCACTTTTAGCGCAAGCGTAATGAGTATAATGAAAGTATTAATCATCGAGGACGAAAAACTCAATGCAGATCGTTTAAAACGACTTTTGAAGGAAATTAAGTCATCCATCGTTATTTTGGATGTATTGGATAATATCGCTGATAGCATCAACTGGTTTAATAGTAACGAGCTTCCAGATCTCGTGATGATGGATATTCGCTTATCCGATGGTTTAAGCTTTGAAATTTTAGAAACCATAAAAATAGACTGCCCAATCATATTTACGACTGCATTTGACGAATATGCCGTGAGGGCTTTTAAATTCAATAGTATAGATTACTTGCTCAAACCTGTCGAAAAAATAGAACTGGAAAATGCCGTCCAAAAACTCGATCATCGGAAAGATCTGCTGATTAACCAACAACCGCTTCAAGGTTTACTGGATTTTATCTATCCGAAAGATTTTCGCTTGCGTTTTCTAATCCCTTTCAAAGACGGTTTTAAGACCATCCTCGTGGAAGATGTATTATATTTCTACTCAGAATTTAAACTTACCCATGCCCAGCTTAAATGCGGCACGGTCGAAATCGTACCGCAAACCATGGAAGAACTCGAACAGCAATTAAATCCGAAAGTATTTTTTCGTGCCAATAGACAATTCATCGTGCACATAGATGCCATCAAGAGATTGCATAATCACTTTAACGGAAAACTTAAGATAGAAATGAAAAATAACGACGAAGTGGAAATTCTTGTGAGCAGAGAAAAAGCGCAGCTCCTGAAGAATTGGTTAGACTATTGATAGCGGATATAAAATACACTTAAGACCAATCAAACACTATTATTTTTCTGCACCTGCGTGATGGTCAAAACTGACCTATCCTCTTCTTTTGCGTGAAGGAAAAAATTAGCTTTCCTTACACGGAAGAGCAAACATTAATCCATCGCATAATTATCTTCATCAAAAGCAGGCTATACAGCTTTAGGTCTTAAAATTCAGATCATCACTTTGACGGTTCAGTAAGCAATTGTAACGTCTCAGTCTATTTCTATGCCTAGCGGCTTTGAAGTTTTGTTTTCTTTGCCTCATTATACAATGATAAAATGGCACAAAGAACGATGACTTTAAAACATTTCCTTACACTTATTACAGCAGTAACATTATTATCGTCCTGTGGAGGCAGTCAGGAACAACCGCAAGAGCAGGCAGTTACTGTTGACTTTATCACATTATCTCCGACCCAGGCTGAAACCGAAAAAAAGTACCCTGGCTCGTTAGAGGGAACTGTCAACGTCGATATCAAAGCGCAGGTAACGGGGTATCTTGAACAAATTTATGTCAAAGAAGGTGACTATGTATCAAAAGGACAAGCGTTATTCAAAATTAAAGCTGATGTCTACAACGAACAGGTAAACAACAGCAAAGCGGCCTATCAGGCGGCCTTATCAGCCGAACAAAACGCTAAAATGGAGATCGAAAAAATTAAACCACTTGTCGAAGGTAAAGTGTATACTGAATTACAATTAAAAACTGCAGAGGCGAATTATGCCGCAGCAAAAGCACACGTAGCACAAGCACAGGCTGCACTGGGTTCGTCTCAAATAAATGCCAAGTTTACGCTGATCAACGCACCTGTAAGCGGCTATATCGGCCGGATCCCCAACAGGATCGGAAATTTAATTACCGCAGCAGATGTGACACCGTTGACAACGTTATCAGAGATCAATACTGTAAATGTTTATTTTTCATTGAGTGAATCCGACTTCATCGCCTTCATCAAAGATCAAAATAAAAAATCTTCTCATCAGCAAGCAACACTATTACTCGCGGACGGAACACGCTACAACCACGCCGGAAAGGTAGAGTTAGCCAGTGGCAACATCGACAGAACAACCGGAAGCATGGCACTGAAAGCAAGTTTCATCAATCCTGAAAAAATCCTACGTTCAGGTGGATCGGCGAAAGTAATCTTAAAAAAAACGCATGAAAACGTATTATTGGTTCCTATGGCCGCTGTGAAAGATATTCAAGACCGCTACTTCGTTTATGTTATTGGCGAAAAGAACAAAGTTTCTATGAAGCAGATTGAAATTGCAGGAAATACCGCCGATGCCTATTTACTGAAATCTGGTCTGAAGACAGGTGAAAAAATCGTTATGAACCGAATTGACATGCTTAATGATGGAATGCAAGTTCAACCGACTAAAAAATCCACCATGTAACAAGGATAGCAGGTATAGCAAAAGCTGAACTACTCAAAGAAGGGCAACAAGCCTATACATTCAGTATTCACTTTTGGAAAAAAACGGTACTAAAAGCTTTATAAAATTTAAACTAAAATGTTAAAGAAATTTATTGACAGGCCAGTTTTGGCAACTGTTATATCTATCATATTTGTCATACTGGGGGTCATCGGTCTTTTTAGGCTACCTCAAACGCGATTCCCGGATATCGCCCCGCCCACGGTCCAAGTTACCGGAAGCTATCCCGGAGGAAATAGCGAAACAGTATTGAGATCGGTTGTGACACCCCTTGAAGAGCAAATCAATGGTGTGGAGGATATGGAATACATTACATCTACTACAAGTAATGATGGTACATTCTCTGTACGTATTGTCTTTAAAGCAGGTGTAAATCCAGATCAGGCAGCCGTAAATGTGCAAAATAGAGTACAACAGGCTACGCCTATCCTGCCACAGGAAGTTGTCCGAATGGGATTAACCACCTCCAAGCAACAAAATAGTATGATCATGATATTTAATATCTATACAGAAGATAATAAAAAATATGATGAACTATTTTTACAGAATTATGTGAACATCAACTTGATCCCACAGATCAAGCGTGTACCTGGGGTCGGTCAGGCCATGGTATTCGGTTCCAAAGACTATTCGATGCGTGTATGGTTGAATCCGCAAAAAATGGCGAGTTATGGACTTGTGCCACAAGAAGTCATTGCTGCAATTTCCAAACAAAGTTTGGAATCTGCACCTGGAAAATTAGGGGAAGAATCAAAAGCACCACTTGAATATGTCATACGCTATAAAGGGAAAAAGAACCTTCCAGAGCAGTATGAAAACATTATCGTTAAAAATAATGATGTTCAGATTGTACGTTTAAAGGATGTCGCACGTATCGAGTTTGGTTCGATCAGCTATAGTGGTAATTCGCAAAATAACGGCCTCAATACCGTTACCATTGGTATATTCCAGACATCAGGCTCCAACGCAAATGAAATTGAAATCGGGATCGATAAACAGATTGAAATAGCACAACGCTCCTTCCCTCCTGGAATCAAGATTTTTAAATTGATCAGTACCAAAGAACGCTTGGATGAAAGTACGGCACAAGTACGTTCGACATTGATTGAAGCCTTCATTTTGGTTTTCCTCGTTGTATTTTTGTTCCTGCAGGATATACGGTCGACTATTATTCCAGCAATCGCAGTTCCCGTAGCTATCGTAGGTACTTTTTTCTTCCTGCTGGTGTTTGGCTTTACCATCAATATATTGACATTATTTGCCTTAGTACTCGCCATTGGTATCGTTGTCGATGATGCAATTGTCGTTGTCGAAGCAGTACATGGAAAGATGGAGACTTCCAATTTAACCGGTAAGCAGGCTACCCATAGTGCCATGAGTGAAATCACAGGGGCTGTCATCTCTATTACCTTGGTAATGTGTGCAGTTTTTATTCCTATTGGATTTATGACAGGTTCATCGGGCATGTTTTATAAACAGTTTGCCTACACCCTTGTTATCGCCATTGTGATCTCTGCGATCAATGCCTTAACTTTAACACCAGCACTCTGCGCATTATTGCTTAAAAATACGCACGCCGAAAATCACGATGGGCAGACCCCAAAAACAGGATTTTCTCAGCGTTTTTTCAAAGCGTTTAACGCTGGCTTCGAAAACATGACTAACCGATACGTTGGTTCATTAAAATTCCTGGCAAAGAAAAAATGGATTTCGGCACTTTTGATTCTGGCTACAATTGGCGTTGCGGGATACCTCATGACAAGCACTTCCAAAAGTTTTGTACCGATGGAGGATGATAACTTTGTTGTATACAGTTTGGAAATGCCCCCAGGAACGGGACTTGATCGAACCACAAAAGCAGTAGAAAAAATCGAAAAACTACTTGCCGATATCCCTTCTATTGAAAGCCATACAAGTATTACTGGATTCAATATGATCGGCAACAACTCCAGCGCAGCCTATGCAACAGGATTTATACGCCTGAAAGATAAAAAGAAACGTGGTGAGATGAACGATATCGATCAGATTCACCAAGTGATCTCGCAAAAATTATCCAGTGTCAAAGACGGTAACGCAATGGCCTTTCGCTCCCCTCCTGTTGATGGTTATGGTATGATGAATGGCGCGGAACTCGTTTTGCAGGACAGAGCTGGTAAATCGCCGGTAGAGCTGAAAGCAATGTCCGACTCCGTTATTGCGCAGATTATGAAACAACCAGGGGTGCAGCTTGCCTATACCATGTTCAGAGCAGATTATCCACAGATGGAGTTAGAAGTAGATGAAGACAAAGCTGCCCAACTTGGCGTAGATGTCAGTGAAATGCTTTCGTCCGTTCAAACTTACTTTGCGGGCGACCAATCATTGAATTTCAACCGCTTTGGAAAATTCTATCGGATAGCAGTAAAAGCAGACGGTATTTATCGAACTGATAAAGAAGCCTTCAACGAAATATTTGTCAAAAATAATCTTGGCCAAATGGTTCCCGTGAATACCTTGGTTACCCTTCTTAAAGTATATGGCCCTGAATCGGTAACCCGTTATAATTTATACAATTCACTCACGATAAACGTGGTTAGTACGCCTGGTATTAGTAATGGTGCGATCATGGAAACATTGGAGAAAAATGTATTGACCAAGTTACCGGGAGACTATAGCTACGAATGGACGGGACTTAGCTTGGAAGAGAAGTCTTCGGGCAATCAAACCGTACTTATCCTAGCATTAAGCTTACTATTTGTATATTTCTTACTATCAGCACAGTATGAAAGTTATTTATTGCCCCTTGCCGTCCTATTATCAATCCCAACAGGTATGATTGGCTCTTTCCTAGGAACACGTGCTATTGGATTGGACAACAATATTTACGTCCAGGTGGGCTTGATCATGCTTATCGGTCTTTTGGCAAAAAATGCCATTTTGATTGTTGAATTTGCTTTACAGCGGAGAAGAGCAGGCTCATCACTCATTGATTCGGCCCTTGAGGGAGCAAGAGCGCGTCTGCGACCAATCTTGATGACTTCACTCGCTTTCATTGCCGGTATGATACCGCTCATGTTTGCTACCGGCGGAACAGCAACGGGTAATCATTCCATCAGCACGGGAGCAGCAATGGGTATGTTAAGCGGAGTAATCTTTGGGGTAATCATCATACCATTGCTGTACCTGGTGTTCCAATATTTGCAAGAAAAAGTTTCCAGTAAGAAACTTACGGGCAATACAGTACACAATACAAACGATTAAAATGAAAAAATTTCATCACTATATAACAATTTTCGCAGCCAGCGCCCTTTTATTGTCCTCATGCAGCGTGGGGGAAAAATACACACGTCAAGAGATGGTGCTGCCCGAAAATTTTAAAAACAGCGCGGTTGTCCTGACGTCTGATACGCTACAGCTATCCTGGAGCAAATTTGTAAAGGATCCCTTGTTGACATCACTCATTGAGAAAGCATTATCTAACAATACAGACGTCAATGTTGCTCTTCTCAATATGCAACAACTAGAACTCGCGTACAAACAGTCTAAGAAAGGGTTACTGCCGACAGCTGACTTAAGCATTGGAGCGAATAGAACCTGGTTATCGAGCAACTCCTTAAATGGCTCGCTGAGCGATCAATTTATAGGAACGCCCTATATGGACGATTATGGCGCCATGCTCAGAATCTCTTGGGAAGCCGATATCTGGGGAAAGGCAAGATTGCAAAAAGAAGAATCCATGGCTAACTTTTTTGGCCAAAAGGAAAACTTATCGGCTTTGAGAACTCGGATTATTGTACAGGTCATCCAGTCCTATTATAATCTAATCGCTTTGGATGAGCAGCTTAAGATTGCACAAAAAAATGTTCAACTGAGCGATAGCACGCTTCGTATGATACGTCTGCAATACAATTCGTCAGTGGTCAGTTCGCTTGCCGTGGAGCAAGCAGAAGCACAGAAGAAAACTGCTGAATTGTTAATTCCCCTAGCCTATCAAAATATGGAAGTTGAAGAAAATGCACTGAGCATTCTTTGCGGAAGTTTCCCTGCGCACATGCGAGGTACAGCAAGTTTAGATGATACAATTGTTGGCGATGGACTTGCCACAGGAGTACCGGCCGAACTCTTGAGCCGCAGACCTGACGTCAGAGCTGCAGAATACGCTGTTGCTGCAGCCACAAGCAGAATGGGGCTAGCCAAAGCTGCGATGTACCCTTCTCTCAGTTTGACACCCTCCATTGGAACAAACTCCATTCAATTTAATAAATGGTTTGATCTACCGGGTTCGATCGTAAAAACAATAGCCGGGAATATTGCACAGCCAATTTTTCAGAAAGGTGCTTTAAAAACAAACTATGAAATATCGGTTATCGAACGTGAGAAGATAGCTTTGCAGTTTAAGCAGGCGGTTATGGTCGCTGTTTCAGAAGTTTCTGATGCCTTGGCGAAAATTAAACACACAGAACAGCGACTTCAGCTCATCCATGCAAAATCAAATGCACTTGGCAAAGCTACTGCTGATGCAACATTGCTTTACAAAAGTGGAATGGCAAACTATCTGGAAGTGATAAATGCACAAAACAACGCCCTTCAAAATGATTTGGAATGGATTACAGTAAAAAGGGAAATGCTAAATGCGACTATAGATCTTTACCGTGCACTGGGTGGAGGAACAGATTGAATTGTGAAGAAGACATGTTGAAAATAAAAATGCGTATCATTTTCAGTAAAGCCTTATATTTATCAAACGGTTTGGCTTTTGATTCCCAATCCGTCAAAATAGATCAAACAATTTATTATACATTACATTAAATAGATATTTCCGTTATGAGCAATACCGATACTGAAAACAAATTTGTTAACCAGCAGATCCAATACCTTGAGTTTGTATCAAGTGACCTTGAACGTGCCAAAGCATTCTATACGACGAGCTTCGGTTGGGAGTTTACAGATTACGGACCGGAATATACATCTTTTGGAGGAAAATATGTTGACGGTGGCTTTATGCTCGGCACCCCAGTAAACGGCAGCATTCTTGTCGTTATCTATGCAGACGATCTGCAAGTTACGCGCGATCAGGTTATCCGTGCCGGCGGCACGATATTAAAAGATATTTTTAGTTTCCCGGGTGGAAAAAGATTTCAGTTCCAGGATCCTGATGGATATGAATTAGCCGTGTGGACGATAGAATAAAAATATACATTTCATTATAAAGCCCGCATATTCTTCTTATATGGGGGCTTTATAGTTTAAAACTAAGCCTTTTTAGCTTTCTGATGATTTTTATTTTTATTCCTACTGAAACGCTTCTTCTTATTCTGCGGATTTTTTTTACCAGGTTTGTAAGTAGGTCCCACTTCGAACCCATCCGGCAATGGTAGCTGTTCAATCGGGTAGCCTATTAAATTCTCAATCTGAGCAAAACGATTTTGATCTTTCTCATTGACAAAAGTAATAGCGGTTCCCGTGGTCGCTGCCCGAGCGGTACGCCCGATACGGTGAACATAGTCTTCCGGGTCTGGTGGAACATCATAATTAACGACCAAACTGATCCCCACAACATCGATACCACGAGAGATCACATCGGTCCCTACCAATACCCGAACTTGACGAGAACGGAATCTGCCCATGATATCTTCCCGTTTTGACTGTTCGAGATCCGAATGGAAACCCTCGGCATCAATTCCTTGCTTCTGTAATTCCTGAGCAAGAAGTTTGACCGTAGTTTTTTGGGATGCAAAAATAATAACCGATACATAGTTCGGATCCTTCAATATGGATTTCAGGAGCTCCATTTTTTGTTGATCATAGACAAGATATACACGTTGATCTATTCCTTCCGAAGGTTTGGAAATGGCAATATTGACTTCCACAGGATCTTGCAGGATTTTTCGGGCAAAGGACCTGATTTTCACTGGCATAGTTGCTGAGAACAAAAGCATCTGCTTTTTCTTCGGCAGATAACTTACAATACGTAAGATATCGTCTTGAAATCCCATATCCAGCATGCTATCGGCTTCATCCAATACAAAGTGCTTTAAATGAGTGAGATCAATCTTCATGGAGGTAAGATGGCTTATCAACCTTCCTGGGGTGGCTACAATGATATTTACCCCCTCCCGTATAGCGCGCTTTTGCTGCTCGTAGCCCATACCGTCGCCCCCACCATAGATGGCTATGGATGTTGCACCTGTATAATAAGACATGCCCATAATTTGCTGATCGATTTGCATAGCAAGCTCCCGGGTCGGAACAAGGATAATAGCAAGAATGGATTCCCTTGAATCCCGTGCTATCGCATCGAGGATCGGCAACATATAAGCCGCTGTTTTACCTGTACCTGTCTGTGCGCAGGCAATCATATCTTTTCCCTCTTTAATAATCGGGATGGTCTGTTCTTGGATCGGCGTAGCCTCCTCAAACATCATACTTTCTAAGCCTTCTTCCAAAGCTGGAACAAAGCCAAATTCATCAAATCTCAACGTATTGTTTTTATTGTTGTGCCCTAAATTACTAAATCTAATTCATAAAAGTCAAAATTAATACCTATAGCTCGTTATCTTCTTCCAAACAACGTCGCCATGGGACTAATCCACGCGGATAATAGGGATGAAGTTGAACAAAACAATTGTCCTGCCCACTATTGTAAGCCAGACATAGGACTATTTTTGTAGGTGAAATTAATCGGTAATTTGATTTTTGTTTGCAGATGACACGACACTCAAAACAGTATAACCGAGCAAGCCTGCGCAAAAAGAAGCGATCAGCACGGCAAACTTTGCTTCCTCAATTAATATGGTATCATCAAAAGAAAGTATGGAAATAAAGATGGACATCGTAAAACCTATTCCACCCAATAATCCTACACCAAAAATCTGCTTCCAGCCAGCTCCTTCAGGTAATTGTGCAATCTTCAGTTTTTTAGCAATGAAACAGATCAAGAATATTCCAATTGATTTACCAGCGATTAGACCAAGGATAATACCAATACCCAATTTTGAAGTCAATCCACCAATCATTTCGCCATGAATTGGAATCAGTGTATTTGCAAAAGCAAATAATGGAATGATAATGAAATTGACAGGCTTGGCCAACAGATGCTCCAGCTTTTCCAGCGGAGATTCTTCCGCGTCTGGTGTTGTTGGCAACGTCATGGCTACTAGTACGCCCGCTATTGTAGCATGAATACCAGAATGGTGCACAAAGTACCATATAAACAGTCCCGGAATTAGGTAAGCCCAGATGGCCTTAACACCCAATTTATTCAACAAAATCAAAAATAGAAAGATACCTATAGCAATAAATAAATAGGTCGCATGAATACCATTGCTATAAAAGATCGCAATCACCAATATGGCAAGTAGGTCATCAACAATGGCCAAAGCAGCCAAAAAGATCTTAAGACTGGCAGGAACTTTATTTCCAAGAAGCGTGATAACGGCTAAAGCAAATGCAATGTCTGTTGCCATGGGGATACCCCAACCATGCACAGTCGAGGCGCCCTGGTTCAATGCAAAATAAATAATAGCAGGCAGAAGCGCACCGCCAATTGCAGCTAATATCGGCAGGATTGCCTTACTCGGCGATGAGAGTTCGCCTTCCACAATTTCGCGCTTTATCTCGAGTCCTACCAACAAAAAGAAAATAGCCATCAAACCATCGTTGAGCCACAATAACCACGAATATTTTAAATGAATTTGCCCGCTATTAAAACCTACCTCCTGATTGAGAAATTTCATTACACTAGAATACAATGGCGTATTTGCTACGATCAAAGCTAGAATAACACAAGAAAAAAGGATAATTCCGCCCGCAAAGCTGGATTTTAAGAATTCCCTAAAGACAGTTAAATTGATAAGTTTTGACATGATTGAATATCTAAAAAATGCTCACAAAGGTTCACAATATACGATTTTACGGCCATTTATGGAATATACCCCCCTATTAATGCACATTCTTATTAAAGGGTTAACGAGTAATTATCTAAATTTTATGAGCAATAAATGAGCCGAGCACTTGAAATAAAAAAGATTTCATGGTAAGATGTTGGTGTTATCTATTAAAATTTATAAAAAGCGCAGTGATTTTACCAAATTAATTTGACTTTGTTGTAAAAAATACTTAGCTTGCTACTATAGTTAATAAACCGTTTATTATGTGCAAGAAGTGGATTTTCATGGTGCTTCTTTTCGTAGCAAATTTTACATATGCGCAGACGACAGAGGATAAAACCCAACATTCAGGTTCCCATTACATTATTTTAGCAATAATCGCTATTATTGTCATTGTTTATATATTGTACAGGAGGCAAAAGAGGAAATTTAATGAATAAGG
>DGIS01000025.1:197558-223878 GCA_002386525.1 Sphingobacterium sp. UBA4616
CCTTATTCATTAAATTTCCTCCCATGTGTCTCAAATCCCCTACCGATCTTTCAATACCTACCAAGCCCTTAATGCGGAATTGGCTCATTGGTTTGCGCTAACCGCTGCGATCCAGTATTCGCTGGACAAGCAATATCGTCCGTTGCATCGTACACGAGTTTCTTCCCATTCAACTTTGCAGTTAATTCCTGTGGGACATACACCTGCACTTTTGTCATTGAATACCCGCTTGGAAAATAACGGACATAATAACCATCGGGATGAAGCGTCCAAATTCCACTTGGCACATCCGCACGAGGTTCGGCCATACCGGCCATTATTGCATATTGCTCAAAGTCTCCATAGGAGTAATTTCCCGAAGATACCAATTGTCGAATATTATTTTCCGCTTCAAAGATGGTCTGAACCGCTGGAGGCATCTGGTCTTTGGCTTTTTGGACAACATCAAATGGCAACACACCGAGAGCCCCACCTTCCAAATGCAAAATTTGTTCAGCGGTTAGTAACTTTAAGGCTGTCTCTTTCACCGACCCCGAATAATCAATAAATTTAGTCTTCGCAATAATTGTCCACAATAACATCTGTATGTCCGACTGTGCTACTTCCGGGTGCTTTTCAGCACGCTTTAAAATGGCAATGACTACCTCTCTCTTTTTGCCCAGTGTAGGCGCATACATATAACCATCACCTTTTGAAGGTGCATAGGTACCCGCTTTCAAACAATAGCTCTTATTGGTCATTTCAAAATGTCCGGCTTCCAATATATAGCCATCACTTCCATTTCTTTGTAGATTTTCTAACGGTTTGTAAACTGCCGTATTTTGAAAATCGGGCATTTGCTCCCCTTTCCTATCGACATCTTCAAAACTGGTACGGATAGCTTCCGGTTCTTTCAGCAACTTGTCCAGCCCCAGCATCTTGCTTCCCTTTGAAGCAACAGCTTTGCTCGCTTTGTCTAATAGCCCTCCAAATTGAGCCGAAGCTCCTTGAGTATGAAAGATAAATGCAACAGCGAGGATAAAAACACTTTTTATTCTATTTCTTTTCATAATTGATTTCATTTCAGCTCTCGTCTACAAAAAAGAAGCCAATTTAAATCAAGAGCACTATAATTTGCAATTTATCCATTAAGTCGCATCGCAGCATATCGCGTTCCACATTTCATTTCAATGATTGTATTCCAGTCAGAAAATTTCACCGGAGACTATTTTTCCATAAGAGCTGTAAAAAGCTGATTTTTGTAATAGAATTATCTTAAATTTCTCCATACAACTGATGCCCTTGAATAGTTAAAAATACAATATTAAAACGTATCTTTGCAGCATGATTAATGTGTCAAATCTCTCGCTTCGTTTTGGTAAACGTATACTATTCGAAGATGTCAATTTAAAATTCACACCTGGAAACTGTTACGGTATTATTGGTGCTAATGGAGCAGGTAAATCTACTTTCCTGAAAATTATCTCCGGGGAGGTTGATCCTTCGACAGGTTCAGTGGCATTCACCCCGGGTGAACGCATGTCGGTATTAAGCCAGGATCACTATGCTTTCGATGAGTTTACTGTTCTTGAAACTGTTATGATGGGTAACCAAGAGCTTTACAAAATCATGAAAGAGAAAGATGCCATTTACATGAAAGAGGATTTCTCCGATGCCGACGGCGAACGTGCCGGCGAATTGGAAAGTCTTTTTGCTGAAATGGATGGCTGGAATGCCGAATCCAATGCTGCAACTTTATTGAGCAGTTTGGGGATCAAAGAAGAACTACACTACAAGTTGGTTTCTGAAATCGACGGTAACCAAAAAGTCCGCGTGCTCTTAGCGCAGGCATTATTTGGCAAACCTGATATTTTGATTCTGGATGAGCCTACCAATGATTTGGATATTAATACCATCGCGTGGTTAGAGGACTTCTTGGCAAGTTATGAAGCCATTGTTCTCGTGGTATCCCACGACCGTCACTTCTTGGATGCAGTATGTACACATACAGTGGATATTGATTTCGGTAAGATGACAATCTATACGGGTAACTACTCGTTTTGGTATGAATCTTCTCAATTGGCGTTAAAGCAACGTTCTGATCAAAACAAGAAAATGGAAGATAAAGTGAAAGAACTTCAGGAATTTATCCGTCGGTTCTCAGCAAATGCTTCTAAATCCAAACAAGCTACTTCTCGTAAGAAAGCATTGGATAAGATCAATATCGACGAGATTAAGCCGTCTAACCGTAAGTATCCTGCGATCATGTTCAATACCATGAATCGTGAACCGGGAGATCAAACGTTACATGTAGAGGGATTGAGCAAAACGGTCAATGGCGAGGTATTCTTTAAAGATATCACGTTTATGATTAATAAAGGTGATAAAATTGCTGTACTAGGTCCAAATTCACTGGTTACCACCGCATTCTACGATATCCTGACGGGTAGAGATACCGATTTTGGCGGTGAATTCAAGTGGGGTGTTACGATCACTCCTGCCGATATGCCAATTGAAAATGCAGAATTCTTTGAAGGTAAAAATGAAAATTTGGTCGACTGGCTCAGAAACTATACCACTAACCCAGAAGCAGACGAGCAATTTATACGTGGATTTTTAGGAAAAATGTTGTTCTCCGGTGAAGAAGTTATGAAGAAAGTATCTGTACTTTCTGGAGGAGAAAAAATGCGTTGTATGTTCTCTCGCATGATGCTTCAGGGCGCCAACTTCTTAATTTTCGATGAACCGACCAATCACTTAGATTTGGAATCCATTACCGCATTAAACAACGGTATGTCTGATTTTAAAGGGTCAATGTTGTTCACATCCCGTGACCACGAATTGACTGAAACGGTTGCAAATAGAATTATCGAATTGACACCAAAAGGTATCATCGACAAATTGATGACTTACGATGAATACATCAATAGCGATGTGGTAAAAGCCCAACGTGCAGAAATGTATAAATAAGATAATTTATCCCAATTTAATAAAGGCTCCATAATTTATTTTATGGGGCTTTTTTGATGGGCAATAAAAAAAGCACTGAAGGGCTCAGTGCTAATCGCGATTGATAGAAAAGATTTGAGAAAGTGCTGTTTGTAATTACTGAAATGAAGATTTGACCACGCGCCAGCCCAACTGTAGGGAGACAGCACAATGATCAGATAGATCCTGCCCGCGTTCGTTCTGAAAAAGCCTTTTTTGAACTTGATAATTCTTAGCCTCAAAGAGTAGATGATGATCATTGCGGTAATAAATCTTATCAATTCCTTCGCAATCTTCTGTCAATTCGAGCGCTGCTTTAGCTTCAAAATCATCCTGAAGACGAGGAATAATACCCTTATTCCGCAAGCTTACCCAAGCATCCACCAAACCTAAGTCCTGCTGAAAGGATCTGATGTTATCCAGCTCGTGTGCATAGTGTGCATTGAAGTCACCCATAATCAAAAGAGGTCTTCCAGCCGAGTACTTTTTAATATAGGTTTTCAACTGATTAATATTCTTCTGCCGGGCAACAGTCGCATTCTGATCATCCTGAGCTGTTGCATGTACATTATAAACATCTATAAATACTGCTTTGGCCAATTGAATTCGAGCATAAGAAAAACCTTTAGGGGTGAGACAATCTGCACCATTACAATCGGCCCAAGCTACGCGCTTAAATTCAACAATAGGGTATTTTGAAAGCGTACTTAGGCCGTCTCCAAAAGGTACTCCACCCATGTTTGCTGTGCGGTAACTGTGTTTATTTTCACTGTAAAGAAATTTGTTATAATTAAAGTCTTCTTGTACATTGACTATGTCAAATGCATTGATTCGTTTTCCGATGGACCTAATACTTGAAGAACGCTTGGCTACAGCACTGGAAATTAATTCAGGAAGACCAGCGATGTTGTATGTTAACAAATTGAGCCTTCCGTAAACCGCTTCCGGCATGTCCGCATACACCAAATTACTAAGCTTCGGTTGATGTTTAGGTTTCAACTTAAAACCCAGTATAACACCAGCAGACGCACAGATAAACAACAGGAGAATCTTTCGAAGATCCTTCGGTCTGATTTTTCTTTCGAACAATAGATTTAATAACATGGGCAGAATATTTTGTTCCTTCCAAATCTACCCTAACAACATTAGCTCAGTTCTCATTTACAATTAATTTTCCTTTTAATAATTATGCACAAATCATTAAAAACTAATAATTTATAAACACTATAATGACAAAAGATTAATACCGCCATAAAACATGCGTTAAAGCTTTCAGCTATTTTTATACAACCCCTAATAAGAATAACATGAGAAAGGTAGCATTCTTTACAGAAATACTCGTTGAGGATTTCGACGGAGCATCACGGACAATGTTTCAACTGATCAACCGTATCGATCAGCTGAAATTCAACTACTTCTTTATTTATGGTGGTGGCCCGGTACAATTTAGAAATTTTCAATCGTACAAGGTACCTTCATTCAAAATACCCGTCAATGACGATTATTGCCTAGCTATTCCACAGCTTATCAAAAAGAAACTTGAGCTCGCTTTAGATAAATTTGCTCCGGAAATAATCCACATTGCAACACCTTCCCTCTTAGGTTTCTTTGCCCTAAATTACGCCAAACGGAAGGGTATCCCTGTACTTACCATCTACCATACACACTTCATTTCATACATTGCCTATTATTTTAAAAATGTCCAACCATTGGTCAAACCAACGGAAAAATGGATAAAAAAAGCAATGAACAACTTTTACAATAAATGTGATATTGTTTATGTCCCAACCAAATCCATTCTAAATGAGTTGCGACAAATCGGTTTACAACCAGAAGGACTAAAGCTCTGGCAACGAGGTATAGACACAGGCCTATTTACTCCCCATAAAAAGAATATCGCCTACATCCAGAATATCACACAGAATGACAAACCGACAATCCTTTTTGTCAGTCGTATTGTCTGGGAAAAAAATATCAAAACGCTTATTGAAATCTATCAACAAATACAGACACAAAATCTTGATTATAACTTCATTGTTGTCGGTGAGGGAACAGCGAAAACAATCGCGATGCAAGAGATGCCTCGAGCCATTTTTCTGGGAAAGAAAAATCATGAAGAACTCGCGGTTCTATATGCTTCAGCAGATGCTTTCGTCTTTCCTTCCGTTTCAGAAACATATGGTAATGTTGTTGTCGAAGCCTTAGCCTCTGGACTTCCTTGTGTTATCGCCGACGGGGGGGGGTCGGCCTCGCTAATCCAGCACGGTAAAAATGGTTTTAAGTGTCCTTCTGAAAATCCAACGGCCTATGTTCATTACCTCAAAAAGATCTTGTCTGACGCTAGGTTAACAAAGAATCTCGTTACCAAAGGTCTCTTGTATGTGGAGCCCTTGGATTGGAATAGTTTATCCGCTCGATATTTCAAAGACATTGAATTGATGGCAGAAAAAACACATACAATAGATTTGGCATGGGCAAATTAACACAACTAAGTAAACTAATCAAAGGTATCTTTCTGTTTTTGTCTTTAACCTCTATTGCTATATTTTTAGCTCAAAGCAATTTAACTGCATTAAAAAAAGAACTGTCATCCATGGGTTATCACTTCATCGTTATTCTTTTTACAACTTTTGCAGCCTATTCTTTCGGAACCTTAGCTTGGTGGGTTTGCTTGGGAGCCGCAAAAAAAAAGGTCAATCTGATCGAACTCTTTGCCATCCGCCAAATCGGTGAAACCGTTGGGTTATTTAACCCTACAAGTATTATTGGTGGCGATCTATTGAAAGCCGACTTGATTACCCGCTATAACATCCCCTTAAAAGAGGGATTAAATTCAGTAGCAATATCCCGAATTACCGCCGTACTATCTCAATTGACTCTTTTTCTGATCGCTATTTGCTGGTTGATACTATCTCCGTTAAAAAATGATGTTATATCTTACGCTGGCCCCCTGATCTATATTATCTGTATACTTTTGCTATTAGTGATGATTTTGATATTCTACTGGTTAATAGTTACAAAAAATCCTTCAGAAAACAAGGCTTCAACAGCAACAGTACTCGGAAAAGCAAAAGCACAAGTTCTGTCGCTACTTTTGACTGTAAAAGACTTTTATCGAAATCAAAATAAAACTTTCTGGTATTCTTATTTACTCTTTGTACTTCATTGGACTGTTGGCAGTCTCGAATTCTATTATATTTTAAAATTTTTGGGTGCCACTGTGCAGCCCATACATGGTTTAATACTGGATATGAGTGTCATCGTCCTGAAAAGCATCGGCGCTTTTATTCCCGGGCAGCTTGGCATTGAAGAAATTGCCAACAAGCTCCTACTTAGTATGGTTGGCATTACAGGGACCAGTATTTGGCTCAGCGTTTCTTTATTACGCCGCAGCCGACAACTCATCTGGTTATCCATCGGATTTATATTTTATCTATTCATCAAAAAGAAACCTGCGCATGTCTTCATCTGAAATAGAAATACTATTTGTCAGTCATAAATATCCACCAAATGTTGGAGGTATGGAAAAACAGAGTTTCGAACTGATCAACACGACAGCACTTTATTTGAAAGTACACACTTTAGTTTACGATAACAGCGAACCACTTTTAAAATTTTTCATTCAGCTAAATCGTCGCATTTTGGTTAAAATTAAGGATAATCCCAGCATCAAAATTATTCACTTCAATGATGGATTAATTGCATCCCTAGCCTCTTTTCACAAAGGCTACAACCATTTAAAGCGTGTTGTTACAATTCATGGATTGGATATAGTCTTTCCCCTTCGTTATTTTCAACGCAAAGTCATACCAAGGTTCAACACATTTGATCAGATTGTTGCTGTGAGCCAAGCTACCGCCGACGCTGCGAAATTACGGGGTATCAACCCCGCCAAAATTATTGTCATCCCCAACGGTGTAGATCCTATACAAATCTCTGCTCAAGTAAATGGTACAAAAATAGAAAGCAAACCCTACTTTATAACATTAGGACGACCTGTCAAAAGAAAGGGCTTTTCGTGGTTGATGCAGCATGTGATACCCGCTATTCAAGGTGATTTCAAATTACTAATGGTCGGCCCATTCGATCGCAGACCTCGTTGGAAGGAATACCTCTTAGATCTCTTTCCTAGTGGAATTAATCACCTCATCACTCTATTCTTAGGCTTTCCGACCGATCAACGTTTGATCCGAAAACTGTTGAAATCATATCCCGAAAAAATTGAACATCTTGGAAAAGTGCCCTTCGAACAACTTAAACACCTTTTGACCAACGCTCATGCCTTTTTGATGCCTAATATTGAAGTGTTGGGTGATATGGAAGGTTTTGGGTTAGTCTGTCTAGAAGCTTCTACCGCGGGAACTATCGTTGTTGCCTCCGAATTGGAAGGAATCACAAGTGCTGTTGCACATGATTGCAATGGTCTGCTTGTAGCAAGCAAAGACGAAAAAGCATGGATTGAACAGCTCCAAGCTATTTTAGACAACCCAGTTCATTATAAAAAACTCAGCCAACAATTTAAACAAAATACTTTAGCACAATATGGATGGGATATTATGGCGAGATCCTACTGTCAATCATTTTCTGATTTATGCAACAAAACCACAAATGATTGAGCGTGCGACTTCTAAATTTTAAAAACAACGTATATTGTATCAGCACCTTTCAAGACAAAGAACTTTCTTGTAATGGCTGGCCAGCCTTGTATAAAAAATCAATAGCGCTAAAACGCCACATCCCATTAATACAACACCCAAAGGTGAATAAAAAGTTAGGACAATGTACAGCGTAAATAGAAATAATCGAAGCACTTCAAGTGGAAAAACCCATCGTTCATGCTCTAGCAGTCCACCGATACAAATGACACTGCAGAGAATAAAACCGCCGCCGATAACGAGTTGTATCACTTGCTGATAATTCCCATAAAGCAAAAAGAAAAAAAGAAGGATCATCGTCAACATTGACTGAAAAAAAATATACCGGCTCAAGCCTCGTTTGTGAACTTGCGACTTAGTTCCAGCAAATATCCGTACTTCTAGCTCTTCGCGAATTTCTGGCTGTATGTCATCAGGGCGACCAAATATATTTCGCATCTTATTTTTAAATCCTTTTGCCCGCTGAAATGATAAGCCGATTTCAAATAGATAATGAAAATGTTGCCAAAGAAAAGTGTATCGATGAATAGGCTTAGTGAGACCATAAACACAAGGCTGCTCCTTTTGTTCCGAGATAAATGTTCCAAAAAGCTTATCCCAAATAATTAGGATATCCCCATAATTCTTATCCAAATAAATTTCGTTACTGCTGTGATGCACGCGGTGGTGCGATGGCGTGACGAATACCCGCTCCACGATTCCCAAATTCCCAACGGTCTGCGTGTGGGAGAAAAATGGATATACACCATGAACTAATAAAATAGTGGTCATCATAAAAGGCGGAAAACCCAAAAGAGGAATAAAAGCCCAAAATAGCGAACGAAAGACAGCCTGGAATATAGTAATGCGGGCTGCTACCGTAAAGTTATAATCTTCACTTTGGTGATGGACAACATGGGCGGCCCACAGGAGGTTTATCTCATGGCTGTATCGATGATACCAATACCAAAGGAAATCTGTAAATAGAAAAAGAATAATCCAGGTCCAAAGATTAGCTTCAATATGAAATAGCGCAAAGTTTTGGTACAGCCAAACGAAAAAAAAGTAAAATAAACTCACGGAAAACATATCACACATACGCTCCACGATACCAACATTGAGATTTGAGATGGATTCATCAAAAGAATAAAAACACTTCTGCTTTTTGAGGCTATACCAATATTCCAACAGCATCAAGATTAAAAATAATGGGATGATAAATGCCAAAAAATTAAGTTTCTCTGTATACATGCAGTTGCTATTTTTAAAATAAAAACTCTACCTGAATTACATTTCAGAAGGAATTATCCTTTGCTTCCTAAAAAGACGGGTTCTCCTAAACTAGTTTTTATTAAACAATCAATTTTAAATCAGGTTTTTTAATTGCAAATTTTTAGATTGACGAGGGCAACTGTCGGCACTACTAAACAAAAAGCGGAGTATAAAAAAAGTCCTCAAAAAATTCAAACACTTTTTGAGGACTTTTTATTACATGGATAAGTGCTGTTTAGGACAGGATACTCCTTTAAAACCAATGGACCTGAGCGATCTTGGACTAATGCACACTAGACATATCGATCTGCGTTTTGCCTTGTTTTATCATCAATACAAAAGGAACGCAAATCAAAAATACAACCCCTAAATACAGAAATACATCCATATAGGACAACACAGTAGCTTGCTTCATCACGTTTAGATCTAATATCTGATACGCTTTGGCCAAAGCTTCATTTGGTGCAAAACCTTTCGCCTGAAAGCTCATTTGCAATTGCTGTACACGCTGCTGCACATCAAACTTACTAGGGTCCAAATTACCAACTAGATCAACACGATGTTTTTGGGTATCCCGGGCGATAAAAGTCGTAATCAATGCAATTCCGAACGAACCACCCAATTGACGCATCATCCCTGTAAAAGCAGCACCTTCACCGATTGATTTACCTTGCAATGTCGATAAAGAAAGCGTCATAACAGGCACGAACAACAATCCCAATCCAACTCCACGTAAAATTAATGGCCAAAACATGTGCTCCGAACCCGTGTCATTCGTCATTAAACTGTACATCCAAAAACAGAAGCCAAAAAAGATACTGAGTCCTACTGCAACCATGTATTTTTGAGGTACACCATTTTGAATCATCTTACCAATAAACGGCATCATAATACCAGTCATGATCGAACTTGGTAACAACAGCAAACCAGCGTCTGTTGCTGTCCATCCTAATATAGACTGGGTATAAATCGGTATAATAAAAGTAGACCCGAACAGCCCAAAACCGAGTATAAAACTCATCACTACACCAACCTGCAAATTTTTATCTTTCAATACGCGCAGGTTGACGATAGGTTTATCATATACCAATTCCCGCCAGATAAAGAATAACAATCCAAAAGCCGATAAGATCGATAAGCCCAGAATTAAGGAGTCGTCAAACCAGTCATCCTGTTGCCCATGTTCCAATACAAATTGGAGCGATCCGATAAACATAACCAAGAAAATCATGCCGAACCAGTCCACTTCTTTGGCAGACTGTTTTTGGCTATATTTGGGACTGCGGACAAAAGACAACGTCAACAATGTAGCGATAATTCCCAGTGGCACATTAATATAAAATATGTACGGCCAAGAGAAATTATCGATAATATAACCACCCAGAGGTGGTCCTAATGTAGGCCCAACGATAACCCCCATCCCGTAGATCGCCTGAGCCATACTACGTTTTTCTTTGGGATAACTTTCCGTAATAATTGTTTGAGCTGTAACCAATAAGGCACCCCCACCCATCCCCTGTATAAAGCGAAAAGCGACGAGTTCCCACATATTGGTTGCGTTACCGCACAAAAATGAAGATACGGTGAATATGATAATAGAGGCAGCAAAATAATTTCTACGTCCAAACTGTTGGGACAACCAGCTGGTCATCGGAATTACAATAACATTGGCAATTGCATAAGCCGTTATCACCCATGCTACATCCGTTAACGTAGCACCCAACGAACCTTTCATATCGTTAAGGGCTACATTGACAATCGTGGTGTCCACAATTTCCAGCAGAGCACATAGCACTGCTGTAATAGTGATTACGACGCGTCGAAAACCATATTCAACCAGACTATCTTGTTGATTTAAATTTTCCATAATTATTGAACATGCACATCTACGTCAGCATTCATGCCCGGTCTGAGCAAAGCCACGTTTTCTGCTTTATTGTCTTTTGTCAATTTAATTTTTACTGGCAAACGCTGCACAGTTTTCACAAAGTTACCCGTGGCATTATCTGGAGGCAATAAAGAGAATCGTGAACCGGTAGCTGGTGAAAAAGAGTTTACTTCGCCTTCAAACTCGATATTAGGATAAGCATCCACTTTAATTCCAACCTTTTGGCCTGGTTTCATTTTTTCCAGCTGCGTCTCTTTAAAATTAGCTACAACCCAAGTTTCAATATTATCTACAATATAGAATAACGATTGTCCCGAATTGACCATCTGGCCTGGTTGCACCTTGATATTGGACACCTGGCCATCTACAGATGCGAGCACCGCCGTATAAGAGAGATTCAATTTAGCTGCTTCGAGCTGCGCATTCGCTCTCTTTATATTTGCCTCTGCAACAGACGTTTGTTTAGAAGCTACTGTTGTTTTACTAACGATTGCATTGCGTTGAGATGCACTTGCATTACGTTGTTGTTGCAAAATTTCAACCTGCTTGTCAGCTTCTAGCTTAGCGGTTAATGCTTGTTCATATTGTTGCTTCGTAATCGATTGGTTGTTGTACAAGTTTTGGTAGCGGATGTAATCATTATTCGCTTGCTTGGCACGAATACGTGCCGCTTCAATACTACCCAAATTAGATTGGATCGTTGCATCAGATATGGCTACATTCGCCGAAGATGCAGACACGTCCGCCTTTGAAACATCAAAACTGCTTTGAGCCGCTGCAAGTGCTGCTAAAGCCTCATCTACGCGAACCTGATAATCCTGGCTTTCAATGGTAAACAAGGTATCGCCTTTTTTAACCAAATCGTTATCCTTTACGTAGACTTTCGAAATGAATCCACCAACACGCGGAATAATCGGACTCATGTTTTTTTCTACTTGTGCGTCATCAGTCGTTTCGTGCGCCTGACCATGCAAGTATTTATAACCACCGTAAGCCCCACCGAAAATAACGAGTGCAGCCAAAACAATGGTGAATTTTTTATTTGTACCTTTTTTCTCAGGTGCGTTTTCTATTGTATTTTCCATGTCTAGATTAATTGCTATTTAATATTTAACGACCCATTTGCCAATAGAAGGTCATAGTATTTTTCGATTGTGTTTGCTTTGCTGATCGCAAGGTTTATTTTACTTTGAAGTTGCTGTACATCTGCTGTCAACAAATCATCTGTATCTGCAATACCGTTATCATACTTATCTTTGGTAATACGATAATTTTCAACTGCCTGATCCAGCGCCTGATGATACACTACATCCTGCTTTTGTGCCAACATGTAGTTTTCGTTCGCCTGCTGTACCTGAACTTTCACCTTGTCGTTTAATAGTTCAATATGTTCATCGATTTCTTTAATGCGATTTTTGGCGACATTAACCTCCCTTTTGTTCTTATAGAGCGAACCTATATCATACGATACCCCCACGCCTATCATCGCTGCATTAGTTACAGTAACCACCTTTTGAAGGCCAAAAGCATTGTAACCTGCCGTTGCAGAGACAGTTGGCATGGCAGCAGCTTTGGTTACTTTCAACTGATCTTCAACAACCAGACGTTGTGATTCCATAGATTTCACATCCGAACGGGTGCTTTTCGCAGCATCAAATGATGCTTTTAAGCCCAAATCAACACCCCTCACATCCGCTAGATTAATCTGATCCAATTGTGTATCTTCATCAATCTTCAGGAAATTAGCCAATTGATAATTCAATACCTTGATATTTTTCTGTGCTTCCTGAAGCGATACCTGATAGTTAGATAACTGCAACTCAGCTTTCAATAAGTCATTACGAGCGATCAATCCATTGTCTAACATCGCTTTAAAATCCGAAACCCGCTGCTCAGACTGCTTGATATTTTCTGCAATCAACAAATTGGTTTGCTGAGCCTTATAAAGGCTTAGATAAAGATTCACTGCGCGTATAGCCAATTGTTCCTTACTCGCTACAGCGTTGTATTCTTCGGCTTTCAATACATCTTTTGCAATGTCAATGCCTCCCTTAATCCTTCCGCCGGTATAGATCGGCAGGCTTACCGAAGCCTGCCCTAACCACAATTGATTCGCGGCAATATCCGGCGCAGACCCTTCCTCACCCAATGCCAACTTTAAATTCACATTTGGAGTAGTCATGGCCATGTATTGTCCTCCCAATTTTGCGTCTGGAAGTTGCTTTGATTTGGCAGTTTCGACTTCGAGCTGCCTTCCAAATACCTTGGTATCAGCAGACTTCGCTTCCACGCTTTGATTTGCGGCCAAGTGAATTATCTCTTCCAAAGTCATGTGCTTATTGTTTTGCGCCAATAAACCTATAGGACTTAAAAGCAATAAAGCACTTAAATTGGCCAACTTATTTTTCATATGTCAATAAAGCTTTAATTGTTTTCTGTATAAATTCTGTCAACGTTGTTTCTATATAATGTGCATAGTCTTTATCATTATCGATATGCAACTGATCCTGTAAAAAGCTATGGTTCATCTGGAAATTCATAAAAGTTCCCATCATCATCGAATGAATCAAGATCGGATCATACCCCGCCTTAAATACCCCCTGCGCAACCCCGTCATTGATGACAGCAGAGATCACTTCTAAATTGTGTAATTTGAGCTTCCTAAAAGCCTCAGATATAAGCATCCGCTGCTTTAGTGAACTTTCGATGGTAATAATGTGATATAGCTTTCGGTGAGAGTTCATCGATTTAATTGATCGATCCACCATCGCATCAATTTTATCCAACGCATGATCAATACCTGCAAGCTCATCCACATTGATCATGAAATCAGGAACACGCCATTCAAAGAAAGTATCCAATAGCTTGTCTTTAGAACCAAAATAATAGTTGATCATCGCCACATTGACATTAGCTTCATTAGCGATATCACGGACGGAAGTTCCATCAAACCCTTTTGTTGCAAAAAGACGCTCTGCTGCAAGGAGAATATCAATCTGTTTTTCGTTAAATTCCATTATAAACAATTATCCTTTTAAAGATACAATCGCATCTTAAGCAACGAAACTAACCTCATTGTTATTAAATGCGGGGCAAAGTTAAACAAACGTTTAATTTAAACAAATGTTTAATTATTAAATTTATGTAAAAAAAGACACCTTGTGGGGTGTCTTACAGCTGAGCAAGTTTGTTTGTCTGTTTGTTTAAAACTCCGTTAGGCTAGTTAATTGAGTATCCGATAGATCATCTCTTTGAGAATCTCTGCGCTATTAAAATTGCTGGGAACATGAACACCTTTCGATTTTAAATCAGTCTCTTTTAGAACATTGAGCACGTCGAAAGTTTTTCTACGATTGTAATTTCTCGCCGCAAGTTCATATTCTTTCAAAAAGAATGGATGTACACCTAATTCTTTTGCGGCAGCGGTCTTATCAATAAGATAATGATATTTTAGAATTTTAGTAAAGTAAGTCGCCACTTGACCAATGACCATAACCAAAGGATTATTTTTGGGATTTGCCACAAAATAGTCGACAATCTGATACGCTTTTAAGGCATTCCGTTTCGCTAATGCAGTATTTAATTCAAATACATTATAATCTTTGGAAATACCAATATTACGTTCGACGTCATCCATACTTACTTCCTGATTTTTGGGAACATTGAGCATAAGCTTATCCAGTTCATTGGATATTTTGGACAAGTCATTACCGAGATAATCAGCAATCAATACACTAGCCTGGGGATGAATACGCCAACCTGCCTCTTTCATGTAGGATCCAATCCACGGCGCTACCTTATCATCATACAGTTTAGCAGCATCAATCACTAATCCTGCTTTCTCGAACACTTTGTAAATTTTTTTACGCTTATCAAATTTGCCATGTTTATAGCAAAAAACAAGAATAGTAGTTGGTGTAAGATGCTCAAGGTACTTGGTCAACAGCTCTTCGGTATCGGACTTCCATTTTAACTCTTGAGCCTCTTTAATAATGATAACCTGATTATCGCTCATCATCGGATATCGTTTAGCCGAATTGACTATTGTAGACATATCAACATCCTTTCCATAAAAAATGGATTGGTCAAACCCCTTTTGTGCGTCGGTCAATACCGTCGCTTCAAGCGCATCAGCAATGGTATCGATAAAATAGCTTTCCTCCCCCTGCAATAGATATACGGGTTTAAAAGCTCTGTTTTTGATATCGGATAAGATCGGATGTATGTTCATATGTAAAAACTATCGACATTTTTTATTTTCTTCGGCCCCAATAAACACTTTTCGTACTGCCCCATGCAAATTTGAGATCTATTTTCGACAACTCCTAACGGTGCGCTTATGCATCTTCAATAAAATCTTCAAAATATTCAACCACGGGCATATATGAGAAGCAAAATTACAATTTTAATGGCAAATCAACCCGGAACTTCACAAAGTTATGCTTTTATATCGTTGTTCACTCCTTAGCGTAGCAGTAACTGACTGGTTTAAAACCGGTAAGATGCAGCGACCGAACTATCGTAGTACATTTATTTCTTTCCCCTAGAGACAGCAAGTTCATAAAAAACAGCATATTTCCGACCGAGGCAATTTATTAGTATTGCCGAAATTTTAGTATATTTGTTCATGTTTTCACCTACTCCACTGAACTTGCCTCCGTTTAAAGCTAAAATATCCAAAAAGAACAATGCGATTTATATCTTCGATGAGCTCAGAAAAAAGGATCTGGTGTTAACTCCCGAAGAGTGGGTTAGACAGCATTGGATAAACTATTTGTCAATCAGTAAAAATTACCCCAAATCACTGATGAATATCGAAGGCGGATTAAAACTAAATAACCTTCAGAAACGAAGTGATCTGTTAATTTACAACAGCAATGGACATAAGGTCGTTTTGGCGGAATTTAAGGCACCAAATATAAAAATTACCCAACAAGTATTTGAGCAAATCGCAAATTATAACACCGTTCATCGCATCCCCTACTTAGTAGTGAGCAACGGCATAAATCATTACTATTGTAAAATTAATTTTAAGACTGAGTCCTATGAATTTTTAGAAGACCTCCCCAGCTACAATGAAATTGGCTAAGGAGCTATGCATGAAACACATAAAAAATAACCTAGTCTTTACCTTATCGCCAGACGGTGAGTGGAGCTAATAAAAAAATGTAAAGTAGATGTAAAACATCTTTTCAATTTATTTGATTTATAAAATATAGTTTTATATTAGTCCTACAGAACAGAAAAAAATAAAAAGATGAATATAGATAAAAACGAATTCAGAAAATATGCAGTAAAGCATCACCGTATTGGAAGTCAGCACGTTGACAGCTTCATCGCTCGCACAGAGACAAGCATTCCTACAAACCTTACACCTTACATTGTTGAAGAACGTCAATTGAACGTTGCACAGATGGATGTATTCTCACGTTTGATGATGGATCGCATCATATTTTTAGGTAGCGGTATTGATGATCAGGTGGCCAACATTATTCAGGCACAACTTTTGTTTTTACAGTCTACCGATGCACAACGAGATATCCAAATCTACATTAATTCCCCAGGCGGGAGTGTGTATGCTGGGTTAGGGATTTATGATACTATGCAATATATCACTCCAGATGTAGCAACAATCTGTACAGGTATTGCTGCTTCTATGGGAGCTGTGCTTTTGGTTGCTGGTGCGAAAGGGAAACGTGCAGCGTTACGTCATTCACGCGTCATGATTCATCAACCATCTGGTGGTGCTCAGGGCGTCGCAGCTGATATGGAAATCAACTTACGTGAAATGATGAAATTGAAAGAAGAATTATACACCATTATTTCAGATCATTCTGGACAAACTTACGAATGGGTAGAAAAATCTTCTGACCGCGATTACTGGATGAAAGCCAATGAGGCGAAAGAATTCGGTATGATTGATGAGATTTTACTTCCTAAGAAGGAGAATATTAAATAACAATGGCAAAGAATAACGATAGAGACATTCATTGTTCGTTTTGTGGGATAAGCAAAAATGAGGCTCAGATGCTCATTGCGGGCAACGGTGCACATATCTGTGATAGATGCATCCAGCAGGCGGGCGAAATCTTAGCAGAAGAATTAAAACAACGAAAAAGCAAAACATTACAGACTGCCTTAAAGTTGATCCGACCTTTTGAGATCAAAACTCACTTGGATCAATATGTGATCGGTCAGGATGATGCAAAAAAAGTAATTTCGGTAGCAGTTTATAATCACTATAAACGGTTAAATCAGAAAGTGGATAAAGACGAAATTGAGATCGAAAAATCGAATCTAATTATCGTGGGAGAAACAGGTACTGGTAAAACATTGTTAGCAAAGACAGTTGCGAAGATATTAAACGTACCATTCTGTATTGTAGATGCGACTGTACTGACAGAGGCAGGTTATGTTGGCGAGGATGTAGAAAGTATTTTGACACGCTTACTTCAAGCAGCAGATTATGATGTAGCTTCGGCAGAGCGCGGAATCATCTATATCGATGAAATAGATAAAATTGCACGTAAAAGTGACAATCCTTCCATTACGAGAGATGTATCAGGTGAAGGTGTTCAACAGGCTTTGTTGAAGATTCTCGAAGGTACAGTGGTTAACGTTCCACCTCAGGGCGGCCGTAAGCACCCTGATCAAAAAATGATCGCGGTAAATACTAGTAATATACTCTTTATCTGTGGCGGTGCATTTGATGGTATTCAAAAGAAAATTGCAAACCGTTTACGTACACAGACTGTAGGTTATAAAATGAATGAAGACGAAGAGGAAATCGATTTGAACAACTTATACAAATATATTACTCCTCAAGACTTAAAGAACTTTGGTTTGATTCCAGAGCTAATAGGGCGTCTGCCAGTATTGACTTATCTAAATCCGTTGGATAAAGAAACTTTACTGAGTATCTTGACTGAACCCAAAAACGCATTGGTTAAACAATATAAGAAGTTGTTTGAATATGAAGGTATCGAACTAAAATTTGATCCTGATGTTTATACCTTTATTGTCGATAAAGCGGATGAATTCAAACTCGGAGCTAGGGGTTTACGCAGTATCTGTGAAGCCATTATGCTGGACGCGATGTTTGAGATTCCATCAACAAAAGAGCAGACGGGACAGAAAGCTTTGGAAATCACTCTGGACTACGCGAAGAAAAAATTCGAGAAGTCCGATTTGAAAAAGCTTAAAGTCGCTTAAAAAAATCCCGTTCAGCTGAACGGGATTTTTTTTTAAAGAATTAAAAATCTTATATTACAATAATAATAACATACACATAATGGAATGTTTATAGGAATATAAGAGATTCGAGAAACTAAATTTAATGACTATGACAAAAAAGAAAAGTGCCAAAAGTACAGTAAATAGTCCGATAACACCAGGTTTAAAAAGTAAAGAAGAAATTGTAAACAATTGGCTTCCCAGGTATACTGGAAGACCGTTAGAAGAGTTTGGAGAATACATCCTTTTGACAAACTTTTCAAAATATATACAGCTGTTTTCTGAAATGCATGATAATGCGCCCATCTACGGCGAAGATAAACCAATGCAGTCGGTCACCGATGGCGGAATCACCATCATCAACTTCGGTATGGGAAGCCCCATGGCCGCAACGGTTATGGATCTATTATCAGCCATTGCGCCAAAAGCAGTACTATTCCTGGGTAAAACGGGTGGGATCAAGAAAAAGATTCCTGTGGGTGAATTGATTTTACCTATTGCTGCTATCCGTGGCGAAGGAACATCGAATGATTATTTTCCGCCCGAAGTGCCCTCCCTGCCTGCCTTCGCTATGCAAAAGGCTATATCAACTACAATAAGGGATCATCAGCGGGATTACTGGACAGGAACGGTATACACCACCAATAGACGAGTTTGGGAACATGATAAAGCCTTTAAAAAATATTTGAAATCAATCCGTGCCATGTGCGTTGATATGGAAACAGCAACGATATTCAGTGTAGGTTTTGCCAACAAAATTCCTACCGGTGCTTTACTGCTCGTTTCGGATCAACCAATGGTTCCAGAAGGAGTCAAAACGTCTGTCAGTGACGTAACCGTTACGGCGAAATATGTAGAAGCGCATATTAGCATAGGAATTGATGCCTTAAAACAACTTATTAATAACGGGCTGACCGTAAAGCACCTTAAATTTTAGGTTTCTATCTCAATAACATCATATTTTCCTAAGGGAGAAAATATGATGTATTCCTTCCCCTAAAAACTTCATTATCAAATACCTGAAACTATTAATCATTAATATTGGTTAATAATTGAACAATAATTAACTCCAATTGGAGATGTTAACAAATGTTAATCTTCACAATAATTAAACTATTTGACGTTTATATTGTAATATTCATATTACACACACATATATCGTAAAAATTAATCAATCATTGTGAAGAAAAAAACATTATCTATTTTTAACGTATCTCTATTGATTTGTTCAGCCTTAGCCACTCAGGTAAGTTGTTCTTCAAGTTCTTCAAAAGAAAATAAAAGCAAAGAAAAAAGCGTCGCCTTACCGGTTTATACCGTAAAGAAATCAGATGCAATTACCATCAAGGATTATTTGGGGACAATCGAAGGTAAGGTTAATGTAGAAGTTCGCCCCCAGGTCGAGGGATTACTTCAGGAAATTTATGTTGATGAAGGTTCTTTTGTACAAAAAGGCCAAAAGCTATTTAAAGTTGATCCTTCCACCTATCAGGAAAACCTGAATAACATGATCGCTACAGAACAGGTCGCTAAAGCCAAACTTAAAAACGCACAACTTGAAGTAGACCGATTGAAACCGCTCGTTCAAAATGATGTTATTTCGGACGTCAGACTTTCTTCTGCCAAGTCAGATTATCAAGTTGCCAAGGCAACACTCGACCAAGCTATCGCGGCCGTACGCTCGGCTCAGATCAGTAAGGATTTTACCGTTATCACAGCACCGGTAAGCGGTTACATTGGCCGGATCCCAAAGCGTATCGGGAATTTGGTATCGAAGGGAGATAAAGAACCCCTCACCTATCTTTCCGATATTCAGGAAGTGTATGTTTATTTTTCCATGAATGAATCTGATTTTCTGTATTTTTCAAAAGCTCAGGCAAAAAAAGATAGCTTAGAAGGTAAGAAATACAACCAGAATCAAAAACTTGTATTTCCCGAGGTGACTTTAGTTCTCGCAGATGGTGAAGAATATGCGAAAAAGGGTATAGTTGATGCGGTCAATGGCCAAATCAACCGTACCACGGGAGCAATCTCCTTACGCGCTACCTTTCAAAATCATGATAACATTCTCCGATCTGGAAGCAGCGGTACGCTTAAAATCGCTGAGATTAAGAAAGATGTTCTTCAAATCCCTCAGATTGCTGTAAACGAATTGCAAGATAAAACCTTTGTCTATATATTGGACCAAAACAATAAGGCACAGAAACGAAATCTCCAGCTTTCGGGCAAAAGTAAAAACAACTATATCGTCTATTCAGGTTTAAAGGAAAACGATCGTGTTATTACTAGCGGCTTTGACAAATTGACCGACGGTTCACCGGTAACCCCAATTTTACAGAAATAATTATTGATCATTTTTGCATGCTACTTGTGCCAGTGATACTGCGCACTGAAAGTAGCATGTTTAAAATTCTATATATATGCTTAAAACATTTATAAATAGGCCCGTATTGGCCACGGTGGTTTCCATTATCTTGGTTATTTTAGGTCTAGTAGGCCTAAAATTGCTACCTGTCTCGCGCTTTCCAGAAATCGCACCACCCAGTGTGCTTGTTTCACTCAGTTATCCTGGAGCGAATGCTGAAACAGTGGCAAAAAGTGTTTTATTACCTATTGAAGAAGCCATCAATGGTGTAGAGGATATGACTTACATCAAATCCTCTGCTTCCAACTCAGGGTCTGGGAGTGTTTCTGTTTATTTCAAGACAGGTACCAATCCAGACATTGCCTCCGTTAACGTACAGACTCGGATTTCCAAAGCCATTAGCTCCATTCCCGCGGAAGTAAATGAAGCGGGTATCACCGTCATGCCACGGCAAACCGGTGTCATTATGACCATCAACTTATACTCCGATCATCAAGACAGCGCCTATGACGAAACTTTTCTACAGGCCTTTGCACAGATTAACCTGATGCGCCCGTTACTACGTGTAGATGGGGTAGCTCAAGTGTCCCGCTTAGGGGCTAGGGATTATGCCATGAGACTCTGGTTAAACCCCGAAAAGCTCGCCCTTTACAACTTGGTTCCACAGGATGTCACTGACGCGATAAAAGATCAGAACTTTGAGATTGCCCCTGGTAAATTTGGGGAGACTTCAGACGAAGCTTTTGAGACTGTGATCCGCCATAAGGGGCGCTTCACCACACCGGAGGAATTCCAAAATATTGTGATTAAAACCAACGAAGATGGATCAGTGCTCTATCTAAAGGATGTCGCAAGAATAGAATTCGGAGCGACCAATCTAAGTAGCGATAATAAGGTAAATGGACATCCGGGCCTAACCCTCAATCTAACACAGACCAGTGGTTCTAACGCTCATGATATTGATATTGCCGTTAGAAAAGTACTCGAAGAACAATCAAAAACATTTCCAAAAGGCATACACTACGAAGTGACGTACTCGGTAAGGGACCAGATCGACGAATCGATCAACCAAGTCGAACACACACTTTTCGAAGCCTTTATCCTTGTATTTGTTATTGTATTTATTTTCTTACAAGATTTTAGGTCTACCTTAATTCCAGCCATTGCAATCCCGGTATCGCTGGTAGGAACGTTCTTTTTCCTGCAACTTTTTGGATTTTCACTGAATGTCCTAACCATGTTTGCCTTGGTATTGGCCATTGGAATTGTGGTGGATGATGCGATCGTTGTCGTTGAGGCGATCCACGAGAAAATGCACAGTACAGGGTTAAAAGCCCGAGCGGCGACATTGTCGACGATGTCCGAAATTACAGGCGCCATTCTGTCAATAACTATGGTCATGGCCGCCGTATTTTTGCCCGTTGGATTTATGGAAGGGCCGGCTGGAATCTTTTATCGACAGTTTGCTTACACGCTGGCAACGGCAATTCTGATTTCAGCACTCAATGCATTGACCTTAAGCCCTGCACTATGTGCACTCTTACTTAAAACGCCACAACATCACAACGATCAAAAAACCAGCAAGATAAATCAATTTAAAAACCGGTTCTTCAAGGCGTTCAACACCTCTTTTGATCGACTTACTTTACGGTATGTTGCCGTGGTAACAGTTCTCATTAAGAACAAAAAAATAGCCTGGACAGGTTTAATTTTGATTACGGCACTCGGCGCATTTTTTATGATCAAAACCCCTAAAAGTTTTATTCCGACCGAGGACGATGGTTTTATCACGTACAATATCGCCCTCCCTCCTGGTGCGTCATTGAGCCGGACAACGGAAGTACTTCACCGTGCCGATAGTATTTTAAAGAAAAGAGAGGATATCAATGGAATGACGACAGTTTCAGGTTTTAATGCCCTAGATGGAAGTTCAAGTCCGGCATTTGCCGCTGGTTACATTACCCTAAAACCCCACGCTAAGCGTGAGCATATCCAGGATATCAATGCCTTTATGGATACCATCAGAAAAGATCTATCCCAAATTAATGAAGCCACGTTTACGGTATTCCCTCGCCCTACTGTGCAGGGTTTTGGAGACTTTGCCGGAATTGAAATGGTTCTTCAGGATCGGATGGGTGGGGATATCAGAGACTTTAATACTATCGCCGACACATTTATAAACCAGCTAAATACCTTACCAGAGATACGAAGCGCCTACACAAGCTTCAAATCCAACTTCCCGCAGTATGAAGTCAATATTGATGCTGTGAAAGCAAAATCCCTGGGGGTCGATATCAAAGATCTAATGTCCACCATCAGATCTTACTTTGCACGCGTACAAGCGAGTGATTTCAATCGATTTGGCCGCCAGTATCGCGTTTATGTCCAATCGGATTTTGATTTCCGTAAAGATCCCGAATCCTTCAATTCAATTTTTGTACGGAATAGCAAAGGTGAAATGGTTCCTATAAATACCCTCCTGACCTTAGAGAAGACGGTGGGGCCCGAAACCATAACCCGTTATAATTTGTACAACGCTATCGCTGTGAATATCACCACTGCCGACGGTTACAGTACAGATGACGCTATGCAGGCTATCCAAAAAATGGCCGATAGCAACCTTCCTGGGAATTATGGATTTGAATGGACGGGCATGAGCTACGAGGAGAGCCAATCTGGCTCACAGACTGCGCTGATTTTTGCACTTAGTATTCTTTTTGTATACTTCCTGCTTTCGGCTCAATATGAAAGCTATATCCTTCCGTGGGCAGTACTATTGTCGATACCAGTGGGACTGATCGGCGTTTTCGCTGTCATCAACCTGGTGGGACTCCAAAACAACATTTATGTTCAGGTAGGGCTCATCATGCTTATTGGTCTTTTGGCCAAAAACGCAATTCTGATTGTAGAATTCGCCGTCCAGGAGCGTAAAAATGGTAAGAGTATCGTCGAAGCAGCCATCAATGGATCCAAGCTTAGATTAAGACCTATCTTGATGACCAGTTTGGCATTTGTAGCCGGTCTAGTACCACTAATGTGGACGGTAGGGCCATCAGCTATCGGCAATCACTCCATCAGTTTCAGCGCCGCCGGCGGTATGCTCTTTGGCGTAGCGTTTGGTATCTTCATCATCCCGGTATTATTTGTCGTATTTAAAAGCTTGGATGAAAAACTACATGATAAACTAGCTAAACAAGAGGAAGAATAATGAAAAACATAAAAAAATACATTTCGGGAATCGGTATAATCATAGGCCTATTAGGAATGATGAACGCTTGTAAAGTAGGAAAAGATTATGTGCAGCCCAAAGTAAAACTTCCTGAAAATTTTCGTGGTGATACACTAGACCTCTTCGGAGACACCTCCAGTATGGGACTAATTCATTGGAAATCTTTCTTCCACGATCCGACGTTGAAGTTATTAATTGATTCTGCGTTATCAAACAATTTTGAGATGAGGACTGCCTTGCTCAACCTGCAGATTTCAAACCGGCTATTAGCGCAAAATAAGGCTAATTACTTACCGAGTGTAAATGCAACCATTGCCAATGGAAACCGGACTTGGCGATCGCAGGATTTTGGCAGCGGCCCACTGACCAAATACTATGATCAAAAAGGTGAAAAAGCACCTCAAAATATGTTCGTCTATCAGTCAATGTTTGGCTCAGACATTAACTTTAGCTGGGAAATAGATATCTGGAAGAAGATAGGAAGCAAACAAGAGCAGCTATTGGCCGAATATTTGGATACCGAGGAAGCAAAAAATGCTGTACAGACCTCCATCATAACTTCGGTAGCAAAAGGCTATTTCAATCTTCTGATGCTTGATGCTAAAATAGAAGTCGCTAAACGTAACGTCCAATTAAACGATAGTACGCTCCGCATGATCAGGTTACAATATGAAGCTGGTGAAATCACCGCTTTGGCGATCCAACAAACACAATCGCAGCGTCTCTTAGCTGCGTCCCTTGTACCCGAACTGGAAAAGGAAATTGTCATTCAGGAAAATGCCCTTCAGACACTAACCGGAAAATTGCCCGACAGTATCAATAGAGGCACCTCTTACGAGCATCTCTTCGCCGAGAGCAAAGACATCTCCCTCGGTTCTCCATTAGAGATTCTTCGCAATAGACCTGACATCCGATCATCTGAGCTCCAATTGATGGCTGCCAATGCGAACGTTAATATCCAACAGGCCATGCGTTATCCATCCTTAACTATCGGTGGCGTATTAGGGGTTAATAGCATGCTTCCAAAAAATTGGTTCCATATTCCTGGAGCATTACTCGGCGGAATAACTGGAAATTTAACCACACCTATTTTCAAAAACAGAACATTAAAAACACAATATGAAGTAGCCAAATTGGAACGGGATAAGGCTGAAATTCAGTTGCAGCAAAATGTTGTGGAGGCAGTAGCCGAAGTCTCTAATGCAGTTGTTACAGTAGACAAACAACGTGAACAATTATCTCTGGCAAAAGAAAGAGTGGATAATGCGCAACTTGCGGTAAAAAATGCGAATCTACTCTTCAAAAGCGGATATGCCACTTATTTAGAGGTCATTACTGCGCAAAGCAATGCATTAAACAGTGACCTTGACCTTGTGGAGTTAAGACAGCAGCATTTAGATGCATTTGTAGATCTTTACCGCGCACTTGGCGGAGGTTGGAGATAAAGATTTAAAACTTTACTTTTGTCGTATGACTCCAGAGGAATTACAACAATATTTTAAATCCAAAGACCTTCCTGATACGCTGGAAATACAGCAGGACATGCAAGTCTTCGACGTTAAACGCTTCTTAAGCACAAGCTTTATCCATGTAAGCTTATGGAAAAAAGACTTAAGTAAATGTCCGTCCTGGATTAGACTGCTAAAATTCAAGGATGCTTTAGAAACCAAAGAAAAAGCCTAACAGATGTTAGGCTTTTTTTGTGTAGCTTTTTATATTCAAGAAGCAAGTTGTTTCATTAATAAAGGCATTTGCTCCTTTGAAAAAATCTCTTCTGCCCCAGCGTCCCGCATTTTCATCCGTTCATTTTCATCACTGCTCGATGTCAGCCCGAATATTCTGACGGAGGGAAACTTTTCTTTCATTATTTTTGCCGTTTCTATTCCGTTTAGCACGGGCATATGTAGATCCAGTATACATATCTGAGGAAGTTCATGTCCGTTGTCATGGAGGTAGTCAATTAAGTCCATCCCATTAGAAGCACAATAAACCAAATTCAATAAATGAGATTGAGTCATTGCGCGCATCAGTATATGATGAATCAATGCATCATCAGCATAGACAATCGTACATTTACTTTTGATATCCATTTGAAAAAACCGTCATTTAGTAATTATAAAAACAATATTATATAAATATGTAATAAAATAAAAAATACAGAAAAAAGTTAGTAATAATAATGTCGTTATGCAAGTTTTATGTCAAAATATCCACTAATAATAATTCAACAATCTTTACATTTGATTTATTCAAAAAGAACACCATAGGCAGCAGATCTTTCCATATAAATAGTATGAGGAAAGATTAAATAAAAAAGAGCGGAAGATCAGTAGAACACCTGCTAAAAGTCATCTTCAATAATTTCGGCCACTCTTCCTATTTGGCCGTCCGTCAATCTCACTTTAATTCCTCTCGAATGATAAGAGGATGAGGTCAACAAGTCCTTCACAATCCCCTCTGTAAGACTTCCAGTACGTTGATCTTTTTTTAAGACGATATTCACCAACATACCAGGCTTTACATCTGCTCTATTTCTTCCATCCATGACCAAACTTAGAAAAATTGTTTTTCAAAAGCAATATAAATAGAGAATTTATTGTTGTAAAAATTTTCATCCTAAAGGCTGAAATAAATAAAATGAAAACATATGAAGGGCGAATGCAGCTAGCAGATAATTATACAACGCGAAGCCTTTTCCTGTAAGCGTATCGATATCATAAAGTAAAGGGGGC
>DGIS01000025.1:224098-269577 GCA_002386525.1 Sphingobacterium sp. UBA4616
GCCCCCTTTACTTTATGATATACATGCCGTCAGCATCGGCTGGCGATCGATTGAGTTACTTAAAGAGCTTAAAAATATCGTTCCCGAATATAAAGACCATTAAAGCCAAAAGAATAAAGAAACCAACCATCTGCGCTTTTTCCAGGAATTTTTCGCTCAATGGCTTACCTTGTATCATTTCAATCAATAAGAATAATACGTGCCCACCATCCAGTGCTGGAATAGGCAATAGGTTCATAAATGCCAATGCCATCGATAACATGCCTACCAAAGACCAAAAACGGATCCAATCCACCTCCGTACCAAACAAAGTTGCGATACCAATGGGACCCGATAAGGCTTTATCAGCACGCACTTCACCTTTGAAAATTTTGCCAAATCCTTTGGCATTATCGGTAATCACTGTAAAAGCCTTCTTTGCACCAATTGGGAGTGCCTCTGTCAAAGTATATTGTGTTGTAAAAGACTTGATGGAATAATCACGGTTAATGCCTATTCCCAGCATAGCATCAGCAGGAACATTTCCTTGCAGTGAAACTTCCTCTCCATTACGCAGTACTTTAATAGCAACAGTTTTATTTATATTCGCTTTTATTTGTGTCTTAAATTGGTCAAAGAAGGGAACCTGCGTACCATTTACAGCGATAATGCTGTCGCCTTTCACAAAACCCATTTTACTAGCCACCGATCCCGGAGCAACTTCAGCAACGCTTGTTGTTCTAACACGTGGTTCAATAAACTTCTCTCCTTTTTTGTCAGAAAGTGTATTTAATAAATCGGCTGGAACTTTGACATCTTCAGTCACACCACCACGTTCGACGGCGAGTGTAACTCCGCCCATCAAGACTTTGGAACTGATCAGTTCGGAGTAGTTCTCTACGCGGTTACCATCAATTGCGACCACCTTATCACCGGCTTTCAAACCAATAGATTCACCAATAGAGCCCGGCACAATACCGTTTACAAGCTGGTTCATTTTGATATCCGTATTGCCCATTTTAAAAGTCAGCATCCAAAAAACAACAACACCGACCACAATATTGACAATAATACCGCCCAACATAACAATCAAACGTTGCCAAGCTGGTTTTGATCGAAATTCCCAAGGCTGTGGTTCACCCTTCAATTGCTCTGTATCCATCGACTCATCGATCATCCCAGCAATTTTGACATAACCGCCTAATGGTAACCAGCCAATACCATATTCACATCCTTTGTAATTGAATTTAAACAATTTCACTCCCCAAGCATCAAAGAACAAATAAAACTTTTCTACCTTGATACCAAATGCACGCGCTGCTAAAAAATGTCCTAACTCATGTAGAACAATTAAAATTGACAAGCCTAGAATCACTTGTCCGACCATAATTAAAACACCCATGTATGCTTTTTAAATTTAATCTTTGATTATTTCCTTTGTTATTAATCTTGCTACACGATCCGTTTCCAGATAATCATCCAACGTCGGTGTAGCAATAAATTGTACTCGATCCAATGTCTGTTCAATAACATCACTCATCTCCAGAAAACCAACTCGATCTTTCAAGAACGCATCTACAACGACTTCATTGGCGGCATTCAATACGCAGCTTCTATTGCCACCGGCCCGCAAACTTTCATAAGCAAGAGCCAGATTTCTGAAGGTTTCCATATCTGCTTTTTCGAAACTGAGCGTTGGATAGTCCATGAAATTAAAACGCTCAAAATTATTTTCGAAACGTCCTGGATATGTCAACGCATATTGGATCGGCAATTTCATATCAGGTACCCCCATTTGCGCTTTCATAGAACCGTCTTGAAACTGAACCAGGGAATGCACAATGGATTGAGGATGTACAATGACATCAACTTGATCTATCGACAGATTGAAAAGCCATTTTGCTTCAATGACTTCTAAGCCTTTATTCATCAAAGAAGCGGAATCAATCGTGATTTTGGCTCCCATAGACCAATTGGGATGCTTCAATGCTTGAGCCTTGGTAACACATTGAAGCTCTGCTCTACTTTTACCTCTAAAAGGCCCGCCAGAAGCGGTAATGTAGATTTTCTCTATCGGATTATGCTCCTCTCCGGTCAAACACTGAAAAATTGCCGAATGCTCTGAATCCACAGGCAGCATTCGAACGCCATATTCATGCACCAAAGCCATAATCAGCTCGCCAGCGACAACCAGTGTTTCCTTGTTAGCCAAAGCGATATCCTTTTTGGATTGAATCGCTTTCACAGTAGGCTTTAATCCGGCAGACCCAACAATCGCATTCAAGACAACATCAACATCTTCATATTGAACCACTTCAACCAACCCCAATTCACCTAAAAGAACAGCGATATTATGCCCTTTTAGGGCGTCCTGAACATAACTATATTGAAGGGAATCCGTTACAACAACTGCTTTGGGCTTAAACTCCAAAGCCTGCTGAATTAACAATGAAGCGTTGCTACCACATGTCAAAACGACTGCTTCAAATTGATTAGGAAAGGCTCTTATAACATCCAAGGCTTGTGTGCCTATACTTCCCGTTGCCCCTAAAATGGCAATTCCTTTTTTACTCAAAACCTTTGCTATTAATTAAAATATATTTTTTAAAATCTTTGGATCCTCTCCACCATGATAATCTGCCATCATTGAACGATAAGCTACCGAAACGACAATGCAAGCTAAAGGTACAACCAAAAAAGAACTCACGAGGTTCAAAATAATAAAAATTATGTAATATTCTAAAAAATTAAAATACATCTGTAGCAACTGAAAGAAAGCAAACACAGCCAAAATCAACAACAGTTTGAACACGTTACCCTTTGTCAGTGCAAAACTAAAACGCAAAGATTTGAAAGTACCCGCGTGTTTATCAATAATGAAGAATGGATAAAATGCCACTCTTATAATCAGGAGAAAGGTCAATATGGCTGCCACAAAAACGACAAACATCGTAAAATTGCTCATCAGCTCTACACGATTTTCACCGTTTTCAAACAAATAAAGAAAGGGTAAAGAAACTGCCCCCAATAGCAGTAAGAGCATTATTGAAAGCACCATGATACTGAGCATAGCTCCGAAAAAGTAAACGAGTTCCTTTGAACTTGGGATACATTGAATCAGTTTCTTATCATGATTTCCATCTATCAGACTCAAAATATACTTAAACAAAGTCATATTCAATCCGAAATACATTACCATGAAAAAAAACGCCATAAAACCACTCAACACTACATTGAAATCACTAATCGATGTTGCGAGATAATTGGAGAGTCCAGAAGTCACAAATAACAGAAAACAAAGCCCGGCAACCGAAAAATAATGCTTTTTCAGCAACTCCAATGACTTATTAAAAACCTCATTAACGGCAAAAGTACTTTCCTTTAGGAATTGAATCATTTTATCTTTGAATAAACTTCTACAAAGATGCCATATTTTTTAATTTTCAACAATTTACACACACAGAAAAATCACTTTTTTTCTCATATTTAACATAAAGAAGAACCCGATGGAGAATATTTGGCAGCGTGAATAAATGAAAATACTCCGTAAAATAAAAATCCCCTATCGAAGTGACAGGGGAAGCTATATTTTCACCTTAGTTAGGCTTATTTAAACTCTTTTGGAAGCGGCTTTTCCAGTAAATATTGATAGTAAAAACGCGCACGTTCGTTAAAATCATATTTGCTTTTCGATCGGTCAAATCCATGCCGGCTTCCAGGATAAATCATCAATTCGAAAGGAACATTTCGATCAGTCAATTTATCGACGAGCTGGATTGTATTCTGCAGATGTACATTGTCGTCCATATCGCCATGCATAATACGCAACACACCTTTATAATGATTAGCATAAGTCAATACAGATCCGGCCTTATATCCATCCGGGTTGTCCTGCGGTGTATCCATCCATCGTTCTGTGTAATGACTATCATAGAGATCCCATGACGTTACAGGCGCACCTGCAATACCGAAATCAAATACATCAGCGGCTTTTGTCATCGCTAAACAGGTCATGTATCCACCATAGCTATGCCCTGTGATAAGCACCTTGTTTTTAGCCACCCATGGTTGTGATTTCAACCATTTAACGATGGTTGAATAATCAATAATCTCCCAATGACCAAGATTACGGTGCATATAGGCAACACCTTTTTTGCCAAAATGCCCCGAAGCACGGTGATCTGCGGAGACTTGAATAACTCCTTCATTAGCCCAATACTGGTTGTTTGTCCCTTTCCAGGTATCTTTTACTGTCCCAGCATCCGGTCCACCGTAGATACTGAAAACAACCGGATAAACTTTCGATTGATCAAAATCTGTCGGATAAGTTATTGTCAGGGGAAGATTGAACAATCCGTCATCCGATTTAATATGTAAATATTCGGTTTTACCGTACGTATAGGAAGCAAAATCTGCTGCTTTGCTATCCGCCAATTGCCTAACGACCTTACCCCGATTATCCAACAGTGCAAATCTATCTGGTGTACTTACATTAGAATATTTAGTAATAAAATACTGGCCATTGGGCGATACATTAACATCGTGTGAGTACTCACCAAAAGTCAGACGTTTGAGATTTTTACCCGAATAATCCACACGGTAAAGATCAAACCGCGCTGAGTTTTCTTTACGTGCAGTAAAATAGATCACCTTGTTTTTTTCATCGATCCGCTTCAATTCGGTCACCTGCCATTCACCAGAGGTAATGGGATTTACCAATGTACCGTCCAATTTATAGAGGTAATAGTGGGCCCAACCTGACTTGTCCGATTTTAAGATATAATATTTATTATCAGCAAGATAAGTTATACGCTCATCGTGATCCAAATTGATCCATGAAGACTGACGCTCATCATAGATTTCTTTTTTTAAACCAGAGTTCGGATCGACCTGATAAAACTTTAAATTGTTCTGATCCCGGTTCATCCACTGTACCATTAGATTTTTACTATCAAAGGCCCAATAAGGCTGACCGAAATACTGATCGTCTTTTTCGTTAAAATCAGCCCATGTAACTTTGCCCCCAGAAAGATGAACTATACCGACTTTGACTTCTGGATTCGGGTCACCCGCTTTAGGGTATCTTGTTTCCTCGAGATAACCATGCTGACCTTTCGACGAATAAATAGGAAACATCGGAACCTTTGTATCATCGAATCGCATAAATGCTATCTTACGACTATCTGGAGACCACCAAAAAGCTTTGTACTTTGTCGGACGCCCAAGAATCTCCTCGTAATACACCCAAGATGACCAACCATTGTAAATGACGTCAGTACCATCATGTGTATATTGCATCTCTTCTCCGGATACCACATCCACGCTGTATAAATTACTTTTGCGCGTGAAAGCCACATATTTACCATCTGGTGACAACGTGGGGTTTTGTTCGGCAATGTCAGGCGAATTGGTAAGCTTCTTTACGGCTCCATCACTGCTTTTTAGGAAGATATCGTTGTTATCGATGTAGACAACCGTTCCTTCTTTAGCAGGAATTGTATAAATACTTCTGTTGCCTGATTTAACGTCGACCTGATACAAACGACCATCGTTTACATCATTCTCCAGGTAAGCTGTTCCGTCTGCCCAGCCAGGATACTGATTGGTGCGGACCGTCAAAGATTGCTTTTGCCCCCAGGACTGCGCAAAATCCAATTTCTTCTGCGCAACACCAGTCTCGTGCACAAAAAAAACGATAGACGCACCTAAGAGTACTCTTGATACCGTATTCATTACTTTTTGGATATGTTTATTATTATTTGGGCTAAGATAAAGAATTGTGACAAATAACGATGATTTTGCCTGTAACAAGCTTAATTCACATGTTGTTTATTCTTTAGCTTATCAAAAGTCGAACAATAGTGCGGATTATTGACTAAGGATGATGGTCAAAAAGGTTTAGCTGTATACCTTCCTTTGGAAAATCAGTTTCTTCTACAAAGTTGGATATTGAAACCCCCAACAGACGCACCTTGTTTAGCAGCTCAACCTTGTTTAACAGACGATGAGCTGTAGCGTAAATTTTGTCTTCGGAGTCGAAACTACTTTCTATGGTTGTGCTACGTGTCAGCTGCACAAAATCCGCATATTTAACTTTCAAGGTTAACGTTCGTCCAGAAACTTCCTTTTTCCCAATACGTAACCACAACTGTTTACAGAGTCGATGCAAAATGCTGTTTAATTCTTCAAATGCTTCTACATCCACCTCAAAAGTATCCTCAATACCAATCGATTTACTGCTGCGATTAGGAACAACTGGACGGTCATCGATACCTCTGACAATACGGTAAAAAAAATGACCTGTCTTTCCAAACCAACGGACTAGATCATCTTCACGCTGTTTTTTTAAATCGAGCCCCGTAAAAAGCCCCAATTCGTGCATTTTCTTCGCAGTGACTTTCCCTACGCCAAAAAATTTATCTACGGGCAATGACTCCATAAACTTGACAATTTTAGAAGGACCAATAAATGTCAAACCATTGGGTTTATCCATATCTGAAGCAATTTTCGCTACAAATTTATTGACAGACACACCAGCGGACACCGTTAAGTTCAGTTCGTCCTTTATCGCTCCTTTAATCGCCTTGGCAATATCGATTGCCGAACCGATTCCCTGTTTATCCACTGTAACATCTAAATATGCTTCATCCAGGGAAAGTGGTTCAATTAAGTCCGTATACCGTAGAAAAATCTCCCTGATCTGATACGAAACCTGCCGATAAACATCAAAACGAGGATAAGTGAAGATAATATGAGGGCACAGTTGAAGAGCCTTTCTTGAGCTCATAGCAGATTTGACACCAAATTTTCTTGCTTCATAGCTTGCTGTCGCAACCACCCCTCTCCCATCTGGAGATCCGCCGACAGCGATTGCCTTCCCCCGAAATTCGGGGAAGTCGCGCTGATCTACAGATGCATAGAATGCGTCCATATCCAAGTGAATAATCTTGCGATATACCCGTGCTGAGTCCATTAGACAAATTTACAAAAATTAGCATAACAGCACACACCAAGGAGAAAATAACTAATAGAATTAGCATCCACCAAAATACCTTTTTCATTGACTTTAAATAAAAACCACTAGCATTTATGCCGTTCATTATTTATCTTTAGATGAAATTACACAATAGGGTATCGAAAGAATACATTTCTAATTGTTTTACAAACTGTTTCAAACCATTTTAATTCAAATACATAATGGAAAATTTACCTGAACAACAAAAGAAGAAATCCGGATTAAAAAAATTTTTGCTCATCCTGATCCTCTTTATCCTCGTCGGGGGTGGCTCATATGCCTACTGGAAATATTATTATGTATTCGGTGAGGGTGTCAAGTCGGGCTATCTTAATTATGCTGTAAGGAAGGGTAATATTTTTAAGACATATGAGGGCAAGCTCATCCAAGAAGGATTTGGAAGCATTAAAACTGGAGGAATAGCCAGCAATCAATTTGAATTTTCTATTGAAGACGATTCAGTTTTTCAACAATTGGAGCTAAACAGTGGCAAATATTTCGATCTACGTTACAAAGAATATCATGGAGTACTTCCTTGGCGCGGAAATACTGTCTATGTTGTTGACAAGATTGTTAATATGAAATAGAAACTTCGCTGGTCATACAGCGAAGTTTTCAAATGAGCGATCGAAATCAGTTGTATGGCGCTGTTATAGAGACACCAAGATATAAGTTGCTCCACTTTCTTGGCATGGGTGTACCCTGCAGAAGATCTTCGACACTGACAGACTTATGCTTGTGCCAGAAAGACGTCGCGGACGATCAGTTTATCATTGAAATAACTTCTCAGAATCGTTCCATCACCGTGGAGTGTCCATACTTCCCGAGGATCAACCATTTTGATATACTGGAGAATGTCGTTCCAGTCCACGTGATCGGAAATATAAAGTTCGATATCATTCTGTGCCTGCAGGCGCTTCCAGCCCGAAGCGAACGCCCGCAATACTTTGGTCGCTCTGAAGTAACTATTAAATGTCATTGGGGGAACCAGATAAACTTTATTCTGTTCGCCCTGTTTCATTTCCTTCCTGTTATAAGGCTCGTAATTTAATTTCTTCAGTCCATATGCGTCATACAGTCTGTGGTACGGTAATATTCCACTATGCACAAGTACTTTTCTATCCGGACAGTATCTATTGATCAAATCAGTAACTCGCTGCGCCTTCCCCAGTACATAAGTACCCAATAAGATATTACTGGCGTGACCATCCAATTTTTTGATTTCCTCGGCCGGGTCAGGATGGATAACAGCTGGATTTGCAAAGGTACTTTCGGTAATCAATACATCAGCGTGATGCATTTCGATGGGTTCACAGGTATCATCGGGCTGTAATTTATAATCGCCTGTATACAAATATCTCACGCCCATATATTCCATTAGAATCTGTGCCGACCCGAGGATATGTCCTGCCGGTATTAACGTAATCTCGACGGCACCGAGTTTAAAAGGGCTGTTATACAATTTAACCTGATAGGAGTCTTTCCGATTTTGCTTATAACGGTGGCTCATAAACAAAGTTGTCGCATGGGTAGCATACACATAGTCGTGCCCTGAGCTCGCATGATCGCCATGGGCATGAGATACGACATTATGCATAACTGGATTGCTGGCATCGATAAAAAAATCACCGTAACGGCAGTAATAACCTTCTGGCTTTCTGACAAAGAAGTCAGGCAATATTATAGACATACTATTATTTTAAAAATTTTTGATGTAGATTCCACACTTGTGGCAATAATGGTGTGGTGCCATCATTAACGATGACAAAGTCGGCCAATTTTAACTTTTCTTCGTCAGAGAGTTGCTTATTAATTCGCTCCATGACCTGTCCTTCCGTAACCTTATCGCGCTCCATTACGCGTTGAACACGTACGGATAAAGGCGCGGTAACCAGAATAGTATAATCAAGATCCTTATAAGAGCCGCTTTCAAAAAGTAAGGCGGCCTCCTTGAGTGTATAACGGGATTTTTGTTGTTCTGCCCATTCCTTCGCCTCCTGAATAACGATAGGGTGTATAATTCCGTTCACAAGTTCGAGCTTCTTTCTGTCCGAAAATATCCGTTGGGCTAAGAAAGCCCGATCCAACTTCCCGTCCGGATAAGTCTCCGCTCCAAATTCCGCGATTAAGCGTTTTTTAATCCGAATATCGGTATTCATCAGTTTTTTAGCTTCCTCATCCGCGTTATAAACAGGTACTGCCATGGCTTTAAACAGCTTGCAGATAAATGTTTTACCTGATCCAATTCCGCCTGTTATTCCAATCTTCATGAAAATATCGTTATTTACGTACAAAAAAGTCTACATTTTGGGGCACAATGCTGATTATCTGACAATATTCAGGAACCTTGGTCAATAAAATGGGTAAGTACTGTACCTGATTCTTCTCCCAATCTGAAAGGTCTACCACCGCCTCAAAATCGCGCGAAGTATACTTATTGTAATCTTTTACGGACATCAATACCGTGACAACAACTTTACTTGGACTAAGTCTGACCGAACTATACCGTTGTCCATTTTCCACCTTGACAGGTAATTCGATTACTTTCTCGGTCAATTCACCTACTGGCATCAGCACCTCAACAGACGTTGGATAAACATTGATATTCCCTTTTTGGTTTCTCGCCAGATTTGCAACAGTTCGTACATCGGTCTCCACGTCTTTCCCGCGTACGGTATCGGTTTCCCAGTATTCAATTGCCGAGACATCCTCATAAGGCCCGGTGATGGTCACATAAGCTGGTATAACTTTGGTTTCAGCGATAAAGCCGTATCCCCGTTTAAATGCAATATTAGCAAGGGGATTTACAGGCACTTTACGTTGTGTCTGTTTCGAAAAATCAAAAAACAAGGTATCGGGACTGACAGAGACGACCCGCTGTTCATGCGGAAATTGCCGATTAATAAATCCCAGCTGATTAGAAAAAACGATCCAATCTTTGGTTTTTAATGAGCTTAGGTCGACCTGAACTTTAGGTGTTTCCAAAGCAGCTTTTGAAAATAAAAATTGCCATCCAGTCATTTCCAGCTTAACTTTTACAGTATCAGACTGCTGCGGGTGGAACGCCCGCTTCTCTGGCAGATTAACGTATTCAATCGCGGCCTTGACGGATACAGTATATTGGTTGGAGATCGAAAATAATAGCCAAGCTAACAACGAAATTCCAACACAACGTATGAAGATATTTATCTTACGCCGTTGGATCTTATTTATTCGAACTGTATTCGCCATGATACAAACTTAATCAATTTGCATAAAAATCAGCGTTCTAATCTTCAATTTTAAAAACGACAAAATTTATATCGTATTTTTTTCTTACTCAGCGGGGGTTTTAACAAAAATGGACATTCCGTTGATAAACCAAAATAAAAAAAGGCCAGTTTTCTTAAAAAACTGGCCTTCATTTCTCTCTCGAAAAAGCTTATGAAGCGCTCTTCTCTGTGTTGTTAGCAGCTTTAGAAGCATCTAACGCGATTGCTGATTTGTCAAAACGAATTCTAACGCCCGAACCTACATCAACCAAGAATGTAGTATCTGATACTTCTACAATACGACCGTGAATACCAGCTGTCGTTACTACTTTAGAGTTTACACCAAGTTCTTCAATATATTTTTTGTGATCTTTTTGCTTCTTCATTTGCGGTCTGATCATGAAGAAATAAAATACCACGATAATCAAAACCATTGGTAGAAAACTCATCAAATTGCCACCCGCTGCTTGTAATAATACTGTGTTCATTTGTAATTATATCGTTTAATAATGTGTTATTTTGCTAATACTTCGCCTTTTAGCTGCACGGTTGTCAAACCGTTTGAAGCATTCGATTGAATCGTAATGATCTTCTGTTGTTTGCCAACTTGTCCTTCACTGTTGAAAGTTACATGGATTTCAGATGTTCCACCCGGCAAAATAGGGCTTTTTGAAAATTCAGGCTGCGTACATCCACATGAAGCTGTCACTTTCGAGATAATAATAGGTGCATCACCTGTATTTTTAAGCGCAAAGGTATGTTTTACCTGCGCACCTTCCTTTACCTGACCGAAATCAAATGCAGATTCTTCAAATTCTACTTTCCCCAATTGTGCTGCAGCCTTAGAAAGGCTATCTGCAGCGGCGGTGTCAGTTGCTATCCTCGCTCCTTCTTCTTTTCCCTTGTTTGCATTTCCACAAGAAAAGAAAAACATTGCTAGCAAAGCTAAAACCGAATATTTGCCAAAGTTTTTCATTCGTATAAATTATTTATCAGAATTGATGTTAATCTCTTAAACCACGACCTGCCTTTTGGATTCTTCCCTGCTGGTTCAGATCGTTCAATATTTTATCTAAGATACCATTAATAAATGTATTACTTTTCAATGTACTGAATACCTTAGAAATTTCAATATACTCATTTATTGTTACTTTCACGGGAATTGATGGAAAATTAATCAATTCGCATATCGCCATACGCATCAATAAGGTATCCATCAAAGCAATCCGATCTGACTCCCAATTCTTTGTTTTATCAGAGATAAGCTTTTGATACTCATTTGTATTGCGAATCGTTTTACCCAATAATGTAATGATATAATCGCTATCGTCATTCCAATTTTGTGTAATTTCTGCAAGTTTATTTCTACGCGGATCTTCCGAACTGAAATTCTTAAATGTCTTCGCAATAAGTGCTTGCAACACTTCTTTATCCACCTGCCAGTTGATGAATTTTTCTTCAAAAACCTGCTCAATAACTGGCGATTTCAAGATGATCTTTTTAAAGATATGTTTGATAATATCTTTTTCCGTACCAATCGAGCGATCTTCTTGTTGCAAGTATTCTAAATAAGCCTCAGAATCCTTTAATTGCAAAAACACGGTACGCACGATCTCCGGATCAAAATTCCATGAAATCCTATACTTTTTGACACCTTCTCCATATTGTGGATTTTGTCTCAATGACTCAATAAAAGTGTTTGTACTTAACTTGGTCGTTAAAGACAAGTCTTTTTCAGTTGGTAAGAATTTATTGGCCCTACCCTCTGCATCTATTAAGACGTAATCTGACACTTCATCTAATAGATTCAGTGTCCACATATACATCTCATAGACCTCATCCACATTTTTTAATAGTGCTTTTTCAAATGTTTTGATGTCTTTGTCTTCCGAAAGACTGTACGCATAAAGCGTTTGCACTACTTTTACCCTCAGGTGTCTCCTGTTTAACATAGTAATTTAAAGAACGATTTTTTTTATAAAATAATAAGTAAGAACGATTTTGGGAATGAAGACTATCGCTTGATTTTTTTAATATCTTGGATACGCTTCTCCGCGATGCGATTGGCCGCTTCAAAAGTTGAGATATTTTCTTCTTTTGATTTTTTCAATACGTCTCTTGTTGCATTATAAATATTTTTAATCACAAATTCAGTGTGGTCTACACCATAGTTTTGAATTTCTGAATAACAGCCAATTAATGCCCCTGCGTTAATCAAATAGTCCGGAGCATATAATATACCTCTTTCATGCAGAATTGAACTGGTGATCAATTCATCTTTCAATTGATTATTTGCCGAACCAGCAATAATTTTGCATTGCATTTTTTGCGCTGATTCTGGATTTACTGTACCGCCCAATGCACAAGGAGCATATACATCAAAATCGTGATCAAATACTTCACCGTAGGGAATTGGCTCGGCTTTGTACTTGGCCGCTACTTTCAACATTTTCTCCTCTGTAATATCACTGACATACACGCGTGCATTCTCTTCACGCAACATCGCAATCAAACGCTCACCGACTCCACCTACGCCATGGACGATGACCTTTTTGCCAGCTACACTCTCCGACCCATAGAGTTCTTTCAAACAAGCTTTGATCCCAAAATAAACACCTTGTGCAGCAAAGATCGAAGGATCGCCAACACCACTACCATGAATTGCTTTTGGCAAACCAGCCACGTGGTCGGTCTCCGTATAAATATGTTCTAGATCGCGTTGGGTAGTGCCTACGTCCAAAGAAGCAATGAAATTACCATTCAATCCTTCAATGAACTGGCCCAAACGGCGCAATAAAACCTCAGATTTGTCCAAACGGCTATTACCGATTATCACAGCACTTCCCCCACCGAGATTCAATCCGGTGATGGCAGACTTATAGGTAATGGCCTTGGATAAACGTAAAGCATCCTCAATAGCTTCTTCTGTACTTTCGTATGGTAACATACGAACCCCTCCTATCGCAGGCCCCAATGTGGTATCATGGATCGCAACGATAGCTTTTAAGCCCACTAATTCATCATTACAGAAAAATAAGTTTTGATGACCAGACTGGCTCATCAATTCAAAAATAGAATTTTGAGATGTTGACATAAAATGTACTACTCTAATTTGTTTTAATTTTTTAAGGCACTTGATGCAAAAGTAGGAAAATTATTCGTTGTGCGTAACAACTTTTTTTATCCAAGACTTAACATTTGATTTCCGAATGACAGTAAATTCACTTAAATCGTAAAACATTTTGACGAATTAGTTCTACTTTTGTATCCATAATATGAAGGATCTCGCCTACTTAAATAAATACTTTTATAAATACCGCTGGAAACTGATTCCAGGGGTTATTTTTGTTATCATCTCCAACTATTTCGGGGTATTGCCCGCAAAGGTAATCCGCGAAGCATTTGATTTGGTACAGGAAAACATCTATCTGTACCGTCTATTTGATGGTTTCGAAAGACAGGAACTCATCTACCAGGTATTTGGCACCAGTCTCCTGTTTTTTGGTTTCGTCGTGCTCCTTCTTTCGCTTTTACGGGGTATTTTCTTATTCTTTATGCGGCAAACGATCATCTTAACGTCACGTTATATTGAATACGATCTCAAAAATGAGATCTATAACCACTATCAGGATTTAAACTTTGGTTTCTTTAGAAAGAATAATACAGGGGATCTGATGAGCCGTGCCACAGAGGATGTCAATCAGGTGCGTAACTACCTGGGACCTGCCATTATGTATGCGATTAACACTGTTGTCCTTTCTATCATGGTTATTTATGCGATGTATAGCGTCAATGGACGGTTGGCGACCTATGCATTGGCGCCAATACCGGTTCTATCGGTTATTATTTTATTTGTCAATAAGATTATTAACAAGCGTAGCTTAAAAATACAGAAACAATTGGCCAACCTTTCTTCTTTCGTGCAGGAAACATTTGCCGGTATCCGCGTCATCAAGACCTATACCAGAGAACAAAATAAAATGCAGGAATTTGAGAAGGAAAGTACCATTTATCGAAATACGGCTCTTGATCTTGTCAAAGTGCAGGCTGTTTTCTTTCCGCTTATTCTTTTGCTTATTGGGCTCAGCACGGTAATTACCATCTACATTGGTGGGATTGAAGTTGCCAAAGGCACTGTAACGGCTGGAAATATAGCGGAGTTTATTATCTATGTCAATCAATTAACTTTCCCTGCGATGTCCTTGGCTTGGGTAACTTCACTGGTGCAGCGTGCCGCAGCCTCGCAAAAACGCATCAATGAATTTCTTCAGACGGAATCTCCAATTGTAAATGGAAAAGGCACCAAAGAATTAGCTGGTGCAATCCGGGGTGAGGAGATTTCCTTTACTTATCCGGAAACAGGCATTCAAGCCATTAAAAATATATCCTTTCAAATTCCGATCGGGAAAACACTTGCTATTATAGGAAAAACAGGGTCCGGAAAATCAACCCTAGCCAACTTACTTCTCCGGATGTATGACACCGATAAGGGAAAAATATATTACGACAATCTGGAGATCAAAGCTTTTGATTTCAAAAGCTTGCGCCAACAAATTGGATTTGTCCCACAAGATGTTTTCTTATTTTCGGATACCATTGCTAATAACATAGGCTTTGGCCTGGATCAATTTACACAGGAACAAGTGGAGCAGGCCGCTAAGGATGCTGCTGTATACGACAATATTATCGCCTTTGAAGATGGTTTTGAAACTGCTGTTGGCGAACGTGGTATCACCCTCTCTGGTGGACAAAAACAACGGGTGTCTATCGCTCGCGCCCTGATTAAAGAACCCAAAGTATTGATATTTGACGACTGTCTTTCAGCCGTGGACACAAAAACGGAGGAAACAATTCTCCGTTCACTCAGCCGCATTATGAAAGGCAAGACTTGTATTTTTATCGCGCACCGCATCTCAACGATCAAGAATGCAGATCATATTCTTGTGATGGATCAAGGCGAAATTGTTGAACAAGGTACGCACACTGAACTGATGGAGAAAAGAGGTGAATATTTTGAACTCCATGAAAAACAGTTACTGGAAAGTATAGTCGAATAGTTTAAATATCCCTGAATTTAGCTAAAGGATGCGGGCTAGTCTGATCTTGATCGGGCAGAACGCATTTTTTAGCTGACTACCCGATCCACTATTGCTTTATCTTCTTTAAAAAAAACGGCAAATAACATAAGACAAAAACCAGAAATACCGGCAGGAATAAACCAAAGGTATTCCCAAAATTGTGACGAATAGGCCGCTTTGAGATAATCCGATACAGCACCAGCAACCCAAAAACCGATCAACATCCCTACACCGTACATTGCAATGGTGATAAGTCCCTGTGCAGAAGCCTTGTATTTTTCACCAGCAATTCTATCTGTATAGATCTGGCCGACAACAAACATAAAATCATAGCAGATTCCATGCAATAAAATACCGAATACAAGTAAGAATGCTCTTTCTTGACCGTCACCGAATGCGAAAAACAAGTATCGGAGCGCCCAGGCGGAGATTCCTAATAGAATCATATTTTTATACCCAAGTCTTCTAAAGAAAAATGGGATCAACAACAGACAAATTGCCTCAGAAAATTGCCCCATGGCCATCTTTGCAGTCGGATTTGGGATGCCAACATTTACCAAAAAAGGATTAGCATTTTGGTAATAAAACGAAATCGGAATACAGATGACAATGGCTGTTACAAAAAAAATTAGAAAACTCCGCTGCTTTAAAAGCTTTAGCGCATCTAAACCAATCTCTTTTCCAAAATCAAATTTTTCCCCCTTAATGTTGGCTTGTGGCGGCGTCTTTGGTAATGCGAGACTAAAGAATGCCAATAGCAGTGAACAAATCGCCCCCATAATAAAAGTATTGTGAAGGGCACCTTCCGCTATCGATTCGGGTGCGTCCCAACGAAACAAATAACTGATCACAAGCCCCGAACAGATCCAACCAATCGTTCCCCAAACACGCAATCCCGGAAAATCTTTCTTCGCATCTTCTATATGACGGAATGCTATTCCATTAGATAAAGACAGCGACGACATATATGCCATAAAGTAAATAAATACATAGGGATAGAAATGCGTTGCATCGGGTGTCTGTGACATTCCATAGAGTAGCACCGCTCCAATCAGGTGTAAAGCTGAAAGTACGCGTTCGGCATTAAAGTATCTGTCAGAGACAAAACCGACAAAGAAAGGAGCAAATACGGCTCCAAGCGACTGTGTCGCAAAAATATTTGCTACCGCCATACCGGAAGCATTGAGCGAATTAATAAGGTATGTTCCCAAAGTTACAAACCAAGCCCCTTTGACAAAATACGTCAAAAACATCATCAGGGACAATTGCACACGTAATACTGGATTCATCTGTTCATTAGTATTGGAAGAAGTTGATTTTTCTACTAAACACAACAACGCGTCCTGCGACAATAAGGTCTTCTAAGTGATGTCGCTCGTAACGGCGTAACTAAAAACCTAAAACATCTTAAATACCTGACATAGTCATTGATTTCATCAGTGCCCAATGCTGCCACAACGCTATCTTTAAGATTGTGGCAGCACATTTCGCATAAAATTAAGCCAATTCTTACTGGCGATTTTTTCAAGATCGGTTTTCCCATATCCTCGTTTTCCGAGAATACCAAAGACTTTCTGGATATCGGCAATTGTCTCTAGATCATAAGGGCATTGCTCCCGGCCAAAGGCTCCATCGAGATCACTTCCCACCCCCACGTGGTTCACATTTCCCGCCAATTGACAAATATGGTCAATATTGTTGGCCACGATTTCCAAGGAGCAATTGCTTGTTTTAGGGTCCGATATACCTCGGATCCAGTTAGGCACCATCATCCAGGCATCTAGCGCCACACCAATGACGGCTTGCTTCTCAACAAGGGCTCTAATCATTTCATCACTAAACTGCCTATTGTGGTCCACAAATTTGCGGCAATTATTATGGCTGGCCCAGATCGCGCCATGATAACGTTCGACAGCGTCCCAAAAGGCATCATCATTCAGGTGGGTCGCATCCAATATCATCCCTAGGCGCTCCATCTCGCGTAACAGCATGATGCCTTGCTCATTAAGCTTGCCAGATGCATCTGTCCCATTAGCATACCTACCTGGCCCATAATGTGCTGGCCCAATAGCTCGCAAACCATAGTTATATGCCGTTTCCAGATTACTGATATCCACTATGGAATCTGCACCTTCTAGACTCAACAGGTAACCAATCGGCTTATGCATATGATCAATACCATCCGACCATAGGACCATATGTTGATCCAAATCCGCCTTTGTACGAATCATTTTTAGCTGACCGTCAGCTTCCATTGCCCTATACCACGCGAGCTGCCCCTGGGTCTGCGCCCAAGCCTGTTCTGCGGAATACCAACCGGGCAAGGAACTTTCAGGTGTCACGAAACGGGCAATTTGAGTCGCAACGACCAAACCAATATGACCACGACGCAATTCATCAAAAGTAACTGTTGCCCTACCACGATCTGGCTTGTCTTTCATCCCCCCTTCCCGACGATTAAGTTCGGTAATCGGAAGTCGAAGATCCCGGTTCCACTCCATGGCATTCATGCTTAAATCCAAATGAGCGTCTACCAAGAATGGCATTTCAAATTCATACATATCAATAATTTATCTTTTTATCTCGCGCGTAAACAGTCCAAACCTGATCTGCCTGCCCCTTGTGAACCACTTGCAGGTCGCCATAACAAGCTACCGTAGGACAGATATGCCGTGGTACGGCATAAAGAGCATTGCCAATGTTAAATTCGGAAGCTTTTGCAACTTCGACCACCAAGTGCTCTTCACTTTGCATCTTTATTTGTCCAACACGGGGATCGAAAAATTTGACACGGGGTTGCGGCAACTCACATGCAACTGATTTATACCCCAAGTCCAGACAGAGGTGATTGTGATCAACAATCGAAACTACACGCGTCAAAAGCACTGCTGCGAGTATAAAATCCTGCTCGACATAATTTTCGGCATAGCCAAAATCCCAAAACACAAACGTTCCGGGACTGCATTCTACGTCGGTGCGCTCGGCGTGAAAAGGGAAACTTGGTGAACCACCAATAACTTTAGCTAAAGGTTTCGAAGTAGACACCTGTGCCATAAGGTAGGCGGTTTCGAGTATGCTATAAGAACGTTCACTTTGTTTTTGGCGAAACTTATACTCTTTATCATGAATATGACCATCATAACCATGCAGGCCGATAAGCTGAATTCCTTCCAAGAGATGGATATCCATAACCAGCCGTTCAATTCTCTCTAACGAAACGCCAGTTCGTCCCATGCCCACATTGACATCTAGATAAACATCGCTGCATAATTCTTTCGAAAGACTCCGCTTTGAAATATCCTGCGCAGCATCGACATGATCCACAAGACAAGCAAAATGAGTATCGGGGAACGCCGCTATTAAATTGAGAAAACGATCGATTTTAGGTCCTACAGGCTGGTACGCCAGCAAAACATCTTTGGCTCCGATCGCACCTAACAGCTCTGCTTCTGCAATTGTTGCACACTTAAATTTCGTAATTCCCTTATCTACCATAAGCTGGCATACCTCCCGGCACTTGTTTGTTTTAATATGCGGCCGCAACCGGTCAGCCTGCCCATGCACCCTAAGTAAAGCGCTTTCGATGTTCTTTACAATACGGTCGGGGTAAACAAGCAAAGCTGGCGAATCGACCCGATCAAGATTATCTATATGACACCAAGTTTCCATATGAAGCGGGTTAGTATAATTCAAATAAGGCTTCTATTTCTACTGGAATATTATCGGGCAAAGAGCCAAAACCAACAGCACTGCGTGTTCCAATACCATTCTCTTCTCCCCAAACTGCAGCAAATAGTTCACTACAGCCATTAATGACCCCGGGATGATAGAGAAAATCGGAGGTGCAATTGACCATACCCAATACTTTGATAACCCGTTTAATTTTGTTCAATGATCCCAAGTTGGTTTTTATGGTCGACAACATTGTTAGACCAACTTGTCTTGCGGCAAGTTTGCCCTCCTCTGAACTGATGTCACTTCCAATTCGACCGATAATCAACGTGGCGTCATCTTGCACCGGACCATGACCAGAAAGATAGAGGTATTTACCATCGATAACATATGGTTTATAAACGCCTTTTGGTGCAGGCGCCGGAGGTAAAGTCAAACCTAATTTTTCGAATTGTTCATCTGCGTTATACATCTTTAACGATTTTAAAATTTAAAATAATAGCTAATATAAAATTAATTGTACTAGTAAAAGGGCTAAAAGCCCAACGATGGAAACAATCGCCTCCATCACCGACCACGAGTATAGCGTATCTTTGAGGCTTAGGCCAAAGTATTCTTTAAATAACCAGAAGCCAGCATCATTGACATGTGAAAACATCAGACTTCCGGCTCCTATAGCCAATACCATAAGATTGGGATCCGCTTTTCCCGCAGTAACAATAGGCAGTAAAACACCTGCGGCCGTTAATGCCGCAACAGTAGCTGATCCAACACAACCTCGGATGACGGCCGTAATGAGCCAGGCCAGCAGTAATGGCGAAATAGGAAGCTGCTGCAATATGTTTGCCAACAACAGGCTTACCCCACTGTCCTCCATCACCTGTTTAAAGATTCCAGATCCCGCAATAATCAATAAAATCATGGCAACATCTTTCACAGCAGACTCATAGACTGTCATCACACTGGCCATCGATCGCCTCAGTTTTAATCCTAACAAATAAGTGGCCACACCGATAGCGATCAACATAACAACGGTAGGGTTACCGAAAAACTTTAATGCCTGCGCCAATTTCTCGTCGCTTATGTGATAGCAATAAGGAAGCAATGTAAATAGAACAATGAGTAATACCGGCAGCAAAGCGACAGTCAAACTTACGCCTACAGTCGGACGGAGGTATTCTGCAGTATTTGAGCGATCTTTTTCGCGGAAAATTGATTCTCGAATTGGTCGTATGTTTTTCAGACTTCTCCCAAATACAGGTCCGCCCAAAACGATTGCCGGTATGGCAATTAAGAGACCATAAATAAGCGTCAATCCCATATCTGCATGAAACAAGGCTACGAGAGCAACGGGTGAAGGATGTGGGGGAATAAATCCATGGGTGACCGACAAGGCTGCCAGCATCGGCAACCCAATATATACTGCAGGCAATTTATACCGGTAAGAAATCGAAAATATCAGGGGGACTAACAGGACAAATCCAATCCCATAAAATAGCGGTATCCCAACAACAAAGCCTGTCAACATCAGTCCCCACTGGAGGTGCCGTGCCCCCATCAGTCGTACCATTTTTTCTGCAATAATCTCAGCAGCACCACTCTCAGCGATAATTTTCCCCAGCATAGCCCCCAGGACAAGAATTAAAGTCAGGCTACCCATCACTCCGGCTATTCCCTTTTCGACAGTGCCCAATAGCTTTGCGGGTGGAATACCCAAACAAAATCCACTGAATAACGAAACAATCAAAAAAGCGAGAAAGGCATTGATCTTAAAATAAGTGATGCAGACGATGAGCAAACAAATGCTGATTACAATGAGGATTATAGTCATTATATCATAATTAGGATTCTCTCGAATGGAGAGATTACATATTATTTTGGTCTAGTAAATCGTTTTTTCAGTTTCAAAGTAAGGATATTTTTTCATTTTTTCTATAAAAAAGATAAATTAGTATAAAGCAGAAAGGTATGGTTTATCATCATACCTTTCTTTTTTCATGATCTACTGCCGTATTATATCGACTATCTGTCGAGGACTAAAGATGCTGTTATTTAAATTTGTTTTTCAGGAATCTTTTTAAGAATTTCGAGAATAAACCTCCAAAACTTCTGCACGGAAGAAATGGAGAAGCGTTCTGCTGGCGAATGTGCGCCTAAGATAGTAGGGCCAAAAGAAATCATATCCATTCCAGGGTAGTTTGTGCCCAAAATACCGCACTCGAGTCCAGCGTGACAGGCCACGACTTCTGGCGCTTCACCGTGTTGTAACGTGTAAATGGATTTTAGAACTTCCAAAATTTCAGAATTCGGATTAGGGGCCCATCCGGGGTAATTACCCGAAAAATCCACCTTAAAACCACCTAGTTCGAATGCAGCCTGCAAAGATTGGGCTAAATCAAATTTAGATGTTTCGACCGAAGATCTCGTTAAACATTTGATGGAAACCTTTTCGCCACCGACTTCAACTTTAGCAATATTATTGGAGGTTTCTACCAGGTCTTCAAAATCGGCACTCACACGGTATACTCCATTCAAGGCCGCATAAACACTGTTGATTAGATTTTCCTGGACCTCTACCGGAACTACGGTTGCGTAAGCAGCATCAGTCTGCCTCACCACTATTTCCATAGCCGGTTCCGTTGTGGCAAATTCCAATTTAATATCCTGCGCCAATTGAGTCAGATTCTGAACAAAGCTACTTGCCTTATCCTTAACGACAACCACCTTGGCAACGCTTTCTCTCGGAATGGCATTGCGCAGGCTTCCGCCCAACAGCGACGCAATACGAAGCCCATACTGTTGATAAGCTTTATATAACAAGCGGTTCATCACCTTATTTGCATTCGCGAAACCTTTATGAATATCCATTCCGGAGTGTCCTCCATGCAGTCCTTTCACCGTAAGTTCGAATGATAGCATGTCAAACGGACAAGGTTCTGCACTATACGACTGTGTTGCTGTTACATCAATCCCTCCTGCACAGCCAATATCAATCTCGGTGTCATTCTCGGTATCCAGATTCAACAGGATTTCGCCCGAGAGCACGCCACCTTTTAATCCTAACGCTCCAGTCATTCCGGTCTCTTCATCAACGGTAAATAAGGCTTCAATAGCTGGGTGCACAATAGCAGATGACTCCAAAATTGACATGATTGTCGCGACGCCAAGACCATTATCCGCACCTAAAGTGGTGCCTTCTGCTCTTACCCAATCACCATCCACATACATTTTTATACCTTCGGTATCGAAGTCAAAAATAGTATCGTTGTTTTTTTGGTGCACCATATCTAAATGCGACTGCAGTACAATCGTTTTACGATCTTCCATTCCCACAGTAGCGGGCTTTTTAATAAGCACATTTCCAATCTCATCTACGCTTGTCGCTAACCCTAGTGATTTTCCAAAGTCTACCATAAAAGCAATCACGAGTGCTTCTTTTTTTGAAGCTCTTGGCACCCTATTTAGAGCAGCGAAATTCCTCCAAATTGCTTTCGGCTCTAACATATCTAAACTATTTTCAATCATATCTTAAAATTTTCCTGAGCCAAAGTTACTCGATTTTTATCAGATATCCTTTGATTATTGACTGGGAATAAAAACAAAAGACAGGCGCGATTCGTTCTAATAAGGATGTAAACATGAACATAATATTATGCATAAACCAGTACAAGTTGAACGAAAAGATATTTACTTTAAGCCAGATAAAAAAAGAGTACTAGCACGTTTCTTTTTTCTAGGAGATGATCGCACAATCAAAGTCATCCAACGCATCTTATCCCTTAACGAATCGCAGCGGAAAGAAGTCTTTGGGCAGGTCCTGCGAAGCTATACCAAGAGACATCGGAGCATTGTTCATATCTTTGAACGAAATTTTGATCGGGTAAGCCACTTATTGGCAAAGATTCCTTTTTCAAAAGAGAAACTAAGTCATATTGACAAGTTACTGATTGGCTCTTACTTTACCATGGAGTATTCGATAGAGTCGGCGGCCTTATTTAATCCGTCCATCATAGAACATCCGGACCAGACAGAATTATTTAAAGGAGAAAAACGTATTATTTTAAGTTTCAGGGCCACTGGTGAAGGCCATGTTTCTTCTATCGTTTTTCGCTCGGGCACATTGGATGTTAATAATAATATTCATATTGACTATGTCGGTAGTTTATTGGATAAACCTATTCAAGTCAAAAATCATCGTTATCATAAGGAATCTTTCTTAAAGAAGATGAATGAGCTACATGCCGAGCCCACCGAAGTGAAGTCTAAACTGGAGGCAAAACTAACAGATACCTTTACTTACGAGGAACTGAAGCGATATATTGATGAAGTGCGCCAGGTTAGCGAGGAAAACCTTGAAAATGTAACATTTTTACAGCAGGCGCTCTGGCTCGCTTCCTCGCATTATGAAATGACGTTCTCATGGGACACCTCCATTTCAGAACGCGTAATCTTTCCACTCGCTGACACCGAAAAAAGAGGCATTGAAGATGCCCGGTTTGTCCAGTTCAAAGATGAGAAAGGTGAGAGCGTCTATTATGCGACCTACACCGCCTATGATGGATTTAGCATTCTCCCTAAACTATTGACCACAAAAGATTTTTACCATTTTAAAGTGAAACCTATTTATGGTGAAATCGCCAATAAGGGTGCAGCACTATTTCCACGAAAAATAAACGGACGCTATGCCATGCTCTGCCGCATTGACGGCGAGAACAATTATATTGCTTACTCTAACAATATTAATATATGGCAGGAAACGGCTATCCGAATTCAAGAGCCCGAGTATCCATACGAATTTGTGCAGATTGGTAATTGTGGGTCACCAATAGAAACGCAGTATGGCTGGCTGATCCTTACCCATGCCGTAGGGCCAATGCGTGAGTATGTTTTGGGGGCCTCCCTTTTGGACCTGGATAACCCCCATGTTGAAATTGGTCGCCTACATAGCCCCTTGATGACCCCAAATGATGAAGAACGGGAAGGATATGTACCCAACGTCATTTATTCTTGCGGAGCGATTGTGCACAATGACCACCTCATTTTACCCTATGCGATGTCTGATTATGAGTCCACTTACGCAACAATCAAACTCGAAGATTTACTACTCGCTATCTTAAACCCTGATCGCTATATTTAAAAGCACGATATACCTCAACATAAGCTAAATAGAAACAAAGGGTGCTTTCAGCACCTTGGTTTCTATTGATGCCATACGATTCCAAACCATCGCAGCATCCCTTGGTTTCCTCATCATAAAGTCCAAGACGAAGATCATTCTCTCCCAAAAACCAGCGAAACGAGGCAATCATTCGGTTGAAATAGATTTTCTTATTCGTCAGTTTAAATGCTTCGCGATACATAAATACCATCGCCGTTACATCGAGAGGCTGCTGGCCAAATTTACTGATATGCTTGCCTTGCTTGGCCCATTCCTGATTTCCAACCAATGAAAGAGCGCCATTTTGTATGGTTATGCTTTCGAGAAATTTGAGTGTAGATAGTCCCAACTGTTTTATTTTATCATCGTTTAAAAATGAACTAGCAGCCAATAACGCATAGGGCAATATCGCATTGTCATAAGTCAATACAGGCTCAAACCATTGCCAATGTTCATCAGAACTGGCGTCATATTCCCACACCAACTTACCAATAAGCGTCCGCATCAACTCTATCATTACTTCATCGTTGGATTGGTCCTGCAAATATTCTGCAATTCCCAATACGGTATATGCTATCGCACGGATGGAGCGCAACTGACTGAAATTTGGCACAGCTCTAAAAAATAATTCGCGTCCCAATTGGTAGTAGCTTGTCAATTCAGTTTTACGAAGAAGTACGCCCAAGGCCCATATTGTCCGACCAAAGGAATCTTCCGAACCGACGTCATCGAGAAAATTATGCTGGAAATCCATAAAATTATGAAATAGCCCATCTTCTCGCTGATGATAATAGATATAACTGAGGTAAGTGGAGATACGACGATCTAACTTCTTATCTGCAAAATCATCTTGAGCCAATAAGGTGAGTAGAAGTGCTCTGGCATTATCGTCGATGCAGTAGCCTTCTTTGTAGTTTGGCAGGGAATACGTTGCATGCTGTAAGATACCGACTTGATTAGTAAGTCGATCAATATGCTTCCAGCTGAATTTGGGCATTTCATCTTTTGTAAAGGCTACATTTTCTTTGAGGCCGTCGGAGGTTGGAATGATTTTTTCCAAAACCCGCGTGTACCGAAGGCCTATATTTTTCCAGGTTAACTCTTTTCCAAATGCACCCGCGTTGTCTCGTAATGTGGTGCGATAATCTAAATTTGAGAACAGATTTTTAAGCACTTCAGCCATTCTGGCGGAATTTTTAAATTCAACCAGTACCCCCCTTCCATCGGCGAGTAATTCCTTGGCATGCCAATAAGGAGTAGACACTACCGCTGCTCCCGCTCCGATGGCATACGATAACGTCCCACTGGTAATCTGCGCCTCGTTAATATAAGGAGTGACATAGACGTCGCAAGCGCATAGATACTCGACAAGATCGGTCTGACTAACGAAGGAATTAATAAATCGAACATGTTCCTCCAAATGGTAGGCTTCCACTAGACTGCCGAGATACTCCCGATATTCCTCCCCCGAATGCGCCAATACATTCGGGTGTGTTTTACCAACGATGAGGTATACGAGGTCAGGTTCATCTTTGACAACTTCGGGTAGGGATTCAATCACCATTTCAATGCCCTTATTTCGTCCCAAAAAACCAAAGGTCAACAGAACCTTCTTCCCCGAAAGGCCTTTTTTAAACTTTGCAAGTTCATGATCCAAGGTAAATTCCGGCACTCCGTGGTGTATTAATACAACTTTTGTCGTATTGACCCTATAAATATTTTTGAGTAATGTTATCGCATAATTGCTCATGACAGTAACAATAGAAGCCCGCTTAACGATTTCAATGAGAATAGCTTTTTCATCGACATTCGGCTTTTCAAGGATGGTGTGAAAATTAACCAGTAATGGAATATGCAGCGCATTAATCAAGGACAAGATATACATCCCGCTATTACCACCGAAGATGCCGTACTCGTGCTCCAATAGCACACAATCGTAACCATTTTCATTAATATAGTTGGCAGCTTCAATATACGACAACTGAGCATGTTGGTCTATTTTAAAAACAACTTCACTGGGATAAACATAATCCCGGTCCGCAACAGCAAAAACATGTTGTGTCAATTCCTGATTATGCAACGCAACAGCCTGCAACAAATCTGACGTAAAGGTGGCAATACCACATTCTTTGGGTAAATAGGTACTTATATAAGCGATTTTCATTGAAATAATAATTATTGGATAAAGCCCAGAACTAGGCCGTAGCATACGTGTGCTACACTATCTAAATGCTTTTCAGATGAAAATTGTTTTGTCACATCGGTAGGAATTCAAAGAAAACGTACTTGGGGATTGAATCCCATCAACGAACGGTCGTCAAATTAGTATTGTATTTAATCATCAATTTATCTATGTTTGCCACCTAAAAGTAAGTACTGAATGAAATCACCAAAAGAGAAAATGATTGCCGGCCTTCCCTACCTTGATTCGGATGGACAGTTATTTAAAGATAGGCAATACGCCAAAGAAGAGCTTAAGCGATTTAACGATTCGGAACCTAAACAAATTAAATTTAGAAAACAGATTATTCAGAAACTATTTAACGCAACAGGACACCGTTTTTTTCTCGAGCCTCCCTTTCGTTGTGACTACGGCTATAATATTACTATTGGTGAAAACTTTTACAGCAATTATAATTGCACTATTTTAGACTGTGCTCCAGTTATTATCGGCGATAACGTACTGTTTGGACCTAATGTGAGCCTATTCACTGCTGGTCACCCCATTCATTTTGAAGCAAGAAATCAAGGCTGGGAATTTGCGCTGCCAATCGTTATCGAAGATAATGTGTGGATAGGTGGGCATGTTGTTGTCAATCCCGGCGTACGGATCGGAGGAAATTCGGTGATAGGCTCTGGATCAGTCGTTACTAAAGATATTCCATCAGACGTCATAGCGGCTGGTAATCCTTGCCGGATCCTTCGTCCGATAACTGAATCTGATCGAATCAACTACGACGAAAGTTAGTAAAGTCACACATGCTGGATGGATCTGTAGCACCCTATTATCGTATTTACCAATCTTGGCGAATAAAATTACTTTAGCGCTAATGAATAGGTAACAGTGGTATCATTTTGCTTTCCCGCAACAAAACCGTTCTTTTTCCAAAAGTGCTGTTGATCAAGGAGGGCTTCGGCTAGGATAACTTTACCATTAAATGTTCTTATAAATCGTCTAGCATAGCCCAATAATGCCGTGCCTATCCCCTTCATTCTAAGATGTGGGGCAACGGCAAGAAAATGGATCATGTAGTTATCGCCGAAAGAAATCAGGCTGAGAACACCAACGACATCATTTCCATCGTAGGCTGCAAAATGCGTGGCTTCAAAATCGCCATCTAGCATTACTTCACCAAGCTTCCCCCCGGGAGAAAAGACTTCTTTTCGCAGTTTCCAAGTTCGGGCAGCAAAAACTTGTTCAATGTACCAATCCATCATAATCCTGTTCTATTGCAATCAATGCATTGGAAAGATGATTGATCGTGTCGGAAGGTAACAAAGAATAGACTCCAATCTTTTCTACCGCAATATCTGCTGCACGCCCATGGATATATACTCCCATAATTAAAGCTTGTTTGGAAGAATACCCCTGTCCAAGCAACGCTGTGATAATACCTGTCAGTATATCGCCACTGCCACCTGTCGCCATTCCGACATTGCCTGTACTGTTGAAATAGAGCGCCCCATCGGGCATAACCATCATGCTATTGGCCCCTTTAACCAGTATATAAAATTGGTGTTTGAAGGCGAACTCTTTTACTTTTTCCATCTTTTCGAAATCATCCTTCCAAGGACCCAATATTCGACTAAGCTCTTTTGGATGTGGAGTCAATATACTGTCTGCCGGTACAAATGCCCAAAGATCAGGTTCGCAAGCAAGAATATTCAATGCATCGGCATCTAATACCAACGGGGTATTACTTTCGTTAGAAATAAATACCTTTAAGGCATCACTAGTATATTGCGTTGTACCCATACCGATACCGATGCCAATGGACTGATAACTCGTGATGCTGGGGATTTGGCTAATAAAATCCTGTTCAGGATCTGTCAATACCATTGCTTCGGGTACAGCAGTCTGTAAGATGGTATTGCCAGAGGCGGGCACATATGCTGAGGCTAAACCGCATCCGGCGCGAAGGGCTGCTCGTAGTGCAAGCTGCACAGCTCCCATTTTACCCTTACTCCCGCCAATGATCAACGTATGACCAAATGTCCCTTTATGATCAAATTTCCGTCGCTTTCGATAAAAAGAGGCGACAAGGAGCTGGTCAACATAAAAGAAATTAGTTTCTTTTTCGTCAATGGCCCGCCGACTGAGATTGATATCCAACACCTTAAAGTCTTTGACGTACCATTGGTTTTCTGGCAGTAGCAGGGCAAGCTTGGGCGCCTGAAAAGTAAACACAAAGTCTGCCCTAACAACTAGAGCTTCAAGCGGGGTATTTTTATCCGCGAGAAGCCCGGAAGGCATATCCACTGCGTAGATTTTTGCACCGCATCCATTTATACTAGAAATAATACCGTTCCATTCTGCTGTGAGTACTGTATTTAACCCGTAACCAAACAGGCAATCCAGTACGATTGCATTAGAAGGAATATCCACCTGCTCTTCGGGATTGATCTTTTGGATTAACTGGTTGAACAAACGCTTTTGATTAGCAAGATTGTCAGCGGAATACTCCTCCACATCGATGAGATAGACCTTTACCAATGCCTGCTCTTGATTCAATAAGCGAGCAAGCACTAGACCATCACCACCATTGTTCCCTTTGCCACAAAAAATGTAAAAGGTTTCACACTCCATCCGGGGATGAAGTCTTTTAACTTCCTCAAAAACAACGGTTGCGGCACGCTCCATAAGATCCAGGCTGTTGATACCTTGATCCTTTAAAGTTTCGCCATCAATGCTCCTCATTTGCTGAGCGGATAGTATCTTCATCGTTCTTCTTATTTTTATTGAAAGTAACTAATCCTGAGATCAAATAAAAATATCAGTATACTTTTTGGCAAAGGATAGTGATGCTCATGCAGTATGTCATGCCGATCCAATGCTTTCGCTGTCAATGAGTGCTTTCTATTCACTTGCTGTGACCTGCTTCACTCCTCCGGTTCGTTTCAAGGTACCCCATGTATTTAATTCTCCTTTAATGGCTTTTCTGACCGACTTGAATAAAACGAAGTACATCAGTTGGCGCCAGAAAAAACGTTGTGGAAACAAATAAATTAAATTGACGAGCTTTTCTCCTTCCAACTTAAACGCAATAGCCGCAAAGAAAATATCGACGACAACAAAAAGGAAGTAATAGAACATCACCTGACCAAACCCCGTATGCAATGAAAACAGTCCTGCAATTCCTGTCCAGCTGATACCATTTACCTCACTTAGGGAGAAAAGACCGCTCACCAAGGAGAACAACATAAATATGTCGGCCAAAGGCGCAAATAGCGGAAGTATGATCTGAAAGATCAGAATATTGGGCATTCCAACCATACCAAAATAGCCGTATCTAGGATTTAATAGGGTCTGTTTATTCTTCCAAAAACTTTGCAATACACCAAAACTCCAGCGGAATCTTTGCTTAAAGAGCATGCCAACCGTATCTGGCGCTTCAGTGTACGCGATTGCTTCTGATGCATTACGAACGATATAACCGGCTTTTAATATACGCATGGTTAAATCACAATCTTCCGCCAGGGTATCGGTTGTAAATCCACCCACCTCCAAAACAGCGGATTTACGAAAGGCGCCAATTGCTCCGGGCACTACCGATATCATATTGAGCAGATCAAAGGCTCGTCGATCCATATTCTGTGACGTGATGTACTCGATCGATTGCCAATGTGTCAAAATATTATGTACATTACCGACCTTCACACTTCCGGCAACAGCTGCAACCTGGTCCTTATTGAAATACTTCATCAATTGTTTTAATGCATCTGTCTTTAGTTGCGTATCGGCATCGATGCAGAGTACAAACTGCGCTTGGGATTGTTGGATACCATAGTTAAGCGCAGAAGCTTTGCCCCCATTTTGTTTTGTAAACAGCCGTACTTTAGGGTGGTCGCCATACACCTTACTAACCAGCTCAAACGTTTTGTCTTTCGATCCGTCATCCACAAAAACCAATTCATAATCTGGATAATCCAAATTCAAAAGACTTTGTATCGTAGCCAGTACGGTTATTTCTTCATTATAGGCAGGAATAATAACGCTAACCTTCTCCTGAGGATCAACTATCAATTGGAATCGTTCCTTTTTACTCCTTCGCTTTTGTCGGATTGCCAAATAAGCAATCATTACTGTTCTAAAAATTGCCAACACAATGGCAATGGAAAAGACCAGATTAAGGAAGATATTACCATAAAACAAGGTTCCTAAAAACAAACGGTTGGAAGATCCGCTGAAACCTGAATCAGACGCATTTTTTACTGGAGGCATCAGTTCATCACGCTTTTTGCCCATTAAATCTCCAATCGTTGCAAATTTATAACCATGAGATTTGAAATAATGAATAATTCGTGGCAAGGCTGCAATAGTCGCTTCTCGATTGCCTCCGGCATCGTGCAATAGGATAATGTTTCCGTTATCGCGCTGTTTGACCACTTCATTATAGATCTCATCTGCGGTACGGCCGGGCAACCAGTCGTTCGGATCGATATATTCTCCGATATTGATGTAGTTTTCCTTCCTGCTCTGAGCTACCGGTAGAATTTCGGCAACGGTCTGTGGTTCGGCATCGGCATTAAAAGGTGCGCGAAAAAGTATTGTACTGTGACCGGTTATGCATTCAATGATTTTTCGGGTTGCATTTAGTTCAAACTTGACCCTATTAGGTCCGATGGTGGACATATCAGGATGAAAAAAGGTATGATTCCCAATTTCATGTCCTTCCTGATATTCCCTACGAACCAAATCCATATTTTTCTCAGCCATCACGCCAACAAGGAAAAAAGCACCTGGTACATGTTCCTTTTTTAAAATATCCAATACTTGCGGTGTGTATGTTGGATCTGGACCATCATCAAATGTAAGAACTACCGTATTGTCTCTTTCTCCAAAGCGTTTGATCACATAGTTGCTTGGCGTCTTTACATACTTCTGGTCTTTTACCATCAGCGTCGACGGGTCATAAGTGAAATTTGCTTCCCCAGGGGCGGGACTATTTACCAAATCCAAAATCTCCCCATCGCCAATATATTGAATTCCTCCAACAAGGATTTGTTGTATCTTTCCAAAATCAAATGGATCTTTCTTTAAGCTTTCTTGACTTAATGATCTTGAAATAAAAGACCATAAACGGGCATCTTCACTACCCAAACGCCAAAGAGCAATACCGGCTAATCCCCAGTCATCTGCTTTACGGATGAGATTAAAATAGGTTGCTGCATCTGTGAAGTAAACATCGTGGTACATTCCTCCTCCGTCGGTATAACTAAAACTTAGATTTGCCGATTCGGGATCAAAAGCAATCTTGGCATTGTAATTATGCGCCAAAATGACGGCATTATCATAAGTCAATGTCTGTCCAACCCTACCTTTAGGCCAATCATAGCCATAACATGCCAGCGCCAAAATTACCTTGTCCGCATCGACCTTACTGCAGAGCTCATCGAGATTTTTTTCGACCCATGCCTGATGGGAGATAGCGCCTGCATTACTTTCAATGGAATGCTGATCATAGGCCATTAAGATAATGTAATCATTGTATTTCTGTAAGGCGATCGGGTCGTAATCATCATTTTCGGGCGAAATATCCTGCGACACAAGCAGCCCCTCGGTATGAAACACGGTATAAATGTGTGCCATAAAATCATTTAAGGTTTTCCGGTCGTCCAATTGTAAGTTTTCAAAATCAATATTTATTCCCCCAAAACCATTTCGCTTCACTTTTAACAGAATATCGTCTATAAAACGTTGTTGTTTTTCTGGATCAACTAAGATTGCTTTTACGGTTTGTCCGTCAAAATCGTTACCACTAAAATTTGAAATCTGTGCGATAGCTTTACGCTTATACTTATGAATAACCTTAAGCGCGGCAGTATCCGCTTTATCTACCACCGTATCCTGATTGGGTACTGTAAAAAATGACTCCATGGCGACCATATCCAAATGACCGATGTTGCGGCGTAAATCAGATAGGGACTGCTCACGGACTTCGTTTGACCAGGAACTGACATAAAATCCCATATTGATCCTACTTTTTGAGCCAATATGTTTTAGATGCTTGAGATCACGATCGTGTTTGATCTTCTCCAATTCGGATTTTAAAATTGTAAATTCCTTGAATTGCTTTGATTTCTTTAATCTGGCAGTAGACTTTTCAGTCAACGGCGTGTTGGTATTAATTGTTGGAAACGGAGGAATCTGGATCTTACCCAATGTGTAAACGACACCGATAACACCAATGATCAAACCAATTACCAATGCCCTGCTCATCCATGAAAAAGCGTACCAGCGCTTTTTGCTTGACGTCTGAAAAATCTGTTTTTCTGACATAACCGTATTCTTATTAACTTCGGCTAAGCTACATCAGAAAATGATCCAAAGGGCCAATCAATAGCTTAAAAATTTCTTAATTTTAAAGCTCCACTCCTCCCTCCATTTCCGCTTAAAATTAAGTATATTCGCTAGATTGCAATACACTAAGTAGAAATATGAGGCCACTAGCTATACTCATTCCCTTGTTCTCTTGTCAGGTTTTCCTTGGTTGTGGACAGCCCAATATCACCGCATCGAAAACACAAGCTATCGATTCAGCATCCAAGGAAGCTATACGGACTGACGGAAACCAATTTATTGACCCCAATGGAATGACGGTCAAATCACGCTTTTTATTACCAGAAGGATTCAAAAGGTTGCAATACAAAGCTGATGCATTTGGGAATTTTCTTGAAAATCTTCCACTTTACCCTATCGATCAGGAGGTACATTATTACAATGGAAAGATTAAACGTAGACAAAATATCTACAATAGTGTTGTAAAACTGGACATAGGAAAACGAGATTTACATCAGTGTGCCGATGCAGTCATGCGGCTCAGGGCGGATTATTTATACGGACAAAAGCGCTATAAGGATATAAAATTCAACTTTCTCTCTGATGGCAAACCCCGAGCCTATACAAACTACGCAAAGGGAGACTACTCCTACCTAACCTATTGGAAGTACTTGGAGTACATCTTCGCCTACGCTAATACCGCTTCGCTACACGACGAACTTCATCATGTAAACACTACCCAAGAAGTTAAAATTGGAGACACTTTCATTCAAAAAGGATCGCCTATTGGCCATGCAGTTATCGTTGTTGATCTGGCCAAGGATGATAGTGGGAAAACAATCGTGCTGCTCGCCCAAAGCTACATGCCAGCTCAAGATATACAAATTTTAAACAATTGGAACAATAGCAAACTCAGTCCCTGGTATGATATAGATCAAAACGTGATAAAAACTCCTGAATGGGCATTTTATCCGAAAAACCTAAAAACCTGGGAATAGCCTAAAGCGATCCGAATCGAACTAAACTCTTTGGCTGGTTGCTAGCTCAACACTTACTCCCGAAGGTATGGTGAGCAATTTTTTACACCAATACTTGGAGGTGGGCAAACAACTAGAACTCACAGCACCAACAGGTTCTTTTCTGCTAATTGAGAATGAAAAACCGCATGTGTTTATTAGTGGCGGTGTTGGCCAGACTCCATTAATTGCCATGCTGGAACAGTTGGCTGACAAGAAAAAAGGGACACCTTTAACCTGGATCCACGGTTGTAGAAATCCGGATTTGCACGCATTTAAAGAAAGGATAAAAACATTGGAAAGCCAGCAGCAGCACATGATTAGTTTTTCTTTCTACGATGAGGCAGTAGATGTAGGTACGAATGCAATCGAGGGCTGGGTCGATCTGGCTAAGATAGACGCCGCTCATCTTCCACAGAAAGCAAACTATTACCTTTGTGGCCCATCTGGCTTTATTAAAAAACACGTTCAATATTTAACCACTCAGGGTGTTGATATTGACAACATACATTTCGAGGAATTTCGCCCGGCATCTTTGCAACTAAATTAACAGCTGTACACCATCCCTTAAATAGTCATCTCTAATTTTTAATCATTAGCGATGGCTATTTTTGATTTTGTACATTTGCAAAAAAAGCAAGAAGATTATGGGCATTTTTTCTAAAACTTGTGAATATGGAATACGGGCAGTTTTCTTTATCGCTCAAAGCTCTTAAGAGAATAAGCGTGTGGCCCTAAAAGAAATAGCTGAAAACATTCATTCTCCCGAAGCTTTTCTAGGTAAGATATTACAGAATCTAAGCAGAGCGGGTATTATTCGCTCCATGAAACGGCCTGGTGGTGGATTCTACCTCGACCAGGGAGATATGTCTACGCCACTGTCTGAAGTCGTTAAAGCCATCGACGGTGAAAGCCTGTTTGTCGGCTGCGGCATGGGGCTTGAATTTTGTTCCGAACAGTATCCTTTCCCCCTACACCACGAGTTCAAGACCATACGCAATAACCTTTCGGAAATGCTTCAAAAAACGACCGTTGGCCAATTCAATGATGAGCTTATTAACGGAAAAATTCTATTGACTAAAATGCATATCCATCCGAATAAAACTTAATTATCAGGCTAAAGATTAAGATTGCAAACATGTCCGCAGATTAATTGTCATGTCCAAATGTCCTTATTTTAAACACCAACCATCCATATACATAAACCACATAATAACACTGAAAATAAGATCTATATATAAAAAAAAAGATAGAAAAAATCGCGTCTATAGCACCCAACTTCAATCGATACGATAGTTTTATATACCGATAAATTCCGTAAAGCATAAGCAACAGTCATGATATCGAAATCGGTAGGACAATGAAGTACTGTCCCAATATAACCGATTGAGAATAACACACATGATAGTTAAAAGCACTATAAACGAGGAAAATGATTATATTTTCTAAGAGCTTATAATGCTATGAGTACCCCCTTCTTTCATCTTTCCTTTGGATTAAATGGTAAAAAAAGAAGACTATTTACTGACTATAAGGGCGATTTTGCATAATATAGCACATGGTCATACAAATACTACATATAATAATTATTAAAATCTGAAAAACAATAGTTTTAAGATTTTAAATAAACAAAAAAATTAGCAATAAAAATGACTTTAAGGGCTTATTTAATACGGTGAAAAGGGCGGATAAAATTTTATCCACCCTTTTCACCGTATTAAATAGCATCGGTTTGGAGCGATCGCCTACCCCATGCCTCTCTAGACTTGTCCATGCTACATTGATGTAAATCGACATAGACCGAATGGATCATGGTAATGTAGCAACTTTCAATTTAGCAGTTATTTGATGCGATCTAACTCAATAAATAGGAATTAAGGTAACTCTTTGTATAGAAGGGTTAGAAAATAGCTACAAAGCCTCTAAATGCTGCCGTAAAGGAAACAAGATTTAAATAATAGAAATCTTGCATATTTTAGTGCATAGTCGATTCAACTAAAAGCAGCGAAGCCAATACTGCTCTAAGATATAGCCTATAAAGGTGTTTTTAGTCGATTTAAAACACTTTCCTTCACGTAGCAAGACCGATATATCGTTTATAAAAAAGAAAACATACACGCGCTAAAAATAACTTAATCGCGTGATTACTGCCGCACCGAGAAAAATTTAAAAATAAGATGCTTCACATTAGTAAATAATAAGTCTAACAAAAAGAAAACAACAGAAAGGAGAATTAATTAAAACATAAAAGGATATAATACAATTAAATAAATAACTAAATATAAAGCTACACATCATATAAAACCAGTTTTTAAATTGCTAAAATTCAACTTTCACGGAAGAACACAAACCCTTTTACTATATTTAAATTTTTCAAAACTTCATGAGCAACGAATCTTCAGCATTGAAATTTTTCTTAATAACAGAGCTTAAGAAGGTCAGAAAGACCCGCAATGTAATCGTCGGAATTTTCCTCACCATGTTCGCACTTTGCTACGGCTTTTTCCTGTCCGCCTTTTTCCAGCATTGGTTAGGCAGTGAAGATCGGCTTACATTTTTCTATAAATCACTCCCTACCCTATCGTTTCTTTTCATTTATTTAGGTTTTGTATTTGGACTTTTAAGCTGGGTAGTTTATAGGAAGAACCAAAAATTTATTCGGGCATTACAACACCTAAACATCGATGACCTTACTATCTACGAGCAATACACCAAACGATTGACCCGCATCTTTTCAGCGATAGCACCTTATGTTTTTTTTAAAAATGAGCTTCTGTTCTTCCCGCTGATCGGAAATAAACGTATTGAAATTAATCAGATCCATCGCATTGAAACGAAAATCATACGCAATTACCGGGGCCCTAATAGCTATCGCGTCTATTTCTACAATGAATTCAACAAAATCCACCAAGTTACCATGAATCAAAAAGGGGCATTTGACTTCTTACAAGAGCAACTTCGTAAGAAAAATCCAAATCTGGTTGTCGTTGCTCTGAATGATTAAATACAGGAAAGCTCAGGAATTGTTTCGGGAAAACAACAGGAAAGGTCAACGCTGCCTTCGATAAAATTTTAGACCAATAGCAAAATGCGCTAACCGAAGGCGATCAATCTTTCGCCCACTAGTAAAAAAGCTAGTCTGGAATATAGGCTATATAACGACCTGATTCAGCAACTTCTTTGATTACCTGATTGCGCTCCTCAAGAAAGCTTCGCATATAACGTGTTTAAAAGATTCGTAAAATTAGGGGTTATTTTTGGAATTGGTTGCCAAAATTGTCTAAATTGGATCTGCGCTATCCGAATGGCTACAAAAAACAACAATCATGGTAACACTCCTTCAATTCGAAAAGTCAGATTTCCCACTATTTAAATCGTGGATTGGATCAGCAAGGGAACTATTGCAGTTTGCAGGACCTTATTTTTCTTTTCCGCTTACCGACCAGCAACTTGAAAAATACATTACAGATCCAAAGCGACAAATCTTTAAAATAGCTGATACAGCAACTAAAGAAATTATTGGTCATTGTGAATTAAACTTCGAGCGGAATACCCCGAGACTTTGCCGTATTTTAATTGCAAAAAGCTCCGAACGGAATAGAGGCTATGGCAAAAGCACTGTAAATGCACTCCTTAGACTACTTTTTATAGAGGGTAACTATGACACAGCTGATCTGAATGTCTATGAATGGAATTCCAATGCGATTCGATGCTATGAAGGAGTAGGTTTTCGGACCAACGAAAACATTAGTTCGGAACTATCCATTGAGGGTGAAACCTGGAAAACCCTCAACATGCAGATTAGAAAATCTGAATGGAAAACTAATCGGTAACATTAAAGCTGCGCAAAAAGTAAATCATGTAACCGTGCCATAAATCATATTAGGAGGATTGGTCTGTTTCCTACGCACAGTATTTAAACATGCAAAAAAAAACCTTTGTTTGACTTCAACAACTTTGACATCAAACAAAGGGCCTTACTATCATAAACACCTGAAATTTCCAGTGTTTTTTCTTCTTGCTAGTATTCGATCAAGACTTCAGTCACTTGCGCGCCTTGCTTAGCACTCTTAAATTTAAACTTCACTTTCTGATTCAAATTCAATTTCTGCCCGACCAGGCGGTCGTTGAAATAAACAGATTGCTGGGTTTCGTTGTCTCTGATGAATCCATAGTTGGAATCGTTGTTATAGTGGACAACTTTTCCAAAGGAATACTCATCATGATGATTGGAGACCATACTTGGACTCTCACCTTCTTTCAATTTTATTGCAGGCCTGTCTGAGATATTCCCGTGTTCATCAACATAAGCAAACAATTCTTCCAAAGATTTTCCCTTGTCATTGTTTGTTTTATTGAATTCCTTCTTCTCATTTTTTTGCTGTTTCTTGAGTAATTTCTTTTTTTCTCGTTCTTTTTTGTTAAATGTGATTTGGCTTTTGCTCATTCAATATGGATTAAAGTAAATGTTCCCGAGGAGGTTTCGGACCTTTAGAGCTTCGTTGAAAAGATAAAAATGCGATGTGTTCTAAGGAGATAATTGCAAATATACGAAAAATTCTTTAAAAAAATACATATTGACTATCCATATTCGCTTTGCTGGTCCTCGATACCAAGTGCTTCGCTTTAATCAAGGAAACCTGGTAACGTAGTGGAAAACAAACATAACAGTGAGCAAAAAATTAAAAATTACGTAAAACAAAACGCCCTTTAAGACGTTATTTTTTAAAAAAAATTATGGAAATAAGAAACATCGAGACAGACGACAGAGGCAATTTCGTTGCGGAGGTTGAAAATAGTGAAGCCGGAATTTTAGAATACACGTGGCAAAATGATCATGAATTTTCGATCGACCACACCGAAGTGTACGAAGAGTATAGAGGAATGAGTGTAGGCAAAAAATTAGTGCTGGAGGCAGTTGACTACGCACGAAAGAACGATGCGAAAATTGTTCCCAATTGCCCATATGCGAAAGCTATCTTTGAAAAGACAATAGCGTTTCAAGATGTATTAGCATAAAAAAGCCGTTTTATCGAATGGATAAAACGGCTTTTTGTTAGGAAGTGAATCTGTTTAGACCACAATATTGATTATTTTCCCTTTAACAAAAATAATCTTTTTTATGGCTTTGCCATCTAAATGACGTTGTACATCGGCATGTGCTCTGATGATATCTTCGATCGCCTTTTGATCTAGATCGAGTGTTAACGATAGATTGAATTTCATCTTCCCATTGAAGGATACCGGATACGCAAATTCTGATTCGACTAAATATTCTGGTCTAAATATAGGGTAAGAAGCGGAAGAAAGTGTGCCAGCTTCATTTCCTAATAGCGTCCACAGCTCTTCCGTAATATGCGGTGCATACGGTTGGAGCGTGATAATTAACTGTTCCAGTATCTGTCGCTTATTGCATTTTAAATCTGTTAAGTCATTCACGCAGATCATGAAAGCTGAAACTGAAGTATTGAAAGAAAAACGCTCAATATCATCTTCTACCTTTTTAATAATTTTATGTAAGGCTTTAAATTCTGCTTTAGAAGGCTCTTCGTCGGAAACATTGAAATTGCCCTCGGCGTCATGAAACAGACGCCACACTTTACGTAAAAACTTATAAACGCCCTCTATACCGTTAGTATTCCAAGGCTTAGCTTGCTCCAAAGGCCCCAAAAACATTTCGTACAGACGCAGTGTGTCCGCTCCATATGATTCGATAATATCATCTGGATTGACTACATTGAATTTGGACTTCGACATTTTTTCCACTTCGCTACCGCAGATATATTTACCATTCTCCAATACAAATTCAGCATTTGAAAAATCAGGTCTGAAGTTTTTGAATTTTTCCAAATCCAACACATCATTTTGGACAATATTTACGTCAACATGTAACGGTATCGTTTTATATTCATCTCTCAACCCGTAAGACACAAATTGATTTGTACCTCTCCCGTCCTCATCTAGCACACGATATACAAAATTGGACCGCCCCTGAATCATTCCTTGATTAATCAATTTACGGAATGGCTCTTCTTCGTTCTGGTAGCCCAAATCTTTTAAGAATTTATTCCAAAAGCGCGAATACAGCAGGTGCCCGGTAGCATGCTCCGAACCACCGATATATAAATCTACGGCTTTCCAATAGTCTACCGCTTCTTTTGACACAAAGTCACCGTCGTTTTTCGGATCCATATATCTAAACCAATACCACGAAGAGCCTGCCCATCCGGGCATTGTACTCAATTCATACTCATATTGATCTTCATATTTCCAACCTTTTGCCCTTGCTAAAGGGGGCTCGCCTGATTCCGTTGGCAAATATTTATCAACTTCGGGCAATAATAGGGGCAATTCTTCCTCTTTAATTAAATAAGGCAATCCATTTTTAAAGTATACAGGCACGGGTTCGCCCCAATAGCGCTGACGTCCAAAAATGGCATCGCGCATACGGAAGTTTATTTTCGCCTTACCCAATTTAATCGCCTCCAACTTCGCAATTAAAGCAGGTACAGCTTCTTGATAAGTCATACCATTGATAAAATCGGAATTAATATATCTTCCATCCTTATTAGGATCAGCTTCTTCTTCAATATTTTGGGTATCTGAAATAGGAATAATAGGAAGGTCGAAGTGTTTAGCGAATACATAATCCCGTTGATCGCCACTAGGTACAGCCATAACAGCACCTGTTCCATAACCGGCTAATACATAATCTGCGATCCAAATCTGTACGTCTTGTCCCGAAAGTGGGTGCTTGGCATACGAACCTGTAAAAGCTCCTGAAACTGTTTTCGTATCAGCCATACGATCCAATTCAGATTTTTTGGAAGTTTTCTCGATATAGGTATTTACTTCCGATTGTTGCTGTGGGGTAGTCAATGCTGGTACCAATTCGTGCTCTGGAGCTAAAACGACAAATGAAACACCAAAAATTGTATCTACACGCGTCGTAAAAACTTCGATGACCGTATCTAATTGTGGTACGGGGAATTTCACGGAAGCGCCCAACGATTTTCCGATCCAGTTACGTTGCATTTCTACCAAAGGTTCGGGCCAATCAACCGTATCCAATCCTCTTAGTAGGCGATCGGCATAAGCCGTGATACGCATAGACCATTGCATCATTTTCTTTTGCTCGACGGGAAATCCTCCACGCTCAGAAACCCCATTGATTACCTCGTCATTCGCTAATACTGTGCCCAGCGCAGCACACCAATTTACTGTACTTTCACGTAAATAAGCAATCCGGTACTTCAGCAATTCACGTTGTTGTTTTTCTTCATCAAAAGATTTCCAATCTTCGGCGCTAAATTCCAAAACGTCTTCATCAGCTACTGCTGCAATAGCAGCAGAGCCATTTTTAGCAAACCTTGCAACCAACGTTTCGATCGGTTCGGCTTTATCTGATTCTTTATTATACCAAGAATCAAACAATCTCATAAAAATCCACTGCGTCCATTTGTAATAGGAAGGATCTGAAGTACGTACTTCGCGGCTCCAATCATAAGAGAATCCAATGTTATCCATCTGTTCCCGATAACGATTGATATTGACTTCGGTCGTTACGGCAGGATGCTGGCCAGTTTGAATCGCATATTGCTCCGCAGGAAGACCAAAAGAATCATAGCCCATCGGATGCAATACATTAAAACCTTTTAAACGTTTATATCTTGAAAAGATATCCGAAGCAATATAGCCCAGCGGATGACCAACGTGCAACCCCGCTCCGGAAGGATAAGGAAACATATCCAATACATAGTATTTTGGCTTTTGTTGCGTATCAGACGTTTTGTACGTTTGATGATCCGCCCAAAATTTTTGCCACTTTTTCTCTAATGATTTGTGATTATACTCCATTTTTATTCTTAAGGAATTTTTATGACTGGCGAAATTACGATTTAATACTGAAATGTGATAAAAGTTTTGTAGTTTGAACAATAAATTATAGTATTGAAAAGTTAATTAAACATAGATAGAAAACGGGGTTCGGATTGATTTTTATCAAAGTAATTATAAGATTAATTCGAAATCTTCCACTCAAATAGTTACTTTCGCAAATAAATTTTCGCTTATTATGTCAGAATACGAATTAAGCACACAAAAAAGAAAAACAAAATCTGTATATGTATCTACGGTTATCAGCATCGCTCTGGTGTTATTGGTAACAGGTATGTTGGGATTACTCTTGGTGCATGCTAAAAATCTTTCGAAATACGTTAAGGAAAATATTGTCTTAAATGTCATCGTGAATGATGGCACGAGCGAAGGTGATGTTCTTTCATTGCAAAAAGACCTCGAAAAAGATAACTATGTGCTCCGTACCGAATATATTAGTAAAGAGTTAGCGGCAAAAAATCTAAAGGAAGACCTTGGCGAAGATTTTGTACAGTATCTGGGGCATAACCCTCTTTTACCTTCCTTGGATGTTTATATGAAAGAGAATTATGCCAATACAGATAGTATTAAAACTTTTATTGAGAAGATCTCTAAAAATAATAAAATTAAAGAAGTGGTTTATCAGGAGTCTCTGATTGACATGGTGAACAAAAATGTTCGGATCATAGGGATGATTGTACTTGCATTTGCTGTTATCCTGCTAATTATCGCCGTAGCTTTAATTAACAACACGATACGTCTTGCTATATACTCGCAACGTTTCTTAATTAAAAGTATGCAGCTCATCGGAGCTACTAAAAACTTTATCCGTAAACCATTTATAACTTATGGTATTATTCATGGTTTACTCGGTTCCTTGATCGCGATTCTACTGCTTATTTTAACCTTGAAGTTTGCGCAACAGCAGATACCCGAACTGGTATTTTTACGCAACTGGTTTGAATTTGCTGTAATATTTTTAGGAGTAATCCTGATTGGGATTCTCATCTCGGGACTTAGCACTTATTTCGCTGTAACAAAGTACTTAAAGGCACAATCTAACGATTTATACAGATAAAAAAATGGCTCAAATAAAGAAATCTACCGAATCAGTCAATAAAGGTTCGTTTGTATTCTCCAAAATAAATTACCAACTGTTTATAGCTAGCGTATTGGTTGTAATCATTGGCTTTACATTGATGTCCGGTGAAACCGATATCTATAGCTTTACCAAGATTACTTTGGCACCGATTGTTGTTGTTCTCGGTTTTGCAATAGGCTTTGCAGCAATTTTATACCGTCCCAAAAACAAATCCAATTAAAGCATAATCTTAATTCTAACAGATGTCTATTATTGAAGCTATCATCCTTGCTATCATTGAAGGATTAACGGAGTTTTTGCCTGTGTCTTCGACAGGTCATATGATCATAGCCACTGCCTTAATGGGTATCCAACCCTCGGCATTTGTCAAGTTATTTACGATTGTCATCCAGATGGGAACGATATTGTCCGTTCTGGTATTATACTACAAACGTTTTTTTAAATCGCTCTCATTTTACTATAAATTGATCATTGCGGCTATTCCAGCATCAGTGTTGGGCTTGCTCTTCAACGATTATATTGACGCCCTATTGGAAAGTCCTCTAATGGTCGCGGTCATGTTGGTTGTGGGCGGCGTAGTGTTACTTTTTGTCGACAGGTGGTTTAACAAGCCAACCGTAGAAGATTCCGACAAAGTTTCGTACAAACAAGCTTTTATGATTGGTGTATATCAATGCCTTGCGTTAATCCCTGGTACGTCAAGATCTGCTAGTACAATTATCGGTGGTATGACCCAAAAACTGACACGTAAAGCTGCTGCAGAATTTTCCTTCTTCCTTGCCTTGCCGATGATGTTTGGTGCTTCTGCTGTAAAGCTGCTAAAGTTCTTTAAAGAAGGGAACACCTTTAATGGCGAAGAGCTTAATTTGCTTATTATAGGCAATCTAATTGGTTTCGTTGTCGCAATCGTTGCGATTAAATCTTTTATCGGCTTCTTGACTAAATACGGTTTTAAAGCATTTGGATGGTATCGAATAATCGTCGGTGTTATTATTCTTGCCCTCCTACTTTCGGGTCATAGTTTACAAATTATTTAAAATCTTTTGATGGAAAATATAGAGGTTAGTGAAAACTCAGCGAAGTTTCATTTTGCTGAAGGAGAAATGTTGTTGATTGATAAACCTTTAACTTGGACTAGTTTTGATGTGGTTGGTAAAATCAGAAACTCCATCAAGCCGTTAAAATTAAAAGTCGGTCACGCAGGAACTTTAGATCCGCTTGCGACCGGTTTACTTATCGTCTGCACAGGCAAATTCACAAAGAAAATAGATAGTTACCAAGCCGAAGACAAAGAATATACTGGAACCATTACTTTGGGTGCCACAACGCCTTCCTATGATCTGGAAACAGAAATTAACGAAACATTTCCTATCGATCATATTACAGATGACATGATACTGCAAGCTGCGAAAGCATTTGAAGGCGAAATTCAACAATTTCCGCCTGCTCATTCGGCTATTAAAATCAATGGCGAACGTGTCTATGAGAAGGCACGCCGTGGCGAAGAGGTTGAAATAAAATCCCGTCAAGTTCGAATCAATAGCTTTCTTGTTGAAAAGATCGAGCTCCCCAACGTTTATTTTCGCATATCCTGTTCAAAGGGAACATACATTAGATCTCTGGCCTATGACTTCGGAAAATCCTTACAGAGTGGATCACATCTAAGTTCTTTGAGGCGCACCAAAAGTGGGGATTATTCAGTAGAAAATGCCTGGAATTTAGAAAAACTTATCGCGGAAATAAAACGTCATAAAGAGATCATTAAATAACTTTACCAACCCGTTTTATTGATTCTTTATCTTATTTTTGCAAAAACTCCTATAAATGAAAATCTACAGAAGTTTAGATGATTTCTCACCTATTGAAAATGCAGTTGTAACCATCGGCACTTTTGACGGTGTTCATATTGGCCACCAAAAAATATTGGCCCACTTAAAGGAAGCTGCTCATAAAATCAATGGGGAGACAATTTTGCTTACTTTTTTTCCACACCCTCGGTTGATTATCAATCCAGATGATGATAGCTTACGCTTAATCAACGATATCGAAGAAAAGGTCAGTCAGTTGAGTAAAGTTGGCATTGACCATTTGATTATCATTCCCTTTTCCCGTGATTTTTCCAATCAAACTCCAGAAGAATATATTAGTAATGTTCTTGTAGGAAAACTCGGCACCAAAAAAATTGTGATAGGCTACGATCACCATTTCGGAAAGGATCGAAAGGGTAGTATGGGTGATTTAGAACAGTTTGCCTCCATATTTGATTACAGTGTCGACGAAATCCCCGAGCAGGATATCAATGATATTGCCGTATCCTCAACACGGGTGCGCGAAGCACTTATAAAGGGTGACATAAAAACGGCAAATCTATATTTGGGTTATCCTTTTGAATTGACAGGCACTGTGATTAGAGGCGACCAAATCGGACGTACGATCGGATTTCCTACGGCAAACTTACAGGTTCACGAACCGCATAAACTTATACCAGCCTATGGTATATATGCAGTTGAGGTACATATCTACAATCACATCCAAAACATTACTACTGGTGAATACAAGGAAGAAAGCCCTGTTTCAATTGCCAAAGGTATGGGTTATATAGGAACTAGACCCACCGTGGATGGCATGAACCGAGCTATCGAAATCAGCCTATTTGATTTCGATCAGGATATTTACGGTAAAACACTGCGCGTAAAATTCCTTCACTTTATCCGTCATGACGAACGTTTCGACTCGTTAGAAGCAATGAAAGAGCAGATCAGAGCGGACGAAGCCCAAATTAGAAGTCTTATTGGTTAGAGCAGCGTCTTGATTATCAAATAGAAAAGCGGGA
>DGIS01000025.1:269776-295956 GCA_002386525.1 Sphingobacterium sp. UBA4616
TCCCGCTTTTCTATTTGATAAGAGCTTCGATGCCTAATCGATAGCTGTCTAAACCAAAACCACAAATTACGCCTTTACAGTTCTTCGCTAAAAACGAGTGATGGCGGAATTCTTCTCTTTGGTGGACATTACTGATATGGACCTCTATAACAGGTGTCGTAATAGCTGCAATCGCATCACCAATCGCAACGGAAGTATGTGTATACGCTCCGGCATTCAATACAATTCCATCAAACTCGAAACCAACCTCGTGGATCTTATCGATTAGGCCTCCTTCTGAGTTGCTTTGAAAATAGTGTAGTTGCAAACTTTCAAACTGCTGTTTAAGCTCCTCAAAATAGCTAAGGAAATCCTGGCTACCATAGATTGATTTTTCTCTTACACCCAATAAATTCAAATTTGGGCCATTCAGTATAAGGATTTTTTTCATCGGAATATCATTGTTATAAATCATTATAAATTGCCCTGAAACTTGAGCGAAGGCCGAATGAGATCACGCCAGATTTATTGACGATAGGCGTTTCGTATTTCGCTTTTGCATAACGTTGGGTGTATCCGAGTTCTAGACGAAGATTATACTTTGGATTAAGTACATAGGCTGCCTTCGCGTCTGCATAATAGATATTATTCTTTATACCTTGTGCAATATGATTGCCATATAAGTTTGGTATTGTATTATAAGACTGAAAGATGTTTCCCCCCATATTACTTCCGTCGGGTAGATCCAGCCCATTTTGAGTAAAAATTCCCTGCAATGAAAAGTCCCATCTGTCCCATGCGTAATTAACCAGTCCAACAAGTTCTCTAAAGTTTGCCCCTTTTGGATGCGCCAATGGCTCGGCGTTGTTACTATAGTTTGAATACGATTTAAAGTGCGCGTAGGTATATGGTCTAGCCGTATTGTATTCGGCTAGAAAGTTTAAATTCTTTACGCCAAACATATCATACCCTCTTACGCCAAGCTGTGCACCCCATTTATTATGTGCGTATCCATTTCCTGCAAAAAATTCTTTCGCCGTAAACTCTCCTAACAGGAACTGGCCATATGCTGTCAATCGATATGGAAGCTTATATTTGGAAGTTAAGCCCAAAAACATTTTATCCGGCGAAGTCGTATTATTACTTTCGACAGGACGAATAAAGATAACCGGACTCAGATAACTAAAATCAAAACCTCTTCTTCCTCCTTCATCCTGCGCGGCCCAAACAACGGATTGGAAAAAACCTACAGATAATTTATTGGTTACATTCCAATCCAAATATTGAAAGGCCCCCCATTTCTTTCCATCTCCCAAGCGGGTGTTATTTTGCCCCTCCATAGGATATGTGCCCGTTAAATCTTGTCTAGGGTGTGTCGGATCGTTCATATAGGCCCAAATTGAAGTGTATTGAACATTTCCTATTGTTCCGGTCAATTTAAGATGGGCATAGTTCGAAGAAAAGTCGGACAAAAGCATCGAGCGATAACCATCTCCAATAAAGTTTTTGTCGTAAGCCAAAGTGGCCTGGATATATTTATGTGCATCATAAGTCATGCTCGCTGTCGCATACATCCAGTCCATTTTATTTTTAGACTGAAATTTCGTATTTCCTTGGCCAGGAACAACTTTATTCGCAACAATGTAGTCATCCAGATACTTAGGAAAAACTGCCTGGCTTTCAAATGCTGACGTATTGAAAGTAAATTTGTTCCCAACACTTAAACCCACCTGAAATCCTCTACTATTCATCCAAGTACGCCGTTTATCTCCTAGCATATCTTTTCCAATATAAAGATCTGGTAAAAAATCAGCATAGAATGTATAATCGTCCTTCTCGACTTGGACAAGATGTTCATTAAAAATCTTGCGCATAAACCAGTTGGACGAAGACACGGGTTTGTTGGATTGAATTGAATCAAACTTGGCTAACAATAAAGAGTCTTTAATGACGAAGGGTTTAGCGGAAGTATGGATCCTGGTTTCCGTAGAATAAACTGCATCGTTCATTTTCTGATAAAAATGATACGAATAAGGCTGGCTCTTAATTTGGGCAACAGCTCCTAAGGAAACGCCTACTCCAATGCTTGCCAACGTCAATCGAAGTAAATTATTGTTTTTTGTTATATTAAGCCTCATAAAATTTTTTAAAAGATTGTTTTTTATAGCAAAATGCATTCCTAAACGCAAATTAACCGAATAAAAATGACTTAATTCACATCTTTGGTCAATTTTAAAATGCTAAATCGTATTTGCTATTCCTTTTATTCAAAAATATTTATATCTTGCATGTTATTAAATAACCTTATATCATAAATAAACAGTCCTAATAAGCATGAAGCGCAGAACATTTATCCAAAACGCAAGCCTGTTAACCGCGGGTGCACTTACCAGCAAATTTTCATTTGCTCAAGAACATTCTTTTCCTACAGTGCGTACCGTCAAAGAGAAGAGGCTTTTTTCGAGTAAAGTAATAGAGGATGCTATTGTAGAATTTCAGAAAAATGTTAAAAATAAGGAGCTGTCGTGGTTATTTAATAACTGTTTTCCCAATACCCTTGACACCACAGTTTTCCCCTATGTCCAAAACGGAAGAAACTACACGTACGTTATTACAGGAGATATAGACGCCATGTGGTTACGTGATAGCAGTGCGCAAGTATGGCCCTATCTTCCCTTTATGAAAAAGGATAAAAAACTACAGGATCTGATTGTTGGACTAATCCAAAAGCAGAGTAAATGCATCAATATTGACCCCTACGCCAATGCATTTTATAATGATCCAACCAAAAAGGGCGAATGGTTTAGCGATCATACCGACATGAAACCTGGGATTCATGAACGGAAATGGGAAATCGATTCGTTGTGTTATCCAATTCGATTAGCCTATCATTACTGGAAAGAAACCAAAGACAGTAGTCCATTTAATGAGGAATGGCTGGACGCCCAACATAAAATATATCAAACTTTCGTTGAGCAACAACGAAATGACAGTCTCGGTCCTTATAAATTTGAGCGCACTACTTCAAGAGGATCAGATACGTTGCAGGTTGATGGTTATGGGTATCCTGTGAATCCAGTTGGATTGATCTGTTCTAGTTTTCGACCTTCAGACGATTCTACCATTTTCTCCTTTTTGATTCCCTCCAATTTGTTTGCAATTGTGAGTCTTAGGCAATCTGCAGAGATATTGAAAAAAGTCAAAAATGAACAGGCACTCGCCGATAAAATGGAAGCACTTGCAAACGAGGTAGAAGCAGCAGTAAATAAGTACGGTATCATCGATCACCCAACACTAGGTCGTATATATGCCTTCGAAGTGGACGGGTTTTCGAGTCATCTGATGATGGATGATGCCAATATCCCCAGCTTACTGGCCTTACCGTACTTAGGAGCTGTCGATATTAATAATGAAGTTTATCAACGTACCCGTAACTTTGTGCTGTCCGATAAAAATCCATTCTTTTTCAAAGGAACCGCAGCAGAAGGAATTGGTGGTCCTCACATAGGCAGAGATATGATCTGGCCGATGTCCATTATCATGCGGGCACAGACTTCGACAAATGATGAGGAGATTCGTAACTGTATTAAGACTTTGGTAAATACTCATGGTGGAACCGGCTTTATGCATGAATCTTTTCATAAAGACGATCCGAAAAAGTTCACAAGACATTGGTTTGCTTGGACGAATACATTATTTGGCGAATTAATTTGGAAAATATATAAAGAGAAACCATCTTTGCTTCAATAAATCTGAATCTTGTAACGTACTGTTATAAGTGAAAGAACTTATAACAGTACGTTATGAATAATTTAAAAGCTCCCGGTCCTATTGGCATTTTTGATTCTGGTTATGGCGGTCTCACCGTTTTCAAAGAAATTCAACACCTTTTGCCTCAATACGATTATATCTATTTAGGTGATAATGCCCGTGTTCCCTATGGTACACGCTCGTTTGAGACTGTTTATAATTACACCAAACAATGTGTTTTTAAACTATTCGACCTGGGATGTAACCTTGTTATACTGGCATGTAATACAGCTTCAGCTAAAGCATTAAGAACCATTCAACAAAACGATCTTCCCGTGGGAAAGAAAGTACTTGGAGTAATTAGACCCACTACCGAAATGGTTCATAATTTTACCAAAACCAATAAAATTGGTATTTTAGCCACTACAGGGACCGTAAAATCAGAATCCTATAAAATAGAAATTCACAAATTTAACCCTGAAATTGAGGTTTTTCAGCACGACTGCCCTTTTTGGGTGCCACTAGTGGAGAACAACGAAATTAATACCGAAGGCGCCCATTATTTTGTCGAAAAGGATATACGGGAACTTTTACATCAATCGGCTCAGATTGATACCATAGTGCTTGCTTGCACGCACTACCCGCTATTATTGCCTGTAATCAAGAAATATGTACCAAACCATATACAGATCATCTCTCAAGGCCCTATTGTCGCGGCTAGCTTAAAAGACTATCTTAATAGACATAAAGAAATTGAGACGATTTGTTCCCAAAAGGAACAATTGGCATTTTATACGACCGATGATCCGCTAGATTTTGAAAGCAAAGCAAAGATATTTTTTGGACAGTCAATAGATGCCAGCCATATCACCGTTTGATAAAATAGGAGGCAATAATTTTTAAATTGAAAAATTTCTAAAACTTTTACTTCGCAATTTTCGTTATTCTGTTAAAAGGTGGATAACATGAAAAAGAACTTTATAACCATTGCATATAATCAGGAAACACAGCATTGCGAATCTAAAGAGTTTTCAAGTATTCAGGAAAGTGCGGAGTATTTTAAAACGTTGGAAACCTCTGCAGAACCCAACTACCTTCCTGTATGTACATATAATTTAAACACCAATACGATTCTGGATATAAGTGATTATTACATCAACAAGGATAGTGAACTACAGCAGATCGTAAACAGTTGCCTTTCGGGAAAATAGTGTCTTGACGAGTTGTAATCATCTGTTAAAGGATCGATCTATCTGTCTTCATTGGGATAGGCTGTAATCCTATTTATAATATTACATTCCCGTAAAATAATATTTCGTTAATTTTTAATATCTTCAAATCGATAATCAAACCAAAACAACTTACAGATAATGAAAACCAAATTGACTATAAGCCTTTTAACAGTATCATTAGGATTGACGGCATGCCATTCAAGCCCTGCCAATTCGACTTCAGGTTCGGATAGTAGTGCGAATGCTCCGATGGATACAACAAGCTATCCTGCTGTAGAAACCCAAAAGGCAAACACAAATTATAAACCGGCATTTGCAGGACAAACTAGAATTCAGGGTGCAAAAACCACCACACCTTATAACGGTAAAGTGATTGCAGAGGGATTAAAATCACCTTGGGGCATCACCGCAATGCCTGATGGCCGATTATTGATATCAGAGAAAGAGGGCGATTTCCGAATTGCAACAGCAGAAGGGAAATTAAGTGAACCAATTAAGGGCTTACCTCAGGTCAATAGCAGCGGGCAAGGAGGACTTTTGGGAGTACGACTTGACCCAAATTTCGAGTCAAACCGTATGGTATATTGGGTTTTTTCCGATAATACAGCCGCCGGAACATTAACTGCTGTTGCAAAGGGAAAACTATCTGCCGATGAAAAATCCATAGAAGGTGCTAAGGTGATCTATCAAGCCACTCCTGCTCATAAAGGCAACTTGCATTATGGCGGACGCATTATATTTGACAAACATGGAAATATTATTGTCAGCACAGGCGAGAGGTCTGATTTGGTTACAAGACCTCTGGCGCAGGATTTAAATGCAGCATTAGGAAAGATTTTACGTATTACCACCGATGGAAAACCTGCCCAAGGGAACCCATTTTTGGGCAAATCGAATGCACGCCCTGAAATTCTCAGCTATGGGCATCGCAACCCTCAGGGACTCGCCTTACATCCGGAAACTGGCGATCTTTGGGAAACCGAATTTGGCCCACGTGGAGGTGATGAATTGAATAGAATTGGATCTGGTAAGAATTATGGCTGGCCAACGATTACGTATGGCATAGAATATAAAGGGGATAAAGTTGGTGAGGGTATACAGCAAAAAGATGGATTAGAACAACCCGTTTATTACTGGGATCCTGTCCTCTCTCCGAGTGGAATTACTTTCTATACTGGGCAAAACATTCCAGAATGGAAGAATAATCTCTTCATTTGCGGACTAAGCAGCATGCATATTGCTAGAATTATACTAAAGGATAACAAGGTGGTTGGAGAAGAGCGTCTATTAGGTAATGAAGGACAGCGATTTAGAGATATTACTCAGGGTCAAGATGGTGCTTTGTATGCTATAACAGACCTCGGAAAATTATATAAAATTGATAAAAAATAAATGAATTGATCTAGAGCAGCCCTTTCCCACGGGGCTGCTTTTTTCAATTAGACTTAAATTATATTCACAAATAGCCGCAGTAGAGAGGTAGTTATTTAGCCAAAAATGGCAAATAATGGAATTTGGCTCGATTATTGATGTTATACATAATGTATCAATAAATTATTATATGGTTAAAAAAGAAAAAATGAAAAAATTATTAGAGATCAATCCCTTATCGTTCTACATGACTAATTGGGGATTCGTAAACAACACTACGCCAAAAAGAACGCGCAAAACCTGCCAACCTTCTCCAAAAATTTAAGCGTTCTAGCTTAAATACTTCAATTAAATTTTATTAAAATCATCTGCTGATATCCTCCATACGGATATTAAGTAAGAGATTTATTTCTTTTACTAACATCCGTATGGCGAGGTATCAACCTATGCGAAAAAAAATGCCAATATGATTACTATAATGATACAAGCAATCATAATGTATTTATTCAATTGGCTATTTTTCTCTCCTTCGTCACTTTTATAGTGATAATCTCGTTTATTTGGCAAATTCATAAGCTTGTTTTTATTCATGATGAAGTTAACAACTTTTTTCCATATTATTCGTGATGATAAGGCTCGCCCTTCATGATGGAAAAAGCTCGATATAGCTGCTCTGTAAAAAACAATCTTATCATTTGGTGGGAAAATGTCATTTTGGATAGCGAGATTTTTGACTTCGCTCGATCATAAATTTTTTGATCGAAACCATAAGGCCCTCCAATGACAAACACCAGATGTTGGACACTTTGTATCATCATCTTCTCCAGATAAGCAGAAAACTCTAAGGACCTAAATTCTTTTCCATGTTCATCCAACAGAACAACAAAATCCTGGGGCTGCAGTTGCTTTAAAATCAAAAGGGCTTCCCTGTCTTTCTGCTGTTCAGCAGAAAGACTCTTAACATTTTTGATATCGGGAAGAACAACAATACTAAAGTTGACATAAAACTTTAATCGCTTAGTGTATTTTTCAATTCCCTCAAGCAGGTATTTTTCATCCGTCTTACCTATGCAAAGTAATGTTATCTTCATCTAGACATTTTATAAGTGTTGCAATAAAATAGCGCTTGTCTTGTTTCCGACACTTTTAAATCGGATCACAACATTTAGCCAAGCCCTAAAATCTTAATAAATTGGGTATGTGTACAAATTAAGTAAAGTTCTAATTTATTTAAAATAAAGCCAATCAAAAAGGCAAGAATTGTTCACTCCGATTGTTCCTATATTCATTCACTTTTCATCTATTCTGCATTTAACAAGTGTATCAAATAAACCACAGCATATACAGACAATCGACAGATACTCATACCCTACCTAGATAACAAGCCCCCCCCACATAGGCAGTATAAGGCACATGACCGTTTTAAACGAAAAAACCGAATTTAAATCATTCGGTTTTTTATTATTAGGAATACATATGTAAAATTAATCACTAAAATGGTGCATCATCGGGCATATCATTCATTCGAGATGGCATGGTAATACCGCCACTGAAACCTCCGGCACTAAAATCATCAGCAAAGTTTGGTGATGGGTTCAATGCCGAAGCAGAAAATGTAGCAGGTGCATCACCGAATCCATCTCCCCCACCCATACCAGAAAACTCATCTTCTAAATCCACAAACTTTACAAATTTACCGACAAAACGAAGTGGAACAATTCCGGTCTCACCATTACGATGCTTGGCGATAATAACTTCGCCGACACCAGCAGTAGGACGCCCTTCTTCATCTTCTGTTAAGCCGTAATATTCTGGTCTATATAAGAAAAGTACCATATCCGCATCCTGCTCAATAGATCCAGACTCCCTTAAATCGGATAACATAGGACGTTTGCTATTACCTGGCCTTGATTCCACCGCACGACTCAATTGCGACAATGCAAGCACAGGAATATTTAATTCTTTTGCAACAGACTTCAACGCACGAGAAATACTACCAATCTCTTGTTCACGGTTACCACCACCTTTACCTTCAGCTTTTCCGTGCATCAACTGCAAGTAATCGACGATCACCATTTGAATGTCGTATTGTGCTTTTAGACGCCTACATTTTGCTCTAAATTCAAACACATTCAGTGCAGGAGTATCATCAATAATAATAGGCGCATCAGTCAACCGTCCGATTCGCGAATGTAATTGTTGCCATTCATGATCAGCTAGATTTCCTTTTTTCAATTTTTCTTGCTCAATTTCGGTTTCACCGGCGATAAGACGATTGACTAGCTGAACCGATGACATCTCCAACGAGAATACAGCAACTGCTTTGCCGTGTTCCACAGCGGCGTTACGTGCAACGGAAAGCACGAATGCCGTCTTTCCCATGGCTGGACGTGCCGCAATAATTACAAGATCAGAAGGTTGCCACCCTGAAGTCATTCGATCCAATGCTGTTAGGCCTGAAGGTACACCAGTCAGACCATCAGTACGATCTCGAAGCATTTCAAGATTTGAAATCGCTTCACGCATAATATCATCCATCTTTCTCGAATCTCGTCGCAGGTTATTCTGCGCGATATCAAATAAGCTTTTCTCAGCATGATCTAGAAGATCGAAAATATCTGAGGTCTCATCATATGAACTATTAATAATTTCGGTCGAAACTTTAATAAGTTCGCGTTGAATATATTTTTGAGAAATGATACGTGCGTGATATTCAATATTAGCAGCCGATACGACTCGATCCGTCAACTGTGTAATGTAATAAGCACCGCCGACCATCTCAAGGGCGCCCATCCGTCTAAGTTCAGAAGTAACGGTTAAAATATCAATTGGGGAAGTTTTTTGAAAAAGACCAAAAATCGCTTCAAAGATCTTTTGATGTGATTCCTTATAGAACGATTCCGGTTTCAGAATATCGATAATCTCACTCAGCGCATTCTTTTCAAGCATTAAAGCACCCAAAACAGCCTCCTCTAAATCTACTGCCTGCGGCGGAAGTTTGCCCAAACCGCTCACCAAATTATTTAATTTGGTACGGCGTTCACCATAACTTCCCCGTTTGTTATTATCCGTATTATTCGCTTCAAAATTACTGTCGTTCATCATGATATTATATCAGAAATATAGCTTTGCTATCCTTACAAATTCTAGATAGGATAACAAATGTATAAAAAATAAAATTCACCGCCATGCATAGTTACACACAGCAAAATTTAAAGAACGGCATCTAAACCTCAAAAAGCTTTGAAGAACACAGTTTTATACCGACAGTTTTCAACATGTGTTGTTGAAAAAATGTTGAAAACAAAAAAATAACACTAAAAACCAGTACATTAATAAATGTTAATAACTTAAGTTATTGTGAATAAGCAAAATGATACTGAATAAATCAATAGCTGCCACTATCATCGAAACAAACTCACTTTTGCATAAAACAAATCCCTTTTTAAGCACTAAAAAATATTCATATATCGTATCTTTGTAAAATGACGCACGACTCCTCAACATTAAAACCCTATAAAGACACCAAGGATGGGAAGAAAAAACAGGTAGCAGATATGTTTGATAACATTTCCCATTCCTATGATTTCTTAAACCATTTCCTGTCTTTGGGAATCGACATTATCTGGCGCAAAAAAGCCATCAACGCTTTGAAATCCATAAAACCGCAACTGATGTTGGATGTAGCGACAGGAACCGGTGATTTTGCATTGGAATCAATTAAAATCCTGAATCCAAAAAAGATTATCGGAGTTGATATATCCCAAGGAATGCTTGAGGTCGCTAAGAAGAAGATAACCAGTAAGGGCTTGGGCAATCAATTTGAAGTTGCACTAGGTGATTCTGAGAGGCTTCAGTTTGAAGATAACACGTTCGACGCTGTCACAGTAGCTTTCGGAGTCCGAAACTTTGAAAATTTAGAAAAGGGGCTGTCAGACATTTACCGCGTATTAAAACCAGGTGGAAAGGCTGTGATTTTAGAATTTTCAAATCCTAAAAAATTCCCCATTAAACAACTCTACAATTTTTATTTCAAGTTTATCACGCCGACCATTGGAAAATTTTTTTCAAAAGATTCCAGCGCGTATGAATACCTACCAGAATCTGTTGCTCAATTTCCGGATGGACAAAAATTTGTTGCTATCAACAAAAAGGCAGGTTTCAATGAAACTATTGTTAGAACGCAAACATTTGGTATCTGTACGATTTACATTGCTACAAAATAGCGCAATGCTGCTACTATTGTTTGAGGCTGATCTAATTATATTTTATTATCAAAGAGTGAGAATATATGACTAAAACAGTTTTTATCACAGGAGCAAGTTCTGGAATCGGTCAGGCCTGCGCTGAGCTACTAGCGAAAGAGGGCTACAATCTTTTACTCTGCGCCCGTAGGCTAAATCGTTTAGAAAAATTAAAAGATACTCTTCTTGCTGCCTACCCGACAATTCAAATCCACATTTTTGAACTTGATGTTCGAGATGCAGAGCAGGTTGCGCATCAAATTGATGGTCTACCTTCAGCGTGGAAAAATATAAATATTCTAATCAACAATGCGGGTTTGAGCCAAGGATTGGATCCGATTCAAAATGGAGATATCGGAGATTGGGATAGAATGATTGATACGAATATAAAAGGCTTACTTTATGTGAGTAAATCTGTAATACCACTTATGGATGCTGGAAACGGTGCTCATATTGTCAATTTGGGATCTATTGCAGGAAAAGAAGTTTATCCGAATGGAAATGTATACTGCGCCACTAAACATGCTGTTGATGCGTTGACCAAAGCCATGCGCATTGACTTGCTGCCTCAAGGAATTAAAGTAACATCCATCGACCCTGGAATGGTCGAGACGGAGTTTTCAGAAGTTCGTTTCCACGGAGATCGCGAAAAAGCTAAAAATGTGTATAATGGTGTGCAACCTCTAACAGGAAAAGACATTGCCGAAACCATCCTCTTTGTCATTACTAGACCTGCGCATGTCAATATCAACGATCTATTAATAATGCCTACTGCACAAGCTACGGGCACCATTGTCAATCGAAAATAAATTAAATATCATGTCATTAGAAATACAAATAAATCAAGACATTAAAGCCGCAATGATCGCAAAAGACACCGCAAAATTACGTGGTTTACGAGCAATTAAAGCAGCAATTCTACTTGCAAAAACCGAAAAAGGTCACAGTGAAGATCTTACCCAGGAGGCGGAAGTTAAAGTTTTACAAAAACTCGTAAAGCAACGTCGCGAATCTGCTGAAATTTATAAAAGTCAAAACCGCGAAGATCTTTATGAAATTGAAGTTGAGGAAGAAAAAGTTATTGAAGCCTATCTACCAAAACAATTAAGCAAGGAAGAAGTTGAAGCCATCGTCAAAGCAATTATCACCGAAACAGGTGCTTCATCCATTAAAGATATGGGTAAAGTAATGGCAGCGACAAATCAAAAGCTTGCTGGACAAGCGGACGGTAAAACTATTTCTGAAGTTGTTAAGCGTCTTCTAGCATAATCTTTCAAACCTATAGAGTCAAATAAAATTGGGTACATCTGCCCTGATATCTCAATTGCATAATTTGACTCTTTTTTTATTTCAATTATGGATTTTCAGTGGAATCTCAAGAAATTTGACCAACTCAATACGAAAGAATTGTATCGCATCTTAAAGCTTCGAATGGATGTTTTTGTTTTGGAGCAAAAATGCTTATACCCTGAATTGGACGATAAAGATTTCGCTTGTCTTCATCTTTGGACGGAGCAAAATGATCAAATTATGGCATACACCAGGTTGGTCCCCCCCGGGCTTTCCTACCCACAAGCGTCCATTGGACGGGTCATTGTCGCAGAGCAGGCTCGTGGAACAGGACTAAGTCAACAATTAATGAATCATTCGATTACCGTTCTCTACGAAGAGTTTGGTGCAGGCGAGATACAGATAGGTGCGCAATTTCATTTAAAGTCTTTTTATGAAAAGCTAGGATTTAAACAAATTTCCGACCCCTACCCCGATTTTGGAATTCTACATATTGATATGATCAAACCCTCAATTTAGTGAATTTAGGCATGCAAAATTTTGTTATTATCACAGCCGCCCTACTTGGTGGTATCGCTATTATCCTCGGTGCTTTTGGAGCCCATGCATTCAAAAAAATCTTATCAGCTGAGAAGATCGAGTCGTTTGAAGTAGGCGTTCGCTATCAAATGTATACTGCGCTAACCCTATTGGCTTTGGGATTTAATCTTTCCTTTGAATATCAATCTGAAAGAGTTGCATTTTATCTCTTCACTTTAGGAACTATCTTATTTTCCGGAAGTATCTATTTTTTATCGTTCGCCGAGTATTGGAGGAAGAATCTTAAGTTTCTTGGTCCGATTACGCCACTTGGTGGATTGCTTATGATCGCTGGTTGGGTTGCTATTATCATTCGCTTTTTGTAAATTTGAATTACATATGGCAATGATGTCTGCCCTGAACCGCCTTACGAAGCTGATGACGTCTACTATTTTAATATAAAAAGACAATTTTATATAAAGTGTAGACTGATGGCTATAATACATTTAAATCAAAGCAATCTTCATTTTTTTCTTAAATGGCTTATCTCCTGTAGTGTGATAGGTTTTATCGTAGGATCTATTTGTGCGTTTTTTCTCTTTTCCCTCAATTGGGTAACGCATTACCGAGAAGCTCATCCTTTGATAATTTATGGCCTTCCTTTAGCGGGACTAGTTATCGCGTTATCCTATACGTATTGGGGTAATACTTCAAGCAAAGGGAATAACCTGCTCATTGAAGAATACCTTCATCCTCAGCGCCGCATCCCCCTTACTATGGTACCTTTAGTTTTATTCGGCACTTTGTTGACTCACTTGTTTGGCGGCTCGGCAGGCCGTGAAGGAACAGCTGTACAGATTGGAGGAGCGATTTCCGATCAGCTCAATCGCTGGTTTGACTTCGATAAAACTGAACGCCGTATATTGATATCTATCGGAATCACCGCTGGCTTTGCGGCTGTATTTGGCACTCCCCTTGCCGGAACGATATTTGGACTGGAAGTTTTACTTATTGGCAAAAAAAGGCAATTCGGTATTCTTCCCTGTTTATTCACCGCTTATTTAGCGAATTTCAGCTGTCAATTGTGGAATATCCCACACACTCATTATCCAATTCATGGGGCTATTCCCGCACTATCCTTGACCAATATTGGATTTAGCCTCATCGCAGGCATCCTATTTGGTATTACTGCATGGCTTTTTAGATGGTGCGGTGACTTCTTTAGTCTGCAATTCAAACGGATTAAATCCACGCTGCTTAGACCGGTATTTGGTGGTATTATTTTGGTAATCATTATTACTTTATTTCACATCAACAGCTATATTGGGCTTGGTATTCCAACAATTCAGAATGCATTTGTAAATCAGTCGAACTATTATGATTTTATCATCAAATTGCTTTTAACAACTTTCACCCTTTCTGCTGGCTTTAAAGGTGGAGAAGTCACGCCACTTTTCTTTATCGGAGCAACCTTAGGAAGCGCATTAAGCATGATTATTCCGCTTCCAGTCGCCCTCTTGGCTGCGATGGGATTCGTTGCTGTATTTTCAGGTGCTACAAATACGCCCCTTGCCTGTATTGTAATGGGCTATGAACTATTTGGGATTCAACCTATTTTATTTATAGCAATAGCATGTATAGTCGCTTTTATATTTTCAGGAAAAAAAGGAATTTATATTGCGCAAAAAGGCGGTTTAAAGGAAAGAATCTACCGAAGACTCAATTTATAAACAGGATCTGTGCTTTCGAGCGCTATACGTTTAATAACGATAGTAATAGCAACGGCCTTAACTACAAACGCATCGTTCAACAAACGCCCTTTATAAAGCAGGCATAAATGAATGGTTTAACGGAGGAAGTTCACTAACAAAAAAAGAAATTATTCGGTTAAAAGAGCCTAAAATGAGCGGTATGATTTAGGCTCTTCATGGTAGACTTTAGCATCGAACTATAATAACTTTCCCTGCAAAAAGAAAGCAGCGACAGTAAAATATATGATCAATCCCGAAACGTCCACCAAAGTAGCAACAAATGGTGCCGACGCTGTAGCAGGGTCCAATCCGAACCGACGTAAAATAAATGGAATAAACGAACCTGAAAGCGTTCCCCATAGAACGATAAACAATAGGGAAACTGCTACCGTAAAACCAATGGCAATCCAATAGGGACCATAATCATACAGACCTAGAAAATGCCAGGCCAATATCCGTAGAAAGCCGATCGTCCCCAATATCCCCCCTAGAATCAAACCTGACGAGACTTCACGCTTCATCACGTACCACCAATCCTTAAGCTTTAATTCTCCTAGCGCCATTGCACGGATAATTAACGATGCGGCCTGCGATCCGGAATTACCACCACTGGATATAATTAAGGGAACAAATAACGCTAGCACAACGGCCTTTTCCAATTCCCCTTCAAAAAATCCCATTGCTGAGGCTGTAAGCATCTCACTAAAAAATAAGATGATCAACCAGCCGGCTCTTTTTTGAATCAATTGTAATAAAGGGGTTTTGGTATACGCCAGATCTAGTTCTTCCATTCCTCCAAATCGCTGTATATCTTCTGTGTCTCGATCTTCAATTCGGTCTAGCACATCATCGAATGTGACAATTCCGACTAATACGCCAGCTTCTGTGATGATAGGCAAAGCGCTTCGGTCATATTTCTGAAAAATCTCGAAAGCTTCCTCCATTGGTGTTGAAGCTTTAATCGCTGCAAAATTATAGTCAATTAAATCAGAAATCTTTGTCGAAGAATCTGATAGCAGTAATTGACCAATTTTCAAATCATCGATCAACACGTTTTTCTCATCAACAACATAAATAAAATTGAGTGTTTCAGCCTTTTTTCCAAACACTTTAATATGTCGAAAGACGTCGTCAACTGTATAATAAGGGCGAACTTGCACATACATTGGCGTCATTAGACGGGCGATACTATCCTCCTTATAACCAATCAGCTCCAAGGCCATTTGCTTTTCGCGCTCATTTAAAAGATTGATCAGGTATTTAATTAAATCATCCGGCAGTTCCGACAATAGATCATTACGGGTATCTGGTTTTAAATTATTCAGCAATTCGGAGAGTTCATGTTCCGTCATTGATTTGATCAATGTGTATTGAACATCCAATTCAAGAAAACAAAAGATTTCCAACCTATCCTCCAAAGGATAACTTATAAATTGCTGATGTTGTTCGCCTTTGCTTAAACGCGAGATTTCTTCCGCGATATCGGCTGGGTGTAATGCTGAATTTTGTTCCATTGGAAGATAATTAATGGATTTAGGGCAAAAGTAGCTTATTTTGTATTATTTCCAACAAATAGAAACACTATTTTTTCTAATGATAGTTGGGGCTAATAAAGCCTTAAATCCCCTAATACTGCGTGGACGGATGTATTTGGTTTAATAGCGCTATAGATTTTACAATAGCTTAAAAATTAATTAATCCAGGCGCCAGCTCCACTGGCTCTAGGCCAGGCCTAAAAAGCAACGCAGCCAAATTACCTTGCAGCTGTATTTTTCCATCATTTACATGCAACCAGCTACCTTCACGTAAACCAATGACGGGCTGCGTATTCAGCTGATGAAATTCCTTAATTCGCGTTTCTCTCGTTTCCCCTCGATGCGTGGACTTTGGATATGGATCCAAATAATGTGGATTGATATTAAATGGTAAAAAACCAAGCGCATCAAAGCTGGGCGGATAAACAATAGGCATGTCATTTGTAGTTCCAATAGTCAGCCCTGTTAAATTGGAACCCGCTGATGTGCCAACATATGGAATTCCCTTTGCTACTTGTAAACGCAATTGCTGGACTAAATCCAGTTCATAAAGGGTTTTTAAAAGTAAAAATGTATTCCCGCCGCCAATAAAAATAGCCTTCGCATCTTGAATTGCTTTCTTCATATTCGGGAACTGGTGCAATCCCGTGACGGTTACCCCCCTATCTGTTAAGGCTTCTTGAACTTTAGCCGTATAGGCATCAAATGAGATGCCCGAAGGTCTCGCAAAAGGGATAAACAATAATTCGTCTGACTGAATAAATTCGACAAAGTCGTGCTTAATATATTCTAAAAACTCACTACCATAAATTGTACTTGTGCTTACGACCAATAACTTATATGCTGGATTAATCTTCATCTTCTTTCGTTAAAACATTAAATAAAAAGTACCTTTAGCTTTGTCAAATGCGAAGCCAAAGGTACAGTTTTCGTTGCTTATTGTATCCTATTTCTTATCAGCAGTCTTTTTCTCTGCACCCAATCTTTTATTTTCTTGTAGCGCTTTATGTAAAAGATATTCTATCTGCCCATTCACACTTCTAAACTCATCCGCCGCCCATTTTTCTAATGCTTTGTACATTTGATCGTCTAAGCGCAGCATAAAGTTTTTCTTATCCGCCATTCTATTTCGTTTATTGGTACAACGTACCTGTATTCACAATTGGTGTCGCTGCTTTCTCTCCACAGAGTACCACCATTAAATTGCTGACCATCGCTGCTTTTTTCTCATTATCTAGCACTACGATATCCTTTTCTGACAACTTATTTAGGGCCATCTCGACCATCCCAACGGCTCCATCCACAATTTTTGCCCTTGCTGCCACAATAGCTGCTGCTTGTTGCCTTTGAAGCATTGCGCCGGCTATTTCAGAAGCATAAGCCAAATGACTTATTCTTGCCTCCTTAATAATAACCCCAGCTGGTGCCAAACGATCCGACAATTCTTGTTCAAGAATATGGTTTACGGTATCTCCACCCTCTCGTAATGTAATTTCAGCACCTTCATCCTCAAGATTATCATAGGGGAAACTGCCAGCCAAATGTCTTACGGCTGCTTCACTCTGTGTACGCACATATGAGGTGTAATTACTTACATCATAGGCGGCTTTATAGGTATCTCCTACTTGCCAAACAATCACGGCCCCAATCTCGATAGGATTTCCCATCTTGTCATTTACTTTCAATGTCTGGCCCTGCAAATTATCTGAACGAAGACTTATCCGTATAGTCGAATACAGGGGATTGACAAAGAAAAGACCGTTCTCTTTTACTGTACCAACATATTTTCCGAAGAAATTTAATACACGGGAATGATTTGGATTAATGATCATTAATCCTTTCAGAATAAAAAAAGTAGCGATCATCAACAATACTCCCAATACGACATACAGTGAGCTTTCTTCTACGTTAGCAAATGAAAATATTGCTGCGACAAAAGAGAAAACAGCAATCAATAAAGCTAAATAGCCTGACATAGGTTTAATAAGTTTTTCCATAATTTTTTAATATATATTTGATATCATTTTAATATCATAAATATACTATTATATTTTCATATGTCAAATGAAATTTTAAAATTACTATTTTTGGTTATGCTCAAAAGATCCTTTCAGCCTATAGTAAGTTCGACTACCCAGATCCTCATCCTTGGCTCGTTACCCGGAGATAAATCGCTTGTGGAAAATGAATATTATGCGCATCCCCAAAATCGATTTTGGAAAGTCATCAAATATCTGTTCAATGCACCGGAGCCAATAAGTTATACCGAGCGGATAGGTATCTTACTCAGAAACAATATTGGTTTTTGGGATGTTTGTGCTGAAGCCTCTCGTCCTGGAAGCATGGATTTAGCCATACAAAATGAACGCCCCAATGCGATTGCAGAGCTGTTAGAGACCCACACTTCAATCAAACATATTATCTTTAACGGACAAAAAGCATACAGTTTGTATCTGAAGCATTTCGAGAAAAAGGCAGGCATTATTTATAGCTGTTTACCAAGCACAAGTCCAGCTAATGCAAAAAGCAATCTCGAAGATTTGATTGAACACTGGCGTATAATAATAAGTGATTAAATTACACGAATTAGATTCATTAATTCAGTCCTATTCCTTATTTTTGCCGTAAGATGTCAGATTTAAAATACAATCAACGCGGCGTATCCGCAGGGAAAGAGGATGTGCACAATGCGATAAAAAACATAGATAAGGGACTGTTTCCCAAAGCATTTTGCAAAATAATTCCAGATATTTTGGGTGGAGATCCAGAATGGTGTAATATTATGCATGCTGATGGGGCTGGCACTAAATCTTCATTAGCATATGTATACTGGAAGGAAACAGGTGATATTTCTGTTTGGAAAGGTATTGCACAAGATGCTATCATCATGAATATTGATGACCTCCTCTGTATCGGGGCTGTTGACAATATTCTTCTCTCCTCCACCATTGGCAGAAATAAAAACCTCATTCCCGGAGAAGTGATTGCGGAAATTATCAATGGTACAGAAGAAATCCTTTCTGAGCTTCGCGAATTGGGAATCGGCATCTATTCTACTGGTGGTGAAACGGCTGATGTTGGTGACCTGGTTCGCACCATCATTGTGGATAGTACTGTAACCTGTCGGATGAAACGTGAAGATGTTATTTCAAATCATCGTATCAAAGGCGGCAACGTCATTGTTGGATTAGCGTCCAATGGAAAAGCGACTTATGAACAGACCTACAATGGCGGAATGGGTTCTAATGGACTAACGTCTGCGCGTCATGATGTATTTAACAAAAAAGTAGCTGAAAAATATCCTGAGGCGTATGATCCAGCTGTTCCTTATCCGTTGGTCTTTGCAGGAAGCCAAGCTCTTACCAATGAGATCGAAGTGGAAACAGGAGAAAAAATAACCGCGGGTAAGTTGGTTCTTTCTGCTACGCGTACTTATGCGCCTGTAATTAAGCAAATACTAGACAAGTACCGCTCGCAAATTGATGGTATGGTACATTGTTCGGGTGGAGCACAAACGAAGGTATTACACTTTGTCGATAATGTTCACGTCATAAAAAACAATCTTTTCCCTATCCCACCCCTTTTTGAATTGATACAGAAAGAATCCGATACGGAATGGAAAGAAATGTACAAAGTATTCAATATGGGACACCGTATGGAATTATATGTCCCAGAATCGATTGCATCGGATATCATCGCCATTTCAGAGTCATTCGGAATTCCGGCTCAGATCATAGGCCGGGTAGAAGAATCTACAGGTAAAAGAGTAACTATAACCTCTCCTTACGGAGAATTTATCTACGAATAAAAGATTTTATCCCTGTCCCCTGCTTATACATGGGACAGGGCTATTTTTTCAATTTGGTATAAATGAAAGAAAAACTTCTTGTGGGTTGGAAAGAGACCCTTGATTTACCTGAATTGGGAATATATGGTATAGAAGCAAAAGTCGATACCGGCGCTGCTTCATCGGTACTACACTGCAACTCGTACAAGGTAGTTAAGGAAGATGGTCAGGACTGGATTATCTGCGAACTTATCATAAATTTTGAGACAAAAGAAACAAAAACGCTCAAGTTAAAACTCTATAGAACAAAACTGGTAAAAAGTTCATTCGGTCAAGAAGAAAAGCGCTTCTATATCCGCACAACAGCTGCATTATACAATCAGGTATTTAACATTAAGATCTCGTTTAGAAATCGATCTCAGATGACTTATCCCATGCTTTTGGGTAAAAATTTCTTATACAAAAGATTTTTGGTTGATGTTTCCAAAGAAAATCTATCCAGGAAGACCCTGGTAAAATAAAACAAATAGCCAAGCTATTTTGTTATCTTAGCATAAAATATACTCAATATACAAATCGTGAAAATTGCCGTATTATCGACAGTAAAGAGTTTATACTCAACTCGTCGTCTCGTAGAAGCCGCACAACAAAGAGGGCACGAATGTGTCGTCATTGATCACAGCAAGTGTTATGTCGGTATTCAGCAAGGTAAACCCAGTATCCATTACAAAGGACAGGATCTTAGTGATATTGACGCGATCATTCCTCGCATAGGAGCTTCAGTAACATTCTATGGATCTGCAATTGTCAGACAATTTGAGGTCATGGATGTTATTTCTGCCAATCCCAGTCAAGCCATTACCCGATCCCGGGACAAATTAAGATGTCTACAAATTTTATCTGGCGCAGGTATCGGACTCCCGATTACAGGTTTTGCACGCACAGCCTCCGATGTAGATGATCTCATCAGTATGGTTGGCGGAGCACCTTTAGTCATAAAACTATTGGAGGGAACCCAAGGTATCGGTGTTGTACTTGCTGAAACTAAGAAAGCTGCGTCTTCTGTTATTGAAGCGTTCTACGGTCTTGGCAACAATATTCTTATTCAAGAGTTCATAAAAGAATCTAAGGGCTCTGATATTCGCGCATTCGTGGTGGACGGAAAAGTAGTTGGCGCAATGAAACGCACAGCTAAGGAAGGTGAGTTTAGGTCTAATATACACCGTGGTGGAACAGCTCAGATTATCCGGTTAAGTAAAGCCGAAAGAGAAACAGCAGTTGCTGCAGCGGCACAATTGGGACTTACAGTTTGTGGGGTGGATATGATCCCTTCAGATCGCGGTCCTTTAGTACTCGAGGTTAATTCATCTCCTGGTTTGGAAGGTATTGAGAAAGCAACCAAAAAGGATATCGCCTCCGAAATAATACAATACATTGAAAGACAATACGAGTTAAAGCAAGCTCACATGCCTAAAGTTGTCAAGAAAAAGAAAAAAAGAGAAAGTAAATTGTAATGATAAAAAATAGTGGAACGTTGGGCTAATACTTGTTGTATTAGCCCATTTTCCTTTATATACTATTTCACTTTCATTACCATATTGTCTGCACCTTCTGTAGACACTTTCACCTGTCCAGATTTATTTTTTGTAGACCTGTAATGAACATGGTTTTTGATCCCCTCAATTTGAACAGTCTCTACTGAGCCAATATTAACCATATTGTCTGCGCCTTCTATCGTAATTGCGGCAATATCATTCCCCGTTACCATATTCCCTTTCCCTTCAATAATCAATTTGCTCACATTGCCACGGATGGCCACTTTATTGTCAGCTCCACTTATTTGCACGACCTCTCCTGCTTTGGCCTCTATCGTACGGTTATTGTTCACGCCTTCAATCAAGATGACTTTTGCTTGCTGATTAACAACAACGTTGTTTACAGCTTTGGAAGCTGGATCCATAGCTGCAATCATCACGCTCCCGACCACTAGAAGCGAAAATCCAAATATAATTGTTCTCAAGTTCATCATTTGCTTTTTTATAGATTAGCAAAAATCAAACCTAATTAAAAATAATACAGGGAGAGGAGCGATAATATATTATTGTAATTCTTTTAAAAGTAGCATTAGGCAATTGGAAATAAAATCAAGTATAGCATTGAGTTAGGTCATTAAAACAAAAAAAGGAGCCTTTTAGGCTCCTTTAATATCTCTAACAAATTGATAGCGGATTAAAAACTCTATTTTACTGCGTCTACAACTGCTTTGAAAGCTTCTGGGTTATTTAAAGCTAAGTCAGCTAAAACCTTACGGTTCAAACCAATATTTTTAGCATTTAATTTACCGATCAATTGGGAATAAGAAATTCCGTGTTGACGAGCTCCAGCGTTGATACGTTGAATCCATAAAGCTCTAAACTCGCGTTTTTTGGTTTTACGATCGCGGTAAGCGTATTGTAAACCTTTTTCTACTGTATTTTTAGCAATAGTATAAACTTTGCTACGTGATCCAAAGTACCCTTTTGCAAGGCCTAGGATTTTTTTGCGTCTTCTTCTAGAAGCTACTGCGTTAACCGAACGTGGCATATTTTTAAAATTAGTTTGGTAGAAGGTGCCATGTATTTCAATGAACTTACGACCCTATACCCGGTTAAAAAATTATTATTAAATAAAATCGAATAAAACTTATTTACCGATAGCAAGCATACGTTTTACGTTGCCCATATCGCCATCAGATACATAACTTGTTTGTGTTAAGTTACGTTTACGTTTTGTGCTCTTTTTTGTCAAGATGTGGCTTTTGAAAGCATTTTTTCTTGCAATTTTACCTGTTCCAGTCAATTTGAAACGTTTCTTTGCGCTGGAATTGGTTTTAACTTTTGGCATAATACTTATAAATTTTATATCAATCTGTTAGAATTCTTTTTATTTTTTTGGAGCCTTTGGAGCTACTGTTAAAAACATGCGCTTACCTTCTAATTTCGGTAAAAGCTCCACTTTTCCATAATCTTCCAAAGCCTGAGCGAAGCGTAACAATAAAATCTCACCTTGATCTTTGTGTACAATAGCACGGCCCTTAAAATGTACATACGCCCGCACTTTCTCTCCACTTTCTAGAAACTTAATTGCATGTTTTAATTTGAACTCAAAATCATGCTCACCAGAGTTAGGTCCGAAACGAATTTCTTTAATAACAGTCTGTTTTGCATTAGCTTTGATTTCCTTTTGTTTCTTCTTCTGTTCGTAAACAAACTTACTGTAGTCGATAATCTTACAAACCGGCGGTACAGCATTTGGCGAAATCTCCACTAAATCAAGTTCCAACTCATCAGCCAACTCTAACGCTTTGCGCGTAGGGAAAACTCCTTGTTCCACATTATCTCCCACCAAGCGTACCTCAGGTACCTTGATTAACTCATTAATGCGGTGATCTGGTTCTTTCTTTCTCATTGGTGGTCTTGGACCACCTGGTCTTTTTAATGCCAAATGTTTAAAAATTAAACGGTTATTTCCTTAATTAATATATCTCTAAATGCCTCAGCAGTCATAGTTCCTAATTCCACTGAGCCATGTTTACGTACAGAAACTGTGCCATTTTCTACCTCTTTCTCCCCAACAATCAACATATAAGGAAGCTTTTTCACTTCGGCGTCTCTGATTTTTCTGCCCACTTTCTCGTCACGTAAGTCTATCAGTCCGCGAATATCGGAATTATTTAGCGAATTTAAAACATTTTGCGCATATTCTTCGTATTTTTCTGACACTGGTAAGACGATAAATTGCTCAGGCGCAAGCCATAACGGAAACTGCCCGGCGCAATGTTCAATCAATACAGCCACAAAACGTTCTAAAGATCCAAACGGTGCACGGTGGATCATTACTGGACGATGTTTCATATTGTCACTCCCAGTATACTCTAATTCAAAACGTTCAGGTAAATTATAATCTACTTGTATCGTTCCCAATTGCCACTTACGTCCTAAAGCATCCTTCACCATAAAGTCTAGTTTAGGCCCATAGAAAGCAGCTTCACCATATTCCACTACGGTTGGTAACCCTTTCTCTTCTGCGGCTTCAATAATTGCAGACTCAGCCAAAGCCCAGTTTTCGTCGGTACCAATATACTTTGTGCGATTCTCAGGATCACGTAACGATACCTGTGCAGTATAATCATTGAATCCAAGCGCGCCAAATACATAAAGAACTAAATCAATTACTTTTTTAAATTCATCTTTAACCTGATCTGGACGGCAAAACAAATGCGCATCATCCTGAGTAAACCCACGGACCCTTGTTAAACCATGAAGCTCACCAGATTGCTCATAACGATATACCGTACCAAATTCAGCGAAACGGACAGGTAAATCCTTATAAGAACGTGGTTTTACTTTATAAATCTCACAGTGATGCGGACAATTCATGGGTTTCAATAAAAACTCTTCACCTTCGATAGGAGTTTTTATTGGTTGAAATGAGTCTGCACCATATTTCTCATAGTGTCCAGAAGTCACGTAGAGTTGTTTATGCCCAATATGAGGAGTAACAACAGGTTCATACCCTGAGTTCAACTGTGCCTTCTGTAAAAAATCTATAAGCTTTTGACGTAATGCAGCACCTTTAGGCAACCAAAGAGGCAGCCCCGCGCCAACTTTTTCAGAAAAAGCAAAAAGTTCCAACTCTTTCCCCAGTTTACGGTGATCGCGTTTTTTCGCCTCTTCTATAAATTTCAAATATTCTGTAAGCTCCGATGCCTTCGGGAACGTAACACCATAAATACGTGTCAACTGTTTGCGAGACTCATCACCTCTCCAATAAGCACCGGCAACATTAGTCAATTTAATCGCTTTGATAAACCCAGTATTTGGAATATGAGGGCCACGACATAAATCTGTAAATTCCCCTTGAGTATAGAAAGTAATCTTTCCATCTTCCAAATCTTTGATTAAATCTAGCTTATACTCATCTCCTTTTTCAGTAAAGTAAGCAAATGCATCCGATTTCGAAACAGCTTTACGTTCAAATGTTTCTTTTCGTTTGGCCAGCTCCAGCATCTTGTCTTCGATCGCTTTAAAGTCATCAGACGAGAATTCACGATCACCAAAATCAACATCGTAGTAAAATCCGGTTTCAATCGCGGGACCAATACCAAATTTAATCCCAGGATATAATGCCTCCAAAGCCTCAGCCAATAAGTGGGCTGAAGAATGCCAAAAAGTGGATTTACCTTTGGTATCATTCCAGGTCAATAACTTGACAGTAGCGTCATTTTCAATAGCACGGGCAGAATCCCACACTTCACCATTTACTTCGGCAGCAAGGACGTTTCTTGCAAGCCCCTCCGAGATTGATAACGCAATCTCTGCAGCAGTGATCCCTTGTTTATACGCTCTTACGGAACCATCAGGTAGTGTAATATCAATCATTTACAACTATGATCTTTAAATCGTTAAAAAATAGAAAACATAAAACAACATGTACAATTATGTTATTACACTTATGTTTCAATAAATAAATTGTGTCACAAATTTAGTAAAATTTTTGATAAATAATATGTCTTTGTGCTGAACGGGCCGCTGTACTCGTGCCAGCCCTCCTTTCACTCCCGCCCATCAATTAAATACATTTTACCTATTTGGCCTAATTATAATTGTTCTCTTGCTCATTTCTATTTTACACTCGAGTGGGGCACCGGTATTATGGCCAAGGAAAGCCACTCACTCCTTGGAGTAAGTTGTAATAATTACTTCGCACCAATTTAAACATTGACAGGGTAATAACAAGGGGTTAACAGGGGGATAACAGGGGTATACCCTTGTATCCCCCTTTTATCCCCCTGTAAAAGGAGTGTTTTCTCGTTGTTAGTATACTAAGTGGTATCCATTTGACTCGCTGTTGAGATTACCACTACACCTCCGAAAGCAGTTTATTGTAAAGTAATGTGATAAATAAATCCAATAGTTAATTGGAATGACTAAAAAATGATAGCAAGCCCGATAAAAGCCAGTTGACAAATTGAGCATCTCATTAATATTTGCTACTTTTGCAGACTGAAATTTTAATTATGTCAAATCAAGTACCAGAAGACGGAACACTATTGCCCTTAATGGAAGAATTTTACACTATTCAGGGTGAGGGCTACCACACCGGGACTGCTGCTTATTTCATACGATTGGGGGGCTGCGATGTGGGTTGCCACTGGTGCGATGTAAAGGAAAGCTGGGATGCTTCGATACATCCGCTTACAACAGCAGATTCGATCATCGAAAACGCAAACAAATATCCTGCGAAAACAGTTGTCATTACAGGTGGAGAACCTCTTATCTATAATTTGGATTACCTAACGAAAGGACTCCATCAGGCGGGCATTAAGACCTTTATTGAAACCTCGGGTGCGTATCCTCTGAGTGGTGAATGGGACTGGATATGTTTATCGCCTAAGAAATTCAAAGCGCCTCGCAAAGATGTATTAGAAGCTGCTGGTGAACTTAAAGTGATCGTTTTCAATAAAAGCGATTTCGCATGGGGAGAAGAATACGGACAACTCGTTGGACCAAACTGCAGATTATATCTTCAACCTGAATGGTCAAAATCAAAAGAAATGACCCCTTTTATTATTGAATATGTAAAAGAAAATCCGAAATGGGATATTTCGCTACAAACACATAAGTTTTTAAACATTCCCTAATAATTGGATATCTTCTCAATTAGCGGTTACAAAAAAAGGC
>DGIS01000025.1:296165-360011 GCA_002386525.1 Sphingobacterium sp. UBA4616
GCCTTTTTTTGTAACCGCTAAAACATAGATTGTATGGATTTAAAATTACTTAACATAAGAATTTAAGAAAGTATTTAAGTCCATCTTCTTCGTTTCTTCGCCCTCTTTCTCGCGAATCAAAACATTCCCGACGTGATCAGCATCTAGAAATAGTAGATTCGCTTTTAATATAATCTTTCCCTGTTCATCCAGCAATCCAATTTTACCATTTTCAGAGAACATCAGATAATTGTCCAAAAATTTACTGATGTTTTCTTTCTTATCGAGCAGAATTTTCCCTTCTTCTGTGACCAATCCAAAATTACCGTCTTTTTGGAATATGGCAATTTTTTGATTTGCTGGCGTCAGCCAGTCAAATCCTTCTTTATTTACCTTTCCCCCCTTCTTATCCAATAACCAAAAATAATTATCTTTATCTGAAACAATGGCAGTTTGATCGTTAAAGTATGCTAAAGAGAAAAGAGAGCAAGGCAATACTTCTTCTCCTGCCGTGTTTTTTATACCATAATATTCATCATTGGTATTTTTATCCTTAACCATCGTCCATTTAAGTGATCTATCCAATGGAAAAGTGTCTTCAAATAAACCGACATCTTCTGCCTGGCTATCATTATCTCCCCCGGAGATATCAATAACCTTCGCGTTTTTAGGCAATTGAAAGTCTGCAACAAAAGATGTATTGGCCACTTTTGTTGTTTCGAAACCAAGCTCATTGCTTTCACCTAAAGACAATTTAAGCACACCACCAGGCAAATCATTTATAAATGGAAAGGCAGTCAAATAATAAGTCGGTACTGCTTCCGAATACCAAACGGTTGCGATAGCCGAATCCGCATTGTTTTTAAAAAACAACTTTGCTTTTTTACAGGTAATGCCCGCTATTGATTCTATTTCGCCCATATCTTGCAGCTGCACATAAGGGCCTTCGGATTCTTCCGGCTTTACACCAACAATCTTATACGATGGATGATATGCTTCAGCAGTGACGACATCATCTCCTGCTGAATACGAATACGTTTTTGCTAACTTTCGATTTAAAACAGCATGTGCCTTTTGATTCACTATAGTGGAAGAATAATCGGCATCAGCCAAAACCTCTACATTCAGATAAGCCATTTTTCCTTTCAGAAATGGCTCATAAAACTCCTTTGCAAATTCTGGAACGTCATTTTCAAACTTTTCAGGCGACACTTCACCTTTAAAAACCAACTCCATCTGCCATTGCTTATCTTGCGCATAAGTTGTCGAAATTGATAATCCAAATAATAGTGCAACTTTGAGTAAATTATTCATAAGAATGTTAAATATGTAGCTAAATAACAAAAGACAGACCAAAAAGTCTATTTTTTTAAGCTATTTTTTTATTTAAGCGCTTTCTTGCTGTATATTCTAGTACAATATTCACAAGATATTTAATAAAAAAGCACTACAACTTTATCATCAATCTAGTTTTCACAGCTTCATCGCATGCCAAAGCGATTCGCAGACTGTTGATAGCATCTTCCATTGAATCAGTAAGATCCAAATTCTCTAAAATTGCCCGCAGAAAGAATAGCTGCTCCCGATTACATAATTCTTGATGATCAGGCTCATCCGATAAGTTAATCCATTCATCGGCCTTCTTAAATTCATTGGCTGAATCTAAATCACTATAATGTATTCTTAGGCTTTCCGTTTGTGTGTGGGAGGCGACCGAATCCGATTTCCCCTCATCGCTGGCTTTGTTAGCGACAATGGAAACTGCACCATTTGGTCCAAAAACATCTTTTACAAAAAAAGCGTTCTGACTCACCATTGGCCCCCATCCGGCTTCGTACCATCCTACAGAACCGTCCTCAAAATGCAACTGAAGTTGCCCATAGTTATAGTTCCAAGCTGGAATCTCATCGGTTAATCGTGCACCTATTGCAGATACATACAATGGTTTTGCGCCCACCATTTGACACATGACATCAATATAGTGGACCCCGCAATCAACAATGGGACTTAAACTAGACATTAAATTTTTATGCACATCCCACATATATCCATGACTCTGTTGATTGAGGTTCATACGCATAACAAGTGGCTTTCCCATCGTTTTAGAAATCTCGATGAACTTGATCCAGGATGGATGGTATCTCAAGATATAACCAACAACCAATTTTCTATCGTATTTTATTGCCGCATCCACTACCTGCTGTGCTGAAATTACGTTTTCAGCTATAGGCTTCTCGATAAAGACGTGAGCCCCAGCCTGAAAGGCTTTTATAGCATAATCTCTATGCGTATCTGGATAGGTGGCTATACACACGGCATCCGGTTTCGTTTCCTGAAGTGCCTGCTCATAAGACGAGAATAATTTATAGTTTCCTCCCAATTCTTCATTCAGCTTACCTTTGCTCTCTCCACGAGCTACTAGACCTACAATTTGAAAGCCATCTAAATCGTGATAAGCCCTTGCATGAGATGCGCCCATATTTCCACATCCAACAACTAATATTTTAACAACCTGTTGCATCATTTTTTCTTTTTATATTATCTCTTTAATCCATCTAAAGCGAATGCTGCTCCTGTTCCCAGTGCAGCACCAGCCAATACATCGGTGGGAAAATGTACGCCCAAATACATCCGTGAATAACCAACACTACTTGCCCATAAAAGGGATGGGGCGACGACGTACCACTTCGAATAGGCACGTGACAAAGCAGTTGCGGTAGCAAAAGCGGAAGACGTATGCCCAGAGGGAAAGGAATATCCACTGGCCGTACGAACCGATATGAAATTAGGATATTTTTTAAAAGGCCTACTGCGCTTAAACAAATGTTTCAAACCCACATTCACCAAAGCAGTTACAGCCGTACTGCTAGCAACATACAAAGCATTCTGACGCATTATTTTATCATCATTGACTGCACCAGCAACCAGTAAACCGACGGGAACTGCAATCTGAACATAATTATTGATATCAGAAAGCACTTTAAATGTTTGTGTTTGAGGCACAGTCCTGGTTTCAGCAATCGACTCCAATATCCGGATATCTAATGTAGAAGCAGGTATTTCCTGCGCTACAGCGCCGATATAGGAACAATTCAACCAGCAAACAAAAATAAAAACTAATCTTTTCATCCAGTAAATAATCTCTCTATTTATAATTTCTTCACCCCTTAAAAATAAGGAAATTTATGTGAGTTGTCACCTTATTAAAGACGTTTAAATTTGAATCAAACTCATTACTGGTCTGTAAAGTATACGAAACAGTATGCTCCAAGCTATCAAATCAGTATTGTCATACGCCCAGATTTGGCATGTAGTCTACACTCGCCATATTTTCCACTTATTTTTGTATCCAAATTAGAATCCGCTTAATAATAAGCCTGTTTAGATGACAATTTTAAAATGATGGCCTTGGATTTCCAATTAATTTACTATACATTTGCTTACAGTTATTAATACAAACATGGTTTATACTTACGTACATCATTTTCATTTCCATCATCGCCGTTGTGGCGATATGTTAATTTAATGTGTTCTTACGTAGAATACCTTCCCTCTTGTTTGATTTCTTATTATTAATAATTTACTGCTAACATTATAAAGCGTTGAAAAATCTTAAAATTGCTATCCAAAAATCGGGTAGGTTAAACGAAAAATCTGTTCAATTACTGAAAAACTGTGGTTTAGACTTCGAGAACTACAAGAGCTCTTTAATTACCACTGTGGGAAATTTTCCATTGGAAATATTGTTTTTGAGAGACGATGATATTCCGGGTTATGTAGAACAAGGCATAGCCGATCTTGGTATCGTCGGTGAAAACATCATTGATGAGACTGAATCCCAAGTAGAATACATCAAGAGGCTCGGTTTTGGAAAATGCACATTGAAATTAGCTATCCCCAAAGATAGTAGCATTCAGGACATTAAAGACCTTAATGGTAAAGCAATCGCGACCTCTTATCCAAATATCCTCAAGAACTTTCTAAACGAGTACAATATTAATGCAGACATCCGTTTGATCTCTGGCTCCGTTGAGATTTCTCCCGGCTTGGGCCTTAGTGATGCAATCTGTGATATCGTATCTACGGGTGGAACGTTAAAAAGCAATGGTTTGAAACCTTTTGCTGATGTGAAGAATTCAGAAGCCATTTTGGTGGGAAGAAAAGGATTAGAGGGTAATGAAGTTTTGACTGAATTAGTACAACGCATCGAATCTGTTCTTTTAGCAAAAGAAACCAAATATGTGGTATTGAATGTCGAAAAGAAGAATTTGCCAGCTATTACTTCTTTACTCCACGGCGTTAAGAGCCCTACGGTTGTTCCACTTGCAGAAGAAGGCTGGGTAGCCGTACATACCGTTATCACCGAAGATGACTTTTGGGATAAGATCAACAAATTAAAAGCTGAAGGTGCCCAAGGTATCGTTGTGATGCCCGTTGAAAAAATCATTCTTTAAACTTGATGCACTTATACAACCATGTTAAAAAAATATGATTACAAGACGTTAGGAAAATCCGAAATTCAACAACTGGTTGCCAGGAACACGGATCCGAACAATGCGATACAAGAGGTTGTCCAGGAAATTATTCAACAGGTATGCCAGCAAGGAGATGTCGTGTTACGCGAATATGCTGCTAAATTTGACAATGTTGAACTCGAGCGACTGTATTTGGACGAGGACGATATCGATGCGTTAGCATCTACCATAGACCGTGATCAGCAAAGAGCACTGGAAATTGCTTTTCAAAATATTCATAAGTTCCATAGTACGCAATTAAAAAGAGAACGCACTGTTGAAACCATGCCCGGCGTAAAATGCTGGCGGGAGGTGCGCCCTATTGAAAAAGTCGGTCTCTATATCCCTGGAGGATCAGCGGTCTTACCTAGCACACTTTTAATGCTTGGTATTCCCGCAAGAATAGCTGGGTGCAAAGAAATTGTCGTTTGTTCTCCCCCCCAATCCAACGGAAAAATTAATGGGTTTGTCGCTTTTTGTTTAAAATTACTGAAGATAAATAGAATATACTTGGTTGGAGGTGCTCAGGCTGTTGCTGCTATGGGATTTGGAACACAGACAATACCCAAAGTCGATAAGATTTTTGGCCCTGGAAATCAATTTGTCACAAAGGCAAAATCCATTATACAGGGTCTGGCAAATGTTAGCATAGATATGCCTGCCGGCCCATCCGAAGTATTAGTCGTCGCTGATGACTCGGCTAATCCGGCTTTTATTGCCGCCGATCTTTTGGCACAAGCCGAACACGGCGTCGACAGCCAAGCTGTCTTGGTTGCAACTTCTACGGCTATAGTTGATGCGGTCAACACAGAACTGGCAGCCCAATTGGCGGTCTTACCGCGCAAGGAACTTGCTGCAAAAGCTATTGACAATTCTTATGCGGTAACTGTTGATAACCTTCATGAAGCGCTACAATTTTCAAATGATTACGCTCCGGAACACCTTATTTTGGAAACGGACCAATGGGAGTCTATAACACGCTATATCAGTAACGCTGGTTCAGTATTTTTAGGACACTTAACCCCGGAAAGCGCGGGTGATTATGCTTCGGGTACTAATCATACGCTGCCTACATCGGGATATGCACGCTCCTACTCGGGCGTATCGGTGGATTCTTTTGTAAAAAAAGTTACTTTCCAACATATTAGCGAAACTGGGCTCCAACACCTTGGGACTGTAGTTGAAATACTCGCTGAACTTGAAGGTTTGCAGGCGCATAAAAATGCGATTTCCATTCGAAAAAAATGATAAAACATAGACCGTTTAAATCACAAAAAGGGCTTTACAATGTAAAGCCCTTTTTGTGAAATTGATCTTTCGAATGTTTCGGAATGGATTTTATACCTTATCTTCCAAAGGTGTCATAATTATCCGTTGCATATTTTTCAAATCTCGTCAATAAAGCGATATTATCTTTTTCCAATGGACTCAAATCTGCATTCACATCTTTTGAAATAGGCACATACCAGTCTACAGGCTCAAAAAATTGGCGAATGCTTGGTTTAGTAAACGCATAGCCATGTCGGGCAAAAATCGTATTCCGAATAATCTCCAGATCCAATTTCTTAAGATTTTTCAGGTCTTTCTCGGTCAACTTTTGTTTAGATGCATTGACCGTAAAAACTGCAGGGGATGCCGACCTATAATATTGTATAACGTATGTATAAGTTGAATCTCCATCTACATCGGTTTCCTCTTTTCTCTTTTCGTTAATCCAGTCAACCAAAGTCCCATTTTCCTCATCCTGATTTTTCAGCATCAGATTAGGATTATATGCGAATTGCTTTTCAACAGTTTGAAACTTCGTTTTTTTATCTTTACCCCTGGATCGTAGGCAGTCCAACTGCCAATTAACGTATCATGATTAAGCTTAATTTCAAAACGGCCATCGGACTTTTTATCGCCGGGCTCATCCAACAATAGCCGAAAGTCACTACCGTTTTCTTCCAGCTTTCCCACAAAAGAACGCAGATTTCCTTTCACCACATTCTGTCCGAATACACGCCCCTTATCTGTGATTTTTTTTATGGTCAAATTTATCTTTGGAGAATAATCTGTAATTGGCAAACCGTCCCCTTCTTCCAGTGTATTTTCATCAACTACAAATTCTCCCACCCAGTTGCCGTATAGTTCCTGATGTGCCTCATGCTCAACAAAAACGCTATCTTTTGTTCCGGGGGCTTCATTCTTTCTGCCTCTCCCTTCCTTACATCCTACAATGACCACAAGCAATAACACTAAACAAATATTTCTCTTCATAATTTTTGATTTTTTTGATAAATAATAAATTCCGCCAATAACAAATTTGGTATCCATCCCAGCCATGCGATAATCTGGTAGACGTCCATTGGATTGGGCTGGAACAAATAGACTAAAGCCAGTTTCCAAAAACGTAGTGTCAGTGCAGAACAGGTTAATGCAAAGCTACGGATCATAAAATCGTGGTGTTTATTAAATTTTCTCTGACGCGCAAAATGAACTGCCTGGTAGGTAAAATAAAACCATCCCAATCCCAGTAATTCAAATGCAATAATAGATGTTATCCCACCATTCGCAACCAAACCAATCAGTAATCCTGAAGGAGCGGCGCAAACCAAAATGGCGTATACATACAAATATCCTATACTTCTATGTAATCGCGGATATTTATTCAATAGGTAATTACTAAACTGGGTGAAGCCAGCCGGCAGCGCGAAGATGGCAGTACAGACATGGACATAAAAGACGTAGCGATACCACCAAAGTTCTTCTATTTCAGTTTGCTTGATCAGTAATAAGTTAGCATCCAGCTCAAACCCACGGTAGCGCAGTGTAATCTCTACCATTAGCATACAGCTATAGGCAAAAGTTAAAAGCCAAAATCCCTGCAGTATCGAAAATTGAGCTTTTTTAAACATATCTTCTCTTTAATTGCTTCGGATAGCTTCCACGGGATCCAATCGAGAAGCCATTAAAGCAGGAACAATGCCGGATATTAGCCCGATAAAAGTAGAGAGTGAAATTGTCAGGATAACCATTTTCAAACTAACGACGATAGCAACACCAGTCGCAGCCTGCACAAGAAATGCTAAAAAATAAACAACGATCAGACCTATTCCTCCCCCCAAGAGGCAGAGCACGATAGATTCTATTAAAAACTGAGAAAGGATAAAGAAATTTTTGGCTCCCAGCGCCTTTTGAATTCCGATGATGTGTGTACGCTCCTTAACGCTGACAAACATGATATTGGCAATACCGAAACCACCGACTAGGATTGAAAAAATACCAATCGAAAAACCCGCAAGATTAATTATTCCAAAAAGCTGATCCAGTGCACCTGTAATCATTGTTGTCTGATTAATAGAAAAATTTTCCTCCCGTTGAGGAGATATACGACGAATTGAACGCATAAGTGTCTTTGCTTCACTCTCTGCTTCAGCCAGCGTATAGTTCGGTTTAATTACCATCGCTATACTTGGTGAAAAATTATCATAATTGACCAAATTCCTCGCGAGCTCAAATGGAATAAAGGCGGTATCATCAGGTGAGGTATTGATTAATACACCATTTCCTTCTTTCTTTAACACTCCAATAACTTGAATTTTTCGGCCTAGCATGTTGATATATTTACCAACCGGTTCATCATTAGGAAAAAGTCCTTCCGCTATATTGGCCCCCAATACAGTCACGAGGGCGCCCCCCCTCGATTCACTTTCGGCAAAGTAACGGCCATCTACGATATTTAAATTTTGAATATATAGGTTTTCATAGGTCGCGGCATTAACCGATGAGCCCTGTGCAGAATTACTTTTATATTTTATTGTCGTATTGCCAATATTGATCATATAAGCCATATATTCAGCAGTCGTCATTCGGCTTTTTAAATCCAAGTAATTATTATATGTGGGTTCCGGTCTATTCAAGTACTTCCACCAGGGGAAATTTGGTCCTCCATCCCAAGGCCATTTTTCTATGTAGAGAGTTTTGCTTCCTATCTTCTTTACTGACTCCTCGATATTATTTCGAAGTGTATCTACAGCGGAGAATACGCCAATAATCGTAAAAATACCAATGGTCACACCCAACAGCGACAGTAAGGTGCGTGTACGATTGTCTTTTAATGCCGAAAAAGCAAACTGACAACTCTCCAATATCAATCTAAAGAATAGCATAATTTGTATTCTAAAATACAATATAGTTTTGATTTAATGTCAAAATCGTTAAAAATATCTACATAAATTAGAATTACCGCCCTTCTATACCCAAAAAAGTTATAACTTTGTATGCTTTTTGCAACCTAATATTTGGTGCACTGTAATGCACTAAAAGGTAGACATTAAAATATATATCATTAAAGATGAAGTTATCTCAATTTAAATTCAACTTACCAGAATCATTACTTGCTTCTGAACCTTCTGAAAATCGTGACGAATCGCGCTTGATGGTCCTACACAGAGATAGTGGTAAAATTGAACACAAAATTTTCAAAGATGTATTGGATTATTTCGATGACAAAGATGTCATGATTTTAAACAATACTAAAGTTTTTCCAGCGCGTCTTTATGGGAATAAAGAGAAAACTGGAGCTACGATTGAAGTTTTCTTGCTGCGTGAATTGAACAATGAGCTTCGCCTTTGGGATGTATTGGTCGATCCTGCACGCAAAATACGTGTTGGCAATAAATTATATTTCGGCGATGAAGACTTATTGGTTGCTGAAGTAGTGGATAATACAACTTCTCGGGGCCGTACGATCCGGTTTTTATTTGATGGTACCGATGAAGAGTTCCGCCGTAATATCGAGATCTTAGGTGAAACACCACTACCTAAATACATCAAGCGTAAAGCTACACCAGAAGACAAATTCCGCTACCAAACTATTTATGCAAAAAATGAAGGGGCTGTTGCCGCTCCTACAGCGGGACTTCATTTCTCTAGAGAATTGATGAAACGCTTAGAATTGAAAGGCGTTGATTTTGCAGAGGTTACTCTTCACGTTGGTCTTGGAACTTTTCGTACTGTTGAAGTGGAAGATTTAACTAAACATAAAATGGATTCTGAACAGTTTATCATAACTGACGAAGCTGCAAAAGTTGTCAATAAAGCTATCGACAACAAACGTCGCGTATGTGCTGTAGGAACGACTTCTATGCGGGCAATAGAATCTTCTGTGTCTGCTGACCATCATTTAAAGGCGGCATCGGATTGGACAAGTAAGTTTATTTATCCGCCTTACGATTTCAGTATTGCAAATTCCATGATCACAAATTTCCATACACCGGAATCCACTTTGCTTGTGATGATTGCCGCGTTTGCAGGTTATGAAAATGTAATGAATGCATATGAAGTTGCTGTGAAGGAAAAATATAGATTCTATAGCTATGGCGATGCGATGTTAATCGTTTAATCCTATGTTTAATAATAAATAAAAAACGTGGATAGTCTCAAGCTATCCACGTTTTTTATAAATCTTAACTTTCAATAACATGAACTTTGTCATAATCGTTGCAGCCGGAACAGGAAGCAGAATGAATAGCGACCTTCCAAAGCAGTTTCTTTGCTTAAATGAACTGCCCATTGTCATGCATACAATTAATCGATTTTGTCAATGTAAGATTGTATCGGAAGTAATACTAGTGATCAGTGAGGTAATGGAGGAATTGTGGAATGAACTGTGTTCGGAACATGACTTTACTTTACCTATCCATCTCACTTATGGTGGTCGAACCCGATTCGAAAGTGTTAAAAATGGAATTAATTACATTGAGGAAAATTTCAAAATCCGTTCAGAAGATTATATTGCAGTACACGATGGCGCTCGTCCTATTATTACTGAAGAGCTAGTGAACAAAGCATTTCAAGGCGCTTATGCCCATCAGGCAATTGTTTTGGGACAAAAGAGTATTGAATCCGTCCGCATGGGAGATGTTTCCTTTAATTCTGCTTTAGATAGAAACCATACCTGGTTAATACAAACTCCGCAGGTATTTCATGGAGAGTTGCTACTAAAATCATATCAGCAAGTGGAAGACCCCCTTTTTACGGATGATGCGTCTGTGGTAGAGAAGATGGGCAACAGTATCGCTATTATTGAAGGTGATGCTAAAAATATAAAGATCACCTACCCTCAAGATCTACAAATTGCCCAGCTTTATTTAAATTTGATTTGAAATGTATTACGCGTTACCACGGATGACACGCAATAATACCACAATAATTGCAATCACCAAAAGGACGTGAATAATGTTATTGCCAGCTGCATAACCTCCAAAAAAACTTATCGCCCAAATGATGACCAAAATAACAGCGATGATATACAGTAAATTTCCCATTTTCTTTTAATAATTTAATACCTAAATCTATTTTATAGGTATAACAAAGAAAATGGAAATATAGTTTTATAATAAATAGATTAGCTGATCTCCAGCTGTAACCTATCGTAGGCTAGCAACATATTTTTCGGCAATTCTTTTGAAACAATTTCATGCAATCCCATTCGGTGCCCTATATGTGTAAAATAAGTTTTATCTGCCTGAATATCATAGGCAAATTCAATCGCTTCGTCCAATGTTAAATGGGAAATATGAGATTCTTTCTGAAGTGCATTTACAACAAGTACCTTAACACCTTTCAATAGCTGCCGCGATTCTTCACTGATAAATTTTGCATCAGTGATATATGCAAACTCTCCGATCCTGAAGCCCAAGACTGGCATTTTATAATGAAGCACCTCGATAGGCATAATTTCCGTACCGAACAAAGGCAAAGATACACCAGCCCTTATCTCCTCCAAATCCAATCTCGGCGCTCCTGGGTATTTTGTTTCAGTAAACGCATAATAAAATTCGCGCCTTAGCGCTTCGTGTAGATCAGCTGTACCGTAAATGGAAATAGAACTATGCTGCTGATAATTAAACGCTCTTACATCATCCAAACCAGCAATATGGTCTTTATGCGAGTGTGTCATTAACACAGCATCCAAGTGCATAACTTTCTCACGCAACATCTGATACCTAAAATCCGGACCAGTATCGACCACTACTGTATGTTGATTATATTCAATAAGGATAGAAGAACGTAATCTTTTATCACGCTGATCTTCAGATTGGCAGACCTGACATTGGCACGCTATGACAGGTACCCCCTGGGATGTTCCGGTTCCTAAAAATGTAACTCTCAAGCTATAATTTTTGATTTCAATACCTCTTCATAAATTGGAAGAAGCTTCTCAGAAATGGCTTCCGAATCAATTTCAATATCCAATAATATGTTCCACAATGACTGGATTTTTATTTCAAGATTCGAAAACTTATTGACTACTACAACTTTTGTCGTCTGCAACATACAAGCACCTGTACGGAATGACCCTTTTTCATACCTAACTTTATACCCCTGTTCCTTAAAAAATTCTTCTAGCTTAGTTAAGCTGCTTTGTGTAAACGGCAACAAAATCTCTCCTTCTTTTAAAATTCTACCTCAGTATTCCAAACTTAGATAAATTTGATTTTATATACAAATAAAATAACCCTTAGCGATCAATGCGCCAATTTAAGAAGTTCATTACCGAATGTTTCCCAGCTATATTTTCTTTTTTCGTCTATGATATTTGTTCTAAATTGTTCTTCTTTGTTGTAATGGTAAAAAGAAAAAATGCGTTCTGCGATTTCCTCTGCTTTGGGCTCGACAACATAACCAACATAACTATCTCGAACCAATTCGGGCAACCCACCGACATTACTTACAATCATTGGAAGATCGAAATGATAAGCAACTTGGGTGATTCCACTTTGCGTAGCGCTACGATAAGGTAACACGACACAATCCGCGGCTGAAAAATAACGCCCTACCTCCTGATTTGGAATAAAATCGGTATGCATAAAAATAAACTCTTCGAGTTTATACTTCTTTATAAGATCCAAGTATAACGCAGGGTCATCATAAAATTCCCCAGCAAGCAATAATTTAACCCCCATCTCACGTAGCCTGGTATCGTTTAAAGCTTGCAACAAGATATCTAAGCCTTTGTATTGACGAATAAATCCAAAGAACAAGATCACTTTACCCTCTTGATCAATGTTAAGTAGTCTACGAGCTTCCTTTTTACTTTGATGAGTGCCATAGTTATCGTAAAGGGGATGAGGGGTATACACTGCTGGCATTTTCGGGCTTAGCAATTTGAGGTCCAACAGAACGCTTTTACTCATGGTGAGACAAGCATCAACAGATTTCAAAAAGTACCGGATCAATAGCTTATCCCCTGGTCGCTGTTCATGGGGAATTATATTATCAGCGATACATACTATTTTAGTATGCCTATTCTTCCGAACCTGTCGCTGGATTGTACCCAAACACGGCCCGAAAAAGGGCATCCAAAATCGTACGATAAGAAGATCATATTTGGCATTTCTAAGTTCCTTGCCCACACTAATCCAATTAAATGGATTGATAGAATTTACTTTTGTTTTGATATTGAGTCCCTCTGGTGCAGGCTCATCCGAGTATTGTGACTTTCCAGGAAAAAGAAAATTTGGGTACTGCAGACTGAAGGAGTAGATATCCACTTCATGGCCCAACTGCTGAAATTGGGATGCTAACCGTTCATTAAAAGATGCTATCCCTCCACCCCTTAATGGGTAAGCAGATCCTAAAATCACAATGCGCATAACGACTTAAATGACTTTCTCAATTTGATAATCATTCCGATCGGAGCTGCTTCTAGAGACTAATTCTGCCAAGAAACCTGTCAGAAATAATTGCGTGCCCAAAATAATAGCGGTTAGCGCAAAGAAAAACAATGGTTGATCTGTTATATCTCTAAAAGGTGTTCCGCTGGCAATACTTATCAATTTATGGCAAATTAGATAAATAGATATAAATAAACCTGCCAGAAAACTAATAACGCCCATAACCCCAAAAAAATGCATCGGCCTCTTCGAAAACTTACCAACGAAAAATATGGACAATAAATCGAGGAAACCTTTCACAAAGCGGCCAGGACCGAATTTGGTTGTACCGTACTTACGTGGATAATGCTGTACGATCTGTTCTTGTATATTTGTAAATCCGGCCCATTTTGCAATTACAGGTATATAACGATGCATTTCACCATACACTTCGATATTTTTAACAACTTCCTTTTTGTAGGCTTTTAGACCACAGTTAAAATCATGCAGGTTGTGTATTCCAGACATCGACCTTGTCACCCCATTAAACAATTTGGTAGGTAGTGTTTTGGTTAATGGATCATATCGTTTTTGTTTCCATCCCGATACTAGGTCAGCCCCCTTATTTATGATTCGGTCGTACAATTCAGGAATCTCATCGGGACTATCCTGGAGATCCGCATCCATTGTAATAACGACATCACCTTGTGCAGCAGCAAAACCCACATTTAATGCTGCAGATTTTCCATAGTTACGTCGGAATTTGATAGCAGAAATATTCGTGTTGTTTAACTTTAACTCTTCGATAACCTTCCAGGAATGATCTTTACTTCCATCGTCAACTAAAATAATTTCGTATGAAAAATGATTGGCCGCCATAACACGGTCGATCCAAGCTGTCAATTCGGGTAAGGATTCTTCTTCATTAAACAAAGGAACAACAACAGAAATATCCATGTGAATGTTAATCATGCTAAAAGTATAGTGTTATAATACCAACAAAGGTATTACTTTTTCAGCAATACCTTGTAGGAACAGTTTTATTTTGTTAGGCACTAAATGGCGTCTTGTCTAATCGCTAATTTTTCTCGCTTTGTCAAAGCTGATAGTAACAATGCAAAAACAAATTGAAACATCAAGGTGATCGCCAACCCCTTCAACACTTGTCCTAAGGTAATTTTGCCGATAGAATCAACTTGTTTTTCAAGCTCCGCTATTTTTGAATCTATAACTTCGTCAGGAACATTATTCTTTTCCATATACTCAATGGTTACGTTAATGGTATGAGTCACAACCTTTTCTTGTAACGTTGGATTAACGAAGTTAACATAGAGCTGTGTACCGATCGTGGAAATAATAGTAGAAATAGCAAGCATCATAAAGATCGATTTTAATGCTATTGAAAAATTCCAGTAGCCACCATTTGTTTTCCGAAGAGCGAAAGCGAACAAGGCAGCGATGATAACAAAAACCGCTGTATTAACGATAAATGACATCGACATTACCCCCCAGAAGGAATTTAAGTCTTTGACAACAAACAGGACAATTAATCCTAGGATAAAAGAAATTATTCCCAATATGACACCATAGATAATACTTTTCTTTTTGTCGATTACCGCATCAAATCCTACATTACTTGGGTTGATTAAATCTGCCATAAAATTATTTATTATAGTAAGTACTCATTATTTGGTAAAGGGCAATATCAAAAGCCTTATTGGAAGACGCTTCAGCATATTCCTCAAATTGCTTTTCAGAGGGCTTGAATTCACTAAAGAAGCTCATAATAGGATAGAAAAGTTCATATACCTCGCTTTTCGGATTTATTCCTTTACCGACTTTCGCGATTTCAGCATATGGACTATCTACCACAATTTGGTTAGCAATGATATCTTCATAAATTTCATGCTCGTCTTGAAATTCGTCTTCATCAACCAGTAAAAACTCTTTTAAGAAGTCATCCAATTCAGGTTCAATCTCATCGTCTTTACATTCCCCTAAATAAAGAAAAATATTCAATAATTCAGTCCCACGATCTATGGTTTCATCTTCGATTGCTTCCCATTCTTCTGAATCCAAATAATCATCTTCCAGCTTCAATACGTCGTTGGAGAAAAAATTCATCAATAAAAGATCAACATATACTTCGCGAAGTTCGTCAAACAAAGGATAGTCATCGAAAGACTGGTCCAACAGTTCTAACTTTTCCAAATAGCTTACTTCCGTGTTGAATACGCGAATAATCTTTTCAAGGAATTCCGGGGCTGTCGAAATTCCATCAACCTTTCCATAATTTAATATACCTGCCTCAACGGCTGCTTTAATATTTGCTTCCATGGTTTTTAATCGTTTTTAATAATTTGACTATTATTGATGACCAATTCGACAGCACCGTTTAAGGTCTTTCCGAATAGAGGTGAATTTTTTGATTTGGATTTATTGGTTTTCTCATCGAAATTCCATGCTTTCGATGCGTCAAATAAAACAAGATTGGCTGCTGCTCCCTCTTCAATCTGAGGTACTTCAAGTCCTAAAATTTGCCTTGGTCTGACGGACAGACTATTTACAATTTGTTCTTCGTTCAATCCGGCACGAATCAACAGCGGCAGCACTGTCTGCAAACCAATAATGCCATTTTTGGCAATATGGAATTCGACATTCTTGAATTCTACTTCTTGCGGTGTATGTTGCGAGACAACAGCATCAATAGTTCCATCCTTGATTCCTTTAAGTAATACCTTAAGATCTGCTTTCGTTCTTAATGGGGGGCTAACCTTGTAATTGCTGTCGAAACCAACGATATCTTCGTCAGTAAACACCAATTGATGTGCGGCAACATCGCATGTGACTTGAAGACCTTTTGCTTTCGCTTTTTTTATCAGATCAACAGCTTCTGGTGTGCTTATGGAAGCAAAATGAATAGGAGCTCCTGTATATTCTGCTAGATAGAGATCGCGAGAAACCATTAATGATTCGGCAAGGTTTGGAATACCCTTCATACCTAAATAAGTACTCATAGCGCCTTCATTCATCTTGTTTCCTCCTGCCATCGACTCATCTTCCGCATTCGAAAAAATTAATCCATTAAACCCCTTAGCATACAACAATGCTCTGCTCATTAGTCCCGCTTGTTGAACACTCCGGTTTCCATCACTAAAAGCAACAGCCCCGGTTTGCTTCATATCAAATAATTCGGCCAGTTCTTTGCCTTCTCTCTTTTTGCTGATCGCACCAATTGGATGTACATCCACAATATTTCCTTTCGCAGTATTGACAATTAGAGCGACCTCTGAACGGCTTTGAATAGTTGGCTCAGTATTAGGCATCACGGCTACTCCAGTGAAGCCACCTGCAGCAGCTGCTGCTGTTCCGCTTAAGATATCTTCTTTGGTTTCTAGCCCAGGCTCTCCAAAATTGGCATGTAAGTCAAAAAAACCAGGCGCTAATATTTTTCCGGAGCCATCAATGGTCTCACTATCTTTATCCGCTAATTTGACAGATTTTCCAATCTGTGCAATCTTTCCATCTTCAATAAATACATCCACTTGCTGCTGATGAAATTTATTCCCAGGTAAAATTACTTTAACAGAAGTAATCAATAAGCTTTTCATATATGATTGTGATTGAAATTAAAAGGATACAAAGTTTTAATCGAAGCACGTAGCTTGTGCATTGTGAACAGATAGAATGGCGCTTTATCACTATAAATCATATAGCTATAAATAACTTTTTCGCTTGATGCTTGTGATTGCTTCATTTCGAGAAACAAAGTTACAAAATACAAATTTATTAAAGAACATTAAAAATAGATTTCGGCAACGATTACCTAGGAATTTTCCCCCCACTGATAATGCTTAAAGTCAAATCCAGCAAGACTCAAAATACGATCAACAACGGTTTCTGCTACCTCTTCAAACGTCTTTGGTAAGCTATAAAATGAAGGTGATGCCGGACAAATGATGCCACCTGCCTCTGTCACCAGTTTCATATTCTGAATGTGAATGATACTTAAAGGTGTCTCACGTGTAACCAAAATCAATCGTCGCCGCTCTTTTAAGATGACATCAGCAGCGCGTGTTGTCAGATCAGAAGATATGCCATGCGCTATTCGCGACAATGTACCCATCGAACAAGGACAGACAATCATGGTATCATAGCGAGCGGAGCCCGATGCAAAAGGAGCAAAAAAATCACCTTTATCATAAAATTTGAAAGGTACATCCTGGTAACTTTCATCGCCTAATTCCGCACGCCATACATCCTTCGCATTATTCGACATGACAATACCAACTTCAGCGATTTGTGTTTTTAACACCAAAAGCTTTTTAAGTAAAACTTTAGCATAAATTGAGCCGCTAGCTCCCGTAATAGCTATAACTATCTTTCTTTTAGACATCTCTTTTAAAATATAAAACAAAGCTATAAAAAAAGGGTCGTAGTGAGAAACACCCGACCCTACATCTACCTATGAAAAACATGCCCTTGGGAGGGGCTTAACAAAAGTACATCTACTTTTTAATTTACGGAAATATTATGTGCATTACTACACATTTGTGTATATAAAAAATCAAAAAACACGCCTTTTGGGCTTTTTCCATCTTAACAAACCTTTCAAAAACAGCTAACCGCTCACTTTTAATTCGGATATGGAGCTTCATAAAATATCAATAATCTCTCCCATTAAACATTTATTCTCATGAATAAAGTTTATTTTAGTAAAGAACTTAGACATTAACAAACACATGAATCTCTCTATTTTAGAACAATACATAGAACAAGGAAAAAGCCACGACATAGATCTGTTATTAATTGGAAATCCCGAACTTTTACAGGAAACAACAAGTCATGGGATTTCGCCCCTTCTATTAGCTTGCTATTACAACAAACCTCAGATCATACGGGTACTCTTACAACACACCAAGTCCATGACTATACATGAGGCTTGTGCAGCAGGATTAACATCCTATCTTGAGGCTATTATTTCGCAGGTACCTTCTGTTATCAATGAATGGTCATCGCAGGGTTTTACGCCATTAACCTTAGCTACATATTTCAACAAAGTAGACATTGTACGTCTATTGCTATCCAAACGAGCGAATCCAAACACCGTAACGAAAAATGAACAACTCACTACAGCATTGCATATTGCCGCCGCAAACAACAATGAAGAAATCGGGAAATTGCTTATCGATGCGGGCGCTAATGTCAATGCCATTCAGGCCACAGGCGAAACTCCACTCCATTTTGCGGCCCAATATGGTAACATCGATTTTATTGTTGCTTTACTTGAAAATGGAGCCGACACAAGAATAATCAATAGTGCCGGATTATCTCCAATGGATCTGGCGTATGAAAAAGGCCATAAAGAAATTGCAGAAATTTTAAAGAACTAGGTACTTTTTAAGATCTCCATACCGATTCTGCAATGAAGACAACGTTTCCTATCGCAGTAAAACTCCTTCAACTGCAACATTCCCTGCGTCTTGCCTGCATCTTTAACATCCCAATCATATTTAGCAAATTGCCGCACGATATTATTTTTTTCAGCAGGAAGCTCCTCCAATAACTGTAATGCCTTTTCGATATAGGACTGAATGCCAAAATATTTACCATATGAAAAAAGAAACACAACAACTACATTAATTACCAGAAGATCAACAGTTTCTTTCCCGATCCACGCACATTTTTTAACTTTTTCTTTTGTACTTAAGGAAAAATGTGATTCCCAAAAATCACCTGAAGGTTCTATTTTGAACAATTTTCTCGCCGCCTCCAAGCTATCTACGGCCAAAAGCTTTGCCACCCCCAACTCATTCTTACTGAATAAAACAACTAATTGAGCAATACGCCGTTCGGGGAAATTATAAGGTCTCATCCTCAACCTCTTCCATACACCAAAAACGATTTCTATCTTGTGAATGTGCTGTTGGTACTTAAATTCGTCGACTAATCGCTTCACATATCCACTAGTTGGTCTACCAAGCAATAAACCACTGATACCAAAAAAAATAGCTTCCGTTTTAAATAAGTTTGAACGGTATTTTTTTAGAACATGCAAAGGCAGTTTTTCGCCGAATTCCTGGAAAGTATCTGCGTTAACTTTTAAACCCATAGATCTACACATCCATATCCAGAAGGTTTTTTCCCAATCAGTATCAAAATGTTTCAGTATTTCGAAAATCCGCTGAACTTTCATTTCCAAACGCTCAATTGACAAGGTATTCAGCCACATTGATTTTTTAAAAATATTGATAGGCCCAAGCTGATATTCGCAGGGAATCCAGCTTTTGGTATTCATCATATCGGCATATTTTTCCAATAGATTTTTATCTACGTAGTCCGAAAGCACTAAAGTAGGAATAGACGTTCCATCACTTCGGTAGATAACTTTATCATTTTTCCAAACTACATGTAGGATCACGTTATTGTAAGCAACATCTTCTTGATGAGCATGTCGATCCCAATCTGAGGATTGAATATGCATTTCTACATGACCGAACCAATCCTTATCTCCATATCTAATGTGCGACATGAGAAAATCGGGGCCAGAATCTGTATTGTATCGCCCTACTTGAACAACGGCTAAGGCCCCACCATCAGTGGAATTTAACCCATTTGCACGGAATAGCCGAAGTTTCCAGATAAACTGCATTAAGTTTTCTGTAACTAACATAATTGTAATTTAAGAATTAAACTAACCGGCTATGGCTTATAATTCCCTAAATATACAAAAATTACTGTTTCTTATAGATCTTTAAAATATCATTGGAAACTAATTTACTTTCTAGTAATTGCCCCTTGAATAGAGGAGCCTTAATCCCGCTCAATAAATTCGCCTCAGACTCAAAGACTCTTGCCTCATCCCACAGGTTCGCATCTATAAACATCTGCAAGGTCGCACGCCCGCCTTCTATGATTATAGACTGAACATCCATTAAATAAAGTTGATAAAGGATATTTTGCGGTAGATATAATCCATAATTTTCAAGCTCAATATACTTAACATTTGCTGTCCACTCTGTCTTTTTAGCATTAAACACAATAGTATCGGCCTGATCATCGAGAATAGTGGCATCCATCGGAATGGCAAGGTCTCTGTCTAAAAGAATACGCAATGGATTTTTACCCTTCCACTTTCTTACGGTCAGACTGGGATTATCCACAATTGCAGTATTTGTACCAACCAAGATAGCATCCTCTTCTGCTCTCCAACGATGAACGAGCTGTTGGCTTGCAGCATTACTGATCCAAACCTGCTTATTTTTTTTTCCTATAAAACCATCCCTAGTTTGCGCCCATTTTAAAATAACATACGGGCGGTATTGACCAATACGGGTAAAAAAACGGCGGTTGAGCCAAATGGACTCTTTTTCGAGCAGACCAATTTCAACTTCAATACCAGCTTCTCGCAGTATCTGCGCTCCTCTACCATTGACTTTTCCGAAGGGATCCAAACATGCTATAAAAACTTTCAAAGGTTTTAGCTCAGCAATCATATTGGCACAGGGAGGTGTCTTCCCATAATGCGCGCAAGGCTCGAGGCTGACATAAAAATTACTTCCTTCGATAAGCTCCTTTGCTTTTTCACCGTACCTTTGCATAACCTGCTGTACAGCATTGACTTCAGCATGCGCTCCACCGTAAGGAGATGTATACCCTTCACCGATAATTTTACCATTAAAAACGATGACAGCGCCAACCATTGGGTTGGGACTTACTGAACCTGCACCGATTTGGGCTAGTTCCAAACAACGCTGCATATATTGGCTGTGCATATCCATAGATACAAATCTATGAAAATCGTACCTTTGCTGAATGAAAATACTTCAAGATTTCGAATTATTATTTCAACAAGAGCTTCATAAGTTATACGATAATGATGAAATAAAAGCAATATTCTTAGTCGTTATTGCTGAAAAATTAGGGTTAAATACCGCTAATTATCAGTTGAGCAAAAAAGATCCTGTAGATGATAAGAATAGCGCTGAAATACTTAGCATTCTTCGGGATTTAAAAAAGCATAAACCTATACAGTATATACTCAACAAAGCAGATTTTTATGGTGAAGTTTTTCAAGTCAACGAATCAGTTTTAATTCCTCGACAGGAAACTGAGGAGCTTGTTGATCTGATTATTAAGAACCACAAATTTTCTCAAAACCTCAATATTATTGATATAGGAACTGGTTCTGGCTGCATTCCAATCACTTTATCAAAACATCTCACGAATGCTAGAGTAACAACGATAGACATCTCAAAAGAAGCGATAAAAACCGCGCAGGAAAATGCTAATATCTTAAAAACTGCAGTTCAATTTATCAACGCAGATATCTTTGAGTGGGAATATATATTCTCCAATCAACACTATCATATCATTGTATCCAATCCGCCATATATTACTCCTGGAGAAAAAAAATATATGAATGAAAATGTATTGGCTTATGAACCCGAGCTAGCGCTATTCATTGAAGAAAGCACTCCATTGATTTTTTATGACGTTATTTCATCCTTTGCCCTTAAACATTTAGCTCCAGATGGAGATCTATATTTTGAGATCAATCAGTATCTGGGTGCAGAAATGAAAGATCTTATGATCAAAAAAGGATTTGAACAAGTCAAATTGATCAAAGATATCAATGGAGCAGACCGAATAATCCATGCAAAAAAAGCATGGTAAAAAAATAATCCTTTTATTTATTAAGCAGTTAAGTTGTTTCAATCAAAATTCACAACCAATTATTTGGCATATATCAAAAGAAATTCTACCTTTGCATCACTTTCAAAAACAGAAAGGATTCCGTAGCTCAGCTGGTAGAGCAATACACTTTTAATGTATGGGTCCTGGGTTCGAATCCCAGCGGGATCACAAAAGAAAAGCTAATCGCAAGATTAGCTTTTCTTGTTTAACACTCCCCTACATTCCGCAAACTGATTCGTCAAAATGAAAAGCTAAAAAAACAAACTTCTCGTTCATAATGGTTTTCTTGATCTTCATTTGAAAACATCTTTTTTATCTTATCTTTATAATTTCAAAATTTTACGGGCTTAAACATTAAAGATAGCAACCGATAATTCAACAATAATTCTAGTTATATTTTACCCTAGTGAATCTAGGATATTGTAATCAATGAAAGAAGATCGAGCACATGAAGAGATTTACGTTAAAAGAGATTGGCCAACAGTTAAACTTATCTCCGGGCACTATTTCTAAAGCACTCAACGATAGCCATGAAATAAGTGCAGAAACAAAAAAAATAATTTTAGATTTTACGAAGAAAATCAATTATATACCAAATTTCTCTGCCAAAAGCTTAAAGACAGGACGCTCAAATACTTTGGCCATCATTGTTCCATTTATTTCAAGCTCATTTTTCTTCGATTTCTATGAAGAGATCTCTCTTATTCTGTCGCAGACGAATTATAAACTCATCCTTTTACAGACCTTTAACGATGAGAAAAAAGAAAAAGAAGCACTAGAACTCTGCATACAAAGCAGTATTGAAGGAATAATCATTTCCCCTGTAAAAAATGATTCCAGCTTATCGCTCCTGTTCTATATAATGGATCAGATTTGCCCTGTTATTATTTTCGACCGAATAAACCATCAGCTTGACACTTTCAAAATCGGAATTCAAAACAATAAGGTGATCTATCAGGCAACGGAAGAAATGATCAAAAACAGAAGGGAAAATATCATTCTTTTATTATGTAAGGATATCGGCGGAAATGTAAGCAGAATAAAAGGATATAAAGATGCGCTCTTTAATGCCTCTATACCCTTCAAAAAAGAGAATATGATAGAAATATCCTACTCTAGCCCTAAAGACAATATCGATGATGAGTTAGAACGCAAAATAAGTGACTTATTAAATCGCCAGATACCACCCAACGCGCTCCTGTCGACAACCGACACCTTGTCATTAAAAGTGTTGCATATACTAAACAAATTGAAGGTAAAAATTCCTGATGACATGAACTTAATAGGATTCAGCAATACCCCTTTTGCCAACAGTCTTAACCCTTCCTTGACAACAATCACTCAGCCAACAAAGCTTATGGCGGAAAAATCAGTAGAACTCCTATTAGAGATGTTAAAGAAAAGAAACAAAAAGAATTATTTCGAATTCGAGACGTATTTTTTGGACTGTAGCATTGAGCACCGAAAATCGACATCACCCATTTAATAGAAAAGGAACAAGTTCCGTACAGAATTTGTTCCTTTTCGGCGCATTCAGTCGATATGATATGTTTGGTAGCCAATAGCTGTATTTCGCAAAAAAAACTTATTTAATCAAGGTTCGCAATACATGTATAGGTAAATCTATCTTAGTATCATTAGATAAACTTCCATTCAATGTACCCCATTGCAAACTATCTAATCGAACAGATGACTTCCCTTCTGTTTTAATCTTTAGAAGGTCAACCTTAGCATTAGCCCCTTTACCATTGAAATATACCTCTGAATTGTTGGCAACGATATCTGCACTTTGATAATTAACACGTGGCAACCCCAAAACAGTATTCGTAGTGTTAACATATAAATGGCCCACAACAGCATTTCCCCGCGCATCTGCTCCACCGAGATCTTCAATAAAAGAATTTGTCAGACTCAAATTCAACGTATTTATAACAGATTTATCAGAAACGTTAAGCACCTTAACACTATCGCCTATAACGGTCAATTCATGCAGCTTGGCAGACAGCTCACTAACACCCACATTTTTTAATTTCAACAGTTTAAGATCAGGTGAAAAAATATAAATTGACTTATATCCACCCTCACCTCCCGGCAAAAGATTTAAGGTAAGACTTCCCGATTGATCAACATTCGCTTTCACAAAATCAGCTTGACTCTTATTAACTTTAACCGCAAACTTATCACTTTTCACCCAGTACAACCCAACATCACTAGCATTGTCTCCTACGATAAAAAGCTTATCAAAGGAAGTCAGCGTGAACGATCGGAAATAAACATCCTTACCACCTGGATTAGACACTTCGTGTTCAATATCAGCATTATATTGTTTTGCATCCACTCGATTTATACGAAAAAGGTAGGATGCGACAAGCATCGGAATTGCGAATAAGCCTATTGCTAATCCCATTGTTATTTTTGCACTTAGTTTCATGATTCATTTTGGTTAAAATTCTGACTAATAAATTGTTTATAACGCTTCTCTAGTTCATCCAGGCCAATTTCCAATAAATAAATATTACGGAAAAACAGCGGAAGATCTTCCTCTAGAAAAATCCCCTTTCTATACAACTTCACATTTTTCACCGATTCTTGCGTCAGAAAAAAGCCAATTCCACGTTTATTTGCTATAATTTCTCTCTGCTGCAGCATATCATAGGTTCGCATCACCGTATTGGGATTAACCTCCATTTGAACCGCCAACTCCCTTACAGAAGGAAGCTTTTCATCAACCTTCCAGGTTGCTAGCAAAATATGGTCACATACATATTCAGCAATCTGAAGGTAAATAGCTTTATTTGCATTGAATTCCATATTAAATCTCCTTTTCCTTTAATCTTAAAAAAGCAACGCACCATAATACCAATGTAAGGAATAACGCTCCAGCGCCGATCAGCGCAAAAATGTGATTTGAATCAGACCAATAATTATTGCCCATTACCCCGACTGTATCTTGGGTTTGCATTTTTATCAGATAAACAAAAAAACATATCCAAACAACGCAGTAAATCACTACGGAAATAGCTGTCTTTACATATTGATAGTTTTGAAAGACAATCCCGCCGAGCAAGAAAATAGCATTCAGAAGAATCGGCGCGAAATAAAAATAGTATGCCGAATGCGGATACTGAACCTTATAAAAGTATTGCCAAAGATCTATACTGCCCGCTTTTCCTGTGGACGCCGTTTGATTTAAAACCATCGAACCAAAACCCTTCAAATATGCTACAAATGCCAAGTCAATCAAGTAAAATACCAACAAATAAGAACCAATACTTACTACAACGGTATAGAATAGGCTAACCAGAAATTTTTCCAACTGTGAGGCTGGAATCATTAATTCAAAAATAGCACGTGTCTTCTTGCCTAGATCGGCAAAATAGCTGCTAGAAACAACTGTTACAAAGAATAGTCCCAAGATACAAAATAACGGGGTCCTGAAATTTAGCAGCGAGTAAGCAGTTTGATTTTTCATCCCGTCATAATTCGAAGCAAAGTTAACCGCGTAAAAGCCAAAAATCACACCTGCAATAATTCCTATTGACATTAGGTAAATTCTTCCAAAACCAATCCACTGTCTTCGAATCAGTCCTAAAAATCGCGTAGAATTAAAAATGTTTGACATCTTTATCAATTTTATTAAGGTTCGTAATTTTTTCTTTGCATTGTAAAACAGCATTAAATAGCAATTCTAAATCCAGCTTTGAATCTTCCATTGCTGTGTTTGGAAGAATGACATTGAAACCACCTACTCCCTCTTCGTGGTAAATCGCATCCAAAGGCAACTCTCTTACTCTTTTAAAGCATAGATGATCAGTAATAACATGCACCGGCGCGTTTAACGCAACCTTATGATCGTCAAGCAAAATAACGGCATCAATAAGATTATCGAGATCTCGCACTTGGTGTGTCGAAATGATTACACATCGCTCGTCCGTTATTGCTGACGCCATGATCTTACGGAACTGAGCTTTTGAAGGAATATCCAGACCATTCGTTGGCTCATCCATAACGATCAATTTTGTATTGGATGCTAAACCGAAAGAAATAATGTATTTCTTTTTCTGACCATAACTCATGTTTGCCAATTTTTGCTTAATAGGGATATCGAACTCATGGACGAGCTGATCAAAATACTTCTGATCGAAGTTGGGATAAAATCCCGCATTTGCCTTTAGAAACTGTTCAGATTTTACTGCTGGGAGATAAAATTCTTCTGGAATAAAACTAATCTCCCTTAACAATGAAGGCTCCCTTCGAGTTGGATTATGTCCAAGTACATCAACCTGCCCCGAAACAGGGTATACTAAGCCGGCGATATTCTTAAGCAAAGTCGATTTGCCAGCACCATTCTTCCCCAACAAGCCATAGATATGCCCCTGCTTCAATTCAAGATCCATATGCAGAAATAAGGGCCTTGATTTACTATAGCTAAAATTTAGATTTTGGATAGTAACCATACTACTGTATTATTTAATTAATACACTAATATAGAAAACAATTATTTACAATTCCAAAAATAATTTCAAAAGAATAGCGCTAGAACATTACTTCGACTCGCCCAGCTGCGAAAGAAAGCATGTAAACTTTACAACAGATTAACTTAAATATTAAATTCATATAAAACACAAAATACCATGAAAAATATACAGTTAATAAATAAAATTACGAAATTCATAATGACCAAAAGCGATATTATTCTACATTCAATACCTGCTCCGTTCATTGCTTAAATCACACCTCAGGTACAAACGCGCACAACTACATTTAAATCAAAACAGCCCATCAATTCTACATTGACTGATAAATAAAGTGGCAGAATGGCTAAAAGCAACTGAAAATAGCACCTGCGGTATATACATACTAAGCAAGATGGGCTCTTTATTACATCCTCGGCACGGTCATTCCTCCGAGTTATTCCTAATTGCCCACCTGTCAACAAACAATTAAATACGCTCGCGAGCAGTATTAACCGACAGTTAAACAAAATTTTAAAATACCTGTTAATCAACATAATATAAAAAACACCTCAACAATAAATACATATAAAATTTAACAAAAACAGCTTCGCAACTCGCAAAAGAACCGCTATTTTGTATGTTTTTTATCGCTTAAAATTGCTTTAGATCTATTTTATTCTCCATCTTTGTTTGTATGATGAATCACACATATCCTTTTATTTTAGCGTTCCATTCTTTATGGCGATGGGAAGTATTGATTATACTGGTATGTAGTCTTTCAATCTTTTTTTATAAAAGAAAGCGGAAGCTACCATTTTCATCTACCGATAAATTTCTATTGAAAGCAACGGCTATTTCTTTCTACATTCAGCTATTTTTAGGATTTATCCTCTATGTATCAAGCCCAATAACACAGTATTTTCTGCAACATTTCGGTGAATCCATTCACCTCAGGCAAATCCGCTTCTTTGGCATGGAACACAGCAGCATGATGATTATTGCTGCAATTTGTTTGACCGCAGGTATGCTTAAAAGCAAAAACGCCGATACAGACGATCGACGTTTTAAAATATTATTAATCTGGTTTGGTATCGCCGTAATGATTGTTCTTAGCTCTATCCCTTGGGAATTCTCCCCTTTGACCAGCAGGCCCAGCTTTAGATCATTTTAGTTAATTAAAAGGAATAAGTGATCAGCTATTTTTCCAATTGGCTTTTCGTTTATTATGCATTGCGTCCATTCCCTCTTTGAAATCACTGGTTTTCCGCAACGCTGCTAAGCTCTGTAAGAGAAAGGTATACTTATCATTAAAATCTTGCTCTTTTAATTGTCTAAGCGCAGCAAAACCTCTTGAAATAGCCAAGGGAGCATTCTCCAGAATTGTTGTTTTCAATTCCACCAACCCTGTCTCTTCTTTATCGAGAATTTCATACAAGATTCCCTTTTTTAAAGCCTCTTGAGCAGAAAAAGAACTTCCTCTGATACAAAGGTCCATTGCCTTTCTCTCCGGCATAAATTCTATTAGCAAAGCCAGTACCTGAAATGGGAAAAGTCCAATTTTCACTTCTGGCAAAGAAAAACGCACATTTGGGAGAGCAAACAAATACGTACAGGATAATGCAATTAAAAAACCACCTGCAATAACATCACCTCTCACCACACAAATTGATGGTTTGTCTAGACAGGAAAATATTTCCGCCAATGATTTTTCAACCTTGGGAATTGCCGAATTTCCGGTATCCGAGGTTGGATCCGCAAAAGCTTTTAGATCCATACCAGCACAAAAGACATGCCCCTCAGCTTCTATCTGCACTAAATAAATATTTGGATCATTATTCGCAAGATTCAATGCATACGCAATTTCGCTCACCATAGTCGGACTAAAAGCATTTCTCTTTTCCGATCGCGCTAGCGTCAGGTTGAACACATGCCCTTCAATGTGCACTTTTATAAAATTCAGTCTTTCCATTAAAAAATATTACAAAATCAACTGCCTAAAACTATGCTCCAATGTATCTATTTCAGCATCTGTTCCTCGTCTAAAATAGTGTAATAAAAGTTCGGAAGGTATATTACCAACTAAATCATTTTTCGCAAATGGACAGCCGCCATAGCCAAGTAATGCACCTTCAAATTTACGACAGCCCGCAATATAGGCAGCTTCAATCTTTGCGAGACTTTCTGCTCTACTTGCATGAAAATGCGCACCAATCTCGAATGTTGGAAAACGGGCATTAACAGCGTTGAATAATTCGGCAATTTGATTCGCATCGGCTTCTGATGTGGTGTCTGCCAAAGCAAACTCCCGAATGCCAAGATCGATTAACTTTTCAATCCACTCTTTCACTAACACCGGTGACCAAGGATCGTTGTAAGGGTTCCCAAAGGCCATGCTAATATAGACAACCAGCGATTTATGGTACGCCGCAGCCAAAGCTGTCATTTCTTTTACCTGTTGGTAAGATGCAGCTAAGTCCATATTCGTATTTCGCAATTGGAATGTTTCTGAAATTGAAAATGGGTACCCTAAATAGTCGATTTTTTCCTCTTGAACCGCTTCTATCACCCCTCGTAGATTAGCAACAATGGCTAAAAGCTTTACCCTCTCACTCTTCCGGATTCCTTTTAGCACCGCTTTTGTATCGGCTAACTGTGGAATAGCCTTCGGAGAGACAAAAGATCCAAAATCAATAATATCGAACAGTCCACTATCGATTAACGTATTAATATGTTTAATTTTTTTATCTGTATCGATAAAGCTGTGAAGCCCTTGAATAGCATCCCTTGGGCAATCAACCAATACAACTTGACCCCTCATAACACTATAAAATATTTTTCTGGATCTCTCTGGCGATCACCATTTTTTGAATACTTGAAGTCCCCTCCCCTATTGTGCATAGCTTAGCATCTCTAAAAAACTTCTCCGCGGGATAGTCCTTAGTAAACCCATATCCGCCAAAAATCTGAACGGATTCGTTGGCAACGTTGACAGCAGCCTCTGAAGCATAAAGCTTAGCCATCGCTCCTATTTTAGAAACACGTTGCCCATGATCCTTCAAATAGCCGGCTTGTCTTGTTAACAATTCGCTAGCTTCAACTTGGGTAGCCATATCTGCAAGTGAAAATGAAACTGCTTGAAAGTCGTAAATCTTTTTTCCAAACTGCTCTCGCTCGTGTGCATATTTTAGCGCACACTCATAAGCTCCTCGGGCAATACCTAACGAAAGTGCCGCAATAGAAATACGCCCCCCATCCAATAACTTCAAGGCCTGTACAAAACCTTGTCCTTCTTCTCCAATAAGTTGATCGCGATGTATCCGACAGTTATCAAAAAACAGACAAGCTGTTTCCGAAGCTCGCATCCCCAATTTATTCTCCTTCTTGCCAGCGGTAAATCCGGGAACTCCTTTCTCAACAATGAAGGCTGACATTCCTTTTTTATCACCTTTGGTCCCCGTTCGCGCGATAACTACCGCTACGCTCGAACTGATAGCATGGGTTATAAAATTCTTGGAACCATTTAAAATATAATAATCACCATCCCTTTCAGCAAACGTCGTCATTCCGCCTGCATCCGAACCTGACCCTGTTTCGGTGAGCCCCCAAGCGCCTATCCATTCGGCTGTCGCTAGTTTCGGAAGATAATGCTTCTTTTGCCTTTCACTGGCAAAGCTCAAGATATGATTTGTACATAAGGAATTATGCGCCGCTACAGAAAGTCCTATAGAACCACATACTTTAGAAATCTCATCCAAAACGGTAATATATTCCTGGTATCCGAGCCCAGACCCACCATATTCTTCGGGAACAATCACGCCCATGAAGCCGTGTTCGCCTAACTTTTTAAAAACTTCTATTGGAAAAATTTGGGCTTCGTCCCATTCCATCACATAAGGTTTGATATGATACTGTGCAAAATCTCGCGCACTTGCTCTGATCATATCCATTTGTTGTTTATTTTCAATAAACATAAGCATGAATATTAAATTTACAATCGGTAATTCTATTCAAATATATCAAAATATTTAGGAATAAAATTGCAAATATTTTAAAATTTTATTTTAAATTTATCTAAAAATAAGAAATCCTTAATTCAACAGCTTTTTAAACCAAGATTATAAATTATGAAGGAGCTACTTGCATTACTTCGCAAAAAAAGAGAAAATCTAAAATTCGGTGGTGGTATAGATAAAGTCAAAAAACTTAAAGAAAAAGGGAAAATGTCGGCTTGGGAAAGAATAGAATATCTACTCGACCCAGATCGGGAATATATCGAAATAGGAATGTTTGCCGGCGAAGGGATGTATAAAGAATATGGTGGCTGCACAAACGCAGGCTGTGCAGCTGTACTGGGCTACGTAAAATCGAAACTATGCGTTATTGTCTCTAACGACGCAACGGTAAAGGCTGGAGCCTGGTTCCCTATTTCTGCTAAAAAAAATCTACGCGCGCAAGAAATTGCTATGGAAAACAATCTGCCGATTATTTATTTGGTAGATTCTGCCGGTGTTTTTCTACCCATGCAAGATGAAATATTTCCCGATAAAGAACATTTTGGACGCATATTCCGTAATAATGCACGCATGTCTTCGATGGGTATCCCTCAAATTGCAGCAATCATGGGAAGCTGTGTCGCTGGTGGAGCTTATCTTCCAATTATGTCTGACTACGCCTTTATCGTGGAGGGGACTGGGTCTGTATTTTTAGCAGGTCCTTATCTAGTTAAATCCGCGATCGGTGAAACCGTAGATGCCGAAACACTAGGTGGAGCTTCTACACATTCGGAGATATCTGGTGTAACAGATAATAAATTCCCCGACGACCAGAGTTGCTTGGAAGCAATAAAAAATGTTATTGATAAAATCGGAGGACATGCCCAAGCTAATTTCAATAGAACGATAAGCCAGCCCCCAAAAACAGATCCGGGTAAAATAGCGGATATTCTCCCCGAAGACAGAACCAAACCGTATCGTATGCAAGATATCTTACATGCAATCGTCGACGCAGAAACATTAGAGGAATACAAACCAGATTATGGGAAAACAATTGTATGCGCCCTTGCACGTGTAGATGGTTGGGCTGTTGGAATCGTTGCCAATCAACGTGAAATTATCAAAGCCAAAAAACCAGGTAACGCTATGGAAATGCAAATGGGAGGAGTTATTTACAGTGACTCTGCAGACAAAGCTGCACGTTTCATTATGAATTGCAACCAGCAACGCATTCCACTTGTATTTTTCCAGGATGTCACTGGGTTTATGGTAGGAAGCCGCTCCGAACAAGGCGGAATCATCAAAGACGGAGCAAAAATGGTAAATGCAATGGCTAATTCTGTAGTTCCGAAGTTTACTTTTATTGTCGGGAATAGTTATGGTGCCGGAAACTATGCTATGTGCGGCAAAGCGTATGACCCACGATTAATCTACGCATGGCCTACTGCCCAAATGGCTGTTATGAGTGGTGCTGCTGCTGGCAAAACTCTCTTCCAAATACAAGAATCAGCTTTAAAATCCAAAGGTCAGGAAATAACCGAAGAAGAGAAAAATAGTCTTCTCAAATCAATTGAAAATCGCTATAACGAACAACTCAGCCCCTATTATGCCGCAGCGAGATTATGGGTTGATGGAATAATATCACCCGAAGAAACTAGAAAAGTCATTAGCATGGGTATAGAAGCGGCCAACGAAAAGCCTATCCTAGAGCGATATAATGTAGGCGTTATACAGGTTTAATGGTAACAATCGTAAATTCCCCTCACCCAGAAGAGCCGAGGAAATGTGAGGGGAATCTATAATAAATGATAATACGGTACATTTAATGTTGTTTCCAAATTTTGCTAAGTTCTTCAAAATCGGACAAGCACTCTGGATTTCGCATAATATCTACTGAAACCGCTTTCTCTATAGCCATCCCTGAAAAAATCTTCTTGACCGGTAACTCCAGCTTCTTTCCGCTTAACGTGTAGGGGATAGCTGCTACCTGAAAAATATAGTCAGGTACGTGACGTGGACTATACTGCTGCCTAAGTGCTCGCTTAATATCTCCTTTTAATGCATCGCTCAATAGACTATCGTTCAATTGTACAAAAAGTAACATGTCAGAAGATCCATTTTCGTGATCTACACAAACAACCAGACTATCCAAGACTCCTTCGGTTTTATTTAACACATTATAGATTTCTGCTGTACCAATACGTACGCCACCTCGGTTCAACGTGGCATCTGAACGCCCATACATAATGACTCCATCGTGTGATGTAATCTGAATCCAATCACCGTGATTCCACACCCCTGGGTATTTATCAAAGTAACTATTAAAGTATTTTTTATTAGCTGGATCATTCCAAAAATAAATAGGCATGCATGGAATAGGTGCTAAGATAACAAGTTCTCCTACCTCTTTATAAACATTATGACCATCGACATCAAAGGCTTCAATCTTAGCTCCTAATGTGCGGCATTGAATTTCTCCGGCATACACATCGCGCAATGCACAGCCAGAGAGAAAGGCACTGCAAACATCCGTTCCACCACTCAACGAAATAATTTGACTCTTCGGAAACTGTTCATTTAGCCACTCAAAAACGTCAGGTGGAAGCGGTGAACCAGTTGATCCTATTGTTTTGGGCTGATAAGACAGCGACCTTAAATCTTGATCCTGACACGATATGAGATAAGCTGCGCCAACACCAAAGTGATCCACCTTATTTTCCTGCGCAAATTTCCATAAACTAAGTTTATCAGGATAATTTGTTGCTCCGTCATATATACACAATGTATTTCCCATTAAGAGGGCCGAAAGTGCGTAATTCCACATCATCCATCCGGTAGTTGAATACCACATAAAACGTTCGCCATCTTGTACATTTTGATGCAACCCGACTGCTTTCATATGCTCTAGTAGCATGCCTCCAACTCCGTGTGTAATGGCTTTAGGTTTTCCTGTCGTTCCGGAAGAATACAAAATCCATATTGGAGAATCAAAGGGCACTGCTGTGAACTGAAGCTTATGTTGGTTAACATCTTTTCCCATAATCCCTTCCCATATATTGTCATCAATAAAAACGAAGGCCAATAACGAAGGTAACTGTTCTGCGAGTTGTTTGATATTTTCAGACTTCTCAAAATGACGACCATTATAGGAATAACTACTGTTAGCGAACAGAACTTTGGGTTCAATCTGCTCAAAACGATCCTGAATACTTGCTTCCCCAAAGTCGGGAGAACAACAGGACCAAACAGCTCCGATGGAATTTGTAGCCAAAAATAATGCGACCGCTTCAATACCATTAATTAGCACACCTGCTACACGATCTCCGCTTTGAACACCTATTTCTTTCAGATAGATCTGAAGCTTGAGCACGATACGTTCTAATTCAAGCCAAGAAACCTCTCTCCTAACTTGCTGTTCCGATTGAAAGATTAACGCCGGACGCTGCTCTGAAGCTTTGCGAAATACGTGTTCGGCATAGTTCAAGGTCGCTCCAGCAAACCACTTTGTACCAATAAAGCTTGTTGAATCTGCAGGCAGCTCGATAATATTTGTAAAATCTGAATGAAACGCCAAATTGAAATAGGTCGCTATACTCTTCCAAAAATTGGATAGATCTGTCGTTGACCACGCCCAAAGTTCCTGATAGGAACTGAAGCACAAACCATACTCCTTTTCAATATATTGTTTAAACTTATTGATCTCAGATTGAGATTTCTGCTCTTCTGTTGGGCTCCAGAGTAATTTCCCCATAATAGTTAGATATAAAACGGTTATATCCAAACATAAATAAATTTACTTGTATGTGCAATTTTAATTATTACCAGTAAACATAAAGAACAACCATATCGCTACTTTAAATACTAGGCTTAGTTTACAACACTTCAATCTGTGTATCCATCTCTAACGGGTGACTAGTACACAATAGTATTCTTCCCTGCTCTACCTCTCGATCTGTTAGTACTTCATTATAATCCATCTTCACCTTTCCTTTAATACACTGCGCAATACAAGTACTACACATGCCGGATTTACAGGAATAAGGTAATTTGATTTTATGTTCCAGAGCTACATCTAAAATAGATTTATTGTAGGGAACTTCAAGATTATAAGTCTCCCCTTGAAAATATAATTTTATAACATAGACGGCTTTGTCGACTTTCTTTTCAGTTTCATCATCATCATCCTCTTCATTTTCAGGCAACAAAAATGTCTCCCTTTTTATCTGATCAAAACCAAATCCCATCCCCAAAAGTGTAAAACGGCATAGATCCATGTAAATCACAGGACCACAGGTATAGAATAGGGCCTCCTCTCTACTTCCAAACAAATGATTTTTGACAATATCATAAATATAATCTCTGTTTAATCTAGCTTTCATCAAGTTTTTACTATCGGAGTAAATCCATATAATTGTTAAACGATCAGGAAATTGATCCGCCCAATGTTCCAATTCCGATCGAAATGGGGTTGATTCCAATGTACTATTGCTATAGACTAATACGACTTTAGATTTAGATTCTGCAACAAGTGCTGTTTTTAAAATAGCATATAATGGTGTGATACCAATTCCTGCGGCAAACAGAAATAGTGTTCGAACCTTTTCCAGTTCAGGTTCATATACAAATAAACCTTGAGGCTCCATGGCATTGACAACATCTCCCTCTACAATAGTATGATGGAGCAATCTAGATATTTCGCCATTTTCGACACGCTTCACAGTGATACTGAGGGGCTCATTATTATCTGGCGAACTATTAAAAGAATAAGAACGACGTACCTCCCGCTCACCAAACACAAAAGAAAGAGTAATGAACTGCCCAGCTTTATAAGGAGGATAGGCTCCTGCTACTTGCTCAAGCTGAAAGGTTATATTATTGTTGGGTTGAGGGATAATTTTTGAGATCCTTAATGTATACATAGCTCAAAATTACATAAAAATCAGAAATTATAAGTGCTTTGATAGAATGGAGACGACCAGAATACCTAAGCTCTACCTAAGCTTATCCAAAAAAATCATTCAAGCATAATGAACAATATATTAGACTGCCACCCCCCGTCAATGCGACATGAATCAGTGTTCTATCAGTGTTCAATCAGTCTTGAGAGCGAATACATTACTTCCTCAAGTTGGTGTAAGCTTCTAAGCACCACGAAAGCGCCTCCATTGTTAAAATACAATCTATACTATATCTCAATCCAAACTATAATGACCATTATTCATCTCTTAACAATGGTACTAATCTCAAAGACTATGGCAAGGGAAAAAGTCGAATTGACAACAATTTTATTGTATTACAATTAACAGACAATTGGAGAACAATAATTGCAAAATTTCACGTTATATTTATATCAAAACTAATCACAATAAGATTATATGCAAACACGCAGAAACTTCCTTCAAAATGCAGCAAAAGCAACACTTGGCATTGCTGTATCTGGATCAATATTACAAGATATTGCTTCCGCGAAAGCAACGGAATTAAATGCCGCTACATTAAAGTTTTCCCAAGTCAAATTACCGTTCACTTATGCCGCTTTGGAGCCTAATATTGATGCGTTGACCATGGAAATCCATTATACAAAGCATCATATAGCATATATTAATGCTATTAATGAAGCTATCCTTGCTGAAAATATCAAAGAAGCATCAGAGGAACAACTTTTAGCAAACATATCCAAGTATTCTCCCAAAGCAAGAAATAATGCGGGTGGGGCTTGGAACCACAATTTCTTTTGGGAAAGTATATCTGATAAACCGAGCGAGCCTTCCGAGAAATTATTGAAGATGATCAATAGCACATTTGGCTCATTAGACAAATTTAAAGAGCTATTTGCGGCTGCAGCAACCTCAAGATTCGGTTCGGGATGGGCATGGTTAATTTTGGATGATTCTGGTAACTTGAAAATTACCTCTACCCCAAATCAAGATAATCCTTTGATGGACGTTGTTGAGGTGACAGGAATTCCTATTTTAGGTCTTGATGTATGGGAACATGCTTATTACTTACACTATCAAAATAAAAGAGCTGATTATATCAAAAATTGGTGGAATATTGTGAACTGGAAAAAAGTTAACGAAAGGTTAGCATAAAGAAAAGCTCGATTAGTACTAATCGAGCTTTTTCATATATCCGTTATAAACAACCTACCCAAACACTTCTTTTAACTTGCTGATCTGAAAATCAACTAATTTTTGAAGGGGGCCAGAAGCGATCATTTTCATCATCATATTCAGCTCCGCATCAATTATAAAGGTTGCTTTTGTCACTGTAGCTGTAACATCTTGCAATTCCCAGCGGAGCGTAACTTCGAAAGGTGCTTTCTCCAAAGGAACCAACTTAATGATGTGATTTTCAATACGATCTTCAACTTTGAGAGCCAGTTTTGCCATATTCTGTATCGTAAATCGAGCTTCGTCCGAAGTAGAAGACCAATTATAAATATTTTCGGGCATCAACTGTTCATGATTGTTGAGGTCTGCCAAAAATTTATACACCTCAGCTACATTTTTATTGATCTCAGTTGTGTTCTTAATAGTCGTCATAACGATAAATTAATGCTTTTTTATTGAAAATTTTCTCCCCAAGCAGCGGGGTTCAAGCGCCACTTCTTCAAGATTTCGATATCCTCTTCCAATACATAACTATTTTCTGCTGCTACCTGAATCAGCGCATCATAATTACATAAGCTAAAATAAGGACACTTTGCTTCCGCAAAATTATCAACTGCTTGCTGTAGCCCATAAGTAAAGATAGATACCAATCCAACAACATTACAGCCAGCCTCACGTAACGCTTTTACCGCAATTAGGCTACTTTTACCCGTCGAAATTAGATCTTCAATTACAACGACACGTTGACCGCTAACCACTTCACCTTCAATTAAATTTTGACGACCATGATCCTTAGCTGAGCTTCTAACATAAGAAAATGGCAGTCCCAAATCCTGTGCTACCAAAACTCCTTGTGGAATACCTGCCGTAGCAACTCCAGAAATCATATCCACTGATCCAAACTCCTCTTGTATAAGCTTAGAAAGCTTCTGACGAATGTATGTACGAATCGACGGATGAGATAAAGTGATACGGTTATCACAGTAAATTGGAGACTTCCAACCTGATGCCCATGTAAAAGGACTTTTAGGTTGCAATTTTATTGCTTTAATTTGCAATAAGGATTCAGCAACTTTTTGTTCAACCTCATTTAAATTATTCATGGCGCAAATTTATAAAATTTATATGAACGAAACCCTGCTAATTTTAGCAGATTTCGTTCCATCGAAAACTAAAAACCCACAAACAATTAGTTTTCAAGAGATTGACCTCCAAAAACTTTTCAAACAATCTGAAATTGATAAGGTTCCAAAAACATATCTCTACATCAACAAAGATTTTGAAACAGTGTTTCAAAACTTAAAAAACAAAATGAAGATTATTAAGGCAGCCGGGGGGCTGGTTAAAAATGGTGATGGAGATTATTTATTTATCTACCGCCTCGGCAAATGGGATCTTCCTAAAGGTAAAGTGGAAGATAATGAAAAAATGCGAGAAGCGGCAGTACGTGAAGTCGAAGAAGAATGTGGTATAAAAATTGACTATTTAGGGAAGAAAATTACTACGTCATATCATACTTATTTTTTGCGTAACGGTGAATTCGTTCTAAAAACAACAAATTGGTATGAAATGGGTGTTAACAAAGTCCCTAAATTAATACCGCAAACAGCGGAAGATATTACAAAGGCAGAGTGGCGTCATGCAGACCAATTTGAAGAAATACGGGCAAATACCTACCCAATTATCGAAAACATTATAAAAAAAGTAAAGTAACTTACCTTTTTTGAGTTTTATTTGACACGAGTAAAAATGTTCATACTTAATTTTATGTTATGGAAAATATAACAGGAAAAAGAGCCTTAATTACAGGAGGAGCTCGAGGATTGGGAAAAGCGATTGCTTTTGCGTTGGCCAAGGAAGGTGTTCATATCGCCATTACAGGAAGAAATGAATCTAGTTTAAAGTTTACCGCTGCTGAGTTGGCTGAGCTGGGTACTGAGGTTACTTATGCTGTTTTTGATGTGTCCGACTATTCAGCCGTACAACAGGAAATTCAGCGACTTACAGAAAGTTTTGGAAAATTTGATATTCTAATTAACAACGCAGGTGTGTCATCTTTTTCCACTGTACTTGACATGGATATTGCTGAATGGACATCTATCATTCATGTCAATCTATTGGGTACATATTTTGTTACAAAAGCAATTCTCCCACAATTGATTGAGAAAAATCAAGGTGATATTGTTATGGTCTCTTCTACTGCTGGATTAAATGGATCGGCAACCACCTCTGCTTATAGTGCTTCAAAATTTGGCGTGATAGGCTTTGCGGATTCCTTAATGCGCGAAGTAAGGAAAAACAATATTCGTGTCTGTACGCTAATGCCAAGTACTTTTGCTTCGGATATGTCCAAAGACCTTGGCCTAACAGATGGCAATCCAGAAAAAGTTCTACAGCCTGAAGATTTCGCAGAGTTGGTCGTAGCCAACTTAAAACTACCTAGACGGGCGATGCTGAAATCGGCTTCTTTATGGTCTACAAATCCGTAATGATCGAAAAAAGATGGGATGGGCTAAATAAAAGCCTTTCAAAGGCTGCTTTTAATGAGGTATTATATGTATTAAGGCAGGAGCGTTCTTTACTCCTGCCTCATTTAAACAAGGAATTATGAGTCAATTATTTTCACCAATAAATATCGGAAATATACTATTAAAAAATCGCCTGGTTGTGTCTCCGATGTGTCAGTACTCGGCAACAGATGGGTTTGCGAATAATTGGCACTTAGTACACTTGGGCCAGTTTGCAGTCGGTGGTGCTGCCGCAATAATACAAGAAGCAACGGCTATTACTGCTGAAGGCCGAATCAGTGAGGGAGACCTTGGTATATGGGACGATCGCCACATCGACAAATTAAAAGAAATAACCACGTTCATCAAAGAAAATGGCTCTGTTCCGGGGATACAGCTAGCGCACGCCGGCCGCAAAGCCAGCAATAATAAACCTTGGATAGGCCGAAAACAACTTTCGCCAACCGATCCTCAGGGCTGGCAAACAGTGGCTCCATCTCCCATCGCTTTCCATGCGGGAGACCATGAACCACAAGAGCTCAGTATTGCCGCTATTGAAATATTGATTGAACAATTCAGAGCAGCAACGAGAAGAGCGATACAAGCCGGTTATGAAATTATTGAACTTCATGCTGCACATGGATACCTGATCCATCAATTTCTTTCCCCATTGAGCAATTTACGGAGGGATAGTTATGGTGGTACATTCGAAAATAGAATCCGTTTTCTTGTTGAAATCGTGAAAAAAGTAAAACAGGAAATAACAACTCAAAATTTATGGATACGTATTTCTGCGACAGATTGGGCTGAGAATGGCTGGGATCTACAACAGTCTATCTCTTTATCAAAACTATTGTACACATTGGGCGTAGATCTCATTGATGTGTCAAGCGGAGGCTTAGTCTCGCATCAAAAAATAGCTATCAAACCTGCATATCAGCTCCCTTTTGCCACAGCGATTAAAGAGAATACTGAGAATAAGGTGGGCACTGTAGGTTTGATCAAAACAGCTATTCAGGCCTCCGAGATCATTGAAAAAAAACAAGCTGACTTAATTTTAATCGCTAGGGGATTTCTTGACGACCCTCACCTTCCTTTACATTTTGCGAAAGAATTAGCTGCTGACATTCCATGGCCTAAACAATATGAAAGAGCAAAATAACTTTCAACATAATATCATATGTTGTTTTACCATATAAAGGCAGAACTGTATAAACAGCTCAAAGCTATAATTATCTATAGATGAAATTAAACCTAAATAAAATACATCATATTGCCATTATATGCAGCAATTATGAGCGTTCAAAAGAATTTTATACCGACGTACTGGGCTTGGAGATTATACAAGAATACTATCGCAAAGAACGCGATTCGTATAAACTGGATCTCAGACTAAATGATCACTATATTATCGAACTGTTCTCTTTTCCTTCGCCACACAAAAGGCTTAGCTTCCCAGAAGCTGCAGGTTTAAGACATCTTGCGTTCGAAGTAGATAATCTCGACTTGGAATTAAATAAGCTTGAAAAAGCAGGAATATCACACGAAGGAATCAGAATAGATGAGCTAACAAATAAACGCTTTACATTCTTTTTTGATCCTGACCAGCTCCCGATTGAATTATATGAAGGGTAAAAACAAAGTGGCATTGATTTTATTTAATCAATGCCGCTTTCTATTTTATACGTATATCACCTCAATGATTACAATTTACGTTTCACTTCAACTTGTTCGTAAGCTTCAACAATGTCTCCCACTTGAATATCATTGAAACGGTCAATATTTAAACCACATTCGTAACCCTGTGAAACTTCTTTCACGTCATCTTTGAAACGCTTCAAAGATGCCAGTTTACCAGTATGGATCACAACACCCTCTCTAATTACACGGATATCATTGTTTCTATTAATTTTACCCTCGCGAACCATACATCCCGCGATGGTACCAACTTTAGAAATTTTGAATGTTTCTCTGATTTCAACCTCAGCAACAATTTTCTCTTCAAATTTCGGAGCTAACATACCTTCCATCGCAGACTTAATTTCATCAATCGCATCATAGATGATCGAATATAAACGTACATCAATTTGCTCGTTCTCAGCTAACTTACGTGCGTTTTGTGTTGGGCGTACTTGGAAACCTATGATGATCGCATCGGAAGCAGAAGCTAACAATACATCCGATTCAGAGATCGCACCCACTGATTTATGAATGATATTAACTTGAATCTCGTCAGTAGACAATTTCAATAATGAATCTGATAATGCTTCGATAGAACCGTCCACATCACCTTTAACGATAATATTAAGTTCTTTGAAGTTACCAATAGCTAAACGACGACCGATTTCATCCAAGGTGATATGCTTAGTAGCACGCATGCCTTGCTCGCGTTGTAACTGAAGACGTTTGTTGGCTACAGTTCTAGCTTCAGACTCGCTTTCAAGAACATAAAGCTTATCCCCTGCTGTCGGCGCTCCTGCCATTCCCAAGATCTGTACTGGAACAGACGGTCCCGCCTCTTTAACACGTTCACCTCTCTCATTAGTCAACGCTTTAACTTTACCGGAATGCGATCCCGCTAAAATAGGATCTCCAACACGTAATGTACCACTTTGTATCAATACCGTTGTCACAATACCACGACCTTTATCCAAAGCTGCTTCAATTACTGAACCAACAGCTCGTTTTTTCGGATCAGCTTTTAGATCTAACATCTCAGCTTCCAATAAAACTTTCTCTAATAATAGGTCGACATTTTCTCCAGTTTTTGCTGAAATCTCTTGCGCCTGAAATTTACCACCCCAGTCTTCAACTAAGATATTCATCGCAGAAAGCTGCTCGCGGATTCTATCAGGATTTGCTCCAGGTTTATCCACTTTAGTAAATGCAAATACGATTGGCACACCTGCCGCTTGCGCGTGGTTGATTGCTTCTTTTGTTTGTGGCATGACAGCATCGTCCGCTGCAATAACGATAATAACAATATCAGTAACTTTGGCACCGCGGGCACGCATAGCCGTAAAAGCTTCGTGACCAGGCGTATCCAAGAATGTTATTTTACGGTCATCTTCCAATTTCACCGCGTATGCACCGATATGTTGGGTGATACCACCGGCCTCACCAGAAGTAACGTTTGCCTTACGAATGTAATCCAGTAATGAAGTTTTACCATGATCGACGTGTCCCATTACCGTTACAATAGGCGCTCTCGAAATCAAGTTTTGTTCAGTATCGGATTCTTCAAGCTCAGCAGTTTCTTCATCCTCAGGTTTGATAAACTCTACCTGATACCCAAATTCATCCGCTACTATTGCTAAAGTTTCAGCATCTAGACGTTGATTAATTGACACAAACATACCCAAACTCATACAAGTTGCAATAATCTGAGTTACTTGAACGTCCATCAAGTTAGCTAATTCGTTTGCAGTTACAAACTCTGTAACACGCAATACTTTCGCCATCATCTCTTGTTCCATTGCAGCTTCTTCTGCATGTTGGGCAACATCATCACGTTTCTGTCGTCTCAATTTGGCGCGCTGCGCAAATTTCCCCGACTTACCTGCACCACTTAGACGAGCAAGTGTTGCTTTGATTTGGTCTTGTATTTCCTTTTCTGTAGGCTCTTCCTTATTCTCAACAGGTCTTCCTTTTCCTCTATTATCAAAACGATTTCCGTATTGCGGTCTGGTCCCTTGCCCTGGTCTGCCTGGGTGTTGGTTATTTCCACCACCTTGCCCTGGCCTACCTTGTTGGTTTCCGGTTTGCCCTTGACGATTGTTAGGATTATTGTTATTACCATGATTCCCACCACGATTACCTTGTTGGTCTCGATTGTTGGGATTATTACCATCACGTGGCCCACGGTTTTGATTATTATTACCATGACCTTGACCCGCATTCGGATTAACTGGACCATTTGGATTCGTACGTTTACGCTTACGTTTCTCGTTGTTGTTTCCAGCATTTGAAGATGAAGCCACAGGTTTGTGGGAAGGTCTCGCTGTTGGCAATTCAATTTTACCAACGACTTTAGGACCTGTCAATCTCTCTGCGCGAGCAGAGAAAATATCATCACCTTGTTTTTTTACAGGCTCCACTATTGGAGTTACTGGTACAGCTTTTGGCGCTGTTTCTTCTTTTTTCTTCTCTTCTACCTTCACAGGTTCAGTTTTTGTCTCTACAACCGGAGTTGCTTTTACTTCAGTTTTATCTACTTCCGGTTTTTGAATCTCCGCTTTGGGCACTATAGCTTCTTGCTTATTCTCAGTAACCTTTGGTTCTTCTTTTTTTGCTTCAACATTAGGCGCTTTCACTTCGGCATCCTTCTTTTCTTCCGCCTTAACTTCTGCTTTTACCTCCGCTGGTGCTTCCTTGATAGTATTAGGCTCTTCCTTAACAGGTTCTTCCTTCTTAACCTTATTTCCGCCTCTACGTAAAGCGTCAAGATCAATTTTACCAACAACCTTCATACCACCTTGGTGTGTAGGTTCCTCTACCTTTTCAGGAGTAGCTTCTTTAGCTGATGGAATTTCTACCGTATTCTTGACCAAGATTTCCTTAGACTCATCACGATCTTCGTTATCCTCATTCTTAGATGATTCCTTAGGAGAAGTGGACGGCGACTCCTCACGACGAATTTTGCCAATAACGATTTGTTTAGCTTCATCTTTCAGTGATTTGTCTCCCTGAAACTCTTTTAACAGCACACCATACATCTCTCCGTTCAATTTAGTGTTAGGCTTTGCTTCTACATCATATCCTTTTTTCACTAAACATTCGACGGCGGTATGTATCCCGATGTTGAGTTCCTTTGCTGCTTTAAGCAAGTTTGTTCCTTTTCCTTCAGTCATCTATAATATAAACTATTTTAATATAATTACAAAAATATGTTTTTTTCCATCCATAAACAATTTATTCCGAATGTTAGATAGAAAAAAATTAATGAGCTGAATTTTATTCAAATTCAGCTTGCAAAATACGTACAATCTCGCGAATTGTATCTTCTTCTAGATCTGTACGTCTCACTAACTCTTCCTCACTAAGAGATAGCACAGACTTCGCTGAATCCAAACCAACACGTTTTAATTCATCGATTACCCAGCTTTCAATCTCATCGCTGAACTCTTCGATATCAACATCCTCATCGAACTCATCATTCTCGCGATAAACGTCAATTTCATATCCAGTCAATTTTCCTGCCAATTTAATATTGTGCCCACCACGTCCAATTGCCAACGAAACTTGATCGGATTTTAGGTATACAGCTGCAGTTTTATTTTCTTCATCAATTTTGATTGAACTAATCCTTGCAGGACTCAGAGCACGAGCGATATACAAGGAATGGTTTGTCGTAAAGTTAATAACGTCGATATTCTCATTACGCAGTTCACGTACGATACCATGAATACGGGACCCTTTCATACCCACACAAGCTCCTACCGGATCAATACGGTCGTCATACGATTCAACAGCAACTTTCGCTCTTTCTCCAGGTTCGCGAACGATTTTTTTGATTGTAATTAAACCATCAAAAATTTCAGGGACCTCCAGTTCAAACAAACGTTGTAAAAACGCTGGTGCGGTACGTGAAATAATAATCTTTGGATTATTATTCATCATATCAACTTTATGCACGACTGCACGTATACCATCGCCCTTTTTGAAGTAGTCGGCAGGAATTTGTTCAGACTTCGGAAGAATTAATTCATTACCATCCTCATCTAATACCAAGATCTCTTTCTTCCAAATCTGATACACTTCACCAATAACCAACTCTCCTTCTCTATCCTTATATTTTTTAAAGACCTCATCTTTTTCTAATTCCAAAACTTTCGACACAAGCGTTTGGCGAGCCGCTAGGATTGCACGGCGACCAAAACTTTCTAAGGTGATCTGCTCAATAAAATCATCACCCACTTCTAAGTCTTCGTCATGTTTTCTAGCTTCAGCTAATTCGATTTCAAGATCATCATCCTCTGAAAATTCATCTTCAACAACGACACGAGTCCTCCAAATCTCCAAATCCCCGTTATCTGGATTCACGATAACATCCACATTTTCATCCGTACCAAAACGACGACGGATCATACTACGAAAAACCTCTTCCAATACTGTGATAACGGTAGGTCTATCGATATTCTTAAACTCCTTAAACTCTTGAAAAGAGTCTATCAGATTGATGTTGCTGTTACTCATTATTATTAAAATGAAATTACCACTTTTGTTGCTTTTATTTGATCAAAAGGAAGTTCTTTTTCTACCTCTTGCGCTTTTTTACCTTTTTCTTTAATCTTCTGAAGAACATTGATCTTCATATCATCCAGCGTCACCAATGTACCTTCAATTTTAGTATTATCGATCAACTTAACCTGAATCGTACGACCTATATTCTTTTGATACTGTCGGATATTCACAAAATTAGCATCGATCCCTGGCGAGGAAACCTCTAAACGATAGGCATTATCAATTACATTTTCTTCTTCCAGATGAAAACCCACATGACGGCTAACCTGAGCACAATCGTCAATATTAATACCATTATCCCCATCCAAAAGAATCTCTAGAATTTTATTTGGATGCATCTTAACGCTGACAATAAATAAGTCATCGCGATCCGCTATTTTCTCTTCTATGAGTTCAACAACTCGTTTCTCTATATGCTGCATTGTTCTTTCTGTAGAAATGCTATTTAATTGAATTAAAAAAAGGGGGCAATACGAGCCCCCTTCCTTTCAGATATGCAAATATAGCACTTTATAAAATAAAAAACAAATATCGCTCAAAATGCTAAAAATATTTCACTACTTTGAATTGTCGACAACTGCATTAATGGTTTTCTGCATTTGTGCCATCATACTCGTCAATGTTTCCATTGTCGGCTCAGGCGTCGGCTCAGGCAGCTGCGTACTTATAAAAGCCTTCGCCTTCCACACTTCAAGGATATCCGACGTCTCAACCCAATAAGGCACATAAGTTTTGTTGTCAGAAACGAGTTTCAAGCCTTTATCCTCTTTAAATTTAAAAGCGATACGTTTATACACCACGCCATCTTCCTTCGACACGACTACGTACGTGCTTCCAGGTTTAATATCATGCCAGTTTTCCACATACTCCGCCACGACAATAGATCCTGACGGCAAAGGCAACATCGAGTCTCCTTTAATTTCAAAAGCGCGAAATGTGCCCTGACCAAACATTGGAAGTGAAAACTTAGGTAATTCTGCGACATACTCCGGATCACCATACCCATTTAAATACCCAGCACTAGCCTTTACAGGCACCAGTTCAATATTCTCACGGTTATCCGTATCTACAGTAACACTTAGCACCCTTAAATTGGATGCATTACTTTTGGGAACTGGCTTCCACTTGTCGTCAATAACATCGTTTGCCAGTTCATCCATAGTCAACCCATAGAATTCAGCAATCTTCTTCAACAACTCATATTTAGGCTCAGCCCTATCTTCCTCATACGCCCCGACAGACGCTCGCTTAATTTCCATGATATCAGCAAATTGTTGCTGTGTAATTTTCTTTCCTTTTCTAAGGAATTTCAGATTGGACGAAATATTTGACATGTTATTTTTTCAAAAAAATATTTTGCAAAAACTAATTTTATTAGTAATATTGTGCCAATAAAATTAGTAAATATATTTTAAACGTCCAAATAATTTAGCATTATGAGCAATTTTATTCTATATATAGTGACAGATAGCAATCGGAAACGCTTCGAAATTGGTCTCAGCACCAACATATTCAATACAGTAAAGAAGCTACAGCAATCCAACAGTTTTATCTTCAATCAAGGCCCAAGCCTAAATAGAATAATCTATACGGAAGATTTTACAAGTTTAGAGACAGCAAACAAAAAGATAGACGAACTACAGCATTTTACAGCCATGCAGATTGAAAGACTCATCCGTAAATCTAATCCAAACTGGAATAATCTTTTCCCGCAGTCACACCGAGATTTTGCCAAAAGTGGCACAAGCTACGCCGCTTAGCAAAAAAAAAGCCACCTGTATAAAAACTAGGCGGCCATTTCATATTTTTGAAGACAAGTATTAAAAGCAGTTATTTAATTCTGAACAGGCCCATCTTCAGACGAGGATAATTTTTCACTTTGCAAACTATCCGCACTACCTTCAGTATTGCTACGCTCAAGTTGATCCGTATTATTGCGTTCAAGTTGACTTTCTTCACCACCCTCTTCTTCCGGCCCGATAAATCCTTCATCAGTAGGTACCTCTAACTGAGTAGAATCCATCTGCTCTGGTTCCGGATCACTGTAACGCGGCGTTTCACATTTGTATGATTTTGTAATTTCAACAGTAGGGCTTGGAAACTTACCCATGGTGTACCCTAAATTTTTATCTTTATAAACGGATTCCAGATAAATTCCAAAAATCGGCAATGCAGTACGAGAACCTTCTCCCGTATGCGAGTTCTTAAAGTGAATGCTCCGCTCGTCACACCCTACCCAAATACCTGTAACCAGATCTTTTGTCACCCCCATATACCAGCCATCTACATATTCAGAAGAAGTACCTGTTTTCCCTCCTATTTCATTTTCCTTTTTAAATAAATCCCACTCCCACAATCCTTGAGACGTACCACCTGGCTCTTCCATCCCACCACGGAGCATATACGTCATTAACCACGCATCTTGCTTATCAACGACCTGTTTACGTTCAGCCTGAAACGTTGCAATCACGTTACCATCATGATCTTCAATCTTAGAAACCAGCAAAGGTGTCACGCGCTCACCATGGTTCATCATTGTTGAGTACCCATTCACCATTTCAAAAACAGAAACATCATTAGGTCCAAGCCCCACGGAAGCAACCGGATTTAATTTACTCGTAATACCACAACGGTGAGCCGCATCAACAACTTTCGAAGGCGTGACCATATCAGTTAACTGAACTGTAACCGAATTGATGGAGCGGGCCATCGCATGCCGCAAAGACATTTCACGATAGGAGAAATTCCAGTCAGCATTTTTCGGTTCCCATATCTCAACAGAATCACCTTTATCAATCTTGATGGTAACAGGCTTATCTGTAATTTTATCACAAGGCGACATTCCCGATTCTAAGGCTGCTAAGTATACGAAAGGCTTAAACGTAGATCCCGCTTGTCGTTTCGCTTGCATCACGTGATCATACTTAAAATATTGATGATTTATTCCACCAATCCATGCTTTAATTTCACCTGAATAGGGATCCATTGACATCATCCCTGCATTCAGCATCATCGCATAATATTTCAAAGAGTCCATTGTAGACATCTCCCTTTCGATCTTGCCTCCATCCTTCCAGTTATAGACTTCCATCTTCTTCTTGTTGTTGAGGAAATAAGAGATACTATCAGGAGTATTGGCGTACTTTTTACTCAAAAAAGCATAATACGGGGTCTTCTTAGCCAAATTATCCAAAAAATTAGGAATAACTTTACCTGACAAATCGCGCCATGGCTCCTGTCCATCCCAAGTATTATTTAAACGTTGCTGCAATTCTACCATTTGCTTGGCGACCGCTTCTTCAGCATGCTTTTGAAGTTTAGAATTTATAGTGGTATAAATTTTCAGCCCGTCAGTGTAGATGTCATAATTATTTTCCTCTGACCATTTCTCCAACCACTTCGCTACAGCAGTACGTAAATAAGAGTCTCCACCAGCATTTATATCTTGACTATTCGTATTCAAAACAATCTTTTCTTTAATCAGACCATCATACTCTTCTTTTTTTAAAAAGCCACTTTTATACATTTGACTTAATACGATATTTTTTCGTACAAATGCATTTTCAGGATTTCGAATTGGATTATACAATGTAGTACCTTTTAGCATCCCTATTAAAACAGCCGCTTGGTTTTGAGTCAACTGATTCGCTCCCTTTGAAAAATATCGTTTTGCAGCCGTTTCAATTCCATAAGCGTTATTACTGAACGAGACAGTATTCAAATACATTTCCAATATCTGGTTTTTGGAGTAACGCTGCTCCAGTTTGTAAGCTGTCATCCACTCCTTAAATTTAGTCACCACTAATCCGGCAACAGGAAGACGTGTCAACAAACCACCCGACTTATTATAGCGAGTACGATAAAGATTTTTAGCTAATTGCTGCGTAATTGTACTTGCACCCCGCTTATCTCCTTTTAAAGTCGATAAAATTCCCGATCCTAATCCAAAAAAGTCAACACCCTTATGACTATAAAAACGTACATCCTCGGTTGCTATCAAAGCATTCGTTACTGTTTTAGGGATACTGTCAAACGGAATTGGATTTCTATCCTCATCGAAATACCGGCCAATTAAAACACTGTCTGCGGTATATAACTCCGTTGAGATATTAACACTAGGCATAACAATATCCTTTTTAGTCGGAGAATAACCGAAAAGCCAAAGAAAATTCAATTGTATAGCACAAACCAATATAATGACAAAGTATATTGCTATAACGAAATAACGAAGAATTCTATTCTTAATACGTTTAAACATAAATGGAAATTTACCTTATATTCAACACATCCGACCAGCAAAAGGTTTTAACCCCGCCTGACATGCCTTTCTATCTATTTTCAGGGGCTAAATATACAACTAAATAAATCGCTGTAATCAACTATTTACATTTTTTAACAATAAATGGTGTACGCAAAACAACCTAAAAATTGAGCATAATTCGATAGGTCTAATTTCCCTTTTTTAGCTGCCTTCCACAAATATTATACCCCTTTTTTATTTATTATCGATTTTATTTTAAAATAATAATGATATTTGTTTAAATTTAGATGTAAAAAAGTCAACTATTAGCATGTTAAAACAAACATTACAACAAAAGCTATTACAGAAATTGTCTCCGCAACAGATACAATTTATAAAATTGTTGCAGGTTCCGACTGTTTCATTAGATGCAAGAATCAAGGAAGAATTAGAGGAAAACCCTGCGTTAGAAGATGGTAGCTTGACTAATATGACCGATCCTATAGAAGAATATCCTGACAAAGATCCCGATGATAATTTTGACAATGAAGATGGATTCGACTCAGACGACTTTAGCTTGGAAGACTATATTCAGGAGGACGATTTCAAAGATTATGGTAACGGCTATGAGTATGGCGATGATGATGATGATCGGAAAGAAATGCCTGTTGCAATCCAGCATTCCTTTTATGAGCAGTTACAACAGCAATTAGACCTGTTGGCTTTAGATGACAAGCACTTTCTAATTGGCCAACAAATTATTGGCAGTCTTGATGACGACGGGTACTTACGCCGTCCTATTATCAATCTTGTAGACGATCTAGCGTTTGGGCAAAACGTAATGACTGAAGAAAATGAAGTACTTGATATGTTGAAAGTCATTCAAGATTTTGAGCCGGCCGGAATTGGCGCCCGGGATTTACAAGAATGTCTTTTGATCCAGCTGCAAAAAAAAGACACTCAAAATCCTACAATTAAACTTGCTATTAAAGTAGTAGCGAACTACCTCGAAGAATTTACCAAAAAGCATTATGATAAATTAGAAAAATCATTGGGTATTTCATCCGAGGATTTAAAAAATGTAGTGAATGAGATCCTAAAACTTAATCCAAAGCCTGGAGACTCTGGCGCGGTCGCTGGTAAACAGCTTCATATTATCCCGGATTTCCATATTAGCAACAATGATGGTATTCTACATTTGACTTTAAATGGCCGAAACGCGCCCGAGCTCCGTATAAGCCGTGATTACCAGCACATGTTCGAGCACTATGAAAAATCGGATCAAAAGGATAAAAAAATGAAAGAAGCTGTACAATTCGTCAAGCAAAAGCTTGACTCAGCAAAATGGTTTATTGATGCCATAAAACAACGTCAGCAAACCTTACTCAAAACAATGAATGCGATCATGGAATACCAATATGATTATTTCCTGACAGGTGATGATCGAAAGCTAAAACCCATGATATTGAAAGATATTGCGGATAGAATTGACATGGATATATCGACAGTATCGCGGGTGGCAAATTCAAAATATGTACAGACAGAATTCGGCACTTTTCTCCTAAAATCATTTTTCTCCGAAGCTATTCAAACAGATTCTGGGGAAGAGGTATCCAACAAAGAGGTTAAAAAAATATTGGAGGAGTGTATTTCAAAAGAAAATAAACGGAAACCGCTAGCTGATGAAAAGCTTACTGAGATCCTGAAAGAAAAAGGCTATAATATTGCACGACGAACAGTAGCAAAATATCGGGAGGCATTGAACATCCCTGTAGCAAGATTACGAAAAGAGCTCTAAGAGCTCTTTTTGTTTTTACCTAAAGACCAAATCCAAATTAAGAATAGTATCTTTGTGCTTGAATTAAATAAGCATTAAAGAATGAGCAAAGTAAAAGTTGGAGTTGTACAGATGAGCTGTACCGCAAGCAAACAAGAGAATCTCGAAAAAGCTATCGCTAAAGTAAAAGAGGCCGCTGCAAAAGGTGCGCAAATTGTGTGTCTGCAAGAACTATTTACCTCTTTATATTTCTGCGATGTAGAAGATTATGACAATTTCGCATTGGCTGAATCCATCCCCGGTCCATCCACCGATGCGCTATCGGCTATCGCCAAGGAAGCTGGAGTCGTCATTATCGCTTCATTATTTGAAAAAAGAGCCGAAGGACTTTACCATAATACAACCGCTGTACTAGATGCGGATGGCTCATATTTAGGAAAATATCGGAAAATGCATATTCCAGATGACCCCGCTTTTTATGAAAAATTCTATTTTACGCCGGGTGATCTAGGCTACAAAGTATTCAAAACACAATTTGGCAAAATAGGAATTTTAATCTGTTGGGATCAATGGTACCCTGAAGCATCTCGGATCACCGCCTTAATGGGCGCTGAAATTTTATTTTATCCTACGGCTATCGGATGGGCAACTGATCAGGACGAAGAAACCAACAAAGATCAATATAACGCATGGCAAACCATACAACGCTCCCATGCAGTTGCTAACGGCGTTCCAGTGGTATCTGTTAACCGGGTTGGATATGAACAAAATGGTGCCATGAAATTCTGGGGCGGAAGTTTCGTAACAAATGGACAGGGGAAATTGCTTTACCTTGCTTCTCATGACAAGGAGGAAATTGAGGTCGTCGAATTAGACTTAAATGAATCGGATTATTTTAGAAAACACTGGCCATTTCTGAGAGATCGAAGAATTGAAACATACTCCCCAATCACCAAACGTTTTATTGACGAAGACTAATATTGCATATACTTGCCATTTCGGTTGCGAAGGTACATAGCTGTGCTGAGTTGAACTGAAATGGCTTTTTTAATCCCCTTAAAATAAGTATGGAACAGAAAAATACATTTATACAGACCTATTTTGACAATTCCCCAAAAAAACAGGGATTCTCATTTCCGCCAGAATGGGCTAAGCAAGAGGCCTTATGGCTGAGCTGGCCACACAAAGAGGAATCGTGGCCTGGAAAAATCGAAACGATATACGAACCTTATTGTCAATTTATTAAAGTCGTATCCGAAGGCCAAAAGGTAAGAATTAACGTCGCTAATGAGGAAATGCAAAATTTTGCTATACAGGCCCTGAAAGACGTGACGACAGATTTTAGCAATATCGAATTCTATTTTAATCCAACCAATGATGCTTGGTGTAGAGACCACGGCCCTGCTTTTATCATTAATCCGTCGACAAATCAAAAAGCAGTTGTTGACTGGGGGTACAACGCGTGGGGTGGTAAATATCCTCCATTTGAACTTGACGATATCGTCCCAACTCGCATTGCCCAAAAATTGGGTCTTCCTTTATTTACCCCTGACATCGTCATGGAGGGAGGATCAGTTGAATTTAATGGTGCAGGAACAATTATGACAACAACGGCGTGCCTGTTGAATAAAAACCGAAATCCGCACTTAACGAAAGAACAAATAGAAATCTATTTAAAAGAGTTTTACGGTCAAGAACAAGTGTTATGGCTTGGTGATGGTATAGTTGGAGACGATACAGACGGCCACATTGATGATATTACACGCTTCGTTAATGAAAATACAGTACTAACTGTTGTAGAAGAAGATCCTTCAGATGAGAATTACCAGATTCTTCAGGAAAATCTGGAAATGCTTCGTTCATTTAAACTCTTAAACGGAGAACCCCTGCATATCATTGAGCTCCCAATGCCGGCCCCTGTTATTTATGATGGTACCAGATTACCCGCTTCTTATGCTAATTTCTACATTGCCAATGATGTTGTTGTTGTGCCAGTCTTCAACGACAAAAACGACCAAAGAGCACTGGACATCATCCAAAGCTGCTTTCCTAAACGTAAAGTCATTGGAATAAATTCGGTCGACATCATTTGGGGACTGGGAAGTTTCCACTGCCTGAGCCAGCAGGAACCAGCGATTATTTAAACGAACTATTCAAAAATAGAAATTCCCCCATAAAGTCATTCAGTTATTGGGGGAATTTTAATTAAAAAATCAGAATGGTCTTGAACTTAATTCTTATTAAACAACAATCACGTTTACACCAGCTTTTTCCAATGATTCTACAAAGCTTGCATTAACCTTATCATCTGTAATTAACATATCAATTTTTTCAAAACCACAAATTCTCCCAAAGCTTCGCCGGCCAAATTTAGAAGAATCTGCAAGCACCACCACTTTTTGAGCAGTATCGATCATAATCCGATTTAATTGTGCTTCCTGGGCGCTTGAAGTTGACACACCATATTCCAAATCGATACCATCCACTCCCAAAAACAATTTACTGCAATAAAAATCTTTTAACAAATTTTCCGCATATTTCCCTGTGACGGAAGTAGATGTCTTGCGAAGCGTCCCTCCCAGCTGCATAATTTCAACAGAAGGATATTTTATTAACTCCATAGCAACATTCAATGCCGAAGTTACTACAGTGATATTGCCTTTTGGAACAATCTGCTTGGCAAGCGACTGCATCGTTGTGCCAGAAGCTATAATGATAGAGTCGTTTTCCTCGATCAGCTCAGCTGCTTTCTTTCCAATCCTACTTTTATCATCCGAACGAAGTTTCTCTTTTTCGAATACAGTACGGTCAGTCGTATATGGATTATATTGTGTCGCCCCGCCATGCGTTCTAAACAACAATCCACTATCTTCCAACAAAGTCAAATCCTTCCGAATAGTTACAGAAGAAACTCCCAATTCTTCACACAGATCAATTACTTGAACTACGCCGACTTCTTTTAATTGTTTTAAGATATATTGATGTCTCTCTACATTTGTCATGGCTTTATATAATAAGCTGTTAAAATAATAATCTATTACTCGGTTTGTTTAAAGGAAATCCTGATGTCTGGAAATGATCCGTGGCTATCGAGAAATTTCAGCGTATAAGACCTTTTAAGTGAATTTAACTTAACTAAATTTACCGCGCAAGAACTAAGGTTAAATTAATCAATTTATTTAATTTTCTCCACCCAGACAATCAAAATTTCTTTTTCATTTTAAAAAAGAAAAATAAGACTAAAACTGCAATGGGTCAGGTAAAACAAATTGATAGTCGAGCTCTTCTTGCAGTAATTCTCCGCTCACTATTTTCTGAGTCGTTTCCGCTGCTTCGAACGCTAGAGGCAAAGCATAACCATATTTTTTTGCAGAAGCAAGAATGACATCTTTTTTCTTAGGATGTAAGGGAGCAACAACATTATAAATGGTATGTTTGAGTGTGCGGTTAGTGGTCGCTTCCAGCAGAGCGACAACATCCTCAATATGAACAAAATTAGCAGGCTGCTCTCCAGTGGTACAGATACGCTCAGAGAAATATTTTGCAAAGACACGATTCTTACCAAATAGGCCGCCTAAACGATAAACAATGGTATTGGCCAATTCCAACATAGACTCTTCAGCCATCAAGAGCTTTGGTGCAAGCTCAGCCCTATTCGTAAAAGATTCATCAAACACCACATCTTTAGAGGGATAAATTCCGGTAGAACTTAAAAACACATGCGCTTGCCAACTAATCCGGCTAAAAAATTGCTTGATATTAGAAAATCTGTTATATAGCATTTCTACGCTATTTTTCTGACTTGCTGGTATACTATTTAACACGAAGTCAAATTGAATGGGTATATCAACCTTTTCCGGAAAGCTTTCTCCATCAAAATCAAGCATAAACGAAAAAATACCCTCAGCTTTTAGCCGATGGTATTTTTCATATGTTGTTGTACTTGCCCAGACTTCATGGTCTTGATGCTTCATGTATACCGCAAAAGACTCTCCAAGCCAACCACATCCTAAAATGAGTATCCTCATATTGCAAACGATTAATAAGCTTTAGCAAAAAGCACACGCCTACTGGAAGGTTTGCCGGTAAATATACAGACCCCTTGCTCTTCCTTTGCATCCAAAGGAATACAACGAATTGTTGCTTTAGTTTCTTCTTTTACACGCTTCTCCGTTTCTGTTGTCCCATCCCAGTGACAGGAGATAAATCCACCTTTACCTTCCAGTACTTCTTTAAATTCTTCATAAGAATTTACTTCCGTATAATGAGACGTTCTGAAATTCAACGCTTTTTGATAGATATTTTCTTGTATTGTATCCAATAACGTACTAATCGCACCGGCTAGGCCCTCTTGAGCAACAGTTTCTTTCGTTTGCGTATCACGACGCGCCAATTCTACTGTACCATTTTGCATATCTCTTGCACCGACAGCGACGCGAACAGGTACTCCCTTTAATTCCCATTCAGCAAATTTAAAACCCGGACGCTGTGTATCGCGATCATCATATTTTACCGAAATATCTTTCACCCTCAGTTCAGTTGTTAACTGATTCACAAATACATCAATTTGCGCCTTTTCTTCCTCAGTCTTAAAAATCGGAACAATCACAACCTGAATCGGGGCCAATTTCGGTGGCAATACCAACCCTTGATCGTCGGAATGAGCCATAATCAATGCGCCCATGAGTCGGGTAGAAACCCCCCACGAAGTTGCCCATACATGTTCTAACTTGCCTTCTTTAGACGTAAATTTCACATCAAATGCCTTGGCAAAGTTTTGGCCAAGAAAATGGGATGTCCCTGCTTGCAATGCTTTACCATCTTGCATCAATGCCTCAATACAATAGGTATCCAATGCCCCCGCAAAACGCTCGTTTTCTGTTTTCCTTCCACGGACAACGGGCACAGCTAAAATCTTTTCTGCAAATTCGGCATACACATCAAGCATACGTTCTGTTTCCGCAATAGCTTCCTCTTTTGTGGCATGTGCAGTATGCCCCTCCTGCCATAAAAACTCAGCTGTACGTAAAAAAAGACGTGTTCGCATTTCCCAACGCACCACGTTTGCCCATTGATTGACCAAAATAGGGAGATCACGATAAGATTCAATCCATCCGCGATAAGTATTCCATATAATCGTTTCTGAAGTTGGACGCACGATCAACTCTTCCTCCAATTTCGCCTCTTCGTCCACGACGATCTTACCTGTACCATCGTTTTTTAACCTATAATGGGTAACCACGGCGCACTCTGTAGCAAAACCTTCCACATGCGCTGCTTCTTTAGAAAAAAACGATTTGGGAATGAATAAAGGGAAATAAGCGTTGCTATGACCAGTCTCTTTAAATCTTTTGTCTAAGATTGCCTGCATTCTTTCCCAGATAGCATATCCGTATGGTTTGATCACCATACATCCTCGTACAGCTGAATTTTCAGCCAGATCAGCTTTGATTACAAGCTCATTATACCATTGCGAATAATCTTCTGCACGACTTGTTATTCCTTTACTCATATGTGATTGATAAATTATTGTAACATTATTACCTTAAATCCCGTCTGTAATTCCAATGCGAAAAGCGTTCAAAAAAAATATTTGTATTTTTGATTCCTTCGATTAAACCACCTCGAGAAATTTGCGTCTAAGATAGTAAATAAGGCTGTATAATCGAAAATAACGATTTAGGATATTATGAAAAAAAATAGATTATTTATCGGAGCACTTGCCATAACAGGAGCGTTCATTTTAGGTTCCTGCGGTACAAGTAGGCAAATTTATGGCGACGATGTCTACGGCAATAATGGGCAAGCGAGACAAAAGGTTTACCAAAGCCCAGATTATTATTACACAGACGCAGATCAATCCGAACAAAACGGACAGTCGCAAGACGGATACTACGAGGATGAATATTCTGATCAGGATTACAATAGTGATTCTTATGAAGATCTTGAATATGCCAATCGTATCAACCGTTTTTATTACGCTAGTCCAGGTATGACCTACTTCGACCCATTTTTTGATCCATGGTATGGTTATGGATTTGGAGGATGGTACGGATACGGTCCATCATTCGGAATGGGATGGGGATGGAACTCTGGATGGGGTTCTTCTTGGTCAATTGGTCTCGGATGGGGATCTAGCTGGGGATGGGGATCGCCATGGTATGGTGGTTACAGACCTTGGGGTGGCTGGTACGGCGGAGGCTACTGGGGATCTGGTTGGTACGGAAATGGTTACTGGGGTGGTGGTTACTGGGGCAACTCAAGACCACGTTATGCTTCAAGTAGATCAGTTTATAGGGACAACTATAACACGCGTAGTTCATCCTCAAGATCCCACACTTCGGGAGGATATGACCGCAATAGCGTAGCTAGAAATTCTGGCGGATACGATCGTACTGGGGTAGCTCGTGATTCTAGAGGCCGTATTACGTCTGTTTCCAACAGGTCAAGAACTTCTGACGGTTCCGTAACACGCAGTTCTTCTTATGATAGATCAGGAAACCGAACAAGAACATCTGATGGTGTATCAAACAGAGCTTACTCAGATGGTACACGCTCAAGAACATCGGATAGAGTGAATGGTTCTTATCAAAATAGTACCAGAAGCACAAATGGTTACTATAATAATGGTTCGAGAACACGAAACAGTTCTGGTGAAGTATCACGGCCAATGAGCCGGTCTGTGGAAACACGCTCAAGCAACCCGAGTTCAACATCACGACCTTCATATACACCACCGACTAGAAGTTATGATAGTGGTTCTTCTCGCTCTAGTGGAGGCTTTTCTGGAGGCGGAAGCTCAAGATCTTCGGGTGGAGGTTTCTCTGGAGGAGGTAGCTCAAGATCAAGCGGAGGACGTACTCGCTAATTAAAGGCATTTTGAATAGTAGCATACACTTCGTTGTGTGCTACTACTTTATTATTGATGATATTTCAGCATATGACAATCAAAAGATTACTTTTTGGAACTGCATTCATTTTAGGTGCAGCAGGGACTACTCAAGCGCAATATACGAAAGATGTACTTCTATTCTCCCAAGGGGACAATGGGGGAACAGCTCGTTTTAAAGCCATGGGAAACGCATCTACCGCATTAGGTGGAGATATAAGTTCGATTACCGGTAACCCAGCGGGTTTGGGGTACTTTAATCAATCTGACGTATCAGTAACAGGCAGATACCTTAACAACAAAAATAAAATCGACTATTTTGGTCAAAATTCAAACAGCAGTAAGAATAATTTCAATCTAGATAATGCGGGTATTGTTTTTCACCTGCCAACCTATCGAAATGGTGGAAATTTAGATAGGGGCTGGTTAAATTTTAATGTGGGTATTGCCTATAACCGCAACAATATCTACAATAATTTATTACAGTATAATGGTGTAAACAACACAAGCTCAATTACGGATGCCTATTCTGACCGGCTATCGTCACCTGGCGGTATGAATGGCTGGGGACAGGAAGTGTATGGTAATTCATTATTATTTGATGTAGATCCTAAAAAGGCAGGATCATATATACCGATCACGGTTGGCGGGACTTACGATGGAAAGAATGGCTTTAATCAAGTCAATTCCATCTTAGAAAAAGGCAGTAAGTCCGAATCTGTTCTGTCGTTTGGTGCAAATTATAGCAACAAACTATATTTGGGAGCTGCTCTAGGATTTACAGCGTTTAGTTATGACAACTCAAGTTGGTTTACTGAATATGGTCAAACAATGACAGCCGACCAATTAAAAGCTATCAACAAAGATTCAGAATTTTTAAAACCAACCAATGCACAGAAGTATGCCATGTTGGATAAAGATTATGAACTGTATGATGATTATGCCCAAGCAACGGATGGTACTGGTGTAGATTTTAAACTTGGGGTCATATACAAGTTCACACCTACTTTCAGCATGGGATTTACGGCGAAATCTCCAACATTTATGAGCATCAGGGATGAATCATATAGTAATTCAGAATTTCGTTATTTCAGACCTAATGAAGATAAGTCATTTAAAGAGTACCGAACCAGCGATGACGCAGGACATAGTTACCTGGAGTACAATATGAATACACCTTATAAATTAGCTGTGGGTGCAAGCCAAATTTTTTCAAGAGGATTGATAACCGCAGATGTGGAGTGGGTGGATTATGCTGCTATGCGTTTTAGAGATGTAGGTAACTACAGCAAAACGTTAGAAAAGAACATGAATCAAAACATCAAAGATACATATCAAGGCGCATTTAATGCCAGAATCGGTGGTGAAGTTTTGTTTGATAATGTCTTCAGTGGAAGAGCTGGCTTTAATTATAGTGGTAACCCTTATAAAAATGCAGATTATACAAATTATACGGCCTCGCTGGGTATCGGCGCAAAACTAGGCCGTGGCATGTATATTGATTTGACGGGAGCTTACAATGCCATCAATTACAAAGAAAGCCCTTATACTATCGACGAAAACTATTGGAATGCTGCAAGCCCCGCTGCAGATATAAAAAACCAACGAACAAATGTTATACTAACAATTGGTTCAAAATTTTAAGATATATTTTTTTTCAAGAAAGTCCAGCGTTGTCTGGACTTTTTTTTGCCACGTCCATTAGCAATTATTTTTGCATTTAACTCATACTTTATCTAAGTTTGTCCCCTTGGATTTAAATCACATGGCAAATCAGGAAATTTCAAAAGCTTTCAATCTCATTTTTACATACCCAATTTGGCGCATAGAAATTGATGCAAAAAATAAATTGATCGCCATAGAAACAAGAAATCCAGAAGATACCTTCCCTTATTTCAACGTCATCACTTTTGAAGGAACTTACGTCCTGCAAGACTTCAAGGCAATCACCAGAGAATGGGTACTTGGTGGAATCCAATGCAAAAAATTAATACTAAAGAAGATTTCCAATAATTCACCGATCGATGCAGGTATACAGGTAATCGATTGCTACAACCCACAGCATCAAGAAACCTGGTTTAATTACGTTTTCATCAGTCTGGTTGATCAAGGATTGCTCATTAGGCCCAAAACGGTAGCGCAGGGCCAACAATTGTTTTTGAATATTCAATCGATGTCAATCGAAAGCAAAAATTTGATTACCATTAAACCTTATACCAGTGAGCTCGTCTATCCAATTATCTATAATGGTGAAATACCCCTATTTTTGAAGGACTTCCCTATTGATGGTGATATCTGGATAAATAGAGTAAATGACTACTTTATTTGGGCTTTCTATGAAAAACAAAAAAATAATCACTATCAAATCAGGTTAGTTCAATCAACAAGAGAAATGTTGACAGAGTCTATCCTTGCGGTTTCGGGACTGGAATTAAAGCTCTTCAACATTTATTTTCTTATTCACGGACAAATATTCCTTTTGACAGATAATAAACGGGAGTTTGTTTCGTATTTAGTATAATTGCAAAATATATGAAAGTTTTATTCGAATTAAAGACATATAAAAAGATAGCTATGCTATCCATCGCAGTAGTAGCTATTCAACAAGTTGAAGCGAAAAATTCAACATCTTTATCTACTTATTCTATTCCCGATTCAATCGGAAATGAGGTGATTAATGGTGAAGAATTCGTACTATTCAAAATTGAAAAAGGAGACAATTACTATCAACTAAGTAAGAAGTATAAAACAACGGTAGGACAATTGACTCAAATAAATGGTAATGGTACGCTAAACCTTGGTCAGATCGTTAAGATTCCGACCGGTCGAAAAGCGAAACCTGTCATTACTAACGACCGTAGCAATCCGGTAGCGCTAAATCCGCGTAATCCGCAGCAGCAAGAAGGTTTTACGGAATACATTGTTGGTGAAAAAGAAACACTTTACGCGATATCCAAAAGGTTTAGTATTTCTGTTGAAGATATCAAAAAAGCGAACAATTTAAAAAATAATATCATTAGCGGTGGAATGAAACTCATGATCCCCAATCAGCCGCTCCCACCGGAAAGACCAAAATTAGTAGAGCCTAAAGGAATCGAAATTGTAAGACCCGACTCCACAGACGATGATAACAAAGAAGAAAATCAAATTTCAACAAACCGTTATGGAATCCGTGAGAAATCAGAACGTGGTATTGGTGTGTGGATTGATGGACTTTCATCTCAAGGCACCAGTAACCTCGCATTACACAAGTCGGCTCCAGTAGGTACCATTCTAAAAATTACTAACCCGATGACGAAAAGCGTTACATACGCAAAAGTAGTGGGCAAATTTAATGATAATGCCGAGAACCAAAATGCAATTGTCGTGTTGTCAAAATCAGCTGCCGCAAGTATAGGAGCATTAGATAAACGCTTCCAAGTGGAAATTGCGTATGGATTACCGCTAGAAAATTAACACAATCAAATAGCTTTTATAGCACAATACAAATGAATAACAAACCGTATGTCATAGGAATTGCCGGTAGTAGTGGCTCTGGGAAGACTTTTTTCTTAAATAGTTTTTTAAAACATTTCAAGCCCAGTGAGGTCACCTTAATTTCCCAAGATGATTATTACATCCCTGCCAATACCAAAACTCAGGAGGAAAATAGGCTCTATAACTTCGATATTCCAACATCAATCGACAGACAAGCTTTTTACAAAGATATCAAAGCACTTTTTAACGGTGAAACAATACATAAGGAAGAATATACCTTTAACAATCCTGCCCTAACACCAAAAATTCTAGAGATTAAACCGGCTCCGATTTTAATTATCGAAGGCTTATTCATTTTCTATTATACAGAAATTAATGATTTAATTAATCATAAGATATTTTTAAGCGCCGATCAAGATATCGCATTGAGACGACGCCTACACCGCGATTTGGTTGAAAGGGGCTACTTTGAAGACGATGTGATGTACAAATGGGTGAACCATGTACTCCCATCTTATAACGAGTATCTATTACCCTATCAAGATACTTGCGATCAGGTAATATTCAATAATACCGATGAGCCAGAACCAATATGGGAGATCACCAATCAAATTTCTGAAGAGCTAAAGTTAAAGCTCAATTTGGTATAAAATTACGAAGGAGAAGCTATCAAATAGATTCTCCTTTATTTTTAAAGTATTTGATTTATTGATATCAAGATTTTAAATACCTATCTTTGCGCCACGAAACAAATCCATCATAATGAACCATCCTGTAAAGATTAAAAATGCTTTGGTTTCAGTCTATTATAAAGACGGCCTAGCTCCTTTAGTTGAATTATTAAACAAATACGGTGTTACCTTCTATTCCACTGGCGGAACAGAGACATTTATCAAAGATTTAGGTATAGATGTTGTTCCAGTGGAAGACCTCACGAGCTATCCTTCTATTTTAGGTGGTCGTGTAAAAACTTTGCATCCAAAAGTGTTTGGAGGTATTTTGGCTCGCCGCCCCCTTGAGTCTGATCAACAGCAGCTTGCCCAATACGAGATACCTGAGATCGATTTGGTTATTGTGGATTTGTACCCGTTTGAAGAAACAGTTGCTTCTGGTGCATCCGAACAAGATATTATCGAAAAAATTGATATCGGTGGAATTTCTCTGATCCGTGCCGCGGCTAAGAACTTCAACGATGTTGTAATTATCTCTTCCAAAAATGATTACCAAGCATTGGAAGAAATACTCGCAAATCAAGAAGGTAATACTTCGCTAGAACAACGTAAAGAATTTGCCAAACGCGCATTCAATACATCGTCGCATTACGATACCGCAATCTTCAATTACTTCAATCAAGAAAACCCACTTCAAGTTTTTAAACAATCTGAACAAAAAGCCCAAGTACTGCGCTATGGTGAAAATCCTCACCAAAAAGGCGTTTTCTTTGGCGATTTAGATAACATGTTTGATAAATTAAGCGGCAAAGAATTATCCTATAATAATCTTGTTGACGTTGATGCGGCGGTAGATTTAATTGATGAGTTTATAGAACCTACATTTGCGATTCTAAAACATACAAATGCGTGTGGAGTTGCCTCCAGACCAACGATCAAACAAGCCTGGTTAGACGCATTGGCTTGTGATCCTGTTTCAGCGTTTGGTGGAGTTTTAATAACAAACGGTCAAGTAGATGCTGCAACAGCTGAAGAAATTAATAAATTATTCTTTGAAGTATTGATCGCACCTTCTTATTCGGAGGAAGCTATCGCTATACTTACCGCGAAAAAGAATAGAATTATTCTTGTTCGTAAAGAGGTTACATTACCTAGTCAACAGTTCAAAACATTGTTGAACGGCGTTATTCTACAAGATAAAGACAAAACAATTGAAAATGCAGAGCAAATGGTTACTGTAACGAAAGTAGAACCTACTGACGAACAACTTCAAGACCTATACTTTGCGAACAAAATCGTTAAACATACCAAGTCAAATACAATCGTGTTTGCCAAAAATGGCACTTTATTAGCGTCAGGAGTAGGTCAAACATCTCGTGTAGACGCATTAAAACAAGCTATCGAGAAAGCTGTTTCTTTCGGTTTTGATCTCAAAGGCTGTGCGATGGCATCAGATGCTTTCTTCCCTTTCCCTGATTGCGTTGAAATCGCTTCGAAAGCAGGTATTGCAACCGTATTGCAACCCGGCGGTTCAATCAAGGATCAGTTGTCGATAGATATGGCCAATGAAAAAGGAATTTCAATGGTGACAACGGGGGTTAGACACTTTAAGCACTAAGCAGTCTTCAACCATTAATAAAAAAGCTAC
>DGIS01000025.1:360085-769463 GCA_002386525.1 Sphingobacterium sp. UBA4616
GTAGCTTTTTTATTAATGGTTTATTTCAAAGTTCAATCTTTCGAGCTTATAACGCTCTATCTCCTCCGACAGCTTACGGATGGCATAAGCTACAATAGCAACATCATCTATCCAGCCGCCGACAGCAATAAAATCAGGGATGGCATCTATCGGAGAAATCACATAAATGATCGTTCCGATGATGATGGATAGATTCCAGTTGTTCATCTTAAACTTACCTGTGATTGCGTCTTTACACATCGCGATCAGCAATTTAAATTCGCCAACATAGCTACCTAGGTTTTTTGCCTTGGATTCCGCCTGTGATAACTCCGCCTCCGTAATTTTACGTTGTCTAAAGCGCTCAAACATACCTGTTGCAATCTTCTTAATTCTACTGTTCATAATCCAAAATTAGGATTACTAGATTAATAATCCAAATTCCTACGTTTCAGCGGATTCACACTCAATAAGGATCACTAATCAGGACGACCAACTATTTGCACTACAGTGAAAATATGATACGACAAACATTTACTGTCAAGCTGCTATACGAACTATTTTACACTTGGAATAGCCGAAGCACGCTGGATTAAATAACAACTACACACAAATTTATTATTTTTATAGCTAGCTGTAGCAAACTATCTTTAATGTGCGTATAATAGACAACACAAGCGCAATGTGTTTTATACAACAAAAGATTTAATGTTACACAGTTATGAAAAACTATAGATTATTCAATTTTATCTCCATCGTTCTAGCGACATTCTTACTTTCAAGCTGTCTGAAAGATAATGATGACCAAAAAATTCCTATGGCGCTCTTTACCATGGTTAATGGTTACAGCGACGCTAATGCTGTCGTCTATTATGCGGATGGCGGGGCTTTACAAAACCCCAATTATCCTATGGAATTCAAAAGCTATAGGCCAATCGTTGGACTATTCACCGGAGCTCGAAAAATAGCTGTTTCCTCCGAATATAACAGTATCTTGACAGATACAACAATTACTGTAAAAGACAGTACGATATATACATCCTTTCTATTTGGAACAAAATCAAAACCGGTACAGATAATCACGACCGACAGAATCAACAAGGAAATTAAAAACACCGAATCCGGTTTACGTTTCTTTAATCTTGCGGAGGGAACAGATCAGGTCACCCTTCAGATCGGCAGTGAGACCTCCCCGTCAGAATGGACAAATAGAGCTAAAGAAACACAGAACTCAGCAAACGCGCATCAGGGATTTATTGCCCAAAAAAGTGGAACATTCACTGTCACAGCACGTGATAAAGCAGGGAAAACAATCGCGACCCGGAGCGAAATTAAATTGGCTGAAGGCTATTATTATTCTTTAATACTCATCGGTAAGGCAAATGATCAAAACAAACCATTATATATTGGTTTAGTAGCTCAAGCTGCAAATTAAAATACCCATATCTATACACTTTTTATAACGGCGGCCATCATGTACATGTGATGGCCGCTCGCTTTTTATTTCTTGAATATACTTCTCAGCTATTAAGGATTTTCTTTAGGTGCCACTTTAGAAATAACATAAATATCCTCATTATCTTTTTTCATCTTATACTTCTCACGGGCAATACGCTGTACTTCTTGCGGGTTGGAACGAATATCGTTAATTGTTTTAATGATTGCCGCATTTTCCTTAAGGTAGAAAGAGCGCTCACTCTCTAGGTTCGCTTTCTGTTTTTGATAACTATACTGTGTGGCAAAGTCATTTCTATCAAAAAATAACATCCACACCAAAAAAGCCAAAGCGGCTAACAAATACTTATTTCTTATTAAATACCACAATCGTTGCATAAGGCAAAAATACTATTTAGCTTTTATACTCAAGATTTTTTCTTCACAAGTTGGCCATCTTTGATTAAATATATGGAATATTATAGGCAAATTCATCATATCCCTAGAATAATCTTATCTTTAACAGTTCAAAAACGATCATTTCAAGGGAATATCCATTTTAAAACTACACCCGATTTTAAAATAGAAAGGTATATTCGATGGGATGATTAAAGAATAAATCATTGACATATGAAATACTATCTTATAGCAGGCGAAACTTCAGGAGACTTACACGGTGCAAACCTTATTAAAGCATTAAAAATTGAAGATCCCGATGCAACTTTTCAAATTGTTGGAGGAAATCTAATGCAGGAAGAGGCTGGAAAAAAACCATTAATTCATACATCGCAAATGGCTTTTATGGGCTTTATAGAAGTTATAAAAAATCTGCCAAAGATATCAAGGAACCTCAAACAAGTTAAAAATGATCTATTAAAAGAAAAACCAGATACTGTCATTCTGATAGATTTCCCTGGCTTCAATTTGAAAATTGCTGATTTTGCGAAAAAACATGGAATTAAAACCTGCTATTATATTTCCCCTAAAGTATGGGCCTGGAATCAAGGCCGTGTAAAGAAAATCAAACGGATTGTCGATCACATGTTTTGCATTCTGCCTTTTGAGGTGGATTTTTACAAAAAATGGCGCATGCCCGTAGATTATGTTGGAAACCCACTATTAGACGCGATTTCAACCTACCAATTCAACCCCAATTTCAGAGCAGAAAATGGTTTTTCAGAAAAACCACTCATCGCCCTCTTGCCGGGAAGCCGGGAAATGGAAATTACTAATATTCTGCCTATCATGGCCGAACTTCCGTTCTTTTTTCCTGTTCATCAATTTGTAATTGCAGGTGCTCCCAATTTTGATGAAGCGTTCTACAAGCAGTTTTTTAAAGGTATCGATATTCCCATAGTTTTCAATCAAACCTACGATATTCTCAATAACGCGGAAGTCGCAGTCGTTACGAGTGGAACTGCTACGCTCGAAACAGGTATTTTGAAAGTACCCCAGGTAGTCGTCTATAAAGCTAACCCAATATCGGTATGGATAGCTAAACTAGTTGTCAAAGTCAAATTTATCTCGCTCGTAAACCTAATCAATAACTTTCTATCAGTAAGGGAATTGATTCAAGACGACTGCACAGCGTATGATATTTCCTATGAAGTAGGTGAATTGATCAATAACAAAATGCATCGCGCAAGTGTGATGGAAAACTACGATATCCTTGCTGAAAAACTGGGTTCTCCTGGGGCTTCAGAGAAAACGGCCAAATTGATTGTAAAATATCTCGCTAAAATTTAAACTCTTTTCCCTTTCATTTGTCAAACTATCAGTAGTCACTATTAATTAAAAGGGTTATGAAATGTAAAATTATTCTAGGCTTTTTTCTTTGTTTTGCAATGACCTTAACAGGTAAAGCACAGGAAGTACAACATATTTCTAAATTAGAAATTGGTAAAAAGGCAAAAAAAAATATCGATAATAGAGATTCTACTGTCGCTATACACATCGATACCTTGATCATGAAGGATAATTCTACTTTTTCTTTCTATGGTAAGAAAAATGTTAAGCTCACCATTGGTTATGCTGAAATTGGAAACAAAGCAACTATCCATGGAACAGATGGGAAGAATAACGGAACTAATTTTGACATCAGTGCTAATTTTCAAAAATTAGGGTCCCTATATATCATTGCAAAAGGAGATGACGCTTTCAATGGAACCAAAACTTTTCCGAACGGAAATGGAGGAAAAGTTAAAGTCACTTTAACAAACGGAAGTATTAAACCTCAAACAACGGACAAGAAAGCGACAAATTATATTTATGCAGATGTAGTAGCAGGTGGACGTGCCGTCAATGCAAATTCGGACTTAAGAAATATTTACGACCGGATTAAAACCGCCCCCACCGGATTAAGAGGACTGCCTCAAGGGCAAATTTTCTCTGGGAGCCCCGGAACAGAAGGAACATTTGAACTAATTTCAACCCAATAACACTAAAGTTAAAATCATAAAAAAGCCGTATTCTTTTTTAAATACGGCTTTTTTTACATATATAATCCCTATCCTACTGCCTACACCCTCTTGTTTTAAGCTCATAGGCCAATACCAGCCGCGTCATCCGATCATATCGGGCTATTCCTTCCTGCTGATTATTGTGTTTTAGGTATTGGTTATAAAACAATCCCATTACATCGTCGACCCACCCAGTATATTGACTCCAAAATTGTCTTTCTCCTGCTAAGTCTCTCAACACCTTTACACTTAATCGCCCTTTAAAATCTTTCCATAACTCAGGATACATGCCCTGAAGCTCACGCAACATATATAGGGAGGTCTGTAGATAGGCCGAATACCGGTAAAAGTTTTGAGGATGATTCTGTAAGCGCACGAAAGCAATAAAATTTGCCTCATCTTCAAAACCGATGCCTTGCTGGTGAGCAAGTTCATGCACAGTAGTAAATGGTAAAAAAGTTGCTGGCATGGCTTTATTCACTTGAGCTTCGTGGGTAAATGGATTAAAATAGCCCGACACACCAAAAAAAGAAACCATACGGCTATTAATCGGTGATTTTGCGCCAATTTGATCTGTTGATAAAAAATCCGCAAACGTTGTATCGTTTTTGACCCATCTTGTCAACTCTTTTTGAATAAACTCTTTACGCTCTTCCCATTGCGATGGATTTACATGTTCACGCAAGGTATTTGTACTATCCAAAAAATCATTCAATACCATTAGATAATCCGCTAGTCTTAAGCTATCGACTTGTAGATGTACATTTGTACTGATTGGCTGACGGTAATAGTTGAGCCCCCAAGATAGGTAAAAGAAACAATAGAGTCCGAATAACAAATTGATCATGGACAATACTAATCGAACAAATCTTTTCCATCTTCTTTTCCATATGTTTCCAATTAATTTCGCAGCTAAATAGAGAAAAAACACAACAACTGCAACATAAAAGAGATCGCCTAGACTAAAGGGAATATAACCAAACACAAACCTCGAAACATTACTATAAAAACGATAAAATCCCTGTGCATAAAAGACCTCAATCCATTGGCTGTTTTTCTCGGTCACGGAGAAAAATAAAGTCCCAATAAATAGAGCAAAAAAAGTAAAAACCGCTATTTTATCCCGCTTTTCCATTCAATAATTTTTAAAACGATTAACTTTCGTTCTCAAAATAAACCTTATAGAAATTCATACCCTTATCCTCATCATAACCTTTTTCCAGATATTCACGTTTACCATGAACATAGATATGAAAATTCTTATCAAGCTTTAAAACAGACTTGTAAGAAGATTCCATTTTTTTTACGGCTTTGTCTGCTATTTCAAAATTTGCCTGAAACGGCGTGTCAAATTCATCCTCAAAACCAGCTTTAAAATCTTGGAATAAAGCAATTGCCCGTGGATTCCCTAACACTTCCTCCTCAAACTCTTCTTGTACAAATGTTTCCTTTTCCTTAAAATAGTTCATGGATTTATTTAACAGATCAATCTTGTCCGCTTTTTCCAATTCAAAAGTCTCATCCAATTTTTCCTCCACAAAATTCTTATAAACTTTCAGATAATTGCCGGTTTGATTAAAGTTATCATTGCGCACGCGCAGTTGAAGAAAATCATCTTTCCAGTAAACCGCTTCCTGCTGCCTATTCGTCTGGTCAAGCACCAATACCTTATATCCTTCTTCCTCTTCTACGTTGATAATAATACAGCCTTTATCCAGTTTATTAATATTAATTGCTTCTTGTTCATACTCCAACAGAAATGCACCTTGTTCTGGATATACTTTCAGATAAGTTTCCTTGTTCTCCGATTTGAATATACCGATGGCATCATGCTCTTCCCCTTCGATCTGAACGTTCTTCAACGCTACGACATACACCTCTCCTGCTTTAATTTTAGGATGATTGGAAACTTCATACAGGTGTTTTGAAATTTGTTGGGAAAAATCATGAAATGGAAGCTGATTCTTGAAATACTGTCTTACAAAATAGAAAATCTCATTCAGCTCTAATTCTTCATTGGGATGATACAGACGATATACCTCGTTCACCTTTGCAAAGGGACTCATAAAATATTGCATCAGTAGCCCAGGTAGCACTTCATCTTCCGCAAGAGAAACGGGGGCATCTGACAAAATATAAAATTCATCCTGGGCCTTATTGCCCACGCGATGAATAGATAACGCTTCAAAAGTTGCATCTTGGTGAAAAAACATATTTTTATCTTATAAATTATATAAATCTATTGCTATTTTAAAAGTCTGACAATGTGCATTGACAATATCTTTAATTTCGGGAGAATAGCCTCCTCCCATGCTTACCTGAATAGGGATGCGATTTTTATGGCATATCTCAAAGACCAGTTCGTCTCTGCGACGACAGGTGCTAATACTTAAATTTAACTTCCCTAGCTTATCTGTTTCTAAAATGTCTACCCCAGCTTGGTAGAAAACAAAGTCAGGCTCAAATTTCCTGAATATATCCGCTAAGTTATCTTCCAATAAACCAAGATATTCTGCATCCGAGATATCATCCGATAAACCTATATCTAGATGCGATCGCTGTTTGATAAAGGGATAATTTTTCTCGCCATGCATCGAAAATGTAAATACCTGCTGATGTCCTTTAAAAATATGCGCAGTACCATTACCTTGATGTACATCCAGATCAATGATCAGGATACGACTGGCATATTGCTGCTTCAGTAGGTACCCAGCTGCGGTTGCCTGATCATTTATCAAACAAAAGCCTTCACCAAAATCATAACCAGCATGATGGGTTCCTCCGGCAATATTAAATGCTACCCCATACGCCCGTGCATAGTTTGCACTTTGGATTGTCCCATCGAGAATATAGCGTTCCCTGTCAATAAGACTTTGGCTCAATGGAAAACCTATTCTACGGACCATTTTGGAATCCAGTGTAAGCTCAAATAACTGCCTTACATATACCGGATCATGCACCAGACAACAGGATTCAAAGCTCGCAAGTTCAGGACTGAAAAAATTAGACTCATCCGCTATCCCTTCATGTTTTAACTGTAGAGGAATGAGCTCATACTTCAACATCGGAAAACGATGCCCTTCTTTTAGGGGGTGTACAAATTCTGGACGAAAAGCTATCTTAAGCACCTTAAATCTTATATTACTCATGCGAATATAAGAAATCTAAATACATAACCCGTACCAATTTATTTCAACAATATCGATTGGATCTTTGGAGTTATATGAGAAAAAGGGCATCTTTGAGAAAGAACAACCGGCAAGCCAATGTTATTACACCATAACAGCATACTTGTACTCGATCATAAATTTTTATTATTGAAAATAAATGGAAACAACTAATTTGCCCCAATTGTCTGCCATGGAACAACGTGTGCTAGGCTCACTAATCGAAAAATCGAGAGTTACCCCTGAATATTACCCAATGACCATCAACAGCTTACAAGCTGCTTGTAATCAAAAAACTTCCCGTAAGCCAGTTGTACAGTATACAGAAGAGGATATTGTTGCTACGCTGGATGTATTGAAGAAAAAGGGCTTAATCGCTACTGTTATAGGTGGCGGGTCACGTGTCACGAAGTATAAACACAATTTTGCCATCCAGTTTCCACTCGTGCCTTCTGAATTATCCATTATTTGTTTATTGCTTCTTAGGGGACCAATGACCGCAGGTGAAATCAACTCAAACTCCGGAAGATTGTATGAATTTGAGTCATTGAGCGAAATCAATGCACAATTGGAAAAATTAGCCCAAGAAGGTTACATTAAATCTTTACCGAAACAGATGGGACATAAAGAAGTCCGTTATATTCATTTATTGGGAGAAATCAATCTTGAAGTTTACGAAACTAGCGGTACCGTGGGCAGCTCCCCAAATGACCAGGTCTTACTAGATCGAGTAGCTCAATTGGAGGAAGAAGTGGCAGCGTTGAAACAGAAGTTTCAGGATCTTTGGGATGAATTACATTAAATACCCATGTTGCAAACAATAGATTCAAAAAAAGAATTACCGAAAGCAACCTTGTGGCTTATGACCATCGCCACTGGTTTGGTTGTCGCCAACAATTATTACAATCAGCCCTTACTAGGATTGATTGCCAAAGACCTCCATGTTGATGAGGCTACGGTTAGCAATTCAGCTATGTTGACTCAGATCGGGTATGCATTTGGTCTCTTACTGATTGTTCCTTTAGGAGACATGTTTAAACGCAAAAAAATGATCTTGATCGACTTCGTTTTTATTATCTTTTCCTTAATAGGTATGGCTATTTCCACCTCAATTCTATCGATTTTAATATTCAGCTTTTTGATAGGTTTTACGTCCGTTATTCCTCAGGTTATTGTTCCTATGGCTGCGGAACTTGCGCAGAAAGAAAAGCAGGCTTCGGCCATAGGAATGGTCATGTCGGGTCTGCTGATCGGTATATTACTTTCGCGGGTTTTAAGCGGATTTATCGGGTCTTATTTCGGATGGCGTGAAATGTACTGTATCGCCGCAGTGATCATGATCGTTACGGCCATAGCCATAGCCATCAGGTTACCTGAAGTGATGCCTAATTTTAAAGGTACCTATAGCGAATTGATGCGTTCGGTCTGGGACTTTGCAAAGAAACAGCCCGTACTGCAATTAGCGGCATTCCGTGGAGCCATGGGCTTTGGCGCTTTTTCTGCATTCTTCACAACACTTGTGTTCCACCTTGCGGCCCCACCTTTCTTTGATGGCCCGGCAACCGCCGGAGCATTTGGCCTCGTAGGCGCATGCGGCGCACTAGCCGCTGCTTTCGTCAATAGACTGACTGTATACATGAGCAAAGCAAAAATTATCCTGTACGCTATTCTATTAATGTTGTTTAGCTGGTTGTTATTTGCCCTCTTTGGTAATTATCATTGGGGACTGATCTTCGGCGTTATTTTGATTGACCTTGGCCTACAATCCATGCACATCCTAAACCAAAGTGATTTCTATGCACTAAACCTTGGCGCCAATAACCGACTTAACACGGTATACATGGTCAGCTATTTTATTGGCGGATCAACAGGCACCTTTTTTGCTGCACAGGCATGGCAACACTTTCAATGGCCAGGCGTTATTTTCGTAGGTACATGCTATACGCTTTTGGCCCTGTTGGCTCATGTATTATTTGATTATAAATTAAGAAAAAACTGATATGAAATTCGGCCAAGTAGAACATCCTGAGGAAATCGACTTTACCCTTCCCCCAACTCCACCAGAAACATTAAACCTATTGCAGCATTTCAAAAATGACAAGCCTTTCGAGGTATATGTAGGTTGTGCAAAATGGAATAAACAGGATTTAAAGGGTTTTTACCCGAGAGGTACAAAAGATGAACTTGCGTATTACTCCACACAATTTAACAGCATCGAACTCAATGCTACATTCTACAATTCGCCTAGCATAGATCAGGTGGAGACCTGGAAACATAAAACACCTGCTAACTTCAAGTTCTTTCCAAAGATTCCACAATCTATCAGTCATTTCAGCCGATTGTTAAACACTGCTGATAAGGTGAAACTTTTTACAGACGCTATCGTTCATTTCGATGAAAAACTGGGTATGGCCTTTCTACAGATGCATGACAATTATAACCCAAAGGATATGGCCCGTTTAAAACTATTCTTACATGACTGGCCTACAGAAGTTCCTCTGGCATTGGAAGTGCGAAATAAAGAGTGGTTTTCAAAATCCGATGTCACAAAAGAACTATATGCTCTGTTGGAAGAGACCAATGTGACTAATATTCTGGTCGATACTGCAGGCCGACGAGATATGTTGCATATGCATCTAACCACGCCTACTGCTTTTATCCGTTATGTTGGTGCCAACCACGCGTCAGATTATGATAGACTGGATCAATGGATCGATGTGTTGAAGTTGTGGCGAGAAAATGGCCTACAAAAACTGTACTTCTTTATTCACCAAAACATTGAGGTGGAATCCCCCCTACTGGCGACACATTTTATCAAAAAACTGAACACAACATTAAACTTGGATCTGACTCATCCAAATAAAAATACCCCCAATACCTTGTTTTAATAAAGACAAAGCACGAGCGTAAATGAGTTGACAATCGAGAAAATCGTTGGAAAATTCATCACTACAAAAAAGCCGAAGTAGCATATACTTCGGCTTTAATATTTAAAAACAAGCTTTTGCTTACTTTTTAGCGTATTTAAAGTTTTTACCGATAAAACGGGCATTACCACCCAATTCTTCTTCGATACGCAACAATTGATTGTATTTAGCCATACGATCAGAACGGGAAGCAGAACCTGTTTTGATCTGACCACAGTTTAACGCTACAGCTAAGTCAGCGATAGTAGCATCTTCAGTCTCTCCAGAACGGTGCGACATGACAGAAGTATATCCAGAATTTTGCGCTAAAGTCACTGCGTTGATCGTTTCAGTCAATGAACCAATTTGATTTACTTTTACCAAAATAGAGTTTGCAGTATGCGTATCTATACCTTGTTGAAGACGCTTTGTGTTTGTTACAAAAAGATCATCACCAACCAATTGAACATGGTCACCGATTTTGTCTGTCAATGTTTTCCATCCTGCCCAATCATCTTCAGCCATACCATCTTCAATAGAGATAATTGGGTATTTTGCTGTCAATTCTGCTAAATAGCTCGCTTGTTCTTCGCTCGAACGTACAGCACCTTTATCCCCTTCAAACTTGGCATAATCGTATTTACCGTCTTTGTAGAATTCAGAAGAAGCACAATCCAATGCTAAACAAATGTCTTGACCTGGTTTGTAACCAGCAATCTCAATCGCTTTGAGCACGGTTTCAATAGCATCTTCAGTACCTTCAAAAGTTGGTGCAAAACCACCTTCGTCACCTACAGCTGTTGAAAGACCTCTGTCATGCAATATTTTTTTCAACGTATGGAAAACCTCAGTACCCCAACGCAAAGCTTCAGAGAACGAAGGAGCACCAACAGGCATAATCATAAATTCCTGAAATGCGATAGGCGCGTCAGAGTGAGAACCACCATTGATAATATTCATCATCGGGATAGGCAACGTATTTGCATTTACACCACCAATATAACGGTATAATGGTTGGCGTGACTCTTGGGCTGCAGCCTTTGCCACCGCTAATGACACACCCAAAATAGCATTTGCACCCAAATTACCTTTATTTTCGCTACCGTCTAAATCAATCATGATTTTATCGATGGCATTTTGTTCGAAAACATCTACACCTTCTAAAGCTTTAGCAATTGTAGTATTTACATTCTCAACAGCTTTCAAAACACCTTTTCCCAAATATGTTGACTTGTCGCCATCGCGCAATTCAACTGCTTCGTGAACACCTGTTGAAGCACCTGAAGGTACAGCTGCACGACCAACAAAACCATTTTGTGTAGTAACATCTACTTCGATTGTAGGGTTACCGCGCGAATCCAAAATTTGACGCGCATGAACATCGATAATTAAACTCATCTCTTTATTAGACTATAATTTATTTTCATTACTTAGTGTAGATAAGACACACTCTCATCTACAGACATTTTTCACAACCAAATATAACAAAAAATGTATTTATTCCCCTATTTATTCTGAATAAAATGTGCGTATTCTGAATAATTGGTATGGTGGCTTCAATAAAAAACCCTTCAAAATATGAAGGGTTTTTATATAATATTATACGTTTTAGTTTTTGAACAGTGCTACAAAATCATCAAACAAATAACGTGAGTCATGAGGACCTGGTGATGATTCGGGGTGATATTGCACCGAGAATGCTTTTTGCCCTTTGATACGGATTCCCTCAATAGACTGATCGTTCAAATTAACATGTGTTACCTCAACGCAATCAGAATTTTCAATGTCTTCAGCTACAACCCCAAAACCATGGTTTTGCGACGTAATTTCACAACGATTAGCAATGATATTCTTCACTGGGTGATTGATCCCACGGTGCCCATTATGCAATTTACTGGTGCGGATACCATTTGCCAATGCGAGGATCTGATGACCTAAACAAATGCCGAACATTGGTTTATTCGCGTTCAAAATAGCTTTTACTGTCTCGATAGCGTAATCCATCGGAGCTGGATCACCAGGACCATTGGAAATAAAGTAGCCGTCAGGATTCCATTGTTCCATTTCTTCGAATGTCGTCTTCGCAGGAAATACCTTCGTATATACATCGCGAGCTTCAAAATTCCGCAAGATATTTTTCTTGATTCCCAAGTCCAAAACCGCTACTCGCAACGAAGCATTTTCATTACCGAAGAAATAAGGTTCTGCTGTCGTTACTTTTGAAGACAGCTCGAGTCCATCCATTGAAGGAACTTCCGCCAATTGACGCTTTAATGCTTCCACATCCAATGTTTCGGAAGAAATAATTGCATTCATTGCTCCTTTATCACGTATATGTCTTACCAAAGAACGCGTATCCACATCAGAAATACCAACTAAATTCCCCTCTTCAAAATAGCTTTGGATAGATTCATCAGCCATTTTACGACTATAGTTGATGTTGTAATTCTTACAAACTAATCCCGCAATCTGAATGTGATTTGATTCGGTATCGTCCTCATCAATACCATAGTTACCAATATGGGCATTGGTCGTTACCATGATTTGTCCAAAATAAGATGGATCTGTAAAAATCTCTTGATAACCGGTTGTCCCTGTGTTGAAACAGATTTCCCCAGTAGTCGTACCAATTTTACCAGCGGCTTTACCGTGATAAACTGTACCATCTTCTAAAACTAAAATTGCAGGCAATTTGCTGTAGTTGGTCATTATCGATGTAATATTATAAAATGTGTATCCTTACTTTTATGAATTTTAAAGCCTTCTTGATTGGATATAAAAAAAGCCCTCAAATGGGCTAAATATCAATTAACAATGCATCATCACGATTGACAAACCGTTTCCTAAGGCACCTACCAATAAAGTCTTTTCTTTAATTTTCACGGGAGACAAAGTTAAGACTTATCGCTTAAAAGTGAAAACATTTTTCATTTTTTTATTTCACCTTGATTCCAACTGCCAAAAACGAATAAAGTCTCTCAAAGTCAGCGCAGTCAACACCGGCACAATCAAGTAAATCAATGGATTTTCTAACCACGCCTCTTGCCACCGCAAGTGCAACAACGCAATAAAAGCATGCGTAAGGCCACAGCCCGGACAGTTATATCCACTTATCGCCTTCCACACACAGGGGATAAGAATGTGTATATCTGCCAAAAGGTGCAAGCCAATGGCGATCCCGAAATACCCGATGATCAGCGAGTATATCCAATGATGTTTTAGGTATTTCAGGAAAAACATAATCATTAATTGTTGATCGGACTTTTGATATAATTGCCGTCCGCATCCCTATATTTTCCGACAATAATCATAATCAAATCGATCAGATACCAAATACCACAGCCGCCCAAAGTGACCAACTGAATAACTGCCGTACCAATTTGTCCCAAATAAAACCGATGCGCACCAAATGGTCCCAAAAAGATACAAAACAACAGGGCCGGCAACCATCTATCGTCCTGAAACGTACTATTTTGTTGTTGAAAGGGCTGGTTAGCATAAAATATCGGCTGTCTTACACCGCAATACGGACAAACTTCGGCCTTGATCGTAATCAATTTACCACACTGCACGCAATACTTTTCTTCTTCTGTTTTCATTTAGATTTAGTTTGGCGACGGAATGGAAACTCTCCTCCCATCATGGATAAAATAATGGAGTTAAATTAGCAAAAAAACTTAAAAAAAATCTCTTTTTTTATTGCCTATGTAAATCAACATAAACAGTAAAGGCGCTTCGTATCTTGAAGCGCCCTTACTATTTATATTTTCGAATTTTAAGAGTTGATCGCTTTCCAGATCATATCTTTCAATGGCAATATATTCTTACCAGTCACCGAAGAAATGAAAATATAAGGAATATCTTCCGGTAGTTCCTGTTCCATCTCCTTCTCCAACTCTTCGTCGAGCATATCAGACTTGGTAATAGCCAACAGTTTCGGTTTATCGGCCAATTCAGGATTATAAGCGGTCAATTCATTTAAAAGAATGGCATACTCTTCACGGATCGTCCGGTCCGTATCAGCAGGGACCATAAACAACAACACTGAGTTCCGCTCAATATGTCGTAAAAAACGATAACCCAAGCCTTTCCCTTCAGAAGCCCCCTCAATAATTCCCGGAATATCAGCCATTACAAAGGAACGATTGTCCCGATAGCTCACCATACCCAAATTAGGTACGAGCGTCGTAAATGGATAGTTTGCGATTTCTGGCTTTGCAGCAGATACGACCGACAGTAACGTCGATTTACCCGCATTTGGGAATCCTACCAATCCAACGTCTGCAAGAACCTTCAGTTCCAGTATCATCCACTGCTCTTTACCAGGAAGGCCTGGTTGCGAAAACCGTGGTGTCTGTTGCGTAGGCGACTTAAAATGCCAGTTACCCAGACCACCTTTTCCACCCGGCACCAGTATCCTGGTTTCACCTTCCTCTGTAATATCAAATAACACCTCGCCAGTCTCCGCATCCTTTGCTATAGTACCCAGCGGAACCTCCAATATCTCATCGCGACCAGTTGCACCCGTGCGTAGCGAGCTGCCTCCAGATTCACCGTTTGATGCAATAATATGCTTACGATATTTTAAATGAAGTAACGTCCAGAGATTAGTCGTTCCTTTTAGGATAATATGCCCTCCACGACCGCCGTCACCACCATCAGGCCCGCCTGTAGCCGTGTGTTTATCACGGTGCAAATGAGCCGAACCTGCCCCACCATGTCCAGAACGACAACACACTTTCACATAATCAACAAAATTCGAACCTTGCGCCATTATAATTTATTACAGTCTAAAAAGTATTTACCTTAATTAATAATTATCGATGATATCGGTTAAGCTCTTAAAGATAGTCTCGATCTCGCCGATACCATTCACTTTAGAAAGCTTACCCTGAGCCTCATAATAAGGCAATACATGAATCGTCTTTGTGAAATATTCATCAATACGCTTCACTAATTTATCTGCGTCATCATCCGCACGTCCAGAAATCTCCCTCCGTTTGGCAATACGATCTTTCAATTCATCCTCATTTACATCCAGTGCGATTACGACTGAAATGGAGGTGTTGATACCTTCTAAAAAAGCATCCAAAGCCTCAGCCTGCGCAACAGTGCGAGGAAATCCATCGAAAATAAATCCTTTTGCATCCGGATTTTTCTTTACTTCCTCCTCCAGCATTGCTATTGTAATCGAATCTGGCACTAAATTCCCCTCAGCAATAATCTGGCTCACTTGTTGACCAAGCGGGGTTTGACCTTTAATATGTGCTCTAAAAATATCACCAGTAGAAATGTGCACCAATTGATATTTTTCAATAAGCATTGCAGATTGGGTTCCCTTACCTGCACCCGGAGGGCCAAATATTACAAGGTTTAGCATAGTTTTATTTAAGAAATTAAAACGAGTTAAAAAATAAAAGCCTAATCACAGATGATGACTAGGCTTTTCAGTCGTGCGCTCCAAGGGAGTCGAACCCCTAACCTTCTGATCCGTAGTCAGATGCTCTATCCAATTGAGCTAGGAGCGCAATAAACCAATACGTTTAGAACTCTGTCCCATTTGTTTTGGTGATGCAAATATAGTCAGAATTCGTTTTTTTTACAAATTTTTTTTCAAAAAGAAGTCTATCGCCTTCCTTTGACAGCTGGTAAGCAGCTTCCAAAATAAAAGCCAATCAAATTGACTGGCTTCATTACGTGCACTCCAAGGGAGTCGAACCCCTAACCTTCTGATCCGTAGTCAGACGCTCTATCCAATTGAGCTAGGAATGCCTTTTTTTTATCGTACAGAATCTGTATCGTGCGCTCCAAGGGAGTCGAACCCCTAACCTTCTGATCCGTAGTCAGATGCTCTATCCAATTGAGCTAGGAGCGCTAGGCAAAGAAAATAAAATAGTATTCATTTCCGTTTTGGTGATGCAAATATCGTTATATTTATCAATTTAACAAACATTTTTTCTCTTTTTTCAACTTTACACAACAACATTTCTTTTATCTCGTTGATAATATTATATTTAAAATATCAACTTTTTTTTTCAGACACGGACAAATGCTATTATTCATGAACAAAAGAGAATTAAAGCGCAGTAAAATACGCATTGGAGATATTAGTATCTCCTATTACATCAGACCGAGCATCTTAGCCCCTTCCCCCAAAACCATTATATTTATCCATGGTTTCCCGTTTAATAAAAACACCTGGAAACAACAGCTTCAAGATTTGGATGAAGACTATACGGGTATAGCAATTGATGTTCGAGGACATGGCCTCAGTACCAACGGTCATGGTTTTTTCTCCATTGATGTCTTTGCCAAAGATCTAGTAGAATTTATTCGCAAACTCGACCTCAACCACGTCATCCTGTGCGGCATTTCCATGGGAGGCTACATCGCACTGCGAACCTACGAATTGATCGGGCAACAGCTTAGAGGGCTTATTCTATGCGACACTAATTCCCTTGCTGATGACAACAAAGCCAAGCAAAAAAGATTTGATTCTATCCAGGCTTTACTAAAATATGGCAGACGGCCTTTTGCCATTGGTTTTATAGGCAATGTATTTCACGACAAAACAATCCGCGAAAATGCCGAAGCTGTTGAACTGATCAAAAGCTGTATACGGAGAAATGAAGTCGCCAGCATCTGCGCGACACAGCTCGCTCTCGCATCCCGGACAGACACAAGCCATTCACTAAAAACAATTATTATCCCAACATTGGTTATAAAAGGAAAACACGACAAGCTGATGAGTGAGGAACAGACCAATATACTCATCGAAAATATCCCCGATGTCCGCTATGTGGAATTTGACGAATCTGGTCACTTGCCCAATCTTGAGGAACCCGAAAAATTCAATATGGTATTAAATGATTTTCTGCGAAGCATTCCGCTAGTCTCATCCTAGGACGGCATACAGGGAATACTCGTCAAACAATAAAAAAGCCACTTCAGTGGCTTTTATTTCTTTTTTTCATTAAGATTTCGCTCTACGATACTAGAACGAAAAATCGTCTTTGGAACGCGCTCCCGCTTCTTCAGCGTATGCATCGTCAAAGTTAGGCTCATAACGTTTCTCGATTACCTCCTGGTTAGATTTGATGTAGTTCACCACATCCGTCAAACCTTCTGCGAACTTTTCAAAATCTTCTTTGTACAAGAAAATCTTATGCTTAATAAACTGGCCATCCTCAAAGCGCTTCTTGCTTTCTGTGATAGTAATGTAGTAATCGTTCGATCGAGTTGCTTTTACATCAAAAAAATAAGTACGCTTACCTGCTCTCACCTTTTTTGAAAAAACTTCTTCACGTTCTTTGTTTTCAAAATCTCCCATTGGTTGTTATTTAAGTTTAAAGTAATCTTAATCTTTGATAAATATATAATAATTCATTTTAATCCACCAAATAATATTAAAAAAAAACACAATAACGCGTAAAAATGGCAGCCCACTCCTTTTTATAACAGGGAGAAAAATTGAACAGCGAGATTTTTTACCGACGAAATCATTACATTTACCGAAAATATAAGTTGTATTACCTAAAGCAAATGTGTAGAATATATTGGTGACGCTATCTTTGAGTCATAAATAGTAAAAACATTATGGAAAAAGAACCCATCATACCAAACAGCAATAATAGCCGCAATATTGTAGGAGCGATTGTAATTATCGTAGGTATATTCTTATTACTGAACAACCTAAATCTAGGAAGCTGGTTTCCAGATTGGTTATTTGGTTGGCAAACGATATTAATTATTATTGGATTAGTCATTGGCATAAATTCCCAATTTCAGAAAAAATCGGCGATTATTCTATTGATCATCGGTGGAGCAAGCCTCATCTCGAGAATGATGCGTACCGACTTTGGTTCGGTAACCGTTCCTATCATTATCATTTCTCTTGGGATTTACTTTATTATGAGTAAAAGGAAACCTCCGATGGTTCCACCCACTTACCCCAATCCGCCTCAAGGATCTTACGACTGGGACAAGCGAGTAACTGTGCCGACCGAAGGGATTACAGACGTTAGCCTTGCTGACCAGGAATCAAGACCATTTAATGAGCAATACGATCCAAGCCAACAAGCCTCGCCTAATCAGCAGGCTTTTGGCGACAAAGGAAAAGATCCTTTTCAACAGTCATTTGAGGATAACCTCAATCTGAATACAATCTTTGCGGGACAAAAGAAAGTAATTTACTCTAAAAATTTTAGAGGAGGTAATTTGACCAATGTATTTGGAAGTATAGAACTGGATTTAACAAAAGCTGACATCCAACAGCCGATTGTGATCGATACGTTTCAATTGTTTGGTAGCGCACGCATTATAATCCCTCCGCATTGGACGGTGTTCAGTAACGTGGCTTCCATCTTAGGATCTGTCGATGACCGCCGATTCCAAACGATCTATAACCCCGATACGGATAAAAAAATCTATATTACAGGCACCTGTATTCTAGGTAATTTAACCATAAAAAATGCTTAATAAATGAAAAACAAGCTGTTCCTCAGTGTTAAAAGTCGTTTAATTGGCATTATATGTATATCCGTATTTATCGGATATCTCGCGTTACAATACTTATTGATGCTTCGTTCTGGCTTTGACCAACAACTCGCATTCAAAGATTCCTTTATCAATAGTGTAGTCATGATGTTCTGCTGTTATGGCATGTCATCTGCACTAAACTTCTATACCCCACAACCAAGAGAAATATGGAAAGTACTGATTATCGGATTAATCATGGGCGGAATAAGCATCGGATTAAGCCGATTCTTAATGAGTTATTTTATTCAATCTAACTTCACCCCTCTCCTGGATTTAACTTTACCGTATCGCGGCATTGTTAATTTCCTCATTTTAACATCGGTTGCCATTATCAACATCGTTTGGAATATTCAAGAAGACAATATCAATAATATCAAACGAAAACAAGAGTCCGAAAATCTGCTTCGGGAAGCCGAATTATACAATCTCAGGCAACAATTGCAACCACACTTTCTATTTAATAGCCTCAATTCCATTATAGCGCTTATTGGTGCAAATCCCGACGAAGCCCGTAATATGACATTCCAGCTCTCGGATTTTCTGAGAGGGACGTTAAGGAAGGAAAATAACCAAATCATCACACTCGAAGAAGAACTTGACCATCTACAGCTTTATCTCGATATCGAGAAAGTACGTTTTGGTCATAGACTAAATACATCCATTTCTTCGTCAGAAGAAATTTTTAACAACAGACTACCCGCAATGATCATCCAACCCCTTGTAGAGAACGCTATTAAGCATGGACTCTACAACGTGAGGGATCAGGTCGAAATAAAAATAAAATGCCAGTCAAATGAAGGTCAATTATGGATTCAAATCACCAATCCTTTCGACACTGAAGAACAATCAAAACCAAAAAAAGGCACCGGGTTTGGACTCTCGAGCATTCAACGTCGATTGTATCTCCTCTATGGAAGAAATGACCTGCTGGAAACGCAAATACTAGACAATATATTTATCAGTACCCTAAAAATACCTCAATATGATTAAAGTCGTTATTATCGATGATGAACCCTTGGCACGCTCCATTATTGCCGGTTATTTAAAAAACGAGACCGATGTAACTGTCGTTGCCGAATGTGGAGATGGTTTTGAAGGCGTTAAGGCTATTCATACCCATGAACCTGACTTAATTTTTCTGGATGTTCAGATGCCCAAATTAACAGGGTTTGAAATGCTTGAACTCATAGACAGTCCGCCAGCTGTTATCTTTACGACCGCTTTTGATGAATACGCTTTAAAAGCTTTTGAAAAAAATGCATTAGATTACCTGTTAAAACCAGTATCACCTGCGCGTTTCAAAAAAGCATTAGAAAAATTTAGGACAAACTTCTCGGCTCCAGAAAAAAAAGTACAGCCCAACTATGAGGTACTTACAGCCCAAGACGAAACAAAAATTGACCGTATTGTTGTCAAAACAGGTACACAGATCAAAATTATTCCAATTGATACAGTCAAATATCTCGAATCTTACGATGACTATGTTAAAATTCATACCAAAGACGGCATGTACCTAAAAAATAAAACCATGGCATTTTTTGAAAAAGCGTTGGATTCAAATCAATTTGTGCGTATCCATCGTTCTTTTATCATTAAAGTCGATCAATTAGCCAAACTAGAACCTTATGAAAAGGATTCTTACATTGCAGCACTAGTATCAGGCGAAAAGCTCAACATCAGTAAATCAGGCTATGCGCGATTAAAACAATTGATTGGAATTTAAACATTACGTAGATTTGTGCCCATCAATAGTTATGAAAAATTTTATTACACTCATATTGCTGGGCATCTCATCATACTCTTTTGCCCAAACAAGTTCCGAAGAACAGATCAACAGAGGAGTATATAATAAGCTGGAGTTTTTTATCAATTCGCAGATGACTGACTCAGCCTATAATTTGGCCAGCGATTCATTCAAACAACAATTTAATCTTTCTCGATTCACGCAGGTACTCGAAAATCTATACCCATTAGGAAGAGTAAAAAGCTCAACACGAAAAAGATTTGAAAAAGGGATCGCAACTTATCAGATGGACTTCGATAGCAAATCTTACGATGTCCTGTTCGCAACAGATCCGACCCTAAAATTTCATACGCTAAAGTTTACTCCTTCGACTACAACACCACAAGTCGAAAAAACGATCATGGTGCCTGCCACACAAAAATCGGTAGATAACGATGACCTGTTTATTGATTCTGTTGCGCACGCTTACCTCAAACAACAAAATACACAATCCCTTGCCATTGGTATTATAAAGAATGGACAAACCAAAACTTATTTTTATGGCGAGACGGCCAAAGGAAACCAGACTCCGCCCACAAAAACGTCTATTTATGAAATTGGCTCGTTGAGTAAAGTTTTTACCGCTATCCTTTTGTCAAATCTTGTCGAAGAAGGAACAGTCACTTTAGATCAACCTATAGCCCTATTCCTTCCTGACTCACTCAAAAAAAATGAAGAGCTTTCAAAAATAACATTTCAAATGTTGGCTAACCATACCTCCGGCTTACCGAGGCTTCCGGATAATTTTGACAAAGTAAACGGTTTCAACGAGAACGATCCTTACAAAACGTATGACAAAAAAGCACTTTACAACTATCTTTCAGGATTTAAAAACAAGAAAAATCCGGGCGAAGAGTATGAGTACAGCAATCTAGGTTATGCTGTTCTCGGGGATATCATATGCAGTCTTTATAAAAAAAGTTACGATCAGCTTGTAAGGGATATCATTTGTAAACCACTTGAAATGAACAATACTTTTCAAGTATTAGAACCTAAAAGGAAAGATACTTTTAAAGTATATAACAAAGAGGGGCAAGAAGCATTACCTTGGTCGTTTGACGTATTTGCCCCAGCTGGTGCGCTAAAATCCACGCTCGAGGATCTACTGAAATTTGCGAACGCGCAATTCAAAATGCCGCAGACTCCATTGGAAAATGCCATGGCAAATACCAGATTATTTACATTTTTTCTACCACCCGACACAGACCTCGGCCTGGCATGGCATATGAGTTTGATTGACAACCTTACGGTCTTCTGGCACAACGGCGCAACGGCCGGAAGTAGCTCGTATCTCGCCTTATCCCCAGATAAAAAAAGTGGAGTGGTCATGCTATCAAATTCAGCTATCTCTACCGATGATCAGGGTAAAGCTATTTTAAATTATCTCCTTCATAAGAATTAAAGATTAAAACATCACGAATAATAAGCCATATTGAAACAACAATATGGCTTTTTTTGTTGTCCTAATGACGATAAGTTTTTATGAGAATAAAAAAGCATTTACATACATGAAGATATTCATCACAAAAAAAATTCCACAAAAAGGCATAGATCTATTACAATCTGCAGGCCACGAGATTACAATTCACGAATCGGCCAGCCCACTTTCCGAAAACGAGCTCATCGAAGCCTGCCAACAATGCGACTACGTCCTTAACGGTGGGATGCAAAAGTTTGATGCCAATTTTTTTGAAAACTGTCCCAACCTTAAAGCCCTATCACTCATGAGCGTCGGCTATGATAATGTGGACATTTCAGCCGCAACACAGCGTCGAATCCCTGTGAGCAACACCCCGGGTATACTTTCTGGGGCAACCGCAGACGTCGCCTTTCTTTTAATGCTAGCGGTATCGAGAAAAGCCTTTTTCAACCATAAAAGAATATTGCAGGGTAAATGGGAAGGGTTCGATCCTACTGAAAACCTAGGGATTGAACTTAACAATAAAACACTGGGCATCTATGGACTGGGGAGGATTGGCTTTGAACTTGCCAGAAAAGCCAGAGCAGCATATAACATGGAAATTATCTACTATAATCGGAGCAGAAATGAGGAAGCAGAGCGAGTTTTGGGCGCCAAATATGTAAATTTCGATGAATTGCTAACGCGTAGCGATGTACTTTCCATACACGCTGCTTTGACAGCGGAGACTAAAAGCCGGTTTGACAAAAATGCATTTGCACGCATGAAAAACTCCGCTATATTAGTGAATACTGCAAGAGGTGGATTGGTCAATGAATTCGATCTGACAGCAGCATTGCAGGCTGGCGAATTATGGGGTGCAGGACTTGACGTGACAGACCCTGAACCGATGAGGCCAGATAATCCACTCTTAGCAATGGAAAATGTATGCATCCTTCCTCATATCGGGTCTGCCACCGTAGAAACCAGGGATAATATGGCCTTAATGGCTGCCAATAATTTATTGGCAGCAATCAGAGGTGAAAAAATGCCACAAGTCATCAATAAAGAAGTATACCAATAATAATTATACGAATGAAAAGAAGATTTTATCAGCTGTTGAACAACTTAAATAAGGCCATCTTACCCCGATACAGTCAGATGGATCCTCTAAAATTAAAAAAGTACCAGCAGGCGATTATTGCCTACAGGTACTTTGTTCTCCTCAATGCCTTGGGAAATGATCAGGATTGAATTTTCGGAAGGGCTTCGTTAATCAAATTGGAAGTCCTATAAATTTCCTTTCTCTTCAACTCCAGCATATTTTTCTCCTGCGTGGAATTTCCGGCATTTCGCTAATCAGCTCTTCTCGTTCAGGCACAAATAGTCAATATCGTGACACTATCGTCCGAACCAGAATAAAACAGGTGGCCTGGGACTTTTACATACGTTTCCAGTTGAGAGGAGCACGCTCAAGGTGATTTCCCCCTCCGCTTTTATATTTCTACCGTACGAAGTATCGATCGCATGCTCAAACATCCATAGGAGCATTCTGACCGCAAAATTACTCAAATGTCCCTGAGACCTCATACCAACAGCCTATTCAAAAACAGAAAACTTAGCGATAAACAATGTGCTCCAAATCCCAATCTGGTTTGCGTCATGAGCAGTAACATGTGTCAATACCAAATAAAAGCTAAGAACACGATTTTGCCAATAGGATCTTCTTGTAATCAAAATGACAAAATCATTGAAAAACACCACAGAATAACAAATAAACACCACTTTAAAAATAATATTTAACTTAATTTTGTCATATGATTAGAAAAAACACCATACCTATTCTTGATAGTTGTAGTATTGACCTGAACAATAACACAACGCTTCATATTGATGATCTTAAAACATATATCATCAAACATCAGGATATGGTGTTTCCACACAAACATAATTTTTTTCATTTTGTTCTTTTCACGCAAGGTTCGGGCGAGCATATCATTGATTTTAATCAGTATAAGATTGAGCCTTATCAGATTTATTTTATGGTTCCTGGTCAGGTCCATACCTGGAATTTTGTGGGAGATGAAGCCGGTTATGTTGTCAATTTCTCTATCGACTATTTTCAATCCTTTCTTTTACGTACGGATTACCTCGAACGCTTCAGTTTTTTACAGGGCAAAATTGAACATCTGATATTCGTTTTGGCTGACCAATATCGAAATCAAGCAACAGCTATTCTGGATCAAATCATATTTGCGAAAACCGAGCGGCTATCGGAAGATTATATCCGTACACTTTTGTTGCAGTTTATATTATTTATATCAATTGGTACAGAGAAGGAGCACCTCGAAAAAGGCAACCCTTACAATCATAAAATATTCAATAGCTTTCAGCAATTAGTTGAGCAGCAGTTTAAAGCCACAAAGCTGCCCAGCATTTATGCAGATCAGTTATTTATCACACCGAATCATCTCAATGCGATCTGTAAATCCTACATTGGTCAATCTGCTGGAGAAATTATACGGAACCGTATTGTTCTTGAAGCGAAACGACTTCTGGTCAATAGGAATTTAAATATTACCGAAATTGCAGATGAACTGCAATTTAAGGACAACTCTTATTTCACTAAATTTTTCAAAAAATCTGCTGGACTCACACCTGAAGAGTTCAGAAAACAACTATAACTATGGAAGAAGTTAAATACGAATTATCTGAATTTAAAGCTGCATGGCGAGCAAAATGTCCAAGATGCAGAATCGGCCATGTGTATCAAGGACCTGCCTACGGTATGAAAGTCCAAAAAATGAACAGCCACTGTGAATACTGCGGCCTGCGCTATGAGCGTGAACCAGGATATTTCTATGGTGCGATGTACGTAACCTATGCTTTTGCAATCGCTGAAATGGTTACCGCCTGTATGGCAACTTATATTTTAACCGGCAACGATTCTTCATTCATACTCTATGCCACAGTCGCTATTATGAGCGTTGTGTTAATGTCTCCATTCAACTACCGCTATTCCCGTATCATACTGATGTATTGGTTAACTCCGGGCTTAAGATATGACCCAAATGTCAAAAAAAAGGAAGTTGACGTTAAGGCTTCAGCATAACTTTCATTATTCATATCTTTATCCGAATGAAGGATATGATATATTTAGACAATAATGCCACGACGCGTATTTTGGATGAGGTATGGAACGAAATGACACCTTACTTCCTCCAAAACTATGCAAATGCATCAAGTGTCTATCACCAAATGGGCCGTGAGGGCAATGCAGCGGTACAGCAAGCCCGCAACAATATTGCAGCTGCCCTTAACTGTGCTCCAAAAGAAATATTCTTCAATTCTGGCGCGACGGAGAGTATCAATACCGTCATTAAAGGTATATTCGAAAAATATCAATCGAAAGGAAAGCACATTATCACCGTCGCAACAGAACACAAAGCCGTATTAAGTTGCTGTGAGCAATTGGCTAAAAAAGGAGCAAAAGTTACCTATCTTCCAGTAGACGCTCAGGGCATGATTGCCCTGCATGATCTAAGAAGTGCGATAACCGAGCAAACAATATTGGTCTGTATTATGGCGGCCAATAACGAAACAGGTGTATTGTCTGCGATCACGGATATTTCCGAAATCTGCACCGAAAAAGATGTTTTGTTTTTTTGTGATGCGACACAGGCCATCGGAAAAGTCAATATCGATTTACAGCAGTTGAATATTGATATACTCTGCTTAAGTGCCCACAAAGTTCATGGGCCAAAAGGAGTCGGCGCACTCTACATCCGGAGAAAGTCGAGACCGATTCAGATTAGCCCGCTTATTATAGGTGGAGGCCAAGAAAATGAATTTAGGGGCGGTACATACAACGTTCCTGCAATCGTAGGATTTGGAAAGGCTATCTCCCTCATTCACCCAGCACTATATAGCACAGTTGAAAGAAACCGTGACTTCTTGGAAGAATTGCTAAACGATATCCCCGAAATCATCATTCACGGGAAAAATGTACCGCGTCTACCAAATACCAGTTACATCAGCTTCAGACATATCCTAGCCAGTGAAATAATGACTGCCTGCCCCAAACTGGCACTTTCTTCTGGCTCGGCTTGTGTGACCGGATCCAGGGAACCTTCGCATGTGCTAATGGCCATGGGACAATCCAAAGAAAACGCATTATCTGCTATTCGATTTAGCTTAAGCCTATTGACCACCAAAGAGGAGATTATCCAGTGCGCGGAAATGATCAAAGAAGCTGTCAAAAAAATACGCGATCAATCGCCTATATGGCAAATGTTCAAAGATAGTCTGATCAATTAATTTATGACATTCTAAAAACTTTATTACAGCAGAAATATAGCAAGATTGTATGTATCTTTGCGCTATACAAAGGATAATACTATGATTACAGTTACTGACAAGGCAAAAACTCGTATCGAGGAAATCATGAAGGATGAGCAATATGACAGCAATTACTTTGTGCGCGTTGCTGTAGAAAGCGGAGGCTGCTCAGGTTTAAGCTATAAGCTTAACTTCGACAACGAAGAAAAAAAAGGCGATCAATTTTTTGAAGATAAAGGAGTAAGAGTCTGTTTGGATATTAAATCATTTTTGTATTTGGCTGGTACAGAGCTTGATTATTCTGACGGTTTGGAGGGAAAGGGATTTGAATTTCACAATCCCAATGCAAGTCGCACATGTGCTTGTGGCGAAAGCTTTTCCGTATAGCCAATACCGATAATGCAGTCTATACAAAAGAGCCTTGAAGATCCTTCAAGGCTCTTTTGGTAAGTAACCCAACACTTTTAGCTGTTCAAAAGATTGTTAGTTTTATAATTAAATATTAGCCTGTATCCATTTTGTTAGAATTTTTTTATTTTTTCAAGTTTTTAATAGATAAATATTAAAAATCACAATCAAACACATTAACCGATGATATTTTCATACTTTTGTAGCAAATAACTGAATAAAAAAATAAAAAACTATGCGTAGCAGTCCGCGCATAGTATTTCATTTAACACATATGGAGGGAAGAAAACTTTTAAATACCGAAGTTGCTATCAGCTTCGTTAAAGATACATTTGTCCAACAATTAAAAAAAGCCTTAAATTTAATTCCAATCTCTTCACCACTGGTGGTTTTGGACGGGACCGGGTTAAATGATGACCTGAATGGAATTGAGCGTCCGGTATCATTTCCAATAAAATCATTGAATGAAAAAAGAGCTGTCATCGTACATTCCCTTGCAAAATGGAAAAGAGTACGTTTAAAAGAGCTCGAGATGTTATCTGGCGAAGGCATCGTTACAGATATGAAAGCACTGCGTCCTGATGAAGATTACACCCCTATTCATTCCATCTATGTAGACCAATGGGATTGGGAAAAAGTAATTGATAAAAATCAACGCAATTTGGCTTCATTAAAAGAAACAGTACTAAAAATTTATGAAGCTTTGCGATTTACCGAATTACAGGTTGAAAGCAAGTATCCAACTATAAAAGCGATTCTTCCAGAATCCATTACTTTCATTTCATCTGAAGACTTGTTGCAAAAATACCCCAACCTAACTGCTAAAGAACGTGAAAATGCCATTACAAAAGAACACGGTGCCGTATTCTTACATGGCATTGGAGGCGCCCTCAGCAATGGCGTAGCTCACGATGGTCGCGCAGCGGACTACGATGATTGGAGTACAACTAATGAAGCCGGTCACAAAGGATTGAATGGAGACATTCTTGTATGGAACCCAATTTTAAATTCAGCTTTTGAACTTTCATCCATGGGAATCCGCGTTGATAAAATGGCGCTAGCACATCAAATGGAAATCAGAAACTGCACAGAAAAATCAAAACTGACTTTTCACAGCATGCTGCTGAATGACGAATTGCCTGAATCCATGGGCGGAGGTATCGGACAATCGCGCGTCTGTATGTTTATGCTCAAGAAACAGCATATAGGCGAAGTTCAAGTCAGTATATGGGAAGAGGACAAAAAAGAGTCTTTAAGAAGAGAAGGTATTGATATCTTATAAAACGATACCTATTAGGAATCGATATAATCCTATCTCCAACCTTATTCTAGTTATACTATAAATAAGCACCAGGTAATCATCTTTTGTAGACCGGTAACCTGGTGCTTATTGTATCGATCAACTTGTATTTAAATATTCATCGCTGTTTGTTCTCCTCAGAATAGTAGTATTTCGTATTTTTGTCGAATGCAGTTAAAAGCTATTTTAGACAAATTATATATTTCATCCTTAAATGAAATGCAAGAAAGGGTGTTGGAATCGTATCAGAAGGATCACGATTTTCTTCTACTTTCGCCCACCGGATCTGGCAAAACTTTAGCCTTTTCATTACTCATCTTGCAACAATTGAAGGCGGAGGCTCGAAAAGTTCAAGTATTAATAGTAGTGCCTACACGCGAGCTTGCTTTACAGATTGAACAAGTGCTACGCAAGGTCGCTACAGGCTACAAAATCACTTGCGCATATGGTGGACATCACACACGCATCGAAAAAAATGCTTTCAAGGATGCCCCTGCAATTATCATTGGAACACCAGGGCGTATAAAACAGCATATTGAAGAGCAAAATTTTGATCCCTCCAACATCCATACTCTTGTGCTGGACGAGTTTGACAAATCATTGGAACTCGGATTTCAGCATCAAATGGATTTTATTATTCAACACATCCCCACGATCAAATCAAGAATATTAACTTCCGCAACGATGATGGACACGCTCCCACCGTTCACGCAAATAAAGCAGCCCATCCTAGTTGACTTTCTTCACAACTCAAAACATACCCCACAGATTACAATTAGAAAAGTAGTTGCTCCAGTTCAAAAGAAATTAGAGGCACTACTTAAACTCATCTGCAAGATTGGCACAAAAAAAATGATTGTCTTCTGTAATCACCGCGATGCAGTAGATCACATTAGTGAACTTCTCGACAACCGCAATATTATCCACGATACCTTTCATGGGGGACTTGAACAACAGGATCGCGAGCTGGCACTTCTAAAATTCCGAAACCATTCTAATCATGTACTGATCACAACAGACCTTGCTGCAAGGGGATTGGATATTCCAGAAGTTGATTCTATTATACATTACCAGTTGCCACACAAAGAAGACGATTTTACTCACCGCAATGGACGCACAGCCCGTATGCAAGCTAAGGGTGATGTCTATGTAATCCTCAAACCGGAAGAAATATACCCTTACATTCCAACAGAAATACCTGAGGAAGAATTTCCGGAATTCTATAATCTCCCTGAAAACTCACCATTTGCGACACTCTATATTAGTGCCGGGCGAAAGGATAAGATCAACAAGATCGATATTGTCGGATTTTTGCTCAATTTGGAAGGAATTGAAAAGGATGACATTGGTATCATAGAAGTAAAAGACAAATCAGCATACGTTGCTGTCCGAAGAAAATTTGCTTCCATTATTATCAATAAAGCGAATGGGCAAAAAATTAAGGGACGTAAAGTGAAAATTGGACGCACCTAATTACCCCAAGATAAATCCATTAGAGATGCAAGTATAAATCAAATTTTATGCTTGCATTTCTTTTTTCAGGATATGATACCTTCTCCCCCCGTATTAATTCCATCCTTATTTAACTTATATTCTCTCTTTCAAGAGATAAATTCTTGATCAATCATTGCGCGTGCCGTTGCCATGGAACAATTATCCATCATTTATGATACGGGAAGCACCTTTTAAAAGTCGAGATTCGACACGTGTGACTAATGAACCAGCACTCGACATAGCGATAGCAATTTAGCTTTAAAACAAGCGCGTTCCCAAGGAATTAAGACTTTTCTCGGCGATTAAATTAACCTTTAAACAACACCACCTTGACTATTAACAAGGGTATAACAGGGGGTTAACAGGGGGGCATCAGGGGTATACCGGTGCTACCCCCCTGTTAACTCGGTGTTAAATTAGTGTAATGTCCTTTTTAATGATGAATTTGGTGCGCACTTGGTTATAATAATTACTGGCAAGGGCAATATAATGGATAAACAATGCGAGTTATCCATATAACTATTCATGCGAATTTGATGACAGAAAAATTCGGTAATAAGATGAAGGTAGGGTTAGTTTAGGCTACAAATACAATCGTCAGATAAGCAGTATACATCAATGTAAATAGCTCGTCTGGCGATTGAATCCGAAAATCTTTAGGGTAGTAATTTTAAGCATTATTCCGCCCAGGTCAAAGACCTCACGATTAATCCAATGCTTTTAAGTAGCGAAGATACAATTGTACAGCCTCTCGCTTTTTATCTGTTAAATGGAAATCGAGATGCTGTGTTAAATATTTTGTGTAATCAAAGCCTTCAAACTCGGGTAGACCGGCAATAACATCAATTGCATGTTCCACACCATACGCTAAAGCCTCATTAAATTGTTTCACAAAAGATACTGGAAGCTCTTTGTTGCTTACCCATAAAGCGAAAGCGAAGGGCAGTCCTGTAAAATTAAACCACTCTTTTCCCAAATCATAGACATAGGGAACTGCGTTCTTTTTACCGAAGGTGCGATCTCCAATTAACACATAAGCATCTGGCTCGGTAGATTCGTCAGTGATCAATTCTACTTCTTTTTTCCAATAGTTCTTAATCAATACACGGGCTAATCCATTTGAAGTGCGCGATTGTCTATCCAAGCGTAAGGTTTCCACCTCTTCAATAGGTTTATTAGCAAAAATAAATACGGAATCGACGGCACCTTCTGTACCTATACAAAAATCCGTATTGATATAATATTCAGGAAGACTTAATAAAGCAGCTGTCGGGATAATACCGATATCAGCTTCGTCATCAATTACTTTCTGTGCACATGCACTTGGATAATCGACACTCAAGTCGATCTGTTCCATTATTTTTGATTGACGTATACCATTCAGAAATGGATACGTATTTGTATACGATACGGCAGAAACTCTAATTTTATTCATCTATCAATGCTTCTAAGTGTGCAATATTGTAATGGTCTACAATCTCAAATTGACCATTATCATACAGCAATTTATATAAAGCAGTATTGGTGTGCGGAAAATCATCCATATAGCGGGCCTCTACGCCCGTCATGAGGCAAAGCATAATCCTTAATGCACGTCCGTGCATACATACGAGAATATTCTTTTCGTCTGTCTGAGCTAGCATATGATCCAAGGCGACCTGCTGACGGGCCATCAGCTCATTGGGAGACTCTCCGTTTTCAATACTGACATCCAATTCTCCATTGCGCCATGCTGCTACTAATTTTTCAAAACCAGCTAACAACTCCGGTGTTTGCTCTTTTCCCTCATAAACTCCCCAGCTTATTTCATCCAATCCAACGAGCTGTTCCCAAGGTAAGTTCAAATCTAGAAATCCCTGTACAGTTTGATGAGTACGCAATAAGGTTGAGGTATATATTTTATCAAAAGGCACGGTATTGTAACGATCAAAGAAAGCCTGAGCTTGCGCTACTCCCATCTTGTTCAGCGGCGAATTAACTCCTCTCCCCTGTACAATGCCTTTTAAATTTAGATCAGTCTGTCCGTGCCGTATAAAATAAAATGTCTTTTTCAAAGTATGAGTCTAGTTATGAATTAACAACGGGTAATGCGTAATAGCTTTTCTTTTGATTACCTTGATCAAATACAAAATCTTTATAATCTGTAACCACGTTATACAGCGTATCTCTTTCAATAGGATGACGGCCAACATTTTTTATGAGTTCAACAACTTCTTGTGTGGTCATTCCCGGCTTTTGTTCCTCCGCTCCTGCCATGCTGTATATCTTTGTTGTATCGTCCAATGTTCCATCGATATCATCTACGCCAAACGCCAAGGATAACTGCGCTGTATCTCTTGAGATCATTGCCCAATAGGCCTTAATATGATCAAAATTATCCATGTATATCCGAGCAACGGCATAATTTCTCAAGTCTTCTATCACGGATACTTCTGGAATATGGGACATTTGGTTCCCTTTATTTCTAAATTTCAAAGGAATAAATGTCTGAAAGCCCCCCGTCTTATCCTGCAATTGTCTTAAGCGATCCATGTGATCTACGCGGTGCCAAAACTGTTCTATATGACCATAAAGCATGGTTGCATTGGTGTGCATACCTAGCTTGTGTGCCTGCTCGTGAATATCTAACCATTGTTCAGCCGTACATTTATCATGCGCGATCTGTTCTCTGATTTCTGGATGAAAAATCTCTGCACCTCCCCCCGGCATAGAATCCAACCCGCAAGATTGTAAATACTTGAGGCCATCGTAATGGCTCAGTTTTGCCTTCTTAAAAATATAGTAATATTCAACAGGTGTAAGTCCTTTGATATGCAGTTCAGGACGGTGCTCCTTACATCTACGGAAAAAATCGGCGTAAAACTCGAGGTTTTGTTTAGGAACGACACCTCCCGTGATATGAACTTCAGTCACAGGCTCATTGTCATACTTTTTGACAATATCCATCATACCATCAACCTCCATCTCCCAGCCTTCTGCCCGCTCCTTTATGAGCCTGGAATACGAACAGAACTTACAGTCATAGACACAGACATTGGTCGGCTCGATGTGAAAATTACGATTGAAAAAAGTACGGTCACCATGACGTTTCTCACGGATATAATTCGCAAGTACACCAAGATAGCCCAATTCACCTTTTTCATACAAAAGAACCCCTTCATCAAACGTGATACGTTCCTCTCGCAAAACTTTCTCCGCTATATTTCTCAATTCGACAGCTAAGTTTTTGTCGTTAATAAAGAAATTCAATTTATCTATTGCGTTCATTAAATGTATCTCCTATCTTAAATCAAATGTACCGAAAAGGCTACAAAAGTTATAATAAAAAAATGTGACAACAACTAATTTGACAAAGCGCTTAAAAAGTGGCCTAATCCGTAAATTGTTGCATTTCGATTAATTTCCGATACAATCCTTCGCGCTGTATCAGCTCACTATGACTGCCCATCTCTACAATCTTCCCCGCTTCAATAACAACAATTTTGTCTGCATTCTGAATGGTACTTAAGCGATGCGCAATGACAACTGTTGTTCTATTATCCATTAATTTATAAAGAGAGTCCTGTACCAATTTCTCAGATTCAGTGTCTAAAGCGGAAGTCGCTTCATCGAGTAGCATGATTGGCGGATTTTTTAAGACGGCTCGCGCAATACATATGCGCTGACGTTGACCACCTGATAATTTGCCGCCCCTATCGCCGATGTTGGTCTGATAACCATGCTCCGTTTTTAAAATAAATTCATGCGCATTCGCAATCCGTGCAGCAGCTTCTACTTCCTCCTGACTCGCAGAAACATTGGCAAAAGCAATGTTGTTAAAGATCGTATCATTAAATAAAATAGATTCCTGATTGACTACACCGATCATATCCCGTAAAGAATCCTGATTTAGCGCCCTTAAATCTGTACCATCAAAGAGAATCTGCCCATCCGTAACGTCCATAAATCGCGGAATTAAATCGACTAAAGTCGATTTACCACCTCCTGAAGGACCTACCAATGCAACGATTTTCCCTTTTTCTATCGTTAAATCAATATGCTGTAAGATTTCTTTGTCTTGGCTATACGAAAAACTCACCTGATTGAATACGATACTTTTCTCAAAGCTTTTAACAAGTTTGGCATCTTTGGAATCTTTGACTTCAGTCTTTTCATCAATAAGTTCCAAAACCCGTTCACCAGCGGCAAGACCATTGTGGATACCACTAAAAGAATCCGTTAAAGCTTTTGCAGGACGCATGACCTGTGAAAAAATAGCGATGTAGGCAATAAACTCCGGTGCGGTCAAGCTTTTGTCGCCTGAAAGGACCAAATGACCTCCATACAGAAGAATAATTGCCACCATAATAACGCCAAGCAATTCAGAAACGGGTGAACTTAACTGTTGCCGTTTAGCCATAGCGCGTCCGATATTCGCATAATGTTCGTTCTCATTATGAAACCTGTTCTTAATAAACGATACCGCATTAAAAGCTTTAATTATTTTGATGCCAGACAACGCTTCATCCAAATAAGATATCATATTTCCATAAGATTCCTGAGCAGCATGGGCCTGAGTTTTGAGATTTTTAACAATCCTAGCGATAAAAAACCCAGAGATGGGAATAACCAAGAGCGAAAAGAATGTCAATTGTGCTGAAATGTTAAACAGCATGACAATATAGGCTATTAGCTGCAAAGGCTCTTTAAAAACAACTTGTAAAGTTCCTGTAACAGAATATTGCACCACCTGTACATCTGAAGCAACCTTAGACACAATATCCCCTTTTCGCTGCCCCGTAAAATAGCCAACATGCAGATCCATCACGTTATCAAAAACCGCTCTGCGCAATTTGAGTAAAGTATGAATGCGAAAGTTTTCCATGATACGTTGGCAGAAATAACGAAACAGATTGCTGATAAAAACTGAAATTACAATAACAATACACACGTATTTCAACGCACCATAGGCTCCAAGCTGGTTATTGGCAACACTTGCATAGTAATTAAACCACGCGAGAATGTCGGTATAAGTCTCGGGTTTTACCGCTTCGACGGTCGTATTACCAGCGTTAAAAAGTGTATGGAGTAATGGAGCAAGCAATGCTAAATTTAATGTACTAAAAATAACCGTGATCAGCGTGAAAATTACATATGGGATTGCAAATTTCTCAATGGGTTTAGCAAACGATAAGAGCCTAAAATATGTTTTCATTTAATTTCAACTTAGACAAACTACTCTTCAACAAAAAAGTAACTCGTCGATCTCTCCTCTTCCTTTCAGATTTTTATGGAGGAAATTGAACAAAAATAACAAATTAATCAAGAAAAGCACCTATCGTGTTAAGGGACTATAAAATTGTTGCATCCAAAGAACAAAAGCGTTCAACCTGCTCTGCTTGAAAAATCGATAAAAAAATCTCATTTTAATGGATAATTCCCTAATTTAGCCTTATTCAAACACCATATTTAGTAAAATAAAATGCAAATAGACGTTGCCAAAAGATTGCAGCACACCGAAGAATATTATTTCTCCAAAAAATTAAGGGAAATAGATGATTTAAATAAACAGGGTATGCGCGTGATCAATCTAGGAATCGGAAGTCCAGATTTGCCCCCGCATCGGGAGGTAATCGAGACATTAAGTACGAATGCCCAACTCCCAAATGCGCATGGCTATCAAAATTATAAAGGTGCTCCTGCCCTACGACAAGCCGTTGCGGATTGGTATCAACGTTATTATCATGCAACTTTTAATCCAGATACAGAGATACTTCCCTTAATTGGATCAAAAGAAGGGATTGTGCACATCTGCATGACTTATCTTCAAGAAGGAGATCAAGCTCTTATCCCCAATCCTGGATACCCCGCTTACGCTGCAGCCGTACGGCTGAGTGGTGCCGAAGCGATTACCTATAACCTAACACAAGAGAAGAATTGGCTTATTGATTTGGATGAGCTCAAAAAACAGGACTTGTCAAAGGTTAAATTGATGTGGATAAACTATCCACACATGCCTACAGGTGCATCCGCACCTGATGCATTCTATCAGAAGCTGATTCAATTTGCCAAAGAGCACAACATACTGATTTGTCATGACAATCCGTATAGCTTTATCCTGACAGATACACCAAAAAGTATCATGAGTATTGCAGGAGCGAAAGATGTAGCCATTGAATTAAATTCGCTGAGCAAGTCTTCCAATATGGCTGGATGGCGAATTGGTGTACTCATAGGCGCCGAAGAACGTATAAACCAAGTTCTCCGTTTCAAAAGCAATATGGATTCGGGCATGTTTTTACCTGTGCAACTGGCTGCCGCAAAAGCCCTGCAATTGGACGCATCTTGGTATGCTGACCTAAACAAGATTTATGCGGAAAGACGTCAACAGGTTTATGAGATTATGGATTTGTTAGCTTGTTCTTATCAAAAAGATCAAGTAGGATTGTTCGTATGGGCCCGCATTCCCGAAAAATACAAGGACGGTTACGAACTGAGTGATGCCGTTTTGGAAAAATCACGGGTATTTATTACACCGGGAGGAATTTTCGGAGATAGAGGTAATCAATACATACGTATTAGCCTTTGTGCCACTGTGGATGTACTCAAAGAATCAATCCAACGAATAAAAGATAGCTTCTAAGAACTTAATATAATTGTTTATATATGAACATAGCCATTGTCGGCGTAGGCTTAATAGGCGGTTCCGCTGCCATTCGCCTAAAAGAAACAAAATTCTGCGACAAAATAATCGGTGTAGATAAGAGTCAAAAAAACTTGGATAAAGCGATGCAAATCGGCTTTATCGACGAAACAGCCAGCCTGGAAGACGCGATTAAGAAGTGTAAAGTATTGGTGCTCACGATTCCTGTCGATGCCATTTTACATGTTGTTCCTCAAATTTTGGATCTGGTCACCGATCAAGTCGTCATTGACATGGGATCAACGAAAACAAATATTCTCCATAAAATTAAGAATCATCCTAACCGGGGGCGTTATGTAGCAGCCCATCCAATGGCCGGAACAGAATATTCGGGACCGGAAGCAGCTGTAGCCGGCTTGTTCAAAGGCAAAATGATGGTATATGTCGAAGCCTTTAAAACCGATGAGGATGCGTTCGAGATCGCCGATGCTATTACGGACCAACTGGAGATGCGAAGTTGTTTTATGAATGCCGATGAACATGATGTACATACCGCTTATGTATCCCACATCTCCCATCTCACTTCTTTTGCACTTGCCTTAACGGTATTGGAAAAAGAAAAATCTCAAGGACGTATTTTCGAACTTGCAGGCTCCGGATTTGAATCTACGGTTCGTCTGGCCAAAAGCTCACCGGATATGTGGACACCTATTTTCAAGCAGAATCGAGAAAACGTACTCGAAGTGCTCGAAGAGCATATCAAGCAACTTCAATCCTTGCATGACGCTATTGCCACAGAGGACTATGACAAATTACACAAACTCATTACCCGTTCCAATAAAATAAAAAGGATTATCAAATAAGGGTTTAGCACTAGAAAACAGTACGCATAAACAAGGCCCCTACTCAGGTCGGCCTTGTTTATTCATCTTCAAATTCATTGAACTTATCCAAGTCTGCTCTCGCTCCGACAGCGTCACCCAATTTTTCGCGAATTGCGGCACGATAAGAATACAAATCAGAATAATATGGATTCAGATCGATCGCTTTGGAATAATCTGCCAGCGCTTCCGTAAAATTCTCGAGCTTTTCATTCAGATCGGCTCGCAATGAATACACATAAAAATCTTCCGGATTGAGGCTTACAAGGCGGTCAAAATCCAGTAATGCTTCCTTAAAATTACCCAAACGCTCGAATAAAGAGGCTCTTTCTTCATACACAATCGACGAATTACCATCGATTTCTTCTGCCTGAGCATAGTCTTGCAATGCACTCTGGTAATTGCGGTAAGATTCAAAAACTTTTGCACGAAATATATAAGCAGCAGCTCGGTTCTTATCAAGGGCGATGGCCTGATTGAAATCAGACAACGCCAATTCAAAACAGGTCAATTTCAGGTACAAACTTCCCCTGAAAACAAAAAGATTACTATCGCCACCCTCAGAATTAACAATAGCACAGGAATAAAGATTGATCGCCTTTAGATAGCTATAGGAATGAACATATTCAAGCCCCAGTGAATTTATCTCGTCTTTACTTAGCTGTTGAGATTTTGATTCCAGCTCCTGAATAACCAGGTTTTCAGCCTCGAAGTAAGTTAATTCAGCCTGATTTTCCTGCCATTCCAATACACTATGATAATTAAAATCCAGTCTCTTCGCAATCTGATAGTCATAAAATGCCCCCTCATCTTCCTCGATCTGTCTGTAGATTAAACAACGGCTGGCATAGAAAAATGGTTCTTCTGGAAAGTGCTCGATAGCATTAGTGAACGTTTCAATGGCCTTGTCATAAGTGCCTATCTTAACATAATAAAGTCCCAAGTAGCTATAGGCAAGCGCGTGATTAGTCAAATCAATGGCCTCCTCAAACAAAGCAACAGGATTACCGTTTCCAAGGATACCAATATTAAACCCTTCCAATAGGCATCGAAGAGCGCGATCGCCAACTGCAGAAAGCCAATCAGACGGAAAAGGCGGACAAGATTGAGGAAAAAACGATGCAATGGGCAAAAAAGAAAACTTAGCAAGAAGGATGGGTACTGGCAGTGTAAAATCTGATTCCACAAGAGTATTGTTTTGAAGAATAACAGCTAGATTCGAAAACATATGCTTCATACTCAAAACTAAGCTAAATTTCATTACAAAAGAAATTTAACCAGCGATCAATTCCCCTATTTAGATATTCTTATCCATGAATTTCTCCCGTTAGGTACAAATATTTATATCGGATAATATCTCTTGAATTGGTAAACCGGATTAACTTTTCCTTTTTGAAAACATAATTGGAAACCTTTTCTTCCATCAAACGCAAAAATTCGACAAATTCGGCAAAAAAGTTTTGACGTTCAACAGGCGTAAATTGACTGTTTTTAACAATCCAGAAGAATTGCTCTTCATTCACATGGAAGGAAACCTCATTGTGCTTTTCTTTTCGAAAAATAAAGATTGGATCATTTTCCTGGTTAATAAATAAAGCAAAGCCAGTATTTCCACCATCCAGATTAACGACAAAAGCAGAAAAATAGACAGTACCGATCTGTAAACTTTCCAGACAAATTAATTTATGTAACATCAGGTTGACAATTAGATCACCTAAAATTATTAAGTTTTTATTTAAAAACAAAAAAAGCTCACAAAATATTGTGAGCTTTTTGTAATTAGAGTAAAATTTACTAGAAGGTAAATTTCACCGATGCGTTCCACGTTCTACCCTGTCCGATTAAAACGAAATTGGATGTATCTATACCATTCCAAGAATTGTTAACATCTGTGACCAAGTTGCTGGATGTTGCTTCAGAAATATAAAACTTATTCAACACATTATTCATGTTAACACGGAAACTTATGTCGTTCTTATCACTCACCTGAAGATGGTAAGAAAGACCTGCGTCCAAAAGATTGAAAGACGGTAATTTCAGATAACGCCCATAAGTTTGACCATCGATTACTTCTCTGCGATAATTCGATGCGTACAAACGCTCATAATATCTATAATTTGCATCTACAGATAGCCCCTTAAACACCTTATATTTAGCACCAAATCCATAGGAAGTTTGGGCAGCGTTACCAACATGTTCACCTGTCAAGTTTACCTGTGAGCGTCCCAATTCTATGCGGTTATCGTTACGCACGACCGAGTTTACTGCGCCATCGTACTTCCAATCACCGATAGATAAAAATCCTGTGAGACTCAACTTTTCTACAGGACGGGCTTCAAAATCTACTTCTACGCCTCTATGGACCTGCTTAACACCGTAATTTGTTGTATATAAATAGGCTCTCTCTACCAAAATGCCAGGGTCGTTTGTCGGGTTATATTTTTTCACATCATCTGCTGTTGCTAAACTTGAGCTTCCAGTAACACGATTTTCCCAGGTTGTGCGGTAAACATTGACGTTCACATCCAAAAATCGAGAAGCAAATTTATAGCCTGCTTCTAAACCCAGTATTTTTTCGTTTTCGGCATTTTCATTGATATCATTTGCATAATTCATGAAAATATTGTTTTGATATGGCTGACGGGAATAATACCCTGCATTACCAAAAATACTATGATGCCCCAATGTATAACTTACACCACCTTTCGTATTGTATCCAAAGTTGTTCACTTCTTTAGAATCCTCATTACCCGGTGTATATTGAAAATAATCAGAACGTTTGTTTTGCTGTTCAGAAACCGATCCTTGGAAAAATGCCGTAAAGCCATTTTTCGCATACTCCAATTGACCAAACAGACCTCCATAACGGATGTACTGATTGTAATCCCAAGCTAAACGTTCATCACGCGAATCAGGTTTACTGGAGAACGCCTTCCATGGATTTGTCGAATAGGTGTTCGTAACTAGCGGTTTGTTAGGAAAATTAACATTACCACCTAATACAACACCATTTGTATTACCCAGCGGATTGGTCAATTTACGATAGTGTGTGCCTTTGTAATCCCTTACATCAAAGCCCACATTAAAATTAAGGGATTCTGAGAGCTTACGGTTATAGTTAGAAACTATACCAAACCATTGGTGATTGTTCACATCAGCAGCCAAATATTTACCTGTATTGTATTTATCACTCCGCAAAGATTGGCCCCCACCTGCCGCTAAAGAAGCATATACAACGGTAGATAAAGATGATTTATCGTCGATCGTCCAGTCCCAGTTTAAGTTGGCTACAGGCTTATGATAAAAATTCTTCTGCGCATTCATCATCACGCCATTTGCATCCTTATAGTTGTCGTTGTAACGTCTGCCATTAGCAAGGTAGTTCGACAATTTTGAGGTATATCCTTGGTTATGCCATTGTGGAGCACCTGTTACCATAAAGTTCAGGTTGTGTTTTTCGTTGGCTTTATATCCAACGGACAAGAAATAGCTTTGTCCGGCACCTTCCGTATGGTCCATATAACCGTTACCTGACCATTGTGTTAACATAGCGGAAACAGCAAAACCATTTTTCATGAGCCCGGTATTGTAACCGACTGTTGCCTTCATAAACATATCGTTGCCGACCGTTGTGCGCACAAAACCACCTTCTTTCATTGCAGTGGATTGTGTTACGTAATTCACGGTTCCTCCGACAGAGGAAATCGCTAACTTAGAGGATCCCAACCCACGTTGGATCTGCACCAAGGACGCAATATCTGTAAGTCCCGACCAATTTGACCAATAGACACTACCGTTGTCCATACCGTTGATCGGCTGGCCGTTCAACAGAAATGCGGTATTGGACTGATCAAAACCACGGGTTGTCATAGAAGACTCACCAAACCCTTTTGCCTGGCCAGTGATATAAACGGAAGGCGTATTTGCCAATGCGGAAGTAATATCCTGCGCTCCAACCCGCTCTTCCAGATCTTGCTTGCGGATCGTTGAAACAGCAATCGGCGTCTTTCTACCTGCAGCAATATCGATGACCCCATGACCAACAACAACGACCTCATCCAAATTCGTTGACGATCCAGCTGTAAAAATTGGATTGATATTCAACGGTTCCCCCGATTTCAGCATGATGTTTTCAAAAATAACTGGCGTTTCTCCGATATAAGTGACCTCAACTTTATAAGGCCCCCCTTCTTGAAGATTTGAAATTTGAAATTTTCCTTCGGCATCGGCTGAGCCACTTATTACTTGTCCACTTGGGATGTGGATAATTTTAATAGTTGCTCCTTTAACCGTTTGTCCAGTAGCTTCTTTGACAACTCCTGAAACTGAACCAGTATTTGCTGTTTGACCTTGAACGGCACCGTAACTAGCAAAGACAAGGGCAAAAAAAAGTAAAGACTTTTTCATGGTAGATGTGATTGTTTTGTTTTTGTGCTGCAAAACTAGGAATTGATTGTCTTTTTAACTAATTTTAACATGCGTGAAGTCCGAGCGTATCTCGATACGTAAAAAAATATTTTTAGCCTTCCCTATAAAAACATGGATTCCCTGAAAAAATGGGCAACAGATAATAAAAAAGGCTAAAATAAACACAATGTATTCATCATATTTTTGAAAAAACACTAAATTTAACAGGAATAAAATTTTGTCTTATTTGAATAAGTAACCTTTTTGAGTTTCATGCGGGGATTTTGCAGTAAAGTTTTTTCTGCAAACAATCCAATAAGGTTATATTATAGATACATTCAACTAACTGAAAAATATGTTGTCAATCCAACAAGCTTATAGCGGAATTCTTGAACCGTCATTAATCACGGAAATAGCGGAAAATGCGCAGATAAAAACATTTAATGAGGGGGATCTCATTATCGATACCAATCAATATATCAAGTCCATGCCCCTGCTCTTGGATGGAGCAATAAAAATTGTTCGCGAAGACGAAGATCAGGGAGAATTGCTGCTTTATTATCTGGAGCGAGGTCAAACCTGTACGATGTCAATTGCCTGCTGTCTAGGAAATAAAAAGAGTGAAATCCGTGCACGTGCTGAGAAAAAAACTACGGTGGCCATGATTCCCAACGAACTTGTCAATCTTTGGATGGGAAAATATCCTTCTTGGCGAAATTTCATAATCTCAAGCTATTCAAGCCGCATGGAGGAAATGCTACAAGCCATTGATAGCTTAGCCTTTTCTAATATGGAAGAACGAATTATCAACTATCTCCAGGCGAAGGTAAAACTGAATGATGACCGAATACTCACCCTCACCCATCAAGATATTGCTTCCGACCTCAACACATCCCGTGTGGTTGTCTCCCGAATTTTAAAAAAGCTGGAACAGGAGGATAAAATTGTATTGCTTCGGAACGAAATCAGGGTATTAGTGGATTGAGCAAAACATTCGTATCTTTAGCTATAAGTAAATTTCGAAAGGTATTCATATCATTTTTATTTTAGATGAAGATAGAAAAATTAGGATTTATAGGACTAGGAAATATGGGTTATCCCATGGCTAAAAATCTAGAAAAAGCCGGATTCCCGCTTTCTGTTTATAACAGAAACAGCAGTAAGACACTGGGTTTTGAAGAGCATTTGATCAGAAAAGATATCGCCGAACTCGTCGATCAAAGTGATATCATATTTTCCATGCTCACGAATGATGATGCCGTCGACGATGTATATGAAAAAATCCTTCACTGCAATGTCAAGGGTAAACTATTTGTCGATATGAGTACAATCTCGCACGAAGGCTCTATTTCTACTGCATCGAAATTAAAAGAAAAAGGCGGGGCTTTTATTGATGCACCTGTAGCCGGCAGTACTAAACCAGCGGCTGAAGGTTCCCTTATTATTATGGTCGGTGGCGAATCAGAACATGTTCATCGCGCTACACCTTACCTTGAGAAAATGGGCAAATCGATCAAACATCTTGGGGAAAATGGCCAGGGGATCTCGGCCAAACTTGCCATAAACTATTTTCTTTCCACCATTTATCAAGGGCTTGCGGAGACGATCCTGTTTTCAGACAAATTGGGCATTAATCGGGGGCAAATGCTCGAAATTATCAACGATAGTGCCAGTGGCAGTGGTGCGACAAAAGTGAAAACACCTTTGCTTGTGGAAGAAAATTACGCTCCAGCGTTCGCACTGGATCTTATGCTAAAAGATATCCGGCTGGCCCAACAGGCTGGCGCCGATTATCCGCTTTTAAAAGCACTGCTTGAGACGTACGGAAAAGCGCATGAAAACGGTTTTGGACAACTCGACGTTATCGGCATTATTGAATCTATAAAGTCTTGATTCAGGTTGCCAAGAGCAAAAAGTAACCCAATCAAAAAGGATAAATATAATAGCCTAACGACGATTGCAAATACATAGACAGAAAAATTATTTACATATGAAAAAAGTAATGACCCTATTGCTGCTTACCATGGTTACCATGACTTCACAAGCGCAAGAACTAAAACAAATTTCGTATCAAGATGGTGAGCAAAAACTCAAAGGATTGATTACCGCCAATACGGCAAAAAAAGGAGCAGCTGTCCTCATTCTCCCGGCATGGAAGGGAATTGACAACGAAGCGAAACAAGCCGCATTACAACTGGAAAAAGAAGGCTACATTGCTTTCATTGCTGACATTTACGGTGAAGGGAACATTCCCTCAGACAACACGGCAGCATCGAAAATAGCCGGACATTACAAAACCGACTATAAGGCTTATCAGCATCGCATCACGCTAGCATTAGAACAACTAAAAAAAGAAGGAGCGGATCCCAACAAGATTGCTATCATTGGCTACTGTTTTGGAGGTACCGGCGCGCTCGAAGCCGCAAGAGCGCATTTACCCGTCAATGCAGTGGTCAGTATTCATGGCGGCCTATCCAAATCTGCAGACAGACCCAATGGTGCTATCAAAACAAAAGTGCTTGTTGAGCATCCTGCAGACGATAAAAGTGTATCCAAAGAAGATTACGATGGGTTGATCAAGGAATTAAACCAAGGGAAAGCAGATTGGCAAATAATCACCTATGCAAATTCTGGACATACCTTTACCAATCCAGAGTCGCCAGAGTATAATCCAGTGATGGCGAAACGCGCCTGGGCGCATACGTTATTATTTTTGAAAGAAGTGTTAAACTAGCTCGCAACACGAACAACAGCAATATCTCTCCAAATGAATGATAATTCGAAGCTGAAAATCTATCCGACTATTGTTCATTTCTTGATATTGCTGTTGTAAAGCATCATCGCAATCCCCCATCCTTTAAAATCACTAAAGATAGCAAGCCCTCAAAACCAGAGGACAAATCGTGTCGCAAATCGTGTGACAAATCGCGGGACAAACTTTTAAAAAAGGAGAAAAAAAGTGTGAACACATACATTTCTTGATTAATTTTGAAAGCAAAAAAAAGGTCGAATTGAGAAAAAGAATACTAATAAGTCAACGTCATCCAATACTATATTTTCTTGCGGTATGGGCACGAAGAATGCACCGAAAAGCCGTTTGGCTGTTGGATGATAAAAAATACGCTGCTGTTAAATCAGCTGATAAACTTCCCTTCCGCGTTAAAAAACACCAGTCTGTATTGTTAAAGAAACTGGGCGAAAACAACATGCAATTGCAGATCAATAAAGTTACCAATCTGAAAATTGCAGCATCACAGATCACGAGCATTCTGATCAGGCCACAAGAAACTTTTTCATTTTGTAAATTGGTAGGACTACCTACCGCAAAAAAAGGGTATCTGTCGGGAATGGAACTTTCTTTCGGCGAAGCGCGAGCGGGCATTGGTGGTGGAATCTGTCAAATATCAAATCTCATCCATTGGCTTGTCATTCACAGCCCGCTTACGGTCACTGAACGCTACCACCACTCTTTTGATCCTTTTCCCCACGATGGCCGTGTACTACCTTTCGGTAGTGGCGCTACCGTATTCTATAATTATCGGGACTATCAGTTCACTAACAATACCCCTTACACCTTTCAAATAAATCTGTGGTTTACCGACAAATGTTTAGAAGGTGAATTGAGAATCGATCAAGAGCTGGATTTTGCGTACCATGTATTTGAAAAAGAGCACCAATTTCTTAAAATAGACAATCAGTTCTTTCGGAAGAACGAGATCTGGCGCGAGAAGTTTTTAAAATTTCAAGGTGGAAAGATTTTAGAAACAGAACTTTTAACCAAAAATTTTGCGCGGGTTACTTATACCCCGGATGAATATACTGAAATTAGTTCCGACCGAAAGGCGTAATTCATTTTCATGATGATGATGCACGCTCTTTTAATATGAAAAGTCCACTTTTTTGTTTAAGTTTGGGATGGCTTTGGGGGTATTCTGTATAGAATTGAGATAGTCCCTTTGAACCTGATTCGGTTTATACCGGCGTAGGGAAAAGCAACAATCCACTGTACAGCATATCTTTATACTGCACAGCCCATCGCTCTTCCTTCCCTCAAAGCCACACGAATATAGCTTAACATGCAAAAAGAATGGAAGATTCTATTATCAATTTATTGGAGCAGGTGAGGATTGAAAAACCGCTCGTGCATAACATCACAAACCTCGTTGTGATGAATACTACGGCCAACGCACTTTTGGCCTTAGGAGCATCCCCTGTAATGGTACACAGCCCATTGGAAGTACGCGAAGTTGTGGACATTGCACAAGCGCTCGTCATTAATATCGGTACTTTAAGTGAACATACAGCCGAAGCGATGCTGGTCGCTACGGAACACGCCAATACCATCGGACGACCGTGGGTATTGGACCCTGTTGGTGCCGGGATATCAGCATTTCGCAATGACCTACTTTCCAACCTACTAGCGCTAAAACCAACAGTAATCCGTGGCAATGCATCGGAAATCATAACGCTGTACAATTCCAACCAACCGAATACAAAGGGAGTTGACAGCACCGCGGATAGTAAAGATGCGCTCAGGTTTGGAAAGCTATTGCAACAACATACTGGCTCCATCATCTGTATTTCTGGAAATGTAGACTATATTCTTTCGGAAAAACACACGGTTGAAGTGTATAACGGCCACCCCTTAATGACGCAAGTGACAGGACTTGGCTGTAGTGCTACTGCACTCATTGGTGCATTCCTGGCTGTTACGGATGGCCACTTTGAAGCTGCTGTCGCAGGGGTCTCCCTCTTAAGCCTGGCCGGAGAGCTCGCAGCCAAATCAGCCAGCGGCCCGGGCACACTGCAATTGAATCTTTATGATGAACTCTATCGGCTTAATGCAGAACGTCTGCAATCAAGTCTCAAGATCAAACACTATGCACATTAATCCGCTTTTCCCATATCCTTTATATTTAGTCATCTCCGAGCGGGATTGTTATCCCAAAAATTGGCTTCAGGTCGCCGAAGAGGCTATTATTGGTGGTGTTGATCTGATTCAATTGCGAGAGAAAACGGATAATCCCGCTACCTTTTTAGCAAAGGCCATGCGCTTGAAAAAGATTACCGATCACTATGGTATTCCTTTGGTAATTAATGATGCCGCAGCAATTGCCCAACAGATCGGGGCCTGGGGAGTGCATGTGGGTCAAAACGATCTCAAACCAGTCGCCATTCGAGAAAAATATGGAGACAGATTAACTATTGGATGGTCCATAGAAGCTGTGCAACAGCTGGAGAGCCAACAGATGCTAGTCGTCGACCATCTTGGTGTAAGTCCCATCTTTTCAACACCTACCAAAAGAGATACTGTTACCGAATGGGGAATTACGGGTTTAAAGCACCTTCGGAATAGGACCGAAAAGCCATTGATCGCGATCGGAAGCATGAATTTCCACACCACACAACAAGCTTGGAAAGCGGGCGCAGATTCCATCGCAGTTGTTTCGGCCATCTGTCAAAGTGCCGATCCCAGACAAGCCAGTGCACAATTAAAAGCCTTACTAAAATGACAAAAAACAAAAAATATAGGGTTCCTACTATACTCAGCATCGCAGGATTCGACGGAAGCGGCGGAGCCGGCATACAGGCAGATACCAAAACGATATCGGCATTGGGCTGCTATGCGATGAATGTTTTAACCGCCCTCCCCGTTCAGAATACGCAAGGTGTGAGACGTATTTATGAGATACCTACCTCGGCTGTACAAGATCAGCTGGATGCAATCTTTGAGGATATTTATCCAGATGCAATCAAAATAGGCATGGTGCACAATATTGAGCTTGTAGAGCTCATCAGTAACTATTTATCAACGTATAAGGGACCAATCGTATTTGATCCGGTCATGGTATCGACGAGTGGACACAAACTTATTCATGAAGACACCATCCAGGCCTGCGTAACACGTCTTTTCCCCTTAGCAACACTGATTACACCAAATTTAGATGAGACGAGTGTCTTAGTGGATGAACCTATTCATACTGTTCAAAAGATGGAAAAAGCTGGAAATAGTTTACTGGCTGCGGGTTGTCAATCTGTTCTGATTAAAGGTGGACATCTACAGAGTGAAGAGTTAACATCCCTCTTATTTCAACAGCAAAAGCCTCCAATTGAATTCAAGTCACAAAAAATTAACAGCAAAAATACACACGGTTCCGGCTGCTCGCTCTCTTCAGCAATTGCGAGCCAATTGGCACAAGGCGTTGCTCTCGATCGCGCAGTAGACATCGCATTATCCTATATACACGCGGCGATTTTGGGAAGTAAAAATCTTCGCATTGGCAAAGGAAATGGGCCATTAAATCACTTCCATAACCCCCTTAAACTTATGCAATATGAACTGGACTGATCATGCCTGGGATGCTATAACACCAATTTATTCGGATATACTTGCTATGCCATTTATCGTTGAGCTTAGTGATGGAAGTCTTCCCTTGGATAAATTTCAATTTTACATGCGGCAAGATGCATTCTATTTGGAAGAATTTGGTCGTGTCCTTGCTTTTATAGGTGCAAAGAGCGCTGACAACCAACAAGCATTGGACTATTTCGAGTTTGGGCGCAATGCACTTCTTGTTGAAAGAGCACTGCATGAAAATTACTTTCGAGAATTTGGTTTAACATCTGGAGACAACAGTAGCAAAATTGAGCCAACCTGCCATCATTATATCCATTTTCTCAAAAGCGTAGCTGCATTCGAGAGTATTGAAGTCGCCATGGCTGCAACACTCCCATGTTTCTGGATCTATAAAGCAGTAGGTGATCACATTGTGTCGACCGCAAATACGCTTGATAACCCTTACTCCAAATGGATTGAAACCTATAGCGGTGACGATTTTGCACAGGGAGTTATCAAAGCCAAAAATTATGTTGATAAAATTGCTGCAGAAACTACTGCAACAAAACGGGAGAAGATGCGACAAGTATTTATAACAGCTTCCCAATTAGAGTATCAATTCTGGTTAGCTGCGTATATAGGGCGCATATGGTAAAACTAGACTGTCCGATACCGAACAGTCTATGTTCAAAAATGAGCACTAAGGAAATCCGAAACACATAAAAATACAACTATGAATCAACACCTTAGGTATATCAATAATTTTGGCACTACTATTATACTATATGTTCAACAAAACAATCAGGTGCATGTTTATGTGAATTGGAAATGATAAATGGGAAAATAAAATGAAACTTTTATCTACAATAATTTTAAACTAATAACAAAAAGATAATGAAAAGAATCTTAACCATTGCCTTTATTTCATTTTTATATGTAGCGCAGGCACAAGAACGGGAAACACGTAAGATCGCTGCTCCAGATGGCATTTCATCGGCAACCTCGCTTCGTGTGGATTACATCCATTCTAATCGCAATGAGGTTGTTGTTGAAGCGGATAACCCCGAGCATTTATCCCTTATCGAAACGACTGTAAAAAATGGTACCCTCTATGTACAGTATAAAAGAAACAGTTCAATCAGAAATGCAAGAAACAATCGTGTAATTGTTTATTCGAGCAAGATACCGTCACGTTTCTCGGCATCTTCAAGCAGCTCGATTTATACCGATGAGATCATTAAGAGCAACAAAATTACTGTAGACGTGTCGTCTTCAGCCAGCGTATCTCTGAAGAAAATAGTAGCGGATGACATTAGTCTTGCAACAAGTTCTTCGAGTAAATTAACAACCGAAGTAAGCAGTAAAAATTTGCAAGTTTCGGCAAGTAGTTCGTCCAGGCAGAATATTTCAGGGAATGCTTCAAATTTAAATTTGAACACCAACTCATCCGCATCGGTTGATATGAGTCGTTTTACAACGACAAATGCTCAAATACAAGCAAATTCATCTGCAAATGTAACGCTAAGTGTGAAAGAAAACTTACAAGGAAAAGTTTCCACATCTGCAAAAATTGTATTAAAAAATCAACCAAAAAATGTCCAGGTTGACAAATCGACCAGCGGCAGAGTAGTCATGTAATTTTTAGTGTGGTCTTGAAAAAGACTGTTTATTTATGTTTAATGTTTAGTTAGCAAAAAAGGTGGTACTTCCCCAGTATCACCTTTGCTTTACCTGCCCTTAGACCGCTTATTCTTACTCCTCCTTCAATGCCTTGTCAATAATAGCGTTAACATGCACATCCGTGAAATTAACTGATCAATAACCACTAATCTCGCGTTACACAACTTAAGTTGGGATTAGTTTCACGACATTTTTGTATATTGATACCATAAGTTGACGATTTAATAGGGCTATGAATAATTTTTTAGGGACTTGTATAAAACAATTTCAATATTATAAATCATTGGGTGATAAAACATTTGAACAGTTGAGCACGGAACAATTATTTTGGCATCCAAACGATTCGAGCAACAGCATCGCATTAATTGTAAAACATTTAGGCGGCAATATGCTTTCCCGTTGGACTGATTTTCTAACCACCGACGGAGAAAAAGATGATAGAAACCGGGACCGAGAATTTGAAAACACCTGGACAGACCGTGATGAACTGATATCGTATTGGAATACTGGGTGGACTTGTCTATTCGAAGCCATCGGATCGCTCGATGAAAATGATTTCGATAAAATTATTTATATCCGTCATCAAGGACACACCGTTATGGAGGCTATCTTACGGCAGCTAGCACATTACCCCTACCATATTGGACAGATTCTTTATATTGGAAAAATATGTTTGGGTGATACATGGTCATCCTTATCGATACCTAAAGGGCACTCCCTTTCCTATAATGAGGAGAAATTCAGACAGAAAAAGCAACAACAGCATTTCACCTCCGAATTTCTAACGAATGATCAGGAGAATACGCCTGAACATTAAAATACAATCAGGGCTGGCACTACAAATGTACCAGCCCTGATTGTAAACTAACCCTAATCTTAAAATACGATGATCGAATTAATTGTCCAGTCGTATTAGCGATGTAAATCAAAACGATCTAACTCCATCACTTTAGTCCAAGCCTTCACGAAATCTTGTACGAATTTATCTTTCGCATCGTCACTTCCATATATTTCGGAAACTGCTCTCAACTCCGCATTCGATCCAAAAACAAGATCTGCCCGTCCCGCTTCCCATTTTTTAGTACCGGATTTGCGATCTGATCCTTCAAAAACTTCCCGATCCTGCGAGATTGCTTTCCAAGCTGTCCCCATATCCAATAGATTAACAAAAAAGTCGTTGGTCAATTGCCCCGGACGGTCTGTCATTACTCCCAGTTGAGAACCGTCAAAGTTCGCTTGAAGAACACGCATTCCGCCAATAAGCACAGTTAATTCCGGTACAGAGAGTGTGAGCGATTGTGCTTTGTCAATCAAAAGGGACTCGGTAGATACGGTATAAGCGCCTTTACGATAGTTTCTGAATCCATCTGCAATTGGCTCGAGATATCCAACAGATTCAACATCAGTTTGTTCCTGAGATGCATCCATACGTCCAGGACGGAATGGGACTTCGATGTCATGTCCTGCCGAGCGAGCTGCCTGTTCTATCGCTGCCCCCCCACCCAGAACAATTAAATCGGCCAAAGAGATTTTCTTTCCAGCTTGTTGTTTTCCATTAAAATCCTGTTGAATGTGCTCGAGAGCGGTAAGCACTTTTTGTAATCGTGCTGGATTATTAACTTGCCAATAACGCTGTGGAGCCAGACGTATCCTAGCGCCATTTGCCCCGCCTCTCTTATCTGATCCTCGGAAGGTAGATGCCGAAGCCCAAGCTGTTGTAACAAGCTCGGAGCTACTGAGCCCAGTATTCAATATGGTCGTTTTCAACGCACGAATATCATCCGAATCAACAAGAGCATGATCAACAGCCGGAATTGGATCTTGCCACAATAATTCCTCAGCAGGAACCTCGGCACCGAGATAACGTTCGCGCGGTCCCAAATCACGGTGTGTTAATTTAAACCATGCCCGGGCAAATGCATCTGCAAATGCTTCTTGATCTTCATAAAATTTACGCGAGATCTTTTCGTAAACTGGATCAAAACGTAAAGACAAATCGGTGGTCAGCATCGTTGGCCGGCGCTTTTTACTTGGATCGAAAGGATCGGGAATGGTTGAATCGGCACCTTTAGCTACCCATTGGTGTGCTCCTGCAGGACTTTTTGTTAATTCCCATTCATTCTCAAACAGATTTTTAAAGAAAAGATTGGTCCATTCTGTTGGTTTTTGTGTCCAAATGACCTCCAGTCCACTGGTAATGGCATCAGCACCCACTCCACTGCCGTAAGTGCTTTTCCAACCAAGGCCTTGTTGTTCTATACCAGCGGCTTCTGGTTCTTTTCCGACATTGTCTGCAGGTCCTGCACCGTGAGTTTTCCCAAAAGTATGTCCTCCTGCAATCAAAGCAACGGTTTCCTCATCATTCATAGCCATCCGACCAAAAGTGTCCCGTATATCTTTTGCTGCAGCAATCGGATCAGGATTTCCATCCGGTCCTTCTGGGTTCACATAAATTAATCCCATCTGTACCGCAGCCAATGGTTTTTCAAGATTGCGCGTGTGCAGCTTACCATCTGCATCATCATCGGCAGATAAGACTCCGTGCGGTTCGGCCACTCCTTCCGAGCCGTGCGCATAACGCATATCGCCACCCAACCAGGTGGTTTCAGACCCCCAATATACATCCAATTCTGGTTCAAAAGCATCAACACGTCCACCTGAATAACCGAAAGTTTTGAAGCCCATAGACTCTAGGGCAACATTACCCGTTAATATCATTAAATCTGCCCAAGAAATATTCTTACCATATTTTTGTTTGATAGGCCACAACAGGCGGCGCGCTTTATCCAAACTAACATTATCTGGCCAGCTATTTAGAGGAGCAAAGCGCTGTTGACCAGATCCTGCGCCACCCCGACCATCACTTACACGGTATGTTCCTGCACTATGCCACGCCATCCGGATGAATAATGGGCCGTAATGTCCAAAATCTGCTGGCCACCAATCCTGAGAATCAGTCATCAATGCATGTAAATCTTTTTTTACGGCTTCTAAGTCCAATTGGTTGAATGCCGCTGCGTAGTCAAAGCCTTCATCAATTGGATTTGACTTGCTCGCATGCTGTCTCAACAGGTCTACACGTAGTCTATTTGGCCACCAATCTTGATTCTGAGTTCCACCTCCTGCGACGGAGTTGCGCATCGTACCATTGTGAAAGGGGCATTTGCTAATGTCTTTTTCGTTGTTGTCCATATTAAAAGAAAGTTTTTTTATATAATACCTTAATTGATCAAATTGTTTGATTTCAATTTTCATAAAAGTACATAAATACAGTCGATCCGCTCCATCGAATGATTTGATAAACTATAGACAAAATTTATATTATATAAAATACACTATCTAAATGAATGATAATACCTTTTCGACATTTTAAGCGTCGTATAACGGAAAGTGGTATGATAGACATACGTAGAAATAAAAAAGGACAGCTAATTTCTATATGCTGCCCTTTTTCAAAATCAGCTCAAATACTGATTTACGTTTACTATTTGTTGCTAATCAATAACAACCTCTTGTGGCCTCGCTACCTTTTCGAGATCTTTTGGGAGAATGACCGTCAACACCCCATCCTCAAAACTGGCATGTACATTATCGGTAAGCACGTGTTCATTTAATTGGAATTCACGCTCAAATGCTAATCCATCGTTCTCTTTATAAATATAATCTATGGCATTGTCTTGTCTATTTGCAGTACATGAAATTTTAAGTATCCCTTCTTGGATGCTGACTTGGAACTGTTCTTTCTTGCGGCCAGCAGCAAAAAGCTGTACTTCAAAGAATTCTTGATTCTCGACAATATTTACAGGAAAAAATTGCTGTCTCATTCCGCTTTGCATGGGTTCGCCTTCAAAAAAATGCTGCTGAAATTTTTCAAAACGGTCCTTGAAATGCTTTCCGCAAAATTTATTATGATTTGAATATCCACTGTTGTAATTATCTCTTTTAAACATGACTTTAATTTTTAATGTTGAATACTAAGTGTAAATTGATGATCGCAGGATTGTTTCCACAATCGCGATTTTTTGTAGCTATTAATAAACGGGAACTATTGTCGCTCTCTTCGAACGGCTTTGTGCATTTAATGGCACGATCGCTACGACTGTATCATAGTGACGCTGAACATTCGGGTGTACTGGGGCCGTGTCCATTTGGAAAGCCCGCCGATCTCTTCTGCGCATTCTTGCTGCGGCAAAGCTTCCTATACCAAACAACACTGTTCCAAACAACAAGAGTTTAAAGATCGTCCCAATAATTAGCGTTGCTAATCCTGCAATTGCCGTAAGCACGATCAGGCGCGGCAATATAAATCGAAGTTTATTTTTCATTTGAATACATCTTTTTTAAGGTTTCCGTCAGCACATACCTTCATCTGTCTGAAATTGTACTTCTTCTTGACCTTCATATTTGTAATTAATTTAGTGTCGCCAACATCCATTCTGACAGATCATCGCGTTCTGTCATTTCTTTCGGTATATCGACATAAAAAAGGCGCCTTTATAAAAGAAGACGCCCAACAACAGTTTTTACTTTAAAATTTTTATTGTTTTTTCAGAATCCGCATCGTCCGCTGAAACGACGCTTCCATTCCTCACGCAAACGCTCCTTCTCCTCTTCGGAAAGATCCTCTCCGTTTTCCGTTTGAGTTGGAAAAGCCTTTCGAAATCTCCCGCCTCCCGGTTTACCAAATCCCCTGCCGAACAGGATTCTTGACAAAACAAAGAGTCCTAGTGCCTGCCAATAGGTAATTGCTTTTAAATGGAAAATATCCACCATTAACGTATTCCATAAATATTGTAACAACGCCACCAATAAAAAAACACCAACAATAATAGCGACAAACATAAAAGCGAATTTACCCTTCCGCTGTCTTTTCATTCTTCCATTCATAGCTTAATCCTTAAAATTTTAATTCTTCATATAAACTCCGCAATCGTACTCTTAGATGCTTCACTGCATACCCTTTGCGACTGATGATTGTCTTTAAATGCTCATTTTCCATCACGGCAATTTCTTGAAGTGTTTTGTCTTCCAGTTCATTCAACATAAAAACCCGGCGTTGCTTTTCGGGCAGTTCGTCCAATGCTTTCATCAATTCGTCCCAAAAAATATCCTTAAATAATTTTAGCTCGGGATTGTTGGAGTCGTCAGCCAAAAGAAACTGACGGATGGGAAATGAACTTTCACTATCATCGTCGCCTGCGATCAGATCATCAAGTGATTCACTTTTCTTTTTTCGATAGCTATCTGTAATTTTATTGCGTGTGACGGCATAAAGCCAGGCTCCAGCATTCTCCAGTTCATCCATATTCGTTAAACGGCTGAATTGATACCAAACTTCCTGTAAGATATCCTCTGCATCCTCAGTTTTCTTTACTTTCCCCTTAACAAAACGCAGCAGCTGACTCCCATAAGTCTTAACGGTATCCGTAAATGATCTGGAATTTTTCTCTGCCATATGATTTTGGTATGCAATGTCCATAGCAGCCTAGACGAACCAGCAAAACTTTTACTTTAAATTATTTACAGCAATCTCTTCTCACTCACTCCGCATCATGAACAACATGTCAGGTTTCTTTTCTTCTTGTTTCGTGTACGCTTTGTACATTCTAAATTAAGTAAAATCTAAAAAATATGCTCAAACAACAAAATTAATAGTGCTTTTTTTTTGTCCCTATTTTAGGCAATAACAGTAATGTTCTTGAAAGCTACAACGATTACTGACCTTGTAAATACCATAAATTTGTCTTAGTTTACTATAAATAACAAAACGCACCATGAATAGGGTATCGTCAAATTTTTATGCCGTTAATACGGCAGAAAATAAGTATAAAATTTCTTATAACATCTATGAGCCTACAGATCATCCTGTATTGGCCACGATCCTCATCATCCATGGTATGCAAGAGCACAGTGGTCGATATCAGGAACTGGCCAGTTATTTGACAGCACAGCAATTTGCAGTTTTAACCTACGACCAATTGGGTCACGGATTAACGGCTTCACAACCCGCTCTTTTGGGCTATTTCCAAAAAGAAAAGGCCAAAGAACAGCTTGTCGATGACGCAATTGCGATGAGTAGTTTCTTACGGGAAGCCTATCCAAAAACACCGCAATTTATTTTAGGACATTCCATGGGATCCTTTGTTACACGTTGCGTATTACAAAAAATTGGGGGCCAATTTAAGGGGGCGATAATTGTGGGTACCGGACAGCGTCAAAAGGGCTCCACCGCTTTTCATCTTTTACTCGCTTTTCTAAATACTGTTGCACCCAAAAAAAGAAGTAAATTGATTAATCGTATTTTTGACAAACGCAACAACGCCCGTTTTAAGAACGAACCGAACCAATGTAACAGCAATTGGCTAAGCGTTAATAAGACAAATCGTATTTCTTTTTTGGAAGATCCACTCTGCGGAGGTCTATTTACCAATAATGGGTTTCATACGGTACTGGATCTTTCACTACAGGCGACAGCTCCTATTCCTACACAGCTTATCCCAAAAACGCTTCCGATAGCTTTTATCAGTGGACAGGATGATCCAATTGGCGATTTTGGCGCTGGAGTTGAAAAAAGTGCAGAGCAGCTCCGCAACCAAGGGCAAGCTGATATTACGGTCAAATTATATCCGGGAATGCGACATGAAATTTTAAATGAAGAATGCAAAAAAGAAGTATTCGAGTTTATCAGCAGCTGGCTCCATAGCCATTTAACTTAGCTACCGCTCACAAATATTTACCACAACGCTCATCGCACCCCAAAACAGCATACAGCACTTCGAGATGTTTTTTCTTTTGCTGTATCTTATGGTGCTATATCGTGTAAGGAATAGGCAGCGGAAGTCCTACCCGACAAAGATCGGCCATCCGCTGCTACTAGCTATTGAAAATGCTATTTAAAATTAAATGTTGGTGCCGGTTGCACTGCAACACTACTGGTTGCCCCTTCAATTTTGGGCCAGTCCTTATCCCAGACGATCTGATCCAAAAATAGCATCCGACGATTTCCACCCGTCGCAACACGAGGCTGCTTTGGGTCCATACCATGATAGAGTATCCAATCTTTTCCCTTATCGTCTGTAATAATGCGCGAAGTATGACCTGTCCCCACAAATTGATCATTTCCCCTTAACAGCAACGTTCCGCTCCCTCGCTGTACCAGATTGCGTCCCTCCCGATCCATATAAGGCCCTTTCAAATTTCTAGACCGTCCTACAAGAACATGGTAACTGCTTTTTTCCCCTTCACAACAAGATCCTTTGGATCCGATAAAGTAATAATACCCTTTCCGCTTATGAATTACAACAGCCTCAAAATCACCGGCAGCAACTTTAAATTTTTTATTTAGATCAGGTACAGCTGTTCCATTTTGATCTAATTCCACACCATAAGTGCCCTGCGTTTCAGCATCGCTAAAACTACCCCAAAACAAATAGTTCTGTCCATTCTCCATAAAAAAGTAAGGGTCAATTGAATTGGGTACATTGATCTGCTTGCTATCGAAAAGTTTACCTTGATCTATAAATGGTCCTTCCGGTGCATCAGCAAGAGCAATTCCTATCCCTGGATTAGGATCTCCCCATGTCGAATAGGCATAATACATCAGGTATTTCCCATTGAGCTCTACTACGTCGGGAGCCCAAATTCCACCTTCGGCTTTCCAGCTCGGTTTTGAGCTGAAGGCTGTACCAATCCAGGTCCATTGAACTAGATCAGAAGATTGTAGAATGGATACCAGACGCTGGCCTTTGCCATCTCCCCAATTGTCGGCTGTCCCGTAGGCATAAAACATGTTGCTTTTGGGGTCTCTAACAACTGTAGGATCAGCAAGTATAGGCTCAAAAACCGGATTGGTATAGGTCTTTTGCTGCACCTTATTAGCCCTTGCAATTGTCTCTGGTCCAAGTTGCGTTACTGAACCTGAAAAGCTTCCGCAGGAGCTTAACACGTTCAGTACAACAACTCCACCGATCCAATATCTTAACAACATTGTATTCAACATCTTATTATTTTATTATATTATTTCTCTACATCATAGGAAAACGCTATTTCGCCTTTGCCAATTTCTCTTCCAGCATTTTGATAAAATAGCCTCCTACAACGGATCTTGCCTTAAATCCAGCTCTTTTAGGTCGATCCGTATACGTCCAGTCGGACATCGGAACCCGATCTGTTGTCTCATTCATAAAACGGTATACTGGCTTTACAAAGGTTTCAAATGTAGGTTTATCATTTGCCATGGTCGCCGTCCAAATAATCCAATCCGTCTTGGTGTAAGGCTGACGGTTATCCAGTGGTAATCCATATTGGTTTTGTTTTCTGAGATAGTAGCTTAGTTCGGTTTCGCGAATAGCAGGATCAAAAATATTCATCTTGAGCAATTTATCCCATACCATATTATACTTTTGGCTCCAGGTTCCTGCCTTGTCAAAAGTCAACTTATAATGATCCCCATCTTTGGCCATGCCTTCCCATTTCATAGCCATCGCTTTCGCTTCCGTCAAGTATTTTTTAGCAGTAGCCTCTTCACCGAGCATTTGGGCCAGATAACCATAAGAAGCAATCCCCAAGATAGCTTTGATGGATAAATTAGCATTGTGTGCAAAATGGCCAGCGAAATCGTCTGTACATAATTGATTTTCGGGATCCAGACCTTTATCAACTAAATAATCTGCCCATGTCGACAACACTTTCCAATGTTTCTTTGCATAAGTGGCATTTCCTTCCACTTTAGCTAATGCATAGGTTAGTATCAACATATTTCCGGATTCTTCCACAGGCATATCTCCACCATAGGTTTGACCATTTGCCAGCGGATAAGTTCCAACGTCGTGCGCAGCAAAAGGTTTTGTCCACTTATTGCTTTCGCTGTAATAAAAAATAGCGTTCATTAGCGCTTTTGCCAATTCCGGATTATAGTACAGGAAAATCGGAGCCGAAGGATAGGTTACATCAACCGTTCCTATTGACCCATTGCTATCATTTTCTTTGGATAATAAAAGTAAATCGCCATTGGATGCCTTCACAAGTTTATGGGCAGCGATTGCTTGCCGATAGGCCAAGGCACACAATGCGGCATAGTCCTCTCCCCCATTACGAAGAGCTGTACTCCATAATTCGGCATCAAATTTATCAGCAGCCTTTTTGAGAGCAGCATACTCTTTATCGGCCAATTCAAATTGTTTCTCAATTGTATGATTTCCATTTGTATTCCAATACGGCCGTAAATTTTGTTCGAAATATTGGATAGAATACAAGTCATCATACCCCAATAAGATCTTATCCTGATAGCTTGATGAGACATCAAAAGTTTGTATTAAAGCCAGCTGCTTACCTTCTTTTGAAGGTAATGTATGTTCGTTTTTTAGAAATTTAACACGCAATTCCTGACTGTTGCCAACAATAGATTTCGTTTTTGCAGCGTTACCAGCCATATAAAAATATCCCCAATCTATTCGTAAATCATCTCCTTTTTTTTCGAGAATCTGCTGACTTTTACTTCCAGTCTTCACAAACTGCAGGTTTCCACTGCGGAATGAGCTGCTTACAGCGTCTTGTGCCGGAGAATTCAAAGCCCAGTTTGGAGCAGCTTCCAAATAAAGCTGTACGTGATGTTTTTTGCCATCCTTTACCTGGATCTGATAAGAAAGGTAATTTACGGGTCGCGACATTAGGTCCAAATTATCCATGAGCAACGGTGCCATAAAAGTAATATTTAGATTGACTGGACCGCAATCAAACGAATAATGTGTTTGTGTGGCCTGAACATTGGCGGCAAGCTGCTTTGCTTCCGTTTCGAATTGAATACTACCTTCTTTTTCTGCAAACAGTCCAAAATCAAAATAACCATTCGCTACCCTATTATGGCAATAACCAGCAAGTATATTTTTCCCCTTTTTCAGTGTCTTCACGATATGTTCGGGCAGTTTGACCCGATTATTTTTGCCTGTCGAATTCCCCGTATTAACAACTTCAAATCCGTTGACATACAAAATGGCATCATCATCGTGCGTAAACTCGATAAAAACAGGTTTTCCGGTGAGATCTTCATCAAGTTCAATTACTCTCCTGATCCAGATCTTAGCTTCCTGCCAATCCGTATTCACCTGAGGCTCTTTATCTTTGGTGCCGAAAGGAGCGACGCCAGTTTTCCATTGATCTGCATCGTATGAAGGTTTCATCCAATCTGAAGCGGGTTCGCTAATGACATAACTTCCGGTCCAGGCCGCATGTTCGCCCATCCGTGCCAAAGACAGAGGTTCAGCTTCTTCTTTTCCTAGGAAGCGATAGGATTTCCCATCCACTTTAAGGACACCCAGTAAAGGAAATGACTTTCCAGTCCAATGGTGGACAACATCTGCATTCAATTCGTTGCTATAGGACCAAGCACTTGTATTGGGATCTATTGTTATTAAGGGATAGGCAGGCGCCCGAAGGTCATTCTTAGGAGGCTGTTTTTGTGCAAACGACGATACCGACTGACATACAATAGCCGCTGCAATTAGTAATTTTAATTTCATTGATTTGTATCAAATAGATTTAGGTTGACCGGTATATTTTCACCGTTAAATTTAGGCCGCAACTCGAGTTGCGGCCATATCGCTATCAATTACTTGGTAGGTGCATTGTAGAGCGCACGATGAGCAGCGTTCAACTCTGCCTCAGGCATTTTGACAACTTTACGGTCATAAGTCATCAAGCCATTTGTTTCTACTTCCACATCTGTTGTCTGGGTATACACAGCGGCAGACAATCCCATAGGAATTAGACGTGTCAAGTCATGGATCAGGCGTTTGTAACGCTCCAATAATTCCGTTTTATTCTTAAAACTTTGGTATCCCCAATTATCTTTTTGTTGCCATGAGTGTCCATCTATCGGCAAACCCAAACCTCCAAATTCACCCAATGCAAGCACTTGTTTGGCCCCAAACAAATTTGGATCAGGCATGGCTGCGTCTGGGTAATTATGGATATCCAAGATATGTCCAGTTTCCATAAAGTTACCGCCACTAGCGCTATTAACCAGTCTTGAAGGGTCATTAGCCATAGTCCACTCGGTAATTTCCTTGGTTTTGAATTGTCCCCAGGCCTCATTAAACGGCACCCAAATAACAATGCTTGGATAGTTATGCAATACCTCCATAATGGCTTTCCATTCTTTTTTGTAGTAACCTTCAGATTCCTGCGAACGCTGTTTATCCCGATTTCCACCAGAAATTTTCCCTGGCTGCATATCCCAATGATTTCCGCCAAGATCACCACTAGGCATATCTTGCCAAACGAGCATACCTATACTGTCGCAGTAACGGTACCAGCGCGCCGGCTCTACTTTGATATGCTTACGGATCATATTGAATCCCATTTCCTTTGTTTTGATCACATCAAATTTCAAAGCCTCATCCGTTGGTGCTGTATGTAGTCCATCCGGCCACCAACCTTGATCCAATGGGCCATACTGGAAGGTAAAATGATTATTCAGCATCAACCGCTGAATACCATTTTCGTCTTTTTGCATGGCTATTTTCCGCATGGCAAAATAGCTTTTCGCTTGGTCAACAATCTTGCCCTTACGAATTAGCTGGATTTCTAAGTCATAAAGTTTAGGGTTACTCGGCGACCATGGTTGCAAATTAGGTACTGCAAGATCAAAAGATGTATTGGGCTGCCCGACCTGTTCTTTCACAACTTTCCCCCCATCTAATGCACGGACCTTTATTTCATCACCCGCTTGGCTTCCTTCGACAGTAGCCTGAAATGCTAAGATCCCTTCATCCAATCGTGGTGTTTGTTTGGTATTAACAATATAAGATTGTGGAACACTTTCCAACCACACGGTTTGCCATATTCCTGTGACAGGCGTATACCATATCCCATTCGGCTTGTTCACCTGTTTACCGCGTGGTTGAGGTCCATCATCCGTAGGATCCCATACCCGGATGGCAATTTCCTGCTTTGCACCTTTTTTTAGAAAACTGGTCACGTCCATGGAAAAAGGGTCAAAACCACCCTCATGTCTTCCAACCAATTGGCTATTTACATACACATCACATTGCCAATCCACTGCCCCAAAATGCAACAGAACCTTGTTTTTATTGACAGACTTATCCAGTGTTATGGTATTATTATACCATAGTGCCTTATCTTTTCCTACTTCTTTACCAACACCCGACAACGCCGACTCAATAGCAAAAGGAACAAGGATATTCCCCTCCCATTGACGCGGAATCTCTTTATTACCTACTGGAGTAATTGCATATTTCCATAAGCCATTTAAATTTTGCCAATTGTTGGTTCTGGTTAATTGTGGTCTAGGATATTCAGGATGTGGCTTTTGTGCTGTTACTTTCTCGCCCCAAGGGGTTAATATATGTGACCCCGCGGGTTTCCAATCCTGAGCAAAGTTCAATTGTGCTGCCATCATCAAACTGGCAAAAAATAAGGTTTTCTTCATCATAAAAATCGTTAAGTCATTTATTTTATATCGTATTTACATTATTTCACGGTTGGAAAAGCAGCAATGCGTAAACGTGCTGCTCCCATGGGAATCAGTTCGACTTCCTGTACCTCGCCCATACTTTCCACTGGACTAAGTGGCAATACGCCTGTCAGACCATTTTCATCAATTTTCCACCCGTCAATACGTTTCGCTTTGACAAGGATAGAAATAGGTACTGCCTCTGCATCGAAGGGAAACGCATCCTTAGGCCACGCCCTTTTCACAACTTTCAATTGGTCTAATGTTTGCAACTGATTTTGTACAAGTCCGTAATTCCAGTCACTTGCAGGAAGGATTTCATAGGATGGCCATTTTGATGGATCTGCAGTCTCCTGCCATTTCGAATCGCCAATTGCCGAGGTTTTAGTATCTTTTTTTACGTAGTTCTCTTTTATTTTGAGGGCATAGGTCAATGGTCCCCGTTGGATACTCACTGAATTTTTATTGGCGTTCCATGTTTTCAGATCAATGGTCATCGGTAAGGAGAGTTCGACTTTGTCACCGTCTTTCCATTTCCGTTCAATCCGAATATATTTTGCTCCAGCTTCAACCTGCTGGCTTTTACCATTGACAGTAACTTTCGCTTGTTTGGCCCAGGCAGGTATACGGAGATAAAATGGGAAATCAACAGTTTTACCCTGGGTGCTTATTTCAAATCGCAAAGACTCTTCAAAAGGGTAATTGGACTGTTGTTTGATCTGAACAGCTTGGTTGTTTCCGACTTTTATTTCAGCCTTCGATGCAGCATATAATAACGCCGCAATACCATTGTCATTGGTTGCCATGTACAGATGTTCGGCATAATAGGGCCAACCCTGACTGTGGTTGTGCTGACAGCAGCGGGAACTGAAGGGATTCATCATTAAGAATGGTCCATTGTTATCAATTCCAGGAGCATGATTATGACTGTCGCTGATGGTCATATTGGGACTTGTAATATACCTTAGCGCTTTAAAATCGGCTGTTACAGCTGCGGGGTAGGTATTAAATGCAACTTCTTCGGCATGATCTGCCCAAAAAGGGTCTCCGGTTATTCCGAGAAGGATCTCGTTAGAGGCCATCTGTTCCACCATACCACAGGTTTCTACCCCTTGACGGGGGTCGGTATATCCTGGCCGGGCATTTTCATCAGCACCGAACATACCCCCTGGAACCTGACCAAATACCTGCCGGACATAATGAAAGTTAGCGTAGGTCGCTTTCAGATCGTCACTCGACTTGCTTTTCAAATAATAGGTTGCTGGCTCTCTGAAACATTGGGCAACATTGACGTTATGCCAATTGGGCAAATCGTCTTTTTGTCTCCAATTGGCGGTATTCCGATGGATTTTATCCGCCAAATCCATCAACCATTCATTACCTTGTGTTCTGTTATAGAGCCAATAAACGGATAGCAAATTGTCACCACCACGACTGTTCTCCCAATAATCCTTGAGAAAAAAACTATCCGGCAAATTGGCCTGCCATTTAAAATAATTGGTCATCAACGTTAAAACACGCTGGTCAGCGCTATATTCATAATAAGATTGCAGGCACCATAACATTAACATATTACCCCAAAGATCCGGTTTGTTATTACGCAGGATCAATGGGCCAAAGTATCCATCAGGACGCTGGCTTTTAAGGGCCGCTTCTAACCAGATCTTTGACTCCGCTATGATTTTAGGATCTTTCAAGATGTAGCCCAAATTAGCGTAGCCTTTTAACCAATAAGGAACTTCTTCCCAACCATAGTCTCCTTTCCCATCTGTACTTAGCCAAGCATTATTTTTCTTGGATAGCCAAGCGCTAATTTCTCCCAGATGGCCTGTAAGACCATCTTTCTGCAGCTGCAGATATTTCCCAAGCCAACCTTCGGGTACGATGCTTCCTACAGGTAATTTTAGCAGGGCATTCTGTTTTAAAGGCAATCGGTTATTAATATAGTTTAAATTTTTCCCCTGCACCGGCAAATGATCAACAGCAATTACGACATTGCTTTGCGCTGAACTTAGAAAACAAATTCCAATCAAATAAGATAATAAACCGATTTTTTTCGTCATTGTTGGCTTGATTAGTTTATAACAGATTATCCAAAAATAAGGTTTAATGAATGAGTTGGATGATTGATTTTTCTCAAAAAACTGCCTATTTGTATCAAATCAATAAAACGGAACTGCAAAATGCATTTAAGCCTATTAAATGAAGAAAGCGCACCACTTCACAGCGGTGCACTTTCAAACCAATCACTATTAAATATGTATTATTTTACCGAAAAACGATACAGGGATTTCGTCTGATAAACTTCTCCAGGGTTAAGGACTGTAGTTGGAAAAGCAGGTTGATTCGGAGCATCCGGGAAATGCTGCGGTTCTAGACAAAAAGCGGTGCGAAATGAATCTTTTTTTCCATTCTTCAATTGTACCTGCTCATTCATAAAATTGCCACTGTAAAACTGTATACCCGGTTCAGCCGTCAATATATCCATGACGACACCTGATTTATCACCGACCACATGCGCCGCTTTATACCAGTCTCCTTCCTTTTCTCTACTCAATACAAAATTATGATCATATCCCTTTCCAAAGCTAAGTTGCTGGTCATTTGCGTTGATATCTTCTCCAATCGACTTTAAATTCGTGAAATCAAAAGGCGTTCCTTTCACCGAAGTCAACTGTCCAGAAGGTATCAAGGTGCTGTCAACAGGTGTATATTGGTTGGCAAACAACTGAAGTTGATGATCCAGAATTGTACCGCTTCCCTCACCATTTAAATTAAAGTAAGCATGATTTGTTAAGTTGATCACCGTCTTTTTATCGGAGGTAGCCCGGTAACCAATCATCAATTCGTTATCGTCGTTAAGCGTATACGTCACTTCCATTTGAATATTGCCCGGAAAGCCCTCATTTCCGTCCGGTAAGGTATAGGCAAAAGTAAGCGATGATGGATCGGAAGATTTTAATGACCAATGGGCAAAATGCACCCCTTTGAAACCGCCATGTAAGGTATTGGGGCCATTATTTACCACCAACGTATAGGTTTCGTCACCCAGTTTAAATTTCCCTCCGGCGATACGATTGCCAAAAGGTCCAACAATGGTACCGAAAAATGGCTCTTTTGGATTATTATAATCAGAAGCTTTAGAAAATCCTAAAACTACATCGCATAACTCCCCTTTATTATCTGGAACCCACAAACCGACTAATCGTGCGCCAAAGTTGGTGAAGTAAGCCTGCACGCCATTTTTATTGCTCAATTTATAGAGGTAAGCCTGTTTTTGATCAATGGTTGAGCGGAACTGCACAGTATCCATCAGGGCCGCTAAAGAATCTGCTTTAGGAGTTTTGGAACCAGTCGATTGCTGACAAGACACACAAAAAGCGAGCATTGCAGAAAGACCAAGCAAGGTCATTTTTCCTTTCATTCGTCGTATTTTAAAATGGTTTATAATCTTTGTTTAGATAGAACTTGTGTCCTTTTCTAGATTTTTTATAATTTTAGCGATTACTATACATAGGCTAAAGTCTTAAATTTTTGAGAAATTTTAAGATTAAATTGTTTCATTTTAGCACTATTTTGTATCAATAACCAAATGATCATGATCAACCTGAAGTCTCTACGCTTTCTATTCTTTCTGTTTCTTCCACGGTTGCTCTATGCACAGCCCTATTATTTTAATCATTATCAAATTAATGAAGGCTTGTCAAACAATGCAGTTATCTGTAGTATGCAGGACAGTCATGGCTTTCTTTGGTTTGGTACAAAGGATGGGTTAAATCGCTTCGACGGCAATAATTTCAAACATTTTGACGCCCCGAGCCTTGGGAAAAACACCCTAGGTGGCAACAACATCATTTCGCTGACAGAAGACTTTCGAAAAAGAATATGGATTGGTACAGATCAGGGAATCTACTGCTACGATCCCGTGGATGAACAATTTAGACTTTTGAGCAAACAATTTGAAAATGCAGATGTCCCTGTTATCATTACCGATCAACGCAAAAAGATTTGGTTTATATCCAATGGAATGCTCTATTACCATGATTTGATGAGTCATGAAATTCGACAATTGACTAAATCAGACCTGTACATCACCTCCATCAGCTGCACGAAAAACGGAACGGTGTTTTTTGGCACTCCTGAAGGGAAGATTTTCCAAATAGATGCTGCGGGCACCCCTGTGCTGATGGTCGACTTTCAAGCAAAATATGGTGCTAAAGATTGGTTTAGTATTGAGAAAATAAAAGAAAATCGCGAAGGAGATCTATTGATCGGCACTTCCAAAACGGGGGTCTATAGCTACCGATTCAAAGACAAATCGCTTAAACCCATACTGGGCCCCCAACAATTGAAGCAATTTCTCTATGTAAGAGATATTTTACAGCCAAACGATCATGAATATTGGTTTGCAACAGAATCTGGTCTCTTTATATATCAAATAGCTAGTCAACAATTCATCAATATTCAAAAAGAGCAAGAAAACCCTTGGGGCATATCCGACAATGCTATTTATAACGTCTTACAGGATAAAGACGAAGGTATCTGGTTGGGGACGTATTTTGGTGGAATCAACTATTATCATAAAAACAACAGTATAATCGAAAAATTCCTGCCACAGGACCGCCCAGGGAGCTTAAAAGGGTCTGCCGTACGCATTATAAAAAAGGATATCGACCATAATATTTGGATAGGCACCGAAAACGGTGGATTATCAAAACTCGACCCCATATCGGGTAGAATTCAAAACTTCTCGGACAAACAAGGCAATCTGGCAAATAACAACATCCATGGAATTCTCCCTATTGGCGACAAATTGCTGATAGGCACTTTCGTCAATGGTCTCGACATTTTTTCGCCCAAGCTTCAAAAAGTTATCTATCACATCGACCGCAACAGTAATGTGGCATCATCCGATCTCCAAAGTAATTTTCTATTTTATCTCTACAAAACCCGGAAAGGGGATATTCTCGTAGCTTCAACGCGTGGATTATACCGCTTTGATTTTGATAAAAAATCGTTCCACCTCATCAATAATGTTCCAGAATATATGTTTTACACAAGCATTTTGGAAGATAAAAAGGGGAATATCTGGGTTGGCACGTGGCGAGATGGACTGTTTTGTTATCACCCGACGACGCGTTACTTCAAACATTACACACATCGGCAGAACGACCCTAGCTCCTTGCCAAATAATAGGATCAATAGCTTATTTGAGGACTCTCAACAGCAGATTTGGATAGCCACAGAAGGTGGAATGGCAAAGAAAAAAATAAATCAAGAGGGCTTTCAAAACATTGGTCTAGCCGAAGGAATGCCCAGTAATGTGACGCTAGCCTTCTTAGAAGATAAACAAGATAATCTTTGGGTGAGTACGTCTAAGGGCTTGGTACGCTACCACCTTCCCAATGGTAGAAAACGGATTTTCAACTTGGAGTCAGGCCTTCCGACTATTCAGTTCAATTACAATTCATCTTTTGATGATGAGAATGGAAACTTCTATTTCGGCACCATCAATGGACTTATTCGCTTCAACCCGGAAAAGCTAAACCAAATTAACTATAAGAATCAAATACCGATTTATATCACTAATTTTTACATCAACAACAGAGCGATCAATCAATATACCGATCCCAATATTCTATCCAAATCAATATTATTCACTAAGAATATAAAACTAAAACACGACGAATCATCTTTCAGCCTTGATTTTGCGGCTTTGCATTATCAAGCCCCCCACTCTATTCATTATAGTTATAAGATGGAAGGCCTTGACGACAAGTGGATAGACATTACAAGCAATCAACGTGCATATTTTACCAAGCTCTCTCCCGGAAAATATATTTTTACAGTAAAAGCAGAAGATCCCAATGGCAATACAATCCCTACTTTTGCTAGTCTTAAAATCACGATCCTTCCACCGATCTGGGCAAGTGTACCGGCCTTTATTTGCTATGCATTAATAGCCGCTGGACTGATTATATTTATAATTTATCATTTTAATGAAAAGATCAAACAACGCAATCGCCAACATCTCTTAACCGTACAGAACCTACGCGAACAAGAACTCTATCGTTCAAAAATCAATTTCTATACCGATGTTGCGCATGAAATACGCACGCCATTGACCTTGATCAAAGCCCCCCTAGAAAAACTTATGGATAAGGTAGATCACAATCCCGTCACCGACAAACTATTATTGACCATGCAAAACAACACGGAGAAACTAATTGCCCTTAGCAATCAATTGCTGGATTTTAGGAAAGTCGAAACGGAAGGGTTTAAATTGCACTTTGAATCAGAAAACATCAGCCTGATGGTTCAGGAAATCATCGGTAACTTTACAGTGACTTTACAGTCGCAAGGAAAACAGATTGTATCGAAAATTATACCCGATATTATCGGTCAAATCGATGCGGACGCATTTGACAAGATATGCTATAACCTATTGAATAATGCCCTTAAATATTCCTTATCCTTTATTGAGGTAAATTTGAATATGGATATACAGAAAAATATTTTTATATTGACCGTGAAAAACGACGGCGCTTTAATTCCTTCAGAAGAAAGGGAAAGAATTTTTGAACCATTCAATCGCTTAAAACAAAATAAGAATGTTCCTGGAAGTGGTCTGGGCTTGGCATTGACAAGATCCCTAACGTTGAAACACCAAGGTACCTTGTTATATACTACAAATGACCTTCAATTGAACGTATTCACTTTGACGTTACCTTTGAATCACAATACAAATCCATAATTATGAATGCCAAATCCAATTTATTACTAGTAGATGACCATACCGAACTGCTCGAATTCATCGCAGATGATCTCAATGAAGATTATCAGATAACGACAAGTTCTAATGGAAAGCAAGCGTTGGATTTACTCGCTTCTGAATATTTCGATCTGATTGTAAGCGATGTAATGATGCCGGAAATGGATGGTTTTGAGCTTTGTCAAAGAATCAAGGAAAATATCGCTTATGCACACATTCCAGTGATACTTTTGACTGCAAAAAATAGTATTGAATCAAAAATTCAAGGACTGGAATTTGGTGCTGATGCTTACATTGAAAAACCTTTTTCGCCTGCTTTTTTGAGGGCGCAAATAGCTAGCTTGTTAAAGAACCGGATAAAGGTTAAAGAGTTTTTTATCAAAAATCCAATGTCCCAAATACAGCAGATTGGCCAAAACCAAAGTGAACAGGAGTTCTTGCTGAAGATTGAAGAAATTATTATGCAGCACCTCGATGATCCACAGTTCAATGTGGACCGCATGGCCGACATTCTCTGTATGAGTAGACCTACACTGTACCGCAAAATCAATGTTGTATCGAGCCTCTCGCCCAATGAATTGATTAATTTGACCAGGCTCCGAAAAGCAGCAGAACTGCTTATTCAAAAACAGTATAAAGTGTACGAAATTTCAAATTTATTAGGTTACAGTTCCGCAACACATTTTTCGCGTAATTTTCAAAAACAGTTTGGACAAAGTCCAACTGAATTTCAGGAATCACAATCGAGGGGAACTATTACTTGAACCATAATCTCCATTCTAGACACATTAAACTTAGGTTAACAGGCAGCCTTTCAATACATATGTCCGAAATTAAATTCAAATTGCTCTTCAATTGGAATAAATAAAAGAACCAGATTTGCTAGGAATCTGGTTCTTTTTTTAGAATCGGATCTGCCGATTGAAGCATATTTTAGCTCAGGTTTTCCTGATACAGATTGGTATCTTTATCTTAACATCGAGGTTACCATTCAATATCTACCTGAACACCATCAGGACTATTTTCAAATCCCAGTAAATAGGTTTTTGTTCTCGTATCCCAATTTGCTTCTGAAAAGACATTGTGTTTACTTACCAAAATACGTTTTGGCTTATTAGGCAATAATATACGCGAAATGTTGGTCGTATTAATCGGGCTTTTTGCAGTAAATGAATACCGATGATTAGCCGTTATTTCGTTGTAGATACGACTTGCGGAGGCCAACACCTGTGGTTGTTGTTTGTTCTTTATGTGATCGATATTCACAAACAAACACTGCTCATTCGGCTGTATACTTTTAGACGTGATAATGGGCAAAGTCGGATCGTAAAGATCGATTAGATTTCCCTTAACCTGATAAGGAAGATTGCTCACACTCTCATCCAATACAGCTACCAGATCGTAATTGCCTCGCGTCAGTGTAAAATAATTTTTAAATTGCAGCTTTTCCCCTTTACCATTACTTTCATAAAGATTCTTGGTCACATCCAGCAGTTTCTGACTGTTATCAGGTTTAATCACAAATTCCTTAGGATCGGATCGTAATACGTACAAAGTGCCTTTCCCATACCTGTATTTTCCCTCTTTTGCCATTTCGTCCTTCAGTCCCATCTGCTCAAATAGATGATCGGATGGCCTTTGATACTTTCTACCATTCATATTCCACCATTCCTGCACCGTTTGAAAAGGATCAAGATCCGTTCCACAATACATCAAGACGCCACCATTTTTTACCCAATCTGCAAGGTACTGATGTGCTTCAGGGGCTAATGGCTTCATATTGGAATAAGACATGAGCAGGACTTTCGTGTCCGCGAGGGCATTCTTTACCGCTAAATTCTCCAAATGAACTGTTTTTATAGGTACACCGCGCTTTAGGAAAGGAAGGGCGAGCCCATAAAAGTTGGCTAGTTGTGGATCATCATATCCGGCATGTGTCGGAAAACGCTGGAACATCAATGAATTTGCCAAAAGCACACTGATCCCTGTCGATCCAGAGACTTTGCCGGTTGATTTGGGCATACTGTTCAGGCTATTGATCATAACCTGCATCTGGGTCGAATAATGTCTTGGTATTTTTTCTTTTTGATCACTATTAGGGCTTGTTTTATACAGTCCCTCATAAATACGTTCGGGCCAGGGCATCACCTCATAATTGGCGATATTTGGATATAAAAGCTGTGCTGTGAATGTCGCCTGATAGTTTTTCTTATAATCGGCCCAATCCCGGGGCCAATCTTCGATCGGATCTGTCAAAAAAAACATCTTCCTTCCGGTAGGAGCCGTCATAGATTCCATTGCACCATATTCCAAAAATGCCGTTTCGAAAACGCGTTCTTTCGCTAATCCATTAAAATAATTCGGTTCACGTGAAGTTCCTGTCCATACCTGCGCGATATAACCATCCACACAGGGAAGAGAAGCCAAACTCGCTTCGGGACTGACGATCATCCACTGCGAATAATTGATCAAAGAGTGCGTCGGCACATAACATTTTACGTCCATTCCTTTGGTTTTACCGTAAGATTTAGCATAAGTAAAGACTTCATTCAGCGCATGGAGATATAAAGCATACTTTAACTTATTGGATAAGTAGGTGTTCTCTGGCGACTCATGCTGTGGTCGCCATTCAAAACCATAGTATTTTTTCCATTCTTTTTTAAACGATTCACTGTATCCGGCACGTGCCCAGAATTCCGGTTCCTCCATAAATATGGCGTCGATGCCAGCATCAATGACCCTTTTGACATGCATCTGCTTGATATATTTTAAATAATTTTCAGTAGGAACGATATAGGGTACCATATGACCATGCCAGATGGTATCGCCTTTGACATCGACCTGTCCCTCATCCAAGTGCATCTTCCCATCCCATTTCCCTGTAAAGTAATCTTGGTACTCGCCCCAGGCAATCCCAGTCATAAAATGAACAATATACCCCTTATCGCGCCAGGACTTGACACGTTCTTCAAAAGGGGGCTTTCGGGATTTGTCGGATGGATTCCCTCCTGTTCCATAGACCATCACCGCGTCCGCCCGATTATCGATTGTAGGGCGCCACTCGCTGGAGGTTTGAAATGTCGTCTTTACCGGATCTCTCTCTTGGGCGACCGTCGTCAACGCCGCCAACATTATTAACGAGAGTATATTCGTTTTTATCATAATTTATTGTCTACTTCTTTACGTACGGTTTACGCCTATATTCCCCCTACTATTCAACAGGTTTACCCCATTAGATCGAGCAAATGAGGAGTGAGCCAGTCCTATTGAAAATTCAAATTTTATCATGGTATTTTTAACAGACTGGCTCAACATGGCTACAGATTCCCTTAGGGAATATCGACCCTTTTGGCTTCGTTGTAATTCCATCTGCGCGTTCCCGTTCCACGGGGAGTGTCGTAATTAATTCGCGAGGCTGCCCGAATGAAAACAGTCCGCCCTTTTGGGATTTCTCCCACAGATTCGAGATCAATAACCTGCCCTAATTTTGCGTTAAAACTGTTGCCCCCATACTCGATTTTGCTAGACCAACGTTCGTCCCGCGCTCTATACCCTACCGTGGAGGAATAGCTGACAAAGAATTGTATATCTGTCACATTTAAAAAATCCCCATTATAATTTCCCAAAGGTTCAATTTTATCCCGAAAAAACTGTTCGGTTATGGCGCGGGTAACTTTTACCTTGGCTTTTACCTTTCCGTTTTCCACAACCGGATTTCCGACCCATTCGACTTTGAGAAAAGGATGCACCTCCATCTTGATTTCATGAGAGCCATTCAGCTCCATGTTTTTGCTGTCATCTGATAGCACCTTCCCATCGCCATCGGTACGCACCAATGGAATAAAAGGTCCATCAACAGTGATATTGTAATTACCTTTAAACAATTTCGTGTTCTGAAACGTTCCGTCAGGCATACAATAGAAATCAGGGTTGTGTTCCACATTATCGCCCCAACTGAGTTCTTTTAACCGAACGCGAATCCCCTCACTTCCCTGATCGGTCAATATGGGTTCGCCGGTCGATGCGTCGACCACAACACCTTTTAATGCCACCGAAGGCGCTTCATAATTATCTGCCTCAAAAAGGCTGCACGAACTTAGCATACATAGGATGCCTATCGCGCCGAAAACACTATTTTTCATCTCTTTTACGTTTAGTGATGGTTTGAATATTCCGAATTGATTTGCTTGCTATTTTCCGGAACGCTGCTCCACCAGTCATTCACTTTGTTATTAGAATTTCAGACCTTCCAAGTGACCTGTGCTTAGCGCCTCTACGCTCTCAGCACAGCATACTTGTTTATCGGTTAGGTTGCTGGTCAATCACGGGACTTTTAGCTACCTCTCCTCCGGGGATTTCAAAATAATAGTCTATAGGTGTATACCGGAATGTTTTGGTACTTACCCATTGAAATCGTGCATCAAAGAAGTATTTACCCGTTGAGGTGGAAAAAAATGGATATAACCCCCTGAACCTAAAATTTTCATTGTTGCTATATAAATTTTTATCCTTCTGTGTTCCCCAAAAACCATCCCGGCCTTCAAAATGCAGCACTCGCCATCGACGCAAATCCCATTTTGCTTTATGTTCAAACGCAAGTTCCTTGCGACGCTCTCTCCGGACAATATCTCTTCCGGCATTATCTCCAGAGATCGCACCTGTTAGCAAATCTGCTCCCGCGCGCGAGCGAATCTCATTGACAGCACTGGTTGCCATCTGTAAAGGGTCGCTTCCATCAGTAGGATTCGCACCCAGCATTTTGAGTTCGACAGCTGCTTCAGCTGCATTTAATAAGACCTCAGCGTAACGCATTAAAATAAAGTGCTGATCAGATTTCCCTTCCCCTACTTCTTTTGCTGGATTTGTATTCAGCCATTTACGCACATAAAAACCAGTTAATGTCGCTTCACCATTATCAAAGAATGGTCCTTCGTTTCCGGCAGCATTCATTTTTTGTCCATTATAATCAACAGTTTGCTGACCACCACCATCTCTTGGACTCAGGTAAAGCGTCTTTGGTGAACCTGTGTAAGCACCCAGCTGTTGGTAACGTGTATCCGCGCTTGCATAAGAATAATCCGTGAACAGCGGCTTTATGGGTGCTGAACCGGTGTAAATGCCCGCCCGTATTTCCATTTTTCGATCCTTAAAAATATCATCGGGAAAGATAACATAAGCACGCAAGCGAGGTTCAGCATTTTTAAAGAAGTCCATCGGTTTGTCGTACAGTCTATACTCCCCGTCCTTGCTGCTTTGTCCGGTAGTCACTTTAACTGTGCCGTCGGCGTATTTGTCAAATCCATCAAACAGTTCCATAAAATCTACCGTTGGACAAGTACCCGCAGACAGTGGCGATCGAAAAGTGAAGGGCGAACTAAATGCATCAAAACTATGTGTCAATGTCGGATAAACATATTGTTTAACGTATATATTTTCCGGACTACTGAGGTCACTAAACATGTCCACCATATTTTGATACTGAGCTTCTTTATCGTTCGCTGCCCATTTCTTTTTATACAGCGAATACCCCCCAGCTGCTATTACCTGTCGAGCTGCGGCGTAAGCTTCTCCAAAGTACTTTTGTGATGCAGCTCTTGCTGTGGTGGCATCGAAACCGATCACCCGTACACCAGTTTTTCTTCCGAGACCAGTCAAGCGACCAGAAACAGTTTCATTATATTTGGCCACACTTCCAGCATAGAGCATGGCTTCGGACTTAAAAGACAGGGCTACAAACTTGTTGGAATAACCTGTTTTGGGACTCTTCGCCATGAGTAATTTAATGGCCTCATCGTAGTCTTTGAGGATTTGATTCCAGGTATCTTCCTCACTGGAACGAGGTATTTCCAGATTATCCAATGTATTCGGATATTGCAGTTCTTTCGTCACCAAAGGAATTCCCCCGAAGCGTCGTGCCATGGCGTAGAATACGGTTGCCCGAACATAGTATCCCTCACCTAAGTAATGATTATAAAGTTCTTCAGAAAATTTATCCTTGTAATTCGGTAGAGTTTCAATGAGATGATTGGCATCCCGAAGTAATTCGAACGCTCTTTCCCAATACGCTGTCCGCTCGCCAGTAAACGAAGTACTTATTCCATCCCTGGTCACAGCTTCGCCCGTTCCTTCAATTCCAATGGCAGCCAGCCAACCATTAAATTCTATCCCCCATTGTGCCATATACTTAAAATCTTCAAAAGGCATTAGGCTGTACATCCGAGCCATATAGATATCCATACCGGCTGGGGTATTCAATAGATCTTGATCTGTGACAATATTTTTTGGCGTGATATCCAGATCGGCACAACCTATAAATCCGATGGAGCCAGCTAATGATAATATAACGAGTAATTTTTTCATCTGTATAAATTTGCTTTTCAATTGTGATGAAGCTATCCGATTTATCCATTCCCCAATAAGATTAAATAAATCATGATGGCTCCATCGTAATGTATTTTTTGCTTGCTAAAAAGTAAGCGATAAGCCTAATGAATAGGTTTTATTCAATGGATACATCCGACCTAAATTATCGTCTGGGTGTTCGGGATCCACATATCGCACGCCTGTGATCGTAAATAAATTGTAAGCATTTGCATAAACACGTAATCGCATCGATGAGGAGGATGGTTTTAAATTCGAAAAGGTGTAGCCCAATTCAATGCTTTTAAGACGTAAATAAGCTGTACTCACCCGATTAAATTCAGAATTGGATTTTGGGTATCGTCCTGTGAAACCATAATAGCCCTGCACCCATTCTGTTGCGGGATCATAAGGATCGGCCAATGGATTAACAGGGTGCCAGCGGTCAAGATATTGCTCAAGCGTTCCGCCTCCGTTTGTGCCCCATATTGCATAAAGAGGTTCTTTATATTCCATTGACCCCAAAGCTGAGCCTTGAAATAAAAGGTTAATATCGAAATTTTTATACGCAGTTTCGATATTCAAACTATAATTGACCCAAGGCGTTTGGTCAAAGGCAAATGGGTGTTCATCCTGATCGTTAATTTCGCCATCCCCGTTCCAATCCAGGTATTTATAATCTCCAGGCAATACATCACGTTCCTTGTAAATTGGATAGCTCCAGATATCGGCCCAATTTTCAAACCGTCCTGCCGATTCATAGCCAAATTGTATTCCTTGATACCGGTCATTGAAGTTGTCATTACGCCAACGGTCGTACGAGTTTTTGTACGGACCATTTTGAACTGCTGTGAGATATTTATTTCTGGTCACCGTGGCAATCGCGCGAATATTATAGGAGAAATCGTTGATTTTATTACGATGTTTCAATTCCAATTCCATTCCCATATGACGATCACTATTGGCATTTTCCATCGGGGCTATGGCCCCGATTACCGTAGGAAATTCACTTGTACGCCGTTGAAATAGCCCTGATCGCGTTCGTTCAAAATAATCTAAGGTAAAACCAAATAAACCGTTCCAGCCTTCAAAATCTAAACCGACATTGAAGGTTTTCGCTTTATACCAAGTAATTAATTCATTGGCGATAGCCTTTCGGCTTACGCCCGTAATGTATTTATCACCGAACATATAGCCTGGCGCGTATTGATTGTTATATCCATTTTCAGCATTTCCGCTTGTAGCAGGATAAACATACCCAGGCACCCAACCAAAATCCCATGAATCTGACAAGTCGTCACCCAGCACACCGTAGCTACCGCGTAATTTGAGTTGATTGACAAAAGAGAGTGCGTCAATCGATTTGAAAAATGGTTCTTCAGAGATACGCCATCCTATAGAAGCGGAAGGGAAAAAACCCCATTGATGCCCTTTTGCAAAACGGGAAGATCCATCATAGCGAAACTGGAATTCGGCAATATAACGTCCAGCAAAATCATAGTTAACACGTCCAAATAGCGCAGACTTCGCTTCATTATAGTAGTCACCGATTCCGCCATACATGGAAGTCATTTGTCCGTCTTCTACACCAGCGAGCAATTGATCTGAACCAAAAGCAAGATTTTTCAATCCATAGAAGTTATCACCATCGTTTTTTTGTGATTCCCAGCCCGCAAGCACAGCTAGCTTATGTTGCTCCGCAAAAGTTCGATCATAATTCAAAATAAATTGTCCCAATACCTGTTGCTTATCGTAAAACTCCCGCTTCATTTGATTTGGACTGCTCAAGTTATAGAGTTTCTGATCATATTTACCTGTTGTTTTATTCAATGCATACTGATAATATTCCTTTCTGAACAGGGAATTGTTATCCGCACGGTAATCGTAACTAATTAACGCTTTTGCTGAAAATCCTTGAAGCAAAGGGGATAAATTACTCAAATCATAATTTAACGCAGCGGAAGATTGAAAAGTCTTCTTTTTGAATTTGCGATAGCCGGAAATAGCGGCATCCATCATCGCGACGGTATTTTGTTCTAAATCTAGTCCCTCATAATTTAACAAAGTATTGTCAGGATCTGCGTATGCAGGAAACAATACACCCTGACGCCAATAATTCCGAATGATATCAACAGCACTGTTGTAAGGATTATTTTGTTGATCGGCCATGCCGCTGATATTTAAGTCAAGTTTCAATCCCTTGGCCAATTCTGCCGAAATGTTGGACCGCAAGTTGTATTTATTATAATTAAGATCACCTGATTTAAAAAAGCCTTGCTGGTATGAATAACCGCCCCCAATATAATATTGAACTTTATTACTTCCACCCGAAAAACTAATATCGTGTTGAGTCTGCGGCGCATATTTTGAAAAGATCAGACCAGTCCAATCGGACGAACGTCGTGTCCCATTTCTAAAATCTTCAAAATCTTTTTCGGTATATATGGGACTGCCACCATTGATATTATTCATGGATTTCTCATTGTAGACCGTCATGGCACTGATCGCATCAGCCAATACAGGCAGTCCCGAAGGCCTTTGAAAAGTATAAGATCCATTATAATTGACGTTCGTCTTCCCTTCCTTTCCCTTTTTTGTCGTTACCAGTACAACACCATTTGCCGACCTCACTCCATAAATGGCAGCCGATGCATCCTTTAGTACCGAAACGTCTTCAATATCACTCGGGTTGAGACGTTGAAAGTCTTCACTTGTACGGGGTACCCCGTCAATTACGACTAAGGGAGCTCCCATGCCACGTATATCAAAATTTGCACTATAAGCTCCTGGCTCTGCACTCTTCTGCCAAACGCGTACACCAGCCACCCGACCAGTTAGCATATTCTGCGGATTTTCGTTTTTCGTCTGCCTCATTTCTGTCCCCTTGACAGATGCAATGGCACCGGTTAGTGATTGTTTACGCTGCGTACCATAACCGACTACAACAACTGTTTCCAACTGCATATCATTGCTTTGCAATACAACATTAATCGTGGATTTCCCATCAGTAACCTCTTCCTTAGCGCTGAAGCCAAGAGACTTAAATAATAGTTTTTTACCTTCAGGAACACTAATGGAATAGCTTCCGTCCGCGTTGGTCGTTGTCTCTATACGGCTATCTGCGTTCTGAACCGATATCGTCACTCCAGCAATCGGCTTATTGTTACTATCCAATACTTTTCCCCTGACATTCCGTTGTTGGGCCCATCCGATGGACGGAATACCCAGCGCCATCAGCACAAGCAGTGTGCTGAGTCGCCGCCTCGATTTCCCTATATCCTTTTTCATCTTAATAAATTGGTTTTAACTAGTGATTGTGCTATTTGAAGTATTTCATGAGCTTGTAGGCTCGGTTTTATTGGTATTTGTTTCTAAAGTAAATCTTGCTTCCGTTGATCTTCTACCTCATCCGGTTATTTCCCGTCATGATCCTGAGCCAGCATTGCGTACTGTGCCGCATAGGCAAACATGAACATTCCCTCTAGGTTATTTTTACCTTTGTCTGCATGCCATCCCCCGAGAAGATCTTGTGGTAATAAGCCTGAACGTAAAAAGTGTGTATATCCATAGTCCAAATTCTGTTGAAAGGATTCCTTATAACTTCCAGCTTTTTTGAAAATTGGAGAAATCTGAAGAAACCCTCGAAGCAATACACCATTAAACCAGTTGTTAAATCCATCCGAAGCATAAGTATAGTGCGCAGGAACCTGCGAACCTAGTTTAGCAAAATATTGGAAACTGGCATCGGCCAACTGCTCGCCGTCTTCCAAATAGATTTTTGATTGGGTCGCCCGATACAGATCAGCAGCTCCAGAAATCATCGTGCCGCTGTTATAGGAAAAAGAGGTGCCAACGGCTTTCCTCAGTTGGGTGTTTTTTCGGTACTTTATGCCATCCACTATTTCGTAGGCAATACTACAATCTGGATAACAATCGCCCAGCATATCATCATATACACCTTTATCGTTCAATAGATGATCCTTTTGCCAAGCATAAATCCTTTTAGCAAAACCCAAATAAAACTCGCTCTTCCGAATCGTTTTGGAACGACGGGATTGTTGGTCTTTTATATCAATATACCGGTATGTTATGAGGTCCTTCTTGGATTTATAGATTTCGTGTAACCAAATCAGCGGGCTAACCATTGGTGCATTGCTACAGGCATGTTTCGTTACATAGCCCGGTCCCCAAGGTATTCCACCATTTTCATGCCCTCGATTATCACGTGTACAGTCCCATCCATCGAGGACATAAGCAGTCAGATACTCGGCTTCCTTTAGATATGTATCTTTACCAGTCAGACGGTAACCCTCTATCAACTCCCGTATCATCCACATCTGATCGTCATAAACATTGAGAACGCCGGTTACATTGGCTTTACCTTTTTCCCCAACACGATCTACAGCGTAAACTGTCCAGTCCTGTGTCTGCGTAAAGGAAATAAGGTTGAAGGAACCTAAATAATAGGCTGCATTACCATGGAGCTGGGCCAACAGGTTAACATAGCGCTTATAGTATTGATCAAATAAACGATGGTTCCCATTTTCTTTCTGCGACTTGAGACCACCTAAGATGGCATTGACAGCCTCTATCGAGGCGGAATACATCCATACACTTGCTTTTTCTTGGGAACGCACCTTTGTATCCGGGTTATAAAAACGATACATAGCTTGTCCATCAGCCGAGAAATAAACTTCCATTGATCGTTCAAAAAGTTCCATCGCACGGAGTAAGTTTTGCTCTTGAATATTGTGACTGTTTTTGATATCGGCAACGGAAAAAGATGTTTGTGCCTCGGCATATCCATACGGAACAATCATCATGGATACAGAAGCAACAATAACAAATTGCAGCTTTTTAAAGACTTTCATAAGTAAGATTTTCGATTTATAATTAGTTCGAGTTTCTACCGGAAATACCTGTAGGAATTCGAACGCAAGGTAGTATTGACTGATTATTTTTTGGGTTAAATTTGGGTTAAAACGCAAAAATAAAACGATAACCCTTGCCGCTATTTGTTTTTATATAATCATTAATGATACAAATGCCACTTGGTGATTGTAACATAGGTTTTATTTTATTGGCCGCATTTTTTTGCATACTTTTAACGCTGTTAGATATTGATAAGGGATATCCTAACCGTTACGATTTCATTAAAAGCCGACAAGGGGCAACAGGTAACATGAAGCAGCTCATTGTCGACGACGAATTGGTTTAAGTTTTTGATTGTGCTATGCCACGCTGTACACTATATATTGTTTTTTTGCTTTTAATTCCGATACTTTCCCTATCTCAGGGGCTCAAGTTTAGCGCCGGCCATGAACCTATAGATAAACGAACCTCCTATGAATTATTTAATAAAAAGGATATTTCATTTGAGAAGCAGTTTACCTTAGCATTTGAATTATCCATTTATTCATCCAACTCATTAGGTAATATCTTCCGTGTCAAGAATAAAGACAACAATACGATTTATAATCTGTTTTATGATGAAGAGGGAGAAAATTGTATCTTCCGACTGAATGAAGAAGGTAAGACTAGTCTGATCATCGCGAAAATAAATCAACAGCGCCTGTTTAAGGAGGAATGGATAAACATTCAGTTGACCTTTGATCTTGAAGAGCAAGCATTTAAGCTCAAGATCCAGGATCAGACGTTTGAATCACCAAGGGTCAAGCTACCACAAGTATACACTCCCCGGATTATTTTTGGAAAAAGTGATTATCTAATTGATGTACCTATGATGTCCATCAAAAATGTACGTATTGGAAATCCAACGCATCAGTACTTCTTTCCACTAAAGGAGAATGCGGGAGGTATTGTCCACGATGAAGACGGCAATGCTTACGGGAGCGTTTCCAATCCAACATGGCTGATTCTAGATTCTTACAAATGGAAAAATATTTTTTCAAACAGTTCACCGTCGCAAGCTGGTTCATGTTACAATCAGCGAACAAAAGAGATTTACTATTTTAATCAGGATTCCATAACCATATACAATATAAAAACCAATCAGACAAATAAGTTGGCATTTCAAAACCCCTGTCCTGTTAAACTGGTTTTAGGAAATAATTTCATCGACTCCGCGACAAATAAACTCTATGTTTATGAACTTTTTTATACGCAATCTTATTTCGGTCCTACAGTCGCGAGTCTCGATCTTGAAAGTTACAAATGGACAGTTGAGAGCTCCGACCTGATCAAGAAGGAGCTAAATCATCATGGCTCTTTTTATGACGAAAGAAATCGGCGATTCTATATTTTCGGGGGCTATGGCAATATGACATACAGTGATGAATTTAGACGTTACGATGTCGACTCCAACAAATGGCAAACCGTACAGGGATGGTCAGGTGATAAGATCTTCCCACGTTATTTTCTTACTGCTGGAAAAGGTACCGAAGATCATACCGCCTATATATTTGGAGGTATGGGCAATGAATCCGGAGAACATATTGTTGGGCGAAAATATCTGTATGATTTTTATCAAATTAATTTGAACAGTAAGAAAATCATTAAAAAATGGGACATCATGTGGAAAGATAAGCATATCGTACCGGCCCGAGGTTTGGTCTTCCCTGATGAAGCGCACTTTTATGCTTTATGCTATCCAGAGTATCTAACAAAATCACATATTCAACTTTATCGCTTTTCGATTCAAGATGGAAGTTTTGCCATAGTAGGCGACTCCATCCCGATCTACTCAGATAAAATAAGTACACATGCCCAACTTTATATGGATAAGCAGTTAGGCCGACTCCTAGTATTGGTTCAGGAATCAAAGGATGATATCCAATCGACATTAAAGGTTTATTCATTAAACATGACTCCTATAACCTTGACAGAGCTAAACAGCTTTCCCAGATATGGTTCACAGCGCAAGGTATTCCTATGCTTGATGGTATTGGGAATATTTGGATTGAGTACTTACTTTATTTGGAGGCAAAAAAGAGGAAAAAGACAATTAACTAATCTACTAGAAGAGACGGCCGTTATCACTAATCCAATAGTAGTAACTGCTCAATTGCCACAAAAAAACGATTCTGTCCGTCCGAATGCAATTTTTCTATTCGGTGAGTTCCGTGCGTTTGACCGAAACAAACGGGATGTCTCCTATTTATTTAGCACAAAACTTAAGCAGGCATTTTGCCTCATCCTATCCCACCGATGGGGTATCAGTTCTCCATATTTCAGCCAGATGATGTGGCCTGACAAATCAGAAGATAAGGTCAAGAACTCACGAGGAGTTACGATCAACCATTTAAGAAAAGTACTGAGCGAATTTACAGGAATAGAACTTGTACATAAGAAGGGCCGATTTATTATTGAAACAACAGAAGAATTCTATTGTGATTATGTAGCATGTACCCAGTTAATGGATGATCCTTCGTACATCAATGAAAGCAGATTAACTCAAATCATTCAGCGGGGAAAGTTCTTGCAGGGATTGGATCACCCTGTATTTGATACCTTAAAAACTGAAGTTGAACAAAATTTGCTCCCTATTTTGCTGTCGAAACTTCAGCAAGCGGACCTCGCACATCAACATAAAAAAAGCATTGCGTTAGCCCATGCCATACTGTTATTGGATCCTTTGAATGAACAGGCTATATTCTCTCAAGTAAAAGCGATGTTTGCCTTACATCAGCAAGAGGATGCCCGTATAAAATTTCAACAATTCTGCCACAATTATAAACAGCTGATGAACGAAGATTTCCCATACCAACTGGATAAAATTATATAGCCCCCAGTTTAGGTCGCCACTCCCTCACGATGACGATTTACAAATTGTTTTTTCAACATATACAATTTATAATGATCGTACAAGCCGATAATTAAAAGAACAAAACAGACTATGTAAAAAGTTTTATTCGATAAGTAGGTAAAAGAAATACCGCTTAAAAGCCCTCCAAGTACATAAGCTCCAACAATGCTCAAAAGCAAATGAAATTTGTCCACCAATGCCTTATTATTTCGGTTTGATTCTTTAGTGAACATCGAAATTAATATTGCAAGATCTGTCGTCAACCCTGTTAGATGTGTCGTTTTTACGACAAAATTTGATATGCTCGCCGTTAAACCATTTTGTAGTCCCATCGAAAACAATAGTGCACCAACAAGTATCTCTGTTTCTTTTAATGAATCCTCATAAAATACATCCAGATATATCCCTACAAACAATATACTCAGTATTTCCAACGCCAAGGGAATAGAATGAGTCAGGTAGGAACTAAAACGTCCTTTACCATGGATAATAATAAGATTCGAAAGCATGCTTCCCGTCAAAAAAAGTAATATCCAAAACAGCACCACTGCCCCTTGATACCAATTTCCTTTCGCTATCTCCTGCGCAAAAACGGCGTAATAGCCGGTTACATTGGATGTAAACGAGAAAAAGACGATGACGGAAGCGACATTAACCATTCCCGCCGAAAAAGCGGTAATCCCTCCCAACTTAATATTATCTTCGATGGTCCTATGATTGCTATATTTTCTCAGCATATTTTTCCTTTCCTCCTTTTTTCAACACGATACGCGCTATCCCTTTTGTCTGCATATCCAAATTAAGGTGCAGCACCAATTGGTTTTTATTCAGTTTCTGAATAACAAAACTTTCGATAAGCTCATCATTCTTTCGAAGCTCAAGGATGTGCCCCCTCCCCTTCAAAAACCAGTTGTATTGTTTATCCTCATGATGCGCAATAAAATTTTTATCTTCCATCCTCTCAAAGTGCCATAACCCATCCTGCAAAGGCGGAAGATGAGCTATTGCGGCATCCTTTATTCCTTCATGAATAACCGTCTGCTTTTTAAACATAGGAGACTTCTCCACTTTCTCAAAGTACCAACCTTGCTCTTCCCATTCCCCCTCTAAAAGCCGCTCAGGGTTTTCATAAAAAACAACCATTGAACTTGCTCCCAAAAGCAAAAAAGTCAACAATACAAAGTTGAATTTTGCCAGTATTTTTCTCTTAATAATTAACATCCCATTTTTTGTTAAAAAATAAATCCGCTAACACATTTCTCCCTGTTTTATTTGTTCCAGGTTTTTCTACAATCCTGACATTCTTCTGTTTGCTTCTATTCAAATGAAGCAAAGCCTGTCCGACGTCAAAAAAATGCCGTGTTCTTTTTTCAAATTCATAATCTGTTGGAACTTTGACTTCATCAATCCGAGCTCCACGCAAATAATGCTGTAAATAATTGAGATTGTCCGAGCTGAGGATATCGGTATAGATTGTTAGCTTACGATTTTCATACCGATGACAGATCATTTGGCAGGCTTTCAAGAAATCTTCGGATTGAAGATTGCTGAGTTGGTCTTCCAATGTAATTCCTAATAGTTCACTGATCGAAGCACTACTCTTATTGCCATAGACTAGAATGATGTCAAGCTCTTCCGCTGTAGATTGTTCGATGCTGTGAATAACAAAAAAAAGCGAATCAATTGTAAAATCACTTGGGATCAATACCCGCGTTGCCTTTGCCATATCCAATTATTTTTATACAAAATTAATAGGCCACCATGGCAATCGAATGAATCTGGAATTAACTTTCTATTAGAATGTTCGAACGGATATTAAAATGAGATTAAAAAGAATACCTAGATTAAAATCAGATTAAAATTTGGTTCCGGCCTTGTAGTATAACTCTGCTAGTGCCTTCCGAAAATCCGTAAAAAGCTTCTCTTGCTTTATGCGCATTTCGATCAGTTTGCTTTCTCTGCTATTAACCACAAACAAGGTTGATTCACCTAGTTCAAACTTGTTTAACTCTCCCTTAAGTAAACGTTCCTGGTTACTTACATTTAAAGCATGAAGTTCGAATTGCGTACTATAAGCTGTTAATTCGTTGTATTTTCTAATAACATCATTGTAAATGTTGCGCTCGGTAACCACCTGTTCGTAGTGTAATTGATCTAGCTTAATTCTCACTTCTTTTAATTTCCCCCTTTCACTTCGAATAAATAGGGGAAATGCAAATTCAAACCCCAGTTTATAATTCTGCCAGTTGAAATCATACTGTGGTGGTATAAAATCATTGAAACTGCGGCGGTTCGATATCAATGTGCCTGAAACCGTAAGTTTTGGTTTCAGCATTTCCTTACGGTAGCGTTCCTCAAATTCGAGCTGTTGATTTTTACTCGCCAATTTGATCAATTCAGGATGGGCAATTTTAGCTGAATCAAGAAGTGCATGGATCACTTTATTGTCCGGTAAGAGAATTTTGCCAGCTGCCTTATGAGGAACTGCATAGTCTGGAAGTTCCACTGGAAATTGCTGATCATTCCAAAGGTGATTGGACAACAAAATTCGGGCATTTTTTAACTCGGCTTCATACTTGGAAAGCTCTATCCACCTTTCTTTGACCACAACAGAGGCCTCAATCGAGTCAATCACAGGTTTATCACCCAAGGCAGTTTGTTCGCTGATAGCCTTAAAGCGTTGATCTGCTAATTTTACACCTTCCAGTAAAAATTGATACTGCTGATAGGCAAAATACCAATTCCAGTAGTCTGAAACTGCCTGAAACCAAATGCTGTTGATTTGCTTTATCTTTTCGCCTTCTAAATAGCGTATCATTGCTTTTGCCTGCTGTAACGTATTTCTTCTGCTATCAATAATCAATCCTTGTCCCAGTGGTATACTTAAGCCCACGGCAGACAGGCCAGCGTTGTTCGTCCTAGATTGAGGGTTGGTATAGTCACCGACATTTCTGTCGTAAGCAATTTTAAGGTCGGCTCCAGCCAACCAAAGTGGAATTTTCAGCTCACTATTCCACTCGTTATAGTATTCCTTACTGCCGAAGTATTTATTTTTAAAACTTGCATTGATAGTTGGATCAAACTTACCTAATGCTTGCATCACATGCGCTTTAGCAGTCTCACTCAATAGATTGACTTGTTTAACAATCGGATGGTTAGCCATCAAAAGTGCTTCCATATCATCCAAAGTGAACGTTTTTCTTGCCGTATTCACCTTTTCCTGCGCGGGAAGCAAATGGCATAGAAAAACATACAATACAATAAAAATGAGATTCAATTTGCACATAGTATAATCACATTTTTCCACTATCCTTAGGTTCACGCTCCAAACTCGGCGGAAATCCATTTAACTGTCGCCATATCTCGTACCATAAAGGGACTTTATTTAAAATAACTCTTCCGAATGCTCCTGACCCTTGATTTAACTGGACCGGCCAAGGTTCATCCCCTTCAGGCACCGGCGCTGTTGCGCGCACCAAGATCCTAAATTGACCATTCGTACTGCTCACTTTATCGATAACCGACACTTTTCCTGCAAAAGTACCAACTGCCACCGAAGGCCATCCGGAAAACTGAATCGATGGCCACCCATCAAATTGTAGCCGTACATCGCTTTCCGGTGCTATCAATGGCACATCCATCGCATTTACATAAAGTTCAACGGCAAGCAAGGGGGTTTTTGGCTGCAATGTCGCCACAGACTCTCCCTCCTTCATATTTTCACCTATTCCAGCTTTGAAAGTCTTGACAATAAATCCGTCCTGTGGAGCTCTAACAATATACAGTCCTCTTCTCACATCGATATTGGAAATCTCATTTCTAAGCTTAGCGATATCACCTTGCACAGAAGCTTTGGAGGAAAAAGCCGAACTTAAATCAGATTGTGCTTTCGCCAAAGACTCGTTATATTTTGCACGAATGTTATTTAATTCTATTCGGGCATTGGTTAAAGATTGCCTTGAATTTGAAAGCTTATTTTCGGCACTAACAACTTTAGCTCGGTCATTTTGTAGATTCAGACGTCTTGTTTCAATATCTGTCAAAGAAAACAGCCCATCTCGATACCCCTCTTCGTAGCGCTTAAGCCGCTTTTCACTGGTCTCGAAAAAGCTCATAACCGCAACGAGTTCAGCACTATCAATTTTCACTAGATTTTGAGACTGTATCACCTTATTTTTAGCAGACTCGAGCTGAAATTCCAAACCGTTGCGTAAAGCCAGAATCTGCGCTTCTGTAGCTTTCATCTTTTGATCTGCGGCATCCTCACCGCTTTGTTTAGCATGCAATTGTTCTTTCAAGCGCAAGGGTAGCATTGGATCGAAATAAGATTGTGCAGTCTCCGAAAGCACTAAAATTGTGTCACCTTTCTTTACTTCCTGCCCCTCAGTAACCGCCCAATGCTCGATACGACCGCCAATTTGATTTTGTATCGTCTGTGGTCTATCTTCGGGCCGCAGCGCGGTTACCGTTCCTATTCCAGCAATTGTCTGCCTCCACGGCAGAAATAATGCAAGCGCAAAGATAACCGCTGAGCATACCAAAAGGCGTCCAAGAACGAGGGATCCACGTTCTTTTAATAGTTTAGATACTGCATCCTGGGAGAGATCTCTCCACGAAACTGTTTTTTGACTCTTCTCGTCCTTGTTAATCCACATAATTAGCAGCGTCCTCCTCCAACGCAAGATCTGTTATCGCCGCTAACTTGACTACCCCTGTCAGCATATCAAAAATTGTATTTAGATTGGTCATCAGTTTCTCTATCGCATAACCGATTTGAACGATGACGACTTCGGCAGCCACAAATTGCCCAAAAGTCATTTGTCGCTCAACAACATAATAAGATCCCAGTAAAAGCATCGCACCAAATAGCAGCGTACGAAGCATGACAGAGCCTATAAAAAACCTTTTTAAGACCTTAAAATGATCATTTCGAGCTCCTAAATATTTACCAACAATATGATCTGTAGTGTCTGTAACTGCCTTCATTTTTGCTTTGTCCCCGCGATAAAGCGCTATATTTTCCGCAACAGATTCTAAATAGGCTACCGTCTTATATTTGTATTCGGACTCTTCAATACTCGTCCTTAATCCCCTTTTATAGTAAAGCGCCAATATAATGATAACAACACAGATCACGACCAGCCCAAAAGCCAAAAACACAGGATGGTAAAAGGACAATAACACCACGCTAAAGAAGATGGTTACAACTGCAGCAATGATATCGATCAAAAGTTTAATAATCCCTTTTTGAATAATGATCACGTCAAAAAATCGGTTCACCAATTCCATAAGATTTTCCCCTAGTAATTCTTTCGGATCGATTCGCGGAAGCCGATACGAAAATTCCATTGCTGATTTTAGAAAGATCTTCTGTTCTAAATATTCAACCAGCGTGAGTTGTCCGATCAGTAACGTGCCGGCCATGACCACGCCAAACAGCACAAAAGCAATTAAAATGTAAGTAGAACTATACATCGCTCCGTTGCTTAAAAAATTAAATATCGCTGTAATCCCTATTGGAATTGTCAGACTAAACATACCAATGACGATAGCATAAATAAATATATAATTGATTGTTTTACGTTCTGGATGTAGGAGGCTAACCAGACGCTGCAAAGGGGATGGTCCGCCGTGTAATTTCGCCATAAAAATAAAAAATAGATAATTTGAAAATTATGATTTAATCCAAAGACAGTTGGACAATTTCTGCTGATTATCCATTCGTCAGTGCCATTTTATGATGAGAGGGATCTCCCTTATCGCTAAAAAGTACGGTCGAACGAATTTGGCCCTCGATATTTCGAAGCGCTTCAGCAACATTAAAAAAATGACGTGTCTTCTTTTTATAGGTATAATTGGATGGAATTCTAATTTCGTCAACAGCTTGTCCACGGAGGTAATGTCGGAGATAATTTTTATTGTCTGTATATAAAATATCGGCAAAGATATGGAGATGGCGGTCTTGATAACGCTGATACAGCACACGACAAGCATTTAAGAAAGATTCAGATTGGAGCATATCGAGCTGATCATCCAATCCAATGCCGAGCAATTCACTTGCTGAAGTACTGCTTTTATTACCGTATACCAGGATGATATCAATTTGATCGGCTACCGACTCTTCTATACTCTGCCGGACAAAATCGAGCGAATCAACCGTAAAATCACTGGGAATTAATATGCGCGTTGTTTTAGCCATGCTATTTTTTTAAGCAAAGTTAAAACGCAGTTATGGCAATGGTATGAATCTAAAATTAGCTTTTCATTAGAAAGCTAACGACAGCATTAAAATTGGATTAAAAACACCGCTGAAATTAAAACTGGATTAAAATCGCAGATAAGTCGGTAATTCCACTTCAACCGTTGTCCCTTCGCCTACAATAGAATTGACTTTCAACGAACCGCCATGTAGTTTAATGATATTTCTTGCCAAAGGTAAGCCAATTCCATAGCCATCGATACCACTCGTATTCGAAGCTCTAAAATAGGGGTCGTAAATATGATCCAATTCTCGGGATGGTATTCCTATACCCTTGTCTTTTATAAGAATAAAAACTTTGTTGTCCAATGCACCCAATGCGATGTAAGCGGTTCTATCCGATGAATATTTACAGGCATTACTGATAATATTAGACAGTGCAAGCTGCAGCAAAATTTCATTTCCATTCACCTTAAGTCGCATGCTATCATCCGGCAATAGGCTAAAATCTGTTATAATCTTAAATTTGTCATTTATAGCCTTCACTGTCAGCTCGGCATCCATTACGATCTGATCAATACGAACTGGATTGAACGCTGTCGCGTTGTTCACAAAACCTGTACGCGCCAGCAATAAGAGTGCTTTAGTTTTTTTCTCCAGATGCTCTGCAGATTCAATAATTTTGGATAATGTGCGTTGGTACTCCTCATTGCTGCGTTCTTTAGATAAGGCAAGATCTGCCTGCCCGATAATGGAAGTTAATGGCGTGTTCAGTTCATGGGATGCATTGCTAATAAAGTTTTTTTGAGTTTCAAAAGAGGTCTCTAACCGCGTCAACATCCGGTTGAATGTCTGCGCAAGACCATGAAGTTCACCTTTATACTTTTCTTCATCCAATCGCTTATAGAGATTTTCGGAACCAATCGCCTGCACCTCTTTCATCATGGTCAATATTGGCTTTAAGAATGAGCGTTTCATGAAAACCGAAACGACGAAAATAAACAGAATACCCAAAATCAGGCTTATAATTAGCAAGTTCCGGAGATAAGCCAGATGATGGGTATAAAAATAATTTTCCGCAGATGCCCCAACGATATAGTGACGCCCGTTTTGCGAGAAATATTTGGTTGAATAAAATTGCTTGCCCGACTTGAAATTTGACGTTCCCTTTTTACTAATTTTATCCCAAAGTTCATTGTGGAATCCCTGGCTTCTTAAAATAGAATCCTTGCCACCAAATTCCACTAAAAATTCGTGCTGATTATTGAGATTCTCAATAAAATCAAGGCTCCATTGATCCGATTGGGAAGCAGATTTACTGTTCAGGAACTTTTCAGCAGCAATATTTCGTCGGAGATCCAGCCGCTTATAAAAATCAGTAAAAGCAAAATTCGTAACGGAATAAAAGATAAAGCCAACAAAACAACTCACGTATATGACTAGAATTGCAATGAGATAGATAAGCTTTCGGTTATAATTGTGCATTTCGAAATATTCAGTCTTCAATTTTTAGTACATATCCCATACCAATAACCGTATGGATCGCCTTCTTTCTCGTTACTTTTTCAATCTTTTTTCTGAGATAATTCACATAAACATCGACAACATTTGATCCAATATCAAAATTAATTCCCCATATTTTGTCTAAAAGCTCGGTTCGCTCAAATACCTTTTTCGGACTTTGGATGAACAATAAGAGCAAACGATATTCGGTACTTGTTAAATTAAGTTCCTGGCCGTCGCAATAGGCTGTTTTTTTATAATCATCGATACTTAAAAAACCATAACTATAGGTGTCTTTTGACGGTTGAAGCTCACGCTGCGTGGCCTGGACGATCGACTTTTGCCGGCGGATCAATGATCGAATACGCGCTTTCAGCTCAATAAGTTTAAATGGTTTTGAAAGATAATCATCGGCGCCATTATCAAGTCCTAAAACTACATTTTCGGGTGTTCCCAAGGCTGTCAGCATCATTACCGGAAGGTCCGTATATCCCCATTGCCTAATTTGTTTACAGATATCTAGTCCATTAGTTCCAGGCAAAAGGATGTCCAACAGCACAAGGGAAACATCTTGCTTCGCCAAAAGCTGCTCCAATCCGTCCGACCGACCCAAATGAATGACCCGATAACCATCTTCGCCTAAGCCTTGTATAATCAAATCAGCGACGTCCTGCTCGTCCTCAACCAAAATAATTTTTTGCTTCTCCATATTCGTCATTACGTTTACCTCTGTTTAATGAACTCCCATCCAAACCATAAAAATAACGTTTTGAGTCAAGAGACACAAATCCCATTTTTTGCCAGCGTCCACACTTAAAGAATACGCTCACCATTTAACAAAAATGTTAACAGCGATTTCGTTTAATGCTTCTAGTTAAAAACATGAGGTGGCAACTATGCCACCGCTATGACTAATTTAAACCCATCTCGCTACAAGATTGTTATGCTGCTCAATCCATTGCTTTGCGGTACGATCCTTATCCTTGCTTTCTTCCATCTTCGATAACAAGTCTGCCATTGTTGATTCGTCAAAACTAACTTTAGAGAAAAAGACGGCCAACTCGGGCTGTTCAACGTTAAAGTTTTTCCGGGCAAAAATCTTAATTTGCTCGGCTTCGCCCAATGTCTTTTTGGGATCTTCCAAAAACTTCAATTTCATTTTAGCAAACATCCAATGCGGTTGCCATCCAGCTACCACAATCCATCGCTTTGCTTTGATCGCGTTTTGTAACTCAGTAATCATGGCGACTGTGGAAGAATTCACATGGTTATAATCGAGTCCATAATCTGTGACTACTTGGTCTATTGCACGCGTGATGCCAGCGCCCTTTTCTATCCCAATGATGCGTTTATCAAATTCTTTCTCATGTTTTTTTAACTCTTCAATCCTATCTATAGTTACATAATCTGGTACTACGAGGCCATTTCGGGCATGGTTATAACTTGTTCCAAGCGCTTTAAGATTTGGGAATTTAGCCACTTTGCTGCCATGAGTCAATGGCAGCCAGACATCCATATATAGATCGGTATCACCATTATTCATGGAGGCTAATATCATATCAGGGGTAGCCCGTTGAATAACGACACGATACCCTTTTTCCTCCATAATTACCTTCGCAACATGTGTCATTGCTACCCCTTCGGCCCAGCCGTCCACCATCCCAATATGGATAATATTTTTATTTCTGCCTGTCGTGCATGCGGTAAACATACACACGAACAGACAAAATACAATACTTTTTATTTTCATCATACTATGCTTTCTTTTTTACAAAACCCTGAGTAATGCGATCCAAAATAATAGCAAGAATCACAACAGACAATCCGCTTTCAAAACCAAGACCAATATCCAAGTTGTTAATACCCTCAAGTACTTTTTCACCCAATCCCCCTGCAGCAATCATTCCGGCAATAACAACCATAGATAGAGACAATAGTATAGTCTGATTAATTCCTGCTAATATCGTTTTTGCAGCCAAAGGCAATTCTACTTTAAATAAGATCTGACTATTAGTTGCTCCAAATGAACGCGCAGCTTCCACGATATCTTTCGGAACAGCATCAATCCCCAGGGTTGTCAAACGCACAGCTGGAGGCATAGCAAATATAATAGTCGCAAAGGCCCCTGGTACTTTACCAATACTAAAAAATAACACTGCCGGAATCAAGTAGGCAAAGGCTGGCATTGTCTGCATCAGATCCAGTAAGGGGCGAATAATGCTTGCCGCTAATTTATTTTTTGCTGCCCACACGCCCAACGGAACGGAGATAACTAATGCCGTTGCCGTAGCGACTAACACTAATGCCAAGGTCTCCATAGTAGCCGTCCAAAACCCCATCAAATAAATCAATGTTAAACCTAGAACTGTGGTCAATGCAACCCCCTTTCCTGATTTCCACCAGGCTAATGCCGTAAAAAGACCGATGATGATAAAAAAGGGAATTGTGATTAATATCCACTCTAATCCAAGAATTGAGGCATTCCCAGTATTCTTTATCAGATTAAAAAATGGCTCTAAATGCGCTGTTAGCCAATTGACCGCTACGGCTATATATTGTCCTATATCAATTACTTTATTCATTTCTACTACTTATTTGCTTTCTCTTTTAATTCTATTATTTCCTCTTCATTATACTTTGTTGCTTCAATGATCAAAGACGTTTGGGTGACTATACCCAATAAACGATTATCATTATTCACAACAGCAATAGGCGACCTAATCTCAGATATGAGCGGCAACATTTCTTCCACAGTTACTTCTTTAGATACTGTTGGAACATTTGTATGAATAATCGATTCGACGGTAAGCTCCTTGCGCTTAGCCGATTGGATGACTTCACTTATATGTACAAAACCAAGAAAGGTTTCATGTGCATCTACTACAGGAAGAATTTCTATTCCTGTGCTACGCATTTTACGTAAAGCTCCCTCAGGGCCATCTTTTTTGAAACGTACTACAGTCGGTTTTTCAAACATTAAAGAGCCAGCGGAAATAATGGATTTGCGATCGACTTTTTCGACAAAGGCTTTAACATAATCACTTGCTGGATTTGTCAAGATATCTTCCGCTGTACCGATCTGTTCGATGACACCATCTCTCATAATGGCAATACGATCGCCTAATTTGATCGCCTCGTCCAAATCATGGGTAATAAAAATGATCGTTTTTTGTAAATTATCTTGTAACTCAAGCAACTGATCTTGCATTTCCGTTTTAATCAGCGGATCAAGCGCTGAAAACGCCTCATCCATAAGCAATACTTCGGGATCATTGGCAAGTGCACGAGCCAATCCAACACGTTGTTGCATTCCCCCAGATAACTGTGAGGGAAGCTGCTGTTCAAACCCGTTCAGTCCAACGGTATCAAGTGCTTGCTGCGCTTTAGATTCCCGTGTTTCACGCTCCTCCCCTCTTAATTCTAAACCAAAAGCAGCGTTGCTCAATACGGTGTGATGTGGCAACAGACCAAATTTCTGAAAGACCATGCTCATCTCCGTCCTTCTCACTTCGAGAAGATCCTTATTATTTTTTCTCGTGATATCCTCCCCATTGATAAATACCTTGCCTGAAGTTGGCTCATTTAAACGATTAAGGCAACGAAGCAACGTAGATTTTCCACTTCCTGAAAGCCCCATGATAACAAAAAATTCGCCTTCAAAAATTTCGAAATTAGCTTTATTGATGCCAATTGTACAACCCGTCTTTGCCAAGATTTCCTTTTTGGAGCATCCTTCATTTAGTAACTTCAAAGCTTCTTTCTTCTGCTTTCCAAAAACCAGCACCAAGTCTTCAACTTTTACCTTTACCTTTCTAATTTTACCCATATCTTAATTTTTTTAAACACCAATAAACCACAACGGCATAAGTAATCCACTAAGGCCATACGCCTACGTTATATTTTTTTAAAATCAAATAACACTCCGGTGGAGTTCATTTGATTGAAATCCAACGAATAACAGTCCAATCAACTTATTAACTAACATACTTTACTCTCCGTTCGGTAAGAGCAATGATGAAAAAGAAACTAATCTTTTAAAGACGAAACTCACAACAATAGCGCATTTCAAAAAATACTCTAACAAGTATCACGAACAACCTAGGATGTACCAACTGGCACAATGCCGTAGCGGAATAAATTTATTCCTTTCTGTCTTTCGACGCTGCAAAGATACAAAAAATAAACTAAATGGCCTTTAACAAACACAATAAACTGAAAAACAATGTGTTATAAATAACGTAAAATGCTAGTAAATACTTTTACCTTTTAACCAAATGTTTGGATAAGTGGACGATGGCTCGAACAACATGGTATATAGAACAATTTTTCATTTTCAATACGTAATAAACGCATTTATTACTTATCTTTATGCTATTGAAACAAAACTCAACCCCAGCCATGTTTATCGGCGCAGTCAAATGGTTCGACAATAACAAAGGATTTGGTACGATTGCATTACCTGCCGGAGAAGAACTCTTTGTACATATACGTAGGTTTAAAATTCCTCCAGAACATATTATTCAGCCTGGAGAAGTTATTGTCGGTGATAAGAAGGCCGACCCCAAGAGGAGCGGCTATCTTGCTCATAACTGCAGGATTCTCAAAAGGCCCGAAGATTGGAAATTCGTCATCTCACTCCTCGACAAAGAACATACAGTACACCTCCCCGACAGCCACGGTCGAGAACAAAAGCACAATTTAACCTCCTTAACAGCAAGACAACTTTTAAGAATCCAGCCCAAAGAACTTATCCCCAAAATGCTCACGGCTAATTTTGATGTTGATTTTGAGAGCACAATTTTTATTCCCTATGCCGAATTGATTGACAAAAGCATTACGGGCATATTTGAGCGGGAAACCGCATGCGATCTACTTTCCAAGGTATTCGAATACTTCGGAAAACATGTCTCCCATCAGATTTTATTTCGTGTATGGAAGGAAAGCATGTTTAAGTATATTGGCTATCCGTCGGAAGGTGACTACGAAATTCCTGAACTTGTATTTAATTTGAATGCTACAGAAATCAATTATGAGGATCTTACCCGAATTAGCACCTATAGTTTTGGAAAATCCTTCTGTGCTGATTTTGTAAATGCTTTATTTGACGACGTAGAAACAATGGACAAGAACGATCTCGAACCTTTGCTACCTTATATTGAATTTTTGGAGAACGAAGCGTCTATTGAAAAAATTCATACTCTTCTGCAAGAATAGCTGCAATGGATCACGTGTTGAAAATCGATATTCAAACCATTGCAGCTATCCATGGTGGAGACTGATCAATCGTCTGCCTTACTTTTGCGCATATCCTCAGTCTTTATCTGCTATCGTAAGGGAGACTGGCTAGCAATTCATTCTGCTAAGATCACATAGACCAAGGTTGTTTGCAGGTCTTATACCTTGGGCAAATTATAGCCATTATGATACACTTTTGCCAAGTATTGGTCTGCATCTTTATCGTTAAAACTGCGCTTTTGTTTATCCCAAAATAATTTCTTTTTAGACCTATACGCTATGTTTCCCATCTGCGAGAAAATGGCTATATGCGCACCGGCTTCTATCGGAGCATTTAAACCTTCTGCTGACTTATTTCTAACGGCTTCGACAAAATTTACCATATGCTTGTCCAATCCATTATCCTGTGAACGTTGAAAAGAGACAGCATCCATTCGCCCTTTTTCTGGAATAACTTCCCAGCCCTCGCGATTTACCACCAGGGTACCGTTATTACCAATAAATGCTACTCCGTGATTCTTTTGGTAAGGCCCCAAATCTATACCTGTTGCCTGCTCCCATTGAACATTGAATCCCTCAAACTCATAGACCGTAGTTAAGCTATCTGGTGTTTCAGCAGCGTCTTCTGGATAAGCAAATTTACCCCCCGCGGCCATTACAGACACCGGATCCGACACTTTCATGCCAATCAAAGCGTAATCCAGCATATGTACTCCCCAATCGGTCATCAGACCACCTGCGTAGTCCCAATACCATCTAAAATTGAAATGAAAGCGATTGGGATTAAATGCTCGTTTTGGCGCTGGTCCTAGCCACTTATCATAATGCACTCCGGCTGGAACACAAGCATCTGGCTGCACTGGAACACTCTTCATCCAGCCCTGATAAGCCCAAGCCTTAACAAGGCGTATCTTTCCAAGTTTTCCGCTGTGGACAAAATCCATAGCATCTTTGAAATGCTGCTGACTTCGTTGCCATTGCCCGACCTGAACAACACGTTTATGCTTTTTAGCAGCTGCAACCATAATTTCACATTCGTGAATGGAGTTACCAATTGGTTTTTCGACGTATACATCTTTTCCGGCTGCAATAGCATCAACCATTTGCAGGCAATGCCAATGATCTGGCGTAGCGATAATAACAACATCGACGTCTTTTGCTTTCAGAAGATCTTTATAATCAACGTAAGCTTTCACATTTATCTGGCGCTTCTTTAATTCCTCAACTCGATTCCGCAACACATTTTCATCGACATCACATAATGCTGTACACTCCACCCCAGGTATATGCAAGATCGCATTCAAATTTGACCAGCCCATACCGTTGGTACCGATCAGCCCCACACGGACTGTATCGGCTTGAAAACCGAATACTTTAGACTGTGCAAAAAATGCTGATGCCGCCAATAGGCCCGTGCTTCGGATAAATTCTTTTCTCTCCATTGTTTAATTTGGTTTATATTGATATTGTGTTCAACACGAAGAAGATGATTAGCTTGGCATCTCCCCAGTGATAGTACTAATATAACATTTAGTCTTTAGTATGAAGAATATTAATTCAAACAAACAACCTGAGATAAAGTCGTTTGAATGTCTCAGAGGATTCTTCGGTGAATATCAGTGCATAAGACGAACTCAATAGTAATTGACACAAATACTGCAGCGGGCAGACACCGGTGTATCAACAGCTCCATGTATTATGATCTTATTGCCGAAAAATTATCAATAATCTTCATCAAAACCAATGCTTCTTCAATCGGAGATGGATTTGGCCCGGTACCCGTGAAATATTCTACTGTACGCGAAATCATCGGCAATTGAATATTTTCAGGATGGTCAAATGTAAATTCCTTCTCTTCTAACGTAGTATGAACAGCAACAGTATTTCCAAAAATGGGGAAAGTAATACGACCAAGGCTTCCAATAATTTCACACCTGTCTATCTGATTTTCTTTGGCAACATTGAAGCACCAACTTCCTTGAAACACAAGCTGGTTTTCAAACAAAATGGTCCCTGTCGTTTGATCTGCAATGGCACTTTTGTCATCCTGAATTAAACTAAAACCATCATAGGATACAGGCATCCCAAAAAGATAGAGCATTAAGTCTAGCTGATGAGGGGCTAAATCAAAAAAATAACCTCCTCCGGAAACGGCAGGATCAGTACGCCAATCGCCGGCATCCTTCGTCACCAAATCTGGAGTTCTGCTTTGCCACAAACGTAGTTGCACCGTTCTCAACTCGCCGATTGCACGTTGGTCAATAAGTTCCTTAACTTTCAAAAAAAGAGGCAATGCTCTTCGATAATGTGCTACAACCAACTTTCCGCCCCTGGCTTTTACTTCCTCCAGTAAAGATTCAGCTTCCTGCGCATTTAACGTGACAGGTTTTTCTACATAAACATGTTTTCCTTTACGTAAAGCAGACAGTGCGTACGCAAGATGAGACGACGGCGGTGTTGCAATATAAATCGCATTGATATCGATATTATCAAGTAAATCTTCGGCCTGTGAATACCACAAAGGAACGTGGTGTCTCTCGGCATAGTCAGCAGCTTTGGCCGCATCCCTTCGCATGACAGCCATAAGCTGACTATTAGCAACAAGATTTAGCGCAGGCCCGCTTTTTTTTTCCGTGACATCACCACATCCGATGATGCCCCAGACAACTTTATGATTTTCCATAAGATATTTTCAAATTATTGCTAAAATGCCCCCCCATTCTTCCCTCATCTAAGACCAATTGTGTGATACCAAGATCCAAAGCGGCAACTGCTGTTTTCTGCTATACAGATTAAATATCAAGTTCATGTTCTGCTATCGGTTTGGACTGATTGCCGCATGCTAAAATTTATACCTGCAAAATACAAAACTATTTGCAACGGTTCAGCTTATTTTCCGCTTTCATATGGTCCAACCGAATGCCTTAAATATTATTTCGATTAGCAGCAAGATCAGATGAATTTGTACAATAGGCTTTGCTGAATAATTTTTTTTGCTTTGAAAAGTATTTATATTGCATATAAAAAGCATTTTATCTAAGTTTGGGGTTATCCAAAACTAAAGGGATTAATTAGGCATCACATGATCGGCAGATTTTTCAGAAAATTCTATTTACATATTGTCATCTGGACAATATTACTGCTCTTACCCTTTATTATCTATCTTTACCAACCGGATAAGATTGCAGATTTCAAGCCCTATTCAGCATTATCGCATTTAGTAAATATCGTATTCCTGGCTACCCATTTTTATTTACATTGTTACATTGTCGCACCGACCTATTTTTTCGGCCGTAGAAAGATCTTTGTGCTATTGATAGCACTAGGATTCGCTACTTATGTAGCTCTGAATTATACCATAGTCTATTTTAACCCAGATGGAGAACTCGCTCATCTGATGAAGGAGAATATTCTTTTTGTCCGCCTGGTGATCGGTCCAGGTATTATTTATTCCCTCTGTATGATTACTTCTTCCATGATCTTTCTGTATGACGAACAGGCTAGACAAAAAGAACTCAATAAACAGATTGCACTGGAAAAAACGACGGCAGAACTAACCATGCTAAAACTTCAGATCAGCCCGCATTTCCTGTTCAATACACTCAATAATATCCGTTGGCTTATCCGCAAACAGTCTCCCGATTCCGAAGGGACTATTGTTAAGCTATCCGAAATGCTTCGGTATATTCTTTATGAAGTAGATGGCCCCAAAGTCGAGCTGTTTAAAGAAATCGATCATATGCGCAACTTCATTGATCTACAAACTCTTCGTCTTCCGATTGAAGGAAATGTAAGCCTAGCTATTGAAGATACCGTCAAAAACAGGCTCATCCCCCCTCTACTGTTCATACATTTTGTAGAAAATGCTTTCAAGTACGGTGTGGACAGTAAAACTGCACCCCAGATACAATTTCAATTTAAGGAAATTGAAGGTGGAATTGTCTTCACATCCCGCAATAGAATCTTAAAACATACAGAAACACGTCCAAATGAAGGTATAGGACTGATGAATGTACATAGAAGATTGCAATTACTATATCCCAATCGTCATGATCTTAAGATTATAAAGACCGACGACGGAGATTTTGAAGTAACACTCAAACTGATGACTGATGAAGATTAAATGTATATTGATTGATGATGAACCCTTCGCGCTCAATATTCTTGAAGACGACTTATTAAATTTTGAACATATTGAGGTCGCCGGTAAATTTAATGCCACGGCCGAAGCTAAAGAATATTTAAAAGATCACCATATTGACTTGATTTTTCTTGATATCGAAATGCCCGATCAATTGGGCACGCAATTTATTCGGGAACTCACTCCTCGCCCGCTGGTTATCTTTACCACTGCCTACCACCAATATGCAGTCGAAGGTTTCGAGCTAAATGCCCTAGATTATCTCCTTAAACCGATTTCAAAGACCCGACTTGCCGCCGCAGTCCAAAAAGCGGAAGAAAGCATGCTGCTCCGTTCGAAACAACCTGCTGTACAAGATCACATTATGGTCAATGTAGAATACAAAAAGACAAGAATATCACTCCATGAGATCAGTTACATTGAAGGTTTGAAAGACTATGTAAAGATCTATCTGGTAGACCGAGAATCGCCACTTCTTACGCGTAGTAACCTACGAGGGATGGAAAAAATATTACCTACTACAGACTTTCTCCGCGTACATAATTCCTTTATTGTCAACAAAAACCGTATTGAGAAAATCTCCCAAAATAGACTAACGTTGCCCGAAGCAGCTCTTCCTATTGGTAAAAAATACATCAAAAATATTGAACAGTTAACATCATATCTCCGGATTGCATCGCTCTAAAGATCCATTCGTCTACACATTCGCTCCTTCGGTCTACAGATGGTTGCATAGCTAAAAAATCCTTTTCAAATTTGTGTACTATTATGTAGCCTAATCCGCATAAAGATAGTATAGCAAAGAAAAAATGAAAAGATTGATAGCAATAGCATTAATGGCAACCACTGTTGCCGCTGTACACGCTCAAGCACCCGCAGGAGGACGACCTGCTTTCGCAATTTCTGAAGGCCAGATCTCGGGCCAAATTGTAGACAACGAAGGAAAACCTATTTCGCAAGCTTCGGTTAATTTATTAAAGGTCATTATAGACCAAACAACAGGTAAGGAAAGGGAAATTCTTATAAAAAGCACCAGTTCCTCGGAAAACGGAAAGTTCAATTTCTCCGCCATTTCGGCAAGAGAAAAATGGAAGCTTAAAATCAGCTCTGTCGGATACACTCCAATAGACCTTTCGGTAGATTATAGCGACAATAAAGCAACAAGTAAAGATCTGGGTGCAATCAAATTGGAAAATGACAACCGTAAACTCGATGAAGTTACCGTCACCGGCCGCAAGGCACTTCTCGAAATGGACATCGACAAAAAAGTATTCAATGTGGAGAAAAATATTGTTGCCGCTGGTGGAACAGCCATTGATGTACTCCGAAATATGCCTTCGGTACAAGTCGATATTGACGGAAACGTAAAACTGAGAAATGCAGCTCCCACCATTTTTGTCGATGGAAAACCGACCACACTCACTCCCGACCAGATTCCTGCCGACGTGATCGACAAAATCGAAATTATTACAAATCCATCTGCCAAATATGACGCTTCGGGAAGTATGGCCGGTATCCTCAACATTATTCTGAAGAAAAATAAGAAAGCCGGATATAACGGTATGGTCACCCTGGGTGGAGATCGTTTTGGCGGCACCAACTTTATGGGTAGTCTAAATCTACGTCAGAATAAATTCAATATATCACTGACCGGAATGAATATGCGCATGCGCACCAACACCGAAGGCGACAGTCGCCGTATCAGTACAATTAACGGTGTGGAGTCTGAAGTAGATCAGGATATCGAAGGCAAAACAAAAGGTATGATCACCTTTGGCCGATTGGGTGTGGATTACGATTTAAGCCCCAAAACTACCCTATCTGTTGCAGGAGTATTGGTACAAGGTAAATTTAAGCCGAATGAAAACTCAACAATATCGACCACTTCTGCAGGCAGTACCTCAATGAGCGATCGGATCTCCGAATCTGAAAGAAGCTTCAAACCACGTGGATTGCAAGCCGGTCTTGTCCAAAAATTCAAAACTGAAGGCGAGGAATTGTCTGTCGATTTCAATTACTTTGGCGGCACCAACACATCAAACGGCCTGTATACAACCAACTATCTCAATTTCGACAGGAAGATCAGCGGAACACAGATCCAAAAAAACATCGGTTCCGGAGACAATCAGTTCATGACTGTTCAGGCAGACTATGTCAAACCATTCAAAAATGGCATGAAACTCGAAACTGGCGTACGAGCGCAGATCAATAAACTTAAAAACCTCAACAATAACTTCTTAAAAGCCGTAGATAAAGATGATTTTGAAAATATCACCGCAGCTTCAGCAAACTATAACAATAAGAACAGCGTTTATGCTGCCTATGCCTCATTGGGTGGCAATTTAAAAGATTGGGTTTCTTATAAGGTTGGTTTACGTGCCGAGAGTTCAACTTACGACGGAGAACTTCTGAATACAAATGAAAAGTTCCACAATAAATACCCGCTTAGCTTGTTCCCTTCGTTATTTTTGAGCAAAAAAATAACCGAAAAAGACCAAATACAGATGAGTGTAACCCGTCGTGTCAACCGTCCTAATTTTTTCCAGCTCATCCCTTTTGTTGACTACACAGATAGCTTGAATATTACGCGCGGTAATCCGGATCTTGTACCTGAATTTACTACATCGGGCGAATTGTCCTATAGTCGTACACATGGAAAAGGTACATTTTTGGCAACGGTCTACTATAAACGTACAAACAACCTGATTACACGTTATCTGACACAAGAACTGAATCCGGTCACAAACAAAATGGACTTCATTAACACCTATATCAATGCCAACTCCAGCAAAAATTATGGGGCCGAATTCACGTATACCAATACGCTTAAAAAATGGTGGGATCTGACGGCAGACCTTAACTTCTACAATTCTAAAATTGAAGTCGACGAACAAACACCATCGGAAGGTATGTGGACCGTATTTGGAAAATTGAACAATACGTTCAACTTACAGAAAAACTGGAATCTGCAGCTTGCCTTTGAATATCAAGGCAAAACAAATATGCCTGTAACGCAGGCTCAAACATTTGGCCCACCTATGAACCAAGCGCAAAGCTCTTCACAAGGGTATATCAAACCATTCTATGGTATCGACTTTGCCATCAAAAAAAGCTTCTTAAAGAATCAGGCTGCCTCAGCAACTCTGGCAATCAACGATATCTTCAGAACACGAGGCAATACAATCGTTTCCTCCGGAGAAGGGTTTTCTCAAACCTATTACCGTCTTTCAAATCCACAATTGATCAAATTGAATCTTTCCTACCGCTTTGGAAAAATGGATATGAACATGTTTAAGAAAAATAAAAACACGAATGCCATGGAAGGCATACAAATGCAATAGCGAATATTTTATAAAAAAAAGGGTATTTTCTAACGAAAATACCCTTTTTTTTTGTTTAATAGCCCCGAAGAAGTGGACCTCCAAAATCACCGTATCACGATCCATTATTCAGTATTCAATCGATTATTTTTCAATAAAAATACCATATTTCAAAAAAAAATATTAACTTGAATACTAGAAACATTAATCACAAATGTTTTTAACCAAAACAGTTTGAGCGTCGATTGCGCCGAATACATCAATAATTTTTTTCACGTGTGAATATAAAGCGGAAACGTCCGCCAAATACGCACGCAAACATTAAAAAATAGTTAAAATTTGTGCCAAATTATCCTCTCGCATTAAAATGGATTACATTCTGTGCAGGCAATGTAAAAGTTTGTGGTTCACATGTAGAACATCAAGGTTTTTTATTCAAATTATGGAGGGTTACAAATTACACCATTCAAGTTAAGAATAATGAAAAATTTGTATTTACTTTATTGCAATCAAAAGGTGGTATTCATCTAATTGACCAGAAAAAATATCCGTTAGAAAGCTATCAAATTCATTTAATTTTTCCAGGACAGTCAAGTTCCTTCTCTTGTATGGAAGAGACCACTGCTTATCAGTTTAAACTCTCTAGACAAAATTTCGAAAAGCTATGTCTTTGCCTTCCTATCAATATGAAGTTACTAAGGCATAACCCTATAATAGACATCACGGAATATCAATTTGAAATACTACGTAACGATTTACAACAAATAGGATCGGAACTTTCTCGAATTCAACCGCTATTTAAAATTTTAGGGACACGTGCATCACTTAGCTTACAGGAAATTAATCGGATTCTGATGGATCGGATTGGATATCCCCGATCGTCATCCCTTCCAGTAACTTTAAATAAATTCCTAGCGTTGATCGAGCTACATTACAAGGAGCAACATGATGTTGCCTATTATGCACATGCGCTTAATATGACCGAAAATGCGCTTAGGAAGCTCAGTAATTACCATTTGAATGTTGCGCCACTTAAATTAATACACGAGCGCTTATTAACAGAAGCTAAGTGTCTACTAAGGGCTGCGCCCAATCCAATCAAGGCGACTATGATTGAACTCGGGTTTCAAGACTTGTCTACATTCTCGCATTTTTTCAAGAAACGAACAAAAATGTCCCCATCAGCATATCAACAAAAATACTTCCCGCCTAAAAATTCTTAAAGTGATTAGCATGCGATCTGATCCTGCGTTGGAATAGTCTTAAATTCATTCACAGCGAAAAAACTGCTATTTACCGACATAAATGGACAGTCCGCCTAAAAAACAAATTATTTAAAGTTCAAGTGATTAACTTCGATAACAACAAATATAACAGAGAAATTCTTATGCCTAAGATCCATTTATTAGACTATTTTCCGTCGAAGCTCATTTCGGTAAAAAGGATCAGATTCAACATGCTACTATCGTTGATGGTTCTATATTTTATACCCTATTCACAGAATGCAAAAGCCCAACAATCAGATTGGTTAACAAAAGATATCATATTTAGGAGTGAGGGCATTCAATTGGCAGGTTCCATACTTCAGCCTAAACATACCCGTGCGGCCATTGTCCTCGTTCACGGCTCTGGGCAAGAGAAAAGGATGACGGAGTTCGCCTCATTTTTAGCCCAAAATGGTATCGCTGTATTTACCTATGACAAACGCGGGGTTGGAAAATCGGAGGGAATCTATGCGGGCCCTGAGGTTGGTACAAATAACATTGACTCCGCTAACCTCAACCTGCTTGCAAAAGATGCGCAGGCGGCTGTAAAAACTCTCCATCAACAACTGGACAACCCGAATATTCCAATCGGACTGTTGGGATTTAGTCAAGCAGGATGGATCATCCCGTTGGCGGCCAACAAAAATCCATTGGTCGACTTTTTTGTCTTGTATAGTGGTGCAGTAATTCCGGCACGTGAACAGCTCCGATTTCAGTTCTTCACAAACGGAAAAAAAGACTTTTGGGATAAACATACGGAAACTGAGGCTCGTCAACATGTGATGAATGATCCAGACCGTTATCAATTTATAAATACCGATCCAATCGCATCACTAAAAACGACAGCTGCACCTGGACTTTGGCTATTCGGGTCGCAGGATATCCAAATACCGGTAGGCTTATCCATAGAACGCCTCAATGCATTGAAAGCGCAAGGTAAACCTTTCGAGTATTGCCTATTCCCAGCACTAGATCACAACACAAGCCTTTCAGCATCGGATGAACCAAGTGCTATTGCACTTCAATGGATTAAAAGCAGGACTAAACGCAAAATCACTCCTTCTCCTCTCGTACAAGAAAATCATAAGAATACCAAAATTTTAGGTGTCCATAAGAATTGAGACCACCTAGACTATAGCTAATAGGATAATCATAGCTATGCTGTTGCAATTCAAGTTCATTTTTATAATCCGCAACAAGTTTTTTAATTGGGTTAAGACCTGTTGCACGTCTAATAAAGCTTTTTTGTCGTCCGCCGCGCAAATATACCAATACGTCTGAACCATTTAAAATCGCTTTATCCAATTCGGTCAGTTGTTGGTTATAAAGTAATTTTTCTAGGACGTTTTTCAGATCACCACGCGGAAAATCGCTTTCTCCCATTATAATGGAATGCGTACCGTAGTTCACGGATGAAACATAATAAGGATTATATCCTGTCTTTTTTAATTTTCCAACTTCCTCCTTATTAAAAACCTTTACATAATCCGCTAGATCAACTTGAAGGCTAAATGCAATATGTTCCCGGCGCAATAGCAAGCTGTTTGCCCTCTTTATTGTGGTCGAATCACGATGGCGAACCAACTTCAGCACACTATCTACGTCAGGGCTATTATTGAGATGATAACGTATCGCCCTATAGTCGAAAAATGCGCCTACAGAAGATTGCTCCAAAACAGCCGGTTCGCCCCTGCTTTTCTTTGCAAAAGCTCGAATAGCATCATAACCTGGGATGATACGAATCGAAGATAAAGTTGGCTGTGTAGATGAAACTGTATTTTTAAAAGGTTTATAATAAGAACGAAGAGCGGTTAATTTTAGCTGCGGTGTCGTGTCTTTCAATCCCCAGACCGTGCCCAAATGGAAATTCTTGTCTACAGTACCATCCACATAAAACTGAGTCACAGAAAAGCCAACAGAACGTCCTACAAACTTATATCTTTTGTCCGTTGCTATTCCATCAATCTCCGTAGCGTCAATATCAGCATCCTCTTTGTCACAACTTGACAAAAAACAAATGCTTAACAACAACAGGAATAGATATTTCATAATTTAAAAAATCAATAGTCACTTCTGGTGAAGCACTTCTAACTCATCTACCCGTCGGACAATGGACTTTAGATTCTTCTCAAATATATACAAAATTCCTAACCCAACATACATAAAAATAAGAATAACAACACGATACAATGCTAAGGGAGGCTACGCACCTAAAAAGTTAAAATAAGATCAACTATTAATACGTGCAAAAAGATCATCTAAAACACGAAACTTTATTCATCCTTATGGAATCGACGATTTTTTTAATGATTGCCACCATTAAGTCTAATTTCCACAATCAAAAGACTATAAATAGCCAATATAGCGATTAAAACTAAAACAACCTAACACCAAATTATAACTAATAACAGTTTTCATTTATTTTTAATACAGTAGTTACTCACTGCTCGTTCAGTTTTTACTGAATCATCAGTGAGCAAGCACTGAACGAGCACTGAACAAGCACTGTCATAATGCAGGATTTGGTTGCGCTTTGGTCATAAGGTAATGCCGCTAAAAATTGAAGAAAAAAAAATGAAAAAGCTATGCTTACGTAACAAAAGGTGGATGCTGTATAGGAAGAAAAAATACTGATGACAAAATTTCGGTATAGCCCGATCATTTAGGGCCTGATAGAAAGTGATAATTAATCAAAAAAACACCCGAAAGCATGGGGTACCCCGGGTGTTTTAGCCATATTATTAACCTATTTTATGAAAAGTGCCCTTGAATGGGCAACACTAAAGTAAAAAATAACTTTGTATAAACAAAATAAAACTTTAAAAAAAAGCATTTTTTATCATTCACTAAATCGGTTAAACAGGACTTTAGCAATACGAATAGAAAAAACTAATCGTTGTTAGAAATATTGAAAGCCAGTTGCTTACAACCTGCTTTCAACCCAATATACTTTTCTTTGAACAATCTTAAAAACCGTCCCCATTAATCACAACAGTCTCCCCTCCTTTTTTGAGGTTGGCTGCATCTTGTTGGATTTTAAAATATTGCGCCGCTGGACAGGCCATCTGCGTCATCCGTCCCGCATGCATAGGCACTTCGATCACTTGCTTTGCATCATAACGGAGTAAAGTGGTGTAGGACCAAATCGCTTCCAATACTTTCGTCTTTGTTGCCTGTACAGGTTTGCCTTCATTGGCCACCTGATCGATAGCATTCACCCGCTTAAACTCACCCAATCCACCCAGGGTATATCCTGCACTTTCAAACGTAGCTTCATATTTTTTTCCTGCACCTTGTATTACAAACTTTAGCATGCCCGTGGATACAATTTCCAATGTCATCAACACCTTTTCTCCAGGATACCAATAATATTCCTCTTGTGCAGGTGCATTTTGGTAAAGACTTGCCTGGCCAGAGCTATGTGCTGCTCTTCGTAAAAATGGTCTGAAAGCTCGCCTGTCTTCGGTCACATTTCCTTTTTCATCTTTAATAACTTCCCAGGTAAGACCAATATCCGTTTCCTGTCCCCCCATGTTACCGCCCATATAAACAGAGGGATTATCCAGGTATTGCTTGGGTTTGCCCGGGTTCAACCGCGCCGGATCAAATTCCATCTTTGGTAAGGTAACTTCGGCCTTAATGCCGACCCAAACATCTGTACTGGAAACGACTTTTCGATAGTAGGCTCCTTGAAAACAAGCTTTTGAAGAAGCCGGACGCACCTCATTTTTGAGATACTCATTCCCATCAACACCTACGACCGGAAATTCTGGTTTAACAAATTCATTTTTTGCACTGCAGGCGGTCAGGCCTAGTAAAAAAAGTAAGAGTATGTGTTTCATTATTTCTTCGGATCAATGGGTAAAAAAATTAATGGTGTCGGTAGGCAGGAAGCTCCCGGAGGAGAATAGGTGAATTCTATTTCCTGTATTTCCTTCTTCGGGTCGGGCCAATAAGTTTCGATGAGAATTGCCTCTGGATAACCTTTTGTAATCAGCGCATTTTTGGGATATTGCATCACCGTCTTTTGACCGTCTTGCCCCACAAGTTCCATTGTCAGCCCCATACCACCACACCATTGGTTGTCACCAGATCGGCTGTTCCAGCTGACCAAAGCCAATCCTTTTCCGTCTGTACTCTTCCATTTGATCTTTGTTTTATACAGCACACCGTAGTTTCCGGCATTCTTGGCAAATTCCTTTTTCGCACCAATCGTTCCCGTGATCCACGGATCGTCCTGCCCGTCGGCAACAATCAGCTGCACTGCTCCCTTTTTGGTGTCAAGCGTATCTTTCGGATTAATCTGATAATTGGAAATTGGAAAAATACCACGCCCAGCGTTTGCGTGACTATGTGGAATCAGCGTCTTTATCCGCGGAAACACTTTTGGTCCAGACTCATTTGGGGCAAATTGTATGACAGCGATCTGCGCCGGCTGGTCTACCACAAATTCATAGAATCCATGGACAAGTTCATCGTATTGTACCAGCTGTTTTTCCAGTTTTTCATCGATAGCCATCACTTCCCCCGGTTTAAGCACTTTCACCTGATTGTTTACAGCAGATAAAAAGTAGTCCTCAAGCCCTTTCTTTCCAATTTCAAAGTAGTTTGAACTCGGTTTTTGTGAAGCATACTTCAACATGCGAAAATGCATATTTTCATGCCCCAGATTTTTTATGACCGCCGAAATCTTACGGGGCATTTTTTGAGGTTCTTTGACACCATTGACGTTATAGACATACAACCTAACTGCTCCGGGATCAACCGTCTCCTGTAGTGCAATGGCTTCCGGAACACGGATATACTCGGGATCATCAGATATGATATACTGCGGCCCCGGTAATACGGTCTTTGTGTAAGGCAACTTGGGAAAGTCCGTTTTTAGAAAATCCTCCAACAAAACGATATCGCCTTTATTTGCGCTGACAATCTTTTTGGACACGCTACTTAAATCACTTTTTTGTGCAAATCCAACTTTACACGAAACTAAACCTAACATCAACAATAAGCTTGTTTTGATGTGCTTGTTCATAATTTTATTTTTTTACGAATGAATACAATGTTCCTCCACTGCAACACAAGCTGCGTGAAGGAACGATTATTTTAATTTGAATCGGCATAAATGGTAAACTCCTGCGCAACGAGATAACCAAAGGTCGTCAACATATACACCTGAAGCCTTTGTCCATTTTCTGAAGTTCCCATACAGATGTCGCTGGTTGCGTTACCATTGGTACCGCCAGTAAACAGTTCGGACTCATAAACACGTAATTGGTTATAGGTCGTTGAACTCAGTGTGGTACCAATGCGGGCTCGATCGCTAATATCATAAACATATAGCTGACCAATCTCATTGCTTCCAAACAATTTGACCTGAGCCAAAATATCTGCGTTGTTAAAACGCTGAAAGGCGATACCACCATTCATAGCAGTACCTGTAATTGCCGGGAATGCTGCTAGCCGCCCCCAGGTACTTCCCGAAACATAAGCAAGTTCGGCGTTAGTGCTCGCGATCAGTTCGGCGTTAGTGCCGACCCCTAAAGGAAGATATTCCGGAAGGAAGCCCAATGATGTCGCACCATCCTTATATTCCAGGACATCGGCCGCGGTAGATTTTATCTGGCCATTTTCGACTGTCCAACGCAGGAGGTAACGACTGGTTGCAACCGAAGCGAGTAACTGACCGTTTCCGTCCATATCCCCTACCCAGTTAAGTTTACGACCGATATTGCCATCGCCGGCAGCTACCGCAGCAGGTTTGCTATAAGGTAGATCCAATAGCTTGGCAGGACTGGTATCAAAAACATCTCTGTATTTGTATAGCACAAAGCTCTGTCCATTCGGCGTATAAGTTCCTAACATAAATCGTCCTTTTTCATCGCTCACGCCTTGGAAGATCAAACGACCTGCCGGGAAAGGATTTGTTAGGTTATGGGAATAAGCTCCTGTGAAACGGTTATATACCTTAAATACAGATGGTGAAGTCCGGCTCACAATCACCAAGTAGTCGCCACTCACAAAACAGGACGTTTCACTATTTGCAGTGAAGCCCAAGTCTGCCGCTTTCTTCAGGAACAAGCGCCGGTTAATGCCCACCCCTTTTTCAAGTTTGACAGGTTCTTTGACAACCAATTTGAGCTGCCGCTTGATATTTCCGGCTCCAGAAATCGTCAGGGGTACTTCTGCACCGTTTGCTAAATTGACCTGAGCTCCGCTTGCTATAGAACCACTGGAATGTTTATTAATAACGTAACTCAGCGTAGATTGTGAAAGATCCATACCCGGCACCACATAAAACGTCACCGTATTCCCATTTAAGATCCCCTCAACCTCATTTTCCTTTTGTTCGCTGTCTTTAAATGTAATTTTGATTCCTGAAATATCTGTATTGCCTTTCTTCTCGGCAATAACCACATAATCCTTTGCGTCACCGTTTCCCGCGGTGACAGTAATTTTCTTGGGTGCCGTCAAGTCTGTAAATCCATTTAATCCCGGCGTCACCTGGGCATCAGCCGGAACGGAAGCGCGTAACATCAGTCGCGAAAGATCTACTTCATTGTCCGAATCGATCGGATAATAATAATCTACGTGCAAATACACCGTATCATTGCTGATCGTGCTCAAGAAGAGCCGATCTTGCCCTTTCCCATCAATCGTAGCGTAAAAATCCATCAATTGATTTTTCACATTCCGCTCCAGATAATTAGGTTTTTGACATCCTCCCAAAAGGATCGCACAGGCCCATAAACTGTAAAATTTTATTTTGTCCATTGCTAGTCTTTCATGTTTTTACCAACCTTTAATTTGAGTCAAAGCGCCGTTCAACTGCACTTCATTTTCAGGTATGGGCAGATAATATAATTTTGTACTGAAACTTCTGTTGGTTGCGTCTGCTGAGACAACTTCATACGTTAATCCTGTTGCGTTCGGACTGATCTTATGCCCTGTAAACTTCACATTATCTAACAGGAGGTGAGCTTTTCTCCAACGGCGCAAGTCCCAGAAACGATGTCCCTCGAAAGCCAGTTCAACTTTGCGCTCATGCTCCACTGCGGCCATTGCCTGATTATTGTTGGCAAGGCTAAGGGCATTAAGTCCACGCTTCTGACGAAGCTGATTGATGTAGGTAGTTGCAGTCGCAAAATCGCCCAATTGCGCTTTCGCTTCCGCCATAATCAACAAGACCTCGGCATAGCGCATTTCGATCCAGCTTTGTGTACTTTTATTTTGAACGAATGTCGTATTTGTAGGATCAAGCATTTTGCGTACATAGTATCCCGTAACGGTACGTTTGGGGTCACCACTCGCGCCAAATGTTGTAAATCCTTCTATCGCATCGGTCGTCGACGTATTCAGTGTTCTTCCTTTCCAGGTTGCACCATTGTATAAGATCGTCGCATAGAAACGAGGTTCACGATTTGTATAGGGAGCCGCTGCCTGCGCAGCATTCTGCCAGGAGAATTTGGATCCGTCAGCCATTTCAAATTCATTGACCAATTCAGCCGTTGGCACACCATAAACCAATGTATTACCCGGAGCATCTCGAGGTGGGGCATAGCCCAGGTCGTATTGATGCGTGACATCAGGTGCTGCAAAATCTACCCGGAAGATTGCTTCCTTTGTATTTTTATTGGTAAAAATGCTTGCAAAATTATCGTCCAAGGCATAGAGTCCCCCATTAGCCATATCGATGACTTTTTGCGCTGCATCGGCTGATTTTTTAAAATACTCCGCGCTCCTCGCCTGTGAAATGCCCGTCAAAGGATCCTGATTGAACTGCTTGAGATCATATTTAGCAATAGAGCCTGCATATAGTCCTACACGCGCCATCAGGGTATAGGCCGCGCCCTGGGTAGCCCGGCCGGCAAGATTGTTGAGCGGAAGATGATCCACCGCATATTGGAGATCCTCCAGGATAAAATCATAAACGGCTTCCTCACTCGAGCGTTCATGATCTTTTTCAGTATACTGATCCATACTCTTGAATAGAATCACGCTTCCATGGATCTTTGCCAGCCAGAAATAGGCATATGCTCTCACGAACCTGCCCTCAGCCTCATAAACCTGTTTTTGAGCATCGGAAAGGCTGGACTTGGTATTAATTCCATTGATCATTTCATTGATACGACGGATACGCTCATATCCACTCGCCCAATAATTCAATCCTACACTTGCGGAAGAAAACTGGTTTGAGTTGGATACAAGAATATTGACGGTACCATTCCCAGCGGTATTTGAGGTAAATTTCATTCCATCGGCTAAGGCATCCATTGCATTATCATAGCCTAAATTTGGAAATTGACCAAACTGGAATTTTTTAAATTCAGCATAGATACCCGACACATATAGTTCGGCCGAATTGGGGTCAGCCCATACTTTCTCTTCTGCGATCCGGTCCTGTGGAATTAGATCGACAGAACAACCTTGCAGCGCCATAAACAACAGGCCTAAAAATGAAAGCTGCCGACAGCTGGTATATAGAGTTGATTTCATCTGTAATAGTAATTTTTAGGAGATTAAAAAGTAACGCTTAAACCAAATTCAAAAATCCGTTGCTGCGGATAAAATCCATTATTGACGTTTGGCATTTCGGGATCGAGGTATTTCAAGTAATCCCATGTGAAAAGGTTTGAGCCCGAAGCAAACACGCGTACATGTTCAATCTTCGCTGCATTCAGCAATCCTTTCGGGAAAGTGTAGCCCAACTGCACGGATTTAAGCCGCAGATAATCTCCTTTTCTGATCCATCCTGAATTGGCATTTGCATTGTTCGTCGACATGCCTGTTGCTTTATAGGCACTCATACGTGGAAATTCGGCATTCGGATTGTCTTCGCGCCATGAGTTTTCAACCAAGAAATAAGGGGAGTTTCCATAGTTATAAAAAGGTCGCGTAAAAGGTGTATTATCCTCTACCCCTGAAGTTCCTGACGATCCTTCATAGGCTCCTGCTAGGGCAACATCAACACGTGCAGCACCTTGCAACAATGCTGAAAAGTCGAAGCCTTTATAAGCCATATCGAAATTCAAACCGAATGTTAATTCAGGTACGTTGGAGCGTCCAATATAGGTCATATCATCTGTTCTGGTAATCCGGCCGTCGCCATTCAAATCTTTAAATTTGAAAAAACCGGGAGCCATAAATCCCGAACTTGGTGAAGGTGTATTGCGTGCTTCCTCCCAGGTCTGTACCATCCCCTCTTTGACAAATCCAATTTTTGTTCCGATAGGTTTGCCAATGAGACTCTGCCAAGAAGGGATACCGTTCGCTTCATCCAGTTTCAGATACCTGTTTTTCGCCCAGTTGATATTGCCGGTTACGCCCAGTTTAAATTCACCAAAACGATCGTTATAACGCAATTGAGCATCAAAACCGCGATTATCAACTTCGCCAATATTGGCCAAACTCGGAAAATAACCACCCATCGACGCTGGATAAAGGTTTCCAACCTGTCCCAAAATACCGGAAGTATAACGATAGAACCATTCGAAATCAAAACCAAATTTTCCATTTAAAAACCGTGATTCAAATCCAACATTGGATGTGGTGGATTCTTCCCATTTCAATAGCGGGTTTTGAGGTGCATTGGTATATAAGGCTTTGACCGGCTTGCCGTCTATGACAATGACTGGTGTTGTATTTTGTGAAAGGGTATTAATGTAAGGGAAACTACCCACTTGTGCACGGTCGTTACCTGTACGCCCAATAGACCCTTTTAATTTAAGAAAATCTGCAAAAGGGACAGCTTCCTTAAAGAAGGACTCATTTGAGACAACCCAGCCCAATCCAATGGCCGGAAAAGATTTCCAGCGGTTTTCCTTGGCAAAGTTAGCGGAGGCGTCCCAACGCGATACCAACTCCACCAAATAACGATCGCGGAAAGCATAATTCAGCCGTGTCACAAATCCCGCACGTGCAGATTCGGCATCACTGGAACCTGTAGACTTGATAATGTCTTCCTGGGAAGCCGAACCATAGTTTATTTCCTGAATAATACTGATTGGAAAATTACTTGCGCCGGCACCAAATTGATTACCATGAGTTTTTGCATATTCATATAAACCTAACACACCGATGCTATGATCACCAAAAGTGCGGTTATAATTTAAACTGGCCTGCCAGGTGCTGCGATAGTTTGCAGCAAAACTCTGACGAAGAGATGTCTTCGTGATTCCGGGCAAAGTGGTCATCGCCACAAAGTCGCCTGCAACCTGGTCCCGCTGTCTTCCCATCGTCGGATAGGGTGTCAGCCAAGATTTGGATTCATCCGAATTATAGTCGTATGCGCCCTGAACTTTTGCCAGCAAACCTGTTACTCCCGGAACTTTAAAATCGATGTTTGCTGTTCCCTGAAAGATATTGCTTTTGAGCTTCTGGTATCCCGAATTTGCAACGGAAGCAATTGGGTTGACCCACCCTGCTCCGGCCTGATATGCTACCGGAAGTCCATTTGGGGCATACATAGGCAGATTCGGGAGCATCCGAACAGCCTGGTAAAATGGATTCATATAGGCCGAGTTATCGGGTGAAATACCGGGTAAATTGGTATTTTGATTACGTAAACCAATGTTCAAACCAACCGTCAGGTATTCATTAAGCTCACTTTTAAGGTTTGTACGGATATTGTAGCGTTTAAAATTGGTATTGTCGATCACCCCGTTCTGGTTCATATGGCTGACCGAAGCAAAATACTGCGTTTTGCCCGCTCCACCCGAAATTGTCGCTGCATGATGTTGCGAATAGCTATTATTATCTGCCAATAGGCCAATCCAGTCTGTATTCCCAAATAACGGATTGGTATTGGTTCCATTTGCCACAGCATCGATGAGTTCCTGAGTGTAGATGTAAGGTGCTTCAGTTTGCTTCGTATTTCGGAGAAAATCATTGTCCAGTTCTGTTCCTTTGTTATACCAGTTCATATAATCCGGTCCATTGAGGAATTTTGGAAAGCGGGTATTTTGGCCAATGCTGTATCCAAAGTCATAGGTTACTTTGGTCTGTTCCTTTCGTCCATTTTTTGTTTTAACCAATATAATACCATTGGCGGCCTGTACACCATAAGCGGCCGTGGAGACTGCATCCTTTAAAAAGGAAATCGTTTCTATCTCACTTGGGTCCAGATAAGCCAAGGTAGAAAGCGGTCTTTCGATATCATCGACAATCACCAAAGGACTTCGATTACCACCATAAGTTCCAACTCCGCGCAGATACAAGGTCGCGTTATCTGCCCCTGGGCGGCCGGATTGTTGCAATGCTGTCAATCCGGGAACACGTCCTACGAGTGCATTGGTCAAATTCATCGACGGGGCTTTCTTGAGCTGATCACCACCGATCTGAACGACAGATCCAACGACGTTGTTCTTCTTTTGCGTACCATAGGCTACTACTACAACCTCATCAATTTGACGCTGATCGGACTCCAAAACAAAACTCTGTGTACCGGCAACTGTGATCTTCCGCGACTGCGACAAATAGCCGATATAACTAACCTGAAGTTCAGCCGGAAGTCGGTCTACCTGCACGGTAAAACTCCCTTTTTGATCCGTACGTGTTGTTACAGAAGTCCCCACTACTTTAACCGTCGCGCCAGCAATAGGCTGTTCATCGCGATTTCGTATGGTACCATTTACAATGGATTGAGCAAAGCTTATTGCGGATTGCATAAAAACAATAAGTAATCCCAATGCCTTAAAAAGATACCTGCGTTTTACATGTGTTGGTTTCATAATTTAGGAATGAAAAAATAGTGTTATGTTAAAAAATAAGTATTTATGGTCACTCGGTTACCTAAACCATGATCAGACGTTTTTCATTGGATAAAACATGCAACGTTCTGACACCGGCACGGCAACGTATTTTGGTTTACAATTATTAGGTATATTATTTATACAACACTAAATAAGAAATAAAATTTTAAATATTCAAATTATTTCTAATTTTTTTTATTAATTGAGATCTACTAAAGAAGAAAAAACACAAACTTAATTTTGCATGATGATATATTTACTATATTTACCCATAAGTTAACGTAACACAGTTATGAGTATAAAATTCTTGAGTGACTTACATGATGCAAGCTATAGCGGTGTAGCCTATAAAAATATTTTGCTTAAAAAGGAGATTTTGACCTTTTTTGCGACCAAGGGGCCTTCAACTATTCCTGAACTGAGCAAGGAATTCAACATCAGTATCCCAAAAATCAACGAATCTATTAATGAACTTATGGAAGATGCATTGGTCCAGGACAATGGAAAGTCGACTTCGGGAATTGGTAGAAAACCGAATTCCTATGGTCTACTTGCAAATGCAGCCTTTTTTGTTGGCGTCCAAGTAAGCCATGATCATCTCAGTATCGTGGTGATGGATATGAAAAAAGACATTGTTGCTACACAAGAAGAAATTCCCCATCGCTTGGAAAATAACCAGGAATCGCTTCAAAATATTTGTCGGGAGATCAACCAGTTTATTGCAACGCATCAGATTCAAAAAGATAAAATATTGGGTGTCGGCATTAATTTATCTGGTCGCATTAACTACCGAACAGGTTATTCCTACAGTTATTTTAATTTTTATGAAGATCCCCTATCGAAATATTTTGAGCAGGAACTACAATTGCGCACCTATCTTGAAAACGATAGTAAGGCGCTTGCCTATGGAGAGTTTTCGAGTGGAATTTTAAAGGATGAGAAAGATGCTCTTTTTGTCAATGTGGACAATGGCATCGGACTAGGAATTTTGATCAATGGAAAGATTTATTATGGAAAATCCGGTTTCTCGGGTGAATTTGGCCATATTCCGATATTTGACAACGATATCATCTGCCGCTGTGGAAAAAAGGGCTGTCTTGAAACGGAAGCATCTGGTTTTGCCCTTCGTAACCGAGTCATTGCGGAAATAAAAAATGGCGCAACTAGTATTTTGACAAAAAAATTTAACAATCTGGAAGATATCCGGCTCAGCGATATTATAACAGCTGCAAAAAAAGATGATAATCTTGCTATTGAGCTCATCAATGAGCTTGGGGAAAAACTAGGTCGCGGGCTCGCAACGTTAATCAATATTTTTAATCCAGAAATCATCATTGTTGGTGGAATTTTAGCTAAAAGTGAGGAATATCTGATGTTACCGCTAAAGAATGCAGTCAATAAATTTTCATTGTCTATTGTCAACAAGGACACCAAACTTGCCAATTCAAATAATGGGGAAAAACTTGCAGCTTTAGGCGCCTGCCTTCTTATCCGAGACCGACTACTTTCCATTATCGATTAAACATAAAGCGTGGATTTCAATAAAATCCACGCTATTTTACCTTTCTACTCGTTCCTTGACGACCTCTCCATAGGGATCTTTTACTTCGGTTTTCGTTTGAGCGAGGTGTATCCACTTCTTAAACGTTCCAATAAAAACAATCGCCATAAGGGACATCGCCGCAATAGCCAATCCAGCCAGTAGATATTGACCTTTGGGTATGTAACCTTGCACAACCTGAAGATAGCCCGCCCAAAAGGTGATTATGGCCATAAAAACACCTGGAATGGCAGCAAACAAGACATATTTTCGCCTGTTCATTCGGATGAGCATCGTTGTACACACAATTAGACCACAAGCGGCCAACAGCTGATTGCTGATACCAAATAATGGCCAAATACTACTTACATTACCGGTATAAACCAAATATCCCCACGAAAACGTAAACAAGGCACTGCAAATCCATACACCTGGTTTCCAGTTTTTATCACTAAATTTAGGAAAAACGGTTCCGAGCATTTCCTGTAGGAAAAAGCGTCCCACCCGGGTACCTGCATCGATTGCGGTAAGGATAAACACGGCTTCAAACATAATAGCGAAATTGTACCAATAGGCCATAATATCGTTCATAAAAGGGACTTTATCAAAGATATGGGCCATTCCGACAGCCAAGGATACTGCCCCTCCCGTTCGACCGTGAAGGTCCACACCAATTCGATCGATAAAATGCTGTAAATCCACCGCTGAAAGATGCGGATGCTGGGCTAAAAATTGTGCATAGTCGGCTACTGGTGTATTGATGGCAAAATAATCCCCCGGCATCAACGTGCAAGCTGCAATTAAAGCCATCAGCGCGACAAAGCCTTCGACAAGCATGGCGCCATAGCCAACAAACAAGATCTCGCGTTCATTACCGATCATTTTGGGCGTCGTGCCTGTTGCAATAATAGCGTGAAAACCTGATATGGCACCACAAGCAATGACAATAAAGATAAAAGGCAAAACAGGACCTGCAATGACTGGCCCACCACCATGGATAAATGCGGTCAGAGCAGGCATCTGAATGGTTGGTGCGACAAAAAATATTCCTACCGTAAGCATCACAATTGTACCTATTTTGAGATAGGTCGAAAGGTAATCTCTTGGGACCAATAATAGCCAGATGGGCAATACTGAAGCAAAAAAACCATATACAGCAATACCGATGGAAATCGTTTTTACATCCCAGTTGAAAAGCGCGTGGAAAGTAGGAATTTGCATCAGGTGGTGACCTGAGATAATACCACCAATCAGTAGCACACCACCAATGATACTTGCCAAGGTAACCGAGCCTTCACGGTAGCGCATCATCAAGCCCATTAAAATAGCAATGGGCATTGTTAATATAATCGTAAATAATGACCATGGCGCCTCATGCATTGCACTGATACAGGCTAACGATAAACCGGCCAAGGTCAAAATCAAAATGAAAAGTACCGCAATACCGGCAACTGCTCCAATAGGCTTACTGACCTCCTTGGAGGCAATGGTCGCTAAACTTTCTCCTTTATGTCGTACAGAAGCGAAAAGCACGACCATATCGTGCACACCGCCACCTAATACACAACCAATTAGTATCCACAGAGCCCCCGGTAGATAACCAAACTGTGCCGCGAGCACTGGACCAACTAGTGGTCCTGCCGCGGCGATTGCCGCGAAATGATGACCGAACAGTACTTTCTTATCGGTTTTTACATAATCGTGTCCATCTGCAAACTCCACCGCCGGTGTCTGACGAGCGCCATTCAGTCTGAGCAATTTATTTGCGAGAAACAAGCCATAAAACCGATACGCAATCGCAAAGAGCAATATCGCAGCAAAAACTAAGGTCAACGCATTTATTCCATTGAGAGCATCCATAGCAGTTAAGTTACACGATTATTTTTGCTTTTTCAAATACCTCATATACCTTCCATAATGCACGGGGAACATGGAAACACCCCTTCCATTTTCCGCCTTTAAGATCGAGCAATACCTCACCTCTTCGATTGAGGTAGCCAAACCATTCGCCATGTTCGGGGTCCCTAAAATGCGTCCAAGTATATTCATGAACCCGTTCGAACCAACGTTTAGCCTCTTCATTTCCCGTTAGTACCCAAGCTTTCGCCATACAGACCAGTGTTTCACAGTGCACCCACCATAACTTCTGGTCCCATTCCAACTGCTGGGTCGGTTTACCCTGCGCATCCATAAAGTAGAATATACCTCCATATTTCTCATCCCATCCATACTCCAGCATACGGACACCAACGCGCATGGCTTTTTCAATCAACGCTGGTCGCTGCAATCTTTCCCCCAAATCCATCATAAACCACATGGCCTCTATGGCATGTCCAGGATTAAGCAATCTTCCCTCAAAACTATCCAGCAATGCACCATTGGGACTTACATTCTCAAAGACAAGTCCCTGATCTTCTTTATAGAATACATCCATCACCTCGACCACAACATCTTCAATCAGTTCTTGCACCAAAGTAGGATCCAATAAGTGCTCTAATTCGATGGAGAGATTACTAAGAATCATGGGCAACGCAAAATTCTTTGATGGACGCGTCCCGGGAACTGTTTTGTCGTATATGCCTTTGGTATGGTTCCGGCGTTTCAATATATTGTGAAAGGTATGTTGCGCAATTTCTGCATAACGTTGCTCCTGGGTTGCCGTATATAAGGCACCAAACCCCATGGCAGCAAAGCAATCTGAAAAAATATTGTAAGGCTTTACAAGCGCTTTCCCTTGTCGATCGAGTGAAAAATACCAGTTCCCTTCGTCATCGCGACCGTATTTTTCCATAAAGTCGGCGCCATGCATTGCGATGTCCAACCAGGAGGAACGGCTTTCAATCTTGTTATAAATGCTCGAAAAAAGCCAAACTTGTCGCCCCTGCAGCCACATAAACTTATCCGTATCAAAAACTTCACCTCTTCTATCCAGGCAGGTAAAATACCCCCCATAATCCCTATCTAGGGAATGTGCTGTCCAAAAAGGAAGAATATGATTAAATAATTCGTCTTTGTAAATTGTACTATAATGATTCATATATAAATGAATTTGCTCTTTAAAGGCCATTTAAAATCTCTGGCCTACTCTTATCAATAATGCTATGTCTTGTTCTCTAACTTCTTCGAGATTACTTTTTGTCGTCATTTGGCGTGCTTTAAACACGTGATCCCTATCACCAATTGTTGTTCAGGGCATATTCTTGGTACCGATTGTAAAGGTGTCCTGCCTGTAAATAAGCGGACTGTGGACTCATAAAATGGGAGAATTCGAACGTAATTGCTTTATCATAGCCAGCCTTTGCCGCAGCCTCAAGCTTTAATCTTAGTTTATCAAACTTGATCGGCAAGAATTTAATCGGCATATCCCGGTCAAAAGATTCGGCATTCGTCCAACAGGCCATACCATATTTATCAGCCAATTTCTTATTGACCTCAAAGAAATCGGGAAGCTCATCGTAATCAATGTGTCCATCCTGAAAGGCCACTGCGTCGACCGCTCCTTGTATACCTTCAAAAATTTCGCCCCATTCCCGTTCATGTTCCAATACCGAAACTGCATCGGCTTTACTAAGCTCGGGAGAAGCGGCAAGCACAGCTTTTTTTCCATCAATCCAGGGCGATATAAATGTCGGCAAGCCCCCACTGACCGCCTTGCACTGTAACCCAAGTGTACGAAAAGCATGAACAGCTCCTTTCGTCTTACGGCTGATTTCCGTACTGATATACCATCCACCGAAGCTTTTATAATGCCCATATTTAGCCCAAACCTCTTCAATTACATATTGATTGGAATCGATTTCGTGACTCAGATCTCCTGTCTCCCAATAAATACCGCTGTCATAAAGCCCAAAATAGAATTTCATATCATACTTGTCTGCAAGCTGCAGATAAAGCTCTACAAGATCCAACGATGGTCTAAAACAGCCATATTTGTCCATCAGATAAGCTGATGGATAGGTTATAAATTTACGATAGCCACTGCGAATCATAATAACAGTGTCTATACCAATTGCCTTCATATATGCAAAATCCCGATCCCATTCTTCTGCCCCCCAGTTCTGGTGCGGAATATCGTGGGAAATCTCGTCAATAAATGTTCCTGTAATTCTCATAAATATTTCTTTTCTTTTAATAATTGTACCCATTTTATATAGGCACTGGGTATCAGATGCACACCATCAGCTGAGTAAATTGCGTTAAGTCTTCCCTCATTGTCCTGAAAAAGTGGGCAGAGATCAACAAATGGGATATTTTCATCTGCTGCAAGCTGTCTTAGTTTTTCATTTAAGACCGGAACCAACACATTTCTACCTTTTGTATAAGGCTCTTTTGTTAGTTCTTCATTGATCGGTAAGGCACTCTGAAGATAGATAAGGGTCTTTGGTGAGATCTTTTTTATTCGTTTAATGATACGCTTGTAGTTATTGACCGACACTTCCTGCGGAAGCTTTCGGAATTGGTCATTAATGCCATCCATCAGAAAAATTGCCTGCGGACGTCCGCGCAACACCTCATCTATACGCGCAAGAATCCCAAACGAATTATCTCCGCCTATCCCCCTGTTCAGTACAGGATATCTTGAATCTGCAAGCAATTCCTGCCATTCTGCCCGTTCAGTAATACTATTTCCCAAAAACACGATTGCTCCTTTAATGGTTGGACTTTGTTCGAAATAGGCCATTCGTTGTTGATAATACCAGTTGGCGTAACTGCTATCTATTTTAGTCTCCTGAGCTGAGAGGGACTGGGAAAATACCGATAGACATATTCCAATGAGGAAATGTAAACAAACACCGCCCCGAAGATACTTTCCAGCTGCTGGAAATACCTTAAAAGATTCCAGCGACGTCATAAGAGTTTTTGCTGTTTTAAATAATTGGCCCAAATTAAATAAGTGGCTTGCTTCAGATGTAAGCCATCAATTGTTAGCTCAGCTTTTAATTCCCCATTACCGTCCACCAATATCGGCTGTAAGTCTACAAAACGAACTTGATGTGCCGTACACAATTCTTTCAAAGCATTGTTCAGCGACACAATCTTTTCATTTCGTACTTCTTCATAGCTTTTTGGTAACAAAGATTCATTCACAGGTAGAAGTCCTTGCACAAAAAGCGCTGTATTTGGCGACTGCTTTTTAACCTGCTTTATTATCCTCTCTATATTCGTTGAAATAATGGAAAGTGGTATTCCTCTTTTCATGTCGTTCACCCCACAGAGCAGAAATATTTTTCGTGGTCTGGACGCTAATATCTCGTCTAGTCGTGCTAAAATACCGTAAGTCACATCGCCGCTAATCCCACGATTGATCACATGCTTCCGCTGGAGGATTTCTTGCCATTTTCCACCTTCGGTAATGCTATTGCCAAGGAAAACGATTTCGTCCTTCTGATTGGGCACCGCTTTAAAAAACTCAAGCCTTGCGCGATAATGTTGATTATCAAACGTAGAATCAATATCCTTTGATTGCGCTAAAGTCAATGCCGGTAAAAAAAAAGGCAACAATAAGCCCTTCCAGTTCCTATAAAAAAGTATATTCATATGCATTAATTATTTTCGTCCGTATGCACTTTTTCGGGTTTTCGCAACGGAACCCACCAGGAAACCAAAAAGGCCGGAATAGTAGAAACTAATACCCAGATAAAAAATTCCTTGTACCCCAGATGATCACTTAGCCAGCCACTGATCATCGAAGGAATCATAAATCCTAGATTGACAAGACCACTTCCAAAAGCGTAATGTGCCATTTTATATTTACCTGGGGCGATATTTTGCATGATAAAAAGAATAATTCCGATAAAGCCAAAACCATATCCAAAGTACTCGATGGCGACAGCAGTAGCGATGAGATAAAGGTTTGTCGGCAATGTAATTGCAAGAAATGCATAAGCTACAAATGGAATATTAAAGAAGGAACAAAGGATCATAAGTGTTCTCCGGTCTAAGCCCTTTTTGGATACAAAATGCCCTGCGACAATCGACCCCAACACAAAAGCTATGGCACCAAATACACCATAAAGCAATCCAATTTCCGAAGTACTCAGGCCAAGGCCACCTTCGGTACGTTGCGCTTTAAAAAATAAGGGGGTGATCTTAATGGCCTGCCCTTCAGCAAAACGATAAAAGACAATAAAAAGCAAACTAAACCAAATATTCTTTTTCTGAAAAAAAGTTATGATAACGTCTTTAAGCGTATCCATTCCTTCCTTTAAAGAAGTGGATTTGGGAGCTTCATCGTGAGCAGGTAAAGCACGTATACTGTACAATCCAATGCCCAACATAATAAATCCATAAGCAAACATCACCACCATCCACGCGGATTTAATGCCGATTTCCTGCTCCAATTGCCCCGCCAAATAAACGAGTACGCCGCCAGAAAACACTTTGGCGACATTATAGAAAGCACCTTGCCAGCCGACATATTTTGCCTGTTGTTTTGCATTCAGTTCATTCAAATATACCCCGTCGGCTGCGGTATCATGTGTGGAACCACTGAATGCAATCAGTGTCAATAAGGCGATGGAGAAGCTAAAAAAATGATCCAACTGCAGCGTAAGACCAAGCAGACCAAAGAGTAGCCCCGTGAGCAGCTGCGTGGTATAGACAAAAAATTTCTTGGTCTTATACAGTTCCAAAAAAGGTCCCCATAAGGGTTTTATTGTCCAGGGCAGCATAATCAATGAGGTCCAAAAAGCAATCTGTGCGTCCGATACCCCCAAATTTTTATACATAATGGAGCTCGCACCCGAAAGGGCAACAAAAGGTAGCCCCATGGCAAACCATGTTGTGGAGATCCAAAAAATAGGCGGAAGTGCCTTACGCCCTTTGCGAAGCTCCACCGTTTGTTCTAATAATTCATTCATTTTATGACTTCCAATAAAGTTTTAATCGGCTGCTCACGATCGTCAACAGCGCCACAATTCCGGTGAATAATACACCGCGCATCACTCCCCCAAAAGCACCCTGTGCCCCCATCTGATCAAGAGCGCTCTGTAATCCCGTAAGCGCCAATAGCGGGATCAACACTAGATTTCCTGCGGTATAGGCGACCATCGGATTTTTACCAACCAGTGCTATACCTTGAAACAGCGGTTTTCCAAAAGCAAGTTTCTCGATACAACACAGCATTGTTAGCGCATAACAGGCTAAGCCTGTACAGACAAAATAATAGCTGTATGTGGAATAATCCTTTTTTATTCCCCCTTCATACGCTTCGAAGATCAGTCCTAAAAAAAGCAGATAACTTCCGAGTACAGCCATTTTTGCCTGTAATGTCAGTGCTTCGCCCTTTCGAAAAATGCCTAAACAGAAGCATAGTGAAAAGATCAACATCAGGTTAAGTCCGATATTGATATCGAGATAACGCATATAGAGATTGAAGACATTCAGTCCAATCAGAAAGGCACAAAGCAAGCCTTGTAATGCCAGTTGAGACCGCTGCATGCTGGGTTTTTCAGCCAACGATGTATCAGCAATGATCCACTCGCCGACAACTGTCGCCGGAAGGATAATAAAGAGGTATTTGAGGTAATAAAATTGATAAAGCCAAGTCGCAGGGCTGAGTTTGTATATAAATTCGTTGATACTACCGACTTCTTTGGCTCCCAAAAAAACGCCCATAATAAATGGTAAAATCGCCATACGTAACCAGATGGATTTCGCCGTCAGCCACCACCATACTGTCCCAAACAAAGCCATATTGGCCAACACCAAGATAATAATATCTGTTTTCTGGAGGGTAAATCTATCCGTCTGTGCATACACCAGATATAGCATCCCTACAGATAGCAACAGGGCCACTACGTGAACACGTCTCGCGGTCCGCATCGGCAAATAGGACTTTAAATCTGCGTAAATTAAGAAGAGTAAGATAAAGCCGATGATAGACATCATATAGTGCGATGTACCAGGCTCAGAACGCATCACCCAAGCGCGCATATAAAAAGAAAATAAGGCAAAAAAGAATAAGGCAACAAAACGCTTAAAAATTGTACCCAAGATAGGCAAAGCGTTTAGGTTAGCCACTTTTTTCCGCATAGCCAATGGGATGGCCGCACCCATCGTAAAAAGGAAAATCGGAAAAACCAGATCTACCCAGGTTACACCTGCTACACTGGGATCAAATGCATGTTTTGGCGGTGGCACCTGTGCATGGTACATCCAAGCAGGCAGGTTTCCAAATGAAATGCTCGATGAAAGCACCATTAAAAGGATGGCAATTCCCCGCAGAACATCCAAACTATCGTTTCGCTGCTGTGGAGTCGCTGTAGAATTTGGTAAAATTGGTGTCATCTCGTTTTTCTATGCGTTCGGAAATCAATTTTTTGTTGCTATAAATTGGCCGGTAAAATCCACCGGCCGTTCAAACGGCTTTAGGATATGATCCAGCACAACCGCCACTTGAGCCCTTGTTAACACTTGATTTTCTTTTGCTGCAATGACGGACCTGATTTTATCTTTATTCAAAGTGGGGTCGACCTGGAGCAATAGCGCCGCAAAAAATTCTGCTGTCACATCGGCCCCCGAGCCAGCGACTTTATCGGCAACTGGATAATAACTACGCATACCATCGATCAGGTCTACTTCGCTTATGCGGTGTTCGGGATAAAACCAAGTCTGATTGGCCCATTTGTAGGGTACACCTCTTCCTTTAAGAATGCCAGTTGCTCCAACACGTTGGATTGCCTGAAACCAACTATCTTTTGGATCAACATCGATAAAGGGCATGAGATAGGCATGATTGTCCAAAAGTACTTGCTGTACCTCCCTTAATGAAAGATCTTTGGGAGTAACAGCTTGTTTTGCAGACAGCGCTGCCAGCACTCCAGCAGCTTGACCAATACCCAATACAACTGGCTGAAGGCGGGTGGCCCCAGCCACAATATTGCTCACACTGATGCTTTTTTCAGCAACAATAAAATCCGCTATTTTCTCAGGAATCAAACTTCCAAGGGGTACATTGTAGGATGGTACCCGAATCTTAACAAAATCAATTTTGGGTGCATCCGGGTTCTTCAGGTGATGATGATCGATGGTATAATCGCCTACTATCCCACCTGTGCGGTACAAAGGCAGCTCCTGCTGATAAGGACTCTGCACATAAGGCAATGTAAGCTGCACCAAGCCTTTAGCACGTCTAGACTCGCGATGATAAGCAATAAAGGGAAGTTTATCGGCCGTATCATATTCATCATCGGCAAGCCCCAAGTTTTTAAAACCCAGCTGACTTTGAAGATGATATACAAAACGTAAGGTATGATCTTTCGCCTTTTGCAATTCCACCGCCCTCGCCTTTGGCGACATCTCGATAATATTCAGGTAGATATCATTTCCGTCTTTAGGCCAGTTTATCATGTATTTTCCATTCGGCAATTTGCCATAGGTAATCATTTGATCACAATTGATGATAGGCGTATTGCTGTGTGAAGCAGGATCTTTAACATCACAGGCATGTTCAAACTCTTTAGGATCATAACCTTGAGGTTTCTTTAGCAATCTCTTTGGATCGGCACCATAGTCTTTCAGGATAGCGACATAAGTAAGGTCTTGAATTATTGAATTGGCCTTTTCGGGAGCAAATTCTTCTTTCGTATCGTAGCGGCTATCCATACCGATGCTGTAAGCAACACCCGCACGCGGCAAGAGATCCCCCAACTCCGTCGCATCGACTAAAATAGAAGCGCTTACGGTTTTCTTTTTCCCTTTCCGTTCAATGGCAACAGTCCAGCCTTTAGCCTGTTTTTTCAGATCTAAAAGGTTGCTTTTATACCAAACGGCAATATTTTTTTCGGCGCCAACCATTTTTTTTAGTATCTGGTTTCCTACCGAAGGCTCAAACAAGGTGTTACTTACCCAACCCGTTTCCACTGCCTTTGGACCACCATAATACGCATAAAGTTCTGCCCTAAATTCACCCCATATTCCCGAGGGCATACGATGGTTACCATCAATAGCCGACACTCCAGCCGACGTGAGCATACCGCCCAACCAGCCTGTCTCTTCTACGACAAGAACCTTACTTCCCAACCGCGCTGCCTGCAAAGCTGCCGCAACACCACTAGCACCGCCACCAACGATCAATACATCGTATGATGCTACAGTCTGCCCCTGCGAGGAGAGTGTGACAGAAATCAATAAAATAGAAAAAAAAGATTTAAACCAATTCATATGAAGTTAATTGCAGTAAATAATTTAAAAAATACGCGCCAAATACCGGCGTAAGAACCAGAGATACACTATTTTGTTGCCGGACTAAAGGATCAGTATAAGGTGAATAAAACATATAGGTTATCGATTAATGGATCAGACGATTAAAATAAGCGAAATGAACCGGAATGGTTTTGGCCCAGTAGCCAGAGGTATGAGCGCCGGGCTGCGCAATATAAGTCGATTTGATCTTGAGTACATCACAACTATCCCGAAGGGACTTATTGGCCCCATATAGATAATCTTCAGTACCACAATCAAAAATAAATGTCTTTTCACTCCCAGCGACCTTATGGACATTATGGATGACACTAAAACGATCGAATAATGGATTTTGATCGCTGTATTGACCTAAATGTTGGGCTAGACTTGTTTTCTTGAAAGCCGAATGTCTCAGATTGACAACTCCCGAACTGCTGCCAGCACTTTTAAAAAATGATGGATAGTTAAAAAAGAGCCAAAGTGCACCATGCCCCCCCATACTCACACCCGTAATAAATGAGTTTTCACGATCCGTATGATATTTATGCTGAATGTAGGGCATCAATTCCTCAGTCAGAAACTGTCCGAATTGAGAACCATCTTTTTGTGGACTGTCTAAAAACCAGCTCGTCCGAAGACCGTCAGGGCATACCACTACAAAGCCATATTGATCGCTCAATGCCTGAAAATCGACAAATTTTGAAAGACTTTTATAATTTGCCCCATGACTATGCAGCACATATACAACAGGTAAGGCTCGGTTGCCCGGCTTCATCTTTGGTATATAGACGTAGCCGGAATCTACTCCAGAAAGATGGGTAGATTTTAAAATGTACAGCTCTTGTCCTTTGGCCAACATTGTACCAATGGCACATAAAAGGCATATGATTAAACGCATGGATATAATTGAGTCAGTCTTTAGATTTATCTTGAAGCTAAATTAATAATAAAATTTACAATAAAAAAAGTATTTAATAATTTTTTTTATTTAATATAATCGCATTACGTTATTTTATAACGAAGTCAGTTTATCAATTCACCTTAAATAAAAAGAGCATTGGAAAAACTTCCAATGCTCTTTTAGCTTGATGATTTAAAACGCTAATTAAATCAACCAGCCTTCCTATTTCTTGTCACTTATTATGCCCTTATTTTACCAGACACTGTACCGTTGCTGTTTTTAGCCAAGGTGATGTGAACCTTATATCGACTTTGTCGCCAGATTGGCCCAATACTTGAACATAAGCAATCATCTTACCATGATATACCCGCTGTTTGTTATCAGTATAATCGCCCATGTCGGCATTATTTCCTGCTTCCATTCCCAGCAGTCGTGCATTTCCAATGAGGTCGCAGGTTACTTCATCTTCTGACAGTATGACGGGTTCATCGTTGGCATCTACCAACTGCAAGGCAATTTGAATGATTGCGCCCGATTTTATGTCTTGTTCTCCAAGAATGGTGGCATGAATAGCCGTGGGCCGTTGAGTTGATTGTATTGCATGACGGACGATCTCCTTTTTATCATTGTCTAAACCTACAACTTCCAATTTGCCCGAAGTATAGGGAATATCCCAAAAGATAATACCTGTTTTCTCATCATATTTCTTTTCTTCGCCAACAAGCTTACCATTGAGTTCCAATCGTGCCTGCGCACTATTAGTATAGCAAACGACCCGAATTTGTTGTCCCTCTTGATAATTCCAAATTGGCCAAGCGTCCATAGAAGGGGCTTCATTCTTGCGCTGTCCTTCCTCCGACTCCAATGCCGACCACACATCGGTTGCTCCTGCCCCTCCTTTCAATGGATAAGTACCTAAGTAAGCCATAGGTTTATCCGACCACAGCGATTGGCGATAATAACCTCTCGGTTTGACAAATCCCGCAAAATCCAGCAGTCCCGAATAGAATCCCCGGGAAGGCCAACGTCCGGATTCGCCGAGATAATCGATTCCTGTCCATAGAAATTGACCAAAAATATGCGCATTGTCACGTACCGCTAACCAAGCAGAAAGATCATGTCTATTTTCGCTGCCGAAAATAACGCGCTCGGGAAAGCGTTGATGATCCAGTTGATAACGGCTTTCTGTATAATTGTATCCAGCGATGTCAAGTGCGCCTGGATAGGCGGTTTCGTTAGACATTGCTACACCTGCAAGCCCTGCTGTAACCGCTCTGCTTTTATCGTATTTTTTTACAACCGCGACCAAGCGTTTGGCAATATCACCCAACCGCATCGCATCGGGTGCATCCTTTTTGTAGCCCCCATACGAAGCTTGTGTAAAGCCACCCTCTTTCTTTTCTCCGTTAAGAATAGGATGTGAGTAAGGATCATTTGGATAATCCACTTCATTGCCTATACTCCACGCAAAAATCGAAAGGTGATTGCGATCTCTTTTGACCATGTCAGCAAGATCCTGCTCTCCCCAAGATTCAAAAAAGTCGTATGATCCTTCGAAGCCGGGCGTACCAAAATTCCACCCCTGCAACCATTTTCTTTTTGGAAATTCCCATTCATCAAAAGCTTCATCCATCACCAAAAGACCAAGCTCGTCACATAGTGCATACAACGAAGATGCCTGCGGATTATGACTTGTACGAATAGCATTGACTCCCAGTGATTTTAAGGTTAGGAGACGTCGACGCCATACTTCTGGATACACTTCAGCTCCCAATACTCCAGCGTCGTGGTGCAAACACACTCCTTTTACCTTCATCCACTCTCCATTTAAAGCAAACCCTTTGTTGGCATCGAACGTAAATGCTCTGAAACCAGTCTTCACCTCCGACCGATCGATCTGCTGTCCATTTTGCGTCACAATTGTCCGTAAGGTATATTGTTGGGGTTGATCCAAACTCCATAGTTTGGGGTTCGACACGGTCAACTGCTGTTGTACGGTTGCCTTATCAGTGGCACCGACCTGTACTTTTTGCGTTTTTTTTGCGACAATACGGCCTGTCATGTCAATCAACTGCTGCTCGACTGCAACTGCAGAAGATGCTGCAGCGCTATTGACCACAGTTACTTCGGTATTTAAAATTCCCTTTCCACCTTTCATTTCTGGATAGGCGTACACGCCCCATTGGTCGATATGCAGCGGATTGGCCTTAACAATCCATACATCCCGATAGATTCCAGACCCTGTATACCACCGCGAATCGGCGCTTTGGCTATGGTCTACCCTAACGGCTATGGTATTTTCTTTGCCAAACTCAATAAATGGCGTAATATCGTAAGAAAAGGACACATAACCATTAGGCCTTTTGCCAACAGATTTACCATTGATAAAGACTTCACTTCGGTTGTACACTCCCTCAAAATAGATAAAAATCTTTTTACCCTGATCGTCTGCGGGTATAGTCAATTGTTTGCGGTACCATCCTATGCCGCCGGGCAAATATCCTGTCGCGCTGGCTAAATTAGGACTTAACGGGTATTTTACACTCCAATCATGAGGCAAACTCACCTGTTGCCATCCAACGCGATTCATTTCCGTTCCCGCTTTTATCTCCATGTCCCCCAAATGGAAGCGCCAGTCTGAGTTTACGCGTTCGGCGATGCCAAACCCGGGCTGTGCATATAGGTTATTGATACCTATATAGCTGGAGATCGCTAACACGGCCAACTTTCTTATTATTCTTTTCATTTTAATTATATGTAGATTTGGTTTAGTGATTAAAGCGTGGGAACTACTGGTATTACATGGCCCTCATCGTCGAAATACAACCGATCCATACACACCTCGCGATTAAATCCTGCAGCGTCACCCATTTCGATGCCTTTGGGATAATTAAAACGATGGTAAACAATATACCATTCATCTTTTCCTGGAATCTGCAAAATAGAATTATGTCCTGTTCCATATATCCCCTTTGCAGGATCTTTTTGTAAGACTAGATTATTTTCAGGAACAGTGATCGGTCCATCGGGGGAAGTGGCTGTTCCATAACGTACCCGATAATTTTCACTCCGTGTATCGTCTTCTGACCAAAAGAAATAATAGCGGCCTTTACGGTAGACTACATATGCACCTTCGCGAAACGTCTTATCAGGAGTTATGACTTTTACAGTGTTTTTCTTGATACTAACCATATCCTTGTTGAGTTCAGCTACCGCTAGATAGCCATTTCCCCAATATAGGTAGCTTTTCCCAGATTTTGGATCGTTAAACGCTGCTGGATCTATCTCCTGACCACCTTTTACACCTTCAGGTTTAAAATCTATCAATGGCTTTCCCGAATCCTTAAAAGGCCCTGTCGGCAAATCTGCTACCGCAACGCCTATCTTTTGCGCCGCCGTGAAATAATAATAGTATTTATAGTCGTTCTTAACTTTCTTTTCCGTAATTGTTGGTGCCCACGCATTTCTAGGTCCCCAGGCAACATCTTCTTTCAGGTCCAAAATCACCCCCTCGTCTTTCCACTTGCTGAGGTCCGGGGACGAAAAGGTCTTAAAATAATAGCCGCCCCAACCGTCAAAACCATCGCTCGTAGGGTAAATGTAGTATTTTTTGGTTTTATTGGAATAGAGTACATCCGGATCAGCATAAAAACCATCCAAAACTGGATTCTTTCTAAATGTGAATTGCATGTCTTTTGGTTTTCCCCATTTGCTGGTCAGATCAAGTAATTCTTGTCTGGAAACGGGGATAATGGTACCATGTCTTGGATGGAAATCCATATCAATTTCATGATCAATAACTTTAAAACGATCAAGATCATCAGAGATGCAAAATTGATATTTTCCTTTGCCATATACATCATACATAAGGATGTATTTGTCGGACTGATTGATCTTAAAGACGCTAGATCCTTCCACAGCATCGTTCGTCTGCTGTTTATACCCTGGCTGTTCAATCCATTTTCCTGATGTCAGAGAGTCTGTTATCGCTAGTTTGATACCATTGCCATGACCTTCAGTTTTATAGAAGAGGTAGAATAGACCATTCTTTTCAATAATATCGCCATCAATACAAGATTTACCGTTTTTCGGCAGAAAAAGTACTTTAGGATCAGACTCAAAATCGGTAAACTCCTTATTAGCATAAGCGTAATAAATGATATCGGGATCGTTTCCATGCTGCATAGACCAATACACCATATATTTTCCTACCGAAGGATCAAATATTGTCTGCGGTGCCCACACCCTTTTCAAGGCTTCCTGGCCTTTAAAGCGCTGCTGAATGTCGATTGTTTGATACGACCAATGCACAAGGTCTTGGGACTTCAACAAGACCATTCCGCGGTTGGAGTCCCAGCCTTTAGAGGAGGTCATGTCAGTCAGCACCATATAAAATGTTTTCCCATCGTCGCCACGAAGAATATGTGGGTCTCTTACACCACCAGTTTTGCTGATAACCTTTGAATCTAAGATGGGTTGATTATCGTTTAGAGCCCTATATGTATAGCCATCAGTGCTAATCGCAAAACACACAGCCTCATCAGCTACAGCGTTCCCTTTAAAATAGGCGAATAGATAACCCGCAAAATCTTTTTCTGCTGGGCCATACTTGTATTCTTGTGCGTAAACTGCCGCCGCAATATTCATCAATAAAAATGTAATAAGTGTTAATCGCATGGAGTATTTGATTTATTAAAGGTTGATTTATTTCTCAAAAACATCCTCTTGACTCTTATTAAAGAACCAAGAGGATGAATAACTTACGTAAACAAATATGCTAATTAATAGCCAGGATTTTGCTCCAATTGTCCATTCGACGATAATATCTCAGAACGTGGAATCGGTAGCCAATAGTGCTTTTCTTCAAATCGGCGTCCTGAAAGCGCTTCCTTGCGTGTATACGTAAAACCCTCACCATTTTTATCTATAGTCACGCCATAAGCAGGGATATTTTCTGTTACCATCGCAATCTTCCATCTTCTGACATCGTAAAAACGATGTTCTTCAAACGCTAACTCAACTCTGCGCTCGTAACGCACTTGCTTTCTAAACTCATCTTTCGACTGTCCCATAGGAATTTCGGGCATATCGACAGATGGCCGTGTTCTAACCAAATTTAAAGCCTGTCTCGCTGTTAAGCTACCACCAGCAGGCAACACATCTGGACCGTAAGCTTCATTTGCTGCTTCTGCAAAATTCAAAAGGATTTCTGCATAGCGGAAGTAATTCCACGGTTGAAATCCCGCATTACCCCAAGGATTTTGAAGCGGATAGGCATCGCTCATAAATTTACGCAGATAGTATCCGGTTTTAGAAGTATTCCAGTTGTCACTTCCTTGCGGACTATCTTGCCCCTTTGGTATATATGTTTCCACTGCCCTACCCCTGTATAAAGCGCCATTATATAAAATAGTCGCGTCAAAACGGGGGTCGCGGTTAACATAAGGATTTTTCGGATCGTAACCTGAAGCCGTGTTGACGGTGCCGTCCTCATTGAAAGGGGCTTTTCCATTTTTCATTTCATAGGCATCGACCAAGTTTTGGTATGGTGTATTTCCGCCCCATCCGCCATAGCCATTCGGTCCGTTGGCAATTTCGAGGTGCACGTGATTGGCATTTTTGGTGTAGTATCTTGCAAAAATAGTTTCCGGATTTCGGTCTGTTAAAAACAACGATTGGTATCCGCCCGTGTATAGCTTGTACTTATTTAGGGCGATCACCTCCTGCGCTGCCTGGGCAGCGGCCGCCCAATTTCCGACATTATACAATGGACTTGCAGCATACAAAAGTAATCTCGATTTTAAAGCCATGGCTGCAGCCTTTGTGGCCCGTCCAGCGACCCAGGTTTTGTCGTTATTTTCAGCAGGCAGCTTTTCAATCGCTTCATTCAATTCTTTGATCACATAATCCATACCTTCTTGCATGGATTTTCGCTCAAAAAGACTTGCTTTGGTTAGATCATCCTTCAATCCATATACTGTATCTCCCACCAACACAACGCGTCCAAAATTTCGAATGAGATCATGATACCTAAATGCTCTTATAAATTGAAGTTCGCCTTCCAATTGGCGCTTATGCAACGTACTCATCTGTATATTAGCCAATACTTTTTTAGCGTAATTGCACTCGCGGATACTTCGGTAGCTACGCGCCCAAAGCGATCCGGCGGCACCTAAATTTTCTGGAGACAATTGTCCCCGGGTAATAAGCCAGGTATTATCATCATTGGTATACATGGATTCGTCTGTGAGAGAAGACCACAGCGCATATTCAAATCCGCGACCGAAGCCTGGATTAGTACCATCTGCCTCATTTGATATTATTTTCTCGCCAATATATCTATTGATGACAAAGGCTTCTAAAACGGCTGTATCTGTTTCAATAGCTTCTGTAGAAATACGATCAGTTGCTGTAACGTCCAAAAGGTTTTTGTTGCAAGCCGAAAAGATAGTCGTTCCCAAAGCCAAGGGCAGGAAATATTTACTTAAAGATTTCATCTGTTATGTTCCTCCTTAGAATTTTAAATTTACACCTACATTAATAATTCGTTGCTGCGGATAAAATTGTCCGCTGCCGCTACTTCCCTCTGGATCATAATCTTTGACTTTTGTCCAAGTCAACAGATTGAATCCATTCGCGTAGAAGCGCAGTCCACCCAGTTTCCATCGCGAAAGAACCTCATGTGGCAGTGTATACCCTATTTCAACATTTTTCAAACGCAGAAAGGAAGCATTATTCAACCAAAAATTATTTCCATACAGCCCTCCGCTGACCGCAGAAGAAGCACGTTCGGGAACCATTGGATATGTGCCATTCGGGTTATTAACGGCATTAAATCGGTTGTCGGCCCAACTGCTGTAGAAGTTTCCTACCGTACCAGATTCGGGAAGTACATGTTGGCTAACCCTGGCTTGCCCAGAAAATAATACTGCTGCATCAAAGTTTTTATAAGCCGCATTTAAGCTAAAACCATAGGTGATCTGTGGTATATTTCCATACTTTGTCCGCAGCATATCATCTGCGGTAATCTTACCATCTTGATTATAATCCTCGAAAATTAAATCGCCTATTTGCGCACCGGGAGCTTGCGGAGATCCTTTAAGATCTGCCTCATTTCTATTTAATCCAATAGCATTATAGAGCAGATAAGTTCCCAAAGGTCGTCCTGTCTGACGTTGGTAATCTAATGTCCCACTTGCCTCGTCAATAAAGATAATTTTACTCTTAGCAAAGGTAAAATTACCCGACATTCCCCAGCTAAATTCTCCCGGTTTTTGATAAGACAGTGTTCCTTCAAATCCTTCGCTATTCACCCTGCCAATATTCTCCGAAGGGACTAATGGTTTGGAACTACTCTCTTTATAGGGATTGACAATACCTGAAACTCCCGGAATCGATGCATTTCGTTCGGTCAGAATATCTGATCTCTTTTGTTTGAAATAAATGGCCTCTAGTGTAAAATTCTTGAGAAATTGTGCGTTTAGTCCGACGTCAAGCTTCTTCGATACTTCCCAAGTGATATCAGGATTGGCTAATTTCGCTAATTTAACATTCGGCTCGATCTGACTTTTTTCATTTAAAAGTGCTACTAATCCATTTCCCACGAGTGTATAATTATCAAAATATTGGAATGCATCCACATTATCGTTTCCAAGGCTACCGTAAGAAGCTCTCAGTTTTAAATCATCTAAAAATCCAATCTTGTCGGAAAACCAATCTTCTTTGCTGATTCGCCATCCAGCGGACACGGAAGGGAAGTACCCCCAACGCTTATTTGAAGGAAAAATTGACGAACCATCAGCCCTGAGCTGTCCTTCAAACAAATACTTTTCGCTATAATTATACGCTATACGGCTAATGATACTTTTACGGGTGTAATTGTTGCTATATCCGGAGTTGAGATAATCTGTAGCAGCGGATCCACCTTGGGATAATTCGGGCAATTGCGTAGATAGATAATTGAAACGCTGTGCATCGAAATACTCCAAATGTCGTTTACTCTGCTCATATCCTACAAAGGCATTGATAGCATGATCTCCAAATTTTCGTTCGAAATTCAACTTAATATTACTTGTAATCAACGACTCGTTCGTATGCGACTCAGTCAGTGTAGCTTTATTATTGTTTCCGCCAACAATCGACTCCTCATAGCTATTTTTCTCTTGACTGTAATTATTTAAAACATACGGAACACTAAAATTCTTACTAAAATTTGTGGATTTATCTATTGAAAGAAAACCATCTACAGATAATCCTTCTACCCAAGGAAGTTGATAACTCGCTTTGAGGATACCGTTAAACACCTGCTTGGGATTGACAACAGTGCCACCTATATCTGTCACCATTAAAGCTGGATTAGAGCCTTCGATGCCCCGTGTAGGCAAGCCATTCGGATAATATGCACTTACTGTAGGGTAAGCACGGTAGATCGAACGGAAAATATCTCCTGCCGACGCTATCGGGAATTTGCGGTCTTCTTGTCTGCCCGAAAGCGATAGGCCAACTTTAAATCGATCGGTTATATTGGCCTCCAGGTTTGTTCTAAAATTATATTGCTTATATTTCGTGACACCTTTTTTGTAGATCCCGTCTTGATAGACCGAGCCTAAGGACATAAAATAGCGGACATCCTCCGTCCCCCCTGCAATAGATAGATTTTGTTGACTTTGTAAGGCGGTATTTTTCAGGGCGACATCAGCCCAATTGGTATTCGGATACAATAAAGGATCGGAACCATCCCTAAACTTCTGGATCTGCTCTTCTGAATAGATTTGGTTCATTCCCGCTGAAGAACTGTTACCATAGGCGATTTCGTTTCGCAATAGCGCATATGTTGCCGCATCCGCCATTTTGGGCAATCTCGTTGGTGAACTAAATCCAAGATTCCCGCTATAGGTGATGGATGGCTTACCACTCTTTCCGCGTTTGGTGGTTACTAAAATTACTCCGTTAGCAGCCCTATTTCCGTAAATTGCAGCGGAAGCATCTTTCAAAACCGAGATACTTTCAATATCGTTGGGGTCTAGGCGCTCCAGACCACCTATCTGCCCCGGCACTCCATCGACAACAACCAACACGTCATTACTACCTGTTGTCGCTTGGCCCCGCACCGTGATTGATGAACCATCGTATCCAGGCTCTCCGCTACGATTGTTGATCACCACTCCCGAAAATCTTCCAGCTAAAGAGTTGGACAGATTTGGCTGCGGACTTTTTACGAGATCTTTTCCTTTTACTTCTGAAATGGATCCCGTTAACGTCGCCTTTCGTTGCGTACCGTAACCTACAACGACGACATCTTCCAATACATGTTCATCACGTTCTAACTGAATAGTAAAATCTGATTTTCCATCCAATGGAATTTTTAAAGTTTTATACCCGACAAATGATACGACGAGAATACCTTTATTGGCATTGAGTTCAAACTTACCTGACATGTCTGTCTTCGTCCCTTTACCCGCCCCCTCGACGATAACACTTGCGCCAAGAATCGGTTCGTTTGATTTGTTCAAAACCTGCCCCGTAATTTTCCCTTGTTGTGCGTATACCAATGTTGGCGCAACGCTCAACAGGGTATAAAGAGAAACAATTTTTAGGTTGTTCATAAAGTAATTATGCTAATTAAACAGTAAAAAATATAATCAGGTCAGAATAGACAAAAAGATGTCGCACCATGGTTTATATTGGTTATATCAGCGGCATCGCTGCCCTTCCTCCCTAGATTTATAATTGAATTGTAAGCCAAACTTAGCGAGTTTTACCTCACCAAAACATATATAAATCCGTCAAAAAACATACAATATTCGGTCAAAATCAATGATTAGAAACCCCTAGAGCTTATTTTTTGGCCTATGGAAGCTATTTCCCCTTTCCATCTGATTTTTGGTATTCAGACGGAAGTTTGCCAAACTCTTCTTTAAAACATTGACGAAAATAGATAGCACTATTGATACCGACCAAGAAGGAAACTTCAGTCACATTATGATTCCCGGAACGAAGCAGTTCGGCTGCCTTATGTATCCGGATCTTACGTACCAGTTGGTTGATATTCTTCCCCGTAATCCCTTTAAGTTTCCTATACAGTGTGGACTGGCTCATATTCATCCGTTCTGCTAGCGTAGCGGCGTCCAAAACTTCATCCTGCATATGCTCTTCTACAATAGTGATAAAATCCTGAACGAATGTATTCTCACGCCATAAATTATCTTTTTCAATCATTTCACCTTTTAGTTCCGGCGGATTATCCGATTTTATCTTTTGCAATACAACGGCGTTCATTATTTTTTGCTTCTGCAAAAGATTTTCAATACGTTTCAACAAAAGCATGCTCCCAATGGGCTTAGTCAGATAAGAATCAATCCCAAGCTCATAACCACGTTGTCTATCCAAATCGGTATCTCTTGCAGTTAATAAAATGATTGGGATATGACTTGTCACCCGCTCTGCTTTGAGCTTTTCAGCCAAAAGAAACCCGTCCATATCGGGCATCATGACATCACTTAACACTAAATCAGGAACGACAGCTTGAGCACGCTCAAATCCTATAGCTCCATTTTCGGCCGTCAGTACATCATAATGATTGCTTAACACCTTCACCATGTATTCGCTCAAATCCACATCATCCTCAACCAAGAGTATCAGCGGACGAATAGGATCAAGCGAAGGACGACTTTCTTCCACACTTAACGCTGGTTCTTCAGATTTTTTAGAGACCACTCGATTTAATAAAAATCGGACTGAAACTGTTGTCCCAACACCTTCCTTACTTACTACGCCTATTTTTCCTTGGTGAATTGCTGTTAACTCCTTAACTAAGGCTAGACCTATTCCTGTACCTTGAACTCCAACTTTGGAGATTTGATAAAATTTTTCAAAAATTCGTTCAATATCCTTAGCAGGAATACCACAACCAGTATCTTCTACCGTTAATACCGTCCAGTTGGCAAGATTGGTTTCCTCATATTTGAGACTCAATCTGATATAACCTGCATCTGTATATTTATAGGCATTTGATAAAAGATTATCAACAATCAATTGCATAATTTCGGCATCAAACAGCGTACGAGTTTCAACTTCGGGAAAATCCGATAGTATTTGAAGTCGCGGCTTAGTGTTTAGCGTTTTATATTTATGAATGATGTCGTTGAGCAAGTCACGTAAAGATCCGGATTCAAGTACCAAAGGTTTAAATTGTGATTCCACTTTGCGAAACTCCAAAAGCTGATTCACCAACGTAAAAAGTCTATTTGCACTTTTCTGTACAGTCTGAACCAAACTTCTATTTTTTGCTGACAGCTCCCCTTCGTGTGATAAATCATCCAGAGGCCCTAAAATAAGTGTCAATGGTGTACGGAGCTCATGCGTAATTCGCGTATAAAAATTCATCCGCTCCGAGTGCAGCTGCTCATCCTGTTGATGTTGCCTCTCTTTAAGTTTCAATTCGGTTTCCGCTTTCATTCTTTTGAAGTAAAAGAATATGAGTGTATAAACGATAAGCAGTATCAGAATCAAATAAACTATTTTAGCGCCTAAACTTAAATATATCGGCGGTGCGATCTTAATAAGCAGTCGTTCATATGTCTTGGACCATTGCCCATTCTTCATCCGCGTCCGTATCAACAATTCATGATCCCCATATGGAATATTCCGAAAATCTAGATTCGTCTCGTTCCCAAGGAAGATCCAATCATTGTTGAGTCCTTGTAGTTGATAACTGAATTCAACCAATCCATCCAACGCAACATCCATTACGGCAAGTTCGACACGAAAGCTATTCTCCTTATAGTTGAGGTTAATCTCATTTTTAGGCGAGGGGTATTCGTCTTGTTGGGTATTTGATTCGCCGGATCTAAAAACAATAAATCGGCTTACCCGGACAGGCGATAACGGTAGATTTGAGGGGATCTCATTCGGATCAAAATAACAGATTCCGTCTTGCATTCCAAAGAACAGCCTATTTTTCAAATCTTTTCCCACGCTACCATTAATAAACCCGCCAAGTGGTAGGCCAAATGACTGATCATATTGTAGAAAGCGCTTTTCTAAAGGTAGGAACCTGAGCATTCCAGACTTCGTCGAACACCAAATGTGACCATTCTGATCCTCCGCAAGACCATTGATAAACAGCCAGGCATTGCCGCCAGGAACGGACAATATTTTTAAGTCTCCAATTTTTTTCTGAGACTCCTGCAGTGCTAAACCTTGGTTTGTTGCCACCCAAATGTTATTATTCCTATCACGCAAGAGATAGTTGATGGTATTATTTCGTAACCCATTCTCACTATCCATTTTTCGAATTAATTGATGATTGCTGTTGTAGATATAGAGGCCTTGTCCATAGGTGCCTACCCACATATTGTGCTGCCCGTCCTCGACTAGCGCCCTAGGCGCATAGTCACCTAACATAGGGTTATTAATCAGTATTTTTTCTACAGTATGTTTTATGGGATCATATATAAATATACCTTGATATCCAGCAATCCAAATTCCTCCGCGGTGATCTTCATAAATTGCACGGACTTCTGTAACGCGCTCTCCAAGATCAATTTCATGCCATGCGGACGAGCCAGCATATCTAACAGCTACTCCACCTTTCCGCAAACCTGCCCAAACATGTTTATTGTGATCGCTAAAAGCAGTCAATATAAAATCGTCCGGGCTGCCTTCCTTATGCGTTATCTGTTTGTTCAAACGACCATCTTTGTCCATCTCAATAATACCCGATCCTTCTGTTGTTAGCCAAATTGTTTGGCTATCGCGAACGATGATATTACTTACTGTTGCTAGGCGATCAGGCAGCGTATTTTCTTCGGGGAATACATTAAAAAAAGGGCGTATATGATTTATAACACCAACACCTCCACCATATAACCCAAGCCAAACATTCCCAAATCGATCTGCTACAATACGTTGGACCATTGCATTATTGCCCTTTCCCAAATCCATAGTTTTTAGCTCTTTAACACCCGAGATTTGCTGATCAAAACCATATGCTGGTTGAAAAAGAAAAAGCTGAGAAGATTCAGCCCCGATCCAAATCGTATTTCCGATTTCCTCAATCGTATATACAAATGGTTCATTTCCATTTTTTGATGCTACGGCCAACGGTATGTGCATAATTTCACCTGTTGAAGGAGAATAGACAGCAAGCCCTTTTCGGGTACCTATCCAAATGTTATCGAAACGATCACAAAACAAAGCTTTCACTTCGTTATCAGGCAATTGCCCATTTGTATTTTGAACAGTCAATCTTTTGGAAGATTGACTAATAGGATTAAATATGGTCACCCCTTCATTTACATGACCAATATAAAGTGTCCTGTTTCTATCTTCAGCCAACGACCAGATACTATTTTCGGGAAGACCAGGCAAACTCTTTTTATTGAAACAGCGAAATTCTTCCTTTGTGATGTCAAAATACTGTAATCCCTGATGGTAAGTTGCCAACCATAGATTGCCGTCCGCACCTTTGATCATGTCCGTAATATCGTTGGTGGCGATAGACTTCGGATTATTCGAATCGTGCGTATAATAACTGAATTTATTGGTCTTCAGATCGAGAACATTGAGCCCATTGGCACGCGTACCTATAAAAACTTTTTTATTATCGTACAGTAAGGTATTGATTTCATTACTATTGATAAACAAGCCTTCCGGTTTCTCCAAAGCGTAATAGCTCTTAAATGCTTTTCCTGCAAATCGATTTAAACCAAGCTCTGTCGCTATCCACATAAATCCTTCATCATCATGAACAAGGTCCAAGACCTGTTGATTGGTCAGACCATCTTGAATAGAAAAAAAATGAGCGCGACTAGGCTGCGCAAAAACTTGGCTCAAGTGCCACAGAAAAATAACGACAAATAGCAAATTTTTCATAGATACAACATTCACAACACCATAAAATCTAACGTCACATTAGCCACAGTTTACTTTCAATTGGGATACACTGCGCCAAGTCAGGAAACAGTACATTATCAAATAGTAAACAGGTTAAAATATCAAAAATAGGGTGTATTACACAATATTTCCTCGTCCAAAGGTTATTTCAGCGCTAAATATACTACATTATTCATAAATGTCGGTCAAACAGTTATAAACAGAAATTAATCGTATTAGCAACAGTAAGTGAAGCGTTTTGCGATCGAATACCTGAAATATTGGTATATTGCAGCTCATTCTAACATACTTGTGGATTACTAAAGAGTACAATTTATGAATAAAATTCTAGCAACCATTCTTCTGTCCTGCGCCCTATACTTGCCAACGACAAACTTTGCGCAAAACAAAGCTACTGTTCCGCAACTCATTCCTTTTCCTCAACAATTAGCATCCAATCCCGGTCTTTTTCAGCTAAAGGGACAAGAATTGGGTTACTACATCGATCCAGCGCTATCTTCTCAATCTTTATCTGGATGGATCGACCATGCGCTGTTCGGGAAATTGAATAAAAAAAGCGTTAAGCGAGCTGGTGCTTCGCTGCAATTGATCAAAGGTCAAGGGCTCTCAGATGAGGCCTATGAATTGAAAACAGATCAAAAAGGCATTCAGATCGTTGCTGCTTCGGAGAAGGGGGCATTTTATGGTTTACAGACAGTTCAGCAATTATATTTACTTTCGGGCACAACAGCTAAAGTGGCTCTTCCGTATATTACAATCAAAGACCAGCCTGCTTTTCAATGGCGTGGGGTCGAACTCGATGTTGCACGCCATTTTTTTCCAAAAGAGTATCTCTATAAATTTATCGATCTCATTGCAAGCTACAAGTTCAACAAATTCCACCTCCACTTGACGGACGATCAGGGTTGGCGGATAGAAATTAAGAAGTACCCTAAACTTACCGAATATGGTGCCTGGAGAACGTATAACAACCAAGATTCCGCCTGCTTTGTAAAGGCCAAAGAAAATCCAGACTTTAATTTGCCCAAAGAATTGATACGCACAACAAACGGAAAAGAAGAGTATGGGGGATTTTATACCCAACAGGATATCAGAGACATTGTTGCTTATGCGCAGCGCCGACAAATAGAAATCATTCCCGAAATAGATATGCCAGGGCATATGATGGTAGCTACAAAAGCTTATCCCGAACTGCTGTTGGACAGTCAAACCGCCGGCTGGGGAAAACAATTCTCCGTACCGATCAGTCCGTGGAAAGAAAGCAGTTATACTTTTGTTGAAAATGTGCTCAGTGAAATCATTGAACTATTCCCCTCCCACTATATTCATATCGGTGCCGATGAAGTAGAAAAAGATTCTTGGGCAAAATCGGCTGCTGCTAAAGCTTTTATGGAAGAAAAGCAAATTGCCAATTTACATGATCTCCAGAGCTATTTCGTCAAACGGGTAAACAATTTTATCCGTTCAAAAAATAAACAGAGCATCGGCTGGGATGAGATATTGGACGGCAGCTCAGACACTAGCATGATGGTTATGTACTGGCGTGGCTGGGAAAAAAATGCACCAAAGGAGGCTGTGAACCGCGGTCATAGGGTCGTTATGACTCCCACCAATCCGCTATATTTTGATTATCTTCCGAATAGCAGCAGCCTTGATGCTGTGTATAACATGAACGTGATACCTTCAGATATATCTAGTTCAAAAGCTCATTTGATCCAAGGTGCTCAGGCCAATATATGGACAGAAATGATTCCAACCACTGCGCGATTAGAGTTTATGATTCTCCCGCGTTTAAGTGCGCTATCTGAACGCGTATGGACCAACAAACCGTTATACGATAGTTATAGAAATCGAGTAATTTCCCACTTTGGACTCTGGGACAAAATGGGTTTGCGCTATCGCATGCCCGACCTCGAAGGTTTTGCCGAAACACAGGTGATTGTTGATGGACAATCTATATTAAAGGTCGCGAATGAACTTCCTCAAAATCCAATACACTATACTACCGACGGTAGTCTTCCAACCCAGCAAAGCCCCGTACTGAAAGATTCGCTCGCTGTAAAAAAAGAAGGTCCTATTCGATTTGCAACAATCTCGTCTTCAGGTGCAAAAAGTGAGCTCTATCAAATTAGTTTTAAGTATGATACCTGGAAAAAAAGTGTGAGAGTGGATGAATCAACATTGGCACCAGGCCTTAAAGCAACTTTCTTTAATGGAACTTTTGCTAATACATCTGCCATTGCCGGTCCCGAAGTACGCCACGAAGTGATCAGCAATGTATCACTAAGCGATACCATCAAAATGCCTTCTTTTGGTGCTAAAATAAGAGGATATTTCTATGTCAAAGAAAAAGGAGTCTATAATTTCTATTTCACTTGTGATGATGGTGGTGTCCTTCGGATACACGATCAGCCTGTCGTCGATAATGATGGACAGCATGCGCCAATTATGAAAAGTGGACAGATTGCGTTAGAACCTGGCTACCATCCAATTGCTATAGATTTCATCGAAGCAGGTGGAGGATTCACCCTAAAACTTCAATATAGCGTCAAAGATTCACCGGTGATCGATATTCCAAAAGCATCTTTTTTCCATAAGAAAGATTAGTAAGATCAATAGACAATTTATAGTAGCATATCCCCAGTGAAGTTGATAGCACTGGGGATATTTTATATTGTATCAATCTCGCTTTGTATAAAAATTAAATACTTTCGTATAATATAGATTGCAGTAAATAGTCAAGAACATAGATTTGTATCAATATCTCCACAGGTGATTGGAGATTGCAGTGATTTTGAACGCATATAAATTAGTAATGATGAAAGCTAGGCAAGTGTTGATTTTTAAAAGTTCAGTAAAGACAGAAGATAAGAAAAATTTTTTAATGCAATTAGTCAAAACTCATCTTCCACAAGTACAAGATGCTACTGTCGATCTCGATGATGAGGACGCTATTTTCCGCTTCGAAACAGAAGAATGTTCTGTTGAATATCTGACAGATTTCCTACAGCGTTACAATATTCAAGTTCATTTCCTAGATCGCTTTGTAGTTGCTTAGGGCGACTGTTCAATCAGAGGAGTCCCCCGGTATATTGTTTAAAGAATGACTCTCGATAGATCTCACCAATCGGGATTTCAAACTTATCGATGTAAATAGTGTGACTATCAAAAGAATCAATAAACGATAAATTAATCAGATAGGATTTACTGGTACGCGCAAACAGCCTCACAGGAAGTTTCTGGTGAATTGTCTTCAAGTTCATTGCAGTAATCAGTTTATTGTTCTGAGTATAGATGACCACATAATCTTTGAGCGCTTCTATAAAGCGAATATCGGTAAATGCAATTTTATAGTATTTCCTATCCGATTTAATAAAAAGTGCGTCCTTACTGTACTTCTCAACCGTATTTTGGTTTTCTTTTAGCTCCAATAGTTTTTTATAAGCTATTGATTTGTTGATCGCTTTGGCCAGACGGTCTTTGCTAATGGGTTTCAGCAGATAATCTATTGCATCCAATTCGTAACTTTTCAGGGCATAATGCGCATAGGCAGTCGTAAGGATCACTAATTTGTCGTCTGGAAGAGATTGTGCAAAATCAAGCCCATTGACCGTGGGCATCTCGATATCCAAAAAAAGCAAGTCAACCGGATTCGTTTTGATACATTCCAATGCAGATATCGCATTGGAAAATGTACCAACAATCTGAAGGGTAGAAATCTCTTCGATTAAATTCTTCATTTCTTCCCTAGCCAGGGGTTCATCGTCTACAATGATGCAATTCATAATGGAATAGTAAGTTTAACCTGATACAACACCTCGGTTGTTAAAATCGAGAGCTCATAATCATTTCTATACAGAAGGTCTAGCCTTCTTTTGGCATTAGCCAGTCCTAATCCGCTAAATTTGCTGCTAACATACCGGCTATTGGGATCTTTCGAATTTTCACATTCAAAACAAAGTTGCTGATCCCGCTCAGAAAAATGGATTGTGATAAAAGTAGAGCCATCACCTGCGCTGAGGCTATGTTTAATTGCGTTTTCAACAAAGGCCGTAAAAAGATGTGGCGGTAGAAATACACCTTTTTTTTCTAATTCAACAGGACAGGATATACGCGTTTTTAAGTTATCGCGGCGTATTTCCTCTAATTTCAGAAAATTGCTAATAAAGTTGATTTCAGACTTCAAAAGCGTCTTATCATCGTTATTTTCATACAGCTGATATCTTAAAAAATCTGACAACTTCATGATCACTTCAGTAGCCATAATAGGATCTTTTCGAATTAAAGCTTTAACATTGTTAAGCATGTTGAATAAAAAATGTGGCTGAATCTGATTTTTCAAGGAAATAAGCTCCGTGGTCAAAGCCAGATTTTTCAATTCAGAAATACGCTTATTATCTTCCAACCAGCGTTTAAAGAGCTTAAAAGTCGTGGTGGTCAGAATGATAGGCATACAGATAAATAAAGCTGCAATTAGCCCCATAGAGTCCGACTCAGCCTTTTTTATCACCGGAATATGAATGGAATAGATGTAATTAGCAATATACATAACAACCAGCACGCTGGCCGTCACGAGCAATATTAATGCGAGTACATATAACTCATATTTGGCCTTAAAGAAAAACTTTGGTATCAATACGTACATATTAGCATAAAACATGCAGACAAATACAAACCATAGGACAATAGAAAAATAAAACCGATAACTGCTCTGAAAATGGGAACGTAAATTTGCATTAGCAAAGAGCAAGAGTAACCCGATCAGAAAAAATATATGTCGCAATGGCCTGAATTTATTTTCTGTAAAAAACCTTAAAACAATACTATTATTAAAGTCTTGCATGGATTAGAATAGATTTAACTTAAATAACAAAAATAAAGTTTTTCTAGGCAAGAATCAGATCTCTTATACGAAGACCTGTTTTTTTTATACCAAAATTAGTAGATGATGTATAGCTTCGCTTTCCGTAGTTCTTCTAAATTGGGCTTTTGTATAAAAACAACACCTGTTGGTCTAAAAAAAAAATACCACCTACAAATTTCAGCTATTCTTAAAATAATTTTAATGAAACATCTATGCAAAAAATACTTTTAGTGTTTATATTACTGTTTTGGTCATACACTTTAATCGCACAAACTAAGGATAGCGTGCAGCAAAAAGTGATGGCAGTGATTACCGACAAATTTCCCATAACACGCGTCCTCAATTTGACCTTTGAATCCAATGCAGGATATAGCTATTCATCAAAACTCCACGGTAGGGATTTATCCGAAACGAAAGTAGAATCGATGTACCAAGCAGGAGGTAGTATCAACATTAACTTTTTAAAGAGCCGAACATGGAATCTGGGGACCAATATTGGCTATCAGTTCACTTCTGTAAACTCCAGTCGTCCAGACCTTGTTGCGCATTCCATCACACATTTAGCCAGCCACTATCATTATCAATACGAATCACTTAATCTGACCCGTTATTCACGTTTATGGGGTAAAGTAGCCTTTTACACAGCAACGGTCGCTACAAATGGGAGTGAAAAAGCAATCGAACGCGTGAATGGGATGCTCTCTGCCACTGTAGTACTAAAAGCTACGCAGGAGATTCAAATGGCCGTAGGTATTATCGGGATTATAGACCCGGCAGCAATTCTTCCGATTTTACCAACCTTCGCCTACAAACAGCAATTTGGCAAAGGGATGATACTTGATGTGATCTTACCAAAAGGAATATATCTCCGAAAAGGGGTATTGTGGAATGGCCGAGTTTCGATCGGTTCAGATTTGAATAGTACAATCTTTTACCTTTATAACTTTCCAAGTTCTGAAAAAGTATATACTTTCAATCAGATGGAGATCAATTCGGGCCTGACTTATGAGCATAACCTCGGGCGATCATTTATTGCCACCTTTAAATCAGGAATAAAAGCCATACCTCGCGCACGTATATTTGAGAAAAACAAACCCCAACGCGATTATATATGGGAAGCAAGCCCCGAACCTTCATTTTATATGAATGCGGGGCTTTCCTTCAATCCCTTTGCTAAGAAAAGGAAATAATATCTTTTTTTCGGGTTATCCAGCCCATATATATTGAGGATTGAAAGAATCGAACAGGAGGTTCAAATCCAGCTTCTTCACAGAGTTCTGCTAAGCGCTCTTCAGAAACATGCAACAATTCATGTTCGATTCGTTGCAATCTTTGAGCGACCTGTGTTTCATCTATACCCTTAGGCAGAAGAAGTCTCAACAGCCCCAAGTTTTGCTGAATTTGCTCCTTATTGCCTGTTATATCTAATAATACCAATGGTGCTTGAGACATCATTCTTTTACAAATATCTTGCAACATACCCAATTTTTCGCCATCGTCTTTTAAAAAGTGTAATACAAGCAAAAGCGTCGCGGCGCCATATTGTTTTCCTTCATCCAAATCACTTACTAGACCTTCCACAAGGTTAACATTCTCATCTGCTTCAAATTTCTCCCTCGCTTGACCAATCATCTCGGGTGAGGGATCGACCCCTGTTATTTTCCAAGATTCTGATGTGTCGACAAAGCGTTCGATTTCATTTCCTGTACCACATCCGACCACTAATAAATCTTTGTGCTCTATTTCGGACAGGATCTTAGGCAACTGATCTAAAAAATAATGGTAATTGGGGATCCAGGTTTCAACAAATTCATCATAGCCACTTGCACGTTCATTTTCAAACAGTTCTACTGTATTCATAATCATAAGAATAATCGTTTTACTTACATAAGTAGAGATATACCCTATCTTATTCCAATATACAAGCAAAGATAGTTATTTAAAATAATTCTAAATAACTTTATTCATAGTCGTCCAACTGTGGTAGATAAAGCATCCAATTGCTTTAGTTTTGAATTGCTTTAGGCTATTTGACCGTCACAGCAAAAGCGTATTCATCTGGAGGAAGACATTGTGAAGCATCACAAGCTTGCCATTCCACAGTGCCTTTTACTGTCGCCGCTCCTTTAGTAAGAGAAACTTTTTGTTGAAAGATTACCTCATTGGTGAAATACCCTACATCCATTTTGAAAACCTCTTCGTGTTTGATCTTGGGTTTTGGTTCGGCCGTATTACCGACTAGCGCATAATCAGTAGCTTTACTGAAATTAAAGGAAGTTGATATCGGGCCACCATCTTTCACATGTTGGGAATATATGTGCCAACCATTTTGAATAGTCGCCTTAACGTAAATAATTGCTTCCTTGTTATTGAGTTTTTTACTAGCAACAGTCCATTTAACAGGTTTATGAATCTGAGCAAAAGCACCTGTAATGGAAAACATAACCAAGGTTGCTAAAATTAAAATCTTTTTCATCTTTTTATAAATTTTTCAGTTTATTATTTTATTGGCATTACATATAAACAGTATCCTTACTACAAGAACCTGCACCTGAATACGCACGTCAATATTCGTTATAAACAGAATAAAACACAACCATATTATATTTAAACAATAAATTTTACAAAAAATAATACCATAAGCCATATTATTTTCATTTTAAATCGTGGAATTTTCTCAATTTCAATAATAAGTTCGAAAGAACTATTGCATTAAAACAATAGCTCAAGTCAGATAATGCTGTTTGCCGATCAGCATTCCAGCAACGCTAGGAGCATAACATTATTTTATAATCAACTTTTTGAGAAATTAGCTGTAATTTATGTTATTTCAAATTTATATCATGGCAATACCAACTACGAAAGAGGAACTCCTTAAAGCGATTCAAACAAATCACAACAAGCTCGTCCATGAACTGTCCAGTATTCCCATTGATTAAACCAGTTTATTGACACTAGAAGGACATAGCAAAGGAACGCTAATGAGTGTAAATAACCTACTTTCTTATTTGATTGGATGGGGTGAATTGGTTCTCAAATGGAATAGGAAAAGCGAGGAAAACAGCCACATCGAACTCCCTGAGACAGGCTTTAAATGGAATGAACTAGGCAAATTAGCGCAAAAATTCTACGGGGATTATGCCGATTTAGATTTTACGACTCTATGTACCAAACTCAATCAAACTGTTTTTAAAATCTTGGATTTAATTGAGCAAAAAACAAACTATGAACTCTATGGAGTGACTTGGTATGGCAAATGGACCTTAGGCCGCATGATACAATTTAATACCGCTTCACCATATCAAAATGCAACCGGGAGAATTCGTAAATGGAAAAAAATACAAAAAAATAACCAGCAATTGGATTCGGTTAATGAATAAAAAAGATTAAATATAGTAAACCATCGTTCGATAAATATTGTTATTCAATAAACAGATATATATTTATTACTATGGGAAATTTATTATATACAATTGCAGTTATTTTGGTGCTCATATGGGCCATCAGCTTTTTTGGCGGCTTTGCGGGCGGGGGACTAATTCATATACTATTGGTAATCGCTATCATTGCGGTTCTCCTTCGTGTTATTAAAGGAAATGCATAACTGGTCGGGCCGTTGCTCCTGTCATAAAAAAGGCTCCCCAGTTTCAATACTGAGGAGCCTTTTTTATACATTTAATATGAAGCACGCTATATATTAAGATCTCCCTCTTTACCTATATCTTCTGTCTCGCCTGTTACTCTCGATTTAAGCATTTTAAACAAGTTGACAATCATATTAGAGTTTGAATCCCAATAATGAGCATCTTGGGGAGTAACTTTTAACAACTTAATATTTGGATCCTCTTTCCCTTTTTCAAACCAGCCTTCCATCATCTTATTCCAATAACGATCTATCCTTTCTTGATCCCGCGAAAGACTCGCCTCGCCATTTATACTGAGAAAGGTATAATTTCCAGGATCTGCGTAAAACAAAGAAACTCTTGAATCTAGTGAAAGATTTGTAAAGGTTTCGCTTTCTGCCGAACAGATATACCAAATGTTACCTTCTTCATCAACTTCTTGTCTACTCATCGGGACACCATGGGGATAGTCCGAATCTTTTGGAAAAGAGCAGACTGTACCTACGTCAATCTTATCAACGATTTCTTTTAGCTTTTCTAAAGCGTCTTTATCACTTAAATTATTCTCTGCCATAATACTATTTTTAATAAAGAACAACGTCCCCTTATAAATCGTTTTCTATTTAACCAAATTCAGGCAGTATACTTTAAATAAAAGGGGACGATACTTTTTAAAATTAAAACACGTAATTCTACGCGTGTTATTTACTAAAAATATTAGTATTTTTACCAATATAAAAATGATGTATTGAATATGTTTGGATTTGATGATAAACTACAGATACTAGCGGATGCTGCTAAATATGACGTAAGCTGCAGCTCAAGCGGAAGTAAGCGAAAAAATAGTGGTGGTATCGGTGATTCATCAGCAAGTGGTATCTGCCATACGTATACCGAAGATGGGCGCTGTGTTTCCCTTCTAAAAATCTTAATGACTAACTTTTGCATTTACGATTGCTCCTTTTGTGTGAGTCGGCGCAGCAATGATGTGCAGCGGGCAGCATTTTCGGTTAAGGAAGTTGTCGAATTGACGATGAATTTCTACCGTCGAAATTATATTGAGGGACTTTTTTTAAGCTCAGGTATTTTTAAATCTGCAGACTATACCATGGAACGCTTAATGTTAGTTGTCAAGAAGCTTCGAACTGAAGAGCGGTTTAATGGTTATATTCATCTTAAGGCTATTCCTGGAGCAAGTGAATCTTTGCTAAAAGAAGCAGGTCTATATGTTGACCGTATGAGTGTAAATCTCGAAATACCTACCGAAGAGGGATTAAAACTTGTCGCTCCCGAAAAGGATCATCAATCTGTTCGCGAACCGTTGACAATAATTAAAAATGAAATCCAAAATCTTCAGCAGGACCGAAAAATCAATAAGAAAACACCTTTGTTTGTGCCGGCAGGACAAAGTACACAAATGGTTATCGGGGCAACACCAGAGAATGATTTCCAAATTATGCAGGCTGCAAATACATTCTATAAAGATTATAATCTCAAAAGGGTTTATTATTCGGGTTATATTCCTATTAATGCAACGGACTCCAACCTTCCTCAAATTGGAACAGCACCGCCGCTGGTTCGTGAAAATAGACTTTATCAAACAGATTGGTTACTTCGATTTTATGGCTTTTCGCTTCATGAAATACTTAATAGTAAACATCAGGACCTCGATCTAGAAATAGATCCTAAACTTGCTTGGGCACTTCGCAATCCACAATTCTTCCCTATTGACATTAACACCGCTACCTTTAATTGGATCATACGAATTCCGGGGATAGGAAGACAATCCGCTAAAAAAATAATACAGGCACGCAAATATGGAAAATTAAAAGAACAGCAAGTGCAAAAAATTGGAATAGCTTATAATCGAGCGAAATATTTTATGCTATGTCAGGATACATTGATCACTGCGGGCTTTCACTATCCGGAAAAGATCAGAAAATCCATAATGAAACATAATTCCCAATCGCAAATAAAAGGTTCGAATAGCCAATTAACTTTATTTTAATGGATTATATTTTTGACGGAAGTTATTCCGGCTATCTGAGTTGCGTATTTGAAGCGTTTGAAAGGAAAGAGTTTGACAGCATTCCTAAAACAGGAAAAGCGACGGAAGTTACTCTTTTTTCGGAAAAACGACTCATTTCAACAGATAATAAAAAAGCCCAACGCATTCTAGCGGGCATGAAAAAAATAATTGGAAACCAAGGCACGATTTTTTTTTACCATAATTTTTTGTCCGATAATCAGATTGAATGGCTCAATGGATTTCGGCTGATTGTCGAATTATTTCGCACAAAACAATTGGATATACATAATTATGGTTATCCTCCTATACTTCGTTTGCATCAATCGATTAAAAAGATCAATAGGGAACGGCACCGTATGAAAGCATTTATACGATTTGTCAAATCTAATGACCATCTGTATACAGCGGTTGTTGAGCCCGATTTCAATGTGATTCCGCTTGTTGTGCAATTCTTTAAAAATCGATTTGCAGACCAGTGTTGGTTAATTTATGATTTAAGGCGAAATTATGGCTTTCATTATGATGGAAATACTATTGTCGAAGTATCGCCAAATGAAAGTGATGAAATTCGAGATCCATATCAGCTAGAAGTGGATCTCGATCCTCAAGAAAAGGCTTATCAGCATCTTTGGAAAACCTACTTTAAGAGTACAACCATTGAATCACGTAAAAATCTGAAACTTCATTTAAGGCATGTTCCGAAACGTTACTGGAAATATCTAGTAGAAAAAATATAGCTTTCTAAGCATGTAAAGATCAAATATTCATTATCATCTTGATCCGCCAAATAATTTGCTTACCAACCAAATTACAAGAGCAACAACCACTACAACCAATAGAATACCAGACCATACGCCGGCTTTAAATATACCTTCAATCGCTGCACAACTTGATACGAGCACCAATAAACTCGACATCAGTGCAAATGGAATTATCTTTTTCATAAATACCTGTTTTAATTATTAATCTGAAATAAAGACAATATTGGCCTGAAAATGTTTTACCGCAAACATGTTCAGGTTATTATTACGCCAAACGCGTATCGAACTTATAATTTCATCGCATTTAATACCCACATTACACGTATTTTTTTGTTAAAAAGTGAAAACTCTACGCAATTTACCACTTAAAAATACGGGTAGCTCGTAGTTAGCGTATTTTGGGTATAGCATTTGATTCTAATTAACCAAATACAAATTAGTTAAGAAACAATAATTGAATAAAGATATGGACACTATCAACCAAAAAGCACAAAAAATGGGATTAGAAAAAGGCTATTATCTACTATTGATGGCTATTTTAGATTTACCTGCTGAAGAAGAGAAAAAATCCAGAAAGAAAAAATAAGTTTGGATCTCCGGCACATTAGTTATGGACTGATAAGAGATTTAAGTAAAAGCCTTTTCCTGCTATATGAAAAAGGCTTTTTGTATTTTTTAAAAACAAATTATTGCTCCATTATTCGGCATAGAGATGATGCATCGCACTATTGTTCGGTTCTTGACAATAGACATATAGAATTTTAAAATTCGATTAAAAGTCTAAAAACGCGCCCAGGATCTCTTAGCCATGATTCTAAAGCTAACTGTGCATCTTCTACACGATATACTCCTGTTATAAGCTGTTCTATTGGGCACTTTTTCATTTTTAAATAATGCATTACCGCTGCAAAATCTTTCACTGTGGCATTGCGTGAGCCTCTGATATCCAACTCTTTTTTGACAAAAAACTGTGTATCAAAAGGGATAGCTTCTTTTGCATAACCTATATACATAACCCGGCCTGTATACGCCGCGGCATCAATCGCCGCTAAGTAGGTTTCCTTGCGTCCTACGGCTTCGATAACAACGTCAGCCCCCATGGAGTGCGTCAGTGTATCCAAGCTAGCCGCCAAGTCTTCCTCAGCGCTATTGATGGTGAATGTCGCTCCGAGAATTTTTGCCAACTCAAGTTTTTCTTTGCTCACGTCAACTGCTATAACGGTGGCACCCCGTAAAGCAGACCGAACAATCGCTCCAACTCCGATCATACCACATCCCAACACCAATACGATATCGCTGTCGGTGACATCGGCCCGATCAACGGCGTGGAAACCTACACTCATAGGCTCCACCAAGGCCAATTCTTTGGACGATAGTTGTCCACCCACAATGACCTTTTGTATTGGTACGACAAGGTATTCTGTCATGGCACCGTCGCGCTGTACCCCCATCGTTTCATTGTAGCGGCAAGCATTAGGTCGATTATTTTTACATGCAGTACAAATACCACAGTTTGAATAAGGATTTACGGTAACTCTTGTACCAATCTTAATATCAGGTCCAACATCAGTCCCCAATCCAACTACTGTTGCTCCAATTTCATGTCCAGGTATAACCGGTAGCTGAACTAATGGATTCAAGCCCCGAAATGTATTCAGATCAGAGCCGCAGAAACCAACATAATCTATTTTTAAAAGGACATGTCCATCCTTAACGGTAGGCTGAGGAATATCCGTGATTTCCACACGTCCCTCTTTTACTATTTTTATAGCTTTCATTTATAAATGGCATCAAGATTTAAATAGCACTTGCGATTGTTATTGATCACAACAAAGCTCAAGCTCAAACTTAAGAGATTTACTGGCTTGAGATCTTTGATATTATGGTATAGCCAAAAATAATTATATAGAACGGATAAAGAAACTCCATTAACGATAAAAAATAACACGATATCGATGCAAGCGCAATGATCCACTACCATACTGCTAGCAACGAAAATAAAAAATTAGCAAACTAAATATCAAATACTTACATCCTGTTTTAGAAAGAGAAATATGTAAAAAAACGCTATATACAGATAAATCAACTATAACATTATCGATATTTACACTTTAAAAACGCTATTCTTTTTAAGAAAACGACTAATATTGTATCTAACTATTTCTTCTTCGCGTAATGATAAATAACGAAAATAATAAACTTGATTTTACACTATTGAACATTGGCTATGCGGAACATCAGGCGAATTGGAATTTCAAAGATATTCAGAGCCCTTTTGCGCGGATACACTATGTGTGTGAAGGAGAAGCATCAATAATTTTAACGGACGAAACCATCAAACTTCGGCCCGGCTATCTCTATCTCACACCTGCGTATATCCAACATAGCTACGCTTGTTCCGCTAAACTATCACTCTACTATATCCATATCTATGAAAATCCAGAGCTAAGATCGAGTATTTTCGACCGCTACTCCTTCCCGAAGGAAATCAAATCAGATCAGCTGTTAGCAACAGTCATTCAACACCTCTACGATTTAAATCCCGGTCGTGAGTTAAAAATGTATGATCCGAAAGGTTATGATAATTCAACAGAATTAATGAAAAACATGGCGCTGCAAACGGCGTCACCTATCGCCAGAGCAGCCGAAAACCAAGCTATCATTCATTTATTAATGAGCCGATTTCTAGCCGAAGCAACGAACAAAATACCACAGGTGGAAAAACGACTCTTGCGTGTACTAGATTACATAGACGAAAATATCCATCATCCGATCGCTATAGAACAACTTGCCAATCTGATTTTTATATCCAAAGATCACCTTATCCGACTGTTCAAAAAACACATGAATGCCACACCTGTACATTACATCAATCAAAAGAAAATAGAAAAAGCACAATTGATGATGTTAATCGATGAAGATAATATCCAACAATTGTGCTTTAAATTAGGTTTTGAAAATATCTCTTACTTTAATCGACTATTTAAAAAATTCACAGGTGAAACACCAATGAGTTACAAACGCCGAATAAGTAGATAAATCGTGCTTCACATCATCTACGACGACAATCCATCGATTGGTATAATGTGACCTTTCTCATCATATGTTAACTCAATAACTTTCATGCTTCTCAACCAGGTCTTTCCTCCTGAGGGAACTGAATCATGATAAAATAAATACCATTTACCTTTGTATTCCAAGATACTATGATGAGTGGTCCAACCGACAACCGGTGATAGAATTACACCCTGATAGGTAAATGGACCATATGGATTGTCTCCAGTGGCATAACAGATTAAATGACTATCTCCTGTAGAATAGGAAAAATAGTATCTCCCTTGATATTTGTGCATCCAAGAAGCTTCAAAAAATCGCTTTTCCGTGTCCCCATGTTTCAATGGCGTGCCATTTTTATCCAAAATGACAAGATCCTTTGGCTCTTCCGAAAATTCCAGCATATCAGCAGACAGCTTGACAACTTTTGGAGACAAAGCATCTTCGTGATCTTGAGGCAATTCATTGGGTGATATAATCTTATTATTTCGATAAAATTGGAGCTGCCCCCCCCAGATACCGCCAAAATACAGATAATAGTCTCCAGTAGTATCTTTAAATGCACAAGGGTCAATACTATAACTACCCTTAATTGGATGCTCCTGCGGAATAAATGGCCCATAGGGCTGACTTGCAACAGCAACACCTAGTCTGAAAACATCATTTTTATCCTTCATGGAAAAATACATATAGTACTTTTCGTTTTTCTCCGTCACATCTGAATCCCAAAGCTGACGACCAGCCCAAGGAATGTCTTTTACATCTAACACCTTACCATGATCAACCACATCCCCCTGAATATCCTCAAGAGAAAATACGTGGTAATCTCGCATATCAAAATGGTCTCCATTGTCATTTTCCGGTATTCCACTTTCTCGATCATGAGAGGGATAAATGTAAATTTTATCTTCAAAAACATGTGCTGATGGATCAGCCATATAATCTTTGGGATATAAATACTTGCTCTTATTCATGCTTACTATTTCTTTTTTTTTTGAGTTAATGAAGTAATATCTTTTAAAAAGGGCTTAGGCTGATAATTCCGGTCAAATAATAATGGATAGTCTGTACGTCCCGGAATAGGCCAACCGTTCTTCCATGAGTCTCCGTCACCAACACCCCACAACGTCACACGTGATATTTTATCCTTATGTTTGAGGTATAACTTAAAAAACGATACGTATCGTCTTCCCAACTCATCCATTTTCTTAGCAGGTAGCCCTTTTTCGTATGGATTCATCTCCTTGCTATAAGCATATTGCTCCCCAATTTCGGCGCCCATATTAGGACGAACATGTGGCAAAACCGAAATATCCATTTCCGTAACCATTACTTTCGCATCAAGTCCCGCAAATCCAAGTATAGTTTTTTCGACCTCATCAATAGGTGGATTATCCAGTGCATTGTGCTCTTGCATACCAATTCCGCTGACGCGACCACCCGCTGCTTTTACTTGACGAATCATTTCGATAATGCCCTTTCTTTTTTCTGGAACGGCGGTTGAATAATCGTTATAATACAACTCCGCATTTGGATCTGCCTCATGTGCAAATTTAAATGCCAATTCAATAAACTGAGGACCAATAATTTCGTAAAATTTGCTTTTGCGCCATTCTCCATTATCCAATATGGCCTCATTCACCACATCCCAGCCGTATACCCGTCCTTTATAGCGGGACACCACGGTATGAATATGCTTCTGCATGCGTGCTATAAGTACATCCCTGGACACCTCTTTTCCATTTTTATCAACAAAAAACCAATCTGGTGTCTGGGAATGCCAGATGAGCGTATGCCCAATAATCTGCATCTTATTTTTTTCGCCAAACAATACGAAACGATCCGCATCTTTAAAATCGAACACGCCTTCCTGCGGCTGCAGGAACATACTTTTCATACAATTTTCCGCTACAATAGAATTGAAATGTTTTTTGACGACAGCTACTGCGGCGGCATCCCGCTCCCAGATCTGATCAAGGTTTAAAGCCGTTCCGATAAAAAACTTACCTTCAAATGCCTCCTTTAAGGTCAATGAATCAGGTGCCAGCTTCAGTTTTTGCAAAGTAGCTGAAGCAGATAGATTTGATAGTAAGGCTGCTACAGCCACAACAATAGTTTTTAACATCTTCATGATTTAGTTTTTAATTAATAAGTATGTCTAGACTCTATGTCCTGATTGATTGCATCAATGGTACTATCGTCCAGTTCGTATTTGGAAATAACATACATGGCCACGACTAAAAGTATTGCTGGAATAATGGCTACCAACCATAGAATTCCCATTTCAGCACGTGCTGACTGGGCTGTTGCATTATCTTTATCAAAGTTAACATATGCTAGCACCAGCCCCGGCACGACACCTCCAAGGGCCATCCCAGCTTTGTAAAAAATACCGGTAAGCGCATTGACAATACCTGAAATACGCTTCCCGGTTTTATATTCGCCATAGGAAATGACTTCAGGAACGAGTGCCCACATATATCCCGTTGCAACAATTACTCCGGTCGACTTGATAAACTGAGCAGCCAGTACCAAAACAATATTTCCCTTGAGGCTTTCGTTTGATGAAATAACGTATAGCATCACCATTCCAAGGATTGCAATAGTCAGGAAGACATAGAACATCTGCTTTTTACCAATTGCCCGCTTGATGGCTGGCACTAAAGGCATAAAAATAAAAGCAGGCAAAGATCCTAATGCCATAAAATAAGGTAGCATATCCGGAGCATGTACATTATATATCATGTAGTATGATCCTGCCGAGTTACCGATTGCCATCATAGCAAATGCAGTAATGAAAAAAAATGCCAAAATACGCAAAGGACGATTATGCTTAAATTCTCGCCACAGGTCGGAAACCTGCACATTATCTGTATCTTTCTCATCCATGATGACACGTTCTTTTGTTTGTGAGAAGCAAAAGATTAAAAGAACTAACCCAACTAAAGCATAGATCAGCATCGTTGTAAACCAGGCTTCGGCAGAATCTTTCGAGTTTATCTTTCCATCTGGAGAGAAATACTTTACGATGAGTGGTACCCCATATCCAACAGCCAGACCACCCACGTTCGCCATAAACATACGCGTAGACGTTAGTTTTGTAACCTCATCCGTATCTCTGGTCAAGGAGGCATTTAAAGCGCCATACGGAACATTCACCAACGTGTACAACATCGATAAACCAACATAGGTGATATAAGCATAGGTTAAAGATCCCGAAAAGCCATTCCAAAAACACAAAATTGCAAATCCTGTCAGCGGAATTCCTCCCAGCACCAAATAAGACCTATACTTTCCCATGCGGGGATTTCTTTTATCAACAAATGCGCCTACGATGGGGTCCCATAGTACATCGACAATTCGAACAATGAGAAACATCACTCCTGCAGAAGCTGCAGAGATCCCATAAACATTGGTATAAAAAATCAGTAGATACATCGAAACAGTCTGGTAAATGAGATTCTGTGCGAGATCGCCAGCACCAAACCCTACGCGCTGCTTCGTTGAAAGCTTGTAAAAACCTCTGAAAGGCTTCACTTCTGTCATATTTTGGTCCATATAATTGGTTATTCGATTAGTTATATTACAATGGTAAAACTACAAGTAGCTTTTTTCCATTACCCATTACAAATGTTTTATATTCCAATAAAAATGTTTAAAAAGCCCACTTAACAAAGAATAAATCGATAAAAATCTTCATCGTAGCACTGAGCCGTTCCAGTAAAAATTACTTCTTTAAAAATAAATCTAACTGTCGGTATGCGGACAGCAGAAATGATATCGTCAAAGATATTACGTAGCCTGAAAAATATAGGCTGCCCAAACTTTTTTTGGACAGCCCATTTCTACCTGCTATTAAACTGCTTAGTTTTTACCGTTTAATTCTTAGGATATTTTACCACATAGCTTTTTGTTTGCCCTCTATAAAGGCAATCAACTTGAGCGTAACCCGTCGGCGAAGTAGCTTGATTCACTTTAATCTTAACTTCAGGATTATCGGCAGTCGCTTTTACCAAAGGAATGTTTTTACTTTTTGCTTCCATCGGAAAGGAAACTTCATAAACATGATAACCAATAATACCATTCTCATCCGTAGATCGTACAGGAATGGATGGTAAAGCTAGTTTGGTCCCATTTACTGTAATGGTGACCGAAGGTGGTATTGGACGTTCAATTTTTTTGTCTTTCGAACTAAATCCTAAGCCTATAAAATCGAAAAGCGGCTTTCCTTCCTCACCCTCAGCAACTAAAAATAAGGCGTGTTTACCGTCCAATTGATCTACAAATTTGGAAACGTCGACCGTAAATTGCTTGACTTCAGCCGCAGAATTCGCCGGAACAGAAATTTGCGCAATTCGCTTACCTTTCCAGGTTTCGTTATCCCAAGGGCCATCTAACCATACGTTGACCTTAAAGGCAGCTTTTGTTTTTGGCGTAATAAACACATTGAAAGCCGTTTGATTTCCAATTTTAGTCCCCTCAAAAGCTTTCAATCCAAACTTATCTTGATCCAAACCTCCAAATCCGAAATATTTAAAACCTGCAATATTTCCGTTTTTCATATTTGTCACCGGCATATGATTATCCCATACATCCCATGAATCCTGTTGCAAACTGATATCAGACAGGTAGCAAGCATATCCAGCCGAATAATACTGATAGGGATTTAATCCATAAAAATGAAATCCTTCCGATGTCACTTCTGCACCTTTATACTCTTTCCCTTGTTTATCTTTAATAGTCAAATTCTCTTGAAAGGGGTCAAACGCTCTTAGGGACACCATTCCGCCATCTTTAACACTTTTCTCATCCCAAGATACTTTGATAGGTTCAACCACCGCCTGACGTGCAAAGCCAAATCCACGCGGTGGTCTATGGTAAAATACATACCATTGTCCATTGATCAGTTCGATACTACCATGTGTGTTATGACCTGCATTGCTGGTTTCAATAGCAGATCCGTCCTTGTTTAAGACTGGAGCACGTGAATCGACTAAAACGCCGCCGCTCTTCCATGGTCCTAGTGGCGAGTCTGCTACCGCATAGCGCAAAGTGGAATTTGAACTTCCTACGCCATATTCCGGGCCGGAGTAACCACTATATACCGAAACGTACTTGTTTCCCACTTTACGAATGGATGATGCTTCAAAAAAATTAAAGGTTCCCAAATCCTCACCTTCAAAAATATTAGGATAGGAAGTTCCTTTTGGATCGCGTAATTGGCCATATCGCGCACTTGCTGGCAATAAATAATTGATCACCTCCGTACCAGGCCTCAACGAATACATTGTTTTCTGATCCAGTTGTGCAGCCATAGAACGTTGGAATCCCCAAAAACCATATGCCCGGAATCCAATGTCAAAATCAGGATCTTGAGGGTCCGTAACGTATTCGATATAAATGGCAGGATCAAATCCTAAGATACTTCCAGGCAAAGTACGCTTGCCATCTTCAGTCAGATTGACAGGTTTAAAGGGACCATTAGGCCTGTCACCTTTAACAACCATCGCTTCACGGCCCTCACCTCTGCTATGAGGAAACAAGTAGTAATCCTTTTTTCCATCTTTTCGCTTAACCTCTACAAGATCTGGCGCATACATCACATCCCATTTACCATCGATCGCGTACGTAAAGATAGCGCCCTCGTCCCGCCAGCTGCTCAAATTCTCAATAGGAGCTGACCACATTCTAATGTCAGGCCCACAATAGCTGCTAAAACGTAAATCATGGGAACCAATGATGTAAGCACGATATTTCCCAGGCTGGTCAGGATCTTCGAAAACACGGGGTTCGCCATCCGGGAGATGCTCCCATAGCGGTAGATAAGGATTTCCTATAGACTGGTGCACAAACCCCTTACTAGGATCGTTGAGGTGGTTTTGCTGCTGCCCAAGTGCTGTTGCTGCTGATAAAATTCCTGTAACGGATAATAAAAATGCCATTGTCCGTTTTTTTAAGACAATATTTAGTCCCTTCATAAATTGAGTAAATTAATTTTTCTTAAATTGTTGAGTTATCTTGTATGCTGTTGCATTTTTTCCCTTGGCTCAAACTACTTTGCTTCATGTTAGTATGTTACTTTCCAAATTTCCAGCAATCGAAAAACAGGATATTTGACGGTGCCTTACCTTTAAAAACAAAATATAGATCGTGTAGTCCCGATACTTTATCGGACAGTGCTGTCTCAACTGTAGTCCATCTGTCATCTCCCCCCGTCATGGGCACCTGTATCGTACCTAACAACGCTCCATCAACCGCTCCCAAACGTACCTCCATATGGATACCTCCATTATGCGTCGTTCCTACCCGTGCAAAAAAATTACGTGCTCCCTCCTCACCAAAGTCAACATTCTTCACGCAGGTGAAAGCCCCATCTTTTTTTGCCTTTATAAAAACGCCCACCTTTTTATTTTGGTAGGATTTAACGTGCTCGGACCAAGCAATCGTTTCAGCCTGATGAAGTTCATAGGGATTCACTTTGCCGGTCGCTTGAGTAATTCCATTTGTCATTTTCGTTGGATCGATACTGCCGTCTGGATTAAAGTTCAGTTCTTGAACAGCGACAGACCGCGTAAAGCCTCCCCCTCCAGGTAAGGCACCATTATGGTAAAAGAAATAGGTTTTTCCTTTAAAATCGACAACGCCAGGATGATTTGTGAAGGCTTTTCCTTCCGCAGGCATGATTATACCACCGTACTTCCAAGGTCCCTCGGCTTTTTGGCTTGTCGAATAACCAATAAATTCTGGCAAAGGACCTCCCGGCCAAAAAAGATAATATAAACTATTTCTTTTATATAACCATGGCCCTTCCTCATAGCCCGTAGGCCGCTTCGGGTCGCCCTCCCTCTTTCCAAACGATGCCGCAGTCATCGGAACCTCAACAATATCACCTTTATAGGAGATCATATCTTCATTCAGCTTAACATATTTCAGCTGGGGGTTACCCCAATACATATGAGCTTGGCCGTCGTCATCAATAAACACAGTAGGATCGATATCTCCCCATTCGCTTTGCAGTAATGGTTTCCCCAAAGGATCATAAAATGGTCCCAATGGGCTATCTCCTACAGCAACGCCGATCGCACCTCGATTGTTCACTTTGGAAATGACAGGTACATAAAGATAAAATTTACCATTCTTTTCAACACATTGCGCCGCCCAGGCATCACCTTTTGCCCATTCAAAATCTGTATAAGAAAGAATCGCACCATGATCGGTCCAATTCACCATATCATCGGTTGAATACACACGCCAATTGTTCATGTTAAACCAGGTGGATTCTTCTTCATCCTGTGTAGTATAAAGATAAAGTCTGTTGTTATACACCAAAGGGGCCGGATCCGCAGTATAAGCAGTCTGCACAATGGGGTTTTGTGCCCTTAATGTACCCACCTTAACCAAAAATAGAAGCAAAAATCCGAATAGGGATTGTATAAAAAATCGTTTCATCATATTATCTTAATTTGCGGTCAAATGGAAATAATCAAAATCTACATAGCCACCGCCGGCTTTGGTTGCATAATTGAAAAGTCCGAATCGATAGCCCATAAAATGAGGAATGGTATAACTCATTTTTAAATCATTACCTATCCTGCTCCAATTGCGCCCATCTGTACTATAAAAAAATTGAGCGAGATCTCTTTTGTTTGTAAAGTCACAGCTTGCTTTAAGATATATACGCTGCTGTTTGAGGCCGATCTTGGCCAACTCTTGTGGTACGCCTGTCGTCGCATTGATCATCACCAATGATTTCGTATTTCCTTCCATACGCACACCAACTAAACCATAATTTTTTTGCAATAGCGATAGGCCCGCAAAATCACCATCTTTCATGTTAGAAACCTCGATAGCAATAGCTGCACTGCAAGTCGGCCCGATGGTACGCTGGGTGAGGGTGTTTTTGGCCGAAAGAAAATCATCGGTGCGATCGCCTGTATGCATTCTCAAAAAGCCCGTTCGCGCTGTTACAGACCATAGATTATTGTCTGGATTATGGTTCCACTGCCACACCAGTGGAAGAGCCGCATCTCCAGGTTTCCGGTCAAAATCATCGGAGTTAACGATTCCGGGAATTAAACTTTTATTTGCAGGAAGATTTAAGGTAGACGGCACTTTTCCGCCGATACCGAGCACTGGCCATCCATCTTCCCATATGACAGGGACCAAAAATGGAATACGTCCTACAGCACCATAATCCTGAAAAAGATACGCATACCATTTTCCGTCGGGCATATCAATCAGCCCCCCTTGGGCCACACCTTGATCCTGCAAAACCACTTTCCCTTCATACGGACCTTCCAGTTGACTTGCCCGATGGACAATCACCGTGCGCATTCCTCCAGCTGGCCATGAAATATTAAAAAGGTAATAAAAGCCATTGATCTTAAACATTTGGGACCCCTCAGCCGGCAACCCCACTTTACCTTCTTTAGGCTTAGCAGGTAAAGAAGCATCATCTAATAACACGCGTTCTGTCCCAGCTTTAATACCTGAAAAGTCGGGCGACAATTCGGCAATATGGATCTGTCCGCTACCCCAGATCATATAAATTTTTCCTTGGTCAAAGAATAAACTATGATCGTGCATCATCGGTCTAAACTCGGTAGAAACCCAAGGTCCCCCTTCAATATCTGCCGTGCGATAGACATGTGTTTTACCTGTATTGGAAGAAAATGTACTTACATAGTACTGTCCATCATGAAAGCGTAAACTGCTTGCCCAGGAACCGTGCCCATAGGCATTCTTCTGATTCGACAAATTGAGCTCATCCTGATCTCCAAGACGATCATACACATAATTAACCAAGGTCCAATTGACTAGATCTTTGGATTTCATTATCGGAACCCCGGGGTTCATGTGCATGGTGGTGCTACTCATGTAATAGGTATCACCAACGCGTATCATGGACATATCGGGTACATCGGCAAAGATGATTGGATTACGGGCTTGCTGCGCTAATGAATCCAAAAACAGGATCATAAAGCAGAAGACAAAAGCACTAATTTTCATTCTTAACATAGTAAAATGATTAAATGGCCACATTAATTCAGTCAGCCGTTAAAGTGTAGTATTTTCCTGGCATGGTCAGCACATCGTATTCGTAATAGTGAGGTAATTTAATTCCTTTCAGATGTGATTCTGCTGACTGGATAGGTTTTGGTATTCGCATTGGAGCGAGAAGCGCATTGCGCTGATGACCTTTTGCGATCTGAATTCCACGCCCTTCCAACGCCGAAGCTGCACGAAGCCGCAAATTGCCCCCTAAGGTAGAAAATACCCTCACTTCCTTTATCTTTCCTTCTTTCCACTGCATTTCAATTTCAAATCCGCCACGCGCCTTTATGCCTTTTACCCATCCCTCGCCCCACCGATCGGGAATTGCTGGCAGGAGATGCACAGCACCATCGTGACTTTGGACCAGCATTTCTGCCACACCTGCTGTTAGCCCAAAATTACCATCTATCTGAAATGGAGGATGTGCTGTAAAAAGATTAGGATAGGTACGTCCCTCTGGATGCTTTTCATCAGAAAGGGTTAGCATATTTTTTATAATTTCGTACGCATGGTTTCCATCCAAAAGGCGGGCCCATAAGTTTATTTTCCAGCCAATCGACCATCCTGTTGCGAAATCCCCGCGATAAATCAATGAATTACGGGCTGCTTCAAACAATTCAGGTGTGCCAAAAGGTGAAATTTGGCTCCCTGGAAATAATCCATATAGGTGTGATATATGCCGATGTTGATTTTGCGGATCATCCACATCTTCCATCCATTCTTGTAACTGGTTATATCGACCGATATGCATCGGTGGAATACGGCGAGCCGTAGTTAGCAATGTATCCCTGTAGCTAGAATCGATACCCAAAACTTCTGCAGCCAAAGCGGTACGAGTGAGCATGTCATAACAGAGCTGGTTATCCATCGTCACTCCGGCAGCGAGTGGACCTTGTTCGGGCGAAATTGAAGGACTCAAAACAAGCCACTGCTGATCTGGATATCCACGATGTACTACAAGTGTAGACAAAAGAAAATCACAAGCGCCCTTCATAGCGGGGTAATATTGCTTTAAAAAAAAACGATCTCCCGTAAAAAGGTAATGCTCCCATACATGTTGCGACAACCACAGCCCCCCACTGGGCCACATTCCAGCTGCCGCAAAATCAATAGGACTCGTCACACGCCAAATATCTGTATTATGATGAGCTACCCAACCGGATGCATTATACAATGTTTTTGCCGTTTCTTTTCCACTTTCACTGAGTTCTTTAATCATGGAAAATAATGGCTGAAGGGTTCCTGACAGGTTAGTTACATTCGCAGGCCAATAGTTCATTTCCGTATTGATATTGATCGTATATTTACTGTCCCAAGCGGGCTGCATGGAGCGGTTCCAGATGCCTTGTAGGTTAGCAGGTTGGCCACCTGGCTGCGAAGAACAGATAAGCAAATATCGGCCGAATTGAGCCAATAGGGTAACTAGCGCTGGATCCTGCGTATGGGCGAAATTTGCAATTCGTGTTGAAATAGGCTGTTGCTGTTCATTGTTGACGCTGCCCAAATGCAATTGAAAACGGTTGAACTGCTTATTGTAAGCGGTTTTATGCTGCTGAAAAGCAAGCTCATAATCCTTACGCATTGCTTTTTGCAACCTTTCCGTGGCCTCCTTGGAGGGATCCGATCCCAACTGTTTATAATTTTTGAAATTACTCGCAATTGAAATATAAAGACGAATGGAAGTGGCATCCTTTATATTAATCGATTCGTCATCCACAACTAGCTCTCCATCCGTAAGGTTTACTCCGGTATGAATCTGATAAACAACCTCCCCTTTAACACCTTCATGATCAGTACCTCGCCCTTCTAAAACAAGTTGATCACCGCTCTTAAAAATAGTATGCTTCGACTCATTCTCATACGCCAAGGTGCAGTTGAGCTTCCCTTTCTTGCTCGATCGGATCTGCATTACGATCACATCATCAGCAAAGGAAGTGAAAACCTCCCTAGTAAATGTTACCCCATCTACTGCATAATGAGAACGCGCTACAGCGTGCTCGATATCCAATTCACGATGATAGTCCTGATAGTTATCATGCCCCGGAAATCGCAGCAGAATATTGCCGGCAGTTTGATAAGGCATACCATGGGTCTTTGTAAAGAAAGTTTCATTTGCAAGCTTTTCAGCTTCAGCTGATTTCCCATCAAATATATAATCCTGAATAGTTTTTAATGCCCCACTGCCTTTCGGGTTATCGTTCCGATAAGGGCCACCCGCCCAAATAGTTTCCTCATTGAGCTGCAGGCGTTCACACGATGGAATTCCATAAAACATAGTACCCAACCGACCATTTCCTAACGGTAAGGCTTGCTCCCATATCTTTTCGTCTGCCGGCCGATCATACCATAGGGTTAAAGCCGACTGCTTTTGCGCAAACAAAAGTGTAGTATGCAATGTTACGATTCCAATGAATGTGATGATATGTTTCCAAATAAGGTTTTCAATCATTTCTCTTAATCCTAATTTTTACCGTTTCGGACCTAAACCTCAGTCTTATCCACGTTAACCCCAGACAGGCAAAATGCGTACTAGTTTATTCCTACTTAAAAGGGGATTTATTTTTTATTTTTAAATAGCAATTGCGAAACATTATAAAGGTCATTTTTCCACACATTGAAATCATGTCCTCCAGGCTCCAGATAATAAATATGAGGCACCCCATTTTGCGAAAGGTATTCGTGCGTACGTTTACTAATATGAAGCAAGCCATCCTGATCACCACAGGATATCCACAGTAGTTTTAGTTTGTCTTTAGCTTCTTGTGGATTAGGGAGTAAATCTTGTGGCATCTTCGTATTGGGTGCAGAAGAAAAGCCTCCTACCCAAGCGAACGTGTCCATATGAGCCAGTCCAAAATTCAGCGACTGGCCGCCCCCCATCGATAATCCAAAAATCGCTCGGTGTTCGCGATCTTTGATAACGGGAAACTGATGTTCAACATAGGGAATAAGGTCATTGAGAAGATCTTGTTCAAAAGTCGAAAACGCTGCAACCCGATCAGGTGCCATCACATTACCACCAGCTCGATCATCCTGCATAGCGCGGCCATTCGGCATAATCACCAGCATGGGTTCCATTTTTCCCTCGGCATATAGATTATCGAAAATAACCTGCGGGGTTCCATGTCTGAACCATTCCCTTTCATCCCCACCTATTCCATGCAGCAAGTACATTACAGGATATTTTTTTGCAGCATTATATCCAGGCGGCGTATAGATTAAGGCTTTTCTCATTACTCCAACAGTTTTTGAAGGATAAACTATGGAATCTATTTTTCCAGTTGAGCCCAATGCTCGCTCAAGATCAAATCCTTGTGGAGCAGCCTGCTGCGCTTGAGCGATTAAGCTGACGGAGAAAACACACAATAGTGTGCAAATTATCTTTTTCATATTATAATTGATTTACATCTCTTTCCTTTTAAGTACCCGCAGCGCAGCTGCTACGATTGCGTCTGCATTCAAGCCATATTTATCCATCAATGCACTCGGTGGCCCCGATTCACCGAAGCTATCATCCACAGCCACATATTCCTGGGGCCTCGGCATTTTCTTTGTCAGCAATTGTGCGACACTATCGCCAAGTCCACCGATACGGTTATGTTCTTCAGCGGTAACGACACATCCGGTTTTAGCAATAGAATTCAGTATCGCATGTTCATCCAAAGGTTTGATGGTATGGATATTAATGATCTCGGCGTCAATACCCAAAGTTTCCAACTCTTCGCCCGCACGGATGGCTTCCCACACAAGATGCCCTGTCGCCAATATAGTCACTGCAGTGCCTGGATTCAGCATCACGGCTTCACCAATCACAAATTCCTGATCTTCGGGCGTAAAAACCGGCACCACGGGACGACCAAATCGCAGGTAAACTGGCCCCTTATGTTTAGCAGCAGCTAGTGTCGCGGCCTTCGTCTGGTTATAATCGCAAGGATTGATAACAGTCATTCCAGGAAGCATTTTCATCAATCCGATATCTTCCAATATCTGATGGGTTGCTCCATCTTCACCCAACGTCAGACCAGCATGCGAAGCTGCTATTTTTACATTTTTATCCGAATAAGCAATTGATTGCCGAATTTGGTCGTATACTCGCCCAGTTGAAAAATTAGCAAACGTTCCTGTGAAAGGTATTTTTCCACCGATGGTAAGTCCAGCCGCGATTCCCATCATATTTGCCTCTGCAATCCCTATCTGAAAAAAGCGTTCAGGAAAGGCTTTGATAAAATCGTTCATTTTTAGCGAACCGATCAGGTCGGCACATAGTGCGACCACATTTTCGTCCTGCTTTCCTGCTTCAAGCAAACCGGCTCCAAATCCCGAACGCGTGTCTTTTGACTCTGTATATGTATATTTTTTCATGTTAATCTATTTCAAAATCCTTTGCGTATTAGGCGATATAATCCCCCAATGTTTCTGCATTCTGATTTAAGGCCAAGCTTAGTTGCTCATCGCTGGGAGCAATGCCATGCCATTTATGTGAACCCATCATAAAGTCGACGCCATTCCCCATTTCCGTATGTAACAACACCATTACTGGCATGCCTACGCCAGTTGAAGCTTGAGCTTTTCGAAGTCCCGAAATCACCGATTCAATATCATTTCCTCGCATAATTTCAATAACGGTCCAGCCAAATGCCATCCATTTTCGCGGTAGATCGCCCAGCGAAAGCACATCATTGGTAGCGCCATCAATCTGAGCGCCATTGTAATCTACAATGGCAATCAAATTGTCCATTTTGTTATGCGCGGCATACATAGCCGCTTCCCATACTTGGCCTTCCTGTAATTCGCCATCCCCCATCAATGCATAAACTAAATGATTGTCATGGTTTAGCTTTTTAGCCTGTGCAGCACCAATAGCGACAGAAAGCCCCTGTCCTAAAGACCCTGAAGCAACACGAATACCAGGAAGTCCTTCATGCGTCGTGGGGTGTCCCTGAAGGCGTGAATTGAGTTTTCTGAAGGTGGAAAGTTCATCGACCGGAAAATAATCTGCCCGTGCAAGAACACTGTAAAAAACGGGAGATATATGTCCATTGGAAAGGAAAAATAGATCCTCTCCTATGCCGTCCAAGTCAAAATGGTCGTTTCTCTGCATCAACTCAAAGTATAAGCACACCAACAATTCGGTACAACCCAACGATCCTCCGGGATGTCCTGACTGGCATCCATGCACCATTCGGATTATATCTCTCCGTACCTGCTTAACAATAGCTTCTAAATTATGTATACTATGTTTTGTCATGACCATCTCAATTGTTACTTTGCGCAGCAACGCGTTTATGATCAGCTAAAAATTGCGCTAGTCCACTATCCGTTAACGGGTGTTTTAATAGTGAAAAGATCGCCTGCAAGGGCCCTGTCATCACATCTGCGCCTATTTTGGCACAACCCAGAATATGTGCACTGTGGCGTACCGAAGCCGCAAGAATCTGGGTTGGGAAAGCGTAATTATCAAATATCGTCCGTATTTCGCGGATCAGTGCCAGCCCATCGACAGATATATCATCCAGCCTGCCCACAAAAGGTGACACATAGGTTGCTCCGGCTTTAGCGGCTAAGAGCGCCTGACCAGCTGAAAATACTAAGGTACAGTTGGTCTTAATTCCCTTAGTACTAAAATATTTGATCGCTTTAATACCATCTTCGGTCATCGGGACCTTAACCACAATCTTATTGTCTAAAGCCGCCAAGAGCTTACCCTCTTCAATCATTGAACTGTAATCAGTTGAGATCACTTCAGCACTTACATCACCGTCTACAATATCACAGATAGCTTTGTAATGTGCGTGAACATGAACCGTTCCTGCAATTCCCTCTTTTGCCATCAGCGAAGGGTTGGTCGTTACACCATCTAGGACACCTAAATTCTGAGCCAAGCGAATCTCACTAAGACTTGCTGTATCGATAAAAAATTTCATTTTTTTTAGTTGATTAGTTTTGTATTCGCTAGCTCCCTAGCGATTGGTTATAAGACAAAACTATTGTTTTCAGGTAGATAGGATTGCAACAAATAAAAAAAAGAAGGGTAAAAATGTTTAAAACAGCATACCCTTCTCAAAAAATAATCTAAAACAACCTTTTAAACAACTATTATATACCGCTCACACAGACGCGCTTTTCTGCGATTGAATATATTCACTCGGCGTCATCTGATACTTCGCTTTGAAGACTTTTGTAAAATAGTTTGGATTGGCAAATCCCGTTTCATAGGCAATTTCAGAAATAGACTTATCACTTTTTTCTAACAGGCTCGCAGCCTTTTCTAATTTTACTGAACGGATAAAATCTACGGGTGACATACCCGTAAGTTCCAATAATTTGTTATACAGGGAGGCTCTGCTCATCAACGTATGAGCACTTAACGCTTCCACCGATAATTGTGGATTGTCAACATTATCGTGGACATACTTGAGTACCTTTTGTAAAAATTTATCCTTTTCGGATTCTATAGTGACTTCGGGAGCCAAAATAGATACCTGTTTACTATAGACTTCCTTGAACGCCTGATTTAGCTGCAACAAGCTGTTAACCTTAGCGACTAATACATCCATATCAAAGGGCTTAGTCAGGTAACCGACTGCTCCCGACTCAAGGCCACAGACAAGTCCATTATCGACATGTGAAGCAGTCAGTAAAACGACCGGGATATGTTTTGTCCGTTTATCCTGGGCAAGCTTCTGAGAAAATTCCATACCATTCATATAAGGCATCTGAACATCGCTCACCACGAGATCGGGATGATGAAAAAGCGCCTTTTGCCAGCCGTCCTTCCCGTTAGTAGCTTCAATAATTTGATAATGTTCTTTTAAGGACTCGTAGAGATAATACCTAAAATCTTCATCGTCTTCAATAATCAGTACTAGTGGACTCTGCCTAAGTTCAGCTGGCTGTACCGCCGTTATCGCTTCACAATCGGGCACCTCTTCATATTGCGGTTCAGCCTGATCCAACCACAGATCAAATTTAAAGACACTGCCGCTGCCCGGTTGGCTGTCTACAGAAATCTCACCACGGTACATCTGAACAAATGATTGGGCAATTGATAGCCCAATTCCAGAACCTTGACTTGCCACTTTACCCTCATTATCGTATTGGAAAAAGCTTTCAAATATGGACTTTTGAAGCTCCTCCGGAACACCGATACCTGTGTCACGAACTTCAAGATTGACATGAAGCTTTTTGTCGACCATATTTGCCATTGTTATACTTACGGCGATATCCCCGCCCTTTTTTGTAAATTTAAAGGCATTATAGATTAAATTAAATAAAATACGTTCAATCTTATTGCGGTCAAAACGGCAATACAATTTTTCCTGACAGGGAATAAAGGAATAATCTATACCTTTTTGTAAAGCCATGTCCTGAAAGGAGCGGTATACTTCCTGTACAAACGACACCAATTCACCATCCTCGTCCTGCAATTTTAGCTCATGGTATTCCATTTTACGAAAATCGAGTAACTGATTGACCAAATTCAATAGCCGGCGGGCGTTGCGGCTGATCAAATTAAGCTGATCGCCCAGTTTGTTATCTTTACTTTTGGCCAATAACGCATCGATGGGTCCCATGATTAAAGAGATTGGTGTGCGAAATTCATGACTCAAATTGGTTAAAAACCTGATTTTCATCGCATCCAACTGATGTTTGGTCTCAGCATCTCTTTTTTGCTGTTCAATAAGCTGCCTCGCCTGAATACGTTCCTGCTCCAGCGCAAATTTTTGCTTTAACTTTTGAATTCCTCGATGCCTGATAGACAAAAGTACCCCAGCAAAGGCAAACACATAAAATAAATAAGCATAAATTGTACGCCAAAATGGTGGTGCAACGTGAATAGCTATCGATTTAATTTCCCTGTTCCAAATGCCATCATTGTTACTTGCACGTACCTCAAAGACATAATCTCCAGGATCTAAATTAGTGTAATAGGCGCTGTTTTCCTTTCCGTTTCGAATCCAGTTTTTGTCAAAACCGACAAGGCGGTACTCATATTGGTTATCTTCGGGCACGGTGAGGTTAAGTGCAGCAAAAGAAATGGAAAAATTCTGCTTATACTTCAGGTTGATACGATCCGCAGTCAAGAGCGATTGTTGTATTGGACCTTTGTTTGAAGGTTGAATAACCACATTGTCAATTTTTAGATCCGTTAGTGCGACCCTGGCAGGATTACTATTCGTTTTTAAATGAGCAGGATAAAAATGGTTAAAACCCTTCTGACCGCCAAAGTAAATTTCACCATCATCTGTTTTCAACGATGCTCCAAGCATAAAAGCCCCTTCTTGTAATCCTACGGCATTTGAATAGTTTTTAAACTTATTATTTGTCGGAGAGTAACAACTCAATCCTTTATTCGTCGAAAACCAAATCCGCCCCATATCGTCTTCAATAATACTCTGGATCGCGCCATTCACTAAACCATCTTTCTCGGAAAGAGTTTCAAACAATGTCTTCCCTTTTCGTAGCAAACCCACCCCATTTCCATTTGTTCCGACCCACAAATTCCCCTTTTTATCGGTATGTACAGCTAATATATAATTGCTTGGAAGCTTACTTTTTGCTTTATCATAAGTTATAGTATGTCGTTTAATAGGGTCGTACATCACTAGACCCGATCCATAGGTACCTATCCACATGTTATGTTCTTCATCTTCCGCCAGCGCACGTATAAAATTCCCAGGCAACTCGATCCCATCATCTGACGGCTCCGCTCGCTTGTATTTTTTGACAATCCCGCTTCCCTTTTGGATGATGTTTATACCACCTCCATTTGTCCCAACCCAGGTGTCTCCCCGGAAGTCAACTTTTAAACAAAAGATGTCGTTATTATTTAAGTTGTCTGTCCTATTGCCAACGGTGTATCGTTTGACATTTCCAGAATTGAAATCATAACAAACCACCCCTTGCTGATAAGTACCGATCCAAAGTTGATCGAGCTTTCTTTCCAAGGCTAGTACCGTAAGATCTTTAGGCAGGCTAGCAGAAAGTGTAAAAGGTGACAATCGATCAGCTGTTCGATCATATTTCCAAATACCACCACCATCAACTCCCAAAAAGATCTTATTTTGATAAGCAGCAAACGAGGTTACGATGGCCGGATCGCCATTCCTTCCTTCCAAAAAGTCAAGACTTTTTAAGCTGAACTGGCTTAAATTGGTATCAAACTTATTTAAGCCACCATGAAAAGTACCAATCCAATAGATCCCGCTGCTATCCATACAAATCGACCGTATCGATTTATGAGAAAGGCTATGGACATTACTTGGGTCCGGCTTGAAGGTCCGAACGGTAAAATTATTGGTATTCAATACATCGAGACCATTATCCGTTCCGATCCATAATTCCTGCTTTTGATTATAGCACAAGGTATAAACCCGGGGGCTGCTCAACGCTCCTTTTCCGACCTCCGATTTAAATTTCTTGAATTCGGTATCTCCAGGCGTCAAATATTTAAGTCCTAGCATAGATCCCATCCAAATCCTGCCTTTATCATCTTCCACAATGGAAGTAATATCAATACCATTTCCATAACCATCCTGTTCCGAAAGAACCTCAAAACGCTTTATGGTCTTTAAGTTTGCTGATATACGGAATATTGCGTTCTCCGACGATACCCACATATTGTTATTTCTATCCCGGAATACGCAACCCGTTACTTTACCAGCAAACGTTTCCAAAATGTATCTATAGGTGGGATCCATCTTCTTTTGTAGATTATCTACATCCAAAACATATAAAGCACCGTAAGAAGCAATCCAAATATTTCCATTCGCATCCTGGTCAATCGAATTGATTGCAGTACTCACCCATTTACCATCAGGCGTAAGATTATAGGAGCGAATTCGGTCGGCTTCCCGATCATAATAACTCAATCCACCACCGTTCGTACCAATCCATATCCTCCCCTTTCTGTCTTCCTTTAACGCAGAAATATGGTTAGCCATTAAACTATTCTCCTTATTGGCGTCATACCGGTATACATTGTAATGACGTCCGTCGAAGCGATTAAGTCCATCCTCTGTTCCCAACCAAAGAAAACCATAACTGTCACGACAGATGCTATAGATAGTATTGGAAGAAAGGCCGTCCTTCGAATAATAGCGTTGAAAGGTTACGGGTTGGTTTTGCCCATAAGAAAAAAACGTCAACAACAGCCAAGTAAATAACAGCAATGTCCGTATCATATATTTAGGTGTGTAATCTGCAGCACAGAAAATCGATGCTGAACTGTCAACTAAATTATCAAATTAATACCTACTAAACTAGTCGAAACGATTATTTATGCTGTATGGATGGCAATTTTTGACATTATTTTCCTTCATTTAAACATTCTTGCTATCCAAAAAATTTAACATTGGCTAGCTTTGATTTACAATTATAAACTGATTTGAAAGGCATCTCCTAGTGTTGGAAATTGCATCTCAACCATGCAACCGGTTGCGAAACAGTTATAATAGAGAATTTAACCAATTATAATATACAATTTATGACAGTATCTGATGATCCTTGACTGTCCCCTCATATCTATCAATATGAGCTAAGGGGATAGGGATACAAAAGTATCACGCCAATTAAAGAACATTTAACCAATAATTCTTCAACCTATTTATCAATCCAAAAATGCGATGATGATTACATATAAAATCACACGAGTAAGGCGTTGGAAAAAGCTATGGGGTATAGCTAAACCATTCACTTTACTGCTTTTCCTACTTTACGTGGGGCAAGCAACACTCTTTGCACAGGCCAAAAGACAGATAAAGGGCATTGTCGTCGATAGTAACCATAAAAAAGTGAGCGGTGCATCCATTCGGGTAAAAGGCACATCGCTGGCCACGGCTACTGATGATAATGGAGCTTTTACAATCCAGGTCCCGGCAGATAATACTTTGTTGACTGTTTCTAAGCTAGGATATGGCAAAATAGAAGTCGATATCCACAATAAAAACACCATTGAAGTACAGTTAACCGATCAGTCAATCGAAATCGAAGAAACGGTAGTTGTCGGGTACGGTCGTCAGAAAAAGGAAACCGTTGTAGGAGCTATTACGCAGACTTCCGGTAAAATTCTTGAGCGCGCAGGAGGTGTTTCCAGCGTAGGTGCCGCACTGACAGGCAATCTACCGGGCGTAATTACCACTGCAAGTACAGGTATGCCTGGTGAAGAGGATCCTCGTATCGTGATCCGCGGCCGAAGCACGTGGAATAATACCGACCCTTTAGTGATGGTCGATGGTGTGGAAAGGCCGTTATCCGCGGTAGATATCAGTTCTATTGAAACAATCTCTGTACTAAAAGATGCCTCGGCAACTGCTGTCTATGGTGTTAGAGGGGCAAACGGCGTTATTTTAATTACCACTAAGCGGGGTAAAGAAGGACAAATGATGATAAGGGGTACCGTCAACAACATTGTAAAGACCGTTTCCCAGCTTCCAGGCAAAATGGATTCTTATGATGCATTGATGCTACGCAATAAGGTGATTGAGTATGAATTGGGCATCAACCCTACAAGTTGGGCCGATTATTCACCGCAGGATATTATCAATAAATATCGTTTTCCGGTAGATCAAACCGAAAGAGAACGCTATGTAAATACCGATTGGGCGAAGGAACTCTTTAGAAGTCAAGCGTTTTCACAAAACAGCAGTATTAATATTGCCGGTGGCACCCCATTTGTCAAATACTTTGCTAACGCGGATTACCTCTATGAAGGCGATATGTTCCGCCAATTTGAAAACGCCAGGGGTTATAAAGCAGGCTATGGCTTCAACCGCCTTAATGTGCGCTCGAATCTGGATTTCCAGCTTACGCCAACGACCAAATTTTCAACAAATCTAGCGGGCTCCCGTGGTGTCCGAAAAAGTCCATTTGGCGGCGGCAACAATTATTCCTATTGGATTGCAGCCTACACCGTAGCTCCCGATGTAATATATCCACGATATTCGGATGGTACCTGGGGATTCAATGCGCCAAATCCGAATGCGGGAATAAACTCCGCACGTGTACTGGCCATCAGTGGAACAGAGTATACAACCACAAGCCGAATCACAACAGATTTTACACTAGAACAGGACCTCAAATTTTTGGCAAAAGGACTTAATGTGCGTGGAACGCTGTCACTGGACAACACCTTTGTGGAAGCCAACCGCGGTATCAACGACGCGAATAATAACACACAGAGCAAGTGGATAGATCCCAAAACTGGACTTCCGACTTACCAGATCCCTTTCGATGGCACCAATAGATTTGATTTTGTGGAAGGGATTGACTGGACAACAGGAGCAGGATTTGTTGACGACAGACTCACTTATAGAAGATTATTTTATCAGTTGCAATTAAACTATGCAACTACCATTGCTCAAAACCACAATATTTCGGCTATGGGATTAGTCAACCGTAATCAATACGGAAGAGGCAGTACTATTCCCTCCTATCGGGAAGACTGGGTATTCCGCACAACCTACAACTATAAAAACAAATATATGCTCGAATATAACGGTGCTTATACCGGTTCAGAAAAATTCGCACCTGAAAATAGATTTGCTTTTTTTAACTCAGGAGGTATTGGTTGGTTAGTTTCAGAAGAAGAGTTTTTAAAACCATTATCCTTTTTGAGTATGTTAAAGCTGCGTGGTTCTTATGGTGATATTGGTGACGACAGTGGTGGTGGGCAATTTCTCTATCTTACGCAATGGGCTTATGGCGGTACTTCAGGAATGGGTGTCGACGGTCGGTTCTCCTACTCCGATGGAAATACCAGTCCGTACATCTGGTATAAAGAAAATATACTGGGAAATCCAAATATCCGCTGGGAAAAAGTCAAGAAGCTAAACTTCGGTGTAGATTTTGGACTTTTCAATGGACAAATCTCCGGAAAGGTAGATTTCTTCAAAGATCATAGGACGAATGTACTTATTACCGGTAGCGGACGGTCGATTCCATCCTATTTTGGTGTTGAGGCCCCAACGGCCAACCTTGGAGAGATAGAAAATAAAGGTTATGAAGTCGAACTTAAATTTAATAAGCAACTCAATACCGCATGGAGAATATGGGCTGATATTAATTTTACCCATGCTAAGGATAAAGTCATCAATGCTGATGCAGCTGAATTGCTACCAGAATATCAGAAACCGGATAACAAACAGGTAAATCAAACCTATTCCTACGTGAGCTCGGGATATTACAATACTTGGGACGAACTTTATGGCAGCACCATTCACGAAAGCAATGACCTTGCAAAGCTTCCCGGTAATTATCACATCTTGGATTATAACGGTGATGGTATTATTGATGCCAAGGATAATATACCTTATGCCTTTCCTTCGGTTCCCCAAAACACATACAACTGTACAATTGGCTTCGACTGGAAAAATTTCAGTGTCATGACGCAATGGTATGCTGTCAATAATGTCACCCGGCAGGTTGTCTTCAATAGTTTCTCGGGACAGCTTAATCTGGCCTACGATGAAGGCTCCTATTGGTCAAAGGATAATATCAATGCCGATGTGCCACTCCCACGCTGGCTATCGCAACCGAGCAGTTATAACGCCGGCAACAGGTATATGTTTGATGGCTCATACATTCGATTAAAGACCGCTGAAATAGCCTACAATTTTAATCGTGAATCGAGCGTAATCAAGCGCATGGGGCTACAGAATCTGCGCCTATTCCTAAACGGCAACAACTTGGTATTCTGGTCGAAAATGCCCGATGACCGAGAATCCAATTATGCCGGTACAGGCTGGGCCTCCCAAGGAGCATATCCTACTGTAAAACGGTTTAATCTAGGTGCAAACATTACTTTTTAAAGCAATTAGACAGATGAAAAAATATTTCAAGGTAATCTTTATAACTGGTGTGCTGTGGTCATCCACATCATTACTCTCCTGCAATAAATATCTAGATAAAGAAGAGCAGTCCAACGTATCATCCAAAGAAGCATTTAAAAATTTTATAAACTTCCAGGGGTACACCGAAGAGCTGTATAACTGTGTAGTCAATTTCAGCAACAACTACTGGACCAACTCCTGGAACTGGGGCGAAGATGAAATAACTTCCACAGCAAACAATTTTCATTTCGTCAACAAAATAGACGAAGGTAATTTTTGGGGTTGGCAAAGAGACTTTGATGGTTGGGGTGCCGGTTGGATGGATCAGGGTGATTTCACCACCAAAAACGACGATGTATTCGCCAACCGTGCCTTCCGCGACCTATGGAGCGCCTCATGGTTTGGGCTTCGCAAAATAAGCTTAGGCTTAGAAAACATCGATAAACTGACCGAAGCAACACAAGAAGAAAAGGATCTGATCAAGGGGCAATTGTTATTTTTCCGAGGTTGGTTTCACCACCGGCTGATGGAATATTTTGGCGGTATGCCCTACATTAATTATGTACTTCCGAGCGACGAAAAGCTCCGGTTACCACGACTGAGCTATCAGGCCTGTGCAGATCTTGCCGCAGCCGATTTTAGGGAAGCGGCAAACCTTTTACCCATCGACTGGGACAATACTACTGCCGGAAAACGTACGCTGGGTAAAAACCAGTTGCGCATCAATAAGATCATGGCACTGGCCTACCTTGGCAAAAACTACCTTTGGGCAGGTAGTCCGTTGATGAACTTTCAGTCTACAGGAAGTAAAACCTATCACGCCGATTATTGTAAAAAAGCCGCCCAAGCCTTTGGCGAATTGCTTTCTCTGGTCGAAAGCGGCCAGACAAATTATGCGCTGGTACCGCTAGCGAATATCCATTTAAACTTTTATACTACCGGACAAAACTGGGCCATGCCCGGCAGCACAGAAGCTATTTTTAGAGGGCCTTACATTGATGCATGGGCATCTAACTGGGGGACGAGCAAACAATATATCCCATTGGAGGTCGGAGATGGCGACCTTAAGTTCAATCCAACCGCAAATTATGTTGACTACTATGGCATGAAAAGCGGTTTACCGATAAAGGACATTACTAAGTCCGACTCGGAGTCGGGATATAATGCCGAATATCCTTGGAAAGATCGGGATCCACGTTTTTATAAGGATATCATCTTTGACGGCACAAAAGTAGTTCAGGGCAACATGTCCGCATCAGAAGAAAAAAACCGCAATGCCAACCTATATACAGGCGGAAGCTATCGAGATACCCGTACCGGTAGTCAGACAGGCTACGTCTTACGTAAATTTATCCCTTTGACAGCCAATAAATATGACCAAGCTTATAGTTACGGAACCACGCTCCATATTTACGTCCCTTACATGCGCCTTGCCGATGTTTATCTGATGTATGCAGAAGCTGCCATGATGGCTTCCAATTCGGCTACGGGCAAAGCAGATAATTATGGTAAAACTGCGGTCGACGCAATCAATATCGTACGCGACCGGGCTGGCGTGGGACATGTGGACAGTAAGTTTCTCGGTTCTGCCGAATCCCTGCTTCCCGAGTTACGCCGCGAACGTGCTGTCGAACTTTCTTTCGAAGGGCACCGCTTTAATGATCTGCGCCGCTGGTTGTTATTGACCGAAGCGCCTTACACCTTAAAAAAAGCGGTTTCCTTTGATCGAGCAGGCGTATTTAACAACCAAGATCCGTCTCAAAATCGCGTCGTCAATATTCAAGAGAATATCATTTTGGAGCGCAAATTCACGAGCAAACACTACTGGTTGCCACTAAAAGTCAGAGATGTCAGTATGTATCCCGAGTTCTATCAGAACCCAGGCTGGTAACAAGTTTTCATTTAATCATTCAAAAAATGAAGTACAAAAAATTAACGATAGCACTATGTCTTGGATTAAGCTCGATCGCCACCACTGAAGGAATGGCCAAAGCATCACATGATCCAAACGCTATAACAGATAAAAATATATTCCGGAAATTTTTGACAGTCGCAAGTCCAGACAGTAGCGGCACAGATAGTACATCAATTGTACAAGTCGCATTCCGCAAAGTTCATAAAAATGATCTCATGGGCAATGTGCAGACCATCAATATTCCTCAATTGCTCGATAAGAGCTATAATACCTACAGTCTAGAAAATCTCGACGCATTTATTCCAGGTTATAATGGAAATATTTGGGGAATGAGCGGTTATCTGGTCTTAGTGGATGGATTTCCGCGCGATGCCAACAATGTGATGCCCACAGAGATCGAGCAGATCAGTGTGCTAAAAGGAGTCAATGCCATTGCACTTTATGGGAGCCGGGCGGCCAAAGGCGTCATCAGCATTAACACAAAACGTGGAACGGCCGGGGGGCAGAAGATCAAAATCAGGGCGAATGCTGGTATCAACGCTGCGATAAGCTATCCGCAATACTTAGGCTCAGCAGAATATATGACATTGTATAACGAAGCCCGACAAAATGATGGGTTAACACCGCTTTATAGTGCTGAAACGATCTATCAGCATGCAGCTGGAACAACCCCCTTTCGCTACCCTAACGTCGATTATTATTCATCGGACTATATTAAAGATCATTACAACCGCTACGATGCGACTGCCGAAATATCGGGGGGCAACCAGCGGGCGCAATACTATACCAACTTTGGATTCTGGTCAGAAGGTTCTATGCTCAATTTTGGACAAGCGAAAAAAAATGGTGGTGCCAATAGATTTAATATGCGCGGTAATATAGATGTCAAAGTCAGCGACCTCATCTCATTAAATGTAGATGCAGCAGCCAGTTTCTATGTTTTAAAAGGAGTAAATGCAAACTATTGGGATGCAGCGGCCACGATACGGCCACATCGCTTCTCCCCACTCATCCCGATTGATATGATTGAAGAAGGAGACATCAACTCGATGGTCTATGTCAACAACAGTAATTTTCTTATCGATGGCAAATATCTCCTGGGGGGAAGTCAGCTTGACCAAACCAATGCTTTTGCAAATATTTATGCCGGTGGCACAAATCGTTATCTCAACCGGCAGTTTCAATTTAATACGGGTTTGAATTTTGACTTGAAAAATATACTGCAAGGCCTTGTTTTTAAAACTAACCTCGCCGTGGACTATCAGTCAAATTACAACCAGTCTTACAACAACAATTATGCGGTGTATCAGGCTTCATGGAATAACTACGATGGAAAAGATCGAATCAGTAGCCTCACAAAGTATGGCGATGACCGCATTTCAGGTATCCAGAATATCAGCGGCAGTACCTATCGGCAGACCATCGGACTCAATGGCTCCCTAAACTTTAACCGCACCTACAATAACAACCACCATGTTTCGGCAATCCTTTTGGCCAATGCATTTCAGATCGCTGCCTCCGGCAGCTATCATAAAGTCAGCAATGCTAACCTAGGACTACAATTAGGCTACAACTATTCAAGCAAATATTATGTTGACTTTAGTAGCGCTTACAGCCACTCTGCAAAATTACCACAGGGAAACAGGCAAGCCCTATCCCCAACACTGGCACTTGCCTGGCGTTTGTCAAAAGAAAACTTCCTCGCCAACAGTAGTATCGTCAACGAGTTAAGATTGTCCGCTTCAGCAGGTATTCTAAACACCGATCTGGACATTAGCGATTATTTCCTTTATCAAGGCTATTACACCTACAACGACGGAGCTTGGTATAGCTGGGCAGATGGTGCATTGGTGCACTCTTTTGACAGACGAAGAGGGGACAATCCAAGCATGAAGTTTCCAAAACGCAAGGAATTTAACGTCGCCCTGGAAGGAGGACTTTACGATAACCTGATCACCTTCACTACCGCTTACTTTTTTAATCGTATGAGCGGCGGTTTGGTACAGGCCACAACCCAATATCCCATGTATTTCATGACAGGTTGGCCTGTTTACTCGGATCTTCCCTATATCAATTATAACATTGACGAACGCCGGGGAATTGACTTCGGCATCAATCTGAACAAACAGATCAACCAAACTTTTGTATCGCTGGGTTTCAATGGCATGTATTATACGACAAAAGCAGTCAAGAGGGACGAACTCTATCAGTTTAGCTATCAAAATAGAGCCGGAAAACCGCTCGATGCATTATGGGGTTTACAGCACGACGGTTTTTATATGAGCCAGTCCGATATCGACAATTCGGCCTTCTCCTCATTTGGGGAAGTAAAGCCAGGGGATATTAAGTATAAAGATCAAAATGGAGACGGCACCATCGATACACGAGACGAAGTATATTTGGGCAAAGGCGGATGGGCGGGGTCGCCACTTACACTAGGACTGAACCTAACAGTGAAATGGAACAACTTTACCCTATTTGCAGCTGCTACAGGCCAATTCGGTGCCAAGGCCATGAAAAACAGTTCATATTTTTGGGTAGATGCAGAGGATAAATATTCGGTGGCCGTGCGTGACCGCTGGACCGAGTCGACCAAGGAGACCGCAACTTACCCACGCCTAACCACTTTCAACAGCGATAATAACTTTCGAAGCTCAGACTTTTGGCTTTATAAGAGCGATCGTATCAATCTGTCCAAAGTGCAGCTTTCCTACGATTTTCCCAAACGTATACTCAGCTCCAAATTTATCCATGATCTGGGAATTTATGCTAATGGATCCAACCTGTTGATGATTGCAAAAGAGAAAGAAACCATGCAATTGAATATTGGACAAGCGCCCCAAACCCGATTTTTCAACGTCGGTCTAAAGGCTTTATTTTAATCATGAATAGTTAAAAAGAGAATGATGAAAAAAATACTAACGATAGCTATCCTGAGCAGCCTGTTATTTTCTTCCTGCGAAGATATGTTTGAGCCGGCTCTAGAGAACAATCTCGAAATTGAAACAGCCAATAGCCGTCCTTTGTATGCCCAGGGACTGCTCCTAAATGGATATAACCGGATTCCGAGCAACAGTTACAGCTTTGACGATGTAGCAACCGACAATGCCGTGAGCAACGACAAGAACAATACTTTTCTAAAAACGGCAACCGGACAGTGGACAAGCATAAACAACCCTTTCGATCAATGGCGAAACAGCTACGCAGCCATACAATATTTAAACAATTTTCTGTCCTTAACCGATCAGGTAGAATGGGCAATGGAACCAAAAGTCAGCGCCCTATTCAACGACCGGATGAAAGGCGAAGCCTACGGTCTTCGTGCGCTATTTATGTTCCATCTCCTACAAGCACATGCCGGCAAGTCAAGTACAGGGGAAATACTGGGCGTACCTATTCATTTGACTCCCGAGACCGTCAATTCGGATTTCAATCAACCTCGAGCTTCATTTGAAGCCTGTATGCAACAGTTGTACGATGATATAAAAAATGCAGAAGACCTACTACCAATGGATTATGAAAATATAACTAGCGATGGTCAGGTTCCAGCCAAATATGCAGGATCTATAAACGCCAATGATTACAATCGTGTATTTGGCGCTACATTTAAACTACGGATGACCAAACGCATCGCACAAGCTATTCGAGCCAGAGCAGCGCTTCTGGCTGCAAGTCCAGCATACAGTGAAGGGAGCAAAACCACTTGGGAACAAGCCGCAAACTATGCAGGACAGGTCATTCAAGCCAAAGGTGGAGCCAGTGGCATCGATCCTAAAGGATTTACCTGGTACAATAAAGATGTGGTCGATGGCGTGACCTCCGGATCCAATCCGGCCGAAATTCTTTGGCGCACCGACAAAGGAAATAGCAATAGTATGGAGCAAGACCATTTTCCGCCCACATTATTTGGCAGAGGGCGACTCAACCCGACACAGAACCTGGTCGATGCCTTCCCCATGGAGAATGGATATCCCATTGGCGATGCCAATTCGGCCTATAATACGGCCAATCCTTACGACAAAAGGGATCCCCGATTGAAAACCTATATCATTGTCAATGGAGCAACAGCGGGGGTCAGCAATACAGCGATCAATACAACAGCCAATAGTCCAACAAATGACGGCTTAAACAAAGTGGAAACCTCCACACGGACGGGGTATTACCTGAAAAAGCTCCTACGTCAGGATGTCAATCTCAATCCATCATCTTCAACCCAGCAAATGCATTTCAACGCACGTATACGCATGACAGAAATGTATCTAGCCTATGCCGAGGCTGCTAATGAAGCTTGGGGACCTACCGGCATGGGAACCTTTACGTTCTCTGCATACGATATCATCAAAGCTATCCGCAGGCGTGCAGGTGTAGGCACCAACAATGGTGATCCATACCTCGAGCAAGTAAAAAACAATAAAGATCAAATGCGGCAGCTGATCCGAAACGAACGCCGACTGGAGCTCTGCTTTGAAGGGTTTCGCTTTTGGGATCTCCGCCGTTGGAAAATGGACATCAATGTCGCCGCCAAGGGAATAAGCATCACTAATAATAACTATACCGAAATACCTGTAGAAAATAGAGTCTATGAAAACTATATGAATTATGGCCCAATCCCCTACAGTGAGGTACTTAAATACAGTAATCTTATACAAAATATAGGTTGGAATTAAACTTAACAAGCACACGATGAAAAAGATCAATATCCTCTACGCGATGGCCTTAGTTAGCTTGGCGTCTTGCAAAAATAATGACTGGGAGTTCCCAGACTTTGAATTTCAATCGGTATACTTCGCCTATCAGACACCCGTCAGAACGGTAACGCTGGGCGAAGACATCTTTGACAACACCCTCGACAATCAACATAAGGTTCAAGTCATGGCCACTACGGGCGGCGTGTATAACAACAAGAAAGATATTCGTATTGACTTCGTTGTCGACAACAGCCTCACAAATGGACTCAGCTACCCGAATGGGCAGTCGATCACACCTTTGCCGACCAGTTACTACCAACTTGCCAGCAACCAGATCAGCATACCAAATGGTAGCCTCACGGGCGGTGTAGAGGTACAGCTGACAGACGCATTTTTTGCCGACCCTAAATCTTTGGAGACCTATTACGTCCTCCCATTAAGGATGACAAAAGTTGCCAATGCTGATTCTATCTTATCCGGTAAAACTCCTTTACAGGCAGCCAATAGGGCTATCGCATCCGATTGGGATGTCGCGCCAAAAGATTTTATCTTTTATGCACTCAAATATATCAATCCTTGGCACGGCAATTATCTCCGCCGAGGCACCGACCAGATCGTGGGCAAAGGTGCTAACAGCAACTTGACTAAAAATGTTGTCAGGCACCAGGCTTATGTCGAAAAAGATGAAGTCAAAAGCGTCAGCACAGCAGCACTTAAAAAGTCGATTTTGCCGCTATCTTTTAAGGGAACTGATAATGTTAATATCAATGTCAATCTGAACTTAACTTTTGATGATGATAACAATTGCAGCGTTAGCTCGGGCAGCGCGGGTGTATCCGCGTCAGGGACCGGAAAGTTTGTCAAACGGGGCGAAAAAAATAGCTGGGGCAATGCAGACAGAGATGCACTTTATCTATCCTATACGATCGATATGGCACAAATGAGTGTCACAAGCAAGGATACCCTCGTGATGCGGGACAGATCTGTCAAAATGGAAACTTTTACACCCACTAAAAAGTAGTATCAAATCAATTATGAACCGCGATGAAAAAAATCAATAAAACTATCGTCATCCTACTTTCGCTCGGCGCCGTATGGAGTTCATGTTCCAAATATCATGCCCTGGAATACGCCGTCGACAAACCGGAGAAAGTACTTGCACAAGAAGATATAAATGCCTACAACCCATTAAAAAGTTATTTGGATAAGCAAGCCAACCCCGGATTTAAGCTGGGTGTGGCGCTCAATATAAACGACTATTTAAATAAAGGGGTGCTTTACCGCTTAGCCAACCGAAATTTTGAAGAAATGGTCATGGGCTATGAAATGAAGCATGGTTCCATTGTGCAGGCAGACGGTAGCCTCAACCTATCCCGTGTGGAGCAGCTTATCACGGCCGCACAGGAAAACAATATGGCTTTATATGGGCATACGCTGTGCTGGCACTCGGGACAGAATGCGGCCTATCTCAATAAATTAATAGCACCTGTGGAAATACCAGGTTCCGACGGGCCAGCCCTAGCTGGTCATGCTTTAAAAATGAGTAATCCTTCCGTTGTCAACCCTTGGGAAGCACAGACAGCCTATGCCATTAATTCCATCGAGGTGGGGAAAGAGTATGTCTTAAAGATCGTCGCCCGGGGCAACAAAATAGGCAATATTAGCATTGATCTGCAGAGCACCCCCGAATATACCGCAGACAATATGGGGTCATTGGCATTGACCACAAGTTATAAAGCCTACGAGCTTAAAGTAACAGCGACTGCTGCTCGAAATAATTTTATTATCAATTTCGGCCAATACGACGGTACTATATTCATCGACAAAGTTGTGCTCACAAAGACCGGTAGTTCAGCTAATCTGATTGCTAACGGGGATTTTGAAAGCAATATAGATGGCTGGGGCGGCTGGGGAAACAACTCCACTAGGGCACAGTCAGCAGATGGTGAGGGCTATGGCAGTCCGGGAGGCTACATTATTGAAAAAACACCGGCAGAGAAAGAAGCCATACTGACCAAAGCGCTGGAGACATTTATTGCTGGTATGCTGGAAAAAACCAAAGGTTACGTCAAAGCTTGGGATGTCGTCAACGAACCGATGTCCGACTGGCCAGACCAATATGCTTTAAAGACCGGAATCGGAAAGACCGATCTGGCGGATGACGAATTCTACTGGCAAGATTACTTAGGGAAAGATTATGCCGTAAAAGCCTTCCAGCTTGCCCGCAAATATGGCAATACCAACGATCTCCTATTCATCAATGATTATGGCTTAGAAGGCAGTGGCAACAAATGTAAGGGGCTAATCGCGTATGTCAGCTACATCGAAAGCAAAGGTGTTAAAGTAGATGGGATCGGCACCCAGATGCACATCGATATCAATACCAGCAAAGACAATATCGTCAGTATGTTCAATCTATTGGCCTCCACAGGTAAGATGATCAAAGTATCCGAGCTGGACATTGGCTTAGGAAATGGCATCAAGACCAGCAATGCCACGGCTGAAATGTATCAGAAACAAGCTGACCTGTACAGATATGTCGTTGAGAAATATCTCGAAATCATTCCAAAGGATAAGCAGTACGGTATTACCATATGGAGCCCATTGGATAGCCCCGATCAGGAGAGTTCATTCTGGCGTCGCGGAGAGCCGATTGGTTTATGGACCGAAGGATTTGTCCGAAAGCCAGCCTATCAGGCAGTGGCCGAGGCATTGGTAGCTAAAAAATAAGATCATTAATCACCCTTAAATATTTAAATTATGAGAACAAACAACATGTGGTTACTGGTGGTCTTTTTAATGACCTTCCTTTTCAGCTGTTCGCGGCTGGAAGAAAAAACGCTAACCAGCGAATCCGAAAGAAGTCTTAAATCCAATGTTTCTGCGCAAGCCGTTACAAACTGGCCTCGCCCAACTCCAACATTACATGTAGGAGGAAAGTACCTCAAAGATCCATGCGATAACAACATCGTCCTCCATGGGGTCGCCATTACTCCAAGCCCATGGTTCAACGGCTGTCAGTACGGTGCCAACTCAGGGTACTGTACCTGGGATAACTACAATGTACAAGGTGCCCTCAACTACAACAAAGCCGTCATTGACAAACTCACCAGTGCAGCCGATGGTTGGTACCTGAATTACATTCGTCTCCACATCGACCCTTATTGGACCAACGATCCAGGAGCGCCCATTCCTGAAAACGACATCTCCAGGTTTAACTATAATCGCTTGGTTACCTACACCAACCAGGTTATTATTCCTTTGATCAATCACGCCCGTAGCCGAGGTATGTATGTTATCTTACGTCCGCCGGGGGTATGCCCGCACCGTATTGCAGTGAACGATGCGTATCATACTTATCTTAAGACGGTATGGACTTTTCTTTCGCAGCACGCTTCACTGAAGAATGCAGACAATGTGATGTTTGAGTTGGCCAACGAGCCCGTTGAAATATTGGGAACAAATGGTACCTGGGGGATGACTGGCAACGAGCATTTCGCTGCACTGAAAAATTTCTTCCAGCCATTGGTGAATATTATCCGTAACAACGGTGCCAATAACGTATGCTGGATACCCGGTACCGGTTGGCAGTCCCATTACCAAGGCTATGTCAATAACCAGATTACTGGTGGTAACATCGGCTATGCGGTACATATATATCCAGGGTACTGGGGTGGTGTCAATACTTATCAAGCCTTTCAAAGTGCCTGGAATATTAACGTGAAACCTATTGCTGACATTGCGCCGATCGCGATTACAGAGACAGACTGGGCTCCACAAGGGTATGGTACCTTCGGTACAGGTTCCACAGGTACCGCTGGTGGCAATGGCTTTGGAGCAAATTTAAAGTATATCGTGGATCAATCCGGCAATGTGAGCTGGAATCTTCTTGCTCCGGACAATCTGCTCCACAAAGGAGATCCCAATGGTGGCACAGCCTACAACAACGATTGGGAAGCATGTGCAGCACCAAGCAAACAATGGTTTCAGCAATATGCTGCCTCCAATTATCCGATGTCTAACTGCAATGTCACTAGTCTGGTCAATAATGGGATTTACGAGATTGAATTCCAAACCGACGCCAACAAAGTCCTTGATTTAAAATCAGGTCAGGATGCGGATGGTGGTGTACTCAGACCCTGGACTAGAAATGGTGCAAATGCACAGCGATGGGTAGCGATCGATGCCGGTAACGGATATTGGCGCTTTGTATCCAAAGCGAGTGCCAGCAATCGTTGCATTGATCTAGCCAGTAACAGCAATGCACTGGGAACCTCCATCCGCCTCTGGCAGAATTACAGCAATGATGCTCAGACATGGAAGGTAACGGCTGTAGCAAATGGATATTACAAAATCGTATCAAAAGTCGATGCTACACGCGGATGGGATATCCCCAGCTGTACAATGGATGGGAACTCCAACCTGCAGCTTTGGGACTACTACGGTACATCCTGTCAATTGTTCAAATTCAAATTTATAGCGATGAACTAAATAATATCTTTTCGCGGTAAGCTGTGCTTACCGCGAAATATGTTAATTTTAGAAATATAAAAAACTCCACGATGCGACAAATACCATTTAAAATCTTACTGTTCATCTTCCTGCTGGGGAACGTTTTAAGAACAGCAGCTTTCGCCCAAGACAAAAACTTTCATATATACCTTTGTTTTGGACAATCCAATATGGAGGGGCATGGCCAATTCGAACCACAGGATACCATCACCAATAGTCGGTTCCATGTACTTGCGGCAGTAGACTGTCCCGAGTTGGGAAGGCAGTATGGCAAGTGGTCTCCCGCCCGTGCACCGCTCACGCGCTGCCACACGGGACTTACACCTGCAGATTATTTTGGCAGAACGCTTACAGAAAATCTTCCTCAAAATATCGAGATCGGTGTCATCAACGTTTCGGTAGGTGGTTGTCATATACAGTTATTTGATCAAGACAGCACGGCCAGCTATGTGGCAAAAGCACCGGAGTGGATGAAATCCATGCTTGCAGCTTATGACAATAATCCGTATCAAAGACTTGTAGCATTAGCCAAGATAGCACAACAGAAAGGTGTAATCAAAGGCATCTTACTTCATCAGGGCGAATCCAACACTGGCGATCGCCAATGGCCTAATAAAGTGAAAAAAGTGTATGAAAATCTATTGCGCGAGTTGCACTTGAGAGCAGATGAAGTGCCCCTACTTGCAGGCGAACTCCTATCGGCCGAAGCCGGTGGCAAATGCGCAAGTATGAACAGCATCATCCAAACTTTGCCCGCCACTGTACCGACAGCCCATATTGTATCCTCCGCAGGCTGCGAAGGGATAAGCGATGGATTGCATTTCAGCCCCGCTGGATACCGAAAGCTGGGTAAAAACTATGGGGCAAGCATGCTTGAATTGTTAACAGAAACAACGAAATAAAAAAGCTAGGGAATCCAATCCCTAGCCTTAAAACATAATCAGCGATACAGATGCTCGTCGATATTGCCATTTCTTCCAAAAATATTATCCTTTTAGAATTAAAGGGAATAACAATACGGCGTCTCTGACCATTAATTATCAAAAATTTTGGCCAACTCCTGGTGTAACAGTTCACCTTTGATATTGATAGCAACAATATTTCCTTGAGGATCTACCAAATAATTTTGCGGTACAGCACGCACACCATACAATACCGCTGCCTCATTGCTCCAGCCCTTTAGATCTGCGACATGTACCCAGGGCAAACCATCATCTTTGATCGCTTTTAACCAGGCATTTTTCCCCTTTGTATCATCCAAAGAGACTGCAAGTACTTCTAGCCCCTTACCTTTATATTTGTTGTAGGCCTTCAATAAGTTAGGGTTTTCGGCACGGCAGGGGCTACACCAGCTCGCCCAAAAGTCGATCAGCACATATTGGCCTTTAAAGTCGGATACCTTGACCATTTTCCCCTGGGTGTCGGGCTGTGAAAAATCAGGTGCTTTATGACCAATTTTCACACTTCTTTCCGCCAAGAAACGAGCCTCCAGCTGTCGCCCATTCGTGGTTTGACGCACCTCTTTGGACAGCGTTAAAAATAGCGGTTCGATCTCACTGAGCTTACGTTTATTGGCCGCATCAATAAGTGCATCCACCGCAAAGATCGAATTGGGGTTTTTGGCCGCAAAAGCCAACTCTTTAACCCGTCGTGCTTCAAACCGCGCTTCAAACTGCTCATGGATGGCCTTATACTGCTCATTAGCATCAGGAGCATCTTGTTTCACAGCCCCAAAGGCTTTATTCCCCGCATCAATGATATCCATGAAACCACCGCCAATTTCCTTTAAATAAGAAACGTAAGCATCGTGCAGCGGCGATCCTTTTATGGCAGCAGAACGCAGCGAATCTTTGATAGCTATGTTGTAAGTTTCATTGCCTAAATAAAAGTATAACCGATCCCCGATATTTTGTGCGATCAATTTACCTTTACCGTCCTGATCAAACACCATTCTGGAGTAAGCAGGCTCCTCAACAGCTCCTTTGAAACTAAACTTTCCATCCACAATAGCCGATGAATCCGAGACTGGAAATCCGTCTTTTGTATAATCTAGATACACTTTTTTACCATTAAAAGCTTTTGGTGAAGTTCCTTTTATGTAAAAGCCTCCTTGTTGTGCATACAGCCCAAAAGGGCTAACAGCGAACAGGAATAGCACAATTTTTAAAATTTTCATCTTTTTTTGAGTTATTTGAGTTATTTGAGTTATTTAAATATTTTGTTAATGTTACTTTCTCCAAGTTATATCCACCAAATCGCCTGGAATCCCATCAATTTTCTTGACAAGCTCGCCATTTTTTCCAACCTGTACAGCTAAGTAGTAAAGCGATCCTCCGGCGCCAACAATCAGCGTATCCTCACTTTCATCCAATTTTAGTAATGTAACTGTTGATTTGAAAGCCATTTGCAATTCTTGCACTTGTTCATTCAATGGGTTATATCTAAATACTTTATCTTGATAAGCAATATAAATATAGCCTACACGGCTCGCAACCATTTTTGTATCTGCATGTATCCACTCGGAATGAGAAAACAGCTTTTTCTGTAATGCCTCAAACTTAAATTCCCGCATAAAATCGGTCTTAAATTTAAGTTCATATATTTTCCCTGCATCATCCTTCATATACGCATAAATATCCGTACTATTAATCTGTACCATTTGCATAAGATCCATTTTCACATTAGTCGGATCAAATACTTCTCTGCCAACCGTACTGTATTGCGTACCAAAATACATCGCGCCCCCATACAGATTAACCCGTACAAACTGTCTCTTGTTACTTTCATAGGCTGTAATGAAATGGTCATTTTGTACCTTCGTAATAATAAATTGTGGCGCCAACACATAATTTCCATCTGCAGGTGTGCCAAACATGCCGTAAGTATTACTTTGATTCCAGGTGGTTGTAGCCCCACCATAAAATTTACCATTGATAACCCCAAGCAGCACCCCTTGCTCATACATTTGCAAATCCCCAACATCGATATTTTCTGGTGGTAAGAAAAAGTTTTCTTTCAACGTACCGGGTTTAACCTTTTCTTTTTTGAGCTCTTCCAAAGTCATGCGAACCCCTCCATGCTTTCCTATATACCAATACGCTAATGGAGTATTGGCAATGGAGTGATTGGCATAAATAATGTGAAGCGGTTCTGATGGCAACACCTCATTGTTAATAATTTCATAAATGTTTGGCAAAATCGAGTTATCAGGTTTTATGAAAGTAAGTTTGCTTACGCCCTTGTTGTTAGACAGCACAAGTGAACCTTTGGAAAATTCAGTAATTCCTTGAATATAGAAATCATGGAAATACTTCATATCATTGCTAAGATCTGAAATGGTAAACCTCACCTTATATCGATTTGCTCCTAGCCCAAACGCCAAGCGTAAAGTCGCCCCGCTGTAATGATTTGCCTCTGGATCAATGGCCTCTGGCGCACTAATTTGCCAATCGTACGATAGATTACTTAGCTCTACACCCGTTATTTTCGGTTTAATGATCAAACTATCCCCGACACGTACTTCATAGACTGTATCCAATCCCTGAACAATAGGTTCATTGGGAATATGTATCGAATAGTTCCCCTTATCCTTGTAACAACCGTAAAAAAAGGTGCAAATTAAAAGGATAAAACTATATTTAATTATTGCAGTTAGCTTAAGTTTGTTGAATTTCATGTTATCTCACCTCCTTTCCATTTTCATCAATAAAGAAATACTTACCAGTGGCATTATTTCTCTTAATTAATATTTTCCTACCGGGATTATTAATAGGATAAAAATCATATGTTTCGCCATTATCTTTTGTAGTTAGTGCATAACCTTTTTCCGGATGATCGTTGACCCATTTAAATGGATCGTTCAACATAGCTAGTAAAAGGTTGACGAAATATAGATTTTTAGGGGCATCTAAGCCATTTGTGGTTAGCGACTTCTGCTCAGTTACAATGTAAAATAACTGATGTTTCACTTGAGAATAATTATTCAACCAATTGTCCCACCAACTTGGGCGCTCCAATTTTGCGGATAAAACCAATTTGACACGAATAAGATCTGGATTTCGGATACCGAAATCTGAATTTTCTTTTAATTTGATGATCAATGATACAGCACGATCCTCCAGATCCTTTACATTATGTACAATAATGGGCAAGTAAGCTCGGCCTTCTTCTGCCTTTAGGGTATATGCCGTCTCCAGTTTGTCATAATGTATTCCTGTTTGAGCCGTAGATGAATCAGCTACAACATAGGCCTCATATTTTCGAGGTTTAGCATCGCGATACCCCATAACCTTTATGGGAACGTAAACTGTATCACTCGATTTTTCCAAATCATAAGCAAAGGTGTAAATGATACTATCCCGATCGACATCATTCAGGTCAAAATAGACGTTTGCTGGTTGGTCGTAGGTTATCAAGCTTGCTTTTTTACAAGAAAACAGCAAGAGCAGGCCTAATAACATAAATAAAATAGGGTTAAATTTCATGTAATTATCTTTTAACGTTGTCCATAAATAATCTCATCATCAGGAAGCGGCCAGACAAAAATTTCCTGTTTAGCCGGAATAACCTCACCATGTTGGCCGTTGATTGGTAAATTCAACCGCTTATAGAGATAAAACAATTGCCCTTCAGCATACATTTCTTTTCGGTATTCTTTGACTAGTTCGCTGATAAATTGATTCTTTGTACTTACTTGCAATTTTTTCCCGATCTCGCGGTGTTCCCTCACCTCATCCACTAATGCTAGCGCTTTAGTAGGATTACTGTCATAAGTACATTCAGCGGCGATATAATACATTTCACTTAATTTGATCGCCGGAGCGACCAAATAATGTAGATTAGCGCTAAAACTGTCACTAAATGAATTTCTCCTAAACTTCAGAAGTGTAGATGCACGTTGCGTGCCCAAACTCCTGCTTTCAAACCACTGGGTGAATCGTATATCCGTGCCCCCATCGCCAGCAACATTATAGATGGTTCGCGTTTCATCTTCGTCCAAATACATCCCAACCGTTCCGTCCACAAACCAGTCATTATTATAAGTTCCGCTCATGGCAGGTATATACCAAGCAAAAAGCAATTCCTTATAAAAAATGCGATCTTTCTTATCAGGTTCTAAAGCCAAAAAATCTGTTTTATTGGTCCACGGAAATTTGTTCGCATTGATAACCTCGTTGGCATTAGCTAAGGCTTTCACTTGATCGTCCTGATACAAATAAATCCTAGCCAGCAAACCACAAACAGCGAAATAATTCAATCGGTGTCTTCTATTTTGTAAAAACAGCTCACTGCTATTTAACTCTGAATTTTTTAAAGTATCCGTTATAATTGGGTAGCCTATTAGATAAGAAGGCTGCCTAATTGGGTCCACTTTTAGGAGATTTTTAGCTATTTCCAGATCTCGAATTGCTGAGTCTAGCACTTGCGCCACCGTAGAAAGCTTGGTTGATTTATTCGAATAGCTTGTTACATAAGGAATGGCATCGGACTTGCTATTTAGCATTGGAGAAGGAGCAAAGAGTCGAAGCGCATCAAAATGAAGATAAGCCCGCAATGCCAAAGCTTCTCCTTTAATTAATGCGTAGTTATTGCCTACAAATAGTTTCTGCTTCTTATCGATCTCTTCTAAAATTAAATTCGAATTTACAATCCCATTGTACAGACCCTTCCAAATGTTATCCTTCCTAGTAATAAAATTAGCGTCTTGATATTTAAATTTTTTAGTCTCCTCGTACCTTAATTTATCACCACTGGACATGACATAATTTTGAGCCAAAACTTCTGGCGTTCCTATGGTCAATTCCAATCCGTACAAGTCACTTTTTGACGCACGAGTATATACCCCTAACAATGCCTCTTTAAACCCATCCTCAGTAGAAAAAAGCACATTTTTGTCTACATCACTTTCTGGTCGTATATCCAACCATTTAGCGCAGGAAAATAAGCTCAATGTGGATATCAGTATTAAAATTTTATGAATATTTTTCATATTGTCTACTCTTATATTTTCGATTATAAACCTGCCTGAAGGGTAAACGTGACACTTCGTGCAAAAGGATAAGTAATCCCTCGTTCCACCTTAATGGAAGACCAACGGAACAAATCATTAGCTATGACACCTATACGTAGGCTAGATAAGGCCAATTTTTTAGCAAACTCTTTACGGGCATCGTATGACAAATTAAACGATTGAAGGGCCAACAATTTATCGGGCATAATAAAGCGAGAAGAAACACGGGTCTGGCCAAGATCTTGAATGCTTTTGTAGAAAGTTACATCTCCAGGATTTTTCCATTTTTCCGCTAACACGCGACTATCCACATTATAGCGTGGATCGGCATTTTCGACGCGGTCAACCAGCGTCTGATTATAGGTTTTTCCACCAAACCTAGCTTGAAAATAGGCCACTACCATAAATTGTTTATACCGCAAAGTTCCACCAAAAAATCCTTCCAGTTTTGGCGTTGCCACAGCAACAACATCAATATCACGTGAATCCCAATCATACGTTAATTGACCATTCTTTTTCAGAAATACCTCTTTTCCACTCTCTGGATCAATACCTAATGACGGAACAGCATAAATTGCATCCAAAGATTGTCCCTCATTATAGCGCAATAACGGTACAGCTTTTAAATCGTCTCCCTCTTGAGCCTCATCGACCCGCTGGTTATAGCTTTTTAGGGCATTTGATATCCGGACAATCTTATTTCTATTTCGGACCAAGTTGGCCATCAAACTTAGGGTCCACTGCTCATTTCGAATCGGAATCCAATTTGCATTAATTTCAAAACCTTTGTTTTCCAGATCACCTAAATTCTCCTTGTATGAACTAAAACCCGTCGAAGGAGCTAGATTAATATCAGCTAAAATATCCCTTGTAATTTTATAATAATAACGTGGCGATATCGTCAAACGATCCTTCCAAAGCCCCAGGTCGATCCCAAGATCCGTGTTTTGTGTTTTTTGCCAAGTCAGGTTTTCATTTCCGTAATTCCTAACCGAACTCCCCAAGCCCGATGAATACCAATTGCTTTTATCATAACTATAGGTGGTACGGGCCATATATGGATCAAATTGTACCGATCCTGTAAGACCCACCGTTGCTCTTAATCTTAATTGACTGATGACGTCATTGCTGAACCACGATTCTTTATGCATATTCCATCCAATACCAGTCGACCAAAATGGGGCTGTCCGTCTATTCGCTCCGAATTTTGATGAACCATCCATACGAAATGTGGCGTCAAACAAAAAACGGTTGTCATAGGAATAATTTGAACTTAAAAACACACCAAATAATCGTGAAGCACTGATGCTGCTTGCCGGACTTCCCCCCTCTTCATAACCTTTAGCAAATCCTATACTAGTAAATCGGTCATTTGGAAATCCTATCGCCTTGAATGAACGCTCATCGAAGTTTTCTGTGCGGATATTAGTACCTCCAACAATATTAAAATTATGTTTATCAAGGGTACGCATCCAGTTTAAGCGTAGATTGGCATCCCAATACAATTCGTTATTTGAATAACTTTCATAGCTGCCTTTTTCGTCTGTACGGGAAGTAGCATAGGTATAAAAATCATTTGCCGACGGTGAGCGGAAATTGTCATTTGCGTTGAGGCGTTTTAATAAACTGACCTGACCACGTAAGCGCAAACCATTACCCAAATCAAAATCCCCCGAAAAGTTATTCAGCAATTCGGTATAGCTGAGTTTATTAAAACTATTTAATGTTGCATTATAAAGTGGGTTTAATACAACTTCTCGATTAAAATTACCCTCGTTTGTACGCCGATTCCATGTATCCACTTCTTGTAATATATTGCCGTTGTCGTCAGTCATTCGATAATATGGGTTCATATTCACGTATTCAGAAAATGAGCCATAAGGGGATTCCGTACCTCGCACTATCGTTACCGCAAGTTCATTCTGAAATCGGAGCTTATTTTTCACATTGTACGTAAAATTTAAGCCTCCTGAATACTGATCTCGTCCTGAACCCTTCATTACCCCAGGTCGAGTTTGATAACGTAAATCTACACCATAGCGGAAAGTTTCAGCTCCACCTTGAACGTAAAGGCCATGTTTTTGTCCAATCGCAGTGCGAACGGGTTGGGACAACCAATACGTATCTACCCCACCCAATACATTCGCTAATTTGTTATAGTACTTTTCATCCAGCTCTTCTTTTGATCGCTGCTGTATGACCGGATCATATAGTCCTGCTAATTTCTCATAAGCTAATTTATCGCTTGCATGTAATAAACTGTATCCTGTGAGATCAGGTGTATTTACATTGCTTTCATGCGTATAAGTCAATTGCAATTTACCTTCCTTAGGCATCTTGGTTGTGATGACCATAACGCCATTGGCCGCTCGAGAGCCATAGATCGCTGTCGCCGCCGCATCTTTCAAAATTGTAACACTCTCTATTCGGGTCATATCAAGGTCGAGCACTTTTTGAACACTGACTTCGAAACCATCTAAAATAAACGCCGGCATATTGATGGCCGTCGTAATATTATCTCTTCGTAATACCTCACCGCTACCAGTAGGCAGTGACGACGATCCACGCACATTGATATTTGGCAAGGCATTCGGATTGGAGCCCGCAAGATTATTGTCGAGTAATTTAAACGATGGATCGAATACCTGCATCGCTTGTAGCACGTTTTGCGGATTTACCTGCCGCAGTTCATCACCGCTTTTGGTAATCGCGGTTCCCGTATAGGAATCTTTTTTTAGCACTTGATAACCCGTAACAACCACTTGCTCCAGTGCATTTGCCTCTTCTTCCATCACAATGCTATAATCGTCTTTAGTTTCAATCAAAGCGAGGGTGAAGTTTTTATAACCAACCCGACTTAATGTAAGCGGTTGCGTTGTGCCAACAAAGGAAAAACGCCCCTCTTGATCGGCTACTGCAATGGTATTACCCATTTGTGAAATATTCACTCCGGAAAGAGGCACCCGGTCTTTTCCCAGGATTTGGCCCCGGATCTGCTTTTGCAATGGTTTTCCCCCTTGTGGAAGGCTTCTGGGTTCAGCTTTCGATGGACTAGCTTTCCGTTCCAGGAAAATTGTCTTCGATTCAATTGTATAGCCGATATCCTGCGGACTTAATATTTTATCAAGAAATAATTTAAGGGGTATTTTGTCCGCTTTGATGGAAATTGGCTTTGCCGATTCCAACATTTTTTTGGTTCCGAGCACCTCATAATTCGTCTGAATCTTGATAGCCTGCAGCACATCCATTAGCGGAACATTGCGCCCGGAATAGGTTACTGTTTGCGCATTTACCTTCTGGCCCAGCTGGAGTAAGACAGCAAAAACTAGCCATAAAAGGGTTCTGGTCGCTTGTGAAAAACAACTTAATTTCATTAATTCTAGTTAGTTTAGTTAGGTTAGATTGCAGAATCCACTGATTAGCTAAGTGGATTAACTGTCCAAATTGTTAATTTATGTTGTGTGGTCAAGTATAATTCTCTGTTCTCTACTGGCCTCCTTTCTGTGCTTTAGAATCATTATGTTCAATGATGAGTTTCCCATCGTCCGTCAGATGATACGACAGATCCTGATCTTTTAATATATTGAGGATGGTTGATAACTTGCTCGTTCTGAATGTTCCTCCAAAGAAGGAAACATCAGGCACATCGCCCTTATAAACCACATCAACCGCATACCATTGGGACAGTTCATCCATGACCTGTCGAAGTGACTTTCCATCAAAATTAAATTTGCCGTATACCCAGGCGATTTCCTGCTGTACGTTTACGGATTGTTTGATCAGCTGCGTTCCAGTGTTGACCGACTGATTTCCAGGTAGCAAGTTTACTTTTTGGCCTTTGATCAGTTCCTTTACCTGTACGCTACCCTCTAGCAAAGTTGTTTTAATTTGGGTTGATGTCGGATACGCGTTAATATTAAACTGCGTTCCAAACACTTGTACCTGCTGATTTTTGGTATGGACTATAAAAGGCTGATCTTTTCTTTTGGCAACTTCAAAAAATGCCTCGCCTTGGAGACTGACCTCGCGCTTGTCCTTTTCAAACTCCGTTGGATAAGAAAGTATCGTTCCGGCATTCAGCTTAACCCGCGTGCCGTCGGGCAAAGTGACATCATAGGTACCGCCACGAGGAGTTTCTATTTTGGCAGACACCGCCGCATCGATCGAGGCTACTTCATGACCGTCGTCATAGCGTATATTACCCCCATTGATAACCACTTGTTTTTCATCTTTATTCAATGCATACCGTCTACCGTCCGAAAGTGTAATGATAGCCTGATGTGAGGCTGGAAGCCGGTCAATTGCAACTGTCCGCTGCGTTTCAACCGGGTGACCGTTGTCCTGAAACCAATACCAGACGACAGACAGTGCCAAAAGCACGCTCGCGGCAGCGACGTAAGGCCATAGACGCTTCACAAGTCCAACTCTTTCCTTTGAAGAATGGAACGAAATTTTAGTTTTTAGCGACTCGAAATTATGTTGCTTATCAAAATACGCCAGACGGGCATACCCCTCACGTTGTTGTGCTTCATCCAGGCAACGTTGATAGACCTGTTGGTTCCATATCGATTCTTGCAGCCAGCTCTCCAAAAAAAGACGGTCTTCGCCGCTGAGCGTTCCCCGCATTTCACGAAGTACAAGCGAACTGATAAGGATAAGTTTTTCTTCTTCTTTAGGATCCATTTTGAGCTATTTCATCTATAGATACCACACCGATTTAAAAAAGTACCAAAGACAACTGAAAAAAAATTAAATTTTTCCAAAAAGAACGATCAATGAGAGTAGATAATTAAAAGAATCGCGCTTCAAATGTTGGCGTAAAAGGCCTAGGGCGCGTAATTTTTGATTTTTTACCGTTTGGATACTTAACTGCAGTAGATCCGCAATTTGCTGGTTGCTGTTGCCTTCGAGATAGCTCAACTGTATAATTTCGCGAGCTTTGGGTGGAAGCTTCTGAATAGCTTCATATAGTTCGGCCATCGCTTCAGTATAAACTATTTCATGCAGATAGGATTTTTGATGCTGTTCCTGCTGCGCCATATAACTATCCACCCGATTCAATCTTCTGCTCCGGGCGGTCTGGTGATTGATCCCAATGTGCCGGGTAGCCTGATAGAGTGCTGCCTTCAGATGTGACAAGCTCTCATAGCGTCGTCCACTTTCCCACAAGCGAATAAAGCCCTCTTCGGCAATATCTTGAGCTTCTTTGCTTTCATCCACAAAGCTTGATGCATATAAACAGATACGGCTGAAATAACGATTATAAACATGCGCACAAGCCTGCTCCTCTCCCTTTAGGAAAGCTTCAAGGAGTTCTTTTTCGCTCGTATAATTCATGGGTAGATTCGTTTAGCTAGCGGTACATCTTTTCGTGGATAAAGATAATTGAGTTTTTCATAATTTTAGTAATTCAGCCATAAATTTTTCAGCAAACTGCATTGAAAATCAGTTAAAGTCAGTAATTTATTCAGAACTGTATCCTTACTCTTGTTTTTTGGCTCACAAATCCGCTACCTTTGAGCTATGCTTTTCAAAGCCAAACCTAAACCGTTAAATCAGCTTCTTTGTAGTATGACACGTTCCGCCAGACAATTTCCTGAAAACAGCATGCTCCGATATTTTATGATCTGGAAAATCCTGTGTCTCACCACATTTTCCACCTACTGCCCAGCACAGGAGAGGCATACCGCCGACCGCGAAATACCGAGGCCTATTATTGAACGTGCCCTAGCGGCTTCCATAAAACTATTTGGTATCTACAGTGTAAGCCGCCAACAAAATAGTGCGCCTTTCAGTGGTGTCATTGTACGCTCAGATGGCTTTATCCTCACTGTGGCACATGCCACAAAGCCCGGCAATTATTATCAAGTTATTTTTTCCGATGGCAGCCAAGGTATTGCTAAAGCGCTTGGAAGATTGGTCGTCGACCAACAGCATAACTTGCCCGATATTGCCATGATGAAAATGCAGGGCGAAGGCCCCTGGCCTTTTGCAGAAATGGGCTGGTCCTCATCCATCATTGAAAACCAACGCTGCTTTGGACTATCGTATCCGGAAACACTACCCTTCAATATTCCCTTTCTCCGTGCTGGACGCATTCTAAAAAAAATGGATGAATATGGTTTTATTCAAAGCAGTAGTATTATGGAACCAGGCGATTCTGGCGGTCCCTTATTTGATGCGCTAGGGCGAGTAATTGGTCTTCATAGCCGTATTGATGCTCCTGAAGGCACCAATTTCGAAGTTCCCGTAAACAGCTACCGCAGATACTGGCGATCATTGACCCAGCCAGCAGCGATCCATAGTTACCCCGCGGCGAACGATTCAATGGACAGTGATCCTTTAGCGGTGAAACTCATGGCATTAGGATTAGAAAAAACAGTAAAACCTCCAAAAACAAAATTTCAGTCCATTTCGATCAGTAGTACATTAGGTGGAGATAGCCTGCATATTTTAGGCACTGCTTTTAACCTGACAAACAATAAACAGGTAATTTTATCCAAAAGCAGTCAGGTCGGCGAAGCGCCAATTATCAAATTTGGAGACAAAGCCTATGCCTTGAAGATCCTGCTTAGAGATGACAAAAACGACCTTATAGCGCTGGTCAGTGACCATAAATTTCCCGCTTTCACAATAACCAAGACTACCGCACAAGACATTCCTGATTCCTTACTCGGAATAAAGTTGTGGTCGCTACTTTCGGCCAGTCAGCGTAAAACCGGCGTCCTCGGCATGTTGCCCCAAAGATTTCCAAGAATTTCCATTCCCGGAACTTTCGATGCACAGATGCAAGAAATTCAAGGCCTTCCAACCTTAACACAAGTAGATAGCATGGGTGCTGCAGACCGAGCTGGACTTCATCCTGGCGATGGAATAATCGCATTAAGCGGACATGATGTGGCGAGTGCCGCTAAAATCAACGCGGCGATGCAACAATTTTATGCAGGTGATACACTCGAAGTTCGCTTCCGACGTGGCGTGAACGAGCTGCAAACGAAACTTATTCTTTCCAAATGGAACCTTCGGGAAAACCCGCATCCCGCAAACAACATTCCTCAAGGGAAGTCATTGCGAAGGGATAATTTTCCGCGAGTATTTATCCACGATTCTCGTATCCATTCCGACGAATGCGGGAGTCCGATTATCGATAGCAGCGGTAACTTCATAGGCTTCAACATTGCGCGCTTTAGTCATACCGCCTGCCTTGCTATCCCGCGAGATACAATTATAGCGTTTTTATCCAGCATCCAACACATGCTGTAGCAACAGAAAAAATCAAAACTTTACGTTATTTTTAATACCATCGCAATGTTGTTTTGAGCGAAGCTCTCCGGTAAGGAGACCTGAAGAACATTATCGAGTTGCTGATAGGAAATACGATCATCACTCCCGAGCAGCTGTATCCGCCTTACTTTTCTCGAATTCGGGGCCGAACGGCCTAAAGACTTAATTTTGATTTGCTTTTCGGTCGGCATCCCCATAATAAAGGCATACAAGACATTCCCCTTCGTGGTAAAACGGACGTCATCGCTGGTAAAAGCTTTTCCTTTCCCTTCATTGAAACCCTGAACACTCAATGACGGAGCCTCCTCCTGTGCAGGTCCCTCCCCAAAGATAAGCCATGGTCTCGTTCCAATGATGGCTTCCTGATGAACAGCCATCCAGTTTCCTATTCCTTGTACCACCGCCTTGGCTTTCTCGTCAATGGAACCATCTCCCCGCAAAGGTACACTTAATAATAAATTACCATTTTTACTGACCACATCAATCAACATGTGGACCACAGTTTTAGCAGATTTATAGTGATTATTATCATAAATACGACGGTCGTAATGCCAAGAGCCTATACAAGTACAGGTCTGCCATGGCTGCGGTTCAATGGTATTGCTTTGCCCGCGTTCGATATCCCATACCAAGCATTTACGTTGCTGTTCATTCAGGATCTTCCCATTAATGACTACATCAACTTTACCATTATTTTCCTGCATGCTCTTATTATAAAAATCGGCGGCAATCTCCAGTCCAACATTACTTATTGGATAAAGCGGTAGCACTGTATCGTCAAAATAAACGATATCAGGATTGTAATTATGGATCAATTCCATCGTCCGCGCTTTAAAATTTTCACAGTATGCTTTATTAGGCACACTCACGCCAGAGTCGACATCCCAATGCCATTGCCGATGGACGGTATGATCGTCTTTGCTATCCAAACTAAGTTCATGCTCCTGTGCGTAAAGCTCCTGAGGGTCGTAGTCTGCCCACCATGTCCCTACACCATCTTTTTTTGTCAATTTACCATCATAAGGAACTCCGGCAAACTTTCCTTCTTTGTCACTTCGCTGAGCCGTTTCATACCAGGTCCAAGCATGTGCTGCGTGAACGCTCACGCCAAATTTAAGCCCTCTTTTTTTTGCTGCACTTTCCCAACCGCCCACAATATCTTTTTTAGGGCCAACATTGACGCTGTTCCATTTATGGTGGCTGCTGCGGTAAAGGTCCAAATTATCATGATGATTTGCTAGGGCCATAAAATATTGGGCTCCCGCATTTTTGTACAATTCCATCAATTCTTCAGGATTCCAATTTTCAGCTTTCCACTGATGAATAACATCCTTAAACCCAAAAATGGAAGGATGCCCATATTTTTGAACATGGTATGTATATTGATCCGACCCTTCCTGATACATGCCTCGCGCATACCAATCGCCCCTTTCCGGCTCACACTGTGGGCCCCAATGTGCCCATATACCAAATTTAGCATCCCTAAACCAATTAGGAACCTGATAGCTTTCTAGCGAACGCCAGTCGGGGTGAAAAGGAGCTTTTCCGAGGTACGTATGTGCCGCGCTGAATTTACCAAGGAAAAGGGTCGGAATAGTTGCACCGAGAAACTTAATTGCTGTTCTTCTGTCCATGATATGATGATCTGCGAAATGCCTCACCTAAAGATGTTCGACAAAGGCATTTGGTTTATAATCTGTTATCTTCTTGAATATCAAAAATACCTGAATTGAACCAACAAAGAAACTACATAATCGATGAATACTAATACAATATCGACACAGACACCTTTTTTTGTGCCGTTAGGCAATAAAAAAGGTGCCCTAAAAAGGGCACCCCCACCTAACACTAACTATGAATAAATAACCAATAACTTTCTCAGATCAATTGTTCATCTCATTACCTTTTAAATTTTTATTATTATCCAGTTCAGCTTGAGGGAAAGGATAATACATGGCTTTTGGCGACCAGCCCCCTTTCTTCAACGGCTCCAACCAGACAGGATCAGCCATTCCCCACCGCAACAAGTCAAAATACCGTTGATATTCACCAAGGAATTCGACAAATCGCTCATGAACGATAATATTTTTGACGGTATTCAATGAAACACCGTTTTTTACTAAACCCTGCGCAAGCAATCCGTCTACGTCAGGAATAGTTCCATTCGATTTTTGATACCAAAGATGCGGCTGTTCATCGGGAACGATATTATTGGCACGCTTCCTAACCAGGTTGATGTATTGCTTGGCTCCGGTGACATCCCCCCGCTCGTTGAGGCACTCCGCATAAAGAAGCAGCACATCACTATACCGAAAAATGCGGTCGTTATTACCATTATCATAATCCGCTATTTGAACATCAGGACAATATTTTCTTGTGCCATATAAATCCTTATTAGTCGCCAAATTCTTCATCCAGTCCGTATAAGTGGTGACCTTACCATCCAATTGCGTAAAATTCGCACCATTCTCACACCATAAAGTCATGAACTTTCTAGGATCGCCGTCCTCAAATTGATCATGCGCCATTTTATTGGGAGCGAGATTCCACCAAGCGCCACCAGTACCGTCAAACATGCCGATTTCCTGCCATCGCCACGAACTCGATATATCGTCACCTAGCCAACCCGGGCCATTATAAAGCTGCACTTCAAAAACAGACTCCTGATTATTCTCTTTTGTCTCCAAGAAATTGTCCCTGTACGAGGACATCAACTGGTACTCCTTACTATCAATAACACTTTTTAATTGAATCTCAGCATTTGCAAAATCCGCCGCCTGTCCTTTGGCCAAAATGGGTTTATAAAGGTAAGTTTTGGCGAGATAAGCTTGTGCAGCACCCTTTGTCGCTCTACCGATCATTTTACTGTCGGCATAAAGTGCTGCCCGTGTTGGCAACAATTCCGATGCCTTCTTGAAATCATCCACGATCTGCGCATAAACGGCTCCCGCCGGTGCATTGCCTGGATAATAATCTTCATTTGTTTCAACAGGTTTACTCATTAGCGGAATGGTTTCTCCAAACAACATTCCCAGATGCAGATAATTCAAACCTCGCAGAAAATACGCTTCCCCCAGCAGTCTATTTTTTCTATTCTGGTCTATTTCGCCCTCAAATTTCTGAATACGGTCGATAGCTAAATTAGCCGCAAATACCCCGTTCCAAAAATCTCTCCAGGTCTGAGCTGTCATCCCATCGCTCGCAGGCGTATTGTAGCTATCCTGATACATAGGCTCCCACTTAAACGTGTGGTTGTAATCATCTCCAGGAGCCAAAAGCTCAAAATACAAACTACGTGCATATCCACCCTGCGTACGCCCGATCAGCGCCTGGTATGCAGGTATAACCGAATTCTCCAATTGATCTGCTGTCTTATAATAGGTGTCTGTCGACAATTCCTGCGGATTGGAGAGATCCAAATTTGGTTTACAACTCGAAAACTGTAACAGCAGAGCAGCAGCAGCAAGTTTTATATAGTGTCTATTTATGATGTCCATATCGTGGTTAGAATGTAAATTGAATACCCATAAAATACTCTCTAGAATTTGGGAAGCTTAGTCCCCATGGCGTTTGCCCATCAATTCCACGGCTCAAATTCGAGCGTGTATCGCCCGACCCCACTTCAGGATCATACCCCGAATATTTGGTAAAGGTCAGCAGGTTTTTTGCGCCGACATAAAACCGTAATCGGTCGATCTTCCAGCGTTCAAGCGTTGGGCTAGAAAAACTGTAACCAATATTGACGACTTTGAGCCGCAGATAAGAACCATCCTCAACAAACCTGTTCGAAGCCCTTAAATTCTGATTAGGATCACCAAGCACAGCACGTGGAATATCGGTATCTGTATTTTTGGGATACACTGTCGTTTCACCGGATACTGGATTTTTGAAGATAAGTTCCTCCGCACGGTAGCGATCCAGCGTAGAAGCAAAATTGTTATAGTAATGGTACATTCCCTCGCCCCAATAGCGGCTATTGTTGTAGATATCGTTCCCTTGACTTCCCTGCCACATCATCGACAAATCAAAAATCCCGATAGCACTGCTATAACTCACGTCAGCATTGAACCCATAGCTAAAATCGGGTATTGGGCTTCCCAAAAAGTCCTTATCCTGATCATTTAAGACCTTGTCGCCATTTCGGTCGTTGAACCGCACATCCCCAAGTGCTGCATTGGGCGCAAAAGCTTTATCTTCATCCAATTGCGCTTGGTTTATATATAAACCGTTGGTTGTGTAGCCCCAAAATTCCCCCACTGAACGGCCAACGGCTGTCCTCGTTACATTTTCTCCCCCAGGTGAGATACTTCCCCACAAAATTTCATTATTGTTGCCCAAGCTGAGCACACGGTTTTTCACAAAAGATATATTGGCTCCGATTTGATAGCTAAAATTGCCTGCTCGATCTTTATACGATGCCAAGACATCCCAGCCCCTGTTCCGTATGCTACCGGCATTCAGCACCGGAAAGTTGTTGCCATACCCAGCAGTGAACGAAATAGGCACATTGATCAGCATGTCTTCAGTCCTTTTATTGTAATAGTCGACAGTCAAAGCCAATTTATGATCAAAAAGTTCCAAATCGACACCAATATCAGTAGAGTACTGGCTTTCCCACTTTACATTCGGATTAGAAGGAGTCTGTGGTAAAGCACCTGTCACCATCACATTGTTGAGATAATACCACACATGATCAAAACTAACCGTCCGTTGATATTGATATTGTGCAATATCCGAATTACCCAGAAGTCCATAACTACCGCGGAGCTTCAATTCGCTGATTGCAGGAAATGCTTTCATAAATGATTCCTGACTGATGCGCCATCCCGCAGATACCGAAGGAAAGTTTCCATAACGATATTGGTTGCTAAAGTTGGCCGATCCATCCCGTCGCATATTAAATGTCAGGAGATATCGATTGTCATAATTATAGTTGACACGTCCAAGCATAGAATACATGGCCGACTGCCCCACGCCTGACCCAACCAGGCGGGAACTCGCCAAGGAGGCCGAATTGAGAATCAAAACATCTGGACTTGGCAAGCCCCGGGCCCCGGCATTCACCGCATTATAACGGGATTCTTCCGACGTGATACCTGCCAAAGCCGAAATGGCATGTTTGCCAAAATTATTTTCATAAGTCAGCGTATTTTCAAATAACCATCGGTTATTCTGACTACTGGATATATTGAGTTCATCAGGACTATGGTTTTGATATTGACCGACCGAGTAGTTGCCAATGTAACCCTCATTCCGCACACGGCTAAGGTCTATTCCCATATTAAATTTATAGACCAGTCCTTTTATAATTTCATAGGTAGCCCAGGCATTCCCGTTTACCGAAAAGTTATCATTGACGTTTTTATTGAGGTATGCATTTGCCAATGCACTCTGCACGTCAGTTCCGTTGCCAGCTCCTGCAAATCCGGTACTGCTATTCGCATCATATAGCGGCAATGTCGAAGACCACTTCTGCGCATCGATGATATTTTTATCACTCCAGTTCCGGCGGGTATAACCCAAGGAAAATGTTTCCCCTATCTTAAGTTTACCTTTGGTAAAATCAGAGATGAATTGGGCGCCATAATACTTGTTTTTATCTTGAATAATAATGGATTTATCTGTAGCATAAATACCACTTAACCGAAAATTGGCATTTTGAGAACCACCCGAAAGGGAAAGATTATGCCGTTGGTAATTGCCAGTCTGCAACAGTTCATCCATCATGTTATATCCTTCCCCAATGGCCGTCGGTTTAGCGAGCGCAGCCAGGTAGTCTTGACGTGAAGGATCTTTATTATACATTTCCTCATTAATCAATTCCGCCAGCTGCTGTCCGTTTAATAGCGGTACATTATGGGAGATATTTTTGATGCCAGCAAAAGCATTGTAATCAATCTTCACATCTCCGGCTTTACCCCGTTTTGTGGTGACCAAAATAACGCCATTGGCACCCCTGGCACCATAAATGGCACTAGATGCAGCATCCTTCAACACCTGAATGCTGGCAATATTATTCTCGTCGGGCATTGCCCCGCCGATCATGCCGTCTACCACATAGAGGGGATCGGTTCCGTTAATGGATCCTACACCACGGATGCGGATAGCTCCATTGGTTACCTGCACACCGGGCACAGCACTCTGAAGCGTGGCTATCGTTCCTCCAGGTACTTTTACAAGATCTTTAGTATCGACAACCGCAATGGAAGATGTTAGATCCACCTTCTTCTGCTTACCATATCCAACCACCACAACCTCATCCACCGCAATGGTTGTGGCAACAAGTGGAATGCTCACCTCTGAAGAGTTACCGATGACATATTCGACGAGTTTATAACCTACATTGGACACAATAATGGTCTCGCCCGGATTGAGCTTGAGCACAAATTCACCTTTCTCATTTGTGGATGTACTGAGTGTTTTATCTTTCACTCTGATCGATGCCCCGATAATGGGTTTTCCCTGATCACTTATGATCTTCCCATGGATCACTTTTTCTTGAGCAGACAGTCGTCCAATGGACATTAACATGGAAGCTATTAACAACCACTTCACTTTCCTATTCCTCTCTTTGGAAAAACAAAAGAAAGATGACACATAATTTCTGTTCATAATCTTACTTGATATAAATTTCTTGCTGCCTACTAAGGCAGGTACTTGGTTATTTATTGATATGAATTGGTTATTACTTACATTCAAATTGTATATACTCACCCAATATGTGGAATATCGCCACATAATACAAGCTTTCTTCAATAAGGTGTATGCTTAAAAAATCATCATTCCCTTTATCAGCTCATTCCTTGTAAAATGAGTTAGCCGTTTGCTAGTTGGTTACAAAGCAAAACTATTGTTTTCATTAAGATTCCTTTGCAACAAATATTTAAAAGAAGGGTAAAAATGTTTAAAACACAGGATCGAAGCGGCCAATGAAGATGTTGAATATCGCGCCAAAAACCACAAAATCACACTCTTTTAGAAACGGTTGCTAAGATTTTGTATCAAAATACGGTAATTCAATCGCTCAACGAAAACAATTTTATATCAAAAAACCAGCACAATAATTTCTAATCATTTAAAGAAATATTAAATATTTTTTTGCATCTTTGATATGATTTAAGCAATCGATTGAATTAACCATTTAATGATGTTTTGGATATTTTATCCAACCTACTAAAAAAAAGAGCCAGACGTTATGGAATATTTTTCACCATTGAAACACCGTTCCGATGAAATCAAAAAATTCATTGCTAATTGTGGTATATTTTCCTTACTCCTGAAAAATGGTCAAGTCATCCAGTTTATACCAGAAAATCCCGATCATTTTACCGAATGGCTAAACAGCAAGGGGGTTAAAAATATTAGAGGAAAACAGACCAATCCATGCCAATCTATCTTTGAGGAAAAATAGACATTATTTTTAGCTATTGGACTAAGGTCATTATGCGCATAAAAACCATATTATGCGCATAAGAAAATGAGAAATAGGTTTATTTCCATATCCTGAATGCATCAAATACGACATAGCCCAACGCATTGTTACCTGCAATTTGATACAGTCCAACGCGCAGCTTTTTACCATTCAGATCATTTCGTACAAATGGTGTGCCCGGTAGATCCTTCCAATCCAGACCATCTTTTGAGGAACGTAAAAAGAAATAATCACCCACCTTTTGAACCTGAAGATAAGGCGAAAAATCGATTCCCGTGCCCGTATTGTCTTCCTGAAAAATTTGCGGTCCAATGCTTCGCGAAAGATTGCCGAGGTTCCATCCCGTTAAAATACAATGATTGATGTAAGCATCCTTTCTGTCCACCGGTTGAATCATAATACCGGCTTCGTTTGATGTGCGTATCCGACGAGCCAATCCCGCTACATCGCTGACCTTGACTTCCACAGTAAAATCACCTTCCACCTCCTTATAAAGAAAAGGGCCGGGATGTAATTTGTCGCCCCACTTGGTGTCTCTGGACTGTATTCTCCAGCTGCTTTTATGCCAAGAAACCTCAGTCTGTGTACTATCATTCCAACCAATAGCTTCATATCCATCCCAAAAAGGGATCTTCTTACTTTTGGTTGTATCCCCCTGTAGTTGTGAGAACTGGAGCAAGTTAGGCTTTAGCTCCCGAACAGACAGTCGGGTGGGCTTGCTCACATGTCCAAAGACATCTTTGGCAAACACTTCGATGGCGTTCTCAATTTTGGATGATTTAAAAAGATGGTAGGGCTCTTGTTTCCAGCCCGATAGTTCACCTTCTCCCCGAAACAGATACCAAAGCCCTTGCTGTTTTTCCACCTGCACAAAGACCTGATTGCCATTGATAAAGTGCGGTGGCGAAAGTACCTTTGGAACATACCCTTCCAAACCATTAGCCAACCCTTCTTTCCACTGACTGAACCTTTTATTTACTACATCCGATGTTAAGCGATGTGGATAAGCACGAAAGAAATGAAAGGGATAAGTCAATTGGATACCGTTGTTCATGATCCGCAGCAGTTTGTCTGAATGACCCAGCTGTTCAAATTTACCACTACGATAGAATTTCTTCTTCCCATTATCAGCTGTAATCACAGCATGTTGCCACGCAGTACCATCGTACCAGTCGAAGTCCAAAGCATAGTTTTTTTCCTGCAATATCGCTGTCAAAGCCTTACTTTCAACGGTGTGTCCTTTTATGGACAGTCTGTTCCCCTTCACAACGACTTCCGCATTCTGGAGCGTTACCAACGTGTCTGCTGCTGTTCCCTGGTTTCGTAAGGTAGTGAGCTTACCCAAGTTCAAATCATCACTTTGCAGCGCAAAAAATTGCCATTTCGGGTCAACATTTGCCAACTTGACTACTGCTTGCTCATCCAAGGCGGTATTATACAGTTTCAAACCCGCTACATAACCCGAAAAGTTTTGATTGAGTATGTCTGAAGCCCCAAGAACAAAAGACCTTCCCGGATTAACGAATAGCATTCTGTTTTCCGTACGCTGCAGCTTTCCATCCACATAAATAGACTCTTGATAGCCATCAAAAGAGAATACAATGTGATGCCAGGCATTTGCCTCTGGAACAGACGAATACCCCATATCAGGCCACGATCCATGAATGATGGCACCCTGTTTTGGATCGCTGCCATAACCAAATAGCGCCTTACTGAGGTCCTGCGATCCCGCCGACCAGGCGAGCAGCTGTTCAAATCTTTCGACCGTAGGATTATTTACCCACAGCGCAAGGCTAAACGAGCTGTTCCCTTCCAGCGACTGCGGTACGGCAAAACTCGATCGCAGCGCGGTGGTTCCATTGAAGAAAAAGGCTCGCTTTCCCTGATAATTTTTAACGGCCAATGCCTGTTCAGAACTAAACACTCCCCCTATCAAACCCTTATTTTTAATACTTTTCACATGCTGCCCCTCCTCGTAATCCGCTGCATCAATATGGATCAGATCACCTCGCGTTACTTCTTTAGCAGGCATGTGCTGTGGTGGCGACCACAATGTCTCCTGAGCGAGCTGCTGTGTGTAAACCTTCATATTCCACAGACCACGAGGAAGGCCATTCAATTGCGTATTGAGTATATGCAGTCTAACGTATCGCCCCAAAGCTTTACCATGTTCAACGATAGGACTTGCCCAACGGCTGTTATCCGAACGATCCACATAACTTGTCCAGGTTATTCCGTCGACAGAAGTCTCCAATCGGTACTGATAGGCATAAGTCGGGTACTCAAATTGAATGGCTATTGTCTGTATATCCACCACCTTACCCAAGTCTACTTCTACCCAGGCCGGTCCTTCGTTGTTCTTGGCCCGCCATAATGTTCCATTATTATTATCTACCACGAAAGAGGGTCTAAAATCCATAGTGTAAAAAGAAGATGCCCTCACTGCTTTCCCAAAAGCCAAATCGACCGGCTCTGCCTGATAAGGTAGTACATCCTGCACGCCAGTATGTGTAGGCCGCACCGGAACGATATCACCCTCTGGCGTAAAGAAAATTTCGTCCATCGCCACCTGACGATGGAAACCACCTCCTGAATGCGGATTATTGTGTCTGTGATAAACAATAAAATAACGGTTGTCTAGCTCCAGCACACTATGATGTCCTGGGCCATGAATGCTACCATCCTCATTGGTGATCAAAATGGGATTGGTAGAGGGATATTCAAAAGGTCCCATGGGGCCTATTTTACTTTTAACGTATTGTACGCGGTAGCTATCATCTTCACAATGACCGGAAGAGTACATCAGATAATAGATGCCCTTACGTTTAAACATATAAGGAGCCTCAAAAAAGTCCTTCGCCACCGTATTGGGGATCAACGCTGTCTTTTCGAAAGTTTTCATATCGTTATTGAGTATCCCTACAGCGCATCCATGATCGGGATAGATACCCCAGGTTCCCCAATACATATAGATACGACCATCGTCATCTCGAAAGGTTTGCCCGTCTAGGGTAATCACGCCCGGAATCATATAATTTGGGATCATCGATTTGCCGTCAGGCACTAAAGGTTTCCAGGGACCCGTTGGGCTGTCGCCCACCGCCCCAAAAATTTCAACAGGCTGACTATAATAGAGGTAATAACGGCCATCGTATCCCTGTGTCATATCCGGCGCCCAGTACCAATGTGTATTGGGCCAGTTCATCGGTTGAATCTTCCAGTTTCTTAAATCCTGCGATGTCCATACTTGTGACGGGCCCGCACCCCAGCCATTCCCATCAGTCGTCGCGAAGATATAATAGGTATCAGCAATTTTCTTAATCGTCGGATCAGCGAAATATCCAGGCAGCAGCGGATTCAGCACATTCGGTTGCTGCCAAGGTTGTAACGACTGCGCGAGCGTCTTGTTGACCAACGACCAGCACATTATAGCCAGCACCGTAAAATTGAAAGAATTCATCCTCATAACGCAAAGTTTATTGGTTCAAAAATTGACAGTTCACCCAATCGATTTTATCACGAATAAAACCTACGATAAATGTCAATTTTACATTAAATTTATAAATCAGCAGCGGTAATCCAAATTTTGAAGTCAAATCGGTTAAGAATGGGCTATTTAAGGTTAAAATTCACCCATAATTACAGGGTACAATCATCCATCTTTGTAAGAGCAATGACCTTCGCTGTCTTAAAATGGTTACTAAAATGTCTAAAATGAATCTAAAAAAAAGCTATTGGATCCTATTTGCGCTCTTCTGCACACAGTTGTCAAATAGCGTGTATAGCCAGCAGGATGAACATCCGGTATGGAAAGCAGTAAAAGCACAGCAAGCCACTTTGGGCTTGGAAGAGGGTGCAAAGAGCTTCACCCTGAAAAGCCTCAACGTAGCTATACTCAACGCATCGCAAACACTATCTTCCTTTCGACCCAATAGCGGCGAAAAGGGTTTTGACTATACACCAGTTGAACTTCTAAACAAAAGAGATCGCAATCAGTTTTTTCATATCGGCGATATCAATATCCGTTTGCGTCGTCAGGGAGACAGCTCATGGACGGCCTATTCATCAGCTGCAGAACGTAAGCATGTCATCGCAATACCTCCTGCGAAAAACAACCTTGCTAGTGCAGATATCACTCCCACGCTTAACCATATCCCTTTGAAAGTGATCCGTCACTGGCAAGATGACCATGGTGATCTGATCTTGAGTTTTGAACTCACAAACCCCAACGATTATGCGATCGAGATTGGATCAATGGGTATCCCTCTCCCATTCAATAATAACATGGACTGGAAGAATCTCGATCAAGCACACGCCCAGAATGTCTTTTTCGATCCCTATATCGGTAAAGATGCCGGATATCTGCAAGTCAACCGCCTGCACGGCAACGGTCCAAGTTTGCTGGTATTGCCCTATAAAAATGCAGGATTTGAAGCCTACAATCCGCTCAATACAGACCCTACTCCCCGAAGTATTACTTTTGAGGGGTTTCATGAATGGCTGATCCACAGTAAGGCTCATGCCGAGACTGAATGGAAAGGCGTAGAACAATGGAATACACCGACTTCTACGTTCTTGAAACCACATGAATCAAAGACCTTTGCCTTAAAATTTGTCCTTGCCCCAAGTATCCGGGAAATAGAGTCGGAGTTAGTGAAGAACAACAGGCCTGTAGCTATTGGCGTACCTGGCTATCTTGTTCCGATGGACAATCCGGCCAAACTTTTTATCAAGCACAACAAAGCCATTAAAAGTATCAGTGTTTATCCCGAAGGAGCATTAACCTTGACAAAAAAAGGAAACACACCGCAGCAATGGACAGAATATGAAGTGAAAGGCAACCGTTGGGGACGTGCAAGACTAACAATCAACTATCGGGACGGTATTACGCAGACAGTCCAATACAAAATAATCAAGTCCGAAAAAGAAGTGGTTCAGGATCTCGGCCATTTCCTTACCACAAAACAATGGTATGAGAATGACAAAGATCTCTTCGGCCGCTCCCCGGCTGTCATATCATACGACTATGAGGAACAGCAGCCCATCACCCAAAATAGAAGTGCCTGGTTTGCTGGTCTCAGTGACGAAGCTGGAGCGGCAAGCTGGCTTGCCGCACTGATGAAACAAGTATTGCAGCCCGATCAACAGGAAATAGCCAAATTGAAACGATTTGTCAATGAGACCTTATATGGCCATATCCAGCACAAAGAAGGAGACAAGAAATATGGGGTTGTCAAAAGCCTATTTTATTATGAACCCGACTCCATGCCAGCTGGCACCTATCGTACGGACATTAACTGGAAGACTTGGTCTGCCTGGCCGAAAAAAGAAGCCGACGATATTGGTCGTTCCTACAATTATCCTCATGTGGCGGCCGCGCACTGGGTGATGTACAGACTCGCCCGCAACTATACGAATTTAGTGAATGAGGAAAGCTGGCAAACTTTCCTTGAACGGGCTTACCAAACGAGTATCGCCATGGTAGAAAAGGCACCTTACTACGCCCAGTTCGGCCAAATGGAAGGCAGTATCTTCCTTATCGTCTTACAAGATCTTCGCCGAGAAGGATTGACTACGATGGCCAATAACCTTGAAGCTGCTATGCGCAAGCGGGCAGAGCATTGGAAAACCCTTAATTATCCGTTCGGAAGTGAAATGCCTTGGGATTCCACGGGTCAAGAAGAAGTATTTCTTTGGTCGCGCTTTTTTGGATTTGATGAGAAAGCACAGGTGACGTTGAATGCCATTATCGCCTATATGCCTACCGTTCCACACTGGGGTTACAACGGCAGTGCGCGGCGTTACTGGGATTTTGTTTATGGTGGGAAGCTTTCGCGAATCGAGCGTCAGCTACATCACTACGGTTCCGCGCTTAATTCCATACCTGTTCTGACAGCCTATCGGGACCATCCCGATGATTTCTACTTGCTACGTATCGGACATGCCGGCATGATGGGAGCGCTGGCCAATGTCACAGCCGACGGCTTCGGTCCCGGAGCATTCCACTCCTACCCATCCACCTTGGCCAATGACGGCATCTCCGGAGATTACGGAACCGGTTTTTATGGCTATGCAGTCAATTCGGGAACCTATATAGTGGAGCACCCTGAGTTTGGGTGGCTGGCATTCAGCGGTAATCTAAAAACCGAAAAACAGCTGGTCAAAGTTGCACTAACGACAGCATCCAAAGGCCGCGTGTTCCTTGCCAAGGAGAATCTTTGGCTCACAACAGATGCCGGCGAGATTGCCGAACTGCACTACGATCAAAAAGACCGCAGCATCACGCTGGTCTTCAATAGCGCTAATCAGCAACCGATTACGAATATTTTGCTTAATGTTAATACCGAAAGCAACTACGTAGTAGAAGGTTTCAGTAAGGATTCATTTAACCGTTATACAATACCTGCGTCAACCAAAATGATAAAATTGAAAAAGTTGAAATAAAAGTGCTACACTCGAGCACGCATAAGACAATAGTAAAGGTGGCTTCCATGAGCTGGAAGCCACCTTTACTTTCAATTGACACCCATCATAAGGCTTATCCATAAGCCATAGGCCATCCTTTTCATCCAAAAAAAAGCCTCTCCTAACTCAGTAACTTTTGCTGAAATGCAAAACGGATCAGGTCGGCTGTATTTTTACTTTTGGTCTTATCCATGAGATTTTGACGGTGCCCTTCAACAGTCCGTTTGCTCAAAAAGATCTTATCTGCAATTTCCACAGCAGTAAAGCCTTGAGCAATGAGTTCAAGTACAGCAAACTCCCGCTCCGTGATTTCATATTGCGAAAGACGTGAAGCCACATCGACACTGGTACTACTCTCCACGTCAAAATTTTCCATAAACCGTAGACCGAAATTGGTCATCAGATATTTATGCCCTTGGGACAAACGTAATAATCCAAATAAGATTTCATCATAATCGCCACCCTTCGACAGATAACCGTCTGCACCACTACGAAAAGCTTCGGCCACTTCATTCGGTTCTTCCACCATCGACAACAGCGCAAATCTGACGTCTGGATAGATCTTCTTGGCCATTCGGATGAAAGTTATTCCATCCATACCCTGCATATTCAGGTCAGTTAAAACTAAATCCGGCAAGATATTGTTTTCAAGGTACATTAATGCATCCTCTGCACTATCTACTTCCGCTACCACAGAAAGCTTGTCGTGGGTATCAATGATCAATCGTATCCCGTTTCTTACAAGCCGATGGTCATCAACTAAAAGAATTTTAGTCATTTTTCCTCCAATCCCACTAAGATACTTTATTTTTTTTAATAAGTTAATTTTTTAAAAATAGTTCAATGAAATATGAACCCATTTTATTTAACCTTACGCCATATTTTTTCGTTACCCACTTGCTGATAATCTGGTGCCAGTACCGAGAAGCGTAGCGTTTCCTGACTGCCCAACGCTAGGTATCCGAGGGTTTCCAAACTCTCATCAAATAAAGATAAGACTTTAGCCTGCAGTTGCGTATCAAAATAGATGAGTACATTGCGACACAGAATCAGCTGAAAGGCATTGAAAGATGCATCACTTACCAGATTGTGTGAAGCAAAGACAATCCTTTCCTGCAAGCTGGATGTTAGCTTCACCCACTTATAATTGGCTGTATAATAACTGGAAAAGTCCGCTTTTCCGCCCGAAAGCTGGTAATTTTCTACATAAGATTTTAGATTTGCCATGGGTATAACGGCCCGCTTAGCCTGCTCTAGAACAGAAGGATTAATATCTGTGGCATAAATCAGTGATTTGTGCAGTAGTTTGGCTTCCTGCAACAAAATGGCCAACGAATATGCTTCCTCCCCTGTCGCACAGCCCGCTATCCAAATTCGAATAAAGGGTGAAGTGCCTAATTTGGGTAAGATTTCCTGCCGCAAACGCAAAAAAAAGCTTGGATCGCGAAACATTTCTGTAACGTTAACCGTCATCTTTTCGACGAATCGTTGCATGTATTCAGCTTCATGTAACACACGGTACCGCAATTCGGCAAAACTTGCAAAATTATCCAGTAGGCACAGCTGGTTGATCCGCCGCGATAAAGACGCTGTGGTATAATGGGTAAAATCGTAACCATAGCGACGCTCCACATCTTCCATCAATATCATCACCTGCTCTTGGCTAACAATTTTTTTGCCATTGATCATTTTGCAATTTCCCCCATTAACCGCACCAAAAGTTCGATGTCGATCGGTTTTGAAATATAGCCATTGGCTCCCGCTGCCAGACACTTTTCACGGTCTCCAGTCATCGCCTGCGCCGTGACTGCGATGACCGGCATTTCTTGGGCATCCCAAGTTTTGCGGATCAGCTGGGTAGCTTCATATCCGTCTATCTCGGGCATCATCATATCCATCAGCACCAGACCGACGCCAGCACGATCCCGCAGCTGAGCAAGCCCCTCTTCCGCAGACAGGCAACCAAAGGCTTGAAAGCCTCTCGATTTTAGGGCCAATTTCAATGCAAATATATTGTTTTGATCATCATCGATGATTAATACGGTTTTGTTCTTGTCCATGCTCTTTTATCTATTGCCTTTTATTTTACTACAACAACTATTCATACATCCATACCCGTAGCAGGGACAAGAGTTGATCGATATCCACCGGTTTGGATATATAATCTGACGCTCCTGCAGCGATACATTTTTCCCTATCTCCCATCATTGATTTGGCAGTAACAGCGATAATCGGCATGTCCTTATAACGGAGATTACTTCGAATCGACGCAATCGTTTCGTACCCATCCATTTCGGGCATCATCATATCCATCAGGATCACAGCCACATCTTCATTTTCTTCTAGCTGTTTCAGTGCATCCTTTCCATCCGTTGCTGGTACAACCGTCATCTGATATTTCTCAAGCGCTTTGGTGAGCGAGAAAATGTTACGGATGTCGTCATCCGCTACAAGCACCTTCTTGCCCTTCAACACATCTTCCAAAAAGCCAAGCCTAGCGGGAGCTTTCGCCGAAGTACCTTTGTTTTCTTCTACAAGATGTAAAAATAAGCCTACCTCATCCAATATGCGCTGATAGGAATTGGCGGTTTTAACGACGATTGTATCCGCATAACGTTTTAATTTCATTTCCTCCACCTGCGATAGATTCTTACCGGTAAACACAATAATCGGTAATTTTTCTAGACCCTGGTTACGTTTAACAGCCTCCAATGTCTCGTAACCGACCCGGTCCGGAACGCCCATATCGAGTATCACGCAGTCTGCAGTATCAGAGCTTAGCGCCGCAATGCTGTCTTCCACGTTACTTTTGATTTCAGAGACAATGTCAAAACTCCCGAGAAAAAGAGATAGCGCTGCTGCATGCTTAGGGTTTTCTTCGACGATAAGTACCTTTTTAGGATGTCTGGTGAGTGCATCCTCTATTCTGCGAAACATATCACCCATTTGTTCCAACGCCATAGGTTTATTGATAAAATCGATAGCACCCTGAAGCAGACTCTCTCTTTTAACCTGCAGAGAAGACATGATATGTACCGGAATATGTCGTGTTTTGGGATTTTCCTTGATCTCAGCCATTACTTGCCATCCATCTTTAAGTGGGAGCTGAATATCCAGCAAAACCGCGAGCGGCATATATTGCGCTACCACTTCCGCAGCAATGTCGCCACGCACCACCACGATCCCCTTATAGTTTTGCTGGCGCGTATATTTGAGTAGAATCTTTGCAAACTCGACATCATCCTCGACGATCAAAATAAAGCGGTCGCCAGGAACGATACTATCGCGATCGTCTGGAATTTCGGCTGGGATAGGTATTTGCAAAGTGTTTTCTGAAGGTAAAGCTGGCACCGTTGGAATTTGTTCCAAAGATGTAGTCTCCACAGGTAAAATTTCCGCGCCGTCGGTTGCTAACAACGTCTGCGCAGCGCCGAATAGGGATGTACTTTCTCCCGAAATGCGCTCGGGGATAATCAGTTGAAAGACACTACCTTCTCCTTCTTCACTATTCAATAAGATTTCACCGCCAAGTAAGCGTGCCAATTCCCGGCTTATAGAAAGCCCCAGCCCCGTACCACCAAATTTACGGCGTGTAGAGCCATCCGCTTGTTGAAAAGCCTCAAATATTAGATGCTGCTTATCCTTTGGTATTCCAATTCCGGTATCGCGCACTTCAAATACAATCCCGTTTCGGGGCGACTGCTCCCGATCGATATGTAGCGTTACCTTGCCCGATGCCGTAAATTTAATAGCATTAGAGAGTAGATTACGTAAAATCTGTTCTAGCCGCTGTTTATCTGTTTCGATCTGAGCGGGCAATTGCTCCGCTACGCTCATTTCCAATCCAAGTTTCTTGTCGGCAGCAATTGGTCCGAACATCGCCGACAGACCATGCGTTACGTCCGCAAAAAATACGGGCTGTACATCCAAATCCATTTTGCCGGATTCTATTTTAGAAAGATCCAAAATCTCGTCTATCAGGGTCAGCAGACTCTTTCCCGAACTCTGGATCACGGCTGCCGATTCCATCTGTTCGTCATTGAGGTTACCGTCCGTATTTTCGGCCATCAGACGAGAAAGCAGCAAAATTGAATTGAGCGGAGTACGCAGTTCATGCGACATATTAGCTAAAAATTCAGACTTATAGCGTGTACTCTGTGCCAGCTCTGCCGCTTTCTTCTGAATTTCTTGGTTACGTTCAGCTATTTCCAAATTTTTATCTTCCAACAGCCTGGAACGCTCTTCCAGCTCACGGTTAGACTGCACCAACTCTTCCTGCTGAACACGAAGTTCTTCCTCAGAAGCCTGCAATTTATAGGTATGCATTTCTAGACTAGAATTCAGTGATTCCAGCTCAGTATGTTGTGCCTGCAGCTCTTCAGTCTGCGCCTGCGTCTCTTCCAATAAATTCTGTACAACCAATCGAGCTTGCGATGCAGCGAGTGTAGCACCCACTTTTTGAACAGCATCTCTAAAAAACGCCAGCTGTATCGAAGAAAAGGGCTGCAATGAACCAAGTTCCATTACACCGATACATTCACTTCCATCAAAAATAGGAAGGATAAAAAGGTTGTTTACCTGTACTTTTCCAGTAGCGAAGCTGATGACATAATGCTTATCTTCGAGATTTTCAAATAATTTCTCCTGGCCATCTTTAAATACCTGCCCTACCATGCCATCCCCTGCAGCAAAGCGTTTATGCTCCGGATCTTCAAGGCCATAAGATCCTCTTAACATCAACTGATCTTGCTCCATGAGATAAATGGCCCCATTAACACAACTGCCATACGTCGTTAGATGTCGTAACGTGACGGCCGTGAGCTCTTCTTGGAGTTTATTGCCCATTAAAAGATTGCTCAGCTGCGTTAATCCAGCTTGATGCCAATTATTGTTATTGAGTTCATCAAAAGAAATTTTCAGTGACCTAGCCATTTCATTGAGCGATCCCGTCAAGCTTCCCAAGTCGTCCTGTTCAGCATCCTGTATCTGCATATCATAATTTCCCGCTGCGATTTCACGGGCAATGCGCTGGGTAATGCTGAGTCTCCGCTGGATCTCCTCATCTTTACGTTTCAGATCATGTTGTAACTGTTCTCGCTTAAAGAAATCATCCCGCAAACGGAAGTAAAAAAAGACAGTGATCAGCAAAGAAACTACTGCGGCCAGCAAAACGAAAATCGATGTGTAGCCAGAAGATCGTCCAAGTTCATTCGAACGCTTGTTCAACAAAGATTCTTCTTTATCTATAATCTGGCTGATTAAAATTCGACAGCTATCCATATAGGCTTTCCCCTCTTCGAGTTGGGAGACCGTCACCATTCCGCCCCGCCTTTTGATAGTAACCAGATTTTCAAGTTTGGTCAGTCTAGACCTTACCAGCGTGGACAGGGTATCGATTACCCGCTGTTGATCGGGGTTATCAGCTGTCAAATCGTGCGCACGGCTTAGCGATTGAGGCAGCGACTCAAGACCAGTTTGATAAGGATTTAAAAACTTATCCAGCCCAGTCAGTAAATAACCTCGCTGACCCGTCTCGGCATTCTGCAGATCCTGTAGAATTTTATTAACACGGCTCATCACCCGACGGCTATGGTCCACCATCTCACTATTATGAATCTGCTTACGAATACTGACATAAGAAGCCGTTGAACTTGCTAAGAGCAACAGTAGCGATATTCCAAAACCTATCTGCAGGTTTTTTAAAATAGTTTTAGGCATGCTTTTTCATCCATTGAGTTAAGACTATGCCAACTGATGGTCTAGATGGCCGCCAAATATAGCAATAGGGGGCCTAAAATGAATATCGCCTAAGCAAGCACGGAGGATGATACCGTATTTTAACAAAAATTTACGTATTTATCCCCCTTCAGCAATCCTTTGGGCAATAATTTCCGAAGTCGCTGCACAAAAATCAAGCCCTGAATAGTCAGGATTATAACCGCCGATATAAGGTACAGCCATCATAAAAATACGTTGGTTGGAGCGTCCGCTGTGATCAACAAGCTGAAAGCTATCGTCTATCTTTATCCCCGGCACCCGCAAAAAGATAGCCCCATCCGGTGCCACAAACATATGATCATTACCCGCCAATAACTGTTCCTTGGCATGCTCAACAGAGCGGAACCTCAAATAAGCGGGACTAATATTACCGTTGTCGATCAAACTCTTAAAAGGGAAATCTTCAAAATTCAACGGCTGCTGACCTACGCAATCGACAAATGTCTTATAATATGTTTTACTTTCTATACCTTGCTCATTTGTATAAAAGTAATTGGCTCCACAGTCCTTTGCAGGTTCAACACGGCTTTCGGTACCAACGTTTACCACCTCGAGACGACCGGCATCGTGCAATGCGAGCAACTCGCGGCTAGAGCCCTGCGGTACGAAAGCAATCACAATAGAAATCAGGGGCATTAACACCTTCTTTAAACGAAGCATATCTTCTGCAGACATGTATTTTGCTGGATAATTCAATGTAAAGCTCAGCGCAGAAAGCACTTCCTTCCAATAAATTGATTCGTGCCTTTTGATGGACTTTAGCGCTTGGGCGTGTTCCTGACGAAAACCTTCGAAGGCATCTTTCTGCTCCCGCAAGGCAAGTACCGCTTCCACAAAGTCTTCGAGACTGAGCTTTTCTACCATGTCGTAGAAGGCGGGATCTTTCTCCTTAAACTGGGCTTTAAAATTTCGCTCAAATAAAAAATCAAGCGATACAAATCCTTCATTTTCGAGCCTATTAAGCATAAGTTCCTCTTCTGAAATCAAGAGATTGTTGGCTAAGAACGGGTCTTCCTGATGAAAGCGGATCGCAGGGAGAAGCCCACTGCGTGTATGCATCACTATTTTAAAATTTTCGCTTCCCGGATCAATTTGATATTTTATCTCCCCTGTTTCGAGCACGTCAAAAGAGCCATTGTGCCGAGCCAGTGTACGTACGGCATCTATCGCGGTAAGCGAAGCTCCACGTATCCCAACGGCATGATCAGTCTTTAAGGCGAGTTTAGATGGTGGATAAGGCGATTCAAAGTAGTGTTCGACATTACCCTCATGTTTAGTTGGCCATTTGTGTCCAGTGCAAATAATGGCCTTATCAACGATATACGTGTCCGTGCTTCCAACCATTATTTTTACCTGCGCTTGGCTTTCTAGGTCGATGATATCGCTTACCTGGCTAGCTAGGTACACCTGGGTTTCAATACCTTTGGCATCTGCCATACGCTTTAATAGCGTAAACTGTTCCGATAAATAGCGGCCGAACAGCAACCGCGGCACTACTTTATAACGATTAAAATCGTCCACATCAATTCCATAGGTACGAAGTGTAGTTGCCGACAGCGATTTGACATACTCTTCAATGGTGGTCACCAGTGCCGGGATTTCATGATCCGAGACGTTGGTCAAGTGCTCCGGTGTAGCACCTTCATAGCTGTAAGGCATCCCTGCACCTAATTGTTTTCTCGACTCAAAAATAGATATTTTGAGCTCCCCCATATTCTTTTCAATCAATCTTTTGTACATAAACAGGCCACTGGGTCCGCCCCCGATGATGGCTACATGGATGTGTTGTTGCATAGTTTTCATTGCGCTGCCTGAATGGCAGTTTTCGGTGATAAGAACAACAATAAATTACATAAAGTTTTAAATTGCATTTATTACGCTGCAATAAAAAGTGCGATAAATACGGGTTGCGATTTAAATACCTGAATCTGCGATTCTGCAAACGAAGGGTGTGTGGGTGCTGTTTTCCGAATAAACAAAAATGATAACAAATAATAATATTATGGAAAACAACATCAACAATCCAGAGATCATCAACGACATCATTAAAATCAACAATGACCGTATTGAAGGTTATAAAAAAGCAATTGATCTGGCAACAAGTCACGGACTAGATAAACTGATTCCCACCTTTCAAAAATATATCGGACAATCGGAAGAATTTATTGCCGAGTTAACTCCATATGTTGAGCTTGAGGGCAAAGAGGCAACGGATAGCACCATGCTGAGCGGCAAGCTATTCCGCGCCTGGATGGGAATCAAAGTAAATATCACAGGCGACGATGAAAGAAGTTTACTGGAAACCTGCGAACAGGGCGAAGACGCGTTTAAATCGACGTACCAAACAGCGTTGGCAGATGGATCCGATGAACTCTCGCAAAATGTGCATAGTTTGATCAATACCCAACTTAGCAAACAGCTTGAAGCACACAATATTATTAAAATGTTGCGCGATAGCAAAAAAATTTAATCTTTTACTATAGATCTTCTTACACAATAGAAGTCCTTCTCACAAAAAATACCGAAGCCTAAATTGCTTCGGTATTTTTCTTTTAAAAACACGATCTCCAATGTGAAGATTCTTCGTACGGTAGCTTTGTTATGCATTTTGGACAGATTACCGATTGTCGCACTATCTGCCATCATACCTAACAACGCAGTAGCATCTTTCTTATTCATGGCCGCAATAATCCGATCAATCGACTTACTATTATCGGACTGCTGGGCGACTGCTAAATTTCCTGTCACTGACAAAGCCAGTAACATATACAAGATCCTTTTCATTTTACTTTACGTTTTCTTTCAGCCATTTTGCAATTGAGCCTAACGTACTATCGGGTATTTCACCAAGTTTTGCGTATTCCGCAGGGAGGCAGGTTTGACAAGGTTGCAGCAAGTGATTTACATTTGGTAGCAGGATGGTTGTTACTTTTCCGTGCTGGCCGGCACGACTGTACTTTTTCCAGTAGGTCAAATTGATGGGATCCACAAAAACATCCTTACTGCCATTGATCGCCAAGATGGGCACGTCCACTTTGCTTAAGAAGATCTGCGGATCATAGGAGATAAAATAGCGGTACCAAGGTCCGATAGCCTGCCTCACATAGGAATAGATTGGAAAACGAAAATGATCGTATTCAATACCTAGAGATTTGAAATACAGATCATCCTTTTGCTTCCAATAACTATAAACTGTATTAAGCTTACTTTCCATACTATCCGACTTGGCATATTGGAAGGCTGTCGCAAACATCAACCGGTTGATCTCATTGGATCTTTTTTTATCCTCCACAGTTAGCGGAGAAGTGTTGACTAGGTTTTCATTCTGTATTAAAAGTGATTCTAAGCCGTTTGAAGCTAATCCCGACAAGCTGATCAAAAAAGCAACATCTTTGCTTTGCGAAGCTGCTATCGAAATGACTGCCCCTCCTTCGCTATGTCCCAATAGGCCGATATGCCTTAAGTCAACATTTTTTTGAGTCTTCAAAAATTGCAGCGCGCCTAAAACGTCAAGTGCAAAATCAGCTGTTGTCGCATATCGGTATTCGCCTGTTGTTTTACCGACACCCCGATCATCCATACGCAAGACCACATACCCCTTGGGTGTCAATAAATTAGCAATACGCGAAAACATCTTTGTCCCGGCCATTGTACCATCCCGATCCTGTGGTCCGGTACCTGAAACGATAATAACGGCCGGATATTTCCCCGCCTTGACAGGCGAGGAAATGGTGGCACCAATGGTAATACTATCTGCTTTTGATTTAAAGACAACATTTTTTTCGTTGATAGCCTGTGCTGAGGCATTTCCATAAAAAAACAATGAAAGCGCAGCAATGAATATTGATCTGATTGTTTTCATGATCTTATTTCCCAGCTTTTAAAACGTTGACCATTTCGATGATTTCATCTGCCAGCTCCGAAGTGCTTCCCATATAGCCCACTTCAGAAAAGCGAAGTTTGCCATCCGATCCCACGACCATTTTGTGTGGTATCGGCCCCACACCTGCATCCTTCGAAGCTTTGCTATCCACATCCAACAAGACCGTAAATGGATAACTATTTTCTTTCATGTAATTGATCACATAATCTTTCATGTCTGGCTTACGTTCCTGTGTATTGATAAAGTAAAAGACAACATTCGGATCATCTTTGAAATGATCTACCGCCAGTTTCATCCCCGGAAATGCGCCCTTGCAAGGGGCACACCATGACGCCCAGAAATCCAATACAACAATTTTTCCTTTCTGGGAAGAGAGACGTACTTTTTTTCCATGTTGATCCAACAGCTCAAAATCCGGAATACCCTTGTTAATTAAGAGTTTCTGGACCTTTTCTTTTAGCTCCTTTCCCTTGTCGACATTTTTGAGACTAGCCAAATACTGTTCGTAGCCTATGTCTGATTTGTTTTTTGCGCTGTAATTTTTTTTCATCAGCTCAAGCATATAGGTCGAACTCTGATTCATTGCGTAACTTTTCTCCAGTGCCATCTGCAGTTCTTTAGCTTTCCCCTGCCCTTCAAGAACACGCACATAGGTATCATTCAGATTCGCATTTTTATAGCTCGCGGTACTCTGTGCAGCGGCAGCATAGGCAAAAGCTTCGTCGTAAAGTTTATTGTCGACCAATATCTTGGCAAATAAAGGCGCATTTGAATAATACAAAGTCGCATATTTATCCCCCTGAAAGTTATCCTTGTAGTAATTCAAACGTTCCATAATAACACGGGCATAGGGCAATATTTCGGCAGCTCCTATGCTTTTTTGCGAAAGATAAGGCACGTCCAAGGAACGGTAGATCACATTCGAAAGTGCTTCGTAAGGTGCTATCTTGGACATATATTTACTATAGTTGGGCAGATCTTTGTTCATGCTGGTGTACACCGAAATAATCCAGTAAGCGCTGATATAGCTGATTCGATTCGCATCGTTAAAAGCAACTTCAGCTTCCTGGTAAGGATGTTTGTCAATAAAATCCATTGCAGCTTTCAAACGTTCATCGTCCGTCTTCGCTTGTTGAATTAGCTTAAAATCCACCAGACGCTGTTGATCCTTTACATATTGCCCCTTTGGAAACTGGGAAACAATCCTTTGCTGCAATGCCTCCGCTTTAGCAGTATCCTTCAGAATCTCCCGATAGACGCGATGGATTTCTAATAAGTCTTGTTCGCTAATATCGGGTATCTGCTCCAAAGTAATCAGTTCTTTACTTAATTTAGCCAGGGATTCTGGCGTATTCATATGTTTCAAAGCGCTTGCTGCGGCGTAAAGCACCCGAAATCGATTTTCAGGATGATATTTCAATTCATATTTAACCCACATCAGTAAGACCTCATCTGATTTGTAAGCCGCCGAATCAACTACATAGGGTACACCATCAACAATATTTGGTGTTCGCAACAGGCCCCATCCTAACAACCCACCCGACATCTGGCGCCCATCACTGGCCGAAAGGATATAGGAGTAGGTCTTCTCTCCCCCCTTGTCTTCCAAGGTGTCCGATTTAAAGACGAGGTTCATCAATCCCAGATTCGGTGGCAGCATGTATTTTGCCGTCCAAACCGAATCATTTTTTGCAAACTTGATATCCGTGGTGGTCCATTTAAAGTCAGTATACCCCGTTAACTGCGCCGAAATATCGTTGGCGTCCTTCAACACAGTAGTGCGTGCATCATATACGAGCTCAACCGTATCCTGCTCCTTTGGAAACTCCGGTATCACCTTAAAAACCTGCGGTTGTTTCTGTTGTTGCGCTAAAGCAACGGAGCAACTCATCAGTGCCCAGGCCAATACCGATGTAGTTTTTATTACACAATTTTTCATATCTCTCATTCTTCCTTTTTCAAATAAATGTCCATTTCGATCCGTTCTTTATGGATTTTGCGCTATTTCGGGACTCAAATTAATTTCATATTGAGCAATCCGAAACACATAACGGTCGCTATTCGGAGCCAAGGTGAAGGTATTCCCGCCGAATGTACGCGTGTAGGTTTTCTGGAATCGCGTATCGTCTTTGAGACGGCGCATATCCCACCAGCGCAACATGCGGAACATAAACTCGCGACGACGTTCCTGTATAACTTTCTCCAGAGCGTCACTAGCGTCTGACGCAGTCAGATTGACTGTAGATCCGGGTAATATCCTGCTGGCCCGTAAATGATTGACCAGTGTCATGGCTGTAGCCGTCTGATTGTCCCGGGCAGCAGCCTCGGCCTTGATCAATAGCATTTCAGGAACTGAAGGGCCGACATTCCGACCTTCATCTTTTATATAATCAAGATAATAATATCTGCCTTCATATACCTCCCACGCAGATATTTTCGATCCTGGAACCGTAAATAAATTATAGCGCTGGTCGCTCTCATCAAACAACGTCAATAAATCTTTGCTTAGTCGAAATGCTGTTGGCACATAAGCTGTAATCCCATTTACTGGTACTTTAGATAATAAGATCTCCGGATTATTTATACGGCGCGGATAACTAATCATGGTCGTTGTTGTCAGCTTGGTTAAATCATTAAGTTTATCGTTCAAAGCCAACGCTTGATCGGCTGCTTTTGCCGCATCCGCGTAGCGGTTCATATAAAAATACGTACGAGCCAACAAACCATAGGCTGAGGCCTTGGAAGGTAAGGTTGTAAACTGCTGCTGTGCAGGCAACCCAGGCAATGCTGCTTCAATATCGGCTAAAATCGCATCATATAACTGTTGTAATGTACCTCTATTGAGCGACTGCTCGGTGGTAGGCTGCAGGATCAACGGGACACCGAGCTCGGTATTGGCACTTTCCCGCAGATAAGGCTTCGCATAGGTATTGGCTAACATCAAGTAAGCCGAAGCGCGGTGGATCTTTGCCTCCGCAACCAATTGGCTAATTTCAGCAGGCGTACCATCAGAAACCTTCGGTACCTCGGCAATGACCGTATTCGCATAGGCTATCGCATTATATAATCTGGACCAGTTGTCATCTTTAAAATTCTGATTACCGATAGGATAAATATCATCTGCCCATTGGTACGACCGACAATAATAGCCATAAGAATCACTACCAGAAAGCGATTTTTGTTGTGCAGAACCATCAATGATTTCAAGGTCATCGGCGGCCATGTCCGACAGTGCGGGCGCAGCTTCAAATGTAGTCGTATTGTTTAAGAGGTAGCGATAGTTTTCTATCGTCCCAGGTGTCAACTGTCCCTGTGTTTTTATATCCACATATTTTTCACAGCCAGCGATGACGCCTCCAAGTGTTAAAACCGCCATTGCAAGACCTATTCTACGGCTGTAATCTTTTATAATTATTTTCATCATTTTAGCAATTAAAAGTTAACGTTGATAGAAAAGTTATACGAAGGAACAGGACGCAGGTTGGTCGTGTTACCCACATAATTGGCAAAATCCGGATCAATACCTTCTTTATTCGCGGTCCAGATCAGTCCAACATTACGGACAGAGCCAGTGAGATTAACCTGTTCGATCTTCATGTTTTTCAGTAGCCTCTTGGGCAGTGCATAACTTAAGGAAATTTCACGCAGTCTAACATAATCCCCTTTTAGCACGTTAATATCCGAGTAAGTATAGCGATATAGACTATATTGCCCATAGATATCTGCTGTTACTGCTGGAACATTGGTTATGGCCTCATCCCCTGCCTGACGCCAGCGATTGGCAATATCTGCGCTGAGATCAAATTTTGGTGAAGTTAATCCACGACTGGGGGTCATGTAAGATTCAATACTAGGTTTTATAAAGACATTTCCAAATTGGTAGGTGACCAACGCAAATAACGACCATTGTCCGTAGCGCAGGTTCGTTTTTAAGCTACCAAAATAAGGTGCTGTTGTGCGCCCCATATATTTAAGATCATCGACTCCCTTCAAGGTCTGTTTAACGGAAACAACCTCTCCCTCTTTGTTGTACACCTGGGTCAATCCATTTACATCAAGGCCGGCATGTCGAAATGCGAGCAGCTTATCGCTAGCATATCCTTCTAAATAACCAATACCAACAGGTGTATAGGAGTAAGTGAAATTAGCGATATCACTGGCTTTGAAACGATTATCGGTAATTTTATTGGTATTGTAAGAAAAGTTTGCCCCGATATCTAAATGCCAATCCATCTTGTTGAGGAGTATCGCATTTAAACCGAGATCAACACCTTTTCCACTCATACTTGCCGTATTTCTTTTCAAGTTCCCATTGTTTATTGTTCCTACGTAAGGAGCAGCAATTGGAAAACCATACAATAGATCACGACCCTTTTTGACATAATAATCAAAAGTACCCGTCATACGGTTATTGAATAAACCGAAATCGAGCCCAAAGTTTGTGACATATGTTTTCTCCCAACGAAGCTGCGGATTAGCGATTGCAATAATGCTTGCGGAAGGCTCACCAGTAGGATTACGTGCAACATCATCAAGTGATATATAGGTAAACGGACGTACATCTTGCGTGATGTTACCGTTCACCCCATAGGTTGCCCTAACTCCCAATTGACTTAGCCATTGCACCCTGTTCATAAAGGATTCTTTAAGCACATTCCATTTCAGACCGCTTGACCATAACGGCGTCGCCCGAAAACTTCGGTCCAGCCCAAAATTGTTGTAATCATCATACCGCACACTTCCCGAAAGGGTATATTTTCTATCATAGGTATAGGCAGCATTTGAAAAATACGACAGAAAGCGTCTTCTCTTATCGGCCTGCTGAGGTGCTCCAGACAAACTTTCATTAAATCCTTGGATACTAGGGTATGCAGACTGTAGGTAACTTACAGCGGTATTAAATCCAGTCTGCATATTATACCCATATAAGGTACTGCTTCCCTGTCCAGCCTCCGTCTGCCTGATCTCCGAGCCTGCAATAGCAGAAATATCATGTTTCTGCGCGAGTAAAGCATCGTAATTGAGCTGTCCGCGCAAGGTATAATTATTCACTTCGGTATTTCCGATGTTATAGATTCCCCCTTTGTTGATGCCCAGGCTATTTTTCGTCTGGCCTACTGGTGTAAATCTATTCAGCAAGGAACGGTTCGCAAAAGATTCTTCCGCGCTGAAAATACGGTTGCTCGCAAATGAACGCTCATTGGCATACATAACCGTTCCTTTGATTCCTTTATAGATCGGAACAGAAAGATTGATCACAGCCGAAAAGCTATTATTCTTGAGCGTACGGTCCACTTGCTCTAATTCCTGCAAGTAGTTGTAGCGCCAATCTTTGTATGCTGCTCCCAGTCCATTAACAAATCCAGGTGTCAATCGGTCGTATGCAATACCCTTTCCATTCGCATCGGCCAGCAATTGATAAGGCAAAAGTGTCGATGCTCCGGTATCGTAAAACTGCGAGATTCCTATCCCATTCTGTTTTTGGTTAAGAAATGTACCCCGCAAACTCGTTGATAACGTTGCAATCTTGAAAAGCCTCCAGTTATTATTAACGTTCAAAGTCAGACGTTTACCATTTTCACCTCTAGTATATGGGTTTTCGTTGGCGTATGAGGCCGAATAGAAATAATTGTTATTTTCCGTACCGTTACTGATGGATAGGTTATACTGCTGGCTACTCATAGGTCCCAATAGATACTGTTGAATCTGATCCTTATTATCTATGCCTTTTAGTGGGGTGACTAAAGCATCATAATCAGTCTGCGTGATCTGCCCATTTTTCAGCCTGATCGCTGCCGCTGCAACTTCACCCGGATAGTAGGTCGCATAAGAATAAAGGTTGGTTGCAATATTATTGCCGTTCAATATATTTTTGGCTACCAGTTCCTCTTGATAATCGATCATTTGGCCACTATTCATGGTACGCAAGTATCCTAAATCAGGTTTTCCAGAAAACACAGTATTGGCAGAGACGCTTATTCTTGGCACCCCAGTAACGGACCCTTTTTTTGTTGTGACAACGATAACTCCGTTTGCTGCCCTAACACCATAGATCGAAGCTGCCGCGGCGTCTTTCAATACAGTAATGTTTTCCACATCGTTTGGATTCAGTGTAGCAAGGTCCATCGTGGAAATCGCTCCGTCTACGACAATCAATGGTGATTTTTCGGTTTCAGTATCTATAGAACCTATGCCCCGTACGTTAAAATTATAATCATTCTGACCAATGGTACGTGTGCTTGAATTAATACTCAGTTGATTATTGTTGTAAGTAAAAGTACGATCGCCGGTTCCGATGGAAACCTGGAGTCCGGGTACCTGACCTTCTAAACGCTGAATAATATTGGCCGAAGGAATCTTCTCCAACTCTTTGGCCGTAATGAGCGAGACCGAACCCGTAGCCCTTTCCTTTGAAATTTTTTGATACCCAGTGGAGATCACGGCTTCCTCCAGCACGTTATTTTTTTCCTGCATGTTAAATGTAATCTGATTCCGATTTCCAGGAGTTAGCATACTATTTTCATAACCTACTGCCGTGATTACAATAATATCCGTTGGTTTAATATCATAAATCAGAAAACGGCCATTTTCGTCGGTTTTCGCACCCTTGCGGGTATCTTTTACCCATACGCTCGCCAGCGGGATAGGTTTTCCACTGGAAGAAAGCACCGTTCCAGCGACCCGATCCATCAATTCTTGACCCGTACTGTTTTTCACCGGGCTTCCCTCACGACCTTCCGCAGAACGGCGCACAATGGAATAGGATCTGTCATCCACATAGAGAAATACCAATTGATTGGGATAAAGTACTTTTTTAAGTACTTCTTCCAGTTTATTTCCCTTGAGCGATTCGGTATCGACAAATTTTCCGTTCAGCAGGTTGTGCTCATAACTCAAATTCGCGTTGAAACGCTGTTCAATCTGTTTTACGGCTTGGTTAAGTGGCAACCTTTGCTGCGCATAGGCATGCTGTCCGACGGTAAATAGCAGCGAAGTGACCGGAACCATCAACAAGCAACGTAGTGGTTGCCACCTGTTTTCTGTGATTTTCATTTTTGTTAGGTTAGATGTTACTATTGTATTAGATTAATATTGTTTTTCTTCTTTTGGATCGAGGTAGATGGTATCTTTTTCCATTCGGATATTCGCGTGTAAGATATTCGCGATCGAATAAATGATACTTTCCTGCGAACCTAGCGATATGCGACCGTCGATTTTTCGATTCAAAAGTGTGGGATCGCTTATGATAATTTCTTTGCCATATACATAGCGAAATTCATTCGTTAGATCAGCGACTGTTAAGTTTTCGCCAGTTAGCGTTTTCTGGGTCCATGCTACCGCCTGCTGGGCCGCTTTTTTGCCTGTGCTCAAATGACGGAAGCCGTCAATACCGTCCTCAACGATATCACCGGGTGCGAGGATTTTGGTTTCACCAACATGTTTTTTATTGCGCAGGACAATACGTCCTTCCAATAGTGATACTGTTATTTTGTTATCCCTATTTTTTAGGTTAAACTTTGTTCCGAGTACCTCCACCGCGACATCGCCGGTATAGGCTGTAAACCGTTCGTCTTCCCGAATAGCTGACATATCTCTGTTAAGATGCTTAACTTCGAGTAGTGTCTCTCCGGTCGTAAATACTTCTCGCTTGGACAGCCAATTCCAGGCGCGGCGGTAGGCGATAGAAGAATTGGCATTGAGTTGTACTGTACTGCTATCGGGCAATAACACAGTCTGAAATTCACCGCTTCCAGTTTCAATAACGATCATCGAGCGGTAATACCAAGATAAAGTTATAAAAATTGCTACAGCTGCTGCTCCTGTGGCTGCTGCCCAAAAACGGATGATTTGATGTCTTCTTTTCTTCCTATTTCCAGTTATACCTCGTTCAATATCCTGAAAAAGATCATCCGCAAATTCCTGATTAGGTCTAATCCGGGCAATGCCATACAAAGCATGCAGATAAGCAAGCGCATCGTCATATGAAGCAGCATTTATAGGATTTCCAGCACGCCATGCCTTCCAATTGATAACATCATCCCTTTCCGGCTGTTTGACGAAGCGAACAAAATCCAGGTCATCCAAAAAATCTTGAGTACGGTAACTCGTATATTTCTCCATTATTACGTCTCTATTAAATTCAAGACAAATAACATTTGGATTTTACCCCATGGAATCTATTTTTTTTTTAAAAATTTTAAAAGCTATGTATTTCACTTACCAAATTCATAATTTAGTCGCCAAATTAATGTGCAAAATCCTATTTTGAGCTATCAAAAAAGCATATATATGATTGAACTGTATTTAAAATAGGTGTTTTATTATTGTTATTAAATCTTTACTATTTTTGGTAAAGCGAATGATCTATTTCATTTAATGCTATAAATTCGGAGATGAACAACCCCATAGATCGGTACTGGAATGATTTTATTGATGGCGACAAATACGCGTTCGAGCAGATCTATCGTGCATTATTACCGAGCTTATATGAGTATGGTATGCATCGTGTAAACGATGAGGATTATGTTAGAGACTCCATTCAAGATGTATTTATTAAGTTTTGGGAAAACCGAAGCAAGCTACAGAGCATTTCCAATCCAAAACATTATTTGCTTGTCGCTTTGAAAAATAGCTTACTGAACACGCAATTGCGAGATGGCAAACTTTCTTCATTTGGTGAAAAAGATGATTTCCAACTCACCTATGATGTTGAATCCACTTATATCGCAATGGAAGAAAAGCAACAAAAAGCGCTAAAGCTCATTCAGGCATTAGAACAATTAACAGCTAAACAAAAAGAGGTAATTTTTCTTCGCTATTTCGAAGAATTAAGTTATGAAGAGATCAGTGTACTGACCAACATATCGGTTAAGAGTCTGTACAAATTAAATAATCGAGCCATGGAAGCCCTAAAAGATATTATGGGTATGCCAAAACAGCCGCTGATCGTGCTGCTTTGTACCATCAAATTTTTATACTTATAAAGCCAATAAAAGGTTTCAGCCTAGTATTTCTAAAGCATCCAACACTCCGTTATTACCAATTGATTACGAAGATCATAAACTACACCAAACAGGAAATTTTTATTCATCAAGATGCTATAGCTGATCCACCAATAAGCAATCAGCTACAGTATCTTCGAATCGGTATGGACAGCACAATTTTTTCAAAACAGCATCTTCACCGTCGATCAGCTAAGAGGTCAATATGACTGCACAATAAATAAATCCTCTTTCAGTCCTGTACTCTTTGCCTTTATCTTGATACTTCCCGATTTTTCGCCTGCCTGAACAATCAGCGTAAGCTGCCCATTGAACAGGTGCATCTGTGGTTTTTCAAAAGACTCCAAGTTCGTAGGATCTCCATTAGCCAAAGCTTTAAACGCACCAGCTCCCCCGACTTCAAATCGCACTAATCCATTGGCATGCGGGCAGAGATTCCCTTGTTTATCCACTGCTTTGACACGGATGTAAGCCAACGAACGTCCATCAGCAGCAATGGAATCATGCACCGTTTCCATTTTAATCCGGAACGGGCTTCCCGCTGTTCGTACGCTCTTTTCAGCTACCGGCTCTCCCGATTCATCATAAGCAACAACCTTGATTTCTCCGGGTTCATATCGTGTTTCCATCCACATCAGGCGATAACGCTCCTGTAAAGAATGCTTATTTTTACTTCGTTTCCCCTGACTCTTGCCGTTGATAAAAAGTTCTGCACTTGGATAGTCCGTATAAACGAACACAGGTGTCTGCTGGCCCACCCGATCTGGCCATGTCCAATGTGGAAGAATGTGCAAGGTATGTTCATTTTTATTCCACAAACTTCTGTAGAGGTAATAACGGTCCTTGGGAATACTTGCCAGGTCAATAATGCCAAACATGGAACTGTGGTTGGGCCATGCATCTGTATCGTATGGAGACGGCTCACCGAGGTAATCGAATCCAGTCCATACGAATTGCCCCATCGTCCAATGATGGTCTTCTGCCAAGGCAAAATCCTCATCCGGTAGATTGGACCAGGAACAATATTCCATATCGTAAGACGATGACTGATGATCAGGATATAGCATGTCGCCCTTTTTGACCACAGGAAATTTATATACTCCTCTGGAGCTTACTGTGGATGCCGTTTCAGAACCCAGTACTATATTTTGTGGCAATTTTGAATAAGCCTCTTCATAACGGTGCGTACGATAGTTGAGTCCCGGAACATCCAGTAAACTGGCAAAACCATTTTCCAGCACACAACTAACCTGGTCCATACCACAGGTAACCGGTCGAGAGGGGTCTTCCCGATGGCAGATAGCCTGTAAAAATGAAGCTACTTTATATCCGTCGGCACTGCATTGTGTCGGCACCTCATTCCCGATACTCCACATGACCACGGAGGGGTTATTTCTAAAATGATGAATCATATTGACCATATCCCGCTCTGCCCAATCCGCAAAAAAACGATGGTATCCATTTTTACATTTGGCAATGTCCCATTCGTCAAAAGGCTCGATCATCATCATCAATCCCAATTCATCGCATAGCGAAACCAGCTCCGGCGCGGGCATGTTGTGAGCGGTGCGCACTGCATCACAACCCATATCTTTGAGCAACTGTAATTGATAGCGTAAAGCCGACACATTTATTGCCGCACCCAATGGACCGAGGTCATGATGATTACATACACCTTGAAACTTTCGAATCTTTCCATTTAACATAAATCCCCGATCGGCAATGATACGCACCTCACGAATACCAAAACGAGTCTCAAAACTATCCATTAGCTTACCATCGACATAAACTTGCGTAGAAGCTCGGTATAAATTAGGCTGTTCGGGGCTCCATAGAGCAGGTTTTGGAACTTCAAAATTTTGTACAAAGGCCTTACCATAATTTATTTTTTGCTCATTTTCTTTTTGCGTCACGACACGGCCTTCTGCATTCAAAATTGCAGTTACCATGCGCACCGATTTACCATCAGCATGCTCCAAAGTGGTCTCCAACTTTACTGAAGCCAGGCTGTCTGAGACAAATGGCGTTGTGATATGGGCTCCCCAAACAGGCATGTGAATCTTCTCGGTAACGATTACATGCACATTCCGATAGAGTCCTGCACCGGGATACCAACGCGAAGATTGCGCTTTATTTTCCAGTCGAACGGCAATTGTATTGTTCCTGCCATCCCGATGCAGCAGTTCGGTCACATCAAAGTGAAATGCATTATAACCATACGGCCAGAAGCAAGCTTCCTTCCCATTGACATAGACCCGGGCTTCACTCATTGCACCATCAAATTTAAGCACCACGCGTTTGCTGCTCTGGTCAAACTGAGGCACATCGAACTTGGTACGATACCAGCCTACACCAACATAAGGTAGGCCTCCGGTTCGGCCGGTTTTTACAGTCGCTTTTTTCTCTCCATTTTGTGTCACAGCAACATCTTGTAAGTCGTGTGCACGGTCAAAAGGTCCGGCAATAGCCCAATCGTGCGGTACAGTCACATTCTTCCAATTCTTGTCGTCCAAGGTCGTCCGTTCGCCCTGGGCAACTTCACCCTGAAAAAAGCGCCAGTTTTTCTCCAATAAGAAAGACTGACGTACCGACTGTCCATGCAATGCTATTGGCACGACTAAAAACAAAAAGAATAATACGAAAGCGATATGCAATAATCTCATCATCAAATTATGGGTTTAGGGTCTAAAGTTGAATTTCATTAGCATCATTCAGCGTTGTAAATATAGTCTATTTAAAAGCGTTCAAGGCCTTTGTGGGACGTCCATTGTTATCAAATGCGCCTAACGTGTAGCCATTCCAACCGCCATAAGCCAAAGGTTCCCAATAAAATATTCCCAAAACCTTGTGATCTGGCACGGTATTAACCGAGCTAAAAAGATCTTTGAGCCATATTTCTGCAGTATCCGCGGCATCCCAGCTCATGCCCACTTCGCAGATCATCACCTCTGAATTGTATCGCGCAATCATATCTTTAATGTTACTGACGCAGGCTGTATTCCGTTCCTTCCAATTTTCTGGGGTCGGGTAAAGTGACATGCCGATTACATCCCATTTTCCACCGTTTTTCTTCAGACCATCGAACATCCAACGGAACAAATTATTATCAAATCCATTGTGGAGATGGATGATCACTTTTGCTGCCGGAAAAATCGCTTTTACCGCATCATAGCCTGCGTTATTCAATACGGCATAATTAGCCATGCTCTCCGAGGCCTTACCCTCATTCCACAGCATGCCATTCCCGGTTTCATTCCCTACCTGCACCCATTCCGGTGTAATATCGTTCTCTTTCAGTAATTGTAGCACCTCATTTGTATGGTCACTTACAGCTTTCTTTAAGTCATCAAATGCCAAACTCTTCCATGCTGCCGGCTTTGTCTGCTGTCCAGGATCTGCCCAGGTATCACTATAATGAAAATCCACCATGATGCGCATTCCCAAATGATGTGCGCGACGTGCTTTAACCAACACGTCGTTCTTATTGCACCAACCGCGTTCGGGATCTACCCAAACGCGTAGGCGTACAGCATCCATCCCCAATCCACGCAATAATTTCAGTCCATCTACTGCATTTCCTCCAGCATTGAAAAATTGTACACCCGAAGCCTCCATTTCCGTAATCCAGCTGACATCAGCCCCTTTTGCCAAATGCGATGCGGTTGCAGCGGGCTCGAAGATATCTTTTTTGCTGCAGCTAGACAGCACCAAACAAAAGCCTATCGCTGCGGCAAATACCTTTCCTATTGTTAATTTTTTCATTCGATTCAATTATTTAAGGAGTTATCTTATTGATGTTTACTCCACATGATACTTAAACTGTTTTGGATCGCTCAGATCGAGGATCAAGGTATGTGTGCCCACCTTGTCATAAGCAAATCCACTGCCATCTGCTGTATACAGTGCACAGTTGCCATCCCCTTCCGCAGCTCCAAAAAACCAAGTCCAACTGCCATTGATCAACACTTTTATGCCCCACTGTTCAGCTGCTGTTGTCGTGATTGTTGCCTTCCAAACTTTCGCCGTTTGGTCATAGGTCATCGGCGTGGCCGTTGCGCTCCAACCGTTAAAATCGCCCGTTACCGTCATCGATTCCACAGCAGTTTCTTTCCAGGCCAACTTATTAACATCGGCGGTCAGGTACAGATATCCGCCTTTGCTTGTCCAGCAGTTCCAGCGATCTGCCCCGCTATATAAAATATATTGGCTACCATCCAATGGATAAGAACCATAGATCAGTGATGCACTGGCACTTTCTGCATTGGCTAAATAAAAGTTGTACCATTGGTCGAGACGGACAAAACCATCGTAGAAACCATCTTCTTTTCTCGAACACAGTTTCCATGGGAATTGTGTCATCTCTTTGTTCGAAAGATAAAGGTATGCCGCCTCATCGACCGGTTGGTAAGACGTGATAGTCAAGGCGATCACGTTACTATAGAGCCATTCTGTATTAGCACCCAATCGAGAAGCAATACGGACATAGCATGTTTTCTTTTGATCGGGTACAAATCCCATACCCGTGACGAGATTATTCAATTGTTCATGCGTATAACTGATGGAACTTGCCACCTGCTCGACGCTTTTGGCAATGACAGTAAAAGCGGGATCTGCCGCTATTTCTATCTTATTTTTTAAGGCCGACTGCGCCATCGGTTCTTCGCTGGTCAAGATCGCCTCGTCCCAAACAAGCTGCAGTGCCACAGCTTTGCGATCTGTAGATTTTAAAACCAATTCCGATGTACTGCTATGCAACACTGCAGGTTTTATTCCCCCGACAGCTGGTGTCCCGCCCTCCTTTTTGCAGGCAGCGAAAAGCAATACCAAAATATAAAGTGTTAATTGTTTCATAAGTCATCATTATCTTTAAAAACCCCTATGGAAATACCCGATTATGCGCTTCAGCTCCACTGCATGGTCGCAAAACTATCCCATCGGTTTATCAATACCATACTAGGCTAATAGCCTGCATTTTGAATTAAATTTGGATTAGCGCTCATATCTGTAGTTGGAATCGGATAAAGATTGAACTTTGCATCCACAGAACGGCCATTCATATCCCCTCCTTTCCATTGCCAGAGGTAAGCGCTTCCGGTAAATTTCCCAAATCGAATGAGGTCTGTGCGGCGCGTACATTCCCAAAACAGTTCACGTCCGCGCTCCGCAAGGATAAAATCCAGCGTGAGCTGCGCCTGCTCGATTGTGCCAGCGGAACTTCCATATCCCCTTTGTCTGATCGCGTTGACCAGAGTAAGGGCTTCCTGTACACTACCGCCGCCACCGCGCAGTACGGCCTCGGCATACATGAGATACACATCGGCCAGGCGGATCATCGGAAAATCCGTGCTTACCAAACCTTCGTCTGTCGTATAGCTGCCATCATCTTTCAAATTTGTAAACTTCACCAATCCATAACCCTGGCTTGATGCGGCTGGATCTTCTACGTCCAAAGACTGCCCATTTTTCCAAAAATCACCTCTCTTATCTTCCGCTTGAAAAATGCCGACAAATTCGCGAAGTGTACGAAAACTATTCCAGCCAGAAAGTACACCATAGTCTGACGATTTCATGCTCCCCACAATAGGGCCATTCACCAGATAAGTTGTCGCACCCCAGGTCGTCGTGTGTGCCACATCGGCTTCTATCGGGAAGATAATTTCATTGGTACGCTTATCGTTATCGGCATTAAATACCTGCTTATAATTCGCATTTAAAGTATATCCGGCATCAATCACTTTTTTTGCATAGTTCAGACAGTCTGTGTTCCGTGCTGTACCCGTATACACCTGAGCATTCAGATAATTCTTGGCCAATAACGACCATGCGGCAGCACGGCTCACTCGTCCATATTCATTTCGACGCGCTTCTGGCAAGATTGCTGCGACCTCAAGAAGTTCCTTTTCAATGAATTTGAAAAGATCCCCCCTCGTCATCCGTGGTGGAAAAAATGCAGCTACAGGATCGTTCTCAGTCACAAACGGGACGTTTCCGTACAAGTCCATCGCATGACTATAGGCTAGTGCACGCAGAAAACGAGCTTCAGCCGCAAATGTCAGAATCTGCGTCTGCTCGGTCGAACTAAATGTTGCCAGTTTCTCTGTAGTGGCGTTCCGTAGAAATTCGTTGCAGATAGCGACCGTATAATAAATCCGGTAATACATGGCATTGACCCATGTATCGGAAGCTCCCCAGGTCATATACTGAATATCGGTCATGTTATCACCACCCGCCCAGGTATAGATCACCTCATCTGTAGGTACTTCCTGCAGATTAAAATACACCCGAAGGTAGCCCCAAGAGGCTGTGCTACCCGCCATGTCCGGATCGGCATCACCACGGCCATTGCCTGCAACGGCAAATGAGGCATACAGTTTAGCAAGGACCGAACGGTACCCCTCTACCGAAGTATAGACCGACTCCGATGTAGTTTCCACAGTTGGATATTGGTTTAAGTCCTTGGTGCAGGCGTGTAGCAACAAGATTATACTAAACAATCCAAAACAAAATCTTTTTATATTTTTCATCGTTATATAAGTTTTCTTTTTTGAGGTAGCCATTAAAAATCCATATTGAGACTTAAGGAGAACGTTCTGGAGCGCGGGTAGAACGAACTGTCAAACCCACTCGGCACCTCGGGGTCCATCCCACTATATTGGCTCACAATAAAAACATTCTGTGCTACTGCACCCACGCGTAAATTGGAAATCTTGCCCAATTTGCCAAAATTATAGTTCACGGAAAGATTTTCCATTCGAAGGAAGGAAGCATTTTCAACGTAGTAATCTGAATAATACTGTCTAGTTTGAAATCCCGTATGCAAGTAATCCCGATGAAGGTTATTGATTGACGGATCCACATATTGAACGGTTTCCCACGCACTGAGGTTCATTTTTGTATTATTGAAGACGTAGTTCCCCAAATTTGCGCGTAACGTAGTAGCTGCTGTCCATTTTTTGTACGTTAGCTGTGTATTGAAACCGAACAGCCATTTTGCGGCCGGGGATTGATAGCGATACAGGTCTTTTTCATTGATCGCACCATCACCATTCAGATCAGCGTACACGCCTTCCAACGGTTTTCCTGCCTCGTTGTACAATTGCTTGTACACATAAAACATGTAAGGTTGATATCCTGTTGTCAGGATCTGTATGCCACGGCCACTGACATTAGGGCCGACGTACGTTCCAACCGCATTCGCATCCTGTACCAAGGCTATATTGGTTACTTTCGTGTGTTGATTGGTTGCATTGATATTAACTTCCCAGCGCAGGTTATCTTTTTGAATAGGGACGGTATTCAATTGAAATTCGAAACCACTACTTTCAACATTTCCGACGTTAATGGTTGCGTTCTGGTCAAAGTTTGTTCCTGCAGCCACCGGCACATTGGCCAGTAGATCATGTGTTTTTCTTGTATAATATTCAATTGCACCAGATACCCTATTCTTCCATAGTCCAAAATCCAGACCATAGTTAAATGCTTTGGTTGTCTCCCAGCGTAAATCCCTGTTGTAGACCGATGGCCGATACACCAGATGATACTGATCGCCAAACTGATATTGGGCATAAGCGGTTCCCAAATTATAAACCGGCAAATACTCATAATTGCCGATACCTTCCTGCTGTCCTGTTATTCCATAACTTGCACGGAGCTTCAAATCGTCCAAAAACGAGATGCCTTTCATGAAAGATTCCTGTGAAAGGCGCCATGCCAAGGCGACAGAAGGAAACGTTCCCCAGCGATTTTCTGGACTGAATCGTGATGTACCGTCCTTCCGGACCGTTGCTGTCAGTAAATAACGGCTGTCGTAATTGTAGTTGATGCGACCATACCAAGAGATCAGCGTATGGCGCTCGTCTGATGCGATAGCGGTAGAACGTATATCGCCTGCTTCATTATAGTACACGATCGGTGGGCGCCCTGCACTCCAATATTGATAATCGTGGCCAGCAGTAATGTCAACCGTGCTTTTTAAGTCTGCAAAAAACTTGTTATAGTTTAGATAACCTGTGAATAGTTTATTTTTAAGGGTCTGTTCATAACGGTCAAAAGCGCCTCCAATCGTAAAATTATTGGCTGCACTTGCAGGAATTAGATTTGACCCATTCCCTTTCGCATAGTCGTATCCGAGCGTTACGTGAGCTTTTAATTCGGGTAGCATATGAAACTTATAATCAAGATCAAGATTACCTACAGCTCGATTGACTGTACTAAGGTGCTTCTCCTGACGAAGCAGGCCCAGTGGATTGAGATTTGCACCTGTTGCTGGGAGACCAGCATTGTCAAGACTCTCATAATAACCCCCATAAGCAGCTACCCCAGAGTAAACGGGCTGCGTGGGATTGAACGCCACAGCAGACCATATCGCTTCGGTATTAGCAAAACTGTTGTTATTTCGGGCTCCTTTAACATTCAGGTTTACCGCGAGGTGTTTGTTAAAAAATGTCGGATTTAGCACAAACGCCCCCGTCATACGCTCCGTCTTGTCGGTGCGCAAGGTTCCCTGCTGATTGTAATAGCCAGCAGAAGCTCGAAAAGGCAACGTCTTACCGATCTTTCCCTGCAAACTTAAATTATTGTCCGTTCCTATGGCATCCTGAAAAACCTCAGAAAGCCAATCTGTCGAGGCATTACCCAATAGCGCTTTTTGCGCAGAAGTTCCCTTGCTATTGATCAGGTTAGCAAATTCATCGCGCGACATCATATCAGCCACACCCATCGCCTGCTGCATGGACACAATGGAGGAAAAAGAAAGCCGTAATGTATCCCCTTTTCCTTTCTTAGTCGTAATCAACAATACCCCATTTGATGCACGAGATCCATAAATCGCTGTGGAGGATGCATCTTTGAGCACGGTCATGCTTTCAATATCATTGGGATTGATCAGACTGAGAAAATTGCCACTGTTGCCGCTGATGCCGCCAGTTTCCAAAGGTACCCCATCCAACACGATCAGTGGATCGTTGCTGGCACTCAAAGAAGCCCCACCACGAATACGTATGGTACTTCCCGAGGAAGGCGAACCACTGTTGGACATCACCTGTACGCCAGCCGTTTTCCCATTGATCAGCTGTTCGGGAGAACCGACCAATCCCGTATTAAAATCTTTGCTACCTACCGTGTTGACGGCACCCGTTAGATCCTTTTTTGTACTACTGCCATAACCTACGATGACCAGCTCTTCCAAAACATTTCCCGCCGATACCATCTTAATATCTAAAGATGTTCCCGATACCGATAATGTTTGACTGGTATACCCCACTATCGAGAATGATAGTTGCGATTTGCCCTTCGGCAATGAAATACGATAGGTACCATCGTTGGCCGTAGAAGTCCCCACGGTGGTTCCAGTCACCAACACCGTAACACCGGCCATCGGTTGCCCCTGTTCATTGCAGACTACCCCCCGGACATCCTGTTGTTGCATCAACCTGATCCATTTACTCTCCCCTTTTGTTGCCGCATAGAGCTGCGTTTCCCCAAGGCAGGATAGCAATGACAAGCCTAATAAACTTGTTTTAAATGCAAAACCTTTCATTTTTTTTAATTTATGTGTTTATAATTGTTTCTTTCCTTTGCTGCAATTCCTTCGCTACACTCACCTTAGCGCTCGATTCGGCCAATTTGCCAAACTACTGTTTTTATACACTACTCTAGCCAGACCGCGGCTACAGACAGCACAACGCCCGCCATATTTTCGCCTGAGATAATGAGCTTTTCGATCGCTCTTTTATCAAAGTGATCAGAAACTACCGGTTTAAAAAACCGTTCAAGAAAAACGGGATAAGGGGCAGGCAACAAAGCCGTTGGTACCAGCTGTAAATCTGTTAAATCCAGGCAAACCAACGTTTCAGTAGCTGAAACTGCATCTATTTTTTTGACGTAGGTGTACCCTTTCTTTGTGACAAAACCTGCTTTTAGCGTCGGATTGCCACCGGTATGTTTTAAGAGTATACAAAGTTTTTTAACATGTTCGAGCCCCACTGGCCGATCAAGAATTTTTGTTCTTATATCTTTAAGCCAGAAATACTGGGCACTCGAATCCTTTCCGTGAAAGCTATACGCCCAGAAAGGCAGCTTCCCTAAATGTTGCTGTTGCCATTCTGCAGTCATATAAGCGGTTTCCGGAATGGCGAAGGTCTCGAAAGTAGCGACCTTGGACAATGATTCAAACAGCGAAATTGGTGCATGCTGGTCATATAATCCGACCGTCCAATAGCTATTGACGCGATAGTCCCAGTCGAGCGGAGCTCCGGCCTGACTGTCAGGATAAGTAAACTGCTTACCACCAACGAACACTGTGGCCGTATATTTTAACGCATTGCCCTTTAGCAATGCTGCCGGAATATCCGCCTCATACTTATAACTATCTTTCGGAATCAGCTTGATGTAAGGATTATGGTCGTTCCAAAATGAGACCTGATCCGTCTGTAAAATAATCGAATCGGGCTGCTGTTCAAAGATGTAGCGGAACTCCAATTTGGCGCTGCGCCCTTTCTCCAGTGCCTCGGGCTGCTGGTGTATTAACAAAGCTTGTTTCAGCGGCGCAGCTGCTGGCGCATAATATTCACCCAAACTACCATTTTTCCAGGATGAAGACGCTGTCCAGCTATTTTTTAGCTGCACATGCTTTCGCTTAAGCAGGTAAACTCCTGGTTCAACGCTGAAGCTGGTTTTTGGTACTATAAGATCTCCAACCACCCCAGTTTTATGTGAAAGTTGTTGCACGGTGAACATCTCGCCAAGGTCAGGAATTTGAATATCGATCGCCTGAGATCGGTACAAGATATGTACCACCTCGCGGCTTGGCGACGGCTTGGCAAAAGGATCGGCGATTTTTTCTGCATCCGGCATCACTTCCAAACGCCATAAGCCTTCTTCCAAACGATCCAAAAAATACGCACCAGATCCGCCATAATCCACCACAGGCGAAGAACCATGGCCGGCAATATGCATCAATTTCTCTGGCTTTACAGGTTTGACTGCTGTATTATTCGTATAAAAATATTTATCCGGCGCATTCATCATGGCGAGATCCTGATCATAGCTCACCTCAAAATCGCCAAAAGAAGTATTCTGCGGGTATGGATTAAATTTTTTATTCCTGGGGATCGTATAGGCCACCTCGGCAGCAATTAACGTACTCAATGCTTTCGCCGGTGTGTAGGCTAAATTGAGATAATGGGTCTGATATTCGGTATTGTAGGCGGCGATATCCATCGGATCGTAAGCAAATTGCGTGATCCACTGAAATCCAGCCGAACGAAATGTACGACTCATCGCGGGATGCAGGTAGCTGTAGAGATTGTCTGCAGGATCATACTCGTATACTGCCTTTGCTTTATTGGCAAACCCTTTCAAGTTTGCAAAGGGAATGTGGTATTGATCGATGTAAGGAAGAAAATTCCCCAGACGTTCTCTTCCTGCAACCAGTCCCACAGGATACCATTGATAGGTGGTTCCTTGGATATCAGCGTTGAAATAAGCCTGCACATGATCCATATTATGGCTGACATTATAGAAAACCGGCTTTTTATTACCACTTTTTTTCATGGCCTTAACCATCCGTGCAATATAGTCCGAAGTCGTTTGAACTGCACCCGTATGGCACGGCTCGTTATTAATTTCAAATCCAATAACGTAAGGATCTTCCTGATAAGCGTAGCCTGTATAAGGATTGACATGGCGAAGCAACTGGCTGATATACTTTTCCTGTGCTGCGATTGCTTGTGGATTGGCATGGATCTGACACTTATCATAATGGTAGGTAAAGGCACCCGTATTTTCATTTTTTTCGGGATAGCCATTTCCAAAATTCGTCATGCCGGTAATTAAAATCCGGATGCCACGCTCCTGCAGTTTGAAAAAGAGGTAGTCCAATAGATCTAGGTGTTCATTGCTCATCAAGTTTCCATTTCGGTCCGAGATCTCCACATCCCAGATATGGATACGATAAGCATTATACCCCAAACGGGCAAAGTGGTAAACGTCCCGATCAATGGCCTGCTTACGGTCGATTCCTCTAGCCTGAAGTGCCCGAAAGGCATGGGCAAAAGGAACGGTATAGTTGACCCCATAAAATGAAGCCTCAGCTCTGGTGTCGGACCAGCGCATCACACCTTCGTGATCAACAAAGACCGTAGGAACATCTGTATTGGCCTTAACCTGTGCATAGGTATTGGCGTACCCCAAAAGAGCAAGGCAGCATAAAATAATTACACGCATGGATTGTATCGATTTATAATTTTTTGGTTATTACGATTACAAACCTATCAAACCGCATTATTTTTTAAGGCCACATATCGGACAAAGAACAACACAAATTGGACATCTCCACATCTCCCAACCATTAGACAATACTGACCAACAACACTTTACGAATAAGACTCCATATAAACCTTTGGTGACATACCAAATTCCGACTGAAAACATTTTGAGAAATACGACGAATTGGAGAATCCGACCATATACATCACCTCGGCTACAGTAAACTTCTTTTGCTGTAGCAACAGCGCGGCTTTTTTGATGCGGATACTGCGAATATATTCCACAGGAGTATACCCCGTGAGCTGCTTCATTTTTCGGTAGAGTTGCCTTGCCGCTACATCAGTGAGTTCGCTGAGCCGCTGTACGGAAAATTCCGAATCGTCCATATTTTCTTCAATCAACTGCGTTACTTTTGCTAGGAATTTTTCATCTGGTGAATGTACCGCAACCGGTTCTGCTGGTTGACTGATTTGATCGATACGCACTTGAGCGACAATCTTATTTTTCCTTTCCAGGAGCTGCTGTAGCTGCATTTGCAGCAAATCCAGATCGAAAGGCTTAGCCATATAAGCATCTATGCCAACAGCTACCCACTCACGTCTGATGAGCTCATCGCTTTGCGCAGTTAACAAAATGATGGGTATTATCGCTGTCAATGTATTTTGGCGCAGCTTTTTGACCATTTCAATGCCTCCCATATTGGGCATCATGGCATCTGTAATGATAATATCCGGCACAAAGCTATGCCCATCGATCAAACGTAATGCCTCACTTCCGTCACCAACGATACTGCAATCGTAATTTGTTTGAAGGGTATTTCTTAAAAAATCAGCAAGCTCGGCATTATCTTCGACGATCAACAGTTTTTTTTTGCTTGAGGTGTTGGTGTCAGCGGCAGGATTCTTGCTGTTTATACGATCCTGCTTCCAGTAAAGCGTTGCAGTTGTGCCATTTTGATCGCTCGTTATCGCAATGTCCCACCCTAATTGTTCACAATAACTTTTGACTAAGTAAAGGCCTACTCCCGTTCCCTGTACCTCATTGACCTCTCTTAAAGAAGAGCGATAAAATTTACTGAATATATAAGGGAAATCGTCGGAAGCTATGCCAATTCCGGTATCCCGAACGATCAGCTTAACGTCGTCACCATTTACTTCCAGCCGCAGGTTCACGCTACCCTCCGGTCGATTATACTTACAGGCGTTGGCGATAAGGTTGTTGACGATTGATCCTAATTTGGCAACATCCGTCTGTATAAAGACGCTCTCTACAGTCGTGGAAAATCCAATATGGATATTGCTGTATTCAGGCACTTGCTGCCATTCAGCTATAAGCTGTGCGCAATAATCGACCAGATCAATTTGAGAATTCAGCAATCCTTGTAAAGGCATTTGCTGCTGCTCCACCTGGTCAAAAGTCATCAATTCCTGAATAAGCTGACTGATTTTTAAGGCATTTCGATGTACGCCATCCAACTGCTTCTTTTTATCGCTGTTCTTGGTCTGCCGCATCATTTGGCTCACGGGAGCCAAGATCAGACTCAAGGGTGTTTTCAGCTCATGCGATACAGCAGTTAGAAAATCCATTTTCATCTTTGTGAGCTCCTGAACCTTACGGCGCTCACGTCTCTCCCATTTCAGCGTACTGCGTACCCTGAAAAAGTTGACTATCCAGAGGATCAAGAAACCAGCAATGAGTATATAAAGACTTTTGGCCCAATAGGTCGCATACCAAGGGTAGCGTATTGTAATTGAATAGGTATAGATTTCAGAAACTACATGTCCAGCAATATCCACCCGCGCCAACTGAAGATCATAGCTTCCGGAATTTAAGTTGGACAGTAACACCTTATTATCCCCACGTTCCATTGGAATCCAGGTTTCATTTTTGCCTTTAAACGAATAGGCAAGTCGATAGCCGAGATGATTTCCATAATCCAGGTCGGAAAACTCCAGCCGAAGGTTGTTCTGATCATGCGCTAAGGTGATTTCGTTTCGGTAGCGCAAACCATAATCATAACTACCAAACCTTTCATTATTGACATACATTGCGGTGAGTACAATCTTTTTCGAGCGGTCTACATCCGCTTCCTCCTTTTGTGCAGGCAACAAAACTACTTCATCAACCCCTCCCAGGATTACTTCCTCTCGCTCCGTATCGTAGTACATAGAAGATACACGCTGTCCATACCGCAATAGTTCAGCTTTTAGACTTTGCTTATTAATCTGCCAGACTCCAGCACTCGTTGCTACCCAGATATAGGCATTGACTTCGGCCATAGCGGTCACTTCACCCTTGCCAACAGGATCAAAACGAATCAACGTGTTTTTTCCATCCGCTGCAATTCGTCGCAACTCGCCGTGTTCCCCTACCCACACCGTGTGCTGTTTATCCTTGAGCATAAAGGTCGCGCGATCTAACGGGTGCCCCGCACTATCCGTCAGATCCCTGATCTTCCCAGTAGCCACATCAATGCTGCTGATTCCTTTGTTAAAGAAAAGTGCCAAGATCTCTCCCCTTCCATTGTCGACAATCTGATTGGCAAAATCTTCTAAGAGGCCATCCTCTTTGCTGAAATTTCGGTTTGCAACGACCGGCCCCGTAGCTTCCAAGAGTCTATTTCTGTTGACCACAAATATGCCCCCCATATAGGAGGCTATCCACAGATTACCTTGTCCATCTTCCAGTATATTATAGGACCATTTCGCATTCCGTTTGCCGGTAGCATCGATAATCGTCAGGTTTTTAAACTGCTTGGTCCGCGCGTCGAACACATCGACTCCACCATCGGAAGCAATCCAGACCAATCCCGCACGATCCTGATAGATATCGCGGATACGGTTATGGGTCAGCCGATAGGTTCCAGCATCCATCCGATACCAATTACTTTCAGCATTTCTATCGCCCAGTCCATGTACCCGAATCAAACCATTGTCGCCACCCAGCCAATACCAACCGTTACGGTCCTTCGCAATTTTGTAAAAACGGTTACCGTCGTTACTTGCTGTCAATTGGTATATTGGAAGTGTTTTTTCTACCTTGCGATTAGACCACAATGAAAAGCCAAAATCCGTACCTAACCAGATATTTCCCGCTCGGTCTTTAAATATACTCCATATAATATTATTGGCCAGCGAGTTTCTATTACGGGAATCATGTTTGATCCGCTTCACGAGCTGCTGATTCAGCTGATAAGTAAAAAGACCGTCATCTGTTCCGACCAATAAAGTGTTGGAATCTTTCGACGCCATCGCCTTGATCGGATGGTTCTGTAGCACAGGAGTCTTACGAAGCATATGTTTTTTAGCATCATACAAGTATAGCCCATATTCTGTCCCAATAAATGTTTTGCTTAACTCCGGAATAGAAAATATGGAATTTACAAATTGGTTGCTCCCTTTTTTATAATCGGGCAATGTTAACGCAACAATCTCTTTATGAGCTGCATCTAACTCAAAAAGTCCATTGTACGTGCCTATTAAGATGCTATCGTCGATCTTATCAAGTGCATAAACGGCAGGTCTGCCTTTATTAGTGGGAAATGACTTGGTGTAGTCGATAAGTTTATGCGTCTTTATATCATAGCAGTACAAACCAGCAATGGAGCCTATCCATAATGTATTGCCCACGACCAGTAGTGACCTGACATCAGAAGGGCCTCCTGAAGGGAAAGAATCGAAACGGTCTAACTGGTAATTATAGAGTAGCACGCCTTGTCCGGTACCCAACGCAAAATGCTTATCATCGACCATTTCAATACAATATACAAAGGTCTGAAAAGGATATTTAGTTCCCGTAAGCGGCTGCAGCGCATAGCCATCATAATTAAATAGGCCATTGTTACTTCCTAGCCATAGCATTCCCAAACTATCCTGCGCAAATGAGTGTACGGTATTTGCGTTCGTACCCAAAGAAATATTCCGGAAAGACGGATAATCCAGCGATTGTCCAACAACCGAAGTACTGATTAAGGAACAAAAAAATAAACAATAGAAATAAAAAGATTGCATTTCTCAAAAGCGCTATGCTACAAACTTAGTTAATTCTTATGGAATACATCATATGCCTAATGGAATACATTATAAGCGATTTGGCACTGATATACGCCCCTTTTAATGACAAAGCCTGCCCGATGATAAATAATTAAATCAAACATTAAAACGTATACAACTTAACATCAATTTATGGCTAACACCAATTTTTAATCAATTTTTAGACAGTAATTCGTCATTGATTATTCAGTCCACATTAAGCAACCACTGAACAAGCACTGAACGAGCACTGAACAAGCAGTGCAAAATGGGGCAATTTGGTTACCAGTTGATTCTCATTTGCTGCCCCTAAAAAATAAGAGAGAAAAAAAAGTTAGCAATCGTTTGTACAAAAAAAAGGCTAGGTCAACCACGAACCTAGCCTCTACAAAAAACAATCCTTTAACCTGCGTTTATTTAACTAATTAATACATTTCCGATCAAATAACAGTGTCCACGGCAAATCGTTTAAATTATTTTTATTTTTTTGATAGTGTCCCATCAAAAGCTATACAACACGCAAACTTCAAAGTTAGGGTCATATGTGATCAGCCAGCTATATCGTTCATACCAATCTTGCGGTATAGCTAACAAAATATAATAGCCAGACCTATACATAAAAAATTTTTTCAAACGAAGCCTGTGAAGTGTTGTTCTTTTAAAAAAAGTATATATGGCACATTTAGAAGTAAAACCTAAAAATGGAGCTCCTTGGTGGCTATGGCTCCTGCTATCACTCCTTGCATTGGGATTGGTCCTTTATTTTGTAAACCGCTACAACAGCGGCGCACGGATAAATGAAGCTGCTCCAGATACAAGTGTAAATACCACAGCGCCACTAACGGATACCCTTTAGAACCTCGTAAAAAAATTGAATAACTCAAAAACTAAAGACATGGCATTAGAAGACAAAAACTATAATCATTTAATTGAACTCGGGGGAAGCGATTATGAAATAGTCGATGGAGAACCTGATATCCGCGGATGGAAAGTAAAAAATGAGGCTGGTCAATTGATCGGACAGGTAACCGATCTGCTGTTTGATCCGCAGAGCCAACAGGTTCGCTATCTCATCATCGACCTGAATGATGCTGAATTTGTTGTGGAGGAAGATAAGAAAATACTCGTACCCATAGGTCTTGCCTCGCTTTATGACGGCACGAAAATTCAGGCGAGTAATGATACCACCTACCCAACTCCTCCCGTTGAGCCGGTTAATCCTAGCGTGATCTTTACTGTCGACGAGATTCCGACAGAAGAGCCTGCAACGGATTATCTATACAATCCTGCTGATGACGGAGAGGTGGTCGTCCTATCCATCACGGAAGATCAGGTAATTCGGCTGCCTGCTTACCAAGAGCATCATGTCGATCCGGAAACGGAATTATCCATCCGTCACATCTTTGAAGGCACCGGCGATGTTGAATTTGTCGTAAGCAACAATAGTTATGATCCATCCACATTCTATACGCATTATCACTTTAGTGAAGACACTTTTTATAGCGACGGAAAACAGATGGATACACTTCCTTCTGATCAAGCTCAACGGACTAGAAGAGTGGCTGCTCGACACGACTATGGGACAGCACATGAGCCTGGTACACGCAACAACAACGAACTATAAACAAACTATATTACGCTAATTACAGCTTCGATATGCTATTCGCGAAGCCGTAATTAGCGTATAGAGGCATCATTACCTTTGGTGTAAACTCAAGTACAGCGTTTAAATACGCCTTTACAGTGTATTTTATAACCTAAACCACCACATCAACTACCTAAATTCCCTGCTAATTCGCCAAAATTGCATCATAATTGCATACTGTTAAAAGACATCAATATAAATCGGTTATGAAAACATATTATAAAATTGTCAGCGAGAAAAACAGTAAAACGATTAGCAGATATTACGAAAAATATAGCTGGTATAAGTTGGATCGTGAGGAACTTGCGCAAGAATTGCTTATCCGGGGCGGCTTTTTGATCATACTGACGTATATGCTATGGTAAAAAAATGACCTTATAGCGATATCTATTTATAAAATCCAAACCATTTGCATGGTTGTGTTGTCTTATGTGTAAACTTAAATCAGACAACACATTGAACAGATTTACCCGAATTGCTTTAAAAACGCTATTGTGGATTATTGGCGGAATCATTGGACTCTTCATTCTAATTATCTTTTTGCTGCGCCTTCCCTCGATACAGAATTATATTGCCGGAAAAGTAACCCATTATGTTGAAGGCAAAATTGGCACCCCCGTTAGAATTGGCTATATCAATATTGATTTTCCCAAAAAACTGGTCTTGGAAAACATCTATCTCGAAGATCAGAGTAAGGACACTTTAGTTGCTGGAAAGAGCATTTCGGTGGATATCAATATGCTAAAACTACTGAAAAATACGGTAGAAATCCAAAGTCTAGAAGCTGAGGGTATTACGGCCAAAATCCAACGTACTTTACCCGACAGCGCATTTAATTTCGATTATATCGTTAAGGCTTTTGCGTCTGAAAAAGAAAGTCAACCAACTGCTGATACCACGTCTGCCCTGTTGTTTAACCTCGATAAAATTAAATTTTCAAAAATACATGTGGTCTATACCGACGAAGTAATCGGTACCGGAGCTGACGTCTATCTAGGCAGTTTAAACACCAATATAAAGAAGTTTGACCTCACGAACAACATGGCCTTTGAGCTGCCAAAAATTCATATCGACGGATTAAATGCCACTGTTAGGCAATGGAAACCCGCCGTAGATGGCTCGGGCCCTTCTGTTGAAGACTTTGGGATCAGCGATAAAACTGCGCAGACGACGTCCCTCCTCCCCGATGTCGGCATCCAAGTGGCAGACCTCAAAAATATTCTGGTCCGATATGAAGATCAGGCCAGCGCACTTAAATCCGAATTTAAGATAAAAAGCTTCCATGCCGACCTCAATAAAATTGATCTGAACAAACAGTTTGTGGATATTCAAAAGCTTGATCTAGACGGGTCGGACAACAATGTCCTGCTAGGAAAAATTCAAAAAGCGTTGTCCGAAGAAGGAAAAGCCAATCCGACAAAAGCCGATGCTGCGCAAACAGATTCAAGTGCGGCTGGAAAAATGAATTGGGTAGTCTCGGCCAAAGACATCCGCATCAATAACACCAATATTCGTTTCAAAGATGACAACCAGCCCCGCATGAAAGGTTTCGATTATTTTAACATCCACATGCCGGGTCTTAAAACGCAACTGACTGATCTATACTATAGCGCCGATTCCATCAGCGGATCATTGAAAGAGCTCGTAGCTTCTGACCATTCTGGCTTCGTTATCAAGCAGCTGAAAGCCGATTTCAACTATACCAATACCGGTGCCGAAATCAAAAACCTATATGCGGAAACGCCGCGGACACTCATACGGGACTACCTCAAACTCAGTTACCCTTCACTAGATCTGATTGCCAAAAAACCAGAACTGATCACGGTGAATGCCAATATCAGCAAAAGCCATATCGATATGCGGGATATCCGGTTTTTCGCACCCTTTCTCGATACCATGCAGGTGATGAAGCCGCTGCTCGACAAGAAATTTTATATCGACACCCGCGTTATTGGCCGTGTAGATGATCTTCATATCCCTACAATCGATTTTCAAACGTTATCAAATACGCGTCTGATCGCCAGCCTCCATCTAAAGGGGCTTCCCGACATGAACAAATTATCGGTAGACCTCAATTTGAAAAAACTGACGACAGGCCGTTCGGATATTGAAAAACTGGTTGCTAAGTCCATGCTGCCGAGTGGTATCGAACTACCCAACACCATCGGCCTAAACGGAACATTTAAGGGCGGAATGAATGCCTTTAACACCAAACTTGCATTGGTAACCGAAAAAGGAACTGCCAAACTCGATGGAAAGGTCCATATGGCTAAACAAGATACCAGCTACGATGCAGCAATCAGCGTCCGCGACTTCAACATCGGTCAGATCATGCAGATGGACAGTACCTTGGGCATTCTCTCGTTTGAAGGAAAAATCAAAGGAAGGGGAACCGACCCCAAAAGACTTATGGCAAACTTTGACGGTAAATTAAACCGGCTCGATGCCATGGGTTACCGCTATCACGATATCGGCATGAATCTTTCCGCAGATAAAGGTGCTATCAAAGCATCCGTTTTAAGTCCCGACCCAAATATCAAACTGAAACTGAATGCTACGGCGAATACAAGGGCTAAGTATCCCAAAGTGGCCTTTGAACTACTGGTCGACAGCATCAATCTGCAAAAGTTAAATTTAATGCCGGATGCTATCAGCTACCGGGGTAAGCTAAGCGGTAATTTTGCCACTGCTGATCCAAACTTCCTCAACGGTGAAGCACATATTACCAATTCGCTGATCCGATACAACAACGATCGTTATGCGCTGGACTCTGTATCGTTACTCGCCAAGGCCGATACGAGCCACAACCAGCTGATCTTAAAATCTGATTTTTTGAATGCCCACCTGGTTGGCAAATACAAAATTCTGGAACTGCAAAGTGCCGTACAGGATCTTCTGCAGGTCTATTATAAACCAGAAAAACCCGTTTCGATTCCCCCCTACTCGCCGCAGCTCATCGAATTTTCGGCGCAGCTGACCCGAAATAGACTGATTCAGGATTTTCTTCCAGAACTCACTGAAATGAAAGCTATCAGTTTGGACGGCCTGTTTAACAGTGCGTCTAAAAACCTGTCAGCCAAGTTGGATGCACCGCGCATCGTTTATGGCGGTACAGAAATAAACAATGTAACCCTGGATATCAATAGTCTCGATAGTGCACTCTATTATTCGGCACTCATCAACAAGGTTAAAGTCAGCAGTATTGAGCTGACTAACACTGTTTTCAGCGGAAAGGTAGCTCAAAACAGGATTAATATGGGGCTGTGGATCAAGGATAAACAAGATAAAGAGCAATATCACGTTGGGGCAGACATGCAGGCGCGAAATGGACTATTTGAATTCAGTCTGCTGCAGGACGGCTTGATGCTCAACTACGATAAGTGGGATGTAGCCCCCAACAATACGCTGAAATTTGGTAGCGCCGGCCTATTGGCCAACAATTTTGTACTGCGTAACAAGGGTCAAGAATTGCGCATTGCTTCCCAAGATAGCCTATTCAATTCACCGCTAAATGTAGCGTTCAACAATTTCCGTATCGAGACGCTGACCAAAATGGTGATGAGCGACAGTCTCGATGTGGGCGGTGGTATTAACGGACAAACCACACTATCACGACTGGAAAGTAGTCCTGTGTTTGTTGCAGATCTTGTGGTAGATAAGTTTTACTTCGGAAAAGATACCGTTGGCAATATCAATATCAAAGTCAATAATGCACGTGAAAACACCTACAATGCCAATGTGAGCATTACCGAAAACGGAAATAATCTCGTTCTGAGTGGAGACTTTATCAATCCACCACAGGGTGATGCCACGCTTGACTTTACACTGGATGTCGCACCTCTAACCATGAAGACCTTACAGGCCTTCAGTATGGGTAACCTGAAAGACGCCAAGGGTAATCTCGAAGGTCAGCTAAAAATAACGGGCTCGCCTTCAAAACCACAGATCAGGGGCGACCTTAATTTTAGGGAAGCCGAGTTCAATGTTGCGATGCTCAATTCACTTTTTAAAGCAAAAGATGAACAGATCCGTTTTGACCAAAACGGTATATCCTTCGCAAATTTCGAGCTGGAAGATAGCAAAGGAAATATGGCTCAAGTTAGCGGTTCGATCCGTACACAGACCTACACCGATTTTGACTTTGACCTCAACATCGCTATGGACAACTTTGAAGTACTAAATTCCACGCAAGCGGACAACGATATGTTTTATGGAAAAATGTATCTTGGCACCAATCTGCAAATCGGGGGAAATCTAGACAAACCAATTGTGGATGGCACCATCAAGGTGCTCGATAGCACCGATTTTACGCTGGTCATGCCCAACAATGAGCCTGGGATGGCCGACCGGAAAGGGGTGGTTGAATTTGTAGACAAACGCGATACCGCAACGGCGAATGCACTTGCCCGACTAGATTCCATGACTGTCACGAAACTCACCGGAATAGACGTCGACCTCAATCTACAGACCGATAAGGATGCCAAGTTTAAGATTTTGCTCGACGCAGGTTCTCAGGATGCCCTCAACATTCAAGGGGAAGCCGAACTGAATGCCGGCGTGGATGCAAGCGGTAAAATTACGATGTCAGGGACATTTACCGTGGAGAAAGGAAGTTATTCATTCAGCTTTGGACCTGTCAGCAGAGACTTTACCTTTCAAAAAGGAAGCACAATAACCTGGAATGGCGATCCTTTGGACGCACAGCTGAACATAACGGCCGTATACACTTTGAAGGCGCCAACGTTAGAATTGGTTGCGCCACAGCTAGGTACCCAAAATGCTAACTTATATAAACAAAAGATTCCATTCGACGTGCTGTTGAAGATCTCGGATCAATTGTTTCAACCACAGCTCAACTTTGATATCGATCTAAATGCCAATAATGCCATTGTATCGCAGGATGTTATCAGTAAGGTGGACAACGCTCTGACGACATTGCGCGATAACCCATCTGATCTTAACAAACAAGTATTCTCGCTGATTGTACTGGGTAGGTTTATGTCAGCCAATCCATTTGAAAGCCTTTCTGGCGGTGGTGGTACAGAAGCACTGGTACGGAATAGCGTCAGTTCGTTTTTGAGTGCTCAGCTAAACCGACTCGCTTCGGATCTGATTACTGGAGTGGAGCTCGATTTCAACCTTACGTCGGAAGACGATTACAGCACGGGCGCGGCACAGACACGTACCGACCTAAACATTGGCGTCTCCAAGATGTTACTCAACGACCGCCTGAAAGTCAGCATCGGATCTAATTTTGAGGTAGAAGGAAATTCCCGTCCCGGGGAGGCTTCCAATAACATCGCAGGTGATATTCAACTGGATTACCAACTCTCTCAAGATGGACGCTACTTTGCGCGCTTCTACCGTAAAAATCAGTATCAGGTTACCCTACAGGGGCAATTTGTTGAAACCGGAATCGGATTCATTATCAACATGGACTACAATAGATTTAAGGAGATCTTTATGCGCTCCAAAAAATTGAAGGAATTTTACGATACTGGTAGCAAGAAGTTTAGGAAACGCTTTGATGTGGACCGTATGGAGCAGGATTCGGCGTATCGCGACAGCGTTAGAACAGTGATACGCGACAGTCTAATGCTTCATAGCCCAGAATACCGCAAACGGATTGAAGAGCAGAAAAAAGAACAGCAACGCCGCCTGGAGGTGGATAGCACAACAAATAGGACGCAAAAAAATAATGCGCCGAAACATTTAGATACGATTAAAACTACAGCGATTAAAAATGAAGATGAGGAAAGGGCTTACCATGCAAATTAAATTACAATGGCTTATGGCCTTAGTGACAATAGGGGGACTAATTGCTGCTTGTTCTTCGACTAAGAACCTGCCTGAAGGTGAGAGTTTATATGTCAAGGGGAATGTCAAGATAGCATCGGATACCATTTCAAAGAAAAACAAAGAAAAGCTGGCGACCTATTTGGCAGAGTCGCTTCGCCCCAAGCCCAATAAGCGGGTATTGGGAATGCCCTACAAGCTTTATTTCAATAACATGGCCGGTGATACCGCCCAAAGCAATTTTATCAAACGATTTCTCAAAAAGATCGGCGAAGAACCGGTGCTGCTAAGCGATGTAAACCGAGAATACAATGAGAATCTTCTCCGCAATAGACTGGAGAATATTGGTTTTTTCAATGCAGAAGTCACTTCAGACACCATCGTCGAAAATAAAAAAGCTACGGTAGACTATACTGCCACCCCTAACTTGATTTACCGCATAAAATCCGTCACTTTCGACGTCGACAGCACAAGCCAACTCGGCCGCGATATTCGGGAGACCTCAAGCGCGAGCCTCTTGCGGGTTAATAACAACTATAGTCTTGACGTGGTGCTCAATGAAAGGGACCGCATCGACAATGTATTGAAAAACAAAGGCTATTATTACTTTAGTCCAGACTACATCCTCGTGCAGGTAGACAGTACAATCGGCGACCACAAGGTCAACCTCTATGTGACGGTCAAAAAAGAAACGCCTGAGCAGGCGCGGGTCCCTTCCAAGATTAACAAGATTTATATCTACCCCAACTATAACGAGACCGGGACGGGATACCAACGTTCGGCCAGAAATGCTGAATTATTCGACAGCAGTTATTATTTTATCGATCCAAATCATACCTTTCGCAAACCCGTTATTGCGAACCACATCTTTTTCAAAGAGGGCGATCTGTATAACCGGGATAACCACAACAGGACCATCAGCCATCTCGTGAACCTGAATAGCTGGAAATTTGTTAAAAACAACTTTGTAGATAGCAAAGAGGTGCCCAATGCGCTGGATGTTTACTATTACCTTACACCGTTGCCCAAGAAGTCCATCCGGGTAGAGCTACTGGGCAAAATGGCCAGCGTGTACAACGGGACCGAAGTCAATGTCAACTGGACCTTGCGCAACGCCTTTAAAGGTGCCGAAAAGCTTAATATTAATGTATTCGGAGGTTACGAATTACAGACGGGTGGCAATGCTGATCTCAACTCCAGCTATTTCCGCTACGGTACCGAGGCTACTTTGACTTTCCCCCGCATACTAACGCCATTTGGCACCATCAATCCGTCGCGCCAATTTATTCCGAATACCTATATCAAAGCACGTTACGAATTTTTAAATCGGAGAAAAGCCTATACCCTCAATTCCATTGCTTTGGACTATGGATATACCTGGCAGGAGAACGAAGAGAAACAGCATGATCTGGCATTGATGGAAATTACCTATGTGCAACCGCGGGGTATTTCAGAAAGTTACAAAAATCAGATGGATACCATTCCCGCGCTACGCCATGTGATAGACCCACAATTTACCATTGGTCCCAACTATAATTTCACCTTTCAGAATACCATGAAAAAACATCTACAGAACACCTTTTATTTTAAGGGAAATCTGGACTTTTCCGGCAATATTCTGGGGCTGATCAAAGGCGCGGACTTTAATAAGGGCAAAACCTTTAAACTCTTCGACGCGTACTTCTCGCAATATATCAAAGCAAGTGTTGACGGCAGGCATTATTTCAAGCTTAGCGAAAATTCACAGCTTGCCTCGCGGGTAAGTATCGGGATGAGTTACTCGTATGGCAATTCGCGTTCCCTCCCCTATTTGAAACAATATTATGTGGGCGGACCAAATAGCATCCGTGCCTTTGGTGCACGTGCAATCGGACCGGGTACCGTGGCACCAGAACGTCTTGGTAATGGCCTTTTTTACGCCGATCAGACGGGTGATATCAAACTGGAGCTCAATACCGAATACCGCGCAAAAATTACTGGCCCAATACATTGGGCAGCCTTTATTGACGCTGGGAATGTATGGCTTCAGCGTGAAGATGAGACCAAACCGGGAGGAAAATTTAGTAAAGATTTTCTCCAGGAGCTTGCTGTGGGCGGTGGACTAGGATTACGTTTCGACTTTACCTTCCTGATCCTGCGTACCGACTTTTCTATTCCACTCCGCGTTCCTTACTTACCGAAGGGTGAGCGCTGGGTGTTAAAGGATATCGATTTTGGAAGTTCCAGATGGCGTAAAGATAATTTGATGTTTAACCTTGCGATCGGTTACCCATTCTAAGGGATGGGGATTGTTTCAAGCAGCTGAGCGCTATAAAGCCTAATTTCTATGCTAAAGCAGCTAATTAAGGCGTCGAAGGAAAAGAATGCGGACGATCTTTCGCCCTTGATGCTGCCGACGCTTATTGTAGGACTTTAGCACTACGATCTATTCCAACAGTTTCGCAGTTCTCGTGAACTGAAGTCTTTAAAGCAGTTATGCTTTTTAAAAAGAGTGTCCATAAAAAAGGCGGATAACATTGCTGTTATCCGCCTTTACCATAAAAACACTATTCTACAAACCGTTCAACCAGCTATTAACCTCATCTTGTGTTTTTCCTGTTTTCTTTTGAAGTTTACCTACCAATTCATCTTCTTTACCCTCTGCGTATAGTAAATCATCATCTGTAAGATCTGCATATTGCTGTTTTACCTTACCTTTAATTTCGTTCCAACGACCTTTCCATGTTAATTCACTCATAATATTTTCCTTTCGTTTTTTATAGATATAACAGCCTACAGCTACAATCGTTTTAAAAAAAATGTTATCAAATGTTAAAAATATTCCCGCTCTTTTACTCCGTTGTATCGATTGTCGTTTCCTCTGCATCCAGCGGTGCTGGTGGGATCTCATCGACATTGCGTTCAATCTCCTGTGTCTCGACATGTACCGCAAATTCAGAAGGTTCTATGGGGATAGCCATCTCTGTCGCATATTCCCGCGTAAAGATCGCCCCAAAATAAAGAATTGCCGCCGTATAATACACCCAAAGCAGAATAAGCACAAATGAACCAGCCGCGCCATAGGTATCCTGAGTCGCTGATCGTTCCAAATAGATTCCGATCAGGTAGCGACCGATGACAAATAAAATGGCCGTAAACAAAGCCCCTGCGCGCACGGTCTTCCATTGGATCTTTACATCCGGCAAGGTTTTAAAAATAACGCTAAAGAGCACTACAATGACGATAAAGGAAATGGCAAAATTGATTACATTCATCAACACAACAGTGATATCTGGAAAATAGCGTTGCAACTGCCCTGTCAAGGCCAAAATTATTCCATTGATAATCAATGTGACGACTAATAAAAAGCCCAGTCCGATCACAAGCGACGATGACAGCAATCGATCCTGAATCATTTTTAACCATCCTTTCTTGGGTTTTGGCCGCACGTGCCATATTTTATTAATGGAATTTTGCATATCGCCAAAAACAGTCGTTGCACCGATAATTAAGGTCACAATACTAATGACCAGTGCCATGTTTGACTTGCCCGATAATTGGAGGTTTTGGATGACCTCTTCGATCTGTTTAGCGGCATTGTTGCCTACCAATCCATTTAGTTCGTCAAAGACTTTTCCCTGAATTGCTTCGGCTCCATAGAATATTCCTGCCAATGAAATCATCAAAACCAAGATTGGGCCGATGGAAAAAACGGTGTAGTACGATAGAGACGCACTATATTTCATCGAGTCTTCATTCGTAAATCCGGATACGGTATTTTTTAATATCGTCCAATAGGTCTGTAGCTTGCTTTTCTTTTCCTTTTTTACATCCATTGTATTTAGTGTTTTTAAGAAATAAACCCTTTAACGAAGCAGAACGTTTGTTTTTATGAGAAAATTTTGCATATCCTACGCCTTTATACAGGGTTAGCATACGGAGCGACGACTATCATTCGAATTAAAACCACTCAAAATCAAGTACTAACACTTTTTTTATTATCATTAAAGAAATAAAGAAAAACTAATGATTAATCTTTCGTGTTCCTCTTTACAAATAGCACAGGAAAGACGATAGCACAAGAAGGAAGACTGCATGGTAAGGAAGACTGCACAGGAAGGATGATAGCAACAGGAAGGATGATAGCATGGGAAGAAAAACAGTATAACGGAAAACAAAAAGCATAAAGGAAAAAATGAAAAGTAATCAGAACGACCCTAATATTTTAAATGACCTTATTAAAATCAACAATGACCGCATCGAAGGTTACGAGCTTGCCATTGACTTAGCCAATGAGCAGGGTGAAGGTGCCCATGAGGCTGTGTTCAAAGAACGTATTGCGCAGTCCGAAAAGTTTATCGCTGAACTCACTCCTTTGGTTGAGCTTGCCGGTCAATATGCGACGGACCGCACCAAATTGAGCGGCGAACTTTTTCGGCTATGGATGGTGATTAAATCAAAACTGTCGCGCGGTGATTTACAGGATTTATTGCAGCAATGCGAGCGTGGGGAAGCTGCTTTCAGCGAGGTCTATACCAAAGCGCTCGAGGAAGCGGATAAGTTATCTGTGGGTGCTAAAAATCTGATTCAGATTCAACTCAGCCAGCAGCGGGAAGCGCATGAAAATATTAGAATTATGCGTGATATCTAAATCCAACGTTATTAAAAAGTTATTAAAAAGAAAGACTGGCCCATACACGGGTCAGTCTTCCTTTTTAATGTACCATGCGCTGCACAACGAATCAACTCCTTCTGTATAACGTCATCCGGGCTTAGGTACGGCTTACCCGTTAGCTCAGGTATGGCTCACCAATTATCTGTTCTAAATGGGGAAGCCAACAAATCTTCTTTGTTTACGAGGTTTGCATCGGCTGGATTATCAGCCCATGCATAACGTACGGCTACGGGATGGGATATATCCGGATGGCTAACAACGACTGTATTGCCGCTAATAACCGCATTTGCCCATCTAAATTGGCGGTTCTGTCCCGCAAGAGCAAAATGTTTTAGCACCTTGCCATCTCGGATCGCTAAACCACTTCCGACGTTGGTAAAAAAGATTAGGATTTTGTCCCCTTTGACTTCCATACGCTGATAAGATGGTCCTGCGCTGACCAATTTTTCACCATACACCAACTTGCGGGCAGCTAGCAGTAGCCGTGCAGCAAGGTCGTTTTTATTTAAAGGATGGATTTCATTCCATTCACCAATATCGTAGTTGACTGTTAGCGCCGTATAGGGAACCTCTTTCGCTACTTTAAACTGTGCCTCCCGTATGCTCGCCCATCCCGATTCAGATGGACGTTCTTGCTGACGCATGTAGTTGGGCAACTGTACGAGCAAAAAGGGCAGCTGAGGCCGATTTAGTATGAGCCGCCAGTCTTTGATCAGCAGCTTAAGGTACTGTTCGTAGTCCTGGGGCGCATCTGAATTGGCTTCGCCCTGATACCAGATCACACCAGTCACTTCCACATCCTTCAATGGGTAGATCATACCCTGATAGAGCGTTGACCCGACTTCATTTTTATTTTTAAGTCGCGCGCGATAACTTTTGGATAACTCCAAATCCACTCCGACCCGGTATTTCCATTGCCCTGCCAAATTGATTTCCTTATCATTTACAACCAGTTTATAGGACTTGCCCGCTACAAATCCGCCATTCCCACTATTTGACCGAAGGCGTATTGTAACCAGATTTGAACCTTCACGTAAAATGCCCGCTGGCACAGCATACTTACGCGGTGGATACATATAGCCTGTGGCCCCCACAAAATGTCCGTTTACAAATACCGAATCGCTGTCGATCATGGTGCCTAGATAGAGCATTCCGTATCGACCTGATAGGTCGGCGGGCAACTCAAACGACTTTCTGAAATATAGTACGCCCTTGCTATCCACTTGCTGCTCGCGCCACAAGCCCGGCACCGTAAAGGTGGGCCAATTGCTATCGTCCCATTCGGGTTTTATCCAATCGTTGATACCTTGGTCACGTTCGGCGAAGCGCATACTGTCCAGCGCTGGACGGTCGAGCAGCAGCTTCGGAAATTCCTTTAACTGCTCTTGGCTGATCCAGCTTTCGATGGTAGATCCGCCGAGGCTGGAGACAAGCATCCCGACGGGTACGCCATTATGTGCATAGCTCTGCTGCGCATAGAAATAAGCCAGTGCGGTCCAATTCATGACTTCCGAAGCTACCGCGGAGCACCATCGCCCACCACTGGCAATTTCGCTTCGGTTTTCTAGCGCGTGCTGTGTTGGCACCTTAAAATAACGGATCATATGGTTGTTGGATGCGTTAATCTCCGGAAACCGTTCGACCAGCCGAGCGATCGGCGTCTCCATATTGGATTGTCCCGAGCAGAGCCATACGTCGCCAATCAAGATATCCCGGACGGTAATTTCATTAACCTGTAGCATATAAGGACCACCCGCCTTTTGTGCGGGTAGCCTAACAGCCCAGTTGCCTGTAGCATCCGTCTCCGTCAGATAGTTTTTATCCCGGAAACGTACTGTTATTTTTTCACCAGGGTCTGCCCATCCCCAAATTTTCAGTTCCGTATCACGCTGCAATACCATGCGATCCGCAATCAGTGCGGGAAGCCGTATCGCTGCGAAAGAAACTCCGGCACAGAAGAGTAATGCTAACGATAGCAGAACAACACAAAATCGTCCTCTTTTTATTTTCATGCGATGGAATAGTATAGCGACAGAGGCATTGCGCCTGCCATCCTACGCGGATGGCAGGCGCAGCACGCCCATTAATTATAACCGGGATTTTGATAAGCTGCTTTTTCAGCTGCCGACATATCCATAGCATCCAGCTGTCCCTGCGGAATAGGTCGCAGATAATGAAAAGGCTGTATGGATCGGGTAAAGGTCGCCGCTGTGTGGTCGCCAACATTAGAACCTGCAATGCGGTAAGTTTTGGCCATATCAGACCAGGTTTGCGTACGCACCAGATCATACCAGCGATAGCCCTCGCCATAATACTCACGAGAACGTTCTGCCAGGATGTAGCTGAGTGTGATCTGCGCCGGTGTTGCTGCGATCATGTCGTCACGATGGTTGGCTTCCTTGGCCATGTTTCCATTGTTGTCCCAACGCCATACCCCCGCACGACCGCGAATGACATTGACCAGATCCCGAGCACTTTTGCCGGCTTTGGAAGTAGCTCCTTTTACCGCTGCTTCGGCAGCGATAAAATATAACTCCGAGAACTTGGCAATATTGAACGGCCGGGTGCTGCCCGCGTTAGGCTGACCCAGACCATTCCCGTTGTCAGTACGGTAAGGTCCCAACTTCCAAAGCCCCGGATAAACGCGGCGGCTGATGCCCTCTGGAGAGATCACATAATCCGCACGACCCGGCAATACCCCAGCGCCGATACTACTCTTATAGGTTTTATTGTCGTAGTTGATAGGCGTCTGCGGTTCTTCATTCAAGAAAGTCAAGATCGCTTCCTTTGGTTTGACGGGCATATTGTTGGCATTGAACAACGAAGGATTGCTAATATTGGCCTTATCCCAGTTGCCCCGGTATACTGTTGTAAAGGTGCCGTCGTAACGCGAGTCGTTGGTTTTATCGGCAAAGGTTTCGGTGACCACATTGATGGTCGGTGCCATCCGTGTCCAAGGACGTCCCAGTGCTTGTGCTGCCTCCCGTTGTACCGAATTGACGAGGTCGGCTGTAGCCCAGGCCGTTGTTTTCGAACTCGTCAGCGAAGGGTAGTTCCAGGTCATCATCCAGCCCGCAAAGTTATCCGGTGCACCTCCGCTTCCATAGCTGAGACTTCCGCCATTGTACAGTTCACTGCTCTCGGTATGATCGGCAAAGAGCAAGATTTCGTTGTTCCGGTCATTGGTTCCGACATTCACATCATAAAACGTGGGCTGCAAAGCAAATGGCCCTGGATTTTCTATTGCGTCAACCGCTATGTCGTAAGCCTGCTGGAAATACCATGCACTGGTTTTACCATCAGGATCCGTGCGCGCGGTTTCGGGATAAGTAGGTATATTTTTAGGATTTTCCAGCCACCAAGCATAGGTCAGATAGGCCTTTGCGAGATACAAGCGGGCAACAGTTTTGGTCGCAGCGCCTTTTAAGCGCGGTGATTCTGGCAAATCGTCAATCGCCTGTAGCAGATCGGGAAAGATGGCGCGGGTATACACCTCAGCGACAGTATTGCGTGTTGATTTGCGCTCTACAGACGTACTATATTTTAGTTCGCCCCCACCCAGGTCGAGCGGCACACCACCAAAGGTCTGCACGAGCAGGAAATAGTCAAATGCGCGAAAAAAATGTGCTTCGGCAATGATAGCCGGCGAAGTACCTACTGCTGGTGCATTTTCGATGATGCCCGAAGCCATGTTGATGTTGGGCAGGGCGGCCTGCCACGCCACATCCGCCCGGCTATTTACAGCCGTCATGGTACTGAGACCTGAAAAGTCCATCACCTGAAAATTTTCGTCGGCGCTTTGGGCATATGTCACTTCATCTGTCCCTGTTAGACAGGCATTGTAATAATACGCCTGTCCATATATGTTGCGCAGGTGGGCATAAAGTCCCACGATACTGTTATTGATACCATTTGCTGTCTTAAAATCACCCGGTGTAAAGATTCCCCTGGGCTGTTCATCCAAAAATTTGGAGCAGCTGTTCATGCCGAGCATGAGTGAACCGACGCATAGTCCTATAATAAGTTTTGAATTGAAAGTTTTCATGCCTGAATGTTTTAAAATGAAAGATTTAACCCCAAAATATAACTTCTCATTGCTGGCGTATTGGTACCCACCACAAGGATTCTTCTCAGGCCACCCACGGCCACATTTTCGTCTCCATAAGAATTGGGTTCTGGATCGCCCCCCGACTCCTTATTGTAGGGCGAGAAGAGGACAAATGGGTTTTCCACCGTCGCATATACCCGCAGACGGCCGATCCCCATGCGTTCTACCCATTTCTGTTTAAAATTGTAGCCCATGCTGATTGTGCGCACCTTTAAATAAGAGGCATCAAAATAGCCCAGGGTACTGCCATATTTGGGATTGTCACCACTTTGTATGCCTCCTGGCTTAGGATATTTGGCATCCGTACGGTCTTCACGCCAGTACTCGACACTCACATTGTTGCTAGAGCGGGTATTCAGCTGGTTTAGATAACCGGTGCTACCATAGAGGGAACTGATTAGTGTACCGCCGTTCTGGAAAGTGCCCACCACATTCAAGTCGACATTTTTATAAGCCAGACGCGTGTTGAAGCCTCCCAGAAAATTGGGTTGAATATTAATGATCTGGCGGTCTGCTGCACCGATGGCACGTGTTGGCGCCCCCTTCTCGTCGTACTCACCGGTATATTCCACTTTGATCATCCCTACATTACCTCCTGGTTCAAGAATATCCCTGTATGGATCGTCCTGTTGCCATAGTCCAATCTTTTTATAGTCAAAGATGACGTCTATTGGATGGCCTACAAACCACTGGTTGCCTTCATCACGCTGACTTCCAGAGGTCAATTCAACGAGTTTATTGCGATTGGCATACAAGTTGACCCCCACATCCCATTTCCAGCCACTTTCGTTGTCGATCACCGCCCCATTGAGGGAAAGCTCAAAGCCTTTGTTCTGCGTTTTTCCGATGTTGGCCATATAACTTCCACCGCCGTTGGTCGGTGGCAGCCCTACACGCAACAGAATATTGTCTGTATTCTGAACATAGTACTCGAAGGTACCGCTTACCCTGTTCTTGAAAAGTCCGAAATCCAAACCATAGTTATAGGTTTTGGAAAACTCCCATCCCAAGATCGGGTTAGGCAATTCAGACATGTAATAACCCGTCAGGAATTGCGTATCAAAATTATACGGTCTTGTGCTCAGGAGCCCAAGCGTTTTGTACGGATCGACAGCCTGGTTGGAGGTCTCGCCATAGCCTAGTCGCAGCTTAAGCTGATTTACCCAGGATACTGACGACATAAACTTTTCGTTGTGAACGTTCCAACCTGCTGAAATCGCCGGATAAGTATGCCATTTGTGCCCTGGCGCCAGGCGCGAAGAACCGTCGCGGCGCATGGTCATCGTTAGCATATAGCGGTTGTCGTAAGTATACATGGCGCGGCCCATTAAAGACATCAGGCTACTTTTGGCATAGCCCTGCTGATTGGGATCTACGATAATCTCCCCCTGAGCACGGCCTAGGTTATAGAACTGGAAGGCATCGATTGGAATATCGCGTGCCGATATGAGCGTACTGTTGCCTGTATTCTGTTCGGCAGAATACAATGCCACAAGGTTTAGATTATGTTTTTGCGCAAAGGTGCGGTCGTAGGTCAGGAGGTTTTCCATGACCCACTGTACGGTTCTGCCGTTTGCGACCGAAGCAGTGGACACATTGTCCGGCGTACCGCTAAAGACTCCCTGCCCTGTGTAACTTCCGTCATTGTTCTGGCGGAAATTAAGTCCAAGATTGGTGCGGTAAGTAAGTCCTTCTACGCCAGGAATGTGGATTTCGCCGTACATATTATTGTACGAACCAAACACACGCTGCTGGTTGATGTAACTATCCCCCAGTGCTTCATAGGACTGGCGGGTATGTACCCATTGTTGTCCAGAAATCTGCTGTTGGATTCGCGGCTTCAAGCTGCCGTCCGCATTAAAAGGATTAGCAATCGGTGTCGCGCTGAGCACACCAAAAAGCCCCAGATTATTGCCGTTGGTGATACTATAGCTCTGGTTGAGGTTAAACCCAAATTTGAATATTTTACCTACCTGCTGGTCCAGCGCTGCACGTAAATTGTATCGGGTATAGTTCTGCAAGGGTACCACGCCTTCATCGCGAAAGTAACCCGCTCCGAAATTGTAGTTGCCCTTCTCTGCTCCGCCGTTGACACTGATATCGTGGCTATTGACCATTCCATTTTTGTAAAAGAGATCTTGCCAATCGGTATTGGTATCGTCCGACTCATCGAGTGTATTCTGAAATTGTCCTACATAGCGGCGCATTTCGGCAAATTCCGGACCAGACATCATCGGATATTTGGAAAACACGGTGCGCAGTCCCGTGAAACCGTTATAGGCCAATTGTGCCGCCTGTCCCATACGACCTTTATTGGTCGTTACCAGGATGACACCATTTGCACCACGCGAGCCGTAGATGGCTGTTGCCGAAGCATCTTTCAAAACATCGACACTTTTAATGTCTGCCGGATTAATGTCGGAGATGGAGCCTGCAAACGGAATTCCATCGAGTACGATAAGTGGATTGTTATCTGCGGTCAACGAGCGTGTACCACGGATGCGAATCTGCATTGGCGAGCCCGGTTTTGACGAGTTCTGCTGCATATTGACTCCGGCAATACGTCCCTGTAGGGCACGGCTAATATTGGCGGCAGGCACTTCGTTCATGGTGGCGCCACTTACCGAAGCCACCGATCCAGTGACGGCCTCTTTACGCTGGGTACCATAACCGATGACCACTACCTCCTCCATGGCAATATCATCAGCCTGCAGGGTCACCTTCACCATTCCGCTGCCAGGTACTTTGACTTCGGTCGTTTTGTAACCTACATTGGTAAAAACCAGTGTGGCACCACTGCCCGCCTCGATGGCGAATGCACCACTTCTGTCGGTGATGGAACTTTTGGTGCCGCCCTTAACAGATACGGTCACCCCTTCAATGGGCTGTCTCTTCGGATCCGAAACCAGGCCCTTTACCAATTTATCTTGTGCAAAAGCCAACTGCAGGGCTGCCAGCAAAAAGAGCAAGGGCAGAATACATTGTAATGCTTTTTTTCGTTGCACAGAAATAGTAAATCTCGTCATTCTCATAATTTAGGGATTTAAGAAAATTTTGTTTTCACTTCTGTTTATAATCGTTATTTCAATACTTCTTTTTTAGGTCAATGCAGCTACCTGATTTTATTGGCTGAAGTACTGTAAAGACCAATCAGCGCACCTGTAAAACCGCCAGCGACGTCTGTCGACAGGATATCGCCCAATACCGTATTGCCGATATGCTTAAACTGCCCGGGTGCCAGGGCATAGGCAAATTGATAGGCATCGCCAATCGCCTTGACCTTTAATTGCACTGCCCCTTTTAGATTGATCTTCTCCTTCGCGAGGATCTTGGTGCTACCGTTCTCATTTCTAGCCAGCACCATATAGTTTTCTTTGCCCAGTTTTGTCAGGCCCAGCACATAATGGTATTTTTCACTCTGCAGACAGGTGATGCCTGCGAGATCCGAGGGCGCAGATGGCACATAGTTTAGCGATACTGTGCTCTCAAAGTTTTTATGCTGTTGTCTGTAAAATAGGGCGGATAATGGCTTTTGCTCACTGATATCGACGGCATATGGCTTTAGTATTGTCCCTTTATCGGACTGCTGTACAAATTTTTCGCGGGCTCCGCGCAGAGCAACCCAACGGTGGTCGAGCTTCGCGGCAGTCAGCGGGTCGGCGAACGTAAAATTCCCATTGGGAAAATAACCGGGAGCATTCCCTTTGTTTTCCACACCGGCAGGCATTGGAACACTAGGTGTGAGTGGCTCCATGCCGCCTTGAAAGATAGGCCATTCGCCAGACCAATCTACGGGGAGGATAAATGTTTCCCGTCCCGTGTTGACCCGGTTAACTTCATTGGGTCTGACGCCAAGAAATATACCATACCACGATCCACCCGGACCTTCAACTAAGTCGGCGTGGCCCGCCCATTCCACCGGATTGAGCCTAGTTTTATCGAGATGTCGCTGCGAGAGTATCGGATTTTTGGGTGCCGGGGTATAAGGCCCTGCAATCTGTTCGCTCGAAAAGATGACTTCGCTGTGATCGCTACCCGTCCCTCCTTCTGCACACATCAGGTAATACTTTCCTGCTTTTTTGTAAATATGTGGGCCTTCGATCCAGATGGGATTTTCCGCGGGATGCACGCCGCCATCCACCAATATGCGTTCACTCCCTTTAATGACCTGATCCTTCTCTGTGTCGTATTCCCAGAGTTTGATGACACGATGCCCCTCATAGCGCAGCTTACCTTTATCTGGCGCATCGTTGTGCACCACATAGGCTTTGCCATCATCATCAAAGAATAGTGCCGGATCAATGCCATCAAAATCAAGCTTGATTGGATCGGACCAGTTTCCAGCTTTGGGGTCTTTGGTTTTGACGACCATATTTCCGATGCCCGAAGCAATTTGGGTCGTAATCATGTAGAATGTGTCGTTGTGCCGATTGTACACGATATCCGGGGCATATATTCCCTCGCTAATTCCTGATGTCCCCACTTTTAGCTGCGATTCGCGATCGAGAACATGCCCCAGCTGTTTCCAGTTGACCAGATCAACCGAGTGGAAGATCGGAACACCGGGGAACATCGAAAAGGAGGAATTCACCAGGTAGTAATCATCGCCTTTACGCGTAATACTCGGATCGGGATAACACCCCTGAAGAATAGGCGAATAAAACTGTCCCGGCTTTAACGGGTTTTCCTTATAAACTGCATCTTCACCTTTGTAGACAAAATCCGAAAATACAGGTCCAGAAAGACGATCTTTCTGCGGTTTTCTTTTATACTCTTTTGTACTGAATGCCGTTAATGTCGCCAATATAACGACGGACATGCCCAGCATGATTTTCCCTTTCCGCTTTAACATGATTGGTTTATTTATAATTTGGTTTATCTGAATACAAACATACTTTTAAGTGTATTTACAACAATTAAAATATGTAACAAAAGCATTTCAATTTGTTACGTTCTTCCGTTCGCCAAGGGCCAATACTGGTTTTCTGGCGGTTTTATTTCTATGAATAGCGTTAATAATTTAATCTAGCGGAGCTAATTATGGTGTTTAAGATTTAGTTTAATTTTTTTCAATTCGTCCAGCCTATGCACCGGTTGCTCCAGGGTGGGCGGAATGGGCATTCTGGAGTAAGTCTGAAAATACAACAGGCAGGCATCGCGCCACCATACGGCATCCGTTGCCTGGATTTTTAATTTTGCCTGCACGTCCTTAAAGCGTTCCGCATCCACCTTGTGTTCAAGACCATCCCATACACGCTGAACATACCGTACCTGATTCACACCCTCCTGATAGGCATAGCACAGGTTATCCCATAAGGAGCGACCATTTTTCATGCTGTAGCTCCAGGGTACATGGTGAAACCAGAGCAAATATTTTTCAGGGCAGCTGCTCACCGCTGCAAACTGCTCCTTGAGTGGGCTATGGTACTGTGCAACGGCATTGCTGCCCGATGCTGTCCGGTCAAATCCGATCCCCAGCGAATCTGCATTATGGTAATACCAAGGCATCCAATCGGGTCTACCACCAGGAATATTGCCCCAGGGTTCGGGACCATAGTGGTGTTCGAAAGCGAATATATGGTGCAGGCCCAGCGGCATCATGTAGTTGACTGCCGCCTCACGCGATTCCAGCATCACCTCCGACAGTGGAGCTATGAGGGTCGGATCTGGCGAAAAGTTTGAAGCGAGCCACTCCCGCGCCACGCTACCGCTGGATAAGCCGCTGTTCCAAGCTAACCTTCCAAAGGCGTACCAGTTGGCTTGGGCAAAGTGGTGACCACACCAATTGCGGTCCTCGCCGATGTTGGCAACACCCGCAATCGCCGATAGCCGTGGATTCGGCCCTTTTTGCGTTAGACCCGCCACCGTACTCGCTTCCTTTCGTGTATAGGTTTCGGCATCGAGCGTCTCCTTAAACAGCGGAGCGAGGTATACCAGGTGATTAGAAAACCCAAGGTACTCCTGGGTGATCTGAAATTCGACCATCTGGCTTGTCTTGGGCATCGCTCCAAACAGTGGATTAAACGGTTCACGCGGTTGGAAATCGATGGGCCCATTTTTGATTTGTAGGATCACATTGTCGTCAAACTTGCCGTCTAGTGGCACAAACTCTTGATAAGCCTGTTTGGCACGATCCTCGGCCGAGGGATTATACACAAAAGCACGCCACAAAACCAACCCCTTGTGTGGTCTCAGCGCAGTGGCCAGCATATTAGCGCCATCGGCATGCGTCCGGCCATAATCCTGTGGTCCAGGCTGTCCCTCTGAATTGGCCTTCACTAAAAAGCCACCAAAATCAGGTATGATGCTATAAATCGCATCTGCCTTGTCTTTCCACCAACGTGCCACAGCGGGATTCAGCGGATCCGAATCCTGCAGATTGCCCAGAATCGCCGGTGCCGAAAAATTAATGGACAGAAACACGCGGATACCATAAGGACGGAAGCTATCCGCCAACGCCTTTACCTTCTCTATATAATCTTCGCGCAGGATCAGGGGCGACGCATTGACGTTATTGAGCACAACCGCATTGATACCAATGGAAGCATTTGCACGCGCATATTCGACGTAGCGAGGCGACTTCACCGCAGGTAATTCGTCCCATTTCCAAAGCGAGTATCCGGCATAGCCCCGTTCAACTGTACCGTCCAGATTATCCCAATGGTTGAGCATGCGTAAGTGGTAACTCGGCGTTTCAACGATATCTAGCGGTGTAAGCTCACTCCCGATCTGCTGTAACCGCAGCAAGTGATAAGCTCCGTAGAGCAGGCCGGTACTGCTGCCTGCACGAATAATCGTCTTACCCGCTACTGACCGGATACGATATCCGTCAGGCTGGTACTTTGGCCATTTTTTATCCAGCACGAGCGCTACATCACCTCTGCGCCAGTAGTGCTGTAACTCCTGGACTGCGGTATTGGCTACAGGATCACGGAGTGAGCAGTGAATTTTGCGCAGTGCAGCTTCCCTATCGGCGACCTTGGTGTAGCGCAACCACAGTCGGCTGCCATCTTCCGCCTGGCCTACCAGATAGCACAACACGGCTAACAATAGGCAGACCCCATATCGGATCACATGTCCCATCAGCTTCCCTCCACCGCTAGCATACCAACCGTACTAGGGTATGCAATTTCAATTATTTGTACGTTACGTCCACCTCTTGATCCATCCAGATTACGCCTGAAGTTAGGTATTAAGTAATGTGCGTTGTTTTCCATGACTACAATTATTTTTTTTATTAATATTTATTTACTATCCGTGTCGATCAACTGCGCTGTTGCGCTCTGCCGCGGACCGAGATAAGAGGGTTTCAGCCCCCCAAAATCGATGAGTATGCGCTGCAACACGATTCCCTGATCCAAGAAGCGGATTCGAAGGGTATGTTCTCCCGGCAGCAAGCTGTGTACCGACACACTTTCGATGATACGGCGTGCCTGCCACTGTCCCAGTTCGCCCTTGTAATGTCCATTAAAATTGACCAGTTTTTCGGGACCCCCGTCGATGGAAATCGCATAGCGCAGCCCACGGTTTCCATTGAAATTGAGCGTGGGCGACAACAGTGCTATGATCTTTGCTCCTCGCTTTTCTTTTACGCGAATCTTGTATTCTAGGGCGGTGTTATTTCCGAGGCTAGCTGTAACAGGTTGGGTTGTCATGGCCGACACGGTCTTTCCCAGGTCTGGAATCTCAACCCATTCTACCCCCGGTGCACTGCTTGCTACAGCATAGCTTGCGGCCTCCATTGCAATATAGCCATCGGTCTCGCTAAATACCTTCGGCGAACGGTGAACGGCAGTATCCGCCAAATAGTGAACAACAGGCATAATAGCCTTAGGCGGTTCATTCCAGCTGCTGTAGCCGATGCGCACCTGATCCATCATGTGGATCCATTTCCCTTTGGCAATGGAATGGTTGTAATGATGGGTAAAAAGTGAATCGCGCAGGAAGCAAGCCTTAACCTTATCGGCCCAGTCATTTGCCCTGCGATCGTTTCTCGCGTAATAGTAGTCGTTCATCGCTTTAGCATGGTACATCTGATAGAGGTTCGCGCAGGCGTTGATTGGAAAAGCCACAAGCTGATCGAAGGCATCCTTTAGGGAATCTGGCAGCAAGTAATGGAGTCGAGAGGCTTCCATGGCCAACCTGTTGTAATCGTTGACAACACTGTCAAATTCGTTATAATGTGTGAGGCTAAACGTGCGTTCGTTCAGCAGTTCGGGGGTAACCCGATGGTTATATTTGGTATAGCGGTTGATCATGCTGGCCGCTTCCGTGGCATACGCTTCGCCAAACTGCTGCCTACACCATTCGCGGGTGTAGTCCATCAGGTTATTGGCGTTAAACCTGTCGGGATTCCAGGCCATATCCAGAAAAAATGAAATGGGAAATTCCATGGGCTTAAGGTCGCCGACATTAACGATCCAGATTCTGTCTACGCCATGTCTATAGGTGAGGTTCATCTGCTCCCATATCCGCTGTATCTGGGACACATTGATCCATTTCGTATTGCGGGGGGCACCCACATAATCAAAATGGTAATACATGCCATAACCTCCCTTTCGTGGCGTGGCATTCGGATCGGGCAGCTTGCGTACGTTGCCCCAATTGTCATCACAAAGCAGTAGCGTTACATCGTCCGGCACCCGCATGCCTTTATCATAATAGTCCTGTACTTCTTTGTATAAAGCCCACAGCTGTGGTGTCTCTGCTGCCGGCCGCCCTGTGGCTTCCGCAATCAAGCGTCGCTGATCGCGGACGATGTGCTCTAGCAGACTGACATTTTGCTTTTCACTCATGGGTTCATCGCCGTCACCGCGCATGGCAATGGTCAGGATAGATTCCCAGTTTCGTGCACGTTCTATACCACTACGCCAAAACTTCTGCAACCCGGCTTTATTTTTAGCATAGTCCCAGGCTCCACCATTGCCGTAGCGTTTCCATTCCGCTTGCGCCCTAGCCATCGGCTCGTGGTGCGAAGTCCCCATGATAATACCCATTTCATCCGCCAGTGATCCATTTTTTGGATCATCATCATAAAAAGCACTCCCCCACATTGCAGGCCAGAGGTAATTGGCTTTCAGCCGTAATAGCAGTTCGAATACCTTTTCATAAAAATCTGCATTAAATCCACCGAACGTCGCCTTGGACCAACCACTTAATGCCGGTGCTTCATCATTCAGGAAAATACCGCGGTAGTTCACCTTTGGTTCCCCCTGCGTGTAGAGACCTGGCTTGGCGTACAATGCGGTTGCTCTGCGGATTGGCACATCTGCCCAGTAATACCAGGGTGAAACACCAATTTGGGCCGACAGCTCATAAATGCCGTAGATCGTACCACGTTTGTCGCTGCCGGCGATAACCAACGCTGAATCAATGCCCCATAAGGGCTTATTGACCACCGTCATTACAAACTTTTCCCGCTTTCCGGCAAGCGCACTGCTGTCCAAAAGACCTTTATGCATGAGACTGTCAATCAGGCTCGAGTTGCCATAGGTACCTATAATGATGTTGCAGCGCCCGTTTTTTTGCTGGTCGGGACCATGACCCGTAACCTGCATAAAATCTTTTTTTAGATTTTCGAAAGCCCGCAATACGCCCTTGTGATCCTGCGGATCGACAAGCATGGACAAAGGCACCCCATTATTGACTAAGGCCAGGAAACCGGGACCTGCCTCGCGGACTATAAAATCCCGAGCCACCGTATCTTTGGTACTAGGCAACACGGCGCGGGCAGTGCCGCCACAGCAGTAAATCAGCACAGCGACCAAAAACGCTCGCCAATAGCAAGGAGGAGTAAACATGATGATTTCCATTATAATTGGTTTTTTCCTTTCCTGAATTCAGCACATACAGTACCCCACTCCCAATGCTAAGTACTAGCACAGCAAGGGATGTTGCATGATGATCATTTTCAGCAACCTAAAAGTAGTACTCTTAATGAGCCGCCGCATTTGTAACTGTTACATTCCCTTTGTCCATTGTTGCAACGCCTTGCATTGACGTTTCATATTTATTTCAATTTGTTACATCGGCATGTAAAACAGGGTTTATTGGGCCATAAGCTTTTTTTTCTTTTTAGGGTTGCGCAATAATATGTATCTTCAAAAGCATAAACCAATCATACCAATGCGGAGGGATCTTTTTTCGACAGTCTTACTACTATTTGCTTTTATCGGGTATGCCCATGGACAGGCTACGCGCATCTATGACAATAGGGACTATGGCTTTGGCGAACTTTCATCCAATCTGACCAACAGTATCAGTCAGGACAAACACGGCTATATCTGGACAGGTACCGAGTATGGGCTCAACAAGTTTGACGGCACCCGTTTTGTACAATATCTCCACGATGTGCAGGATAGCACGTCCATATCGAGCAATAATGTCATCATCCTTTATCTTGACCGCGACAAAAAGCTCTGGGTGGGCTGCAATAATGGACTGCAGTATTACGATGAAAATAGCGACCAATTTGTGCGCATCCATTTTCCTGATCAGATTGCACCTCACATTACAGATATCATCCATAAAAAAGATGGTCACATTTGGGTAGCCACATCAGGCTGGGGTATCTTCGATATTCAGGTTAGCCGTAGACAGGCGCTATCGCTACCGCGACTCAATACGCTGGTTGGCGGCATGTTTGCCCGCAGTCTATTTGAAGACCGGATGAACAGGATTTGGATCGCCATTGACCGTGTAGGCGTCTCGCAGGTTTCTGCCGACCAGAAGCGGGCTAGACAGATCGTTTCAGATCTGCTTCCCATGCCCAAGGGCGGCAATTATGACATCGCGCAGCAGCATGACGGCAAACTGCTATTTGCCTCGCCTTCAAAGATCAGCCGCTATGATCCGCAAAACAACACATTCGAAGCCGTTGAATACAAGTCGAAACTGCAGTCTACCGTAACGGAGATCCAATTATCAAAAGGCCAGAAAAACCATCTGCTGATCAGTACCGAGGGTGATGGGCTATGGTATCTGGATCTGGAAAAAAAGCCACTGGTTGCTGCACAAGCTGAACTGCCTAATTTGGACAATGACTACCGACATGCACGGATACGTGCGCTGCTGCAGGACCGCGAAAATAATCTTTGGCTTGGCTGGTTTCAACGGGGCCTGGTTTTTATCCCCGTGCAAAGCAAACAGTTTGAATTTTGGCGTATTTCAGGCCGGGAAAAAACAGATCAAAACATCATCAGTGCCATCACGCGTGACCGCCAAGGTAATATTTGGTATGCCGTGGAGCGAGAAGGCGTTTTTAAAACTGACCGTCAAGGCATTTCACATCAACAAATAAATACCATAGCGGATATCAATAAACTGGAAGCGGCTTCGGACGGTACGATCTGGTTCAGTTCATATGAGAAAGGCCTTGGACAAATTGATCCAATAACAGGACAATCCACCCTCAGGGATATCTGCCCATCCAGACAGGTCAAATCTTTCGCCTTGGGCAAAAACAATACGCTTTATATTGCTACATTTGGATCGGGCTTTGTGGAATACGATCTCGATACGAAAATTGCTCAAAGTTATAGTATGAATACCATCAATTCGACGAAGGGCGCCTTAGCCAATGATTGGATTGCTACCGTTTTATGCGCCGATGATGGTCTTATCTGGCTTGGGCATCATAAGGGCGTGAGCTGTTTTGATCCCACTACAAAGAGCTTCTCTCAACAGTATACAGGCCATCGATTATCCGAACAGATCACCATCTCTCTATTGGACGATCATTTAGGTCACATCTGGGCAGGCACCTACAACGGCCTATATCAGATCGATAAGAAATCAGGGTCGGTCAGCATTTACACCACTAATAACGGACTATCCAGCAATGTGATCACTGGCTTAGGCGGTGACAAGAAAGGAAATATTTGGTGCAGCACATTCAAGGGTATCAACTGTCTGACTCCCGGTTCAGGCAAAATTGTCAACTACTATACCGGAGACGGCTTGGTCGATCGGTCCTACAACCGCAGCGTTCACTTTCAGGATACCCAAGGAAAAATATATTACGGCGGACGGCAGGGGATTACTTCATTTTTTCCTGAAAAGATACAGCTGCAGACCTATCCACATCCGGTACTCATTACCAATCTGTATGTCAAGAACCAGCCCATTAAGCCTGGCATGGCACCCAGCGGAAGCGTAATCTATAAGGATGACTTGATCGCTGCAAACGAATTTTTATTCCATAGCAACGACGACAGTTTCACTTTTGAATTGTCCACAATGGATTTTAACAGTCCAGAAAATGTACACTATGAATACCGCATTAAAGGCATCAACAAGAGCTGGAATGCGACGCTGCCGGGAGTGAACCTGATCACGTACAACAACCTTTCTTCCGGGGAGCATGAATTGGAAATACGCGCCTGTAAATTTGGCATCTATTCACCAAGCTTAATGGTAACGCTGCATATCCAGCCGCCCTGGTATTTAAGTGGAATGGCTTACTTCGTTTATATCCTACTTGCGACCGGTATTCTATTCCTAATCAGTAAGTATCTGCATGAGCGTCGGCTCGAGCGTCTGCATGCTTTCCGGTTACAGCTTTTTACGGATGTATCGCACGAGATCCGATCGCCGCTGACGCTAGTCATGAGTCCGATTGATAAGCTCATGAAAAATGCAGCAGATCCGCAAACCCGATCCACGCTGCAGAACATGAATCGCAATGCACAGCGCATCCTTAGTCTAGTCAATCAGTTGCTTGATATCCGAAAGCTGGAAAGCGGGCACATGAATCTCAAATTTTGCGAAATCAATGCGGTAGATTATGTCAAGCAGATGATCGGCATTTTTGAGGATCAGGCCCTTAGTCATCAGATCCAGCTATCCGTACACAGCGATGCCGACGATATTCCAATTTGGATAGACGTCAACAGCTTTGAAAAAATACTGCATAATGTGATCTCCAACGCGTTTAAATTTACGCCGAGTGGTGGTCACATTGCGGTTTCCTTAGCCGTTCAACAACGGGGAAAGGGAAGTGAAATCTTAGAACTTGTTGTCAGTGATACGGGTAGCGGCATCACCAAAAGCGATCTTCGCCATGTTTTTAAGCGGTACTACCAGTCTGCTGCGCATAGCACTTATCAGCGGCAGGGTTCGGGCATTGGTCTACATCTCACCAAAGTGCTGGTTGAACTGCACGGTGGACAGATACATGCCGAAAATAGAATTGACTGCAGCGGCAGCCTTTTTGTAATCCGTCTTCCGATGGGCAACAAGCATCTGCGGCAGAAAGATCTTGCTCCTGTGAGACCAACTGATGCGTTGACGATGAAACACGAGAGCCGCCCAGTTTCAGCAACTAACCTACATCCAAAGAACGATTATCAAAAAACAGGCTATAAAGTTCTTGTCATTGACGACGACCGCGATATTCTCCACTATCTGCATCAGGAACTTTCTTCATCCTATAAAGTGCTGCTTGCCGAAAATGGTGGCGAGGGGTTTCAGCTCGCCCTTGCTGAGGAGCCCGACCTGATTATTTCCGACGTGGCCATGCCGTTAATGGATGGCTATACGTTGGTCAAAAAGCTCAAGGGGAATAGCACGACCAACCATATTCCCGTGGTGCTACTAACGGCCAAAACCAATCAGGAAGACCGTTTGGAAGGCATTGGTCGCGGCGCAGATGCCTACCTGACAAAGCCTTTTATGGTGGATGAGCTTCACCTTGTTGTACACAATCTCATCAAAAACCGCATGAAGGTTAAAGGAAAGTTTTCGGGCGCGCAGCAGCAGGAAGGTAAGGTAAAAACCATCAGCTTTAAGTCTAGCGATGAGCAGCTGATGGAACGTATTGTTAAAACGGTAAACCAATACCTGGAGAATTCGGAGTTCAATGTGCAGTTTCTAGCCGATGAAGTAGGGTTGAGCCGTGTACAGCTGCACCGTAAGGTGAAATCGCTGACGGGTATTTCGACCGGTGAATTTATTCGTAATATCCGGTTACAGCAAGCTGAAAAGCTGCTGCTGGAGAAAAAAATGAATATCTCTCAGGTAGCTTATTCGCTCGGATTTACCAATCAGACGCATTTCACTACGCTATTCAAAAAGATGTATGGGTTGAGCCCCACCGAATACATTCAGCGGCACAGCTATAAGGAAAATTAAAAATGGAATGAAACCGCCAAAACAAAAATGTTTGCATAAAACAGTTGGGCATTAAAAATCGAGCGGGACCTTTTATTGCAAATAATCACAAATTTATCTAAGTTTGTCGTCACCTACTACGACTAACGTGAATCTTAAAAATGAGATCGAATCTAAATATATCCTTCAGCGCCTACAGCAGGGTGACAGGCAGGTGTTCGACCTTGTTTTTAAATCTTATTGGGATCCCCTATTAATTTACTTGTCCAAACTGGTGAAAGACCAGACCGATGCTGAGGATCTTTTACAGAATATTTTCGTCAACCTCTGGAATAAGACACAATCGTCCGAAATACAGGATATTCACGGCTGGTTATATGGTGCTGCCCGCAAGAGCGCTCTTTTCTATCACCGAACCCAAGGCAATCAAAAAAAGCTGATTGCGTCTATTTTGGAATATATTGAAGTAACCGGATTTTCGTTGAGCGAACAGCAGCAAGGTAAGGAGCTTCAGCAGATTATTGATCGTGAAATTGAACGGCTCCCAGCAAAAATGAAAGAGGTATTTCTATTGAGCCGACAGGAACAACTTAGTTATAAGGAAATTGCAGAACGTCTGGACATCTCTGACCAAACGGTCAAAAAACAGATCAGCAACGCACTGAACATTCTGAGAAACAACCTCAAGAAACAAGGTCTCTATTCGCTTCTTCTCCTCCTTCTCATCGACTTAAAATAAATTTCATCATTTTTTAATATTTATCTACCACCAAATACGTTTTGGTGCAACTATACTATAAACAATGGCGCTCATGGAACAGAAAAACATTGCAGAAATCTTATTGAAATACGAACTCGGCATCAGTTCAGCGGCGGAAAACCAGCTGATAGAATCGTGGTACGAATCGCAGCAAGCTGTGGAATGGGAACTGGATGGCGCCGCACAGGAAGACCGCAAAAATGCCATACTCCTACAAATCCAGGAGCAGCTTGATGCAAAACCAGCTTCGCGTAGGCCATTGTACCGGAGAGCCGCTTGGATCAGCGCTGCAGCTGCCGTCCTGCTGATTGCTTTTGCTTTACTCTTTATCCCGCGTGGACAGTCGCATCGCGATACCCTAGCCGCGATAGATCAATTCAAACCCGGACAAGAAAAGGCCATCCTGAAATTGGAAGACGGATCAAGCATCGCACTCAACGGAGGCAAATCGGGTGTTAAGATCGTCAACGGTACGGCTGTCTATTTAGATGGATCGCCTGTGAGCGACACGGAATTGCAATCGCGCGAACTGATTGTTGAAGTTCCCAAAGGTGGACAATATCAGGTCAACCTGCCCGATGGGAGTAAAGTATGGCTGAACGCTGCTTCGACACTCACCTATCCAATGCAATTTTCTGCCGCCAAGCGGGAAGTCTCGTTAACAGGAGAAGCCTATTTTGAAGTAAGCAAAAATCCACATCAACCCTTTATCGTAAAATCCAGAAATCAAGAAGTCAAGGTATTAGGCACCATTTTTAACATCAACAGTTATGACAACCGCGAGTTTGTGGAAACTACGCTGCTTGAAGGTTCGGTCGATGTAAATCAACGCCTGCTTGTACCCGGACAGCGATCGCTCATCTCCAAGACATCGATCCAGATTCTACCGGCCAATATCGAAGCAGCGACGGCCTGGAAGAAAGGATATTTCCTATTTGACAACGAACGGCTCGATGCCATTTTGGCTACACTTTCGAGATGGTACAATGTAGATTTTGAATACGAAGACTCTGCTACGAAACAGCTTGTCTTTTGGGGATCTATCGACAAAAATCAATCATTGACCAAAACGCTTACCTTTTTGGAAAGCACCGGTCAATTAAACTTTAACTATCGTGACGGCAAAATAGTTGTCCACAAAAATAAATAACGAAGCCTTTTTAATACAGAGATCTAAACACATTAACCTAAATCACAGACCCGATGAATCGTCTAAAAAACTTGCTCTTGGTCACGTCGCTTCTTGCTGGTAGCACAGTCGTTGGTCAACAGCTCAATTATCAGGGCAAACCAACACTCAAAGAACTTTTTTCAACCATCCGACAACAGACAGGCTATAACATCATTGCTTCTGGCAATCAGATAGACCTTAATACCGTCGTTAAAGTTCAGGCAAAGGATAAAGCCTTGCGTGATGTTCTTGAAGAAGCCTTTAAGGATTTACCGTTCACTTTTAAGATCGTTGGAAAAGAGATCACCATTCTTCCGCGGGAGAAAAGCGGCCAACAGCATCAAAAACAACAGCAACCTGCCAAACAGCTTTTTGTGGACGGCACTGTACGGGACAAATCCGGTCCCGTAGAATTGGTAACCGTTTACAACAAAAGCAACGACAAAGTCACTTTCACCAATGATAAAGGCGCTTTTAAAATCGAGCGGACCAGCCATACGGATACCTTAGTATTCAGTTCCGTTGGTTACGAAGAAAGGCAGCTTGCTGTGTCAACTAGCCAAAACACCGTTACCATGCAACTGTTGCAGACGCAGAACCTGCTCGATGAAGTCAGCGTACTGTCTTATGGACAAGAGGTATCCAAACGGCTCAATACGGGCTCTACTTCTAGTGTCACTGCAGCCACCATTGAGAAAACACCGACAGCAGATCCACTCATTGCGCTCCAAAATCGGGTTCCCGGTATGATGATCAATACCCTCAACGGGTTACCGGGCATACAGACCCAAGTGCAGATACGGGGTATTAATACCGTCAATCAGGATGGTGAAGCGCGACAACCCTTGTACATTGTTGATGGTATTCCTTTTAATAGCAATTCACTCGCCTATATCGGTGCGAATGGCCTTACCTCCTCCTATTTGGGTGAAAGCCCTTTTAAAAGTATCGACCCAAGCACGATTGCCAGCATTGAAGTACTTAAAGATGCAGATGCTACCGCCATCTATGGCGCCCGGGGTGCCAATGGTGTGATCCTGATCACGACCAAACGCGGTAAGGCAGGTCGCCCCACCATCAGTGCTGATTATTACCATAGTTTTGGTTCTATTGCTAACTATGTAAAAATGCTCAATACCGCCCAATATCTGGAGATGCGGCGTGAAGCTGCAAAAAACGATGGTGTCGAATTTACGCCCAATGACTACCCTGACCTGCTGAAATGGAGCCAAACTGAAGATCACAACTGGCAAAAAGAATATTTTGGCAATGTCGCCCATACATCCAATGCTGAATTATCGCTATCGGGTGGATCATCGGGTTTCAACTACCTCCTTGGCGGTGGATTTAGGCGTGAAAACACTGTATATAAAAAGAAAAATGGTCTTTCCGTCGGTAACTTCCGAAGTAACCTCGACTACAACAGTAACGACGGCAAATTTAAAGCTTCCCTTTCGGCGAGCTATGCAACGGATAAAAACGAAGTCATTCCACTATCGTTTACCAACTTTCAGACCCTGCCTCCAAATTTCTCCCTTTATGATGCTGATGGAGAATTGAATTGGACTATAGATAACCCCATTGCTGCGCTGGAGCGTACGCTTGAAAATAAAACTAAAAATTTAATCAGCAATATTGCGCTGAGTTATGAGTTGTTACCTAATCTCGTGGCCAAAATCAATACCGGTTATACGCGCATGAAAATGGACCAGCTCGCCATCAATCCACGGAGATCATTCAGGCCGTCCGAAAATATCTTGGGCAACAACAGTTTTACTAAGGCCAGCGCCGCTACCTTCAATTTTGAGCCTCAGCTGAATTATGATCTGATCGTGGGGCGCAGTTCATTTCGTGCCCTTCTCGGGGGTACTTATATCCATCGCGGTAATTCAGCAATTACCACAAGTGGGAACGGCTATACAGACGACAGTCAGATTAGGGACATCTCTGCCGCACCAATTATCAACATCGAGCCCAAGGACACTCAGTATCGTTTTCTTTCGGGATTTGCTCGTATGGGATGGACGTTTGACCAAAAATATGTCATCAATGCAACCGTCAGACGTGACGGCTCTTCCCGTTTTGGTCCAGGGAAAAAATATGGTAACTTTTGGTCTGTCGGTGCAGCCTGGATCCTCAGCGAAGAGAGCTGGCTAAAGGATAATCAGTTTGGCTTGAGTTTTGCCAAATTGCGCGGCAGCTATGGTCTGACGGGTAATGATAATATTGGCGACTACTCCTATTTCGTCAATTACGAACGTATATTCGACAATTACCAAGGGCAGGGCTATCTTCCCAAGAACCCATTCAATGCAAATTATCAGTGGGAAGTCAACAAAAAACTTGACCTTGCTGCTGAAATGGGCTTCTTGAAAGACCGCATCATCTTTGAAGCAAACTATTACCGCAATCGGTCGGGCAATCAATTAGTTGGCTATGGATTACCTACACAGGTGGGTTTTAGTTCGGTCAATCAAAACCTGGATGCCAATGTACAGAATAGCGGCTGGGAATTTAGCCTCCAGACCACGCCGATCAATACATTGGCTTTCACCTGGAAAACAAACTTTACCATGAGTATCAACCGCAACAAGCTCTTGTCTTATCCCAATCTTGCAAGTTCTTCCAATAGCCTCACTTATCAGATCGGTAAACCATTAAATCTGATCTGGGGGTATGAATATCTGGGAATCAATGCTGCAGATGGGCAACCGCAATTCCGCGATGTGAATGGCGACGGTTTTATCAGTTTTCCAGATGACTATGTCCCTTTGGCGAACAATATTCCGACATTCTTTGGTGGTCTGGGCAACTCGTTCAATTATAAAAACTTTGATCTAGACGTGTTTTTCAGTTTCAAAAAGAACACACATATTTATAATTATCCCTTTACGAGCGCCGGAAGCGTAATCAATGCCCCCGCAATTGTCTTGGACAGATGGCAGCATCCGGGTGAGGAAGCTAAATTTCCGGCCTATACCACCAACTCCAGTACCATGTCTAATTACAATTCATCCGGTGCCAATTTTGTGGACGGGTCGTACATCCGTTTAAGCAATATTACTTTGAGCTATTCGGTACCCGGCAAGATTCTCGAGAAGCTAAAACTTAAAAACCTGCGCGCTTATGCGACTGGGGCCAATCTACTAACGATCACCAGTTACAAGGGTACAGATCCAGAGACCGGCGTGGATATGCCGATGCTGCGCACATTTACGCTAGGGATACGGACTTCATTTTAAACCATTTAGACCACGGATATGAAAACCAACTATATCAAATTATTCAGCCTCCTTTTACCTTTTGCTGTCGTTGCAAGCAGTTGCAACAAGCTGCTGGAGGTGACACCAAAATATATCTACACGACGGACCAAATTTATGCGAATGACACCATGGCCGACAGTGTGGTGGTCGGGATGTATGGCCGATTTGCTGCTTATCAAAATGATCTTTCACTGAACACGGGATTATCTTCTGACGAGTTGATACCCGGTGTCAATAGCTTCAACCCAGGCTATAGTTTTATGTACAGCTACAACCTCAATCCCTTTTCGGCGCAGACGAATGACTTTTGGGGAAATCTATATTCCATCATTGGGGTTAGTAATGCAATCATTGAAGGCGTTGGACAATCCAAGGGCATGACGCAAGCGGGCAAGGATGAAGCCATCGGTCAGGCCAAATTTATGCGTGCACTCAATTACTATTTTTTGGTCAACCTCTATGGGGATGTTCCATTGGTACTCACGACCAATTATCAGGAAGAGCGCCTCAAACCACGCGTGGCGGCAGCGGCAGTGTATACGCAGGTCATTCAAGATCTGCAAGATGCCAGCCAGCTTTTGGCATCAGATTATCCGGGCGAACGCGTGAAGGCCAATAAGTGGGCAGCACTGGCTCTGCTCTCGCGTATATACCTATTCACCAAAGAGTGGACCAAAGCCGAGCAAGCCGCCAGTCAGGTGATTGCACAGTCGCAGTTGTTCCAACTGGGCCACTTTGACCGTGCGGATGGGGCTGAGCCAATGGATATCTTCACCAAAAATAATCCCGAGCAGATATTGCAGTTATGGAACAGTATGGGCGCCTCCATTGGTATCGGTATAAAAGGAGAATTTGCCAGCTTTGGTGTGACTGAAGATCCAACGGGTCTTTTGCAAGCCTTTGAGGAGAACGATAAACGGAAAGAAAACTTTGTCCGTTTTGAAGAAACGGTAAACGGCTATCAGATCAACAAATACCGTTCGGACGGCGAAGCCGGATCTGCAAACAATGAGTATACGTCGGTGTTGCGCCTAGGAGAACAATACCTCAACCGCGCCGAGGCACGCCTGGAACTTGGTCTGCCAACAGCGGTTGAAGACCTCAATACCATACGCAGGCGTGCGGGACTTTCGAATTTATCCGATGGTTTAACCAAATCTCAGGTCAGTGCAGCGATCGTGCAAGAACGCCGTGTCGAACTCTGTTTCGAATGGGGCGACCGTTGGTTTACCCTCAAACGTTTGGGACTAGTGGATAATGTGATGAAAAAAGCAAAACCGACCACCTGGAAGACGTTTGCCCAGCTCTACCCTTTACCGACCGTTGAGCTTCAAAATAACAGGCAATTAACGCAAAATCCGGGATATAACAACTAAACACGATATACAATGAGAGTTACGCTATTAGCTTTTGCCTTTCTTTATTCCATATGCTTCGTTAAGGCGCAGGAAAAAGCAACCTACCACCTTCAGGGAACGCTTGCGGGCGTACCAAAAAATCAACAGGGAAAACTGTTTTTGCAACGTTTTGGTTCCGATCTCCTGCTTGATTCTGCCCGGCTGGAACAAGGTCATTTTCACTTTACAGGTACTTCCGAAGGACCCGAAATCGCGAACCTATTTTACATGGATGCTGCGGGGGAACGATCTGAAACATTGGATTTTTATCTTCACCCGGGCAAGATTAACATTCGGGCCCGGTTTGGTCAGCTCAACCAAGCGGACATTGCTGGCTCAGCACTCAATACCGAAGCCAGAAGTTTTGACAAAGCAAACGAAATCATACTCGACAGCATCAATACGCTAATGGCTGCCTATTTCGAGGCAGAGAATGCCTTTTCCCAGGATAGTTTTCGCATGGATTCGCCGGCACGGACCACCATCAACGCGATTGACGTGAGCCTCAACAAGTGGTCTGCGGCACTACAGACAGCGCAGATCAATTATGTGCAGCAGCATAGCGATCGTGTACTGAGCCTTTTTAAACTACAAGCGCTGCTGAAAGATTCCAGCAATCAAAAAATTGTATCCGAGTTATTCAACAAGCTGACGCCTTCACTGCAGGAATCTCCGCTGGGACAGGAGGTAAAAAATCAGCTCGCCAACCTCCAAAATCTAAAAATCGACGATATTGCACCAGAATTTTCATTAGCTGACACTACAGGCCAGCAGGTGAAGCTGACCGATTTTCGGGGCAAATATGTGCTCGTTGATTTCTGGGCCAGCTGGTGTGTACCCTGCCGCGTGGAAAACGAGCATGTGCAAAAAGCCTATAATGCTTTTAAGGCAAAGGGATTTGAAGTATTGGGTGTCTCCACAGATTTCGCACTCAACAACTGGAAAAAAGCCGTCTCGGACGACGGTATGACCTGGACCAATGTGGTTGATCCAGAGGGTCAGGTAAGCCTCCAGTATCATATCAAAAGTATTCCCTCCAATTATTTATTGGATCCCACAGGTAAAATCATCGGCATCAACCTTCGTGGCGATGCCCTTTATGAAACGCTAAAAAATATATTCTAATTCGCTATTTTATACACTCAATTATATGCATTTAAAAAGACTGCTCTACCTGTCGTTGTTAGGTTTTAGTCCGGTGCTTGCTTATAGCAATGCGTCCTCCGGAGCGATTGAAATCGCGTGGGCACACCACGAAGCTGACACCAGCATTTTACCTTTTGACAAAAGCGTCCGTTATGGTAAACTGGCCAATGGACTCACCTATTATATCCGCAAGAATACCGAACCCCAAGAACGTGTTTATATGTATCTGGTCAACAAGGTAGGATCTATCCTGGAGAACGAAAAGCAACGTGGGCTGGCGCATTTTCTGGAGCATATGGCCTTCAACGGCACAACGCATTATCCCGACAACAGCCTGGTTGACTACCTGCAAAAAAATGGAATCAGCTTTGGAGCCGATATCAATGCGTATACCAGCTTCAACGAAACCGTGTACCAACTGCAGCTGCCCTCCAATGATTGCAAACTTGTTGGCAATGGCTTTCAGATTCTTCAGGACTGGGCACAGGGCATCAGTTTAACACATCGAGAAATCGACAAAGAGCGCGGCGTGATTTTGGAAGAAAAACGTGCCGGCAAGAGCTTGGGCGAGCGCATTCAGGACAAGACCTTGCCCGTAGCGCTTAATCAGTCTCTATATGCCCAGCGTATTCCCATCGGTACAGAAGAAGTCATTCAACATTTTCCCTACCGGGAAATTGAAATTTTCTACAAAAACTGGTACCGCCCCAACCTGCAAGCCGTTATTGTCGTCGGCGACATCGATGTTGATCAGACCGAGCAACTTCTCAAAAAGCAGTTTTCGGCGCTTAAAAACCCTGTTAAGCCAACACCCCGCCAAACGTATACCATTCCGTTGCAGGGCAAGAACCAATTTATGGTGGTGACGGATCCTGAAATTACCGCAACGTCCATCGATATCAGCATCAAACACCCCGAGCGGAAATTACAGAACCTGTCGGACTATAAGCACAACCTGATCAAGACCTTGTTTAACACCATGATGGCAGGACGATATAGTCCGCTATTTCGGCTATCCAATCCGCCATTCTTGAGCGGCGGGGCATCACTAAATGGCTTTATGGGCGGACTGGATGTATTCCAGATTCAGCTCACAGCCAAACCCGGCCGTCTGAAAGAAGGATTTGATGCAGTATGGCGCGAGCTGCTGCGGGTCAAAGAATATGGATTTACAGCCACGGAGCTGCAGCGTGCTAAAGATACCTATATGAGCGGAATGGAAAACATGCTGCAAGAAAAAGACAAAATTGCATCCGAACAGTACGTGCAGGAATATATTCAGCATTTTCTGAACGATGTAGCATCTCCGGGCATCGATCATGAAATGAAATTGACGCGCGAAATGCTTCCGGCGGTCAGCCTTTCGGATATCCAGCAGCTCTTGCAACAGTATCTAACCGATAGCAACCGCGACATCATTATTTCAGCTCCTGAAGCCGATCAGGCAAATCTGCCGAAAGAGGCCGATATCAACAGTTGGATCGCTACGTTGTCCAAAGAGAAGCAGACTGCATTCTCGGAGGAAGCCAACGACCTGCCACTGCTCAAACAGGAAGTACAGCCCGGTACAATTATTAAAGAAGAAAAAGACAGCAGGTTAGGAACCACGACTTTGACGTTGAGCAACGACGTCCGGGTAGTCTTAAAACCGACCAACTACCAAAACAATCAGATCACCTTTCAGGGATATTCCTACGGTGGAACATCGCTTTACGATGACAAAGATTTTCAGAGCGCGACGAATGCCGTTGGCCTCATTGCTGCGAGCGGACTGGGCAACTATACTGCCGACCAATTTGAAAAATCATTAGCCGGACGAACGGCCTCGGCATCCCCCTTTATCAGTGAGACTGCCCAGGGCGTGAGCGGCTACGCCAACAACAAAGATCTGGAACTTGCCCTGCAGATGATGTATGGATACTTTACAGAACCGCGTCTAGACACGACCATTGTTGCCGGTATCCTGGCCAATGCCAAAGACGGACTGAAAGACCGCGATAAAAATGGCGACGCTGTATTCCAAGACTCGGTGATGGCCATCCTTTCGGGCGATAACATCCGACGGACAGGCCTAACACTGGCTAAAATCAATCAGATCAATCCTCAGCGTGCTTTGGACATCTACAAAGAACGTTTTGCTAATGCTTCGGGATACAATTTTAGTTTTGTGGGCAGCTTTGATATTGAAAAAATAAAGCCCTTGCTTGCCAAGTATATTGGTGGACTACCGAGCATCTCGTCGAAAGCACCCGCTTACCGTAATTTAAACATCCAAATACCTGACGGGAAGATCGAGAAAAAGCTGGCGCTGAGCAAAGAAGACAAAGCGATGGTCTATCTTGTTCTTTCGGGTCCATATGACTATAGTGAGGCTAATAACATGGCTTTGCAGGCCTTTCGGGAAGTCTTGGATATCCGTTTGTTGGAACGACTACGTGAAGAAGAAGGTGGTGTGTATTCGCCATCGATCCAGATGGATTATAGCAAGCTGCCTGATGCCCGTTACACCCTTACGGTAGCTTTCAGCTGTTCGGTGGCCAATGCGGACAAACTGGCGAAGTATTCACTTGAGGAAATTGAGAAATTAAAAGCAGCAGGACCTTCTGTTGTCAATCTCGACAAATTCAAAGCGAACGATAGGCTGAGCTATGAGTCGGCCCTCAAAACAAATGATTTCTGGTCAAACTACCTGTACAGCAACTTGTACAATGGAGATGATATGTACCGTATTTTTGAACGCGCATCGTTACGCGATAAGCTGACTCCAGCGCTGGTTAAAGCTGTTGCCCAACGCTATATCAGTGACCAGAACGTCATCAAGATCGTTCAGCTTCCGGAAGTGAAAAAATAAATACAGCCGGGCTATCGACCTTTCATTATCGTCATAAGCACTAAAAAATGAAAGCCGTAAAGAACTACATTCTTTGCGGCTTTCTTGTGTACTGACCAAAACTCTTGATTGGCATAAAAAAGAAATTGTCTATCCCTGGAATTTATGTTTGCCCATCTATGATTTCAAGCAGCATCATGTTTTAAAAAAGTTTCGAAATTTCCAAGCCAGTGCAAATGCCACCAACAGCAATCCGATGAGCCAAAGATTGGGTACTGCCCATGCACTCCATTTTTCTGTGCTTTGCTGCTTCAGCATTTGTATGCGGCTAGCGCTACTTTTTGTAGAAGCCTCCTGTTTGGCACTTATCCTTACCTGAGATTCCAGCATGGCCAACTGGCCCTTTTGTCCGATTAGACCACTATCCGGGTGAAAGCGAAAACTGCTATCCGTCCAAAACAACCAATACCGCGATTGGCTGTCGCTCAGTCCCCTGTACCAAATATCCAGTTGCTGCTTGTAATTGGACTGCGTTTGTTCTTCCCGCTGAGCTTCCTTCAGCTCGCTTTGATAAAGTTTACAGGAATAGAGTAATGGGAAGATCATGAGAAAGCGCCCACGCTTGAATAAATACTTTAGCATAGCCCCTCCTTTCAGTCCAGCCAATTTGAAAACACATGAATAGTGGATGCAGGACGCCGCTTTGAAAGGACCTGATTACCTACATTTCCTTCCACAGTCACGATCCAATTGTCCTCTTTTTTGCGCACAATCCCCACATGGTTGATACGTTGGAGACTGGAGCTATAGATAGCGAAAAGATCTGCCTGGCGAACACTCCCCTGCCCGATCTGCTGGGCTGTATAACGCCGGGCCACCGGAAAAAGTGCCGGGCTCCAGGCATTCCGCGGAGCTGCTAATCCAGCATTGCCGTAACACCAGGAGGCAAAAGCCGCACACCAGGCATGCCCCTTTCCCAGTCCGACATACGCGAGGTATTCCTCTACCCTGCTGCCATCGTTGTTGCCTGTGGCCTCGCGCACGCCAATCTCCTTTACAGCAAAATCGACAATACGTGCGCGTACACCCGAACTGGAGTATAGTTTCACTGATGGGTTATTCCCCCGCTCCAGACCAGAATTGGTACTTCGGAGCTCAGCATAACTGCCTGACCGCTTCCTGTCAGCTACAGTAGTATTGCCAAAACGGCTAAGAACGAGAATAGCGACAGAAAGAATACCGAAAAATAAATAATGCATTGTTGCCATGATGTCAATTGATTAAAGTGAAAACTAAATTCCTGACGGAAAAACTTAAAAGGCTGCCACAGGATTTCCTGGAGCCAGCAGCAGCAATAAATAGCCGCCGCGCCAGCCAATACGGCAAAGAGCAGCACGGAGAGGATACCTAGATCCAATACCCCGGCTGTAGGATCGATCGCCTGTAGCAAAAGCCCTGCTGAGATAAAAAATATGAGGAGACCTACCAGTACAATGCCAAGCACCTGTCTTCCTGTTAGCGGCCAATAGATATCCTCGATATCCGAGACCAGTTGTTTTTGTATGGATTCCATTTATTTTATTTTTAATTTGTTAATAGTAAACGGGGTTCAGGATGAAAGGGAGGTGCTCCTGACCGAGCAGCCTCCCTTTATGCAGATGCAGCTAGTTCAACACAAACTCCCCTAAGTATTGGCTCGTTGAGGTGATTAGCCCATCCCGATGGATATTAAAAGACCAGCCCACTATTTTCTTTCCTGTATAGCTGTCGGGTAGCACGATATCTATCGCTGCGTCCGATCTTGTCGCACCTTCGTACGCAAAAAAGAGGTTGTCCGCTTCATCGTACAGGATGACCAGCACCTGATCGTCGTCAAAGGCATTAAAACGATTGATGATCGGATCCCAAGTCAGATTGAGCACCCTGGGCGCCACCTCACCTACAACCAAGCCAACCAAAGCTGCCAGACTACCACTGGCAATTTTGACTGCCGCGAAGTCTATCGCAAAATCTGGGTAGTTACCCCGAAAAGCGTGATTGATCAGCTGTTGAAAGGCCGCATTATAGCCCGTTTTGTTCCTTAGCTTGCTGTCTGAAAACCCGAGCATCAGGATATCTTTAATGGATTTGAGAAAACTGGTCGTCATCCCAAACTTCATCCGCTGCGCCAGCTGCGCTTCTGACGAAGCCTTGCTGCTCTTTTTTGGTAAAGAGCGTACATAATCTATTCCTCGCCATGAACTTCCGACGACATTCCCTACTTTTCCGCTATAGGATCCGTGAATCCCTTTTAAAAATCTTGCCATGTTATTATTTTTTAAATTGTTAAACCCTAAAGTGGCGCTGCAGGCAGCCACGATATCGATATCATGGTACTAAGGTAAAGCGGTGTATGAAAGGGATTTGCTCAATGGCGCCATTTGACGTCACTTGGCTGAATATGCCATTTCCGACGGCATCAAATCCAGCATTTTGATAGAAAACGTTGTGCTTTTCGAGCGCTCTTCATATAGACTCACCTGCTTTTGGATTAATCCTTAATTGCCTGCTTTAGGCTAATTTGACACTATTCATAGGCTACTCAGTTAGCGTTAAGGCTAGGTAATGGCTTGTAAGTTGCCGTGGAAAAGCTACCTATCGGCGAGCAATAGGCAAAGAAACAGCAACCAAACAGCAAAGAAAGACCAATGAATAAGCAAACAAATGGCAAAGAATAAGCAAGGAAATGGTATAGGATAAGCAAACAGATAACATAGAAATACCATAGAATAGGCAAGCGAGGGGCGAGCTAATCCCAACGTATTCCCAAAGAGGAAGCAGCAAATAGGTTAGTTCACTTAGCGTCATCCAAATAAAAAGGCCGATCTTTTCCCAAAGATCAGCCTTAAAAAACAATGTTAGATCATACCCCGGTCTATACTGCGCTTAATCGCATCCTGGAGGTCCTGTTCGCGGTAATAATGCTTGTTGCCCAAGCAAATGGGTTTGAGCACTCCCGATTTTACCCAGCGGTTGTACGTGCGTTCGGAGATACCCAGGCGTGATACCACAGCCATACGAGTCATCAGTTCGTCCACACTCCATTCTATCTGCGTACCTTCTTTTGGCATAATTTGGTAGGCTTTGCAGGACAGCTTGTCGTTAATTTCTCGCAGCAATTGTACGATTTCATTCAATTGTAACATAAATTATTGCATTGATTGATGCCATGAAATGGCGCAGCCCTACCGGTTTTTATTTATTATTCTGTCTATAGACTTCGTATTGATGCCGAAAATTATCTTTATAAGATCGAGTAACTGTAATAGGGAAACCATTTCTTGGTTTGACAAAATGAAGTTCACCTGAACGCAAGAGATCAATTTTGGAAAGATTGACCAAGGTATTTATCCGAGGGCGGGCAAACATGGCTGCTGGAAGGTTAGCCTGCAGCCCTCCTAGGCTTCCTTTAACTTGATACTTATCTTTTTCCAAATAGATATCGATAATATCGTTGTCTACTTGCGCATAAAAAATCTGGTCAACTTCTATTTGAATCCTATCGTTATTGAGATCTTTTATCGTTAAACTTTTCACTTCTCTGCCTTGGTCCTGCAATTTCTTATCTACCTTTTCGACCACATCTTCCATTTTGGCCTTCAATACATTGAAACTGATCTTTTTACTAAAATAGGTGTAAAAACCGGCCTCATTTGCCTTAAACACATAATCTGTATGTGCTGAACAAGCAATCATGACGGGCGGATTGGGAATCAAACTGGCCAATTTGATCCCATCAATCTCCTTATCTCCAAGATCCATACCCAGTATCAACACATCGACCTCATTTTCTTTTAGATAGTTGAGGGCTTCTATGGGCTTTCGAACAATTATGATGTCGTCATTGATAAAAGGAAGTTCCTTCAATGACATTAAAATATACACCAACGAGTCTGGATTATCGTCAACGATCAATAGTCTATAATTTAACTTATCCATGCTATTTCATTAAAACAAGGGTTTATAATTAAAAAAAGTTTAGAAAGATAAATTTACCTAAAATATTTATTTAATTTCAATATAAACAAAAATATTATTAATTGAGACTCAAATCAGGCAGCTGAAATTACGACAAACAGAAAACTACAGGATTGCCGCTGAAAATACCATGGTTTTGTCGGTTACGTATGCCCTTCACATAGCCGACATCAATTGGTTCATTAAGGGAGTGATTTCCTTCGCAAAGGCACACTCCCTCTTGGGTATAGGGCTGCATATCTATACCTCTTCACATTTAATCACATGTTGACTCCATTTCATACTATCATTTGTTGAACCATTTTCCGGCCTTGGGCTGTACCTTCCCTCGCCAAAAATTTAAAACTCCTTATTGGATCCAATGGCAACAAAGATGTCGGCAAAGAAAAATGATTTCAAAAAAAAATGTACATACAGCACAAATGGACGCCTGCAGGACAACGACAGCACAAACCGATCAGGTGCAATCTGAAAATGTCATCTACCCTACACTTTGGTTATTCGCACGAAAAATACTGTTATGTACCATTTTATTTGGTCTTTACGGTGAATTCTTCCTAAAATCATCTCATAACTAATTGTAAAGAATATGAAAAGATCTTATAAAATCGTATTTGGTACGGAATACGAGAGCATTGACGATCCTCCCCATCCATTAAGTTACCCCATTCGCCATGCGAAGGAGAGGCATTGGCAATCTTCGCACAATCAGATCAGCGAACAAATCTTTGACGGCCGATATGCTTATCTCTACGCTTACGAGTATTGGATCAGCAAGTCGACCGATGTAACGATTGAGGTGTATATGAACGACCTGCATGTCATCTATCCGCTATTGAATGAAGTTGAGATTTGGGGAGAAAGGCTGGATGAGGCATTCCGTTTTGAGCTATGTCCCTCTGAGGGCGCTTATTTTTACGTTGCATCGGGCCATTATCGTTTACATTTACCTATAGGCCATCATATACTGGTTGGCTTTGTCGTGGATGCCGGTATGTTCAGGCCGCCGGCCATTCAACAATTTTCATTTCTCAAACACTTGGTTCAGGCAAAAAAAGAGGGGTCAACAACTTCGCTCAAAAGTGTGGGTTTTCGTGTGGGCCCCATTACTGTCAAATACCTGTGCATCCTGTTCAGTATACTCAACCCCAATACGCTCAACAACGAGCATGTTCTGCTCAAACATCTGATTTTTCTGATCGATCTAAGCCGTTTCAAGCTTGTGGGTGACAATGACATAGACAATCACCTTGCAGTGCGTTGCCGACAGCTACTGGATATTATGATCCTGCAGCGCGGTGCTCAAGCGCTGATCAAAGAAGTAGCTGCAGTGTTTCTGACAGACGCGCAACAGCTCAGCCGCGAATTCCACAAATTTTACGGTATCCGTATGAAGGACTACCGCAACCTGCTGCTTCTCGATTATATTGAGCAGCTTATTGTGGAGCACGATAAGCTGGGCACTACTGCTCATGAAGTCGGATTTAGTGGCCCGAGCGAAATGAACCGATTTATTAAAAAGATGACCGGTTTGACGAGCGCTCTGTTTAAACAACAACTCGAACAAAATACGCGATAAAAAATCAGACTAAATCGACTTTCTTATGAATTTTATAGAAAGAAAAAAACTGGATGTTAATACTACCCATGCCATCCTTCAAGATGCTTACGATGCTTTGCCGCAGCTGATGAGCCGGTTGGCGCCTGGCGGTTGGGAGGAAAGCAGCTTTCATCAGGAACTCATGGACAGCCGGCAGCTATTTTATGACTGTTACCTGGAAAGTGATAGCGCAAGTGTATGGGAGACAGACTCCTCCTCTGATGTTCGCGCGCATGTGGATCAGCCCGAAGAAAAATTAAGCCTTGATGATTATTTATACATCTGCTTTCCACCGATTGGCTACGATTACTTAGAGCTATTTTACTTAATTTCCTGCATGCTCACTGAAATCACTTTTGTCAGTAACCTCTATCAGAATCACGACGGGGACAAGTATTATTTCGATGAAATGACAATGGAAGATCTGGTGATCCAATTGGCGCATGAGAATGGAGAAATTGATAAAAACTGGGCGGATTTGATGGTATTTACCTTTTCGCCGCCCTACATGGAGGCGATGGAACTGCACTATTGTCTGGAGGTATTATTTCGGATTTTGCTAAAACATGGCTTTCAGCTCGATTATTGGCACAATGAGATTTTACAAGTTGTCGATCTTCAAAACGTATATCAAGAACTATTATTCAGTAACCTCGACGCCCATGAAAAAGAGCAGCGGCGTGAATCGGTTAAAGCGGACATCACTGCTATACTCCGTACCTACGATAGCTCGGCGATTGATCCGCTCGACCTACCGGCCATCATCGAAATGTTTAACCTGCGCGAAGTGTGCCCCATCGTGCTCGCCTACCTCCATACCTATGGTGAATTTCCAAAAGGATATCCTTATTTATTGACCGAATATCAAGGCTATCTATAAATTGCCCTTATCAAACTTGGCCTATCGATCAATCAAGTTTGGCCTAACGCGAGGGGTCTTTATGGTTGTAATTTAGTCTTACTAATGTAAGTAAGCGATTAACAAAATAGATTATGGCACTAGGCGGAAGATATTTACAGCATGATGGAGGCACAGCAGCGGATACAGTTCAAAACGTAGGGTCACGTAGTTGGTTTGGGCGCAAATTAACTGGGGTGCTTTCGTACATCAGAAAGCATCCCCAGGAATTTGTGTTGCAGGTATTGACTTTTACTCTGCTCTGTCCGTGGATCTATGTCGGGTCGAAGAAGGTATTCACCTACGCCGAATTCCGTGCTTCGATGATCAAACAACCTTTTGCCAATGGGTATGGCATTATGCTATCGTATATCCTACCCGCCGTACAGTTAGCTACAGGCACCCTCTTTATTTTTGAAGGAACTAAAAGATTGGGCTTTTGGTTTACGATCATCCTGATGTTTGTTTTTTCAAGCTATGTGATCTTGGCCTTACGAGATACCTGGGGAAGTATTCCGTGCGATTGTGTCCTCGAATTTCCGATCAGTTGGAAGGCACATCTTTGGGTCAATGGTCTGATCTCGATTGCATGTATTGCAGGCTTACTGCTTGATAGAAAGATAAGGATTTCACATCAGAGGAAATTGATGACGAAGTTAGGTTCATAAAGAAATTAGCAATAGCTGTTACAGCGGAAGCTGAGCCCAAGGCTGGTTCGGCAGAAGGGCGCGTCTGCCAAAAGACTAAGGGCTTCTCGTCCTAGATCGGTCGTAATAGTCTATCGAAAGGGGAAAACACAATTATAAAAAACAGAAATACACTAAATGTATGAAAATATTAAAATTTAATGCAAAAGCCGCAGTAGCTGTGGTCGTTGCAATGGCATCCTTTATCGGATTTAACAGTTTTAAAAATGCTGAGAAAAAAGTGTCATCGTCTTGGTATCAGATTACAACAAATGCATCCAATCCAAGTGATGATGTATTAGGAAGTGCAATTACAGATCCAACCTTGTCGGGTCAATGTAACGCAACTCCCGATGACATGCGCTGTGCACGCTTTATTGAAAACCCCGATAATCACGACCTATCAGGGTTAACAGTTGATGAGGCATCACAATTGTCGAACGTTCAGATCACAAGTGATCTGACCTACAAACCAGAACAATAGATACATCATAATTTTGTTTTTCATGTTTTGATTATTGGCTCCATCAAATTTATGATGGAGCCTATTTTTTACCGTTTAAACTGCAGCACATCAGATTTTATAATGACTTCCTCAGGAACTGGAAAAGTGTACCTCCTATCCCTTGCTGGAAGACTATACGCTGTTCCATTCACCGTCCGCTTTAGGTCTATCTTAAGATTATCTTGCCGATTGAGTCTCCTTAGATCATACCAGCGATGTCCTCTTAGATACAATTCTTTCCGCCGTTCTAACAGCACTAGTTCCAAGGCTTGGCCCTGCGTCATATCTTTAAATTCTGGGGCTGTACCTGGTTTATAACGGTATTTAAGCAACTCACCAAGGGTCCTTAATCCATCACTGCTTTTACCCAAACGCACTAGGCATTCTGCTTTGATCAGATAAGCTTCGTCAAGCGCTATTCCTGTAAAGAGTGAAGCAGAACCAAGATACGATCCCTTATATTGATACAGGTTTCCAACCTTAGTAAAGAAATAGCTTTTGCGCAGATCATTACTATCGAACAAATCCACAAAAGAGGTCGGAACGATCAATTTTGTTTTGGAAAAATATTCAACTTGATTAACATTTTCAAAAAGTAAAAACTCCTTATTGCCTATTCCACTTGCCGGGAAAGTATAGCTAACACCAGGTGTAATACTATTATAGTCCAATAATGAATACCCTTCGTTTAAAGCCATATTGGCGTAATTCAATGCTTTTTCATAATCACTTTTAACGAGATATACCCTGGCAAGCATGATCATAGCACACGCCCGATTGGGTAGATACAATACAGGCACCTGTTTGGGCAATTGATCTAGCGCTTGCAGCAAATCACGTTCAATCTGTGCATAAGTCTCTGTTACGGTTGCCCTTTTAGAAATTAACGTCGGATCATAATCCAGCCGCAATGGGATTCCAAATATTTCGTTGTCAGTATCTCCCCACGGAGCAGCAAAATGCATTGCCAAAGTAAAAAATGATTTCGCTCTAAAAAATAGGGCGTAGCCTTCCAGTTTAAGTCGCGTGCTTTCATCCTGCTCTTTGCCTTTCAATTTTTGCAATCCATCGAGTACAAGGTTAGCATATAAAACCGTCTGATATGGATTGTTCCAATCGGGCACATCCTCACCTTCAAAAAGATCTTTGCTCCAGACATAGGCATTTTTATCCTGTAGCTTTTTCAATGCCAGCCAGATATTATCATCCACAGCGATTTCATCACCACTGGCAATACCTAGACCATTTCCCGTGGATGTATTCATAACCGTGTACTTATTGAGCAACATTTCGAAATCGGTCAAAGTCGATGGTACTAACTGCGATTTGTTGTTCTTTACATCCAAAAAACCGGGGTTACAACCCCATAAAAATAAGAGACAAAGTAAACTCAAAAGTCTTTTCATGATTTAATAATTTAAATGAATACCTATCGAATATGCATTGGGAATCGGATAACTTGAATTGACCGCATCCGGATCAATGCCAAATTTATTGGAACGATATAGGATCAACCCACCATTGTACTGCGCAAATAATCCCATATTGGCGGCCCTCCCGCTTTTGAATGCGAAGTTATAATCCAGACGAATATCAGAGAGCTTGATAAAGTCGCCCTTGACTACCAATGGACTTACATTTGCATAATAACTATCCCGATTGGCATTTACATCGCTTGGTAAAGCAGGTACTATCGTTGTGTGTTCATCCCCCGGTTTTTGCCAACGATCGAGGTAGTCGATATTGCCAATGCTATTTTGAAAAAGCTTCGCATAGTCAATGGATTTCCGTCTAAAATAGAAGCCATTTTTCCATTGGATCAAAAAGCTCAGACCAAAGTTTTTATAAGTAAATGTATTGCGTATACTTCCCTGATATGGCGGAAAACTTCGCCCTACTAAAATGAGGTCGTCTATAGAGATGCTATTAAAATAACCTGTATAATCCTTGTCTCCACGCGGGGTTAGTACCATTCCAGTAGCCGGATCCAGTCCACCAAAAGGGTACGCGTATATTTCGTCCAACGAATGCCCCTCCCGAGGTCTTGGAGACGATACAAAGCTGCTCGTTTTGACCGCACTGTTTGCCATGTAGTTGGTCACCTTATTAGTCGTATAGCTCCACAATAGGTTAGCATCCCATCTAAAATTGCCCTGTATAATGTTTGCGCTCAGATTGAGATCTAGCCCCTTGGTAATCATATTGGCATAGTTGATCCTATTGTCAACATTTGACACACCATTTGACGTAAAGATTCCAGTTGTTGGGTCCAAAAAAGATTCGCCGATCAGATCGTTTCCATCTTTTGAATAATAATCAATCGTTCCGCGAATTCTTCCGTTCAGCACAGCAAAGTCGAGTCCCAGATTAATGATATTTATCCGCTCCCACTTTAAACTGGGGTTTCCTGCACTGGATAAAGTAGCGCTCGGCAATGAATTTGGGAAGACGAAAGTTGCCACATAAGCCGTTGGCAAAGCACTGATTTTGTTGACCACATTTCCTGTCACCCCATAACTAGCCCGCAGGTTGAGCCTAGAAATCCAGTTTGGCGTTAACTTTAGGGAATTCTTGAGGTCCTCATTGACGCCGATGGACCATAACGGCACACCTTTTTGATTTGTTTTAACTCCAAATAAATTGGAGGCATCCCATCGGGTACTCAGGCTAACGGTGTGCATCTTATAAAATACATAATTCAGATTGCCGTAGTAAGAGATATAGCGGTTTGTCAATTCCATTGTTGTTGCCGTATTGGTTGGAATCAAGCCGCTGCCCTCTGGGCGGACAGGATAGTATTTTGTGTAATCGAAGCTTGTCTGATAGCTCAGGTTGTCGCTGTTATAACCATAGAGACGGCTTCCAGCTTCGGCAATGGTTTTGTTCTCGGACAGCTCTGCTCCTGCCAATGCGTTGATCTGATGTCTTTTCAGAAAATTACGGCTGTAATTTAGCTGGCCACGCCAGTTGTACGACTGATCGCTCCCATTGTTCTGATCCAGTATGGCACCCAAAGGAATGATATAAGTACCGTCCGCTTGTGTGAATCTGTTTACCAGATCGCGTACCAAGTAACTATCCTTTTTGTATAGGTTACGAGTTGTGTTAATTCCTTGCTGAAATTGATATTTGAGCGATAAGTTCAATCCCGAGATAATCTCATAAGAAAGGCCTGTCCCTAACAATAGATTCCGGTTTGTCGCATTCAGATCCTGTTGGTTTCGATCTTTTATAGGACTAAAAGACCAGTCGAGCAAGCCATTCTTCTCAGCACTCTCTACGTAGGAAGACAGGTAGCGGTAATTAATGGGAAGCGCCGTTCCATCACCATCCTCAAAGGTTGTATAACCATCCAAATTGCGCGTATAGTTCAGGTCGCTGAGCGAGTAACCATTATGGATGGACTGGTTCATATTTAACCGGATATTGGTATTGAGTACCAGTTTTTTGAGCAGGTTAGATTCCGTATTCAATGAAAAGGTATAGCGTCTATCCCGATCCCCCACGATATTGAGGTTATTTTGATCGAAGCCCGCAGAAAGCAGGTAATTGAAATCTGATCCACCAGCTTTAAGCTGGAGATTATAGCGCTGCAGCCAGGACATCCGGTAAAGGTGTTCTTGAGCTTGCTCGCGTACATCTCTATTCCGCAGGATCTCTTTCTGTTGTTCCAGTGTGGACAGATCAATCAGACCATCCTTATATTTAAAATTGAGCGCGGCTACACCAGGCAGTAAAGTCGGATTAGCCCGGTTGTAAAAACCACGATCAAAGAGCGTTTGTTCAAGATCGACACGATCCGCGGAGGGGATATAGTTTCTATTGTAAAATAAATCAGGCCTATCCTTTAAAATACTGCTCGCTGAAAAGGTTAGCTTCAAAGGTGTATTATTAATCCCCTTTTTGGATGTTAGTACGATCACCCCATTACCAGCTTTAGCTCCCCAGATTGCTGCTGCAGAAGCATCTTTAAGCACCGTTATACTTTCAATATCATCGGGGTTGATCTGGTTTAGATCCCCTGTATAGGGAAAATTATCCAAAATAATCAAGGGTTCCGAACTAGATTCAATTGAGACTACCCCCCGCAGTCGCAGTGAAGGCTTGACGGTGTTTTCATTAAAATTTGTTCTTCGGTCAAATTGAAGCCCACTGGTAATACCCTCCATCCGCTCTATAATGTTTGGAGAAGGATCGCGCTGCAGCAACTTCTGATCAATCTGTACAAAGGAGCCCGGCAAATTCCGCTTATCCGAACGATAATATCCTGTGTTGACGATGGCTTCATCTAGCTGCACCGACGTGGCTTTCAAGCGTATCACGGTAATTGCCGGATCTGACAGCAGGGAGACTATTTGCCTACTATATCCGATTGCAGAGGCTTCAATCTGCTTTTGTCCATCCTGTACAAAAGAAAAATAACCAAGGTCATCGGTTTTTAACACCTTATTTTGTGGCATCAACCGAATATTAACATTTGGAATAGGCCTATCATTGCTGTCAAGCACCCTAATTTTTCGGGTTTGCTGTGCACTCGTTAGCAATGGAAACGATAGTAGTATAAAAAAATAGAAAATAGTTTTCATTTGTTTTAAAGGTTAATTGGCATGTTTTTTAACTTTCTTGAGCAGGAGGATCGGGACTTTTTCAAAACCGACTTCAAGTTTTAGGTTGTACCGTTTCAGTTCGCTTTGTACATATTCCATCGATCCTTTTCCGATAAGATTCGTAGGGAATTGCATATGGACCAGCAGCTCTTTGGGCAAATTAGTTTGATCGACTATGCGATTATCATCAAACAACCTATTGGGGAGCCTTGGCAAACCCGTTCTGATATAGTCTAACCATTTAAGCTCTCCATATTGGCCATTGAAATAACGATAAGCAGGGTCAGAAGGCTTCGCTTTCTTTGTTAGCAGTGCTATTGTCCCCTTCGGTTTACCGATACATTTTAACACTGGGACTTTATATTGCTTTGATTGATCAATACTGATCTCAAGCTGATATTCAGCTAGCGCATAATCAGCTAGGTACTGTCGGAAAAGATTTAGACCTTCCTTCGCTTGTATTCCCTGTGGTGCGCGAAATTCAACGGTTCTACTGTTTTTCCTAAGCCAGTCGCCATAGATCGAATCTTTAGCAAAGTCATTATTATACATTTTGGGGCGTCCGATTTTAAGCTTACTTTTCAGATCAGGTCCAATCTCATATTTTATCGCTTTTAATAGATCCATTCTATCAGTCAACAGATCCTGATAGGCAAATACAAGCAATTGATCGATGGGAATATTGATACCATAGTAGAGCCAACCATTAGGCGTTTTTACTGTTTTAAAAGTTACCTGCGCATAGCCCTCGGCGTAGCCACCAACTTTAAAGCTATCCTTTTGATAGTGTACAGCTGCTGGAGCATTATGCTCCTGAAAGAGGCGCTGATTAGGATCTATTATCTTGATATCAGTCTCGTTATAGACGGAAGGCATTTTTCCAGCAAGCAGCATATTGATATTTTCCAACGTGGCGTAATTAGCTCGCGGCATTGCTATTACCTTTCCCTTATAGATCCAGACCATATGTGGGATAGCTTGGTGTGGAAAGTAGCGGGACAAGATCGAATCGTTGATCACAGACTGATGTTTCCAAGCAAAACGGTTCAGAACAGCTTGAATTTCGGCATTACCCTCATACGTGACGGGTATGATGGCAACCTTCGTAGTATCTATCTTTCCGAGCAGCTCTTCATTCATATTTTTTAAGGAACCAAGGCATGGCATACACCAGTGTGCCCAAAAATCCAGTATGATAAGTTTGTTTCTATCTTTATCTAAGGACCTGTTATAGATTTTTCCGGTAGACCAGTCGATCATCCGATGCGCCTCATTATAGAAGGCTTCGGGAACCTGGTCATTGATATAAAGCCCATCGGCCCCGCTGTCCTTGCGGGGCGTCTGAGCTGATAAACTAAACATATGAAATACAGCAATGCATGTCAGAAGCATTGGTGTATTCTTCAATAGCTGTAAAAAGCGAATTAAATGCAATGTTAATTTTTTCATTATTTTAGGAATTGGTATTGGATTCGGATGCGCGCTGGAAGAAATCGAAGATTTCCTTGGTTGTCTTTAACTCTTCTTTGCTTGTTTCGAAAACTTCCGAAAGAGATAGCGTAGCCAAATCCAAATTGCTTAAATGTGCTGTCAGATAAGCAACAAGAGCTTTCAATAAGTCTATTGAGAATACAGAAAGCTGATCTGAATTTACTGTTGATTGGAGCTCAATAATATGGTCTTTGATCATACCAATTGGATATTGCTTCCAAAAAACTTCAATATCTTTTAGTGGGTAGTAATCAGATTGATGAACGTCATAAATCGTTCTTTCTAATGCGAGAATGGAATTGCATTTGGGTTTCATTTTTTAAGTTTTTAGGGCATAACTAGAAGCAAAATGATCCCATTACGTTAAATTAACGCATATGATGGTCCCTTTGAGAAAAGTTATGCGAGTGAAATAAAATGGCGTCTCAAATGCGGTTATAAAACGATTACACGGAGATTAATAGAAACGGTACCGCATCAGTTTAAGAAGTTCAGACTTTTTGTAGACTGATTTATTCCTTTTCAAATATGAATTCGACAAGGAATAATTACTACAAACTATTCTGGAGGACATTTTTTTAGAATCAATGGATCCTTAAAAAATATCCCCTTGATATATGTTAAATAGAAAAGGAACCTCCCTTGCTCAATGGTTGAGCGTGAGAAACTACGCGACCATATTCTTATATAAATAAGGGAGGCCTTCTCTACGAATTTTTTGTATTTTTTTAAGTTTATAATTCTCATTCATATTTGGTTTTCAGTTTCTCACGCTGGTACCAATGAATGAATATACAAAGATAAGAAAAACAACATAATTATTCCAAATTTGGTATAATAAAATTATTTTTTTTAATGTCTATTTGTTTATGGCTGAGCAGTACATAGACAAGGAAAGTTTAGGAATTATTAGAGAAAAACTTTGGGCTATTTCAAATAAAAAAGAAATTACCCTTGAGGATATCCAAGATCGTACTGGATTTAGTTACAGCCAAGTTTATCGAATTGTACGCGGAAGTAACAATATGTCAGTAAGCGGCTTTATCGCGATTTGCAAAGCATTAGAAATCCAACCATCTGAAATATTTGATTTCAAGATCAAAATTCCCAAACATCTGCCATTAAGAAAAAACAGAAAATCCTAGATCTTTAAAGTTGCGAAATACGCTCTTCACAAAGTCTAGTCACCACATTTTCTAGTTTATCAACTCTACTAATTAATTTTTCCAAATCATCGGGATCAATAAAGTAATCATCTTTATATCGAGCGTCGATGTAAGCATTATTTAGAATTTTAAACAACCTATTTTCTTCGCTATCTGTTCGTGGGTATCTAAAAACATTATAAAGGTCTTGTGATATGTGTTTGGCATATTTACGATATGCTCTAATCCGGTGAGTCTTGGGCTTATATCCTGTATAGACCAATAAAACTCCTCCGTAAAATTTTTCCGCGGTTTGATTTAGAATGAAAACAACCTCGTTTAAGGGGAGTTTGTCTGCTAGAAATTCTTCATATAATAATTTCGTGGCCTTTAAAAACCTTGAGCCACTTTTAACCCATTTGTTAAAATCTTCAATAGCAAGTTGTTTCAGCTGTTCGTTAGTCAAAGGCTTACTTTCGACAAAAGAATATTCTCCGCTATCATAGAGCGCTATCCCTTCTTTGACAATATCGCTAAAGAAGTATTGCCCCCTTTCTAAACCGCTATTGATATAAGAAATTGAATGTACAATCGCGCTTACCTCGTTTTTAAAATTCCCTGTACGGTTATCAATCTTACTAGCAATCTCAACTTCCTCGCCTTTTTCCTTATCAGATAGAACTACCAAAATATCGTAATCGCTAATATAGCTATAGGTTGTTCCTTTATCGACATACTCATCTTCTACCCACTTACCAGTAGCGTGACTCCCAAACAAAATTATCTTAGCAGGATTCGTTATTTCACAGATAATTCCAACGATTTCAGCTAATTCGTCTTGTTTATGTTTTGGTAAATGAGACAGTTGGTTCATAGGGTAAATTTAAGAAAATTATGACAAAATTGCTCCTGATGGAATAAGGAACATACCTATAAACGTAATAATCAAACAAATTATAACTAGTATACTTATAAACACGTATCGAATCCCTCTATTTTTATAAGTAAATGCCAGAGTTTGAAGAGCCGCAATAGCTAAACTTAAGAGCATGAACCAATTCCATATTGTTATAATAGTGGATGCTAGACTAAAATTGTCCACAGTACCATAGACTATATTCGTTCTAACCGTAACTGTTATAAGAAACGAAAAGATTCCGAAAAGAAGGTTATACGTGTATAATGCGTTTGGTTTTTGAATCATGTCTGATATTTCATTAATGAACACCCGTTTTTAAAAAGGCCTTTGCATCAAAATAACGTGTTCCATTCAATTCATTGTATTTATCACGACGTCGGCTACCAATTTCAACCACTGGAATTTTGATTGCTATTTTATATAAAAAAAACAATCCTAAAAGTAGCTTATATGCATGATAAATCTTGAATGCTTTTATATTTGTCATCTTAGTACAGAGAGGAAATCAGGCTTCAATGGCCGGGCTCTTGTGTCTAATGGTAATACTCAAATTATATCCTTTTCTTTCATTCTTCCACATGTAGAAATGAATACCAATTTCCGTGCACGGGTTTTCATAATTTCGGCTTTTAAAAGTCAGTATACTTTTTTTGATTTTGTGAGGGATTTCTTCATGAACCGACATATCATATAATTCATCGAAGATGCTTAGGAACAAATGTATATCGGAAATACGTGACGAATCATAACAGGTCAAGTCCAAATGCAAACTATGTACAACACAGAAATATCGCGTATTACAGAAAGCGTGCTTCCAGCGGTAAATGAGTGGCGTAGCAGGCCTCTTGAAGCTGTTTATCCCTTTGTATTCCTAGACTGTATGCACATCAAGGTTCGCCAGAATGGAACTGTTGAATCGAGGGCTATCTATAATATCCTGGGAGTTGGTATGGATGGTAGAAAAGATCTGATCGGTCTTTATAGCTGCGCCGCCCAATCTTTTTCATGTACTTAGCCACTGTAACTCTAGAAACTTTAACACCCTCATCCAAAAGTTCAGCAGTTATTCTAGGGCTGACATATCGTTGTTTCTTATTGAAATAAATAGCTTTTATTCTGTCTTCAAGGGCCTTATTAGAACTTTTTGGCTGTTTTCAGCGGCTTCGCCAAGAATAATAGCTTCTGACCCCAATTCCCAAAACTTTGCACATCATTTCAATGGGATATAAACCTTGGTATTGCTTGATAAAGCAATAAATCACCGATCGCTCTTGGAAAAGATGCCTATTGCCTTTTTTAATATCTCAAGTTCCAGTTCTGAATCCTTAAGTTTTTTCTTCAAAAGGCTTATACACTTTTGTTCTTCTGTTTGCTTCAGGTTCCCATTCCCTGAAAAACTCCCAGAGCTTAAAAAATCTGACTATTGTTCAAACATTGCTTGTAATGCTTGGGTTTAGCACTTTTGTCCTATTAGAAGCCTTAAAAAAAGCCGGAACCTGCAAATGCAAGTTCCGGCTTTTTTTAATCCAAATTATACTTGCAAAATTCAAACTTCATATTAATTGTTATTATCTGGGCACGTTATGTTTTTAGAACTAAGGTGCTTTTTCTTCAAGTCTTATACTTTAGTTCATACATCAGGACATCTACGAAGAATTTTTTTTGTAAGCTCCTTAAATTCTTCATAGCTTGTTTGCACAGCATAAACATGTGCTCCAATCGCTCCATCTGCAGGTCGTAATAGAAAAATAGGCTTATGTGCTTCCATTGACATCGGTGCTAAGCTTCTATAATGCTTTAAAAGAGAAATGCAATTATCATCTGTCTCCACACTCATTATTGGGCAATCAACAAGGCCTAATACATATTCATTAAAAACAGCAGGAATTCTATTGGCCCATTTTAGATAAGATTTCACTGGGCGACTCTCCTTAGCAGAATATTGCATGATAATATATCCGGCAGCTTTTGTATTATTTTCGGGGATTTTGGCTGTCAAATTTTGTGGTTTTAGCTGTTTTCTTTGCTCCCATTCTTCTTTCCATTGCTGCAAAGTGGTGCCTAAATTCTTGATTCCTTGCAAAGAAAACAGATCCGAAGCTACTGGCGTAATGATATAATCCGAACTTATAGTGACAGCTCTATTAATAGCACCAAGATTTGGTCCAACATCGATCAATACAACTTCCGCACCAAATCGCTTGGCAGCTTCATCAATTATGGTCTTAAAAATACTCGTTACCCGAAAGGAATAGATATCGCGAGCCAAACACTTCAACCAAGCATCACTCAGTCTATCTTCAAAAGTTGATAGGGCAAGATTCCCTAGAATTACACCTAAATTATCATTAATTTTTTCAATATAAACAGGTATTGCAGGATCACCATTCACGATCGGGGTAATAGAATCTAATATCGTATCCGGACTATTGTTTTCATAAATCTCTTCTAACCTATCCTCTGTCAAAAACATGGAAGTTAAATTTGATTGCGGATCTAAATCGACTGCAATTGTTTTAATACCGAGCTCCGACAACATCCAGGCCACATGATAGACCGTTGTAGTTTTACCAACTCCGCCTTTATTATTAAAAAATGTTATTATTCTCATTACCACTGCTTATTTATTGGGACAACTACCTTAAATTTAGTTTTTAAATCTAAATCAAATTCAGGTGCTCCATTTCCATTTTTATCCAACTCACTTATTGCCCTTTTTACGCCATAATTAAAGCGATTGACGTAACCCAATATTTTCATAGCTTCAGCTAAGACCACATTTCTATAATCACTTGCATTTGGAAAGTTTTGTGGGGTAGCCTCACCAAATAAGCCCCCAGGGTTTATGATTTCTATACGATTAGAAAATTCATAGATATAAATTGGTGCATTGGATTCATAATTCCTATGCATCACAGCATTCATAATTAATTCACGCAGTGCCCAAAAGGGATAGTTTTTGACTAATACCTCTTGAAATGAATCTTGCTGAACAGGTCGTTCTTTAACAACATTGACCTTAATAAAATCGTCTAATAATTGAAGTTCTGTAAATAATGCCCCTGAAAATTTCTTTTCAAACTCAATATCCGTGGTCATTTCTTGGCCTATAAATTTTACGTACTGAATGTACGCACCAGGGATATAAAATTCAGGATTTATACCGAACATTAAAATGCCCGCATTAGTTGGGCAGTTTTCCCTCGTATCGAAAAACCGTAAGGAAGCAAGCTGTTCCTCCGTTGTTCGCCCGTTTTCCTCGAGCGTTTCCTTGTCTATGGCAAAAGGCAGATAACTGTGTTTAAACAGCGGGATACTGAGATCCTTTACACTCGATCCCATTGCTGGTACCAAGTCATACGTTTTGGCATATGAAATACGCCTTTCAATAAGTATTCGCTCTTCTTCTAAAGATGCTCTATCTCTTCGGGGTCCAACTCGGATCCAACACCTTCCATCATACCGTACCGGTGGATATGTAGATGGTTTAACTTCAACTACAACTACGTCACCATCATCAAAACTAAATACCTGACTCAATACAATAGATGGTTGTGGCAAGATTTTGCCGTTAGTTTTCATCCCTCCGATTTTTTGAAGATCCTCATCAGTCCACCTTTTACCACTCAGCGTCCCATCATCATTTACCCCAAGTAATAAATAGCCTGGTTTTTTATTGTTCGGAAAATCATTACTGAAAGCACATATTGCCTGTCCTAATTTATCGTCAGCAGTAGATCGAGTGCGCTCAATTCTATCACTTTCCATATCTGAAATTATCTCTAATAATTGCTCTCGGGTCATGGAAGATATTTTATGATACTAAATTAATAATCCAGCATAGCATACGTCATGATAACATGAATACACAGCTCCTCAAAGTTAATCTTTTATTCTTATGTCACAAAAAATGACGGCAAATAGGGAGCTTTCTGCTTTTCTCTTCATTCAGCTTGCATTTCAACCAAAAAACGTTCATTCCTGATTACAGGAGTCGCTCCAAAACGCCCAGTAATATACCATTTATCCAAAGGCGTATTTAGACGAACACCCTCCATATCAGAACAACGGAACAAAATACTTTCTCCATATTCATTCTTTTCTGTAAACCAAACTTGATCCCTACGAAAAACTTCACTACTCAATTGGCTCACATCATGTGTAGCAAATATCAATTGTGCATTATATTTATTGAATACCGGATTATGAAATATTTGAATCAAAAACCTTGTAATCATAGGATGCAGATTTTTCTCCAGTTCATCTATGATCAATACCGAACCATCTTCTAAGGCTTCAATGATAATTCCTCCTAAAGCAAAAAGATTCTTAGTTCCCGTCGATTCGTCTTTCACTTCAAAAGTATGGCTACCGACTCTCCTTCCCGAATCAAACAGTCCGTGAGAGGTTTTAATATCATACCTAAACTTTTCTTGTATGCGACCTCTCACCTCTTCAGGAACGGCAGATGGAAAGTCAAATCCTTTCCAGTCCATTTCCTCAACAGAGACTTTTTCTATCCCAGTATCTAAAGCACATATCAAAGCATTAAAACGCTTTGTAAAAGTACCTTCTTCGTCTTCTGCCAAACGTCGAGCATAAAATCGTTTGAGATCATCTTCTGTATCACTATCCATAAATGGTACGGTTTGCAAAATTTGATCGAAAAAATCATAGGCCCCTGTTAATGCATCAACATTATTTAATGCAGCTTTTGACAAAAAAAGCTGATTCGGAAGAAGCATTTTTTCAATTGTTTTTTTTGCCCCTTTATAATAATCGCCAAACTTAATATCTGAATCAGCCTCCCTTAGATAAAGTAATGCTTTGGAATTACCCTTATAAAAAAATAGCTCTTCGTAAACTATTTTAGTAGCAGTAAACTTTACCTTATATAAATACTTCACCTCAAGGCTAACAAATTCTGCTTCAAACTCGACGGGCTTCTGTTGATAACCAACATCCAGCATAAATGGCTCATAAACCGGAATATCTTTATTCGGCTTAAAATTAGCGGAATGATTAACCAAATAATCCAACGCACGTATAGCTCTCAAGAAACCTGATTTTCCAGAGGCATTTGCTCCAAACAACACACTACTTCGCAACAAATCCCCCTGATAATTTTCAGGAGAACCTTTAGCTGAGGTTCTCCTCATGTCTAATATGGCTCTTTCCTTAAAGGATCTAAAATTTGAAACTGCAAAATAAACTAACATATCTCTTCTGTTTATACACAAAAATGAAAAATAAAAATGATAAAACCTACATTTTTGTCCAAAATAAACAAAATAAACATTTTAATCATTTTTAAAACATTTTAAACATTATAAACAAATAGGGCAAACAGCCCAAATAAGTCTATTGACTCGATTAAGAAGACCAACCAAAAAATTCAGTTATATTTGTAATACCTAATATTTTTAATAAAGTATCAAGGAAATAGTTAAACAATATGAAGACATCTTTGCAGAAACAAACTAAGCACGAAGGTGCCAAAGTAACTCACAAAGTTTCTAAAACTGGGCCTGCTGTAACTACTGAGAAGAACAGATTTAAAGGTATGCACCAAAATCTTGAAAAAGTTGAACCGCTCTATATCCCAGGCTATAAAGTTAGAGGATAAATTATCCAATAAAAAAACTAATCAAACCGATCTATTTTAAAAGGATTGAACTCGGTTGATATTTCATAATCATGGTCATATTGACTGATCATTAATTTCCTAAAATATATGATCAATACGTCTGGAATTTCCGAATAGCTAGGAAGTAGAAATTAGCATCTTTTTATAACCCAAATTAGAAGATGATAATTGTTCAATTTTGATATTGATATGAGAATCAACAGAATTCATACTGATGGTCCAGTTATAATTCACACAATCATCCTCCCAAAATACCTTGGTAGAATAAGGAAAATACCCTATATCCTTTTCTTTTATGATTTCGTAAATAAAGAAAAACTTGTTAAGTAGCACCTGGAATTTATCGCCATAATCTGAACTATGGGCTATTTTAAATTGTTTGGTCTCGGATGAAATCTCGGCTACAATAGAGCCCAAGGTCACTATTATAAATTGACTTCCATTTATTTACAATAGTAGTTGTTCGCAGCGAATTTTCCTAAGTCTCAAGATAAATATCGCAATAAATATACTGCGCATGTACACTGCAGACCTTTAGAATATATTTGTTTAGTAAAATGAAGAATAGCAATTATAGTATATGACACTTGAAGAATTAACACTTGAAATTTATGCGGAAAGGGCATTGACTGATTTTGATAGTAAACACTTGGTTAAATGGGCTGTAAATGTTTTAACCTTGGGATATGAGAGTAACAACCTGTATATTTTAGCTGGTCTGGATAACGCATCTACGGAAGAACGCGAAATTTATTTTTGGAAATCAATTGCTGATCTAAAGTTGAATATAGAGAAAAGCGATGAAGATTTAATGGAAAAATATGCTTTAACAATCGCAAAAAAAGCAATCAGAAAAGAGGTCAGTATAGAATATGCTTTTGGCCAAATGTTGAAAATTGTATCCGGGAGCGAGTATGACTATAGGTATATGGCCTTTTATGAAATTGACGAGGATCTGGACTATTTGAAATATGACAATTCAACCCTATTTAATAACGGACTTACCCTTGAAAATTCAAAAGAATTCATCTTAGAGGAAATGAAAATCTTCGTCGAAATGGAAAGCTTAAATATCCCCCGCGAACAACGTGAAAAATGCTATTGCGAGACTTGTAAAAACCTTACTAGCCCAATAATGAAAAATAAATTTCAGCTTAAAAAGCCATTTAAAAATACAGCTTTGGCATGTGGGATATGTGGTTCAGATAAGCTTAAATACAGCAGCAATCATGATGTTAAAAGGAGAATAATAGAACAGTCGAAAAAAAAATAAGGTTGCGAATCCTTTTGGAATGGAAGGTGCTATTCATCCGCTACTTTTTTATAACAATTTTGATTTGGGATATCAGCGGAAAAATGACCAACACAAAATTCTATCCTACCGCTATTTACATCTATATATCCAATTCCATTACTTATTGTATCGTTTAAAAGTTCAGGAAACTTTACTAAATCTCTATCCAAATTCAAAAAATAAGGTGGTTCAAAGACTATTAAATCGTGATCTACTTTCCACTTTCCTTTAGTTTTCAACACCAGCTTTTTATTCCTATCATACACCCTGCGATAATATATATTATTAGTCCCTAGCTGAATAGTATCATAGGTGTTTGTATAGTTATCAGGGCTGTAAGTTCCTATCATTTCCCAACTATAGTAACTACAAGAGACTAGTACGAAAATAAAAAAAAGAAAAATTGCTGCTCTCATATTTAATAATCTACCAATAAGGTCACAAGTAAAAACCTGATAAATGAATTTAGCAAATTGCATTATGGAAAAGAAAACATTTTGACATCACCTGTTAAATCATTCGCGCCATTTTATGAAAGTATACTTCTTCCTGTTTTATTTCTTGTTTTAGCTTGTCAAAGCACAATTAAAAAAACACCTAAAGCAAAAGCTCCAGAAAAAACTTTTAATTATTCCGCTTTTGGAAAAGATTATAAGGATACTTGGATAGCTTAATACCAATAGCAATATTGGGTGATCACTAACACGGCTTGAATAAATTATTGGATTATGAAATGAACAGTATTTTCAATGGCGTATTAAAAAATACTAAATGCTATTTTTACAGCAAATTTGTATTTTGTAACCAATTGGTAAGAGCAATATGATTTCAGACGACGAACTAGAAAATGTAGATCCAGACGATATTAGCGATCTACTCGTTAAAGTTGAAAAGTCATTTGACATGAAGTTTGAGAGCACTGAACTGAAGTACATTTTGACTTTCGGGGAACTATGCGATCACATCGCCAATAAAATTCAACTAGCACATTCGAACGACTGCACAAGCCAACAGGCTTTTTATAAACTGCGCGATGCAATGGCATCGATACTTCAAATAGACTACAAAACAATCACGACCAGCTCTTCGCTCCTCCACCTTCTACCTAAACAAAACAGACGTTCTCTGGTAAAAAAATTGGAAGTACACCTGGGGTTTAAACTTCATATACTACGACCGCCCTACTGGGCATCCGCGACACTAGCGATTTTCCTAGTTACATCTTGCGCTGCACTATTCTTTAATTGGCAGATCGGACTTGCAGGACTTGCATTTTCTAATGCTGGGATATGGTTTGTAAATAAAATTGGTAGTGTACTTGACGTACAAACGGTAGGTCAAGCGGCGAAAAAAATGACACGTGAAAGTTATTTTAAATCTAGACGCAACCCGAGGACTATCAATAAAAGTGAAATTGAAAAAATACTGGTTGATTTATTTAGTAATGATTTAGGGATAGACAAAAGTAAACTAACAAGAGAGGCAAAACTCAGCTAAATTCCTAAAGAGGGTACACTATTTTCGACGCAATTACTGAACAACAGACAAATTTAAAATAAGGCTATTCTCACTGATGGCCTCTAGTTGCACAAAATTTTCTTTAAATTAGCTTTGTGGCCAGAACAACAGATATAATTATTATTAAGTCAATTGACCAACTTCCAGCAGTAGATGAAATCAAATCCATTTCAAGAGAAAAAGCCCTAAAGCTTGTTTTTAAAGGAAATACTAACGAGCAGCGCAAACGAATTGGCCAATATTTTGTTGATACTCTTTCTGGGTTTCAAGTCTTGATCCATACGATCAATCCTGAACTTAACATTGTTACCGAAAGAGAGAAAGTTGAGATTAAATCTAACCTGGATTTAGAAAAGATATTCGGAAAGCATATTGAGGAAATTAAAAAGAAATCTAAATTCAACCTTTGGAAATTTCTTAGTCTAAAAAGATGCGCCTGGCGATAACAGTCTTTCATATACAGATTTACAATAATTATGACAGAATTACTGCGGTAGGGAAATCTCCGTTTAATCAATAATACTAAATGATAGATGATGTATATTAGCCAAATCCGAAATAAAAGACCTACAGAAGACCGCGATCATTATCCGTATAATATTCCGTCATTGTCAACCCTGGATGAACTAAGATTCCGGAATCCTGTGACTTTTATCGTTGGAGAAAATGGAATCGGAAAATCTACCCTTGTAGAGGCAATAGCTATCAATGTAGGTTTCAACCCTGAGGGTGGAAGCCGCAATTTTAATTTTAGTACCATGGATTCCCATTCTGCTTTATTTGAAGATATCCACGTGATACGAACCGCTTACCGCAACAGAGATGGTTATTTTCTTAGGGCTGAAAGTTTTTATAATGTTGCCACTGCAGTAGATGAATATAAAGCTCAGAAATCCTATGGAGGATCACTACACGAACGCTCTCATGGCGAAAGCTTTCTTTCGTTATTACATCATCGCCTAAACGGAAATGGACTCTATATTTTTGATGAGCCAGAATCGGCACTATCTATCATAAGCCAGCTAAATATGCTAAGCCGAATAAGAGAGCTTGTAGAACTGAGATCGCAATTTATTATTGCGACACACTCCCCCATCCTAATGGCCTATCCCGAAGCTGACATCTATCAGGTATCTGAAAATGGAATAAGGTTGATTGCATATCAGGATACTGAACAGTATAAACTGATGAAGTATTTTATGAATAATCACGAACGAATGCTATCCGAATTGGGATTCGATTTGTAAATCAAACTAAATGGAAGACAAAAATAAATGCAAAGAACTCATTGGGGGAACTATAAGACTTAATTAGGAAGAGAGAAACATTGGCCCTAAACTATCAGCAAGCACTGAGCCAAATTCTCAAAAAATAAAGGTTTTAGGAAGTGGAGGGATTTATAGAAAATTGAGTTCAACAAATAACGGAGTTACAAATATGAAATTTAATGAAGTTAAAAGTATCTTAATGGCATAGATTATAAAATGGAATGCCATTTAATAAATAATCTACACAAATGTGTAGTTATATTTTTTTGTAAAATATTTTTAAAAATATTCAATAAATTTACCATAAAGCAACTTTATACAGCCAAAATTGAATCGGTTGCTAATTGTTTTTTACTTTATGGATCTAAGAAATAACGCTATATTACCTAAGTTATTTTAAATGAAAGCATTTCTATTTTATGTTTCGATTATCATTCTTTTTATTGGTTGTAAGAATGAACTTTACCTCGATGATGATGGGAAAATTTTGGATATTAACCTAATTAAATCCGATTTTCAGAAGAAAACAGGCTATCGTCAATCTGATTCATCTTTTATCAATCCGAGTTTTAAATCGGTTATTGACTGGAGTACTTTTTATGAGGTTGGAAAGGATACATTATATGTAAAAGTAAAAGTGATCGATAAACTTGAGATTTTAGTTTCAGACTCAACGAGAGTACTTTTAAATAATAATATTTGGATTAGAATAACTAAGGAAAATGATAAATGGCAATATAGTGTTCTCACATTTGTAAGTAATTCAACCAAAGCAGAGTACAGTGGTATAATAATTTCTAAATCGTTGCAAAGTGGTGCACAAAATATTTCTTTTTATGAAGTAAATACAAAAGTCTCTGCGCAATTGGTAAAAAGAGCAGGAAAAGCTCCTGCAATGCCTACGGATTGTATTTATGCATATGTAAATGGCATTTTAAATGAAATTACTTGCTCTGGAGGCTCTGGTGATGATGGAAGTGATAATCCACCATATGCGGGTGATCCAAGAGATTATCAAAATATTCCACCTCCAGGAGGTGGAGGCGGCGGAAGTGGCGGTGATGGAACAGTTCCGACTTATACCTCAGATAAAGACAGAGCAATCATAGATTCTTTACAGGGATATCCTTGTGCTCAGGATATTATTAAAAATTTGCCTAACTTGGAAAATGAGGTTTCAGCATGGTTAAATGCTGTCTTCAACAACAATACTAGTTTTAATGTCACTTTCTCAGATGACCCTACGTTAGCAGGTACGAAAACAGACGCAGAACATCGTGCATTCGGTACCGTTAATGGTCAAACACATAAAATTACTATAAACCCCGATGTCCTTAGCAGTTCATCGAAAGAGTATATCGTTGCTACTATGTTTCACGAGGTATTACATGGATTTTTAAATTATGAGCGGCTCAGGTTAAATGCAGAAGGAAGAGATGACCAATTTGGTATTTTATATGCGGGATGGAATTCCGTGCAGATTAATGGACAACAGAGATTTGTAAAAAATCATGCAACATTCGGATCTCAATTAGATAAGCTTAAAAACGCGATCAAATCATTCAATCCCAATTTAAGTGACTATGATGCATTAGCATTGGCAAAAAATGGAATAGTAACTAGCCTTGATGCTGTCGAATCAAGTCTAAATGATAATCATAGACGCGGTAAAGCGGGAACAACGTGCAAACCGTAGTAAAGTTAAATATTGTAATATAAATAAGAGATATGAAAAATCATCCACATAAAAGTGACCTCAGTAAGATACTTATGATCTTTTTCTGTCTTGTATCGTATTTTGAAGGAATCAGCCAAACGAAATATTTCATTTACGAAAAAAATAATAAGGAGTTTGAATCATCAGATTATAAATTGAATACTAAATCCCTTTATAACATAGATCGTGAAGTTAGAATTTTTAATTTAATGACGAAAGTCCATACATTTATCGGTAAAAAAGGTATGTACAACGGTCAATATGATTATAATATAATGCTATTCTCCGTATTGCCTGATCTAGCTGGAACGGAGGATTGGGTTAAGATAAATCTAGATTCCATACGTTCTTCAATAATTGATTTTACTAAATTAAAGGAACTTCACAAAAAAAACACGTTATCGTACTTTAATAATATAGCGAACGAGACAACTAAATATTTTAATGATTATAAAATAATCATCAAAGAAGGAGCTGATTACTTTATGCCAAAAAATTGTCTTTTACAATTCTACTCAGTACGAAACCGTCCTCAGATTTTCACAAATGTTTACTGTACGATCAATACACAAGAATCCACATGCAATATATCAGAGTTTGAAAAAATATTTAAAAGTGCGTACCCGGATTCTCCGTTCCCATTATATAGAATGGGTGAAAACCCGCTGTCTTTTTTAGAGTGGGCAAGAGATAGAAGAGAGTACTTGTCAAAAAAAATGGTTTTGAGAGATGGTTCGAAAGCTTATAAGTTTTGGACGTACATAGATTGGACTCAAAGTGAGAATAAATATGATTATGAACGTGGAATTGATCGCTTTATTTACTTACCGACTAAGGGCATTATTGGCGGTTCTTTTGATTTTTATTTTTACTTCAATAGGAAGAAATTACCAATTAAATACACGGATTTCTTGAGTAATATTAAAGAGGAAAAGGTCATGATGCCTGATGATTTTAAATAAGAAATAAATACCACTCACAAAATCTCAAAGTTTCAAATAAGTGGGATGGTAATATTTATTGTATTCGGATCATAATTGGCTCACCAATACCGAAATATCGCTGAGCATTCCATCAGATTTACCGATATTCTTAGAGTTATATGAATGGCTTCATCCTGATCTAGCGGATAATCAACTACCGAGTGAAAAGGAAAAATTTATTCAGATTGCAGAAGCTATTACTACTGGAAATAGAACCTTATATAAGCCTACTGTTGAACCAAACACGCACTGGAAATATTGGCCTGAAGGGGGAATTTTATAAATACAAGGGACTAGAATTTGATTTTCAATAGTTTTATAACGCTTTAATTTTCTTTTTTTACAATGAGCGCTGCGATTATTTCCTGTTTTGATGTGAATTATGAAATTAGACGATGAAACAAAAACGAGCATAACTAATACTATCAAAGCTGAACAGCATGGAATTTTTAAAGAGGGCACATCCAGATAGGGTACAAAACTTGTCTGTTAAATTCTTGTTTTTATTTTTATCCTTAACATTGTTTTCCTGTATATCGATTAGGAAAAGAGATGCCAATTATTTCAAAGGAAAAGACAGTGGGGGCTATAATATAAAATATTTAAAAGATGATAGAGATCTGGAAGGAACAATATCACTTCAGGGTGAGGTACGCATGGGAAGAAGTAATAAAATATTGCCAAATGCAGAAATTGAAGTTCGGGATACAAATAATAAATTAATTGCTAAAAAAACAGCTGATAGTCAAGGAAGATTTGAGTTTACGATAAAAACTGAACCTACTATCGTGAATATTAATATAAATGGATCCGATGGAAATGCATTAGGTGAACTTGAAATCGCTAAAGTCGATATGGGTCGATTTTACTCGCAAGTAGAAATATCTGTGAAATTGTTTGTAATAAATGGAGTTATGACAAGCAAAGTGCCCCTTTCGAAAAAAGAGATTAAAGAAATCAAAGATCAAAATAATAAATAAATTTAGAGTATTAAAATTTCATCTTGTTTACAACGGAACCTATTCATATAAAGAATTTTTGTTTATTATTTGAAATATAAAAAAGATCCAAATTTATAATGGCATTACGCATAAAGTTAAACCTTTGCGGTTTTAAACTTCTTCTTTTGCTAACACTCTTTAGCTGTTCCACAAAGAAGAATTATAACGACTGGGTTGATATAGACCAAAAAAACTGCAGCAGCTATAACCAACGAGGTAAAGGTTATACAGATGATGAGATATCGCCTTTAATAAAAGGCAATGTGAGCATGTGCCATAATAATGAAAATGTTCCTTCTGCTAGAGTTTTTTTTCTTAGTTCAGAAAGTGATACTATTGGTACAGCCATAACCGATAAAAATGGAGAATTTTCGCTAATAGCTCCACCCGAGGGATTGCTCCATGGGAAAATTATAGTAGATACATTTGGAACAGGGATGACTATCGAACATGTTTACATTGCGCCAAATTTTAAAACCTACTTCTTAGACATAAAATTACCAAGACAGCCCATGTATATTAATGAAATAGGTTCAAAAAAGGATCAGAAAAAGTTGAGGAAAGAAGTTGAAAAAGCAAATAGAAAACATAAATAAGCGTTATAATCTGATCTGGGAAGTTAAAGTTTCAGTCTTTTTTTTGATCTTTTGTTTCTCATCCTGTTCCGTCATCAAATCCAAAACAGAAAAAAATACAATATTGGGCGGGTACGAAGCTTCTAGCTATTTAGACGATAACGATTCGCAAGATTCTGTAACGATTTCAGGCATTGTCACTGAAGCTAAGACGAAAAGAAAGGTACCCAATGCCGAGATACGATTTTTAGACTCTAAAGGAAATACGCTCAAAAAAGTATCTTCAGACGCAGATGGATCATTCAATACCAAACTGGCAAAACTCACAAAATTTGGAAGTATCGAAATTGATGGAAATAGTGCTGGTTTTCTCACTATAGCAAACATAGACTTTGGTATTTTTGTCAATAGCACCAGAATAAAAGCGAGACTATTCAAGTACGATTATTCTGCAACTGAGCAAGAATTTTCGAAGAAAGAAGATCGAGACCAGCTAAAGCGAGAGATTGAAGAAATGAAAAAACAAAAGAGGTAATAGCATCGTACCCCCTAAGCTGAAGAAAACGAGTTTCAAAAACCGGAGCTGTGATCTCGTTGCTTAAAAGACCACGAATAAGATCAAGGTATTTCTGGAAATTGGTATCTTCCGTATTTTTTGAATTCATTATCATATCGATAATAAAATTAGACAGTCCTCATAAGTGACGTTATCTTAAAAATATCGGTTTCGTTATACAAAGACCAATAATTTATCAACTCCGCAAAATGTATCCTATCCTTTGCTAACATCGCCTTAATGGCATCCCATCTGCAATCTATCTCTAAGTTGTTCTCATTTAGAAAATCATCATAGGACGCAATAATCAGGGACATTAAAGTTACCCTTTCCTCAAAAGCTAAATCATATTGATGATAAAGATCAATAAATTCATTGATGCGATTGGAATCTGCCATTTCAATATCCCAGTCCTGCTCCGTACCTGTATAAGGCAACGATAACTTCTTACTGAGTTTTGCGATTGTTTCTTTTTTGTGTATCATTTACATATTTCAAGTGCCAAATTCAAGTATTTACCTGTAGCAAGAGCATCAAACCCCACGCACAATCCATAATTTAAGGATTTTCTTCTCTATATTTTAAGAATCTCATATCTAAGATCAAGCAGTTGTTTATACAGGTCCTTGTAATCCTGAGATAAAAATGAATTATCAATCCATTCGGATGCCAACGGTTTATTATTCAGAAAACGCCCGGCCATATTAGATATCTGTTTAGTATTTAATCCCATTGTTTTACCTAAATTTTCAAAATTTTGCCACTTAAGCTTTTTCTTTTTTCCTTCAAGAGTTAATGCAAGTTCTTCTGTATCGTCCGGATTTAATATTGTGACATTTAAAAGATCATACGCAGGAGCTAGTTTCAAACTATCACCACCATCGATCATTGAAAAATTTTTCAGATGCATATCGTTATTGCCCGTCAAAAAACTAAACACCGCCAATTCCAGAAAATAGCTCTTATCTAACAGGGTGTTATCTGAATATTCATCTAGGGCCTTCCCTATTTTTTCCATGGAACTTTTATACTTATCGGAAGCGTCCGTAATCTGAAACATGTCCAGCATATGGATTTTTTCTCCGGTGTCTGTCCTATCTATCCGTTTGGTAATATAGGCCAATGACAAGATAATAGAGTTCCAAAATTCGGATGGATTTCCATTCTTAAAAAGTTCTCATAATGCATCCAAAGCGCTCAAAAACAAAAAATTGGACCTTAAAAATTGGATATCAGACCGCAAGTTACTTTTGCAAATTCCGCTAGACTCTAACGAAGTTGAAGAATTCTATAACTACATAAAAACCAATCCTTCGAAAGATTACTCTTATTTTGAAGCTTGGGGCATCTTCAAAAATCTTGCAAAAAAGCAGCAACAAGCGAGCGTAGATATGGAGATGAAAACAAGTATAGACGATTCACCACGCAATATTGAGGATGCACTATTCAGGGGGAAGTATAAAACTATGACGTTAGCAGAAATTTTTCCTGGAAGCAGACAGCCTCAATAAGAATGTTATCATCTATTTTACGGGCTGGAACCATATAGATAGCAGAAAAATCGAAGCTTCTTTGGCTATGGTAAGCATCAATTCTATATTTCGCTACTGCCATCGCTGCCAGGAATAGGATAGTTTTTGATCGTTAATTCTCTGTGTGTAAGTCCCCATTCAATCATTGCTTCGATAATACCCATCATATTCTTTCCAGATGCCGTTAGATTGTACTCGATAATATGATCTAATTCGGTTCTTTCCACAATACCATTGATCTCTAATTCCTTCAATTCTTTGGAAAGCATTTTAGGCGTTATTTTAAACACGTTATCTTTTATATCTTTGAAACGGGTATTCTTACGAAAAAGGGAGGCAATGATGGGCAATTTCCATTTACCGCTCACTACATTTAAAGTATCCATTAATGCCAAAACATAACTGCGTGGACATGCTTCAGATCCACTATTGATTATTTCTTCAAAACTTTTCATTATCAGCAAAAAGATTTGGTATACATATGTATACCGTTAATTGTGTCTCCAAAAGTCGAATAGACGTAATGGCTTTTCTAACTTTGTAAAGTTAAAAAAATATATTATTATGATGTTAATAACAGGTGCAACAGGACAATTCGGTGGTAAAGCTGTCGAACATTTACTAAATAAGGGGGTTCAACCTTCCGAAATTACGCTATTGGTTAGAGACGCGGAGAAAGCAAAAAGATTCGAAGCAAAAGGAATAAATATACGTATCGGAGATTATCAGAATGAAGCTTCATTAATGATGGCGATGCAGGATATAGACAAATTGTTTTTGGTATCTAGTAATGATAAACAGGCCTACGAAAACCGCACCGTTCACCACAAAGCAGTAATCGATGCTGCAAAACAAGCAAATGTAAAACATATCGTCTATACCTCTTTTGTTCGTGTTCCGGGATTTGAACAATCTGCTATCGCAGGTTTTCAGCAATCGCACGTAGATACAGAAGCTACTTTAAAAGATAGCGGCATAACGTACACCATCCTTCAAAATGGTATTTATTTTGAAATGCTCTCTATTTTTACCGGTGCTGATGTTGCCAAAAATGGTACGATATTATTCCCGGCAGGTGATGGAAAAGCAAGTTATGTTTTACGTGAAGAACTGGCAGAGGCCGCAGCTCACGTTTTGACTACCGAAGGACACGAAAACAAAACCTATTCACTAACAAATACTACATCCTTTAACTTTAACGATGTCGCCGAAGCAATAGGAAATACTATAGGTAAGGGTATAAATTATGTATCGCCTGATGTAGCCGAATATGAGGCTATACTAAAACAGACAAATGTGCCGGAAGCATTCGTAGGTGTTTTTAGTATGTGGGCGATGGCTCAAGCACAAGGAACCATGGATGTTGAAGATGATACATTGGAACAATTTTTAGGAAGAAAACCAACGTCACTACAACAATTCATTAACATACTGTACAAATAATACTCATTTGCCCCAATTAACTTTAAAGGCTAATTGGGGCTCTGTTCCAGAATAGAATTTACTAGATAGATATATGAGTTATTTAACTAAGCTTTGTCGCCCATGCTTCACGTAGATTGCCAATATGTTATTAAAAACAGAATAAGCATGCAGGATTTAAATAGCGGTAATATTGATAGTATTTTTAAAGATTTTTAGGAAATTCGTCCTTCCACCAAGTGAAGCGCCAATCATCAGCTTCTTCTTCGGTCAACAAACACGCTTCCAACTCCTGAAGGTATTTATCCTTCTCCAAATGTTGTCCTATAAAAACTAATTCATTTTTTCGGTCCTCCCATTCTGGATGCCAACGCTTTAATAAATCAGCTCTTATTTCAGAATAAATCGGATATTGATAACGCATTTCTTCTGGCATACTACTCCACCAAGAGCCCGCACTCTCTAAACGGACACTTCCACCGGCCTGGCTAAAACTAATTGCCGTATCGGGTCTTGACGCTAACCAAAAAAGGCCCTTTGCGCGGATTATATTATGGGGATAATGCTCATTTAAATAGCGATGTAACCGCTGTGGATGAAAGGGCCGCTGCGAACGAAAGACAAATGATGAAATTCCATACTCTTCTGTTTCGGGAACATGATCTGCCTCAAGCTCCTTTAACCAACCTGCTGATGCAGATGCTTCTTCAAAATCGAACCTATCAGTACCCATAATTTCTGTGGGATCGACCTGTCCAAATTGAGTTCTTATTAGCTTGGCCCCAGGATTGAGTTTACCAATAGCTGCTTCTAAAGTTCCTATTGTTTCCTCTGATACAAGATCTGCTTTGTTTAAAACAATAACATTTGCAAACTCTATTTGATCTGTCAATAGATTCACAATTGTCCTATTATCCATATCATCATCAGCCAATTTCCTATCCAACAAAGTGTCTGCACTACCAAAATCCTTAGAGAAATTGAAACAATCTACCACAGTGACCATTGTATCAATATAACTAAAAGATGAAAGATCAATCCCATTATTAGGATCAACGTAACTAAATGTTTGAGCAACAGGAATCGGCTCGGATATCCCTGTACTTTCAATTAGGAGATAATCAAACCGATTTTCTTTTGCTAAGCGCTCAACCTCAATCATCAAATCTTCCCTTAACGTGCAACAGATGCATCCGTTACTCATTTCAACAAGTTTTTCCTCCGTACGGGAAAGAACATTTTCACGCTCAACAGACTGTGCATCTATATTTACTTCACTCATATCATTTACGATCACGGCAACCTTTTTACCTTCCTTGTTATGCAACACGTGATTTAACAATGATGTTTTGCCAGCACCTAAGAAGCCACTTAAGACTGTAACCGGTAATTTATTTTCCATTTTGATCAAAATTAATTTTACTTGTATGCTCCTCTAAATCAGCAACTACTTTCATCCAGTCTTTGATATTCTCAAGATGTTCTTTCCCGTAATTAGCTACAAAACGTTGCGTTTCGGTATTTGAATAGTCGTTATAGATAGCTAACCGGCTTTTGACAAAATCTACCGTTAATGGAATACCACATTTCTTTTCGATACACCATTTCCAGTCTTCAAAGTTTTTAGGAATTATATTCATTGTCTTCTATTTATAAACAAAAGTACTTACAATAATCCACAAAAGCAATTTAGTTGCATTTAAAAAATAATAGAGCGATGCTTGTCTATAAAATTCACGAGTCTCTATCTAAGGGGATATGGATTATGCACGAAAACAAAACTCATTCGCACGTTTTGTAAAACGTCAATGGCGTAGAGGATTGATATTTTTGCAGTATTACTTACAACATAAAAATAGAACCCAATAAACAAAAACTATTCACCATGCTAAAATCAACTCTTAAATCGTTATTGATCTATTCTCCCCTGCTATCACTCATCTCCTGCAGCAAAGAAAAAGAAATAATAACAAACAACAGCTCTTTAGAACTGATATTCGATAATCGGGTTGGTAACGAGGATTTTGCTATCAATAAGACCTATAACATCGATGGAAAAAACTACACATTTGACAGCTTTAGATATTGGATCAGCAACATAAAGCTAGAGGCTCTGGACGGCTCATGGTATGAAGTTCCAAATGCATATTACCTGATTGAAGAAACTAGCGAGGTAGCAGTACAGGAAGGGCAATATACCTACCCCGCCAATAAGCGGGAAAGTATCACATTAAATAACATTCCAAAAAACACCTATAAATCCATATCGTTTGCTGTAGGGGTAGATGAAAAACGCAACAACAACCTCAGCGATGCAATTGGTGAATTGTCAGCCATGAAAGGTATGACCAACGTATCCTGGATGTGGCATACGAGCTATATATTTAGTAGTCTCAAAGGAATGGTTGTCGATAAGACATCCAAGGTACTCAAAATTGAGACTGGACTGAACGAAAACTACCGGACAATCACCGTGAAAAAGGATATAAACCTTGCGAAAGACGGCAAAGAAATAATAAAATTTGAGGGTGATGTAGCCACTATTCTTCAGGCAGTAGACAGCTGGAATAATCCTGCTGTGGCAGCATCAACTCCAGAGCTGATGGAAAAAGCAGCAGAGGCCTTCAAAAACAACTTCTTCAAATTAAAATAAAATGACTTTTACAATCAAAAAATTATTCGCCGTAGCACTTACAGCCTCAACCCTATTTATGGGGTGTTCAAAAGACGAAAAAACAACCGAGTCTCCACATGAACCTGAGTCAATCTGTATACTCCAAGACTACTCGTCCAAATGGTATATGGGTGACCGGGAAGGAAAATTAGTAACAACCAAGTTTAAGAACGATGCCGATAACCGAATAATCATCGGTTCAGTCGACAGCAATCCTATGTCATTCGAGTACTATAATGATAAAATTATCATAAAATATTTTGTTTTTGAAGAACCTTATGTATCTATCGATGAATACAAACTCAATAACAAGGGCCTCGCGGTAAGTATGACCCGAAAAATGCACTCTTATAAAGATACGGAATTAAAGACCTATATGGAGCTAAGTTTTGACTATGATCAGAATGATCAACTCAAAGCTATCAAAGAAGGGGACAAACAGGTATTGCTTACCTACCAAAATGGAAACTTGGTCAATGTGTCTGACGGAATAGCCGGAGGAAGCTTTTCGTTGACGTACAATACGGAGAAGCCGTACAAAGCCAATCCCCTATTTACCTTATCTCCGTTTTATCATATTCAGACATTGATCAACCGAATACCACAACCCGTCAACCAGACTTTTCCGTGGGGAATTCTGTATGCCGGTGGTTACCTTGGCAAACAAGTGAAAAATCAAATCAAAAGTATTGGATCTTATCATTTTGAATACACAACTGATCAGGATAACAAAATTTTGCACCTGAAAGAAATTAATATGCAAGAAAGCATCGATTCAACCGTGTACAATTTCAATTACCTGTGCAAATAGAAATATAAGTACTACGTTTTTTTATGGTCTTTTAAAAGAAGACCCAATTCAAAAATGCCACTAGGATACCATAGAAACGAAAAAAGCCTTTTCCATGAATCGGGAAAAGGCTTTGATCAGCTTCATCTATAAATATCACTGTTTGCGCCGAAACTCTTCGGGGCTAACACCTTTCTTAGCTTTAAAGAATGTAATAAAATACGGTACATTATCAAACCCGAGCTCAAAAGCTATTTCCTTTACCGTCTTGAAAGTGTGATAAAGTAAACGCTCTGCTTCGAGCACAATCCTTTCGCGAATCATATTTCCAGAGCTTGCCGACCGTTTTTCTCTGCAGATACGGTTGAGGTAATTGACAGATATGTTGAGCCGGTCAGCATAAAATGATGGAAAGCGGCTCACTTTATAATGTTCATTCACTAATGATTCGAAAAGACTGATCTTCTCTTCCTTTTCATCCATTTGCGTGGAAACTGAATCATTTGCCATATTGCGACCCAACATCTGTAAAAGGATGCTCAAATAATTGCGCAAGACATCTTTTGATCCTACTCTTAGGGAATGAAATTCCTCCTGCATCAATTTCACCAGATGTCTGCATCGATATATCTCATCTTCCCCCAACAAAAAACCGTTTATCGCATTAATCTTCAGAAAATTGAAATACTGAAGTGTGTCGGTATTATATCGCTGCATAAAAAACGTTTCCGTAAAAAGTATTACACAACCTTCAACCGATGCGTTGTGCTGGAAACTACACACGCAATTGGAATTGAGGCTAATAATCTCATTGGGCTCAACAGTACAAATTGTTTTGTCGGCTACCATTAGAAGGCTGCCCTGCGTCAACAAGAGCAGACTGAAAAATGAGCGTGAATGCAGTGTATTCTGGTTACCTTTAGCATGTAAAAATTGGGCTATTGGGATAATCACAATTCCGCTGGAAGAGGAATCAATATCTTCTAATCTTAAAAAATCTAGTTTTTCTTTTCGTATAACCATTGTCTCATATTTAAAAAATAAATAGGCAAAAGGCTATACGATAGGAGGTTTAAATATGGAAGTGCTTACACCGGGGCATACCGGCATAGCATTCGGGTTGTAATAAGAGATGGTAAGAACTTCAACAACAGGGCAATAGAGGTAGAAATTTGCGGTATACTGCGCAATGACCAACGTTTCTATACCCTTCATTTTGACGTGTACATCATTGGCGTGCTGCTCCTGAGTTGACTTTTCACTGAGATAACAGAAACCTTTGCAGGTGGTTGCAGGCATATACCGATAGACACATAAATTTTGTTCAATATAACTCCGGTTAGCCTCAAAACCTATGTACACCCACAACAGATTTGTTGACTGTAGGCAAATAGCCCAAGCCATCATGGTACAAAACAACAATCTGATTTTGTGGGTTTTCATAGGTCGATTTATTTCGAAGCGCTATTACGTTCTCTTAAATATTCCAAAATAGCTCTGGCTTCCTCCTGCTGTAGTCCTAAGCTAATCATCGGTGAACTGAAATCTTTGCTCAGCGCTATTGCATCGGCATCTTTTTCAAGCATAGTGGCAGGATCCAACATCATGTTCATAATCCATTCTGGCGTACGCCGCTTCACCACACCATCCAACGATGGCCCCACTAAAGTGCGTTCAAAATTGTGGCACATGGCACATTTGGAAACAAAGAGCTCTACACCTTTATTGGCTAGCTTTGCATCAAATGGTTTGTGTTCGATAGCGGTAACAGGCCCTACTCCTTTGGACCCATCTGATTTGAAGTCCAACATTGCTGCTTCTGTTGATGCTACAGGTTGGTTTGCTGCTGTACTGCTGCTGATTTCTTTCTTCTTGTCTCCATTCCCACCGCAGGCGATCATTCCGATGATACCGAGACAGGAAAGAATTACGTTGATTCGTTTGTTCATCTCTCTTTTATGTTATGGTGATTAAAAACTATAGGAAATATGCGTAAGCAAGCGGCCGCCCGATTTAGCGCGGCTGTCGGCAAGATCCTGGGACAATAAGGTCTGATAGTTGGCTCCGACACTAATTTTACCCATATTGACTTCGACACCGCCTATTCCAGCCAGGCTATAGCCTCCTGACTGAGCCACATCATAACGTGCCATGGTGACATCCTTAGGCTGTGTTTCGTACCCCACCCCTAAGTTGGGCGATAGGCGGACTTTATCTTTTATATTGAATTTGTAGTATAGCAATGAATTGACAGAAAATTTGTTACCATACCGGTAATCGTATTTGTTCTCTGTATTCATCTTATAACTAACATTGGTATTGAGTCCCAAATCCATTATGCGGATATCATAAGCCAGATTTAGCATAAAATCTGTACTGGCTGTACCCAGCTGAAAATTGTTGGGCTCATCCTGACTGGCTGATGAACGTTGGGAATTGTCATACTTACCTGTCGGCGCTTTGATTCCCGCACCTACCCAAAGGGAATGGTTGAACATTTTGTTTGACATCGTTCCTCCCATCTCTTCAAACACTTTGTAATAGCCATAGACTACCACATCGCCAAGGCCATTCATCTTCCCCATATCGCCACTTCCAGGGATCTTACGCTCATTGAAATTGTAGGGAACAATCGCCATAACCCGCCAGCGGCTCCCAAAGTTCCATGCTCCCCAGAGTTCCATCGTCTGATAGGTCTCGTCGGCACTGAGTGGTGTACGGCTGCCTGTAGGTCCCAAGTGGGTCTGTAAAGTTTTATATTGGTAACGTACCCCCACAAAACGCTTATTAAACTGTGGCAGGATGCCCAAGTAATAGCTACCTACGCCACAGCCACAGATATCACATGCCCAAGACGATAAGGGAAATAGTGCAAGAGCAAGTATTATTATTTTTATTCGTTTCATATTGATTTTAGTTTACCACAAAGCCCGTATTTCCAGGTTCTCCCAACATTTTGTTATTTACGAAAGAGGCATCATTTAAGGTTTTTAGGAATGCCAACAGATTGGCTTTCTCTTCATCTGACATCGAGATGCCCAAAGTACCGTCGGCTTTCCGGAATCCCGGGTCCAAGGTTTTGGAATCTACCATGCCGTTACGGTAGTGTTCTAATACCCGGTCCAAGGTCAGGAAACGGCCGTCATGCATATACGGACCTGTATAGGACAAGTTGCGCAGACTTGGTGTCTTGAATTTATAGCGATCATTATGATTCAATGTCACGGTATCTCTACCGATATCGTGGGCATGATTGGGTGATAATCCATTGTTATGGTAATCCCGATCGGTAAATAGTGGCTCAGTATGACAGCGCGAGCAGTTGTTTTGATAAAAGAGATAGCCTTTTTTTTCAGCATCTGTAAAAGAGACTCCGTTTTCCTTCCGCATGACCTGATCATACTTTGAATTGGCACTAATGGCCATTAGCATAAATTGAGACAGCGCCTTAAAGAATCGCTCGTCTGTGATACCTTCGCTACCGAAGGCTTTCTTGAATCGCTGCTGATAATCGAAATCTTTGCGCAGTTTGCTCAGCACATTGCTCACCGACTCATCCATTTCCACAGGATTGGTAATCGCATTGACAGGCGACATATCTAAATCGAAAACACCTCCATCCCAAAAGAACTCCTTTTGCCAGGCCATATTGAAAATAGGCATCGGATTTCGAATGCCCAACCTGTCGTCGATCCCATGGCTCACATCGTGGCCATGGTGGGTAAATGCTGCCGAAAGAATATGGCAGCTACCACAGGCAATGGTATTGTTGCGGGATAGACGCGGCTCATAAAACAGTTGCCGCCCCAACTCAAATACTTCGGATGTAATGGGATTGCGTTCAAATTTATAAACGGGCTCAGGAAAATTTGCAGGACGTACAAATCCAGGGAATATATTCTCGGCAATATCATCTGCTTTATGACAGGCCCAAACCAGGCCTAAAACGAGTGCTAAGACAATAAACTTTTTCATAGTTACAGTTCAGATTCGCTTTTCACGAAGTTTTCGGTGTGATCATGTGTAAACATGGACGTAAAATTATTAGCGATGTTCTGGCTAAATTCGCTGAACATGACATTTGGATGCTGCACAATAGAAAATGTGTAAGGCCCATTGAACAGTTTCATGACATCAACGAACAAATGCACATTGCTTCGCAAGCCTTCGCGGACCTGGGCAATACCAGCCTGATCTAGATCCATCGTAATCTCTTTGATATTGTTTAGTGTGGGTGCTTTGGGGTTGTAGCCACCATAACCGCCAATATGATATTTAAATTGCTTATTACCTGTTGGGTCGCCTTGCTGGTCATCGGAAATTTTGTCACAATACCCTTCTAGTTTGAAGAAAATATAACCTTGATTCCATCCCCAATACATCCCATCATGCCCCTCATCCGGATTAAACGACAGTACGCCCTGACGGGCTTCGGTAGGCATGGTGCTGCGTGCACTATCGACACCGATAATAAATTTCACCCTATTATAGTCGCCCTCAGGAACGTCCACCTTTGCAAATCGTGTCGCTTTCTCCGAGCCCTCGATAAAAAAGTAGCTCTTTTCCTGGGGAACAACATACTCGCTGCCATCAGCTTTGTAAAGCTTTATGTTGCTGATATAATACCGCAATATCTTGATCCGAAAGGTTTCGCCCTTAGCATTTTTATAGGTACGAGGATCAAATCCCAATGTCTCATCGCCAACAATGTTGTCGAATTCGATGGAGAATACACCTTTCTTGGTCTCATCTGGTGCTGGCGCATCCTTTTTGCTGCAACCGGTAGCAAAGATGAGTGTCATTGACAGAATGAACACAGAAATACTAAATTGAATCGTTTTCATATTTTTTTTATTGTTATTTAATCCCTTTGATGTCTTACTTTGGATTAGCATACTTCGCTTCTGATAGTAGTGTTTCGTCGGTAAGACTAGTTAAAAATGCTTTGACCGCTTCTACTTCTTTGTCTGACAGGGGTATGCCCGCATTCCCATTATCTTGAAAAAGCAGCCGGTCGGTATATTTTGTGCTTTTTATCCCAAATCTGTAATGTTGTAAAACTTCATCAATGGTTGAAAAACGCCCGTCATGCATATACGGAGCGCTAACCATAATGTTGCGTAAAGAAGGCGTTTTATAAGCGCCCAAGTCTTTGCTGTCGTAGCTGATACGATACCTGCCCTTGTAGACCCAATCTTTGGAATCGTCACTAAAATCCGCATCGATTCCATTGTTATGATAATTGTTGTCGGTAAACAGTTCCGAAGAATGGCAGCCTGCGCATTTTGCCTGTACCAGCTGCATACCCAGCAGCTCTTTTTCGCTGAAAGAGACTTTTCTGTCTCCACGTTTGTAGCGGTCATATTTTGAATTGGCCGATATAATCGTCCGCTGAAATTGGGCCAGCGCCTTGACCACGCCGGCGGCCGTGGGATTTTCCCCAAATGCCTCTTTAAAAAGGCTGACATAGGATGGCTTTGCCATCAGCCGATCAACCATTTCTGGAAAATAAATTCCCATTTCATCTTCGTGGGTCAACGGTCCGAAGGCTTGTGATTCTAAATTTTTAGATCCACCGTCCCAGAAAAGTCCATTGTTGACCCAGGCCAGATTGAACAATGCCGGAGAATGCCGATCCAGGTCTTTGCCCGAAATACCAAGATTGGAAAGGATCAGACCATCCGAGAACGCACGGTCCTGATGATGGCAGCTTGCGCAGCTTACTTTCATCGTTGAGGACAGTAAGGGTTCATAAAACAGGCGCCGTCCCAGTTCGACGCCTGCCTTTGTGAGGGGATTGTCTGGCGTTGCAGCTGGCTGGGGAAAGTTGGCCGGCACTTCCAGTACATAAGCAATATTATCTTTTGGACCAACCGGTTCTACGGCTTCCTTCTGACAGGAAAACATTAAATTGGCCAACAACAAAAAACCAAACTGAAATACCTTAATTCTTTTTGATATGGACATCCCCACTATCTTATTTTGTTTTGGATTCAGTCCCTTTGAAAACTATTGCCTTGGAAAGGAACGTATCGCGCAAGCTTTTCATTAGATCTTTTGTTGTCTGGCTGATGGTATTATTGGCCCAAGGATAAGGTGTCGTTGACAACAGTTCTTTAACATCTACATTGAAATTTATAGTAGAGGTTGAGGTGCCGCTGATTTCAATATTTTTATCAAATGCCACTTCTTTTTCAGCGCCAGTGTATAGCTCATTAGACCCGATATCCCACAACAATGCCTTTTTGTTTGGATTGCCATCCGCCCAATAGATATTTCCTTTGAGGTTCAGGAACTTGTAACTTGTAAACCACATCCATCCGTCGTCAAAGCCCATTCCATTCAGCACGCCCAGTTCACCAGTGGTCAACGAGAAGTTATCGTTATATTTAGGCTCTACACCGATCGAAAATTTGATGCTTTTATACTGCCCTACGGGAATATTTTTTAATTCGATTTCTTCTCTTTTTGTGGCTGGGTATACATCATTGGAATGATCCACGACCAATTCCTGGGTTTCCTCAACCAAATAATATGAATTGGGTACCAGTACTTCCTGTCCGGCGGCATTAATCAATTTGACATTGCTTACCCAATAGCGGAATCTATTAAAATCGAATTGAAGATTGTATGTACCACTTTCATTGGTTAGCTTGTAATCATATTTTTTGTTCAATTCAAAATCCTGATCGCCATACCTTGCATCAAACTTAAGTGTCGCTGTCCCTTGGCTATCCGTAAGAACTTCTTTGACAACTTCTTTCTCACAAGATGAAAGACCAAGACCTGCAATTGCGGTCAATAAAAAGACTAGATTTTTTTTCATTTTAATAATTTATTTTATGTTAGTTGGTTTTAAAACTATCGTAAACCTGGAAGCTATTTCAGATTAAAAAAAAACAGCCAGAAATTACGATAATCCCTATTTTTAATTTCAATAACTATTTAGTTACCTGAACATGGTACTTGATATCGTCCTGATTTGCTTTCTTCCCGTCTTTCCACAGTTCAACGATGATTTCCCATTGGCCGGCCATGGAAAAGTTGACCTCTCCTTCATAGTAACCATTTCCAATGGCTTCGGCGTCCTTATTCCCTGATGATCCATGCCCCATCGACGGCATATTTGTTGCTAATTTGATACGATATCCATCCAGTGCAGGGAAATGGTGGCCTTCCATTTTGTTCAGCAAAAATTTGATCGGATGCTTTCCCTGCTTTAAGGTATCGGGAAGCAGATTAGATACAAATACGCGGCTATCATCCCGTGTACCGGAGCTCATCGTACGCGTTGTCTTCGCGGCGGATACGGGCAGCTTTATGGCTATGGTATCTTTTTTCCCTTCCTTCTCAAGGATGGTATACAAGTGCCAGCCTGGTCCCATATCCGGTATATCGGCCATGATAAATACCATTGGTGCCTCATACCAACCCTCGCCCAAAGCAATAGGATGTTCAAAAGGTGCCCCATGCTTCATCATTCCCATATCCATCTGTGGGTAATAGTCAAGTGATGAACTATTGTAAGGTTTGCCATCTTTGTCCTTTACCTGTAAATAAATAGTATGATATTTATTGTCAAGTTTATCATCTGCATAGACTTTAAATGTCAGACCATTGTATATGGTATCAGAGATCGAAATAAGCTCAGATTCGTTGGGAATGGCAGATGCCACGGAATCCTCGCCATCAGCCTGTTTTTTGTCGGTATTTTTAGACGAACAAGCGATCGCCGATAAGACAATTGAAAATGCTATAGTAAATTTGAAAACTAGTTTTGATAAATTCATTAAATTATATTTTGTTATCCTTTATTCAGCAAATGCTGGATATCGGTTATGATTTTTGGAATTGAATCTGTTTTTGTACCATCATACACTGCCCTGATACGAAAATCAGTATCGACAAGTGTAAAAGCGCCGCTATGGTCGAATCCTCCCGGAGCGTTCGGATCTTCCTGCGCGAACGAGAAATAACCGCCAGCACCAGCTAGCTTGTACACCTCGGCTTTCGGACCATTCAGGAAAAACCAATTGGAAGGTGCTCCCAGCTCTGCAGCATAACGTTTCAATATATAGGGCCTGTCGTATTTGGGGTCTACCGTGTGTGATACAATGACAACGCGGGGTTCATTCACAAAGTGTTTTGCGATTTGAAGTAAATTGCGGGAAGTGACCGGACAGATCGTGGGACAACGTGTGAAAAAGAAATCTGCTAGATAGATTTTTCCTTTCAATGTTTTTTTAGACACGATGGTACTGTCCTGATCAACCAATGCAAAATCAGGTATTGTATGGTATAGGGTATCTACAACCTTGGTTCCGCCCCTATCAGTTTCAGTAATCTCTCTTTCACCTAAAATGGGTAATCGATCTGAAATAGATGATGGCTTACATGCAATAAATTGGCATGCTAAAAATAAGGTCACAGATATTCCTATACGGGAATATGTGCTCATGATCTCTTGATTTAATTATTTTTGACATTCGCAATTGAAAAAGCCATCTCGTTGAATAGCATATCAATTGCCACATGCGATTAAATATTTAAATCAATGGTGGATGGAAAATTGTAAAGATGGGATTGTACGAATAATCTTGTTTGTACTCTGGATAAGACAAACGAATGTAATCTTCGTTACTTAAGGAAGAAATATCAAAAGAAAAATTGTGGGAGTTGTCAATAAAGACTACGTCAATAATACGGGATTCAAGATTTTTTTGTTCTTTCTCCTCATGTTCGCGCATTTTCTTCATCAACACACATTGCCCACGGCAGGAAAGTGCTTTTTCATTGAAGCGATTCACACATTCATTGCGTGCGATATAATCTCTATTCAATTCAAATACAGACCATAGCCATACATTTGAAAAACTCTGTAAGAGCATCAATGGCAGTAAAATCCATATAAATTGTTTCGCCTTCATGTTTAGTTAATCCGCCAAATATAAAGATGAAAGATGGAATAAGCAAACCTAATGCTTACTATCTTCAAAAAATCCGTAGAGTAATCTACCAATAAGCCATTTAACAAATAGCTAAGTTGGTCTCTTTCTATAAAAAATTAAATCGAAAAGAGGCTGTATCATATGAAAATTGACATGTGATACAGCCTCTATGGATTTAACCAAACAAATCATGTCTGGCGCGATATACTGAAATTCTTACAGCAATTCTGCCAACTTATGTTCTAGCTCCTTGCCTCGCAGATTTTTAGCGACAATTTTACCTTGTTGATCGACCAACAGCGTAAACGGAATAGCCCGTATACCATACTGTTCGGCAGCCACACTTTTCCATCCCTTCAGGTCAGAGATCTGCGGCCATGACATCTTATGTTCGACTATGGCTTTCTTCCAAGCTTCGCTACTTTGATCCAGTGATATACCGACTATTTCGAAACCTCTGGACCTGTAACCCTTGTATGCCTCTTTCAAATGTGGCACTTCGGCAAGACATGGTGCGCACCAGCTGGCCCAAAAATCAATCAATGTGATCTTATTTTTGGAGACCTGATCCAAAAGGTCCACAACCTCTCCTTGTTCATTTGATAACTTGATATTCTGTACTGTTGCACCGATTTTTGTCTTCTTCATACTATCCACATATTTGCCGATAGCCTGTGCTATACCATTGTTAACTTTAGCTCTGCTAAAATCCTGTGTAAGGATCTCGAGTTGCTCGAGCGAATATCGCATATACTTATCTTCCAATAAAACCTTTGCGACTCCTGTTTTGATATTCTTCCGTATAAAATTAAACTCATACAGATCTTGTTCTGCCTGCAATTGTTTCATTGCCTTGTTTGCTGCTTCACGATCTGCATCGCTGGCTGTAGAATCGCTCGAAACCTTCCATAGTGGGTTAAGCATATCGCCCTGCTTCTCCTTCTCTAGCACAAAACTGTTCCACAATTCATTGTTAGCCGTACCCTTGACAGCAGAGCGCTTTTTGGGTATGATATCCGCTCGGATATTGCCATTTTCCAATATGAGATCCGTACCACCGATGTGCTGGCCTCCGCTCATGCAGACCACAAAACGCCAAACAGGCTCATCTTGCACACCTTTAAAGAGATATTTCCCTTTTGTAATCAAAGCGGTATCAAGCGGTAGCATGCCAAAGCCCTGCATTTCCACTAAAAAGACAGTATCACCTTCTTTTGCTCCCTCTACTGTTCCTTGTAAGGTATATCCTCCTTTTTTTGATGCGGCCAACATTATCAGCACCGCGGCAAATAATAAGGTTTTCGTTAAAACCCTCATCTTTTTTATCATCATTTGTTTAATTTTAATTTTAATCTTCTATTATATAATATCATTGTGCGGCCACATCCCGGACGAAACGTACGCTAAGCATAGCTTGATTGGGCTCCATACTCTCTCGGTAAACCTGCCCGCTGTTGCATAGAAGTTTACGATAAAAATAGTACTCCCCCTCTTTGGCCTCATCCTTTGTCGCTGTCCACAAAAAAGCATATGAGCCCATGAACCGGTATCCTGATGTTGCCATAACGGTGTAGGGTGTAAAATATCCACTCATCTTAATATCCAAACCACGCTCTGAACTGGTATGCTTCATCAAGTCAGCCACATGCTCTCCGCGCCAGTCCAATGCATTAGCCTGTGCAGCAGACATGCCTAACTCCTGTTCTAAGGCCTTCCAATCCTCATCTGTTGGAAGACGCCAGCCGGTTGGCACCGCCAGCTTTGCTCCTTCGATCGTATAGAGGTAACCATATCGAACTGCATTGTCTAACAACAATGGCTGTCCCTGCTCCCATCCATACGATTGGTATATGGTGCAATTCTTTCTATTACCGGTATCAAACTGCGAATTTTCAACCGTCCATTCCAATCTCCCGTAGCGGACCCAGTTATACGTTAAGCCGTCACGGCTATCGGTAAAGGTCCCTCTCCCTGTTGGTATCACCACAGGTTTCAAATTGTCCTGCTTATCCGCACAGGCTACCAAGAGCAAAGCAAGGACGATATAAATACATATCTTATAATATCTTTTCATCATTTCGTTATTATCTATTCAAATATCCTTCCTCGGTAAAAATCGTCTTCAACAACCGATACTTCTGCATGACCACTGGATACTGGGCATACTGCGCATTTACTTCCTCATCGGTACTCGTAAACACCAATTTTACATACGACTCTAAATCCTTTTCACGAGACGGAATAGAACCATATAATAAAAACAAACCTTCTATAAACCAATTTTGCACAATAAATCCACGTTGAAGGAGTTCTCTTTTATTTTCCTCTTCTGTATAACTAACTACAGGAAACTGTGTACCGTACAACGTTTGACTGACCGCATAAAAACGCTGTGCTACGTCGTCAAGCTTTGCAACCTTATAGGCAACAGTCGTAGCAATTATCTGACTGGCCAAGACGGTCTTTTGGTTGTCCGACAATGTCGCAATACCACCAAGCGATACAGCGACACTACGCTCTCCCGCTATCGCAACCGGGTAGGATGGCATTCCTAGCACATCGATGATCTCTGTACTACTGGTTAGAAACCAAGAATAGGGTCGCAGCACATAAGGTAGATCGGGCAATACATAATTTTTCATAAATGCAACAGACGCACGCTTCTCTTCTATATTTGGCAGGAGTAAATGCGTAAATGACTGTAGTCCGTCTACCGTACCAGCCAAAATATAGCCCATATTCAAACGTTCTGTACGATATTGCTTGTCTCCATTATAATCGACGCCCAAAAATTCGTGACGCAAAGTATCGTTAAATAAAAGATAACTTTTCTCCTCGGTAAAGAATGATCTACGCATGATAGACTCTTCGTCAGTGGCGGATTCATTTGGTAGGAAATAAGCGCTCCGAGGATCTTCTTGCACCTTAAGCGGAGCCTCCTTTCGGCAAGATGTCAAACATCCTACAACGATTATTACTATAAAATAATTTAGGTTTTTCATGCTCTTATGGTTAGCGGGGTATTAAGGTAAATGTTCTCACGGGCCGTTGATTATTGATCATTCCCGTGTTAAAATCGATTACACTTTGTGGCAGTGGCAACGTGTATCCTGGATCATTCTCTTCTAGCACATACTGGCGGCGCTCTACCATAGTTGTTGAAACACGTCCTGAATAAACGGTATAATTATGGACAATCCGTTTGGATTGGGGAAGTACATTATTGACACCGTAACGGCGTAGATCGAACCAGCGGTGTCCTTCTAGCGCGAGCTCCAGACGACGTTCGGTACGTATACGCTGGATCAGCTCATTTCCGCCAGCTTTCGCTTCATAAGCAGATCCTGCTTTATAGCGCTTACTACGCAACAGATTCAACGCTGCTCTGGCTTCACTTTCTCTATTGAGATATGCAGATGCCTCCGCCTTATTGAGGTAGGCTTCTGCTGTACGGTACAAGAATTTGTCGGATACGGGAGACAATACCGCTGTAAAGCCTGAACTGAAATATTGGTTGTTGTAATAACTGATATTACTCGGCAATGTTGCTGCCCCCGAAGAAGGTGTCTTAGTATACCCTACAAAATCTCCCATAGCCCAGTACCAGCGTGTTTTGCGCAAGTCATCATCACTGTAGGTTTGATACAAGTCATGCGCCACACGAAAACTTTGTACACTGTTTAACATATTACGCGAGACATCATTTCCTCCCATTGAAAAAATATTCTCTACTGATTCTTTTCGCAAGAAAGATCCCTGCGAACTGTTGAGGTCGACAAGTGCTGGACGAGCAGTGACAACTTTGTCGGCATAATCAAATGCCTTTTCCCAATGTTGCATATACAGATGTACGCGACTCAATAACAAATGAACGGTCGTAATGTCCGCCCTATAAAGAGATCTTTGGGGGCCTGTATTATCCAATAGTTTTTCTGCCATCTCTAAATCTGATAGAATCTGATCATAGACCTCCTGCACAGTATTACGCTGATACAATACGTCTAATACTTCCTCCTGAATTTTGAGCGGTACGCCTAAGTCTGCGCTGGCAGTGGATGCTACATAGGGTTTAGCATAGAGATTGACTAACCAAAAATAGTATGCAGCACGAAGAAATCGCGCTTCGCCTTCTACACGGTTGGCTCCCTGAATTTGGTCAGTGGTGGCCTTCGGTAATTTAGTGGCAGCCGCGATAATACTGTTGGCAACATTGATCAGTTTATACGTTTCACTCCAAGCTTCATTTTCCGAGGCAAACCCTGTATTGCTTTCATTGACACCAACGCGTTGCTGCCACGTGTACTGGCCAAATATAAATTGTTTTGTATCAAAAACATACTGCCCAGATAGACCACCATTTTGTTCCTCCATTTCATCTCCCAGAAAGTGGATGAATCCGCCCATACTCTCCGTCTCTTGTACGGGAGCAGATTTCTTAACTGGATAATAAGCAGCTCCCAATAGCAGTTCATCCAAATCGGTATAGGCCTGTACATGATATTGGTCTTGTGAGACCTCCTCCAGGTATTTTGAACAGGCGCCGAGCGCAATGGTACTCAATAAAAATATATAATGCGATAATTTCATGGTATATTACTTTAGATAAGTCGTGAAGACTATAGATTGATATTAAGGCCAAACGTAAATGTAGGTGTATCTGTCAACTGTATATCAGAAAAACCACTTTGTGATGGCATCTGTCCTCGAAGACGTTTATCAGCAAATACATGGAGATTGGTCGCCCCCAGGGTTAATGCCAAACGAGACAACTTATATGGGGCAAGCATTTCCTTGGAAAACTCGTAGGTGAGTGATGCGCTATTGACCCGCAAAAAATTTGCATTAACGACCCTAGCGTCAGATAGATCATACATCTCCCAAGCGTTGGATCCAATAACGGCAACACCATTGCTTCCATTTGAACCCCAATGCTGTGTGTAATAATTATATCCGGGGGATGATGTACTCATAAGTGCAGGGATACGCGTCGTCAGCTCATCTCCGGGTTTCTGCCAGGCATCCAATAAATCCCTGTTGAAATTTCTTTCGGACGAGAAACCCGTCTGAACATTGCCTAATAACTTAAACAATCTCGTCTTAGCACCTAATCCATACACCAGGCCGATGTTAAACCGTAATGATTTATAACTTACTGTGTTATTTATACTACCCGTCGATGTTGGCATTCGCACACCACTTGGTTCTAGCACACGTGTATACGTATCGTATTGTCCTAATCCCACCAATTCACTCTGCCGATCTTCCCAGTCGTCAAACAATGGACCACCATCAATAGGGCTAAGACCTACAAAACGATAAGAATAAAACGTCTCCACAGGTTGGTCCTGTACAACTGCCGTACCATTTAAGAAGTTACTTAACTGATACGTACTCTGCCCAGGAGCTGTCAACATGGTATTCCGTACTTTGGAATACGACGCTGAAAGCATCCACCGCCAATCTTCGCTTCTAACCGGCACTGTCGTCAGATTAATATTAAAACCTTTATTGGAAATCACACCGGAATTGACAATATAGGAAGTGTATCCATTGACATCGGAGATCGGCTTATCCATAAAAGCATCTACGGTACGCTTATGGTAGTATTCTGTTCCGACCATCAAACGGCCTTTAAAGAATATCGCATCAAGTCCAACATTGGTGGAATGTGTTTTCTCCCACCTCAGGTTTGGATTGGCCAACTTGTCTACTGTTGATATAGGCTCATTGTAATAAGCACTGTAACTTCCTCGCTTCAATGTTAGTACAGGGCTTTGATTGTCCAACATATTTCCTTGCTGTCCGTAAGATGCCTTCAAAGATAGATCATCAAGGTAAGCCCACTTACCATCCGCGTCCAACATACTTTTGATGTTAGCCATTGCCGACACCGACCATACAGGCAACAAACGCTCATTACTTCTATTCCCAAACTGATTAGAACCGTCAAATCGTGTATTTGCATTTAAGGTCAGATAATCGTTATAGGTGTATGCTGCCGTTGAATAGACCGACAGAAGGTTTCGCCTATTGTCCACTATTACAGGTCTATTTCGTAAAATCCAGTTGGTATAGTTTGTAAATGTAGCTGGAATATCCTCCACAAATTTACGTCCCCGCTCTAGAGAATATCCTCTTTGTATATCGGCATAACTCACATACTGCGTCGTATTGGCCTCGGTGCCCAACACAAAATTTAGGTAGTGCTGATTACGATTACCAAATGTCTTGTCAACATTTGCCTGCAGACGCGCGGTATAATTCTTGGTATTACTGTTTGTCTGAGACAATTCCCCTCCATATGGTAACAGACTATTTGCAGGAGGAGACTGTCCATATTCACTGAGGCGCAAATTGGACACATAAAATGATTGATCGCCCCAATAACTCTCCTGCACATTGTTGATGACGCCCCCTGACAACACGGCATTGATCTTTAACCAACTAGTCGCCTTAAACAGCGCATTGGCGGTCGCTGTCGTTCCATTTCCGTCAACTTTTTGAAAGCTATTTTCCAGTTCGTGCAGTATATTAAAATTCAGGTAGCCGACAGTTGGAACAGAACGCCTGTAAAATGCTTTAGTGCCGTCAGCATTGAAGGCAGGAATTACGCGGCTTGTACTATACGCATAATTAATCGGATTGATACTATTCTGCGTAAATTTCCTCTGATTCAGGTTTCCCTTTAGATTAAACTGCAAAGAGTCGGTCGGACAGCGTCAGATCAAGATTGGAAGACACAGTATAACGTCTGTTATGAACATCTTTCACTACGTCACTTTCATCTGTATATCCGCCCGATATGTAATATCGTGTTGCTTGATTGCCACCAGACACGCTTAATGCATGATCTTGCGACAGGGAATTGTGGGTAAGGATATCAAACCAATCGGTGTTTCTTGTCGAGAGATTAGCTACCTCAGTTTGAAATTGTTGCTCATTAAGGGTGCCAGAATAGAGATCGGATAAAGCTGCCTCATATCCTACCAATGGCATATCTAATGGGTATATAAATTGTTTAGATACTAAGTCCTGAGAGAATTGAATGCGCTCTTGCGAATTCATCAAATTGACACGTCCATCGGTGTATCGGGGACGCTGTCTTACCGTCATCTGAGTACCGTAAGCTATCAAAGGCTTTCCAACACGTCCGCGCTTTGTAGTCACGACGATGACTCCATTGGCTGCACGTGCACCATAGAGTGCTGTTGCAGCAGCATCCTTCAGTACATCCAATCGTTCGATATCCTGCGGATTCAATCCCGATATTGCATTACCTATCCGGTTTATGTAATCTGGATTATTTAACTCGTCTGCCGACAAATTAACCGGATCCGTCACGATGATACCATCGACCACCCACAGTGGCTCACGGTTACCAATGATTGTTGATGTCCCGCGTATCCTTAAGCGAGGTGTCGCGTTAACTTCCGAACTATTATTAAAAACTACCATATCTGGAATTCTTCCTTCCAGCATTCTGTTTAGGTCGGTGGCGCCAGGAATCTTAAGTTCATCCATAGTAACTGACGAAACGGATGCAGTCAGATTACGGCGTTTGATCTGTTGATACCCCGTGATGACAAGCTCTTCAATTTTGTTCTGTTTTAACTCTAAACGCACATCACCAAGCTGCGCATCGGTAGATCCGGCTTTTATGGATATTCGCTTAGGCTCCATACCAACAAACGTAATGATCAATACGACACTACGATCGGCTGGGATGCTTGCTAAGAAAGAACCATTGGCATCTGTAGATAACGAAAATCCTGTTGATTCCACCGCGATACTGGCTCCTGGCAATGGTTGCCCCGCATCATTGATTACACGACCACGTGCATAACGTTTCTGTACAACAGTTGGTCTATTGACCGCAGCAGACGTGGAAGATAAGGGCTTTGTTGCCTCTTTGGCACGCGTAATCAATACATATTTATCACGTACCGTGTAGTGTAGCCCAGCCCGCATACAGATAATAGCCAAGGCCTCTGTGAGCGTTACATCTTTCAGACTGAGGTCTAAGTTTTGCTGCTTGTCGATGACTTCATCTTGATACATGATCGTTATATTCGACTGCTGTTTCACCTGATCCAATGCATTGATCACGGAGATGGCTCTTGCCTGGATAGAAATCCGATTCTGCTCCTGCGAATGTCCCATTACAAACGTATAGCAGAATAGAAATAAAGCCAACAGCTTGTACCGACTTGCGATGCCAAACCATAATTTTTCGGGTTCATTTTTCTTCATAGATAATAAAAAAATAATTGGTGGTTAGTTTGAAATCTTACTTATAGACATAAAGTCTACCATTTTCATTACGAAATTTTACATCTGAAATCTCCTGTATAATCTGTAAAGAATATGCAATTGAATTATCACGGAATAAGCTCCCGGTAAACTGAACATCTTTCAGCTTTGGACTCTGATAGACGACCTCAATTTCATACCATTGTGCCAGTTGCTCCATGATATCTTCGAGCTTTGCACCATGAAATTCGAATACTCCATCCATCCACGAGATGTAGATGTCCGTATTGACAGTTTTAAGTGTCATGGGTGCGTCCAATTTTACACTGGTTGCTTGCTGTTGTGGCACGAGTACCAACCGATCACGGCTATTCGATACCTCCACAGAGCCATGGACTAAGGTGGTCACGACAGGCTTGCTAGCATACGCCGACACATTGAAACGGGTTCCGAGCACCCTGATCGTATTACCGCCACTCTTCACGTAAAATGCAGTACCATTTTTTTTCACATCAAAAAATGCTTCTCCCTCAAGTTCGAGTGTACGATTGGCTAAAAAATTAGCGGCATATCGGATCTTGGTATTCGCATTAAGCCAAACGATACTTTGGTCTGGTAGTACCAACTTAAAATTACCTCCACGCTGGGTTTGCACGGTATGATATATGGCAGCAGTATCAGTACTATTAGCAGAGATCAGTTCTCCGCCATTTTTCAGACTTTTTACTTCGCCATCTGTTGAGGAAAATAATACGGGCTGGACTGACCTTTGGAAATCAAGCTGCTCTAGGCGATGATTCCCCTCTCCTGCTCGTTGGTATAGGATAGCGATAGTAGAGATAACGGCGATTAAGCACGCCGCCGCTACCGCGGCATAGCGAATGCGTATGCTTTTTTTACGTTTGTTGTAACGCGATCGGATTGAATTGTATGCGCTATCCGGATCTACAGATCTGTATGTTTCCTGCATAAGCTGCGTTTTGTACAACCGTATAAACGTAGCCATATATTGTCTATTTTCCTCATTATGCTCGACCCAAGCGTACAGTTCAGCATATTCATCTTTCGACAATGTGTTTGCTGTGTACTTGTGGAACAAGGTCACTATTTTTTCATCCATTTCAGGTTTTTTTATTGGATTGTTAACTGAAGGACGAAAGGATGTGGAAAATGGGTGACACGAAAATCAATAAAAAAGAAAAAAAGTTAAAATATTAATGTTGTTCTTTCGCAAATATTTCATCGCACGGGAAAGGTGGGTCTTTACGGTGTTCACAGAAATACCCATTTCTTCGGCCACTACCTTATATTTTTTATTATCGACGACGATGGCAAGCAATACCCGGCGTTCCTGCGCGGGGAGAAGATTGAGAAGATCGTGCAAGGCTTGTTGCTTTACCTTTAGTTCGCGCTCGGATACCTCCTCCTCTGCAAGATAGGCGGCTTCTTCCAGATCGGTAAACAGCTGTGTTCTATTTTTTCGGATATAGTCTATGGAAGCATTGCGCACAGCTTTAAAAATATAGCCACGAAGACTTTCTGTGGAGAGACGGTATTTCTTATCTTCCCAAAACCGAAGCAATACATCCTGCACCAAGTCTTCGGAAACTTCAATGGCATCGGTATACTGTACCGAGAACGCACATAATTGGGAATAGCACTTGTCTACAATCTCCTTAAAGATTTCCTCATCTTTATATAAAGTCCTATTCATCTTTAACCCAAGAAACTCAAGTAACTGTCCGTAATTTTAAAAGGCTCTCAACCCATCAAATATACAAGTTGAAACCATAAAACGAAAAAAAGAGCATCGAACACGTATAAAAAAGAGCATCTAACTCGTGTTTTTGGCATTTAGCTGAAATAATCAACTATCTATATTTTAGTCCTTAGAATGGAATAGCAGGCTTAGTCTGGCCATAGCAAAAGCTATTGCAATACCACTAGAGAAAGATTCATTAAACGTATTTTTAGAAGGCAGACTCGCTGGTTTTCATAATTCAAGTAGAATTGGGGATAATATCACGATTCCATTACTATGGAAGACGAAATTCCTCATTAGCTATTTAACCAAAAGAAATAAAAAACTGAATTATCATTGTCGCAGTGGCAGAGATCTATGTTTCTAATATTTATAACCTAAAGTTCCTGCGCATGTGGTGAGCTGTGGATATGCATAGCAGTAATATGAGTGATCATTCAAAATTGAGAATTTTAAAAACGATCTTCTCACGACTCATGTCCATCTCCAAAAAAGAATTATGGCAAAATCGAATCAAAATCAGGAACAAATGCCAAATGAGCATTTACATGAATTGTTTGTAGACGAATTAAAAGATATTCTAGGCGCGGAGAAACAGCTCTTAAAAGGTTTAAAGAAAATGAGCAAAGCGGCAGAAAACGAACAATTGAAACAAGCGTTTGAGGAACACCACAGCCAAACTGAAGGGCAGATCGAACGACTTAAAGAGGTATTCGGAGCTTTGGGCGTTCCTGCCCGCGGCAAAAAGTGTAAAGCGATGGAAGGCCTACTGGAGGAAGCAGATGAAATCATCGAAAATTTTGAAGGCGATCCAGCGTTAGATGCAGCCCTTATTTCAGCTGCACAAAAAGTTGAGCATTATGAGATCGCGAGCTATGGCTGCCTGGTTACATTTGCAAAACTAATGAATCATACTGAAGCAGAGCAAATGCTCCAACAAACACTTGATGAGGAAAAACAAACCGATGTGTTATTAACAGAGATAGCCGTCTCTTCGGTAAACCAGTCAGCATAACGAATTTCAAAAGCCCGGTAATTCGGGCTTTTATTTTACTGTTTTCTGTGAAATGTTCATCGATATTTCTCAATCCGCCGTCCTTTATTTTATAGCTATTCAGCTAAGTACTTCCCATCTTTCGTCACAAATCTTACCAACTTCTAACTTATTTATTCCTTGCCCGAAAAACAGGGAAAATACATTTTTGAACGTAGTTTTAACATAAAATTCGATTATTAAAACCATTGCCGAGGTACCCGCCTTCATGTATAAAACAAGCACATTATACAATTAAGAAATTAGCATGATGATAAATCCTGTCACTCCATGGACGGCAACTGTCCAGTCCGATATTGCAGACGCTATGCCGATTTTCGAAATAGATTTAAAAGCATACAAACTCAAAATCCATAATGCAGGTGATTCGATTTGGCTCGTAGCTATCTGGCCAAAAGGTGCAAAGATAGCCTTTAGACTTGCCTTTGGAATGAATAGCCGGTTTGAAAAAGTGACGATCTCCGAAGCACCTGATGAGATACTGATTACTGCTTCGACTAGGCTTGCCTATTATCGAATCATTCTGTTCTTTCCGGAAAGTAAGCATGCCGTCTTTCGTTACACCACGACCCTAAGAACAAAATTACCGCTGCTCATCCCCTTCTGGCCACGGGATATTATTCCCTTGACTCAAAATGGGAAGACCGAAAATACAGCAGGAAAAGTACATACCAAGCAGGTAGGCTCGCGGTCGGGACAGCTCTACTTTAGTATGACAAAGCCAAAAGCCGTTTCTGTGTTTTATTTCCAGAATCTGACAGCCATGTCCCCCTACTGTCAAGAAACACAGGTATCCCTCCGGGAAACAGTCGGGGGCGAATGGCCCGAGCTCGGATTCCAGTTTCCTGTCAACGCCGAAAAGCCACTGCCAGCCAATGAAGAATATATTATTTCGGATGCATTCGTTCAGCTGGATGAAAATATCCCTGAAAATGATAATGAAATCGTTAAAAGTTACCTTGATTTGCTCGCATCAGTCTACCTGCTGTTACCTAAGCCCGAAGCAAGCCAACATAATTGGTTGCCGACAGCTGAAAAAATACTCGATAATATCTCTAACAATAAAGGCTGCTGGACACAAACGGACGGCAGCCCTTATCTGAATGCTTATGTGGGTGACTACAAAACTCCTGCAGAGATCATGGTACAGCTTGCCGTCATCCTACCATTGCATGAATACCTTGCCTGGACTGGAGAGCACCACCCCATGCTGGAAGAACTTTCAGATGGTCTCCCATCTTTTTATGATGAGTCTATACGGAGTTTGGTCAGGTGGCATCCCTCACTAACAGAAGACTTGGATCATTCAGAGGAGCAAAAGAGTGAGATGGTAATGGACTCCTGGTATCTACATCATCCCTTGTTAAACCTAGCGCGACTGGCATTGCGGGGAAATAAGATGGCTAAAAAACTCTTTTTAAGTTCGATAGATTATGCAATAAAGGTTGCAAGGCATTTTAACTATAAATGGCCTGTATTTTATAAAATGACAACGCTAGAAGTATTAAAAGCCGAAACCGCTCCGGGCAAAGGAGGCGAAAAGGATGTTCCGGGATCATATGCGCACGTTATGCTCTTGGCATGGCAGCTGACAAAAGAAAAACGATTTCTTTTGGAAGCAAGCAGAGCAATTAAAAGCTTAGATGGCCTAGCCTTTGATATATTCTATCAGGCCAACAATACAGCATTCGCTGCAAGTGCCTTTTTGGAAATGTATAAGATCACCGAGGATATTCATTACTTAGAGCTGAGCTATTGCTGCCTCGCCGGTATATTCGAAAATTGCCAATTGTGGGAGTGCAATTATGGGTACGGCAAAAATTTTCCGTATTTCTTCTCTGTATTTCCTTTGAAAGATGCGCCATATACGGCAGCATACGAAGAGTTGGAAGTATTTGCTGCCCTGCATCATTATCTTGAAGCGGCAGCAGGGATAACAATTCTACCAGCCCTAAGAATATTGATCCCCGAATTTATCAAGTATGCGACAGGCAGACTGGCGTACTATTACCCTCCGCTTCTCCCGGAAGAAATGATTGCCAAAAATACCAAAACGGGCGAGATTCAAAAGGATTTATGGATTCCACTGGAAGATATACATGACGGCTGGGAGAAAAGCGGTGAAGTTGGTCAGGAAGTATATGGCGCTGGGTTGGCCTTCGCCGTCATACCACGGCAATATTTCACAGTTGGAAATCTGCACGGAACCGTATTTATAAATTATCCAATATCAAACTTCCGAATCGGTAAAAACTCGGTTACTTTCAGGCTGGAGGGCAGTGATTTGCTCAGGGCTCAGATGAGTCTCCTAGGCTTCTCAAAGGAAACTTTAACCAAAATTACGGTAGAACAAAAATTAAAATCTTCCTATCAACCTGTGAATCAAATAAGTAACGGGTTTTACGAATTAACTGGCACTGGATTGGTGAGGATTACAACCCACTAAGCAATTACACCCAGGGCCAAAAGGCTAAACCTGGTTTTACATCTTTGGGTCCCTGGATTATTGCAATAGCATCTGCTGAAAGCCAAACCGGATGAGATCGGCTGTATTTCTGGTTTTTGTCTTTTCCATCAGATGCTGGCGATATCCCTCGACTGTACGGGTACTTAGAAAAATCCGTTCTGCAATTTCACTATTAGTAAGCCCTTCTGAGATTAACACCAATACTTCAAGTTCTCGTTCCGTGATACCATAATGATCGGCGACCGCAGCCCTGTCGATACGATTTGGCACAAAATTGCGGTATCCTTCTACAATGCGTACACTCAAAAAGGCCGTAACATATTTATTGCCTTCGGTCATGTGCATTATACCAAATAAGAGTTCCTGAATCTCGGTACTCTTCGATAAATAACCATCTGCACCAGCATCAAATGCTTCGAGTATTTTATCAATTTCCTCTATCATGGAAAGAATGGCTATCTTGATCTGCGGATACACTTTCTTGATTATCCGAACCATGGAAATTCCATCCATACCGCTCATGTTAATATCTGATAAAATAAAATCGGGCTTATCCTGCTGTTCTATAAATGATAGAGCGTCTTTTGCACTGGCTGCTTCACCAATGATGTAAAAGCTGGGATTAGATTCAAGTAATAGCCTGATTCCGCTACGAACAACCTCATGGTCATCAACTAAAAGTATTTTAAACATCTATATATTCGTTCTTAACAATAACGCTACAAAACAAAATTTATTTTCTAAATTATATAATAAAGAAAAGCGTTAAGCACGCAATCGTAATTATAACTAAAAGAAAATAAAATCACAATAATAAAAATGCTAAAATCGCCAAGTTGTCTATTTAGACTTATCCACGATGATCACTTCGACAACAGTTAATCTTCCCCTTCACTACGTCGAAACAGAAAAATAGGGGCTAAGCTCCGTTAAAAACTTAGCCTCTGTAAAAGCAAATCATTTAATCGGGTTTGGCGGGAGAAGGTTGTCTTTGTAAAGAATCTGTACTGTCACTGCCTAAAGAGTCACCCGTACGTACACCTGTCTGCCCTTCATCTACACTAGTAGAAGAATCATAGCTTCCATTAGCTTGATTTCCTTTGTTGCTACTATTGCCACATCCCCAAAGGCCGAGGACTGTCAATATCAATATACTAATTTTTTTCATATCTTATGAGTTTAAATTTTAAACCATTCGAAGATTGAACAGTACAAAATAAAGAATGGTTGTGTTGGGATAAATTTTGGGTAAAAATCGGTCGCTTGTGGTACTATTACTGTCTATTTAAGTAGCTATATAAAAACTACTTAATCTAACAATGCCTTTCGTATCATAATTGACCTAAATCTATGTAAGTTATACCTTGGAAGTGATCAAGCTGTCTACAAATCTCAAGACTCTCTAATATTCTTTAAGCAGTTTTGGGTTGGACATAATGTTGGATAATTAAATATCGTTCGATAAAACTGATTTTGAAAATCTTACATTATTAAGGATAACATACGAGCTGTATTAAATATGTACGTCGATTTTAGAAAGACCTTTGGTAGCCGGCCCATTTAACATGTTGCCATTGACATCAAACCTGGATCCGTGGCACGGACAGTCCCACGTATGCTCTGAAGGATTCCACGCTACCGTACAACCCATATGTGGACACACTGAATTTAAACAAAATAATGTACCCTCCTTATCCCTATAGGCTGCCAATGTCTTGTTTTCAAAACGGACAACTTTCCCACCATCTTTGGGAATGTCATCTAGCTCTTTTATTGTCTCTGGTGAAAGCTTGTCCATAACGAAGTGCTTAACCGCATTCAACCCTTCGTCGACCACACTTTTAACACTTGCAATAGGTTTTACGCGGGCGGGGGACATTAATTTAGATAAAGGAGTTTCCTTACCTTCAATTAAATCTGGAATGATCAGAGCGGCCATTGAACCGAAGGTCATCCCATTACCACCATACCCTGTGGAAATATAAACATTTGATTCATCTGGCATTCTCCCGATATAAGGTAAGCCATCTGCTGACACATAATACTGTGATGACCATTGAGCAACCAATTCTTCATAATCGAAATGCTCATCGGCCCATTCCTTCAGCTCATCAAAATGCTTCTCCGTATCCTTTTCATCTCCAGTTTTGTGGTCAAACCCACCAACAATCAAATACTGCACGTCCCCAGCCTGGTGATACCTAAAGTAGTGATAAGGATCATACAAATCAGCAGCTTGTCCGGATTCAGATGACCCCTGGGAAAGTTTCAGCACCACAACATAGCTTCGGTAAGGTGCTAATAGAAAATTAAATCTATTCTTTCCTGGTGGTGTATGCGTTGCCCAAACCAAATTCTTGGCAGTAAAGATTCTTTTATCACTTGTCTTTATGGTAATTCTATTTTCATCATTGTCATAATCCTCGATAGTCTGATTGGTGAGGATGGCACCACCTTTATTGATATAGGCAGACAATAATCCGTCGATATATTTAATTGGATGAAATTGGGCTTGTCCCTCAATGCGAATCGCTTTTTTAAAAGGAACGTTAAAGGGGATCGAATTTACCTGAGATGTCTTCAATCCAATTTGTTGATGTGCTGCATAAATTTGATCAAGTTGCTCGTTTTGTCCTTCCTCTGCGCTGAACAAAAAAAAATCGCATACAGAAAAATCGCAGCCGATCCGATTTCTGATGATATTATTTCTGATGTAATCTACGGTATCAAATGTACTGAGAAGCAGCTGTTGCGCTGCTGTTTCTCCAAAATTATCGATAATCTCATTATAGGAAGCATCGTAAAAATTATTGATATGTGCAGTAGTTCCGCCCGTAGTACCGAATCCGGGATTTTCCTTGTCTAAAAGCAGGCACTTAAAACCCCGATCTTGTAATTCCTTCGCTAAAGTAACGCCCGTAATTCCTGCTCCAACGATAATGGTGTCAAATGTTAGATCGATGAAGTCCGATGAAACACTGGGAGATTCAGCGCTTTGCCAAAAACTTCTATTGATTCCGTCTCGTGTCATAATACTTTTGATTAATCTGAAGGCGGGATGTCTTATATCAAGCCCCAGAGGTGTATAACTATGATAGATTATTGTTAGGGATGAACCATTCTATGGAGGAATCGTTTTGTCGGTAAATACGTAAAAAGGCGAACAAATACGCCTTAAAAAGCTGTGACAAACGAATTTAGATGAGCAAACGTTCCCTGAATGCGGTTGAGAATAAATAGTCACTAATTATAAAATGATGATAAAAGAACAAACAAATCATGAAAATTCTGTCCTGCCAGAATGGATAAAGAATAAAAATATAATGATTACCGGTGGTACGACAGGCATTGGACGTGCAACGGCATTATTACTCGCATCGATGGGAAATCACGTTCTGATATGCGGTCATCACCAACGGCAGTTGGAGGACACACTGGAAGATTTTAATAAAATTACATGTGCTGGCTCGCTAAACGGTATTGTTGTGGATTTGGCTACAGAAGATGGAATAAAGGTTCTCTTTCAGGAGTTTGACCGTATGTATGATCAGTTGGACGTATTGATAAATAATGCCGCCATCGCTTATCAATCGGTTGACGAAGGAACCTATTTAGACCAGGCTTATTTATTACGTATCAATATTCTTGCCTATCTGAGCTGTTCACAGGCTGCGTTGTCGAGGATGGTTCCCCACGGATCAGGACACATCCTTAATGTAGGATCCATGAGTGCAGATGTCCGCGAGGCACAGAGCTCTGTTTATGTCTGTTCAAAAGGCGGCATTCAGGCATTTACCGAATCTTTACGCAAAGAAGTTAATCCGAAGGGTATACAGGTTTCCCTTATTGAACCCGGATCGGTCGGAACCGATATGCAGCCTTATCCGCCCGAAGAGCAGCGTGAAAAAATCGGAGCTATGGAAATGTTATATGCCGAAGACATAGCTCGATCTATCGCCTTTATCGTATCACAGCCACTCCGCTGTTCGGTCGTCGGTATGCAAGTTAAACCATTGTTACAAATTATCTGAGTAGTGGTAAAATTTTTGAAAACTCAAATTCGGTCAATTTACGTGTTGTTCAATTCATCTTTTATGAAGTGTTTAGTTCAATACTTAAATGATACTTTTTGCATAGCAAACGCTAACCTTTGCCCGTCTCTGTATGTGCAGCGTCTACTGGTTTTGATTCCGGCGATCCTTTTTGACGAAGAAAGATCGTCAATATGACAATAGATGCAACGGATAAGAATTCGCTTTGCCAGTTTTGAAAAGTCTCAAACCAAAACTGCGGCTCTGCGATAAAATCGATTAAACTTTTTTCAGCTTTGCCACGAAGGGAATCTTGAAGATTAGCATCTTTAAAACTACCGTACAAATGACCGGCCCAACTCAAAATAAATAGGATTATAAAAGCAATTGAAAGAGAATGTTGGTACAGCGCTAAACGCCAACCACCTTTCTTTACTGGACCAGGTGCCCCTTCACGTTCCGGATCGGGGATTCGATCGACTTGTTCAGGTTTTTCTGGATCTTTTGATTCTGCTGATCCCACTTGTCGAAGTGAAATCGTAAGCATCACATAAAGTGCCATCTGTAAAAATTCACTCTGGAAATTTTCACATGTTGCTGAGAAAAAATGCCCAGTTCCCAAATAAGCAAAAAATTCAATTGCTTGGCCTCCCAATTCTTTTAACTCGTCGTTATGCTCTCTCCATCCGAAAAAAGCTTGGGCTCCGAACGCTAAAAAAAATAATGTAATAAAAACGATGGAAAGGCTGTTCTTGTAGAAAAAACTCTGTTTTTTATTCTTCATAACTGTAGTTTAAGGACTGAGTAATATCGTTTTGATTATCTTCTCACAATCCCTGATGTTTTGTTTAGATGCATCTATTATTTACTATGCCATGCAAAATGGTTATCATCACATAAACAACAGCAAATTCATAAAGGTTTGAATTATTGGGAATAGTTATGGTCGTCCAGTTTAGTATGCTAATTCGATTACTTCGTTTAAAAACCAGAGCTAAGATGAGTGGTCTTTCGCAACGTATTGTATAAAAATTTCATACTGCATGGCAATCCAAACTTCCTATTTTATCGTAAATGATCATATAAAACTTTTAAATCACATGTAAAAAATAAAGATCATGAAAATTAAATCAATCTTATGGGCAGCTGCCACTGCAGCAACATTATTGGGAAGCACTTACATGAGCCAAGCTCAAACAAAGAAAAAAACTGTTATGGTGGGTGGTGCACCGATGTATCCTTCCAAAAACATTATTGAGAATGCAGTCAATTCTAAAGATCATACGACTTTAGTTGCTGCAGTAAAAGCTGCTGGGCTTGTGGAAACCTTACAGGGGCCTGGTCCTTTTACGGTTTTGGCTCCTACCAATGACGCTTTTGATAAAGTACCCAAAGAGGCTCTAAATAATTTAATGAAGCCCGAAAACAGGGCGCAATTAACTTCAATATTGACTTATCACGTGATTCCTGGGAAATGGAGCGCTCCGCAAATCGTTCAAGCAATTAAGGATGGCAAAGGAACCTATTTAACCAAATCAGTGCAAGGTGGCGACCTTACTTTTTGGATGAAAGGGAAAGACGTTTATGTAAAAGACGCAAAAGGTAATAGCGCAAAAGTAACGGTTGCTGACGTCAATCAATCGAATGGGGTAATCCATGTGATAGATGCTGTATTGATGCCTTAAATAGGATGTGCACAGTAGTGTAGGGTAAACGAAGAGGAGGAGCAACGGTATCATTGTTCCTTCTATTCGTATACATCATTCGATGTTTACAATTTAGTTAAATTATTGGCGCTATTCATCGTGATTAGAGTACCAATAGATGTTTTGAAGATTATGTTTACTTGTTTTTGTAAAGTGCAGCTCTGTTTGTACTGATTTTAGAAATTTCTTCAGATTTCTACCTTTAATCTCATCATACTTTGTTTTATACTCGACATCGTTTAAATAAATATCTTTCCCATTCGTGAAGCATAGCCTAAAATAAATTTTTGACGTTTTTAATGCAGGTGCTTCGGTTTCATAGTTGTAAGCATAAAATCCGTAAATATTATTTTTCAAGTACTTCTGCGGAGCATCATTTCCTTTTTGTATATACATAAAATCTCCTTCAAACCAGATTGTCATACGTACGGACAGCGCTTTTAAAATGCTATAACATGTACCTAAATAGATGAGCATGAAAAACATCATGATCGAAAGATGGAATATTGCCTTAAAAAATATATAGTATAATAAACTATAGCATACCAAACATGGAATAATAATGAAAAGGCTCCAACTTGTGGGATAAGGTAAAACCTGTTTGAACGTAAATACATTACTTTTAGCCATCACTAAAGATACAATATATTTTTTTTCCATTCATCTGCATCTATATACAACCTATTTTTCAGAAAAATAAACATCATAATAATCATTAGCTTACTTCATAAAAGCGGATTATCCAAAGATCCATTTTGATGCCCGGGGAATCATTTTATAAAAACAAGCGACAAAGCCCCAGGAGATAAAGAAAACAATAGCTGCAGTGACAGGGATCTTTAACGATATCGGAATCGCAAGTATGTTAGCCAGCCAATAACCAAAACCTACAACAAAATAATGTATCAGATAAATTCCAAAACCGCATTTTGTAATATTTGAAAACACCTCTCTCCATTTAGATGATTTCACCTTAAACGTTCGAACAAACAAAAAAATGGCTAATGTCATCATTAATACCTGTGGCGAACAATATAAGAAAAACAGTTCGATCTGTTCCTCACTGGAGTTCGGATTGGCTACCATCCATTTAAAACCACTAAATGTGATTCCATACCCAATACCAAATAAGGGTATACTAACTAAAAGCGTTTTGCGAAAGGACCATACTTTGAAACGATGTGTCAATATATACCCAAGCAGTAAATACCCATTAAATCCAGCAAAATAATAAAATGTACCAAAACTATTCCAAGCACTAAGACCAAATAGTTCCTTCGAATAAAATGAGTAGGCATACGGCAAAAAAAGCGTGCATAACCAAATTACAAAGAACACTTTTCGCTGCCCTGGCGTTGACTTCTCTACCCACGCAGAGAAGAAGGGCATATAAAGGTATAGGCCTATCAGCATATAGATATACCACATAGGTACGGTGTAAACATTGAACTTAATCGGAATTAAGGAAATTTGAACGAGCGCACTCATAAAAGTTTGGGCGGCGTCTTTCGGCGCATAGGCAAATACTTCTGATATGATCGTCGAGGGAAGACCGAGTACACCCGTAATCCAAGGAAAGAGGTTATACAATACAGACCACAATAAAAAAGGAACAGCGATCCGCAGAAGACGCTTTCTGTAAAATTCGCCAATGTTCATTTTGACTGGAAGCAACAACAGCCCAGTAATCATAACAAAGATAGGCACACAGGCACGGAGCAGTGAGCCGTATATAGCTCCCCAATAGTTAAAATCCGGGTTTGATCGCGCTTCGGGCGACACATTAAACGGATCGGAACAGTGAATGGCAATCACCATGATTATAGCGATAAAACGCAATACATCAACCCAGACAATTCTTTGCTGATCAAAATTAGAAAAAGAGGTTTGCATGCTCAACGTAATTTGGTTAAGATGCAAAAGTAGACAATCTGATTTTGAACAATTTTTAAGTAGTTAAAGAAATTGATGCTATTTACGCAAAGCGCAAAGTGTTACATGCGATATGCCGAGATAGGAAGCTATATAGCCTAGATTTACCCTTTGGATTAATTTAGCGTGATTTGCCATAAAATCTTCGTAGCGTTTTTCGGCCGACAGATAAAATCGGTTGATTAACCTACGCTCCATCTCCACAAAGGCTCTTTGATGCACATACCGCATCCAGTTAGCAATATCAATATGACTACGACAGAGCACTTCCAATTGATCAATTGGCATAAAATATAACAACGAATCCTCGAGAACCTGAACTGTTTCACTCTCATAACCGGGCACAGGTCCGTGAAAACTATTTGTTGAATAAAGGAGATCCCCTTCTTTGCTAAACCAAGATGTAACTTCTTTTCCATCGCGTACTGTGTATGCCCGAGAAATTCCGTTCTCAACAAAATAAATATTTCTATCAATTCTATCTGGCTTTATCAGTATGGTCTTTTTTGACACACTCCGTTCTTTTAAACCGCTAAGCAATATTGCTAAAGACTCATCTCTTATGTCAAAATGCTTACGTATAGATGCTATGATATTATCCATGGAAGGCTATTTTCAATTCTTGGTAAACGACAAAGCTAAGGAAAAGCAATCTATAAAACCTTTTAAACTTTTGCACCTATAGTTTAACGAATAAGTGCATATCGCCAGATTAAAATCCAGATAATTTATCAACTTTCCGAAAAGCTCGTTGCGAATGGATCGCTGTTATTATAAAAAACTATGGTTTTATTTCCTTGTACATAGGCTGGAACTCTCGATGCCATTTTTCCAATTTATTATTCTTAAACCGAAACAAATAGAATTCATCATCAAAAGGAATATTTCTATAGGAAATCACTTCTATGGTATCCTTATAGCTAACTTCTTTTTGCGATATTGAATAGGATGCACCCAAAATAGTAACAACCTGCGATTTAGACATCCCCAGTTCAAGTTGCTCCATCTTTGATTTCCTCATTGTGGCAATTCGGGTACCTGAACAAGCAGATAAAAATATCGTTAAAAGAGTTAAAATGGTTATAAAATTTCTATTCATATTTCTAATATAAGAAATAAAATCGCTAGATTAACGGTTAAATACCTGAATATTATGACCATATCCTTCCAAAGCGTATAATATGAAAATAAAACTCCAATAGAAAAAATGAATCTATATATTATCACAGGTGGGCCTGGTGTTGGCAAAACAACATTGGTTGACTTTCTTAATAAAAAGGGCTTTTCAATTTTTCCTGAATCTGCTCGAGCCATCATTAAAGATCAAGTGAATAAAAATGGTGATGGCGTTCCTTGGAAAAACAAATACGTATATGCACAACTGATGTTTAAGGAATCGCTAGAGGCTTATCATCAAATTTTCAATGTTAGTTGCAATAAAACGGTCTTTTTTGATCGTGGACTTGTGGATACATTATGCTACATGAAAATGGAAAATATACCTGTAACTGATGACCAAATTAAGACTGTAAAGGATACAGTTTATAACAGAAAGGTTTTCATATTACCGCCATGGGCTGAAATTTATGAAACTGATATGGAGCGAAAGCAAAGCTGGGAAGAAGCCGTTAATACTTATTGCAAAATGAAAGATACTTATATCGATCTGGGATATGATGTAATCACAGTTCCAACTGGCTCTGTTGAGAGCAGATATAATTTTGTTTTAAATCACATATAACTTATGTTAGGATGCTCTTGATGAACTAATTTACCAATAAAGCGTCACCTCATGTGGAAAAAATAGTATTACCACTGCAGATTCCAAAAGATCAGCTTTCAACTTTTTGGTCTTTAGCTTTGAAATTCGCAAAGTTCCTATTTTAGCTGATCGTAAAATAGCGCTAATGAATAAAAAAGGGGCCATCAAAATAGATGTGCCCCGATAAACTATAAACATTGAATATTTTTTTATTTGGATCAATATCCAAATATTTCATCAAGAGTTAATTTTTTAACATTTCCCAACCCAGACATCAGGCCTTCATTTAGGTCCTTTTCATCGCCTACAATGCAATAGATATACGGTTTATGACTGATATTATCGTTATGGAATGCTTTTAGATCTGAAAATGTCAGCTGAGGAAGCTTCTCAAAAATTATCTTTCTAGCATCTTCTGTAAGTCCACGACGTTGTGCGGCCAAATAGCTGGAAAGAATGCCTGCGCCAGTAATCCGTTCACTTGCCAACGACTTTAGTAAATTGGTGCGAATTGATTCTAGTCCTACCTTTGATTCTGGAAGCTCATTCAAAAGCTCATTCATACCGCTAACGGCATCTTTAAACTTATCAGATTGTGTTCCTATATACGCGCCCACCATACCGTGATTTTGCTTCTTTTGAGGCTGTCCATAGTAAGCATAAGTGGTGTAGGCCAAAGCTTTGGATTCACGCAGCGTTTGAAAAACAATACTTCCCATGCCGCCTCCAAAATAACCGTTGAAGAAAGCCACTGTAGGTATTTGGTTTTTATCAAATAATCCGGAATTACGAACCCAGAAAACTTCTGCCTGCTTCATCGCATACTGGGCAAACAAGACTTTATTTTCGTTTGTAGGCTTTTCCTCAAATTCTATACCTTTCTCAATCGCTGAATAAGGTAAATCATGTTGTTTTAAAGGTTTCAGATTTTTCACTAGATCAGTCACCTCTTGGGGGCCATAATATAGGATGCGATGTTTGGCATTTGCTAGATGATGTAACACAGCTACGAGTTCAGATGCCTTCAATCCGTCAAGTTCCTGATCGGTATAGGTGTAGTTAAATGGATTTTTGGCTCCATAACGTGCATACGCTTTTAATCCTTCCATGATGGATGCCTTATTCTCCTTGGCATTAGCCCGCGACTTTTTGACGCGTTCAATATATGCTTTGAACGCCCCCTCGTCTACCACGCAATTGTGCATAAGATCGTGCAACAGGGCAATGGATGCTGCGAAATTACTATTCATCCCTGAAACAGAAACGCTACTTTCTTCATTTCCCGAAGAGACCGAAAAGTCTGATGCCAATTTGTAGAATGCCTTGCTAAAGTCTTCGCTACTCTTATCTTTGGTACCCAAAAACTCCAAATATCCCACCGCAAGGCTTAATAATTTATTATCCCAGCTTCCAAAATCAAAATGATAGGTAAGGCTAAACAACTCATTATTTTTATTTTGAACGGCCAACACATCGATATCTTTCAATTTTGCTGTTGACATATCTTTTGCAAAATCAATCCATTTAGGTTTGATATCCTGCTCAGGCATCGCGTTAATCTGCTTCAAAAAGGCGGATTCAACATTTCGGTTAACAGTAATCGGCGTAATAGTCGGTTTCAATACTTTATCCACCTTGTCATCCTGTCCTTTTTGTTTATAGACAGCAACATAGTTCGCATCAGAAAGATACTTATTGGCAAAACGTACGATATCTTCTTTAGTAATTTTTGATAATCGATCGGTATAACCCAATTCTTTTGCCCAATCAATCTCCGATGTGAAGCCTGACATGAGCTGCTCCGCAGTGCTACTATAGTTATCGAATAACTTGATCTGCGCTTTCTTTTCATTATTAACGATTGAGATCAGCAAGTCATCTGAAAACTGCCCTTTTCGCAATTTATCAAGCTCGCTCAGCAATAAGTTTTTGACATCATCCAGGCTTTGTCCGGCACCGGGGTTCCCCTGAAGTATCAACATCGAATAATCTTTCAATACGTAGGGAAATGCACCTGCACCCAATAATTTCTGTGATTTAACTAGATTTAGGTCAATCAATCCCGCGGATCCATTGGTCAGCACATTTGCCATAAGATTCAGCATTTGCGCATCAGGATCAGCCGCCCCTGGAAAACGAAATCCCATCAGCAGATATTCCGCTGTAGGTCCCATGACAGTTCTAGTAACGGGACTCGTAATCGCTTGTTCCTTTTCAAAAGTGTAGGCTGGAACAGCTTTAGGTTTCATTGTGGAAAACGACTTGTCAATACGTTGAATAACATCGTTGGGATTGAAATCACCCGACATAATCACGCCCATATTATTGGGCACATAATAGGTCGTGTAATATTCCCGTATTGCTTTTAGCGAAGGGTTTTTAAGGTGTTCTACAGAGCCCAATACCGTTTGTTTTCCATAATTATTTTTCGGAAACATGGCCGCAAAAATAGTTTCTATAGCTTTTCTATTGTCGTTATCCAGACTGATATTTTTCTCTTCATAGACGGATTCCAGCTCGGTATGGAATAAACGCAGTATGGGATTCCTGAAGCGTTCGGCCTGAACCGTTAAATATTTGTCGAGCACATTATTGGGAATGTCTTCCACATAGACGGTCTGTTCAAAAGATGTAAATGCATTGGTTCCCTTGGAGCCCATACTACTCATCAGCTTGTCGTACTCATTCGGAATCGCATACTTAGCTGCTTCACCGGATACGCGATCAATTTCTTTATAGATCGCCGCCCGCTCATTAGCATCCGTTGTATGATTATATTTCTCATACAGATTGTCAACCTGATCCAACAATGGTTTTTCTTTCGACCAATCGAGACTACCAAATTTGTCGGTACCCTTAAAAAGCATATGTTCAAGATAATGCGCCAATCCGGTATGGTCTTTAGGATCTGTTTTACTTCCAGCCTTGGTCGCGATGTATGCTTGAATACGAGGCTGTTTGTTATTCGGGCTGAGGATGACAGTGAGACCGTTTTTAAGTTTGTAGAAACGGGTACGAACGGGATCGTTGGTCACATACTTATAGGCATATCCACCTTCAGTGGAATCTTTCCATACATATTTATCTACCTGGGCCTGGATGCCGGTCGTAATGAACAATAGCGAAATAAAGGCTATTGTTTTAAATTTTCTATTCATAATTGGACGTGATTTTTTAATTGACAACTTAAGGCAACTATCTATACAAGATTATTTACAGCAATAATCAAAATTAGCAGCCACAAACACAAACACCCTTTAATAATTCAAGAAAAAAATCTCAAAAACACCACATAGACGAGAAAAAAAAACAAAAATAGCAGTATTTAACCTTACCCCCATTCATTTTTTTTGTTTAGAAGTCATTATATCATATGCAACATTCTTTCGCAAAGATCGACTAACTAGTAGCTACTAATTAAAACTATCGTCATCAAAGCTTAGCGTAAGAAACTTAAATTTATGAATGTACTAAAACAAATTTTTCTGCTTGTTCCATATCTACTCTTCTTCTCTCTATCTCATGGTTCACATCATACAGCTTCTACGGCCATCATCAATGCTGATGATTCGACTTTTAGTGTTAAGGGCAAAATAGTGGATTCAATTACCAATGAAGCGGTTCATCTAGCTTCAATATACCTATATGAGCGTACAAGTGATAAGGCTCCAATAAAAGCAACGATGACAAATGAAACCGGTGACTTCCAACTGAGGCACAGCACTTCGTTTTACATGACAATAAGCTATATGGGATTTCAGCCACAGACCAAAAGAATTGAGCGTATGAATGCGAGCGATATCAATATTGGTATAATAAGACTGCAAAAAATTGAAAATAAGCTTGAAGAGGTGGCCGTTTCTTCAAAAAAGCCTACGCTGGAACTTATTGTCGGCGGATATAAATTTAACACCGACAACAATGTCATCGGAAACAACACAAACATGGCAGAGCTGCTCAAGCAGGTGCCCGGATTGACTGTGGACGAGCTGGAAGGTAAATTACAATTGCTTGGAAAGGGGGCCACAGTGTTGGTTAACGGCCGAAAAGTCAATATGGGTGGTCGGGATCTATTAAATTACCTAAAATCCCTGCCGAGCAACGATGTCCTCTCAGTTAATGTGCTTACAAGTCCGGGCGCAGCCTACGATTCATCCGGTGATGGTGGGATCGTAGATATCAGACTTAAGAAAAATAACATTCTGGGTTTCTTTGGTTCTGCCAGTGCCAGTATTTCTACACTTTGGGGCACAGAAGAATCAATGAATCTTAATCTTAGAAAAAATAAGTTTGAAGTTTCATTGGGGTATAATTTTTCATACAATGAAGACCAACATAGACGAAATGATCTCGTAAAAAACTACTACTTACCGGATTCAAGTTATCTCTATAGGCAAGAGCAGATTAGCCATAGATCCCAACGGACGCATTCAATCAAAACCAATACACTTTATCATATTGATTCGACGAGCACACTTTCTTTTAATTATTGGTACGCTTACTTTTATGGAAAATTTCCAAACGAACGCGACGCTGCTGTCTATAATCAGAAAGATGAGTTTCAAAGAAGAATTGAACAACGTGATTTAATTTTTTTAGACAATCATTTCCATATCGTCGATCTTATTTATGATAAAAATTTTGAAAATAAAAAGAAGCTCTCGATTGGTCTGAATTATTCTACCTATTCCAATGAGAATAATACGTCATTTTGGAGAAAGGCTTATAATTTTTCTGGCATCGGAATAAATTCATCAGAAAACAATAGTAGAAATTTTATCACGACCAGACCCTATGAAATCTGGACATTCAATGCTGATTATATAAATAACATTGGAAAGGACATCGATCTAAAATTTGGGACAAAATACAACAGAGCAAATACCAAAAGCTACTTTAAGGATTTAGCAACAAATGGAAATATAGCAGGTACAGAAGGAAATAAGGAAGATGAACTCCAATATAACGAGAGGATACTTGCCGCTTATGCTACGATGAGCGGTAAACATAAAGGCTTCTCGTTCGATGTGGGTTTGCGACTGGAATCATTCGACTATTCACTGCGATCCGTTTCAAGAAGCGAACAGATAAAAGATAATTATATTAATTTATTTTCCAATTTTAATATTCGACATAATTTAGATGAGAAAAACAGTATTTCTTTATCGGGGAATAGAAGAATTGAACGGCCAGGTTACAACATGCTCAATCCATTTGCAATAACAAATAATCCGATCTATTTTACCAATGGCAACATTTATTTAAAGCCTTATTTTGCCAATAGACTGGATCTCCAATATTCATATAAACTGAATGACAACCACTCCATCTTACTCTCTTTATATGGAAACTCTTCAAACAATATGTTTGCGTATGTGTCGAGATACAATCAAGAGGTGGCAAGTCCAGAGTTTAACTATTATAATGATTATAATCAGCAACAGATTGGAGGCTATCTCATGTTGCAAAACAAATTTGGAAGCAAGGTGAATATCAGCACCTACCTATCGCTTCAACGTCCGACGTTCAAATCGAACAATGCAGAAGATATTTTGTTACCCGGAAGCCTAAACTTCAACGGCTCAATCAATACTTTTATCCATATATTCCCAAAGACTACGGTTCAAATACTTGGCTTTTATGCTTCGGTACGCAATAGTTTCCAAATGAAATATGGCCCCTCAGGATATATAACGACTGGGTTGCAACAAAAAGTACTTAAAGACAAGCTGAACATATCCTTAACTATTGAAGATATTTTTAACTTACAAAAATTTCCTATTTCCAGTTTAGGTAACGCAATTGCAATAGCGTCAATAAACAAATTATCATCAAGATATGCAAAAGTAAGTGTGAGTTACAATTTTGGAAAGACCTTCTCCATTAAACAGACAAAAAAAATGGAAAAGGATTCGAGAATAAATTAGCATGTGCGTAAACAGGAGTGACAACCGGGCAGTAAAACTACACTCAAGTGTAGCTTAATTTAGCATAAACTCCAATATTTTTGATCGATATAACAACCGATACCAAATGAAACGCGCAAAAGAAATGAATACCAAACAAGATGCTCTACCTATTAATCTGTTCACCTTTAAACCGTACTAAACATTTTTTTATCGCAATGTTGTATTTTAGTAATAGGAAAACTTCTTCCACGTCTGCGAAATATGTCTCGTTACCAGTATCAACCAAAAAAACACTGATATGAACTGTAAAAACTGTGGAGCTACCATTGCTTCTAAATTCTGTCCAGATTGTGGTCAACCAGCGGTTCTTAAAAGAATAGATGCCCACTACATTGCTCATGAAATTGAGCATGTACTTCATTTTGAACGGGGTATATTGTATACGATTAAAGAACTTATTGTCACTCCCGGCCAAAATGTAAAAAAATACATTTCGGAAAATAGGAGCCGGCTAGTCAAACCGATTATTTTTATCATTGTGACTTCGTTGATCTACTCCATTATTACTCACTTTTTTCATGTCGAAGACAAATATGTATTTTACAACGAAGCTAAACCGTCCACTACTGGAGTGCTATTTCAATGGGTGCAGGGACATTATGGTTATGCCAACCTTATCATGGGTATGTTTATTGCTTCGTGGATTCAACTATTTTTCAAAAAGTACAATTACAACTTTTTTGAAATATTGATCTTATTATGCTTCGTCATGGGAATGGGCATGCTTATTTATGCCGTGTTTTCCATTTTGCAGGGTGTTACTCATATGCGCATAGCTAATGTTGGTGGCGTTGTCGGCATCTTATATTGCTCTTGGGCAATAGGACAATTCTTCGACGCTAAAAGGGCAGGAAATTATTTGAAAGCACTGGCTGCCTATATTTTAGGATTAATCACATTTTCAATAATGGTACTTCTATTGGGTTTAACCATCGATTACATTATTGGTTAAAGTTACGGCTTTGCTATGCGGTCAGGGCTAGCGTATCCAGCAGCCCTGTTTGCATTTTATATGATTTCAATGTCGAAGGAATAATTTGCAACGTATTACACTTGCTTTTCCATCAGTTTTCTATGTTTACCGCCCCAATTACTCAATTGCGACCAAATAGGTACTAATTCCTCAGCAATTGCTATCAGTTCATAATCTACTCTAGGAGGTACTTCGGCATATACAGTTCGGCTGATAAGCCCCTCCTTTTCAAGTTCCCTTAACTGTAATGTAAGCATGCGTTCGGTGATGCCGTTAATTCTGTCACGAAGTTCGCTGAAACGTAATTTTCCTCCCTCCAATTTACATAAGATCAATAATTTCCACCGCCCTCCAAGCATACAAACGGCGTATGTCAGATCGCATCCTTCTACGATAGCTTTCTCATTTTGCATATTAGTTGAGTTCTCTTTTCTCTTTCCCATAACTTACAAATTTGTTCGTATCACACAAATAGCTGCTTTGTGTGTAAATGTATCACTTCTGCTTAGTTTTACTCAAAATTGAAGATACAATATGAAAAAACTCATCGGAATATTTATAATATCAATGTTAATTTCTTGTAAAACGACAAAGACTATCACAATGCAAACAGTTAAATTTACGCCGGAAATCAGTAAAATCGTAGATGAACTCAGAAAGATTCATGTTTTTGACGGCAAAGACATTTTAGATATGAGCCGAAAAGGCTATGAGACTATGGCGATTCAGCTCGGTGGTAAAAAGGAAACGATCAGAGTAATCGAAGAATTTGATATTCCTAACGATGCCCACGCTATTCCTATCCGAATCTATAGACCAAACGGAATGCAAATCCAAAAATCTTCCGCTATCATATTTCTTCATGGAGGTTGGTTTGTTTCGGGAAGTTTTGAAACACATGATGCTATGGTTCGGCAATTAGCTAATGCAACAGGTGCCGCTATTATTTTTATCGACTATCGGCTAGCCCCAGAATACCCATTTCCGGCTGGACTTGATGATGCTCATTTTGCCAGTGAATGGATTATTAAAAATGCAGATGATCTACATTTGGACAAGGACAAAATCGGTATCGTCGGCGACAGTGCAGGTGGTGCATTGGCTGCAAGTATTTCAACACAACTAGGCCAACAATTTAGATTTCAAGTGCTCATCTACCCTGCTGCAGATAATAGCCTGGATACACAGTCGTGGAAAGTCTATAAAGACGGTCCTATCATTAACAGGGAGGAAGGTGTTAGGGCTTGGAACTGGTATCTGAATACCCCAGAGAAAAAAACAAATCCATTAGCAATCCCCATACGAATAAAAGATTTTAAAACTACACCTCCGACACTGGTTTTATTAGCTGAACACGATCCGCTAAGGGATGAAGGATTAGTGTTGGCAGAAAACATGAAAGCCTATGGAGTTCCTATCAAAACCCTGTTTTACAAAGAAATGACCCATGGTTTTATGCATATGGGTGCCCTATTAAAAGAAACGAAAGAAGCTATTGTCGACATCGCCGAATTTACAAAAGAACACACTCAATAAATCTCAACTGATTTTTCATGAAAAAGTACGCATACATCGGGGCTTTAGGATTTTTAGCTATTATCACCACAGAATTTGGAATCATAGGCATACTACCCCAGCTCGCAGATTATTATCGTATAAGCATTGATGAAGCCGGATATCTACTAGGTGCTTTTGCATTGGTAATTGCCTTAACAGGACCTTTTATGACCTTATTTTCTTCCAGGTTCGAACGCAAAAGCGTCATGCTGTTGGCGATATCAATTTTTCTGCTTACTGGAATAGTTTCTTCCTTCGCTCCCCCTTTTTGGTTATTGATGTTGGTGAGAATTTTACCTGCATTTTTGCAACCTGTTTATATTGCTACAGCATTGTCAGTTGCGATAGCACATGGCAATAAACAAAACGAGAACGAAATGATGAGTATTGTGTTTAGCGGTGTAGCGCTGGCTATGGTTACCACAGTGCCTTTCTCCACGTATGTTGCAAGCTATTTATCTTGGGAATACTCATTTATGGTACAAGCAGTCATTAGCTTCGTAGCACTAGTCGTTATCTACGTGCTTCTTCCTTCGATGCCTATAAAAGAGAAAAAATCTTATGGAAGCCAATTAAAAATATTGACCAAACCAAAGTTCATTGTTAGCACAGCGACGAATTTCTTTATGATTTCAGCCTGGTTTTCTACCTATAGCTACTTTGCTGACTACTTGAATAAAGCAAAGGATATGGATAGCACAATGATCAGTTACATGTTATTCGTGTTTGGAATGATTGGCATACTGGCAAATTGGTCAGCAGGAAAAATGCTCAATAGAGATGTAAAATTTACGACTGCATTTTTTCTCTCAGGCACTATCTTAGTCCCTATACTATTAAACTTTTCTGGAGGTAATACCCTTGCAACAATTTTTGTCATCATTTTATGGGGCTTTCTCTATTCTCCAAGTTTTCTGAATGCGTCAACCTATATGATTTCTTCAGCGCCAGAAGCAATGGAATTTGCAAACAGTCTAGCTACATCATTTGGAAACTTAGGTATAACTGTGGGTACAACTATCGGAGGATGGATTATTGTTAACAAAGGTGTAGCCTATACTCCTTGGCTTACCTTAGTATTTGGTGCACTCGCTTATTTCATGGTATTATTTAGGGGATACCTGGAGAAAAAGGAGGCTAAAAAGTACGTGTAAAGACACGCTTTGGTGTAGCGTATATTTTCAGTTTGTCCGTTTAGATAATAACGGACAAACTGGACTGCACCCAATCAAAATATTGCAGCTTAGCCACTAGGTATAGAAAGAAGGTAAATATGTCTATGTCTGCGTCGACACAGCTTAATGATGGAACTAAGCTTGCCTAATACCCTAGCTGCGCCAAACGTCCGTACATCTCCACAAAAGCACATTGATCTAATAGCCACTTGGATTTCTGCTTTTTCTCCAATGTCCAATCAACATCAAACAGTCCATATTCATCCCGCATCTTATCCCATGCCCTGTCGAGGTTTTTAGCAAAAATGTCAAGATATGTTTTATTTCCATCCTGTTCAAATAAACTGACATATCCTCGCATCATTACGGCATGGAACCATAAATTGCTGTTCTTTAAAATTGGAAAATCGCTTTCCTCCGTAGTGCGAAAAAAATAGGCTAAACAAGATTTCGCCAGCACTTGGGCGTCTTGGAGATATTTTTTTTCCTTCGTCAGCTTATAAAGCAATGCTGCAGCCTGCAACATTTGCCCTGAATTATATGAATACTTGGCTTTACCTATATTTCCATTGAGCTGAATATTATCCCAATACAGGTTATCCATTGGATCTTGCAGTCCTGCTTTCGTCCACTCATACAAACGCCGCCCCTCATTCAGGTATTCCTTGTCTTTCGTTGCTTCAAAAAGTTTAAGTGCGAATACTGCTGCAGGAGCGTTTGAGCAAGTGTTTTTAGACTCTTTCTTCTGCTCGCACCAATAGATTCCACCTCCAAGCTTTTCATCTTCACCACTTTTTACAAAAGTCCAGATCTCTTTTGCATGCTTTAGGTAGTCCATCTTTTTTGTCTGCACATAGCTATCGGTAAAATCAATTCCGAGCCAAACGTTGTCATCATAAAATCGGTCTGACACTGGAGCAGAATTAATGTAGGAAGCATATCCAACAGGCATTCGCGTGTGATCTCTATATTCCAATAACCCAGGCAATACCCGCTCGTCCAATATCTTTTGGTATAATGCTTTGTTCGTAGGCAGTTCCATCAAGCTATTGACTGCCGAAAAACTTCCCGAGAATGGCCATAAATAGGCATATTTCTTTTGCGCTGCGGCTTGCTGTGGATTGTCAAGATAATCTGCTTTGAAGCTCTCGTCATAAGGAAATTTCTCTGTTAACAGCTGGTTGTTGGCATTTCCATATTTAGCATAAATAACAGTTAAAGTTTGTTGGGCTCTTTCGGCAGACTGTCCTTTGTTGCGCTGGGCATTTCCGGTGAGATAACATAAGCCTGACAGTAACACGGTGGTCGTTATTTTAGTAATTTGTTTCATCTGCATCTCTACTTTAAAGAAGCCGTTGCACCCTTTACGGAAATGCAAGGCTTCTTTCCATTTATTCAATTATTTTAGTTTATTCTGAAAGCTTGACAATCCTTCAAACAACATGGCCGCACTTGCATAGGCTGTAAGCTCACTATTACCTAGGGGGCTGAGCCCACGAAGAACCAGAGATACTCCACTGTACTTTTTGTAAATCAGCTGAAAAGCTTGTTGGCAACCCGAACGTAGGGAGATCAACACAGCTTTCTCTTCAGCGTAGTCGTATTTTTGTGCATCCATGGTCACGTTTTACCCTTTCATCGATAGCAAATATTGCTAAACGTTTATTCTATTTGGTTATCTATTTCCAATCTTAAAATTTATGGTATAAACTAGTGAACGATATAAACTAATAAGCCTCGTAAATTAGTGAACGCCAAACAAGATAACTACGTGATGAAGGAATATTTCATAATATTGCCGTTCAACCTGTATCGTTTAACTTCTATAAGGACTATCGTAAGATGGTTATATGCAAATGTAGTAAAAACTAAAACGGTTTTGCATTTATTATTTTTTTTTCAGGCAACTGGTTCATCTGCTATCTATATTTTTTGTTGCTGATCGGAAAATTAATTTTCTAAACAATAGTCCGAATTACGCTCAGCTCTCAATTCCGAATCGTTTGGAATGAAAAGGAGAATCGCTGCTGTACCATTGGAAATAGGAGCTAAACGGTAGATTTTTAGACTGGAAAAATGATAATGTCGATTAAAACAACTTAATTAACAAAAGAAGGAGTAGAAAACTATTGCATTCTACTCCTTTTGGCCTTTCAAAAAGCGAAACTTTCGGCCGAAATTTAACGCTTCTTTAGCAACCTATTTTACAACAGAATACCGTTGTATTTATACGTCCTGCTATCGTATTTTTTTACTTCCACCAATAGTAATAGTTGTGATTTCCATCATATTCGAAACCGCAACGTGGATATAGCTTATTCCCTATGTCGTTTGTTTTTTCCGTTTCAAGCATCAATCCGCAAGCTTCTGTTTCGCCACACCACTGTTTTGCTTGGTTTATCAATGCCACAGATAAGCCATGCCCCCGATAATCAGGATGTACAAACAAATCACTTAACAGATATTGCTTTGCAAGTTTAATGTAATGGTACAGTTTGTAAAGCTGTACAAAACCAACAGCTTTACCATTTGCATACACCACAAAAATAGTGGATTGATCGTGAATCATTCGTTCCCTTACAAACTGTCTACACTGCTGGTAGTCGTCATTCTGACGGTAAAAAATCCGGTAAAGGTTAAATAATTCTGCGGTTTCGTCTAATTCGTTGAGACCTACTTTTTTAATGTTAAACTCCATTTTTTATGAGTGTTGTTGATTGTACTAAAATAGATGATAATAAGATGAGCTTAGTGGTACAGTTTATCAAAAAACGGGTATGCCAGTACATAAGATTTGGTTACTGCTTTGGATTTTACATTCACCTTAATCGTATTGAATGGCCTATACCGAGCTTTACATGAATTACCCGTCTGTTTTGACGTCATTGTACTTTATTTGAAATCACATCTGAACATGTAAAGCCCGAAAGCTCTGGTTGGTTCCCGGGCTTTTAAAAGACTTCCAATCTGTGATCGAAACTCCAAAGTTGATGTCATACATTTGCATTATCCGGTAATAATGAAGAACAGGCTGTATACCGGTATGATTTAACTTTGATAAACTTCGTTTTCCATAGTTGAAAGTATGTCAGCCAGTTCTGCTATTTCCATTTCGTTGAGGGACTGAATAGGGCTTTTAAAACCACCTCCACCCACTTCGAGCAAATCCAGACCTGCCTTTATGGAACGTGGTAAACCTTTGGCGACAATAAATTTCAGCAGCTCAATCTGCTGGTAGAAAACTGTTCTCGCCCAGTCCAGATGATTTTTCTCAATGGCGTCATAAAGTGCTATGTTGAGTTCAGGTATCAGATTAGGCGCAGCGGTACACCAACCTCGTGCACCTGCAGAAAAAGCGGCCAAAGCCAGCGGATTCGAACCATTGAAAAAAGCTACTTCTTCGCCTAATACCTTTCTCAAATAATGCATTCGCTGAATATCTCCAGTGCTTTCCTTAATCATCGTGACGTTTGGAATGTCCAGTAAACGTTTCAACAATGTAGGCGACATATCCACGCCGCCCGTAGCCGGATTGTTATATGCCATAATAGGGATAGAAATTTTGGACGCGACTTTGTCGTAGTGGTTTACAATTTCGTCATCGGTAAGTTTCCAATAGCTCATTGGAATAATCATTACGGCTGTTGCTCCTGCTTTTTCGGCAAACTTTGCATGATAAACGGTTCGCTCTGTTGTAAGGTTTGAAACCCCTACCAGTGTAGGCAATCTGCCTGCCACCTGTTGCATTGTAGCTTCGGTAATGGCTTCTTTTTCACCATCATTCAGATAAGGCATCACGCCAGTACTCCCCAAGGGAGCAATACCGTGTACACCAGCTGTCACTAATCGCTCTACCTGCTTTTTGAACAAGGGAATATCGATGTGCTCGTTGCTGTCAAAGGGTGTAATGGGATAGGCAATCACACCTTTAAATGGTACTGTGCTCATTATGTAAATCTCATTTTAAAGTTAAAAATCTCTTCCTTCTTCTTCACGGAGTGCTACTCCAAGGTTTTGAAGTTGTGGGGCATTTTCGCAGGCAATATACTTTGCTGGTTGGCTATCGTTCAGATTTTGGTGCTGATGCCACGCCCACGATGGAATGTAAACAGCATCACCTGCTTCCCATTCCACAATTTCATCTTCAACTTTTGTCCACCCCTTACCTTCGAGCACATACAAAACGGTCTCATAGGTATGGCGATGTAGATGCGTTTTCTGTCCGGGCAATAAACCACCGATAGTCATACTTACATTTTTACTTGGCAGATCCACAAAGAATACCGGATGTTTTCTCTCCTCCGAAAATTGATGATGTACCCCAGCGTTCTCTACATTTTTGTGGATAACATGCGAAGGCTTTACATAGGTTGGCCGGGCAAATGTTTGATGAAAATCTTTTGAACTGAATTGTTTTTGCTCGTCATGAATAGATTTCTTTACTTCTGTAGCTGATTCTAATTTTGCCATTACTGAAATATGATTTGTTTTTTGCACTATTGCATGACAAAAGTATTGTATCTTTGGACTGTATTAATGATGCAGTTTTTACAAAAATTGATAGTCCAGATGTTACGCGATTGGAAGTTTGAAATACAATTAGATGAGAAATTGGATAAGGCCATTTACCTACAAATTGCCGATTCTTTAATAAAAGATATCCATTCGGGACGACTAAATCCTGGGGATGCTTTACCCGGAAGCAGAAACTTGGCACAACTATTAAAAGTCAATAGAAATACGGTTGTAGAAGCGCTAAGTGTACTGCTGATTGAAGGCTGGCTGGTTTCTAAAGAACGACAAGGGACATTTGTTGCTGATACATTGCCTAATTTTAAAGATGTACACAGTAGTGATGAGTTAACCGCGACTATACAGCGTACTGCAAACCAGCATTATCATCTGCGGTTTGATGATGGGCATCCCGATACTAAAATTGCTCCTATTGGTGAGCTGGCTCGCGCTTATCGTCAAATTTTCAATCAGAAAGCCAAGTGGCAGATGATGGGCTATGGCAATGAATTTGGAGATTTTGAATTTCGTAAAACAATTGTTCAAATGCTCAATCATCAAAGGGGAATGCAGGTAAACGAACATCATATCTGCATCACAAGGGGAAGTCAAATGGCGATGTACCTCACTTCACAATGTCTTTTTACCAAAGGCGACTATGTGATGATAGAAAATCCTGGTTACAAACCCGCATGGGAAGCATTTGAACATGCAGGGGCCACGCTGCTGCCGGTTAATGTAGATCATAACGGCTTAATGATAGAAGAGGTCAGTCACTATCTGAAAACTTATAAAAAAATAAAGGCAATTTACGTAACCCCGCACCATCAATACCCGACGACGGCAACCCTGAGTTTAAAGAGAAGATTGGAATTAATACAGCTTTCCAACACCTATGGTTTTACTGTTATTGAAGATGATTATGACAATGAGTTTCATTTCGGATACCGTCCGCTATTGCCTTTGTCAAGTTTTACAGAACTAAAAAACTATGTATATATCGGTACGCTAAGTAAGGTAGTAGCGCCCGCATTGCGTATTGGCTATCTGGTAAGCAATAACGGTGACTTAATTAAAAATGCGGGCAGACTGCGAAAAATAATTGATGTGCAGGGAGACGGTATTATGGAGCAGGCAGTGTTACAACTGATCAAAGATGGTACGATTAAACGTCATATCAAAAAGGCAAGCCATTATTACAAATCCAAGAGGGATTTTATGGCGGGGCTTTTAAACAAACATTTCGCCGACAAAGCGACATTTACTTTCCCCGAAGGTGGTTTAGCATTTTGGATGGTGCCGCATAAGGCCGTCGATTGGTCGTATGTTGCAGGGAAATTAGACAGCGTAGGAATTCAAATCATTCTACCAAATACCTATAGCTTCGATAAACCGGTAAAAGGCATCCGGTTAGGTTATGGATCTCTATCGGAAAAAGAGTTAGAAGAAGGAATTATCGCATTGTCGAAGGTGCTATAGGCAGATAGTCTCAATTGTAAACAATTTAAACTAACTTTGCTTTAAAAAGATCTTTATTTCAGTCCCTTGTCCAGGTTCACTGATTAAGTCTATCTTGCCACCCGCCTGTTTTACAATAGTATTTACCAGGTAGAGCCCCACTCCGGATCCATCGACCAATTTGGTAGCCCGCGTAAATTTCTCAAAAATTGTTTCCTTATCCTTAGCTCCCATACCGATCCCATTATCCTTAACACATACAACGATATATTCACCCGCTATGAATGATCTCACTAGAATTTCCGGAGGGCGTGTCTCTGGGGTATATTTCACCGCATTATTGATCAAATTATAGAGCACGCTGCGCAGCTTACGTCGTACAAAATAAAATTCCGAAACCGCTAAATCCTGATGAATAATCGCATCGGTCTCTATAAGCTGCTGTGCTAAACTCAAACGTACGTCCTCCAAAATATTAGGAAGATCTACCAATTCAGATGATGCCTGATACTTTTGCTTCTCCCACCGACTTTCGGTAAGATCGTGAATTATCTTTTTTATTTCTATCAAGCTTTTTTCATGATTTTGCATTAAAGGCAAGAATTTCTCGGAATTTCTATCCTTTACTTCCTTCATCAACCCAAATGTAAGATTGAGTACCAATAATGGATTTTTGATATCATGGGCAATCGTATCTAGCAGCAACTCATGTTCCAAAACGAGACGTTCTTGTTCCTTAAGATCTCTCACCCTCGGAGTAATATCGACAAATGTTATAATCACACCGTTTGTCCGGTTCTCTTTACGAACATGATAAGGGAGTATATTCATCTGATACCACCTTAAATCTGTTGTCTGTATCTCTTTCTCCAGGATTTTACCGGTTGCCATAACAGTGTTTATATTATTGATAAAAGTCGGAAACCGAAAATTTCCCCTTATATTTTCAAGGGACATTCCTATGAACTCTGGCTTAAGATCAAACTGCTTCATCGCTGGCGGAGTAAACTTCCTTAAAATTAAGTCCTCATCCACAAATAATTGTGGGATGATGGTATTGCTAAAATAATTTTCCAGGTCTTCGTTGAGTTGAGTTAAGTCGTTAATTTTATTGTCTTTATTCATAGAAGCACATTATATTTTACCCATAAAAACAAGCTAAAATAGATATTGTTTTGACTTACCTACCTATACAAAAGCTGATAAAAGTCTTTTTAAACGTCTTAACAGCATTTAGTGAGCAGCATTTTACTCAGAAGCAGGCTAGGAAAATTTATTTTTTCATTTTTCCAATAGCTGCTATTTTTACTGGTTGTCCATACAGAGCTGTATGGGGATTTCAATGAGTTTTTCAGCTCTTTACCAATTTTTAATGACACTCTTGGTCTTATCGATAGTTGAACTGCGCCTTACCATAAATGTCATTCTAATATCGGATAACGCCACTTCGTCAATAATCTCAAAACCTTTTTTCCTATAAATTTTTACATTCAATGGATTAGCAGTTTCCAGATATACATCTCTTCCAGAATTTTCAGCATCAATCAAAACAGGATCTAATAATCCTTTAGCCAATCCTTTCCCCTGCCCCGAAGGCATTACACCGATACATGCCAAATATAGATATGGCTTTTGATCATTTATATGCGCATCCTTAAGTTTTAGCAGCTTGAGTGATCGAAAAACTGTCGAAGGTCCCATATAGAGTAAGAACTTTAAGTTTCTAACTATTTGTGCTGCTGTTACAAGCGTTTTGTTTTGAGATTGCCACAGTGCTACAGCATTTCTAGTAGGATCAATAAATATCTCACCGTTAGTGAATGTTTCTTCAACTATATAATTTGCCAGAAAATAAATCTTTTTTTCAAAGTTTCTTTTTCCAATCATCCACCTAAAGCAAGGATCGTTTACAAATGAACTGCATATAACCTCTACCACGCGGGCAGCATCTGTCTTATTTGCTTTCATATTTTCCATAAATACAAAAAACTGAAATTAAAGCACCAATAAACATGACAATTGTCAATAAAATCAGTAGACAGCGGTACCCTATAATTTGCGTCTAAATTTTGCCCCGAATCCTGCTCAATGTTTCCACTTTAACTCCGATATAAGATGCTATATATCGGATACTCACGGTAGCAATTAATTGTGGATAATGATCCATCAAAAATTGATATCGCTCCAAAGCCGTTGTATGCTGAATAAATCGCAAACGTTCATCTAAAAGAAGAGCGTAGGCAATAATTAGCTTTCTCTCCAACTCCAATAAAATTGTATTGTCTTTTTTCAACTTATCAAAATCAGCTACAGAAATACGATAAACCGCCACTGGGCTAAGAGCCTTAATATAGTCGGTACTTTTGATTTTGAATACGGCTGTTCTAAAATCAGCTACGATATCTCCAGGAAAGGTGAAGCTTGTAACAACTTCTTCCGTATCTCTTATATAATAGTTCACTAAGATTCCTGTCTCCACCACATAATAATACAAATTCCGCTGTCCGGGTGATAACAATAAGGTGTTCTTTGGAAATTTGACCAGCTCAACAAAATCAGCGATCTCATCATCTATGGCGGTCTTCAGATCTTTCAGTACGGAGGTTGCATAGTTATTGTAAAGCATCATATTTATATATAAATAATATGGACGAGTAACCACATATGAAGCAAATAAAACGAAAAAGTTCTAAAGTCAGCTTATATAATTATCGATCATTTACCATCACGCAGCAGCGACCGTTCTATCGTGTCATAATAAAATTTAAACCCCATACGCCTAATTTTCTCGTCACTGACGCGAGAACCTTGCAGCAGCATGACAGCCATATCGCTATATAGTAGTTTTAACATAAATCCAGGAACATTAGGCAAAAAGCTTGTTTTAGCAAACGATCTCAGCAATACGTAAGAAAATTCATTCATAGTAATATGTTGAGGAGCAACAGCATTATAAACACCTCGGACATCCTCTTGATGGAGTATAAACTCGTACATACGCCCCAAATCACGAATGTCGATCCAAGGGAGGTATTGCTTTCCATCGCCTACTGACACATTGATACCAAGTCTTGCCAACGGCGCAAGCTTAGCATACATACCTCCCTCTTTACCCAAGACAATACCTTTTCGCAATATAACAGTTTTGACCCCCAAGCTTTCAAACTGCCGAGCAGCCTTCTCCCATAATTTACAGATGTGGGCCAGAAAATCAATGCCGCTATTAGCATCTTCCGAAAATAGGGTATCGGTTGTACGTGCACCATAATAGCCAACTGCCGATGATGAAATGATTTTATCAATCGCAATAGCATGATGTTCGATGTATTTGTAAAGTAAATTCAGTGACAACACCCGGCTTTCGATCAGGTCCAAACGGCGTTTAGTTGTCCATCGTCCGGCGCTTATATTTTCACCAGTCAAATTAATGATGGTATCTACTCCCTCAAAAGCCTTTATATCGATGTAGCTCTTTTCTAAATCCCACTCAAAAAACTTTGTTCCGCTCTGCTCAGATCCCGAGAGAGTCTTACGTGTTAAGACGTGTACCTCATAACCAAGCTGTGTGAGGTGGGAAACGAGATAACCACCTACAAAACCAGTCCCTCCTGCGATTAAGATCTTCTTCATATACTAGCTTGTTTAAGCTTCTGTATTACCTGAGGAAGCGCGGCTTTGAACCAATAGGTATAACGTGTCGGATGAGCAGAAATATCCGACAAAATTTGCTCAACCGAACACCATTTAAAATCAGCGGCCTCTGATGGATTGAGTATTGGATCAGTATCGATACATCCTATGAATACATGGTCATACTCATGTTCAATCAAATTATTTTCGACTTTAGCATGATAGATGAAGGCGAAAGAGAAACTTAATTCGCAAGTAATGCCCATTTCAAAAAAAAGCCGCTCTTGAGCACTATCTAAAACGTCCTCCCCAACCTGCGGATGCGAGCAACATGTGTTTGTCCAAAGCCCCCCACCATGATATTTTTCCAACGCCCGTTGCTGCAGCAGTAGCTCTCCACTACTGTTAAAAATAAATATTGAAAAAGCCCGATGCAATAGCCCTTCTTTATGAGCAGCAAGCTTATCCATCTGACCGAGTTGTTGATCGTTTTTATCTACAAGGACAACATGATTTCTATCCATAGTTTTGTAATTTAAGAGCCAAGGAATATCCGCCTCTAAATTCATACTTCAATTTATAAATACGCTATTTTGTACCGTACATAACTCTTGACCGCAACTAAGGCCTTTTGAAGATTCGGTATCCGAATCCGATTTTCTAAAATTTCGTTTGAAGATTTTCTACGAATCTTGGCAAAAAGTGATAGATAATATTTGTAAGCCAAATAAACCCCAAACTTTGCAGATGCGGGCAGTTGTTTTATTCCCAAAAGCGCTTCCTTAAATTCATTGTGAATTTCATGCTCAATCTGACTTTTGATTGCGTTATTAAAAACTGTCATATCCAAGTTGGGAAAATACGTCCTTCCAAGAATATGATAGTCCTGTTTGAGATCACGTAAAAAGTTTATTTTCTGAAATGCAGATCCGAGTTTCATGGCGTAGGGTTTCAGTTCTTCATACTGCGCTCTGTCTCCCTCTGTAAAAACTTGCAAACACATGAGTCCCACAGCTTCTGCCGAGCCATAAATATATTCCCTATAACGTTCGTCATTGTAATCGATCTTAGTCAGATCCATCTCCATACTATGAAGAAATTGACGAATCAGCTCAGTATCTACCGCATACCTATGTACAGTTTCCTGAAAGGATTGCAATATGGGATTTAAGGAAATTTTCTCTTCTAAAGCATAGTTTGTATCTAAATATAAGCGTCCCAAAAGGCGCTTCTTATCATAACCGTGAAAACTATCTACAATTTCATCTGCAAGCCGCACATAGCCGTAGATTGCATAAATACTATTACGAATGCAGGGTTTTAGTGCCAAGATACCGAGTGAAAAGCTGGTACTATATTTTTCGGTAGTTCTTTTGCTTACTTCATAAGCGAGTTCATCAAATAGTTTCTTCATGGTCTAATAATTTATGATCTAACTAGACGCTCGATTGAGTAATACGAGATCAATAAGTCGCTTTCATTTCACCTAGCTACCTCTGTATGTGGAATATCCAAATGGACTTACCGTGATTGGAACATGGTAGTGTTTATCGTCTTTTATCTCAAAAATGACTTCAATAAAAGGATAAAAGGTTTCCAGGTTTTGACTGACAAAATAATTTTCTGTATAGAATTTAAGTTTATATATCCCTTTATTATCACTCTTTCCAACTACTAAAAAATTACTAATACGACCATTACTATCCGTTTTTTCACTGGCTATAGTAATCCATTCCTTATTTGGCATTAGTCTCTCCAAATCAACTTTGACATTTGGTGCGGGACTTCCGTTGGAAATATCCAAAATGTGACTTGACAATTGATATTTATTATTCTGGCAATATGCTGTAAATCCAAACAACATACAAAACAGCATGATAAAATATTTGTTTATATTCATATCCATTTATTTAGTATCTATTTCATTACTTAACTTTTTTATCTACGATAAGGTATAATCAATTCTTACCCCCTCTTCATTAATGTCCAATAACTCCTTTTCTTACTCCACTCGATTTACAGCCTGTAGTGAAGGGCATCATCCGCTATAGGAATGCTCAGTTCAACTAAAATAGACTATAAATATACTATTATTGTTTAAATAAATTTAAAATACCTTATTTTAAGTTCAAATACAAACTAAAAACAAGAGATGAAGCTAAACCCGATATTTTGTAATCCTAATTTTCCTATTTATTGTTATGCTCTAAATATAAAGCGACTGATGCTACTTTGAAATGGCATAAGCTTCATTGAATTTACCACCATTTTTTTAGTAGCCATAAAAAAGTTATCTAAAATCTTTTACCAAATATAGTTCATTTAAATTCTATTTTAGTATTAAAATATACTAAAATAGAGAAAAAATTAGCAGTGAAATAATTGAAGATAAGTAATCTAGCGAATACATCGGTATAAATAGACGGTTGAGCACAATCAATAGATATTTAATAATCAACATATTGCATGAAAATTAACCCAAGAAATGCTTTTTCAAATAAAAAAAGATTAAGCTGAGCCTAATCTTTTTTTAAATATTGTTCGAGGTCGTTCACGTCTTTCTTGTCAATCAGGGTATGATGATGATGATCAAGCTTTGCAAGTAATATGATCAATAAATCACGTTCTTTATTGGAAAGATTTCCAATTAATATATTACCTACAATTTTTATTTTAGGCAGCACCTTAAATAATTCGGTACGCCCAGCATTGGAAATACATATTGGTTTAGCTCTTTTATCAGAGACTTTGGGTGCCTCTTCAATTAAACCAAGACGCATTAATCTCCGAATCACTTCAGTACCCGAGGCCTTTTCGACTGCATTTTTTCGAATCAGTTCTGTTTGCAGAAGTTTGTCATAAGAAAATAACACCATTAAGAAGGTAAAGTCTTCTGGAGACTGTAGATGAGTTCCTTCGAATGCCAATTTAATATAATGTTTGGCATAACGGTTCATCATCAAAAGAAGTTTTCCTAAATCTTCTGCTGGAACGTCCCTATCTTCTACCACTGCATGGTCTCCCCCGACTTTCCGTGTTTGAGTCATCCCAATTGAATTTTTGAGATACATGTATTTTAGGAAATCATCAAGTGTGCCATTTGCTGATTCATTGGTGCAGTAATCTTCAAGCTCTTCAGCTATTTCGATCAAAAGATCTTTTCTTATCATCACGACTTTCTCTTCTTTACAAATGAAAGAATTTTTATTGCGAAAAAAAAATTAAAAGGTACGTGCAGCTATTGTAACCTTCAGCAATTGGCGTGATCGTTTTAATCCTCCACTCGCTTTTCACCTATAACGATGTCGCCAACAATAGATCTTAAATAGCCTTCATATGCGATATTCAAGCCCTCAATAATTACTGGATCGTGTGCCTCAATATCGCCCAGTATTTGCTTATCATCATAGCTATTTCCAACAATTGCTAAGGAACAATGTTCGCTTTGTATTGGAAAAAGTCCGACACCTATGATTTCCTCTCCAAATGTAACAAACCAAGTTTCTTCACTATGGTCTGTCGTTGTGTTTGGTATATGTATGGCCTGCTTCAGGTCTGCACATTTAATAAGATCAAAATTCATTTTCTTTATCTATTTTACATAGATAGACAGCTTGAAATGGAATATTGTTTTTTAAAACCGGACAATGTATTGCCGTATTCGATCTTGGAAGTGATCACTTACAGGAAGTTGCTAGGGCTACAATGAGGTTACAGCCCTAGCAACTGGATAAAAATTTGTTGGCACTGATGCTGGTTTATAGCATGAATGAAAACTATTTTGCAAAAATTTCAGCTAGTTTTTTATCTAACTCTTCACCACGCAAATATTTAGCAATGATTTTTCCATTTGGATCAACCAGAAAATTCATGGGAATAGCCTTGACATCATACATGGCCCCAGCTTCATTTTCCCATCCCTTAAGATCCCCCACCTGTTTCCAAGTCAGTCCATCATCTTGAATAGCTTTTAACCATTTCGTTTTATCCGCGGCTTTATCCATGGAAACTCCTAGAATTTCAAAGCCTTGTTTCTGGTATTTCGCATAGGCTTTTACTAAATTTGGATTTTCACGACGGCAAGGTGCACACCAAGACGCCCAAAAATCAATCAGGACATACTTTCCACGGTAGTCCGATAACTTGACCGGTTTACCGTCAACATCGGGCTGGGTAAAATCTTGCGCTTCTACTCCTTCGCTCGTTTTTTTGACCAGAGCAATACGCTTAGCAAGGTCTTTCCCAAGAATAGAGTTTTGTAAGCTCGGATCTAATGTGCTAAATATTTTTTCGGCTTTGACAGCATCAAACTCGGGTGGTAATGTTGAGTTAAATGCCATCAAGGCCATATAGCTTTTCGGATTCTTGGAAACATAGTCCAACTTTGCATCGATTGTCTGTTGCTGTATCACATTAGCACGATCTTCCAATGTTTTAATGTATTTGGGGTCTTGCTGATCTGCAAGCGATTTGGACTTATATTCATTTTCCAATACTTGATACTGGTCGTAAATCGGCTTTAGCATAGCATTTACCCGATCATTTTCTGCATTCAAAGGAGATCCAGTTATCTTTGCATGTCGTATAGAATCTGCCGCCGCGAATTTGATCGTTGTTCCTTCTATCAAAAAGGGCAATATATCTTGCTTTGGTGGTTTCGCTGGATCGAAAGGGGCATTATCGTGAATGATACGTAAATGCGCTTCCATCGGTGACGGAATAGTTCCTTTAAATTCAAATTTTCCATTTTTCATTTCAACAGAATCAATCTGTTCTTTTCCATCGTAGCTCAGCCGAAGATAGGCTTTTGCAGGTTTATCTAACTTGCCCACTGTACCTTGCAGTGTATAATTTTGCTGCGCATATCCCATCGCTGGCAATATACAGGCCAATGCGAGGGTCCATTTTATATTTCTCATATTTATTCGGTATTTATTCTACTATTTAAAATTTATTTTGACAGGTTTTCAGTACCTTTTTTTAAGGTTTGCCCAACAATGCCCGTTTGTAATAATTGTTTATAAAGCTTTTCGTCACGAAGGACAAGTAGGGCGTCTTGGAAACTCTTATTCGATTCATTTCTAATGCGCGCCATATAATCCCCACCGGTATAAAGTAGTGAGGCAACCTGCGCTTTAAATTCTATGTCGATGGCAGCATGGGCACTTTGATGATCTTCTGGAGGTATAGCAATAGACTGCTTACGTGCTGCTGAAATCAGCTGTCTATGCACTTCTTTAGGCACATTAAATCGAGAATTAAATGCGGTAAAGTCTGGATAAGCATTCAGTAACGCGCGACGATTTTGCTGTACAAATTCAAATCCACCTTTGGCAACAATCCCATTGTTCATGAACTGTGCCATCCACGTGCTATATAGATTTGTGTCGATGGGCACAAATCGGTCTGGCATGATGCCTCCGCCGCCATACACGGTTCTTTTATTAGTCAATGTGCTGTACTTTAAAGAATCTGGAAAAGAAATATGTCCTGCTTCCAATAATTCCTTAGAGGCCATACGACGATTAAAATCCTGGAAATAATCTTCCTTTCCTTTGGTATAGGGTTTCTGAATTGACCGTCCGGATGGAGTATAGTAGCGGGCTCCTGTTAGATGCATTTCTGAACCGTCAGACAATGGAACGGGTTTCTGCATGAGGCCCTTTCCAAAACTGCGCCGACCGATGACCACAGCGCGATCCCAGTCCTGAAGTGCTCCTGTAACGATTTCACTGGCTGAAGCTGTGGATTCGTCAATTAGGACAACCAATTCCCCTTCGTAAAATTGACCATAACCGCCAGTGAAGTAGTAATCTTTTCCGCCTTGGTTAGGTACGGAATAAAAAACAATTTTCTCTTTGGGCAAAAATTCATCTGCGACACCAATAGCGGATTGCACATAGCCGCCACCATTACTCTGCAGGTCCAGGATCAATTTTTTCATTCCCTGGCTTTTGAGGCTCTTTAAAGCAGCGTCTATTTCCTGACGCGTGGTCTGATTGAAAATTGAAAGTGCAATATAACCGATTTCCTTGTCGACCATATAGCTTTCACGAACGGATTTCTCCAGTATATTTTCGCGTACAATGCTTATATTTTTGCTGTCGGTGCTTCCCGGTGACACGATTGTCAACACAACCGGTACATCTTTTTCACCTCGCAATTTTTCCATAATCTCACGGTTCCCCCATTTTTCCCCAACGATGCTATCGCCATCAATGCCGAGGATTTGGTCACCAACACGGATTCCTGCACGCATGGCTGGACCATCTGGATTAACTTTTGTTACGAAGGTCTGCTCATTATTTTTTAGAAACTGAATGCCAATTCCAGCAAAACTTCCACTCATGACCACACGCATTTGCTCGGCTTCCTCACGACTAGTATAACGTGAATGAGGATCTAAATCCGATATCATTGCTTTGATCGCGGCATCTACCAAATGTTCTTCATTTACCTGGTCGACATAATTCTGCTGAATAAGCTTCAGTGCCTCCTCAAATTTATATTTTGGATTCATTTGAGCCTGCAAAGACAGTCCCAGACCGAGCATTCCGACGAGTAAGCTTGTTGCTTTACTATTCATAGTGTATCTTGGTTTAATAGTCTATTTTTCGTTTTTAAGGATTTCAATAGCAAGGGATAGTTCATCCATCAATTTACTCGGACTTCCCGAATAACCTCCTGAGCAATAGCGCACACGACCGTTTTTAACAATGATTTTGCGTGGAATGGAAGAGTCGCCGAACAATGGAACCAATTGTCTAAATAGTACATCTTGTTCTTTAGTTACTGGATTGACGGAATCGTGTAAGAGATTGAACCGGAAACCTTCACTACGAACATAGTTGACTGACTTATCTTTATAATTTCCGGTCTGCATGGTACCCAGCATATATATCGCAACCTGTTTGTCCTGTGCATATTTATCGACTAAAAGCTGCATTCCGGGGAATGCCATGATACATGGTCGACACCAAGTCGCCCAGAAATCCACTACCACAATTTTGTCTTTCCAGTCTTCTGGCGTAATAAATAGCCCTTCAGCGGTTTCTAAACGAAAATTAGGCATCGGGTGATTGACCCAGTTATGATCAACATAGGCTTGCATTGCGGCTTTTTCTTTATCAGATTTTAATCCCGCCAAATAAGTTTGATAGCCACTTTCATCATTAGGATGTCCTTTTAAGTAAATTGATTTAAGTTTGTCAAACATCCGCGGCGTCATTGCATTGTATCGCGCGCTCATTTCCAGTAAAGGCAGGATTTGCTTATCATCCCCAAGCCCTTCTAAAACCTGAAGATTAATTTCATTCAGTTCGGCATTATTGTATTTAGCATCTTCGGAGAGCAGCGTAAAGTATTTCCGTGCTTCTGTATATTTTTTGAGATCATTTAATAAGGAGATATGTGTAAAGAGACGGTCATTTAAGTTTTTAACCACATTGGAATCTGCCTGAGCTTTACTATCAAAATCATCTTTGTAGGAATTATCGCCGCGGCGAGCAATCATTTTGGGTAGGATTGCTTCAGACACCTGATAGAGGCTATCTTTACCGACCATTTTAAACATATAGGCACGCATAATATTCCAGCGCATCAACTCATTTCCTGTTCTAAAATCAAGATCATCATATAACTTCGCAAATTTGTCGAGCTGTTTGGTTTCGAAGTATGCCGATCCTAGTCCGCGGTATATCGCATAATAGATAAATCCCTGAGCATTGGGACGCTGACGCCACTGCTGAACGGGAAAACGTTGTAAAAACTTTTCATAGGAAGTGATTATTTCAGCGTTACTCGGATTACCACTCATCGTATTACTATAAGCAATAAAACGAGCTGTCGCTCCACTTGGGTAATCAGTATTTACACGCTTCTCGATCATTTGTATCACTTCATTGTCTTTTAGTCTTGAACTCGCAAACGAATAAAGCTGACCAAGCACTTCATCGCTTAAATCTTTTTGTTGTAATTGCTGCGTGATCAGTTTTTGGGCATATACAGGAAAAACATTCCCTAAAGCCAATTTTTGTAAGTTCATAAAAGACTGAAAATAACGAAAGTATTGTTTACCGGACAAGGCAAACTCTTTATCAGCCAGGTTTTTGAGGTATTCAGCAGGCATCGCCGCCGGCTGCGTATTATAGTATGAAAAAATTCCCCCACCAGCGATCTCAGGTTGCTGGAAGGCAGCCTCCCCAAGAAAGGCCCCTGGTACTGCTTTTCCTTTTGCATCACTTAAAGCTACCGCATAGCCTCGATCCTGATTGTTATCTGTTACGTCGGGATGATCAAATTCGCCCTGATAGAATTTTACAGCAATAAAAGCCGTTGTCGATTTGACAGGTAGCACTACTGTCCATAGCCCTGCTGCATTTTTTTGCATGGGAAGACTAATTTGCCTCCATGAAAAATCTTCGAAGAGAAAACAGGCCGCATTTATTGCATCGCTAAATTCAAGATCTTTATCCTTGGCATCGTATAGCACTTGAACAGGTTCAGATCTTCTAGGTTTGGCTGGTTTAAAAACACTGCTGTCAAATCGAGGCTGTGCATATGACACAGCCTGAACAAACAACAGTACTAAAAAAATAAATTCTTTTTTCATCTTATATTATATTACATTGGTCTTTGACCTATTTCTGGATTGAGCTGTAAATATTTATTTGCTACCGGATATACATAGCTAGCACTATTAATTTTGAGTGTATACTCTTGATTTATAAATTGTCTTTTAAATTCTTTCGCCAATTTAGCATCAAGATTGAACCGACGCATATCCAGCCAGCGTAACCCTGTTCCGAAAAACTCCCGTCGGCGTTCATCCACGATGATTTGTAAAGCCTGGTCTGCTGAGGTTGCCGATAAAGGTGTAAAATCCTGTTGCTTGAATCGCTTTGCGCGCAGCTTGTTGACAAATTCCATTGCGGTTGATGTATTTCCTTTTCGCGCCTCAACTTCCGCTTTGATAAGCAACATTTCAGGAACAGAAGGTCCAGCATTAGGAGCACCGACCATCACGCTCATTTTTTTTGAGCGCAATGCGCCACTTGGCATCTGACCGGTACCAGCTTGCATATAAACTGTACGTCGAAGATCTTTGGTGTCAAAAAGAGAAACAAGCTCGGGATTTAGTTGTTGATCAATCATTCGTCCAACCTGCTTTAAAAAATACGTTTCAGGATGATTGAACGAAAGAGGGTATCCAGATGCCGATGTCGCGAACTGTTGTAAATCTAAAAGTTTTGCATTGTATTGAAGGGCTGCATCTGCATGCGTCGCTGCTAAATCGAAATTACGCATATGAAGATGTACAATGGCCAACAAAGCTTCTACAGCAGCTTTATTGGGATGTCTATTATTGCTTGCCGTTGTCGGAATATCAACTAAAGCTTCGTTTAAATCTTGAAGTATCTGCGTATACACCTGGGCGAGCGATGCCCGCTTTAGCGAAGCAAATAAATCAGGTTGTAAAAGCAGTGGTACCCCCATTGCATTTCCGGCAGTCTGTGGGTCATAAATGTCTCCATAAAGATTAGCCAACACAAAATAAGCATAAGCTCTTTGGATTTTCGCTTCCGCCAAGAGTGCACGCTTCTCCTTCTCTAAACCATCCTCGCTTTGCATCACTCCAGCTATGACTTCATTGGCCGTATAAATTTGTTTATAAGGTCTTGACCAGTTCAGATCTTCTGTATTATCCGGCACAAGTTGCGAGGACCAAATATAGGGCCACGCGTCACTTTCCGTTTGTTGTTGTTGGTATGCCAGGTTAGCAAAAGTGATATCATCACTAGATAATATCGGTGTACTAAAAGTAGGCGAAAATACCGTTGAATTATTTAAGAGATAAGCATAATCTGTGGTATACTTTAATTCCCTACGGTTATACTGTTCAACTTCCACATATTTACGGCAGCCCTGCATAACGGCTGTCAGCGCAAAAATCGATGCAAAAAAAATGTATTTGGTTTTCATGCTGTTTATTTTTTAAAAGGTGGCGTCAATGGTTAAGAAAAAATTCTTTGTAGGCGGCAAATTATTATAGGTTTTAGCACGCGCATAGAGTGGATCAATTCCTAACTTATTTGCTTTCCAAAGAATACCTAAATTTCGTACGGCAGCGTTTACACCGACAGATTTAAACGGCGTACGCTTAAGTGAAGTTGACGGTACGCTATATCCCAACGATATCTGTTGAAAGCGTATATGGCTAGCATCAATGACCATCGGATCGGAATCCCTAAACCTGTTGAAGCTATTTGTATTTATGTTTTTTAAGCCCGGAACATTTGTTGTCGCTTCATCACCCGGATTTCGCCAACGCGCTGTCTGCATCTTGTTTGTGTTAAGCACGCCACCGAAAGTTCCTTGGAATTGTGGATAATTACCAAATGTTTCCAGACGCTTGACATTTCCCAGATCGTAGGTTATGCGAAAGCCGAGATTAATACCTTTATATGAAAATGTATTCATAAAACCACCAAAGTAAGGCGCCGTTTTACGTCCCATATACACGAGATCTTCACGGACAAATATATTGCGTCCCCCTTGCGTACTCTTTACGATGTCACCGTTGGCTTTGGCGATTTGTGATTGTCCCGTCTCATCGAGGCCCGCCCACTTATAGGCATATAGATAATCCAAGGGCATCCCTTCTAAAATCGAACCATTGATGTAGTTACTAATATCTGTTGCTATTAAGCGTGAATCGGTAACTTTGTTGGTGTTGTAGGAAAAGTTAAGGGTGGAGCTCCATCGAAAGTCTTTCTTGCGAATGATAAGTCCCTGTATACCCAGATCGATTCCATTAGATTGCATTGTTCCGCCATTAAATTGGAGGTCTGTCCATCCATATGTCGCATTATAAGGAAAAGTGTACAGGATATCACGTGTGTGTTTTTTATAAAGATCAAATGCGATGTTTAATCTGTTATTGATCAAACTAACATCAAGTCCGTAATTTTGCGTATAGACCTTTTCCCATCCAACCTCGGGATTTCGCGGTTGCGATATGGATGCCGGTATTTCACCTGTTGCATAATCAGCCCCTTCGACGTTGATGATGGTAACATTGGATCCGCCCTGTGGAACTGTACCACCGACACCATAGGTAATACGGAGGTCCAGCGCATTCAGCCAATCGACTTCTTGCATAAAACGCTCGGACTTGATATTCCATTTGGCACCAGCTGACCAGATTGGTTTAGCACGCTTCGATCTTGAAATACCAATCAACGTAAGATCGTCAAAACGTGCACTTGCAGACAAAATGTACCTGTCTTTAAGAAATGATAATGCTCCATTGGAGTAATAAGACATTTTGCGTAGGTTAGCTCTGCTAATGCCATCTGAACCCGTAATCGACTGCTGCCAGCCCTGTATCCCCATAAAGCTACCAACCTGATTATAAGGAGCGATTGAATAGGTATCTTCATTAAAGCCATATCCCGTTTGTCTTGAGCTAAAGCCTGTTTGAGAACTAATCTCTGCTCCTGCAAGAAGATTTAAATTAACGAAGTCACCCCATGTCTTATTGACATTACCTTGCAAGCGAATATTATACTGTGTGGCATTTTGGTTTTGCAATGCGATTCTCCCGCCTTGTACGAAATTTCTGGTGAACGTATTATTTTGAAAATCGACAGTAGAATAATAATTTAAAAAGTCACGCATCGAATAACTTTTTAATTCGTCAAGATTTCGACTGTTTGCAATGGTACGTTGAAGCATACCTGACAGGCTTATGTTAGCCCAGCTAGTCACTTTGGCGTTGAGATCAGCATTAATTCTTATCCGATTGTCTGCAGTGGTATATTTGTTGTAGTCCAGTTCATCTATTGGACTATAGGTCCAGTCATACAATCCAATCTCTTTTAGATTTGCGGCTACAGACTCAGTAAAAAGCAATGATCGCCGATTTCTACTTCCATCGGGATTAACCAATAATTCGTATGGCCTTAATCCCTCAGTCGAATTACCAATGGCGTTTGCCGCAACTTGGTTAGCAACAGTATTCGTATAATTATAATTCAATCCGGTTGTCAAACTTAATCGTTGATTTAAAAAGTTCGTCGATAAAGTTGAATTCATAAAAAAGGACTGGGCCTGATTGGACCGGAATACGGGAACATCCTTTGCGTAGCTGCCCGAGAACGCATACGTTGTCCTTCCATTTCCACCTGAGAGGGAAAGGTTGTGCTGTTGGGTCACTGCATTCTGTAGCAGGTATTTCCGAATTTGGCTGGTATTGTCAATTTGACCTAAACGATCGAGCTGTTTAGCTAACTCATCATCGCTAATCAATCCCTTTTTATTTTTATACATCCATTGAACCGCTTCACTGGCAGGCTTATTAGTATTAAAAGGTAGCCAATCCGAATTCCAATCTTCCGGATCAGCTATCCAGCCATAATCGAACATTTCCTTTTCAAAATCAATATACTGCGCAGTGGTCATCCGATCCAAGCTATTAAGATCTGCGGGAGCTGAAATACTGAGGCTGGTATTATAAGAGATGACGGGTTCGCCTACACGTCCCTTTTTTGTTTCAATGACGATAACACCATTTGCGGCCTGCGCACCCCATATGGAAGCTGCTGCCGCATCTTTAAGTACGGTAATACTTTCGATATCTGCCGGATTCAAACGACTCAATATAGAATTGTTATCAAATTGCGTGGTATTTTTTACCAAGTCCTGATCGATTGCGGGAAAGCCATCTATGACAATAAGTGGACGCTTAGAATCGCCATCTGTATTGAAGGTATTTACTCCTCTGACGGTGATTGAATTCTTCACCGGGTCAACCTGAACACCAGGAATCATGCCTGCAATGCGATCCAAAAGATTAATGGATGGCACTTCCTTCAACTGTTTAGCGGTAATTTGGCCAAAAGCCCCAGTTGCACGTTCTTTTGCGATTTTTTGGTATCCTGTCGACACAACTTCAACCTCATCCAGTTGATTGTTAACCGAGCCCAGGGTGACATTGATCTGTGTATCGCTGCCGATGACCTTTCGGGTAGGCTCCATACCAACATAAGAAAAAATGATTGCTTCTGCTGGATCCTTTAGACGCAGGGTATAGCTTCCGTCGCTACTGGTGGTTACACCCGACCGTACGGCGTAGCCATCCGGTATCACAGTAACACCAGCAAGTGCTGTCCCGTTGTTATCTTTAACCTTACCCGTAATGACTTTCCAGAAGCGGTCGTCTCCATCATTGTCTCGTTTACCCCGCGAATCTTTTATAATCGTGAAGTAATTGTTCTGTACATAAAGAAACAAGAAGTTATTTGGATAAAGAAGTTCTTTTAACACGGTCTCCACAGGAAGCCTTTTGTTTTTCGGAATATGTTCACTGTTGACAAAGGCATCCCGGATCAAGCCCTCTTCATAGGAAAATTTAGTTCCGTAGATCCGGGTAACTTCGCTAAGAGCCTGACTGAGACTAGCTCTTTTTTGCGCAAAACTACCCGTGGTACTCAACAGGCAGACTATAGGCACAAGTAATTTAGTTTTCATAAATTTCGATAGATTAGTGTTCGTTTTTTAATTAGGTTTTATTATTATTTGTTTGTTTTTCATTTCGATGTTTACATTCATAGTATGTTTGATAACAAAGAGGATGTCATCTATTTTTTTGACTGGTATAACACCTGTAAATCGCTTATTGAGCAATGTTGGATCTTCTACTACAACTTGATAGCCATAGTTATCTTCCAATACATCTACAATATTTGCCAAGCTGTTATGTTCAATACTGAGTTCACCACGCGTCCAGGATAGCACCCTGTTAGCATCGTTAGTAACAACCTGATTTGCTTTTGCCGATGTATCATAGACGAAAGTCTCTCCTGGTTTTAGTATACGATCTTCACCGTTTTGTCCCTGAATACGAACGCTTCCCTCAAATAGAGCCACTTCGATACGTCCACGACGGTCTTTCACATTAAACTTTGTCCCCAACACAGTCAATGAAAGATCCCCCACGTGCACAACAAAGAAGTCGCTTTCGCGCAGACGGTTTTTAACGGCAGTATGTTTTACCTCAAACATGCCTTCTCCTTCAAGCCAAACTTCGCGCGGTTTATCCGTTTTCCAACTGCGGACGTATGAAATGTGAGAGTTACTATTTAGTCTGATGATAGAAGAATCCGGAAGGGAAAGTAGACGTTGTTCACCGAAGGCCGTATTTGTCTCTTTAGTCCCAAATTGGCTAACATCATATGCCACCACAATAAATAACAAGATGGCTGCTGCAGATGCTGTCCACCGGAATAAAGTGCGTAAAATCCGACTACGTTGTTTTTTGCTTTCGTAGATTGGAATTTGTGCTTGAATCCTCGCCCAGCGCTGGTCACTACTTAAGGTACTTTGTGCAGTGGTCTGATTCTGGATCAATAAGGCCCATGTTTTGGCAAGAGCCATTTCGTCTGAAAGATGTGGATAATGAAGACTAAGTTCAGACCAAAAATCGGTTAAGGTAGCTTCCGGCATTAGCACCGCCAGCACAAAATCCTCATCCGCAAAAAAATCTGTTGCCTTATAATCTTTATATTTTGATAATCGAGAGTTCATACTGTTTTATATAGGTTACACCACTCGACAGAATTTTACCCCAATAAATTATATTTTTTTTAAAAAAAACAGACTTACCCAGTCAAATCATCATTAAACAGCGCTAATACTGATTATGATTGTAAATACTATCTATTATTTATTTCGAAAAAACTTGCAGATAGGTGAAAGATTTAGTGATAACGCAGCTCGTTAAGTATATGGAGTAGTACCAATAAACCAAAAGTGCCAAAATGTTTCCTCAAACTATCCAATGCCCTGTAGTACAATTTATAAGTATCTTTGGTCGAAAGGCCCATAATTTCGGCAATTTCGTCATACGGCAACTCTTCAAAAAAGCGCAGGTGGATAACTTCTCGTTGACGTGTGGTCATCTGCTGCAGCGCTTGATCCAGCTTATCTCTTACCTCTTGGGCACGTTCCTGACGGATCATACTGAGATCATGAGGTAGTTCGATGGTAAAGGGCAAATAATCAAGGGATGACTGAGCAATATCCGCCCTTCGCATGGATTGTTCTATTTTCTTGATCAGTGTGCGCCGGAATGCCTTAAACAGATAATTTTTCACCGCGACATCTACACTTAAAGTTTCCCTATTGCACCATAGTTTAACAAATAGCTCTTGAATGCTATCTTCGATGATTTCTTCGTCTTGCGTAAATTTAAATCCATAATTGAACAACAGCTGGTTGTAGCGTTCAAAAAGTATTTTGAACGAAGGTTCATGTCCAACTTGAAACATTTGCCAAATCTGTTGATCAGAGTTCATTTATAAATTTGAGCCGTTTTTGCTTTTCAGTTTAAGTAGATAAAATTTAATTCAAATCTAGCAATTTTTTTCGATCAATCTAATCATTGATTAGATATGCATAGGCAATACTAGGTATACAAAAATAAGAAATACATATTACATCAGTATGCAATCAGGTAAACATGCCCCTATTTATCGATTTGCAATTGGTCGGGAACTGCCTATGCTATCGCATGACCCTAGCTATACATATTTCTGTCGCTCATTAGCGTCATTTCGTCTCATATCGCTAAAGGAACTTTTTTAGACCGATAAATTTGAACCGTAATCAGATTTAAGAATGAATAGAAAAGAAACAATAGAACAGATCTCAAAACTATCCCAAGTATCAGCCCCTGAATGCGAAAGAGTCCTGGATGCACTCGAAATCGTACTCAGCCAAAAATTAGCGCGAAAAAAGGGGCTTCGACATAGCTTCGATTTACTCTATAAAATTATGGAAAAATTAAAGGATAAAATCGTCATTATATTCTTGTTCACCTTAATTTCTACGGCTGTTCATGCTCAGATTCCCCCAACACAAAAAATAGGCGGGGTCGTTACAGATCGATTGTCCGGCCAACAGCTCGCTGCCGTATCTATCCGAGTGTTGGAAAAACCAGGTTTGGTTGCAATAACCTCCGATAAGGGTGAATTCGTTTTGCCCAATCTTCCAGTCGGACGATATACCGTACAGGCTTATTGCTTAGGCTACGAGCTTACAGTGATTAAAGAGATTATGCTAACTTCTAAAAAAGAGATCGCATTAGAAATTGCAATGGATCCGACGCATTACGTATTGAAAGACGTGGTAGTGGCAGCCAATAAGGAAAGAGCTTCAAATAAAATGGCGCTGACTGGAGGACGTTTACTTCGGATTGAAGAAATTAATCGCTATGCTGGCGGAATGGATGATCCCGCCCGTCTGGTTAGTTCTTTTGCCGGGGTATCTTCAAGTCTTGGAAATAATGGCATCTCAGTACATGGGAATGCACCAAGTATGCTTCAGTGGAAACTTGAGGGAATAGAAATACCGAATCCAAATCACTTTGCAGATATAGCGACTTTGGGCGGCGGCATACTGACTTCATTGAGCACAAATGTTTTAGCCAACTCGGACTTCTATAATAGCGCCTTTCCTGCAGAATATAACAATGCCGTATCAGGGGTATTTGACCTTAAATTGCGGACAGGAAATAATCGGAAACATGAACATACCTTCCAGGCAGGGTTATTGGGCTTCGATTTCGCTTCGGAGGGACCTTTTAGTACGAATAATGATGCTTCTTATTTGATTAATTACCGCTATTCTACAACAGGCTTAATGAGCAAACTTAGCACAGGAGAAACTAATGGGCAGTTATTGGACTATCAGGATCTAAATTTTAAATTAAACTTTCCGAGTAAGCATAAAGGAACATTTTCAATTTGGGGAAACGCATTAGCCGATAGGTTCCGTACAAAAAAAGAATCAGAATCAAGCTGGAAGTATATGGATGATCGTAAATCCTCAAAAACAGACCAGATGTCTGCAGCAGCCGGCATTACCCATCGCTATTTTTTTGAGAATGGAGGAGTTCTTCGTACCACTTTGGCCACTACCCATTCAACTAATAAGGCAACCGAAGATATCTTCAACGATAGTACCGAAATGCCCTATTTAAATTTAAGAAACCGCTATACCAATGTGATTTTAACATCTTCCTTTGATAAAAAATATGCGGAGAAGTATAGCAATAAAACCGGCTTTACGGTAACAAACATGTATTACAACACCCAGCTGGATCGTTCACCTTTTGTAGGAAAACCATTGCTGGCAATTTCCGAAGGAAAAGGGACTACCACATTGCTTTCAGCTTACAGCAGTTCATTAATTGAATTTAACCAAAAAATCTATGTAACATTAGGGCTCAATGCACAGCTATTAACCCTGAATAACCATTGGACGGTTGAACCACGAGCTGCTATAAAGTGGTCTTCAGGACCTAAAAGCTCGATTGCCATGGCTTATGGCCTACATAGCCGTATGGAGAAGATGGACGTATTCCTTGTAAAAGATAGAGGCAATGGCCAACCACTAAACAAGGATGTTGATTTCACCAAAGCGCACCATATGTCTTTATCCTATCAATATAAACTGTCGGATAACATGCATATCAAACTAGAACCGTTTTATCAATATCTCTTCCATGTGCCAGTAATTGCGGATAGCTCATATTCCATCCTTAACCGCAACCTATTCTACGTGGAAGATGCGCTGGTGAACCGGGGCAAAGGACAGCATGTCGGATTGGATATTACAATCGAGCGCTACTTACAAAAAGGTGTTTATTATATGTTGACCGCCACTCTATTTGATGCCAAATTTGCAGGTGGAGACGCCATTTGGCATAACGGCAAATTTAACAGACGTTTTATTGTTAATGGATTGACAGGCAAAGAATGGTTTATGGACAAACAGCAACGGGATCTACTAAGCGTTAACCTGAAATTGACCTTGCAAGGAGGAGAACGATATGCTCCGGTATTGGAAAAGTCTTCCCTTAACCATCCTGATAAAGAAATCCAATACGAGGAAAAAAATGCATTTGCTAAACAATTCTCCCCCATGTTTATCGCTAATTATTCGATAAGTTATAGACTTAACAGGTTGAAACGATCGCACGAGATTGCAATCAAATGGCTGAATGTTACAGGCGCAAAAGAGTATTATGGACATCAATATAATCTAAATACAGGGGCCATAGAACCCAAAAAACAGGCAACATCACTTTTTAATATACTGTATAGAATGGATTTTTAATGTAATTTTAGTACCTATATGAGCCAAAGCAAACCGTATCATTTTTTATTTGCCTCCAATTATAGACCATGGAGGCATCTAACCTTTATTTTAACCTTAGTTATTATTACTTTTAATCAAACATTTATAGTGTATCAAGACATTATGTCTTCTTTGGGAAACACTATCTTTTTAATTTGTTTTCTCTCATTTGTCACTTACCTACTAACAACATATCTGAATTATTTTTACCTCATACCAAAGTTCTTGTTAAAGGAAAACTATACCATTTATATCCTTTTGTTAGTATCTTTTGTGGTAGCGCTTATGGGCTGCACGCTTGTTTTGGAATATTCCATACGCGCAATTTTGAGTCTACCGCATCGCATAACATCCTATAGCAATCCAATTATCCTAATAGACAGTCTATCTTCCTCAGCAATGACTATAATCTGTCTATGGAGCATGTCAGTTATAAAACTCTTTCGAAAATGGAATAAAAAGAACGAAGATGTGATGATGCTGGAGCAGAACTTTCTTGAAACAGAAGTAAACAAACTGAAAGGGCAAGTTTCGCCAATCTTTATGTCGAGAGCCTTACGTAAAGCGGCCTTAATAACCGCATCAGATCCACAAAAAGCCTCACAAATATTGATGTTACTCGGTCATTTACTGCGCTACCAACTCTATGACTGCGATAGAAATAAAGTTTTCCTTAATTCCGAAATAATCTTCCTAAAAAACTTACTACAATTAAAAAAATTTATTGAAGATAGCCGTTTTGAATATGTTCTGGAGGTAAAGGGAAAAACCAACAATTTGCTGATTTCTCCTCTTTTATTAATCGTATTGATACAGTCCCTGCTGATAGCAAATGAAATTAAAAGCTTAAGTATTAACGTTGAAATTTCAGAAAAAAAAATACGCTTTATCGTAAACTATGAGAACACTTATCTATTCCCCCCGGAATACAAAATGGAAATAACCGACAAATTAAATATGCTCTATCCTGATTTATATATATTTACTATTGAATCCGGAAATATCAGTCTTCAACTAGATCTTAAGGAATGGAAATAGCCGTAGAAAATAAAGAAATTGCTTTCTTAATTGAAGATCGCTACAGCATACACAGGCATCTTTGTATGCAACTATTTATGCTGTTAATTTCAATTGGGATATTCTTCGATGCGCCTGATAAACTAAACCTATCTTTCGACAGAACTTGCGGTTGGGTAGCCTACTATTTGTTTATGAATATGCTGGTTTATGTAAACGTTTACCTGCTATTCCCCTTCTTTTTAGCCAAAGATAAGCTGATACATTATTTAATCGCTGTCGTGTTATTTTCCGTATTTGCTTTATTGATAGTGATGGTCCTGCAAAATATGTTCTACGATATCGCAGTCAGCCGAAACGATCCCAGCGCTACAGCGATATTTCTCAGTTTAGCATCCAGCTTACTGGCAATCATCCTATTTATTTTCGGCACTTCATCGCTTTTACTCTTTAAGCCTTTAATAAAGAGCAAGATGAAGCAGCAGGAGTTACAAAAAGCAACTACTGAATCGGAACTCAAATTTTTAAAGAGTCAAATCAATCCTCATTTTTTATTCAATACGATTAATAATGCCAATATACTGGTGGATGAAGATCCTAACATGGCAGCCCATATTCTAACCAAACTCGATGATTTATTGCAATACCAGTTCACTAACAACAGCAGGGATAAAGTTTTATTGTCTGACGATCTATGTCTATTGACAGACTATTTGGAATTGGAGAAAGTCAGAAGGGACCAATTTGAGTTCAATATAAAAATTTGGGGAGATAGCAATAAAGTAATTGTTGCTCCTTTGTTATTCATTCCTTTTGTAGAAAATGCTGTTAAACACAACCTGAACAGTAATGGCATATCTTATGTTAATATATCCTTTCAATTAGAAAAAGAATCCCTTATTTTTATATGTGAAAATTCAAAATCTATAAACCAAAGGCAAACAGAAAGGGGGGGTATCGGATTGAGCAATATCGTTCGTAGATTACAGTTGCTTTACGAAAATCGGCACGCTTTAGAAATAGAAGAAACAGAACAAAATTATATCGTAAAATTAACGCTACTATTATGAGATGTATCATTGTAGATGACGAGCCTATAGCGCGTAAAGGAATAAGGAAACTAGTCGATCAGATTGCATCTCTTGAACTTCTTGAAAGTTTCAACAATGCTGTTTCTGCGGGTACATTTATACAACAAAACGCTGTTGATTTAATCTTTCTGGATATCAATATGCCGGAAATTAACGGAATTGAGTTTGCACAAAATATTCCCAAAAATACGCTTGTGATTTTTACCACCGCTTATTCCGAATATGCTGTAGACAGCTATGAGGTCGACGCAATCGATTATCTTGTTAAACCTATTGATACCGTTCGTTTTCGTAAAGCTGTAGACAAGGCGATTGTTTATCATGGACTTCTTTTGGATGAAGAGAATAAAAATTTAGAGCAAATCACGGATGATTATATTTTTGTAAAATCTGACCGTAGATTTTTTAAGATCAATCTCAACGAAATTCTTTTTATTGAATCTCTTAAAGATTATGTCATTTTCCAAATGGAAGATCAACGCGTGATTACACGTATGACCATAAAGAATATACATGACTGGCTTCCAAAATCTATTTTCTTACGGATAAATCGCTCCTATATCATCAATAAACATAAAATCGACTCATTTGACCATAATGACGTGTTTATCGACAAATATGAAATCGCGATTGGCAAAACCTATCATGATACCTTTTTTCAAGAGATTCTCCCTTAATACTTTTTAATTTAAGCTGGCCAGCCTATTTTGAAAGTCAATTATTTCCCATACAGTTATGAAAAAAATATTTACTCTTCTCTTTATTATCCATCTTACTGCGCAGGCTTATGCACAACGTAAGCAATATGAAACAGCCAATATCAACTCATGGTTTGAAGAGCTCAAAACTGCCTCAGATCAGAGTTTCAAGTTATGGAATAAAAGTATATACGGACCAATTCTTCTTATTGATCCCGCCACACGCACAATCTATGCCAACGAATTGGATGGAAAAAAAGCTTTAAAACCATCAGCTAACTTATATACTGGAATTCTACCTCAGGAGGTCAATTTTTCTAACACGGCACTGGATTGGAATGACAAGAGGTGGGCAATGATTATGTTGCCACTTCCAGAAAACAGGGATGATCGTATAAATCTGCTTGCACATGAGTCATTTCATCGTATACAACCTGATTTGGGTTTCTCACTAAATAATGCGAACAATAATCACCTCGACGAAAAAGATGGCCGGATTAGCTTACGTCTTGAATTTGAAGCTTTAAAACAAGCTTTAATGTCCACACATAAAAATGACATGAAACGTCATCTCACCAATGCCCTATTTTTTAGAAAATATAGATACATGTTATTCGATGAAGCTGCTAAAAATGAGAATTTATTGGAAATTAACGAAGGAATTGCCGAATTTACAGGAATAATAGTCAGTGCCCGCAGCGATGAATCGACAAAACAATATCTTATAAATGGTATTAACCGATCTCAAAACAATCGCACCTTTGTAAGATCATTTGCCTACCAAACGACGCCAACTTATGGTTATCTGCTGTATAAAAAGGATAACGATTGGAATAAAAAAATAGATAAAGAAACTGACCTAACAGCATTATTTATTCGCAAGTTTGCAATTTCTCTCCTTCCGCCAACTGAACAAAATTTTAAGAATCTTTCCAAAGCATATAATGCAGCTGTAATTTTTGAAGAAGAAAATAAAAGGGATGCTGAAAATAAACGCTTAGTCAAAACTTACAAAAACAAGTTTGTCGAATCTTCTCATTTTGAAATTCATTTCGAAAAAATGAACTATTCTTTCGACCCTAGAACCATCATTCCGATCGAAAACTTGGGCACATACTATCCCACTACCCGAATTACAGATGCTTGGGGGATTTTAGATGTCACAAATGGGGCTTTAATTAGTCCTGATTGGAAAAAGATATCCATCACTAAACCTATATCCATTGAAAAAAATCTCATTAAGGGGGATGGATGGACACTAGAGCTCAATAGCAATTACACGATAGAAATTGATCAACAAAACAATTTTTACTTAAAGCATGTAGAAATAAAATAACAAAATGAAGTGGGAATCAGCTCCTCTACGGACATATGCAGCATACGTATCTTTAATCCGATTGCTCCAATGCGTCTCACTTCGCTATTGAAGCCAAACCTTTATTTTGAAATTTCTTGAAAAAATAGAGAACCAATAAAAACTGTGTATAGCCATATACCGCATCTTCTACAGGAATCGTCAGTATCCTGATGCCCATAAATTCCATTGGGTTGTAATTCACTATCGGCGATTCCAATCCAGTTCCCGTGAGTATACCATTCACAGGTAAAAATCCCAACATGAGCAGGGTAAAAACCAAAGAGGCTTGCGTAATCCATTGCACGCGTAAAACAAAATGGAAAATCAACAGTGTTAAAATAGTGACTACAGCGGTTACCAGGGTATAAATTCGATCTGTATAACGGAGAGCAACCACGGCGCATATAATGATGCTTACAAAAACGACGATGTTGTTAAAGGCGGAAAGGGATTGCAGTTTAAAAAATTTGTCAATGCAAAAATAAGTAAAAATACAAGAAAAAGGAATGAAGATAAAGAATAGCCACTCTTCTATTGGCAGTCCTGCTATCACCAGTCCTAAAGTATATCTTGTGTCAAACCACCAAACTCCCTCACTCGTAAACCACACATCCCAAGCGATAAAAAATATAGCAACAAGCGCAGCTGCTTTTAAGAATGGAAAAAATTCACGGTCGAATCGAAGCCGCTTGTCGAAGGATGCGACAAAACAGATTACTACCGTAAAGAATAAGATAAGCGAATAAGTATATTGCATCATATTTTTTCATTGTTAGAATACATTTTAAAGTATTTCATTGGCACATACAGAAAACCGAAACATTCCCCTTCTTCCTTGCCCAAATGTTTGTGATGCTGCTTGTGAGCACGCCGAAGAGCCAAAAAATAACGATTATTTGTTTTACTCATCCATTTGAAACGCTGATGTATAAAGATATCGTGAACGAAAAAATAAGCCAAACCATACAGCATAATCCCAATGCCGATATAAAAAAGATAATTGTAATCTCTTAAAGAGCCAAAATACATTAGGGCGATGGTCGGAACAGCAAAAATAATGAAGAAGTAATCATTTTTCTCCAAAAATCCCTCGTTACTATGATCATGGTGATCCCTATGGAGCATCCATAAGAAGCCATGCATAATATATTTATGAATTAACCAGGTAGCGCCTTCCATGGCGATAAAAGTGAGCAGTATAATAATCATGTTCATATTGCGATAAGCTGATGGATTTATAAATAAGCCGCCTTATAGCGCACGTAACTTTTAACTGCGACATAAGCTTTTTGAATATTAGGTATTCTAATCCTATTTTCCAAAATTTCTTCAGAAGATTTCTTTCGGATCTGTGAAAAGAGAGAGAGATAATATTTATAAGCTAAATAGACTCCAAACTTAGACGACGCAGGTAACTTCTTGATTCCCAAAAGTGCTTCTTTAAATTCGGTATGAATTTCCTCTTCGATACGACGTTTCATGATATTATCGAATTGGCCCATATCCAAATTTGGAAAATAGGTGCGTCCAAGCACCTGATAATCTTCTTTTAGATCGCGTAAAAAATTGATTTTTTGAAATGCCGAACCGAGCTTCATGGCATAAGGCTTTAGCTCTTCATAGCGCTGACGGTCGCCTTCACAAAAAACCTGTAGACACATCAGTCCCACGACTTCTGCAGAACCATAAATATATTCCTTGTAGCGTTCTGAATTGTACTCAACTTTGTTGAGATCCATCTCCATACTATGAAGAAATTGATTGATAAGGGACATATCAATATTATATTTGCGTACGGTTTCCTGAAAAGATTGCAGGATAGGGTTTAACGAAATACCTTCATCTAAAGCATTGGTGGTTTCCAAATAAAGTCGCCCCAATAACCGTTGCTTGTCATAACCATGAAAACTATCGACAATTTCATCAGCCAATCGTACATAACCATATATCGCATAAATACTTGAACGAATGCTCGGCTTTAGAGCCAAAATACCGAGCGAAAAACTTGTACTATACTTTTCAGTTGTTTTTTTGCTCACTTCATAAGCGAGTTCATCAAATAGTTTTTTCATGATCTTATAATTTACGCAATAATTCAATGGCTTCTTTGGCGACTATCTTACCCGATATAATGGATGGAGGTACCCCGGGGCCGGGCACCGTCAGCTGCCCTGTATAAAAAAGATTCTTAACTTTCTTGTTCCTGATCTTCGGTTTCAATACCGCTGTTTGTTTCAATGTATTTGCTAATCCATAAGCATTTCCGCCATAAGCATTATAATCGCTTACAAAGTCGCTCACACAGTAACTTCTTTTATATACGATCTGTTCATATAACATATTTGAACCAGTATGCTTTTCTAGACGCTTTAACATATGAATAAGATATTTTTCACGCGTTTCTTCATCGTCCGAAATAGCTGTAGCCAATGGCATTAATAAGAAAAGATTCTCCGTATTTGCAGGCGCCACATTGGGATCCGTTTTGGATGGACAACAAGCATAAAACAAAGGATTCTGAGGCCACTTCTTTTCGCCATAGATACATTCAATATGATCGTCCAATGGATGCTCAAAAAACAAGGTGTGATGCGTTAAATTAGGAATAGGAGACTTCATACCTAAGTAATATATCAAACTGGATGGTGCAAACGTTCTGGTTTTCCAGTAATCCTCATCGTAGTTTCTGAACTCTTTATCTAATAATGTTTCAATATGATGATAATCTGCCGAGGCAACCACAACATCATAATCATGATACACTCCGTTAATCTCCAGCGAACTGATCGTATTATTTTTAACCCTCATTCCAGCGACATTATGATCGAAATGAAAAGTTACGCCTTGCTTCTCAGCCACCTGTTGCATCGCTAGCACCAATTGAAAAAAACCTCCTTTTGGATAATGAGTACCTAATGCATAACCGCCATAATTCATTAGGCTATATAAGGCCGGAATATCTTTGGGTGAAGCACCCAAAAATATAACAGGAAATTCCATTAATGTGCGTAGCCTCTGGTCCTTAAAATATTTAGCAACATAGGATCTAAAATTAGAAAGCAGATCGAGCTTAAAAGCACTAAGAGCAATCTTAGGGGACAGAAATTCACTCCAATTGTGACAGGGTTTATTGACAAAGTCGCGCATGCCTACCTCATACTTAAATTTGGCAGCCTCCATAAATTTATCCAGCTGCTCACCCGCTCCAGGTTCGATCTGCTCAAACAACTGCTTTAATTCCGGATAAGATTCGGGTACGCTAATCTGTCCTGAACTAAATATCATTTCAAATTGCGGATTGAGCGAAACGAGCTCAAAAAAATCAGCTGTACTGCAATCAAAATCTAAAAAAAATGACTCAATGATATCAGGCATCCAGTACCAGCTTGGTCCCATATCAAATTTAAATCCTTCAACTGTGTCAAACTGTCTCGCCCTCCCACCGGGCACCGTATGCTTTTCATAAACATGTACGTCGCATCCAGCCTGAGCGAGATAAGCCGCAGCTGAAAGACCTGAAAAACCCGCACCTATAACTGCTACCTTCTTCTTCATTTATGTTAATTTGATTCCTTCTTCTTCACTGATGTTAATTAAACTATGGATGTTATTTCGCTATATTGATCTGCTCCAACAGTTTATCTGGTGAAATATTCTTATCGTAAATTACCTGATGAAATCTGCTCAGTTTATCCAATAGACTTATTAATGTTATTTTTTCACTGTATGTCAAATTACCTGAAACAATTTGTGTTGCATGCCGTATTTTTTCCATTTGTTGATCTAAAGCTAATCGACCATTTTCCGTAATATAAATCACTTTACTTCGACGATCCGATTCTGAACTTTGCTGGCTAATCCATCCTTGTTTGATTAAACGGTTAATAATGGCCATACCCGCTGGTTTTTCATGAATATTCCTCCTGATTAGCTCCATTTTTGTCATCTCACCAAATGACCTAAGGGTAATAAGATATATATATTCCTCTTGGGTTGAAAAATCAGATTCCCATATAGCCGCTTTGGAATAGCTTTTTGCAAACCTATTCATATGCACAAGTAAGGTGCTGATTACACTTTCTGGCGTGCGCCCATTTTCCTTTCCTTCCCAATAGGGCTCAACAGAAGTTCCTGTTTCCTTTGCCGTTATCCAACGCTTAAATCCATCGGAGTCATCGCTAAAGCTATCAGTAACTTCTGTTTCCGCGTCAAATTCCTCGACTAATCCAATGATTTCTTTTAAAAGCTTATACTTCATACACACAAATTAGAACACTAATATACTATTATAGTTTTATGTATAAAAAAAAAGGGTTGTTTTAGGATAAAATTAAACCAATAAAAATAATATAGAGCTTAATTCTGAATTACTATTAGTTCGTAATATACTAAAAAACAGCAATAAAATCTGAATGTGAGATCAAATAAACCGCATATGTATTAAATTTTGTTACGAATGATACGATTAAGCTCACTTCGACTATATGGAGCAAAAGAATGTAAGGGTTTTATTGTCACCAATTGACGAATGCCAGTGAAGATAAAGAAATGAAAATGAGATTTTAAAAACGATCTCATTTTGACAGATGTCCATCTCTAAAAAAGAATTATGGCAAAATCGAATCAAAATCAACAAAAAATGCCAAATGAGCATTTACATGAGTTATTTGTAGACGAATTAAAAGATATTTTGGGTGCTGAAAAACAACTTTTAAAAGGGTTAAAGAAAATGAGCAAGGCAGCCGAAGATGAACAGCTGAAACAGGCATTTGAAAAACATCATGGCCAGACCGAACAGCAGATTGAGCGGCTTAAGGAAGTGTTTTCCGTATTGGGAATCGCCGCTCGAGGTAAGAAATGCAAAGCCATGGAGGGGCTCCTAGAGGAAGCTGACGAGATTATCGAAAATTTTGAAGGAGACCCAGCATTGGATGCAGCGCTTATTTCTGCAGCGCAAAAAGTTGAACATTATGAAATAGCAAGTTATGGTTGTCTGGTTACATTTGCAAAGCTGATGAAACATTCAGAAGCAGAGCAATTGCTACAACAAACACTTGATGAAGAAAAGGAAACAGATACGTTACTTACAGAAATTGCTGTTTCGGGTGTAAATGAATCTGCTTAAGCAATAATAACCAAAAATGAAATGCCCGAAAAATCGGGCATTTCGGTAGTGTAAACTGAACTGT
>DGIS01000024.1 GCA_002386525.1 Sphingobacterium sp. UBA4616
TATTGGTAGAGACAAGTTATAAAAAGTGCTCAAAAAACATAGATTATTGATAGACAGGAAAAAGAAGCTGTGGCAAAGGAATAATTCAATAATATTATTTTGTAATCTCACTGGTAGACTTACCTGTTTTTGGGATACTTGCAGAGTTAGGTCATTAAAGATGCTTTCCTATATGACCGACTAAAATTCTCCCATTTTGTATTTGGGAATTCCCTTCATGGAAATAAATCCTTCTATCATTGCTAAAAACATTATTATCGTCATAGCTAATTTTTAAATGTAACTCGCAATAAATGCGTTCATTCTGTCCACCATGGTTCATAAAATCAAACGTCAAAACATTTTTCTTCTTAATATCTCCTTCAGGCGAAGCCGCTTGGCCATCGTGATCATATTGGACATTAAATATATTTAGTGTGTTTAACCTGTGATATGGTGATGTTTTTGAAGTGGGAAACTTATCATTTAATTCGGATAAATGATGAATGACTTTCTTTATACATCCAGGGAATAACCTTCTTACACTAGTTTTGTTCCCTTCATGAAAAAATAAAGATTCAAAATACTTCTTACATTCATCAATAAAAAAATCTTCATTTCTTGGATACAAGCTCAAAAAATATCTTCTGAATTTAAACCAGCCATCGATTCCATAGAGTAGTTGATATTCTGGCAGAATACTATCTATATAATTAAATGCGATTAAGCCATAACATTCGTCTATATTATGGTTTGGGAGATAAACATCACGAATATCATCTATAGAGTCGTCAGTAGTTTGTAACTCCCAAATAATCCTTAACTGCTGGATGACATCCCTATCTATGGGGGTGCCCCCAGGATTATTTAAAATATCATTAATAGTTATGTCTTCAAAAATTTCAATAGAATAAACAGCTGTATTACAGAATATCTCATTCCCCGAGAATTCCTTTATTCTCCTCAAGTCTACAGCAAAATTTTCTATCTTTTTCTCTATTTCAACTTGCAAACTACCATTATATTTAAAGCTTTCTGGAACAATAAAAAATCTCGCATTCATATGATTATCGTGAAAGCTTAATGATTGAAGAAATGTCAATATCTTGTTGATCAAAAAAACCAGCAGGCCAATGCCCTACTTTGCCATTTTCACTTATTTGCAGTTCAAAATGCCTAAATTCTTCATCAAAATAAAGAATATTAATATGAGAATTATCGATTTCAATTTCTCTATTTAACGATGCCACCCGCAATCCGTTTAAGATATGTTCACTGTGAGATTCTATAAATACCTGGACCCCTGTTGACGCTACTTTAGAAAAAAATTCACTAATTCTAGATTGAGCTCTAGGGTGCAAATGAGCTTCAGGATTTTCAATAATTACCACTTCTCCTGGTTTTGCTATTAATCCAGTTATAATAAGTGGAAGGATATAACTGTATCCAAATCCAATATTGATTGATTTATAAGTTTTTCCATCTTTTCGATTATTCATCAATAAACTCAGAACACTACTTTCTTCCTCCTTACCAATCAGACTTAAATTGGCACCATCTAATATATAATTTAGCCATTCCTCCGTCTGATTAAAGATAGAATAAGAATCGTTTCCCAAATATAGTTTTTCATCTACTGTCAAACCTAATTTCTCTGAATAAAATAAGGCGTTAATCGAAAATTCACCACGAGCACCGGTATGAATACTCTTTGGTATCGAACTTTTTTCAACATATTTTTTTGGTCCTATCCTGTCAGCTGACACATAATGAATATTTTTGAAAAATTTTGAAATTTCTTTAAGGTCTACATTGGAATTTGTTACTTCTATTTTCGCTTTTAGTGTTAGATTATCCTTTTCATTTTCTTCAATGTGATATTGCACTCTCGTCTCATCTTTTAAGCTTATATCAAACCCGATGTTAATTTCTCTTTGTGTTGTATAACTATTTTTAATATCAAAATAACCACCCAATTGTATATATGAACTATTCAAATAAATAGGCTGCTCCCCCTTTTCAATAATATTCCAATTTGACTGAGCAATAAGTAATATACACTGTAATAAAGTTGACTTACCTCTTCCATTTATTCCTGTTAATAGATTCAACCTATTGGTTTTAAAGTTAATTTCATCTTTAAAACATTTAAAATTCTCAAGAGTTATTCTTTCAATCATTCCTATCTATAATTAAAATTTCTTCAGCCAAACGAAAACGATCATCTACTTTAATTTTACTATTAGTTGACCTTGTAACGGCATCATAATAAACATCATTGTCTATTAAATTATCATAACCCTTCCTAAGATGATGAATATATTTGATAATATATTCATCAGACATCTTGGATACCGAATAACATATGGTTTCAAAAATTGCCATATTAATAGTCCCTCGAGTTTTTTCTGTTGGTATTCTGAAATTTTTATCTCCCCATATCCTGTGAGTCCATTCCATTACCCTTTTGAAATCAAATTTCAGCTTCTCTATTCTCTCATCGTCCCACATGTTGATTTCTTTCATTGCATTTTCAATAAACCCACTGATATTACCCTCGTATTTGTTTTTAAAATCAAAAAAATTAAACGCGATATACCTTAGAATCAGCTCTCTATCTTTCATTCTTATAGGACTTACACCATATGATATTGCTCGTTTAAAATATTCCTTTTCAGAAAGCTCTTTTAATAATCTCGTAGATTTCCCTATATATATACAATTTCTAACCTCCTGTCTATTTAACTGTGTTCCACCGGTATTAATTCTATTAAATAGATCATATACGACTTCCATCGGAGTAGAAGGTTTTAATACGAATATATTCAATTTCTTATCCTCAAATTTTGTTTTCAAAATTTCTGGTAGCATTTCAAATGTAAAGCCATTATATTGAGGAATAGCATCAAGATCCGTTAACTTAAATTGATTTTTATAGAAAGATTCTAGGGTAGATGTTCTTTGCAATCCATCTATAATCATATATTTTGATTCTGCTGTATGGCCTTTTTTTTCAATAATTTCATTTAAATAAATGAATGGAATTGGGAAATTAAGCAGTATAGATTCTATAAATTTAGATTTAGATCTGTCTTTCCAAACTAAATTTCTTTGGAAATCAGGTTGTGTAATAATCTTCTCTTTATCCTTCTGGCGTAAATATTCAAATACAGAAAACTGCTCTGAACTCATGTCTAAATCATTAAGAGTTGGTTCATATGGGTATATACTAGATTTAGACTCCTCAACAATATCTGTATCCAATTCTATAATTTCACTGTGAGGTTCAAATGATATATCAATAATATCAACCTCAATATTATATTCCTTTATACCTGCATCGACAGACTCTTTCTCACTAATCGAACATTCGGTATCAGTCAAATGAAGGGTAAAATAAAAGAAAATTTTGTCTCTAACATCCTTAATTTTATAGATGTTTATATAAGAAATAATGGGTAAGGGTATCTCCCTTAATAGAGTGTAAACTTTCGTATCGGTTAAAGTGTTAATATAAACCCTAGGTCCTTCTAATTGTCCTTGGTCTTTCACCTTGAAATGAATTATTGGATCCTTTTCTTTTACTTCTTGATATCGTTTCCTCCATAATATTGGCAATTCATCTTTTTTTCTATACTCCAAGGTTGGCTCAATATATCTGCTATAAGAATTATCTAGATAATTAATCAAATTATGTCTAGAAAGGAATGAATCCACTTCAAAATAACGATCTCCAAAAAATTCTTGAATTTGATTATTTCGTTGTCCAACATACAGCTTGGCTTCACCATTTCCTCCACCTATCTTATTAGAAGGAACTACAAAGGAATCAGCGACAGAAATTTTTTCAAGTACGTCTATTATAGAAAAAATCTCGTCTCCTAAAGTTATATTTTGTTTATCCACTATTTAGCAAACTTAGTAATATCCATTTGTTTTAATAAAGCTATCATCACATCTACCACGATGCTATTTCCAGCTTGTCGATATAATTGAGTATCGCTCACTACACGTTTAAAATCGTCTGTAAATCCCATTAACCTTAAACACTCTTTTGGGGTCAGTTTACGGATCCGACCTTTATTGTGCGTAACGTAATTATCAACCCCAGCTCTATGCATTTTATGCATTGATTGTAATAAGGGGCGTGCTACTTCGAGATCCGTTTTAGTACTTGTTTTAAAATTTTTTGTACCACCGGCCAATACATAATCTCTTACTTTGTCAGAAAGATAATATTTTTCTTCGACTTGATTAACATCAAAAACAAATTCATCAAAATCATTTCCAATAGTTTCGGCGTTTATTTCCGCGGGTTCATAAATAAAATCACCGTGCCAATTAAACTGTTGATTGGCTTTTTGACAAAGCATAACTTCGCCATTAATCTGTGTGTAACGCTTATCTCGATTTTTTGTACTGGTAACAAATTTAACTCCTTTTTGCTTTAAATAATACTTAGAGTCAGTATAGTCTTCCAAAAAATCCTGCATAGTACGTTCCAGTGGGATAGGGCGAGGAAAAGTAAAATCCACATTGTGATCCTTAAAACCAATTACAAATATTCGTTCTCTGTTCTGAGGAATCCCAAAATCTCTACTGTTTAGTATTTTTGAGTGAATTTTGTAACCAAGATCATTGAAGACGTTTTTTACGACTTCCCACGTACGGCCACCGTCATGATTAGTCAATCCCTTGACATTTTCATATATAAATACTTTAGGCTGTGTTTCCTGTACAATACGGGCATAATCGTAAAACAGTGTACCACGGATATCTTCCAGTCCCAGCCTCTTACCCACCATGGAAAATGCCTGACATGGACTACCACCTACCAGTAGATCTATTTTTCCTTTATATTTACCTGCTTTAAAAGTAGTGACATCATTGTGCCATGCACTTTCTGCTATTTCGTAATTGGCATAATAGCTCTGTTTAACGTGCTGATCGATATCGCCAGCAAAAACAATTTCATGCTTCAAACCTAATCGATGAAAGGCATATTCAATAGCTCCTATACCACTGAATAATGTACCTATCCTGACGGTTGAATTTGGATTTGAAAATTCACGCAGACGCCAGTCCAGCACCTCATCAAAAAGTTCCAATTCAGGAACAAGGCGGGAACTTTTGTTTATCTTTTTCTTTTTATTTGATTGATATTCTTCCAAACGATGTTTCATCAAAGATATTGCTTCCTCATTTTCTAAAAGTGTTTTCATTATCTTATCTACCATCAACTCAAGTTTCATTTCCTTAAGATCTAGATCTAACTCTTTACACAATTCGGGAAGCTTTTTCGCATCAAAATTTCTTTTCCCACTTTCCACTTTTGATAACGTGGAATTATCTACCGCTATTAATTTGGCAAGATCGCACAAAGTAATAACCTTGTTTATACGAGCTTCTCTTATAATCGTACCGAACCTATTTTCCATCATATTGACAATATATGCCAAACTTATGGAATCCTCTCCACAAGTGCAAATCGATTTGCCAGAAAAGTTAGTAATTTTTATTAACAATCTATTTTCCAGTCATAAAAAATTACGTAATAAATCATTTACCCGGAAAATATGTTGAAAACTTCTTGGCAAGCTCAGACAATTAAAAATTAAACAAGTCTCATATACTCAGGAGGCCTAAATTTAGTAAAAATTTTCTTCAGCGGCGACGTTACGGTTTACCGTAAACATAACTCTCAAAAATCTAATAATTTCACAATTAAGTTATTTTAAAAAACAACTAAAATTTCTTATATTGGAAGTTAATTAACCTCACTTATTTGATTTTATGAAAGCAGAGACTGCCCGGCCCAGCGCTAGAGCAACTATAAATTCTTACAGAAGTTTTGGATACAACCTATCGACTGCAATCGCTGATATACTTGATAACAGTATTTCAGCAGGAGCAACCGAAATTTCGATCAACTATAAATGGAAAGGAAAGGAGTCTTATATCAGTATATTGGATAATGGTAATGGAATGTCCACACAGGAACTGGTACAGGCGATGACACCAGGAAGTAAAGATCCTGAACACGAACGTGTCCCCAATGATCTGGGGCGTTTTGGAATGGGTCTGAAAACGGCTTCTTTTTCGCAATGCAAACAGCTGACCTGTGTAACCAAAAAAGACAATTTAATTACGAAAAGATGCTGGGATATCGATTTTATCAATCAGGAAGATGAATGGATCTTATTGGACAGGATAACGGATGAGGACTTTCTTATCCCTTTTGAAAAACTGAATTCAGGAACACTTATTTTATGGGAAAAGCTAGACCGAATAGTCGGAGAAGCAGAAATGACAAACGAGTATGTAAAGGATGCCTTTTATGCTGAAATGCGTATTGTAAGGGATCATCTCAGCATGGTATTTCACCGCTTCATTGAATCAAAAAAGATTAAATTTCTATTTCAGAACGAGCTGGTCCCTCCTCTCAATCCATTTTTACTTCATCTCTCAACCAAACCCGAAATGGGAATACCCGAACAGGTAAATAGGGCTATGGTCACTTATTTTATATTACCGCATATGTCATTAATCAGCAGGACGGAATATGATATGAGCGGAGGCCCCTTGGGCTGGCATCATAATCAGGGTTTTTATATATACCGTGCCGACAGATTATTGGTGGCAGGAGATTGGCTTGGACTGCAGAAGAAAAGGGAATATGCCAAACTGGCTAGAATAGCAATCGATATCCCCAATAGTGAAGATTTTGACTGGAACTTAGATATAAAAAAATCTACCGCAACACCGCCTATCCATATCAGAAAAGATTTGCAGCGAATAGCATCGATAGCCATAAAGAAATCTGCAAAAATATACAACTGGCGAGGACAAAAAAGCTTCGACGGTTCCTTTGACGAACATATTGAAACTTTATGGACCGATGAAAAAAACCGCGAGGGCGTCATGAAATATCGAATAAACCGTAAACACCCCGCCGTAAAGGCAATATTGGACACAGGAAACAAGATGATAGTAAAAGCGCTCAAATTGCTGGAAGACAACGTCCCGATTCAGCTGATTTTACAAAATCAGAATGAGGATCCCTCTTTTCATGAACTGGAAAAACAATACGAAACACCAAGTGATGAACTCATTGGACTTGCGGTCGAACTATATACAATATATGCTGCCCAGGGTATACCTGAACCACTTGCTCGGCAACAGATCATGTCTTCCACTCCTTTTAATTTATTTCCACTTATTAACGACTATTTAAAATGAAAAATGTGTTAGAGAGCGCGAGAACAATCGCCCACGTCCTGATAAATCATCATGATGGAGAAATCACTGATCAGATTATTCTTGATGCCATAGAGAAAACCAAACCCATGTTCATTGATAATCAGGACAATTTGGTCTTTAAAGAACTTTTTGAAATCTTGCATGCCGATTTTAGTGTCGGCAAAGGGAACATCACAGAATTGCACGACAACATAGAACCCTGGTTGAAATCGGTCAAAGCAGATATTAAGTTTGAACTATGGAATAGATATAAGTTGAATCTCACAAAGTCAGACCCGTCTTTTCCGATCAATGATCTGGACGATTTTACAGATAAGATATTGGATAAATGTGTAAACCCCAAACAGGCCGGGAGCTGGGACAGACGTGGTATGGTCGTTGGCCATGTGCAGTCCGGAAAGACAGCGAATTATGTAGGGCTAATCAATAAGGCAACAGATGCAGGATATAAAGTTATTATTGTGCTTGCGGGAACCATAAGCTCGCTAAGGCGACAGACTCAACTGCGTCTTGATTCGGGATACATCGGAAGAAGTAGCTCTGCTTTTATCCGGAACAAAGGAGAGAACAAAATTATTGGCGTGGGAAACTACAGGGCCGAAACGGAGATCTATTCGTTGACTTCCTCCTATTATTCGAAGCAGGATGAGGGCGATTTCAATCAAGCGATTGCCAATCGACTGAATATCCCTATCGGCAAGAATCCAGTTGTGTTTGTAATCAAAAAAAATAAGGGTATTTTAGAGAATCTGATCGACTGGTTTTCAAACAATGAAAATACACGCACAATAGACGGATATCCTGTTTTATTTGATGTACCCGCATTAATAATAGATGACGAAGCGGATGCCGCGTCAGTTAATGCATCCAAATCCATTGAAGAAATAAAAACCATAAACCGGCTGATCAGAACGCTAATTACACTGTTTAATCAAAACACTTTTATTGGCTATACGGCGACTCCATACGCGAATCTATTTATTCCGCAGGAATATAATGAACAAGCGGAAGCGATTATAAAAAATAAAAAATACAAGATCGGAAAAGACCTCTTCCCGAATGATTTTATAATAAATATTAAAGCGGCCAATAATTATATCGGGGCTGCTAAAATATTCGGTCTGGAAGATGGAAACGAACATATAAACGAGCCCTTGGATATATTTCGAAAAATAGACGATTACGATCCACCATTCTTCAAAACAATAAACAAATCCAATCGAGATCAGCTGCCAGAGGAGTTACCAGAGAGCCTCGAGACAGCCATGCTTTCCTATATTTTAACCTGTGCAATAAGAAGGCTAAGAGGACATGACAGAAAGCACAATTCCATGCTCATTCATGTAGCACTTTTAGTAAAGTGGATCGATAGAGTGGCTTATCTGGTCAATGACAAACTTCGGAGCTTTAGCGACCGTATCCTCAGTGAAGATGAAGACATTATCGATAGACTCAAAGCTATCTATATTCGGGACTTTATACCAACAACACGAAATATTCTCGATGCATTGGATTATAAGGATGTACGCATTGAGGAGCATACATGGGAATGTGTTAAAGCGCAACTAAAAGCCGCTGTTCAGAAAATTGAGGTAAGAGCAGTGCATGGCACCAAATCTCTTCAGAATTTAGATTATCATAATATCGAAGAAATAGACTATGACCGCTATGAAAATGGTCTGTCTGTTATAGCTGTCGGCGGAAGCCGACTGTCGAGAGGTATTACACTCGAAGGTCTTTCAATAAGCTATTATATCAGAACGACCAAAATGTACGACTCTTTAATGCAAATGGGCCGTTGGTTCGGTTATAGACCAGGCTATGTGGATTTATGCAGAATATTTACAACGGAGGAAATTTTCGGATGGTTTACCCATATTACAATGGCAACAGAAGAAATGCGAAATGATTTTGACGAAATGACCGCATTACACAAACGTCCCAAAGATTTCAGATTAAAAGTACGCAACCATCCTGGATTGTTAACAATAACAAGTTTGGCCAAACTCAATTTTTCAAAGAACATTGAAATATCATTTGCGGGATCAAATATCCAGACCTATCAACTTCTGAAACAGAAGCAAGCCATCACAAGCAATTTTAAAAGCTTCAAAGCGTTGATAGAAAAGTTAGGTTTTCCTAAGGAAGAAAATATAACAAGATTGAAAAATGGAAAATTGAGATATTTCCTTTACAGAGATGCTCCCGTTGAAGAACTATGTGCCTTTCTAGATTCTTTTATAACCGAACAGCCCACCTTAAAAAATGCTGCCATTACCGATTATATCCAGGCGCAAAGGGAATGGAAAAATATAAAAGAATGGAATATCGGTATTATTTCTAATACCGATAGCGAAGTTTTCATTGATTACAAAGGAGGAGCACAAAAGAATGAAAAAGCTCCTAACGAGAATGTAAAAACATATGAACTGGAAATCGGAAATAATAAATTAACTATTGGATGTTCTGTTCGTAACCAACAATACGAAAGAGATTCAGCCAGCTACTACATCTCGCGCAATCAGATTGATGGTACCGCGGAACGGGGAATCGATCTAGATTCTAACGCGAAAACCTTAAAAGAAATAAAGAAAGAGCGAGCCGCTGAGAAAAAAGGACTTCTTCTAATTTATTCCCTAGATGGTCGAGCTGCACCCGGTGCCTATGATGAACTACCCATTATCGGATTCAGTATTTATTTTCCAAATATTGAACATGAAGAAAAGGTGAGTTATACCGCTACAATATATGATAGTCTTAATGATTCTCCGATGGAGGACGATGATAATGAGGAGGAATAAATGATGAACGTTGAACAAATATGGGCTGAACAAATCGAAAGCACCGAGAGATATATTGAAACACCTATTTATGAATTAAATGAATTAAAATGCTGTCTGGTCACCAACAACATTCTGAGTGAAAACTATTTTCTTGTATCATGTCCTACTCCATTTTTAAAAATTTTTAAGGATAGAGAACTTTTATCTAAAGGTGTTCGGGTATTTCATATCGATAAAGGTGAACAAGGAGATCTACTTCTATACCTTCAGAATCCGGAATTAAAGGACATTTTTATATTGTTTATACAAAATGTCATAAATGGTATCTCAGGAAAGACTGCCGAAGTAGAGGTGATAAAAGAAATTTTTGCCATTATCGAACGTTGGAAAAAACTATTTGAAAAATTCAGTCAGAATAGGCTATCCAGGGAAATGGAAAAAGGTCTTATCGGTGAACTCTTTTTCATTTATTTATCCCTTGAGAAAAATGTCAATGAAAGAGTTGTCATTGAAAGTTGGGACGGTCCCACCTTCAATGACAAGGATTTTCTATTTCCAAGTGGAGATGTTATTGAAATTAAGCTGACTGAAGCAAAAAATCCTGTTTTAAAAATCACATCCGAACGACAGCTGGATAGCACAAACTATCAAAGATTATTTGTGGTTCTATTTGCTGTGGAACCTAATACCCATGGGGACCTTTCACTTGTTAAACTTATTGAGGCCATCAGAAATAAACTGGAGTCGCCCGAGGTAAGAATGATATTTAATGGGAAATTAGCAGAAATAGGCTATTTGGATCATGACCGAGAGCAGTACAAATTGATTTATAGTATCAAAAATACGTGGTATTTTAACGCGACCAGCGATCAATTCCCCAAAATAGTGAACAACCAGGTTGCAGCAGGAATCTTTAATATTTCATATAGCATAGATATGCTTGCTTTAAAAGATTATATTATCCAAACCGAAACCTTTTATGAGGATGTAAAATTATGGAAAGAGCCATTAAAGAATATTTAGAAGAAGTTCAATCTGACGTATCTGCATTGGTATACTCAGATGGCGAGGGCGCAAGTTTTGAAGATAAGTTTACAGAATACTGCACCGAAATACTCGAATCTGTGGGTAAGTCTGAAGGGGCGCGTATCCTCTCCTATGTATATCCCAATAAAACCGGAGGAATCGACTGGAAAATCAATGGGTATTGTCTGAAAGATCATTTTGTAGAAAACAATATTACCAAATATGAAACACTCGATCTCTATATAACGTATTTCAACAAAGATTTCTACGGAAACAATGTCACACAGTTAGAATACAATAAAGGGATCAGTTATATTAAAAAGTTTATAAATTCTGCACTTAAACGGCATATAGACTATATAGATAAGTCAAATACAGAGCTAATTGAGCTGATTAGAATTATAGGATCCCAAGGGAAGAATCTAGACAGAATCAACGTATATTATCTATTAAATGGAATCTCTAAACATGAGAAGGAAAATCTTGAAATCAACGGAATAAATATCAATATTCAGAATTGGGATCTCACCAGATTATTTGAGATCAAAAGATCAAATAAACAACATGAGCCAATTGAACTTGACCTTGAAAAGATAATGGATGAAAAGACAGGGCTCCCCTGCCTTGAAGTACCTGTAATTGATGAAACTTATAGCTGTTTCCTTGCCATTGTTCCAGGAAAGCTCTTAGCTAATCTGTATAAGGAATACTCCAATGAGCTTTTGGAGAGCAATGTACGTGCCTTTTTGGGACAGGCGGGGAAATATAACAAAGGTATCCGCGACACCATCAGAAACAAGCCACAGATGTTTCTACCCTATAATAACGGAATAACCGCCACTGCAGAAAATGTTGAGACAAAAAAAATTGGAGAAACATTGTACATTACAAAATTAAATGACTTCCAGATCGTAAATGGAGGGCAAACCACAGCATCTTTGTACTACACATAAAAGAAATATAAAGATGCTGATCTGGAGAATATTTATGTACAGATGAAACTCACAGTTATTAAAGATATAGAAAAGAAAAATATCGAAGTACCTTTTATCTCTAGATTTGCAAATAGCCAAAATAAAGTGACAGATTTAGACCTTTCCTCAAATAATCCATTTTTCGTCGCTGTTGAAGGTTTATCAAGAAAGAAATATGTCGTAAATCCTGAGAATAGGAACCAGTCTTTATTGTGGTTTTTTGAAAGAACGAATGGACAATACCGGGAGTCGCTTAATAAGATTGGAAGCAAGGCCAAAACATTCAAGGAACAAAATCCGTTGGCGTTAAAGTTTGTAAAATCTGACATTGCGAAGTTTATTAATACCTGGGAACAAAAACCTCATATCGTTTCCCAGGGATCTCAAAGAAATTTCATCCATTACATTAAATCACTAGATGAATCCGCAAGAAAAAATAAACTTCCAGGTGAAAATTTTTATAAAAAACTAATTGCCAATGCAATATTAATCAAAACCGTAGACAAGCTATTCGGAAGAAAAAATGTCGATGCTATCGGAGATACAAACATAAAGGCGCTCACTGTAGCCTACACCTTATCCTATTTTCATTTCCTAACCAACAACAGACTGGATCTTTGGCAAATCTTTGACAATCAATTAGTATCAGCTGAGCTACAGGATGCATTAAAACAATTACTCATTTTCACCTACAATCACATCATTTCCAAGGCAGGAAGCAGCTTAATATCTGAATATGCTAAAAAAGAATCGTCATGGAAAACATTGAAGGATACTGACTATAAAAGTAATCTTATCATGTTACTCCGCAATGAATTGGTCACTGCTGAAGAAAGAGATCTGAGAGAAACGGAAAATGATACCGTAGATCTAAACTATGAGGATACGATATTCAATATCAGTAACATCAGGAAACTGGGCATTAAATTTTGGGACGGTCTGAGAATTAAAGCTGGGCAAAGCGGTAGTATAGATTTAGATTACTCACTAATCTTTGATATATCAAAAAAACTAAAAGAAAACAAGAATTTAACGGACAGAGAAATTAAATATGGATTACGAATCGTTGATTTATTCGATGAAAACACTGATGATTATGAAAAAATTAAATCCCTCTCTAAATTAGAAGATAATACTCTACTAGAGGTAAAGCCTATTTACGATAAATTAAACCAATTGGTTAAAGCTGAATGGGATCGAATAATAGATCTAGCTGATCAGACTAAAATATTTGATGGTCTAGAACTAGGAAATATTAAATCTATATCGAAAGCAATCCTAAGGAAAGAGAAAACAAAGGAACAATCTATCATCAAAGCTTATGAGTCCATTAAAAAACTAAGCAAATTTGGTATAAAAATATAAGTAGCTGGTGGGAATATTCTTCCCGCCACTATTGATGTTGTCTAGAAGCTATAGCAAGACACAATGAGTATGTAAACTGAGCTTGACAAAATTCAGCCATTATCCCTAACTTTGAATGATGGCAAATTACGATGACGAAAACGACAGAATTCATGTTCCTCGCTTTGAGGAAGCTGCGGGGTTTTATACTACGCCGAAGCGAAGTTACAACATGTCAAAAATCAGGAATCGTAACTCCAAACCCGAGCTCGTTCTAAGAAAAGCTTTATGGTTAAAAAACATCCGTTTTCGTCTTCACGACAAATCCCTCCCAGGAACGCCAGACATCGTTATCAAAAAATATAAACTTGCGATATTTGTCGATGGTGAATTTTGGCATGGCTTCGACTGGAAAAATAATAACGAACGGATTAAATCCAATCGCCAATTCTGGATCCCCAAGATCGAGCGCAACATGCAAAAGGATATTCGCGTCAACAGAGCCTTGCGAGATATGGATTACGTCGTATTTAGATTTTGGACGCGAGATATTCTTAAGAATCTTCCTACCGTGCTAAATCAGATAGAGCTATTTTTAGAAACTAGAAAGCTTTGGAAATAAGTAAATTATTCTTTAAATACATTATCTCGATGCCAGGCTAAATTTTCCTGCGATGGATAATAAAATTGTGTTATGGGAAGGGAAATTTCTTTACCTTTCAATTTCGATAGGCTATAAGGGTGATCGTCCAGCTCGTCAATATAATCGGAAACCATAATGGTATAACTTTCATCAATACTGACCAGTCCCCTATCAAATGCACGGTGCAAGTTTGGACACAGTGCTATTCCGTTGGTAACCTTGTCGTCATGCGTAACTGCGAAAGGCACAATATGGCACGCATCAATAAAGTTGTACTTAAAGGTAGACCGCATCCGCATACCTGTCATCGCACAGGTGTCCTGATAAAGCTGCGGGATATAGCGTTTGAACAAACCGGATCTGACAAACACATCTTCCTCGGTCTGAATAGAAATATGTTTGTACTGTGCCTCGGGCTCATTCAGAACCAATGATTGTACTTCATGGTAAAAGCCGTCATTCAATTCCTTATGCCGATAGTATGCTACACGCTCATTTGCAAAGTAAGCTGAAAGTAGCTGATCACGGACTGCGGTGCGGTTTAATGGATCACTGAGCAACACGGCAAGTTTATAGTCGAACGCACCGTAGGCCACCACTTCAGCGAGTGTCTTGACACTTTTGATATGCGCATTGATCTGAGATCCGGGATTTGGGTATAAAAACCAAAAGTTTTGCCCTACTGCCTTGTCAGACTGCAAATAATAAAAGGGCTGCGTAAAATCGGGCTGATGTGCAGTCCGCACCAGTAACCGCCAGTTTTCCTGAAACAATCCCACAAGATCGACATTGACTTCGAAGCGGTTGTTAAGGACAATACCCTTTTCGATCAGCTCGACCAAAGTCAGGAGCAAGATGGGCTTATGTGGCGCCAATCCATATCTGGTATTGGCTCTTTTAACATGCTGAAAGGCGCTGAGGTAAGTATCTAGTCCGACATTCATAATTGCAAAATAGGCAATCTTTTTAAAATACGAACAGATTAGGAGAGATGAAATCTGATCTCTAGGGCTGGATACCGACGTTTCATCGTTTGATCAGCGAATTCCCTATTCTCAAACTTCCCTTCATCCCATTTCCAATAAACTGGATACAGCTTTTCCTTGGGATCAATAAGTACGCGCCAAGCTTCGAAACGAGTGCCGAGAGTTTCTTTGAATTCGGTCATCAAAACTAACTTTACTTATTTAAGGTTGGAGTCTTAAAGATAAATTTCCCTCAAAAACTTTTTAATCTGTTGGCTTGCTGCAACTTTATAATTAAGTATTTTATTTATTTCCAAATAAAATACGTACAATAAAATTACGATAACGGACTGTAAAAGAACACTGAGCTAAATTAAAAAAGAGATCGTGCTCCATTCTTTAAAAAACAGCTGAAACTCTGGCCGCGTTAGTAATATCGTCAACAAGATACCCACAATCTGAAAAGAAAGACTATTATTGTTCTTGTTTTCATAACACAAATTATCCATTACAAATCGAACCTTGCCCCCTTTCAAGCCATTCTTTCTTAAAAACTTCTTAAGTCTCTTTTTTTTATAGTCAGCCAACATCTGATAGTTAAATGGCTTCGAGCATTTCAACACCCTCTTCTTCCAGCGCTCCAGTGCTTCCTTCCTTTTATCGAAAAAATAAGTAAAGCCGAAATAAGCAAAAATACTTAATACGAATATAATAAGTAGCTTCCATCCTATCATTATATTCAGAAGTGTGGTAGCCATCAATCCGCAATAGATAAAACAATATAATGCCATAAAAGGCAAAACTTCTTTGCGTCTGAAATCTTTTGGCGTCATATGATAAACTATCGTAGCAAAAGAAAGATCATATACAAAGAAACTTCTGAGTCTCTGAAAAAAGTAATTGGGTTGCATAATTCTGAGGTTTAAAATGTTTATAAATAAAGCTGTAAGTGGATATTCTTAAAAAAACTTTTCGAAGAAAAATACTAACACAAAAAGAGCTTCCCTCTAACGGCAGAGGGAAGCAATTTGGCTAATTTGTCGATCACACTAGCTGCAAAACCAACGAATGCTTTTTTTTTAAATAAAGATAAGCATGTTATCTATAATAGTTATTGATCATTTCGAAGAAAAAGTTGATCAAAACGGAACTATCAGATTAAATCTTGACTAATACATTTTAATACCTGTCACATTTTGCCCAAATTTTCATAATACCAGAATAATTCATCTGAAACTTGCGGATATTCGTTTCGCCAATCATAGATTTTACTATTTAGGATATCATCACTTTTACCGGAAAATATTTCATTCTTTAAATCGGTAATTCTAAAAAAGCTCGTATAAGCCTCTTTCAAAATTTGTGCCTCGCAACATTTGATTGCGTGCACCTTTTCTAAAAATCTAATTATTATCATGTCTGGTCCTTTATCTATAAATATGGCGCTACAATTGAAAGTGCACTAAATTTTAATAGGATAAATCAATATGACATAAATATTACAAAGTCCAAATTTGCTAGTAATATCTAAAAAATTATTTAGGTTAAAACTCCAAATTGAAAAATTGCTAGGATTTTAAAAACGTCAAATCGCGTTCGCTCTTTTAGTTTTCTTTTTTCTTCAAGCTTAAATATATCCTTAACAGTGTCAAAAAAGATAGTATTGGTCATGGGGGGTAAAATTATATTTGTTCAGTCCGTGTGATTTCGAAAAAACACAGCTAAAGTCTATACTAATCTGCTAACTTGCCAATGCGCAGCGATTGATTGGCAATTTTAATAAAGAGATTGTCTAACTGTCTTGGCGTAATATGTAGGTTTTCATCCATTGTATTATAATAATCAAATACACGTAAGCATTTCATAAAAAATTAGGCACACTCCTGATCCGCCTGCTCTGTATTGACAATCCGCCTGCCTCGGGCTCAACTTCTTTCAGTACCAAATTCAACGCTGCATAAGCCCTGCTATCATAAATAAAATAGATATCAGGCAAATGAAAATGTAGATATTTTGATGCAGAAGATCGTTTCTGTAATCCAGTCTCTTTTTCAAAAGCACCACTCAGTATTTTATGTAGGGTAGCACCTTGGTGATCTGCTCATCGTTAATCGACACTAAAGGCACATCTGCCCAACGTTTGATTTCGTCAATATACTGATCCAGCTTAATTTTTTGAAATATGGGTACAATGTGATTGACATAAAAATCGTCGTTGATTATTTCTGCGACAGGTAGTGCGTCTTCGATGGTATTTTTTACGTTTCGTCTTTCTATCGATGCAGCTTAAGTGCGACCAATAATCAAGGCCTTTGCCAAAATGGATTGGCTATCGGTATTACTCGGATATTGCTGACACATCCTGTACAAGATCTGATTGGATATATCCCGATCGCTCTTGGCAAAATGTTCGATCCTATCGATAAGTCGTTTCGTCGTGTAATTCAAAATTTGATAATTTACAATTTGTGAATTAATATGACTTTTCTTTTCTAACAAGGGTGGGCTATTATATCGTTCACTAAAATAAATTATTCATTTTAAAATAAAAAATCAAAATATCAATAGTCAATAAATTATCAAATAGATTTAAAGTTGTTTTTCAATATCAACATACACTATAAGGTTTGTTCCGGTCAAATAGATAATATAGAATGTGAAATTCGTTGCGTTACAATTTGACACTTCTCTTGCTCAACAAAAGTAGTACAATAACCATAAATCACTAGGTTAATAACTGTACATGTTATACGCTTTGCCATAACACAGAAATGTCCTTTACGACGAAGGCCGGAAAGGACATTTATAAACTTCAGCAATACCAAACTACAAAATATTACAAGCTACAATACAGCATAATGGATTTTGATTTCTCGGAAAACTGAAAACTTCACGTCTTTCTCCTGGATAGAGTTTATGTGCGACTGTTTCACGCCTCCAACTACCACCATAAATCCATCTTCTTTCAATAGTAACATCGGCATATTTACTTGAACTATTGTTCAAATAATACCAAGCATATTGAGAATTTCCTTCCTCTGAAATTTTAATTTGGTTTCCACAACCGCTATAATTGCATTGTTGATCAATAGAGTCGACCTCTTCTATTGCTTTTATTACTTGAAAATTGACAGGAGGAGCAGTTAGCTCAGTGTTTTCTTCATTGGTTTCGAAGAATTTTCCATTAAAAATTGGATCACTTAAATTTAATTTTTCGCTCATGACTTAATGATTAATAATTAATAATTAACTGGTTTATAGATAAAAATGTAAAATACTTATTACTAGATTCTGACTTTTTTGACCTTTCAATTTTTTGATTTTTCTTTGCGCCCATCTCCAAAAATCAAATTGATTTCCAGACACTTATTTATTCGACAACGATCTACTCAAGCCGCCGAATTGATTCTCCAATAATTTACTCTATTTTATTTCATAATATTCAGACTGACCAGCCAAAACTGTTGTTGTTTCAGCCCGACCACTGGATTCGATCCATAATTAAAACTTCCGCCTATAGATACCTTTATGGGTTGATATGCAATAAAAATGTCTGCGCCAGTTCTCAATAGATGCGTATAATGTTCTCTATTATCAGTAGTATTAATAGCGTCAACTCTTCCTCAATAATCCGCCGAAAACCTGAGCAATGGTGATGGTGTTATTGGATCATCCTTCTTGTTAATATCAAAATGTATTGCTGTCTTAAACTGTGGCCTCAAAATAAAACCCTCGTTAGCCTTATCACTGGCTTTGAACGCCCCTTGCAATTGTAATCCGGCATAAGCGGATAAAAACAATGCAGTACCATTGGAAATATTTCTAGAATTGAAATTGAAACCTGGCCCACCATTTCTATTTTTATAATAGGTAAGTAGCATATTCGAGACAATAGAATTTTTGTTTTCAACTCCATCATAGACATACTTTGCGTCTCCATTGATAAAGAAACCTTTACTCGCATTTTTACTAATAAGCTGAGTTAAGCCATAACCAATACTAAAATTATCCTGTTTTTTGTCCGTCAGTGTATTTTTATGATATTCTGTTGCTATCTTAGATATACTGCTGGTAGCATTATCACCTAATCTATATGATAAGCCAGAATTGATCAGCCAAGAGGATTTATCTTTCTCAGGCAAAGTGATCTGCAGCTGTGCTGGACTTTCCTTTTGTTCAGCAGTTTCCATCGATTCCCCTATTTTGAACCTACTCCAAATAGAATCAACTTTGCTCATTAATGTTTTTCCTTTGTCATTTGGAGTGTCTTTCTGCCCATAGACTATATTCCAAACAAAAAGAACCATTATTAATACTATTAACTTTTTCATAATTATGTTTATTAAGGGTAAGCAATTCCTTCTAACATTTTTACGAGATCACCCACCGTATCACAATTTTTAACTTTATTAACGGTTAGTTTCTTCACACCTGGATTGTGCTTTTTTATAATATCATCGAGCTCCTTAGTAATTGAAAGAATGTCGAGATCAGAAAACTCAAAGTCGCTAATTTCCTTAGTGTCTTTTAGATTTTTGATCAATTCTTCTGTTGGCTCGTAACCATACGCTCTTAGAAGTACGATCCTTACTTCTATCGAAATGGAACTTTTACCTACAATAGACTGAGCAGTCAAAAACTTGCTCAAGCTAATAGTGTTTACCAAGATAGCTTTGTTTTCTTTTTCAAATTGCTCTATCGCATGTACGACTAGATGAAATGAATACGGATTTACTTTAATTGATGCTTTTTTACTCATGGTACTTAGTTTTTGGTTAATACTATGTTGGAAATGAAAAAGTGTAGTTACGGCATACCTAATAATCTACATCAAGATAAATTGGCAGTTTCTCGTTAAAAAAGTATATCCGCCTATTGTAATAAAAGGGCAGTTAATATGGCAAAATCTACGATATCACTAATCACAGGATCAGCTATTATCACTATGAATTTAATAAAACTTATTGTAAAATTCAAAACCACAATATATAAAAATTTCGGAAAAGATCATTTTGTCTTTGCTTAACAGTACTTCAATAGTTTTTCTTAGGAACACGGGGTTGATGACGAAATATAGATACTTTAAAAGGATAGCTATCAAGATAGTTTCGAAAAATGTGTACCGTCTGATTTTTGACAAAAAAATGGAACTGACAACCGAAAACACATTAACTGACATTGTCTAAAATCAACTGGTGTGAACTTTATGTACGTGTAGATTTGGAAAGCACTGCTTGCTCGCACGAATCTGCATAATGCCACTTTGGGAAGATGATTTATTGTCAATCGATGATGCATTGTTATTAGTAGACACATACATCATATAAAACGACTGAATTTTGCTTGTGAAAGAAAACAGGGTAGAAATAAAAGCCACCCTTATTAATCGTCAAGGGAGGCAATTTTAGCTAGGTGTCCGCTTTGGCTAAATGTAACCGGCTTTGGGTTTCGATCTAAATCAAAGGTCCCTAGATTACTTGATTTAACAGTTGTTTATTTGTTTAAAAATGTTGTTCAAAAGTTGACGGCTATTCATAATTTTAATTCCGGAACAGCATTTGTGGCATTCCGACCAAACGAATGTCATGAAAAATCTGAGCGAAAAGTTCACCCACTTCACGTATAAGGAACATTTTTGAGATTTATTCCGCGGTATCACTAAAACCTCTTTTAAGCTTGAAAATAAAATCAGAATAGACACCTATTAATTATTACTTTTGACGACATTACTTCTTCAGCACCATGATGAGCTATCTGCAAAAAGTTAAAACAGTCGACCAAAGATTCCACGAATAGATTCCACAGATAATGATTTAATTGAATGGGTAAAAGTCAGTGGTCTACAAAACTGGAGGCTGGCTCCCGCTGATATTCCGATTGCGAACGAGTTGATTGAAAAAATTAAACACTGGAAATAGTAGAATTTTAGGACTAACTGACAACTGTAATCGAAATAGGGTATCGAAAAGTAATAGGATAGGCTTTAAGTGAGACGATGAATGCGGTAGATACGGTGATTTCTGCTTTTAAAAAGGCACAAAAAGCAAGACTAATCACCAAAAAACTAATATTTCATTCTGATCTTGGTGTACAATACGCATGTCACGAGTTCAGCTCTATACTGGAAAAAAATCCACTCATCATAAGAAGCATGAGTAGATAAGGGAACTGTTGGGATAATGCTGTGGCTTAAAGTTTTTTCAAGACCCCGAAGGCGAAATGTGTATATCGGCATAAATTCGCTTACAGGGAGCAAGCTGCACCTATTGTCTCTGAATATATTGAGGCTTGGTACAACCGAAAAAAGCAACATGCTGCCTTAGAATACTTACCTCCAGAGGAGTTTGCTAGAAAAATAAATAAACAAAATATTGCAGCTTAAATAGGTATCCATTTTATTGTTGCAATTCCACAGTGATCCTTATTGAACCTCGATATCTCCTTTAGACAAATTGGTATATTTTGAGATACAATAGTCCATAATGAATTATCAATCTTAAATCTGGAGAAAGCAAATGAAAATTTCGTTGGATTTAAACCGTAAACGACTATTTACTGCGAAAATCAGTAATCGTTCGAAGAATTTAAAAAGGTTAAAAATACAAAATGTTAAGATCAGGTCTACAACGGATAATTTCCTGCCACAGCTACAGTTAATTAAACTTATATTCGAGTAATAATTAGTTTAACCTCCTTTAAGTTTATGAATTTACTAAAAATAGGAATATCAAATTTCTTCATAATTAGGACAATCTCAACTATCTTCCTTTTTGCAACTATAAAATTGGAAGCAGTGTCTCAAAGTCAATTTAAGGATCAGGGAAAAGGCAAAATTATACTTAAATGGTATTTAACGCCACTCGACAACCCTGAGGTAAATGAATTATATCTGCAATATGTATATTATATAAAGAGTAACTTAGTATTGCAGAAAGATACAATATATAATGAAAATATCAGGAAAGACAACTTAATCAATAACGGTATATTAAAAGTCAAAGTTACTAATCCAGATTATATTATAAATCTAACTAAAAAACTTGTAAGAAGTGATTTAAAGCAGGTCCCCAATAAGATGAAAGATGTCGCTCTTTTAAATTTCGGCCCCGAATTGTTTTATAAAGCGTTGATATCTCCTCCTGTTGTAACTCAGATTGATACAACATCTCATGTTACAATACTTACTATCGCCGGTTTAGAATGCTTTAAAGGAAGTGCAAATTTAATGAACTCAAATTTCGAGTTTTTCTACACAAAATCAAGAACGAACGTATTATCTCCCCTAAACAGTTTCATTCCCAATTTTCCCTTCCAAATTCTTAGGATTAAGATTCCGCTCGACAATAATCCGAATGCTATATCAGACTTTATTGTTGAAAGCATTTGTGAGGAAATTCCTAAAGATATTGAAGATTTAATTAAATGGTAAATGATCATTATTTACTTACCTAAATTAAAATGAGAACAAAAATATATTACTGACAGCAATTTCGCTTTCCCTATTAATGGCGTGTAAAAGAACGAAAAATTAGATCCTGAACTCGATTATGTTACCTAAAGTTAGCCAATAACATTAGCACGGCTTAAAAAACTTCAACAAACCACGAAATAGTTGGGCAATTTATAAAAAAAAGGATTAAATTGGACTTTAACTTATACCATTGAAACTTATCATTAAATTTATGAAATGTATTTTTTTAATCATCTTCTGTTTTATCTCATTTATAGGATATTCTCAGAAGAATTCCCTATCTGTAGGTGCAAATAGTGACTTATTACTCGAATCGCCTGCCTATGATTTCTATTATGGTTTTCAAGCTAAATATGGTCTTAAGAACAGAAATTATATTTTAGGGAATGTTGGATACAGTACGGCAAACATTACATTTATTGGTGCTGATTATGGTTATGACCTGATCAATTTTAGCAATATCTTCAAAGCTTATACAAATGCAGGGGTTGGGGCAGAATTTTACAGCGAGAAATGGAAACAGTCGGGAACGAGGGTTAAGGAAACTTACATACCATTAAACGTTCAAATTGGTATGGAAGTCGCTATTGCAAAAAAACTGCAGATTTATACTGGCTATAAAGCGAAATATTATATTGATGAAGACGTGTTTGATCCCAATTATTTGAATTTTGGCGTACGATATAAATTAAGGTAGAAGTCAGTGATCTACTAAACTGGAAGCTGGCTCCTGCAGATATTCCAATTGCCAAGGAGTTGATTAAAAAAATTAAGGACTGAAAAAATAATAAAGAATTTCAGGCCTAACCGCAGAAAAGATTATGGATAAAAAACTTGGTCTTAAAATAAAAGTCAATGGCAATCCAGTCACAAAGGCCGGATTGGACACAGATGACTATGTATTAATTGGCAATGTAACCCTTACGGAGCGATATAACGGAAGTAAGGACTTTACACTTAATGTAAGTGGAATGGATGGTGAGCAGAACGACCATCTCTATTGGTACGGAACCGAACTTAAAACGGGTGATGCAATTACTTTTGAAGTGATTGAAGCTCCTTTTGACGAACCCAAAATGAGAACCAAAAGTGCTATAGAGCAGAAAGTCATGATAAAAAACAAACTGGAAAAATACTATCATCTGAAAGAGAAACTAAAAGACTACATCAAATAAGTTTATGGACAATTTAGGTATCAATATCAAAATAAACGGCGAACAGATTACAAAAGCAGGATTTAACAAGGCTCACTACGTATTGCATGCGATGGCTACTTTTGCACGTAGAGGAGGCAGCAATGACGCATTTGGTTTCCAGATTGGCGGCCTAGATTCGGATGCAGAAAGTCATGTTAATTGGTTAAGTACAACACTTCATCTGGGAGACATAGTCACTTTAGAAATTGTAAAAGGTCCATTTGACCCTTCGGAGCCTCACCAACCTCCAGTTGTTTCGGAAGAGGACCAGCTAAAGTATGAGTTAGCGTTATTCTATCGTTTGAAAGAAGAATTGAAAGATCATATTAAAGAATAGAACCCTAGATCGAACTGCAGTGAGACATTTAGAACAACAAAGCACGATGAAACCCTTTTTATTAATAGTAATTGCCATTATCTTCAATTTTACAGCTAGTTACGCTCAGAAAGATCCTGAGCTTAGAGCTGCATTGTCTAAAATAAGCGCAGCCTCGACTCTTAACAACACACTTGCCACTTTAAACTTAACCTCGCCAAGGCTGATTAAAGCAATGGGCGGAAAAGAAAATGCCTTAAAGCTTTTTACGAAAAGTATGGCAGGAATACATAAAGATAACGTCAAAATAGATTCGGTAATCAACTATACCGATAGGGAAATTACCAAAGTAAAAAATATTGAGTACTGCTTCTTTCCACAATTGATTATCTTCGGAATACCAGACAGTACAAAAAAAATGATTAGTTACTCGACTTTGATGGCTGTATTAAAAACTTTTTAGAACTACCTTTAGATAAACAATGCGAAGAAATACAATACTTCTCCATTATACGTGGGCTTTCGTTCCACAATTTCTTATTCTTTAATACGGCTATAAATCTAATAATGAAAAAAGTGTTTATTGGATTAACGCTTTTTTCATCATAATATCAGTTTGCTCATCATCACCCAGTATGAATATATGCTTGTCAAACGCTTTAAAACCATTTTTTTCATAGAATCTTATCGCACGAGGATTTTCTTCCCATACACCTAGCCAGATATAAGTTGCATCCAGCGATTCAGCCCGTTGAATAGCTTTCTCATAAAGAACCTGTCCTACTCTTTTCCCATGATATGCACTTAAAACATAAATACGTTCAATTTCAAGTGCATTGTTATCTTGTGGTTCAGTCTGAGCTTTTCCCGTATTAAGCTTTAGATATCCAATCACTTTATCATTCTTTAAAGCAAAGAAGAATTCAGAACCTTCACAATTAAGCTCGCCAGTCAATTTCTCTTCGGAAAATCCTTCAGCAAGATAGGCTGCCATGTTCTTTGGAGTATTACTATCAGAAAATGTTTCAAAAAAAGTTTCTCTACCAATCTGTTGGAGAGCTGGGATATCCTCAAGGCCGACTCTCCTAGTTTCTATTTGTTCCATCGTATTATCCAGTTCATATATTTTTAATAGATCTATCGCAAAGATACCATCATGATAAATGCAGAAAAATGCTATTTTAGCATAAACTAATCCATAAATTGCATTAGTATGCATCTACAACAAATAAAGTACTTTTTAGTTCTTGCACGTGAGCTTCATTTTTGGAATGCGGCAGCAAAAGCAAATATTACTCAATCAGCCTTGAGTCGCCAAATTCAGTCTATGGAAAGATTCTTGGGCGTAAAATTATTCGAGCGTGATAAGCGAAATGTAAAGCTTACATCTGCCGGTCAGTTTCTCCAGGAAAAATGGGAGGTTGAGCTAAATAAACTTGAATTTTTTCACCGTCATGCCCTTCAGCTTCAGTTGGGAGAAACAGGTACTATTATTATCGCACACCCAGATTCAATCTCCGCATCAATAATGCCTGACATCCTTAGTAAAATCACATCACACTTTCCAAAACTAAAAATTGAACTTGTACAAGTTCGTTATGAGGACCAACATGAATTCCTAATCAACTACAAGGTTGACTTAGTGATCACTCGTGACATTAATACATACAAAAATATTGAGTCACATCAAATTTATACGGACTATCTTGCTTTAGTTGTTCCAGAAAATCATCCTTTCCAGGTTGTCGAGGACATTACAAAAGAAACGCTTAGTTCGCAAAAATTCATTCTACCAATAAAAGATGAAGGCAGTAGTTATAGTACTCTGGTCCAGGACCTATTCAGTTCTTTCAATATAACTCCAAACGCCCGAATTCATTCTGAATTCGGGTCGGCAATTATCGCATTGGTACGCAAAGGACTTGGGATTGCAGTGTTGCCAACCTCTTATATTCACCATGCCAATCCTGACATTCGATTTATTCAAACTTCAATTGAAACAAATCTTTATCTTAACTGGAGAAAAGACGATCAAAATCAGATATTGACTAACGTATTGCAGCTACTATTAGCTCAAAAAGTCTCTTCATAAAAGAATTCATGATATTTAAAAAAATAATTGTAATTATTGTTCCATACGCGGAGTTGTTGTACACCTAAACTAAACGTCGGAGGTCGCTATCTTCAATAAAACGTTTCTGATCTGCCAAAACAAGAAATCTGCTATAGATACTTTCAAAATGTTCAGCAGGGAAATCTATTTTCATATTTTTTAATCGATCTTTCAATGCGGCACGTCCACTCCTTGCCGATAAAAACAATTCAGGCAACTTTCCTCCTATGATTTGGGGATCAATAATTTCATAGTTTCTACGGTCTTTCAATACCCCATCCTGATGGATGCCGGAAGAATGCGCGAAAGCATTTTTGCCAACAATGGCCTTATTGGCCTGTACAGGATTTGACATTGCCCGTTCGACCATACCACTTAATTCTACAATATATTTTGGATCAATTCCGGTCGCAATACCTAGATTTTCCTTTACAATGAGTGTCAAAATAATTTCTTCCAAGGCAGCATTTCCCGCACGTTCTCCCACACCATTAATCGTTCCTTCCACCTGAAGCGCGCCTGCCATTAACCCAGCTATACTATTCGCTGTAGCCATACCTAAATCATTATGACAGTGGACAGAAAGAATTGCGTTCTCTTTTTCCCTTCTATTCTGGTTTACATAGGCTATCTTTTCAAAGTACTCAAAGGGTGTACAAAAACCATTGGTATCAGGAAGATTTACAACTTTTGCGCCCGCTTCAACCACCGTATTGGTCATTTGAACCAAAAAATCATTGTCAGCGCGGCCAGCATCTTCAGCAAAAAATTGTACTTCATCACATTTATCAGAAGCATAAGCCACCATCTCATACGCTTTTGCCAGGATTACCTCACGAGTGGTATTAAACTTATGTTTAATATGAATGTCCGATGTTCCAATTCCGAGCTGAATCCGTGCCACCTTGGCGGTACTCAGGGCCAAAGAGGCCTCTTCAATATCTTTCCTATTGGCCCTAGCTAATGCACAGACGGTTGCCCTTTTCACCAGCTTACAAACCGCTGTGACTGCCTTAAAATCTCCAGGTGAACTTATTGGAAACCCTGCTTCTATCACATCTACCCCCATTGCATCGAGTTTTTCAGCAATTTCTAATTTATCATTCAGTGTCAATTGGCAGCCCGGCCCCTGTTCTCCATCACGTAAAGTAGTATCAAAAATCTTAACTTTTTTCATATTCAACTTATTTCTATAGCTCAAAAGTACCAGAACTATAAAATTTAATATATTTGAAAATAGAACAATTGTTATTCAATAATGCCAAAATCCACCATCCCGTTCGTTCAATGTGCCAAGACCTTCTGCGATGGCACAATTGAATTACGTAACTATGGACAATTCAATACAGAAATGCATGCTCATGAACAAGTACAGGTACTTAGCCCAACAAATGGTACCCTCTTTATCTATACAGAAAAAGCCAGCTTCTGTGTACCAAGTACTTTCTTTGTATATATTCCAGCACATGTCCCGCACAAACTCATTTCTCGCTCCCAGCAACTGTCACTAAAAACCATTTTTGTCGATATGAACAATATGCACGACGACGTTAAGGTGTATCCATCAAATGAATTGTTGAATCATTTTTTGCTTTTTGGCCAACAACATTGGAAGCTGAAAGACCATGACACGTTGACCGCATCCACCTTAGAGGCCTTTAAGTCTATGCTCCCCATACTATTGGCAAAACCGATCCTGTTGCAAATTACGCCTGCAAAAAGTGAATTGATGATACAGGTATGCACGTATATCCTCCAACATCTCGACAATAAATTGTCAATCGCTGAGATTAGCGCTAATTTTTTTCTTTCGGAGCGGACACTTTTTAGACAGTTTAAGAAAGAAATGCAGATCACCATATTCCAGTTTATAAAACAACATCGCCTTCTAAAGGCGCTTCAATTATTGGAAAATAAGGATATGCATATCGCTGAGATTGTTTATCAAATTGGGTATGAAAGTGTACCGAACTTTTCCAATCTATTCAAAGAATATTTTGGACTATCACCTCAGCAGTATCGCGCGAGACTATAACATAATCTTATTGAATATATCTTATAGCTGCTTCCAATTCGTTTTGTAAAAACGTCACATCCTTTGCGCCAAAGGCCCATCTTTAGTGACCAGACTTGACCAACCCGAGCGGGAGCCATTGGTAATCGTAGCCACTACCCGGCCATATGCTAAGAATAGGATGTAGATGGGATTTTTGCGTTGAAACTTGGTTTTGGTACGTAGGTAATGGACAATATTTTTTTCGTAGAGCTTGAGCATACGCTTATCCCAGTTCTCTTCCTTGATAGGATTGTGGAAGATCCGATAGCCTGATGCTGTTGTTAACAAGCGTTCGATTTTATCGGCGTCTTGCGGCAGCTGCAAGGCTCTTCCCTCCTTTGCTCCCAGTCTGAATCCCACAACTAAATCTTACCTATTACTTCCTCAAAATCAGCTTTAATAAATTCCCAATATTTACCTTTTAAACACACAGGATCAAAGTCATTATCAGCATTTTCAAAATTGATTAAGTTAATCAAGATCGTTTTCTCATCGTGAGAAAACGGATATCGCTCTTCATGTAATGCAACCATTTGTGAAATCGAATACTTATCTAATAACTCGTGTAAATCCCAAAAATCTTTTTTACGTCCTCCTCGCTGAATCACATCGAGCTTCATGGCAATAATTTCTTCGATTGAGGCTAAACGAATATTATCATCTTCGATAAGTTCTTGAATGAACGGGTCTGCATAGAAAACGTCCAATTTAACGCTGTTGTTTTTATCATTTCCAATCGTATAAGACTTTCCCATAGCGGGAGCAATATTGGACAAGTGATCGACATACGAAAAAGTATCTTTCAAGTAATTGTCAATTGACTCAAAGTCTAAACTACCATATGGAACATCCGAGAAAAGATCAATATCGACAGATTCCCTATGGCCTAAATGCAAGCTTAAAGCGGTTCCCCCAACCAATCGAAAAGTTGAAAAAATATCCGCTTTCATTAGTGTTAATAGTGTATCTCTTAATAGGTGATTAACAGTATTATAATATAACATAATTATTTGCGCTAATGTTTATGCAACAACATTGGAGCTGTTGTTGGTTCAGATAAAGCCTGCTGAACTTGCTCCTTGCCATAAAACCTTAGTATCTCATTTTTCTCTTCTTGATTTCCCCTTTCGAAAATACGATGAATTACGGCTTTAGCCTGTTTTTCCCAATCTATTTTATTGACATCAGTGTCCCAAAAAAGAACTTTTCGCAAAGTAGTCAAATCTGGCTTGTTTATACTTCCAATGTTTATTTTAGCATTTTTTATTTCATAAAAAGTTTGTAACAACGCAAAAGTCCCTTCTTCAATTCCTAGTGCCTGGTCAACTTTCAATGATAAAGGTACTGGAATGCCGCGTTTACCTTTTATGATTGCATTGAATATTTGTCTTTGTGTATCTATAGAGCGGGCAAATGGACTTGGCTTAATCGCACGCCTTTTAAGCTCTCTTTCTAAGATAAGCCCTGGATGAATTCCTTTAAAACGTTCCATACTTTTTTCCATAATACAAATGTAATCAAAATTGATTACACACTTACAGCTACACATAAAAATTCTTTAATGATATGACTCAGAAGTTCATTTTTATATTAAGAAAAGTCCTGTCAAATCCATTGACGAAGGAGAACACAATATCGATGGGATTTTTGCGTTGAAACCTGGTTTTGGTACGTAGATAATGGATAATATTTTTCTCGTAGAGCTTGAGCATGCGCTTGTCCCAATTTTCTCCCTTAATACGGTTAAGAAAAATGCGGTAGCCTGATCCTGTTGTTAACAAGCGTTCGATTTTATCGGCTAGATCGTCATAAACAGATATTCTAAGATATTGATATTGGACTATGGTAACATCATTTCCTTCGTCAAAATGTATTCTTCAGATTGAGTAATTTCTTTAAACTTATTACGCATTTTCTCTATTATCATTTCAGTTCCTTGATTAAATCCCCCTCTATTTGTTTTGCCAAAAATCGATCAACTTGGTACATCGCTGCATATTTACTCCAATCTTTCACCAATTCAAGTGCTTGGTCTATGATTTTTTCTGGATTGCGAATAGAGTTTTGTTCGGCAACTGCTACCAAATCTTTACGTTCAAAATCTCTGCGTTTACCGTTGATACTCAAATTATGCTGACTCACCCATACACTATCTGGACGATATGCGAAACAAATATCATATGCTGGCGCTAACTTCCATTTACCTTGAGCATCCATCAAAAAAGCAAAGTTTTTAGTGTGATCATCACAATTACGCGCTACCACATTAAATACCATGCGTTTAAACATTTGCTCAGCCTCAGCATAATTCAAGCGTAATAAACGCATTGTTTGAAATATTTGTTCATAGCTATAGGATGTGATATTTGCAAAATCGTAATGTTGTAGCGCGCATAAAGTTTGGGTATGTACTTTTTGATTTCCTCCAACACGATCAAAACGCTTAGTCATAAAATGCACACGATTATTTTCTTCTATTAATCGTGATTCCATCATTTCTATTCCAAAGCTCGTTGCCATTTTATAATAGGCCATCTCTACACGACCGTATCCTTTTGACACCCCAAATTGTACATCGCTAATCTCATCAAATTTGATTAACCAATGTTCAAATCCTTCTTCGGCTAAAGTTTGTCCAGATTTTATTTTTCCTGTTCTTTCATCATACGCAATAATGGCTTTGGGGCGAGCGCCTCCAGCAGAAGTTCCCATTTTTAACACATCTAACATCACATCTTCCATGCTGTGTTGACTATTAATATGAAACTCTTCTTTTTTCTCCAATAATGCTTTTGTTGTTTCTATCAAATCGGTTAATTCTAAATCGTAGGAAGTAGGTTCTTTACCTATTACCGGCTCGAATTCCAAGGCACCCATTCCTCTTTTACCTATGAAACACAATAATTCTACCGGATTTAAACTGTCATCAGGACGTCCCTGACGCGCCAACCAAGCATTGATTAATTCTTTACCATATCTATCGGGTAGCGCGTCCGCTAATAATCCAGGCATACCTTTAAACGTTTCGTTTTCTCTAAATTCAGGAAAACTATAAATCCTATTTTTATTAGGCATTTTAATGGGAGCTATTGGCAATTGCTTGATATCAAATTTGGGATCATACTCAAAACTAGCTAAACCTCTATTCGAATCCCAAGCTACGACACCCACACGTTTACCATATATATTAATAAATGCTGTTTTTACCATCCTAAATCTGAATTATCTTGCTCTTGCGTATTTGCTTTAGATGCTCTTTGTCGTTTTTGCCTTTCACCTTTGGCTAACTCTATTGGGCTGGGTTCTTCTTGTACATCAAAACTATTTAAAACATATAGTACGTCTAAAATACGTAAGATCTTTACCAAATTGACCAAAGTTATATTTTCACCCCGCTCAAGTAAACTTAACGTTGTACGGCTTATAGCAGCTTTTTGCGCTAATTCAATCTGTGTTATATTTTCTTTAATACGTATTTGTTGAATAAAGAATCCTATTTTTTGTAAAATAGCTTTATCCGATAAACTTGCAATGTCTATTATATTGTTCATAAAGCACAAATAAACTTATTAATGTTCAATATTCTGCACAATAATAAATTGTTAAAATATTATAAAACTAATGTACAAAATAAAACGCATAAACCTAATAAATTACAAATTATGCATTAAATAATGGTCAATACCTTTCGACACGAAGCCAAAATCCCTATTTCCAGAAACTGGATGTTAACCAACTTTTGGATCGTATATCGTTGAAAAAGTCCACTTACTAGTTGAAAAATCTGATACAACTAACTCCAAGCGCTGCAGCACAAAGTCGACATAGCCGGACTCGACAAACTCGCGAAACGAACTTTTGGTGACTTGTTCAAAGGGATGTACAGCATAGGACTAAGATAGGATTAATTATTCACTCCGCGGATCGGGCTTTAGCGGCATCTTGGCGCAGCGTATTACCTCGATCGATGGACAACCATATTCCACAACAACTTTGCCTTCGATCAAATAGATTCCTGCACCACGGAGCGGATATTTCACCAGTGTTTGTGGGAAGTGTACCGTATCAAAAAAGCGTCCCTCGGCATCGAGGAAAGTACCGAATTTCATCAGGTCGCCACGCTTGGTTTTCACAAATTTTTCACAGACAAAGTCCCCCACCGCCCTGATTACCTTACCTTCATGCAGATGGAGTTCCCTAGCTGGCATATCGCCACGGTAATCGCTTTTGGCAAGATCAAAAAGGGTCCCGGTGACGCAAAAGCCAATCAGCTCCATCTCGTCGTAATAATCCTCCAGGATATCTTCTTCCAAAGGTGGCAGTATAGGCTTGCGACTCTCGGTCTCAAACAGTGCTATACCCGCTGCCACAGGCTTATGCTTGCTCATCATCAGATGTGCCGCCCACAGCAGTTGCTTTTTGCCCGTCCCCGTAAAGCGCAAGGCTCCAACGCGGATCAGGATAACGACCTGCTCAATACCGGTCTGTGTCCGTTTAACAAAGTTCTCCAGACTCGTATACGTGCCATTGGCTTCGCGCTCCTCAATAATGCGATGGGCCAGTTTACCTTCCAAATTGAGCAGGCAGTCAAAACCGAGGTAAATATCTTTACCCCGAATGGAGGTATTAAATACCGACTGATTGACACAGGGCAGGCAGATATTGCCACCTGAAATTCGGGCCTCATTGACATAGACCTTACGGTTGTAAAAGCCACCATAATTGTTGAGAACCGCAACCATAAACTCCAAAGGATAGTAGGTCTTGAGGAAAAGACTCTGATAACTCTCTACTGCAAAGGATGCTGAATGCGCCTTGTTGAAGGAATAGCCCGCAAAGCTTTCCATCTGCCGCCAGATCTCGCGGCTGGTTTTTTCGGGGTACCCCTTGGCCTTACAGTTTGAAAAGAACTTATCCTCAATTTCGGTCAGGTGATCTTTGCTCCGGTATTTGCCCGACATCATCCGCCGCAGCACATCGGCATCGGCCATATCGAGTCCACCATAGGCATTGGCAATTTTCATTACATCTTCCTGATAGACCATTACGCCATAGGTCTCTTCGAGCTGCTCTTTAAATACAGGGTGTGGATAGACGACCGTCGCGGGGTCGTGATGCCGACGGATGTACTCGCTCATCATGCCCGAACTGGCTACACCTGGCCGAATAATGGATGAGGCAGCCACCAAAGTCAGGTAATCATCGCAACGCAGCTTGGTGAGCAGCTGCCGCATGGCCGGACTCTCGATATAGAAACAGCCGATGGTATTGGCCGATTTTAATTGCGCTGCAATATGGGCATCCTGAAAGAAACGCTTGGGATTGTCGGTATCGATGACGACCCCCAAGTTTTCCCGCACAATGGTACGGCAATCTTTGATATGGCCGATGCCGCGCTGCGAAAGGATATCAAACTTCTCGAAGCCGATATCTTCGGCCACATACATATCAAATTGCACGGTCGGCAACCCTTTTGGCGGATTGTCCATCGCCGAATAAAAGGTCAATGGTTCCTCGGAGATGAGCACGCCGCTGGCATGGATGGTGCGCTGGTTGGGAAAGTCGGCCATGCGGTTGTAGACGCTCAGAATGGTATTGGTCACCTCATTCTTGTTGAGCATATGCTCGGGCTCATGCACCAAGCGGTCGATCTCGGCCTTGGGTAGTCCATACACTTTACCCAGCTCGCGCAAGATACTCCGCGAACGAAACGTACTCATAGCGCCCATAAGTGCGGTATGACCTGTCTGATAACGATTAAAAATAAAATCATAAATCTCATCACGTTCGTTCCAGCTGAAATCGATATCAAAGTCTGGCGGACTCTTGCGCTTGGGGTTAAGAAAACGCTCAAAAGGTAGGTTGAGCGCAATGGGATCAACATCGGTTATCCCCAAGCAATAAGCCACTGCAGAATTGGCTCCCGATCCACGGCCTACATAGTGAAAATTGCGCCCTCGTGCATAGCGGCAGATCTCGTCGGTGATGAGGAAATAACTGGAGAAACGCAAGTTTTCGATAATCTCAAGCTCGCGCTGAATGCGTTCGGTGGCCACCCGGTCCTGACGACCATAGCGCCTGGAGAAGCCGTCTATGCAGTATTTGTGCAGGAGTTGCTTATCGTTGTAGCGATTGCCCGTAAAGGTTTCTTTATTCTTGACGCTGGTAAAATCAAAACTGAAAGAACACTGGCCCAGTATGCGGTTTGTATTGGCGAGCAGCTGCGGCAGATCCGAAAATAACCGCATCAGCTTAACCCGGGGGATAAATACCTCGTCCTCGGCTGCAGTCTGATCCGGGCTCAGTTGCGAAATCAGCAGGTTGTTGTCAATGGCCCTTAATTGCCGATGTAAGGTATAGTCGTCCTGACGAAAACTCACTGGTGCCAGGATAACACAGCGGTCAAGCACCTTTCGGTCCATCAACTGGACACGTGTACGCTCAATGGGTCTGATGCCAATGTATTCGTAGTCCTTTAGCGGAAAAGCATTGAGTTTGCTAAGGGGATAGATGACAAAGACCTGTTCGAATTCGGGTGCACGCTCGGGTACAGCACGGTTTTCCATATTAAGCTTGGTCCGATAGTCATTGATCTCCCGAAAGCCCTTTTCGTTCTTGGCGATGGCGACGAAACAAAGTTGATCGTCGTGGCGAAACTCCATGCCGGCGAGCAGGTTCAATCCTGCGGCCCGCCCCAGCTTAATAAAGTCAAGCGAACCGGAACTGTTATTGATATCGGTAAGTACGGCGGTATCATAACCGCCAGCAAGCATGCCCGAGATAAGATCCTGCAGGCTGAGCGTGCCAAAGCGCAGGCTATAGTAACTATGTAGATTTAAGAGCATGATCCCCTCCTTTCTCCGGCAGCGGCGCACAGATGGCCTTCATCAGAAATTCGGCGCCATAGCGTTTTCGGATCTTGTCCATGGCCTGCATCAGATTGACCTCCTCGGCGCTATCGTCGAAGAGGTCGGTCTGATAGGATCCGTAAATTAAACCCGAGAACTTAATCCCGATAAGGCGTATCAGCATCCTGCGGCTATACAGTTTCTTGAAGAGTGAAAGCACCACATCGGTAAGCTTTCGATCCGAATTGGTATAACCGATCTGCAACTGCTGCGTATGGGTATCAAAGTTGCTGTAACGGATCTTGAGGGTGACACAGCTGGTCAGCTTCTGCTCTTTGCGCAGATCAAAGGCCAGTGTATCGACCATACCGATCAGGGTGCGGCGGAGTACATCCATATCGATCGTATCCTGCTGAAAGGTATTTTCTTTGGACATGGACTTTTGCTCCCGAAAAGGTACCACCAGGGAATCATCGAGACCATTGGCTTTGCGCCAGATATTGATCCCGTTTTCCCCGAGGACCTTTTGCATGGTGAACACCTCCATCTGCTGCAAGGTACCGATCTTAGAAATTCCCATATTCCGGAGTAAGGTAAAGGACTTCTCGCCTACCATTGGGATTTTGCGGATGGATAGCGGTGCGAGGAAGCCTTTTTCGGTACCATGCTGCACCTGCTTTTCGCCGCAGGGTTTGGCCGTGCCTGTAGCAATCTTAGAAACTGTTTTGTTGACCGACAGGCCAAAACTGATGGGAAGTCCAGTTTCCTTGATAATGCGCTGGCGGAGCTCCTGTGTCCATTTCCAACAACCAAAAAAACGGTCCATACCGGAGACATCTAGATAATGCTCGTCTATACTGGCTTTTTCGACAATGGGCGTGTCTTCTTCAATGATTTGCGTGACGATGCCGGAATAGTGACTATAGCGATCGTGATCGCCCCGTACGACTACTGCTTCGGGACACATGCGCAGGGCCAGCCGCATCGGCATAGCGGAATGCACGCCAAACTTACGGGCTTCATAGGAACAAGAGGCAACTACCCCACGGTCACTGCTTCCTCCTATAAGCACAGGTACTCCGATGAGCTTGCTGTTCTGCAAGCGCTCGACAGATACAAAAAATGTATCAAGATCACAATGTACTATACTCCTCTCCATGTTTTTCAATTGTGCCAAAAGCACTTCATTGTGCGTTTTGATTTTTGGTAGTTGCTGCATTCAAAATTACTAATATTATTAGCAAACAACCAAGAGGGCACAATGGTTTAATTTTTATCACATTCATTGTCAGCGATATATTTTGCAACGCGATGTCAGCTTAAGCACGTTGGCGGATTTTCTGTTTATCATGAAACAGAATCTATGAACGAAAATACACGCAGCTATTTGAAGGGTGAGGGATTTAATCTTTAGCTTCTTTTTAACGTTTTTGTCGAAAAGCAAAATATATAATAATTACACTAATAAACATTAAAATGGATGCTAGAAAAAACGGAGCTCCTGAAAATTGAAATGGTGCTTTATCATGAGTGAAATAATAGAATAAGTTTGTCATAATTGGAGGTCCCAAAATAGCCGTAACACTCACTAAACTTGATAATGCCCCCTGCAGTTCACCTTGTTCATTTGCAGGAACATTTTTACTGATTATTGATTGAAGTGCCGGTCCGCAGATTCCACCTAAGGAATAAGGAACGAGAAAAACAAACATCATCCACCCTTGATTAGTAAATGCAAAAAGCATTAAACCTAATGCATAAAATAGCAACCCAAAATATACACTTTTATGTTCCCCTAATTTTGGCGTTGTCCACCTCATTAGAATGCCTTGTACTAAGCCAAGCAATAAGCCAAGCAAACCAAGCGATAGACCTACAGTTCTTTCCGTCCAATTAAATTTATACATAGTAAAAAAATGCCAATTGCTTTGTACAGCGTGGAGGGCAACATAGACCAAAATTAAAGCGATGACGAGATTGGATATTTTTGACTGTTTTCTCAAAAAATTAATTGTTCCAATAGGATTTGCACGTTTCCAGCTAAATGACCGACGTTTATCTTTTTCTAAACTTTCCGGTAGTATAAGCAGGCCGTAAAGAAAATTTACCATGCATAATATAGCAGCGAAATAAAAGGGAACTCTTGCGCCATAATGCCCAAGCAAACCACCTATTACAGGACCTATAATAAACCCTAATCCAAAAGCTGCGCCGATTAAGCCAAAATTTTTAGTTCTATCTTTATCGGTCGATATGTCAGCTATATATGCGCTAGCTGTTGAAATACTAGCCCCAGTAAGACCGGCAATGATTCTTCCAAAAAACAACCACCCAATAGAAGGCGCTAGTGCTAATAGTACGTAATCAATAGCAAATCCGAAAAGAGAAATTAAAATAATTGGGCGTCTCCCATACTTATCACTAAGATTACCCACTATAGGTGCAAATATAAATTGCGTAATGGCATACGCAAAACCAAGCCAACCTCCATATCTCGCAGCTTCACTTAGGTCATTATTGATAAGTTCTCCAATGAGTTTAGGAACTACGGGAAGTATAATTCCCCAACCTGTAATATCAATCAACAACGTTATAAATATAAATCCAATAGCTGCTTTTTTACCTGTTTTTTTCATCCTGTAAAATTAAACAGCGATAAATAGCAGGTATTGACAATTTAATGGTGTTTACGTACAATCTGAAAGCTAATCATATGCTGTAAATAGTTCAGATAAAAAGGACATAAATTATTATTCGTTTCTATAGGTTTTTGGCGACACCCCCACTATTCTTTTAAAGTATCGGCAAAAGACACTCGTTTCTTCGAAATGAAGCTCGCTGCTAATTTCTTTAATTGATAAATTAGAAGATTTCAATAGTGTTTTAGCATGTAGAATGGTGATATGATCAATCCACTGTAATACAGATTTTCCAGTTCTCTGTTTCAGGAAGGTGGAAAGATATTGTGGTGTTAAATGTAGCTTATTAGCATAAAACGCAACGCTTCTTTGTTGGTTTGCATGTTTTGAAATGAGTAGATAAAAATCGTCTATAATCTCATGTGTGCGGTTTTTAACCAAGCTTTTGTTACTCGGTAAAGAAGAATATACTTCAGAAATCATACTTATGAGAACCATAACAAGATGTCGAAGCATTTCCGTTTTATTATGGCTAGGTTTTTTATTATAGAAATTTTGTATAAGCGTCAATAAATCATTTTGCAACTTAATTTCTTCAGGTTGAAGTCTGATAACTGGCTGCCATCTCATTTGGTTGTTCATTACAAACTCACGTAAAATTGGAAATGCTGTAATAAAATCTAACGAAAGACCAATGGTTACAATTTGGGCATCGTCACTCAATGATTTTGTATCCATCATCAATTGCGGCTGTAAAACAGCAATATCCCCTGCGCTCATTTCATATTCTAAAAAATGAATCTGTGCTTTCATGGATCCTTGTATCAGAAATCCTAGTAATAAACCATCAAATAGACGGCTATTATTTGTATATTCCTTTTTAGGGTCATTGTGCTGATTGAGAATAACTATTCCTTCCGTCTTTTTTGAAGAATCAAGATTGTACAATTTATAGACATTATCCAAAGTTATCAATAGAGCCATTTGCAAATATCTAAAAATTGAAATCATATATTAAATTAATAAGGTGCTAAATCATCAACATGAGGTAATTCATCTCATTATCAGCAATATAAACCTATAACACTTTCTATATCAGTAAGAAAAAAGTTTGAAAAAAAAACTGGAGCATTTAGAAGTAGAGAACTATTAATATGGCCATCATTAACTAAATTAGAAATACAAAACAGTTAATGATAAGCCTATGAAATCCATCTTTGTAAAACGAATTGTTGCCAACATTAAAACACCTGATACGGCTATTGCCGCGCATTTCTACGGTGAAATACTTGGGCTGGAAGTATTGATGGACCATGGCTGGATCACAACTTATGGAAATGGGGAACAGGTGGAGGTACAGGTGAGTTTCGCAGAAGAAGGTGGTTCGGGGACAAAGGTTCCAGATCTTTCTATAGAGGTGAATGACGTAGACGCCGTGTATAACCGAATGAAAGAGGTAGGTTTTGCTATTGAATATGGACCGGCCAATGAACCGTGGAATGTGCGGCGGTTTTATGTTCGTGACCCTTTCGGAAAGCTTATCAACATCCTTCAGCATAAGAACGGATAATCAAAATCCTCTATAATTTTTATTTTCAACATGGTGACAATGACAAAAGAAATTTGTAAAGAAAGGCTAATATTGAATGACCTTCAACCGAATGATCATCCCTTTATTCCTCCATTGCCTGCGTCCGACCTATTCCGGTACACCCGCAGCAGATGACTGAGCCTAGTGCTTCCGATTTCGAGCCCGCTTATGGTTACATCTACCAAGCCCTTTGGACAGCGGTACATCAAATGAAGGCTTGTAGATTTTCCGACACCTTTCCTAATGATTTTTTCGTCGTGGATTTCTGTCCAGGAATAATATGCGCCGCCAAGCCTTTTGATGCCATGGTTCCCGATCACCAACTGCGCGTCACGGTTCAAAAAATCATGAACCGTGATCCAAAAATTGACACCACCAAAATAGATAATAACGGCCCCCACTATGTAACTCAGGATCGCACTTAAAGAAAGCGGATTATCCTTTGGAAAGAACACCCAGAGGCCACCCGCTGCGATGATGAGTACAGTGAGAAAAATATACCCCCCCTGTTTCCAACGGGAAAATCTTATCACGGTTTCTTCCGGAACATCCGGATCCAAGTCATGTGTGTTTAGCTTCTCCATATTATACCTTCTATTCAGCTTCAACTTCCTGTGCCGCTTGCTATTCTGTGTAGATTACCAATTTTTATTCACGTTAATAATTCGTTTCAACCAAGAGATTCGTTTTAATCTTTTAAGATAAAGGCAATTAAGCAACATTTGGCAAACTTATCTGTACCAGCATTGTGCTGATATACTTTTGAATTATTTAAAACGTATTGAATGGAAAGTATATCAAAACAACGTATATTTCGAATATAGATGGAATTCCATCTATCAATGAACCTAGTATAAAGCAGTTTCTAAATAAAAATACTGCCAGCAAAACACTATTGTCTCGACAGTATTGAGTTGGTAAATTTTATAGTGTTATGATTTTGGACACTTTATGAAACAGTATCGTAGAACAGCAATTTCTATCTCTTCACCGATACACTCCTACTCTATTTCTACCGAGTAAATTACCCATTACATCAATATTCCAATAATTACACATTTTCTAATATTTGAACATTTTTAAAACGGTTGCCATAATGCTTAGCGGTGCTTTTTTGCCCGCGTTAATGGCTTCCTTTTTTTATGCTTTGCAGGAGCCTTAATCTTTTTCTGTGCTGTTTCCATCCGCTTTCTCCAAGTCACGATCTGAGACTCTTCGTAAATAGGTAGGCCTTCGTCTGTAAGTAACCCCATAGACTTGGCCAAGCTAAGGCTAAGCTTTGCAGATTTGCTGTTTGCTTTTTTCCAGGTCAGCTGATCTTGCTTGATATCCTTCTCATACGCACCGATAGCCTTTTTTATAATTGCCAGTTCCTTTTTGTACTCCTTCAGCTTTCGATAAAGAATCATTAGACGGTTATATGCCATTGCCTGTAATGGATCTTTGCTTATAACCACGCTATAGATATTTATAGCATCGCTTGTTTTGCCTTCAATTTCTTTCGACCTGGCCTCTTTTAACAGCTCGTTTTTGGATTTCTTACTTGCGGCCATACTTATTTTTTATCGTCCAACATTATCCATACCGGTGCATGATCACTTGCTTTCTCCCAGCCCCGCACATGGCGGTCGATTCCTCCTTCTGATAATCTCGGTGCGATCATCGGACTAAGGTCGTATCTGCCATGTTTTTATTTTTATTGTCTGCCATAATAAAAGATTTTACAATAGAACGCACTGAGTAGGGATAGAGTTTGACGGTTTTGAGTTTTTACCGGGAGAGGAAATAACGATTACTGTAATGCCTCCTTGGAACTATGAAATCAATAAGGCGTAGATAAAAAAGAAATGAAGATATATGAAAAGAGCTTCCTTCCGTTTAAGGGAAAGAAAGCTCTTTACTTAATTTTCTGTCGAATGGGTACACACCAGAAACTGCCTATTGACAGGTTATTTTAAAAGACTTTGTACTTTATTGAAAAGTGTTTCACCCCGTAGGTTTGTTGCTACAATCTTCCCCTGGCTGTCAATTAGCACATTTTGCGGAATCGCCCGAACGCCATAGAGTGCTGCCGCAGGCTCTTTCCAGCCTTTGAGGCTAGAAACATGGTACCAGGGCATCCCATCCTTGTTAATCGCCTCCGTCCAGCGTGTCTTGTCATCGTCTAGCGAAACACTCAGCACGGTAAATCCTTGCTTTTTAAATGCTTCATAGGTATCCACAACATGCGGATTTTCTTTTCGACAAGGCCCACACCAGCTGGCCCAAAAGTCTACCAAGGTATACTTGTTTTTAACGATCACCTCTTTCAGACTCAGCTCATGGCCGTCTGGTGTGGTCGATACAAAATCTTTATAAAGCTGCCCTGTCAGGACTCCTTTGGCCGCCGACAGGCGGTCGCCAAGCTGCTTGCCCAAGGCACTATTTTTCACCTCAGTACTAAGTTTGTCGTAATAAGGATAGGTTGTCTCATAATTGACATTGCCACCTGCTACTTGATTTAAATGGTATAAGGAAACATAGGATCCGGGATTTTCTTCAACAAACTGATGAATCGCCTCCCGCTTAAACCGTGTGTATTGGTCCAAGCCCGCGAGAAGCTCGGTAACATACGCTTTTTTTTCCTCGCCCTCAGGCATATTTTTAAAACGCACAAATCCATCGATCACTTTGCGGTCGGCAGGTCTTAATTTCTGGGCCAGCTTTTCGTGTGCTTCAGTGAATGCTGTACCATATATTCGCGCATAACTCAACAAATCTTTTGTTTCGACATGGACTGTCCCCTCCGCAAGGAAAAGATCGATACGATCACCAGATTCGATATTGTCCATGGATAAATGAGCTAGCGTAGGTTCGGTCAATTGGCCACTTAAGACAAAGGTACCACCTGTTACCAGCACACTATCGACGACTTTTACCGTGTCGCGTTGGTAATATAGTTTGACATACTTTCCATTGTTGGCTTTCCCTATGTTTCCCTTAACACTAAACTGACTACTTTGCGAGAATGCGGAATAGGCTCCTAATAGCAGGGCAACTGCTGTGATGATTATTTTCATTTTTCTTGTATTTAAATAGTTTTTAATTGACTGCACGCCAATTAATCGATTGTATTTTGATGAGATCCGTCCAAGTGCTATTGTCCTGCAACTGCAATTCAACGATATTTGGGTTATTGCCCACTTTAAAGCGACGAAGAATACCTTTTTGATCCTTGTAGCTGGCGATATAGAGACTATTGGTCAAATGGTCGATCTGGGTATCAAACTTAATCATGGTAATCGCATCTGTTCCTAGTTCTGGAAAAGTATAAATCTTTTCAAAACCGGGATTATAATCATAGGCATAGAGCTTGCTGCCCACAAAATAGCATATAATACTGCGATTGGATGAAAAGGCATATCCTTCTGCTTTATCAAAATCCGTCGCAATGGATTTGACGGTATAAGCATTCCGTTTTGCCGGATTCGTTCCATTTGCGTAAAACTTGTAGATATGGTAACTATTATCTTTGTATTTCATCAAGGCAAATGAATTACCATTATTGGAGCCTCCATCAGTGTTCCGGGTATTTTCAGCATACACCAGTGTACGGCCCACGGGTTGATTCCAGGGGAATGCTTCGCCATCTTTATCTGCAAGTACTGTGGAGGTCGTAGACAATCCGATACCGGTATAATTCAGGAAGCGCTGGTAACGGGTGTCATACCACATGACATTGTTCATGCTATTGATAGGATATAGTAAATACGGTGCCGCGGGAATCAGTTCGTCCGGGGCCGCCGCTACCCTATTCACAGGATTGTTATAAAAATCACCCGCCATCAACAGGGGTACGTTTGCAAAAATATCGCCATGCTGGGTTACCAAGGCACGATAGAGGGTACTACCGATATCACCGGTAGCTGTGCGTATCTGCGGTGCAATAACGACGGGATTTAGCGTTTTGGGATCGATATGATCTGACATAAACACGTAACGTCCCAGATGATTGTCTGAGGTAGCGGTCATGGATGCCCGGTCTAAAAAGTAAGACCCTTCACGGGTCATCGCCCACAATCTGACATATGCACTCGAGCCGCCGGTATGTACCATCCCCAATGGTCCACGAAGACGAGGTAAACCTGAGCCGGATAGTATGTGCCTGACATGAACGGTATCGCTCTGCATGGATAGCATTTCTGCCTCAGCATAACCTTCAGAATCCTCCCCCATGATTAAAAGTCCTCTGGAATAAGGCGATACGACCTTGAGCTTGACATTGCTTGCCCAGGAGACACCTGTCTTTTTGTCAAGCACCCGGTAAAAAATAGCATATTCCCCCGGAGCTAAGCGAACTGGATAATTGATATCTTTTGCTCTGCTGAGGGTATCAAAAACTTTATTGTCAACTCTGAGAATCCAATTATAATGATAACGGGTGAGATCATTACCGTCCATGGAAGCGGCAATGTCAGGGTTTATACTTAAGGTATCAAGTCCCGTTCGTAAAGTATATTCTTCGTTTATATCTTTGATTGTCAATTCGTTTATTTCCTGGTAATCGTAGTTACCAAGGTCTTTGCTGCAGGCCCCTAGGATAAATAGGAAGACTGCGCCTATGATTAACTGATAGGTTTTCATTTCAATATAACTTGTTTATTCCTACTGATTTCGCTCTTCTTTTGATTTTATCTTATCCGCCCGGAACCCACGGAACGCCCAGATATGAGGTCCAGGGTACTGTGCCCATCCACATCAACCGGCCATCATCTTCGAGGACAGGTTTACCTTCATTATAACGGCTAACCAGAACCTTTGTCGCATCGCTGGCGATAAGCATCATCCTGGCCATTGGCATGGTCTCCGCGGCGCCAAAGTCTTCATATTTTAGTCCTAAATATTCGACTAAAAACTCCATTTTGCGCCTGGAGAAAACGCCGAACAATCCTGACTCCCTATTTCCGGCTTGCAAGGAACCTGACCATACAGCGGGCTGCACCATCACATCATTGATATGCAAAGAATGCAGGGTGGCATCAAATTGTGGCACCACAGTACCTGAATTTAATGAAGGGATAGAATGCCATTCGGGAAAGGAAAGTGCAAAGTCTTTGGTGGCTACAAGTTTTAGTCCTAGAGTTACGGGTTTTTCTTCGAGATCGGCTGTACGCTTAAGCCGCACATTGACTTGCGCCGAAACAGCACCGGCGGGCAGAATATATTGGTCCTTTAAAGCCTCGTAATGCTGTCCCAAAATCGCGTTAGTGGAGTCTGGATTGACCTCCACCCGGTAAATCCGATCATACGACTTGCTAGGGCCTGTGATCATCACCTGAACCGGAAAATCAATTTCGTCGGTACTCATGCGTACAAAGTCTATATGGGTAAAGGGTTGATAAGGCCATAGATTTGGAAGATACTCGTTTGTACCATGACGCATCGCGAAATAGACGCCTTCCTTACCTTCATAGGACATGATTTCTTTTTTGCAGGCCGTAAATAGTATAAACAGCTGAAAAAATAGGATATAAAAGGTTGTTCTTTTCATAATTGTATACCTAATTAATAACGTTGTGAGGTTTCACTGTCCGGTAGTGGAACAGTGTAATTGGTAAGTACCATGGTCTTTTCCGGACTGATGTTAAGTGTGGACGAATTGGGCAAAGCCTGCATAGCATTCCTTTTATAATAAAAAAACTGCTGTCCTTCACCCAACATTTCGCGCCTGAATTCTTTGGTGATTTCGGCTTTCAGTGCCGCCTGATCGACGGGTGCAAGTGAGACGCAGTTGCGCGCGGTGCGCAGGCTATTGAAATAGGCCGTCGCCTTGGTCAGTTCGGGGGAGCATTCTGCCGCAATCAGCAACACCTCGGACAGTCTGATAAGCGGGATCATATAGCGCCCGGGCCCATCGATCACATCGGCATATTTCATATTGGTGGTCGCGGTGGTCGTACCATTGGAAGCACTTTGCCAAATCCGACGACGGAAATCATTGTTATCATCATAGATGGCCCTTACGCGTGTATCGTTCACGTCGCCGTTGGAAAAAGAAAGTTTGTTATTGGATTGCAGGCTGACATCAAATAATCTAGTGTACATCTCCTTTCTGTTAATATTGTATAAGGAGAACATCACTTCGGTCGAAAACATCCGGTCTGGCTTGTCAACACTTACAGCACTTGCAAAGGTGACAAAAGGGAAAGTCATCTTATCAGCCGATTGTATTTCGGTCAAAAGCTCTTCGGCATATTCTAATGCTGCTGTCCGATTGCCCATCCAAAGGTATGTCCTTGCCAATAATGCCTTTACAGCATAGTAATTGAGCCTATACTGCCGATAATAAAGATCATTTTCCCCCGTCGGGCTACCTTGATTACGCACACCTTCTGTCCGTATCGGATCACTGTCTTGCAGCAATAAAAGAGCGGCTTCAAGATCTGCAACAACATGGCCGGTAAACTCTTCGGATCCAAGTAACGGTGAGATGTCATAACTGATTTTGTCGATGTAGGGTAATGCTGGCTTGTACTTGTTGTCTTCGGAATAGATCGGCCCAAACAACCGGAGCATATCAAGGTGGATCATCGCCCGCAACGCCAGTGTCTCACCTTTGATGATTCCAAAATAGGGCTGCGGAAGGATCTCACTCGGTGCATTGCCACATTTGTCCAGAATGACGTTGCAATTGGCGATAAGCTCATAGGCTTTTTTCCAAATCTGCTCGAAGCCAGATTTGACACTCGCTTCTGTATAGACAAAGTTGTTATACTTGTCAAACACATGTGTAGAGCCATTGATGTAGTAATATTGTGCCAGGACGTCTATAATTCCCGTACTCATATGCTGTCCGTAAAGATCTGTACTGGCCATTTCGACGTAGACGCCGTTGATCGCTTTCATAAAGCCAGCCCGATTGACAAAAAGCTGTTCCTCTCCCAGCCTGTCGGCAGGCTTGACATCAATCCATTTGCTGCACGAGCTTGCTACAAGGGTGAGACCTGAAATCAGGATAATGTACTTTAGTATTTTCATTTTTTAGATCTTTAATTATTAAAACCGAACGCCAGCCGAAAATGAGACTGACCGTGCGAAGGGATAATCTATTCCGCGTTCATTTGTTATCGTCGAAAGATGGAAGATATCATTCATATAAGCCCTAAAAGTTACCGAAGAGGCCCGGATCGATCTTAACCAGCCAGCTGTAGTAGTCTCGTATCCAACCGAAAATGCCTCACCGACGAGCATATTGTTATCCGCGACAAACCGCGATGAAATGGGTGTCTGGTCTGTATTGGAAATCGCTTTGAATTTTGCCTCATCCCCCGGTTGCTTCCAGCGGTCGTACAAGGCCCGTTTATCCTGATTAAGTGCGACATCCCTTGCCGAAATATTTTCTACCTTTTCAAAAAGCGTCTGCATAAATGATTGTCCCCCCCATCTGTAGCGCAAGTTAACCGAAGCCGAAAAACCCTTGTAGTAGAAGCTGGTACCTAATATTCCTTCGAGGTCGGGATCGCTGTTTCCAACAACAACTTCATCTTTGTAATCGTGCACAAAAGTCTGTTGGTCATTCTTATTCAGGAAGATCTCCCGTCCGGTCGCGGGATCGATACCCAAAGACCTCACGGCCCAAAGGTCGGATGGGCTGCCCCCGTCATAATAGCGGATGAGATTACGGCTTTTATTGGCCTCGTTAAAATTGTTGAGCTGATTGCCAATATTTTGATATTGTGCTTTTAGCTGTCGCATATTTAGGTTGACACGCCAGTTAAACTGCTCTCTTCGAAGCAAAGTGTAATCACCAGCTATTGTAAAACCATGGGTAACCTGTGCGCCCATATTTTTAGCCACGGTATTTACACCTGTAGAGGTGGGTAATGAAACAAGCACTAATAAGGGATCTGTACTCTTTACGAAATAATCGAGATTGAGGCGAAGCCGGCTTTTAAATATCGTAAGATCGAGGCCTAAATTGCGGTCCAATGTTGTCTGCCAACGGAGTCCGCTATTGCCCATATTGCTAATAATTGTACTCGCGCCAAAGGGATTACGGTTGTCATTATTATAACGGTAAACACGCATGGATATGTAATCGTCGAAATTCTGATTACCGGGATTACCAATCGTAGCTCTCAAACGTAATTGATCAATCCAATGAAATTGTTTGAAAAAGCTTTCATTATGTGCATTCCAGGCTAAACCCAAAGACCATATGGTCGAAAACTGACGTTCGGATCCAAATACCGAAGAACCGTCAGATCTTAATGTCGCGTCCAACAGGTAGCGTTTATCGTAAGAATAGCCCATATTCATAAAGAAGCTAGCACCACGTCGCTTGGATTGCGTGTAGTCTGCACGCTGTCCTTCGGGATAGCCTAAAGCGAAATTTGGGTTTGAGAACTCATCATCAATAAACCCTCGGACCTGATAACTACTACGTTTGTTAGTGGCCTGCTCCATTCGTGCTCCCAGTACCGCATTGAGCATATGTTTGTCTGCGAAGAGCTTCCCATAGGTGAGACTAAAATCGCCGTCATAATTTACATTTTTACCATTGTTTTCCTGATAGGATCCTTTCTGCAATTGGTCTGTACCCACAAATTCCACATTAAAGGGCGAACGAAATATTTCGTCGTGCAAATTTAAACTGCGCAGACCGAAACGCCCCCTCGCCCGCAACTCGGGCAACATGCGCCACTCTATTTCAAAATTATTGGTAAAGCCCTCGGATCCTTGTGTATTTATGTTCAAATTGTTGAGATCGTAAAAAGGGCTATAAATTGGATCATAACCGGAGCGGCTCGCGCTAAAGTCTTCCACTACCATTTTGATGTTTCCATTTTCATCGTATTTGCGGTGATAGGGATTGGCCCTCGAAAATGTGGAAAAAGGAGAAACTTCCTTATTCGCCACTACATGGTCGATACTCAATGAATTGGTAAATGATAAATCTCCTTTTCGATACAAGAGACGAATATTGCCGTTAGTTGTCTTTCGTTGTGAAGCTTTCATGACGCCGTTGACAATACCATGGTTAACAGAAACGCTATATCGTAAGCTTTGGTCGCCACCTTCTGCAAAAAGTGTGTGCCGTTGATTGACCGCAGTGCGCAAGGGTTCGTTTGCCCAATAGGTATTGACACCGCGACGCACTTCTCTTAAGCGCTCTAAATAATTAGCTTCACTGACGGGATTAGCCCCCAATATAATCTGCCCTTTGTCATCGAGCATGCCATAGAAGCCAGACAACAACTCAAATTGCAATTTTTCTTCGGCATTCATGAGGTTATAGTCAGTGAGGTCTGCAAAGCTAACGCTCCCATTGAGTGTATAGTTGATCCGGAGCTGTCCGGGCGTAGGGCGTTTTGTTTCAACCACCACCACGCCGTTGGCGGCTTTAGAGCCGTAAATGGCCGACGCGGCGGCATCCTTGAGTAAAGTGATGCTTTCGACACGGTCCATACTGAGATCCGCTATCACGGCCAATGTACTCTCGAAACCGTCTAAAATAAAAAGTGGCTGATTGGGGTTGGAACTGTATTCGTCAGCGATACCAATCACACTGCTTTTGCCCCTAATCTCGATATCGGGTAAGCGATTCGGATCAGATCCAAACTGGTTATTATCCACAATGGCGAAAGAGGGATCCAAGGTTTTGAGACTCTGCAATACATTTTGATTGCCCACCATCTTCAATTCCTTGGCTGTATAAGTGGATGAAGAGCCGGTAAAACTTTCCTTGTTACGTTGGTAGATCCCTGTAACAACAACATCTTTGATTTCAGTAGCAGCAGCGGGCTCAAGTTTTACTTCAAGAAACTTTTGACCGCTGTAAACAACTTCTTTAGGTTTCATACCGAGGTAACGGAATAGTACGATAAGGTTTTCGTCTTGTATGCTTGTAGCAAGCAACTGAAACTGCCCTTTTGAATCGGTGGTAGTTACTCTATTTGTTCCCTTTATCTGTACAGTGACACGCTCCATGCGCTCACCTGACTCGGCATGGATGACTCTTCCGGTAATCCGTTGCTGTTGAGTAGAAATTGTAGCGGACTGGATTTTCGAACTGTTTTTTTCTAAATTATAAAAAGAAATCGTTCGATCTTCTACCTGATACGTTACAGGCTGATTGCGCGTCACTATGCTGAGAAACTGGTCCAGTTCCATGTTTTTGACGTCTATCGTAAGAGGCACAGTACTGCTTAGGGTATGCTTGGTACTGAAAATGCTGTAGCCCGTTTGCTGGCGAATGGCTTGAATCACTACCTCCAGGGAAACATTACGGCCTTTGAAGGTAATTTGTTGTGAATAACTTTTAGCACTCACAGCGCATATTCCAGTCAATAGTAAGAATAGTGTAATTCTCATCACTTTTAATAAGTAATTTTTATTCATTAAATTTACGTGGGTTTGGTTAGTGCAAAATCTGCTAATTGAGTTAGTTTGGTTTTGTTGCAACCGATAATCAAAGGAAAGGATGGCCGTCCTTTCCTTCTTTTATTCGGCTCTTTCTGGTCAATAAGTCTGTGTCATCATCATCGTTGTTTAGGTAAATAGTTTTTTTAATAAATAATAAGCTCTCGCTTTTGGATATCCAGTTGATAGCGTACATCTGCGGCATCCAACAACCGGAGTACAAGGTTAATTTTTTCATTGCGATAGGCATCCCCCACCAATTCGACGTCTGGTATCTTGCCGCTATACTTAATGGTTAAATCATACCAACGACCTATTTCAGCCATTGTCTCTTCAAAGGATTTACCGTCAAAATTAAATTTGCCCTCCTTCCAGGCAATCTCCATCTGCGCATCTACAGTTTTTATTTTTGTCAGATTTCCGCGGGTGCTAGCCTGTTGTCCTGGGTTCAGAATGATTTTTTGGTCAGCTACATGGATATTGACTTTGCCTTCCAACAAGGTTGTTTTTGCAAATGCCTGCGTGGAGTATCCGTTGACATTGAATTGTGTACCGAGGACCTCTACGATCTGTCTTTTGGTCTTTACGAAAAAAGGAATACGCTGTCCTTTCATGCTGAACTGTCCTTTTACCATAAAAAATGCTTCTCCATCTAGCTCCACTTCTCTCTCAGTAGATGCAAACTTTGCGGGATAACGTAATCGTGAATCGGAGTTTAACCAGACCTGTGTACCGTCTGATAAGGTAATGTGATAGACGCCACCTTTGGGAACATACAATTGCAAATCGCTCATCTTATCCAGATCGACATTGCTCGCTAAACTTCTTCCGTCTGCATAATGAATCGCTCCATCCACAACAATCCCGTCTTGTGCAGTATCTAACACGACCTTTCGCCCGTCCGCTAAAAGGAGAACTGCGCGAGGCCCACCGGGCAAAATAGCATGTGAGGAGGACTGCACTGCAACATCCGGAGATTTAACGTGCGTATTCCTGTTAATTCCAAACCATGCCAACGATGAAAGTATCAATAACACGGCTACAGAAGCAGCCCAAAATTTCGCCTGCATCCAATAAACATTGTTTTTATCTGCTGGCTGCTCGATCCTGATCTTGGTGAGCAGACCTTTGAGCATACGCTCACGGAGCTGTTCCTTTTGCAAAGGTTCATCAGTAGCGATGGTCACCTCTTCATCCAAATGACTGTTGTACCATTCCGTAAGTTCGGCCAATTCTTGTGGAGAAATTATACCCGTCTGAAATTTGACTATTAAATCTTCTATATAATTAAGATCGTTATGCATGAATTAAAAATTGGTAATAAAGGTGTTTCCTATCTAAATAGACAGTAAAAAAGACGGGTAGGGTGAGTCTGCCCAACAATTTTTTTATTAGCGAAGGTAAATTGAGAAAAAAACAATGATCGTAAGAAATTCGGTATTGTTTCCTAGATCTTTTTTCGCTTTTTTAAGATGTGATTTGACCGTATTTTCTGACAAATTGAGCTTGTCAGCGATCTCCTTCGTTGTGAGACCTTCATTTTTGTTCATAACAAAAACAAGCTGACACTGTGGCGGCAGGTTTTTGATGGCATTATCAATCTGTTGTTGGAGCTCCTGAATAATAAGTTTCCGCTCTGGCGAAATCGAATCGATGACATCCTCTTCCGAACTGTATCCTGCCAATTTTTGGCGCTTCTGCTTATTCTGATAAATGATGTTGAAAGTCTGGTTGCGGACTGCCCGCGCTAGGTAGCTGGATAGTTTTTCATTTTGCAAACTGAAAGTTGAGCGAAGTTTCCAAAGTTTACAAAGCACATCCTGCACACATTCCTCAGCTTCCTCCAGATTGCCCAAGCGATTAAATGCAACAGCCAACATCTTATCCCAGTATCGGTCATAAATTTCTATTAACACGCGCTCATCGTTGGTATTGAAGAGGGTCAGGAGATCATAGTCGCTATATTTTTTATAATTAAGCATTTAGGCGGAATGTAAAGCAAAGCTAAAAAAAATCTTCTTATTCAAGAATAAAAGCGATAACAATGTCTCAGGACTAGGGTGTTAACTTAGTTTGCATACCAGTTTAAGAATAGGTAATTATGAAAAAAATTATTTTCACATGGTGTATATTACTCCTGTCGATCTTCGTTTACAGACGAAATACGATATGGTTCGCTTATATAAACAATCACTTTTCTTTGCCTTATATATATAACAATTATGCTTAGCATTAATAGTTTTAAAGCTTTGCTAGCGCATCAATTTCTCTTTTTTATCTACCGCCACCTGGGCCAATACTTCCGCCCAAATTACTGACCATGGCTGATAATGTCAACGATGAATTAACCGTTGGATTACTAAATTTTCCACCCAAGTATAGTCCGTTAAACTCATTGGCATCGGCAACTGAAGATACACTTACAAGCTTGTAGGACGCTCCTAATGATAAGCTTCCATTGGAGGCCAGTAATGTTGAAAAAGAAACAGGCGATTTAAATGTTAAAACCTCCTTATTATCCTTGTCAAGAACACTATAGATCTGGCCGGCGCTGCCGCCACTCAAAATAGCGGAAGGCTGTGTAGAAACACTTGCCGTTGGAGAACTTGTGGCTCCTCCCACTCCGACCATAAGCCCGCCGGTAATCTTAAAGGTGTTATTATCGCAATCGAACCCTTCTTCTGGACTCTTTGCACCGATAGCAAAAATATTTCCTCCTGTAATTGTCATCGTTCCATTGGAATCTATACCATCGTTTGTGGTACTATAGGCTACAATTGTTCCTCCATTGATATAAATTGCTTTCCCGGCGTTGATAGCATCATCAACTGCTTTGATGTAAATTTCACCATTGTTGATGCTAAGGGTCGCCTTGCTTTCAATTCCCTCCCCGCCTGATCCGGTGGTTTCAATATTGATTTTTCCGCCATTTATAATTACGTCCGGTATTATAGTCGCGTCTCCATCCTCGTAGGAAGCAACAATCCCATCGTCAGCAACTTTTAAGGTGATTTCTCCTCCATTGACAATAATCCGACCTTTTTCAGCTTCAATACCATCGGAATTTGCTACAATATTTATTTTTCCGCCATCAATATAGATACCGTCGTTACTGTGTAAGCCATCCGAAATAGCATCGGAAACTTGAATATTTCCTTCCACAATCCGTATATAATCGTCGCTGGCTATGGCATGCTTAGTTTTGCCAGAAACAGCTAATGTGCCGGTCCCAGAAAATATCAATTGTCCCTCGCTGAAAACTGTGCCTTTTTGATCTTCATTAGATGTGGCATATGCAGCCGCATCTGTAAGCTTGTTTTCTGTCCCGTCCGCAAGTACAATAAATGCTCTTTTTCCGGACTGAATATTAATTGCAGGCCCGTCACTGTTCGTAATTGAGACTGCATTTAAGGTGGTTTTGAATTTCTTATCGGAATAGATCTTTAATGACCCACTTGTTGTTGAGCCTGTAAGCTCATAGGCAACACCGCTTGCTGAAGAGTTGCTAACAACATCAGCTCCAGATTGGGTAACGGTAACCCCGGAAACTGAATTTTCTATAGTAGCCGAATTGCCATCAAAGTTTATCTTTACGGTACCGTTGAAAGTGGAGTTTGCAACAAGATCATCATCGTCTGCTCCAGTTTCCTGGCTCCCTTCAACCGGACCACTTTTTGATGTCGAACTAATGTTTATCGCTGTACTGGTTTCGATAACCTCCCCTGACTCGGATTCTGCTTTTTCATCTTTTGAACATGAAGCTATGGAGGATCCTAAAATCAGGACCATTCCATAAAATATTACTTTCCTTAACATAAGTTTGCTTTTTTTATCAATTCAAAGCTAACGACAACTAGTGTTAATGAATATTAAGGAGTGTAAATTAGATTAAAATTATGTTAATTAAACATTAAATAAACACACGAACAATTCAAAGATTGGGTATATCCATGGAATTTACGAAAAAAAACACCGAAACCGGAGGTTATTTTAAAATGCCGTTCATGATCTTGTTTATTATACTAAAATTAGTTGTGTAGCCCCCAGCGTCCTGTATTTTAAATAGTTAATATATTTTTTCTGGGACACTATTTTTCATATATAAAATAAATTATTTATATTAGAGCAAGCCAATTGACTGAAAGCCAAACAAGTCATTAAATTAAAATATTGAGTTATGAAAAGACCTTACCTAATTATCTTGTCATTGCTGTTGTTGAGTAGCTTTAGTATTATCGCAAGTGGGCAGCAATCTAAAAAGTCAGTAGAGCAATCCAAAAACTCTTCTGCAAAGATTGACTCTAATGAGTTTAAAAATAGCTTCTCCCCGCCATACAACTTATTCTATTTAAGTAAATATCTAAATAATATAACGCTGAACCCCGCTGAAAGCGACTTGATTTACGGTAGTCTAGTAAATTTAGTTGGCAAAGATAAGCTAGATTTAGTAAAGGGGGATGACAAGTACAAGTATATTTACGATTTCAAAACGAGATCTATCAATGCCAAAACAGACTTCGTTAGAAGATTATTAGCGTCTAAACAACTTGTGGACAAAAATAAAGATTTGAAATCTCTTTTAGAACAACAAATAGCATATAATAAGAATGATAAACAAATCACTGAAACAAAAAATAACATATCCCTTTTATCTGATAGACAAAGGGAGCTCAAAATTGCTATCGATTCTCTAAGGATTTTAAAAGGTGGTGATTCTAAAGATTCAATTGATCTAATAAATAAATACAAAAATCTGCTTGATCACCAGGAAACCGCCATATACTCCATTGAACTTTTAACTCAAAAATTAACGCTGGAAGATGCAGCAATCAACAATGAAATTTTGAAATCCAACCTTAAGATCGACACCAATAGTACATTGATAAATGAAATTTCTTTCAAAATGGATTCTTTAATTAAAAATATTGCCGAAGAATATCTAAGTGACGGAACTCTTTCGGCTAATATTAAAAATTATCTGGAAGGTAACCAACGTAGTCGACAGGAGTCTTTACAGATCAATCTTACCACCGCAACCCAAAATGCACAACAAAGTCTTAATTATACAGGATTAAGTATTCCTTCACAATCTCAAATGATAGATGCTATGGCCATGTTTTTGGCGAAAAGAGCAAAACAAGAGGCGGCAATATGGTTTATGGATCAATTGCGCAAAAGAGTAAATAATCCTTTGATATATGATGTTTTTCCAGCTACAATTGAGTTATTGGATGGACTCTCAGATTACAGAACCGCCAATTTTGGTACTTCATGGCGATACGCAATCTCAAAAGATTTTGTAGAAATGCCACGAAACGTGTCCAAAAGTAGCTGGACAAAACAATTTTTAAATCCAGAAAATGCAGCAAACCTAGAGACGGCCGTAGAAATGGGTTATAATATTGATGGCTTGATTAAAGCGCGATATAATTATAGGGATATCATTCGCCAACTGTACCTTAATCCAACTTACAGTCCTGATCCTAATATCTCAGTTAACCATACAAAAGGTATAAATAAACATGCACAAAATATTATTGCACTACTTTACATCGCAACGAATGAGTTGTTTACGATTACAGATAAAAATAATTACAGGCTCCTTGCATATGAAGAACTCAAAACCTTGAATACTGAGCAATGGAAAATATTTATTGAACTCCTCAACTTAAAATATGGCCATGTATTTGAAAATTTACCGGGTATCGAAAATGCGGTCAACGATAAGGATAAAGTGATCGCTTGGCTAAGTCCACTTTTATTGTCGTTAGGTCAATTCGATAAGATCAATCTGGAACAACAAGCCTTGATTGAAAAAAATAAATCGGATCAAATGAACAAATCGCTTTCTAATACATGGAGTATACTTGGACAAGTGATCGCTAATTTTGAGAATTATCCATTTGGGATCAGTGGGAAGCAAGATGTCAACAACTATTTGGCGAACATCAAAAACGTTTTTGATATTATAGAAAACATTCAGGATAAAAATTTCGTTGCCGCTGCTCAGAATACTTTGGGATTGGTTGATACCTATTATAAGATTGGCTTTTATCAAAATCCTATAGATATAACTGCGTTAAAAAATTTCTTTTCAACAAAAAACCTGGAGAATAAATACCAATTAGATTACGACACAAATAATACAACACTTACAATTAAGCTCAATGGTAAAGATAGTGTTTCAATAGAAAAAAAAGACTTGGAGTATATAAAATACTTGGGCACAAATCTACAGCGTCTTGATGAAAAAGATCAGTCGGCTTTCCTTTTGACAAGTGAGAAAACTATACAAGGAAAAGAAGTGATAACAAAATTAAATCGTGTAAGTAGTAAAGACTTAAAATACATTATTAGTCGCATTGCAATTTTAAAAATCATCTCAGATACCAATACCCCGAGTGAACAGATCGCAGCAATAAATATGTTTTCTCATTCAATACCAGATTTGGATAAACTTAGCTCTGCTCTTCCAAAGCTATCGGAAATGTCATATGCCAGCCAACTGGTCAAACTGTCCGGATTTTTTGGCGATGTCATTGCCTCCTCCTCATCCGCCGAACTGGCGAATGTAATCGAGTCGCATGCACTGCCTCCGACTTCTTATAAATTAAAAAGGAAAATGTCTTCATCTGTAGATTTGAATGCATATGTGGGGGCCTTTGCAGGAAGAATTGTCCCCATTGGAAACTCTTCATTAAACTGTAAATGGACGGGTGGTATAACTGCCCCTATAGGGGTTACCATACGACCTGCAGGTAACTTATTCAAATATTTCAATTTCAACGTGCAATTGTTGGAACTAGGAAATCTCGTCAATCACTATCTAATTACTCCAGACTCGGCCTACAATAAGGAAGTACATTTTAGCGAGGTCTTTAGTCCTGGAGCTAATATACTATACAATATTAAAAACACGCCTATCGTCGCATTTATAGGAGGAAAATTACTCCCGTTAAAGGCGTATTATGATGAGGGATTGAAAAAAAGATTTAATGATAAGGCTTTCGACGCTGCGATATTCAGCATTGGATTAAAAATTGATATTCCTCTTGTCAATCTTCATTCTGGTGAATAAAAGAAAGCTTTACCATAAAAGGATCGAAGAAATAAAAAAATGTAGATTTTTTTACTGAAAATTATAGTTTAAAAACCCTACATCTGTTGCGCCAAAGGCCCATCTTTAGCGACCAGACTTGACCAACCCGGAGAAGAACCGATAGGAAGCTTTGCGATCAATCTGGAAGCTACAAATATATTGGCCACTGTTTCTTCGTCAAAATCCCGGTTTACTTCAACGGGCGAACTTGCATCAAATGGCTCTAGATTTTCTTTGAAAAACGCTGCAGGATTTAAAAACGGTATATTCTCCTTTTTATGCCATTCAGGTTCGCCAGGAGTAGGTGCACTATTATATAACCATATATCTACAATTATTTTATCCTCCATCAATAAGTATGAGAAACAAACCTTATCATCATCGATAAATACCGCGAACTCAGGGCGATCATTTGATACATATTTTTTTAAACTTCCCATGGACACTGATTTAAAATAGCGAAGTCTGTGCCGTATCACTCCCCAAAGGTGGCAACCATTCCCAATCAAAAGGAACTTTTGGTGACCTGTTAAAAGGATTGTACAGCATAGCACTAAGATAGGATTTATAACCTAATAGACCTTATCGCTTTCTAAAAAGGGACTCGTGGTGGTTACTCCTTTTTATAGCTATCAAAATTGTCCTGTATGAGTTTTGCAACCAATTGCGGATTTTGATAGTAAATACCATGTGAATATTTTGGGAGCAGGACAAGCTTGCTATTGTCATTCTCTTTTAGCAATGCTGCATAATGCTGGATTCGCAATTCATCGTATTCTTTCCACCATGCCTTAAAATTGATACCCAGATTTAGTTTACGATCCAGCTCTTCATCGGGCAGTTCAATATTTTTGTTGTAGGATATGATCACTGTAGCAGCAATTTCTTTTTTCAATGGTGGTAATGTTCTATATTCATGAAAGTATCCTTTCGAGATGGACGTTAGCGCTCGAGCAGCATCAATATGTGCGCCTGCACTGGAATTTGTATTTTTGGACATCTGCTCCATAATAATTTTTGTGATCTGCTGATAGCTCGTTTTACTCCGCGAGACCACCTTGGCATGTTCATCCTCCTGCTCGGTTAACATAAAATCCGTTGGGTCCGAGAACACTAGTCCGCATATTTCATCGGGATATTGGGCTGCAAACAGACGGATGTAAGGGCCGCCCATGGAATGCCCTACTAACAAATAAGGGGGCTGAATGGCCAAGGTTTGCAAAAGGTCATGTAAGCGTAAAACAACCTGGCTGTCCGTTACAATACGGGAGTCCGGTTCGGAACTACCAATACCACTTCGTTCGTACTGAATACTCGCGATATGACTAGGTAAAAGGGGTAGAATGGGATCAAATGTACCGCCGCCTAATCCGGCTTCGAACACTAAAATAGGTTCGCCTGCTTTCCGATTGGCAAGATTGCTCGTTTTATAGGCCATTTTTTTCCCTCAACCATGACCGTTTGACTCGTTTTAGGCTGCGCAGATACAGCTTGTGTAAGAGCTGTGCCTAAAAACAGCAACAGCATTGTTTTGAATAGTTCTTTCATATACAATAAGTATATCGAGCTAAGCATCTGTTACACTGGATCTAATCTTTTTTTTCTCGTGCCAAATGAAACGTATAGCTGATACCTGCCAGTGATCTGTTGGATCATTTTTTATTACCTCAACGATTTGCCTTTAGCATATCAAATGGGGTGGTATAGTGTATGGGTTATGAAGAGGCCTGTTTTTACACAAAAAAACAAACGTTAACTGCTTCCCTTGTGTTCAACTAAAAAAACAATTATGATCCTTATTTCCAATAGAAAAAACACAAAGTTAACCGCCTGCAGAATTTCTGCCCTCTTGCATTTGATGGCTCTGGTCCTGCTCATACTTTTGCGTAGCTGCCATGAGGACGATAGCCCTGCACCCGAGCAGTCGCACTTAAAAGTGACGGTAAAAAGTGACGGTGATCAGTATGATGCAGTCCATCTCGAGATCCAACAGCTATGGACTCGCACGTCTTCAGGTGGAGGAAAAATCGAGGCAAATAAAAGAGTAAACATCCTCGGAATTCAAAAGGATAGCATCATTGCTGGTGGACCTGTCCCCCATGGTACCCTACAGGAAGTAATGCTAAAAGTTGAACCGACAGGAAATGAAACAGTCATCGATGGCTTTCCCTATGCTTTGGAGACGTCACGAGGACAAGTTATAGCGGTGAATATCGCGGACGAAAGGCTGCTTCTTCCGAACGAAAACCATACGTTAATGCTTCATATCAATCTGTTAGATTTCATCCAAAAGACGGCAGAGGGTAAATTTTTAATTAATCCTAGCCTCACTGCTGTAGTGGATTAAGCGGTAGGTATTATATATCGTAAACCTTATATATAAAATAAAATGCATAAACAAAGTACAACAGAGTTTATGCGTTAAATACTGGTCATTAAAAAAACCACTTTCACCTTTAAATTTGACCTTCCAACCAATCTGTTAATGATTTTTTGATATAACCGTCCATGAGTACGAAAAGCAAAAATCTAGGGCACGAAGAAACTTGTTTCTGTGGAATTGGTAAAAAAAATATTTTAAATAGGGAAAGGTGTTTACCAAAATTGTTGAACTGCTTTGGTTAGGTAATTTGATTGCATTGCTGATTATACCGAATATTTGTATATTAGGATAAATACAAATATTATAATTATGTCATCCAAGATTTTCCTGCAATCATTACAAAGCAAATTAAAAGGCGGTAACGCCCGCTCTATTCATTTAAATGCATTGCCAGGAAGGTTGGCTACCCGGCTAGACCTGCAGCAGCTCGACCTCATTGAGGATGGCCTCGCTAAATTATTTTTGGATACCTTGTTGACTAAAGCACACTTTGATTTTAAGATTTCATTTGATACGATAGACCTCAATGAAAAGGATGCGGAGACTCAAAAGAAACTGTCCGTAATTTCTAAACGACTGAACTCCATCATTATAGAAAATGAGGATTACTTTAAAGAACATGGGATGAAGACCCTCGGATTCGGTTATCCTATCCTTATAAAAAGATCTTCAAAAGACCCCTCGAAAATCATAAAAGCCCCGTTATTCATTTGGCAACTGGAGGCCGTTAAATCTAAAAACAAAGTTAATGAATGGTCGTTTTTGCGAAATAAGGTGGTTCAAGCGAATGGAAAAATAGTGGATTCAGATATTCACCCGATTAGTATCAATGAGGTCCTCCTTTCTTTTATTAAAAGTGAAGATGACATTACACTACACAATCTGACCAATGAAGCCTTAGAAGACGCTCTGATTGATAGCAACGAACTAGTGAACGCTTGTGCAGAAGTATTGGAAGCACTCAATGCGAATAGTAAAGAGCAGATACTAGAGGTGCTAAACAAGAACTTTGAAACAGCTATTAACGTATTACCCGAAGCATCCCAGATAGATGCTATTGCCAATAACAAAGCTTACATTCATTTTGGTGGTATTTTTGGTTTGTTCAGAGCGCAAAAAGAAAGTATTATCACCGACATTTCGCGCTTATTGGATCGCTTCGATGCCTTCGAATTTGATGCGCTTAAAGTGGAAAATCTATCGACAACACCTTTCAGCGCCGTCGACACCGACCCAAGCCAACAGGCCATAATAAGTGCTCTTGGAAATGAACCGAATCAAATAATACAAGGCCCTCCAGGGACGGGAAAAAGTCAATCATTAACTGCACTGATCACAAATGCACTTGCCAATGGACTAAAATGTCTAGTGGTCTGCGAAAAGAAAACAGCCCTTGATGTTATTAAAGCAAATATCGAACGTACGAATCCTCAAATCGGCGCTCTGGTAGGTGTAATTGATGATGTAAACGATGCGCGTGAAGCGATCGTTGATTCCGTCAGAGATCGTCAGATCGGAGTTCCGTTTTACATCTCAGTAAAGCAAGCCCAAAGCCAATATGATACGATAAAATCAAAACTCAACGAATCAGCTGAACGTATTAACGCACAACATGCTGCCTTAGCGCAAACGGTCTACGGTGACAAGAGTTGGTCGCAGATCGTAGGCCGGTATTTGGCTTTATTAAAAAACTTTAATGAAGTACCACTCAAGAATATTATACAGAAGCAGGACTTCAATTTCGCTCAGGATCACAAAGAACTGGAAAAGACACTTGTTGTTTTAAAGCATAGCCATAATTTATTTAAACAATCGCATCAGGTCCATTCCATATTTAGACCATTGACAGACGTTCTATTTTTAGATCAACAGGTTGGGCTATCACGTGTAAGGATTGAAGATTTTATAGCATACGCTCATAAACAGATACCAACAATTGAATATGTTATTAATGAACTTCAAGTGAGCGGAAAGCAGTGGGCTGATGAATTTTTGAGTGGCATACCCGCGATAATGCAGCAGGATTTTAAGTACTATTTAGCATTTTGTATTGGAGATTCAGTTAAGGAAGAGAAATTACCCTCCACTTTTCCTCAGGAACAGCGAATCAATGAAATTGTCTTAGGATTACAATCAGTTCGGATTAAAGCACAACAATTTTTCAAGAAATATGATGATGCTTTACAACAACATTACAGCAGCTATTATTCATCACTAAGCCATGCAATATCAACTTATCTTGCCTACGCTGAGTCAAGCATTACGCAATATGGCAATAACTTATTAGATAATAGTAGCGGCGCAAAATTTAAAACAAGTTTGTTGAGTATATTCTCTGGAAAGCATAAGCAGATAAAACAAACGAGAATTGAATTAAAGAATCGCATAGCGCAGATAAGATCATCCCATGTTCAGAAAAATTATATTGAACATCAATATAACGACCATTTGGAAACGACTGATTTATCCATCTATCTAAAAAACATTGAGGAACTCAGACAAAAGGCAGCGACTTGGAAAGAACAATATCCTTATACAATAGATAGCTATTTGTCTAATATTAATGATCATCATTTTCATACTGAACTGAGTGAACTAAAAGCGCAAATAGCTCCTTTACTTCAAAAATTGGCTAGTATAGAGCAAATGCTAATCGCTGATTACAATATCGTTCCAACGACTCCAGTTACTGATATCAACGGCTTGATTGACGCCGTACCCTATCTAATTGAAAGAGTAACTTTCCAATTAAGGCATTTTAATAATTTTCGTGACTATTACGCGGCACGCGCTGATGCCTATCGGAGTCTACAAAACTCGTTTGACGATATTGAGAGTAACCAGTTAACGGAAAATATAACGGATGGGGTATTTCTGCCGTATACAAGTCTTCAGGCTGCACAGGACCTATGTCATACGATTAAGCATACCATGATAATGTTCAATGAACATATGAGTGATTTCCGTATCTATCACGAGTGGAAATCATTTTTCCTTTCAGTGGACGAAGCGCAACAAAAGCTTATTACCAGAATCAGCATACACCTTAAAGATCATTGGGCTGATGCATTTGAATGCTGGTATCTGTATTGGATACTCACGACAAATGAGCCACTGGAATTGCCAAAAAACGATTACCAACTACAACAATATCAACATCAAAAACAAGAGTTTAACCAAGCTCAGCTGAATAGTATTATTGCCTTATGGACGGAAAAGCAAGCCGATGCCGTCGGACGTTTTAAAGCTAGAGGACAAAATATAAATAGTCTCTTTAACAAGAAAGGAGCTAAGGGAATGCGCCGCAATTCACTCCGCACCATTGTGAACAGAGAATTTGAACTATTTACTGATTTTTTTCCGGTATTGTTGGTCAATCCATCTGTATGCAGTTCTATCCTACCGCTGCAGGAGGGAATTTTTGATGTGGTCATATTCGATGAGGCCAGTCAGCTGCGTCTCGAGGATACTTACGCTGCCCTGATCCGAGGAAAAGCAAAAATTGTTTCCGGTGATAAGCACCAGATGGCTCCCTCTTCTTACTTCGAAGGAAGTGGAGCACTACTTGACCCGATTGATGATGAGACAGAAGATTCCGAAGATGAATTTTCAGATCGGAATGCAATGCAAGCTGCTCAGCTCAATCTTGCGGATAGCGAATCTTTACTCGCTTATGCTGTAGACAAGGGGTTCGTTGAATCTTATTTGAAAGTCCATTACCGCTCGAAACACCCTTATCTTATCGACTTCTCCAATCATGCGTTTTACGGAAATAGGTTAATGCCTGTCCCGGCGAAAGAACACTACACTCCTATCGAATACTTACAGATTGATGGATTGTATGAAGGGCAAGTAAATAAGCAGGAGGCATTGAAAGTGGTCGACTTGTTACAACAGATCATGAAGGACGCTAAAGATAGTATTCCAAGCGTGGGCGTTGCTACGTTCAATATTTATCAACGCAACTTGATCCTGGAGGAACTGAGTGCAGTTCGCCAGAATGATGCTGTATTTGATAGTTTAATGGCACAGGCGGGAGATTCATTCTTTGTTAAAAATCTCGAAAACATTCAGGGCGACGAACGGGATATTATCATTCTCTCAACGACATTTGGGCGAAAAGCCGACGGTTCCTTTAGTCAAAACTTTGGTCCGATTATACAGGGCAAGGGACATCGCATGTTGAATGTAATCATCACAAGAGCACGGTCAAAAGTATATGTTTGTACTTCTTTCCCGCAGGAGTATGTTGGTCAGTACCCAAATCTTATCCAACAGAACGGCAATAAAGGGCGTGGCATTATGTACGCTTACTTTACCTATGCGAAAGCAGTAAGTGAAGGGAATGACGAATTGCGAAAAGGCATTTTGCAGTTATTGAGTCAGTATTGTACAGATAAACTGTATGAAGCCGCGGAATTTAGCTTAGGGTCAGAGTCTCCGTTTGAGGATGAAGTATTTGAACGACTTGCGCAGCATATTGGTGCAGAACGTTTAGACCAACAGCATTCAGTAGGCGGCTTCAGAATTGATATCGTTGTAAAATCAAAAGTAAGCCATAAACCACTCATCGCAATAGAGTGTGATGGCGCAAAGTACCATAACAGTCCTGAAGCTTACGCATGGGACAGCTTCCGACAGGAGCAACTTGAAAGCTATGGATTTATATTCCATAGGATATGGTCAATTAAATGGTGGGATGATGCCAATGGAGAGCTCAATCGGCTACTTGATTTTATTCGCCAACAGGATGAAGAAGAGGCAAAGTTAACCAAGCATTTGCCTTTGGCGCCAAGAATCAATGTAAGTGATAATTAGCCACCAGGTTTCGATAGTAAGACAATTGCTATTTCACAAAGCTTTTTTGTATATTTTTGGAAGTAAGACATAAGCAATTATAATTACTGAGGCATTGTCCGGCCCTAAAATGTATGGAGCTACCACAGCATTAGCTTCATGCCACTTGTATGGTTCAAACACTGCGTAATTACTATTGACAAAACTATTGATATTTTTGCATCGTACGTTTAAAAATTGTCCAGGAGTTTGTCATTGAGTCTTCAAGCCGATATGCCAACGATCGGCTTCGATGAAACTTCCATTGAAATGGGAGTTCCAGGATGGCAAGATCGAAAGAAGAATGCCTACGTAGAGAAATCAAAGAGAAACTCGATATCGATATCATCGTACACAGCTCGCTTACCATGGTAGAACATCATTGTACCGACTTCTCGCTGCAACTCTACCCATTTGTATGTAAGTCTAAAAGCAGAAAAAGCGATAGTACTAGAACATGCGAAGGCGATATGGGTAGATGCTAATCAACTAAAAGACTACGACTGGGCAGAGGCTGACATACCTATTGTGGATGAATACTTAACACAGCGATATCTTGAGCGGTGAAATCTGATAGCCAGATTTGTAAACCTCGCCCCAGTTTGTTTGATTGTTGGTAATGATAACCTTATCGATCCGACAAACGGTTTCGCGAGGATGCAATCGAAACCGCCGATTATAAACACTATAGCAATTTGCCCAAAGATCAAATACGAGATGAAATAAAAGCACTCGAACAGATAATCTATCAGAATTGCTTCGAAAACTTCTATCATCTTATTTTGGAAGGGAAAATTAAATTGCTAACAGAAAATATGAGCGTAAATATTAAATCAGTTAATTATCATTGAAAAAGCATGTCATTGAAATCTCTAGATTATTGCGCTTTAATGTGAAACTTTATTTTAAATGTTGATCTAACGTAATTTTATAAAAACACGATCTTCAATACTTCCTTAGCTTTTAACGTTGCTATCAGAATGAGGTGAACGATAAACTCTCTACTATCAAATTTTCTCTCATTGTAAACTTGAAACAACATCATTATATTAGCTTATTAAATCGATTTGAAATCCTAACCAATATTATGGCTAATAAATTATTTGAATTTGATGTTTTAGAAGCTAGCAGAACAAGGTTATTACACTTAATGGAAGCTGTTGATAAAAAAATATTATTTAAAGTTCCTACAAACTTTAACAATAACATAGTTTGGCAAATAGGTCACTCTATCACCTCTCAACAGAGGCATATGTATATGCGGAGTGGACTACCGATGCATATATCACAGGAATTTATGGAAATGTTCAAAATTGGGACATCCCCACATACTTGGAAAAGTATTCCAGATGTCGGTGAAATAAAACATTTACTACTCTATACCGTAAATCAGCTTAGTGAAGATCTAGAATCAGGTATATTTGTTAATTACCAACCCTTCAGCTTACCAATTGGCATCACCATAAATAATCATATTCAGGCCCTTCAAGCGGCTAACTTTCACGAAGCCGAGCACAGTGGAATAATATTAAGTTATTTGAAACTTCTTATTGAATAAGATCTATTCGCGCTATACTGTCGATGAAAGTTTTTTCAAGAAGGAATATATATCAGCAATAATAGGCTCACGTGGGGCAGGCTACGCTTATCTTCCCCAAAAAACTGGACCATTCAAAAATAGAGAATCCGAACTTATAATACACCTTGTATGTGATGCTTGATAATGAATTTTCTTATCATATGTCAAGTTTATTAACCTATCAAACCCATATTTTTATAAAAAAACATGCTATTACAGTTTCTATTTATTCTCATTGCATTTTTTAGCCTGAGTTTGATCTACATCGGTAGTAAAAAAAATATAGAAATAACCCTATTTTGTATATGGCAAATCGTCGTTGGTATTGCTGTCTTCAATGGCTACTTCCTTAAACATCCCATCTATTTCCCCATAATCATGCTTACGACGCTGATAATTTCTTTTTGGATTCTTAAAAGGCTTGATACAAGCAAAATAAACAGTAATTATCTTTTACTCATTAGCGTACTTAGAATACCCGTGGAGTATGCCCTTCTGTTGCTCTATCTAAAAAATAAGATTCCTGTTGAAATGACTTTTCTTGGCTGGAACTTTGATATTTTTATTGGCCTCACCGCTTTGATTCTTTTGCTTTATTTTTCGATTTTTAAAGGAACATTACCTCCCAAAATATTAATATCATGGAATATCATAGGGCTCTTATTCCTGTTATTTATTGTTTTTGTTGGCATTTTATCTTCTCCAACACCCATCCAACAGTTTGGATTTGAAACACCCAATGTTGTAGTTTTAGAATTCCCTTTCTACCTACTCCCAACTTGCATTGTACCAATAGTTATGATATCACATATAGTGTTTATCAAAAAATTATTTAAATAAAGCTCATCAACCTAACACAAATGGAATAGTAAAGTAAACTTCGGTATTTCGCTTTACATGAATATTTTATCATCCGAAGATTTAACTTCGATTCTAAATTTATTTATCATTCAAATCATACAACCAGATGAAAACGAAAATGAGCAACATCATTAACTTAAAAAATGTTTAAAATTAATTTAAAACAGGGACTCGATAGCATTGATTTTACAGTGCCACTAGCCGATCCCTTATAAAAATCAAGAAGATTTTTGGATTTGATTTCATCCCTGTTTCCAAACAAGTCAGGAGGTAGCCGATCTGCCCAAAGATCAAATACGGGATGAGATAAGGGAGCTTGAAGCGCTAATCTATCAGGATTGTTTCGAGAACTTCTATCATCTTATTTTGGAGAGGAAAATTAAATTGCTAATGCAACAAGCTTTAAAACCATATAGTCAATGGCATCAATGCCTTATTTCTAATCTTTTGTATTTGAAATGTGATTATTAACGATAAAGCTGAATATCAGTGTATGATAATTAGTAACTTTTTGTAATTTAAATATAAGAATCGTAAAATAGATAAGATGGTTATAACACGAATTGTAAGGAAAGTAGCTTTTAAGAGTATATGTCTATTTTTTAATTTAATGCTTTTACAAACCTTCAGCAGCGCACAGAATAAGGTCGTGTTATCAAACCAAGATTGGAAAAATCTACTGGCTGATCAATTATTCCCTGGTAAAAAGACTGATAGTTTAATGTTTCATTTTGATATCCCATTTGAAGAAAAGTTCATCAGTGTAAATGATAGCACAGCTTTACATGGCTTAATATTTAAAGCAAAGAAGGCCAAGGGACTTATATTCTATCTACATGGAAGTAATAATGCTTTGGATACATGGGGTAAAATTGCATCTATATACACGGAAAATGGATATGATATCTTTATGCTTGACTATCGGGGTTATGGGAAGAGTCAAGGTAAAGTAATAGATGAGAATACTCTTTACCAAGACATTCAAATTGTTTATGATAATTTAAAGGATATTTACCCTGAAAATAGGATCATAGTTTTAGGCCAATCAATGGGCACGGCGCTTGCTTCCTATACAGCCGCCAGTAACCATCCAGCTCTACTGATCCTTCAAGCTCCATATTACAACTTTAAAGACTGGACAAACAATATCGCTCCTGAATTGGATACATCCAATATCCCGTATAGTTTCGACAACGCTTCCTTTTTGATGAAGGTAAAATGCCCTGTGATTGTATTTCATGGAAACAAAGACACAGCTGTTTATTATGGCTCGTCTGTTAAACTCTCCAAGCTATTAAAAGCCTCAGATCGATTTATCACACTGCAAAATGAAGCGCACAGTGACTTTTCGAAAAATAAGTCCTACCTGAGCTCAATTGCTTCGATTTTAAAAAGTATCGCACCACTTAAAGCGATGGACTGATAGAGGAAATTACAAGATCATATTGTTAATTGGCTTTGAGCTTCGATCTAATTCAAATTTCGTAAGCTTGTTTGGCATAACAGAGTAGATCCTTGGGCATGATGATTAAAGTTTGATCTGATACAGACCCTTAAGCATGTCTACCAATTGCTGACGTAGCTTAATCTGATCTGGCACTGCCGGAAGTGAACTGTACAAGCAAAGTTCTTGAACTTCCTGAAAGAGCTTTTGCGACCAGACAAAAAGTTCATCATAGCTATGGAGGGTGTAAAGTAAACTGTG
>DGIS01000028.1 GCA_002386525.1 Sphingobacterium sp. UBA4616
AAGCTATAGCCGTATAAGACCTTCCGAATCCACATTATACCATATTCGGACTTTGCTCGAATTTTCTTCGGGCAGGCTTCGAATCTCCCTCAGATCAAATTCGAAGAACAGCCGAGGAAAATGTGAGTCCAGTTCTATAAAAGGCAGGAGTTAATAGGGAATTGGTCGGGAAAAAGTCGCCGGAAGGTGGTACCTCTATCTCCAAGTCAGGTGGTCTTTGACAGCACTTTAAAATTTCTTTCGCACACGTTTTGAGACATGTTTGCCCCCCTTCGAATGGGCCTTGGCAGGGCTTCAAGTATATTTTAACTGGTAGCCGAAGCCCTATTGAATAACTGTGGAACCATTTCCGAAGAAGGGTCGAGCTGCATTTTACAGATAGATCTGGGATTACTTTCGGCTACGCAGCTGTACTTATTTGACATATCAAACTATCGTTTAAAGCGTGATCGCTTTGAACAGAAATTTGCCACAACCATCGGCAGCAAAATTTCTTTCAAACACTGATTGAAGAATGTGTCAATCACACTACAAAGCTATTGGAATAGTATAACTCACAGCCACAGGCTCTCCTTGCAGTCTACCTGGCTTCCAAGGACCAACAGCCTGAATCGCTGTTGTAATCGCGCTACTGACCTTAATAGGAATATCCCGATCATATTTAAATTTACTGAGTCTACCATCTTTGTTGACAACAAATGTCACGTTAATAAGCCTAGACTTCAATTGAGTAATTAAATTGTCCGGTATATCGATCTGCCGATAAACGGCTTCCATAAACTGCTTCAAGTTAAGCGGAAGAATCGGTGCCGATTGCTTTGTCTCAGCATCGTATAAAACAACCTCTCCATTGGAACGAAATCTTTTTCCGCTCTGAAGAACACCACCTAAATACTGTTCTTCATAACGGCTCCCCATATTCCAACCTTCCCATTTACCCTCCCTTTCATTATCCTTTAGCTCACCTTCAAAATAAATACCATCCGAATAATCCAGTCGAAGGAATCCATTTCCCCTCTTCAATAGGTAATTTCCCAAGGAATCCATATACAACAAGTGATATGGTTTTGTCATTCTCGAACCCGTAAACGGATTTTGTGCAGTGTCAATATGCGTCATGAGCATTTTCAATTTTCCTGTCGGATAATAATAATATGAAGAATCCGTAGGCACACCGTCTGCATCAAATTTCTCTAAGCTTTTCAACTGTCCATTTGGATAGTATACTGTCGACTCCCCGACATACTTCCACCCGAAAAACCCAACTGTGCTATCCTGGCTATAAGCGAAGGATTTGATGGAATCAGTCTCCGTATAATAGCTAACAATATTAAACAATCTATTCAAATCATCTCCTACAGGAACAATACATTGATAGGAATAAGACGCTAGTTTTGTCTTAACAGGATTCCCTGATTTATCAAAGTAATTCACTATCGTATCGCTAATAAACACTTTCCCCCTTGCTTTGGAAGAAAATGTTTCTGTCATAGCTCCTATCAAAATAAGCACAAGTAAAAACAAAGTCGATCTTTTCATAAAATATAGTAGCGTTAATAGGCGCAAAAATACATTTTTTCAAACAAACGCTTGCAAAACAAGAGCGGCAATTTCTTTCGAAATTGCCGCTCTTTAAGTATTATAGAATCTAAAAGACTACTTAACGTCCCACCAAACCGGTACTGTAATCGCTTTTGTACCAGGATAGTTCAAGTTAGTTGTCAATTCCGTATTCGGGTACAACAAACGCTGCGGCATTTCACCATTCGCCAAAATGGATGCTTTTGATTGAATCAAGAATGTAGGATATCCTGTTCTTCTGTATTCAGTCCATGCTTCAAAATTTTGGAAACCATTCATTGCGTAATATTTCTGCGTAATGATTGCTTCTAATTGTTTTGAAGCATCAGTTGGAAATTTACCAGCAGCAGCTAAATATTCCTTTAATCCTTCCGCACCTAAATAGTTGAATGACGCAGTAACACCTTCATTATAAAGTGTAGCAACACTTCCTGTCCCCCATCCTTTCAAAGCAGCCTCAGCTTGCAAGAATTTACTTTCAGCAATAGAGAATAATTTTACAGGAGCGATTGCAGAAGCTGTATTTTTCGCATTTGCCCCAGTTACTGGTGAAGGAGCGGAGACTAATTTCGTGTTTTGTCCTCGGAAATCCCCCTGTTCTAAGTAAGCTACTGTATCTTGCAATGTTACATTATCAGCTTTTAACAGTCTGTTATACAATGCAAATGATCTTTTATCCTTATTTGCTGCAAATGCTTTAACAGCAGTTCCACTCGCAACAACATTTTGAACATATTTTAAACCAACCATTTCTGTATAGAAAGGATTTTGGTTTCCACCTGTTGTCGTAAATGTGATGGAAACATCTTCATTTAAAAATGTCGGATTTGTCGCATACAATGCTTTAATACCTGCTTGGGCAGTCGCGGCATCTACGTTTGAAATACGTAAATAAGCTTTCAATTTCAAGGTATTTGCGAATGCAATCCAAGATGCCTTATCGCCTCCAAACAGCATATCTTGTTCTCCCGGTGTAGTACCAAGATTACCTTTCAATAACTCAACACCTTTATCAATACTTTCGAAAATACTGTTGTATACCTCTTTCTGTGTTTGATATTTTGGGCTTAAGTTCGTTGCTCCTTGCAGCGCTTCATCTAACGGAATATCGCCAAAAGCATCGGTCGCTACTTGCAATGTATAAGCTTTCAACAAATAAGCCATACCAATTGTATAGTTGTTTGCACCACGCTCCGAATTGATGATGATTTCAGCATTGTTAAGTGCACTTCTATAGATAGTTGACCAAATACGATCCGTAGCTGTATTTTTGAGGTTATACTGATCAATAGTTTGATACTGTGATGAGGATGGAGCCTGTGTCCAATACTGCGCCCACAAACCACCATATACTTGAAGCTGATTACCGACGATCTGGCTTAACGAAGCTTCAACTGTCGGCAACAAGAGATTTGGTTCTACTTTTTCTGGGTTATTTGGATTTTCATTAACATCCAAATATTTATTACAACTTGTAAATGCTACGGATCCAACCAATGCAGCAAAAACAAACTTTTTAATATTCTTGTTCATTTTATTATTCTTTATAGTTTAGAAGGATACCTTCACATTGACACCATAGTTACGCAAAGACGGCTGAGCGGTATAGTCAAAACCTTGTGCATTCCCAGCACCAGCCGAGTTTACTTCTGGATCTGCGTATTTATTTTCGCTTGGCGTCCAGATAAACAGGTTATTACCGAATACACCGACAGTTACATCACCAAAAGGCGTATTTTTTAGCATATCTTTTTTGAATTTATAAGAGATAGCCAAGTTGCGCAACTTCACATAAGAAGCATCTACCACATTCATACCCGCCTCCAAATATGGATAGTAATCCACTTTGTCATAAGTTGCTGTCGTATTTACAACAGAATTACCATTTGCATCTAAGTAAACAGAGTTAGGGAAGATTTGACCAAAACGCTCACCTCCTGTTTCTGCAGACGTACCTGTGAATGCCATGATATCTTTAGTACGTGAATAGAATACACCTCCATGCTTCATGTCAAATAACGTCGTTAATGACCAGCCTTTGTAATTTAAAGTCGTTCCTAATGAGGCTTGAAATTTAGGATTATAACTTCCTAAATACTTTGCTTCAGAAGTAGGTACTGGTAAACCTGTTTCTTGGTCAACGATAGTTCTACCTTGTGCATCAGTGGCATTTGTTACAGCATAAAATTCACCGTAAGGGCGTCCTTTAGCGGCAACGATAGACATACCTGAGAAACCACCGAGAGAAACTTGATCAATACCATCCATCAATTCAACAACTTTATTGTTGTTTTTAGTGAAAGTACCCATCAATTCCCAGCTAAAGTTCTCTGTTTTCACTGGTGTCCCACGCAATGCAAGTTCGACACCCGAGTTTTTAATCTTGCCGGCATTAACAACATTGAATCCGTAACCTGTCGAATTCGCGATAGGAATTGCTAAGATTTGATTTTTAGAGTTGTTATTGTAGTAACTAAAATCAACCGTTAAACGATTTCTAAAGAAACCCAATTCTGCACCTACTTCAGCTGATGTAGTGATTTCCGGTTTCAACTCTGCATTTCCTAAAGTCGAACCTGACATGAATGCAGATACATTACCAAATGGGAAAGTTGTCGTTCCAAATCCACCATTGATCTCACCTCTAGAGAATGTTGTCAACAATTGGTATGGATCTGTATCCGACCCAACTTTGGCATAGTTAGCACGCAATTTACCGTAAGAAAGAATTCTCTTAGCATCTTGGCTTAACAACTCAGAGAATACAAATGAACCACTCACACTTGGATAAAAGAATGAATTGTTTTTCTTCGGCAAGGTAGACGACCAATCATTACGTGCAGTGGCTTGTAAGTACAAGAAATTTTTGTACGACAAGTTCAAATCCGCATAAAGCCCAACCAACCGGCGTTTTGACCATGAATCTTCGATCAAGTTCAATGGCCCATTGGAGTTCGCTAAATTATAAAAACCGGGCTGTACCAAACCTCCACTTTCGTTGGTCGCTGTACTTAGATTTGAAACATTACGCTGACGAATGTTGTTACCCAACATTAATGATCCTTTAAAATCTTGATTAAAGTCATGGGTAGCAGTAACCATGAAATCATGAATGATCTCTGTTACATTGTATTGATCGATACGATACTCACCATTGTCAATTAGATCGTTAGCTGTCGAATAATTACCTGAAGTTTTATCAATTGGTGTAAAATTATATTTTGGAGATTCAGAGCGTCTGCGGTCCGTATAATGATCTACCCCTACACGCTCTTTGAAATCCAACCATTCAAATGGCTTATAACCGACGTTAAAATTACCCAGAATGCGATTTACATTATTATAATTGTTGTAATTTTCCAATGTCCAATATGGATTCATAGAATAAGCTCCATAATAGCCATACTCATTACTATGGTTTAGACCATTTGCATCGACATAACCATATCCATTATATGGATTGCTTAAATCTTTCATGTCAGCAACAGGAATATCACGCGGAGTTTGTAACAAGTTATTGTATACAGACGAATTTCCTTGTCCCCCGCCTACGTTGTTCGAGTTAATCTGACTATAGTTCGCTGAAATTCCCGCGTAAAATTTATTTGAGAATTCAGTCTGACCATTGAAACGAACACCATATTTATTGTAGTTATCTTTGCTCCCAGGATAAACACCGTTTGAGTTCAAAGAATTTAGGCCTAAATAGAAAGACGACTTTTCACTACCGCCCGAGAAACCTAAATTATTATCTGTTGCAAATCCAGTATTAAAAAAATCCCTAACGTTATCTTTAACAGCCGAATATGGCTTTGTTTGTCTTATGCCATTTACAGCTTGTCCCCATTCCTGTGTTTTCCCAGTAAAAGGAGCTCCCCAAGACCAGTTTTCCTTTGGATCATTGACAAAAACCAGGTCTCCATTTTTAGTATAGCCAGAGTAACCTTGACCATATTCGTTCTGAAACTCAGGTAATTTTAAAATAGAAGAAAAGGTATTTGTTGTATTGAAAGTAATATCTGTTTTTCCGCCGCCTCTTTTACCTGTTTTAGTGGTGATGATCAAGGCTCCATTGGATGCACGCGATCCATATAATGCTGCTGCAGCCGGACCTTTCAATATGGTCATCGATGCAATATCATCAGGGTTGATATCATTACCGCGGTTACCAAAATCTACACTTGATAATGATGAACCACCACCAATTACACTGGAGTTGTCAATAGGAACACCGTCGACAACAATTAAAGCTTGGTTATTCCCTGAGATAGACGAACCGCCACGCAAAACGACGCGAGATGAACTACCTGGAGAATTTGAGGTCGATGTAATATTCACACCTGCAACTTTACCAGCTAATGCATTGATAGCACTTGAATTTTGACCTGACCGCAATTCCTCATTGTTCAAGGTCGGTGCTGAATAACCTAATGTTCTCTTTTCTCTTTTGATAGCATTAGCAGTTACCACCACCTCTTCAAGCGCATTGTCATGATTTTCCAAAGAAACATTGAACACCGTGTTGTTGTTATTCACAATAATGGTTTTATCGTCAAAACCAACGGAACGAAATACAACAACTTTACCTGCCGGTACATTCAATGAATAATTACCATTAGTGTCCGTCTGTGTAGCCTGATTAGTACCTTGTACAACTACTGTTACCCCTGGTATAGCTTTACCGTCAGCAGATGTAACACGACCACTAATCTTTTTTTCCTGAGCGAATGCGACCGAAGTCAGAATCATTCCGCCAACAAGAAAACTTAGTAATGTTTGTTTCATGTTTTAGTTAGTTAATTTTATTATTTTTTCTAATCCTATATATTGATATAAATTATATCCGTTCATACAACTGTCTAAACATAAATTGTGTAGACAATAAAACATCAGCCTATCAAATAGACTATTGCAGTTCATTTTTTAACAGTTGAAAATATTATTGAAAAAGCAGCCCTAGGTAGATGCAGGGCAATTCTTAGATAAATATCCAGCTGTAAATTTGCTCTTTTCAGCATTTACAGTAAATAATAGTTAGTGCGATTTTATTAGCGGTGTCAAATATAGAAACCGCAAGTTGTTTTTACAAGTTTTTTAACATAATCCATCTAAATCAGTAAATACCGCAATAATTGGAAGTCAAATTTGCAAATTGTTACAAAAGAATCATTTTAGAATAAAAACTAATCAAAGTAACCTCAAACAGAATTTTATACGGAATCCAATATATTTAACAAAACATTAACAATGCCACAAGAAATCTTTGAGACATCATTCTTTTCATCGCGGCATCAAAAAGAGCATTAATTTATAATGATTCTAAACATATATCGGTAGAATGATAACCAAACTTTCATAACTTTATATGGATCCGCAACATGAAAGAGAACAAAAAATTTCGTCTGGTCGATAGCACTTTAAAATCAAAAAAAAGACGCTCTACCTTCTCAGGCTGAGCGTCTTTCATTTTGTATGAAATAAGTCCAGAGACGACTTATTTATTGATATTTAATCAATATACTCAAACTTAGTGTAAGGCACCAAAACTGCCGGAATCTTAATTCCTTTTTCAGTTTGATTATTCTCTAATATCGCAGCTACAATACGTGGCAAAGCCAATGCAGATCCATTTAGAGTATGTGCCAGCTGCATCTTGCCTTCCGAATTTTTAAAGCGCACTTTCAAACGATTCGCTTGGTAAGTTTCAAAATTGGAGACGGAAGAAACTTCCAACCAACGCTTCTGCGCAGAACTATACACTTCCATATCATAAGTCAATGCAGAAGTAAAACTCATATCTCCACCACATAAACGTAATACACGATAAGGCAACTCTAATTTCTGCAACAGTCCTTGTACATATAAACTCATCTCTTCCAGCACTTCATACGACCTTTCGGGATGTACGATCTGCACCGTCTCTACTTTGTCAAATTGATGCAAACGATTTAATCCACGTACATGTGCTCCGTAAGAACCCGCTTCCCGACGGAAACATGGTGTATAAGCGCAATGTTTTATTGGAAACTGGGGCTCTTTTACAATTTCGTCTCTATAAATATTAGTAACCGGAACCTCAGCTGTAGGGATCAAATAGAGATTGTCATTACCAACATAGTACATCTGTCCTTCTTTATCCGGCAATTGCCCCGTGGCAAATGCAGAATCTTCATTCACCAAAATTGGCACCTGAACTTCTTCGTATCCTTCTTCGGCAGCCTGATCCAAAAAGAAATTGATCAATGCACGCTGCAATTTAGCGCCTTTGCCTTTATAGATGGGAAAACCGGCTCCAGCAACTTTTACGCCAAGCTCTAAATCAACAATACCGTATTTGTTCAACAATTCCCAATGGGGCAATGCCTCCTCTGGCAACGCAGGGATTTCGCCATGGGTCAAAACAACTTCGTTATCGTCTGCACTTACACCGGCCGGAACGGATTGATGTGGTAAATTGGGCAATTGTACGATCTTCTCATTCAATTCTGCCTCAATTGTACCTAATTGATCTAAAAGTTGCTTTACTTGTTCTTTATATCCCGAGGATTTGGATTTGACGGTTTCAGCTTCTTCTTTTTTTCCTTGCCGCATCAGATCTCCAATCTGCTTCGCTGCCGCATTAGCCTCTGCCGAAAGTGCGTCTGATTCCGATTGGATCATACGGCGTTCTTCATCTAAACTGATGATTTCGTCGACCAATCCAATTTCCTTGAAATGCTTGACAGCTAATCTTTCGATCACCGTATCCCTGTTCTCACGGATATAATTTAATTGCAACATAATATAAATGTGTTATTTAAAATAGTGAACAAACTTAGATAAATTTGCCTTTATTTACAAGCTATTTTATTCCCAAAACACCTTTAGAAAGGCTTTTTGAACCTATATTATGCGCTTTACTAAGCAATACTCACCTCATCACACAAATAAACATCCTGAATGGCGTGAAGCAGCGCTACACCTTCCTGCATCGGTTTTTGAAAGGCTTTGCGACCAGATATCAAACCAGTTCCGCCAGCGCGCTTATTGATAACTGCTGTTTTTACGGCTTCTTGGATGTCATTCTGTCCCGAAGCCCCGCCAGAATTGATCAAGCCCGCCCTGCCGGCAAAGCAATTGAGTACTTGGTAGCGGCATAGGTCAATAGGATGGTCGGAAGAAAGCTGTGTATACATACGTTCATCCAACTTCCCATAACTGCTTTTACCCATATTCAACGCTTTGAATCCGCCATTTAATTCGGGTAATTTTTGCTTAATAATATCGGCTTTGATGGTTACCCCTAAGTGATTGGCCTGTCCGGTCAGATCTGCTGCTAAGTGGTAATCTTTATCTCCGACCTTGAAAGCCGAATTACGCAAATAACACCATAATACCGTCGCCATCCCCAAAGAATGTGCTTCCTCAAATGCTTTTGCTACTTCAATAATCTGCCGATCTGATTCTTCAGATCCAAAATATATGGTTGCCCCTACCGCAACAGCACCCATATTCCAGGCTTCGCGAATTGTTCCGTACAAGATTTGGTCTGCGCGATTGGGATAAGTCAACAATTCATTATGATTGATTTTAACCAAAAACGGAATCTTGTGTGCATACTTTCGGGCAACAGCTCCTAATACACCAAAAGTAGAAGCCACAGCGTTGCAATTTCCTTCCAAAGCTAGCTTAACAATATTCTCTGGATCAAAATACTGTGGATTTGGCGCAAAAGACGCTCCGGCACTGTGTTCAATACCTTGGTCCACGGGCAATATTGACAGATACCCCGTATTGGCTAAACGGCCCGTTCCAAAAAGTTGCCCCAAACTTCTTAAAACTTGTGGACTACGATCACTTGAATTGTATACTTGGTCAATAAATGTTGACTGCGGAAGATGAAGCATTGTTTTGGAAACTGCAGGTTGATCAAAATCTAACAAATAACTCGCTTCAGTACCTAGATGGGCCTGTATTTTTTCGATGTATTGCATAATTTATTTAAAATAACGTGATGGAGTTTACTCTAATCTTTAAAATAAAACTTCAAAAAGCACAGAATGTTTTAGCGCATGTTATATAGTAAAAAAAACTTAACTTTGACCATGTTATATTTAGTTCCAACACCTATTGGCAATCTGGAGGACATGACGTTCCGTGCGGTCAATGTCCTAAAAGAAGTGGACCTCATCTTAGCAGAGGATACAAGGACCAGTGCTCCGCTTTTAAAACATTTTGGAATCGACAAAAAAGTATTTGCGCACCATCAGCACAATGAACATAAAGCGGTCTCGGAAATCATTAAATTCTTAAAAGAGGGACAAAACATTGCTTTGATTTCAGACGCTGGAACACCGGCTATCTCGGATCCGGGATTCTTACTGGTACGCGAGGCCATCAAAGAAGGACTGGAGGTACAGTGCTTGCCAGGAGCAACTGCTTTCGTGCCAGCGCTTGTCAATTCGGGGCTTCCCAACGACCGCTTTTGTTTTGAAGGTTTTCTGCCGGTGAAAAAAGGAAGACAAACGCGCTTAAAAACCTTAGCAGAAGAAAAACGAACGATGATCTTTTATGAGTCACCGCATCGTATACTAAAAACAATAGAAGAATTTATCACAATTTTTGGAGCTGAAAGACAAGCTTCGATATCTCGGGAATTGAGCAAACTCTACGAAGAGAATGTGCGCGGAACATTAACTGATTTAAAATTACACTTTGAAAACAATCCGATTAAAGGAGAATTTGTATTTTGTGTAGCAGGATTGGAATAAATTTTAATAATCTTTATGTAATTAAAAAGTATTTGACATGAACATGGAACAATTTGCACAGGATGGGCAGGACATAAAAATCATCGAAAAATTGGTTACTAAAGTCCAGGATATGCTTACTCCAGGAGAAAAAATAGATTATATCGCAGTTCAAAAGAAACCTGCAGTGACTATATTACCGGATAGTATTACCATCAGTAATAAGCGCATATTTATGTGCGAGTTCACTAAATTGGGCTTGGCTACTGATTTCGAAATTTTCGGCTGGCAAGATATCAAAGATATTGCTTTCAAAGAGGAAATCTTCGGTTCGAAAGTGACTGTTATTCCTTTTACTGGGGAGAATTTGAGCATAGACTATATCCCTAAAGTTCAGGCCAGAAAATTGTATCAATATATTAAAGCGGCACTTGAAAATTATAAAAAAGCTGAGTTGGCCGCTGAAAAGGAGAAAATAGTTATTGCTCCAACTGTCGCAAAAGAAGTGGTTATCGAACGGCCAGAAAGTAATATACCGGTTCAGCCAGCGGTTACTTCGCCTGCCCCATCCGCACCACAATCTTATGGTTCGGCTCAGCCAACTTCGTCAGCGCCAGTTCAGGCACAGCAACCGATCGGATCCACCCCTACTGTTCCTTCAGTTTCGGCAGCTCCTATCTCACCTGCTGCGGCAAAGGAAGAGGAGGACGATGAAATTACCTTAAAGCTCAAAAAATTAAAAACGCTCTTCGATAAACAATTAATTACCCAAGAGGAATACGAGAGTAAAAAGAGAGAAGTTTTATCCAGTTTATAATTATAAATGGAAGAAAATATATTGTGAAAAATAACTATCTACTGGCACTTTTAAGTGCCTTTTTATTGTGGTTGGGCTGGCCTCCGATACCCTATTCCAGTCCCTTGTTATTTATTGGGTTTGTTCCTTTGCTGATTGCTGTAGAGAACATTATCCGCAATGAAACATTCCAAAAGAAAGGCCGAAAAGTATTCCTTACCGCGGGCCTAACTGCGGTAGTTTGGAACACAGCCTCGATTTATTGGGTATATAATTCTATATCGGCAGTTATGCCATCCTTTGCAGCTGTAATTATAAGTCTGATACCTTTTTGCTTAGGCGCAACATTAATGGCGGTGGCTTTCTGGCTATATGGGCAACTACGACGCAAAACAAACGTAATGCTATCCCTTTTCGGATTGATGGGATTTTGGATAAGCTACGAATTTCTACATGAATCCTGGGATTTAGCTTTCCCCTGGATGACATTAGGAAATGGTTTCGCCAGTTTCCACCAATTGGTGCAATGGTATGAAATCACGGGAGTCTACGGTGGAACCATATGGATCTGGCTGGTCAACATCTTGGTATTTACACTTTACTTAAATCGGAAGGGATTTTATCCGATCAAACGTAAAATAGTTCCAATTGCTGTATTAACTGCAGTGTTACTAATCCCCAGCACCTACTCGCTGATACGTTACGTTAACTATGAAGAATATCAGAATCCCGCACAAATCGTCGTTGTTCAGCCCAATATTGACCCTTACATTAAATTCAATATAAGCCCTGAAGAGCAATTAAACACATTATTCTCCTTATCAAATTCGGTCGCTAAACCCAATACCGAGTTTTTTATCTGGCCTGAAACTGCGCTATCGCAGAACGGCGATTTCGATGAGGAGAACTTTAGGGAAACCTATTCTTACCAACGCATCTTAAAATTTTTAGATCAGTATAAAAATGGCAATGTACTTTCAGGTATTGAAAGCTATCAGCTGTACAACGATGCCAAAACGCCAACTGCACGCGAAATAGCTCCTCATGTTTATCAAGATAATTTCAATGCCGCGACATTGATCGATTATTCTTCCAAACTACAGTTTTATCATAAGTCCAAGCTCGTTCCGGGGGTAGAACAAATGCCTTTTGGTGCAGCCATGAACATCTTAAAACCGCTATTTAAAGCATTCGGCGGCACTACGGGAGGCTATGGAAAACAGGCCGAACCATCGGTCTTTTATGCGCAAAGTGGCATTGGTGCCGCACCGGTCATCTGTTACGAATCCATTTGGGGCAATTACGTTGCTAAGTATGTCAAAAAAGGAGCACAGTTTATTGCGATCATCACCAATGATGGCTGGTGGGGAAATACTTCGGGCAAAGACCAACATTTACAGTATGCTAAACTACGTGCGATTGAGAACAGACGATGGGTGGCTCGCTCTGCCAACACAGGGATTTCTGGCTTTATTAATCAACGGGGAGATATTGTGCAACAGACCAAATGGTGGCAGCCTGCGGCCCTCAATCAGGAAATTAATTTAAATGAAGAAATTACTTTCTATACGCAAGCGGGTGATATTGCCGCTTATTTGGGTTTGGCGATCGCATTAGGAGGAATTTTGATCCTGATCTTGGTCAGACGAAAAAAGGAACTCAGAACAGAAAAATTCCCATCCCATACGCTCCAGCGCAAAAGGATCTAATTCTTAGAAACCGCAGTACTCAGGCACCTACCAGCGATAATTAGGAAATTAAAATGATAAAAATAAGTGATTTGATACCTGTAATTTACTTGAGAGATTTGTAATTTTGCCGCATGCAAGTATATTTTGATAATGCTGCGACTACAGCCTTAGATCCTGAAGTAATAAAAGTAATGATCGATGTGATGGAAAATAACTTTGGTAATCCATCCTCAATCCATAGTCACGGACGACAAGTAAAGACAATTGTAGAAAAAGCACGTAAAACGATTGCCAATTTGCTTCATGTGTCTCCTGCAGAGATATTTTTTACATCGGGTGGAACGGAAGCAGACAATATGGCTATCGTGAGGTCGATAACCGACTTTGGGATAACCCATGCCATTACCTCACCTATTGAGCACCATGCCGTATTACACACCTTAGAGGAACTGCAAAAAGCAGGTAAAGTGCACCTTGACCTGCTGGAGGTTGACGAAAAAGGCAATTTAAATATCAACCAGCTGGAAGAGCTTTTAAATAGTAACCCACGTACTTTTGTCTCCATTATGCATGCCAATAATGAAATTGGAAATCTCAACGATATTCACCGTATCGCCGAGTTATGCCAAAAGTACAATGCTATATTTCATTCCGATACTGTGCAGACTATGGGGCATTATCCACATGATCTTACTCAACTTAAAATAGACTTCGTCACAGGAGCTGCTCATAAATTCCATGGCCCGAAAGGGGTCGGCTTTCTTTATATAAACGCCAATAACAAGATCAAACCTTTAATCTATGGCGGAGCACAAGAACGAAATATGCGTGGCGGAACAGAAAATGTATATGGTATAGCAGGACTTGCCAAAGCGCTGGAACTTGCCTATGAAAACATGGAAGAACATCATACTTATATTCAGGGGCTCAAATCTTATATGATTGACGAGTTGCTGAAAGCAATACCAGACATTGGCTTTAATGGCGTTATCGAACCAGACAAATCATTGTACACCGTATTGAATGTTTCTTTCCCTTGCAGTAACCTTGCCGATATGCTCCTTTTCAATTTGGATATTGCAGGCATATCATGCTCTGGAGGCAGTGCATGCAGCTCAGGGACCGACATAGGCTCTCATGTATTGAATGCGATCAAATCGAGCGCTGAACGCCCCTCGGTGCGTTTTTCATTTTGTAAAAATAATACCAGGGAGGAAATCGACTTTGTCGTAAAAACGTTAAAGGAACTTTGTACAAAAAACCAATAGTACTTCCCGATAAAGCTTGAAAAGTTGCTCCCATATGAAAATAAAGCATCGATCATATGTTCGAATGTCTTAAAGACTAAAATAAACTCAAAAACAAAAAAGCCGGAAGTACAACTGCCGGCTTTCTTATTTTTACATCATTTATATAAAGTGAACTCAATTTTTCGTCAGAACATAGTATTTGGATATATCTCCAGTAATGTCATTTCCTGAGAGATCCAGCTGACTGAGCATCCTATTTCCAAGTTTGAATTTATAATCTACACCATCTAAGGTAATAATATTGCCATCCAACTTCCACTTTCCTTCCCGAACAAACACATCCTCACTTTTATTTAGATATTTAGATGAATATTGATAAGTATTGTCAGCATGTAAAGAAATGAGTGTTTCAATCCCATCACAATCCGCACAAGGCATTACGCCTTTATACTCACCAATCACTACTTCCGCCTTATCTCTTCCTTTAAGATCCTGTAAATTATCTTTGTAGACGGCTACACTTTGTTTGGGATTATCACATCCCGCCATTCCAATTATCAACCACAAACCCACAATCCAAATATACCTTTTCATCACATTCTAAATTCAAAAAAATCAGCATCTAACAGTTACACCAATAAACTCATAACAAATTAAATACCAAAAAATTAGAAAAGATTAAAAATCATCATCATCATCCTCTGCCAAAACTGCCAATGCGCCCTGCAACTCGCCCAAGGCATGGAAATTACGACTCTTGCGGGCGATATAGATTCCAGCTCGGTACGTAGCAATCGCCGAATCCTGTCTACTTAATTTTTCGTACAATTTACCCAAATGATAGTAGGTTCCTACATAATCTGGATTCGACTGTACTAAATCCTCGAATCTCGACATAGCCTCCTGCTCATTCCCCTGCTTGAGATATTCAGCTGCAATCGCATATTTCAAAAAAGGATCCGCTGGGCTCTCTTTCAAAAATTCATTCAATTGGTCCAATCGTGTTGACATATGTTTTTTATTTCAAACTTAGACAAATTGAACTTTATATCCAATATAATACGTATACCTAGTGATAACAATCCACATCCCTGTATGATAGAAAAAAAACCATTACTCTTCTAACCCTTGAGAAATCTATACTTATCCAAAAATTACTATGCTAGCATACAAAATGACAATTTGCTGACGAAACAAATCTGTTGTCAGAAATCACTTGTTCAAAGAGAAAAATTACAAAAACAGCAACAAAAGCATTTAATATCTTGTTACATCAAAAAAAACAATCGAAAAATGCTTGAAAATTTTAAAAATATTCAATATCTATCAACTGCCATCTCAAGGGATTTTGGTTGATCTGAAACTTTATAATTAAATGAAAATATAGTAAGTTTGGGTAAAACCAATCGTATATGAAAATATTAGTTTGTATAAGTAATGTCCCTGACACTACATCCAAAATCACTTTTACAAATGACAACACTGCATTTAATACAGCTGGTGTACAATTCATTATAAACCCTTATGATGAAATTGCTTTATCTAAAGCAGTGGAATTGGCCGAAGGTGGAAAAGGAACCGTAACTGTCATCAATGTGGGGGATGCATCGACAGATGCAACCATTCGAAAAGCATTGGCAATTGGCGCAGATAACGCTGTACGGATAGATGCCGTTCCCCGCGATGCTTGGTTTGTTGCGAATCAAATAGCAGCGTATGCCAAAGACAATGCATTTGACTTAATTTTAACTGGTCGTGAATCTATCGATTATAATGGTGCTCAGGTGGCGGCAATTATAGGAGAATTGCTGCATATTCCTTCTGTTTCCATAGCCAAAAAAGTCGAGGTTGCAACTGATATGGTGACTGTTGAACGTGAAATTGAGGGTGGGAAAGAAGTGTTAACAGCCAAGTTACCACTCGTCATAGGTACAGCCGAAGGTGTTGCTGAGCCTAAAATACCCAATATGCGTGGTATTATGAGTGCACGAAGCAAACCGTTGGACGTGGTGGAACCGTTCTCCGTAGAACTTCTAGCTCATATTGTCAACTATGAGACACCAGCTCCACGAGGTACGGTCAAACTTGTTGACGCTACCGAGGTAGAAAAATTAGTTTCTCTTCTTCATGATGAAGCTAAAGTTATTTAATCTTTAAACGCTAAAACACTATGTCAATACTTGTATATGTAGAAAATACCGATGGAAAATTCAAAAAATCCGCTTTTGAAGTTGTTTCGTACGCCAAATCCATCGCCGATGACATACAGACTGATGTTGTTGCAATTTCAATCGGGAATGTTGCCGAAGACGAACTCGCCGCTTTGGGCAGATATGGTGCTTCGAAAGTATTAAATGTCAATCAGGAACAACTTGCTTCTTTTGTAAACCAAGCTTATGCTAGTATTATCGCAGAAGCTTTAAAAAACACGGATTCAAAATTGCTTGTCTTATCCAATTCATTTTCCGGAAAAGGACTCGCTCCGCGTATTGCGGCGAAATTGCAGGCCGGGTTAGCCGATGGCGCGCTCGAATTACCCCACATTACGGATGACAAACTTACAGTCAAAAAAACAGCATTCTCCAATAAAGCTTTTGCTACACTCGAGCTCAGTTCAGAGATCAAGGTCATTGCGTTAAACCCCAATGCGTACGAAACTAAAGATGTTGATGGAAAGGCTATAGTCGAAACCTTTGCGCCAAGTATTGACCAACTAGATCTTTCAACCGTGGTTAAGGAGATTGTGCGCGCAACAGACAAAGTCTCTTTACCGGAAGCTGAAATTGTGGTTTCTGCAGGCCGCGGGCTCAAAGGCCCCGAAAACTGGGGAATGATTGAAGAACTTGCGGATGTGCTAGGTGCAGCTACCGCATGTTCGAAACCTGTATCCGATGCCGGCTGGCGCCCCCATTCGGAACACGTAGGACAAACAGGTATTGTAGTGAGCCCTAATCTCTATATTGCAATTGGTATCTCCGGTGCAATTCAACATTTGGCCGGGGTGAGCTCCTCGAAAACCATCGTTGTCATCAATAAAGATCCGGAAGCTCCATTTTTCAAAGTGGCCGATTATGGAATTGTAGGAGATGCTTTCGACATCGTTCCAAAATTGACGCAAGCACTGAAGGCTTATAGAGGTATTTAAACCTTTTATCCCATATATTCTCCCCATTTATTGAAAATGAATGGGGAGTTTTTTATTGGTTATAATTGCATATAAAAGCAAATTTATCTAAGTTTGTAAACCGGTTTGAAATTAAAATGAAGAAAATCAGATTAGATATCGTTGGTTTATCCTATAGTCAAACCCAATCAGGGGCTTATGCCCTGGTATTAGGTGAAGTGGAAGGCAACAGAAGATTACCCATCATCATCGGCAGTCACGAGGCTCAAGCTATTGCTATTCGGATAGAAAAAATGATTCCTAGTCGCCCGCTGACACACGACCTATTTCAATCCTTTGCAGATTCATTTGGAATTCAGCTTATTGAAGTGCTTATCTACAATCTAATTGAAGGCATATTTTATGCTAAAATTATCTGTTCCGACGGCAACAAAATTGTAGAGATTGACGCGCGCACTTCTGATGCTGTTGCACTCGCTGTACGGTTTGAAGCCCCCATATATGCCTACGAATTTATTATGTCCTCTGCAGGAATTATTATTGAAGGGCATGAGTTCGCATTTTTGGAAAATCTGGACAAATCCAACAAAGTTCAGGACCCAAGTGTTGTTGAGGTCGAAGAAAAAACACCGTCAAAGTCCCCACAGAATCCTTTCTCGGCATTGACAAATGAGCAATTGGAACAAGCACTTAATCAGGCATTGACCGAAGAAAACTACGAACGGGCTGCGTTGATTAGGGATGAGATTTCCAAAAGAAAATAACGCCTTTCATTAGAGCGAAACAAAATTTTAAATAACATCATTTATGTCTATTAAATTAAGATTGACCATCATGAGCTTCTTTCAGTTCTTTGTCTGGGGAGCATGGTTGATTACAATAGCTAACTATTGGTTTGGCACAAAGCAATGGGATGGTACGCAATTTGGAGCCATTTTTGCGACAATGGGAATCGCATCTCTATTTATGCCTACACTGATGGGAATCATTGCCGATCGGTGGATAAATGCCGAAAGATTATATTTTATTCTTCACTTATGTTATGCAGGTGTTTTATTCTATTTACCTCAGGTAAATGATCCAAACACCTTTTTTTATGCGATGCTTGCGGCGATGTGTTTTTATATGCCAACGTTGGCGCTATCGAATTCCATCGCTTATACTGCACTAAATGAAAACAACTACGACCTGGTCAAAGCGTTTCCCCCTATCCGGGTTTTTGGCACGATCGGTTTTATCGTCGCGATGTGGATCACCAATTTAACGGGTAGCAAAGCAACGGCCTTTCAATTCTACATCGCCGGCACTGCAGCGTTGGCTTTAAGCCTTTACGCGTTTACGTTACCAAAATGTCCACCGAAAAAATTACAACAGGAAAATGCTTCTTGGACACAATTATTAGGTCTGGAAGCGTTTAAGCTTTTTGGAAATTATAAAATGGCCTTGTTTTTTATTTTTTCCATGTTCTTAGGTGCAGCACTCCAATTGACCAACGCCTACGGTGACGTATTTTTGGATGAATTTAAATTCTACCCTAAATTTGCCGAATCTTTCGTTGTGAAATATTCGACAATCATTATGTCAATTTCACAGATATCCGAAACCCTCTTTATTCTCGCTATTCCATTCTTCCTCAAAAGATTCGGAATAAAAAAAGTAATGTTGATTTCTATGTTTGCCTGGGTATTACGTTTTGGATTATTCTCATTTGGGGATCCCGCTGGTGGACTTTGGATGATTGTACTATCTTGCATCGTATATGGCATGGCCTTTGATTTTTTTAATATTTCAGGTTCACTGTTTGTCGAAACCTCGACAACCTCCAGTATACGCAGTTCTGCCCAAGGTTTATTTATGATGATGACAAATGGTTTTGGCGCCGTTGTAGGCAGTTTTGCCTCTGGATGGATCATTGACCAATACTTTACCAAAAGTTTTCAGCATAGCAAAGATTTAGCCCAATACCTGGACACAACAGTGAATAACACCCACTTTCTACATTTTTTAAAGGAAAAAAATATTTCGATCTTACCTGACGGTGTTTTAAGTGGCAATCTTATGCTAAAAGACTGGCATGATATCTGGCTTGCATTTGCGCTTTACACCTTTGTTATCGCAATCCTTTTTGCTTTATTCTTTAGACATAAACACGAGCGTTAACCGCTAAGCTTAAAATAAAAAAAGCCGCAGTTAGCGGCTTTTTTTTTGTAAAAGACAAATCGGATGTATGGATGCTATTTTACTGTTAAAGATTTTTTTAACCACATGGGCAGTCAGTGATAACAAAGTTTAAACGAATTTTACCACGACGGGGGTAAAAACAGTGAAAGGTAACCTGGGGAGATTACCTTCACTTTAAAAACAAACTAAATTTTCAGACGTGTTTCACAACAGATCTACACATTAACCCTAACTCTTTATGAATCAAAAATTACTCTATACAAATATAGGCGACATATGTTAAGTGTATCTTAAGCTATCTTTAAACTTAAAACAACGCTAAAAAAGTTTTTATCTCACCTCTATCATTTTCGTTGCCGCATGTACTCTATTGAAAAGATCGATCGCCTGAACCTCAATCTGATATTTCCCTGCTTTAAGTTTTGGCAGATTAGCGGCCCACAAATGGCTTGATTTTTCCGGGTTGGAAGGTCTACGGGTGTTCTTCAATTCAGTTGCTGTATCATATTTAGCCAATGAATTTAGAAATGCCGGATCGTTTTCATTTACAAAGTCCATCTCTTTCCATTCCCCCTGATTGATTCTAAACCTGACCTTATCGCCCTCCTTTCCAATAAAGAAATTAGCGTATATCGGATATCTTTTGGTGTACTTTTCCGGAATAACCGAAGCTCCGTATAAGTCGATCTGATACGATGCCGGCTTATCGACAACCTTGTAATCGAAACTGTATTGATTATCCTCAATTTTCAAAATAGCATATCCTTTTGGTGTACCATCCCGCATCGTAGAGACAGGAATCCCTTTCTCATTCAACTCGCCAGAGTACCAATCACCCGATGTAGTGCCTACGTTATATTCGTGATGTGCCTTTTCTTGTTTCCATCCGTCTTTTTGCCCATAAAAATACTGACGTTGAAAGTGTGTATGTGCTGATAAAGACAAGGTATGCTTAAATGGAGCCAAAATATCGAAAAGACGTTGTCTATCTTCATTTCGAAAGACATCTGAGTTTTGATGGTATAAAGGAATATGGAACGCCAATACAATCAGTTTATCTTTGGCAACGTTTTTTAAGTCATTTTCCACAAAATCTAACTGATCTTTACGGAATCCACCTAAATACCCTTTTCCTGTGCGTGGATTCGGATAAATAATATTGTCCAGAATAATAAAATGCGCGTTTCCATAGTTGAATGCATAGTTGTTGGGACCAAAAGTTTTCTCAAACGATTCATCGGAAAGACTATCCACTTTTGCATCATAATTCATATCATGGTTTCCCATGACGTTATACCACGGCAATCCCATGGTAGAAATCACCGACTTATATTTTGGCTGTAGGGAAAGATCATCGCCCACCAAGTCGCCTAAGCTGATGCCAAATTTTGCAATTGTCTTATCCGAAATTTCATTGATCACCCCGTTTTTGAAATAGGCCAGTTCTTCCTCCGTGTAGGCCTGTGGATCACCGAAAACGAAGGCCGAAAAGTTTGGTTCTTCTTCTTGCTGATACAAAGCAAAATTCACCGCAGCCGGGATCTTCCCTGTAGCAACGACGGCAGGGTATTTTGAAACTGGACTGCCGTTCAATTTATGGATATAATAGAATTTTGGATGATTATTTTCATCCAAAGGCAAGACATAACCTGACGGTTTGACGACGAAAATGATATTGTCATTCCCAATGGGTAATTGATAATTACCATCTTTATCTGTGGTAGTTACCTCACGTCCGTTACTAACAGAAACAGACACAATACCTTTTTCATTTTTATCTAATTTTCCGTTTTTGTTTACGTCCAAATAAACTTTTCCTTTTGCAAAATCTTGTGCGTGCGCAGCATGGACGAATGCCCACGAAATTGCTAATGCCAAAAATGTTCTCATATGTTATTTTGTTTTGGCGCTAAAGTATTCCATTCAGGTTAAAGGAGTATAAAGAGAATATCAAGAATTCATCAAGAAACGAAGGGTTTATCATCAAACCAACTTACTAATTAACACATATTTAATACTAAAGTAATAGGGATATTATTCGTACTTTATACGCATTCATCCGAATGAGGTCCCTATCAGATCGCTGTTAGTTCCGTTTAAAGTACCTGTTATTTCAGGTTGTATTAGTAGACTGACCTTTGTTCTTCCTCCGAAGTCTTACATAAATGTTCCGAGAAAAAAGAGTGGATACAAAAAAAGGGAAACCAATTGCTTAATTTCTCCTTTTACCGTTAGTGTCTATTTCTTAACTATCTTGCCTGCGCGGTCGCCAACATGCGGTTGACTTCATCAATCATAGACTTTGCCGCGTCATGCATGCGCGGATTGCCTGCGAAATCGGCATCTAAAGTTATATGTTTGGATTTATCTTTATAGTTGAATTCCAGATAAAAACGTGGAACCTTAGAATTTGTCGAATCCTGCTGCCATTCTGGACCTGTCATATCTGTATCTAGATTCCAAAACCCCAGCTCCATGGCTTTGCGATGGAGATACAATAGATCATCTTTTGTAAATTTTACAGTATCGGTAATTAAAGAATCTTTTTTGTCTAAATATTTATAGATACGCGTTTTAGAATTGTATTCGTTGACCATGTGGTTCGGCTCGCCGTATTTGAATTCTATGGATTCAAAATCAGCAAAACGAAAAGGGGCATTTTTGATCATATTACTATAGTAATAAACACAATACATCAAAAACGGCACAATAATACAAAGGCCCAAAAAAATCTTCTTACTCTTTATTGTCATTGCTATAAATTTTGACAAAAATAAGGATTTATATAGGGTATAAAAGTTTATATCAAGATATGACATAAAACCTACATGAGTTACTGCGATCTAGATATTAGGAGAGCCTGCATCAACAAAGGTCTTGGCATACCAGCTATCGGAAAGATCAGATATAATAACACCCTTGCGAGTTGACACATGCACAAACTTATTATTATGAAGGTATACACCAACATGATCTATCCCGTTACGCCCGAACGAAAAAAATACGAGATCCCCTTCTTGAAGTTTATCGACCTTTTTTCGCTTTACTACTCCTTCCATGTCACGGGAAGTGCGCGGCAAATTTCCTTTATATACTTCCATGTAGAGCAGATTTACAAAGCCCGAACAATCCACACCGGATTTGTTCTGTCCACCCATACGATGCGGTATTCCCATCCAGTCATCGATAAAAAAGTAAAGGTTTGGATTTAGCTTTTGGGCACTCACATTAAGTAAGTCGGCATAACTGTCAAGCCGAGATCCCGAAAAGGATCTTCCTCGCGCTGAACTAGCATCTGTCAAAACGCCCCCCTTAGCAGGATGAGAATTAGCGATAAGTACTTTTTTCTTTGTTGAACAACTGCTCAAAAATAGAACTACACCCAAAAAGAAGACGAAATAAAATCTGACAATCATGCTGTTCAATTTACGTTGTTGCCTAACAAACTTAACTAAATTGCGGTTTATATGCAATACGTTTACCGTGTTGCCAAAAACATTTTGCGGTAATAACCACTTTTATAACCCCCATCTAACACCATCGACTATTGGCGAATTTTCACCAATGAGGTATCAGCTACATCTATTCCACTGCGATCCCCCTTCGAAAGATTACTTTTCTCGCTAAGAACGTCAGATCAGGAAAAGAATTGTTCAGAAATCGTAACTTTGACGCCTAATTTATTTGAGAATGGAAAAATTAAAAGGTGCATTAGCTGTCTTTTTAGGTGCAAGTAGTTTCGGAATACTATCAACGTTTGTAAAAAAAGCTTACGGTAAAGGACTGACATTAGGCGAAGTAACGGGAATCCAGGTCTTGTTTGGCATGCTTATACTGTGGCTTATTTATATTACCATTAAACTCTTTTCGGCAAAGTCGTTTCAATCTTCAAACAAGAAATCTTCCTGGGTCAAAATATTAATCAGCGGTACTTCTACCGGTCTGGTGAGTGTTCTCTATTATAAATGTGTTCAGCTCGTTCCCGCTTCATTAGCTATAGTCTTGCTAATGCAATATATCTGGATCGGTGTGCTTATTGAGTTTATCTTTTTCAAGACAAAACCTTCAAAGAACAATCTGATCGGCATTGGAATTGTACTTATTGCAACATTATTAGCGACTGGGCTCATTGAAAAAGGATTACAACAACTCAATTTAACCGGTGTGTTATTCGGTCTTTTGGCGGCGACTGCCTATTCGGTCTTCATGATTGTAAATGGGCGTGTCGGCAATGACTACCACCCCATTCAAAAAAGTGCTATTATGGTAACAGGTTCTTGTATCCTGATCTTCACTTTATTTCCACCGACTTATTTATTCAATGGTCAATTTGATGATAATTTTTTATATTTTGGATTGATACTTTCTTTATTTGGTACAGTCATTCCGCCATTATTGTTTGCCTATGGTTTACCTAAAACTGGATTTTCCTTAGGAGGAATATTGAGTTCGGCCGAACTGCCTGTGGCGACCTGTATGTCATTTTTCATCCTTCATGAAAGTGTATCGACTATTCAATGGCTTGGGGTGCTTTTGATCTTGGGTACCGTTATCTGGTTAAATGCAGCAAAGAGTAGTACACATTAGAGTTAAAGATCACCTTTCGGTCAGCTTTCTGCAATCAATTTGAGGATATCTATCCGAATACAGCAATTAAACCTTCGCAGTGTAGTAGACACCGACGGCAACAAAAGCGAATGAAAGTTGTTTCTGGCAATGACAGCAAATAACTTTCATACAAAAGAGGCAATCTTATTAGAGAAGATTGCCTCTTTTGTATGTTATAAATCTTTATTGAACTAATGTATCAATGTCTCTGGAACTTCTTCCACCTCGACTTCACAGGAGTCCGTTACTTCCATATATTTTACCGGCACGACCTCATTCACCAGTAAGGGATCGTATAAAGTCCGCACTTTAACATAATTTTTAGAGAAACCATGCATGTAACCGTCTTTCTCATCAGCCTCAAACAATACGTCTCCGATTTCTCCTAATTGAGATTCATAGAAAGCACGACGCTTCTTCTCGGAAAGGATATGCAACATTTTGCTCCGATCACTACGTTGAGCTCCTGGTACAGCGCCCTCCATTTGTGCGGCAATCGTATTCTCTCTTTCAGAATATGTAAACACATGCAAATACGAAATCTCCATATCGTTCAAGAAATTATACGTATCGATAAAATCCTCACGTGTCTCTCCCGGAAATCCAACAATGACGTCAACGCCTATACAGCAATTGGGCATCAGAGATTTGATAAACGCGACGCGCTCTGTATAGAGCTCCCTTTTGTATCTTCTGCGCATCAAACTCAGAATTTTATTGCTTCCAGACTGTAAAGGCATATGAAAATGTGGAACGAAACGTTTTGATTGCGCTACAAACTCAATAATATCATTGGAAAGCAGATTGGGTTCTATTGAGGAGATACGAATTCTATCAATACCTTCGACATCATCCAATGCTTTTACCAGATCAAGGAAGCGGTCTTCTCGCTTACCATCGCGGATACCAAAATCGCCAATGTTTACCCCTGTTAACACAATTTCTTTAACCCCGGAAGCTGCAATTTCTTCCGCCTGTCGTACAATTTCTTCAATCTTACCGGAGCGGCTTCCGCCGCGCGCTAGGGGGATCGTACAAAATGTACATGAGTAATCACATCCGTCCTGTACTTTTAGGAAAGTACGCGTACGATCACCAATCGAATAAGCAGATACAAATTGATTGGTCTCATCAATCGGACCATTATAAACGATTGTCTTTTCCTGTTTGGTCAAATCATTGATATGCTCAATAATATTAAACTTTTCAGCAGCACCCAAAACCATATCTACACCAGGGATCTCGGCGATCTCTTTTGGTTTTAGCTGCGCATAACAACCAACAATCGTAATATAAGCATTGGGAGAGTGCTTTAAAGCTTCCTTAACCACTTTTCTACACTTCTTGTCAGCATTATCCGTTACCGAACATGTATTGATTACATAAACGTCAGCACGACTATTGAACGCTGTGGTATCATAGCCCGCTTCTTTAAATAAACGACCAATGGATGATGTCTCCGAATAATTCAGTTTACACCCAAGTGTATAAAAAGCTACTTTTTTATTCTCCATAATATTTTGCAAAATTACATTTTTTTTCACTAACCCCTCTTATCATTTTGAGTTTTGACTTTCTCGTTATAAGGATTTTCATTAGTTTTGACTATCTTGAAAGGCTTAATGCATCAACAGCTTATCAGAGGCTGACGAAATCAAATTCGAACACCATGCATTCAAATATCTCCCGATTGAGAATCAGACATATAAAATAGGGCTAATCGTTCCCACACAGTTCGATAATAGCATTGATATTTAATATTTAACAATTACTTTTTTACAGATGAAACAATATTTAGATTTACTCAGACATGTATATACGAATGGTGTTGTAAAGACAGATCGTACTGGCACAGGTACCAAAAGTGTCTTTGGATATCAGATGCGTTTCAACCTTCAAGAAGGTTTTCCTCTAGTAACGACAAAAAAATTACACCTTCGATCCATTATCCATGAGTTAATCTGGTTCTTAAAAGGCGAGACCAATATTCAGTATCTCAAAGAAAATGGCGTAAGCATTTGGGACGAATGGGCTGACGAACAAGGAAATTTGGGCCCGGTATACGGATCGCAATGGCGTTCTTGGCCAACACCTGATGGCCGTCATATTGATCAAATCGCACAAGTAATTAATCAGCTTAAAAATTCGCCGGATTCCCGTCGTATTATTGTATCGGCATGGAATGTCGCTGAAATCGAACATATGGCATTGCCACCTTGCCATGCCTTTTTTCAATTTTATGTCGCTCCAGCGCAACCTGAAAAAGGAATTTTAAAGCCACAATTGTCTTGTCAACTCTATCAGCGTAGTGCGGATATATTTTTGGGCGTACCTTTTAACATTGCATCTTACGCACTTCTCACCATGATGGTTGCCCAAGTGTGTGATATGGAAGCGGCGGAATTTATTCATACCCTAGGGGATGCGCATATTTATAGTAACCACTTTGAACAAACGGAACTTCAGTTGAGCAGAGAGCCCAAAGCGCTACCCCAGATGAGAATTAACCCCGAAGTAAAAGATATTTTTGATTTCAAGTTTGAAGATTTTGAATTATTGAACTACGAATCACATCCGCATATCAAAGCTCCGGTTGCTGTTTAATAATGACGGCAGCTAATTTTGCAACAATATTCTTTTAGAGGACGAATAATCACATTATATCAAAAATGAGCAACCCAACGATCACATTAATTGTCGCTGCATCGGACAACAATGCCATCGGAATCGACAACAAGATGCCTTGGCATTTGCCAAACGACTTTAAATATTTCAAGAAAAATACCATTGACCATTCTGTACTGATGGGAAGAAAGACATTTGAGTCCATAGGTAAGGCATTACCGGAAAGAAGGAATATTGTCATCACACGCAACGCAGATTTTCAAGGCGAAGATATTGATGTCGCTAACAGTATTCAGGAAGCACTTTTATATTGTCGCGACGAGCGCGAGGCATTTATTATTGGGGGTGCAAACATCTATCAGCAGGCCCTTCCACTCGCCAACAAAGTACTTTTGACACGGGTGCATACCACCATCAAAGGAGATGCTTTCTTTCCTGCATTACCATCCGAAGAATGGGAATTGGTTTCCTCAGATTCGCATCAAGCAGATGAAAAACATGCATTTGCTTATACCTTTGAAGTTTATACAAGAAAATAGATACGTACTAACTAAATCAGGACGAACAGCTATAAAGAAGCTCGCTCATCCCCTTTTCTGTTTAACCAGCGTAATGCTTACTGCGTAAGGGACATCAAGATGCTGCGATCATGTAGTATACCGCTTTGTCCTTTCAATAGCAACCCATAAGTCGTCATGATGAAAAAGCAAAAGCCGGCTTTCAGAAAATTGAAAGCCGGCTTTTGCTATCGTTAGTTACCACGTCGCATATTGTTAAATTCAGCAATCGTACGAACCTTCACTTCATATCCACTATAAGAGGACAATATTATTTCGATTGCAAAGCTGTTTCGATCAACTCGCCGTAGAAATCGCCTTCTTTCATTCCAAAAGCGCGTACTTGTTGCGGTATAAAACTTTGCGCAGTCTGCCCCGGAATAGTATTGATTTCGATAAAATAGAATTTATCGGTCTCGTTTTCCAAAAAGAAATCAACACGCACCATACCTTTGCAATTCAATCTGACATAGACCTCTTTCAAGATACGTGCAGCCCGTTCCTGCTGTTCGATAGTCAGCTCTGCCGGTGTAATCTCTTCGGTCAGTCCAGGTATATATTTCGCTTCATAATCAAAAAATTCGCGCGTAGTCCGTACCTCCGTAGCAGGTAAAACAACCAGCTCGCCTTTTGAATTGCGAAAAATTCCTTCCGAAAACTCGCGTCCGGTTACAAATTCTTCGACAATGACCTGTTTACCTGTATTCTCTGCATCAAAAGCTGTATCGATCGCTGCTTTCAGCTGTGCAGATTCTTTCACCTTGGTCATACCGATACTGCTCCCGCCTGCATTAGGTTTCACAAAATAAGGCAGCGAGAGATTGCTTTCAACCAGTTGGACCGCTTCAGGTCGCTGCGATTCAAATAATAGGACCGATTTTGCCAAATGCAGCTCTGGAATATCCGATAAAATCGCCTTTGTATACCCTTTATTCATCGTCAGGGCAGAAGTTAGCGCGTCACATGATGTATAAGGAATATCTAATAAATCAAAATAACTTTGGAGTCTCCCATCTTCTCCAGGCGCACCGTGTACCATAATAAATGCCAAGTCAAAAACCAAAACATCCCCATGCAATGGAAGCGTGAAATCTGCTTTGGAAATGGGATGACGCTGACCATCTACATCTTCATAGTACCATGCTTCTTTGGTCACCGTAATCAGATACACATCGTATTTGTTGTGATCAAGTTGCGAATTGACGAAGGCTGAACTTTTAAAAGAAACTTCAGCTTCTCCTGTATAACCTCCAGTTATTAATGCTATTTTTGCTTTCATAAATTTTAGCGATTCGAATAGCAAATATAATTTGCTATACACGGAAAAACGAATAATTTTGTGACGAATAATTTTATTTAATCTTTCTGCAAACTTGGCTTTAATATTGCGGTTCTATGCAGAATTAATTTTTATTAACAAAGAAATGTCCAAAGTAGTACAATATCTTCAGACCCCCACGTTTAGGAAAAATCTTATTGCCGCTTTCATTGCGATAGTATGCCTATTCCTTTTCGTTTATATTGGTCTGAAAGTATATACCAAACATGATGAATCTATTGCTGTTCCTAAAGTCAAAGGACTTCATATCAGTGCGGCTATTCAGGCCCTGGAAAATGCTGGGCTCGAATATCAAATTGATTCCGTCTATCAGATGGACGCTAAGCCTGGTATGGTCATCGAACAAGATCCTGAACAAGGATTCCATGTAAAATCCGGTCGGACTATTTATTTGACCATTATCACACAGGTGGCACCTGAAGTTGCTTTTCCGAATATAAAAGATAAAACATTGATCGAAGCCACCGCCATCTTGAAAAACCATAACCTTAGAATAGGAGACACATCGTATGTAGCGGACATCGCAAGAGATATCGTTTTGGATGCTCAATTTGCAGGACAATCCATCCGTAACGGACGTATGATACCTAAAGGTTCGCGTATAGATCTCGTTTTAGGAAATGGACTGGGAGCAAATGAAGTAGAGATACCTAACTTAATTGGACTTCCTTTAAACGAGGCGAAGTTTGCCCTATCTGGAGCTGGACTAGGTCTGGGCACTGTGACGTATGATCCAAATGTAACGGATACCGCTACCGCAGTCATCAGTGTGCAATCGCCAGGAATCGAAAAAGGCCTAACCAGCTTAGGCGCTAAAATTGACGTAACACTTTCAGTTACAGCACCAGCACCTATTACAGATGCTCCAACAGGTGGTACGACAACACCTAAACCACAAGCAAACCAAACACAAGCTAATCCGTCGATCGCTAAGCCTAGTGCCCAATCGAAGCCTGCTGCTCCATCGAAAAGTACGCCCGCAAATACACCAGCAACTAAGCCGGCAAATAACTCCGCGGGGCAGAAAAAAGATAAGGAAAATAAAGGAAATAGCCTGGGCTTCTAAAGCGATCAGCGTAAAATGAAACTGCATTGAATCATCGTTAAAAGATGCTAAAGCTTTAAAGTTTCAAAACTATAAAACATATGAAAAAACTGCGCTTTCATACGCGAGATTTTTCAAACATTGACCGCTAAAGGCTGCATGAATGCCATGAATAGCGAACAACAAATGATTAAAAAATTTTAGAATGGAAAATAAAAAAGGAATACCAAGTTGGTTAAAAATCATTGCTCTGATCGTTCTTGTTGTTGGAGCTTATTTTGCTTGGAAATTTTATAGCACGTTTTATGCTTCGAATGTATCGGGAGATAAAAAGTACCTGTTTATACACGAGGGTGAAAAGTATGAAGATGTGCTGAAATCAATCAGTGATTCAAATCTATTGGACGATATCGCTTCATTTCAGCGTGCAGCACAATATAAAAAATATGAACAGAGTGTAAAACCAGGACGTTACCTGCTGACACCTGGAATGAACAATAGACGTTTAATTGGCAATTTAATGGGTGGCTACCAAGAACCCGTAAAATTCCGATTCGCCAATGTCCGATTAAAAGAAAATATGGCGGCGCTTCTTGGAAAAAGTTTCGAAGCTGATTCTGCACAATTTATCGCTGTGCTGAATGATGAAGCTACGGCGCAGAAGTATGGATTTACAAAGGAAAATCTGATCACGATGTTTATTCCTAACACGTACGAAATTTACTGGAACACCAGTCCCGAAAAGGTAATCGCTCGTTTTGATGATGAATGGAAAAAATTCTGGAATACGGATCGCACGGCGAAAGCAAAAGCGCTTAATTTGACACCACAGCAAGTCAGTACGTTAGCTTCCATTGTCAAAGGGGAAGCGCTACATCAAGATGAAATGCCCATGATTGCTGGACTTTATTTAAACCGCCTCAAAAAGGGGATGTTGTTACAGGCAGACCCAACAGTGATCTTTGCTAATAATGATTTTACAATCAGAAGGGTATTGAATAAGCACCTCAGAACAGACAATCCCTACAATACGTATATTTATAGAGGATTGCCTCCAGGCCCGATTTCTATTCCAAGCATCGCTGCTATTGATGCAGTGTTGAACTTCAAGCAGCACGATTACATCTATATGTGTGCGAAAGATGATTTCTCAGGTTACCATAATTTCGCAAAAACAGAAGCAGAGCATTTGATCAACGCACGCAAATTTCAACAGGCTTTGGACGCCAGAAATATTAAAAAATAATGTTTGTATTTGACCATCAGATTCGCGTTCGCTATGCAGAAACAGACCAAATGGGCTATGTCTATTATGGGAATTACGCTGCATTTTATGAAATAGCGCGAACTGAAATGCTGCGGAGCACAGGGATCTCGTACCGAGAACTGGAAGAAATGGGGGTCATGCTCCCTGTCACAGAGATGAAGACCAAATATCTAAAACCAGGCAAATATGATGACCTGATTACAATCCGTGTGACCATCCGAAAGAAACCTGCTGTTCGTATTGTTTTCGAATATGAGCTTTTCAATGAGAATGGAGAGCTACTCAACCAAGGAGAAACGACATTGGTCTTTGTCAATATGGAGAAAAATAGACCTTGTATGCCTCCGCAGGTTTTCTTGGATAAGATGAGTAAATATTTTAATTGAAATGGGGAACATCCACCAATGGCTATTAAATTTTGAACCTTATTTTAGATTGATCGAATGGAGTAAACGGGTCGTACTACCTGGCTTTGGCTCGCTCCCTCTTTACACCGTCGCTGTATTTTTCTTTCAGGAAATTTCCAGAGACTCCATTATTAGCAAAGCTTCCTCCCTTTCCTACAGCTTTCTATTAGCTATTTTTCCGGGCATCATATTTTTATTTACATTAATCCCATACATTCCAATAAATAATTTTCAAGAGCAATTGTTGGATTTTCTGGCGGTAGTTATTCCTAAAAATGCTTTTCTCGTTGTTGAAACAACTTTGGAAGATATTATCAAAAACCAAAATGGCGGATTGCTGTCCTTCGGTTTTGTATTTGCAGCATATTTTGCAACCAACGGCATGGCCTCCCTGATGAATGCATTCAATAAAGCATCATTAATGACGGAAAAAAGGCCTTGGATCAAAAAACGATTGCTTGCCTTAGCTTTGGCTTTCTTAATTATCTTTGCCTTGACTGTTGGAATGACGATTTTTACGATTGCTGGCATTACGATAGACTATCTTAAAGAAACGACGGGTATCAAATCAAGCTTCTGGGCGATATTGCTTAAGATAGCCCGATGGTTGATTATATTCGCGATCTATTTTTTTACGGTGAGCTGTATCTACAAATTTGGCCCTTCAACCTCCAATAAATGGAAACTCTTTAGTGCAGGAGCATCGATGGCCACTATACTAGCGATATTGACTTTTTCAATATTTACTTTTTATATCAATCACTTCGGCGCATACAACAAATTGTATGGTTCCATCGGAACGTTAATTGTCATTATGCTCTGGATTTATTTAAATACGCTTATTTTATTATTGGGTTATGAACTCAATGCTGCCATTGCACTGTCCAAACAAACCATTGTTATTGCCAAACCACGTATTTTTAATTCGTTTAAGAGAGAAGATTAAGTCATTTTAAGCACGTTAATTTATGCTTTCCAAGAAAAGAATTTCAGCAAATAAAGTCGAGAAATAACAAAGTCAACCTTCAATTAACACCCTGGACAGCTTGACCTATAAAAACATCCCTATAACTGAAAGTCTTTCAATAAAATAAGAAAAATAAAATTTTGCATTTAAAGTTTTTTTGTACCTTTGCAACTCCTACAAAGTAGGAAAAAGGAGAAAATTAATTAATGGCAAAAAAACAAGAAGCAGAAAAAGAATTAGCAGCGAAAAACGCAGAGCTACAAGGTGCTGACACTAAAGTAGTGAAAGACACTGAACAAATTGAATCAGAAGCTGATTCAAACTTAATCGACGAAATCAAATCAAACACGTGGATCACACCAGAAGGTGAATTTGACTGGGATGCAAATGATAAAGGTTTCGGAAATTATAGCGAAGCTGAACGCGCTAAACTTGAAGCACAATACGCGGATACTTTCAATCAAGTTAACCAAGGTGAAATTATCGAAGGTACTGTAGTTTCTATCAACAATAAAGACGTCGTCTTAAATGTTGGTTTCAAATCTGACGGTTTAGTTTCTTTATCAGAATTCCGTGACTTACCAGAATTAAAAGTTGGTGATAAAGTTGACGTATTCGTTGAATCTCAAGAAGATGCTAACGGTCAATTAGTACTTTCTCGCAAACGTGCTAAAACTCAAAAATCTTGGGAAGCTATCAATGAAGCATTAGAAAATGATGCAATCATTACTGGTTTCGTTAAGAGCCGTACTAAAGGTGGTCTTATCGTTGACATCAAAGGTGTTGAAGCATTCTTACCTGGATCTCAAATCGATATCAAACCTATCCGTGACTACGATGTATACGTAGGTAAAACAATGGAATTCAAAGTTGTAAAAATCAACCACGAATTCAAAAACGTTGTTGTATCGCACAAAGTGTTAATTGAAAACGACTTAGAAAACCAAAAATCTGAGATCGTAGCTAAATTAGAAAAAGGTCAAGTATTAGAAGGAACTGTTAAAAATATCACTGACTTCGGTGTGTTCATCGACTTAGGTGGTGTTGACGGTTTGTTGCATATCACAGATATCTCTTGGGGTCGTATCGAGCATCCAAAAGAAGTTTTATCACTAGATCAAACAATCAACGTTGTTGTATTGGATTTTGATGATGAGAAAAAACGTATCGCTTTAGGCTTGAAACAATTATCTGAGCATCCTTGGGAATCTTTAAATACTGCATTAGAAGTTGGATCTAAAGTTAAAGGTAAAATCGTAACAGTTGCTGATTACGGAGCTTTCTTAGAAATTATCCCTGGTGTTGAAGGTTTGATTCACGTTTCTGAAATGTCTTGGTCACAAAACTTACGTTCTCCACAGGAGTTCTTGAAAGTTGGTGATGAGATCGAAGCACAAATCTTGACGCTTGACCGCGATGAGCGTAAAATGAGCTTAGGTATCAAACAACTGACTCCTGATCCTTGGAAAAATATTACTGACCGTTACCCTGTAGGTTCTAAACAAACAGCTGTCGTTAAAAACATGACTAACTTCGGTGTATTTGTTGAATTGGAAGAAGGTATCGACGGTTTGATCCACATCTCTGATTTGTCTTGGTCTAAAAAAATCAACCACCCTAACGAATTCACTAAAGTTGGTGAAACACTAGACGTAGTTGTTTTAGAATTAGATGAAGAAAACCGTAAATTGTCTTTAGGTCACAAACAATTGGAAGAAAATCCTTGGGATACTTTCGAAACGATCTTTACTGAAGGTTCTATCCACGAAGGTACTGTGATCAAAGTTGGTGATAAAGGTGATATCGTAGCTTTACAATATGGTGTTGAAGGTTTCTGTCCTTCTAAACACTCTGTGAAAGAAGACGGTTCTTCATTGAAAGTTGATGAAGTTACTTCATTCAAAATTATCGAGTTCAACAAAGAGAACAAGCGTTTAGTAATCTCTCACTCTCGTATCTGGGAAGAAGAGAAAGAAGAAGCTCGCAAAGAAGAGTCTAGCAACCGTAAAAAAGACGCTAAAGCTGAGTCTTCAGCTGTTAAAAAAGTAAAAGATTCTGTTGAAAAATCTACTTTAGGCGATTTAGACGTGTTAGCTCAATTGAAAGAGCAAATGGAAAATGATAAGAACGCTAAGTAATTAGCAATCTACATCCATAAAAAGCGGCTGTTCCAAAAAGAACAGCCGCTTTGTTTTTATACGGATGCTTTGTACTTTTGTATTCAATAAACAGTATTTTATGTCATTCCAATCATCCTTAATTAGCCCTATACAACTTCAGGAATCATTAGGACAAAATGCAAACATCATCCTTCTGGATTGTACAATCGATAAAGTAGGTCAATCGATTAAAGAGGCGAAACTTGAGATACTTCCCCATTCGCAATTTTTTGACATCGAGGGAAAATTATCGGATCCTAATTCGAAATTACCACATACCCTCGTTTCGCCCGAAGTATTCGAGCGCGAAATGCAAAGGTTGGGGATTAATCAGGATAGTATACTTGTGTTGTATGATAGATGGGGTATTTATTCGAGCCCAAGAGCTTGGTGGATGCTTAAGGTTATGGGTTTTAAACAGGTCTTTATTTTAAATGGCGGTGTTCCCGCTTGGAAAAACAACAAGTTTCCCCTCGTAGAAGAGTATAAAACCACTGTAAAACCCGGTAATTTTAAGGCCCAATTTCAAGAAAACCTGTATGCCGATAAAGAGTATATATTGACTCATTATCGCGATACTAAAGTCAATATTTTCGACGCCAGAAGTAAGGGGCGATTTAGTGGTTTGGTAGCTGAACCTCGTAAAGGCCTACATGGTGGACATATCCCCCATTCCAGAAATCTACCTTTTGAAGAATTACTTGATGGTATCGTTTATAAACCAATTGATGAATTGAAACGACAATTTGATCACTTTAATAAGACCGGAAATGAGTATATCTTCTCCTGTGGATCAGGTATCACAGCCTCTATATTAGCATTTGCTTGCCATCTTGTAGGCCACGGACAAATTCGGGTATACGACGGATCTTGGTCTGAATGGGGGCGCGAAGAACTCAATCTTCCAATCGAAAAATAAGTTAAAATAAAGTATTCCAAGAATAGAGATTATCCTCTAGGCGGATTTTTTCGGCATCCAGCAGATCACGAATGATCTCTATTCTTTTCTTCTCCGTACCTATTGTTAAACTACCTACCAAATCATGGATATTTTTCGCTCCAGCGAGTAAACTGCTTTTTATTTCGGCCTTTATATTTGTCCGTTGCTTTTCTCGGTGATTACGGATCAGGCACAAATCACATACTTCACAGAACCCCGCATTTTTCTCACCAAAATATAATAACAGCGACTGACTGCGGCAATTGCTTTGTTCAATATAATTAATCATGCCATTGACTTCCTCTTCCTTCACCTGATAGCGATCCCGAATAAAAACATGGTCAATATGCAAATGTTTGTAATCGACCCGATTCTGTAAGAATGTCAATTGCGGTGAATCTGTAGAAGGCAAATAAGTCGCTATTTCGAACGTTTCTAACGACTTCAATAGCTCCACGACACGACCGTAAGGTATACCTAACTTACCTGCGAATTCGTATTCATTGATTAATATGAAATTCTCAAATACGCCGCCATAGCTACGTAAAATAGCCTTGACGAGCTTATCATATTTTGCATACTGAACCTGAAATTTATATAACTCAGCACTGTCAATCTCAAATTTAAAACGTGAAGGGATTGTAACAGCCTCCGACAAGACCAGCCAGGTATCCCGCTCTAGAAATTTTAGTGCACTCATCACTGGCACTAAGGGTAGCTGATATTTTTTAGCAAATGTAACGACATCAAAATCCACTGTCACCCCTTCTCCAGAACCATAAGGGATCTGAAAATGATTACAAAGGTAGTGATAGGTTTGTTGAATAAAGGAAATATCTGGAAAACTAGCCTGCAGATTATCCAGTAGTTTCTGCTCATCTGTTTTTTGATAAAGAATAACAGGATAAGCTTTTTTTCCATCCCTCCCTGCCCTACCGGCTTCTTGATAATAGGCCTCCAGTGAATCGGGCAGATCCAGATGAATCACAAAGCGCACATCAGGCTTATCGATCCCCATTCCAAAGGCATTTGTAGCAACAATAACACGAACAACATTTGTCATCCACCCATGCTGCTTCTGATCCCGCTCTTGCCCAGAAAGCCCTGCATGGTAATAATCCGCAGAAATCCCATTATTGACCAAAATACGGGCTACTTCTTGTGTTTCGCGCCGGTTTCTTACATAAACAATACCACATCCGCCCAATTTATGGATGATGCGTACCATACGCCCCATCTTATCCTCCTCTTCAATAGCCATATAAGCCAGATTATCCCGAAGAAAGCTTTTGACAAATACATTTTCCTTCAAAAAACCAAGTTTCTGCTGAATATCGGTTATCACACGGGCCGTTGCGGTGGCCGTAAGAGCCAAAAATGGAACTTTAGGATGTAGTTCGCGTAATTTAGCTAATTCTAAATAAGGCGGTCTAAAATCATAACCCCATTGAGAAATGCAATGTGCTTCATCTATGGCAAATAGATTGACATTCATAAATCGTATACGTTCTCTTACGATATCATTGTACAACCTTTCGGGAGAGAGATAGAGAAATTTTATTTTCCCATACACGCAATTATCCAGTGTGATATCCACCTCTCTCTTCTTCATACCAGCATAAATTGCGACCGCTTGAATTCCATTTCTTTTCAAATGTTCAACTTGGTCTTTCATCAACGCAATGAGCGGTGTAACCACGATACAAATTCCTTCTAGCATCAATGCAGGTACTTGAAAACAAATCGATTTCCCCCCACCTGTCGGCAATAAAGCCAAGGTATCTTTACCAGAAATGACAGATTGAATAATTTCTTCCTGCAGGGGTCTAAATGAGTCAAATCCCCAGTATTGCCTTAAGATTGATATACTATCTTGCGTCATAAGTTCTCCTTATTCCAAACATACGCAAAATTATCTTTCATGAGATAATTTTGTATCCCCAAACTATCCAACATGTGTTGCATAAGCAGACACTTCTCCATTGAGTTGGATCCATCCAGTACAACAAATTTTGGTTTGATTTGCTTTAATACATCTGGTAAACCATATAAAAAGTTTTTTCTGATAATGACCAGATCAGCAGGTGACATCGTTCCTTTCGGATGAGACAAAATAGCGACTCTACCTAAAGGAAGCGTCACAAAATAATTCTTTCGATCCCGTCCATTTAATGGCACAAACTGAACTTCACCTGCCGATAACAATGCAATTTCCCTTCCACAAGCATATTGTAACCCTTTGGCCTGCAAGGAATCAAAAGTGCTATAAACAATTCCGCGACCAGCTTTGAAATACCCCATCGTCAATTCATGCTTCGTATTGTAAATACGAAACCGTTCTGAATCATTACTTGCTAACCATTTTTTCCCATTGATTAGCAACATTCCAATTCCACAATATAGCCCGAGCCATACGTACCTCTTATCTTTCCACTGAAAAGTATATAAAAAAGAGAAAACTGAAAAATAGGCCAAAAATAAAATACTGATTTCCATAGGGGCTATTTTTATAGTCGAAAAAGGTAAATGATCAATAAATTTCAGACAGCATAGTATAAAATCAATGAGATGTTCTAGAAGAAAACCCAAAATCTCATTAAGCCAGTCGACAGGGTTAATGGTCATAACAAAACCAGCATACATCACTAGGGTGGAAGGAATATCGACAAGTAAGTTGGCAATCAGAAAATAAGTAGGAAACTGTCCAAAATAATAAAGACTCAGCGGTGTTGTCAGAATCTGTGCGGCAATAGAAACCGTTAATATATCTCTTAAAAATCGGAGTATAGAACTTTTGACCGGCAGAAGTGCATTCACCAGCGGGGCACATATTATCATACCCAAAACGGCTAAAAAAGACAATTGGAAACCAACGTCATTAATAGCCCGGGGCGCAAACAATAGAATCAATACAGCAGCAATAATAAGCGAATTCAAGCTTGAAAAACTTCGTTTAAAATATTGTGCACATAGGACAAAACTAATCATGATAGCTGCGCGTGTAATCGGCGCATCAAGCCCAGCTATAAATGCATATATCCAGATCGTGCCCCATAATAAAATTAATGGTAGCCACTTCAGGTAAAGTGGCCATGCAATTTGTCTGATAATAAGAGATAAAAAACCAAATAGAACGGCAACATGCATCCCCGATACACTTAAGATATGCACAGTTCCTGTATTGGTGAAAGCCTCCATATTATCATTACTGATCTCGCTTCGAAAACCGTATAACAACGCCGATGCAATCGCAAAATTTTCATCCCCTTTAAGATGGCTGCGGAGCTTAACTAAAAAATATCTCCTCGCTTGCAAAGCGAGTCCAAACACTGAAAAGCCTCTTGTTTCTTGCCGACTGATCAACCTATAGTAGCCAGATTTCACAAAAACTTCATGATGTATTAAGTACTTGCTCAAATACTCCCTATAGTCAAACTCCATCGGATTACGCGGCGGAGCTATTCTTTTCACATCCCCTTTTAACCATAAGAAGTCACCAAACTGAAGGAAATTTTTCGTACTCAATTTTAGGGTTATCATCAATCGGCCGGAACTTGGTACAAACTTACCTTGCCTATGAACACCGATCACTTCTGCAGAAAAACGGATAATATGTTGCTTTATCTTAGGTTCCTCCATTATTTTCACTACATAACTATCCGCTTCTAGATGAGAGAAGTGATTAATGACAACTTGTGGTTCATTGCGCCAAAATTGATAAATTCCAAATAATATAATAGATAAGTAATAGCCGCAGGTATAACCGTATTTACGAATTTTACCCCTGAAAAAATAGCAACACATGGTTAGCAGCGTCATTACTATCAATGCTTGCAGTACATGTTGAAATATCGGGCGAGAAATTGGCAGTGTAGGAGCCAAAAGAAGCGTCAAAATATATAGGGTGGCAATCTTAAGAATAGGAATGCGCTCTAGTCTTTGGAGAAAACTTAACTCTTTCATAATTGCCACCTCAATTGTAACCTAACGTCAGATTTCCTATTACCATCGATCTGATCCAATCCTGTTCCGATAACCTCTCTCCCCGGATAATAGTATAATGCATATTTGGCCCATACCTGAAGATGGCGGCTTAAGCGATAGTTTATATTAAGATAAGTTCTCCATCCCTTTGTATTGTACATGCCGAAACCGGCTGCGTACAGTACATCTTGCTCATAAGCATAGATTCTATTATCATAGCTCGCTGCGTCAAAATATGCGACCCGCATATTAGACTGGAACTTTCCGGCTGCCGACTTCCAGAATACATCCTGAAAAAGCATATATCCGACACTGCTTTCCTGATACTCTTTTTGGAACATATTAGCTTCTACGCGGGAACGAACAGTCCATCGTGAGTTAAGACGATAATGAAATTCTACCCTTAATTGCTGCTTAACTGTATTCACAAGCCCATGCTCGGTCTGTCCCTCTCCGGTGTAGTTAACTTGTTTTAATCGGTTGCGATAACGCAAGGAAAGTTGCCCCTTTTTATACCACATGTAACTTAGCTGACTGAAGAAATCAGCTCCTGTAGATAGTGTATCAGCCTGATACTTTGCTCCCGGAAAACGGAAGACATCAGCATAATTAGACCAGAGTAATTTTCTTCCAAGCTGGTACGTTAATCCCAAATATCCTCCCTGCTCATTCGACGTATCCCCCGATTCACCAAACCCCTGTCCATAAAAAGTATGAAAATTCTTCTTGTAGTCGCGAAGTAAAAGGACCGAAGATAATCGTGGATGTAAACTTATTATGGACCCTGCTAATAAAGCCGAACCACCATCCATGCTGTTGGCATATTCACCGAACAAATAGATATTCCGAATGGTATAGTTTGTATACAAACTTATGTTTCGCAGAAAGTCACCTTCAAAATCAGCTTGTTGTCGTATTCCCTTTCCTTTGATTTTAAAGACATCCAACTGGGTCTGGTTAAAATGAATACCTGCTTTGAGCCGTTTATAGCGCCACAATAAATTCAATCCATACGCCATTTGAGACGCGGCACCACGATATTTCTGTTCGGTTGGAGTACGGTGTAAACCAGTACTTGCAATCGTTGAAATCGTTGCCGGAAAAGTTGTACGGTCAACATTTCCGTCAATCGATCGATAAGAAAAATAGGGTGTAATTTCGATATGTTTAATCTGTAAAGTTCCCGCAATACCACGCATAAAATTAATCTCATTTAACGAAGTGTAGGATTTTACACCAATCCCTTGTCTTGCGGCATTCTGTACCAATCCTCCTTTTCCAAAACTCAAACCATTCCACATACTGAGCCCCTGGCCAAATTGCAAAGCATAGTCGCCGATCACGATATTCCTGAACCGACTAAAGTTCTTTATGGACAAACTCATACTATAGAAATCAAATCCCATTTTTTGCCGATCTTTAAAAAAGGGTTCCCCGGCATCTTTTTCCATATTAATGGCGAGTTGGATTCTATCGTTCAATTGGGCTCTGTACCTTAGCGCATAGCGATTAGCATCGCCGAGATACCTGGATCTCGTTGTATCAGTGATACGATAGCCCTTCGCTTTCTCGAGTGTCCGAGCATACCGAAACATAATTTCTTGCTTAAATTTTCTTAATTTGAGGACGTTTAATGGTGATTCAGAGCCTACTTTTACAAAAGGTAACAATAGATAGACTATTCTTTCATTAAATCCTTCGATGGCCTGTAATTCCAATACATGGATAAAATTTCCCGAAATAGCCCTATGCGCCAATAGATGCTCAATTAATAAAGGATTTAGAAATTGTAATTCAGCGAGTTCGCTACCATCAGTTTTGTTGAGGTCGATGGGGTGTTTGAGATAATGATACCACTTTTCATTCAGTTCGCTCAAATCAGCATCCTCGGGAAGATTTTCGGATAAGCTTTCAAATAAATCTTGGAGATCGATTTTTTCATTTGTCTGCGCCATACAGGTTCCAATAAAACAACCTATAAAGAGCAAAATTTTGCTACAATATGTCATAATAGGTTTTAATTAATATTGGCTAGATGTTAGGCGATGAACCTTTTATCCCGGCAGAAAAAAGACTCATTAGCATGAAAATAGGAAATATAAATGAATAAAAAAAGCCCGATGAGAAATTTCATCAGGCTTTTTCTATTCATTTATGTACAATTCCTTTAAGCTAAACTCACATTAAATATCAATTTTAGCATAACGTGCATTTTTTTCAATAAATTCACGACGCGGAGCAACTTCGTCTCCCATTAACATGGAGAAAATACGGTCACATTCCGCTGCATTCTCAATAGTTACTTGTCTCAAGGTACGCGTTTCAGGATTCATGGTCGTATCCCACAGCTGTTCAGCATTCATCTCACCAAGACCTTTGTAACGCTGTACGTGCACACTATCCTCTTTACCAGTTCCCTTCAAACGCTGAATAGCATTGATACGTTGATCTTCATTCCAAGCATATTCGTGTTCCTTTCCTTTTTTGACAAGATATAGCGGCGGCGTTGCAATATACACATATCCTCTTTCAATCAATTCTTTCATATATCTGAAATAGAATGTCAAGATTAATGTTGTAATGTGGGACCCATCCACATCGGCATCCGTCATGATGATGATACGGTGGTAACGTAATTTTTCGATATTCAATGCTTTAGCATCCTCGGCAGTACCTACACTCACACCCAAAGCCGTAAACATATTTTTGATCTCTTCATTTTCGTAGATCTTATGTTCCATTGCTTTCTCAACGTTAAGGATCTTACCACGTAGCGGCATGATTGCCTGATGTTTTCTATCACGGCCAGACTTAGCTGTACCACCCGCAGAATCACCCTCGACAAAATAGATCTCACATTTCGTTGGATCGTTATCTTGGCAGTCGGCCAATTTACCCGGAAGTCCAGAGCCACCCATTACGGTTTTACGTTGTACCAAATCACGGGCTTTACGCGCAGCAGCACGCGCTTGAGCAGCTATGACTACCTTTTGAACGATAGCTTTCGCTTCACGTGGGTTCTCTTCCAGATAAACACCCAAGATCTCCCCAACAGCGACATCTACAGCCCCCATTACCTCGGAATTACCTAGTTTAGTTTTTGTCTGTCCTTCAAATTGAGGTTCTGCAACTTTCACTGAAATTACAGCCGTCAATCCTTCACGGAAGTCATCACCCGTAATTTCAACTTTCAAATTCTTAAGCAAACCTGACTTGTCCGCGTAAGCCTTCAATGTACGTGTCAAACCACGACGGAAACCAGCAACGTGTGAACCACCTTCAATGGTATTAATGTTATTCACATAAGAATGCACATTTTCAGAATACGTATCATTATATTGTAAAGCTAGTTCAACAGGGATACCTTGCTTGATACCTTCCACATAAATCGGGTCAGGAATTAACGCCTGACGGTTTCCATCCAAAAACTTAACAAACTCCTTAAGTCCACCTTCAGAATGGAATGTTTCCTTTTTCTCAGAACCGTCCTCATTCGTCTCGCGTTCATCATTCAACGTCAAACTCACCCCTTTATTTAAAAATGCAAGCTCACGAAGACGATTTGCCAAAGTATCGTAATTATAAACTGTAGTCTGCGTGAAAATAGTAGGGTCTGGATGAAATGTTACAATTGTACCGGTCTTATCTGATACACCAACTTCTTTCACATCATACAAAGGCTTACCAATTTGATATTCCTGCTGATAAATCTTCCCGTCACGATGAACCTCGGCCTTCAGAAGAGTAGATAATGCATTCACACAGGACACACCTACACCATGCAAACCCCCAGAAACCTTATATGTATCTTTATCAAATTTACCCCCAGCATGTAATACTGTCATCACAAGCTCCAAGGCTGATTTATTTTCCTTTTTGTTGATTCCTGTAGGAATACCACGACCGTTATCCCGAACAGAAATCGAATTATCTTTATGGATAGTTACAAAAATGTCTGTACAATACCCTGCAACAGCTTCATCGATTGAATTGTCAACTACCTCGTATACCAAATGGTGTAGTCCTTTTACACCGGTATCACCAATATACATGGATGGACGCTTACGAACCGCCTCTAAACCCTCTAATACCTGGATATTATCGGCGGAATAGGTGGATGCATTTTTATTTTCTTCGCTCATTGAAAACCTCTTAAATGTAATATTCAAAAATACGAAATTTTGCCCGATTTATCAAGCCCACAAACAAGTATCGAGCCGATAGCTGGAATTGTCAGAACATAGGATAATTTTACTTTTTTACTCTAAAAACTAGAATTTCGATTTTTTTGTGGTAGGTTTGTTTTCAGTAATAATTTGCAAAAAAACAAAAAAATGAATACTATATCTTCAATTGTATCGAAAGTGTCCTTTGCCCTTTTGTTGGCTGGATCGATTGCATCGTGTAACCAAGGTACAAAAACAGCAAGCGAGCCTGCAAAAAATGATTCCAATACGGTAAACAAGGAAAATCAGGGAAGTAGCAAAGATAAAATTGTCTATTTAAACTCCGATTCTCTTTCAGAAAAATACCAATATTTTAAGGATATTAAATCAAAGCTTGAAAATAAAGTAAAGAAAGCACAAACAGACCTGCAATCCAAAAGTACTGCATTCCAACGTGAAGTTGCCGAATACCAAAAAAATGCAGCGACAATGTCGGCTGCTGATCGACAGGCTACGGAACAAAAATTAGCACGAAAACAAGATGAGCTTGCACGCTTGGACCAGACAGCGTCTTCCTCGATAGCAAAAGACGAGTCTGAAGAATTCAACAATGTTTATAACAAAATAACCGAATTCCTAAAAAAACATGCGGCAGAAAATGGATATAAGTTAGTATTGACCTATTCAAAAACTAATCCGACAGTCTTATATGCTGATCCTTCTTTGGAAATCACCAATGAAGTAATCAAACAATTAAACGAAGAATATAAATCTTCTAAAAAATAGAAGATTACACTAATTTAGGAAGCCATCAACTGAGTTGATGGCTTTTTTTATTTTCTTTCTTATCTTGCCTTTCATAAAATTAGATGTATGATCAGAACGATTGTTGAAAAAGAAATCGCAAACTACGAATGGATAGATATAGCTGAGCCAACGTCAGAAGACTTCACTTTTATTAAACAGCGTTTTAATTTAAATGAAGCTTCGATTAAGGACTCCAAAGAACCAGAACATCTGCCTAAAATTGAAGAATTTGAGAATTATACCTTTGTGATCCTCCGCGTCATGTCAGACAATTTCAAAGAGAATTCAGACAGTATCGGAGAAATCACCGACCGCCTCACCATCTTCTACGGAAGTGATTTTGTCGTTACTGTACACAAACGTCGCATCGAATTTCTAGAAAAGCTCAAGAATATTGAATTCACATCCATCAAAACAAAAAACAGCCGTAAACTGGCCGTATTTATCACGACGGCGGCTGTATTTACCTTTAGCCAAACCCTGGAGCAACTTTCAACACGCATCGATGCATACGAAGAATTGATATTCCTGAAACGTATGAGACAACAGCCAGTACTGAAAAATCTTTATTTTATCAAAAGACAGATTGATGTCGCACGTAAAGTGATCTTTCTCTACAAAGAGGTTGTTGAGCATTTTCATTCATCTTCAAAAAAGGATGTATACACACGGGATCTTAAAGATCTACAGATTCGAACAGCGACATTATATGAAAACTTATCTGAAAATGTAGCTCAGCTACTGAATGTTTATTTCAATATCTCGTCCAATCACACCAACGAAATCATGCGCATCCTCACAATTTTCTCGGTATTTTTTATGCCCATTACTTTTGTTGCAGGAATTTATGGCATGAATTTCAAGAATATGCCCGAACTCGAATGGTACTATGGATATCCGGTCGCCATAGCGATCATGATCGCCATATCCCTTGCGATTTATCTCTGGTTCAAAAGAAAAGGTTGGTTATGATAAGCCAACCTTTTTCTTTGCAGTAGTCACTACAAAATCTTTAAGATAGAATGGCTCAAAATAAGCAACATCCTCAAATAGCTTTCGTTCAAATTTTTCAAATGCCAATGGTGATAAAAAAGCCGCAGAATCTTTGAAACCACTCAAGATATTGACTCGCTCCGTTGAACTGAACAAAGTTTCGAATTTATCAGCTCCCGAACCAAACAATTGGACACGATCGTAGTCTAACAACAATCCATTGAAATATTCTATATCTATAATCTCCGCTGAGGTTGCCCTTACCAAGGCAGCATCGTGATTGTAAACAGCTGTATAGACTTCCATACGGCGTGCATCGAGCATCGGAAGATAGGCCTCACCTACTGTAACACCAAATTGACTTTTATACCCGAGAAATAAAGCCTCCAATGTATTAATAGCAATTAACGGAATATCTAAGGCATAGCAGAGCCCCTTGGCGGTAGACACTCCTATACGCAGTCCAGTATAAGAACCCGGTCCCATACTCACCGCCACCGCGCTCAAATCCTGCATCTTTCGACCTGTTTGTTTGAGAATTTCCTCGATCAAAATAGTTAGTTTGGCTGCGTGTGCATTTGGTTCATCGAGATTGATAACGTGTAATGTTTGACCGTTTTCACTCAGGGCAACCGAACATACAGTGGTTGATGTATCTATCTGTAAAATTAAATTATTCATCGTCTTTATAGAAATCAAGGTACAGGATCATGCCCGTGACCACCCCAGGGGTTGCAACGTGCTATTCGTTTCAAAGCCATCCAACCACCTTTAAAAGGACCGTATTTTATAATAGCTTCCTTACCGTACTGAGAACAGGTAGGCGTATATCGACAACTGGCGCCTAAAAATGGCGAAATAAAAACTTGGTAGAAACGAATAATAATTAAGAAAATAAAACTAAACAGAGGGCTAATCCCCTTTTTCCAAATAAGCTTCAGCACATTCATCCTGCAATTTTTTCAGCATTTTATTCATTGCGACACGAAACACATCATATGCTAAGATCTGCTTGCCCACATATTGAATAGCTAAATACAAAGTTACATTATGTTTCAACAAAAATGGAATCAAATCATTCGATTTTTGCAAACGGTAACTTTCACGCATCATCCGCTTAATTGAATTGCGGTCAACTGCTCTTTTAAACCTACGTTTGGATACAGAAATTATAGACTGACAAGAAGGGGCATGGTCAGCTATATTGTTTTTATCAAAAATAAAAACAACTCTAAAGGGATACAAAACAAAAGAAGAACCGCTTTTAAAAAGCGTATCAATACGCCTTTTCGCACATAACCGTTCTTCTTTTGTAAATGTATTTTTCATACGATGACTTAATCTTATTTAGAAAAAGCTCTTATAAGTAGCCACCGATCTTGGTCAAAGATTAACCTTTGTGACGGTATTCGTCAGACACTGTAAGACGTTTTCTACCTTTGGCTCTACGTGAAGCTAATACTCTTCTACCGTTTGCAGAGCTCATACGCTCTCTAAAACCGTGTTTGTTTCTTCTTTTTCTTTGCGATGGCTGAAATGTTCTTTTCATGACGCTATTATGCTAATTTGTTCTTACTTCAATTAATACAAAACTCCCCAAGAGGAATGCAAAAGTAAAGTTTATTTTAGACAAAAACAAACAATATTCAGAACATTTAAAGTTAATATGCAGTAAGCAGGCTAATCTATTCAGCTACAGCTAAAAAAAACAACTTTCAATGTTTCACAAAATAAAAAAACACCACGGTCCGAATGCGCTGCTTTTTAGAATACCTGACACTATTTATTTTTTAGAATATCTCTGATCTCTGTCAGCAGTGTTTCTTCCTTAGTTGGCGCCGCTGGTGCCGCAGGCTTTGCTTCTTCCTTACGTTTTAACGAATTTAAAGCCTTAATAACACAAAAAATACAGAATGCTACAATTAAAAATTGAATAACTACGTTGATAAAATTTCCGTAATTAATAGATACCTCTGCTTGTTTTGTAGCCTCATCAGCGGCCTTCAAAATCAATTTTTTAGATGAAAAATCAACACCACCTGTTAAATACCCTATCGGTGGCATGATGATATCGTCGACCAATGAGGTAACGATCTTACCAAAAGCTCCACCTATAATAACACCGACAGCCAAATCGACTACACTGCCGCGCATTGCAAACTCTTTAAACTCTTTTAGAAATCCCATATTTAAATTTTTTAGTGTATAAATATTAACAAAGCTAGTAATTGCCACATAAATCTAATTAAAATATGCTAATTTTTTATCGTTAAACTAATATGACCCGTATTAATTGGAGTTTAATATCCATTTTTCATAAAAATGCGCTCAACTTGCAGCTACCTAATTTTTATTAACTTAATTTCTTATATTTGCACGTTAACTAGTAAAATATCAAGATATATTGTATATTGTTAGTACTTTATTTCATACGGTAATTAAAGCCCAGCATCAGATAGCAAATCTATGAAAAAGATTCTTATAGCAGACGACCACGGCATTGTACGGTTAGGAGCCTCCGTTATTATTAAAGAAACTCTTCAGAAAGCAGAAATATTCCAAGCCGAAACCTTTGACGAGGTTCTCGACAAGATAAAGGTAGAAGATTTCGACCTACTATTGCTGGATATTAATATGCCTGGAGGAAATAATATACGCGTTGTTGAGGAAATCCTTCAAATTCGTCCAAGCATCAAGATTTTAATTTTTTCGTCTTATGACGAATCGCTATATGCCTTACGCTATATCGAAGCTGGGGCAGTAGGCTATCTCAATAAAACAACAGCAATGGCTGAACTTTCTAATGCTATTTTGGCTATTCAGGATAGAGGAAAGTATATGTCGAGCAACGTACAGGATTTATATATTCAGAAACTGACACAAAGTAAATCTGAACTGACGAAATTAAACCCTTTGGCACGTTTGTCAAATAGAGAAGTAGATGTCGCTAAGCAATTGATCAAAGGGCTTGGTATCATTGAAGTATCTGGTTTATTGGAGTTAAGTCCATCAACCGTAAGCACTTATAAAAGCAGAATATTCGAAAAACTCAATGTCTCCAATATCCCAGAATTGATCGAACTTTTTAGAATACACTCCAACAATTAGTGATGTTGTTGGAGTGCTTTTTTAGTATATTAGCTCAATTTGCCCATCGTAACAACCGGAATATCTTTTACATTCAAATCTTTTAAAGGCTCACATTTCTTATAAGAATACCCCACTTCTGCTTCTAAATCCCACAACATCGGTGCTAAGAAATTGAGGCAGGTAGTGAATCCTTGAACCGTAGCTGAGAAATCACCCGTATCTTTCGAATTCTTAGCTTCATTTTCTATCTCAAACGGACCACTGAAACCACGTTCTTGCAATAGGTCGACAAATCCTCGCCAATCCATACTGTCAGAACCGCCAAAGCCAGGTAACATCGCTTCGTAGTGATGTCTATCCCAGTCATGCCCTGGAATACTTACATTGGCTTTTTTAGCCAATTCCATATCGACATGTTGCATTGGATACATACCGCCCCAATCAATACGTGCGGCTGTCTGTAAATTACGTGTGGTCTTCACATGGATACGCTGCAGACGCCCAATATCCGTATTACGGATTACCTCAATTGGATTTGTATTTTGCCAGACATCATGTGAAGGATCATAGATCTCGCCATGAGCCTTACTTGGTATCATCGCATACATTAATTTTCGTGCGGCCAACACAGCTGGCAGATTATTGTAGGTTGAGCTATAACGTGACGATCGCCATCCCTCCATGGGGCAATTCTCGTAAAGAATGGTTACGCCTAAACTCTCTGCATAGTCAACAATGGGAGCAAATACACGCTTGTATTCTTCAAGATTCTTTTGAAATCCATCAATTTGATTACCCAATTCATGATTGTAGCCCACAAATGTTCCCACTTTGATATTATTTTCGTCGCCGCCAAGCAGATGGGCAATACGAATTAATTTTAATAAATGATTTTGATTTTTCACCCGCTGCTCAGGATCCCCACCAATCATATTTTCAAAAGCACCAAGCGAAAGCTTTAAGTCAGCTTGATTGAACAGATCAATAACTTCCCTCGCTTTTGCGGGAGTAAAATCGTCATAATCCAAGTGGGTCGCTGTATGGTCTTCACGGGTACCATCTTTTCTAAAGACACAAAGGTCTATACCACCGGCTCCAATTCTCTTGGTTGTCTGAATCAACTCCGGTAAGGATAATTTATCAAATGCAGAACTCATCACCCATACAGGGTTATTTAATTTTGTCGTCATAGCTTATATAGTTGTCTTTCGATATTTAAAGATACTAAAAAAGCCGTCTTTGTGGACGGCTTTCTATTATTTAATAGCGAATCAATTAATCTACATTATCATGCAGAAAAGAATTATTCGGTCGAATTTCAGTATTTCCATCTTCAAAAGAAAGTGTGAAACGAGACACCTGAGACTGTGAAGAATGTGGTGTGTCCTCCAGTGACATTTGCTTTCTTTTATAAGCCGGCTCATTTTCTAACTCATGAAGACCGTTAGAAGATTTTAGCTTCATACTTAACTCCTTTAAACGTAGAATTCGTTCTTTAGTGCGCACCAATTGATCTTCAAATGAAACCTGCTCTTCTTCAACCTGAGGAACTTCAACCTGTTCATTTGTCGTACTTGATGAAAATGTCGGCTTCTCCTCATACGCTGACGCTGAAGGGGTAGTATAGGAATCAAAAACTGTTGGCATCTGGAATTGAAAAACAGATGGTGAAGTTTTCAATTGAAAATCCGTATCTCCAAATGATGTCTCTTCTTCATAATCATTATCAAATCCTAAGTCATGACGTATAACCTGTGGTTCTTCAACAGCAACATGCTGTTGTTGTGCGGCATTTCTTGGCGAAGTAAACAAGTCGGATTGCAAATTATTCGGAGTTGTAGTACTTGAAGAAGGCGCCGATGTATCCACACGTTGAACTGGAGTTACAAAGCTATTCGTAGCTGGAACTTCTCTAGGCGCTACCTGAGAAACAGGCTTGATAAAAGAATTTGAAGGCTCAGATGTTAAAGGCAGAGAAACTTTTGTATTTTCACGTTCTTTATCACGTTCCTCTGATGTCTGAAAACCTGTTGCAATAATTGTTACTGACAACTCATCCTCAAAATTTTCATCAATACAGTTACCCCAGATCAAATCAGCTGACAAGCCAGCTTTTTCCTGAATATAATCCGTAATGATTGCAACCTCATCCATCGTTACCTCTTTGGTCCCAGAAGTAATATTCAACAAAATATAGCGAGCTCCCTCAATTTCATTATCTTTCAATAGCGGTGACGCCAAAGCACCCTCAACGGCGCGCAATGCACGGTCTTCACCTTCAGCAACAGCATTTCCCATGATGGCAACGCCACTATCATTCATTACTGTGCGTACATCTTTAAAATCCACGTTTACATAACCAGGGATTGTGATAATTTCGGCTATACCTTTTGCAGCTGTTGTTAAGATATCATCGGCTTTCGCGAAAGCCGCAGTCATTGTTAAATTACCAAAAATTTCGCGAAGGCGATCATTCGAGATGACAAGATAAGAATCGACATACTTACGTAACTCAGACAACCCTTCTTCAGCTTGTGAACGACGACGTTTACCTTCAAAAGTAAATGGCGTAGTGACGATAGCAACAGTTAAAATACCCAACTCTTTAGCTGCTTTGGCCAACACAGGACTAGCACCTGTACCGGTACCACCACCCATACCAGCTGTAATAAATAGCATCTTTGTATTGGTGCCAAGCATACGCTTGATATCCTCAATACTTTCGATCGCCGAATTTTCTCCGACATCAGGATCTGCCCCAGCTCCCATACCTTCGGTTAGACTTATCCCCAATTGAACTTTATTTGGAATCGGGCTCAATTCTAATGCTTGTGCATCAGTATTACACACGATAAAATCCACACCACTAATTCCTTGTTTATACATGTGGTTTACGGCATTGCCGCCACCGCCACCAACCCCAATAACCTTGATTATTGAAGATTGTTCTTTTAACATTTCAAACTGTATTGACATAACTTATCCCTATTTAACTTACAATGAAGATGATATCAAAATGAACCAAACCCACTATATGTAATGTAATAATAATATAATTTCAACAAAAGTTTTCCACATCTGTTAAATTGTGGAAAACTTCGCCTATTGTGGAAAACTTACTTTTTGTCTAAAAAAGTTGCATCATCGATTTCGTTACCATCTTTGATAAAACGTTTAAACCATGATAGCAATCCTTGCTCTTTTTGTTGTTGTTCTGAAACCTCTTTTGTCGTCATAGTAGCTGTCTGCACTTTTTTCGATGGGGCGTGCATTTCTCTACGGCTGTCTTCTTCATCCTCATGGGATTGGATTCCTTTAATTAACAAACCGATACTTGTCGCATATAGCGGGCTTTTCAATTCTTCAAATAGCGGTTTCGGTAAAACCTCATTCTTAGAAAGATATTCATTCGGAAATCCGATACGACAATCTATTCCGGTAATATATTCAACAAGTTGTACTAAATGCTTTAATTGAGCACCACCACCGGTGATAACAATACCACCAATCAGTTTATTCTCGTATCCGGAAGATTTGATTTCATAGTATACATGTTCAATAATTTCCTCCATTCTAGCCTGAATAATATAAGCCAAATTTTTAACCGAAATCTCTTTGGGTTCACGGCCTTTTAATCCTGGCACACAGATCACTTCGTTTTCTTTGTTTTCATCAGCCAAAGCCGATCCGAAACGAGTTTTCAATAATTCAGCCTGCGAGCGCAAAACAGAACATCCCTGACGAATATCTTCCGTCACAATATTACCGCCTAAAGGAATTACAGCAGTATGACGAATAATCCCCTCATGGAAGATGGCAACATCTGTGGTTCCACCACCGATATCTACTAATACAACACCAGCATTTTTTTCGTCTTCATCCAATACAGCTTCAGAAGACGCTAGAGGCTCGAGAATCAATTCTGCAACTTCCAGATTGGAATTATCAATACATTTTTTGATGTTTTTAATATCAGTTACCCGACCCGATATAATATGGAAATTCGCTTCAATACGACGACCAGCCATGCCAATTGGTTCGCGAATACCGGGTTCGTTATCTACCGTAAACTCTTGAGGTAGAACATGTATAATTTCTTCTCCTGGAGGCAGTACCAGTTTATACATATCCGAAATCAATCGTTCAATATCGCGTCGAACGATTTCATCATCACCATCAGTTTTGGTAAATATTCCACGGTGTTGAATACTTTTGATGTGTTGGCCAGCAATTCCCACATTCACTACTTTAATATCCACATTAGACTGTGCTTCGGCTATCTCGACAGCCTCTAAAATACTTCCCACAGTTTTCTGGATATTAGCCACCACTCCACGGCTTACACCAGCAGAATCAGCTTTCCCCACACCTAATAATTCAATTTTGTTTCCTGAGCTACGTCTCCCAACCGTAACACAAATTTTGGTAGTACCAATATCGAGTCCCACGATAATTGGGTTTTCTCTTTCAATTTCTGCTGCCTTTGAGTTCATAATTTCCTGTATTGTTGCTGTATTACTATAATGTATTATTTGCTATTTTTTTTGTTTGATCATCCGAAAAACTCCAGTTCCCACGCTTTTCACAGATAATCTGACCGCTATATTTTACGTTGACAACACCATAAGCGTTTATACCCACCTTTGGCATGATCTGCGTATAAAAGGTCTTTAATAATTCAAATTTTTGTGCTAAAGAATCTGCCGATCCAACAATCAACTGTTGCGTCCCTATGCGTGGTACAAGTTCAATATCCTTATCTCCATTAACATATATCTGCACCACTTGATTAGTCCATAACTCATCGTTTTTTATAAATTCAACAACCTTCACCAAATCCTTAACCAATGGGGTTGAGATGGTATCAAGTGCTTCATTATATCCTTCAGCGATGTTGCCGGTAGCAACCATAATGTGTGGGATATATTTCAACGTTGTCGGTATCTTTAAACCATTAGGATCGACATAAAACTCTTTTCCATTTTTATTGATAACCCGCATCACAGCCTCGCGCTGACTAATATTAATTCTAATCGTACCATCCATATCAGCATGTATACTGGCATTGGAAACATAAGGTAGTTTACGCAAGGTTTTTTCAACCTTCTGAAAAGGGATTCCATTTACTTTCTTTCCAACAAAACTACCGTAGTTCTGTTCGATCAATTTGGAGATATCTGCCTGATCTATAAACGCCTCGGTTCCTTCAATAACAATTTTTATATCTTTGCAAAGCTGTTGTTCATCACGTTTACCCACAATATTCATAATCACGACGACGACTATTACACCGATAAAAAAAAGCGTAAAGTACAGTACACGATTCCATTGTATGTCACGTAATCTTTTAAGCATGCTCCAAAATTGTCTGTAACGGTTTAACCAATTTGTCAATATCACCCGCCCCCACTGTAACAATCAGCTCTGGCTTTTCATTGCGTGCAAATTCCAAGACCTCTTCGGGAGTCACAATGCGCTTTTCCTCAGCCGTAATTTTATCCAATAACCAACTGGAGTTTATGCCTTCAATTGGAAGCTCCCGAGCTGGATAGATTTCCATTAACAACAGATTGTCTGCCATGGATAACACCTCTGCAAAACCGTCGACAAAATCGCGCGTACGCGTAAATAAGTGCGGCTGAAAGACAACAGTTAACGTTTGAGTCGGATACAATTTTCGCATCGAAGTCAAAAATGCACGCAGTTCTTCTGGATGATGTGCATAGTCATCAATATACACAGCTCCAGGTCGACGAACAATATATTCAAACCTTCTTTTCACGCCTTTAAATGTCGTCAATGCTTTCTTAATAGCGCCGTCTGCAATCCCAAGTAAACGTGCTACTGCAATCGCAGCTACTGCATTTTCAACATTGTGGATACCAGGGATACCCAGATGAATATCATCTATCCGTCCATTGGTATCTTGGTAGTCAAAAAAGAACTCTCCATCGCGTACATGCACATTGGAAGCATATGCATCAGCGACTTCATGGCCTGAATAACTGATTTGCCCCGCAAACTCGAGGCCTTTTTTTATAATACGTGTTCCCCCTTCAACGACTTTATTCAAGAACAATTGAAACGATTCAAGCAAATGACTCCGATCGCCATAAATGTCCAAATGATCAGCATCAGAAGAAGTTACGATTGCGATATTGGGGTGAAGTGTCAAAAATGAACGATCAAATTCATCAGCCTCAACCACAACTGTATTGTTATCACCGTAAAGCACATTGGTACCATAGTTAGAACTGATCCCACCTAAAAATGCAGAACAATCGTAACCCGAATCCTTCAATACGTGTGCCACCATTGTAGAGGTAGTCGTCTTACCATGTGTACCGGCGACGGCTACCGTAAATCGACTTTCGCTGATGATCCCCAGCACCTGAGACCGCTTATAAAGAATGTGTCCCTGCGATTCCATAAAAGCCTTGATCTTCGAATCTTTCGGAATTGCCGGTGTAAAAATGACCAATGTCTCTGTTTTAGGAGCATGAAAAATAGTATCAATCGTATCGACATCATCTTGATATGATATCGCAATACCTTCATTGACCAATGTTTTAGTCAATTCGGTTTCTGTTCGATCATAGCCATTCACCTCACAGCCCAAATGCTTGAAATAGCGCGCAAGACCACTCATCCCTATCCCACCTATTCCAATCAAGTATACTTGTTTTATTGCATCTAGATTCATACGCTTCCTCTATATTTTATTAATCAATTTATACACCTCCTCGGCAATCTGTACATCAGCATTCAACTTACCGAGTTTTTTAATATTTTCACTTAATCGCGCAACACGATCGGCTTCATTTAATAAATCTAAAGCAGCGGGTATCAAATCCTTTTTTGCCTCACTGTCCTTAACCAAAAGTGCTGCTTCTTTATTGACCAATGCCATCGCATTCTTAGTCTGATGATCTTCAGCGACATTGGGAGACGGCACAAGAATAACAGGTTTTCCGACCACACAAAGTTCCGAGATAGTTCCTGCACCGGCCCGACTAATAATTAAATCAGCCGCAGCATAAGCATAATCCATGCGCTGGAGAAAAGCCATCATCCTAACATTTTCTGGAAGTCCCCCTGCAAGCTCCTCCATTAACTTTTCTACGTAAAAACTACCACATTGCCAGATCAGCTGAACTTCTTGTTTCTTTAACTCACTGAGATAGGCCAGCACACTTTCGTTTAATGTTTTAGCGCCCAGACTACCTCCGAGTACCAAAACTGTTTTCTTGTGCGGATCCAACTCAAAGAAGGCCAATGCCTCCTCCCTTTTACCCGCTATCGCAATAGACTCGCGTCTTATCGGATTTCCCGTGATCAATACTTTGTCAGCAGGAAAAAACTGCTCCATCCCTTCATAAGCGACACAGATCTTTGCGGCTTTTGCTCCAACTTTTTTATTGGTCACCCCTGCATAGGAATTTTGTTCCTGCACAACTGTTGGTATACCCAATTTATTAGCCATCATTAACAATGGACCCGAAGCAAAACCTCCTACGCCCACAGCTACATCAGGTCTAAATTCTTTAATTACACTTTTCGCCTTATTCAAACTTTTCATCAGCTTAAACGGCAAAAAAATATTCTTCCACAGTTGCTTTCTATTGATCCCTTGGATATCAAGTCCAACAATACGATATCCAGCAGCTGGTACTTTATCCATTTCCATCCGGCCATTAGCACCCACAAATAATATTTCATTTGAAGGATCCATTGCCTTCAAAGCATTTGCAATCGAAATCGCCGGAAAAATATGTCCGCCGGTCCCCCCTCCACTAATAATTACGCGAATCGCCATGCTCAATTTATTATAATGCTGGAATAGATCCTACCACCACCTTTTTGGGCTTAGGTCTTTCATCCAATTGTTCTTTACCTTTTAACTCTTCAATATTTCTACTCACGCTGAGAATGATTCCCAGCGCCACACTCGTAAATAAAATAGATGTTCCTCCCATACTAACCAATGGAAGCGGAACTCCTGTAACCGGACCTAAACCTACAGCAACAGCCATATTCGCTAAAGCTTGGATAGTCAAACTAAATCCTAAACCAGCAGCTAGAAAGGTACCAAACGCCTTAGGACTCATCGTTACAATACGGATACATCGATACATAAATGCCAAATACAGAAATAGCAAGATTACTCCTCCTACAGTCCCATACTCCTCAATGATGATCGCATAAATAAAATCGGAATAAGGATGTGGCAACACGTTGCGCTGTACACTATTTCCCGGCCCTTTTCCAAAAAGCCCCCCTGTTGCTATCGCAATTTTTGCATTGTTTGCCTGATAGTTTTTATCATCCTGGAAGGATACCGTTTTATCAACCTTCTCGATATGGAAAAATGACTTTACCCGGCTGATATACGTCGCCCTTCGGGGACCAAAGAAGATCACCATCATTAAAAGCACTCCCCCACCACAACACACAATGGCGATTTGCTTAAAACTAATCCGACCGATCAAGAGCAATAAAACACTCACGCCAAACAGCATCAATGCGGTGGATAAATTAGCCAAAGCGATCAGAATAAAAACGCCACATACAGATCCCATAATGGGTAAGAATGATTTTTTTACATCTTTGATCTCTTCCTGTTTCCGCGATAACATCCTTGCCAAAAAGACGATGAGTGACAGCTTCGCCAAATCTGAAGTTTGAAAGGTTAAACCTATACCCGGAATGGTCAACCAACGACTGGCCTCATTAACTTTACTACCAAATAAGAGCGTAAACAACAATAAAGGGATCGTAATACCCATCATTATTTTTGATATCCCGGCATAATACCTATAATCCAGCTTATGAGAAAGATACATTAGAATAAACCCAACAGCGATGATAGAAAAGTGCTTTAGCAAATACATTTCGGTACCCTTTCCCTCTTTGTAAGCCAAGGTGCCCACCGAACTATATACAGCCAAAAGTGACCATCCCGATAAGATAATCACAATGATCCATATCCATCGATCACCCTTCAATTTAGACATTATAGTCTGTAGCATATACTTCCTCCTTTTATTGGGTTATACCTTTTATAATTCCATGACAGCAGCCTTAAATTTATCGCCACGGTCTTCATAGTTCTTGAACCAATCAAAACTAGCACATGCGGGAGATAGCAATACCGTATCCCCTTTTTGAGCTAAATGCGAAGACAACACAACCGCATCTTGCATGGATGTACTATTTACAATAATCTCCACATCATGTTCAAATGCCTTATGAATCGCAGCTGTATCTTTTCCCAAACAAACAATAGCGCGTACTTTGTCTTTAACCAAATCAGCGAGCATACCGTAATCATTTCCTTTATCTACCCCACCCAATAACAACACGATTGGTGTAGAGAAACTTTCCAGCGCATACCAGACTGAATTGACATTCGTTGCCTTTGAATCGTTAATGTAATTTATACCGCCGATACAGGCCACATGCTCAAGCCGATGTGGAATGTTCACATACGATCCCATACTCTCCTTCATCACTTGATTTCTCAATTCCTGCACTTTCGCGATTAGCCCGGAAGCCATGCTATTATAAATATTATGCTTCCCCTGCAATGACAATTCCTCAGCTCTCATAGTGAATGTATCGTTATTTGGTGTATTGATAATTATTGTCTTATTGGCATTCAAATAAGCGCCCAATTCGACAAGTTGCTCTTGCGTAAAAGGTAAGTAAGTCCCTTTACTATGATGTCTTTCCAATCCTTTAATAGTTTCCGGATCGTCCAGACAGTATATAAAATAATCTTTCTCTGTTTGATTTTGAATCATCCTGAATTTTGAATCCACATAATTCTCCATTTTATGATCGTATCGATCCAAATGATCAGGAGTAATATTCAGTATAACAGCAACATCGGCCCTAAAGTGGTACATATCGTCTAACATAAAGCTCGATATTTCCAGTACATAGCAATCAAACTTTTCTTTAGCTACTTGTAATGCAAAACTTTTCCCGATGTTACCCGCCAATCCAACATTTAAGCCCCCACGTTTAAGGATCTCATAGGTTAACATGGTGGTCGTCGATTTCCCATTTGATCCAGTAATACAAATTAACTTTGCATCTGTATATTGTGCTGCAAACTCGATTTCAGCAATTACAGGGGTATTCTTTGCTTTCAATGCGACCACCAAAGGCACATGCTCCGGAATACCAGGACTCTTCACAACTAAAGCAGCTTTCAATATACGCTCCTCATCATGATTACCTTCTTCAAATGCTATTCCCTCAGCTTTCAACTGTTCCTTATAATGATCCGCTATAAGCCCTTTATCTGACACAAATACATCAAATCCCTTTTCTTTTCCGAGAATCGCCGTTCCAACGCCACTTTCGCCTGCGCCTAAAATGACCAAACTTCCAGATTGAGGATAATATGTTGTTGCAATATTTGACATCATTATCTAATTTTCAATGTTACGATAGTAAGAATAGCCAATATAATTCCTACAATGACAAAACGTGTTACTATTTTCGCTTCGTGATAGCCCTTCTTCTGAAAATGGTGATGCAATGGCGACATCAGGAAGATTCTTCTCCCCTCACCATATTTCTTTTTTGTGTATTTGAAATACGACACCTGAAGAATAACCGAAACATTCTCTAAAAGAAATACACCGCATAAAATCGGAATCAACAATTCTTTCCGGATCAGGATAGCAAAAGCAGCAATAATACCACCGATCGCCAAACTGCCTGTATCCCCCATAAAAACCTGAGCTGGGTACGTATTATACCACAAGAATCCGACACAGGCCCCTACGAATGCCCCAGCAAAAATGACGAGCTCACCCGAATTGGGGATATACATAATATTGAGGTAATCTGAAAAAATCACGTTACCAGACACATACGCTAGAATCGCTAGCGTGACACCAATTATAGCTGAAGTACTCGTGGCCAGACCATCAATGCCATCCGTGATATTTGCACCGTTTGATACTGCCGTTACGATGAAGATTACCACAACTAAAAAAACAAAAAAAGTTAAATAGTCACTTTGCAATCCAAACATCTTAAACACTTTGGCATAATCAAACTCGTTGTTTTTATAAAACGGAATATTTGTCTTCGAAGATTTAACGTTTTCTGCATAGGTCTTCTCCCCAGTGCCTTCGTTGATAACCACCTCAACGGGTTTGGTGGACGTAGGTTTATCTACCCCTTTTCGAACAACAATATCAGGATGAAAGTACATCGTACAAGCAATAATCGCTCCCAATCCAACTTGTCCAACGACCTTAAACTTACCAGCCAGACCTTCTTTATTATTTCTAAAAACCTTGATATAATCATCCAAAAAACCAATTGCTCCCATCCATAATGTAGTTACTATCATGATAATCACATAGATATTCGTCAATTTTGCAAATAACAAAGTGGGAATAAGAATACCTGCGATAATAATAATTCCCCCCATAGTCGGTGTACCAGCTTTCTTTTTTTCTCCCTCCAGTCCCAAATCACGAATTGTCTCTCCAACTTGCTTATTGTGTAAGAATTGAATCAATTTCCCCCCAAAAACCGTGGTAATGATCAATGAAACAATGACAGCCATAGATGTACGGAAGGAGATGTACTGAAACAAACCTCCTCCTGGTATATGAATGTATTCACTAAGCCACGTAAAAAGATGGTACAACATATTTCTATTTTTCGTTAAATGTATTCTCTAAAACTTCCTTATCATCGAAATGATGCTTCACACCATTTATATCCTGATACTTTTCATGTCCTTTTCCCGCCACCAGGATAATATCGCCCGGGTTCGCCAGCTGATAAGCCACCCTTATCGCTTCCTTACGATCGGCTATTGAGAGCGTCTTCGACTTTTGATCCTCCAGCACGCCCGCTTCAATATCTTTAATAATCTGGTATGGATCCTCGGTGCGCGGATTATCGGATGTAATCAAAAAGCGATCACTGTAACGTAAGGCCGCCTCCGCCATTTCAGGCCTTTTGGTCTTATCCCGATCGCCTCCACACCCTAAGACTGTAATGATTTTTTGTTCTGGCCGTCTCAGAGCGCTGATCGTTTTGAGTACATTTTCCACAGCATCAGGCGTGTGTGCATAGTCTACAATTCCAAAAATGCCCGTAGCCGATTTCAGTGTTTCAAACCTTCCTTCTGCACCTTTCAACGTGCTGAGTGCAGTCAACACTTTCACAGTTTCCTGTTCAAGTAAGATAGCAGCAGTATATACCGCCAAAAGATTGTATGCATTAAAATCACCGGTCAATTTTACCCACACTTCCTGTCCGTCAACACTCATCAGCATACCATCGAAATGGCTTTCAATAACCTTTGCTTTAAAATCTGCCCCCGAACGTAAGCCATAGCTTTTCCGATGTGCCACCGTATTTTGAAGCATGACCTGACCGTTTCGATCGTCCGCATTGGTCAAAGCAAAAGCATTTGCATCTAAATCGTCAAAGAACTTCTTTTTTGCCTTAATATAATTATCGAACGTTCCATGAAAATCCAGGTGATCATGCGTAATATTCGTGAATATAGCACCCGCAAACACTAAACCTGCGATACGTTCCTGAACTACAGCGTGTGAGCTAACTTCCATAAAGGCATAATCACAGCCATCATTAACCATATCATGCAGCAACTGATTCAGTTGAATAGGATCTGGGGTCGTATGTGTAGCCGGTATAATCTTCGTTCCGATCTGATTTTGCACGGTAGATAACAGTCCCACATGGTACCCCAATTCAGTAAACAACTGAAACAACAATGTAGCAACTGTCGTTTTACCATTCGTTCCTGTGACACCGACCAACTTGAGTTTTTCCGAAGGATTTCCGTAAAAATTAGCTGCGACTACACCTAGTGCATAAGCAGAATCGGCGACTAAAATATACGCTACAGAGTCCAATATATCTTCTGGCAACTGCTCTACAATAACTGCTCTTGCTCCCGAAGTAATTGCCCTCTCTACAAATAGATGACCATCCGTTTGCACACCTCTCACAGCGATAAACAGACTTCCCAACGTTACTTTTCTGGAATCAAAGCACAAAGAGTGCACATCAACCTCTTCAAGGTTACCCACAACCTGCTGAACAGGGATGGCATGCAATACTTTTTTTAAATCCATCATTACTTAAGTTCTAAATTTATCGCCGTCCCAAAAGGCAGTTTCTGTCCAGCTACGAGTGACTGCATCCCCACTCTCCCTTTTCCAGTCACGTGCGCTTTAAAGCCTGCATTTTCTACCACATATAAGGCATCCATCAATCCCATTCCAACAACATTCGGAACGATTCCTTCTCTATATTTCAAATCTACAAACGGCACTCCCCGTGTAGACGTATCCACTTCTCCCCGTGCAATTGTATCCCAATTGACCGTATTAATCCCCAATCTATCGTACACTTTTTTACTCGCTTCTCTCGACCCCTGTAAAGTCAACGGCATTCTTCCACCTACATTGACCGCTTTAAACGTCTTTTTTCCTTTCATCTCCATATCGTTCGCGTACACCATATCGGCAAGCTCTTTAAAGACAGGCCCCGCAACTGATCCGCCATAATATCCATTTCTCGGGTTGCGGATCACCACAATGATGGAATATTTCGGATCCTCAGCTGGAAAATATCCTGCAAAGGAAGATTGGTAGCGTCTCGCACCATATCCTCTCGAACCATCTGCCATCTGGGCCGTACCAGTTTTTCCACCAGAACTATACAGCGGGCTAGCTACGCTTTTACCCGTCCCTTCAATCATCACCCCTTCCATCATTCCCCTCACTTCTGATAAAGCATGGTCTGACGCTATCTTTTCGTTGAGGACCTTAGCCTTAAACGTTTGAATCGTATTCCCCAAATGCCTAATTTCCTTAACAAAGAGTGGCGCTATCAATTTACCGTTATTCGCAACAGCATTATAAAACGTCAACGTTTGCAACGGGGTAATCTTCATTTCATAGCCATAAGCCATCTGTACCAAAGACAATCCACTCCAGCTCTTGCTCTTCGACGATTTTACCAGAGGTACCCCTTCTCCCGGAATCTGTAGACCTAATGTTTTCCCGAAACCGAAAGAATGCAGCTTCGAGGTAAATTGATCTGGATTATCTTTATACGCTTGGTAAACAAATTTAGTAACGCCCACATTCGACGATTCCTCAAAAGCCCTTTTAGCCGAAATTATCGACTTCTTGGGCGCATGTGAATCCCGAATGGTATGTTTGTAAATTGGCCAATTACCATTACCAATATTCACAGTTGTGCTCGAGTCTATTTTTTTATCATCAATCAAAGCTAAATAAGAAGCTAACTTAAATGTTGACCCCGGATCCGCACTCTGCGCAATGGCAAGATTGAACTTTTCACGATAGACTCCATCCTTATCACGCATAAAGTTGGCCACCGCACGCACCTCCCCTGTTTTCACCTCCATCATCACAACACAGCCCTCATCCGCATTACTCGTAATCATCTGCTTCTCTAGCGCCCTTTGCGCCATATCCTGCATATTTACATCAATGGTAGAGATAATATCAGACCCATCAACTGGAGCAACCTCGATATCTTTGTTGACAGGAATCCATACACCTCCTGCGATGCGCTGCATCAATCTTTTCCCACTTTTTCCGTCGATATATTCTCCATATGCACCTTCCAGTCCAACATGAATATTTTCTTTCACATTTTTATAGCCGATGGTTCTTGCAGCAAGATTGACAAAAGGCAAAATACGTTTGTTTTGGCGATCTGTAATCAAACAACTTGGAAAACGCTCCTTATTGACACGAGCAGATTTAAGCAGAGGAAATTGCTTTACACGTTTCAAATCCTGATGCGACACATTACGTTTAAGCAACAAATAGCGCTGCTTTTTATTCCGTGCTTGCTTTAATAATGTCAAATACTGCCGAGATGATTTATCTTTAAAGAAATCAGCAAGCTTAATCGCCAAGGAGTCAACTTTTAAGTTGAAATACTCTTCATCCTCTTCCGGAATAGCCATAGCATCAAAACGAAGCTCATATTCAGGCACTGAAGTAGCCAGCAAACTCCCGTCATTCGAATAAATATTCCCACGAGCAGCTTCCACCTCCCGTTCCTGAATAGAAAGGCTATCCGCTAAAGCTTTCCAATGCTGCCCATCGACATACTGCAACTTTGCCATTTTTCCAAACACCAAAAACGCAAGCAACACGATAAGCCCAAAAGCAAAGTAGACACGAACAAGAATCGTATTTCTGATACTCATAACTCTTCCTATTTATCTTCTTTATTCTCTATAACTTCGATCTTGATCGGTGGCTCCACTCGCTCTTTCAAACCCAAAGAATCCACACGCTTAGCAATTTCTGTTTGTGTAGACATTTTCATCAGTTCAGCAGAGAGAGACTTATGATCCCACCCCAATTCTTTCACCTCTTTACTCACTTTATCGATACTCCGAATAGTTCGCTCGGCAAAATGACGATTGGAAATATACAATAGCATCAGAAAGGCTATAAATGCTCCAAATGGCAAGTAATGCAATATTCTGTTTAACGAAAGGTCTCCAACGGTAAAAAGCGTTTTAATAAACGCTTCTGTTTGTTCGGCCTTTTCTTCGACAGTTTCTTGCAGTTCCTCTTGAACTTCTTCACTCAACTCTTTCTGTCTTATCGTATTTCTGCTCATCCTCTCGCTCCATTTTTAAGACACACCCAACTTTTCAGCAATGCGCAGTTTCGCACTGCGCGATCTATTATTTAAAGCCAGTTCCTCTGCAGAAGCCGTAATCGCTTTACGGCTAACCACAAGAAATGGCTTAATTTCATTTCCAAAAAAATCTTTCTCAACCTCTCCTTTGAACTTACCTTTGGCCATAAAATTTTTAACCAAACGATCTTCCAAAGAATGATAGGACATAACAACCAATCGCCCACCCACGTTGAGCACGTCCACCGTCTGCAACAAAAATTCCTGTAAAGCATCCAACTCACGATTCACCTCGATACGAAGCGCCTGAAACACCTGCGCATGATACTTATGTTCTTTACCTTTCGGAACCATCCGTTGAATCACCTCTTTTAATTCTGAAACAGTTTGAATCGGTTGAACCAAACGCGCCGTAACAATTGTTTTCGCAAGCGACTTAGCATTCATAATCTCTCCGTACATACCAAAAATGCGATGGAGATCTTCCTCTGCATAGGTGGCTAAGAGTGACTTCGCGTCTAGATCACCAACCTGATCCATACGCATATCCAGATCAGCATCAAAGCGAATAGAAAAACCACGGTCCGCAGCATCAAATTGATGTGAAGAAACTCCTAAATCTGCCAAAACCCCATCTACTGCACGCACACCTTCCAAACGAAGACTATTCTTTAAAAACCTAAAGTTCTGATGTATCAATGTGAAGCGAGGATCGTCGATTGCATTCTTCAATGCATCCGGATCCTGATCAAAAGCAAACAGCTTCCCTTCTGGTCCCAATCTCTTTAAAATCTCGCGAGAATGACCACCACCACCAAAAGTCACATCCACATAGACGCCATTCGGCTTAATCGCCAACGCATCCAAGCATTCTTGTAACATGACCGGAACATGATAGACATTTTCCATACGCTTATAATCCAAAATTAATATCTCCCATTACCTCTGCCGCTAAAGATGATATATCCTCCACACCACCGTCGCCCATCAACTCCTCATACCCTTCCTTAGACCAAACCTCAATCTTATTAAACTGACAGGCCAAAACCAATTCGGCATGTATACCTGCAAACTCCAACAAGCTTTTCGGCAACAAAACACGACCTGCAGCATCCAAAGTTAATTCGGTTGCACCGCGTGTAAAAGCACGCACAAACGCACGAACCTTGGGATCGAATTGATTTAATTTCGCCAGTTTAGCTGTCATCAAATCCCATTCTTCCCGTGGATAAAAAACCAGATGTTTCTCAAAACCGCGATTCACAACAAGACCATCCCGCTCTACATGAGGCATTTGCCTCTTGAGCGCAGCTGGCAACACCATTCTTCCTTTGGCGTCTAACTTGCATTCAAATTCACCGATTAACTGAGTCATATCGTCAATTATCCTATTCTAATTTAAATGTAAAAGTATACACTTTCTCCCACTTTCCCCCACTTTATAACATAAAAAAGTTTTCCACATCGATAAATAGCTACAACAAACAAAATCTCCTTTGAATAAAAAATCCTGCAAAACCTAATTTACAAGCAGTTAAACCCCTATTAACTTATAAAATCCCATGCGATAGAACAGTTTATTTTCCATACTTTTCGCTAAAAAATTAGAAATGAATTGTAAAAATTCTAGGCCTATCAACTTAATTTCAACCACTTTTTTAGTAAAAAGGGGATAAAGTGGGAGCCATAAAAAAGACCATAGAGTATTGTGGAAGAAAGTGGGAGAAGGTCGTTCAAATAACCAAAGTAGAATTCGTTATTGTCGAGTAAAACCAATAATTTTGCGTCAAATATAATTTTCATAACGATATGCACAGAACACACACTTGTGGAGAATTAACACTAGCTGACTTAGGGAAGACGGTTACCCTAAGTGGATGGGTTCAAAAATCCCGCGATTTAGGCGGTATGACTTTCATCGATGTTAGAGACCGATATGGTATCACACAATTAACGTTCAATGCAGATGATGATGCGTCTTTACGCGCCAGTGCCCGTGAACTCGGAAGAGAATATGTCATCAAGGTAACTGGAGAGGTTATCGAACGCTCGAATAAAAATGCTAAAATCCCCACTGGAGATATTGAAATCAAGGTTTTAAATCTTGAAATACTAAATGCCGCTAAATTACCTCCTTTTACCATAGAAGATGAAACAGATGGTGGCGATGATATTCGAATGAAGTTCAGATATCTGGATTTACGCCGTAACCCAGTACGCGAAAACCTTATTTTACGCCATAAAACTTCACAAGAGATCCGCCGTTATCTTGACTCCCAAAATTTTCTGGAAGTTGAGACCCCTTATCTAATTAAATCAACTCCCGAGGGAGCACGTGACTTTGTCGTCCCTTCTCGGATGAATCCTGGAGAATTTTATGCCTTACCACAATCACCTCAAACCTTCAAGCAACTCTTGATGGTCTCAGGTTTCGACCGCTATTTTCAAATTGTAAAATGCTTCCGCGATGAAGATCTACGTGCAGATCGCCAACCAGAATTCACGCAAATAGATTGCGAAATGTCCTTTGTAGAGCAAGAAGATGTTTTAAATATCTTCGAAGGGCTTGCAAAACATATCTTCAAAACAATTAAAGGTATTGATCTAGGTAACGTTCCACGCATGACATACGCAGACGCCATGCGTCTATACGGATCCGACAAACCGGACATCCGATTCGGAATGCAGTTTGTCGAACTAAACGACGTGGCCAAAGGAAAAGGTTTCCCCGTATTTGATGCCGCAGAATTAGTGGTAGGGATAAATGCTGAAAACTGTGCCCATTACACCAGGAAACAATTGGATGCACTGACAGAATTCATCAAACGTCCACAGATCGGTGCAACTGGATTGGTCTATGCTCGTGTCAATGAAGATGGCTCAGTAAAGTCTTCTGTGGATAAATTTTTCACGCCAGAACAGCTGTCAGCAATTGCAGATGCGTTCCACGCGAAACCTGGCGACCTATTGTTAATTATGGCTGGTGGAACAGACAAAGTGCGCAAACAACTCAATGAACTACGCCTTGAAGTTGCTGCACAATTGGGTTTCCGTAATAAAGAAACCTACGCACCGCTTTGGGTCGTTGACTTCCCGCTATTGGAATGGGACGAAGAAAACGGTCGTTACCACGCCATGCACCACCCGTTCACTTCACCCAAACCAGAAGATATTCCACTTTTGGATACCAATCCTGGAGAAGTGAGAGCAAATGCCTATGACTTTGTATTAAATGGCGTAGAAGTCGGTGGGGGATCAATCCGTATCCACGACAGAGAACTTCAATCACTCATGTTCAAACATTTAGGGTTCAGCTCCGAAGAAGCAAAAAAACAGTTCGGATTCCTGATGGAGGCCTTTACATATGGCGCTCCCCCACACGGCGGACTCGCTTTTGGCTTTGACCGACTAGTATCTTTATTGGCAGGCTTAGATACCATCCGCGATGTCATCGCCTTCCCGAAAAACAATTCAGGAAGAGATGTTATGATTGATGCACCGTCAACCATCCACCAAGAACAGTTGGACGAGCTCAGCTTAAATATTGCGATAAAAGCATAAATTTTTACCTCGATTTTCGAGAAACAATTTATTAACAGTATATTTAAAAGTTGGTAATTTTTACCAACTTTTTTTTGTGAAAAACCAGCAGATTAGATGGCAGAGAGTACCGCTAATGCATTTATAAAGGAAAGTGCGCAAAAAGCATTTGACACCAAACACCGCGATATTATCAATTACAATATCGACAAATACAGCATGGCTTTCGAAAAAGGCAAGAGTAAATTTGCAGATCTTGAAAATAGCAAGATAAAAGCCAATTTGATTAAGTGGAAGGTCATGGAAAATCTCGACCGCTACCTGTTGCAGTTTGAAGCCAATTTCACTGCCCGAGGTGGAAAAGTCATCTGGGCAAACGACGCCACAGAAGCGTTGGAAGAGATCTATGCGATCATTCAGCGTAAAAAGGCAAAGTCTGTAGTCAAGTCTAAATCGATGACAACAGAAGAGATTGAGCTTAACCATTTTCTGGCTTCCAAAAATATTGATGCAATAGAAACCGATCTGGGCGAATATATTATACAGCTGCTCGATCAAAAACCCTATCACTTTGTTACCCCAGCCATGCACTTGAGCCTGGAAGATATTGCTAAGCTTTTCCATGAAAAATTTGACACTCCATTGGATGCTTCCGCAGAGCAACTGACAATGAAGGCGCGTGAACTACTTCGTGATCGCTACTTATCAGCAGAAGTCGGAATTACAGGAGCCAATTTTCTGATCGCTGAAACTGGTAGCCTAGCGATTACTGAAAATGAAGGAAATGCCCGATTGACATCGACGTTCCCGAAAACACATATCGCTGTAGTTGGAATAGAAAAAATAATTCCCAACCTACAAGATTTAGACATCTTTTGGCCGCTTTTATCTACACACGGTACTGGTCAGAATTTAACGGTTTACAATACACTACTTACCGGGCCGAAACAGGCTTACGAATCCGACGGTCCCGAAGAGATGTACGTCATTCTGCTAGACAATGGCCGCAGCAAACTTCTCGCTCAGAAAGAACAGCGTCAGGGCTTATATTGCATCCGTTGCGGTGCCTGTTTGAATGTATGCCCAATCTATCAGAACATCGGTGGCCATACTTATGAAACAACTTATCAAGGCCCAATTGGATCACTCATATCACCTCATTTAAATGGGATGAAGGAATTTAAACACCTGAGCTACGCCTCTACACTCTGTGGAAAATGTACTGAGGTCTGTCCGGTAGGTATTGACATACAACGTATGCTTCTTGTGAACAGAAAAGATTCAGTTGATCAAGGTCTAGCTTCAAAAACGGAACAAAAAGCCTGGCAATGGTTCACTTATGGAATTATGCGGAGAAAATTGGTCGATTTTTTCGGTGGAAAATTCAAAAATTTTTTCATCCGAAAATTCTTTCAGAAAACATGGGGGCATCAGCGTGAATTACCTAAGTTGTCAGAAAAATCATTCTCCAAACAGTGGAAAGAACAACAAAAAAATAAAGAATAAAAAAAAAGAAAGAGGGAACCAACGGTTCCCTCCTCTACTAACACTCACCAATATTTAATATGAAAACTATCCTTGTTTAATGTTTATGATGCTTTTACGTCGGCGTCATTTGTTTTATTCAGTTCTCCTTTTTTAACGTCTTTTCTTTTGAGCTGTCTGTCTTTTTTCCAATGCTCTTTGTGCATTTTTCGATTTTCAGCGTAAGAATCCTTTAACGTTTTTTGTTGCTCTGGTGTTAACATTCCCATCATTTTTTCATGTTCCGCCACACGTTGCTTTTTCATTTTTGCACGATGTTCCTTTCGTTCAGCGGCCATTTTTTGATGATCCTGTGCTTGCTTCAAATGAAATGCATAGATATCTTTACGCTGTTTATCCGTAAATTTCAGCTTTTGATCCATGCGATCAGTTTTCATCTTAGCTACTTCCTCAGGAGTTTTATTTTTAAAACCATCGTGCATCCTTCCGCTTTTATGTTTATGCATGGAAGTTTGCATTTCTTTCAATTCTGGTTTAACATCTTTTTTTTCTTGAGCGAAACCGGCTAACATCAATCCAGATAAAGCCAAACTTAACATCAATTTTTTCATTTCTTTATTTTTTTAAAACCAACAATCATTTTTTTTATAAGTACTCTTTTTCAACTTATTTATTAGTAAGAGCCGTATCGGCTATCAAAAGTTTAATTGATGATTTGTTAAATAAAGTTAAGAAGAGCTTATTGGCTTACAGCACTTAAACGGATCGGTAACGTATATGCCACACGCACTTTAAGTCCATTCTGTACACCAGGTTTCCATTTTTTCGCTTTCTTCAATAAGTTTATAGCAGCCTCCCCGGTACCAAATTTCATATCACGTTTGACAGCAATATCTGTCAATGACCCATCTTTCTCAACGACAAAAGAAACCTCTATGACACCAGACACCCCTTGATCTAAAGCCTGTTGCGGAAAGTTATAATTCTCGGCAATCCATTTCATAAACGCGGGCAACCCTCCTACAGGTATTGGCATAATCTCCACCGATGTAAATGTATTGTTAGCATCACCATCGGTTCCACCGCCGGATACCGAACCAATCCCGGAGCCAGTAATATCACCATCTCTTTTCGAAGAACCAAATTCACCGCGCGCAATATATGTACCCGATGGACTTGCCTTCAATGTAATCCTTGAAGTCATCGTATTGGGATTCTTCAGTTCATCCTGACTCACAAGTTCTTCCGTAACTTGATTTGCTTTGGCCACTTTTATATCAGGCATTCTAACCAGATCAAATTTGGATACATCTTGGGCAACCTGCTGCGGGGCCTTCTCCTGCATCATGACAGGTTCTTCAGGAACCTCTTCTTTCTCCTCTTCCTTCTTTTGAATTTCTTCCAGCATGTCGGGTCCAATATCTTGTACTTTATAAATCACGGCGGGAACAGTTTGCTTAAAATATGTATTATATGCATAGGACCCTGCGATCAGCAAAACTGCAAAAGAAACCACAATTCCCAAACCCAAATTTGTTGCTTTATCAGAGAGATTTCGCAACTCGTAAGCGCCGTACATTTTGTTACGACCAGCAAAAATAACATCCAGCCATTCTTTGCGGTAAATATTCAATTTGGAGTTCATCATAATATTAAAGTTTAAATCTTTTCATTATGATGCACGAAAGCCTTATATTTCACAAAAAAAAATATAGATGCTTATGAAGTCATTTTTTTTAGCTATTTTTCTACTTACAGTATATGCTTGTGGCAACAATCAACATCAATCCAAGACTGCAATTAAGCATGAAAATACGGAAGAAACAATTTCACCATACTTTGGTTTTTTAAACCAGCAAAGGGACTCACTTATCGCTCTTCCGATGGATCAGGCAATGGAAAGTCCCGAAAAATATAATTATGTTATCGTAGAAGACCAAGTCAGCCCCCTTGAGTTTGTTCAGAATAAAACAGATAGTAAGGGGAGCAACGGTAGACAGACCGCACAGAACTTTGCAAATAGTGAAGGTTCATTATTTAAAGTTAGCGCTGCAGTTAAATCCGGTGAATTTGGTATGCTGGTCAACAAGGCTTTTATAGAGCAGTATAAAATCGAGAAGTTTACACAAGTTCAAAGAGAAACTTCCACAAATATTAGGGAGCAACTTGAAAAAAAATACAACAGAAAGATTAACAAAAGCACAACCATAGCGATACTCAGCGATCAGTCGGAGTTTAATCTTACGGTTTTTGAAAATCAACAAGACTCTGCCTTAGCCGTATTTTCGTACGCCAAGGACGAGCAGTTGATCAATTTGGATTTTCCAGCCTTGTATGATGACATCAGTACCTGGCGTGTTGATGACGGCGGCCAATTTGACAACGATGCTTTTCACATACTAACAGTATTACGATCAGCACAAGGGATCAGTTTTATCAGTATCTTTTGGGGAGCTGAAGGTTATGAACTGAATTTCTACCAGCCTAAGAAAAACGTATTTAACTCGGCAGCACAAGCCTATGGATATAGTTCGCCATTATAAAATAGTAACTATACTAAGTTTCCCATGAACAATGAAATTGCCGTGGGAAACTTGAAACACCCTACTTGATTATAGATGCATTCTAGCCATAGGAGCCACATCCTGACCCACAAAATCTTTCTTTAAAAATTTATGATAGCCCGCAATCGCAATCATTGCTGCATTATCCGTACAATATTCAAATTTTGGAATGAATACCCTCCAGTTGTATTTATCACCCATTTCAATCAAGCTCTGTCGGAGACCAGAATTAGCCGAAACGCCACCTGCGATAGCGATATCCATTACGCCAGTTTCCTTTGCCGCTTTCTTTAATTTATTCAACAGAATAGATACAATACGCGATTGCACACTGGCACACAGGTCGGCCATATTGTCTGTCAGAAAATCTGGATTCAGCTTCAATTGGTCTTGAACCAAATAGAGTATTGCCGTTTTCAATCCTGAAAAACTGAAATTTAAACCTGGGATTTGTGGCTCAGGAAGCCTATAAGCGGTCGGATTTCCATCTTTGGAATATTTATCTATAAGCGGTCCACCCGGATAAGGAAGATTTAAGATTTTAGCGGTCTTATCAAAAGCCTCCCCCGCTGCGTCATCCAATGTCTCCCCCAAAAGTTCCATTTCAAAATAATCTTTCACCAATACAATTTGTGTATGACCACCAGAAACTGTAAGACATAAAAAAGGAAAGTTTGGCTTCGGATCTTCAATAAAATGAGCTAAAATATGCGCCTGCATATGGTTTATATCAATTAAAGGAATATTTTGCGCAAGTGCAAATGACTTAGCAAAAGACGTTCCTACCAAAAGTGCACCTAATAATCCCGGCCCCCGTGTAAAACTCACTGCATCTATTTGATTTTTGCTTACTTTTGCTTGGCGAATGGCTTCGTCCACTGTTGGAATAATATTTTGTTGATGAGCGCGAGAAGCCAACTCGGGAACTACTCCACCATATTTCGCGTGGATTGCCTGAGTTGCTATAACATTTGAACGAATTTCACCGTTTATACAGATAGAAGCGGAGGTTTCATCACAAGAGGATTCGATCCCTAAAATAATAGCCATAGCTGGAGGTAATAAATTTTAATACAAAAGTATCAAAAAAATAATTAAAATAGTGTCAATAGTCCTGGGTAGTATAGTCATTATACTGCTTGCATTGGCATTGTCCCTGCAGTTGAAGCCCGTACAAAACTATGTTGCACAAAAAGCTGTAGACTATTTATCAAAGGAACTAAATACCAAAATAAGTCTCAAGAGCATCTATTTTAAGCCCTTCAAATCTATTGTAGTAGAAGATTTTCAACTCTATAGTCCGCAAGGAAAAAAAATAGTACATTCAGGCAAGCTAGAAGCTAATGTCAACCTCTCTGAGTTCATTGAGTCGAACAAGATTGTAATCAATAAGTTAACAATTGAAGATACTGAAGCTTCCTTTGAACAATTTCAGGATAGCAGTAATATTTCATTCTTAATTCGGTATTTCAACCCACCAGAAAAAGAAAAAAAGAAAAGTTCAAAAAAACTCATCTTTGCGATCAAAGAAGTTATCATCAAAAACAATGCGTTCAACTACACTGACCACAAACGCAAGCATTACAATAAAGTGGTTGATTTTGGAGATTTAGGAATCTCCAAATTAAACGCTCATCTTGATAATATTAAAATGGATTCCAATCAATTTTCAGCAGATATTAAGACCTTTAATCTGCATGAAAAGAAAGGATTGGTTATTAAAGGTCTTCTTGCACGCACAACGATAAGCAATACGGCTATTGAACTCAGTGAACTGATGTTGGCAACCAACCGTTCTACATTTAAGAATTATATCAAACTTAGTTATAAAAGCTTTGATGACTTTTCAGACTTCATCAATAAGGTTCACATACAACTTCGAGCGCGAGATTCACGTATTCATTCCGAAGACATTGCTTTCTTCTCCTCCCCCATGCACCAGGTCCAATTTGATGTCCATATTAAAAAAGCAAATTTGGAAGGTACGGTATCGGCAATCAACGCCAGTCAGGTCGATTTAACAATCGGTAAGAAGACAAGCTTAGCAGGTGATCTACAAATTATTGGACTACCTGACATCGATAAAACAGATTTCATCATTCCACAGGTAGCAATTTCATCCGAATATCAAGACTTAAATCGGGTTATTGCCGATTTAGGAGATCTAAAAAACTTTAAACTCCCGGAAATTGTTCAGCTTTTCAATAGATTTTCTTTCAAAGGAAGTCTACATGGACTGTACAATAAATTTAAAACAAAGGGAATTTTCACGACCGATATTGGTGATGTTACAGCGGATGGATTGCTGGATATCCAGAAAGAAACCAAATATGCAGGTAGCTTCCAATCGAAAAAATTCGATGTAGGAGCGATTACAAAAGTAAAAGATTTAGGAACAACAGGGTTCAATCTACAAATAGACGGAGCAGGTACTGATCCCAAAATGCTAGCTTTGATGATAAAAGGTAATTTGACAAATTTCAACTTTAAGAATTACAGCTATCAAGATGTACAGATTGAGGGAAAAACAGAAAAGAAACTTTTCGTCGGATCCGGAAGTATATCCGATCCAAATTTAAAATTAAAGTTTACAACAGATATTGATTGGTCCGCCAAACCCAATTATCATCTAGATGCTGATATTCAGCAAGCTAATCTAAAAAAAATCAACTTCTTTCAAGGAGATTCCATCAACATTACGAACACAAAATTCCATACCAGCTTAATTGGGGACAATATCAATAATATTACCGGTGAGTTTAAATCAGACAGTGTAAGCTTCAGTTCTTCGAAAGGGCAATTTGTTATACGAAACATCAATTTTCTAGCAGAAGGAGATGAAAATGAACGCTCGTTAACCTTGCAGTCGGCTATCGGACATATTGATCTCAAAGGAAGAATAGACCTCAATACGATAGTTCCTTATTTTAAAGCTTTAGCGATGCGCTATGCCCCGGCTATTGGTTTTGAGAAGGACATGTTTAACCGCCAAGACTTTGACCTCAATATTAATATTACTTATTTCAAGCCTATCGCAACGTTCTTTAAAAAAGATATTGCGCTGGACAGTGGTGCAACATTGAACGCCAAATTTGAAAGTGAAAAACAAACGGCTAATTTTAATTTTTACGCGCCTGAATTGAAGTACAATGGTATCCGACTCACTCACCTGATTATCGATCAAAATGCCAATTTGAAAAATATGGAACTGCAAACCTCCATTGATCGAATTAACTTTACTGACAGTACCTATATTAAAAACGTCAATATTTCAAACACGCTGGCAAACGATAGTTTACAATTCAACATCAAAATGTCGGAACTAGAGGCAAGCAACAGTCTAGATCTGAATGGAGTCATCCGTTTTGCTCATGCCAAACCTGCCTATATCAATTTCTATCCGTCGAATATCTTGATCAATAGAGAGAGCTGGCTAGTCAATAATGATGCACAGCTTAAAATATCGAAAGGAAAATGGTACTTTGAAAAACTAACGCTAAGTCATGATAACCAAAAGGTCCACATTGACGGTATACTTTCCAATGAAGAAAGTGATCAGATCAATCTCAAATTTCAGGACTTTAACCTCACCTCCTTAAATGGTATAACCAAGCCTTACGGCATCAATCTCTCCGGAAATATGAACGGAAATATTGAAGTTAACGCTGTGTTTAAATCCCCCTTTGTTGTAGCCAATATAAAGACTTCTCCTATCCTCTATAACAATATTCCCATCGGTTCACTGGCGCTTAGTGCTAATTACGACCCCGAAAATCAACACGTAAAACTAGATAGCAAGATCGAAGAAGGTAATAAATTGATTCAGCTAAAAGGTTCTTATAATCACTTAAATGAAAATAATAAGCTTAATCTTAAAGCCAAACTCGCAAATACAGATGTATTTATTTTCCAGCCATTTTTACGAAACTTAGTATCCAATATTCAGGGAAAAGTGAACGCAGATCTTACGATTGAAGGTGACATTCTAAATCCCAAAATTACAGGCGACGGCAAATTGGAAAATGCTTCGATGGTTATCAATTATCTAAAAACCCCCTATCGGCTTTCTGATAAAATTGAGCTTACCAACAATCGAATCTTTCTAAAAGGATTAAAAGTATATGATCCAAAAAACAATGTAGCGACCATTGATGGAGTTGTCGACCTCAACAAATTAAGTGACCCTGATATAGATATTACTGCAGAAGCCAAGAATTTTTTAGTATTAAATACCACAATTAAGGACAATGACATATATTACGGAACGGCTTACGCCTCGGGCAATTTCAAGTTTAAGGGACTTACCTCAGCAATGAATATCAACATCCGTGCTAAATCCGAAGAAAATACTGTTATCAATATCCCTTTCAACAACGCGAGCACCATATCAGACACCGACTTTATTTACTTTATCGAGAAAGACTCCACAAAAATCAAGAAAAACACAAAAAAACGAGATTTCAACGGTCTAACCATGAATATGGATCTCCTAATCAACCCCAATGCAGAGATCAATTTATTCTCCAGTATGGGCGAATTATCGGGACGGGGAAATAGCAATCTTAATATGCGAATATCCTCTTTGGGCGATTTTGAAATGTTTGGGGATTTTATCATCAACAGTGGAAAATTTAATTTTACCGCCCAAGATTATATCAATAAGATCTTTGATCTTAAAGAAGGAGGAACAGTGCGATGGGCTGGAAATCCCACAGAAGCCAATATCAATATCAACGCCATCTATCAACAAAGAACGAGCTTAGCACCGCTTTATAATGCAGCCGGACGTGAAGAAAATCCCGAACGCGTATTGGCACAGGCCGACATGATCTTAAAAGGTCAATTAAGTCAGCCTGAGATCACCTTCGATATCAATTTCCCACAGAACCCCGGCGTTAAGGATGAGTTGCAAGGTTATTTTTCAGATGCCAACAATGTCAATCAACAAGCACTTAGTCTGATCGTTCGAAGGAGTTTTACCCCTGGCACACAAACTGACTTCGGTAAAGAAGTGAACAATACTTTGTTATCTGCGGGAACTGAGATAGCATTCAACCAAATCAACAACATTATAGCCCAATCGCTCAACATCAATTTCTTTGATATTAATATTAAGTCTTTAAATGATGCTTCCGCCTCGCTACGCTTATTTAATGACAGACTTGTCTTGACCGGAGGGATCTCGGATCGCAGAAGTCAGGCCCTTACGGATTTAAATGTTTTTTCAGATCGGGTCTCTACAGATGCTGAAGCGATGTTTTATTTAAGAAAAGATGGCCGTTTAGTCCTCAGGGCCTCAAACAGATTAAACACCCGAAATTTTCTTCTTAGCCCCAACGATGGCGAGTATATAAGCGCTTTCGGATTACTGTATCGACAGGAATTCAACAGCTTCTCCGAGTTCTTAAAACGGCTATTTCCATTTGGCAAGAAAACGATTACGACAACTCCTGCTGAAACAAATAAAGGCAAGGTCAATTAACCCTTTCCGTCTAATTCTTTGGGTAGTTCAACCGGTCTCTTCAAACTCAAGAAAACCTCTTTCAATTCCGGAATACCTCTTTAAGCTAAGACAGACCTCGTCCATCTCAATCGGACCCTTTTCATCTCCTAATAGCCCAACTCCCGTTCCAACGGCATTGTCCCCATTCCATGAATTCATGTCGATTTCAACAGCAGCGCTTTTGTATTTCAGCTCCATATAACTGCCGACTCAGGCGATTTGTGGAAGATCTGAACAACAAAAAAATAGTGTAAAAGCTGCGGCCACGCTGCGATGAAAATAAAAAAAGTCCCTTCAGTAGATTGAAGGGACTTCCTTTTTATTTAAAAATCGCTTAGGATAATTTCTCGAATTCTTTGTATTCGATTTCTTCCGAATTCAATTTAACTAAACCCTTCAAGTGATCAAATACCTTCAAAGCTTTAGCTTCTTCAAACAAACGATTACCTTGTTCGCGGTCTTGCAATAATTGAATTGCAAATTGGTTCAACTGCTCATCAGAAGGCTCTTCATTGATGTTATACATCTTGATTTGCGCATAGATGCGTTCCTTCGCTAAATTGATCACTTCATCATATTTAACTTCAAGACCGTTTTCTGTAACCACACGATTTTCAATGATCGTCCATTTCAAGTTGTTTAAGAAATCGGCAAATCCTTCGTTTAATTCTTCTTCAGAAATACTTGGATTAGTTGCTTTCAACCATCTTTTTAAGAACTCTTCAGGGAAAGCTACATCAACCTTTTCCATACCAAAAGTATACATGTCATTACGTAACTTTTGATCAGAATTTTGTTTGAATAAGTTTTCAACTTCTTCTCTCACTTTTTCTGTGAATTGAGCTTCTTCCGTCACTTCACCTTCAGTGAATAACTTATCGAAAAATTCTTGATTAAGATCAGCTTCCTCTAAACGGTTGATATTCTTAACAGTCAATTCAAATTTAGTTACATCTAAAGCGGTTGCTTCCTCTTCGGTAATACCTAATATCCGTGCTAAATCTTCAGTTTTAAATGCTTTTTTAACGTCAATCTTAACAACATCGTCCTTCTTAAGACCAACCAATGATTTTTTGACCTTAGCATCTTCTACGATATCAGTACGTATAGAAGTTGTTTTCTCTAAACCATCCTCTTTATCTTGCTTCAATGTTGCATACAATACATCACCTTCTTCAGATACTTCTGGATTAGTCATTTTTCCATAGCTACGACGCAAGTTCTTGATACGATCTGCCAATGTTTCTTCATCAGCTTTGATCTCGTAAGAAGTAAATTCAGTCTCAGCAGTGAAAGGCAATTCAAACGCCGGAGCAAGACCAATTTCATATTTAAAGTTGAAATTGTCTTTATAATCCCAGCTGTACTGCGCGTCATCTTCCAAAGGAAGTGGCTGACCTAAAACTTCTAATTTATTTTCAGTAATGTAATTGGTGATTTTTTCATTCACTAATTTATTGACCTCATCAAATAAAATAGACTTACCATAAGTACGTCTGATATGTCCAACAGGAACTTGACCTGGACGGAACCCTGGCAATTTTGCTTTTTTAGCTTGCGCTTTAATCTCTTTGTCGACTTGAGGATTATAATCTTCAGGTGCTAATGCGACGTTGACTACCGCATTGATTGCATCTACATTCTCGTGTGAAATATTCATACTCTTTTTAGCTATATCGCATTCATAAAAAAATCCTCCCGAGGTTTTAAGTTCGGGAGGACATCAAGTGCGGAAGAAGGGACTCGAACCCCCACGCCTTGCGGCGCCAGATCCTAAGTCTGGTGCGGCTACCAATTACGCCACTTCCGCATTAGGATTTCTTTTGATGCCACAAAGATAGAAACCAAACATATATCCTGCAAGTATTTTTTACTCTTTTTTTTATTTTTTTTCAATACTCGCCTAGGCTCTTGCATAATTCATTATTATTCATTTACTTTGATTATCAAAGTACTTTTATGGAACAGAAAGATTTATATAAAGAGCTTGGGCAGATCAGATCATTAATGGAAAAATCGTCCAAATTTGTTTCAATTAGCGGATTATCGGGCGTCCTTATGGGTTGCTATGCGCTCGTGGGAACACTATTAGGATACTATATTATATATCAACCTCAAAGTGCCGTGCTATTAGGGGGCAATAATTTGGAAAGATCCCAAGTGCTTTTGATCATTGCGCTGACCATTTTATTCTTATCCTTAGTGACTGGTTTTGTCATGGCGCGTAGAAAGGCGAGAAAAAATAAACAGTCCATTTGGAACATGACAAGCAAATCACTTTTATTTACAGTTTCAATTCCATTACTTGCAGGTGGCTTCGTATCGGCGCTGTTTTTTATCCAAGGATACTACCAGCTGGTTGCCGCTATGCTACTCATATTTTATGGACTAGCACTGACCGCAGGGAGTATTTATACATTTGCCGAAGTAAAAGCACTAGGCATAATAGAAATCTGCCTAGGCCTGATCGTGCTAGCTTTTCCGGATAAAGGATTACTTTTGTGGGGATTGGGATTTGGTGTGTTACACATCATCTATGGTTTTATCGTTTACAAAAAATACGAATCGTGAAATTAGATCTTTCTCTATATGACAAAATATTTGAAAACAGAGTACGACTCCAGATAATGAGTATTCTCGCGGCAAATGAGGAGTACGATTTCAATTCATTGAAAGAATTGTTGGAGGTAACGGATGGTAACCTTGCCTCCAATCTGAAAACGTTGGAAAAAGAAGAATATATTGTTGTCGAGAAAAGCTTTGTCGAACGAAAGCCAAATACCCGATATAAAAGAACTGCTAAAGGACTAAAAGCATTTGAAAATCACCTTGCTGCACTAGAAAATTTAATAAAACAACAATACAAATAATTTTTTTATCCATGCACTTTGAAAAACAAAGTACTTTTAAAAAAAAGAAATATGAAAAAAATCCGATTAAAACTCATGTTGCACCTCTACGACTGGTCCTCCAAAATCTATGCGACAGTCTTTAAATGGAATAAAAAGGCTTGGGGAATTCGCAAGGAAGAATTTCTAAATTATCCTGTCAGAAGCATTGGTCACTCGCTTGGCCTTTTTTACGAAAGTAAGGGCTTCGAAGTGATGCCTAAATTAGAAAACCATGACGTTTTTCACATTCTGACCGAAACTGGAACAGAAATCCAAGACGAAATTGCGATGCAGTATTTGTTGTTGGGTAATGGAAAGATCAGCTTATACCTTTTTGGGATGGTCCTCATTGGCGGAATACTGTTCCCAGAATACTTCAGTTATTACAAAAAGAACTTTCAAAAAGGCCGAACACTTCAGCGATTTCATCATTTAGAATTTAAGGACATGTTACAGTTACAGCTCACCGAACTTCAAATCGCACTGTATAGCAAAAACATTCAAATAAACCTAAACAGCTAAAACCATGGACAACAACAATTCATCTCCAATGGAGCCCTCTTCATTGTTTGAGAAAATCAGCAATTCCACTGTACTAAAACTATTCGTCATCTTATTTCTTTCTTTAATCTTGCTTATCCCTCTTGCATTAATTCGTGATTTAATTGAAGAAAGAAAATCAAGGGAACAGGGAGTGTCCGGAGGCATCGCCCTCAATTGGGGAAAAGACCAAGTAGTGTCCAGTCCAGTACTTGCCATCCCCTATCGCGAAACGGTCCCTTTATCGGCCGAAAAAACTGAAAAATCTAACCTGAGAGAAGAGACTAAATGGATATTTGTCTTACCTAAAACTTCCAATATCGTTACAGCTATTTCTCCCCAACATCTTTCAAGAGGAATTTATACTTCTGTAGTTTACAGCAGCAACATTACCGTGGAAGGAAATTTTGGCAAATTAAACCCAGAAAAACTGGAGATTCCAGTCGAAAATATTGACTGGAAAGGCAGTAAGCTTATTTTTGGCATCCAAGATTTTAAAGGACTCGGAAAGCGCCCAACATTGAACTGGGATGGTCAGGATATAGTTTTCGATCCAGATTTCAATAATCTCAATCTGTTTAATCAAAATTTGGTTTGTGCTGTACCATTAACCCCTCAGGACGATAATAATCATTTCAAGATCAAACTGGATTTAAAAGGATCGAAGTCCCTCAACTTTTTGCCCCTTAGCGACCAAACAAATATCCAAGCAAAAGGAAACTGGGCTAATCCAAGTTTTACAGGTGCGTTTCTACCAAGCAAACGAAATACGGAAGCTTCAAATTTTTCCGCATCCTGGGAAATTCCATCTTTCAGCCGCAAACTTCCACAACAATGGGTCGGTGACGCTCACAACATCTATCGCTTTGACGCCAACATAGAAAACGCCAACGATACCAACGATACCAACGAACCAACAACGCCACAAACTACCACTCCGCCGGGCACTTCCGCAAACAATTTATTGGACAATACAGATATGATTACCATTCATTTTTTACCCGACATCAACAACTATCAAAAGACAACCAGAGTTGCCAAATACGGCATTTTGATCATTATCCTCACCTTTACTTCACTCCTATTTACGGAAGTAATCAAGAAAAAAAGAGTTCATATCATTCAATACATACTAATCGGCGCAGCCATGGTGCTTTTCTACACTTTGCTGTTGGCCTTATCAGAACATATCGGCTTTAATTTGGCTTATGTGACAGCAACAATGGCGACAGTCTTACTTATTGGCAGTTTTATCAAAGCTATTACCAAGGATGCGAAGACCGCAGCGCTTCTCAGTTCGATATTAGGCATATTTTATCTCTTTATTTATGTATTGATGCAGCTCAGAGATTATTCGTTAATCGCCGGAACTATTGGAATCTTTATTATTCTGGCCATTCTCATGCGTGTTTCGACAAAAATAAATTGGTATCAATTTGACAATGACCATGCAGATCAATAGACAACATTTTAAAATATACTGGGTACTTATCGAAGTATTTCTAAAAAAATAAAAATTTCCCTTTATAGCCATTAACATACAGATTGATGGCTATTTTTTGCTTTCCTTAAGTTTTATTGGCAAAATCTGTAACTTGCAAAGATATTTTTCAGCATAACAATATGAAAAAACTTACAATATTTGCATTAGCAATGATAACATGCAATTTAAGCAACGCCCAAACCTCCAAACAACCCATGAACCCAACTACACTTTGGGAACTTGGACGTGTATCAGCAGAGGGACTTTCAGCAGACGGCAAAACACTGGTGTATGGTGTTTCCAATTATAACCTGGAAAGTAATTCAAGTGAAAAAAATCTATATACGGTTTCACTTACAAATGGAGCCGTTAATCAGTTCACCGATCAGAAAGGTGGCGAGTCTGTGGTTCAAATCGAAAAAAATGGCGATGTTATCTACTTGTCCAAAGGTCAACTCTGGAAAAAAAATCTGTCAAAAGGAGAAGCAGTACAATTGACGTCTGGTGACATGGAATTGGAAAATGTTAAGTTTTCACCCGACGGAAAACAAATACTCTTCAGCCAGTCCGTTCTTGTAAAAAAATACCACAGCACAGACAAATATCCCGAATTACCAAAATCAGACGCTTATATCTATGACAACTTAGACTATAGACATTGGGACACCTTCAATGATGGCAAGTTCAGTCATCCTTTTGTAGCGAGTTTTGTTGATGGTAAAGTTGGTGAGCCGGTAGACCTGTTGAAGGACCAACCCTTCTATAGCCCGCAAGCACCATTTGGTGGCGCCGAAGATTTTGCCTGGTCTCCAGATAGCAAGGCCGTGCTGTATGTCTGTAAAAAGAAATTCGGAACAGACTATGCCGTTAGTACCAATACCGATATTTATCGCTATGATATCGCCAGCGGAACGACTTCCAACCTGACAGAAGGAATGAATGGGTATGATACAGCCCCAACCTATTCTCCCGATGGAAAGAGCCTAACTTGGCTCAGCATGAAGACCGATGGTTATGAATCGGACAAAAATAACATCATCTTATTCGATAAAAACAGTTCAATCCGTCTTAACTTAACGGCGCATTGGGATGGTACAGTCAATAGCTTTATTTGGAGCAATGACAATCGAAAAATCTATTTCACCGCTGCTACGAAAGGCACCGTACAATTATTTGAACTTGAAGTCCCTACAAATATCAAAACAAAAGGCTTACCTAAGATCCATCAAATTTCGGAAGGCGACTTTGATATTACGGGCATTATTGGTCAGGTAAATGATAAATTGATCGTCAGTTCAACAAAATTTACCCGCGCAACCGAAATCTTTAGTTTTGATCTGAAAAGCAAGTCCTTAACTCCGGTCACCAAAGTCAATGATGCTAAGTATGCAAATATTAGCGAAAACAAAATTGAGAAACGTACCACCAAGGCATCCGATGGAGCAGATCTATTTTCATGGGTCATCTATCCCCCAAACTTTAACCCCGAAAAAAAATATCCAACTATACTTTACTGTGAAGGTGGCCCTCAGTCTGCCCTTACTCAATTTTATTCATTCCGCTGGAACCTACAGTTAATTGCATCGCAAGGTTATATTGTGATCGCGCCAAACCGTAGAGGGATGCCTGGTTGGGGTGTAAAATGGAATGAGGCTATTTCTCAAGACTGGGGCGGTCAGCCTATCCGGGATTACTTAGCAGCCATAGACGATATCTCCAAAGAATCTTACGTGGATACCGCACGTCGTGCGGCTATTGGAGCCAGTTACGGTGGCTATTCTGTTTACCAATTAGCGGGCGTACACCAAAACCGTTTCAAGACCTTCATTGCCCACAATGGTTTGTTCGATATGAGAAGTTGGTATGGAACCACAGAAGAACTATTTTTTGCTAACCATGAATTAGGGGGGGGATACTGGGATAGCAAAAATGAAAAATCCTACACAGCGTTCAATCCGATTGAAAAAGCAAATAATTGGCACACCCCGATTTTAATCTTTCAAGGTGGAAGAGATTACCGTGTTCCAATCGGACAGGGGCTGGCGGCATTCCAATTAGCTCAGCTCAAAAAGATTAAGAGCCGTCTAGTCTACCTTCCTGATGAAAATCACTGGGTACTGTCCGGGCAAAATGCACAGGTCTGGCAAAACGAATTTTTTAACTGGCTGAAAGAAACGCTATAGATAGGAAAGTGAAATCGTCAATCAACTTCTGATTTTGTTACCAAAAATGCCACGCCATGCGTGGCGTTTTTGTTTCGATTCCTAATTGACCGTATCTAGTCCTATTAACCATGGATTAATGTCACCTTGTACATTAGCTAGGGGTTAACAGGGGGTTAACAGGGGTATAACAGGGGGTCTACAGGGGTTTACCCCTATTAATCCAGTGTTAACCCTCTGTAAAAATGGAGTTAAAACGGTCTTAATGGAGAACGTGGTGAAAGCTTGTTAACAAGAAAGCATGGATCAGCAAGCACACAATGCAAGGGAGCAAATTTAGGACATTGAGTCGGCCGACGGATTACCATACCAAAAGTAAACCTCCTGAAAACAGAAAAGCCTGCAATATGCAGGCTTTTTCTATAAGACTATTGTATTTTCTAAACACTACTTTTCTCCCTTTTTTCCAAAAATAGAAAGCTTGATATATTTTCCAGGATTCTCTTTAACATCCTTCATCAAATAATCCATTTCTTTTGAAGCGTTATTCAGATTATTATATAAAGCTTCATCATTAAGCAATAATCCGATAGAGCCCTTACCGCTGTTAATCTTCCCGGTAATCTCCTGAAAATCATTAACGGCGGTATTTACTTTGTTCATGGTGTGTTCAAAATCCAATCTGGCCGCTTTGTCCGTTATATTATTTAAATTGGACATAATCGAATTGATCTTCTCTCCATTTTGTGAAAAGTTGGATGTAATTGACTCCATGTTGGCCATGATGCGATTGAGTCTTCCCTTTTCGTTTCCAACTAGACCTTCTACATCTTTTGTGATTCCTTCCACATTTTTCAATGAGGTAGATATACTATGAATACTGTTTTTAAAGTCGTCCTGAAACTGCTTATCTAAAACATTATTCACAACGGACAATGTTGAATCCAGTTTAATGGTAATGGTTTCGATTCTCTTTTGAATAGGCTCAACCTTATCCATAATATTCGGTTGGACACCCGAAGCTAAAAAATCGCCGTCCTTTGCCAATTCCTTACTGTTGCCCATTTCAAAGACAATCGCTTTACTCCCCAGCAAATCTGTACTTGAAATTCTAGCAATTGTGTTTTTCGGCACGGCGTAATCAGCGTGAATTTTAAACTCAGTTTTAATTTTGCCATCAGGTTGAAGAATCATCTTCGATACACGTCCGATTTGATACCCATTCACTAAAACAGGCTTGGAGGGAGTTAATCCATCAACAGTCTCGTAGGTTGTGTAATAGGTGTTATCGCTACTAAAAACATCATTCCCTTTTAGAAAGCTATAACCAATAAATAATAAAACTATTGCAACCGTTGCTAATATGCCGACCTTTGTCTCGTTTGATATTTTCACGAATAATCTATTTAGTAATGATCATTAATTTAAGTTTAAAACAGCACAAAAGCAAATCTGTTTAGCGTTCTACGGAATTTTTATAGATTTTTATAGCAGAAACCAGATTATCAACAATCTCTTGTTGTCCCGCATCAGACAATAAGTAGCTCTCCTCTTCTCTATTACTAATAAATCCAATCTCGGTCAATACTGCTGGCATACCCGCTTCCGCAAGTACAGCTAACCCTTTCTCCCAGAAACCTCTACTGTATCGGCCAGCTTTCACGTACTCGCCCTCTATCATTTGCGCAAGACGTATACTTTTTTCACGAAATCGATTTTTCATCAACGAGAAGATGATCGCACTTTCGGGATCTTTAGGATCAAATCCCTGATAGTTCTCTTTATAATTGGATTCCAGTAATAAGGATGCATTTTCACGAACAGCAGCATCCTGTTGGCCTAAACGATGCGAACCAGAAACCAATGTTTCGGTACCATGTGCACTCGAACCACTGGAATTACAGTGAATTGATATAAATAAATCTGCTTTATTAGCATTCGCTAAACGTATACGTTTATAAAGCTCCACAAATTCATCGGTCGTTCTCGTGTAGATGATCTTAATACCTGGAATATCTTTCTGAATCTGCTTTCCTAATTTTAAAGCGACATCTAAAGCGACATTTTTTTCCAAAGATCGTCTTCCTTGTGCACCAGTATCCTTACCGCCATGGCCAGCATCAATTACGATTGTCCTTATTTGGTAGTCCGGAGGCTCGGGCTGCCCATTGTTTAATTTGAAAGAATTCAATAAAAAAAATCCCAAAGTAGCTAACATGACGCTACACCATTTTCTAATTCTTAAATCTGATTTCATTGAATAATTATTTGCTCTACTATAAACGAATCAAAATGAGTCAATATTATTTGTTGAATAGATAACGATATTTAACATATTTTCTATTGCTTTTTTGACTAATTTTGTCTCTCGAAGTTTAACATTATTTCACAAAAATAACATTTGTCTTTAATTTTGAAGTCGTTAATCAACATTTTAACACTATTTATCATTCTTGCGGTGAGCACTGCTAGTCATGCTCAAAGTAGTATTCCATTAAAACAGAACGGACTTCAAGGTAAGAATCCTATTTCTGCGACCAATAAGTTGCAAGATACCAGTAAGACTAAAGCGGGCGATACGACAAAATCTGTCCGGGATACCACCAAGAAAAAAGGAAGTGGCCTACAGGCAGAAGTCAGCATTATTGCTGTGGATTCGCAAAAATCTGAAGTTGCAAAAAACATCAGTCACCTTTATCGTGGTGCAAAGGTTAAATATCAGGATTTTGAACTTTCTGCTGATTATATCCGTCTTGACCGAAACAAGAAAAAGATTTTTGCTTCCGGAATTTATGACAAAACCGGCAAATATGTAGGACGTCCTATCGTGATTATGGGAAATGGCGAATCACCTAAAACTGTGGATTCACTCTATTATGATTACGAGAAACAGGAAGGAAACACTTATGGTATTATGACCGAGGTGGATGGTGGATATATCCAGGCCAATATTGTTAGAAAGAACATTTACGACGAAATGTCTATCTATAAGGGGCTTTACAGTACTTGTAATCTGCCCTACCCACATACCCATTTTGGTATCCATATTACCAAGGGTATTGTCACTAAAAACCAAATTATTTCAGGACCAGCTTATCTAGTGGTTATGGGCGTACCAATGCCAGTGGCATTTCCCTTCGCATTCTTTCCAAAACCGGATAAAAGGGCTTCTGGCTTTCTCTTTCCTTCTTTTGGAGAAGATTACACTAGAGGGTTTTCCATGCGGGATTTAGGCTGGTATTTGGCCTTCAATGATTATTGGGATAGTGAAATTCGAGGTTCATTGTACTCAAAAGGTTCGTGGGAAGCCTCCATCAATACACGCTATACCGTCAATTATAAATTTAACGGTGGTTTTAATATCCGTTATGCCAATACCAAAACAGGCACCGAAGGAACCCGAGATTATGGTTCCAATAAAGATTTTAACGTCACCTGGAACCACACCCAGCGCCAAGAAGCCAATCCCGGAACGTCTTTCTCCGCCAGTGTAAACTTTGGTACATCATCATTCTATAGAAATACCGGTACAAGTAGTAACCAGACAACCTATCAGAATCTGGCGCAAAACAGAATGGCTTCCTCAATTAGTTATGGGAAAGTATTTGCAGACGGTAAGGTAAACCTGACAGCCAGCTTAACCCATAATCAAAACATGGCGGATAGAAGTATACAAATGAGTTTACCGAACATCAGCTTAAACGTCTCTTCTTTCAATCCATTTGACAGCAAGGACCGTGTCGGTGAACAAAAATGGTATCAGCGTATCAATGTAGGTTATAGTTTCCAGGCACAGAACTCGGTCAGTACTATTGATACCTTGTTATTTAAACCGGGGGGCTTCAAAAAATTCCAAAATGGTTTCCAACACAACATCCCGATCAGTTTGTCGCTAAACGCGTTTAAATATTTTCAGTTTAACACCAGTGTCAATTATACAGAGCGCTGGTATTTGCAAAGCACCAGACAACGCTTTGATAATACAGCTGCCGGTTATACACAACGTATTGACACCGTACAGGGATTCAATCGTGCTTACGATTACTCCGTATCCACCGGACTTTCGACCAAGATCTATGGTATGTATCCTAAGATCGGTAAAATTCAGGCCATCCGACACGTGGTTACACCGTCGATCAACCTGAACTATAGGCCCGACTTTTCCGATCCAAAATATGGATTCTATCAGCAGTATAACGACCAATATGGAAATAGAAATGTATACTCCATTTTTAGTCAGGGTGTGTATGGCTCCCCTTCCGCAGGAAAATCAGCAGGTATAGGTTTTTCCATCGACAATAACATCGAAGCCAAAGTCAAAAGTAAATCGGATACCACAGATGGAGGGTTTAAGAAAATCCCTATTCTCCAGGGTCTAACCTTCAGCGGAAATTACAATTTCGTTGCCGATTCGCTTAAATTGTCCCCTATCACCTTCTCTGGCCGTACCGCTTTTTTCGACCAAAAGATGAATGTCAACTTCAACGGTACTTTTGACCCCTATTCAGTGAATGAAAATGGTGTTCGCGTCAATCGATATGCCATAAAGGATGGTAGCCTGGCGCGTCTGACAAATTTCGGTCTTTCCTTTGACTATAGCCTGAATCCCAAAGCTGCAAAATCACGTAATAATAACATCGATTCGTTAAGAAAAGAAATGTCTGGCGCAGGTATGACTCCCGAACAGGCACAGGCCTTAGCTCGAATCAGCTCAGATCCAAATGCATTCGTAGATTTTAATATTCCTTGGAACCTTGCGGCATCGTTCAGTTTCAATACGTCCAAATCATTCAACTCGAGCACGCGTAGAATGGAGAGCCAATTTACAAGTACCTTAAACTTACATGGTGACTTCAGCGTTACGCCAAAATGGAAAGTTACTTTTCAATCGGGATACGATTTTAAACAAAAGGAAGTGGTCATGACCTCTTTCAATATCTATCGAGATCTGCATTGCTGGGATATGTCGTTCGGCTGGATGCCTTTTGGGCGATACCGAAGTTATAATGTGACGATACGGGCTAAGGCCTCAATCTTACAAGATCTTAAGCTCACAAAAAGAGCAAGTTCAGGAGGCAGTTATTTTTAAAATAGCTGCTTTTTTTTGAAAATATCTAATCCTATTTGCCAGAAAAAACTTTCTCGCTTTCTTAACTATGACGATTTCGATATCATGAAGGTCGTATTTTATTCTCTAGCTTTTACCTTTGCGATAGCATACGACTCCCCATATCAAATGCATATTAATGGTCCCACCGAATCACAATTTTATGTAAGTTTATATCCTGAATCGTCCGATGTTGATTTTTTATTTTTAAGCCTTGGCGGAAGAAAACTGAACGCTGAAAGATTAGGAAGATCAAACAATATACCCATATGTATATAATCCATTATGGCGAAGTGTTACATAATTATAACAAGATGAAAGCAGAGATTATTACCATAGGCGATGAGATCCTCATCGGTCAGATCATTGATACCAATTCGGGCTGGATTGCCAAACAACTGCTCCGATTCGAAGTGGATATCGTTCAAATGACATCGATCCCTGATACAGAAGAAGCTATTTCAAAAACGCTGAAAGACGCCTCTTCCCGGGCAGATTTGATTTTAATCACCGGAGGCCTAGGTCCAACCAAAGATGATGTTACGAAAAAAACAGCTGCAAAATATTTTGAAACGACCTTGGTTCGCGACGAAAATGTACTTCGTCATGTGACGAACATCTTTGAATCGCGTAAGTTAAAAATGCTTGACATCAATCTGCAGCAGGCCGATGTACTCGCAAATTGTGAAGTCTTATTTAATGACTATGGTACTGCGCCCGGCATGCTGGTAAACCAAGGCGAAAAGCGGTTTATATTTATGCCCGGAGTTCCCTTTGAGATGAAATTTCTGATGGAAAAACACGTACTCCCTTTATTAGCAACACAAGATCCAGACCTATTTATCTGTCATGAAACGATCTTGGTGGGAGGTATCGGTGAATCCTATTTAGCAGAAGAAATAAAAGATATCGAAAGCGAACTGCCACCTAGCATAAAATTAGCCTATCTACCGACATTGGCATTTATCCGGTTAAGACTATCCGGAAAAAGTAGAAACAAGTCTGATATTATGCTTCAGGTTGCTCTTTTCAAAAAGAAACTTATCCATCGTCTACAGCAGTATATTGTAGCAGATTATGATACGGGCATAGAGTCCCATCTGATTAAAGAGCTTACTCATCGGGGCAGTACCCTGACTACGGCTGAAAGTTGTACTGGTGGTAGTCTCGCCGCTTCGATCACTTCAGTAGCGGGAAGTAGTGCTGTATTTCTTGGCGGCACGATTCCCTATTCCAACAGATTAAAACACCAACTGCTCAACGTCAATGAAGAAACATTGGCTCAATATGGTGCCGTAAGTGAACAGACCGCAGTCGAAATGGCCTCGGGCTCAAAAGCAGCGTTCTCTTCGGACTATGCCATCGCAACGACTGGAATAGCCGGTCCAGGTGGGGGCACAGCTGAAAAACCTGTTGGAACGATCTGGGTGGCTGTCGCCGGAAAAAAAGAAATTATAACCAAAAAGTTTCAATTTGACAATGACAGGCTCATCAACATCGAACGTACACGAATGAATGCCCTTTTATTATTATGGCAATTGTTATTAAAAGAAAAAGAACAAGAAGCACAATAGGATAAAATAATGTTTTAAAAAAACCGCTATTTAAGGAATAATATTTTAAATTGTTGAAAGTAAACCACAATTTAATTAACTTCGTTTTTCTATAACGAGATTGCTAAAAAATATGGCTTTATATAAACTCTTACTCCCAAAAATGGGAGAAAGTGTATCCGAGGCAACAATCACAAAATGGTTAAAACAACCTGGTGACCGGATTGATGAAGATGACACTTTATTGGAAATCGCAACTGACAAAGTTGATTCAGAGGTACCTTCTCCCGTAAAAGGCGTTCTAAAAGAGCAACGTTATACCGTAGACCAGACAGTCCAAGTGGGGGAAGTCGTTGCAATTATAGAAATTGAAGGCGAAGAGGAAGAACTTACGCCTCCTCAGCAAGAAATTACAATTCCTTCAACGACAAGCTCCGAAGAGCGTTTAGATTTGAACATACCAGGTGTCGAACAGTTGCCCAATGTCGGTGTTGACACTTCTTCTGCTCAGTATGAGAGCACGCTTCGTTTCTATTCACCTTTAGTAAAGAATATTGCTCGTCACGAAGGATTGTCTCAAGATGAACTTGACCGTATACAGGGTACTGGAGCAGAAGGAAGAGTGACGAAGGAGGATATTTTAACGTATGTAGCGCATAGGGATTCGTCATCCAAATCTGAAACACCTCTTCAGACCGATCAGGCTGAAACACGCACGGAGTCGCCCAAAATAATCGTAACAGCTCCATCCCATGTTCATACCGTTGCAAATGGCAATGATGAAATCATTGAAATGGATCGCATGCGAAGAATGATTGCAGACCATATGGTCAAAAGCACGCAGATCTCCCCCCATGTATGTTCATTTGTTGAAGCAGATGTAACGAATTTGGTTTTGTGGCGCAATAAAGTTAAAGATGCCTATAAAAAGCGCGAGGGAGAAAATATTACGTTTACCCCTTTATTCATTGAGGCTATCAGCAAGGCACTTAAAGATTTCCCATTGGTCAATATCTCGATCGATGGCTACAATATCATTAAGAAGAAAAATATCAATATCGGTATGGCCGCCGCATTGCCTAATGGAAATCTTATCGTACCAGTAATCAAAAATGCGGATCAATTGAGCTTAGTCGGATTGAGTAAAAGTGTAAACGACCTTGCACAACGGTCGAGAGCAAATAAGTTGAAACCAGACGACACACAAGATGGGACATTTACATTCACCAATATCGGCGCTTTCGGTAATATAATGGGTACGCCCATCATTAATCAGCCGCAAGCTGCAATCTTGGCAGTAGGTTCAATAACAAAAAAACCAGCAGTCATAGAAACGGAATATGGCGATATGATTGGCATTAGACATATGATGTATCTATCCCTCTCCTATGACCATCGCGCAATTGATGGAGCACTTGGAGGTACATTCTTAAAACGCGTTGCAGATTATTTGGAAAATTGGGATACGAATAGGGTAATCTAACATCCAAAATCGATCAATAGAAAAGGCTCTGTCAGTTGTTACTGACAGAGCCTTTTTTTGATGAGTATATACTTTTCTATTTCAACAAACTTTGTTCAAACTGCATTTTCTTCTTCTTGATTACCCGTTGAAATCGCAGATAGAGTAAAAGAGAAGACGTCAACAAACCTAATGTCAGCCCATACCATATCCCCTGGATGCCCCAGTTAAATACTATTCCCATTAGATAGCCGCTTGGCAAACCAATAATCCAATACGCAACAAATGTAATAATGGTGGGAATATTGACATCCCCCATGCCCCGTAATACCCCAAGACCGACCACTTGTGTGCCATCAAACAATTGGAAAAGTCCCGCTATGATCAACAGTTGAGAAGCAATAATGACGACGGCATGATCTGATGTAAAAATATAAGGCAGAAAATTATTCAGCAATGCAAACAAGGAAGCCGTAATCAACATAAAGATCAATACCAACTGGTATGAAGTAATCGCAAACCGTTCAAGACGGAAAAGATTTCTATTCCCATAGCTATTCCCCACCTTGATCGTGGCAGCAGCAGCAATCCCGCTCGCCATCATATACGTCATGGCGGCCAGTTGTATGGCTACCTGATGGGAAGCTTGCGCCGTAGCACTTATTGTACCGGCTAAGAGCGATGCCCCCGCAAAAGCCCCAATTTCAAAAACATATTGCATTGCTACTGGCGCTCCAATCCGCAATATTTTAAGCAGTCGATCCCAATCGATCAGGGTCACTTTAAAATATTGGATATACCCCTTGAATTTCTGCGATCGTAACACATAGGTCATCATGACAGTCATCATGAGCACACGGTCAATCAATGTACTATATCCAACCCCTTTGACTCCCATTGGACTGATGCCAAACATCCCTTTGACAAAGATGATTGCCAAAATAATATTCAGTACATTTCCCCAAATAGTTACATTCATGGCTTGCTTGGTAAATCCTAATCCCTCGGCAAATTGCTTGAATGTACTGAACACCATCAGTGGAAGCATCGATAAGCTAAGGATAAGCAAATAAGGCTTCGCTTCCTTCACCACCGCCGGATCTTGGTCGAGGTGATCGATAGCCAACATAGAACCAAAGTAAACTAAAGCAAACAGTAAAAGACCCGATAGAAGATTTAACCAAAAGCTATTAGATAACAAGATGGCACACTCTTTCTTATTATCACGACCATTCTCTTGCGCAATCAATGGCGTGATGCCATACGCGATACCTAATCCGATAACCATAACAACCATGAAAACAGCATGCACTAATGAAACTGCTGCCAGTGGAATAGTTCCTGCAAAATGTCCTACGATCACACTATCTGCGGTATGGACCAATGTATGTCCCAATTGTGATATCACGACTGGCCCCGCCAATACCATCGTACTTTTGTAATACGGCTTGAAAGTTTTAAATTTTCCCAACATAATCGATTTCTCAAAAAATAGCCACAAAAGTACGAAGATATTTCTATCCTATCGTCATATTATAAAATATTTAGCAAAAATACAACAATTTACAGGCGCTAGACACGTACCGCGTGTTAAGTAATTTTTATGTTTCAAATACCTTAAAAATATCTTAAATTTACTTTTGGGTCTAAGAACTATAGAAATATAAATGTAACTTAGCATCTAGTTAGTAATCAAAAGAAGAGGAAAAAGAGTATGTACAATCCAGTAATAGCATTTCTAAACATCGGCACGCAGGAGATGATCTTAATTGTGTTTGCAATCTTGTTACTTTTTGGAGGCAAAAAGCTTCCTGAATTGGCGAGGGGTTTAGGAAGAGGGATACGTGAATTTAAAGATGCGTCAGAAGGTATAAAACGTGAGATTTCAGATCAAATCAATAATTTCGAAAAAGACATAGACGTTAAGCCAGAAGTAAAAGAAGAAGCTGTTCCTAATGACGTACGTCTGGCGGAAGAAAAGGCCCAGACAGCGCACCAAGAAGAGGTTAAACCAAATGAAACTGCACAGGGATCAGAAATAGAACAGCCAAAGAAAAAATATGAGTTCACCACTCCCGCCGGTGTCGTCGAACACAATCCCCATAAGCAACCGGATTACGGAGAAGAACCATCTCATATCACTTACGGATATAATGATCATTTTGCTGAAACTAAAAACAACGAAGTAGAAGATAAAAAAGTTCCTGAGCAGGACAATACCCATAAACCTGCCTAATTTTACTATTTTAGTTTATAATTAGATATACTTAGAGCTGTTGAATCACCATTCAACGGCTCTACTTTTTAAGATTAAACCATCAATGAGCTTATCAACACACGAAATTATTATTGCTAACGAGCTTTCTATTAGCGAAAAACAAGTTCGCACGACTATTGCACTATTAGACGAAGGTGCCACCGTTCCCTTTATCTCGCGCTACCGTAAGGAAATGACCGGAAGTCTAGATGAAGTTCAAATCACCGCCATCAGAGATCGTTTCCAGCAATTGCGGGACTTAGATAAACGCAAGGAAGCTGTTCTGAAATCAATAAACGATCAAGGGAAATTGACCCCAGCACTTGAACAACAAATATTAGGTGCCGAAACCATGGCCAGCTTGGAAGATATTTACCTCCCTTACAAACCTAAGCGCAAAACGCGCGCAAGTGTGGCTCGTGAGAAAGGGTTGCAACCCTTAGCGGATCTTATTTTAGCACAAGAATCTGGCGATTTCCTTGCACTTGCCGAAAGTTTAGTGGATGCAGAAAAAGGCGTAAAAAACACGGAGGACGCGTTGGCAGGTGCTCGCGATATTATCGCGGAAATCATTGCAGAAGACGCTACTGTAAGAGCTAAATCGAGAGCTATTTTTCTCGAAAAAGGCTCATTTGTTTCAAAAGTAGTTCCTGGAAAAGAAGAAGCTGCAATAAAATATAAAGATTATTACGACTGGTCTGAATCCTTAAAAGATGCTCCATCGCATCGTGTGCTGGCCATGCGTCGTGGTGAAAAAGAAGAATTGCTCTACTTGGACATTGCTGTCAATGAAGAGGAAATTCTACCGCGTATCGAATCTATCTTTGTGAAGAGTGGCAACGCTGCAGCTGCTCAGGTAAAACTTGCCCTGATAGACAGTTATAAACGTCTCCTCAAACCGTCCATGGAAACAGAAATACGTGTATTAACCCGTCAGAAAGCAGATGAGGAAGCCATCAAAGTTTTTGCAGATAACGTGCGTCAATTGCTTTTAGCCGCTCCATTGGGACAAAAGAGATTACTTGCAATCGACCCCGGGTTTCGCACCGGCTGTAAAACAGTCGTATTAGATGAACAAGGCCAGCTTAAAGAAAATACAGCTATCTTCCCACATACTGGTGCCAATGGACTGGCAGAAGCCCAAAAAACCATTAAGTATTTAGTATCGAAATATGATATCCAAGCTATCGCGATTGGAAATGGAACAGCTGGCCGCGAAACTGAAGAATTTGTACGGAAGCTTGGATTAAACAATGTGACTATTGTGATGGTCAATGAAAGCGGAGCTTCCATTTATTCTGCTTCCGAAACTGCCCGGGAAGAATTTCCAGATCAAGATGTTACGGTACGTGGCGCAGTATCCATTGGCAGGCGATTGATGGACCCACTTGCTGAACTGGTTAAGATTGATCCAAAATCCATTGGTGTCGGACAATACCAGCACGATGTAGACCAAAACAAGCTACAAACCTCTCTCGACGACACGGTCATCAGCTGTGTAAATGCCGTAGGAGTTGAACTGAATACAGCATCCAAACAAATTTTATCTTATGTTTCTGGTCTAGGTCCATCCCTGGCACAACAGATCATTAAATATAGAAACGAGAATGGCCCCTTTGCTTCAAGACGTGAACTGAAAAAAGTACCTCGTCTTGGCGATAAAGCTTTTGAACAAGCAGCTGGCTTTCTTCGCATTCGGCATGCAGCAAATCCATTGGATTCGTCGGCAGTACACCCCGAGCGATATGCATTGGTTGAGCAAATGGCCAAAGATTTAGGAAAAAAAGTGGACGATTTATTGAAAGATGCGGATCTTAGAAAATCTATTCCCTTAAAAAACTACATCTCAGAGGAGGTAGGCCTACCGACATTAAACGATATTCTAAGTGAATTAGCGAAACCGGGACTAGATCCACGCGAAAAATTCGAAGCATTCTCATTCACTGAAGGTGTCAACAGCATTGGGGATCTAAAGGTCGGTATGAAACTTCCAGGAATCGTCACTAACATTACCAATTTTGGGGCTTTTGTTGATATCGGTGTCCACCAAGACGGTCTGGTACATTTAAGTCAATTATCCAATCGTTACGTATCAGATCCTCAAGAGATCGTGAAAGTACAGCAGCATGTGATGGTTACAGTGACGGAAGTCGATGAAAAACGTAATCGCATTGCTTTATCTATGAAGACCGAAGAAAAGTCCACTCAGCCAAACAACAGGAGAAAGGATAACAAAATACAGGTCGAACCACAAACGGATATGGCAAGTAAGCTAGCTGCCTTAGCTAGTAGGTTCAAATAGATACGTTTAATTTCACCTAAAAGAGCTGATCTTTGCTGGACTACCTCCCATAAAGTATATACACTTTTGGAAGCGTTCCATTAATGGTCAGCTTTTTTGTTCCGTTAAATCTGATTTTAATGACTCATAGCGACTCTTTATTTGTATCTTTAAAGAAAACAACGATAAGCCCGTTATGAAAAATTGCACGCTATTATTCTTCCTTTTTTTTGGGATCTGTTTTTCTAAAGCCCAAGCACAACAGCAACTTCATGACGGAGCCTATCTGTATCAGGATGGCATGAATAAGCATTTAATGCTCGTTAAAGACCATTACATCTCCTTCATAAGTTACGATGATGTGAGGAAACGTTTTCACCATACTTGGGGTGGCACACTTGATAAACAGCAGAATCTGATCAATATCCTTATCGAATATAACTCACAGGATTCGACTACTGTCGGTAAAACCATGCAATTGCCGTATCGGGCTGAAGTAGATTCTCTCCATCTAAAAACAGCCCATCATTACCATCTCTATATGAAGCAGAAAAAGATTCCGCAGGATCTTGATGCACTTTGGCGAATTAGTGGGCGTCAACAGGAGGGAAAAATGAATAATATTCCAAAAGCAGATCGCAAAACAATCAAAATATTAGTTGATGGATATTTTCAATGGGTAGCGATTAATCCTGCACAAAAAGGTTTTTATGGTACTGGCGGGGGATTGTATCAATATGCTCGAAATCGGTATACTGAAACACTACAATTCTTTTCGAGAGACAATAATCGAGTTGGGCAGGCGCTCGCCTTTGATGGTGAAATTGTGGCTGGAGCATGGCACCATAAAGGAAAAAGTTCGAAAGGAGACGCTATTTATGAAATCTGGAGTAAAGAAATAACAGAATAAAAAAAATGACAATAGAACAATTTCAATCTCTTGAAAGCCCAGTTCAGCACTGGACGGCAGTACAAAAATCACTTTGGTATGATCTAAAAGGACATTGGAAAACAGCCCACGATCTGATTGATCAATTAGGCGGAATTGACGCAGCACATGTTCATGCATACTTACACCGAAAAGAAGGCGATCAATGGAATGCAGAATATTGGTACCGCCGCGCAAAACAGGATGTTTACAAGGGTAGTCTGGAAGAAGAATGGAAAGAGCTCTTTAAACGATATGTATGATAATAGACAATTTTCCACGAGTCTGTTCACTTTTTAATACATTCCCCAACGACATTGCGACAATAATATTAAAAAAAATATATTTTTAACTCAATAGCACTCAAGTCCGCCACATCCTAACAAAATATTACCAATTAAGAGAGCTTTGCAAGGAAAAATCGATAATTTTACGTAACAAACCTATCACAAAGAAAAATATTATAAGGCGAATAAACAGAATGGCACAGAAATTGAATAACACATACTATACTTGAGAAAGTATACTTTTCATAAATTTAGGTTAATAATTGGTTAGGTTAAACACTTGAAGTTCCCCACTTCAAGTGTTTTTTTTTGTAGAATTAGCTTGCATCAAATAACTTTCTATTCCGCTTCTGGTGTGACTTTTATGTACAACTTCACTTCCTTTTCTAATAACACTTCTACGCTAAGCATACCTTCTATTTATAGCACGGCAAATCATTTATCGAGGTCTGTAATGAAACTTTAAAATAAATACATTGCATTACTATGTATTTTGTTATATTTACCTCCATGAACAAAGAATTTATTGACAAATGGATTTCACAGCTAAAAAAAGGAAGCCTTTCTTTTGTTATACTCGGTGTCCTCGCTTACGAGCAAGAATACTATGGTTACGATCTTATCCAGGAGGTCAAGAAGAAAACCACCATTGATATTGCTGAAGGAACATTATACCCTTTATTAATTCGTTTAAAAAACGAGGGGTTGGTCGAATCGCAGTGGGTTCCGCAGAAGACTGGGATTCCAAGAAAATATTACAAAATAACAAAGGAAGGCCAAAGTACCTTCTTAGAAATGAGAAGTTACTGGGCAGGCTTAAACCAACACTTAACCACCTTGACTCATGCATTATAACCAAATACATTTTACCAATAGATTCTCGGCTCAGCTTTATAAAAATTACATGTCAACAGCCACGGCTCTTGTCAAAAAATTAGCATTGGAGCAACGTCAGGATATATTATGCGAAATTAATAGTCACATATTTGAGGCGTTGCAACAGCAATTTCCCCAACAGTTAATCCAGGATACGACGCCTATGCAGCTCGAAGATATTTTGGAGAAGCTAGGTTTACCTGCGACCTTTATCTTAGAAATGATCTCTTCAGCCTCCTTAGGTCAGGCAATAGCGCCTTCAACTGAACCGACATCCCTCTTGCAGATCCCCATCATATTTGCACGAGCGATAGTCAATTTGGTTTATTACACCACCTATACCCTGATGCTTATTGCTATATTTTTAGTAGTGGCCAAGTTTGTTGATCCACAGGGAGTAGGCTTTTTCTATGCGCCCAATAAGTTTTTCATATTCGGAAAACTTATTCTACAGCACGAAGAGGCCATACGGTATGAACAGTTGGGCAATTATTTTATTCCAGTTCTTCTATTTATCATCATTGGGCTGTATTATTCTTCAACGCTTATTCTAAAAATCAAAAAATCTATATACCATAAATTATGAAAAGAACCCCACTTTTGCTCTTGCTATTAGGCAGTCTAACCAGCCCTATTTTAAAAGCCCAACAATTTAGTCCTATCCGGATGGACAGTCTGATGTCAATATTAGAAAATAACCAAGTCTGGATGGGCAGTATTGCCATCAGTAAAGGAGACGAATTGCTCTACCAAAAGGCCATTGGATATGCAGACATCGCCCAGAAAAAGAAAGCGAGCCCAGATACCCGCTATGGTATAGGGTCGATTTCAAAAACTTTCACAGCAACCCTTGTTCTGAAAACAGTTGAGCTTGGAAAACTCCAGTTAAACCAGACATTAGCAACATACTTTAAGAACATTCCAAACGCAGAAAAGATCACAATTCATCAATTGTTAAATCATAGTAGCGGTGTTCATAGCGTCACCAACGACAAAGATTACCTGACATGGAACACTCAACCTCAAACTGAACAGGAACTTGTTGAACGCATTATCAAAGGTGGTGCTGAATTTACCCCCGGAAGCAAACATGAATACAGTAATTCAAATTATATTTTACTGACATATATCCTAGAAAAAGTATGGAAAAAAGATTACGCTGCGCTCTTGAAAACGTATATCTGTGGACCATTGAAATTGGAACAGACCACATTTGGGCGTCCACAAAATAATAGCGGTACTGTTAGTGAATCCTATCGATTTACGCAAGAATGGATCCTTGAACCACACACCCACAACTCTGTTCCCCTCGGTGCGGGGGCAGTTTGGTCAACGCCAACAGATCTAGACAAATTTTTCAATGGTTTATTCAGCCATAAAATAATCAATGCGGCGAGCCTCGACGCCATGAAAAAAATAGATCAAGGTTATGGACTTGGCTTATTCCAGTTGCCGTTCTATGAGCATATGGGTTTTGGACATACCGGCGGAATCGATGGCTATTCTTCTGTAGCTGGGCATTTCGATGATGGTAATGATAATGTCGCTATCATTAGTAACGCCAACAATTATAATAATAATGAAATCCTAAAGTTCAGTTTAGGTGAACTTTATAAAAAGTCCTTGCCACTACCGGATCTTACGGAAGTACAATTGACAGACGAAGAAATTACTAGTCTTGTTGGCGAATATAAAAGCGAACAGCCTCCAATCCAGATAAATATTACCCGAGAAGGAAACAAAGTGTTCGGACAGGTCATTGGTCAACCGTCGTTTCAGCTGAAAGCAAAGGATAAAAACACGCTGATTCAACCGCAATTTGGTGTAAAAATAGTTTTCGAGCGCAACGAAAACAAAATGACACTCTACCAAAATGGACATACACTTGTTTTGAAGAAATAAGGAGACATTGTTGCTAGTGCGCGTAGCTATACGACTTGATTAATGAATATAACCCCATTTGCTATCCATATCTTCCCTATTCATCAAATTGTACAATCTAAAAAGCAGGATTTTATTTAAATCTTGCTTTTTAAGTTTCATATTTCACGATTTGTCTAAACAGACATTATTGGGGCAGTCAAGGCAATAGAACATATTTTGGGAATTCACTTACGCTGAAACAATACTTTATGCTGGGTTATATTCATAAATTTAATATTGTAAAAACAAAGAAGTAGCTCATTTAAGATCCAAACCGTGTCTACAAGACATATTCTTGGGGATTAAATCAATACCTTCTCTTTTGCAAAAGAGGTCATTTGAGCGCTGGTTTAAACCTTGTTGTATATCCTTTGGGTTTCCTTGATAACAGCTATGCTATAGCGTTGCTATCTGTTTGGTCTTTCGTTGCTATCTGTTTACTATAAGACCAAATAATAGGTAACGAAACAGCAAACCGTAGGCAAAGGAACAACAACGAAATAGCAGAGAAACAGCAAAGGATAGGCAAAGAAATGGCAGAGAAACGGCAAAGAAATGGAAGAAAAACAGCAAAGGATGGGCAAAGAAATAGCAAACCAATACGCCAGTAGTACCAACGAAGGTAGCAATAAGAAACAAGAAAATGCTCGTTAAAATCTTTCAATATTTGATATCCTTCTTTTCATTTCTTCAAGTTCAGAACGTGACAATTTTCGCTGTTCAGCATAACTATCAGCATACTGCTCTTTCAATTTGCGCAGACCCTTTCGGCTATCCGCTTCATAATCGTTAACATCAAAAGTCACTGAATCTGCTGTTAAATTGGCTATACGATAGAGTGTACGCATCGTTTTACCATCCTTTGGATAAGAAACCTCATACACATCGCCTACTTTTGGATCTTTCAGGTATTTTTCTTTCTTTTTTGCACCTGAAATCCCAGCTATAACAATAGCAGCTACTAAAAGTCCAATCAGCATTAAACCCGTAAAATAACCGATAGGTGTTTTACGGATAGTTCCTGAAGACAGGGATTGAAGTGTCTGTGGCTTAATTTCAGATTGGTAGCTCAACTTTTTGCAATGATTGCAAATCGTAATAATCTGCGCAGAATAGGGAAATATGGGTATCCAAAAAATATGAAAATACTTAATCTGTCTATAGGCAAAGAGAGACTGAGCCGTGCCACAATAATCACAGTCGCCTACTGCCGATTGCGATTTGTTAGTTAATACCTTGGTTCGTGTGCCAAAAATAATCATAGTATGAAGCATTTTAATTCTGTATAATCGGAATACAAGAATCCTGCCCAATTCCGAACAGAATATACAAGGATTTACAATTCGCAATCCGCCGTTTACGATTCGCAACTACCCATCAATATGCTAATAGGCGCCATATTGCAAAGTCCAGATGAAAGCTTTAAGCAAAAAAGCAGCTTCCGTTTTTTATCTATACTAGATCAGCTCGTCTATATTTAATCATTCTGACTCAAAAATTACAAAAAAGCTAAAAATAAAGTATAGTTATCAGGTGGATTTTATATATTTGCATTAACATTTTTTAACACATGAAACAGCATATACAGTATACCCTTGAAAAACGAATGTCCTAAGGGGATGTTTTACAAGTAAATTCAAATATCTCCGATAACCCATCTCAAACAATACACTCACTATTATAATTAGTATGACAAAAAACAACATAAATTTTGTCGTAATGGCCGCGCTTTGTCTAAGTTCTGGCGCACTATACGCACAAAACACTATAAAAGGAAAAGTAGTTGACAATAACAACAATCCTATTCAAGGGGCTACTGTCACCGAAACGACCAGTAAAAAACAAGTACAGACAGATACAAATGGTCTATTTGAGTTACCTTCTTCTGGCAGCTCGCTAAATATCAATATACAATATATAGGCTTTGAAAGTAAAACGGTTCAAACTAATCCGACAGGCTTTACCACAGTTCAACTTGTGCCTTCAACTGCCCTGTTAGACGAAGTGGTCGTAACGGCTTTAAATATATCCAAGGAAAAAAAGACGTTAGGATATTCTATTCAGGAACTAAAGGGAAAAGATCTTTCCGAAGCTAAAGAAAGTAATCTCGTAAACTCCTTAGCCGGAAAAGTTGCTGGGGTTCAGGTAACAAATAGTCAAGGAAATATGGGTTCTTCGAGAATTATTATCCGTGGAGAAACTTCCATTGCCGGAAACAATCAACCTTTATTTGTGATTGATGGAACACCTGTTGATAATTCCCAGCTGGGAACGAGTGGTAACCGTGACTATGCAAATGCAATTTCAGATATCAACAGCGAAGACATCGAATCCATAAGCGTACTAAAAGGGCCTAATGCAGCTGCGTTGTATGGTTCAAGAGCCGCCGCTGGGGTGATTTTGATTACGACAAAAACTGGAAAAAAACGCAAAGGATTGGGGATAAATATTAATTCAAATAATACCATTGAACGTCTTGCCGTTCTACCCGATTATCAAAATGTATTTGGACAAGGTGCCAATGGAAAGTTCAGCTATGTTGATGGAAAGGGTGGCGGTATCAATGATGGTGTTGATGAAAGCTGGGGGCCAAAAATGGATGGCAGACTCATCCCACAATTTTATTCAAAGGGTGAAGCAGTACCTTTCTTGCCACATCCAGATAACGTACGCAGCTTTTTTGGAACAGGACGAACATTAAACAATGGAATATCTATTGCCGATGCCACAGATAAAGTTGATTATCGTTTTTCTTATAACAATAGTAATCAAACAGGAATTATCCCAAATTCTTCGATTGAAAAAAATAACTTCAATATTAACACACGTTATAAAATCACGGAAGATCTGACACTTACAGCAAATGCAAATTATGTACGTACAAACTCAGGTAATTTACCAGGTGTAGGGGGCTTTCGCTCGAACGGCTATATGCTCCAATTTACCTGGTTTGGCAGACAGGTCGATGTTTCCCGTTTAAAAAATTATCGGGATGAAAACGGTAACCTTGTCAATTGGAACAATAGTTATTATAGCAATCCATACTTCATCGCAGAGGAAAATACGGTACAGCAACAACGCGACCGAATTTTTGGAAATGTTGGTTTAAATTACAAGATCAACGAGTTTTTGACAGCCAACTTCCGTACTGGTAACGATTATTATACTGATCGTAGAAAAATACGGATTGCTTATGGTACCAATGGTACACCCTACGGTTCCTATGAAGAAGATGCTTATACAGTAAATGAAAATAATACGGAGTTTACTTTAAACTACAATAGACCGCTTTCAACAGACTTTACGCTGGATATATTAGCTGGAGGTAATATACGTAGCCAATCGCGGCAACGCAATAACCAAAAAGCCCCGCGTTTAGCTGTACCTGATGTCTATACGCTAGCAAACTCCAGAGATGCCTTGATTTCAACAGGTGAATATAGCCCATTGAAGGCCTACAGTATTTTTTCATCGGCGCAATTAGGGTACAAAAATTATGCATTTTTGAATCTAACAGCTCGAAACGACTGGTCTTCTACTTTGCCTGTTGACAATCTTTCGTATTTCTATCCGTCTGCAAACGCTAGCATAGTCCTGACAGATGCATTCGCTATTCAAAGCGATATATTGTCTTTCTGGAAATTACGGGGGGGATGGTCCAAAGTAGGTAAAGATACAGACCCTTTTAGTTTAATTGATTCTTATCTATTTAGTGCACCATACGGAGACAACCCACAATTATCGGTCAATGACATTAAGAAAAACCCAGACCTAAAACCCGAAACAACCACCTCAACTGAGCTAGGTACCGAACTGGCTTTCCTAAAAAATAGAGTGCGATTAGACTTAAGTTTATACGACATCAATAGTATCAACCAGATTTTAGCCGTTGATGTGAGTCCATCGACAGGTTATAAGAAGAAACTCATGAACGCCGGAAAGATCAACAATAAGGGGCTTGAAATTCAATTAGGGGTTACACCGGTGAAAAAACAGGATTTCCAATGGGATATCAATGTCAACTTCGCAACAAATAAAAGTAAAGTTGTAGAATTAGACAATGAAGGATTATTACAAAGTTATACGATCGGATCATCAGGAACCGTGCAAGTTTTGGCCGCAGTCGGAAAACCCTATGGGACTCTTTACGGAACTGGCTTCTTACGAAATGAAGCGGGTCGCCTTATCGTGAACGCAGACGGAACACCTGCCACTGATCCAGTGAATCACTATTTTGGCAAATTTACACCAGATTGGTTGGGCGGTATTACAAATCAATTCCGTTACAAAAACTTTGATTTAAGCTTTTTGATAGACATCAAGCATGGGGGCAAACTCTACTCAGGTACGAATGCGACTGGTAGAGGAACTGGGGTATTGGCCTCGACTCTCCCTGGAAGAGATGCTGAACATGGCGGACTGAGTTATACAGTTAACGGGACAACCTATGATGATGGTATTATCGTAGATGGCGTAAATGCAGACGGTTCAGAAAATACGAAAGTTGTATCGGCACAACAATATTATAAAACGCTATATAGAACCAATGAAGCAAATGTATTCGATGCTTCTTATGTTAAATTGCGCGAGGTAAAACTAGGTTACCAATTGCCAAATCATTGGATTTCCAAAATCGGCTTTCAGGGAGCTTCGTTCTCTTTAGTAGCTCGAAACCTATGGATTATCCATAAGAACGCACCCAATATTGATCCAGAGACAGCCTTTAATACAGGCAATGCACAAGGTTTGGAAAGTTTACAGTTACCGACCACAAGAAGCTTTGGCTTCAATTTAAATCTTAAGTTTTAAGCAACTGAAATCATCGCTGCCTAAGGCAGTTCGATTTCTCACTAGCGAACAATTGAAGAACAAATAATTATTTTGAGCATGAAAATATACAGCAAATATATAACAGGACTTATTCTCTTACTGGGCCTAACCACGTCCTGCAAAGATGAATTAGCAAAAGTCAATCAAAATCAGAATGAGGCAGAAAATCCTCAACCTGGCTACCTTCTCACAAGCGCGATTAAAACAACAGCCGACAGCTACTGGGGCGTAAGCAATAATCTTGCTTCTAGTTTGTTGTTTGTACAACATTGGGCTAGAATCCAATACACGGACCCCGACCGCTATATTTTCACAAACAATGATTTCACAGAAGGATGGTCAACCTGGTACTCAAAGAGCATCAGCCAATTAAAGATCACGCAAAAATTAGCAGCAAATAGCGGCAACGACAACTACAAGGGCGTAGCACTTATCTTGCAGTCATGGGTATTTTCATTACTGACAGATGCCTATGGAGATATTCCTTATACTGAAACAGGAGACATTGATGCTTATTTGACTCCTCGTTACGACGCACAGGAGAATGTATATAAAGGCCTATTGAACGATCTCAAAAACGCACAAAGTTTATTAAAAGTTGATGGTGAGGCTATCCAGGGTGATATTATTTATGAGAATAAAATCATTAAATGGAAACGTTTTGCGAATTCACTCAGATTGCGCTTTGCATTACGTATTGCTGACCGCCTACCGGATCTAGCCAAAACTACATTGCAGGAAATCGCAGCAGAAGGAAGTGGTTACATTAGCTCCAATGAGGATATCGCTCAGCTGATCTACCGCGATGCTCCTTATCGCAATCCCGTCAGTGCATCTTTTGAAGCAAGAGAGGATTATCGCGTGAGTAAAACAATGGTAGATAAGCTTGTCGAGTTAAACGATCCACGCTTACCTATTTATGCGGATGCAACGGACAAACCGACTAAGGAGCAATATGTTGGTCTCCCAAATGGCCTCACTTCAAGTGAGGCTAGCAGTATTGGTTTTGATCTTACATCCCGACCAGGAAAATATTTCCGTGAGCCAAAAGCTCCTGCAGTCTTCTTAAGTTATTCGGAGGTTCTTTTTGATCTTTCCGAGGCCGTAAGCAGAGGATTTATTACGGGTGATGCAGCAGATCTCTACCAAAAGGCCATTCGCGCATCTTTTGAACAATACAAAGTCAGTAATAATTTAATCGATGCCTACCTTCGTCAATCATCAGTAATTTTCGACCCCAATAACTATAAAAAGTCAATTGGCGAACAAAAATGGATTGCGTTATATGGGCAAGGTTTGGAAGCATTTGCCGAATGGCGTAGATTGGATTATCCTAAGTTAACACCTGCAAAACAAGGTGCTTTGGGCGGAAAAATCCCTTTGCGCTTTCTATATCCCGGAACAGAACAATCTCTCAATGGAGCTAATTACCGAGAAGCCATAGCACGCCAGGGTAGCAATACGTTGTTAACTAAACTGTGGTTTGATGTAGAATAAATAGATATCAACAGAACTAAAAGCGGAGAAAGCACAAATTTTTTCCGCTTTTTTTTTGAATAGATTTCTTACCTTAGTATAGGACTTTAACGATTTAAATGCCATGGATGATCAAACATTAGACAGAATAGACCAACTCAGCGAAGAAGGAAACATTCAATGTGACGAAGGCAACTATCAGGAAGCGATCCGCTTGTGGACCGAAGCACTTGATTTGGTCCCAAGTCCGCAAAATGTTCACGCAGAAAGCCTCTGGCTCGAAGCCTCTATAGGAGATGCTTTTTTCTTACTCGACGACTTTACCAATGCGCTCTCCCATTTTGAAAAAGCAAAACACAATATCATCGAAAATGCTTACGAAAATCCGTTTATTATGTTGCGGTTAGGACAATGCTACCTACACGACAATAATAGTGAGCTGGCTCAGGAATATCTTCTCCGGGCTTATATGATGGAAGGAAAAGATATTTTCGAGGATGAATCCCCCAAGTACCTTACATTCTTAAGTAATAATATCGATTTAGATTGATAATTATCAATCTAAATCGATGGCTTCTTCACCTTTCATCGGCACACCAGATGCCATAACTGCGGCGTCGACAGCAAATACAGCTTAGTATTTTTGGCCTTTCTGCTTTGTTTCACTTTATCGTTAATAATCGCGTTCTCGAGAAATCCTGCTTCAATGGCTCCCGATGCCAATTTCGTTGCCTTTAGAATAAGTAAAATTCTCACACATCGCCTGATCAAAGTAAATCTAGCGAACAGGTTATTTTTCCAAAAAATAATGATCTAATTTGATATCAAACAGCAGTGCATTGGCTACTAAATCAGCCTTAAAATCCAACAATAACTACTGAAAAAATCAAAAAAGAGCACATTGATGTTGTCACAATTATAAAATAAACTATATTTGCACATTAATTTATATTTGATCTAAATAAATTACCATGAAGAATAGAACACGCTATATGATGTTCAGTTGTGGAATCTTTTTGCTTTTAAGTGCTAAGCTAAATGCACAAGAAATATCCCTTGTTGTAAAAGACCGAGAAAATAAACCATTAAGGCAAGCGAATATCAAAGTTGATGGAAAGAGCGTAGGATATTCCAATCAATTTGGGCAATTCAATTTTGCAAAAAAAAGTTTAAGCAATACTATTCGATTAAGGGTATCCTATACAGGCTTCTCTCCGGTTGAAAAAATGGTGAATTTAGATACCGTTCAACAACCCTTAATCATTCAGCTTAATTCTACCCAAGTTTTAGATGAGATCATTGTAACAGCAGGACGTAAAGCGGAAAGCATCTCCACTGTACCTTCTTCAGTTTCTATCTTAACGACAAAGGAGATTGAAGCCCAAAGCCAAATCAGCACTAATCTTTCCACTATTTTGGGTAACACCATTCCTGGCCTTGGAACTGCGACAAACAAAGCAACCAACTCCGGCCAGACCCTCCGTGGACGATCTATATTAGTTTTGATTGATGGAATTCCACAATCCACCCCCTTGATGAATGGACAACGTGATCTCCGCACCATTGACGCAAGCGTCATTGAGCGAGTTGAAGTCATCAAAGGTGCTACTTCCATCTATGGAAATGGATCCGCAGGAGGCATTATCAATTACATTACGCGCACTCCGTCAAAAGATGCTGCTCCGATTCAGGGAATGACTAGTTTGCGAACAACATTTAATCCCGTAAACAGCGCGGGTACCATGGGATATCGCATAGGCCAAACATTATATGGCCAAAAAAACAAATGGAATTATACTGTAAGCGGTTCGGCCGATTACGTCGGACTGCAACGCGACGGCGACGGTGTCCCCCTTGGTCAGACTGACGGTCTTTCGAACACCTATCAATACAACGCATTCTTAAAGGCTGGTTACCGCATCGATAGTAGTTCTAATATAACGGCAGTGTACAACTTCTACAGAAGCAATCAACACAACAGATACATCAGCCAGGCAGGTATATATGGACAGACTCCTACGATAGGAGTAAAAGGCGAAGATCCAGGTAAACCTGCTGGAACTCCCTACAACCACAATGCCATGCTGACCTATAACAAAAACAATCTCTTTGCCTCCACATCTTTAACGGCATCAGCGTACTACAATACGTTTCGCTCAATGAATCGTTATGTCGAGAAAGCTTCTGCATGGTACGGTCCGGGACAAACACAAATCAATTCGGAGAAAAAAGGATTACGCGTTAATCTCAACACGCCATTTCAGCTATTGGGATCCAATGCGGACATTACCTATGGTATAGACTTATTAAATGATGTGACAGATCAGAATCTGACTGATGGAAGGGTTTATATCCCCTATATGAATATGTTAAACATTGCTCCATACGCCCAAGTTAAGATTGATTTCCTAGAAAATTTAATCTTTAAAGGCGGTGTACGCTATGAAAATGCAACCGTAAAAATCAAGGACTTCAATACCATTGCTACAGGACCCAATAACGAGGGAAGTATTGCTGTAAAGGGTGGAAAGATCCCTTACAAAGGAGCAACCTTCAATGCAGGCTTACGTTATAACAAATATGCAATTTTTAACCCCTTCATTAGTTTCTCACAGGGTTTCGCGATTAATGAACTGGGTCGTATCGTCCGCAGAGCAACAGATAATGACCTAGACAGCCTAAAAACTGATCCGATCATTACCAACAATTATGAAATAGGATTTTCAAGTAATTATAGTATTTTCCAACTATCCGCTGCCTACTACTACAGTACATCTAAAATGGGAGTCGAACTCGTTGATATCGGTGGTTACCTGATGCCCCAACGTCTGCCAGAGGATGTATATGGATATGAAGTTGCATTAAGCGCTAACATTTCACAGCAATTGACTATTGGTGGAACTTATGCCTATGTAGAAGGGAAATCCAAAAAGGACGACGGAACAAAGTCCTACCTCAATGGCTCACGTATTTCTCCCAAAAAAGCAACGGGATATATTTACTACACACCAATCCGACCCCTTACCTTTCAGCTTTTTTGGGTACATACAGGGTCACGGGACAGATTCCTTCCCAACGAAAAAGGAATATACAAAAACAGCGAGGGACCGGTCAAACCTGTTGATGTATTTAATTTAAATAGTAACTACCATATCAATAAACAATGGTCTATTGGTATGGGAATAGAGAACTTATTCAATAAAAATTATTATCCTGTCGTTAGTCAATACCGTGCCCTAAATGAAGAGTATGTAAAAGGACAAGGGATGTTGGCCTCGTTTAACATCAACTATAAATTTTGATATGTTTAAAACTGTCACCCTTTGGTTGCATAAATGGCTCGGAATCATTACCGGTGTTGTAGTCACCATCCTAAGCCTGACAGGCTGTATATACACCTTTCAGGATGAGCTCAAACTAGTGGCTTATCCTGAAAAATATTTTATCTCCGGCACCACTGGCCATCCAACCATTCCACTTCCTTTAAGCACGCTTCTTCACTATGCACAGAAAAGCCTTCCAAAGGATGAGAAAATTACGCGAGTTGACCTTTATCCAACCAAGAACCGCACTTGGGTGTTTCGTGCTGTAAAAACTGACGAAAAAGCATTTGGTCACTGGAATTATTACAAATACTATAAACGCGTATTCGTCAACCCATACAGTGGGCAAGTACAACACGTTGAAAATTCAAAAACAGAATTCTTTCAGCTGACACTTCAGCTTCACCTTAACCTACTTTTGGGCAAGCGATTTGGCCATCCAATCGTCGCCTGGTCAACTGCCATCTTTATTCTTATCCTACTTAGTGGCATCGTTCTTTGGTGGCCAAAAAAATGGAAAGGCAAGAATCTCAAGCGAAGTTTTTCGCTTGATACCAAAGTTAAATGGAAACGACTCAACCACGATCTGCACAATGTCATCGGTTTTTATAGCCTATTCATAGGATTGATTTTTGCCATAACTGGACTCGCCTTTGCTTTCCCCGGCTTTAAAAAATCATACATCGCAACATTCAATGTATTGCAGTCGACAACAGCATCTTCTGGGCGCATTTCACCTGTGCCATTACCTACGGCAGAAAATCAGTTTCAGGACAATGCATTGCGGTATGCACTGACAAATTATCCCACCGCTGAAATGATGTCTATACGATTGAAAAAAGATACGCAAACAGGAATGGATATTCAGGTACGCCATGATGAAAAACGAAGCGGGGTGTTTGATTGGCTCTATTTTGACAGAAGAGGCAATAATCTATACGAAATCAAGTCTAGCGAACAACTACACTACGGTGATAAGTTGGGCGCCCTTAATTATGATATCCACACAGGTAGCATAGGTAACATCTCAACAAAAATCATTGCATGCCTAGCTAGTCTCTGCTGTGCGTCCTTGCCCATTACCGGATATATCATCTGGATGAACAAAAGCAAAAAGAAGAAAAAGAAACGTTATCAACACAATGTTAATAAGTACTGTTAATAAATGTATTTTTCTTATAAACAGGTTTTCAACAACGTTATTAACATTATGTGGAAAAGTTAACCCAACATAGTTATCGGAATCAACAGCTCGTTTCGAATGAATATATCGGGTAGTAAGCTAAATTGATCCAAATCACTATTATTGGTCAAGCCATCTTTGAAAATTTGGAGAGCGTTCTTCACTGACAATGACAACAATGCTTTCAGGGGTTGGTGGTATTAATGCTAACTTGATCCGATTCCTGCTAATTTTTAACATGGACTGAATCGCATCGATCCGAACGAGAAATTTTCGATTGATCTGGAAAAAAACCATTGGGTCCACCTGGGTGACCAAATGGGTGATGGTATCTTCAATAATATATGCGATTCCCGATCCCTTTTCCACGGCGTATAGCTCTTTGTCCTCCGCCATAAAATAAGCAATATCAGCAATAGCCAAGGACTTTAAAAAATTTCCGTACTTCACTAGAAACCGCTGTTTGAGTTGAGGTTCGATTTTGGGTAGTAATGGCTCAATACGATTCATTACCTGTTTCAGCTCATCAACGTCAAAAGGTTTTAACAAATAGGCATAACCTTTATTTTGATAAGCCTCCAAGGCATATTGTTCGTAAGCGGTCGTAAAAATAAGAGGAACATCAACAGCCACCTGCTTGAAAATCTCAAAGCTCAGTCCATCCATGAGGTGAATATCCATAAAAATCAGATCAAAATGCTGCTTATTGATCGCTACCACAGCCTCCTGAATCTCTTTTGCGTTGGAAAAGGTAAATATAGTTTCGCCGTATAGCGAGTTCAGCATTTCCTTTAAACCAACGAAAGCCCAATCTTCATCTTCGACAATCAGTATTTTCCATCCCATGGGTTGAATGTAATAAAAAATCCATTTCCTTAAAAAGAAAATGGATTAATATATATAGGATTTAAAAAAATCAATTATTTCAACAGATCGGGATTATTGTTGATGGCTTCCTGTGGATAACGAATGACATAACGAGGATCATTCTGCTGTAAGGTTACCGTTCTGCCGAAGCTACTATGGGTGATCGTCGGTCTGGTCGTCCGTTTTAGATCATACCAACGTAATCCTTCAAGTGCCAGTTCGCGCTTGCGCTCCAACATGACCGCATCTAGCAATTGCTCCTTTGATAAACTAGCGTCAGCTTTAGATTCTGTGGCATATGCATCTGCGCTGAATCTGTTTTTCTTTAATGCCGAAAGATACTTCAATGCTTCTGCGGTATTTCCCATACGAACGTAACATTCGGCCATAGTCAAATAAAGATCAGCATTTCTAAAACTCACATTAAAACGATTTTCACCACCTTTAAGAGATACATAATCACCACCACTTTTTTGGAAGTAACGGCCTTTTCTCAAATCACCATCTGAGTATGCCGATAACAAAGAAGGCGAGATAAACGAACTTGAGCGAACTTCAGAAACAGACACCTTTTCCAGAGCCATAATCATCTCTGCTGATTCAAAATCGTTCGGAAGTTGACTTCCAGCAACATTCAGATCAACCAGTTTGTCATTTATAGCCAAAGCTTTTTTAGCAGCATCAATCGCTTCCTGCCACTCTCCGCGATACAAATGAACACGTGAGGCCATCGCATACGCAGCGCGTTTACTAAAGCGATAATTAGCGCCTTTTGCCTGATCATCGACAGTCAGTAAAGCTGTTCCTTTTTCCATGTCCGTCAGGATCTGCGCATAAGACTCACCAATGGTCGCGGGAACAAAACGTTGTTCCAGGTCAATCTTTGTCGACAAAGGAACACCCCGAAGCCCTGCATTACTCGCTGAATAGACCTCACTGTAAAGATTTAACAACTCAAAATGAGCATAGGCACGCATCAGGTAGGCTTCGCCTTTAATCTGATCTACCGTGGCATTATTTCCTAACTTTTCATCAATCGTACTGATGACCTGGTTGGTATAAAAAATACTTTTATAAAACGCCAAATAAGGATAAGCAATCGTAGCAGGATCAGGATTTTGGTCGTTCCAAAGATAGATATCTTTGGTTCTAGCGGCATCGGTTGAACTTTCATCCAACAATAGTTCATCCGTACGCAAGGAAAGGTAAGATTTATGTGCTGGAAAACCACCATAGCTACTTGTCATTAACCCCCTAAAATCACTTTCTGTGGCAGGAATTACTGTTCCAACCGGTTGTATATCTAAATATTTATTGCAGGATGTCAATGCACTTGCTGTCATGATCATTCCAAAATAAATTATCTTTTTCATGTTATAAATCAATTAAGAGAATTAAAAACTTGCAGAAAGACCAAAAGCAAAAGATTTACTGATTGGTTGCGCATAATAGTTGCCGTAGGTCTCTGGATCAAAATACCCATCGTAATTTGCGCCGAAAACAAAGAGATTACGCCCTTCTACATTCACACGCAAATTGCTCGCACCAATTTTTTTACTTACTGCAGCCGGTAAAGTATACCCTAATCGAATACTATTGATGCGGACATAGCTCATCTTTTTTGCCCAGATATCATACTGCTTGAATGAGTTGATCGGATCGTTGCTTTCCATCCAACCAAAGGCCATCCAACGATCATTGAATTCGGAACTTATGCTTCCCAAAGCAGGCATATTACCACCTTCTTGCAATGCCTTAAAAAGATCTGTTGTATAATTCTGCCCACGGTCTACCAGAGCCGGATTATAAGTCGGGGTACGGCTTACCCAACGCTCCAAATTAAACACTGCAGAAATCGCAAGGTCAAAGTTACCATAACGGAAACGGTTAGTCATTCCACCGATAAACTTCGGATCTTTACTACCCTTGTACTTAAATTTTGAACGGTATTCTGCAGCAGTCATATCGGTTTGCGAAGTATAGCCCGGTAAGAATTCTGCCCATGGATCGTATAAACCATAAAACTCTTCAAAACTTGAAACGGACCCATCCTGATTTCTAAATTGCATTACGCCATCTTTATCCAAACCTGCAGTTTCCAATACATATAAACCATTTATGGGACGTCCCTCCTGTGCCTCCGGCGCATACGCTTTCGGATCATTCATGACCTTTAATAATTTATTGTCATTATGTGCGATATTGAAATCCGTTGACCAAGAAAACTTATCTTTCTGAATCTGACGGCTTGAAATCGTCAACTCAATACCTTGATTTCGTGCTGACGCCCAGTTAACCTGAACATTCTGAAAACCATTTTCCAAAGGTAAGGCGCTGAAACCAATCAGGTCAGTACTTTTTCTGTTGTAATAGTCAACAGTAATATTCAATCTATTCTTCCATAAGCCCAAATCAATCCCAGCATTATAGGATTGTGTCCGTTCCCAACGAAGTTTATCATTGGCAGGCATCTCAACCGTAACTGTTCCTTCATTATAACCTGGAATTATAGTCGAATTTCCATAATCTCCAACAATAAAAGGATAAGTATTACGATCCACATTGCCCTGTATACCGTAAGAAGCACGTACACGAAGATCAGACAATGCTGTTTTTCCTTTGATAAAATCTTCCTCTAGGACATTCCATGATCCCGATAGTGACCAAATTGGTAGAAACCGATATTTTGGATCCACACCGAACATATTTGAACCATCATAACGAATGCTACCATTGACGTTGTATTTACGATCAAACGTATAGGTCGCATTTCCATAAAAAGAGGCATATGAGTTCTCGATATATCCCTTACTATACTGAAGGAATTTGGCGTTTGTTTGATCATTACTATTTGGAAAAACAATACTTTGTGTAGTTAAAGTCGCTGGATTGTAGCCAAAGCCTTTGGTTGATACTGCTTTATTCGTACTACGGCGCAGCTCTGTTCCTCCCATCAATTCCAGCTCATGGCGATCGTTCCAGCTTTTGTTGTACTTTAAGTAAGTTTTCCAGTTATATTGAAAAATACTATTATAGTCATTTTCGATCTTACCTCCAGTAGGCAAGAAATACTTATAAGTTTTACTAGCAGCATCGTAATACCGTGTAGCAGCACGTAACTTGCGCGTATTATAACTTTCTTGATCGGCAAATTTCTCTGTACTATTTTCATCAAACTGTAAACCAAATTCACTACGTAAAGATAACTGTGGAATAATCGTATATTCAAGATAACCAATCGCTTTCAGCGCTTTATTTGTGAATGTATATTTTGTATTCTCACGTTCCTCCACGGCATTAAAAGGAATATAGGTATCTTTTTCGTAGCCTTCAATATCCGGATCATAGTTGAATTTACCGGATTGATCACGTACAGTTAAGTATGGATTAACCAAACGCATATAATTACTAGGATTAGTAAAGGCATCGTCATCCTGGATTGGGTTCTGTCTATTTGAAACGGATCCTAATACATTAATACCCGCCTTAAATCGATCGTTGATTGTAAAGTCGTTGTTTAAGGTAAGCGAATAACGACGAAGATCAGCTCCTTTAGTTGCTCCCTTTTCATCATAAAAACCACTGGACAAATAATAGCGATGTCCGTCATTACCACCCGAAATAGATGCAGAATACTGCTGATTCAGCGCCTGACGGTACAATTCTTTTCCCCAGTCCGTTTGTTGTGCACGCAATTGATTGATCGACTGCTGTACTTCCGGTGATAAGGCTGCCAAACCACCCGAACGGTAAGCATCCAATGCATTTGCTTTAGTTAGTATCCGCATAACAGCGCCCTTATCGGTACGATAATTTAAATCGGTGCGGTCGGCCATCAATAACTCAAAATCTACCTTCTCGTTAGCATCCATCAGATTGAGCTTACCGAAATCCGGACGTTGCGTCACAAAGGTATTGGCCGACACTTGCAGTTTTGCAGGTCCAGATTTACCTCTTTTTGTGGTAATCACAATGACTCCATTTGCCGCCCTCGCGCCATAGATGGAAGTTGCCGCTGCATCTTTTAATACCGTGATATCGGCGATATCATCAGGATTGATACCTGCAATCGGAAGATTACTCAAGCTATTCAAATTGTCTTTATCAATTCTTTTTGGCAATTCAGCTCCTTCAATCGGCATGCCATCGATAACCCATAATGGGTCTTGTGTACCATTGAGTGATACCGTACCACGGATACGGATCTGTGGGGCACTGTTTGGTCCACCATTAAAATTACTCAGCTGCAAACCTGCGACCTGACCAGCCAACATTTCGTCGATCGATGCAACTCCCGTCTGTTTGATATCAGCGACGTTAATTTTATTGTAGGCCGTCGTATTTTTACGTTTTTTGATATCGGTATAACCCGTTACAATCACCTCATCCAAAGATTCGCCGCTAGGCTGCAACAAAATGGTTTTATGATCCTGAAATACCGGTACCTGAATTCGCTGGTATCCGACATAGCTAATCGTAACATATTTTAAATTATTAGGCACTTTCAGTCGAAATTCACCTGCCGCATCGGTCAACGACCCCAATGCCGACTGCTGTACCTGATTGGGTACACCGATATCCTCTGCTACTGCCGAACTTTCAACGACAACCGTCGCCCCCACGACCGGTTTCAACGTGACCGCATCCAGTACCTTTCCTTTCAGTTCCCTGGATTCCTGCGCATGCGCAACGTGCACACACATGAAGGTCAACGGTATTAAAAACTTATTCATTTTGGTAGATGTTAATATATTAGTTTAATTCTAAGGTATTTGCAATACGTAGTAAAAGATCCATGTAATGCGATTTTGTTATGGCATCACCAGTCCGCTGCTTTTGTTTCAGCAACTGGTAGATCTCATATAGTTCAGCGCGTTTGTAGGTCAGCATATCGGACGTGCGCATCATACCGGTGACATGGACATTCCGAAGTGCAACTGGTGAAGAGGATGCATCTTGTGAATGCAAACATAGAGCAGGTCGTGTCGCTTCAACCAGTTGCTCAATGCCTGCCAGTTTCTTCGCGTTTAACTTCTCCATGGATTTGTTTGTAGAGACCATCAGCACATCCACATAGTTTTGTTGAAGCATCCGTGTTTTAAGATCCAACGGTTGTCCACTGATGGTTTTAGCAAAAATTGTCTGACGTACAGAAGTCAGAAACTCAGGTGCACTCCATGCTTTTTGACTTCCAAAAAGATTTTCCATCTCAACCATACGCAGTAGACGCTCATCGTTCACAAGTTTATACAACATAGCGTATTGAAATTCACGTTGTAAGTTATAAGGAGCGTACTCAAATGGTCCTATCGGCGAATCTCTCAACGGAAAAGTTTTTGCCATCAGCGCCGGCACGAACAACCACTCGGGCATGTAAAAGACATTTTTCTTGAGGTATTCCAAAGCACGCACCTGTTTTTCTTTCGGCACTGGACTATACGCATCTTTTTGATCGCCCAAAACGGCATTTTCTAGATAGATACCCCCGATGTTATTTAAGACATGGTCCGCATACGCGTACCATTGACCGACAACTCCCATATATAATTTACCAGCACGGTAGTAATCATCGCCTATCTTAGTGGTCCAATTGATTATATTTGGCATCATACGACGCAGATTCAGCATACCATATTCACCAGCTTTCATGGCGTCATCACCAAGATCTTCCGATTGAGCCCGCGGATCAACGATATTTTTGGAATCCTGTTGCTCACCATAATGATAGATCGGATCGTGTACATGGCTATCAATTTCCTTTCTCAACAAAGGTATTTCATCCCAAGGCTGTGTTTTACCGTACCAGCGGTAGGCCCAGCCAATCGCATACTTGTCGTATGCGCCGATCACCGGGGTAATCTGTTCTACACCATCCTCAGGTTGCGCTACATAATTGAAACGCGCATAATCCATGATAGAAGGTGCTGTTCCCCCCATTTTTGCGGTAAAGCTTTTACTACGTAATGAGTCTACGGGGAAACTTGCCGATGCCCCCATATTATGCATAAGCCCCAAAGTATGGCCAATTTCATGGGATGATACAAAACGAATGGCATGTGCCATTTTCTGATCGGAAAAAACATTAGCACGTACTGATGTATCGACGATGCCTGTCTGTATACGCATCCAGCTGTTCAGAATAGTCATAACGTTATGCCACCAGATCACATCAGCTTCCAATATCTCCCCCGAGCGTGGGTCAACGACGGACGGCCCCATCGCATTTGCCTGTGCAGATGCTGCATAAACGATAGAAGAAACGTTAGCGTCGTCCGGATCAAATTTGACACTGTCGGGCTGTTGTTTGGCCAGAATTGCATTTTTGAAACCAGCAGCTTCAAATGCGACCTGCCAATCGTGTACGCCATCAATGATTGCCTGACGCCATTGTTTTGGTGTCGCCGAATCCAAATAAAAAACAATCGGCTTCTTTGGTTCTACAAGCTCCCCCTTCAAATAGCGCTCTTTGTCTTCATCGTTCGGTTCCAATCGCCAGCGATTGACCAGATTTTTCTTATCCAGTTCTTGTTGTTTATCGTTAAAATACCAACGTGGTGAAGTGAAGAATCCAACTCTTGGATCGGCAAATCGCGCAACCATAGGTGTTTCTGGAAGCTCATACAGATTGCTCGTTATCTCTAGAGAAACTGGCACCGATTCATTCCCTTCGGTCACCTTGGTGGACAATACCGATTTCACAACGATATTATTTGAATATGATTTGATATCTTCGATCGTAGAAATACTGGTCTTAGGCGAAGTACCCAAGCCCAAAGAGGTAAACACATCCGTAAAGCTCTTTTCTGAACCATCAAAAACCTTGTTTACTTTTATTACTACAGCACTGGAGTCTTTGGAGTAGCTCTCGACTTTAAAGGATTCGATATAAGAAGGACGGTAATTATCATAAACTGAAGCCGCAATCGCATCACCCTTGGGTACTTCGACCTGTGGTTTAATCTCCGAAACCCACACTTCTTTTTTCTCCTTACGATGGGTAAAACGAATGACCTTATTTTCATAATTCATCCCTTTATTTACGCCGGCCTCATTCAGCGCCAATGGAACAGAAGATAACTTCTGAATCAATAGAATATCTTGGCCCATCTTTTTCAATGGAATCTCAAAGTAGTAGTTATTTTCCTTACGGATTACCGTAAACATCCCACTATCCACATGTGCATCTTTCAACAATTTGTCGTATGCCGCTGTAGAGTCTTTTCTGTCAGTCGAATCCTTGGCAGCAATAACCGTCTCTTTTTTTCTTAAACCAACTGTTTGCAATATGGCACAAGATTGCATTAGACCTGTTGAAAATAAAAGACCTATGGCTAGCTTTGTATAAGTGTTTTTCATCAAATAATTATTTTTAAGCTCGCTTTCAAAGGCATAAATGAGCTCGTGGCACGCTATTTGTTTTTCACTGGTGAATGTAATATCAACCGAATATCCATTGTTTAACCAAAGCTTGTATCAGCTGAGGATAAGTTATAGCAGAAAGTAATTGCATCTATTCCATGAAGTCAATCCTAAATTGCACGCTATAAAGGCCTTGACATTTTATCGGATAAGATTAGGCTGATCACAAACTAAAACCACTGGATTAAGATCCAAATTTGTTAAAAATATTGTAGAGAATAATACATAAAGGGACGAACACGTAGTTTAGCGGTATGAACACGCACGATAAAAACATGAACACGTTAGACACCTTCAATTTCATTACGCATATAAGGTATTATGCGAGTGGTAATCGTACAATAAATTGACCCCCCTCTATTCCGAACTGAAAACCAGACATTGTATAATAAGTATAGATCGATGATAAATAATTGAGACCGTACCCCTCTCCTTCCGGCTCTGCCCCCTGCCGAGGCTGCCAGTTGTTGCTAATCTCCAGCAAGTTGCTTTCCGGAATGTAGATTAACCGAATAGTAAGCGGATTCTCTTTAGAAATACGAGTATGCTTTATCGCATTCTCAATAAGCATTTGCAAACCCAAACGGGGAATCTTTTTTTCCAATAATTCATTTGAAATTTGAATGTCCATATCATTTAATGCCGCCCCAAAACGCACCTGCTGCAAGAAGAAATAAGCTTTACCCAATTCCAGTTCCTCTCGTAGCGTAGACCATTCCGCCTCGTCTGTACGCAGCATCTTCCGATATACTTTAGTCATCTTGCCAATAAAAGACTTGGCCAGTTCATCGTCTTTTCCGATTAAGTACTGAAGTGAACCAAATGTATTGAATAAAAAATGTGGATTGATCTGTTGTCTCAATTGCACAAGACGCATCTGCGTATATTCATTTTCCTGTTCCAAGGCCAGCAATTTCAATTGTTGAATTTTACGCCGCTCCACAACATTGAAGTAGATTAATGCCATAGCGACCAGCATCAGCCCCACACCGAGCAAGATACTATAAGTCAACAATTCCTGGATTTCCTCTTCGATGCTCAACAACAGAACATACACCTTAATTTCACCACCAACAAAAAGAATGTTAGAAGGATAAGAATTGACCATTACGTCCAGCTGAAGAAAATCAGACTGGACAATTTGACCTTGTTTTGAAAATGCTGCAGTATTTCTTCGTCCCCACCTCCTATTATCTGGAGAATACACACAGATACCGCGGTCGTCATAGATCTCAAAGTAAGCGCGCCTTCCAAAGTTGAGTTTTGAAAAATAAGCATTCAGCCGTTCAATATCCATGTAAATATGATACAGCCGATGATGTATTGTCCGGGTACGTAACAATGTTAGCATCCTGTTGCCCACATCTTCAACCTGACCTACAGGGATAATGACCAATAAGGAATCCCCACTTTCTTTTGGATCGAAAACGGGTTGTTCCAATATCTTTTTCTCAGAAAGGTACAGATCTTGCTGCAACAATTCTAGTTGTTTCTTGACAAGCAACATATTCTCATCAGCAAAATCAATCAATATTCTTTTCTTAAGACGATCAACTTTATGATGGATAATACCGAGCAGTCCTCCCCCTACCAGCAGCAGCAACAACAAACAGACAATCAGGATAATACTATTTTTCTGCTCGCCATTTTTTAATCGAAATTTCACGGCACAAAAATACATGAAAAATTTTAAAGCGTATGCAAACTACCTCACAAGAAAGACTTTAACAAAGCCATGTATCCATTAATGCCGATCGATTCCCACTGCTCTTTCAAAATACAGGCCGCAAAGAATTAAAAAAAAACGCTAATTACTTTTTGTAAATTTAGTCGACCAAAATAGGGTTTTAATTAAAACATGCATTAAAATAACAAAGAGAATTATTATCTTAATAGCGTAATTAATGATTTGACACCATGAGACATACACTAATCATTTCATTGGCAGTGCTATCGATCTGCTGTTGGTACAGTTTCAACAGTCCGAATGATCAGCGAAATCCTTTATATGGCAGGGTATTCAGAGAGATCAATGAGATTGCCGAATTAAAATCCTACAAGTATTCAACTGGTGCAATCGTCGAAACTGGCGAGCATCCGCAGGGAGACCACCGCTTTGCTGCCGGCTATTTTACAAATGCAAAAAATGGCATCTGTATTCTAGAGGAAGTGCTACCCGATGAAAAAGCAGGTAAAGGTAAAGTAAAATACATGATTTTGGACACCATCAATATTCAAAAACTTAAACCCGACCAACAACTTAGCTTATGTAACTGCAAACAAGGTGATAAACCAAATACAGAAATTATAGCCATTAGTCATGTTGATGAAGACAAAGAATATTTCAACACCATCATCACAGCATGGCGGATAGATACCCAAAACCAGAAAATTGTCCGTTTAAAAGATACAAAAGGGATCAGCTGTCTCAATGAAGGTTATGGGATATAAACACGAATGGCTATTTTAAATCAATCCATCAGCCTTTAGCTTGTCAAACACATGCAAAACACCAATAACCTGGACAGATTCCTCCAGGTATTCCTGGTGTGAAAAATAACGAACGGCCCCAATCTCATTACTGGGTTCTATCGGCTCTGTTAATGGATATAGAAAACAGTCCTGTTCCATGATAACCTCCGGTGCAAGCCCGTATGCCGAAGCTGTTATATGGCAATAATAGGAGATTTTATCCGGATCCAGATTAATATTTAGCTCCTCCAAAATCTCCCGACGGAGAGACTGCAAAGCTTCCTCTCCAGCATCAATTTTGCCGCCTGGCAGATACCACGCCTTTCTATTGTTGCTATATGCCAATAGTAATTTACCCTCTTTAATGCTCACTAAACCCGCTGTAGGCAAAGTTTTTTTTGTTTTCATGAATTTAAATATAAGCTAGTACTGATCGAAAAGATAAATTGAAATTAATTCTTTTACGACATTTATCAAAACACGACAGTCAATTTTAAGGATTCCCCCCTAAAATTCTTGAAAAATCAATCAATGCACCGTTAGTAGGATGATCTATCTTTGTGCACGAGCTTCCGCAGACTCTTCAGAAAAGTCTCTGCGTCATTCCGGGTGAAACACAACGGTGGTAACAAACGGAGCGTATAGCGTCCGGCATACCCCGTAAAAACCTTTTCAGAAAACAGCAGTTCTTCCCGTAGTCGTTTAATGTCGTTTTCAAATTCTACGCCAATCATCAGGCCTCGGCCTCTCACCTCACTCACGCCATCTATTGTCCTCAATTCTGTTAACAAAAATTCACCTACAGCAGCCGCATTGTCGATCAATTGTTCGTTATGGATAACATCCAATACTGCTAAAGCCGCCGCGCACACCACCTGACTGCCACCAAAAGTAGTCCCTAATTGTCCCATCACAGGCTTTATCTTTGGAGAAATAATCGTGGCTCCCATGGGAAGTCCATTTGCAATTCCTTTGGCAACAGTAATCAGATCGGCTTCTATCCCAGCATGCTGATGTGCAAAGAAAAGCCCTGTACGTCCATATCCACATTGAATTTCATCCAAAATAAGCAACGTACCCGTTGCTGTACAAATTGATCTCACTGCTTGCAAGAAATCAGGACTTGCCTGATGGATTCCTCCAACACCTTGAATAGGTTCAATAATTACAGCGCAGTATTCTTCTGTTTCCAATTGTTTTTTCAAACGGGAGATATCATTGAAGGGCGTGAAAACAAACTGTTCACTTTCATTTAATGGCGCACGGATAGATCGAATATCCGTTGCCGAAACTGCCGCTGAGGTCCTCCCATGGAACGCATTGGACATTGCTAAGACTTTCCTCCTCCCCGTATGGAATGAAGCCAACTTCAGTGCATTTTCGTTTGCCTCAGCACCAGAATTACTAAAAAAGACAGCATAGGTCGGATAACCACAAGCTAAGCCTAGGCGTTGAGCAAAACGGTCCTGCAAGTCATTCTTAACCGCATTTGAATAAAATCCAATCTTATTGATCTGTTGTAAAACCTGTGCGATAACATGGGGATGACTATGCCCAACAGAAATAACTGCATGCCCGCCATATAGATCCAAATAGGACTGCTGCTGGTCATCATACACAAAGCAACCTAAAGCGCGTTCGATTGCAATATCAACTTTCTCAAAAACTGGAAATGGTTTCATGAATCAATTCGTATTAATAAAACTCAAAAATCAGCTTAAATATACTTTAAGTACTAGTCCAAAAAGGTTATTTACTACTAGTCCAGCCGACGCGGACAACAAAGCAAATAACTCATCTTAAAAACAATAGCTTAGCGCTGATCTCGCGCGCGACATCCAGCATATTTTAATCCTGCTGAACAATCGTATCTTTGGATAATTACCCGATATGAAAGCCCCATGCTTAGACCTTGGAATTTAACAATAGACATTGACAGATCTTCTGCAAAAGCAATTTACATCCAAATAGCAGATAATGTTGCCGCAGCCATACAATCAGGCAGGCTGCCGAAAGGAACGGCCTTACCGAGCAGTCGATCACTTGCAGCCCAGCTAAAAGTGAACCGGAATACAGTAATTGAGGCCATACAGTTATTAGTCAGCGAAGGCTGGTTACTTAGTCAACCGCGTAGAGGTATATTTGTTGCAGCACAATTACCTTATGGCTCCAACCTATATACGGAACAAAAGATAGCATGGTCAGATCATCAGGCTCCCCAGCGCATCATCTTCGATGACGGTAATCCAGACAGTAAAATTGCGCCGGTAGAGCAGCTTGGAAGAGCTTATCGTCAACTATTTAAACGCAGTGCACGCTGGAAAATGATGGGTTATGCCGATCCGAGGGGCCATATTGATTTTCGGCAGGAAATCGCAAACATGCTTAACATCGAGCGTAACATGCGCATCAATGAAGATCATATCTGTATCAGTCGGGGTAGCCAAATGGCCATGTATCTTGTTGCCCAATGCTTGTTACAGCACAATGACTATATTTTTGTGGAATCTCCAGGATATCATTCGGCCTGGAAGATCTTTGAAAAAGCTGGTGCAAAATTAATTCCTATCCCAGTAGATGAAAATGGGCTTAAGGTTGAGGAGCTGCTACCACATCTATTGAAAAAGAATCCCATCAAGGCTTTATACCTTACCCCACATAGACAATATCCAACCACCGTCACATTAAGCAAAGAACGCCGTACTCAATTAGTTGATCTATCCAACAAATATAACTTTGTAATCATCGAAGATGATTACGATTACGAATTTCATTTTGAACAAGCCCCCTATTACCCGCTCGCCTCACAGCCTGAACTGATCAATAATGTTTACATCGGCACGTTGAGCAAAGTGGTTGCGCCAGCACTCCGTATCGGTTATCTTGCAACGAGAAACGAATATCTGCTCCAGCAAATTACCGAACTCCGATCCATTATCGATATTCAGGGAGACAACATCATGGAGCAAGCAGTGCTGGAGCTCATTCAGGATGGAACCATCCGTAGACATATCCGAAAAGCAACACAGCTGTACAAAAAGAAGCGTGATTTTATGGTCGCCCAATTGGATAAATTTCTACCGGACCATGTGGACTATACATCCCCTAAAGGAGGATTGGCCATATGGCTATCTCTTAAACACCAAATCGATTGGGCGTTGTTATTCCAAAAACTAAAGGAAAAATCAGTACATATACCGCATCCCGAAAATTACACTAAAGAACGTACATTTGGTGGAATACGACTCGGCTATGGCTCTTTATCGGAGGAACTGATTAAAGAAGGAATCACGATTCTGGCCGAAGTGTTGGAACAGTCAAAGCTTCAATCCTAATCAATTTCAATTAGTCGTTTGGTTAGACCATTTTCCATTTTGGACGAACGTCATTAGATTAAAATTCTGAAAACACAAACACATTCAATATTTAATTTCGCTTCATTAAAACCGTTTAGAAGATTAGTATAGGCAATACGTAAAAAACAGTTAAAAGTGTTGGTAAAAGGTAATTATTTTGTCAAAAATCATTTTTTTCACTTATCAATCGCACAAATTAACCGTAGTTTTACAGTGCAAAAACGCACAGAGCTATTCCAATTGGATAGCGATACAATAAGAGAGAATGGAGTACATTAATTTATGACGGAGAGAATACCCAGCAGGCCATATGCCGCAATAACCGGTATTGGCGGATATATTCCACCGAATAAGAGATCAAATACAGATTTAGAACAGTTTTGCGATACATCCGATGAATGGATTATCAAACGTACAGGTATTAAGGAACGAAGAATTTTAGAAGAGAATCTTGCCACATCAGATATGGCTGTAAAAGCGATACAGAATCTGGCGGAACAATATCATAAAAACCTGAAAGATGTAGATGCGCTCATTGTAGCTACTTCTACACCCGATATGCCGATGCCGGCAACAGCCAATATTATTTTAGAAAAATTAGGGCTTACTAATGTCTGGGCTTTTGATGTCAACGCAGCTTGCTCTGGATTTCTATATGCCCTGGATATGGCTGCTGCTTTGGTGGAGACAGGACGTTACAAAAACGTACTTGTTGTCGGAGCCGATAATATCAGTACATATGTAGATTTAAAAGACCGATCAACCAATATTCTTTTTGGGGATGGTGCTGGCGTTATCTGGCTGGAGCCTTCATTAGAAGGGGGTATTATGGACGCTTATCTTTGCAGTAACGGCGCGGGAAAAGAATTTTTAAAAATAGAGGCTGGTGGTTCTTTGTATCCCATCGACAGTAATCTTCCTGTAAATGACAACAGATTTCTGAAACAAGATGGTAAAACTGTATTCAGACATGCTGTACAGTCTATGAGCGATGCCTGTACTACGGTATTGCAACGCAACAACCTACAGATTGAAGATATCAGCTGGTTAATTCCACATCAGGCCAATCAGCGGATCATCGATGCTGTTGGACGTAGCCTTAATATACCAGAAGGCAGAGCTCTAAGTAATATAGAATACCTAGGAAATACGATTGCTGCCACAATTCCATTATGTATTTGGCAAAATATTAAAAAATTAAATACAGGTGACTTAGTCATGTTAACCGCCTTTGGCGCAGGTTTCTCTTGGGGAGCCAGCCTATTTAAATGGATGATTTAAGCATTAAAACTTTTGTCGTCATAAAATTCACACTATGATTAAATGCCAGAGATTTCTGATTTCTGGCATTTTTTATTTTCTCTTTTAAAAATCAGCTATTCTGTTTCCATACTAGCGATTTCGCCTATGCTGATCTACCCCTTAATAATTTAACGACAAGCCTACACCAAACCCCATATCACTATCATAATGCGTTCTAAAGGCCATATTTTTGGTAATGACATAGTTTAGCCCCATCATATATTCACGATCTGAATTGACCATAAAATCACCACGGATCCTTCTGGAGATCGGAATATCTTCACGCATCAGTTGCAGTCGTATAATGCCATCGTGATAAACCTCTGCCTGAACGTTAACTAGCATGGGCAAAGTATACATAAAACCTAAACTTAGCGCTTTGCGGCTATCTTTTTTATTTGCCTGTCCGAAAATATTTGTTTCATGTTCATCCTCCCCCATACGACGGTAACGATAATCAAAGCCTACAAAAGGCATAAACCATTGCATCTTCCCGAAGAATCGGCCTAAATGGGTTTCCACCTCATAACCGTGCATATCATTATAGCCCAATCGCCATTCCGAGCCAAGCTGCCAACGTGCATTCTGAAACATTGCCTGCCCATCATTTCCATTTGTCGCAAAATCATTTTGCGCCATGAAATGCGTCATATTACTTTCCATTTGCAGTTGTTTATAGGCTTTGGTTTTGTTCGGAAGATAGGGGTTTTGGTAATCCCCAACAGCAAAAACTCGATTCATACCAGCCATCATATGGTACAAAATGTGGCAATGAAAAAACCAGTCCCCCTCTTCATTGGCTAAAAATTCGATCGTATCGGTCTCCATAGGCATAACATCAACCACATTTTTCAGCGGCGCATTAGCTCCTTTTCCATTCAGCAGGCGAAAGTCAAAGCCATGCAGATGTATGGGATGACGCATCATTGAATTGTTATAGAGGGTAATGCGCAATACCTCACCCTTTTTTACAGGTATCTTATCCGTCTCAGAGAGAATTTTGTTGTCCATGCTCCATACATAACGGCTCATATTTCCGGTAAGCGTAAATTTGAGATCTCGTATGGGGGCTTCTTTTTGGAATTCAGTCGCCTGAGGAGACTCTAGCATCGCATAGTTCAGCGTGACAATATTACCTAATGCATTGGCATTATAACGATTGGGATCTTCGTCCATGTTCATTTGTCCATGATCCATACCGCTATGTTTATTGTGATCTTCTTTTTTCTTTCCATCGCCTGTAATTTCGGGATACATCACCACATTCATATCCATCTGATTCAGACTCATCTTCATGCCCATATCATTGAGATCGCCATTCATCTTCATCATGTCGTTCATCATCTTCATTCCTTCAAAATATTTAAGGCGGGGAAGTGGGGAGATCAACTGTTTGATACCATTACCGATAAAATAGCTTGTAGATTGTGTGCGATCTTCCGTGGTTGCCATAAATTCATAAGCTGTAGCTTCATTTGGGATTGTTACAACGACATCATAAGTCTCCGATACTGCGATCATTAATCGATCGACCTCCACTGGTACCACATCATTCCCATCATTTGCAACAACGGTAATTTTACCACCTGCGTAGCGCAGCCAAAAATAAGACGAAGCACCACCATTGGAAATTCGTAAACGCACTCTATCTCCTGCTTTCAATGCTTTACCATTCACCGAATTCAAATCCGTGGAATGAGCCCCGTTCATCAACACCTTATCATAATAAACGTCACTGACATCCATCGCAAGCTGACGTTTCCATTCATTCGTGACTTTCGTCTTAAACTTTCCTGCTTTAATAGCTTCAACGTACGATTGTGTTGAACCTTTTTTTATCGCTGCCCAATCGTTTGCTGTATGCAGCATCCGCTGTATATTGTCTGGATTGTAATTTGTCCATTCACTCAATATGACGGGAATCGTGGGTAAATCATCAATTCCTTTTCGGAAAGTCTTATCATCAGCACGCTTGTTGAGAATCAGGCTACCATACATACCGATCTGTTCCTGCAGGCCTGAATGCGAGTGATACCAATGTGTACCGTGCTGGATTATCGGAAAACGATAGGTGTAAGTTGAATTTGGTTTTATCGGTTCCTGCGTCAAATGCGGTACGCCGTCTTCTTTGTTCGGCAAAAAAACACCATGCCAGTGTAGCGAAGTACTCTCTTTTAACTCATTGTGAACAATAATCTCTGCCGTATCCCCTTCTGTAAAAGTCAGGGTAGGCATCGGAATCTGTCCATTTACAGCGATTGCCCGTTTTGATTTGCCGGCATAATTGACGATTGTATCCCGTACATAAAGGTCGTGACGAACCACTTTCTGGGCCAGCACCGTCAATTGCGCCATCAATAGTAAAACAACGGTTAATATATTACTCTTTTTACTCATCTTAATTCATTTACTTAATTAGTATTCTGTTACCCATAGGTCCTACCCCATACTGATAGACCAACCTCACACCCGGATGCCCCGTGATCAGTGGTGTAACTGACAAACTTATCAACAAAATCAATATTAAATAGTTTATCCAGACTTTTGTATCACTGCGAAGTCCTACACCACGTACAGTTGCCATTCTTCAAGCCAACCAATATGAAAATAATCCATAGGGAGGCGATTAGTTTAACGTTTCTACCGTGCTTCCACAACCGATCATTTGCGCCCCATAGAAAGGATTTTTTATCGCGTTCTCTTTACTGAGCCAATGCGCACCCTTGCCATTATCATACATGGGACAATGCTGATAATAAATAGGTCCATCCAATTTACTCACCTTGAGAAGTTCATAAAAAGCGTTTGAAAGAGAAGCAAAAGTCACGCGTTGCTTAGCCACATCTTTATTTTGGGCGATGCCCGATGCATCAGATGCTAAGCTATTCATCACCTTCATCCAAACCGTATGTTCAGCATGCGTAAGCTTATTCATATCGACTGCTTTGATCGCTTCCTTCAACGCGGTGGCTTTGACTGCAGCTCCCTGTGCGTCGGTCTTCACCAAAGCATCTTTTAGCCCCAAATAATGGTTTGCCAACTGGCCAAACGCTGTCTTCTCTTTTTCAGGTTCTGTTATCTTCGAAGGGTGAACACGGGAAGCATTATTTGCTGTTTGGCCGCCCTGATTGTGCTTATTATGATCGACCTGCTGTTCAGCTCGATTTTTTGATGCTGGTTTTAGCACGCGTTCATATTGCTCAGCTTTAGCCAATTGCGCATAGACATCATCTGGAGCCAGGAACTTTTCATTGTCGAAGCCTGCCAATGCTATACGCTTAAGAACTTCATCAGCACTTGTTTTTGAAGGATCATAAGTAATAGATGCTAGTTTGGATGTCGGATCCCAGTCAACGATCGCAGTGTGTCCATCGCTGCCAACTTTTTCAATTATCTTTTTAACAGCCGTAGTGTTTCCGAAGATCTTTACTGTGGCTGTCTTTGCATTTTTAATTTGTCCATATGTATATTGAGTGGATAGTAATACCGAGATTACCAAACCAAGTAATGAAATTAATCTCATGATTATGATATGTTGTATATAAATGAATACTGATGAAAATTACGGTACAGCAATCAATAGATGTATGCATTGAATCCGATAGATCCAAAGGGATTTTCATAAGCTAAATAAATCGGGCTCGGACAGAAAACCTATCCAAAAAGACATAGCATGGGCTATCAATCTATTGTTGAGCGAGCTGAGGAGGCTGCCAAATGGATATATATATATCTGTACAAAAAGGTTGCTTATAGCGCGCATAGGAGCTTGAAGCATCGGCATACGCCGGTAAAATCTGCGGAGCTTCGATTACTGACACAATAAAACGATATTGAAAGGAGACACGGCAAGACTTTTCTCCACAGCGCTTACTGCAGTCATCTACCCGATCGTCTGAAGCCGCCGACTCTGCTCCATTATCTTTACAACAATCGACGGTTGCTGTGTCTCTTGTCTTTTGCGTTTCATCAAGACAACATGATTTTTCTTCCTGACTGTTTTTTTCCGACGGCGCATGGCAGGCAAATAACCTATTTGGAGCAAAAAAAAGTCCCATAATACAGATTATAAATACGATACCGCGTTTTGTCCACATAACGGATTGAAATTTTCCAAGTAACTATATACGTTACTTCTGAAGTAAATGTCGGTAGAATTTTTGAATGAACAATTGTACTATTTTATTTTTTGTTTATGATATTTCAATAAGGCCTATTTTGACACGCTATTTAAATACATAAAACTACTTTTCAATTTGCCTAATCCAGTTAAGCATCAGCAGACAGGCAGGCGCATATACACCACCATGGTCAAAGCCCTGCAGCTGATAGAGTGAGGTTTTTGTATGTCCAACCTGCTTTAATATTGCTGCCAAATGTGCATTTTCCTCGAACCGTGCAGCCATTTCCAATTGCTGATCGCCGGTGATCAGGAGGATGGGCGGCGCATCTTTGCGTACAAATGAAAGTGGTGCAAACTGATCAATCTGAGGAATCACCATCGATTGTCCACGTTCCTTTTTTATTGTATAATGTGTATTGGTCTGTCCACTGATTGGCGCCAGGCCTTTTATACGATCTGCATCAACACCAAATTTTTGAAGATAATGCTTATCTAAGCCTACCATTAAAGCCAAATACCCACCCGCCGAATGGCCCGAAACATAAATTTTTGAAGGATCTCCACCATAATTGGCAATGTTTGAGAATGCCCAGGAAACAGCTTCTGCAGCATCTTCAATATATTCAGGAGCTTTTGCTTTAGGACTTAATCGATAATTGACCGCTATAACCGCCACACCTTTCTCTTTAAGTTCAAGTGGAATAAATTTATTCCCCTCTTCTAATCCCCCCCCATGAAACCAAACAATGGTAGCAAAATTTTTACGATCTGTCGGGATATAAATATCCAATTTACAACGTTCTTTCTTATAAGAATCCGGCTCGTTAGGTTTGCAATACGCAACATCGGTTGTCGTTCTATAGTGCTGAGCAAAAATCAAACTTGGCGAAAACAGGAAAAAAGAGATAATAAGGAATTTGAAGGACATATGAATCGTATTTAAGTCTTACATCCCTTAAAGGTAACAAACTTTAAGAGAAACCATTTAATTGCACTAAAATAAGTTTCAATTTTAGCCTTTTTATTATATCTTGATAATTATCTGGAAACAGATATAACAAAACACAAATTTTCCTGTTATTAACGTAAAAAACATGTATTAAAATAGAAAACAGAGTCACATTATATGGAACGGATAAAAATTGAAACCGCTATCAACGTGCGCGTAGAAACGGTCTGGAATGCGTATAACTCGGCAGAAGATATCATGCAATGGAACCATGCCTCAGATGATTGGCACTGCACAAGTTCAATCAACGACTTACGCATTGGAGGAAAGTTCAAAAATCGAATGGAAGCAAAAAATGGATCGATGGGGTTTGATTTTGAAGGCAGCTATACCGCACTAGAGCCTTTTAAAAAAATAGCCTATGTCATGCCTGATGGACGTCATGTTGAAGTCAACTTCAATGCTAAAAAATCTGTAACTGAAGTCACCATAATTTTCGATGCTGAATCTGAAAATTCCATTGATATGCAGCGTAATGGATGGAAGGCCATACTCGAAAACTTCAGATCTTACGTTGAAAATACTTATGCAACTACACAAAACGGATAATGAATTGGCGACGGACCAGCTTAGCTTGTCATTTCACTCCATCACCTTTTAAATAAAGGATATCTTTAGGATTCTTAAAAGTATAGTTATATTTAGCCACAAATTCGTCTTCCCTTCACCATACATAAGGGGGACCGACAAAAACAAAACGCGATAAAAAGATTACATATGACAATAATTAACAATTATGAAGAGTACAAAGCCTTTGAAGGAAAATCATTAGGCGAATCCCAATGGCATGTTATTGATCAAAAACAAATTAATCAATTTGCGGATGCAACACTCGACCATCAATGGATTCATTTAGATAGTGAAAAAGCAAAAACTGATAGCCCTTTTAAATCAACTATAGCCCATGGCTATCTGACTTTGTCCCTCATTCCCTATTTATGGAAACAAATAGCTGAAGTAAGAAATGTCAAAATGGAAATCAATTATGGGATCGAAAACCTACGTTTTGCACAGCCCGTTTTGGTTGACAATGCGGTGCAGCTACATACACTGGTAAAGTCTGTCGTCAATTTAAGAGGTGTTATCAAAGTAACCATAGAAGCTACATTGAAAATCAAAGATAGTACAAAACCGGCTTACGTAGGTGACGTCATCTTTTTATATCATTTCAATTAGTCTCAGCTTTAGATTCACAGAAATTAGCGAATTCTTATCAATGCACAATCGCTATCAAATAAAGCATATTACAAATCATAAGGAATACCCTTATGATTTGTTGCTTTTAGCAGACGAAACGGTACATGCAATCGATAAATACCTTTACGAATCCCTAGTGTATGTCGTATATGACGTGAAAATGCCGATTGCTGTTTTTTGTTTATATCCGGTCGATTCAGAAACATTGGAAATTAAAAACATCGCCGTATCTCCAGCATTTCAAGGCATGGGACTCGGAACCCAATTGCTTGATTTTATTAAGGCCAATTACCAGCAATATGCTAACCTGATCGTAGGTACCGCAGATTGCGGACTCGCACAAATTCGTTTCTATGAACGAAATGGATTTGTTAAATACGGAATTCGTAAAGACTTTTTTATAAAAAATTATGAGCGGCCTATATATGAAAATGGCCAGTTATTGAAAGATATGATTATGTTGAGGTACAATAAATAACTATCTTTGAAAGAGGCAACTAACAGAATTGATTCAACGGAACTTTATTTATATAAACAGATGAAATTGACTGCCATTCACCCCAAACTACCGATGCGCAATAAATCCATTACAAAGGATTTTTATGTACATAAACTTGGTTTTTCATTGATCGGGAGCGTCGATTACGAGGGCTATCTCATGCTAAAAAAAGATCATGTTGAAATCCATTTTTTTGAATTTAAAGAACTTTCACCCAAAGAAAATTATGGTATGGTGTACGTCCGTACAGACGATATTGACCGCTTGTATCAATCTTTTCAGGAAAACAACGTAGCTATACACCCCAATGGAAAACTTGATACCAAGCCTTGGGGTCAACGTGAGTTTTCAATTTTGGACCCCGACAGCAACCTCATAACCTTTGGGCATGACGCTGAATTCCAAAAAGCCCACTAAGATTGGGTTAAATTAGCATAATCTCCTAGTGGGCCGGGCATTTTTTATGTTATTTTTTAGCCAAAAAGATCCGAACTCAAGTAACGGTCACCGCGGTCGCAGGCAATAAATACAATAACGCCCGCTTCAATTTCATTCGCAATTTTGAGTGCTCCGGCTAAGGCTCCCCCCGTACTCATCCCCGCAAAAACACCTTCGCGCTTAACAAGCTCCCGGGCAAGCTCAGTGGCCTCCTGTTGGGATATATCGAGAACACGATCTACTCTACGCGGATCAAAAATCTTAGGTAAATAGGCCTCGGGCCAACGCCGTATACCTGGTATCGATGATTCAGGAGTGGGCTGGCAACCTACAATCTGAATGGCTGCATTTTTTTCTTTCAGGTAGATGGAGTTACCCATGATTGTTCCTGTGGTGCCCATGGCGCTTACAAAATGTGTAATCTTGCCATCTGTGTCACGCCAGATTTCAGGACCTGTGGTCTTGATATGTGCTTGGTAATTATCTGGATTCGCAAATTGATTCAATATATAATAGCCCTCTTTTTCAGCCTTTTCTTCCGCATAATCACGGCATATTTCCATCGATTCCAACAGGGTAACTTTCGCTCCATACGCCTCCATCGTAAGCGTTCGCTCACGGGTGGAAGAAGCGGGCATCACAAGTTCTAGGCTCAGCCCATATATACCTGCAATCATAGCTAATGCGATTCCTGTGTTACCACTAGTTGCCTCAATCAATTTGCTATCTTTTGTAATATCGCCACGTTCCATCGCTGAACGGATCATATTGAGCGCTGCACGATCTTTAACTGAACCAGCTGGATTATTACCCTCCATTTTCGCAAAAATCTTCACTTTCGGGTTGGTATGGAATTGCGTAATCTCGACTAATGGCGTATTCCCAATCGTATCTATGATATTTCCCATGGTATTTAATTTATTGGTTTCGAATCTATAAACTTTGATGTAGCCTGATGGTATACCGTGGTATACGGCTCTACAGAACTTGTCAACCACACATTACCGCCAATCACCGAATGATGACCGATCTGTGTTTCGCCGCCAAGAATGGTAGCACCGGAATAGATAATCACATGATCACCTATAGTCGGATGCCGCTTTACATTGGAAAAAACCTTATCCACACTCAGTGCGCCTAAAGTTACCCCCTGATAAAGCTTTACATAATTACCAATAGTACAAGTTTCACCAACGACCAGTCCGGTTCCGTGATCAATATGCAAATGATGGCCTATCGTTGCTCCAGGATGGATATCTATTCCAGTTTTGGAATGAGCATGCTCCGTCAATATACGTGGTATCAAAGGAACACCCAAACGATGCAGTTCATTGGCCATCCGGAAAATACAGATCGCAAAAAAACCAGGATAAGTACGTACGACCTCTCTCTTGTTCTGCGCTGCGGGATCCCCGTCCATCAATGCATCGGCATCCCAGCACATCAGTTCATAAAGTTGTGGAATCCGTTCAAAGAATTTATGCGCTACGTCCGAATGATTGCAGCTTTGACAAGCTTTGGATTTGCTCAAAAGCTGCTCCAGTTCCAATTCAAATTGCTCAAAAGCGAGCTTCACATCATCGACAGATTTCATATCGCCTGAATTTCGTTCCGGAAAGAGCACATCCAAAATTCGGATAGCCCATCCACAGATCTTCTTATTAGAAGGCATTTCTAAAACAGCCAATTGCTGCTCATAGATATGTTGATAAAAATCATGCATCTTCACTAATTTATTGAAACAAATATACTATACAATATTGATAGATTAAGCCTTATACTAAAAAACTTAACGGCTTTGACCATCACTTTAAATCCGCTCGCTAATGGAATAAATCCTTTGGCCTAAAGAACCAAACGCTCAAACAACTCTCTCAATGTAACTTCTGGATCTTCACACAAACCGGGATGTGAGGCCGAACATTGGATCAAGGTACTCCGCTTCGCTGTCAACCAACGAAAACGTTCGGTGATATCCAGCTCAGCAAGTTTGCCGGCATCTCTTTCTCCATGACAGATTCGCTGGAAAGAAGACAGATGATTTTCAATCATTTCCAATTCAATATCCGGACAAAGCGACCGCGCTTTCTGTTCATTGACAAAATAAATCATTTTCGCATAACGGTACTTGCGACAATACAGAGCTACACCTACGTTAATAAATTCCTCGCGTTCCACCCGTGGTATCAAACGTACCACAGCGTACTCATATAAGGTCTTTTCTGGCATCTTCAATTTGCTTTACAAAAATGGATGAATTGGCTACACGGCGTTTCAAGAAAGAAACATATACTTCTCGCGCATCCGCCGCCGAAAGTTCACGTTCGGAATCTTCCAACCACTCATCCGGTACCACGGCTAATATGTCACGAAATACCGTCTCCGTAAAAAGTGAACGATATTCCGCATCTATCTCCCCCACCCTACTGGCATTTTTTAACAGTACGTGATCTTTGATCTGAACAAATGGCTTTAACGACTGTTCCTCCCAGTTATCCCAGCTGTGATGGAAATATAAAGCAGCACCATGATCTATTAACCAAAGTTCTTTGTGCCATATCAGCATATTTGTGTTCCGAACAGTTCGGTCCACATTCATTAAGAGTGAATCTAACCAAACAATCTTGGATGCTTCTTCCGCCGCAATAACGTCAACATTTGCATCGAATGTGATGGCTCCGCTCAGAAAATGTAGGCCTAGGTTTTTGCCCACACTGAATTTAAGTAGATCCTGAATTTCTTCATCAGGCTCTGTCCGACCAAAGGACTCGTCCAAATCGGCAAACACTATTTCGGGGACGCGCAATTTTAACAGTCTTGCCAGCTCTCCGCCAATCAATTCGGCGATGAGGGCCTTCCGCCCTTGCCCTGCTCCCCTAAATTTTATGACATAACTGAAGCCATCATCAGCATCGACCAGTGCCGGTAAAGACCCTCCCTCCCGAAATGGCTGTACATATCGAATGATCTTTACTTTCCTAATAACAGGTTGTTGAAAATCCATGAATTTATTTTTTTTATTAGCTAAAGTTGGCAAACTAATCCACTCTTTTAAAACTATCCCAATTAAATATTTTAGCAAACAGAAAGCAAGAAATCTACACCATGTATTTGAGCATTGCCTAGTGCTTTACCCTGCGAACTTTATATTGTGGTAATATCCAAAATTATTATCTATATTTTATTAATAAAGCATAAATTGTACATTCATTTGACCGTCGGAAGTATTATTTTCTAATTATATTTGTAATGTAATCACAACTTGTCTCATCAAGTTTCTTCAATCAACGATATGGATACCATTCAGGAATATAACAATGTGATCAAGCATTGTCAGGATTTATTTATAAAAAAAACAAAAGATTATGGAACAGCTTGGCGAATTATGCGCCTATCTTCCATTACAGATCAGATTTATATCAAAGCACAGCGTATACGCACACTAGAAATCAAAAAAGTTTCCAAAGTAGGCGAGGGAATCGCTGACGAATATATTGGTATCATAAATTATTGTGTCATGGCCATGATTCAGATTGATTTGGGAGAAGATGGCGAAGAAAATTTGGATACAACCTTTGTGAACCAAAAATATACCGAAAAGGTGACTGAAACAAGAGATCTTATGCTCGCTAAAAATCATGATTACGGTGAAGCTTGGCGCGATATGCGTGTATCTTCCATGACAGATCTGATCTTAATGAAAATACACCGAGTTAAACAAATCGAAGATAATGACGGGCAAACGCTTGTTTCTGAGGGTATTCCTGCTAATTATCAGGATATGCTCAATTACGCAGTTTTTGCATTGATTAAATTAGGAATAGCACAACAATAACCGGATTATGACATTGACACAGCAGCGTACCAAAACGAATTATTTATTAGGGTTTTGCCGAATTTTTACCGGACTTCTTTTCATATTCTCAGGCTTTATAAAAGCCAATGACCCGACCGGGTTTGGCTATAAGCTCCAAGAATACTTTGAGGTGTTTCATCTCACAGTCTTTAATGAGTATGCTACCGCAATCGCTGTTGTGATCTGTGGTTTTGAAATTCTATTAGGAGCACTATTATTATTGAGGCTATATGGCAATACAGTTGCTTGGGGCCTACTCCTGCTGATCCTATTTTTCACCTTTTTGACCTTCTATTCGGCTTTTTTCGAGGTTGTAACATCCTGTGGATGCTTTGGAGATGCAATCCCCCTCACACCTTGGCAATCATTTTCCAAAGACCTCGTGCTGCTGGCGTTGATTCTAGTAATATTTTTTAACCGAAAACAGTTGCGATCGATTATCAAAGGATCAGGCAATCAATTTGTTGCTACAATGATTACAGCGGTTATCTCCTTAGGTATCGGTATTTATACAGTAAACTACCTCCCATTTATTGACTTTTTACCCTATAAGGTTGGCAACAATTTACCTTCATTAATGGTATTGCCAGAAGGCAAACAAGGGGATCTGTTTGAGCAAATCTATACCATGAAAAATAAAAAGACAGGCGAAACTAAAAAGGTCAACGACAAAACTTATATGGCTGATAAACTATGGGAAGATGAATCATGGGAAATTATAGGTGAACCTGAGAGTAAATTAGTCAAAAAGGGGTATGATATTCCTATTCCAGATCTTTTGATCACTGATGCAGACGGAGCTGATCACACACAAGAAATCATTGCTAATCCTTATTACAATCTTATTATCGTTGCAAAAGATCTTTCGACGGCCAATATTGATGCCATCCAAAAGATCAATCAATCCGCTATCCAGTTAACAAAGGATTATAACGGACTCCGTGTCGTCCTATTAACCGCGTCAGCATCGAAAGACGCTCAATATCTGAGTGATAAAATGCAATTAATCGCGGAGATATTCTACGCCGATCTAGTTCCTTTGAAAAGTATGGTCAGAGCAAATCCAGGCGTACTACTCTTAAAAGGAGGAAACGTGATCGGAAAATGGCATTATAATAATTTTCCGGACGCCAAATCCATTGAAGATGAATTTCTAAGTAAAGACAAATAATACCTATGCCTAAACCTATATTTTTGATTGGTTATATGGGAAGTGGAAAAACTACCCTTGGTAAAAAACTTGCCAGTAAACTAGAGCTGCCATTTATAGACACTGATGAGGAGATCGTCAAGCAAATCGGCATGAGTATTACTGAATATTTCGCGCAATATGGCGAAGATGCATTTCGCGCATTGGAACGCGAGCAATTGCGTAAATTTGCGGAGAAAGCAGCTGTAATCTCAACAGGGGGCGGTGCACCTTGTTTCTTCGACAATATGGATTGGATTAAGGCAAACGGCTATGCAGTGTATTTACACATGTCTCCTAAAGCACTATTTGACAGGCTTTCGCAATCAAAACTTCACAAAAGACCGATTCTGATCGGAAAATCACCTGAAGAACTCCGATTATTTATTGAAGAAAAACTGATCGAAAGAGAGCCCCATTATACGCAAGCCCATCTAACAATCGATCAACTAAATACCAGTGTCGAAGAACTGGCCGATCTGATTATTGAGCACAATAAATAAACAATGAATTCTCGTATCGCCCACTATTTCCTCTTATTGATCTGCCTGGCACTAAGCAGTTGCTTTCGGCATGGAGACAATACGGACGGCTTGCCGGTAGGTAAACGCTTAAAACTCCAGCATGTAGAGGAATTATATCAGTTTTTGACCTATGACGATAATCGCTATCCTTTGGTCAGTTTGCATCGCGGTGGCCCGACATCCGGATACCCCGAGAATGCTATCGAAACATTTTCTTATAATGCGAACTTGCAGCCAGTCATTATTGAGTGTGATGTACGCCTCAGCAAAGATTCAGCATTGGTATTAATGCATGACAATACGTTAAACCGTACAACAACGGGCAGAGGGCCTGTGAACGCCAGCACCTTGTCGGAACTCAAACAGCTACGTCTATTGGATAATTACAAAAAAATAACACCATATCAGATCCCAACGCTGGAAGAAGCGCTATCTTGGGGAAAAGGTAAGGTAATTTTCACCTTAGATATAAAGAATGATGTTCCTTATGAAGCTGTTATCAATGCTATCCGTAAGCAACGTGCAGAATCTAGTGTGGTCATCATTACCTACAGCGCCAACCAAGCAGCCAAGGTCCATAATCTCGCTGGCGACTTAATGATTTCGGCTTCTATCAATACCGTGAACGATCTTGCCAGGCTTAATGAAAAAGATATTCCAGACAACCGCCTATTAGCCTTTGTAGGAACGCGAGAAGCGGATCCTCAGTTGACAAAAATACTCCACGATCATGGAATCATGTGTATATTGGGCACACTTGGTAATTTGGACAAACAAGCAGATAAAAAAGGCATTCAAGTTTATGCAGGATTTATTGATCGAGGTGCAGACATACTGAGTACGGATCGTCCTACCGAAGCAGGGCGAGCGCTGAATTTCTATATCAAGAAAAGAGGAATCACTTCAATATTTATTCAGTAATATCCCTGATTTGACTGCGTCTTCTTTTGGCTGACTATATTTACATTCTTTTTTCCGCAATTTTTTGATGGGCAATTCTTCTGAAAAGTTTATAAACCTCGAACCATAGCACAGATACAGCGGCAACGGCGAATGTTATGCCTAATTCATGTCCGCTCAGCGCTGTTACGTTAAAAAAATCGGCCACCGGCCCCACATAGAGTATCACAGCCAAAAATAGGAGCACAGCGATTGAAATACCCAACAGCAACAGATTTCTATTTTTAAAACTTTCAAAGATGCTATAGTGGAAAGATCTGTTTGCATAACTCAACAAAATATTAGCAAAAATTAAAGTGGAGAAAACCATTGCCCTGGTTTTCTCTTCCGTATCACCCTGCTGAACGGCAAGTTGATACACAAATAGAATCCCTATCGTGATGATAACCCCTTGAACGATGCTTATGCCAAGCTCATTGATACTCAAAAAGGTATCGCTCATTGCTCTGGGAGGACGTTTCATGGTATCTTTTTCAATAGGTTCGTTTTCATAGACAATCGAACAAGTAGGCCCCATCACTAACTCAAGAAAAATTACATGTACGGGGCTAAAAATCTGTGGAAATACCCAACCCAAAAACAATGGAAGCGATACGGTTAAAATAATGGGGATATGAATAGAAATGATATATTGAACAGCCTTCTTGATGTTTGCATAAATTCTTCTCCCAGCTGCTATACCGATGGTCAACTTTTCTAAATCATCGTTCGTGATGATGAGTGCTGCAGCTGATTTTGCAATTTCAGTACCTTTATCGCCCATAGCCACTCCTATATGAGCAGCTTTCAATGCCGGCCCGTCATTTACTCCATCGCCAAGCATAGCAACAACTTCACCGTTCTTTTTCAGCGCATTTACAACGGCCAATTTAGCATCTGGGAACATTCTTGTAAATAAGGTTGTTCTCTCCGCTAACGCTATTATTTCAGCTTCCGACCGGCTCACTATTTCGCTGCCGTTGACTGGCGGAGCTAAGCTAATAATTCCAGCCTGGGCCGCTATTGCCTTAGTGGTGTCAGCATTATCACCGGTTATTACTTTAACTTTAATCCCCGCGGCATAGATATGCTCGAAAACTTTTTCAATATCCTTTTTAGGCGGATCATAAAACACGGTCAGTCCTAAAAATTCAAACGCAAAATCCTGTTGCTTTGTAGGAAAATTATCGCCTTCGAATTTCGCTTTGCCCACGCCCAACAGACGAAACCCCTGCTCTCCATAGGATTTAATAATACCTCTAATTTTATTTTTCTCATTATCGGACAGCCTAGAGACACTAAGAATAGCCTCAGGAGCGCCCTTAGCTGCAATAATCCTTTCTTTATCGCGATTTTCGAAAAGATGAGTCATCATCGGTGGCTTGCCTTCCAGGGGATATTCATGAAATAGCTTGAATCCATTTCTAAGGTCCTGCTGCTGCGTTTTTTCGTATATTTTATGCAACGTAATTTCCATCGGATCAAAGGGCACAGGCTCACTACTCCACATGGCGTAATCGATAAGTTCACTCAGCGCTGGATCACCAAACTCTTCCTGTTTATACGAGGCATCACTAGCGTAATTATACAGGTATTTTAACTGCATTGAATTTTGGGTAATCGTTCCCGTCTTATCCGTGCAGATCACAGTGGTACTACCCAACGTCTCAACAATACTGCTTCTTTTGATTATAATTCCTTGACGCATAAGTTTCCAAGCACCCAGTGCCATAAATGTTGTGAATGCAACAGGAATCTCTTCAGGTAGTACTGACATGGCCAAAGTAAGCCCATTGAGCAGACTTGCCACTAAATTACCACTGTCAATAAAACTATATAGACAGACAAACAAAAAAATTAGGATACCAATAATGGCCATTGCTTTTACAAACTTTTGAATTTGCAGTTGCAACGGTGATATCTCTTCTTTAATGGTACTTATAGACTCGCCGATCTTACCAACACGCGTCTCTTTGCCAATTTTTGTAACTTCAAAGACTGCAAGGCCAGAAACTGTAACCGTTCCGCCATACACCATGTTATCTTCGGATTGATTATCCTTAAATACGGAAAAGCTCTCTCCCGTCAAAGAAGATTCATTAACAGAAAAATCGTTACTATGTAAAATATGACCATCGGCGTTTATAATACGCCCTTCTTCAGTAATACAGAGGTCTCCCACAACAATCTCATGAGTCGGGATGTCAGTAACTTTACCATCTCGAATCACAGTGCTTAATGGTTCATTTAGCTTTTCTAGTTCTTCTAAAGCTCTCCTGCTGCGGTTATCCTGATAAAAAGAAATTGCCGTGACGGCAACAATAGCAACAAACATAAACACAGCCTCTCCATAATTCCCTACAAGGACATAAATAATGGAGATTACAATCAACAGGATCAACATCGGCTCCTTCAAAATACCGACAAGTAGTTCAAACCAGGTACTCTTATGGTTTTCGCTCAACTGATTCCAACCATATTTATATCTAGCAGCAGCAACCTCGCTTGCAGAAAGACCTTTCAAATTTTCGGGGATATTATATGACATATCGAATTAACTAGGTTAACTAAATATAATGAATAATTCCGATTTTAAACCGGTCAAATCTTCTGCTGTTCAAATTATTACATCACTCATCCAATGTTTTTAGCAATAAAACACCTACTCAACTCGTCTTCTAAGGAGCTCAAAAATAGCGCATAACATTTAACCCCATTTATATTTTTTTGAGTTCTTCTTCCGGCCAAGTAAGTAGCTCCTTCAATAAATAAGTTTTGGGTGCTGTATCCGCTGTATCCTCCGCGAATTGCTTTAGAAATTCGGGGATATCACCTTCAACTTTAATTAACTCTCCATCCTGAAGAATGTCATAGCCAGCCGCAATCCATTCTTCAATTTTTTCCGTAGTGATTTGTAGTTTCTCCATATACTATATCGTACACTTATGCAACAATAAAAAATACTCCAATAACGGAATATCAATTTATAAAAAGCAGTTCTTTTAAAATTAGAACAACACTAAGCGATAAATCGTTGGCATGACTATATTCCCTCACATCCGCGCAAACAGTAAGTCATTGAATGAATCGATAGTGACAAAAAATGAAAAAGTTTTTTATTACCTTAGATACATAAATCGAAATAAGAAAACAGCTTGTTTTTCATTAACTATATGATCACACATATGAAAATATATGCCTTTGTTTTAAGTGTAGGTTTACTTCCCGCTGTTGGCCTCTGTCAGAAAACCGTCACGCCGGGTAGTCGCGATATCAACACCAACTATATTAAACCAGAAAAATCGCTATACACTGTTTATTATGTCAAAGATAACACCTGGGATAAGCAAGGGTCATTGACCTACAACATTATCGCCGCTAATAATCAACTGACTTTAACCAATACCTATGTTCCAAAGGATAATGCATGGACTTCGATGCGAACCACTGTTGCCGATGCAAAAACGCTTCAACCGATTAGCTATTCCAGCGATGGAAAGGAAACGAAGTTAAACCTCAGCTTTGGCGAAACAATTACAGGTAATTATTATTCGAAGAAAACCAAAAAAGATAAAAAGATTACGTTGAATCCGACTCAGCCATTTATAGATTTTAACTGGATGGATCACCTGATTTTAACCCTCCCATTAGATCTCGGTTATAAAGCGCGCATTCCACAATTCTACTACAATAGTAATTCGGACATTTTCGTTGAAGACTACACGATCAAGGAAGTAAAAAGCTACAGTTATGGTTCCCCAAAAACGGGTAAGCACGACAGTTGGCTAGTTACACTTTTAGAAGAGAGTACCGGTGCCATTTATAATTACGTAGTCGATAAGAAAGATCGACGCTTATGGCAACGTGAGATGTCCATGGGTAACGGAAAATGGGAAATTACAGTAAACGAAGAGCTGGACTATCAACCTATTAAAAATAGATTCAACAAAGAACAAGCTGCCCAGCAGATAGCCCAAGGGAATAGTGTCATCATCGGGACGGCTTACGCTAGGTCTAGCTCAGGAAAAAAACTTGGTGGTCTTGTCAATACCGCAAAAAAGCAGTATGCTCCCAAAGGTACAGAAATCACACTCTTCGCCAACTCTCCTTATTACGAAGAATGGTTGGAAGTCAATAAAAAGATACGAAAACAAAAGAAGGTTCAGGAAGTGCCATTAGACCCTGATTTCGGATATGCCGTTAAAAAAGCAAAGGTATACGACGATGAGGGCCATTTCGAATTTACAGATTTGATGCCTGGTAGTTACGTGATCATGGCAAGCTTCGATTTCACCAATTCTTACAACTATTCATACGTATCAGGTTATACCAATTATTATAATTATTGGGGCTATACAGGTTCCACCACAAATTATGGTACGGCAAGATCATCCTATGTCGATAAGGCTAATATCGAAAAACGTGTCACCATCGAAAAAGATGGCGAAAAGAAAGAAGTGAGTTTAAAGGAAATGTAACGTAAAAATGCCGTTAAAACAGCTGTTTTAACGGCATTTTCCAAGCACTCCTCCTATCCAAACTGTTTGATCTAACGTCCATGTAATCCTCAACGATAACGTGACCACTGTTGCGACCTCATGATTTTAATCGCTGCAATTAAGTGATCAAAATCCGATTATAATCGGTGGCAAAATACGTGATACTTCCATTGGAAGAGCGCTATTTATGTTTTTTCATAGTGCCTTTTTCACGGAGATGAATATGCCAGCTAAAAGCTTCTTCTAATAAATGCGGAGTATGTCCCCCCCTTTCACAAGCTCGGTTGTAGTAATCTAAAAGCTGTTCCTTATAATCAGGGTGTACGCAATTATCAATAATAACTTTTGCACGTTCGCGAGGTGCTAAACCACGTAAATCGGCCAAACCAAAATCTGTTACTAAAATATCAACATCATGCTCCGTGTGATCTACATGGGAAACCATCGGAACAATATGAGATATCGCATCCCCCTTAGAGGCTGCCTGAGTGACAAAGATGCTCAAATAAGCATTTCGTGCAAAATCACCTGATCCTCCAATACCATTCATAATATTAGTACCCGAAGTATGGGTAGAATTTACATTTCCATAAATATCAAACTCAATGGCAGTATTGATCGCTATAATCCCTAAACGTTTGATCAATCCAGGAGTATTGGAGATATTTTGCGGACGCAACACAATTTTATCACGGTATCGATCCAAATGATCGAACACTCTTGAATAACATTCTTCCGAGACTGTTATTGAGGAAGCCGAAGCAAAATCAAGTTTCCCGGCATCGATGAGATCGAACGTACTATCCTGCAACACTTCGGAAAACATAGTTAAATTTCGAAACTTACTATGTATAAATCCCGTCAAAACAGCATTGGCAACTTTTCCAATACCCGCTTGAAGCGGCATTAAATTCTCTGACAAATGGCCAAGTTCCACTTCACTTTCAAAAAAGTTTAAAATATGCTTTGCTATGGCTGTTGTTTTGACGTCTGGTTCAGCAATATCAGCAGGGCTATCCAATTCATTCGTAAATACAATACCCACCACCTTGCTTGTATCCAAAGGAATAGTTTTACGACCAATTTTATTTTCAGGAGCTACGATTGGAATAACATTACGTCGTGGATAATCTTCTGCCTGGTAAATATCGTGTATTCCCTTGATGCTCATCGGGATCGATGTATTTACCTCTAAAATAACCTGCTTAGCCAAAGCAGCAAAAGTCGCTGAATTACCCACAGAAGTCGTTGGAACAATACTTCCGTCAGATTCAATTGCTGCAACTTCGAGTACGGCAATGTCTACTTGAGGTAAATTCTTATTGTGCAGCAATTCTGCTGTTTCGCTTAGATGTTGATCAATAAACAATACATCTCCAGCATTTATTTTATTACGTAGAATACGGTCTACCTGGAAAGGCATGCGCTTGGATAATGCTCCTGCCTCGGCCAATTTACCGTCAGTTCCATGCCCTAAAGAAGCCCCAGTGATCAAGGTTATTTTCAATGGATCCACCTTGGCGCGTTCAGCTAAAGCCGGTAATACAACCTTGCTATCTCCAGCCTTCGTAAAGCCACTCGATCCAACCACCATTCCATTTTGAAATAGTTTAGCGGCTTCATCCCCTGTAATTACTTTATCATGTAAGCTTTGAACTTTTATTCTTTCGTAAGCCATAGTGTTATAATTTTATTTTATTCAGTTATTGTAAACTTAAGAAATTGAAAGCTATTTATTATATTTTACCAATCTCTAAACCAAACAATTTTAGCATTTTTTCCAACGCTATATTTATTGTCATGTGACACAAAATTATCCAAATGCGACTAAGAAAACGCAATTGGCTACAGATCAAAAATATACAACAAATCATAGCAAAAAAATAGTTTACATCACCTAGATTCATAATTTATATCATACTGTAAATAAACAACTTACTTGAAATGCATCAAGATTAAAGTAAGTAAATACTAACTTTCCAACTAAAGAAAAGTCGCTTTATTGTAAGTATACACTCACCTTTACCAAGTAAAAAGTGTGGTCTAGTAAAAAAGTCTTACCTTTGTCACATAGGATGATAGTTTAAGATGAATACACAAGATATAACGACAGATGCAAAATATGTCAACCGTTATTACATGACGGAAGTAGACTCATTTGAAGATAGCATTTATTGTCACCATGCGATTATAGCAGAGCATTATATTTCCGAGCATCGCCATGATAAGGATCAATTTCTATACACCGAAGGCGGTGTTGTTTTTATTAAAACGGAGAAAAAGTCTTATTTCTTACCAGCGCGTCATTATTTATGGATTCCAGCCGGTATAAAGCATAGTATTCATCCAAGTACCCCTGAGGTCGTTATGCGTAATTTGTACTTTCCAAAAGCCAATAATGATGCTCCATTTTACAGCAAGATGGGAATTTATCCCGTAAATGATCTTTTGATAGAGCTTATCATGTTCACTAACCGCTGGAACGGCAATATATTTCCAGTTGAAGAACCTAAATACAGCATTGCTACAGCATTTAAACTTATCCTTCCGGAGTTATCCCTACATGAACTTCCATTAGCGCTGCCCTATCCCAGTCACCAAAAATTAAAGGATATAGTCACTTACCTCGACGAAAATATAACGGAAAATGTCAACTTTAAAAAGCTTGCTGGATTATTTAATATCAGCGAACGCACATTAGCCAGATTGTTTCAAAAAGAATTAAATATGTCTTTTATTCAGTATTACACAATCCTCAGAATGCTGACGGCACTTAAGCTGCTTTTGGACGAAAAATTGAGCGTAAATGAAGTTGCACTCAAAGTGGGGTACAATAGCTTACCCACATTTAGTAACACATTCAATAAGGTTGTCGGTATCCGTCCCAGTGAATATGTCAAACAAAAAGAATTGCTTATTTAAAAATGTTTACCTAATTTAGGTCAATAAACCTAATTCAGGATGAAATTCAAACATATCATTTATAGTGCTGGAATTCTATTGCTTAGCACGAATCTATTTGCCAACTCTCAAGACAAGAAACCCAAACCCATTCAATTATTTAATGGGAAAGACTTAAAGAACTGGACCCCTAAAATTAGAAATCACAAAGTTGGGGATAATTATAAAAATACATTTCGCGTAGAAGACGGTTTACTTAAGGTGAGATATGATGGCTATGATAATTTCAATTTTCAGTATGGCCACCTGTTCTATAATAAAGAATTCTCTGCTTATCTATTACGTGTCACTTACAGATTTGTTGGTGAACAGGCTAATGGTGGAGAAGGCTGGGCTTGGCGTAATAGTGGGGCCATGTTACATGGACAAGATCCGAAAACAATGGGTGTAGATCAGGACTTCCCAATATCAATTGAAGGACAGCTGTTGGGCGGAAATGGCAAAGATGAACGGACCACAAGCAATCTATGCACTCCAGGTACAAACGTTGTTATGGACAACAAATTATTCACTCCACATTGCATCAGCTCAACATCCAAAACTTATGCCGGGGACCAATGGGTAACTGCGGATTTTTTGGTGCTGGGCGACTCTTTAGTACAGCATATTCTTGAAGATAAAGTAGTCTTACAGTATACTAAACCCCAAATTGGTGGCGGAAACGTAAGCGATTTTGACCCAAGTGTAAAAAAAGATGGTCAGCTATTGACTAAAGGTACCATTTCACTTCAAAGTGAAAGTCATCCGATTGACTTCAAAAAGGTAGAACTTTACGATTTAGAACCTTATATGAAAGATCCAAACAAATTGAAAAAGGTTATTGCCGAATTGCTGCCCAATTTGCACCAGTACCAGTAAGGTTTGCAAGAAAGGCTTAAACATAAAAAAGCATCGAATATCGATGCTTTTTTATTTACAATTCGCTTGGAAAGAGAAATCCAAAGTATATAACATAAAGAAAAGGGATACAGCGAGCTGTACCCCTCGATATCTATACAAAAAGCTTACGCTAAACTGTTAACAAATTTAGTTAACTTAGATTTGTTGTTTGAAGCTTTTTTCTTGTGGATCACATTTTTCTTTGCCAAACGATCAAGCATAGAAATTACGCGAGGTAACAATGTTTTTGCTTCTTCCGCAGAAGTAGTATGACGTAATTTTTTGATTGCGTTACGTGTAGTTTTTGCTTGGTAACGGTTTCTTAAACGTTTAGTAGCGTTTGCTCTAATTCTTTTGATCGCTGATTTATGATTTGCCATTTTTTTTAGCTAATTTTTATTCAATTTTTTCTTGTAATTCGGACTGCAAAAATAACACCTTATTTTCAATATTCAAAATCTATTTTATTTTTTAGGTTTAGTATATTTGCAGCATGCAAAAATTATCGATGGATGAACTTCAACGTACAGATGTTGAATCGTTTAAAAAACAAGAAAAAACTCCAATCGCAATCATTATGGACAATGTACGGAGCATGCATAATGTAGGCTCGGCCTTTCGTACAGCAGACGGATTTGCTATTGAAAAAATATACTTGTGTGGCATCACCGGAACACCTCCCCATCGCGAAATCGAAAAGACAGCCTTAGGAGCAACTCAATCGGTCGCTTGGGAATATCACCAGGATACGACAGCTGTCGTCGATCAGCTTCGGTCAGAAGGCTATGTCATTGTTGCCATTGAGCAAGCAGATAACAGTGTCATGCTACAGGAGTTTGAACCCAAAAATCATCAAAAATATGCTTTGATTTTTGGAAATGAAGTCAATGGGGTTGATGAAGAGGTCATGAGAAAAATTGATACCTGTATCGAAATACCGCAATACGGAACTAAACACTCCTTCAATGTATCTGTCGCAATTGGCATTATTCTTTGGGATTTTATCCAAAAACGCAATTCCAATTAAAAATTTATCAATAAAGGTCACATTCCTATTCACATTGCTTCCATTTTAGAAAGCAAAATAGTAGATTTGTGTGCAAAATTTAAAGAAGAAATGAGTGTATTAGTTAATAAAGATTCAAAAGTAATCGTTCAAGGTTTCACTGGAAACGAAGGTACTTACCATGCTACTCAAATGATTGAGTACGGAACAAATGTAGTTGGTGGTGTTACTCCTGGTAAAGGTGGTCAACAACACTTAGACCGTCCTGTATTCAATACTGTTCAAGATGCAGTAGACGCTACAGGAGCTAATGTTTCTATTATCTTTGTACCTCCAGCATTTGCTGCAGATGCGATCATGGAAGCTGCCGCTGCAGGTATTGAAGTGATTGTTTGTATCACAGAAGGTATCCCGACAAAGGATATGATCCAAGTTAAATCTTATTTAAGCGACAAAAACTCTCGTTTAATCGGTCCTAACTGTCCAGGTATTATCACTGCAGACGAAGCTAAAATCGGTATCATGCCAGGATTTATCTTCAAAAAAGGTAATGTAGGTGTAGTTTCTAAGTCAGGAACTTTGACTTACGAAGCTGTAGATCAAACGGTGAAAGCGGGATTAGGAATTACAACTGCAATCGGAATTGGTGGTGACCCTATTATCGGTACTACAACAAAAGAAGCTGTTGAATTATTAATGAATGATCCTGAAACTGAAGCTATCATCATGATTGGTGAAATTGGTGGTGGAATGGAAGCTGAAGCTGCCCGTTGGATCAAAGAGCATGGTACTAAACCTGTTGTTGGATTTATCGCAGGCCAAACAGCGCCTCCAGGACGCCGTATGGGACACGCTGGTGCAATTGTAGGTGGCGCAGATGACACAGCTGCTGCAAAAATGAAAATTATGCGTGAGTGTGGCATTCGTGTTGTTGAGTCTCCAGCTGAAATCGGAAAAGCAATCGCTGAAGAATTGGCTAAATAATTAGCTGATAAAGCATATAAAGAAAGGGAATCAAAAATTTGATTCCCTTTCTTTATTCTTATTGGCGACGATACGCACTAAATCGGCATTGCTTCATCTGCCGATGGTCCATATAAGCCCGGTACAGCAATATCCAACAATCGTAAATATACTGTTAACTGACCACGATGATGTACTATATGGTTATTAACAATAAAACGTATCGCTCCAGCTCGGGGTAAACGTGCAATGACATAATCTCCAGATTGTAACACCCACTCTTTAAACCAGTCTTCCTCTCGAATACCTTCAATTGCGGCCTTATTATTTTCCAATCCTATTGTTAAGATCGCCTTTAATTCTTCTACAGAAGACACTTTAACAGGTTTATAATCCACCTTAAAATCAAATACATCTTTTGGTATTGCCTGATGTACCCAGTTGTGTAGTCCAACCACATGTGAAGCCAGTTCGCCCAAGCTCATTGATTTATCGTGCGGACGCCAATCCAATTTATCATCCGGTATACGCTCTAAAATACGTCTTGTGTTTTTGGTTTCTTGATCCAATTCGATCAAATAACTCTTTTTGATACTCATATAAATATTAATTGACTAATTGAAAATCCTTTAATACCGTTACTGCATAAGGAGCTTCCACTGCTTTATGTGCAGCAGCCCGCGCAATAGTTCCCTCCACATAGGTTACTTTGAGGGGTAAAAATGTATTACCCAACACACTTTCATGGAACAAAGACTCATACCAGGTACATGCCGCAATAAAACGTCCGTAATCTAAATTTAGATGATAACCATCGCGTGTAAAATGATCCCCCATAAAACTTGAGCGTGCATTTTGGATCGCTGTGCCACATGGTACTAATAGATCAAAATTCCCCCAGTTAAAAACCTCTCGCGAAGTACGGGCAATAGCTTTATACATTTTATCCTGACTACGGTTATAACGGACAAAACCTTCGTGAGATGCCCCATTTTGATATGCCCAAGTCTGATGCAGTATATACTTCGTCTCAGGAAATGCAACATGCTTCGTTACGTACTCATACAAGGGGGGAAGATCTTTCGCATAGGACTCATAATCACCTGATAGCGGACTCGCTTGCTGAAAGCTGATATAATCCCAGGCTTCATCTATTAACGCGTCAGATAAGCGTTCATTTGCTTTCTCAGACATTTGGCCATCAATATTGATTTTGCGATAGCGGTAAGCAGGCTTATCATCTTTTGCATTCTTTACATGTAAACTTAAAGGAGCCCCACCAATATAGAGATTTCCGATCACTATCTTTTTCTTTCCTGCTTTCGCTAATTCATATAAATTTTGTTCAATAGCATCTTCGGAAAAGCTATTACCGATGGCCAAAATGCGTAATACGCCGTCGTCTAGAGATTTACTCTGCGCAATTAGTTGATCATGCTTTAGAAAGAACAAGACCAAAAAAACGAATATCGATATCTGTTTAATTTTCATCATAATAAAATGCAATAAGCACTAAATTAGCTAATATCTGGTAGAAATACGAATGATAGTACATAGAAAGTGGACCGTCACTGGGCCCGCAGCGGGTAAGGATGGGAACGGAACATGACCGATGGACCAGCCCCGTCGACGGCCACGGAGGTAGTTAAACGAAAGAAGCCCTTGACTGTTTCCAGCAAGGGCTTCCGTGTAAAAAAAAGGCACCGACCTACT
>DGIS01000019.1:0-24383 GCA_002386525.1 Sphingobacterium sp. UBA4616
GGGACTTTTTCAGTGCCCTCGCATAATATTGCCCCTTTTTTTTGCCAGATCAAAAGGTTATTAACTATGCACATAGTAAGCTATATAACACGCACATTCCACCGCTTATCCTGAGCCGAATATCTACGATCTCCTAGCAAATATCTCGTCGCGAATAATTAACTTTGCACTATGAGTGAAGAAAAATCATTAAATTTTATCGAGGAAATTGTCGAAGAGGATCTTCGTACAGGAAAGCATGGCGGACGTGTATTGACACGTTTCCCTCCTGAGCCAAATGGTTACCTCCACATTGGTCACGCCAAATCCATCTGCTTGAACTTTGGATTAGCACAGCAGTATAATGGCAAGACTAATCTACGTTTTGATGACACTAACCCTGTCACTGAGGATACTGAGTATGTTGAAAGCATCAAGAAAGATATTCAATGGCTTGGATTCCAGTGGGCAGAGGAATTATATACTTCAGATTATTTTGAGACATTATACAGTTATGCCGTTGAGCTAATAAAAAAAGGTCTAGCATACGTTGACGATAGCACAGCTGAAGAAATCGCTGCCGCGAAAGGTACCCCTACAGAACCGGGAGTTCCGACGCCTTACCGCGGCAGGTCTGTTGAAGAGAATCTTGCTTTATTTGCAGAAATGCGTGCCGGTAAATACAAAGACGGCGAAAAAGTACTCCGGGCAAAGATAGATTTAGCTAGCCCGAATATGCATATGCGCGACCCTTTGTTGTACCGCATCAAACACGCTCATCACCATAGAACTGGCGATCAATGGTGTATCTATCCCATGTATGACTTTGCACATGGACAATCCGATTCTATCGAGAAAATTACACATTCGATCTGTACATTGGAATTTATCCCACACCGCCCACTTTATGATTGGTGTATTGAAAAATTGGAGATTTTCCCTTCTAAGCAATACGAATTTGCCCGTTTGAATATGACCTATACCGTCATGAGTAAACGCAAATTGCTGCAATTAGTTAATGACAAATTTGTTGAAAGCTGGGACGATCCACGTATGCCTACGATCTCAGGATTGCGAAGAAGAGGCTATACACCTGCGAGTATCCGTAACTTCTGTGAGAAAATCGGTGTTCAAAAGCGTGAAAATATGATCGATGTCAGTCTTCTGGAATTCTGTATTCGAGAGGATCTCAACAAAACAGCATGGCGCAGAATGGCTGTATTAGATCCAATTAAATTAGTCATCACTAACTATCCTGATGGCCAGGTAGAAGAACTTATCGGTGAAAACAATCCAGAAGTTGAAGGTGGTGAAGGCGCGCGGTCCATTCCATTTTCAAAAGAACTTTGGATAGAACGCGATGATTTTATGGAAGACGCTCCAAAAAAATTCTTCCGTTTAGCTCCAGGACTTTCTGTGCGTTTAAAACACGCATATATCGTAACCTGTCACGATTTTGTGAAAGATGAAAATGGAAAAGTAACGGAAGTGCATTGTACATATGTTCCAAATTCTAAATCAGGAGAAGATACTTCTGGGTTGAAAGTGAAAGGAACAATTCATTGGATCTCCGTGCCGCATGCGAAAGAAGCCGAAGTGAGATTGTACGACAGATTGTTCAATGATGAAAACCCTGCTGCTGCAGAAGATTTCAAAGCATCGATTAACCCTGAAAGCTTGCATATTATTGAACGCGCTTATATTGAACCGGATCTAACACATGCAACTCCGGGAAAAGGTTATCAATTTATACGACTGGGATATTTTACATTAGATACACATTCTACCCCTTCCCAATTAGTCTTTAACCGTACGGTTACACTGAAAGATTCCTGGGGCAAAGAGGTAAAGAAAAATGCATAAAAGATTTATTCTTAACTAAAAGAGGTCGGAAGTGATTCCGACCTCTTTTAGTTTATGGTATGTCCTTTTACTAAATCTGCAGCCAGCTTTGACATTTTCCTTCCCCAAAAAGCATATATAAACACAGTCATCCTCTTCACAGCATTTCTGATAAATTTAGGCAACGCTATCAAACCTGAGATCATCCTAAATTTTTGCTTTTTCTCCAACATGCAATATAGCCTTCGAAAATTCAGGCTTTACTCAAGACTGACAAACAAAATTCCCCCAGAGTCAAAAACAGATACAGATGTGCTTTTTTTTGACAATAATTTATAAAGGTACGTCATGTACACTACTCAAAGCATTATATCATTCATTTTTCAACTTGATTATCGTCACTCTTTTGCCTTGATTTTAGCAATAGTTTTACGTCAAATAAATACCCTTAATGATATGAAAAAGTTATTTTTAATCGCATTGACACTCACTTTAGGAGCACTAAGTTTACAAGCACAAACAATCCCTAATCAACGTTGGCAAATGAGACTCAGAGGAGTGGCAGTCATGCCAAACGAATCGGCTACTATTAATACGATAGGCGGAGACGTGGACATCAACACAAAGTTTATTCCTGAACTGGACTTCACCTATTTTTTCACAAAAAACATTGCGGCGGAATTGATTCTTGGAACGACAAAACATAATGTGCATACAACAGGCTCAGATTTAACTGCGATTGGTGGAAGTTCATCCAGCAATGTCGATCTAGGCAGTGTTTGGCTTCTTCCTCCTACGCTTACAGCTCAATATCACTTCTTCCCCGATGGAGCTATAAAACCTTATGTGGGCGCAGGGATAAATTACACGATATTCTATAGTGCTAACGCTGGATCAACTGTAAAGAATGTGAAATACGACAATGCTTTTGGCTTCGCTACCCAACTCGGGATTGACTTTAAGCTATCAGACAAATATTTTGTGAATTTAGATGCTAAATATATTCTTTTAAAGACAGATGTTAATGTGGATGCATCCAACTTGGCTCCCAACTTATCCATACCGGCAAAAGTTGATATCAATCCTTTTCTCCTTGGCTTTGGAGTCGGCATGAAATTCTAATCATTTGGCTCATTTCCCTATCCTATATGTATCGAGGCCGCTTTCAGTATATGAAAACGGCCTCATCTGGTTCCTTAGCTCAAGCATATTCATCCAGTTACCATTTAGGCAAACCCAATACATTGGCTTCGTTTGTTACAAACATTACTCTAGACCATACCAGTTTTGATATTGACGCCTTAAGCCCTCGACACGCGCTAATCGTTTATCCTCTTTCGCATCCGATAAAATTTTACGGTAGCGATCTACCGAGTCCAATCCAACCTGAATATCATTCCATTCGAAGCTTAAATTTTTCTTATCCACTACGAGTTGATGCAAATATTCCATATTTTCAGCTACATAATTTAGATTTCGATCCATCATATTATTGGCGAGCTGAGGTTGTCCAGAACGATATAGACTATCAATAATATCAGCATAGTTGACTGCATCTGACATAGCATACACGCGCGCAGGTAATTGATCATATGCTTTTTTAGCAACTTCTCCTGCTTGTTTTATTTGGCCATTAGCCAACAACAGACGCGCTGCTTTTCCAAAAATATCTCTTGCATACATGCTTGAAAAGCGGAATGAATCCGTATCAACATATCGAGCGTTTTTTATATTGCCCCAATTATACGTGTGCATAATGTTATGATATAAAGCTTCAATGTTCACTAGTCCGGCTTGCTCAATTTGCTTTTCTGTTGACGCACCTGTAGCTGCGACCGGCATCAGTCTAGACGTGAAACCTTCATTAACAAGATATTTATCTAATCCTAATTTAAGATCACTTGGCAACATATTTGAAAAATAGACGGGCCTGTTCCATTTGTTATTTTCAAGCACCGATAAGATTGTTAAATCTGCCCTTGTTAGGTGGTCATTTGGTATCTCCCATTCCATAATTGATACAATAGCTTCCTGCAAATAAGATGGAACTGCATTTTTCTTGACGACCTCCGCTTTATTAACGTCCAGTTTGACTTTTCTTGAGGGGAAATAATTTTCCCTCTCACCGGAATTCAACTGAACTTTATAATCGGGATCATCTGACGTCACAAATTGTAATAACTGACCTGCATCAACAGCTTTGTCGAGTTGCCTATCCACAAAGGGGATATAATCACGGACACCTTTTTTTGTCTTTTCTGCCGGAATTGTCACGGGGAGGCCTGCTGCTCGATAAGTCGGCTGCCTGGCCTGTTGCATATACCAATCACCGGTAAGATAACTTAAGACGACCACCCGTACATCGGGACGCACACCTTCTACTTCTTGTAAGTACCACACCGGAAATGTATCATGATCGCCATACGTAAATAGGATTGCATTTGGAGCACAGGCCTCAAGATAATTACGCGCCAAGTCCCTTGCCATCGATTTCTCCGATCGATCATGATCGTCCCAGTTTTGATGAACCAAAATAATGGGGCCGCCCAGCAACGCAAAAGATAAACCAGTCGCCAAAGCATAACGTGTTCGTACAAAACGTTTGAAAAAACGAACCAATGCGATCAGCCCCAATCCAATCCAGATTGCAAAGGCGTAGAAAGAGCCCACATAAGCATAATCCCGCTCCCGAGGTTGCATGGGCGTTTGATTTAGGTAAACAACAATCGCTATTCCGGTAAATACAAACAGCAGGGTTACGACCAAAGTATAAGGCTTGTTGTTTCGATACAACCATACCGCACCAGCTATTCCCAAAAGCAGCGGCAGAAAGAAATAGGTATTTCGGCTCGGATCATGTGCCTGCGATTGCGGTAGTTTATCTTGCGCACCTAGTCGCCAGTTATCGAATGCTTTGACCCCCGACAGCCAGTTGCCATCGCTATAGGTCCCATACCCTTGTCGATCATTCTGTCTACCGACAAAATTCCATAAGAAATAGCGCGTATACATATCGCCAAGCTGAAAATTGAAAAAGAATTTAAAATTGTCGGAGAATTGTGGTTGCTCTCCCTCTTTCAAATTGAGGTAACTTCTATAATAGGCTTGATGGTTTCCATCTTGGCTGTAGATACGCGGGAAAAAGGTTTCCTTATCAAATTGATATTTGTCTATCTGTGTAAAGGGTACATACGCCGATTGATCTTTCCGATAGCCTGTCTTACTCTTTACACCAACCACTTGCGAATCATAATACGGGCCTTTGAGCAATGGCTCCCGGACATATTGTTCCCGGCTCAAATATCCCAAAAAAGAAAATACATTATCCGGCGCATTATTATTCAAGGATGGATTTGCTTTTCCCCGGATCATGACCATGGTGTAGGAACTGTATCCAAATAAAACAAAACAAAAAACTAACAAAGCGGTGTTGAGCGTGTATTTGCGCTTTGTATACGAATAATACAAACCGCAAACTATCAATCCTACCAGCAATGAGCACGAGAAGAAAATTCCGGAACCAAATCCCATTCCAAGTGAGTTTACAAATACAAGGTCAACTTTAGCAGCCAGGCCAACCAACCATTGAATAATACCCCACAAAACGGCTCCCAGGATCAGTACACCTACTACAAACGCTTTTAAGGTACCTTTCGCACTCACCTGAGTTGCTTTTCTGAAATAGACCACCATCGCTATCGCTGGGATAGCCAAAAGATTCAATAAATGGACTCCAATAGAAAGCCCCATAACAAAACCGATAAATACCAGCCAACGATCACTACCTTCTTCATCAGCACGAGCTTCCCATTTTAATATCCCCCAAAACACAACTGCTGTACACAAGGACGACATCGCATAAACTTCGGATTCTACGGCCGAATACCAAAATGAATCGCTGAAACTAAATGCCATTGCACCAACAATTCCTGCGCCGAAGATCTGCAAGCAGTTGGATAAAGGTGCGTATTTGTCTTCGCGGAGTATCTTCTTGGCAATTGCTGTTATCGTCCAAAATAAAAATGTAACCGTAAGCCCGCTGCAAATTGCCGATCCGATATTCATCCAATAGGCGATTTTACCTGCATTACCCAAAGCCAAGTTTGAAAATACATTCTGAATCAGAAGAAACAATGGTGCCCCAGGTTGGTGTGCTACTTCCAGCTTGTAAGCACAGGCAATGAATTCACCACAATCCCACCAGCTTACCGTCTTTTCCACGGTAGCAATGTATACACATGTGGCAATGAGTCCGCAAGCAAAACCCAGTAGAGAATTTATTCTGTTGTACGTCATAAGGTCAATTGGTCTTCTATTAAAATCCTTTTTAGGACTTTAAGTTAAAAAGTTATCCTGATTCCAATATGTTAATTAACACTATTTAACACAAGTACCTGACAATAAACACACTGACACTTGCACGCACGCAAATGACTCCGTTACCAACACGACGACTCGGCTATAAGGTCAATTATAGGATATCTTAACAATGAAAAAGGGAGCTTATCAGCTCCCTTTCGCGGGTATTTTTATGAGTTAGGCTAGTTTTTCTACAATTTTCTTTGTTGGACCCGGATTACTCATCGTATAGAAATGTAAAACCGGAGCACCAAACTTGATCAGCTCCTGACATTGTTGTACTAACCACTCTTCTCCGACTTGTCTGACGTCGGCATTCGTTTTACATTCCGAAACAGCATCGCTCAGTTCTTCTGGAATATCGAGATGAAATATTCGTGGTAAGGTCACGAGCTGCTTTTTAGTTGTCAGTGGCTTTAATCCTGGAATAATAGGCACATGTATTCCATTATCTCTACATTTAGTAACAAATTCCTTATATTTTTCGACATTAAAGAACATTTGAGTTACAATAAATTCCGCCCCCATATCGACTTTTTGTTTCAGATATTTAAAGTCAGTATTAAAATTTGGCGATTCAAAGTGTTTTTCGGGGTAACCTGCTACACCGATGCAAAAATCAGTCTTTTCCGATGTGACAATATCCTCATGCAGATACTTTCCTTTATTCATATCAGCAACCTGTTCCAATAGGTCTGTTGCAAAAGCATGTCCACCATCCGTCGGAATAAAATCAGCATCGCCCTTACGTGCATCTCCGCGCAATACTAAGACATTATCTATACCCAGGAAGTTCAAATCGATCAGTGCATTTTCGGTTTCCTCCTTAGTAAAACCACCACATATCAAATGGGGCACAGCATCAACTTTATATTTATTCATGATTGCTGCACATATCGCCACTGTCCCAGGACGTTTGCGATAGGAAACGCGTTCCAGTAATCCACTTGCATGCTCTTTATAGATATAATCTTCCCGGTGGTAAGTTACGTCGATAAAAGGAGGTTTAAACTCCATCAGTTCATCCATGGTTTTAAAAATACTTTGGATGCCCTGCCCTTTCGCCGGTGGCAATAGCTCAAAAGAAAATAATGTTTTTCCTTTGGCATTCTGGATATGATCGATAATCTTCATTAAAAAACTGTTTTTTAGTTTGGTTGGCTTATATCGAAACGCACACGTCGAGGAATCGTTTATCTTCATGTAACTTATCTTTCCCACATGGAGTAGGGTAGAATTTAGCACCTTGAACAATACAGGTTGCTAAGGCTTCAACGGGTCTATTCCCTCGGCCTTTCTCTATAAGCGTTGCTAATATCGTTTTAAAAAATCAAAAGACAAAAATATTTTTTCGAAAAGACTAAAATGGCACCGAAAATAGGGCAATAAGACCTTTGGGCTCTGCTTACACGCAACAAAAGAAATGTATGCACCACCAAAAAATGTTAAAAAAACAGGCGAAAGTAAGGATCGAGAATCATTGGCTAAAGATGCGCTGCCAGGGAATTCCGTAGATTTTTGAGATAAAATGTGATTAATAAAAGTCCTGTTACGTGGTATTCCTCTTTCGATGCATATTTAAAGCCATCAAATAAATAGCGATAGGCGATCAATGCATCTTGTTCATTGTAAAACAACTCTTTCCAAGATTCCGGCACATCTGTCCACGCCTTGAGCACAATACCGTTCTCAGCATAAATAATTGGCGATTCAACACCATCCATTCGATAATCGTGATGTGTACCAGAACTTGATATATGTTGAAAGTAAGCGATGGAATAATCAACAAAATTCAATGCCCTCGCCTTGACCTCCTTTTCACTTTCTGCTCTTACGGGAGCATTCCGCCACAAATTCACTTGACTGTCAAATTTGCTTGGTGTCTCGCGTATAGGGGTTTTATCTAAGGCAAAGTTGAGATAAAGTCTTTCGGTAGTAGGTACACGCGCTGAGTTAAACTGTGAAAAATCACCTCTTAGCTGAATAAAATCTTTTTTTACCTTAACAATATCCAATGCGATGCTACCTTTTTTCTCGTCGGTCAACTCTAATCTGTCACCATTGAATCTATACTTTCCGAAGAGTAATATATCGTCGAGCGCCAAGACAAAGCGGTCTTTATTATGGAGTGAGAGAAAGGACCGATATAAAGTAGGATCATTCCCATAGGTATTTGCCTCCACATTCTGGGGAGATTCTCTCTTAAGTTTATGATATTGCTCATTCGAATAGCCCAATATCATCTGATAATTACCTTCAGGAAACTCCTTTTTCTTTCCAAAGAAAGCACAAGAAGACAGTGAAAATAGGAATAGCAGGAGTAATAACGATTTCAAAATCAATTAATAATTATGGCAAAATAATATATGCCAATATAATAAATTACTGCGATAGTCTATGAAAGGCTATTCATTTATATAAGCCTAAGGATATACTTATTCTTTATACAGATCCACTAAGCCTTCTGGCAATTCAACTTCAATAATCTCCTCTTCGCCATCAATACCTAAGATCAAATCGTCCGAAAGTGGGAACATCAGCTCCTTGCCATCCATATCTACGGTAGCAACAAATTGTTGTGGAAACTCCTGAACATCTGTTATTCTCCCCAGTTCACCATGGTTTTCATCAATTACTAAAAAACCGATTAAATCCGTATATCTAAAATCATCTGGATCACGCTCCGGCATTTTATCATTGGAAAGATATAGCTTTTTACGTACAAGTATTTGAGCCTTATCAATATGATCCACATCCTCGAATGTCACATAAGCGGTACTGTTCTTTTGAAATTTGATGGCGTCAACAAAATAAGGAACAAGCTTTTTGTTCACTTCCACGAAGACGACATCCATATCCAAACTCTCGTATTCTTCGAATTCAAAAAATAGCTGTACTTCTCCTTTAAGCCCTCTTGTTTTGCTGATATAACCGATGTAAAAGCTTTGATCAATAGTCATATTTTCGTATTTAGCAATTAGATGTAAGACATGATAATGGCAAACTATAGCCTATAGGCTGTTTCAAAAAAAGCCGGCTCAAGGTTGAGTCGGCTTTCTCGAATACTTTATGAAAGAATTAACCTTCAGTTTCTTCTGATGCAGGAGCTTCAGTCTCTTCAGCAGGAGTTTCTTCCGCTACAGGAGCATTTTTAGCAGCTACAGCAGCAGCTTTTTCTTCTTTTTTCTTAGCTTCAGCAGCTAAAGCAGCATTTCTAGCATCAGCTTTAGTTTGTGCTAAACCATCTTTTTTACCAGAGATTCTTGCATCATTAGCTTCAGTCCAGGCTGCAAATTTAGCTTCAGCAGCAGCTTCATCAAAAGCACCTTTTTTCACACCACCTTGCAAGTGTTTTTTGTAAAGAACACCTTTGTAAGAAAGGATAGCGCGAGCTGTGTCAGTCGGTTGAGCACCTTTGTTCATCCAGTCCAAAGCTTTTTCAAAATCCAAAACGATCGTTGCTGGATTAGTGTTTGGGTTGTAAGAACCAATACGTTCAATGAATTTACCGTCACGTGGAGCGCGAGAATCCGCTACGACTACGTGGTAAAAAGGACGTCCTTTTTTACCGTGTCTTTGCAATCTGATTTTAGTTGCCATTTTTTAATTTATTTTATGTATTCAACATATCCCCCGAGCTTCATACTAGAGGGGGATGCAAAGATAGTTATTTTTTTCTATTCATAAACATAATTTTATAAACTTCGCTGAAAATGACATCCTTAACACCTTGAACACCCCTTTTAGAACAGATCTCATTGCACCAGCTCTGCCGTCAACACCTAAAGTAATGTGTACAGCTGTTGGCTTCGCCCGAAGGCAACACCTACTCATATTACGACACCAGTATATATCATAAAACAACAATTTGGTTAATAAATAAGAATCAAATTAAGTCTGCTTTCTCAATTAAAATAATCTTCCCCATTTTTGCCAATTCACTTTTTACTTTCTACCTTCATTCTATGAAATCCGTTGCGCCATTAAAAATACTAAAAGCTTCAGCCGGTTCGGGGAAAACCTTTAGCTTGACTTTACATTATCTCACCCTTCTCCTATCCAACGAGAATAGCTACAAGGAAATTTTGGCGGTGACATTCACCAATAAGGCAACTGCCGAAATGAAGGAACGTATCCTATCGGTACTCCATGGCCTGGCAACAGGCCATCCTAGCCCTAAAATTGAAGATTTCAGAAAGTTATTACTGGCACAACAGCCAGGTTGGACTTCACATCTTGTGCAGGAGAAAGCTCACCGTGTTTATCGCCGTATCTTACATGATTATAGTCATTTTACGATAAGTACAATTGATGGTTTCTCCCAAAAGGTCATCCGCGCGTTTACATATGAACTTAATCTTGATGCGGCTTACAAGATTGAAATGAATGTCAATAAAGTGAAAAATGAGCTGACAGTTATGCTCAATCAATTACTGGATGAGCGCCCCGATCTACTCGATTGGATTATAACTTATGCTGAAAAGAAGATAGCAAAAAATGAAAATTGGAACTACCGTCAGCAATTAATGAGTTTGGCGAGCCTTATTTTTTCTGAAAATTTCCAGGAATTTGATAGTTATATCAACTCGGCAAACCCCAAGGAGGTTTTTAATCTCCTTAATCTGGAGATTGAACAGAAGATAAGCGCATTTACCGAAGCGCTATCCATGACAATTGAAGCGTTTAGTGAGACATTCAAAAAATTCAACCTCACTGAAAGTGACCTGAAGGGTAAATCGCGCAATAAGATAATCTCAGCTAGCAAAACCAGTAAAAAGACGGAAAAACTCAGCGCTTCTGAAATTGCCAAGATAATAGAAAAATACCTTCTGTTAATCGACAATGAAGATGCTTTTACGGATAGTGACAAAAATATACGTCATGATCTTATGGCTGCGTTCAGCCCTATCTGGGCGTCCTTCCAAAAGTTACACGACAACCTATCTGCTTACATTGCCTATCAAGCCGTACAGAATAACCTCTATTACCTGCGTTTACTCAAAGAAATGAGCGATTTACTGACACAGTGGCGACGCGACAATGGTGCCCAGTTAATTTCCGATTCTCAGATTCTGTTAAACAAACTCGGACTTGATGAAAATAGCGACCCAACATTTATCTGGGAGAAAATCGGCAATCGCTTTAACTACTTTTTGTTTGACGAATTTCAGGATACTTCGCGCATTCAATGGAAAAACTATAGTCCGCTACTGATCAATGCATTGGCAGATGCCAAAGGTACTGTCAGCGAACACCTGATTGTAGGTGATGTTAAACAAAGCATCTATCGCTGGCGGAATGGCGATTGGCGAATTTTACTCCAACAGGTAGAACAACAAATTGTCCATGCCTTTCACTTGGACAACGATAGCAAAACAACCTTTATCGAAAACGGAAGTCTCGATACCAATTTTAGAAGTCTTCCAAATATTATTCATTTAAACAATTACCTATTTAACAGTATTCCAAAACATTTGCAACAGGTATTAAATGAAAAAGTATCCGAAAGCCTGGATGAAGAAGGCAAACAGTGGTGGGCTTCCTCAGGCAATGATAGCATGCTTGTCAAAGCGTATGAAAACAGCCAACAGGAGGTGCCTGAACATAAAAAAGGAAAACTTGACCAATTAGGTTCCATTGAGATCTCCTACATTCCCGTTGCTGATGGACGCTACAGACGAAATCAGGTTATCGAAGAATCACTTGTAAATTTATGCCAAAAAATAAGCGGATGGCTACTCGACGAACGCTATCAACCCCAACAGATCGGTATTTTAGTGCGTAGTAATTCGCAAGCCAAGTTGGTTATCCAGAAACTCATGGATTTCAAAAAACAGCAACAGCTCACGTTTGAAGTCATATCAGGAGATGCGCTGTCGCTAGCCAGCAATGATGCCGTTTTACTACTGATCGAAACGCTGAAAGCATTAGTCTATAATTCGGAGAAACATACCATTCATAAAGCAAAGATAGTCTATCTCTATCAGCATATACAGAATAATACGACCGTTGATCAGAATGCATGGTTAAAATTTGCCACAAATGACATCCATGAGCTTAAAGATTTTCTACCTCAAGCCTTAATTGACTCTTGGGAAATGGCACAGAAACAGCCATTGGTCCACTTGATTGAAAAGCTTATCGAAATCTACGGTTTCACAACCACGGACAATATTCACCTCCCTTACCTGCTCGCATTCAAAGATATGATCTCAACGTTTTCCACGAATGGCGAACGTGGCATTATACAATTCTTAGAGTTCTGGGAAGAAGATGGCAACCGGGCTGTACTCCCTTCCAATGGAGAAATCAATGCGATTGAGGTAACGACGATACACAAATCAAAAGGGCTGGCTTATGACGTGGTCATGATTCCATTTTGTTCATGGGATCTCGACGGCATGATCAACGGCGATTTTTGGATTGAAACATCCGAAACTCCATTTGCCCAATTGGGAAAAATTCCAATCAAATACACATCTACCGTCGGCAAATCTATATTTTTCAAACAATATTTTGAAGAGATGCTATTCAACTACATGGACGCCCTTAATACGTTCTATGTGGCAACAACCCGCGCCGTTGAACACCTTTATATTACTGCTCCGTGCTTTAAAGAATCCGTCGACAAAAAGACAGGAGAGATTACAGGCTATGATAAGAAAGACGAATACATCAGCGATGTGCTCTTCCAAGTCTTAGAGACTCCAGAATCCCCGTTTAAACTCGAAAATAAAGTCTTATATATTGATCAGATAATCCAAAAAAGAAAAGCGAAGTTTCGAAATGACCGTATTATTTCGTTAAGCCATTATCCCATTTCCAAAGAACTGGAAATGGCTTTAGAAAAAGCGAGTACGCGCAGTATCAATGATATTCTGATGTTGGAAAAAGCGGCACAGTATGGCATATTGGCACATGATATTATGGCTCAGATTTCAAACGAAGAAGACATCCATAAACTGGTTGGCCAACTGATCCAGGAAGGTATCCTTTCCAAGGAGGAGCAGCCCTTCCTCATGCAGGAGATCAATCAAATCTGGAAGCATCCCATCATTAATAAATGGCTTACCGGAAACTATAAGATCTGGAATGAGGCCAGTATCATTACCGCCAAGGGCGAAACCATTCGGCCGGATAAAGTCTTCACTTCCAAAGAGGAAACAATCGTACTCGATTTCAAGTTTACGCAGACAGATTATATCGGACATCAGTATCAAGTCGATAACTACAAAAAAAATCTAGAGAATCTAGGCTACAACAATGTTAGGGCCTTTCTCTATTATGCAAAATCAAATCAATTAATTGAAGTAAAATAATAGCACGATGCAGACAGCCTTTCTAAAATTAGTAGCAACAGATATTCAAAAACGTTTTGGAAACGATCTGAGTGAGATTGCCATCGTCTTTAATAATAAACGCCCGATTACCTATCTCAAAAAACATCTTTCTGAAGTATATGGACAGGCGATCTGGTCTCCTCAGTTTTTTACGATTCAGGAATTTTTTAGACGTTCGACCGATGATACCGAAGCCAGTCCTTTGGCACAATTTTTCCACCTTTTTAATATCCATAATGAGTTATTGGTGATTGAAGGAAAACAACCAGAAACGTTGGAAGAGTTTTACCCAATTGCCGAAATAATACTGAGTGACTTCGGCCAGCTCGATTATGATCTTGTGCCTATTGAGCAGATCTATCTAGAACTTTATGACAACACCAAAATCGACATTGTTTTTCAACATCTAACCCAAGAACAGCAAGGATTTATACGTCAATTTTGGCAGTCTTTTTCCATTGCTGGACATAGTGGCGTACAAGAGCGCTTTCTACAACTTTGGAAAAGACTACCTGTATTGTATAATCGATTTAAAGAAAAGCTTAAAGCAGAAGGACAAACCAACTATCCAACCATTTACCGCGATTTAGCTGAAGGCAAGGCTACGCATCAGCAATTTGCATCATCCTACCAACATATCCTTTTTGTCGGTTTCAATGCATTAAACAAAGTCGAAGCAAAATTATTCAGACAATGGCAGGAGGAAGGCCGCGCCCTATTTTACTTTGATGCCGATGCCTATTATCTGGAAGACACCATGCAGGAGGCCGGGCTATTTATTCGTCGAAATATTTTCCAAACAGGCTTGGTCAACGCCCTCGGCGATAGCCCGAATATTATTGGCAATAGAACTTCAACCGTAAATCTATATGCTAGCACCGGGAAGATCAGCCAAACAAAATTACTGCATGATATCCTCGAACAGCACAAGAATATGGAGGAGACGTCCGCTATTCTTCTAGCAGATGAAAATTTACTTGTCCCTTTACTGCAAAGTTTACCAGATGTAAAACCTAATATCACTACGGGCTACCCCTTGACGCAGTCTCCTATTTATGGCATACTGGATCTATGGATGGAGGTACATTTGGAGATATCACAGTTTAAAAGACGGAAACTTCCCTATCAAATCATAGAGACCTTCATAAATCATCCCCTGAGTATGGTTTCCTTGGCAGATAAACTTCAGATTCAGAAAGAGATTGCCGACAAACAACTCTTCGAGATCACATTGGAAGAGCTTCATTTCAAAAGCTCCTTACCACAATTTTTTGTACCTATCGAAAATTCAGCTCATTTGGTACCAGCGCTCATCCTGCTCGTCGATGATTTGTTACATAGTATCTCATCTCAAGAGCGCATCCGCCAAATTGACAACAATCTCCTAATCGAAACAAAAAAAATCCTGAACCAGCTTTTACTAGGCTTTGAAACTGTTGCCCCGTTAAGTATCAGCTTCCAGATCGGTTTGATAAAAAAAGCCATTGCTCCCATAAATTCTGCCATAGAAGGGAACCCACTCGAAGGCATACAAATCATGGGGCTCTTGGAAAGCCGCTGTTTAAATTTTGACAACATCTATATCCTGGGAGCTAATGAGGGTATTCTACCCAAAACATCCAATTCACCGACCTTTATACCCAATAGTCTGAGGAGCGCGTACGGTCTTCCTATATTGGAAAATCAGAATGCCCTATCGGCCTATTTGTTTTATCGTCATTTTCAATACAGTAAGGGAATACATATTTTCTACAATGGTTTAGTTGACGAAAGCTCCACTGGTGAAGAAAGCCGGTTTATCAAACAGTTAGAATTTGAAAGCAAATTTCAGTTTGACCGAAAAGTTCAACAACAGCCCATCCAATTTGCAGATAAAGCGCAAGAGATTGTTATCCAAAAGCGGGGCGAAATATGGAAAAAAATGTACGAGGACTTTATCGTTAACCAGAAAAAGATATCGGCGACCGCACTGACGACATACCTCCAATCTCCATTACAGTTTTTCCTAAAACATATTGCCAACATTAAAGAGCCACCTTCACTCTCTCAGGAATTTGAAATGAATAAGCTCGGAACAGTCATCCATAATGTCATGGAGGATATATTTTTACCCTTCAAAGGGAAACAGGAGTTTACATCAACACATATGCTACGCGGGCAGATAGACCGTATCGAAGCATATGTGACCCGAGAAATAGGCATTCAATATCAGATTGAATTAAAAGAAGAAAAGGACTTAAATAGCTTGCAGCGGATCATGCTGAAAATTGCCTCCGAGTATGTCAAAATGTATCTCGAATATGACATCAATAACTATAAGTCATTTCGGATTATTGAACTTGAAAACGACACCGATTATATCTTACCATTCCCACTTCAAATCAATGGAGAGCAACATCAAGTCTCACTGTACGGTATTATTGACCGTGTAGACGAGGTAGTAACACACGACGACCGTATTATCAGTAGAATTGTCGATTACAAAACGGGCGGAGATTCGATTCTATTCAAAGAAATCGATCAGGTATTTGCTCCCAACACCGAAAATAAAGCCATGGTGCAGACGCTATTTTATGCCTATGTATTTGAACAGAAAACAGGGAGAAAACAACTTGAACCTCATCTCTACGTTGCGCGGAAAATGCGGGAAGAGGGAACCTTATTCAGTGGTAAAGAGGGAATATTGACCGATGAATTTCTCGCATTCCAAAAAGAGAATTTTATCAGATTCTTACGCGATATCCTACAAGAAATCTTTAATCCGGATGTTCCATTTCGGCATAATCCGGACACAATAGTTTATCCAAGCGATCCCTATACCTTATTTTATCGAGAAGCAAGCAAATGGGCCGAAGCAGAAGAATAAAAGGAACTACGGTTTGACAGGAGAGGTCAAAATAAACTTTTGTAATCAATACGTTAATATAGAAAGGGGACATTTGGTGTCCCTTTTCTATATTAACGTGCTTTTCTTTTTATTGCATTATTAGCGCGACGTTTCGCTGTATTGATTTTATAGTTGAACCAATGCCCTTTGAAGATCTTTCGCATCGTATTATCAAAATGTCTTGTGATAAACAAGTTGCGCGCACCCTTCAATTTCTCGCTGATTGAATTTGCTAAAGCCCTAACGGAAATTGAATACCCTTCAGTTTCATATTGAATATAATGCCACCATCCTGCGGGCATATACAAAGTCTCTCCAGGGTGAATAACTGCCTCGTAGCCATCCAAATACTTAATCCCAGGATATTCCTCTACATTACTGTATTTTGGATTAGCAATACTATGAAAATTGTATGGCAATTTGTACATCAAATCAGATTGATCATTTGGGAAAAGCCAAATACGCTTTAACCCCTGAAATTGAGAGATAAACACATGTGACATATCAATATCGAAATGATTACGGGTACTCGAACCTTCACCACCAAAGAACATAAATGGCAACCATTGCAATACCTTGCCACCTGTGACATCGTTATAAATAACGTCATGCTTCAGTTCAGGACGAATTTTAAGCAGATTGAACAAAAACAATCGTAACTCCGTAGGTTCTTTTGTAATCAGGTCCAAATATTCTGCAAATGTCATATGGCCAACAGGAGCGCTCGCAGCACGGTCCATCGATTCCTCCTCTTTTCCGTAGACATCTATTTTTATATCTCCTGCAATTTCTTTAAAGTAATCATAACTCCATTTCTTCCACGCTGGACTTTCTGCACTTATAAAATCTGATATAATGACAGGAAAACCTGGTTTCAGATAATTTTTTAGGAAGTCCTCTGATCGAATGCCCGAAATTTTATCAACTTGCTTTAACTTCACGACTGATTAATTTTGCTTAATTACAAACATAAAAAAATATTTCTACCAAATTTCAAAAATACCACCTATGCGTTATTTTACATAGAATGAATTATATCAAGCAATTTAATAGAAATATACTTAAAATCTCAATGACCTTCGTCATTTTATTATATTTTAACACCTCCGATCCAGCTAAACATCAGTCCATAGCTCAATAGACCAACATAAGGAAGCTTGTGTTTACCGATCTTATGCCCCAAAAGCCCTTAGCTTGCCAAGCTCTCTACAGATAACAAAAAAAAGGGTCTTAAGAACCCTTTTCCGTATTTACCTTTTGCTAGGCTATTATTTATTTACCTTTTTGATGTATTCTTCAACAGCCATAGTCATACTAGGAGCTTTTGGCGTTGGAGCAGGAATATCTAAAATCAATCCATGATCTAAAAGTGCCTGTTGAGTAGAAGCGCCGAACGCTGCAATCCTTGTATTATTCTGTTTAAAATCTGGGAAGTTATCATATAAAGACTGTACACTGGAAGGACTAAAGAACACGATAACATCGTAAAAAACATCCTTTAGGTCAGTCAAATCGCTTACAACAGTTCTAAAAAGCACAGCTGGTGTAAACTTATAGCCGTTTTGCTGTAACCAGTTCCTGGTCTCCTCATTCGCTACATCCGAACATGGAAATAGGAAATTCTCACTTTTGTGTTTTTTCAACACGTCTTCAAGGTCTTTCGCGGTCTGTTTACCAAAGAAAATCTTTCGTTTCCTATATTGAATATACTTTTGAAGATAAAGCGCAATGGTCTCCGAAATGCAGAAATACTTCATCTCTGCAGACACTTCAAATCGCATCTCTTCGCAAACTCTAAAATAATGATCTACAGCATTTCTACTTGTAAATATTACGGCAGAATAATCTGCCAAATTCACTTTATCCCTACGCACATCTTTGGCAGGAACTCCCTCTACGTGTATAAAACCTCGAAAATCTAATTTTAACCCGTATTTCTTTGCTAAATCATAATAAGGGGACTTATCGTTTTCAGGTTTCGGTAAAGTTACCAGTACACTTTTTACCTTCTTTGCTCTTTCTACGTCTGAAGTTTGCATATAACCACTTTTAGCTCAATAATCTTAATAGTATTAATATTGGTGCTATTTCTAGGCAACAAAGGTACAAAATTAAATAGGAAATTGAAAATTTATACATCGACATAATATGAGCCGCTGTCTTAAGAAATCGATAACAAAAAAGTAATGCCGCTCCAACAATGGCCAAGTGCAGTACAACACCTACCGATGTTAAGGGTACAAGACTCAATATTAATAGTACAGGAAGCATTAAAAAAAGTGTATTGAAATAAATCAGATACAGCACTGTCACATATTCCTTTACCAACTTCCTAATTTCAAACACAAAGGATAGAAATCGAATAAATCCGATTTTTAACGAAAATAAGCCGCCAACCATGCCCACCGTCTTCATATAATTGGAGAACGTGATAAAATCAAATCTATCTAACTCATAGGCATAGAATAGACTCACAAATAAGCCCAATGCTCCTGAAAATAATATAAATAGAAAAATAAAGGGCCATGACGTCAAGATGGTGTCCTCTTTGCTCACCGATAGCAACACCCGATCATCCCAATACCCCTGAAAAACCAATTTGATATCAGAAGGGAAAAATATCCGAATCATCCCAACACCAAAAATTAATGCAAGAACTGTGAAAAGTATCCAATTTTCCCGGTGAACTTTAAGTGTCCCATATTGTCTATCCAACTTGCTAGTTCGCAATTCTCCTTGAAAATATTGCTGCACATCGAAGCTATAAATATTATGAACCATTAACCCCTCCCTTTCCACTGTTACGATTCGATATTGATCCTGTAACGCTGGATTCAAGGATGCCAAAACTTCCTCATTAGGCGTTAAAAGCGAATCCTTTACAACATGTGTACTATCAATCCCAATTGTGCTACCGTCTTGAACAACGTTTCGATAAGTACGCCCCTGCGCATTCAATTTCGTTATTGCGAATAAAAGAAATAGTACAAATAGAATATGATATTTGAAAATAGCTGCGTTCATTAAAATGAATTGTCTTTTAACGGCAATGAAATATTCAAGAACCGTCTATAATCGAAACTCTTTAATTGTGGTCGTAAAGTTAGGATAAAAAGTTATATTGCATTCAAAAAATCTTCATAGAACATGCACAAAGAAATCACACGCTGCCAATGGTGCGGATCTGACGAACAATATGTTGCCTATCACGATAACGAATGGGGCCGACAAGTCAAAGATGATAAAACCTTATTCGAGTTTTTAGTATTAGAATCAGTACAAGCGGGATTAAGCTGGATTACTATCCTACGTCGAAGAACGGCATACCAAGAAGCTTTTGCTAACTTTGATGTCGATCAGGTAGCAAACTACAATAATGAAAATGTACAACAGTTACTCGCCGACTCTGGGATCATAAAACATCGCAATAAAATTGAGTCAACCATCACAAATGCGAGGCTTTTCAAAAAAGTCCAGGCCGAACATGGCAGCTTTTACAACTATTTATACAGCTTCTTACCCGAACAGCAGCCCATCGTAAACCATTGGTCTAGTTTACAACACGTACCAGCTACTACTGATATTTCTGATAAAATCGCCAAGGATATGAAGAAAAAAGGTTTTAAGTTTTTTGGATCTACCATCTGCTATGCCTACATGCAGGCCGTTGGAATGGTAAATGATCATGTTGAAACTTGCTCTTTTAAATATCCTGCAGATGCAGTATCATAAACACCAAAAAATACCAGTGCACTGCAATGTGAAATAGCGCAGTGCACTAAAAATCAAAGAAAACTTCTTTGTTTCAAACTCTTAGAACATCCAGTTTTTTCTAACCAGGTATGTTTTTATAGATATCGGGCAGATTCCGGCCTAGCCCGTTAAAGTCCATGCCATACCCGACCACAAATTCTTTACTTATTTCAAACCCAACATAATTCAATTCCTCGAAATGATATTGCAGCGCGTCAGGTTTCACCAAAAGCGCACAGGCAATGACACTCGTTGGATTTAATTTTTTTACCGCATCCAACGTATGTTTGAGTGAATGCCCAGAGTCTACAATATCTTCCACGATTATCACATCACGCCCTTCCAGATCAATACCAAGCCCTAAAAGCTCGTTTAACTCAGATTGGCCTGTTCCGATGTACGATGCCAATTTAATAAATGACATCTCGCACGGAACTTCAATTTGCTTGAGCAAGTCTGCCATAAACATAAAACATCCATTCAATACGCCTATAAAAATAGGCTGTTTATGCTCATAACGCAGACTTATATCGATACCCATCAGGCGAACACGCTTCTGAATCTGCTCCTCTTCAATGAGAGGCTCAAATAACAATCCGTCAATTTCTATGTTTCTCATGCTATTATTATTCTTTCATGACACACACTACTTTTGTGCATCCTTATCTTTTTCCTCTTTTTTACGCCCCAATATCTTGTCAAATAACGATCGCTTTGGCTTATCCTGCTCACCGGTTTCCTCGTCCTTCTTTTCCGTGAGATCCATTTTGTTTAATTTCTTTGGAACAGATACACTTTCGAGATTGTCGCCAGGAGGGCTGCTATCAAGACGATCGAACAACAACGGATCTTCTCCCATATCGAATATATCGACAGAATCCACCACAGCCGGTCTTGCTGCACGCAGGTGTGGTTGCAGAACAACCTCATAAAACCCATAATTTGAGGTTGTTGAATCCACGCTAATCTGTCCGGTTTTCGTCATAATATGACCGTAAGTATTAAAATACCGCAACATATTCCCTTTTAAGTGACCTGTCCAGTCAAAAAAGTTCAACCCTTTTTTAGGTCGTGGAACAATACTTGACAAAAATATACTCTCTCCAAGGCCTAATTGTGCTGGAGTTTTTCCAAAATAATAGCGTGCAGCTTCGGTAATGCCATAGACATTATTTCCCCATTCGATCACATTGAGATAAACCTCGTACATGCGTTTTTTGCTCACTTGCTGAGAGCGCTCCATCAGCCATACCAACAGAATTTCCTCCAGCTTCCGTACAACCGTCTTATTGCGATTTAGAAAAACATTTTTCACCAGCTGCATCGATATCGTGCTGGCTCCACGCTTAAATCCTTTTTCTTTGATGTTTGTAACAATGGACAATTTAAAAGCCTTCTCTTCGAAGCCCTTGTGTTTAAAGAAAAATGGGTCCTCGGTATTGATCAAGCTAATTTGCATATACCGGGAGATTTGATCGATAGGCGTAAAATTGCGATTCTGTGGGCCCACAACGATCTCCCGCATCGGCTTGCCATCTTCATAAGCGGTATACGTGAAAGGAGTGTTTAACATTGCAATATTAGCCTCTCCCCATTTCACGACCTTTAAATCCTTATCGTCCATTTTAGAAGAGAAAAGGAGATTTTCAGGCTTCTTAAATTCAAGAGCAAAATTCAGGTCATATTGAATGTGCCCCTCCACCTGAATTCCTTCCAGACCTGGAAACAATCCAACTGGTATAGCATCAAAAAAGTGTTGCGCTTCTATCTTATCCGTATGAATAGCCAAAAAGAGCTCTTTCTCGGGTTTGTGAATATATTTAACGTAGGGAGAAAACACAAAATTTTTGACCTTTACCGTACTTTCTTTGCTTACTTCGAGAGAAGACGCTCCGATATTCAGAGCCCCCTGCATTTGGGCCTCAGGAAAGATCACATCTTTACTAGAAATACGCCTATGATTTACTTTTAAATTTTTAAATCCCCATTGCCCATGCAGTTCCAGCAATTCCTTATTTCTTCTGTGTGCCTTATCCAATCGGAAGGATATTTCATCAAAACTTACAGCAAGACCAAATTTGCGTTGCAATAGGGGAAGATTTACGCCCTTCTTATCAGAAAAAAGACGGAGGTCACATTCTTGATTATCCGAATCAATTGTTCCCGTTAGATTCCAGGCGGCCTCATGATCGTTTAACAAAAATTTAGTTTCCATATCACCGCCATCGATCACAGCAGAAGGAATGACAACACGTTGTGAAGTGCTGTCATCACGATAAGAAAGTTCAAGGCTCTTCAGATCGAGATCATTGGGAATCTTAAAAAACACATTTTTCAACAATCGATCTGCCAAAGCTGCCAGATTCTGTTTCGGATTATCATTTTCTATTGTATCTTTCTTCTGCTTTTTAAACAGAAAATCGTAGTTACTAATTGAATCCTTTTTTATAAGAGAAACCGTACCGTGATCTAAAATAACCTGTCCCAACTTCACATCCCCGAATAATAAGGGCCATAATTTTACCGATACTGTCAGATCATTAATTTGAGCCAATTGGTCTCTATTTTTAGGCAATAGTTGGATATTCTTAAACTGTACAGCATTAATTCCACGGAAAGCATAGTATTGGATCTTCAAATCCAAATCATATTTTTCAAGCAACTTCGCTTTTGCTTTGTTGATTACCCCCATGAGCATCGCATCTCTTTTTTGATAAGCATACGCGCCAACTGCAAACGCCAAAACCAAAATAGCAGCTAAAGAGATATAAAGCCATCGCCATTTGCGGGACTTAAAAGATGTTATAAATCGATTGGACATAATTATTACTAAATGCAAACTCGTGCATATCAACAGTCAAACTTAGATAAATTTGGCTGTATATACAATTATAATTCACGGAAACGATGGTCGCTTTTATCCGTGACTTCAGTACGACAAATTTATTGACAAACGCATTAATTACATAAAAATGAAAATGTTCCAAGAAAGCGATCTTTCCTAAAAGCCAGCCCTATATCCAGTAACTTTAATCCCATTAAAAACAGAGAAATGACATGAAATTGATCCGCAATGAGTAGTTTTGTAATCCATGATTACAAATGAACAATAGATGGTTACCAAAGAACAAATATTAAATGCATTATCCTATGTAGAAGAGCCTGATTTGAAAAAGGATCTTGTCACATTGAATATGATTCAAAATATCGGGATCGAAGGTGAAAAAATTTCTTTCGATGTCATTTTAACTACTCCCGCTTGTCCGCTTAAGGACCATATTGAACACGCGTGCCGAAACGCCATCGCTCATTTCATCGACAAAAATCTCGAAGTTCAGATCAACATGACATCCAATGTGATCGGGAAACAAGGCGCACAGGTTTCAGGTATTAAAAACATCATCTTGGTCTCCTCAGGAAAAGGTGGAGTTGGAAAGTCAACTGTTGCCGCCAATTTGGCGCTTGCTCTCCATGCTAAAGGAGCTAAAACAGGACTTTTAGACGCTGACATCTATGGACCATCACTTCCGATTATGTTTGGCCTAGAGGGTGCTAAACCCGGATCAGTAGAAATGCCTGATGGCCAGGTTAAAATTGAACCGCTTGAAAAATTTGGACTAAAATTACTTTCAATCGGATTCTTCACCGACCCAAACCAGCCTATCCCATGGCGTGGCCCAATGACCACCTCTGCAATCAAGCAACTCTTTAATGATGCACACTGGGGTGAACTCGATTATCTAGTGGTTGATATGCCGCCAGGTACAGGCGACATCCATATTACCGTATCACAAACTTTCCCGATTGCGGGCGCAGTGATCGTCACTACTCCGCAGCAAGTTGCCCTAGCTGACGCTGTCAAAGGTATAGGTATGTTTTTAATGGATAGTATCAATATTCCGTTACTGGGCGTGGTGGAGAATATGGCTTATTTTACACCAGCGGAGCTTCCTGATAATAGATATTATATTTTTGGAAAAGACGGCGGAAAAAGGTTAGCTGAAGAATATAAAGTACCTTTCCTTGGCGAGATACCACTATTAAAGGGTATTTCTGATGCTGGAGATAATGGATTCCCCATTGCGATAGACAACGAAGATCCTGTAACAAAATCATTTCTGACGATTGCAGAAAAAGTTGCTCAGCAGCTTTCCATCATTCATAGTCAGTTAAAATAGCTATTCAAAAGGCAGTGCTGCTGCTGTTAATCATACAAAAGGCTT
>DGIS01000019.1:24572-37000 GCA_002386525.1 Sphingobacterium sp. UBA4616
AAGCCTTTTGTATGATTAACATTTTATTAGAGCGCTAGCTCTAATACTACCGGGCAATGATCGGAATGCACAGCATCCGGCAATATACTGGAAGATTTGATATGATCGGCCAAAGACTTAGAAACCATATTATAATCAATGCGCCAACCCAAATTCTTTGCACGCGCTCCAGCACGATAACTCCACCAGGTATAATGGTGCGGATCTGGATTTAGATGGCGAAAAGAGTCAATATAACCTGAATTAATAAAATTCTCCATCCATTCGCGCTCTTCCGGAAGAAATCCCGAAGAGTTCGCATTTGATTTTGGATTATGAATATCGATGTCACGATGGCAAATATTATAGTCACCGCAGACAACCAGATTCGGCTTTTCCATCAAAAGCTTATCGCTATACAACTGAAAATCCTTCAAAAAGCGGTATTTAAAATCCTGTCTTACGTCCCCGGTTGTACCCGAAGGAAAATAGGTACTCATCACCGACAGTTGATCAAAATCAGCACGGATAATACGACCTTCAAAATCATAATCCTCATGACCACAACCGTACTCAATATGCTTAGGTGTCAGCTTGGTAAACAAGGCAACTCCGCTGTACCCCTTCTTTTGCGCTGGATACCAGTAATGCTCATAGCCCATTTCCTCCAGTAGGGCAACTTCGGGAATCTGATCAGGCGTAGCCTTAATCTCCTGAAGACAGATGACATCTGCATTTACAGCTTTCAACCAGCCCAACCAATCTTTCTTTAAGGCCGCACGCAAGCCATTCACATTATAAGTTACTATTTTCATTGTTTATTATTGTGATGCTAGATTATAGAAACAAGAAACCTTCTCAATCCCTTATATATTATTTCAACATAACATTAGTAGTCCTTTGAAGAGAATAAATCACCAATCTTTGAAAAGATACCCGTTTGAGGTTTTAAACCTTTAAGTTCACGCTCCAAGTTTAATGCTTCTCGCCTCGTAAGTACATGCATGTTCATTTTTTGATCGGTTTCTGGCCTATCATGCTGATCTGTCTTTACCGCTGCAATCTGATCGATAACATCTACACCTTTGACCAACTCACCAAATACTGTATAATTCCAGTCTAAATGGGGCGCACCACCAATAGTGGTGTATACCTGACGTTGAGTATCAGAAAATCTCTTGCCATTCATTCGGGTCTGCTCCAACCGATTGAGATCTTCAGGACTAAATACCTTTCCCTGAACAAGATAAAACTGAGAGCCTGACGAAGCTTTTTCAGGATTATTATCCCGGGCAGCTCCGATAGCACCTTTTTTGTGAAATAAACCATCCTGAATCTCCGCAGGAATGGTGTATCCAGGCCCCCCATTACCCAACTGAGCTCCGCCAACCGCATTTTTTGAGTCAGGATCACCGCCTTGAATCATAAAATTCTGAATGACGCGGTGGAACAGCGTCCCATCATAATATTGGCTTTTTGCCAATTTGACAAAGTTATCTCGATGTTTTGGCGTTTCATTATACAGCCGCACAATACAGATGCCCTTGTCAGTAACGATCTGTACATATTTAAATTCAGGTTTAGCCGCAAATGCCAAAACCTGTAAAAAGCAGAATACTGCAATTAAACTAGCTTTTAAAAATTTCATCTGTTAATAGTTCTACGTTCCCATTTGAACATTTAATTTTTCTCTTGACGTGATCGCTAGATAACATTTAATTCCTCAAAATAATCGATGATCAGAGACTTTATAATCAGTTCTTGTTCCAAAAGTGTATAGTTAGGAATTGGTTTTATTAATTCCCAGTGCGGCCATCCTTCCTCATCAAGACCTTTCAGCGTATAAAATCCCATCGCACTAAAAAGACGACAGGTGGCAATATGCATCAATTCTTCCTTTTCCCGCTTCGAGAATTTCTGGGCTCCCTTGCCCAATTCCTGAACACCAATGAGGAATAAGCACACCTTGATGTCTGGCTTTTCCATATCAAATAGTGCAGCAATCTCCTCCTGCAGGATAATCCATTTCTTGTTAACTTCAGCTGCCTTCATTTTTTTGATTTAAACAAACTAAGATAAGTTTGTGTTGATTTGCGAACAAATTTACATATAGAAGAATACATTTATGCTATTCGATTCCCTTCTTTGGCAATCACCTCTGCACAACGTTGGTCAATCATTTGAAAAACCGGATCAAACAAATTATCATCAAAATAGGGATCAGGAACAATATCGTCTCCTAGAAACAATTTAACCTTGTTCAGATCGGCTTTATCTATAACCTGAGCACAAACATCTTCATAATTTTGTCTATCCATGACAAATATCAGATCATATTCAGCAAAAAACTGTGGTTTAAAATGCCGGGCCCGCTGACCAGATATATCGATACCGTATTTCTTGGCAACTGCGATTGCCCTATGATCGGGTGCTTCACCAATGTGCCAATCACCTGTACCAGCCGATTCAACGACCCAGTTCAATTGTTTATCCAATGCCTTTTGCTTCAATATACCGTGTGCAAGGGGTGAACGACAGATATTCCCCAAACAAACCATTAAAATCTTCATTTTTATAACGTTTAAAAAGCTATACAATAAATACCACTACTGCTATGGAATTCGACTAATTCCGTAAAAACTCAATTAAATCAACTAGCCACCCCTTCGATTCATTAATAGCACTATATATCGTAGATTGCAAGTCCAAAAAGTCTGAGCTTATCAAGTGCCGAGTTGCTTCTGTACTTTTATTCCGCAAAATAGCTAAACTAAAATTATTAACGAAACAACCCGCTTAAAAGTGACCAACTTCTTACCAAGCCATGTTTTTTTAATACGGTGTCGCTTCTTCCACCTTTGTAAAAGAAATCAAACCTTACCGTAGGCAGTTTTGCCGAGCCAAAAAAAAGGTGGCCTAACCTAACGGCTAGAGCCACCTAAACTATATTAATCAACCAATTCTTAATTCAATGCTTAATATTCTACTGGGAAGCTCAATTGAACAGCACCACCTTGAGGTGACACACCTTTCAAACGTACAATATTACGTTGTGTTGCTCCTAAAGCGGCTTCAACATCATCAACTGAATTAACGGCCTTTCCGTTGACCTCAGTAATAACTAATCCGCGCTCTACACCGAAGTAATCGAAGATACCTCCACGGTTCACTTGAGTGACAACAACTCCGGAGTTCACACCCAATTCCTTTTTCTTCTGTGCAGACGCAGGAATAAAGCTTGCTCCTAATTTGTTATAAATTTCGGTTGCGCTTTTCGAAGCTTTTCCGCCAGCATTCGCAGACTTTAACGAATCTTCACCTTTCAATGCCATAGTAACCTGTTTTTCCTTACCATCTCGTTTGTAAGTAACATTTACCTTATCTCCAGGACGCGCACGACCTATAGTTTCACTTAAAACAGGTGAACCTGTAATCACTTTTCCATTAATTTTGGTCAGTATATCACCTTTCTTGATACCTGCGGCCTCCGCAGCACCGCCAGCTACGACATCCTGAACATAAAGACCATCAACATCTGAAAAACCTTTTTCTTTCGCCAATTCTGGTGTTATTTCAGTATAAGTCACACCTATGTAACCACGTTTTACATTACCGTATTCAACAAAATCATCAACAATCTTCTTTACCAAATTGACCGGAATCGCAAAACCATAACCCGCATAGGTACCTGTTGGAGAAGCAATAGCGGAATTAATACCGATCAATTCACCCGAAGCATTTGTTAAAGCACCACCACTATTCCCCCTATTAATTACCGCATCTGTCTGAATAAAAGATTCGATCGCTGAACTGACAGGAATTTGGTCTTGTCCACCTCCAAATGGGTTACCACGCTGTTGTTGCTGACCTTCACTTAAAATCCCAATCTGACGCCCTTTCGCACTAATGATACCTGCAGTCACTGTAGACTGAAGTCCAAGTGGATAGCCAAAAGCCAATACCCATTCACCAACATTGACATTATCTGAGTTACCTAATTTAACAACGGGAAGCCCCTTGCCCGATACCTTCAATAAAGCTAGGTCGGTATTTGGGTCACGTCCGATCAATTTAGCTTCAAATGTTCGCTTATCTGTTAATACAACTTCAATCTTGTCTGCATCTTCCACCACATGGTTGTTGGTTACGATATAACCATCATCTGAGATAATTACACCTGACCCAGATGCTTGTACAGGTTGCGACTGCATTTGACGTCGCCCGCCCCCCTGTGGCATGCCAAAAAACTCTTCAAACATGTCAAACGGAGAACCCTGCGATTGTTGTGATCCCTTACGGCTATATGTGGTTTTAATATGTACAACACCCGGTGACACCGCAGCAGCAGCCTGCGTAAAATCAGGGTTACCTGTAGAGGACATCACTCCTGTTGGATTATTTGCAAAATAAACCTTTTGTTTGTCTTCGAAAGACATACCATCAAACTTCTTATTCTCAATAAGCTTGTAACCTCCTAATGCTACCGCTCCACCGAAAACAGCTGTTAATAGCGTTAAACCGACCTTATTCATAAACTTATTTCTATTTTAAAATGTCTTAATATAAGCTGATAACTTTTGCTCTTAAAATTACCGATTTTATTCGGATATGTTCAAATGTAATACCATTTCGAAACCTTCGGAAAATCCGACACGTTAAAAAATGTTAATTACTAGACAAATACAACCATTTTAACAAATCTTAACTTTAGAAGGTTTTTTTGTAACAAAAAAACGTACTTTTGTTACTAAAAATCAACAGAATGGCAACAAAAGTAAGATTCTCTAAATACCAAGGAGCAGGCAATGATTTCATCTTAGTAGACAATCGCGAAAATGCATTTGACAGAGCAGACGAAGCATTAGTAGCGAAGCTATGTGACCGCCGATTTGGTATTGGTGCTGACGGGCTGATGCTCTTACAGCAGAACGAAAATTACGATTTTGAGATGGTTTATTTTAATGCAGACGGTAGAGAAGGAAGCATGTGTGGTAATGGAGGCCGTTGTATTGTCGCCTTCGCTCGCGACCTTGGCATTATTACTGACAAAACTGTCTTTTTGGCAGTAGACGGTATACACCATGCATCTTTATCTGCAGATCTTGTCAATCTCCAAATGATCGACGTGCAAGATTTTGCCCGTGATGGAGACGCCTACCTGTTACAAACAGGTTCTCCACATTATGTTGAATTTGTAGAAAATCTCGCGCATAAAAATGTCTATCAAGACGGCTACGCCATTCGTAATAATGCGACATATGGAAAAGATGGCATCAATGTAAATTTCATCGAAGCAGAAAGAGACGGTTACTTCCTGCGTACTTTTGAACGCGGTGTCGAAGATGAAACCTATGCCTGTGGCACTGGTGCTACTGCAGCAGCCATGGCCGTCGCCCTAAAGCAGAATCTCACAGGCGATATCAATATTCCTATCCGCGTATTAGGAGGGCAGCTTTACATCTCCTTCCATAAAAATGGTCAGCATTTTACAAAGGTGTTCTTAAAAGGACCGGCGCAGTTTGTCTTCAATGGAAACTATTAGGTTGCTACAGGCAATCAACACTAATCGCTTCCAAAATCTTCAATCCAAGCACGTCAATTTTTAAAATTTCATCGGGCAAATTGCGAGTAATGGTATATTTTATTGTATATTAGATACCTTTATTTATAAGGTCCGCTATTTTTAATGCAACAGTCAAAGTCATTCCCAGTATATAAAATCGTTTATTCCATATGTGAGCACCCTTATCTCGGCTATCTCATTGAGCCACACATGGTCCAACTCAATCCCAATGGGACTTACTCACTCCGATATCAACGCATATTTAGTAACACTGTCGGTGCCTACGCCGCCGAATTAGATGAAGTAGATTACAAACTCATTCGACTGCTTGATGAAATTGAACAAACACACCTCATCAAAAAATACTACAAAAAAGCGATCAGACCTGTAGATTTCTTTTCCAAAGTTTTTGATAAAAAGCTTTATGAACTCCTTCGTCCTAAAATAGATGAAAAAATGATTCAATTTTTTGAAACTGTTGGAGACAAACCATTCTTTATGATGAGCAAAGATGGGTATCCTGCAGATCAAGAAATTAAACTGGCCACATCTGCCGCCTCGATACTTTTTCATTTCCGTCGAAACGAAGAAGAAACACGCTATTTCCCGACCATCAAATATGAAAATCAGCGTTTGGAGTTCATGTTCAAAAATGCTATCGTGCTGACTAATGTACAAGCATGGCTACTTTTAAATAATACCCTTTATTATTTCGATCAGACCCTTGAAGGGAAAAAGCTTAGCCCCTTCTTGAATAAACGCTATATTTCTGTCGGTAGGAGCACTGAAAAAAAATATTTTGAAACCTTTGTCTGTGGCTTGATAGAACGCTATCATGTTTATGCCGAAGGATTCGACATCCAAACCCATCAGCATCAAGCAATTCCAATTCTCCGTTTGATTTATATCGAAGATGGAGCTTCACAACTTCAATTGCAATTTAAGTACGGTAAACATATCTTTACAGCTGGTGCCGAAAATAAAGTTACCGTCCGCATGGTCTATCAGGAGGAAGACGATCGTTATATTTTCCACCGTGTCAAACGATCTTTGCAATGGGAAGAACAACAGCATGAAAACTTAAAAAAGCTGGGGCTACAGGATTTTGACCTTCAACTCGGTTTATTGACACCAGCGATAGCCGCTGGAAAACGACTTTCCATATTTGACTGGATAAATAATCACCAAGAACAACTGGAGAAACTTGGTTTTCAAATTGTACAAAATAATGAAGAAAAGCGCTTCTTCATAGGACAGACCTCGCTCGATATCTCCATTGAAGAAGATAATGATTGGTTTGACATCAGTGCTATCGCAAAATTTGGACCTTACGAAATCCCATTTATTCAGCTGCGCAATCATATCCTCAATAACATTAAGGAATTTACTTTACCGAATGGAGAAATTGCCATGATTCCCGAAGAATGGTTTGCACAGTACAATCATTTATTTCAATTTTCTGCAGATCGCCATGAACTTAAATTAAATAAGGTACATATAGGCCTACTCTTTGAAATTAGCGAACATACGCAACTGGTATTTACCCGAAAACTTCAAAATCTGGCCAACTTTGAAGAAATTGCTGATATTCCCGAACCAAAACATTTCAAAGGAAATCTTCGACCATACCAAAAGGCAGGATACAATTGGTTTAATTTTCTAAAGCAGTATAGATTTGGAGGCTGTCTTGCGGATGATATGGGCTTAGGCAAAACCATACAAACATTAGCCTTATTGCAGCAGCAAAAAGAACAACTTCAGGACGAACAGGATGTACGTACCTCGCTTTTGGTCTTACCGACATCATTGGTATATAACTGGCAAAAAGAAGCACATCAATTCGCGCCACAGCTTAACATTCACCTTCATACTGGGAATAACCGTATTAAAGATGCCTCACTATTCTCCAAATATGATTTGATAATCACCACCTACGGGATAGCACGTATAGACGAGGATACTTTGAGTAGCTTCTATTTTAACTATATTATCTTGGATGAAAGCCAGAACATTAAAAACCCTACATCCAAATCTTTCAAAGCCATAAAAAGCCTAAAAAGTAAAAATAAACTGGCCTTAAGTGGAACCCCGGTCGAAAATTCAGTTTCGGATCTTTGGGCACAGATGCACTTCACCAATCCCGGACTGTTGGGTAGTTACACCTATTTTCAAAAGGAGTTTGTGCAGCCAATAGAAAAGAAAAAAGACGAAGAAAAAGCACAACGCCTCCAGGCGATTGTTAAACCGTTTATATTAAGACGTACAAAAGATCAGGTGGCAAGAGAATTACCGCCAAAGACAGAACAGGTACTCTACTGTGAGATGACAGAAAAACAGTCCGAACTTTACGAGAAGGTTAAATCTGAATATCGCAATGCAATCCTCGACGGACAATTGGAAAACAAACCAAAATCTAGCCAAATTGCACTTTTACAAGGATTGACAAAGCTGCGGCAATTAGCCAATCACCCCAGAATGGTGGATGAGAAATTTTCGGGCGATTCCGGTAAGTTCGAAGCGGTCATTGAAACACTTGAAATGGTCATGCAGAGAGGTAACAAAGTGCTGATTTTCTCGCAGTTTGTAAAACAACTCAATATCTTCCGCCAATATTTTGATCATAAAGGAATAAACTACGCCTACCTGGATGGTGGCACAAAAAATCGGGATGAAGCGGTCAGTCAGTTTCGTAAAAACAACGATACCAAGCTATTCCTCATTTCGATAAAGGCAGGTGGTGTGGGGCTCAATCTTATTGAAGCAGACTATGTTTTTATCCTAGACCCTTGGTGGAATCCGGCCGTAGAACAACAGGCCGTAGACCGTTCGCACCGCATCGGTCAGACGCGCAACGTCTTTATCTATAAATTTATCAGCAAAGATACCGTTGAAGAAAAAATATTAGCCTTACAGAATAAGAAGAAATCGATCGCACAAAGCCTGATCACAACCGAAGAAAGCTTTATCAAGTCACTTTCTCAGGAAGATCTGCAGGAACTTTTAGCCTAAATACAATCACTACTGCTATTTGTATCCGTTGATCTTCGCCATATAAATCGATGGACGAATACCCGTCACGCGTGTAAAAATGTTGCTGAAAGAAGAGAGCTCGTTGTAACCCACACGCATGGCGATTTCGAGAATGGAGTAGTTATTTTCAGACATGAGCTCCAGCGCTTTCGCAATTCGTATCGCTCTTAAAAACCGAATATAACTGATGCCCATATCTTCTTTAAAAAGCCTGGATAAGGAGCGGCTACTCATTCCAAAACGCGCAGCAATCTGTTCAATGGTAAAGGCCTGATCGATGTTGCTGTTGAGATACCGAGCCACACTTTTGAGCTTTTCACTTTTAGGATAGGGATGCTGCATCGGAAAAGCATCTACTGGTGAGCTCGTATCTGGAATAATAGCCATCATCGCACGCAAGAGACAGTATTTAGAATATTCAGTCATCTTGCTCACCCCGCCAGCCCAATCTCGAGCAAATAAAAACATTTCACGCATCAAATCATTGCTTAGAAATATATTTGGCACCGAAAGCACAGATGGCATACCCGGCCTTTCTTTAAAGTAAAAACTATAGAGCGGAATACGAGAGCTTGTACTTTCCAGATGATAAGTTGTATTTGCCGGAATCCACATATAAAATCTTGCAGGCAAATACCAGTGCTTTGTTGCTGTAAACACATGAATAATCCCGCCTTCAGCATACAACAGGCGCGCTTTTTTATGTTTATACTCGCGAGAATCAATACGATCTACGTAGAGGTGGTCGACATAAAAATCATAGTGCTCAGCATCAATCGCTGCAAGTTTGCCCTCTTCCATAACTCAAAATTACGTTATTTCGACAATATGGCGCAAATAAACAAATATCCGTCCGACTATACAAAACAAATCATTTCCGTCCTACACTATCTTTGTATGGGCCATATTCCCAAACAGAAACGTCGATCGGGACTCAAGCCCCCCTTTTAAGTAAAATGCATTGACAGATATTGATGTATCAGGTAATTCATAACCAGAATCGGAATATGGATCTGAATGCTAAAGCTGAAGAATTTGGAAAATGCGCAAGTAGAATGGAATAATGAATAGAAAAGATAAAAAAGACAAAACAAAAGGATTTAATAAAGTGCTTGTCCTATTTGCCAGTATATTATTATTGGCCGGTATTGGCTTCCTGGCCAAGCATCTGATTTTTACTCATCAATATGTAACGACCAATGATGCACAGATAGATCAATATGTGACCCCTGTTGCTAGTCGGATCCCCGGTTTTATCAAAGAAGTCCGATTTGAAGAAAATCAATATGTGCATCAGGGTGACACCCTATTTATCATAGATGCAAGTGAATATCAGACCAAGGTAGATATCGCAAATGCCGAACTCCAAAGTAGCCAGAGAAATGCCGAGGTAATCAGCAAAACAGCCAATGCGACTGCCAATAGTATTTCGGTTCAAAAGGCAAGATTAGAAGCAGCAAAAGTAAGTGTATGGCAAACGCAACAGGATTATAGTCGATTCAAGAAATTATATGAGGCTGATGCGGCAACCAGACAGCAATACGACAATGCCCAAGCAGCTTACGATTTAGCATTAGCACAACTACATGCTATGACAGAAGAGTATCATTCCGCGCGACTGAATACCAGCAAAGAAAAAGCAAACGAGTTACCTGCAAAAGCGAATATTAACATCAAAAAGGCCGCAAAAACAAATGCGCAGCTTTTCCTTTCTTATGCCGTAGTAACTGCACCCTATGACGGTTTTGTGGGCAAGCGAACTATACAACCCGGACAATTTGTGAAGGAAGGCCAGACGCTGGCAAATGTAGTTAGCGAAGAGAAATGGATCGATGCAAATTTCAGGGAAACACAGCTCGAAAATCTTATAGAAGGCACTATCGTGACGATACAGGTGGATGCATTTCCCAACCTTCTTTTTAAAGGAAAGATCCATTCTTTTTCTCCAGCATCAGGTTCCAAATTTGCCGTAATACCCCAAGATAACGCAACCGGAAACTTCGTAAAAATAGAGCAGCGCATCCCCGTTAAAATTGTCTTTGATCCACAGCAGAATCTTAAAAAACTACGTGCCGGCATGAACGTTGTCATTCATGCCGCCCATCAATCCTAATTTGACCATGCTTAACAACAAATCTTTATACTATAGCTGGGTTCCCGAATGGATCAAACTTCCGCTTATGATACTAGCGATGTTTCCCCATCTCATGTTAATGTCGCTATTCCATTCAAACACGGCATTTACCGCGTCGACGCTTGACATCGAAACCGAAGATATTCAATATTTCCTTTCCTTGATGTATGGTGCCATTGTGGTTGCTTTACTCATATTTCAGCGGCTTTTTTCTTATTTCAGGGTGAGAACATATATCCTGTTGACCTGCAGTACTTCCATCCTCATCTTAATAGGCATCTCATTGACAAAAGATACATTCCTTATTGGCGTTTTGCGTGTAGCCGAAGGTATTTTTTGTGTACTTGAAGGAGCTTGCTTCCTTCCAATGGTTATGAACCAGATTAAACATGCTAAGAGCCGCACCATTGCCTATTTCTTCCTATATACATTTATGCTTACTGGCTCAACCTTAACAACATCTTTGCTCAAAGAAAGTATTATGGATTATGGATGGCAAGATATGATTCACGTTGTACTCTATTGGCATTTGATTGTGATTGCGATAGCCCTGCTCTTACTCAACAATAACCGCTTAAGTAAAAAATTCCCTCTCTATCAACTGGATCTCACAAGTTGTCTGTTTCTGCTGCTCTCATTGAGTTGCGGCGCTTATGTCTTAATTTATGGCCGTAAATACTATTGGTTCGAACACACCAATATTACCATCAACTTTGCCCTTTTCCTGATGTTCGGAGCACTCTTTATAATTAAACAAAGTTTGGTCAAAAGACCTCTTTTTCACTTTGAGGTCTTGAGATACAAAAATGTGATTTTGGGAGTTATCCTATTTTTTCTCTTTTATATTATTCGCAGCTGCCTCAACAATGTCTATTCCGTCATGGCTACCGTCTGGAAATGGCCCTGGCACTACATTATTGATGTACAATACATCAATGTCATAGGTACTATCCTGGGTGTTGGCAGTTCTGGCGTCTTACTTCTACGCGACGTATCGCCTAAATATAGCTTTGGCTTTGGCTTTCTGATATTGGCAATTTCGTGTTTTCTCTTTGTCCCTACCTTTTATCCTGATACCACAATCTGGGCCATAGGTCTACCTTTGTTCATTCAGGGCATCGGACAAGGCTGGTTGTTCACCCCGTTGGTGATTTACATTTTAACAGGTGTCGAATCGCAACATGTAGGCAATGCCGGCCTCATGGGTACAACTGTTCGATTTTGGAGTACCAATATTGGATTTGCATTTACCCAAAACATCAGCTATATACTAAATAAAAAGCATTATAATCAACTCGAACAGACACTGAATACAAGCAATCCGTTGACAATGAATTATTGGAACACATTAATCGAGAAATATAGCGGATTATATGGCGATCAAGTGGCAAACCGTATTGTTAGTAAAAGTCTTTCCGGAAGTTTGAGTCAGCAAGCATCGCTAATCAGCAATATGGAAATATTTACTTACCTCGGAATGCTGGGATTAGTTGTCACCGGAATAATATTCTTATTTGGCCCAGCCAAGACCCTTTATATCCGGCTGAGGTTACCTTACTTATAAATCGAACTAGGGAAACGCCTAGTATAACCAAACTAGGGGACGCCTACCTAACAAGGTCTAACAACTCCATCAAAGCCAAAGAAAATAAACGTTTTCAGTAAACTGCACATAGTAAACTCATGGAAACCCTAGTCAACAATACTAAAAGAGGCTATTTG
>DGIS01000019.1:37213-45352 GCA_002386525.1 Sphingobacterium sp. UBA4616
CAAATAGCCTCTTTTAGTATTTTATACGCTATTCCTTTAAGCATCAAATTCCTGAAGTGCTTTTTTTACACGATTTACAACTTCCTCTCTGCCCAGCAGTTCAACTATCTGAAACACATCTGGTCCAAATTTCCCACCGACTAACATAATACGGAATGGCATCATCAGTTCGCCCATTTTCATTCCGGATGCTTGAATTGCATCCTTGAAGAAAGGTTCCAACTCAGAGGCCTTCCAGGTATTAAATCCTGCGAAAGACTGGTTAATGCCTTCAAAAAATGCAGTTTTTTCCGCAGACCATTTAGGCTTTACTGCATTTAAATCATATTCTGCAGGTTGCAGGAAGAAAAACGACGCTTGGCTCCAAAAATCTTCCACAAAGGTCAGGCGCTCTTTTACCGCATCCAATACCTTACTCACATAAGTATCATCAGCCGCTACTTGATGATGTTCCAAAACTGTTTTGATCTGCGGTAACAACGACTCTGTTGAAGATCGTTTGATCCATTCATGGTTAAACCATTTTGCTTTTTCAAAATCAAATTTCGCCCCAGCTTTACTGATACGGTCAACGCCGAATTTCTGGATCAATTCATCTAAAGAAAAAAGTTCCTGTTCAGTTCCATCATTCCAGCCTAACACCCCAAGCATATTGACGAAAGCCTCCGGCAAGAAACCCATCTCACGAAAACCTTTTGTTGTATCGCCAGAGTTCGCATCGGTCCAGTTCATCGCGTAAACAGGGAATCCCAAACGATCGCCATCGCGTTTACTTAATTTACCATTTCCATCGGGCTTGAGGATTAGAGGAAGATGTGCCCAGCTCGGCATGCTATCGCTCCACCCAAGGTATTCCCACAACAAGATATGGATAGGTGCCGAAGGCAACCACTCTTCGCCACGGAATACATGCGAAATATCCATGGTTTTATCATCGACAACAACGGCCAGGTGATAAGTGGGCATACCATCAGCTTTAAGCAATACCTTATCATCAACAAGATTTGTATCAAAAGCAACCTTACCTCGGATCATATCCGTGAATGTTACCGTGTCATCTGTAGGAATTTTTATACGAATGGTATGCGGAGTTCCCGCATCCAACAGTTGTTGAGTTTCAGTCTCAGATAGGCTCAACGAATTGCGCAATTGAAGTCTGTTTTCGTGGCTATACCGGAAGTTAGGCTGTAATTTACGCTGTTCATCTAGCTCTTCAGCAGTATCAAAGGCATAATAAGCATACCCATTTGCGATCAACTGCTCAGCATATTTGCGGTAAGATGGTTTTCGCTCACTTTGACGGTAAGGCCCATATTTCCCCCCTTTTAACGGACTTTCATCAGGGGTCAGACCACACCATGCTAAACATTCGTTGATATATTCTTCAGCACCTGGGACAAAACGAGTTTGATCCGTATCCTCGACACGTAAAATAAAATCTCCCTGATGCTGACGCGCATAGAGAAAATTAAACAAAGCTGTACGTACCCCACCAAGGTGAAGACCACCTGTAGGGCTTGGTGCAAAACGCACTCTTACTTTTCTTTCTGAACTCATGAAGCAAAATTACCACAAAATTTTTGATTTGGGCGCTACGACCACTTCTTCAATGAAATAAAAGTGCAGAAAACAGACATTTATTCAGTAATTTGCGATGAAGGACACGAATACGGAATCATGAAACCCTATCAGATTAGCCAGCAACGCTGGAAATTTATCTTGCTCATCTTTGCTGCAGTCATTGCTGTTGCCTCCTTGGTGTACACCAATTACCTCGTTCGAAATCTTGCTCACGCCGAACGTTCAAAGGCCGAGGTATGGGCCATGAGTACTAAAAATATCATGACCATGCCCGACGTAGATGATGAGTTCATTACATTTATTTACGCTGTGAGAGACAGCTTAAATTTACCAGCGATTATTACTGACGATAAAGAAGATATCATTTTTTGGCGGAACCTCGATTCTACGAAGACCAATATTAAGCCCGGACAAAACGACAGTGTTACAAAGCATCTAAATTACGACCCGGCTTATTTTCAGAAACAGCTGGCATTTATGAAAAAAAGCCATCCCCCCATTACTCTGGAATTAGAGAACGGGCAAAAATGGCATGTATACTACAAGGATTCTTGGTTTTTGCAACAGCTAAGGGTGTTTCCGTACGTACAACTATCGCTCATTGCGCTCTTCCTGATCATTGCGTATACCGTTTTCAACTCTATCCGAAAATCTGAACAAAATCTTGTTTGGGTAGGCCTCACCAAAGAAGCTGCCCATCAATTGGGCACCCCCATTTCGTCGTTGATGGGTTGGCTAGAACTGATTCGTATAAAATTTGATGCCGAAGAAGATGATACCCTAAATGAAATGGAAAACGACATAAAGCGGCTTGAAATCGTCGCTGACCGCTTTTCAAAAATAGGGTCTACTCCCGTACTGACCAATCACAACCTCTACGAGGTCATTAAAAATTACATGGATTATTTCCGTATACGGACTAGCAATAAAATTACTTTCGAATTAAAAGGAGACAAACATCTTGAAGCAAAGCTCAATATTCCGCTCTTCGACTGGATTATAGAAAATTTATTGAAAAATGGAGTAAATGCCATTGGTACAGAAGGAAAGATAACTGTTAATATTTCAGAAAATATTGCGAAAGAAGAAATTTTTATAGACATTAGCGATACGGGCAAAGGAATTCCGAGATCTAATTTTGAATCAGTTTTCCAGCCGGGCTTCACAACAAGAAAGAGAGGCTGGGGGCTTGGGCTTAGTCTGACAAAAAGAATGGTACGGTATCACCAAGGACAAATTTTTGTAAAAGAATCTGAATTAGGTAAAGGAACAACATTTCGAATAATCTTAAAAAGCAATTTAAAATATGAAGCCACTCAAATCTGACGAATATCCAGCAGTCTATGCGCCATATATTGAGACTGTCGTCGATAACGTGTTTGATGCACTTGAAGAACAAACGCTCTCCTTTCCAGCATTTCTGGACACGATTCCTGAGGAAAGAGGCAATTTTAAATACGCCGAGGATAAATGGACCATCAAAGAAGTCGTTGGCCACGTCATCGATAATGAACGAATCATGGCCTATCGTGCGTTGCGCTTCTCCCGTAATGACCTGAAGGAGCTAGCCGGTTATGACCAAGACTACCTCATCCAGTATTCACGCTATAATGATCGTACGTTAGAAAGCTTGAGCAAAGAATTCACCTTTCTTCGCAAAGCCAATATGATGCTTTTCAACAGTTTCAATGACGCTGAATTGGAGCGTAAAGGAATGGCATCTGAGCGACTCACAAGTGTAAAGGCACTGTTATATGTTATTGCGGGACACCTCAATCATCACCGCATTATTATCCAAGAACGTTACTTAAACTCAGACGATGTCAAAAATTTGGTTTCAGCATTACAGCATTGAGGAAATAAATGTATTTTTTAACAAATACCTGTCAGGTCTCCTGGAAATTCAAGCGACAGAAATAAATGACAACACCATTACAGCGACTATGCCTGTAACGGATAAAGTCAAGCAACCGCACGGAATATTACATGGTGGAGCCTCGGTAGTCCTGGCAGAGTCTCTAGGCAGCATTGCCTCTAACCTGGTGGTTGATCCAGATAAATATCGCGGCGTTGGACTTGAAGTGAACGCAAACCATATACGTCCCGTAAGCAGCGGAATAATTACAGCGAAATGCAGTCCAATACATATTGGCCGTTCCACACATATCTGGGAAATAAAGATGTATGACCGGTTCAATAAATTAAATTGTATTTCCAGACTTACAGTAGCGATCGTTCCAAAATAATACAATTTATAGGGCTTTTGGCAACTCGAATTCCAAAACCATCAAATTTTAATCTGACAGATTAAAATTTAAAGGAGGATAAATTACAATTTATCCTCCTTTTTTTCTACGAATTAATTCCCAAAACCGCGCAAAAATATGCCTTTATTTATTTCCTATATTCAATAAATTTAAGTAGTCTTGTACGTTGGATAGTTTAAAAATCAACAAAATAGCATGCAATCGATTGCTTAACGCTACTTTTTCGACAGATTTCTACTGCGTGAACGATAACTTAACTAAATATAATTAAAAAAATGACCACTAATCCTAATTCGGGTAAAACAGCAATAGTCCCTATGCTCATTTGCTGTGCATTATTTTTTATTCTTGGATATATCACTTGGGCCAATGGCGCATTGATCCCTTTTGTACGCTTAGCATTTAATTTAGAGACCGACACACAAGCATTTTTAATTCTGTTCGCGTCGTATATTGCCTATTTTTTTCTCGCATTACCCAGTTCATGGATTTTAGGGAAAACAGGCTTCAAAAATGGATTAGTGGCCAGTCTGGTGTTAATTATTTTAGGCGCCCTTATCATTATTCCTGCCGCATCAAACCTGAGCTACCAACTCTTCTTGGTTGCTATATTTGTGCAAGCTTCAGGCATGGCGCTTTTACAGACAGCGATTAACCCTTATTTAAGTATAATCGGCCCCATAGAAAGTGCCGCCCAAAGGATCTCCATCGTAGGGATTTTCAATAAAACAGCTGGCATGATTGTTCCAGTAGTCTTGGGGAGCATCCTATTAAAAGATTACGACAGCATTTCCAGTAGAATCAAAGAACTCAAAGCAGGTGCAGAACACGATGCACTGTTAGCGGAATTATCTGAAAGGCTTCATGGACCCTACATTGGAGTGGCTATCGGTGTTGCGATTTTAGCGATTGTCGTATTTGTTGTAAAAATGCCCGAAGTTGATGTCAATAAGGAAGAAGAAGCAACAGATGACGCTGCTGTCACAAGTACTAAAAAGACAAGTATCTTTCAGTTTCCACATCTATTTTTAGGATTTCTCGCTATTTTCTTCTGCGTTGCAGTAGAAGTAATGGCAGGCGACATCATCGGAACTTATGGGAGATTATTATCTCTGCCGCCATTTTTTGTTAAGTATGGCACTACGTTTACACTAGTATGTATGCTAGTTGGCTATTTCATTGGTATTATCTCTATTCCGAGGTTTGTATCGCAGCAAACCGCTTTACGTATCTGTACAATTGTTGGAATAACATTCACGGCAATTTCAGCATTTTCTACAGGACTGACGTCTTATATCTTTGTGGCCCTATTGGGTGTCGCGAATGCATTGATGTGGCCAGCAATTTTCCCACTGGGTATAAAAGGACTAGGACGCTTTACGAAAACAGGATCAGGCATTATGATTATGGGTATTGCCGGAGGAGCAATCTGGCCTTTGATATATGGTTATTTAAAGGACACTTTACATGTTGACTTCCAACATGCGTTTCTCTTTGCGATGGTTCCGGCCTACCTGTATATCTTATTTTTTGCCACTAAAGGGCATAAAATTGGAAAAGAAAACGCTTAATAGAACACCTTAGTGCAACTAGCGAAAGGGCATCTAAAAATAGATGCCTTTTTTCTGTGAAATTCTTCCTATTTTTAGAAGATAGATAGAGGCGTGAAACTGTTCAAAACGCGTAGACAACAAAACAAACAATGATACAGATGAAAAAAAATCTTTTTGCAATTGCCATTGCCGCAACCATGATGTTTACGGCTGGAGAATCATTTGCTCAAATTAAGCTTCCTGCAGCCAGCAGCTCACAAACGATTACACAAGGATTAGGTATTGAAAATGTAACACTAAACTATAGCAGACCAAGTATGAATGGACGTAAGATCTTTGGTGATCTCGTCCCTTATAATCAGGTGTGGCGTACAGGAGCAAATACCAATACCACATTAACTTTTGAAGGTGATGTTACATTAAATGGCAATAAGCTTTCAGCAGGAACCTATTCGCTTTTTACTATCCCAAACAAATCGGAGTGGACCATCATCATCAGTAAAAACACAAAACAATGGGGCGCATACACGTATAAACAAACCGAAGACGCTTTACGCTTCAATGTTAAACCACAGACATTAGCCAATCCGGTGGAAACTTTTACCATCGCTTTTGACAATGTTACGCCAACGGATGCGGTTTTAAGTTTGGCTTGGGAAAAAACTGCTGTAAAAATTGCCCTTAAAGTAAACCAGCAGGATAAAATATTAGCTTCAATCGATGAGGCTATGAAAGGGGAGAAAAAACCATATTTTGCAGCCGCTCAATATTACTTTACTAATAATTTGGATCTGAATAAAGCTTTAAACTGGTTCGATGAAGCTGCTAAAGCCCAACCCAAAGCTGCACATGTTCTTTATTGGAAAGCAAAAGCTCAATTGAAAGCAGGAGATAAAAAAGGAGCGGTGGAAACTGCCACGAAAGGTCTTGAAGTGGCCACAGCTGACAAGAATGCTGAGTACATCAAGTTGAATACACAAGTGATCAATGCTGCGAAAAAATAGCGGTCTATACATAACAATGCCCCAAAAAGCAACTAACTTTTTGGGGCATTGCATTCAATGATCACTTTTTACAACTCATCTTTCAGTAGCTGCTCAAGTTCTTCCGGCGAAACGTTCATATTGACATTTCCATCTTTCGCAAAAGAGATCTCGCCAGTCTCTTCTGAAACAATAACAGCAATAGCGTCGGAGACTTCCGTTACTCCAATTGCCGCGCGATGCCTTAATCCAAATTGCAAGGGCAGATCCTCACTATCCGACAAAGGCAATACACATGATGCTGTCATAATCTTAAAATCGACAATAACGACCGCACCATCATGCAAGGGACTATTTTTATGAAAAATACTTTCAATCAAACGTTTGGAAATATGAGCATCGATATATTCACCACTACTCTGGTAATACTCCTCATCAAAATATTTTGAAAAAACCAACAATGCCCCGGTGCGCGTACGCGACATACTTCTACAGGCTTCAATTACAGGTCTTAAATCATCCGTCAAATCCTTTTGTATAGCCTTCTTATTCCCGATAAACGACCAAAAAACCTTTTTTCGCTTCATCGATATATTCTTCCCAACATGCAGCAAAAACCGCCTGATTTCCTGCTGGAATACGACAATCAACGCAATCGAACCCACCGATATAAAACCGCCGAATATTTCTGTCAGCAAACGCATATGCATCTGCTTGACGACAATATAAACGCCATAAAACAATGCGACACCAATTAGGATATTAACAGCAATGGTACCCCTAATCAAACTATAAATATAGTAGATAATAATCGCTACCAATATAATATCGATAACGTCCAAGAGGCGAAAGCCGCTAAATAGGCTATAGTCGATTCCATCCATACATGCAAGTTAAAAAAAAATAGATATTATTCGTATTTTTACAACACAACATACAGCAAAATGACTAGACTTTCAGTAAATATCAATAAAATCGCAACGCTCAGAAATTCTAGAGGTGGGAATAATCCTAATCTAGTCTCAGCAGCATTAGCCTGTGAACGTTTTGGTGCTCAGGGTATCACTGTTCACCCCAGACCTGATGAAAGACATATCCGCTATCAGGATGTATTTGACTTAAAAGCAGCAATTCAGACTGAGCTAAATATTGAAGGAAACTGCCAGGAGCAGAAATTTATAGACCTTGTATTGGCCAATAAACCAGCACAGGTTACGTTAGTACCTGATACCGAAGGTCAATTGACCTCCAATCATGGCTGGGATACCATTAAGAACAAAGCTTACCTACAAGATATGTGCAAATTGTTCAAAGATGCCGGGATACGTGTTTCTATTTTTGTTGATCCTGTCGAAGAAATGGTAGAAGCTGCCGCAGAAACAGGAACAGATCGTATTGAACTTTATACAGAAGGATTTGCAACGGAGTATGGTTTCGATAAAGAAACTGCTATAAAGCCCTATTTCAAAGCAGCCTTAAAGGCGCGTGAAGTTGGATTAGGACTCAATGCAGGCCATGATCTGGACCTCAACAATCTGCAATATTTCAATCAGCATACTCCGGAATTGTTGGAAGTAAGCATAGGCCATGCACTTATCTCCGATGCACTATATTTAGGATTAGAGGAAACGATCAAACGTTACCTCGCCTGTTTGAAGTAGTACAACTTTCGGCGAAGACCGAGGCCTATAAGCAGTAAACACAAGTAATTTGAGAAAAAAGGGCTTTCTTAACGGAGGGCACTGAAAAAGTCCC
>DGIS01000030.1:0-1654 GCA_002386525.1 Sphingobacterium sp. UBA4616
TTTAACTACCTCCATGGCCGTCCATGGGGCTGGTCCATCGGCCATGTTCCGCAACCGGCACTGTCCTCAGTCGCACAGTGCATCTTCATAGAAGTCTGCCGATCAATCTTAGTCCAAACTTGCAATTGTATCGATAGTGGCTATTTCATAACTGAAGTACAGGAGTGCTCTTAAACAATAGATACGCCATAGCCATATTGCTTTTCTATAATTCTTGTATTCATGTTTTTGTATCTTGCTGTAAATATTACTTATTGGTCATATGAGAAATTGTTTCATCATCGCTTTCCTACTATTGTTTATCTTGAGATCAGGTATTTCCCAAGAGGTGCAAGATTACACTTTTCTTTCTTATGAAAACTATCTTCCAACTCCGGAGATAGGTATTGTTGATTTTTATAAGAACTTAAATGAAAAATGGAAATGTAATTGGAATATGAATCATGATAAAGCTTATGTAAGATTCGAGGTTAGTAAGGATAGTACCGTTAAGGTTGTTTCTAGCAACATTGGACATGTCGATATGATTGAGGAAATGAATCAGAAATTTTCTTCCATATCGAAGTTTAACATTCGATCCGAAGAAAGTAATGGTAACATATGATTTTAATTGAGTAACTTTGCATGGCAATGGGTACATTATTGGATAAAGGAGTTAAACCGTATAATCATTACGGGGCTTATTTAAAGCAAAAGTATAACGGACAGAGAGTGTTTAAAGTGATTGTGGATGGTAATTTTACTTGTCCAAATCGCGATGGCAGTAAGGGCTACGGCGGTTGTACGTACTGTAATGTTGATTCTTTTACACCGGATACAGCCCGCAAAATTCCTTCGATACGGGAACAAGTGGAATCGGGGATCGAAAGAGCCCGCAATAGCTATGGAGCTGAAAAGTTTATTATCTATTTCCAGCCAAACACGAATACGTATGCGCCGACTCATTTACTGAAAATGATGTATGATGAAGCCCTAAGCATTGATCCTGAAAATACCTTAGGTCTCTCCGTGGGAACACGTCCTGATTGTTTAGATTTTGAAAAGATCGCGTTATTGGAATCTTATACGGATCGTTATGATGTAGATTTAGAAATGGGAATGGAATCTATCTACAACGATACATTGGAGAAAATTAATCGAGGCTGCTCACACGATGAGTTTGTTCAGGCAATGGATATGTTAAAGAATACTCCTCTGGAGATTTGTGTACATACAATTTTTGGTTTTCCATGGGAATCTGAAGCGATGATGTTAAAGTATGCAGACGAGATTAACCGGTTTCCACAGATTAAATTTGTGAAATTGCACCACTTGCATATTGTAGAAGGCTCCATTATGGGGGTAAAATATAAAAGAGAACCTTTTGAACTTTTCTCGATAGAAGGTTATACTGATTTCTTAGCCAAATTGATTCCAAGATTACGGCCTGATCTGATTATTCAACGTATTTTCGGGATTGCAGACAAAGAATTGTTGATAGCACCAAATTGGGGCTTTCCCAAGTCACATATACAAACGGCAATAGATAAAGGTTTGGAGGCACGTCAGGTTGTGCAGGGGAGTCTTTTTTAAAGTCTATATCCGTTCCTATAAATTTTGCAACGCTTGCATTGAACCAGTGGTTTGAACGTAAAATAAGATAAATAAATAAGGC
>DGIS01000030.1:1834-16963 GCA_002386525.1 Sphingobacterium sp. UBA4616
GCCTTATTTATTTATCTTATTAACGAAAAGGGGAGAGCTATTTTCCTTTTCCATTTAGCCCTCAACAATCGTTTTTAGATCCGCTGGAGAATAATTGATGGATTTTAAAGTTTTGTTGTCAGCAGTTCTGAATACTAAAAACTTGCCATCAACTTCTTTGTAATAAGATTCTACTCCTTTCAATTTATAGTGTTCTTGGGTAGCAATTGCTTCCGCTTCGTCTTTACATGCCTTACTCATGTTAGAACGTTGAACCTCATCAAAAAGGGCAGAGAATTTATCTTTTAAGCCAAATTCCAATACTGCGCCAGCAAGTACATATTGGATGTCACATAGTGCATCTGCAATCTCTACCAAATCTTTATCCTGGATGGCTTCTTCTAATTCTTTTAATTCCTCAGCAATCAACGATACCCTTAAAGCACATCGTTGTTCAGATGGAATAGTAGGCGTGTCAAGGATGGGATGTTGGAATGTTTTATGGAATTCCGCAACGGAAGAAAGTGTTTTCGGATCAGTCATATTCTTTGTTTTTTTATTTTAAAGAGCAAATATAAAAAATAAGGACGGTTAACTGAATGACCGTCCTTATTTTTATTGATATCCTTGAGCGATTAAAGGAGGTGCTTTAATTGCACGATTTCTCGTTCTTCTAGGTATCTCCAACGGCCACGAGGTAAGTCTTTTTTAGTCAGATTGGCATATACCACACGATCTAATTTAACTACTTCATATCCTAAAGATTCAAAAATACGACGTACGATACGATTTTTCCCTGAGTGAATCTGGATGCCGACTTCGCGTTTTGATCCGCCTTGAACATAGCTCAAATCGTCCGGTTTGATCACACCGTCTTCTAATTCGATACCAAAGTTAATTTTGTTAAAATCGCCCTGTGTAAGGCTTTTGTTTAGTTCGACATTATAGATTTTGCTGATGCTGTTACGCGGGTGCGAAAGCTTTTCGGCAAGGCTTCCATCATTTGTCATTAAAAGGAGTCCAGTCGTATTTCTATCAAGGCGACCAACAGGATAGATTCTTTCTTTGGTTGCTTTAGAAACAAGTTCCATCACCGTATGACGCTCTTGGGGATCGTCTGTAGTCGTGATATAATCTTTTGGTTTGTTTAACAAAACATAAACATTTTTTTCACGTTTCAAGCGTTCGTTGTTGTAGCGGATTTCATCTGTTGCAGGGTCTACTTTAGTACCCAATTCGGTAACAGGTTCTCCATTTACCCAAATGACACCAGCCGTGATAAGTTCATCTGCTTTACGTCTTGAACAAATACCAGCATTGGCGATGTAACGATTCAAACGAACTAAGCCGTCGTCTTCTGACTCCGCAGCTTTTTTCTTTGGACGTTTAATATATTGTTTTTCACCAAAGTTCTTGTTGTCATCGAAATTTCGACTTCTTTCTCCGTCAAATTTTCTGTTTGAAGACCTTGGACCGTCATTTCTGTCGGTACGTTTGAAGCTATCTTTTTTGTCGAAAGAACGCTCTGATCTGTCGAATGACCTTGGACCGTCATTTCTGTCGGTACGTTTGAAGTTATCTTTTTTGTCGAAAGAGCGTTCTGATCTGTCGAATGACCTTGGACCGTCATTTCTGTCGGTACGTTTGAAGTTATCTTTTTTGTCGAAAGAACGTTCTGATCTGTCGAATGATCTTGGACCGTCATTTCTGTCGGTACGTTTGAAATTATCTTTTTTGTCAAAAGAACGTTCTGATCTGTCGAATTTATTGAAGGAATCTTTTTTATCAAAAGATCGTGAAGAATCATTTTTATCAAATGAACGAGATCCTCTACCGAATGATTTTTCTGAATTATCTTTTGAACGGGAGGAATTATTATCTTTTTGGAATGATGGTCTGTCTGAGAATTTTTTAGATCCGAATGATCTATTTTCACGATTATCATCTTTTCTGAAAGATCCTCTTTCAGAAGAGTCGTTTGACCCGTATGATTTTTTTCCGAAACTATTGTTCTTATCGCCTCTAGATTTGAAGCTGTCTGAGTTGCCTCGTGACTTTCTGGAGTTGTCATCACGACTGTTCCTTTTATTGCTGAATGGCATTGTGTTTTACTAAAAATGTGAACAGCAAAGTTAGGTATAATTTTGGGTTTTGCGAAAAAATCCTTATCTTTTTGTCTTTTCCTGAATTTACTTCATTTTTAAACTAAAAAAGCCCCTTTAAAGTGCTTAGGAGGTAACTATTTGTTTTTTAAATAAATAGTGTTTACCTTTGTACCCTTGAATTTGAACCAAGCTATTTTTTGATCGATTAGAGTCGTGGATAGGATAGCATTAAGGGAGTAAATGATAAGAAAGAAAGTTTTATGTAGTAGTGTGATTTTGTTTGCTTTATTGCTGTCAAAATTATACTCAACCCCACACAACAACGCTTCGAACGGCGGTCAGATCGCCGAGCCAAAGCTCATCTTAATTCCAGCTCATTCTGGAAAAGATGAAGAGAAGAAAGAAAAAAGCAATTCGTTTGAATCTTATATGAGTTCATTGACATTTGCCGAAGATTCCTTACCTATGGATCGTCCGCTTGTGGAAAGTAAATTGCGCAAATTTTTCAATCGATTCGCGTTTAAAAAGACAGGATCATACGATATGCATAGAAAGGCAGAAACCTATTTGCCGATGATCGCAAAGATTCTTAAATCACATGGTATTCCGGAGGACTTTAAGTACATTCCATTGGTGGAAAGCGGGCTCAGTAAGGCTGTAGTTTCCTCCAAGGGGGCAGGTGGCTATTGGCAGTTTATGCCTGCAACAGCCCGTTTGTATGGATTGAGAGTGAATGGTAAAGTAGATGACCGGAAAGATCTTGTCAAATCTACGCATGCTGCTGCCAGGTACCTTAAATATCTGTATGCCCAATTTGGAAACTGGACTTTGGTGGCTGCTGCATACAATGTCGGTGATGGTAGTCTAAAGGGCTCCATGAGGAGGCAAAAAAAGGACGATTATTTTGCGTTGAAGTTGAATAATGAAACTGGTTCCTATGTATACAAGCTAGTTTCGATGAAGGAAATTATTGAACATCCGCAGAAACATGGCTATTCGCGTTATGCAAATAAAGAATTGGAGACTTTAGATAAGGAACCTAATATGCTGTAAAATCAGTTGAATTAAAATAATGGCTACAGTGCAATAGAAAAGGCTTTCGATGTTGAAAGCCTTTTCTATTGCACTGCATTTCTAAGTAGTGTATTATCGATGGATTCTTATCTTAAATCGACTATATCGAATCCTTGGTAGTCATTTTTGTTAAATACGAATAGATTGTCTGAAAGTACCTTATTGCCCTGTTGTGAAGCTAATGTATATGTATAGCGGTTTCCACTTTTATCGAATATAGTGGTATCATAGATCAAATTTGTTGCTTTATTGATGCGTAGCTTTATCTTTGAATAGTTTTTTTTGCTATCCACTGGGGTTAAATTGACGACATTCAGTGTAAGTCCATTGACCTTTTCGGTATTGGTCAATGTATACTTAAAGCCAGTTGTATAGAAGCTAAAGATGTTTGTTGCGTTGATCTCGTTGGTCGAATTGCTGGCTTCCGAGATTTCAACTTCCTTTTCGGCTTTCATGATATTCCACTGTGTCTTGGAGTCTGATATCAATACTTGATTTTTGGTGTTCACCTGATATTTGTTGTTAGCCTTGTCCAGATATAGGGTTCCAGCATCAGCATGTGATCCTCCGTTCGCTTGTTTAATATGCAATGAGAAATTGGCCTGTATTGTTTTGTATGTATTGTACTTTTGGCTTACTTTCGTCAATAGCGCCTTAGCAGCCGCATCATTTTGTGCATAGCTGTTTTGACTGTATATCATAAATAGCAGCCCTACAATAAACCATAATTGTTTTTTCATTTTAGTTGTCCTTTTTTAACGTCTCCAAAAATTGTTCTAATGAATACTCATCTGGATAGAGCACTTCGCGTGCTTTACTTCCTTCAAATGGACCTACAATTCCTGCAGCTTCCAATTGATCGATGATTCGTCCTGCTCTATTATAACCCAATTTTAATTTACGTTGGATTAATGAAGTTGAGCCTTGCTGATGCATGACAATCAATCGGGCAGCTTCTTCAAACAATTGATCGCGGTCTTTGGGATCGAAATCTGTACTACCAGAACCATCACCGTTTTCATCTACGTATTCCGGAAGCATAAATGCCGAAGGATAGCCTCGTTGTGCACCGATGTAGTCGGAAATCTGTTCAACTTCAGGCGTATCGACAAATGCACATTGGATACGTATCAGATCACTTCCAGTTGCCAGTAGCATATCACCTCGACCGATCAACTGATCTGCACCTCCTGTATCGAGAATGGTCCGTGAATCGACTTTTGATAAAACACGGAATGCAAGACGAGCAGGGAAGTTGGCCTTGATTGTACCGGTAATGATATTAACAGAAGGTCGCTGGGTCGCTATGACTAGGTGAATACCCACTGCACGGGCTAATTGGGCCAAGCGCGCAATTGGCGTTTCTACCTCTTTTCCTGCTGTCATCATCAAGTCGGCAAATTCATCAACAATAAGAACGATATAAGGTAAGAATCGATGACCCTCCTCAGGGTTTAATCGGCGATTGATAAATTTTGCATTATATTCCTTTAAATTACGTACCTGAGCATTTTTTAACAAATCATAACGTTGATCCATCTCTATACACAAGGAATTTAGCGTGTTAATTACTTTTTTAGTATCGGTAATAATGGCGTCTCCGTCATCAGGTAATTTCGCAAGGAAGTGTCGTTCCACTTTTTTGAATAAAGAGAGCTCCACTTTTTTAGGGTCAACAAGTACAAATTTGAGCTCAGCCGGATGCTTTTTGTACAGCAAAGAGGTCAGAATGGCATTAATACCGACTGATTTACCTTGGCCGGTAGCACCTGCAACCAAGAGGTGGGGCATTTTCGCCAAATCTGCAATATACACTTCATTAGAGATTGTTTTACCTAACGCGATAGGGAGATCCATTTCTGTTTTTTGAAACTTTTCTGTAGCCAGGACCGATCGCATGGATACCATCTCCGGATTGGAGTTTGGTACCTCAATACCGATTGTTCCCTTTCCGGGCATAGGTGCAATAATTCGGATGCCTAAAGCAGCAAGACTTAAGGCAATGTCATCTTCCAGATTCTTGATTTTTGAAATCCTTACGCCTGGTTTCGGTATAATTTCATACAGCGTTACCGTTGGACCTATGGTTGCTTTGATGCTTTCGATCTCTATGCTATAGTTTCTCAGGGTATCAACAATCTTGTTTTTGTTTGCTTCAAGTTCGTGTTGATTGATTGTTATTTTACCCCCACCATAGTCTCTCAATAAATCCAAAGTTGGGTGTTGATAACCCGAAAGATCCAATTTTGGATCATATTGTCCGAATTGCGCCACCAGGTCGCTGGCAGTAATTTCTTTTTCTTCTTTGATATCTTCGACAACCAGACCTGGTACTGCTTCCACTTCTAGTGATGGTTCAGGTTCTTTTTGTGACGGAGTTGCAACAGCTGGCGGTTGGTATTCACGTATTAGCGGTACTTCTGCGTCTTCAAATTCTTCATTCGGCTGGTCAATCGTAAAACTGATAGATGGTGTATTATCTGTTCGATCCAACGGACTATCATCAAATGATAGTACCACTTTGTCTTTCGGATCAATCTGTACATCAGGTATTGGATGATGGGTAAATGCAGGGCGTTGAAGCTCTTCTTGTACTTCTTTTTCACGGGCAGATTGAAAACGCTCGTTGATGGATGTCGGCCGTTGAATAGATTCCCGGACAGATTGGATGGAATCATCTTCAATATGAATTTTATTCCTTAGGTTTTGCGTAGCGTATTCATCTTCGTCCTCCTGATCTATATCCTCCGAAAATGACTTGGATTTTCTATTGCTGAAAAGAACAAATTTGAAATCGAGGTTGTAAAGTAAGATTAATGTGGTCATATAGGCAAAACCTAATATACACCCAACGCCCACAATGCCAACTTGCGCTTCCAATAATTTATTGGTCCAAAAGCCAAATTTACCCTCGAGCATATGTGGAGTGTCGGCCATAAATCCATGTAAGAAACCCAATGTTACGGAAATAAAAACGATGGCGACAAATGAATAGACCACAGTGCGGTACAATGGAAGCAAAGATTTTTTAAACAGCAAGCGATATCCTAAGATAAAGAGCACTGGAATAAAAAGAAACGATGCAACGCCAAACCATTCGTACATGAACTGGTTGGCAAGCAATGCTCCAAACTTTCCTAATTTATTATCGACAACAGGTAGATCCACTGCTTCATCATTGATTTCTTCTACAGACCGGAATAATGTAGACCAGCCGCCATTGGTTTTAGCGATATAACTTTGATCGTCTTCCCAAGTGAATAGATAGGAAACGAAAGCTGTGGCAAAAGCCAACGAAAGGAAGATCAATAAAATTCCTAATATCTTGACCGCCTTTTGCTGTGCATCAGAATAATCTGTTGGTACAGCGTTTTTTAGACTTTTTTCTTTTTTAAATGTTGTCGATTCCTTTTGAGGGGCACGTTTGCCAGAAACTGAATTTCCTGTCTGCCTAAATGTATTTCCTTTGTTTGACATTGAAAAGCTCACAATTATACTGCGTACAAACTTAGTTATTTTGATAGTATTTTAAGGATGCCTATGACCTATTATTTTAAGTTTGTCGTTTTTTATGAATGAATAAATTTAGATGTCGCTAAAAAGCGCGATAGGTATAAGGACTAGCAAATACTATGCCCTGCAAATAGGTCGGTTAAAAGAATGGCGAATAGCTGTAATGGATTGCTGGTGCTTTGTATATTCTTGGAGTTGCAGTAAAATATGTAGTTTTACGAAAAATACAAAAGATAGCATGAACAAGTTTGAGATACGTAAAGCGACATTAGCTGATAAAGGACGAATTTGGGAAATTATACAGCAGGCAATTGCCTTAAGGAAGGAACAAGGCAGCAGGCAATGGCAAGATGGGTATCCGAATGAGGACGTCGTGCAATCGGATATTGATAAAGGATATGCCCATGTCGTTGAAGTAGCGCATAGGATTGTAGGTTATGTTGCAATAATTTTTGATGTGGAACCTGCTTATGATGATATCGATGGGAAATGGTTGAGCAATGGTCCCTATGTCGGTATACACAGACTCGCCTCGGCGCAAGACCCCCATATGAAGGGTGTGGGAACGGCTATTATGCGGGGTGTTGAGGAGATTGCAATTGATCATTCGGTTTATAGTATCAAGGTAGATACTAATTTTGATAATGGCGGTATGTTACATGTGTTTGAAAAATTGGGATACCAATATTGTGGTGAGGTGCATTTTAGAGGTGCGTCACGTAAAGCTTTTGAAAAACTACTAAAATAATCGGCTCATTTTTTCATAATGAAAAAAAAGCTTTCGACTGCATAACAAAAAGTCCTTTTTGAACAAATCAAAAGGGACTTTTTAACCTCTAGGGTTCAATAAAAACCACAAGTATTAATTTACAATAATCAGGTAGTAGTTCTTTTTACCACGTTGCGCAACAATATATTTATTGTTTAGCAGGTGATTGATTGTAATTGAGGCGTCAATATCCGTAGCTTTTTCTCTATTGATAGAAACTCCCCCGCCTTGTAGCATTTTTCGGGCTTCGCCTTTTGAAGGGAATACTTGGGTCTGAACAGCCAGTAAATCAAGAATATTAATTCCTGCAGCGAGATCTGTATGATCGATCTGGAATTGCGGAATACCTTCAAATACTTCTAGAACAGCCTCATGATCTAAGTTGTCCAAGAATTCCAACGAACCATTTCCAAAAAGAAATTCAGAAGTTTTGATAGCTGTTTCATAAGCTTCTTCTGAGTGTGTGCGAATGGTGATATCTTTTGCTAATGCTTTTTGAACTAAACGTAGATGAGGTGCAGCATCATGGTCTGCAATAATAGCCTCTATTTCGTTCTGAGGTTTTAGCGTAAAAATTTTGATCCAGTTTTTAGCATCATCATCGGACGTATTCAACCAAAATTGATAATATTTATATGGCGAAGTTTTTTTTGGATCTAACCATACTGCGCCAGATTCTGTTTTTCCAAATTTTTGGCCATCCGCTTTTTTGATCAATTGTGTGGTGATAGCATAGGCTGTTCCTTGATCCTGACGACGAATCATTTCACTTCCTGTTACGATATTACCCCATTGATCGGACCCACCCATCTGAATTTTGCAGTTGTGGTGCTTCCAAAGGTAATAGAAGTCATATCCTTGAATCAATTGATAGGTAAACTCTGTAAATGAAAGCCCATTGTCACCTTCTAAACGTTTTTTCACAGAATCTTTTGCCATCATATAGTTAACGGTAATCATTTTACCAATATCACGGATAAAATCCAAAAATTTAAAATCTTTAAACCAATCGTAATTATTAACCATTTGGGCGTCATTTTCACCTTCTCCAAATTCGAGAAATTTGCCTAACTGTTTTTTCAGACAAGCTACATTATGCTGTAGGGTAGCTTCGTCCAACAAGTTACGCTCTGCAGATTTGAAAGAAGGGTCTCCAATCATCCCCGTTGCTCCTCCAACTAAAGCAACCGGCTTATGGCCCGCATTTTGGAAGTGGATCAAGGTCATGATTTGAGTTAAGTGTCCTACGTGTAGAGAGTCTCCTGTGGGGTCAAAACCGATATAACCAGCGACTTTTTCCTTATTTAGTAAGTCTTCAGTTCCCGGCATAATGTCTTGTAACATGCCTCTCCAACGTAATTCTTCTACAAAGCTCATTGTTAAATGGATTTAATTTTTTAATTTACAAGATGCAAAGATAGGAGATTAAGCGTATATTGAGCGAATAAATCCGTATAAAACCACACGCTAATAAGCTGGTATGAATTTTTTATCACATTTTTATTTTGAACGGTTTGCCACTAATCCCGAACGTATTGTAGGTGGATTACTACCCGATCTATTAAAGAATGCTGATAAATCTTTTATGCTAAAGCCTCGTCAGTATGAAGATGAGCTTTTGAATAATCCTTTATTGGAGCAAATGTATATCGGTTGGAACCGTCATATTGAAGTGGATCGGCTTTTTCATAATTCAACTTATTTTTTTCATCATACGCATCAGCTAAAGTTACAAATTCAGCCGAGTTTGGTGGGATTGCCTATCCGGCCTTCCTTTATGGCACATATTGGGCTAGAGCTTTTGTTGGACCATATACTCACGCAAAAGAGCGCTGTTTCAGTCGATAAATTCTATGCCGCGTTAATACACGTCAACCAAGATGCCCTGCGGAAGTTTTTAGCAGTAAACCAGCTTCATGACATTCCGAAGTTTGAAAAATTCTATCATCAGTTTATAGACTGGAAGTATATTTACGACTATGCACAGGTGGAAAAAATTGCCGGGGCGCTTTTTAATATTTGTAGGCGATTGTGGCATTTTGACGTTTCAGCGCAGCAAATACAGGCGCTTACGGAACAGCTGATTTCTTATCTGCATATACAGATGGCCGATTATCAGGAAATTTACCAGTATATTCAATATGAGCTGATGGACTTTAGTTAGCCTATCAGAAAATACCAATAGTATAAGACCTTGAAAATATTTATTTTCGCATAATTTTAAGTATCAAAACTAAATTTACATGTCACATAGACTTTTTCGGAAGAAAAGTGTTGATCAGATTCTCCATGACACTCAAAAAGAGGAGGGAACAGGCCTTGCAAAGGTATTGGGTGTAACCGATCTGGTTTCTTTGGGTATCGCCGCTATTGTTGGAGCTGGAATCTTCAGCACAATTGGATTGGCCAGTTATGAAGGTGGACCTGCAGTATCACTTCTCTTCGTTTTTACAGCTTTTGCCTGTGTTTTTACGGCATTGGCTTATGCGCAATTTGCCAGTACAGTTCCTGTTTCGGGCTCTGCGTATACCTATGCTTATGTGGCATTTGGTGAATTGTTTGCCTGGATCATCGGTTGGGCATTGGTTTTAGAGTATGCGGTTTCGAATACGGTGATTGCGATTTCATGGTCGCAATATTTTGTCTCCATGCTGGAGGGCTTTGGGGTTCACATACCGCCTTGGTTATCCATGGCTCCAGGCTACGCTTACGATGCTGTAGACAAAATGAACCAGCATGGCGCGGCTGCCTTAACTGCAATCGATCAGCATGGGTTAGATGCTTTTAATAGTGCTCCGCGAATCGGAGGGCTACCCATTATTTTCGATTTACCAGCAGGAGTTATTACATTTTTGGTCACATGGTTGGTTTATATCGGTATAAAGGAATCTCAAAAAGCGAGTATGATCATGGTGATGATCAAAGTTGCTATTATTCTGGCGGTAATATTTGGTGGAATATTCTTCATAAAGCCCGAGAATTGGACACCATTTGCACCTAATGGCCTTAAAGGTGTACTCGGAAGTGTTGCCGCTGTGTTCTTTGCCTTCATCGGATTCGATTCGATATCGACAACTGCTGAAGAGTGTAAAAATCCGCAGCGCGACCTGCCTAAAGCCATGATTTATTGTTTATTGATTTGTACGGTACTGTATGTAGCCATAACCTTGGTATTGACAGGAATGGTCAACTATACAGAATTGAACGTAAAGGATCCATTGGCTTTTGTCTTTAAGTATGTCGGCTTTGATCATATGGCGGGAATTATATCGGTGACTTCTGTAATTGCCATCACTAGTGCCTTACTGGTATATCAACTGGCTCAACCAAGAATCTGGATGACCATGAGCAGGGATGGTCTGTTGTGGAAGAAATTTGCAACGATCCATCCCAAATATAAAACGCCTTCTTTCGCTACGATCGTCACGGGGTTGGTGGTAGCCATCCCGTCGTTATTTTTTAAAATGGACTTCTTTGTGGATCTGACGAGCGTGGGCACCTTTTTTGCCTTTATCCTTGTTTGTGCAGGCGTATTGTATATGGACTATTCCGGCTTATCTGCAAAATCGAAATTTAAGGTTCCTTATATCAACGGTAAATATTTAGTCGGTGGTGGACTGTTAATTGCTATTGTGCTCATTTTTATCTACGGCCAGGGAACGGTGCAAGAATGGAAATCGCTGTCGGCACTTGAAATTATAGAACATAAAATGCTCGTTATTATATTTTGGCTGATTTGGCTTGGGCTAAGTGTTTACAGTTTCAAAATGAATTTTTCTTTATTGCCTGTCGTTGGCATCTTGATCAACCTGTATTTAATGACCGAATTGGGCGCCAGCAACTGGATTATATTTGTGATCTGGCTCGTGGTCGGCCTGGCTGTGTATTTTATGTATGGCTATAAACATTCTAAGTTAAACAAGTTGACCCAAGTATAACAGATGACATCCTATTCAAAAAAGGAGCTATCTGTCGTAAGATAGCTCCTTTTTTGAATCCTTTATATAGTTATTAGAATCTCCATAGGAGAATCCGGCTTACTTTGTTGCCTTGTTCCATGCGGATCACCTCGGTCTCTTTTACATTTATTTTCTTTAGTTTGTGTTGTAGAAAGCGGATGTCTTCACGATGTGCTACTAACGTCGTAAACCATTTTACTTGATCTTTGTGAAACTGGCTTTCAAAGATCATGCGTGACAAGAAGGCTTTTTCACCGCCATCGCACCATAATTCGCTTCCCTGCCCCGAAAAAGTTTGTGTCACCGGTTTTTCGTCTATTTTAGCATCTTTTACACCTGTGGTTTTGCGGATGGATTGTTGTAAAGCTTCGGTTTGAGAGCTAAAAAATGGCGGGTTACAGATCACTACATTATATTTTTCACCTGGAAGGATAATATCTTTGAATATGGCCTTTGGATTATTTTGTAGGCGTATTTGTATGCTCTTTTTTAGGCTCATGTTTGTCCGTGTTATCTCGATTGCATTTTTGTATGCGCTCTTAATAATTTCGGAGCCTACAAAGCTCCAGCCATATTCCTGATGACCGATGATCGGGTAAATACAATTGGCACCAACACCGATATCGAGGATATGGATATTTCCGCCTTTTGGAATTTCATTGTTGTTGTCGCGCGCAAGCACATCCGCGATATAATGAATATAATCTGCACGGCCTGGGATAGGAGGGCAAAGATTCTCTTTGGGAATATCCCAGTGTTGAATATGATAGTATTTCTTTAGAAGCGCCTTGTTTAATGTCTTAACGGCATCAGGATTGTTAAAATCGATGGATTTTACCTTGTAAGCGTTTTCTATTACAAATTCCTTGAGCGAGGGTTCTACTTTGCTCAGTTCTTCAAAATTGTAGTTATCGAGATGTCTATTTCTAGGATGTAATTTCTTTTTTGGATTAGCGTCTGCCATGATGTATTATTTGCAACAAAAGTAATGCAATTCTATTGAATAAAAAAGGTGATGCTTTGGCATCACCTTGAGAAGTATTAATCTTTGCGTATGAGATGGACTTCTGAAGTCTGTGGAAAATTGAGCGGTACGCGCTCTATCGTAACAAAACTGGAATCCAAACCGAAACCTTTTTCTTCGGATAAACTCATTTTTTTGAGGTAACCATAGATGTCCATAATAACCTTTTCTATCCACGTCATCTGATTGGTTTTGGAAAGTACTTTTTCTAAAACAACAAATTTAAAATCGCCTGGTATATTATGTTTACGTAAGGTATCGTACTGGCTAGTGATGTCAATTTCACCTTTTTTCACCATTTCTTCCACAACTTTTCTAAACAATAAACTGATGCGTTGCTCTTCTCTAAAGCCAAGTTTGAAATCAATTCGTATTAACTTCCCTGGGATAAGTTGATCGATCGAATATTCTTTGGTATGTGGATGATCCATCACGTCAACATGTACCAGCCAATAGACGTCAGCCCGCTTTGGTTTTTTATTTATAATGGAATAAATAATTTTAGCTTCTATCTCTGATTTAAAATTTGCGCTTGTTAGGTACACTAAATGCGATGCATATGGTGGAACAGATTTGTCTTCGCTTAATTCTGAGATGATAGGGTAATATTTGTTGATATTGATAAAGTTGACATAGCGATTTTTAATTTTTCGCGCTGTATACCAACAATACATCGTTACAAATAATGCCGTGGCAAGCATCAGGGTTAACCAGCCTCCGTGGGCAATTTTTACCCCATTTCCGACTAAGAAAGTTAACTCGATGACAAAGTAGGCGATCAAGAATAGGGCAATCACTGCTCGATTGACTTTTTTCATCGACAGAAAATAACCCATTAAGACTGTCGTCATCAAAACGGTTAGATTGATAGCGAGACCATAGGCTGCATCCATTCGGCTTGATTCTTCGAAAACCCAGATGACAATCATACAGCCTATCCATAAAATTAAATTTATGGAAGGAACATACAGCTGTCCTTTATGTTCGCTTGGATAGCGGATAGCAACTTTAGGCCATATATTCAATCGCACTGCTTCGGAAATCAATGTATAAGATCCGGATATCATGGCTTGACTCGCTATGACAGCCGCAATTGTCGCAATAGCGATACCATAGCCGATAAACCAATCGGGCATGATCGAGTAGAAGGGGTTTGATCCTCCTAGAACACGTCCTTCCTGGGTCAATAACCAGGCACCTTGTCCGAAATAATTTAATATCAGCGTGATCTTTACATAAATCCAGCTAATACGGATGTTGTTTTTACCACAGTGCCCCATATCCGAATATAAAGCCTCGGCTCCGGTAGTACATAAAAACACCGCGCCAATCAATAATAGCGAATGCGGGTACGTAATCAGAATATGAAAGGCATAATAGGGGTTGATTGCTTTCATCACTTCCGGTGCAAGGTGGAGATGGGATAAACCAAGCACGCCAATAATTGAAAACCAGATGGTCATCAGCGGTCCAAAAACCTTTCCAACAACGGATGTTCCAAATCGCTGAATAATAAATAACAAGGATATGATTGTAACGACGATAGGAACTGTAGGTAACCCTGGGAATTTGATGTCTAGACCTTCAATAGCCGAGGATATTGTAATTGCAGGTGTGATCATTCCATCAGCCAATAAGGTGGCTGCACCTATCATCGCAGGGAAGATCAACCAAGGCGCGCGCTTACGTACCAAAGAATAAAGGGATAAGATGCCACCTTCACCTTTATTGTCTGCCCGTAGTGTAATCCAAACGTATTTAATCGTTGTTTGGAGGGTCAGCGTCCAAAAAACGCAGGATAGTCCTCCCAAGACCAGGTCTTTTTGGATGGCTCCTTGTCCCATGATTGCTTTGAAAACGTATAATGGGGAAGTTCCTATATCTCCAAAAACAATTCCTAAACTGATCAATAATCCGGCGAAACTCACCTTATTGATACTGCTGTGATGACTATTGTCTGCCATTTATCAATTATTTTATTTCAAAAATATACTGCAAAAATATACTTTTTGCCTGTACTTTAAGTAAGTACATTTGCTGCGCCAAATTTTAGCATTTCCTTTGACATGCGCAATAGCTGTTAAAATTTGTTAAAAGAAACTTGGAAAGGCTCTTGTTGATAAAAAACTTTTAAACAAAATACTAACTTTGTTGTTGATAATTCAAATAGTTAGCGTTATATTTGATTAAACCGTAACCAGTATTTGAAGTCTAATTTAACACTATGGGGAGAAATCTACTTAAAGCAGCTTTTTTAACACTATTATCCGCACTGACATTGTGCAGTGGGGGGGCTCGGGTGTATGCAAAGTCTCCTTATGACCTTACTTTTTCGCAACATATTTGGGACGGCAATGAGGCAATCGGAGGGGATAAAACGATCAAAGAGACCGAGAAATTGATCAATAATGTTAAAGTATTTTATAATCCGATTGCTGAACAGATAAACCTTTCTTTTAAATTGGCAAAATCTTCGGGTGTTTCTATTAAAGTCATGGACGCATTAGGCAATGAGATTCTTCAATTAATGAATGGTAATCTGGATTCAGGAATTCAAAATCTTTCATTTGAGCATGGCGGAAAATTAACCACAGGATTTTACTTCGTAAGGGTAGTGGCTGGTTCTGAAACTGTTGTTAAAAGATTTTCTATCCGATAAGGAGATAATTTATAGCGGAATTCGTTAGTATACAAAAACAGCAGCGG
>DGIS01000030.1:17198-23033 GCA_002386525.1 Sphingobacterium sp. UBA4616
CCGCTGCTGTTTTTGTATACTTTTAGTTGTAGGCTTTAGTCTTGTAATTCTTCGATCCAAAGGCCATCATCTTTAATGATTTTGATCAATTCGTCCAAGGCATGTACAGAACTCACATTTTTCTTGACAACCTGCTGGCCCCTATACAATGTAACTTTATCAGGTCCCGCTCCGACATAGCCATAGTCTGCATCAGCCATTTCACCAGGGCCATTAACAATGCAGCCCATGATACCAATTTTTAACCCTTTTAAATGGTTCGTGCGGCTTCGAATCATTTGAGTAGTTTCTTGTAGATCAAACAAGGTTCTGCCACAGCTTGGGCAGGAAATATATTCGGTCTTGGATATTCTGGATCGTGTTGCCTGCAAAATTCCGAAAGATAATGAGGCTATGTTTTCTAATGCCGTTGCAGGAGAATCAATCCAGATTCCCGATCCTAAGCCATCGATCAATAGCGCCCCTAGATCTGTCGATGCATAAAGCTGTATTTTGGAAATAGGTTCTTCGGGATTCATAAATTCACCAATAGGGCCTGAGAAGTCTTCTTTTGGATAGGAGCGTTTGATAATGACTGGATTGTTGATGCCTATTTCCTGTAAATTACGGAAAAATTGCCTTTGATCTGCCATCCCGTGCAAGTAATCGGTTTCTACTATAAATACGACAGTTTTGTCAAGCTGTAAAGATTCAAACAATGGGGTCAATAAATCTGAATTGCAGATTTTGACCATATTCAACACCTTATCTTTATGGTCCGATGCTATGAATTGGTCCAAGGTAAAAAGGGGATGAATGTTGGTTTTATCCGCAAGTTTGAACCAGGTGTCGTAATTGTAAATCTGCTTCAGGTTGGCTGGCATGGTGAAAGACGGTAAACTATCTGCGAGATAGACAAAGTCTACAGACTGCTCCCCCATGTGATATTTATCTAACAGGATATCATAGCGATAGCCAACTTTGGTGAGTATCTGGGCGTCTTTCAAATTTTCTTTTGAGATATCAACAACAATCCTGGGAACTAAAGCCCCCCCGATGAATGTATTTACTTCTTGGCTGGTATAAGGGACAACGGGTGTGTCTGTGGATAATTGAACAATTTCTTGTTTGGGCTGGAGCTCGAGGTTTGCCTGCCGTTTGCTATATCGATTGACAAGTGCTATTGCAACAGGGGCTTCGCGTTCGGGCTCTTCGGTTAACGATACGCGTACAGTATCTCCCAGTCCATCTTCCAGCAGTGTTCCAATGCCGACGGCAGATTTTACACGACCGTCTTCACCGTCTCCTGCTTCGGTTACTCCGAGATGTAGCGGATAGTTCATGTTTTCGGAAACCATTTTTTCGACCAACAAACGGTAGGCTTTAACCATGACCTGCGGATTGGATGATTTCATCGAGATACAGAGATTATAAAAATTCAGGTCTTCGCACATCCGGATAAACTCCATGGCCGATTCGACCATGCCTTCAGGCGTATCGCCATAATGGCTCATAATTCTGTCGGATAAGGAACCATGGTTGGTGCCAATGCGCATGGCGGTACCGTTTTCTTTACAAATATTGACAAGTGGTGCAAATTTGTGATAAATGCGCTCCAATTCGAGTTTATATTCAGCCTCGGTATACGACAGCTGATCGAATTTTTTCTTGTCCGCATAGTTTCCGGGGTTGACCCTTACTTTCTCTACGATACGGGCTGCTACCTCGGCAGCATTCGGTGTAAAATGAATGTCAGCAACCAAAGGAACTTGATATCCTCTTCGCCGGAGTTCATTCTTTATATTGGCTAAATTATGTGCTTCTTTAATACTGGGAGCGGTAATACGAACGTATTCGCAGCCCGCTTCGACCATCCGAATGGTCTGTTCAACTGACCCAATCGTATCCATCGTATCTACCGTTGTCATACTTTGAATACGAATGGGATTATTGCCACCCATGGGGGTATCACCGATTTGAATTTCCCTTGTTTTCCATCTCGAATAATCTACCTTGGAATTGCAATAGATTCCAGGCAATGTCAACATATTACTTGTGTCCATATCTAACACAAAGTTAACTTTTCTTGACTAAAAATCGGCTGTCAATTAATATCTTCTAATTTTTATTGATGCAATACCACCGTTGATGTCAAAATCGAATTTTTGAGTAGCTGTGTCGTAATTTATCGATTTTACCTCTCCTTCGCTTTTGAGGAAATCGCCCTCATAATCTGTAGACGATAACGCATTGTCGCTTGTAATACGGCAGGCAGCGTTTTTTGGGATCATGATTTCGATAGAGGAGGCTCCGGCGTCCATTGAAATTTTTGTTGTAGCTAGTGGCTGACCTAATTTTAGTTTTAAACTTGTTGCACCGGCATCGATATCTAATGCCTCTATTTTATAGGGGGAAAGATCCAGCTTGGCATCGATCGCGCCGACATCAAAATTCAGGTTCCACACGATGTTGGGGTTTAAAGCAATAAAAGTATTATTATTTTTGCTATTGAAATCCTTGTTTTGGAATTTCCCTTTTAAGTTGATGTCAACTTTTTCGGTAGACTCTCCATTTACTGTTACGCCCAGTAAATATTCTTTTGAGGTATTATATGCCGAGAAGATCTGTGACGTCGTGCTGCTATCATTTCTTAATGAGGTGGCGCCTAAATCAAGATTTAAGGTAGCGCTATGGATTTTATCGTCCAGTGGTACGTTTAGCTTTTCTGTCGTATAATTCGTTTTATCATTTGGATCATCGTTATATTTGATGCCAAGGGTTTTACTTTTTAATAGCTGTGTTAAAAGTGGTTCTTTGGGTGTAGATAGGCCGATGTATGTCAAAAAACCTAAAATGACCACGGTAGAGCCAATGGTAACAAATTGTCCAATCTGCTGATCTTTGGGTACCAGCATACGAATTCCGGCAAGAACGATGAACAGCGGCCAATATCTAAAAATACCGGCCCAATTGAATGAAATTGTGTCAAGCTGTGACAATAATAAGACAACGCCTATAAAGAGAATGGTGATACCAGTTGTTATTCTTCGTGTATTCATAACTAATTCTGTTTGTTAATATATCTCAAAAGTAATTCGATTTGAGAGATACCGTATGAATGTTTAGGCTATTATACATAAAAAATCGGTAAATGTGACTAATTGATCGGTAAGTAATTTCGTTTTTCCTTTACTTTTTGGCTTTTCGCTTGTTTATATATTAGCGGGAATTAATTACCTTTAATGGATATCTCGGCTTAATATAGTCCTATAATTGACGTAATACATTGAAATTAAATAGATAACATGATCTTTCATCACATTGGTGCATATCTCATACTCCTTAAATCAGTATTTAAAAGACCGGAGAAGGGCCGGATTTATTGGAAGGAAACCGTATTGGCAATGACCGATATTGGTATTGGCTCGCTCGGCCTTATCGTCATTATCTCCACGTTTATTGGTGCTGTTATGACCATGCAAATAGCCTTTCAGATGGTTTCGGACTTGATCCCTAATTCGATTATAGGTTCTATCAATCGGGATTCGAATATCTTGGAATTGGGGCCAACGATCTCTGGGTTGGTTTTAATGGGGAAAATTGGTTCGTCCATATCTTCACAGATTGGATCTATGCGTGTTACAGAGCAGATTGATGCCTTGGAAATTATGGGGATCAATGCTCCTGGCTATCTGATTTTGCCCAAAATTTTGGCTGGTGTCACCATGATTCCGATGTTGGTTATTATTTCCATCGTGTGCGCCCTGGTGGGCGGCTTGTTGGGGGGATCCCTTTCGGGAGCTGTTACGCAGGCAGATTATATTTTGGGGATTCAAGATGGCTTTAATGGTTTTACCGTAACGGTGGCGCTTGTGAAGGCCGTGGTCTTTGGATTTATTATTACATCGGTTTCTGCTTATAAAGGATATCATGTGAAGGGCGGGGCTTTGGAAGTTGGGCAGGCGAGCACGGAAGCTGTTGTGGTAGGCTGTATTACCATTCTAGCGGCGGATTATGTAATTACGGCACTAATGCTTTAAAAAGATTTTATGATTCAAATCGAAGATATTAACAAGTCGTTTGGTGATAATCATGTGCTGAAAGGTATCAGCGCGAATTTTGAACCTGGTAAAGTAAGTTTGATTATTGGTGGTTCGGGGTCGGGAAAGAGCACCTTACTGAAGTGTATCGTGGGGTTACATCAACCGGAAAAAGGAAAGGTCATTTTTGACGGCAAAGATTTTACACGGATGAATTTTGAAGAACGTGTTCCCATTCGTAAAGAAATAGGTATGCTTTTTCAGAATTCAGCATTATTTGACTCAATGACTGTTGAACAAAATATTATGTTTTCTTTGGATATGTTTACGGACATGTCGAAAGCGGAGAAATTAGACCGGGCAAACCATTGTCTAGAACAGGTTAATCTGGAGGGAAGGAATAAGCTATTTCCTGCCGAGCTCTCTGGTGGGATGAAAAAGCGGGTAGGTATTGCGCGTGCAATCAGTATGAATCCCAAATACCTTTTTTGTGATGAGCCTAATTCGGGTCTGGACCCTGAAACTTCTATTGTTATCGATGAGTTGGTTTTGAAGATTACCCAAGAATTAAAATGTACAACAGTTGTTGTTACGCATGATATGAATTCTGTGATGGGAATAGGGGAATATATTTTGTTTCTTTACCAAGGGGCGAAATTTTGGGAAGGTTCCAACAAGGATATGATGCGCTCGGATGTGAAAGAATTAAACAACTTTGTCTTTGCAAGTCCATTGATGAAAAGTGCTAAGGCCTCAATGGGGTAATAGTGGGTAAGATTATTGTTTTAGTGCGCCCGATTTTAGGCGTTGATCAGGGTTAGGATCATGCAGATTTCTTTTATATTGAAATTTAGCTTAGTTTTGTCGGAAAATTTTGATTTTGGCAGCAACAAATATACAACTATTGACTCCACAGCATTGGAGGGACTATGAACTCATTGATTGTGGTGATTTTGAAAAATTGGAACGCTTTGGTGATTTAATTCTGATCAGACCAGAGCCTCAGGCTGTATGGCCTAAGGCGTTGAGTGAAGCAGAGTGGAACAAGCGTTATCATATCAAATTCAAAGGTCGTTCGGCTACTTCTGGAGAATGGTTGAAGAAAAATCCGAAGGTTCAGGACCGTTGGCACATCGAATATAAAAATAGCGACGTGGCCATCAAATTTAGATTGGGCCTGACATCTTTTAAACACGTCGGGATATTTCCGGAACAGGCTGTAAATTGGGACTATATTTCGGAATCTGTTCGTTCATTTAAGACGGGAAAACCAAAGGTTCTCAATCTTTTTGCATACACGGGAGGAGCATCTTTAATAGCGAAAGCTGCTGGCGCGGATACAACTCACGTGGATTCGATTAAACAGGTTGTTACCTGGGCGAATGAAAATATGGAAATTTCCAACTTGGATAACATTCGCTGGGTTGTTGAGGATGCGTTAAAGTTTGTGAAGCGTGAACTGAAAAGAGGTAATACCTATAATGGAATTATTTTGGATCCACCAGCTTATGGACATGGCCCGAAAGGCGAGAAATGGAAATTAGAAGACCACATTATGGAAATGATGACAGATGTTGTTCAACTATTGGATCCTAAAGAACATTTCTTGATTTTAAATACGTATTCTTTAGGTTTCTCTTCGGTTATTGTGGAAAATTTAATTAAGACTGCTTTTCCGAAGGTTGAAAACTTAGAAATAGGCGAGCTATTTTTACAGGCAACTGCAGGGCCGAAACTTCCACTTGGCGTATTTGGTAAATTCCGTAAGATAGCGAAGTAAGACGGTCAAAAGATTTCTGATAACAAACACGGGGCG
>DGIS01000030.1:23217-64275 GCA_002386525.1 Sphingobacterium sp. UBA4616
CGCCCCGTGTTTGTTATCAGATACAATTGTTTTAATATGCATTAGGCATTACATATGGATATCCTTCAACCGTAACGATGCTAGTTCCAACTGCTTTGGAATAGCTGTAATGATGTTCTGTGGGATATGTGATAAGTGTTGAGCTAGCTCATCATAGTAAGCAATTCCAGCTTGTAACTGCGCTTTAAACTTGGCTACGTACTTTATCTTTTTATCATTAATGATGTTTTGATTGTCTGTTACATATTTTTGAATATGATCAATATAAAGGTTGAGCTCGTTGATCAGGACAAATGGCCGATTGTTATTTTCAAAGACTGAGATACGGCCATAGATATGGTCTATCATTTCCCGTAAAGTATATTGTTTTTTAAACCAGACGAGATTTGGACCCGGGCAAATGGCTACGGCAGTCTGTTCTTTAGCCTTCTGGATATTGTACTTGAGATAGGCAGGCGCTGCGAGCCCTTCACAAAGGCAGGTTTTTTCGGTAATGGCCTCAAAAGCTTTTTCGTATTCAACAGCAGGCAGGTTCTGTTGTTTTAGTTCCTGTATCTTTTGATGTTGATATACGCGTGATGCGGTACAGATGGGCTTGTCACTGAACTCTGTGTTCGAAATAAGATACTCTTTTTTGCAGGGGCTACCAGGACGACCTTTTTTAATTCGTTCCACTCGTAAGTGCTCAGCGCCACTTTTTCTGAAGTTGTTGAAAGGAATCCCTAATGGAGATGCTCCACTGCAGTAAAAGTCTTCTTTTTCGGCAAGTTCCAATGCTTTCAACGTTTCTTGATCTACCGTGGTTGCTTCGGGTACCATTAGAAATGGAGATCCCCAGCCCACAGCATCAAATCCATAATAATCTAATAAAAACTGATGTTCTGAAGCGGTACCCACCCCGCCTTGAACCGTATATTTGATAACGGGAGGTATGGTTAGAAAGCGCTTTTGAGCAGTCCAATAATCTTGGTATATCTCGAAAAGTTCGGCTTTTAAACTTTCTTTCTTTTCTTTAAATTCTTGAAGGATTGGACCTAGAAGAAAGCCATCCGTTGCGAAAGCATGTCCACCACAGTTCAAACCGGATTCTATTCTGAATTCAGATACCCAAACCCCTCGTTTGGCGAGATATTTTGCCTGAATGAGTGCCGATCGGAAATCACTTACTTTTAATGTGACCTTTTTGTCGAACATACTTTCATTATCGGGGAAGAAAGCTGGCAATTCAGCAAGGTAAGCATATAAGTGTGGATTCATTCCGGCAGAAAGGATAAGCGAAGAATGAAGATTGGAATTTGCAAAGCCACGTAAGGCTGCTAGTGCATCAGAAAAGCGCTCGTCCAATACCTTGCCATCTTTATAATTTATCTTGTCAACTTTGGACATGATATTAACATCAATGTCACCCGGTTTTAGATAAGTGATCAATAAGTCTTGGAGTTCGGTCTTAATGGCCAGATTCGTTTCAATCTCCATAGCGTGATACAGTGGCTTGGATGGATGTGAATCTGGTAGAAGCTGAAAGTATTTTGCCAATTCGGAGCCTTCTGTAAAGGGTTGATGTTTTAAGGCTGTAATTTGTTTATTGACCACAAATTGTACCAGATTGAGGTATGCGGTGATTCTATTTGCCCGATAGTCTTCTTCAGATGTGAGGATCGGTTGATAGGGGATTTGATATTCTCCACAGTAATAGCAGCGCATGCGCTCGATTAGTTCATCGTCAACGATAGACATCACGGAGGAGATCCCGTACTGTGCAACCTTAATTGCGGAATCGATGGAGAAAGCTAAGCCTAATACGGGGATATGAAAAGTATGCGTCATTCTTAAATATTTCTTTTACGAAATAATGGAGAATAACGCTAAAAAAAAGTAATGATTGTTTTATAGGGAGATGATTGTAATCACTATTCAAATACAATTGTTTTGTAGTCGTTGCGCATGACACGATCCTCGCTAAGCAGGCGAATTGCCCGGCTTAAAACGGCTTTTTCTATTTCCTTTCCGGCAGTAACCATATCTTTTACAGTGTAGGTGTGGTTGACATGCCGTATGTCCTGAACAATGATTGGGCCTTCATCAAGTTGGTCGGTCACGAAATGGGCTGTGGCTCCAATAATCTTAACACCTCTTGCATGTGCCTGTTTATAGGGGTTGGCGCCGATAAATGCCGGTAGGAAGGAATGGTGGATATTAACCAATTTATTCTCAAAGGTGCCAACAAACTCTGGTGATAAGATCCGCATGAATTTAGCTAAAATAATATAATCGAAATTATATTGCTTGATTTTTGCTATCAGTTGTTTTTCGAACGTTTCCTTTGTCAGGTTTTCATGTGAGATACAGTGAAAAGGAATGTCGAACTTTTCTGTAAAAGAGCGTAGCGATTCATAATTGCCAATGACAGCCTGCACTTCGGCTCCCCAAGTTTCGAAATGCTGTCGTACGAGTATGTCTGCAAGGCAGTGATGCTCTTTGGTCACCAAGACGACAATCTTTTTTCGGGTATTGGGGTTGATCTGTATTTGAGCAGAGTGAGGAAGGACCTCAGCCAAGGAGTCGGAAAGTTGTTTTTGCTCAATTACTAGACCGTTACAGACCACACGCACGAAGAATTTATTGGCTTCTTCATCTACATATTCGCGCATGGTGACAATATTGAGCTGATATTTTGCAAGCGTGTTTGAGATGTTAGCGACTAGTCCAACGGCATCTTGACATTGGATCAGAATTAAGGTTTGGTTGTGCATGAAATTTGGTTGTAGGTTATTGAAAAAAAGCGGGCTATCTTAACCCGCTTTTTTTGTTAGTTCTTCTTCAAGGTCAACTTCAACACGTAGATTTTCGACGATATGTTTTTGTCTATCTGGCGTGTTTTTACCCATGTAATATTCTAATAACTGTTGAATTTTATTGTCTTTGGACAAGATAACAGGATCAAGGCGGATATCTTTTCCGATAAATAAACCAAACTCGGAAGGTGATATTTCACCCAGACCTTTGAATCGGGTGATTTCGGGTTTAGCGCCTAATTTTGCGATTGCTTTTTGCCGTTCTTCGTCTGAATAACAATAAATTGTTTCCTTTTTATTGCGGACACGGAAAAGTGGGGTCTGCAAAATGGAAACGTGCCCTGCTTTAACAAGGTCTGGGAAGAATTGTAAGAAAAACGTTAATAATAGCAAACGGATGTGCATTCCGTCCACGTCGGCATCGGTGGCGATAACGATATTGTTGTAACGTAATCCATCTAGACCATCTTCAATATTGAGTGCATGTTGCAAAAGATTGAATTCTTCGTTTTCATAAACAATCTTTTTGGACATTCCATAAGAGTTAAGCGGTTTTCCTTTTAGGCTAAATACGGCTTGAGTCTGTACGTCGCGTGATTTGGTGATCGAACCAGAAGCAGAATCCCCCTCGGTAATAAACAGTGTTGTTTCTTGGTTACGTTCATTTTTGTCGCTAAAATGCACTTTACAGTCGCGTAGTTTACGGTTATGAAGAGAGGCTTTTTTTGCCCTTTCGTTGGCCAGTTTTTTAATACCCGCGATGTCTTTACGCTCACGTTCGGATTGCAGTATTCGTTTCTGAAGGGCATCTGCCGTGGCTGGATTTTTATGCAGGTAATCATCCAATGCCTTTTTTACAAAGTCATTAATGAAGCCTCTTACAGTAGGGCCTTCAGGACCGACACTTTGTGAGCCCAATTTTGTTTTAGTTTGAGATTCGAAAACAGGCTCTTGTACTTTGATGGCTATTGCTCCGATGATTGACGACCGAATATCCGATGCATCAAATTCTTTTTTGTAGAATTCGCGGATTGTTTTGACGAGTGCTTCACGAAATGCTGCCTGATGTGTTCCTCCTTGGGTTGTATGTTGTCCGTTTACGAAGGAATAATATTCCTCTCCATATTGTTGCCCATGCGTCATGGCAATTTCAATGTCTTCACCACGTAGGTGAATAATTGGATAGCGCATGGATTCGGCATCAATATTACGTTCCAATAAGTCTTTTAGACCATGCTCGGAAATAAATTTCTGATTATTGAAATTAATGGTAAGACCAGAATTCAGGAACACATAATTCCAGATCATGTTTTCAACAAATTCAAGTCTGTATTTATAATTCCGAAAAATGGAGTCGTCCGGATAGAACGTTACCGCTGTGCCATTTCGTTGCGTTGTTTCTTTTTGTTCATCATGGACTAACTCTCCCTTAGAGAATTGAGCGATGCGGGTAATATTTTGTCGATAGGACTGTACGGTGAACTGACTAGACAAAGCGTTCACTGCTTTTGTACCGACCCCATTTAAACCGACGGACTTTTGGAAAGCCTTACTATCATATTTACCACCTGTATTGATTTTAGAAACAACATCAACTACAGAACCAATTGGAATACCACGTCCATAATCGCGTACGGAAACTTTATTCTCGTTTACCGTGATATCAATTGTTTTACCAGCTCCCATAACAAACTCATCGATGGAGTTGTCAACGACCTCTTTCAATAAAACATAAATACCATCATCATAGGCCGAACCGTCCCCCAACTTTCCAATGTACATTCCCGGACGAAGGCGAATATGCTCTTTCCAATCCAGGGACCTAATGCTGTCTTCGTTATATGTACTCATAAATTTATGTAGAACTTAGCTAACAAAAGTAAAAAAAATAAACTACGATAAGTAGTTTAAAAGGCTAAATTTTTTAGATATCCGCAGTTTATGTCCAGATGGTGAAAATTGCTGGTTTGCCGGGAAATGTTTACATTTAGTGTAAGTAATTTTAAAGCGAATTTAAAGCGAATAATTTATGGGATTATTTGATAAAATCAGGAATGAGTTTGTCGATATTATCGAATGGGTCGATAATAGTACAGATACAATTGTGTGGAAATTTCCAAGGTATCAGAATGAAATAAAAATGGGCGCACAATTGACCGTAAGGGAAGGACAAGCTGCTGTATTTTTAAACGAAGGTGTGGTGGCTGATGTCTTTCAGCCTGGTCGTTACGAATTGACGACTCAAAACATGCCGATCATGACAACCATTAGGGGCTGGAAGTATGGATTCAATAGTCCTTTCAAAGCGGATGTTTATTTTGTGAATCTTCGTCAATTTGTTAATCAGAAATGGGGTACCAAAAATCCAATCATGTTGCGGGATCCTGAATTTGGCCCCATTCGACTCCGAGCTTTTGGTAATTTCTCCTTTCAAGTGAAAGATGTTACTGTTTTTATGAAACAGCTCGTTTCAACGACGCCGGTATTTACGGTTGAAGATATCACAGAGCAGCTTCGAAACATTGCGGTATCGAGAGGGATGGATGCTATTGCGGAGTCCAAAATTCCTGCTTTGGATCTTGCATCCAACTACGATGAAGTGTCGGCCTTGATACAGCAGAAAATTGCATCCGATTTTGATGAGTTGGGGTTAAGTTTAACGAAGTTTTTAATTGAGAATATTTCTTTCCCAGAGGAAGTTGAAAAGGCACTTGATAAGCGAAGTAGCATGGGAGTTGTTGGTAATCTTGGGGCATATGCTCAATTTCAAGCTGCTAATTCGATGGAGAAAGCTGCAGAGAATCCAGCTAGTGGAGGTATCGTCGGCGCGGGTTTTGGCGCTGGATTAGGGGCAGGAATGGTTGGTCAGATGGGAAATATCTTTCAACAAAATAGTTTTGATGGAAACAATCCAACTGGAGTAGGGGGCGCAGGTGCTTCTTCTACACCCGCGGGTCCACCGCCGCTACCTAACAGCGTAGCTTATTATCTCGCGATTAAAGGAAAACAGGAAGGACCATTTGATCATGAGCAATTGAGTAGCCTTGTCATGGATGGCACGCTGAATACAGCTACCCTAGTGTGGAGAGAAGGACTTGAGAACTGGATTGAAGCTGATAAGGTGAGCGATTTGAAAGGACTTTTTTCACAGATTCCGCCTCCAATACCAGGAGTTTAGGAAAGAAACGCATGACTGTATTGTATGAGTTTTGAAGAAAAAACCTCCGAGATAGAACAAGGGCTGAAATGTCAGGGTTGTGGTGCAATTTTGACTTATCAGCCCGGTACTTCCTATTTAGGATGTTCCTATTGTGGAACCAGAAATGAAATAGCTGATCAGTTGCCAGAAAATGGGCGTATTGAATCAACGGATTATAAGGTCTTTGGAGCCGCGATGGAAGAACTCGAAGACGACCGATATAGTTATTTAGCTGAGGTTGTGCATTGCGGAAACTGTGGTGCAAATTCAAGGTTAAATGCGCACATCACAGCGGATTTATGTGCTTTTTGTGCTTCACCATTGATCATTGACCATCAGCAAAAACGTATTGTAAAACCGCATGGTGTTGTTCCTTTCGGTGTTGACTATAAAAGTGCCTTTGGGCTATTGACGCAATGGGCTGGGAAGGTATGGTTTGCACCGAATGACTTTAAGCGGATTTTTAATGCTAGGAATGACCGTCTAAAGGGGGTATATATTCCTTTTTGGTCTTATGATGCAGATGTGAATTCTGATTACGTTGGATCCCGAGGTGAGTATTATTATGTGACAAGGACGCGGCGTAATTCGGATGGCGAAACAGAAGAATACGAAGAAAGACGAACCAATTGGTATCCAACTTCGGGTACTGTTTATAGCCAATTCAAGGATATTGTTATTTCTGGATCAACCTCCCTTCCGGAAAAGTTTTCCGAAAAGATCGGGCCGTGGAATTTAGGCTATCTAAGACCTTTCAATGAGCATTATTTGAGTGGTTTTATCGCGGAAACTTTCAGTGTAGATCACGTGAAAGCAGCAACAACTGCCCGAGCGATTATGGACCGGGAGATCGAGCGACAGGTTGAGAACGACATCGGTGGCGATACGCAGGATATCGATTCCATTGACAGTGATTTTAAATCCATTAAATTGAAATATATTCTTTTGCCCATTTGGTTATCTGCTTATCAATACAAGGGAAAGAGTTATCAGATCATGGTTAATGCATTTAATGGTAAAGTTTACGGGCAACGGCCTTATAGCTTTTGGAAAATAGCTTTTTTGGTATTAGCGATCCTTATTGTTCTGTATTTATTAAGCTTTATGGGATAACAAATAGGTTAGTAAAAGAAAGCGCTGTCCTCAAACGAAGAGAACAGCGCTTTTTTGTATGCTAAAAGGTGCCTATTTGTTCAACGATAGTAGGAATCCAATGGTAAAGTTGGCATCCCAGTCAAAAACAAAGGTATCGCAGTTGGTCGCATCTTTAATTGCTTTATAAATGTTAACACCGCTTTTTGTTTTTATTTTATCTGCGTTGTAAGAAGCTGGGTCGTTCAGAACGGTAAAACGTTCTTCACCTTGGCGCGTTTGTGAGGCAAGTTCAAAAGGAACGCCACCTATAATAAAACAAACTTCTCTTTTATTTTCAGGAATCTTTTCACCTAATTTTTTTACTTCTGCATAGACAGCATCATCTTTGAGATCTTTCTCATAGTACTTTGCTCCAGGTGCTTCGACAGATTTTGTATCGCCATCGATCCATGAAATTTTTGTGTTACCAGACCCGATGTCAACAACAAATGCATTGTCTTCATATGCTTTTGGAAGGACCGATTTTAATGCAAGCTTTCCTTCTTGCTCTGCTGTAACCAAGTTGACCACAAAGCCCATTTTTCTAAGTTCACTACTAATGATAGTTGTTTTGGGTTCCTTTTGCGCTCCAGAGCTAATGACGAAATGTATGTTTTTCGATTTAACACCTTTATCCAGCATCATGCCGATATAGTCTTTTAATCCTTTGCGAATATCCTCGGTATTTGCCAATCCTTCATAAGCAAAAGACTTTCCAAAATCTTTGGAAACGATTTCCCAACGATTCTCTTTATCCATATTCACGACGAAGGAATTGAAACCAGAGGCGCCCACTTCAACCACTCCTTTGTATTCACCGTCAACAGGCTTTTCAGGTTGATAGTTGAATGAACGAGTGTCTTTCGAGCCCGATGAGTGGTTTGAATCCGCATTTTTGTGACTGGTTGAGTCTGTTTGTACAGTAGGGTTAGCATCAAATTTGCCCGATTGCATTGCCCAGTAACCGATTGCCAGAATAGGTAAGGCAATAATAATTGCTTTTATAGGCCATCTTAATCTTGCCCATGTTGATTTTTCTTCCATAATGTTGAAGTAATATAATTTTATAGTTAATCAAGTAGTGTAAATCCTTTATCCACTTTCTCTTCGGGCTTGAGCTCGTAGCTGGCGTCTGTCATCTGCGTTACATTCAATACCTTCAGATTACGTTCGTCTACTTTGCGGATGAATTCTTCCAGTTCACCCTGCGTTGGCGCTCCGCCGACAGTGATGTTGTTGTTTTGATCCAAGAAATCCAAATTGGACCGAATAGATGCAATATTTTGACTAATGGCACCTGTTGCGGCATTCATCGCTTCCTGAAAAGCCCAGCCATCTTTTATATTGAATACATCTGCAAGACCGTCGGTGGCATTTTTCATTTTTTGGGTCGCTTCTAGCTTCTTGGAAATAATAGAAATGCTGCTATCTAAGGTGCTAACATAAATTCGGGCGGCACTTTCATTGTCTTTGAGTACTTCTAACACTTTAGCAAACTGATTGGCATATTGGACGTAGCTGCGCGCATTTTGCTCTTCTGATTCTCCTTCTTTTCCTAATAGAAAGGCTTTAGTACGGGTTTCTTTAGCATCTCTGGCATAAGCATTTGCTTTTTCTGCGTTATTTTTACTCGCTTCTTCTTTTGATTTTTCGTCGAGATTAGCTGCCTCTGCTGTAAAACGTTTGGCATACGTATATTTTTCTTCCGCAGTTTTCTGTGCTGTTTCGCCACTTTGAATCATATCAATGCGGACTCCATCGACATTGCTAATTTTTTCCTTTACTCGTTTCAGCGTGTCTTTTGCATCTCTTGATAGCAATTGTAGGGTCTCTATTGGGTTATTTCTAATGATTGATTTTTCTCCTTTAAAGAGTAAAACAGTGCCAAGCCGATGCAGTAGTGCGATGATTTTGGGGGCTAACAACAATAAGGTAATCAGGATAATACTAAATATGACAAAAAGTATGCTTTTTCCAGCATACTCCAACATAATCGGTAAATATTTGAAAAATGCAAATGCGCCACCGAGTAAAATTGCCCAAAAGAAAACCTTTGACGCAGTTTTTTTTGCTTCTGGGGATTGTAGCTGTGCAGGCAGATGATCGCCCAATACTTGAAATATCGGAAGTTGCGTCTTTATCTCAGCGGGAATGTTAACATATTGATCTTTTCTTTCCATTGATTTATTTTTATGTTATTGATTGATTAATCATACGCAATGTCGTATTGATTTCGGTAACGACCTCATCAACGGCTGCACTGCCGATGTTTATTTTTTGTTCAATGTCTTTAATTTTGGGTTCGTACTTTTCATTAATTTGCCCCAAAGCGAGCTGTTTTTTCTGTAAATCATCTTGCAATTTTGCAATATTTTCCGTTATTGTTTTGATTTCAGCATTCAGATTTGCAATCTCCAAGGTTCGGTCCTGTTCAGTTTTTTTCTTTTCAGCCTGTTTCTGTTCCGATTCTTTGGCAATGGTTTCTTTGAGTTTATTAGCATAATTTGTGCCAGTTGCTATCAATTTTTCTTTGGACAACGAACTGTCTACAAATTTAAGCGAGGTATAAGCTGCTTTGAGGGTGTTTTCCTCCACTTTACCCATTGCTGCTGCAGCATTCCATACCTCAAAAAAGTCTACCCCTTGTTCATTTAGTTTTTCCAGGATAGCATAGACCTTTAATTTCATTTCTTTAAGGTCGGTAGTTCCATCGTTGGCCGTTATGGGTATTGGGGGAGGTGTTTTTCCAGTTGTTGGCGGAGCTGGAGAATAGGATGGTTCCTTATAAGGGGTGTTTGGAATAGCATTTGGTGCAGGCGCCGATGGCGTTTGTGGGTGCTGGTTTTGTTGAGGTTTATCATCTTCAAAAATTAATTTCTTCAGACTGTTTAATATACCAGATCCTCTTTTAGTGTCGTCGTTGCTCATCATGTCATAGTTGATTATATCTTTACTAAAATAATAAAAATTACTATTCTCTACTGGATTGACCGATAGAAAATCTATAATGGATGGGAAGAGTTATAGGCTGACATGAAAAGATGAAATTCTATTTTAGGGACTGAAAGAGCTCTACGGGCATTGTAGGCGGCTAAAAAAAGAGCGATAGCCCATCAATAATTGGTTATCGCTCTTTTGTTCATGGCGGTTATTGAATATTATCTGCCAAAATCATCCTGTACGCGAACGATATCGTCTTCGTCAGAAGGGTTGTTGGCATCTGTATGTTGCCAAATTTCTGCTAAAATACCGAAGCCGTCCAATCCAATTAAACGGTGACGTTGTCCTTGGCGCAATCGGATTGTTTCCCCTTCTTTCAATGTAGATACAACAGATTCTTCATCTGTGTCAGAAACCATAACCCCTACGTTACCTTGGATAACCCGCCAGATTTCAGCCCGGCGGTGGTGATATTGCCAAGATAGTCTTTTATCCGGTGCAACAATTAGAATTTTAGGACTTAATTTTCCGGATATTCTTAATTCTTGTACATCCATTCCGCCGAAATATTCATCGGCAAATTCCTGCGCCTGCGATTCGTCAATGACGAAAAATCCGCCCCAAGGACGCGCTGCATCTGATTTATCGATACGAAAACCTTTGGAAGTCAGCATTTCCTGTACATTTTCAAACAATGCAATTTTATCTATAGCCATATTACAATTCTAAAAATTTGTTATTCGTTAATTTAGCAGCTAAATATAAAAAAAATCTATTAATAATTTAAGTTAACCGTTTTAGCAATATTTACATGCCGACTATAGTCGTTTCTTTGGTCGTGCTCAATCGCCATGTGCCAGGTAAAGTTAAAAATGAAATTGCTAATTTTGTGATCAATCTAATTTCAGGATATGTCAAACTTTCAAGTCGATCGGGAAAATACTGCATTTATGCAGGCTGTTGCTTTCGTTAACCAAACGAATCAAAACGTATTTATTACAGGGAAGGCAGGTACCGGAAAGACGACGTTTTTGAAGTATATAAAGGAGCATAGTTACAAGAAGATGGCGATTACGGCACCTACTGGCGTTGCAGCGATGAACGCAGGCGGAACGACTTTGCACTCTTTATTTTGGCTTCCTTTTGGAACTTTTATAGAAGATTATGAGTTGCGGTGGGATGAGCAGGATAGTCATATTTACAATAAATCACGTCTTTTTAGCACGATTAAACTGACGAAGCAACGCCGGGCGATTTTGCAGGAACTTGAACTGTTAGTGATTGATGAGGTCTCGATGGTTCGCGCAGATACCTTGGATGCGATTAATGTTATCCTCCAATCTGTTCGTCGCGATATGCGGCCTTTTGGCGGATTGCAGGTGTTGTTTATCGGAGACTTGTACCAGTTGCCGCCTGTCGTGAAAGATGCAGAGTGGAATGTATTAAAAGATCATTACTCTTCTGTTTTCTTCTTCAATGCCAAGATATTGAGAGATAATCCTTTGGTGATGTTAGAACTTAATAAGATCTATCGTCAGCAAGATGAGGGCTTCATTTCCATTTTGAATGCCATACGAAACAATCAATGTACAAGTGATATGCTCAAGACCCTAAATGGTTACTATCAGCAGGACTTTGTTCCAAATGAAGCAGAGCAATACATTACATTGACCTCTCATAATCGAAATGCCGATGAAATAAACGGTGCTAAATTGGCATCATTATCTGGTAAAATGTTAAACCTTAAAGCGGTAGTAAAGGATGATTTTGCACAGGGCTCCTATCCTGCAGAGGAAACATTGTCATTGAAAATAGGAGCACAGGTCATGTTTATTCGCAACGATTCGGGAGATGAACGTAAGTATTATAATGGTAAGATAGGTACGGTAAAGGACATAGACACTGTGCAAGGAACTGTAACGGTTACCTTTCCTGATGGGTCGGAGTCTGTAAGCGTTAAAAGGGAAACTTGGGAGAATATCCGTTATAATTATGATAAGGGGCAGGATCAGATCAAGGAGGAAATTTTAGGTACATTTTCACAATTTCCACTTCGGCTCGCCTGGGCGATCACTATCCATAAAAGTCAGGGCTTAACATTTGAAAAAGCAATCATTGATGCGGGTACTTCTTTTGCAGCAGGTCAGGTTTATGTTGCATTGAGCCGTTTAACGAGTTTAGATGGACTTGTATTAAAGTCTATCATTCCTTCTTATGCCATTCGTACCGATTATCAGGTCGTTGAGTTTGCACAGCGCGCGCAGGCGCAGCCTGATATCAATTCGATTCTGGAGCAGTGTCAACGGAATTACCTTGGTCAGATTTTAATGCACGGTTTTCGGTGGGATGGCTTATTGGCGGAGACGTCTGATTTATTGAAGTCGCTCGAAGAACGTAACATTGATGGTAAGGAACAAGCGGTATTGTTTTTTCAGCAACTGGTCAAGCACCTGCAGATGCAAGAGAAAGTTGCCCATAAGTTTATCGTTGTTTTATATGATTTATTACGTGATAAAAATGCAATTGATTACGATGTTATCTGTGAGCGTTCTACCGCGGCAGTCAATTGGTTTTTGCCAAAAATGGATACCGATCTGATTGATGCGTTGAACAAACATATTGAAGAATATCAGATACGAAAACGTACCAAGAAATATATTGACGAGCTCAAAGCGCTATTGCTTGATTACAAGCGAAAACGCGAACAGTTGCAGCATTGTCTGCTTATTGCTGCTACACTATCCAAGCGGGAAGATTTTCAAACGGCCATGTTGGATGTATCTGCCAGTGTGAAGACCAAAGAGAAAGATGATTTGGCTGCACAAACTGCAGATGAAGAAGGGCCTAGAAAATTAGATACCAAAGAGATTTCTCTAGAAATGTTTAAGGATGGAATGAGCATTGCTGATATAGCAGGTAAGCGCGGGATGGTTGCAGGCACGATTTACGGACATTTGATTACCTTTGTAGGTACAGAAGTGGAGGCTACAGACTTGATCGAGCAAGAGAAGTTGGATCGTATACTAGATGTGATCCGGACAAACCCGGATAAATCGTCTTCTGAACTTAAAATGCTTTTGGGGACAGATATAGACTACCCAGATATTAAAATTGGACAAAAAGTTTTGGGATTGTAGGCAATAAGGATTTATGATGTATATTTGTAACAAATATTGTGATGTAGTTTGTTGAGAGCCCATTGATAACCTTACGATTTCTTATGGAAGACAAGAAAGATCCTAACAAGTGGCTTGTGTTGACAACTATTTCTACTCAGATGGTTTTTACCATTTACGTATTTTATTTATTAGGAGATTGGTTGGACGGCAAGTTTCATAGTGATAACCAATTATGGATGAAAATCTGTACCCTTGCTGGGATTGGGATTTCTCTCTACCAGGTCATTAGACAAGTGAATCGATTAAACGATAGATGATAGTATATTTAAAGCAGGCACTTATTTTATTTTTTGTTGCGGTATTGGTATTTGCCCTTCATTTCTTTTTGTTAAAATCTTTTGATGGAATACAAAATCTTGACGATCTACATTTTCCATTGTATGAAATATATGTTTTTCAATTGATTTTATCGATTATTATTATGGCAGGAGTGCGTTATTTTTCGCAGCAATTCCCACCATATGTCGGTTTTATTTTCTTAGGATTATTGACGTTAAAATTTGTCCTAAATTATTTGTATATCCATAGCGGGCTAGCAAAACCACATGCCGATATTTTAAAATATAACTATTTGATCGTTGTCGTTTTATTCCTTTTTTACGATGTTGGATTTGCTTATAAGGCTTTAAACAAATCCTAAGGGAGAAAACGATAGTTTTTTCAAAAAAATGTAATATTAAAGTAGCTTTTGTGCTTTATATGTAGTATTTTCGCAAAAATTTTAAATAACATAATAGTAGTATCGTGAGTCTTAAAAGAACACTTCAATTTTTAGCAGTTATTCTGTTTGCAGTTGCGCCATTTTTAACAAAGGCCAATGAGAATGCACACGGAGAAAAATCGCAGGCTGAGGAAATCAATAGCCATATTGAGCATCACTTACAAGATGATTATTATTTTAGCTTCTTTTCCGACGAAGAGACAGGTAAGCATTTTGGCTTTTCGTTGCCAGTTATTTTGATTGACAATGGCTTGAAAGTTTTTATGGCTTCTGCATTTGATCACGGTAATAAGGTTGCTGAGGTTGATGGTCAATACTATGCATTATACCATGGAAAAATTTATAAGACCGATGCTACTGGTAATATAGCTGGTCATGAATACCGGAAAAATGCCGATGGTAGTTATGTTATGACTGTAAACGAGAATGGAAAGGAAGTGAAAAAGGAATTTGAAACTTCTTATGTTGTCGGTTCTCATGAAATTCATGAAGCTACAGATTTTCATCCGTCTGTAGACATGCCTTTAGATTTTTCGATCACAAAGAGTGTTGTAGGTTTATTTTTGGCTGCGTTTTTAATGTTTTGGGCATTTATAAGTTTGGCTAAAACTTATAAAAAGGGTGCTAACAACTTACCTAAAGGTGTAGGACGTGTATTAGAGCCTTTGGTTATCTATGTGCGTGATGAGATGGCAATTCCAAACATTGGTCATCGTTATAAAGAATTTATGCCGTATTTATTGTCTGTATTTTTCTTGATCTGGATTTTGAACTTGGTTGGTTTGACACCACTAGGCTTTAATGTGACAGGTAACATTACAGTAACATTATGTTTGGCTCTATTTACTTTTTTTATTGTAAATATCAAAGCAAACGCAAACTATTGGAAACATATTTTCTGGATGCCAGGTGTTCCTGTTCCATTTAAATTCGTTTTGGCACCAATTGAAGTGTTGGGGTTGTTTACAAAGCCATTCTCTTTGATGGTTCGTTTGTTTGCAAATATTACAGCTGGTCACACGGTTGTGATGGGATTGATTGCAATTGTTTATTTATTGCAACACCAATTGACAGTAGTGGGTAGTGTCGGTGTTTCCATGTTCTTAACAATCTTCTTGATGGTTATTGAATTATTGGTTGCCTTCTTACAAGCGTTTATTTTTACGATGTTGTCATCCTTGTTTATCGGTATGGCTGTTGAAGAACATCACGATCATTAATTAGCAAATTTTTTAATTATTCAAATCATACATTATGTACAATTTAATTGGAGCCGGTTTAATCGTTATCGGTGCAGGTTTAGGTTTAGGTAAAATTGGTGGTTCTGCAATGGAAGCTATCGCTCGTCAACCAGAAGCAGCATCTAAAATCCAAACTGCAATGATTATCATTGGTGCCTTACTTGAAGGTTTAGCATTCGGTGCTTTATTATTAGGTAAATAGTCACAACGGTTTTATGATATAACCTGCAACGGTTGGTTGCAGGTTATATTATTCCTGAATCTTAAAAAATAAAAATTATCATTATATAGTATAACAATGGATAAATTAATACATTCGTTTTCGTACGGTTTGTTTTTTTGGATGGTCATCGTCCTTGTCGTTATTATCTTTTTATTAGGTAAATACGCTTGGAAACCAATTGTTGATGCCCTAGACGAACGTGAAAAAGGTATTGCAAGTGCTTTGGAGGCAGCTGAAAAAGCTAAATTGGAAATGGCTCGTTTAACAAATGAAAACGAACAATTACTGAAAGAAGCACGCGCAGAACGCGACGTTATCCTTAAGGAGGCAAAAGAGCTTAAAGATAAGATCGTAGCTGAGGCAAAAACTCAGGCGCAAGCTGAAGGTGCAAAAATGATTGCTCAAGCGAAAGAGGAGATCAATGAACAAAAGAACAAAGCTTTGGCTGAGGTGAAGTCTCAGGTTTCTTCTTTGTCTTTGGATATTGCTCGTAAAGTGTTAAACAAAGAATTTGAGGACCAAGGAAAGCAAGAAGCTTTAGTAGCAGATTTGCTTAATGACGTTAAATTGAACTAATCCGGTCACTCAAATTACGAAATAGAATTATGTCAGTATTTAAAGTAGCATCGAGATATGCGAAGGCATTAATTGACTTGGCAGGCGAGCAAGGCTCACTGGAAACAATCAAGACCGATATGGATTCATTCATTGCGGTTTTGAAATCCAGTACCGAATTGCAAGCTGTTTTGGCCAATCCTATTGTCCCTTTGGATAAAAAGAAAAACATATTGGATGCGCTATTTAAAGATAAGATCAATCCAAATATCTTGGCGTTCTTTAAGATCATGATCAATAAAGGTCGTGGCGAAATTGTATATGCCACTGCTCAAGAATTTATTCGTGAGTATAATGAGGTAAAAGGAATTGTGAAAGCTACAGTTACATCTGCAGCACCACTTTCTGAAGCTAATTTGGCGGCGATGAAAGATGTACTTGCAAAGGAAACCAATGCTCAAGTGATATTGGTCAATAAAGTTGATCATCATTTGATCGGTGGTTTTGTGGTCAATATCGGCGATCGCCAGATTGACGCAAGTATTGCTGGTAAGTTGAATAAATTGGAAAGATATTTAAATCAGAATAATTAGTTTTTTTCTGAGATTTGAAGTAAAATAAATCAAAAAACCCCTTATAATAATTAAAATGATAGAGGTAAGACCAGATGAAGTTTCGGCAATTCTAAGAGAGCAATTGTCGGGCTTTAAATCAGAAGCCGAACTAGAGGAAGTGGGTACCGTACTTGCTGTAGGTGACGGTATTGCTCGTATTTACGGCTTAACTAAAGTTCAGTCCGGTGAGTTGGTTGAATTTGATAACGGATTACAAGGTATTGTATTAAACTTGGAAGAAGACAATGTTGGTGTTGTACTTTTAGGCCCTTCTGATGAAATCAAAGAAGGGGATACTATTAAACGTACCAATCGTATTGCATCCATCAAAGTTGGTGAAGGCTTGTTGGGCCGTGTTGTAAATACTCTAGGTCAACCAATCGATGGTAAAGGACCTATTCAAGGTGATTTGTATGAAATGCCGATCGAGCGTAAAGCTCCAGGTGTTATCTACCGTCAACCGGTAACTGAACCATTACAAACAGGTATCAAAGCGATCGATGCGATGATTCCAGTTGGTCGTGGGCAACGTGAGTTGGTTATTGGTGACCGTCAAACAGGTAAAACAGCTGTTTGTATTGATACGATCTTGAATCAGAAAGAATTTTATGATGCAGGGCAACCTGTATTCTGTATCTACGTTGCCGTAGGTCAAAAGAATTCTACCGTTGCGAATATCGTGCGGACATTGGAAGAAAGAGGTGCGATGGCTTATACAGTAGTTGTTGCTGCATCTGCTGCTGATCCTGCTCCACTTCAATTCTATGCGCCAATGGCAGGTGCTGCTATCGGCGAATTTTTCCGTGATACAGGCCGTCCGGCATTGATTGTTTATGATGATTTGTCTAAACAAGCTGTAGCTTACCGTGAGGTTTCATTATTGTTGCGTCGTCCACCGGGCCGCGAAGCCTACCCAGGTGACGTATTTTATCTACACAGCCGTTTGTTGGAGCGTGCAGCGAAAATCAACTCTTCGGATGATATCGCACGCAACATGAACGATTTACCAGAATCAATCAAACATTTGGTGAAAGGTGGTGGTTCATTGACTGCGCTTCCGATCATCGAAACACAAGCGGGTGACGTTTCTGCTTATATCCCAACCAACGTAATTTCAATTACAGATGGTCAGATCTTCTTGGAGTCTAATTTGTTTAATGCAGGTATCCGTCCAGCGATCAACGTAGGTATCTCTGTATCTCGTGTAGGTGGTAACGCACAGATCAAACCGATGAAGAAAGTATCGGGTACTTTAAAGTTAGATCAAGCGCAGTACCGTGAATTGGAAGCTTTTGCTAAGTTTGGTTCTGATTTAGATGCTGCTACAAAAGCTGTGTTAGACAAAGGGGTTCGTAATGTTGAAATCTTAAAACAAGGTCAATACTCTCCAGTTTCCGTAGAGAAACAAGTTGCGATCATATACATCGGAACTAAGGGTTTATTGCGTAATGTTCCTGTAAATAAGGTTAGAGAATTTGAAGAGGAGTTCTTAACACAATTGGAACAACGTCATCCAGAAGTGTTGGCAGCATTTAAAGCTGGTAAGTTCTCTGATGAATTAACTGCAGTATTAGAAACAGTAGCTAAGGATTTAGCATCAAAATATTAATAGTAATGAGTATTTGGTATTGAGTCTATTGACAAGGCTCGATACTCAATACTAGGTACTTAATACTTAAAACAAATATGGCAAATTTAAAAGAAGTAAGAAACCGGATTACCTCCGTATCATCAACGCAGCAGATTACAAAAGCTATGAAGATGGTTTCGGCTGCTAAATTGAAGCGCGCTACTAACGCTATCTTACAATTGCGCCCATATGCGAATAAACTAAGAGATATTTTGGCGGATGTTTCTGCAAGCGTGGAGGGAAGTAATTCTCCGTTTACTGTAGATCGCGAGCCAAATAAGGTGTTGATCGTTGTTGTTTCTTCTAACAGAGGTTTGGCTGGAGCATTCAACGCAAATGTTATCAAAGCAACTAATAACTTGATCGCTAACAAATATGCCGAGCAACATGCAAAAGGAAATTTGAGTATCATTGGTATTGGTAAGAAAGGTTATGATTTCTTTTCGAAGCGTAACTTTAATGTGGTAGCTAATCACTCTGATTTGTTTTCTGATTTAAATTTTGGTGGGGTATCCGTGGTGACTGAATTTATCATGGAACAATTTAAAGAAGGTAATTTTGACCGTGTTGAAGTGGTGTACAACCAGTTTAAAAATGCTGCAGTTCAAGAGCTGACAGCGGAGCAGATTTTACCTTTAATACCACCAGCCGAGGAAGACAAACAACATACGCATAAAGCAAAAATAGAAGCTGAGGTGGATTATATCATCGAGCCTTCCAAAGAGAAGATTATCGAAGAGTTGATTCCTAAAGCAATCAAAATTCAATTATACAAAGCTGTTTTGGATTCAAATGCTTCGGAACATGGAGCACGTATGACAGCGATGGATAAAGCGACAGAAAATGCAGGTGATTTATTAAAATCATTGAAGCTATCGTACAACCAGGCACGTCAAGCAGCAATTACAACAGAATTGACAGAGATCGTATCAGGGGCCGCTGCTTTATCAAACGGATAGTTTTTATTCGGGTGAACACAAAAAAAGGTGCTGATCATATGATCAGCACCTTTTTTTGTGAACTACATTACCATCGAATTAGCGCTGATCCCCATGTAAATCCTGCTCCAAAGGCGGCCAGACAGATAAGATCACCGTTTTTAATTTTTCCTTCTTCCCAAGCCTCGCATAATGCGATCGGAATAGAGGCCGCAGTGGTATTGCCATATTTTTGAATATTGTTGAAAACTTGATCGTCCCTTAATTGAAGTGTTTTCTGTATAAATTGGGAGATGCGGAGGTTGGCTTGATGTGGAATCAGTAAATCGATATCGTTGGTTTTTAAATTATTTTTTTTCAATGCCTCTTGAATTACTTCAGGAAATTTGACAACAGCTTTCTTGAAAACAGCCTGTCCATCCATATTTGGAAATGCAGTCCCGTCTTCGAGCATCTCTTTGGTCATCAATAATCCTCCTAATTCCTGCTCGGGCCATTTGGGCATTTCATCCAGCCATATTCCGCTGGATGCCCCCGGGTAATACATAGCTAGCTTTTCGGCTTCTGCTCCGTCTGAATGTAAATGTGTACTCAGTATACCTTTGCCATCTTCCGCTGTTGGTTGCACAACGACCGCTCCTGCACCATCGCCAAAAATTACGGAAACGGCTCGTCCCCTGGTTGAAAAGTCGAGGGCAAAAGAATGTTTTTCTGAGCCGACGACCAGCACATTTTTATACATACCTGTTTTTACAAATTGGTCGGCTATAGAGAGGGCATATATAAATCCCGAACATTGGTTTCTGACATCCAATGCGCCAACTTCATTCATCCCCATTTCCCTTTGTAATAAAACCGCACAGCCCGGGAAATAATAATCTGGGGATAGTGTTGCGAAGATGATAAAATCAACATCCTGCGGGGTAATTTGGGCACGCTCTATAGCAATTTTAGCCGCTTCGACTCCCATTGTTGTGGTGGTCTCACCGATTCTGTCAGCATATCTACGTTCTTTAATTCCTGTTCGTTCCTGAATCCATTCGTCACTGGTATCCATAAAGCGTGTAAGATCATTATTGGTATAGACGTTTTTTGGAACGTAATAGCCGATTCCGGCAATTTTTGACTGTAACATAATAAATTCTGCTAATTGATTGTATTCTTCCCTTTTATAATGTCGTTAATTTAGAAAAAAATATTCTATTTTTGCAGAATGGGTACCCAAACTGCTGAAGAAACCTTTACGTTAGAAGAGATTTTAGCCTCTGTCAAAGAGTCTAATCGACTCATTTTATGGAATGATGAAACCAATACGTTTGAACATGTGATTCACTGCTTGATTTATCATTTGCAATATACCGAAAAGCAAGCCGAGAAGATTGCCTGGAAAGTACATACTGAAGGAAAATGTGCTGTATTGGAAGGGAGTTATACGGAGATGGAAATTTATCGCAAAATTTTGAAAGCCGAAGGATTAACTGTCTCTGTAGAGTAACTTGCCATTCTTTTGTTACCGTAATAATATGGTTACGCTTCTATTTTGTCTATAAGTTTTAGTTTTCTTTGTAGATCATAACTATAAACTAAGCTGAAGCTCTCATGTTGTTTAACGCTAAATCGTTTAAATCTTTTTTATTTTTATTGTTTTTACCTGTTTTTCTTTTTGCTCAAACGGGTCAAATTAAAGCTATTTTGGTTGATAGCGCAACTGCTAAGCCTATATTATCCGCGAGTGCCACACTCCTGGATGCGAAAAATAATACCGTTGTGAAAGGTGGACAGTCTGTAGACCAGGGATTTCTCTTGTTATCTGATATTAAACCCGGTAAATACAATATACGTTTTTCCTATGTCGGCTATGAAGCAAAATCTATTGATGCTGTAGAGGTCTTAGGAGGAAAGAGTAAAGATTTAGGCCGAATTGCTTTGAAGTCCATAGGTAATATCTTGAATGAAGTGGTTGTTGAAGGTAGGGTTCCAGCCATGCAAATTGGTATAGACCGTAAAACGTTCAATGTAGGTGAGAGTTTGGTAAGTGCTGGCGGAACTGCAACTGATGTATTAGCTAATGTCCCAACCCTACAGGTTGATCAGGACGGATCTGTCAGTTTGCGTGGGTCGAGTAGCGTGAAAATTTTAATCGATGGCCGAGAGTCCGCTTTAGCCGGAAGTGATGTGACTTCGTTGCTTCAAAGCCTACCTGCTAATTCAATCGATAAAGTTGAGGTCATTACCAATCCTTCTTCCAAATACGACGCTGAGGGACAGACTGGGATCATCAATATTGTTTTAAAGAAGAATATCAGAACCGGATTAAATGGTTCTATCAATACTTCTGCCGGGTCTTATGATAACTACATGGCAGGACTGACCTTGAATTATAGGGATAAAAAGTTTAATTATTTTGGATCTTATAATTTCAACAAACGCCATATGGTTGGAAGCGGTGCCGTTGATAATATCTTTAAAAATAACAATAGCCAGATATCAAATAATTCGGAATCATCAAGAAAAGGTAATAGTCATACGATAAAAGCTGGAGTGGACTATAGTCTTTCTGATAAAACATCCTTGAGCCTTTCTGGTAATGTGAGCATAAGGGATAATAACCGTGGTGAGGACTTATGGTACCATTATTTTAATCACCCAACCTTATCCGGCACGAGCACTAGAACTTCTCGCCAACTCGAGGATGATCTGGGCTATGAATTTACAATGGATTTTAGACATCAATTTAAGAGATCTGGTGAAGAACTGACCGCTAATGCCAGCTATGGCCGCGATAAGGAAGATGGCACCAATGTTTTTTTACAGGAGTTTACCTCTGGAACACCTAGTACAGGCCGAAATAATGTCAGTTCGGAAGACGGTAAAAATATCAATATACAAGCGGATTATGTGCTCCCTTTTTCAGAAGAGAGTAAATTTGAAGCAGGTTATCGTTCGCAAATCAGAAAGTCATTTGATACTCAATTCTCGGATACGTTGTCGGTAGCAAATGGTAGCTATCTGCCAGACTATGGCATCAGCAATGATTTTGATTTTACGTCTACTGTTCATGCCTTATATGCCAACTACCAAGGGAAACTATCGGATAGAATAGGTTATCAAGTAGGTTTGCGTGCTGAGCAATTCAACCTAAATTCTACTTACTTTTCAAAAGATCCAACTGTTATTGACAAGGAAACTAAGGCCAGTCAAGACTTCTTTCGTCTATATCCAACCTTATTTTTAACATACAATGTTGGTGATGAAGGTGATAAAATTCAATTCAGTTATTCTAGAAGAGTTCAGCGAGCGAGAGGTTGGCAAGTCAATCCATTCTTGAATGTTTCAGATGACATGAACAGACGGCAGGGGAATCCCAATCTGAAGCCTGAAGATGTTCACGGCTTTGAGCTGAGTTTTGCCAAAACCTTAGGTAAGGTGAATTTGATTTCTTCTGCGTACTTCAATCATACCAATGAGGTGATGCAGCCTTATGTTTATTTTGTGGACACCTTGAGCAGTGTGACCTACAGCCGATGGGAGAACTTGACAAGTAGAAATCTCTCCGGATTTGAATTTATCTCTAAAGTCAATGCGACTAAGGATTTTGATTTTACATTCAATCTTAATCTGATCAATATCAATTTTAAGGCTAATGAGGCTTATAATGTTAAAGCATCCAATGGTTTTGCATACAATACCAATTTAACGGCTAATTACCGTTTTACGCCAACGTTTTCCGCTCAAGTTCGTGGTGAATATAACTCTTCGCGGGTGATGGCACAAGGAAAGATGAACGCTATGAAAGGTGTTGATGTTGCATTGAAAAAAGATGTGCTAAATAAGAAGGCATCTATTATGTTCAATGTTAGAGATGTATTTAATACACGGAAAATGCAGGGCTTTACTGAGACACCACAATTGAGTTCTAATTTTGAACACCGTTGGATGAAGAGAATGTTTACTTTGTCGCTTTCCTACCGGTTTGGTAGCCAAGATTTAAACAAATCAAAGAAGAAGGTGTCAAACACAAATGAATTAGGGGAAGGAGAGGAATATTAAAAAATATTGCTCTTTGTAATCCCAAATGCTTAAATTTAATTTTAAAACAAACCTAAAACTAAAAAGAATGAAGGTATTAAAAACAGTTCTTGCGGTATCGGTGATTGCTTTTTCAGCACACTTAAATACTGCCATAGGGCAGACAAAGAAAGAAGTTCCTGCTTACAAAATCTTAGATTTACCACGTGTAGATATCAAGAAATTTAAAAAAAATAAGGCTGGAGCTTATGTTATTTTTGATGGTACTTCTATGGACGGCTGGAGAGGCTATGATAAGACTGTCGTTCCTAAACGATGGGTGATTAATGAAGGTGCAATCAAATTTGATAGCCAAGCTAATCTTGGAAAGGAAGATGGGGGAGATTTAATTTTTGCTCATGATTTCAAAAATTTCGAATTAGAAATGGAATGGAAAGTTGCCAAAGGAGCAAATTCGGGAATTTTCTTTTTAGCCAAGGAGGTTGAGGGACAACCGATATATATATCGTCTCCAGAATGTCAGGTTTTAGACAATGAAAACCATCCTGATGCAAAAATGGGTGTTGACGGAAACCGAAAATCGACATCACTATATGATATGATCCCGGCCAAACCACAGAATGGTAAACCATATGGCGAGTGGAATAAGGTTAAGATCAGAGTCAATAATGGAAAGGTAGAGCATTTTCAGAATGGTGTAAAAGTTGTAGAGTATACATTGTGGGATAAGTCATGGATTGATTTATTGCAAAAGAGTAAATTCAGTGAAGAAAAGTGGCCTTTGGCTTTTGAATTGTTGAGCAATGTTGGTGGCGATAGTAAGTCAGGGCTTATTGGTCTCCAAGACCATGGAAACGATGTATGGTTTAAGAATATTACCGTAAAGGTATTAAAATAAAAAAAGCAGCTTTAAGCTGCTTTTTTTATTTATTATAGTATCGATTGTAATTCTTTTAAATCGATAATCATATGGTCGACATCCTCGGGCTTTTCGGCGCTAGTAGGGTTAAAGAAAATGGCGTCCATCCCAGCATTTACTGCACCACGGATATCGGCATCAAGGTTATCTCCAATCATCAATGACAGCTGAGGTTGCGCAAAGGCTGTCGCCATGGCAAATTCAAATATTCGAGGATCCGGTTTGTTTACGCCGACTACCTCTGAAATAAAAATATGTTTGAAATATTTTCTTAAGTCGCTTTTTTCCAATTTTGTTTCACACGCTTCTTTAAAACCATTGGATATTAAGTGAAGATTATATCTGTCACTTAAATAGGTCAGCGTTTCATGAGCATTGGGGAACAGATTTGTTTTTTGGGGACAGATGGCGAGATATTCTAATTCGAATTCCTCAGGAAACAATTCTGGATCCACACCGAGTTCTGTAAAGGTATCGGCAAACCGTGCTGTCCTGAGTTCGGGTTTTGAGATCTTTCCGTGATGATAAAGTCCCCAAAGCCGATGATTGTTGATCGTATAAGTTTCTATAAAACGGGTGGACGACTCTTGATTAAACAAGCGATCAAACTTGTATTTAAAATATAACTCGTGAAGACTTTCTTCGGCATTTTTATCAAAATCCCAAATCGTATGATCCAGATCGAAGAAAATGTCTTTTTTTCCCTGATTAAACATATGCAAAACTAAAATAAAATCGTCTGAAATACGAAAGAGTATCCGTTATTTGATTGTTAAATTGGTAGAAAGCATGTTGCAGTGAAGATATATCAGGGGTATTGTAATGAATTATTAATGTTGCGACTCCGTTAATTTTCTTCTTTGTGTCATAATCCTTCGGATATTTCCGAATACCTAGTTGAATACCTATTTTTGTCCCATGAAGAAAGCGCTGTTACTCTTTTATTTTCTATTGTTTTATGCGGTTATGCAATTGATCTGGTGGGGGGTGATGTTCGTTCGATTTGACCCCAGTAAGCAGAACATGATCATTGGAGAAGGGATTTTCTTCCTAATTATCTTCCTTTGGGGAGCATGGCGACTAAAACGACTGGTGGAAAGAGAACAGAAATTATTGCAGCAACAGCAAAACTTTCTTTTAGCCATTACACATGAACTGAAATCACCCTTGGCTTCTGTCAAACTGTATATTCAAACGATTTTGAGGCGCGATTTGGATAAGGAACAACAGCAGACATTCTTGCGTAATTCACTAAAGGATATCGAGCGTTTGGATGATTTAGTGGAAAATGTGCTAATGACCACCAAATTGGATAGCCGCAATTATAGTATGCCGAAAGAGGATTTTAATTTTACTTCTTTGGTAGAACAGATCGTTGACAGGCTGCAAAAGAATTCGTGTAGTTCACAAGTTTTGAAACCTTATTTGGAAGCGGATATTATTATTCATGCTGATAAGTTTGCGATTAGTAATGTGGTGACTAACCTTATTGAAAATGCTATTAAGTATTCACCCGCATGTGCTATGGTGGATGTGAAATTATATACGGAGAATAGTAAAATAATTTTTTCTGTTGCTGACCATGGTATTGGTATCAGCGATGAAGAGAAAAAGCTTATCTTTAATAAGTTTTATCGGGTGGGCAGTGAAGCTACACGGAAAACCAAAGGCACAGGTTTGGGGTTATATATCGTGAAAACCGTGTTGCAGAAACACGACGCGACCATTAAAGTTAAAGATAACACTCCTAAAGGGAGTATTTTTGAAGTAACATTTGAAAGAAATGCAAAGTAAACAAAGAATATTACTTGTCGAAGATGAAGAACACTTGTTAGAAGCTATCAAGTTGAATCTCGAAATGGAAGGTTACCGTGTCACTACGGCTACCGATGGAAAAAAAGCACTAAAAGTCTTCAAGGAGGAGCGTTTCAACTTGGTTGTCTTGGATGTGATGATTCCGGAAATTGATGGATTTCAAGTTGCTGAAACTATTCGACTGCAAAATACAGAAGTTCCAATTATGTTTTTAACTGCCAAAAATAGCAGTGAGGATCGGATTACCGGTCTTAAGAAAGGAGCAGATGACTATTTGGTGAAACCTTTCAACTTAGAAGAGTTGATTCTGCGTGTTGGAAATCTAGTTCGCCGTGGCATGAAGCCTGATGATCTCAAAGAACTAAATTCTTATCAAATAGGAGATAAAACGATCTATTTCAATTCGTACGAACTGCATCATGCGGATGGTACGATAACTTCTTTGACAAAAAAGGAAACGATGTTGTTAAAGCTGTTGATTGAAAGACGTAATGAGGCGGTATCGAGGGAGCAAATATTGGAGACCGTGTGGAACTATGATGTTTACCCATCTACACGGACGATCGATAATTTTATCCTGACCTTCCGGAAATATTTCGAGCCGGATCAAAAACACCCAATTTACTTTCATTCTATCCGCGGTGTTGGTTATAAGTTTACAGACAATTATGCCTAGGTAATAAGAGATGATGACAATTAAGGCTAGGATAGCCGTTATTTTTATCGCCGCGTTATTTTTGGGCTATGGCATATATCAAGGTCATTATCAGACTGCTGTACTGATAGCTGGTGGAATAGGCTATTTGATTTGGAGCCATTTCAGAGAAGGGTCTGTTTTTTTGGCTACACAGGCTTTTCATAGACAAGATTATGAGAAAGCAAAAAAATTGTTGGCTGAAATTAAGAACCCCGACGCGCTGCGGAAAGGTAGACGTAATTTCTATGAATTTATGATGGGAAATATTGCGCTGAAAGAAGAACGTGTTGATGAGGCGGAATATCATTTCCAGTTAGCATCACGTCTGCCTTGGAAAAAAGATAATGAAAAGGGCATGGTTATGATTAATCTAGCAAACATAGCACTTCGAAAGTTTGATTACCAAAGAGCCAGAGCGTATGCAGATGTGGCCAATAAATTGCATCTGACGGCTAGACAGAACAGTGTTATTACAAAAATAGAAAACGAAATTTCAAAACATTTATAGTGAGTACTATTTTACAAAACGACTTATTGATTAGGGCTGCATTCTCGCAGCAGACAGAGAGACCTCCTGTGTGGATGATGCGCCAAGCTGGGCGCTTTATGAAAGAATATTGGGATATCAAGAATAAATATTCCTTTCTGGAAATGTGCAAAACACCCGAAATCGCCGCTGATGTCACTATGCTTCCGGTTGATTTATTGGGTATTGACGCTGCTATTTTATTTTCCGATATTTTAGTAACCGCCGAAGCAATGGGCGGCGATCTTTCTTTTGAACAAGGTGTAGGACCTCGTTTTTCTAATCCTATTCGTTCTGTAAAGGATGCCGAAGCTTTATCCGTTAACTGTTTGGATAGATTGCAATATGTAGCTGATGCCATAAAGGTGATTCAGCAACGTCTTGATAGGCGTATTCCTTTGATTGGATTTGCAGGAGCACCGTTCACAATTTTAAGTTATTTGGTCGAAGGTGGATCTTCAAAAGATTTTAAGTTAACAAAATTGATGTTGAATAATCAGCCGGAGCTGGCCCATATGATTCTTCAAAAGATCGCCGATGTTACTGTTGACTATCTGAACATGCAGATCGAAGCTGGTGTTAATGCGATTCAATTATTTGATAGTTGGGCTTTAGCCTTATCATGGAATGATTACCGTGATTTCTCACATTATTATAATAAACAGATTATTTCAAGATTAAACCGTCAAGACATTCCAGTTATTTCATTTTGCAAGGGATCGTCTGTTTTTGCACCGATGATGGTCGAAGCGCAGCCTGATGTGATATCTATTGATTGGAATGCAGATTTAAAAAATATAAAACAATCCCTACCACAGGGGATCGCTGTACAAGGAAATTTAGATCCATTTGTTTTGTATGCTGATAAGGCTGTAATCAAAAGGAAGATTACAGAACTCTTTGAACGTATGCGAGGTGAAAATGGGTTTATCTTTAACTTGGGGCATGGTATAATGCCAGATATTCCATTTGACAATGTAAAATATGCCATTGAAGTAGTGAAAGAATTTCGCTATTAATTGTGGTCTCTTAAAATATACAGAACGACTTGCGAAAGCAAGTCGTTTTTTTGTACCAGGTCGGAAACTGATGATATTCGACTTTTGTATATTGGATGTAAGATTTATACAAATCATAGTTGCTGGTGACAATTGCTCCTAACTTTTCTTAATTTTGTAATTATGATCTATTTGTATGCAAAAGCTGTTCACATTATCTTTGTAGTGTGTTGGATGGCTGGATTGTTCTATATTGTCCGACTATTCATCTACCATACGGAAGCTAAATCTAGGCCTGCGGAAGAATATGGCATTTTGCATAGGCAGTTTACTGTAATGGAAAGCAAATTGTGGTGGATTATAACCACTCCAGCAATGTACCTCACTGTAGTCGCAGCACTTGTTATGCTTTATATGAATCCGGGTTTGCTGAAGATGGGCTGGATGCATGTTAAGCTCACTTTCGTTTTAGGATTGATATTTTATCATTTCTCCTGCCAGCGGATTATGTTTCAATTACAAAGTGAGTCTTCCAATTGGTCTTCGACAAAATTGAGGCTATGGAACGAACTCGCTACAGTTTTACTATTCGCGATTGTTTTTACAGTAGTTTTAAAATCGGCCTTGAATTGGATATTTGGCGTTTTGGGACTGTTAATTTTATCGATTGCGCTGATGATGGCTGTAAAGCTTTATAAAAAATATCGGAACAAGAGTGTTGAGCGAAAACGTTAAATTCTATGCTTTCTTAATCCTTTGTGATTCTTTATAGTCGAAAGATTATAAATAGAATAGGATTATGTATAGAAAAATTCTAAGTATGTTCTTGTTGCTTATTGTAGCAGCAGCTGGTTTTGCGCAACGATACAGACCTTTGGGTGGTACATTAAATATCTACTCTACAGATGTACCCTTTTTTCTGTATATTAATGACATTTTGTATAATAATAGAGCTTCAAGGGGTGTCAAAGTATCTCATTTGAAGAATAGACGTTATGATTTGCGTATCGTGTTTGCCGATCGGCAGCACCGCACATTAAATGGTTCCGGAATACAACTTGTCGATAGAAATGGGCAATTCATGGACGTTGTGTTTTCTGTTAGTAACAGAAGAGGAAACAAGGGGATTATTTTAGAATCCATGAATCCTATTGATCGTTATGGCAATGGTAATTATCGTAACGACTTATTTTATGATAATCACGATAGAAATAAGGATGAGCAGTATGATGAGCCATATAGCCAATTGGAAAGTCGTGGTGATTCACCGGCCTATAATCGGAATGGCTATGATCATGATAGGAGCAATAATCAATACAGGCAGCCAGAGGAATCCGAAATTTATCGTAATGGTATAGATCGTCCTCATGGAAATGCTAAAGATGAAGGAAATGGTCAACTGGATAAAGAAGTATTCCTTAAAACAGATTCTAACCGATTGAATGACCTGTTGAATCAGAAAGAAAATGATCAGGATAAACTCGCGTTAGCTGCTCAGGAGTTACAAAACATGCAACTTCGTGTTTCTGAAATTGCCGATTTAATGGAATTGTTTATACGGGATGATAATAAGCTAACCTTTGCTAAATATGCTTATCCAACTTGTGTGGACAAACAGAATTATGAGAAAGTAGGGGATGCCTTATCATTTAGCTCAACCCGGGAAAAGCTTCTGGATTTTCTAAAGAAATAAAAAAGGAGCAATTTGCTCCTTTTTTATTCTCCGCCGAAGCAGATATATTTTAATTCCATATATTCATCTAAGCCATGTTTTGATCCTTCTCGACCAACTCCTGATTGTTTTACCCCACCAAAAGGTGCGGCTGCATTTGAAATAAGACCGGTATTGACACCTACCATGCCGGCTTCAAGTTGCTCAGCTACCCGGAAACAGCGATTGATATTTGTACTATAAAAATAGGAGGCGAGACCAAATTCAGTATTGTTGGCCATCGCTATGCCATCTTCTTCTGTTTTAAAGCTGAAAAGGGCGCAGATTGGGCCAAAGGTCTCCTCCCTAAATATAAGTGCTTCTTTTGGAATGTTCGTCAGAACAGTAGGCTGGAAAAATAGGCCTTTGATTACGTTACCTCCAGCAGCCAATTCGGCACCGTGATTTAAGGCATCTTGTACATGATGTTGTACTTTTTCTAAGCCTTTCGCATTAATAAGTGGGCCGACCTGGACACCTTTATCAAGCCCATTACCAACCTTTAGTTTACTAACGGCCTGGGTAAGTTTCATCGAAAACTCATCGTAAACATCTTCTTGAACAAGAAATCTATTAATTGATACACATGTCTGTCCGGAATTTCTAAATTTACCAGCGATAGCACCTTCAACAGCTGCATCAATATCGGCATCGTTAAAAACTAGGAATGGGGCATTACCGCCAAGCTCCATTGATACTTTTTTGATGTTCGAGGCTGATTGTTCTATAAGTGTTTTTCCTACTTCGGTAGATCCTGTGAAAGAAAGCTTTCTCACCAGATCGTTCGTCGCTAACTCTCTTCCTATTCCGCTGCTATCTCTTCCTGTAATGATATTAAGCACCCCCTTGGGAACGCCTGCCTCTTCAGCAAGTTTCGCTAGTGCGATCGCTGAAAACGGGGTCTGTGAAGCTGGTTTGAGTACCACTGTACAACCAGCGGCCAATGCAGGAGCTACTTTTCGGGTCACCATCGCTATGGGAAAATTCCAGGGTGTAATTGCCGCGACTACACCTACACCTTGTTTAATTGTCATCATCCTGCTACCTTTCTTCTGGGAAGGTATCGTTTCACCATAGGCTCTCTTTCCTTCTTCTGAAAACCACGCTACAAAAGAACTACCATAATCCACTTCTACCATAGATTCACTTAGTGGTTTCCCACTTTCCAAAGTCATGATTTCTGCAAGATCGTCCTTATGCTCTTGAATAAGATTGTACCATTTACGGAGGATATCGGAACGTTCCACTACAGTTGTGTTTTTCCAGCTTTTCCACGCTTTGTCAGCAAAATCTATCGCTTTACTGCAATCGGCCACTTTCAAATCGGGTAATGAAGCGATAACTTTTCCTGTAGCAGGATTTATCACGTCAAAAGTGTGTTTTGATGTAATAAATTTCCCATTGATATAAGCACTCTCAATTAAAAGTTTATTTTTCATCGATGTAAATTTTATTGTTACAAGTATAGTTTGAACACCTCAAATTGAAATTCTGTTCAATAATTTATTTCTCGTTCAAATGAACCTTTCTCTTTCAGCTTTTGAAGGTGTCTTACAAGACTCATTTTTTCCAAACCATTGATAACGGTTTTTAGCAAAATAGTCATAAAGCGCATCTCTCCATGCAATGGGTAAAATCTTCAGTAAATAACATATGGTGTAGGGGAAACCCAATTGCTTAATGATTTTGAGAACAGCTTCACTTTTGATAAAGCTGCCTTCAGGAGATAAATAAACGATTGAATCAATGTTTTTAGGAATATTTTTCAGCGTGGCCCTACTAAATTCGGACTGCAGGGAACTAAATAAGAATTTTTTATTACGATCTATTCTTAACAGTTTTTGAACAAAGCGATTACAAATCAAGCAATCCCCATCAAAAAAGATGATATGTTTTCTTTGTTGTTCCATATGATGAAGTTACTGCTATTTATTGAGAGTACTGCCATGAAAGGATCATAAAAAAGGAAGGAGTTACTATGGCGGGGGGCATATGAGTGAAAAAAGCGGTGCTTTTTGAGACACCGCTTTTTCGAAATCGTTCTTATAAATTTTTCATGATCGTATGACCCATACGATCCCGTTTGGTTTTTAGATATTCTTCGTTAAATGGATTTGCCGTTATTTCAATAGGTACATTTTCTACAATTTCAAGACCATAGCCCACCAAACCAGCACGTTTCGTAGGATTGTTTGACATGAGGCGCATTTTTGTGACCCCCAGATTTCTTAGGATCTGTGCACCTACGCCGTAGTCTCTTAAATCTGCCTTAAATCCTAATTGTACATTGGCATCTACTGTGTCTAATCCATTTTCTTGCAACTTGTATGCGTGTAGTTTATTGATCAGTCCAATACCTCGTCCTTCTTGATTCATGTACACGATGACACCTTTACCTTCCTGCTGGATCATTTCCATTGCTTTGTGCAGCTGAGGGCCACAATCGCATCGGCAAGACCCAAAAATATCTCCTGTAACACAAGAACTATGCACACGAACTAAAATAGGCTCGTCTTCATTCCAGTCACCTTTGTAAAGAGCTAAATGCTGTTCGCCAGTATCTTTCTGCGTAAAAGCTTTCATTTTAAAATCACCATATTGTGTTGGCATATTAACGGTGACTTCTTCATTGATTAAAGAGTCGTGTTTAAGGCGGTACTCGATCAGATCTTCAATACTTACGATCTTTAAATCGAATTTTTTAGCAACATCCATGAGCTCGGGCAGCCTAGCCATTTCACCGTCCTCTTTTAAAATCTCAACCAATACACCTGCAGGTTCAAATCCTGCTAATCGAGCCAGGTCAACCGTAGCCTCAGTATGACCAGTACGACGTAGCACGCCGCCATCTTTTGCTATTAAGGGGAAAATATGACCTGGTCTACCTAATTCTTCGTAGTGAATATTAGGATCAATCATTGCTTTAATTGTTTTCGAACGGTCTGACGCAGAAATTCCTGTTGTACAGCCATATCCCTGAAGGTCAATGGAAACAGTAAAGTTCGTTTCATATACCGCTGTATTCTGCCCCACCATGAGATCAAGGTGTAATGCATCTGCTCTTTCTTTCGTTATCGGAGCACATACCAATCCACGCCCGTGAGTGGCCATAAAGTTTATGATTTCAGGAGTGGCATTGCGAGCAGCAGTGACAAAGTCTCCTTCATTTTCGCGGTCTTCGTCATCCACTACGATTACTACTTTTCCTGCTTGTATATCAGCGATCGCTTCTTCGATCGTGTTTAATTTGAAATCCATTTATTGATATATTGTAATTGGTACAAAGTTAGTGTAGAATCTAAATTTATTTATAATAGCCCTGTCACAATCTAATGTGATTCTTTTAAATTATTCTTTTTTAAAAACTTTTCTTTCACCCATTTCCATGCGGCTTCTACTTTTAACTTATATTGATCAATATCAAATAAAGCGGAGTCTGTTGTCGATTTGTACGTTAGAAAAGCAGCAAGTGGTGTTAAGACAATGATTGCCATCCACATCCCCACCCCTGATGATATCGCGCCATCTTTAGCCGTTTTTTCTGCTACCGTAGAAATAATATGATAAATCAGAAAGAATATAATGGCCATAACTACAGGAAGACCAAGCCCTCCCTTTCTGATAATGGCCCCAAGCGGAGCTCCGATGGCAAACAACAAAAGACAGGAGACAGCAAGGGTAAACTTGCGATGCCACTCAATGCGATAGCGGATATCTTTCGATTTATAATCTTTAAACTCAAGCGTACGGCCATTCAAATCTTCCTTCAGATAATTCAACTGGTTTAGTGCATTCATAGTAACTTGTGAACGTTGTTCTTGAGGTACAAGATCGGTAATCAGATTTTTAAAAGGCTTGATTTTAGCTTCTTTGACCTTGGGCTGTCCAGGTTGATTGGCACTAAAATATTTCGAGTAAATATTATATCGCGTATCTAATGTCCGGGAAATTGCTTTTCCCATACTATCTAACTTAATATGGTTCGAGTCGATATACATGTCCAACTGTTTCAAATTTAACATGGCATGGTGGCTCTTGAAGAGGTTTTCATCTGTTTTACCCTGTTGAAAGCTTCCCATATCAAACTTTTGCTCAGTTTCTTTGAATTTAAATCGCGTAAATTGCTGACGTGGATCGTAGGTTTTGGAGTTTTTAGTCCGGGCCTCCTCGTAACGTATACCATCCTTAAGTTTAAGAATCATATAATTGTTGTCGGGAGAATTGTAGATATAGCCTTCTTTAGCCATAAGTACATTATTGGCCGTATTGCCACCGCGGTGATCGTAGATCATCAAGTCGTAGAGAATTGTTCCCGCTTTGTTTTTTCCTCGGGCGCGGATGGAGTAGCCAGGGATCGTATTGTTAAATATTCCGGGTTTAATAAGGAAATCGGCCTTTTTATTACGTACATCTGTAAGTAATGTCCCCATCTTCAAATTCACTACAGGAAGGATATAGTCGGAGAAAAGAAAAGAACTTGTTGCGAAAATTGCGACGAGTACGAATAGCGGAGTCATCGCTTTGCGCAAAGATACGCCGGCAGCCTTAATTGCAACTAATTCATAGCTTTCACCCAGATTTCCAAATGTCATAATGGAGGAGAGTAACATGGATAAGGGCATTGCCATTTGAATTTGAACAACGCATTGATAGCCAATTAACTCCATGATTGTGTACCATTCGAAGCCTTTTCCAATCAAATCATCTATATACTTGAATAGAAAAAGCATCAATAGCACAAACATCACAATAAAAAATGTGACAATAAATGGTTTTATGAAAGCTTGAAGAATAAGTAAATGAACTTTTTTCATCCGTGACGCTAAGCAAATTGATGCCTTTGCATTAAGGCATCTCTACACCAAAGAACTCCCCTAGGAGTCCTTGGTGGATTATATTGCAAAGATAGGCTTTTTTATGCACCTATAACACTCTGAAGGTAGACTATTGAATTTTTCCAAATTAATTTTCTGTTTTCAAGATCTTCTTCTTTAGCGAAATCAGTTATTTTAAGAGCAACATCATTTGTTAGTTCATCTTGGTCGATCTCCAGATCGAAAAAATAGGGATCATCATCAAGCCATTTAAAGCGTACGGATTTATTTTCTTTCGATGCTACAATTTTTGCTCGGTGTGGTTCATCATCCCAAATGAAAGTATAAACGGTGTCTTTATAGTTTACATCATCTGCAAACCATTGTGCCAATTCGTTTGGTTCTTGCAAATACGGAAATAAAATTCTAGGTGAAGAGTTGATGATATATTCTAGTTGGAATTTTATTTTATCTGCCATATAAATGTTTTTTTAAATATTAGTTTGTTTAAATCAAAAATAAGCTATATTTGCATTCCCAAAATGGCGGGGTAGCTCAGATGGTTAGAGCGTTGGATTCATAACCCAAAGGTCGGCAGTTCGATTCTGCTCCCCGCTACAAATCTCTTCCAAAATTGCTTTTTATTGCATAAACTTATTATTTGTAATAATACATATTTATTTTGTTATTGCAAGTTTTTTTATGAAAAGTTGAGTCCTTATTTTGATAAATATTACGTTTTTAATACGATCAAATTTTTAAAAGTTATCTGCTTTTTTTAGATAATAAATTTACTTGGTTAAAAATGAGTTTGTTGCGCTTAATAGACGGTTTTAATACTAGATAATTGGTAAAAAAATAAAAAAATCTTTTGAATTGACACATGAAGTGGTATATTTGCATACCGAAACGGCGGGGTAGCTCAGATGGTTAGAGCGTTGGATTCATAACCCAAAGGTCGGCAGTTCGATTCTGCTCCCCGCTACTAAAAGCATCAATCTCTTTAGGTTGATGCTTTTTTATGAAAAATATCTTGTTCTACAAAATACCTTATTTTGGTGGCTAGAGGAAAGTATAGCCCTTTTATTGCCTTATGGAGAATAGTTATTTTTTTTCACCCCCTCTGAATACTGCTTGCCTCTTTAGATGTTCGGCTAAAGAGATTGCGCGTTTTCAGCAAAAATGCCTGTTCAAGTGTTATCCGTTGGTGGTAGACAATCTGTATGTTTCATCAATTGTCGTCATAAGCAAGGCTTTTCCAATCTTCTTTCTGTAGATACTTTAACATCAAAAAGAATATGATCCATCCGAGTCCGGCTAAAATCCAAATTAGCGTTTCGAAGTGGAAGATTGTTTTATGTAAGAAGCCCAATATCCCCAAAAGGCCTAAGATGAATAAATTGGTTATTGCTTTAGAATTGGATTGGTTTGCTTTTGAAAACGGGTAGCTTTTGACCATAAAAAGCATAATCAAAATACTTTCAATGCCGCCAACTGCAGAAGATAATAGTAGATCATTAATTGAATTGAGACCAAATAGGGGTATACAGATACATAAAAACACGACGTTGAAAGGTAAAACATACTTAATGAGACAAGCCTTAAGAACGCCGGTCATCAACTGTCCCGGCTTGTGTATGGGAGCAGTATGATAGATCCAAGCTGCTTTATACTTGTTGCTTTGAGTAATAAGCTGGAAAACGGTTAAAATAGTGAGTAATGAGAGATAGAACATAATGATATACAGGCCTGAATCCCGAATTTTTAATATCTTGTCCGCCATTGGGAGCTCTTCTCCAGTACGTATAAATAAAAAAGTAAAGTAAATAGGCAAATAAGCCAACGAAGGGTAGAGCTGTTGTTTAAATTCTCTTGTTTTAGCACTTATCAGCCATACAATGCCAAATCCTGCCTCTTCAACTGCGGATGAACATACTTTCGCGGATATCCATTTATAAACAGGCAGTTTAGATCCATGATTCTGCTTCAAAGGTAAATTTTCATTGGGGAAGATGTCTGCGCTTGCCAATGCAGCTATTTTTGCATTAAATCCACGTGAAAATAACTTGATACAGGCATAGACACCTACAAGGGGAGTGAGTGCCCCCAATATGGATAGCATGATAACGGGTAAATTTTGGTCTCCGAACATTAAGGGTTGAAAAGATGCAATCCAAGTACTCGGAAATATCCAAAGAAATCGGAGCTGTTCCATCGTCAAATGAGATTCTACAATAGATTGAATCAGATTTGGACCAACATAATAGGACAGGAAAAGAACCAGTGAGAGGCCTATCTGTATATAAGTAATAACATCTTTAAACTCTTGGATGGGCAGGTATTTAATACTGATCAGGTAAAATCCGTTGACACCGATGAGAGCGATTAAGGTGCTGAACATAAGCTGTAAACATAGAACAAGGACTGAAGTAATATCCCAATTAAACAATACATAAACAAGTACTGGTGCGGTGAGTGCAATTATTTGGTTAAACAGCTTTATTGCAATAAAAGTTATTCGCGCAATCGATAGGGTCCTGTCGTTAACTGGACGCGGCATAATGATATACTGGTCCCGGGTATCTAATAATATAGGTGAAAAATCAGTAACCAATGTAATACTTAGCATACTGATAAAGGTGAGCAGCATGATAGAAACAGCTAAATATCTATCTGGAATTGACAAAAGTATGGCCATGAATACCAAGCCAATAATCAGGTATAACACAAATTGTAAAATCGAAGACGATGAGGAGGATTTCTCCGTTCTACGTCTCCGAAAACTAATAGGTTTTCGGTTTTCTAAAATGATTTTCGTTTGTAAGATGATCTTAAACTGTTCAAAATTAATACCTAAGCTTTTCCAAACCCCAGGAAACAGAAGAATAAACTTTAAGATGAGTTTTTCCATGTTATTGAATTGCTCTAATGATATTGGAGACATCCAATGTATTGCTGCCACTATTTGTTAATTTTGCAAATATATGCTCCAAAGATTCGTTAGCTTCTGTCTTTAGCTCCTCAATTGTACCATCCGCAATAATGCTCCCCTGGTTTATAAGTAAAATTCGATCGGATACTTTTTCGACAACATCCATCATATGGGAGCAGTAGAAAATTGTTTTTCCTTCTTTTGCAAGCAAGGAAATAAGTTCCTTAACAAAAATAACAGCATTGGCATCAAGTCCAGATAAGGGTTCATCCAGAACAATAATTTGAGGGTTGTGAATAATTCCTGAAATCAGTAGTACTTTTTGACGCATTCCTTTTGAGAAGGTGTCCATTCTATTATTTGCATTTGATTCAAGACCAAAAGCAGTCAATAACTTTAAGGAACGCTCCAGAATAATATTATTTTCCATTCCATAGAGTTTACCCACAAAATCTAAATATTCAATTGGAGTCAGTACTTCATATAATTCAGCATTCTCGGGAACATATCCTAACAATGTTTTCACGGCCAATGGATCTTCTTGAATGTTGATACCATTAATTTCTACAGTGCCTGTGAAATCTTCAATTAGTCCTGTCAATATTTTAACGGTGGTGGATTTGCCTGCCCCATTTGGGCCAATATATCCGATAACTTGGCCTGGGAATATGTCGAGGTTGATTCCTTTCAAAATTTCCTTGGTTCCGTACGATTTTTTAAGGTCAACGATCCGGATGAGCGGTAATATACTTTGCATATGATAACAATCTTCAAAGTAAACTTACGTAAAAATTGGGAGTTATGATTACTGTTGAGATCGGTATAGACTGTATTTTTTAAATAAAAGATTCTTATTTCAAAAAATAGAAAAAGGGACCTTTTGGTCCCTTACAATGGTTTTATTTTCGGAAACTATCTGTCATTTTTAGGATATCCTTCTTCATCAAGATCATCTCTCAAATCTTCTTCATTCTCTGCTAATTTCTTGTCTAAAGGAGATAACCGTTCATGATCAAAAGTCTCAATTCGCATGTTCGCCTGATCCAAATCTTCACCCTGGAGTTCATCTTTCGAAGCATATTCATCTCCCACAAATGGGTTTGAATTGTCATAGGTTGAATCATCATCAACAGCACCCTCTGCAATAGTATCGTAATCAGCTGGGTGAGCATAATCTGGATCGTTACCGTCGACATCCATTTCATAACTGTCAAGCTCTTTGTTAAAAGTAAGGTCCTGATCTTTATCTGGATAGTCTTCTTCAACTTTCCCGTTTCTATATTCTTTTTTTGACATAATTCTGCTAATTTTTATTCATCATTAAAACAGTTCACATAAAAAAAAGTTTGGATTTTACTAGACAAAGTAGGGCTCAAGCGCTATTGAAATACCAAAAAGATAAAATTTCATTTTAAAAAGGGCAGAACATGTTAGTTTTAGGAGAAGCCATTCAGCTTTGTCTAAATTATAGTGTCCATGGTAGAATTCAGCTCGACAACTAATCAGGCGCTATTTTTAGCTCTTTTATAAGAGCTTGGTGTAATATTTCGTTTCTTCTTATAAAAATTAGTCAAGTGACTCTCATCGTTAAATCCAAGTTCTTCTACAATTTGTTTCATGCTATATGTATTGGAAGCTAACCTATCTTCAATAAGTTTAATACGAATATCATCGATATATGTTTTATAACTCACAGCATATCGCTTTTTAAAAAATGCACCAAAATAATTAGCGGAAATTTGAAACTGATCGGCAATCGATTTAATTTGTAATTTGTCGGGAAAATAAATGTTTTGATGAATATATTGCTCGATCTCTTGAGACATTTCATAAGATGCATGAATAGGCAGGCCCAGGTCCTTTACAATATTTTCCACTAAGGCGAAAAGAGACATAATTTGGTGGAATATGAAAATAGAAGTCGTTGCGTCCTCACGGTCATATTGATGTATCAGTTCGAATACCTGCTCTGTCAATTTTTTATTTTCTTTCTTAAGGGATAGGCTCCTATTTAAAAATGTCTTCGAATTGAAAATATCCACCGGGCTGAAAGAAAGTCTGAAATTTTGCTGTATAAAATGAAGATCTTTAAAATAGGAACCGGAAAAATAAAGGACAAATACTATTGCATCTTTCTTAGTGTCAAGTGTTTCAAAGGTCTTATTCAAAAAGAGTAAGTTTCCTTTTGAAAATTTCAACTTATTTTCTTTAGAAAGGATCGATCCCTCCAATATATATACTAAAGCAAAATCAAAGCCTGTTTTATTTAGTTCTATTTTTTGTTTCTGCTTGATTTTTTGAGAAGCGAAAGATAAATTCGTCATATGTACGATTCTATTGAATAAATACCAACTACAAACCTAAGAAAAATAGAATAAACACTTAATTTTTCCTCTTGTTGTAATGGAACAATTATGGATTTACATTCATGATAAAATATAAATAATTTTTGATTCCAATGAATTGTTAGGTGCTTTTTGCATTCCTAGTCATTTTTTCAATATTATCCCACTGGTCCTGCGGAATAACATCCAAACCATTAAATTCGCCGGCTCCTTTAAGCCACTCTCCACCATCTATAGTGATGACATCACCGTTGATATAACTTGCATAGTCAGATACTAAATAAGCAGCGAGGTTAGCAAGTTCCTGTAGTTCACCCAGGCGACCCAAAGGGATACGTTTGGTTGGGGAGAGAAGTTCGCCTAATTCTCCAGGCAACAAGCGTTCCATGGCTCCGGAGGTTTGAAATGGACCTGGTGCTATAGCGTTTAGTCGTATCCCTTTTTTCCCCCATTCCACAGCCAACGAACGGGTTAGCGCTAGAACTCCAGCCTTGGCTGTTGCAGATGGTACGACATATCCAGATCCCGTCCACGCATAGGTTGTGACAATACTGAGTACAGCTTTATTTTGTTCATTTTGCGCGATCCACCTTTTTCCTAGCGCGAGGGTATAATTTATACTCCCTTGAAGGACAATTCCAATGACAGATTCAAAGGCTCTATGGCTTAAACGTTCAGTAGGGGAGATAAAATTTCCAGCGGCATTATTTATGAGAATATCTATTCCACCGAAATGTTCATATCCAAATGAAACGACGTGTTCAACATCATCATAATTGCGAACGTCCCCCGCCACAGCAAGACATTTAGCCTGATGTTTTTCTGATAATTCTTTTGTTGTCTGTTGTATAATATCATCTTTGCGACTTGTAATCAAGCAAGAGGCCCCAAGCTCGAGAAAGTAATCTGTCATTGCTTTGCCTAGCCCCGTACCACCACCAGTGATCAGAATTCGTTTTCCTTTTAGTGCGTTTTCTGTTAACATGCCCATATATCGTCCAGTTTTATGTATCCTTAAGTTACATAAAATTTGATATAAAATAAAAGGGCGGGGCGGGGAAGATTGTATAGTGAGGAAAAAAGATCTAACTAAAACAGGAGCT
>DGIS01000030.1:64375-112101 GCA_002386525.1 Sphingobacterium sp. UBA4616
AGCTCCTGTTTTAGTTAGATCCATTTCTACTAATAGAATGGAGGTAGGCTTACGCGCCTAGTTGTACGCGTTTGAAAGCAGTAACAGTCAATCCTTTAGAAACTGAATCTAAGAATTGCGCAATATTTTTAGAAGAATCTTTTACGAACTCTTGGTTTAACAAGGTTGTATCTTTGAAGAATTTGTTCAATTTACCTTGAGCAATTTTTTCAGCCATTTCAGCTGGTTTTCCTTCAGCGATGATTTGCTCTTTTGCAATAGCAATTTCACGCTCAATTGTGTTTTGATCGACACCATCTTTATCAATTGCAATAGGGTTCATTGCAGCAATTTGCATTGCAACATCTTTACCAGCTTCTTCAGCACCAGCAGCGTCAGCAGAAAGCCCTACCAATACACCTAAACGGTAGTTACCGTGAATATAAGCGATAACTTTTTCAGCAGTGATAGTTTCGTATTTAGAAACGTCGATTTTCTCACCAATTACACCAGTTTGCTCGATTAAAGAATCAGCGATATTTTTGCCATCAAGTTCCAAACCTTTTAATTCTTCCAAAGAAGCAGGCTTATGGTTTAATGCAATATCTGCAATTTTTTCAGCGAAGGCTACGAAGTCTGCGTTTTTAGCTACGAAGTCAGTTTCACAGTTAACTTCAACTACAATACCTGATTTGCCATCAGCAGTAGCTTTAGCGATGATAACACCTTCGTTAGAGTCGCGATCCTGACGGCTAGCAGCTACTTTAGCGCCTTTTTTACGCAAGTAATCTACAGCAGCTTCGAAGTCACCATTAGACTCAACCAAAGCTTTTTTACAATCCATCATACCAGCGCCAGTTTGTTGACGCAATTTGTTTACATCTGATGCAGAAATTTGTACTGACATGTTTATTTCTTTTTATTATTATTTACGACTGAAATTTGTACAATATTAACTTAAAAAAGGTTAAGCTAATATGAAGTTTAACATTCCTTGCTAAACGGGTTCTGTTAAACAAAAAACCGGACAGATAGGCTAGTTCAAGAAAAGTAAACTTTTCCAGAAACTAACGCTACGCCATCCGGTTTGGAATAAAAATATTATTCTCCGTCTTTCGCTTTGCGAGGACGTTTAGCTTCTGAAGCTTCACCATTATCAGCTTTTGCTTTAGCAGCAGCAGCATCTTTTTCAGCTTCTTCTTCTTTGTCGCGTTTGCGCTCGTCCAAACCTTCTTGGATTGCTTGACCAATGATACCTGCGATTAAGCTAATAGATTTGCTAGCGTCATCATTTGCAGGGATTGGGAAATCAATGTTTGAAGGATCAGAGTTTGTATCTACCATTGCAAAAGTAGGGATGTTTAATTTCATTGCTTCAGAAACAGCGATGTGTTCTTTTTTCACATCGATGATGAATAAAGCAGCTGGCAAACGGTTCAAATCAGCGATACCTCCTAAAAGATTTTCTAATTTGATACGCTCACGTTGAATCATCAACTTCTCTTTTTTAGACAATACATCGTAAGTACCGTCTTTTTGCATTTTGTCAATGTTAGACATTTTTTTGATAGACTTACGAACTGTAGCGAAGTTTGTAAGCATACCACCTAACCAACGCTCAGTCACGAAAGGCATGTTGACCTCTTTAGCTTGTTGTGCGATGATCTCTTTTGCTTGTTTTTTCGTAGCTACGAATAAAACTTTGCGACCTGATTTTACGATTTGTTTGATAGCTGATGCAGCTTCTTCTAACTTCGTAAGTGTTTTGTTCAAGTCAATGATGTGGATACCGTTGCGCTCCATGAAAATGTACTTAGCCATTTTCGGATCCCATTTACGTGTAAGGTGACCAAAGTGCACACCTGCATCCAATAAATCTTGATAAGTAGTTCTTGCCATTTTTTGATCCTCCTTTGATTAACGTTTACTGAATTGGAATCTTCTACGAGCTTTACGACGTCCTGGTTTCTTACGCTCAACCATACGGTCGTCACGCGTTACTAAACCTTTAGCACGTAATGCAGGTTTAACTTCTGGGTTAAGTTCAACCAATGCTTTTGCGATCGCTAAGCGAACAGCTTCTGCTTGACCTTTAACACCACCTCCGTTAACGTTTACTTTTACATCAAAGTTTGCTAATTCACCAGCTACGTTCAAAGATTGAGTAGCGATGTATTGCAAAGGTAATGTTGGGAAATACTCTTTGTGGTCTTTACCGTTTATGATTATGTTTCCGCTACCAGCAGTTAAGTAAATGCGGGCAACAGCAGTTTTTCTTCTTCCTGAAGTATTAGTTGTTGACATGTCGATTCTCCTTAAAATTTAACTGGTTTTGGATTTTGTGCTTCATGCTTGTGCTCAGTACCAGCATAAACGTAAAGGTTCTTAAACAATTGACGACCTAAACGGTTTTTAGGAAGCATACCACGAACAGCTTTTTCAATGATGCGCTCAGGGAATTTAGCCATTAACTCTTTAGGAGAAACGAAACGCTGACCACCTGGATATCCAGTGTAGCGTACGTAAACTTTGTCGCCTAATTTGTTTCCTGTCAATTTGATTTTGTCTGCATTGATAACAATCACGTTATCTCCACAGTCTACGTGTGGGGTGAATGTAGGCTTGTGCTTACCACGAATTACTTTCGCGATGTTGCTCGCCAAACGCCCCAAAATCTCTCCTTCAGCGTCAACAACGATCCACTCTTTGTTAACGGTGTTCTTGTTGGCAGAGACAGTTTTGTAACTTAACGTATTCACTTGCTTTTGTTTAAATAATTTATTAAAAAATTTTTCTTCCCCTTATCTCAAGGGTCTGCAAAGGTACATCTAATATTCTATATTTTAAAATCTATTTTGCTTATTTTGCTGAAAACGAGTCGAATTTGCCACACTCCCCCCTAATCTCAATATTTTTACAACTACCTCGAATGAATATTGTTACATTAGTTAGTATATTGCAGGAACAAATTTTTAATTATTTAGCGGAAGTAGATGAGATTTAATTTTTTGAATAAACGATTTTTAAGTTTTATTGGCGTGTTCCTTTTGGTAGTGAATTCATTGCACGCGCAATCACAAGATAGGAAAACAAAACCATATGATACCCGATTTAAAAATGTGCAAGAGATATTGAAGCAAGGCAAAATTGGACCAGGTATGGATTCTCTTGACGCTATCATCGCAGACTTTCCGCAGGCAGACGATATCTATTTCACTAAAGCGATTCTTCTTGCTCAGATGAGAAATCAGGATGGAGCGATTCAAGCCATTAAGCAAGCGCTGGATATCCAGTCTAAGCCAGAATATCTGAGTTTCGCAGTCGACGCGTTTAAAAGTAAAAATGATGCTGACAGTGCATTGATTTATCTCGATAAGCTGATTGATCAGGATGATAATAACACCGCGTCACTTAAACGCGAACGCATCATGCTTCTTTTTAATGGCGGATATAAAGATGTGGCCTTAGAGTATTTTTATAAAACCAAAGAAATTGCAGGTGCTTCCGATACGTTGGATATGGTCGGTAGTGTGTTGTTGAATGATGCTGGCAATTATAAAAGTGTCATTGAGCTTTTGAAGCCCTGGGCGGATAAAGGGACTTCTTTAGCCCAGGTGTATGGTCAGCTGGCACAAGCTTATAATCTTTCCAAAAACTCGAAGCTAGCACTTGAATATATCAATAAGGGAATTCTCAACACAAAAGAAGACTTCCTTTATTTTGATTTAGCTGATCTATACCGATTTGATAAAAAGTTCAAGTTATCCTTTGATGCACTCAAACAAGGGTTTCAATCTAAAAAGATAGACTTTGCAGACAAAAATCGAATCATAATGACCTTATTGAATCCAAAGGGGCCTTATACACCGGATCAGCTGCTGGAGTTAGCTAATATCTTGGTGGAGGTTCATCCACGGATTGCTGAAAGCCATATGGCAAAGGGGCAGGTACTATGGCTAAAAGATGATAAAACTGCTGCGCAAAGCTCTTTGGCAGTAGCGGTTAGTATGAACCCTTATCAGATCGATGCCTGGCGAATGTTAATGAGCTTGGATATGGATAAAGGTGAATTCGATCAGGCAATCGCTCATGGCGGAGAAGCTTTGCATTATGTGCCTAATAACGCTACAATACTCTATTTTACCAGTATGGCTTATCTGATGAAGAAGGATATGGAAAATAGTCGGAAGTTTATGGAGGCAGCACTCAATAATGCACAGGAGGAATCTCCATTCTTACAAGCAAATATCTATGGCGGCTTGGGTGATATTTATAACTCGCTTAAAATGTATAAAGCCTCCGACGCAGCTTACATGGAAGCCATCCGACTTGATAGTACAAATGTGACAGCAATGAACAATTTAGCCTACTATTTGTCGTTAAGAAAGGAACGACTTGATGAGGCTACGAAATACGCTGCTAAGGCAACAGATTTGCAACCTAATAATGGTACGTTTGAGGATACTTATGCTTGGGTACTATTTGCCGATGGAAAATATGACGAAGCATTGGTTTGGATTCAAAAGGCATTAAAAAATACTAATCCACAAACTTCGGTGTTGCTGGAGCATTATGGTGATATTCTGTTTAAGTTAGGGAAAACAAACGATGCTGTTAAACAATGGACTTTGGCTTTGGAAAAAGGAGTGGATTCGGATGATAATAAGCTGAAATTGAAAAAGAAGATTGACACAAAAAGTTATGTGGAATAAAATTGTTTGGGCTTGTGCTGTAGTGATGTTGCTCTCTTCCTGTAGTTCGAAGAAGAGGATGCTGAAAGAAGCTGAGCTGAGGGCTCAAAACGAATTGATTATAAAGGATAATACCAGAGAGGCAAAGAAAAATAGTTTACGCAATCTTTTTTTGACCAATTTGAATTATTCGACTTTTTCGGGAAAAGCTAAAATGAGGCTTGATATGGGAAAGGACAGTTATGACGTCAATTCGACTATTAGAATAGAAAAGGACAAGCGAATCTGGATTTCCATTTCTGCTACATTGGGTATCGAAGTGGCGCGTGTTCTAATAACTCCAGACAGTGTTCAGATCCTCAATAAGTTCCAAAGTGAATATATGGTTAAGCCTTTTGACTATCTATACCGTTTCGCTAGTTCCGATCTGACCTTTGGAAACTTACAAGACTTATTGCTGGCCAACCTATCTGTGGATCTCCTGTCTGATATTGATCAGGTAAACTTTAAGCAGGATTCAATGTCCGTTCAGTTGGACGGTAAACTCAATGAGTTGGATTTTTTGTATAGGTTGAATAATAACAATAGGCCTTATCAATTTAGATTAGCCCAGCTTTCAAAGAAACAATTATTGGAAGCTAACTATGGCGAATATGCTATGGCTTCGGGACAGGAATTTCCGATGCTTTTAAAAATGATAATTTCTGATGGCCGCCAAGAAATTAAGACAGAAATTAATTTTAACAAAGTTACTTTTAATGAACCTGTCGAAATGCCTTTTTCAGTATCGTCGCGATATAAGGTAATCCGATGACAGGATGTCTATATGATTTAGATTTATTACTTTCGCAATTAGTTTGCTAAAGTAGGATATGAAGTGATAAGTTAGAAAGATGGCAAACACAAAAAAATAGTACTGTAAATGAACTTTAAAAAGACAATACTTGGTATAGCTGTTTTCCTATTCATGATTGGGATTTCATCGGCGCAAACTAGAGCTGAACTTGAAAAGCAACGTGAGAAGCTCAATCGTGAAATTGCTGAATTACAAAATACGGTCAAAGAAATTGCAAAAGAAAAATCATTGACCCAACAACAAGTGACAGCATTGAGTAAGCAGATTAATTTGCGCGAGCAGAAGATAAATACCATTACTTCCGAAGTAGCTGTGATTAATAGACATATTAATGCCAATACGGCTGCAGTGAGTAAATTAAAGGCTGAATTGGAGAAGATGAAACGTGACTATGAGAAAATGGTTATGTTTGCTTTCAGAAATCGGAATGCATACAATAAATTGATGTTTATTTTTGCATCGAAAGATTTCAATCAAGGGTTTAGAAGAGTAAAGTATTTACAACAGTTCAACGATTCTAGAAAGCTGAAAGCTGCCGACATCGAAAATACCAAGAAGCAGATTGAACAGAAAATTGCTCAGTTGCAAGCTGACCGCAACAAGCAGGTTGCTTTAATGAAAGAGCAGGAAAATGAGAAGAGAACCATATCGCAACAAAGATCCGTTTATTCAGGGCAATTAAGTGAATTGATCGTTACAGAGCGTGGCGTGAAAAAAGATATTACGCAAAAACAAAAAGAGGAGCGTCGTATCAATGCAGCCATTAAGGAAATCATTAGAAGGGAGATTGAGGCTGAACGTCGCCGGGCTGAGGCTGCGCGCCGTGCTGCTGAAGCTGCAGCTGAGCGAAACCGTAAAGCAAATGAGCCTACAACGAATACAAAAAATAAAAATGCCGCAAGTTCAAAAAGCAGCAATACTGCGCGAAAATCAGATTCTGAAGTCTTGCGTAGCACACCGGAAGCTGTTAAACTTTCGAATGATTTTAGATCTAATCGCGGTAGTTTACCTTGGCCTGTTTCCAATGCGAAGATCATGCAAGAGTTTGGTTCAGAAAGTGTCGGTAGAAACGTCAATTGGGATCATGAGACGGTTAAAATTCAAACGTCGAGCGGTGCAGCTGTGAAAGCAGTATTTAATGGAGAAGTGTTAAGTATAGTTTCAATGATGGGGCAGCGTATTGTCATGATTAAACATGGGGAATACTTTACGGTGTATATGAATTTGGCAGGTGTAAATGTTTCAAAAGGACAAAAAATAAGCACAGGACAAACCATAGGAACAGCTGATGTCGACTCAGATACTGGGGTTCCGATGGTAGAGTTTTCTGTTTTACAGGGAACGACACCACTCAACCCAATGTCATGGTTGGCTAGATAAGAAATAATTACTATATTTAATAATTATCCTTACATTTGTAAGGAGAGTGAGAAATTTAGTTTAAAAGAATTGAAAAACAAGAAATTATAGTTATGTCAACATCATTATTAATCATGGGAATCGGGGGGCAAGAGTTAATTGTCATTGTAGTAATATTGTTACTATTATTTGGTGGCAAGAAGATTCCCGAATTGATGCGCGGGTTGGGTAAGGGCGTTAAGGAATTTAAAGATGGCCAAAAAGAGGACTCTCCAACAGAGAAAAAAACTGAGGTAGAAGATAATAAATAAGGGAAGTTTAGATCCCATTATAGCATGGATACGATTTTGCGAGGAGCAAAATCGTATTTTGTTTTATACTCGACCTAAAGCTGAATAGGGCGAAAACCATTTTTATACTAAAACCCATTTCTAAGCGTTTAGATTATTGTTGATTTTTCAGTAGATCAATCAAACTCGGATTTAACAGTAAATTTATGATCGGAAAACAGGCGTTAATTTCATTACTAGGAGGGGTATGCTTTGTGCTGCCACTTAAGGCCCAAGAAAGCGCTGTAGAAGGTATGAAAGAAGCAGCTCAAAACTTCTTTCAAAAAAGCATCGAAAAGGAAAAACAGGAGATTTACCAATACCTAGATAGTATAAAATCTACGGGGAATAACGGACAGCAGTATTCTGAAATAACAGACGAAGATATACAGCTGGTTCGGAAATTGAAGGCAATAGAACGAGAGGTTCCTCTAGACTACTCGCCTCGAGTGAAAGAGCTGGTGGCGAAATACACCTCAGACAATTATAATCCTTATATGTGTAGAATGATGGGATTAGGACAATACTATTTTCCATTGTTTGATAAAATTTTGGATGAGGTCGGTGTGCCACGCGAACTCAAATACCTTAGTGTAGTTGAATCATCCCTAAATCCGCGCGATATTTCCAGTGCAGGAGCGACAGGTTTATGGCAGTTAATGTATTACGAAGCCAAAACTTATCACCTTACAGTAGACAGTTATACCGACCAGCGTATGGATCCGATCGCTTCCAGCTATGCAATCGCAAAGATTTTAAAAGATGCTTATGAGGAATACGGCGATTGGCTATTAGCGATAGCATCCTATAACGGCGGTAAAGGAGCTGTTAGCCGTGCAATTCAGCGCTCAGGAAAGGAGAAGGCAACTTTTTGGGATGTTGCACCTTATTTGACACAACAAACTCAAAACTATATCCCGAAATTTATCGCTATGACCTATGCGATGAAGTATGCAGATGAAAATAATATCAATGCGGCAGATACCGAACTTTCATTAAGAACGCAGATCTTGGATATCAATAAGCGGATATCATTGAACCAAATAGCAGATGCATTACAGGTGTCTAAAGAAACATTACGTGCATTAAATCCTAGCTTTAAGAAGAATGTATTAAATGGTACCGAGGATGCCCCATTGCGGTTAGTGTTACCTGTAGTGGACAAGAAAATTGCTACAGAAGAGTTGTATGCAGCACTTAATACGCCAGTCGCCCCGTCAAATGCAATCCAAAATGAAAACATAGTGCAGACCCTACTCAATGGAAAGTATAAAGTGAAAGTTGGCGAAACATTCGCTTCCATTGCTGATAAGTTTGACGTGACAGTTCAGGATATAAAATCCTGGAATAATCTGCGCGGCAATCAAATTGTTCCTGGACAAAACCTACTAATAAAAAAGAAGGATGATTTTGTAAATACAAAATTAGCCCGCAATACAGAACGATCTGCAAAGAAAAGCCAGCAGCATGTAGCCAACATCACACGTACAGCTTACTATGTCGTAAAGAAAGGCGATACATTATCTGAGATTGCAGATAAAAATGGTACTTCAGTGGGCCGGCTTAAAAGTGAAAACGATTTGAGCGGAAACCGGATAAAACCAGGTATGAAATTGAAAGTCTCAAAAAAATAACAGCATGGTTTAAATTAACCATGCTGCATCCTCTTCATTGTCAAATTCTTCGAGCGTAACAGTTACGTGCTCCCGTAATATCGTAGAAAGCTTTGTACCATAGTAATCGCTAAATATTGGGAACTTATGGTGACTTCTATCAATTAATACAGCAGTTCTCATTTTTTTTAATGGTACATTCAAAAATACACCCAGCCCATAAGCTAGTGCCCTGCCACTATTGAGTACATCGTCAACAAGGATAATCGTCTTGTCTTTTGCAATGTCAACAGCTAAGTCTGTGTTTGCGCTTAATGACCTGCTGGTCTTCTTCATTGTTACCTTAATCAATAGAATCTCTTTGTCTGAAATATCCTGCAAAATTGCTTGAAGACGTTGAGCAAATACATAGCCCCGGTCAGCAATACCTACTAATACGAGCGTTTCATCTTCAAAATTGTCTTCCAATATTTGATAGGCAATCCGAATAGATTTTTGTTTTATTTGTTCTTTATTTAAGATGAGGGTTTTCTTTGAAGACATAATAGTATTTCCAATGATTATTGGGTAAAAATAGGATATTATATTGTATAAAAAAAGTCCAAAACGAGTTAAACGCTTTGGACTTTCTGAGAGTGAATCTAATCCTATTAATTCAATTTATTATCTTTTTCTGCTTTGATTATCTCCGCAGTAAGCGTTCTATTATCTTCTGGTAAACGACCTCCATTGTAGTAATAACGTCTCCAGTATGGCTCATCTAGGTTGCTGATCATGACACCTTTACTAGAAGATGCATGTGCAAATTTATTATCTCCGATATAAACCCCTACATGGGTAATACTTCTACTTCTAATTTTGAAGAATACCAAATCACCAGCTTTAAGCTCATTCTTTTCGACGGTTTTTACTTGAGAGTACTGATTTCTGCTATTATACCCCAGCGATGTGTTGAACACTTTGTCGTATAATTCGTAAGAAAATTTTGAACAATCAATGCCTCTCTTTGAATCTCCTCCTAAACGGTAAGGAGTACCTAGCCATTCATAAACAAATTGATAAAGTTTGGTGTTTGTTGTTGCTGATACTGCAACTCCCATGATTTGTGAAAAGTATTCCTTCGCTAAGTTGTCAGGATCTGATTCTGGTTTGGAGTTTCTGTTGGTTTGTGCCTGCGACACTAGACATAAGCCGATAAATAGCATTGACGCTATAAATTTCTTTGTTTTCATTAAATCGCTTTTTTGTACAACATTTAACTTTTAAAAATTGAATACTGTCATCTATTTTGGACAGCACTGTTGCGAATATAATACAATAACAGTTTAAGGTCAAATTTATTTTCACGTATTTAACGAAATTTTAACAATTTTAACATCTTCAAAGATGTATTTATACCTGTTGAGAACGATTTCATCTGATGCGTTTCCGTATTTATTAAGGACAGCACCTACGCTATTTTAGTGTACTTATGTGATGATAAAATACCACCTCAATGAGGTTACTATTGTGAATCTTAAAAAAAATATTAATTTCCTTTGGTAAAGTGATAATATTTGTTCTATATTTACAAAACATAATTAAAAGCAATGAACACAACTTCAATTATTACGTCGATTATTATTACCACCGGGATAAGACTCAGGAGGAAGTAGTTTCGTTGTATATAATTGTAGACACAATATTTAGAAGCGCTTTCCTCAAAACAGGAAAGCGCTTCTTTTTTATCGCAAAATCATCAATCTAAACAAACAGTATAAAGTAGCATGAAAGTTTTAAAATTTGGAGGCACATCAGTCGGTACAGTAGAAAGCTTAAAGGCAGTCCTGGGCATCGTGAAAAAATCTTATGATGCAAAGGAAAAACCGTTGGTTGTGTTGTCAGCTATGTCGGGTGTGACAAATTTACTTACGCAATTAGCTGAGGACGCTGCAGAAGGAAAATCCTTTTCAGAGGGACTGAAATCATTGGAAGATAGGCATTTTACAGTAGTGAAAGAACTTCTGGCTGTGAAATATCAAAATCCTGTATTTACAAAGCTGAAATTATTTTTTAATGAAATAGAAGATCTTCTTCAAGGAATTTTTGCACTAAAAGAGCTGAGCTATCAAAGCAAAGATTTGATATTAAGCTACGGCGAGCGTTGTTCGAATTATATGGTATCTAAAGTGATGGAACAATATGTTCCAGAATCATTATTTGTGGATGCTTCTCACTATGTGAAAACTGATTCGAACTTTGGTAATGCGCATTTAAATGAAACATTGACCGAGCAATTGGTGAAATCACTATACATATCACATGGCGATAAATTATTATTTGTGACGGGTTTTATCGGTAGTAACGAAAACGGTCGTATTACCACTCTAGGAAGAGGTGGTTCAGATTATACAGCAGCTATCTTCGGATCCATATTAGACGCGGCAGCCATTGAAATTTGGACAGACGTAAATGGCATGTTGACCGCGGATCCACGCATTGTGAAAAAGGCTTTTTCTTTACCTGTTTTATCATATACCGAGGCCATGGAATTGTCTTACTTTGGTGCTAAGGTGATTTATCCTCCTACCATGATCCCTGCTTTCTTGAAGAAAATTCCGATTGTTATTAGAAATACCTTTGAGCCTGATTTCTCCGGAACCGTCATTCAGTTTGATAGCGGCAAAACAGCGCTACCAATAAAAGGAATTTCCTCTATATCAGATATTTCGGTTATCAATCTAAGTGGTTCAGGCATGATCGGCAAGTCGGGCTTTAGCGGAAGGCTTTTTACTTTATTGGCTAGAGAGCAAATCAATGTTGTGTTAATTACGCAGTCATCTTCCGAACATAGCATCACATTTGCTGTAAACCCATCTGACGCCAAACGCGCGATACAATTAATCGAAGTGGAGTTTGAATTGGAGATCCAAGCCAATAAGCTCATCGTTCCAGCGATTGAAGATAACCTTTCAGTCTTGGCCATCGTTGGCGAAAATATGAAAAAGACACCTGGTATGTCCGGTCGATTATTTGCCGCGCTAGGGAGGAATGGCATTAATGTTCGCGCTATAGCACAGGGCTCATCTGAATATAATATATCTGTTATTATAGGTAAGGAAGATCTGGCGAAGGCGCTTAACGCTGTACACGACGCTTTTTTTGCCGAGCTAAAGAAAACCCTTCATGTGTTTAATATTGGTACGGGTAACATCGGCGCAACTTTATTTAAACAGCTGGAAAGTCAACATGATTTCCTACTGGATAAAAACGATATCGAAATTAAAGTCGTCGGAATTTCGAATAGCCGTAAGATGCTTTTTAATACCGAAGGTGTTGATTTAAATAATTGGTCTAATGAACTCGACAGAAATGGAACTGAATCGGACTTGGCCTTGTTTATTGAACGCATGAAGGCACTCAATCTGCCAAACTGTGTTTTTATCGATAATACCGCGAGCAAATTACCAGCTACCTATTATGAAGACATCTTTAAATCCAATATTTCGATCGTCACCTGCAATAAAATTGCGAACTCAGGTAAGTATGAGCAATATAAAACACTCCGCGATACCGCTCATCGACACGGTGTGGACTTTTTTTATGAGACAAACGTAGGCGCGGGACTACCTATCGTCCGCGTACTCAAAGACTTGATGTTGAGTGGTGATCGTATTGTCAAGATAGAGGCTATTTTATCTGGAACAATCTCGTATATCTTCAACAATTTTAAAGCTGATGCTTCTTTTTATGATGTTGTTAAACAGGCACAGGAACTAGGATATACTGAACCAGATCCAAGGGACGACTTAGGCGGTATAGATTTTATGCGTAAAATGCTCATATTAGCTAGGGATGCCGGATATCCTGTCGAAGCCGAGGACGTAGACCTAGGTTCAATACTTCCGCCGGCATGTTTGAAAGCTGAATCCGTAGATGCGTTTTACGCAGAATTGCAGCGCGAAAATGACTATTTCGAAGCCATGAAGAAGAAAGCTGAAGATGAAAATAAAGTAATACGCTACATCGGAAAATTGGAAAATGGAAAAGTATCCATTGCGATTCAGTTTGTTGATGAAAACCATCCTTTCTATGCATTATCGGGTAGTGACAATATTATATCATTTACAACAGAGCGCTATAAAGAACGTCCTTTAGTAGTAAAAGGTCCGGGGGCTGGGGCTGAAGTAACAGCTGCGGGTGTATTTGCCGATTTAGTAAATGTTGGAGCATAAAAACGATTCAAGGAAAATAACAATTACATGATGGCTAATAATTTAAATGTAGAGTATCTGAAAGATAAGATTATAAATTTAGACAGCATGCTGTCCGAAGTTCGTGTCTTTGCACCTGCAACTGTCGCCAATATGATCTGTGGTTTTGACATACTGGGCTTTGCGGTTGAGGCGCCAGGAGACGAGGTGGTCATGCGACGCACAACACAACCCGGGGTAACTATTCGTAAAATAACAGGCGACGATGGAAGATTGCCGCTTGATCCAGGTAAAAATACCGTTTCTGCCTGCGTTCAGTATTTATTACAGGCTCTGAATATTTCTTCAAAGGTCGGTGTGGAAATTGAATTACATAAACATATGCCTATCGGATCGGGTTTAGGTTCTAGCGCAGCCAGCACAGTGGCAGGGCTTTTTGCCATCAATACCATGCTGGGTAACCCCTTGACAAAAGAAGAATTATTGCCATTCTGTGTCGAAGGCGAGCGCTTGGCCTGTGGTACGGGGCATGCTGATAATGTGGCACCAGCACTCTATGGAGGTATAACTTTAATTCGGGGAAATGAACCTTTGGATGTGATTTCCATTCCTTCGCCTAAAGAACTCGTTGCTGCAGTCGTTTTTCCACAAGTCGATGTTCCCACACGCGACGCTAGACAACTTATTAAAGATAAAGTACTATTAAAAGACGCTGTCACCCAGTGGGGTAATATCGCGGGATTGGTAGCTGCTTTGTTCAAAGAAGATTATGATCTCCTTGCGCGAAGCATGAAAGACGTTCTTATCGAACCGACGCGAGCTATTTTAATCCCTCAATTTTATGAAATGAAAGAGATTGCTCTAAAACACGGTGCCTTAAGTTTCGGTATTTCTGGCTCTGGACCATCAGTTGTGGCAATAACACGAGACGAGAAAATAGCAGAGGATATCGCAGACAAAATTCAAACTCATCTCAAAGAAAATGAAATTGATAGTTTTGGATACGTTTCCCGTGTCAATGTAGAAGGCCCCAGAATATTAGATCAAAAGTTGTTTACAGCATAGCGGTCTATCAAATCTAAGGTTAATTCATATTTACCTCTTAAAAAGATAACAAAGTGAAATATCCATGTGAAAATATCAATTCAATTAAAACGGGATGTTTCATATGGCCTTAAAAAAAAAAGAATATTACATATGAAATTTTATAGCACAAATAATAAAACATTAGAAGTTTCCTTTAAAGATGCGGTCTTCAATTCGCTACCAGCAGACAAAGGGTTGTATATGCCGGAAGCGATCCCTCAATTGGATCCATTATTTATTAAGAATATTCAGCAGCATTCTTTACAAGAGATTGCATTTGAAGTCGCTTACACGCTCTTGAGGGATGATATTCCCAAAGAAGATTTAAAGCAAATCGTGAACGACGCGATTAACTTTGATGCTCCCGTAAAATTCTTGACCGACAGCACAGCTGTGCTCGAACTTTTCCATGGACCTTCTTACGCCTTTAAGGATTTTGGTGCCCGGTTTATGAGCAGAGTGATGGGTTATTTTTCGAAGACGGATGATAAATTACTGGATGTGCTTGTTGCGACATCTGGCGATACTGGTGGAGCTGTTGCCTTGGGATTTTTGGGCGTTGAGGGAACGCGTGTAACCATCTTATACCCCAAAGGTAAAGTGTCCGAGGTTCAGGAATTACAATTGACTACAAATGGACAAAACATTCGTGCAATTGAAGTGGAAGGTACATTTGACGATTGCCAGGCATTAGTGAAACAGGCTTTCAATGATCCCGAACTGAATGCTGTCTTACGGTTGACTTCAGCTAATTCAATTAATATAGCACGATTGATCCCACAGACATTCTATTACTTTTATGCGTATGCGCAATTAAAGTCGCAAGGAATCAATGAGGTCGTATTTACAGTACCGAGTGGTAATTTTGGTAATATTGGGGCAGGCCTATTAGCTTATAAGATGGGGCTACCTGTCAAACATTTTGTTGCGGCTACAAATGTAAATGATACCGTACCTAGATTTCTTTCATCAGGCAAATATGAACCGCTGCCTTCAGTACAAACATTGAGCAATGCAATGGATGTCGGAAACCCGAGCAACTGGGTTCGTATACAGGATATCTTTGGAGGAGATGTGGACGAATTAAAAAGTATGTTATCTTCTTATACTTTTACAGACGAAGAAACAGAAAGAGGAATGCAGAAGTTATTTGAAGAATCGAACTATATCGCCTGTCCACATACAGCAATCGCATGGCTTGGCGCTCGTACCTATGCAAATGAGTATCCTGGTCACTATGCTTCGGTTTTCTTATCTACTGCTCATCCCTGCAAATTCCCTGATGCAATCGCTGTAGATGTGTTTGAAAAGATAGTTCTGCCTAAAGGAGCAGAAGCTTTGCAAGGAAGGGAAAAGTTAGCTGAACCTTTAAAAGTCGATTTTGAAGCATTCAAAAAATATCTAATCAACCATAATTAAATGCTTGGGGCTCCTTTCGGAGCCCTTTTTACTTTCATTCACAAATAGCGGTTCTTTTACACGGAAGGAATAATTTAAAAAAAGTATGACGTTTTGAGAAAGAGCGAGGTTTTATCCAGAAAGTTTCGTCATGATGTCGAATTAATACATTAATTTTGCAGTAATGAAATCAGTTTATTTGAATAAGGGTAAGGATAAAGCTGCGTGGCAATTGCATCCTTGGGTATTTTCTGGAGCAATTAAATCATTGTCCGATAAAATTGAGGATGGCGAAGTTGTTGGTGTTTACAATGCTGAACGTGAATTTATTGCCTATGGGCTATTTCACAATAGTTCGCGCGTGGCCATTCGTTTGTTAGAATGGAATCCTCAAGTGCAGATTGATGCAGCGTGGTGGCGTTCACGCGTCCAGAAGGCTGTTGCGGCACGACAGCACCTATTACAGAAAGACGTGACGAATACTGTTCGTCTAATCTTTGCTGAAGCAGATTTTCTTCCTGGACTTATTGCAGATAAATATGCAGATTTTATATCTATTCAGGTTCACGCAGTTGGACTTGAAAAAGTTAAATCAATTATTATCGACGAATTGAATGCTTTGCTACAGCCAAAAGGAATTTATGAACGTAGCGATCTGAAATCCCGTGAACATGAGGGACTACCCGACACCAATGGGCTTTTGTATGGAGAACTTCCACCAGAATTTGTTGACGTTGTCGAAAATGGTATCCATTATAAGGTGAACATTATTGATGGACAAAAATCCGGATTCTATTGCGACCAACGAGAAAACCGTCAGCTGACAGCCAACTACGTTTCTAATAAGCGAGTCCTGGATTGTTTTTGCTATTCTGGTGGCTTTACATTGAATAGCCTGAAAAACGGGGCATCAGAAGTCATTTCCGTAGATAGCTCTGCACTAGCTATTGAAACCCTGGAAAAGAATATTGTTGAAAATGGATTTGAACCCAGTCGACATAAAGCAATATTGGCGGATGTAAACAAGCAATTACGCAAATTCATCGATGCGGGTGAAAAATTTGATATGATAGTCTTGGACCCGCCTAAGTATGCACCATCACGATCAGCCTTGGAAAGAGCATCTCGAGCTTACAAAGATCTGAATCGCCGTGGATTGATGTTGTTAAATAGTGGTGGTTTGTTAGCAACCTTTTCTTGTTCAGGCGCAATGGATATGGATACCTTCAAACAAGTGCTTGCTTGGGCAGCGTTGGATGCAGGTAAGGAAATTCAGTTTATCAGACAGTTTCATCAACCTGAGGACCATCCTGTGCGGGCCTCTTTTCCCGAAGGAGAATATCTGAAAGGATTGTTGGTCCGCGTATTATAATTTATTACATGAAGATAATTTGGGTTGGTTTGCGAAAACCAACCTTTTTAATTTTTGAACAACGTCATGATACAAGAAAAATCGAGTAGACCTATCTTTTCTATTTTATTTGCCGTAAGCATGGTGCACCTTTTGAATGACATGATTCAGGGAGTGATACCAGCGACATATCCCTTGCTCAAAGAAGAACATCATCTGAGCTTTTCGCAGGTTGGAATGATCACAATGGTTTATCAGATAGCAGCATCAATATTCCAGCCTGTTGTGGGCTCATTTACAGACAAACATCCTGTTCCATATTCGCAGATTATCGGAATGTCTTTTTCTCTCCTTGGTATGCTTTTATTTTCAAAAGCAAACAGTTATGAATGGATCTTATGTTCAGTCTTTCTCGTTGGGGTTGGATCTTCAATTTTTCATCCCGAATCGTCTCGCGTCGCTTACATGGCGTCAGGTGGAAGAAGGAGTATGGCACAATCTATTTTTCAGATCGGCGGAAATGCGGGGACAGCTATGGCCCCAATTATTGTCGCTTTTTTGATTTTACCGAGAGGGCAGCAGGCAATCGCATGGATGTGCCTATTCACAATCATTGGCCAATTTATATCTTATTATATCGGAAGTTGGTATAAAGAAAGGCTTCGAAATACAGCTAAATCTACCAAGCGAGCGATACGCGTGCCAGATTTACCCAATGGGCGGATCGTCATGACTGTGATTATCCTCCTATTGTTGATCGTATCAAAATATTTCTATATCGCCAGTATCACAAATTACTTTCAGTTTTATACCATTAAAAAATTTGGGATTAGTGAAGTAGAAGCCCAGGTTTATCTCTTTTATTTTCTTATTGCAGTTGCTGTCGGAACCCTATTAGGAGGAGCATTCGGCGATCGATTTGGCCGAAAATATGTTATCTGGTTTTCTGTATTGGGCGTTGCACCATTTGCATTGGCTTTACCCTATGTAGGACTTACCATGACGGGGATATTGATCGTCATGATCGGATTAATTTTATCATCAGCTTTTCCAGCGATTATTGTTTATGCACAGGAGCTATTGCCGAAAAAACTAGGCATGGTTTCCGGTTTATTTTACGGCTTTGCATTTGGAATGGGCGGAATAGGATCAGCTGTGCTAGGCTGGCAGGCAGATCACACTTCTATCGAGTTTATTTATCACTTATGTTCTTATCTTCCTTTGATCGGTATTGTAGCTTATTTTCTTCCCGATCTACAAAAAACGCAATACAAAGAGATTTAAACTTGAAAATAAACAATAGCAATTGTGTCGTCTGTTAAAAATAGCGAGCGAATATCCAGTACGATATCCGCTGGCTATTTTTATTTAATGCATTCCATCCATGCGGATGCCATCATCTGTGCCCCAGCAAGTGTGGGGTGAACTCCATCTGCCGCCCAGTAGGCACCAGGAGCACTCTTTTGAGCATTATCAAATATTTTTTGATAGGGAATTAAGATTCCCCCAAATTCTTTTGCTATTTCACGGGCAGATTCTTGATAAGCCAAGAACTTTGGATACCAAGCATCAGTAATATGGCCCACCCCTTTGACCGCAAAGGGTTCTCCAATGATCAGTTTGACATTGGGAAGCTTTTGTAGCGTCTCCTGCAATAACTGTTGATATTGGGATTTATATTCATCAACTGTAGTTTGTGCGCCCCGATCAATCGTGCGCCAAAAGTCGTTTACACCAATCAAAATGCTTAATACTGTTGGTTTAATGGCTAATGTATCTTCCTGCCAACGCTTCTGTAGATCCGGTACACGGTTGCCACTGATACCTGTATTATAGACCTTGAGTTTCTTTGCTGGATATTTATTTAAAAGTTGACTAGCGGCCAATAAAGCGTAACCGTGACCCAGCGCACCAGTGTCATTGGCATTTCTGTTATTCCTATCCCGACCCACATCTGTAATGGAGTCGCCCTGGAATAAAATAATGTCGTCGTTATTTAAACTTATTTTTGAGGCACTGGATGTTGATTCATGGGCGAAAACTTCGTTTCCTAGTAAACTGGCGCCACTCAAAAGACCGGTGCCAATGATACTTTTCTTGATAAATGATCTGCGGTTCGTATTCATTATTAGGTTCTTGTTTATTATGAGGATTTATTATGTTTAAAGTTACATACTTTTAAGCATACTTTTCCAAACCTTTTATAAGGATATTACACGCTTTTTCGATTTCAAGTTCTGTAATCGTCAATGGCGGAGCTACACGCAAGGCTGTTTCACAATGCAGATACCAATCAATCATTACCCCATTCTCAGCACAGTACCTGCTCACATTGTAAACCTGATCAAAAGAGTGCAATTGAAGACACATCATAAGACCTAATCCGCGAATTTCTTTGATCGCAGGATGTTTGAGCTTTTCTTTGAATAAAAGAGCTTTTCTTTCTACCTGCTCAACTAAATTTTCTGTTTTGATGACTGCTAACGAAGCGCGAGCTGCTGCACAACTCACAGGATGGCCACCAAAAGTCGTGATGTGCCCAAGCATAGGATTATCTTTAATAACATCCATAACTTCCTTTGCTGCAACAAAAGCCCCTAAAGGCATACCGCCGCCTATACCTTTGGCGAGCATCAAGATATCGGGAACAATACCAAAATGTTCAAAAGCGAAAAGACGGCCTGTCCGGCCGAAGCCAGTTTGGATCTCATCAAAGATGAGTAAGGTACCAGTTTCATCACAGCGTCTTCTGACGGCTTGCATGTAAGCGATGTCTGGCACCCGAACACCAGCTTCCCCCTGAATAGCTTCGAGTATAACTGCAGCTGTTTGTTCGGTAATCTTTGTTAGGTCTTCCAGCTCATTAAACTCGATAAAATCTATTTCGGGTAGGAGAGGAGCATACGCTTTACGATACTCGTCGTTTCCGATGAGACTGAGTGCACCCTGTGTGCTGCCATGATAGGCTTTTTTTGCAGCTATAATCTGCCTACGGCCAGTATATTTCTTTGCTATTTTCATGGAACCCTCTACCGCTTCAGTTCCGCTGTTAGTGAAGTAAACAGATTGAAAATGAGCAGGCAGCTCTGCGAGTAATTCTGTTGCAAACTGCACTTGAGGAACCTGCACAAATTCACCATAAACGGTGACATGTAAGTATTTATCCAATTGTGATTTTATGGCCTCCAACACTTTTGGATGACGATGGCCTATATTGCTGACATTAAACCCGGAGACTAAATCCATATATTCTTCTCCATTGGGGCCATAAAGGTAAACACCTTCAGCCTTTACCACTTCAACCAATCTAGGGGAGCTAGATGTTTGAGCAGTATTCATTAAAAATAATTCTCTGTTGCTTAACATGATATTACAAATGTCCGAAAATAAAAAAGAAGTCTTTAAGACTTCTTTTCTATTTTTAAGATTATTTTCTTCTATTCTGCAGGGATTTGTAAAGATGTTCCCTAAATTCTTGCTCAACTTCGAAAAATTGCGATGCTCGCGCGTTGCCAATCACTTTGGCAAATTTAGCCCGGTATTCCTTTTTGATCTCCACTTCTTTCGCATCGTACTGTAATATATCTCTCGAACCATTTCTAAAGCTGTTTTTAGGAGCACCATTTAACTTTTCTTTTCTGATATCCCAAAGTGTTTGACTATACTCATTATAGAGTGGGAAGAATTGCTGAGCCTCTCTTGGCGTCAAATCTAGTTCTTTAGTAATGTAAGCTATTTTTTCATTTTCTATAGCTTGAAATCGATTTTTGTCTTGTGCAAAGCTCAAGGCAATAGAAAATATACTAAAGAACAATGTTATCCATATGTATTTTTTCTTGAACATCATTATAAGGTATAATTTAGATAATCTTCTATTTCTTGTTTAGATAAATTGCTGCCAAATCCCTTAGTAGGGAGATTAGCTTCATCAGTATATTGGGACATATATATCATATCATCACCAGACGCTGACGCTGCAAGGTAATTGATGATTTCTTGCTTAGGAATTTCAGATAAATGCTGGCTCAGTTGCTCCTCTGTGATCCCATCCGCAGCAACAGCATCTTGTTGTAGATATTGATAGCCCCAGTACCCCCCGATACTCAACATGGCCGCAAAAGATGCAGCGACAGCGTAACGAGCATACCATTTTTTTGGTTTGCCTATGCGATGGATAGGTGTAACATCTTCTTCAACCTCCTGTACAGCGTTAATAATTCTATCTGACAGATTCTCAAAATAATGTTGGGGTACATTAAAATTGGTAGTACCAACAGTTTCTTTTAATTTTTCTTCAGCAATACGCGATAAAATAGTCAATTCTAAGCTTTTCTCATAGTCAACTGGCGTCAAAAATCCATCTGTAAGAACTGTATCCTTCAATTCGAGTTCAGCTATACGTGAAAAAATAGAATTTTCAAGGACGTGGTCGTAATCATGTGGCAGTGTAAAACCATCAGATGAAACTTTTTCTTTTAATGCGTCTTCTGAAATTTGGCTGAGAATAGATCCTGAAAGCTCAGAACTATAATTTTCAGGAATTTCGAAACCGTCCACAATGACTTGACTTTTTAAATTATCTTCCGCGATTTTACACACAATGACATCATAGAGATTGTCAAAATACCCTTCTGGAACCTCAAAGACGGTGTCTTTGCTTTCAACCAATTTGACTTGCGTAATTATTTTTGATTCTAGATCATTGAAATAATTTTCCGGTAAGTCAAATGGATTTTTACGCAACGATGCTGGAAGATTGTTAGGCTCCAGCCCATCATGATATGTGCCATTTTCCTTCATAGTATCTGTTAGAGCCTAATTTAGCCAAAAGGTTTAATCATTGTTGTTAAAAAAAGCCTCAATTTTTTTGACGGCTAAATGATATGAAGCTTTAAGCGCCCCAACACTCGTTCCGAGCACTTCTGAAATCTCGTCATATTTCATGTCTTCAAAATATTTCATATTGAAAACCAATTTCTGTTTCTCGGGCAAGGTCAACAGTGCCTGTTGTAATTTCATTTGAGCCTTGTCGCCGCTAAAGTAATTGCCATCAGCAAGTGTTTCTGCCAAATAAGCAGTCGTGTCGTCATCCAACGACACGTTCTGCTTTTGTTTTTTCTTATTTAAGAAGGTGATACATTCATTTGTTGCAATGCGATAAAGCCAAGTATATAGTTGCGAGTCTTCTCGGAAGTTTCCAAGATTCTTCCATACTTTCACAAAGATATCCTGCACAACATCGTCCGCATCGTCATGATCGATGACCATTCTTCGCACATGCCAATAAATCTTCTGTTGATATTTCTTCAACAATAAACGGAAAGCTTCTTCTCGCGTACTCTCTTCAGCGAACTTTGCTATAATTAAAGCGTCATCCATATATTGACCTGCGTAGTATTGTTATTTTCTTTTGATTACTTTTTGAGCCGCTGCAACAATAGCTGCTGCATTCAAACCGTATTTCTCCATCAACTGAGCAGGAGTACCTGATTCCCCAAAACTATCATTGACAGCAACATACTCTTGCGGAGTAGGTAACTCTCTTGTTAGTACCTGAGCCACGCTATCACCTAAACCACCAAGACGATTATGCTCTTCTGCCGTTACTACACATTTCGTTTTGGCAACAGATTTCAAAATAGCCTCCTCATCCAAAGGTTTGATTGTATGGATATTGATAATCTCGGCGTTAATACCTAATTCTGCCAATTTTTCCCCAGCTTGTATAGCTTCCCACACTAAGTGACCCGTAGCAATAATGGAAACATCTGTTCCTTCATTTAATAACACCGCCTTACCAATAACAAATTCTTGATCAGCAGGGGTAAAGTTAGGAACAACAGGACGGCCGAAACGCAAATAAACTGGACCTTCATATTTAGCTACTGCAATAGTAGCCGCTTTTGTTTGATTAAAATCGCAAGGATTGATCACCGTCATTCCTGGTAGCATTTTCATCAAACCAATATCTTCTAAGATTTGGTGAGTTGCACCATCTTCACCCAATGTCAAACCCGCGTGCGATGCAGCAATTTTTACATTTTTGTCAGAGTATGCAATCGATTGGCGAATTTGATCGTAAACACGGCCAGTAGAGAAATTCGCGAACGTACCCGTGAATGGGATTTTACCGCCGATAGTCAACCCGGCTGCAATACCCATCATATTTGCTTCTGCAATACCGATTTGGAAAAAGCGCTCTGGAAACTCTTTAATAAAATCGTTCATTTTTAACGAACCGATCAAATCAGCACATAATGCAACCACATTTTCATTTTGCTTTCCCGCTTCCAATAAGCCCGCTCCGAATCCTGAACGTGTATCTTTTGACTCTGTATAAGTATATTTTTTCATTCTAGTAATCTCCTAAAGTTTCTGTAAGCTGATTCAACGCCGACGCCAATTGTTCGTCACTTGGAGCAACACCATGCCATTTGTGAGAGCCCATCATAAAATTAACACCACTGCCCATTTCGGTATGCATTAGGATGATGACAGGTTTACCCTTTCCTGTACGTGACTTGGCTTCTGCCAAACCAGCTACCACAGCGTTCATATCATTGCCTTTCGCAATTTCCATCACATCCCAGCCGAACGCTTCCCATTTTGCACGAAGATCACCAAGAGATAATACTTGATCCGTAGATCCGTCAATTTGCGCTTTGTTGTAGTCAACAGTAGCGATCAGATTGTCTATTTTGTTGTGTGGTGCATACATTGCAGCTTCCCAAACTTGGCCCTCCTGCAATTCACCATCACCCATTAATACATAAACTAGATTATTGTCTTTATTCAATTTTTTTGCCTGTGCGGCACCAATTGCAACAGATAATCCTTGGCCTAAAGATCCCGAAGCAATACGAATGCCCGGAAGGCCCTCGTGTGTTGTAGGGTGACCCTGAAGTCTGGAATTGATTTTTCTGAACGTTGCTAATTCGCTCACTTCAAAATATCCCGCATGTGCCAATGTACTATAAAATACAGGAGAGATGTGTCCATTTGACAGGAAGAATAGATCTTCTCCTTTTCCATCCATGTCAAAGGAAGGATTGCGTTTCATTGCATTGAAATAAAGCGCCACAAAGTAATCTGTACAACCTAACGAACCACCTGGGTGTCCTGATTGACAAGCGTGTACCATACGTACGATATCACGTCTTACCTGTGATGCAATTTGTTCTAGTTTGATAATATCTGCACTCATTTTTTTTGTTGGTTTCACAATTGGTCGTAAAGTTAACTATTTTTAAGCTAGATGCTTGTTAAAAAATGAATTTATATTGACTTATGCCCGAATATCAAGCCGCTTCAGAAGAAGGTTCGCAGGATAGCAATCAAAAAATGCTAGTGAAGCCGAGGAGTTTTGCCTACCTGACTAGTACTTTGATACGCTGGATATTTTCAGACCTTTTACATTACCGGACATAAAAAAAGGATTCAGCACTACTAATTGCCGAATCCTTTTTTATTATAAATGTGAAGCTGAGATTACATGGCTTCAGCAACAACTTCAGTCACTTCCGGGACCATGCGCTTCAACAATCCTTCAATGCCTGCTTTTAAAGTAATTGTCGATGATGGACAACCACTACAAGAGCCCTTTAGTTCAACCGTTACCACACCTTCATTAAATGATTTATAATGTATGGCACCCCCATCCTGTTCAACAGCAGGTCGTACATAATCGTGTAAAACTTGTTGTATCTTAACTTCAGTTTCGGTGCCCTCAAAATTCACTTCTGTGTCGTGGTGTACCGTTTTTACAGCAAGTTCAGACTCTACAGCCCCTTTTACAAAATCTTTCAACAAAGCTTCGATGTCTTCCCATTCCGCATCTTCCGTTTTGGTGATAGTTACGAAGTTACTCGCGAAAAATACACCATTTACAAAATTAAATTTGAACAATTCAAGTGCAAACGGTGAATCTTGTGCTGCTTCTTTATTTGGAAAATCCACACTACCGTTGATCAATAACTTATTGACCAAGAATTTCATGGTAGAAGGGTTGGGTGTAGATTCTGTATATACGTTAATCGTAGCCATGTATTATCTATTTTTTTATTCCAAGCAAATATATATCAAAAGGAGCTTTATTAAGGTCATTTATAAGTAAAAGCTTATAAAGTGACACCCGTATAGTTAGCAGGACTGATCGCTTTGAGTTCTGCTTTGACTTTATCGGAAACATGGAGCTGATCGACAAACGCTGCTATTGTCTCTTTCGTTACCCGCGTGTTTGTACGTGTAAGATCTTTCAGCGCTTCGTACGGTTTTGGATAGCCTTCTCTTCTTAATATGGTTTGTAATGCTTCGGCAACAACAGCCCAGTTATTTTCAAGGTCATCAGCCAATGCCTGTTCGTTTAAAATCAATTTACGTAAACCTCTTAATGTCGATTTAACGGCAATTAGCGTGTGCGCAAATGGAACACCAATATTACGTAAAACCGTCGAATCTGTTAAATCGCGCTGAAGACGTGAAATCGGTAATTTAGCGGAGAGATGCTCGAAAATAGCATTTGCAATGCCCAAATTTCCTTCTGCATTTTCAAAGTCAATTGGATTGACCTTATGGGGCATAGCGGATGAACCGATCTGTCCGGCAGTGATTTTTTGTTTAAAATAATCCATCGAAATATAAGTCCAGATATCGCGGCATAAGTCGATTAGGATATTATTTATGCGTTTTAAAGCATCACAGCTTGCCGCAAAGTTATCGTAATGTTCAATTTGCGTTGTGGTTTGTGAACGGTCTAAACCCAAGATATTGTTGACAAAATTATTTCCGAAATTGATCCAATTGGTTTTCGGATAAGCAACCTGATGCGCATTGAAATTACCTGTTGCACCGCCAAATTTGGCGGAATATGGAACTTGATTGAGTAGTTGTAACTGTCGCTCTATTCGTTCGATAAAAACATAGAACTCTTTGCCCAATCGAGTTGGAGACGCAGGCTGTCCATGTGTACGGGCCAACATCGGAATGCCTGACCATGACGTCGCTAATGATTTTAATTCATGAAGCAACTCGTCAATCGCTGGCGAGTAACTTTCTTTGATGGCTTCTTTCCAAGAAAGCGGAATAGCTGTATTATTGATATCTTGGGATGTTAAACCAAAATGAATGAATTCAAGGTAGTCCTGTAGCCCTAATTTTTCAAATTTATCTTTTAGAAAATATTCAACCGCTTTAACATCATGGTTCGTAACTTTCTCTGTGTCTTTGATCCAGATGGCATCTTCCTCAGAAAAATTTCTATAAATGTCACGCAATTTCTCATTTAGACTTTTGTCAAATTGTTGCAATTGGGCAATACCTGATTCACATAATGCAATAAAATATTCCACTTCCACGCGTACGCGATATTTTATTAAAGCAAATTCAGAAAAAAATGCTGAAAGTTCATGAGTGTTATTGTAATAGCGTCCGTCGATAGGAGTAACTGCTGTTAAAGATGATAAAGCCATAGATTGAATGATTTTTTGGCAAAGGTAAAAAAATGCTTGGAGCTTAGCAATTTAATTGGCGCAGATATAAAAAAAGCCTCCTTGGTGAAGGAAGCTTTTTTATAAGGTCTAAATTATATTTCAGAAAATTAGTGAGCAGCTTTAGTTGAATCAACTTTAGCCTCAGCTGAATCTACAGCAGTTTTTGCTGAATCCAATTGTGTGTTAGCTGAATCTAAAGCAACATTAGCTGAATCAGTAGCAGCGTCAGTTGTTTTACCAGTTTCACCACATGATGCGAAAGCTAATGTTAAAGCTAAACCTAAGAAACCGAATTTGAATGCGTTTTTCATTTTATTAAAATTAAATATTTTTAAATCTTGTTATTTAGGGGTTAATACCGATAAATTAAAAAGGTAACCCCAGATTTTTCTCTTTTTGAAAAAAGAAAGACCTTTTGTTAAAAAAGGCCTTCCAAAAGCTTTATTCAGTCCTAAATTATTTTTTAGTAGCAGCTGAATCAACTTTAGCAGCAGCAGAATCAACTTTAACAGCAGCTGAATCTACGTGGTTAGCAGCTGAATCCAAAGTGTTAGCAGCTGAATCAACTAAAGCAGAAGCTGAATCTGCAGCACCTTCAGATTTTTTCTCTGAATTGTTACAAGATGCGAAAGCTACAGTTAAAGCTAAACCTAAGAAACCGAATTTTAATGCGTTTTTCATTTTCTAATTTTCTAATTTAAATTGAAATAATTTTCTTTTTCATCTGTTAATACACGTAACTAAAAAAGGTAACCCAAAAAATATATTTTTTTTAAAAATTTATATAAAAGTTTGTTTATCAAAGTTTTATTTTTTTTAGCAAGACGTGTATCTTAGGCTTTCGACTGCGCTATCCTTTAGCGTTACAAGGGTTAAGTAAGGCAATCGCTAGGTGGATCTTGTCTATTTGTTGTGCATAAGTTGTGTGCCGCCTCTAACTCGACAAATGTATCGGTCCAACTGTTATTAAATAGCAAACAATTTTCGGTTATTTTTCTTATTTTGAGAAGTACGCACTTTAAAAAAAATACACATATGTTTGATAAAGTTAAGAATATAATGGATTTGGCAAAATCGATAGACTTTGCCAAATTGGAAGAAATAGCAAAAAAAGTGGATTTGGGAGCAGTTATGGATGCTGTATCAAAAATGGATGATAAACAGCTGCATGGTTTAATGAAAATGCTGAATTCCGGAAAGGAAAAGCGAGAATTGCCTCCTATTAATGGTGATTTCTATGCGATGGACAGTAAATTAAACGATACAGACCGCGCTTTACAATTGAAGGTGAGAGAATTTATGGAGACCGAAGTCAAACCAATAGTTAATAAATATTGGTTGAGAGATGAATTTCCTTTTGAAATCGTACCCAAACTGGCGGCTTTAAATATTTGTGGATATACATACAATGGGTATGGATGTATGGGCGGAAGTTCTTTGATGGAAGGAATTATAGCGGCTGAGATAGCACGTGTGGATGCTTCTGTAGCAACATTCTTTGGCGTACAGAGTGGTTTGGCAATGGGGTCAATCTATCTTTGCGGATCTGAAGAACAAAAGCAAGAGTGGTTGCCCAAGATGCAACAGATGCAGGTGATAGGTGCTTTTGGATTAACAGAACCTGAAGTGGGCTCGGGGGCTGCAGGCGGATTGACGACAACTTGTAAAAAAACAACCGATGGTTGGGTTTTGAATGGTCAGAAAAAATGGATCGGAAATTCTACTTTTTCCGATATTACAATTATATGGGCTAGGGATCTCGATGATGGAGAAGTCAAAGGTTTTATTGTAAGGAAGGATAACCCGGGTTTTTCTGTCGAAAAGATCAAGGATAAGATGGCGTTGCGTATTGTGCAGAATGGCCTCATTACTTTAAATCATTGTATCATTCCTGAAAGTGACCGTTTACAAAAGGCAGATTCCTTTAAAGATACAGGTAAGGTTCTTCAGATGACGCGGGCCGGGGTCGCCTGGATGGCTGTGGGCTGTGCTAGAGGAGCCTATGAAAATGCATTGGATTATACCCGAAAAAGGAAACAGTTTGGTAAGCCAATCGCCTCTTTTCAGCTTATTCAGAATCACCTGGTTGAAATGTTATCCAATTTGACCGCTATGCAAACGCTAGTCTTTAGGCTATCTGAACTTCAGGATAAAGGTGAGCTAAGAGATGAACATGCTTCGCTGGCAAAAGTGTTCTGTTCTTTGCGTACGAGAGATATTGTTTCCAAAGCCCGTGAAGTCATGGGGGGCAATGGCATTTTGTTAGAGTATAATGTCGCGCGATTTCTGGCGGATGCAGAAGCAATTTATTCCTACGAGGGTACAAAGGAGATTAATTCGCTCATTGTTGGTCGAAGTATAACTGGATTTAGTGCTTTCGTGTAGCTGCTTTCCGGCTAACTTTTCGTTTCTTGATGTCGAGAATTACTAAAAAAGGGCTTTGTTATTTAACAAAGACCTTTTTTAGCTGAATTAAACGCAAACTGAACTTGACTATTTGCGTTTAAACCGCATCATGGCGATATCGCCCATGATAAATGTTAGGGTATTCTCGCTTATACTGTATGTGTTCACCTTTTCTAAGGTAGAGAAAAAAGTTGCTTCGCCATTCCCTTCGCAAGCCATTTTTGTTGACATAATGGGGCCGAAATTAATACTATTTCCATTGGTTTTGAACGTCATATTATAGTTGTTACAGCTACTATTGCCACTTACCTTTCCGCTGACCGCGTCAAATATCATTGTTGGTTTACGGTCGGGATATAGACCATCGAAAGCAATGCGTGCGCCCGATATATAATCAAGCTCCCAAGTTCCAGAAAGTTGCTGCTTATCGTCCTGGATCAACTTAAATTTTGCCAATGGAGCCATTTTAGCTTTGTTCAGGCTAAGAATACCATTGTTGACAGTGTAATTATCTGCAGCGATCAAGTTTTTTGACAGCGCTTGTTCGATAGACATATCCGGACAGGCCATCATAGTTGACATTCCCTGAGCAAATTTAATTTTTCCATTTTTGGATAGTATTAAATCTCCTCCGATGCCATTGCAGCCCCCACTTGCACTGTAGCGTTTTTCCTCCAGTTGCAGATAGGGCATTTTACCATTGATTTGATCCGCTACCGCCTGCCCATTGATTTCAATTAATTGCCACTTTTTTCCAACGACAGCTGATGTCGAACTGTTTTCACTTTGATCAGTCGACTTCTTGTTGACGACAGAACAACTACCAAGACCAATACTTAAGATGGCCAATATTGCGATGTTTTTAAAGTTCATATTTTAAATTTTAACCTATTAACATCCCTTTTAACGTTTGGTTTGGCAAAGTGCTACAAAAGTTTACAAACAAATAAGGCTTCCAATCTGGAAGCCTTATTTATCAATCGAATAAATGTTACTATTTATTTTTATTTTGTTGTGCCTGCTGTTGAGCACGCATCATTTCTTCCATTTTAGCCTGGAAGCTTGATTTTTTTTCTGCTTTTGGATTCTTTTTGTTCTCCTCCAATTTAGCTAATATTTTCTCATCATTCACCATGGTGCGGATTACCAATTGCGTCAAGAATGTAAATAAAGCACTCAAGAAGTAATAGTAGTTCAAACCAGCCGGGAAGCTGTTCAACACAAAGAAGAAAATCAACGGCATGATATAGCCCATGTATTTCATCTGACCTGTAGCGCCTGATGTAGCATTGTTATACCAAGTGGTCAACAACGTTGTTAACGTCATCAGGATACACATCAAAGAAATGTGGTTAAACGATCCAAAGATGGGAGCAAATGTGAATAGGGTATCATAGGTTGACATGTCCTTCATAAACAAGAAACTCTGTCCTCTCAATTCAAACAAATTTGGGAAGAAATAAAAGAATGCAATTGTAAAAGGCATTTGTAATACGAGGGGAAGGCATCCACCAAGAGGATTGACACCGACCTGTTTGTACAATTTCATTTGCTCCTGTTGCATCAACATTTGGTTGTCTTCGCCGACTTTTGCTTTGATCTCGTCCAGCTGCGGTTTTAATACGCGCATTTTGGCCATAGAAACATAGGATTTGTAGGTCATTGGCGAAAGGATCAATTTCAACATCAGCGTCAATAAGAGTATCACGATACCGTAGCTCATATGGAAACCATCCAGGAAGTTGAATACTGGTACCGTAATCCATTGGTTGATCCAACGCATAGGGCCCCAGCCCATATTGATGATCGATTGATAATCATTACCCTCCGCTTTCAGCACATTGTATTGGTTCGGACCAAAGAAGAAGTTCAACGAATAGCTATTGTCCTTATGGTTATCAAATGCTAATTCCGCGTTCGTATTGTAAAACTTGATGACATCCGTTTCAGTTGCATGTTTTACATCCACTTTAGCATTCACAAAACCATCTTTCGCATTCAAGATACTAGAAAAGTAATGTTGCTTAAAAGCAATCCATTCCACTTTTTTCTCCAATGCTTCGTCAGCGTCTTTTGATTCTGAAAGATGATCTACCTTATTGTCTTCTTTATAGTAAAGGGTAGATTTTTGTCTTTCAGACTCTATATTTTGTTCCTTTTGTCTTAACGTGGTATTCCAGTTAAGGGTCAACGTTTTTTGACTTTGTGGAACTAAATTCTGTATCCCTTTTGTATGGATGTCCAGCGCTACATTATAACCTTTGCCGGCAATAGAGTATATATATTCAATGTATTGGTCGGCACTGTAATTTAGTCTGAATTTTACCGATTGTTTTCCTTCACCAGAAACTTGGATATCCGAAGATTCTGTATTGAAGTACAAATCGTTTGTTGCCACGTTTTGACCCGCTGCATTAAACAGAAAACCAAATTTATTGTCCTCACCTTCAAAAAGCATCAACGGTTTTCCATTGAAATTCTTTTCACCTTTTAGTTCGACAGATTTAACTTTACCGCCTTTCGTGCTGATCTTGGCAATGATTTTTTCATTTTCAATCGTGATGACTTTCTCGGTTCCAAATTTCGTGGCACCAAAAGGCTTTTTCAGTTCCGCCGAATCAGCAATCACTGCTGTTTGTGCTGTTTTGGCTTTCGCGGTAGAGTCACTTTCAGCAGGAAGTCCTTTTTCTGTACGCGCTTTAGCCTCTTGTCGCGCTTGTTCTTGTTTGATTTCTGATTCTGAAGGCTTCATCAGGTAAAATGAACCAGTGATGATAGCAAACATCAGGACCAAACCAATTAGGGTATTTCTATCCATTTTTAATAATTAAACTTAATTAATTGTATCCTTCTATTACTACTTTGATTTCTTGTTGGCCAAAGCAGCGGCTACAAAGCTAACAAAAAGTGGGTGAGGATTTGCAACTGTTGACTTTAATTCTGGATGAAATTGTCCGGCAACGAAAAATGGATGGTTTTTCAGTTCCACAATTTCTACCAATCCAGTCTCTGGATTGAAGCCTGAAGCAATCATTCCGGCCGCTTCATATTGCTTCAAATAGTCGTTGTTAAATTCATAACGGTGACGGTGTCTTTCAGAAATTTTTGTTTTGCCATAGATTGCAAAGGCTTTAGTTCCTTTTTTAATTTCACAATCGTAAGCGCCCAAACGCATGGTACCCCCCATATTGGTGATGTTTTTTTGCTCCTCCATCAGATTGATAACCGGATTAGTCGTGTTGGCATCCATCTCAAAACTGTTGGCATCTTTCAGTCCCAACACGTTTCTTCCGAATTCAATTACCGAACATTGCATACCTAAACAGATCCCAAAGAAAGGAATATTATTTTCACGAACATATTGGATAGCATTTAACTTACCATCCAAACCGCGTTCACCGAATCCCGGAGCAACCAACACGCCATCCATTCCTTTTAGCTTTTCAGCAACATTTTCTTTTGTGACACTTTCGGCAGCAATGTAACTCACTTTTACTTTACACTCATTTGTAGCACCCGCATGGATAAATCCTTCAGTAATGGATTTATACGCATCTGGAAGTTCAACATATTTCCCAATCAATGCAACATTAATTTCATTTGTCGGGTTTTTAAGCTTACCTAAAAAGTTTTTCCAGTTTTCCAGATCAGGCTCATTTTTGTTGGAAAGTTTCAGTTTTGTTAATGCCGTTTTATCCAAGTTCTCCTTCAGCATCAGTAAAGGCACATCATAAATTGTAGAAGCATCGATGGATTCGACTACTGCATTGATATTGACATTACAGAATTGGGCTAATTTTTTACGGATTTCCTGAGATAATTTATGTTCTGTACGACAAACAAGAATATCAGGTTGTACTCCATATTCCAATAATGTTTTAACAGAATGTTGAGTAGGTTTTGTTTTCAGCTCGCCAGCAGCAGCCAAATATGGAACCAAAGTCAAATGGATAACCAACGAATTATTGGCTCCCAATTCCCAACGGAGTTGTCTTACTGCTTCCACGAAGGGTAAAGATTCAATATCACCAACAGTTCCTCCTAATTCGGTGATCACAATATCATATTGACCAGACTCTCCCAGCAATTGCATTCTGCGTTTTATCTCATCTGTGATATGCGGAATTACTTGAACGGTTTTTCCTAAATATGCACCTTCACGTTCCTGTTGGATAACGTGTTGATAGATGCGGCCTGTTGTGACATTGTTTGCTTGTGAGGTAGGGACATTCAAGAAACGCTCGTAATGACCTAAGTCAAGGTCAGTTTCGGCACCATCTTCAGTCACATAACATTCACCATGTTCATATGGATTTAATGTTCCTGGATCAATGTTAATGTAAGGGTCAAATTTTTGAATGGTAACTTTATAGCCACGCGCTTGGAGAAGTTTAGCAAGGGAGGCAGCAATAATACCTTTCCCCAACGACGAAGTAACGCCGCCCGTAACAAAAATATATTTAGTCATAACAATTAAAGGATTTTCAATTTTATGTGGTCAAAATGACCAATAATAGTTGCTTTATGTACGGGATACAAAGGTAGCAATTATTATTAAAAATTAGCATTGAAGATTGCTCTAATAATTAAATTAAAAATAAATATTACCCCGGCTATCTATAGTTGTCTTTAATGTAGGCTTTGTTTTTGACTTGATTTCAACACGATAGAAATTATTACTATTTGAAAATATGATGTCATATTTTTTTCGCTCATTCAGAATTTCGGGATATAGTTTGCTCAATTCCAGAACAGACGTCGCATAGCGTTTTTTATCGTTTCTATAAATTTGTTGTAAATAAGAAATATTCCAGGCCATTTTTTCAAGAGATAAGAATTGCTCGTCGATAAATAGCTCATTTGAACTATCGATAAATTTGATATGCCCCCATCGTTCCGGATAGTGCATGTTAACAAGCCCAATAGGAGACCATACCCAGTTCTCCTCGGCAAGATTCTTTCCAGTATTGTCTTTTTTCTTGGTATAAGTTGTTCCCGTATTCTCATAAAGCCATTGAACTCGGGAGAAATTTATCTTCCAGATTTCATTGGCCTTAATCTGATTTCCTTCGCCAAAGTATTTCAGACTCTTAACCGGTATTTTCATTTCCACCGTCCAATATTCATCCTTATCTTTCGGGTTGTTGATTGTGCCTGCATGATAAACGGCGCTTTCAATATCTTTTGTGTCCCAATTTAGATTAGCCCTGCCGCCAAAGCGATACGGTTTAGTCATCAAAAGATCCATGACCGTATTTAAAGCATTTACTTCAATCTCTATATATTCCGGAGATAGTAAATTTGGCTTAAGAAAAACTTCAAAGTCATTGTCGTGATAAATGATAGTGTCCTTTTGTTTTAAATATCCTTTAATATGAGGCTCTTCAAGCTTAGCAAATAAGTATAGGTTTTCCTTGTCCCAAAGCATCTTGACTTTTGTTTCAAATATGGGATGAGGTTTTTGTGCTCCTTCAATATCCTTAAAAGAATCTGTCCATACGGCTTTAGACCACGAATCTTCACTGTCTTTGCCATCTATAATAATAGCATCTGTTATTGGCTGCACATAATACACTTGAGGCTGCGGCTGTAGTTGAAGAAATTCTTTCATATTCCGCTGTGCGAAAGCAAAGTTCGGATAGATAATAAAAATAAGGATAAAAGCGATAGTTCTCATCGATATATAGTTTAATTATTCGAGCCAAAAATAAAGTGAAGATAATACGGTATTAAAAGTAAGTAAAATGTTTTAGCGAGGCAAAAAGAGGGGACTATTTTAAAGAGCAAGATATAATTATCCTAAATTTATTACAGAAGGAAGTTGGTAATATGTATTGGGGGGTAAAAAGGAAATCTATAGTCCATAAAAAAAGGCTTTGAATGATTGATTTCAAAGCCTTTTTTTATGCCGTGGTAGTCGTAATTAGATTCTTTTCGATTTAATACGAGCAGCTTTACCAGTAAGGCCGCGTAAATAGAATAATTTCGCGCGACGAACTTTACCGTAGCTGTTTACTACAATTTTTTCAATGTTTGGTGAGTTTACAGGGAAAATACGTTCAACACCTACACCGTTTGAGATTTTACGAACGGTAAAAGTAGCGTTAGCACCTTCGCTGTTTAATTGAATTACTACACCTTGGTACACCTGTACACGCTCTTTATTTCCTTCGCGAATTTTATAATGAACGCTGATGGTATCTCCAGCTTTGAAAGCGGGAATTTCATTCTTTACTACCGCTTGTTCTTCTACAAATTTTACTAAATCCATGATTTCGAGTAATTATTAACGATTTATATCCTGTAAAAATCGGAATGCAATATTACGACTTATTTTCTGAATATAAAAATACTTTTTTAAAAAACTATTGACTGATATTCAAATCGGATGCAAAGATATGAAAATGAATTGGATAATTTAAAGATATTTTGAATATTCCTTTGGCTGTTATTTAGGTGGGGTTTTGGACGAGTAAATGCTAGATAATATATTGTTGTTGTAAAAATAGTATGCAATTAATCAGTTGGTTAGTGATTATTTTTTGGTCGACTGTTGACAAAGTCAAAAAATGATTAGATATTTGTGCCACACAAAACAAAGGTGATACCTTTTCGGGGTGTAGCGTAGCCCGGTATCGCGCCACATTTGGGATGTGGAGGTCGTAGGTTCGAATCCTGCCACCCCGACTTAAAAGCTCGACATTCGTCGAGCTTTTTTTGTTTTGTCTATTATTCGTCTCGTAAACTATTTACAGGATTGGCTATCGCTATTCGGATGGCTTGCCATCCTACCGTCATCAGAGCGATAGCTATCGTCACAGCTCCAGCGAGCAAAAAGAGCCACCATGGAATAGTAATGCGGTAAGCAAAGTCCTCCAGCCATTTATTCATGATCAGCCAGGCCGTTGGTGCCGCGATAAGTAAAGCAATTAGTACGGGTTTCAGAAAATCTTTTGACAACAATGCTGTAACGCCGGATACCGAGGCGCCAAGCACCTTACGTATTCCAATCTCTTTATTTCTTTTGGTAGCCGTAAATGAAGCTAGGCCGTACAGGCCGAGACAGGCTATAAATATGGCTAATCCCGCAAAAAGACTAAGAATGCGCTGTTGCCTGAGGTCGGTTTTGTAGAGGGTGTCAAACTTTTGGTCCAAAAAGCTATATTCAAAAGGGTATAAGGGAGCTGATTTAGCAAATGCCTTTTTAATAGTATTTAGCGCCGCAGGGAAATCCTTTGTGTTCAATCTCAGAAGCGCTACCCTTAGGTCATCGGAAGGAGAAATCACGAGTGCATCCATGTTTTCTTTTAGGGATAGAAAGTTGAAGTCGTCCACTACGCCGATGATTGTTCGTGGAGATTGGTCACGGATCGTATTTTTTATCCATTTTCCAACGGCCTGTTCTGGAGTATATCCGAGCATTGATGCTGCAGTACGATTAACTAATACGGCGCTAGCGGAGTCTGTTGGATATTGCGCCGAGAAGTTACGGCCGGCAATTATTTTAAGTTTTAAGGTGCTTACGTAATCAAAATCAGTGAATTCAGTTCTGGATTTCCACTTCTCACCGATTTTTCTCTCTACTTCAAATGTGTGGCTATCGAAAAAGCCGCCTGGTTCGCCAGACATAAAGGAGACCGATGCAATGTCGCTGCTCGCGGATAGTTCATTTTTGAATGTACGTAGGTTGTTATATAGTTCTTCATTGTCAATAGGGATAACCACGGTCTGTTGGTCGTCGTATCCAAGCCCCATTTCTTTTATATATTTCATCTGCTTGGTAATAATCATTGTACCTATGATAAGCAGAATGGAGATGCTGAACTGCACCACAACTAACGTATGGCGAAACAGCGTTCCACCTTTACCTATGCGTAATTTGCCTTTTAATGCTTGTGTAGGGGAAAAGGTCGAAAGGTATAATGCAGGATAGCTGCCTGCTAATAAGCCTACAATAACGATAAGCGCCAGTAGAAAAATATAGATGGGCCACCAATTCCAGGGAACTGTCAGCGTGTATCCCAAGAGCTGATTGTATATGGGCATTAATAGTTGTAGCAGGCAGATGGCGAGCAAACAGGATATTGCAGTTAGTAAAATAGACTCTCCGATAAACTGTCCCATTAATTGAATACGTTGTGCTCCGAGCACCTTCCGTAAGCCGACTTCTTTTGATCGGTCAACCGCACGTATCGTTGAAAGATTCATGAAGTTGATGCAGGCGATAACCAATATGAGTATGGCGATCGATAAAAAGATGTAAATGACTTTTTTGTCACCATGTTTTGCACTGTCAAATGCGCTGTGTGGCTCAAGATATACGTCTTTCAGCGGGGTGAGCGCTAGATCAAAATGAATTCCCATATTTGTGGAAACCGCTTTCATATGCCTGTCCATAAAAGAGGGGAGTTGATTTTCAAGTTTTTGGGCGTTTTTATTTTCGTTGAGTAGGATATAAGTAAATAAGTTGTTGTTTTCCCATGCTTTGAACGGTTCGGTATTGATATAGTTGGATAATGGAATGACCAAATCAAAATCTAAGTGAGAGTTGACCGGAAGATCTTTTGCAATCCCTGTAACGGTGAGTTGTTTGCTTTTATCCAACTGGAGTATTTTGCCAATTGGATTGTCATTTCCAAAATATTTTCTCGCTGTTTTTTCTGTTAACACTACACTTGTTGGGTTTTTCAAAACAGTCGTTGGATTTCCTTTGAGCAGGGGAAAGCTAAAGAGTTCAAAGAAATCAGCATCAGCAATAAAGAGTTTTTTTTCATTGAACGTAATGCTATCAAAAGCGAATAGTCCATTGGCGGGCATGACTCGTACAGCCTTTTTGATTTCATCCGGATAATCGGTTAATAGGGCAGGAGCATATGGGGCAGATAAATAAGGTGCACGATCTTTGCTATTGTCGAAACCGCGCATGAGGCGATAAATGCGGTCACCCTGGCTGTGAAATTTGTCAAAACTAAACTGATTGGCAATAAATAGGAATATCATAGCACAGACCGTGATCCCTATCGTTAAACCAAGAATATTGATAAAGGAGAAGACCTTGTTTTTCATCAGGTTCCGCCATGCGATTTGTAAATAATTCTTTATCATACTTTTCGTTATATGTGTTCATTTTGATCTTCTGATAATCAATAGCTTTGAATAATATTTTAATCTACAGACTCTTAAAAATATTAATTTCGGTCAGTTTCAAAAGAACTGCCAAATCAATAAATATCTAGTAGTGAATGAATTACATTTTTTTTTAATGATTTAAGTGTTTGGATATGAACACCTGATGTTCATATCCGAACATGTTAGGTGCTGAAATAAAAGCGAGTTATCGGAGACGTGCTGTAAATGGAAAAGACGGTTGTGAGTAAGAATATGTCGCAATGAAACAACAGGTTAGTTTTATTTTGTGCATTTCATTTGCAAATAAATTGTAAGAAGCGTATATTTGTGCACACAAAACAAAGGTGATACCTTTTCGGGGTGTAGCGTAGCCCGGTATCGCGCCACATTTGGGATGTGGAGGTCGTAGGTTCGAATCCTGCCACCCCGACTATAAAAAGCTCTAACGAAAGTTAGGGCTTTTTTTGTTTCGGGACAGGGTGAAGATCTCGGGTCTTTAAGATACGCTATTGCTCAATCTTTAGAACATTTAACCGGTCCTGCCGTTTAAGCTACCACTATTTTAATCGTTTGCTTGTGTATTTATTCTACAAGTTAGGGGGGTGTTATATTAGTTTTTATACCGAAATTGATTGAGGCATTAAATCTTTCATAAATTATTTTACAATAAATCAGTTTGTTAAGTGTTTTATGAAGAATATTCTTGAAAGATAGCTATATTTAATGTACTTTTGTGCCACACAAAACAAAGGTGATACCTTTTTCGGGGTGTAGCGTAGCCCGGTATCGCGCCACATTTGGGATGTGGAGGTCGTAGGTTCGAATCCTGCCACCCCGACTAAGAGAGCTCTAACGAAAGTTAGGGCTTTTTTTATATCTATTTTTAACATAATATCTTTGTAAACCCGCTGTTAAACAGATAAATTGCTTTAAATTTACTGTCAATTCGAATATAAACATAAATAATATGAACAGAAAAGCGGCATTTCTTTTAGGAATTTTGGCCTCTTGTGCATTACCGCAAGTAACCTTTGCTACACATTCAGTTGGAGAGTCTTTCCATTATCAACAAGATGTAGAGGGTAAAGAGCTGATAGGGCGATGGGATATCGAAGTAGATGTCAACGGTACACCAGCACCATCCTGGTTAGAGGTGAAATTGTCAGGCTATAGAACGTTAGTCGGTCACTATGTGAGTACTTCTGGGAGTGCCCGACCGGTTTCTCATGTGTTTTACGAAAAAGGAAAGTTTAAGTTTTCTATCCCTCCTCAATGGGAGAGTGGAAAGATGAATTTGAGTGTGGAGGGCGAACTTGTCAATGGTGTTTTGGAAGGAACGATAACAGAGCCGGATGGCAAAACATATCGTTTTAAAGGTACACGCGCTCCAGAACTAAAGCGCACCGCTGCTGTCAAATGGGGTAAACCTATTCAACTATTCAATGGCAAGGATCTATCCGGATGGAAAGCCACAGGTAAGACAAATCAATGGTTGGTAAAAAATGGTATTTTGACCAGTCCGCAGTCCGGATCTAATTTAGTTTCTGAACAAAAATTTGAAGATTTCAAATTGCACGTCGAGTTTAAAATTCCAGCAGGGAGCAACAGTGGAGTCTACCTGAGAGGTCGTTATGAGGTTCAGATAGAGGATAGTCCCAAGGATGCCCATCCAAATGCCGTGCTTTTCGCAGGGGTATATGGCTTTTTAGCTGCCAATGAAATGGTCAATAAAGGAGCCGGACAATGGCAAACATTCGACATTACACTTATTGGCCGTCTCGTGACGGTAGTGGCAAATGGTAAGACTGTGATCTGTAATCAAGAAATCCCAGGCATAACTGGCGGTGCGTTGGATAGCAAAGAGGCAGAGCCGGGACCGATCTATTTCCAGGGGGATCACGGTCCGGTTGAATTCCGTAAGGTGATTATTACACCAGCAATTAAGTAACAGCACATCACGCTAAGGCTGCCTGAGAATAGGTAGCCTTTTTAAAATCCTATGACAACGACCACAATATCTTCATTCTGGTAGGATGTATAATAACGTTCAATAGATCCATTATCCTTGTATTCCTTCAGTTCTTCAAAAACCATTTTTTTGAGCATTCCTTTTCCCTTGCCATGAATAAACTTTATTTCGTTCATTTCCCAATAAATAGCTGCGTCTAGATTAGATCGCATAAAATCAATGGATTCCTGTAAGAGTTCCTCTGGTGAATAATCTTCCCAATCATCAAGGAAGGCATCGGTATGTAAGTCAACAATAGCTGAAGGTTTGCGCATTTCTCAATATTTTACAATGCTGCAAAAGTATAACAAAACGGCGACTTAATAGGTGAAGTCGTTTACGAAATAAATCGCTTGGGCAAATTTTTCATGCCATTTTTTGATAATAGCTGCAATTTCATATTCTTCCTCATCGGCATGGCTGAGCATCAATGATTCGATCGACTGTAGTAACTGCTTGACATCAAGAAAATAACCGTCAAAATCCCGGAATCCAGAAATTGTGTCGCGAACCAGCAGCATCACATCGTGGCGAAGTGTTATCATATCGTAGCGCGAAGAAATTCTATCCAGCAACCATTCCTTTTGAAAATTGGAATCAATATGTCTGTTGCACGCCTGATTGAAAAGTAGCTCAAATTCAACGACTTGATGCTTAAGGTCATAAATAGCTTGTTGGAGCTCTTCAAAAGTGCTGATAATTTTCTCCTGCGTCTCCATATTCTTCGATACAATTGCCATGATAATTTACTTAAAATGATATACAATTGATTTTTAGCTGTTTAAATAAAAATATGTAAGGTAAATACAAATAGGTAAGCAGAATGTTTTTAATGTTTTAATTTGTATGCGTAACTATTAGTTTTACTCTTTTTAACCTTAGTATTAGTCCAATACAGGGAAGAGAATAGGTTATTTGCTGTTTTTTTACGTTATTCGCGTAAACAAAAAATAGCTTAATAAAATCAAATGAAGGAAAAGGCGATTGGGAATTACCAATTAGAAATCTGTTCAAATTCTGTGGCGTCTGCTATAGAGGCCGAAAAGGGGGGAGCAACCCGCGTAGAGTTTTGTCAAAATTTAGAAAACGGGGGAACTACACCTTCGTTTGGCCACCTACAGTTAGTACGAAAATTGGTTAACATTGGAATTCATGTGCTTATCAGGCCACGTGGAGGCGACTTCCTTTATACCGATACTGAGATTTTGGAAATGATCGCAGATATTGAAATATGTAAGCAGTTGGGGATGGATGGCGTTGTAATCGGTATGCTGAATGCAGATGGTACGGTCGATAAAGTCAATACCTTGCGGTTGGTTGAAGCTGCACGCCCCATGCATGTTACGTTCCATCGCGCCTTTGATCGCGTAGAAAATCCTTTCCGTGCGTTGGAAGACGTTATTGATATGGGGATAGATCGTATTTTGACATCCGGTTTAAGAAATTCTGCACTCGCTGGAGTTTCATTACTCAAAGAGTTGGTTCAACAAGCCAGTGGCCGTATTGTAATTATGCCTGGTGCAGGTGTCGATGCATCTAATATCGTTCACATTTTAAAAGAAACGGGTGCAGTTGCGATACACAGTTCGGCAAAGGAGCTGCATGTTTCGAAAATGAGATTTAAGCAGGCTCAAGTCAATGGAATGGATGAAGCACAGTGGATGAGCTCAAAAGAAAAAGTCCACCAAATGGTGGACCTATTAAAAAGCCTTTAAAGTTATACTTTAAAGGCTATTAGATTCTTCTTACTTATTTAGCTTCTGAAGCTAATTGATTTAAGATAGCATCGTTTTTAACGATTTGGTTGCTAGCTTTCATTTTTGATCTAGAACCCAACTCTACGTTAGTTCCTAATTTCAAAAACTGAACTTCAACACGTGAAACAGTTTTATTTCTTCTATCTTTTCTTTTTAAACGTGTAACTCCCATTTTGATAATATTTTTATTGTTTAAAATAAAACGAGGTCGGAAGCGGATTCGAACCGCTGTAGGAGGTTTTGCAGACCTCAGCCTAGCCACTCGGCCATCCGACCCTATTTTTTCCTTTTGAAGGTCTGCAAAAATAAAACTTATAATTGGAATTAAAAAATCTTTATGATAAAACTTTTGAGTTTTTAAGCATTACTCTGAAAACCAAGCTTGTATTTTCAATGCATAGCCTTTAACACATGTTTATGAAAATGTGTTTAGCAATTGAAAGCGAAATTTTAGCCGCTTTACTTCAATAAAGTATCCAGCTATTTATGAAGGCTTTTTTAGATGATTATTACCAAAATAGTAAGGTGGAATTTACTGCACCAATTGTCTTTTTTAAAGGACATTAGTAAGTATAGTATTTTTGAATTTTAATATTTTTTTGATTTGAAAATGAACGTATTATATATTTTGGAATAGATATTGCAAAACACGTTGTCAGAAATCTCATACAGGAAATATATGAGAATAAAAGATAAAGAACAAAGTAATTAAATTGGGAAACATGAAAAAATTATTATTATCTGCAGCAATTTTATTTGGATCAATGGGCGCATTTGCACAAGGAGGATTGGGTTATGGATTACGTGCGGGTGTAAATATTCCTAAATATTCCATGGACAATGGTAGTACAAAATCTATCACAGGATTTTTTGTGACAGGTTATTTGGATGCACCAATTTCACCAACATTTTCTATTCAGCCAGGATTATCCCTGCAAAATAAAGGTGGGAAAGAATCCATCAGCGAAGGATCAAGTGAAAATAAAGTAACTATTATGTCTTTGGATATCCCAGTCAATTTAGTAGCTAAATGGCCTACTGGTGCGTCCGGTAATTTCTTTGTTGGCGCAGGACCATATGTCGGTTTTGGATTAAGTGGCAAAAGTAAGCAAACTCTTGCCGGTGTCACAACGGAAGATGATATTAAGTTTGGCAGTGGTTCTGGAGACGAAATGAAGCGTACCGATTTTGGTGTAAATTTCTTAGCAGGTTATCAATTAACCAACGGATTTCAGATCAATGCTGGTTATGGTTTAGGTTTGACGAACTTATCACCTAATGTTGGTTCGGCTAAAAACAGAGTTTGGTCCGTTGGTATCGGTTTCGGACTATAAGAAATATAAGTACTTAAACTTATTATGAGGAAAGAGTCCCTGCGGTTGTGGGGACTTTTTTAATGGATTAAACTTAAATCGACCTAAATTGTTATTTTTATGCAAAAGATAGCTGTATGAAAAGATTTCTTACTTTACCATTCTATGTGAAGTTGGCCAGTGTACTTATTAGTATTCTCCTGTTAGGTTATTTAGCAAAGATTGGTGATACCATCCTTGTCCCGATGATCTTGGGATTGCTATTCTCCCTGCTTTTGATACCGTTGAGCAATTTTATGGAACGTAAACTACGCTTCCCAAGAACATTAGCGGGCATTTTGAGTGTGATATTATTCTTCGGAGTTTTGGGGTATGGGCTTTTTCTATTAGCTTCCCAACTCACACTTCTTAAGGAAGATTTTCCAGCATTTAAAGAGCAGATCATGGATGGTGCGAGTAAACTGCAAAGCTGGGTGAGTGAACAATTTGGCATAAGGCACAAAGAGCAGATGGAATTCATCAATAAGACGGCCTCGAAGTCCGTGGATTCTGGTACGCTATTTCTAGGAACGGCATTGGTTTCACTTTCCTCCATGTTTATATTATTTGTTTTTACTTTCCTTTATACATTTTTTCTCCTCATCTATAGAGGGCATATCGTGAAGTTTCTTCTATTTGTCAATCGTGTCGAAGACCGGCCCATTGTGGTCGATGTAGTACAGCAGGTACAGTATGTCGTCAAAAAGTATCTCATTGGTTTATTGATCCAGATGAGCTTAGTTTCCCTTTTGGTCTTTATAGTTTTGTCATTGATTGGTGTCAAATATAGTTTGCTTTTAGCTTTAATTACAGGGGTGTTTAATGTGCTGCCTTATGTAGGTATTTTCTCCTCTATGCTGATTATTGCCATTCTGACTTTTGCTACATCCTCTTTTACTCATGTTGTCTTGGTGATCATAGCCCTTATTATTGTGCATATGATAGACAGTAATTTCATCGTGCCGAAGATTGTTGGTTCTAAGGTGAAAGTTAATTCGCTATTTGCTATGCTCTCCATTATTATAGGTGAGATGGTATGGGGGATCTCGGGTATGTTTTTGGCTATACCAATCTTAGCTATCGTTAAGATTGTGATGGACCGGATCAAAGAGCTTAAACCTTGGGGATTTCTATTAGGGGAAGAAGATAGCAAAGATGAGGTGTATAATGATCTCTATGAAACATTAAATCCTATTGAGAAGGAGATTATTGAAAATGAGGCGAATGAGTAGGTTTTCTAAATATCTCTAATCCATTGTTTAGTTAATACAATTTTATTAAACGTTTTATTTTGTGATAGGCTTATTCGAGTAACGAGAAGTTGTTTCCTAGACTTGTTTGATAAAAAAACAGGAAATCCAGAAAGGATCTCCTGTTGTGATGCTTTCACCAATTTTCGCTTAAATGATAGATATTTACTGAACTCTTCGTGGTTCAATGCCAATTGTATACATCCCGGAGCTATATTCTCTCGTTGTATAGGATGATCCATCAAATCCTGTGATGACCTTATCAGCAAAATTGACAATAACGTCTCCTAGTTGATCACTTTGTTTAGTGATTTTGTAAGAAACTGTGGTAGTCCTGTCTTCTTCTAAACTTGCGCCGAATTTTAATCCAATTTTCACCTTTTCACCAAATCCTGCATCAATTCCAAAATTGGTTGCGAATTTAACTACTCGGGTTTCCGATCTACTTTCTTCTACTGTGTCATCGACCTCTTCTACGATTATTTTAATAGTTGACGCATATTCGTCAAGATTCCAATTAAATAGTTGGATATTAAGCGGTACTTTTTTGGGAGTTATGGATTCGATTTCCCACGTAACAAGCTGAATCATCCCTAGACCCTTACCTTTTTTATATTTTGCATCGTATAAGTCGTATGCGTTGATCGTTAAATATTTATCAAAACTAGAGCCGACACTATTTTTTGAATTGACTAGTATATTTACTTTAAATCTAAAAGCATTTCCAGTCCAGGCGCTTGTTGGTGGAATTCCATTAGCATATAGTCCATGAATTTTAGGATTATTAAGGGGATCTCCATCTTGGTCAGAGATAATACCTAAGCTACTAGCATCGTTCATCCTAAAAGATGTTATATGTTCTTGGTAGTCATAATTAAATTTGCCCTTAGTCTGACCAGGCGTAATGTCATAATAGATAAGGTCTCGTTGCCAGCCATCTGTATTCTTGTAAGTGTCATACGCCGTCTTGATTTTAGAATCGATAGAAGAAGCATTTATGGTTGATGCTCTAAGTTTTGGTGAAGATTTTTGATTTTTTTTATTTAAGCCATTAAATGCCTCATCTAAAAATTCAAAAGTATATAAACTACCTTTTAATAGGTGTTTGTCTGAACCTTTTTCTTTATTGCCATTGGAAGCTTTAATAGAATTACCTGCACCTGAGCTTACTTTTACTACTTCGTTTTCTTTTATGACGACAACTGGAAACGAAGGGATATATTTTGCTTCTAAAATATATTCTTCGCCCTTCTCATTCACTATTGGGACATTGGCCGTTGTATTCAGGGTATAAGCCACTTGCGGTATTTCTGTTTTTGTATCCCATTTTTCAGCAGAAAAACTATCCATGGGTAACTTAGGAACAAAAATTGTAAGCGTTGGATATAGTCGATCCAATTCATTCAAATTTTCTTTCTTTTCGTATTGCTCTGCAATGATATCTTTAAATTTCTTATCACCGATCACTTCATCTTTTACCATCTGATAAAGAATATCATAATCTTGATCAAATTTTTTAAGAGCCTCATTTTTTATAAACGCTCTTAATTCTGGATTTGAAGCTAAGGCTTTAGCAAAAGCTTTGGAAAATTCCTGCTTGTAGACAGATTTTGAGTCTAACAAATTTTGTTCGGTTTGTTGTTGGTTACTCTCTGAAGAGAGGTGGTCTTTCTTACAGGCTATTATACTTGAAAGTAAAATAGCTGACAATACAATTTTTCTCATTATTAAAGTTAAATTATGTAATTAAATATCGTAAATATAAATATTTATTATCCTTTTTTTTGAGTTTTGTGTTATTTTTATTTCTTGTGTTTGTTTTATTAAAAGCTTTAATATCTATTTTTTTATAGTCTATTGGTTATTTTTAGGTGAAAGGATGATTTTTTGTAAATTAAATTTTCTTACATTTTTCATATTCTATGTTTTTTAAACATCCCATTTTCAAATGGTTATTTTGTAATCACTTCCGTCTTAAAATTTGTTTATGATGAGGTTGAATAAATAATTTAATTTCGGTATTATAAGATGGAGAATCTAGATTCAAGTGGTTCAGCTTGTGGTAAATAGTTTATCTTCCACCGCTAATTGTTTACTTCAACGATCGTAAATAAGAAGTGTAGTAAAGTTTCCGATTTAGGTTCTTGACCGCCTAAACCGAATTTATGTTTAATAATTCTTCTGAAAAAGCACAGCGAATTTTTCTGCCGATCTTAAATTAGCAAGGTGCCTGCAATAGGAAAATTCCTGAATTATATTTGAAGTACATAGCGGAAAAGTAGTAGTCTATCGATATGTTGCAATCTATTGTTTAGATATAAAGATCTTATCTCATTTGAGAGAAATCTAGTAAATCATTGGCCGTCGTTCCTAATGCATCTGCGATTTGAACTAAAATAAACGCTGTAGGATTTGCACCTTGACGTTCATAGCGGTTAATAAATTGTTTATCCTTATTGATCATAGAGGCCAATTCTCCTTGTTCTATTTTTTTTTCTGTTCTAAGTTGTTCGATACGGCGGCCAAGTTTAATGCGAAAAGCCTTTTGATTTTGATCCATTTCGTTAAAATCGGCATAATGAAAAAATAATGGTCAACAAATTTGTTTACTAATGATTTATGTTTATATTTGTCTTATGAATTGATTATGATATGAAATTTTAATAAAATATTGAAGAAATAGATATTTATAAGTCTTGCACTCCATTCTCAGGCCTAGTGGCAAGGCAGCAGGAATATCTCACGCTTTCAATGAAAAAATGCTATTTTTGCATTAATTCATTGAAGTGTGGGGCTGCTGTTCACCTGTCGCGACTTTAGGCCTGAGAATCTTTTGGAGTACGGGATGCAGCCCCCTCTTTTGCGACTGCCTCTTTGCAAGACTCGTTACCAATAAAACGAGTTATGAAAAAACAAATTATCAAAAACAAAATCAAGCCAGCAGAGTAGCTCTGTCTGTAAAGTCATATAATGACTTTCCCATAATCTTGAAGAGCGTAGCGACCCTATTATATACCTTTGAAAACACCATTCCAACGCTCTTAGATTTAGCTATTAACCATTATTTTTTATTGTGGCCTAAGCTAGGTTTAGGAGCTTTGGATACATTCGTTTATATCGATATCTGAATTCTTTCCTTTAGGCCGCAGCCATTAAAACCTTTTAAAAATGACCAATTTTTACAAGGGTGGGAGAGAACTGTCTAAAGGAAAAGATTTCTCCGGCTCACCAGAAATTAAATCAAAAAAAATCAGGGTTCAATTACCTGAGTTACTAGCCAGTTTTCAACTGTATTTTACCCGTATATTTCAAGTATGCGTTAAGCACTACTTAAGCACAGATATAGCACTATTTACGCAATTGTTGCGTAAGAAAATTGACAATGGAAAAATGTATTATAAAGGTACTTGTCCAGTGCTACAAAAACGCTTGCAGAGCAGCGATCAAAAAATAACTAAGCATGTCCATTCCTGAAAAAGGT
>DGIS01000012.1:0-18824 GCA_002386525.1 Sphingobacterium sp. UBA4616
CCTATTTCAGTATAAGACACAGTGCATGTTAGGGAGACTTTGTTCGCTAGTTTTTCGGGACTGATTCGTACCATCTTCGGAGTTCCCCCACTGCCTGCCCACTGATTCTCCACCTCGGGCCCACATAAACAGTGGGGAAAGAGTGGGGGATCAGTGGAGCGCGAGTGGACGCACGGCGAACAAAGGGCGAATCAAGGGCGAAGGAATTGCGAAGAAGCTATAGTTTAAAGACTCAGCTTTTCGATAAATTACGCGATTAGTAGGTGACTTTAGGTTTATTATTTTCACAAATTACACCCTTAGCTGGTTTGTCATTTGTCGTACTGCAATTTAAGTTTTTATCCAGCGTTCTTTTGGCATTGTCCAAATGGTTATATTGTTCTGCCATATTCCCAAACTCAGCAAAGTTCTCTTTGTCTGTATACAATATGGAAATAAACTCGCAGTCTTTACGAAAGGGGGCAATGTGCCATTTACTGGGGTCGTTGCAGGGAATGTCATCAAAAAAGGTCTGTAGCTTGGGGAGCAGATCTGCCAGTCGTTGGTTGATCTCTGATAGTTCCAAATCTCTAGCTGAGGCGACTTTCAGTTTGCCGGCGATGCAACGTATTCCAAAATGAGGAGGAAGATAGTTGGGCGAAACATTGGTGTCGTAAACAATAGGTCCTTTATATACTTTCTGTGCCCTTTCTCTGAGCGCTGCAGCTTCGGTAATTAATTTATTATAGGCTTGTTCAAAGCTCGGGTGTACGGGTACATAGGTGTAATAAAGCGTGTCAACTCGGCATTCCTTTAAATCACTGCAGGAAATATTTTCGGTTAGTTTAACCGCTTGTTGGATTTTAGCTGCTGCCAGACTTGTGAGTTCGTCGTAGCTGTCTTCTTTTTTACAGCCTACAAATAGAAGTGTACTACATAAAAAAGCGTAGAATAGGTGTTTTAAGTGCTTCATAAATTGGTTTTTTTAAGCTTAACGAAAGCTTTCAGCTATCCGCTACAGTTGCAAATCAATGTGACGTGGAAAAATAGTATTAAAATTCGTATCTTCGTGCAATGGATAATTTTATTGTTTCTGCACGTAAATACCGCCCGATTACCTTTGATTCGGTTGTAGGTCAGCAACACATTACGGGTACCTTAAAGAATGCGATACACAACAACCAGTTGGCGCAGGCATTTTTGTTTTGTGGTCCTCGTGGTGTGGGTAAAACTACCTGTGCACGCATTTTAGCTAAAACAATAAATTGTGAAAATATCTTAGAGGGTACTGAGCCATGTGGCGAATGCGACAGCTGTAAATCTTTCCAAAACGGTAATTCATTTAGTATTCATGAACTGGATGCTGCATCGAATAACTCGGTCGATGATATCCGTAATCTTATTGAGCAAGTGCGGATACCTCCACAGGCAGGAAAATATAAAATCTATATCATAGATGAGGTACATATGTTGTCTCAGGCGGCTTTCAATGCATTTTTGAAGACCCTCGAGGAACCGCCTTCTTATGCAATATTTATTCTGGCAACGACAGAGAAACATAAGATTTTACCGACGATACTTTCGCGTTGTCAGATTTTCGATTTTAACCGCATCAAAGTGGAAGATATGGCTAACCATTTGGCTAGTATCGCAGATCGGGAAAGTATCGCTTATGATCAGGATGGATTGCATATCATTGCACAAAAGGCAGACGGTGGGCTTCGAGATGCGCTGTCGATGTTTGATCAGATCGTCAGCTTCTCCAATAAAAATGTCACCTACCAAGCTGTCATTGATAATCTAAATATTTTAGATTACGACTATTATTTCAAGTTAACAGATGCTATTTTAACCGAAGACGCAGCACAATCCTTACTGCTTTTCAATGAAATTTTGAACCACGGATTTGATGGCAGTCATTTCGTTGCAGGTCTGTCATCGCATTTCAGAAACTTGCTCGTTGCCAAAGAACCGTCAACTTTAAAATTGCTAGAAGTTAGTGATAGTATTCGTCAAAAATATCTGCAGCAAGCTCAAAAGGCTTCTCCGGGATTTTTGTTATCAGCATTGAATATTTCCAATCAATGTGAAATTAACTATAAGACGAGTAAAAATCAACGTTTACAGGTCGAACTTTCACTTCTCAAGACCTGCCATATAGCACATGCGATCAAATTGAGCCAGCTTGGATCCGTCCAGATGTCTTCGGCCAGCGAGGAAGTAAAAAAAAAACTTCCTGAGCCAATAGCAGCACAGCCAAAACAAGGGGCTTCGGCTGTCGTTACACCTCCGATAATTTCATCAAGCAATGTTCCTGTTATTGAAAAACAGGTTGCGCCGCCACCTCCACAAGCTACCCCTGTAAATTATCAGGCTTCGGACGCAAAGGCCGAACCGAAAAAGGATCCTGTTTCGAATGTTCCTCCAAAAGTGAAAAAAGGAGGGTGGGGGGCTTCCGCTTCGGCAATTATTCCTTCTTTGCCCGACTTGAATACCATATACGATAACAATACGGTTGCCAAAGAAGGGGACGAACCAGAATTGATACGTGGAAGCGAACAACGTGAGGTTTCATTCGATCAATTTATTGCAGTTTGGAACAGTTATGCTGAACAGCTTAAAGCAGAAAACAAGATTAACCTATACACCATGATGACGGCCATGCAGCCCCGATTAAATGGTGTATTGATTGAAATTGATGTTGAAAATGGAGTTCAGATGGATGTATTGCAAAGTGCAAAGGTCGATGTACTGAATTATCTGCGTGTGAAGCTCCAGAATTTTTCGTTGGATCTAAAGGGGGTGATGATGGAGCACACTATTTCGCGCAAACCCTATACCTCACAGGAGAAGTATCAAGCCATGGTCAATAAAAACCCACTATTGGATACGTTGCGGAAGGAGTTCAACTTGGGGCTAAGCTAATTCGGAGACTTTAATTGTTGTTTATTTTTGTACATTTGCAATCTCTTCTATGAAGAGCAGAATATTTAGTTTTTATTATGCAAGGAAATTTTCAGAGACGTGATCGCGACCACGGCGAAAGACGTGAGGTGAATCAGATGGTATTTGGTATTCGTGCTGTTATGGAAGCAATCGATAGCGGTAAAGAGATCGAGTCATTGTTTATACAGCGTGGTTTGAGTGGTAGTTTGATTCTAGAATTGAAAGCCTTGCTAAAAGAGCATAATATCGCTTTTCAACAGGTGCCGATCGAGAAGTTAAACCGGATAACACGTAAAAACCATCAAGGTGTAATCGCTGTCATTTCGCCAATCACCTATCACGATATTGAAGATCTTCTACCACAGATTTATGAAAAGGGTGAAACACCTTTACTTTTGATGTTGGATGGAGTAACAGACGTGCGTAATTTAGGCGCTATCGCGCGGACAGCTGAATGTTCGGGTGTTCATGCGATCATTGTTCCCAAAAAAGGCTCTGCTGAAGTTAATCCTGACGCGATAAAAACATCCGCGGGCGCACTTTATAAAATCCCTGTTTGCCGCCACGACAGCCTTTCAAAAGTAGGTAAATTTTTGATTGATTCTGGTGTACAGTTAGTCGCTAGTACAGAGAAAACGACGACGAGTATATACGATGTCGATTATACGGCCCCTACCTGTGTGGTTATGGGGGCGGAGGATATCGGTGTATCCAATGACCTAATCCGTATTGCGGACAACCTTGCAAAGATTCCAATGTATGGTGAAATCAGTTCATTAAATGTATCAGTTTCTGCGGCAGTTGTGATCTACGAAGCAATTCGCCAACGGATTGCTAAAAAGTAGCACCATACTTTATTGATAATAAAAAATCCTTTGTATTTTAACAAAGGATTTTTTTGTAAGCTAGATTTGATAAATTTGCTCGATCTCTCGTTCGTATTTTTGTAGGATAACTTTTCTTTTCATCTTTAAAGTAGGGGTCAATTCACCGGTCTCAATCGTCATTTCATTAGGGATGATGGCAAATTTTTTGATTTGTTCCCAGTTTCCAAAATTTTTATTGATACGGTTTAGTTCCGACTCGATTTTCTGCTTCAATTCAGGGCTGTTTAGAAAATCTCGTCTAGAAAGATCTGCCAGGGTGGGAAATGCTGTTTTCGACCATTCTAAGAGATTTTTATAGTTGGAAAAAATCAAAGCTGCAGGAAACTTACGGCCTTCTCCAAGTACCATGGCCTGTTCGATAAATGGAGATTCTACCAGCTTCGATTCAATCTGCTGAGGAACAATATATTTTCCTCCAGAGGTCTTGAACATCTCTTTCTTTCGATCGATAATTTTAAGGAATTTGCCATCTACCCATTCGCCAATGTCTCCTGTGTACAACCAACCATCTTTAATTGCTTCTGCTGTAGCCTCCGGATTTTTATAATAACCGATCATATTATTTTCTCCTTTCGTCAATATTTCACCATCGGGCGCAAGCTTAATTTCGATATGAATTAATGGCAAGCCAACTGTTCCAATTTTCATACCTCTTCTATAACAGTTTACGGCGATACATGGTCCGGCTTCAGTAAGACCATAGCCTTCATAGATCGGAATTCCTGCAGCCATGTATAGACGGATTAACCTTTGCTGTAGTGCAGCGCTTCCAGAAGCAATTCCCTTGATATCATCACCGAAGGCCTTGCGCCATTTTGAAAAAACTAATTTACGGGCAATTTTCAACTGAAGATCATACCACCATGAGCGCCCCTCGAGTTTGTATTTTTCGCCGAGGTTTATAGACCAGAAGAATAGTTTCCGCTTAATCCCTGTTAGCTGTTCTCCCGTTGCCATAATCTTTTCATAAACTTTCTCCAAAACCCGAGGAACAGCAGAGAAAATATGTGGCTTTACAGATTTAAAGTCTTCACCTATTGTATCCATGGATTGAGCAAAGAAGATTGTCAAGCCTTTGTACATATACACATATTGGAACACGCGCTCATAGGCATGGCAAACTGGAAGAAAGGAGAGTGCCCGGTCGCCACGTTGAACAGGAAAGGAATATTCGCTACTATAAGTATCTGCCAATAAATTTTTATGAGACAACATAACGCCTTTTGGGTTTCCTGTTGTTCCAGAGGTATAAATGATGGACGCCAAAGCATCGGGTTTTATATGATCACGTAGCTGGTTTAGCGTTTCATCTGTAATAATCTTCCCACTTGCAACGAAATCCTTCCAATGGTTGAGATCATCTTCTTTTTCGAAGCTGTAGATCGCATTTAATTGAGGACAATCATCTTTTATCGTTAATATCTTTGTATAGAGTTCTTTTGAACTGACAATGCAGGTTTTAATTTCGGCATGATTGAAAATATAGGTATAATCCAACGTCGAAATATTGGGGTAAATCGCGACAACAACAGCGCCAATTTGTTGGATAGCAAAGTCAAGTATATTCCATTCGACACGGTTTTCACTAATCAAGGCCACCTTTTCTCCAGGTTGCACCCCTAGTGCGATCAGACCTTTCGATGTCTGGTTAACTTGCTCAATAAATTCAGTATTGCTCAGTTTTACCCATTTGTTATCTTTTTTAAATGAAAACATAGGAAAGTCTGATGCAATATCATATTGAAGATATGCTAAATCAAATAATCTCGTTGCTGTTGGCATAGTGAAAATCCAGTTCTTATAATACAGCTAATTTACGTTTTTTTATAGAGACCGCCGTATTCAATTCATGGATTAATGCGTATGTAAGAGGAGATGGTGGTATACAGAAAAAGACTCTGGTATATCAAGCTATGAGCTTTTATACCAGAGTCTTTAAACTCTATTTTAAATACTGTTTACTTAGTATTTACTTTTTGATTCTTTACGTTTTCCAGAGAAATCACGGAAGCCACCGCCATTGTTGCTGCTACGCTCACGTCTCTCGCCGCTGAATCCGCCTTCACGTCTTCCGCTGCGCTCGCCGCCACCATATCCACCTTCACGTCTTCCACCGCGATCACCGCCACGATATCCACCTTCACGTCTTCCGCCACGTTCACCACCACGGCTTCTTCCGCCACGGTCGCTACGGCCTTCACTTTTTCCTTCACCAGATACTTCGATGCGTACTTGACGACCGTTGTAATCTACGTTCTGGAATCCTTGGAATACTTTCTCAACTTCAGCATCTTGAACTTCAAAGAATGTAAATACACCCTTTAAATCAATTTTACCAATAGATTTTCCTGAAATGTTCGCATTGTTACAGATAAAGCCCAACATGTCTCCACGAGAGAATTCATCTACTGAGCCTAAGTTCATAAATAAACGCGTGTAACCTTTTGAACCTTCACGAGAACGACCATCACGTCTATCACCGCGGTCTTCACGAGAACCGTCACGCGCTTCGATATTTAAATCTGGTGCGTTTTTGTAATAATCCAAGAAACGGTTGAATTCAAGAGAAGCAAATCTTTTGATGATATCTTCTTTGGAAAGAGATTCCAAATTTTCCATAATTGCTGGCAAGAATGGGCTAATTTGTTCATCGTTCACTTCAACATTTTCAATCTTTTTAACGATCGAAAATAATTGTTTTTCGCAAACTTCAGCACCTTGAGGGACTTGCTTTTTCTCAAAAGGCTTACCAATGATCTTTTCAAGATGACGGATTTTACTCAATTCTTTCACATTAACTAACGAAAGAGAAATACCAGTTTTACCTGCACGGGCGGTACGGCCCGAGCGGTGTGTATAGTTTTCTGTTTCATCCGGTAACGAGAAGTTGATTACGTGCGTTACGTCACTAACATCAATACCACGGGCAGCTACATCTGTTGCAATCAAGAGTTGTAAGCTACGGTCACGGTAACGTTTCATTACCTTGTCACGTTGTTGTTGAGATAAGTCACCATGCAGCGAGTCTGCATTGTAACCATCTTTAATCAACGCTTCAGCAATGTCTTGCGTCTCGATTTTTGTACGACAAAATACGATACCAAAGATATCAGGATTTGAATCTACAATACGTTTGAACGCCGCATATTTATCTTTTGCTTTGATCAAATAGTAATGGTGTTCAATGTTGGCATTACCCGTATTTTTTGTACCTACAGTAAGCTCAACAGGATCGGTCATATAATTCTTTGCAATACGACGCACTTCAGAAGGCATCGTTGCCGAAAATAACCAAGTTTTTTTCTCGTCAGGGGTTTCTGACAAAATGTTGTTGATGTCTTCTTTGAAGCCCATATTGAGCATCTCGTCCGCTTCATCTAATACAACATACTTTACATTTGAGAAATCAATCGCATTTCTGCCAATGATATCCAACATACGACCTGGGGTCGCTACTACAATTTGCACTCCACGTCTAATTTGACGTAGCTGGTCTGAGATATTTGCACCTCCATATACAGCAACAACATGTACGTTGTTAACGTATTTAGCAAATTTTTCTAAATCTTTTGAGATTTGTAAACATAATTCCCGAGTAGGGCAAAGGATTAATGCCTGTGGGTGTTTTTGAGAAAAGTCTAATTGCTCTAATAATGGAAGACCAAATGCCGCGGTCTTTCCTGTGCCAGTTTGGGCTAATCCGACAAAATCGTCGTTACCAGTCAATAAAACAGGAATGGCTTTTTCCTGAATTTCAGAAGGTTTTTCGAAACCTAATTCTGAGATGGCATTAACAACTTCCTCACGGATTCCCAGTTCTAAAAATGGGTTCATGAAATATTATATACAATAGGCACTATTGCCTAAGGCGTTGCAAAGATAAGAATAAAATCGGAATAAACAAATAATTTAAATAATTGATTTTTAATGAGATTGAAAAATCTCAAATCAACGTGTGAAATTTGACCAACGGGATAGAGATAATTAAGGGTTGAAAAGTATTGTTTTCATGGTAAACTATTTTGCTTTTTTTTTGTGCGTTCTTTATTCATTTATTAATAAAAACTTAATATCCCAACCTTATTTTTGATGTTAGTATGGATCAAATACCAATTATATATCAGCAGTGGCTAAGGGCTATTAAAGAACGGGATGATACTACTGCGTACGCTGCGTTATATCAATATTGTTGGAAAGATCTTTACCAGCACGCTGCCCGGCGTATTCGCGATTCCCAGGATGTGGAAGATATTCTTCAAGAACTGTTTGTTCAATTTTGGGAAAAGCGTCATACGATCGATATCCAGATGAACCTTCCTGCTTATCTCAAGGGAATGCTCAAATATAAAATTATAGATTTTTTCAATTCCAATAAAGCAAAAGATAGCCTACTGGATCATTGGAGCAAACATATTTTTGATTATGTACAGCATCATCCCGAAGAACTTGAAACTTACCTCCTACTAGAAAAGATGCTGGAAGATGAATTGGAAATTATGCCGCATAATATGCGGCAGGTACTTTTGCTAAAGTGGGAGCATTTATCAATTCGTGAGATCGCTTTACGCGTGGGACTTTCGGAGCAAACTGTGAAAAATAACCTTACCGAAGCATCCAAAAGACTTAGAAAAGCGATAGTTGATTATCAAAACGTTCAAAATGGTAGTTTTACTCTCTTGCTAATTTTTGTTTTGGACGAAATTTCCAGGTAAATAGCAGTTGTTTGTAAGTGATTGTGGACTAAAAATCGACTTAACAATTCTTTTATAAAACATTAACCATTTATTGAAGTACGTTCTGACATTTTTGAAGACTTGTATATAAACAGCAAGTAAAAAAAGTGAAAAGAAGAATTTTTGAATCCTTAATCTATAAATACCAGCAGAATAAAGCCGATAAGGCCGAAAGGTCCTTGATTGATCACTGGTATGATACGCTCGATCGACAGGAAATCCCTGAAGGAGAGGTTGATGAGGATCGGTTGTGGAATCGAATAGAGCAATGTATTATACAGACTAAGCCTAAGAAATCAGTCATTCGGAAGCTAAGCTATTGGAGCGGAGCAGTTGCCGCTAGCATGCTGTTGTGTTTTGGTGTTTTATTTTGGAAAAAGCAGCAAGATCTGAATTTCTCCCGAAACGAATTGAATTTAAAGCCGGGGTACAGAATTTTTGAAACCGGTGCGTCACAGCGTAAACGGGTGCTTTTAGTTGATGGATCTATTGTTGTGATGAATGCGTATTCCAAAATTAAATTGGATACGGTCTCCTACGACAGGAAGGATCGCGTTGTCGAACTTCTAGCTGGAGAGGCTTATTTTGAGGTCAAGAAAGATTCCACAAAAGCTTTTATTGTGAATGCCCGACAAATACAGACCAAGGTGCTGGGGACCTCTTTTACCGTGAAAAACTATGCGGAACTGGATGATATATCGGTGTCTGTATTTACAGGTAAAGTGCAGGTCATTGCCAATAATAATCCGCTGGGTGTGCTGACCCGTGGCGAACAGATCCGTTATACCAAAAATAACCACAATAGTAATCAGGAGACTTTTGATCTGACGACACGTAATAGCTGGATGGAGGGGAGAGTTTATCTTAAGCAAAGCAGTTTTGCAGAATTGGCACTGGCGGTCAAAAATATCTATGATGTGGATATTAAAACCGACGACCAGCGCATTGCCCAACAACGGTATAGCATGCCTATATCAAAGCAGCTGTCCTGGACGTCAACCCTAGAAAGTATCAAAGCAATTCATTACAACAAATCCAGGAAGGAGGGCAGGATAGTGCATATTTACTAGTTTGGGGATAAAAAAAGAGCTGACGACGGCCATCGTCAACTCTACATGATACACCATTTAGCGATGGTATAAATAACATATACAACAACTTATAGAGATATTATATACGCATACAAAATTATGAAATTTAAGCAATACGTTACGCAAAACGATATTAAGTTTATGATAAGGACATCGTTGGTAGGTTTACTTCTTTCGATCGTGTCTGCCGAAATGCTTTTAGCTTCGGGTGCATACGGCCAGTTACTCAATAAAAAGATTACAGTTTCTTTTAGTGAATCCACTATTCCGGCGGCTTTCGAACGTTTGGAATCCCAAAATATACATATCGCTTTCGATGCAGCGAAATATAATCTGGCAAAGAAAAAGGTAAATGCCAAAATCTTTAAAAGTAATAGTGTCCGCGATGTCATGCGTTATCTGCTCAGGGAGACTGACCTGATGGCTCATGACAACGGTGTCTATATTACATTGATCGAAAAACCAGTACAGCAGAATGGGTATATTTCAGGTAAAGTTATTGATGATCGCGGTCAGCCTTTGGCCAATGCCAGCATCAAACTGATCGGGGCCAATAAATCAACCCAGAGCGGTATCGATGGGAGCTATCTTTTAAATGCTGCACCAGGAACCTACATGTTGGAAGTCAGCTACCTGTCTTACCAGACTCAACGTGTTGAGGGGGTTAAAATACAGGGCGGACAACGGACGGGGTTAAACATTGCCATGAAGACGCAGGTAAATGCGCTAGAAACGGCTATTGTCAGTGTCTCGTTTAAAAAAGCTTCCGTAGCCGGATTGTACGCGGCGCAAAAAAATGCAGCGTCGGTGACGGACGGAATATCCGCCGAACAGATTGCCCGGACACCGGACAATGATATGGGGCAGGTTTTAAAACGTGTTACCGGATTGACCACCGTCAATAACCGGAACGTCATTGTGCGGGGGATGTCCGACCGCTACAATCAGGCCATGTTGGACGGTGTGGTGATTCCGAGTACTTCGCAGAATAGACGTGATTTTTCTTTTGATATTATACCGACGGAGATGGTGAGCTCGGTGGTGGTCAATAAAACGGCAACCCCGGATGTATCCGCTGAATTTTCCGGCGGACAGGTTTCGGTGAATACGATTGATATTCCTGAAGAGAATTTTACAACAATACAAATTGGATCAGGAAGTAATAGTCAAACTTTGGGGAAAGATTTTTACCGACTTGGAGAGCGACATACAAGTGAATATTTCGGTTTCTTTGACAAATCTTCAAAAATGCCCGATGGAATAAGAACCTGGCAATGGAACAGTAGGTCTTTACTATTAGATGCGCCCCCAGGTTATATTTTGACAGACGAGGAATTAAATAATACCCCTTTAAATCCAACTGAATTTGGCGATGCTGTGAAGTACAACGATTTGGACGCTATCGCACAGTCCAAACGCTTTAACAGTGATGCCATGAAGCAATATAAATATAAAGCTTACCCTAATCAGAATATGCGTTTGTCGCTTGGTCGCTTGTATCAGTTAAATAACGGAAATCGATTCGGCTTTGCAGCTTCGGTAAACTTTAGAAACGAGCAGAATATTGTTGCTTTCAATAATACGAGGGGGTCTGCATTAATTGGAGCGCACTATATAGATAGTACTGGTATCGGAGACAATGGTGCCGGCACCTCTTATCGCTTTAACAGTAACGCTGGATTGGTTGCAAATATGGGGTATCAAGCGGATGGATTTAAAGTTTCTTTACGAAATATATATGCACGTACATACGCTAATAATTACAATGAAAGTATTCGAAAAGTATACACTGACCCTGATCCAAAAGCAAATAGGCTGACGTATCAATTACCTGAGGCGATGTCGTTGCAGCAGCATCAGTTGATCGGAGAATATCAGCTGCCCTGGCAGGTAAAAGCGGAGGGAATGTTTACCATCAATAAGATTAAACAGCAAATATTAGATGAACGAAAGCTCTCCTATAGGATAACCACCACGATAGACGATCAACCTTATTTTCAAACACCTAATTTATTGACAACTGCTGGATTTTCTAATAAAGGGGCGGTAACTGATTGGCGAATGTGGACTAGTATAGATGAAACCGATTATAATTGGAGCGCTGCATTTTCTCGGAAATTTCAACGGGGGACAGGAGTATCAACTCTTGTAAAATTAGGTTACCAGGCTTGGACCAAAAAAAGAGCGTTGGATTTGTTTAAATTTTTACCTATGACACGATCGACCTTGGTTGGCAATGTTAGCATACCTGCCCCTCCAATTGAGTCGAGTTATGATAGATTATTTTCAAATGAAAATATCGGAAATGGAGATGGACAGGCATATTATTATGCAGAAGGTCTTGGCGGTAGATATTATAATGGAGAAATGAGTTCCCATGCACTTTTTTTAATGGCTGATCAAAGGCTATGGCAAAAATTGCGATTGGTGTATGGCGTAAGGGCTGAATATTTTGATCTTAATAGTAGACAGGAAGAACTATATAAAAGAAAGTATCAAAAGGGAGATACAAATGGTGCTGAAGCCTATGAACTTGGTGTAAAAGAAAATAACTGGCGGTTTTTACCATCTATTAATGCCACATTCAGTTTAACCAATACATTCAATATTCGAGGAAGTTATGCGCGTACGGTAATTCGTCCGGATTTTAGAGAGGTAGGTATGTTTGCGATGTATGATTTTGAATTAGATGGTTATGTGTCGGGAGAACAAGTGCAGAGTACTGTGATTGATAATCTGGATATGCGTTTTGAATGGTATCCGTCTTCCGGTGAAATAATATCCCTCACGGGCTATTATAAGTATTTAGACAAACCGATAGAGCTAGTACATCGAGGAGACGATAAGCGGAATTATACTTTTGCAAATATGGAATCTGCAAGGAATTTAGGATTAGAATTAGAAATTCGAAAAAACTTTGCCTTTATAGGCGATGAAGAATGGCTAAAAGATCTATTTATATCAGCTAATGGCACGCTTCTGAAATCAAAAGTCAATGTGTTATCCCATTGGGAAACTATTGATGGCGCCACCCCCGATGGACCTAAACGTCGCCAGTCGCGTTATCCGGGTCAAGATAGACCTTTGATGGGACAATCGCCATGGCTGTTAAATCTCGGGGTTGGTTATTGGGGCGATAATTTCGGAATTACGACAAGTTATAACCATAGGGGGTACCGGACAAATATCGGGAATTTTAACCTCTCAGCAGTTGAATATGAATTGGCTCCAAAGCAGTTGGATGCACAATTTTATGCACGTTTTTTAAATAAAAAAATGGAAGTCAAACTTAATTTAGCTAATCTGCTTGATGATTGGACACGCTATTATGAAAACACTGAAGGGTTTACGACTGCCAATGATCCTCAGACAGGTGACTATGTCACCACAAAAGTAAAGGGAGATAATAAATATAATAAAGCGGATGGGGATATAATAACCTATCGTAAAAAGGATGGAAGAAGATTTAATCTTTCAGTTACTTATAATTTTTAAATAAAATACCTGCGCGAGGCAGTTTCATATCACTCCTCAATAATGTACATAAGTTCCGCGTTTGTCCACGCCGCACAACAGGGAAATAAGACAGAAAAATACAGAAAACGGGTGATTGAAAACAACTATGCAACCTTATGAAATGCTATCCCATAGGGAAGCATAGTCTAAAAAATGATCTTGTGATGGCAAAACTAGTGATTATTTAACACAAAATGAAAAAAATCTTAACAGTAGCAAGCGTATGCGCAATCGCATTGGCTTCTTGTAACAAAGACAATGTAGGACCTAATTCAGATTTGAATGCTGGTTTGCCAAACAAACCTCAGGCAACGATCCCAACAGATGCTGCCGGTATTATTACGAAGACTACGCTATCTGCGGATACCGTATGGAAAATTGATGGAGTTGCTTTCGTAAGACCGGGTGCGACATTGACGATTCAAGCGGGGACTTACATTACTTCTGGTTTAACTAAAGCTTACGATGACCAAATCACCGGAATAACACAAAATATCAAAGGTGTTTTGGTTGTGCCTAAAACAGCGAAATTAATCGCTAACGGTACTGCTTCCGCACCAATCGTATTCACTTCTCCAAATGCGGCAGGATCTCGTAACCCTGGTGATTTCGGAGGGGTCGTATTGTTGGGTAGCGCAACGACCAATCAAGCTGCCACAAGGAGAATCGAAGGGATTCCTCAACCTGTGGGTGTAGACGTTACTTATGGTGGTACCAATGCTGCAGATAATTCAGGTTCATTGAAATATGTACGCATTGAATTTGCTGGTTATAACTTAACTGCTGATAACGAGATTAACGGACTAACATTGGGCGGTGTCGGTACTGGGACTACCTTGGAAAATATTCAGGTATCTTGGGGTAAAGATGATGCGTTCGAGTTTTTTGGGGGTACTGTTAATGCGAAATACTTAGTTGCATTATCAAATGACGATGACGATTTTGATTTTGATCATGGCTACACAGGAACAATTCAATATGCGTTGTCATTAAAAGATCCTAATTCGACGAATAGCACCTCTAGTGGTAGCTCGGATTCAAATGGTCTGGAGTCTGATAACGAGGGAACAGCACCATATTCTGCTACTCCTAAAACTCGCCCAGTATTGAAAAACTTTACTTTCTTAGGTATTAAGGATGCGACTGTGGCGAATACAAAACTGAAATTTGGTAACCGTTGGAGAAGAGCGTCAGAATACGATATCCAAAACTCAATTATCGCCGGTTATTCAACAGGTGCTGCATTCGAGGGTGGTGCAACAGGTACGTTTACGGGTAACGTTGTACACGCTTATACTGCAGCTTTTAGTGGCGGTACTCCTACAGGAAACCAAACAAATGTTTCAACCGATGCAACAACGTATTTGAAACTGGCGGGTGCTGGAAATATCTTTTATCCTACAACAACTTTATTTAACCCGGCTTCCTTAAGGCCGCTGTCGACTTCGCCAGCATATGGTGACGGCACGACGACTTATAAAGGTGCTTTCCATCCGACAACTGCTCCTTGGACAGCTACTTGGACTCAATTTAATCCAAAAAATTATTAATATTTATTTGTTGAGTGAGCCATTTTTATGGCTCACTTTTTTAAGTTGCTTCTATATGATAAAAAATATATTTCTATATTTTGGCGCCCTTTGGATCGGGTGTATGTTATCCTCCTGTCAAAAAGGCGAGATGGTTCAAATGCAGGATGAAATCGCACGCATTGCTTTTAGATCCTATAGTTCTGCGTCTGTGGATGTAAAAAGAGTAACGGTAGATGGAAAAGTTGCTAATCCAAGCGATGCTAATTTTATTTTTATACGAAATAAAGATGCCGATTCTTCATTGGTCGTTGCATTTAATAACAAGGATCAGGTGGTCTTAGCGCAACGACTGCCCCTCAAATCAGGATTAAATACCTTTGGTGTTCATAGTAAAAGTCCCATTGATCCTTCCTTGGTTGTTGGACCGAACCCTTTAGGTGATGATGTAAAGCCGATTCCGGGTGTGATACAGGTAAAGATATTGAATTATAACAGGACGATTTCACCAAAAGGCGAGCCGATTCGATTGGCGGTTTATCAAGGTAAACCTGTTTATGATGAAAGTTGGGGAATGGATTTGGTCAAATATGACGAAACTCCGATCCTGACTACTGGGTTGATATCGGATAAAATCACCGAAGAATTTATCAAGATACCAATTGATCCCCTTTTTGTAGCAAAGGCGCAGGTTTTGGATAGCGATTTAAAGCCAATCCTTGTGGATGGGCAAAATGTCTATTTGTTCTTTAATTTTTCGGTAGATGTAGGTATTGTATATCTTCCTCAAAAAGAATCCGATGCTTACTTAGATGTTGATGCAGTTTCTGAAATTGGCGGTATAGGCTATAGCTTGGAGAATATCTGGTTAAGAAAATAGGAGATTTGAAGAAATACAGCGAAGTCAATAATGAGGTTATAGGTAAATCAATTAGCATAAATTCATCATGAGAGGCATCAGTGATTTAAAACATCGAAAACTATTGGCGATCTCCTTGGAAATCCAGGGAGATCTGAAGCAGGTTGTAGATTCGGAAGTCCTTTACAAATTGCGTCGGGAATTTACCAATCTTAATGAACTCTCGTCCTCTTCGCAAGTTAGCCAAAAATGGGCAGACTGGAGCTGATCTACGTATGGTCATTACCTCATTGAATTCCTGCGCACACTGATAAAACTATTGTTCGGTCTTGTCCTGTGCACTCACGTCAATAGGTATTGTCTGATAACTACTGCCCATATATTTTGGAGTTAAAATATTCATTTTTTCTGTTGCATTGGCAAAACCCTTGGCTCCTGTAGTCTTATTGCTGATTGTTCGTAGTGCTTCCCGAATCAATGGATCTCTGGAATCACCTATCGGCACCAAAGGTAAAAAGGCAAACTCATCCGTTACTTTCTGCGGAGAAATTCCATTACTGTAATTTCCTTGTCCTGCTTTATTATATATTTTATAAATCATTGGGATCAAATGCCAGGCACGTTCAGCGCCATGAATTTCCTGGGGTGTAGTTAGTGTGGTCGATGCCATATCTTTTCCATAGGTTTTATTGCCAACCTGAACAACCTCCACATACGGAGCTAATCCATTCATTAACATTTCAGACGCAGATGCCGTGTTTGGCCCTGTAAGCATATAAATTCTTTTTAAATGTAAACCTTGTTTTAAAATGTCTTTCGCTGAAAATGAATAGCCATCAGGCTGACCTTGCAGTGCTGCTGCGAAGCTGTCTTCTCTATTTTTGATGTTTCTGTTACCTTGGTATCTGGCAAAAATGTCATTTTCTTTGATATCTGCTAATAAAAGTGCACAAAATGCAGCAAAAGCAACTTGTCCGCCTGGGTTGTAACGTAAATCTACAACCAGCTCCTGGACCTGTTGTGACTTGAAATGTTGGACAACTTCCAATAGTGAATAAGCGCCACTAAAGTCAAATTGGCTTAAAAAGATATAACCTACAGTGGGGGAGGTGGAGATAAGTTTAGCTGCATAGAGGACCGGTTGCGAAATATAGGAAGAGGGCAGATTGAATAGTTTACCATCGTTCCGCTTTAATTGCATCGTTGGTAACGGTAAGGATTTGTCTAGCAGTAATTGCATATTGCCTTGGTTTATGCGCTCATTGTTGATATGGCTTATGCTGTCGCCTCGCTGGAGACCCATTAAATATCCTTCGCTAAACGGAACAACTTGAGTAACCAGTTGGATGGTTTGATCAGTGGTTTGGACTTGTACCATATCGAATCCAAAGGTGTTTGTCAAGGTATTGCCATAGGTGTCGCTGTTAAGTGTCTGTAATATGCGGGAGTAATGGTCTTCTTGAAATAGGAGATTTTTAAAAAATAGATCGGGAGCTTGCTGATGATCATTTGTTTTCCCGATTTTATCGTTCCAATAATAGTATTGTTGCATCTGCTTTAACGTCCATTGATTGATCGTTGCATTTGACCCCGGATCGTTCAGCGACGGATCCTTTTCACAGGCGGAAAGAAGTAGTGAAAAAAGGGTTAAAACAAAAACGGTTGGTTTACGCATTTTTTAAGACTTAGCTTCATAAAAATACATATAATGTATGTATTGTTGGTGTTATCTTTTTGTTGTTCAGATGTTTATTTGTTATGAACACGAGGGAGATTTCAGGTTTAGTCCGTTAATGCCATAAAAAAAGGCATCCCTGGAGAGGGATGCCTTTGGGCTATATATCGAAGAATACCGATTAATAAAGTGTAAACTCTACGCGGCGGTTTTGTTGACGACCATCAGCAGTTTTATTGGATGCGATAGGTTGGTCAGGACCGTAGCCTGTAGCTTCAATGCGAGATGCATTAGCGCCTTGTGATACAAGATATGCTTTCACCGATTCAGCTCGTTCTTTTGATAGACGCATGTTCAATTCACGGGAACCTGTATTATCGGTGTGTCCAGCTAGTTTTAGACTGAAGTTTTTCTCGATTAACAGTTCTGCAACTTTATTCAATGTAGCGTATGAATTAGGACGTATTGTCGATTTTCCCAAATCGAATTCCAAGTTCTTAATGGCATCAGCAACTACTTTTCGGTCAGCTTCTGTCACAACAACCTTTTCTACAACTCTAGTTTCGTTTTTCACCACAATTGGACATCCAGAACCATCTACTTGTACACCTGAAGGAGTACCCGGGCATTTGTCATATTTGTTGGCAACACCGTCACCATCATCATCCTTCAAGTCACTGTTCAAACCATCCAATTGATTTTGTAGCGCTTGGTTCTTGGCATTTAAAGCATCATTTTGTGCTTTAAGGTCATCATACTTCAAGGTGTAGTCGTTGACTAATGTCGCGACAGGATTTGAATTGTTTAAAGCAGGTTTGCTACCACTACCCAATGCAAATTCTAAACCACCATGGATGTAAGTAAACAAGTCATTTTTATATTGACCGCCTTGAATGCCATCAAAGTTTTGGTTAACCCAGTTTAATTGATAACCTAGCTCGAAGTTAATACCTTTAGCGACAGCAAATTTAAATCCCATATCCAATGGTACGTAAATTTTAGAAATGCCATCCGCTTCCTGAGAAGTTGATCCGGTTGTTAAGGTAGTTTTGCTATTCATCACACCCACACCGATCGATGCATAAGGCTTGATGAAACTGTTGAAAAATCTCCAGTTGGTGTTGGCCGCTTGGAATTCTCCCGACAAGGCCGCTGACCAAGGTGTTTTAGCTTCAAAAGATTGTGTTCCATCTTTAAACGCTCCACCAGTTTTACCACCAAAGTAGCTCGCTTTGATGCCAAAAGAAGGAGAAATTTGCTTTTTAATGTAGGCACTATATCCCAAGTTCCACGCTAAATCCTCGTAGTTTGCACGGTTGAAGCCAGCAATGTTCGTTTGATTTGTCACCCCGGCACCAATACCGATGGACCATGTTCTATATTGTGCAGCTGGTCCAAATGGTGTTGTTCCTTCAATGGATGATACTTTCGCATTTTGAGCATTTGCATTAGTCGCAAATAAACCCGCTGATGCGAGCGCGAGTACGAATTGTAATTTTAGTTTCATATAATTTGTGTTTGTATAAACCGCTGCAAAAATAATAGTTTGAAAATTAAATTTGCTAAACGCTTGTAGTTGAAATATGACAATCAGATAAATAAAAAGGTG
>DGIS01000012.1:18965-84521 GCA_002386525.1 Sphingobacterium sp. UBA4616
CACCTTTTTATTTATCTGATTTATTAGTTATTAATAAAGGGTGAACTCAACACGGCGGTTTTGTTGACGGCCAGCTGCATTTTTATTCGTTGCAATTGGTTGATCAGGACCATATCCGGTGGCCTCAATACGTGAAGCATTTGCGCCTTGCGATACTAAATACGCCTTTACAGCTTCTGCACGTTCTTTAGACAAACGCATGTTTAATTCGCGTGAGCCTGTATTATCGGTGTGACCAGCGAGCTTTAAGCTGAAATTCTTTTCGATTAATAATGCGGCAACTCTATTCAATGTTGCGTAAGAGCTTGAGCGAATAGTTGCTTTACCTAAATCAAACTCCAAGTTTTTGATCGCGTCAGCAACAACTTTTTTATCTGCTTCTGTAACGACAACTTTCTCTACGACTTTGGTTTCGTTTTTAACAACAATTGGACAACCCGATCCGTCCACTTGAACACCTGAAGGTGTGTCTGGGCATTTATCATATTTGTTAGCCACACCGTCGCCGTCGTCATCTTTCAGATCATTGTTAAGACCATCCAACTGTCCTTGTAATGCTTGATTTTTAGCATTCAACGCATCATTTTGAGCCTTTAAGTCATCATATTTAACCGTGTAGTCATTGACAAGGGTTGCGACAGGGTTAGAATTGTTTAAAGCAGGTTTGCTACCACTACCCAATGCAAATTCTAGGCCTGCGTGAGCATAAGTGAATAAGTCATTTTTGTATTGTTGACCCACTGGGTTAGCGGTACCCATTCTGTTGTCAAAACGTTGGTTCGCCCAATTCAATTGGTATCCGAGTTCAAAGTTGATACCTTTTGCTACGGCGAATTTAAAACCAAAATCTGCTGGTACATAAATCTTAGAATATGAGTCACCATATTCTCCTCTGTCCCCGTTAGCGATTGCAGCGGTCTCGGCGTTCATTACACCAACACCAATGGATGCGTACGGTTTAATAAAGCTGTTGAAAAATCTCCAGTTGGTATTTGCTGCTAAAAACTCGCCCGACAACGCTACAGACCAAGGTGTTTTAGTTTCAAATCCTGTTTGTTTATCGCTGTTATCGTAGCCTGATGTTTTTCCACCAAAATAAGTAGCTTTCAATCCAAAGGAAGGGGAGATTTGCTTCTTGATGTAAGCACTATAACCCAAATTCCAATCCAATTTATCGTAACCACCGTTGTTAAACTTGGCGATATTTTGCAAGCTCGTTACACCTGCTCCCACACCGATCGACCACGTTCTATATTGTGTTGCCGAGCCTAACGGTGTTGTGCCTTCAATTGATGCGTCTTTTGTGCTTTGCGCAAAGGATGCGGTGGATAAAATTCCTGCCGCAACAAGTAATCCTGATTTTTTAAGGCTAATTTTCATAATGCGTGTTTGTAAAATTATCTACTATAATACTGTTGTTAAATTAACTCACTGAACACTCTTGCAATAAATTTGCCAAAAATTATTTGGTTACTCTACACGTCCAAAGAAGTTTGGCACTTCAATTTCAAAAGCCAGATGCTTAACAATATTTTCAGTAAAAATGTTTTGAAAAAAAGTTTTCCTGCTTTTGGTAATCAAAATAACATCAATGTCTTCGTCCCGGATAATGGTATGAATACCGTTAGCAATATTCTCTCGAGAACCGGCAAAATAACTTGGGGATTTGACAATGTATGAAATGTCTTCAATGCCAGTTTCAGTAATAATCTCTTCGATCCAGTTTTCTAGTTTTTTTCCTAACACTTTGATTTCTAATTCATTTTTATTGATGTGAATCAATTGAAGATGAAAGTCTTTTCCATATAATGGAATTGCTTGTTTAAGCACTTCAAGTTCGCCAGGTTTGAAATTTGTTAACAACCCAATGGTATCTTTTTTTAGCTTTATCGCATTTTTTGGAACAGCTAAAACAGGTATTTTGGACTCTTTAATAACATCATAAGTATTACTTCCGATCAAAACAGATTCGAGCCCTGTGACTCCTTTTGTACCCATAATAATCGTTTGGTATGTCTCTTTTATCTCTTGTTTTTCCAGCGTTTCGGCCAAAATGCCGTTGTCAAATAATGTAGAAATTTTAAGTGAAGGATATTCTTGTAGAAGTTCGGCTACAAGCTTCTCCATTTTCTGATGAGCTTCCACCTCCGTAGGGTCTACTAAATGCTTCGCATTTGCAAATTTATTGCTGTGGGATGTGAACGAATGAAAGAGTGTGATCTCATTATTTGACATCGCAGCCACTTGCGCGGCATAAAATGCGGCTACTCGTGCATTTTCGGAATAATCGACAGGTATTAATAGTTTAGACATGGCTATAAGGTATTATGCTTTTGTGAAAAATATCGGGATTAACGGATGGCTAAATAATGCTTTTGCGACCGAACGCGAAAAGACACGTTCAAAGAATGATTTTCTCGATCTTGTCACTAATAGAATTTTAATCTTTTCGTTATGGATCATCTCGTTAATGACTTCTGGAACTGTATCTAGATCCTCAATATCACCTTGGATCGAATCAACTTCTATTGCAATATTGGTTACGCCGATATGTTTTTTGATCTTATATTTCCATACTTCAAGCTTATCCTCGATTCTATTTTCTGATGAGTGATCGTAGTGTACATGCATAAGTTTTAACTCAAAATCTTTACCGATAATATTGACAAAGTCTTTTACTGTATGGATCTCTTCTTCTTTAAAATTGGACAGTAGGCCGACAGTATCTATAGGTGTATAATATGCTTCGTTTGGAATGGCTAATACGGGTATTTTGGCTTTTTTGCTAATGACATACGTGGTGCTGCCAATAAGCTTACTGTCCTCATTGGTGATGCCCTTAGTGCCCATAACTAGAAAATCAAACTGATCCGGAGTAGCAAGTTCAGGTAGCGTTTCTGTAATCATACCTCGCTCGCATTGTGTCGATATTTGAAGTGTAGGATGTTGTAGCTTTATTGATTCTGCCAGATCTTTGATAAGGATATCTGCTTTAAAAATTGGAGAGTTTGCGTCATTAGGGCTGTTTTCTTCCTCGAACACCGCAGAAGCAGAGGTGTAATTGTGATAAAGGTGGAGCGCATAACCCTTTTCCAGGGATAGGTTCACCGCATAATTAACAGCATTGATAGCATGAGCCGAAAAATCTACCGGTAGTAGAATGTTTTTTTTCATTAGAAGGAATTTAATCTACAAAATCTAATCTTATTTATTTTGCACTAGGGAATGTGCTTGAAAGTATACCCAATTCCCTATTTTACTATCAAATGTAATAAAACAAATGTAATTGTGGATGACCTCAGGTCAAATAGTTTTTATCGTTTTACATGTGAAAGCTGAGAAGCTTTGCACAAATATGAATAACGAATAACACTTTTAGAATGTTATATTTAATATCAATTTGTGATTGCTGTCACCAATAAAATTGGTATGTCTTAACTGGCTGAATGTTAGCATCTGAATTTTTTGTTTGAAAAGTCAAAGTCGCACTTTTCGTTGTTTAGAGAAAACGGTCGTTTCAAGGTCAATATATGGAATTCCACATTGCATAACCTATCAATTTTGAGTAAGTTTGCACATATTTTTAGATAATTAAATGACAAGTAGAGAAATTCGTCAGGCCTTTTTGGACTTTTTTAAAAGTAAGGGGCATCAAATAGTACCATCAGCACCAGTAGTTGTAAAAAATGACCCAACTTTAATGTTTACCAATGCGGGAATGAATCAATTCAAAGATTTATTTCTGGGTGAAGCACCCATTAAATTTCCTCGCGTTGCCGATACTCAACGCTGTTTACGTGTTTCTGGAAAGCACAATGATCTGGAAGAAGTCGGCATTGACACCTATCATCACACGTTGTTTGAGATGTTAGGAAACTGGAGTTTCGGTGATTACTTTAAGAAAGAAGCGATTGCTTGGGCTTGGGAACTATTGACAGTTGTATATAAGTTAGACAAAGACCGTCTGTATGTAACTATTTTTGAAGGAGATGCCAAAGAAGGCTTGGAGCGTGATATGGAAGCTTTCAATTTCTGGAAAGAATGGATTAGCGAAGATAGAATTCTCCTTGGGAACAAGAAAGATAATTTTTGGGAAATGGGGGAGACAGGACCTTGTGGGCCTTGTTCCGAAATCCATTTTGATATGCGCAGCACAGAAGAGCGTGAACAAACTTCCGGACAGAGTTTGGTGAATGCAGACCACCCTCAAGTCATTGAGATCTGGAATCTCGTATTCATGCAATTTAATCGATTGAAAGATGGCTCGCTTCAGTCGCTACCAGCTAAACATGTTGATACTGGAATGGGCTTTGAGCGTTTGGTGCGATGCATACAGGGTAAGACTTCCAATTATGATACCGACGTATTTACACCTACTATCGATTTTATCGCTGAAAAATCAGGTATAAAATATGGTATAGATGAAAAGGCTGACATTGCCATGCGCGTAGTTTCTGATCATATCCGTGCAGTAAGTTTTGCAATTGCCGATGGCCAACTGCCATCCAACAATAAAGCAGGCTACGTGATTCGCCGTATTTTACGCCGCGCGGTACGTTATGCTTATACATTTTTAGGCTTTAAAACCCCTTTTATTAACGAAATTGTGCCTGTATTGGCTTCTCAGTTCGCAGGCGTATTTGATGAATTGATTCAACAACAGGATTTTGTACAGAAAGTGATCTTAGAAGAGGAGGTTTCGTTCCTTAGAACCTTGTCCACTGGCGTACAGCGATTTGAAAATTATGTGGAGAATAACGTTGTCATTAAGGGGGATTTTGCTTTCGAACTCTATGATACTTACGGATTCCCGATCGACTTAACGGAATTGTTAGCGCGTGAAAAAGGCTTAACTGTCGATATGGAAGGTTTCAGCCAAGCACTTCAAATTCAGAAAGATCGTTCTCGCGCTGCCACAGCGATTGACACCGGTGATTGGATTGAAGTAAATGAAGATGAAGGGTTTGAATTCGTAGGCTATGATACATTAACTGCCGTTACTGAGGTTGTTAAATACCGTAAAGTTGTATCAAAAAATAAAGAGCAATTCCAATTGGTGCTTTCAGTTAGCCCCTTTTACGCTGAGGGTGGGGGCCAAGTGGGCGATTCTGGGGAATTGATTTCGGAATCAACAGGTGAGAAGATCTATATCACAGATACTAAAAAGGAAAATGGGCTATTTGTTCACTTTACAAACAAATTGCCGCTTGAATTGAAAGGTACATTTATAGCGCAGGTTGATAAAACCAAAAGAACCGATACCGAAAACAATCACTCAGCAACCCATTTATTACATGCAGCTTTGAAACAGGTATTGGGAAATCACGTGAACCAAAAGGGTTCATTGGTCAACGCCGATACTTTACGTTTTGATATCTCTCATTTTGCGAAAATGACCGACGAGGAGATTAAGCAGGTAGAGGATATTGTCAATGCTAAGATTCGCGAAAATATACCCTTGAAGGAAGAACGAAATGTTCCGTACCAACAGGCCCTTAATTCGGGTGTTACAGCCCTATTTGGGGAAAAATATGGCGATTTTGTGCGTGTGATTACTTTTGAAGATCAATATTCCAAAGAACTCTGTGGGGGTACACATGTCAAAGCAACGGGTCAGATCGGGTTTTTCAAAATTGTTTCCGAATCTGCTGTCGCCGCTGGTGTCCGTCGTATCGAAGCAATTACAGGAACGCGCTCAGCATCGGTTATCCGTGAACATTTCGAATTGGTTCATCACCTGAAAGAGCTCATGAATAATCCAAAGGATTTTGTGTCTGCGTTAGGTAAAATCATCGATGAGAATGGTGCCTTGAAGAAAGAAGTCGAGAAAAGTATCACAGAAAAATCGTTAGCCTTGAAGTCTGATTTAGAAGCAAAGATCCAGCAGGTTGGACCGATTAATTTCTTGTCTACCATTGTTGATCTTCCAAATGCTGAAGCTGTGAAAACATTGGCGTATGCTTTAAAAGGTGCTGTCATTAACTTGTTTTTAGTAATAGGTGCTGAATTTGATGGTAAGCCAAGCTTGACTGTTGTTTTATCCGACGAATTGGCTAAAGAAAAAGGATTAAATGCAAGTACAATTGTTCGAGAATTAGCTAAGGATATCCAAGGAGGGGGCGGTGGTCAGCCATTCTTCGCGACAGCTGGAGGTAAAAATCCTGCGGGATTAAAGGTCGCAATTGGGCGCGCAATAGACTTCTTGAAATAAATTTAGGAGCAGTTAAATAAGGCTATTAAGGATAGGTATTAACAACTAAAAATAAACGGATGAAAAAGGCAGTTTTTTTTGCGGTAGGAATTGTTGGTTTGATGATGAGTTGCCAAAATAAGGAGCAGTTTACCATTGCAGGAAATGTCGAAAATCCTGGCAATGTCAAAGTTATTTCGTTATATGAAGGGGATACAAAACTCGATTCTATGTTTTTTGGCGACAATAACAAATTTCAGTTTGTAAGACCTGCTAGCCAATCCAGATTATTATCTTTGCGGGTAGGTAAAAATCGGTATGATTTGATCGCCTCTCCTGGGGAGACAATTACTTTTAATACAGACCTTCATAAAGATGTCAATGATTACCAGGTGGAAGGTTCTGAATTGTCAAAAACGATACAGCCCTTTGCCAAAGAACGGAACTATCGCGATTATGTGCAGGATTCTTTGCAAACGGTATTTTCTAAGCTAACTTCAAACTCGACAGCAGACGAGATTGAAAAGATTCGTGCAGAATATAAAGCCAAATTTGCAGCAGTACTACGTACATATACGAAGAAAGCGGTAGATTTTTCGAATAAACACAATGATTTGGCTGGATTTTATGCCATCTCCACCTTAGATCCCGAAGTGGCCGAAAGTGAAATTATTGCTTATGCCGATAAAATAAAGGATGAATTTACGGAGAATAGGTACGTGACCCAATTTAAAGAGGAAACCCAAAAGCTAAAAAAAATGGCGATTGGGCAGCCTGCTCCTGAACTGATATCCTTTACACCATCCAATAAAGAAGTGAAGTTGTCTAGTTTTAAAGGTAAATATACATTGGTCGACTTTTGGGCTTCGTGGTGTATGCCTTGTCGTCAAGAGAACCCTAATCTTGTTCGGTTGTATAATGCCTTTCATGGTAAAGGATTTGAAATACTATCTGTTTCATTTGACGACAATCCTGGTTCATGGATGCGGGCTATCGAGGATGATAAGTTGACTTGGACACATGTATCTGATTTGAAAGCTTGGAGCTCGCCTGTTGTTATCGATTACCGGGTTAAAGCCTTGCCTACTTCCTACATCTTAGATCCGAACGGTTTTATTATAGCGAAAAATCTACGTGGAGGGGAGCTGGAGACGTTTTTGAAGAAAACAATTAAGTAATCCTTGTGTTATTGTTAAATAGCATATTACTTAATAATTTGGTAACATAGGGTTAACTGATTGTTATCATTTTGTTTATAATTTAGCAAAAAAAATAAGACAAATGAGTTCTTCGAAACAAAAGATTTTAATTGTTGATGACGAAAAGGATATCTTGGATTTAATTGCATTCAACTTAAATCGTGAAGGTTATCAGGTCTCTACAGCGCAAAATGGGGAAGAGGCGATCAACGTTGCCAAACAGGTAAATCCTGACCTGATCATTTTGGATGTGATGATGCCCAAGATGGATGGAATTGAAGCTTGTCGCATTATGCGGGCAATGCCTGAATTTAAAAGCACATTCATGGTATTTTTAACTGCTAGAAGCGAAGAGTATTCGGAGATTGCTGGATTTCACGTTGGTGCAGATGATTATATTGCAAAGCCAATTAAGCCCCGTGCTTTAATGAGTCGCATCAATGCTATCTTGAGGAGAAATGCCACTGAAGAATCGGATGCCTCTGTTCAGGATAAAATTGAAATTTCCGACTTGGTTATTGATAGGGATTCATTCTTGGTCTACAAAGGAGAACAAAAGATTGTTCTAGCGAAGAAAGAGTTTGAGTTATTATATCTATTGGCATCAAAACCAAATAAGGTGTTTACACGCGAGCAGATCTTAAAGAGTATTTGGGAAGATTCTGTTGTAGTAACCAATCGCACGATTGACGTCCATATCCGCAAGCTGCGCGAAAAGATAGGTGACGATTATGTAACCACTGTAAAAGGTGTGGGATACAAATTCGATAAAGAATAAAGGAAGAGGCTCAGGCCTCTTCTTTGTTTTTCAAATCCTTGGGAAAGAAATCCCAATTTAGGCAAGACCTTTAAGATCTGACAGGCAAAGGTTATTCGACACTTTTCTTGCGCAGGATGCCTAAATCGTATTGATGAAACTACAGTTGCGGTATCGAACTCTTTCGCAAGATCATTTGATATCACGGTTACAAATCTTTACTTTTGACCTAAAGCAAAGTAAAAAATCAACATGTCATCTATTCTTATAAAATCTGCACAACTTGTTAATGAAGGTAAAGTTGAGGTTGCTGACGTATATATCAGCAATGGTCGAATCGAAATGATTGCTCAGGAAATTAACCATCCTGCTGATCAAGAAATCAATGCGGAGGGACTACATTTATTCCCTGGGCTTATTGATGATCAAGTTCATTTCAGGGAACCAGGATTAACATATAAAGCGGATATATGGCATGAAAGCCGCGCAGCAGTGGCTGGAGGCACCACCTCCTTTATGGAAATGCCTAATACGGTTCCAAACACATTAACGCAGGAGTTACTTCAAGATAAGTATGATATTGCAGCTAGAAATTCGCTGGCCAATTATTCATTCTTTATGGGAGCGGCGAACGATAATCTTGAGGAGGTCCTCAAAACGAATCCGAAGAATGTATGTGGCATAAAAGTTTTTATGGGTTCCTCTACTGGAAATATGTTGGTGGATAATGAAAAAGCATTGGAAGGGATCTTTGCGAATGCTCCAACCTTAGTAGCTACGCATTGTGAAGATGAGGCGACGATAAAGGCCAATCTGGCTTTATTTAAAGAGAAATATGGCGAAAGTGGACTGAAAATTGAGATGCATCCCCTAATTCGTTCTGAAGAGGCTTGTTACTTATCATCCTCAAAAGCTGTCGAACTCGCAAAAAAATACCATACGCGCTTGCATATTCTTCATATATCAACTGCCAGAGAAATTGCACTATTTACGAATGATATTCCATTAAAAGATAAAAAAATTACCGCTGAAGCTTGTATTCATCACCTGTGGTTTTCTGACCAGGATTACGCCTCAAAAGGTAACTTTATCAAATGGAATCCAGCGGTGAAAACAGCGAATGATCGCGACCAGATTCTAAAAGCTGTACTGGATGGTCATATCGATGTGATAGCGACAGATCACGCTCCGCATACCATGGAGGAAAAATCTCAGGCCTACGCTTCCGCGCCAAGTGGAGGGCCTCTTGTGCAGCACGCATTGCAAGCTTTGCTCGATATGGTCAAAGCCGATAAAATGACCTTGGAACAATTGGTGCAAAAGTCTGCACATAATACGGCTACATTGTTCGAAATTGAAGATAGAGGTTACATTCGTGAGGGATATTGGGCAGACCTTGTGTTGGTCGATCTGAATAAACCTTATACGGTATCGAAAGCGAATATCCTGTCGAAATGCGGCTGGTCGCCATTTGAGGGACACACGTTTAGTTCAACGATTGAACATACTCTCGTATCAGGTAAACTTGCTTTCTCCAATGGACAACTTATTGAAAAAGGTGCTGGTGAACGTCTGTTGTTTAACCGATAGTATTTAGCAATGGAAAAAAGAGCCTTTCTAAAATCGATTGCTTTAAGCCTGTTGTCTATTCCTGTACTTGGAATGGGGCAGCCAACCGGAGATAGAGACGAATTGTACGGTCAGGCTGCTTTGCTTGCAACGAGGTTAAAATTAGGGGATACCATAGGTTTAATAACGCCTGCTGGTGTATTGGATGATGAAGAGTCGATTAGCATTGCACGTGAGATATTTGAGACACTGGGTTTTAAAGTAAAAGAAGGTAAACATATACGCAGCCGCTACGGTAATTTGGCCGGTACAGATCAGGAGCGTATAGCAGACATTCATGATATGTTTGCAGACAAGACCGTCAAAGCGATTGTTTGCATCAGAGGAGGTTCGGGTACATCACGTCTTTTAGATCGATTAGATTACAGACTGATCGCCAATAACCCCAAAATTTTATTGGGATATTCAGATATAACAGCATTAATTTTGGCATTATATGCCAAGACAGGACTTATAACGTTTCATGGTGCAGTGGGTATCAGTACCTGGACTAAGAAACTGGCAGAGGCTTTCAATGCTCAGTTTGTAGCCAATCAGCCAGAAATATTTGAAAACCCCAAGTCTAAAGGTGATAGCATTGTACAGACCAAAGACCGAATTGCCACAATTCATCCGGGTATAGTAGATGGGGTATTGCTTGGTGGAAATATGACCGTGTTGACCGGCTTATGTGGTTCACCTTATCTGCCAGATTTTAAAGATAAAATTCTTTTTCTCGAAGAGGTCGACGAAGATATGGAGCGTGTTGACCGTATGTTCTGTCAATTGAAAAATACTGGTGTACTGGGTGCGATTAAGGGTTTTATTTTTGGCAAGTGCACCAATTGTAAACCATCTGGTGGCTATGGATCCGTAACACTTGACCAATTGTTCAATGATTATATCAAACCGTTAAAAATACCCGCTTATACAGGGGCTGTCGTTGGGCATATCGCCGAACAGTTTATTTTGCCCGTAGGAGCAAAAGTCCGTGTAGATGCTTCGCAAGGAACGATTGCTTTAATGGAGCCTGCATTAAAAGATTAATATGAAATTAGTAAAAGTTGATTTCATCAAAGCCTTTTCTTTATATGAAGAAAAGGCTTTGATGCATAGAAGATTTAAACATGCTGATATTTTACCATTATTAGAAAATATCAGGAGCACTGGACGTTTTGCTGTATCGGAAATTGGGAAGTCCACTGAAGATCGTTCGATCTTTCGACTACAATACGGACAAGGGCCAATCAAGATACTTTTATGGTCACAAATGCATGGTGATGAACCTACGGCGACAATGGCCTTGTTTGATCTATTTAATTTTTTCAACGGAAAAGATGATGGTTTAGATGCCTTTAGAGATCACATAGCATCAAAAGTGACCTTGTATTTTATTCCGATGCTAAATCCTGATGGAACCGAACGGTTTCAGCGTAGGACAGCCATGGATGTGGATATGAACAGAGATGCAAGGGCAACAGCAACAGTGGAAGGGGCCTTATTGAAGGCGCAAGCCATGTTGCTAAAACCTGATTTTGCCTTTAACCTGCATAACCAAAACAATTACTACAACATTCCTGGAACAAATATGCCAGTGACAATTTCCCTATTGGCACCTGCCTATGACTATGCGCGGAGTATTAATGAAACTCGGGGAGATGCGATGCGGGTGATTGTCGGAATAAATAAAGTCCTTCAGGAATTTGTTCCAAAGGCGGTTGCAAGGTATGACGATGAGCATACACCGCGCGGTTTCGGTGATAATTTTCAAAAATGGGGCGCCAGGACGATCTTGATTGAATCAGGAGCTTATGTTGGTGATACCGAAAAAATGATGGTCCGAAAATGTAATTTCGTGGCTTTGTTAAAAGCATTTGAGGAAATTGCTGATCAATCCTTTAAACAGCATTCGGTTACCGATTATGATACAATTCCCTTCAATGATGAAAAGCTCCATGATGTGTTGCTGAGAAATTTGACCATTGAGCGGAGTGGTAAACCATTGCTTGTCGATGTTGCCATCCGGCAGAATGAAAAGACGATAGGCTCTGACTACTACGTAGAGGGTATTGTTGAAGATATTGGCGATTTGCAGGATTTTTATGGTTATGTAGATATTGATGTTGCAGGAACGGAGTTTGCTCCAGCCAAGATGTATATGGAGCCATTTGCTTCCCTGACCGATTTAGATGATACCATCGTGATGGGATTACTTGAAAAAGGCTATGCCGCTATTATTATTGAAAATGTGATCCCGGGAGAATTTTTGCATAACCTTCCAATTCGTGTATTAACTAAAAAAGCTATAGAATTTTCACAACAATTAGCTCTCGGAGCTCAAGCGGATTTTTTTCTTCGTAAAGAAGGCAAGAACATTTACGCCGTAGTTAATGGTTATGCGATCGATTTGAAAAAAACAATGCAACAGCAGTATAAAAATCAGATAAGTTAGGAATGCTTAATATAGCTCAAAAAAAAAAAAAGGTCACAGCCTGTGCTGTGACCTTTTTCTTTTTGAAACTACTAGTAGCCGGTATTCTGTTGATTTGCTATAGCTGGGTTTGCATTCATCTCATCCAGTGAAATAGGAAGAATGGTTTTAAAGAAGGTTCTATCGATCGTTTTTTGCCTATTTGTTGTGCTTATATTTCCTAAATCATCATCAAAAGTTATCGATTTGTTCCAGCGCATCATATCAAAGAAGCGGTGACCTTCTCCAAGGAGCTCTTTGCTTCTCTCATCGGCAATCATATCTAAAGTAATCGTGCCTGAGGTCGCAACATCTAATTTGGGAGAGCGTTGGCGTATTGCATTCAGGTAATTTGCTGCAAGGGCCTTGTCAGGAGATGATTTTAGTAGAGCAGCTTCAGCAGCGATAAGATATACTTCGGACAAACGGATGACCTTAATATTGACAGCGGTACTATTTGCTGTTGAATTTTTATCGCCAGCAAGCGTTGTGCTACCGCTATATTTATAGACCGCTCCTAAATGGGTGGTGCCGACTTCATCGTACGCCATAACACCCCATCTGACATCTGTCTCGTCTTTCTTAAGTTTGGCCAAGAATGGATCTGCGGCTATAAAGTTTCCCAATATGGCTGTACTGCCATGTCCTTTTCTGCGGAACATCGCACCCAGTGAACTAGTCCCTGCGTCAGCTTCATTCGGATAGACACCCAATTCTAGAATAGATTCAGTTCCAAACATACCTGTCCAGGATTTTACCCAGTTTTCATTGCTATACAATGTGTAGACTTTGGAGTCTATGACCTCCTGCGCTGATTTTAACGAATTATCATAATCATTCATATAGAGATACACACGAGCTTGCAGTGCTTTATTGGCGAAAAAATTGAAATATCCATCCGATTTGGATTTTGGCAATAAGCTCTCTGCATCCTTTAAATCCTGTACTATTTGTTTGTAGTTTTCCTCCACGGAGATACGTTTTTCCTGCGCGCTATATTCGAGTACTTTCGTTACATTAGGGATACCAAGGGCAGATTTTTCCATGTTGTAGGGTTTTCCGTACAACCTGACAAGATCAAAATTGATGAGGGCTCTTGCGGTCAATGCTTGTCCTTTATACGTATTAAAATTTTCTGTCGAGCCGGCAGCGATTAGTTTATCGATATTTGTCAAAAGATTATTGATCTGCACGAGTGTATGAAACCCTTGTGTCCAGATGCTTGAATAGGGATTAGAAGAGGCCGAATGATTAAATACATAAAGATAGTCATAACCGCGGCCCTGGGATGCAATCGTAAAGTCACCCCCTTTGGCATCAGCATAGAGCGGGAAATTTCGTCCATAGTAGGCGACATTTGCCATTTTACTCATTAATCCATTCATAATAACCTTTGCGTCAGCAGCAGTTTGGATGGAGGTATTGGAGTCCCCCATATTGGTCGGTGTGACATCCAAAAAATTGCTACATGAGCTGATTGCTAATGATATTGTTATGCACGAGGCAATAAAAAGCTTTTTCATAATACTGTTTTTTTTCGTTAAAAACTAAATTCAACACCGAAAGTGTACGTTTTTGCCAATGGTGTTTCCCAGCCCCGCGTACCAAATTGGTTAACTTCCGGATCCATATACTTGTATTTCGAAACGGTCAACAAATTGCTTCCATTGAAAAATACCCTTGCATTGGAGATACCAGCTCGTTTTAAAAAATCATTTGGTAATCTATAGCTCAACGAAATGTTTTTTAATCTAAGATATGACGCGTCAAACAGTTGTCTACTGCTGATCTGGTTCACATCTTCCAGATCTCTTCCGGTAACCATTGGGTAAGTTCCATCCGTATTTGAAGGTGACCAGCTATTTTCTGTAAAATAAGCGGCATGAATTCGTTCCCAATAATAGCCGTCATCGGCAACATCTTTGGATGTAGCATCATAAAGTTTGCCGCCAATTTTATAAGCAAAGTTCAATCCCAATGAAAAGTTTTTATAATCGATGTCAGAATTTATACCGCCATATAGTTTAGGATTAGCATTTCCGATGATGGTTTGTTTAGCTTTTTTGTAATCATAACTTGCCGCTTTTCCGTTAAAGATAAAATCGCCATCAGTGCCATCGTTTGTATACCAGACGTTTTTGCCATTGGTTTGATCTGTACCTGCCCATTCTAGACCAAAGAATGATAAGGACGATTCTCCTTCGCGATAAATAAATCGAGCTCTATCGTCTCCACCAGTGGGATCATACCAGACGATATCTCGTCCACCATATAATTTTGTAATCTTGGATCTGATGATTGCGGCATTTGCACTTAATGTCCATTTCCAATTTTCATTTTTAATGATATCTGAACCTAATTCAATCTCTATACCTTTATTGTTCATTTCGCCAACATTTCGCAATATGGAGCCGAAACCAGTAATTGTGGAGATCGGAACATTCTGTAAGAGATCCTTCGAGTCTCTGTTAAAATATTCAATTGTACCAAATAGTTTATTGTGGAATAGGCCAAATTCTAATGCGACGTTTGTGGAGTAATTTTTCTCCCAAGCTACGTCCGGATTGCCTAAATTATTTAGCCCACCACCTGGCTGCGTCATATATTTGTTGGAATAACTTGTTAAATTGCGCCAGGCAAAAAGATCCGTAGGTAATGTTCCATTTACCCCATAGGAACCTCTAATTCTTAGGTTATTGATTTCCTCAATCTGTTTAATAAAAGATTCCTTGGCCAAATTCCAGGAAGCAGCTAAAGACCAAAAGTTGCCCCAACGAGGACCTGGTGCCAAGCGGGATGAACCGTCCCTTCTAAAAGATGCCGAGGCAAAATAGCGTTCATCGTAGTTATATTCCGCCCGCGATAGTACAGACATCATATTATTGCCCCAAGAATAGGCGGACGCATCCAATATACCTGCAGTGGCGACTGTATGAAGTGATGAGGATGGTAAATCTTTACCTGTAGCACGGATAAAATCAGTCGTGTTTTTTTCAGCTTCGAAACCAGCTAATAACCCAATATTATGCAAGCCAAAGCTTTTGTTGTAATTGGCGGTTGTGGATGATACCAATTTTTCAATGGACGTAGACACCTCTGTGACCCGGCCATTGTCTGCCATACCGTTATAATGTTTAGCGCTATAATAGATGTGATCTTTGACCTCGGTTCTGTCATAGGAGAAAATGGTCTTCAATGTAAGTTCAGGTAACAGCTTTAATGATAAAGATTCTATAGCTGATAATTTACTTGTTTTCGAAGAGTTTTCCCATTCCTTGTTGTAATACAACGGATTATAAGCGAGACTACCATAACGTGCTGTATATTCGTTACCTGTTTTATAATCAGTTGGCCAATACATCTGCCATAATAAATTACTCGCTTGATACAGGTAATTTGTTCCTGTATTCCTGGTGTCATTCATCCCAATAAGCTTGTTTTTAGCGTAGTTGACGTTTGAACCAAATTCGAGATATTTCCCAATCTTTTGCGTTAAATTAATCCGACCATTGATTCTGTCGAAGTTATTCTCAATAATCCTGCTTTTGTCTTGCGTGTATCCTAAAGACGCATAGTAATTGGTTTTTTCTGTTGCTCCGCTTACCGAGATATCGTTGCTGTTGAATATCCCGGTTCTAAACAATGCTTTGTTCCAGTCATAATACTTACCATCTCGATTCTCTACACCATCTGTTTTTCCTGAGATATGTACATTTTCCCATTGTGAGGTTCCATCTGTGCTGAATTGATAGCCATGAATACCAAAACCATAAGAAGAAGTTGGTTTACCGTAATTTGCCGAATTTGGATTCCAGTCCAAAGAATTTAAGCGGAATAAGGTGTTTTTATTCGCCTGTTCAGCCGTTTGACCAGCTGCTATTCTAGAGTCGTATAAAACACTATAGAGCATATTGATTTGATCCTGTACCGAAGCAGGTTCATTATTTTTGGTTGCCCAGGAAGGACTAATGCCGATAGAGGACTTGACATTGATCTTTGGATCTCCGTTTTTCCCCTTTTTTGTGGTGATGATGATGACACCGTTTGCCGCGCGGGAACCATAAAGGGAAGAAGCGGCAGCATCCTTAAGCACAGAAATAGATTCGATATCGCTGGGATTTAATGTGCTCATGACGTTGTTCGTATTGACAATATAGTCGCCCATCTGTCCGACACTACCCGAAATGACTGGAACACCGTCAATGACATAGAGTGGCTCGTTCGACGCGTTCATAGAGCCTATGCCTCGAATGCGTATAGCTGAAGTTGCACCTGCCTGACCAGATCCATTTGACATTTGCAGACCTGCAACACGGCCAGTAAGAGCTTTTTCAAACGAAGTGACAGGTTGTTTATCAATGGCATCTGATTTTACTTGTGCTGCCGAACCTGTATAGGTACTCTTTTTAGCCGTTCCATAGGCAATGACAATGACTTCGTCCAATGCCTGTTCATCACTGCTGAGTGAAATACTAATGGTTTTTCGGCCATTGACCTGAATTTCTTGTGGACTATAACCTACTGCAGAGATACTTAATATCGCGTTGGTGTTTGCGTTTAGCGTAAACAGGCCATTTTCGTTTGTTGAGGTTCCTTGGTTAGCGCTTTTTATAGTTATTGTAACTCCGCTAATTGGTTTTCCGTTGCTGTCTGTTATTTTACCAGCAATTTGGATCTGTTGCGCATATAAAGACTGCATCGAACTACAGGCTATGAGACACAACGTTGTGAGCACATGTTGTTTCATAAAAGTGTGAATTGATTAATTTAGTTTGTTAATATTTTGGTGCTGTCGGATGTTGGTCAAACTTGCGAAAGCAATTCAGTGCAATCTTTTTTTTAAGAAAAAAACATTGCACTGAATATAGGGTTATTTCCTTAAAATTCCAATTCCAGGACGGTCGGGAAGAAGGCAATTGCCATTGACAACGGTCATACCGTCATAAATGTCATTTCCGATCAATAAAGCACCATCTAAATCAGCCCAGTCTGTTAGGGGAGCGAGTTGTGCTGCTGCACTGATTGCACAGGATGTTTCGGTCATGCAACCGATCATAACTTTCATTTCCAGAGAACGCGCAAGCTCGGCCATACGTTTGGCCTCCCGCATGCCAGTACATTTCATCAATTTGATATTAATTCCTGAATACACGCCCTTTAGTGCAGGAACATCTACAAGTCGTTGACATCCTTCATCGGCAATTGTTGGTATCGGGCTGTTTTCGGTCAACCAGGCATTGTCATCTATCTGTTCCTTGGGCATCGGTTGCTCTAAGAAGTAAACGTTTCTTTCTGCAAGCCAGTGCGCCATCTCCAAGGCCTCTTCGCGCGTTTTCCAACCTTGATTGACGTCCGCGCACAGCGGGCGGTCTGTCACCTGCCGGATGGTATCAATAATCATTTTATCAGTATCCAGCCCAAGCTTTACTTTTAAAATTTTAAACTGATCCGCTTCGGCTACTTTTTTCCGTATCATTTCTTCGGAATCGATGCCTATTGTATACGATGTCGGCGGAATAAGATCAGGATTTAGTCCCCATATCTTATAATAAGGTTGGTTCATAATTTTCCCAAGGACATCATGCAGGGCGATATCAATTGCGGCTTTTGCGGCTGTATTTTTCAACGCAATCTGATCGATGTAATGTAAAATATCTTCGGTTTGAAAAGGAGAGTTGAACCCTGTCAGATCGATTTGATTGAGGAACGATAGGACACTTTCTTGCGATTCGCCAAGATAAGGAGGCATACTCGCTTCACCATAACCGACAATGCCGTCATACTCTAGTTCGGTCAATACAACCGGTGTTGTGCTTCTGCTGAAAGAAGCGACTGTAAAGACATGGTTCAGTGTTAGTGTATACGGGCGGAATCTTAATTTAAAGGCTCCAAAATCTTTATTGATCCATTGAGATTGGTTGCTCATCGTTATCTTATTTGTTGGTGTAATAATTGCTTTCAGCGACTTTTTGTATAGCGCTATCCTTCGTGCCGAGGTAACGGCGTGCAGCAACTACAGTACGGGTTTGGAAATCATCGTAGTTGGTGGCGTCCTTGAGCATGCTATTGATCCGAACCAAACCTGCCGCGTGAATAAAAGTGCCATTACCCATATAAAGCGCCACATGCGTCACTCGAGCATTTGGATTGTTATTTTTTCCTGCAGCAAAAAACAGTAAGTCGGCTGGTTTTAAGTTTTTAAGTGCTTTCTCAGGGTCAAAATGTCCTTCTTCGTCTAAAATATCAATTTTTTCTCCGGCTAGAACTTGTTGCGATGCATCTCTCGGTATCACAAAGCCGTTCATAAAGAAACTTGTTTTGGTAAAACCACTGCAGTCGACACCTTTTACCGAAGTTCCACCCCATAAATAGGGAAGACCCAACATGGTTTTCGCACTGGCGATAATATTTTCTGCTGTCGGATTGCGCGTTTCAAACCAATTTTTCAGTGTCAGGCTTTCTGACTTTTTAATATAGCCCAAACGTCCATCGGGATAGGCGATCTGATAAAAATTACCTTTCTGCCCTTTTAATTGTAGAATGTCACCATACACCAGGTCAGAAACGCGTTGACTCTTTTCATTTGGTTCGGAATATGATTTCCCGAATTCTGCAGTATAGATAACTTTTTCTGCTTGCCGCCAATGTTCCAATGCAATGTTGTCCATCACTTCAATGGACGAGGCCGGTACCCATGCAATATAACCGTCGGGTGTGCGGACACGATAGTCTCCACTTTTTTTCTGCAGAAGATCCACCTGTGTACCTAATAAAACCTGACTCGTTAACTCGGCCGCATTATCTGGAAATGTCCGCATATTGGCAACCGAAAGCCGAATCACTCCAGAAGTTTTTTCGCCTACACTGGCGTCAGGCAGGAACTGTACCTGAATATTAGCCGCTATTTCTTTTGCTTTTTGTTCCAAAACGAATTGAGCATCTTTCTCTGTTGTTTCAATCACATATTGGTTTTGTACGACATCCGCTTTTTGGATGGCCACGATTTTGGTTCTTTTATCAGGAGCAAATTGACTTTTTACGTTTTCTTGCAACTCTTTAACCTTAAAATACGTGGTGGAATCTAGCTGTTGTGCATAGCTGCTGCCGGTGCCAATAAGGCATGTATAGGCTAAAATAGCGAATTTTAGAGTGTTTTTCATGCGAATTAGTTTGTTTCTAAAGATAGGATTAATTCATAATATAAGGCAATTTTTAATGTCGATTTTTGAGTGATTTTGATGTTATGTTGCTAAAAAACGAATGGTTGGGTTTAATTTTAATAAAATTATCTAATTGCTAAAACCATTTTGTAATATTGCTTATTGATTGTGAAATCATAGGTTCTAGCGTGGTTTGACGCCTTTAAAATGCGAAATCCTGTGCTTTGGCGCAGGTCGCTTAAGTGGATTGAGGCGGATTTGGATGTAGTAGAATGCAGCGAAATCATACGTGCTCCTGATGTCAATGGGAGATTTGTTGTATTTGGGAGGCTAAAACCAGCTTTCAGCAATTGTTTGCCGCAAGGTTAAACCAAGATTTTATATAAAAGATGAATAAGAAAATGAGTTCAAGACGTAATTTCATTAAGCAAGGTTTGATGGCTGCTACGACAATGGGGGCCTTGACAGCATTTGATGCAAAAGGATTGACGGGTGCAGCAAATGGCAATTTGAAAAAATATCCTATTGTTATTTCCACGTGGGATTTCGGCATTGCAGCAAATAAAGCCGCTTGGGAAATATTGTCAAAGGGAGGGAAGGCATTAGATGCCGTAGAACAAGGCGTCCGTGTGCCCGAAGCCGATCTGAAAAATATGACCGTTGGTAAGGGGGGCTATCCCGATCGCGATGGGCATGTCACACTTGATGCCTGCATCATGGATTCGGACGGAAATTGCGGCGCTGTTGCCGGAATGGAAAAAATTGGACATCCAATATCTGTCGCACGCTTGGTTATGGAAAAAACACCTCATGTGATGCTTGTCGGCGAGGGTGCGTTGCAATTTGCTTTGGAAAATGGTTTTAAAGAAGAAAATCTATTGACTCCAGAAGGTGAAAAGGCTTGGAAGGAGTGGTTAAAAGAGAAGAAATACAAGCCGGTAGCCAATATCGAAAACCAGTCTTTTGCAGCGGAGCGCTTGCCTGGCAACCAGTATAACCACGATACGATCGGGATGTTGGCATTGGATGCCAGCGGGAATATATCTGGCGCCTGTACCACAAGTGGGATGGCTTTCAAAATGCATGGGCGTGTGGGAGATAGTCCGATTATTGGTGCTGGGCTGTATGTCGATAATGAAGTTGGAGGGGCCACATCTACGGGAGTGGGTGAAGAAGTGATACGCAATGTAGGTAGTTTTTTGGTTGTCGAATTGATGCGGCAGGGATATACGCCTGAAGATGCCTGTAAAGAAGCTGTTATGCGTATCGTGAAGAAAAAACCTGCGATTGCCAAAGAAATCCAAGTTGGATTCTTAGCCATCAATAAAAAAGGTGAATATGGTGCATATGCTTTACAACAAGGTTTTTCCTATGCAGTTTGCGACGGTGAACAGCAAGATTTACTCATCAAGGGAAAGCATTACTATTAAGATGAGGCGTGTCTGAATATGAGATCTTAGTGTTCAGAGATCATATAACGTAGACATTTATTTTGCAGTGATAGTAGGAGAAGTCATTGTATCATCAGCATTTAGGTGTTTGAATAATTAAATTAAAATACACAATAATATAAAAAGTATGAAAGCAACATTTGGAGGAGGATGTTTTTGGTGTACAGAAGTTATTTTCCAAAACACGGAAGGCGTGACATCAGTTTTGCCGGGATATATGGGCGGACACATAGATAACCCTACTTATGAGCAGGTTTGTACCGGTACTACGGATCATGTTGAGGTTGTTGAATTAGAGTATGATGAGGAATTGGTTAATTACGAGGATCTGTTGAAAATATTCTTTAAGACACATAATCCAACGACATTAAACCGTCAGGGCAACGATGTGGGTACACAGTATCGATCAGTTGTATTTTATCATAACGAAGAACAGGAGATCTTAGCAAAGAATTTCATTGATGAGTTGGACAATGAAGACGTGTATGAAGATCCTATCGTTACTGCAGTTGAGCCCGCTTCAACATTTTGGCTTGCCGAGGATTATCACCACAATTATTTCAACACCCATCCTGAAAATCCCTTCTGTTCGGTTGTTATTGCGCCGAAACTCCAAAAATTCTTTAAAGAATTTAAAGCATAAAAAGACAACATCAAAGTAACAGGAAGAGTTTCAAATGAAATAAAGGTGTAAAATAGGTTTTTGATATGCCGCAAATGTACAAACGAAGTATAGGATAAAAAATTGATAAGCATAAAAAAGGCTCGAACTGATCTTCGAGCCTTTTTTACGTACAGTATATGATTTAGAACATTTCCATCTGTCCTTTATCGTCGATTTGGATATCGTTTGGATTGGTTATTTCCAAGGTGATATCATCATTTTTGTCTGCTGGCTCATCCCCTTTTTGAGGAGTTGCTGTTGCGGTAGCTGTTGTTTCTACAGCAGCTTCAGTTGGTTGCGCTGTAGTTGTAGTATTTGCAGAAGTCGCCGTTGCTTTTTCTTTTTGACTTAAATCTTCGTCAGCAGTCAAGAGGACAACTGATTTTACGGTATGAAACGACAGACGATTTCCTTGCGCTTTTATTCCTTTTACATCGATGATTTCAGTCAAAGGTTGATCAAGAGTTTCTTCCGTTTGGGATTTGCCTTTTAAAATATCCAATTTGACGATGGGTTCAGTCGCATTACTCATTAAGATCAGTTTTGAACCTGCGTCTTCATTGATAAAGGAAATGCGCTTTCCAATAGGTTGATCGTCAAATTTAAAACGTTTGACAAAATATGTTCCGCTTTTTCCATCCTGATGGATTACAGTATAGACGTGGTCTGGATAATATTTTTCGATGCGGATCATTTTCTCATCAAAGTGGTTACTCAAATCAAAGTTTGATAATTCGTAGCTACCGTCCGAGAGTACTATTAATATCTTGTCATCGCCATCGAACTCACCCAAATACTGACCACGTTCATCAGCATTTAGCCGTTTCATAATGGTGTCGTACCATATTTTTCGTCCGGCCAATGTGGATACACCGGAGCTTTTAAAGCTGATTTTTTTAACAGGATATTTGGATACAATATTTCCTTGCGAAGCACGCCCTTTGATCGCTATTTCAGCAAAGTCCATATCAAAATTTAACTTGCGCAATTTTGTATGCGGTTTAAGCTGTATGTTGACTACCTCAGCTTCACCGTTCGGATTGGCTGTGAAATACAGAATTTTAGATCCTTTGGAACCTTTGGATACATCATATTCCTTATCCCGAGTGACACCCACCACAGCGAAACGTTTGATAAAACTGGTGCCCGTTTCACCTTCTTTATAGATGGCGTTATAGATTGTCCGCTCATCGCCTTTTTTGAACACAGCAACGTGGATAATTCCCTTTCCGACAAACACTTTATCCTGGATTTTACTGACAACGTATTTACCGTCCTCACGGAATACAATAATATCGTCTATATCAGAACAATCGCATACAAACTCATCTTTCTTCATGCCCGATCCAATAAATCCTTCTTCACGATTGACATAGAGTTTGGTGTTTGCCAAGGCAACTTGGGTAGCTTCTACTTTGTCGAATATGCGCAGTTCGGTTTTGCGTTCACGGTCTTTACTATATTTTTCACGTAACTTTTCAAACCATGCAATGGCATATTCTGTCAGTTGGCGTAAATGACGTTTGACTTCTTTGATCTCATTTTCGAGCGTCTTCATCATTTCGTCCGATTTTTTAACATCGAAACGTGTAATGCTGCTCATGGGTTTATCGATCAATTTCTTGTAATCTTCGGGGCGTATGTCCCGATAAAATTGATCAAAGAATGGTTCAAACAAGCGATTTAGAACTTGCACAACGGTATCGAAGTCACCTGCATTTTCGTAATCCGGATGTTTGTACATCCCATTCTGGATAAATATTTTTAATAGACTACTGAAGAATATTTTCTCTTGAAGATCGTTCAAACGAATCTCCAATTCTCTTTTCAATAGGTTTTTAGTGTTTATGGTATTCTCGATGAGAATATCATTGACACTCATAAAATGAGGTTTCTCATCCTTGATCACACAGGTATTGGGCGATATGGAGACCTCACAGGCTGTAAAGGCGTACAGGGCATCGATCGTTACATCCGGAGATATTCCGGGTGCTAAATGCACAATGATCTCGACATTTCCCGCGGTATTGTCCTCTATTTTTTTAATCTTAATCTTCCCTTTATCGTTGGCTGTAACGACACTTTCAATAAGACCGCCGGTTGTGGTTCCGAAGGGAATTTCTGTAATGGCGAGCGTCTTTTTGTCACGTTCCTCAATCTTTGCCCGTACACGGATTTTACCGCCACGTTGACCTTCATTATAATTTGAGACGTCGGCCATACCACCAGTAGGAAAGTCTGGGAATATATTTGGACGTTCACCGTTTAATACCTGAATTGACCCGTCAATAAGCTCAATGAAATTATGCGGCATGATCTTCGTCGCCAGCCCTACTGCGATCCCTTCGGCTCCTTGAGCCAATAATAGCGGGAATTTTACCGGTAAGGTAACAGGTTCGCGATTACGGCCATCGTAACTCAATTGCCACTCTGTTGTTTCGGGGTTAAAAACCACGTCATTGGCAAATTTGGATAGTCTTCCCTCGATGTAACGAGGAGCAGCCGCAGAATCGCCCGTAATGGGGAAGCCCCAATTCCCCTGACAGTCGATCAAAAGGTCTTTCTGTCCCAATTGTACCATGGCATCGCCAATAGAAGCATCACCATGTGGGTGATATTTCATCGTATTTCCGATGACGTTAGCAGCTTTATTATATCTACCATCATCCATTTCCTTTAGGGAATGGAGGATACGACGTTGTACGGGTTTTAAACCGTCATTAATATGTGGTACGGCTCTGTCCAAGATAACATAGGAGGCATAGTCCAAAAACCAGTTTTCGTAGAGACCCGATAAAGGTATCGTCTGACTTCCGCTTTCTGTTTTTCCTGATCCCAGGTCGTCTTGATTATCTTCCTTTGGGAAGTTTGTTTCGTCACTCATTTACTCAGCAATAGATTAAATTGTACAATACAGAAATGTTCGAAATATTATTTTATTCGAACGTGTAAAAATACAAAACCATTTTGTTTTATCACAGTGAAACTATGAAAAGTTAAAAAAATTAGCTTTTGAAACTAATATAATTAGTTTTATGGGGTGTCGGGAACCAAATCATACCAATAACAGGGGATATTCCATGGATCGAGATGAAATTGCTCTGTCACCTGAAAACCTGTTTTCTCCAACACATTTCGCGACCCCTTGTTTTGGATATGTGTGATGGCATGTACATCAAAATGGGTCAGGTGTTCTCGATAGTACTGCATACAGGCTAGCGCCGCTTCTGTCGCATAGCCTTTGCCCCAGGACTCCGTTCTGAAACGATAGCCGAGATCTAGAAATCCAATCCGCCCATTTTCCAATTCGTCAATATATTTGAATCCCGTCCAGCCTATCCAGTCGTTGCTTGATTTCTCAACGACCCCTAGACGACCTATACCGTATCGCTCATATTGTTGCTGAATATGGGTGATTACTTTTTTTATTTCTTCAATGGATTGTACAGGTTCGTTATTCAGAAAAGTATGAACCTCCGGCTGTGAATCCATTGCGAAAAAATAAGCAGCATCATCCAGCTGTATCGGGCGGATAATTAAACGTTCGGTTTCCAGTATTGGTAGGTATTTTTCCATAGTTTTTTATTCATGTTGAATGACTTGATCCTTAGTTATAGCCAAAGCTTATCGATATCTTTCTTCAGTATTTTTTCTTTCATTTCTTCCTCAAAGTCTCCAAATTGATCACTTTTGACGGATTTACTGATTCTGCCAGCTTCGAGTACCAAGATTTCATCGCAGGTATCTTTTAAAGTGGAAAAGATATGGGAGGAAATCAATATGATCTTTCCCATTGCTTTTAGACGGAGAATAATTTCTGTAAGAATGATACTGCTCTGCAGATCAATACCATTAAATGGTTCGTCCAGAATATAGTAATTATTGTTCTGCAGTAACGTTGCCGTCAGCGCAAGCTTTTTTTTCATCCCTGTGGAATAAGAGCTTGCATATTCCTTCAGCGGCAATTCGAAAATATTTCTTTCACTAAGATTTTTGATCTTCTTTCCACGCGCATCTGTTAGCAGATAAATATACTCTTCACCTGTCAGCTTCGACATGAAATAAGGATCCGAGGTTAAGTAGCCTAAATTATTCTTTAACGGTTGCAGAGCAGATGTTATAGTGCCTGTGGCCGTTTCAAGTCCTGCAAGACAACGAAATAGGGTTGTTTTTCCTGCACCATTTTCGCCAACAATGCCATATACCTTTCCACCGCTAAATGTATAAGAGATCTCGCGGAGTACCTGATGTTGTCCAAAGGATTTACTGAGATTCGTAAGCTCGATCATAAATGATTTTTAAGGTTGTTGATGGCTTTAATGTAATAAAAGGGCAATAGCGCAAGTATCAATGGATAAAAGCTAAAACAAAGCACTAAAGCAAAGCCTTCCGGGAAATTGATTTCTCTTGGGTAAGCGACATATTTTAATGTAATTGCAAAAGGAAGCAGAAAAAGTATACCTCCCAGCACAATGCAGGCATTGAATAACGCTGAGGGAAAGAGAAGGACGTAAACAAGGAGGAGAGGAAATGCAACTAGAAGACATTGCAAAATTCCCCGTCGAAATTTTCGCATGAGAAAGCCTCTTGGTGTATGATTATCATTCCAAAGGTAAAAAATCGGCTCCGGTAATTGATAATATAAAACGCAGGTGAGCCCAATGCATGCAACACAAAACAAGACAAGATTGGGATTGGCAGCATAAAAACCTATTCCAGCCAATAGATATAAAACGATTAAAAGAAGGTAACTCCGACGGAATCCGATAATAAATTCAAAAGGTTTTTTTGCGAATGGCGTCGGAATGGACTTGCCAAAAGCCTTAAATGTCAAAAATGCAAAAAGTGCAGCTAATACAATCAAAAAAAGTGCATATGGCCAATGATTATGAAGGAGAAGAATGACAAACGAAGGGATAACGACCAAGGCATTTTCCCATAGTCTGATTTTGTGAAAATCTCTTCTGCTGAATATGTTTTTGAGAAAATCATTCCTGTTTTTTTCCGTGAGTAGAAAAAGCAGTTGAAAATTACCCAGTATCAGGGCATAATAGCCAAAAATAGGGTATTGAAACAAAGCATAATAGACTAAGTAGCATAACCCAACCAATAGGAGATATGCGATCGGAACAGGTAGTCCTGTAGCTTTGATATGACGAACGAGTAATTTGTATTGGAGCTTTAAATAATTGCTTACCATGATAATTCAAACTTAGATAAATTACCTTTTATATGCAATATAATTGCATAGCATATAACGGCAAGTATTCGGTCCGATCTGTTCTTTTCGGCACTCCTGTTCGCTAAGCAATTTACCGATCTTTCACGTTGTCCATTGAAAAACTGATGATAGCGGAAATCCCTGTTTGCCTCGCATGCGTTTTCGAGACCTTTAAAGGCTAGTTGGCCTTGTGCCTTCGTTGCCAGCTCAGCATATAGGCCAGTGCAAGCAGCAAAACCACTGCATTGCCATACATAATGACGGGAATTCGAAGAATAACATCACTATAGTACAGGCCAGCAAGCAGTGCGCCAAGGCCTATTCCCGCTTCGAGCGAGATATACATGGTTGCTACGGCCTTGCCACGATGCTCGGGTAAGCTGAGGTCAATTGTCCAAGCATTGACAGCAGGCGAGAGTATGCCGGTGCCTGCCCCATAGATGCTTGCACCGATCATCATTCCAACAAAGCTATTGCCCATTCCGATAGCAACAAGTGCAATGGCAATAATGATTATTCCAACAACAATGACTTTCGGTCTTCCGTAACGGTCCGAGACTTTGCCGGATACAAAACGTATCAGTACCGATGCAATCGTAAAGGCCAGGAAAAATAGTCCTTTGTTTTTAATTCCTAAATATTCACTCCAGTCAGGAATTAAGGTTAGAATAACTCCATAAGCTGTGTAGGATAAAAAGGTGACGATTCCAGCGGGTAGCGCGCGCCATTCGATGATATCCTTGCGGTTTATTTTGAGCATCGAAAGATTAAATTTCTGTTTTTTTGCCAGTGTCTCCTTCATGTTAATGACGATAATAATGGAGAGAAGTGCCATGAGAGATGAACAGTAGAACATGATATTGATGCCAAAGGCCTCAAAGATGGCGCTGCCAATCGCTGGGCCAACAGCTGTACCGATGCTAAAAGCGAGTCCATGCATACCCAATGCTTCACCCCATCTTTTTTGGGGCACTAAATCAGCTACGTAAGCAGACGTTGAAGTCGGTTTAAAACCCGTAGAAAAGCCATGTATCAATCGTAGGAATAAAAAACCGGCGACAGACGTCAAGATAGGATAGAGAAATCCACAGATGAAACAGACGATGGATCCAATTGCCATGACCGGCACCCGCCCCCATCGGTCGGTCAATTTTCCACTGAAAGGCCGCGAAATTCCTGCGGTCAATGTAAACAAAGCGATGATTAAACCTTTGTATTCTGCTCCGCCCAAACTGCTCAGGTAATTAGGGAGCTCGGGGATAATCATATTGAAACTCGAAGAGAATAAGAGCGAGCTTAAGCAGAGTAAAATAAATTGTAACGTGTAGATGGATTTCTGTTCAGCTGGCATGGCGGAATTTTATTGTGGAATGTGGCAAATGTACAGTTTTCGGAGCGATGAATGGATTCTTAAACCAATTTTTGTCTAGAAATCTCACTACAGAAGATCGTTGTTGCTACAGCAACATTTAAGGACTCCGCCTGCCCTAAGCGTGGGATGGTAATGGCTTGATCGATCAATGCTGTTATTTCTTTGCTAATACCGTTTCCCTCATTGCCCATAACAATCAAGCCTTCATCGGTCCATTGGGTTTGATAGATGGATTGACCATGCAGTAGTGCACCATACACCTTCAGACCACTTGACTGTATAAATTCCCCTAAATCGGTATAATAGATCCGAAGTCTTGCCAGTGAGCCCATAGTTGCCTGTACTACTTTAGGATTGTAGGCGTCCACGGTACCTATAGAGCATATAATATGTTTGATGCCAAACCACTCCGCGGTGCGGATAATAGTGCCTAAATTGCCCGGATCCTGTATATCATCAAGCACAAGACTAAATTTATTTTTTAAGTTGTCTGATACAATCGTTTGTTGAGAGGGTAGTTTGACCAAAGCGAGAATTCCCTGCGGCGATTTCAACGCACTAATCTTTTGAAATTCAGTCTCCGTCAGTTCCTGGCATTTTATATTATGCGAGATTTTACCCACTTTTGTGCTGGCGTCGCCCGTATAGAAAATGGACTCAACCTGATAGCGAGAAGAGATAAATTCCATGACGGACTTTATACCCTCCACGATAAAAAGGCCCTGCTGTTTTCTAAACTTTTTATTTTGCAGAGACGTTATTAGACTGATTTGCGCTTTTGACAACATTTTTATTGATGATTAATTACCCTCGTTTTATCGGATTTGCAAGTATAACCTTTTTAGTGGCACTTTTTGCATCCTGCCGGTCTTCAAAATACCTTGACGATGACCAAGCTTTGGTTACAAAAGTACAGATTTCTGGTGTTACCCCTGCATTGAAAGAATCATCCGAAACATATATTTCCAATCAAATAAGACCTAATTCAAGGGTAAATCTCTTTATTTACAATACGTTCAATACTACAAACGGCCGCTATAAAACCAAGAAAATTCGGAATGTCGGTGAACCACCTCATTTGTTAGATTCGGCAATGGTCGATTTGTCCGCTAATCAAATCCGGCGATTTTTGTTTTCAAAAGGATATTTTAAAGCCAAAGTAACACCCGAAATCGCTGTTTCTAAGAAGCGCGCGCATATAGACTTTAAGGTTGATGCTGGTGCTCCTTATCAAATTAGAGGTGTAGATCGTAACTTTGAAGAAGCAGATATAAAAGATATCTTTGAGCGTGAGGTGCTGCCAAAGACTGCCGTCAAGCCAAATACGCAATATGATGCAGCAAAATTACTCGATGAAAGAGAGAAACTTTATGTTTCGATGCGGAACAACGGATATTACGATTATTTGCGGCAGTATATGCGTGCAGGTATTGATTCGGCTATAGCGGGTAATTTGATCGACCTCAAAATCAATGTCGAAAATCCATCGGATTCTACGATACATAAAAAGTATCAGATTGACAGTGTTTATATGACCATAAGGAATTATGGTACAATGTCGAAGAAGTCGCCGCGTCGCATTCAAGATTCAGCTAAACGACTCTTATTTGTTGATGAAACGAATAGCTTTCGTTGGAAACCGTTAGAGCGTTATATGTATTTGCGGTCAGGGAATTACTATTCGTTACAAGAGGAAAATAAATCCTATGACCGATTGTATGAGATGAATGGATTTCGTTCTGTCAAAATACAGTTTGTCAAGAAGGATTCCAATAAGCTTAATGTGCATTATGATTTTGTTCCAAGACCTCGAATGGGAAACCAGATAGAAGGTGAGTATACCTTTAGTTCGGGTATGAGTGGGTTCAATATCGGAAATACTTTTTCGCAACGTAATATTTTTGGAGGGTCAGAGCAATTGGAGGTTAAATTGCGCTACGGAGTTTTGTTTGACCCGCGATTGGCAGGAGGGCTTTCCAGTAAGATCTTTAACAATGATTTTCAGGCAGGGGTCAACTTGGTTATTCCGCGCTTGATGGTTCCTTTTCATATAAATCCGGGAGGGAAATTTGGCTTGCCTAAAACGACCTATTCCATGACATTGCAATTATTTGATCAGGATAAAACCTATTCAAACCGTTATTTTATTACGTCCTTAAATTATTCCTGGTATGAAACGGAGAACAAGTACCACAGCTTCACACCCATCGTATTGGAGTACCGGGATGGGCGCCTAGATTCCAATTTCCGGAACAAGCTCGTGCAAGAAGGCTATCAGCTGTATGTGCGGAGTAACGACCGCCAGTATTTCGGTCTGGGGACCCAGTATACCTTTGTGTTGAATGGAAAAAAATTGAATAGCAAGGAAGATTTTCAATATTTCAGAGGGACATTGGATGTTAGTGGAAACTTTTTGGATCTTATTAGTTCTTTGGCAAAATTGCCTAAGAATGCCGACGGAGAGAAAAAAATCTTTGGTGTGCCTTTTCTCCAGTATGCCAAAACTGAACTCGATTATCGTTTATATCGAAATCTTGGAGGAAATAGACAGTTTGTCTTCCGTTTTAATCCAGGGATAGCAATTCCATATGGTAACAACTCCAAATTGTTGATTTTTGAGAAGAGTTTCTATAGTGGCGGAATGAACGGTATCCGTGCTTGGCAGGCACGTACGTTGGGACCGGGTGCTTACAACCGCCAGAGTTTAAGTGAAGACCTGCGTTTAAATCTGCGTAATCTGGATCAACTCGGCGAAATTAAATTGGAAGCGAACGCAGAGTATCGTTTCCGGTTGCTCAATAATTTTTTGGGAGCCAAAATGAACGGAGCGACATTCGTAGATATGGGGAATGTTTGGCGTCTCAAGAAAGATGAAGAATTGAACCCCGGAGGAGAGTTTAAAATCAATAAATTTCTTGGGCAAGTCGCGATTGGTACCGGTTTTGGACTTCGTTTCGATTCAGACTATTTTGTGATCCGTTTAGATGCCGGACTTAAACTTAAAGACCCTCAGTTTTCAGGGGCCGATCAATGGGTTATTAAGCACTTTTTTGATTCTAAAGAATTTAAGGCACAGTACTATGAAACCCACAAACCAGACCGATACAATTTTATTCAATATAATTTTGGTATTGGTATGCCGTTTTAAAGCACCACGCTTCATTTATTTTGACTTGCTTTCATTGATACGAAATCTAGGTAGACCTTGGCGCTAACCAATAAGATTTTTGAGACTTGAAAAAATGGATTCGAAAATTTTGCCTAAATCTAACCCCTGGGAATGATTGAATAAAAAGAAAACAATGGCAAGCGCAATGGCTGTCATAATCACTTTTTTAAACATATAAGCGATTCCTAGTACGATAGCAGGAATAACTAAAAACATCAATCCACTAATGGCAAATGGAGAAAGGCCGCTATCACTCTTGTAGATGTAAACTAGGCGCCCTTTAGATGTTTGCTGGTTTTTATGGCTAAAGAAAACGAATGTTGATGACTCAATTTTCTGATTTGGGACAGCAACACCATCGTGAAACTGTAAAGGCTGAGAGAAACCATTGATCGTAAATAAGTAATTGCCATTGATGGTCTCGTTGGTATTTCCCAAGGAATCCAATGCAATAACTGCTAACTTTCCGTTTTTTGAAAGATTTTCTTTGACGATAAAGTTTTGGATATTTTGCTCTTGAGCAGCAGCCCAAAAAGGTATCATTAATAGAAAAAATATAATCTTTTTCATTTTTTTATTTTATACAAGTCTACATTGACCCACGCTGAATTTATTCTCCTAGTGTCAAGATCGCCTGGAACGTCGGCAGGGATCAACAAGCTTTATCCAATTTCTTTGAATTAAGACTGCAATTTTAGGTATTTTAATTTTCTTTTGGAAATGTTTAAAGTTTCCGATATACCGACACTTTTTAGTCGTACTCAGTCTCCTTTTACGGCAACAAGATAATGGAGGAGCCAGAGAGGCTCAGACCATTTGCATTTTTTACTTAAATAATCTTGTGTTCAATTAAATTTTACTAATTTTGACGCTAACCATATAAACTGTTGTCAATGAGGAGTATATTATTATTTTTTGTTTTGGTGAACGCTGTGTGTTTCGGCCAAAAAAATGAAAGTTATCTTATAAAACAAGAGCTATTCCTAGGAAATAAGCTAGCAAACTCCAAATCGACTTATGTGACCGTGTCTTCCAATAAGACATTATCGAAGCAAGCTTTTCCGTTGGAAATAAATACGAAAGCCATCACGTATACAGATCCGGAAAGACAATTCATCTTTTCGAGTTTATACCCAGATAGTAGCCTTAATGTTTTGTATTCGAGCATGTTGGCTGATGTTTTAATGCAATTGCATCAACCTATTTATTTTAATTTTCAAGGCGAGCAGACGATTGTCGATACGACTTCGCTCAAGAAGGAGATTCGGGTAAAAGCCCAGCATTGGGAGCTAACAGACGATGTCGCTGCAATGGTAGCTAACAATATGGCTGGTGTGGGGGCTGCGTTAAGCCAAGAGCTAAATCATGCCTATATAAACAAAGATTTCTTGAAAAGACTCCAAGTTGAGTCACAATTGGTGGACAGTAAAAGGTATAGCATGACAAAAAGCGATAAGCAGAAAGTATATTTAACCTTCAAAGATACTTCCAAACAGTTGGAAGGGGAGCTTGTGATTGCTAAGAAAGGCTGTAAACTTATCAGTCTAAATCAACGACAAACCTATACGTTTGATAATCGCCCTGTCTTAAGTACAACAAACATACAGCAATTGGAGACCATTATGCATCCTACTTACGACGAAACATATGCCGAAATGCTATTATCAAGCAGTTTTGTGAGCAAGAAATTATTGACCGATGGCGCAGTCGATAGTGTGAAAGTAGTGGAGTACATCAAGAAATACGATGCTATTTTTCCCAATGATAAGTTTTTTGTGCAGAAAAAGTTAAATCTACTTCAACAGATTAAAGACGATAAACAATACGACTTAACGTTGAAAAATACACCAGTAAATTTGTTGGCAGGAACACACCATCTCTCTAATCTGCTTTATAGAGGCGAGCTATCGAAGGACAAATTTATGGCTTTGATTCCTTTGCTGGACAAGGAAAAGAAATATAACTGGATACAGAATAGTTTGTACCAAGGGTATGCACCTTCGAAGGAATACCTATCTGCTAGTGAACAGATCGAACTATTATTGAATGGCTTTTCCGAATTGGAAAAACAATACATCTATCCTATGGTATTGTGGCAACGAATCGAGGATCTGGACAACGATCTACCACAATCTCGGAACCTATTTAATGAGCTGATGGGATTGAATGCTGATTATTGGACCAATGGAAATGCCGGGCGGTATGCTTTGATGATATATCAGCGGATGGTGCCGATTGATGAGGTGTTTAGCAGGCAAATGTTAAATGATATCATTGCAAAATTAACAACACTTTATGATACGGATCAAACTAAGGATAGACATATAACACGGGCGCATCTTGCCACCGCCTATTATTTTGCTTACCAATTAGTTCATAAAAATGATAGAAGAGAGGCCTTGGCCTATTTGGAGAAAGCTGCACTATATTCTCCAAAAAAAGATGCTGAAATTGCCTATGATTCTTATTACGATACGAACTTTTTAAAGGCTAAAAACAACTATTCGGAAGATTATCTGACCGAACTGGCTTCGACGGGCCAGAAGGATGTTGCCTTATCAAAATACATTAAAGAGTTTTTGACTGTGCAGGGAACAAGCTACAGGGGCCTACGTGATTTTTATCAACATTACTATTCAGATCAGAAGTTTAGCGAATTTTTTATGCAAAAAGTTGTTTCGCAGTTACCGGAAGCCCCTAATTTTATTTTAAAGAACTTACAAAATGGTCAAACAACAAATGATGATTTGAAAGGTAAATGGACATTGGTGGATTTTTGGGGTACCTGGTGTGGACCATGTGTTGCAGAAATGCCGAAACTCAATGATTTTTATGACCAGCTCAGGATAAATAAAGAAAGGTCGCAAAGAATTGGTTTTGTCAGTATTGCGTGTAGTGATACAGAAGATAAAGTGAAAAATTTTATTGCCAAAAACAATTATACGATACCCGTACTCATGTCGGACAATCGGGTGGAACGAGATTTTAATGTGCAGGGTTATCCGAGCAAGTATATTCTAACACCGGAGGGGAAGTTGATAGCGATGCCATTTGGTTTTGACTGGCAGCAGTTGTTAGAAGAAATAGCGTTTTTTTAACATAGTTCTCGCTATTTTATAATGTTTTTATCTAATCCCTATGAAATGAATAGCTAGTCATTGACCTTTTCATATACTTTTTTTTGTGCTACTTTCGTTATATTTAAACAGAAAGGGAATTAATTGATATTATAGCTAGAAATAATGTTAAAGCATTTAAAGTATATAGACGGCACATCAGATAAATTTTGGAAAATTCAAACAACTGGAGTAAGACATACCGTAACCTACGGTCGAAACGGAACGGCCGGACAAAGTAAAAGTAAAACATTCGACTCGGAAGCAGCCTGTCTAAAGGATGCCGAAAAGCTAATTGCTGAGAAGATAAAAAAAGGCTATTCTGAAGACGGTACTTTAGGCGTCGATCGTAGTGAAAAAGATTCAGCTGTTCGACCGCTTTCGGTTGCTAGCCGACGGAAAGAAGAAGCGGTAGAGTCACTGAGACTACTTATCAAAGAGGCAAGGATTGAAAATATCATCCCATTTTTGGAAGAATACGCTAGTGGCAACCTCGAAGTTTTAAAAAAAGAAATTCGTGCTGCCAAGCGCTACTGGGTTGATTATAGTGATCTCTCCAAAGATCCTGAATTTAAAAGTAAAGCCCAATACAACTGGGGTATACGAGGTACGAAGACACAGCAACGAGCGGTGAAGTTGCTGGCTCTGGCCACATTTTCCGGCTCAGATGCGGGTAGCTGGGATATTTTTCATGAGCTTTTAAATCAAGCGAAGAGCCATGACGTGATGCAAATCCTAAACTATGCCAAACCCAATTGGTTGGGCGGTTATTTATTGCAGTTAGTTCGTAAAAATGATTGGCAACGCATTACATATGATAATCTTCGCTTACTGGAGCAAATGGGACATATCGATTTTGAACCAGAGCTCTATGCAAGCTCCATTTCTGGTTTTAATCATTATGAATCAAAAAGGTTTTTTGAACAACTCACCACCGATGAATTGACAATCCAAAGAGATATTCCATTGGTGTTTGCTTACGAAACAGGGATTCAAAATGCCTATTGGAATTATGATTATCAGCATGCCGTCAATGAACTCTTATGGGATAAGGTGTTCGACACATTATTGGCCAATGGGAAAATTGATCCAGAACTTATCATCACCGGAGCGCTTGAAGCTCAAACCAAAAACTGGAATATTAATCTCAAAAGCTATTTCAGAAAGCTTATTGAACGGATGAAGCTTTCTGAAGATAAAGTGATCGAATACCAGCAAAAATTCTTTTCCTTATTGCATGCTGAATCTAGTGCCGTGATCAATTTTGTAGTTGATTATCTGAAGCCATTCCTCTCGCATAAGGATTTTCATTTACAGGAGTTTTTGGATTGGGCAGAATGTATCTTTATGCGGAGCGATGTTAAGTCAAGCCTGAAGACCCTTTTGATTCAATTTGATAAGCTATTGAAGCAAAAGCCAGCGTGGCGCGAACGATTTGTTTTACTGGCTGCAGATCTATTTATGATTTCGGACCTACAGTTGCAGGAAAGGGCAAGTAAGTTTATCTTAAAAAATCAGCATGAGCCTTTGGAAGCGTTATCTGACAAGCTTCAATTATATCAAACGCAAATGATGGGAACAATAGCGGTTGACCTAAAGCATCTTTTTCAAAAAGAGGGTTATTCAGAAGCTGAAATCTTGGCTGAGCTGAGCGGCCGTTCCGCCGAACGATATGTCTATCAGCCGACAGAATTTCGTTGCCTGAACGAAGCTTATGAATATCCGCAGACCTGGAACGAATTGTTTTTCAAGGTGGGAGAGGTCATCGGAGGCTCGGATCCTATTCAGGTGGAAATACTAATGAATGCCTGGGTGCAACAGACGGCCGTTTTTCCCCCCGACTATCAGATACAATTGGAGCCTTACATTAAGCAGCTAACAGGATCTTATCGTGAATCATCTTGGTACAACCATTTTTCAGGCGCCTTTATAAATATGTATTATAAGCCGACTGTAGTATATAAAGATAAAGATCGATACCACAATTACTCCAAATGGGTGAGTTTGATGGGCAGCCAATTGGAGTTACTGCAACGTTATCGGATTGATGGCATCTGCTTACCGCTGTTGAGTCTGCCGACGCATAAGCCGTTTTGGATTGCACCCTCCATACTCGTGCAGCGCATTTTGGCTTATCAGGAAGCAGACGTGAAAATTAATTTATTGGACTTATCCATTGCGCTAAGCCGTACAGTTCGTGAAGATTTAGAGGGTATCGAAGTACTGATAAAGCAAATTAAGGAACAGCAATTCCAAGATGTGATCAGTTATGCCCTAGGCCTGGATTCGATGAAACTATATCAACAATCCTGGCTGAAGAATTTATTGTCTTTCAAAGATTCCGATCAGGCAAGCTGGATTGGCGTATGGGCAACCGTGGCCCGTACGCATCATCGCGATACTTATTTTGAAGAATTTACCAAAGAGCCTTTGGCAGACATCCCCTTTACTGCGGAGCCATTTCGTCCGGTATTGCAAATAGAACCAACGTATTATAACGGTTACAATTACACGACTAAAAAATCGGAAAAGGTATACAATGGTGATAAGCTGACGTATTATTTTCCGTCTTTCAAACACGGAGCTGAGACTTTTTTGTATCATAAAGATCTTTTTAATCGTGGCAATGATACGCTGTTGGCTTATTATTTGTATAGGGCGGATGTCCCTTTTATGCATAGCTTAATGCCGCAGAATACAGAAAGTCTTTCCATGTTCTTAACGGTGGGATTGAATGGTAAAAGTGATATTGGCGGAAAATCTTCAGCAGCTTATCTGCAGGAGATGTTGTACGATTTTTTCCGCTTTGATCAACAGTCCAATCTGTATCTGGCAACTTCGTTTTTCAATAAAGAGAAAGAAGTGCGTGCGATGGCGGTTGAAGTCATTTTGGCTGCAATTAACGAAAATAGATTGGACACCGCGGAATTAGGTGTGCAACTGGGACTGCTGCTCGGTAACGGCTATGGGCCAATTGGGCGATGCGTGGAAGTTCTGGAGCAATGTCGCGATATATCTTCGAAGCATAACAATGCGTTATTGCAGTTGCTGGAGATGGCTTTTATTCATTATAACATTGCCGAAAAGATGCCCACGAATTTTAAAAAGCTCATCGAATACTATTACGATTTGATGAATAAGGAACAATACAGTTTTTCAGCTGAACTGCAAGAGGTTTTTGGGAAGCTAGAGATATACAAGAGTTTACAACCCATTTTGAAAAAAATAAGACAATAAATATGGCCGAGCAAGATATAGCGATTAGCTATGCAAGAAATTCACAACTGACCCACCAATCGGGTATTCAGCAATTAGTATTAGCTCATCAGTCCGAATTGACAGAAGTCGCCAACGTGCCTTGTTTCTTTTGGGGGAGTTTGACGGATCCTCTGTTGACTTCTAAATGTTTGTTGACCTTGTCGAAAGTTGTGCGATCGAGTTTTGGACCCGTACCTCCGAGTTTACGGGATCCTATCGTTTCAGCTGGTACAAACCAGATTCGTTTCGAGGGATTTCCTTCCTGTAACGGTGTTTACGCACGTTTAGATTTATTGGAAGATGCTATTGATGGTGAGTTTATTACCAGTGGTACAACCAATGTAGATTTCAATGAACCGATGCTCAATGCATTAAACGCTGTCAAGAAGACCGAAAAGATGGTGTTGGGAGTAGGAAGCAATGAGGTTTCTATTCGTACCGATAAAGCCAAAGTGACTGAGAAGAAAGTAAGTTTGCCACCACGCTGGATCAAAGGGCTGACTTCCGTTCAATTATATCTGGCGGGTATGGAGCTTCAGTTTGAATTAAATAAAATTCAGCTTATCCAATTATTTCAGGGCATTCCCAAAGGGAATGTGAAAGGGGAGTTCTATTTGACGAAAAGGGCTAACCGATTTGTCTTTTCACCCATAAGTACAGGCGATGCGGTACGTATTGGTGGTATTCAGCGATTGCGCCTATTGGAGGGGTTGGTGACCTATGCCGACAGGTTACTTGTTTATCAGGAAAAAGGAGGTGAGAGCGCGGCTTTTGTTGCCGACTTTGGTAAAATGAGACTGACTCTGGCTTTGTCACCGGATAGCTATCGCGGATTCTCGGGTGAAGGTAATGTGTTGGAAAATATGATTAAGGCCGTTCCTGATGAATGGGTTCACGCCGTGAATGGATTGCTTAAATCCAACGAGCTATTCGACCCAACAATGCTTTCCATTGAGCATGATGTCGACTTCGATACGATGGATACGCTCTCTGCTTCATTATCTTCCATCGGGTTGTTAGGTTATGATTTACATAGTCATCAGCATTATTATAGACGATTGCCTTTTAAGATGGAACGTATTTTAGCGTTGAATCCGCGGTTAAAAAATGCGAAAAAACTTGTTGCGACAGCAGGTGTACAGTTTGTCAAGAATACAACGGATTATATCGAGGCGAGAGTGGATGGATCCGGTGTGCAACATACTGTCATTATACAGGGCGATAAGTTTCAATGTACCTGTAACTGGTTTACTAATCATCAGGGAAAGAGGGGGCTATGTAAACATATACTCGCGGTAAAGATGCTGAATGGGTAGCGAAGAGCGCATCATGTTTTTCCCCTTTATGGTAAAACATGATGCAAAATACATTACGAACTGAACATCTAAAAATGTCGCAAGGAAAATAGAAAAATAGTGTCGTGCAAAAGTTAGAAAGGTTTTGTTAATAATTCATTAATTGATTAATTTAAGGAAAATTTTCAATTATGAAATCTAACAGCCTATTTATTTTCCTTATTGTTTTTCTAACAGCAGTAGCCACTCCTGTCTTTAGTCAACAAAATTTTAACTTTTCATTTGATCAACCGATTAATGCTCCATGGTTCAAGATAGGCGATACGACGGTTTTTAAAAGTAGTATAGACCAAAATACATATTATAGTGCAAAAGGAGCGCTTCGGATTGAAAGTCTAAAAAAGAACAGCGCTTTCGGAGGAATTATGATGTGGTTACCATCAAATTTAAAGGGCGATTCCATTGAAGTGTCTGCGATGATTAAGCGCGAGAACATCATCGCGGGGTCTTATGCGTCGATGATGTTACGGATAGATCCCGAAATCTTTTTCGATAATATGGCTAACCGCCAAATGAATGGGACAAAAAACTGGGAAAATATTAAGCTGAAAACTAAATTGGTGCCAAACCAGACGGAAGGGATCTCCATTGCGTTTTTTCTTTCTGGAGAAGGTAAGATGTGGGTTGATGATGTGCTCATTACTGTAGACGGTAAGGATATTACCAAGGAAGCGGGAATGTTTGTGCCATTTGCGAAAGAAATCAGTGAACCTGCAAGTTCGGGGATATCTGACTTTAATAGTACGCCCAAGATTGATCAACGCTTAGTGGATCTGGGACGAATATGGGGTTTTCTGAAATATAGGCATCCGGCGATAGCGCAAGGGAAGTATGATTGGGATCAACAGTTATTTAAGTCTATAAATGCTGTTATTATGGCAAAAGATAATAAATCTGTTGAGGCACATTATGCTGCGCTGTTAGACAGTCTCGGCACAACGGTCAATTATGCCAAGCCACTGCTTGAAAACGTCGTTCACGAAATAGATTATAGCTGGATCGATGAGCTTCTATTTAATGATGCTCTTAAAGATAAACTGAAGCGTATTCGTTACAGTAGTTTTGATCAACACCATTATTTTGGTTTTGTTGAAGGTATCGGCAATGTCCTTTTCAAGAATGAAAAAAAATATGACAATGTATTATCAGCGGACGTAGGATTTCGTTTGTTGACGCTTTTTCGCTTCTGGAATATGATCGAGTATTTTTCTCCTTATAAACACCTGACGGATCCGAAATGGGAAGCGGTTTTAAAAGCCGCTGTGCCCGAAATGATCCTTAGTCGGGATGATCGATCTTATGGACTTTCACTTCTCAAGATGATATCCCAAGTAAAAGATGCACATACCGGACTTTGGAGCACGCCTAAAGGGCTGATAAATTATTATGGCAAGTACCGTATGCCAATAGAGATCCGAATAATAGAGGGAAAAGCCGTGGTAACTAAAATCCTTGATCCTGAGATATTCGGAGATAAACTGCGAATAGGAGATGTGCTTATCAGTAAGGAACATAAAAAGATTGAAGAAATCAGAGATTCACTATGGGCTTATATGAGCACACCGAATGAAGCTGTGGCCAACCGTGATCTGGCAAGAAAGCTTGTGACAAGCAATAGCGAGCTTGTACCCTGTGAAATATTGCGTGATGGCGAGCCTATTACAGTAAATATTGTTGCGATGTCTGCTAGCCAAATTAAACCTGCGCCAAAAGATACTGTGGCTTTTAAGATGCTGGATAATAATATTCTATATATTAATCATAGTTTACTGCGTGGTAAAATGATTACAGATAATAGGTTAAACTGGAGTAAGGTAAAAGGTATTGTGATTGATGACCGCAATTATCCCGGTGATTTTTTAGTGTTCAAGCTTACACCCTTGTTGTTGACCAAGCCTACTGATTTCGTTCGTTTTACCAGTACGAGTCTTCAATATCCTGGAACTTTTGTAATGAGCAGCCCATTACAAGTTGGGGAGAATGCCAATGATTGTTATCAGGGTAAAGTGGCTATTCTGGTCAATGAGGATACGCAGAGTTCTGCGGAATATCATGTGATGGCTTATCAGGCAGCTGGCAATGTGAAGGTTTTTGGATCTCAAACTGCAGGTGCTGATGGCAATGTCAGTTCCATTGATTTACCAGGTAATCAAAGGACAATGCTTTCGGGACTGGGGGTATATTACCCTGATCAGCGTGAAACTCAGCGTGTAGGGGTTAAAATTGATGAGATTGTCAAGCCGAGTATAAAGGGGATTCGCGAAGGTAAGGATGAGGTGATGGAAAAAGCATTGGAGTATTTAAATAAATGAGTCTGGTCTTACGATCGATGATTGTGAAAGGGGGCGGACTTAAAATCGGATGCTATAAATTGATCTATTTTAAAAATAAATACTAAAATATTTAGTATTTCAATAGTATTTAGCTATCTTTATACTATTCAATTCTAAAGTCAATACCAATTTAAATAAGGAACTATGCCAACAGATCAAACTTTAGTATCCGATATAAAAGCGATTATTTCCCAGTCCAAAGACAATGCCATTCGTGCTGTCGACCATCAGCGTACGTTGATGTACTGGCATATCGGCAAGCGTATCTTTGAAGAAGAACAGCAAGGAAAGGATAGGGCTGATTATGGAAAATATCTTACAAAGTATCTAGCCAAGGCGCTAGAACCTGAATTTGGTAGCGGATTTTCACGAAGGCAGATTGAGTTGTTTAGACAGTTTTATCGCGTTTCTCCAATTGCGAACGCACTGCGTTCGCAATTGAGCTGGACACAATACAGGTTGTTGATGAGGCTTGACTTGGACGAACAACGAGAATTCTATATGGCTGAAACCATCAAAAATAACTGGACATCACGCCAGCTGGAAAGACAGGTTTTTAGTAATTTATATGAACGTCTGCTGCTTAGCAACGATAAGGAAAGTGTATTGGCTGTTGCAAAAAAGGAAAAGATGCCCTCTGATGCCAAGGAGATTATAAAAGATCCGATGGTACTGGAGTTTTTGGATTTGAAGCGGGAGAGTGCCTATTATGAAAAAGATCTGGAAGGCGCTATAATTGCCCATTTACAAGAGTTTTTGCTCGAATTGGGAAATGGGTTTTCCTTTGTTGCCCGCCAAAAACGCATACATATTGAAGGGGATGAGTTTTTTGTTGATCTGGTCTTCTACAACCGTCTATTGCAAAGCTTTGTGATCATTGAGATCAAGACACACAAATTAACCCATCAGGACATTGGCCAATTGCAGATGTATGTCAATTACTATGACCGTATTGAGAGGCTTCCACATGAACATCCCACGATTGGTATTTTACTCTGTGCGAGTAAAAACGATGCGGTTGTGAAATTTACCCTTCCCGAAGACCAAAAACAGATTGTCGCCAGTCAATACGAGCTTTACTTGCCTACAGAGCAGCAATTGTTGGATGAAGTAAGCAAAGAATTGGAAAGTTTTGTGAGTAAAGTTGGCGATGCGTAAATTTACAACGAGCAATATATATTTTTATAATGCAACACTATACCGCTGCTACTCTTTTCTTTGCAGCTTGGAGATCAAAGTAGTTCGGATCCCATTTTTCACCTTCTTCTAAGCCCAGCCAGGTTCGCATCTCATCATGTTCTTCATGGTGTATATCTTTCATGACATCCTTTACATTTTGATATCCCCAAGTACTTCCGCAATCTTCAGGTGGGCAAGCACCTTTTCCCTCCAGTAGCTCCGCTTTTAATACATGCTTGTCTAGAATGTCCTCGACCACAATTTGGTGAGTCCAGCTATCACCAAAATCATAGATGTAGGTGAACTTTTGCTCTGGCTGATTTAAAATGTCTTTCAATATTAGCAATTCGGCATCTTCGGTATTTCCTTCGTCCCACTCTTCGTCAATTATGGCAATCTCAGGATATGATCCAAAACCTTTCGGCGAAAACTGATAAAGGTGATAGTTTTGCCAACCAAATGCTTCTTGTATCACTTGATGTAAGCGATCAAACGTGAAATAATCGGGAACTAATAACTTTCGCCACACTGGTGGTTTTGTTATCCCTTTAATCTGTATTTTTAATTGTAATAACATCTGTATTTATTTTATTCCTCTTCACTATTAAAACAACTCATAATAGCTGTAATTTTTGTAATCCCTCACTCTCTGTCAATCAATGGATGTTCTTGTCAGTCTAAAAGACTATTTAGTCCTTCTTTGTTGAATAATAATTGACCTATTTGCAGATTAGACCATCCTGTTTTCAATACATAAGAAAAAGCTGGCGTCTCTTCGACAATCTTGCAGTCTATATAGTATGGGCTCACTTGGACGTTGGCTTCTGCAATTTTTTGCCGTAATTCAATTATATGAGTAGATATAAAGAATGTAGAAGTAGCAAACTTTTGAAGACCCTTGATCGTTTTTACACTTATAACCAATGCATCTTCATAGTTGGTCCCCTTAAATAGCTCGTCGAAAATGACGAAACATCGTTTACCCTCATGCGCTTGATGAACAATGTTTTTCAATTTGATAATTTCTTTCATAAAATGACTATAACCATTTTTTAGATCATCGCTGTGATTAATTTGAATCGATACATTATCATAAAAAGGTATGGTTCCTGCGCTGGCAGGCATAGCTAATCCCAAATGAGTCAAGTAAACGCATAAGCCGATGGATTTAAGCAGTGTTGATTTTCCGGACATGTTTGCACCTGTAATAAGTACGATATTGTTGTTTATATCGATATCATTTTTTACAGGATTAGATAGCAATGGGTGATATAGTTCTGTGAGTTGAAAACAATATTCATTCATTGTAGCGAACTGAAAATTGTTTTTATAAATTGCTTTCCCGATTGAGAAATAAGCTTCGAAAAGAGCTAGTTTCTCAAAAAATAAAAGCGTATCACCATTTTTACGGTTTTCAGAAACAATAGCGTTTAGCTCCTGGATGGAAATATAGCCTAGTGTACCTTTACGGATTTTGGATATATAGTGTCGAAGTTTGAAGGAGTGGAGATAGTTTATGACAAACCTAAGATCCTCTTGATATTTATGGGGAAATTCATTCAGTTCAATATTTCCTATGAGATCATTTTCAAGCTTAGATAAGAAGTTAATTAGTTGCGCATACTCGCCAAGTAAGATGTTGCTCTTACGTTTTTTGACTTTGTAAGTCAGAAAATCGACTTTTTTTAGGTACTCTAGTGGGAAATGACATAAGAACTTATGTGAATCTGCATACTCAATTTTAGTGTAATAGTAGTCATTCCCGCGTGATATGGACAAAATAATTTGTTTTAGGATTGTTTGTCTATCGTTGATTTGGGAGATAGATGATAATGGATTTTGTAGAAGTTTGTAGAGCGCCGAATGACTATCTGAGTTTAATGTATAATCAAATATGGGTAAAATGTCTTTTGATAAAAATAAATCTTGTGTATCATTCATAATTGCTTTTAGGTTTATTAAAATTGTTTATGCTGACTTTACTGCTGCATTAAATCTTCGATTAGCTGAAGTTTTACAGTTTGCAAGATACCGTTTGGATCATCCATGATTACTATTCCAAAGATATCCTTTTTTATGGACGCATGGTTTCCATTGTTATCGCTGGCTTCATAATTTCCAAATATATCCTTTCTTACAGAAACACGGCTCCCTTTGTTGTCTTCAATTGTTTTGCCGCCCAATATGTCTGTTATAATGGTTGTAATTTTACCGGTGTTATTTTCAATAGTCAGGTTTCCTAGCACATCCTTTGATATACGACTACTATTTCCTTGGCTGTCACGAATGTCTAAGCCACCTATAACATTTTTAGATACAGTGGCGTGGTTGCCACTCGCATCACTGATATCTAAACCGCCGAAGATGTTTTTTGAAATAGTAGTGAGGTTGCCATGGCTGTCACGGATCTTCAAATTATCAAGGGTATTCATGAAGTTAGTGGAGGGACTCCAATCTGGAATATCAAAATCTCCACTTATATTTTTCCTGACCGTTTTTTCCTTTCCTTCGTTATATTTTACGACTATATTGCCGGAAAGATCCTGTTTTACTGATGTTTTAAGTCCGTTGTTATCCGTTTTTGTATATCCGTTCCAGTGGTCTTTGCTGTATTTGATACTTTTACCCCAGTTGTCTGAAACGGTTACCTCTCCCCAGCTATCAGTTTTTATTTTAATGGAGCTTTTATCTAATCCTTCCGAAACAGCCAATTGTGTAATATACTTTCGGATATCATCAGAAAGTGTATCAGTTAAATGGTTAGGATAGTTTCTATGGTAGGAGATCCTAGCTTTTACTGTCACTGTTATAGAAAATAAAAATAACAAATTAAATAAGATATATAGGCGTTTCATGGGGCTGTAATTTATGATTAAAATACAATTTTTTGATAAGAAAATAAAGTAAATGATATTAATTCGCTTAATTCTAGCCGATAAAATGGTATTGTAAATTGAACTGTCACATCACTTCTTTTAGAGTTCTTCCTTCCAATACCTCAGCACTCCATCAATAGAATCTTTCTGCAATAGAGCTTGACTGCTACCACATAGAATCTTCATGCACTTTCAATGTCGCTAACTCTAAATTTAATGCTTGATTCTGCTTTAAGCCTTTTGAAAATTTCCAAGGCATTAACTTGTCTGTCAAAATAGCTTTGTTCTATCCAAGTTTTAAGAAGTTCGAGCAGAGGTCTGTTAGTTTTTCGGGTGCTGCCTTTCGGCGCATTTTTCTTTTTCCATATGATGCGTGTGCCTTCTCCTTTTTCAGAATAAATGATATGGGAAAATCCTTTATAACCATCTTCGTCAATAGCTTTGGTATGGTGTAATTGAATATTTGCATCTTTTGTTCCATTCACTATAATCTTTGAAAAAGGAAATTGGAGAAGAAAGGGGAGAAGATCTAATTGATCTTCGTTGAATCGATTCTTATCGCTTGGCTTGATAATGAAACTAAAGACATAATTATTAGGCTTGCCAAGTAGAAACGAGAGCTCATCATCGCGAATGTCTATTTCGTTTAACCGTTTTATCACTTGGCAGATAAGCCTTTGGGAAGGTTTTACGATCAAAAGATGGGAATGTATCCCAAAGGACAAGCATATTTCAGTAGCTATCTGTTATCAGAGTAGTCGGGAAGAAGTATGTGCTGCCATCCGTCAGGCAGGTGTGCTGCTATATGAATCAAAAGGGATGATCAGCTTTTGCACGGAGGATAAACGTGATAGGGTGGCAATGCGACTATTAGATAGTAGTGACAGAAAATTTAAGTGAGAAAGGAGCAAGTAACATGGGGAGCAAAAAGCAGTTTATCAATGAAGTATTCACTACTTTTGAAATAAATAGCTTGATTGAGCGACGCAAATGTCGCGCAACCGGAAAGGTGCGTTTTAATAGTAGGAGCGAAGCAAGCTTTTTTATTCATTGGTTAAAATGGCTATAAGAAGTGGCTACCGGGGAGAAATCGAAGGAAGCACCGATATGGCAGTGGGGCAGGAAAGGAAAGCAACGCTATCCGTACGGTTGCATCCACTGTGGTGAATATCATATTACGAAAGAGCATCCGCATGATTACAGGCGAAAAAAAGAAAAATATGAACAGAAATATACTGAATAATTGATGATCGCTGCTTTTTTCAAATTTATTTTTCAAACATAGAATATTTTGTACATTTGTATCGAATAAAATCGAAATTGAAATGGCAGAAACTGTACAACCAAGAGGTCCAAAGACAACTGATAATAATGCGAATCAAACACATTACTACAAAACATTGGTAGTAGCGATCGCTTTAGGTTTAATAGGTACATTTATCCGTTTTGTACCGGATGTTTGTACGTCTATGGGTCAACAAACATTTTTGTTTTCCGCGATAGCTAACATCTCCATGATCGTAGGCGCACTTATCGCTTTCAAAACCGTGTTCGGAATTTTGGGATTTGGAAAAAACCGTGACTAATTACTACTCAGCGAAGATATCTAAAGCCTCAGTTTACTGAGGCTTTTTTTGTGACGTATAAAGCGAATGATCTAGGACGTTAACAATACAGGTGGATTGTCAAATACAAATATCATATATAAAAAAAGCCTTCCAATTGGAAGGCTTTTTTTATATCGTGTGTCGCGTGCTATTAAGCGAAAAGTGACCAAGTCGACCAAGGAATACGAGCAAGCATCAAGATTAAACCGATGATGAAGAAAATCAAAACGGTTTGATTTGCTTTTTTTGCATTTTCAATCTTTTTAGCTTTAGAATAACCAATGGTGATCAATACAATAGCAATAATCATGGTCAACGGGTGTTCGATGATTTTAAATCGTAACGAAGGATCTTTCATTACAGCACCAGAGATCATCGAAGGGTACTTTAAATAAAAGAATAAAATCAATCCCACCACTAATTGAATATGCGATGCGATGAAACCCAATAAAGCAATTTTACGGTTGTACGGTTTGTTGCCTAGATAGTTTGATAGGGTGATCACGATCGATATCACCAGGGCTAGCAATAAGACAATTGCTATAGTCGAGTGTAAATGTAACATAAAAGCTCTCTTTTAATTATTTCCTAAGTTAGCAAAGATAAAAATATATTGAATGTATTTGTTAAAAATCATTGTTCCAACAGAAATACCTCCGCAATTGGATGGAATAGGTACATACGCTTGCTGGCCAATTCCATGCATTTATAACGTTTCCTTATCTTTTCAATACGCTGAAATGAACGCCCATTTTTTAATTTAAAGAAGTGCCCATCCTCTAAGGATTCTACCGTAAGGGCGCTGCTTTTGACGGTGTCATATAACTTTAAGGTACGAAACAGGTGGAGGTCGGTGCAGCTCGATGCTGCCGGGTTTTCCATATAGCAGTGAATAGCCTGGCTGATGTCGGTTGGGAAAATATTCAGTTCAAGAAATGGTCTCATTAGTTCCTTAAAATTATTTTTCCACTCCGTACCGTGTGGCTTGACACGATGCTGATGTTTATTCCACGTTTGTAAATGTGCAAATTCGTGAATCGTCGTAATCAAAAATGAATAAGAGTTTAAGTCATGGTTAACCGAGATACGGTGCGGGCTTCCTCTATACGGAGCGCGGTAATCTCCTAGCTTGGTACTCCTGGAACGAGAGATCTTAAATAAACACTGCGTATGATTAATCCACTTGGATATGATTGGAGCTGCTTCTTCGGGCATGTATTTTCTTAGTGTAGCACTATAATCTTGCATGACATAAAAATAGGAATTTATTCATGTTAATAAAGCGCCATGTCGACATTCTTTTGTCAAAAATAGAATTGATTTACTAAAAAAAGTAGTTTTAAATTTGGAAAAATGATATTATTTTTAGTATTTAGTATTTGTAAATGTTACGTGCGGATATGTCAATAGATCAGAGGAGCTATGTTTTTAATAAAATGTATTGAAATCGTCTGATTTTTAGGTAAATTACCTGTAGAAAAAGTCATGTAACATGCAAAATGATGAGGAAAGGTATTTCCTCCAAACTGTAATAAGACCTTTAAAAATATGCTGGATACCTTACATATTAAAAATTATGCGCTTATAAACGAGTTGGAAATCCAGTTCGATAAAGGTTTGAATATGATTACCGGGGAGACTGGGGCTGGTAAATCCATTATTATGGGAGCCCTATCGTTAATTTTAGGAAATAGAGTAGAGGGAAAGTACTTTTTCGATCCAACGAAGAAGTGTGTGATTGAGGGAGAATTTAAAATAGGTTCTTACAAATTACTCAATTTTTTCGAAGAAAATGACCTAGACTATGCAGATCATACCATTATTCGAAGAGAAATCACTCCAGATGGTAAATCCCGAGCATTTATTAATGATTCTCCCGTTACCCTAACTATTCTCAAGCAGTTGGGTGAACAATTGATCGATGTACATTCTCAACATGCAACATTGCAGATCAATACAGAACAGTTCCAATTTTTAGTGGTCGACAGTGTCGCGGGCACATTTGCATTAAAGCAAGATTATCGAGATAGTTTCTTTGCTTATAAGAAAGCCAAAAAGGAACTCGAAGAATTTAAGGAGCTGGTAAAAAAGGCTGCATTAGAACAAGATTATTTTCAGTTCCAATTTGATGAACTTGATGCAGCGCAATTGGTGTCAGATGAACAGGGGCAGCTCGAAATACAACAGCGCCAATTAGAAAATGCAGAAGATATTAAGCGCGCGCTAACCGGTGCATCGCAGCTATTGGAAAATGATGATACGGCTGTTTTAAGCCGTTTGAAGGACGCTATGAACCAAGTGGAAGGTATCACTTCATTTCTTCCTGAAACAGCAGATTTGGCTGCGCGGTTAAAGAGCGCATGGATTGAGCTCAAGGACGTTGCCGCAGAGTTAAGTGCGCTTGAAGAAGAGACACAAATTGACGAGGGTACTTTGTTGGAAATTAATGAGCGCCTGAGCTTACTTTACTCATTACAGAAGAAGCATCATGTGGACTCCGTTGAGGAGCTTATTCGACTGAGGGATGAGCTTGACTCCAAGTTGATGGCCATAAATTCTTCCGATGAGCAATTGGAGCGGCTGGAAAAAGAGGTAGTCGTTAAATTGAACATTGCTCAGAAAAATGCTAGGGAACTATCAGTAAGCAGGAGCAAAGTGTTGGCGTTAATCGCAAAAGAAGTGCAAGCTACCTTAGCAAATGTCGGAATGCCCAATGCACGTCTTCAAATTAATTTAGAGCCCTTAAAGGAAGGAGAGATGAGGGAATCCGGAATGGATGCTATCCAATTTTTGTTCTCTGCCAATAAAGGGCAGGAAATGCAATTCATCCATAAGGTGGCCTCTGGAGGTGAGCTTTCACGGGTGATGTTAGCCATAAAATCATTAGTTGCCAAAACTTCTGCCTTGCCGACTATTATTTTTGATGAAATCGATACCGGAATCTCTGGTGAGGTGGCGTTGCGTGTTGGTGAAGTAATGGAAAGTTTAGCGGAGAATATGCAGGTCATTGCTATTTCTCATTTACCCCAGATTGCCGCTAAAGGTGCTGCCCATTATAAAGTGTACAAAGAGGATAAAGCCAATCGGACAATATCCAACATTATTCGATTGAACACTGCAGGTAGGGTTGCTGAAATAGCGCAGATGCTCAGCGGAGCCAATCCAACGGATGCTGCGCTGGAACATGCGGAGTTGTTGTTGAAGGGGTAATGAAATACAACAATGCCTCAAAAAGAATTTAACTATTGAGGCATTGTTATTTTTATATTTTTTACTAGTTTCCGATAGTAGCGTCAGTTAGAACGACCTTAACAATCATGTTGTCAGGTGCGGCCGGTGTGCCACTTACGTCATTAGCGTAAATACGTACTACGCCAATGGAGTAGTTGTATGAAAACTGGTATCCATAGAGTTCTGATGGGATTGCTTCATACCGATCAGGTGTAGCATCCACATTGATGGCCACACTTACGTGACCGTCTTCATAATAACGTTTATCAAGATCTGAGATCTGGATGTCTTTTCTATAAGTGTTATTGCCTTCTTTCACCCACTCTGTCGATTTTACAGGAAACACATAACTTGTGCCGTCTAAAACGTTCACTTCCTGTGTGATATACTCCTTCTTACAAGAAGAAAATGAAACCAAAGCTGCGGTTCCAAGTAATGCTGCGAATAAAAGTCTTTTCATATTGTGTGTGTTATTTGTGAGATTTTTTATTATATGACGATAAAATAGTTCGAAAGTTTAACGTCAACTTTGTTTATAACAAAAAATGCACCATAAAGGTGCATTTTTATAAAATTATTTTTAGATACGACTATAGCTTACTTCTCAGCAGTATCTTTTGAAGACTTAGAATCTGAACTAGATACCTCAATATCTTTCGTTTCAGGATTAATGCTCACCGTCAACACCGAACCAGTTTGTACAGTTCCTTTTAGGATTTCTTCCGCAATCGGATCTTCCAAATACTTTTGTATTGCCCGTTTTAATGGACGTGCTCCGAAATTACTGTCATAACCTTTATCCGCAATGAAATCTTTTGCTTCATCCGTCAAATTGATGGTATAACCCAAATCTGCGATACGCTTGAATAATGACTTCAATTCAATATCGATGATTTTGAAGATATTTTCCTTCGTCAATGAGTTAAATACAATCACATCATCAATACGGTTCAAGAATTCTGGAGCAAAGGCTCTTTTTAGAGCTGTTTCAATTACTCCACGAGAATGTGCATCCGACTGTTGTGACTTTGCAGCAGTAGTGAAACCCACACCTTGACCAAATTCCTTCAATTGGCGTGCACCAATATTAGACGTCATAATAATAATGGTATTTCGAAAGTCCACTTTGCGGCCTAAGCTGTCGGTTAATTGGCCTTCGTCCAATACCTGTAACAAAAGGTTAAAAACATCGGGGTGCGCTTTCTCAATCTCATCCAGTAAGACGACTGCATAAGGTTTACGACGTACCTTTTCCGTTAATTGTCCGCCTTCTTCATATCCAACATATCCTGGAGGCGCTCCAACTAAGCGGGAGACTGCAAATTTCTCCATGTATTCACTCATGTCGATTTGAATAAGCGCATCTTCCGTATCGAACATAAAGCGGGCTAATTCTTTAGCCAATTCTGTTTTACCAACACCAGTAGGACCTAAGAAGATAAAGGAGCCAATTGGTTTTTTAGGATCTTTCAAGCCTGCACGTGTACGTTGGATTGCTTTCACCAATTTTCCTACAGCATCATCCTGACCAATAATTCTTCCCTTCATCAACTCCGCCATATTCAACAGTTTTTGGCTGTCAGACTGACTAACACGTTGCACAGGGATACCGGTCATCATCGCCACCACTTCAGCAACATTTTCCTCTGAAACAGTATAGCGTTTAGATTTAGTCTCTTCTTCCCAAGCTATTTTCTCTTTCTCGAGCTCTTCAATCAATTTCTTCTCTGTATCACGCAGCTTCGCAGCCTCCTCGTATTTTTGACTCCGAACAACCTTGTTTTTCTCTAGTTTTACCTCTTCGATTTTATTCTCGATGTCGATAATAGATTGTGGGACATGTATGTTGTTCAAATGCACACGAGAGCCAGCTTCGTCTAAAGCATCGATTGCCTTGTCTGGTAAAAACCTATCCGTAATATAACGGGTTGTTAACGATACACAGGCTTCAATAGCTTCGGGCGTGTAAGTCACATTGTGGTGATCTTCATATTTCTCTTTGATACGGTTCAATATCTCAACCGTTTCGTCATGTGTAGCCGGCTCAATGGTTACGCGTTGGAAACGACGGTCCAAAGCACCATCTTTTTCAATGTATTGACGGTATTCGTCTAATGTTGTTGCACCGATACATTGAATTTCGCCTCTTGCCAAAGCCGGTTTGAACATGTTGGAAGCATCTAACGATCCTGAAGCTCCACCTGCACCTACTATCGTGTGAATCTCATCGATAAATAAAATGACATCCGGTGATTTTTCCAGTTCGTTCATGACCGCTTTCATACGCTCTTCAAACTGACCACGATATTTTGTGCCAGCAACCAAGGATGCGAGATCCAATGTGACGACCCGCTTGTTGAATAATACACGTGATACCTTTCGTTGAACGATCCGAAGAGCAAGACCTTCCGCAATCGCCGATTTACCTACGCCGGGTTCACCGATCAATAGGGGATTGTTCTTTTTGCGTCGGGATAAAATTTGAGAAACACGCTCAATTTCTTTTTCGCGACCTACAATAGGATCTAATTTACCCTCTTCGGCAGCTTTGGTCAAGTCGCGGCCAAAGTTGTCCAATACTGGAGTTTTAGATTTGATATCCGAAACCTTTTTAGGTTGGACATACTGATCATCCTCAGCAAAATCATCATCGCCTGTAGGAGAGCCCGGAGCCTCATCCTTAATGGTGGTTCTATTTTGCTCCACTTCAGATTTGAAGATGTCGTAAGTCACATTGTATTGTTGTAAAATCTGAGAAGCGATATTATCTTCATCTCGTAAGATAGCCAATAATAGGTGCTCCGTTCCGATGATATCCGATTTGAATATTTTAGCCTCCAAATAAGTAATCTTCAAAACTTTTTCAGCCTGTTTTGTTAATGGCATGTTGCCAATAGGAGCGCGTGAAACTGATGCTCCCTTCACTGCGTCTTCCACAGATTGACGTAGTGCTGTCGTGTCAATGCCTATGTTTTTAAGGATTTTTATCGCCATTCCATCGCCTTCACGAATTAAACCGAGCAATAAATGCTCTGTTCCTATATAATCGTGACGCAATCTCAAAGCTTCCTCTCTACTGTACGATATGACATCCTTTACGCGCGGTGAAAATTTTGCTTCCATTGAATACCTTTCTGTTTTATATTAAGGATATATAAATGTAGTAAATTCTGCATTTTAAACCTTAAATTTATTTTAAATAATGTCATCAACAATTAAGCCATGACCGTTATACGTCCAAAATGTCAGTATAAAAGATTACATTTGTATGTTAATATAACAAGAGTTTTCGAATTTTTTTAAATTTTATGTCAGACGAGAAGATCATTTTTTCGATGGCGGGTGTCAACAAAATCTATCCGCCTCAAAAACAAGTGTTAAAAAATATCTATTTATCTTTTTTCTATGGTGCCAAGATTGGCGTGATTGGTTTGAACGGATCAGGTAAATCTTCCCTATTGAAAATAATCGCTGGATTGGATAAATCTTATCAAGGCGAGGTGGTATTCTCCCCGGGGTATTCTGTGGGTTATTTGGCACAAGAGCCGCAATTGGATCTGGAAAAAACTGTGCTTGAAGTGGTACAGGAAGGTGTTGCCGAAATTACAGCAATATTACAAGAATACGAAGATATCAATGAGAAATTTGGCCTACCAGAGGTGTATGAAAATGCCGATGAGATGGACAGGTTATTGACGAGACAAGGAGAACTTCAAGATAAAATTGATGCCACCAACGCTTGGGAAATTGATTCAAAATTGGAAAGAGCTATGGATGCCTTACGTTGTCCTGAACCCGATGCGAAGATTGTCAATTTGTCAGGTGGTGAACGTAGACGTGTAGCATTATGTCGTTTATTGTTGCAGGAACCGGATGTGCTGTTACTGGACGAGCCGACCAACCACTTGGATGCGGAATCAATCGATTGGTTAGAACAACACTTAAAACAATATAAAGGAACTGTTATTGCCGTTACCCACGACCGCTATTTCTTGGATAATGTTGCCGGATGGATCCTTGAATTGGATCGTGGCGAAGGAATTCCTTGGAAAGGAAATTATTCTTCTTGGCTAGATCAAAAAGCAAAACGTCTGGCGCAGGAGGAAAAACAAGAAACAAAACGGCAAAAAACGCTCGAACGTGAGCTTGAATGGGTTCGTATGGCACCAAAAGCTCGTCATGCCAAATCAAAAGCTAGATTGCATAACTATGAAAAATTAGCCTCCGAAGAGACCAAAGAACGTGAAGAAAAATTGGAATTGTTTATTCCTCCAGGACCACGTCTGGGTAACTCGGTCATTGAGGCAACGAATATCTCTAAAGCTTATGGGGATCGTATTTTATTTGAAAATTTAAGTTTTATGTTGCCGCCCGCGGGTATTGTTGGGATTATTGGACCAAATGGAGCGGGTAAAACGACCTTGTTCCGCCTCATTACAGGACAGGAAACGCCAGATACGGGGTCTTTCAAGGTGGGAGAAACAGTGAAATTGGGCTATGTGGACCAAATGCACCACGACCTCGACCCTGAAAAATCAGTTTGGGAAAATATTACAGGAGGCAGCGACAATATGATGTTGGGTAACCGCCCCGTGAATTCGAGAGCTTATGTTTCGAAATTTAATTTTAATGGCGCTGATCAGCAGAAGAAAGTAGGTGTGCTCTCTGGTGGGGAAAGGAATCGTGTACATTTGGCGATCACATTAAAAGAAGGATCCAATGTACTCTTGCTCGATGAGCCTACGAACGATATCGATGTGAATACACTGCGTGCCTTAGAGGAAGGATTAGAGAACTTTGGCGGGTGTGCGGTAGTGATTTCACACGATAGATGGTTTCTGGATCGGATTTGTACTCATATTCTCGCTTTTGAAGGTGATTCACAGGTATATTTCTTTGAGGGTAACTACACCGAGTATGAAGAAAATCGGAAAAAACGTATTGGTGACGTGACACCACACCGCATTAAATACAAAAAACTGGTAAAGTAATATAAAATCATGGAAAGCGGAAGGCTGTTAGCTGCTATAATTGATCATGCAATTGATGGCATTATTACCATAGACAACAGGGGAAATGTAGAAAGCATTAACCCTGCTGCCCTGGAACTGTTTGGATATCAGGCAGACGAGGTAATTGGCCACAATGTCTCCATGCTGATGCCCGAGCCAGATCGCGGTAATCATGATACCTATATTCATAACTATCAGACTACCGGCCACAAAAAAATTATTGGAATTGGGCGCGAAGTGATGGGGCTTAAAAAGAATGGCGAAACATTTCCATTCCGATTGGCTGTCAGTGAAGTCTGGTTGAAGGATAAAAATATCTTTACTGGATTTATTCATGACCTAACGCGTGAGAAAGATGCCGAGGATATGCTTAGACAGCATGCGGTTGAACTTGAGAATAAAGTTAGCGAACGTACGAGTGATCTGATATCTTTAGTTTCCGAACTGGAAAAGGCCAAAGCAGAAGTTTCTAAATCGCTGGAAAAAGAAATTGAACTGAGTCAGCTAAAATCTCGCTTTGTGTCAATGGCTTCGCATGAGTTTCGAACACCTTTGAGTTCCGTTCAACTGTCGGCTTCTCTGATCGAAAAATATGCCGAAAGACCGGATGATAAAGTTAATATCATTAAACATACGAATAAGATCAAAGGGGCCGTACAATTGCTGACCAGTATTCTGAATGATTTTCTTTCCCTTGAGAAGCTCGAAACTGGTATTGTTGTAGTAAATAAACAATATATCAATTTGGTCGAATTAGCTGAGGAAATCACCGAGGAAATGCAGTTGATCTGTAAAAAAAATCAGCATATTGTTTATCAGCATACTGGAGAAATCGGCCACTTTACCTTAGACTCTAATTTGTTGAAAAATGCTTTGGTCAACCTCATTTCCAATGCGATCAAATATTCAGGAGAGGATACATTAATTGAGTTTACAACGTGTATCGACGAGGAAGGTTGCTTAATATCAGTAAAGGACAACGGTATTGGAATACCCGAAGAAGATCAGGTTCATTTGTTTGAGCCATTTTTTCGAGCACATAACACAGGTAACATCCCGGGAACCGGATTGGGACTGAATATCGTAAAAAGGTATATAGAACTCATGGAAGGTCAGATGGAATTTGAGTCTGAAGTGCATAAGGGAACCTCATTCCGGGTGAGTTTTAGGTAAAGTGGAGTTGGTAATAAAACGAGGCATAAACGTTTCAAACATAATGACGATAGAATAACTAATTGCAGATGAGAAATAAAAAGACAATTCTAATTATTGAAGATAATATTGACATCCGGGAGGGAACTACCGAAATATTGGAGTTGACAGGTAGGTATGATGTCATTACGGCCGAAAATGGACGTATTGGAGTTGACCTGGCGACCAGGCATATTCCTGATTTGATTCTCTGCGACATCATGATGCCCGAGCTGGATGGATATGGGGTGTTATTTATGCTAAGTAAAATTGAAAGTACAGCTAAAATCCCATTCATTTTTTTAACTGCAAAAGCGGAGCGTGCAGATATGCGTAAAGCGATGGAAATGGGAGCAGACGATTATTTGACGAAACCTTTTGATGATGTCGAATTGATGAACGCTATAGATGTACGCCTTAAAAGACATGAACAGCTCGCGGCAGATATCCCTCAAGAGGGAGATTTTAGTTTGAACGCCGAAGAGCAAGTCCTGTTGCTGCAGGAGCTCATTGTTAATTCACGTGTAAAGACAGTGAAGAAAAAACAATCTATTTATGAAAAAGATGATTCGCCAACATATGTCTATTTTGTGAAATCTGGTCAGGTGCGTAGCTTTAAGTCATATAAAGATGGAAGAGAACTGTCTACAGGTATTTTTATTGAGGGAAATTACTTTGGTTATGCCTCTATCTTGTTGAATGATAATTACGAAGACTATGCTGAAGCGGTTGAACCAAGCGAAGTTGTACTGATCCCAAAAGATAGTTTTTTGGAGTTGCTTTGGAAAAAACCAGCAATAGCCAGTAAGTTTATTAAGCTTCTTTCTGTCGATTTACGTGAAAAGGAAGAGCAATTACTCGGGTTTGCCTATCACTCTGTCCGTAAACGTGTCGCCAATGCGCTACTCAGTGTTGCCGAGAAAAGTGGTATCAATATCAATGCCGTCAATACGTGTTCGATAGATGTGACAAGGGATGGTTTGGCGTCAATCGCAGGCACTGCAAATGAAACAGTTTCCCGTATGCTTTCAGATTTTAAAGAAGAAAAATTGATATCGAAAGAGAAAGGTAAAATATATATCAATTCGATCAAGAACCTTCGAGATGTGAAACAGTAGGTAAAGAAACGGAGATTTAAAAATAATATTTTAAAGGCGTGTTCAGTTTTTCTGAACACGCCTTTTCTCTGAAAGGGCAGGTCGTTGCTCTGAATGAAGCTTTATACCCAGCTCCTATCGTCACAGGCATTTGCGAATTGTGATAAAAATCATTTTAAGGTGTGGTGCTATATCATGGTTTTGCGCTTATGCATGATTTACTTTTGTTCTTAGGATAAACCTTAATTGGTGATTGTAGAATCAGGATGAAAGTAGTAGTATATAATGTAAGATCATTTGAAAAAGAGTTTTGGGCACTGGCGAATGCCAAACAACATGATTTGACTTTGATTTCAAATGGGTTAAATGCGGAAACACAGAACTACGCGCGTGGAAAGGATGCGGTAGTGATTTCCGTGAGCGATATTTTGGACGAGAGCATGCTACTTAATTTAAAAGGGTTAGGAATCAATAAGATTATGACCAGAAGTAAGGATACTACTCATATTGATCTGGCAAAGGCTGGCGATCTGAATATACAGATTGCTAATGCCCCATTTGAAGATCAAAGTCCAAAAGGATTGGCTGAGCAAACTGTTCGGAATCTCAACCTATGGGGGATAGAAAAGTGTGTGGGAAAAGCCTGTTGTTGTTTAGACGACTGTGCTAAAAAACTAAAATAAAATGATGACAACGCAGGTTAAAATGGAAGAATTGGTGCGGAAATATAACGTAGCGGCACCGCGCTATACAAGCTATCCTACTGTTCCTTTTTGGGATAACGAAACATTTTCTAGAGTGGCTTGGACAGCTCAAGTGTACCAGACATTTCAGCAGTCGAAAGAAAAAGGGATTAGTTTATATATCCATCTTCCTTTTTGTGAAAGCCTATGTACTTATTGCGGCTGTAACACCCGTATCACAAAAAATCATCGTGTTGAAGAGCCCTATATCGCATCTCTTTTGAAAGAATGGGAGATGTATGTCGCTCTATTTAATGGCGAAAGACCAGTGCTGGCAGAGATACATTTGGGAGGAGGGACACCAACCTTTTTTCATCCGGATAATCTGAAGATGCTTATCGAAGGAATTCTCAAACTCGCAGATGTGGCCTCAGACAGTTCATTCTCCTTTGAAGCTCATCCTGCCAACACAACAGTCACTCATTTAGAAACTTTATTTAGTTTGGGATTCCGTCGGCTCAGTTTGGGTATACAGGATTTTGATCCTCTTGTCCAGTTTGTGATTAACAGACAACAAACATTGGAAGAAGTGGAATTGGTTATGTTGAATGCGCGAAAAATTGGATTTGATTCCATTAACTTCGACTTGATCTATGGATTGCCTAAGCAAACACTATTTACAGTGGAAGATACGATACAAAAAGCAATGCAGCTAAGCCCTGATCGGATTTCCTTCTATAGCTATGCGCACGTGCCTTGGATAAAACCTGGTCAACGGCATTATACCGAAGCGGACCTGCCCAGTGGTGCTGCCAAATTAGCCCTTTATAATCTTGGGAAAAAAATGATTTTGGCGCATGGCTATGAAGATGTCGGTATGGATCATTTTGCGAAAAAAGAAGATGAGTTATTTGTAGCCTTTCAACAGGAAAGATTGCACCGTAATTTTATGGGCTATGCAGATCGATTTAGCCCCTTGCTCATCGGTATAGGGGTTTCTTCAATCAGTGACGCCTGGGGTGCATTTGCTCAAAACGTAAAGACGGTAGAGGAATATCATAAGCTCATTGAAACAGGCGAGTTGCCAGTTGTAAAGGGGCATTTACTCCATGAAGAGGACCTCATTGTAAGACGTTATATCTTAGATATGATGTGTAAAGGTAAAGTACAGTTGCAAGAAGGTGAGCCGTTAAACGGACAAATTAAAGACGAATTATCCGAGCTCGTAGCAGACGGTTTGGTAACGATAACGGGCGACCTTATAGCGTGTACTGTTGTCGGCCGATCTTTTTTAAGAAATATCTGCATGGCCTTTGACCAGCGATTATTGCGCTCAAGGACACGAAATCAATTATTTAGTCAAGCAATTTAGAACAAAGGAATGGGAGAGCTTAGGGAAGAAGTGCAACTTGCAGAAAAATGTTTCCATTGTGGTGATAAAATCGAAGAAACTGGCTATCGGCTAGATCATCATGACTTTTGCTGCCTGGGATGTCAGACTGTATACCAGGTGCTGAACGATAGTGGCATGCAACAATACTATCGCTATAATCAGCATCCTGGTAAATCGAACAAATCTACGCATGAAGATTTTTCTTATCTGGATGAACCCGAGATTGCCAGTAAATTAGTGGATTATAAAGATGATAAGATGACCATCATCACTTTTTATATTCCAGCTATTCACTGTAGCTCCTGCATCTGGCTGCTGGAAAACTTATATAAACTCAACCCTCATGTGTTGCAATCGCGTGTGGACTTTATGAAAAAGCAGGCGAGCATTACATTCAATCACAATGAACTACCACTGAAAGATTTAGTCTATCTTTTGGTGAATATAGGTTATGATCCTAAAATCACTTTACAGGATGTTGTTAAAGAAGGAAATAAGAATAATCTAAATCCTTTGGTCGCAAAAATTGCTGTTGCCGGTTTCTGTTTTGGAAATTCGATGCTCTTCAGCTTTCCCGATTATTTTGGAATGGGGAGTTTTGAAAAGGAATATGCCAATTTCTTTGGTTATATAAACCTTGCCTTTGGTATTCCTGTCTTATTGTATTGTGCATGGGACTATTTTAAATCGGCTTACCTGAGCTTGAAACAAAGACGTTTGAATCTGGATGTGCCGTTGGCCCTCGGGATTCTTGTATTGTTTTTGCGTTCTGCTTTTGAAGTGATTACACAGACGGGCGCAGGTTTTACGGATACGCTGTGCAGCTTGGTGTTTTTTATATTGATCGGAAAATGGGTACAACAACGTACATATTATCATATCTCGTTTGAACGGGATTATCGCAGTTATTTTCCCGTCGCAGTAACCGTATTGACCGAATCTGGCGACAGACCCGTACAACTGGCAGACGTCAGTGTAGGTGATCGTATCTTGGTTCGCAACAACGAAATTATCCCTGCCGATGCGATGCTTTTAAAAGGGGATGCTGCGATCGATTTCAGTTTCGTGACCGGAGAATCGAGCCCGATGAGCAAAACCTTGGGTGAAATTATCTATGCAGGCGGACGTCAAACCGGCGAAGCGATAGAACTTGAAGTAGTCAAACCTATTTCACAATCTTATTTGACAAAATTGTGGAATAACGATAATTATAAAGATTATGACAAACATTTTCAGACTTTTGTCAACTTTATAAGTAAATATTTTACTGTTGTTTTATTGGCTATTGCACTATTGGCAGCGCTATTTTGGGCTGTTGATGGAAATGCAAGCAGGGCTTGGGGAGCTTTTACGGCGGTATTGATTATCGCATGTCCATGTGCGTTGGCGTTGAGCTCTCCATTTACCCTTTCTGCGGCGTTAAGTATTTTTGATCGAAATAAGTTCTATGTAAAAAATACTGCTGCCATTGAACAGATGGCAACGATTGATACCTTGGTGTTCGATAAGACTGGTACAATATCATCACCCAAGGCAACCTCAATTTATTTCGAAGGTAGCCTTTCAGCAGTCGACAAAGAGGTGCTGAATGCTGTTTGTAGAAATTCCAGCCATCCATTGAGCCGCGAAATTGTCAAGTGGCTCAACGTCTCTTCTATTAGTGCAGTACAGGAATTTAAGGAATTTCCTGGAAAGGGGATGCAGGCCAAGGTAAATGGTAATGAAGTTAGAATCGGTAGCGGAGGTTTTCTTGATATTGGACGTATTAAAACAGATGGGTCGGTGGTTTTTGTTCGCATTGGCGGCGAGCTAAAAGGATACTTTACTATGGAGCAATCCTGGCGGGATGGTCTTTCGGCGTTGATTGAAGATTTTAAAGTAAATTATCACCTCCATTTAATCTCTGGTGATAACGATAGACGTCTGGATGCGTTGCAGCTCATTTTTCCTTCAAATGCAAGTTTGCTTTTCAATCAATCACCTATGGAAAAGCTTGAGACAATTCAAAATTTTCAGGAGGTTGGAAAGCATGTCTGCATGATTGGTGACGGACTTAACGATGCAGGAGCATTGCGCAAGGCTGATCTTGGAATCGCTGTAAGCGATGATATCAATAACTTTTCACCGGGCTGCGATGCGATACTCGATGGGGAGTCATTTTCAAAAATGCCGGATTTCTTCGCTTTTAGCAAGGATGCGGTAAAAGTAATACATATGAGCTTTGGCATTTCACTATTATATAACGTAATTGGGTTGAGCTTTGCAGTGCAGGGTATTATGTCGCCGTTATTTGCAGCGATTCTAATGCCAATAAGTACGGTAACCATCATCTCCTTTACAAGTCTTATGACAAGATGGTATGCCAAACGCCGTAAACTCTAGTTCTTATGGAAATAATATATATTCTGATCGGGTGTAGTGTGTTGTTGGCCCTGGTTTTTCTATGCGCTTTTTTTTGGGCAAATAAGACTGGTCAGCATAACGATACCTATACACCTGCTATTCGGATTCTGTTTGATGACGAAATGACAGAAGGAGATGAAAAATAGGTGGCGTAACTAAAACGTTATCGTAATTAAATCAATTACTTTTCTTTGTATTTAAGGTTATTATCAATAAAATTGGGGGTAAATACCAATTTGAATCAAAAATTTATGCATAATAATCCATTTACATTAAAAGATAAGGTAGTCGTAATTACGGGCGGTACAGGAATTTTAGGTGAGGCATTTGTGGAGGCATTAGCCGAGGCAGAGGCCAAGGTCGCAATCCTGGGACGTAATGGACAGATCGGTGTAGAGCGTGTTCAGCAAGTGGAGTCCCTAGGCGGCGAAGCTATATTTGTGGAAGTAGACATCATGAACGAACAGGATGTCACCAGGGCGAAGGATGAAGTGTTGCAAAAGTGGGGGAGAATAGACGCCTTAGTTAACGCGGTTGGCGGTAATATTCCAGGTGCAACAATCGGTGCCGATCAAGATCTGTTTGCCAGCAATATTCAGGATACCATCAAAGCCATTGAGCTTAACCTGTATGGTACGATGATTCCTACCCATATTATTGGCCGGGTGATTGCAGAAAGCGGAAAGGGGGTCATTGTTAATATATCTTCCCTTACTGCTAGTCGTCCCTTCACGCGTGTTTTGGGCTATACCGTAGCAAAACACGGAATCGATGGCTATACAAAGTGGATGGCAACAGAACTTGCGCAGCGTTACGGTGATCAGGTTCGTGTTAATGCGATTGCGCCAGGAGTATTCTTAACCAAGCAAAACAAAAACTTATTGATCAATCCCGACGGTACACATAGTGATCGTACTAAACGTATTCTTAATGCAACACCCTATAATCGCTTGGGTGACCCGCGTGAGTTAAAAGGGACTTTAATCTATTTATTGAGCGATGCATCGGCTTTTGTGACAGGCGAAACTGTTTTTGTAGATGGCGGCTTTAATGCGTGGTGCGGCGTATAATTACGTTTTAAGATGAGAAAACTAGAACAAACATGGCGTTGGTATGGTCCAAATGACCCCGTATCTTTACAGGATATTAAACAGGCTGGAGCAACTGGTATTGTGACAGCCCTACATCACATTCCACACGGTGAGGTATGGCCACTTCCGGATATTCAAGAAAGGAAACGCATTATTGAAGATGCTGGCCTTACTTGGTCTGTGGTGGAAAGTGTGACGGTACATGAGGAGATTAAGACAAAAGGGGCAAAGGTGGATGAGTATCTTCAAAAATATAACACGACATTAGTTAATCTGGCGAAATGTGGTATCAAGACGATTTGCTATAATTTTATGCCAGTGCTGGATTGGACACGTACCCAATTGGATTTAACCATGGTAGATGGCTCAAAAGCCTTATATTTTGATTGGATTGATCTGGCTCTCTTTGATATATTTATATTAAAACGTGATGAAGCTAGGTCAGCATATCCAGAAGCTGTTGTCAAACAGGCGGCTTTACGTTATGATGAAATTTCTGAACAGCAAAAGCAGGAATTGGCAAATGTTGTTTTAATGGGAATCCCCGGAGAAAAAAGTGTGGAATTGGACGCATTGAAAGCGAGCCTTAATACCTATAAACATATTGGAAAAGACGGTTTACGCGATAATCTGATCTATTTCCTTCAGGGGATTGCATCGACTTGTGAGGAGAACGGTATATGTATGACCATTCATCCAGATGATCCACCGTATCCTATTTTAGGTTTACCCCGCATTGCCAGTAATGGCGAAGATTTTGACTACTTTCTGAATGCAGTTCCACAGCAATTCAATGGTGTTTGTTTTTGCACAGGATCATTGGGTGCCAGTCAGACAAACGATTTGCCAGCTATCCTAGAAAAAATCAAAGGGCGTGTAAACTTTGTTCACTTACGTAATGTGAAGAAGGATGCGATCGGGAGTTTTTACGAAGCAGACCACTTGGATGGTGATGTCAATATGTATAAAGTTATGAAGATATTGGTTGCTGAAAATCAATTGAGATCGATAGCTATTCCATTCAGGCCCGATCATGGCCATCAGATGTTGGATGACCTAAATAAGGTGACAAATCCAGGATACTCTGCGATTGGAAGACTGAGAGGGCTAGCTGAATTGCGGGGTTTAGAATATGGTATTATTGGTGAATGATGCCAATAATTCACGTAAAGATTAGCGATCTTATGCGGTAATTTAGATCAGACGCAATGATAGTCGGAAAATAGGGGCGCTTACCTCTTATTTTCCGACTTTTATTTTAATTATGTGGACAAACACTATAATGGCAAACATTATAGGGAAGATTTGCGAATAATAAGCTGTGTCGGGAGCTCAATCGTTTCAAATTCATGTATTGGTCTTGTTTGATTAATGGTGGCGATTAGTTTGTTTGTCGCTAGTTCCCCAATTTCTATTGCCGGCTGTACAACTGTGGATAGTGCCGGATTTAATGAAGCTGCAATTTGTGTATTTGAAAAGCCAATTACAGCTACCTCAGAAGGAACCTGGATCTGAAGATCGGCCAAAATACCCAGCGTCCGGGTTGTAATAACATCTGTAGCACCGAAAATTGCATCGATATTTTTGTTTTCAATACATTCTTTAAGCAAAACTTCTCGAATTGTTTGGTCTATATCTTTGGTGTTATTCAAACTACATTCAATATGGTGTTTATTATCAAAAGGAATTCCCGCGTCTGATAAAGCAGATATAAAGCCATTTAATCGTTCGGTTGCCACACCCAAGTTCTTTCCCGTAATATGCAATATGCTTTTTTTACCCTGCTCGGTGAGATGCTTTGTGGCATTGTAGGCGCCTTGAAAATTATTGACACCCACCTTAAATGTATCAAGCTGGTGGTTGATACGATCAAAGATAACAACTGGTATCTGAGATTTTATCAATGCTTTTAGTTCATCAATATTTGAATCTGAAGATACCGGAGCTATCATTAAGCCATCAATTCCACGCATACGCAAGACGTCAATACAATTTTTCTCAATCCGTTCGTCTTCCCGGCTTTGCATGAAAATAACATCATACACGGTTTGCTGAGAGGCTATTTGGATCCCATCCAAAATTTGTGAAACGAATGTATTACTGATATTGGATACGATAACTCCTATGGTGTTGGACTTTCCTATTTTTAAGCTTCTTGCCAACTTATTTGGTTGGAAATTATGCTTTTTGGCATATTCCTGAACGATCTTTTTAGTGGCTTCACTTATTTCATAACTGTCCGATAATGCTTTGGAAACCGTAGAAACAGAAATATTGAGTGCCAATGCTATATCTTTCAGGGTAGTTCTGCTCATCGCTTTGTTGGTTATTTTAAGAAGATAAATCTACATAAAAAAATGTATATAAGCATTTTTATATGCTTGCATTGTTACACTGTAGCAGGCATGTTACGCAATACACCGTTACCACCTTCTTATCCCTTAGTTTGGTTTTTGTTTACCTATAGCTT
>DGIS01000002.1 GCA_002386525.1 Sphingobacterium sp. UBA4616
GGGACTTTTTCAGTGCCCTCAATTCTGCGGGCCTTTTTATTATCAGCGCTATACATTTAAAATAGTGCTATTTTTTTCCATGTTTGTCAATGGCTTTGATTAACTCGTCTTTAGTCATATCATGACGTCCAGTGATTTCCATTTTCTTCGCCATTTCTAAGAGTTCAGCTTTTGTTTTATCTGCGTTTTCCTTTCGTGAACTTTTGGACGAAGAAGCTTTGCTTCCAGTCACTGTAACTGATGTTTTTCCTTTGTCGTTACCTTTGTCGTGCGACTGCCCTTTAGCATTCGTACGGCTTGAATTTTTTGTCGTATTCATAATGTCCGTGTTTATTGTTATTTATAGACTGAACATGTTGCAGCATTTAATAGTTGGCTGTTTAAGTACGTTATCGGATCGTACTATTACCCTTTATTCTTCCTATCCGCCGCAAATTCTTGAATGATAGTTTTATTGAAAACCGGCAGATCATCGGGTGTACGACTTGTGATGAGTTTATCGTCGACTACAACTTCACTGTCTTCCCATAATGCACCTGCATTAATAAGATCCATTTGAATGGCTGCGACAGAGGTAATCTTTTTATCACGTACCAAATCTGCATTAATCAACAATTGTGGCCCGTGGCAAATTGCTGCAATCGGTTTATCCCGTTCCCAAAACGCGTTGATCAAGGCAATAGCCGTTTTATTTGTCCTCAATTTATCGGGACTTATTACTCCTCCGGGAAGAAGTAATGCATCATATCGATCCTCCTCTGCTTCTTGGAGAGCAACATCGACTGGATAATCATTTGACCACTCATCTCCACTCTTTGCTCTGACTTTTCCATTAACAGGCGATATAATGTCCGTCTTTGCACCCGCGTTTTCCAGTGCTTCTTTAGGGCTTGTTAGTTCAATTTCTTCAAATCCATCCGCAACTAATATGGCGATCCGCTTATTCTTTAAATTTTCCATGTAATTAAATTTTACTAATATTCTTTATTTACTTTTATATAACGGATCTAAATCATTTAAAGTTTTAAATAAGATAATTTAAGCGTGGACATTTCGGCTAGTCTGTTTCTAAATTGCTTTGATTAAATCTAAATCCCCAATCTTAAAATAACGAATGAACCACTTATCTCGCTAAATATCAATAAGAGCGTAGGCAATATCGTTTCCATGATGAGCTTTCAGGACAGGAACTGCTACGTTATAAATCGGTATTCCGGTGGGCGATAAAGCTTTGAATTTTCCAGCATGTGCATGCCCGTGGAAGGCAGCGCAGACTTTACGACGTTGCAGCGGCTCCATTAAATGTGTAGAGCCTAAAAATGGATAGATCTGTTCGGGTTCTCCTAATACAGTCTCTGCTATAGGTGCGTAATGGAGCAAAGCGACTTTTTTTATATCCGCATGTTCTTGCTCAAGCCGCGCCAACGCGCGATCCAACAGCAAAGACTCATTGACAGCTTCCTGAACAAAACTTTTCATGGCGTCTTCGCCAAACATTGATAACATGTAGCGGTCAAATCCACCACCAAAACCTTTCACGCCCGCAAATCCAATATTTTCGATTACAATGGCTTCGCCGTCCAGAACAGTAATTTTATTATCAATCAAAATCTGGCGGATCTGTTTCTGTCGTCCTTTTTCATAATCGTGGTTACCTAATACTGCCAGCACAGGAATTTTTAGGGACTGCAGTTCTGAGACAAGTAACTCCGCTTCTTCTTCATCGCCAGTGTCGGTTAAATCACCACATAATAGTAGGACTTTGGCCTTTTCTGAAATTTCTTCAAAAGCTATTTTCCATTTTCCCTGCTGATTTACATTCATATGTATATCACCCAAGGCGGCTATCGTTGTTTTGGTCATATCAAACAGTTTTTATAGTATACGATTTATAGTCCCATTCTTTAATGTCAATCTCGTATTGCGTTTGGTCAATTAGCGGCCCCAAGCATACTTTTTCGAGGCATGGGGGTAATTCATACTGACCCGCTGCGCGCATGAGAAGCTCGTCGAATAGGTCTTTTGGGATAATGTCGCGATAATCATGTGGATACGTAAATTGAAAAATAAGTATTTGTGCAAGTAACAGATGCCAATGCTGATCCATGCGTGCCAATAAATGATTCCAGTCAAGCTTTTTTCCATGTTTTAACAAAATGTGATTGATATCAGCGCTATCATGTCGCTCCCTGTTTTGTACATAGAGCTTACACCAAACCAACTCTTCTGCTGGTATGTAGCGCACCTTCGTGTCAAAAAGGATTCCTTCTGGCCCTCTGTCGAACCAATCCTGCTGAACCGTACAATAGTGATTGACACTATCAAAAATAATATCGATAAAATAAGGATCCCTGTAGATCTTCGCTAGCCACCTAACATCCGTCAATTCTGTTTGATAGCCATTGGCGGCAAAATGCTTAAGAATTTTTGGATATTCACTGCTCTTGCAAAATATATCGAGATCTTTTGTGGGCCTTATTATTCCCGTATAGTGGAACATTGCTAAGGCTCCGCCCACCATAAATTGGCTATTACTCTGCTGTAGAAGTTGAAGGGTATCCCGGAAGAACCTAAGGCAATCTTGAGGTGGATTATCTAAGTGAATCATGTAGTCTGCTTTTTTTTATAACAGTTAACTAAATCGAGTAGTTTGTCGATCAATGTTTAAAGCGTATTAGGCACATCAGTAATAGGTAGAAGTACTCAATTTAAAAATCGCTACCCCTGAGATGCCTCCCGCATACGTTATACCTAAAGATTATATTCATTAATTAAAGAGTATATACGTTAGATATTATTTGAGTGGACGATAACCACTACATAACGGAACAGCAGAAGGTTAAATTATTAAATAGAAGATAATGGTAAAATACACGTATTTAGCAATTTTAATTGCAGCTGCGTCGACCGCGTGCGGTGACGCGAACAAGCATAGCGAAGTAGAAGATAAAACCGACACAATAACCAAACAAAGCGGCCTTCCATTGGACAACATCCATCGAAGCCGGCCGCAGGATATGAACAAGGAAAATGATAAAAGTAAGGAACAGGGGATACCGTTGGATAACTTAGACAGGGATAAACCTTCAGATTAAAAATGTATTGTCAATAACTCACAGCGGCGGCTTCGCAGGCAAAATTCTAGTAAACATATAATTTAAAAAGTAAGGAGTATGCTAACTATTAAGGGTACGATAAACTGTACCGTAGTAAAGTTAATTTTGTTGATTCAACTCAGCTTATTCATTTCTACATTGTACGCCCAAAAAGTTGGTTCTGTTTTGAGAACCAAGGATTCGATAGCTTTACTCGATTCATTGCCCAAAAACCCACTTGCTTCGGCGAGAAACTTTCTCGAAAAATGGCGTAGTGAGGTTGACCATTCTTATGTGGAGTTTGACAGTGTAAAACGGAGCGTGGCTTGGCAAAGAACAAACAATGAATTAGTCGTGCCAAATCAAGTACAACAGCACATACAATTTGTAAAACCCACATTGCTTTCTTTACAGAAGAAAGTAAATATCCTGCAAAAACAGACGGTACCTCAGGATTCTACTGCAACTTCTTGGCACGCAATTCAAGACAGTGCTGCTATTTTAGGGCGGGATATTGAATCACTTCTGTTGGATATGAAGGATCTTAGTGATAAGACCGAGCAACAAGAGAAGGTGGTTCGAGCAGCTTTAAATATTACCACTTGGTTTCATTGGAGACATATTATACAAAAGAATCTCGAACAGGATGGCTTCTCGCAAAGTTACTATGACACTGGATGGGATGGTCGCTTTCTGCTGATTATATTCAGCTTTGCCTATTTTTATTGGTTATATAAAATGCGAAAGAGCGTAGTGGGGGCGGATGAAGCTTTACCCTTACATCGCGATCAACCTTGGTGGATTCCCATTCTGAAATTTGCCGTTTTCTTCCTCATTCTACTACCCTTAACCTCGCTTAGAATTTCAGTGTTTGTACTGGAAATGACCTATCTACTTGTATTTGGATTTTTATACGTACTGATACGTGCCGCCTCGTCCGATGTACAAATTAAGGTCTGGCACTCCATTTTCTTTTATTATACTGCGGTTTTGGTCAGCAATTTAATTTTAGATACAGATTGGATTTCACGGATCATTGTTGTAATTGTCAATTTGGTGGGTATCCGTTTACTTTGGGCGCTACGGTGCAGTAGGGATGGAAAAATACCATTTACGCACGTAGGACCTACTGTGCGGTGGCTACTACTATCTTTTGGTGTCGGTGCGATTATATTTAATATTTTCGGTTTTCTAAACTTAGCACGCACATTCAATATTGCAGTCGCTGTAGGATTCTTGCAAACATTATCCATGCGTGCATTCCGTGATATGCTCGCCCATGATGTGGTTAATTCTTATGAAAACTCAAAAAAAGACCAATTTATAAATCGTTTTGATAAGCAAAAATTGATTGCGGCATTGCACCGAATAACTGGTTTTTTTTCTATTTTAATAGGGATTATCATCTGGGCTAACACTTTGCATATTACGAGTGAGCTACGTCGGTTAGGTGACCGGCTGTTGAATAGCACGCATACGGTCGGTAGTGTAACCTACACATATGGAGATGTTCTTTTGGCTTTTGTAGTGATATGGTCCGCGAACTGGATTCAAAAGAACTTAAAGGATCTTCTAGATCGGCCGAATTCAAAAGCAAATCAGCGTCCTAATGCATTGTTGCCGCTCGTGCGCGTCGTAATTTTCATTATTGGCTTCCTTATAGGAATACGTATCCTCGGATTGGGAGTTGACAAACTGACCGTCATTATAGGCGCATTGAGTGTTGGTATAGGCTTAGGCTTGCAAAATATAATCAACAATTTCGTCTCAGGTGTTATTTTAGTATTTGAGCGGCCATTTAAAGTTGGCGATTATGTAGAACTTGCAGACAAAAAAGGGCAAGTCATGCAAGTCGGAATCCGATCTAGTACCTTGCTGACCGATCAGGGTGCTCAAGTAATTATACCCAATGGTGACTTGCTTTCTGGCCGATTAGTCAATTGGACATTTGACGAATCTGATATCCGCTTGAACCTTCAGCTAACTATCATTACCGCCCGAAACATCGAAGATTGGAAAAAATGGCTAAAAGAGACCATTTCTTCTTTTGAGGAGATTGATCCCAATCTTGATGTAAAAATTTTAACAAAAGACATTACAGCAGATGCCTATGTAATTTCCATTCAAGTAGGTTTGAAGAATGTGCAAAAAATAGAATGCTTTAGAAGTAGTTTTTTAGAGATAGTTAGAGCCGAAGCCATCCGTTATGATTCAAAAGTGACTTCGGCCTAATGGAGGCTATTTACTTCCATATCGGTAATAAATCCAGCCCTGAACATTTCTCAGTTCGTCAATATTCTTGAGGTCTATCAGATTATTTATGCCTAATTTAGCAGATAATGCTCCAAATTCGTCAATTTCGTGAACAGGGTAAAAAAGTACATTTTCATTAGGCATGTCCACATTACCCTGTAGCCATTTATAGCCCGCAGCTTGTAGGTTGTCGATAAAAGTATCAGTAACTGCCTCCAAATGGTGCATCATTTTATTAATCCAAATGAGCTCATCATTAGTTCGCGTTGGATAGTGCTCTGCCACATAATCCTGTATGAGTTGCTCGCCCTCTACGTCCCAACCGTCGCGAATCATCGCCAAACCCGTCGCTCTTACTTCCTCTTGATAAAAATCTTGGCCGTAATCATTTTAATATCCCCGGCTATTGGGCTCTCCTCAATTTTGGCTCGTAAGGCCATTTGTCTATTAAGCAGTTCGTGTACGTAGTCGAATGTGTGTTCCATAATACTGATACTTGATTTTTATTTGTTTACTAAGTGAACATTGGTGGCGATCTTAGTGTTTGGAATACTTATATTTTGTGTATTTAATGCGAAAATCAAGATCCTATATAATCCAATTCGATCGCAGCATTTCTCCATTTTCCATTAGGCAGTTTTAGAAACGAATAAAAAAATGATGATCCTTAAATTCTGATGTATCGAGTTATTGGCGAGTGTTCGTAATTACTCAAACATTTTTTTATTAAAACATTTTTGGTCTGAAAGCTGTTTCTTTCAAAAATCTGTTACTCAACTAAACTAAAAAGAAAATACAGAAAGCTATGAAACAGTTGCTTTTGGTGGATGATCATACATTGGTGCGATCCGGTTTCCAACTAATATTAGAGGCACAACAGGACATCACTGTAATAGCTGGGGTAGAAAATGGTGAAAAAGCCATGGAATATTTAGACAGTTCATCGAAGCCAGATATCATTTTAACAGATATTCATATGGACCAGATGGATGGCATCCAGCTCATTCAAGCAGTAAAAAAGAAGTATGTCGACATAAAAATCATCGTTTTATCCATGGAAGATAATATCCAGGTAGTTCAGGAAATTTTAAACCTTGGTGCCGATGGCTATTTGTCAAAAGATTCTAATGTTGAGGAAATCCTTTTCGGAATCCAGCAGGTTGTCCGAGGCGAACAATATATTAGTGCATCACTGAGTATTGAAATTATTAGAAATTTATCGAAATATACCCATATGGATGTGGATCGAAGCGCCATAATGAACAGATATGACATTTCTGAACGGGAGCTTTCCGTATTGGAATTGATTGCACAAGGACATACGAATGCTGAAATAGCAGAGCAGATCTATTTAAGCAAAAGGACAGTCGAAGGGCATAGACAACAGTTGATCGAGAAAACAGGATCCAAGAATACGGCGGGACTTGTTCGCTTTGGTTTTCAGAAAAAATTATTGAGCTAAGGTGGAGTGTTGTGCTTAGAAAACGATGGGCTCATAGCCTTATAATATCGGCTTAAAGCAATAATTTCTATTTCAACGGCATGATTGAATTTTTATAATAGTTATAATTATTTTGCATTTGAAATGCATTTTATCTAAGTTTGGCGCGCAGTTATAGACTATTTGTAAATAAAAATCAATCATGAGCCAAAAATTTGAATATAATACGCATTATCCTTCTGTGGAAGATCTAAAGATTAAAGCGAGGAAAAGGATTCCCCGATTTGCATTTGATTATTTGACCGGAGGAGCAAACGAAGAATTGAATCTCGCTAGAAATGAAAACGATTTTGATAACATTTTGTTAAAACCGCAATACCTATTAGCGAGCGATGAAATAGATCTTTCTGTCGAATTGTTTGGTCGGCGTTATAGCGCGCCATTTGGTGTTTCGCCCATTGGACTTCAAGGATTGATGTGGCCGAATGCGCCGGAAATTCTTGCGAAAGCGGCTGCAGAAAATGATATTCCCTATATTTTAAGCACCGTATCGACAAGTAGTATTGAGCGTATTGCCGAAGTGTCAGATGGGAAAGCATGGTTTCAGCTCTATCATCCTACCGAGAATAAATTGCGAGATGACATTATTAAGCGTTTACAGGTTGTTGAATGTCCTGTATTGGTGGTATTGGTCGACGTACCGGCATTCGGACTTCGGTATCGTGAAATAAAAAGTGGATTGTCCATGCCGCCTAAGATGAGCGTTTCAAATATTTTGCAAACATTTGCATGTCCTACTTGGGGTATTGAAACGCTAAGACATGGTATTCCTTCTTTTGCGACTTTAAAACCTTATATGGAAAAAGGTCTTGACTTGGCCCAACTGGGACAGTTTATGAATAAGACATTTACGGGTAAAGTTGATGTTGAAAAGATTAAAGCAATACGCGACCTATGGAAAGGCCCGTTGGTGCTGAAGGGAATTGCAACAGATGAAGATATGCAGGCTTCCATCGCATTGGGGGTTGATGGTGTGATTGTTTCAAATCATGGTGGACGACAGCTAGACGCAAGTGAGTCTTCGATCAATTCATTAATTCGTTTGGCTGGTAATCCCGAATATAAAAAGAATATTAAAATCATGTTGGACGGTGGGATTCGCTCGGGTGTTGATTTGGCGCGTGCCCATGCGGTCGGATCAGAATTCAATTTTATGGGAAGGCCTTTTATGTATGGTGTAGGCGCGTTAGGTGCAGCAGGCGGCAAACATACGATCAATATGTTCAAAACACATTTGTATCAGGTCATGAAGCAGCTGAGTCTTTCGAAGATAGCGGATTTTACACAGCGTCTGCAGTCTATTCTCTAAGTGCTCTGTAGTAAAGATCATCGATTTGGCCTTGAAATAGGCGTATGCCGACAATTTTTGTTTACAATTTTGCTTGTAGCTTATTCTTTTTATGTTCATGTCAAGGTGCAGAACCAAAGATCAACGCTGCACCAAATTTTGTGTTTTAACAGTGTTTCTTCGGTGATCGTTCAGTGATGGTTTAATAACTTCCCCAAGTCAGGAAGCCAAAATAGGTTTGATCGATAGCAAAAGTTCATCAGGACCAAGAGGATTTTTCAGTGAAGAGAGAGGATTTTAATTTAATTTCTTAGATTTGTATATCCATGAGGTTAACAGTCTTCATATTGATTGGCTATATTCTGGGACTTTCCTTTGTCCCGTGCAGCGATTCGAAAAATCGCTGTGAAGAGACTGCTATGGAAGCAAAGCTCAATCAAACACACAACCATGGTGATGATGCATCTGATGCGTGTTCAATTTTCTGTTATTGCAATTGTTGTAGCGGAAATATAACAGCTTATGCTTATCAATTTCCGGAAATAGCCGGCGTGCCGGTTTCTATTTATTTTGACAATCGTATACCAGTCCTCAATACCAAAATTGTTTCCAGCTATTGTGGAAGCATCTGGCAACCGCCGAAGGTTAATGCTTAATTTTTTGTAAATATTTCAAAACCGAATTGATAGAGAATGCATGTTGTTCTTTATTGGGTTTTGTTGTTGGAGTTCGCTTGTTGTGTTTACTCCAATAAGAATGAGCGATTATTTAAGTATTAATCTCGTATAATTGTGTTAGATCATATTATAAAATTTAGCATTAAGAACAAGTTTGTTATTGGTTTAATGACTTTGTTACTTATCATTTGGGGAGTATGGAGCGCAACAAAACTACCTATAGATGCTGTCCCCGATATTACCAACAATCAAGTTCAGATTTTTACATCTTGCCCGACACTCGCAGGCCAGGAAGTGGAGCAATTGGTCACTTTTCCGATTGAACAGCGTATTGCAACTGTTCCAAAAATAGAAGAAATTAGGAGTATTTCACGTTTTGGATTGTCTGTCATTACGGTTGTTTTTGACGAGGACGTCGATATTTACTTTGCCCGTCAATTGATTGGTGAGCGTTTAAATGAAGCGGTCGATCAAATTCCCAAAGGCATTGGTAAACCTGAATTGGCTCCCGTAAGTACCGGATTGGGCGAAGTATATCAATATATTATCCATCCCAAAAAGGGAAGTGACAAGAAATACGATGCAAAAGATTTGCGAGCTATGCAAGACTGGATCGTTGCCCGTCAGCTTTATGGAACCCCGGGAATTGCAGAGGTTAATAGTTTCGGCGGTGAGCTTAAACAATATGAAGTAGCTGTTGATCCCGATCGGCTTAAAGCGATGAATATCACTATTCCCGAGATATTTACAGCTTTGGAGAAAAACAATCAGAATACTGGAGGGGCCTATATCGATAAAAAGCCAAATGCTTATTTTATTCGCGGAATTGGTCTGGCTACCTCATTTGATGATGTAAGAAATATTGCTATTCGTAAATCAGGCTCCATACCGATTTATGTGAAAGATGTTGCTGATGTACGTTTCGGTCATGCTGTGCGTTATGGCGCCCTGACCTATAATGGTGAGGTGGATGCCGTGGGTGGTGTTGTTATGATGTTGAAAGGTGAAAACAGTAATGAGGTGGTCAATAGGGTGAAAGAGAAACTGCCAACTATTCAGCAATCCTTACCCGATGATGTCATTATAGAACCTTATTTAGACCGCACGGATCTAGTCGGACGTGCGATCAGTACTGTTGAAAAAAACTTAATCGAGGGTGCGCTTATCGTGATATTCGTGCTGGTGCTATTTCTTGGCAATTTGCGGGCAGGTCTTATTGTTGCTTCGGCGATTCCCCTGGCGCTACTGTTTGCACTTGGACTGATGAATGTTTTTGGTGTCAGTGCGAATCTAATGAGTTTGGGTGCTATAGATTTTGGTCTGATTGTCGACGGGGCTGTGATTGTGGTGGAAGCTACGCTGCATCATTTAGGCCTGCGGAAGTCGACAGAGAAATTGACCCAAGCGGAGATGGATCATGAGGTATTCGAATCCGCGTCTAAGATCCGTACAAGTGCAGCTTTTGGGGAAATTATCATCTTAATCGTTTATATTCCGATTTTAACATTGGTGGGTGTTGAAGGAAAGATGTTCCGCCCAATGGCGCAAACAGTTGGGTTTGCTATTTTCGGCGCATTGATTCTCTCGTTAACCTATATCCCTATGATGTGTGCTTTGTTTTTGCCGAAAAAACACAGCGACAAGAAAACATTCAGTGACCGCATGATTGCGGGACTGCAGCGTATTTATGAACCTCTATTGCAAAAAGCTTTTCGATTTAAGTACCTGATCGTGAGTTTGACTTTTGCAATTTTTGCATTATCCGTTTTCTGTTTTAAGCATATGGGGGGAGAGTTTATTCCACAGTTGCAGGAAGGTGACTATGCGTTCCATTGTATTTTACCGCAAGGAAGCTCACTTTCACAGAGTATTGAAACTTCCATGCAGGCTTCCCGTATTATCAAAGAGTTTGCTGAGGTTAAAATGGTAGTCGGCAAGACAGGGGCCGCTGAGGTTCCGACAGATCCTATGCCACCAGAAGCAACCGATATAATGGTTGTATTGAAACCTCAGAAAGAGTGGAAGTCTGGGCGGTCTTATGAAGAATTAGGAGCGGCTATTCTTGAAAAGCTCGAAATTATTCCCGGGGTATTCTTTGAAAAAAACCAACCTATTCAGATGCGTTTCAATGAATTGATGACAGGAGTTCGTCAAGATGTAGCTGTAAAAATTTTTGGCGAAAATATAGATTCATTAGCTGCATATGCTACTGTGGTTGCAGCTCAGATCCAGTCGGTTGAAGGAGCAACATCAACACAGGTTGAACGTGTATCCGGCCTGCCGCAAATCAATATTGTTTACGACCGTACACGGATTGCTAATTATGGTCTGACCATTCAGGATGTCAATGATGTGGTGAGTACGGCTTTTGCGGGCCGTAGTACTGGACAGATTTATGAAAATGAACGCCGTTTTGATCTGGTCGTGAGATTAGATACAACGCATCGAAATAGTATTGATGATGTGCGTAATCTGATGATTCCTACAGATACCGGCACACAGATACCGCTTTCTCAAGTGGCTACCATCGATTATAAGTTGGGGCCAGCCCAAATCAGCCGTGAAGCGGGCAAAAGAAGAATTGTGATCGGTTTTAACGTAGCAGGGCGTGACGTTCAAACTGTGGTAAAAGATATTCAACAAAAATTAGCTGCACATGTGAAGCTTCCTGCAGGATATTATTTCACCTATGGCGGCCAGTTTGAGAATCTTCAAAAAGCTAGTTCACGCCTGCTGATTGCTGTGCCTGTTTCATTGCTACTTATTTTTATGTTGCTGTATTTCACTTTTCATTCCTTTAAACAGGCGATGTTGATTTTTACAGCAATCCCAATGAGCGCCATTGGTGGAGTATTTGCACTCATGTTGCGCGGAATGCCTTTTAGCATCAGTGCCGGTATCGGTTTTATTGCACTTTTTGGTGTTGCTGTACTCAATGGTATTGTTTTGATCGGTACATTCAATCAGCTGAACAAAGAGGGCGTTAACGATATCTTTCAGCGTGTTAAAGTGGGGACTTTAACGCGTTTACGCCCTGTGCTTATGACGGCAACCGTGGCTTCCTTGGGCTTCTTGCCGATGGCAATCAGCACCAGTGCGGGAGCGGAAGTTCAGAAACCTCTCGCTACCGTGGTTATTGGAGGACTGGTAACAGCAACTTTTCTGACCTTGTTTGTGTTGCCACTATTGTATATAATTTTTAATTCTAAATGGAATATGAAACGAAGTAGCGGTGCTAAGACCTTTGTTACAGTACTTATTTTCTTATTTATGACCTTGGGATCTCAGGTGGTGATTGGCCAGGAACGTATTTCTGTTGCAGAAGCTGTGGAAACTGCGTTGAAGAGCAATCGCCAGTTTCAGATCAATCAGGCCGAGATCGCAGGAGCAGGTTTTAATGTCAAAACGGCAACCGAAATTCCCAAGACAGGGATCTTTGCAGAAAATGAAGACTATCGTCCATCGGATAAGGCCGGTCTGCTGAAAATCGGTGTAACGCAAAGCATTGCCTGGCCCGGGCTCTATGCGGCGCGTAAAGAGTATTTTAAACAACAACTGAAATATGCGAATCTAAATACAGATGTACTGAAAACTGCGATTACGAAAGATGTAAGGACGGCGTATTTTCAGCTCTGGTATCTCCAGGATCGCCAAAAATTATATATGGAGCTCGATAGTATCTATACGGGTATGTTTAAGGCAACTGAATTACGTTTTAAAACTGGTGACGTAGCCGCACTGGATAAGATCGCCGCAGAAGCAAAATTGAAAGAGCTTGAAGCACAACTAGCTCAAAACAAAAAAGATATCGTTATTCAGCAGCAGCAATTGATGATGTTGCTGGATCGTAATCTATGGATGCTTCCATTAGATCATTCTTTAGCGAAGATCGATGTAGCAAGCAGTCCGTCTGAAGAACTAACGCATCCTTTACTTGTTTTACAGCAGCAAAATGTAAATATCGCTTCATCCAATATCAGCGTTCAGAAAAATACCAATAAGCCGGAGTTCTCGGGTCGATTTTTCTCCCAACGTGTCTGGGGAGCCAAAGATCCGTTATCGGGATTTTCTATCTCCGCATCTTTTCCAGTTTTTAGTCTGGGCGCGTATAAGAGTAAAGTGAAGGCTGCCAGTGCCGAGATGGAAGTTCAACAGCGTAAGTTGGAATATGATACGCAGGTATTCCAAACCAATAAAGGGAACGCACTTGCTGAGATTGACAAGCATAGTGCATTACTGCAATTTTACGAGTCTTCGGGTTTGAAACAAGCGGATGCGATTATTAAAGCAGCTACTTTGGGTTATAGAACGGGGGAGATTAATTTTGCTGAATTAAGTCAATTTTTAAGTCAGGCCATTGGGATTCGTCAGAATTATCTCGAAGTACTCAATCAGTATAATCAATCAGCAATTCAATATAATTACTTCAATAACAAATAAGTCAACAATGAAAGTTTTCATAAGAATAGTTATCGTATGTATCGCCGTAGCTTTTTTTTACGGTTGCGGTTCTAATGAGTCGGAGCCTAAAGGTCAACCCGCGGGAAAGGAAGAGCCTAATGCCGAAGAGGGGCACGAGGAGGGACCGGTTACCGTAGCCGCATTGAGTGCTGCACAAATAAAAGCTGTGGGCATCGTTTTTGGAGGTATTGAAGAGAAGGAGCTTACTGCTACAATCAAGGCCAATGGACTTTTGAGTGTACCCAATAATAATAAAGCGAATGCGACGGCGCTTTATGGTGGTGTTGTAAAGACGTTGAATGTACAGTTGGGGGACAATGTGCGTAAGGGACAGGTGATCGCGACAATTACCAACCCGCAGTTTGTACTGCTGCAGGAAGAATATGTATCTCTTGCTAGCAAAATTACCCTCGCTGAACAAGAGATGGCAAGGCAACAGGAATTGAATGAGGGCAATGCCGGTGCACGTAAAAATCTGCAGGCCGCAACGGCTGACTTCAACAGTTTACGGGCTCGAAAGGCTTCCTTACAGCAACAGATTCAGTTGATGGGAATTAATCCCAATAGTTTGAATCTTTCCAATATGCGCACTTCATTGGCCGTGACAAGCCCTATCAATGGAACGGTGAGTACTGTTTTTGCGAAAATAGGGAGTTATGTGGATGTATCTTCTCCGGTAATCGAGATTGTTGACAATAGCCTTCTGCACTTAGATCTGCAGGTGTTTGAGAAGGATCTACCCTTGGTTAAAGTGGGGCAGATCATCAACTTCCAGCTGACAAACAACCCCGATAAAACCTATACTGCCAAAGTTTTTACCATAGGTTCTTCCTTTGAAAACGACAGCAAGACCATCGCTGTACACAGTACAGTGGTAGGTAGCAAAGTGGGCTTGATTGATGGGATGAACATTACGGGGATGATCGGTGTCAATAATGTGCGGACTCCGGCTGTTCCGAATGATGCCATTGTGGAGGCCGACGGCAAGTATTACATATTTGTGGAAACAGACAAGAAACCTGAGGAACATGAAGAAGAGCACGATGATCACGGGCATGCACATGATCAGGGCGAAACAAAACATGCACACAGCGATGAGAAAGAAGCTGGCCAGCACGGGGAGGAACAGGCAAAGAACATCAATTTTGAAAAAATTGAGATTCAAAAAGGCGTGTCTGCCTTGGGATATACTGCGATTATTCCTGTAATGGAGATTCCTGCAGGAACAAAAATTGTTGTGAAGGGCGCTTTTTTTATTAATGCTAAAATGAGTAATACAGGTGGACACGAACACTAATTGACAACATTTGTTAACATAATAAAATCAATTTATGTAATATACATCAATCTGAAAGCGAAAGCAGGCAGCTATGCTGTATGTAGAAGCAAAAGTATTTAATCAGCGCAGAGCAGAACTAGTTTATATAAAAAGTGCCGGCTTCTAGACTATCATGATTACAGTCGCAGCCATGTTGAAGTTCGGACTATTATTAATGGTCTGAACGAGTGAAGATGAACTAGTCCTGCGGGCGCTGATTTACATCGCTTATTCGTGTAGCTACAGTAACGAATAAGCGAGTTATGTGGTTTTCAAGCAAGTGATCGATCAATATAATATAATCTTTGGGTCAGTGTTTAGCTAGTTGTTTATATACTGTCCATAAATCATGCTATAGTTTTTTGTCAATCTACTTTCGCAGGATGGCGCAACACCATGAAATTCCATTGGCGATATTTTTAAAGCTGATTTATTTGTTGTTTCCGCTTCTTCTGGAAAGCGCTATATACAATTATTACACTTATTGACATCAGAACAAATGCTAAGAAAAATGGTGCGCCGGAGAATTTAAAGGGTGCGTTATCATGAGTAAAGTAATAGAAAAGATTGGTCATCATCGGAGGGCCAATTATTGATGTTGCACTCATCAGGCTGGTTAATGCACCTTGAAGTTCACCCTGTTCGTTTGAAGGAACATTTTTGGTTATAACAGATTGTAGGGCAGGGCCACAAATACCACCGAGGCAATAGGGAATTAGGAATACGAACATCATCCATCCTTGGCTTGCAAATGAGAATAACAGTAAGCCAATCGCATAAAGGGTAAGCCCATAAAAAATGCTTTTCTGTTCACCAAGTTTGGGTGTTGTCCATCGAATCAAAATACCCTGAACCAACCCAATCAGCAAACCAATGACACCTAGCGAAATACCTACCATTCTTTCAGTCCAATTGAATTTGTACATGGTGAAAAAGTTCCAATTGCTCTGAACAGCATGTCCTGCAATATATATTAAAATTAAGGCAACGATTAAACCGGATATTTCCGGATGCTTTCCGAGAAATTTAAAAGATCCAACAGGATTGGCACGTTTCCAGTCAAAGGCTCTGCGTTTTTCTTTGTCTAAGCTCTCGGGTAAAATAAAATAACCATAAAGGAAGTTTAGCATGCACAATCCTGCGGCGGCATAAAAGGGAACTCTAGCGCCATAGTGGCCGAGTAAACCACCGATAACGGGACCGATGATGAAGCCTAAACCAAATGCAGCACCTATCAAGCCGAAGTTCTTCGCCCGATCTTCATCGGTTGATATATCTGCAATATAGGCACTTGCAGTTGTAAAGCTGGCTCCAGTCAATCCAGCAATAACTCTTCCCAAAAAAAGCCATCCTATGGTTGGTGCAAGGGCGAGAAAGATATAGTCTACCGCGAATCCAAAAAGGGAAATCAATATAACAGGTCTTCTACCATATTTATCACTCAGATTGCCAACGACAGGAGAAAATATGAACTGCGTAAAAGCGTAAGCAAAGCCAAGCCAGCCACCATATTTAGCCGCTTCACTGATGTCACTATGGATCAGCTCCTCAATAAGTTTAGGAACAACAGGAATGATAATTCCCCAACCTGTAATATCGATGAGTAATGTGATAAATATAAATCCGATTGCTGCTTTTTTCTTGGAATTTTCCATTATGTTCCAAAAATAATCAAATCCTTAAAAACTTGTATGTTATTTAATTACTAATTTGTGATCAGTCTTTTATTTTCGATTGCGCTAAGATTCTGTATTGATGGCTTTACATGTCGGATGGTGCAGTACCTTGAAATTGCATGAATTGGCAATAAAGCAAAGTTTGTTTGCTTGTGTATGTAGTGATAAGGCAAGGTCTACTTGAGAATTATCTGCGATAACCACTTCAGGGTATAATGTAACCTCTGTGAAACGGCCGCTGCCGTCTATTTCAGTTGCCAAGATAGCAACGGCGTTATCAGTATAAGATAGAACCTGAATGCTGTTCTGCGAACATACATATAGGTATGACATCATATGGCAAGAAACCAGGCTGCTGAGAAGCAAATCTTCTGGATTGTATAATGCGGGATCGCCCTTGAATACTTTTGCGGCTGAAACGTGAAGATCTGCTTTTCCCTCAATCGCGATGTGATGGTTTTTATTATAAACTTTTAATCCCTGAAGACTAGGCTGTTCAGTATGAGGCCAAGTTAGAGATGCTTTAAAGATGTGCTTGTAACTCATTTTTTGTTTTAAATTTGTGGTAGTTCCCATGTGCTTATCATGCGGAATGATCATGATGCACGACATTTATCTTTGCGAGAAAATCGGCATCTTATTATAATAGTAAGATTGGAAGCAGCGTATACGTTTAGTATTGTTTTAGGCGGATAAAAGTGATATAATCTGTATTGATAGGCTCAACGCCATTTCGTCTCATTTCACTCGCTATTTGCGCCCTATGGTAAGTGCCATGATTAAATACGTGTAAGAGGATATCGTTGACCTTATTATGAAAAGCTTGATGCTGTGTGTTTGTGTAAGTGGCAATTTTATTATCCGTATCTTTTATGCCCTGAATCTGCTGAGCAAATCCTTCCGATGTTAATTGGTGATACCTCTGGCAATCGCTTATACTATGTTCATCCCAAACGCCAACAGGTATTTTCTCGCCAATCAATCGGCTCAACCAAATAGCCTGAGCATTCACAATATGGCTAAATAGCCGCAGGCAAGAATGGGGCGTTTTCTCGCCTTCCTTTTTTAGTTTTTCTAGTACTACTGTATTGGCCCAGTTATTATATAGCCATAGCTGCGTAAATGTAGTTGACATCGAATTGTTGCTTTTTCGGGTTCTTTAACGTTAAATATAAGGAAGATAGTATTAGCTTTTTGTCTCAAAAATGTCTTTTTAATGGATTACTTGACAATTTACCCTAGTACAAACTAAATGATATTTCTATCTTAGACTCATCTTATTGAGAGCAATGCTATCTATGAACAGTTTTTTTCAGAATTACAATACTGGTAAACGTATTATTCTTCATCTGTGTTTTTGGTTTGTGGTTTTGGGAATGCAATTCATTTCCTATCAGCGAATAGATATTGATAATTCATGGATATTGTTTTTAAAGGACGTATTCTCTTTATTGACCATATTTTATGTGACAGCATATATTGTTATTCCGCGTTGGTTTATTCCAGGGAAGTTTTTGCTGTGTATTGTATGGTTATTGTTTATTTATGCTTGGTGGTCATTTCTAAGTTACTTTGGCGCGATCTTGACGCTCAAATATTTAACACCAGATATTCGTTTATCAAGTTATATTGAAATAGTATTAGATAAGGGAATCTTTGGAGCCTTTAGACCTTCCTCTATTAGCTATTATTTATTGGATTTTATTTTTTTAGTGGCTCTGCCATTGACCGTAAAAATTGTACAGGCATTTATGTCTGTCAGAAATTCCAAAATGAAGCTCGAACTGAAAAATGCTGCATTGGAATTGAATAACGTTCAATTGGAGCTTGCTTTTCTCAAATATCAGATCAATCCCCATTTTTTACTTAATACACTTTATAGCATCTATGTGCTGGTATCCGATCGTGATGAAAGAGGTGGCGAAAGTATGATGCGTTTAAGCAGTATTATGGTGTATTTACTACATGAGAGCAATCAGCCAAGGATAGAAATTAATCGCGAATTTCAATTGTTAAAGGATTATGTTGAATTGGAAAAGTTACGCTATAATCAAACAGTACAGATTGATCTAAATCTGGCGGCTGATGACGAAAACTGCATGATGGTTCCTTTGATCTTTTTTCCGTTCGTAGAAAATGCATTCAAACATGGACCTCGTTTAAGTTCTTCTGCGGGATGGATATCCATAAATATTCAGGTGAAGGAGGATAAGGTGCATATGAACGTGTCCAATGCATTTCGAGCACTTTCAAAACCAGAAAATTATATCGGTGGATTAGGGATTGAAAACGTAAGAAAACGACTGGAACTTCATTACCCTCATCATCACATTTTGGAAATAAAGTCGCAAGAGGGTGTATTTAGTGTTAATCTTGTTGTAACTTTACATTCGGAAACAGAACCGTAGCACCAAAGCAGCGGCATGCAAACTACTTATGAATAGAATTAAAACTATCCTTATTGAAGATGAGCCTATTGCGAGAGGTCGCCTGGAGAAATTAGTTTCCAAATTAGGCCTGATCAAAATATTGGGTGTATTCGAAAACCCTTTGCAAGCAATTGACGTTTTAAGGCAGCAGGAGGTAGATCTTATTTTGTCGGATATCGATATGCCTGAAATGGATGGAATTACCTTTCTCAAAGGACTTGCTCATCCGCCATTTGTAGTTTTTATAACAGGGCATTATGAGTATGCAGTTGATGGATTTGAGCTGGATGTAATTGACTATATCTTAAAGCCACTCCTCACGGAGGAGCGGTTGATCAAGGCGATCGAGAAAGTTCAAAAGGCAATTCTGTATTCGAGAAGGGGGCCACAAGGTGAAAGAAAGGCGATTAAGATAAAAGACCGGAACAAGACTATTTTTATAGATCCTGCGGATATTTTCTATCTAAAAGCTTGGGGGGATTATATACAGATCTACTCTGTAGAAGGTATGCAAACTTTATTGTCTACCATGAAAGATATGGAAGCAGAACTACCGTGGGATATGTTTGCCCGTATGCATCGATCCTATATTGTTAATATCAAGCAAATCAAGGGGGTTGAGGCAAGCAAAGTAGTTCTGAAAAATGGAACTCAGCTCGGTATAGGTTTGCAATACCGCAATCAGCTTTTTGCCAAGATGGGACTTATATAAAAGTTTAATTTATCGAAGTCATATGCTCTTTCTGTTTCCCGATCTGCATTTTATAATAGCAAACCATAAAATGATAGACTGCAAGTTCATGCAAACGTTGATCCGACATGAACAATCGATTAATAAACATGTGAATATAGCTTGACAATAACGAGGCGCGGATGGACTGGAACTCTTCTTGATCTGTATGTATCCGTAAGGTAGAAAATATGCTGTATTGGACTGCATTTAGTTTCTCCTTGGTGTCTCCAAGATTGTCTAACGGTTTATCGAACCAGTTTTTTTTCTCTTTGAACTTATTGTTGAGATGAACCCAGAGATTTTTATTATTGTCAAATTCTTGCTGATACAGCGTATTCATTCGTATACAAAAGTCTTTTTTTTCGATCAGTGTAAATTTTGCGGCTTCGAATAGCGACTCCATATTTTCGAAAGCCAAACGCCATCGATCGTTGATTGAAGTGCTTTGCTGGATTGCTGTCAGTATGGTTTCGCTTTGTCGATAGAATAACTCCTCACTAAGTTCCATACATAATGGGGTGTATCGTTCAATCTCCCGTGTATAAGTATCAAAAGATATCGCCGAAACCTGACCTTCTTGAACAAACTGTTCCAATAGGGTATTCATGGTGGATATAATGAAACAGCATTGGCTTGGATCTGAGACCTGCACCCTAAATCTAATGTGGGGAGCTGGGTCGTTGTAGCGTATAAAAAACCATTTTTTTATAGCATCTTGCTGATGAATAGTCGTTATGATTAAGGGGAAAATTTCCTTTAACAGGGTGTCTGCAAAATGTAAACCGCAGTAGATTTTGGCGTAAAGCCATTCACTGCCCAAAGGAAAGCATCTTTTCAGGTTATTTTCTTGAGGGGCTGACTCATTTGCACGAGCATCATGCGCTGCTTCTATTGGAATAATGATCTCGTTGGCAAAAACACTTCCATCTTTATCGTAGACTACTGATGAATAGTCTTGCAAGATATCTTCGGTTAATAGAGTATCTCTTTTACACATATGATCCAATAGTATTTCTGCACACAGAGGATTATCTAAATTTATCAACAGTTCATTATCGCCGCTGCTGATGACGACCATTGTAGGAATTTTGAGCTCTGCCTGCATATTTTTGACAAAAGCATGGGGGGCACTTGGGTATTTTGCGAGTTTTTGAATTCGCCACTGTGCTCTAGACAAGATAATATTTTTGTAGGTTATTCTCGGGAGTCTCGGCTGTTCTTTCATAATTCCCCAATTCCAGGAAAGATCCAGCCTATTATTTTGGAACTGAAAATCTGCAAGAAATTTATAGATATTCATTCCCTGCTCAAAATTGTGGGCCGTCGTCAAACGGGGGATAATGACTTTATTGAATTTTTTGGACCACAATACTAAGCGATTGTCTTTGAGAAACAGGTGTAAGTCACTAACATCAATTTGTTCTTGTTCTGTGTCAATAGTGGGGGTCAGACAGATGGATGCTCTTCGTAGCGCTGGTCGATAAATGATATTTCCGGCATTGTTATCTGGGTAGTGGCAAATCTCGGCGAGTATTGCATCGGGAAATTGCTGTTGCTCTCTGTTGGCAGATTCCTTTAACTTGTTATTCAATTTTTCATCCAGATGTGCGAATCTGGAAATTAAGTTTCCGGATGACGAACCACCAATAGTACCCAGATTGAAGCATAAATTATCCTCACTTGAACTTTTAAGAAGGTTGCCGATAGCATAGAACGAAGAAGGAATAGCGTTGGCAGTCTGTTTACGCTGTTTAGCAATATGATTTAAATCTTTGCTGGTAAGCTGAATTTCAGTGAAATGACTTTTTACACTTTCTATAAATTTTTCAATGACCAAGTCTTGATAATGGTGGTCGCCATATTTTTTTTCGTCTGTTGGAGCGATATTTTTAACTTCCCCAAGTATTTCATCGGTTATATTGTAGACACCTTCTTGACGGCCATAACCAATGCCGGTATCCGGATCAAGAGCTGTAGTCAGTGGGATCATTCTATCTTCATATTTATCCGAGAATGCAGCTTTAAAACGGTCGAAATCTGTCAACTTTGCCTGGCGGCAAAGTGGTAGCAAATCTTGAAATTGATCTCTTAGGTGTTTTAATGCGGCATCTGATAGATTATTTTCTTCCATAGTGATAAGAAGGTCCCCTTGTAACGAATTGGTCATATCGAGGTCTGGAGCCAAAGGTTGCAATAATTTAACGATGGCCTTTTGAATCTCAATGACAGGTAGCGTGCTATGAAGCCATGTTTTTATCATTAAAAAACGCTTTAAATAATTTCCCTTCTTATCCACTCTTTCAAGTGTCTTTATCAAACTGTCAAGATAACCTCGACCAATTACATTTGGCTGTAATTCGGAGGATATAATCCCGAGACTGATGAGGTTATTGACAAATAGGGTAGCATGCGCTGTTGACGCCCCAAAACGCTGCAGCAAATCAGTCAATGATTGATAGTGGGCAGTTCGCTCATTGCTTTCGAAATATTCGACGACACGATGCAAAACCGGGGTAAGCCTTATGCGTTTCAGTATATTCTGTCCTTTCTTCCCGTTTGTTACTTTTTGATAATATTTGTAATATTTACCTTCTAAGTATAAGGTCGAATTGATACGATAATAGAGCTGACTGTAAATTCTTTCGTCATTTGATAGCCGTCCAATAACTCCTGTCAGAACGGAGGCATCCAGTTTTAGTACAGTTTTATGTGTATTACCCCTGATTAATGACACCTTTTTTTCGGAAGCTATAACATTCCCCAAAGATACACCTGCGAATAGGCCGAAAGGCGTGCTCCTGCTGCTCATGCGAATCGCATATTTCAGTAGCGAAGTAATCATTTTTAGACTGCTCTCTTTCTTGTATTCAAGCCATTTTTCGACTTCTACCGAGAAGGTCGGGCTTGCTAGAAATAGCGCTTCTTTTAATTGCTCACGTTGAAAGAGGTGACGAAGTCTCTCTTCCATATCATTTGCCTCTTCTATCCTTAACAGATCAACGGCAACTGCAGCGGGAAGTAGCGGTGTGCGCAGAAGAAAATAATCGGATAACTGGAATAATGACATGGGTGATGAGGACTAGTATTGCATAACCTGTTTTATACAAGACTGAAACATTTCGGGCGAAATTGGTTTTTGCAGTGCAAAATGCTTTCTATTTTTGATAAATTCTGGATATTGCCAACGTGACACGGCGGATGTAATGATCAATATAGGAATTTCGGAGATCAATTCGGCAAGTGCATTAATATTGCCGCCGCTAACAATGAGATCTAAGAACAGGATGTCTGCAGATTTTAAATCCTGCCTAAATAATTCTGGATTTTCAATGTCTTCGACCATTTTTATCAATTGAAGATCTGGGAACATATGGATGTATTCGACTATTTTTTTTGTTGCCAGTGGTTCATCCTCAATGAGAATACATTTTAGTTTGGGTGAAGTCATATAGTTGGTTTGTTTTTGTGTATTGAGTCGCAAAGACGATTGCTGTAAAGGCGCCTACCAGAACGCCTTTACAGCTTTATCCCCTTTATATGATTTGTGAAGACGAAACTGTCTTCGTGGTTATATATTCCATATCATCAAAATCAAAAAATGAGATTGGTTCGACTATGCAGACAGTTTGTACATCCAGTACAAAATCCTCCGCTAAAAAATTTTCAATATTTTCCATAGGTATTCGTTTAAATTGTAAACAAATGTGCTTTCTACGGAAAATAACAACGAAAAATATCGACAGAATGGAAAATGAAGCCGACGAACTAGTAGTTCTATTCGATAAAAAAATAGCGTGTGTTGCTATTTCTGTTTTTGATTCAGTAGACTTTGTTTGAATAGTCTGGCCGATCATAATGAGCATGGAAAGAAGTGCCATCCTGTGCTGTTAGAAAATTCGACGAAATCACATTTGAGTACGATAAAATAGCAGTAGTTTAATTGTTGGTTTTCATCGGGTTCGCTATCTTAGGGCTATCTATTTCAGCGTTGAAAAACTATTTCTTTAGCTAATAAAGTCATGTAGCTCAGATAGATAATGTAAAGAAAAGGCTTTAGGTAAGTCCTTAAACCAAAAAAAGCATCTGCCAAATAAATAGGGGAGTAGTGTGGGCGCGTAAAACAAATGAGAATATGAATTTATCGAATGAAATGCACGGTTTTTTGAAAAGAGAAGGTTTACGTTTATTTAGAAAAAAAGTAAGCTGGCAGACTTCTGCGAAATATCAGATCTATGCAGATGGGAAAACAAAGATCGGTGTCGCATTTGACAGAATTCAGAATTTTACCGATGAAGATACCAATGCATCGGGCTGGAGTGAAATGGAAAGGATTAAACTCGAAGAACGTGGTGATTATATTATCTATTGTTTTGTGGAAAAAGTTGAAAGTTAAAGCAGGGGTCTCCTTATAATTTATTCTGTTAAGTTTAACCTTTCGTATTCTATTACCGCGTAAATCTTACAAATGAAAACAGTAATTGTGTAATGATTTCCATCTTATTTATGGCCAAATTTGTAGTACAAAATTAAACATCAGTTATGGCTACAGCTATTTATAAAGATACGATTTATATACCTATAGAGGATGTTGAAAGCGAACATTGTGCTTCAATTATCGAAAAGGGACTAGCTCAGGTTAAAGGTTTGGCGAGCTATCGGGTAGAATTGAACAATCAAAGAGTTGCTATCGTACCAGAAGATCGTGAAGCCGTTCTTAGCAGCGTAAAGACCATCAGAAATCTTGGTTATGGTGTTTCCACATTGACGAAAACATTTCCAGTTCTTGGGATGACTTGCGCCTCATGTGCCGTTAGTGCCGAGAGTATGACAAAATATGAACAGGGTGTTGTTAATGCAGCTGTAAATTTTGCAACAGGAAATCTCACTGTTGAATATGTTCCGGGTGTGACAGATCCTTTAAAAATCCAAAAGGCAGTCCAAGCTGGTGGTTATGATCTGTTAATCGAAGACGAATCCACACAACAGGAAACTTTGGAGGCTATTCACGCGGAGAAATTCCGTAAGCTTAAGATTAAAACACGGTGGGCAGTAATACTTTCGCTTCCCGTGGTCGTGATAGGTATGTTCTTTATGGATATGCCGTACGCAAATCCTATGATGTGGCTATTTTCCACGCCAGTAGTTCTTTGGCTGGGCAAGGACTTTTTTGTCAATGCTTGGAAACAGGCAAAACACCACTCGGCCAACATGGATACCCTCGTTGCATTAAGCACAGGAATAGCCTATATTTTTAGTGTATTTAACATGCTTTTTGCTGAATTTTGGCATCAACGCGGTTTGCATGCACATGTATATTTTGAGGCAGCTTCAGTTGTTATTGCTTTTATTTTATTGGGCAAACTACTGGAAGAAAAGGCGAAAGGCAACACCTCATCGGCCATTAAAAAGCTAATGGGACTACAGCCTAAGACGGTTATGGTCGTTCAGTCTGACGGTACACAACTTCAGGTACCGATAGCAAATGTGAATGCAGGTAACATCATTTTGGTAAAACCAGGAGAGAAAATTGCAGTCGATGGTATTGTTATCGGTGGAAATTCTTATGTCGATGAAAGTATGTTAAGTGGGGAGCCAGTTCCTGTTTTAAAAATGGAAAATGAACACGTGTTCGCAGGGACCATCAATCAGAAAGGCAGCTTTCAGTTCAGAGCCACAAAAGTTGGTAAAGAAACCATGTTGGCAAACATTATTAAAATGGTACAGGACGCGCAGGGGAGTAAAGCACCCGTGCAAAAGCTGGTTGATCGAATTGCTGCTATATTCGTTCCTGTTGTCATTGGTATTGCTATTTTAACTTTTCTACTGTGGTTTACATTGGGTGGAGAAAATCATCTGGTGCAGGGATTATTGGCTGCAGTAACGGTTTTAGTGATAGCCTGTCCCTGTGCATTGGGCTTAGCAACACCTACGGCCATCATGGTCGGTGTTGGCAAGGGAGCGGAGCAGCGTATTTTAATTAAAGATGCGGAAAGTCTAGAGCTAGCCAAAAAGGTAAATGCCATTGTCTTGGATAAAACTGGAACCATTACTGCGGGAAAGCCTATGGTAACTGACGTGTATTGGAAGGATAATACGGATAATTTAAAAGGCATCTTGCTAAGCTTGGAGAAACAATCGGAACATCCTTTGGCAGAGGCTGTTGTAGGGTATTTTAAGGATGTGATAGTTACTCCAATATCTTTTATCGAAAGTATCACAGGGAAAGGTGTAAGAGCTAGTGACGGCAATGAAACCTATTATGTTGGGAATCGGAGGCTGTTAGATGATAATCGGATCACCATTCCGACGGAATTGATGGACCATACCACGCAATGGGAAAATCAATCTAAAACAGTGATCTGGTTTGCCAATAGTCAGACTGCATTAGCTGTCATTGCCATTGCAGACCAGATTAAGGAAACTTCTGTACGTGCCATCAAGGAGATGCAGGCAATGGGAATTGAGCTATATATGCTGACTGGTGACAACGAGGCCACAGCCAGGGCAATTGCTGCTGAAACAGGTATTCAACATTATAAAGCGGAAGTATTGCCTGAGCAAAAAGCTGATTTTATTAAAGAACTACAGGAACGAGGTCGGGTTGTAGCTATGGTTGGAGACGGTATTAATGACAGTACAGCTTTAGCGACAGCAGATGTCAGTATTGCCATGGGAAAAGGAAGCGATATCGCAATGGACGTGGCAAAAATGACCATTATTTCTTCTGATTTAACGAAAATACCACAGGCAATCCGACTTTCGAAACAAACAGTCGCAACGATTAAGCAAAACTTGTTTTGGGCGTTCATTTACAATTTGATTGGGATTCCGCTCGCTGCAGGTATTCTGTATCCATTCAACGGTTTCTTGCTAAACCCTATGATAGCTGGAGCAGCTATGGCACTGAGTAGTGTTAGTGTTGTCAGCAATAGCTTGCGGCTTCGCTGGAAAAAATAAGGTCATTAAGCATGGATTGGAAGCTTGCCATAAAGTGTAAATATGGTAGACCAAGATAGGAAAACTGCAAGTGCAGCCAAATGAATTATACGGGTATTCCCGTAGAAAAATAAATAGATTGATAACATTAAAATTAAATAACATGGAAAGCAAAGAACTTCAATTTAAAACAAACCTTAACTGTGGGGGCTGTGTGTCTAAAGTAAGTGCTGATCTGGATAATATGGACGGTATCTATGAGTGGAGTGTTGACACTGCGAATGCAGACAAGATCTTGACAGTAAAATCTGATGGTGTTTCAGAGGAAGAAATCATTGAAATTATCAAAAAGAAGGGCTTTAATGCCATGGCCTACTCTGCATAATTCTTCAATAAATCTATAGAAGCGCTATTATTAAACCACATCCTAAAAGTTAGACAAAACTTTTAGGGTGTTTTTTTGAGGTATGAAAGGTGTTGGTTTATTCACTTTTTAATTCCCTGAAAAGCGCTTGCAATTTTTTAATTTTATTTTTATTGTCGCTTATTTTGTTTATAGTCAGCGACTTAGATTGTGTAAGGATATGTGACATTTGCGGCCCCGAATAATTAAGATTAAATTAGCTCATGCTTTGAAAAATTGGCCCCCAAGACTATAAGGTTGAGAAGATATACGAATTTTTGATCTAGGCTTTTGGCTTTACTTCAAAAAAACGCTTAGCGAGGGAGGATTTATTTGTAAATGAAATAATTTTAATGAAACAAAAGACAATGAGTATAAGGTTTAATAGCAGATCTATTTTTTTTGGACTTGTCGCGTTATCGACCGGTTTATTTTTTGGCTGTGGAAATCCAGGTACTAAAAATGAGGTCAAGACCGAAAAGGTGGAGGAACCTGCTGAAGTTAGTGCACCTACAACCCAGGAGTTATCTTTTAAGGATAAAGAGGGTAAGGTTCTTCCATTAAGTGCTTTAAAAGGTAAGGTCGTGTTTATCAATTTCTGGGCGACCTGGTGTCCTCCATGTATCCATGAACTACCTTCGATTGACCAGCTTAGGCAATCGCTTAAAGATCATAAGGATATCGTTTTTCTCATGGTAGATGTTGATGGCGACATGGAGAAGTCTTCCGCATTTATGGCAGAAAATAAGTATGACCTACCTCTTTATATAGCAGCGGGGGATATTCCTGCAGAATTCTTAGGACAATCCATACCGACAACAGTCATCATGGATAAAGCTGGAAAGATCGTAGAACGCCTGGAGGGAAGCCGTGACTATGGAACTCCTGAGATAAAAAAAGCATTGCAGGATATCGCAAGTGGCAGCTAACGATCAACTGTTGCAATCGCTATTTTCTATAGATGGAGAATAGAATTTGAAAAGAAAAACAGTATTTTCGCGTTGTCAAGTTAATTTATAGCGATGTCCGAACTTCAAGAGCAGACTGCAGTCAGAACGACTTATTTTAGTATTGTGGGTAATGCATTACTGGCCTTGTTAAAATGGCTAGCAGGTTTCTTCGGAAACTCCTATGCGTTGATTGCGGATGCCATTGAGTCAACAGCGGACATTTTCTCTTCATTTTTAGTGCTTCTTGGTTTAAAATATGCGCAGCGACCTGCCGATGACAATCACCCTTATGGTCATGGTCGGGTAGAACCCCTTATTACATTTATTGTCGTTGGCTTTCTCATTGTTTCCGCAACCATAATCGCTTATGAAAGTATTGAGAATATAGGAACGCCACATGATCTACCCAAACCCTGGACGCTACTTGTGCTGGGGGGAATTATTGTTTGGAAGGAAGTTTCCTATAGAATCGTTATGAAGAAAAGTAAAGAAACGAATAGCTCTTCACTTCGTGCGGACGCTTGGCACCATCGAAGCGATGCGATAACATCAGTTGCAGCTTTCATTGGGATATCTATTGCATTGTTGCTCGGAAAAGGATACGAAAATGCGGATGACTATGCGGCATTATTTGCTGCTGGATTTATACTCTATAACTGTTATCATATTTTCAGACCAGCGCTTGGCGAGATCATGGATGAAAATGTCTACGATGAAGTCATTGATGATATCCGAAAAGAGGCATTAAAAGTTGAGGGGATAAAAGCGACAGAAAAATGTTTTGTTCGTAAATCCGGAGCGAAATATCATGTCGATCTCCATGCTATTGTCGATAGTGAAATTACAGTACGAGCAGGGCATGAGCTGGCGCATCAACTTAAGGACCATCTGAAAGCACATATTCCTGACCTTGGTCATGTGATGATCCATATCGAACCGAACGAATGCCGCTGGGAAGGAAATTAAAAATGGCAGCACATATCTCTTTTCTCGAACGGTGCCGCCATTTGATTTTTTATAAACTTAGGTGTTTTCTGCTTCAAGCAACTCGATCTGCCATTTAATCTGATCAGCTTGAATAGGGTAATTGACATGATTTCTTAAGCTTTCATAAATAGCTTCAAATAGCTGATTATAATCTCCTTTATGTGGGGTTACGAAAGATTCATGTTTTTGATTAGCGGCATCTATGGTCACGAGTTTCCCTTCGAGTCCTGCTGGCTCAAGGCCATAAGATGGATCGTCAGGTAGCATACCATCCAGCAATTGCTGTTCTTGCACATCCGTCATGTTTTTGACAAAACTTCCTTTTGTACCATGTAGGACAAAGGCTGGTTGTGGAGAAGCGACCAGCAGACTGCCCGTTAAGTAGACGTTCAGTTCAGCTGGATAGTAGAGATGATAGTGAAAGTAGTCTGCAACTTTTGAATCTGGTCTGTTAATAGACGTCGTCTTGCTGAATTTAATCGGCTTTCCAAAAAGGGAGATTGCCTGATCGAGAAGGTGAGGACCGAGGTCATAGGTAATACCATTGGAAATATACTGCGTATCTTCCTTGAAGTATTTTTGTCCCAATTCCATTTTATAGCGATCAAATCTGAAATGCACTTCAATCAGCTTTCCTAATTCTCCACTTTCTATTACTTTCTTAAGATCTAAAAAATGACTATCATAGCGTCTATTTTGATAGAAAAATAATTGTTTTCCTTGTTGTTTACTAATGGCAAGCAGCGCATCGAATTGTGCTGAGTCATCGACAGCGGGCTTTTCTATCAAAACATGTTTACCTGCTTCTAGGGCTTCTTTGGCATATTGAAAATGTGTATAGTTTGGTGTATTCACAATAACCAGTTCTATAGTATCGTCAGCTAGTAAGTCAGCCATAGTATCGTAACTTATTATTCCGGGATAGAATTCATGCGCGGCCTTTTTCGAGCGTTCCACAACGGCACTGAGATTGAAATGTGGATTGGTAGATATAAATGGTGCGTGAAAGACACGCCCAGACATGCCGAAACTAAGTATTCCTGTGTTAATTTGAGTATATTTCATTGTGTTTAAAATACGGCAGATTTCGCCAGTTATTATTTTATTTATGGACAGCTCAAGTGCTTTTTTTATTATTTCGCCCGTATCGATTTTCTATTTCTAACGTATTTTAGATAGCCAATTACGCAATTCTTTTGTCGTCAGTAGATAAACCGGAGAGCGCCGAGGAAAAGCGGATGTTCTACTATACTTGTAATGAATAGTAATGTTCCTGTTTTGAGATCATGCTATAAATATATAATTTTATACTGTGTATTGCAATATTCGGTTTTCTATTTATTTGAAGGTTAACAGCCTATTGCAAATGGAATGAGTTATTTGCCCTGAAATTGGCTTATTTTTTTAGCGTATAATGGATGGGCGTATTGAACGTTGATCAGCAATAATTTCGCTCATCTTCTATTGTAACCAATTATAATGTCCGCTTTTACAGGCTATTGTTAAAAGCAATATTAAAGTAATTAAAGTCAATGAAAATATGAATAATATCGTAAAAATTGCAGGCGCTATTCTGTTCGTCGTTTTAAGCGGCTGTAACGTACAGCGTAATGCACAGTTTAAAAAAGGAAATTGGGTATTTGGGGGCTTTGAGCGGCCCGAAGGCGTCAATCCAATTATTGAGCCAGATACGGGTTCGGTATTTTATGATCCAATTCTGAAAAAGGAAATTCGATGGGAGAATAACGATACCTTTAATCCTGCAGCGGTTGTTAAGGGAGATAGTGTGTATGTCATTTATCGTGCAGAGGACCGGACAGGAAAAGCGATTGGCCACCGTACCTCCAGGCTGGGACTAGCAGCCAGTGCAGATGGTATTCATTTCGAACGACTCAAAACACCGGTATTCTATCCTGCTCCCGACGACCAACAGGATAATGAATGGCCTGGTGGGACTGAGGATCCTCGGATAGCGCAAACAGAGGATGGGCGCTTTGTCATGTTTTACACCCAATGGAACCGAAAGGTGCCGCGCTTAGGTTTAGCCATCTCTTCTGATCTGAAACACTGGGTTAAATATGGACCTATTTTTAAAAAATCGAAAAATAAGCCCAATTTAATCAATGAGCCGCATAAATCAGCCTCAATTGTGACCGTATTGAAAGGCAATAAGCAGGTCGTTGCTAAAATCAACGGAAAATATTGGTTGTACTGGGGTGAGTACGGTGTTTATGGTGCCACATCCGATAATTTGATTGACTGGGAACCCGTACTAGACAATAGAGGAGCAATGAAACCCTTCATCTCTCCAAGGCATGGTTATTTCGATAGCGCATTGACTGAGTGCGGTCCTCCGGCAGTGCTTACGGATAAAGGAATTTTGTTGTTATACAATGGTAAGAATCATGCTGCGAAAGGAGATATGCGTTTTGCTAAAAACACCTATTCTGCGGGGCAGGTTCTATTTGATCCGCGAGATCCTACGCGCGTATTGGCGCGAATGGATGTTCCTTTTTTGCGCCCCATGGAATCTTTCGAGAAAAGCGGGCAATATATAGACGGAACGGTTTTTATCGAAGGATTGGTCTTTTTTAAACAAAAATGGTTTTTATATTATGGCTGTGCAGACTCTAGAGTTGCTGTAGCTATTTATAATCCGCGCTATCCACCGCTAATGGATCCTGTACCTGGATTGTAAAAGGGAAGAAGTTTTATTTGAAATTTGTTTAGATTATGGGTAGCTGGTCAAAGAGAATTTATTTAGTTGGCTGGGAACCTACCAAATAAAAAAAGGCAGATCATTTGATCTGCCTTTTTGGGTAAGTAATCGGGCTCGAACCGACGACCCCTAGAACCACAATCTAGTGCTCTAACCAACTGAGCTATACCTACCGTGATTTTGATGATACAAAAGTACGATTAAACCCTATTCCCTCCAAATATTTGACTGAAAAAAAACAGCGTTTAAAGTCAACTAGGTGAAGATTAGTTTATTAAATTTTAATAAAAAACATCGAAGCGCGTCCATATTGGCAGGAATGTTTACTTTAATAATCCAGAAGTTCCCGTTTGCTTTTCGTTTTTTACAAAAAAGGCGGTTTCTATTATAGAAACCGCCTTTTTTGTAAGGGGAACTTATATTAAATCATTTCTACACTTCTCTTCACAAATGATGTTAGATCGGCTCCGGACAATAAACCTCTGGATAAGAGTGCTAAATCAAAAGCTTGTTTTGCCAGTTTTGAACCCTCTTCGTCGGATGCTGATAAAATTCTTTTGATCAGTGGGTGGTTACCGTTGACAGTTACCTTATAATTGTCGGGCAATGAACCATAGAAATTCATACCACCACCACCTGTCTTGGCCATATCTTTCATTCGGCGCATAAATTCATCAAGCGTTACAGATACGGGCAGATCACCTTCATTTAACGCGTCAACTTCAACTTTCATATCTTGGCGTGAAATTGCTTTTTCGAAAACCTCCAGCGCTTTTTTGGATTCTTCTTCCGAAAGAGCCAGCTCGACTTTTTCGTCTTTCTGAATCAATTTATCGATAACGTCAGCATCCACACGTTTCAATTGAACCTTTTCACCGCCCTTTTGCTCCAAATAAGCTGCGAAGTGCGTATCCAGTGGGCCATCAAGCGTCAAGACATCATAGCCTTTATTTAAAGCAGTTTGGATAAAGCCATCTTGTTGGGCAGCATCATGTGTATATAAGTAGACAATGTTTCCATCTTTATCTACTTGAATGTCTTTGACTTTTTCGTAATATTCTTTGATGGTAAAACTTTCGTTGTTCGTGTTTTTTACTAAACAGAAGTCATTTGCTTTTTCCGCAAATTTCTCATCGCTTAGCATACCATATTTGATAAATAAGCCGATATCCGTCCATTTCTCTTCAAAGCCCTTGCGGTCAGTCTTAAATATTTCGTTCAATTTGTCAGCCACCTTTTTGGTGATATAACTATTGATTTTCTTGACGTTGCTATCAGCCTGCAAAAATGAACGCGATACGTTCAATGGGATGTCTGGAGAATCGATCACCCCGTGAAGTAACATCAAGAATTCTGGAACAATATCTTTCACTTCGTCGGTAATGAACACCTGTCTAGAGTAAAGCTTAATTTTATTGCGCTGGATCTCCAGTTCATTTTTAACTTTAGGAAAGTAAAGGATACCGGTCAGGTTGAATGGGTAATCGACGTTGAGGTGGATCCAAAACAATGGTTCATCCATTGAATACGGATACAGCTCGCGGTAGAATGCCAGATAATCTTCATCTTTTAACTCAGACGGTGACTTTGTCCAGGCAGGGTTAGTATTATTGATGATGTTGTCTACCTCTACAGATTTGTATTTTGGTTTTCCTTCTTCGTCTTCACCATCCGGTTCAGAATTGGTCTTGGTCCCAAAACGAATGGGTACAGGAAGGAATTTAGCATACTTATCTAGAATATCCTGTAAACGTGCCTGGCTTAAAAATTCAGTTGATTCTTCGTTAATATGTAAAATGACATCAGTACCACGTGTGGTTCTTGTTCCTGTAGAAATTTCGTAAGATGTACTACCGTCGCAAGTCCAGTGAGCCGGTTCTGCGCCATCCTGATAAGATAAGGATTGGATTTCCACCGTATCGGCGACCATAAATGCGGAATAGAAGCCTAAACCAAAACGGCCAATGATTTCATTTGCATCATTTGCTTCTTTGAATTTTTCCATGAACTCTGTGGCCCCTGAGAAAGCGATCTGGTTGATGTATTTTTTTATCTCCTCTGCTGTCATACCAATACCATTGTCGGAAATAGTGATGGTTTTGGCAGCTTCATCAAATTTTACATCTACAATCAATTCGCCTGTTTCACCTTGATATTGACCTAAAGAAGCCAGGCGTTTGATTTTTTGAGAAGCATCAACGGCATTAGATACCAGTTCACGCAAGAAAATTTCATTATCGGAATATAAGAACTTTTTGATTACGGGAAATATGTTCTCCGTGTGAATTGAAATACTACCTTTTTCTGGATTCATAATTTATATGTCGCTATTTTTAATTTTATGATTTGTTAAAAACGTACAATCTGTGTTCCAAATCGGTTTTAATAGGACATGATGGCAGGAAACTTCCCATTTTGTCATACATCTATGGGTCGCTTCTATCGGATCTTAAAGGGAACTGTCAGCAAGCGAAAGCCCCTTAGCCTAATTCAGGCTAGGGCTCTGTGGAAAGTTGGCAACATGTGCATATTTAGGGCCAAGTCCAATAATGGCATCCTTCCATAGCAATTCACCATTCCCTTCAAAAATGAGCTGATGGTGGTATTTATTCTGTACAGCCCAGCTATTCTCTTTGATTTCCCCGTCCAGTTGACCTGCAGACCATCCGGAATAGCCGATAAAGAATTTTAATTCGTCAGCTTTTATGCTATCCGTTTGGATGGCTTCGATAAGCTTCTCTTCATCGCCTCCGAAATAGATTCCAGGAGCAACTTCTTCGCCACTCAGCAATAAATCAAACCGGTTATGTACAAAAAAGAGGCTTTCCTGAGCCACGGGGCCACCCACGTAGATGGGAAAATTGCAATCCGGTATAGATTCCAATAATTGGCCTATGCGGACATTGGTTTGATTATTTAAAACAAAGCCGAGAGATCCCTCCGTATTGTATTCACATAGCAATATCACGGATCTGAGGAATCTAGGGTCTAACATAAACGGTTCGGAAATTAACAGACTTCCTTTTTGTGGGTCAAGTTCGGTAAACATATAGCGCGTATTTTAATGAGTTGTTGATCTAATCTTTTTTAATTAGAACTATGCGAGATTTGTGCCAAAATTGGGATTTTGTCAATTTCTACTAACTTTATAGAGAAAAAGCAATGATTTTAGTAAGTTTGTAGGACATAAATATAGGTTTCTATGTCCATTCAACATAAAGATATTGCAGCAATCAGACAGGATTACGTATTAGGTAGCCTATCTGAATCGGATGTGGATCGTGATCCAGTCCACCAGTTTAAAAAATGGTTTGATGCGGCTATTCACAGCGAGGTGACCGAACCCAATGCTATGGTGCTTTCAACCGTCTCTTCCCATCATTTGCCGTCCTCTCGAGTTGTTCTATTGAAGGATATTGTAGCAGAAGGTTTAGTCTTTTTTACAAATTATGAGAGTCGTAAAGGGGAAGACATGAAAGCTAATCCGCATGCTGCATTATTGTTTTTCTGGCCTGAATTACAGCGGCAGGTCCGGATCGAAGGTGTTATTGATTTTGTAAGTGAGGCCGATTCGGATGAATATTTTCAATCACGACCCAAAGCGAGCCGTATCGGTGCACTGGCTTCCCCGCAGAGCCACGAGATTCCAAACCGCAGTTTTTTGGAAAACAGGGTGGAAGAATTCGAGCACCAATATAATGGAAGCGAAGCTGTACCTAGACCATCACATTGGGGCGGCTATCTGCTGAAACCGATTTATTTCGAGTTTTGGCAGGGACGTGCAAGCCGGCTGCATGATCGTATCGTTTATAAAAAAGTGTCTGATTCCTGGAAGATTACACGTATAGCTCCATAAATATGACATTTGACGAAATTAAATCGATGTTGGTTTCCAGATTTGGAACTCAAATTATTCTTAAGGAAGATCGCAATGGGCTGCAGCCTGCATTATTTATTGATAAGGCCGATATAATAGCCGTCTGTTTGTTCCTGAGGGATACAGAGGGGCTGTACTTTGATTTTTTAAGCAATCTTACTGCGGTGGACTATCAAACGCATTTTACCGTTGTCTATCATCTCAATTCATTGCCTTATCAACACGGTTTGGTCTTAAAAGTTGAGCTGTCTGGTCATCGTTCGCTGGACGAATTACCTGAGATTCCTTCGCTTACTTCGGTATGGCGTACGGCAGATTGGCATGAACGGGAAGCGTTTGACCTGATGGGAATTTATTTTGAGGGACACCCGGATCTTAGAAGGATTCTGCTTCCCGACGATTGGGAAGGGTATCCTCTGCGCAAGGATTATCAAGAGGCAGAAACATATCATGGCATTCATATTAATTGATCGAAATGGCGAATCCAAAATATAGAGAGGCACTAGTGCGCTATGAAAAACACCTTACAGCGATATCCAGTCAGGAAATGGTGTTAAACATGGGGCCTCAGCATCCTTCGACGCATGGCGTACTCCGGCTTCAGCTGATTACAGACGGAGAGGTTGTGAAAGAGGTTGTTCCCCATTTAGGGTATCTACACCGCTGTTTTGATAAGCATGCCGAATCGTTAAATTATGCAAAGACAATTCCTTTTACTGATCGTCTAGATTATCTAGCCTCAATGAATAATAGTCATGCTTTCGTTATGGGTGTCGAACGCATGCTTGGTCTCGACAGTAGGCTACCCAAAAGAATAGAGTACATCCGGGTGCTGGTCTGTGAACTCAATCGAATTGCATCGCACCTGATTGCTATTGGAACATATGGCATTGATATCGGTGCAACAACGCCGTTTCTCTGGTGTTTTCGTGACCGTGAACATATTATGAATATGCTTGAGTGGGCTTCTGGTTCCCGGATGTTGTACAACTATATTTGGGTTGGTGGTTTGTTTTATGATTTGCCTGTTGGCTTTGAAGCACGTTGTGCAGAATTTATTGCATACTTCAAACCTAAATTGGTCGAACTGGATGAGATATTAACTCAGAATCAGATATTTATATCCCGTACGGCTAAAATAGGTGTACTTCCTGCTGACGTTGCGATAAATTATGGTGTATCGGGACCTATGCTGCGGGCTTCGGGTATAAAATGGGATTTGAGACGAATAGATGGCTATTCGGTTTATCCAGAGATTGATTTTGAGATACCTGTAGGAACAGGTGAAATGGGAACACTCGGTGATTGCTGGGACCGTTATAAAGTTAGGGTAGATGAGGTCAAGCAATCTGTTCGCATCGTTGAGCAATGCCTTGAACGATTGCAGAAAGATTTTAAACGTACAGCCGAATTTGATCCGCGGGCTCTTGTACCGAAGAAAGTAAATTTGAAAGCTCAGGATTATTATGTGCGTGCTGAAAATCCGAAGGGAGAATTGGGTTTTTACTTTGTCACAAAAGATAAATCAGATATTCCATTGCGTGTAAAATCAAGGGGGCCAAGTTTCAATAACCTTTCGGTGATTTCAGAACTCGGAAAAGGCGTGCTGATTGCTGATTTGATTGCAATTCTTGGATCTATCGATATCGTTTTAGGAGAGGTGGATCGTTAGATTGCGGTAGTATGCATGTTTTATAAACGATTTAGCAAAACAAAATAGGGATTGTATTGAAAATGTTGCAGGAAAACGCAAATAAATTTGTAAATGAAAGCAATTTTCATCATATTTGCAGTCTCATAATTTAAGTTTATAATTGGTTAATGAAAGCTTGTTACTCCCAAAGTAGCGGGCTTTTCTTTTTTTTTTATCGATGCACCTATTAATGTAAGTTATTAATGATTTCGGTGTTGGTTTGCGCTTGAAGGGTTTACTGCTTTTTCATCTGTGCAATGTTGATTATCCTGTATATTTCGTCGAATTCCTGCACTAGAATTTAACGTAAATGATTACCTTTACTGGTCTTAAATATAAAAAAGTGACGGATAGTTTAGTTATCATTCCAACATATAATGAAAAGGAAAATATTGAAAAAATCATTCGCAAAGTTTTTTCCTTATCACATGCATTTGATATTTTAATTGTAGATGATGGTTCCCCGGATGGAACGGCTACCATCATCAAGAATTTACAGCTTCATGAATTTACTGGCCGTTTGTTTATCGAAGAGCGAACCGGGAAACTAGGGCTGGGAACGGCGTATATTCATGGATTTAAATGGGCGCTATCCCGCGAACATTACCATTATATTTTTGAAATGGATGCAGATTTCAGCCACAATCCAGAGGACTTGCTTCGTTTACGGCAGGCTTGCGTGTATGGTGCTGATATGAGTATAGGTTCGCGTTATATCAAGGGCGTGAATGTGGTCAATTGGCCAATGAGCCGGGTACTGATGTCGTATTTTGCTTCGGTATATGTTCGTTTTATAACAGGGATAGATATCCAGGATGCTACTGCCGGATTTGTTTGTTTTACAAGGGAAGTCCTTGGAACAATCCCGCTCGACAAGATTAAGTTTGTAGGCTATGCCTTTCAGATTGAAATGAAATTCACAGCCATAAAATATGGCTTTAAGGTGGTCGAAGTACCCATTATATTTACAGATCGGACCGAAGGTACATCAAAGATGAGTACGAGTATCTTTAAGGAAGCATTTTTTGGTGTAATCCAATTAAAATTAGGTAGTATCGGAAAGCGCTATAAGAGAAATTAAAAATATTGCCACAATGAACGAGAATTTAGATCCAAATGCAGAACGTCTCAGTAATACCGACCGTGATATTGAACGAGCATTGCGGCCTCAGGCTTTTGAAGACTTTACCGGACAGGCTAAAATATTAGAGAACCTCAATATTTTTGTGAAAGCGGCTAGGCTGAGAGGCGAGGCGCTGGATCACGTTTTGCTGCATGGCCCTCCGGGCTTAGGAAAAACAACTTTGTCGCATATTATTGCGAATGAGATGGGGGTTGGTATCAAAATTACTTCAGGACCTGTATTGGATAAACCGGGTGATTTAGCAGGGTTATTAACAAATTTGGAAGAAGGTGATGTTTTGTTTATCGATGAGATTCATCGATTAAGTCCTTTGGTGGAAGAATATCTTTATTCGGCTATGGAGGATTTCAAAATTGACATCATGCTGGAAACAGGACCAAATGCACGTTCTGTTCAGATTTCCCTGAATCCGTTTACCTTGATCGGGGCCACAACACGCTCGGGACTTTTGACTGCCCCCTTGCGTGCACGCTTTGGAATTAATTCACGCCTCCAATATTACGATGCAAAATTGCTGACAACTATTGTGTTGCGCTCGGCTCATATCTTAAACACACCGATATCCGAGGAAGGGGCCTATGAGATTGCGCGGAGGAGCAGGGGTACACCCCGGATAGCCAATGCTTTACTGCGCCGTACACGGGATTTTGCTCAGATAAAAGGTAACGGAAGCATCGATAAAGAAATAGCGAAATATGCTTTGCACGCGCTTAATGTGGATGAAAATGGTTTAGACGAGATGGACAACAAAATCTTAACGACTATTATAGACAAATTTAAAGGAGGACCTGTCGGACTAAAAACTGTAGCTACTGCTGTTGGTGAGGATGAAGGTACGATTGAGGAAGTCTATGAACCCTTTTTGATTCAAGAAGGGTACATTATGCGGACCTCAAGGGGTCGCGAGTGTACCGAAGCGGCCTATAAGCACTTGGGCCGTGTCAATCATTCGAAAGGAAACACACTGTTTTAAGCGCGAATGAAAAGTGTATTTTAACTTTTCTGCTGCATAATTTTATTAGTCCGGCTCATTAGGGCTGGACTAGGTTTTGTCCGTTGAAAATAGTTTATTTGCGCCTGTAACTCCTCCTGTACCCAGGGATGCTTTTTTCGTAGGTTATTTAAGACGTCCAGGCAGTTGACCAATACAGCGACAGGACAGGGAGGGTCGATCATCCATTGGAAGGAGTACTCGATGATTTGTTCTTCCGCCTCATTCCCAAGTGTATATTCTTTATTTTTTTTCGACGTCAAAAATAGCAGAACCTTAGTGTAACTTCTAAGGCAGCTCCAATTCTTTTGTTTTTTTAAATTATCCAGGAATTGTGGGAGAACAGATTTTAGCAGTGCCGTATTTTTTAAAACGATGGTTTCAAAAACCCATGCGGCGCGAAAGGCGATCTTTTTATCTTTCTCTAAGGAAATATTCAACAGATCGCTTAGTGTTATTCCCTGAAGAATATCCAAAGAAAAATCCGCTACCTCGAAAGATCTCAAGGTAACGGATAGAAATGCTAATTTTTCATCGTATGTCATATAGCCGTTATCTTTGTGGCTTTTCCCGATTTATTTCGGTCATGTCGACCTCGTTCATTTTGGAATCGCCCAACAGATACTGGCTAAAGTAATCGCCCATTTTCCAAAAGAAATACTCTGTCATATCACCAAAACCATGTCTTTGTCCCGGTAATAGTAAGAAATCAAATCTTTTGTTGGCTTTAATGAGTGCATCGACCATTCGAATCGAGTTAGCCGGGTGTACATTGTTATCGATATCGCCGGTGGCGATCAATAGTTTACCTTTAAGATTTTTTGCGATCTCTGTATTTTTATTGATCTGGTACGAGAACGTAGTATCTCCTTTAGCGGATACCTTTTCTGTTACACCATGATGGCGCTCGCTCCACCAGCGGTTGTAGATTTGGTTTTCATGATTTCCTGCTCCAGACACGGCAACTTTAAAGAAATCAGGATACACAAGCATCGCTGCTGTAGACATAAATCCTCCCCCGGAGTGGCCAGTTATACCCACACGGTTAATATCAATATATTTATAGCGGTCAGCAAGCTGTTCTGCGGCCACTTTTTTATCTTCCAAACCATAGTCGCGCAGATTTCCGTAACCATAGGTATGGTACCACTGCGAACGTGAAGGATGTCCGCCACGGTTACCGACGGTGATGACGATAAAACCGAACTGTGCTAGCCTGTCGATTCGGTCCATGCTTCTGCCAAATGACTTATTGACCGCTTCGGTCTGAGGCCCAGGGTAGACATATTCGACAATGGGGTACATTCTGGTGCTGTCAAAATCAAATGGTTTATACATCACCCCATAAAGATCCGTGGTACCATCTCCAGCTTTTACTTTAAAGGGTTCCGGAAATTTGTAACCAGCAGCAAAAAGTAACGACAGATCGGCCTTTTCCAATGTCATTACTTTTTGTCCATTGCTATTGTACAAGACAGATTCGGGCGTTGTGTTGACCCTGGAGGAGTTATTAACAAAGTACCTAGAAGATTCACTCATTTCCACCTGGTGATCAAAGTTTCCCGGGTTTAATAATTTAATACCAGAGCCTCCTGTATTTATACTATATTGGTGCAGATAATAAGGGTCTTCGTTTTTCTCACGGCCCGATGCTGTAAAGTATAGTGTTCCTGAAGCAGGGTCTAAACCAGTAATTTCTTCCGAATGAAAGGCACCTTTTGTAATCTGATTAATCAATTTTCCATTTGTGTCGTACAGGTAGTAATGGCCCCATCCGTCTCTTTCTGACCAATGGATCAATTGTTTTTTATATTCAATCAGGAATGGTTTTTGAGCATCCAGATAGACATTGGAGCGTTCTTGGATAATGTTGTTTACTGTGCCATTTACATTGACTTTTAGGAGGTCAATCCGTTTGAGGTCGCGGCTAGAACGTGAAATGTAAAATTCCTCGTTATTGCCTAACCAGTAATTGATAAAGTAATCCTCTTTATACGAATTTTTATCCGGAGTTTTTGTCCAGGTTGAGAGGGTCTGATTTTTAAACGCGGACACATCGATGCGACGTGGAGTTTTTGCTCCTGCATCAAAGATATAAAGTTCAGTTTCCGTCGAATCGACCTCACCTGGCATCTGGTATTTATACGTTTCAAGTGTGGGGCGGGATGAGCCAACATTATTGATTACCCACAAAGGTTTTAATGAACGGTTGTCCTTTCTGCTCAAGGTAAAATAACGCCCATCTGGCGACCAGCTGATCCATACCCGCTTACGTTTAGGTTCATTTTCTTTATCTTTTTCTTTTTCGTCACCAGTAGTTGTACTGTATTCATCGCCGCCCCAAGCATAATATTGCACACCGTCTTTTGTAATTTGGTGTTCTACAATGGTGCTGTCCTTTTCATTTTTTACCGCTTTAAGATAGTTGGACCTGTCCATCCAATACAAATTGTAGTCTTTTGCAAAGTAAACTGTATTGGTATCAGGGGAGAAGCTCGCCCAACCCAAAGGTGGTTTTACTTTTGTCGAGTCACTGATTTCTAAGACAGACTTTGTTGCCAGATCGTATTCCAGATAAAATAGTTTCTTTTTGGTGGTATCGGACTTATTCTTGAGTTTTTGTATTTCATCCTTGGATTTGACGGTATCTTGCGTACTCTGAACCTGAAATCTTAATTTCTTCTCATCTTTAGTAAACCGAAGCCCTTGTAATTCCAGGTGTTGGGCATCTACAGGGTTTTTAACGATTTTAGTAATTTGAGCGGCGATGTCGTCATTATTGAAAAGGAGTTCTTTCTTTTTCAGGGCGGGATTAATAATGTACCAGTTTCTTCCCTGCGGGCTTGCGTAATCATACCAAAAGCGATCAGAAAAATTGATCCAGTTTGGTTTGATACTGGTTGAAAAAATCATTTTCTTTAATTTTTCAGGGGAAAATTTCGCTGCCAACTGATAGTTGGCCTTTATAGGCACCTCTTTCGCCTGTTGTGCGGTACCCATATAGGGTAATAAGCTGACCGCTAAGATAAAGTAGAACTTATGCATTAAATAATAATATAGATAATCGTGCAATAATGGTTTTGGATGTAAAAATATCTATAATGAGGTTCTTTTGCGAATGATTCGTGTAATAATCCTATGATGGATAGAAGTTTTCACTGAAATTAACCAAAAAAAGCTCCTTTGTTGCCCGTGTCACCCCGGTATATAGCCATCTTAAAAATTCAAGATCCAACATGTCATCGTTTAAATAACCCTGGTCTACAAAGACGATTGGCCACTGGCCGCCCTGCGCTTTGTGGCAGGTAATTGCAAATGCAAATTTAATCTGAAGTGCATTATAATAGGGATCTTTTTTGATTGCTTCGAGGCGGTCTTTTTTATCCATAATATCGGCATAATCTAAGGCGATCTCTTCGTAGAGTGCTTTTTGGGTTTCATAGGGCAGGTTGGGACTATCCGTATAGAGGCTGTCTAGGATGACGCGGCAAGTGATAGGTTCTATTTCGTCAATGTCTACAAATTCAAGTGTGACATCTGCAAATCGAAATCCATGCTGGTCATGGATATTGCTCACTTTTCGTACTTTGGCCATATCGCCGTTTGCGATAAATCCATCGCCCAGGTTATTTTCCTGTAGCCAGAAGTAGTTGTTTTTTACAACCATAATATAATCTCCGCCGGTGAGTTCTTCGTCCCGAAATAAGATCCTATTTCTTATGTTTTGATTGTACAAATTTGCGGAGCGGTTTGAACGGCAGATAATCATTGTATTTTCGAGTCCATATTTGTCATAGGCATAGTTTATCCCTTCGATTAATCGTTCACCTGTCATTCTGTAAAGGTCTTTGAATCCTTTAGTTATGAATTTAGGAAAAGGAAAATTATCTTGATCTTCCTCTGCAGAGGTTATCTCTTCGCGTATTTTTGTCGCATTATACAGTATGCCAGAATCTTTGGATTGACGTACCACTGTGGTCAGCTCAAACGGATAAACGCATAGATGAAATTCATTTTCGAGATAATTTGGGTTTAATGCGGGGCTGTCCAGGAGTCCTACAGGTGGTAACTGAGCGGTATCTCCGACAAATAGTAGGGTGCAATTCTTCCCGGATTGCACATAGCGGATCAGGTCATCCAAAAGACTTCCCGAAAAGGCATTTACAGGAGCATTGGAGATCATTGAAGCTTCATCGATAATAAATAGGGTATCTTCATGAAGATTCTCCGCTAAAGTGAAATCCAGCTGAAATGAAACAGCAGATTTTTTTCGATAGATTTTCTTGTGGATTGTCAGTGCTTTGCGACCCGAATAATAGGTAATCACTTTTGCAGCCCTGCCCGTTGGAGCCAGCAAAACAGCTTTTTTGCGTAATGCTGGCAGTACTTTGACCAGCGCCGAAATTAACGTTGTCTTTCCCGTACCGGCGTATCCTCGAAGTACAAAGCAGGATTGCTTGTCAAAAGCGAGTAGAAATTCTTCCAGTAATTCGAAGGCCTCCAACTGCTGACCGGTGGCCTGCCATGGAAATTGCTGTATTAACAGATTTTTGATGAACACCTTCAAAGTTATTTAAAAGGTTTGTCTTATCCTCTAGAAAAAGCTATTTTTGCTTTAAGAAATTTTAATTTTTACAATTCAGCGAATGAATTATATTTCAAAGCAATTCAATATTCATTATTTACCAGAGTACAATCTTTTGGTCAAGGCTGGCTTTCAGAAAGATGTCTTGGCAGTGGTTGATAAAAAGTCGGTTGCGCCGATTTTGATCGAGTATCCTTCAGAGGAGCCGATTTTAGATGCCACGCGAATTATGAGTCTTCCGTTTCGATTTGTCCGTGTGGTGATACCACATCAAACTTTTACATTTATTCCGAAAGAGTTTTTTCTGAGTGAAAAGATGGGCGATTACCTGAAGTTTTTAGGCACATCTGATCTTGAAAATACCTTTAGCTATTCTTTAGATAACCTTAATTTAATTGCTGTATATCAGTTTGATGGATTGTTATTAAATAGATGGAGGAGGTTGTTTCCTGATGCTGTGATACTTCCCGAGTTCGCTGTTGTGCTTGACCGCGCACAGGAGCGCGTTTCGATTCGAGGTAGTGTCTTAGGGCTTCATTTTGTAGCTGAAAATACGGTTGATTTTTACCTGTTTAAAAACGGTGTTTTCCAGCTCTATAATAGTTTTGAAATTCATACGCTGGATGATATTAGCTATTATGTGCTTAATATTTTAACCCAATTCAACCTTGGCGACTCCATTAACAAAGTGCTTCTTTCAGGAGAAATCCCAAATGAATCTTATTATAAGCGTATCTCGACTTATACTGCTGATATTGAAATATTGGATTTAAAAACAAAAGTTGTATTGGCAGATAGGGAAGTCGACTCAAATTTGGCGCCATATAATGTATTATTTGATTCTATACTATGCGAATAATCGGAGGTCGTTTAGGTGGCTTAAGGCTCAATCCACCAAATAATTTACCTGTGCGACCAACCACGGATATCGCCAAAGAAGCGCTGTTTAATATTTTACAGAACAAGCTGGATTTTGATGGTTTAGCATGTCTGGATCTTTTTGCAGGAACAGGGAATATTAGTTTTGAGCTCGCATCGAGGGATGTGGAGCATGTAGATGCGATAGACCTTCATTTCAAATGTGTGCAATACATCAATGATACAGCGGATAAGATGAAATTGGAGCAGATTAAAGCAAGAAAAGCCGATGTGTTCAAATTCATTGCTAGCTGTAGGGATACTTATGATTTTATTTTTGCTGATCCACCTTATGATATTCCTAAATTACCACAATTACCAAAACTAATTTTTGACCAACAATTACTGCGTAATGGTGGGCTCCTCGTTGTTGAGCATCCGTCAACAAGGCAGATGGAAGATCATCCAAATTTTATAGAAACTAGGAAATACGGGTATTCATCATTTTCTTTTTACACTAATACGATCTAATATGAAAATTGCTGTTTTTCCGGGATCATTTGACCCTTTTACTTTAGCGCATCAAGACCTTGTCGAAAGAGCAATGCCGCTATTTGATAAAATCATTATTGCGGTAGGATATAACGCCAATAAAAAGGGTATGTTAGATCACGACGAACGGGTAGATTCAATTAGCCGTGTTTTTAGCGACGTAAGCGGGGTTGAGGTGCATAAATATAAGGGCTTAACCGTGGAGTTCTGCAGGCAGGTTAAAGCGCGTTTTATATTACGTGGGCTCCGGAATACCAATGATTTCGAATTTGAAAACGCCATTGCTCAAAATAATCTGTTGCTCAATAATGAGGTGGAAAGTTATTTCTTAATGAGTAGATCCGGAACAGCTCATATTTCTTCTTCCATTGTTAGGGATGTCTGGTTTAATGGAGGCGATATCAGTGCAATGGTGCCCGTTGCCATTCTGTCGCTATTGAATGAAGAAGATAAATAAGCAAGATCAATAAAGCCCGATTTAATAAAAAAGTGCAGCAAAATAATATTTTGTTGCACTTTTTTTATTGTTGGTAGACAGGGTTTTATGTGTTTTATGTAAATAATATGTTTTCAGTATTGAAGGCTGTCTGATTCCTCTCTATGCTTTAAGGCCAAATATTATTTGGTTACACCATTATTTTAGGCTTAATATGTTTGTTTTCAAATCATTAAATTAATTTATCCGTATTTTAGCTTACTATGAGCTTGCTTTGTCCAATAGGTAACACTCTTCAGGTGTTAGTTTGATTTCGACAGCTTTGCTGAGTTCTTCGAGCTGCTGGATACTGGTTGCACTTACAATAGGCGCTGTAACCGAAGGTCTATGTAAAATCCAGGCTAGGGCAATGGCTGACATGCTTGCTTGTTGGCTATGGGCTATCTCAGCTAATACATCTAAAATACGGAGACCACGCGCATTAAACCTGTCTTTTAATGCATCGTAGCGCTTTACCTCTTTTATATCATCCAAAGAGCGGTATTTACCCGATAGGAAGCCACTGGCGAGTGAATAGTAGCTGATTACACCCAGGTGATTGTTAAGGGCCAATTGTTCATACTGTTCTTCATATTTCACTCGGTCGTAAAGGTTGTATTCCGGCTGGATAGCAATATAAGCGGGCAGATTGTGCTCCTCAGCAATCTGGAGGGATTCCGCAATCCGTTCCGGACTGAGATTTGATGCACCGATCCATTTTATTTTTCCAGTCTGGATCAGGTGATGGTAAGCCTCCAGTGTTTCATCGATTCCGATTGTCAGATCATCGTGATGAGATTGATAAAGATCAATTGTATCTACCTTCAGGCGCAAGAGCGAATCTTCCACAGCTTTAATAATATACTCTTTTTTCAGATTAGGTTTACTATTATCCATTCGGCGTCCACCGACTTTTGTGGCAATCTGAATTTTATCACGCGTATCTCGTTTGTTGATCCATTTGCCAATGATTGTTTCTGATTCAGATCCGCTGTGCCCCGGTACCCAATGCGAATAGTTGTTAGATGTATCAATCAGGCTGAATCCCATATCGACAAAAGAATCTAACAGCGCGAAGGATTGCTTCTCATCTACGGTCCAACCAAATACATTTCCACCAAAGACAAGCGGTTTGAATTCAATTTCACTATTTCCGAGTTTTACTTTTTCCATGATCATTTGATTGTTTCCTAATTAAAATTAGGTAAAAAAGCCCATTTTCAATCTATCTATAGCGGAGTTAAAAGTTTTTTTTAAATTTTCTTATTCATTCTCAGTGGGTTTTAAAAATGATCAGTAAGGTAATTTGGAATAATAAAAACTTTGCTTACTTTTGCATCATCCCAAACGGATATGCCCGGATGGCGGAATTGGTAGACGCGCTGGTCTCAAACACCAGTGGGAAACCGTGCCGGTTCGACTCCGGCTCCGGGTACAAAAATCCTCTTTACTGAATATAAAGAGGATTTTTTGTTTTATAGGCCTTTTTCAATGAATCATGGATCAAGCAGAATTTGGAAAAGCTGGAGATCTTTCTTGATGCCTATTTTAAAGGAAGGGACATCATGCAAAGTGGATTACCAACTGTACAGCTGCTGTCCGAGCAACTCAATATGTCGTCACAGTATATGCGGAGCCTGCTCAAATCCCTGACAGTGCAGACGCCCCAGCAGATCATTCATGAGAAAGTGATTGAAAAGACCAAAGAAAAGCTTTCCACAACTGAACTAACCATCAGTAAGATCGGCTATAAACTGGGCTTTGAACATTCACAATCATTTAATAAACTATTTAAGGCCAAGACCAACATGACTTCGTTGGCGTTCAGAAAGTCATTCAAAAGGATTAATTCTATTTAATTTGATCTGATTTTTTCCAGAAAACAAAATTGGAGTAAAGCGTAGTGGCTACTAAAATAAATAGTGCGATGACATAAATGGTTTTAGATATCATATCGTTTTTCGAACCAACAAAGCAAAGGGTGAGCAGGGTGCTTATATAAATTATACCCGCATTAACCCAAATTCTTGAGACCTTTGGAGGATACATTTTTTTGGTGAATCATATTCCGAATTCAATTCGGAGATTCTATTTTTATCCCAATAAAGTAGAATTAAACCCGCAAACATCATCAAACTAGTGATTATCCAAGTACCCTTAAAGTGCATTGAAATTGTAATCATCCAGATATTGGCTGTTATGGCCAAAAAGAGAAATGTTCCAATTAATGCAAATCGCTGCGTCATCAGAAGGATTGCAGTAATTATCTGCATAACACCTAGAAAGTTATAATAGATACCGGAAAGATAAAGTACTTCAAAAAACTGCCCTATGGCACTTGTTGTAGGTAATTGAGTAAATCTTTCGCCAACCATTTTTGTAAACCCGGAAGGGACGAATGCCAATGCAACAAGGTATCTGATATGAATAATCGTCCATTGGATAAATTTATTTTGTTGTAATTTATAAAACATATTATTTAAAAGGTGTTAGGTTAGACCAATTAATTTGTCCTTTCCTTGTAATTACGCCTAAATTGATGATTTGCAATGTGACTTTTATTTAGAGCAAATTTATCCTAATTCAGCAAATATTGCCAATGGTTATAATTAACCAAAAAATATCCCACTATTAAATAATTCTTATTGTCGAAAAATATAGTAAGCTTATAAAAAGGCACTTTCTATCTGTAGTGGTTATTAAAGAATGTCTCGGAGCAACAACCGTACTAATGCTAAGCCTAAATTTAACTCTAATCGTTTCGTGTCTCATGGTGGCATTACTATCATTAGGATTTGATTTATCCTATCCATAATTTGCTGCGATTGTTACCACATTCAATTCAAAAAAGGACGTGGCTGCAGGGCTTTTCGGATTTTTTCTCTTTCCTGGCTATCGCTTATTTATACCAGTTGAAAATCAGGGATATTGTTAAACAAAGTACGCTTTTAAGGTAAGTCAGTTCTAGGAGAAAAATACGCTTACAAATTTGCTGTATACCGTCATTAATCGCAAATATGCAAAGCGGGCGTCTATTATCGATAGCATCTTCAAGTGTAAATAGACCAAGATCCATTGTATTTGTGCGATATGGATCCTTTTACCCAAATATTAAAGGGGGATATTATTCCCCCTTTAATCTATATTCCAGTAAATTTAACAAAGACTACAGCGCGCGTTTTAGCGATTAAGTAGAAATAACAAGTTTCCAGCTTTAATAATTAGGCGTAGCTGTTAAGAAGAAATGTTACTGCGTTAAAGAAAACTGCTGTAGAGTGTCATATTTAACGTTTTACCCTTAGCTACCTGGTAAGAGCCAAACCCCCAGCCATAGTTACCATATATCTTGTGGTGAACAATAAAATCAAAAATTTGGTTAGCTGGTACTTTTAGTCTTACGTATCCATTTTTATCCGTCAGCCTTTTCAGCGTCGAACTTTTACTACATCCGCGATATTATCAGAGGTGACATGGATCTTATTGACAGGAAATGCGACGACTCCCTGATCTTGAATAGGGGTGCGGGTTTCGTACGATAGTAACCGAATTATCAGGGTGCCCGAGAAATCAGTTACCTTTGTTGTTTTTTTACGTTCTATACCCGCTGTAATCTGTACATATTCATCGACGCTGTAATCGTTGTTATTTAATTTTATAGAATCTGTCCTTAGTTGATAATTATTAGGTAACAAATCAATAAAATTGACTTCGCCAACACTGCTCGTAATAGCTGAATCTATCGGTGAATCTATCGGTGAATTAGGATCTTGATTGCTCCCACGGTTATAAATGTAAACTTTGAGACCAGACAATCCCTTACCAGTATCGTCTGTCAATTTGTAGTTTAATTTTCCTGTAATTTCCCCTTCTGCCAGTTTGACAACGACCTCCTTCTCACAGGAAACTGTTGCAATCAACAGTGTGAGCACAATAAAAAAATAGCCTTTCATATCATTAAAGTTTTTTATCAGCTAATTATTGATTAAAAACCTGCAAAATAGTTCATCGTCATACCTTTTTGAATCGATGTTGTGCCCCAGTTAAGATTTGACAAGGTTGTTGTATTATAGAGTAAGACGACATAATCTTTGCCAGATGCGATCTCTAAAGTAGCAATTCCATTTTCGCCAAGTCACACCTTTAAATTCTGCGTTAGCTAAGTTTTTTGAAATATATTGCTCATATTCGTAGTTATTAACAGGAATGATGACAACACCTATATTTTTTGCAGGTTGATTCGTGTTATAAGAAGTTACTTTAACGACTAATGTTCCTGAAAAGTCTGTCACTTTGGTTTCTTTATTCTTTGTCATCCCAGTAGTGACCTGAACATATTCTTTAACAGTATAATGTTGTGATTTTCAAACGAAATAGTGTTAAGTAGTTTTGCCCACAATAGTCGGTAAATTAATTTCCCTACGCAGAGCGTGCGAGATATCTCTGCTGAGCACCTCAGTTTGGTATTATAAACTCCATAGACCAGATGACAGTCCATTACGCCTTCGCATAAAAAGCATTGCTGAAACACGTGTCCGTTACGGAATAGAGCGGATCGTCGTTCTATTGAAACGTGAAGGCTGGCGGGATAATCAAAAACGGATTTATAGAATTTATAAGGAAGAAGGCTTAAATCTACGGGTGAAAAGGCCCAGACGCTGCCGCGCCGCTGCTCATCGATCCGAGAGACCGATTTTTTCCAATTTACATGACTGCTGGAGTATGGACTTTATCGCTGATGCGGTGTTCGATGGCAGGAAAATCCGCTGCTTAACTATAGTGGATAACTATAGCCGTAAATGCATGGCTATTGAGGTTGGACAGGGGCTTAAAGGAAGTGACGTTGTTTCTGTTTTGGAAGATGCGAAGGAAAAAATTGAAATCTGGAGGGAAGAGTACAACACCTTCAGACCCCACAGCTGTTTAGGGGATATGACGCCCGAAATGTTTATCGAAAAACATGTTAAAACAGCGGAATTTTCTACTTTAGAACACTCCTAAATTGGGGAGAGGTCAGCCTATTATGAATTCTTAAATTAGTCGTATTGATCACCATATAAGCCGAGCTGTGAAGTGAAGATCTATCTGTTCTTAAAGACTTTATTCATTATGGAACTATATATAGTTTACTCTTAGTTTTATACTGAAAGTAATCACAATAAACAAGCTTTTTCGAATTGATCCTGTTTCAATTATGTCATAACATAAATATTGCCGTTAATAAATTTGCTTAATTCTAGGTCTTTTAGTATTTTAAGGAATACTATTTAAAAATAAAATCGCATTAAAAAATTTATAAAGTTATGATTAGGTATATATCGGTAATAGCTGTTCTATTTTTATGTTTTAATTCCCTACAGGGGCAAAATCAATCTGTTCTTGATCAGTCAAGTTCAGTAAAAAGTCAGGTGTTGAAGAATGAGGTAAAGTATTCCATCTATCTTCCCGCCGGTTATGCATCCGCTAGTCAGAACTATCCCGTTGTTTACCTTCTTCATCCTGCCGGTCCTGCTAATACCGTTCCCAATAATGAGTCTTGGTATGGTTATGGTCAGCTGAAAAGCTATTTGGATGATGTAATTTCGAAAGGCGATATACAACCAATGGTCGTGGTAACTCCTGATGCGAATTATGGCACCAAAAGAATAAGTTACTTTAATGATCCCGCAGGTGATTTCAATTATGAGGATTTCTTTTTTCGGGAGTTTGTTCCATTTATTGAAAAGAACTACAGAGTTAGTAAAGACAAGATGGGCAAGGCTATAGCTGGTGCTTCCCTGGGAGGAGCGGCGGCATTACAATATGCGATCCATGAACCGGATGCTTTTGGAACCGTTGTATCGCTTAGTGGCGCAGTAAGGGGATACGTTCCTGGATATTTAAAAAACAGATATCCGGATATTAATGAAGAGATATTGAAGAAATGGTATCAAAAGTATGATGTTCTCAGTTATTTTGACCAAACGCAAAAAGAAACAAAAATAGATCAGGCGTGGCTTGTTACGTGTGGGGATGATGATGCCTTATCCGTAAATAACGCCAAGTTACATATCTCAATGGCGGATAAAAAAATAAAGCATGAATTTAGAATTCACGATGGTGCTCATGATTGGGATTATTGGAAAAAAATCACACCCGAACTTTTTGCTTTTTTATCAAACCATATGAAAGAGAAATAATATAGCGAAAGAACAGTAGAATTCTTTAGACATTCGAAATGCCTTCAACTAGATAATCTCTATTTTCACTAATTTAAAGTCATGGAGTTAAACAAATCAGGCAAAGGAAAAAAATACGGCTATTGACCGTATTCTATATTCCTTCGTGCAGCAGATCGATAATGAATTACTGATCTGGAAATTTCTTATTTTTTGCTTTCTAAAAATTGGCGAGCATTGTCATTTTTTGGATTAAGTTCAAGGGATCTGCTGTAATTTTTGATGGCTTCTTTGCGATTTCCTAACAGCTCTAACGTCTCAGCATAACTATCATAAACATTTGCACTTTTGGGAAACAGCAAAGTGTTTAATTGCAAAATCTGTAATGCTTCCTTGTTCATATTTTGTTCAATAAGCTGGTATCCCCACGAATTGACCTCGTCTTCTGACAGATCAAATGCTTTATTGCTACGTTTAATATTGGAATAGATTTTAAAACTGTTCTGAAAATTATTCTTCAAAAGTTCCTGCCGTAACAGTTTAAGATTTTTACTCAATCCAAAACCGTTTGCTATTTTCATATCTGGAAAATAATATCCTGCTATCTCATCAATGAACCATTCGGGGTTAGAACCCTGAAGATTAGTCAGAACGATTATCGACAGATCATCTTTAGGATAGACAAATAATGCAGAGCGCATTCCACCTACAGGAGCAGCTGCGGGATGTTCATCTCTGACTACGGTAGGCCAGCCCAAAGCATAGCCGTTAGTGAGTTTGTTAAAACCATCAATATGACCGTCGTTCAATTTTACGGAAGTAAACAATTGCTGCACGCTATTCTTATTTTTCAACACCTTTCCACTTTGTAATGCAATCAGCCATTTGGCCAAGTCCTCGCATGTTGAGATTATACCTGTTGCAGTTCTGAAGAAGAGTGGGAAAGTGGCAAAGGCATTATGCAGCTTGCCGTCATTGATCCATTTACCGTCCACATTGACAATTGTAGAATATGCCCCTGCACTATTGGGTATGATGTCATTGGAGTCGCCGAACTGCGTTGCGCTCATCGTTGCCACCCTAAATTGATTATCGTCAATAAATTTAGTGAAATGCTGACCACTTAATATAGTGATTATTCTTCCCAGGATATAATATCCGGTCTGATTATAGCTGAACCTTTCTCCCGGTTTGAATTGCATCGGTAATTTCTTTACCATCTCCCAGTTTTTCCCTTCTGTGCCATCACCAAGAACCTGCTCTTTATAGTCTATGTTGTTCGGAAGTCCGGAAGTATTGCTTAATAATTGCCTAATGGTAATCGATTTCCAATCATCAGGAATATCTAAAATATATTTGGAGATGTGGTCTTCTACCTTTAATTTGCCCCGCTCCTGTAATTGCATGATAGCTACACCCACGAAGGCCTTTGTCATGGAATTGATTGAGAATGAACTTTTTGAATCAACGGCAACCTGATGTTCAATGTTGGCAAGACCATACGCGGACAGCTTCTCTAACCTGTTGTTCTTAACGATGGCAAGTTGAAGTCCAGGAATTTTTAACTTGGACATTTTCTCTTTTATGAAGAGATCAATGCTGTCCGAAGTACTTTGCGCAAAAACCTGCTGAGACAATGTGCTTGCAAATAGCAGTAAAATGATCTTGAAAGAACTTTTCATATGATATTTTAAAAGGTGAACCTAAGGTAATGACAATTGGTAGCGTTAATTTGTTACATTGCAGTTTTTCAATGAGAAAGCATTGCCTTTCAATATACATATATAGTTGCTAATGGAGAGAACAAATTTTAAAAAACCTTTCACCCGAAGAATTTGCCCTCCTTGCGCGGGCCAAAACAAAACAAAACATTTTGCAGACAAAGGAGTTAAATTACACCTCGCAGATTTTTATGATGAAGAATCTTTAGGCCATGCGTTAATAGGCATCAGTAACATATTACAGATGCTAGCGGACACTAAATCATGACTTTTAATTTTATGTGCATCTAGTTGTCTTATATATTATTTCCTAAAAGCATCTCCTTTATTGAATCAAGTTTTTTCATTATATAATAGACACTCCATTTTTAAGGGGCACAGTACTCCCAAATGTCCGCCTTGCTTTATGTGTATTAAGCTCGCCGGCTGCCTTAACCACGCTTTCTTCAAATCTAATAAACATATTATGAGATTAAATCAAACATAAGACGAGACAAAGTCCAGTGTACCCAGACGCGCAAACATATTTTTGTCCAGATTTCTTTCGCTGGCGTAGTTTATATCACCTAGACTGGCATTATGCCTAAAGTTTGCCTGCTTGAGCAAACGCTCTATCTTTTTATTTTCCCGGTCTTCCCACTGATG
>DGIS01000007.1:0-159986 GCA_002386525.1 Sphingobacterium sp. UBA4616
CCGGCCGGCCTATTTTGCTATGTGATGTCTTTTTCCAAGAAGACAACAGTACCTTTTATTTTAGAAGATCGTCTATTGCAGAATTAACTTTGTCAAAACAAAAAGTCGCTTTGACCTCTTCAAACATACGTTGAATCTGATCATTGCATAGATTTCCAATACTCCCTTCGTGGGTATGATTTACTTCTTTCGATGGCTTGAAGCGCCCTTCATCAATATCAATACCTATAGTACGATAGGCTTCACGGAACGGCACCCCTTTAAGGACTTCATTGTTTACCACTTCTACGGAAAACAGATAATCATATTTTGGATCGTCCAGGATATTCTCTTTAACGGAAATATTTTCCAACATGAAGGTTGCAATTTCAAGACATTCATTGAGTGATTTAAAAGCCGGGAATAAATTCTCTTTTAACAACTGAAGATCCCTATGGTAACCGGATGGCAAATTTGTTGTCATCAATGCAATCTCATTTGGCAATGCTTGAATCTTGTTACAGCGCGATCGGATCAACTCAAAGACATCAGGATTTTTCTTATGCGGCATAATACTCGATCCTGTGGTCAAATGTGCAGGAAATGAGATAAAGCCAAAATTCTGGTTAATATAAAGACAGACGTCCATGGCAAACTTAGCTAGGGTTGCGGCTATTGAACTCATACCCTGTGCCAAGATACGTTCGGTTTTACCCCGTCCCATCTGCGCATAGACCACATTATAATTGAGATCCTCAAACCCCAACAATTTCGTGGTCAGGGTCCTATTTAAAGGGAAAGATGATCCATAACCTGCAGCGGATCCCAACGGATTTTTGTTACAAACCTTCCAGGCTGCACGCATCATCTCCAGATCATCAACAAGGCTTTCGGCGTAAGCACCAAACCACAACCCAAAAGATGAAGGCATGGCGATCTGCAAATGGGTGTAACCAGGAATGAGGATATGCTTGTACTGCTCGCTGAGTTTTATTAATTCGCTAAAAAACGCTTCTGTATTGTGGATGATATGTTGAATTTCGGAGCGAAAGTATAACTTTAGATCGACCAATACCTGATCATTACGGGATCTGCCGGAATGGATTTTTTTACCTGCCTCACCGATACGCTGTGTAAGCAGCATTTCAACCTGCGAGTGCACGTCTTCCACAGATTCTTCAATGCGAAAATCTCCAGCAAGGATTTCGCTATAGATATTTTTTAGCTCTTTCTGTACGAGCGCCAGGTCCTCATCCGTCATGAGGTCTATACTGTTCAACATACGTGTATGAGCCAATGAGCCCAAAACATCTGCAGCAGCAAGTTGCAGATCCATGACCCGGTCATTGCCCACAGTAAACGATTCTACAAAAGAATCTACATCTATATTTTTTTGCCAGATTTTCATTCTTCTAATTTTTTTAAATGCTATTTTGATCAAAAGCTTATGGCAGGTTTAGGATGGATTGAAGCTCCTGATAATTTTATGACATCCGATTTTTACAAAAATACCAATTGCAAATGGTTATATCAATGCAAAGATTGCATACATTTTTTGGATGACTTCGTTAAAAAATGGAAAAATAGCGTCGTTAAAATAGGCTATTACAAAAAAAATAAAATGTTAAAAGTTTGTTAAATCGCGATAAACACACATTATAAGTAACCACTCACTTTATTTTTAAAAGTTATTTTGTCAGTTTTTTAAGTATTCCTATGTTTGTAGTGTAAGGGAGATGAAAAAATAGAAGATGGTAGGGTTAGTAAATACTTACCGCTTTAAATACACCGAAATTTCAAACCAAATATGATAGACCTCAAAGTCTTAAAACTTGAAAGAAATTACCTAACCAATTGTGAATCGAAATTTAAAGGCACGTCAAACCAAGATGTGCCTTTTTTCTTTTTTGGCTTATTTTATTTTTCAATCCGTATTCTCCATTCTTTTCGAACTGGCGCGTTATCGCGGTATTTTTTGTCAACTAAGTGACAAGAGGTCAATCCAAAGTTCTCTTTTAATTGAAATTTTGGCTATTTTTGTTTGACACAATTGAGCATATTCAATACATAAAACGTATACGATGGGAACAGAAAGCAAGAGACAGCAACGTTTTGCTGGGGTGATTCAACAGGATTTAGCGGCATTATTTCAGCGCGATGGTAATTCATGGGCTCCCGGAGCATTTATTACGGTTACACGTGTTCGTGTTACGCCAGATTTGGCGATAGCACGCGTTTACGTGAGCTTTTTAAACACCAAGACAGCACAGGAAGGTATTCAGGCCATTCGTTCCAAAACAGCTGAAATACGTTACAAACTAGGTGCAAAAATTAAGAACCAAGTAAAGATCGTTCCTCAATTGGAATTTTTCCTTGACGATACCAACGAGTATGTTGAACACATGGACAAACTATTTGATGAAATCAGTAAAGAGCCACGTCAACCCGAATAACATCCTCTTTCGCAGTATGCTAAACAACAATGGTATTTGAACTGGATACTAAAAAACTTGAATTTCCACACCCAAGCTATGCAGAAGGAGATGGTTTACTTGCTGTAGGTGGGGATCTTTCCGTCGATCGCCTGCTACTCGCCTATAGTAACGGAATTTTCCCTTGGTTTGACGAGCTCAGTCCTATTCTCTGGTATGCCCCAAACCCTCGATTCGTGATCGATCCGCGCAAAATAAAAATCAGCAAGAGCATGGCGAGCGTCCTTCGGAAAAATATATTTTCGTTCTCGATAGACCGCAACTTTAAAGCAGTCATTCATCATTGCGCGACTATGAATAGAAAAGATCAGGCAGGTACCTGGATTACGGCGGACATGATAGATGCCTATAGCAAACTTGCTTCACTGGGCTATGCCCACTCGGTGGAAGTATGGCAAAACAATTTGCTGGTTGGGGGACTTTACGGTGTATTAATTAATGGTGTATTTTGTGGCGAAAGTATGTTTTCTAAAGTCGCCAACGCATCGAAGGCAGCGCTGATTTACCTTGCCCAAGAAATCGAATTACATCTAATTGATTGCCAGTTTCATACCAGTCATCTGGAAAGTATGGGCGGAGAATATCTTTCGCTGACAGATTATTTAGCTATATTAACAAAAAAGCATAACGATGAGTAGTCCATATCGCAAACATTTTGACATCGCGCCAACGGTCACTTACCTAACGACACCGGGATCGGGCTTACTTTCACGTGAAACAAAGGCGTGGCGCGCCAAGAGAGACCAAGATTTCTTTGATTCAAACTCGAACTTACGTGAACAGCAGGGCGCGACCTTGGATGCCTGCCGGGCTACACTAGGTACATTTTTTAATTGTCCTTCCCAAAATGTCTTCTTATCTAGTTGTTTTTCCTTTGCTTTCAATGCATTGTTGGCCGGTTTACCTAAGCAATCTAAGGTTCTGCTACTGAATAATGATTATCCTTCCGTTAATTTCCCAACAATTTTAAGTGGTTTTGAACATCAATTTGTGATGATGGACGAACAACTGGAAGCAAATTTATTGGATACAATCGCTACATTTAAGCCCGATGTATTCATCCTCTCCATTGTTCAATATATTTCGGGATTAAAAATAGATTTATCCTTCATACAGGAATTGAAGCATCAGCATCCTGACCTATTGATTGTGGGTGATGGCACTCAATTTCTTGGAACAGACCTTTTTGATTTCACACTTTCTGGATTTGATGCTGTATTATCAAGTGGATATAAATGGCTTATGGCTGGCTTTGGCAATGGTTTTGTGCTCTTGAGCGAAAGACTCAAAGCGATGCTCTATTCGAATATTCAGGAAAACTACAGCTTTCTCAACAACCAATGGATGAATAAATCTGTGGTACAACTCTGTTTCGAGCCCGGCCATTTGGATACGTTGTCACACGGAACGTTGCAACAGTCTCTAATCCAATTGGAGCAGTGGGGATTTTCAGAAACAGTGAACTATACGCAAAAATTGATCGCGGATGCCCGTGCTGAGCTTTCCGACAGAAATCTGTTGTTGGACAGTATCACCAATAGGCATCCGCAGAGTAATATTTTTAATATACAGATCGACCACGACTATTATCAAGCCTTTCTGGATGAAGGCATAAAATGCTTTCCAAGAGGTTCGGGAATCCGTGTTGGATTTCATTTATACAACGATCACTCGGATCTTGAAAGGCTATTATATATTATTGACACCAAAGTAAAATAAACATGAAATTTAGAATAGGAGACTTAGTACGGTTTGTTGATGAACCCATTGAGGGACATATTACATCTATGCAGCCCAACGATATTGTCGGCGTCACAGACGATACAGGTTTTGAAATACCAGTACCGATGGATAAAATCACTCTTGTCTTCGGCAATATGCGTCGCGCGGATGATGAGCTCGACCAGCATGCAACACCATTGACACCACATCGATTTATCGAGAAAGGAATACTATTAGCGATCTCTGGAGATCACAAAGATGGGCTAGCCAAATTGCATATCATCAATGAAACAAGCTTTGAGCTGCTGATATCCATATCCGAAGCAACAGCGAATAAAGTTAAAGGTATTTTCAGCAATAAGATACCTCCACATGATTCGATTCAGTTTTATACAGGAAACTTTGCAAATGTTGGAAAATGGCCGACCTTCCGTTTTCAGATCTTACGCCATAGCAGCATTTTGCAGGAGCTGACCCCGCCAATCAACAAAGAACAGCGTGTGCGTCCGGTAGACCTCACTAACCCTAAAATTCTTAACGAAATTTTGGATGAAAAGATATGGTCATACGAATTGGATAAGATCGAAGAAGATTTAGGACTGGACAAATTGAAAAATCATTTTATACCGCATCGTCCAAACAAAAAATAAGCTAGGTGTTTTTCATCTAGCTTATTTTTTTCTGCAAAAGCCTTCACTACGCTCCCGACGCGACAACCTTTTTGGTACTCAACACCAACAATAAGATGCCTACCAGATAGACAATCCAGCCCCAGCGCATATGCAGGGATTTAGAAAGCAATTTATCAGCAAAGCCCCAACCGAAATAATTATTGATCTTAAACCAGACCGCTGTGATACTCACAATATACCAGCAGGCCGCCAATCGCGTCATCCATTGATAAGCGCGAACTGCACGAACAAAAAACAACAGCGCAGTCACCCCCAGAATCAGCAGGGTAATAAAGAACAAATAAGCATCTACCTGATAGAGGTTCCAATTTCCCTTAATAGGTACTTTTAAAAACGGCGTCATACTGGAAAAAAAGCAGATCACCAGTCCGACAATGGCAACGTATTTTTTGATAATAATCATAATTCAAATTGCTTTAAAATTCGTACGAATATAAGTTGAATATTGACACTTATATAACTTGTCTTTCGCTTTTTGAAAAATTATTCTATTTTTAGAGACAATTCTCGTTCAGTGTTAGCCACATTGATGCTAATCAAGAGCGCACGGAACAGGGCTTCACTGTGGTGATGAATATAAATGGGAGAATAAATTGTAGCATTAAGCCGAATAATAAACATGAAAAGAGAAGTTGAGGAAATAGCCGCAGAACAACCGGCACAGCCGAACAGAAAGAAAAAAGTCTATATCATTATCGGTGTCGTCCTATTGGTTATCCTGGCCGGCGGCGGCTATTACAATTATAACCAGCGACAAGCGATCCATGGATTGGAGGTCGATAGCACTGCCACCGCTGCTATCGGATATGAGAACGCAGACCCCAAAGACCTAGAAGACGCTGATGGCTGGAGTTCATTGGAAGACTATCAACACTGGAACAATGCCATCTTCACTATACCGGAATATGACAATATTCCCTTGCGTTATAGAAGGGGTATTACAAAGATATTCATGGGCAACAACTATCTTGAACCTGTAGAGGATAAACCCATATACAAATTTACCCGGATAAAAGACCGCGCTAAATCTGTTTTCTGTTATGGAAACTTCACCGATCGCAATGATTCAGATAGTTGGAATAAGGAAATGGCATTTTTGATTGAAAAAAATGATTACCAAAGCAGTGCGATCTGGATCATTTCAGCAAAGGGTGATATTCTCTTCTGGAAGGAATATTCCAGTGAATTGCCGCTGATCAACAGTTTCAAAAAGGGACAAAAGATTTTTATGGATGAAATGAAGTTGGTCCCTGCTCCTGCCGACGGGATTATCGTTAAGAATAAGAACTCCAAATACGCATTGATTTACAATAAAAGCAGCAAAACTTTTGACAGCTATTACCAATATAGTGACAGCGAAATTCAAGAAGCTACGGCCTCAGAAGAGACACCATATGTGGAAGAATTGGAAGATGTCACCGTGGATTCTGTTGGGATTAATTCGGTTGTTAAAGAGTAGGGATTGCATTTTTTAGTTCAAAATTTTCGTCACTCCGGATCGTGACGAAAATCATTTGGCCACAAAAACAAATACAACAATCTGTAAAACAAAGAGTTAAAAATTAAAAATAGCTATTTAAAATCTTTCTAAATTAACCCCTTTGACAGATTTTTGACACAAGCACAAAGCTTTTAAGCTACATTTGTACCGTTAAATATAAGCGAGGGATTAGAGCTTTGAAAAATCTTAAAGTATTAGCGTTTACTCATAAACATGTCGAACTAAAAGATCTAGGTAATCTAGTAATCTGCAATGAGGATTTAGAAAGTCGGCTCATCAATCTAAAGCATAGCTTAGATATTCCGGAGATCTTTTATATTGGTACTTGCAACCGAGTAGAGTTTGTATTTTATGGTGCTCATGAATTGACCCATGAATTTATCGCCGATTTTATGGGTAAGTTAAACTTCTGCGTACCTCAAGAAAGGCTACAGTGCTACTTAGGACAGGTCAATAAATATGAGGGAATGGATGCTTTAAATCATTTACTTCGAATGTCCTGCTCACTTGAAAGTCTTGTCGTTGGTGAAAAAGAAATTCTGGCACAGGTAAGACGGGCTTATGATCGCTGCAGAGAAGCTGGTTTTACGGGAGATTTTTTACGCCTAATGATGGATCGTCTTGTAAAAACAGCCAAAGAGGTATACACCTATACTAAAATTTCCAGAAATCCCATCTCAGTTGTTTCTCTTGCTTATCGCAAATTACGTGAGTTAAAACTGGTTGAAAACCCTAGAATTGTCATCATCGGTTCTGGAGAAACCAATCAGAATTTAGCGAAATATTTCCAAAAGAATCAAAAAGCTAAGTTTGTTATTTTCAACCGTACTGTGGAGAACGCCAAGGCCTTAGCCAAAGAATTGAATGCTGAAGCTTTTCCTTTAGCAGACATTGGTCAATATAAAGAAGGTTTCGATATTCTGATAACCTGCACAGGCGCCCCTACCTCAATTGTCGACAACGTACTTTATCAATCCTTATTAAATGGTGAAACGGATAAGAAAGTTATCATTGACTTAGCCGTTCCGAATGATATTGATGCTGAAGTTCTCAAAAATAATCCGATTCACTATATCGAAGTGAGCAGCTTACAAGCAATTGCAGAGAAAAATATTCAAGAGCGTTATAATGAATTAGAGAGTGCGGAGAAGATCATTCAGGACAATATTGAGGAGTTTTTACCGTTAATCAAACAGCGCCGTGTGGAAGTTGCGATGCGTGAGGTTCCTGAAAAGATTAAAGAAATTAAATCTTTCGCCTTAAATGAGGTATTTGCCCAAGAAGTGCAAGCCTTAACTCCAGAGGCACGAGCGGTGCTGGAAAAAGTAATCAACTATATGGAAAAAAAATACATTAAGGTTCCGATGGTTATGGCGAAAGAAATTTTGGTTAAAACTCCCGAAACCGAGAAAAACTAGCACTCCCACCCCGAAGTTTTTGTGCTTGACGTACCCTGTAATTCTTGAGTAGATTCTGTTTCTGTCCAGTGAAGCCAATCGTTGGCTGTTTCCTTTAAATTTCGGTTTATCAACTATTTCCTGACATATAATGACAGTAACGTGTCAACATATTCCTTCTATTTATTTATTTTTGTTCAGATAAATTGTTTTAAACAAATTTTCCGAAACTGTTCATTTCCGAAGCTGAATTGAATCAATAACGCGCCCAGTGCGCAAAGCATTTGTAGCTATCGGCAGAACATTTTTGTGATCGTTTTAATAGGTAAAGTAAAATTAACGTGAATAGAAAACTAATTATTGGTACCCGGGGAAGTGTTCTTGCCATGTGGCAGGCAAATTTTGTAAAAGATCGATTGGCAGAAATTGGAATTGAAGCAGAATTAAAAGTCATAAAAACACAGGGTGATATCATACAACACCTTCGTTTGGATAAATTGGAAGGCAAAGGATTTTTCACCAAAGAGCTTGAAGAAGAACTTTTAAGCGGGACCATCGATTTAGCTGTTCACTCTCACAAAGATTTACCTACAGTCAACCCACCGGGATTGATTATTGCAGCGGTTTCTGAGCGCGAAGATCCGTCGGAGTTATTGATTATTCACAAAGATTGTGTGGACATTAAAAAGCGTCTTTCATTGAAGCACAATGCGACTGTTGGCACATCATCCAACCGTAGGAAAGCTCAGATATCAGCGCTACGCCCTGATCTGGAATTTGACGATCTCCGGGGTAACTTGCAGACGAGGATGCAAAAGTTACGGGACGAGCAGTATGACGCTATTGTGCTTGCAAAGGCAGGGATTAGCCGTATTGAAATGGATATCAGTGATTTCCATGTAGAAGAAATCCCTCCTGTTGAAATTATCCCCGCTCCAGCGCAGGGAGTGTTGGCGATCCAGATTCGCGAAGTTGATCAGGAGCTTTTTGACGCTTTGCAGCCATTGAATAATGAAGAAGTATCCAAAACAATCGCTGTAGAGCGTTTGGTATTGAATAAATTTGACGCAGGCTGTCATGCTCCGCTTGGTTGTTATTGCCGCAAAAGCGGCGATGAATATGAAGCTTGGGCTTCTATTGCCGAAACAAGTGAAGACTTCCCTGACCGGGTTTACCTGAGAGATACCGACACAATACGTTTAGCAGAGCGCATCTTCAGCAAATATTCGAAGGACAGAAAACTGCCGCAGTCTGTATTTATTTCCCGGGAGGTAGACGAGAATTCCTATTTCGCAAGGTCCATGGCCAAACATAATATTGCAATTGAAGGCCGTTCGTTGATTAAAATATTTCCTATCATCAATAAATTGGATCCGTTCATTTTGAAACACGTGGATTGGATCATATTTTCAAGTAAAAATGGTATTGAGCACTTCTTCAATTTGGAACCTCGTTTGAGTAAAAAGACTAAGATCGGTGTCATCGGTCGCGGCTCAGAAGAGGTTTTACGCAAGTATGATCGCGTCGCGGACTTTTCTGGTGACAGCGAGGGGATTAATATGGAAGAAATTGCAAAGAAATTTGCAGAACTGGCGAATGGTGGTACCGTACTTATTCCACGGGCAAAAGAGTCTCTGGAAACAATCCAAAAAGCATTGAGTGCTGAGACGAAAATCATCAATATGCCGGTGTATGAAACTGTTTTAGAAGAAAATGTAGATCCATCGAACGCGGAAGTCTTGGTGTTTACGAGCCCAAGCAATGTGGAAGCTTATTTTGCGGACAATCTATTGGAACCTGGCCAGAAAGTAATCTGTATTGGTCGTTCTACAGGCGCAAAATTTGATGCGATGAATGTTTCTTATACACTTCCTTATTCTCCGGATGAAATTGGTCTTTCCGAAGCCGTTTTTGGATTGGAGTATTAGTGATTGGATAAAGCCGTTCGTACGTCAAACTGAGCTAATGGTTTTACCGCATTTGCATTTAAACAACACTAGATCATAAATAATCTTAATATAATGTTACAACGTCCGAGAAGAAATCGTAAATCTGCCGTGATTCGCGACATGATTCAAGAGACACGTTTAGACGCGTCAAATTTGATTTTCCCTCTTTTTATTGTTGATGGGCAAAATCAAAAAACTGAGGTTAAATCGATGCCGGGCATCTATCGCTATTCTATAGACAATCTATTGAAAGAGGTAGAAAGCTGCTTAAAACTGGGCTTACGCTCATTTGATCTTTTCCCAAATATTGAAGAGTCACTAAAAGACAAGTATGCTACAGAAAGTTACCGTGACGGAAGTTTATACCTACGTGCGATTGCCGCTGTCAAGAAAAATTTTCCGGAGGCTTGCATCGTAACAGATGTTGCCATGGATCCCTACAGTAGCGATGGCCATGATGGCATTGTCGAAAACGGTGAAATCCTAAACGATGAGACATTAGAAGTATTGGGTAAAATGGCCTTGGCACATGCACAATCGGGGGCTGATATTATCGCTCCATCGGATATGATGGATGGCCGCATCGGTTACATCCGTGAGCTACTGGACCATAATGGTTTTACCAAAGTTTCTTTGATGTCTTATACGGCAAAATATGCTTCGGCTTATTATGGCCCTTTTAGAGATGCTTTAGGTTCTGCGCCTAAACATGGGGATAAGAAGACCTACCAAATGAATCCTGCAAACGCAAAAGAAGCGCTTATCGAAGCCCAGCTTGATGCACAAGAAGGAGCTGATTTTCTGATGGTAAAACCTGGACTTCCCTACTTAGATATCGTTAAACTTCTAGCGGACAACTTCGATCTTCCGATTGCAGTGTATAATGTCAGCGGAGAATATGCGATGTTAAAAGCCGCAATTCAAAACGGCTGGTTAGACGAACGTGTCATCCTAGAAACGTTATTAAGTTTCAGACGTGCCGGCGCCACTGCCATCCTATCTTACCACTCCAAAGAAGTATTGGAGAAAGGTTTTATTCCGCATTCAACTATTTAGACTATGCAAGCACCTGATATATCAAGAGCACAATCTGCTGAGCTATTCGAAAAAGCAAAACAATATTTCCCTGGAGGCGTAAACTCTCCCGTTAGGGCTTTCAAATCTGTATATGGTACCCCATTGTTTATTGAACGTGGTGATAAAGCACATCTTTGGGATGTTGATGGGAATGAATTTATCGATTTTTGCTGCTCATGGGGCCCATTAATTTTAGGGCACAACAATGAGCAGGTTCGAGAGGCTGTAGCCGCGCAACTAGGCAAAGGATTAAGCTTTGGCGCTCCTACGGCATTGGAAAACCAATTGGCTGAATTGATTATTGAAAACAATAGATTTATTGAAAAAATTCGCTTTGTGAGTTCGGGAACTGAAGCAGTAATGTCTGCTATACGTTTGGCTAGAGGTTACACGAAACGGGATAAGATCATCAAATTTGACGGCTGTTATCATGGGCACTCCGACTCTCTTTTGGTGAAAGCTGGTTCGGGTTTGGTCACCTTTGGCGAGACATCCTCGGCGGGTGTTCCTAAAGCATTTGCAGATGAAACCATCGTTATTGAATTAAACGATAAGCAAGCTTTAGAAGCTGCATTTGCAGAATTTAAGGATCAGATCGCAGCAGTTATTATTGAGGGTATCCCTGCAAACAATGGATTATTGTTGCAGTCCAAGGAATATATTCACTTCTTGCGTGAGATCACCAAAGAAAATGGTGCGTTGTTGATAATGGATGAAGTGATTACCGGATTCCGCATCGGCTTTGAAGGTGCTTCGGCTTACTATGATATACAACCGGATATTATCACCTACGGGAAAATTATTGGTGGTGGAATGCCTGTCGGAGCTTATGGCGCATCGAAAGAGTTGATGGCTTGTATTTCTCCTGACGGTGCCGTTTACCAAGCCGGAACTTTATCTGGCAATCCAGTTGCCATGGCTGCCGGTATTGCAGCATTGGGCATCTTAGCTCAAAAAGATTTTTACACAAATTTAAATGCCAAAACAGAAGCTTTCGTCAATGATATGCGTGCTTACATTGCCGAGAAAGGATATAAAGTTCAACTTTTCCACGTAGCTTCTATTTTTTGGTTTGCATTTACAGAACAGCAAGAAATTCAAAAAGCAAGTGAGATCGATCCTAAATCAATGGAATCGTATAAAGTAATGCACCGCGAATTATTAAATCGTGGTGTTTATTTTGGTCCATCTGGATATGAAGTTGGTTTTGTTTCTGACGCACATACGAAAGCAGACCTTGACCAGGCAAAACAACATATTTTTGATGCTTTGGATATTGTTTTCAGCGCATAAAGACTTTGCTATCTTTAAAAAAATGCCCTCTAACCATATGGTTAGAGGGCATTTTTTTAAAGATGAGTAAAATGTGGATTATGGAATCAGCGTCCCTATTAAAGTTTGTTGGCCAACTTCTTATCTTTAGACCTCATCTTATTCAGTCCGGCGATAAGTTCATCCAATGAAAACTTGCCTTTGATATCCATGAATACACTTTCGTCTTCATTGTCGTGGACCAGTAGGGAAACACGATGAATGACATTGTTTTTATCAATACGGGCGTTCAATGATATTTCTTGTCCATCGGTATTGACAACCAAAAGTTCCTCAAATTTATTCTTCCTTAAAAACTTATGGTAGTCGTCCAAAATGCGTGCGTTCTTCGTTTTATCATTATTGGAAAGCGTCAGCATCCTGAACTTTTTTAATTTCTTTACAATCGCGGCCATGGCGCGAGCGTCTTCATCGCTTTCATCCTTTAACGCTTTTTTCATAAAGGGTTTTGTTAACCACATCGGTAAATTGATGGCAACAATCTCGGCCTTGTCAGAGACATTAGACCGATTGATGAAATCCATATTCGACGTTTTTTTTATCATGCAGGACTGCATGGACAATAGAACGCCAACGAGACATAACAAGGTTAGTAATCTTTTCATAATTCTTATTTTTTCTCGTTATCGCCTTTGTTCTTATTGGCTTTATTATTGCCTTCATTGACCAAGTTAGTTACGTCTTTCAACGGTATTTCCCCATCAAGGATCATAAATAGATTTTGTCCATCTCCATTGATTGTGAGTAGAAGATTGTTTAAAATATCGGCATTTACAGACATATTTTCCACCATAAACCGGATATCCTGACCTTCGCTATTGAGCGACATGAGTTCCTCATACTTTAAGTTGGAAACCGCCCCCCGAATAATATCTGTCAAGGCTTTATCTTCACCATCCTCAACGATGAGCATACGCAGCGATTTAACGTTCTTTAGCAGCGGGCTGATGGTCTGCATATCATCATCGTCTATTTTCAAATTGCCCAACAGTTTGAACATCGGTGCTCCGATTTTAAGTGTTGTTACACCTTTCTTTCCCTGATATTGTTCAAAGAGCTTATCCAATTTTGAAATTTGTGCATTTGCCATACTTGCTACAAGTAGAAGGCAAGCTATTAAAAAACCTTTCATATTATTTTAGTTAATCGTTATTGACATTTGTTTTATATTCATTGCTTTATCTACGCCATTTTCCAGGTTGTTTGCCAGCAGGCCTAATGACTTTAACGTCAATTCGACGGCTTCCTGTTCGTTAGCGACAGGCTTACCGTTCAAGACAACATAATCTGCCTGATAGGACGTTTCCGATTCCAAACTTTCAGTTGCTACTTCCTTCTTCACTGCCCGACTTTCGGTTTGTTTTCCAATTCTTGGACGTTTGACTGTCTCAGCTGTCTGTAATGTTTTAGTACGTTTAATTACCTGGATCCTATCCTCAGTATGAGGATGTACTATTTCTGTGCTCTGATGTTCGACTGGCACATTGTCAGCTGGTTTGAGATCATTTATTTCCTTTTCCGCGAGCAAAGGCGATTGTATTGCTGATTGCTGGTTTAGAAATAATGCTAACCCAATACTCATCAAAAGCACTGCCGCTGCTGCGTATTTTATCCAGCTATCATTCCACCACATATTCCCCTTTTTACTTTCGTTGCTGTTGCTTTCAAAATCCTCGAAGGACCATTCCATCTTGAGATTCTTCTCTTCGTTCAATGATTGAAAAAAGAAATCCTCCGAATTTTTCAATTCTTTTTCTTCCTCTAATGACGACTGCCCATTAAAGTATTTGTCTTTCAATTCCTTTAACCTTTTATCTTCCATCACTCTATATCTTATTGTTCATTGATTTGGAAACCATAACAGCTATTTTCTGTCGGAATAAATACGCGCGGTTTCGTAATCGAATAATTTTGTCAGCTGCTCTTTCACCTTTTGTCTTGCGCGCATCAGATTAACCCGCACTGCCGACTCGCCCATCTCCAATACCTCAGCAATTTCATCAATGTCATAGTCCTCAACATCGCGCAGATGCATGACAAGGCGTTGTTTTTCTGGGAGTGAATTGATCATCTTGACAATAATTTCCTTTGTATTTCCAATAGTATACTCTGTTGTCGAAACCGCCTGGTATTGATTGACATAATCCGATCTAACTTTACCTTTTTTAATCCGATTTAATGCCTCATTTTTTACACTCTGCATGCAGAAAGCTTCCATGTTTTTATATTGAAGCAACTGATCTTTCAATTGCCACAACCGCATCATCACATTCTGTACTGCATCAAAAGCTTCATCATCATCGACCAAGATCCGTTTCGCGAAGCGAAATAGCTTATCCTTATGGATGAAAACGGTATTTTTAAATTGCTCTTGGTTCATGCTATCATCAATATTGAGATTTACTCTGTTTTTAATTTCTAATCGGCTTTTGCACCATCTCAATATCACCTCCGCCTTTTATATCATCAAGACATTTCAGCATATTGATTTATTACATCTAATATGACTATTTTTTTCAGATTATTTATTTCACAGTAGATTGTTCCTAAATCGGTATTGAAAAAGACCTATTTTTAACCTTATTACAAACAAAACATGCATACCAACTGTTACTTAAGATGCTGAATGATTAAAAAATTAAACAGAAAAATTATGAAGTATTACAAAATTACAGGTATTACTGCTGCATTAGCGTTGATGGCAGGCGCTATCGGATGTAACAACTCTTCTACAAAAAGTACAGATGGGGCTGACTCAAGCACCAGTATTGATACCAATACCGCACAAAAAATGGACGCTATCACGGTTAGCCCGATTGCAGACTCCAAAGAATTTCCTGGAGCTGATCTACAGATCGCATCGATCAGTTCGGAAAAGGTAGGTACTGACTCCGCAAAAGTATCGGTAAAATATGCAATTAAAAATTTCAAGTTAACTGAAATGACCGATGATGCCCATGCTACTCACATGGCAAACTCACACGATGGACAACACATTCATTTTATTTTAGATAATAAACCTTACACGGCTCTTTATAAGCCAGAGCACTCCGTGACTGTAGCGTTAAATTCGGAGCATTATCTACTCTCTTTTTTATCGAGATCGTATCATGAGTCCATAAAAACTACTGAAGCGTCTAAGTTGGTAAAATTTAAAATTGATGCCACAGGTAAATTGACAACGGATGCGATGCCCAAGGAACCGTCACTATTCTATTCTCGACCTAAAGGTGAGTACAAGGGTGATGAAACAAAAAATCTATTGTTGGATTTTTACTTGGTCAATACTAAACTTGCACCAGATGGAAATAAGGTCGTAGCGGATATCAACGGGCAGACATTTACATTGGATAAATGGGGGCCTTATGAAATAAAAGGCTTACCATTAGGCGATACTAAAGTAAAACTGACTTTGGTAGACAAAGAAGGTAATGCAATTACAGGTGATAATGTTTCGGTAGAACGAGATATTAAGCTCATTGAGAAATAGAGGTTAAAAAATAAAGAGTCGCATTTTGATGCGACTCTTTATTTTTTACTAATTATTACTAGTAATTGATGCAATTTTTTCTTTCAACGAATGAATAAATTCATTTACATTTTTGTCAATTAGCAGCACCTCTCTTTTACTAATTATTTTCCTTCTTCAGTAAAAAGACCGCTTGCCAATGATCCGAATGTTTTCTTTCCAACTAAACTTAACGTTGTACTGGAGCCATATTTTACACAATCAAAAATGGGTTCGAATCGAATTTTGCCATCTCTAAATTGCAGATCATATCTATAATGATATTGGGCATCCAACGCTCCTGTAAAAATCCCCTGTTCAACTTTAATCCAATCACGCCCATTGATTACTAAATATTTAAAAGAAAATTAAACATAAGTTTTAAGGTAATTTATCAAAGTCAATTTTTGGAGCTTTTCCCTTATTGACAAATTCAAATTTGCTGCCTGGCTTAACGATTTCATTAAAGAAACCACCATTTTTTAGAAAATAACCATTTTTTGTTATACCACCCATTGCATCAATTCGCTGATTGGCAAGATACGTATTGTCAACACTCAATGACGCCTCTTGAACAGCCTTCCACTGCCCATCATATACCCATTGATTGCCAAACTCAACCTTTCTACCTAGATACCCTTGATTAGGGCTAAAATTCTCCAAGAAACTGTGGAATCGCTTCAGATAGGTATTCGTTTGTGGGCGTTTGAAACTTGCAATCACATTCCAGGCATTCTCTTCCGGAATAAAAAACCAAGCGGTATAATCAGTATTTCCTTTTCCATCGGGCTCTCCTTTCAAGAGAAACTTATAGGTTACCCCCGCCTTCCAAAAATACTTGCGGTAACTCTGTCCGCCAGAACCCTCGTTGCCAAATTCTCCGGAATGCACCTCTTTTCCTTTTTTCAGCAAATGGATTTTCTGTTCCTCCGGAATACTTTTCGGATCATCCGTATGGAATGGACTCCATACTGAAAAAAGAATACGTCGTTCTGTTTCCGAATTTACCTGTATACCAAAATATCCTTCTCCAAAACCGTTGGCCATAAAATAGGAACCAACTTTATCTTCTCCTGGAGGAACCGTCACCTCATTGTAATAGTAGCTGACATTGCCTGCTGTAGGTACTGTGTAATTTAAATGGCAGGAAGGCCCTCTTCTGGACCAGTAATAATATTCGGGATCATTCGAGTAGATAAGACCATTGGATGCAGCCTCTCCACTAACAACTAATTCTGTTACATCGGCGAAGCGACGACCTGATTTACTTACTCCTGTTAAGTTGACCTGTACATAACCTGGAACCTTGATATCAATTAATAAAGCAGCTGTTTCCGATAGTTCAGTACCTTCTACATCTACGATCGTTTTTTTTCCCAATGCTGCGATTTCGATTTTAGATCTACCACCATCATTTTTTGCTTTCAGCTTTAGTGTTAACTTGCCTGCTTTTTGTGCTCTAAAATAGACCGATGCCACTCCTTTGTCGCTGGACCATCTCACAAGACCATTTCGACCAGAAATCTCTGCATTACCAGTTTGTCCTGCGGTAATGAAAGCATTGCCTGCAAGCGGAACTGTAAAAGTCTGTTGCGCTGTCTGCGCGATACTCGCAATGGACCCACAGAATAAGGCCCCCATAAAGAAGTACTGGATAAAGTGTTTTCTTTTCATATTTTATTTATCAATGTATATATGCACAGATTAGTATACCAACTTGGTCATTCATGCTTTCCATGAATTCAAGCTACCGTTATACCCGACCCCCTCACAGAGCCCAACTGCTATATCCGTTCTGAAATTTGACGTATAAGCTATCCTTCACCTTACTATTGAATAAGGATGGTATCGGTTCCTGAGCCGGATTATTGGATGAAGATAAGGGTTAGAGTTAAAGAAAAAGAAATCAAATGTATATCAATCGATTGTGTAAAAAAACAGCCATAAAAGAAGAAGATTCCAGCTGTAATCGATTGATGAGAAAAGTAGATAAAAGGTATCAAACCACGAAGATTTGTACTACAAAAGACCAATGCATAAAAAAAGTGAAGGGCTTGACTCTTCACTTTTCCACACGATGTTAATAACTATGTTAATAACATTACTTCGATTGTAAGGTTATCACTGAGCTGATTCGTTAAAAACCAACGCTCTTTAAATTTAATCCTGTACGTTCATCTAAACCGAACATTAAGTTCATATTTTGCACCGCCTGTCCAGACGCACCTTTCAGCAGATTGTCTGTTGCATTTAAAATAAGCAACTTGTTTCCATGCTTTTCGAGGTGGATAATACTTTTATTCGTATTGACAACCTGCTTGAGGTCGATATTTTTTTTGCTGACATGCGTAAAAGGGTGGGCTGCATAATACGTCTCATATACTTCGTAAGCCTCTTCTTCGGACAAGTCCGTATCAACATAAATTGCCGAAAAAATTCCTCTGGCAAAATCACCACGCTGCGGCACAAAATTAATTCTTTCAGCGGCACGTTCCAGTAATGACTTGCTGGACACAGGTAAAAACCCCGCTTGAAGCTGATCCAGCGACTCGGAAATTTCCTGCAAATGCTGGTGCTCAAAAGACTTGTAGGCCGAAAGATTATTGTTGCGCCAAGAAAAATGTGTCGTCGCTCCTGGTTTCTGTCCCGCTCCCGTAGATCCAGTAGTTGCATTGACATGAAGCTGATTTGGCAACAAACCTTTACTAGCCAATGGCAACAGCGCCAACTGTATATTTGTTGCAAAACATCCTGGATTTGCAATATATTGTGCGATCTTGATTGCTTCTTTGTTTAATTCCGGAAGCCCATATACAAATTGCTGTCCTTGATAAGCCGTATTTGCCCGGAGCCGGTAATCTTGTGAAAGATCAATAATCTTCACAGATGCATCAACTGCATTTGCATCCAAAAATTTACGTGCATCGCCATGGCCAACACATAAAAACAAGACATCAATATCAGAGTGAAAATCAGAGGAGAACGTCAATTCCGTATCTCCGAATAAATCATTGTGTACTTCATATAACTTATTTCCGGCATTAGAAGCACTATTGGCAAATACGATTTCCACCTCAGGATGGTAAATCAACACACGTAATAACTCACCACCGGTATATCCTGCCGAACCAATTATCCCAACTCTTATCATTTTCTTGAATTTAGTATTTAGGTATGATTTAAAATGTTATGCAATGCATTTTTTTCTATTAATTTCGTCATAGGGAAAAATACATTGCATAAAACATGGTTTATTTTTGATTCACTTTGTGCCAAATGATCGTTTGATTTCCAAAAATTTTGGAGAAACCTTTCACGTCGTCACCTGTATAACCTTTATTCATTTCACCGTAACTACCAAATTTATTAGACATCAAGTCATGCTCAGACTCCACACCGATAACCACAAAACGATATGGATGAAGTTCAACTATCACGCGGCCAGTCACAGTCTCTTGTGAGGATTGTAAGAATGCTTCGATATCGCGCATAACCGGATCGTGCATCTGCCCTTCGTGCATATAATTACCGTAGAAAGCAGCGATCTGATCTTTCCAGGATAATTGCCATTTGGTTAAGGTATGCTTTTCTAAGGTGTGATGTGCCTTAATTAGAATCACTGAAGCTGCGGCTTCAAAACCCACACGCCCTTTGATACCGATGATGGTATCTCCGACATGAATATCACGACCGATTCCATAAGGTTGAGCAATAGCTTGCAATTCCTGAATGACCTTAACAGAAGCCATTTTTTCTCCGTTTAAAGCTACTGGCTCGCCCTTTTCAAAATCTATTGTAATTTGCTGTGGTTCTGAAGATGTCACTGGAGTCGGCCAAGCCGATTCTGGCAGATATTGATTGGATGTCAATGTTTCTGCTCCACCAACAGAGGTACCCCAAAGGCCTTTATTGATCGAATATTTCGCTTTTTCGGCGGAATATTCAACCCCATGTTTGTTCAAATATTCTATTTCTGCTTCACGGGACAATTGTAGATCGCGGATAGGCGTAATAATTTCAACCCCTGGGATTAATGTCTGGAAAATCATATCAAAACGAACCTGATCATTTCCTGCACCTGTAGAGCCGTGGGCGACACATTCAGCGCCGATTTGCTTTGCATAGTTTGCGATAGCAGTAGCCTGACATACGCGCTCCGCAGAAACTGACAATGGGTAAGTCGCATTCTTTAACACATTACCGAAGATCAAGTATTTAATAGTTTCGCGGTAATAGTCTGCTGTTTCGTCAATCGCCGTATGTGATTTTACACCTAATGCATAAGCACGTGCCTCAATATTCTTCAATTCTTCATCCGAAAAACCACCTGTATTTACAACGACGGAATGAACCTCTAAACCTAAATCTTGCGTAAGATAAATACAACAAAACGAAGTATCTAATCCTCCGCTGAATGCTAAAACTACTTTTTTCATTGAGATAAATTGTTTTTTTATTATGCTGAAACTCTTCTTAAGCGACCGGCTCTAATTAAGCCTGAAGCTTGCTGTTTCATCACTGTTCATTATTTATTTTCACTGGCTGCTAAGCCAGTTGACATACTATGTATGAAATTGTGGAGAACGATGTATGACATCAAATCGCTCCTATTAAACTTATCAAAATCCCTTTGCGACTTTGTTGTGCTTAGACAAATTGATAGACGCAAACTTGTTTGCCGATTTCCAGAACTTCGCCTGTATACGTTTTAACAAAGATTGTTTTTGTGTAATTCTTTCCAAGCGTTCCTTGGCTTCATGCTTACGCTGGATCTTCTCACGCAATTCACGTTCCTTTTCTTCCGGGTCCCAAAGCATGGCTGTGCACATACAATTTTTACGGTCTTTACTCATCAGGATCTCATAGTTGACACAACTCTGGCAGCCTTTCCAGAATTCATCATCTGTAGTCAGTTCGGAATATGGAACCGGTTCGTAACCCAATTCCGAATTGATTTTCATTACGGCGAATCCCGTTGTCAAGCCAAAAATCTTTGCTTTGGGGTATTTTTCACGAGAAAGGTCAAAGACTCTTTTTTTGATTGCTTTGGCCAAACCTACTTTTCGGAATTCGGGATTTACAATCAGACCGGAGTTGGCAACATAATCACCATGTCCCCAAGTTTCTATATAACAAAAACCTGCCCATCGGCCATCTTTATGTAAAGCAATCACTGCTTTACCTTCATTCATTTTGTTGGCAACGTACTCTGGTTTACGACGCGCAATACCAGTGCCACGAGCCTTTGCAGACTCGAACATTTCGTCGCAAATAACCTCTGCATAATGTGCATGCTCAGGTTTAGCCGGGATAATTAAAAAATCTGATATAGTCATTGACTTACGACCCTAATAATAAAACAACAACTACCGCCGTGTTTTGTTGACTAAATAAATTAAAATAACGGATTCAAAACCATCGGACAATCATGGTCTTACTTGGAAAGATTCACTACCTCAAATCAAGCCCGAGGTAGTATGGGTCGTCGGAAGCGTAAAACAGGTATTTCTACGAAAATGAAAGCACAGAAGACCTTCTTCATAAACTTTTCAAAAGTTTGCGTATAAGAATAATCTTTCTTTTTGTTCTGTTTCATTTTTTATGATCTGTCAATTGTTTCTGACGATGCAAATGTATAAAAATATTTTTTTCTTTTCCACAATATTCTTATTGATTTTTTGCAAAAATTAAAAATTCAAAATCTAACACAAAAGCTGCTATGTAAGCTTCATTTTCAAGCGATTAATCCGCAACAATACGGGACTATACTGCACATATTAGCGATGTTAATTTGACAATAAAACAGATAAAGGTTTAACGCTTTATCAATTGAAATTGTTGTTTTCTCTATAGGTTCGTTATTTTTAGTCAAAAACGATACTTTTGTAAGGATCATTTAATGGAGAATAATATGTCACCGAGTTTAATTTTCTATATTATTTTTGCGGTCCCTTACATTGTATTTATGTATTGGCTCGTTAAACAAGACAAGCATAAGTATGCCTGGGGGATAGCAATCATTACTATCGTTGCCATATTGGCTATCTACGTGTCGCAGAAAGCCAGTAAAGTGGCAATGGACAATTATCAACAGCATCAGATCGATTCGAGAGAAATCGAACGAGAAGAGCGTTTACAAAAACAACAGGATAGTATTAATCATGCTCGACAATAAAAAAAGCGGTTAATACCGCTTTTTTTATTGTTCGTTTGCATAGTCTGGAATAATTCCTTCCAATTTAAAGAGAAAAGCATATTCCAATGCGATTTCCTTTAAATAGTCAAACCGACCAGAGGCTCCACCATGGCCATAATCCATATCTGTTTTCAAAAGTAAAACCGCATCCCCAATTTTTGTTGCACGCAGTTTGGCCACCCATTTAGCCGGTTCAAAATACTGCACCTGACTATCGTGTAGCCCTGTGGTAACAAGCAAATTTGGATACTCTTTCGGTTCAATGTTCTCGTAAGGCGAATAGCTTTTCATATAAAAATAAGCCTCCTCATCATTTGGATTACCCCATTCATCATATTCATTTGTCGTCAACGGTATTGTATCGTCCAGCATCGTATTCACAACATCCACAAAAGGAACCTGAGCTATAATGCCATGGTATTGCTCGGGTGCAATATTAGCAACTGCTCCCATTAGCAGACCTCCGGCACTACCTCCTTGCGCATAGAGATGTTCCGATATACAATAATGCTGGTCAATCAAATATTGACCACAATCCACAAAATCATAAAAGGTATTCATCTTGTGCATCATTTTTCCCTCTTCATACCATTGACGCCCCATTTCTTCTCCACCTCTAATATGTGCCAAGGCGTAGATAAATCCACGATCCAGTAAACTCAGCCTATTGCTTGAAAAAGTAGGATCCATCGAAGCCCCATAGGAGCCATATGCATACTGCAATAAAGGGGCTGTGCCATCCAGTTTGGTTCCTTTCTTATATACAATAGATATAGGTACCCGAACACCGTCTCTTGCAATAGCAAAGATACGTTCGGTAATATAGGCTGCTTGGTCATACCCCCCCAAAACTTCCTGTTGCTTCAATAAAACTTTACGCTGTTCGGCCATATCATACTCGTAAACCGAATTTGGCGTCACTAAAGAGGTATAACCATATCGTAACTTATCACTGTTGTATTCAACATTAATACCCGGGTATACCGTATAGGCAACTTCTCCGAAATCCAAATAGTGCTGTTGATGACTGTTTAAATTGTAAATCGCTAATTGAGTCAATCCATTTTTCCGTTCAGCAATCGCCAAGAAATCCTTAAATTCTTCGATATCACTGATCAATACATCTGGTCGATGGTCTAAGAATATTTGCCAATGAATACGCTCGGTGCGATCCAATGGACATTGCATGATTCGAAAATTAATAGCCCCATCATTCGTAAGAATTAAAAACCGATCTTCCAATACAACAACAGAATAAAGAACATCGTGAATCCTAGGCTGAAAAACACGAAATGCTGACTGCGGGAAATCCGCATTCAATAACCAGATTTCCGAGGATAATGTTCCCTCCGAGTTGATAAAGATATATTTTCCATTTTTCGATTTACCAACTGCAATATAATTTGTGTTATCTTTTTCTTCATAAACAGCCACATCCGAAGCCGGATCACTTCCCAATGTATGCCGCATAATCTTTTCACTGAGCAACGTAATAGGGTTCTTTGCGGTATAAAAAAGGGTTAGGTTATCATTTCCCCAAATTGCCGCCCCCTCGGTATTCCTTATCTGATCGGGGAAAATTGCTCCAGTCTCCAGATCCTTCACATATATCGTATATTCTCTACGGGAAACGGTATCTACACTAAAAGCAAGCAACCGGTTATCCGGACTCACTGAAAATCCTTTTGCTGTGTAATATGCATGTCCCTGAGCAAGCTGGTCGACATCTAGCAATACTTGTTCTTCGGCATCGAGTGTACCCTTTTTCCGACAGAATTTAAAATATTGTTTTCGCTCTTCTGTCCGGCTATAATAATAGTAGCCGTTTTTATAATAAGGCACTGACTCGTCTTTTTCTTTAATACGGGATTTAAGTTCATGAAATAGATCTTCCTGCAGGTGCGCAGTATCTTCAAGCATCAAGTTGGTATAAGAATTCTCTTCCTCTAGATAATCAATCACTTCTTGCGCTTTTTCTCCCTTTTTAAAGTAATCGATCATCCAGTAATAATCATCTTGAACAGTATCATTATGTACCTTTCTGATATGGGGATAAACAGCTGCTTTTGGGACCATCAAGTTAGGCCAATATATTTTTTTATGGTGTTGCATGCTCTTTTAATATGCTATTTTGATGAACTATTTTTAGGAAACGGACTGTTTCACTGGAGTAAAACAGAATTTGTTTATAAATGGGTTGAATTTAAGATATTTCTTCAACAGTTCGGCGTGAAGGGATAGATTATAAGCACTTTTAATAAAAATTAACAGTTTCAGAAGAGCCATTAGCATTATCTTTGCTATCCTACTTCAGTCAGGCGTTGTTGCACTTACCTGCGTAGGAAGAACATGCGCAGGAAGAAAATTTAATATAAACACAATAGCTTATCATGTGTCATAGCTTCAATGAAAAAAATGAGTGCAGACACCTTATTAATAATTATTTGCATATGAATTTAAAGAAATCACTATATCTCATTACTTTAGGCGCTTTACCCCTCTTTTCTTTCGGGCAGTCGGATACCATTCCAGCAAATTGGTTCAATCTGGATTATAAAACGGACGGGGTAATGGGAATCAGTACCGAAAAAACATATAAAACTTTGTTGAAAGGAAAAAAATCTATCCCAGTCATTGTTGGTGTACTGGATGGTGGGGTGGATATTCATCATGAGGATCTCAAAGATGTGGTGTGGATCAATACGAAAGATAGTCTCTCCAATGGTGTGGACAATGATGGAAATGGTTATATCAACGATAAATACGGCTGGAATTTTATCGGAAACGCTGATGGAAAGAATGTTCAGTTTGACAACTTGGAATTGACAAGGCTGCTTAAGGCATTGGATCAAAAATTTGCTAACATCACAGCTGCATCTGAGCTCAATGACGTAGGCCGAAAAGCCTTCGCCAACTATCGAAAGATGACTGCTGAATATAAAAACAAACTCGAAGAAGCGAAGATGGGACAGTTTTCATATGATGCGCTTAAACGCAATATAGATGCTGTCGTGCGTGAAATCGGTAAGAAACCCGAAGACATCACGCAAGAAGATATAGACAATTTTAAAGCAACCTCGAGCACCCAACGGATTGCACTTGGCTATGCAAAAGATGAAATACAAAATGGTGGTTTTGCCAAATTTTTCGATGATATTACCGAAGGCGCAAAATATTTCAATAACCAGGTAGATTACCATTTAAATAAAACGTACAATTCTCGACCTATCGTTGGTGATGATTACGAGGATGCTTCGGAGCGATACTATGGTAATGCCGATGTGAAAGGGCCAGACGCATTACATGGAAGCCATGTAGCGGGAATTATTGGTGCAAAACGTAATAACAACATTGGTATTAACGGAGTAGCAGACAATGTTAAGATACTCACCGTTAGACTTGTCCCTGATGGTGATGAGCGCGATAAAGATGTGGCAAATGCGATTCGCTATGCAACAGACAACGGCGCAAAAGTAATTAATATGAGCTTCGGAAAGGGTTACGCCTATAATAAACAGACGGTAGATGATGCAATCAAATATGCTGAATCAAAAGATGTATTGATGATCCATGCTGCAGGGAATGACAGTGAAGATAACGATATTGAACCTAATTTTCCGATGAAATATTATACTGATGCAAAAGGGGATACAACCGGAGCTGCCAATGCTTGGATCACAGTAGGTGCAACTGGCCTCCACCTGGACAACGAACTTCTTGCGGATTTTTCCAATTATGGCAAAAAAACTGTCGATGTTTTTGCACCTGGTGTGCGCATCAATTCAACCATACCGGATTCGAAGTATAAAGAAGAACAGGGTACTAGTATGGCTGCTCCCGTTGTTGCCGGTTTAGCCGCAATGATCCGTTCTTATTATCCAACTTTAAGTGCTGTGGAGACCAAAAAGATTATTATGGAATCTGTGGAAAAGCCAGACCAACTGGTACGCGTGAAAGTTGGTGAAGATGCAACAAAAACGGTTCGCTTAGCCGATATATCCGTCACTGGAGGTATTGTCAATGCCTATAATGCCATTATTAAAGCAGAGGAATATACCAATAGAAAGAAAAAATAAATATTTTCTCGTTTTTTATACCAAAACCATCTTTTGTCCGTTTAATTATTTAACTTACAGAGACAAAACACAAGATGCTTATGGTAGAAAATTTTACCCAATCAGAAAACGAAGTTCAAAATTTGATCACCCAAAATGAAAAGGTAATGACAGACGAGGACATTGAAAATGAATTGAAACTTCAATTACCAAAAATGTTGCTTCATCCAAGCAAAAGATGTATTAAGAATATACTCGCATATTCTAAACAACTGGAAAAAAGAAAGGCCTAATCTCGAGATTAGGCCTTTCTTTTTTAAACTTACATCGCTAGTAGCAATTGGTCTAAACCAGCGACAGTTTTTTTGCACCTTGTAATCTAAGGGTAGATTATTCCCCATGTAATGCATTCCAAAATTTCTTTTTTGATGGAAATTTTGGCTAGTTTTGAAGCAATGTTAAAACAAGAACGATACAAGGCTTTCGTAGATTATTTCTCCAAAAATAGTCCTGATGCACAGACAGAACTCAATTATGGTAATGCATTTGAATTACTTGTTGCGGTTATTTTATCTGCACAGTGTACAGATAAAAGGATTAATCAGGTCACGCCCAAATTGTTTGAGCGCTACCCCGATGCACATAGTTTGGCAGCTTCTAGCGTAGAAGAAGTATTTAGCTATATACGATCGGTAAGCTATCCGAATAACAAAGCTAAACACCTTGTCGGCATGGCTAAAATGCTGCTTGAGCAGTTCGACAATAAAGTGCCGGAAAAAATCGAGGATCTTGTGAAACTTCCGGGTGTCGGTCGAAAAACTGCTAACGTCATTTCTTCTGTCGTCTATCATAATCCAGCGATGGCCGTAGACACACATGTTTTTCGTGTAGCAAATCGTTTAGGCCTAACCTATCGCGCCACAACGCCGTTGGCCGTAGAAAAACAGTTGGTGAAAAATTTGCCTAAAGACACGATCGCGATTGCGCATCATTGGCTAATTTTACATGGACGATACATCTGTCTAGCCCGAAAACCACGCTGCGAGAAATGCCCGATCACTTATATGTGCAAATATTTCGAAAAAAATCATCGTATCAAAAGTGTTTCGGATAAGCTAGAAATAAAAAGCTAATTTTTTTAGTGAATAATAGTTGGTTTATGATTTTTAATTTTTAATTTTGAGAAATATATACTAAAAATATGAGCAACACAGATAAACTAAAAGCGTTACAGCTGACGTTAGATAAATTAGAGAAGAACTTTGGAAAAGGTTCAATTATGAAATTAGGAGATACTGCTGTTGAGCCTATCGAGGCTATTTCTACAGGATCTCTTGGTTTGGATATCGCCTTAGGGATAGGTGGTGTACCAAAAGGCCGTATCATTGAAATATATGGACCAGAATCTTCAGGTAAAACTACTTTAGCAACACACATTGTTGCCGAAGCACAGAAAAAAGGCGGTATTGCAGCTATCATCGATGCTGAACATGCTTTTGATAAATACTACGCTCAAAAATTAGGCGTAGATGTGGAGAATTTATTGATTTCTCAACCAGATAACGGTGAGCAAGGTTTAGAAATTGCGGATAACCTAATCCGTTCTGGAGCAATCGACGTTATTGTTATTGACTCCGTTGCAGCTTTGGTACCAAAAGGCGAAATCGAAGGTGAGATGGGTGACTCTAAGATGGGACTTCAAGCTCGTTTAATGTCCCAAGCTTTACGTAAGCTGACGGGTACAATTTCAAAAACAAACTGCTGTTGTATTTTCATTAACCAGTTGCGTGAAAAAATTGGTGTAATGTTTGGGAACCCAGAAACGACAACGGGTGGTAACGCACTTAAATTCTATTCTTCTGTTCGTTTAGATATCCGTCGTACATCACAAATCAAAGACTCTGATGAAGTATCGGGTAACCGCGTAAAAGTTAAGATTGTAAAAAATAAAGTCGCCCCTCCATTCCGTATTGCAGAATTTGATATCATTTTTGGTGAAGGTATCTCTAAGGTCGGTGAAATCATCGATTTGGGTGTTGAATACGGCATCATAAAAAAGGCAGGTTCTTGGTTTAGCTATGGTGACACGAAACTAGGACAAGGCCGGGATGCTGTCAAATCCTTGTTATTCGACAACCCTGATTTAATGGATGAACTTGAGGGAAAAATCCGCGCCGAAGTGACAGGAGAAGATCCGATGCTTAACGTCGAGGAAAACGAAGACTAGTTGCTGTAAAAATTAGTATAATGTAGGTAGCCATTCTATATAGGATGGCTACTTTTTTATAGGACCTATCTTGACACCTTGCCACAAGGTTAAAAAATTCAAAGGTTGAGTCCGTAAAGCTACAAGAAATCGAATACTATTATGTTCAATCAAACGCACTAAAAAATTCGCTGACCGCGCCTAATGCTATAATAAAAATTAATCCTATTCAAATAGAATAAATGTGCGTAGAGAAGTGAAATTCTTTTAAAAATAGAAAAGGACGCTTAAAGCGTCCTTTTCTATTTATCAAGGTAGCTTAGCTTCCCTATTCTCCTTTTTCCAAGAAAGGATATTTATAATCTGTATCCGGATTAAATGTCTCTTTGATTGTACGTGGAGACACCCAACGAAGCAAGTTGATCATTGACCCGGCTTTGTCATTTGTACCAGAACCTCTAGCACCACCAAAAGGCTGTTGACCTACGACAGCACCAGTACATTTGTCGTTCACATAGAAGTTACCCGCAGCATGTCTTAATTTATCTGTCGCTAAATTGATAGCATAACGGTCCTGTGCAATAATTGAACCTGTTAGCGCATAAATGGAAGTTTTGTCGACGATAGCTAATGTTTCTTCAAACTTAGCATCCTCGTAAACATATATAGTCAAAACTGGCCCGAACAACTCTTCAACCATGGTCTCGTAATCTGGCTTTGAAGCTTCAATAATTGTTGGATGAATGAAATAGCCCTTAGATTTATCGTAAGTACCACCGACTACAATTTCTGCATCAGTAGATTCTTTAGCTCTATCGATGTATTTTGCCAATTTATCAAATGATTTCTCATCAATAACAGCATTGATAAAGTTTGTAAAATCTTCTGTTCCACCGATTGTAAATGACTTCACATCGTTCGTCATAGATTCTTTCAATGCAGGCCACAATGATTTAGGAATATAGGCACGTGATGCTGCTGAACATTTTTGACCTTGGTATTCAAAGGCGCCACGAACCAATGCCGTATTAGCAACTTTCAGATCTGCCGAGGGATGAACAACGATAAAATCCTTACCACCTGTCTCACCAACAATACGTGGATACGTTTTATATCGGTGAATATTATTACCAATCGTTTTCCAGATATCCTGGAATACTCCTGTTGAACCTGTAAAATGGATACCTGCAAAATCAGGGTGTTGGAAAATCACATCACCTGCATCAGGACCAGAAACGTACACCAAGTTAATAACTCCATCGGGAAGTCCTGCTTCACGGAAGATCTTCATTAGTACATTCGCCGAATAGATCTGTGTATTGGACGGTTTCCATACCACGACATTTCCCATCATGGCGACACATGAAGGTAAATTACCTGCAATAGCTGTAAAATTAAATGGCGTTAATGCAAATACGAAACCCTCCAGAGGGCGTTGTTCCACACGGTTCCAAACACCTTTTCCTGAAATAGGAGGTTGTTGCTTATAGATCTCAGTCATGTATTGCACATTAAAGCGCAAAAAGTCAGTGATCTCACATGCTGAGTCAATTTCTGCCTGATAGGGGTTTTTAGATTGACCCAACATCGTCGCAGCATTCAGCTCATAACGGTATTTTCCTGAAATCAATTCAGCAGCTTTTAAGAAAATCGCCGCACGATCTTCCCATGCAAGATTTTCCCAATCTTTTTTTGCGGCTAAAGCGGCATTGATTGCGTCTGTTACGTGAGATTTATCACCTTGGTTGTATTGACCTAAAATATGTTGATGGTCATGTGGAGGAGCTATTGTTACTTTTTTAGAAGTAGTGATTTCTTTACCGCCAATATACATTGGGATATCGATCTGTTTTGAACGTGCCTCATCAATTGCTGCTTTCAACAATTTACGTTCTTTTGTTCCGACAGCGTAAGTATACACCGGTTCATTGGTAGGAACAGGAACTGTAAAAAATCCTTTAGACATATTACAAGTATTTATTATTCAATCAAAAATGCTATTTATTAATCATGAAGTCTATCCACCCTCTTATTTGGTATAAAAGACCATGACTTCAACTTATTAACTTGAAACTAAATAGCGCTAATAGCGTAAAATTACCTTAAATATTATGAATACCCAAAGTTACTGCCTCTCTTTCACCACCTTGGAAAAGATACGTTTAAATTTTTCCAATTTCGGTTTAATGACCAATTGACAATAAGGTTCCTTTCCATTTAAGCGATAATAATCTTGATGATAGTCTTCTGCCGGATAAAATATCGTCGCCGGAACTACTTCGGTTACAATAGGTTTATTAAAAACCTTTTCTTTTTCCAAAGCCGAAAGATAATACCGCGTCTTATCAAGCTGTTCTTTAGTATGCACAAATATAGCAGACCGATATTGCGTACCAACGTCGTTTCCTTGTCGATTAAGTTCAGTAGGATCATGTGCTACAAAAAATGCCTCTAATAGCTTATCGTAACTGATCACACCGGGATCAAAAATAATATTCGTTGCTTCAGCATGCCCGGTGCTCCCGCTACAAACTTGGGTATAGGTCGGATTCTTGGTCCATCCTCCGGTATATCCTGAAACAACATTTACAACACCTTTCAGTTCTTTAAACTGTGCTTCGGTACACCAAAAACAGCCTGCGGCAAATGTCGCCGTATCCAGCTTAGCCGTATTTTTTTCAGGTAATTTTGAAAAGTCTGTTTTCTTTGCTCGCTGTTCCTGCCCCTGACAGGATGTAAAAACAACAAGTGCCACCAACATTATATAAAGATTTTTCATATGCATATTGTCAATTTGTTTGTACACACTAGATACCGTGCTGGTTTTATCAGCAATGCTGTACAAATCTAAATAATATAAAAAATAGCCCCAGTTTACTGAAATAAACCTTCGTGATCTTGTAGCTACAAACAGCAAGGAGAGCGAACTGAAACTTCTTTATAGCCAACACCACGGGAAACTTTCAGAAAAAAAAAGCGACAATACATTGAATTGTCGCTTTTTCTGATTTACTATCAAATCAACTTTTATTTTGCTGCAGCATAGTTCTGCGCTACGGCATCCCAATTGATCACATTGAAAATCTCTTCCAGATATGCTGGACGCTTATTTTGAAATTTCAAATAATAAGCGTGCTCCCAAACGTCAATACCTAAAATTGGTGTACCTTTCACTTCAGCAACATCCATCAAAGGATTATCTTGATTTGGTGTAGAAGTTACAGCTAATTTTCCATCAGCATCAACGATTAACCAAGCCCAACCAGATCCAAAACGAGTGGCACCAGCCGCTTGAAGTTGTTTTTTCAACTCATCGAATGAGCCAAAAGTAGCATCGATTGCTTCAGCTAACTCACCTGTTGGAGCTCCGCCCGCGTTTGGACCTAAAACTTTCCAAAACAAAGAGTGGTTGTAGTGACCACCACCGTTGTTACGTACAGCTGCAGAATATTTACTTACATTTTTGATAATATCCAATAACGATAGATTCTCTGCGTCTGTGCCAGCGATTGCTTTATTTAAATTATCCACATATGCCTGATGGTGTCTGTCATGGTGGATTTCCATTGTAGTCTTATCAATATGTGGTTCCAATGCGTCGGCTGCGTATGGTAACGCTTCTAATTCAAATGCCATATCTATTTAATTTAAATGTTTATTACTTTGTTTATATATACAAATATAACACAATATATAACGTTATGTTTTTATGTGTTACAATAAATTCAATATCCTACTACCGTTTTTGACGAAAAAATGATTTTACTAAATCCGCGCATTCTGCTTGCAAAACACCATGGGAAATTACAGTTTTGGGATGCAATATTTTATCATGATAATGTGAATAACCGCGTTTTTCATCTTTGGCTCCATACACTATTTTCCCGATATGCGTCCAATAAGCTGCTCCAGCACACATAATACAAGGCTCTATAGTGACATATAATGTACATTCATCAAGGTATTTACCGCCGAGATAATTTGCAGCGGCTGTAAAAGCCTGCATTTCTGCATGGGCTGTTACATCATTCAATCGTTGCGTCAAATTATGCCCCTTTCCTATCACACGGCCGCGATGAACAATAACTGCACCAATGGGTACCTCTCCCTCTTCATAGGCTACCCTTGCTTCGTTCAAAGCCATACGCATAAATGACTCGTCACCATCAATCAGTTGTGTTCCTTCAAAATCTATAAATGTCATGGCACAAACTTAGCTAAGTTTAGATCCATTTGGTAATTTTTTATCGACAGAGGTCAAAATAATATCCCCATTTTCATCTGGAAATCCTGTCACTAGGCACTCAGAAAAAAAATTGGCGATCTGCTTTCGAGGGAAATTTACCACTGCAACCACCTGTTTTCCGATTAATTCCTCTTTGCTATAGCGTACTGTAATTTGGGCACTACTTTGTAAAATACCGATTTCATCTCCGAAATCAATTTTCAGTTGATAAGCTGCCTTTTGTGCTTTAGGGAACTCTTTCGTCTCCAAGACAGTTCCTACCCTTAAGTCAACTTTTTCGAATTCGCTCCAACTAATGGTACTCTTCATAATCTGTTGCTACTAATATCCTGAATCTCTTTACCTATCGTAAATAAAACATAGGAGGGTTTCCGCCGCAAACGCAAGGACAATCTACTGATTAGTTTATCTTCCTCCCCTGTTTGAAAAGCTAAATCCTCATCAGTTAAATGGTTGTACTTGCGGCGGAGTTTTTCTTTGGCTACTTGCCATTGTTCTTCGTTAATTTTCAGCATAACTAAGATTTAGGTATAAAATTTGTATATCTTTACCAGACTGTAAAAGTTTCTTTAAAGATACAATATATACATAAATAAAAGATTATGAAAAAGATTTTACCAGCATTACTTTTGATTTGTGGTAGCGTTGCAACGGCACAGGCGCAGCTTCTGCCCGGATTTGAGGTAGGTGTAAAAGGAGGTTTAAACTTCTCGAAGCTTAAAAGCGATGGCAAATATTTCAATTCTGACACGAAAGCTGGCTACCAAGCGGGTCTTTATGGCCGTGTTGGTGTATTAGGTTTCCATATTCAACCTGAGGTATATTTAACAGGTAAAAACACGACTGTTAATGGAAAGGATGAAAATGGCTCGACAACTACCACCAATGTTAAATTCACCAGTATTGATGTTCCCGTTTTATTGGGTAAACGTTTTGGTTTGGGACCGATTGGCGCACGGATTCAAACTGGTCCAATATTTTCATTTAATGTAGATGACAAGCAGGCTAAATTCATTGATCAATTAAATCCAAATAACTATAAAAAGAGTGGTACATCATGGGCATTTGGTGTAGGCGCTGATGTTTCCAGTTTGCGTGTAGACCTCCGTTATGAAATGGGTTTAAATAAAGTCAATAATGAGAGCCAGGCAAATCCAAAAATCAACATGTGGAGTATTGGCTTAGGCTATAGATTATTCAGTATTCTATAGTAGGCTAAGCCTAGTTTATATACCGTTCGAAAGTCCGTTTTTATTCAAAACGGACTTTTTATTTCAATAAACTTTAGAACCGTTCTAAATTGTTGCTTTTTCTTGTCAAAATGGTATCATATTTAATAGCAAATAGTAGATTTGCCTAATTAAAATTAAATTACAAGGATAATGAGTAAATCAAAGCCAGTTTTCAGTTCTTCGATTGGGAAGAAGCTAATCATGAGCTTAACAGGAATCTTCCTATGTTTATTCCTAGTTGTTCACTTGGTTGGTAACTTGCAATTATTTAAAGATGATGCGGGTCTAGCGTTCAACAAGTACGCCTATTTTATGACTCACTTTACACCAATCAAAGTTGTTTCTTACTTATTGTATGCTTCGGTAATTGTTCACGTCATCTATGCTATCACATTGTCGATGAAAAACAAGGCCGCCCGTCCTATTGGTTATGCCAAATATGATGGTCAAGCAAACAGCAAGTGGAATTCACGCAACATGGGTATCTTAGGTACTGTCATTTTAGTATTCTTAGCGACACACATGTCTAATTTTTGGTGGAAGTTTCACAATGATGAAGTGCCGTACATCGAATACCGTACTGATTTGGCAACAGGGCAAACCACAGCGAGAGAACTTCAAGCATCTGAATTTCATGACTACCAAGAAACGGTAGAAAACAATGTTCAAATCGTAAAAGCAAGAGATTTGTACAAGCAAGTTGACTTTGCTTTCAAAAATGTTGCATTGGTAGCTTTGTATGTTATTGCGATGGCAGCTTTGGCGTTCCACTTAATTCACGGTTTCCAATCTGCATTCCAAACTTTAGGTTTTAACCACAGAAGATATATTGGAATTGTCAGAGCAATCGGTGTTTGGGTATTTGGGGTATTAATTCCAATTGGCTTTGCAATAATGCCATTGTTTTTCTTCTTTAAATAATTCAGAATCTTTTAAGATAAAGCTCCGGCTCTATCGATCAATATAAAATTAAGAGATATGTTAGATTCAAAAGTACCAGCGGGCCCATTAGCCCAAAAGTGGTCAAATCATAAATTTAATCTGAAGCTGGTTAACCCTGCTAACAAACGTAAATTTACAGTTATTGTTGTTGGTACAGGACTTGCTGGTGCATCTGCAGCAGCGTCGTTAGCCGAGTTAGGATACAATGTAATTACATTCTGTTATCAAGATTCACCACGTCGTGCACACTCTATTGCAGCACAAGGTGGTATCAATGCAGCAAAGAGTTACCAAAACGATGGGGACTCTGTTTTCCGTTTATTCTACGATACAATCAAAGGTGGTGATTACCGCTCCCGTGAGGCCAACGTTTACCGTTTGGCAGAGGTATCTGTTAATATCATCGACCAATGTGTCGCTCAAGGTGTTCCATTTGCACGTGAATATGGAGGTTTATTAGATAACCGCTCTTTCGGTGGCGCGCAAGTAAGCCGTACGTTCTATGCCCGTGGTCAAACTGGACAACAATTATTGTTAGGTGCTTATTCAGCATTGAACCGCCAGATAAAAAAAGGGAAAGTAAAATCCTATACGCGTCATGAGATGTTAGACCTTGTTATGATCGATGGTCATGCTAAAGGTATCGTCACTCGTGACCTGGTTTCAGGTAAAATAGAAACGCATGCTGCACACGCAGTATTGATGTGTACAGGTGGTTACGGTAACGTATTTTTCTTGTCTACAAATGCGATGGGTTGTAATGTTACAGCTGCTTGGAGAGCACACAAACGTGGCGCTTACTTCGCTAACCCTTGTTATACACAGATTCACCCAACTTGTATCCCTGTAACTGGCGATCACCAATCGAAGTTAACATTGATGTCAGAGTCTTTACGTAATGACGGTCGTGTATGGGTTCCTAAAACTCAGGAGATGGCTGAAAGATTGCGCAAAGGTGAGATCAAAGCCAATGATATCAAAGAGGAAGACAGAGATTATTTCTTGGAGCGTAAATATCCTTCATTCGGTAACTTGGTACCACGCGATGTGGCCTCTCGTAATGCGAAAGAAGCTGTCGATGATGGTCGTGGTGTTGGTAAAACTGGCTTCGCGGTATTCTTGGATTTCAAAGAAGCTATCGGTCGTCTAGGAGAGGACGCTGTACGTGCTAAATATGGTAACTTATTTGACATGTATTATCAAATCACTGACGAGAACCCTTACAAACAACCAATGCGTATCTACCCAGCTGTACACTACACAATGGGTGGTGTTTGGGTTGATTACAACTTGATGACAACAATCCCTGGCTTATATGCTTTGGGTGAGTGTAACTTCTCTGATCACGGTGCAAACCGCTTAGGTGCATCGGCATTAATGCAAGGTCTTGCCGACGGTTACTTCGTCATTCCTTACACTGTGGGAGATTACTTAGCAAAATTAGGTTCATTTGCACCAGTAGATCATAATCATCCCGCTTTCGAAGCTACCCGCAAGGAAGTTGAAGAGAAAATCAACAAATTATTGTCTTTAAACGGTACACAAACTGTTGATGATATCCACAAAAAATTAGGTCTCATTATGTGGGAATATTGTGGTATGGCTCGTACAGCTGAAGGTTTGCAAAAAGCGCAAGGTTTGATTCAAGAGTTGAAAAAAGAGTTCTGGACGAATGTTAGAGTGCTTGGAGAAAATGAAGAATTAAATCTTTCGTTAGAAAAAGCTGGCCGCGTAGCTGACTTCTTAGAATTGGGCGAATTGATGGTTGTGGATGCCTTACAACGCGCAGAGTCTTGTGGTGGTCACTTCCGTTTGGAAAGCCAAACCGAAGAAGGTGAAGCAAAACGTAATGACGATGAATTCGCATATGTATCTGCTTGGGAGTACAAAGGAGACAATGTACCTGAGGAATTACACAAGGAAGACCTGGTATTCGAGAACGTTCAGTTAACACAAAGAAGTTATAAATAAGAAAGAAAATTATCATGGCACAACATATGAATTTAACGCTAAAAGTTTGGCGTCAAAAAAATGATAAAGATAAAGGTCAATTTGTAACTTATCAGGCAAACAATATCGCTGATGATATGTCCTTCTTAGAGATGCTTGATATTGTCAATGAAGAGTTGACTCGTAAAGGAGAAGATCCCGTATATTTCGATCACGACTGTCGTGAAGGTATCTGTGGGATGTGCTCATTGGTGATCAACGGTCGCCCGCATGGTCCGAAAGAAGGTACTACAACGTGTCAATTACACATGCGTAGCTTCCACGACGGACAAACGATCGTGATTGAGCCTTGGAGAGCTGCTGCATTCCCTGTATTAAAAGACCTTGCTGTTGACCGTACTTCTTTTGACCGCATTCAACAGGCAGGTGGATATGTAAATATCAATACAGGTGGTGTTCCTGATGCCAATGTTATTCCTATCCCTAAACGTATTGCTGACGAAGCTTTCGAATCAGCGACATGTATCGGTTGTGGCGCTTGTGTCGCAGCATGTAAAAATGCTTCTGCTATGTTATTCGTATCGGCAAAAGTATCTCAATTTGCACTGTTACCACAAGGGCAAACTGAGCGATATGAACGCGCGCAGGCGATGGTAGATCAAATGGATGCAGAAGGCTTCGGTAACTGTACAAATACTGGGGCTTGTGAAGCTGAATGTCCTGTGGGCATTAAACTAACAAACATCGCTCGCCTAAACCGCGAGTATTTGACTGCTAAAATCTTCCGACAAGAAGAGCCTCACGTTTAATTATTGGCATTCGATACCTTTCGTGTTTTCAATAGCTTACAAAGCAGCGAAAACAGTGCAAAAATTCTCTCTGACCAATCAAAGGAGGTCATATAGAAAAATAATATAAAAGTCCTTGCCATAAGAAAGCAAGGACTTTTTTTTATATTTACAATAATGTAAATTGATGAATGTGAATTCTGGTATAAAAATTCGACTACTCTTACTTATCTTAACGCTATGCTTTATAGGAACAGCTATCACCATCAAAGAATCTGTTACCAATAAGGAAATATTAGACATTGATACAAAATCACTCAATAACTATATCGCTCAACAAGAGAAAAAAGTCGACCGTATTTTCAACGATTCTCTTTTGCTCAAAACTTTCAAAAACTACGATCAGTATCCAATCGCGGTTTATCAGGCCTTTGAAAAATTCAAAACCAAAGAAAATGTCTATCTATTTCTTTTTAAGGACCATGAGCCGAAGATGTGGAGCACACATCTATTTGTACCGATTACTGATCAGGGATTTCCTGAAAAATCCAATTTTATCCAAGATGATAACCGCTCTTACGTCGTTAGAAAGAAAACAATTGGTAATATCAGTATACTCGCCTATATTATTGTAAAAGGATATACCAACAACAACAATCTCTATTTAAGCAGTTCACTGCGGAGAAACTTCTTCGACTCCAGAAATATCGATATTGCCTCCTATACAGATACGGTAACCATTAAAAACATTTACAGTAAAGAGGGGTCTTACCTTTTTTCTGTTAAGCTCAAAGACGGAGAGCATGAAAATGCTTATACAATTTTGCAATTTTTCTGCTGGTTACTTGCTTTAATTGCGTGGTTGATCTTCTTCAATAGTCTTTGCCTTCATATGGCCAAAACAGGCAGGGCTTGGTGGTCTATACTATTGCTATTGGCGATATTTAGTTTGGTCAAATTCGCCGATCTTAAATGGAATTTGCTATCTGAAAATGCGACATTTTCAATTTTCGACTCGCGCAACTATGCCTATAATCGTTTCTTCCCGAACATCTGGTCGGTCATGTCCACCACAATTTTAATATTATGGCTCATTCTATTTATCTATTCAATTCGCAAAGAGCTTAATTTTGACAAAATAAAAAATATCCGGCTCTTTAGAGTGCCCATAGCCATCGGATTTATTCTGAGTATATACCTGTCGTTCGCGCTATTATACGATATCGCCGGAACGTTAATTACGCACTCCAATAATATTTATTTTGATTTTACAAAACTGGTCGATTTACATTTCTTAAGTTGGGTCGATCTTGGCATTGTCGGCATAGGTATTTTGGCCTTAAGTATCTACATCGACCTTGTGCTCTTTTTTCTTAAAAAATTAGAGTTAAAGCCAACGCAGTTACTAAATATCCAACTGGCATGCGTCATCTTTGTCATTTTGATCATTTCCTTTTATATAGAAAAAAATAGCCTTGTCAACTTACTACTCGCGCTAATTATCCTTATTAAATCATTCGGTGAGAAGTATTTCAATCGGCATATACTCACAAACTATATCGCGGTACTGATACTTTGGGCAATCATAAGTGCTATTACGCACGCTCGTTTCTACCAGGAAAGAAACTTGATTGACATGAAGATATTGTTGGGCAACCTACAGTCCGAAGATGATGCAAATGCCGTGTCGTTATTCTCCGATATTGAAAGTAGTCTGGCAAACGATCAAGAATTAAAGCATCTATTTAATATCAGTCTACCCTACACAAACACGGAGGGCATCAACGACTTCATTAAGAAAAAATACTTTAGCGGCTATCTCTCCAAATACGAATTCAAAGCCTATTATTATGATCAGAACAATAATCCACTGAATGCTGCAAGCCAGAATAAGCTCAATGAGTATCGCGAAAAAGTGATCAATAAGTCGATAAAAGTAACTCAAAACTTCTATCGTGCCGGCGGAGAACTCGGTACACATGAATACTTTTCTATCATTCCAGTGTCGATTGACCAAAATAGAATCGTCAACGTTATTATCAATCTCTCCAATAAAGACTTCAGTTACACGGTCCCTTATCCCGAAATCCTTACCGATATGCGGATCAACAACTCACAGTATTATAATAAAGGAGATTATTCGATAGCCCTTTATAAAGCAGGTTCTCTAATAACACAATTTGGAAAATACACATATGAAAACAATTTAAGAGGTCTCAAAGGTACTCCTGGAGAATATATTGAGATTCTAGACAAAGATGCATACCTGCACATGGCCTACATCGCCAATAAATTTTCAACCTATGTTATCAGTAAACAAAAACCTTCTTTTTGGGACTATTTAGCAACTACATCTTTTCTATTCCTGGTGTTCTTTATGATTTTCATGCTGTACCACTTCATAAAATCACTCTATATTTTTCTTAAAAACACCAAGCTTACTATCCGAAATTTAAAGTATCAGTTCTACAGAATTGTGAATAAGATACAATATTCTACACGTATTCAAACATCTATTATCTCCTCCGTTATACTCGCTATTCTTATTTCAGGTGTAATTTCTTATATCAGTATCAATAAACAACTCTATAACAACAATAAAACAAGTAAAGAGCGTTTTATAATTGAACTTGGCAAACGGATGGAAAATATGCTGACATATACGGATGAAATTTCCACCGAAACTCAACTCATCAGCATTCTAAAGACATTGTCCGAAACAATTTCCAAGGACTTCAATCTTTATTCCAAATCAGGCAGGTTGCTGTATAGTTCACAGCGTAGAATTTACGATTTGGAGCTTTTCTCTACATTCATCAATCCCGCTGCACTGAAGAATCTATCGATATTAAAAAAGTCGGAGACGATTGAAGATGAGCGGATAGGTACTTTCCAATTTGAGACTAGTTATGCCACCATCAGGGACAAAAATTACAATACCCTGGCTTATATTGGCATACCAAACTTCTCCCTTCAAAAAGAAGAAAATATCAATAAAAATCTTCTTTTAAATACCATAGTAAATATTTATTCGCTGATCATCATTGGCTTTGGGTTTTATGCCACGTTTGTTGCCAACAGTGTCACCAATCCACTGAGCATCATCAGTAAGAAAATTTCACAGCTGCGCTTGGGACAACCCAATGAGCCGTTATTTTGGCAGCGAAATGATGAAATAGGTACATTGATCAAAGAATACAACCTCATGATCATAAAACTTGAAGACTATGCCAATAAAATCAAAGATACGGAGCGGGAATCCACCTGGCGTGAGATGGCTCAGCAGATAGCACATGAAATTAAAAATCCATTGACACCAATGAAATTGGGTATTCAGCAACTACGCAGATCTTACAAAGATGATGATCCTAAATTTCCAGACAGATTTAATAAATTCTCTATTTCATTTATCGAGCAAATCGATGCTCTAACGCATATTGCATCCGAATTTTCGCATTTTGCAAAATTTCCAAATACGATGATGGAGAATATCAATATCGTTGAAAAAATAACAAAGTCTATTTCGTTATACAATAATACGCCGAGTGTAAGTATCCGTCTCATCAATAACGCTGATCACAAAACATTGATTGTAAAAGCTGATGGTAATGAACTCTTGCGGACGTTCAATAATTTAATAAAAAATGCTATCGAGGGTGGCTATGGCCGAAAAAACATGAAGATCGAAATTTCCATTGAACGCTACTCGGATAATTTTGTTAAAATCGATGTCAAAGACAATGGGTATGGAATTCCGAAGGAAATGCAGGATAAAATTTTCCAGATAAATTTCACCACAAAAAGTTCGGGAAATGGTTTAGGATTGGTACTTGTCAAGAAAACAATCGAAGCCAGTAACGGTCAGATCTATTTTGAGACCGTAGAAGGCGAAGGCACGACATTTCATATCCTGCTTCCCTTACAGCAGGCAGAATCTTAATAGTGATTTAGCCACAACAGAGATAAGAGAAATTGGAGAAACCAAGTATATCCGGCTTATAGCTCAATAATGATGGTGTTTAATACGTTAAAGCTACTTGATAGCCATACCCTTATCCTTACGGATCGATATAGTAAGAATTTGTACTTCACAAAAAAGCTCTTTACAATCATGTAAAGAGCTTTTAGTTTATTTGTTTATCTCCTTTTAACGCAATACAATCGTAGATCGTCCCATGATTGCATTATCTTCATATAACAATACCGTATAGGCACCTTTAGAAAATCCCTGCTCTGCTGCCCAATAAATGATATAATCTTCACCCTTGTTGGTAAACAAAATATTATGTTTAAATGTATACTGTAATTTCTCGCCATGTACATAGAAAATATTATCGTCCTGCACGACTAGATTTCCTTGTGGGTCGATAATTCTAACATATATATCACGTTCTCCATTTTTTGCTAAAGGATTATCAGCAATGGTAAAACTGATTTTTAACTTATCAATTTTCTTCGCACGTTCTTCTACTAATTCCTTTCCATTTTTTTTGACTTCAAGGCCATTCATACTAATGCTTGAAACTTTCAAGGCAGAAGCTGTTGCAACCTTCTCTTTCAATTCAGAATTTGAAGTAACCAATGAAGTAATTTGCTTCTCCTTTTCGACTACAGATTCGTTCAGATTGATATTTTGTTTGGATAAAATTTGATTTTCCTGAATCAGCCTTTGAACATTTACGCGATAGGTATCAACCTGTTTTTTAAGCTGGTTGATCTTGTGTTGCGCTTCATCGATATCTTTGGGAGTAATACTTTTATTTTCGAGCTTCTTACGAAGCACCGCAATCTCCATTCTGGAATCCTCTTTTTGCAGCGTCATCTCAGGAGTCAATTGCACATTTTCTACATCAATTTTATCCAATTCAGCTTCAATACGATCTATCTGTACCTGAAGATTCTCTTTTTCTACTGTAAGCGTATAAACCTTTTCACCGTTGGTTTTAAACTTAACATAAAAATATATATTCGTTGCAAGTAATGCTGCTATCGCAATGATAAAGAAGTAAATTTTCGAAGAATCTTTCTTTTTTTCTTCTTCTTTCTTACTCGAAACAACGTCTGAATTTATCATAATATACTGTCATATTCATAGTATACAACTATACCATTGAATGTTTAAACAAAAATTATTCCAGTTTTATTTTCTGCTACAGATTGTAACTTATTCAAAATAATTTAAAGTCTCAAATCCTCCTTTTTTCAAGTATTCTTCCTTCCTCATCAAGTGAAGATCAGATTGTACCATATCTGTTACCAGCATCTGGAGATCATATTTTGGCTGCCATCCAAGTTTTGTATTTGCTTTTGTCGGATCACCAATAAGTAAGTCGACCTCAGTCGGCCTATAATATGCAGGATCAACTTTGACAACAGTCTGACCAAATTTAATCATTGACTGATCGATATTCAACTGCAGCAAACGCTCTTCATCAATATCGATAATAACACCCTTTTCCTGTTCTCCTTTTCCACTAAATTCAATCTCAATACCCAATTCAGCAAATGCCATCCGCACAAACTCTCTAACGGTAGTGGTCACACCTGTTGCTATTACAAAATCTTCGGGTGTTTCCTGCTGAAGAATCAACCACATCGCTTCCACATAATCCTTCGCATGCCCCCAGTCGCGTTGCGCGGATAGATTACCGAGGTATAGCTTATCCTGAAGTCCAAGAGCTATCTTTGCAACTGCTCTGGTGATTTTACGTGTCACGAAGGTTTCTCCCCTTACCGGGCTCTCATGATTAAATAAAATACCATTACAGGCATACATCTTATAGGCTTCGCGGTAATTTACAGTAATCCAATAACCATACATTTTGGCTACAGCATAAGGACTTCGGGGATAAAAAGGTGTTGTTTCGCTTTGTGGAACCGCTTGCACCAAACCATAAAGCTCAGAAGTAGACGCCTGATAAATCCGGGTTTTCTCAATCATCCCCAATAGCCTCACCGCTTCAAGAATACGTAATGTACCGATACCATCTGCATTTGCAGTATATTCTGGGGTGTCAAAACTAACTTTTACGTGAGACTGAGCAGCAAGATTGTAGATCTCATCCGGTTGGGTTTCTTGTATAATACGAATTAAATTGGTTGAATCAGTCAAATCGCCAAAATGCAAAGTAAAATTTCTATTGTCAAGATGAGGGTCTTGATAAAGATGGTCAATACGATCCGTATTAAATAAAGAACTTCGACGCTTTAAGCCGTGTACTTTGTACCCCTTTTTTAATAAGAATTCTGCTAGATAGGCACCATCTTGTCCTGTTATACCCGTTATTAAAGCAGTTTTGGTGTGTTGTTCAGCCATGTTTCTCTCTAGATTATGCAATACCCGACGAATCACCAGGTATTTGTCCCATCATCATATCTACGATAAGCGTATCCGTCCACAAGATTCTATGCATACATTGCTTCAAAATGTTGTGAATCCCCCCAGCTATGGCGTAAATAATCATAATGAATTGGGAATGTAAAAGTATTAAATTTTAAACAAAAAAAGCCATAGGAAATCCTATAGCTTAATGTTTTTCTACTTTTATCGTTTTGCGATTAATTAGAGCGCGTGAAATTAAAGACTAAATACGCCTCTCCATTAGCAACTGTCAATGGCATGCGCATAACTAATTTATTCCCATCCGAATAAGATAAATCTAAGCGATAACCAGTCGTTACGTTCTTTGCTTTGTCGCCTGCATAGATTTTTTTTAACTGAAACTGTGGTTCCCCTAGACCTTTTCCAGGATTATAGATAGACCAAAAGATCTCGCGTGATGCACCTGGAGCGCACAAAGTTCCCTGAGCGTTAAAGGTAATTGACCCCTTGCCATTTCCAATAAAATTCCATGTACTGCCTACAAAACATTCTGCAGGGGCTTCTTCAAAAACACTTTTAATTGTGAATGAAGATGGTAAATTCTCTCTATCGATTGTATTCAATGTCCAAGTTCCTTTAACGGCAGATTTCCAATCAGAAGCGCTTGGACCAGAAGCTGCACTCGTATTGGAAGAAGGATTTCCAGTTGATGTACCTTGCTTTTGTGCTCCACAAGAAAATAAGGTCACGGTAGCAAAAACAGTTGCTAATGATAAAACGAATCGATTCATATGTATAAATTTTAATTTCAAATTGTATTTTTGGAGTAAATTAATTCACAAATCATGAAGATTACAGCCAAAAATCATACCATAAGCAAAATAATAGCAAAAACTCTATTGCGGTTATTTGTCATTTTATTGGCCTTTGCTACTTATCCGCTTTTCTTAGGACAGGAAGCAAAAAGCAAATTGGATCAGATAAGCCTTGCATTTACGAATAAGATAGCCCTTTTAGCGCCTATTTTATTATTTTGCATCATCATTGGATTAATGATTGCTGTACTCAAGCACAAATATAACAGAATTGACCTAAATTGGCTATTTTCGCTCGCGACTATCTTTGGTATTTTGTATTTGATATTATTGTATTCAAGAATTTACCCAACGATTGCTTAAGCACAATTGCACATTTCCACAAAGTTTCTAACTTTGGATTCGCCAAATCGCTAATTACAGCCGAAGAGGATTGAACGCATAACTTTATATGGATAGAAAGAAGGGGCTCAAAATAGCCAAAAATATAGCAAAGATTGTTGTTACGGTGGGCGCCTTATATTGGGTATTCAGCAAGGTATCGGTAAAAGATCTAAAAGAAGCCATCATCCATTCCAACCCACTTTATCTATTCTTTGCTTTAGTCGCGTATAGTATCTCTATTTTTATTTCCTCTTCGCGCTTATTGACGTTTTTAAAAGCGATCGGCCTGGATGTCACTGAAAGATATAATTTAAAATTGTATCAACTCGGTCTATTTTATAACCTTATTTTACCTGGTGGTGTGGGCGGAGATGGATACAAGATATTCTTCCTCAGGAAACGATTTAATATTAAAGGAAGAAAACTATTTACGGCTCTATTTTTAGACAGATTAAGTGGTTTATGGGCATTATGCCTTATCATTGCAGCACTGGTAACCTATATGCCACAGCTGGGAATTCCAAACTATCTGACCATTATTTTATTTATTTTAGGGAGCATTCTCTATTATTTTATCGTCACCAAGTTCTTTAAGGAATACAAATCAACATTTTTAAAAGCGCATTTAAAGGCCATCGGCGTACAGTCGATGCAAGTTATCGCAGCTATCCTCATACTTTATGCTTTGGGTTTTAGCGGCAAATTCTCCCCTTACCTGTTTTTATTCCTAGCCTCTTCACTAGTTTCAATCATCCCCTTTTCCGTTGGAGGTTTAGGCATGCGTGAACTTGTGATTATGTGGGGAGCTGGTATCTTTCATGTCGACTCACACAATGCGGTATTAATCACATTGTTATTTTATATTATTTCTGCTCTCGTTGCGCTTTCGGGAATTTATTATATCTTCCATCCCAAAGCCATCGGAGAAGATAAATTGCCTACTGTCGAAGAAGTTGAACAAAGTCAAAAACTAGAAGAATAACATGGCAAATATTATTATTACAGGAGCCAGCAGTGGTGTTGGATTTGAAGCGGTATTGGATTTGACCTCTAAAAAGGACAACAACGTAATTGCATTGGCTAGATCAGCGGACAAACTAAGAAAGCTTCACGAAATTGCAGGCCAACTCAATTTTGATGGCGGAGCGTTATATCCTGCCCAATTTGATATTGTCTACGACGACTATGCTACGCTAGTCCCCTTCATTCAGTCAAAATTTGATAAGGTTGATATTTTGATAAACAATGCGGGTGCACTCATCTATAAGCCATTTATGGAAACTGATGGACAAGATTTTGCTGAAATGTTGCAGATCAATGTAATGGGGCACGTTAATATGATACAACATGTTGTCCCCATGATGCATGCAGGATCACATATTGTAAATATCAGCAGCATGGGCGGCTTCCAGGGATCCATGAAGTTTTCTGGTCTTTCAGCATATTCAGCCAGCAAAGGAGCATTATCGATACTCACAGAGTGTTTGGCAGAAGAATTTAAGGAAAAGGGAATTAAGGTTAACTGTTTAGCGTTGGGATCTTCTCAGACTGAAATGTTTGAGGCCGCTTTTCCGGGTGTTGAAGCCGGTACATTGGCCTTCGAAATGGGACGCTATATCGCGGATTTCGCTCAAAATGGACATCGCTATTTTAATGGAAAAATACTTCCTGTAGCGAATACAACACCTTAGTAAGTATACGATCTGCCCCAACTTAAAATCAGTACAAAAACAAAAAGAAGGTAATTTAATAAGCGGCTAAATTACCTTCTTTTTGTTTAAAACTATGCGGATAGATAATGAATTACTTGGTCTTCATCTTAAGCCACTTTGTCAGATCATCCATCAGTTGCTCGTTAAAGCTTTCTGAATTCTCAAAGTATTCTTCGATTTTACCCGTTTGAGTATTTTGAAAAAGATGGTTTAAGTTTGGATAATTTTTAATTGTCACATCTGTCGTATTTAGGTGCAGACGCTGAAGGCTATAAATATTTTCATTTGCAGGCACCTGAACATCTTTCCCGCCAAAAGAAGCAAAAATAGGTACTTTCAGCTGCTTCAGATAATAAGCCGGATCAATTCTGAGAAAAGTCATAAACCAAGGACTCATCATCGGACTGAGTTTAATTCTCATATCGGGAGTCAACGGATTGTTGTTATTTTGATGAATAAGTTCCTGTTCCAAAGTTTCAGCCAAAACCTTTGGTGGTTCATCCCTCATTAAAATAGTATATAATTTTCTGTTGTTTGCTTTATTGATCGTTAATGCCGCTTCCGACAATCCACCCGCCTTTCCTAAAGCATAACTCTGTAAGATTAACAATGAGTCTCCTTTTAATACCGGTCCAGATAGCAGTGCAATATACTTTACGTTATCATTCTCGGATGCGACTATTTCAGCAATTAAAGCACCCTCGCTATGGCCAATCATCCCGATTTTATCAACGTCAACGATGTTTTTTTTGCTTAAAAAATCTACTGCGGCGCTCGCATCAGAAGCAAAATCGATCGTTGTCGCTAAATTCACTTCGCCTTTCGATCCACCTATTTCGCGGTCATCATAACGCAGTACCGCAAAACCATTTTTAGTAAGATGATCAGCGAGAACCTTAAAAGGTCGGTGGCCAAACATTTCAGAATCTCTGTTCTGTTGTCCACTACCATTGACCAATACCACTGCAGGAAATGGTCCCTCACCCTTTGGATAGGTTAAGGATCCCGTTAAAAATGAATTACCTTTGTTATTTTTAAATGATACTTCCTCTTCCATATAGTTATAGGGAGGAAAAACATCCTGCTTACGAGACAGTCCACTCTGTTCATTTTCGCTCCTAACCAGAATCATCGCAGATTCAAAAGTTCCCTGCTTCATGCCGCCTTTCATCACATCTTTGTCCCGATCCAAAAAACCAGCATAAGCTAAACCGATATTTTTCACATCCATCCAAATAGAATCGTGTTGGATCCGTATTTGGCTTATTGCAAATTTTTGTGAAGTTTGCATTGGACTTTCAAAGGTTCCATTCCAATTTCCTGTGCTATCTTGCTGTAGATTGAATACCAGTAGCAACTTCTGCCCCGAAACACTTACCTCGCCCTTCCATGAGCCATCAAATGTCTGTGCATGGGAACATGAAAAATGGAAATAAATGATAAATAGGTACAAAATTTTTCTCATTGTCATTTTTTACTAAAAATATAACTGTTACTTAGATCCAATATAAAATATAATGCCACAAATAGTTTACTGATCTCCATTTTCTTATTGTTAACGATCACATTCATACCCCTCACCAACAAATTGAAGTGATAAAATAGGGATAACAAGCTGCCGATCGCAAAGATACCCAACAAGAGGATCTCCATTTTTATCAGCTCGCTCCAATGTATCATCGCCCTTTTGCACCGCTATCAGCCTTAATCGGCGAGTTTGTATAGGTCGTTGTACTAGCAAGAGATTTCAATTTATAAATCAGATCGTCGAGAATATTACGGACTGTCGGATAGGATTTTCCCATCTGATTTGCCATTTCTTTTAAACTTCCTGAATACTTCAAAAAGTTCATGACAAATTCCTGTTCCTCGACAGTGAGCTGCATGAGTAAGGGCAATGAAAATTTACCGACAACCTCAGTCTCACAGGAGTCACACACCAACTTAGAAACCTTTAACTTCGCTTCACAACAGGGACAATCAATTGGTATTTTTTTCATTAAACAATATGTATATTAACATTATTAAAGATAACATTAATAATGTTAAAACAAAACACTATAAAATCAATATCTTTCAAAAACCATTGCTTAATGATATATTTGTATCATTAAATAACGTTTATGAAGAAGTTTTTAGGCTATTTCCTATCTATAATATTTTGGTTCTGTTTTGGTTTATCCTTGATTATCTTCCACCCCATACAGTGGCTATGTTTGAAGCTAGGAGGATACAATGCCCATAAAAGGAGTGTAGATATATTAAATGCCTGTCTTGTCGCTTCCTATTACACGCTCTTTAACCGCGTGACATTTATCGACAATAAAAATATTCCAACGGGACAGCCCATTGTGTTTGTAGCCAATCACCAAAGTACGTTTGATATCCCCCCAATGATCTATTTCTTACGTAGATTTCATGGGAAGTTTATTTCCAAAATAGAACTTGCTAGTGGTATACCGAGCATCTCCTTTAACCTGAAACATGGCGGCGCCGCAAATATCGATCGCAATGACCCCAAACAATCTATTGCCGAGATACTGAAACTCGCCAACAATATGAAAACCAAAAACTGGTCGGCGTTTATTTTTCCGGAAGGAACGCGATCAAAGACGGGGAAAATGAAGGCCTTCCATGTTGGTGGAATTGCCACATTATTAAAGAAAAATCCAAATGCACTCGTTGTTCCGGTTGCCATCACCGGGTCCTACGAAATGGTACAATATGGGATGTACCCACTGACACCGTTTCTCCATATGACGTGGGAGGTACTCAATCCCTTAGATACGGAAGGTAAGACAATTGAGGAAATCGTAAAATCAGCTGAAGAAGCCATAAGATTGAGGGTCGAAAAATAGGAAAAAATTATTTGACTTGCCGACCTTTCCAGTCATACTTCCCAACATTACCCAATATACCGATATAAGTTAGGTAAAAGATATGCGCTAAGCTCAGTAAAGGCAGATACCATAAGAGTTCCTTTCTGCTTGCGAATACAGTTAAGGGCCGAATAAAAAGAAATTCGACGATCATCTTTAACAGCAATGCAAAAAGTACGACCCAGGCAACGAAATTTACGCCAAAAAGAGCGAGAACCAAAGCAACTAAAATCAATACATTAAAAAACCAAATGGAAATTCCCAAGGCGATCACACCTTTATTTTTATATTTAGTACTTTTCGAAGCCCAGCGTCGGCGCTGACTGATAAATGACTTTAGATCTGGTTTGGCATCCGTGTAAACAATAGCATCTTTTGATTTGCAAAACGTTATTTTTTCAGGATACTGTTCTGCGACTTTATGTAAGAAAAGTTCATCATCTCCCGAGGCAAGCTCATCGATTCCTTTAAATCCACCCATCTGTTCAAAAATATCTTTCCGATATGCCAGATTCGCCCCATTACAAGTTGTTGGTTTCTTATTTCCAATACCCGCAGCGCCAAGGCCTATCAAGTAAAGGAATTCCAAGGTCTGGAGTCGTTCAAAAAATACCTTTTCTTCTGAATACACTACTGGAGAAGACTGTAAATAGGCATTTTCTTTTTCGAATGTACCGACGACCGTTGCTAACCAATTTGGTCCCATACGGCAGTCTGCGTCAGTGGTTATAATAATTTCGCCCTTACAGCATGCTATAGCCCTTGAAATTGCCAGTTTTTTGTATGAATTCAAACGACCATTTTCATTCAATTGAATTAGCCTCACCCCTTTTCCAGCGTATTTCTTCACAATCAACGACGTATTATCGTCTGAATGGTCGTCAATAATAATAAGCTCCAAGAGTGCTGCCGGATAATTCTGCGCCAATATGCAGTCAATGGTACGGCCTATGTTTAGCTCTTCATTCCGCGCAGCTATAATCACAGAAATCGCTTTTGTTGGCTGAATAAGATTGCTGGGTACTGGGATTAAAGCCCAGCCTCTACGCATCCATAAAACCAGGATTGCGTAAACGCAAGCAAAACTGATCAATAAATAGTTAAGTATTTGTATCACCGAAAAAATTAATCTTAAAAACAAAAATAGAACCAAATACTGCCGGAAGAATCAAATTCACAAACCAAATACAGGAAACAATAGCCATGACAGCTATTTCTTGTGTCGTGATATAACTATATAGATTACTTGCTACAAAACTTCTTACACTGAAATCAAAAATATCCAATGTTGGTAAGGCGGCCTGGACAAAAAACAGGATAAAAATCATCAGAATCATGGATAACAGCGGCAGTTCAGGCAATGTAAGCTTCATTAAGATGATATACTGAGATGTAAAGATAATAAATCGTGCTAAGGAATTTAAAAGAACAATACTGAGTTCGGACATTGAATAATGCTCTAATACTTCAAAAAAAGGTTTAATACGGGTCAAAAACTTAATTTTACCGACCAACAAGTCAATCCATTTTACGTTGAAATATAATATGACAAATCCAGCAGCATAGATTATAGCGAGCAGCCATACGCCAAATTGTACCGATAAAGGGGGCGAAAGAAATCTACAGACAAACCAAGCAATACTCAACGCGCCGGCAACACTTGTCAAAACCAATTGCGCAAATAATCCTACTCCCATCGCCACAGCGCCCTTAGCCCTATGCTTGGGTTGTAGAAAAAGTACCCTCCCGCCATACTCTCCAATCCTATTAGGGGTAAAAATAGCCCATGAGAGTCCGCAAAAAACTGACTGAAATGCCCTCCAAAAAGAAATATTTTCCAATTTAGATGCGAGGTATCGCCATTTTACGACCTCAAGCAACCAATTGACAAGCATTAATACTACGATCAGGACAAGCGTCCATGCAACAGAATGTTGTTCCAAGCCAGCAATTAGTGTCTTAAACTTCTCAATATTATTTTTATCAGATACTTTCACGACGATATACCAGGTCGCTAGGGCGAACACCAATATCTTCAATAAAAGACTGACGTATTTTTTTTGTATTCCAGTCAACTTTTGATAATTAGAGAGCAATGTTACTAAATTTTAGCCAAATGATTAAGTTTTGTCGCATGCAATCCACGAATAAAACGCAAAATTTGTATTATTGCATATGCAGAAGGAAAAGGCGAAAGAAAGAATAATTTTAGGAATCGATCCTGGAACAGTCGTACTCGGATATGGTATCATCAAAGAAGTGGGCAATAATATATCACTGATCTCCATGGGTGTGATCAAAATGGGCCATTTAGATGATCAGGCACTAAAACTACAACGTATTTTCAAAAAAACCTCTGCTTTGATGCAAGAATATAATCCCGACTGTGTAGCACTCGAATCACCGTTCTATGGCAAAAACATACAGGTAATGCTTAAGTTAGGACGAGCACAGGGTGTTGCCATGGCGGCAGCACTTGCACAAGATATTCCGATTTTTGAATATTCTCCAAGAAAGATAAAACAATCTGTCACAGGGAATGGAAATGCCACGAAGGAGCAGGTTTCTGCAATGTTAAAGAATCTATTGAAATTTGAAGAAACACCTCAGTTTCTAGATGCTACTGACGGCTTGGCAATTGCTGTGTGCCATTCTTTTCAGAAGAATGCGGTATCTGGCAGCAGTAAATCCTACTCAGGATGGTCCTCCTTCATCAAAGACAATAAGGATCGCGTCAAGTAATTACATCTGCACCTGACGAATCACACTTTTTACGTTTAACTCGACGATATCGGTCATCGTTTTACATTTGAGGTAGGAGTTATTCTGATAGAATTCCGCATAGCCCTCGCGTAGCTGTTTAATATTTTCTAAAGTGGAGAGTACCTGCGTCTGCGAAGCATCCCTCAAATCAGCAATTCGGTGTCTTTCGCTTCGAACTCTGTGTACAATGGAAGAACGCTCCTCTTGTTGATATTGTAATACTGTCTTTTCGTTCAAATGTTCCATGGCCAGCTTAACATAGGGAAGGTTTTCCTTAAAAAATTGAGGCATATAAACTTTCGGATTCCCCTCATAAAACTGTTGGTCGAAATCAATAGCTCTAATTCTAAATTGAAAATCATCAAAATCAGGCGTAATCTGCATGACGAAATTATAGGCTCGCATATCACCCAATAAGGTAATAATACATCTCTCATTAAATTTTACAAACTCTTTGGAAATTCGGGTCAAATTATAATCCGGAGAAAACATCCGTGTTTTTGAAAACGTATCTCCAGGGATTCCGACAATATGTTCTTCAACCAGCGTATCGTGGTCTACCATGTAATTTACCTGATTGGGAGACAATATTTCTTCCAGCTCCAATCCATATATTCTCGACGCGTCGGCCTGTTTGATGTAGAAATAATCGTAAACATCATTTAGACGATTTACGATCCGTATACGAAATGGCTTCGTATTACCAAAACCGCAATATTCTACACGATCAATATATTTATGTTGTACTATACGCGTATTACCCGATGCTTTCAATTTTGCATAAATCACCTTTAGTCCGTCATACAATTGATCCATAAAGTAGGGTGGATATAGTGGAGTCTCCCAAAAGGTGTCGTTGCCAAATTTATCCATGACAGGTACTGTTTCCGTGAAATTCAGAAGATCCTTATATCCTATTGGCAGCTTTTCATCGCGCTGATACAGCTTAAGATATTTATGAAGTCCCTCACCAACTTCAAAAATTGGTTTCTTCTTCGAAATCTTTACGTCTTGAACTTCTTCCATCTCCTTTTCCGCTTTATTTTATTTACTCTACCAAAATATGGCGTTCAAATTTTTAAATGATCATACGATAAAACAAAATCATCAAATTTATAGTACAGTAAATCGATATTCTTTAATTATTCGCAATATATACTTAAATAATCTAGCCCAATATTGCTATCGTCCATGATAGCAATTACTTATCCAACAACAAAATATGCGCTAAAATAAGTATAACCACTTTCTATCAAAAACATATAACATTATCAATATCAATTCGTATTTTTTATTAAATTTACATCTATAAACCGAAAATTCTTAGTAATTTTGAAATAAATTTAATTATTTTAGCTATTGGTCCGATTCTGATGCAACGGCCAGTTAATGAACACAAAACCCATTGTTAATGGAAAATCAATATGCAAACTATGATCTAGACAATTTGGATATCCAAATCTTGTCTATTCTAATGAACGATGCCTCTATTCCTTATACCGAAATAGCAAAAAAGCTAATCGTGTCAGGTGGTACAATTCACGTTAGAATGAAGAAGATGGAAGAACTAGGTATCATTAGAGGATCAAATCTGATTATCAATCCTCAAAAAGTCGGATTTGATATTACAGCTTTTTTGGGTATCTATCTTGAAAAAGGTTCACAATATGCAGATGCAGTAGATAAATTGAAAGAAATCAAAGAAGTGGTCGAATTACATTATTGTACTGGCCAATACAGTATTTTTGCCAAAATAATCTGTAGAGATACAGTACACCTCAGAAAAGTACTGAATGAAGATATTCAATCTGTGCCTGGAATCCAACGTACAGAGACCATTATCTCTCTCGAAGAGAGTATAAAACGTCAAATCAGCTTGGTCTAGTATAAAAAAAGCTTCCATCAAAAAATGGAAGCTTTTTTTATACTATCATTTCTAACATGCCGATATAGAGATCTATTCCTGCCCTAATCTCGTCAATATAAATAAATTCATCCGCCATATGTGAGCGTGCGCTATCGCCAGGCCCTAACTTCAAAGAGGGAACAGGGATAAGAGCCTGATCACTCATCGTAGGTGAGCCATAAACTTTACGTCCCAGTGCAATACCCGCTTTAACGATTGGATGGCTGTCAGAAATCGAAGAAGACTTCAAACGTGTCGAACGCGCTGAGACCTCCGATTTCACATGAGCTTTGATAATAGCTAATGTCTCTTCATTCGAATAAGCGTCTGTAGTCCTCACATCGACAACAAAGCTACAGGTAGCCGGTACAACATTATGCTGCGATCCCGCCTGAATAACTGTTACCGACATCTTAATTGGACCTAAGGTCGGTGAAGTTTTCTCAAACAAATAATTTCGAAACCAATCAATATCTTTGATCGCTTTATAGATCGCATTATCTCCTTCATCACGAGCAGCATGGCCAGCGGTTCCCACAGTGGTGCAATCCAATACCATCAATCCTTTTTCTGCAACAGCCAAATCCAACAAGGTGGGCTCCCCCACAATAGCAAAATCAATAGGACCAATTTCATCCAAAACAGATTCTATACCATTCCTACCAGAAATCTCTTCTTCGGCGCTTGCAACGAGACAGAAGTTATATTTTAAATCCGACTGCTGGTAAAAATACAAGAAAGTTGCGATCAAAGAAACCAGACAGCCACCAGCATCGTTACTTCCCAGACCGTACAATTTCCCGTCCTCTACCGTAGCCTTTAGCGGATCCCTTGTATAACCTGTATTTGGTTTTACTGTATCGTGATGAGAGTTGAGCAGTATTGTTGGTTTAGCACGATCATAATGGGCATTATACACCCAAATATTATTGCCCTTTCGATAGGTTTTGATGCCTCGTTCCTCAAAGAAACCATAAATAAGATTTGCTGTAAGTTCCTCTTCTCTACTTAAAGAGGATAATCCAATTAATTGTTTCAAAAGATTTAAGGCATCCTCAAACAGGCATTCCTTATCCTTCATGATACAATCCTCCTGCCTTATCTGCAGACAGCTTAATCCCTTTTATAAAGGCAGAACTAAAACCGTTATGTTCCATCTCATTTAGTCCAGCAATTGTACAGCCCTTTGGTGAGGTTACTTTATCAATCTCTCCTTCAGGATGAGCATTGGTATGCAGCAACAAGTCAGCAGCACCCTTTGCGGTCTGAACAGCCATTTTAAGTGCGTCATGTGCATGAAATCCAATTTCAACTCCGCCTTGTGAAGCCGCACGAATAGCACGAAGAAAGAAAGCGATACCGCATGCACATAATGCCGTTGCCGATGTCATGAGATCTTCATTAATGACAACCACTGAACCCACCGATTCAAACATATTTTCAACCTCTTTCAAACTATCGTCCGAAGCATTGTCACTGGCGATACATGTCATTGATTGACCTATTGCTATGGCCGTATTTGGCATCGCACGTATTACCGTGGCATCCTCACCCAACTCTGCTTTTAAATCAGCACAGGAAACTCCCGATACAATGGACACAAAAATTTGATTTGTCTTTTCAATTACAGGGGCTACTTCTAGCAGCACCTTTTTAAGCTGTTGCGGTAAGATAGCAAAGACGACAATATCAGCCCCCTGTACTGCGGTTTTATTATCATTGCTTACTGAAAAGCCACGGCTCGCTTCTTCGGCCAAAGCGTTCAGATTTCTCCTTGTCAATGTAATATCAGCAGCATGCGCAAATTCACTTTTTACAAGTCCCTTTGCCAAAGAAAGACCGATATTACCACTTCCGATAATGGTGACCTTTTTCATAGCGATCGTTAGGTTTAGGTTAGATTTTTATTTTAATGTCAAACAGGTACCAAACTGCCCTTGCTGGAATAAATGCAAATTATTAGCATTTCCAATATAGACCTCTTGTACACCCTTATTTATAGCATTGAATGCATTTTGCAGCTTGGGAATCATTCCTTCATGAACGACACCGGATTCCTTCAGCTGTTCAAACTCTTCAGACTTGATGGTTGGGATGACAGAATTTTCATCTGTTACATCACGTAAAACACCGTTCTTCTCAAAACAGTAAACCAGAGACGTTTCATACAACGAAGCCAAAGACACCGCCAATGAGGAGGCGATGGTATCCGCGTTGGTATTAAGCAATTGACCAAGGCCGTTGTGTGTAATCGCTGAAAATACAGGAACAAACCCGGCTTCTAGAAATTTCTTAATCGCAAGGGTGTTCACAGAGTCATGGAGCAAATCACCCACAAAACCGTAATCGACATCCTTAACGGGACGCTTTATAGCTTTTATAACATCACCATCCGCTCCTGTTAATCCAACAGCATCACATTTCAGATTTTGTAATTTGGCAACGATAGTCTTGTTTGTCAATCCAGCATATACCATCGTTACCACACGTAACATTTCCTCATTTGTGACACGACGTCCCTCAATCATTTGGGCTTGAATCCCCAATTCATTGGCTAAACGAGTCGCAATTTTACCCCCGCCGTGGACAAGAATTTTCTTTCCTGACAATGCGGAAAACTTTTCTAAAAAAGAATCCAATTGGTGCTCATCATCAATAATATTGCCACCAATTTTAATTATATTTAATACACTATTAGCCATTACGCAACTTTTCCCAATAAAAATAGTTTTTCAATAATCAATAGGACTGGATTATACCAAATCCTCTAACATACGTTTCAAAACAACCTGAGCAGCCCATACACGGTTGCTAGCTTCTTTAATCACAAGTGAATTTGGCCCATCCAAAATCTCAGATGATAACTCCAGATCTCTTCTTACAGGCAGACAATGCATGACTTTAGCGTCATTCGTCAAACTTAGCTTCTTATTATCCATCATCCAATTATCTTCCACACCATATACCTCACCATATTCCTGATAAGAAGACCAATTTTTTACATAAACAAAATCAGCATTATTTAAACTTTCCTCGAGATTATTTGATATTGTTGCACCAGCAGTAAACTCTTCACTTAACTCGTATCCCATAGGCTGAGCTATCGTAAAATCGACCAATCCTTCCTCTTGTGCTTTACACATCCACTCTGCAAAAGAATTGGGTACTGCTTGAGGTAAAGCCTTAACGTGGGGAGCCCAAGCTAATACTACCTTTGGTTTTTCAACTTTCTTGTACTCCGTGATGGTTATCATATCCGTCAAACTCTGTAGCGGATGACGTGTTGCGCTCTCTAAGGAAACAACAGGAACGCCACAGTACTTCATGAATTTGTTAAAGAGGTCTTCGCTATAATCTTCTTCCCGATCTTTCAGTTTTGGAAACGACCGTAGTCCCAAGATATCACAATATTCACCCATTACAGCTGCGGCCTCACGAATATGTTCAACAGTTGTCCCGTTCATCACAACACCATCCTGTGTCTCAAGAGCCCAGCCGTCTTTATCCATATTCATGACCATGACATTCATCCCCAAATTCATCGCCGCTTTTTGTGTGCTTAAACGCGTACGCAAACTCGGATTCAAAAAAACAAGTCCCAACGTCTTATGCTGACCAAGTTCCTGATTATCATAGGGTGCAGCCTTCAAAACCAACGCTTCTTGAACAACGTCAGCTATACTAGGTACATCCTTAACAGAGAAAAATCTTTTCATCTATATTTATTTATTCGAGTGCACTTCAACGGACAATATTTAGACACGTCACACTCAGTATATATTTAAACTAATACAACACAATAAATCTGCTCAGGCTAAACCATCATGGATTAAACCCAGCGACAGTCTTATGCAACCGTTACTGCACTGATCTGCTTCTTCAATGCTACTAAAAATTGATCAGCATGCTCCTTCGTAATATTCAAAGCAGGCAGCAAGCGAATGACAAAAGGCTTAGCTTCTCCAGTAAATATACGATTCTTTAACAAGAGATCTTTCTTTACATGAGCCAAAGATTCCGGCAATTCTATACCGATCATTAAACCTCGACCTCTTACTTCTATAATCTCCTCAATCTGTTTAAGTTCATCAATAAGATATTGTCCCACCTGAGCAGCATTTTCCATAAGCTTCTCTTGTTGGATAACCTCCAATACAGCCAATGCAGCTGCGCAGGCCATATGATTTCCTCCAAATGTCGTTCCTAAGCTGCCATAACTAGCCTCAAATTTCGGTGAAATACTAATTGCGCCAATAGGGAAACCATTTCCCATACCCTTTGCCATGGTATAAATATCTGCATCAACTCCGGAGTAGTCTTGCGCATAAAACAAGCCAGTTCTTCCATACCCACATTGTACTTCGTCGGCAATAAACACAGCCTTATATTGGTTACAAAGAGATCGGATCAAGCGAAGAAAGGAGACTGAGGCTTCTCTGATCCCTCCTACCCCTTGAATACTTTCAATAATCACAGACGATATTTCATTGCCATATGATTCGAAGGCGGCCTTTAAAGCTTCTTCATCATTAAAAGGAAGGAATACAACATGGTCTGTCTCATTAACGGGCGCCACGATACTTGGATTGTCTGTTGCTGCCACTGCAAGTGACGTTCTGCCATGAAAAGCTTTTGAAAACGCTATAACCTTTTTCCGTTTGTTATAAAAAGAAGCTAGCTTAAGCGCATTTTCGTTTGCTTCCGCGCCCGAATTACAAAGGAATACATCATAATCAACCTTACCGGAAACTTCCCCTAGTAATCGGGCAAGTTCACGCTGAATTGGAATTTCAACAGAATTTGAATAGAAGCCAATACGGTTCAATTGTTCTGTGATACGTTGTACATAATGTGGGTGCGTGTGTCCTATCGATATCACCGCATGGCCACCATACAAGTCCAAGTAAGCATTTCCTTCGGCATCCCACACCGTCGATCCATTAGCCTTTACAATGTTAATGGGATTAATGGGATAAACATTAAATGGTTTCATCTTAATGAATTATAGATTGATAAACGAAATAGCTAGTAATAGAAAAAGCTATCAGATTTTAGCAATACAAATATATTAGTTATAACGGTAGGAATGGTTATAAAATAAAAAAAGTCCCCTTAAAAAGAGGACTTTTTTATGCTATATCAGAAGAAGACTATTCTCCGTCAACTTTTTCTTCACCTTCTACTTCAGCTTTAACTTCTGCAGGAGCTTCAGTTTCGGCAGCAGCAGCTTTCTTAGCACCACCACGACGGCGAGTAGCTTTTTTCTCAGAAGCAGCAGCTTTTTTACCGTAGATTTCGTTGTAATCAACTAACTCGATGAAAGCCATTTCTGCATTATCACCTAAACGGTTTTCCATTTTGATGATACGTGTATAACCACCTGGACGATTAGCCACTTTTTCAGATACTTCGCGGAATAAGATAGAAACTGCATCTTTATCTTTCAAGTAAGCGAATACTGTACGACGAGAGTGAGTCGTATCATTTTTAGATTTAGTAATCAAAGGCTCAACATACGTACGCAACGCTTTTGCTTTAGCCAAAGTAGTTGTAATACGTTTGTGTTTGATCAATGACGTTGCCATGTTAGCCAACATTGCTTTTCTATGGCTATCCGTACGGCCTAAGTGATTTACTTTTTTTCCGTGTCTCATTTTGGATTTTATTATACTACATATACCGTTCTTGCATTCCCTAATCTACTACACATTCAATGGTTTATATTCCATCAAATTGAGCCATTAGCACAAGAGGAATTATATATAGTGGTCGCTTATTAAATAATTATTCTTCGTCTAATTTGTATTTTGCCAAGTTCATTCCGAATGACAAACCTTTCGATTTCACCAACTCTTGAATTTCACTTAACGATTTTTTACCGAAGTTCCTGAATTTCAACATATCAGCTACGTCGTAAGTAACCAACTCAGCTAATGTGCGAATATCAGCAGCTTTCAAGCAGTTCAATGCACGCACGGAGAGATCAAGATCTACTAACTCTGTTTTCAAGATCTTACGCATGTGTAAGATTTCTTCATCAACAACTTTAGTTTCTTCTTTAGTTTGAGACTCAAGAAGCATATTCTCATCAGAGAATAAGATAAAATGTTGAATTAAGATTTTAGCAGCTTCTTTCAGCGCCTCTTCAGGGTGAATTGAGCCATCAGTAGAGATATCCAACAATAATTTCTCGTAGTCAGTTTTTTGCTCTACACGGTAATTCTCAATGGTATATTTAACATTCTTGATCGGAGTAAAGATCGAATCGATTGCGATAACACCTACTGGCGCATCAACGACTTTATTCTCATCAGCATTTACGTATCCACGACCTTTGGCAATACTCAATTCCAATTCAATTGTCACTGAATTATCCATGTTACAGATTACCATGTCAGGGTTTAAGACCGTAAAGTTATTAGAGAACTTGGTGATATCACCAGCTAAGAACTGTTCTTGACCATTGATTACTACAAATACCTTTTCGTTGTCGCCAATCTCACCTGTTTTTTTGAAACGGATTTGTTTCAAGTTCAAGATAATTTCAGTTACGTCTTCAACAACACCTTTTATCGTTGAAAATTCGTGCGAAACGCCAGAAAACCTTATCGACGTAATTGCATATCCTTCTAAAGAGGACAATAGAATACGGCGCAAAGCATTACCAATGGTTACACCAAAACCAGGCTCCAATGGACGAAATTCAAACGTACCATCAAAATCCGTAGATTTTTGCATGATAACTTTATCCGGTCTTTGAAATGCTAAAATTGCCATTTATTTTCTTTTAATTTTTTATTTGTAATAATAATAGTAATACAATAGAAGATGCATACCCCAAAATTGGACTATGCATTCTTCTATTTTATTTATTATTTAGAGTATAACTCAACGATTAAGTTCTCTTTAATGTTTTCAGGAATATCAGCTCTTTCTGGATAGCTTAAGAAAGTACCTTTCAATTCCTTCGCATTCCACTCTAACCAAGAAAATTTATTTACAGTACGACCTGCAACTGAATTTGTAATGGCCTCAAGCGTTTGAGAACGTTCACGAACTGCTACAACGTCACCAGGACGTAAGCTATATGATGGAATGTTAACAACTTCGCCGTTAACAGTAACATGTTTATGGGATACCAACTGACGAGCAGCGGCACGAGAAGTAGCAATACCTAAACGGTAAACTACGTTGTCCAAGCGAGCTTCTAGTAATTTTAAGAAGATCTCACCTGTAATACCTTGTTTAGAGGAAGCTTTAACAAATAGATTTGCGAACTGACGCTCCAATACACCATAAGTGTATTTCGCTTTTTGTTTTTCCAACAACTGAATAGCATATTCAGATTGTTTACCTCTGCGTTTAGAAGCTCCATGTTGTCCAGGAGGGTAATTTTTCTTTTCTAACGCTTTATCTGGGCCGAAGATCGGCTCTCTAAATTTACGGGCAATTTTGGACTTAGGTCCTGTATATCTAGCCATTTTTTTTTACAATTAAAGTATCTATCAGCCTATAGCCAATGAATCTTATCTTTAAATTAATTAAACTCTTCTACGTTTTGGAGGACGACAACCGTTGTGAGGAAGTGGAGTGATATCTTTAATAGTAGTCACATCAATTCCCACAGTTTGTAATGTTCTGATTGCAGATTCGCGACCAGCACCAGGACCTTTTACAAACACTTCAACTTTACGTAGACCCAAGTCGTGTGCAACTTTTCCACAGTCTTGTGCAGCTTGACCAGCAGCATATGGCGTGTTCTTTTTAGAACCACGGAAACCCATTTTACCAGCACTAGACCAAGAAATAGTTTGACCTTGATTATTCGTCAAAGTTACAATGATATTATTAAACGTTGCGTTAATGTGAGCCTGACCTACAGGTTCGATAACAACGATACGCTTTTTTGCAGCTTTTTTAGTTTTAGCCATTTCTTATTTATTATTTAGTAGCTTTTTTCTTGTTTGCAACTGTCTTACGTTTACCTTTACGAGTACGTGAGTTGTTTTTAGTACGTTGACCACGAACTGGTAAATGTTTACGGTGACGCAATCCGCGGTAACAACCGATATCCATTAAACGTTTGATGTTTAATTGAACTTCGGAACGCAATGCTCCTTCAACTTTCAGTTCGTCGTTAATGATAGTACGAATTGCTGCCAATTGGTCATCATTCCATTCTTGTACCTTCACATCTTCGCTGATACCAGCCTTTTCCAAGATATATTCAGCTCTTGTACGACCGATACCAAAAATATAGGTAAGGCCGATCACACCTCTTTTGTTTTTAGGTAAATCAATACCTGCTATCCTTGCCATATAATATTAAGCTATTATTTTTTTAATGAATTAACCCTGACGTTGTTTAAACTTAGGATTCTTTTTGTTGATTACAAAAACTTTACCTTTGCGACGGATGATCTTACAGTCCGCGCTACGTTTTTTTATTGATGCTCTTACTTTCATGATATTTATTTTTTCAAAAGCTTGTGCTAATACAAGGGCTTACTGCTATTTGTAGCGATAAGTAATCCTTCCTTTAGTCAAATCATACGGAGACATTTCCAATTTAACTTTATCACCAGGTAAAATTTTGATATAGTGCATACGCATTTTACCAGAAATATGGGCAATGATTTCATGTCCATTTTCCAACTCTACCCTAAACATAGCATTAGAAAGTGCCTCTCTAATTATACCGTCTTGTTCTATTGAGGCTTGTTTAGCCATATATTCTCGATTAAATTTAATTTAAAAGCCTGCGAACAGGAGTGCAAAGATAAATAAAATAATTGAAAACCAATTACTTTTTACCCAAAACTTTCTCAACATGTTCGAATGTCAGCAACACATCGGGTTCTCCTTTTCGGATTGCAACCATCTGTTCAAAGTGCGCTGATAATTTTCCATCCACTGTACTTACTGTCCAACCATCGTCCCAAAAACGAACCCCAGCACGCCCTGCGTTGATCATCGGTTCGATACAAATAACCAAACCTTCTTCCAGTTTTGGGCCAGCACCTCGTTTTCCATAATTAGGAACCTCGGGTTTTTCGTGTAAGTGGTAACCTATACCATGTCCTACCAGTTCCCGCACAATTCCGAATCCGAATTTGCTCACATATTCCTGGACAGCCGAAGAAATATCTCCAACACGCTTACCAGCAACAGCCTGCTCAACACCTTTGTACAATGATTCCTTTGTTACATCCAACAACAATTGTGCTTCCTCAGATATTTCACCTACACCAAAGGTATAAGCAGAATCACTGATAAAACCGTTCAAATTAACACCTCCATCGACTGAAACAAGATCTCCGTCTTTAATTTCGTAATCGCTGGGAAAACCGTGTACAATTTGATCGTTGACAGATATACACAAAGAATATGGAAATCCCTGATAATTTAAGAACGCTGGCGTCCCACCATTATCATGAATATACTCATAAGCTAATTTATCAAGAGATATAGTCTTTACCCCGGGCTTAATCACTTTTGCGATTTCACCAAGCAATTGCGAAAGAACATCTGCTGACTTTCGCAATTGCTCTATATCTTCTGCTGACTTATAAAATACTTTAGACATCTAAAGAAATTAAATTGCCGAATGATCCATTCCCTCAACAGACGCAGCCGAACGGCCTTTAATACGACCTGTTTTCATTAATCCATCATAATGACGCATCAACAAATGAGATTCAATCTGTTGCAAAGTATCCAACACCACACCTACTAAAATCAATAAAGACGTACCTCCATAGAAGTGCGCAAATTGATTATTAATACCAAACAAACTTGCAATAGCAGGAAGAATAGCAATGATCGCTAAGAAAATCGCGCCAGGAAATGTAATATTTGATATTACGCGGTCTATAAAATTACTCGTCTCTAATCCCGGTTTAATACCCGGAACAAAACCTCCGTTCTTCTTCATGTCGTCCGACATCTGTTGAGGATTCACCATGATTGCTGTATAGAAAAACGTAAATGCGATAATTAACACCGCAAATGTTACGTTATACGCTACAGAAGTATAGTTACTCAACGAAGTCAAAAACTCCGATTGAAGATTTGGGAAGAACTGCCCCAAACTCATCGGCACAAACATAATCGCCTGCGCAAAAATGATAGGCATTACACCTGCAGCATTTACCTTTAAAGGAATATACTGACGCACCCCACCGACTTGCTTGTTTCCAACAATTTTCTTCGCGTATTGTACAGGGATCTTACGAACCCCCTGTACGATCAAAATCGTAAAGATCACAACAAAGAACAAAGCCACAAATTCGAGCAACAATGGAATTGGACCACCACCACCTTTCGCCATTCTCGAAACCCATTCCGCAGTGATACCACTTGGCAATTGAGCGATAATACCAGTCATGATGATCAAAGAAATACCATTACCGATACCTTTATCTGTAATTTTTTCCCCTAACCACATCACAAATAAAGTACCGCCTGTCAAAACTACTGCAGTAAGAATAGTGAACAATGGATCTGCAATTGTCTTAGCACTTGGCTCGATCTGAGTACGCACATAGGCAAAAGCTTGAAGCAAAGTAATCCCTAAAGTTAAATAGCGAGTAATTTGGTTCATTTTTTGACGACCACTTTCCCCTTCTTTCTGCATCTTTTGGAAATAAGGAACCGCGATGCCCAGCAATTGAACAACAATGGATGCCGAAATATATGGCATTACCCCTAAAGCAAAGATAGCTGAACGGGAGAATGAACCACCCGCAAACATATCCAGTAAGCCCAATAAACCCTCTTTCTGACCAGAAGCCAGCGCATGAGGATTTACACCTGGTAATACCACGTGACATCCAATACGGTAAATCAAAAGAAAAAGTAAGGTATTTAGAATACGCGTACGTAAATCATCGATTTTCCAAATATTGGTTAAGGTTGTGATTAGTTTCTTCATTTATTAAATTTTAACGATAGAACCGCCTGCAGCTTCAATAGCTTTTTGAGCAGAAGCAGTAAACGCGTGCGCTGTTACTTCAACTTTAGCTTTCAACTCACCGCGACCCAAGATTTTAACTTTGTCATTTTTAGACACTAAACCATGAGCTTTCAATGCGTCGAAATCTACAGCTGTCAAATTGTATTTCTCGATCAACGCTTGTAAAGTATCTAAGTTTACACCATTATACTCAACACGGTTGATGTTTTTGAAACCAAATTTAGGCACACGGCGTTGCAAAGGCATTTGACCACCTTCGAAACCGATTTTCGTAGAGTGACCTGAACGAGAACCAGCACCTTTGTGACCACGTGTTGAAGTACCACCACGACCAGAACCAGTACCACGGCCAATACGTTTGCTACTTTTTACTGCACCTTTTGCAGGTTTTAAATTACTTAAGTTCATTTTTAAACTAAATTGTGCTAGCCCTTCGCTCTCACTAAACAGGTACTAGCGATTAAAAAATAATGATTATTAATAACAAGTAATGGAAGAAGTCCAAAGACCTCTTCCATATGCTAATATTAAATAGTTTCGATAGCTACTAAATGGTTTACTTTACGTACCATTCCAATAATTGATGGAGTAGCTTCAACTTCTACTGAGTGGTTGATTCTTTTCAAACCTAATGCCTCAATAGTTTTCTTTTGGCGCTCGCTTCTGTCGATAACGCTCTTTATCTGGGTGATTTTGATTTTTGCCATGATAATTAACCGTTAAATACTTTGTTCAAATCGACACCGCGGTGTTGTGCTACTGTATATGCATCACGCATATCTGATAAAGCTGCTACAGTTGCTTTTACCACGTTGTGTGGGTTAGAAGAACCTAATGATTTAGCCAATACATCTTTGATACCAGCAGACTCCAATACTGCACGCATTGCACCACCAGCCAAAACTCCTGTACCACCTACTGCTGGTTTAATCAAAACTGAACCACCAGAATATTTACCATATTGTGCGTGAGGAACAGTACCTTTGATAATAGGAACTTTTACCAAGTTTTTCTTTGCGTCATCGATACCTTTAGTGATTGCTTCAGTTACTTCTTTAGCTTTACCTAAACCATAACCAACAATACCGTTTTCATCACCTACTACAACAATTGCAGAGAAGCTGAAAGTACGACCACCTTTAGTAACTTTTGCTACACGTTGGATACTTACTAAGCGATCTTTTAATTCAATTTCGCTTGATTTTACTCTTTTTATATTGCTTAATGCCATTTTTTTCTATGATTAAAAGTCTAAACCGCCTTCGCGAGCACCTTCAGCCAAAGATTTGATACGGCCATGGTATAAGTACCCATTACGGTCAAAAACTACTTTATTAATACCTGCTGCTACTGCTTTTTCAGCAACCAATTTACCGACAGCTTTAGACTGTTCCACTTTGTTACCTGATGCAGCAAATTCTTTTGATAAGCTAGATGCAGCAACTAATGTTTTACCTGCATTGTCATCGATGATTTGCGCATAGATACCTTTGTTACTTCTAAAAACCGATAAACGTGGACGTTCAGACGTTCCAGCAAGGTTTTTTCTGATTCCTTTTTTGATTCTCTCTCTACGAGATGCTTTTTGTCCTGCCATGATTATTATTTTTTAGCTGATTTACCTGCTTTTCTTCTCAATACTTCACCTGCAAACTTAACACCTTTTCCTTTGTAAGGTTCTGGTTTACGGAAGCCACGGATTTTAGCCGCTACTTGTCCGATCAATTGTTTATCGGCACACTCTAAAGTGATTGTAGGGTTTTTACCTTTTTCAGCAGTAGTTAATACTTTAACTTCGTTTGGCAATACAAAAACAATCTGGTGAGAGAAACCTAAAGTTAACTCTAATACGTTACCAGTACTTGAAGCACGGTAACCTACACCGACTAACTCTTGCGTAGTTTTGTAACCTTCAGTCACACCGTAAACCATGTTAGCCAACAGGGAGCGGTATAGACCGTGTAATGCTTTGTGTTTCTTTTGATCAGTTGGACGTGTTACAACGATATTGCCTTCTTCTTGAGCAATCGTGATGTCACGGTCAACTTGTTGTGTTAATTCGCCTTTAGGACCTTTTACTGAAACTAAGTTTTTGTCCGAAATAGTAACAGTTACCCCAGCAGGGATAGCGATAGGCGCTTTTCCAATTCTTGACATTTCTTTGTGCTTTTACCTAGATTAATAAACGTAACATAAAACTTCACCACCAACATTTTGAAGTCTAGCTTCTTTATCTGTCATTACACCTTTAGATGTTGACAAGATAGCAATACCTAAACCATTCAAAACACGGGGCATAGTATCAACGCTTGCATACTTTCTTAAACCAGGTTTACTCACACGTGTCAACGTACGAATAGCCGGAATTTTGCTAATTGGGTTATATTTCAATGCGATTTTGATCGTACCCTGTACGCCATTCTCATCAAATTTGTAATTAGCAATGTAACCTTTATCAAAAAGAACTTTAGTGATTTCTTTTTTTAGGTTCGATGCAGGAATTTCAACAACCCTGTGGTTGGCCTTGATGGCATTCCTTACTCGTGTAAGGTAATCCGCAATTGGATCTGTAGTCATTATATATGAAAATTTGTGACAGCGGTTTCCCTCCCAACCGTTGGTATGGGACCTTCTATCTGTTAAACGATTTTAAAATGCAAAAAACCCGGCAATCCTAAGTTGAATTGCCCGGGCAAAATTAAGTATTTTTTTTAAATTACCAAGAAGCTTTTTTCACCCCTGGGATTTTGCCATCTAAAGCCATCTCACGGAATGTTACACGAGAGATACCGAATTGACGCATATATCCTTTAGGACGGCCAGTCAATTTACAACGATTGTGTAAACGTACTGGAGAAGCATTTTTAGGCAATTTATCTAATGCAGCGTAATCGCCAGCAGCTTTTAATTCTGCACGTTTTGCTGCATATTTAGCTACCAATTTAGCGCGTTTTACTTCGCGTGCTTTTAATCCTTCTTTAGCCATTGTTATTAGTATTTTGATTTTTAAATGGTAAACCGAATTGTTTCAACAATTCTAAAGCCTCAACATCATTTTGAGCAGAAGTCACGAAAGTGATATCCATACCTTGGATCTTGTTGATTTTGTCAATGTTGATCTCAGGGAAAATGATCTGTTCAGTGATACCTAAGTTGTAGTTACCACGTCCGTCAAAGCCTTTATCGTTGATACCGCGGAAGTCACGAATACGTGGAAGCGATACGGCTACCAAACGATCCAAGAACTCAAACATATTGTTGTCACGCAAAGTAACACGTGCCCCTACAGGCATACCTTTACGTAATTTAAAGTTCGAGATATCTTTTTTCGATTTTGTAGCGACAGCTTGTTGACCTGTAATTAAAGTCAACTCAGCGATAGCGTTATCGATTAATTTTTTGTCAGCTGTTGCAGCTCCTACGCCTTGTGAAACAACGATTTTCTCAAGTTTAGGAACCTGCATAATACTTTTATACTGAAATTTTTCTTGAAGTGCTTTACGGATTTCCTCCGCATATTTCACTTTTAATCTTGGTACGTAAGTCATTATTTAATTTCCTCCCCTGATTTTTTAGCGTAACGAACTAATTTACCATCTGCGTTTAACTTACGACCTACACGTGTAGTTGCACCCGTTTTAGGATCGATAACAGCTAAATTAGAGATGTGAATACCAGCTTCCTTCTCAATGATACCACCATTAGGATTAGCTGCACTTGGTTTAGTGTGTTTTTTCACGATGTTAGCGCCCTCAACGATAGCTCTATTTTTATCCACTAAAACAGTTAATACTTTTCCTTGAACACCTTTAGAGTTACCAGCGATAACTTTCACTAAATCACCTTTTTTAATTTTGATTTTGTGCGTAGTTGTTTTTGTTTTCTGTGCCATAATTATAAAACCTCCGGTGCTAATGATACAATTTTCATGAACTGTTTCTCACGCAACTCTCTAGCCACAGGGCCAAAGATACGTGTACCACGTGGTTCATCATTATTATTTAATAATACAGCGGCGTTGTCATCGAAACGGATATATGAACCATCTTTACGACGGATTTCCTTTTTCGTTCTAACGACTACTGCTTTAGAAACGGAACCTTTTTTCACGTTTCCTGAAGGCATAGCGCTTTTCACCGATACAACAATCTTATCTCCGATTGATGCATAACGCTTGCGCGTACCGCCCAATACACGGATTACTAAAACTTGTTTAGCACCGCTATTGTCAGCTACATTAAGTCTTGATTCTTGTTGTACCATGTTATTTAGCTCTTTCTATAATTTCAACTAATCTCCAGTTTTTTGTTTTACTCAGCGGACGAGTTTCCATAATTAATACCGTATCGCCGATACCGCAGGTATTAGTTTCGTCATGAGCTTTAAATTTAGTAGTTTTTTTAACGAACTTACCATAGATCGGGTGTTTCACTTTACGCTCCACTGATACCACGATAGATTTGTCCATCTTGTTGCTAACTACTAAGCCGATTCTTGTTTTTCTTAAATTTCTTTCCATTTCGACTTTAAATTTATGCCTCAGAGGCTGTTTCATTTTTAGCTGCAGCTTTGCGTGCACTGATCTCTGTACTGATACGAGCGATAGTTCTGCGTGCTGCTTTGATCACGTTAGGGTTCTCAATAGCTGAAACAGCATGTGCAAATTTCAATTTTGTAAGGGCTGTTTTCTCTTCTACAAGACGAGCTTTTAAGTCCTCATTAGATAATTCTAAAATTTCTGAATTTTTCATGTTTTTTCAGTTGTTATTTGGGTTATCATCGGTTTATATATAGCGTTAGGGGTAACGGCCCTAACGCTTAAATGATGACATTACCAAGATTTTATGCTTCAACGTAGTCTCTACGAATCACAAACTTAGTTTGAACCGGAAGTTTTTGAGCGGCAAGGCGTAAAGCTTCTTTGGCAATTTCCAAAGGCACACCTTCTGCTTCAAATAACATACGGCCTGGGCGTACTACTGCTACCCAGTATTCTGGAGCACCCTTACCTTTACCCATACGTACCTCTGCAGGTTTTTTCGTAACCGGTTTGTCAGGGAAAATACGAATCCAAACTTGACCTTCACGTTTCATATAACGTGTAACCGCAATACGAGCTGCCTCGATTTGACGACTAGTGATCCATGCTTGCTCCATTGTTTTGATACCGAAAGAACCGAAAGCTAACTCCGCTCCACGAGAAGCGTTACCTTTCATGCGGCCTTTCTGCATCTTTCTGAACTTCGTTCTTTTTGGCTGTAACATGTTCGTATACTTTTTAAATCTGCTTCTTCAGCAGGTTTTTGTTGTAATCTAAATAAAACTATTAATCTTTTTTCGGACCACGGTTGCTTCCACCACGGTTGTTTCCACCACGGTTGTTTCCACCGCGACCACCTTTGTTATTGCGGTTGTCACGACGTTCGCCACCACCTTCGTGGTTGCCACGTGATTTTACACCAGATGCTTGACCAATGTTTGGAGATAAGTCACGTTTACCGTAAACCTCACCTTTACAGATCCAAACTTTGATACCAATTTTACCGTATGTAGTCAATGCTTCAGCTAAAGCGTAGTCGATATCAGCACGCAATGTGTGCAAAGGAGTTCTTCCTTCTTTGTATTGTTCAGTACGCGCCATTTCAGCACCGCCTAAACGACCAGAACACATGATTTTGATACCTTCTGCACCCATACGCATGGTAGAAGCGATTGAAGTTTTCATTGCACGACGGAATGAAATACGTGCCTCTAATTGTTTAGCGACACCTTCTGCTACTAACTTAGCATCTAACTCAGGGCGTTTGATCTCGAAAATGTTGATTTGAACATCCTTTTTAGTCAGTTTCTTCAACTCTTCTTTGATCTTGTCAACTTCTTGACCACCTTTTCCGATAACGATACCTGGACGAGCAGTGTGAATTGTAACAGTGATACGTTTTAACGTTCTTTCGATAACAACTTTAGCTACACCACCTTTTGCGATACGAACAGAAAGATATTTTCTGATTTTTTCGTCTTCAACTAATTTATCGGAATAGTTTTTACCTCCGAACCAGTTAGAATCCCAACCTTTGATGATTCCTAATCTGCTACCTATTGGATTTGCTTTTTGTCCCATTTCTCAATAAATTAGTTTTGTTCAACGTTTAATTTGCTATCAACTACCAACGTAACGTGATTTGAACGTTTACGAACTCTGTATCCGCGACCTTGAGGAGCCGGACGTAATCTTTTCAATTGACGACCACCACCTACTGATACTTCTTTTACAATTAGTTCGCTTTCTTCCACTGATTTACCTTCGTTTTTGGCTTCCCAGTTTTTGATTGCAGATAATAATAATTTTTCTACACGAGCAGCAGCTTCTTTACTTGAGTGTTTTAAAATGTATAATGCATTTTCAACACGTTGACCACGAATTAAATCTACCACTAAGCGCATCTTACGAGGCGAAGTCGGGCAGTTCAATAATTTGGCATCCGAAGCTCCTCCTTTTTGAGCTTTCTCTTGCTCTTTGCGTTGTCTAATTAAGACAGACTTTTTAAGTTTTTTTGTTGCTTCCATTACCTATTATTTTTTCTTTTCTGCGTGGCCTCTGAATGTACGCGTAGGAGCGAATTCACCAAGCTTGTGACCTACCATATTCTCTGTTACATAAACAGGGATAAATTTATTCCCGTTGTGCACTGCGAAGGTATGGCCAACAAAATCAGGGGAAATCATTGATCTACGAGACCATGTTTTGATAACTGACTTTTTGTTAGTTTCATTCATAGAAAGAACTTTTCTCTCTAAGTTGTGATCGATATAAGGACCTTTTTTAATTGAACGAGCCATTATTTTTTCCTTCTCTCAATGATGTAACGATTCGATGTTTTCTTCTTGTAACGTGTTTTGAAGCCTTTAGCTAATACACCTGTACGTGAGCGTGGGTGACCTCCTGAAGTACGGCCTTCACCACCACCCATAGGGTGATCTACTGGGTTCATCGCAACACCACGAACTCTTGGACGACGACCTAACCAACGTTTGCGACCTGCTTTACCTAACACTTGGTTAGATCTTTCATGGTTCGATACTGAACCAATCGTAGCAACACAAGTCAATAAGATCATACGTGTTTCGCTCGAAGGCAATTTGATGATTGCATATTTACCATCACGAGCAGACAATTGAGCATAAGTACCAGCCGAACGAGCAATTGAACCACCTTGACCAGGATTTAATTCAATGTTGTGGATGATAGAACCCAATGGAATGTTTGCTAATGGTAATGTATTACCAACTTCTGGGGCAACTTTATCACCTGCTATTACAGTTTGACCAACTACTAAACCAGCTGGAGCAAGAATGTAACGTTTTTCACCATCTGCATAATGCAACAATGCAATACGAGCAGTACGATTTGGATCGTACTCAATAGTAGCTACTTTTGCAGGGATATCTTTTTTATCGCGTTTGAAATCAATTAATCGGTATACTTTTTTATGTCCCCCACCGAGATAACGCATAGTCATTTTACCGGAGTTATTACGACCGCCTGATTTCTTGTTGATTTTAACTACTAACGATTTTTCAGGAACGTTTGTAGTAACATCAGAGTAGTCTGCGCCTACTCTAAAACGAGTACCAGGGGTTACCGGTTTGAATCTTTTAACTGCCATTTTTTATTATATAGTACTGTAAAAGTCAATAGTTTCGCCGTCTTTAATAGTAATGACAGCCTTTTTATACTTAGGAGCTCTACCAGATACGAAACCTGCTTTTGTGTAACGGCTTTTTGCTTTACCAGCTACTACTGCAGTGTTTACAGCAAGAACTGTAACACCAAACATAGCCTCAACAGCTGCTTTGATCTGGATTTTGTTTGCTCTGTGATCTACTTTGAAAGCGTAACGGTTTAATTTTTCCGTTAACAAAGAAGCTTTCTCAGTCAAGATAGGTTTTTTAATAATTTCCATATTACTTAGCTAATGCTTCCTCCAAAGATTTAACAGAATCTGTTGTCAACAATAATTTTGTTGCGTTCAATACATCATATGTATTTAAATCAGATGCAACAATAACTTTTGCTTTTTTCAAGTTTCTGCTTGATTTATAAACAATTTCATCGTAAGCTGGCAATACCAACAATGTTTTCTCATCAGCTACATTCAACGCATCGATTAAAGCAACATAGTTTTTAGTTTTGATAGCATCGAATTTCACTTCGTCCAATACCACAATGTTATTATCTTTTGCTTTGTAAGACAACGCTGATTTACGTGCTACTTGTTTCAATTTCTTGTTCAATTTGAACGAGTAGTCACGAGGTTGAGGACCGAATACACGACCACCACCATTAAACAATGGAGATTTGATAGAACCCGCACGAGCACCACCAGTACCTTTTTGTTTGTGTAATTTACGAGTAGAACCCGCGATTTCGTTACGTTGTTTAGATTTGTGAGTTCCTTGGCGTTGGTTCGCTAAGTATTGTTTCACATCCAAATAGATCGCATGATCGTTAGGCTCTAACCCAAATACCGACTCAGGAAGTTGCACCTTGGCACCTGTTTCTTTACCTGATAAATTTAAAACTTTAACTTCCATCTCTACTATTTGTCTACGATTACATAAGAACCTTTAGCTCCTGGAATGGAACCACTAACAACGATAAGGTTTTGCTCAGCGTAAACTTTCAACACCTGTAAGTTTTGAACTTTAACTCTGTCACCACCTGTACGACCTGCCATGCGCATACCTTTGAATACGCGTGAAGGCCATGATGAAGCACCTAATGAACCTGGAGCACGCAATCTGTTGTGCTGACCGTGAGTCGCACCACCTACACCACCAAATCCATGACGTTTCATTACACCTTGGAAACCTTTACCTTTTGAAGTACCGACTACATCTACGTACTCACCTTCTTCAAAAAGAGTAACGTCAACTACGTCACCAAGTTGTTTTGCATCTGGGAAAGTTTTAAACTCTACCAACTTACGCTTAGGCGTTGTATTTGCTTTCGCAAAGTGCCCTTTCAAAGGAGCTGTCGTGTTTTTCTCCTTAGCTTCGTCGAAACCAAGTTGAATTGCCGAGTAGCCATCCTTTTCTTCCGTACGTATCTGCGTAACCACGCACGGCCCGGCCTGAATCACTGTACAAGGAATATTTTTCCCATCAGCGTTAAACAGGCTCGTCATTCCTACTTTTTTTCCAATAATACCTGACATGTTGTAAATTAATTAATTAAAAGTCCTTCGAAGCAGTAGGGCTTCGCTCAAGACATACTTTCCCCTTTAAGGGATTGCAAAGTTACAAACATTTTTATAACTGTCAAATAATTAATGAATTATTTTTTTATTTTATCCTGTAGCAGGAAAACTGCCTTAACCCCTCCTGCCCCCCTTCGCCTATCAACAAGAATCACAACGTTCGAAGAAAAAGAAATAAAAAAAATGAGTTTCAAAATTTATACTGCCATACAGTTGTCATTGGGCCACCTAAATTTGTGGCATATTACAGCGCAAGAGGCGATGTAAATTTTTAAATTTTAAATACGAAAAAATGAGTACAGCGATCATTTCGAAACAAGAATTACTTGAACACTGGTTGGGCCATAGAAAATTGACCCGCCAAACTATTGAAAAATTTCCCGAAGAAGAATTGTTCAATTATAAAGTAGAAGGCATGCGAACTTTTGCGGATATGCTGAAAGAATTATTGGCAATTGCCGTTCCCGGCCTACAGGAGATCGTAGATAACAAAAGTGGTGAGCTAAACGAAAATTTCAGCTATTCAACAAAAGCCCAGCTTTTACAAGCGTGGGACGAGGCAACTCCAATACTCATCGATCTATTTAACAAAATCTCGGAAGAACGCTTTGCTGAGGAATTCAATTTGTTTGGACAGTACAAATCGCCGGTCGTCCACAGCATTCTTTATTTTATAGATAATGAAATCCATCACCGCGGGCAGGGATTTGTCTACCTGCGCTTGCTTGGCATTCAACCACCGTTTTTTTGGGAAAGGGGATAATTTCGGACATAACCCGACAAGAATACTTGCTTGGATCCAACAGGAAGAACCTAGCAAGTATTCTTGCCCACTTCAATACAGCTGAAGCCTGCCTGCACCTTGTCATGATTAAGCTGTTCTAAAGCTGATGACAGCAATCGTTTTACCACTCCTTTCAACGACTCGGGCTCGATAATATTTCCTTTGTCAGCAAACATCAAATACCAACGTGCAAATCCATTTTCCATATTTACACATTCGAAATGCATTTCAACATAATCTTCCGCAATCACTTCCTGCTGAAAGCCGAAATAATGACGGTCCCATTCCATATACCTTGCCATTTCCTTATCCACCCGTACCACGACTTTAGTAGTCGGATCTTCATGTCGTTTGTTGAGAAAGAAAGATAGCTCAGGATGTTCTTTTCCAAAATCATCTGTAAGTATTCGGATATTATTTATACGGTCCAATCGAAATTGCCTATAATCCTTTCGTAGTTTACAGAATGCGAGGATATACCAGAATTTACTTTCAACAAAGATACCAACAGCTTCAATTTCCCTTTTCTCAGGATTTTTGTCCGACGGTTTGGTATAATAAATCTCTACGCACTTTTTTGCAGCGATACTTTCGATCAATATGTTGGTGCCATGCGTTAGCTTTTCGTTGAACTGATGTCGCCCACCCCGGACAAGAAATTTATCTCCGACTAGGGCGACTTGCTCTTTTTCGTTGCCTCTCAGTATCGCCTTCATTTTAAGCAATGCTGTGGCAAAATGATTGGCAAGATTCCGATCCGTATATTTTTCAACCAGTTTCTCCGCTGCGACAAAACTTAATGCTTCTTCTTTTGTAAATTGCAAGGGTGGCATTTTATACCCCTCCACTAAAGAGTATCCGCTTCCGGCTTCGCCATAGATTGGAACTCCAGCCTGCATCAAGGAGCGGATATCACGGTAAATTGTACGCTGGCTCACTTCAAAGCGTTCTGCCAAAGCCCCCGCTGTCACAACAGGTTTGGCCTGTAGATGCATATAAATAGCGAGTATACGATCAAATCTTTTCTGGATATCCGTCATTGGGATAAAGGTACGAGTTATTCTATTTTCTTTAACAAATATAAAGATATGTTTTCACAGGTATAGCGCTGAATACTTTTTCAATTCATCACTCAAATCTCGCACAAATTCCCTTGAATTAACAACGAACCCAGCCTTGGAATCGATATCTCTGCCCTTCATCTATATAGTCGCCGTCTCATTGACATCTGTGTTAAATCCGAAGCTGGCACCCTACTTCTGGTCAACCAATCCAATAAAGAAGAAATTGCTAAAGGAGACGAGTTCCTGCTGCGCAATTGGAGCTACTACGGGTTGATCGAAAAAATCAAATACAAGGCCAGCATGGCTGGCATAAACGTTATCGTTGAATAATTTCAAAAATGGCAAAGCTTTACATCATAAAGCCTTGCCATTAAACTTATCTTTAAGCATAACACTTTATCTTTAAGCATAACACTTTTCTAATCCAGCTTATGGATTCCGTCGAAAACAACTATATAACCCCACAATAAATGGAATTCGAAAAGTCGTCTTTGAGTGTATCCCATACACCTACATAAACATGGCAATCGAATGCTTTCTTGCTTATCCCCTCAACTTCAAATGAGCAGGAACCCTGATTTACATTGGCAATAGATATTTTCAACCGCGACTCGCCCTCTATGTCTATCAATCCCACATTGATTTTATATATACTGCTTCTATATTCATCATCTACAGTCCAGCTAAGATCAATCCGATCACCATCCAAACTTACTTGACAGTTAGCTAATGGGGTAAGCGGACCTGAAAACAGGAGGAGTTTTTCAGGATTCACAAAAGGCTTATTATTTTCACCTAATTCAAGAGTTTCTTTAAAAATGTGGCGCTGCGCCAATTGGAAAGCTCCTACACGACCTCCTTTTGTCGCGAGTGATTGATAACCAAACTCTAGAATTACTTTATTGGCGCCAGCAAACTTACCTGCAACTTTTTGTTTTTCTCTATTTAAAAGTTCGGCCTCGCTCGGCGGAGACGTTCGTTTTTTTCTTTTGCCGCCACGTACGACATTTTGGCCTTTCAATAGATAAGCACTCACCGAACCAAATTTCCCAACAATAGCACCGTTCGGACCATTTTGTAAAATTGCCATAAAATTTTTCTCCTTTTGTCTATAATTGATGGTATATAACTTATTACTAATATAACATCAAATTGCCCATTAAAAGAGGAGTAACACTACTTTTACAAAGTATTAACAGGGGGTTAACAGGGGTAATCCCCCTGTTAACCCCCTGTTATCCCCCTGTTAACCCCCTATAAATCCCTTGTCAATATAGGAATTGGTGTTAAATTGGTAGTTATTTGAGCGTACGAGATGGATGTACGAAATAAGTACTTCACTTTTTCCACAGGATGTTAACAACTTTGTTGAAAACTCAAGAATCCTCTCGTCAGGGCTTGATAACCTTCTCTCCACGGAGCAATCGGTCATAGCGCACCAATGCCTCTACATAATAGTAATCCGCATAGGTTAACGGAACATCAACTTCTGTTTTATGTGGAATAGAACCGACACTATGTTTTAAAATATACCCTCCGGCCTCTTTGAAATCTGCTTTATAAGGTTTAGCAGAAAGCGACCGCAGCATTTGTTCAGCCTTTGAGATATAGAGCTGGCTTTCACTACCTGTTGTGTATTGTGCAAGTTCCAGCAAAGCCGAAGCGGTCACCGAAGCGGTCGATACATCACGAAGGTCTTTCTGGCTATAATATTTACTATCCGGAGTAAGCTTGTTCTGATCCATATCCCAATAAGGTATGAGATCTTTTGGAAGATTGGGATGATTCAGGTAAAACTGTGCAATATGCCGCGCTTGCTCCAAATATTTCTTGTCGCCAGTCTCCCGGTACATCATCGTATAACCATAAAGCCCCCAGGATTGCCCTCTGGCCCATGCAGATTCATCAAAAGCTCCTTGCGCAGTCTTTCTCGAAATAATACTTCCATCTTTTGGATTGTAGTCTACGACATGGTAGGAACTATAATCCTTTCGGTAATGGCTGACCATCGTTGTATTGGCATGCTGCACTGCAACATCACGATAACGCTGATCACCTGTCATCTTGGAAACTTCCGTCAGAAATTCCAGATTCATCATATTGTCGATGATCACCGGATAGGTCCAAGGCTGGCCATCCCAGTTTTTTCCACCGTCCCATGAACGAATCGTTTTCGTTGCTTCGTGGAAACGTGTCGCCAACGAGGCTGCTCCAGTGCTTAAAATTCCTTTATAGGACGCCGAATCACCCGTCAAGCGCAATGCATTTCCAAAGCTACAATACAACATGAAGCCCAAATCATGTGTTCCTTTGTTATATTTTTCTTTTTCCAGTTGCTTCAGTTTACTTTTGGCTTCCGTCAAAAGCTTTTCATCCTTGGTATACTCGTATAGATAAAGCAATGTACCGGGATAAAACCCAGAGCACCACCAGCTCGAACCCCAATTTACATATTTGCCATCTTTATAGGTTGTAGGCATATCCGATTCACCGATCGATGCTGCGAGGTAGGCGATTTGTTTGTGTGCATCTTCTAAATTGGAGCGGACAAATTCTTTGTCGAGCCCCAATTTTGCTTTCCCCAGGTTCCGCTGACTGTAACAGGAAATTCCCTGCATTCCTAGCCCAATTATCAAAGCTCCCGTAATATAGTGTTGTATCTTCATTTCATCCAGTCCTTAATCTTTTGCTTTTTATTCTTTTTTCGTTTTAATAATTTACATAATAGTCTTTGGGAAATTGCTCTGCCTTCCAGCATTTTTGGGAAGTCCATGGTTGTGGAGCACAGGTCCAGAACTCATCCTCTGCCGGTAACCCCAAGGGCAAAAATGATAGGGAGGCCACATACATTGAACCTGCATTTGTATAGTAATCTGCGAGATTGGATTGTTTATCACCTACCACGCCCATACGCAGCCATCCCGAGGGCGCAAAGGTTTTGTCAATATAAATATGACGAAGTATCGTGGTTAATGCAGCCCTGACCTGTCCTTTCGAAATGTCTTCGGGCAACTTATTTTCCAAAGCAACTGTTGCCAGCGGCTGGAATGCGGCATTTTTGTACGTTGATGAACGCCCCACGACAACATAATGGCCTTCTGGGGAAATCATGCGTTCCAAATGATGCGCATAACGCTGCATCCGTTTGTATGCCCGCTCATACATTTCCTTGTATTTTCCACCTGCAGGGATATTATGACGCAGCGACTCCACCTGCATACAATGGATCACATAACCGTTGTAGTGGTCAAAACTAAAATGGTCACCATCACTATACCAGCCATCTCCAACATACCATTCCTGATCAAATTTATTAACCGCATAATCGATTTTTTCCCGTACACATTCCTCTCCTATGCTGTAAAGAAACGTTTCTGTCATTGCGGCAAACAGCAGCCAATTGCTCTCATTGGGTTTGATCTTGCGCAATAGTTTAAACTCCTCAACAACTCTTTGCTTAGTGGCTTGGTCCAAAGGCTGCCATAAAGCTTTTGGAGCCCTCAAAAAAGCCAGTGCAAGATGCGCTGCATCCACAAGAGTCTGTGAGGAAGGTCCTCGCCAAGTAAAATAATCCGGAGATTTGGGGTCTACCCCATATTGTATACCGAGCAGCGCCTGTGCTCTCAATTTTTTTCGCAGTTTCCCTTCCTCAGTTAGGTCATCTGGTAAAGCCAACCAAGGTGCCATTCCGGCCAGCAAGCGCCCGAAGGCTTCCAGATATCCCACTCCGGGATCCCTGCTATCAAAAGTTGGACTTACCTCCATCGGCATATTTTTACGCCACTGTTGTTTACTGATATTGCTCAATATGGGGTCTGCCATCTTATGTAAGATAGATACCCAATAAGCCCGGTCATTTTCGGTCAAATTTCTTTGATCGTCTAAATTGTCTGCTTTTGCTTCCATTGGTAAAGACGCCGTTAATACGCCTACTCCAGCTCCGCCTAACAATTTTAATAAGGATCTTCTCTTCATCGATAAGGGTTTATAAATTAAAAATATCTATTGTACATAAAAATACTAGCCGAAGTAAACCAATCGCTCCAGCAAACGGCTGCATGAGCGATTGATAACAAACTTCCTCCTTAATAAATCCATCCTGGTGTCGGTTTCAGATTTCTATTTAATTCTATTTCAGCCTTTGGAACTGGCCAAGTGTACCATTGATCACCTATCCATTCATAAGTAGTACCTCCAGTGTTCTCACTACCTCCCCACGCATGTTGCGAAAATTTCTGATCAAACTTTGTCTCTTTCAGCGTCTTCCAACGCATTTCATCAAAAAAGTTAACGCCCTCCCCAATTAATTCACGACGTCGTTCATCTCGTACATAATTACGTGCATTAGTTTGATTTGAAAAAGAAGAAGCCATTGTTGGAATTCCAACTCGATCCCTGACTTGTTTTACTTTTGCCATAGCACCGGATAGGTCATTCATCTCTACTAATGCTTCTGCCCACATCAACAAAACATCGGCATAACGAATAATAGGCTCGTCTACCGGATTTTGCTCACGACGGGCATATTCTAATCCTTCGCCCACAAACTTACGATGGATATACTTAAACTCGGCCTGTGCATTTGCACTTCCCGAAGTATAATAAGTGCTGGGCAAACTACTATTCAAATTGGGTTCAGCTCCAGATTGGTCTACATAATACTTACCAGTGACGGGGAATCTATAGGTATACACACCTGCAGCAGTAGAATTGCTATTTACGCCTTGAAAAGATGCATAAGGTGTCAAGACATTATAAGCTAACCTTGGATCTCTATTTGCGTAGGCTGCTTTCAGTCGCGCCTCATTACCTTCTGGCAGATAAAATGCCCGCGCAGTACTATTCAATTTATTTAATTCCGTATTGATTACTGTGGTCACCGTTGGGTGAACATCATTTCCATTAACTTTTTGATCTCGTATAAAAAAGACTTTTCTATTGGGAGCGCCTAAAGCATTTACTGTATTCCATTCAGGAATGTAATCCGACCAACTAAACGGACGGACAGTAGTTCCGTCAATAATTTCTTCATATAAATTGACCAAAGCTGGAGTTACTTGTAAATCTGTCCAACATCCTCGACTATCTTTTGCTCCCTGTTGAAACGCCGCTGTGTATTTCTGCACAGCTGAACCATATCCCGATGGTTCCTCAATATACTGAACGCTCAAAATCATCTCTTCACAACGTTCATTTGCTACTTTGAACAATTGCTTATAATTGGCGAAAAGTTTATAACCACTCTCACCAACCTTTGCAAAGTCAGCGACGGCCAAATCATATTTTTTTGTCATGAGATAAGCACGTCCACGTAATGCATAGGCCGCACCTTTACTTACTCTCCCCTCCCCTTGAATTTGATTGTTTGGCAAAGCGCTTTCATTAATTGCGTCCGACAAATCTTTAACAATAAGTGCCCAAACCTCTTCTTCTGAACTTTGGCCTTTATTACCTTCTGCTGGACTAATAGGCTCTGTGTAAATAGGAACACCCAAACCATTCCGGCCATACAGTTCATTAAGCCGCATGTAAAAGAATGCCCGCAAGACTTTGCATTCAGCGACCAGCTTATTCTTTTTTTGCTGATCCATCGCTGCATCTGGTATGTGAACTATAGCATCATTAGCGCGGTGTACCCCATCATACAACCATTTCCATTGGAATGAAAAATAGGAATTACTTGGATTAACGGCACTGGAAAAAAGGTTGTTTAAATTATATTCCCCTTGTCCAGTCATACCAAAGGCCTCATAAGCATAATACCCAATATTGGCAGAGGTCCCTACAATTCCATCACTTCTTACCGGACGTTGTAACGAATAATAAACGCCTATTACCCCCTGATCAACCAACGTTTCAGATGACCACATTGTTCCCGACGATATTTTGTCATTAGGTGTAAGGTCCAATATTTTTGTACAAGACGATAAAGAACTTGCTATACCAATTGCTATGACAGATTTTAATATTTTTTTCATCTCTATTTTTATTTTATTTGACTAAACAGCGTTTAAAACGAAGACGTTAGTCTAGTCTTACGCTATTGAAAACTCAAATTAACTCATCCTTCTGTTCGGAGATTAAGTTAAAAAGTTACCGATACCCCAGCGGAATATAGCTTCGCAATCGGATAAACGATCAGTGAACCGCCTAGTTCCGGATCCACTCCCGGAAAATCTTTATGTTTAAAAGTCAACAGGTTTTCTCCTGTTACAAATACCCTTAAGTCCTTAATTTTAGCTTGATTCATCCATTTCTTAGGAAATGTATAGCCTAACTGCAAAGACTTTAACTTTAAATACGAGGTATTGTACAAATAGAATGTATTAGCCTGCATGATTGAACTTGAAGAAAGCAAACGTGGATATTTACCATTGATATTTGCATTTGGATCTGTAGCAGGATCATAATTATCATAATCGCTATTGGCTCTTACGGCATCATAGGAATAGTATTTTTTCCAAGCGTCTGCTGGCAATTGGTCACCTGTATTCGCTAATATTGATCCGTTTGATCCACGCTCATTAATATAATGGTAAGAGCCAACGCGACCAGCCAACAACATATTTAGATCAAATCCTTTGTATGCGGCTGTCAGATTTAGGCCAAACACAAATTTGGCAACAGAAGACTTGCCGGTGAATTCACGGTCATCATCATTACCGTACTTACCATCACCATTCGCATCTGCCATAAGCATTTGTCCATACCAAATATTTGCTGCCCCAGGCCCCACTGAATTGTTATTGAAAGAATAGTTTGCGGCAATCATGGATTTTACCCATTCCAGGTCGGCTTTAGTACGAATCATTCCATCTGTAGGCCCTCCATTGGGATCTACACTTCCATCAGATTTCAGATAAGTTCCAGTACCGGCATAAGGCCTCCTCAAAAACCATTCATCAAGCATATGCTGTTCCACACGACGTTCGTTCCCTCCCGTAGATACATCTGCTAAATTCGTATAGCGCCAAGTTGGGTTACCCCAAATATCGAGAGTCGATGGATCTTGTTCATATTTTAATGTGCCTTTAAAACCCGAAACTCTGTTCATGTTGTAGGAAATGTTGCCATTTACGCCATACCTAAAATCTCCAATTTTATCGTTCCAACCCAGATTAAGCTCTATCCCCTTATTATTCATTGAAGCGGTATTGGACATCGGCGCATTGATGTTTCCCATTGTCATGTAAATAATCGCTGCAGTTAAGATATCAGAAGTCTTTCGGGAATACATATCGGCCTCGACACTCAAACGACGATCCAAGAAACTGGCCTCTAACCCCAAATTATACGTGGTCAGTTTTTCCCATGATAAACTCAGATTCTGAATGGTTTGTTGAATCACACCATTTGCAACCGACTCGTTGAATACATTATTCACTTTCTGATAAAGGGTCTGCCAGTCGTAATTCCCACTTATCGTGTTTCCTAAAGTTCCATAGGACCCTCTAAGCTTTAAGTAGTTAACCGTTGTTTTGGCTGGATCAAAAAAACGTTCGTTACTGATAACCCAACCTGCCGAGAAAGAAGGGAAAAAGCCAGTACGATGTCCCGGAGCAAACTTGGACGAAGCATCCGAACGAAAGTTTCCTTCGAACAAATATTTACCATCATAGGCATAGTTTACCCGACCGAAATAAGAAACCATGGCATTCTCTGCCTTTGCATCTCCTCCAATTGATTCCATGGTTGCGCCAGAGGTAATATCGGTTACGTCCCAGTCTAGTAAGCCCCGTTTTGTAGCACTGAATCCGCCTGTTTTGGAATAATACTGTTCATACCCCGCTAAACCACCAACATCGTGTTTTCCAAAAGTATGAGCATAACGCAACAATGCATTAGCTGTATAATTGGATGATTTATAAGCGTATCTATAAGTCGTTGCCTGGTCCAGATTTCCTATCCCCTCTTTGGGCTTCTCAAAGCTTTCTCTAAAACTATACCTCGGCAAATTTTGGGAATAATTTTCATCCTCACGCATGTATTCACTGTAGTTAAAGCGAGCCTCTGCAATAATTCCCTTCCAAATATCTGCGTTAGCATACCATGTACTATTGATACGTGTGTAGTTGTTTTCTCCCCCATTTGACGCTACCTGCTGCAGAATATTATCCTTATTTGTTGTGTTAGGATCTTCACTGGAACCATATTTTCCCTCATAAATTGGTGTCATTCCAGGAAAAGCCTGCAGCAAATAGGTCATTGAAGTGCTGCCCGGCTGCTTATACTCCTTTGTTGCATAGGTCTGTGTACCGAAAGTAATTCTATCCGCAATTTTTGTTTCTACATTGGTCCGAATATTAAATCTTTTCATTCCCGTATTCGCCAATGTTCCAGGATTATTTTGATACCCTGCTGACAGGAGATAAGAAGATTTATCACTTCCTCCTGTTACCGAAACGCCATAGCGCTGATAATATTGAGGTTGGAAGAGAACCTGGGCCCAATCTGTATTTGGATATGCCAACCAATTTGGAATGCTATTGCCGGTTATTGGATTAACGTATAGACCATTGGGATCGGCATTTGCTTTGCGCCAGTCTTCTATAGTTGAAAGCGTATAATCTGGAGATGTTGATGTTGGATTAGCGTTTACCTTAGCGATATTATGTAATTCCATCCAATCCGCTGTACTCGACATAAACTTCAAATCAGTTTGCGCTTGTTCACGAGCATATAAAGCGTTGAATGTGATTTTAGGCGCTTCACCTTTCTTCCCTTTTTTGGTGGTCACAAGAATTACACCATTAGCGGCACGAGATCCATAAATTGCTGCCGAAGCCGCATCTTTCAAAATAGAAATGCTCTCGATATCATCTGTATTTAATGGAACCATATCGGCTACAGCGCCATCAACAAGAATCAGTGGATCATTATTATTAAATGATCCCGTACCACGCACTCGAATAGAAACGGATTCACCACCGGGATTTCCACTTCCTTGCGTAACTCGTATACCAGGAGCAGTGCCGCCTAAAGCCGCAGCAAGGTTCATAATTGGCCTATTGGTGAGCTTATCTGCACCAACGGTAGCGACAGATCCTGTCAAATTGACTTTTTTCTGTGTACCATAACCTACAACGACAACTTCATCAAGCGCCGAAGTATTTCTTTCTAGCGTAACATTAATGACCGAACGTCCTTTAGGATTGATTTCTTGATCCTGATATCCTATGTATGAGATCAAGATTGTAGCATTTTCTGAAACAGAGAGGGTATACTGACCCACCTCATTTGTCGAAGTAGAAGCACTTCCACCCTTCTCCCGAATCGTTACACCCGCTAAAGGTGCTCCTTGACTGTCTGTAATCCGCCCCGTAATTGAAATTTTCTGCTGTGCCATACTCGCACCCACAGTAAACATCATCATAGCAGACAGTCCAACTTTGTAAAACTTTGCCATACTTTAGGAAATTAGTTTTATAATAAAAATTGGTTGTTTAATAAGCCAAAGATGAGTCTATGAGCGAATTATGGGGGGTAAAAATCTTAAATATTTAGGGGTAAAATCTTAAATTTGACACAAATACCCCATAACCATGAGCATACTACCTATCTTGTGCCGACAATTTCTGCTGTTGATATCCATCATTTCCTTTTGTTATGCCCAAGATCTTAAATTTGAGACACTAAGCCAGGATAATGTATTGGATAAACAAGCGATATTGACAATTGCTCAAGATAGACAGGGTAAACTTTGGTTTGGCGGCGGCCCCAACCTATTTGTATACGACTCGCAGAATATCACTAATATTTTAGTGCAGGATACTGCTTTTAAAAAAGTAGATTATATTAATAAGATTGGTATCAATGCAAAGAATCACCTTTTCATCGCTACGGCAACTCAATTATTTATTTTTGACATCGACAAACGCAAAGCTGTATTGAAACAGGGAAAACCTTTTCAGGAAAAAATCGTCGTCACCGACATCCAATTTTTATCAGACCAAATATTTCTATGCACGGACAAGGGGCTTTATCAGGCAATCCTGACCGCCGGGACCTACAATCTCCAAAAAATTCTGGACCGTCCCTATGTACAATCCATTATTCAAACCAGCCCCACTACTTATATAATAGCAAGTTACAAAGGCATTGAGTCTTTTTCTCTGCAAAATGATCAGATCTCCCATATCCGGGATCTAATGCTGCCCCCGCTCCCCTTAAGAGAACGTATTTTCAGTACCCTATATCTTCATCAAAATATGCTTTGGCTTGGGACAAAATTGCATGGAATATTCCAATTTAACTTCGCGGATAACACATGGAATAATTTGAATGAAACCAATAGTAATCTATTGAGCAATAACGTCCGGAAAATTGTGCCGACAAAAAATGGTGAACTACTGATTGGTACCTTAAAAGGACTCTCAATCTTTAACGGATCGGCACAGTTCGTAAACTATAAACATAATACTTCCGTTAAAAACTCATTGAGCCAAAATTCGATCTATGATATTTTTATCGATCGGCAACAAATCACTTGGATAGGAACCTATTTTGGTGGAATAAATGCTATTTACCCCAATCTTATCCCCATACAGCATTATTCAACCCGTTCGCTTTTTGGTCTTCGACTCAATAGCGATATTGCCAGTAGTTTCGCAGAATCAGAAAATGCGTATTGGATCGGAACGGAGGAAGAAGGAATCAATAAAATTGACAAGCGAACAGAAGCCACCTCTCCATTATCACAATTGACCCAGTCGAATCTGATTAAGGACTTATACGCAAAAGATAACAAAATCTACGCAGCACAATATGGTGGCGGTTATTCCATTATCGATGCCCAATCTGGAAATGCGCAACACTTTTATCTGGAAAAAGATCGCCTAAATCTCAAAAATAACATCTACAGTATTTACGTCGATCCTACGCATCGTATTTACCTTGGAACCAATAAAGGACTCTATACCGTGGATCCAGGGAAACAGCCGCAATATAATCCCGTTTTAAAGACAGCTACAATCGATGATATACAAGCTGATGCTAAACAGTACATTTACTTTCTGAGCGGAGGTTCGCTTTTTCGAAGAAAACCTAATGACTCAAACATAAAAGCGATACAACAATTGGATACATTGACGGTAGGAGGATTTTATGTTCATCCGAATGGGGATATCTGGTTAACATCCAACCAATATTTATATCATTTTGATCAGCATAGTCACTTAACCAAGGTATCTTACTTTCCAAGCAACGCACTAGGTTGGCCCATCTATGTGAACAATAAGGTATGGCTTACCAGTAAAGATGGTCTCATCTGCTTTGATCCCGAAACAAAACATAGCTATCTGCTCAATCAATATGATGGTTTACCGGTTAAAAATCTTCTTGGAGCTAAAGTCTTTGCCAGCAAAACAGGAACATTATTTGTCACCACACTCAACGGTGTAATTTCCCTAGATACTCGAAAAATAACCTTCAATCAAAACATCCCCAATGTCCTCCTCCGAAATATCTTCCTCGAAGAGACTCCACTAAACTACGGAAGGATTCAGAAAACGGAAGATGCAAACAGCTATCAGCTCAGCCTCCGACACGATGAAAACTTTCTTACTATTAATTTCTCAGGTTCTAATTTCATCAAACCTCAAAAGAATAGGTATCGATACAAGCTCGACGGTTTTGACAAGGATTGGATCGAAACAAGTAATCCTTCAATACGATATACGAATGTTCCAGTAGGTACACATAGACTGACCATATTCGCGAGTAACAATGATGGCATTTGGAGCAGTACACCGCTACGGATTATTATCGACATTCAACCTCCATTTTGGAGAACGTGGTGGGCCTATCTAATGTATGCAGGATTATTTTCTCTGGGCGTACATCTGGTTATTAAGTTTGTCGTCGAAAGGAAGATGTTAATCAATTCGGAACGGGAGCAGGAAAAGAAAATAAAATTCTTCACGCAGATATCTCACGAAATTCGTACTCCGTTGACTTTAATTACTGCTCCGTTAGATGAAATTATATCAGAAACAGCTCATCTTACCGCTACCCAAAATAAAGTAAAACGAATAAAAAAGAATGCCAACAAACTCCTAGGAGTCATCAACGAATTACTCGACTTTAAAAAGTTCGACGACAAGCACTTTGTCCTGAAAAAAACGGACATCTCTTTTAGGGAATACATAGAAGACACCTTCTACCTATTAAATGATCTTGCCAAAGCAAAGCATCTCAACTATTACATCAGGCAGTTGGATTCCGTAGGCTTACAATCCATAGATACAATACAATTTGATAAAGTCATGTTCAACCTGCTGTCAAATGCGATTAAGTACACACCTGAACAAGGCACTGTTTATCTGGATTTGGTCGATAACAACCACACAATAACTATTAACATCGTCGATAATGGAATTGGGATCGCAAGCGATAACCAATTCAAAATATTTGAAGAGTACTATCGCGAAGAACAAGCTCAAGATGCAATAGGCACTGGAATCGGACTTGCGTTAACCAAACATATTGTACAGCAGCACAAGGGGGATATCTTTTGCCTTACACAGGACGATGAAAAAGGAAAATGGACTGTGTTTACCATAAATCTACCGAAAGATCTTGGACACAAATCAGATAATCAGCCAGATACTCAGCTCATAGAGACTCCTGCAAAGGAAATAGAAGACGTTAGAATACCAGCCCTAAGCATCCTTGATACCTCCGTGCAAAAAACTATTTTAATTGTTGAAGACAATAAAGAATTAATGGCAACAGTGGTGGGTCTGTTTCAAGATGCCTACACGATCATTACAGCTCACAATGGTGAAGAGGCTCTTTCGAGGGCATTGGAATATGTCCCCGATCTGATTATTTCGGATCTGATGATGCCTTATATGGATGGTGCTCAACTGTGCGAAGCCATTAAAAAAAATATAATCACTAGCCATATCCCATTCATCTTGCTGACCGCAGTTACTGATAGCAACACGCAGACTTTAGCGTTGGAAAACGGCGCAAATATCTATTTGACAAAGCCTTTTGATAATAAACAACTCTTTCTTTCTGCGCAAAATCTCCTCGCTATCAGTCAGGCGAAAAGTAAGGCGTTTCAGGTCAAGACAACTACTTTCGACAATGAACTTGATGCACAATTCATTTCCTCCTTAAATCAATTGATCGAAAAAAATCTTCAATCGGACGGTTTTGATGTCAATTTTATTTCTCGAACAATGGGGATGAGTGCGCCAATCCTCTATCGTAAGTTGAAAGCGATATCCAATTTATCGCTCAATAACTATGTGAAAATGTATAGGCTAAACAAAGCGAAAGAATTACTGAATTCGGCCATGAACATTAGTGAGGTTGCCTACGCTGTGGGATTTTCCGATAGAAAATACTTCAGTAAGGAATTTAAAAAACAGTTTGGACATAATCCATCAGAACAAACAGCAAATTCGAGCCAAACGACTAAATCTTAGCTATATTTTCAATGAAATCGCTATCCTGTTCCACAAAAAAGAGATGCTCAGAGCATCTCTTTTTGATCTATTCCGGTGTCATTAAAACGAGTTCCTCTCCCAAGAATTTGCCTTATTTTTTGATCGCTTTATTTAGCAATCGCTTTAATCATTGGTTCACCATCCAATAAACGTTGATACCGCACCAAAGCCTCCACATAATAATAATCTGCATAGGTCAATGGGACATCAATTTCCGAATTCAACGGTAGTGCTCCAACACTATGTTGCAAGATGTAACCACCGTTTTGACCATAAGGAGCGAGATAGGGTGCCTTCGAAAGGCTTCTAAGAATCGTTTCCGCCTTATTAAAATAATCCAAAGCTTCAGTTCCTTTTGTATATTGTGAGAGCTCCAATAATGCTGAAGCATATAATGCTGCCGCAGATACATCCCTTAGATCTCTGTTCGGATACATTTTATCCGACTTCGCAATTTTATCTTTATCAAAATCCCAATAAGGAACCAAATCAGCAGGCAGATTTGGGTTACTTAGTATGTATTTTGCGATTTGCTGTGCCTGCTTCAAGAATTCTTTCTTCTTTGTTTCACGATACATCATGGTATAACCGTATAGTGCCCATCCCTGTCCTCTTGCCCAGGCCGACTCATCAAATGCTCCTTGATGTGTCTTTTTTCCGATGGCCTTACCGGTCTTCTTATCATAATCGATCACATGGTAGGAACTATAATCTTTTCTGAAGTGGTTTTTCAAGGTTGTTTCAGCATGAGATACCGCAATATCATAGCATTTTTTATCTCCGGTCACCTTAGATACTTGTGTCAAAAACTCCAAATTCATCATATTATCAATGATTACCGGATATTGCCATGATCCATGATCCCAAGAACGTATTGTTTTGGTAATCGGGCTGTAGCGAGACGCCAAGGAATTGGCACCAGTGCTCAATATGGGTATATACTTTAGCGTATCACCGGTAAGACGAAGCGCATTACCAAAACTACAGAAAAGCATAAAACCCAAATCATGTGTACCTTTGTTGTTCTTTTCTTTCTCCAGATACGTCAATGTTTCTGTTGCTTTCTCCAATAATGCTTTTTCTTTGGTACCTTCATATAGATACAATAACGTCCCTGGATAGAAACCCGAGCACCACCAGCTCGAAGAAGAAAATACGTGTTCACCCTGCTCAAAGGTTTTCGGAAATTTTTCTGCAGGAGTTTCTGCCGCAAGAACCTTTATCTGATTCGCAGCAGCGTCCAGCTGTTCCTGAATAAAGGCTTTGGACAAATTCGGTTTCACTGTCTGCGCCTGGACAATCGGGCATATGCCCAATGCGGCTAATACTAACACAAAAGATTGATTTAGTTTCATTATCTATTAGATTTTTAGTCAGTCGATGCCCGCGAATCAATTTGATCGGACATAATTACCTTTCTCCCTAACACAAATTGAATTGATTAACAAATCGTGGAAGTGCAGTTTCTAGCTACATCCATATGATTTTACAACCTATTCTACAATCCAAAAAATTGGTATTCTTGAATTCATCTTTTAGGATTTGCTATCAGAGCGACAATAAAGATGCTGCAATATTTTACCGGAATCAAGCTCCTTTTACGAAAACGATTAAGTATAATTGAAACGTACTGGACTAACACATTGTCGCGGCGGCTTGCTATTGTACTGAAATGTAACAATTCTCAGACAAAAATGACATCGTAGGTACACAATCGCATACTATATTGGAAAGAAATAGATTCACAGCTATTCTTTTGTCATTTTTTAATAAAACATAAATAAACAATACGTAAAATTTTAGTTATCAGTTTACATTCATCAGTTTTTTATCTATTTTTAAGACTAAATATCCAATGCCGTTAATTTTAACAGCCTAATAGAGGATCAATTATAAAACAACTAATCCAACCAAAATGAAAGAACAGAATTCATCAAGGCGTGATTTCATAAAAAAATCCGTGGTCGGTGCTGCGGCATTTTCTATCGTACCACGCTTTGTACTCGGAGGACAGGGCTATCTTGCTCCGAGCGACCATCTAACCAAAGGTGTCATTGGTGTCGGCAATATGGGCCGTGGACACTTTGGCTATGCCGGAACTAAAACAGTAGCCATTTGTGATGTGGACAAAACTCATCTGGCGGCAGCACAAGCAGACTTAGGCGGTGGTGTGAAGGAATACCATGACTTTAGGGAGTTGATTAAATCTCCGGAAGTAGATATTGTGCATATTGCTACTCCTCCACATTGGCATGGACTGATGTCCATCGAAGCGGCAAAAGCAGGAAAAGATATCTGGTGTGAAAAACCAATGACACGAACTATCGGTGAAGGTAAAAAAGTGAAAGAAGCCATTGCACAGCACGGCAATATCTTTCGTCTAAATACCTGGTTTCGTTTTAAGGATGATTTTTATGGAATGAATGTTCCCGTAAGCAAAATCAAAAAATTAGTTGATACAGGAATGTTGGGTTGGCCGTTGAAAGTCACGATAAGCAAACATACAGGCTTTGATTGGAAGTTCTATTGGGTAGGAAAGGAAAATTTACCAGAGGAGAAAGTACCAGTAGAACTTGACTACGATTTTTGGCTAGGTCCAGCGCCATACAAACCTTACAACAAGCACCGTGTTCACACGACCTTTAGAGGATATTGGGATTATGATGGCGGTGGTCTTGGAGATATGGGACAACATTATATGGATCCTGTTCAATACTTTTTAGGTAAAGACAACGAAAGTCCCATTACTGTCGATGTTGATGCTCCGCAACAACATCCGGATGCTGTGGGTACATGGCGACGCATTACATTTACTTATGCCGATGGTTGCCAGATCATTCTAGACGGCGATGCAAAGGATGAAAAGGCAGCCTATATCGAAGGACCAAAAGGTAAATTATATAGAGGATTTCAGTCTGATATACCCGATTTGGAAAGAAAGCTTGCACAATACCCTGAACCTGCACCACAGATTGTCGACTTCCTGGAATCTGTACGCACAAGAGAAAAGTTTGCACTGAATGAAATCAATGGACATCGTTCTTGTACTTTGGTCAACATGGGATTAGCAGCATTGCGACTAAACCGATCACTAAAGTACGACTCCCAAAATGAGCTATTTATTAACGACGATGCCGCAAATAGATTAATTCACCAACCAATGAGAGGCCCTTGGTCTATTTAAAAAGATATCCTAATGAAAAGAATATTCAATTCGCTGACTGTATTGCTTCTTATATCTGGTGCAACCTACGCTCAGCAACCACAAAATAGAACGACTGCAACCAAAATAGCAGACGTATTGGCACAGCAGCCTGCCGAAGAAAAAGAAAAGTTTTTGCTTGCAATGCATGAGCTAGAAGGCTTCTCTGCTGACGATGTTGTCACTTTCCTTAAGGGACTTAAAGCACCAGGTAGCAATAATGCTCCGATAGAATTTGCGGCAAACAGCTATTCGTTCTATGTAAATCAGCCCGGCAAAGAACAACAAAAAAGAGTTTTTGTTGAAGGATTGGCGAAGGCCATATCACAATTGGACGAACCGACAAATCAAGTTTTTGCGTTACGCCTGTTGCGTCAATGTGCCGATAATGCAGCGATACCTGCTGTCGCAAAGTGTTTAACAAATGATTATCTGGCCGACGCGGCAGCAAGAACGCTGGTATCCATTCGTACCCCTGAGTCGACAGCAGCATTAGAAAAGGCTTTGACTTCGTCAACGACAGAGAAAACTGCCACCGCCATTGTTACAGCTCTCGGCGATCTAAAGGATAAAAATGCCGAAAACGCCATTTTAGGACTAATTCAAAAATATCCATCGGACGGTTTCCAACGGACTACATTAATTGCATTAAGCAAAATCGGTGGCACAGCTTCTCAATCGCTATTCGACGAAAAATTGAATGCAGCAGGATACAGCTATGATAAATTGGATGCGGTTGGACTTGGCATTGACTATGCCCAAGCACTGATCGATAACAAGCACGACCAAGATGCTATTAAGTTTCTGAACAAATTTTTCCAGGAATCCCAAAAAGCAAAATCGATCAACGGTCAGATTGCATCGCTCAAATTATTGACAACAATTGACCCAGCGAAACAGCGAAAGAACTTATTGGCTGCAGTAAAGAGCGATAATGGTGCCTACCGGAATATCGCATTGCAATTACTCGGAAAATATGGCAAAGGCAGTGACGCAAAAAGCTTGCTTGCTTTAGCGAGCAAAAGTACACCGGAAGTTCAAGAAAGTGTATTGAACTATTTAGCGCACAATGGTTCTGCAAGCAGCTTAGAGCTAATCCATGGGTTAGTCAATAAGACTGAGTCTCCGGCAACTAAATTGGCTGGATTGAGTGCATTAAATACGCTTTCACAGGGAAAAGAAACCAATACTTTAATCCAAGCTCTTAATACCGACCAACAATTCAACAATTCGGTAAAGGCATTGATCCTCTCATCTAAAGATGCAAATGTCGTTACCGATGTCAACAATGCCCTTGCAAATGTAGACGACGACAAGAAGATTCAATTGCTGGACATTTTGAGTAAACGTTCCAATAATGCGTCATCCAAAGCTGTATTGGCAATAAAAAGTGTAAATCCTGCTGTAGAAGAAGGGATCAATAAAGCTCTCCCCAATGTAGCGCAGGAAGCAGATTTAGAAGAACTCTTCAATAGATTAAACAATACGACAGACAGTAAATCTGCTGCGCTATTGCAACGTGCCCTAGTCAACGTGATTCGGTCGAGCGCAGATTCAAAAGGATTAACTGAAAAAATCGCCGCTCGCCTATCGAACTCAGCCGCGACAAATACCGCCAAATATTTCCCTATTTTTGCTGGACTGGGCGACGCACAGTCATTGAAAGCTGTAACTGCATATCTTAACAACTCTAACACAAGTCTACGATCAGCAGCAATCGAGTCGTTGGCTACCTGGTCTTCCGCAAACGCGTTACCAGAATTAATAACACTATCCAGAACAGAAAAAGACGATAATCTTTTCAATACAGTATACAGAGGATTGATCAAATCAATCTCTTCTTCTTCAAATACACCTGAACAGAAAACTTTATTGTTGCGAGATGCATTCAGTGTCGCCAAAACAGCAGAACAGAAAAGAGCTGCGCTATCGGCATTGCAACCAACAGGAACATATCAGTCTTTCGTTTTCGCAGCTGACCTGATGAACGATGCTCAACTTGCCGGAACAGCAACTAATGTAGCGATGAACATTGCAATGGACAATAAATTCTACGGTAAGAAGGTCAGAGAAGTTTTGGAACAGGTAATCGGTAAATTGTCCGGTAGCGAAAGTGGATATCTCAAAGAAGCTGTTGTTCGTTATCTTGCTGAAATGCCCATCAAAGAAGGCTATGTCGCTCTTTTCAACGGAAAGGATCTCACTGGCTGGAAAGGATTGGTCGCCGACCCGATCAAACGCAGTAAGATGAACGAAAAAACTTTAGCAACAGCGCAAGCTAAAGCGGACGATATCATGCGCAAAGGCTGGACAGCAGCCAATGGTCAAATTGTATTCAGCGGAAAAGGTGACAATCTCGCAACCGTAAAACAATATGGTGACTTCGAAATGCTGGTAGACTGGAAATTGGAAAACTATGGTGGAATAGAGGGTGATGCTGGCATTTACCTGAGAGGCACGCCGCAAGTACAAATTTGGGATATCGCCAATACAAGAGTAGGCGCCCAAGTGGGATCTGGCGGATTGTATAACAACCAGAAAAATGAAAGCAAACCCCTGAAAGTTGCCGATAATGCTACTGGTGAATGGAATACGTTTAAAATCAAGATGGTGGACGATAAAGTCACAGTTTGGTTAAACGGGCAGTTGGTAACCGATAATGTCCCTCTCGAAAACTACTGGGATAGAAACCAATCAATCTTCCCCACTGAACAAATTGAATTACAAGCGCATGGTTCGGTCGTCTATTATAGAGATCTCTTTATCAAGGAATTCCCAAGAAAACAAATCTTTAAGTTGAACGATCAAGAGAAAAAAGAAGGTTTTGAAGTACTTTTTGATGGAACAAATCTCGACAAGTGGACAGAAAACCAAGCTTATGTGATCAATGACGAAGGTTATATCTGGGTATACCCAAATGCAAAATTTGGTGGCAATCTTTATACAAAAGAAGAATACGCTGACTTCATTTTCCGCTTCGACTTCAAATTGACTCCCGGAGCCAACAATGGCGTAGGAATACGAGCACCTTTGGAAGGAGACGCCGCCTATGAATCCATGGAGATCCAGGTGCTGGATGATGATGCAGATGTCTATAAAGACTTGAAACAGTATCAATATCACGGTTCAATTTATGGCGTTGTTCCTGCTAAAAAAGGCTACTTAAAACCAGTTGGTGAGTGGAACGCTGAAGAAATAATCGTGAAAGGGAATCGCATCAAAGTTACCCTGAATGGTACTGTCATTGTGGATGCAGATATCGCAGAGGCAAGTAAAAACGGTACCCTGGACGGAAAACAACATCCTGGACTTAAACGTACGTCTGGTCATATCGGATTCTTGGGGCACGGTACTGAAGTATTCTTCAAAGACATTCGGGTAAAAAAACTCAAATAGTATAGATGTATAAGCAGCGGGGGGATAAGGTATCTTATCCCCTTTTTGCTAAATAGCCAACTTACTTACCGATTAAGAAAATAACCAAATGATTCCAAAACTTTTGCTAAATTAAAGCCCTGAGGATTCTATTTCAAAAATATGATGTTTTATGACTAAAGCCGTAAATTTACTGATTAACAAAAAGTTGGAGAGTAAACCTGAAAAGAAAAATCTATTCAATAAACTCTCCATTATAAAATTAATAGCCGAATTAGGATCTGTATCGGTAAATGACATTGTTAAAAACCTGTATTTAAGCCTGCCTACAGTGAATAGCTTGATCGCAGAATTACTGGAAGATGATTTCATACGTCAATTTGACAAAGGAGAATCTATTGGTGGGCGCAAACCTAATTTATATAAATTACGGGATGGATTGTTTCAGGTTTTATCGATTGAGCTTCAACGCTTCTCGATTACTATGAGCATCATGGATAATAATCAGCATGTAATTGCAGAAACGATCGAGCTTGAAAATGAATTATCCCGCAATGCAGAAAATCTAGTAACCATTACACAAATTATTGATCAATACCTGATCGATAAATCTGTTGATATCGAAAACTTGACAGGATTGATTATTGGCATGCCTGGATTGATCAATGCAGAAGAAGGTACCAATGAGACATTTTTACACGATGAAAATCAATCTATTTCCGACTATTTCGAGCTTAAATATAAAAAGCCAGTCTTCATTCTGAATGATGTTAAAGGAGCAGCGTACGCTGAATTGAAATTTGGTTTGGCAAAAAACACCAAAAACAGCCTGATTATTTTAATGGATTGGGGAATAGGTTTAGGAATTGTATCAAATGGTGAAGTATATCTTGGCCGGGATGGCTACTCTGGTGAAGTGGGTCACATGCCTTTTATCGACAACGGTGAACTTTGTTACTGTGGAAAAAGAGGCTGCCTAGAGACTGTTGCTTCGGGCATCGCATTGGTTAACAATGCCAAGCAGGAAATCCAAAAAGGAGAACTGACTAAATTAAATGAATTACTAGCAGAAGATCTACAACATTTAACACCAACTCATATTATTGAAGCTGCAAATAAAGGGGATCAATTTGCAATCAATCAGATTTCCAAACTGGGCACAAATCTTGGAAAAGCATTCGCATCGCTGATACAATTGCTCAATCCGGAATTAATCGTGTTAGGTGGAAAAATTGCAAAAGCAAATGAATTGATCACTATTCCGATACAACAGGCTATTAATTCGTATACCATGGCAATATTGAAAGAACACTGTGAAATAAAAGTTTCCAGCTTGAATCTGGACAGCAATACTGTGGGTCTTACAAACTATTTTATCACAAAGTACTTATCGGTTGAACTGCTTCGGAAATCTAAAATCTAAAATTGTCCTGTACTCAATAAAACCAGGGTACAGGCTCTTTCAGTTTTAATACCGTGCTCCATTGCGAGCTGCTCTAATTCAGGATTCTCTGCGCCTGGATTGAATATAATCCGTCTCGGTTTCGTTGCCAAAATATAGTCATAATATTCTTTCTGATTATGTTCACCGACGTACATCGTCACAGTATCAATATCGGGGTAGACCACGCCTTTCTTTTCAATAGAAACTCCAGCTGCTTCACCACCACTCAGACCAATATTAACAATATCATGTCCATACCTATGCAGCATATTTGCGGCTTTATTCGAATAACGAGAAGGGTTGCTACTAGCACCCAAAATCAATGTTTTTTTCATTTTTATATTCGTTTATATCACCTATTGATCGCCCCCGGAAACTTACTCATCAATGATAAAATCGCCGTGACTACTATAGGCATTTTTACGCAATATGGGCATTCCCAAGATTTTATAAAGCTCATCCAATTTAACCAAACTTCCATTAGTCATATTAGAAAGCAGAACAATAACAATATTTCTTTTTAGATCTCTTACGTAAATATGTCTAAAACCGTGCCACCAACCTGTATGGTAGACAATATGTTCATTGCCATGCTCAAACGTACGCCAGCCATAACCATAGCTAAAAATCCCTTTTTTCGCATCGGGATATCCTCTGTATGCCGAATCTAATGTGGACTGTTTTAACAACCTTCCATCCCTCAAAGCGAGGTCAAAGCGATAAAGATCACGAACGGTACTATAGATCCCCTTGTCACCGAGTGGTCCATCCTGAAAATTTTGTACAACGGATCTCCTCCATATCTTATCGTGTCCAATAACGTTGGTAGGAATCTTATCATATACAGCCTTTGAAAGTGCAGCCGTATTTGTCATCCCTGCAACATTGAACACACTATCTTTCATATAAGTAGCGTAGTCTTGCTTTGACACCTTCTCTATAATAGCTCCTAAGACCATAAAGTTCGAGTTATTATAAAAAAAACGTCCCCCTGGTGCCCCATAGCGATTAGGCTTAAACTCGGTCAGCATTTTCATTACATCCTGATTAGTCATCCCCTTCTTACGATCAGGCCAGTGTTTTTCTGAAAAGTAGACATAATTAGGTAATCCCGAACGATGAGTCAATAACATTTTTATGGTAATGCCTGGATATGGAAAATCAGGATAAAAGTCATTGATCGTTTGATCGAGGCGCAACTTTCCAGCCTCCACCAACTTTAAAGTCCCCACGGCTGTAAGCGGTTTAGAAACGGAAGCCAACTCAAATTTGTCGTCAATTTTTAGGCTATCCCGTTTTAGGTAATTAGCCCAGCCAAATGTATTTTGATATAAAATTTTTCCATCTTTGGCAATAAGAACATTTCCGTTGAATGCAGCTTTTGAATGAAGATTCTTCATAAAAGCATCGATTTTCAGATCTGCATTATTGGGATTATAAACCAGTCTTGTACTATCTACTTTTGCCTGCGCTATTGCTGCTTCCTTCTGCTTTTTCTCTTTTGAGCTACAGGCAACTGTAGATGCCAACAAAAGAGCGACCATTCCCTTTAAAAAAAATAATTTCACTATATGATGTCTCCCGGATTTTTGTATTATCTGTATTGTATATCAATAAATATCACCTATTTCTCTTCTATTAAATGATATAAAATTATCGAAGTTAGTAATCGAAGATCAAGCGTATTGATAATAATGCTAAAATGAAGATTTTAGTATAAAAAAACGAATTTTTTCCTCACTATATTGTTATTCATCGTTTATGTTACCTAGTCTACTTGCTACGGTCTTCCTTTTAAAAACATTCAAGCCTTTTTAGGTGCAACATCTCGATGGCATTCCCAAGATTAAATGGCCAGCCTTTCGCTTCAACGAGCTTAAACTAATTAAAAAAACAAAAAAAGCCACTTTATTGCTAAAGTGGCTTTCATTCCTTTGTTAAAGGACTATGCTAACAATCTTACTGGATTTTCAACCAAAGATTTTAATGTCTGTAAAAATGCAGCTCCAGTTGCGCCATCTACCACACGGTGATCACAGCCCAATGTTACTTTCATTACATTACCCGGAACTACTGCGCCATTTTTAACAACAGGAACAGCCTGAATTGCTCCAACAGAAAGGATTGCCCCATCTGGAGAGTTTATGATGGATGTAAATTCGTCAATTCCGAACATCCCTAGGTTGGAAACAGTAAATGTAGATCCTTCCCAATCGGCAGGTTGTAATTTTTTAGCTTTCGCTTTTTGAGCGAAGTCTTTTACTTCTGCAGAGATATGAGACAATGATTTGCCATCTGCGAACCGTACAACAGGAACTAATAAACCATCCTCAACAGCCATGGCTACGCCAATGTTGGTATGCTCATTGAAACGTATTTTATCGCCTTGCCATGAAGAGTTTACAGCAGGATGTTTTTTCAATGCAACAGCGACAGCTTTTACAACGATGTCATTGAAAGAAACTTTTACTGGAGCAACTTCATTGATTTGAGCTCGAGCAGCCATAGCATTATCCATGTCTATAGATACTGTCAAATAGAAGTGCGGTGCGGTAAACAATGACTCAGCCAAACGACGCGCAATAGTTTTACGCATTTGGTTAACTGGTTTTTCCGTGTAACGTTCTTCCCCAACATACGTAGGTAAAGTAATCGCTTTTGCTTCTGCAGGAGCAGCTGCGGATTTAGTCTCTACAGGTTGTGCAGCAGCAGGAACGAATGACTCAACGTCTTTCTTCACAATACGGCCACCATCTGCAGAACCCTTAATATCACTTAAGTTGATCCCTTTTTCTTGCGCAATTTTACGTGCTAAAGGTGAAGCCTTCACACGAGAATCGTCGTTGCTAACAGTCGGTGCCGCAGGAGATGATGCAGTTGAAGTAGCATCAGCTTTAGGAGCTTCAGTCGTCTCGGCCTTTGGCGCATCAGATTTTTGATTCAACAAAGGAGTAATGTCAGTTCCAGCAGGACCAACGATTGCTATAATGTCGTTAACCTTTGCAGCTTCTCCAGCTTCAAGACCTACATATAACAAGGTACCGTCAGCATAGGCAGTAACTTCCATCGTAGCTTTATCCGTTTCTACATCTGCAATGGCATCGTCAGATTTGATCGTATCACCAACTTTGAAGTTCCATTGTGCAATAACACCTTCTTTCATGGTATCACTCAACAACGGCATTGTGATTACGGTACATCCTAATTCCTCAGGAGTTACTGTACTTGCCGAAGATTCTGGAGCAGAAACTTCTTCTTCTTTTTTGTCTTCAGTTTTTTCTGGTGCTTTCTCAGCTTCAGGAGCATCTCCGCTCAACAGCGCTTGAAAATCTTCTCCTGGTTCTCCCAAAACTGCAATAACAGCGTCAATAGCTACTGCTTCGCCTTCTTTAGGACCAATATATAAAAGAGTTCCTTCTTGGTAAGACTCAAAGTCCATAGTAGCTTTGTCCGTTTCGATCTCTGCTACTAAATCGCCAGAATTCACTTTATCACCAACTTTTTTGTGCCATTTCGCGATAACCCCTTCGGTCATTGTATCGCTCATTTTCGGCATTCTTACTACTTCAGCCATTCTTTGTTATATTATCAAGTTAAAGAGTATTAATCTAAAATAAATGGATAGTCTTGTTGTACATAGACATCTTTGTACAACTCATCTACAGTTGGATAAGGAGATTCCTCTGCAAATTTAACCGATTCCTCAACTACTTTTTTCACATCAGCTTCTACTTCAGCAAACCAAGCGTCATCAGCATAGTTGTTTTCTAAGATAGCATGTTTAGTCGACAACAATGGATCACGGTCTTTATAAGCTTCCAGTTCTTCTTTAGTACGATACTTCGCTGGATCAGACATCGAGTGTCCTTTGTAGCGATAAGTACGAATTTCCAAGAATGTAGGTCCTTCGCCCGCACGAGCACGTTGAACAGCCTCATCCATCGCGTTATGTACAGCAACAACATCCATTCCATCTACTGGAGCTGAAGGCATATCAAAGCCCAAGCCCATCTTGTAAATATCCTGCATATTAGTTGTACGTTGTACAGACGTACCCATAGCATAACCATTGTTTTCACAAACAAAAATAACAGGCAATTTCCACAACATCGCCATGTTAAGTGTTTCGTTGAATGCACCTTGACGTACAGCTCCGTCGCCCATATAACAGATGTTCACATTATCTGTACCAAGATATTTCTCAGCAAATGCAATACCAGCACCTAAAGGAATCTGACCACCAACAATACCATGGCCACCCATGAATTTATGCTCTTTGGAGAAGAAGTGCATAGAGCCTCCTTTACCTTTGGAACAACCTGTGATCTTTCCATATAATTCAGCCATACAAGCATTGGCAGAAACGCCTTTAGCTAAAGCGTGGGCGTGATCACGATAAGCAGTGATTAAAGAATCTTCAGGTTTAATAACCGACATCGTTCCAGCGACAACTGCTTCTTGTCCTATGTACAAGTGACAGAAACCACGAATCTTTTGCTGTCCGTAAAGTTGACCTGCTTTTTCTTCAAACTTACGCATAAGTAACATCGACTTATACCACTCCAAATATGTCTCTTTTGTTATAGGTGTTGAACTCATTTCAAAGTTTTGATTTTCTTACTATTCTAGACTACAAATCTAATAATTTTGGACGAATTTCCTTGTCCAAAAATCAATTTTATTTCTACTTTAAGACACTTCTAAGACATTTGATTTAAAGTATAAAGCATTTGATTACAAATAAATGAACGGCACAACCAAATAAATCAAAAACTTATGAAAATAAAAAAGCCAAACGACTTAATAATCATTTGGCTTAATCTATTTTACACAAACTGCTCGTTATCGAAGTTTTTGGATCAGCTCACTTTCAGTAAGCTTTATTTGCTCACCACTTTCCATGTCTTTTAAAGACAATTGCCCCGAAGCAGCCTCTTCTTCCCCTACCAATAACACATAGGGAATTCCTTTACCATCCGCATACCCCATTTGCTTTTTCAATTTTACAGGAGTAGCATAAAGTTCCGAAGCAATATTTTCTTGACGAAGTTTGTTCAGTAAGCGAAGTGTATACACTTCGAGTTGCTTATCAAAATTAATAATAATAAGTTTTGTGGTTTCTGCTTTACCGGTTGGAAAAAGATTCAATTCTTCGAGTACATCATAAATTCGGTCAGCACCAAAAGAAACCCCGACTCCGGTCAACCCCTTCAGTCCAAACATCCCTGTGAGATCATCATAACGACCGCCGCCACCGATGCTTCCCATAGCAACCTCATTGGTCTTGACCTCAAAAATACAACCCGTGTAATAATTTAGACCACGAGCCAATGTAATGTCCAGATCTATGATTTGATTAAGCAACTTTTCTTCAGCACCTAATTTGCCGACATAATCAAATACTTCTTCAATTTCCGCAATACCGATTAAACCGACAGCAGAAGTTGCTAAAATCGCTTTTAAGGAAGACAGTTTCTCTTCATTCGAGCCTTCCAATAAAATGATAGGTTTTAAAATAGCAAGATCCGCCTCTGTAAAGCCTCTCTCAAGCAATTCTTTGTTGACTCCATCCAAGCCGATTTTATCCAATTTGTCGATCGCTACAGTCATATCGACAATCAACTCCGGCTTTCCGATAATTTCGGCAATACCTGATAGAATTTTCCGGTTGTTGATTTTAATAGTAAAGTCTTTCAGTCCAAAACGCTCGAAGGCCTCTTGATAAATCAGAATGAACTCTGCTTCATTCAGTAAACTTTCAGATCCAACCACATCCACATCACATTGATAAAACTCACGATATCTTCCGCGCTGTGGACGATCAGCACGCCATACGGGTTGTACTTGAAAACGCTTAAATGGTAAAGCAATATCATTCTGGTGCATTACGACGTAACGTGCAAAAGGCACAGTAAGGTCATATCTTAGCGCTTTCTCTGAAATATGTGGAATGAGTTTATTGGAATTTTTATCTTGAAGCAGGCTGTCTGGCGCTTTTGCCATGTAATCACCCGAATTAAGAATCTTAAAGATCAGCTTATCACCCTCATCGCCATATTTACCGGTAAGTGTTGTTAAATTTTCAAATGAAGGGGTCTGTATTTCACTATAGCCATATTTTCTGAATACCGTTTTCAGTGTATCGAAAATATAGTTGCGTTTGATCATTTCGGAAGGCGAAAAATCACGCGTTCCTTTTGCCAAAGAAGGTTTTACTACTGCCATATTTGGCAAAGTTAATAAAATCCTTTATTCTACTTCTAGAATTTTAAGGAATTCACAGGCTTTCTCCGCAGCTGATTTCTCTGCAGATTTTTTATTGAAATCGCGACCTAGTCCGCATACCACACCATCAACGACGGCTTCAATACTAAACATTTTAGAAGATTCACCCTGCGGATTGTCTGTTTGCTGAAATACGATCTCTTTGCCCGTATGCTGACACCATTCAATCAACCTACTTTTAAAGTTTGTTTCAGTCTGTTCCAATAGAAGAATATCAACATGCTGCTTAATGATTCTATTTAGCAGGAAGCTTTTTGTAAAAACATAGCCTTTATCGAGATATACGGCTCCTATTAATGCTTCGAAAGCATCGCCTAGTAACGACCCTTGTTTATTCGGAAAACTGATCATTCGTGCATCGAACTGAATCAGTTCATTAAATCCTAATTTTCGGGACAGCTGATTCAGATTTGCTCTACTGACAATCTTCGAGCGCATTTCGGTCAAGAAACCTTCATCTTTATAAGGATATTTCTTAAATAACAATTCGGCGACAACCGAACCCAAAACAGCATCACCTAAGAATTCCAAACGTTCGTTGCTATTCTTTGCGCCCTCTTTAATTGTAATAGCCACAGACTTATGTCTGAAAGCCATTTTGTACAAGTGTACATTTCCGGGCACAAATCCAAGCAGGTTTTTTAGTTTTCTAACGTATTCCCGCTCCGGCGAAATATATAATTTATATATCCTAGCAAAAGGCATCTCTTCTAAAAATAAGGCGACAAGTCCTAATTAAAGAACCTGTCGCTAGCTCATATTATCAAACCATGTTTGAAGGATCAAACATTAAGCTTTATATTTTTTCACAATAACGGTAGCATTATGCCCTCCGAAACCAAATGTGTTACTCAATGCTGCGTTAACAGTTCGTTTTTGCGCTTTATTGAATGTAAAGTTCAATTTATTATCAATTTCTGGATCATCCGTAAAGTGATTGATTGTCGGTGGGACAATATCATTTTGGACAGCAAGAATAGAAGCAATAGTTTCTATCGCTCCTGCAGCTCCCAAAAGGTGCCCAGTCATTGATTTAGTTGAACTGATATTCAGTTTATATGCGTGTTCACCGAACAAATCGACAATAGCCTTAGTTTCACTAATATCACCAACAGGAGTAGATGTTCCGTGAACATTGATATAATCAATATCTGAAAAATCCATCTCTGCATCGTTGACTGCCATTGTCATGGCTAGTTTAGCACCCAAACCTTCAGGATGCGAGGCCGTGATATGATGTGCATCAGCACTCATTCCACCACCAGCAATCTCTGCATAGATTTTTGCTCCACGTGCCAAAGCGTGCTCTAAACTTTCTAAAATCAAAGCACCTGAACCTTCACCAGAAACAAAACCATCTCTATCCTTATCAAAAGGGCGTGAGGCTGTTTTTGGATCGTCATTCCGAGTTGACAAAGCGTGCATTGCATTAAATCCACCAATTCCAGCTTCATTAACTGTTGCCTCGGATCCACCCGTAACAATCACATCAGCTTTCCCCATACGAATATAGTTGAAAGCATCTATCATTGCATTGGTAGCTGACGCACAAGCCGACACTGCAGAAAAGTTAGGTCCACGAAGACCATGACGCATAGAAATATGTCCTGGAGCAATATCAACGAGCATCTTAGGAATGAAGAAAGGATTGAAACGCGGGGTTCCATCTCCTTTTGCAAAATTTGCAACTTCTTCAGTAAAGGTTGTTAAGCCCCCAATTCCTGAACCCCAAATTACTCCGATACGGTTTGTATCTAATTTTTCAAAATCTAAGCCAGCATCTTTAATTGCCTCATCCGTTGACGCAATTGCATACTGTACAAAAGGATCGACTTTACGAGCTTCCTTACGATCCATAAAATCATGTGGATCAAACCCCTTTACCTCACACGCAAACTGAGTTTTGAATTTTGACGCATCAAAATGCGTAATAGGAGCAGCCCCGCTTACACCATTTATTAAAGCCTCCCAGTAAGCTGAGACGGTATTACCAATTGGTGTAAGGGCGCCTAATCCTGTTACTACTACTCTTTTAAGCTCCATTTATTACGATTAGCCTAATTAAATTAGTTAGTTAACGTTTTTTTCTAAATAAGCGATTGCTTGACCAACAGTACCAATAGTCTCTGCTTGATCATCAGGAATAGCAACGTTGAATTCTTTTTCAAACTCCATGATCAACTCAACAGTGTCAAGTGAATCAGCACCTAAATCATTAGTGAATGAAGCTTCTGGTGTTACTTCGTTTTCGTCAACACCTAATTTTTCAACGATAATTGCTTTTACTCTTGAAGCGATATCTGACATGATTTTATAGTTTAATTGTTTAATAAATCTGTGCAAAGAAAAATAAATTTCATCAAAATTCAAACCTAAATTGATATTTAGATGAAAGTCACCATGTTAGGCGACCGAACTAATTCGCGTATTATACTAGCTAACCCACTCTATATTAACTTAGTTCAAGTATAACAAAAAATATTTTGTATTCCAAACACTCAGCTAATTAACTCAAATTTTACACAAAAAGTATATTCCAACCTTAAAATTATTAGTACCTTCGTTATAAAAGGGAGATAAATTTAAGCATTAAAGTGGTCAATAAGTTAGTAACAAGATTAGACATGGACATGGAAGAAGAGTTGGATTTCACCCTACTCGCCATCACCTGCCCGTTGAAAGATTACCGACTCTGTCACTTCATCAACAAGGAGACTAACCTGAATTTTTCCAGAGGCAAGGAGAGCAAATATGATCATGACGGACGACAAAAAAATAAATCCGAAGAGGAGCTAGAATATCATATTGTCTTTGACCCAAAGAAAAAAATCAACTACCACTTCACTGCTTTTCATTATCTTATACCCGACGCTGACACAGAATATTTCCTAATCAACAATAAGAGCATCGAAGGAACTTATTTAATTCCTGAAAACCCGCACTTTGATTTTTTTATCATTATCAAAAACTTCATCTGCGAAGAAGATGTAGCGCATATGATCAAAAGGATCAGCAAATTACCCGAAGTCGTCATCGCAAAAGAAATATCACCAAAAATATTGAAATCTAAAGAAAATCTCATATTTTAGCAAACTGTAGGTTAGTGTAGCAAATACACTTCCGTTTAGATCTAAATTAATTCGATTTAGTTTTGACAAAACACAACAACATAGCTCGCTATCTGTTGTGATTAATGAAGAACATTTAAAATACAAAATAACAGATGGAAAAAGTTCAAAAAAGGACTAAAATTGTCGCAACATTAGGCCCTGCCTCGGCAGACAAACAAGTTTTGACCAACATGATTGCTAAAGGGGTTGATGTGTGTCGGTTGAATTTCTCTCATGGCAGCCAGGCAGATCACCTTAAGGTAATCGAAACTATAAATGCAATAAATAATGAAACAGGATTCAATGTTGCCATCTTAGCCGATTTACAAGGTCCGAAAATTCGGATCGGAAAAATGAAAGAAGGTGGAGCTGTTCTGGTTAACGGTTCAAAAGTTGAAATCACCACACACGAACTTATCGGAGACGAAAACAGAATTTACATTACATACGAAAACTTTCCAAACGATGTTGAAGCCAACGAAATCATTTTACTTGACGACGGAAAACTTCAACTTCGTGTTTTAGAGACCAATCATAAAGATACAGTTACTTGTGAAGTCGTACACGGTGGTGTCCTTACTTCGCGTAAAGGTGTTAATTTACCAAATACCAAAGTATCTATTCCTTCATTGACAGAAGAAGATTTAGATAACCTGAACTTTGCTTTGGACCATGGTGCAGACTGGATAGCCATGTCATTTGTACGCTCAGCAGAAGATATTGCCCAATGTAAAAAAATCATCGCAGCAAAAGGAAGTCATGCCCGCATAATCGCAAAAATTGAAAAGCCTGAAGCGATCGAAAATATTGATGCAATTATCGAAGCAACAGATGCTGTTATGGTTGCTCGCGGAGATCTAGGTGTCGAACTTCCCATGGAAGAAGTACCAGGACTTCAAAAGATCATTGTACAAAAATGTAGAGATCTTTCTAAACCAGTGATCATTGCAACGCAAATGTTAGAAAGCATGATCACTACACCTCGTCCTACACGTGCAGAAGTAAATGACGTAGCCAACTCTGTATTAGATGGGGCTGACGCCGTTATGTTAAGTGGAGAAACTTCTGTAGGTGAATTCCCTGAAATTGTGATCGAAACAATGAGCAAAATCATTATTCACGTGGAACAAACTTCTTATCCTTATTATAATGAGAAAGTTAGTGAAATCCACGATGGTACACTTATTCCTGATGCTATCTGTGCTTCCTCAGTCTATCTTGCTCAAAAAACAAATGCTTCTGCAATTGCTGTATTGACATCTTCAGGAGCAACAGCATTTGAAATTACCAGTTATAGACCAAATGTTGATATTTTAGTTTTTACAGGAACACAAAAATTGCTAAAACAGCTCAGCTTACTTTGGGGCGTAAAAACTTTTATTTATGACAAGTTCGAAAGCACCGACGGATCTATCCATGATGTTAACAAATTTATTGTAAAAAACAACTACGTTCAGCCCGGAGCGATCATTATTAATACCGCTTCAACTCCGTTGATCGAAAAAGGTAAAACAAATACAATCCGTGTTTCCCAGTTGTAGAAGGTAAACATATGGACAAAAAAAATAGCGTTCTATTTGGAACGCTATTTTTTTTGTCTGTTTTTATATAAGGAATCTATCTTTAATTTAAAGCCCTCCATCTTCAGTGAATCGCTTATTCGTTTGAGCGGAAGATCAGCAGCTTGTCCATCTGCTTTAGGCATCTTTTCCGTCCCGGGCATCGGAGCTAGACTATCCATACGCCTTAACTTTTTAACGGGCATGTGATACTTCTCATCTGAGGAGTCTAATTTTAGAATAGGCATTTTCGATTTCTTTTCCTCCACTAGAGGAAGCTGCGGTTTCACCTTAGCTTCTTGCCCCAAAGCAACGGGACCGATAGAAGCCAATACCAATGATAATACGTAATTTTTCATCTCTATATCCTTTTTTTTAAGAGTCCCAAAGCTCATGTGGGATCAGCATATGCTTTATCCATGCTTATTGACTCTTGGTTATCTTAAATTGAAATGAAAATAGCTTACATTAGCTTAATTAGATTATATATCTATAATACGGTAAAATTCTTCATATAAGCTATTACCCACACTAATTTACAAACAACCACATCTATTTTTAAATAGATCGCTGTTAAACATTGTTAAAACGGCTTCAAAACACATTAGCATCTTTATATTTGTAACAATTTAGAAAATGAGCTGTCAATCATGGGGCTATCAGAAGTAGGCCTCAGGATAAATATGCAAATGGAAACAAACGATACGCTATAAACTTTGTGATACAGTAAAAATTATATTTATTTAACCCTCTATTCAAATGAAGAAAAATAGCATTGTATTAATCATTGGACTGATGTCATTGGCCCTTATCGGTGTTTTGGCTATGCAATTCTATTTTTTAAGAGATTCTTATCGTCAAAAATCCCAATTGTTTGATGAATCCGTGAATGCTGCGATAACAGCTGTTGCGGGAAAGTTGGAACGGCGGGAAGTTGTTGACTTTGCTAAAGTTCAACAGGAACGAAATCTTGAAAAATCCAAACAAGAGCAGGCAAAACAACGCCTTTTAGCCGAGCAACTCGAAATCCAATATAGAATTGAAGAGTTAAAAAACAAGCAGCATACTATTTTCTCCAACTTCAAAGAGCAAGAAGATCAATTACGTGCGTTATATCCGAATGTCATCGAAATTAAAAATTCATTTTATGAAACATACATCAAGAGACCGGAGTACCAAAAATACATCAAATTTTCTGTTTCAAATGAGCTTACCGATGACAATTTAGTACAAGCCTTCATCATGCTAAACGCATCGAAGGTAGATGATCAGGTGAGCGGAAAAGATGATAGTACGCGCTTTGTTATTCCTTTGCTCGATGGCCTGGTTGATCAGCAAACCAAATTCAGGGTAGCCACCTTACCTCCAAGAGAGAATGCAAAACTTACAAAAACGATCGCTGATTTAGAAAAAAGACTGGATGTGCTTAATAAAAAGAACTCTTGGTCGGGGTTTAACGTTTATGATTCTGTTGCCATGTTGGGGGGTAAAAAGGCTGACTATATTGAAGATGTCGCTATTGGAATGGAATTAGCTAAACGCCCATTGAAAGATCGACTGAATATTATCATCGTTCAAGAGCTTATCAAAGAGGAATTGGCTCAACGCGACATTAAAGCGCCATTTAATATCGAAATATGGAGCACAAACAATATTTTACTCAATAATATCCTTGACGAAGCGGCTTTAAAAAATCCTTCAAATACAACCCGGTACTCCACTGCTCTCTTTAAAGGCGACATTGGTGCTGCACCGGGAAAATTAACGATTTATTTCCCAAACAAAAAGGCGATCATCGCAGATAATATGGGTTATCTACTTTTGCCTATGCTTGCGCTACTTTTTTTATTGGTGGGGTGTTTTGCATACACGCTGATTATCATCTTTAGACAAAAGAAAGTTTCGGAGATGAAAACCGATTTTATCAATAATATGACACATGAGTTTAAGACGCCAGTTGCGACTATCATGATTGCTAGTGAATCGCTTAAGGACCCCGATATCAATGCCGATCATAAACGCGTTCAAAAATTAGCCAATATCATCTACGACGAGAACGTTAGGTTAGGAAATCACATTGAACGTGTACTTGATTTAGCCCGATTAGAAAAAGAAACCTTAAAACTAGATCAGGTAGATGTTCATATTAACGATCTTGTTTCTGCTGTTACGGACAGTATGCAACTGAGAATGCAAAATATTGGCGGAAAATTCAGTATTGATCTGGCAGCCACGAAAGATGTCGTCGTTGGCGACGAACTGCATTTCTCAAACGTATTTTATAACCTATTGGATAATGCAATTAAATACAATAAAGGTGATCTACATGTGAGTATACAATCAAAAAACGTCGGTGATAGTATTGTGGTCACTATAGCTGACAACGGTATCGGTATGAGCCGAGATCACCTGCAAAAGATTTTTGACCAATTTTACCGGATACCGACAGGCAATGTCCACAATGTAAAAGGATTTGGTCTTGGTCTAAGTTATGTACAAGATATTCTGAGGAGACTGAACGGAAAAATTACGGTTAAAAGCGAAAAAGATAAGGGCACGACCTTTGAAGTAATTTTGCCTACAAAAAAATAAAAGGTTCCTTTTTTGTATATTTCCTCTGTAAAAGAATTTCAAAGGTAGAGGAAGCTGATTTATCAGCATCAAGGGAATTCGTTAAAATTAAAGTATTCATTATGCAAAAGATATTATTAGCAGAAGACGATCCTAATTTGGGGGATCTTTTAAAAGACTATCTCGAATTAAAGGGAAAATTTGACGTCACACTATGTACAGATGGTGATGAAGCAATATCCCAATTCAAGAAAAATAACTATGACCTCTGCATCTTCGATGTCATGATGCCTAAGAAAGACGGCTTCTCTGTTGGACGTGAAATCAGAAAAACAAACAATACTGTTCCAATAATCTTTGCCACAGCGAAAGGTATGATGGAAGATAAAACTGAAGCTTTTGAACTTGGAGGGGATGATTATATCACTAAGCCGTTTCGGGTTGAGGAATTGTTACTTCGCATCAATGCCCTGCTAAAACGCAGTGTTCGGGATAAAGAAGAAGAGGTAGTTGCAGACAAATTTGAAATTGGCGATTATTTCTTTGATTACACAAGTCAGCAGATTTCCTATAAAGGGCAGATGCAGAAACTATCGACTAAAGAAGCTGAACTTTTACGCCTGCTCTGCCTAAAGAAAAATGATGTATTGACAAGAGAGGAGGCTTTATTAAAAATATGGCATGATGACAACTATTTTACTGGTAGAAGTATGGATGTCTTTCTCAGTAAACTTCGAAAATACCTGAAAGAGGATAGTAAAGTTGAGATTGTAAATGTGCATGGAAAAGGTTACAAACTTTTGGTAAGCTAAAAACAGTGGGAATGAGTCATACGATCATTCCCATTTTTTTGTCTGTAATGCATTGAATTATGAAATAAAGGAATGATTCGATGAAAAGAAGAGAAAAAAAGAATTTCATTCTTAGTAGAATATAAAAAATAGGTGCACTTTCATAAAAAATTTGCATTTTTAAAATAATTGCGCTACCTTAGCATCGCTTATAGAGAAAGGCAGAGGGAATAGACCCGATGAAGCCTTAGCAACCTGTCCCTTGACAAGGTGCTAAATTCTACCCATTAGTATATGGGAATGATAAGCCGAAGTCACCAAATTCTAGTGTGTCCTTCTCTCTCTAGCAAGAAATATAGTTGAAAAAAAATATTAAAAACATTCATTATGTTATTGACTAACAATTTAGGTTACCCTCGTGTGGGCGCGTTCCGCGAATTGAAAAAAGCCAATGAGGCCTATTGGGCTAAAAAATCTTCTGTTGAGGAATTATTGGACACCGCAAAAAAAATACGTGAAGGCAATTGGAAAACACAAAAAGATGCTGGAATAGATTTAATCCCTTCCAATGATTTCTCTTTTTACGATCAAGTATTGGATTTAACCCTTACGGTTGGTGCAATTCCTGCCCGTTACCATTCCTTATTGAATAAAGTAGACAACAACTACAGCTTAGACTTATATTTTGCAATGGCACGCGGTTTCCAACAAGAGGGCATCGACGTGACAGCAATGGAAATGACCAAGTGGTTAGATACCAACTACCACTACATGGTACCAGAATTTACAAAAGATCAAGAGTTTAAATTGACTTCTGAAAAATTCTTAAATGAATACAACGAGGCAAAATCATTGGGCATTGATACTAAACCAGTTTTACTTGGTCCGATCACTTACCTATTAATCGGTAAAGAAAAAGAAGCTGGCTTCGACAGGATCGATTTATTGGATAAACTTGTCCCTGTATACGAGCAAATATTGTCTAAACTAGCTGAAGCTGGTGCGCAATATGTTCAGATTGACGAACCTTTCTTAGCATTGGATTTAGATGCTAAAGTAAAAGCGCTATATCAGCCTACTTTTGAAAAATTAGCTGCAGCAGCAAAAAACATCAAATTAATCGCTACCACTTATTTCGAAGCGTTAAAAGATAACGAAGATATCGCGGTTAATTTGCCTATTCATGCTTTACATTTGGATCTTGTCCGTGGTGAAAACCAACTGGATACCGTTTTAGCTAAAGTTCCCGCTTCATTGACATTATCTTTAGGTATTGTTGAAGGCCGTAACATCTGGAAAAACGATTACGAAAAGTCATTGGTTAAAATCAAGCAAGCAGTTGATGCATTAGGAAAAGACCGCGTTTGGGTGGCTCCTTCTTCATCGTTATTGCATGTTCCTTTTGACCTAGATAATGAGCATAATGAACAATCATTACCTGCTGAAGTAAAAAATTGGTTAGCCTTTGCCAAACAAAAATTAGCTGAAGTGAAAGACTTAGCTGTACTGGCAGAAGGCGAAGTTGGTGCGGAAACAGCGAAACGTTTTGAAGCGAACAAAGCTGCTGCTGAAAGCCGTCGCACTTCTCCATTAATTCACAAACCTGAAGTTAAAACACGTACAAGCAATATCACTGATGACGATGCAAAACGTACTTCAGCATTTGCAGACCGTAAAGCAGCGCAACAAGCGAAATTTAATTTGCCGGCATTCCCTACCACAACGATAGGTTCTTTTCCACAAACAAAAGATGTTCGTAAATGGAGAGCAGATTTGAAAAAAGGTGCTATTACACAAGCGGAATACGATAAAGCAATCGCAGAAGAAACTGAAAACACCATCCGTCTTCAAGAGCAATTGGACATCGATGTTTTGGTACATGGGGAATTCGAGCGTAATGACATGGTGGAATACTTCGGTGAACAATTAGCCGGATACGCTTTCACACAAAACGGCTGGGTTCAGTCTTACGGTTCTCGCTGTGTTAAACCTCCAATTATCTATGGTGATGTCTACCGTCCAGAGGACATGACTGTACGTTGGTCATCTTACGCACAATCATTGACAAACCGTCCGGTGAAAGGTATGTTAACAGGGCCTGTAACAATCTTGCAATGGTCTTTCGTTCGTAACGATCAACCGCGTTCAACAACAACTTACCAAATTGCTTTGGCCATCTTGGATGAAGTACAAGCTTTGGAAAAAGCAGGTATCAAAATTATCCAAATTGATGAACCAGCTATCCGTGAAGGATTACCTTTACGTAAAGCTGATCAAAAAGATTACTTGAACTGGGCAGTACGTGCTTTCCGTGTTTCTTCTTCAAATGTAGAAGACGATACACAAATCCACACACACATGTGTTATTCAGAATTCAATAATGTAATCGAAGATATCGCTGCAATGGACGCTGATGTTATCACGATCGAGACTTCACGTTCTCAAATGAAATTATTGAATGCTTTCGCTGGCGACTTTAAATATCCAAATGATATTGGTCCAGGTGTTTATGATATTCACTCTCCACGTGTACCCAGCAAAGACGAGATGGTAGATCTATTGCGTAAAGCAAAAGCAGTAGTTCCGGCAGAACAACTTTGGGTTAATCCTGACTGCGGATTGAAGACCCGTGCTTGGCCAGAGACCAAAGCAGCTTTAGAGTCTATGGTAGAAGCTGCCAAAATCTTAAGAGCAGAATAATTCTTAAACTATATTGATAAAGCCCTGGGTGAAATTTCACCTAGGGCTTTTTTATTGTACTCATATTAATCTAAAATTGTATCCAGATCGTGATCCTACTTAAGAGCAGTATTACTTTCTTTCTTACTATTTTTCCCACTTCCTTTACTAATTTCCTGTTTCCCCTTAATCCGATCCTCAATTGACTTCAGGCTTGACGAAAAATCAAGATCAACATTTTCAAGTTTCGCCATCTTTAACGCCTTCAACGCCTTTTTGTATTTTCTCATTTTTTCAAATAGAAGTGCTTTCTTTATCCAGATCCCTGCTAAGGGCATCGCCGGAAGTGTCAAAGCAAATTTAATCGTTTTTTTTGCAGCTTCATATTCTCCCATATCAATCAATGTCTGAATAAAATAAGGATATACTTCCACTGCCTGCACATTATGCGCCAAAGCTTCCTGGAAATACCTTTTTGCCTGCTCATAATCAAACAACTGCTCGGCGTGAACTCTTCCCATCAAACACAGCGCCATTGTATTGGACTCATCATAAGACAGTGCATAGGATAAGGACTCCATGGTCTCCTCCAAATATATAGGATAGTTATCCAGCGCCTGAAGGACATATTTATTTACTGAATTCATAAAATTTTCTAAAACATAACATTCATATCCAGCTTTCATAATAACACTTGAAAGTAACTGGATTTTTAAAATTCCATAATAAGCTAAGCACATTGGAAAAATGGACTACTATTTAGAGCGCCAAGTTTTAGCCAATAGCAACGTAGGTTATTTAACGTATTAAGAAAGAAGATTAGGAAAGGGCCGTATTCCGAAGAATATTCCCGAGAATCTTCTCTGTGGACGAAGCGGGATTTTCTAATATAGCAAACATATTCTTCCGTTTTTATTAATTAATCTATTGAATTACAAAGATTCAAAATATTTACCAAATTCCCAAAAACTTGTGATTATTAATCTCTTAAATCCTACAACGTGCTATTGGCGCATTATTGTCGCATCAATTTCGCTAAAATTTAACGACTATTTCCTCATATTTGGACTATGGAAAATCAATCAGCTAATCAATTCATCAAACTATCAAGAAAACGTAAGGGATTAACGCAACAGGAACTCGCCGATCAAGCAGGGGTATCGCTAAGAACGGTGCAACGCATAGAAAAAGGCACTGAAGAAATTAGTGGATTTAGTCTCAAACAAATTAGTCAAATTTTAGAAATACCTCTAGAACAACTCATTATGCCAAATGTAAATCAAATCAGTATCGACAACAATCAAACAGGAAGTATTAAAGCTTTATATTTAGCATCGCTTACCTTTCTGATCAATCCATTATTAGGTTTATTGGTCCCAGCAATTATGGGCTATACGAAACAAAACAAAGACGCTTTATACAGTAAGCACCTAAAAAGAATAATTGTAATACATGCTGTTGGACTATTTTTTCTAGGAAGTTTCATAGGCTATATCATTATTGCAGATTTTTTTAAGATTGCACTACCGTCTTTTTTAAGCGATATCTTCAATAGTGCCTATTTTTTACTCATCCCGGTATGCTATTACATCGTGATTCTAGCGTTTACTATTTCTAATTATATCGCAATAAGAAAGGCCAAGCTCAGTTCTGCAAACTAAACCAATACAAATGAATCTATTGCAGTCAAAATCACAGCGGCTTCTTTTGAACGATTAACACCCAATCTTTCTCAAGCAACAGATAGCCTGTTTCATAAATAAACTGGTAAGTTTGACCTTTGTTGTTGGAAAAAATATGAGTATGGAATTTAAAATCAAACCCCAATTGTTTTAACTTTTCACGCTGTATTTTGACCATCCCCTCCCCGTTCAAGGTATCTAACAATATACGGCGGTTTTTTCGCAGGATATTATTCACGTTACGCACCAAATTGGTTTGGTCGCTATTTAATTTATTATTATAGGCATTCCGACAAGCATCATCACAAAATCGCTTGTCAGAACGGCCACGTATACCCTTGCCACATTCAAGGCAAACTCTCTCAACAGAACTCATAGAAAATTACTAAACGACAACAAACGGTTACAATCGACTACAGTCGAATACAAATGGTAAATAGACGAATAAGATGTATGTCCCTTCTCATCTTTGCTCTAGATCATTCGGTGTCAAAAGCCAATGAACATCAACTAAAATAAGAATTATTAAAAACATTTAAAAATTAGACACATGAGCACATTACGTAACAAAGTACAGTTAGTAGGTCATCTTGGAAATGACCCGATCATCAAAACAACTTCCACAGGTACAAATTATTCCATATTACGTCTCGCCACCAATGATCTATTTAAGAACAAAGCCGGAGAATGGGTCGAGGAAGTCCAGTGGCATACACTCGTAGTATGGGGAAATCAAAATACGACCATAGAAAAGAAATGTCAACGCGGAACGAAGCTGATGGTTGAAGGTAAGCTCACCTATCGCAACTATGAGAACGCAGAAGGAGTAAAACAATATGTCACTGAAATTAAAGTGGATAGTTTCATGGTTTTATCAGACCCTAACAGCGCTAAAGAAGAACCTCCTACCCTTGAAGATGAAAGTGAAGATGATCTCCCCTTCTAATAAAAGAAAAAGGTAGGACAAGATATTAGTCCTACCTTAAACTACATATCCATTGCTGATACATTTGTTTTTAAACGGTAAACACCCTTAGCCACTGAAGACTTGCCCTCATCAGATACGCTCATATTTACCATATAACTTCCAAAAATATTCTTTCTCAGTCAATATAAAATCAACTTTCTTCCAAGCATTTAGGACCAGATTAATTTCCTTATCCGCTAAACTATATTTCCCAATAAAAAATTCTTGAGCGGAGAAGTATAAACCAAAAGCGTTGTCCAGGGTATGCAAACTTTCGATATCGACCTCTTCGAAAAACAAAATTACATGCGAGTTCACTATGAAATCACTTGGCGCGGGAATAGCATCCGAAAACTCAATAGCTATACATCTATTGCGGCTTTGCACAGGAAATTCAATTACCGGAAGTTCGTTGAATTTTGAAAAATGAGCGCTCGCTTCGAGAACAGCTTCCCTCTCCAAAAAAGGAATTTGCAAAAACCTCTTATTCCCGATCACCGGTACATTAGCCTGAAAATAATCATTGAAATTGAGAATTTCATTGACAGAAAGATTCCTTTCAATGAGGTGCTGCACAGGAATGCCAAAATAATTTGCAATTTTTAGAACAATTTCAATTTTCGGCTCTGCACGCATTTCTTCGTAAGAAGAAATATTCCCTCTAGTAAGATTAAAAACATCCCCGAAAGCCTGTTGGCTCATTCCTTTCACTTTTCTTAATTTCTTAATGTTGTTTCCTACGTGACTCATTTTAAAAAAAAATTGAATTATTTTTGCAAAATATTTTTGCATTTTATTATCTTTATGCAAAGAATATGTGCAATATATAAAAAACTTGATTATGTACTTCTCAAAAATTGAAAATTATATCGCCAATATTGGTTATACCATTACTCATAAGGATAAAAAAGAGGGGGTTTTTGTCATCGAAAATGAAGATGATGGAATTCGTAACCTCATCGTAGGCGTTGCACAACCCATCGTTATTTTTGAGCAATACCTTTTTACCATAAGCAATGAGAACATCGATATGTTCAAATCATTATTGATAAAAAATAGAGATATTATCCACGGCGGTTTTGCATTGACAGAAGACGGTACCAAAGTTATATTTCGATATACATTACAAATACACAATCTCGACCAAAATGAATTTGATGCTGCCATCAATTCGCTGAGTCTTTTAATGAGTGAATATTATAATCAGTTAATAAGTTTTTCAAAATTATAGAATAATGAATATTTTTAAGAGAATTTTCAGAATCGGTCAAGCAGAAATTCACGCGGTCGTGGATAAAATGGAAGACCCCATCAAAATGACGGAACAAGGTATCCGTGAGATGAAAGAGGACCTAGAACAATCGTTGGAAGCCTATGCCAAAGTGAAAGCGTTGGCCATACGCACCCAAAACAATGGTGAAAAGAAAAAAGAAGAAGCCCATGAATTTGAAAACAAAGCTATTCTTTTACTTCAAAAAGCACAAAAGGGCGAGCTGACAACAGAAAAGGCAGAAGGCTTGGCAAAAGAAGCATTGCTTTTGAAAAAACAGTTATTAATCGAAGCTGGAGAATTAGAGAAACAAGCAGTGATTCATCAAAGTTCAGCCGACGAGCTACACAAAAATGTAGACATTCTAAAATTCAACATATCGAAGTGGGAAAGTGAACTTTCAACTTTAAAAGCACGTGTTAAAGTTTCCAATGCAGCCAAAATGGTCAATAAACAGCTCGCTAATATCGATTCTAACAGTACAATTTCTATGTTGGAGCGCATGAAAGAAAAGGTCGAAGAAGATGAAGCCTTGGCCAAAGCATATGGTGAAATCGCAACGAGCAACAAAAGCAAGATAGATGAGATCAATGAGAACCTCAGTGGTTCTGACTCCGTCAACAATGAATTGGAAGAGTTAAAACGAAAATTAAATGGCGATGCGGAGATTTGAGTATAAAACAGTCAAAATCGAGCCCAAAGGTTTCTGGGGAACCAAATTGGATCCGGACAAAATCGACGAGATCCTGAATGATTTAGGTAATCAGGGCTGGGAATTAGTTGCGATGCAAGACTTGGAGGTCAATGGTCACTCTTGGTCGTTTCATTACACGTTCAAACGAGAAAGAATTTAAAAGAAAAATACGATGACAGAACTAATCAATATCTTATTTAATCCATTATCTAATGGAATTATGACAGTACTAACAGGCCTGTCTGTAGTGTATTGGTTATTTATGTTTTTGATGGGTGACGGAGTGAATTTCTTTGATGCAGATGCAGATATAGACCTTCACCCTACCCCCGATGTTACTGATGTTGACGGCACCCATGATATCGCACCTGAGGGATCCGATCATGCAAACCATCATCATACAAATACCGATAGTCATGGAGAACCAGGTTTCTTCGCAAAGGCGATGGATTACATCAATGTTGGAAAAGTGCCGATCATGCTGATTGTGACCTTGTTTAAATTTATAGGCTGGATTATTACCATCGTTTCCTCACTCTTTATCGACGTTGCTTCATGGGGTATAAAGTCGGTCTTAATCCTAATACCGGTATTCATTATCACCTTTATTTTAATGCATTTTCTCACTAAGCCACTAGCTAAAATGTTTAAAAGCATCGGTTACAATGGCGAAGAAAGCCATGATTTCCTTGGTCGCATGGGCAAAATGCGCGCAAGCATTGAAGGTAAAAAAATAGGCTCCGCAGAATTTATCATTCAACAGGATCCCATCCGCCTCAATGTAGTCAGCCACAATGGGGAGAAAATCGCTTATGGAGATGACGTTATTATTGTCGACGAATCTAGGGACAAAAAATATTATTATGTCACAAAGGAAATCACCATAGACAATATTTAAAATCGATGCGGAAAACAGAATCGCCGTGTCATTCAGAAGCTTCTGCAAGCAAAATTTAAATACTAAAATCTAAATAAATACGAATCATATGCTATATCAACCTCTTTTATTTTTAAGCGGCTTAAACGGAATTATATTGCTGATTGTCGGTTTAACTGTCTTTTTAATCTTTGCATTCTTTGTTGTACTGAGTGCATTCTATAAAAAAATACCACAGGGTAAGGCGATTGTCAGGACAGGTGTCGGCGGCACGAAAGTTGCCTTCAACAAGGGTATGTATGTCGTCCCGGTTTTCCACAAGATGGAGATCATGGACATCTCCATCAAAAAAATTGAGATTGCCCGGATGCAAGGCGAAGGACTGATCTGTAAAGACAATATACGTGCTGATATTAAGGTGGCCTTTTTTGTCCGCGTCAACAAAAATGTGGACGATGTAATCAACGTTGCCCAGAACCTAGGCTGTGATCGTGCCAGCGAACCTGAAACATTAAAGAGCATCTTCGAATCTAAATTTTCTGAAGCACTCAAGACTGTAGGGAAGAAATTTGACTTCATCGAATTGTATGAAGCCCGTCGTGAGTTTCGCGATGAAATCCTCGACATCATTGGCACAGACCTGAACGGTTATATCCTTGATGACTGTGCGATCGACTATCTCGAACAAACAGATATTGAACACTTAAATCCCAGCAATATCCTGGATAGTGAAGGTATTAAGAAAATTACCGAGCTGACTGCAAAACAAAATATCAATGCCAACTTCATCCGTCGAGATGAAGAGAAACTGATTAAAAAGCAGAACGTCGAAGCGCGCGAGGCTATCTTAGAACTGGATCGCCAACTTGCTGAAAAAGAAGAAAAACAAAAGCGTGAAATTGATAATATCAAGGCACGGGAAGAGGCGGAGATCGCAAAAGTACGTGAGGAAGAGCGCCTGAAATATGAAAGCGTCCGCATTTCGACCGAAGAGCAGCTGGCCGTACAGGAAGAAAATAAACTACGTCAGATCATCATTGCCGAGAAAAACAAACAACGGACAGATGCTGTCGAAGCAGAACGTGTAGAGAAAGATCGTGCATTGGAACAAACCGAACGTGAGCGTATAGTCACCTTGGCTCAGATTGACAAAGAACGTTCGATTGAGACCGAAAAGAAAAGCATCCAAGGGGTTATTAAGGAACGCGTACAATTGGAGAAGGGTGTTATTGAAGAACAACAGGGAGTCCGAGATATTGAAGTATTCCGCGAAGTAGAACGGAAGAAACAAGCAGGCGTTATCGCAGCATCACAAGAAGCCGAAGAGAAATTAATTTCTACGGTAAAAGCTGCTGAAGCAGCGAAAATTGCGGCAGAACAAGAAGCTGAGAAAAAAGTGATCGACGCTGAAGCAGCACGTAAGATTGCTGAAAAACGTGCACAGGAATTATTAATAGACGCCGAAGCGAAAAAAGAAGCGTCACTCAAAGAGGCTGAAAGCCGTAAGATCATAGCTGAAGCGCAGGCGAAAGAAGAAGCCGCATTAGGCTTGTCAGAAGCCGAAGTAATGGTGGCAAAAGCCGAAGCCGAAGAAAAGCAAGGTACAGTACAGGCAAATGTGATCGAGAAAAAAGCCGAAGCGATGCGCAAAGAAGGTTTAGCACAGGCGGAAGTTGTTCGTGAAAAAGCACTTGCGGAGGCAAAAGGTATCGAAGAGAAAGCCGAGGCCATGAAAAAACTGGATGGTGTGGGTAAAGACCACGAGGAGTTCAAATTACAGTTACAGAAAGAACGTGACATCGAACTTGCACAGATCAATATCCAAAAGGATATTGCACAAGCACAGGCTGGTGTATTGTCCGAAGCACTTAAAACAGCGAAGATTGACATCGTTGGTGGTGAAACCATGTTCTTCGAAAACATTGTACGTCAGGTATCCAATGCCAAAGGTTTTGACCATCTGATCGACAATTCTAAACATGCTACTGATATCAAGAATTCACTATTGGGCCCAGACGGCAAAGGTGATCTTGCTGAAAAAGTACGTGGATTAGCAGATAAATATGGGATCTCATCCAATGACATCAAGAACTTAACAGTTTCTGCTGCGTTGATCAAATTGCAACAGGCAGCTACAGATGCCGAGAACGGTGAAGATGCAGGCTTTATCAATTCCCTATTTGGGTTGGCAAAAAACTTAGGCATTTCAAACAAGAAGTTGTCTTAATACATGTTAAGCCAACACATACTGCGTGTGAGATAAGCGAAAACTTCTCACACGCACTACATTGATTTTTTCACAGCAATACAGTAGAGAACTGTCCATTTTATGCCAGAAGAAAACGTAATAAATCAGAACGATAGCCTTGATCAAGGTGCATATGAGATTATCCGAAAACGACTTCTTACACAAAAAGAAGAACTTGCGACCAAGCTCCAACAGTTGAATGAAGCCCGTAAAGAAGTCTTCAATTCAACGAGCTTTGTCCTCAAGGCCAATCAACGGATCACCACAGAAAACAACTGTGTTGCCCGCGGCATTCTGGCCTTGGATAATCAATGTATTTTTGGGTATAATGTGCACTTCGGACTGCGGACCGAGATTAAGCTGGAAGATGTTTTCAGTGTTTACGCATTTGAGAATAATCAATTTATTCCGCAGCCCCTCGACCTGATCAATGATCAAAATTTCATCTCAGATTATCAAAATCTATATAAATACTATCGGGACTCCATATTCTCCAAATTTCGTAGGACGGAGAATTATTTGTACATGATCTTTCAGACCAGCAAAAATCCCGCTGATCTGAAAGCATTCAAATGGTTAATCAAAGATGGTCAGCTCCAATATCAGGATGACCGCAGCATTCACGAAGTCAAATTGCCCAATCAATTTGAATTTGACTGGACGAAAACCACGCTTGAAGACCGTCGGCTCGGTAAGCATCCCCATATATCGATTATGGATAAGATCTTTATCGAAGCAATCAATGGTGACATCACCTTCAAGATCGAAAACAACACAGACAGCGGCAAAGGGATCTATTCCGAAAAAGTGGTCAATGCAGACCAACAACTGGATGATGCAGATTATTACTATGCTGATCTTGGCAATCTTATCGCAGTTCGCATCAAGCCTTATCAGGAAGATTTCAGAGCCTTTGTCTATAACCAACGGACTAAGGAAGTTGTCAACCTCAAATCACTGAATGAATCCGCAATATTGTTACCAGACAACCAAGGGATTATTTTCTCGAATGGATATTACTTACAAAATGGTACACATAAAGTTTTTGACGCCCAATTTGAACAGGTATCTTTTCTACGAAGGATAGCCTCTCCCAATGGTGAAGATTTTCTGTATATATTCTGTCAGGAAGAAACCAATACCTATATCCTACTGTCCTATAACATTATTCAGCAACATGTAGAAACTCCGATCATCTGTAATGGCTTCACACTGTTTAAAGATGGTAGTTTAATTTATTTCCGTACCGAGGCGGAAGCCACCAGGCATCATCAGGTGCAGATTTGGGAAACACCTTATATGGCCATGCTCAAAGAAAATGAGCAGAAGAAAGATGACCCCCTTTATAAAGTAGGCAATAAACAGATCGTGCAGGCGATGGCCGAGGCACAGGAGGTCATACAACTGATCAATAAAGAGGACAGTTACGAAGGTTTATACGAAGATATCCTCAAAAAGTCCACAGTTTTATTGGATTCCTATTTCTGGATCAAAGATGACGCTTTATCAAATCTTGGCAAGCCATTAACACAGATCAAGGAAGTCGCCAATACCGCTATTGATGAGTTCTTCAAAGTACAGGCGCAACGCAAACATGCCGCAGAATTAAATATCGCAGCGGAAAAGAAGATGGAAGAACTCACCTTCTCCATCAATAGTACCGTTGTAGACAAACTCGATCAGCTCGTTCATCAATTGGCCGACTCCCGTCGTCTTCAGGGTGAAATCATTGACCTTAAAAATGTAAAATATATTGATACGGTCAGGATAGATAACCTATTGGAAAAACTGCAGGACATCACATCTGAGCTAGCCGAAAAAACCATTGCTTTTCTGCTACGTGATGAATCGCTGCTTCCCTATGAACAGAAAGTAGAACAGCAAAAGAAGAATGTGGAGGCCATAGTGAAGGTCTACGATGCCAAAGCGATTGAGGAAGCCAATTCGGCCATTTCAAGTGAACTGGAACTATTGATTGATATCCTCAATAGTCTAAGAATTGACGACTCCACGCAGACAACCAAAATCATTGAAAAGATTTCGGTTATCTTCTCCTCCTTAAATGAGGTTCGTGCACAGCTTACGCGAAAACTAAATTCATTAAAGAGTACAGAGGCAATAGCCGAATTCTCGGCACAGCTAACGCTGTTGGAGCAATCCGTGACCAACTACCTCGAACTGTCAACGACAACCGAAAAGGTAGACGAGTATTACACGAAAGTGATCGTTCAGCTGGAGGAACTTGAAAGTAAGTTTTCCGAATTTGAAGATTTTGCCCTCAAGATCGCGGACAAACGTGATGAGGTTATCAAGGCTTTTAATTCCCGCAGAGAACAAATCGTTGAACAGATCAACAAGCGTACGTCCTCGATCGAACAGATCGGTCTTCGTGTATTAAAGAATATTGAGAACAAATCCAAGACATTTGCAACGCGGGAAGAGATCCTCAGCTTTTTTGCCTCGGATCTGATGATCGACAAGATCAGACAGTTGGTACAGGAGCTAAAAACACTGCAGGATGTCTCAAAAGCAGAAAATCTTGAAAACCTATTAAAGAAATCACAGGAAGACGCTTTACGGGTTTTACGGGATAAGAATGACCTCTTTGTGGACGGCGAAAATATCATCGCGCTGGGCAAGCATAAGTTTGCGGTCAACAACCAATCCCTTAGCCTTACCTTACTACGCAGAAATGACGAACTGTATTTCCACCTGACTGGGACAAGTTTCTATCAAAAGGTGCAGGCCGAGGAAATCAACAGTTTTCAGGACATCTGGGATCAGGAACTTGTCTCTGAAAATAAGGAAGTCTATCGTGCAGAATACCTTGCATACAAAGCTTTCATTGCGTCGAAAGGACAACAAAATTTTGATGCGCCGTTGTTTATTACACAGACCGTGGAGCAAAGTTATTCGGAAGGTTATGTCAAAGGAGTTCACAATGTGGATGCACTGTTGATCTATGATACGGTCAAACAGTTGGATACCAAATTGGATCTGCTTCGCTATGATCCGATATTGCGCACGATGGCTCAACTCTTTTGGCAATCCCTTTCGGATGATCAGCGTGCAAAGCAATTGGCGCTGATACACTCTACCCACACGATTTTAAAAACGTTTCCAAATTCAAATCGTTACCAGTCTGTCATTGATGAACTGACCAAGTTATTCAATGCATGGAAGACACACTTGGATCGCTCTGCCATAGATGGCCGTGACCTGTCAACTTACCTTTTCCAGACCTTCACGAGCTACAATACTTTTGTCGTCAGTGAACAGTCCGATGAACTGAAAAAGGCTTTTATTCGATTGCTGGAATCCAAGAAAAGTTACAAGCTTTTTGAAGCGGATATTCAGAACGAACAATTTAGCTTGCTAGATCGCTTTTACCTGACCCTAAACTGGCTCAACTCCTTCGTTGATGAGCATCCGGAATATCTTACACTACGCAAATATATTGAAGAAGCAGCGATCATGTTGCTATATCCGACCCATGAATATCACCTGATCATCGCAAAGGACCAAGCACATGTCAGCGGATTAAAAGGCAATCATGCGATCCTGAACAATGGAGAAGAACATATTCAATATCATGATTTTTTAGCACGTCTCGCGCAATTCAGTGCGTATAATGTACCTCGTTTTGTGGCTTTCTCCACATTGAAAGAGCAGCTTGCGAAGTCCTATGCCAAAGAACTAAAGATCGGTGAGTTTGAGCCCAAAGTACTGACTTCCTTTGTACGTAATAAGCTGATCAACGAAGTTTACTTTCCATTGATCGGAAATAACCTCGCGAAACAGCTGGGAGCTGCAGGTGACAACAAGCGTACGGCCCGTATGGGCATGCTTCTGTTGATCTCGCCTCCGGGTTACGGTAAGACTACCTTAATGGAATATCTTGCCAAAACTATGGGTTTACATTTTGTCAAAATCAATGGCCCAACCATTGGTCATTCGATTACATCCATTGACCCGATTGAAGCGAAAACATCCGGAGAACGGGAAGAGCTCAAAAAGATCAATCTTGCATTTGAGATGGCTGACAATGTCATGCTGTATTTGGACGATATCCAGCACTTAAATCCGGAGTTTTTACAGAAATTTATCTCTCTGGCCGATGGTCAACGTAAGATTGATGGTATTTTTGAGGGTGAGAGCAAGACCTATGACCTCCGTGGCAAGCGCTTCTGTATTGTGATGGCAGGAAACCCGTATACCGAGAGCGGCTCTAAGTTTCAGATTCCCGACATGCTTGCCAATCGGGCAGATGTGTACAATCTTGGCGATGTGATCGGTGATACCGAAGCATTATTCAACCTCAGTTTGATTGAAAATGCGGCGATTGAAAACAGTTACCTCGAGAAGATTGCAAGCAAGTCGTTTAATGACTTCTATGCCCTGGTCAACTATGCACAGTCTGTTATGGATCAATTGCCCAATTTAGAGGGAAACTATCTGAAACAGGATATTGATGACTTTATCGCTGTGCTACGGCATGTGCTAAAAATCAGAAATGTTGTGATCAAAGTGAATCAGAATTATATTCAGAGTGCAGCGATGCAGGATAATTACCGTACCGAACCGCCATTTAAAATGCAGGGATCGTATCGGAATATGAGCAAACTGGTTGCACAGGTGGTCCCCATGATGAATGAGCAAGAAATTGATCAGGTTCTTCTCGCACACTATGAGAGCGAATCGCAGACACTAACTGCGGACACTGAAAGTAACCTTTTAAAACTAAAAGAGCTTGCCGGACTACTGAACCCTGTCGAGCAGGAACGTTGGGAAGCCATCAAAGAGATCTTCCGCAAAAACAATAAACATGGAGGACTAGCCAAAGATGATAAAGTCTTCGGTCAGCTACTGGACTTCAATGAAAATCTGGAAGGTATTATTCAGGCAATTCGGGAGTATAAGAATTAAGATTTTCTACTGCTATCCCAGCTCACTTTTCTAGTCCGTTCACCTGGGATAGCAGTGTTTTGATACGATTATTATCAACTTTTTTTTAAGTTTTAGCTAATTTAGGACTGATTAATGATGATCTTTGATAGTATCAAATGATACTATCATCATAATGAAACCACCGCAGACTATTACAAATGAAACTTTAAAATTAATCACTCGCCTCAGGATATTTAGTATGATACTTTGTTTCCATAACTGTTTTAATTTCTATTATATCTTTTCCTCAGGATCAAATAATACGACCATCTTCTGCTCGAACGCGATCTTAGCGATTTCAAATAAACGTTCAAGTTCTGTGAGGTAAGAAACGTAGTGTTCTATTCCGACTATTTCTCCATCATGAGCTTCCAAATAATCACTTCCAAAACTTAGATAAACATCTGTATTTTTACTTAGCTGCCCCCTTAGTTGCGGCAGCACTCTTGCAGCCATTTCTTCGAGTTCTTTGCTTGATCTATTCAAACTCGGAATATCGAATGATAGAGCCCAGATGACCATACGGTAGATTTGTTTTAAGCATGACAAAAAAAGAGTAAAAACCAAATCTGAAACAACATCTCCTTCACAAAGCAGGGCCTTACATTTCTTTAAAAAATGTTCTGTTATCTCAACCTGATTATTGAATTTAGACGAAAAATTATCTTGAAAATTTTTTAGAGAATCAGCTTCCGGTTCCTCCAAACGATATGGGCTTCCCGAAAACACCAGAAATTTAGATCGACAGTGCGCAACATTGTAAAAGTATCCATCTTTCATTTCTGCTTCCCATTCATCTCCCGAATGAATATTAAACACAACAGTACGCTGTTTCATACACACAAGCTCAAGAATACCTTTTACGATCGGTTCGTTCCGATCTAAATCATATTCCCAGCCATCAAGTATCAAAATAATCTCTACATAGGGCTTAACTTGGTATTTTTCAATAGCAGGGTGTGGTATCAAGAAAATCCGATTTGGCTCCAATACAGCAACTATTAAATCCAATAATGGTTTTAACGTTGAATACTCGCGATCAAGTTGGAGCAATCCGCCCATCTCACGCATCCAACGTTCAAATTCACCACTTCGCTCTCCGGGATGGAGATAGATATGATTTGTGGTGATTCTCTGATTTTGGCTTTTATTAACAGACCCGTGATAAATAGTCCCTACACTTCCATGTATGTCATCCATAATTTTAAAAATTTATATTGGTTTATAATTTTCTCTCCTTCGAAATATCACTAAGCAGGCTTGTACCATGAAGCAAGATGCTCACGATTATTTTATATTTCAAAACAAAAATAAAGATAATCTATACAATTATAAAATTTTTAAATAAAATATGTTATACAAGAAATCTTCCGCAAGAACAATAAACACGGTGGACTGGCTAAAGATGATAAAGTATTCGGCCAGTTACTGGACTTCAATGAAAATTTGGAAGGTATTATTCAGGCAATTCGGGAGCATAAGAACTAAAACCACATACCCGATCACTCTCCATTGACTTGAATAGAGTCAATGAGAGAATTTGAACAGCAGAATATCATAAGGTAATTGACCTGTAAATTGTTAGCATGTTTAAAACTAGTATCTTTGTAAGAGTTTAACTAGCTGTAATTTTTTAACAGGTAGATCACGCTAGTTGAATAGCAGATTTATGCAAAGGATCTTTGGATAAATATTTAGCAGAAGAACGAACTTAAAGGACTTAATCATGGAAGCAATACTTTTACATCCGCAAAACAAAGAGCAACTTGAAGCAATCAAGGCAATTGCCAAAGCATTGAAAATGAAATTTGAGACTACCACTGTAGAAGGCAGTACCTATAATCCAGATTTTGTAAAAAAGATACAAAATGGCCGAGCGGATGTTAAGAACGGCAAAGGGACTAAAATCGGCATTGATGATCTATGGAAATAATTTATACTCCGCAAGCGGTAGAAGATTTAAAATTCTGGAAAAAATCAGGTAACAAAATAATCTAGAAGAAGATTCAATCTCTTATTCTTTCTATATTAGAAACACCATTTGAGGGTATAGGCAGACCAGAAGCGTTGAAATATGAATTATCCGGCTCGTGGTCACGAAGAATAGATCAGGAGCACAGACTTATCTATGAAGTATACGAAGAAAATGGAGAAACAATACTCGAAATACAGTCTCTTAAAGGCCATTATCTGTAGATAATAAACTCAGCGAAAATACTGGATGGAAGCAAAACTTATTAAAACTGAAGAAGATTATGCACAGGCTTTAGACCGCCTTGAAGTAATATTTGATGCTAAAATAGGTTCAAAAGAAGGAGATGAATTGGAAGTTTTGGGGCTTCTCATCGATAAATATGAGACCGAACATTTTCCTATTAATCTCCCTGATCCTGTTGAGGCCATCAAATTCAGAATGGAGCAGCTAAATTTTACACAGAATGATCTTGCTGATGTTCTTGGTCAAAAAAGCCGTGCAAGTGAAATATTAAATCGAAAGCGGAAACTCTCTCTTGAGATCATTAGAAAACTTCGCGAAAAACTCAATATCCCTACAGATGTACTTATACAAGCCTATTAGTAATTACTACTAGGCTATAAGCTTTTCAATCTTTTGAGCTAATTTTTTGTTCTCTTCTCCGCTAAAGCTCTCTTCAAGATATTCTATTGTCTTCTCCAGCTCGTTTAACATATTTGGAGTATATAGCTATTACAACTACTTTTCGTAGATCTTTCGAGCTGAAAAGTGGAATAAAGTCTTTTTGTCAAACGGATTGGATCTGCATTTCTGAGCAATGGAAGCAGAAAATGGGGTATTTTGCGTAGACAAGGGGTCAACTTGCGCCAAATCAATAGCTTAAACACTATCTATTTAGCACAAGTTCACCCCCTATTCTGTTCATTTCATACGTACAATCCTATTAACCAAGAACATGAAAATAATTTAACAGCTTACTTGGTTACGATTCTATATACAGATCGTTCGGAAATACGATTATCCGGCTTTCACAGTCCCCGAAGAAACGGTAAATATCCCGTAATCGTCAATAAGCATCCGCTCCTTGTGCACTCCATTGTAAGCCATAATCCGATCCAATTCTTTCTGCGACCGTCGGCGCATGACCCAGTCTTTCTTCTGATGACTATTCAGCACATAAGCGATCATTTTCAACTGTGGATGCCATGGCTGTCCGGTATAGACCAGATGGCTATTTTCCTCACAAATGGAAGTCGCGCCATGTACAGCACTGCTCGCCATTTCATTGTCGCCAAACAATTCGAAAATACCGGAGATCACCACAATATTAGGGGCAAAATCCAGTTTGCTGTATGTAGCCGGATCAAAACAGTCGTAATTGCTGAAACGTATTCCGCGGAGCCCTTTCCTCTTAATGATTTTCTCACCGACTGCAATATTTGACAACATAAACTCATTGATCACAATCTCCACTTCTGGGTATTTTTCTTTGATGTCAAACAAATAATTTCCGGTACCGCCAGCAATATCCAGAATTTTTACAGGTCGGCCGGTAGACTTGACCTGCTCAATATTCTCTTCTAATAGACGTAATAGATGCTGTTTGCGTATACGGATTCCTTTCCATCCAATCGCCTCCAAGTACCCTTTATCGATGATTTTACCTAGTCCCAACCTACCCTTTGGCTCGTTGCGATAAACGTAATCCAATGAAATTCCTGAATCAAAGCCAAATTGAAGACCTAAGTTCATCCCATGACTCAATGATCCGATCTTGCCTAAAGTCCATTTTTGGAATGCATAGTTTAGCTTCTCAGCCGCTGGCATCACCTTATGGTACAATTTCTCATATTCTTTTACCGAAAACTCGTCAGCCTCCAGTCCCTGTTCGGGCATTTGCCTTGCATAGGCTTTCGTAATAAAATCTTTTAAATAGGTATAGACTTTCTGTCTGTTGGATTCAAACAGGATACCATGATAAAAATTACGCAGGGTAATAAATGTCTTTAGCTTGGAAGCGATGGAAACGAAGAATTGCTTTTGCACCGAGTTTTTAACCACATAGTCCTTTTCAGCAGATAGCACAATCACGGGAATATCGATTGCGGCTGCATCGTCTACGATACGCACACCAGCTTTCAATAGATCGACCAATAAAGCGCCGTTAATGGATTTTGAGATTAGGGGATCAGCATCATAAGCCTGTTGTTGTTCGATATCATGCGTCAATACCTTCGCTTTAACATAGCTTTGGATAACAAGATCCTTTTTCAGTTTAGTTCCCAGTGCAATCATCTGATTGGCCAAGGGCACATACAGTTTGATTTCAAATGCGGGCGCCAATAAAGCCATACCTGCAATCGGAGGGGCAAAATCATGTACCCAAGCACTTACAATGACCCCAGCAATACTATTGGCGATGACAAAGACATCCTTCGTATCAACCGCATATTCGGTATGAATATAGGACACAAAACAGTCCAGATCACGCACATTATCCATGAAAACCGGTGATACGGGCACTTTGGTATGGCCATGTCCACGCAGGTCGAATGCAAAGATGGAATAATCGGCAAACTGCGGGTCGGTAGCCATCTCCTGCAAGCGTTCTGAATGTTCATGCCCACGGTGCAATACAATTAAAGCCTTTTGTCCCTGTTGATAATTCCAAACACGATATAGCAGTTCCCCTTGATCGAAACTCTTAAAATAACCTGATTTCATCTTTTTATAATTTATTCCATTAATACAATGGTGTATGTAATTTTAGTTTCTCTTTCGATATGCCTTTTAAAAACAAAGACCAAGCCACCCTTTTTGATCACGATCTGCCCGCGACGATAATTTTCATCAGCTGGATCGCATGATCATGTAACACCATATGCCTATTGATCGACTTCACCCGACCAATAGCTTTATTTAAATCTAAAGATAATAATTCCTGCGTCATCAGAACAGCAAAAATCATGCTCCTACTATAACCCATTGTACAATGAATGACCATATTTTCATGTTCGTTCATTTTGCGGTAAGCGGATACCATAGCGTCTATGATCACATGGGCATGATGCAAATCGATCTCCGCAATATCCAGCAAAGGGAAAGAATAATACTTTTCCATGGCACCTAAGAGTTTTACCTCCTCCAGCTCAGCTGCAAGGTCAAAAACAACCAGATTGCGATCCAATCCCAAGCCTATAAGTTCCGAAGCGTTCAACCTTGGCCCCACATAACAGCGGGGCAATAACTCCATCAGCGGCGGATTATTTTTCTTTCTAAAAAAACGCCACATCAATCGGTACGCAAATTGGTAAGGAGCGTAAAATACTTTCTTTATCAGCGATATTCGACCCCGATGATCCTTTAAAAACCTCGTATTACCGCGCAGGTAATTGTAACCAACCGCAAAGCAGACGAAGGCTACCCAAGCAAAAACAATCAGCGGCAATAAATATCCCTCGCAAAGCAGCGCCAGTAGCATGAATATCCACCCAATAAGGTAATAACTATTCGCTAGTTGTTGGTTTCTGACTACCGGACGACAACTATCAAGATTTTGGGTATCAATGCCCGATTTCTCAGCTTTCTCTTCGTTCCGCCCCCTGCTTTGACCTATAGCCACCCCTTGTACCGATTGTTCAATGGCATTCGGAAAGAGTATAAAACTGAACTGAACGAGTATGCAAGCTGTCAATAGATCGATCACATGGTGCTGATATACGGCCAATGTTCCTAAACCCATCAACAGAAGCCAGATGCCCAAGATTATTTTCTTCCAACCGTTGAACTTCCAACGCAGCACCGACCAAAAAATACAGGCATAAGCGACATGCAGGGAGGGTGCCTGATTAAAAGGCGAATCATATTCCTTTAAGAAGGAAAAGAAAATAGTAAACAAAGGATATTCAACCGACGGTCTGTCAAAAGAAAACCGCAACGGAAAAAGGAGAAAGCACAATGCCGCAATCAGGGTAACAAACGTAAATCGCTTTGCATAGCACAGGAGCTCCCCTTTTTGTCGACAGTAAAACGGCACGAAGCAAAAAAACAGGCCACTACTCATATAGGGTAGGATCATCCATGGAACGAACGAAATATACTGTTCAAAATCGAATACAAAGGAAGGCACCGCAACTAAACTGGAGGCGTAGCCTGCTGTATAAGGATAGGTAAGTTGAAAAAGCAACAGGCAATAAATGGCAACAAGGAGCTGCCCACTTACCTTCTTTAATCGTTTTTCATCCATTTGGCTTTCCTAAACATGATTTTACTTAATAATACATGGGGAAGCAGACCTAAAAATCCCATCAGCCATTTCATGCGCATCGGAAAAATCACGATTTCTTTCTTTTGCTGTATCGCCTTTAAGATGCGTTGCGCGGCATCGTCCACGCTAATCAAAAAGGGCTTTTTGGAGAGATCCTGCTGATTAAGTTCGCGCAGTTTGGTTGTATCCACATACCCCGGTGCGATGACTGTCACCGCAATCCCATACGGAAGCAATGCCCTTCTGTAGGCATCAGCCACTTGAATTGCAGCCCGCTTTGTTTTGCTGTACAAACTTGAGTTTGGAAAATCCAGCGTCCCCGAGACGGATGCTATTGTTGCGATCTGCCCATTTGATTGTCCACGCATGGCTTCGCGGGCGACTTCAAAACAGTTCAGGGTACCCAGCATATTGACGCGGAGCATCGCACTTGCCTCTTCATAACTGATGCGCAGTGCCACATCATCGGCATAACTTCCGGTACAATTGATAAAAAGATCCAATGTCCCATGATCACAGAAAGAATCAACGGCATCAGCCAATACGTCCCGATTACATACATCCACTTCAAACTTGATGAGCGCATCGTATGTCGCTTGATTGGTCAACTTTGAAAGGTCTCGACCACATACAGCAACTTCAGCCCCTTGTTGGAGGTAGCATTGTGCTAGTGCCAAACCTATTCCGCTTGTTCCGCCTGCGATAAATACCTTCATTTTATAAAAAAAAAAATAGCGATTATATTACCCGCTTGATCGGGCTATCCTGTCAAACAAATAAACTTTCGATGTATGCCACCTAAACTCTCCAATAGATCCCGTATTACACGATAAATACTTCCAAGAACCATTACCCAGATACATCGTGTACTACGCCATCCGCAGTTCCATCGCCCTGCGATATCCATAATTCCACTGTGCTTCCATCGCAACCGCAAATTCATCCAGACTTGCCGGAAGGGACAATGTTATTTCAAATCTACGCCAATCTATGTCTTTTCTGCAATAGTTTCCTGCTAACTTTTCCGCAGCATCCCTTGTATCGATCCATCGGAGGCCCTGAAATTGCTGATCAATATCCCGCAGGCGTTGGTTTCCGCTGAAGCCCAATACCGCTCTGACCAATCCCTCCTCCTGCAATTTATACCTCTGCTTGCGCTCACAGATTACTTCTGCTGCCAAAGACTGCGCCAGTTCTACAGGTACCAGATCAATGGCTCCACCAGCATAATATTCTCCATTCCGCTGTATTGGCTCAATATAAAACATATCGGACATGGAAATACGAACAGCTTCCAACAAGGTTACCGTTGAATTTATTGCTACCGCAGGGGCAACAGCACTTTGTCCATAATTTTCACCTTGAATTTGGATATTATCCAGACTTACGTTTGATAGTGCAGTGGTATTCCCCATCAGGACTTTCTGGTAGAGCTTACGTTCGCCCCGTCTCTCTCCAACTGCTGAGCGGTCAAAAAGCATTTTCGAACCAATAATAATTGCCGGTATTTCCTCCGAAAATGGACGGTTCAAAGTCGGTAATAAGGGCGAAAGATCATGTTCCATCTTGACCAGATAACGATCAAAAACATCTTCCAGATAAGGAGCGGATCGTTTATCCCATTGCTTTTTCAGTACATATAAACCAAGTTTGCCCAGATGGCGCTGCTCCGTAAGCTGATGTCCACAGAAGAAACGGTAAAACTCTTCGGACTGGAGATAAGATTTTCGCTCTACATCCCTTGCAAAAGCCTGAATAATCGCAGCGGCCAATGATCCACCGCAGGTAGCTATCAGTAAATCCGGTTTTAATCCCAGTTCGCCCAACGCCGCATACATTCCTAGGTACAAGCCAAAACGAGTACCTCCACCTGAAAATAAAACTGCCCGTTGATAATTCATTTCGCGATATATTAGATGTGCGTGTATCCTTTTACAAAGTCAAGACCCAATTCCAATTTTTTAGTCACCATTACAAATTCGTCATTTCTATCAAACAAATCAAACCATAGAACACAGGTGCATTAAACACCAGGCTATCTATCCGATCCAGTAATCCGCCATGTCCGGGGATTATTGTCCCCGTATCCTTGACTCCGGTCTTGCGTTTCAAAAAGGAGAAAAGCACATCACCACAAAATCCTAACGTACCAAAGAGCAAGCCAAGCAACGAAAAGCAGATAAAATCCCCTAATGGCAACAAGAGATAGCCCAAGATATTACTCAAAATTACAGTTAGCCCGATACCACCGATACATCCGGCAACAGTTTTGTTTGGACTGATACGCGGCACGATCTTTCGTTTACCAAAGAATTTACCCATGAGGTATTGGAATACATCGTTCAGTTCTGTTAAAACAATGATATAGGCCACGAGCCGTAACCCAATTAGTTCATCCTGACGGATTTCGACCGTCCGGATAAAGGTCAGCTGGCTGAATGCAAGCAAGCAGGCAGCCGCTCCAAAAGTCATTCCGATCGCGGCGCTCACCGTTGTTTTCTGTTCCAACCGAAAAAAAAGCCCAATCCCTATGCACAACAGTGCAGCCCATAACAAGTAAGCTCCATACGAGCAGTAGATTAAAAGTAGCAATTGCAATAGACCAACGACAACAGCAAAGGGCAACGCAAAACTAAAATTGGGCACAAACATCTTCATAAATTCGCGCAGGCCCTGAAAGGTAAGCCAAGAAACAAACAGCAAAGATGTTGTCTGGGGGACGAAAGCAATCGCCAATACAAGTACAATGTAGCCCCAGCTTCTGACTCTTACAGGGACATCAGCAAACTTGTCCTTCGGATTAGATACTTCACTCATGTGCCACCAATGCCTTTCTCAATCGCGTTATGGAACTCAAGACCAATAACAAACATAGCACCGCAAAAAAATAGCTCGAAAATGCAGTGATCGAAATATGCAACAAACACAAAATCCCGTATACCCCCAGCAGCAGTGCACGGTCACTTTTCCCCATGGGCCCGTCATAACGACGGTCATTGGCAACCACTTTTCCAATTAGACCACAGAATTCATTGATCACGCTCAGAATAATAAAGCATACAACCAGATATAAACTCTCGGGATGAAATTTCAGCAAGGGAAAGAAGATCAGGACATCGGAGACAATATCGCCCACCTCGTTCAGAACTTCACCTGTTTTACTCGTCTGATTGAAAAGACGGGCCATCATACCGTCCAGTGCATTCAACGCCATTCGTAACAATAATCCGACTGGCAATGCCAAAAAGAAAACCGGGAAACGATCGGCATACCAAAACAGCAGCGCTATAAGTATAGACAGTGCGATCGACCCGATCGTAATTTGATTTGCAGTCACCTTTTTTCGATGCAAGAAGGTCAGAATCGGCATCAATAACTGCTGAAACTTTGGTTTTAATTTATAAACAGAAATCATATTGTACGAGCTATAGCTCTCTTTTTTATTTTTTTTAAAAAAAATTTGCATAGTGTAATAAATACACTATATTTGTGTCATCATAATTTAGGTTTATAATTGGTTATTTAAGGTTTTCATTCTCCCCGTTTGAAAACCTTTTTTTTTGTCCTTAAATTATGGATTACCATCGTCCGCCGGCACCGCCGCCGCCAGAAGATCCACCGCCAAAGCTACCGCCACCACCGCTACTACTAGATCCACCGCCAGAACTGCTCGATGTAGACCGTACCTTGACAGGAATTGAATGCTCCCCATGAGATACACGATGTCCACAATTCTTACAGAGGTCAAAACGTTCTTCTAGCCCTTGTGAACTATAGGTTGCGGCTCGGATCGTTTTAGTACGCCCTGTTTCAAAGGTTCTATAATGGCATGCAGGACAATCGACAAAGCCAGCATTTTCATCCCAGGGAACCAGCTTGATTTCATTGCTTGTCTGATTTACCCAGATCTCATAAGATCGACTACCAATTTTCTCCTCCATGAGCTGTCCCTTATCCAAGTAAGCGCTTTCTCGGGTAGATACTTCATCCTTATTCATCCGTAACCAACTTCCCGAATCATCCGGAGGAGTCAGTCTAAGTTCATTCCTTCGGATCCGTTTATTTATTCCAATAAGATCAAATAAGGCCAATGGACTAAGCAATAGTGGGACAAGTCCCCACACACGAAATTTACGTAAGGCCCGTTGAATATTCTCCTCATCGCGATAGGAGTTAACAATCTGTGTGCGGCTAGCATTATATTTCATCGCCAAAGTGATGCTGCCAAATACAAATATAAAATAGGGTAAATTTTTCCACTGATAAACCACCTCAAAATTGTTTAAGGCAAAGGCACAGATAAACACACTGATAAACATTAGTATTCCCATACAGCCACATCCGCTTACCAAAGGTGGAAAATACTTACTCTTTTTCGTCAGCTGCCCCTTTATTGCTCTAGTCACCTCACCCAGCCAGATATAACATATTGCAAACAAGCCCAAGACCAAAAGAGAGTTGCGCAGGATAGGACTTTTAAAGCTCCAAACAGGTATCGCTTCCGGCATTAGGCGCTCCAGTTCAGCCTTGCTGTCTGCGGAAGTCAGTATTGTTTTTATAAAACCCGAAGCTTCTAAAACACCGCGGTCATAACCTTCATTTCGGAAGTTGGGTACGAGATACTTCTCTCCTATACGTTTAAGATAAGCATCTGGCAGGATACTCTCCATACCATATCCAGTAATAAAGCGGTATTCATGCCTCTCTTTTGCAATAAACAATAAAAGCCCATTGTTACTCTCTTTCTTACCGATACCCCATGTATTGAATAATTTTAAAGCAAATTCAAAATCACTGTCACCAATATAATTGTTAACAACAACGATAGCAAATTCACTTTTTGTAGCGGCCTCAATCTGTGACGACAAACCATCTAACTCAGACACAGCACCCGAAGATAGAATCCCATCCGGATTGGACACAAAATAATCTTGCCCCTTTATTTTCGGATTGGGCAAATTATCTACTGTATAAGCGGTAGATTGTCCAAAAGATGTTAGTCCAGTTAGGAAAGTTCCCAACCAGAACAAAAAAAAGATATAAAATCGATGTAACTTCAGCATAATTTTAGAACAGCAAAATTCGGTTCATTTTCACGATATTAAGAAAAAAAAATTTATGTTGTTTATTTAAAGGGCGATGCCTAGAAAAAGGGTGAAAGTATCCGTATGAAACTATTTCATCGCTGTCAATGGCCAAGCCAATGTAAAATTAAGACACCGATCAATCCAACAACAGAAACGAGCGTTTCCATCACCGTCCATGAGCGAAACGTATCCTTCATGCTCACTCCAAAATAAGATTTAAACATCCAAAATCCCGGATCGTTGACGTGCGAGAACATGAGACTACCCGCTCCCGTCGCTAGCACCATTAATTCGGGAGTAACATCGCCTGCCTGCACAATGGGGAGCATAATCCCCGCTGCCGTGAGTCCAGCAACACTTGCCGAACCGATCACTAGGCGAATGATGCCGGCTATTAACCATGCAAGCACAAGAGGCGACAAGCTCAGGTCTGCGGTTAGGTCAGCGATGTAGTTGGCTACACCACTATCTACCAAAATTTGCTTGAAGGCGCCTGATGCTGCAATGATAAAAAGGATCATCATTATCCCACGAATTGCTTCTTCCACACTTTCTGACTGCTCCCGCAAACTTTTACCTTGGCGGATACCCATCGTGTACATCGCCACTAGCGAGGCAATCATTAAAGCCACCACCGGGTCACCCAAGAAACGTAGTGCCGTCAGCCAAGAGGAGCCTTCTGGGAATATTAGATGTGCAAATGAACCAAAAGCAATTAAAATTATTGGAAACAGCCCCGTAAATATACTAATTGCAAATCCGGGAAGCTCTTTCCTATCTGCCTGATCGTGTTCAGGAAAAAACTCGGCCGGTGGGTTGGTCGGAATACGCTTAAGCATTCTGCCAAAAAGTGGTCCACCGATAATTATGGCAGGAATTGCTACAACAATGCCATAGGCCATTGTCAAGCCTATATCCGCATTGTAAGTAACCGCTATGGCTGTAGCGCCCGGATGTGGTGGCAAATAACCGTGCGTCACGGAGAGCGCTGCCAGCAGTGGAATGGCTACGTAAAGCAAGGGCATTTTATTGGAAGCACATACCATGAAAACGAACGGTACTAAGACGATAAAACCGACATTGTAAAATAAGGGAATTCCTACTAAAAAGCCCGTGAGAACCATTGCCCAAGGTAAGTTCTTTCGGCCAAATACAGCCGTTAGTTTCGTTGTAATCTTTTCTGCAGCCCCCCCTTCCGCCATCAATTTACCCAGTAAAGACCCGAACGCCAACAAAAGTGCCAATTGGCCCATAGTACTGCTCACTCCGGTTTCAACAGATTTAAGGATATCGACGGCATTCATATTCATGGCGAAACCGACCGCAACGGAGGTTATCAGTAACGAGAAGATCGTGTTTAACCTGACGACAGTGACTAAAAGAAGTAGTAAAGCTACTCCCAAAATAACGATGATTAGCGGCATAATAATTTATATCTAGTTAAAACTCGCCTTCCAATATATGGTACAGGTGTTCAAATTTCTGGAAGTTTTTCATATATACGGCGTGATTCTCCTCACTCGGTCTATAATAGTGTTCGGGATCTAGCTTTCCTTGCGCTTGCTTGTTTTTTACGGTAGGCTCACCTCCCTGTATACCCAATGCTTCCAAGCCGATCAATGCAGCTCCCCATGCAGAGCTTTCTACCGTATTTTTGGTAAATACAGGTTTATTGAAAATGTCTGCAAGCATCTGCACCAACAATGATGAACGCGCCAGGCCGCCACTTGCGAAGATCGTATGAATGGGCCCGGTGTTCTCCTCTAATGCGATTCCTACACTGTAAATTGCAAACAACATCCCTTCCATCATGGCACGTGCGAAGTGTGCCCTGCCGTGATGCAACTGTATTCCAAAATAAACGCCCTTTGCATTGGAATTCCAATGTGGTGCCCGTTCACCAGTGAGATAGGGCAAGAATATCAAGCCCTCTGCCCCGGGAACGACGGAGTCGACCAAAGCATTTAACGAGGCAGAAGAATCTCCATCCGTTTCCATTTGGGCAAATTCATGCAAAAAGTTGTCTCGAAACCAGTTGCGTAATACACCGCCATTGTTGACCGCGCCACCAATTATATATTCATTTGGTCTCAGTAGGTAGGTAAATAGCCTTTGCTTTTTTTCTTGATTTGCCTGCGAACTCGCTACGCGAATAGCTCCACTCGTACCGATAGTTACCGAAGCCACCCCAGGACTTATAGCCCCTACCCCGAGATTAGCCAAACAACCATCGCTACCACCAATAACAAAAGGAGTATCTTCAGGGATGTGCATCAAGGCTGCAATTTCTCGGCTAGGCCTATTTAAAATATAATCGACTGGAACTGGCGATGCCAGTTGCCCTTCCGATATGCCCGCCAACCTTAACGCCTGATCAGACCATGTTAGGCGATGTATATCGAAAAGCCCTGTTGCAGATGCAATGGAATGATCGACCACATAAACCCCAAAGAGCCGGTAAAAAAGAAATTCTTTGATACCGATAAACTTGTGCGACTGAGCAAATAATTTTTGATCGTTAGATTTTATCCACATTAATTTGCAAAGCAAAGACATGGGATGTATGGGTGTACCGGTCTGCTGATAAAGCTGCCTGCCCGCCTCACTTGCCTCCAAAGCAACCGCAATATCCTCGCTTCTGCGATCTGCCCATATCATGCAATTGCTAAGTGGATTCCCTGTCGAGTCAACAGCGATCAGCCCGTGCATAGCACTACTCACCGCAATGCACACAGGTTTCGGTATCTCGGCACTAGATTGCTTTAGGCTAATCATGACATACCTAATAGAATCAATACATGCGTCATAAACAATCTCTGGATCTTGCTCATACCAGCCTTCCGACGGATTTAATATGGGATAAGATATACTATGCTGTGACAAGATGTTCCCCGCGTAGTCAAATGCAACAGCTTTCGCAGATGATGTACCAATGTCTAATCCAATAATCATAAATAAAATTGATGTTAGGAGAGTTCAATATACGGATTATCTGTGGGTTTACAACAAAAGGTTCATTACCAGCGGAGTAATTGAAGGGAGAAAAACGCCTTATAACGATCTGCTGATAATTTGTCTTTCATAGTATCAACAAAAATGGTAAATTTCAACTTAGAAAAACGATATTAAACGATGAGCATAGATAAAAAGAATAACTGCGATTTTGGAATAGTTGGACTCGGCGTAATGGGACGTAATTTATTGCTGAACATCGCCGACAACGGTTTCGCGGTAGCAGGCTTAGACCTCGATCCACAGAAAGCTGAGTCATTGGAAGCTGAAGCCAATGAAGGACATCGCATCAAAGTGACACCCCAAGTAGAAGAGTTTATAGGAGTTTTGCAAAAGCCCAGAGCAATTATGCTGTTGGTGCCGGCCGGAAAGCCGGTTGATATGGCGATTGCCAGTCTTGTTCCGCTTTTAGATAAAGGAGATATAATCATCGACGGCGGAAACACATACTTCGCGGATACGGACAGAAGATTTAATGAACTTTCCGTTAAGGGTATACATTTCTTCGGAATGGGCATATCTGGAGGAGAAAGTGGCGCTCGTCGTGGTCCAAGCTTGATGCCCGGTGGCGACAGAAAGGCCTACGAAAGACTAAGGCCAATATTCGAGGCGGTTTCGGCCAAGGTAACCGGCGAGCCCTGTGTGGAATTTTTAGGCAACGGGTCGGCCGGAAATTATGTAAAGATGGTACATAACGGTATCGAATATGGTATCATGCAGTTAATTGCAGAGACCTATGACCTGATGAAAAAATTATATGGTTTTGATACCCAAACCATACAACAGACATTCGAAGAATGGAACAAGGGCGATTTAAACTCATTCTTGCTTGAGATTACCGCTCAGATTCTGAAGAAAAAAGAGGGCGACCAGTATTTGGTGGACCTGATTTCAGATTGGGCAAGATCAAAGGGAACGGGTAAATGGACTTCGCAAAATGCGATGGATCTACAGGTGCCAGTGCCGGTGATTGATGCAGCGGTCAATATGCGCGATATGTCCAAATACAAACCCGAACGTGTGGAGGCGGCAAAACTACTTAAATGGGATGGACAACCTATCGATCTGCCCGCCGAAACGCTTATTGCTCGCTTAAAAGATGCATTGTACTTTGTGATCATCACGACCTATGCGCAAGGTTTGGCACAGCTTATTGTTGCATCGGAAAGTTACAGTTATGAGCTAAATTTACAGGTGGTAACCAAAATTTGGCGAGGCGGCTGTATCATTCGCGCGTCTTTGCTCGAAGATTTTAGAAAAGCTTATGCGACTAATCCGGGCTTGCGCAATATCCTACTTGATAGCACCATTGCACAGAAGCTACTGAGCACGCAGGCCAGCGTTCGCGAGGTAGTGAAAGATGCTATCGCAAACGGGATACCCGTATCCGGATACGTAAATGCACTCGCTTATTTTGATGCCTACCGATCGGAGAAATTACCTACAAATCTGATACAAGCACAACGAGACTATTTTGGCGCACACACCTATGAACGTATTGATCAAGAAGGCACCTTTCATACACTTTGGGATTAAACGAAAAAAGCTTGAAGATTCAATTGAATCTTCCTTTGAAATGCAAAAAAGCGGCTTTTTTATATAAAGCCGCTTTTTATAACTGAACCCCTATCGGTTTTATATGCCGTTTATCTAGATGCTATCGCTCAATATCCTTTAAACTGCTCATTTTCTTATATTCCAAGAATCCTTTGATATCCTCAAAATGCTCACGGACACGTTTGTTTCCAAACTCGAAGACTTTTTGCGCTAAGCCGTCCAAAAAGTCACGGTCGTGTGAAACAAGGATCAATGTGCCATCAAAATCCTTCAATGCATCTTTGATAATATCCTTGGTCTTCATGTCCAAATGGTTGGTAGGCTCATCGAGAATCAATACATTCACTGGTTCCAAAAGAAGTTTTATCATGGCTAAACGCGTTCTTTCTCCTCCAGATAACACTTTCACCTTTTTGGTCGTATCATCGCCACTAAACATAAAAGCGCCCAAAAGATCTTTCATCTTAACACGTACTTCACCTACTGCGATTTGATCAATGGTATCAAAAACGGTCAGTTCACCATCCAGCAATGCCGCCTGATTTTGTGCAAAGTAACCAATTTTCGCGTTGTGCCCAACCTTTAACGTCCCTTCGAAATCGATTTCACCCATAATTGCTTTGATCATCGTCGATTTACCCTCACCGTTTTTCCCTACAAAAGCCACCTTTTCTCCACGTTCGATAACCATATTTGCTTTCTGAAAGACGACATGATCGCCATAAGCTTTCGTCAGATCTTCCACAATAACCGGATATTGGCCCGAACGTGGAGATGGCGGAAATTTAAGGCGCAGCGCTGAAGTATCCACTTCATCGATCTCAATAACTTCCAATTTTTCCAGCATTTTTACACGCGACTGTACTTGCAAAGTCTTTGAATATGTACCCCTAAAACGGTCTATAAACTCCTGGTTGTCTGCAATAAAACGTTGCTGCTCTTCATACGCTTTTAACTGATGCTGACGGCGCTCCTGACGTAATTCCAGATAATGACTGTACTTGGCGCGATAGTCATAAATCCGTCCCATCGTCACCTCGATGGTCCGATTCGTAATATTGTCGACAAAAGCCCGGTCGTGAGAAATAACAATAACTGCTTTCGCCGAATTGACCAAGAAGTCCTCAAGCCATTGAATACTCTCAATATCCATGTGATTGGTAGGCTCATCCAATAAAATCAAATCTGGCTTTTTTAGTAATATCTTAGCCAACTCGATGCGCATACGCCAGCCACCAGAAAATTCAGAGGTCTGTCTAGTAAAATCCGTGCGCTCAAAACCAAGACCCTTCAAGACCTTTTCAACCTCAGCATCATAATTGACTTCCTCAATCGAATAGAACTTCTCACTTAATTCAGATACCCGTTCGATCAATTGCATATAATCATCAGATTCATAATCCGTACGAATATTCAACTGCTCATTCAAGCCTTCCAGCTCATCACGCATTCCGTAGACTTCTTCGAAAGCCTTAGATGTCTCTTCAAAGACAGTCACATTATCCTGTGTCAGCAAATGCTGTGGTAAATAGGCTATAATCGCATCCTTTGGCCCCGAAACATTACCTGTAGTTGGCTTTCCTGCCCCCGCTATAATTTTCAACAAGGTAGATTTACCAGCACCATTTTTGCCCATCAATGCGATCTTGTCATTCTCATTAATCGAGAAAGATACATCTGAAAAAAGAGTCGTTCCCCCAAAGGAAACGGAAATATTATTTACGTCAATCACTGTATGTTCACTTAATTTTGGCACAAAGATAAGCGAATCAATCTTATAAATAGACAATGGTGCATTTTTGTGTATCTTTGCGCCATGCGTTTTGATATTATTACGGTCTTACCAGACCTACTTGAAAGTCCATTTGCACACTCAATTTTGCAACGAGCGAAGAATAAAGGTCTGGCTGAAATACATGTTCACAACTTAAGAGACTATTCAACCAATAAACACAAAAGTGTAGATGATTATCCCTACGGCGGCGGATCCGGTATGGTTCTTCAAATCGAGCCTTTTGCAAAGTGTATTGAGCAACTGCAATCCGAACGTGTATACGATGAGATCATCTATATGACTCCAGACGGTGAAACATTCAATCAGGATATTGCGAACGGACTATCTACAAAAGGAAATATGATGATCCTCTGTGGACATTATAAGGGAATTGACCAACGTATTCGTGATATCTACGTAACAAAAGAAATTTCGGTCGGCGATTACGTGCTATCTGGAGGAGAACTTCCAGCCGCAATTGTTACAGACGCTATTATCAGATTAATTCCTGGAGTATTATCAGACGAAACTTCCGCTCTTTCCGATTCATTTCAGGATGGATTGCTCGACGCACCGATCTATACACGCCCTGCAGAGTGGAAAGGCCATAAAGTACCTGATATTCTACTCAGCGGTCACGAAGCAAAAATTGCCGCATGGAAAGATGAACAACAGTTGAAAAGGACACAAGAAAGACGCCCTGATTTATTAAATGATTAAGAAATAAGCGGAATTTTTGTTTTTTTGTCACAAAAAGTTTGCTTATTTATTTTTTTTTATAAATTTGTGTAATAATGACACGAAGATATACAAATACAAATTGGTGGTGGCCTGGAGCAATAAGCATCGGGAATCAATTGGTATTGTTATAATATTTCATAATCAACCAAAACCATTTATGGAAATTCCAACCCCGATGCTAACCAGTATCGGGGTTTTTTTATGCATGAATTTACAACAAGAAGATAAGACACATAAAATGAAGTATACATTCAAAACACAAAGCAGAAAGTTGCTTGCGGATACAACTACGCCAGTGAGCATCTATCTTCGTCTAAGAGATATCTTTCCAAACTCATTGCTATTGGAAAGCTCCGACTATCATAGTCGCGACAATAACATTAGCTACATCTGTTGCCAGCCAATTGCTGGGATCCAGCTCGACGAAAAAGAGCTAACGCTTACGTATCCTAATAGAGAGCGTATCGTAAAAAATGCGAAGGAAATCGAATTACGTCGGGAAGTATCCGATTTTAGAAATTCCTTCGAAGACCATACAATCGCCGAACTTAACCTCATTTCCAATGGCTTATTTGGATATTTCACCTTCGATTGTATCGAACACTTCGAAGATATCAAACTGACTACTTCAGCAGATCCGGCGCGGAAAATACCATTTATGCAATATCATATCTACAAATATGTCATTGCTATTGACCACTTCCGAAACCAACTCTACATTTTTGAACACCTGCTGGATGATGAAGAATCAGAACTGGAAAGAATGCAGTTTCTTATTCAGAACAAAAACTTTCCTGAATATTCCTTCAAGCTTGCCGGTGAAGAAAGCTCCAATCGTACCGATGAAGAACACCGTCAGTTGGTCAAAAAAATGAAAGAACATATCCAACGCGGTGACGTCTTTCAGATTGTTCCATCCCGGGGTTTCCGAACTCCATTCTCGGGAGATGAGTTCAATGTCTACCGTGCATTGCGCTCCATTAACCCTTCGCCTTACCTATTCTATTTTGATTATGGTGATTTTAAACTATTCGGATCATCGCCTGAGGCTCAGTTGCGCATCCACGGCAAACAGGCAACCATCTTCCCTATTGCCGGAACCTTCAAAAGAACCGGAAGCATGGAGGAAGACCAAAAAATTGCCTCTCGACTAAAACAAGACCCGAAAGAGACATCCGAACATGTGATGTTGGTAGACCTCGCCCGTAATGATCTGAGCAGACACTGTACCCAGGTAAAAGTAGAATCGTATATGGAACCACAATATTACTCGCATATTATCCATCTGGTCTCCAAAGTAACGGGAACATTAAAAGATAACATCAATCCGTTTGACATTGTAGGCGATACGTATCCCGCCGGCACACTGTCGGGGGCGCCAAAACATATGGCATTGACTTTAATCGATCGCTATGAAGGATTGCAACGTTCTTTCTATTCCGGTGCAATTGGATTTATGGGTTTTAACGGAGACTTTAATCACGCCATTATGATTCGTTCCTTCCTAAGCAAACAAAACACCCTTCATTACCAAGCCGGCGGTGGCATTGTTCTCGATTCAGACCCTGAAATGGAACTTCAAGAAGTAAATAACAAAATTGCTGCTTTGCGAAAAGCATTACAACTAGCAGAAACGTTATGATCAGACCACTGGAATACTGTGTCAACAAGAAACATATTGATGTTTCAATAGATACCATAGATAGCCGCATTGTAGAACTCTTAGCATTGCGGAACACCTATATTGAGAAAGGTAATGCTTTAGAAAATGAACTAGCCGAAGAACAATCCCCGATTAGGAATTTAAACGGTCATTATGCAGTCTTGGCAAAAAAATTTAATTTGCCTACTGAATTTATTCAATCTATATTCCACGAGATTGAAAACTATGTTAATCAAGATTTTATAGCAAAAGGTTATGAGCAACAATAAAATAGTCGTTATAGACAACTACGATTCCTTCACCTACAACTTAGTCCATTTATTACAGGAGTTAGACCAAGAGTACGTTGTATGGAGAAATGATAAATTTAAACTGGAAGATATTGATGCTTTCGATAAAATACTTCTTTCGCCGGGCCCTGGTATTCCAGAAGAGGCGGGGTTATTGCTTGACGTCATCCGTACATATGCCCCTCACAAAAGTATATTGGGTATCTGCTTAGGTCAGCAGGCTATTGCAGAGGTTTTTGGTGGGACGTTGTTCAATATGGAAAAACCTTTGCACGGTGTAGCAACAAATATCACCGTTGTTGATCAATCGGAAAAATTGTTTCAAGATTTTCCAAAAGATTCGAAAATAGGTCGCTACCATTCGTGGGCAGTAAATAAGGATACATTGCCGAGCGTACTTAAAGTTACGGCAGTAGACGAGAATGGCATTATCATGGCCTTGACACATACCGAATACGATGTCCGAGGGATGCAGTTTCACCCCGAATCGGTATTGACGACGAATGGAAAAAAGTTAATTGAAAACTGGTTGGGAATCTAAAATTTATAAAAATGACTATACTGGATAAAATCATTGAAAGAAAAAAGATAGAAGTGGAAAAAGCAAAAGCTTCAGTTCCCTTCGAGGAGTTATTAAACTATCCCTATTTCAGCGTTGCTTGCCTATCGTTGAGAGAGTCTATTCTTGATCCTGAAAAAACAGGAATAATAGCCGAGTATAAAAGAGCATCACCATCAAAAGGAGAAATCAACAGTACCTCCACCGTAGAAGATGTTGTCAAGGCCTATGAAGAAGCCGGTGCTTCAGCAGTTTCTGTCCTTACTGACGGAGAGTTTTTCAAAGGAAATTTAGCGGATCTATCTAAAGCGCGTGAAGCAATCAGTATCCCTATCTTAAGAAAAGAATTTATCGTGGATAAATATCAGATTACTGAAGCTAAAGCCTATGGTGCAGACGTTATCCTTTTAATCGCTGCATGCCTGAAAAAGGAAGAAGTACAGGAATTCGCAGCATATGCTAAACAAATTGGCTTAAATGTCTTGCTCGAAGTACACAATGAACAGGAGCTATTAGACAATCTTTTCGACGACATTGATGCCATCGGTGTCAATAATAGAAACCTAAAAGATTTCACCGTCGATCTACAACATTCGTATGATCTTTTGGATAAGATTCCATCCGAATACATCAAAGTGTCTGAAAGTGGCATCTCCGATCCTAAGACGATTAAAGCATTAAAAAAGGCTGGTTTCCAAAGCTTTTTAATCGGTGAAAATTTTATGAAAACCACAGATCCGGGGAAAGCGATCAAGGATTTCATAAAAGAAATTTAGAAATTATTTAAAACGAATCTAAATAAGCCTATCTTTGCGTCAGAACAAGCAGCGAACTGGTATTTTGGAAAAAGAGTTTTTTATTATAGATAAAGCAGGTTTTGAGCAAATATATCTTCAACACTGGGAAGGTATGTTTGCTTTTTGCCTGAGCAGTATCAAGGATGAAGAGCATTCCAAGGAAATCGTACAGGATGTTTTCAAATCGCTTTGGGAACGGCGTGATGAACTTCGTCTCATCGAGGTTGAACGGTATCTGATCAGATCGGTAAAACTCAAAACATTTGAATACATTCGCAATAAAGTATCCCGGCAGCAACACCTGGACAATATTTCAAATACGCGCGAAGAGCATTATGTGGATAATTCGTTGATCGCCGACGAACTGGCGAAGAAAATATCAATGCTGATAGATAGTCTGCCCAAACAATGTAAAAATGTTTTCCGCATGAGCAGGGAACAGGGACTCACTAATAAGGAAATTGCACATAAGCTCTATATTTCAGAAAGAGCGGTAGAATATCACATTTCAAGAGCATTAAAAACATTAAAAACAGAACTAACGGAATATATATCCTAAATTTAGCTATACAAAAGAAATCCTGTACTTTTGTCAGGAAGTATATTATATGAAGATAGACCATAAACTCATAGAGAAATATCATTTAGGCCAATGCTCTCCAACAGAAAAAATTCTTGTGGAAGAATGGTTATTGGATGATACCCTCGATTCAGAGCCCCTGTCTATTTCCATCGCTAAAAAAACAAAATTAGAAACAGATATCTGGGACCAGCTGAGCGCCCATATTGATCAGTCAGACGTTCCGGCAACAATTCCCCAGAAAAAATACAGTTTTAAATATATCGGAGTAGCCGCCACCATTGTTTTTTTACTATGCTTTGGTTTTTATTGGTTCGGTAAAGACTCCGGCAAAGCAGCTGCCATTTTCGAAAACCGCACTAGCACCGGATTGAAGTACATCAATCAGAATAACTATAATATCATTCTGGGTAAACATGCAAGTGCTGAAATCAATACAGATACCGGAGAATTCAAAACTTCGGGTAATATGATGTTCATCCCCAAAAAAAACTTTGCCTTTAGCTTTTCTGGAACAGATAAAAAGAAGGAGTTCAAACATGGGGAAATATATTTTGTATTAAAACCACAAAAAAATGGCAAGCAAGTAATAATCTCCAAATCGGAACTTACCTTTTTAGCCCCTACCATCCAACACGAACTGAAAATACAATTTAATATCATCTAAATAAGAAGAACCTCAATTAGTCCATACACTCATGCTCTCCAACCGCTTCACGCTATTCTTATCCTTGTTATTACTCCATTTGGTAATAAGCTGTGGAACAGATGACGGAGAACAAAATGCAGCCGGAAAGTACAGTCTTTATACGATGAATAAGGATCTCAGCAATACCATCCTGACGACAAATACGGTGGATAGCGGGAATCTGACAATTTCGAAAAATGGAATCGACGTTTCTACAAAACTTTTTGATCGAAGCATCATCGTTAAGGACAAGCATTTTTATTTTTTAAGAGCGGGAAAATTCAGAAAATATACACTTGAATCAAACGGATTAAAGGAAATTGCACAGTTGGCGATGCAAGATCAGCATATTGAAAATATAAACTGGCTTGATCGAGACACATTGCTCCTATTTACTTCGGACAACAAAACAAATCGTCGGCTATGGCTCTATAAAATTGCCGTCCATGATTTCAAAATCAATCAACAGCAAGAGATAAAACTACCTTCGGCCGCAGCGGATTTCAATATCCTATCTGTGGGCTTTGGCACGGTACATCAACAGCAATTGCTGGTCGGTTATACGTTTAATAAAGTAATCAACGAAACTGACTTCACCACAATAGACACCCTATACGTCGCAACATTGGATAAGGCGACTTTACGATTGAAAAATATACAAAAGGATATACGATCCACTTACCCCGGTGGAGTTAATACGGTACAGTCTTACAGCTTTCATGACGAAAATGGGAACTTCTATTTTATGTCCTGTCCGGGCATAGCGCTGGGCAACAGTCCGTCGAAACCTACCGCAATTTTCAGAATTGACAGCAATTCCACCCACATCAACCCTACTTATTTTCTCAATCTAACAGCCAAAACGCACAATCATGCTTATGGCATGTGGTATTTGGGCAACAATCAGGCTATCGTCCGTAGTGAACGTAGAGACCGCTACACCGACTTTAGCGATCATCATTCCACCTATCAATTTGAGTACTATGTGGTCGATCTTATCAGCCAAACCACAACAAAATTAAACTTACCTTTCGACAAAGGGACACGCAAAGAATCTGTTCTCGTTGAAAATGGGAAAGCCTATATCACCATAGACGATGCAAAGGATCAGCATCAAGTTTGGGTCTATGATATCACATCAAAAAATATTCAGGTGGGTCTTACCCTAGATCAAGCGACCGATTTTATTGTACGAATAGACCGATTAAACTAAATTTTCGACTGATATTCAGCTTATTAAAAAATAATATCATTTATTTACTTTTTTGACCTTCGGTAAATTTAGAGTTACGCTACTTTTCTATGTGTAATTAATCTAAATAAAATAATGTCAAAATTTAAAATAATATGGTTAATCGTATTCTTAATCATATCTCAATCTTCTTTTGCCCAACAGGTAGCTGAACTCAAAGGTAAGATTGTGACAGCTTCCAATGAACCAATTGAAGGAGCTACCATTACATTTAGAGAAATCAATCAGGGCGCAAAAGCTGATCAAGATGGAAACTTTACAATAAAGGGCATTCCATTTGGAATATACCAGATCAATATCTCTGCTGTTGGTTATAAAACTTTACAAAGAAAGTTTAGAATTAATCAAGAACATGAAATCCTCAGAGAAATACAGCTGACCGCAAAAAATAATGGGTTAGAAGAAGTAAAAATTAACGGAAAAACAGCAGGTAAAAAAATAAAAGATTCCGGTTTTAATGTCAACGTCATTGAAACAAAGCAATATGCAAATACCAATTCCGATGTCAACCAAATTCTTAACAGAAGCACAGGGGTAAAAATTAGAGAACAAGGAGGACTAGGATCAAAATATTCCTTTTCGCTGAACGGATTATCGGGAAATAACATCAAATTTTTTATTGACGGCGTGCCAATTGAATCTTTCGGAAGCGGTATGAGCCTAAACAATATGCCGGTCAATATTGCGGAACGAATCGAGGTTTACAAAGGTGTTGTGCCTGCCCATCTAGGCTCAGACGCTCTTGGAGGAGCAATCAATATCGTGACCAACCGTGATTACAAAAAATCTTTGGATGTGAGTTACAGCATCGGCTCATTCAACACGCACCGAGCAGCGCTGAGTGCTGGATATAAACATCCAAAAAATGGATTAATGGTCAACCTTAATAGTTATTACAACTTTTCAAACAATAACTATTTAATGAAAACCAATCCTAATGCAGGAGTCTACATACTTGCTCCCGTAGATGCCTCGAGATTTGACACATTACAATCCGCAAGACGCTTTCATGACGATTATCGCTCATTCATGACCCAGGTCGAGGTTGGTGTGAGCAACAAAAAATGGGCCGATATCGCTGTTTTAGGATTAACCTATAACGATGTCTACGATCAACAGCAGACTGCGGCAACACAGGAACGGGTCTTAGGACAAGTATTTAGTAAAAATCATACATTAACACCCAGTTTAAGGTATAGAAAAGACAAACTCTTCTTTGAGAATCTATCAGCCACTGTATACGCCAACTATTCAAGGGGTGAGAATGTGATCACCGATACGAGTTCACGGACTTATTATTTCTGGAATGGCCTTCCTACGGAATATAGTCCCACGGCTGGGGAACTTAATAGCTATAAATCAATTATTCACCAAAAGATCAACAATAGTTTTTCCCAGCTTAACCTGAACTATAAACTGGCAGCGCAACATCTCATCAATTTCAATTATAATTTAAACACCAATAAACGCGAAAATTATAATGAAATAGACCCCTACAATGATTTTTATAATATTACCAATCAAATCATCCGCACTAATGCTGGATTAAATTATCAGCAATTTTTATGGAAGGAAAAAATCAACAACTCGTTTTTCATAAAAGAATATGGACTATCAGGCAAAACCAATACTTCAGAAAAAACGTCGAAAAATTACTTAGGTTATGGGGCAGTAACAAATATCAGATTTGGAAGTAGTTACGGAATAAAATTATCGTATGAGCATGCTTATCAATTACCATCCTTTACACAACTCTTCGGAGATGGACTCAATATAATGCCGAATGAGAAATTAAGGCCGGCCAACAGCGACAATTACAATCTAAACCTCTACTACGTTACAGCCTTTGGAAATCATCGTCTAAACTTTGATGCTTCCACCTACTATAGAAATGTAAAAGACTATATCATCAGTAAAATGTATGATACACCGCAAGGACAAAAACAGTTAGCCGAGAATGAAGGTGGAGTGAAGGTGAATGGCGTCGATTTTGAGATTAAATATGGTTACAAATCAGATTTTATGGCGGTATTCAATATGAGTTATTATAATGCTGTCGATCGCGAGCGTTTTGATAATAACAACAGAGAAAAAATTACCTACAAAAACCGTACACCGAATGAACCTTGGCTATTCGGGAATCTAGATATCAGTTACGGCCGAAACAATTTATTTGATAAAAAAGATAATCGAATACAGTTAAACTATTATTTGCAGTTTATCAATAACTATTCACTAAGCTGGTCCAAATTAGCTGAAAAATCGACAAAAGATTATATCCCCGCGCAATGGTTGCACAACATCGCTGCAACCTATTCTTTCAATAATAACCAGTACAACATCACTATCGAAGGGAAAAACCTGACCGATCAAATTGCGTATGATATTTTCAAGCAACAGCGCCCCGGGCGTTCGGTGTATCTAAAACTGCGTTATCTGATCCAATCCACACATTAAAAAATAATTTAAAATTTCATATTATGTTAAAATCAATCACAAAAAGTGTAGCTCTGGTCGCTCTGGCTGGCATGACGCTTATGAGCTGTAGCAAATCAAATCCAGATCCTGCCGAACCAACAGATCCCACTGAAGAGGTAGGTGGGAACTTTGCAATTAAGTTTAGTACGGACAATGGATCTTTTATGCTTCCGGTAAAAGACTTAATGTCCGGCACAATATCTCCAGTAGGGGCAGGTACAGATGTTACAAGCATGTTTCCATGGGAAGAAAATGTGATTCAAAAAGGGAAATATTTTTATTCAATCGATCCAAACTCTTCTAAATTTGGTAAATATGCATTTGAAAATGGTGTACTAAAGACTATTCAAGTTATCCCATTTACTAAATTAACCACTTTGTATATCGGTTGGCATAGCTGGTTAGATGATGACCGTCTAGCTGTAGGCCCACGTAATAGCAATGAATATGCTATTATCAATACCAAAACAATGACCGTAGAGGCAAATGGATCAATAACTTCTGAAAATGATATCCCAAAAGATCACAGTATGCGTATTTACGCATTTCTTCCCCAGGGAAATAAGATTATATTAGGCTACTGCTTGTACAATAATGTCACTAAAGTGAGTTATGACGTCACGTACACAGGCGCTGTTGATTACCCTTCTTTTAAGAATTTCAAAAAAACAGGTGAGGACAACCGTTCAGCACCAGTAGGCCCTGTAAGAAACGGCTATTTCCATAAATTCAAAGAAAACGGTTATACTTATCTCCAGACATACACAATGCCAGCACTGGGTGGTGGTAAAAATATGCCTACTGGATTCTATCGTATCAAAGATGGTGACGACAAATTAGATCCCAACTACTTCTTTAACATCAGTCAATACCAAGCTGGTGACAACCAACTGGGCGTTGCATATCTAGGTAATGGGAAAGCTTTGCTCATCAGTGCCCATGACACAAAAAACAATGTTAAAGAATGGAATGATTGGTGGTATGCTGCAATGTGGGAATACCTAATTGTCGATGTAAATTCTCAAAAAGTAATCAAAAAGCTAGATTTTCCATTGGTAAGTAATTCCCGTTCGGCCGTTGTTGTAAATGGTAAGGCATATATTGCGGTGAATGATCCCAAAGCGGATGCCATCTACATCTGGGAATATAATCCCACGACGGACAAATTAACAAAAGGGGCGAAAGTACTTGGCGGTGATGCTGATACACCAATGATCTATAATTTAGATTAATCGCCTTTTCAATAGGGCAACGCTTATTTGCCCTATTGAATACATTTTAAATCTCTCCAATATTTAATACTATTATGCTCAGTAAAATTAATGCCTGGTTACACCTCTGGCTAGGCTTGGCAGCGGGTATTCCCGTTATTATCTTAGGAATTACAGGCTGCGTACTTGTCTTTGAACACGATATCAAAGAATTGACCACAAACTATATTCAGGTCGCACCGCAAAAATCAGAAGACCAGCTTCCACCCTCTGCGATCTATAAAACTGTTAAGGCTGTACTTCCCGATCATGAAATTGGGAGCTCCTGGTATTACGGACTGGACAAGTCGGTCAAAGTAAGCTTAGACCATTCCGATAGCCTGGTCTATGTAAACCCCTATACAGCCGAAGTCATGGCCATTGTTGATCACGAGGATTTTTTCCATTTCATGGATGAAGGTCACCGTCATCTTTGGATGCCTGTAAAAATAGGTCGACAGGTCGTTGGCTGGAGCACCTTCATTTTTTTTATACTGCTGATCACAGGCTTGATATTATGGTGGCCGAAGAAATGGAACCGTAGATCCAGAGAACAAAGTTTCACCGTCAAGTGGAAAGCAAAATTCAAACGTGTCAATTATGACCTCCATAACGTATTGGGCTTTTATACACTAACAATCGCATTGGTCATGTGCTTTACAGGACTAATTATGAGTTTTCCCTGGATCCGAAGTTCTGTCGTCTGGGTGACGGGAGGCTACCCCAACAAGCCGAAGACGGAAAAGAATAATAAACTTGAGCTTCCGGACCAACCACTAAATGATGCGCTGGTAGTCGCGGATCAAATCTGGTATAAAGTACGTCACGAGTATGCAAAATTCAATAAGGAAGCGGTCATCGTACACTATCCTGAAAAGGAAGACAAAACGGTATATGCCTGCACGGATATGGCCAACGGAAGCTGGAGAGATCTTACTTTTGACCGTTATACCTTGGAATTAACCGGACGCAAGCAAGGGCCAATTGATGAGGCCAATACCACAGAATGGCTCATGCGTTCTAATTACGCCTTGCATACCGGTTTTATCGGTGGAATGACCACCAAAATCATTTACTTCATCGCATCGCTTATCTGTGCGACTTTGCCTATAACAGGATTTTACATCTGGTGGGGAAAGAAAAAAAAGTCAACAAAAAAATCAAGACGTCCACAATTAGCAACAACTTAATCACATCACCATGCCTTATATCCTCCGTTATCTCTTAAGTCTCCTTTGGGTCTGTACTTTATTTACGAGCCAGGCCCAAAAAACAAATCATATCAAAGGACAGACTGTGGGCGAAGATAAACAGGCCATTCCTTATGTAAGTATTTTGCTTTATCACGTCAAAGATGGTACCCTGGCTAGTACGGCAGCCTCAGATAGTACCGGAAATTTCAGGTTCACTAACTTAAAAGCCGGCACCTATTTTATTAAAGTCAAAAGCCTTACCCATCAGGATACTTTCAGTCCCCATTTCAGGTTGGACGAACATTTTGACGAGTATGATCTTGGCAAGATCCTATTATTGCAAAACAATGCTTATCTCGCCGAGGTCGTTGTCGAAAGAAAAAAACAATTTATCGAACAGCAACAGGACAAGCTGGTATTCAATATTGAAAACTCCATGCTCGCAGACGGCAACAACGGACTGGAATTACTCAGCAAGATTCCTGGTGTCGCTGTCGATGAAAGTGGTTCGCTAAGTATTAAAGGTAAATCTGGAGCGACGGTTATGATCAATGGGAAAATTACATACCTGTCCGCCGATCAATTGGCCAATCTCCTACGGAGCACCTCCTCAATGGACATCAATAAAATCGAGGTCATGTCCAATCCAAATGCAAAACAGGATGCTGCTGGATCTGCAGGTATCATCAACATTGTGTTAAAGAAAGGACTCAAACAAGGGTTTAATGGTTCCGTATCGGCTAATGCCGGTGCCGGTAGAGGAGCACATCTTGGCGGGAGTCTAAACCTTAATTATCGTACAGAAAAAATCAATGTATTCGGGATTTATAATCAGTATTTCCAAAATCTGAAATATTATAACTCACTTACACGCTATTTTTACACTGATCAAGAATCAGTCCCTGAATCGTATTCACAGCAGGAGAATACCATACAGCCCAAACTCCGATCTAATAATTTTAGAGTCGGCATGGACTACAGCATAAATCCCAAACAGACGATAGGTTTCTTAATTAATGGAGGATTCGGAAAATATCCAAAGTACGAGCCTACCACGAATAATTTCCGAAACTTTAATACCGATAATTTAGTATGGTCATCCACGACCATCACGGAGGGCAAGGAGCGTTGGCGAGATATGCTGTACAATGTCAATTATAATTTAAAGCTCAATGATAAAGGCCATGAATTAAAAATAGATCTTGACCTTGTTGACCACTATTCAAAAATGGATCAGCAGCTGAATACGGCATACAACAATGTGGGCGCTTCAACACCGCCTGCAAGTTCCTCCAGAATAGGTGATATCCCCTCAGACAATAAGGTATATGTCGCCAAACTGGATTATACACTTCCGCTTCCAAAGGAGTATAAACTTGAGGCTGGCTGGAAGAGTAGTGATGTGCGCACTGAAAACGATCTACATTATGACACATTACAAAATGATCAATATGTTCCGGATCTGGGTACAAGTAATCACTTTATCTACAAAGAGACTATTCATGCGGGTTATCTAAATCTATCAAAAAGCTGGCATAAGTTTTCAACGCAAATAGGCGTTCGTGGTGAACACACCCGTACACGTAGTCATCAAATTACATTGAACGAACAATTTGAAAGATCCTATTTCAAACTATTCCCAGCAGCATTTTTCACTTATACAGCCAATGACAATCATAAGGTACAGACCAGCTACAGCTATCGCGTACAACGGCCTTCGTTTTGGGATTTAAATCCATTCAGGGTATACACAGATCCTTTTTCCTATGCTGAGGGAAATTCGAACTTAAACCCGGCCTATGAACACTCTTTTGAATTAGGTTATACTTACGCAAGCAAATATGTCTTAACGCTGAATTATGCACAGCGGTCAAATGTTGTCAACGAAATATTGGGAAGAGATTCGCTTAACCCATATATCACTTTTGAAAGGCCCGAAAATATAGGCTCTTTTAAAAATTATGGGATCTCTTTTATTGCCCCGACCCAATTGACCAGCTGGTGGTCGGCAACCCATTTTGCGAACTATTATCGGAATGAATATGAATTGCCACAAGAAAATGAGCTAATTGTCCGCAAGGGAAATACATTAAGTCTAAACAGCCAAAATTTGTTCAAATTGCCTAAGGATTGGTCTATCGAATTGGGTGGCAACTATGTGTCTGGCTTAACGGTAGGAATCAGTCATATCAAAAGCTACGGACAGATATATTCCGGCATCCAAAAAAACTTCCTCAATAAAAAAGCCACGCTGAAATTAGTGGTTAATGACATTTTCAGAACCAATAATCGACGATATGAAACGATCTCGCCAACGATCAGGCTCATTGGTAGATCTAATCCCGACAGTAGAACTGCCATCCTATCTTTCAGCTACCGTTTCGGTGGTTCTCAAAACACAACGGCACAACGCGCTACGGGTTCCGAAGAAATCAAAAGTCGACTCTAAACTCATGACAGTTCGCTAACTTTATACTAATACCAAATTTTGTACCTTTGTAAAAAAAAATTGAAGATGTCGGTCAAGATTGGTGAAAATATTGATTTGGGTGAATTCCCTTTGTTACTTGCTCCGATGGAGGATGTCAGCGATCCCCCATTTCGGTATGTTTGCAAACAAAATGGTGTTGATTTAATGTATACTGAATTCATTTCCTCAGAAGGGCTGATTCGTGATGCGGCTAAATCTGTTCAAAAACTTGATATTTTTGAATATGAACGGCCTATCGGTATCCAGATATTCGGTGGAGATATTGAAAGTATGCGCCAATCAGCTGAAATCTGCACAAAAGCAAATCCAAATCTAATCGACATCAATTACGGCTGCCCTGTTAAGAAAGTGGTCTGTAAGGGAGCCGGCTCTTCCTTATTGCAAGACATTGATAAAATGGTTGCGATGACCAAAGCTGTTGTTGAAGCAACTCATCTACCCGTTACAGTAAAAACACGTCTTGGCTGGGATGACAATACCAAAAATGTATACGAGGTAGCAGAGCGATTGCAAGATGTTGGCATAAAAGCATTAGCAATACATGGCCGTACCCGTGCGCAATTGTACAAAGGTCAGGCTGATTGGTCCATGATCCGTGACATCAAACGCAATCCGCGCATTCAGATTCCAATTTTTGGTAACGGTGATGTGGATTCGGTGGAGAAAGCCGCGGCCTGGAGACAAGAATATGAGGTTGATGGCATTATGATTGGTCGTGCTGCAATTGGTTACCCATGGATCTTTAGAGAAATCAAACATTTCTTCCACACAGGTGAGCGCCTGGAGGGGCCTACTATTGCCGAACGTGTCGAGGTATGTAAAACACACTTAAACAAATCCATTGAATGGAAAGGTGATAAATTAGGGATTTTTGAAATGCGGAGACATTACGCAAATTATTTCAAAGGAATTCCAAATTTCAAAGAATCCAGAATGAAACTTGTCAGCTTACAAACGCAAGACGAGATTTTGGATGTACTCCATGATATTGAACATACCTTCGAAACTGAAGTATTTTAAGATTTTTCAATACATAAAAAAGGCGA
>DGIS01000007.1:160160-168913 GCA_002386525.1 Sphingobacterium sp. UBA4616
TCGCCTTTTTTATGTATTGAACAAACCAGCTATTTTCTTCGAATTAATTTCATCAGCCCATTCTTTTCAAGAATAAAAGTGAAGCCCAATAATAACAATAGCATCCCATTGCCTATCCAGATGTTACTATGAAAAACTTGAAAGCTCATCCATGAAATCAGAAGCCCTACCCCAAGATAAATGGCAATTTTTATCAATTTATAAGGTATAGGATAATACATCTGACCCCAGTACAGTGAAAAGCCAATCATCACCAAGTACACCACTGTCGTAGACAAAACAGCCCCAACATAGGAATACACTGGAATCAGCCAAACATTCAGCATAATCGTTAATAAAGCTCCTATTCCTGAAATATAGAGTGCATATCGTGTCTGGTCTGTCAACTTGTACCAAATTGACAGGTTCATATATATCCCTAGTAGTACATAGTTAAACAGTAGAATTGGAACAATTTTGAGTCCGGTCCAGTAGACAGCAACTTCCGATTCATTTCCTTTAATGAAGTACTTAAGCCAATCGAGATTAACGGTTAGTCCAACCATTGCAATGACCATCAAAATAACAAAATACTCCATGATTAGCGCATAGGTTTTCGATGCATTCTGATTTTTCGAATACGAAAAGAAAAATGGTTCTGCCCCTAGCCTAAAAGCCGTAACAAATAAGCTTAGAAATACGGCCAATTTGGCAACCGCACCATAGATACCTAATTCGTCTTTCCCAGTCTCTCCGGGCAACAATTTCAGAAAGAACATTTTGTCTAGATTCTCATTAATAATAAATGAAATATTAGCGACTAAAATTGGGAAGCTATACGTTAACATTTCATGCAGTAATTTTCGATCTAGATTGAATCGGAAAGTGAGCAACTCGGGCAGTAGTAGGATTAATGTAACAATACTCGCGAAAAGGTTGGAAATAAAGACATAGCCAATCCAGCCTTCTTTAAACCATGTTCCGGCAAAATCAGCCCAAAAGCTATACTGGTGAACCCAATCAGGCAAGAAATAAATGAAGAACAGGTTTGAAATCACCGTAACTCCAATATTAACGAATTTTAGTGCGCTATATTTATAGGGCCTTCCTTCAGCGCGAAGTTTTGTAAATGGGATAACGGCAAGCGCATCAGCAACAAGAATAAAAGCGAAATATTTAATATATCGCTCATACAGATCAACATCGCCACCATCTGCAAACCATGCTGCAATGGGCCGCGTAAATACAAAGACAGATAACAATAAAATAAACGAAGTGACTAACGTAATAAAGAAACTATTATTGTATACTTTAGATCTATCTTGTGTTTCGACCTTTTGCAAATAGCGAAAATATGTCGTCTCCATACCAAATGCCAGCACAGCATTCAACATAGACATCCAGGCATAAAAATTAGAATAGATGCCGTAGACTGCCGCATCTTTAAATTTCCTCAGATAAAGCGGCGTCATCAAAAATCCTATCATTCTTGAAACGATAGTCGTTATACCGTAAATGAAGGTATCGCTGAGAAATTTTTTGATCGTAGACACTGGGCTTAAGATTGAACTCTTTTAACTACTTCAAAATTAGAAAAGCTTTTCAGTTCGCCTTCCTCTATTTCTACACTTTCAACAATTGCACCTTCGGGGCCTTCTTGGCAGAACTCCAACAGTGAATCAAGTGCAAAATCATCGCCCTCAGCTTCAATATAAACGGAACCATCTTTTAAATTGACCACAAAGCCCCTGACACCAACTTGATCAGCAACTGCCTTGGTTGTCAATCTAAAAAAGACCCCCTGTACTTTACCTCTTATTGAAATATTCAAATGTTTCATCTGTAACTTATTTTTTCTTCCATCTGTCAGATGGAGCAATCCATGACTATAATTTCATTCGTATAGTCATGGGTTGTTCATTAAAAACAAAAGTACAGAAGTTTTGGGGAATAAAATACTAGGCTAAGCGTTTTACCTTCACATCATCAGTCAAGCGCATATGTTCCATCCCCTGAAGCAATACAACACCTGGCTTTTTACCGACCTCCAATGATCCAAATTCGTCCTGAATATTTAACGCAATAGCACCATTAATCGTGGCCCATTGTATAGTCTGTAAGAAATCAAGATCCTCGAAGTGTGCATGTAACACCTTTAGTTCCTCCAGAATGGACAGTGTATCGTTGGAAGCTAAACTATCAGTTCCGATCACAATACGTTGTCCTGCATTTAAAAAATTCTGAATTTTAGGTAGAACCCCCTCAATATAAAGGTTAGCTTTCGGACATAAACACCACGTGACGTCACGCCCCATACGCTCAACAAAATCAAGATCTTTTAAAGACGTATAGGTATTATGAACCAACAACAATTTATTTGGGTAAGGCAAATAAGGCAAATAAGATTGAATTGAATTTCTTGCCTGCGCTTTTATCGTATCTGCATTTTTTCCAATACTTTTATAAAAGTCTAAAAATTCGCCCATTTTATAACGGAACAACTTATTCTCTTCCTCACTTTCCTGATTATGAATACTAATAATGTTTGTTTCCGGAACTATTTTCTTGAATTTTTTAAAAAGTACCTTAGAGCAAGAATAGGGAGCATGTGGCGTGATAGATACATGACCATTCCTAAACTCTTGGATCAATGATTTCGCTTCCTTCAACTTAAAATCAGCTTCGTCTGGCTCAATTCCCATCACCTCTACAAACGTGTGATACAGGATTTCAGAATCCTCCTTCAATTTTGAAGAATTATCCGTATTAGCATGATCACCTACTGCGACAATACCATTTTCGTACATCTCTCTGTCGGCTTTTGCCATCGCTTCATCTATTTTCTTCATCGAAGCCGAACGCGTTGTCATCACCTTACTCAAAAAGCTCGGAAGACCTGTACCTTTGGCAACAATACCTTTCATATGCGACAATTCAATGTGGCAATGTGCATTGATAAAACCCGGAATTATAACCCCTTCGTATTTCTCGACCTGACCGTTATCCATCGGTGTAAATGACGTTGGGTCAAAGATCCCTTGAATTACCCCCTCCTCATCTACCGCAACAATACCATCTTTTATCGGCATCGAGCTAATCGGTAGAATATAATTAGCGCTTAAATATTTTAACATTTTATCTCCTCACTATCGATTTAGTAACTAAAATTTTGACCTGTATGAATACATACCACTAGTAGAAAATTTCATGCCAAGGTACCTAAAAAGAACAATATATACCAAAAACAACAATTTACATAAAATATTAACCAAAAAGAAATAACAACAAACATCTTCCTTGTTTAATTTGTCATAAAATACTTCTTTATATAACATTTCAATTTTTAATCTATATATTCGCAGCATCAAATAGGGGTGCCTTGTTTTGTCAGGAACACAAATACAGGCTGAGATTATACCCAACAGATTAAATTCTGTACACCTGATCCAGATAATGCTGGCGTAGGGAGAGGTTAGTTAAATAGTGCGATCATAGTAACCCCTTGCTATGATTTGTTTAACTCAAACAAAATACATTACCATGATCAAATTTTTGATTTGTAGCTCTTTAGCTACTATTTCGACCCAAATTGCCATTGCGCAGCAAAATCTGACAATTAAAACTGTAGATAAGACCAGCCAAAACCCTTTACAAAACGTTTCCGTATCCATTGATGGACAAGCTTCCTTCAACGGTCAGTCAGACAACCATGGAATAATTAAGCTCTATCATCTCAATACCGGGCAACATCATATACAGATTTCCTCTGTCGGATATAAAACATGGATCCGCAATGTAAACGTAAAAGATAATATGGAACTACTGGTCGAATTAGAACCCACTACCATACAAATGGAAGAGGTACTTGTCCAATCCACACGTGCTAAAAGAAATGCTCCTACAACCTTCAAAAACATCTCAAAAGAGGAAATTACCAAAAACAACCTCGGACAGGATATCCCTTTTCTTCTTAACCAAACACCATCCGTACAGGTAAATTCAGATGCTGGAGCCGGCATCGGTTATACCGGGATGACCATCCGCGGATCAGATAATCAACGAATCAACGTAACATTAAATGGCATTCCACTAAATGACGCGGAGAGCATGGGCTCATTTTTTGTCAATCTTCCTGACTTTGCATCTTCCACAGAGAGCATCCAAGTTCAACGTGGCATTGGCACCTCAACGAACGGCGCGGGATCATTTGGAGCCTCATTAAATATTCAGTCCAACACACTGGCCGAAAATCCCTATGCAGAACTTAATAATTCTTTTGGTTCTTACAACACGTGGAAAAATACAGTGAAGGTGGGCACTGGACTAATAAATGACAAATTTGCATTCAATGCCAGATTATCGCGAATCAGTAGCGATGGCTATATTGAAAGGGGGAGTTCAGACCTACAATCTTTCTATGTGGATGGTGGTTATTATGGTAAGAAACACATCCTAAAAGGAATTGTATTCTGGGGAAAAGAAAAAACATATCAGGCCTGGAATGGCGTTCCCGAACCGTTAATTACTGGAGATCGGTCACGTATGGATGACTATGCCGATAACGCGCTCGAAATATCGGGAGCTGAAAAAGATCGGTTTATGAATGCTGGTCGAAACTATAACCTGTACACCTATAAAAACCAAACTGATAATTATACGCAAAAACATCATCAGCTTCATTACACCAATATCTTGAGCGACAAGTTAACATTTAATACCGCCCTCCATTATACCAGAGGTTATGGCTACTATGAAGAAATGAGACCTGGCGATAAATTGAGTAAATATGGCCTGCCCAATGTGATTATCGGAAAAGATACCATACAAAAAACAGATCTAGTCCGCAGAAGATGGTTGGACAACTATTTTTATGGCCTGACCTACTCCCTCAATTATAAACCCAACGATCAGCTGGAGATTACCTGGGGTGGAGCCTACAATCAATACAGAGGGAAGCATTATGGTCAAGTCATATGGGCACAATATGCCTCAACAGGATTTTTGGATGACAACTACTACTTCGGAAAATCACAAAAAAATGATTTCAGTAATTTCCTAAAGATCGATTACAAATTGGACCAATGGATTCTTATGGCTGATGTCCAATATAGAAATGTAGACTATCACATATATGGCGATGACGATAAGGTCAAAAACTATAACTATCACCCAAAATTCAATTTCTTAAACCCAAAAGCGGGCGCAACTTATCTCTTAAATGATTATTCAAATGTGTATGCTTCCTATGCCTTTGCGCAGAAAGAGCCTGTTCGCAAAGATTTTATAGAAAAAAACAGCAGTTTACCTGATCCAACACCTGAGAAAATGCAGGATATAGAATTTGGTTACCGATTTGCAAACGAAAAACTTAACATCGGGTTGAACGGATATGGGATGTTTTACAAAAATCAGCTGATTCCAACTGGCGAAATCAGTGATACAGGCTCTCCGATTCGCCAAAATGTCAACGATAGCTATCGGATTGGCATCGAGTTCGATGGTTCATGGACCATCAGTAAACAGCTCAACTGGAAAGCAACTGCGAGTTTTAGCCAAAATAAAATCAAAAACTTTGAAGAGGTAATTGGTGATACACGATTTTTTTATACAAAAACGGACATCGCATTGTCTCCAGCAACTATCTTGTCAAGTAATTTCTCTTATAGCCCTATAACACCGCTTACATTTTCACTTTTATCCAAATTTGTAGCTAGACAATACTTGGATAATTCATCTACAAAAGAAAGAAGCATTTCCTCTTATTTTGTCAACAATCTTTTGGCAAACTATAGCTTTACAGCATTGGGCTTTAAAAACATCAGTGCAACATTACAGGTCAACAACATATTGAACGAGAAGTATGAGGCTAATGGCTACACTTTTGGCTGGATGGAAGGTGATAGCCGGAAATACTATAATTTTTATTTCCCACAAGCACCAACGAATTTCCTATTGGGCCTTAACTTCAAATTCTAGCATATTTTTATAAGAACTTGATCATCCCAAAGCCGATAACATCGGACAAACCGCACTGAAGATATTTTCTGAACAAACACTTCTAAAAGAAATCTCTCTTTTCTCCGAAGGAAAAAAGAGAGATTTCTTTTTATATGGTAGATAAAATTGAATTTCTGATCGCGTTTGACAATTGGAATTTTTACCTTTGGTTTTATACTTTTCATTATGCGCGCAGTTATACAACGAGTTACCAAGGCTTCTTGTACAGTAAATAATCAGATTACAGGCCATATCCAAAAAGGACTAATGATCTTATTAGGAGTTGAAGAGGCTGATACGATAGACGACCTCAAATGGCTAGGGCAAAAATTTATCAACTTGCGCATTTTCGAGGATGAGCAGGGTTTGATGAATAAATCAATACAAGATGTAGACGGAAATATCCTACTCATATCACAATTCACGCTCTTTGCCCAAACAAAAAAAGGCAACAGACCTTCCTTCATCAGAGCGGCAAAACCAGATAAAGCTAAACCAATGTATGAAGAAATGGCTTCACTACTGAGTCACTTACTTCAAAAAGAAATTCAGCTTGGTATCTTCGGTGCCGATATGAAAATAGACCTTTTGAACGATGGCCCAGTTACCATCATCATGGATACAAAAGATAAGGAAAACTTTTAATTTTTTATTCAACAATATGACCATCAAAGAAGCACAGTTAGTTATTGACAAATGGATCAATAGTACCGGAGTACGTTATTTCAACGAATTGACAAATACAGCCATACTGATGGAAGAAGTTGGTGAAGTTGCACGCATTATGGCAAGGCAATATGGGGAACAATCGTTCAAAAAATCTGATAAAGAAGTTAATTTAGCAGATGAGATGGCTGATGTATTATTCGTTTTGATGTGCCTTGCCAATCAAACTGGCATCGACTTGACGGAAGCCCTGGAGCAAAATCTTCAAAAGAAATCAATTCGGGATGCCGACCGGCATAAAAATAACACGAAGCTCAAATAATGACTTAATAAGATGATTTCTACAACTCCCTGAGATGCTATTTAAAATTGTAAATCGGATACGATGCATAAATTCATAACCTATTCGCTCATAGCTAGCGTGTTCATTGCTTCTTGTACAACAAAACAGCGGCTAAATTCCAGCGTTGAGCAACCCAGTACATTTAATAAGGCGGCAGTAGTAACTGCTCACCCTTTGGCTTCAGAAATTGGTGTAAAGATCTTAAAACAAGGTGGAAATGCAATAGATGCTGCAGTTGCCGTACAATTTGCCCTTGCAGTGGTTTATCCAAATGCCGGAAATATTGGCGGCGGCGGCTTTATGCTCTATCGTGATCATAATGGCGAATTAGATGCGCTGGACTTTCGCGAGAAAGCTCCTTTAAAAGCAACACGAGATATGTATCTTGATGCGCAAGGTAATGTTGTTCCAGAGCTGAGCCTGTATAGTCAATTAGCATCAGGTATTCCTGGTTCTGTCGCGGGTATGTGGGAAGCACACAAAAAGTATGGTAAATTACAGTGGAAAGATCTCCTACTCCCCGCAATCCAGCTAGCCAGAAAAGGTTTTAAAATCAGTCAAAGACAAGCCAATGAGTTTGAAAGCCATAAAGATCGTTTTGTCAGGCTAAACCCGTCTGGCGCGGCGATTATCAAAACGACCTCATGGAAATCGGGAGATCTATTTCTTCAAGAGGAACTTGCAAAAACACTGGAAAGAATTGCAGATGAGGGTCGAGATGGCTTCTATAAAGGGAAAACAGCAGACTTACTGGTCGCTGAAATGAGTCAAGGAAAAGGAATTATTACGCACCAAGACCTCTTGGAATACCAAGCAATTTGGCGCAGTCCAATTCATACAAACTATCGAGGATATAAAGTCATTTCGATGCCGCCACCATCTAGTGGAGGAACTTCTCTTTTAGCCCTACTCAAATCCGTTGAGCAGTTTCCGCTACAACGTTGGGGGTTTCAGACCGATTCAACTATTCGTGTTATAGTGGAGGCCGAACGCTATGTCTATGCCAATAGAGCGAAGTATCTCGGGGATCCTGATTTTGTTAAGGTACCTATCCAACATCTCATAGACTCCAGTTCCAATGCAAGTAAACTGCATGCATTTAATTTCCATAAAGCGGCATTGAGTAAAGAGATCAATGCTGACATCATACCTGGCTATGAAAGTGAGCAAACAACGCATTTTAATATTGTTGATGCACAAGGTAATGCGGTGTCTATTACAACGACACTTAATGATTCGTATGGATCGGGCGTATTTGTAGCCGGCGCAGGCTTCCTATTAAACAATGAAATGGACGATTTTTCGGTGAAAGCCGGCGTACCTAACATGTACGGTTTGACAGGTGAAAAGGCAAATGAGATTCAGCCAGGTAAAAGAATGCTCAGTTCGATGACACCTACTATTGTAGAAAAAAATGGCAAGCTATTTATGGTTGTCGGCACCCCAGGAGGATCGACGATTATTACGTCTGTTTTTCAGACTATTCTAAACGTCATCGACTTCAGAAAGAACGCACAGGCAGCTGTTAGCTTGCCAAGATTTCATCATCAATGGCTTCCTGATCATGTCGATGTCGAGCATAATGCCATTGATGCCAACCTGCGTAATCAATTGGCAAAAGATGGCTATACGATAAATCAGAGGGGGGCAATCGGTCGTGTGGAGAATATCGTGGTATTACCGGACGGTAAATTACAGACCGGAGCCGATCCGCGTGGAGACGATACGGCAAAGGGTTACTAAGGTCAAAAAAAATACGGGCTCTTTT
>DGIS01000007.1:169101-283387 GCA_002386525.1 Sphingobacterium sp. UBA4616
AAAAGAGCCCGTATTTTTTTTTAAAGTGGATGATCTTACATCATGCCACCCATACCACCACCCATTGGAGGAGCACCAGCACCTACAGGGTTTTCTTCAGCTTCGTCAGCTAAAACACACTCAGTAGTCAATAGCATTGAAGCAACTGAAGCAGCATTTTCTAGCGCTACACGAGATACTTTAGTTGGATCAATTACACCAGCAGCAATTAAGTTTTCATAACGGTCTGTACGCGCATTGTAACCGAAATCTGCAGTTCCTTCTTTTACTTTTTGAACAATTACTGCACCTTCGATACCTGCATTGTTACAGATCTGACGTAACGGCTCCTCAATCGCACGTTTGATGATATCAATACCAATTTGCTCATCTTCATTTTCACCTTTTAGATCTAACAAAGCTTCAGTAGCACGGATAAATGCAACACCACCACCAGCGATAATACCTTCTTCAACAGCAGCACGAGTTGCATGCAAAGCATCATCAACACGGTCTTTTTTCTCTTTCATCTCAACTTCAGTAGTTGCACCTACATACAATACAGCTACACCACCAGACAATTTAGCCAAACGCTCTTGTAGTTTTTCACGATCGTAGTCTGAAGTTGTTGTTTCAATTTGTGAACGGATCTGTGCAACACGTGCTTTGATATCTTCCACATTTCCAGAACCATTGATGATGGTTGTATTATCTTTATCAACCTGAACTTTCTCAGCTTGACCTAAGTAAGATAACTCAGCATTTTCTAATTTGAAACCTCTTTCTTCTGAAATCACCGTACCACCAGTTAAGATCGCAATATCTTCCAACATGGCTTTACGACGGTCGCCGAAACCTGGAGCTTTGACAGCTGCAACTTTCAAAGAACCACGGATTTTATTAACCACCAAGGTCGCCAAAGCCTCACCATCTAGATCTTCAGCAATGATCAATAAAGGTTTGCCAGTTTGAACTTGTTTCTCCAAGATAGGCAGCAATTCTTTCATGTTGCTGATTTTCTTGTCATAGATCAAAATATATGGATTATCCAATTCTGCTTCCATCTTATCGGAATTTGTCACAAAATATGGTGACAAATAACCGCGGTCAAATTGCATACCTTCGACAGTTTTAACTTCTGTTTCAGTACCTTTAGCCTCTTCTACAGTGATAACACCATCATTACCAACTTTTTCCATCGCTTGTGCAATTAACGAACCAATTACTTCGTCATTGTTAGCTGAAATTGTAGCAACTTGTTTGATTTTATTGTTATCTTGACCAACTTCTTGAGATTGTGATTTCAAGTTGGCAACTACAGTAGCAACCGCTTTGTCAATACCACGTTTTAGATCCATTGGGTTAGCACCAGCAGCCACAGACTTGATACCTGGAGCAACGATTGCTTGCGCTAATACTGTAGCAGTAGTGGTACCATCACCCGCTTGATCAGCTGTTTTGGAAGCTACTTCTTTTACCATTTGCGCACCCATATTTTCTAAAGCGTCTTTCAATTCGATTTCCTTCGCTACCGAGACACCATCTTTAGTAATTACTGGAGCACCAAATTTCTTTTCAATAATTACGTTACGTCCTTTAGGACCTAATGTTACTTTAACTGCATTTGCTAAAGTATCTACACCTTTTTTAAGGGCTTCACGAGCCTCAACGTTATATTTTACTTGTTTTGCCATTTTTTATAAGTATTAAGTATTTCAAGAAGTGTAATGAAGATATTATACTAAACCGCAAACCGGTTTTATCTTTTAACATCCAAATTTACAGCTCCACTAAAATAAACTTGAATTTTTAACCGAGCCAGTAAGCTCTTTTTTAAATAATCTTTTGTATGAATTAGATGACCGCGTAAATATCAGACTCACGCATAATTAAGTACTCTTTTCCTTCGTAAGTAATTTCAGTACCTGCGTATTTTCCGTATAATACTTTGTCACCAACTTTCACAGTTAACGGTTCGTCAACTTTACCTGTACCTACAGCAACTACTGTACCTTGAGATGGTTTTTCTTTTGCTGTATCGGGGATATACAACCCTGAAGCTGTTTTTTCTTCTGCTGGAGCAGCTTCTACTACTACTCTGTCTCCGATAGGTTTGATACTTAATGCCATAATTAATTTACTTTTATCTGTTTTGAATTTATTTTTATGTTATAATCGCTATAAGCACATCATCTTTTATGCCAATTGTAATTGGAAGGGCTTTTAAGACAATTTTTCACACAAAAGTTAACATCCGAATCGACAAAAATTCATTTTGCTGTCACACTGTCATTTTATGTCTGCCAGTCTTACTTCTGCTTACCGAATATCCATTCGATTTAATACGCTTAATCCGCTTAGCAAAACCTTCACGAACCACTCATTGACAACAACGTCTAAAAAATACAGAAAACAAAAAGCCCCGTTTGCTTTCACAAACAGGGCGTATAATTTTTTATTGACAACTATTTTTTAGCCTCTTCCGCTGGTTTCGTGGTAGGCGCTGTCGCTGGTACTTTTTCCTGAGATTGAGCCGGAGCTGTTTGCTCTTGTCCAGCAGGAGCACCAGCAGGATTTTGTCCAGTACCTAAGTTCAATGGACCTTGCTGAGCAGGCGCTTCAATTTGCCCCCCCAATCCTCCTTTGGATGTGCTTGGCGATGTTCCAATAATATTTACACCCAAGCTAAACACCATGATGGCAATAACCATGATCCAAGTACCTTTTTCCAAAATGTCACCTGTACGTTTTACACCCATAAGATTCGTTCCACCCGAAAAACCAGATGACAAACCTCCTCCTTTTGGATTTTGGATTAAAACCAAAAACGCTAAAATAATACTAGCCAATATGATTAGACCGATTAATAATCCTTGCATCTCTTTATGTTATTAATTTAATTTCTTTTCTAATTCTGTTATGCGTGCCGCAAAGTAAGCATTTTTTTCTGGATATTTCAAAACTAATTTTTTGTAAACCTCTATTGCCTTTGGATATAAGCCCTGTTCCACATAGATTTTTGCAAGCGTTTCGGTAACGAGTGAGTACTGATCTTCCGAACTTTTCCTGGCTTTATTCTCTAAATCCAACTTCTCCGCTTGTAGCGGTTGAATGATAGGTTCTTCGCGAATAAACTTCTCAATGACCTTGTCAGACTTGCGCGGTATCTGAAAAGCGACTGTTGTTTTAACCTCATCACTTAATTTCGCCTCAGGCGGTTGCAAATGAAAAATATTCTCACGAATCTGTTGATCTAATAGCTGACTATCTAATTTTTCGTGAATTTTAGCGACATCATCACTTGATGGCTTCATTGGGCTCAAAGGTGATTTAACGTAGGGCTGATAAGTATGAGCATACTCCAATCTTGTTTTATGTAGCCACCACAAAAAACTGTATGGCATCGTATCATCATCATAAACAGAAACATGCTCTTGACTATCATTACTTTCGTTGGCAACAGATTCCTGAGGAGCCGTGGCCACAACTGGAGACTCCTGCAAATCACCCATAGCTACATCCTGTTGATTATTCGACCGAAAATAATCTGTTGCAACTCCAACCTCAATCAAACGATTCAACTCATCCTCCTCTATTCCTCCATCGGCCGCAATTTCGACAATACGATCATCGCCAATAGATTCCTCATCCACTAATAATTCATCCGATTGCGTTATTGCTTCAGAATCTACGGCAGATTTAACATGCACAAATTCATAAAGCCAACTCGGGGAACAAGCATATAACAGCGTGGAAGATAAATTCTGAACAGTTTGATGTTTCTCAAAAACTTTACGTTCATAAACGAATCGTAAGCTCTGTGCATAAGGGTATTTTTCAATCAAGGCCAAAATCAAATCTTCCTCTACCGTATCAGGGTAGTTGAGTGCTCGAAAAAAAAGCTCCTTATTGGGTAATGATACATTAAGATTCATCTTATAAATAGAGTTACCAATTAGCAAAAGCTTTATTGTATATATCTTCCGTTAACATTTGAATAATTTCCTTACCCAAAGTCTCTTCCTGTGCACTCTGAAGGTTTCCAGCGAACTCTTTAAAACGTGTAAATGGCTGTTCAAAGTCGTCCTTAGGATTAATTTTATTATGATAAGTCACTTTGACTGTGATCGTCAATCTATTCATAGCAGCACGATCAGTCCCCGCTTCAACAGCAGCAGGACTTATCGTATACTCCGTGATAAACCCCTCAAAGTTAGCGTCACCATCCTGGTTCACCTGACTCAATCGAGACTGATTACGAATACGCTCTTTAAGTGCCTCCGTAAAATTCTGACTTAATGTCGGGTAAACTAATGGAGCGATATTTTCGAAATATTGAATATTAACGGTTTTCATTCCCTCAGGAATAGACCCACCAGTAAATCCATATTTTACCCCACAACTATTCATGACAAACAAAAAGATTGTCGTGAGAAAAGTATATACTATTTTTTTTGACAACATCTGTAACCCCTAATCTAAATTTAAGTCTTTAATCTTTCTATACAAAGTTCTTTCAGAAATTCCCAGCTCTTGTGCGGCAGCTTTACGCTTACCTCGGTGTTTTTTCAACGCCTTCTTGATTAAATCAGATTCCTTATCAACAAGTGATAAAGATTCCTCCACCTCTTCTGCATCCTGCAGATAGTCATCCTTTGAAACAGGATTTTTTAACACATTTGCAGCATTTGCCGGCGAATGTATCGTCAAGGTCGGTGTTGTATAATTTTCCGGCTCCGATTTCAAGTGTGGCTCGATCTCTTGATATAATTGATTAATGTATGGAGAATTTTGATCAAACGTGCTAGAGTCAACGCCCTTCTGAATCAATTCAACCACCAGTTTTTTCAGATCAACCATATCTTTCTTCATATCAAATAAAACTTTATACAGCAAATCTCTTTCTGAAAAATCCTCCTTCCCTCCATTATTTGACGGAACCACTGCAGGAAGACTCGTCCGGGATTCATTGGGCAAATAATTTTGAAGTGTATACGCATCTACAACACGTTCTTTCTCCAAAACAGCGATTTGTTCGGCAACGTTTTTCAGTTGACGCACATTTCCAGGCCAACTATAGTTGCGTAGCATATTCTGAGCATCGTCCGTCAATTGAACGCCCGGAGTACGGTACTTTTCAGAAAAGTCCACAATAAACTTACGGAATAACAAGTTGACATCTTCAGGACGCTCACGTAAAGAGGGCACACGCAAGGGTACAGTATTTAAACGATAATAAAGATCTTCGCGAAATCTACCTTTTTGTACAGCTTCAAAAACATTCACGTTTGTAGCGGCAACTACACGCACATTTGTTTTCTGCACTTTGGATGATCCGACCCTTATATACTCACCTGATTCTAATACGCGTAACAATCGTGCTTGCGTACCCAAAGGTAACTCACCCACCTCATCTAAAAAAATCGTTCCACCGTCAACAACTTCAAAATAGCCTTTTCTAGCTTCATGTGCTCCCGTAAAAGAACCTTTTTCGTGACCGAACAACTCAGAGTCAATGGTTCCTTCTGGTATAGCCCCACAGTTGACCGCAATAAAGGGGCCATGCTTACGTGAACTCAATTGATGGATAATATGCGAAAAAACTTCTTTACCACTACCACTCTCACCTTGTATTAATACGGAAATATCAGTCGGAGCCACTTGCCGCGCAATATCAATTGCCCGATTCAACAATGGCGAATTACCGATAATTCCAAATCTATTCTTTATATCTTGGTTATCCATAAATTTCCAGTTGGAAATAAAATAATCTAAGTTAGCTTAATCAACAATTTTCCCTAACAGCGTCGCAGATGTACATGATTCAACAAGGACATTCACATAATCACCTTGCTTAAATCGAGGATCTATTGGAAAGACAACCAATGCATTTTGGTCGTTACGTCCACAAAAATCGAACTCAGATCGTTTTGAAAACCCTTCAATGAGTACCTTACAGACTTTTCCAACAAATTGTTGATAACGATATAAACTATGATCGCGTTGTTTATTGATAACTTCCGTCAAGCGCCGTTTTTTAATATCTTCAGGAATATCATCTGCATATCTTTTCGCCGCCAATGTGCCCGGTCTTTCCGAATAAGCAAACATATAAGCGAAATCATACTTCACATAGTCCATCATAGAAAGTGTATCCTGATGCTCTTCTTCCGTTTCCGTGCAGAAACCAGTAATGACATCGGTAGAAATAGCACAATCCGGTATAATACGACGAATTGCATCCACACGCTCCATATACCACGCACGATCATACGTACGGTTCATCAATTCCAATACTCTGGAATTCCCAGACTGCACGGGCAAGTGAATATAATTACAGATATTTTCATGTGATGCTATCGCATACAATACCTCATCTGTAATATCTTTTGGATGAGAAGTTGAAAAACGAACACGCAGAAGTGGACTGATTTCCGCAACCATCGTAAGCAAAGTAGCAAAAGTGACAGTTTCGCTAGGAACATCGCCTTCTGCTACTGGAGCAGTATATTTATAGGAATCGACATTTTGTCCCAACAACGTAACTTCCTTATAGCCCACATTAAAAAGATCTTGAGCTTCTTTCACAATAGACTGCGGATCACGACTACGTTCGCGACCCCGTGTGAAAGGAACCACACAGAAAGAACACATATTATCACAACCGCGCATAATTGAAATAAAAGCGGTGACGCCATTTGAATTCAAACGAACCGGATTGATATCAGCATACGTTTCCTCTCTTGATAATAAAACGTTTACGGCTTTAGCACCATCGTCAACCTGATCAATCAAATTAGGCAGATCACGATAAGCATCTGGTCCCACCACAACATCAACCAATTTTTCTTCTTCCAGAAACTTCGACTTTAGACGCTCGGCCATACAACCCAATACACCAACGATCATTCCAGGATTCTTTGCTTTAGCAGCTTCAAACTCCTTTAACCGGTTACGAACACGTTGTTCGGCATTCTCGCGGATCGAACAGGTATTAATAAAAACAACATCAGCCTCCTGATAATTCTTGGTAGTCTCAAATCCTTTATCCAACAAAATAGAAGCAACAATCTCACTATCCGAGAAATTCATCTGGCAACCGTAACTTTCAATATAAAGTTTACGTCCAGTGCTTAAAGTCGGATCCTGTTCCAATAATAATGCCTCACCCTGACGAGATTCGTCGTGTTCCTTAGTGGTATGTGTTAAATCTAGCATAGCTCGCTATTCAATAGAATATAATTTTTATTATTTAATGAAGTCAACCCGTTCAGAAATCCATAATTTGATGAATTAATTTCCAACCAATGGTTGTTTCAAAGATTACAAAGTTAGAAATTTAAATCCATATAATGACAGTTTGTCAGACAGAAATATGATTTATGATTTGTCACATTTCAGGTCTAAATGAATCACATTAGAAATTTTTACCCACTTTATTCCAAAAAAAAAGCGTTGAGTTTATCAACGCTTTTTTATGATTGAACATCAAATAGAACAAATCGGAAAGACGAACGTCTTAAATCGAGTTATTGTCCTGCTTGTTGCTTCGCTTCTTTTTTCATTTGATCGCCCGCTACGATGACGATCTCGACCCGACGGTTTTGTGCACGTCCAGCTTCTGTATCATTACTTGCAATTGGTTCAGAGAAATTTCTGCCTTCAGTACGGATACGTGATGAGGCCAAACCTTTAGATACTGCAAAAGCACGCACTGAATTCGCACGGTCCAAAGACACCTTTTCATTTGCAGCCAGTGAACCTACATTATCGGTATGTCCGATTACCAAAATTTCAGTACCCTGTTCTTTATTCAATGTAGTGACCAAATTAGCAATATTATCTTTGGCTGACGCTTTAAGGTCTGATTTATTAAAGTCAAATAAAATACCTGAATCAAACTTAACAACGATACCCTCTGCAGATTGCGTAACTTCGGCTCCTTCAACAGTTTTAGAAATCTCAGCTGCTTGCTTATCCATTTTTTTACCAATCAATACACCAGCAGCGCCACCGATTGCAGCACCGGCCAAAGTACCAATTGCCGTATTACCGGCTTTCCCACCGATTAATGCACCTAATGCACCCCCGGCAACACCACCAATGACTCCGCCTTTAGTGGCATTATTCGTATTTTGGATGGTAGAACAACTTCCAAATAACATAGCTGAGGTTGCGACTGTCAAACCAAATACAGCCAATTTTCTATTCATTTTCATATGTATGCGATCTAAGACTTTATATTTAAACTAATACAGCTCTACTAAAATCAAACTAAGTGCCAAAAGATATTTTTATCAACTTTTTTGTTACCAAACGAGGAAAAAAGCGCTATTAAACTTCCTCCATGCAGTCAAAACGCTACATTATCTACTCATATTTATTTAAAATAGAACATGAGCTCGAGCATAAACTGTTCTACTTCTCCTGTGTCTTCACTTCAATATCTGGCAATAATGAACCTTTAGGTCTCCCCTTTGCATCAAAATCTTCCATAGACTGTTGCACGTAATGCATCAGATCGTATTGTCCCCAATGTTCAGCGAGATCAAAAGATGGGCGATAACGTATCATAAAAGCATCCAGCTCAGCACTATCCAGTTTCGTTAGATTCTTAACAGCTTCACGGGAAAAAATACGGTCAACTTGCAACTCCTCTTTCTCTCTATCCATGAATCGTCCAAAGCGCTTTGCGTTTTTAGCCTCTCGCCCAAAAAGATTATAAAGTGCAGTGGCAGGGCTACCCAAATAAGTTCCAAACTTATTTTTACCGCCATTATAAACACCCTTTTTGGAATAGTTATTCATAGCATCGTTTAATTCAGCTTCTTTCGTTTTCCTTTCAACAATGACAGTCTCCAATCGTATGCCCTCTTGCAATTCCACATAAAACTCATTCAAATTGGTTAACACGGTTTTTACAGGGGAATAACCCACTTTAGTGAAAGATAACGAATCTCCTACTGATGCATCGATGGTAAAAACACCAAAAGAATTGGTCAGCGTTGATCTGTGCGTACGGAGATTAATTACCACCGCATCTCCAATGCGATTACCGTTACCCTTTTGTAAAACCATACCCGAAACCTTCTGCTGTTGCTGAGCAGTAGCGCCGAAATAGGTAAATAAAAGTAAAAAAAAACCTACTATCTGTATCTGTAATATTTTCATCCTATTAGCTCTCTTCAATTATCCCGATTAGTTTTAGCGTGTAGCAGCAGTTTCATTGAATCCAATAGCGCATGCTCAAGATCGCATGCACACTTATTTTCAATCGTACAATATTGTAATTTACACGTTACCTATTGGCTAAAATTAATAATAGTTGGACACTTGTACTGTTAAAAAAGTTTAAATATTCTTATGTCCGCTACTTGTAAGGATAAAAAACAAAATTGGCCCCCTCCGCAACGACAACAAACAGACACATAAAATCTTTAGCAGGTTTATAGTTCTGAATGAAGGACGATTTGCGATCCTCCTGTATGATATCCATCGAAACGAACTCTTCCAATGTAGACGCATTAATTGTCCATTTTGTATCCAGCTCTTTGCGATCCAATATAACCTCGCCAACAGAGACTTCATGCTGATGAGCTATAAAAATGGGATATTCAGAATACCCTTCTTCCACAATTTCTAACGCTACCTCGCGGATTGATTCACTATAAAAATCGAGATCGACCTGCAGGCTCTTTAATGGACTTTGTCCTGTAGATGTTGTATTTTCTTCTCTTGCAGACCCTGCAAATAAATCTTCTACTTCCATAATGGTACAATTACTTTTTCAACTCCAATAAGACGACATTCTCAACATGTTGCGTATGCGGAAACATATCCACCGGTTTAATACGCTTTACCTCATATTTCTCCGCTAACAACAAAAGATCTCTCGCTTGCGTCGCAGCATTACAACTCACATATACGATACGCGGAGATTCCATTTCCAACAAACGTGCCACAACATCGGCATGCATTCCTGCACGTGGCGGGTCTGTAATCACTACATCAGGTTTACCATGTTCGGAAATGAAGGAAGGGGTCAAAACATCCTTCATATCTCCAGCATAGAACTTTGTATTCGTAATATTATTGATGGACGAATTGACTTGTGCATCTTCAATAGCTGTAGGAACGTACTCTACACCCACAACTTCTCGAGCTTGCTTAGCAACAAAATTTGCTATCGTACCAGCACCCGTATACAAATCATATACCAATTCATCGCCATTCAGACCGGCAAAATCACGGGTGATTTTATATAACTCGTAAGCTTGTGCAGAATTCGTTTGATAGAAAGATTTAGGTCCAACTTTATACCGTAATCCTTCCATCTCCTCATAAATAAAATCACGCCCCGCGTAGATATGGATATCTTGGTCAAAGATCGTATCATTGCGTTTCTGATTGACAATATATAATAGCGAAGTGATTTGTGGGAACTTTTCTTTGACATCATTCATCAGCAATTCTACCTGCCCCTCTTCTGGATAAGCAAAAACAACGATCACCATCATCTCGCCAGTAGAAGAAATACGGATAATCAAATTACGCAAAACACCTGTATGCTCACGCAAATCGTAGAACGTAATGCCTTGGCCAAGTGCAAAATCACGAATTGCATTGCGAATTTCATTTGAAGGGTCTTCTTGCAGATAGCAATGATCAATATCTAAAATTTTATCAAAACGTCCCGGCACGTGAAATCCCAAAGCATTCATTTCCAATACAGACGCATCTTCATCCACAGAAGTCAACCACTTTTTGTTTGAAAAAGTGTACTCTAATTTATTCCTATAATATTCTGTTTGCACCGAGCCTAATATACTTTCCATAGCAGAGGTATCAACCTTCCCAATACGCGATAAAGCATTATCGACAGACTGTTGCTTAAATTTCAATTGAGCATCATATGTCATATGTTGCCACTTACATCCGCCACAAACTCCAAAGTGCTCACAAAAAGGATTTACACGATAAGACGAGGCCTCTTTTAAAGCAGTTACACGAGCCTCTGCAAAATTCTTTTTCTTGCGCATAAGCTCCACGTCAACAACATCTCCCGGAACAGCTTTTTCAACAAACAAAACCAAATCTTCGGTTTTTCCAACACCTCTACCCTCTTCGGCAATATCAATGATGGCAATATCTTTCAAGAACTTTTTATCTTGTGGAATTCTTCTACTCATAGGATGCAAAAATACAATTTTTATAACGATTTTTCACCTGCACAAATTATTTATAAGCATTGATTATCACGACTATAAAGGAACTCTTCACGTGCTATCGGCTTCGTATAGGCTATAATAGCGCAATCGAATATCTACAAACGTAAATATGAAAAAAAGCAAATCACAAGAAAGAAAAAACATTGAAAGAGGAGAGTCCCGGCCATTGGAACAAGAATGACAGCGTTAAAGGGAACTTATTGAACAGTTGCCTGAACAAGGTAAGGCAGGATTTCCTTCTGAAAGGAAATAAAATTTTTACGCACATCAGCATCCGAAACCGCAGTAAACGCAAATGAAAATACAATACTTTTACTGGATTTAATCAGAAAGGTCAACTTTTCTTCACTAATCGCTTCATTAATTTTTTCATTTTGAATGAATGTACTTAAGAGCAGAAACTCCAAATCTTCAGAAAGGGTTTTTAGGTATTCCTGAGCATTCGCAGACTCCCGAATAAACTCCCATCCGATCAACTCATTGCAAACGGTGTAGGTTAGTCGGCTTACCCGCAAAATCGTAAAACCCAAAAAAGAAGCCATATCATCTTCATATTTGGTCGTTTTTAAAATATCCTGCAAGCTCGCGCGAAGATAATCCATCAAGATGGCATGCAAAATCATTTCTTTGCTATCAAAATATTTGTACACAGTAGCTTTTGCTATCTTGGCCTTTTTCGCCAAAGTATTCACACTGGTTTTATGATAACCATTTTGACGAAAAAGCTCTCGTGCCGTTCTTTTTATTGATTCAATGATATGATCTGGTTCCATGTAATTTTATAATAGGCATATCGAATTTCAGCGACAAGATCAAAGACTAAAAAGCATCACATTATTCCCAGACTTCGTCATAATGGAGAATAATATGATGCAATAATTGTTTTTGAACATTAATTTATATTAATTCCGTCTCAAATTGAGACAAGAAACGGGTATCATTCTCAGAGAAAAGACGCAAGTCCTTAATTACATATTTCAGATTAGTGATACGTTCGATACCCATACCAAATGCAAAGCCAGCGTATTTTTTACTATCAATACCACAATTGTCAAGAACATTAGGATCCACCATACCACAACCTAAAATCTCTACCCAACCAGAGTATTTACACAAATTACATCCAGCACCTTTACAAATGGTACAAGAAATATCCATTTCTGCTGAAGGCTCCGTAAAAGGGAAATATGAAGGACGGAAACGTACTTTAGTACCTTCCCCGTACATTTCTTGGACAAAATGATATAAGGTTTGTTTCAGATCAGCAAAAGAAACATTTTCGTCTACATACAAACCTTCCACCTGATGAAAGAAACAGTGTGCACGGGCCGAAATAGCCTCATTTCTATAAACACGACCGGGCATAATGGCACGGAATGGAGGTTTGCCAGCTTCCATTAAACGTACCTGAACGGAAGAAGTATGCGTTCTTAAAGTAATATCATTACCTTCCTGTTTCTTGATAAAGAAAGTATCTTGCATATCACGCGCAGGATGCTCGGGAGGGAAATTCAACGCCGAGAAGTTGTGCCAGTCATCTTCGATTTCTGGACCTTCCGAAACAATAAAACCTAATTTCTTGAAAATTTCAACAATTTCTTTACGAACCAGGGAGATTGGATGTCTAGATCCTAGCTGAAATCCCTGCCCCGGTAATGTCAAGTCGCCCTCAAGCTGTTCGGATTTTTGCTTCTCTCCAAGTCCGAATTTTTCTTGTGCTTCCTTAAACGTATTTTCTGCCAACTGCTTAAATTCGTTCAACACTTTACCCAAAGTACGTTTCTCTTCAGGTGTAACGGTTTTGAATTCATCAAAAAGATTCTTCACAATCCCTTTTGAAACCAAAAACCTCAATCTGAAATTTTCTACATCGGCTGAAGAAGTCGGCGAAAACGCCTTAATTTCCTCAGTATACTGCGTAATTCTATCTTGCAACATAATTAGAGCAAACATAGCCAAAATTTCGTCGAAAAAGAAATTTTGGGCATTCGCCGATCATGAACAAAAACATCAATTTAGACAACTAAAAAACGAACTGCAGCCAATTACGCGGTACGAGTAGTCAAAAATGTCCAATAAACAAAAAAGCAGACTCATTTGCCTGCTCTTCTAACTATCATCGATTGATTACCAAAGTCAAGTTTTTACATAACCATAACTTATTACAGATTAAAATGGTAAGGGATTATCCTCTTGATCATTTTCGGTAAAATCAACTTCAACTTCTTTATCTTCCGCTTTTTGTGCTTGCGTATTGGATGTATTGCCCGCACCTGCACCAGTGTTCGGCTCAAAATCTGATTTACGACCTAAAAGTGTAAAAGTTTCTGCAACGACCTCCGTAGCGTATCGTCTAATACCTTCCTTATCCTCATAAGTACGCGTCCTTAATCGGCCTTCAATATAAACTAACTTCCCCTTTGTTAGATATTTCACAGCCACGTCAGCCAGACCTCGCCACATAACAATATTGTGCCATTCGGTTTGCTCCACCCTTTTTCCATCTTTATTATAGGTTTCTGATGTTGCCAATGGAAAACTGGCAACAGAGACATTGCCTTCTAAATAACGAATTTCGGGATCTTTTCCAAGATGTCCCACTAAAATGACTTTGTTAACTCCTGACATAATTTAAAAGCATAAATGGTTAAAAATTTGACCTTTCCAAAAAAGTAAAGATCAACTTGTGTTTAGCTAATTTATCTAAATCTTTTAGAATTACATAATCCCAATTTGATTTTTTTTGAATTAAATCTCCTTTTAACCGCACTTCAAAAAATGTGGCATAAATATTCTGATGGCTTAAAATATGCTTAGTCTGCTGCTGCAAGATGCTCAGGTCAGCATCTTTCCCAAAATAAGACACAAACCACTCATCGTTCAGAATATCAACAATATCCATCGTATGATCTGATTCCAGGAGTGGAAACTCGTACAGATTCTGCCAAACATCACCTTCACCGCGTTTAGACATCAGAAGACGATTGCTATCTTTTAAAATAAAATAATTGAAATATCTATCTCTGCTTCCTTTGCCTTTAAGCTTTACAGGCAATTGATTGACCTCGCCGCGTGTAAAGGCATAGCATGAAAGACGAAAGATGCATTGCTCACAAAGCGGTTGCTTAGGCTTACAATGGATCGCACCAAAATCCATAATAGCCTGATTATATTGGGCGGGATGATTTTGATCCAGATTTTCTTTCGCTATCGCAGCGAAAACCTTTTTCCCTTCCGTTGAATTAATGGGAGTTTCTATTCCATAATAGCGTGCAAGTACACGAAATACGTTTCCGTCTAAAACTGCTTGGGCCTCATTATTAGCAAAAGAAGATATTGCTGCAGCAGTATATTCCCCTACACCAGGAAGGCTTAGTAAGGTCTTATAATCCACTGGAAAAATCCCATTGAATTGATCCCGGACAATTCGAGCCGCTTTATGCATATTCCGCCCCCTGGAGTAATATCCCAAACCTTGCCAGAGGTGAAGAATGTCGTCTTCATCCGCATTTGCAAAATCTACTACGGTATTGAATCGCTCCACAAAACGATAGTAGTACGGCATGCCCTGCTCCACCCGCGTCTGTTGCAGAATAATCTCCGAAAGCCATATTTTATACGCATCATGTGTTTCTCTCCATGGTAAATCTCGCTTATGCTCCTGATACCATGCCTGCAATTCTTCACCAAATATCATAGACACAAAAATGCATAATTTTTGCCTATTCCAAGCATTACCTCATCCCAAGGTTTCTATAACTATATTAATTTATCCACAATAGCGAAGGTTTCTAAAAATGGATAGACACATGGAAGGGAAGACTTGGAGAATTTTTCCTATATTGACGCCAAAGGGAAGTTTATCAAAATATGAAGAGTAATTCGCAGACATTTCACTTGTCGACATTGCACCGTGGAAAATACATGTTTATATTGTTGACTTCAATCCTGCTCATTGGAATAGGCATGTCTAAAGTTCCGGTACAGGAAATCATCAAGATTATTATCGCTCTTTTAATGATCCCTTTTGCCTTATACTTGGCCATTAAGTGTTCGACATTATCGTCGACATGGATTTTGGAAGAAGAAGTACTCCGCATCAGCAATGCCAAGAAAACAGTCGTTTTTCCTTTAAGCAGTATTTCGTATATCCGAAATCTGAAGCGCTCTGGCGGCAACCTAATTATCATCCACCCGGTCAAAGGCCCGGCTTTTCGAACATGGCGCAACAAATTGTTCCAAAAGGAAGATGATCTTCCACTGTTGAGCGAGGCGCTGAGGGCAGCCGATATCGAATATTACGACCTATAAATTCTTTGTTCCTTCAGTAACATTTGTTACAGGCTTTTGCAAAGGCAGTATGTACCTTTGTAACATCACTTAAGAACATTGTTATGTTATTGGAATACATCAAACAACCGTGGCCCTGGTATATTTCAGGTCCTTTAATTGCACTGGTCATGTACCTTCTGCTCAAACAGGGTAAGGATTTTGGCATGTCCAACAATTTACGTACAATGTGCACTGTACTAGGTGCGGGCAAAACTTCATCTTTTTTTAGGTTCGACTGGAAGACACAATCCTGGAATCTTCTGCTGGTACTCGGAACCGTTATCGGAGGTTTTATCGCACATTATTTTCTCGACGACGGCACACCAACACAAATCCATGCGAAAAGTGTGGCAGATCTGAAAGAACTGGGTATTATCGACCATATACAAGGTTACCTCCCCGAATCCATTTTTGTTTTTAACGGATCTCTGTTTCAATTCCTAATTTTAAGTATCGGCGGTATATTAATCGGCTTTGGAACGCGGTATGCTGGCGGCTGCTCTTCTGGACATGCCATTTCAGGGCTCAGCAACTTCCAGATTCCATCGTTGATCGCTGTAATCGGCTTCTTCCTAGGTGGAATAATCATGATCCATTTTTTATTTCCCTTAATCTTTGCATAAAATGAAAGCATTAAAATTCATATTAATAGGCATATTATTTGGCATTATCTTATATAAGTCGGAAGCTGCATCATGGTATAGAATATACGAAATGTTTCAATTTCGCTCCTTTCACATGTATGGTATCATTGGAACAGCGCTAACAACAGCCATTATTATTGTACAGATCATTAAAAGGAAACAAATTAAGGACAGCCACGGAGCGCACATTAACTTTGCAGATAAAGATAAAAGCATTACCCGGTATCTGTTGGGCGGCACAATCTTTGGTTTGGGCTGGGCGCTGACTGGTGCATGCCCAGGCCCCATGTTTGCTTTGATCGGAGCCGGTTACTGGACGATTGGCATTGTACTATTGTTTGCCTTATTGGGTACATGGATTTACGGTATCTTGCGCAACAAATTGCCCCATTAACCTACAGGTAGTCTACTATTTTGAAAGCCCACGCCATCAAAAATTAAATTTTTAGCAAGAGAAAATGGAATTAATATTTATAGCTGGATTTACATTAGCTGTCGTCGTCGGGCTATCTATGGGCCTAATGGGTAGCGGCGGAAGCATCCTAACACTCCCCATATTTGTCTATATCTTCCATATTGAACCTCAATATGCATTGGACTATTCGCTGTTTTCTATTGGAATATTAGCCTTGGTCGGATCAATTTATCCGTTAAAAAAGAGGGAAATTGACTTGAAAACCACAACTATTTTTCTACTTCCCTCGCTAATTTCAGTCTATTTCACCAAGCGCTATCTTCTCGTTTCTATACCCGAGTCATTCAACATCGGGAGTATGGAGATTTCCAGAAACCATATCATCATGCTATTGTTCGCAATCGTGATATTAATTTCTGCGACTGCGATGGTACGAAGACAAAAACAGGTACAGAACGCAACATTCAAGGGTAGACCTGCACAAATTTTCAACGTTATCCTTGTCGGCTCACTGGTTGGCATTATGACGGGCTTGGTCGGTGCAGGAGGTGGATTCATTATTGTACCAGCCCTAGTATTACTTTTAGGGATTCCACTGAAGCAGGCTATTGCCACTTCTCTGTTCATTATTGGATTAAACGCGTCATTCGGCTTGATCGCGAATTATCATTTCTTACAACATATGAATTGGTTTATATTAGTAACCTTTACATTAATCACATTAATAGGCCTCCAAATTGGTTCCAAATGGAAAGATAAATTAGATGCAGCTAAATTGAAAGGTATTTTTGGATATTTTTTAATTAGCATCGGCACCCTAATCTTTGCTTTCGAATTCATGCAATTTGTAAATCATTAAAATCACACGTTATGTTTTTTCAACACATTTTTGAATCATCTCTTGCTCATTCGAGTTATATCATTGGCTGTCAGGCAAAAGGAGTAGCTATTGTTATTGATCCCAAAAGAGATGTAGATACCTATCTTGAGATTGCACAAAAGAATAATCTGATCATAACGCATATTGCGGAAACACATATCCATGCCGATTACCTATCAGGCACACTGGAATTGGCCGCATTAACAGGTGCCCAACCTTATTTGTCCGATGAAGGTGGGGCGGACTGGCAATACGCATTTCCACATAAAGGATTAAAAGATGGCGATCAATTTCAAGTTGGAAACCTTATTTTCAAGGTTATCCATACTCCCGGACATACACCTGAGAGTATTAGTTTTGTATTGGTCGATACACCGGCAACGATGGAACCTGTTATGATTTTTACTGGTGACTTTGTATTTGTTGGGGACATTGGCCGCCCTGATCTATTGGAAAATGCGGCTGGAATGATCGGAACCAAAGAGATTGGAGCACACCAAATGTACCGTTCGTTGCAACATTTCTTGACTTTACCCGATCATATTCAGGTATGGCCTGCTCATGGCGCCGGATCCGCCTGTGGAAAGGCACTCGGCGCCGTCCCCAGTTCGACCGTTGGTTATGAAAAAATACGGAATTGGGCACTTCAATACCAAAACAATGAAGGAGCTTTTGTAGATGAGCTTTTATCAGGACAACCCGAGCCACCACGCTACTTTGCCATGATGAAAAAACTCAACAAAATAGTGCGGCCGTTACAAACAGAAGTACCTCGATACAACAGGTTAACGAATGATGCCTTTCTTGATTTATACATCCAAGGAACAACAATCATTGATACACGACACAAGTCCGACTTTGCAAAGGGATATCTGCCAGGTAGCGTCAATATTCAAAACAACAAGACTTTTAATACTTGGGCAGGCTGGATACTTAATTACTCCGATCCTTTTATACTCATTGTAGAAGAAAACCAATTGGACGACGTTGCACGTAAACTTATGCGCATCGGATTGGATCACGTTACCGGATATATTACACCGGATGCAATCCCCAGTTTAGACATCGCATTAGCGCATCAACAGCTCATCGGGTTTGAAGAAATGAGGAGCGCTTTGGACAAATCTGACACGCAAATTCTAGACGTGCGCAATGCCAGTGAGTTCGCAGAGGGCCATTTACCGAATGCAACACATCTCTTTGTTGGAACAATTGAGGACAACCTCAGCAAAGTTGACCAAAGTAAACAGCTATATCTCCACTGTCAATCGGGAGACCGGGCAACCATAGCGGCATCGATATTGGCGAAAAATGGTATTAAGGAAGTCAAAATTTATAGCCCTTCTATTAATGAATGGAAATCAAAGGGCGGTATTCTTGTTGCCGACTCATTCGCCCCTTATTCGTAACTGGTTCGGAGTTCCCCCACTGTTCGCCCACCTTGCGCCCACTGTGCGTCCACCTAATAAGTGGGCGCACAGTGGGCGCAAGGTGGAGAAAAGGAGTACGCAAGGCGAACAAGGGGCGAACAAAAGGCGAAGCAGAGCCGAAAGGCACCCGATTAGATTACCTTTCCAACTAGTCTACAAACTATTTCTGTTTATTCGCAAGAACTCAATCACCTCATCTTTCTTTTCTTCCAGCTTGCCTTTCTTTTCCGTAAATTGATGATTATAGATGGTCAAATATTGATGGTCGTCCGTTTCAGATTCATATAATTCAGCGGTAGCAAAAGAGAGATGTTCTTCTTCTTCCGATAGATAGTCGTATACATAGGCAAAATCATGGTTGCCCAACGAGCTGACTACGGTATCTTTATCAGCCACATACTTTAACCTTCCCGGCAAAGCGCGTTTATTCATCCATACTTCGTCTTTTTCAGAAAATGGATAGATAGTGATGCCGCGGAAAGCCATAATGATTGGAGTAATCAAAATAATACCCATTTCAATAGCCCACACGGCCCACAACATACCGCCCGAAACCGGGCTCTTTTTAAGGGTAAACGTACCTACTTCATTTAAACCTTGCATCGCTTCCCAAATAAATGTCGGGTGTAAGAAAAAAGCTTTAAAACCTTCAAGATTGAAAGACGATTTTACCCAGGTATCTCCGCCCATTGTTCCTTCCGCATTGTACATTAATGATACAAACAGAGCCCACTGTGCATAAAAGGCTAAAATGGCGACCAATAATGTGATCAAAATGGCTATCCCCCTATTCCTTAATTTCCATTGTTTGAAACAAAAATTCAGCACATAGAATATTCCAGCACCAAAACCTAAGGTAATAAATACATTAAAGTAAATAATGGGTATAAACCATTGTAAAGCGATGTAAACAATAGCCAATACAATGGCACCCAAAGTACCTAGTATCAGGGAACCAACAATAGCCAATGCAGGAGCCTTCCCAGAGGGCTTATAATATAGATTATCCATAAATAAAAAGTAAAATTGATTTTAGCTCAATAAATAAATCCCATAACCAAAACCAAGCCAATTCCACATCCAATGGTGGATTTTCGTCAAGATTTGATGACATTAGCGTCATCAAGCACCTATAAGCGCCATTTATTGAGACAATTTTGTAAGTTTGAGACATGAAAATTAAAATTATATCCTTTTTTACACTTGCATGTGTATTCAATATTTGGGGGGCAGTAGTGAAGGCCCAAAGGAAAGGATTCTGGCAACAGAAAGTTGACTACAAAATGGACGTCAACGTGGATGAAAAAGCATATCAATACGATGGAAAAATGATCTTGAAGTATAGCAATAATTCAGGTCAGTCCCTAAAAAAGGTCTATTTCCATCTATACTTCAATGCTTTTCAACCAGGATCGATGATGGATTATCGCTTAAAAAACATCAGTGATCCCGACAAGCGCATGGTGGTTAATGTAGGTACGAAAGAAAAACCAATATATCAAAGCCGTATCGGAGAGCTCCAAACCAATCAAATAGGTTATCAAAAAATCAAAAGCTTAACAATGAATGGGGCTCATACCTCATTTAAAATTGATGGGACCATCTTGGAGGTCACTCTACCGTCGGTTATACAAGATGGCGAAACAGCCCGTTTTGACATGGAGTGGACCGCCCAAGTGCCAGAACAAATCCGAAGAACCGGTCGAAATTCTGCCGAAGGAGTAGCACTCTCTATGGCGCAATGGTATCCAAAAATGGCTCAATTTGATGAATTCGGTTGGCATTTAGATGAATATACAGGCCGTGAATTCATTGCTCCCTTTGGTAATTTCGATGTGACCATACGGCTCAACAAAAATTATGTAGTCGGTGCATCAGGTGTTCTTCAGAACCCAGCAGAGGTAAAAGGTTATCAACCGAAGGCAAAGATAAAACTAGACGGCAATAAAGCCACCTGGCATTATAAGGCCCAAAATATCCATGACTTTGTATGGGCCGCGGATCCCAAGTTTGTCGTAGATTCAGCTTCAAGTAAAAACGGAATAAAAGTGTATACCGTATTTTTGCCAACCGACAAAGAAGTGATATCCAATTGGAAAACAGCGATAGGTCTATCCACCGAGTTCTTCGATTTCTGTAGTGCAAAGTTTGGAAAATACCCTTGGCCAACATATACCATCATTCAAGGTGGCGATGGGGGAATGGAGTATGGTACCGCTACGCTGATCACCGGTGGACGCAATCTAAAAAGCCTTGTTGGTGTAATATTCCACGAATCAGCACACTCTTGGTACCAGCAATTATTTGGAATCAACGAAACTGTAGATGAATGGTTTGATGAAGGATTTACCTCCTATGTCGAAGAGCTTGCCATGCAGCATATCTTTGAAAAAAGAGGAGCCATAGCATCTAACCCGCAAATTGCAGCTTACCGTGGTTATTACAAATTAGCGCTTTCTGGTAAAGAAGAACCCATGAGCTTATTGGCCGATTATTATAACACCAATTATGGATACAGCAACGAAGCATACAACAAAGGTGCTGTACTTGCAGAGCAGCTGGGTTATATTATTGGACAGGAAAACTTAGAGAAAACCTTTCTGAAGTTTTATGATCTCTGGAAGTTTAAACATCCGACCCCTAATGATTTCAAACGCGTTGCTGAAGAAGTTTCGGGGATCAACCTGAAATGGTATTTCAACCTGTTTATCAATACCACCCGTCAAATCGATTACGCCATTGAAAAAGTAACAGATAAAGAAATTCTTTTGGCTAACAAGTCTAATTTCGCCATGCCACTGGATGTTCTCGTAGAATACACCGATGGAAGCAAGGAACTCTTTTATATCCCTTTGCGTGAAATGCGTGGAGAAAAACCGGAAGAACATTTTGACATTTACAAAGGTGTTAAAAGAACCGTGCTCGAAGACTGGTTCTGGACTAAACCCGATTATACCATTCCGCTATCAAAGACACCAAAAGCAGTAACAATTGATCCTTCACTGCGCTTGGCAGATGTAGAATCGTCAAATAACACCTTTAGCAAATAACGAAACACAGGCTATCGCAGCATAAAGGACAAAAAACAGCTTCCAATCCAAGTATATTCAATACGGTTTGGAAGCTGTTTTTTTATTTTGGACACTTTCGTCGCAAATTGGATACCCATTATCGCAAATCCCTCTTGCTTGGCTGCCCGTGATGGAAGTCATAAAATATTCATCCTATGCTAAAGCCAATACATGGATGGCTACTTTTAAGGGCTATCCAGTGAAATACAACACGTATTGCGCCGACAAGAGCCTATAGGAGAAGAAATCATACGAATAAAGAGCCAAGTTGATTAGGTCTTGGTATATTTGTACCTATGATTTATGTCCATATCCCATTCTGTAAACAGGCTTGCCATTATTGCGATTTCCATTTTAGCACTTCACTTCAGTACAAAAGCGAGATGATCAATGCTATAAAACGGGAAATTGCGCTTAGAGCAGTGTATTTGGAAGACAAAGAGATCGAGTCTATCTATTTTGGCGGCGGCACACCGTCCTTATTGGAAGCGGATGAGATCGCGCGGATCATCGAGACGATCGCGAAGCATTTTGATATTGCAGATCACGCTGAAATTACACTAGAAGCCAATCCAGACGATCTAAATGCCGCCAAAGTAAACAGTCTGCGGAATACAGCAATCAATCGATTCAGCATAGGTATACAATCATTCTTTGAGGAAGATCTCAAATGGATGAACAGAGCGCATAATCAACAGGAAGCAGTCGCATCGATAATGCGTGTGCAAGATGCAGGCTTTGAAAATATTACCTGTGACCTTATTTATGGCTATCCGTTATTGACAACGGAAAAATGGCGTCATAATATGCAACAACTGATTGACTTTGAAATTCCTCATATTTCTTCCTACTCCATGACTGTGGAAAAGAAAACAGCATTAGATCACTTTATAAATAAAGGGATAACTCCAGCCATAGATTCTGATCAGGCAGCTGATCAGATGAGTCTTCTTATTCATACCTTGAAATCCGCGGGATATGAGCAGTACGAAATTTCCAATTTTGCAATAAACGGCTGTTATGCTCGTCACAATACAAATTATTGGAAAGGCAAACATTATCTTGGCATCGGCCCTTCAGCTCATTCATTCAATGGAACTTCAAGGTCCTGGAATGTTTCTAATAATGCTAAATATATGACATCCATTAATCTAGACCAACTTCCCCTGGAAATTGAGGAGCTTTCCACGCTTGACCAGATCAATGAAAATATCATGACATCGTTGCGAACCATGTGGGGACTAGATCTAATTGCACTGGAAAGTAAGTTTGGACGATCCGTTAAAGATCGCGTCTTAAAAGAAGCTGAACCATTTATAGCAGCGAAGAATCTTATTTTGGAGCCAAACAACTTACGTTTAACAGATGCGGGCAAATTAATGGCCGATCGCATCATGTCTGATTTATTTATAATAGAAGATTAGCAAATAAAGATATTATATTTTATAAAATCATTAATACAAAAAGCGATTTAGCGCTAAAAATTGTGAAAATGGAAATTTAAGACAGTTTTCTACCTACTTTGTCCTATGTTTGTAACATAATCTATTATAAAATTATTATGTCACACAAGCCATCTTTTGACTTAGAGATCAAAAGTTACAGAGAGCAACATAATGCTGCCGTAAACTTAATTCAAATTGTCAGCAACCTGTGGTATAACCACGCCGTAGAGCTCGTATTCTTTCGAAATCGACTCTTTGATGCAAAACCGAGTGCTATCCTAAACCTGATTCAGGAAAGTGCCCTGCTTACCGACGAGCCGGTCGACATTCTTGACACACTGCAAATCGCACAGCTATTGGAAAAATCGCCACTTTCTCCCGCTCGTATTGACCTTGGGAAACTCACTTTACAGGCCAAGAAAAAAACCTTTTCCGCTAATGACCTACACAATTTCATTACTGCGGAGTTACAGGACATGCATCAACAGGAGAAATTAAAGCCACGTGATGTGGTGCTTTATGGCTTTGGTCGTATCGGTCGCTTACTGGCCCGCGAACTTATGCTTAACACCGGTGCGGGACAGCAGCTTCGTCTCCGCGCCATTGTAACTCGCGACGTCAATGATAGCAAATCGATTCTGAAAAGAGCGGCACTATTAAAAACGGATTCCATACACGGTGCATTCGAAGGCGATGTGCAGGCCGATATAGCAAATCCGGCACTCGTCATCAATGGAATTACCGTCCATCTGATCTCCGCAAAACAACCCGAGGATATTGATTACACAATCTATGGTATAGAAAATGCTTTAATCATCGACAATACAGGGGCTTTTCGCGATGCGCAGGAACTTAGTCGCCACCTGAAATCCAAAGGCGCCGAACAAGTATTATTAACAGCTCCCGGGAAAGGGGTCCCAAATATCGTATATGCGGTCAACGAAAATGATAGCGATTTGCAAAAACATAAGATCTTTTCCGCGGCCTCTTGTACCACTAATGCGATATCTCCCATTTTAGCTGTACTTGAAAATACAATAGGAATAGATAGAGGGCATATTGAAACCATACACTCCTATACCAACGACCAGAATCTTGTCGACAATATGCACAAGAAATCCAGGCGGGGCCGGGCCGCCGCACTCAATATGGTCATCACCGAAACTGGAGCAGGGGACGCCGTTGCAAAAGTGTTGCCTTCGCTAACGGGCAAACTGACTTCAAACGCTATTCGTGTTCCCGTCCCAAATGGGTCATTGGCGATATTAAATCTTCAAATCAAATCCAAAACTACGGTCAACGAAATCAATGCCCTTTTAAAAAAGGCATCGCTGCAGGGTAACCTTGTTGAACAGATTATGTTTTCCAAAAACAATGAACTTGTTTCATCGGATATCATTGGCACCAGTGCCGCTGCTATAGTCGATGCTCCAGCAACAATAGTTTCTGCGGACGGCAAAAATATTGTTCTGTATATCTGGTACGATAATGAATATGGATACTCACATCAGGTAATGCGCTTATCCCGCCATATAACCGGTGTAAGAAGATATACTTACTATTAAACTGTAAAACATAAGCGGTAGCTGTACAGCCGCCGCTTATACTTTAACAAGATTACTTTTAAGGTATTTCATAATAATCGGCGTTGCTCCAGCGTTCTGCAGCACGTATTCACGGGCCAACTTTCCCGCTTCCTGGCGGAAACCGCAATCTTGAAGAGCAGCAAAAGCTTTATGGAGTTCTTTACCACTTTCAATAGAAAAACCTGCACCATTCTGTACAAGATCCTTAGCCTCCTGAAACTTTTTGAAATTTGGACCAAATAGAACCGGTATGCCATAAGTTACGGCCTCCAGCGTATTATGTATTCCCACCCCAAATCCACCTCCAATAAAGGCTATTTGGCCATAACCATACAACGAAGCAAGCATACCAATGTTGTCGATAACCAATACACGAGCGTCTGCTATTGTAACAGCATCATAACTAGCCATATTCGAAAAGCGGAGCGCATTTGGCCAAAGAGCGAAAATACTCGCCAAATGTGACTCATGAATCTCGTGCGGAGCCAAGATGAGTTTATAGGCCGGATAATCCGCAAACAATTCTCTTAGCATTTGTTCATCTTGTGGCCAGGTACTTCCAGCCACCAAAGTTGGATGTTCACCAACAAATTGGATGACCTCAGGAATCATTTTCTTACTTTTAGGGAGGTCTACTACCCGATCAAATCGGGTATCTCCTGCAAGCCCGGCGTTGCGTATCCCAAATTCTTTTAAAAGACGGACACTTTCTTCATTTTGCACAAAAAAGTAAGTCACATAGCCTAAAATCTTAAGAAAAAAGTTACCATATGTCTGAAAAAAGATCTGATCGGGTCTAAATATTGCTGAGATCAAAAACAAAGGAATGCCCCGTCTATACAGACCCTCAAAGAAATAATACCAATATTCATATTTCGTGAATACGGCGAAGCTTGGGTTGATGAGGTCAAGAAAAAGTCGCGCATTCTGTGCAGTATCATAGGGAAGATAAAACACATAATCGGCCAAAGCCGTATTTTTTCGGATCTCAAAGCCCGAGGGAGAGTAAAATGTTACAATTATTTTATGATCAGAATACGTATTTCTTACAGACTCCAAAACAGGTCTTCCTTGCTCAAATTCTCCCAACGAAGCAAAATGAAACCAGATATGTTTTTGGGTAGAATCAACCGTTTGTTTCATCCTTTGATACCAGTCTTTCCGCCCTGTTACCATGAGCCTGGCCTTACCATGAAAAGGAGCTAAAATACGCAGTAAGAGTCCATAAAGAACGATTCCAATTGAATAAAGCAAACGCATGTTTTTAAAATAATGTTTATCTTAGTCAAAGATATTAAACCCATTTCATTAAAAGGAAGCCATGAGTGGAAAATAAAAATCAAAATTATCCGCGTGCCGAAGCATAGGGAACAATATCTTATATTTTGCCTTACCTGCAAGACAGAAAGACTTTACTTACTATAATCAACAATAATGAACAAAAAAATATTAGTCACAGGAGGAACGGGTTACATCGGTTCGCATACCGTAGTCGAACTACATCAAGCAGGATACATACCTGTCATCATAGACGATCTATCCAATTCAAACATCAAGATTTTGGATCAGATTGAGAAGATTATCGGGGTTAAACCCGAATTTCACCAATTTGACCTGTGTGATACAAACCGTGTGAACGAATTTGTTAAAGAAAATACGGATATATCAGGGATTATCCACTTTGCCGCGTCAAAGGCTGTAGGCGAATCTGTCAAAAAACCTTTAAAATATTACCACAACAATTTTTTCTCATTAATCAATTTGTTAGAAGCTTATCAAAATAAGCCGATTAATTTTGTTTTCTCTTCAAGCTGTACTGTATATGGCGAACCAGATACACTTCCTGTCAATGAAAGTGCACCTGTCAAAAGAGCGACTTCCCCTTATGGTAATACCAAACAAATTGCGGAGGAAATTCTCGAAGAAACAGCTACTGCATACGATAACTATAATATTATTGCATTGCGCTACTTCAATCCCGTTGGAGCACATGAGTCCGCACTGATAGGCGAATTGCCAAACGGTGTGCCTCAGAATTTATTACCATTCATTACACAGACCGCAATCGGTAAAAGAGAAAAACTAACAGTTTTCGGTGACGATTACGACACCATAGATGGCTCGTGCGTAAGGGATTATATCCATGTGGTTGATTTGGCAAAAGCACACGTTGCAGCAATCAACTTATTGGACAAAGGAAATCCGAACGGGAAATATGATGTATTCAATGTGGGTACCGGCAAGGGGTATTCAGTACTCGAAGCCATCAAAGCGTTTGAAAAAGCATCCGGTCAAAAATTGAATTATGAAATTGGCCCACGCCGGGATGGTGATGTCATCAAGGTTTATGGTGATGTGACCAAATCTGCGGAACAACTGCATTGGAAAGCCGAACTGGGAATTGATGAAATGATGGCTTCTGCTTGGGCTTGGGAAAAAAATCTGAAAGAAAATCCACTGGATTAAATAGGCCCCATTGAGCTCTACATTTAATATGACCGTCCAGGGCACTGAGACGGTCATATTTTTGGTCATAGTAAATTGGATTGTTTGGCTCCTTTCTCTTTTTGCAGAAAAAACTCCCCGATCCGCAGCTCATCTTATCCGTCTCAAAGCTGAAAAGCAGCCATAATAGAAGCTGGATTAAAATTTACTTCATTGAGTACATTTGACCGATAGCTCCCTTTTTCCAGATAGAGCATCGTAAACCCAACAAATATTGAACTACCGACAAAATCGCCACATTTAATGATCAAGTTTTTTGCCGGTATCACATTCTCTCTATACTTAATATCGTATTCCCACTCTACCTCTTTTATCTCTGTGGGCTCAAACTCATCAAAATCAAATGAGAAGGCATGAAATTTGAATACCACCGCATTGCATTTGTCAGGAAGGGCCAGCGCTCTTTTGATATCAAACTCCGGGAATGATATTTTAAGATCTTTCTTCTTGTTCAGGGAAACTACCGGATCGATAAAAAAATAATCCTGTATGTGACAGTTTTCATTGAACTGAAAATTCACCAATCTATCCAATATGCTGTTGCTCGGTGTGCGGCTTCCCTTTTCGCAATCAAGATTTGTTTTTATTGCCCGGTAGATCTGCCTATTTAGCCGATTGCCCATCTGCCCATCATGAAGCCCTTGATGTATTTCGCCGAAACACATCCGGATCAGTGCGCCAGCACGACTTACATTTCCAAAATCTTTACTAGCTCTTTTGGTATCATCAGTCTGTTTGACACGATGTGGTCTGCTCTGCAGGTAGTTTTTATTGCCAACTTTTCTATTCACCAGCGGACCGACCAGGCCCCTGATAAATCCATTATCATTTATTCCCATACCTAAAGATACCACAGTAAAGCCCTGTTGTCAAGCATCTTGTTGATTTTTAAGGATTTCCAAATTTGAGTAAAATGACAATTGTAAATCTTGTAATTTTCAGGGGACTTTGTTGTGAATAGCGTATGGACAACTTCGCCCCGTGCTCGCCCTGCTCCCGAGTAGTAAAAAACATGCAGGCACAGTGAAAGCACCTTAAAAGGTGGACTCAAGGTGGACTCACTGTACACTCAAGCTGCTTACAGGGCGAACTTGGCAATAACATGGTCTTAACTTGCCCCCTATCAAACGGCTCTGTCATCCGAAGGCCGAAACTAGAGTGCCCCAACTACGCTATACTATAGCTTTTTGAGAGATCCCATAGTTGAGTCATCTGTATTCATATGATTCATCAAGAAGCGAATTAATTTAAACTCCTCCACTAGTGATCGCGCCCATTTAAACAAATTCTTTGTCGGAAATGTATTCCATAAGCACCCCAGCCTGATCTCCAAGTTTCTTTTTCAAACGCTGCATCGATTTTTTGATCGCATCTGGAGTAACCCCTAAAACATTGGCGACTTCCTTATTATTAAGTCCCAGCTTCATCAGTACAATTACACGTAAATTGGATTCGGTGATATCGGAAAATTTAGATTGTATTTCTTGTAATAGATTAGGAAATTCTTTCATAATCAGCAGCTTAAATTCCTGCCATTTTTCCTCTGTAATCAAGTGCGACTGCAATAAGATTTTAAGCTCCTCGCGATCTCTTTCAACATTGTTGCCCTTTTCCTCTAGTAATGCTGAGAGCACATTGATCTGTTCATTGTTTCGCTTAAGATAAGCCACATATTCTTCAACCTGACTTTTTGAACTCATTAGTTCCCTATCTAGTTCAGCCTTTGTATACTTCAGGTTGAGTAGCTGATATTCATAATCGCGAATACGTTTCCTTGCCCGATAGCGAACGGCGTTGTAAACAAAGAAAAATAACACCAACACCAATAAACTTAATATGAGCCATAATCTTCTTTCGGCTTGCTTTTTCTTAATTACCGCCTGCGCTAAAGATAATTTATCCGCATACTTCTGTTTATCAGCCATAAATTTCAATTGGGATAATACAGGATCTCCATCGAGAAATCGTAACGAGTCCTGCAGACGTTCAATCCTCCTACGTGCATCTAATTCATGCCCAACTTCCCGATTATGAATGGCCAAATGTAATTTATGAATTTCAAGTTCCAATATTGTCTTCTTATCATCTGAACCTGATAAAAGCAACTCGGCCTCGCTAATCATGTGAGGAACATCAGTTATTTCTTGTCTGGCAATATTTAGTCTAATCTGCATCATTAAGGCAAAAATCGTATTTCGTTTATCACCTATTGATCTAGAAATTTCAAGATCCTTCTCTAACAGTGATAAGGCCTTACGATAGTCTTTCATACCTTCGAAGACAGCGGCCTGATTGCCCAAAATCTTCGCGTAGCGCAATGAATCATTCTCTGCAAGAGCCAAGGATTGAGCGAGCTCAAAATTTTTCATGGCCTGCAATGTATCCCCCCCACTTTTAAGCGTCAACATCCCTAAATTGTCTAGAATTTCGGCCCTCAATCTAGGCGAAATTATTTCCTGTTGTTGGCCTAAGGTCAAGTACTTGATTCCAGACGTATAATCACCCAAGGTCCCAAAAAAATAACCAAGCTTTTTATAGGTCTGTATGATATCCAACACCAGTTCTTTCGGTATATCTTCAAGGCCTTTTTCGCCTTCAAGAATAAATGGCAAAGCTTCAGATGCTTTTAAACATCTATAAAGATAAAAGCCATACATGACTTTCACCCAAGTTTTCACATTTTGATAACTGTATCCCCCATCTAGATCCAATGCTTTAAGATAGTATTTATCGCTAAAGCTATTTCGCTTTCCTTCATCATTAAAAGACTGGTCAGCCAGCAAACAATAATAGATTGCAAGAAGCGCCTTATCATTTTTTCGTACAGCTTGGCTAAAATACGGTGCTAGATATTTACTCAACGCCAAATTGGAAGATTGATGTTTCGTGGATTCTTTTATGATTGTTTCATAAAAATTTTTTTCTTCCATCGAGGAGTTTGAACTCATCAGCCCCATTCCACGAGCAATGTGAAACGGTATAATCGCTAACAAAAAAACAATTAGAAAAAATCTAGACATATTGGCGCAGGCATTGAAAATCGCATTAAAAATAAAAAATAATTTTAATTAAATCACCATGGGGCCAAATCAAACCAAAATTGGAGGATGATCCACCTACCGTAGGCTATTATAGAAAACAGATCGTATACTAGTGATATGCGCAGGATAGGGCCTGATTATTTCAACTAAATCCTATTCATTGACAAAATGATAGATATGATAGGGTGTTAACGCCTGAGTTAACCGAACATCGTGTTCGTTTCGATCCGTAATAACGTCAATCGGCTCAAAAAAAGACAATCCAATACGCTGAACATCAACTTTACATTGAGAAAAGAAACGGTCATAAAAGCCTTTTCCATATCCCACTCTATAGCCAAAAAGATCAAAGATCAACAAGGGCACAAGAACCATATCGATATCCGACGGAGCAACTTCAGCACCTGCAGTTGGTTCTGATATTCCCCATGCATTCTTTTCAAATCTCATTTGCTTATCAAATAGATAATGCTTCATCGAATAGTCTTCAAAATTAGATCTTGAAACAGCGATTTTTATCTGAGGATGAAATTCTTGAACGTAATTTATGATAGCATACGTATTTGGCTCGTGATATTTTTCAATAGGAATAAAAACATGTAAAAGATTCACTTTGGAAAGATCAATCTTCATAAATTGGTTCAGAAGCATGCTATTGAGGGCTGTCTCTCTAGTGATAGACAATTGACATCTCTTCGCTCTGTATGTATGCCTAAGCTCATTCTTCGATTTCATCTAAATAATTTTTTCATGACAAAACAACTCCTATCGATAACTTAAAGATGGCATTCCATTGGGCTCATTCAACCATAAACAAAGATACCCCATCATCCATTGCATTCACATAAGCCATAAGATCAATCGAACCTACCCAAAGACTAAAAAGTCCAATGGTCTACTTTATTAAACTTTATAAAGATAAAAAAACGGCCTTGTAGCGAGCGCTAACAAGACCGAATAATCAACCTAAACCTAAAATCTTTATGTTATTTTACGCGCTCGATATAGTTACCAGTTTGCGTATCAACTCTTACTTTCTCACCTTGATTAATGAACAACGGCACCATAATCTCGACACCTGTCTCTACAGTTGCCTTTTTTAATGCATTTGTAGACGTATCTCCCTTTACTGCCGGTTCAGTATATGTAATTTCCAATTCAACACTTTTTGGTGCTTCTGCCATGATAGGTTCATCACTTTCAAAAGCAATAATGACAGTCATTCCCTCTTTCAAGAAACGGGCTGAATCACCAAACAAAAACTTAGGAATATTAAATTGCTCGTAGGTACTATTATCCATTACAACGAAGAATTCACCATCTTCATATAAATACTGATAATCGTTTGTTTCTACACGTGCGATTTCCACAGATTCGTCAACTCTAAAACGATACTCAACTAATTTACCCGTTTTAACATTGCGCATTCTAGCTTGATAAAACGCGCGCAAATTGCCTGGTGTACGGTGTATATATTCTTCCACGGAAACTAATTCTCCGTTAAATCTTAAAATATTTCCTGATTTTACCTCTGATGCCTTAGCCATTCTTTGAATTGAACTTTAAACGGTTATCTCATTATTGAGTCGTCAAAAATACAAAAACTAATTGTGTTATAAAAATTTCCTTCACTACTTTTTATGGAAAAAGCTATTTTCAATAGGAAGAAAAATCAGCGTTAGCGTTCGGAAGGTAAATACACTAAAAATGCATTTTTTTAGGGTTTAAGTACACAGCGATCGAGGTGAAGGAAAGGGTTATGGAAACCCGTAATAATTAGATTTTAAAGTCCAGAATTGAAATATGTTCATCACAAAACTCATATTCTTTTTTCTGATTTGAACAGACGACAAGAATTCTAGATTTTAACTTCGTGCGATCGATTAAAGTTAAGTACCACTCTTCACCGGAACTATCCAAATTACTTGTAGGTTCGTCCAACATGACCAACGAAGATGCGGAACAACATGCTAGTACCAACTTTACCCGCTGTCGCATACCGGATGAAAAAAAACGTATCTCTCTGTCAAGCGCATGTTCCAGTCCCAATAAGCTGATAACAGTTTCTTTATCAAAAGAAGGAAGATAGCTTTTAAATTTAAAATGGAAATCAATCAGCTCCATTAAAGTAAATTCCTCTATCAATTCAACGTATGGAGCTGCAAGAGAAAGTTGCTGATATACTTGATCCACGCCTAAGACTTCGTCTCCATAGTTATAGACCAATTCACCTTCAGAAGGTGTCAAACTACTCGAAAGCACTTTCAGAAAAGTAGATTTTCCCGAGCCATTATGACCGAGGATGGCATAACTCTTTCCGGACTCAAAGGTATAGTTTATATGCCTAAAAATCCATTCATTATTATACCTCCTACCAATATCCTTTAATGTAATTTTCAAATTCACAAGAACCGATAACGCGATTACATCGCTCTATTATTGAATCCTTTCATAATACCTCGGCCCGAATTCCGAATAAAATCCAAAATTTCGTCCCGAATTTCTGTTGCTTGATATTCAGCCTCTATAATTTCTATAGCCTTCGCTAAATTTCTATTTTGGACAAAAAGAATTCGATAGAGGTTCTGAATTTCGGCGATCTGATCTTCCGAAAATCCTCTTCTTCTTAATCCAACTGAATTAATCCCTGCATAAGAAATAGGTTCGCGCGCCGCTTTAACAAAGGGGGGGATATCCTTACGTACCAATGAACCACCGGTAACAAATGCATGCGAACCAATTTTGACAAATTGATGAACAGCTACCATCCCAGCCAGTACGACATAATCACCCACGGTAATATGTCCTGCAAGCGTACTGTTATTTGAGAAAACACAATTATCACCTACTTCACAATCGTGTGCAACATGACTATATGCTTGAATTAGACAATTTTTCCCAATGACTGTTTTATATCTATCTTTGGTGCCTCTATTGATTGTTACACACTCCCGTATGGTCGTATTATCACCAATTTCTGCTGTTGTAATCTCACCATCAAATTTTAAATCTTGAGGCTCTCCAGAAATTACGGCACCGGGATATATTTTACAATTTTTTCCTATTCGTGCTCCATCCATAATCGTCACATTTGAGCCTATCCAAGTGCCTTCACCAATGATGACGTCTTTATAAATGGTTACAAATGGTTCGATGACCACATTTTTAGCAATTTTTGCTTCAGGATGAATATAAGCTAATGGCTGTATCATCTATACTACTTTAGTTGTTATTTACTCTTACGATCTGAGCCATAAGCTCGGCTTCACATACGATCTTCTCTCCTACCATGGCCACACCTTTCATTTTTGCGATACCTCTTCGAATCGGCTCCATCAAATCGCATCTAAAAATAACAGAATCTCCGGGGGTTACCTGCGCTTTAAAACGGGCATTTTCAATTTTCAGAAATAAAGTCAGCCAATTTTCCGGATCAGGAACTGTTTTAAGAACCAAAATTCCTCCTGTCTGCGCCATAGCCTCTACTTGCAACACGCCTGGAAATAATGGCGCTCCGGGAAAATGTCCCATAAATAAATCTTCGTTCATGGTAACATTCTTCAAGCCCACCACATGTGTTTCGGTCAATTCAAGAATCTTATCCACCATAAGCATAGGTTGACGATGCGGCAAAATCTTCATAATTTCTACCGTATCGTATAATGCTGGCATATTAGGATCGTAAACTTTAATTTTTTTACGTGTTTTATCTTTCTTAATCTGCTCCTTTATCTTTTTCGCAAAGGCAACATTGGCGGCATGCCCCGGCCGAGCAGCCATAATATGGCCTTTCAGCGGTCGCCCAACGAGTGCCAAATCTCCAACCATATCCAACAGTTTATGTCGGGCAGGTTCATTTTGGTAGCGTAATTGATTATTGTTTAATATTCCTTCTTTGGCAACTGCTACGGTTTCTTTATGAAAAAGATGAGCTAATTTCTGTAATTCTTCAGGTGAAGTCTCCTTATCCACAATAACAATGGCATTACTTAGGTCACCGCCTTTAATAAGCCCATGATCCACCAACATTTCTAACTCATGCAAAAAGCAAAAGGTACGTGAAGATGAAATTTCGGATTTAAAATCGTCAATTGACGTAATCGCAGCATGTTGGCTTCCCAACACCGGCGAGTTAAAATCGATCATGCAGGTCATCCTATAGCCATCCATCGGCATCCCCAATATCTCGACTTTACGATCAGGCTCTGCATAATGGATATTATTGGAAATCTCATAATAATCTCTGTCAGCATCCTGCTCCTCAAACCCTGCCTCTTCAAGCAGCTTTACAAAAATAGCTGAACTTCCATCTAAGATAGGTATCTCGGGACCATCTATATCAATCAGGACGTTATCAATTTGTAAACCAATTAACGACGCCATCAAATGTTCAATTGTACTAACACTTGCACCATTCTGAGTAATTGTCGTCCCCCTCGAAGTGTCTGTCACGTTATCTGCATCAACCAAAATTTCTGGCTGCCCCTCCAAGTCTACACGTCTGAACTTAAACCAGTGATTTTCCGGAGCTGGTTTAATGGTCATCGATACAATTTTCCCTGTATGAAGACCTACCCCCGAAATCTCAACCTCGTTTTTGATGGTTCGCTGTTTTACATTCATTTCTAATAACATATTTTTAAATCAAAACTTCTTTTGACAAAACATTTATTGATTGTGCTATACCCTTTTATGATATAGTGCTACGATAAACTACTGTTTCATCACAATTAAAGAACAGCTTATTTTCAATGAAAAATAATTATTTTAATTTTTTTTCTACTAATTTTTCTAATTCCTGGATTCGCTTTTCCAATTCAGGAAGACGAGCAAAAATTACATTGGATCTCAATTGTGGCTGATAAGGCATCAACGGTGTACCGCCCCACTTCTTACCCTCTTCTTTGATCGATCTATTCACTCCGGATTGGGCCTGAATTTGGGATCCCTTAGCAATAACAATATGCCCAACTACACCAACCTGACCGCCCAATACCACATGCTCTCCGATTTTTGAACTACCGGAAATACCAGTCTGCGCCGCAACGACAGTATTCTTTCCAATATCAACATTATGGGCAATCTGGATCAAATTATCCAACTTCACGCCATCGCGCACAATAGTAGCTCCCATGGTTGCTCTGTCAATTACCGTATTTGCGCCAATCTCAACATTATCCTCTATTTGAACATGGCCAATCTGAGGAACTTTTTTATATGTTCCGTCTTCTTGTGGTGCAAATCCAAATCCATCTGATCCGATGACAACACCTGAATGTACCACCACATTTTTACCGATCTTACAATCATGATAAATCTTCACTCCTGGATAGAGCGTTGTATTATCTCCAATCGTAACTTTATCTCCAATATAAACCTGTGGGTAAATTTTCACATGATCACCGATCGATGCTCCTCTGCCAATATATACAAAAGCACCGATGTACCCCCCCTGGCCGATTTCAGCTTCGTCGTGTATAAAATGAGGTTCCTCTCGTCCACTTTTGTCAAGGCGAAACTCATTATACATATTTAGGACAGTAGAGAAAGCAGCATAGGCATTCTTAACCCGTATAATCGTCAATGTAGGTTTAGTCGAATGTGTCAATTGCAAATCTTCATTAACAATAACAATCGAGGCATCAGTAGTATATATGAAATGCTCATATTTTGGATTCGACAAAAAAGAAAGATCACCTTTTTTACCTTCCTCAATTTTGGCAAGGTTACCTACCGCAACCGCTGGATTTCCTTCAATCCTTCCTTCTAATAATGTCGCTATTTGTTGAGCAGTAAATTGCATGGTACAAATCTATGTTTTTTTATTAAAAAATAACTACTTGGTGGAAGGAATTGCAACATATCTCACCTCTTTTGGATAACACAAAGCATATTTAGCGACATTTTTCGACAGTGCTTCTAAATTCCCGAGATCAGAAGCCTCCGTTATATCGACAAGCTCGCCCGATTTTAACAAAATTTTTATTTGATCCTGGGAAGAATTATACGCACGATTCTGAATTTCCTGCGTAAATACATAATAGTGAATATCCTCCATCGCCACCCCTATCTCCGACTGTACTTTGGCCTTCACCAAATCAATATATTCGGGTGAAAAAGGTTTGTTGCTCAATACAGAGCGATATAGATCACGCTTCATTACCCGTTGACACATTGTACTTAAAATATGATCCTCATGACACTCCCATGTTTTTATGGCAGACATAATATCTGTATCATCCAAACGAGTAAACCAGTCTAAATGCAACGGGTTGTCCAAAAAATTACTTTTATTGATTTGCTGGCTTAAAAACCAATGAAAAGCTGGAGTAGAAAAGAGTTCATAGCCAGCAGCCGTCAAATATTTTGCCCGCTGCAGAATTTTAATCAGTAACTGCTCAGCACCAATAACGGTTTTGTGCAGATATACTTGCCAATACATCAGTCGCCGTGCTATCAGAAATTTCTCTACTGAATATAGCCCTTTATAATCCACAACAATTTCATCCGCTACCACATTGAGCATTTTTATGATACGATCAAATGAGATCACTCCCTCAGATACTCCCGTAAAAAAGCTATCCCTATTGAGATAGTCCATCCGATCAACATCCAACTGGCTCGACACCAATTGGTGAAGAAATTTGCGCTCATATTTGTTATTAAAAATGGTAATTGCAAGACTCAACCTCCCGTCCAAATCCTGATTGATTCGATCCATTAACAACGAAGACAACAGCTCATGCGAAACGCCTTCAATCAAACTATGTTCTAAAGAGTGGGAAAAGGGGCCATGCCCAATATCATGGAGTAAAATAGCTGAAAGAACTGCCTCCTCTTCAGTGTCCGAAATGAATACACCCTTGCTTCTTAATGTTTCCAAAGCCATCGCCATCAAATGCATCGATCCAATGGCGTGCTGAAACCGAGTGTGTAAAGCACCTGGATAGACGAGATGTGTCATACTCACCTGCTTGATATAGCGGAGTCGCTGAAAATAAGGATGCTGTACCAAATCAAAGACCAATCCTGTGGGGATCGAAACAAACCCGTATACCGGATCATTTATAATTTTATTTTTGTTCAAGGCGGCGACAAATTAATGCGATCATCAACACTATAAATTATGAAACCTGGCTCTTAAATCCCGAACGCTGGGTTAACATCAGTATAAACTTAAAACAAAGATAGTTAGTTCATCGTTAAGAAATGTTAAAAATAAAATCTAAAGCACGATATTTGCTTAAGTTAGCATGAGATCAAAAATCCGTTAAATAGGTAAGAGTTGTTCTTTTACACTATTTCATTCATAGAAACACGGTCCTCCTCTAGTAATTAAACACATATATAGCAGATGCAAAAAACACATATTCTCTGGGCTGACGATGAAATTGACTTTCTAAAACCACATATCTTATTTTTAGAAAGCAAAGGATATAAAGTTGACACCGTCAATAATGGAAATGATGCTGTTGAAGCCTTTAAAAATGGTTTTTTCCATCTCGTTTTTTTAGACGAGAATATGCCCGGTTTAACCGGACTTGAAACACTCGGTATACTGAAGTCTATCAATCCTTCTGTCCCTATTGTGCTGGTGACTAAAAATGAAGAAGAACATGTCATGGAAGATGCGATAGGCTCTAAAATAGATGATTATCTGATCAAGCCGGTCAATCCCAAACAAATCTTGATGACGATAAAGAAATTGACTGAAAACAAGCGCCTCGTCAATGAAAAAACATCCATGGCCTACCAGCAGGACTTCCGTAATTTAGGGATGATCCTCAACGAAAACCTAGATTACGACCAATGGTCGGAAGTATATAAAAAACTTGTGTACTGGGAGTTATCTCTAGAGAAGCTTGAAGATAACAATATGCATGAAATTCTGACCATGCAAAAATCTGAGGCTAACATGCAGTTCTCAAAATTCATAGAGAACAACTATATCCATTGGATTAATCGTCCCGAAAATGGCCCCATACTGTCCCATCAGTTATTTAAGAAGAAAGTGTTCCCTACGCTGGAAGATGATGTACCTACATTTTTCTTCTTAATAGACAATTTGCGGTTTGACCAATGGAAGATCATTAATGAGGTTATTACCGACTATTTTAGACTGGAAGAGGAAATAAACTATTTCAGTATTTTGCCAACGGCAACACAATATGCTAGAAATGCCATTTTTAGTGGACTAACTCCCTTAGAAATGGAAAAACGTTTTCCGAAATTATGGCAAAATGATGAAGACGAAGGTGGTAAAAATCTATACGAGGATAAATTTTTGGAGGATCAGATTAAGCGCCTTTATCGGAAGCCCATAAAACACTCCTACACAAAAATTCTGACGCTGGAACAAGGAAAAGACGTTGTAGACAATCTCGGAAATTTAATGCACAATCAGCTCAATGCATTAGTGTATAATTTTGTGGATATGCTATCTCATGCACGTACAGATAGCTCTATGATTCGGGAATTAGCAAACGACGAGGCAGCATACCGTTCCCTCACCTTGTCATGGTTTGAGCATTCCCCCTTATTGGAGGCTATCAAATGGCTTTCCCAAAAAAAGGTTCGCGTAATTATCACCACTGACCATGGCACGATCCGTGTAAAAAAGCCAAGTAAAATTGTGGGGGATCGCAATACAAATACAAATTTAAGATATAAGCAAGGGAAAAATTTGAATTATATCGACAAAGACGTCTTCGCTATCAAAAACCCACATGAGGCACAATTGCCCAAACTTCACGTGAGCTCAACATACGTATTCGCCAAGGAAGACACCTATTTTGTGTACCCCAACAACTACAACCAATTTGTAAATTACTTTAATGGAACGTTTCAACATGGCGGAATCTCTTTGGAAGAAATGATTATCCCCTTTGCGACATACTTGCCGAAATAGTAATTTTGCACCATGGAAATTATTGTAAATTCGACCGCAGATTTATCGCAAGCAGCTCAGACACTTTTAACTAGTTTTCCAGAGGTCCGAATTTTTCTGCTATATGGTCCAATGGGGGCTGGGAAAACAACTTTTGTGAAATACCTCTGCAAACAATTAAATGTCCAAGACAGCACATCTAGCCCGACATTCTCCATCGTAAATGAATACGAATCTGCCAGTGGCCCCATATATCACTTCGATTTTTACCGTATCAAAGAGGAACAGGAGGCATTTGATTTTGGCTACGAGGAATACTTTTATTCTGGAGCATACTGCTTTGTTGAGTGGCCAGAGAAAATTCCAAATTTACTTCCTGAAGAAGCAAAGGAAATACATATCAGCATCATAGATGCAACAACACGTCAAATCTCTATTCATTAACTTACCTTTTTCGACTTCCCAATATGGCTCAATCATCCTCTTGTCAATATATTCCATCTGATATTCATGTGCCCGGATTATCTGCTATACACGCCGAAAATCTTAGCTTTTCCTTTCATGAGAACAGCATGCAATTTGCTGTTGAAAACAGTTCCTTTGACATTGAAGAAGGAAAAATAACAGCTATTATAGGTGAGTCCGGGAGCGGGAAAAGCACCTTATTGAGACTGATATATGGATTATTGGAACCAACAGCAGGTGTGGTGCGCTATAAAGGCTGGCAGGTACCAACACGAAAGGATAAGTTAATTCCCGGTCACGATGCGATGAAATTAGTCTCACAGGGTTTTGACGATTTAAATACATATGCCAACGTGTGGGACAATGTTGCATCGCAATTGCCAAATACAAATATCAAACGTAAACAAGATAAAACTGCGGAAATACTGCAACGTCTGCGGATAGACCACCTTGGGCGAAAAAGAGTAGCAGACATCAGTGGCGGCGAAAAGCAACGCGTTGCAATCTGCCGTGCGCTCATCAATGAGCCTGAAGTTCTACTTATGGATGAACCTTTTAATCAGGTTGATGCCTCATTTCGCGATACGCTCCAACAAGACATAAAAGATATAGTCAAAGAAACCGGGTTAACTGTTATACTCGTTTCTCACGATCCGACCGAAGTACTTGCTTTAGCGGATAATCTTATCGTGATGAAAGAAGGTAAAATCCTAGATCAAAACAACCCACATCAACTCTATGACACCCCTTCACACCCTTATACCGCCCAATTGTTGGCGAAAAGCAATATCTTAACTATCCAGCAAGCTCAAAATTTAGGTATAACAACCGAAAAACCTGTAGCAATCCATCAAGAATGGATTTCAATAAGTCCTTCACAAGAGTCCACTTTCTTCGTAAAAGATGTGCGATTCCGAGGATTTTATTATGAAATTGTTGTCAGCAACAATGTGATCGACTTACATACCATTACAACCTCTCAAATCATTCCGCCAAAACAACAAACAGTTGATCTGACCATATCCCATTGGATTTCTTTTGACCATTAATTTGATGTCCTAATCCAGTGTAGCTAGCCAGGACAAAAATGCGTCAAACCACAATTTATCCGAAGTTTTATTAATTAATCCAAAACCATGTCCCCCCTGCTCAAAGACATAAAGTTTGTTGGGCACTTTTGCTTTATCCAAAGCAGCAATCATTCGATAACTGTTTTCTATCGGCACAGCCCTATCGTCTTTGGCATGTACAAAGAAAACCGGACAAACTTCCCGAGAGACCTGTAATTCAGAAGAAAATGATCTGACCAGATCTTCTGATGGATTTTCTCCGATGAGATTAATTCTTGATCCTTTGTGTGTGATATCATTCTCCATGGAGATGACCGGATAAATCAATCCAGCAAAATCAGGTCTTAGGGATACATGCGAAGATTTCGCTATATAGTCCTTTTTGAATTGGGTAATTAAAGTAGAGGCCAAATGCCCGCCAGCAGAAAAGCCAATAACGCCAACCTTGCGAAGTTCAGGGTGCAACGTTCTGATCAATTGGACCGCCCGCTGAGCATCTTGAAGAGGTCCTATTGATTTGTTACGCATGATATTTGGCGAAGGTAAACGGTATTGTAAAACAAAAGCCGAATAACCATTTTTTACAAGCTCTTTTGCAACAGCATGCCCTTCATGATCCATAGCGATATGCGAATACCCACCTCCCGGAATCACCAGTACAGCGATATTCTTAGCACTACTTTTATCTGCCGGATAAGCAAATAACCTAGGAACATTTTTTTCTAACTTCACTTGCTCTTTATCCGTGGAATTTGGAATGGAATCTGCATAAAGATTGATTGTTTCCTGCGCCTTAACGAGTGAAATCAACGAACATAAAATCATAAAAATTCTTTTCATTAGCCTAATAATTTAAAAATAATTCGAACAATTGTTTCCCAGAGGTACACTTCCGAGATCCGCTTTAGACACATCATCTATAAAGACGAAACGACTAAAAGATCCAAATCTTTGGCAGTCATATTGAACCTTGATGCCATATCAGCATTTGTAAGATTACCTTGATACAAATAAATGGAACTTCGGATTCCGGGATTTTTCCAAATTGCATTTTTCAATCCTCCAAGCTCAGCAAAATCGAGCAAAATTGAAGTAAAAATATTACTCATGGCATAGGTTGCTGTTCGTGCCACACGAGAAGCGATATTGGGGACACAGTAATGAATAACATCAAATTTTCGGAAAACGGGTTGATCATGTGAGGTCACTTCTGAAGTTTCAAAATTCCCGCCCTGATCGATACTTACATCTATAACAACGGAATTGGGCTTCATTTTAGATACCGTTTCTTCCGAAATCAAACAAGAAGACCTTCCATTGCGTGCCCGCAAAGCACCAATCACGACATCTGAACTGATAACAGCCTTATTTAAAATAATTGGCTGTATAACAGATGTAAAAACACGGCTGCCAAGATTGTTCTGTAAACGCCTAAGTTTATATATTGAATTATCAAAAACCTTTACCTGTGCGCCTAAAGCTAAAGCTGTTCGGGCGGCTTGTTCACCAACGGTACCAGCGCCGATAATAACAACTTCCGTCGAGGCTACCCCGGTCACACCGCCTAACATCAGTCCCTTTCCGCCAAACGCATTACTCAGATATTCCCCAGCAATCAGGGTTGCCGTAGCCCCCACAATTTCGCTCATGGCCCTAACGACCGCTAAACACCCACCCTCGTCTCTTAAATACTCATAAGAAATTGCTGTAATCTTTTTATGCATTAATGCCTTTAAGACATCTAAGCTCATGAGTGAGGGTTGCTGAGAAGACAATAAAAGTTGGCGTTCTTTCATCAACTTTACTTCTGACGCAGTAGGGCTGCCGACCTTGATAATCAAATCCGCTTGGTATACTTCTTCGCGGGAAGATACGATCCGAGCCCCCTGTTCACTATAATGATGATCTAAAAAGTTGGCTCCACTGCCTGCCCCCGTCTCAATGATAACGTCGTGCCCATTCTCTACCAATAATGCAACCGCTAATGGTGTCAAACATATCCGCTTTTCCTGGAGCGAGATCTCTTTTGGAATACCTATAAATAAACTTTTTGCATTCTTTTTCTTTTCAAAAAGCATCTCTTTTGGAGAAATCATAGCCTGACTAGCAAGCTTCCCTAACTCATTCATCTTGTCAAATTGATCGTTAGCTAAAATTACAATAAATAATCAATCTTATCAAACGAAGATAAATTTGGTTTGGCACACCTTTGGAATGAAACAAATTTATCTACATTTGTCTAAATTAATCAGATATAATACCATGCTCAGTAAAGTAAATATAGTGCCGCGGTGGATCATTTTTTTATTGGACATCTTTAGCGTATCCATCGCCTATCTGCTCGCAAATGTCATTTACTATGATTTTGACTTCGCTTTTTTGCTTGACATTGATTTTAGTATACGTTACATTTTATTTATAGGTGTATGCTCTTTTTCATTCTACCTTTTTAAAATGTATACCGGAATAGTTCGTTACACAAGTGCGATCGATTCCATACGTATATTATCGACGATAACATTTAGTGTTTTCATTCTCCTTGTTATAAAAATAATAATCCAAGCAAATGAGATCGACCGTAATATCCCAACTGCCCTCATTATTTTCTTCGCGCTCTTTTCATTTCTAATCTTAACAGTCTATAGAACGATTATTAAGATTTTTTTCCTATACACAAAAAAAGCTAGTGGCTCCAGAAAAAAAACGCTGATCTATGGAGCAGGCGACTTGGGCATTGCTGTAAAAAGAACATTAGACCATGATGTAAGATCCAAAAATGTCATTGTCGGATTTTTAGATGATAACGAACAAAAAATAAATAAGGTAATTGATGGAACGAAGATATATTCTTCGCAGAAGTTCAGCCACCTGATCAAAACGTTAAATGTTGAGGAGGTCATTATTGCTTCCCATAATATTCCTTCGGACCGCAAAAATGAAATCACTGACGTCGCGCTGGAAAAAAATGTTAATATTTTAACGCTGCCCCCAGTTAAGAAAATTATGAATGGCGACCTTAATCCCAATCAGATCCAAAAAATAAAAATTGAAGATTTATTGGAAAGGGCGCCTATAAAGATCAACGATGATCACATCCTTAGTCAAACGAAAGGCAAAAGGATATTAGTCACTGGTGCTGCTGGCTCTATAGGAAGTGAGATCGCGACCCAACTGGGAAGATACGAACCACAGATGATTATACTATGTGATCAGGCGGAGTCCCCTTTACATAATCTTCAACTTGATCTTCAAGATGAATTTCCAAATCAAGTATATCATACGTACATAGCCGATGTCCGAAGTACAAAAAGAATGCAATTACTTTTTGAAACGTTCAAACCACACTATGTCTATCACGCAGCAGCCTATAAACATGTGCCGATGATGGAAAACCATCCATTGGAAGCGGTACAAACGAATGTGATGGGAACAAAAAATCTTGCTGATTTAGCTGTTGAATTTCAAGTTGAAAAATTTGTTTTTGTCTCTACGGACAAAGCGGTCAACCCTACTAACATTATGGGAGCAACGAAACGTATTGCTGAAATTTACGTACAGTCGTTGAACAATCATTTGGAAGCATCATTGCAAGAAAGTATCCATACTAAATTTATTACGACGCGTTTTGGAAACGTGCTGGGTTCAAATGGCTCCGTAATTCCACGATTCAGAGATCAAATTCAAAAAGGTGGCCCTGTAACGGTTACGCATCCAGAAATTACACGATATTTTATGACCATTCCCGAAGCTTGCCGATTGGTTCTTGAGGCTGGAACAATGGGACAAGGTGGCGAAATCTTTGTATTCGATATGGGAAAATCTGTAAAAATAGTCGAATTAGCTAAGAAAATGATTCGTCTCTCAGGATTCAAACCAAATGAAGATATTGAAATAAAGTTTACGGGATTGCGCCCCGGAGAAAAGCTATATGAAGAATTATTAAATGATCTAGAAAATACCCTACCGACTCATCATGAAAAAATTATGATTGCCAAGGTGAGAGAAAATAATTACGACATCGTGCTCATGAAGATAGAAGAGCTGCAGCAACGATTGGCAACGCAAAACAAAAACGAAGTGGTGTACCAAATGAAAATCATTGTACCCGAATTCAAAAGCAAAAATTCGATCTACGAGCAACTGGATCGAGAAATCGAATTATCAAATAAGTCAGAAAACTAAACTTAATTCACTTTAAAATTGCAAAAAACTTGTATTTTTGCTCGAAAAGTGTATTTTTGCAATCCATATTTTACTGATTAGTAATGTCTAAAAACACAAATAATACAAATCAAGGTTTCAAACCTTCAAAAGGATCGTTTTTCCAAGATAACCAAAAAAGCGTAGTGTTCATTTTAGGTGGTATCGTTGTATTGATCTTACTTTATTTTGGATATCAAAAGCTGTATCTAGATCCGAGAGCAGAGGAAGCTTCGAACCGTATGTATAAAGCTGAACAGCTTGCCACAATTGATTCTTTGCAAAATAAAGCAATCATGGGGGATGGTGCATTTCTTGGATTTAAACAAATTGCGGATGAATATTCGAATACAAAATCGGCAAATATAGCGAATGCTTATTTAGGGGGATTGTATTTGCGCCAAGGTAAATTCGAAGAGGCTGTAAAAGCTCTTGAAAAATATTCTCCTACTGGAAGCCAAATTCTTGATCCTTTGGTAATTGGTTTAACAGGTGATGCATATTCAGAGTTAAAAGACTACAAAAAAGCTGCTGATTACTATAAACAGGCTTCCGAAAAATCGAGCAATTCTTACACAACACCGCTCTTTTTAAAAAAATTAGGCCTTGTTTATGAAGCACAAAATGATTACAAAGGTGCAGAGACTGCCTACAAAAAGATTAAGACAGATTTCCCTGAAAGCCAAGAGGCCGCTACCATTGACGGCTTATTAGGTCGCGTACAGGCACATTTATAAGCGATACAATGTCACAAAAAAAGAGGCTATTCGATAGCCTCTTTTTTTGTGACCATCTAAAACACTATCTTTGCTCCTATTATGGCAAGTAGCATTAAAAATTTATCAGACTTCTCGCATATCCAAGTCGCGGATGCAAGTCCATTCAAATTTGCAATCGTTGTTGCACAATGGAATGCAGAAATTACAAGTGCACTATTGAATGGTGCAATAAAGGGTCTGGAAGAACATGGCGCTGAAGAAAAAAACATTCAAATTATTGAGGTCCCTGGAAGTTTTGAATTAATTTCAGGAGCGGATCTGGCAATGAGAAATCAGGGTTTTGACGCAGTTATTTGTTTAGGTTGCGTCATCCAGGGCGAAACAAGACATTTTGATTTCATCTGCGATGCAGTTGCAAATGGCATTGCCAATGTGGGGCTCAAATATAATAAGCCAGCAATTTTTGGTGTATTAACAACAGACAATCTTCAACAGGCACTGGATCGTGCAGGTGGAAAGCATGGGAATAAAGGGGAAGAAGCTGCTATTACAGCGATACAAATGGCGCATATTGCCAAAAAATTCTAATTTGGTATCAATTTTGCCTACTTACATGTCAATGATGAAAGTATTTATTGAACATAGCTTAAAGTAAGGTACTTCCATTTGTGGTAAATCGATTAATAAAATATGCTATTATCTTATTAATCGATTTTTATTTTTCATCAGAATACATTGTCGTTGATTGGCTCAAATGGATAAAGTAAGAAGAACAATCGGCAGTCTTATAGAAAATAATGCAATGATGAAGTGGAGTATTTTTAATTTCGCATAGTCCACTTGATGATTGTTTCTTAAAAAAAAATAGGGTTATGAAAATATTATCGAACGTACTCAGTATCGTTATCCTGACCTTGTTCTGTCAGTTGAATTTAATAGCGCAAGAGGATAGTCTCCATAAACAGATTTGGCAAAGTATTGGCGGGCAAGAAAAGTGGGATTCATTACAGTATTTAGCATTTTCTGCAAAAGGGAATAACATTTCAGACCAATTATCTAACGAGGAACGAAAATTTTTGTTCAATCGGACAACCGGAGCGTGTCGATTTGATGGGTATAAGGGAACGGACCAAGTGACTTACCTATTTAATTTTAAAAACCCTGGGGGTGATAAGCTCTTTATTGGCGGAAATTTATCCACAGACGAACTAGAGCTTAAGAAATCGATCAAAAGCCAACTCTTTTCGGATTTCAATTTGCTCCTCTTACCCACCCTCATTGGACAGAAGAATGTGCAGCTCAAAAGCCAGAAGGAAAGCTTCAATGCTGGACAAAAATTAACGATATCCAATATCCTTTCTTCAAGCCCTATTTTTGGGACAAGGATTGCCGGATTGCTTTACATTGATCAAAATACAGGGGAAATCGCGCGTTATGAATACACAGACAAAGGAGAAAAAATTACTTATGAAGTGAGCAAATATAAGGAGATCGGGGACGGTATACGTTTACCAAGCGTATTCAACTGCACAACTAACGAAGAAAGAAGTTGTCTATTCTCCTCTATTTCATCTTTTGTACAAGTAGAACAAAAAAAATTCACAGAATTATGATCAATTGGATAGCATTAACCACAGAAGAACAGCTACAAGAACTATATCAATCAGATAAAGTTGCAGCTATTTTTAAACATAGCACAACATGTGGTATCAGTAATATGGCTAAACGCAGTCTTGAACGAATGTCTGCGCTATCAGACCACGATTATACGATTTATCTCTTAGACCTATTGCGCTACCGCTCCCTTTCGAATGAGATTGCTCAACGCTGGAATGTAGAACATCAATCTCCTCAAATATTGATTATTAAAGGAAAAGACAGTATATACGATGCTTCACATGGCGATATTCAATTTGATGAGATCGAAAAATACTTAGTGGCAATTTAATAGTATAGTCCATTTCGGATCCTTTTTGGATTCCATCAAAATAAACACGTTATTTTTTTGGTTCTGGATTTTTTATTTCATCGTCCTTTTCCCACCATTCTGAAGATTGCAGATCATCGATCTCCCGACGGTCCTTTTTAGTAGGCCGACCGGTACCACGATCTCTTTTGAGGACAGGAGCGTGAAACATAGATTTATATCCAACCGTCTCTTCAACAGGAGTTTGATCCTCGTAGAATTGCACAGCAGTCTTTGCATCCACACGACGGTCCAGCAGGCCGGTCACAAGCACGATTTTACGCTCAATACCTTTTTGAACGTGATATACATCGCCTAACTTTACTTCGTAAGATGGTTTTATATTCTGTCCTTTTAATTTAACTCTTCCAGCCTTGCACGCCTCGGTCGCCAAGGTTCTGGTTTTAAATAAACGAATTGACCACAAATATTTATCAATTCTTAATTTTTCTGATGTTCCAGCCATAGTACAAAAATAGCTATTTTTAGAACCATTACAACCAAAAGAAATTATAGAAAATATCCATACACCTGAGTTCAATTATCAACCTTCTCCTATTCAATCGCTCACCAACCAAACGTCAACTCCTCATTGCAAGCGGACTGTTAAAACGAGCATTGCATGGTGAATGCACCTTCAACAGGTGGATTCAACGTGAACTCGCTGCGCGCACACTGTGGGTACGGTGAAGAGCTGATCATAAATTGGTACGCTGTTGGTATCTGGAAAGTATAACGCAAGGAACAATGGATAAAGTTGCTTTTAAGTCCAACTTTATCTAAGTTTGTACATCAAAATAAACTAATTCAAATAAGCAAAAAAATAATATGGTAGAGCCACTTAAAAAACTGATTGAGGAAGCTTGGGAAGATAGGCAATTATTAGAATATAAAGAATATACGGAAGCGATTCGTACGGTCATCATGAAATTAGATAGCGGTGAAATTCGCGTCGCCGAAATGATTGGCACCAGATGGCACGTGAACGATTGGATCAAGAAAGCTGTTATTTTGTACTTTCCTATTAATGACATGCGTGAAATGACTGCAGGGCCTTTTGTATTTCATGATAAGATGAAACTCAAAACAGACTATAAGCATACGGGCGTGCGTGTTGTACCCGGGGCATCGGCTCGTTTAGGTGCTTATTTGGCTAAAGGGGTTATTATGATGCCTTCTTATGTTAATATTGGTGCTTATGTAGACGAAGGTACGATGGTGGACACATGGGCAACTGTCGGCTCTTGCGCTCAGATCGGCAAACATGTACATTTGAGTGGTGGCGTTGGCATTGGTGGTGTATTGGAACCTGTACAAGCAGCTCCGGTTATTATTGAAGACAATGTTTTCATCGGATCAAGAGCGATTGTAGTCGAAGGTATTCGCGTAGAAAAGGAAGCCGTATTAGGTGCCAATGTTGTACTAACAGCCTCGACAAAAATTATTGATGTGACTGGATCTGAGCCAGTAGAATATAAAGGTTATGTGCCTGCCCGCTCTGTTGTTATTCCAGGATCGTATACGAAAAAATTTGCAGCTGGAGAATATCAGGTTCCTTGTGCCCTGATTATTGGACAACGCAAAGAGTCTACGGACAAAAAGACTTCATTAAACGACGCTTTACGTGAACACAATGTTGCGGTTTAAAATTAAAATTAGCATAGAAAATTAAAGATGAGTGGATTCGTAGATCGAGAAGATTTGAATAAGGCTTTGGAAACGCTAAAAAATGGTGGACTGATCCTTTACCCAACGGATACAATTTGGGGAATAGGCTGCGATGCTACCAATCCTGAAGCGGTAGAAAAAGTCTTTCAACTGAAAGGAAGAGACAAATCTAAAAGTCTGATAGTCTTATTACATAATGACAATCAACTGGCGAGTTATGTCAATGAGATTCCCGAAGTCGCTTATCAACTTATTGAATACACAGAAAAGCCTTTGACAATTGTTTATTCGAATGCCAAAAATCTTGCTCCCAATGCAATAGCGGAAGACGGATCTATTGGCATTCGAATTGTCAAACATCCTTTTTGTGAGCAGCTGTTACAACGCTTTCGCAAACCCATAATCTCCACTTCGGCCAATATCAGCGGTGAACCTACAGCAAAAGATTTTGATGAAATCGCTGACACCATTAAAGCTGGAGTCGACTATATTGTCGCTTACGACAGGAATGTAGCAACAGATGGAAAATCATCTACCGTTATGAAACTAGACCCAAGTGGTAAATTCGAATTTATTAGAAAATAATATGAAAAAGATCTTTTTATTTCTTGTTTTGGCCATTGTCGTCACTCGCTTTTCATTCGGGCAACAAAAGGATATTCCAGCAGCCAAGCCCGGAGTAAAATATGGGAAAGAAATTTCTGCTTCCAATGCGATTTCAGTGGCAAAGCTTGAAAAGGAGCTTACACAAAAGAATGCTTTCCATGGAAAGATAACGGGTAAGGTGGTAGAAGTGTGTAAGAAAAAGGGTTGTTTCATGACCTTACAACGTGACGGACAAGAGCCTATTACCGTGCGTTTTAAAGACTATGGTTTTTTTATGCCATCGAACATTGTCGGTAAGACGGTTGTCGTGGAGGGGAGCGCAAAGAAAAAAGAAGTTTCCGTCGCATCTTTACAACATGCCGCAAAGGATCTTGGCAAATCACAGGCTGAAATAGATCAAATTACACAACCCAAAAAAGACATAAGCATTATTGCTGATGGTGTTTTGGTTGTAAAATAAAGTTGTATACGCTTACGCTGTCGTTGTTCCGATGAAAAGATTTCAAACATCACCCTGTCAATCCATACTAGTCGATGGCACCTTAATGACCTTCGATACGCCCATTATTATGGGCATACTCAATGTGACTCCGGATTCTTTTTACGATGGTGGCGATAATACGACCGTTGAACGTGCGGTAGGGAAAGCAAAGGAGTTATTGCTTGAGGGAGCTCAAATTCTCGATATTGGCGCCTATTCTTCACGTCCAGGCGCACCATTAATTTCATCACAGGAGGAAATGGATCGAGCTCTACCCCCAATTCGAGCAATTAAAGCGGCGTTTCCTGATGCCATTTTATCGATTGATACCTTCAGGGCCGACGTTGCAGCTGCAGCGGTTGAAGCAGGCGTTCACATCATTAATGATGTATCTGGTGGTACACTCGACGATAATATGTTTGCTACAGTAGCCAAATACCAGGTTCCTTACATTCTTATGCATATGCGCGGTATTCCCGAAAATATGCAGGAAAAAACAGACTACACAGATATTGTAACGGATGTTGCCACGTTTTTGGGTGAGCGCATCGCCGTGCTAAGAAGTATGGGGGTGAAAGACATTATTCTTGATCCAGGCTTTGGCTTTGCCAAGACAGCCGAACAGAACTATGAGTTGCTTTATCGTGTCAATGAACTTCACTACTTCGAATTACCAATTTTGGGCGGAATATCCCGCAAATCCATGATCTATAAAAAAATCGGGATCACAGCCCAGGAAGCGTTAAACGGTACTACCGCTTTGAATACATTACTGCTCGAAAGAGGCGTACAAATTCTACGTGTACATGATGTAAAAGAAGCGAAACAGTTAGTTGATCTCTTCTATTCATAGATTAGCTCTATTTTCCTAAAAAGCATATCATCGGATTTTCACAGTGTGATACGGACTTTCCTTGCTATCGTCCAACTGTTATATAGGAATGGTCCGAAAGACTTAAAATCTATCAAATAAGTTAAGCTTAGATAAAAATTCCTGGGCAAAAAAACTGCCCAGGAATTCCAAAACTCGTTTTATTTTATTTCGCTGCTACGGTCAACACAGCCTTCTTATTCCCGGCAGTCAAATCCAGCGTGAAAATATAAGTCTTACCTGATTCTAATACTTTACCGGTTTTTATACCAAGATTACCCGAGTCACGTCCATTATTGCCATCCCCCACAAATACAATATCACTTGTAGTTGTGATGTCCGCACCTCCAAATTCACCTCCCCATCCTTTTTGATGGAAAAATTTGAAGTTGATGTTATCAGAATTTATGGACTCTCCGGCCTTAACCGTTATCTGATATTTCTTATTACCTAATGGAACCAAACAAAGCGCTTTATCCGTATTCCAGCCTACCTGATTACTGGATACCTTAGGTTTTCCAATTCCTTCGCCAATAATCCAGATGGCACCAGTTCCGTCATCTTGTAGTTTTGCCAAATCATTACCTGTCATCGCCTCAACCACAAAGTATTTTAAGTTAAAGTCTGCGGTAACACGGTATTTCCCGGTTGCTCCTTTAAACGAAAGAGTTCCATCGGCCGCTTGAGCAAAGTAATCTGGATCAATCCACCAATTTTGCAGATCCGCAATCCCTTCGAAGGTTGTCGCTTTTCCTTGCGCGAGCTCGATTTCAACTTTGGAATGCTTATCATCAAGTCGGCTAAACTGCGATCCATTGAGTAGAACAACAATAAACGGAGAAGCCTGAAAGGTCAATGTATTAAATTGAATCGGATATACACCAGAAGTCGAATTCGAGAATGGAATTTCGGCAGTAGAACCTAAATTAATAACATTATTGACCCAACCAAAATTCATTGCATTTCCTTGTGAACCAACTTTTGGCGCTTGGATATAGCCTTTTACTTCTGCAGGAAAGTTTTCTTTTGCTGCATATTGATTACGTCCTACCTTTTCCATTCGATATGACTTGGATTCGGTGACTAAGGTTAAATAGGGAAAGTCAGGTCTGCTGAGGCTTAGGTCAAAAGACTGTTCGCTCGTTTTCTGGCTTATATTCTGCAAAACAAATTTTAATGTTGCTTTTCCGTCAGGAATACCTTTCAGGAATGGAACATAAATCTTTCCAGCGTAATCTCCGTTTTCTTTGGTACGGATTACGGTCTCTGTTACCTTGTCATCCGTAAAATACAACTGGGCTTTAACCGTAGAAAGTGCAACTTCGTTATCGGAAACGTGTAATTGGAATTCTAGGCTATCACCAAAATTTGCGGATGAGATAGGTGATTTCACTTCGATTTTAGGATCCCCTACCTGATAGGTATATTTTTCATCCTTTTTACAGGAACTTACTGCGGCAAGAGCAGCAGTTGCCAAGAGTAGATTGATGAAGTATCTTTTCATTTATTCATAATTTATGCGCTATCGGCTAGATAGCGCTTAGGGTTTATCGTCCTCCAATTAATAAGTCCAGCGGTAAGAAACAACCGCCTTTGCTGGCACATCATAGCTAAAATGATTTTTACCGTCAGCCAATGTGATTTTGCGGCTATCGCCTGAGTCATTTAATAAAACGACAGCATAGGTTCCATCTGTATTTTGAAACGCCGTATAAACCAAGCCTTCCGCAGTATACCCAGAGGTGCCAATCCGTATCGCTCCTGATTTGACCACCGCAGAAAGATGACCAACAATATAATAGTGCGAATTGCGTGTTATATTTTTATAATTCGCCTTACTGATATCTACAGCTCCATAACATGTCTGACAGCCGCCCTCACGATTCGGTCCTTTTTCGGTATCTAACATCAGATTCCAGACAATTACACCCTTACTCCAATTGTTAACTGTTCCAATGGCGACTTCACGCATATCTTCCATCAAACGTTTCTCAAGATTCCGGCCATCATTCCATTCCCCAATGGATGTTTCTGTAAATACCAGTTCTTTATCCGGACGTTGATTATGGATATCTATTAGCTCCGCTTTATCACCACCATAGTTGTGGTAAGCCGCTCCCGCAAAGAATGAGGCTGCTTCGGCATCGTTATAAATCTTCACAGGATAATCAGTCTGATCAGCAATATCATCATAGTTATAATTATGATCAAATGCATAGATTTTTGTCGACAGGTTTGCTGCTTTTATTTGTGGCCCTAAAGATTGTTTTACAAAAGCTTGTTGTTCTTGCCATGACATATAAAGCGACGCGGAATTCTTCCTATTCAAAGGCTCATTTTGAACAGTAATGGAATAAATATTGATACCTTCTTTCTTCATTGCCTGGATCCATTGAACGAAATACCAACCATAATCCTGATAGTATTTTGGATTTAGCTGTCCGCTAGTCCAGGAATCAAAAGGCTTTAAATCAGTCAGGTTGTTAACTTTCATCCATTTCGGTGGAGTCCAAGGTGAGCCCATGATCTTTATAGATGGATTGATAGCAAGTATCTCTTTAAGTACCGGAATGATATATTGGGTTTCTTCCATCTGCATGCCGAAATTTTCTTTCCCTTGCTTGTCCCAGCAGGTGTATTCACTCAAAGAAAAGTCGGAGCATCCAATAGCAATACGAATGTAATTCATGCCCATCCCATCTTTATCGGAAAAAGTCTCTGTAAGAAATTTTGTTCGATCTTCCTTACTCATTTTCATTAGATTATAGCATGTAGAACCTGTAATTGCTGCGCCGAAGCCATCCATAGTCTGAAATTTCTTCGCTGGATCTAACGTAATTGTATTGGGCGACATATTAAATTTGGAGCTGAAATCAACAAAGCGCTTTCCAAAATCCAAAGACCGACTGCCTGTCGTGGTATAAATGGTAACATCACCACTTTTTTTAATATCTTCACCTTGTGAAGGTGTATAGCTGTCACGGTTACAAGATGTTGCCGTCACGAGACAGGACAACAAGAATGTATATATCATAGTTTTTTTATTATTGCGTTTCATCTGTTAGTTTTTTTTCCCGTCCATCGGAAGGGACTTCCCATTGTTAAATCAATTAATAGCCTGGATTCTGAACGAGGTTAGGGTTCTGATCAATTTTTGGTTGCGGGATCGGCAGGCGGTAAGAGTTTTTTGTAAAAGGGTATACCTGAGCTTTTCTCCCTGCGTCTTTTGCATAAACAGCATTCATAACTGGCTCTACCTTGTCTAAGCGCACAAGATCAAACCAACGCTGTCCTTCGAAAGCCAATTCTAGTCGGCGCTCTTTCAAATAAGCATCCAATAAAGCATCCTTATTTGAACGTACCGCTGCAGATAATTTAGGCAGTTTAACGCGCGTACGAATTTTGTCTATAATGTCAGCAGCTCCAGATAAATCTGATCCCTGTTGAATTAATGCTTCTGCTTTCAACAACAATAGATCAGCGTAACGAAGTTTAACGATACTATTAAATGCAGACCGCAACTTAAACATGAATGGATAGTTATTTGAAGGATAATAATTACTCCAGGTTGTGGAATAATAAACGATCGATTGGCCCAAACGAATTTGATCTCCCTCGTTCGTATAGGTCTGTATCAAATCCCGAGACGGAGTTACCCATTTTGCCCAGGTAAAGTTGTTATCATAATTGGACAAATCACGTCCAAACATCCAAGTGGCCCAATTACCGCCTCCTGCTGTAAACTGTGCTTCTAAAATAGATTCTTTCGTATTCCGTTGTGCAAGATCCGTATTGCTTGCGTTCATCGCATACAAATCTGAGTAATTAGCATTGAGGTCAAAGCCATCTGCAGTCAGGGCATCAACAAATTGAACGACTTTACCATAATCCCGAATTGGCTTTTCGGCATAGATCTTTGCCAACATAGCACGCGCTACAGATTTAGTAAATAAGGTCTTATTGCCGTTATTGTTGGCTGGTGCATCAGCCAATCCATCTAGCAGATCTTTTTCGATCTGCTTATAGGCTTCTTCTTCGGTGGCTTGTTTTGGAAAATACTGTGGATAAACTTCATTGACATTATCTCCCGTAATATCGGGTGCAATGGTGGTAATCACAGGGATCGATCCAAATATACGGACCATATCAAACATGGCCAATGCCCTGAATAGTTTTGCTTGTGCCTTATACGTTCTAATATCTGTATCGCTCAGCGATTTATCGGCGACACTATCCACATAAATGATCAAGCGATTTGCGCGTCCAACGTCTTCCAGGTATCTTCCCCAATCGCGGTCAACAACAGAATTAGATCCTTCAATAGAATTGTTCTCAAAAGGCAGAACTTCCGCTCCTGTCGTTCCAGCATAGGAATTGTCGGCGTGAGAATCTCCGATCAAGAGCAGGTCGAGATACCAATGCTCTTGCCTGTCTTTCATCTGTTGATATATTCCAGCCAGATAGGTTTCCACCTCGGCCCTATTTTTAAAAACAACCTGTGTTCCTGTCTCTGTTTTACCCTGGCTCACATCCGAATAATCCGAAAGCGGATCACGATTTAGCGAACAGGAAAATAAAAACAAGGAGCCCGTTAGCAAAGAAAGCGTGTTACTTATATATTTTTTCATGATACAGACAATTAAAACTCAATATTAAGACCTAAAACAAATGAACGATTCTGCGGATAGGTTCCCCAATCAATACCTTGGATTCTAGCATCGGATCCGCCAGAATATTGGTTTACTTCTGGATCCATGCCCGAATATTTGGTCAAAGTAAATAGATTACTTACGGATAGATAAGGCTGAATTTTGTTGATACCAATCCGTTTCAGTTTTTCAGGCGTGATAGAATAACCCAAAGAAACATTTTTCATGCGCAGATAACTGCCATCTTCGACGAAATAGCTTGAGTTTTTCATATCGAAACCTGCTTTTGGAACATGCGTAATTTGTCCAGGTACCCGCCAACGATCTAATACCACTGTTGTTTGATTGCGACCGTCATACATTCCTTCTGTTTCCATACGGCTGGCATTGAAGATATCATTGCCATAAGTCCCCTGAATGAATATACTCAGATCGAAATTCTTATAAGAGAAGCTGTTTGTCATACCGTACACAAACTTTGGAAGCGGATTACCGATATAGGTACGGTCGCTTGATGAAATCTTACCATCGTCATTCAGGTCACGATACATGAGTTCACCCGTTTCAGGATTTACACCATCTGATAGATAACCGTAGAATCCTGCAAGTGATCTCCCCGGCTCATTTTTTACCACGAAGTCATTGACATAATCGTTTGTCTTGACATCATAATACACCTGTTGCAAATCCAATTGCTGTAGTTTATTTCTGTTGAAAGAAATATTAAAATCTGTGTTCCAAGTTAAATTCCCGGTCAGATTCTTTGAATTCACCGCAAATTCAAAACCATGGTTGTTCAGACGGCCGCCATTTCTCTGGATCGTGTTTGCTTGCTGTCCTGCAGGTAGACTTGCATTCATTAAAAGATCTTTGGTATCCTTGTTGTAATAATCTGCACTGACGGTTAATCTATTGCTCAACATGGTGATATCAAAACCTATGCTGGTGGTACTTGTAGTTTCCCAAGTCAGGTCTTTCGCTCGTAAGATTGTTGGTTTGTTGATATTGGGCAATGAATTTTCTTTTCCTTCGACAAACCACTGTTGACGCTGGATACCGCTTAATTGCAGATACGCATAATCGCCTAATCCGTATTGGTTACCCGTTTGTCCCCATCCACCGCGAATTTTAAAATCATTAATCCAGGCAATATCTTTCATAAAGTCTTCCGAAGAAATTCTCCATGCAGCCGAAACCGATGGAAAATATCCCCAACGGTGTTCTGGGCTAAGCTTCGACGAACCGTCTGCACGCATATTCGCAGTCACTAAATACTTGCCATCATAATTATACATGGCGCGAGCAAAATAGGACATAATTCCCCAGTTTGATGCCGTAGATCCTGTCCTGTCCCAAGAAATCTTATTGGCAGCATTCAGCGTTTCAATGATGCCATTTGCATAGTTTGAGCCAAAAATCTCACTTCTAGCGTACTTAGAATCTGTCCAGGAAGAACCACCCATTGCTTCCAGATTATGCTTACCAAAGCTTTTGCTATACGTTAAGATATTATCCCAAGTTAATACGGTGTTTGTATTACGCATGTCGGAGGCCTCGCCAAATTGATTTCTTCCCCATGCTGTGGTCCAAGGATCCAGGAAGGTAGTCATAATGCCCGATCTTCGATCGAATGAAAACGAAGTTTTCCAAGTGAAGTTGGGCATAAAAGAAACCAATGCACTTCCTGTGGCGACAATCCGATTTTCTCGGTTATTATTATTTTTTGTCCGCGCTAAGTTTTCCAAAGGACTGGTGATGTTGCTGATCCCATAGAAATTATTATAGAATCGATCCGGATTTGCTAGATCCCATACCGGCGCATAAGTGGGTGTTGTAATCACGGAGGTAACAACACCGCCACGATTAGATCCCAAGCCCGAGGTAATGCCATTATCATTGTTATCCGAATAATTGATATTCGCATTGACCTTTAACCATTTTCGAACCTGATTGTCAATATTAGCACGGAAATTATACCGTCTAAAGAACGAGCCTTGTAATGTCCCTTTTTCATTCAAATAACCGCCACCCAGATAGTAACGGATTTTCTCATTACCATCCGAAATTGATATTTGATGGTTTTGCTGAATCCCTGTTTTGTAGGTCTCTTTAAACCAGTCGGTCTGATCCAACAATCCTTCCGGAAGATTGACTAGGCCGATCTCATCCTGTAAATCTTTGTATTGGCTGGTATTTAAAACCTGGACAGTGTTATTGACAACATTGGCTGTCCATTGTGTTCCAAGCGTTATTTTTGCTTCACCAGCTTTACCGGACTTGGTCGTTACTAAAATAACGCCATTCGAACCGCGAGAACCATAAATGGCGCCGGATGAAGCGTCCTTTAGAATTTGGATATCCACTATATCATTTGGTGACAAGAATTTAATATCCTCAACAGGAACCCCATCAACGACATACAAAGGAGTAGTATTGCTATTAAAAGATGTTATTCCGCGAATTTGTATTTGAGGTGCTGCACCTGGTTGACCACTCGGCTGAATAACAGTTACCCCGGCCGCTTTGCCTTGAATAGCTTGGCCAAAATTAGTAACGGGTCTCTTCTCTAGATCTTTGGTAGAGACAGAAGAAATTGCAGTTGTCACGTCTTTTCTTTTCACACTACCATAACCGATTACAATAACGTCCTCAAGCACATTGGTAGAAGAGTTTAATTGGACCACCATGGTACTATTGGCAGGCACTTCTTTGGTATCGTATCCAACAAATGTAAATTGGAGTGTACTGCCCGTACTAGCTGACATTTGAAAACGCCCATCTCCGTTACTGGAGACTGCATTGCTACTTCCCTTCTGTGTAATGGTTACCCCAGAAAGTGGTTTCTGATCATTGGCATCCAGGACACGTCCACTGATTTGGATCCGGTCTTGGGCAAACACCAAATTCATCAAGGTGAACAGGAAAGCCAACCCCATAGAAAAGGCAACTTTTCGTGTAAAGTAAATCATATGAAATAAAAAATTGGTTATTGTTTCATCTTTTGGTTATTCCAAAAATGGCAATGAGTTTCCCCTGCTTCATTGCTCAAAACAAAACTAAGGTCGCCTTGATACAGAAAAAAGAGCGAGTACTTAAAAAGTACCGGTTAAAAAACACAACAACCTAATAATAAGATTAATACAAAAACCAGAGCGCTTTAAAAAGTACCTAAATAAGCGAAAGAATCGAATTATCAACTGTTTTTCGGTATAGAAAACTGCGTCTACGCACGGTCAATTACCGCAATCTGGCAGACAGCAGCTTCAAAGGCGTCCCGATTTCCGGCAGCTTTATTACGTACCTTTGTTCTATAATTATAAACAGTCCGAAGAGAATAACGCAGGAAGCTTGCAATCTTTACCGAATCATCAATGCCCAATCGAATTAAGGCAAAGATGCGAAGTTCGGTATTTAACAGCTCTGTCTTTTTGGGGTATATCTTCTCGTCCTCCTGGAGCAAAGCATTGAATTCATCAACAAAGGTTGGATATAAGTTTAAGAAAATACGATCAAAATTAACATACAGTTGTTTTACCTCCCGTTCCTCCATTTGTGTTGACTTCAACTGCTCACGAAGAGCATCCCATTGTTGATTTGTAGCTTTCTTTAATAAAACCTTTCTAATATCTTCCATTTTATCGATATAGCTGGAGCACATATCAAAAAATTGAGCAATATACTCTTCTTTGATGTGGTTGGATTCCGATAATTTAAGGTTAGTCTGATTAATTTCTTTATTTAATGATCGAAGCTGCTGATTTGTTGCTGAAAGCTGTGATCGTATTCTTCGCAAATGTTGCACCTGTCTATAAATAATAAGGAGTGCAATGATGACACCAATCAATAAAATACTGACGATAACAACTAAGCCAACCAACTGCTTATTTTGACTACTGATTTTCTGCTGATAGGCTGCATTGATGATAGGATATGAAGAGGTACCTTCGATAATCCGATACCGGACTTTACATAACATTGCATCGTCAATTGCTTTTTCGATAAACTGAAAAGCTCGGTCAAAATCTTGCTGATCATAATATGTTAGGGCGAGGTCGTGAAAAGATGCGTTGTCACGATTAGCCATTTCAATATCAGCACTCGCCGATATGGAAAGATAATAGATTTGACTTTTTATATCCTTCTCATACTTATATATGAGTCCCATAAAATACGCTATCAGGGCGCGCTGCTCAACATCCTTCTTGTTTTCATTCCAAAGCATTAACAGTTGTCTTTTAGCATCCTCACGATTACCGTTGAACAACGTTTTTATGGCAATGGTGGTACGATATTCCAAGGAAGACTTTGGCAGTACCGTCAACAATGAATCACGGTACTTTTCACTTGCCTGATAATACTCTGATCGATTATTGCTCTGACCATAATGGCTATAGAAAGAGCTGTAGGTATCATAATACTTTGCCAGGAGATCCCTGCCAAGATGAGCTGACTCGACTTGCTTCAATAATTGTGCGGCTTCGATGTATCTTCCGATAGTGGAATATACCCATGCCAAATCGAGATGAATCACTGCCTGTAAAGAATCATTATCTAGCGGAGCCAGTTTTTGACACAGTAAAATATAAGAAAGCGCTGCGTCAGAATCAAATTTCTTATAATTTTCAAAGATTTCGTAGTTTTTCTTCAAAAATTCAGCAGGATTACTTTCGAGAGCTTTTGCTTCTTGTTTCAGTTTTTCCAGCTTATCTTCACGATTTTTGACGTAAATCTTTTGGTTGTCCATTAAATATTCCAAACGTTGTAAAACGCCAATACTATCCGAAGTCACTTGGGCAGATAGGTAAATACTAAAATGAAAGAAAAGTAGGAAAAGAAAAATGCGCTGCAACATACTAAATCGGTTCAACATTCTGTTGCCTAAACTACATAAAAATAACTACAAAACATGCATGACTTTGCAGCGACCATTAGCAATGACAACAAACTTAATGTTCTTTCTACCCTCTAACATGAAGGACTATCAGAAAAAAAAGAGGACGTCTCACGACGGCCTCTTTCCCTGACCTTTTTGGGTCCAAGAATTAACAAGTTAATTCTTTATCGCATGAAAAATAGTTTTCCTATTGAAATAAAAATCTTATTGCCAGCCCCCTCCTAGGGCTTTATAGAGTAGAATCTGGTTTAACGTACTCTCTTTCTCCAGCTCCACTTTTCCAACTTGGGCTTCCAAAGATTCTTTTTGAGCCGTCACAACATCCAATGATGACACCCTCCCGGCAATAAACAGCTCTTGGGCAGCTTCAATAGATAATTCCAATGCCTGAACATGCTCATCTACGAAATTACGTCGTTTGACGATTGCCTCTTGCGTCATAATTACATTAGAAACCTCATTGTAAGCATTTAAAACCGTTTTTTCATAGTCCACAAATGCTATTCCATAGTCTGCTTTAGCAATCTCATACTGCGTTTTAAGCTGTCTTTGATTAAATAAAGGAAGTGTGATACCGCCAAAAAGATTATAAGCAATAGATCTATCCAAGTTAAATAGCTTACCAAAGCTAAAGCTCTGTAATCCTACAAATGGACTTATTGCAACAGAAGGTAGAAATGCCAGACGTGAAGCTTCTTGGCTGTTTGACGATGCAATCACCTTGAGATAGGCAGCTTTAATATCCGGACGTTGATTCACGAGGTCATCTGGTGTACCAAATTGCATGGCATGATATAAATCTGCATTTTCGGTATAGGTACTTCTTACAATCGGTTGATAAAAGCGTCCCAGTAATCCATTGATATGATGTTCCCACAAAGCTATCTCTTGAAGTAACTGCTCCTTGGCCGCTTTGGAGTTGGCTAATAAAGCCTTAAATTGCTGTACAGATAATTCTGTTGCATAACCAGCATCCTTTTTTACCTCAACAACTTCTAATGCATTTTTATGCAAGGCAATATTCCGATCGTATACCTTTATTTTTTGGTCCAACGCTATCAGTTCATAATAAGCCGTGGCAATATTGGAGACCAGCTCTGTTTCTAAAAGGCGCTTACCTTCCTGTTCAGCTAAAAAGCCAAAATAAGCTGCTTGTTTTTGGCTCTTCAACTTTCCCCAAAGGTCAATCTCCCAGGAGGAGCGAAGTCCTATAAAATAATCTGGAATAAAGGGCTCAGGCAATTTTTCATCACTTTTCAGGTTTTCCGAAAAATTTGAATCGTAGTTACCTATTCCCGATTCTGTATAATGTCCATATTTCCGTATTCCACCTTCCACTGCAGCTTCAACGGTTGGCCCTAATGCCGCCTTACGCTGTTTAAAATAAGCTTGTGCAGATTCCAGTCGCAAGATCGATTGACGAATATCCATATTATTCAGCAAAGCAGAATCAATCAGAGAAACTAATTTTGGATCCCTAAAGATTTCCTTCCAGGACCTGCGGCCTACATTTAAACTATCCGGCGAAATGTTTTTGGAAAATGAGGTCGGTACATTTACTTTCTCGGGCTGATGGGTCTTTTTAGGCACCGAACAACTACCCAATAAAATAAGTGCGGCTATGACTAAAGACGCTTGTTTGACCACTTGTTTCTTATTATCCTTTTTTGAAAATAAAATCACTAATCCAGGGATGACAAGAATCCCAAGTATGGTTCCGATAAGCATCCCGCCTACCGCAGCGGTACCAATACTCCGATTGCCCAATGCTCCGGCTCCACTGGCCATCATTAAAGGAATCAAACCTGCTATAAATGCAAAGGAAGTCATTAATATGGGACGCAAACGGGCTACCGCTCCTTCAATTGAAGCTGTCACGATATCCATTCCCTGCTTATATTTCAAATTGGCATATTCCACAATCAGGATAGCGTTCTTACCCAACAAACCAATCAGCATCACCAATGCTACCTGCGCATAAATATTGTTTTCCAATCCGAAGACTTTCAAGAAAATAAATGCACCAAAGATCCCTGCCGGAAGACAGAGGAGAACCGGTAAAGGCAACAGAAAGCTTTCATACTGCGCACATAACAACAGGTAGACAAATAGAAGACATAGGGCAAAAATATACAAAGCCTGGTTTCCAGAAATCTTTTGCTCACGGGTCATACCCGACCATTCAATACTATAGCCTTGCGGCAAAGAAGAAGCAATTTTCTCCACTTCTTCAATGGCTTGACCTGAGCTGAAACCTGCTGAAGACTGCCCTGTGATCATGGCTGAACTAAACATATTATAACGCGTTATTTGTTCAGGCCCATAAATTCTTTCCATGGAAATAAAGGCATTGTAAGGTACCATCTCACCTGTCTCATTCTTTACATATAGGCGCAATACATCTTCTGGCCGTTGGCGATATTCGGGGCCAGCCTGAACCATCACTTTATACATTTGTCCATAGCGAATAAAGTTTGTTGCATAAAGACTTCCCATCAAGGTCTGCAGGGTATTCATAGCATTTTCTACTGATATCCCCTTTTTTGCAGCCATATCGTAGTCAACCTTCAGCATATATTGCGGGAAGTTCACATCAAAGCTGGAGCTGATATCCTGAAGGACCTCGCTTTTCTCCATATCGTCCATAAACTTCTGCAGCACCTCTGCCGTTTTATTGAGATCCTCATTACCACTTCGATCCAAAAGTCGCAACTCAAAACCCGACGAATTACCAAATCCCGGCACCGTTGGCGGCGGAAAGAAATCAATCTGTGCATCAGCAAAATCCTTGGTTTTATCGCGTAGCTCCTTAATGACATCATCGACAGTCTGGTCCCGCTCTTTCCAAGGCTTAAGGTTAATCATACCCATTCCGTAGGAAGCTCCTGATACTTCGGTAACAATACTATATCCTGACAAGGTAGAAACAGTTTCAACAATATCAAGCTTTCTTGATACGGAGTCAATTTTATCCAAAACGCGTTCTGTGCGGTCTACAGTTGCACCCGGCGGTGTCGTTACCGCGACATAGATCATCCCTTGATCTTCTGTTGGAATAAATCCAGAGGGTAAGATGGCACTACTGCCCCAAGTTGCTACAAAAAATCCTCCCAACAAAAGAAGTGTCAGTCCGCGCCTTGCACTCGTTTTTACCAAAATACCTTTATAGCCAAAGGCTGTTTTATCATAGATTTGGTTGAATTTTTTAAAGAAACGGTCCAACCAGTTATTCGTTGGTTTACGGTCGTGTGGCGATTTTAGGAAAAGTGCACACAACGCAGGAGTCAATGTTAAAGCGTTGATTCCAGAAATAACAATAGCTGCTGCGAGTGTCAGCGAAAATTGACGATAAAATATTCCGACCGGTCCTGAAAGAAAGGCTACTGGAACAAAAACAGCCGACATAACTAAGGTGATGGCCACAACGGCACCACCAACTTCTTTCATGGCTTCCAATGTTGCCTCCATGGGTTGGAGATGTTCCTCTTCCATTTTGGCATACACAGCTTCCACGACAACAATACCATTATCTACCACAATTCCTATCGCCAATACCAATGCAAATAAGGTCAACAGATTGATGGAGAAACCCAGCATCTGCATACAAAATAGTGCGCCAATCAAACACACGGGCACGGCCAAAATAGGGATAATTGTGGCTCTAAAATCTTGCAAAAAGATAAATACCACAATAAAAACCAAAAGGAATGCCTCTAATAAGGTTTTGATAACAGAGGATATTGAAGCATCCAAAAACCGCGACACATCATATCCCATCGTATAGGTCATGCCGGTCGGGAACTGGGTCTGTTTCAGCTCTGCCATCCGATCCTTCACACGCTGAATAACCTCCTGTGCGTTTGATCCAGGCAATTGCTTCAACATGATGGAAGCCGAGGGCCGACCATCGGTCTTTGACACCATTTCGTAATCTAATGAGCCAAATTCAACATCGGCAACGTCTTTTATACGAATAATGGAGCCATTTGCCGTGGCGCGAATAGGAACGTTAGCATATTCCTCAATTTCAGTGAATTTACCCGGATAACGCAAAACATATTGTTGCATATTACGCATTTTATCCGAGCTGATACCTGTTTGACCTGGCGCGGCCTCTATATTCTGTTTGCGTAATGCAGCAACCACCTCCTCAGCAGAAATATTATAAGCTGCCATACGGTCAGGCTTAACCCAAACACGCATCGCATAGTCGCGCATCCCCATAATCTGAGCAAGTCCAACCCCCTCAATACGTTTAAGTTCCTTTAGAATGTTAATGTCCGCGAAGTTGTAAATGAATCTTTCATCTGCCGTTTCATCGTCCGTAAAAACATTCAGATACATCAACATCGAATTGACCTCTTTCTCTGTAGTAACCCCTGCTTTAATTACTTCCTCGGGTAGTTCATCCAATACTGTTGTAACGCGATTTTGTACGTTTACAGCAGCGATATCTGGATCCGTGCCGACTTCGAAAAAGATCTGAATCACTGTGCTCCCGTTATTGGTAGACACCGAGTTCATGTAAGTCATCCCTGCAACACCGTTAATTGCCTTTTCTAAAGGAATAGCAACTGCATTTGTACTCACTTCGGCGTTAGCTCCTGTGTAATTGGCATTGACGACTACCGAAGGTGGAACAATATCCGGAAATTGTGTAATGGGCAATGTAAATAAGGCCAACAGACCCAAAAGTGTAATAAACACCGAAATAACCAACGACAGTATAGGCCGTTTTATAAATGTTTCAAACATAATCTATCCTCCGCTACAATTTCCTCATTTTTGGATTAATCTTCATTCCACTCCGCAGTCCTTGCACTCCTTCATAAACAACTTTGGCATTGGAATCCAAACCTCCGTCCACAATGTAATAATGGCCCACACGGGGGCCTGCACTAAAAGGTGTCATTTTAACGGTACTATCTGCCTGTAGTGTATACACATAGGTCTTATCCTGAATCTCAAATACTGATTTTTGATGTACAAAAGTGTGCTCTCCTGTCTCCATAGGTACCGCGATCTTACCAGTTGCACCGTGTTTTAGGATATGTTCGGCATTTGGGAATTGGACCCGAAGGGCAATCGATCCTGTATTGGCTTCAAACTCACTTTCAACAAGATGCGCAATTCCTTCATGTGGATAAAGCTCACCATTGGCTAAAATTAATTTCACCGACTTTTGCGTTTCTTTGCCATTCAGCTTATCGCGCATAAGTGCTAGATACTCCCGTTCAGAAATATCAAAATAAACATTCACTTTGCTGAGGTCAGAGATTGTTGTAATCAAACTTCCTTCGGTCAAAAGAGAGCCCTCGCGCAATAAAATACGGTCTATACGGCCGTCAAAAGGGGCCCGTATAACCGTATAATCCAATCTTGTCTGTGCCTGATTAACCAACGCACGAGCTTCCTCTATTTTAGAATTGGACGCTTTTAGCTGAATCTTTAATAGATTATATTCCGAAGGACTCACAATATTCTTGTCAACCAATTTTTGAGTTCGTTCCATCTCCAGTTTTATCTTTTGAGATTCGGCAATAGCATTATCATACTGTGCTTTGGCTTTGGCTAATTCTGAACGGTATTCCTCATTATTATATTTAAATAATAGCTGTCCTTTCTTTACCCAGACGCCTTCATCGACATAGATTTTATCCAAAAAACCATTCAGTTTAGAGCGAATCTCGACGTTTTTTAAGGCTTGAACATCAGCAATATACTCCTGGTAAACAGTGGTGTCCATCACCATCAAAGATGCAACAGGGATATTTTTGAGTTCTTCTTTCTGATCAGCGTTAGCATTAGAGGAGCGGCATGATGCCAGCATCCCAACCGCACCAAGTAAAAGGCACAGTATCCGTAATTTGTTCATAGGGAAATAATCTTCTTTTTAGTGGTCACTATGGAATACCCAATTAATTTTCATCCATGTAGGCGTTAACCAGACATGGGTATTTCATAAACGATAATAAAATGTAAAATGTTAAATTCTCTTGCTAGCCATTAAATTTCAATGACTGAAGGGATCATGTAAGCAAAGGGACTACGATAACTTCATCAAGTCTGAGTTGTACGCTATAACCTCAGTCGTATGACGCACAAAAACTGTCATACTTTTCAACTTTAATGAAATGAGCTTTGAATGAAAAGATAAATAGAAAATAGTTAGAACGGTCGAAACCGGTATAGGAACCGATAGTAACCCGGCCGACAGATGGTTTTAGAACGGTAAAAAGGATGTTCGTCATCCTTTGCAAAGCATAAAGCGGTAAAAACAATACCGAAAACAAAAATGAATATTGGTAACACTTGACTATTGACGGCAAATATGCGATAATCATCCTGCAACAGCACTTTTTCCTCATGGGAAGATTGAATAGGATCCAAATCCAATACATCATCTAAAAAATACTCCACAATAGTCTCACCCGCATGCACAACCTGTCCCGTTGCTGACGAGAAAGAATCATACGTCAACAAATTAAGGTATGCAAAGAGTATTAACAAATGAAATATTTTACCTAACATATTCTAATTAAGAACCACAAAGGTATGATTTTAAATACCCAAGATTATTGTATTCATGTAAAAAAACCATGACAGCCTCAAAATTAACTATCATGGTTTTCAAATACAACTCAATTTTCATCGATTGTTAAGAACTTTTAACGTTCAATGAAGTCGCCGGATCTTCGTATAGATTAGAGCGCACGGAACTTATTGCTGTAGTAATTTTATTTCTTATCTATGTTTTCACGACTAAAGGAATACGGAGCGTCCTCTTTTTTTGTACCTCTATTTTTATTTGGGGCATCGCTCATTTTGAACTGAAGGTTGGCACCCTGCAGTAAGTCTTTATAACGGATATAATTCCTGTCATAAGGTTTTCCATTCCAGGAAAGTTGGTCCACATAAACCTGATTTCCCTCCTTTTGCTTAGCTTCAATCAGCACTTTTTTACCGTTTTCAAGACTTAGGGTCACCTTATCAAATTGTGGAGAACCGATCACATATTCTCCTGATCCGGGTGAAACGGGATAAAATCCCAATGAAGAAAAAACATACCACGCCGAGGTCTGCCCATTGTCTTCGTCTCCACAATAGCCATCCGGTGTGGGCAAATAGAGTTTATCCATTATTTTACGTACCCAATATTGTGCTTTCCATGGCTCTGCAGCATAATTATAGAGGTAGGGCATATGTTGAATCGGCTGATTACCATGCGCATACTGCCCCATATTCATCACCTGCATCTCACGCATTTCGTGTATCATACCGCGACTCTTCATCCCCTCATAACTCGGAATAACAAATACGGTATCCAACATGGATACAAATGACTTATTACCACCCATTAAATCAATTAAACCTTTAGGATCGTGGAATACACAAAAACTCCAATGCCAAGCATTTCCTTCCGTATATTCTCTTGACCAAGCACTCGGGTCAAAATTGGGAACGAATGAACCGTCGGCATTTTTTCCGCGCATCAGTTTAGTACTTGGATCAAACAGATTTCTATAGTTCATTGCCCGTTTGGCATAAATAGCTGTTTCCGCCTGGGGTTTACCCAACATTTTACCAAACTCATAGATACACCAGTCGTTATAAGCATACTCCAGTGAACGCGCTACATTTTGGTCGACCTTTACATCGGCGGGGATATAGCCTAATTTGTTATAGTATTCATAACCAAAACGGCCAGTAGATGTGTGTTTGGGATAGGCATTATTGGCACCATGTTTCAATGCTTCCCACAATAACTCTTTATCATATCCCTTCCGACCAGTAATTAACGCATCCGCGACAATAGACGCAGAATTGTTTCCAATCATCGATGCGCGGTGTCCTGGCGAAGCCCACTCAGGAAGATAACCGCTCTCTTTATAAGCATTTACCAAGCCTTCTTGCATGCGATCGTTCATAGAAGGGTATAATAAATTCAATAGTGGAAATAAACTGCGGAATGTGTCCCAAAAACCTGTATCTGTAAACATTTCTCCAGGTAACACCTGGCCATTGTAGGGGCTATAGTGAATACGGTTACCCCTTGCGTCGATCTCCGAAAAATCTCTAGGGAAAAGTGTTGATCGGTACAGACAGGAATAAAATGTACGCAGCCTGTCAATATTATGGTCTTCAACTTGTACACGTCCCAGAACGTCATTCCACTGTGCTTTACCTTCGTCAATAACCTGTTGAAATGTCTTCGACTCAACTTCTTTCAAATTAATTTCTGCCTGTTCAAAACTTATAAAAGAGGAAGCGATCCGAGCAATGACTTTCTCGCCTCTCTTCAGGGAAGGGAAGCCAACGACTGCTCCGGCGTGATTATCCTGAATTTCCAATTCATCTGTTCTTATCGCGCCGCTTTTAACAGCAGCTTTGTAGGAAAAAGGTTTATCAAAAGTAACAACGAAATAATTTTTAAAATTATCCGGAACGCCGCCGCTATTCTTTGTTGAATAACCGATGATCTTATTTTCCTGAGGAATTACTTTAATATAAGAGCCCTTATCAAAGGCATCGACGATAACGTAAGCACTATCTGTTTTAGGAAAGGTAAACTGGAAGATTGCCGCTCGTTGCGACGGAGACAATTCAGTTGTTACATCGTGATCTGCGAGATAAACACTATAATAGTAAGGTTTTGCAATTTCGGCTTTATGTGAAAACCAGCTTGCTCGTTTCTCCTGATCAAATTGCGGAGTTCCCGTGACAGGCATGATTGAAAACTGCCCATAATCATTATTCCAAGGGCTTGGTTGATGGGTTTGCTTGAACCCTTTGATTTTATCTGCAGTGTAAGTATATACCCAGCCGTCTCCCATCTTGCCCGTCTGTGGTGTCCAGAAATTCATACCCCATGGCCTTGCGATCGCAGGATAGGTATTCCCGTTAGACAATTCATACTTCGATTCGGTACCGATCAGAGGATTCACAAAATCAACCGGTGAGGGCTGCTGCGCCATAGCTGTATGAATAGCGCATAGAAAAAGAATGCTACCTGTAAGTTTTTTAATATTAAACATATTTATGCTTTTGGGTTGAACGTCATTAAGAAAAAAAGCTAAAACGTATTAGTAAATATAGGAAAGAAATTTAAATATAACGGATTGACCAGCTGTTTTTCACAAGATGGTTACAAAAAATCCCACAATCAAATGATGTGGGATTTTCATTTTAACTACTACCATCCAGGATTCTGACCCAAGGAGGGAGACTTTTGGATCTCTGAATTTAATATAGGAAACAGATAGTGAGTTGGCGCCGTAAAGACCCTACTTTCTACAAAGAAACGCTCCATTCGATAACGCTTATCTCCAATTTGAATTTTACCATTTGCGTCTTCGACAGCCCGCATACCATTAATCATATTCTGAAGTTTCGGATAGCTTGTATTACCATTTTTCCAATAATTAACACTGCGTTCGTTATTCGTACTACCTGATGCAGTAAAGGTTTGATATTTAGATTTCTCCGCCGAACTACTTGGTTCTAGATACAAACGACTATCAAAGGCTCTCTTGTTCTCGTAAAAGAATTCAACCCTTCGTTCACGATAAATGTACTCACGCATCAAATTTTTATCAGCAAGTGTTGTCAAAGGCATGGGCGCCATAAAAGACCTAGCTCGTACCTGATTAACTAAATCATAGATCTCCTGTGTTGGTCCATCAACTTCATTAACTGCTTCGGCGTAAATGTAAATGAAGTCTGGTAAACGCCATACTGGAGGCGCACTGATGATAACACTCCCATTCTTATTCCAAGCTTCCTGCAAAAATTTTCGTAAATAATATCCTGTTCGGGTCGCATTATTAGCGCCAATCTGATCAGCACCACTGGCAATATTAGTCTGAGAAGGATTATTGTTACCTCCTCGAAATGCAGCTCCATGGAATATAATATCACGATAAAAACGTGGATCCCTTTTGACTGAAGTATATGGGTTGCCATCATCGTAACCATCTTGTTTAGCCTTACCACTATAAATAGGATAACCAAAACCATCCGGAGAGAGGTACTCATATTCATCGACCTGCTCCTGCACCGGCATTTGGCGAGCCCCCCCGCCGCGGCTTGGTGGGTATACATCTCCAAACCACCCTTCGCCCTTGTAGCGGGTAAAAAATAGTACATACTCATTTTTGAAGGCCTCCATATCATAAAACATTTGCCATAAACGAGTGTAAACCGTTGAATTGCTGGTATTTTGCCCCCCACTATCGCCAAAATCGGTATTTGAATACTTTTGATAAAGACTATAACGTTTTCCTCCAGCAACCTTGCTGTCCAAAACAGCCTTAGCGGCCTCTTTAGCTTTCACCCAACGTTGCGGATCATATGTGGCATATTCGGATTCAAACTTACGTGTCCCATTGTAGCCTTTTGCCGCAGATCCATTCCAAAGTGGTGTAGCGGCCATCCAACGCGCCTCCGCGATCAGCCCAAGACATGCACCTTTATCAATACGCCCGAAATTCTGTCCCTCCCATCTTTCGGGGACAGCATTATATGCTATTGTCGCATCAGCGATAATTTTATCGATAACCTTATGTACTGACTCTCTTTCGAAATTCATATTTTCAGTAGCTGTGATGACATGGTCTATATAAGGTATTTCACCATATATACGAACAGCCATCAAATGAAAGTAGGCTCTTAAAAAGTAAACCTCTCCTACACGCATAGGCAACGACCCCGGCTCCAAAATGTCATCGGGCGTGCTGTACTTCTTGATCCCTTCCAAAATAATGTTTGTTCTACGGATGCCGTCAAACATGCTATTCCAAAACTGTCCATTGTCTCCTGGCAATTCATTGATATTCCAATCACCATTGTTATATCTGTTTGTAATATTCCCCTCTACTGTCGATCCCTCTGCCTCATCAGTTATTGCAGCACTCGAAAAATGATAGAACCAAGAAATAGGCTGATTTACACCCTTAGCTTTAGCATAAACATCCGTAACTAGCTGATTAACTTTTTCATATCGAGTAAAAACCTCATCTTCCCTGATTTGATCATCAGGTAATTTATCTAAATATTTGTTGCAGCCTACGATTAAAGAAAGTACAACAACTGCCATAAAAAAAAGTATTCTTTTCATATTTACACATTCATAAGGTTAGAAATTAAGATTTAACCCAAAGTTGTAAACTTTCAAAATCGGGTACCAGTAACCACTTGTATTTCCCATCTCCGGGTCTATACTTAAATCCTTGAGACCTGACCAAGTAAATAAATTCATTCCTTGGGCGTAAACACGCAATTGGTTCAAACCAATTTTTTTTATAAGATCCTTCGGTAGATTATAGCCAATCTCTATATTTTTAAGTCTCAAATATTTAGCGTCATATAAAAACAAACTGCTATTGCTATTTTTGTTATTCTCTGAATTACCGATATGTAATGCAGGATAGGTAGCTGTTGCAGCAGTTTCTGGGGTCCAGCGCCCCAAATGAATTGGTCGAACAGAACCGAGTTTGTCCTGATCAAAAGTTGGGAAATCCCACACTGCAGCATCTTTCAACAAAATGGAGGAATTTAATGCACCTTGAAACAGAAGGCTAAAATCAAAGCCCTTATATTGTAAAGAGATTGGTAAGCCAAATTGAATCTCCGGGCTCCTTGGATTCCCCATAACAGTTCGGTCTCCTAAGTCGGTAATCTTACCATCACCATTCAAATCTTTATAGATCACGTCTCCTGGCCCCACTTTTCCCCAAGGCTGAAAATTACTCTGATTTACTTGATCTGCCTCTGTTTGATCTTTAACAAAATGATCAAAAACATAGACAAAATTTTCATAAAGTCGCTTGCCTGTTGCCTGCCTATACTCATATTGGCGTGGAACTTCTTGTCGGTAGATCAACTTGTTCCTAGAAAAGGTAAAATTAGGTTTCACCGAAAGTCGAAGATTATCCCCGATCATATCAGAATAACTCATTTCAATATCAATACCTCGATTTCGGACTTTTCCAATATTGATCAATGGTGATGTTTTTCCAACCACACCTGGAAAACCAATATCATCCGATCCTAATTCGGTAATAATGTCATAACGATAATCTTCAAAGACATCCATGCTAAAATTAATTTTGTTCTTTAAAAATCCCATATCAAGACCGATATTCGTTTTTCTAGATTTCTCCCATGTTATATTTTCGTTTGCCAAACGCCCTTCACGCACACCACTTAGCCCATTATTAAAATTCTGTTCACCAAAGCTATAACCATCCCCCCCCTGGAAAAATGCCAAGTATCCAAATCGGGCATCACCGGGCATTTTATCATTCCCAACGAGTCCCATAGATGCCCTAAGCTTCAAAAAGCTCAACCAGTCTTTCGTAGTGGACATAAACTTCTCTTTACTAATTACCCAACCCAATGCTCCCGCCGGAAAAAAGCCATAACGCTTTCCTTCGATAAAATTTTCAGATCCATTGTAACCAAAGTTAAATTCTGCTAAATATTTTTCGAGATAATTATAGGTAAACTGTCCTGTCATACCTTGATAACGAATATCAACACTTGCTCTTGAATTTGTCGCATCATAGACAGACTGGCTTGAGCGATTAAAAAGCAACATCCCCGTCACATTATGCTTATCATTAAATAGCCGGTTGTAATTGATTTTTCCTTGAATGAAAGTTCTATTAAATGGACTACTTTGCGTAAATGAGTTCCCAACAGTTTGATCAACTGTATACTTGTTACCATTTCTATAAGTGCCTTCATAGTATTGTGGGTTCATAAATAGATCTATACCATCTGTAGGTTGAAAGGTGGCGTAATTAGGATACACCCTATAGCCTTCACTATATGTACCAAGTTCACGTCGAACCCACTGTTGTTCACGAGCATCATAAGAAAATATGCCATCGACAGAAAGGCCTTTAGTAATGAAATCCATATTCCACCCAACAGCAAAACTCCCTTCCAGATACGTATTTTTCTCCGTATGATATCCAGACCTAGTCAATTCACCAAGAACATTAAACCGATAAATTTGATTGCCAAACAGCAATCCAGAGGGATTATTCAACAGATAGCCCTGCGTAGAAGGCTGACTATTGGCGTCAAGAACAATAGGCAAATACGGTGGCTGCGTCATCGCCAGTGTCATTAATCTACTAGCAGAAGTTCCGGGTGATGTTCGATTGGTAATTCGCGCACCCAAATTGAGTTTAACCCACAAGTTTTTTGTGATGTTGACGTCAATATTGGATCTGAAATTATAGCGCTGAAATTTAGGAGATACATTATATTTCGATAAATCAACATGATCATAATTATTTTCCTGCCCCATATAGCCACCCATAACGAAATATTTCGCCACATCATTCCCGCCTCGTATGGATAGATTGTATTCATGTTGAGGCGCTGTTCTGAAGATATAATCAAAATAATCCCAATTATAACCTCGACCATCAGAATTATCCCCCTTTGCGCCTCTAAATTTATCTATCGCCTCCTGACTAAATAATTTTAAATTATCAATATTTCCACCTGATAACTTCGCATCATTAGTTAAAGCCTCATTATAAAGCGTTGCATAATCAGCAGATCCCAAAAGCATCGGCAACTGTGCTGGTGTATTTAAACCATAGGAAGCTTTAAAATCAACAGTTGCCTTATCAGCAGATTGACCCCGTTTTGTCGTAACCACGATAACACCATTTGCTCCCCTTATTCCGTACGGAGCAGTAGCCGCTGCATCCTTCAAAATCGAAACGGTCTCAATTTCATCTGGAGCCAAATAACTCATGTCGCGTTCGATTCCATCGACTATCACAATAGGGGATTGATTCCCATATGTAGACTTACCACGGATAAACAGTTCAGAACGATCTACACCAGGTTCGCCACCTGCATATTGGTTAACAACTAGGCCCGGCAATCTTCCGGCCAGCATGTTGTTAATATTTGCTGCAGGACTTTGAACGAGATCCTTGGTCGTGATCGTTGCAACAGCACCGACCACATTTCTTTTCTTCTGTGTCGTATACCCGACAACAACCACATCTTCTAATGCTTTTACATCCTCTACAAGACTAACTTGTAAGGTTGTCCTACCTCCCGCAATAATTTGCTGAGGTTGAAATCCAACATATGAAAAGGTCAATAGAGCATCCTTATAAGGAATTTCAATTCGGTATCGGCCCTCGGCGTCGGTTTTTGTGGATTTCCCGCTTGCCTTAACAATAATTGTAACACCTTGCAAGACTTTACCTGTCGAACTGTTTACAACTGTTCCTTCTACAATAATACCTTCTTGTTGGAAATTGGTGTAGCTAGCTGCAGCTTTTAAATCCATATGCGAACTAAAAGTACCACATACAGAAAGCGTAAGAAATAATGGAATCACCTTTCTTTTCATAAATAATATTAGTTATTGGTTTACTAAATCAACAATTGGTCGTCAATGAGTTAGTAGCTCGCTTCAAAAATAAGCGTCACGGAACAACAACGAGCTTAAGAACTAATTCGTTTTAGTAAATTTATAAAGAAAGAGAAAAGAAAGTTGTTAATCGATTGTTAATGACAATTATCGATATTGACTTCTAAAATAAAGCCAACTTTATAGACAGTTTTAATTTCAACAAAGCGTGATCTTTTCAGCATTTTTCTGATTTTGCATATAAAAACATCGAGGCTCCGGCCTAAGAAATAGTCACTGTCTCCCCATAGCGCTAATAAGATTTCTTCTCTCTTCAACACAACGTTTGGTTTGTTAGCTAAGAAAGCCCATAGTTCAAATTCCCGTGGCGAAACGACCTGCTTTGATCTATCACTAAATTCTATTGATAGTAAATGACGATTGAGTTTAATATCTCCAATATTAAGCTGGCTTGGTAAAACTGTGCTCTGCTTTATGCTATAATTTTGAAGTTTCAGCGAGAGTTCTTCCACATCAAAAGGCTTTGTAATATAATCGTTCCCCCCTAGATGAAGTCCTTTCAAACGGTCTGTTTTTGATAACCTAGCCGTAAGGAAAAGAAAAAATTGGTTTTTATTTAATTTCGATATATACTCGACAAATTGAAAACCATCGGATTTGGGAAGTTGTATATCGACGATAAGAATATTATACTTATTTATTTTGTAATATAAAATTCCTTCTTCGGCAGATAATGCATGACTAACATCAAAACCAAAATTTGTAAGATAGTCAATGAGCATTGAGGCTAGATCAACGTCATCCTCAATCAGCAATATATGTCCATATTCTCCTATCATCTATTTTATCATTGGTATCAAAATAAAAAATGTCGTCCCATTGTTAATATCTGATTTAACATCAATTTTCCAATTGTGAATCCGCATAACTTCTTTAACGAAAAAAAGTCCAAGTCCTAGACCGTTAGGAGAAGCGTCTCTTTTAACACGGTATCCCTTCGTAAATATATGTGGCAATTCGTTATTTGAAATGCCTATTCCATTATCACGTATAGTCATCAGGATTGTATTGTTTTCATACAGTCCTACATGAATACAAATCTGCTTTATGGACTCATTATTATATTTAAGACCATTATCTACTATATTATTCAATGCTGTAACAAACATAAATGGATTGACAAGTACTTTAATCCCTTTTACTTCTTCATCCACAAAAGTCTGAATTCCGATGGTTTCTGAAGCTAAAATTGTCAGATCTCGTTCCAAATGATCCAACAGTTCTGCCAAAAAGTGTTCTTCAAGTACTACTTCTTCCTGATTAAACACACTTAAATCAATCGCTTTATTAACTAACCTATCTAAACGCTTTATTTGACGCATCATGGTTTCCAAAGTGGTTGATATTTTCATTTTATCATCGCTAGAAACCTTCACGGCTATATTCGACAAACCAATTCGGATGGTTGTTAATGGAGTGTTAAACTCGTGAGTAACATTATTGATAAAGTCGGAAGCCATTTCAGCCATTCTTTTCTGTTTTATCCAATTATTGTAAGTCCAACAGTATACGCTAATAATTCCGATGATACAGCAACCAGACAATAATAATAGTGGAAAAATGGATCTTAACGCAGAAACATTTTTATCAATATTACCTACGTATAATGTGAAAGCTACACGATTTGACCTCTTACTATTTGCACTTATAGCAATTGATGACACAAGATTGTCTTTATCAATAAATTGATCTTCACCACCAATAAGGGTATACTGATCAACATCATAATCAACTATCGGAATAAACTTCTTCGCGTCGAAAGTCACCGACACATCTCTCAGTACAATCGCATAACCAAAATTTTGTCCCAAATTCACTTCAGACTTGATGATCTTAAAGAGGCTGTCCATTGCAGGATGATTTAGGAGTTTGGAAATCAACTCCTTTGCAATACTATCCTTCAGATTAAAAAAAGCATAGTTATCATGCTGATAATATGCTTCTAAACGATCTAAATGAGGGATTAAGGTTGAATCGATAAGTTTTTGACCGCCTGGAAAGATCTTATCGTTCGCAATATGTCTATCGTAAACAACCTTAATCTCCTTTTTTTCTTTCCAAAATAGTTCGCTTCTTTTGATCTCATATGATTGCACAATCAGGAGATATTGTAATATTAAAAACAACATAAGACAACTGATCGCTATGCCTTTGTATAACCCTGATCGCTTCATCCTTCCGGAATGCTCCTATTTTTTCGGTTTATTACTCATCTCGAAGACTAATTCACCGCCATCTATAATGCTACTATAAGGTAGTCGCAGATCAGCTAATCTTCGTCCATTTAAAGAAACGGATTTAACGTAAATATTCCTTTCAGACTGATTATGGGCAACTATAGACAGGCTGCGTCCATTTTCAAAATTTACCTTTGCCGATTTTACCAGAGGACTGCCAATCCAATAACTATCTTCCCCAGGTGCAACAGGATAAAAACCCAGTGCAGTAAATAGATACCAGGCCGACATCTGTCCACAGTCGTCATTACCGCCTAATCCCGCATGACCATTATGGTACTGATTTCGGATGATTTGTCTGACACGTGCTTGAGCTTTCCAAGGATTCTTGGTGATGTTGTACAAATAAGCCACATGGTGGGAAGGCTCATTTCCGTGCACGTAATTTCCGATAATACCATCTCGCGTAATATCCTCTGTATGCTCAAAATACTTATCCGGTAATTCCATTGTAAAAAGAGAATCCAAATAAGTCTCTAAACGCTGCTTACCTCCCATGACTGCCATCATTTCGGTAGGCTGATGCGGTACATAAAGGCTGTAATTCCATGAATTACCTTCAATAAATCCCTGTCCATGTGTATCCAGCACATCAAATTTCTCCTGAAATTTACCCGCTGAATCCTTGGGGCGCATAAATCCAATAGCGGGATCATAGAGTGATTTCCAGCTTTCAGCTCTTTTTGAAAAAGTCGTGTAAATATCTTCCTTTCCTAATTTTTTTGCCAGTTGCGCAATACACCAATCGTCGTACGCATATTCCAATGTATTAGAAACCGATGTTCCCGATACATCTGCAGGAACATATCCCTTGTCAATATAAGCACCGATGCCCTCGTATTGACGCGTATTTGCTGTTTGAACGCATGCCGCTAACGCCGCTTCCGCATCACCTTTATAGACGCCCTTAAGTATTGCATCGACAATAACAGACACCGAATGATAGCCGCTCATGCACCAGTTGTCATTCGCATAATGCGACCAGATGGGCAACATCTTCAATACAGTCTGGTCATAATGAGCCAGCATGGATGCCACAATATCTGCATTACGGGAAGGGTTGATTAAATTCAACAAGGGATGAAAAGCCCGAAATGTATCCCATAGCGAAAAAGAGGTATAATTCGTAAAACCTTTGGCGCTGTGCACCTCCTGATCCAAGCCTTTATACTCACCATTAACGTCCATATAAACCGTCGGCATTAAGCTGGCATGATACATCGCTGTATAAAAATTGACAAGATCTTCCTTGTTCAACATTTCAGCTTCTATCTTATGCAGTTCCTTTTCCCAAGCCTCCTGGCCTTTCTTCACATACCCATCAAAATTCCAGTCGGGAGCCTCAGCCTCCATATTGGCCAATGCATTCTTCATACTTACAGGACTTAAAGCTACTTTCAGCAGTATTGCTTCGTGTGCCTTTGTATCGAAATCCAAATGAAGCTTCATGTTATGAGCTGCTAAATCGGGGAAATTATTGCGTTGATCGAACTTACGCCAAAAACCATTATAGACAGATTTCCCATCTTCATATTTAGCGCCATAATTTTTAAAAGCTTTGGATGTCTTTATAGCAAAGTACACCGTACGGGTTCTTGACCAACCGTTTGTCTGACGGTATCCAACTAACGTGGAATCGTTCAGTACTTTCACAACAGTCCAAACATTTTTTCCTTCGTAATTATAGATCCCAGCAGTTAAATCAACAATTAGATGTGACGCATCAGACTGGTTGAAAGTATACCGATGTATACCCACTCGCGTGGTCGTCGTCAACTCTGCTTTAATCTGATGTTTATCCAGTAAAACACGGTAATAATTGGCTTCGGCCAATTCGTTCGTATGGCTATATGGAGATCGATAACCATCTTGAGGACGATCAGCTGTACCTGGATTTAACTGAACTTTACCTTGGGTAGGCATAATCTGTATATCACCAAGATCGGAGTGACCGGTACCGCTAAAATGCGTATGACTGAATCCCACAATCGTGGGATCATCATACTGATAACCGGCACAATATTTATAAACATCACCATTATAGCGGCCATTGACAGCATAAGATAGCGTATCCGTATCCGGGCTTAACTGTATAGCACCAAAAGGAACTGTAGCGCCCGGAAACGTATGACCCATCCGCGCCGTACCAATAAGCGGTTTAACGTACTGGACTAACTTAGTTTCCTGGGCCTTTAATACAAATGGAATACTAAGTAATCCCCAAAAAGCCAAACGTTTTATATTCATCACTTATGAATTATAATTTAGGATTTTTACTGTAATCCGTCCATAGCTCATCGATCGTCTTTCCAGTTTGTGCTTTCCAGAATGAATCGTTATAGCTTTTGCTACGCATTGCCGCATCCAATTTTTTAACAAAGTCTTTTTTTACATGCGTGTTGATCCAATAGAGAAATCTGGCAGTAACGCGATAAGAATCGGTGTATTTCTGATTGTCGCTATAATCTGGCAGCTTCCAATTTGCACCTGCATTGTCAATTCCATCATCAAATCGGACAAAATCCGCTATCCCTTCCGTAATCCACCACGGACCGGCCCCATCAGGATACGCTTGAACAATATGCATTACCTCATGGGTAACTACGTCAATATCACCTGGATTTTTGGCAAACCATCCCGGGCTATAACGGACAATTCCGCCAGCCGTAGCAGCAACACCTTTGTAGTCTGGATCAATAACAAAAGACACTTTTTTTAGGGTCTTATTATTATATTTCTTGGCTAGTTTGGGGTAGTTTTCAAAATAAGCCGTAATGAGCCGATCTTTTAAAGATGGACTAAAATCTTTGTCCTTATTAATCCAAATCAATGTAAAACCACCTTTGCTGATACTATCAACATCCACAGCAACCTTACGGTCACTTTCTGTATGTCTCCAGTTATCTTGCGCGAAAATCGAACAAGAACAGGCCAAGCCAAAGATGGTAAGGCCTACTTTTAGATTTCTAAAGTTTATCATAACTCAAATGCTTATTTCTTTTTGTTCGATTTCACCTTGATATTTGATTGCAAATCTGTTGTCATAGAATATGGCACAGCATTTTTGGATGCTCCCCTAGTATAGTTAGGTTTTGCCCCCATATCAAAATGCAGTGCCCCACCTTCATGCAAAGCTTTGTGACTTAACCAGTTTTTTCCATACTCCTTACCGTTCATCTGTAGTGCATTTACATATACATTTTCGGCCGAATTCTTAGGAGCATCGATGATCAGTGTCTTGCCATTTTCAAACGTTAACGTCGCCTTTTTAAATAATGGCGCTCCAAGCACATATTCATCGGTCGCAGGACAAACCGGATAGAATCCTAAGGCTGAAAAAACATACCATGCCGAGGTTTGACCATTATCTTCATCACCACAATAGCCATCAGGCGTTGGTTTGTACATTCTGTCCATCACCTGACGCACCCAATATTGCGTTTTCCAAGGTTGACCAGCGTAATTGTAAAGATACGGCATATGTTGAATGGGCTGATTACCATGCGCGTACTGTCCCATATTGGCAACTTGCATTTCGCGAATTTCATGGATAATACCCCCATAATAGCTATCATCGAAATCTGGAGACTGAACAAATACCGAATCCAACATACGCACAAATGTTTTTTCTCCGCCCATCAGATCGATCAGCCCTTGAACGTCATGGAATACGCTCCATGAATAATGCCAGCTGTTTCCTTCTGTGAACGCATCCCCCCATTTCAATGGATTGAAAGGAGTCTGGAATTTTCCATCTTTATTTTTTCCACGCATAAGATTGGTCGATGGATCGAACAGGTTCCTGTAGTTCTGTGCACGCTTCGCATAGAGATCAATTTCAGCTTTCGGACGGTTCAACGCTTTTGCTAATTGATAAATTGTAAAATCGTCGTAGGCATATTCCAAGGTACGTGCCGCATTTTCATTGATTTTAACGTCATAGGGCACATAGCCCAAGCTATTATAATAATCAACACCCTTTCTACCAACTGCACTCATTGGTCCCTCGTTATTGGCCCCATGCTGCAACGCTTCGTACAACTTATTGATATCGTAACCGCGTATTCCCTTGATGTAGGCATCCGAAACTACCGAAGCAGAGTTGTTACCAACCATAATATCCGCGTATCCAGGACTACTCCACTCAGGTAAGAAACCGCCCTCCAAGTAAGCATTTAAGAGACCTTCCTGCATTTCCTTATTGATAGAAGGATACATCAAGTTTAAGAAAGGATACAATGCTCTAAAGGTATCCCAAAATCCAGTTCCTCCAAACAAATAGCCCGGAAGTGTTTTTCCATTATACGGACTGTAATGGACAACTTTACCCTGCGCATCAATTTCGTAGAGTTTATTCGGAAAGAATAAGGTCCGATACATGGTCGAATAAAATGTGCGCAATTGATCAATATCATCGCCTTCAACTTTAATTTTCCCTAACGTGGAATTCCAGATCTGACGTCCATCTTCTTTAACTTGATCAAACGACTTGTCCCCCAACTCATTTAAGTTTAATAAGGCTTGTTCGGCACTGATAAAGGACGAGGCAACTTTCACCTGAACGGGTTTCGTTTTATCCTTTACCTTAAATCCAACAATAGCGCCAGTGTGGTCACCTTTGATCTGGAGCTGGCCATCCTTTTTCTCTTTCCCTTCCCAAGTAGCAACATTTGCAAACGGTTGATCGAAAACCAAAACAAAATAATTCTTGAAATTCGCAGGCAGTGGACCACGGGCGTATTTTGATGAATAGCCAACGATCATATTTTTTTCAGGGATAATCTGAACTTCAGACCCCTTTTCATACGCGTCCAACACGATATAAGCGTCGTCTGTCTTATTAAACGAAATCCTAAACATAGCTGCTCGTTCCGTTGGTGTCATTTCCGCAGTGACATCGTGATCTGCCAGATAGACCGAATAATAATAAGGTTTTACGATCTCAGCTTTATGTGAAAACCAGCTTGCACGTTCATCTTGATCAAAGACAGGCTTTCCTGTCACTGGCATAATGGAAAAGACGCCATAATCATTCATCCAAGGCGACGGTTGGTGGGTTTGTTTCAAACCACGGATCTTATCAGCAGTATATTGATACTGCCATCCATCACCATTTTTTCCTGTTTGCGGAGTCCACATATTCATTCCCCAAGGCCGCGCGATTGAGGGATAGGTATTTCCATTGGACAACTCAAATTTGGATTCGGTACCCATTAATGGATTAACAAGATCGACAGCATCCATTTGCTGTCCTCTAAATTTCTGAGCCAAAACCGGTTTTGCGCAAAACAAACCAAAAGACAATAATGAACCCAGAAAAAGGCTTAAAGATTTATTCATTATTTAGGATATATAAATTATTTCTACTAAAACGTATTAGTAAAGATATAAAAAAGAATACTAAATCAAAACAAACCATAGGAATTGAGCCGGAAGGTCTTATGATTTTTACAATACAGGGGTTACAAATCGAGCTATCGCCGTATGCTACCTCCGGATCAATTTGGTTGAAATAATATATTCTTTAGGCGTGGATATCCCCTGATCTATTTCCTTTAACAAAACTTTCACACAAGTTTTAGCCAAAGGTTCTAATGGCTGTTGTATACAGGAAATTTTAGGGTTTAAAATATCAAACAACTCATGATCATCAAAAGAAAGCATCGGAAAGGCATAGTGATTTTCATCCGCTGGCCGCAGTGCTTTTAACCCAAGGATACACAGATAATTTGTCGTAAAAAAGAGACCATCTAACCCAGTCTGCTTCGCTGCCCAATTTTTCAACATACGCGCCCCCTTTTGCTTCAGTTCTTGATAGTGTAATTGCAGGATGCGAGGCTCCATACCGTAGGCTTCACAAAAATCCAAATAGGCACCTTTACGCCCCAACATTTGCGGCTGATCGGAATCGATGGTTACTAATCCAAAATCTTGGCAACCGATAGATTTCAAATGATCGCAGGCTTTTTTTGCACTAACGTCATTATCAATGTGCACATAATGGGTCTCCACATCTGGAGAATTTCTATCAAAGACTACTAGTGGAACCCTATGTTCCAATATTTTTCGCTGATATGCTTCCAGATCTACTGTTGGAGCTAAAATAATCCCCTCCACCTTCTTTTCCAACATTGAATCGATGATATCCCGCGCATTTTGTGAATCTCCAAGGGTACTACTGTAGAGGACGTGATACCCTTTTTTTCGAAATAATTCCTCCACATACAAAGCAAATGGCCCAAAAAAAGAATCCCCGATATTTTCCACAATCAGACCAATGGTATTTGATCGCCCTGTTGCTAAACTCTTTGCAAGCGCATTAGGCTTATAACCAACTTTCTCAACGTAAGCAAGTACGCGATTTTCCAATTCCTTACTAATGCGAGCTCGCTCGGCTTTGTGATTGATGACTAATGAAACAGTGGATTTAGAAACATTGAGCTCCTGTGCAATTTCTTTAATTGATTTGGCCATAAAAGCATTTTCATAAAATTAAGGTGAAATTAGAAAATAAATATGAACATATCGGAAATTACAATTGATAGCAGACAATAAATTAACATTCCACTCTTTACTATACAAAAGAATTAGACTGACAATGAATAACAAACAAAGGCTCCTTTACCCCAAAAGATATTTCTGACTACATGTAGATTGGTAAAACATCACCCCAACTGCGGGTCAGTCTTCGAATGGCTTCCAGTCTCGACGCGACCGGCAAACTCACGTACAAATTTGGTATCCGCCGCATGTACAGTCACATCATACCAACCATGGATTTTGTGGGATTCCACAATCCATTTGATAGACATTCCTTCGGCAAGTACACTGGATTTCTTCCAGGTGCTGTAAGCGTTATCCACGGCATGTACACGGACCGGGTTTTTTCCATGATTATAAATCTCCAGCACAAGATTGCCTGTCAACTGGCCTTTCTTCCCGATTTCATAACTTGCTTTAACAGACAGCGGTTCGCCCTCTCCTTTGAATCCGCGCATGAATCCGTTTGGTCCATATACGGTCAGATCATAATAACCATCGCTAAAATCCGCTAAGTTCCAGTCAAAACTAAGCTGTTGCCCCGCAATAACAGCAAATGGCCAAAAGCTTACGCCATCTTTATAGCTGGGTCCACTATAGATATTAAATGGGCTATTTAGCGATTTATTGCCAAAGATGCGATTACCTGCTTCCATTGTCAGATGAATCTGTTTTTGATGTTTAACAAAAGACTCATTCACATAAAGTTCATACGCTAGCGCACTCGAGTTTTTCTGACCTTTTTCCTGTCTTGCCAGTAAAGTGGAATGACCCTTAGCCCGCAACCTCGCAGCCTCCTCTTCCGACCATACGTGAAAATTATTGGGTAGCGGTTTCGATTTTGCCTGATCAATAACATAGATCTGCTGATTCCTATCCAGAAAGGGTAAATCAACAACATCCGCTCCTTCAGCTTTTCGAAATACCGATGTCAAATCGCCCGTAATCGCCCGGCGCCACGAACTGATATTGTCCTCCTTCACCTGCCTACCGAGCTTTTTCTCAAAGAAATGTTCCATAAACTGAATGGTCGATGTAATATCGCAAATCTCAGAGTTTACCCACCCCCCTCTTGACCAAGGAGATGCGACAATCAACGGTACGCGGTAACCAAGTCCAACAGGCCCTTCCGTTGCATTGCCTCTATCCGCAACATCGGCGATCTCCTGAGCCAAACTCACATATTCACCACTATAATCTAATGTAGGTGAAGTTTTTCCAGAACGCTCATCTGCAGGATTAGGTGCCACAAAAGGTGGAACGTGGTCGAAATACCCATCGTTCTCATCATAATTGAGAATAAAGATAGTCTTCTTCCAGATTTCGGGATTCTCCGTCAGAATATTCAATAGTTCAGACACATACCAAGCACCATACATAGGTGCACTCGGATGGTCTGAGAAGCTTTGCGGTGCTACAAGCCAAGACACTGCGGGTAACTTCCCAGATTTCACATCATGTCTAAATTGGTGTAAAACATCTCCCTTAGGAACAGTAATCTTTTCACCTTCATGTGTCACCACGCTTGTCTCACGATAGAAAGAATCACCCTCATTCGTTTGGAAAGCGCGTTCATGCAAGGCACGCTGTTCTTTAGGAAGCTGCTGAAAAGCATGATCCGTAAGTCGTGCCAAATGTTTTTGATAGCTATTCAGCTGCTCCTTCTTCTGCTTGAGTTTATTCTGTGTTTTCTGGACACTCTCAGAGCTATTATTAGCTAATGCTTTTTCAAGTTCTTGAATCTCCGCTGGTAATTCTGCAACACGTCTACGCATAAAATCAAGATGGCTTTTCTTGAATTCAATATGATATTGTGCAAACCATTCCAAATTATTGTCCGTGAAATTACCCAACAGATCCTCACCGTCTAAGCCGCTTTCTATGCTGACTTCATTTTGGTAGACTTTCCAGGAGATCCCTGCTTCTTCCAAACGCTCAGGAAAAGTCTTCCAATGTGCCCAACGGTTAAAATAGATATCTGAATTCCGCACTAATGGCTTCGCTCCTTTATGTGGTACACAGGTTCCCGTCCAAAAGAAATGCCTATTGGTTGTTGTACCTGTAATAGACGAACAGAAATGCTGGTCACAGATTGTAAAGGCATCAGCCAATGCATAATAAAAAGGGATATCTTCACGTGTATAATAACCCATTGTCAAAGGGATCTCTTTTAAGCTCTTGCCCCCTGGGCGTTTAGCGTCGATCCAGTTATCATGCTTTCCATTGTTACGGGCTGCCATCTGATTTTCCCAAGAATGCGGTAAATCTCCCGTCCAGGCAGCATTTGAGTTTTTGATATCCAGTCGGAACGGCGAATAGGTCTTACCTGCAGCCGAGGACTGCAACCATACAGGGTTACCATTAGGCAATTTAATCGCCCGTGGATCATTGAATCCCCGAACACCATGAAGTGTTCCAAAACTATGATCAAAAGAACGATTCTCTTGCATTAATAATACAATATGTTCGGCATCTAAAAAGGTACTTCCTGTTATAGGTTCAATCGCCAATGCACGCTGTATGGCATCTGGCATAGCACTCTGTAAGCCAAAAACACCAGCTAACAATGAAGCCTTCTTAATAAAATCTCTCCTGCTATCCATAAATAAATTTGTTATCTCTCTACTAAATTCAATGGTCTAAAGCGAATATATCCATTCGCTGTCGTTTTTAATGTAACGTTTTTAACAAAAATCCCCGCAAACGATTGATCTCATCTGCGGGGATTGTTTTTTTCGAAGGAATTATTTCAAAAGCCACATCAATTGGTTGATTTCATCCTTACCGCCATATTGGCGGGCGAGTGCTTCATCCAGATTTTGTCCGTTATAGTTGTACTCACTGGCTGGATAACGCCAACGAACAGGTATTTTGGTTGGATCATCTGCATTTAAACTGGATTCTGGGTTGATTTTCCATTTTGGGTAACCCGTACGACGATAATCGTAGTAGGGATTTATTCGTCCCTGCAAGAAACTAGCTAAATACTTTTGCGTCATAATTGCCTCAATCTGCGCTTCTTTAGCAGCAGGGAATTGATTACCATAGGAAGCAGTAGCACTGGCGATATAGGCTTCATCCAAGGGCATATTGTGTGTGTATTGGCTAGTATTTGGGGTGTTGTCAGCAATGAATTTCATTGCTGACTCAATACCTTTTTTATACCAATTGACTGAAGACTCTGTAACCCATCCTCTTGCAGCTGCTTCAGCAACTACAAAACATAGATGCGCATAGCTGTACTGTTGCGTTGGTTCGCCACTTACGAGCTCAGTATAGCGATCATTCAATTTAGAATAATCGTTTTTCTTCTTCAAGTCCGCAATATCGCCAAATGCCAATGATGGATCAATACCAACGTATGCTTCGAAATCACTCACTTGCTTGCCATTGGCAATTTGCAAAGCTGATGGATTTGCATAGAAAAATAGCCTTCTATCTTTATACTGCTTCAAACGATCGATAATCTCCGTAGACACAACGGGATAAATAACGAAACTATTACTGATTTTATAAAAAGGATAGGTTTGACCACTTTTATCCGAGCGTACTAACTGAAAATTATCGGCATTCGCTGTGAATATAGGCTTGTTCGTTAGAATCGATTGAAACCGTCCCTTTAAATTCAAATCTGCATCAGCTTCCTTTTTGCTCAATTGGATCAGTACATTTAACGCAAAACTGTTGACAAGCTTTCTCCATTTTGTTATATCTCCACCATACATCGGATCGCCTGCAAATTTTGCTCCGCTTGCAAAGAGCTGATCTGCTTTTTCTAATTCATCAAGAATACCCAAAAAGACTTCCTTTTGGCTGTCGTATTTTGGAAAATATGTTTTGTCAGACTCCCCTTTTAATGCTTCTTTATAAGGTATATCTCCAACACTCATGGTAGCCTCATAAAATTTTACAGCCCTAGCGAAATACATTAATCCATTGTAGGAATTTGCTAACACATCTGTCGAAGCATACTGTCCCATAAAGTGAGCATCATTGATTGCATTCATCGATATACTCCCTTCACCGAATCCGTTATATTGATACCCTTCAACCAATTCCGTCCATGCAATCTCCTTTGTTAATAAATAGGGCTGCATAAATGATTTCTGAGTAGGCTGGTTCGCTAAATTTAATATGATACGAGTCGCTAACATCGAAGAATTCACTTGAACAGGAGTTTCCGGATTCGTGTTTATCTCATCAAATTTTGAACAACTTGCCAATGAGATTAAACTCCCCATGGCAATATATATACACATTTTTTTCGTTTTCATCTTAATTTTACTGGTTTTTAGAAAGTTACATTTAAATTAAAACCTATGTAACGCATAGATGGTGAGTTCAAATCTTCTGAACCTACATCTGGATCAGAAAAACGGTATTCTTTTGTCCAAAGAAGCAAATTCTGCCCAGTAACCCCCACACTGGCACGCTTAGCTTTAAATTTAGATGCTAATTTCTCAGGGACGCGATAATTGAGCGATAGCTCGCGAAGTTTAATAAATGTCTCATCCCAATAATTACGTCTTCCAGAATACGCAGATTTCCAATAGGTCTCATAAGAAACTACTTTATCATTGTCTGCAAAAACACGCGTGTCTTCTGCAATTTGTCCGTATTTATCATACGTAACACCTCCTGAAACGATCTTCACACCAGGTGCAACAAACGTTTTATTACCATTAACGACCTCTTCGTAACGATATGAATTGTCTGAATCAGGATGCGCACCCGTCTGCCATAAACGAGCGTTCATACCTGAATAAGACATTCCTTTTATTCGACCGTCAACACTCAAAGAAAGCGAGAAGTCTTTGTAACGAAATTGATTTGTCAATCCACCGAACCATTTTGGGGCAGTATAACCATACAACTGAGCAGCATATTTTGCAGATATTGGCATTCCCGAAGCATTGTTAACAATCTGACCGTCAGGCGATCTTTCCCAATCCTTTACTGTAATATAATCCGTCCTAGCTCCTGTTTTAACGTATAATGCATCTGCAGAATAAACAGGATCAAGCTTGTGGAAGAATTCCAAGTTTTGCGACATATTTAAAATAATATCCCATTGGAAATTTTCCTTTTTGATAGCAGCTGTACCCAATGTAATTTCATGACCTTTGGTCATTTTCTCCTCTTGCGTATTAATTAACCGCGAAGTAAAGCCTGATGACCCCGATATGGTTGCATAAGTTGTTACATTATGTAGTAGACGATAATAGCGGGTATAATTACCATAGAATCGATTTTTCCATAATCCAAAATCAAAACCGAACTCTGTTAAATCGCGCTGCGTAGGTGATATGGAGTAATCCTTGATTGAATTCGGATAAGAAGCGGTTGGCAATCCATCCCACACATTGTTGCTAATTGTAAAGGCCTGGTTTATTTCATATGGAGAAGGTACTGTCTTCGTAACGGCCCAAGATCCACGGATTTTAAACATATCCAACCAAGCTGGCTTATTTCCTATAAGATCACTTACGACTATACTACTTGAAACTGAAGGATAAAAATAGGAACGTTGTTCTTTAGATAAAGCCGAAGACCAATCGTTACGTCCTGTCGCTTCTACAAAAACAGCATTACGCCAGGAGACAGAAAGGCGTCCATAGGTGCTGTTGACCATTTCTTTTGTTTTACTTTCAACAGTCGACACTGGATCAATTGAGTTTCGAAGTGAGTAAAAACCTGGAATCGATAACCCATTGACTGTAGTAGCTGTAACGGCATTGTCACGTCGATAAAAAAGAGCACCGCCCACTAATCCGTCGAAGCCAAAATCACCAACTTTCTTTTTCGCTGTAAAGATTACGTCATTTGTTGTACTAAAACCATCCTGATTTTGCATCCAATACTTTCCTTTACTGTCAAAGCCGGAATATCCCCCCCTCGTACCATAAATGCCCATTGGATTGCGTTGCTCTCGTCTTTGTCCATAATAATCATATCCTGTACGTACCATCAGTTTCCCCCAATCAGAAACCTTATAATTCAAGGTCAAGGCAGCGTTCATCTTATTAACCAGCTCAGGGGTAACCTTCTCATAGGCCGTTAAATATGGATTATCATACCAGGCTTTATACATCCAATTTTGAGATTGATCTTTAATCAACCAATAATCTTTGTAATCCTGTAAATTATACTCAGGCCCAGTCCAGACGAGAATATTGTAAATATATCCCTGATCATTATATCCTGCGCCAAAATTACTTGTTGCTGAACGACGGTTATAGGCAAGGCGCGTTTCTATATCAACTTTTTCGCTAATCTTGGTCTGCCCAGCGACAGACATGTTTGTCATATTCAGCTTTTGGTTTGGATATTGCCCTTTATTATAGATATGATTGATCGACGTTCTAATACTTCCGTGTTCACCCTGATTGGTAAAACTCACGGAGTTATTGGATATAAATCCCGGCTCAAGGAAATTCTTAAAATTGTCCTTGCCCCGGGAAAGCAACTCCATCTCTTCTAGTTGTTTTGTCTGTGGGTTCCATTGTTTGGCTGTACGCCCAATATCCAGTTTATCTCCCCACACATAATCATCATTATTAAACTTTCCCCCTTCACCTGAAGAGTAACCATGTTGTACCTCGGGCAAAGCTAGATAACCCGAAAAAAACATGTTATTGCTATTGACGGAGATCTCCGTTCCTTTTTCCGCAAGTCCCTTTTTTGTCGTAATCATAATGGCCCCACCAGCCCCCATGCTACCGTACAAGGCCGTTGCGGTTGCACCTTTCAGAACGTTCATATCTTCGATATTATCTACCGGCACATCACGTAGGGTAAGATTTTCATAGGCGACACCATCGATCACCAAAATAGGCGTTAGTCCCCTTACTTGGATTTGGGGTGTACTGTTAAACTCCGTACTGTTCAAAACACGGACACCCGAAATACGTCCGGTCAATGTGGTTCCTACATCAACCCCCTTTACACGCGTCAGATCATCACCTTTAATGCTTTGCGTTGCATATCCCAGTGCTTTTTGTTCTCTCTTTATACCCAGTGCCGTTACAACAACTTCACCGAGCTCTTCGGAAGATTTGCCTAACTTAATAACATCAGCATTTGAAGCGGATACTTCACTTGTCTGATAACCAATATAGGAGATCAATAAAATGGCATCGTCTGCCACATTTGCAAATCGAAAAGTGCCTTGCTGATCGGTCGTTGTTACTTGTGTACTGCCTTTAACACGTACCGTGACTCCAGCGATAGGCTGCCCCGTTTCTTGGTCGACAACCTTTCCTCGGATCTCTTTGGCTGCATTAGAAACCGGCTTTTCGTTTTTAACCTTAGTATCGTTGCCCGTTTTCCTCGATATCACATAAAGCTTCTCATCAATTTTTTTGACCTCAAGATTTCCGTTAGAAATGGTCTGTATAAATTGAACGATTTGCTCCTTTTTCAGTTTATCAAGGTCGGCGGCTTCATTGATCTTTTGGTTCGAGATAGAAGCATCATAACCAAATTTGACGTTAAATTTCTGTTCCATTCGCGTGAGGAGTTTCCCAATCCCTTCACTGGTAGAAAATTGTGAGGCCAAGGTATGAAGTGCGAGCGACTGAAAGAGCAGTGCACTTCCCATAAGTTTTAAATAGTAATTGGTCCTTTTCATAAATTACTTCTTATAGATAATTGTTTGATTAAATGCGGTATTAAGCATCTTGAGTGACTTTTCTAAATCACTAGCAGGTAGATAACCCGTATAACTTTCAGTCCGGAAGGAATCGATTAATTCAAGATGACTATCGGGATAAAGATTATTTAGATCGGCTACGATCTGCATGAGTGGAACTTGATTAAATGACAAGAGATCACTCTTCCAGTTCGATGCAATGCTCGTATCCGCTTTGGCAACATTAAATTGTCTTTGTCGCATATCGTAGGCGACTTTTTGGCCAGGGGTAACAAATGAATATTGCCCGGCACGTGAGACCCGTACTTTACCATGACTCAACACGAGACTGCTACGTCCTTCAGAACAATTTAAATTAAATGCGGTGCCTAATACGCGTACATCAAAGTCGCCAGAACTGGCGATTACAAAAGGTTGTTCAGCATTCTTAGCTACTTCAAAAAAAGCTTCCCCCGAAAGCTTAATCCGACGTAAACTGTCTGTATCAAAATCTGACAACAATTCAATATGTGCACCTTGCCGAAGAGAAACATGTGTACCATCGGGCAATACAAGCTGCTTAACAAATTTTGTCGGATTGGAATAATGAACAATTTCAGAAACTTTATTAATCTCTTGTTGGCCCTTAAATTTAAATTGGAAGAGGCCAGCAAGACCGATTAAAAGTAAACAGGCAGCGGCGGAAATGACAGACCACCGTCTTTTCCAAATAGGTATTAAGCGCGGAGTCAATGACGAACCTGTAATTGTAAAGAAGATATCCTCGGAAGTCGTTTTATTTAGTTCACAATCGCGATTGTCCAGCGAAACTACCTCCTCGACATCTGGAAGTTCATCCCTGTCACAAGAAGTCAGTAAATCAAGAAATATGGCGTTTTCTTCGGGACTAAGTTCTCCCTTAAGGAATTTTTTATATAAAGCAGCTATTTTGGAATTCATCATTCTATGCCCATCTTTAAATACATATACGTACCTAGATGACCGAAAGACGATGCGGTTCTAAAAAATTTTTAAAAAAATCAATAGGGCTATTGAAATCTCAAAATGATCAAGAATATATTGCCGAACAAACTTGTTGCCCTTAACCAATTGATCACGGACGGTATTGACGGAAATCCCAAGCCTATCTGCAATTTCCTGATTATCCAAAAACTCTTCTTTACTCAACAAAAAGATTTCGAGTCGCGATTTTGGGAGTTTTGAAATGGCCTCACGATAAACTCGCTCCAAATCTTTAAACCGAATTGCTTCCTCATTCGAATTGTCTACCAATTTGGTCCAATCGATATCTGTAGCCTGAAATTGGAATCTGACCTTTTGTTTCCGCAATTCGTCAAACACAAGGTTCCGGGCAATCGTATAGAGATAAGACTGTGGATTTTTATTACCATCCAATTCTTCCCATTTTTTCCAAATGCGGGAGAAGGCTTCTTGTACCAAATCTGCGGCAGCTGGTTCTTCTTTAAGGTGTAAATAAGCATATTTATACACTTTATCCTTGTACAGCAAAAAGAATGTTTTAAAATCCAGGACATTATTATTTTCAATAGGCATTCTTCATCACTTATAATTGATCCTACAAGTTTAGTGAGAATTTTTTAAAATATACCATGAGACGCACATCATATACGACCTATAAATCGCAGTTTTACAAGTGATAACACTTTAATTATAATGAATTTATATTAAATTAACACAATGGGTAATCGGCGCTCCATTAAAAATACTGTGATCACTGAATCATATAACCTTATACATCCTGGACAAGCTGGAAATAAAAAAGTCTCTTTGCAATAAGCAAGGAGACTTTTTTTTATGGTCCTGTAATTTTATAGCAGACTACACGAGCTATTTTAATAACGGAAATGGTCCTAAAAAGTAAGTTCCGCGTTTATAGAAACGGAGAAAGAAATCAAGTACCTTATCGTTCACAGGAAAGAAAAATTGCTTATCCACCTCTGCCTTAAATAGATTAATATAATACTTAGGTAACTCGCTTGGAAAGAAATCTTCAACCAAAAGATTCAAGAAATACCGTGCATAAGGCAGTTCTTCCTCACTATCCTTCACTATAAAGCTGTTAGTATCTAATGGAAAAAATTCTTCTATGCCGCCGAACACTTCCAAACCAGTTTTAGGATTAAAGAAAACCGTCACTTTAGCATCTTCTGTAAGATCCAGGTTTGATTCAGGAAGCGGGGATTCTTCTTTACTGGGATATTTTTGCTGATATTTCTTAAAAAAATCAGTTGCAAATTCCTTTACTTCTTTTCCTTCCATAAACGCAACTGCTGCCTTATGTTCTGCTTGGAATAATTTGCCCATATCTTTCAGCTGCTTTTCAGTTTTCTTTAAGCTCTTATCCTTTCCATTCAATGCCTCAATACGATACGTCATCTCATACTGCTCAGGTAAATCAAAATTTACTTCGTCGGGGTTAACAACGGTCATGATTCCAGACAAGTTCCAGGCATCTTTCCATGGTACAATTTCCATGTAGAAAGATAACGTTTCTGTAGGCTCAACAAATTGCTGTATGGAGTCCTTAAAGATCTTAAACGGAGTTTTTGTGCCGATATGCTTTACATGCACATACAGCTCGTCTGTCTTTACATATTCAAAAAAGCTATTGATGCGGTTACCTAGCGTTTTGACAATACGGTATAGCGCATGTTCCTTTCCTATCACCTCAGCGACAAATTCAGAAGCCTTCAATGCAAACAAATGTAGTCTATAATTATTGAAGTGGTTGTCTCGCACACGATAGATCATCTGTTGTAATTGATTTTGGTCGTGTTGATATCGTCCAATCTCAGCAACTTGCATCAAATGATTCAAATTGGTATTATATTCGCCCGCCGTCAGGTAATTTGTAGCAACAAGTTTCTCTATAAAATTACGGACGTCAAAATAACTCGCACCTTCTTCCAAAACATATTCTAGCTTTAACTTCTCATTTTCAGGCGCAACCTCATAATGCTCTTCCAAAATTGAATAGGCCAAATCTGTAATCAACTGAATCAAACGTCCACGTGGATCGATAAACAAATGTGGATTACGTTCGCTGAAAAACAACCAAGTCAATACAGCAATATCTTCGCTATTAATATCCTCGGCGTAATAATCTGTCAAGGCATCATCAGTATAGAAAGGTAGAAGTTGATTATACAGTTCTGTATGGATTGTTCTAAATGCGGAAAAAATTCCTGTTTTTGCGATAACATCTTCTAAGTAACAGGTCAGATAGATACTCAATGTTTTTAAAGCATCTGTATGTATTAGATCATTCGTTTCTTGCTCCTCAAACCAAAGCGTAGATAAACTATCATTGATTTCATTTGCAACACGTAAATAATAACTATCTATTTCATTTGTTTTTTGATAAGTGTGGTGTGCAATCCAATCTTGAATAAAAATTCTGTTTCCTCTCATATGAAAAATGCTAAAACCAAAAGTAGCCAAATTTTCGAAATATCCATATGGGCAAAATATAAACATCAATTAAAATAGTAGACTGTGGTTAAAGCAGTCACAAATAGCAAAAGATACCTAACTATTCGAGGTATAATTTACTAACACTGTCCACTGAAGCACTTGCAATTAGCGTAATTCGAGAAATTATACCCGCCAAAAGAATAAAATTGCCACAAATAAAAAGAAGAGATACCCAAATAGATATCTCTTCTTTTTATTAAAAGTTAAAAGGGATCTGTCAATCACCCTGTAGCAATCACATTCTTACTATCACCAAAATGATCTTGCAACGTAGGATTCAAAATAGCGCATGTTTTCAATAAATCACGTACCGGATATTTGGCCACAACATCTTCCAGGGCCGCCAAATGCCGTTCGTGGTGTACATCTGTTCCTACAAAATCATACATCCCCGATTTAATCATAGTTAAGGCTGTAGATTTCACTTCAACACCATAATAACGACTAATTGAGAGCAAATTAAGCTGTAACATGCACCCTGCATCCTTGATCTGCTTATACATATTGAAGTTGTAATGATAGTAGTTATAACGCTCTGGATGTGCCAAAATAGGTTGATAGCCCAGATTTTGTATATCCAATATGGTTTGAAATAGCGCTTTGGATTCTTGTAAATAGGACATCTCGATCAATACATATCCCCCCGGCATAACACACAACTCATTCGATTGGATGAGATTTACAATACCGTCATCAATCATATGCTCTGCAGCGGAATGGATTTCCGGCATATTAGGGAGCCCCTTCATACCAGCTAAAAGCTTACCCTTAGCCGCTTCAATCGTACGAATTGAATTTGGATGTACACCATCCATAATATGCGGTGTACAGACATATTTCTCAAAGCCCATCCTTCCAAGTCCTTTCAACAGTGTCAAGGATTGCTCAATAGATTGACTTCCATCGTCTATTCCAGGCAGAATATGGTTGTGCATATCCACTTCCAAGAAGGCCAATTTTCCCACAACCTTTACTTTTGAATCCTGAGTTTTTTTCCCAAACAGTTTTGAAAATATCCCCATATTGTGCTGTATAAATCGTTTAGTTAGTCTATTAAAGTAGTTTGTTAAACACCAAATGTACCATAAACAAGCCAAATAAACTTAATATTATTTTAACATTATGAAAATATAACCATAATATTACAAAATTGATCAAAACAATAGTGTAATAAATTTGTTTTGACCGCCTTTTAGTTACTTTTTATTTAATTCTTTGATAATCTGATCCATTAAATAACTGACTGCGCCATCGCTTGTCTGAGGTAACCGTGTAGACATTTCAACTTCAGCGCGGTTGCCTACGATTCCTTTGGAAGTAATTGCAGTACTGCCATATTGATTGAGTTGTGTCAACATTTCTTCCCATTGTTTCCCTGGTGAAACACCCATTTCCTTTAACATATCAGGCAGCTTTTTTAAATCCATCGCCGCCGACATCTTATTTTGCTTCATCAGCTTGATGAAATCTTTGTTTGTTGGACCACTCATCTTATTTTGACGGATGTCATTTAAAGACAGAGAATCATTACTGACCATAACCAAATCCTCCTTTAGAAGAACATACATTGGAACATCCACATTTTTCTTGGTTGAAAATGCATAAATACCATCATGGACTTGGCCAACATGCTTTGAAACAGCCATTTCTAAGCCTTTTTTGATCAAGCGTTGATCCTTTGATGTAAACATCCAAATAAATACAGGAAGTGTTTCTTCTTTGGTCTTTTTCACTTCGGTTGCATTGTAATCATCGTCATAAGTATAATCGATGTAGTCTTTCTTGAATTTACGAAGACCGTTAACAACTACAAGATGGTCGCCCGGCATTACTTGAGCAATTGCTTTTTCATCTAGTGCTATTTCGAGCGCCATCAGCCCCCATTCTAAAACATCCTGTTGCGGCCCCAGCAAACCACCATAATATTTTGCCATATAGGCCGGCATTTCTGTCAGATAAGCTTCCGAATTAATATTCACATTGAAGAAACCTAAAGTCTTATCGGTCAAATATTTATTAAACTTAGCATTAGGCTTTTTAGCATACATTCTTTTGGACATCTCAGCAAGCCCTTTATCCAATCCAACAGAACCTTTTAATTTCAGCACACTTCCTTCTTGCGCAAAATCCAATATACCATCTTGATATCCGGTTTTGAACTTATCCAGCTTAATCCCCATGTAATAATAAGGAAGTGAGGTATACGGAGTAAGGCCACGATAAAGATCCTCTACACGGGGAACGTACAAGCGAATAAGTCCCATGTTTTTCTGAACTTTCTCCTGATCAGCACTTGATAGGGACTTGTAATTCCCTGCAAGCAACCGGTTAGCTTCGTTCAACAACCACTTTTCAAGTAAGCCATTGCGGATAGAATCATTTTTTCGATTTTGATCTTCATATGCTGTATAAAGTGAATCATAGTAACTCGGGTCATGCATTTCAACTTCTTCACTCCCAACAACATCCACTACCGGCGGCTGAATTTCTGCAGCAGCTAATTCAACGGTATCCGGGTCTACATCGATAGCAACAGGAGGCGATACCTGCTCAGGAAGCTTTACAGCCTCATCCCACACGACCGCTGCGGAATCCATTGCCACCACTGTAGTATCTGCCCAGGCGTCCTCGTCATCGGCCGGACGTGCGATATAGTCTACCTTCTTAATACCATACCGACCAGCGATTGAATCATTATCGAAAAAAGTGGGATTTGCCGTCGCCGAAATAAATCGAGCAATATGATCGTTATAGACCAACATGCTGCCCGCTTTGAGACTGACGCTGCTGTAGCCATTTGAAAATGCTTTTGGTTCACCGGCTGCATGGAGCAATTGTTCAAATTGCCCCTTATTGTTCAAAGAAAATAAGAATTCCGTAAAACTAATACTATCAGTTTTCCTGGTATAAAAATAAGCAGGCTTAGAAAGGTCGACGCCTAAATTTTTGATATCATTGTTCGCAGAAATACCAGCTTTTTCAAAAAAACCCGCTTTTTGAAGTAACTCGTTCAGTTTGTTCGCATTTGCTTTCTGTACAATATCTTTCAGGTTGAAAGCAGCAATCACTTCCACATCTTCGGGGACCTGTTTGATTAGGTCCTGCGCCTGAGCACTTGCCCCGAAGGACAAACAGGCGAATGCAACTAATATAAATTTTGATTTCATCTTATAAATAATTTTTCAGCTGAACCGGACTTGTTGTTCATTTGCAGTTTATGCGCTAAGCACGTCTCGGTTTTCACCCTATTATGAGGTTATTTTGTTAGTGTGATTTTATTCGCCAAACTCGATTTACCATACACCAGATCCATAAAAGGCAACTTCAGCAGTACCCCTTTTTTATTTCCTGCAACCTTTGCCAAACTGTTTCCCTGAGAGATTACAGGCTTTTCAAAACGTACGATCTGTGTATAGAATGCGTCTGCAAACTGGGTTGTATTGTCGCTTCCCAACTGATTGAATTTTGCTTTCCACTCATTGGAAGCCACAAATTTGCGTTCAAATACATGAGATTGCGCATGATAATAATATCGGTTCGAATTCGATATCTTAGTTTTAAAACGGTTTGCCAAGATATCCGAAAAAGCATTCAACGATTCAATCTGGCTAAAATCACAGGAAATATTAACAATGTAATTGGTAAAATCCGTCTTGTACGCTACATTAGAAATACCTTTAGTCTGCTTCAATAACTGAACAGCAGATCGAATTTCCTTCTCCATTTCGGCTTGAGAAGGTATTCGGATTCCCTTTATACTTTTCATCTTCATTAAAGAAGACACCTTCGTCTTACTTTTACTCAAATTTAATGTCGCCGCAATATGCCCAGAACCGTCTGATTTTAAATCAATCTGTTCAACAAAATCAAAACAACTTGACAATGTCAAAGTCATTAAAAAGGCACAAATCACGCCATAGAATCTTCTCAATTTTCTTTTTGCTTTAAATCCATTCATTAGAACTCGGTACGATTAATAATTTGTCAAATCAATATATGTTTTACATCAGCAGCAAACATTGTGCTATTTTTTCTTATTGACAAAATTATTAAAGTCGCGAAAGCATTTCACTACCTGAATTCAGGGAAAAATGAGAATACATATATTAAACCTACTCCTTCACGAAAGAATTAAAGCCGCTATCTTTAGACCATTGCAGTGTATTATAATAGGGATGTATCCACTTATTTAAATCATTAGGGACATAACAGGACAGTCCGGAGTACCGCAAAATGGGTTTACCCAGAAACCTGGCCGTATTCGCCTTATAGATAACCAATTTCGAAACTGTAGCCTCGATAGCTGTTGTCTCTGAGGGCAACATGTTCTGATGCACAAAATCAAGAAAATCAAAACCAGCGGATAAAGACTTCTCGTCAAAATCCAGTCGCTGTAAGTTGTCGCGATATACCGTTGTCAGGGGGGATTTATTCAGTGCAATATGGACGTTGTTTGCAAGATCCGACCAATAGGCATTATTCACTACAGCTATCGTAGCAGACTGATAGAGGCCTGTTAACTGATTATAAAAATTAAAATATGTTGCCGCTGCAGACCTCAGCCCCCGCTCTAGATTAGGATCAAATAAATCTTTCAAGACCAAATGATAAGGCATACTAGTGGATAACACTTCAGCTGGTGAAGCAATCGTATATTTAGCTTTTTCCCGAAGCTGATATAAGACTTCCACACTCGCCATGGAACAGGCATCGAACATTAAAAAGTCAAGCCCAGAAGGAATAACCGTTTGCAGATCCCTGAGTTCAGTTTTGCTTCCCCTGTCTTCGTTAAAAGACATCAATTTGACACCAACATTTGGCAGCCAGTTTGTCGCATGTGACCATAACACAAGCCCTACTGGACGACTGCCGGCATATGCATTCATAGTCAATAGGATTTGTTTCATTACTTGGGGGCTTGCCGAATCTTGATCCCCATATGATTTGATGACTGTACTTTTAATTTCTTGACTTTGATCGGCTACAATTTTGTAGATTTTGGGCGTGGTGCCCGCCAAAGAGGCATATACATAAACATCGGCGTCCAATCCAACCAACCCCTCTTCCATTGCATTGATGCTGTTATAAGCATCTGAAACCAGGTTATTATTAGCACCAATATAAACCAACAACACACGGCTATCGCTCTCCATTAACTTGTCTCTTTTGTCATTGCAACTATTTAACAGCGTCATAGATAAAATAGACAATACCATCAATACGCGGAACATAATCAAATTCATAGTAAAAACACTTAAAAACAGTAACAAATATATCTAAAAATCAAACTGATACATCAATAAAATAATTATTTACACAAAAGAATACGAAGACTTCATATTAATTTAACTTAACTTAAGTATTTTTGCCATTACTTTATTAACAAACACTAACTATCAATATGATTAAGAAGATCATAACTATTCCACAACAGCATATGTTGCGAATAGCTTGCTTTATGATTGCATCGCTTACATTTAATTCCTGTCAGAAGCCTGAATCTCGAATCGAGCAGCCGGCAGTAAAATTTACCCCCACCATCGTCGGCCAAATCAACGCAAAAGCTACCGGAACTACCTGGGAACAGAATGACCAAATCGGTGTATACATGTACAGATCAGGTCAACCGTTGGAGTCAGCGACTGTTATCGACCAGGTCAACAATCACTTGTTCACTTTTAATGGTTCGCTCTTTCAAAGCAACAATTCAATTTTCTTAAACGCTGAAAAAGTGGATTTCATCGCATACTATCCGTATAAATCGCTAACAGATTTTCAATATCCAATTGATTTAAGTGATCAGTCCAATCCCGCAGCTTTAGATCTGATGTACGCAAATAACGCTAAAAACATCGATAAAAGTAACAACACCATCCCGCTTAACTTTGTAAGGCAATTGAGTAAAATCAGTATTCATCTCTCCATTACCAATACCGCTGTACTGGAGGCAAATCAAGTTACGGTTAAATTACCAGCAATAAGCACGCAAGGGGGATTCGACTTAACATCTGGAAAATTGACGGTGAATTCAACGGAGAAAAAAGATGTTCAGGGAAAATTAACGGTAAATGCGAATAAAACAGCTTTAATTGAATTTCTACTCCTTCCGGGTGAAGATATCACCGGAAAGGCAATTAAGTTTGTTGCTTCTAATGGCGATAGCTATACCTGGACGGTACCACAAAATCAAAACCTAAAGCAACTGACCGCAGGTAACAGATACAGCTTTGACATCAAAATCGACAACGGTAAACCGAGCGGTGGAGTCGGTGATTCACAAGCCTATCTAGAAATTCCCAAGATGAACAGTCTCAGCAATGATGAGGTTTTTATACAGCATTTTATGCCGGACGCCAGCGACAGTAGAAACTATGCGATGTTATATGACAAAAAATTAAAAATGGCGTATTGGGTAGCTTATCCGTTATACAGCAGCATTTTGGGATCGGGCAATCGCACGGATGCATGGGGATATGATCCGCAAGTCTCTACGGCTTTTCAACCTAATTTATTTAATGGTTTCAAGCCAAGCGGCTACGACAGAGGACACCAATTACCAAGTGCGGACCGCAACTTAAATACAACCCAAAATAAAACAACGTTTTACTTCACCAACATGACCGCACAAGCTTCACGTCTGAACCAAGGTATTTGGGCAAACCTGGAAACGAAAGTCAGAACCTGGACGGCACAGTGTGATACGATGTATGTCGTAACAGGAGCAATGCCTACAACAAGTACCAATACAGTATTGGATTTCGCGCAGGACAATGATGGCAAAGATATCGCCAAACCCAAATATTACTTCAAAGCACTAGCAATGAAAAAAGGATCCGAATATTATACCATTGCCTATAAGATAAATAATGAAACCCCACCTTCTGGAGTAACCTTTGAAAACTATAGATTATCGGTAAGCGACCTTGAAAAGGCTACAGGATTCATGTTCTTCCCCGATCTCAATGACGCTCAAAAAGCAAATATTAACACCTCTATTTGGAAATAATTAATAAACGACTTAGTCATATCAATTCATTTTAATTATGAAAGTAAACCAACTTTTATTCCTAGCGACTGCAGCAGCAGCCATTACAAGTTCCTGCCAAAAGGCACCTGTTTCAGAACAAGAAATTACTAAAGCGGTAACTTTTTCGTCAACAATCTCCAATCAAGTTACGACCAAAGCAACTGGAGCAAACTGGGAAAGCAACGATGCTATCGGTGTTTTCATGAAAACCGGCAGCGGCCTAAGCAATGCATTGGCAAGCAACAAACAGTATGTTACATCGAGTGGAGACGGAAACTTCAAAGCGAATGGCACTACCGAAGAAATCTCTTATCCTGCTGATGGTTCCAACGTAGATTTCATTGCCTACTACCCTTATCAAACAACCATCAGCAACAATGTCTACCCAGTCAATGTAAGCGATCAAAGTCAACAAAATAAAATCGACTTATTATATGCTAATAATGTAACTGGTGCCAATAAAAATACAGCAAACGCCCAATTACAATTTAGCCACAAACTAAGTAAAATTGAATTGACGATTGCGGCCGGAACTGGCGTTAGTTCCCTATCAGGTCTTACCGTAACTTACAATGGATTCAATACAACTGCAAATTTCGACCTTGCAACAGGTACATTAGCTGCTGGCACTAACCCGGCGGCTATCAAAGCAAAAACAACCGCTGGAACAACCACTACATCAGCAGAAGCCATCTTATTGCCTGTCGCCAACATTTCTGGAGCAAAAGTTGAATTCAAAATTGGCAATGAAATCTATACGTGGACTTTACCATCATCAACAACTTACGAAGCTGGTAAAAAATATAGCTATAACATTACTTTACAGGAGGAAGCAGGCAACAATACAGCTATTGTAGCTTCAGGAAGTATTGTTGACTGGACCGATGTACCTTCGGGGTCTTATACTATCGGGAAAGACGAAGAAAATGGCGGTGGCACAACTGATCCCGTTGAGCAGACATTATATACTGAAGATTTTGGTTCAACAATAGTTTCATCAAATACGAAGATCGCAGCATTTACAGGCTGGTCAAATACGGCTGTAACCTATACAGATCAATTTGCGGTGTCTGATATTCGCGTATTAAAATCGGGAGATAACTTAACAAACCACGTATGGCTACCGGCAAATAAAGATGCTGAATTGGCTATTAGCAACATTAACACCGAAAAATCATCCAAATTAAAACTTACATTTGATATCGCCGCTAATGTGTTTAACGCAGGTACAAAATTCGACATCAAAGATCTCTCAATAGATTTAAATGGACAAAAATTTAGTCCAACTTCCAAAGTATTATCGAAAGAAAATAATGATGCAAATATTTTTTACACGGTAGAGGTTGATCTTTCCGCAGCAACATCAGTTCCTGCTAGCTCTAAAATTACATTAACAACAACTGTTACAAATAATACTGTTGGTGTCCGCATCGATAATATCGTCTTAAAAGGCCAAAAATAAAATACAATAAAAACATCTTCAAATGCAACACATCCATCATGTGTTGCATTTGTTAGCTAAATACATTTCACTTTTTAACCTCAAGCTATGTATAAAAAATACATACTTTTTGCGCTCTTATCGGCGGCCAGTACCCCTATCTTTGCCCAAAAGGCCAACGTACAGGGTATCGTACGCAATCAGTTGAGCAAAGAACCTTTTTCCAATGTACGTCTCGTCTTTGAAAAAAATCAAAAAACAGTGGTTACGGATTCCAAAGGAAACTTCAATCTACCGAAGTTAAATTCAGGCGAGGAAACCATCCTGATCACGGGCGGTAACATCCAAGAAACTAAAATTACTGTTCAAATCCCGACCTCCGGTCTGCTCAAAATGGAAGACATTTATGTTCTTCCAAGTACTGACAATGATAATATGGTACAACTGAGCATGGCTGCAGATGATTTATTGGATGATGATAACGAATCTTTCGATCAAAACATTTCGGCCAAAATTATCCTTTCCAATGACGTATACGTTAACAAAATTGGTTATCAGCTCTCACAGTTCCGTTTCCGCCTTCGCGGATACAACAACCGATACGAACAAAAATATATCAACGGTGTACATTTCAATGACCAGTTGCGTGGTGTCTTCAACTACGCCTCCATCGGAGCCATCAATGATTTGACCCGAAATGGTGACGAAGACAACGCCATGGATGCCTCGACTTTTACATTCGGCTCCATTGGCGGCTCTGAAAACATCAACATGCGTGCAAGCACCTTTGCGAAAGGCGCAAAGGCAACAGCTACCTATACCAACCGGAATTACTATAGCCGCGGCATGCTGAGCTATTCTACCGGTCTCATGGACAATGGCTGGGCATTTACAGGGTTGATCGGTGGTCGTTATGCCGATAAAGGTTATGTAGAAGGAACATTCTACAAGAATGTCTCTTATGCCCTGTCGATTGAAAAACAATTCCAACAAGGAAAACACAGCTTATCCCTAGTTACCTTTGGTTCACCCGTAGAGCGCGGTCAACAATCAGGCTCCTTTCAGGAAGCCTACGATCTCCTCGACAATAACCTATACAACCCCAATTGGGGTTACCAAGATGGAAAAATCAGGAATTCGCGTGTAGTAACGGCTTACGACCCTACCGCAATCCTTTCACATATCTGGAAAATCGATCCGAACACAAAACTGACTACAGGTATATCACTGCATTATGGCAAATATGCCAGTACTGCATTAAACTGGTACAGAGCAAAAGACCCAAGGCCTGACTACTACCGCAATTTACCTAGCTACTATACACAGCAAGAGGATATTGACAAATATACCGAAGCATGGAAATCCAAAGCAGTATCTCAAGTCGACTGGGCTAGTTTATATAATCAAAACAAGGAAGCGGTAATGAAAGGTGAGCTTTCAGCACTATATATGGTCGAAAAACGTCACAGCGACCTGCTGGAAAGTAGTTTCAATTCGACGTTAAACAAGACCATTAACGAACATTCAAAGTTAACGGCAGGCATTGCAGTTAAAGGCTCACAATCACAGCAATATAAAACAGTAGACGACTTGTTAGGTGCCGAATATGTATTGGACACCGATAAATACGCAGAACAGGATTTTGGACAAGGAGCTTTACCAGCCCAGAATAACCTGTTAAATCCAGACTTTAAAGCTCGTGAGGGTGATACATTTGGTTACCGCTTCAATATCAATATGAAGTCGGCGAATGCTTGGCTACAAAATGAATACAGCTATTCGAATATCGATTTCTTCTACGGGACACAACTTTCCTATACCAGTTTTGAACGGATTGGTTATATGAAAAATGGACGTTTCCCAAATGATTCTTATGGAAAAGGACAGGAGCATCATTTTGTAGACTATGCATTTAAAGGGGGGATGACCTACAAATTCAATGGACGTCATTTGTTGAATGCGAAAATCAGTTACCAAACCAAGGCTCCTTTGGCCAATGATGCCTACGTCTCACCACGTGTAAGTGACTTCACCTTAGCGGACTTAAAAAGTGCGAAGATCTTCTCAACAGATATTAGCTATATTTTCTCCTTGCCAAAGTTAAATGGACGCTTGTCGGTATTTCAGACTAATTTTACGGATCTAATTAGCCGTCAAAGTTATTACAACGATGCTGCACGTACATTTATCAACCACGGTTTAGAAGATATGGATCAAATTCATAGGGGGGTTGAGTTAGGCTTAACATACAAGATCGATAACAACTGGAGTATTGATCTTGCTGCTACAAAAGCCGAATACTACTATAGTAATAATCCAATGGGGGTCATGAACTCTGAAAATGGATATATCAATGGTATTCCTGCGACTAATGTACGTGAAACAGTATATCTTAATAATTATTATGTTGGCGGAATGCCACAAACAACAGGAACATTTGGCCTCCGCTATTTTGTCGATTATTGGTTCTTTGGTGCCAATGTAAACTATGCAGGCGATATGTACTTAGCCAAAGCACCGCTTCGCCAGTTGATGTCCGACTATTCGACCATCAGTCCGGATGATGCAGAACTTTACGAGGCATACCAAAATTTGACGCATCAAGAGAAATTTAAGAACAGTGCGACTGTAGATCTTTCTATCGGAAAGATTTTATACCTAAAAGATCGTGGTAAATCAATCAATTTCAATTTGGCTGTCAATAACGTATTAAACGACAAAAACATTCGAACAGGCGGTTACGAAAATGCACGCCTGGACATTACCGCACCTAATAAGTTTAATTCGAAATATTATTATATGCAGGGGATCAACTGTTTTTTGAATGTATCCTATAGATTTTAACTTCAATAATCATGAATAAAAAAAATATACAAGCTGTCTATACCACGATGTTATCAGTCATCTGTGTCGGACTTATCCTATTTACCAATGCGTGTAAGCGCGACTATACTGAGCCGCCATTGACTGAACCCATATACAGTGGTCCAGGTGCTAACATCACAATAGGAGCATTAAAAGAAAAATATGCTAACATTGTGGATCCAAAAGTAATTGAAGAAGATTTAATTATTAAAGCATTTGTCACAGGTAACGATATTTCGGGAAATATCTACAAGCAGCTATACATTCAGGACGAAACTGCAGCCATTAATATCGGCGTCGATCAAAACAGCGTTTATTCATCCTTTAGAGCTGGCCAAGAAGTTTACGTTAACCTAAAGGGTTTATCCATGGTCAAATATGGTGGTGAATTGCAAATTGGTTTTAGCGGAACCAATGCGAATCGTATCTCGTGGCTTGTTTTTCAAGAGCATGTACTACGAAATAAGTGGTCTGATGCAGCTAATTTAACGCCGTTGGAAGTCGACCTGTCCAAGTTAGACGCATCAATGGTCAACAAATTGGTCATTATTAAAAATGTACGCTTCAACAACGGCGGCATTAACGCCTTCGCAGGTGGAACCGCTACTGTCAGCGAAGTCGTCAAAGATGCGAATGCCAAAACATTGGATGTTCGCAACAGCAACTTCTCTACCTTTGCTAAAGAGATCCTTCCTAAAGGAAACGGAACACTAGTCGGAATATTAGGTCGTTACAATGGTGGTTGGCAGCTCTTCTTACGTGACAAGACAGATGTTATTGACTTTGATGGTACAGATGCGGGAACAACACCGACTGATCCCGAAACCGGAGGGACACTATTCAGTGAAACATTTGGCAATGGCACTTATCCAAGTGGCAACCGTCCAAAAATTGCAGATTTCACCGATTTCGACATGAAAGCTCCGGTGACCTACACCGAAGAAAGCAATTCCGCCGATATTCGAACAGCGACAGGAATCAGTGCCTCGGTTTGGCTTCCGGCAAACAAAGATATTACACTGAAAATCGCTGGAATACAAACGGCCAACAAAACGGACCTTACATTGAGTTATCAGCTCGTTCCTAATATTTACAATATTGGTGAAGCGACCAACCTTAATGCCATGAAGGTGAAGGTAAACGGAACAACTTATACAATTCCAAGCACACCAGTAGCGATCACCTCAACAGATGACCGTAATAAATATTACACGGTCAGTATTCCTAACATTACACCTGCAGCAACAAGTACCGTCGAATTTATAATGACTGGCGCGGACAATGCATTTGGCTTCCGTTTAGATAATATTAAAATCGTAAGCGCAACTGGCGGAAGCGGTTCAGACAACACGATTATCGTTACTAAATAGATGAAAGATGAACTATAAACACATCAGCTGCATTTTACTTCTCCTTTTATTTGCTGTAAATCCGAGTTTCGCACAAACCAACCGTCGGGTTTACCCCATCGCATTCTACAATTTGGAGAATTTATATGACGCCGTAAAAGATTCTTCCATCAATGACGATGAGTTTACGCCAAAGGGTGCCAACACATGGACAGAAGCCAAATACCAGCAAAAGATTAAAAATATGGCGCGAGCAATTCGCGCTATTGGTTCGCCGAGTTCAAACCTCGGGCCCATAGCTTTAGGCGTAGCCGAAATTGAAAACCGCCGGGTTCTGGAAGATCTTACACGAGATCCCCAACTCCGTGAGCTGGGATTAAAGATCATTCATCATGACTCCCCTGACCGCCGTGGTGTGGATGTTGGATTCCTTTATAATCCAGAATTCTTTACCCCCTATCGCGATCAGGCATATTCCTTTCATTTACCGGAAAATCCCGGGTTCAAGACGCGTGATCAGCTCTTAATATCCGGAACTATTGCTGGCGATACAGTGCATATCATTGTTAACCACTGGCCTTCGCGTTATGGCAATAAATCTTCTGGACTTCGCGAATTCGCCGCAGGTATTACTAAAGGGATATGTGATTCCCTATATCGTGAAAATCCGGAGGCCAAGATTATCATCATGGGCGATTTGAATGATGACCCCAAAGATAAAAGCGTGAAGGATGTCTTGCAGGCCAAGAAAAACCCACAAGATGTACCAACTCAAGGATTGTTTAATACCATGTGGAAGTTTTACGATAAGGGAATTGGATCACTGGGTTATCAGGGGCAATGGAACCTCTTTGATCAGATCATTATTTCCAGGCCACTATTGGATAATAAAAACAAAGGCTTACGTTTCGTCAAAGCAGAAATCTTCAATAGAGACTTTCTGGTTCAACAGGAAGGACGCAACAAAGGTTACCCGCACCGGACATTTTCAGGCGGCGTATTTATCAATGGCTACTCGGATCACTTTCCAACATTGATCTTTCTGGTAAAATAATATAAATGAAATCCGATTAACTCTTCTTAAACGGACTTAAATATAGGAGCTCCTTATATACGAGCTCCTATCTTTTTTTGATATCGCCAGTCTTCAGGAATCTATCATTATACACAAAATATAAACTACCATTTAATCGCACTATTATACCATAGTTAAAACGCAATTTTTTACTAGATTTAAATCATGAAGCTTATCATATTTGATCTAGACGGGACACTACTAGATACATTACAAGACCTTGGAGACAGTTGTAACGCAGTTCTGCAACAGTATGGATATCCAACTCATCCACTCGTAGCCTATAAGAAATTTGTAGGCAATGGGGTGGAGAAACTTATCGAAAGGGCATTACCCGAAGAAGCACGAACCCCACAGACGATGCCGCTCGTACTTGCCGCTTTTAAGAGCTATTACGAGCAAAAACCCATAACACACACAAAACCATATACCGGAATTATACCGCTGCTCCAAGAATTGAAATCCTTAGGTTATCTCATCTCCGTAGCGTCCAATAAGTACCACGAGGCAGTCCTCCCGCTGATGCAGCAATATTTCTCCGATCTTCAATTTGACCTTATTTTGGGACATCGCGCTGGTCATCCAGCTAAACCAGATCCAGCGATTGTCTTAGACAGCCTCCAAACACTGGGCGTCGGCAAACATGAATGCTTTTATGTAGGCGATTCATCTGTGGATATGGATACCGCCAATAATGCCGGGGTAACAGCCATAGGCGTGACATGGGGTTTTCGCGATGAAGATGAATTAAAGGAACATGGTGCCCAATACATTATCCACAGCCCAGAAGAGCTTCTAGGTATTATATAATCGTATAGTATAAAAAGAAAAGCGGCACTCAAATCAATCGTGATCCAGATGCCGCTTTTTTTAAAGCAGGTGACTACATTTTCGCATCCATTAATTGCTCGTTTTGTGTTTTGAGGTTACCCCGCTTTTGGCACACTATCAGCAATCGAAATACTTCTATTCAAAATGCGACAGTATCGGATTATTGATCTGGGCCGAAATTCCATTTGTGAACCGCGTAACGACATTAGAAGAGAATAATGTGCAACAACAACTGAAAGAACTGATTCGACAAAATTTCAATCATCCGTCGATTTATATCTGGGGCATGCACAACGAAGTGTATACACCTACGGCCTACACCGTTGATCTCACCACAAAATTAAATGATCTGGCAAAGTCCGAAGATCCGGACCGATATACCGTTTCTGTCAGCGGTTATAATGTCATCGACCACCCGGTCAACAACAATGCAGACGTGCAAGGCATCAACCATTATTTTGGATGGTACAACGGCGAACTGGAAGATAAATCAGCCAAAGACGACGATGTCGCCTCCTGGGCAAAACGAATCAGTGAAGCATTTAAAGATTACCGAATCATCTTTTCGGAATATGGTGCCGAAGCGATTCCCGAAGATCAGGCCGAAGAAATTGGTAACTTTGGCAATCAATGGAGCAACCCTGCCTTTTTCCCCGAAGAATATGCCACCAAATTCCATGAAGTCCATTGGGGAGTAATCGCTAAAAGTCCGATTTTCTTAGGCTCCTATGTTTGGAATACCTTTGATTTTGCGACGCCGATCACCGCACTCAATGTCAATCCCCGAAATTATAAAGGATTGGTGTCCTTTGACCGTAAATTGAAGAAGGATGGTTTTTATTGGTACAAAGCCAACTGGAGCAAAGAACCTGTATTATATATCACACAACGCCGTATGATGAATAGAGGGAATGAAATCACAGCTGTTACAGTTTATTCCAACAGAGGTGAGCCTACATTGATAGTTAATGGACAGTTTATCAAAGGCGCCAAAATTGGTCAGACCAATGTACATTACATCTTCGAAAACGTGAAGCTAAAAAATACAGTGGAAGCGAAAATACGTCCGAAAGATGGCAAGATATTAACCGACCATATTGAATGGAACTATGATCCAGCGTATAAACAGGGTCCATCGGGACCTACTAAATCAAAAACAGAACACGTCGGTCTATAGTTGACCGACAAAAGCCGGGTGTTTACCGAGATTGTTTCGAGATTGGCCTAATGAGCGTGGTCAGTGCGCTATTTCCGTCCTATCTTTGAGTCATCAAATAAGAAATAAAGATTTAAAAAAATAAACATCATGGCAACTAAAACGACATTCAGCATCAACAGTAAAACAATTACTAAAGTTTTTCAAGATCTTTTTGATTCCTTCAAAAGCTCCCGTTTAAAAGTTTCATCCAAGAATGGACAAGAATACTTAAATATTTCCCTGCTTTTAGCTGTAATCATCGGAATTATTTTCCCTGTAGCTTTTATTGCATTGATTATTCTAAGTTTGATTGCACCTATTGAAATTGCAATTCTTCAAGAAGTAAAAGAAGAGCATGCAAATCAAAAGATGATTGAACTCAAATAAAATACTATACTATCACCTACAAAGATGGGCTATCCAATTTTTGGATAGCCCCTTCTTTTATAAAATTCTCGGCATATATCCATACAGTACAATTTCATCTATTCATCCGCAAATGATCAAAATGATCTCTCTACGCTAGCTTTCAGTCAAAAGATGACATAAGATTTCCAAAAAGTAGCTCCCTGTCTACAAGCTTACAATTGGATTTGGTTTTTTAGTGCTAAATTTGAATTCCAAACTAAACAAAATAGGCTATAGTTAATTTATTGGGGTGAAAGAACAATAACGTGAAAAACAGTAGAAAATTATTTATTATCAGGACAGTTTTAATTGCCTTCCTCATTCTTTCCTTGACTTATATCGGTTCGATATTTACCTATCAATATATTGAATACCAAAAAACCGAATCCCGTCTAAATAAAGCATACAGCTCTAAGAATGAATTGACAAATCTTTTTTATGAACTCTTCTCATCATATAACGACTCCGGAAATGCGTTTCGTTCCTACACCGTGGATTTTAGTGCCAAAAATTTAAAGAACTACAGCAATAGTTTGGATACGCTCAGGTTTTATATTGATTCACTATCGGAATTATCTTCACAAAAAGGACTTATTTTCTCCACAAATACTTCCCTGGAACAAAATATTTCCCTCTCGGATGAGTTCGCACGCATTAAAAAATCTGTTGACAACATGATTTTTCTTGCGAAAGACTCTCTTTCGCTCTTAACCAAAACAAATAAAAACATCCGTCCAGGAAATAATAGAATATTTGCAGATTCAGTTGTCAACAAAATATTGCGCGATACTGCTCTTAATGTCAACATGAAAGATACGATAGTTCGAAAAAAAGAGAAGCTATTCACCCGTATTTTCAAAGCCAAAAATGATACCTTGGTCGCAGATAGGCTGGAGCAAAATTTCAATGTTAACCAAATTAAAGCTATACATAGCCAAATCCAAAATTTGATAGAGCAAAATGAGATTTTCCATCTCCAAGATTTCAGTAAGATTCGCCGTTCATTTATGGAGCTTCAGCAGAAAGAAAGGCAGCTTTTACAATCTAACTACAACTTATTCAACACGATTAGTACTGCATTGCTACGAATTAAAACTCATGAAGATGGAATGTTAAGAGCTGCTGAAATTCGAGATTTCAAGCTTTATCGTGAAAACTCCTCCATTTTTGGAAAGCAGGTTATCGCTTCTATTATTCTCATGATAATTATGGTAACACTCCTCTTGTCATACCACTACAATACACTGGTGTATGAACGGAAACTGACCGCTGCCAGAGACTACGCTTTGAAAACAGCAAAGGAGAAGACGAGTATATTAGCCAATGTAAGTCATGATGTACGCACACCGGTCAATTCTTTAGTGAGCATTATTGACTTACTAAAAAACAACGCCGAAAGCAATAGGATCAATCCTATTTTATTAGATGCCATCACACAAGATATTCATGTGATAAATGATACCGTTGAGGATATTTTAAATCTCGGTAAGCTAGAGTCTGGTACATTAGAAATAAAGGCCGAATATTTTTCACCATCTCAACTACTCTTCAATGTGATTAAAATGCTCCAGTCACAGGCAGATAAAAAAGGACTAAAACTTATTAGCTCCATTGATATCGATCGCGACATCTTAATCAAAAGCGGAACATATCGCGTAAGACAGATTGTTTCCAACCTCCTCAGTAACGCCATTAAATATACGGATAAGGGGACGATAGAAGTGAAAGCCTATATCACCAGAAATCAGGGATCAAAATTACATATTGTAGTTAACGATACAGGAATGGGTATTTCTGCAAAAGATCAAGAGCATATTTTTGAACAGTATTATATGACTGATCAAAAATCCAAAAGTAGTTTTGGATTGGGATTGCATATTTCTAAACTCATGGCTGCACAGCTAAACGGAACGTTAAGTGTTAACAGTCAACAAGGTAAAGGATCAACATTTACATTAGTCGTCCCATTTACCGAAGAAAAGAAAAACAGAAAACCAATCACAAATTTGAGCAAATTATCAAAAGATTTAAGTTTTGTCGTTATTGATGATAATGCAATTAATAATCTATTTGTAAAACAAGCATTGCAACATTTCGAAAATGTAAAGATCTATCAAGATTCAACTGCTGCAATAACTTACCTGAAAGAAAATAAAACGGATATTATTATAACCGATCTCAAAATGCATGGTCCTACGGGCTGGGACATTCTAAATACTGTCAAAGACACCAACCCTATGCGAGGATGGAATAGTAAAGTTATTGCATTAACGTCAGACGAATCACAGGTAACCATGCAGGCTCCAGAAGGCCAGCAACATGAATTTGATGGCATTATGACCAAACCCTTAAACAAAGCTATTCTTGCCGAAATCATTGCGCGCATTTCGTAAATTAAATAATCTTCCCACGTTAATACTTATATCTTCAACGGCATAGAATCAGCCAGCGCTGCCATCAGCCGAAAATGCTCTCCATTCCAATATCTTCCTGTCCCTTACCGACCAAGCTACAATCATTGATAACGATCCGTAGTACAGTGGCCACTAGCCTGACTCCAAAGTAAACAATAGCAGAAAAGTGATGATGAAACGGCTCTGTATATGGACAATAGTTTATGGTGACAGCAATTATAGAAAAACAATATGGCCATGACGAATTATTTCG
>DGIS01000017.1 GCA_002386525.1 Sphingobacterium sp. UBA4616
TTCTTATTTATTTCATTTTGGACATAACTGCCTGGAAAGATGGGAGATTCTTTTTCGGCAGCCCCCACCCGGAGCGGAATTGCAGGTACAGTTGGCCGGTGAAAGGTTCTCCGGGCGGGGAGGCGGCCGGCCGGCAGCTGCGCTATGACGGAATGGCCAGAGAAGTCGAAGTATGTGAAAGGCACGCCGCCGGGGCTGATGACCGGTATCTTGCCCAGGTTGCATGCAGCAGGCAGCGCCGAGCTAAACGTAAACGGCCGCAAACATGATCGTATCGGGCGGCCAATGGAGGGCATTTAAAGCTACATCATATCATGGGTTAGTTTAGGGTTTAGTTAGGTTTAAGTTAGGGTTAGTTTAGGTTTAGTATAGGTACAAGCTATACTAAACCTAACTTAAGGCTAAGCTATAGGTAAACAAAAACCACACTAAGGAATAAGAAAGTAGTAAATGTGTATTTTTTAGGGATTAAGACACTGCTATAACTAAGGATAACACCCAGGTCAAAGACGAGTCCAACCGCAGCACAAACCTCAGCTTATCTATGCCGAAAAATAGCTTTTAAGAAATAAATATGCGTATGTGTGCAGGATAAAGGAACACAAAGCCCTGTTGCGTAACCAAAATTTACATTATGAAAATGCGTTTAGACCCGTAATATCTTGACCTGTGATCAATAAATGAATATCATGAGTTCCCTCATAGGTAATTACAGACTCCAGGTTCATCATATGCCGCATTATCGGGAAGTCACCGACAATCCCCATTCCACCAAGGATCTGTCTAGATTCTCGTGCAATCTGCAGCGCCATATTGACATTGTTCCTTTTGGCCAAGGAGATTTGCTGTGGTGTCGCGCGTCCTTCATTTTTGAGTACACCTAAACGCCACGATAACAATTGCGCCTTGGTAATTTCCGTAAGAAATTCTGCAAGTTTCTTTTGCTGCAATTGAAAACCAGCAATTGGCTTACCAAACTGATGACGCTCCTGCGCGTACTGAACCGCAGTTTCATAACAATCTATTGCTGCTCCTATAACGCCCCATGAAATCCCATAGCGGGCCGAATTCAAACAGGAAAGCGGTCCCCGCATTGAATTTACACCTGGAAGCACATTTTCTGCCGGGATAAAAACATCATGAAAAACCAGTTCACCTGTTTTGGAGGCGCGCAACGACCATTTATGTAGGGTTTCTGGCGTTTCAAAACCTGCCATTCCACGCTCAACGATCACCCCGCTGACTTTTCCGGACTCATCCCTCGCCCAAACCACAGCAATATCACATACGGGTGAATTTGTGATCCACATCTTGGCTCCATTTAATAAAAAGCCATCACCTTTGGTGGTTAATTTAGTTTCCATTCCACCGGGATCAGACCCATGATTGGGCTCAGTAAGACCAAAAGAGCCGACCAACTCCCCCGACGCCAGCCGCGGCAAATATTTAACACGCTGTTCCTCGCTACCATAGGTGTAAATCGGAAACATCACCAATGAGGATTGCACAGAAGCCGCCGACCGAATGGCCGAGTCACCAGCTTCCAGTTCCTGCATGATTAAGCCATAAGAGATCTGATCCAAACCGGCTCCGCCATATTCAGTCGGAATATAAGGACCCAAGGCTCCAATAGCACCTAATTTAGGCATCAAACCAGCAATAGCACGATGCTCCTGTGCCGCATCCTCAATAAAAGGCTTAATCTCTGCTTTCACAAAATCGCGGACAGACTGCCGTATCAGTTTATGTTCTTCGGACAATAAATCATCCACTTGATAATAATCGGTATTGATCTGTTTAGTCATCATATAGTCTACATTTGCTTATCTAAGATAAAGAATATTTTTTCACTGAACAATATTCAACATAAACTTGATAACAAAAAATTTATTTCATATATTTAAATCATTCGGCGAATAAAATAAACAATTATGATAAAATCAGCGCTTAAAACACTTGGGATATCTTCTCAAAATTTAGGGTCATCAACTGGACAGCAATGGTTTTCCAAAGGCAAAGAATTCGAGTCCTTTTCACCTGTCGACGGAAAACTCATCGCGAAGATAAAAGGCAGTCATAGTAAAGACTATGAAGCAGTTGTTAAGCAGGCTGCTGATGCTTTTTTACAATGGCGTCTACTGCCCGCTCCGAAAAGAGGGGACATTGTTCGCCAGTTGGGAGACAAACTTCGTGAACTGAAACCCATCCTCGGAAAGTTAGTTTCCTATGAAATGGGTAAATCTTATCAGGAGGGTATGGGCGAAGTACAGGAAATGATAGACATCTGCGATTTCGCTTTGGGCCTATCCCGCCAATTATATGGCAACACCATTCACTCGGAACGCCCGGGGCACCGTATGTACGACCAATATCACCCCTTGGGCGTGGTGGGTGTTATTACCGCATTCAATTTTCCAGTAGCCGTTTGGGCATGGAACACTGCGCTAGCCTTAGTCTGCGGAAATACGGTGGTGTGGAAGCCAAGCGAAAAAACGCCATTATGTGCGCTAGCTTGCCAAAAAATACTTGCAGAAATCTTACATCACAACGGACTACCTGAAGGAATATCCAACCTTATTATAGGCGACAGGCAAGCCGGAGAGTGGCTCACCGCAGACAGTCGCATTGCTTTAATTTCTGCCACAGGCTCTACCCGTATGGGAAAAGAAGTCGCCGTTACTGTAGCGCAACGTCTTGGTAAGACTCTTTTGGAACTTGGCGGTAACAATGCAATCATCGTGACGCCCGATGCAGACTTAAAAATGACCATTATCGGCGCCGTCTTTGGAGCTGTAGGTACAGCTGGACAACGTTGTACAAGCACACGAAGACTTATTGTCCATGAGCGCATTTATGAAGAGGTTAAAAAACAACTGACTAAAGCGTATGGTCAACTAAAAATTGGAGACCCCTTGGATACGAAAAATCATGTAGGACCATTGATCGACAAAGACGCCGTAAAATCATACTTAAACGCACTGGAAAACATTAAAAAACAAGGAGGAGAATTGCTAATTAAGGGAAAGGTTCTTGAAGGTAAGGGATATGAAAGCGGCTGTTATGTGCAGCCAGTCATTGCAGAAGTGGAAAACCATTATGAAATCGTACAGCAAGAGACCTTTGCCCCGATTCTTTATTTGATCAAATATAAGGGCGATATCCGTGCCGCTATAGATCTTCAGAACAGTGTTGGCCAGGGGTTGTCTTCTGCGGTCATGACAAATAATCTGCAGGAAGCTGAGCTGTTTCTAAGTGCTGCCGGCTCTGATTGCGGTATTGCCAATGTCAATATCGGCACTTCAGGGGCCGAAATCGGAGGAGCATTTGGAGGCGAAAAAGAAACCGGTGGCGGTCGGGAATCTGGTTCTGATGCATGGAAAGCCTACATGCGCCGTCAGACAAACACCATCAATTATACGACTGATCTGCCCTTGGCACAAGGGATCAAATTTGATTTATAAACCATTTACACACAAAACTATGAACAACGTACATGAAAGATTAAGCAAACATATATTAGCCGATGGGTTTCCTTTGGTTATGGATATGGAAAAATCCCATGGTTCTTATGTCGTAGATGAAAATGGTGACGAATACCTTGATATGTTCAGCATGTTTGCATCGATGGCCGTGGGCTACAATCACCCCCATTTGGTCAAACAACGTGATTTTTTAGGTAAAATGGCAGTCAATAAACCTGCCATGTCGGATATCTACACGAAAGAGTTTGCTGATTTTGTTGACACATTTGATCGTGTAGCCATACCGAAAGAACTTTCCTATGCCTTTTTCATCTCGGGAGGAACTCTCGCAGTGGAAAACGCTTTAAAAGCTGCCTTCGACTGGAAAACAAGACTGAATTTTGCCCAAGGAATACAAAAAGAAGCGAGCCAGGTAATTCACTTTAGACAGGCATTTCACGGTAGATCTGGCTATACACTTTCCTTAACAAATACACAAGACCCCAGAAAATACCTCTATTTCCCCAAGTTCAACTGGCCACGCATTACCAATCCGAAGCTGAGCTACCCCTTAACAAAGGAACATATTGATCAAACCATTGCTTTGGAGAAACAAGCTGTCTACGAAATACATGAAGCCCTTGTATCGAACCCACATGATATCGCCTGCATCTTAATTGAACCGATTCAGGGTGAAGGCGGCGACAATCATTTCCGGATGGAATTTTTCTTACAACTCCGTAAAATCTGTGACGAAAATCAGATTCTATTGATCTTTGACGAAGTACAGACTGGATTGGGAATCACTGGTAAAATGTGGGCTTACCAACATTACAATGTAATTCCTGATATCATTGCTTTTGGCAAAAAAGCACAGGTATGTGGGATACTGGCCAGCAAAGAGAAATTTGATCAAGTGGAACATCATGTTTTCAAAGAATCAAGTCGTATCAATTCCACATTCGGTGGCGATTTTATGGATATGCTTCGCTTTAAATTAATTCTTGAAGTCATAGAACAGGAAAATCTCGTTCAAAATGCGGCCGAAAAAGGGCGTTACCTCCAAGAGGAGCTCCAGAAGTTGATCGCAAAAAAAACACAGCTGTCTAATTTAAGGGGCGAGGGACTATTTGTTGCATTGGATTTTGCCGCTGAAAGCGGACGCAATGAATTTATCAAGAATGCCTATGCAAATAAGCTTATCATGTTAGGTTGTGGTGAGAAAAGTGTTCGCTTTAGACCGCATCTTAATGTGAGTTATACGGATATCGACAAAACGATAACCCTTATGGAAAAAAGTATTTCCTAAAGGATATGCAATGCTATACTGTTTCGGCGCATGTAGCATTGCATATCTTTTTTTAAAACCTAGCTATCTTTACAGACATTAGGGCGATCAACATCAACCAGTTCCGAAATTCCGTATTCATCAAAACGATCTAAAAGGGCATCGGTGCCCTCCTCGAGTTTATAATCCATCTCTTCCCTATATACTGGAATCATCGCATAAAAATTGATGATATTTCCATCTTTAGTTTTCAACTCCAAAAAATCTTCATCAAAACTTAGCATAGGCGGAAGCAGTAACATACAACCAAACCCAGTATTTGCGATATCTTCGGCTTCCATTCCATTGGGAATGGTATGTCCATAACCTAACCAGGTTTTGTACTCATGTGGAAACCGCGCTAATCTTTTCAAAAAATATACTGGCCAATAATTGTTATCGTCCTGAAATTCTTCTTCCCCTATTTTCCAATCTGCAGGCAACACAACCATTAACTCAGCACGTTCATAAGTTTCCTTATTTTCCACCTCATTCGGAACCTGCATCGGTAAATCACTCATACCTGAAGTGACCAATATATGGTATGGATAGTTTGCACTTGGTTTAATCCAATGCACATCAATATGGACTAGTTCGGAGACAATTTCATGAAACACCATATCGGGTTCGGCAATATATTTTGTCAAGTGTTCCTCTATTTCATCAAGATAGACACATTGGATCTCCGGAAATAAGTTCTTCGGATCGTTATCCTCAGACTGATCTTCATAACGGTATACGGTAGATCCCCCCGGTGTAATTTCCGGATCCTTTTTTTCAGACGCGGATTCTTCCGCTCCACTGCTCATAATTTTTTTGACTTTATCCCAAAATGTCATAGTATCTTATAAATGGTGAAAATTTAAGCGATTATTTTTCTATTCAAATTTTATTCAATTACAGCTACTACAGGCTGTCTAAATCTTGTTTTAACTGGTTTTCCATTAACTTGTGCTGGCATCCATTGCGGCGATTTTCGCATAACGGACAATACAGCTTTTGCAAACTCAGGGCTAACCTTTTCTGGGTTCTCGATTTCGATATTGCAGATAGACCCATCCTCACATACAATAAATTTGAGAATGGCTGTCTGTTTGGGGCCATATTTTGCATAGGCCACACTATCCATTGTTCCAACAGTTCGTGATAAGTCTAGATTATATTGCAAAAACCTGGACCATGCCACTGCCCCGCCTTTAAAATAAGGAAAATTATCAACGTCCTGTGCAATGCTGTCGGCCGGGATATCACGCTTAGCAATCACCTGCGCACTTGCAGAAGTACATACGAACAAGAAAAGTAGAATCGAAAAAAAAGTTTTGAAGCCTGTTAAATACATAACCTATACTAACCATAATCGTACCATTTAACGCTTGCATACGATCATTTATTGCGTGAAGCAATACACTATTAATTCAGTGGCATATCAACATGAGCAACAAAATCTCCGTTTTCGTTAACAAGAAAGCTAATGGGATGCTCCGGATTCTTAATAATCTCGAACAAAGTCAATCCCCAGGGTTTCCAAAAATTTTCCAGCACCTGGCCATAGGTTTTATTTTGCCAAGGATCAAAAATAGGTTTCATCGACATATCAGCTAATGGCATCGGCTCTACATATACTTTCTGTGGTGTATTTAAGTAAGTATAATCTGGCAAACGATTAAATAAGTAGGCTGAATAAAAATAGCGCGCACACAATTCCTCAAATTGGATAGGGTGCAATGTTTTACCCGAAATGATTTTCAGGATATCTTCATGATAAATATTGTTTGTAGCATTATCTTGCAGACAGGCTACTAAGGCAAAGTCTTTCATACGAATAGAGAAGATCAATGTGTTGATTTCGTCCCGATACATAAATGTATCGGGCGCATTCTCCACAGGTACAACAACCAGTGAAAATGGAAACGTGTTTTCAAACTCCATTGGTACGACCAATGATTGCAACATCGCATGCAAATTTGTAAAACGCTGTGCAAGCGCCTGTGAAAAATTCATCTCCTCTCCCGAAGCTTTTTGTTGGCGAATTCCTGCAAGAATTTCATTAAAAACTACGCCATAAATAATTTTTGTCATCCATTGAAACAACAGTAGCGGATCCAACTGCTTAACCGCCTCATACCCCTGCTCAAATGACTGCTCTACCAACCGTTCCATTTGCTCAATAGCCGCTGCCGCCGCCATGGAACAAGGTAGTTTCAACGATTTGTAAGTCACCAGATTTTCATCTAGCATTTTAAAAGGTTTATCTTCCAATTGAAAGGATTTCATCATCCACACTGGAAAGACCTGAATGGATTCTTCTTCCGACTGAAGCTTACTTCCTGTTAAAAAACAAATATCTGAATCAAACTGAAATTGTTTGAAAGGATTATACAAAGTTGTCGCCATAATGCGGACAAAGTTAAAACAAATCGAAAAGTCCACAAGAAAAGCAAATTCTTATTACGAAAGGGTGACTCGTAGAGTACAACTTATTTTATTTTCAGAAATTTTTGAAAATTCAAAAACTTTAAATAACTTTGGTCTAACAAATTCACAGGATGCTGTAAATAAGCTGAACGTAAGAATCGCTTAAGGAAAAATTTAAATACGAACAAAAAGAAAGCTTAATGGAATTACAAGAAGCAAAACAACAATTCATAGACACATGGGGAGCTTTAGGTTCTGAATGGGGCATCAACAAATCTGTCGCTCAGGTTCATGCATTACTCCTCTCGGCAAGTAACCCCATGTCTACCGACGAGATTATGGAAAAGTTGGTTATCTCGCGGGGGAACGCCAATATGAGTATCCGACAATTGATCGACTACGGGATAGTTTACAAAAAACATATTGCCGGCGACAGGAAAGAATATTTTGTTGCGGAGAAAGAAGTCTTAAAATGGGCCATGAAAATTGCGGTCATGCGTAAGCAGAAAGAACTCGACCCTGTCATGGACATTCTAAAAGATATAAGCCGAAATACGGAAAAAGATCAGACAGCAGAGGGCAAAGAGTTTCACAAAACGGTCAAAGACATCCAGAATCTGACGGATCAACTCGAAACTATTGCCAACAAAATTTTCAATACAAGCGGCGGAGATTTATTGATTAAATTCATCAAACTAATGATGTAGCATTATGAACTTTAATATCTTAGCTTACACAGTCTATGGCCTACTCACCTGTTATATCATCATTTGGGTGGGGCGGTTATTCCACAGAAACGGCCGGATTTTTATCCTATCGCTCTTTCGACTGGATATCAACTTGGCCGATACGACTAACAATCTATTGCTCCTAGGATATTATCTGCTCAACATTGGCTATGCCATCTTACAATTTAGTTACTGGAAACAAATCGCATCATTTGATGAACTAATCAGCAGTATTGCATTCAAAACAGGAAGATTGCTTTTTGTCCTTGTTGGCTTACATTACATCAATATGCTCGCTATTTATTTCTTCGGAAAAAGAAAAAATTCATTAACCATTAAACATTAATATCATGGGAAATTTAACCGTTATCGGGTACTTTATTTACCTACCCATTGCACTAGGATTAACCTATTATGTCGCCTACGTGCTTTTCAAAAATAGTATAGTGTACATGGATGATATCTTCGCCGGCAGGCCGGAGGTAGCCCATGCGACTAATAATCTTTTCCGCATCGGATTCTACCTGATGAATTTGGGATTTGCGCTTTATATCCTTGAAATCAGCCTTTACAAGCCAAGTGTTCAGCAACTCATTGAGCGCCTGAGCTATAAAATCGGTGGGTTTAGCATATATCTTGGTGTGATGCTTTTCCTCAATATGTTTCTCTTCTTTAGGGGCAAACGAATCGCTAAACAAAGAAGAGCATTGGATACTACTTACGATAGCTAATCTGAAAAGTTCTCAAATAGAAATACCATGGATAAAATAGTCATTGCTGGAGGGACAGGTTTTGTTGGACAATATCTTTCCAAGAGATTTCAAACTTTAGGTTTTCAAGTTGTCGTGATTGGGCGACGACGGGGCACTATTCAATGGACTGATCACTCCAGTATTTCTGATGCTCTGGAAAATGCGGCTATCCTAATCAATCTAGCTGGAAAATCTGTCAACTGTCGATACACTGAAAAAAATAAAGCCGAAATATTTTCTTCGAGAACAGATACGACATCGATTCTCGGTGAGCTAATAGCAGGCTGTACCAATCCACCAAAATTATGGCTAAATTCTAGCACTGCCACCATTTACCGTCACGCTGAGGACCGTCCGATGACTGAAAGTTCGGGTGAAATCGGAACAGGATTTTCCGTTGATGTTGCCATGCTGTGGGAAAAAACCTTTTTCGATTTTAAATTACCGCAGACTAGACAGGTAGCACTCCGTATGGCCATTGTACTGGGGCCGGATGGCGGCGTTATACATCCTTTTAAAAACCTGGTCCGTTTTGGCCTCGGTGGTATACAGGGTAATGGCCGGCAATATTTTAGCTGGATCCATATCGAAGATCTTTTTCAGATCATCCAGTTCTTACAAAGCCATGACAACATTAGTGGTGTCATCAATTGTGCGGCTCCCCATCCGATTACAAATAAAACCTTTATGGACACCTTTCGCCAGATCATGCATCGTAAATTTGGGCTACCTTCTCCCAAATGGCTACTGGAGATAGGAGCTGCTTTGATCGGTACGGAAACAGAGCTCCTTTTGAAAAGTCGTTGGGTATTACCGGAAAGATTGGAAAATCATGCTTACAGATTCAACTTTCCTACCATTTCGAGTGCGCTGGAGGATATTCTGCAACCTGGTTAACAGTCGAAAAGATAACAACGTGGGGTACACTGGCTTATCCCACGTTAACTTTAAAATTTTCAAATACAAGCGGCGCATTAACAATAGTGCCTTCGTTATTTTTCACGCCTTTGAACTCCGAAGTTTTACCTTTCTCCAACAGGTTCTTCATCTCCTTTTCGTCAAGAAAGATACCGTTCAATGTTCGCCAGATCTTAAAATCACATCCACGGGCATAATGGTCACATTGGGCGACTTTATCATAGAGCAAAATTAACCCACTCTCACATTTCGGACATTTTATTTTTCCTTTCTGCTGGGGTTTAACTTCCTCCTGCGCAAGTGAAATCCGCAGCGTCAAAAGTTCTTTAGTAATTTTGACGGTGTAATCCTTAATATGTTTCATAAAAACATCATAGGAAACCTTATTGGCCCGCATTTCCTCCAGCTTCTGTTCCCATTTACCTGTCAAGGTTACCTTGGCAATGGAACGATCTTTCACAAGGTTATACACGGCCAGTCCTTTTTCTGTTGGGATCAGTTTTTTCTTATCGCGCTTTATGTAGTCACGTTGAAAAAGTGTCTCAATGGTTGCAGCACGTGTAGCTGGGGTACCTAGGCCACAGTCTTTCATGGCCTGACGCATTTCATCGTCTTCAATTTCCTTTCCCGAAGTTTCCATGGCCTTCAATAATGAGGCTTCGGTATGTATGGGTCTGGCTTTGGTAAAACGTTCGGCAAGTTCGAGGGTCAGAATCTGCAATAATTCTTCGGCTAACAGCTTCGGTAATTGCGCATTTTCGTTGTCCTGATCCTCATTGTTCTTATCTTCATCCGGCGCTTCGATCTGCTCTGCAGACAACCGCCAGCCGTATTGCTTGATCACAGTACCTTTGGCAATGAGCTCAACACCTTGTGCATCTATCGTAACGGTAGTAATATCTTTTATACATACTTCCGAAAAACTTTCGACCATGCGCTTGGCAATCATATTGTAGATATTCTGCTGCTCTTTCAGCATGGGTCCGGGCTTTTCATCCGTCACTAACAGGGCATGGTGATCCGTTACCTTTTTATCATCGACAGAACGCTTATTCAATTTCGCGCCGATCAGATTTTTTGCGATTGATGCAATGGACTCTTCTGCTGTATCTGCCAAATGTTGAAAAAGTGTACCAATTTCTTCAAAAACATCTTCACCAATATAACGGGAACCAGTACGCGGATAAGTAATAACCTTCTTTTCGTACAGTGTTTGCGCAATACTGAGCGTCTGATCGGCCGAATAACCATATTTTTTATTCGCATCCTGTTGCAGCGATGTTAAATCAAACAACAGCGGTGGTTGCTCTTTTGTTTCTTTGGCTTCTACCCGTGCCACCCGTGCATTGGAACCAACCGTGAGTCGCGCAACGGTTTGTTCAGCGACATCCTTTTTATCGATCTTAGCAGAGGTAGCTTTAAAACTGATATTGTCTTTTTCAAACCCGGCCTGGATTTTATAAAATGCCTGCGGTTTAAAGTCTTTATTTTCCAGATAGCGCGAACAGATCATGGCCAAAGTTGGTGTCTGCACGCGACCTAAAGAAAGTAGGCCTTTATTACCAGCTGCTAACGTGATGGCTTGCGTTGCATTGATACCGATCAGCCAGTCCGACTCCGAGCGTGAGCGGGCAGACATGTAGAGGCTATCGTATTCAGTACCTTCCTTCAAATTGGCAAACCCCTCCTTAATGGCTTTATCCGTTTGGCTTGAAATCCACAAGCGTTTAAACGGCACTTTAGACCCTAAAAAATAATATATATTGCGAAAGATCAATTCGCCTTCCCGTCCGGCATCGGTAGCCACAATGATTTCTTCGGCCTGATCCAAAAGGGATTTAATGGTATTGAGCTGCTTTACTGCTCCAGTATCGTCCATCTGCTTGCCATCACGCTTCACCTTTTTCGACTCCAGTTTAAAAGTTTGTGGAATGATGGGCAAGTTTGAGATTGTCCACGAATTATATCCGTAGGCCTGAGGTGTACAGAGTTGGACCAAATGTCCGAAAGCATACGTAAAAGCATACCCATTACCGGCAATATACCCGTCTTTGACTTCCTTCGCCCCCATCACCCGAGCTAGATCACGTGCCACGGAGGGCTTTTCAGCAATTACAACCTTCATTTTAGCTATGAGATATTAGATGTTAGATGTTAGTCGATCGAAGGTATCGTTATTCCCTTGATCTTACGATACAGCTCTATCGCATAAACGTCGGTCATGCCTGAGACAAAATCCAATACGCAACGGATCTTCGAATACGAATCTTGTTTTTCTGTATAAAATTGTTCAGGAATTAAAGCGACAAGTTTCTTATCGTAATTATTCTTATTCTTCTTGAGGTACGCTGGAACAAATTCTTTTAAAAGTGCATCCATCACCCGATAGCCAGCAATCTCAATCTGTACAACCGTGGGAGCATTGTAGATTTTTGCGATAGAAATCTTCGAGATTTTGTTCATCTGTGCAACAATTTCTTCATCAAGTGCATCCATTAGCGCGGATCCGAATGTTCCAGACAAGAATTTGTCCTGTTCACGTACAAAGACGTCAACACATCCTTTAATCAAGGTGTTGATAGCTTTGGCCCGCAACAATGCTACTCGGCTCGGCGTATCCAGCAGACCGTCGAGTCTGTCGCGAAGATTCTCTTTACCACATAGCGGCAATAGCAACTCTTCCACTTCTTGATAGGACAAAATCTTCAGATGATGAGCATCTTCCAAGTCTATAATATTGTAACAGATATCATCTGCAGCCTCCACCAGATAAACCAACGGATGTCTCAGATAGCCTTTTGGATTAGAAGGATCTTTTAATAAGCCCAATTCATTGGCGATTTTTTCGAATGCTTTTTGCTCTTCTGTAAAAAAGCCATACTTCTTGCGGTGATGACTTTTCTTAAGATGCCCATCAATGGCTAGACATGGATATTTCACGATGGAAGCCAAGGAAGTATATGTCAATGCAAATCCTTTGGGATCTTTGCCCTGAAAGGCATGTGTCAGGATACGTAAGGCATTTGCATTTCCTTCAAAATGGGTTAAATCGGCCCATTCCTCAGCCGTAACCTGCTCTTGGTATTTACGCCCGTCTCCGTCTGTGAAGTAAGTCGATATGGCGGACTCACCCGAGTGGCCAAAGGCAGGATTACCCAAGTCATGTGAAAGGCATGCTGCAGAAATAATATTGCCGACTTCCTGAAGAAACGGATAATCCGCATCAAGATTGGGGTTTTCCTCTTTCAACTTCGCATAAAACATACGTCCCAAAGAGCGTCCAACACTGGCTACTTCCAAACTATGGGTCAATCTATTGTGAACGAATACAGCGCCAGGTAGCGGAAAAACCTGTGTTTTATTCTGTAATCTTCGAAATGGGGAAGAAAAGATCAAACGATCGTAATCCCGTTGAAATTCCGACCGCGCCACGAGATAGCTATCTACGCTCCGATCTTCGTAACCCCAGCGCTTTGCGGAGAGCAAATCTTTCCAATTCATTTTTTCAGACATAGCGCAAACTTAGATAAATTTGCACTTAAATACAATTATAATCCTTGCGGCACTGCCCCAAAATTACCCTAAACATCTTTGGCCCACATTCACTGCTGACTTCTTTCTTTCCTTATTAAATTGCGATTTTTATACCAGAATTCTCGGTTGAATGGTAGCAAATTTTATAGATGCCCGCGATCAAAGTCATTTTTATACTGGTTATATTCTGTATCTTTATGCTACAATACCAATAGGGATCAATCATGACAAAATATCAAACACTTATTCCAAAACATTTTGAAGGTACAATTGACGGCAAAAACACGCATTTGCTCTTATTAAAAAATGAAGGGGGCATGCAAGTCCTCTTAACTGACTACGGCGCACGTATTGTCAGTATTTTGGTTCCTGACAACAAAGGAAATTTGGTAGACGTTGCACTGGGTTTTGATTCTATTCAAGCCTATCTCGATTCAGACGAGAAATACCATGGTTGTACTGCAGGGCGTTTCGCAAATCGCATTGCAGATGGTAAATTTGAAATCAACGGGAAGCATTACACACTTCCTCAAAACAATGGCAATAATTGTCTTCATGGCGGTATATCGGGTTTTCATGACAAGGTTTGGGATAGAAGGGTTACCTATCAATCGCACGTCGAATTTTATTATGTTTCTCCAGATGGTGAGGAAGGTTTTCCTGGGAACCTAAAAGTGATGGTTTCCTATACCTTATCGCGAAATAATGAGATCATTATTAAATATCATGCGCAATCGGATGCTGATACACATATCAACTTAACCAACCATACCTACTTCAATCTGGACGGGGAAGGTAGCGGTGACGTATTGCAGCAGATCCTTCAGATCAATTCAGATGAAGTTTTATTTGTAGACGAGAATCAGATACCGAATGCAATAGTACCCGTAGAAGGCACAGCTTTTGATTTCCGCATCCCGAAACCTATTGTTCAGGACATCGCAGCTAACAATGAACAATTAATTGCTGCGAAAGGATACGACCATTGTTATGTCAATAATCAGCCCATCTCCCTGCCCTGTGCGACAGCATATTCGAAAAATACAGGCATTCAGCTGGATGTTTTCACCACTGAACCAGGTGTACAGCTTTATACAGCAAACTGGATGACGGGAAATGATTATGGTAAAACAGGCCATAAGTACCTCCCCTATGCCGGATTTTGTCTGGAAACGCAGCATTTTCCGGATACGCCCAACCAAGCAGACTTTCCTTCTACTTTGTTGAAAGCCGGAGAGTCATTTGACTCCGAGACGCACTTTAAGTTCTCAATAAAAAAATAGCAAAATAGGCCGGCCGG
>DGIS01000033.1 GCA_002386525.1 Sphingobacterium sp. UBA4616
GAGACTTTTTCAGTGCCCTCAGAATTGCGGGTCTTTTTTATTTCCTACTTTCTTTAGGCCTATCCGTAGGATCGTTCGGCATATCGTTAAGTTGATCGACCTGTGGATCTACCCCAGCCTCTGCATCACCTTGATCCTTATCGTTTACATCTCGAATTACTTCTCCATTGACCCCTAGTTTAACTTTTTTCTTCTTCTCCATTTCTGTTCCGACTACGCGATTTTCGTTCTTTGTTGCCATGTCTTTTTAGTTTATTATTGTATAATTATTCTATTTATATCCGCTAATACCACATCGAGATCAGATTTTTTAAATATTCAAGACTGCTATTTAACTTTCAACATCAGCCAGAAAGGCGATATCAACCAAGGTTTCAAGACTTAATTGGGAGCCAGTCCTTAACAAAGGACATTTCAAGCATATTTATGTTAGATCTCTCTGTTTAAATGAACTTATATAGTAGAGGAACAGCCTTCAACTTTATAAAGTTCTTTACAATGCTATTTTTTCAACAACAAAACAAGCACAATCCTCTATCCGACAACAATAGATAAATTAAATTCGAAACACTTTCAATTTGAACGTTGTTCTTCAGCTAAGTGTATGCGACTGCATACTACGATTAAAAAATAAAGTGAATATGAAAAATTTAACAAAATTAATTGCCGTTGGACTAGTTTGTCTTGCCGCCTTCGGATGTAACAGCGCTAAGACCGATGATGAGAAATCAAAAGAGTTGATGCGGGACTCCGTCCCAAATGATACTACAACGATACAATATCGTGACACTACTTCTCCACAATCTAGAGGAGAAATCCCACCGACCCCTCAACCGGATACATCAACGACAAGATAAAAACGAATAATAATCTGTTACTGTCATTCCACTCACATTTGGATAACCGTCTATTTTCATTTTATCGGAAATGCACGTAATCGATTCATTACAGAGAGCTAGATCAATTCAATATTTTCTAGCTCTCCTATTTAAATTTATTTGAAAGTCAGATTGATTTTTGAAAATCCCAAACCCTGCAGAAGTGGCTTAAAAACCGTATTGGCATTCGCTTTGGTTTGCTGAAGAATGTCTGATTTTTTAACATCATCTGCAACCGCCTTTTCTGCGGCTTTATATGCCTCATCTACAAGTTCCGCTTCTCTTAAAAAAGCCATCTTGGTATCATATACCTTCGAGGCTTCATGGTCGATCTTAATGTAGCAAATTTCTGGAGCCGGTAACCTTATAGCGACTGAATCTCCAATAACTTCAATATCTTCCGGAGTAAGCTTCGTCAGATTTACACAACCTACAGCATCCGCTTTGACAATTAATAATACACTTGCGTCAGGTAAAAATGTATTGACATTCTTATGTTCTACCACATCACTATAACGATATTTCACCAATTCTAATTTCCCCATAGCCTCAATACGATCCACTAATAACTGATGCTTACTTTCCACCAACGGACCACTATTATATTTATTGTAGACAAACCAAGCGCCCCCCGCCAAAATGGCTGCGGCGATTAAAAATTTAAAAAATTTTCCCATAAATTATACTATACAAATTAAAGACCAAGTTGCCTATTTATCTATTTAACCTCGAAATATTACCTGGATACTAGCATAAACTTCGCCAACTTGGTTAAAACAAAAACTATATGTTTTGATAGACAATTGTTTAATTAAAAAGTTTAAAAAACATTTGGAAAATATCAGGTATAATACTACTTTTGTGACATCAAAATCACGGTAGGTATAGCTCAGTTGGTTAGAGCACTAGATTGTGGTTCTAGGGGTCGTCGGTTCGAGCCCGATTACTTACCCAAAAAGCGGATCAATTTAAGTTGATCCGCTTTTTTTATTTCAAGTAGTATGATCAATAATTTTTCTTTCGCCTTCTAGCGCCACATAAAACCACCTATACGGAAAAAACGTAGCAACTTGTTGATCATGGTTAAAGCAGGCTTTTTAACTCTCCATTTTAATCCATCAATTCCTGTAGGAGCTGCATTGAAATCCTTTACTGTTGCCTGCCCTGTTTTCATATGTATCGGTGCCTCATCTCTTCGGTGCTTCTCCACAACCAAGATACTGTCATAATAGTGAAGCGAGCTTACCGAACGTGTAAATCCATTTACTTTCAACCCACGTTGTTCCGAATGATAAGCGTTGATATAATCGATGAAATTCTTACTATATTCAATAAAAGTTCCATTCCTTTTGTGTCCTCCACCGTAAAACACTTGATAAGATGTGTGCAGATCTTCACAGAGATATACACCCGTGTCTTTTACATGATCAAATAGTTCTTCAAAAGTCACAATCTGCTGTTTCATAGTATGGCCGCCATCATCGATTAAAATATCGATCGGTGGAATAGATTCTTTCACCTGACGCAGGAATTTTCGGTCGGACTGTGAGCCAATAAATATCTCCACATTCTCTTCTTCGAGTTCTTTACAGTGTGGGTTGATGTCAATACCGTATATTTTCGCGCGATCACCAAAATAGTTTTTCCACATCTGAAGGCTTCCACCCTGAAAAACCCCCACTTCTAAAACGACGATATCTTTGCCTTTGAAACGACTAAAATGTCTGTCGTATACATCGAAATAATGCATCCATTTATTAATCAATTTTGCATCATTATTTCGGAAATAAATTTCTAACTCGTTCATTTATTTTTGGTCTATTTTGATTCGTTCTTTATTTTTATGTGCTGAATTTATAGAAATATAACGAGAAAAACAATGATATATTTTTTGTTTTTAGCACACCGATTTGGATGATATGACTCTTAAACAATGCCACATTTATTTCTTTGGCTTTATCACTCAAATGAAAACGAATTCTATCGAAACAATTGAGGAAATGGAACACTTATCCTATAAAAAAAATCAAATTTTATTTTTCCTATGATATTCTTCAAATACTCTTGCTACCTTTGTCATTCAAATTAAATAAATATGCCAAAAGAGACAAAAGAAGGGCTTTATCAGGGAATTATAGAGAAAGATGACAATGGAAACTATTTTTGTGGCCCCTACTTACTGGATTATCAGACCGTAGAGACTTACTATAAATTGGGAGACCGTGTTAGCCTTAAAACCATCATTAAAAACACGAGTCGCAAAAGTATGGAGACTTACCCGCAGAAGTCGGTTAAATTTTCTTTTGCTTCTACGGAACATGAAAATGATTAATATTAATTCTGAAAAGGGGATCATTCGATGATCACTTTTCAGAATACCTTCCGACTAAGAAAGGCTGTCAAAGCGATCCTGGAGGTATGAGTTAAGGTAGGATTTCATACTTGAATCAAAACCATCGAAGAACTTTGTAGAGATCCTTCAATTGTTATTTTTATGAGTTATGTTGGTTGAGAAGACTCTAGCAAATAAAGCGTTTTCAAAATTACATATAAGCCAGTCAAATGTTGACTGGCTTGTATGTAATCTGCGGGAACTGCTAGTTCATTCTATACACTTTAAGCTGTTTTTGGAGTTTTTTACGTACCATATGAATTCTAGTCTTAACTGTACCTTCTGGCATATCAAAATAAGATGCGATTTCATGATATTTATAACCGTCCAAAAACAGACGAAAAATTTCATAATTTTCTGAAGTTAAGCTCGTCATCGCTTTTTCGATATCTTCAGCCATGAATTTATTGATTCCTTTATTATGTTCAGTAGTATTTGTACTTTCTAAAACCACGTACTGATCTTGAATTTCAGTAATTCGTTTTGCTTTTCGATACTTATTGATGTACGTATGTTTCATAATGACATATAACCAGCTCATCAATTTTGGATGTTGCACAAATTCATCTATTGACTTCAATGCTCTTATCCAAGTCTCTTGTATCAAATCTTCCTTTTCATCCGGATCAGCTGTAAATTTGGCAGCAAAATGATTAAGCAAACTTCTTTTTTCGTTAATGAGTACGTTTAAATTGTAATTGTTCATAACTTATCCTCTTTCTTTATTCAACTGATTGTTTATATTCAACTGATTGTTTAAAATGGTTTTACAAGAATAGGGTAACAAGAAGAGTGCTACACTTTAAACCCTTTTTAGCTTTAAAAAGAAATAACATTGGTCCGAGTAGAAATACGTTTTCAACTCTTCGAAGCCTAATTCGCAGGCTTTAGCAGATTTATTACCTATAATTTAAGTGGCTATCAAAAAAAGAGCAATATTAAAAAAAGATAATAAGGTATTTATTTACTGTTGAAATGTTAGAAATACGTTGAGACTGTATCTTATCTTAACGATTCATTTTTAACAGCATAATGTACGATCCGTATCGTAAACTGAACACTTAAATGATTTAAAATAATTTATCAAAACAAACTATACGTATGCGAATGATGTTCTACTGGAAAAACAAATCAAAAATTATGGGAAATTTATTGTACATCATCGCTGTCATTTTAGTTATCATTTGGGCAATCAGCTTTTTTGGAGGCTATGCTACAGGAAATATCATCCACGTCCTATTGGTTATTGCTATAATTGTTGTACTACTTCGTGTTATTCGTGGTGCCGCCTAGCGTAATAGCATAAAGCTGAAGAGTTAGAAAGCCGAACATGTCCTCGTTCGGCTTTTTTAACAACTGCGAATCAGTAATAACGATGCTTTATCTGAAAAACTGCTTTTTTTTGACAACATGTTGGCGTTTATATCCATTTAAATTAAAATTAAATTGTCGGCAAACATTTCGTCTCACAGTTTTGTTCCAACTAAGATACAACGTTCTTAGGCACCGATCAATTTCAATAATCTTAAAACAAAAACTTATCAACTATGATACAAAATTCAGAAATCATGATACATGCCGCCCGATTAGGCAATATCGAAGTTCTACGTGAATTGATCTATCAGGATACTGATGTCAATACTCGGGATAGCAAAGGCTATACAGCATTAATAATTGCCTGTTATAATAATAAGCTTACCGCTGCCCAATTATTATTGGAAGCTGGTGCCGATGTGAATGCTCAAGATAATGGTGGCAATACAGCGCTTATGGGAGTAGCTTTTAAAGGTTATTACGATATCGCTAAATTACTAATCAGTTATGGTGCAAATCTAAATTTACAGCATGGAAACGGTGGCACTGCTCTGATGTTTGCAGCCATGTTTGGACGAAATGAAGTTCTTCAACTTTTGCTTCACCACGGTGCAAATACGAGTTTGCTTGACATGCGTGGACTATCGGTACTTGACTTAGCCGCGCAACAAGGCAACGATACCGGTTTAGCTCTTTTACAAAATGAAACTATCTCAAAATAAATAGCCCGCATATGCGGGCTATTTATTTTAAGACTATGCTGGAACCTTACCTTTTTTCTCCCGCTCCCAAAATCTGTGCTTTGCAATTGCCTTAATAAACTTATCAGCCAAAGACTTCGAATCGCTTTCAATGATTATTCCTTCATCCAAAGTAGAGCCAACGTCAAACCCTGGTCCCTTATTGAAAAAATAAGTGGCATCCAAAACCAGACGAGCCTCCGTATCTGCGGCGATAGCTTTACAGTGCTTAAAAGCTTCATTTAGGAAATGAACCGCATCCGCATTTGATTGTAATTTGTTCACGCTGTCTTTCCCTCCAGGTAAGTATATGGCGTCATACAGTACGGATGCTGCCGTCAAGAAACTTTCCTCCACTTGAATCGGCTTATTATCTGAGCCCATAATTTGCCCTAACTTTGGTGAGATAATATGAATGATGCCTTCTTCTGATCGAATAGCATCTGTCACAACTTTTAGCGAACTTGCGTCTACACCATCAGCAGCTAGCACGGCAATTTTTCGGCTTATAATCGTACTCTTAACAGTATCTTCCATACTTAATGCAGCCGATCTTTTTAATTTCACCTTAACTTCAATAGGCTCATAGTCGGAAGGATTTGCATCTGCTGGGAGACTTTTATTGATTGGCTTTTCGAGCTTCTCCTGCACCTGCAATCCCAGAGCGATTGCTACTTGGCCTGCCAGGCTTTTATCAACCAACGATAATATACCAATCATTCGCTGTCTTACTGCAACTGCTTTTACCTTGCCTAATTCGAAGCTGAATGCATCGATAATGTGGTTTCTTTCTGGCTCAGATTGACTATTATAAAATAATTGTGCCTGACTAAAATGGTCTCGGAAACTGTCACTTCTCGCACGAACTTTTCGCGCATCAATACGCTCTTGATAGCTTTTAAATCCTCCTGCTTCTTCTGATACTTGCAGCGGATAATTATCCCCCAACGAATTTGGTCCATAGCTTGTCTTCCCACGATCTATTCGTTGGCGCATAAATCCATCACGTTGGTTATTGTGGGAAGGATTAATGGGTCTATTTATCGGAATTTCGTGAAAATTGGGACCTCCTAAACGAATCAGTTGGGTATCGGTATAGGAGAATAGGCGCCCCTGCAACAGCGGATCATTCGTAAAATCGATTCCAGGTACAATGTTTCCAATATGGAAGGCCACCTGCTCTGTTTCAGCGAAGAAATTATCTGGATTTCGATTCAATGTCATTTTACCTATAGGCAGTACCGGTACAAGTTCCTCAGGAACAATTTTTGTCGAATCCAATAGGTCAAATTCGTATTTAAATTCATCCGCTTCAGGGATGACCTGTACGCCAAGTTCCCATTCTGGAAACGCACCGCTTTCAATCGCTTCCCAAAGATCCCTTCGATGGAAATCGGGGTCTTTACCAGAAATATTTTGTGCTTCATCCCATGCAACGGAATGAACTCCAAGCATTGGTTTCCAATGAAATTTAATAAAATTTGATTCTCCACGGGCGTTGATAAATCGAAAAGTATGCACCCCAAACCCCTCCATCATACGATAGCTTCGTGGTATGGCACGATCACTCATTAGCCACATGATCATATGTGCCGACTCGGGCATCAACGAAATAAAGTCCCAAAACGTATCGTGGGCCGATGCAGCCTGTGGAATTTCATTATCAGGTTCGGGTTTGACCGCATGGACAAGATCTGGGAATTTCATAGCATCCTGAATAAAGAATACAGGCATATTGTTACCAACTAAATCGAAATTACCGTCTTCAGTATAAAATTTGACTGCGAAACCGCGTACATCGCGCGCCAGATCTGTTGAACCCCTTGAACCAGCAACAGTCGAGAAACGAACGAAAACTGGCGTTTCTATTTCGGTATTATTCAAAAAACCTGCTTTTGTTAACTCACTCAAAGGCTTATATAATTTAAAAACACCATGTGCGCCAGACCCTCGAGCATGTACAACACGCTCCGGAATGCGTTCGTGATCGAAATGGGTGATCTTTTCCCGTAGAATAAAATCCTCTAAGAGCGTTGCGCCTCGATCACCTGCACGTAACGAATTTTGATCATCATTGATTTTGACCCCCTGATCCGTTGTCATCTCTTGACCTGTAGCATCTGCGGTATGAGGCCGTAGTGCGCTGACTTTTTTATTTTCAACTGCCTCAACCTTTGCCGTTTTCGATTCTTTTTTTTTCATTATAGTCGATTTATGGGTTTACACATTTTTAATTGAATTAAGACCTGGGAAGGCAAAGACTGACTCCTCATGCTATCCTAGTTAAAAATATTCGATATTCCTTTTAGGAACTCTTCCAATCCATTAATCGTTTGTTTTAATTATAAAAGTTATTCCTAGGGTTTTGGTTACAAAACGACGACACAACTCATGATGACATACACTAATTACTAAAAAGTCTAAAGCAATTGTATAAATGCATATCGAAAGTCGGACGATAAGAGGATTATTGAACTTGTTGTCATTAGCTTTCAAAGCTTATACAAAAAGTTGTACCCACATTGAGTTCACTTTCAACAGTAACTTTTGCGTTGAGTCGGTCAGCTATTCGTTTAACAATGGATAAGCCAATACCCGAACCTTCAAATCCTTGCGAATTGGGCAGACGTTTAAATATGTCAAATATATTGCTATCGTCACGAATATCCATGCCTATCCCGTTGTCTTTGATGTAATAGTGAACCGAATTACCCTGTTTTATGCTATAAACTTCAACTACCGGTTGATCCTTTTTACTACTATATTTTATGGCGTTGCCAATCAGGTTTAAAAATAGCTGATACAGCAGTGTTCTTTCGCCTATAATCGGCCAAGTTTCACCTAATATAAACTCTAGATTTTCGCTATCAAACTGCTGCTTGCTACTCTCTAGAATATTCAGAATTTTATTTCTCGGATCGATCAGTTCGGTCTTAAAAGTTACATAATTAGACTGCGTAAGCTGATAAACTTTATCCATCATTTCTGTGATCAGTCCTGTGGCATCCATGATATTTTTTGCCATCTTACGTAGCATGTCTTTAGAAAGATCATCTTTTATTAACATCATCTGAGCGGCAAGCTTTATCGAGGAAAGTGGATTTTTAAGGTCATGAGTTAATGTATAGCCAAATGTATCTAAGGCGTTGTTGGATCTGATAAGTTCCTTGTTAAGTTGCGCAATCTCCCCGCCCCGTTGTGCGATAGCTTGTTGGGCTATTTGTACCACCTTCTCCATAAAAGAAAGTTCAGTCTTTCTCCACTTAACAGACTTGCCTTTCATCGTTTCACGCCAAGCTTCAAAAGATGCTCTTGGCGAGGGAAATTCAACTTTCCTTTCGGGATCATAAAGGTATATTTTTTCGGGCTTTCCTGCCCAAACGTCGTCATATATGTGTTCCTTACGGAATAAATAGATGTAATATTTATTGCCAGGAAGAATATTTATTCTTAAAACACCAGGCAAAAACACGCCGTGTTCTGACTCTACTTGATCGTAAACAAAATTTGACGTAGAAAAGAGTTCGGTTCGTTTTTGGCTTTCTATGTACTTATCTATTGTACGTTGCTGCCCTTCATCCGGCACCGTTCCCCAGCTTTTAGCAGTATTATCGTTCTTGATCATTAATCCATCGGCTGCTACAATTTCCAAAATCTGGGGGGCAAAACGTTCAAGCACAACGCCAATATCACTATTTACTAACAGTTCGGATTTAAGATCGCGTTCCATAACACCCATGATGGTTTGTGCGACCAAATTTTCCTTTTGATGTTCTGAAAGATAATAATTTACTGCATACTGCGTTAAAAAAGCACATAAGTGTCGTTGGGAAAGATCGACATTCTTGGGAAGCCTGTTTTGACAAGCTACAATTCCCCAAAGTTTTCCATCGATAACGATAGAGAAGCTAGCACTGGCGCGCGCGCCCGAGTTCCTGAGATACTGCAAATGCACCGGCGACAAGGCTCTGACGCTGGAATGCGTGAGGTCTATCTCCCCCGCCTCCAGTCCATGAATAGGAATAACAGGGGCATCGATATCCGCAACATGTCGCGCAAGAAATTTGGTATAAAGTGCCCTAGCCTGTGCAGGAATATCAAATTCCGGGTAACGATATCCCATTAGCGAGCTCATTCCTTCGTTAATAGAGTCCGCAATTACTTGTCCACTATGGTCTTCTTCAAAACGATATACCATGACACGATCAAAACCAATGATCTGGCGGATCAATACTGTCAAAGATTGCCAAGCATTACCATTTTGTTCCTCAAGGTATTTAGCATAATAGAATAAACGCGGCGCTTTTAGGCGGTTCTCATTGCAAATCTCTAGTTCAACATATGTTTTCTCGTCGTAGCGGTAAATGCTCAAATAGTAATCATTATCCTTCATACGGATACGCTCAACGAAACGAGAGAATACCTGCCCAGTGATCTGTCTCTCAATCTCTTCGATATTCCATTCGTTCGCTGCAGAAAAAAAAGGCAACAACTCCTTAATCGAACGTCCGAGAATTTCGTTTAAAGGAATATTCAGCACATAAGATAGATTTTCACTTACTGCAATGCATCCGATCTTATCGAAAACACAAAGGAAACCGAAAAATTGGATTTTACCACATAAGTGGATTTCTTCATCATGACACTCCAATTGAGGCATATCTTACTAGTTTTTAATATTTTAACTTACTATTAATAGGAAATTCTCGAAAAAGATAATTGCCATACAATATAAAATCTAGCATCCCTCTTCAAACATGTCATATCTCAGGCTAATATATAAAAAATAACTACGAATAATTGATTAGACAACCGTCAAACTTTTTTAGCAATTACAGGTAAATATTACCACACCTACTTAAGCGAGAAAAAGCTAGGTTGGAAAGAACCTAGCTTTTAAACTTTCTTCATGGCTGGACAAGCCGTATTGAATAGTAAACAATAGTATTACGTACTTTGTTTGAAATTTGTGATCATCTTTGTATCCACCTTTATCTTTTCAAATAAGCACTGTAATTTTTAAAAATAAGCTATTGAGAACTATAAACATAGCCGGACCAAGGTGATAACGGATAGGATGTAATTACCGGCTTATCCGTACCAGCAATAAGCTCAGCTTGTGTTTCGTGAGTATCAAATATCATTCGCCATTTTAAATCTTCCGGTAAATTTACGTGCTGTACATGGTCGGAAAAGTTCATGATTACAACGATAGATTTTTCCTTTTTTTTCACCTGAAGCAGAAGTACTTTTTTATCTTCGATGCATTTGACCTTCAACTCATCCCGCTGCACATCTTTCAGCAGGGGGTTTGTTTTCCGCAACGCTATTAACGATTTGTAATACAATAAACGTTGTCGATAGGGTTCGCTATTGAGCTCGTCCCAATCCAATATAGCCTCTCTAAATATACTTTCACTCTGAGGATCTGGGACATCAGAATTCGTAATAAAATCTTCAAACTCTTTCTTCCGGCCTTCCCTAACTAGTTGCACGAGCTCAGGATCACTATGGCTTATAAAATATGGGAAAGGCTTTTCTGTCCCCCATTCTTCACCCATAAATAGTAAGGGAAGATAGGGAGACATAAACACAGCAAAGGCCATGAGGCGCGCTATTTCGCTAGAATAAATCTTCACTGCGCGGTCCCCTAGCATTCTATTACCGATCTGATCATGGTTTTGGCAAAAAACTATGAAGCGATTTCCATCAAGACCAAAACTGTCTGTTCCGAAGAACTTTTCCCGGTGGGAAGAGTAATTACCGTCAAAAACATAGGCTTTCTCATAGGCTTTTGCCAGATCATTCAATCCATTAAATTCTTCATAATATCCCTTTTTTGGTTCGCCCACCGACACTCTTAAGGCATGATGGAACTCATCTAACCACTGCGCATCCATATCATAGCCATTTTTTGTCAATGGATCCAGAAATCGCCTATCATTGAGATCGCACTCAATGAATAAAAAGCGATTCTTACCCGAATTGATGATAATCTGGTCCGTTTCCTTGCGAATTTCCTGAAGTATGTGAACTGCTCCGAAATCTTTAATCGCATGCACCGCATCTAGTCGAAGAGCATCAATATGAAAGTCTTCAAACCACATACGGACGTTATTGAGCACTAGATCCCGCTGCCCATGACAGAAACGATCATCATAATTAAGAGCATCGCCCCATGGCGTATGGTATTTGTTGGTGAAATATGGCCCATAATTCGAAAAATAATTTCCTTCAGGTCCGATATGGTTATACACCACATCCAAAATTACAGCTATATTAACTGCATGGAAGGCATTCACAAGCCGCTGAAATTCTGAAGCTCCACCATAGGAATGCTGTACTGCAAATGGGAAAACGCCATCATACCCCCAGTTCCTCCCTCCTGGAAACTGTGCGACTGGCATAATCTCTATCGCAGTGATCCCCAAATCCTTCAAATGCGGAATTTTTTTTATGACACCATCAAAATCGCGAGATGAGGTGAATGTTCCGACGTGAATCTCATAGATCACGAATTCGGAATTTTTAGGAGGCTTATAGCTCTGATCAGTCCAATTAAATCGGAGATCTATTGCCTCTGATGGTCCATGCACACCTTCGGGCTGGGAAAGGGAAGCCGGGTCTGGAAAATCATTTCCGTCCACACTGATTTTATACCGATCCCCAGGAGTTATTAATGTACTCTCAGCATACCAATAGCCATATTTTAGTGGCCTTAGAGGTATTTCTAAATTATTATCACACAATCGGCAAATCACAATTTTTGCTATTGGTGCCCATACGCTAATTTGACAGGTTTCGCCTTCAAAACGAATGCCCACATGCTTAATTCCGGTCTTGCTCATACGCTCTGCAGTCTATTATTGGGATTGAAATAATAGTATGGAACGTGAAGGAACTAAGACAGTATCACCCGCAGCAAACTCTCCGAAATTTTCTATCGTATCATTATTCGTATCTAAGATTTTCATCCACCTAGCTCCATAATTTTCATTTGGGAGCTGATACGACACATCTTCCCAATACGCGTTAAACAACAGGTAAAAGCTAGCATCCACGATTTTCTTTCCGTCGTTACCAACTGATCTAATACCTTCACCATTTAAATATACCGCAAGTGAACGCGCATGGTCTTCCTGCCAATGATGGTCGTCCATCTCGGATGCATCAGGTAAAAACCATACGATATCTTCAACACCCGTACCGCGAATAGGCAATCCTTGAAACCATTTTCGGCGACAGAATACGGGATGTTCCCGACGAAGATGTATTAATTTCTTGGTGAAGTCCAATTGGTTTCCATCGATTTTAGTCCAATCCAACCACGAAATCTCATTGTCCTGGCAATATGCATTATTGTTTCCCTGCTGCGTTCTGCCGAATTCATCGCCAGCCACAAGCATGGGAACCCCTTGAGAAAGAAACAATGTTGTCAGCATATTTCGCTTCTGTTTCTCCCTCAAACTATTGATCTCAGGATCGTCTGTTGGTCCTTCGACACCACAGTTCCAAGAACGGTTGTGGCTCTCTCCATCCTGATTGTCCTCACCATTTGCGTCATTGTGCTTTTCATTATAAGATACTAGATCGTGAAGCGTAAATCCATCATGTGCCGTAACGAAATTGACACTGGCCGAAGGGGTACGGTTGTCGCCTCGGTATAAATCAGAAGAACCGGTAAGTCGGTTTGCGAATTCGGCAATCATGCTGTCTGCTCCAATCCAGTAGTCACGGATACAGTCGCGATACTTTCCATTCCATTCGGCCCAGCCGGGGGGGAACTCGCCAACTTGATATCCCCCTTCTCCGATATCCCACGGTTCGGCAATCAGTTTAACCTGTGAGATGATTGGATCTTGATGGATCACATCGAAAAAAGAGCTCAATTTGTCTACTTCGTGCAGTTCACGCGCCAGTGCTGAAGCCAGGTCGAATCGGAATCCATCTACATGCATTTCTTGAATCCAATAACGGAGGCTGTCCATAATCATCCTTAATACGTTGGGTTGGCGGGTATTTAGTGTATTGCCGGTTCCGGTAAAGTCCATATAATAACGAGGGTCGTCAGCTAATCGATAATAGGAGGCATTGTCAATACCTCTAAAAGAAAGTGTTGGCCCCATTTCGTTACCTTCGCCAGTATGGTTGTATACCACATCTAAAATAACTTCTATGCCTGCCTCGTGCAGTGCTTTAACCATCTGTTTGAATTCCAAAACCTGCTCTCCATGGTAGCCTGAAGCAGAATAGCGCACATCTGGTGCAAAAAAACCAATACTGTTATAACCCCAATAGTTGCTGAGTCCCTTATCCTTTAGATGACGGTCAGTCAAAAAATGATGTATAGGTAACAATTCTACCGCTGTAATACCCAATTCTTTCAGGTAATTTACTGCAACGGGATGGCCCATTGCGGCATAGGTACCTCTTATTTCTTCAGGAATATCGGGATGCATTGCTGTAAAGCCTTTTACGTGTGTTTCGTAAATCACACTCTTATGCATAGGAATGCGGGGTGGCTTATCGCTTCCCCAGTCAAATTTGTCGTTTGTAACGACAGATTTAGGAACAAAGGGAGCACTATCGGTTGCATCCATGCTTAAGTCATCATCTCCTATAGTGTAGGCGAATAAAGCATCATTCCATTTAACAGTTCCTGAAATTGCTTTTGCATATGGATCAATCAATAATTTATGTGGGTTAAAGCGATGTCCGCTTGATGGGTCATAAGGACCATGAACCCGATAACCGTAGAGTTGCCCAGGTTTTATTCCAGAAACATAGATATGCCACACTTGATGTGTTTTCTCCGTAATTTTAAATTTAGCGATTTCTCGCTCGTCTGAACTATCATAGAGATAAAGTTCAACAGCCTCAGCGTGCTCGGAGCAGAGTGCGAAGTTCACTCCTTCCCCATCGTAGGTTGCCCCTAAAGGGTAAGGATTTCCGGTATAAATGTTTGTTTCCATCTTTATGTTTAACGGTTATATATTTTCGTGTAATTAAATAATTTATGTTGAATTTTTGATGTAAATGCTCTTTTCTGCATACGCCACAACCAATTTCCAGCAGTACTGGCTGGCGTATTCATACGGCATGATCCATCAAGATTTAAAATATCTTGCATCGGCACTATAACCTTATCCGCGACAGATGCGTAAATTGACCGTATAAGCACTTCATTGACATTCTCACTATCAACTATTCTTCCAAAATAGTTTCTTAAATTTATTTTGCTCAATAGACTTAGGTCCTGATTGTACCAAGATAACGTGGTATTATTATCATGTGTACCGGTATAGGCAACAGAATTTCTGACATACTGATGAGGAATGTGAGGTGATCGGGACATATCCTCACCAAAAGCAAATTGTAATACCGCCATACCGGGAAATTTAAATCGATCTCGAAAATCATATACTGCGGCATCGACATCGCCGAGATCCTCCACTATAAAGGGCATATATTCTAGATTGATCTTAACTTGCTCAAAGAAAGCCTCACCAGGGCCCTCCAACCATTTTCCATTCTTGGCAGAGGTCTCTTGAATAGGTACTTCCCAATAGGAAGAAAATGCTCTAAAATGATCCAGTCGCAAAATATCGAACAACGAACAGTTGTGCGCTAGCCGGTCGATCCACCATTGGTATCCATCATGCTTAAGAGATTCCCAATTAAAAGTTGGCATTCCCCATAATTGGCCATCTGCATTAAAGTAGTCTGGGGGTACTCCGGCAACATATTCCATATCTCCGTCTGCTTTTAAGGAAAAATAGTGCGGATTGACCCACACATCTGCGGAATCGTAGGCTACGTAAAATGGAATATCGCCAATAAGTCTAATGCCATAATCTCGTGCATGTTTTCTTAAGCCATCCCACTGTTTGAAAAATAGAAATTGGAACCACTTTTCTTGTTGTAATTCATCTCGAAATTCAGCAGCAAAATTGCTCAACGCGGCACTTTCTCGATTCTTATAATGCTTTGGCCACTCATACCATGGTTTATTTCCATTTCTATTTTTTAACACCTTGAAAAGAGCATAATCATTTAACCACTTCGATTCGCGATCTACAAAATCGGAAAATTCAAATGCTGCATGCGCTGGCAGACGACTATAGGCCTGTTCCAACAGTTGGTATTTTGCCAACACTACTTCAGCAAAATTTATCGTTGTCGATGCTTTACATTTTAAGTGCTTTATTTCATTCTTTTGGAGCAGACCTAATTTTATCAGCTCCCGCAGATCTATGAATAATGGATTTCCAGCCCTGCTACTCAGCGTACTATAAGGCGAATGGAATTGTGTAGCATCTGTAGGGCCCAATGGAAGAACTTGCCACCAGCTTTGCCCGCTGCGGTAAAGTTGCTTCACAAATCTTCTAGCTTCCGAGCCCAAGTCGCCTATCCCGAAAGGGGATGGAATTGAACTAATATGCATCAAAATGCCTGAGCTCCGCTGAGGTGGAAAATCCGTGTAGCTGATGATAGCCATTGGAAGATCCTTAAAAATCGTATTGACTGCAATCTCCATTCCTTCACCTTCTGCTTCTGTTAGGATATGCTTCCAGGCTACGGAATGGTTTGATGAAAGATGAACTTTGGTATCAGACCAATCAAATGAACCAGGAACAAATTTTGAGATATTACCGATTTCTGCGAGATGTAAGGGAACAACTATAACCATCCATTCCTCACCCGATCTACGCGCGAATGCTAAAATATTATTACGAAAGCGGCCAGTTACTTTAAGCGGCACGTAACTGCCATCGGATGCGAGAGCACGGTGTTCCTTTCGCAGTTTCACCAATTCCCTTACCAACCATAATTTAATTTTCCCATCAAACCTATATCTCCATAAATCTTTTATCCGCACTTTTTTATCCCCATTTTCAATAGCAGACAAAAGATCCTTCCTACGCTGATAATCTATCGGTCTTCGATTGTCTGGATCGACAAAACTATGGTTCCAAAGTTCTGAACCCTGATAGATGTCAGGTACGCCAGGACAAGTAAATTTTAAAATTTGCTGAGTAAGCGAATTTATGACACCAAAATCAGCGATCACTTCAAGAAATTGATAAAAGCTGGTAAAAAATGGACGGTCTCTATCGAGCAGAAAAGAGGCGAACTCCTGAACAGAAACTTCATAGTCCACATTTGGGCTCTCCCAGCAAGAGCGTTCCTTCCCCTCTCGGAGATATTTAACCAAGTAATCAAGAAAGCGTTTTTCAAATGCTAAGGATATATTAGAATCATTTTTTTCCATGGGAAAAGAAGCGACCAGCGACTGATAAATGAAGTATTCATCATTTGGATGCGGAAGATCTCTTGGGTATTCGTTCCGCACCATATCGTGCCAGAGTTGAAGCTGTTTAATCCACTTTTGCGCCATGGCGGTAAGTACCAATAGACGACTACGCGCATCTTCACCACGTTTGGTATCGTGAGTCGAACTTGCATTCATAGATAGTGACCAGTTCATCTGGCGCTCTTGCATCATATTATGAAATTCATTTTTACTCACACCCCAATTCGCTGGATGATCGCCCACTTCATTATGGCCAATAAAGCGGTTATACGTAAACATTAAAGTATCTTCCACCCCCTTCGCCATGACTGGACCTGTCAACTGCATACAACGCATGAGAAATTCCACCAGATCACTTTGGGTTTTCGGCTGATAATTCACCTGCGCTTGTTCGAAGAGATTCCTAAACTGATTAATCAGTGTTTGGTTGAGCTCAGGAATCTTAGTTAACTTTGCAAAAATTGATAAAAATAATTTATAAGTTGATGCTGACAGTGGAAAGCGATCGTCATAAACGCGGTATATAGGAAACGATGCTAAAAATGATTGTAAAATATCCTTTAGGTGGCTTTTTTTAACCTTGCTATTAACACGTAGGAGGCTTGACAGTAGCTTCGTGAGGTTTGCAAGCTCGCCCTGCATGTGTTTATTGAGAATTGTACTCTTTTTTAAATATTGTTGTTCCGCAATAGATGAATTTTCGCCAACTAATTTCGTATAATATTTATCTAAAATTTTCTTTCCAGATTTGGATGTGAAGACATTATTGCACATCGATAAGAAGTCGTATCCTGTTGTTCCCTGTATTGGCCATTCATGGGGAAGCACTTCCCCATGCTCCAATATTTTTTCAGCAACTATATATGTAGTTGAGCCAACAGACTTCCTCAAATTACACAAATACGCGGTCGGATTGTAAAGTCCGTCAATATGATCAATCCTCAATCCGTCAATCAGTCCTTCTTTAACCAGTGTTTTTATTAACTTATGAGATTCGTTGAATACATTCTCATCATGCACGTTTAAACAAATCAGTTCATTTACTGTAAAGAAACGTCTAAAATTTATTCTCTCGTTTGTGATCCACCAAGGGCAAAGTTCATAATGCTGAGCGTTTACCAACACATCAATATCATTCAAATTACTATTAAATTGATCAAGAATGTGCTTTAACTTTCTTTTCGTCAGTTTATTAAAAATTTGAGCACGCAATAGTTTCCATTCTTCACCATCTCCATTGGCTTGAACAGTACTTATCTGTGTTAAAAGTCCTTCAAAATTAGATTGTGTAGCCTGTAAATAATCCTTCAGGATAACACAATACGATTGAGGAGAAATTGGATACTGGTTTCCCTTATAAGACAGTCGAAGGCTATTATTCAAAAAAATGACAGCGATTTCGTTGTTCGAAATCGCCTCGTCCAAATTATCTGTCAATACAGGGACCATTAACCTTCCCTTATCAAACAAACCTGAACTATAACAGGTATCGAAAAAACCACTAAATTGCGATGACTGGCCAAATTCCAGAAGATCCATAAGCCATTCATTTTTCGGATGAAATGCCATATGGTTAGGAACGATATCTTGTAACCATTTAATTTGGTATTTGTTCAATAGCTCCTTGATCGATCTCAAATCTTCCAATTTACCCAACTCGCTATTTATCTGATTAAAATTTATACCATCATATCCATGAATGCTCCCAGGGGTTGACTGGAAAATGGGGGATGCGTATACTGTATCTATACCCAAATCTCGGAGGTAAGGAATTACGCCTTTAAAGTCCGAGAAGTTGAAATCTTTATGAAACTGAATTCTGTATGTGGTATGTGGCGTATTAATAGATACTTTTTTAGTTGTGTGCATGGCTTGCTGATATCTTTTTTAGATCAGAACATCTTTCCGCAATTTTAGTTCATTGGATTCTCCAGAAAAAAAGATTATTAATTATAAAAAACAATAAAGCAAAAAAACAATTTAAAATTAAAACGAATCTGCTTGAGCTGCGTTCTTAATGTACTTCTTCAATAATTGCAGTTTTAAATTATTATACACATGAAAAAAATAGGAATTACGTTTTCTGCTTTTGATTTGCTTCACGCAGGTCATGTTAAGATGCTCGAAGATGCCAGAGAACAATGCGACTTTTTAATATGCGGATTACAAACAGATCCTACTCTCGATCGCCCAGAAAAAAATAAGCCAACACAATCTGTATTTGAACGTTATATGCAGTTAAAAGCGTGCAAGCATGTTGATATGATTATACCCTATGCTACCGAACAGGACTTAGAAGATGTATTGCGATCGTTCAAGGTACATGTTCGTATTTTGGGAGACGAATATATGGATAAAGCATTTACTGGCAGGAAATACTGCGAGGAGAAAGGAATACAACTATATTTCAACAGAAGGGAAAATAGATTTTCGAGTTCGTCTTTACGGAAAATAATTGCATCCAAAGAAAAAAACAATAAAGGTGCTGTGGTAAGCATAAATGAGGCAGCAAGTTACGCTTTGAAGCGGGTAAATGCATAAATTGACAATTAACATATGATAATAGGTATAATATTTGGGGTATTCGACATGTTGCATGTAGGCCATATTGTGGCTCTTCAGGAAGCTAAGAGTCAATGTGATTATCTTATTATAGGTCTTAAGACAGACTCAAAAGTACAAGAAAATGATACTCATGATTCTGCACAAACGATGGTTGAAAGGTTTATCAAATTAGAAGGTTGCCAATTTGTTGATGAGATTATTCCGTTTGAGTCTGATGACGATATTACGGATATGCTTCAGTCGCTTCCTGTACACAAATACTTTATAGGAGAAGAGTATAAGCTTGTAGATTTTTCAGGTAGAGATTATTGTGTTTCAGAAGGAATTGAAATTTACTACACCAAAAATAAAAATAGGTTTTCAAGCCAATCACTTCGAAAAATTGTAAGTAAAAAGGAAGTAGAAAAGGCGGAAAAAAGTTTTAATACGAATCTAAAGTGTCATACTACTACTAACACTTCGATAACTTCCTCATGAAAGACGACTAAAACACATGTTCCGCAGGGTTCCAATTAACAGCATTATGTTAGCGATCTGAAAAAATCAACATAGGTGTATATATGAAATTCTGCACTAATCGTCTGTAAAGTTGGATGACTTGAATCTATTAGCAGCAATTCACAATTGGTAATAGGCCGAATTGCTGCTATTCTATTTTGGCCTTTTTAAAAAAGATATTGAATAGTTATTTCCCTGTATAGTACTATTTTCCTGACACAATCATTTTTCTTCTTGTCGTGAATGCTCCACAGCACAATAGGAACCGATATCAATAAAATACTATTCACTTTACCTACCACCTCAAAATTTATTTAATTTATGGACGCCCCCTTCCATTTCTACTTGTTAAAATAGATAGAATCTATGATTCACTTACGTTGTTTTACTAACTTATCAGCGTATAAATAACGTGAATACAGAGGTCTGGCGATAAAACTCTACTTAGAAAAAGTTTTATACGGTTTTATATTCCAGGCGTCATGAGCAGAAGAACAGATTAAACCATCTATAAAGCTCATAATCAGCACAACTAAGTGATTTTAAGTATAAATCACATTTCCCGTGATATTTACTTGAAGATATTGCTAAAGCTTTTGAATAGGCAATTTTGGCAAAAAACTGCACTGTTGTTGTACTGTTTCATCAGTATTCATTAAGATTATTAAATAACAATATGCAACATATCGAAATAAATTCATTTTTTATTGAAAAAAGAGGCCTACTCAAAAATTTCGCTTCCCAATTTACCACAGATCCTGAGATTAAGAATGATCTTATACAGGACACTATGGTTAATGCATTGAAATCAATTGAAAAGCTTATGCATAATCCAAAAGTCGGTTCTTGGTTATACGTGATCATGCGAAATATCTATATTAATCATTATAGAAAAACGAAAAGAACTGAAAACTATCATCATGAATATGCATCTCTTGCCAGGAATGAATCTACTTCTACGAATGCAAGCACAACTAAGTTTATTCTAGATGATATACAGAAAGCGTTGAGTCAACTTTCTCAGGAAAATTACGAAATTTTCAATATGTTTTTGGAAGGATTTAAGTATTATGAAATCGCGGAATATATGCAGATGCCTGAAGGAACGATTAAAACACGTATTCATTTTATTCGTAAAACGATGAAAAAACAACTATCGGTATATCATTAATCGACTATCGTTAATTAAAAACTTCATTAAACTATAAAAATAAAAACTATTTACATATAAGTCTTGTTATTTAAAAAACATCACTAAATAAATAAATATTATGATTTCAAACAAAACACTATTTGCTTCCCTAGCGGCTTTAACATTGCTAGCATCATGTAATAACCAGACGCCACAGGAAAAGGCAGCTGAAAATATGGAACATGCGGAAGAAAAAGCGGCAGATGCCAACGAAGAGGCGATGAAAACTTCAGAAGACGCTGCGACAAAAGATGCCGAAGCAGTTGTTTATTCGGATAAAGCAGCCGCGAACGCTGCTATAGCTTCAGTTGCTGCGCCTGTTCTATCCAATGATAAAGCCAAAGAGCTCTATACAAAGCTTGGAAAAACTTGGGTAGAACGTATCAATGCAGAAACTGCTGATAAAGCATTGGATAAAGAAAAATCTTTGTTAGATATCAAAAATGAAATTGAGAAAAATGTTGCAGACGGTAAAATATCAGCTTCTGATAAAGATAACATCATGAAATATCAATCCGACTGTATTGCCGCAGTAAAAGCTGCTCTTTAGTACGAAGGAAAAATAACTACAATAATTGTCATAACGTGGATGTCTTGCAGATTGGTTTCAATAGCAGGACATCCTTTTTTGTTGATACCATTACGTATAAATTAGGCAATTATCTATCCAGGTTGGATGAACTTTCGACTGCTTCTAGCAGGTCATTGATGTCAAAAGGCTTTGCTATAAAACGATTAGCTCCTGCGCGAAATGCCACATCTTTTCCATCCTTACTGGCGGATATGCATATTATAAACAGTTCTTTTAGTTCTTTATCTTCTCTAATTTTTCTTATCAATTCATCTCCGGAGAGCATCGGCATCCATATGTCTAATAAAATGACATCGGGTTGCTTTTCCCTGATCACTCCTAAGGCGTTAAGACTGTTTGTCTCAATAATTGTGTCGTAACCCGACATTTCCAATAGCATTTGTAACATGTCAACTATTGTACTATCATCATCACAAATGAAAACCGTTTTGTTTTCCATATTTAATTTTACTCGCTAATTTTGAACATTATTTTCTCATTCATTATCCCATTGTGTTTCCTTTGTGACCTGCCCGTCTTCTATGAGTGCTATTTTTCAAATATAGTTGATAAATATGTTATAACGCGAAATTCTTATAAATTCGTTTAATAATCTCCCGCATATTATAATACTTTGCATACGGAATTAAGATCCATTAGCAATAACTTGCTCTAAAAAATAGATTTGGCGTTCATTTATCTTCTTTATGGCCTCTGTAAATGTAAACCAGGCGCCCCGATCAACTTCAGGATAAAGTTGTATCTTTCCTGATCTAGGAGGCCATTCCAATGCAAAGGTATTACTGATGAGTTTATACGGATCCATATCTCCCTCAATTGCCCAACATAATACTTTTTTCCCTCCTTTCTGTTGAATAGCAGACAATTCCATAAAATTTCCATTAGGTAGATACCCTGTTTCCTCCATAAACTCCCTTTTAGCAGCTGCGAGAGCATCTTCGTCCATACCGATCTCTCCTTTCGGAATGGTCCAACACCCTTCATCTTTCTTGGCAAAATATGGTCCTCCAGGATGTACTAAGAAAAAATAAATTTGTTGTTCCTGAATTTTATACATTAATAATCCCGCACTACAATTGAGTTTTCTAGCCATTCGTGTTATTGTTACTTAATCTAATCCATGTAGGGGCATGATCGCTGCTTTTCTCCCATCCACGAACGTCCCTATCTATACCACCTTCCATTAACCGAGCCTGGATCGACGGACTCAATAGGATGTGATCTATACGCAACCCTGCATTTCGAGCATAAGCCTGACGAAAATAATCCCAAAATGTATAAACTTCCTTATCCGGGAAAAGTGTACGTATAGAATCTTGCCATCCATCTTTTAGCAAAAGACTAAAAGCTTCCTTAACCTCTTTTGTAAAGAGTGCATCATTGATATATTTTTCTGGTTTATAAGTGTCTATGTCTTCTGGAATAATATTGAAATCCCCGATCAGAATAGCCGATGCATTCATCCGAAGAAGTGTTTTAGATCGTTTGGCCAACCGTTCGATCCAATCTAATTTATAATCATATTTGACCCCTGGAAAAGGGTTGCCATTAGGTAGATAAATACAACATATTACGACGTTTTGGATTATGACCTCCAAATATCGGCTTTGGTTATCCTCAGGATCTCCGGGCAGGACTCTTGTGATCTCTTCAATCTCATATTTCGAAAGCACCGCAACTCCGTTCCAACTTTTCTGGCCATGCCAAATGGCGTGATAGCCGAGATCACTTATTTCTTTCAACGGAAAACGTTCTTGAGGGGATTTAAGCTCCTGAAGGCAAACTACATCTGGCGACTCTTCTTCCAACCATCGTAAAAGGACTGGAAGCCGCGCGTTGATACCATTTATATTATAAGTTGCTATCTTCATAAAATGAATATGTTAAGTTAAAACACAACGAGCCAAAGGTCACAATTGTTTGGAAATTTATAATATTATCGTATTATAACATCTACATTCAATCCTATCTGATTTACCGATATGAGTTATTGACGTCAATACTTGCAGGCTACGCCGACAAAACACGTTTTATTACTAAATCAAATCTTCAGATTAATTCCAATAATTGTATGCAAATCGTTGGACGCTAAATGCGCTTCGTGTTTATACTGTCACAAAAGATCGGTTCTGATAAGAATCCAAGGTTTACTGCGCTATAAATACGTAGTTAAACTGAAATTTACGGTAGGCGCATAACATTGCTACGCTATTTCCATTAAAAAAGTACGGATATGCCTTTACACATTGTCTTTGGGTATAAATTTTGATTCATCTTTATCAAAAGAATTACACTCAAAATAGCGTACTGATATGGAAAATATTGATAAAAAAGCAAAAAAAATAGGATTGGAAAAGGGATATTATTTGTTGCTAATGGCCATTCTCGATCTTCCAGTTGAAGAGGTACAAAATACAGTTAAGGAGGGTTAAGTTATATGAAAAAAATAGCAATTATAAGTACATGCCCACCACAAGAATGTGGGTTAGCGACCTTCACCAAAGACCTGAAACAGGGTATGGAGTTAGATGCTAGCGTCCATATTGATCTAATCGCATTATCAAAACATGGAGTAGAGGATTTTGACGAATCTGTTCGCTTCGTTATCCATAAAGATCGACTTGACAGTTATCATCAAGCGGCGCGCCTTATCAATGAGGAATACGACTATTGTGTTATTCAGCATGAATTTGGAATATTTGGTGGTGTTGATGGTATTTTCATTACACAAATTGCCAACAACGTTACGATACCTTTATTAACAATATTTCATACTATTTTGCAAACACCGTCGTTGCAGCAAAAAGAAATTATGGAATTACTGTTGGAGAAATCCCAGGCTGTTGTTAGTCTTTCACCGAAAGGAGTCGAATTATTGAAAGAACAATTTGATCCAGCGCATGCGGACAAAATTAAATTTATACCCCATGGTGTTCCTCAGTTTGATTACAACCAAGGTTTGGCAAAGTATAAATTAGGTCTCCAAGAAAATTTTGTAATGATGACCTTTGGCCTGATTGGAAGGAGTAAAGGATTGGAGTATGCTATAAGATCTTTAGCGAGCACTGATCTGCCTGGATTCAAATATTTGATCATCGGAAAAACTCATCCTAACGTTTTGGTTCATGAGGGGGAATCCTATCGTTTTGAATTACAAAATTTAGTCAGTCAATTGAATTTGGAAGATAAAGTTGTTTTTATTGATAAATTTCTAACAGATGAAGAATTGAAAGAGTACCTCACCGCATGTGATATATATCTATCCCCCTATCCTCACGAGCAGCAAATCAGTAGTGGAACGCTGTCATTCGCTGTGGGAGCAGGTGCTGCTGTTATTTCCACGCCGTATTGGCACGCTAGCGATTTATTAAAAGATGAACGCGGCATATTAACGCCTTTTAACGATATACAAGCAATGCGTGCTAACATTAATTTATTGTACTCATCAAAACGTCTATTAGCTTGGCATCGTTTTAAAGCGCGTAGTTACGGTGAGCAGACAGTATGGAAGAAAGTAGCAAAAATGTATATTGATCTCCTTCAAGGTTTAGCTACTCCAGTAAGATCATTAGTTGATTATGAAAAATATGTCTCTTTTGACTTGAAAAGAGAAGCATAGAATTAAAGGTTCCCAGCAATTGCTGGGAACCTTTAATTCTTTAAAAGTGTATTTAGAATTTCTAACGCTTTAATCGTATAGCTAAACTGAGCCTCCTGCATCCCTATATTTGAACTTAGCTCTATTGTTTCTGTCATTAGAATCTCCTGTTTATATGCGAATGAGACAAATGCGAACAATTTCCCCTTTGATTCAGGAACTACTGTTGCATATCCGGTTGTGGCAACCGACCAATCTGTATGAAACATTCTGCCTACGGCGATTGCCATTTCTTCTGTTGTAATTGACGATACACAGTCACATCTTTCCGCTAGTTCTGCATCGACATCAAGTATGTTAATCTTTGCATCAATTGAATAGGCTGTGATGCCGCCAGCGAAAACCTCCGTTGCTCCTTCCATCTGCGAGCAAGCTAACTGCAAAAATCCTGCGGTCACACTTTCGGCAATAGCAACACGGGCTTTAGCATTACGTAGACTGTGCCTGACCTCTTTTAATAGTATTTCTGGAAAATCTATTTGCGTCATATAATAGAAATAAGTAATAGATACTGCTTATTAGCAAACTTTATTTTAAACTTTATAATCGATTTTAATCATTCAGCTTGCATACGCTAATTTGTAGATATGCTGTCGCGATTTGTCTTATTTTACTGTCCAAACTAGGGTATTTGGCAAGAACAGTCAGAACTTTTCCCTAAATTTAGTTCACTAAAACGCTCAAATCTCCTTTGAAACCAAACAGTAGCTAAGGGAATATCGTTTTTAATAAATAGATTTAATTATTTTTCCAATAATATTTTGACCTTCTAAATATGATCCAACAGTTTTACACCTACCTAAACATTCTTGCACTCTTTCTGTTTGTAGATGTTTTGATTTTCTTGAGAATAAGGATATTATCGATCTGGAAATCAAATGTACTGTTTGCTAAACTAGTTTGGTGGTCTTTAAGTTTGCTGTCCTATTTATCAATATTTCTCAATTTATTTTTTAAATGGAATAGTTTTGAAGCAGCATGTTTGGTATTTTTTCCTATCACGTTACTGTTTGCGAAAATTATATTTCTCTTCTTTATTGGAATTGATGCGATGTTGCGTGCTTCTACTGTGTTCAAGAATCTCCTTATAAGGCCTAAACCCTTATCCCATCAAGAGGGAAATATACTGTCCTTAACAAGATCTGATTTTATAATCAAAAGTGGTCTTGTTCTGGCTAGCGTTCCTATTGCTGCGCTTACACGTGGATTTGCTTTAAATTTATATGATTATCAGATTAAACATATCAATTTAATTTTACCAAATTTACCGAAATCTTTCGAAGGAATGACCATCGCTCAGATTTCTGATATACACGCAGGAAGTCTTTATAATCGGGATAAAGTGAAAAGCGGCATTGACTTGCTGATGGGGGAAAATCCTGATATCATTTTCTTTACTGGAGATTTAATTAATGATTTTGCGTCCGAAATGGATCATTATTTGGACATATTCAATACGCTCAACGCTCCTCTAGGCACATTTTCTATACTCGGTAATCATGATTATGGAGACTATCATTTCAATAGACATCATTTTTTCGATAAAAGTCGATTGACAAAAGAACAGAACTTCGCGGAGCTCAAAAGCATCCACCGTCAATTGGGCTGGCAACTGCTTCTCAATGAATCGAAAGAGCTCGTACTGAACAATGATAAAATTACAATTATAGGCGTGGAAAACTGGGGGTTACATAACCCTAAAAATTATGGTGACATCGATTTGGCGATGTCTAAAGTTGATAAATCATCTTCTGTCAACTTCATGCTTTCACACGATCCTTCACATTGGCGGGCTGAAATCATCCCCAAATACCCCAATATCGATGTTACTTTTAGTGGCCATACTCATGGAGGACAATTTGGTTATACCAACCCGAAATATCAATGGAGCCCAGTGAAGTATGCTTACCAGGAATGGGCAGGTTTATATCGTGAAAAACATCAGGCACTCTATGTAAATGTTGGATTTGGCTATCTAGATTATCCGAGCCGATTAGGGATGTTGCCAGAGGTCACGATATTTCATCTAAAAAGTAAAAATTAACGTTGACATCGTTCAACTCACAATAAACCTTTACCTTATTAACTTTGTTATTCTTTCTCCGATAGAGTACGATTCTACACACGACATTATTCTAATATTACCTCCATCATGTCATACAGTACCCAACCTCAGCTTGAGCACTGTTTGATAAATAATTATCTCGGGAGTTTTTCGGGGCGGCGCATCCGGTAAGATGTGGCTGTTATTGCATGCAAAAATGCTTCAATATCTTTTATTTCGTCTTTGGTCAGATTAAGGGGCCGCATCAATGGATCGGTTAAAGGATAAAGTGGATCTTTTGTTTTCTGTTCGGTAGTAGCGGAATTCATCTGCATACCACTGTTATACATATTCAATAGCCCTGTCATATTCCAAAACAGTCCGTTGTGCATCCACGGATCGGTATTCATCACGTCGCGCAGAGATGGTGTCCGGAAGCGTCCTACGTCGGCAGGATCCTTTGTAATCTCGTATCGCCCTAGATCCTGATATTTCCGTTTGTAATAAGTGAGACCAATGTTATGATAAAGATCATCGGTAAAAAATTGACCATTATGACAATTCATACACCGCGCTTTGGTACGAAATAAATGAAGACCGCGAACTTCCTGATCAGACAACACTTTATAATTGCCATCTAAAAACTCGTCAAAACGGCTTCGTCTGCTTGTCAGTGTCCGCTGAAAGGCAGCGAGTGCCTTTAGAACCTCTGGCATGGAGTAATCTACTTCACCAAAGGCCGCTATAAATAACTTATTGTATGCAGGAATAGCCTTTAACTTGGGAATCAGCTTCGTCAATTCCATGTCCATTTCGTGATGTGCCTCAATAGGACCCAACGCTTGCTCTTCCAATGAAACGGCACGGCCGTCCCAAAACAATTCCTTGCGTGCATACACATTAAGCAAAGAGGGTGTATTCCGTGTACCTTCTAGATGATCATTACCAATCGGTACGGTAAGCTTGTCAGCCCAGGAAGTTTGCGGGTTATGGCAGCTGCTACAGGATATTTGATTGCTCCCCGATAGAATGGGGTCAAAAAAAAGATATTTCCCCAGTTTCACATCGGGCTTTTCCATTAAAGAAAAATAGCTGGTATCGATCTTCGGTAAAGACTTGAATTCATTCCAATGAGCCCCGGCATCGATTGTTGGTTTTGGCCATTCGTCCACCGGTCGTCTATAATATAGCTGTATCTCATCATCAAAGGCTTGCTGTCGGTCTTTCATAGAAAGCAAGCCTACAAAACCGAGAAGACCGACCACTACTGCAACATGTTTTTTCATTATCAGTTTTTTATTACGACTATTATCAAAAATAATTTATAAAGAAAGCCGAATTCCGATTTCCATATTCATTCTACTTCCCTTTGCAAGAAATTTAGATTCTATATTATCTTTTAATTCAACAGTACCCAAAGAATTTCGGAGATCTAACTTTCCATAAAAGGCAAGGTTGTTTCCCCAAATGTGGTCCTTGTATTCAAAACCAAGTTTGGCACCTAAGTATCTGGTTTTATAATAGTAATAATCCCCAAAAACAACATTCTGAACAAAGGTACTTATGGATAAAGGATTATAATCCAATGTAATTTCTGTCGGAATAGCTGCATAGGGTGCAAATAAAAATTGTATAAGTTTCGTTCTGCCTTTCTGCAGATATAATCTTAAAGAGGGCTCAAAACGTAATTGGCCCACTTCAAAATCAACCGCCTGCAAGAGATCTTTTCTATTTTCAGCATAGTAGGCAACAAGAAACCCCAATTCCTTGGCAACCTCACAATGCCTATCCCAAAGCTTAAAATATTGTCCTGTAAGGGAAAGTGTACTAACTTTATAATTGACTTTATTTAGGCTACCCGTAGTCAATTTGTTGCCATCAGCACCTTTATTATATTCTCCTTCCAAAATAAACAATTGCTGTCCCCGATCGCCATTATATTTGACGGCATCTGCAAAAAAGCTAATTGTATTTTGATCATAAATAGCCAATGGAGTGCTATAAAGAACAGATTTCTTACTATATTTTTGATTTGTATTGTGATATTGCTGGTATTCAAATTCCGCCTTTGTATGCCATCCATAGAAATTGCTAAGATACTGAAAGCCTAATCCCTTATATTTATCATATTTAATATTATTTCGCGTACTATCTTTTTGACGTACCGTTCCATAACCATAATTCATATAATATATTCGATCTGGGTATAGATTTGAAGATTGAAAATCCGCGTTTTTGTATAGCAAAGAAACGTTTTCGTCTGCATGTCCGATTATCCCGTATACCCCTAATGTACTTTTCGAAAAATTCAGGGTAATACCAGGTTTTGCTTTAAATGTAAATCTGTTCGACTTCAAACGTGGATCTACCGTGCCTGCACTCCAATGCCGATGATAATCTATTTGAAAAAATGGTTGTATCGAATGCGTTAATTCGTATGCCAATGAAGCATTAAGCTGGTAGTTCTGACGTTGATAATCACCACTTTTATTCGCATAAGGATAATAAGGGCTTAAATCTTCAAGACCCGAACGGAGGCTATTGGCTAAACTGTCTTCTTGTATGGTGTTAAAAGTAAATTTAGCACCCAATAAAAATTTTCCCAAACGATTAAACCCGTTGGCCTGTAAACTTGTAGCAACACCTTTGTAAGCCTGTTGAGCCTTTCGAAACCCACCCCTATCCATTTGATAAATAACTCGAATATCCCCATAAGACATCAATGAATCTCTTTGGAGAAAAGCTGGCCTCAGTAGGTTTCTTTCAACCAAGTGATGTTCGATGGTATAACTATAAATAGAATCCTTTCTGCTTTGAGCATAACTCAAAGCAGAAAGGGAAATCAAAACTATGATAAATAAAATTGAACGCATATGGATTCTAATCTATAAATGATGCATCCGTTTTAGTTGGATTTGCGCGTTGCAACACACCAAAATCATTTGATGAATTATTCGTATCTTTTAAAATACGTCTATTACCTATTTTCTTTTCAGTCTTGCGCACGATAGATTGGCTCGAGTAAGCTCCTCCAGGCACAGATATTGCCCCTGCGTCAAATCTTTGCGGTAAACGACGTGGGATTTGCTCAGCGACAACCGGTTCCTGAATCTCAACAGCATCCAAAATAAACCTTGCCGGCATTTGGGCGTAACGCACAGTACTGGTTGTAACAGCTTGTATAGTTGGGATCGCAAATGAAGGAATATTATTTAAATCAAAGTTTCCATCAGCTTTCATCAATACAAAAGATTCTCTGGCCTGTGGTGGAAAGTACATATCACGCATACTTAGGGCTAGAAAAACTTCTACGTTTGTAACGGATGGATTGTCTACGTCATTGGCAAAGATCGTTCGTCCAGGCTGAATTTTTTGTTCATAGGGATATAACCAGGCTTCAAAATCGGCATTACTTAGGTCTACCGTAAGTTCAGGCTTTTGGGCACCGATTATATTGCCATTGTTGTCCGTATAAGAACCAGCGTAATTTAGCGCCGAACCAGCGATGATAATACTTTTTCCTGATTCAACAGGATATTTTTTGCCCGTCCCATCACTTGGAATCATAAATATTCCTTTTGCGTAAACATAATCTTCGTTCGCATTATCGGATACTGCCATATTGATAGATTTGCTCCAATCGTACTGATTATTACTTAAAGAATATTCGTCAGTTTTATTATTCGGTTTTCCGTAAGCTAATACCACCATTAGGCTATCAGCGTACAAAGTTTCGTCTGAATTATTATAAATTTCAATAAAATTATCTCGGTTAAGAGCCCCTTCCTTGGTATCCGATCCGGCATAATAGATCTGTTTAATAACAAAACCGCCAACAGGTTCACTAGTCACTAAGCCAATATTAAAGTCTTCATCGGCAAACAACGCCTTATCAGCTAAAGCATAGTTTAGGTAAAAAACAGATGAACGGTTTACCCCCGTCAATCTGGTGTATTCTTCAGCTGAGATAGCCAGCGAAACATTGATACTATAATTGCCCGGAGCAATATTACGCAATGAAATTTTACCTTTTGTATCTGCTTGAAGTTTGTAAGAACTGCTATTGCCTTTATTTATCAATGTAATTTCAGCCTTGTCATATGGCACCTCAAACCAAACTTCCTCGGGATTGACCGATAACTGCACATTAACGTTGATAGGTTGCACTTCGTCAATATCCTTTTTACAGCCTCCAAATAAGGCCAGTATTAAGGAGAAAAATAGTAGAATATAATTCTGTTTCATAGTATATGGTATTTGTTAAAGTTTAATTGATATTCCGCCCGTAATACTTAAAGGACTATTATAGCTGACGACTTCTTCTTGCTGTGTATTGGGATTCCAATAGGAACTAATGGGCTGCATGTTAAAAGTATTATAGGCTGTTACAGCGATACGGATCCTTTTACTGATTTCTTTGGCGACCGACACGGAGAAATTCATATAAATAATACGTTGCTTGCTGTCCGACAATGTTAGATCTTTCATGGGAAGAGATGACGCTAAATCGTCATTAATTAGCACTTGTCGCATGTTGGCATCCAGATAACCCACTGGTTTTCGATAATTGTCATTATAGTTTCGCTGATAGCGATTCTTCCAGAAAATATCCGTATTTGTCATGATGACAAATCCAATAGAAGGAATGTGCGTGGTGGTATTTAACTTACTTGTCAGTACATCATGTCTCCCTTGGTTGCTAGGTTGATATAAAAGGTAAGAAACTGGCTGCCCATTGACCTGAACAGGAAAAGATAAATCCTTTATATCCAAAACCTTATCTTTCTGATTAGACAGAATAAAGGAAGTACTTGTGGAGAAACTTGTACGAATAGATTTAATCTCCCTAAAGGCCAGAGACCAATCAAAACCGTAGGTAGAAGAGTTCTTAATATTTTCTATCCGATTGTAGCCTTTATCGTAGTAATCTATATATTTTCCTGTTTCTTGGTAGACAATCTGATTTAAACCTTCATCATAATGGTAATCAAATACAGGCAAGTGAAACGGTTTGTAGACCTTGACAGAATTAAAACCATTTTTGTTATTTTTATAATAAGAATTGATACGGGATGTTATCCAAGAATTTTTAAATTCTATATTAAACTCAGCACTTTCCGATTTACTTGACTTTAAGTTTTCATTCTTCGTAATGAATTTCTCTGTATATACTAAATATAAGGAACTTTGGGTGTTCTGCGCGATAATCAATGGAATATCTATCCAGGAAGGTGATGGATAACGGTGTGCTAGCGTTGGAGATTTCGTTGCAACTCCAAAGGCCGCACTTAAAGCCCATCTCTTATCTAAAACAATTCTTGTATTTAGACGTGGCTGAAAGCTGGTGCTTCCATTTTGATTATCAAAACGAACACCAAAATTGCTGTTCATGTTTTTACCCAACAGTTTATAGTGAAAGTTGTCTGTCACGTAAAAACCTGTATTGATTAAAGCAGGATTAAGCTCAAAAGAATAAGGTCTAATATTTTGATTATTAAAATTAACAAATCGAGGTCTATCTGGATCAGAAATAATACCCCTCCCCCCATTATTTGCATACGAACCATTAAATCCATAGAGGAGACTGTGAACAGTTTTACCTATCTGAAACCTTTTCGTGAATTTTAAGCTAGTACTTGCTGTAATGGGCTTCCCTATAATCTCCTCTTCTGCCAGATACTGTGAGTTAAGAATTATCCCTTCATATATACCTGTCGTATCCTTAGCTGTATAGGGTTTGTTACCGCCATTTAACAACCATTGTGCAAAGCTCTCTTGCTTGCTGATAGAATAAGAAAACATGAGGCTGATCTCGTCAAAAAATCGTGTATTATAATTTAACTGTGTAGTGTTCGAAAAACGTACACCAATTTCTTTCGAGTAATATTTTCTTTTGGAATTATCGTCCGGATCCTGTTTTGCATCATCAATTCGCATGTTAAAATCTAAACTTAACTTATTACGAAGTTTTCGTGATGCCGCCGTGTTCCAGCGCAGTGAAGTGCCGTACCGTTTGTATTCCTGTACCTTATCCTGTGGATTCGAATTTGAAATAGCATAGTTTAGATCTGTTGTTATCCCGCCCCAGTTCTTAGGGAGACTAAACCCTTTATTGAGTGAATAATTTCGGGAACCGTCGTTTATATTCGTTGTAAAATGCAATGGCGAGTTTCCTACTTTTCTTTCGATTAGAATAGCGCCATCGGTCAATTCGCCGTACTCTGCAGAAGCTACTCCCTGAATAACCTCTATTTTTTCAATAGATTCTACCGGTATCTCCCTTAAATCCACTCCTCTAAACGGTACATCGGCGGCATTTCCACTCGTAACAGCAGGAAGTACAGATCCTGTCATTCCACGTTGACCTACAGGTCTTGATTGCATATTAGCGTCATTGGAAAGGCGTACTCCGTCGATTATGATCGGTATTCCCAGCGAATTATTAAGCGTATTGCTGCCATCTAATGTATTTCTAAGGTTCAACGTTTGGGGAGCATTGATATTTGGCGCTGTCATTTGCTTGCCAGGCAATGTATTTAGTACATCCATCAAACTAAATGCTTGTACCCTTTCGATCGCCTCTTCGTTAAAAACGATCGATGAAACGGAATTCTTATTCTGTCTAAATTCCTGATTAACATTTATTTCCTCCAGTGTCAGGCTGTTATCCTTCAATACAAAACTTAAATTTTCATTCGTTTTTCGGCTATCAATCCAACGTTCTGCACTTTTCTTTCCAACATAACTTATTGATAATAAAAGGCTGTCGCCATAATTTTTAACGGGAAGAATCAAACTAAACTCTCCCTTAGCATTTGTGATACCATTCAGATCAAAAGCACCGACAAAAACAGTGGCGCTATTCAAAGGTTTAGCCCACTGATCCTTAACTATCCCTTTTAGCTTGGTTTGCTGAGCACAAAGAATAATACTGTGGGAAGCAAAAATTAATGTTAAAAATGTGTTTTTCATAAGTATGAATAAAAACGCAAAATAGACGCACACTATTTAAAATCGTTCTAAACAAATGCAAATTTAACGTAATTTAATTCATAAAGTCAATTTATTTTTAATAATTCTAAATAAATAATGCATAAACAAGTATAATGGAATCAAAAAGAGGCATAAGAAGGAGCCTAAAAATTCAGTATCAATAAAAAAAAATGGTAGAAAAAGTATAGTCTTTTTTGATAAAAGCAGCTATTGAGGGTACTATTTGGTAGTGTAAACTGAACTGTG
>DGIS01000008.1 GCA_002386525.1 Sphingobacterium sp. UBA4616
AGTCAAGGGCTTCTTTCGTTTGTCAACATTTCATCCTTCTCGCAACATTATTATTGGACAATCGTTTGCATTTCATAATCGCTTTTTTACTTCGATTTACTATTGTATTATTGTTAAGTTAATTTAATGCATTATAAATCATACGCATGAAGATATCTTTTTGGTGCGCAAAAGCACAGGTCAGTTTGCTAATAGGATTGGCTTCACCTTTTATTTTTCAATCCAATAGGCTTGAAGCCCGAACGAATACAATCCAATATTTGAGTACATATCGCGCTGATCATACAGCTAAGATTAGCACCGTTCAAAAAATTAACCCAACGACAGTAGAGATTGTATACGATAATAATCAACGGTTGACTTTAGATTTCTATGGCGATCATATTTTTAGAATGTTCCAAGATATTCATGGGGGTATTATCCGTGATCCTGAAGCAAAACCCGCCGCAAAAATCCTAGTAGAGCAGCCCCGCAAAACTGTCACTGGACTGGAGGTCAAGGATGAAGGAAATAAGATAAGCATCTCCACCAAAGATATCCTTTTTTCAATGGATAAGCTGACTTCACAGTTTAGTATCCTCAATCGTAAAAACAATAGGGTAGTCGTTGAAAGCTTAAAGCCAATCAATTTTGATCAGCATCAAGTCAGTCTCGAATTGAAAGAACAGGCAGACGAATATTTCTTTGGAGGTGGTGTACAGAATGGACGCTTTTCTCATAAGGGGAACACAATCGCTATTGAAAACCAGAATAGCTGGACAGATGGTGGTGTAGCTTCCCCAACGCCTTTTTACTGGTCTACAAAAGGCTATGGATTGATGTGGCATACGTTCAAAAAGGGAAATTATACATTTGGAGCCAAAACTAAAGGGACGGTAAAATTAACACATGATACCGACTATTTAGATGTCTTTTTTATGGTGAATGAGGGCGCTAAATCTTTGCTGAATGATTTCTATCAATTGACGGGTAACCCTATCCTTCTACCGAAATTTGGATTATATGAAGGCCATCTTAACGCCTATAATCGCGATTTCTGGAAGGAAGATGAGCAAGGGATTTTATTTGAAGATGGCAAGCGTTATAAAGAAAGCCAAAAGGACAACGGCGGAATCAAAGAATCCCTGAACGGGGAGAAAAACAATTATCAATTTTCAGCACGTGCCGTGATCGACCGCTATAAGGTACATGATATGCCTTTGGGTTGGATCCTTCCGAATGACGGTTATGGTGCTGGTTATGGACAAACTGAAACCTTAGATGGAAATATCGGTAATTTGAAGGAATTTGGCGATTATGCACGTAAAAATGGTGTCGAAATCGGTTTATGGACACAGTCAGATCTCCATCCCAAAGATAGTATAAGTGCATTACTGCAACGGGATATCGTAAAAGAAGTGCGGGATGCGGGTGTCAGGGTTCTAAAAACGGATGTTGCCTGGGTTGGCCCCGGATATTCTTTTGGCCTCAATGGAGTCGCTGATGTCGGGCATACCATGCCTTATTATGGAAACAATGCGCGTCCATTTATTATTTCATTGGATGGCTGGGCAGGCACACAACGCTATGCTGCTATCTGGTCGGGTGACCAAACGGGCGGTGTATGGGAGTACATTCGATTCCATATACCTACTTACATCGGGTCAGGGCTTTCAGGCCAGCCTAATATTACCTCCGATATGGACGGAATCTTTGGTGGGAAAAATTTTAAAGTTAATATTCGCGATTTCCAGTGGAAAACCTGGACGCCGATGGAACTGAATATGGATGGTTGGGGTTCAAATGAGAAATACCCACATGCTTTAGGCGAGCCCGCTACGTCGATCAACCGTTTGTATCTCAAATTAAAGTCACAATTGGTTCCCTATAGTTATAGCGTCGCCAGACAAGCTATCGATGGACTGCCCATCATTCGTGCCATGTTTTTGGAGCAGGCAAACAGCTTTACGCTCGGCAAAGCTACCCAATATCAATACTTATATGGTCCTAGTTTTCTTGTAGCACCAATTTATCAGGAAACTCATGTTGATGATAAAGGAAATGATATCCGCAATGGTATCTACCTGCCAGATGGTGAATGGATAGACTATTTTACCGGTGAGAAGTATGCAGGTGGGCGTATCATCAATAATTTTGACGCTCCCATTTGGAAACTGCCCGTTTTTGTTAAAAATGGTGCTATTATTCCGGTAACCCATCCGAACAATAACGTGCAGGAAATCAAAGCAGATCAACGTATCTATGAGGTTTATCCCTACGGAAATTCCAGCTTTGTTGAATATGACGATGACGGAAAGACCGAAGCATATCGTTATGGTAAGGGCGTTCAAACAACACTAACGTCTCACCTTACAGGCAATAGCGTGTTATTTACAATTGCGCCAACGGAGGGTGAATTTGATGGCTTTGAAAAGATGAAGTCTACCGAAATTCGCTTTAACGTCAGTAAAGCACCGAAGGCGTTGAAAGTAAAGATCAATGGAAAAAATATAAAACTCAAAGAAGTAAACAGTTTAGATGTGTTTAATTCTTCTGAAAATGTCTATTTCTACGATCCACATCCAAATTTGAACCAGTTTGCAACCCAGGGATCTGAATTCGAGAAAATACCATTGGTTAAAAATCCGATGTTGTTGGTACGACTAGCCAAACAGGATGTCTCATCAACTGCAGTTGAAGTCAAATTGGAAGGCTATGCGTATGCACCTGCCGACAGGTATCTAACCCAAACGGGTGCTTTAGAATCGCCTAAGGCTGTAATCACCGATCAGAATACGCAAGCGTATACCTTAAATCCAACTTGGGGAAAGGTTGTGAATGCTGATTATTATGAAATTGAATGCAATGACTTGATCTATTCGACCATCCAGGACACGCAACTGCTTTTTAATGGACTAGCAGCTCAAACGGATTATCAGTTTAAAATCAGGGCAGTCAATAAATCTGGATTTTCAGATTGGAGTACATTTTCGGCAAAAACAAAAGCCAACCCCTTGGAGTTTGCTATTGATGGCATCAAAGCCGAGACGACTGTTGACAACCAAGGTGGCAATGGTATCAATAAATTGTTCAATTACGATGAGGGAGATATGTGGCATACGAAATGGGGGCAGACAGCAGTTCCTTTTGATATGACCTTAGATTTAAAATCTGTCAATCAATTGGATAAGTTTGAGTATCTTCCAAGGACTGACGGCGGGAATGGTATCCTTTTGAAAGGAAAAGTGTTCTATAGCAATGACAAGGTGACCTGGACTGAAGCAGGCTGCTTTGACTGGAAACGTGATGGCAAAATGAAACGTTTTGCGTTTGGATCACATCCGGTCGCACGATTTATCAAACTTTCAATTTCTGAAGCTGTGGGTGGATTTGGTTCTGGCAGAGAATTGTATGTGTTTAAAGTGCCAGGATCATCAAGCTACCTGCCGGGGGATATCAATAATGACCGATTGATCGACCACAATGATTTAACATCTTATATTAATTATATGGGCTTGCGCTTTGGAGATGGAGATTTTGAGGGGTATGTTAGCAACGGTGATGTCAATAAAAATAAACTGATTGATGCTTATGATATTTCCAACGTTGCTGTCGTCATCGAAGGGGGGGCAAAGCCTGGCAAAGGGGAGAAAGTCGCTGGTAAACTGAAATTGGTTCCATCAAAAACGAGTTTAAAGTTGGGCGAAATAGTTGAAATCAGTGTACGTGGAGAACAGCTCAACGCAGTCAATGCACTTAGTTTTGCCCTCCCTTATAATCAGGGAGATTTTGAATATGTCGGTATCGAGAATTTGCATCTAAAAGAGATGAACAATTATACCAACGATCGTCTCCATACCAACGGCAGTAAGGTGTTGTATCCTACTTTTGTAAATCTAGGCAACAAAGAGGTCTTAAATGGATCGGAGGTTTTATTTAAGATTAGATTAAAAGCGAGGCGCAATATCATCTTCAACCTCCATGCGAAGGATGGTATTTTGGTGGATAAAAAGCTAAATGCTGTCACTTTCTAAAAGCCAACAAATGAACGAAGCTGGGCGCCTATGTAGCTCCCAGTTTTGTTCATTGCTATATGCTCCCTGCGTTAGTTCAATACCATACTGATATCCATCAACAGGATTTCGGTATCCGCCGAGGTTACTTTCATGTTGATTTCTGATACATCCCAGATTCCAAAACCATCTCTGGTTTCTAATGCCTGCCCTTCAACGCTAACGCTGCCTTTTATCACAAAAATATAGACACCATTACCGGCCTGTTTGACGTGGTAATTTGCTTGAACGTCCTGGTCAAAATGGCCCATCGAAAACCAGGCATTCTGATGAATCCATACCCCTTCATCGTCTGGATCTGGCGAGAGAATCTGTTGAAATTTATTCTGTCTTTGCATACCATCCAAGGTAATTTGATCGTATCGCGGACTCACATTCCGTTGATTAGGGTATACCCAAATCTGTAGAAATTTGACTGCCTGATCGGTGTTTTTATTATACTCGCTGTGTATGATGCCAGTGCCTGCACTCATAACCTGAATATCTCCCTTTCGTATAATCGTTTTATTGCCCATGCTGTCCTCATGTTCCAGGTCGCCTTCCAATGGGATGCTGATAATTTCCATATTATCGTGGGGATGTTTACCGAAACCTCTTCCCGCAGCGACTGTATCGTCATTGAGTACCCTCAATACACCAAAATGCATGCGTTCAGGATTGTGATAATTGGCGAAACTAAACGTATGATTGCTTTGTAACCAGCCATGATCCGCATGCCCGCGAGTAGTTGCTTTATGGAGGACACTGTGGTTTTCCAATTTGTCTGATGGATAGTTTGTATCTTCCACATTCAAAGTTTCAAGGGGGCTTATCTCATCGATATCATTTTTCAAGATATCAGCTGAAGATTCTTTAGATGTAAATATTCCGGAACCTAAAAGTCCCTTTTTTATAAAGTTCTGTTTGTTCATGATCATTTTATTTAGTATCCAAAATTAGCCTTTTAGTAGCCGATCGCCATTGATCTAGTTCAATAAAGAAACATTTTAGCGGTTTCCAGTTGGATCGTTCGAATATTGCGCTGCTCAAAGTTGCATTAACCTGGCAGTAAGTCTGGAAACAGCGTATAAATTTCATTTTTCAAAATCCCGCTGCCGCCACCATAATGGGTAATCAGGCCGATGGAATAAGGGAGTTGCGAAAGATAATCCGTTATTTCTTGTTCTTCCTGCAGCGAGAGCCCCGAGCTTAATAATAATACATCTACAGGATGATTAATCAGCTGCTTTTTACAACTATCCAACTCTTGCAGTAATGTTGCGTTCCACATAGGGGTGCTCTCAATGATTCTTTTTAGCGTAAGCAAAATTTCTTCATTTTTGCCAAATAGGAGAAATGTTAAGGTCTTCATAATGACAAAAGTAAACATGAACTGATTCATTTCCATTGATGTAGTTTAATAAATACAGCGATATACTCTCTGCATGTTTTCATCATGAAGGGACGCCGTTGAACGATTTGGATCAATACGCAATATGTCAACAGAAAAAGAAAGGGGTGAAATAAGTACAATCACATAAAATTTCTTACTTTTAGTAATCGGATGTATATAATTTTTTAGCGATTTTAATTATTATTTAGTTTATGATGAAGAGACTTTTACTTGTCGGGCTTTTTGCCGGTGTAACTCATTTTATGGCTTTTTCGCAAACGCACGAACTACGTGTGGGGCTTACTTCTGGGGTATCCAACTTTACGGGAGCAGGGAGTGAGGCCAAGAGCATGTTGATTGGATCCACGCAGCAGGACTTTTATACCAGTAATCCCTATGGAAAAAAATATGGAATAAACATAGGTGGGGCTTTAGACTACCGTTATATTTTTGCCAACAATTTGATATTAGGTCTAGAAGGCGCCTACGAAAGATTGCAGACAAAGATTGATTTGGAGGGAAGCGAATTTATGAATGGAAGCCGTGGTCAAACCCAACTTAATCAACAGTTTATCAATTTTAATCCGTTTGTTGGCTATCGCGTCTTTTTTGAACCCATGACGATGGATATTCAGCTGGGGATGGATATTGCCAAAGTGTTGAGCATCAAGGAAAAAGGTAGTATTGAGGATAAACAGGGAAATAAAACAAAATTTGATCGTGGCAGAGGTAAAGTAATTGATATGGATCTGCGGCCACGTTTACAATTTAACGTAAATTATGACCGCTATACCGTGTTTGCCGGTTATTCATGGGGATTGAAGGATTATACCGGACAGATGCTGGGTAGCGACCCTGGTGCGGCACGACTAAATGTATTCCGATTGGGCCTACAATATCAGTTACTAAGACCGATATTTAAAAATGACTAAAGCTTACTCCCACGTTTGCTTTCGATTATAGGTCATTTTCGTAAATAACAGATCGGAGCGCGAAGATATTAGTTGTATTGTTTGGCAATTTTCTTCTCGGGTTCGATATAAAGCATATATAAGAAAAATAGAAATATATATTCTAAGGGTTTCATTAAAATATAAGTCATATTTGATGCACCGGTTGAATTGATTTTGATGGAGATGTTGAAACCATATTTATCATAGCAAAACCGCACAAACCGGTGTATCGAAGGTGACAGATCACTCAAAATTTCTTCAAACGCATTGGCAATCTGAAGCTGTCTATTGACGATAATGGTATTGCCGTGCCTTTTGCCTAATCTCAACGGTTTTACAAGGGCAGGATTACCTTTCGCCGCGACTGTGCATAAATAATGTCCTTTATGATCCAAAATGGGAGGATGCATTTTTTGTGAAAATGCCCAAGTAGTTGTCTCCGTGAAAACTTTCGCCATGGAATCGTGATCCTGCCCCAATAAGATGAGGATGATGGTCAGTATCAGAAAGACCGGAACAAGTAATACAATAGCCCATAGGGGATAATTCAGCTTGGAAGAAAGTAAGGTATTGATCTTGTTGAGGGTGGGATTGGTATAAGTTCTGTTCATGGCGTAACCCTTTTCCTCTACGATGACTCTACGGATTAATCCGACACCGATAATCAAGCTGCAAATTGGTGTAAAAATAAAGTATAAAGTTCCTTCATTGCCAACATACATATCCAGTGTGGATGTATCGTGGTGACTGACCTGAATAAGTACAAATACACTCATTACGCTGCCTATCAATAACATCACCAGCATCATAACGAGAGGTATAGGTGGAATTTTTCGCCCTTTTATCCAGATGGTAACTGCTGAAATATTGAATGCAACGAAATAGATAAACAGCGATAAGATGTGTTTGCCGCCGAAGGGAATATAGCAGTCTCCATCCACAGGGTCCACGGGTTGGTTATATTGGCTCGAATGGAATACAAAACCAATCCCCGCAAGCAGCAGCGCTAAAAGGTAAGCAGTGACAACGGTATATTCAATAAAGGATACATCCCGCTGTTGTTTTTTCACGAGCGCGCGCAGCAGATATAAAATTCCGAAAAGCGTGATTATAATGAAAAGAAGAATTAAAATCATAATAGAATGAGCAGTTATAATGCGAAGAAGAATATAGTCAAATCAGTGTGCTGGATTCAGATTCGACGTGATACACGTATATGCCAGAAATCATCACAAGTGTTGAAAACAGTGTTATTATTGAGCGAATATAGCTCGTTTAATCTTTTCCAAATAACCTGTTCCAAAAATTTCTTTTTTTAGTGTTTGGAAAGTTTTCGGTCGTTTCAGGCTTCTCCGGCTGTACATGTATCGTATCAGTCTTGACATTTGGCAAAGCCTCATTTTCAGGAAGTCCGCTGCGTTGTGCTATATCCTGAATCTGTTTTAAAGCTGTAGCCTGATATAAGAGTAGACCTGCTTTGTCACAGTTAAACAGGTTGGAGTAACTTTTCGATTCATTCAGGTCAAAAGGTTGTGGTTCTACGACTTCGGTTGCTTCCAAAAGGCCGAGATTTCGCTCCTTGGCATATTGCAATGCATCAAGAAAAATTGAAATCCGGTTCTCTGAAAAGAGTGTATCTAATTCAGCCCTGATGGCTGGGTTATGATGATAGTCTATCCATAATTGAGCGGTTTTCTCTGCTGGAATAAAGACACCCGAGCAATAGTTTTCAACAAGCCTATTTTCGATCGTATTGGTTAGGAATTCTGGTTGTATAAATTCTTCCCATCTTTTGTAATAGACAGACAAATGTTCATTTTGGGAGAAGGACAAAGCTCCGCCGCGAACATAAAAGTACTTTTCGAAAAAACCTTGTACCACCGCTATAAAAAAACCGTGGGTCTTGTCAAAATAATCATTTTTTCCGGTTTCACGGCCCGCATTTAAAGTGTCTTGGTACTTGGTTTTATAGAAGTCTTCGAGCTGATGAAATGTGGATATTTCCTCAAGCTCTTCGGGATTTTGGAGTAAATCAAAATACCACGTTTCTATTTGTTTTTCTGAGATCGGGTGGTAACTAATATCATAGCCCATAATGACTTTTTTTAATCTCTTGTATGTTAATTGCTAAGGTATTAAAAATTAACATTTTGTACAATACTTATCGTTCATATCTCTTCTTTTATCATTTAAAAGGGGCAACTGGTTGAAAGTGTATGCGACAGTCAGAGGACTACATATTTTGCCTGTTTCATAATTATTAATTATTTTGGGAACAAACAATATGTATATATGAAGCAGTTACTAGTTATTATTCTTATGTTGTCGAGCATGTTTTTTACAGCTTGTCAATCCCCCAGTCCGGATAAGTTTTTCGGAAAAGTTGTTTTAAATACCAATCTTATTGCGGATTTTGCGCCTGAGCGCTACGGCAAAAGCCTCGAGCAGGAGACTGTGGAATTTGCGGACATGCCTTCCAGTAAGAAAGTGGGCGATGAAGCTCAAAAGTCAGTTGAGATTAAGATTCAGGTTGTCGAAAAGGCTTTAAAGGATATCAAAGAGCTGAATGTTTCCGATGCGGAAGCGAAAGCATTGAAAGAACAGTCTATTGCATTATTCGAGAAAGTCCTGCCCGTTTATAAAAATGAATATACAGCCTATGCAAAGTTATGTGATCGTAAAGGTTCGACTGAAGAAAAGCAGGCTTTACTCCAAAAGATTGAGAAGAATGACATGCCCGAAATCAATAGTGCTTTCGACAATGTATATACCTTAGGGAAAGCTTACGCAGAAAAGCACAACCTAAACGTGAATTGGGGGAACTAACTCATGAAGGAAACACATCTTTACAGAAATAAGCGAAAAACAACGCAAATGCTGCTAATTTCAGCAGTATTTTGTTTGCTACTCTTAATCATATTACTTTATAGCATTGGTTTGTTTGATGGAGTTTTTAAAGCTAAGCCCACGATCTTTTCTGCAGGAGTATTGTTGGTACTTCTCATCTTGTTGATTGTAAACTTGCTGAGTCTTCGGGATAAATCAGCCCAGATTGTTCTTAGTGAAAAATATTTTTTCGGAAAAACTACGCCATTGGCAAAAGCTTTCGGTCAAGGGAATTGGCAAGATGTAAAGTCTATTGATTTAGAGAAAGTGGGTGGGGATACCATGATCATTGTTACCCTAAAAAATTCAGGTAAGTATAAAGATAGACTACCATCACTACTATGGAAGATGGCCTACCAGGAATCTGCTCAGGAATTAAATATCATGTATTCGGCGTCAACCATTGATCTGAAGCCTTCAGAACTGCATCAACTGTTTTTATCTTATTGGAACAAGCAAAAGTAATGGCTCGTTTTTTTTTGTTAATTTTAGCCAAATTACTCCAATGAAACTTAAAATATATACCCTTGCTATCGCTGGACTGGGGCTGATGGCTTCCTGTGGATCAGGAGCTCATAACAGTCAAACTGTTGCTGATACCGCTACGAATGAAAATTTTAAATCGTATGAAGACCGTTTTATTCTGCAGCTTTGGAAAGAAAATCCAGAATGGGCTACCCAAGTTGGTTTTCATCAGTATGATTCTCTATTAACCATACCAGATGCGAATGCCAGAAAGCGACGGTTAGAATTTTCAAAGAACCAGTTGGACAGCCTGAAAAGCTTTGATTTGAGTTCTTTGAATTTATCGCAACAGACAGATTATCATTTGATTCAAAATTATCTTGAATCAAATATTTGGTCGATAGAGCAAGAGCGTGCCTATGAATGGAACCCGTCGTCTTACAACGTTGGAGGGACCATCGCTTTTATGCTCGCAGAGCGTTATGCACCGTTATCGACGCGGCTTAAAGCCATTCAACAGCGTTTAATAAAAATTCCGGCCTATTATGAGGCTGCAAAGAAACAGCTTAAAAATCCAGCTCAGGTATTGACCGATTTGGCCATTCAACAGAATTTGGGCGGATTATCTGTTTTTGAAAGCGACTTACTGGATTCACTGAAAAAATCAGATCTATCAATTGCGGAAAAAGAAGCCATTGGGAAGGCATCCCAGCAAGCTGTTGCGGCGATAAACGGGTATGTACAGTTTTTAAAAGTGACGCCTAATCCGTCGCCACGGAGTTTTAGATTGGGAAAAGCGCTTTACGACAAAAAATTCGATTTTGATATACAGTCTGGATCCACTGCCGAACAGGTTTATCAGGCTGCGCTTGCACGGAAAACTTATTTGCATGGCGAAATGTATAAAATCAGCAAGGAACTTTGGCCAAAGTATTTTGGGAAATCAGCTGTGCCTGCAGATAGTTTGGCTGTCATCCGAAAAATGATCGATACCCTTTCGGTAAATCATGTCAAAGCAGAAGACTTTCAGTCGGCTATCGAAGCGCAGATACCTAAATTGGTCGCTTTTGTCAAACAGAAAGATTTACTATATATCGACGAGAGTAAACCGCTCGTGGTGCGTAAAGAGCCCGCCTATATGGCTGGTGTCGCGGGCGCATCGATCAGTGCGCCGGGTCCATATGATAAAGGAGGTAACACTTATTATAATGTCGGTAGTCTAAGTGGCTGGACGAAAGAGGCTAAGGAGAGTTATCTGAGAGAATATAACCATTACATCCTGCAGATACTCAATATCCACGAAGCTATTCCGGGGCATTACACCCAATTGGTGTATGCCAACCAATCGCCAAGTCTCATCAAGAGTATTTTAGGAAATGGTGCTATGATTGAAGGTTGGGCAGTGTATACCGAACAGATGATGCTGGAAAACGGTTACGGTGACAATGCGCCCGAAATGTGGTTGATGTGGTATAAATGGCATCTGCGTGCAGTTTGCAATGCCATATTGGACTACAGCGTACATGTGAAGAATATGAGCGAGAAAGACGCTATGCATCTGTTGGTGGATGAAGCCTTCCAACAACAGGCCGAAGCAGCGGGTAAATGGAAACGTGTGTCGGTAAGCAGTGTTCAGCTGACTTCTTATTATACTGGGTATAAAGAAATCTATGAACTTCGGGAGGCTGTTAAGCAAAAAGAAGGGAAACAGTTTAATTTGAAAAAGTTCCATGAGACGTTCCTGAGTTTTGGAAATTCGCCAGTGAAGTATATCCGCGAGATGATGCTAAAATAGCCATCGCGACCAATGATTGAGCCACTCCCCCGGAGTGGCTCAGTTGTTTACAGGCAGGGTGGGTGTGGGTATTTTGGTCTTTCCTTTTCGTTTGTTTTTAACTTTTACTATATTCATGTAACATATCATTGTTTTGGTATACTAACCTACTATTAACAGTTAAAATTAATTATGAATTTATCCATAGAAACCCTTAGTAAGACCTATTCGAATGGGGTCAAAGCGTTAGACAATGTAGACTTGGAAATCAGACCCGGAATGTTTGGTTTGCTGGGCCCGAATGGTGCGGGTAAGTCTTCTTTAATGCGGACGATCGCTACGCTTCAGAAACCCGACAGTGGCCGTATCACTTTCGGCGATATCGATGTGTTAAAAAATCAGCTGGATTTGAGGAAGGTTTTGGGTTACCTGCCCCAGGAATTTGGAGTTTATCCCAACCTCTCCGCTTCCGATCTGCTGCAATACTTTGCGAAACTTAAAGGAATCAAATCCAAAGCGGACCGCAATGCTATTATCAATCGCGTTCTTGAAGTGACCAATCTTTGGGACGTGCGCAATAAAAGTGTAAGCGGTTACTCGGGGGGCATGAAACAACGTTTTGGTATTGCACAGTTGTTGCTGAATGATCCAAAATTAATTATCGTTGATGAGCCAACCGCGGGACTTGACCCAGCGGAAAGACATCGCTTTTTAAATGTCCTACGGGAAATAGGTACAGATCATACGGTCATTTTTTCTACCCATATTGTCGATGATGTACGCGAATTATGTCATGAGTTAGCTATTCTAAATGGTGGTAAGATCCTTTTGAGAGGTACTCCGAAAGAATCGATCGATCAATTAGAGGGAAAGATCTGGGTACGTATCATCAGTAGAGATCAATTGGACGAGTATACTCAAAAGTTTAACGTCATTTCGACCAATTACAATCAGGACAATACGCTCAACATTAGGGTGTACAGTGATGAGCGTCCGGATGAGTCATTTGTGAATGCCCAAGGTCAATTGGAGGATGTCTATTTTGTTGCGCTAAAAAATGATCAACGCCATGTTTAAAGCTATATTTAATTTTGAATTTACGCGCTGGTTTAAAAGTTCGGCCGTCTATATCTACATGGCGCTGTTCTTTGCACTCTCGTTGTTTATTATGCTTTCATCGCTGGGCATCTTTGACGGTGTAACGGCAACCACTTCATCCAACACCATCCGAAACTCTCCTTGGGCAATTAATGGTATGGTCAATGGGATGTCAACAATTATTTATTTTTTGATTCCTTCCATTGTTGGAGCCTGTGTCTATCGTGATTTTCAGTATCAGGTGCATACGATACTGTTCAGTTACCCCTTTTCAAAAACGGATTACCTGTTGGGCAAATTCTTTGGGTCGGTAGCCGTGGTATTGGTTATTGTATTGGCGTCAACCCTTGGTATTGTTGTGGCACAATTTGTACCCGGCATCAATCAATCTTTATTGGGGCCGATTGATATTTGGGCTTATCTACAGACTTATATCGTACAGGTTATTCCCAATCTGGTTATTTTTAGTGCTATTATCTTCGTACTCGTAACATTGACAAGAAATGTATACGTTGGTTTTGTTGCCGTGCTGATCCTTATTATTCTTCAGGTGCTTGTTCAAAGTCTGGCAAACAACATGGACAATCGTTTTGTCGGTGCATTGATCGATCCGTTTGGCGATAGTGCCATCTCGTATTATACTCAGTACTGGTCGCCAGATGAGAAGAATGTCAACAATCTGCCTTTTACCGGAGCAGTTATTTATAACCGCCTCATTTGGCTCGCTGTAGCGGCATTATTCATTGGTGGGTTTTACATGTTATTTTCATTTTCGCAACATTCGATTTCCTTTAAATCGTCAAAAAAAGGAGCTCGGTTAACAAAGAATAACTTTGACAGTATCTTCCGGATCAATTTGCCTAAGGTCAGCTATGATTTTTCGACATTTCATTATTTGAAAACGACATGGACAATGGCGCGATATGACTATCGCTATATCGTCAAAAATCCGGTGTTTTTAATATTGACTTTAGTAGGGGTTTTGTTCATTATCTTGATGGCAAGCACCATTGGCTCGATCTTCGGAACGTCGACTTATCCCGTTACCTGGAAAATGCTGATGATCCCGGGGAGTACGTTTAAGTTTTTCCTGCTGATCCTGACTTTTCTTTTTATGGGGCTTTTAGTCCACCGCGGAACCATTACGCGGATGGGGGGACTACTGGACACCACAGCAGCTCCCAACTGGGCTTTTATGGGATCTAAAATTATTGCCGTCCTGCTGATGCAGTTGACCCTGTTGGGCGTTGTGATCTTAACCTGTATGGCTTTTCAGGTTTACCATCGTTATTACAATTTTGAAATCAAACAATATGTGCTGCATTTGATGGTCTATGGTATGCTGTCCAATGTGGTATGGCTTTTTATTTCATTGTTTGTCCATACGGTTTTCAAAAACTACCTGGCTGGATTTTTTGTACTGCTGACCTTATTTATTGGATTGCCATTTTTGTCTATGGTCGGAGTTGAACAGGAAATCTATCAGTTTAATCAGGGGCCAGATCTTGACTACTCCGATATGGACGGGTTTGGTTATGTACTTCCCTTTTTAACGTATCGGATCTATTGGCTGCTCTTCGCGGTTGTTTTTGCTACGCTCGCACTGTTATTGTGGCGGAGAGGTAGTTTTTCGGGCTTTAGGGAGCGGTGGGCTATTCTTAGGGCCAACTGGAGCCCGACGGCAGGTGCGATAGTGGTGATCGCTTTCTTAGGTTTTGTTGGTATCGGCAGTGCAATATACTACGAAAACCACGTCAAAAACCCCTATTATACAAGTTTGGATCATGAAAAACAGGCCGTCGAATGGGAAAAGAAATATAAGAAATATCAATATCGCCCGCAGCCACGCGTCGTGGATATTAAGTTTAATCTCGATATTTTTCCGGATACGCGTAGTTTTAAAGCAACAGCAGCGTATGTACTGAAAAATAAGACCAATATCGCTATCGATTCTATTTTTGTCAATTATAATGATTACGATTATCAATTTTCTTTCAATGTGCCAAATAAGCTGCTTTCTGCCGACGATATATATAATTTTAATATTTATAAGCTCGATAAGCCCATGGCTCCGGGAGATTCCATTGTGTTGAAATTTAGTACGGAAAGTCCAGCCAATACCTGGATAAATGAAAAGTCACCAGTGAAAGGAAATGGTACTTTTATCAATAATATGCTTTTTCCGAATATAGGCTATTTGGACCGGGGCGAGCTGGTGGATAATGATGTGCGCAAGAAGTATGGTCTACCGTTTCGAAATCGGATGGCCCCGCAGAGTGATCGAAGAGCACTGCAAGATAATTATATCTCCAACGATGCGGATTGGATCCGTTTCGAAGCTACCGTAAGCACGGCTAAAGATCAGTTGGCTATTGCCCCGGGATATCTGACGAAAGAATGGGAAAAAGATGGCCGCAAGTATTATCAGTATAGAATGGATTCAGAGATCCTCAACTTTTTTGCTTTTAATTCGGCGCAGTATGAAGTCAAAAAAGACAAGTGGAATGGTGTTAACCTCGAAATTTACTACCACAAAGGACATATCTACAACCTCGATCGTATGATGGCTTCTAGTAAAGCCTCTCTGGCTTACTATACGAAAGAATATAGTGCCTATCCACATCGGCAATTGCGTATTATTGAATTTCCGCGTACCGCTGGAACGTTTGCGCAGTCTTTTGCCAATACCATTCCTTTTTCTGAGGCAATCGGTTTTATTGCCGATGTCGATGAGAAGAAGGATGATGCAGTCGATTATCCTTACGCAGTAACAGCACATGAGATAGCCCATCAATGGTGGGCCCATCAGGTGGTAGGGGCTAATGTGCAAGGCGCGACCTTATTGTCCGAAAGTATGTCTGAATATTCATCGCTCAAGGTTTTGGAAAAAAGATATGGCAAAGGGCAGATGCGTAAGTTTCTTAAAGATGCACTCGACGGCTATTTGCAGGGGCGAAGTGCCGAAAAACTAGGCGAGAAGCCATTGATGTACAATGAAAATCAAATGTACATCCATTACCAAAAAGGGTCTTTGGTGCTTTATGCGTTGAGCGATTACCTGGGAGAGGATGTTTTTAATCGTACTGCGCGAGCTTATTTGCAACGCACAGCTTTCCAAAATCCGCCATACACAACGTCAACCGAGTTTGTGGATAGCTTTAGGCAGGTAACTCCAGACTCACTGCGCTACCTGATCAAGGATATGTTTGAAACGATTACTTTGTATAACAATAAAGTTGACAAAGTGAGCGCCAAGAAACTTAAAAATGGCAAATATCAGGTTGATATTCAGTTTGAAGTTTCTAAATATCGCGTGGATGGCAATGGGAAAAAGAGCTATATCGACGCGGGGGGGCAGGCGCTGTCATTTAAAAAATCAGATCGGCTGACAATAAAGTCTTTGCCTCTTGCAGATTATATTGAAGTTGGTGTTTTCTCCAGTAAAAAAGGTAAAGATGGAAACAACCGGCAGGAACTTTATCTCAAAAAGCATAGAATTGATCGGATCAATAATACCCTGACGCTAGTTGTTGATCAAAAGCCCGAACAGGTAGGCATAGATCCTTACAATAAACTGATTGATATTGAATCCGATGACAACAGGAAAGAGCTATAGAAAAGGTTGTGAAATAGAAAAGGGTATGAAAATCCTCATCGCAAGATGAGGATTTTTTTTATTCGGGCAATTTTGGAGTCATCATACGTTGTTGCGTACTACCACTGATCGCTCCCAGAAATTTAAGCACAGCGTTAATCTCTTCATTGGTAAGGTTTAGCTTTTTCAGCTTTGCCGAATGTATAGGCCTTGTTTTTGGGTCTATCGTAACGCTGCGTTGTATTGGTTCGGGATTACCGAGATTATAGAGCTGTACGACATCTAACAGCGTTGGAAAATTACCGTGGTGCATCCAGGGGCCAGTTAGTGTAATCTCCCGCAATGAAGGCGTCCGGAATGCGCCTATGTCTTCCTGTTTACCGCTAATATGGTAATGGCCGAAATCCTGCTGCTTGGTACCATATAACGTCTGTCCATCGTTGTGAAACTGATTATCTGAAAATAAAGGCGTATTGTGACAGTTGATACAGCGTGCTTTTGTCCGAAAAAGATGCAGCCCCCATACCTCTTCATCCGTCATAGCATTCTTATTTCCCTGAACAAAGCGGTCAAACTTGCTGTTATAACTACGAATGCCCCTTTCAAAAGTTGCAATCGCCTGTTGAATACGCAAGATAGTGACCGTACTGTCTCCAAAGGCCGATTGGAACAACGGGGCGTAACCAGCGATCTCCTGAATATGGCGCACAGCTACTTGGTGGTCGGTGTTCATCTCCACACTGTCGGTCAGCGGAAATAATACCTGCGCTTCCAATGAAGATGACCGTCCGTCCCAGAAGAAGGAGCGGTAGTAACCGACATTATAGAGGGTCATGGCATTTCGTTTTCCTACCCGTCGACTATGTCCATGGGCCAGACTCTTGCCATCGCCCCAGCCCAGTTGCGGATCGTGACAGCTCACACAGGCCAACTGTTTTGTTGCCGAAAGCCTGGGATCGAAAAACAATATTTTTCCCAGCGCCGACTTTTCCTTGCTAAACGGATTATCGGCAGGATATTGAACATTGGGCAAGGTGCCAATATCGACAAAATTTACCTTTACATCATCGTCCAGATGTGGTTTCGGCCATCGCTTGCTATCGCCGGAGGAATATAATTTGCGCCATAAGGCAATATCAGGAATATCCTGATCCTGCACAAAAGACAGTAAGATCAGGATGACTCCCAATGAACCAAATACAAGTAATCTTCGTATCATTTGTTGTTTACAATTCTAACGCTTTGGTGCTTAATTTGTATTTACGGGTTACTTTATTGGATCCACCGATCGCTGTCTCGTTAAAATTCACCTCTAGGTCGATTAAGCCTTGTTTTAAATCATACGTCCCCGCACCACTGATACCGATTTCGAAAAATTCCATATCTTTCCGTTCTGTGGCAGATTCGGTTTTCTTGTAGATTTTTACCTGTTGCTCCTTTACAGTCACTTTGCCGAGCTGGTCGTTATGCTGATCTGGTAAGAATTGCAATACCTGGTCCACATTGATACCTGCCGTTTTAATATTTGTCGTACCGATCTTATCGCTATATAGTGTGACCATCTGGAAAAGATTGACGCCACTATCTGTTACATAGGGATTCGTAAATCCCATATAGGTGGTGTCGGTTGTGGACACTGTAGGATAATGTGCCCGAATACGTTTTCCCCAGGTTTCTGTGGCGTCATCAAAACGGTAGATATATAGTTCAAAATAAGGATCTGTACTGGTAAAGGTAGCTATAGCATTGTTGTCCGGCTTAGGAACATATTCGGGTTCTGGAGCCACATTACTATCTTTACTACAGGAGATGGTGGAAAATAGGATACTGCAGATAGTGACGAATTTGGATAACTTAAGGATTGCTTTTAAACTGTTCATGTCGTATTTTATTAATTTGTATTTTAGTGTTGCTGATTAATATTAATAGCCAGGATTCTGTATCATGCGCTTATTGGAAAGCACCGACTGCTTTGGGATGGGCAATACCATATGATCATTTGGAAAAGTGACGTTACAGTTTGTCCCTGTACAGTCATTGCGCTTAACAGATAGCCCCCTGCGCATCAAATCAAGGTATAAAAGTCCTTCAAGACAGAGCTCGCGGCGACGTTCGTCAAGGATCTCATTGATCAACAGATTTTTTGTATTGAAAACGTAAGCTCCGAGCTTCGGATTACCGCGGAGTCGGATGGCATTCAAACTCAAAACAGCCTCATCGGTATAGCCTAGTTCAGCTGCTGCCTCCGCGTGAATCAAGTACATTTCCGAGAGGCGGATCAACTTGACACTAGTTACTGCCGTTTGTAGTGTTGGATATTTAAATATCCCACCGGCTGCTCTTACATCATCTTGGCCAAACAGTCCGAGGAGATCCTGACTTGGCCTAAACTGATAATAGGAATTACTGGCCTCCTTGACATAGTAACTACCGATTGAGTTGCCGGAATAATTGCTCGGAACGGCCAGCTCAAGAATAGATTCTTTGGTATTGGCCTGTTTCCAGCTGTCGATGTACTCAGCATGGTTATAAAGGGAATAGTTTGCTTTGAGCAGTTCGGCGCTGAAGGCATAAGCCTTTTGCCAATCGTTGCGATTGAGGGCCAGCCTTGCCTGAAGCGCTTTACTTGCCTGTAGGCTCATGTATATTTTGGCATTGCCCTCAAATACGGTTTTGCTATTGGCAAATAACGAATCAGCCAGATTCAGATCACTTTCGATATGTTGGTATACTTCTGCCACGGTAGAACGTGCTATTTGTGCATCTTTGGGGAGAATTGTGCTTTTGGCAAGTATGATACCCATATGCGAAGCATCCTTTGTATAAAGATAGGGCTGCGCATAGAACTGTACGAGATCAAAATGAACCAATGCCCGCAAGCCATACGCCTGCGCCATGATATGGTTGCGTTCAAGTGTACTGATATTGGTTATTGCCGGGACGCGTTTGATGATATTATTGATGGCATTGAGCAGCGTGTACTGATAGCTGTATAGTTTGTTCATCGTATCATTGTCAGCATCAGTCTCAAATGAATAGACATCTAACAGCGTTGTTCTACCCGCTGCGGCAAATGTCAAATTGCCACCGAGTAGATCGGGGTAAACCATGCGTACACCATTGTAGTAGTCCGACTGAAATAGGTTGTTGTACACCCCTGCAAGGGCTGATTTTGCTCCCTGCATATCGGAGAAAATAAGGTCTACCGAAACCTCGTTTTCCGGTTCTTTATCTAAGAATTTTGAGCAGCTCATTGTGCTCCAGGCCAAAAGGAAAGCAACACTTAGTGTCTTTATGTTCATAACTCGAATTATTGAAAGATTAAAGTGTGGTTCGTAAACCAATCGAAAAGTTACGTGTCTCAGGATAGATAAATCGGTATTCGCGGATGCCGTTTCTGCCCGCCGGACTTTTGTCTTTGAACCAATAGAATACATTGGTTACATTGAAGCTCAATGCTGTCTGTCCTATACCCATCCGTTTCATTAAACGATCGGCCAAACGATAGCTTAAGGAAGCGTTGCTTAGCTTGATATAGGTCATGCTGTACAAATAGCGGGAAGAGTTATTAACTGGTGAGCTGGAGTTTAGCTTTGGAATTGCCGTGATATCGCCCACCTGCTGCCATCGATCCAGCAAATTGACCGACATATTGGAGTTTGACAGACTATTTCCATCCCGTAAATAGGTTGTGGCTACAAACTTGTTGCCACCAAGATTATATTGTAAATTGAGCGTAAGCTGAAATCCCTTCCATCCCAAATTGTTAATAAGACTACCCTGAAAATCGGGCATCGCATTCCCCAGCAATTGGTAGGCGCTCTGCCCCATAGCCCGTATTTCGGTTCTGTTGACCACATCACCATTGGGGGTGTAGAAACCTTCCTCCCCGGTATTGGGATCTACGCCGGCCCATCTGATCCCCCACAATGATGTAGCGCTGTATCCTACCCGCTGGCCTGCACCTATGTTATCTGAGGAGTTTGCAGCATACAGCTCAATCAATGGATTATTAAACGAAGTCACCTTGTTTTTATTCCAGCCACCGATAAGTGTACTGTTCCATGTGACCTTGGACTGTTTTAACCATTGGTAGGCAACGCTCAAATCCAGTCCTTGATTGTACATGTTTCCTGAATTGAGCGGCATACCACCATAACCTGTTTCCAGTGGCACACTGATATTTGCGATCAGATTGCGGATATTGTTTCGGTATAAATCCAGTGCCACACGTAACCTATTGAAAGCATTCAGGTCAACGCCAACATTAAACTTGATATTCGTTTCCCAGCCTAAGTCCGGATTTTCCGCCGCAGAAGAAGATGGGCTTGCACTTATCTGTCCGCCATAGGTCACATTGTTGAATTTGTATAAACCTCTCGACGCATAGGATCCAATCCGCGAATTGCCTGTCGTTCCGAAGCTACCGCGTAAACGCAAAAAGTCTATTGCCTGAATGGCTTGCATAAATTTTTCATTGCTGATATTCCATCCCAATCCAAGCGCTCCATTCAGCGCCACCTGTTTGTCGCCACCAAACATAGACGACTGATCTGCACGGCCACTGAGAGAAGCATAAAATCGCTTGTCATAGTCGTAGTTCATCTGGACATAGTTGGATACTGTCGCGTCCGAGATTTTCGACGAAGAAGACGTCTTGGTGCTTGCGAGCCCGATTGCGATGACGCGGTCGTAGGTAAATCCGCTACCCTGCCCAACTAGTAAATTGCTGTATTGATCTTTTAGCTCCATCCCCGCAATTCCGACAAAGCGGTGTCCACTTCGCCATTTTGGACTGTAGGTAAGCTGTAGCATGGAAGTCCAGCTGTATGTCGTTCGGTCATTGATGCGCAGACGCCCATCTTTGGCAATGGAGGCGCCGGCGATACCCGAAAGAAAAGTTTCCTGCTTGGACTGCAGCATATTTCCGCCTATCGCTCCGCGCAAGCTTAGAAAAGGTAAAAGTGCATATTGCAGTTCGATCCGTGCGGTCCCTGTAAAAGCCAACGCTTTATCCGTATTTTCGGCTAATGCTGCGACTGGATTGACGAGGCCTAAGAAGGTGCTGTAACTTCCATCTTCCTGATAGGGGGTTATATTGGGCGGCATATAAGCGGCATTGGCGAATTGGTCGAGACCTTCCCGCCGCATCAGTGCCGGCGATATGGTGGTGGTCATTTGAAGCCTGTCGCTAAACTGATTATAATAACGTATAGAGCTTGTGTATTGCTTCAAACCATTTCCAGGACTGGCGTTTTGCTGATTACGGTAGCCCATGGAAAGATAATATGTATCTTTACCTTTCCCGCCCGAAAGAGACAGATTGATATTATCATAACGTGCATTACGTGACGTCAGTCCAAACCAGTCGGTATCGATGGTGTTGCTACCTGCCTTTTTTGAGGCATCAGTTGCCGTTGAGCCCGTATTTATATAAAACTCTCGCAGTAATTCGTAGTATTGCGGTCCGGAGAGTAATTTCATTTGGTTGATAAACGTGGAGACCCCGGTATTGTAAGAGGCTGTTAGCTGTGCCTTGCCACTGCGACCAGATTTGGTCGTGATCAAAATAACACCATTTGCCGCGTTTGCGCCATAGATTGCTGTTGCGGCAGCATCCTTAAGTACTGAAATGGATTCAATATCCAATGGGTTGATTCCTGCGATCGGATTCAGCAAGGTCTCCCCCGTGAATAGTGAATTGGCATCGCCTATTTCCTGTTCTTGTACAACAACACCATCAACAACGTACAGCGGCTGCGAAGAGGTCGATCGTCCGGTATTGCTTGTTAGGTTTGTCAGTGTTCCCTGGCCGCGAATATGAAGCTTAACAGGGGTGCCTAGGGAAGTGCTGGGTTCGACATATAATCCCGGCACTAGTCCTTCCAGCATTTTATCTACGCTTTCTATTGGCCGGTCGGCTTGCAAATCCTTGGCGCTGATCGTATACACACTCCCAATCATCTCTTCGCGTAGTTTCGGTGCTTCGTAGGTGCTGCTGACAAATACTTCCTCAAGTTGTTGATCTAATGGAACCAGTTTGATCCGCTGAAATGCGGTATCCACCTTAATGTCGTAATTTTGATAGCCCAAGTAACGTATTCCAATTTCCTGGCCGCGATTTTCAGCTGCGGTCAGTATGCGATATCGTCCTAAACTATCAGTGCGATAGGTTTTGTTTTCTTTCCTAAGTATTAGCGTCGCTCCGGCCAATGGCAAGCCTTTTTTTGCATCTGTCACTACACCGTTGAGCAATATGGGCTTAGCTGCCTTGCTGACGGCAATAACGTTAGAGCGTTTGATTCGCTGAAAGCGCAGCTGATGTGTCGATGCTAGCCTAGACAAATACGTGTCTATGTTCTCTTTGGCCGTGGGAAGAGGAACACGGCGCTGCAGTCCGATGGAAGCGTCGTAGGAAAAATGTACGGCGTGCTGCTGGGTCAATAATTTAAAAGCAGTTTCCAAGGTTCCTTGCCCGGGCGTGCTTTGTGCGGAAACGGCCCCAGCGGATAGTAGGAAAATGGTGTTCAATAAGAAGGTTCGTCTTACTGTTTCTTTAATAAAGCACATACGTATCTTTTGCTATTTTTTTTGATGACAATTCTTTTGAAAAACAAATCGCGGCGAGTGCAGCCTCAACAGGCAGCTTCTCAAAATGCCCGGTATATCTCCATCGCGCATCGGGTTTGCGGAGGGAGAGGTGGATGCCATAATATTGCGTCATTTTCCGGGCGACTTCAGCGAAAGGAGCATTTTGAAAATGTAAAATACCTTCCGGAAAATTATTGATCTGTGTGGGCGCAAATTTATCGAGATGGATATTCGTAGTGGTGACATACCCCTGTTGCCCAGGATTGAGCAGAATTTGTTTTTTATTGTTGCGGTTGGTCAGTTTAATCTTTCCGGAAAACAAACTTACACGGGTGTTTTTTGAATCAACTTGCTCCACCAAAAATTGTGTCCCCAATACCGTCACTAAGGCATTATCTGTTTTTACTGCAAATGTGCGGCCTGCGTTTTTTGAAATATTAAAGTGTGCATCACCGTTCAGCAGAACACACATGGTATCCTTACTGAAATGTTTTGGATAATGTAGTGTACTTCCACCCATCAACGTAATCTGGCTTCCATCACTGAGGTTAACCTTGATCATTCTGCCATTTTTGGTAGCGACATGAAGCCATTCTTCAGTAGAGGTAGGATGTAAGGCGAGCGTAGGTTGAGTCGTGCCTTTAAGAAAAATCTGATGGAATGAAAATGCACCGATGAGTAGGATAGAAGCTGCAGCAATCCATCGCCATTTTCCTCCTAGCTGATGTGTTTTTGCAGTTGCTTTGCTTTCCAGCTTTGCAAATAGTTTATCTTTTTCAACTTGCAATTCCCCTTCGCTGATATGCACGTTTAGGGCATCCAACATCGTCCTTGCTTCAGTAACAAGATGTAATTTATCTGGATTTTCTGCAATCCATGTCGTCCAAAAATGAATTTCCGCTCGTTTTGCGTTTCCATTGTGATAAGACACAAAACTCTCATCGGTTACTAAATCAACGCTATCGTTGTAAATTTTTTTCATGTATATATGAGTGTAGAGGAGAGAAATCCAGTTTTTTACCGGATTATTTTTCATTTTTTTTCTTTAAAACCTTAATGGCTTCATAAACAAGGTTATAGATTGTTCGTTGACTATTTCCAGTTTCAGATGCAATTTGTTCATAAGACTTGTTTTGAAAAAACCTGAGATCAATCACCTGTCTTTGTTTCGGGGTGAGGGATTCCAAAGCTTGAATTAAACGGGTACTCGCTTCGCGAATGGATTCCTGTTGTATGAGGACCGTCTCGTGTGAAGGAGCATTGTCATTGGACCGATAATTTGTTATCGCCAATTTTTCATCCAATAACCGACGGTCATTCAGAATACGGCGCAACCATGTCATCAAATATGATTTGATATTATCGACAGGAGGCAGGCGGTCACGTTTTTCCCATAATTCTAAAAATAGATGTTGTATACCATCTTTTACGGCTTCACGCGAATATCCTAGCATCATGCCATAGGCAAAAAGCTCTCTGTATACTAAGTCATATAAGGATTCAAAGGCCTCACTCGACCCTTTCAATGTAGCTATCCAATGTTGTCTCATGGTGTGAATGGCGCAAATCTACATTTTTATTTAGAATAATTACAAATAAGATTGATGTTTGGATCGCGCTTGAATGGATATATTAGCCTCTTGCTGTTGATATCACCTAGCTTAGATCAAACGTATTTCTCATTCTTCCCGTCGATTAAATTTTGACTATTGTTAAAAAGTTGCCGCAAAAGCCTTAAAGGTCAATAGCGTATGATTGGCGGTTGGTGCGTTCAAAGACGATTGCTAGTTAAGCAGGTTGAATGGTCGGTTCCGATGGTTCTTTTGAGATCGTTTGCGTAGAAAAAATAGTAGAATACATTCGTAAAAAGCTATTTTTAACTGGTAACCAATTTTTAAAAAGTAGCAGATAAACCTAAGGCGTCATTTCATAGCATGCTGGCTATAGAAATGAGCTTAAGAATTTAAATGAATATTTTATGCTCGAATTTTATGATAAGAATTGAAAATAAAACGATTGGAATGAGTTGCCTGATCGCTTATATGACCTTGACTAGCTGTTTATTGGCATTCGGACAGAATTACACTTCTGAGGTGTGGCGTCCGGATCTTGGAAATGGAAAATTTAAAAATCCTATTATCCATGCTGATTATTCCGATCCGGACGCGATCCGTGTAGGGAAAGATTATTATATGGTTGCCTCCAGTTTTCATCACAGTCCAGGCCTTCCTATTCTACATTCCAGAGATATGATCAACTGGACGATTGTAGGTCATGCGCTGCAGCGGCAAGTGCCCGAAGCGGTATTCCGTAGCGTGCAACATGGCGGAGGAGTATGGGCACCTTCAATTCGATACCACAATGGCGAATTTTATATTTATTATCCCGATCCGGATTTTGGAATCTATCAGATAAAAACAAAGGATATCCGGGGAACATGGTCAGCACCAACGTTGGTTTTCCCAGGAAAGGGATTGATCGATCCATGCCCGTTTTGGGATGAAGATGGTCGTGCTTATTTAGCTTATGCCTATGCGGGGAGCCGTGCAGGCTTGAAAAGTGTTCTGGCAATAGCAACGATGAGTACTGACGGAACTCGTGTATTGGATCGCGGTACAATTGTTTATGATGGGCATGAATTGGACCCTACAATTGAGGGGCCCAAAGTATATAAGAGGAATGGATACTATTTTTTGTTTGCACCAGCGGGTGGGGTTTCCACGGGCTGGCAATTGGTTTTGCGTTCGAAAAATATCTATGGGCCCTATGAGCGTAAGGTGGTTATGGCGCAGAACAAGTCGGCAGTTAATGGTCCGCACCAGGGTGCGTGGGTAGATACTCCTTCTGGGGAGGACTGGTTTTTCCACTTTCAGGATAAAGAAGCCCTGGGACGTGTGGTGCATCTTCAGCCGATGGTCTGGAAAGAGAATTGGCCCATCATCGGCGAGGATAGCGATGGAAATGGCATAGGTACCCCCGTGACTACCTATAGGAAACCTAACGTCGGAAAGCAGGTCTCTGCTCCGGTCAATCCTCGGGAATCGGACGAGTTTGAGTCTCCTCATTTAGGATTGCAGTGGCAATGGCAGGCTAATCCGGATGGTACTTGGCTTATGCCATCACATGAGGGTAAGCTCCGGCTCTATAGCCAACAAGAGCCTCAAGGAGGTAAAAACCTAATGTCGGCGCCTTACATTATGACGCAAAAGTTTCCTGCAGAAAATTTCAGTGTGACAGCAAAAATACGACTGCGTCCCAATGAGAAGGAACTTGGTGAAAAAGCAGGACTGGTGGTGGTCGGTGAAGATTATTCCCAGCTTTTTATACGTAAAGATAAAGGTCAATTTCAACTTTACTCTGGTCGTTGTTCAGGGGCCTATGCTGGTCATGCGGAAAATGTGCAGTCCGTTTCTTCTTTGCCGGATGACTTTGTGTATATCCGTGTAGTAGTCAAAGATGGAAATTCCTGTCAATGGTCATATAGTTTGGATGGCAAAAGTTATATACCCGTGGGAGGTCAATTTGAGGCTAAGCCAGGGAAGTGGGTTGGTGCAGCATTAGGCCTCTATGCAAGTAGAGAAAAGCACAGCAATGATAGTGGTTATGCTGAAGTAGACTGGTTTAGAATAGAAAAATAAGGATGCTGCTATCCTACTTTAGCCTTATTGACCGTTTAGGGTAATTAAAATTGTATGATAATATAATAAGCTCAGCAATAGGGTTTATGCTAAAAACACACTCATGAAGAGAAAAATAAATGTATTTAAGATGCTGCCTGTCGGCCTACTGTTGGGTATACTGTTCACCGCGCTAGGGGGGCGGGCTGCTCCTCCCGAATTGATTGCAGTAGACCAACAGGGAAAGGGTGATTTTACAAGTATACAAGCTGCAGTAAATTCGGTTCGTGCTTTTCGCGGTGAACAGGCCGTTCGGATTTGGATCAGGAAAGGGATTTATCATGAAAAAATAGTGATCCCAACGTATATCGAAAATATTGAGCTTATAGGTGAGGATGCTATCCATACCAAGATTGTATTTAATGATTATGCGGGTAAGAAGGTTGACTGTCCAGATGAGCGAGGGGATCTTACGCTTGGGACATTCAGTAGTTATACCTTATTGGTTCGTGGGAGTAGGGTGCTCATCAAGGATTTAACGATCGAAAATGCAGCTGGTCCAGTGGGGCAGGCGGTGGCACTTCATCTGGAAGGTGACCAGATAGCATTGGTCAACTGCCGTCTTTTGGGTTTTCAGGATACTTTATATCTGGGTAAAAGCGGTGCAAGGAGCTATTTTTTCGATTGCAGTATCAGCGGAACAACAGATTTTATTTTCGGGCCGGGCATTGCATTTTTTCAGCAATGCCGGATTCTATCCCTGCGAAATTCGTATGTCACAGCTGCTGCTACACCTCAGGGGCAAAAGTACGGTTATGTCTTTGAGCAGTGTGATTTTGTCGCTGCAGATGCAGCTGTCGATAAAGTATTTCTCGGCAGACCATGGCGTCCCTACGCCAATACGGTGTTGGTAGATTGTACTTTGGGAGCTCATATTGTTCCTGAAGGGTGGAATGAATGGAAGGGTGATAGCTTGTTTCCAGATAAGCATAAAACCGTGTTTTACGCCGAATTGGGATCGAAAGGAGCCGGGGCATTGAATCTCTCCAAGCGTGTGGAATGGTCACATCAGCTTCCGGAAAAAAAACGGGATATATATAAGCTGGATCGTGTACTGGGCGATTGGAACGTTAAAAAGATGATCACGCCGTAGCTGTTGCACCAAAAAGGCGGTCGGTATGATAAAGCAAAAAAGCGGATTTTCTAGCTAGAAAATCCGCTTTTTTGCTTTGTGCTCCCACCTGGTGTATAATTTTGCCGTGATTTAGAGGTTTTTAAGCCTTTATTGCGAATCTATCGCGAAGGTTTTTTTAATCTTCGCCTCTTATTGTTCTATTAATGATCCTATTTTTTTCGGATTCGAAGTTATGCTGGAGCATATTAAGATATTCGGCCATATCTAACGAAGTGTTAATTTTTTTGGCGATATCTGTCAATGCCATAAATGTTGTGTGTTTTAAAGCTTCGAACTCTGCTTTCTTTTCTAATTCTTTCATTATAGATTCTTAAGGTGTTTTGTTTTTTTCAGGAACTGAAAATCTCTTTTTTGTTAATCCATCTTCATCAAAAAAGTATTCTATATTTACTTTATCATAAAGTCTTACTGAAAACAATTTTCTGTTACTGTTTTTCGGAATTATCAATTCTACAGTTGCATTTTCAGAAATATTTACTGTTTCTGAGTATTCATAAATTTTAGTCGAATTACTATTTACATAAGTATTTTTTAACTGAATAGATTGTTTGGGGAATATTATCGGATTATCCCGATATACATCCTTTATAGTCAAATTTTCAATAGGTAAATCGGTTGATATCTTGAATTCAACTAGATTGACTAAAGGATCAGGTTCTTCTACTTCTTTGCAACTGGAAAAGCAGAGCGATATCATTACTATAAAAAATGATTTTTTGAATAATGTAACTTTCATTATAAATTTTCTAAAAAGGTTAATTCATCTATAATTTCAATATCATGCCCTTTAGCGGCAAATGAAATTGCCTTTTTGTATTTTCCAGTCATTTTATCTGGAGTCATATTTTTGACATCTTCGTTACTACATACGAGATAATTTGTAGTTGTTTTCAAAGAATCTGAAGGAATTCCCCCTATAATTGCAACTTTCTTTATAGCTTCTTTTCTCTGCATTGAAACTAAGGCTCCAGTAAAAACGACTTCAGCTCCATAAAATATAGAATCAGGATTATGGGTAGATGAATCTGTCGGTAAATCCTTTAATCCGTATTTATCCTCTTTTTTAACATAGGTTCGCTTTGTTAAGCAAGGAATAAACTTATTTGGATTTTTGAAGTAGCCAATATTTACACCGATCGATTGTAAATATTCTTCAATATTATCACCACTAAAATCTTTTAGAATTCTTTTTGTTATTTCAGCTATTTGAACCGTTTTAGGCGATTTCTTGTGTATATTAAATGAATCTACTAGATAATCAAAAACGTAAATTCCTATATATGGATTAGTCTTTTTTGCAACAATTGAAGTGCAAAAATGATAAAATGTAGGGTATTCTAATTCATAATAATCCAATACCTTTCTAAGTGCTGAAATGTGAAATCCAGCATTATGAGTTACAATTAATTGATTTTCTAAAATAGGTCTGATATCATTCCATACTATATCAAATTCAGGTGAATCTTTAACCATTTCCGCTGTAATACCGTTTTCATACATATTTTCTAAAATCGGATAGCTATTAGGTTTTATCAACCATTTTTTAGTTTCAGTAACTATATTGTTCTTGACAATTGATAGTTCGATTTGACAAACCGAATTTCTATATTCAGTAGCTGTGTCAAAATTTAAAACAATAAAATTCATCGTGTAATATTTGGTTAGTAGGCTATAGTTATGCTAAGCTATTGTAAGACCATATGATTCAGCCTCTCTTTTAATTTTGCTTATCAAGTCAGGAAAATATTTAGACATAATGGTAAAATCTCCTTTTATAGAAATCTGAACGTTTATCTCATTACTAGTTTTAGGAATAGGCGAATATTTTTGTGCACCCTCATGCAATAAATTTGTTGATGGTGAATAAATCTTTGAATAATCGTAATTCTTGTTAGCATCCTTCTTTGGAAGCTTTAGGTATATGGATATGAAATCTTTTTGTAGTACTGCAGATGCAAGTGCTAACTGAGAGATATGAATATCTTCCTTTTCAAATAAATACTGTAAGTTCCTGACTGACATATCCATTTTGTCTGCAAATTCCTTTTGAGAAAGTCCGGATTCCTGCCAGCTTTTCTTTAATATTTGCCCAATATTTTGCGTACTCATAATGCAAAAGTGAAAAATTTTTGTTCTAATAATCAGTGTGTTATAAAAGTTTTTTGCGTTTTTTATACGAAAATTTTGCGTGTTCAAAAAAAATCTTCAACTTTGACATGAACAAAATTTGTATATAAATATTGAATATGGAATCCCAAATAACTACCAAAAAACTTCGTAAGGTTAAAAGCAATTTGCCAACTGGTGCAATGGAGTTGATCGCAGAGCAATTAAATATTAGCGTTAGCACTGTTAGTAATGCGTTTTTAGGAAAAAACAAGAAGCAATTAAATGAGGTGCTAAAAAAAGCTCTTTTAATTATTGAAGAGGACAAAAAGGCAAAAGCTGATTTATTAAAAAAAATAGATGAATTATAGATTATGCTTAACCTAAACAAAATATCTCAAGTGTTGCCTGCTGGGCTTGAAGACAATGGTGTCGAGTTCTATGTGCATAATAATGATTTAAAATGCTTGCATAGAGGGCAAACTTTTGAATGGGATAATATTCCAGAATGGATCCTTGAAGTAGTCGCAACGGACATGCTTCAAAATCAGGAAGCTCTAAATGCTTTAGTTGCTTGGGACCTTACTCAGCGCGATGAAATGCTTAAGCAATATATTATCTGCCGTTTTGGTGGGTTCGATTTGGAACCCGATATCGATGCTAATGGCAAAATAGATCACACAGAATATTTTGATTGTGGTAGACGTGGCAATTGTGTGCATGAAGGTAAGCTTTGCGCGACAATAAAAGTTGCAAACGGCTTTTTAACAAAACAGGAAGTCAATGTTCTGCGATGCGTTGCTCAGGGAAAATTCAATAAAGAGATAGCTGATATTCTTTCGATTTCAGAAGATACAGTCAGCACTCATAATCAGAATATACAACGCAAGCTCGGAGTCGATAATAAACTCGAAATGGTATCATTCGCCATTTTAAAAAATATCAGATAACCAATCTTAAAATTATGGCAACAAAAAAAATGTGTAAAGACCTGGTCAAAGTGGGACAGGGTTTTGAACTAGCAAACAAAATGTGGTCAGCCTCTTTCCGGTTTAGCATGGATCGAAGTAATAAGTTACAGATCATCCGTAAGGGTGGCGCGCACATGTGCTACGTAACTGATGTACGTGAAGATGGAATTGAATTGTCTCTGTACGTTATGGGCAAGCAACTCACAAGCATTTTGTCTTACGATGAAATGATCTATGTCAAACCAATTAAATAATCAATATAAACTATGTTACAGATTAACGTAAACAGAGCGAATGGCCAAGGTGTCGTTTGCTTTCCAAAGGAAGCCCGGCTTCCAAAGAAAACGCTCAATATCGTACCGGTTGAATTAGCCGTAATTATTTGGGAACGTGAAGTTCGGTCATACATTTTGGATCGTATTCGCAAATGGGTGGTTAGCCGCCAAAATAACCTAAAAGCGTGCAAACGTCTTGACGGCCGTCGAGCTGCAGCAATTGACAAGTTGCTCCTAATGATCGCTAACAATATGGAAAGCTCACTGAAATCGGTTTGCGCCAAAGTTGTCCGCAATGCTGATTTAATATTGGCTTTGGCTCCAAATGAGCAAAGTAAGTTCTTTCCTCTTTTTAAGGAAACCATAGCGCCAATAGTAGTTTGGTGTACTGAGTTCGCAGAAATCAATCAAGTAAAGTAATACTAATCAAAAAAATCATGAGAATATCAAAAAATCTAGCTGAATCAACAGCTGAAAAATTATTGGTAAAGAAAAAAGAAGCTTACAAAGCTATTGAATCTAAAATGGAACAAATTGCTACAGTAATAGCTACTAATGCTGTTCCCAAGACTGTTTTGGAAGCCTCTTACAAGTACAAAGGATATTTTAAATATGCTACAGAAGCGCATTTTATTTACCCTCACACCAACAAAGAACGAATTAGGGTTAATCTATCACACAGGCTTCCATTCAATGGTAAAGATTGGAGCGATACAATTATTATATCGGGGGATTCAGATGAAATCAAAAAGCTTTTCGAACTAGATGCCCAATATGATAAACTGAAAAGTGAATATAGAGAATCATATAAAATAGTAAGTGAAACCATTTTTGGTTTAAAAACAGCATTACAGGTTAAAAAGCACTGCCCTGAAGCTTTTGAATTACTACCAAAAGCAGCTAGTGGTACATTACTTCCAATGGTTAATCTCGATCAAGTAAGAGCATTAGTTAGTTAATAAATTTTATCACTCTAAATACAAATATCATGGCTACAACAAGTTTTAAAGGAATTGTAAAGGCAGTTGAAACTTCAAATTATGGCGAAGGTGCCAATACTGGAACGCGTCAAAGTATAATCGTTTTTGTTCCTGGTTATGTTAACCAGTTCGGAGAAAAAAAAGGAGCTGACAATATCTTTCAAGTTGACCAATTCAACGATGCTATCAAAGAGAATCCTATTACTAAAGAAGATATTGATCGGAAAATCGAACTGGAAGTTTGGTTGTCCGGACGATCTTACGAACGGAAGGATCAGCAGGGGTGGGGCTATTCTATCGGCATGAGAGTTAAAACGATGAAGCTTTTAGAAAAGGCTAAAGTGGTTGCTGAGGCCGATGATGATTTGCCGTTTTGATCATGGCAATCTATGAATTAGCGGCGATGATGGTGGTAATCTTCATCGCTGCATGTAGAGAAATAAAAAAGTATAATGAACCTAAAAAATAGAAAAGATGACTAGGAAACAATTGGAGCGCATTTGCTTATTCATGTTATTGTTTGAATCTGATACTCCTATTGAAGATTTGAACAAACAATTTGGGGTTGATCTATCTGAGAATAGCTCGCATGAGCAAGCTTTGACAGCTATTATAAAAGTTATGGGCGTTTTGTTAAGTGGTGAACAAATAAAAGATCAGAATAATGACTAATACATATACTTTCAGTTTTTACCCTGGTCCCATAACTAAAAAGATTCCTAAGCGTGATATGGGAGTAAAGGAAGCAATGGATTTAATTGGTTCTGATACGTACAAAGATGCTATTATCAAATTGCGAGAATGTGATAATGAACCACTGAGGAAAACATTGAAAACAGGGCTTCCATATTTCACTTTTTCCGGAACTTTTACAAAGCGTTTGACGGATTCCCTTAAGAAGCATTCGGGATTGTTGGTATTAGATTTTGATAACTTGGATATCGATCGGCTTGATGAATACAAAGAGCAATTTAAGTCGATTGAGTGGGTTTTGGCAGTATGGATTTCACCATCTGGAAACGGTCTTAAAATACTTGTCAAAATAGAGCCTCATTATCACAGAGATACCTTTTTATGGTTAAAAGATTTTTTCGCTGGTAACTTTCTTTTGGATGTGGACGACAGTGGTAAAGATGTGGCTCGGGCTTGCTTTGTGTCTTGGGATCCTGACTTTTATTTCAATCCAAATTCAAAAGAACTCAATGCTGAGGAACTCGGGATTAATAAGGAACCTTTTGAATTGGTTCAGGAGAAGTCTGTTCGCCTTATCGCTGAGGAAGAAAGTAGGGTAGAGGAAGCACGGCTAACGTTTAAAATACAACGTGATTTAAAGCGCGTGGAAATGGTGGTTTCCGACCTCGAACAAGAAAATATCGATATCACCGATGATTATAATAATTGGCAAATGATTGCTTTTTCTTTGGCATCGCTAGGGGAGGAGGCTAGAACATTTTTTCATCGTGTATCGGCATTGAACGGTCAGTATGATTTTGACGAAGCAGAAAAAAAGTTTACCGATGCGCTGAAAAATAGAAAGAAATTTAAAAACGCCAATAAGTTTTTCAGCTTAGCTGGAAAAGAGGGGATCGATACAAAATTACCTATTACAGATCAAGAAGCAATCCGGCAGGGCGTTATAAAACAGACTATCGGAAACGCTGATGAATCTAATGATTATATCAAATACAGTATATATCTCAAAAAGTCCGAAGGTGTTTATTACTCTTTAGATTTAAAAGGGTTGCCGCGACCTGTTTCGAATTTTTGGCTTAAAATTCTATTCCATGTTAACACGTCTGATGCCGAGGCTTATCGCCTGATCATCATTAGGAATATTTTTGGAGACGAACGTGTGATCAATATCAATACGGATGATTTTGTTTCCGCTGGTTCATTTAAAAAGGTCATTGCTAGGCACGGAAATTATATTTGGATGGGTGCAGATGCTGATTTGGTGAAGCTGCAAAATATGCTACAGCGAGAAGAGGCACCAACAACAATGGTTAAAAATCTTGGTTTCAATCGTAAAGGGAATTTCTTTGCTTTTGCCAACGGAATCTATGTCATTGGAGAAAGTAATTTTTTGGACATCGATCCTTATGGTATTGTACCTACAAAAAACCTTAAAGGTGAACAAATCAATTATTTCATTCCGGCACTGTCTAAAATATTTGCTGACAAAGATGATATGTATTCAAATGATAAAAAGTTTAGGCTCATTGTCGGGAATGCAAAATGGAAAGATTGGACAGAGTTATTCTGTAAAGTCTATGGAGACAACGGTCGTGTCGGTATTGCCTACTTTATCTGTGCACTTTTTTCGGATATTATTTTTAGAGCTATGGGATCACGTTTCCCTATCTTATTTGCCTATGGTAAGCGCGGATCGGGAAAGGGAACAATGGTTCAATCAATTTTGAACTTGTACGGTGAAAAGCAAGATCAAGTCATGCTGGGAGGTTCGTCTACAGCAGTGGGGTTCATGCGTAAGCTCGCACAATTTATAAATGGACTTGTTTGGCTAGATGAATACAAAAATAATTTGCCAGTCAAGACGATTGAATCGTTAAAGAACATTTATGACCGTATTGGCTACGAACGCGGTAAAAAGGATAATTCTTTCCAAACTGAAAGTACGCCAATATCCTCTGCTTGTATTTTGTCCGGTCAGGAAATGCCAACTATCGAACCTGCCTTGTTTTCCCGAAACATGTTGATATCATTTGCCGAAACTGTACGTACTGAGGAAGCAAGACAGCTGTATCGATCATTGCTATCCATGGAAAAAGAGGGGCTTTCGCATTTAACTGTTGGACTATTAGCATACCGGAATTTAGTGGCAGATAATTTTAAGGAGTTTTATGAGGAGGAGATACGTGTATTTTCCAAGCTAGTCGCAAAAGATGATATCGATGAAAGGATGCTTAGCAATTGGTCTATGATGATCACTATGATCGGTTTATTGGCTGAGCATATTTCATTCCCTTTTACAGTTGATGAATTCAGAGAACAATGTAAAGAGTTGCTTCTATCTCAATTTAGCGTACTGCAGGGAAGTGATGACACATCCAAGTTTTGGCAGATTGTTGAGCAGTTGTTTACAGATGGTACCATTATCGAAGACAAGCACTTTAAGCTCGAAAATGGTAATATCCACCTGAGAGTCCAAGATATCTACCAGATGTATGCAGAAGCAATGCACAGGCGGCGTGATCCAAACGTATTGGACCGTGCAACACTTGAAAATTATCTGCGTTCTGATGCTTCCTTTGAGGGTAGAAAAAAAGCTCAATTCGGCGGAAAATATACCTGGGGTATGGTGTTCAAATATGCTGGATTAAATGTGGATCTTATCCGCGGTACAACTGTAGAAGATTTGCGCGAAAAGCTCCAAGCCATGGGTTTGAAAATGGACGATGAACCCGTGAAAACAATTCAACTTCCAAAGCAGATGGATGCCTTTAATGATGGTTTCCCCGAACCGGATGGAAAGGAGGTGACGTTGTGAAAAAGTATGCAAAATTTCATTCCGTTAAGTTCAGAGTAAAAAATAAGGATGGTATTCCTGGTGTTGTAAAATCGATTTCCAGGCTAGATAAGCTAACGACAAAAAATGCTAACCGATCACTAAAAAAAGCAATAAGACAGAGATCAAAAAATCAATTAAAAAACATTAAAGGGAGATATCATGGAAACATTTAAACCAATTTTATTTAGTACCCAAATGGTTCAGGCTTTGGGTACCAAAAATCAGACCCGAAGAATTGTGAAAGAGCATATCGTATTGAAAGAAGGGGAATTCATAGACACGTGTGAAGGATGGAAAAAACAAGGCGATTTCGCCATTAAGGAGAAAGCTCCTGGATATCCTGATAGATGGATAATTCATCAAGTTTTAAAAAATAAATATTCGAAAGGTGATATTCTTTGGGTAAGGGAGACTTTCCAAGATGCTAAATGTTTTGATTTTAATATGGCTGGATTTGTATATAAAGCAGATAAACATTCAAATAAACATGCACAAGAGTATAATATTAATTGGCAACCGTCTATTTATATGCCAAAAGAAGCTGCTAGGAACTTCCTTCAAGTTATCAAAGTGAGGATTGAACGCTTGAATAAGATTACGGAGGAAGATGCAATCGGTGAGGGTATTTTGGTAGATGAAGATGGATATACATGTTGGGACTACAGTAAAAATTGTTGGGGGCCATTTGGATTTACTCCGCAAGAATCCTTTAAAACTCTTTGGGAATCTATTCATGGAACCGGAACATGGGGAAATAATCCATGGGTGTGGGTATACGATTTTTTTAAAATTAGTAAACCAATCAATTTTTGTTAGGTATGGATTTATTCATTAGTGACGAAGAAATGAAACAGTTTCTTGTCAAAAACGGCTGGAGTATATCAACTGGAGAAAAAACTACTATCGAATTCGTTCACGGTTCCAAAATTGAATATGATGACCAAAAGGAAATAGTAGCTCAAAAAGATGGTAAAATTCTGAGCCTTTACCGAGCATTCGAAAAAGAATTAAAAAGCAAAATTCTCCAGTTATGATACCTCTAATTGCTTTCGTGGCGGCATGGGTCGCCACGCAAATTGATTGTCGAATTAAAAACTTAAAATCATGATAGAACCGATGATTTATGCTGGTTTACCAGCTGAAAAACAAACTAAGATTTCTAAAAATAGTGATCTTGTTTTTGAAGTAATTCAAAAAACTATGGGATATAGTAAAGCCGATTTAATTGGAAAAGGAAGAAATACATTGCTCGTTGACTGCCGTATTTTCTTTTCATGGATTTTAAGGGAACGTCTTAAATGTACGTTAGTTCATATTGCCAAACAGCTAAAACGTGACCATACAACAATCATGTATTATTTTGAAGTTTTCGATATCAGGCTACAAAATGAACCCGTATTTCGCAGAAATTATGAAGCAGTATTGGCAGAGTTTGGAAGGAGGCTATAAAAAACCAGCATTTGCTGGTTTTTACAATTTATTTTCTTCGTTTAATACTACAGATGCATCTCGTTCCCATACCCCCATTTCCATTGCCTTTTCTATGATCTCATTAGCAGAAACATTTGAAACGTATTTTCTGTTAACTTTTTCTCTAATACCAAAAATTTCTCTAATAGTTTGCAATGGTCTACCTTTGGATTTAATAAAATCAATAATCTCTGATTCTAAAATATTTTCTTTCTGTGTTTTAAGTCTATTTGAATCAGAATCTTTATTAGAAATTTTATTTAATTGCGTTTTTATAACTTCTAAAGTTTTCACAATGTAATCATTCTCTGAAATCTTATTTTCTCCTATTTCGGCAGGCACTATCTTTGTCCCAAATTGCTTTAAAAATGGCGAATATTTACTATCATTCTTTGATTTTTCATAGGTTGCATTAATTCTGTCTTTTAGTTTCTGCTTGAATGAATTTATCTCGGAAAATCTTAAAGATGATGGATAATATATATGGTCTATCACTCCTGTATCGAAAGAATATCCTGTTAATTCGTCCTTTATAATAATAGTAGGTTTATCAAATGCCAACCTCAACCCTAACTCGAACATGACATTAGGGTTTTTTGAACTTACATCACAAATTATAATATCACAATTATATATATTGTTGACAATACGTTCATGAATAAGACCTGTCGCTGGATCATCCCAAACCAAACAAGTCTTAAATTCAGTTTCATCTATTGCAGATTTAACAATTTCTAGCACATCGTTCCAATGATTTGTGGGATAGTCTTTGTGCTCAGCAATCGGCATAATTATGCCGCAAGTAAGGTTCTTTGAAGATTGCTCTTCTTTCTCTTGATTGTTTTCACTTTTCATAATTATTTTTTTAGCTTAAACAAATATAATGTAAAAGGAAATCATCCGGAAATTTTAGTACACTCTCAGAAACTTACCTTCAAAAGAATCTTCCGGTGCATCTAAAATCTGCTCAATAACTACCGTTGCCGATTGTCCGTCCAGATATTCTAAGAATTTCCACAAATCATTAATCTTTGCTGGGCTAAAAATTTGAGTGGCATCATCCACACAATTATTGGACTTTAGGATATTATAACCCTTCATCTTTAAATCCATCAAAATTTCCGTTGTCAATGGTACATTCATTTCTCAATATATTAATTTCATCCTCTATCAATTCGGGCCACCTTGAATAGGCTTCATAAATAATTCGTTCGCCTGCCTGTATTCCTACGTGCTTTGCTGCTCCTAAAGCCGATCGGCGAATATGCTCGGCAAATCCTAATGGCATTCCTTCCGATATTTTCTTTTTTGCTTTTGGGCGTTTCCGGCATATTTCCTCATATGTTTTATATAAATTATTTACATTCATCTAAAAACCGTTTTTAGCGTTGGACACATTGGACACATTGGACACGCAAGAATAATGAGCAACTACCATTCTTTATATAGTATTGATAATTATATACTTATCTTATTATATATATACTAATAAAACCTATATAATACTATATTAAACGTGTCCAACTATGTCCAACCATGTCCAAAGGTAAATATTAAAAACTAAATAAATTAGTAAAATACTATATTTTTTAGTTTTTAATATTAATTTATTATATTTGAGGTAGTTAAAGCCAAAAGGAAAGCCATGTCAAATATTATCCAACTTACAGTAGAGCCGCATGTGGAAACTTACATTACTACAGCGTTTGGAAAGCAATTGGAGCTTTCCGATAATAATCAGATCACAGTTTTGCTCAAAAATTTAATGGAACCTTTCAGCAAGGTTGATCCAGGGAAAATGCGACCATCTAAAAAATACAGTTTAGGTGGTTTTATAAATATTTTTGTCTCTGATTATTTGCTCAAAAAGCACGGTGGTTATATCTCGGATGAAAATATAAAATCGTTTTCAAAATCTGTCGATCTGATCATCAAGCAGAACATGTACAGTTGGTGTCATGCGCACAATCGGCCGGATGAATATGTAGATTATAACATCAAGCGCTTTCTTGATTTTTATGGTTTTTCGGAGGATGATTTAAGTTTTGATAACTGTAAGCGTTGGTACTACCGCGAACGTGAAAGAATGGCTAAAAGAAAAGGTGAGGTAAAGCAGGGTCTATTGACTATACCATTACAGTTGTCGGTACTGGAGGTGAAACAGGAAATGCAGATGGTGATGTTTTAAATGGAAATATTATTTTTTTTTGTTACTAAAGACATAAATAAAATGTCATTTAAAAGCAAAGGTTCTAACATTGCTGTTAGAACCTTTGAATTCTAAGAACTATTTCCTAGATTTGATTGTCTTCAAGACTGTGCTAGTTATCTGTGTCATAAGCAAAATAACTTTTAGCACTACAATCCATTGGTTCATATCCATTTGGTATTGATTTAAGATGAAACCATAGAAAGAAGCTACTTACTGGACATAGGTGGCTTTTTTCGTTAACTACTCCAAAGTGATTTTACAAAATGCTATTTTTCTCATCTTGTATCTTGCACTTACTTCTTCAAAAATACGGATAAATATTATATGTTTTTTTCAAAATGGATTGCAAAGGCCTTATTTGCAAGATTTCATGAAGTTTTCCTATAAACTTTTCATCGTATTATTTTTACTGTTTCTTATTATATTACAACGTTAGATAAATTTTAAAAACTTTACTTGCTACTCTGAAATAAATAGTGCTAGAAAACATTTTCTATTGCCAATAATAGATATTTGGACATACTTGGACACGATTTTCACCCCGTTGGACATAATTTCTAAAAACATAAGTGCCTTAACGTAACAGTAAAGGCACTTTTTATTTTTTATGTCCAAATGTCCAGTATGTCCAACGCAAAAGGACACTAATTGGTGTCACTTGAAAAAATATAAAAACATAGTCCTTTCCTAAACTCCTAATCATCCATCCCTTTGCAGTATGAAATTGCATAGCGGTGAAAATATTGGTGGTGTAGCTCGTTTCGAGTTTTGCCATATCGATGACCTGATCTCGGTCAATCCTTTACAGTTTAAAAATGGAAAGTATTGGGAAGTTATTGCCCATCTTCCGCAATCTGGTCAATTCAAAGACGACGAAAATGAAACTGATCAAGGTATTACCTACACCTATGCCGGTACTTTCAAACGGCATTTCCCCTCAAAAAAAGACGAAACACACTTTGCTCGCTATATCGGACAATGCTCCATTATTCGGGTAACTGATTTGAATGGTATCAAAACAATCATTGGCACCCTCGATACTCCAGTATTGGTGTCACGATCGGGAGAGCGCGGTGCTAAGCCTTCGGATATGGCAGGGAATGAGTTTAAATATTCAGTCACACAAATTGAAAGGGCGCTTTAGTGTCCTTTCAAAGGCTTTTTTCTAAATGGATATTTGGGTTCTTAAAGTTTGGTTTTAGCAAATAGAATATGAAACAAAGATATTTCCAGGTATTAGCTTCCGGTACAACTGGAGTAGGTAAACTTAAAATATACGGTGACATCGGACCTTATTGGGGTGATGTTAATGCAGCTGATTTTTTAGCTGTATTTAATGCACTGGAAAGTACGTGTTCGCGAATAGATATTCATGTCAATAGTCCAGGAGGTTCAGTGTGGGAAGGTTTGCCGATTGCCAACGCTATAAAGTCATCACCTCTTTACGATCATATTCATCTTTATGGTGATGGTATTGAGTTTTCAATGGCAGCAATCCTAATGGCAGCTGCAAAAAAAGGGAATGCGCACGTTGCAAAAGGTTCCTTACTGATGTTTCACAGTGCTTCTGTTTACGGGTACGGTAACTCGAAATCTTTAAAGAAAACAGCAGAAGACCTCGAAAAATACGATGATATCTTAGCCAGTTTCTTAGTCGATCGTCTAGGGTTGACATTGGAACAAGTGAAAGCTAAATACTTTGATGGAGAAGATCATTATTACACTCCTGCGGAAGCTTTGGCGGAGGGATTGATCGATGTTATTGAAGATTACGAAGCGGAAGAAACTCCCGAAAATGTTAAAAATATGTCTTACGGTCAAGTTGCCGCTTGGTTTCAAGGTAAGATAAACAAGAGCGAAACTAATAATTCAGAAAATCAAAATAATATGTTTAATAAGTACTCAAAATTATCGGAATTGGCCAAAGTGGCTGTAAATGATAGAACGAATGAACAATTCGAAGCTGTAAACGAGCAAATTCAGAAAGCAGGAGTTGAGGGTGTAACTGTTGTGTCCGATTCCTATTTGGAAGGTTTGGAAAATGCGTCCACTGAAAACACTGGTTTGAAAACCAAGGTTACTGACCTTGAAAATTCGGTCACTCAAAAAGATGCCCGTATTGCTGAGCTTGAAAAGCAAGTAAAGGATTTAGGGTCTAAACCTGCTGATCAGCCAGTTGTTCCGGTTACGGATAAAAATGATAATCCTGGGACAGGCACAAAACAAGAGGTAGATGATTTTAGTACCTCGGTGGATGCTGAGTATGAAGCCATTTATGGTAAAGTCTAATTTGTAAATATTATTAATTTATATAAAATGGGAAATCGTTTTAAAGATTTGTTCACAATTGCTGCAGGGCTGCTTGTGATCATGTTTGTGGCAATGTTTGCGGCGAATGCTTTTAATCAATCTGTCGGATTGTTCGTTGGTGGTATTATGTTTGTTTTGGGTTTTATCCCTAGAACTGCAGAAAAAGGAGTTTTGTTTGATACAATCAGTCCTGATTTAACAAAACTTGCGGCCTATGCTGGAAAGCATAAGAAGGAATTAAGTCGAAGGCTTGTTACGGGTATGTCTATAGCTAAAGATATAACTTTAGTACCTAATGTAAAACACGCTTTAAATTTAACCAAGCTTACGATAAATAACGGTCCTGAACCCTTCTCAGGTGAATTTCAAAGTGCTGGTAATGATCTTGAATATAGTGGACGTACATTGAGTGTAGATGCGTTTCAACGCGACATTTCTATTCTGCCAGCTAAGTACCGTACTAGCTATTTGGGTGAAGAACGTGGCTCTGGCGAAAATGTTAACAACAAAAGAATCCCTTTTGCTCAATTCACAAATGAAGCTATCATTGATGAAAATGCATCAATTTTAAGTAATCAAACTGGGTGGGCTGGGGTAGGAAAAGATAAGTTTTCTGCATTCAACAATGCCACTTCCTATGCAGTCGGATCACTTGTTTCCTTTCAGGTAATTAAAAAGACTTTTTATTTCAAAGTGAAAGTTGCAACCAATGCTGGAGAAACTCCATTGACAACTCCTGAAAAATTTGAAAATGCGAATGCTTTGGCTATTACTGTTGGTCTTGGTACTAGATTGGATGATGGACGTACGTCAGGTGATATTAAAAAAATTGTATCGACGGGATCCGTAATGACAGATGCCTATAAGAAAATGATTCAAGTTTATCGTGCTCATGATCCTGTTGTAAGAGCCAATAGACAATTATTTATGTATTGTTCCTTAAATGCTTGGGATGCATTTGCCGATGATTTTGAAGATGTGACAAAATTCACGTCGCCTGATGGTGTTGGTTTCTACCTTCCTAAGACTCAAAAGGGCTGTATTATAAAGCCAGTGGACTGGATGGCAGGATCGGAAAAATTAGTTTGTACTACAAAAGCAAATCTTTTGATGGGTACAGATTTGTTGTCGGATCTATCCACTCTTGGTGTCATCCTTAACATGTATACGGTTGATTTGGGCATCACAGGTGTACTTGGTTTTAATTACCAGGATGGTGATGAGATTACAATGAATGATATGTAATTAAATGGGATCGGATATCCGGTCCCTATCTTCTAATCTTTAAAAGTATTAAAATGAAATTTGAAACGTTAGAAGCCGCACAAAAGGCTTATGATAAATTGGAAAGTGATTTTTCTAAACACAAATCCGAAACTAAAATTCAATTAGAGCTTAAGGATAGTGAATTGGCAGAAGTAAAAGCAGTTGCTGAGGATGCTATTAATAAGTTTAACAGCAAAAGTGGTGTGATCGATATTACAGCTAAAGTCGGTAAAAATACATACCGAGTTAATTTCGGAGTAGATGGTAAGACAAAAGAACAAGTTGCTGAGGATTCAAACTTACTAGCTAAACTAGTAAAAGCTGGGTCAGGTGCTTTGACTTTGTTAGAAGGTTAAATTTTAAAATTATTGAATTATGTCTTGTTTCGATACAATTACAGATATGAAATTGGCCTATGCCGATGGATGTGAGAATCCTGCCGGTATATCTCGTAAAATTTATTGGATTCCCGAAAACTATTTCGCGTCTATTGCGGCACCGGCAGCTGGGGGAACAACTGCGGCTTCTTTGGTCACTATTTCTGATCCACACGTCCTGAAAGCTGGTAAAGCTCCAATTGAAATGACTTTGCTTTATGAAAAGTCGGGAGCGAATTCAACATTGGAGGGTGAAAAGAAATCCAAAATTTCCAAAGGTACTATTGAAGCCTTTATTCCATTTATCGGGGCTCAGAATGTTGGTACCGCTAAAATCGTTAAAAATCAAACTGGTATTTTGCTATTTAAAGGTGCTGAAGGTGGTCCGGGATTTTGGCAGGCAGGTAATGAGGATATCATGGTTGACGTCGAAAATATCGATATGAACTTTGGGACTGGCCCAACTGGAGAGAAAGGTATCAAAGTTACTTTCGGTTGGTATGGTGCATCGCCTTTCTACCGTTACGATAGTGAACTTCCAGTACCTGCACCATAATGGCGAAACTGAATTGGCAGGTATCACCTGCAATCGTAGATCACTACGAGGTGGTGAATACGAATTCGCCAATTTTGGAATCTAAAATTGGTCGTGTTGATTTTCGTTATATTTCCTTAGAGAAAGCAAACGAATTGTTCACTGCAGGTACCAGGTACTTGCAGAAAATAAAGCCTAAAAAGGCTCAAAGTTCGGATAAAGTAAGCCCTTCATTGTAGGGGCTTTTTTATGTAATACTGTTGTTATCGTCATCCTATTTTTAGATAATATCCCCATTTTCCCAATTAAAATAAATCTATATATGGTAAACAATGTGCTCATTCTTAAAACTGACAGTGATCAGTCGGTAACGTTATTGAAATCTGAAATGATCGATTTTTTCAATCATCTTGAAACTTTGGATATCCAAAGTATAGAAGACCTGATAATTGAATTAGAAGATATTATAGACGATATCGTAAAAACTTATGGTGATGAAAATCTAGCAAAGGGATTAAAAAAGAGAATTATGCTAATGAGAATGTTGGTGGACTTTTTTAGGACTGTTGAGATAAAATAGCCCTCCGGTTAAATAAAAAGTCTCTCACAACGTTTTTAAAAACAAATGCACAAGCATAGCCCGGAGGGTAAATCTTCCGCTATCTTGTGCTTTTTTGTTTAGTACGTTGTGAGAGGTGCAAAGATAAACAATTCCGACAACAAAGCGTCCTTTCTCTCATACTTTCCCTTTCGCATTTTTAGCCTATGGAAGTGCATAAATGGTTTGAAAATAAAGATTATTGGCAGGGGGTAGCATTATTCAATAGCCTATCAACTAATCAATTTTTAAAAGACTTGTTCCAAAGCAAGTCTGAATATACGGTCAAAAAACTGGAGGATGAATTGCGAAAGTTTTCCAGTGATACGCCTGAAACTGAACCGGAGGTAGAAATAAAACCCTCGGTCAATCAGGTCGAACAAAAGAAGTTCGATAACTCCCACATTTTAAAAAAGCTTAAGTATGATCTGCAACAGGTATACCGTCAGATTGATTCGAATCGATTTGCGTTAACACGATGCAAGACAGATAAAACCCGATTGGAATACGCCATTCAGATTTTAAAGCTAGTGGAACGTAAAAGGATGATATTCGAAAAGATCGATCACTTTGAGGAACATGGCGAACTGCCTGATATCGTTACTAAACAGACTGTATTTGCAACGCCTGAGTTGCAACGCTTGTATGTCCAGGTGAATAAAATGGAGAAGCGACTACAAAAGCCTGATGACCAATTGCGAAATAAAGCAAAGTCTGAACAAAAGCTTCGTGAGAAGAAAGCGCGCATTGCTCAACTGATCGCTGAGCGGAAAGGAGTGGAATTGTAATGGGTGAACTAAGACCAAAGCATATAAAAAGTGATACGATATTGGATCGTATTTTCAGAGCTTTTTTAGCAAATAAAATTGATTCTCTTTCGCCAACTGATCGAGGCGTTTATGAACGCATTCGAGAGGTGGATGCGCAGGTAAGAACAGGTTTTGTCCAAAAGATAACAAAGTTTGATTATGAGCTTCAATTGGAGGTGGAAGTACACAGGATAAACCGTCCTTATCAAAAATTAGAACTGGCGCACTGGATAATGGCTCGCTTTAAGGTGTCTCAGGCACAGGCCTACATTGACATCCAAATGTCGCAGCAGTTTTTTAAAACCTTTGAATCAAAAGAAGATAAAGACTATGCGCGCGGTATGCATATTTATTGGGGCGAAAGGATGATGATGGAAGCGCATGGTGCTGGGGACTTTCGGGCGGCATCTGCATTTTACAAGGAACTAAGTAAGGTAAAAGGGTTGCATGAAAAAGACCACGATATTCCAGACTATAAGGAATTCACGCCGATTAAGCCTGTCATTGAACCGGATGCGTCTAATTTAGGATTTGAGAAAATAGACAATCTAGATGCTGTAAAAGCTGACCTGTTGAAAGAATTAAAAGGTAAATCATCTTCTATCGATCGAATGTTGGAAGATGAAGCCGTGGACGTGTACTTTGAAGATTTGGAAGATGGAGAGGTATAGGGAAAAAGTCATGTACTTTAATAAACCTCAGCAGCGGTCTATTTTGACCATGTGCAAAGAGGAATTCGATGTTTGGGGGCGTGGTACCGGAAAAACGCAGGGACCATTGGCATATCGAACCATTCAAGCAGCTAATGCCATGCCTCGTGGCGCTACCGGTTTGGTAGGCTTGACCTATATGCAATTACTAGATCGCACATTGCCGCCATTGATGAAGGCATGGGAAAACTTTGGCTACTACGAAGGCCTACATTATTGGGTGCGTCGTCGTCCACCTAAAGAATATAAAATACCTGATGCCATTTATCCGGTGTTACATCCGGAGCATACTATATTTTGGTGGAACGGCCACGCATTCCACCTGATCTCACAGGACCGTCCTGGTTCGGCAAACGGAAAAACAGTGGATGCTATTGCAGGTGATGAGGTTCGATTTCTCAACCATAAGCGGTATATGGATGATATCGCACCGATCAATCGGGGTAATCGTGAAATATTCGGTTCACGGCCTGAGCATCACATGGTCACCATGTGCACGGATATGCCAACCGATCCGAAAGCGAAATGGATCCTGGATAAGAAGGACTTAATGGACACCAAGAAGATTGCTCAAATCGTCAACTTTCAATTGGAAGTACAACGACTGGAACAGCAATTTTATTTGGCCGAAACCACTGAAAGTAAAAGGTACTACCGTCGCAAGCGTAATGAGTATGTCCGTGTGCTGAATGCCTTGCGTGCCAATACCGTATATTATTCTGAGGCATCGTCATTGGATAACCTGGAGATATTGGGCGTCGATACAATCAAACAATGGCGTAGAGAAATGCTATGGCCTGTATTTCGTGCGGCTATACTGAATGAGAATGTCATCGCGGTAACTAATGGCTTCTATCATCTACTGGATACGGATCACCATTGTTATTCCTTGTATGATTATTCTTATATCGAATCGATGGGCTTATACCTTCCGGAGGGATTGGTTAAGGATTGCCGTAATGATGGGGACCTGATCAAGGGTATGCCGATCGATATCTCATTCGATTATAATTCATCGATCAAGTCATTGGTTATCGGTCAAGAAACAGAACGGTTCTATCGGGTACTTAAGTCTATGTATGTAAAGCGTGAGCAGGAAAAGGTATTGGATGATCTCGTAGATGACTTCTGTAAATACTATAAGCATCACAACAATCATACGGTTAATTACTTCTACGACAACACAGCCAATGTAACGGATGCAACACGTTTGGAAACGCTATCGGATATGGTGACGGCTCGGTTAATAAAGAATGATTGGGCGGTCAACCGTTTTGACATCGGCCAACAGCCTATGCATGAAACTCGTTTTAGGTTGTTTGAAGCAGTGTTTAAAGAGAACGATAGTAAGTTCAAGCCTGTACGTTTCAATCGTGAGAACTGTGATGCACTGCTTACTTCCATGCAACAGGTGCAGACACGGTCGGGAAAGAACGGTACCGAGAAGGATAAACGACCAGAGTCCAATAGTTCGGTCAAACAGGAGGATGCTCCACACCTCAGTGATGCCTTTGATACGCTATACATCGGCAAGTTCAAGACACAATACGGATACGTCGAGCAGGTCGGTGATCTCATCATCGGGTAGGTGGGGGAGGGGGGCACCCCCTCCTCAGATATCGTCAAATTTGCTCATTTTCCTTTCCTTTTTGGATAGTGCGTGGCGGGGTCGATTGTGCGGCAAAGCTGTTTTTGATTTCGGAGTTTCGAGTTAAACAGCTAAAAATTAAATTTTTAGCTGTTTTTCTACTGGAATGGTTTGCGTTGGTTTTTCTTTCCCTTTCGGGCGGTGTCCTTTCGCGCGCGAGCAGGAAGCATGAATTTTGGGTATGCGTGAAAATGTAACTATTTCAATTAAAGACATGCTCAATACGATGATGATGCGAGGTCGTGACCGGGATCTGATCCCTTTCTCCATATCCTTCGTTACCTGTGATCAAAAGAAGCATCAAGGGGGTAAACTGATCCACTTTGATTCGGCTGTTTTTGTCGGTGGTCCATCTAGGAAGGATAAGGCAAGGAACCCAAATCACTATGAAAATCATACGCGTAACATTCGGCATTTAAATAGTGATCGTCTGGTCAAAATTCATTCGCATTTGGTTTTAAAATTTAACGGCATGGAGGTGGTTCAATAATGAGTAAGCCCAAATTTATAAGTGAAAATTTAGCGCTGGTCGGTAATGGCAGTTTAATCGTAGATATTGGTGAGGTATTGAATATCGGTGAGCTGAAAGTTAAACCAGTTGATCCGAAAATAAAAGATTCCAATGCAGGTAGTGATATCGCTATGTGGGGCGAGGATAACAATTTCCCTCAGCAGGTCATTGAAATGGCCGAGCTTTCCACCGAGATTCCGACGATGTTGGATTGGAAAGCACGTCTGTTGATAGGCAAGGGCGTTGTTGCAATGGAACGTTATTTTGACACAGAAAAAAAGAAATACCTCTATCGTGATATCCAAGATGATGATATCGATATGTTTCTGAGCGATACCACGACCAAAAGGTATTTTTATGAAGCTGCTACGGATTTTGTTTGGTTTGCCAATATATTCCCTGAACTGATCAAGTCGAAAGATGGTAACAGCATAGCTTACATTGGTACGCAGGATGCCTCATTTTGCCGATGGCAAAAGATGGATAAAAACGGTAAAGTCAAATATTGTTATGTCAATGCGAATTTCCCTGATGCGAAAGCAGATGATACAGAAACCACAAAGATTGATGTCATCGATCCGTATGATTTTACAAAGGTTGAAACTGTAAAAAGTTCAAAATTACCTCGCTACATCTATCCAGTTTCGTCGCCTTCTCCTGGTAAAATTTACTATCAGCTTGCACACTGGAATGGCTTCATTACCTCTACATGGGCAGAGATATCGCGCATGGTACCCAAAAGCAAAACGGCGATGATGAAGCAGCTTTTGTCTGCCAAATACATTCTGCAAATCCCTTTTTCTTATTGGCCATCGGCATATAAAGATTGGACAAAACTAAATGCTGATGAACAGACGGCGATTAAAAAAGCCAAAGTAAAAGAAATCAATGATCAGCTGACAGGCGTGGAAGCCAGTGGGCGTACCATTTTATCGGAAGTTGGTTACGATCCGCAGACAGGTAAGGAAATACCTGGATGGAAAATCACACCAATAGAAAAAGCAATCCAGGGCGGCGAAAACTTGGAAGATAGCCGCGAAGCATCACAGCATCTTATGCGTGCTTTGGATTTGGATCCTACATTGGTCGGGGATAGCCCGGGTAAAAATATGGGTTCGGGTAGTGGATCGGATAAGCGCGTAGCTTTTAATGCGAAGGTCGCTTTGCTTAATCCTCATCGTGAGCTGCTGTTGGAACCGCTCTATTTCATCGCTGAATACAATGGATGGAAAGCAAAATATCCGCGCTTAGAATTCAAATTTATAGAGGTTGAATTGGAAACGCTCGACAAAGGAAAAACAAGTAAAGAGGTTATAAATTAAACAGGTATACATGAAATACTTTTCAGAAAATACATCCATATTTCCACAGCAATTGAAGGGGGCTGTCGGTGCAGTTGATCCAGCTTTTTCACCATTAACATTGAAATCTTATATCGAAAGCGCGGAGAATGAGGTTATAATGGTGATCGGCCTTGCTACTGCAGATAAAGTTTTAGGTGATGAGTCCACATTGACTATTATGCGTAGAATCGTCGCCAATTGGGCTTTGGAAGTTTACGCAAATAGTGGCGCAATTCGCATAGGTGATGCAGGTATTCATGTGGAAGTTGGTCAAAATAGATCCGTTGCGAGCGATAAGAAGATTTTGGCGTTCAAACGGGATTGTCAGGAATTGGGCTGTATGGCACTGGAGGAATTGATCAATAATTTTGAAGTGCGCAGCGCAGAGTTTGGGGAATGGCGTTTGTCAGATGAGCGGAAGCAATATTTTGACACGCTGTTTCGCAGCTCCAATGAGTTTGGACCATTCGGCGGCATCCCGATTACAGCTTCATTGTACCGGAATATCAAAAGGCAAATCCAATTTGTTCAAGATGACTATCTACAACCTATTTTAGGAGATGTGCTGCTCGACAAACTTATCGGAATGAGCGTGGTATCGTTAAATGCCAGTGCAAATGAAAAGCGACTGCAGCGCCTGGCTATGCGTGTAGTGGCACCAATGGCTATAGCCGAGGCGCTTGCTTACCGTGTAGTCGAATTGCGTAACGATGGTGTCTATCAAAAATCAATCAGCGGTAGCAATGATAACATCGAGGAACAATCTATTGCAGGTTCCAGAGCACTTAATGGACTCGGTATAAAACTGACTTCTGAATTTGAAGCGAATCGCGTGAAGCTGATCAAGTTTTTGACTGAGAATGCGGCCGATTTTCCGACGGCTCCGGTTTCTCAAAAATCTATTTATCCGGTTCAGCAAATGAATGATGACCCGACAAGTAATATCTATTTCGCTTGATGTCATTTCGGGCATGATTTATAATTAGTTGATTTGAACATGGAACAAAAATTTGGATGGATCGCAAAGGTATTTTCGGATGTAGTCGGCTTATTTGATACGAAGGGTAAAGCGGCCATTCAGGTTACGCTGATCGCGGCGATAATCTATCTCTACATTGAAAATCAGAATCTCAACGGACAGATTTCAAATGAAATTAGATTATCGGGTAAGACAGAGGCAGATATTTATAAAAAGCTATTGGAACGGTATGATCCGGCTTTCAGAGAGATTAAGGAAAAAACCGACAGCAGCAACGCAATAGTCGATACGTTACGTGGGCAGATCAAACCACTGGTGCATAAACTGAGTGAAAAACTTAAAAGCATGGAGTAATGGAAAAGATTTTTATATGTATGGTTATGCTCCTTTTTGTAGGGGCAAAACCTATCGAAGAAAAACCGCTGGAAAAAACTTGGAGTTCGGATTTTCGAAAATTCCAGTCGTTAGGTGAATTGAAAAATGATTTAATACAATTGGATTCGTTATGTGGAAGGCTATCGGAATAATCGGAGTAATCGGAATAATGAGTTCCTGCAGTATTTTTCGGAACTCGAAAAAGGAATCACATTTATCTGAGGTAAAGCAATCGGCTAAACTCGAATATGAATTGGTCGATACATCCAAAGTTATTGAGGTGGTGCGCGAGTCGCTGGATGTCAAATTGCCGGAACGTTCTTATTCGATCAATGTCCCTATGGTGAATGGTAGCGCTCATGTGGTTAACTCGCTGTATTCTTTAGTTTTGAAGTTGGATAGTTCGACAAATAACTTGACTGGCGTTTTCAGTTTGCCCGACACTTTGCTCAAAGGTGAACGCACATCGATGAAAGTTGAAAACAAAGGTATTACCGCGAAGAAAAAAGAGGAAACCAAATCCACGGAGATCATAAAGGATAAAACCGAGGTGAAATCGGTTTCTTGGAAAACTGTTGCCGGAGTTGTATTTGTTATTTTGGTTATCATCGGAATAGTTATCCTGGTCATTCGGTATTATCGGAAAAAGCGGATTTTATAGGCTATGGCTAAGAGTGTGCTCGACGTTTATGTCAATGATAAGATTCACCGATTTACAGGGCCTAAAGACTGGAACTCCATGAGTCGTCAGCAGTTGCTTTTGTGGTGTGGATTGGGACGGCAATACCTGGAAGTAGATCAGGTTTTGCAAATTGCAGCGTACAGTTTTTACGGCATTCCGAAATCAGTATTTCGGCACTTTAAAGCTGGGGAAGATTTGGCGTTGGCTGATCAGATGAAATGGCTACTTGATAATAAATTGACCAATAATTTGATTGGACGGATCCGGATCGGATGGAAAGTCTACTATGGGCCTGCCAATCGCTTATCGAATTTGACGATAGGGGAGTATAGGCGTGCTGATCTTTTCCACCAAATGTATATCAAGACTGGAAAAAAAGATTATCTGTTGGGGCTGGCAGCTACATTGTTTCGGGAAAAAGGGGGGAATGCCGTTGATGATGTTCGTTGTGAATTGACGGAAAACGGTGTTTCAAATCGGGCTAAATTTTTCAAATGGGCGTTGCATCCGACACTATTGAAAGCAATTCAATTATTCTATGAGGGTTGTAGAGCGGATATTGTACGCCGATTTCCAGTTGTTTTTCAAGCTCCGGAAGGGGAAGGTAAACCAACGGAAAGTATAAGCGATTTGGAAGATACGATACTTGCTTATTCGGGCGGTAAATTGGGAAATTTTGAGGAAACGAATCGTAATAATGTCTATATATTTTTTAGTCATTTAAAGCAAAAAATTGAAGAGTATAACCGTAATAAAAAATAGTTATGAATGAAATTTTAAATACCCTAGTTCCATGCATCGCATTTGTAATGGGAGTTGCAGTAGGAATGTTGGCAATAATTGGAGCATGGGTAATGTTCCGCTATTCAAAAAAAAATGAGTCCTGAGATCATTACAAATTATTTGGAACGTAAAGCGGCGGAATCTCCTACTATTCTGCACGAGAAAGATTCGGCCAGCGGTCAGGCATTTTTTGTCATTGATGATCCCTATGACCTGAATGAGTTTGACAAAGCTTTGCGTTCGGTAGCAAAATCTCCTGCTATGCTTTTCGAATTGGCAGATGGTGTGATCGATGACCAGACGAATGCAAGCTACCTGAATACGGTCAATTGTTCGTTTATGGTGATTGATAAGAAGGGCGACTTTGAAAAGGTGCGTGAATGTCGGAATAGATGCTATGCCATTGGTAAAGAAATCATCAAAGCAATTTTAAAAGATCAACGCGAAATGAATATTATACCGGATAAAATGATCCAGGTACCACTTCGAACAAATTATTCTCCAGTGGGACCAATGGACGTGCGATGGTATGGATATCAATTTACGTTGGAATTTGTTGGACCCGATGGATTTTGTGGGTGATGGATGGGAAAAGCTTACATGAGCGGATTGAATTCCGTGGAATATTAAGCGATTGGCTCCGTATCTTTTTGGAAAAGCTTAGGCGTGAACTTAAGGTAAAAAAAATCGGCAAAACACAGGCATTGGCAAACTCTATAAAAGGGGAGCTATTGCGTAATGGTGGAGATATCTCGGCGGTTCTTGCAAAATTTTCTATGTATGGACGATTTATCGATATGGGGGTAGGAAATGGTGTGAAAGCTTACGAGCGGAAAAGCAATAGCGCAGATCGGACCGCTGCTAAGCGATACGGTGCCAATGTAAGCTACTCGTCGAGAAAACCTAAAAGGTGGATTAATAAGAGGAAAATGGCCGAGGTCTATCGCCTTAGCGAAATACTGGCAGAGAGTGTTTTATCTGAACTTACAGCGGATAAAATGTTAGGTGTTTTAGATGATATAGATTTTCATATGTAAGTTAGTTTTTTAGCCCAAAAAGCCTTTGTAAAGAGCTGTATCCATGTCCTTTCCGACGCTAATCGGAAAGGACATTTTTGTTTCATGGCAAAGCAAAGAACGGATACGGAAGCAGTAATTAAACTGGTTCTAGATGGTAAGCAGGCAAAAACATCGGGTAAGGAATTAGAAGATACTTTCAGGAAGCTTCGGGCTGAATTGAAGAGAATGAAAGAGGAAGACGATCCGGCAGCTTATCGGAAAAAAGCGGAGGAATTGAAAAAAGTCGCTGCTGCATGGGCTGATGTACGCAGGGAATTGAATGGAGCCACCACCGAAGCCCGATCGTTTAAAGATGAATTGAAGGATATGGCCACCAATGCCATTGGTGGTCTTTCTATGGCAGGTATGGCTTATGCTGCCGTTAATGGCGTAAAGACCATAATTTCCAAAAACGCCGAGCTATCCGATTCGTATGCTCGCGTTCAGAAAACAACTGGATTAACCGAGGAAGCTGTTGACCGCTTGAATGATAAGTTTAAGAAAATGGATACCCGTACCGCCAATTCCGAATTATTGGGATTGGCCGAGGTTGCAGGTAAATTGGGTATATCGGCTGAGCGCGAGGTGGAGGGATTTGTAAGAGCTGCTGACAAAATTGGTGTGGCATTGGGTGAAGATTTGGGCGGTACTGAGGAGGCTATTAATTCCCTGGGGAAATTAACCGATATCTTTAAACTCAAAGATACATTCGGTATCGAATCTGCTTTGATCAAGGTCGGGTCTGCAATCAATACACTGGGCGCTTCCGGTACCGCTGCTGAAAGCGAGCTTGTTGATTTTGCTAATCGTTTGGCCGGTGTGGCCCCGGCTGCTAACATTTCTTTACCTGCAGTATTAGGTATTGCCTCCGCGCAGTCGGAACTTGGGCAGTCGATGGAATCGGCCAGTACAGCCATTGGCCAATTTATTATTGGCATGGGTACTGATATTCCGCGCTATGCAAAGGTGGCTGGAATGTCTGTAAAGGATTTCAGTTCCCTATTGAAAAGTGATGCGAATGAAGCATTACTACGGGTATTAGCAAACGCTAAAAGTGCAGGCGGTGGACTGGAGGTGATGGCAAAGAATATGGGAGTGCTTGAGGTATCGGGATCCCGTGGCATTGCTGCCTTAAGTTCAATGGCTGAAAACATTGATCTCGTTCGAAAACGCCAGGACGAGGCTAAAGTTTCATTTGATGACGGAACAAGTGTATTGGATGAATTCAATACCATGAACAATACATTGGGTGCAAACCTAGATAAGTTGTCCAATCGTCTTTCCAACGCATGGCAAAAAACTGGTCTACGTAATTGGTTAACGGACATTACTGCCGCAATGCTTGACACCCGATCGGGTATCGATAAAGTTATTTCGTCATCCCGAAAGCAAGATAAAGCATTTGAAGACAATCATAAATCTATAACAACCCTGACAGATAGATATGATACATTAAAAAGTAAGGTTACCCTAAACGCCGCGGAACAAAGTGAGCTAAAGGAAATCATTCAGCAAATATCAAAAGTATTGCCTGAGAGTGTGACCGAGTGGAATGCCTATGGTGAAGCACTGGATATCAATCGTCAGAAAGTATATGAAATGTCAATTGCAGAGCAGGAACTTTACAACATTAGGCATAAGGGGGAAATAGAACAGCTTAACGGAATATTTGAAGCTCAAAAACAATATTCTGAGGTAATGGCAAAGAATGCGAAAGATTCTCAAAATAGATTAAACAACGCAAAAGATGGTGGTTTTCTTTCTCTTTTTGGAATTGATAAAAAGGGAGTTTGGAAGGAAGAAATTACCGAATTTACCAATAGAAGTAAAGTTGCCAGTGATGATGCCTATCGTGCTATTTTGGAACTTCAAAAACGCGGACAAACCTTAACTGCAGAACAAGAAAAATACTTGTACGAAATAGAAAAATCGCGTGCGGTCATGCTGGATCCCGATTTGCCTGGAGTGAAGAAAACTACCGGTAAAACATTGGATAATACGAAGAAAACGAAGTCTGGGAAATCGGATGCCGAAAAGCAAATCGATCAGGCTAACGAAATGTATAAAAAGCTTGTCAAAGCATCGGAAGATTTCGGCGCTACTCAACTTTTGGAATCGCTGTCTCAGAATGAAAAAGAACTACAGGCTGAGCGCGATAAATATCAAAAGCAAATTGATCAGTGGGAAGAATTTAAAGCTCAGAAAGGCGCTTCCAAACAGCAACAGGCGGAAGCGGATGGACGTATTGCGCTACTCGAGGTGGAACGTGAATCGGCGGTCTCAGCATTAAAAGTTAAACAGGCTACCGAAACCAACCGAAAAATTGAGGAACTTAATACAGGTCTTTCCAATAAGCACGCTTCTGAATTACAGAAGGAACGTGACAACATCAATAAATTTTATGATGAATTGGAGCGAGAAGCGGCGGAAGATGCAGCTGTCATCACCAAATTAAAAGAGGAACGAGCAAAAGCCCTGGCTGATGCTACCGTACGCGAGGAGAATAGAATTAAAGACGAAACTAAGCGTCTTCAAAATGAGACGGAAAATTCAACATCCAATCGATATCGCAAAAGGCTTGAAAAAATTAGAGTCGCCTATGCAACTGAGCTTGAACAGTTAAAAGCGAAGTTCGATGCTGAATTATTGGAGACCGAAGCGTTTGAACAGGCAAAAGCAGCTTTAAAAGCAAAGTATGACGTTCAAACGGCGAATGTTGAATTAGAAAAGCAGAAAGAGAAAAAAGGGGCTCTACTGGATATCGCCCAATCAACTGCAGATGCTGTCGCTACCATCATGTCCAACAATAGGCAGGCTGAACTTGATGCTGTTTTATCCAACCTTGATAAGCAACGGGAAAGAGAGCTATCGAATAAAAACCTTACTGAGAATCAGAAAAAGGCAATCAATGATAAGTATGATAAGCAGGTCAAAGCTGAAAAACTAAAGGCATGGAAAGCAGATCAGAAAGCTTCAATAATTCAGTCCATTATCAATACGGCGTTGGCGGTTACAAAGGTGATACCGAATCCATTTGCCATGGCAGCTGCTGCCGCGGCTGGTTTGCTACAAACTACCGTGATAGCTACTCAAAAACCACCTCAGTTTGCAAAAGGTGGATTTATTCCAGACGGTCCATCGCACGCCCAGGGGGGATTAAATATTGTCGATCGGCGAAATAAGCTGATTGCTAACATAGAAGGTGGCGAACCTATTCTGTCGCGCGATACCTATGCCAATAATAAGGATGTTGTGGATGCACTGATATATGCCAGCCAACGAAAAAATGGTGCATCCATCGCTATAAATTCCGATGCCATCATTGCTGAGGAATCCAGTAGAAAGGGATCGAGCGGAAATATAGTGGTACCTCCACCTGTTGTAAATTATACTGCCGGTGAACAGATCAGTTATGAGCAATTTGCGAAGATTATGAAAGGCTATGTTGATGACCGGATTTCCAAAATAGAGGTGGTGCAAAATTATCACCTGACTCAGGAGCATAATCAGAAGATTGTCAGCATCGAAAATAGTGTGGATTCGTAGTTTTTAGGTTGTTTGAAGTGTCCTTTCCCTTTTATAGGCGGAAGGGCATTTTTGTATTATGGCAATTCAGATTACACGGCAACCGGAAAATATTACTTGGTCTCGAAACCCGATTTTATTCGAGTTTTCTACCGATCAGGTTGTTCAGGATCCTGGACGGCCACTAGTTTTTATACTGGACTTCTCACCTTGCGAAAATGAATATTACGAGATTTTGGCAAGTCCTGAGGGTAATTATTATATCTATTTGGATTGGGAATTTCAGTTAACCATTAAAGGCTCTACACTTTATATTTCCTGTGAATACGGCAATCCAGTGGATAAGTATATAATTCCACATCGAAAGGGGCCAGGGGAGACAAAAATAGAGTGGTTGGGAAGGGTAAGGCTAGCACTGTTGGAAGCGTATAATTTGGGCTCTTTATTCAATGTTGTTGTGGAAAATCAAACATTGGTTTTCACATCAAAAAAAAATGATAGCTCGTTGACGGTTAGTTTTTATTCTGATCATGCCGATCAGCCTGAACTAACAATCACGCAAACAGCTATTGATATCTTCTATACCCCAAATCTGAAATTATTTGTAGAACTCTTCTCTTTTGATCTCGTTGGGAATGAGCGGAGTGTGGTGGCTGCTGCACTTGCTCCTGATTTAAGTGGAAAAGCTTTTTGGGATTTCTCAAAACCATTAAGTTCTTTTTTACTTGAAAACGGTACGGACAGGCCATTGCTATACGACGTGGCTTTTGCAAAAGGAAAAGTGATCCGCTCCTATTTCCTCCAGGTAACTGAATTGTATGGGGAGCCACAATTGGCTAGGGGATCTATTCGTTCACAGCGATTCGTTACCATATACGGCGGATTACCTAAAAACCGGTTAGGAACCTCATTGCTGAATTTTCTGACCAAAGAAAGTAAGGTGAATTTTCTCACTACATCACGGGTAAAAAAAGTGACGCGTGATCAACCTCAGTGGATTTCGTGGTTTAATATCGGTGACAATTTAGCGGATGTGAACGTAAGCGTAAGACTTGAATACAATGATGGATCGTATTATACCTTCATTGCTCATACGTACGAATCAATTGGAAAATTTGAGAAAGTCATCATTCCGGTTGGATTGGATCAGATCGGGGCAAATTCGTTGTACCCGGAGCTATCAGTCGTGTCGTATGAAATTACACTGATTTCCGGCGGTAAAGAGGTGTCTGAGTCGATCACCTATCAAGTAGATAACCAATATCGCCCATACAAGCGTTTTTTTCTCTTTCAGAATTCCCTTGGAAGTTATGAGAGTTTCTACACGTATGGCAAAAAAACGAATACGTTGGACTTTGATAAGGATTCGGCACGTGTGATACAGGTGCGTGATTTCATGTTGGAAAATGGCGAAAATATCGATTTGGATATCACCGCTCAGGAAAAGGAGAAGATAAACACCGGCTTCAAGTCTAAGGCCGAAATAAAGGCTATGCGTGATTTTTATCTGAGCAAAGAGAAACTGACGTACCTCGATGGACTTTGGTGGCCGATCAATCTGAGTTCATCCAATATCGACGAATTTCAAGACGGCAACGGCCTATTTGCTCAATCTTTCGAGATTTCGGGGCAGCATATACAGGAAATGTTTTATGAAAATTAATTTGATATGGACTATAATATTGATGTGAATGAATTTGATATCACGGTAGTTCGTGGTAATACTGAGGACTTTGTTTTTTGGGGTTGGGAGGTTGTCGATGAAGAAACTGGCGATATCGTTGATTTTAGTTTGACGGGAAAAGAAGTCCGTGTTCAATTTAAGGAGGATTTGAACGATACTGAAATTGCGCTTGAACTTACAGTAGCAAATGGTGGACTGACTGTTGAACCGACCAAATTGACGATGAATTTCGGATTAAATACCGTTAACCTGAAAAAGGATGTGTACTACTATGATATCCTGGTGATCGACGGTGCCGAGCGAACAACTTTTGTAAAAGGAAAATTAATATTAACCGGAATTGTAACTAAATAATAATGGCAAAATCATATAAAGTTGCCGTATTCGCTGGTACCAAGGTGGTCGCGGATATGGCTCAGCAAGTTAAAAACGCGACTATCGATGCTTCATTAGAATTAAAACCCATTGCAGGGGGAGCAACAGAAGCGACGGCGGTTCTTTTACCTCTTCCAAATCCACTACCAACTAACTCTAATCGTAAGCGTACAAAGGCAATCGGCTGGTATAAAAATGCAACAGGTCCAGCTTGGGAAGCTCCGAAAGATTATGACAATACAAACTGGTGGAGTTACGAAACGGGGTTATGGAGTTTAGGAAGTAGTGTACCATTACGTGAAACCGATCTAAATGGTAATGTTGCAATAGGTGATATCAGAGGTTTAAAGGGCGAAACAGTTGCTAAACAGACTATCACAAAAGAAGTTGATCTTACTAAAAACCCAAGTTTTAGTTTTATAGATCCAAATCATAGTTTAGATTTAAATACCCTTATTGCAAATGTAAGCTTTGAGTCAGTTGCTGACAGCGCTTCACTATACCTTGCTTCTGGGCGTTTAAAAAAATGGAGGGTACAAGCTATTAACAGCACTGCTTTCACAATACACATTGGATTGGAAGCTACTGAAAATACATGGATAGAGGGTGTGATTATTCAATTAAATGAAGCTACTTTATTAGGCTCTACTACTTATTTTAATCAGAAACTAACGATACAACTTAAAAAATGGGGCAATTATAGTGCTTTGGGGTATTCAAATGGGTATTCCCCAAATATTTTAAATCCACAGCTGATCATCGATTCTTTAGCCCAGCTAAAAATTTACAATCAGACGAAAATTACAGCACCATTTTCTTCGGATCCAATCACAAGTGATGTAGCTTTGCTCGCCGGAAAAAACATATTCACTAATGGTAAGAGTACCGATAAAGATCTTGTATTGTTGCAAAGAAATAAGCAAACTGGGAATGTTACTTACCGTACCCTGGGTTTTTTTGATAGTTTGTTTGCATATCCTACGAGGATCGGAAAAGGAAATTATACTTATGGGTCAGAACCCACAGTAGTGTTACGCGAGCTTGGAATCGCAAATGCAATAATAAATACTACTATCATCAATGGAGATAAAGATGCACAATATAAAGTATCGTGGCTTAATTTTACAAGTGCTTTTCTTTTACGGTTTGTAATTACAAAAATTAAAGGAAGTGAACTTACAAATTTTACGTTAAATAGGCAGTTTGGATCTGATGCAGAGATGACAGGTTTAGTAACCTTATCAGCTTCTCAGGGAAGGGAAAAAATTGAAGTTTATGTAGATCTAGATAAACTAAAAGCTGCTGGAACATATTATTTAAGCCCTGACGATACTACTAACAATAGAATATTTAATGAAGGCTCTCTATATTTTTCAAAAGCGGTATATATGCCTGCTCCAGTAAAGGATTTAAAAAATAATCTTATTAATGATGTCTCACTACCTGCGGATAAAGGTGTTTATGGACAAAACAACACAGTTTACAAATTTAAAAATCTTTCGGATAATGGAAAGTTTAGGATAAAGCTTGAAGTTAGATTTAATGAAGATATGACCCTTTCCAATGGCCGTAGGGATATAATCGCTTTTAGAAATGGGACAAAAGACCTAAATATATGTGCTTATACATCGAATATTAATAGAAACTCTGCATATCAACAGCCCAATAGTCTTGGAACAAATATAGAGAATCAAGTTGTGGAAAATTTGGCCGGTTTAGGATATCAGCGTAATGAGGGAATCGTACTAACAAATAGGAATTCTTTATTTAAGCCCTTGTATGGTAAAGATGCTTTGTATATTCGTTACAAATTTGATGCAACAGGTGAAAACAATTTCGTAGATGTATGTGCTGAGATTACAGCAAGTAGATTAAGGATTTATAGAAGCCTAGATAATTCTACTCTTGTTGAATTTCTATTTTCACAATATACAGATACTGTATCTTTAGCTAATGCAATTAAATCTGTGCCATATTTAGAAGCAGATTGGCATTTTAATGCCCCAACTTCCAATTTGTTAAAGTTCACAGCAATAAAAATGGTAACCGAGTATTGGGGGGGGGAATCACCGGCGGACAAGCGGTCTTTCAATGATGCCGCAAGACTTCATCTTCCCCTAGCTATTGACGAAACTTGGCATACTGTTGAAGTTGTATCGAATGGATCGTATTTATATGTTGTATGGGACGGAATTGTTCAAAAGGTAACAAATGTTATTCCTTCTGATTTAACTAACTCAGATATATACATCGGAGGTAACAACTTGGTAGTTCAGATTCAAAACACCTTAAGAAATTTGGAAATGAACTTTGACCATACTGGTGACGCAGAAGTATTTGAAGTCACCTATAATCAAGTACAGAATACTCCTATAATTGTTTCAGATATGCATCCTCACATTAAAGTATATATGGCTCATGAGATAGTTGATGTTGCTGATAGTGCTACTCCAACCCACGCATCTACATTTGTTTCTTCGGACAGGCTCTCTCAGGTATTTGCAAAACTGGCAGAAAAAGGATATTCTTTTATAACAATTAATGATGTCGCCGATTATATGCATGGAAAAATACAACTACCTAAGAGGTGTGCTACTATCATTTATGATGATTACAGATATCAAAATTGGTTGACTCCGAAATTTAGAAATTTATTGAACAAGTATGGTGTAAAAGCTTCATGGGCATGGATAACTGATTGGACAAATAATATTGTAGATAATAATGGACAAAACATCATACAAGACAAATTTATAGGTGCGATTAAACAGGGAGGTCAAACAATACATTCTCACACAAAAGAGCATCGATATATCTATAGAGGCCTGCAATCAGAATTAGACAAAGAATTCTATCTTGATATCACTTCCGCAATTAATAGAGGTGTAAATAGTGAAATTATAACATATCCTTTCGGGGGAATTAATCCGAATGTCCTTAAAGCCTCGGAACACAATTTTAAAATATCTTTTCAGACCCCTGTTAACGGAAGATACTTAGCAAAAGCATATAGCAATGCATATATTGTTAGGGAGCGTATGGAATGGTATCAAAGCTTAAATGATGTCATAGGATGTGTGGTGTAGTTTTATCCAGGAAATATTAAATGTTACGTAAGATAACCATGCAAGTAAAAAATAATCGATTATACAACAGCGACGGAACTCCAGTTGAGTTCCTTCCAACAGAAAATTTGAGTTCGGGTAGAAAAGACATCCGCTTTATTGTCTTGCACTATGACGGAGCGAGCAATGAGACATCTGCAGTAAATTGGCTGACTCAGAAAGGCTCAAAAGTTAGCTGTGATCTTCATATCGCCAAATCGGGGAAAGTCGTTCAGATGGCAGATTTCAATAGGATTACGTGGCACGTGGGAGCAAGCAGATGGGGTGAATTGACCAATCTCAACCAATATGCCATTGGGATCGAGCAGCAAAATGTAGATGCGCGATCCGAATGGACGGAAGTCCAAATTCAAAAGTGCATTGAAGTATGCAAGGCCTTGGTAAAAGCTTATCCATCCATCACTGAAATATTGGCGCATTCGGAAGTAGCAACGCCTTTCGGACGTAAAGATGATCCGGGACCAAAGTTCCCGATGGAAAGGGTGCGGCAAGCTGTATTCGGTGAATACACCATTGTTAAAAGAATGACGACAACGAATTTAAATGTCCGTGTTGGTCCAGGGACAAAGCACGAACTTCTCAAAGAAATCCCGAAAGGAACTTATGTGGATGAATTGAGGCGGAGTGGTTTTTGGACGTATATCCAAATAGATAGTTTGAAAGGTTGGGTTTCAAGTCAATATTTAAAATAATATGGCGGCTCCATTCGCAGTAATTACAGATAATGGTGTCGTACTGGACGTGGCACAGGATAGCAAACTGACGGTTAAATTCGTCAGTTCTGCTTTTAATGAAGATACCGTCATCAAAGGCTCTTATTCTTATCCGGTGGTTTTTCCATTTACCGAAAAGAACGACGCGGCATTTTCTTATGGACGATTTCTTGAAAACCGATTTGGCCGTAAAGCGATCGATGTGAATTTGTCATTTTTGGGAATGAGCTGGAAGCGTGGCCGCGTGGAATATGATGTTTCAAGCAAAGGATATGATGCATTTATCGTCGTTGATAATTCCCTCGTAGCTGATTTTCTTCGCGATGTGACCGTTCCGCAAGTTTTCACGGAAACTAAAAACGGGAAATTTGTAAGTCACAAATCCATCCGGATTGATGCATCGGGATCCAGTGTGAAAGATCGTATTCGTACAATTAATGATTCAGTGGGTGGATATCCATTCTGCATGCCTACGTACATTAATCCCATGGCCACTGGCGAACTGCAAACCTTAAATGATGGGTCGGATGGTATCGACTTTGAAAAGTCGGTGATCAATGATTTTTCTGATGGGTATGCTGTGAAAGATTTATCGCTATATGGTGCATCGTTCTACCTCACGTGGGTGATTAAAGAGGTTTGTGCATTTCTCGGATTTAAGGCGGTAGGCTCTTATCTGGACGATCCATTTGTAAAATCGATTATCATCGACAATACGGGGGTCAGACAAGGAAGCGATATCCTGGCTAGTGGTGCTATCAATCCGGCTCAGCACTTGCCAACGTTGTCTATTTCTGATTTTTTCAAAGCACTCAGAAATGATCATAAGGTCATTTTCTATTTTGATTCTCAGAATCAGATTGCGCATTTTGAAAAGTCGAATCTCATATTGTCACAGCCCAACCGGATGGATATCACCGATGCGCAGATAAAGGATAGCATCACCATAAAACGGCAACCGACTGGAGCATTCAAGCTGATGACGAAAACGGATGATTCCGACGAAATGTATAAAGTGCTTCCGTATGAGGGTAGCGTGATCATAGGTTATACCGAAAATTTTAAAGAGGCTCCTATGACCATCGGAAGGCCTTTTATGTGGGCGTTAAAGCTTTGGGATATTGACGGTGTAAGACTCCCACGGAAATTGCAGACAGGTAATTGCTATGGTAATGCGCTGAATGCTAAGACAGCCTATAATGCGGATAATGAATATGGCAAAAACTCATTTGCTTTCCGGTTACTTTCTTACAAAGGGTCTTTGTTGCTAGGTGGAACCGTCTATATTGCGGAGTCTACATCGGACGATATCGGCAATCTGAACAGGACTTTTGATCATTCGTTGATGCTCGGTGGCGATAAGGGAGTGATCAATACATTTTCATTACCCTGGTACTCATTTTTCTGTATTTCGGAGCAGGTGGAGCTGCAGGCGAAATTGAACATCAATCAATTTATGGCAATCAATCCACTGCAGAAACTTTTCATCGCCGGGGAGAATAGAGCAAAGGTTGAATTGCTGATGGATGAAGTCACGTTTGAACCGTCGCGAAATAATGAAACGCTTTTCGCTAAAATAGTCGGATATCCTCACTATGATCTGAATGGTATTGCCTCGGGCTTCCGCGTGGTCGTGAATTCGCCTGAAACAATAACGCCGGAAGGTAAACTTTACGCCAAAGTCTTATTGAAAAATAAGCCAGGTGGTGGTTCTTACCGTACGTATGCGGATTTATTCATTGAATTCTATCAAGATAGCCAATTATCTATTCCGGCACTTGTAGTAAATAATCTGAGTATCCATATTGAGCGAGAAGTCAGGGATTTTTATGGTGACAATCAACCTCAGCCCGTACGGGAAAGAGGGCCTTATGGTGATGGTGTAGTTTCATCCAATAGTGTCCTATTACGCAGTAATGTGGAACGCTATTGGTGGAAATATAACGGTAAGGATGCAGCAATGTACTACTACGTATCAGACAGTTCGCCATTACATGATAAATTTGATGTGGTCGGACAATGGGTTATATGGGAAGATGGATCAATACATGCATATTAATGGACAGCGTTGGACAGGATTTCGGCTATATGGACATTGCTTTGTTTTTGATAGTCAGGGCGATGTCCATTTGTCCAAAGTGTCCATCATTTATTTTTACTTTCCCTTTCAAAATTTAGTGTCCTTTGGGATTTTCGCTTTTGCCCGTAATATTGTACTATGAAATTTGAAAAGAAAGCAATCGAGCGAGTAGCAGCAAAGTATCAGGCGGTGAATGATTTAATTGCCCTGGGCGTACTTCAGGAACTGACAGATAAACCCAATATTTATTTGTTCAGGGCTTTTCTGCAAGGAAAGGATAAAACTTACTTGAAAAATTTCTGTAATAATCTTCTCTTAGTGTGGGCAGGGACTTTTAAACCTTCCAATTGGAAGAAAGTCGAATTGTGTGTATGGGATAAAGAAAGTGGTGATCTCATCTGTAAGTATGGTGAGGATATTGGTTTAGTCTTTTCATAATTTAGGTTTATAATTGGTTAGCGATTGCCCGACGCTGTGAAGTGTCGGGCTTTATTTTTTTGGGATCAGTGCATTGAAATTTTGAACCAATGATTTTTTCTTTCTCGCAGCCATTTTTACATACAACTGAGTTGTTGCAATATTGGTATGGCCCATCAATTCTTTTAATGAAAATGGGTCGCCCCCTAGCTCAATATAAATGGTGCCGAACGTGTCGCGTGTGCTGTGATAGGTCAGATGTTTGTCAATCTGAGCACGCGCGGCAATGATTTTGAACGATTCATTGATAAAGTCATCCGAATAGGATTTAAATAAATAATCCGATGCATCTTTGACCAGGTCATAAGCATAATCATTTAGCGGCACTTTCATCAACTTACCAAAGCGTTCGCCTTTTTTCGGACGGAAAACTAAACGCCGATCTCGTATATTATCTTTTTTTAGTCGGTGGGTGTCGGAAATGCGCACGCCAGTTAAGCAGGAAAAAAGAATACGTTTCAAAATTTCGTGATGATCTGGTCGCAATAGGTTTTCTTCATACAGCACCATCAAGGCAGTTACATCTTCCTGCTCCAGTGCTTCCCGATCTCCAGCCACAAAATTGAACTTGAAATCTTTGTACGGATTTTCTTTTAAAATGCGTTTGTCCACGGCTCTATTGATGTACGTTTTGATATCCTTATGGTATGCGGATATCGTATTGTGCATCTTAGCCTGGCTTTTGTGATAGGCATCAAATTTTGAAATTTTGTCTTTTGTTATCTCAGCCATCGGTATGTAGTCGGATCCCCAAAATTCGGTGAAGCGCTGTAAACTGGATTTGTGCTTCCGGTAGGTCTCATAGCTGATTTCTTTGGATTTATATCGATCCCTTATTTCCTCGGTCATGAACAGATGAAAATTGACATAGACTTTATTGTTTGTAATGCTATCAATGATTTGGCTTAGCCGTATGGCGTAATCATCTACATAGGCCTTCGTGGTCAACTTGTTGATGATGGTCTTAATGTGGTTCAATCGGGCATTGTAAGCATCGACATCGGGATCGCCGTTGTATCGGGGTAGGAGTAATTGATTTTTTGCGTCAAGCAGGGTTTTAGGCCATTTTATGGTCGTATTGAAATCGGTCTTTTTATCACCTTCCCAAAACCGTATATAGACTGTTGATAATCCTTTTGCGCCAACACGCGAATCCATAGCGACATAATAGCGGATATTGATGTTTTCTTCCATAGCAAAATCTCCTTGCGAAGTGCGAAAATTTAAAGTTTTTGAATGATTTGGAAAAAAATACGTCGTAGGTAGTTGGTCAAATAAAAACGTATCGAATAATGCTGGCTTATTCCAAAGTTATTTTTTTGTATCTAATTGCGAAGGAGATTAAACGGCCGTCGCGAAGTAGATTTTATTCTAAAAACCGCCTTCAATGTTATTTAAAGGCGGTTTTTTCGAATGTAAGTGCTCCCACCTGGGCTCGAACCAGGGACCAAAAGATTATGAGTCTTCTACTCTAACCGACTGAGCTATAGGAGCAGGTCTGTAATTTTGTCAATTTAAACAGCTGTTGTGCACTTTTGACGATGCAATTATCGATATTTGTATCGATATTTCAAAATAATTCGATGGAAAAAATTAAAAATATTGTTCTTGATTATGGGAATGTGATCTTTATGATCGACTTTGTGAATTTGAAAGATGCTTTTACTCAGTTAGGTATAGGGAATGTAGATGCTGTATTTGCACATCATGGTCAAAGTGCACTTTTTGATAATTTTGATAAAGGAAAAATTGATTCGGCTCAATTTCGGGATGGAATAAGAGAATTGGCGCAAAATTCGGCATTGGCGGACGACGAGATAGACGCTGCCTGGAATAGCCTGCTGATTGGTGTACCAAAAGGTAATCATGAAATTTTACTTCAGTTGAAAGATCGATATCGGACCTTCTTATTAAGCAATAACAATGCTATTCACTATGCCTATTGTATGAATGATATCCAGCAGAAATATGGCGTTGCAGACAATGAAGTTTTTTTTGAAAAGACCTATTACTCTCATTTGGTGGGAATGCGTAAACCTGATGCGGAGATTTTTGAGTTGGTTATGACAGAACAACAATTGGACCCTGCAGAAACTTTGTTCATCGATGATAGTCCGCAGCACTTGGCAACAGCTAATCAGTTGGGATGGCATACGGCATTGTGTACCAAAGAGAAACCCCTTCAGATTTTACTGGAAGAATTCAAATTGTTATAAAAAAACAATTTTGTTTCCCTTTTTAAAAATAATAGCTTACCTTTGTCCCACTTTAAATTTAAAAGCGGCGAAAGGAGGTATATATAACGCATGATTATCGTAAATGTAAAAGAAGGAGAATCTTTAGATAGAGCATTGAAACGTTTCAAAAAGAAATTCGAAAAAACTGGAGTTTTAAGAGAGTTGCGTTCACGTCAAGCTTACGAAAAGAGATCTGTAACTCGTCGCATTCAAGTGAAAAAAGCGATTTACAAACAATCTTTGAATCAAGATCTAGCTAACTAGTTGATTCGTTGATAATTTCAAAATATAAAGGGAAAAGCAATGCTTTTCCCTTTTTTTTGTGCTTTTAAGTTTGTAATTTAAGCCATATAGCAAGGGAAAAATGTTGGAAAAGGAGTTTATTCGGTTTTTGCAAATTGAAAAAAGATATTCAGAACACACAGTTGTCGCTTATAAGCATGAGCTGGATCTGTTTCATTCTTTTTTGGGTCGGGAAGGACTGATGGTGCAGGATATCGTGTACCGTGATTTGCGGCATTATTTTGCGCAAATGGTGGAATCTGGAAAGAATGCCAGCTCCGTAAACCGAAGCATGTCTGCATTGCGAACATATTTTAAATTTTTGCAACGTGAGGAATGTATTGCCAAAAATCCCATGACACTTATTAAAGCGTTAAAGACTCCTAAAAAATTACCGGTAGTTGTCGAAAAGGAAAAATTGGTGCGCTTATTGGATCAGATGGAGCAGGAGCAGGATGGATTTGAATCCTGCCGTGATTATATGGTGATGGAATTATTGTTTGGTACAGGCATCCGATTAGCGGAACTGTTGAAAATTAAAGAACAGGATATTGATTTTTTTAATAAAAACATTCTTATATTAGGTAAAAGGAACAAAGAACGCCTCGTTCCGATCAATAATCTTTTATTGAAAGAATTGAAAAACTATTTACAACAAAAAGCGACACAATTTGTTGATACTAATAATAGCTTACTGATCGTTACTAAAGAGGGGAAGCCGGCATACGCCAAGCTGATCTACGATATCGTACATCGGCAGTTGACACTGATTTCCACACAAGGTAAGCGAAGTCCTCATATTTTGAGGCATACGTTCGCAACAGCCCTATTGGATAATGGGGCAGATTTAAATGCAATTAAAGAGCTGCTGGGGCATGCAGGACTTGCGGCAACACAAGTATACACGCATAACTCAGCAGAACGATTGAAGTCAATTTATAAACAAGCTCATCCAAAAGCTTAAAAAAAGGAGGAAAAATGAACATTACTGTGCAATCTATTCGATTTACTGCTGATCAAAAGCTAATCGATTTTATTAAAAAGAAAACAGGAAAATTGGAGCAGTTTTTGGATTCCATTATTGGTGGCGAATGCTATCTGCGATTGGAAAATGTCGATGATGAGGCAAACAAAATTTCGGAAATTAAATTGAATATCCCAGGAAGTCAGCTATTTGCAAAGGGGCAGGCAAAAAGTTTTGAAGAGGCAACAGATATTGCCGTGGAATCTCTTCGTAGACAGATAAATAAGCATAAAACAAAAACAAAAAATACCGTAATTAATAGTCGTAATGACGTTCTTGTAGTGGAGGAAGAAGAGGAAGAAGAATACGATTAAAAACGATAAAATAAAGTTATTCATGTAAGAGGTCAGTATCAACTGGCCTCTTTTTTTATGGATAATGAAGGATTAAAAGGCTTATTTATATTAAATCAAAATAATCTACAGTTTTACTTGGATTGATTATAAATAATATTTATTTTTGATCGATTTAAATGATAAGCGAAATAAAAATGTCAGAATTGGTTTGTCCGTTAGCACAGGTGGAGGAAGTTTTTTCAACTACAACAGGTAAAGTCTATCAATGTAGCCGCAAAAATTGTTTCTGGTTGGAATATAATAAGGAGACTACTTCTTTCTCGGTATCTGATTTTTTAATGTTCAAAAAACGTATAGATGCCATTGATGTCGAACATATGCTTCATGACACTACCCGTTCGTCGGATTTCGAAATCATCATGCCCTTCCGTACGGAAAGATGCTTCATCTTAGCGGTAGAAGATGTGCTTCAGTTACGTGAATTATTAGACGGAGCTAAATTTATGATCGAGCTGAATAGCGTAATCAGAACGTGTCTTCAGGTTTCGCCATTTGCAGTTTTTGCGTAGTCAATACATCAGACGAATCGTATTAAGTCAATTTTTATTTTAAACAAGCAGTTCATACTGCTGTCCTTTCTCTTTTGTTGCCATAGACTATTTTCAACAATAATGTCTCCAATCGTTTTAATTGATCGCTTATCGAAAGTATTGATGAGCCGTATTTGTAATTGTATTGATTCTAAACAAGTTGTGCTCGCCTGGCCTAATTTAGACTGAATTCGTATTACATATTCTTGATACAAATTTTAAAGTTCTGCTGTATCTTTGTGATACAATCAGGTGAGGATGTGTTTCACCTGTGCATGTTTTAGAATTTAAACTTAAGGTAAATATGAAAGATTTATTGAAATTAAAATCTTCTTTGAAAGAAGAGATCGAAAATATATTGAATGCGCAAATTAAAGTTGAAGCTCACTCTTCTGCATTATATTTGGCTATGTCATCTTGGTGTGATGATCAAGGTTTGGAAAACGCTTCAGAATTTTTTGCAAAGCAATCCAACGAAGAGCGTGAACACATGTTGAAGCTTTTCAATTATATCAACAATCGTGGTGGACGTGCAATTTCTCCAGAGGTGATCGGTATTCCTCAAGATTTTGAGTCGTTCCGTGGCGTGTTTGAACAAACACTGGAGCAGGAAATGTTTGTTACTGAACAATTCAATAACATCGCTGATAGATGTGCGAAAGCAAAAGATTATGTTACCTTTAATTTTGTTCAATGGTTCTTGGCAGAGCAGGTGGAAGAAGAGTATGTAGCAAGACGCATTCTTGAATTATTCGATGTAATCGGTGAAGAAGGTACTGGCCGTTGGGAAATTGACAAACACCTTCTTAAAGTTAGTTTTCCAGGTGAATAGTAATTTTTAAGAATAGGTATAAAAAAAACGAGCTGTTTATCCGACAGCTCGTTTTTTTATATACAAAATCACAACTTTTTACGTTAATAGCTTAAGAATTCTTATATTGAATTGTATTATCGCAAAGTCTGTTTGATGGAACTAAGGGACGGGAATATTATCCGGTTAGTACTTTTTTTAGCTATAACGAACTTGTTTTTTTTACCTAAAAGCGCCTTAGGGCAGGTGTCAAAAAAAGAGGTGTATGGTATTGTTGTAGATACAGCAGGAAAACCGTTAAATGGTGTGAGTGTCCATCTGACAAGCTCTCGCGATACCTTGTTCTCATCAACGTCCAATACAGGTTATTTTCATTTCAGCCGTGTGCAAGGTAATGATATTCGTATCAGTTGTAGTCAACTGGGCCTAAGTATATTGGAACGTAGCTATCCCTTGTACAATAGTACAACAGCGACATTGGATGTCGGAAAATTAACGATGTTCCCCCATGTATCCCTGCTGAAAGAGGTTATTGTACTGAAATATAAACCTATCGTCTATAAGCAGGATACCGTTCAATTTAATCTGGATGCCTTCCAATTCGATCACCGCGCGCTGTTGGAGGAGGCTCTCAAAGCGTTGCCAAATGTTCAGGTTTCAAGGGATGGTTCTGTCTATGCCTTTGGCAAACCTATATCCTCCGTTAAGGTCGATGGAAAAAAATTCTTTGGCGGCGATGTGCTCACAGCAACACGCAATCTACCGGCAGATTTTGTAAAAAGTGTTCAGGTGATCGATTTCTATGGGGATGAGGCTACAGCAAAAGGAATTAAAAGTGCTGAATCTGAAAAGATCCTCAATATCGTCCTCAAAGATGATAAGAAGAAAATTACTTTTGGACAGGCCACATTGGGCGGTGGTTCGGTCGATCGTTATCTGGGCAGTGCTGGGCTGAACCGCTTTAATGATGGAAGAGAATATTCTATTATCACATCAGTAAACAATACCAACACAAACCTCTTTTCTTTCGGTTCCCCCAATGGTGGAGAGCGGGAGCGGGAAATGGGCGAACTTGCTGACTTTGCAGACCCTACAGATGGACTGAATAAAATCGGATCTGTAGGAGGCAGTTTTTCCAGTCCGCTTTCTAAAAACGTGACCGCCAGTGGTAAATATTCTTTTACGCAGCGGAATAATTACATCCAGGGAAATTCTTTGTTGCAGTCCATATACGGATATGGGAAAGGGGGGAATAATTTGATCAGCAATTCTGAAAACTACAGCATAAAATCGATTGATCGTACACACAAAATGGACTGGGACTTTGATATCAAGCTGTCTCCCAAAGATCAGCTTAAAATATCGCCCAAATTATCTTATACCAATGCTACAAGCAATACGTTGAAAGATAGGAGGATACAAAATAATTTATTGAGTAGTACGGGTAACTATGATGCGGGCAGTATTACGGAAAGTCCGGCAGCAGCTTTAGATCTTTTTTATGTCAGAAGTTTTACCAAACCGGGGCGGAAAGTGCTTTATACGTTGCATACTGACTTTAATTCTTTGGATAAAGACGAGGAAGTCCGCGACTTTAATAAAGCAATCGATAGTAGCTCAAATTTGCCCAGAATAACGGAGACGTATCTCAATCAAGGCGTCCGTTCCAGCAGTGAAAATAAAAATATCCAAAGTCGCCTGTCCCTGGTCGAACCCGTTGATTTAGGAGGGACTTTGGAAATCAATTACGATTTTGACTATACCAAGATTGATGCTAGACGTTCCACTTTTGACAACAACTTTGACAATGGACCTCTCTTGGTGGATTCGCTGAGTTTGAAGTACGACTATGCTTTTGCAAGCAATAAAGTCGGTATGGTTTATCGGCAAGATCTGAGTGACAAAGTGAAAGTGAGTTTCGGCTTTGCGGTTCAGCCTTCGGAACTGACAGGAAGTTCAACAGACAAGCTGATAAAAACCTCCTATTCCAATGTGAACCTTGTACCTTCTGCCGGACTGAAATGGAAATTCAGCAAAGAGGAGGACCTTTCGATGGATTATTATGGGCGTAATAATCAACCTAGTTTCTATCAAATACAACCTGTGGTGGACAATACCAACACACAAAATATTGTGGTCGGAAATAAAGATCTAAAATCGGAATTTGCACATAGTTTTGTTTCAAAATACCGGAAATCAATTACACGCAGTGGTCAGTACTTAGAAGCTAGTCTTGCTCTTAATCTGGTGAATGATAAGATTGTTGCCAACCGTACAATTGATCCCAATTCGACCATACAAAAAACGACCTATCGCAACACAGAAGGATATTATGATGTTAAGAGTTATTACCTGTTTACAGCCTCGTTGTTGTCCGATAACCTGCAGATGAGCTTGAACGGAAATGCCGATTATTATAACAATATCTCGTATGTAAACGATAAGAAGAGCTTTGGTGGACACTTCTTGTTTACTCAAGCGATTCAGTTTCGCTATACCTGGAGTGATATCTTCGAAGCCGAATTAAATGGTAACTATTCCTTGAACAGGGCGACATTTGATTGGCCTGTGCAAGATAATATCACCGTGCATTCGGGTATTGTTGGACTGGGATCTAAAGCATATTTGGGTACACATTTTACGATGGGACTTGAGCTTTCTCAAAAGTTTAACGCAGGATATTCAAGCTCGTGGAACAATATTAGCCCGACGATAATCAATGCGTATATGGAATATACTTTTGGACGGAATAACCTCGGTATGCTGCGTTTTCAGGGATTCGATTTAATGAACCAGAATACCGGGATTTCGCGTGTCGTCTTAGGAAATGACATTTTGGATGTCCGTAATAATCGACTGGCGCGTTATTTTATGCTTTCCCTTAATATAAGATTACAAAAATACCCTAAAAAATCATGATGAAAGCTGTTATTATTACTGCACCCGGTGGGCCGGAAGTTTTGCAAGTTAGCGATGAGGAAATGCCGCAGCCCGGACAATACGAAGTTTTAGTGGAAGTAAAAGCGGCAGGAGTCAATAGACCTGATGTGTTCCAACGTAAAGGGAGTTATCCTGCGCCAGCCGGAGTAAATCCTCGGATACCTGGCTTGGAGATTTCTGGTATTGTCGTTGAGAAAGGAAAGGATGTCACCGAGTGGAATATCGGCGACCGCGTCTGTGCACTCGTAGCGGGCGGAGGTTATGCCACCTATGCCAAAGTCTATCAAGGGCATTGTTTGCCTATTCCAGATCATCTGGACTTTGCCGAGGCAGCCTCACTTCCAGAAACCGTTTTTACGGTATGGGACAATGTTTTCCGACGGGGGAAATTGCAGACAGGTGAGCACTTTTTGGTACATGGTGGTGCTGGTGGGATTGGTAGTACAGCAATTCAGCTCGCTTCTTTGTTTGGTGCGGAAGTATATACGACAGTCAGCTCACCCGAGAAAGCCAGTTTTTGCGCATCATTGGGAGCCGTCAAAACTATAAATTATAAAACAGAAGATTTCGAGCAGCAGCTCAAGGGGCTGGGTGTGGATGTTATTTTAGACAGCATTGGTGGCTCATATTTTGAGAAAAATATCCGTCTCTTGAACCCCGATGGCCGACTGGTGTATATTAACGCGATGGAAAACGCAAAAGTTGAATTGAATTTGCTGCAATTGATGCAAAAACGCATCCTTTTAACTGGAAGTACACTGCGTTCGCGAGACCGCGAATTTAAGCAAATACTACGTGACGAGATCTGGTCTCAGGTATGGCCCAAGCTCAGTGCTGGACATTTTAAACCCTCTATATACCAAGTGCTTCCTTTTGCTATGGCCCCTGAGGCTCATAGGCTGATGGAAGACTCAAGCTTATTGGGTAAGATCGTCTTAAGCTTTTGATCGCTGAAAGTTGAGGGGAGTAGTGCCGGTTACGGTTTTGAAGTACTTGTGAAAGCTGGAGAAGTTTTGAAAACCGGCTTCAAAACAGATTTGCTTCACCGTCTGTTTGTTTTCTATTAATAAATTGCAGGCTGTCTTCACGCGCATTTCGATCAGAAATTGAAAGAGTGTTTTTCCGGTCTGTGACTTGAAAAAGCGACAGAATGAATTTGGTGTCATACCCGTTAGCGAAGCAAGGTCATGCAGCCGTATTTGGTCGCGGTAATTTTCACCTATAAAGTGCATCGCAACCTGCATACGGTTGGCATCCTGATCTTGCAGTTGGATGGTAAAAGTGGCGCTGGTCAATAAATCATGTTTTTCTTCGGCCGAAATGCACGTTAAGATCTCCAGTAAATGAATAATACGTGGTGTGCCGGTTGTCGTCAAAATAGCATCAATTAATTGCATAGTTTTTAATCGGCTATGCGCTGCTAATGAAATGCCTCTCTTGGATACGCGAATAAGCTCTTTGATGGCTTTATTTTCAGGTAAATTGATAAAATCATTTCCCCAGAAGTTCTCTTTGAAATGAAGTACACGGATATCTGCGCATTCTGCTTTTTCCTGCTGCAGATAAATGGCATCAAACAGCCAGTAATGAGGTAAATTTGAACCCACCAGTGTGATGTCGCCCGATTCAAAACGCCTAACGCTATCGCCAATAAATTGAGTACCCGAGCCTTTAGCAAAATAAATCAATTCCAGTTCTTCGTGATAATGCCAAAGGTTGTGGTATTGCGGGGTATTGTCTCTTCTGGCATTGAATGAATGCTCAGGGTTACTGTTTAAATGAAGCAGCTGTGCTTTCATAATTGTGAAATATATGCTGTAAAGTTACCAATTTGAGTTTGGCTATGGTAATATAGCTTAATAATTTGATAATATACTTGAATGTTGTCTAGGATTTTTAAGCTTATTTTACATAAATAACTACTTATAACCATTTGAAAGATATGACGAATAAAAAGAGTTACACATTTGCCTTGATTTTGGTGACATCCTTATTCTTTTTTTGGGGATTTATTCATAACCTAGATCCAATCTTAATTCCGCATTTGAGAAATGCGTTTAGTTTAACGCACTTTCAAGCTTCATTGGTCGATTCTGCCGTATTCATCGCTTATTTTGTGATGGCCATTCCTGCAGGTATTATTATGAAACGATACGGCTATAAAGCTGGCATTTTGATCGGATTGATCTTTTTTGCGATTGGCTGTTTTCTTTTTGTACCTGCTGCCAACACGATCAGTTATGTTTTCTTTTTAGGAGCCTTATTTGTTGTGGCCTGTGGTCTTACGATTCTGGAAACCGCTGCCAATCCTTACGTTGCTATATTGGGGGATCCGGCTTCATCGGCGCAGCGACTTAATTTTGCACAGTCCTTTAACGGTCTGGCAGCCTTTGTGGCTCCGATCTTTGGTGGGAAATTTATTTTATCTCATGAGCCTAAATCGCAGGAGGAACTGGCACAATTGGCTGAACAGGCAAAAATGGCTTATATCCAGTCCGAAACAGCTTCTGTAAAATTGCCTTATGTGGTATTGGGTATATTGATTTTATTGATCGCAGCCTTGTTTTTCTTTACAAAATTGCCTGATATCAAAGATGCGGAAGAAGAAGGTAAGGCAGGTTTTTTTCATGCTTTTCGTCACACAAATGTTCGATGGGCAGTGGTGGCTCAGTTCTTTTATGTCGGAGCCCAGGTTTGTGTTTTAAGTTTTCTGGTATTGTTTGCTACGGAAGTTGCCGGCATATCGGGTAAAGAGGGGGCTGACTACGCCGGATTTGCCGGACTGGCTTTTATGCTAGGACGATTTATAGGTACATTTTTTATGCGTTTTGTATCCGCTTCCAAACTGCTGATTATTTATTCCTTTATCGCCATCCTTTTATCCCTATTCGTCATCTTCGGATCAGGCATTCAAACCTTATATGCGCTAATTGGTATCGCTTTCTTTATGTCAATTATGTTCCCAACGATTTTTGCGTTTGGTGTACAGGGGATCGGAGCAGATACGAAGTCGGCTTCCAGTCTGATCGTCATGTCAATTGTGGGCGGTGCTTTGTTACCTCCAATTTTGGGTTTTATCTCTGATAAAACAGGAAATTTCCAATATGGTTATTTTGTGCCTTTGGTTTGTTTTATTGTTGTTCTGTTGTTTGCCTTTCAAAATAGAAGGGTCAGTATTGTGGAAACTGAAAGTCTAAAATCACATTAAATTAGTTAAAATGAAAAGATATGTTATGGCATTGGATCTCGTGAATGATCCGCAATTGATCCGGGAGTATGAGGATTATCACCGTGAGGTATGGCCAGAAATAAAACGTTCTATTCTGGATGCCGGCGTTCTGCAGATGGAAATCTATCGTTTTGAAAATAGATTGTTTATGAATATGGAAGTGGGCGACGATTTTTCATTTGAGCGAAAAGCAGCTATGGATGAAGCCAATGAAAAGGTGCAGGAATGGGAGCAGCTGATGTGGAAATATCAGGCTGCAATTCCGGGGACAAAGCCAGGGGAGAAATGGGTAATGATGACTAAAATTTTTGAATTAGTATAATGATGGCTATACAGCGCTATTTACAGATCCATCCAATGGATAATGTCCTCGTCGCTTTACAAGACTTGGACGAGGGAACAACGATTGTTTTTAATGGTAAAGAATTTCCATTAAAGCAAGCTGTTGCTGCCAAACATAAATTTACCATCCAGCCCATGGAGCAAGATGCTGAAGTATTGATGTACGGAGTGTTAGTTGGAAAATTGAATACCCCTTTAACTGCAGGTGAACTTATTACCACTGAAAACTTGCGTCATGCTTCGGAAGATTTTAGAATGGGTAACCGGAAGACTTCTTGGACAAAACCTGATGTTTCGGCCTTTAAGGATAAAACTTTTAATGGTTTTTACCGTTCCAATGGTACTGTGGGGACGGCAAATTACTGGTTGGTTATTCCGTTAGTGTTCTGTGAAAACAGGAATGTAATGACTTTAAAAACTGCTTTTGAGGAGAAACTCGGCTATAAAGTAAAAGCAAATAATTATGTTTCCGAGGTAGAGGATTTGATTGAGCGCTATAAGTCTGGTGTGGATATTAACGACATTCTTAACCACGAGCTACTGGCGAATTCGAGTGGGGGAGAGCACGACCGTCTGTTCAAAAATGTTGACGGAATCAAGTTTTTAAATCACGAGATGGGATGCGGTGGAACGCGTATGGATTCGGATGCGCTATGTGGCCTTTTGGCTGGCTATATCACGCATCCAAATGTGGCAGGGGCAACCGTGTTGAGTTTAGGATGTCAGCATGCGCAGGCGTCAATTTTGAAGGCGGAGATCGAAAAACGAAGTCCTGGTTTCGATCGGCCTTTATATATTTTCGAGCAGCAGAAAGAGGGAACCGAAAGGGGACTTATGCAAAAGGCGATCAAAGCAACTTTTGCAGGGATGATGCAAGCCGATCAAAATGAACGCAGACCTGCTCCGCTGGACAAATTGTGTATCGGCTTGGAATGCGGCGGCTCAGATGGCTTTTCGGGCATCTCTGCCAATCCAGCACTAGGTTTTGTGTCGGATATTTTGGTGACTTTAGGCGGTTCTGTGATTTTGGCGGAATTTCCAGAGTTATGTGGTGTAGAACAAGAGTTGAGTGATCGTTGTATCGATGAGCCTACAGCAGATCGTTTTATGTCGTTGATGCGTATATATAATGCAAAAGCCGAAGCGGACGGCTCAGGTTTCTATATGAATCCTTCGCCAGGCAATATCCGTGACGGTTTGATAACTGATGCCATTAAGTCTGCCGGAGCTGCAAAAAAAGGAGGAACATCACCTGTTATGGCGGTGGTCGATTATCCTGAACTCGCTAACCGCCCGGGATTAAACCTATTATGTACTCCTGGTAATGATGTAGAAAGTACCACTGCAGAGGTGGCAGCTGGCGCCAATATTGTCCTGTTTACAACAGGGCTGGGTACACCGACAGGAAACCCAATCGCTCCAGTAGTAAAGCTTTCGACCAATACTAAGACTTTTGAGAAAATGCCGGATATACTGGATCTAAACTGTGGTACGATCATCGAAGGAACAGAAACTATTGAGGAAGCCGCACACCGCATTTTGGATTATGTGATTGAAGTTGCTTCTGGCAGAATACAGCCAAAGGCCGTGTTGTTGGGGCAAGATGATTTCATCCCTTGGCGTCGAGGTGTTTCTTTGTAGCGATAAAATACCAAAGGGCTTGCGCGGAAGCACCTGATGTTGGGAAAAATCGGTAAAGGAAGTACTTGCCGATAAATGAAAAAGTCAGGTGAAAAAGTACATGCCTTTATTGGAAAGTAAAACGATTGAATAGTCATAAAAAGAAAAGTCAACGCGAGAAATTTGCTGCATCGACAGATTAAGGAAATTTGGGGTTGACGCTAATAAGTAAATAGAAAATGGGAAAATTAGAACAAAAAGTAGCTGTTATCACAGGGGGTGGTAGTGGGATAGGCCGTGCGATCAGTTTGCAATTTGCTGCAGAAGGAGCAAAAGTTCATATTTTGGATTTAAATGAAGACGGGGGCAAGGCTGTAGTTACCGAGATCTTGGCTTCGGGAGGACAAGCTGTGCTTCATCGGTGCAATGTGACTGATCAGCAAGAAATTACTTCTATAGCACAAAATATCGGAAAAATTGATATTTTAGTAAATAATGCTGGCATTGCTCATGTTGGTAATTTAGAAAATTGTCAATCAGAAGATTTTGACCGTGTTTTTAACGTGAATGTCAAAGGCGCTTATAATGCATTGTCTGCTGTGGTGCCTTTGATGAAAGCGCAAGGTTCAGGAGCAATCCTTAATCTCGCTTCAATTGCTGCATGGGTGGGTATCACCGACCGTTTCGCGTATTCGATGAGCAAGGGCGCTATCCATGCGATGTCGATGTCTGTTGCTCGAGATTACATGGCCTATGGGATTCGTTGCAATAGTATTTCGCCAGCGCGTGTACATACACCGTTTGTGGATGGATTTATTGCAAAAAATTATCCAGGCAAAGAGGACGAGATGTTTGAAAAGTTATCGGCAAGCCAGCCAATAGGCCGTATGGCACAACCGGAAGAAATTGCGAAATTAGCCCTTTTCTTGTGCAGTGATGATGCAGCCTTTATTACCGGAAATGACTACCCGATTGATGGTGGTTTTATTAAATTGAATAATTAATAAGCTAAAAATAAATATCTATTATCTCAATACTATAAACATGAAATTAATACGTTTTGGAGCTCAAGGCAAAGAGAATATCGGTGTTCAGATCGATGGCGTAAATTACGATGTAAGCGCATTTGGTGGTGACTATGATGAACAATTCTTTGCAGAGAATGGTATAGCCCGTTTAGAAGAATTTGTAAAAGCAAATGATGGTAAGTTAATTGAAGTTCCCCAGAGCGAACGTATAGGAGCACCATTTGCCCGCCCATCCAAAATTGTTTGTATTGGATTAAATTATTTAGATCATGCCAAGGAAACAAATGCTCCTATTCCGGCCGAACCAATCATCTTCATGAAATCGACCACATCGTTGATTGGTCCATATGACGACGTAATGATTCCAAAAGACTCATTAAAGACCGATTGGGAAGTCGAATTTTGTATTGTCATAGGTAAGAAAGCATCGTATGTAGAAGAAGGTGAAGCGTTGGACTATGTAGCCGGTTATGTATTGCACAACGATGTTTCTGAGCGTGAATATCAGCTGGAACGCGGTGGTACATGGGATAAAGGAAAAGGATGTGATACTTTTGCACCTATGGGACCTTTTATGGCGACAAAAGAGGAGATCAAAGATATCAACAACGTACGTCTATGGTTAAAGGTAAACGGAAAAACCTATCAAGATGGAAATACGAAGGATCTGATCTTTTCGGTAGCACATGTTGTATCGTATGTGTCTAAATTTATGACCCTGTTGCCTGGCGACGTTATATCAACCGGCACACCTGCGGGAGTAGGTTTAGGGTTTAATCCCCCTATTTATTTGAAGCCTGGCGATGTGATCGAATTAGGAGCCGATGGTCTTGGTGAATCCCGTCAGACTGTTGTCGCCTATTCAAAAAACTAATTGCTCACAAGTTTTCTTTTCATTATGCGTATAGATACCCATCAGCATTTCTGGAAATTCGATCCAATTAGATATAGTTGGATTACAGAAGAAATGCAAGTTATAAAACGTGATTTTACCCCTTTAGATATTCAGTTCTTGCTGGAGCGGAATGGATTTGGAGGAAGTATTGCTGTTCAGGCGCAAGAATCTGACGAGGAAACCGCTTATTTGGTTCAATTGGCACACGAGTACTCTTTTATAAAAGGGGTTGTGGGCTGGATAGATCTTCAGGCTCAAGATATCCGCCAACAATTGGACGCGTATCAGTCGACTGCAATCATCAAAGGATTTCGTCATGTTGTTGAAGGGGAAGCGGATCCCGATTTTCTCATTCGTCCGGCAGTTTTAAATGGGCTGAAAGCTTTGGCGGACTACGGTTACACATATGATCTGCTTATTCGCCCACGTCATTACGCGTCAACGCTGGCTTGTGTAAGACAAAATCCAGAACTTCAGTTTGTGTTGGATCATATTGCAAAGCCTCCCATCAAATCAAAGGAATTTGATGAGTGGGCAGTATTTATTGATGCACTTGCCGCTTTTCCGAATGTGGTATGCAAAGTTTCGGGACTAGCTACAGAGGCCGATTGGGAGGGGTGGAAGCTGGATGATTTCAAACAATATGTGGAACACATATTTTTATGTTTTGGGAAGAAACGTATCATGTACGGGTCAGATTGGCCGGTATGCCTCCTAGCGGCATCTTACGAAGAGAGTATTGCCATCGTCGAAAATAAATTAGGGCAATTTACAACTGCAGAAAAGAATGCCTTTTGGGCAGAGAACGCTATACGGGTGTATAATCTTTAAAAAAGAAAAGCTTCAGCATGTTATGAAAACAAAAAATAGCATGTTGAAGCTTTTGTTGGTCATGAAGCTAGATAATAGGCATAATGACTTTAATATAAATTAATCAATAACCAGTGAAACATGTTCATTGTTGTTAACCACAATCAATGAAACAAACCATTCAATAAAAGTATTATGGATCTTCATTTAAAAGATAAAGTTATTATTGTTACCGGTGGAGCAAAAGGCATCGGACGCGCAGTAGTCCATGCTTTGGCTAAAGAACAGGCTATTCCGGTCATTGTTGGCCGTAAACAGGCCGATAATGAAAAAGTAAAGGCAGAAATCCAACAGTTTGGTATTGAGGCACTCTGTATTGAAGCAGAGTTGTCTAGGCCCGAAGATTGTGAAAGAGCGGTCCAAAAGACATTGGAAGTATACGGTCGCATTGATGGTTTGGTGAACAATGCCGGACAGAATGACGGTGTTGGACTAGCTTCTGGAAATTACGAGAAATTTGTTGCTTCTCTACACAAAAACTTAATTCACTATTACCTAATGGCCCATCATGCTTTGGATGCATTGAAAGCATCGAAAGGCAGTATCGTGAATATTTCTTCCAAAACTGGCGAAACAGGGCAGGGGAATACCTCAGCTTATGCGGCATCTAATGGCGGACGTAATGCGCTTACACGGGAATGGGCCGTAGAATTGTTGCCTTATTCGATTCGTGTAAATGCTATTATCGTAGCAGAATGCGCAACACCCCAATACGATACCTGGATCCAAACTTTAGCAAATCCAGAAGAGACATTGAAAAAAATAACGGATCGCATTCCGTTAGGGCATCGGATGACAACAGCTGCGGAAATTGCCGATACAACAGTCTTTCTGCTTTCCGATAAGTCAAGCCATACAACAGGACAGTTGATTCATGTCGATGGTGGATATGTGCATCTAGACCGTTCGATTATCGCTGAATCGTAGTAAACAGCGATTGGATGTTGGAAATTGGACTTTAGCATAAGTGAGACTTTCGTTCAATTTCCAAAATTTATGCAGTAGTGTATTATTAAAACAAAAAAAGCCTGTTCATTTGAACAGGCTTTTTTTGTGGTGCCACCTGGGTTCGAACCAGGGACACAAGGATTTTCAGTCCTTTGCTCTACCAGCTGAGCTATGGCACCAGTTGACCTTTTATTTAAATCTGTGATCATCAGATTGAAGCGTGGTGCCACCTGGGTTCGAACCAGGGACACAAGGATTTTCAGTCCTTTGCTCTACCAGCTGAGCTATGGCACCGCTTTTTGCTATGGGTTTGTTCCCCTATTGCGATGCAAATATAGTCTGATAATTTGAATTCTAAAACTTTTATGCAGATTATTTTCGTACTTTTTTCGAACATGTTGATTTTGATTGAGATAAAATTACAAGAAACTAACATACAGAAAAAGGAATAAGCTGTATCTTTGCACTTCAATAAATAGAGATGAGTAAAAGAGGAAGAGTTTTAGTTGCAATGAGTGGGGGGGTAGATAGCTCCGTTGCTTCTGTTATGCTCCACGAACAAGGATATGAGGTTATCGGTATCACGATGAAGACGTGGGATTATGCATCCGCAGGTGGTTCGTCTAAAGAGACCGGATGTTGTAGCCTTGATAGTATCAATGACGCTCGTACATTAGCCGTAAACTATGGTTTCCCGCATTATATATTGGATATACGCGATGAGTTTGGGGACTTTGTAATTGATAATTTTGTTGAAGAATATATTGCTGGTCGCACGCCGAACCCATGTGTATTGTGTAATACCCATATCAAGTGGGAGGCTTTAATGAAACGTGCCGACAAATTGGACTGTGAATTTATCGCTACAGGACACTACGCAAATATTCGCATGCACGACAATGGCCGCTATGTGATCTCCAAAGGTAAGGATGAGAATAAAGATCAATCCTACGTTTTATGGGGCGTTTCACAAGAAAACCTTGCGCGGACGCAGTTCCCTTTAGGATCTTTCACGAAAAAAGAGATTCGCCAAATGGCCTTAGATATGGGACAAAAGGAACTGGCCAATAAGTCAGAGAGTTATGAAATCTGTTTCGTTCCCGACAACGATTACCGTGCGTTTCTGAGACACAAAGTACCTACCTTGGATCAACAGATCGGTCCTGGTAATTTTATTCTTTCTGATGGTACTGTAGTCGGCAAACATATTGGTTACCCTTATTTCACCATCGGTCAACGTAAAGGCTTAGGTATTGCTTTGGGTAAACCCATGTTTGTGATTGAGATCCTTCCGGAAAGTAATACGGTGGTCTTGGGTGAAGAACATGAACTTGAAAAGTCACACGCTTACGTTCGTAATGTAAACTTTGTCAAATATGCAGGACTGGATCAACCGATGGAAGCTATCTCAAAAGTGCGTTATAAAGATTCAGGTGCTTTGTCGACCATTTCGCAAGAAGATGATAAAGTCCGTATCGACTTTGTGCATAATGTAAAAGGTATTGCTCCAGGGCAATCTGCCGTTTTCTATGAAGGGAATGATCTACTCGGTGGTGGTTTCTTAATGAAATAACAGGCATCCGTACGAGATTCAGAAGAAGAGTTTTAATCCCTATGCTGTAGATACAGTATAGGGATTTTTTATTCATTCTATATACTATCCATTTAAATTTACTATAGAGTAGACGAGTTTGATCGACCTATTTAATAGCAATTTTTAGCTTTACACCTTAAGGTTAAAAGTTAATATAATTATTACCTGTTTTGTTTTTACTAAAATAATTAGTAATTTTAACCTATGAATTCGTCGGAATATTTCAAGGGTAGAGGGGCACAGATTAATCCCAATAACAAGTTTTTTGTGAACCAATATGTGCAGGAGCATGTCGAGGGGCTGGATGAGGAATTTTTGGGTACTGCAAAAACGCAGTTTATTTCGACACATCCGAAATCGATTATATCCAAATCCAATAGTCCTGACCTGCGTTTCGAAAGGTCTATTAATCCTTATCAGGGCTGTGAGCATGGCTGTATTTATTGCTACGCGCGCAATTCACACGAGTATTGGGGGTTCAGTGCAGGACTGGATTTTGAACGGAAGATCTTGGTAAAGCATAATGCGGCGCAGCTGCTCGAACAGGAATTCAGGAAAGCGAGCTATCAGCCTGATTTGATTATGCTTTCTGGGAATACAGATTGTTATCAACCTATCGAACGAAAATTGGGCATCACTCGATCGATCTTAGAATTGATGGTTAAATACCAGCATCCTGTTTCTATCATCAGTAAAAATGTACTGATGCGACGGGATTTTGATCTCTTGCGCGAACTTGCGGCACTAAATCTGGTTTCCGTTGCCGTGACCATCAATTCGTTGCGGGAGGAGGTACGCCAGAAAATGGAACCACGTACGGCTACGGCATCGGCCCGGTTGAAACTGATCGAGGGATTGACAGGGATAGGTGTACCCGTCATGCTAATGATGGCGCCCATCGTTCCGGGGATCAATAGTGATGAGATTTCAGATTTGATTCGTGCGGGAGCAGATGCGGGGGCAATAACAGCCTCTTATACCATCGTGAGGCTCAATGGACAGATCGGCGGTATCTTTAAGGACTGGCTCTATCAGAACTATCCTGACCGAGCTGAAAAGGTATTACATTGGATTGAAGCCTGTCATGGTGGAAAAATTAATGATACCGATTTTGGACGGAGGATAAAAGGGGATGGCCATATGGCCGAAAGCTTACAGCATTTATTCAAGCTTTCCGTCAAGAAATATATGAATAATGGGACGCTTCCATCCTTAAGAAGGGATCTTTTTCGCTTACCAGATGCAGGCGCGCAGCTGGGATTGTTTTAGATGGTTGGAGCGGCAATTATGAATTTGCTATTCTCGAGAAGGAATATCTACATTAAATTTTAGCAAAAAAAAGCCTGATTCATGCAATGAATCAGGCTTTTTTTATTGATAAGATCGAAGTTCAGTGAACTAAGATCTCTTTCTTTTGATTAATACATAACTCACATAAAGTAATATAAGCCAAGCAGGAATCAGTTCTACCGGTAGTTTCATCCCCGTTAGCCACATAATGCCGAGCACTGCAATTAAAAAGATTAAACAGATGTAATTACTCAATGGATATAGAAAAGATGGGAATTTGGTTCGTAAATGCGCGTCGAGTTTATTTTTTCTAAAGTACAAATGTGTAATCGAAATCATGACCCAGTTGATAATCAGTGAAGACACCACCAGTGACATCAAAATCTCCAAGGCATTTTTTGGTGCGACATAGTTGACAAATACACAGACCGCTGCAAACAATGCCGAAACCAAAATCGCATTGATAGGAGCATGGTTTTTGTTGAGTTTTGATAGAAAACGAGGAGCATTACCCTGTTCTGCCAATCCATACAACATTCTACTGTTGCTATACACACTACTGTTATAGACAGACAATGCTGCTGTAAGGACAATAAGATTTAACGCATTTGCGATAATTTTAGTGAAATAAAAAGTCTTTCCAAAGAGGGCAAATTCGAATCCATTGAGTTTGTCAAACACCAGTACAAAGGGACTTGTATCGGCGGTGATGTTTGTCCATGGCGTCAAAGAGAAAAGAATGATCAAAGCGCCGACATAAAAGATCAGAATCCGATAGATCACTTGGTTGGTTGCTTTCGGGATATTTTTTTCCGGATTTTCGGCTTCAGCGGCGGTGATACCAACCAATTCCAGTCCGCCAAAAGAAAACATAATCAAGGCCATGGCAGAAAGGAGTCCTTCAAAATTGCCGTCCGTTGTTTCGCTAAACCAGCCTTTGGGGAAGAAACCGCCATGTGAAGTCAGGTTGCTGAAGCTTGCCTGCTCACCTCCCGTACCGCTTAGAAGCAGGTAAACACCAAAAACAATCATTGCAATAATGGCGACTACTTTAATAATGGAAAACCAAAATTCCGTCTCCCCATATATTTTTACGGAAGCCAGATTCAGGGCGTTGATCGCAAAGAAGAAAAATAGGCTTGATGCCCATAACGGTATTTCGGGCCACCAAAACTGTACATAAACACCTATTGCGGTCAGTTCGGCCATGCTTACCAAAATATAAAGGACCCAATAGTTCCAGCCCGAAGCATAACCGGCAAAAGAGCCCCAGTATTTATTGGCGAAGTAGCTAAAGCTTCCTGAAACAGGTTCCTCGACCACCATCTCGCCCAATTGTCGCATTATAAAAAAAGCAATAATCCCAGCAAATGCATAACCAAGGATAACGGCGGGTCCGGCCAATGTAGCTGCTTTTCCAATGCCTAAAAATAAGCCAGTTCCGATTGCACCGCCGAGGGCAATCAATTGAATGTGTCTATTTTGAAGACCTCTCTTTAACTCTTCCTTATTGTTCTGTTTCTCCATATGAATGGTTAATACGGTAACTAATCTGTTTTGATCTGGTTCTTGGTTCGGAAAGCCTCCAACCATAGCGGTAGCGTTCAGCCAGAATCAGGTTGTCCAAAATGAATACTGTCGAGCGAAATTGCGTTTGAATAACTTGGCTCCTCAGCCCATATTTTGTCCTAAGCGCATAAAGTTAATAAAACACTTAGGTATTTGTGCACATTATTGCTAAGAAACAGCAAGCGCCGTAATTTTCTTAAAAAAAACGGCGCTTTACTTTATAGTAGCTAGTGTGATTTTTGGCCACTCTAACTAATAACGAAATCTTATTTGCAAATGCTACTTAAAAGGACAAATTAATTTGCTTTTGAAGCTTTTTCAGCACTGCAGTCACATCCGCAACCTTTGGAACAGCTCGACTTGCCCTTTAATGATTTTCGGACATTTTTAACGACATACCATATAGCCGCCAAAACGAGAATTCCCACGATGATATATTGTACGGTTACATTATCCATAGCTCTTTTATTTTAAAAGTTGATAAGCGATTAATGCACTGAGGTAGGCTACGCCCGTCATAAAACCAAGTTGTATTAAAGTCCATTTCCAAGATCCTGTTTCCCTTTTTACCGCCGCGATCGTACTCATACATTGCATAGCGAATGCGTAAAACAATAGTAAGGATACACCTGACGCCAAATTGTAAGCGGGTAAACCGGTATTTCGGTTAATTTCACTTTTCATTTTGCCTAATACCGTTGTTTTAGACGCTTCATCTTCGATATCCACTTCATCTCCGAGACTATATACCGTAGCCATTGTGCCAACAAATACTTCACGTGCAGCAAAAGAAGAAATTAGACCGATGCCCATCTTCCAATCGTACCCCAATGGTTCAACTACAGGTTCAATAGCCATGCCAAGATAGCCCAGGAAAGAGTGCTCCAGTCGATAAGATGAAACTTCATGTTCTAAATCTGCTTCGGGTAAATTCGGGTTATTCTTTGTTACATATTCTTCTGCCCGGCTAAATTTGTCATTCGGTCCAAAGCTGCCCAATGCCCATAGTATAATGGAAATCGCCAAAATGATTTTACCAGCACCAAAGACAAAACTGGACGCTTTTTCCCATACATTTAAGGCAACGTTTTTCCAATCCGGAGTCTTATAAGTGGGAAGTTCAAAGATGAGAAATGATTTGTGCTTCGATTTAATCACTTTGGTAAGGATAATAGCAGATAGCAGGACTGCAAATATCCCGAGGAGATACATGACAAACAATACAATCCCTTGAATTTGAAATCCACCTAATCGCGTATCTGGTATCACCAGTCCGATCAGCACAATATAAATAGGCAGACGTGCAGAACAGGTCATAAAAGGTGTCACTAGAATAGTCACTAATCTCTCTTTGCTATTTTCGATGTTACGTGCAGACATCACTGCAGGAACAGCGCAGGCAACTCCGGAAATCAATGGAATGACTGATTTTCCACTCAACCCGAAGGGACGAAGCCAGCGGTCCATCAGAAAAACGACACGGCTCATATAGCCCGTTTCTTCCATAATCGAAATAAAGACATACAAGATGACGATCTGCGGAATGAAGATGACGATCCCGCCGATTCCCTTAATAATACCGTTACTCAACAAGTCTGTCAATGGTCCCGCAGGAAGTGCCGACTGTGTATAGGCCGCAAGATCGCCAAAAAGACCGTCTATAAAATCCATCGCAGGTCCAGACCACGTGTAAATTGCTTGGAAAATAAGAAATAAGATTCCAAAAAAGATCACATAACCAAAAATCGGGTGAAGCAGAATGCTATCAATCGCATTTGTTTTATTCTTATTTGAAGCCTCATCTTTTACATAGATTTCTCCAAGGCTATTATCTAATGATTTGCTGCGTAATATGGCCTCCTCTTTCTGTAGTTTATCAGCCCTTAATTGATATTTCTCGCGGATTTGCTGAATAGCCTGATTCTTTTCCTTCGACAAAAACGATACTTCGCCCTTAGCTAAATATTGCCAGGTATGGTATTCAGTCTCTAACGGGAAGAGACGTTTCGTTTCTTCCAATGCAGCATCCGCTTCCTTTGGTAGGCTAAACGTACTGATATACATTGGTGGAATAGCATCAAAGTTTTTGATTAACTGATCTACACCTTGCCCTGTACGTGCATTGGTTTGGTAGACCTTGGTATTTAACAAATGCTCAAGTTTTTGAACATCTATGGTAATACCTTTTTCCCTGGCTTCGTCGATCATATTGATGACAAAGATAGCCGGTAGGCCAAGCTCGCGAGCTTGCTGATAAAGGATGATCGACCGTTTTAGATTGGTGGGTTCGGCAACGACAACGACAAGGTTTGGTCTGAAACTACTATCTTTATTGACTAAAGTGTTGAAAACAACCTCTTCGTCCATCGAACTTGGAAACAAAGTATAGGTTCCGGGTAAATCAATGATACGATACGTTTTACTGTTGGCTTTTACTTGCCCCTCACGTTTCTCGACCGTAATTCCAGGATAATTTCCTACTTTCTGATTTAATTTTGTAATCCGGTTAAATAGAGATGTTTTACCCACATTTGGATTCCCCAAAAGTGCAATAATCGGGTTATTCATTATTTCTGATCAATAAGGATGACTTTAGCTTCTGATTTGCGGATAGCAATAAGGGCGTTATTCGCACGGATATTTAGGCATATTGGCCCATCTAGCGGAGCAATATGTTTTACCTCGACCTCAGTACCGGGTATAAAGCCCAATTCGAAAAATTTAGCTGGAATATCGTGTGATTCAAAATCAATAATTACCGCCTTTTCCCCTTTTTTTAGCTTATCTAAGCTAGTTCTATTACGCATCTGCCTGTTTTTTTTGAATTTCTCAAATATACAGAATTTCCGCCATTTAGAATGATTCTAATGTCATAGTTATGTATTTACTAAAAAACAGCTATCTTTATGCTATAAAACGATTAATTATCAACCAGAATGAAGATTGAGGACGAAATCAAAGTAAATAAATTCAGCAATGAATGGCATCGTTGTACGGTGAATATTCTCTACACCTATAACTGTATAAGCAACGCGCTCGAACAGCGAGCTGCTAAAGAAGGAATCACTTTGAAACAATTTAATGTCCTGCGTATATTAAGAGGACGATATCCTAGGCCTGCAACCAATAGTCTCATTAGGTCAAGAATGCTGAGTTTTACACCAGATATCTCGCGTATGATAGACCGTATGGTTTCTAAAGAACTGGTTTCGCGCTGTCAGTCGGGAGCGGATAAAAGGGCTGTGGATCTTTTTATCACAAACAAGGGCCTGGAAATTCTAAAAAGACTTGATGAGGATATGTTGATGATGGATATTTTGCCCAACCGAATCAGCGAGGAAGAAGCTATTGCATTAAATGCCTTGCTAGATAAACTTCGTGGCTAAAAAAATTAATGCGCATGATCATGATGTTCATGATCATGCGTTTGATGATGCTGATCATGCCCATGGTCGTGATCTCCAACAAATAAGAAGCTTCCCAGTGCTATGGCAACTCCTGCTATCACAGCTATCATTTTCTTTTTATTGAATTTGTGATGGTCAATAGAGCCCGATTCAAAAAGTATAGTCGTGGATATGTGTAAGAAAATACCAATAACTACTGCCATGATTTTATCGAAATATTGTTGGATATTGCCCACTTCTCCTGCACTGATAGCTTTACTCAGTAAAAACCCAAAAGGGGTCATTGCCGCAAATAAAGCGAGCGTGATCAGGATGGTATTTTTCTTTACATGCGTACTGAGTAAAATACTTCCCAATGCAAATGCTGCTGGAATATGGTGAATGGATATCCCCAGTGCAAGCTCTGTTTGGTGCGTCGCAGCCAAGGGCATACCTTCGAGGAATGCATGAAGGCATAGACTGAACATAATACCGATTGGAAAACGATGGTTATGATGGTCGTGGTCATTGTCCGCATGGATATGGCCATGTTCGATCCCCTGGGAAAACTGTTCAAGAAAAAGCTGAAAAAGAAATCCAGCTAAGACATAGATACCCAATACTTCGGGTGAGGTATTGGTCGACTGATAAACATGGGGCATGAGGTGAAGTACAGTAATGGAGAATAAATAGGCTCCACTGAAAGAAAGGATCAGTTTAAGAAAATTAGTCCCTTTCTTTTGTACAAAAAATACGGCAATTCCACTTGCAAATGCAGGTACGAATAAAATTAAAATCAATAAAATTGAATTCATTATACTTGTTCAGTTTTAAAAAAGCTTGGTACAAATCGTTTGAATAAATAACCTGTTGCCAAACCAACCAAGATACCTAAAACGGCACCACAGAGAATATCAAAAGGGTAATGAACGCCAACATAAATTTGAGCGACTGAAATTAACGTCGCCCAGGCAATACAAAGCCAAAGCACATGTTTCCACCTTCTCCGAAAAAGAACAATCCAGAAGAACGCTAGGGAAAAATGATTGGCAGCATGCGAAGAAGTAAAGCTAAAGCCAGAGCCACAGCGCACCCGGATGTTAATATTTTCCTTAAACTCCACATCGTTGCAAGGTCGAATACGTTTGACAGTTTTTTTGATCAAATGAGAAGACAGACCATCGGAAATTCCAAAGGTGGCCAGGGTCACGGCAACAATGAGTATACCTGTTTTACCGTAGGTTTTAATGAAAAATATAACCAGAAACAAATACAAAGGTGCCCAGGTATATGGATTGCGCAATATAGGCAATAACCAATCAAACACCGGGTTACTCAAGCCTTGATTGATGGCTAGAAAAATCTCTTGATCGATGTGTATTAACTGTTGAATCATAAATGTTGCTGATGACAATGAAACTCCCAAACTTTAAAAACTCGTTTTTCAAAAGTAAAAATAATTTCATTGCAAAGAACTGTTTCTGTTAAAAACAACTTTGTTGCAACAAATATACGTTAAATATTTATTATTTATAATTTTAATTCGATATTTTATTGCCATTGTGCTAAATTTACGCGTTAATCAATTCAAAAGAAATGACTTTAATTAAATCAATATCAGGGATACGAGGTACGATAGGCGGGCGTGCTGGAGAAGCACTTACCCCCATAGATATCGTTAAGTTTACAGCAGCTTATGGCAAAATCATTGTCAAGCAGAGCGGTATCAAAAAAATTGTCATCGGTAGAGATGCGCGTGTTTCTGGTGAGATGGTCAGTAATCTGGTGATAGGTACCTTGCAGAGCATCGGTGTTGATGTGGTTGATCTGGGTCTATCCACGACTCCAACAGTAGAAATTGCTGTACCGATGGAAAAGGCAGCTGGCGGTATTATTTTGACTGCTTCACATAATCCTGGCCAATGGAATGCGCTAAAGTTATTGAATGCGAAGGGTGAATTCATTTCAGATGCCGAAGGACAGGAAGTATTGGCTCTTGGCGAGTCTTTGGACTTCGATTTTTCCGAAGTGGGGGAATTAGGACAGCTCCATAAAGACTATTCCTACATGCAGAAACATGTAGACGCTGTTTTGGCTTTGGAATATGTCGATAAAGAAGCCATTAAAGCCGCTAATTTTAAAGTCGCTTTAGATGCAGTCAATAGCAATGGCGGTACCTTTATCCCTGCGTTGTTGGATGCGCTGGGGGTACAGACCATTTATAAGATCCATTGTGAACCCAACGGCCAATTTCCGCATAACCCCGAACCGTTGAAAGAACATCTCACAGATTTGTCTGCAGCAGTGGTCGAGAACGAGGCTGATTTGGGGATTGCTGTGGATCCGGACGTCGATCGATTGGTCTTTATGATGGAAGACGGCGAATTATTCGGTGAAGAATATACACTAGTGGCCGTAGCAGACTACCTGTTGCAGCATAAAAAAGGAAATACCGTTTCTAATTTATCTTCTACACGTGCACTGCGTGATGTCACTAAAGCACATGGAGGTGAATATTATGCAGCGGCCGTGGGTGAAGTCAATGTGGTTACAAAGATGAAAGAAGTCGATGCGGTCATCGGCGGAGAGGGAAATGGTGGCGTAATTTATCCGGCATCTCACTATGGACGTGATGCGCTGGTCGGTGTAGCGATCTTCTTGACGCACTTGGCAAAACTTGGTAAAAAGGCATCAGAATACCGAGCTTCTTTACCGCAGTACTTTATGTCCAAAAATAAGATTACCCTGACGCCCGAATTAGATATTGACAATCTATTGGCGAAAATGCAGGAGAAATATAAAAATGAAGATCATTCCACCATTGATGGACTGAAAATAGACTTCGAAAATGAATGGGTGCACTTACGCAAATCGAATACCGAACCGATCATCCGCATCTATTCTGAGGGCCCGACGCCCGAAGCTGCTGAGCAGATCGCGCAGAAGATTATCAGTGAAATTGAAGAAATAATAAAATAAAAACAAAAAGCTGCATCTGCAGCTTTTTGTTTTAGGACTAAGTTGACGAATACAAAATAGGCCTAGATAGAAAGATGTTTTAGAATTTATGATTAGAAAAATCATTTTAAGTGTATGTTGTTTTCTTCATGTAGTGTTATTCGCCTTACCAACAAGCGCCCAGCAAACTGTAGAAGAAATCAATAGGGTGTTAGCGCAATGGCACAAGTCTTCAGGTGAGGTGAAGTATGGCCCATTTTTGAATGTGATTGCTTCCGATGGAATCATTATGGGGACTGATCAGAATGAAAGATGGGATAAAGCACATGCTGAAAAGTTCGCCAATCAATATTTCAATCCCAAGAATGCATGGACATACACGTATGACACTAGGCATATCAGCTTCAATGCAGATAGTACCATTGCTTGGTTTGATGAATCTTTTAAGATTAATACCAAGTCTTTTCGTGGTGTAGGGGTACTGAGCAAGATGGACAATGCGTGGAAGATCCGTCAATACAGTATGTCAGTTTTGGCGCCCTATTCGGATGTGAAAGCTGGAATAGGCGGAAAGGCTGGCCATAAAATTCATAGCAATCTCTTATTGGTGATGCTGCTCTTTTTCTTTATGGCCATGTTGTTTGTGCTCAGTCAACGCTTAAAGGTCTCTTATCCAATCTTATTAGTGATTGGTGGACTCGTGATTTCCTTGATTCCTGGTGTCCCAGTCATTAGTGTGGACCCTGATATTGTGTTTATGGTCTTTTTGCCCCCTTTACTTTTTGAAGCCGCCTGGTACACCAATTGGGGTAATTTTTTAAAGTGGCGCAGGTCTATTTTAATCATGGGCTTCGGTCTGGTTTTCTTCACATCCTTGGCCATTGCCTACTTTTCAGTGAGTATTATTCCCGGATTTACCCTAGCACTTGGCTTTTTGCTAGGCGGGATCATTTCGCCTCCCGATGCTGTTGCGGCGAGTTCAGTATTGAAAGGTATCAGTATTCCGAAACGAGGAATAGCGATATTGGAAGGAGAAAGCCTGGTCAATGATGCTGCCTCACTTACTGTGTTTCGATTTGCATCGATTGCAATTCTTACTGGCCAGTTTGTAATGACCAATGCGGCGACGCAATTTCTTGTATTATCGGTGATGGGCGTTGTGGTTGGCCTGGTGATCGGCCACATCCTCTATGTCTTCTTAAGGTATGTGGCGAAATCATCCAGCATATCAACACCTATTACGCTCATCGCACCCTACTTAATGTATATTGTCGCAGAACATTTTGAATGGTCGGGCGTTTTGGCTGTGGTAAGTGGTGGATTGTTTCTCTCCTTTCGGGCAGGGGATTATCTCAACTATCATACCCGTATTCAAACGAAAGAAGTATGGGCAACGGTAGGTTTTCTCTTAAATGGATTCGTCTTTATTTTGATTGGGCTTGAGTTACCCGTTATCATTAATGGATTGGGCGAATATTCGATGGCGGAGGCCATTAATTATGCGCTGGCGATCGCCGTGATCGTCATTATTTTGCGATTGATTGCAGTCTATCTTTCGGCTTTTGTTCCTAGAATATTATTTAAGCGGATTCGGGTAAAGGAAAAAAGCCCGGGATGGAAACTGCCCTTGGTTATTGGCTGGGCAGGAATGAGAGGGGTGGTTTCGTTGGCATCAGCATTAGCGATTCCGTTGACTTTATATGATGGCACAGCTTTCCCACACCGTAATCTGATTTTGTTTATTACGTTTGTCGTTATTTTGGTGACGCTTGTCTTTCAGGGGCTAACATTACCCTTTTTAATTAAGCTGATAAAGATGGAAGATGTCGACGAGCAAGTTTCCATGGAAGAGCAGATTGATGAGATCCGCTTACGCCTTGGTAAAGAATCTATTGCCTATTTGGATAAGCACTATGCACAGGAAATGTTGGAGTATGAGACCATCGCCCGGGTGAAAGAGCAAATCATCCGAAGTGTAAATGCTTCCGAGCGTGCAAAAGAAGAAGATACACGTGCACAGCTTTCGGCAGTGAGAGGACTGTATAATAAAATAATGTTGGAACTTCTGGCCTTACGTCGAGATGGATTGTATAAGATCAAAGAAAGTAAGGCTTACGATAGCGATGTCATTAGAGAAATGGAGTATTCGCTAGATCTGGAAGAATCGCGTTTGTCGCGTAAATAATCGGTATTAATACCATATCACGGGCTTATGCCCGATAAGGGCAAGATCATGATGTGGCGAGCAATAGCGAAGTTAACTTACAATGTTAACTTCGCTATTTTTCCTTTATCTCCGGCCAGATATATGGCGCTGCCTTTTTTGGCTTTTTGAACCGCATTGAAGCTTTCCTTTCCGATCGCTATCCAGTTTTTACCACCGTCATTCGACAAGTCTGTGCCCGAAGTACCCGTGCTGATGAGTTGTTTTTTGGAGCGGTAAACAACAGCGGATTTAAATCCAGCGGGCGCTGTGTGTGGTGCAAACCAAGTTTTACCACCATCTTTGGTCAGAAAGCTGTTTTTCTCCTTGTTTGTGTCGTCTTTGTAATCTCCGCCAACGACAATTCCAGTCGTTGATGAATAGAAAGCAATAGAAAAGGGGCCGGTGCTATTTTTTCCCTGCAGGATCGGGCAGCTGTAACGTACCCATGTATTTCCCTGGTCTTCGCTGCGATAGATATTGGAAACTGTTCCCCCAGTGGCAATCCAGTATGTTCCTGTGTTGTTGCAGTATATGGATGTCCCGCTAGCAGCAAAACCAGCTTCTCCACCAGTTATTGAAAAGGGCATATTTGCTGTGATATCTTTCCATGACTCTCCGAAATCGACACTTTTTAATAGCGGCATTTTACCTTGAATGGCATCGCCGAAAGCAATACCCACACCTGCTGATGTAAATGCAATACCGTCATAAAATATTTCTGGTCGCTTGTCACTGAAAACCTCCTTCCAGCTTCGCCCGCCGTCGCGGGTACGTAAGATGATGGCTGGTGAACCCGCAGAAATAACGATGGCTTCATTTTCATCAAACGCTTCAATATCCCTAAAATCTGTTTTTTCATAGCCAATTGGGTTGACCCACTGCCAGTTTTTTCCAGCATCGGTGCTGAGTCCAACGGTTCCATTGCTACCGCTCACCCATACGGTCTCATCATCGACCACACTAAGCCCTCTGTAGCTACTGTTGCGCTCCTGATTGACCAAACTAAGGTTTGCCTGTTGAGCAATTAGCGGTTTTAGCCAGAAGGCTTGAATAATAAAGACCAGAAATAAAGGTTTCATGCTTAAATATTTATTTAAACAAATCTACTCGTCTTTTCGATACTTTCCTTTGTTTTTTTAAGATTGTTTTACGGAGCTGCAGAAAGCCAACGGTCATTTTTCGGCGTGATTTGAAATAAGGAATACTTAAAACGACCAATAAAGCAATGCAGGCTGATGTGCCCAGTGCGCCACCATACCCGGCAAAAAACTTGCTCGTGTGGAGCAGGATCGTCGTAAAGATAATGCCGGCAAGGGCCAAACCGAAATAGGTTGATAACTGGCTTTTGGATACCATGCCTATAAATGAGGCCCCAATAAAAACCGGAGGAATATATTGAGCCAGATAAGGCGTGACAGTTTGCGGGAAAAAATGAAGAAAGCCGGCGACAAGCAATGTCAGCAATGCCGAGGAACGTACCGCACCTTGATTAAATTTGGTATTGACGTAGTAGGTGGCCGTGCTCGCGATAACACCAACTAGGTATAAAATGAATGTTTCCATATTACTTAAAAATGTACAACAGTAGGTAGGTCAGCGAAACACCGAGAAAAGCCAATGTACCCAGCTTGCCACCGACCCCATTTAACAGGCTTTTCGATACAATCAGAAAGATCGCAGTAAAAATGCTGGCGGCTAGAACAAAGGAGAAGCCATGAGCGACCTGGGCATTGGACATGCCTACAAACGCACCGCAATAAATTGCCGCCGGAAGATGAGGGAGATACGTTGAATCTTTATTGATATTGGGTATGAAGGAGCCCAGTGTACCTGTGAGTGCAGCACCCAAGACCGGACCTAACCCAAATGTATGATTGAAATAATAGGAAATAATCGCTCCGACAGGAACCCAAACGGCAATTCGGATGGACTCATATTCATGTTTATGATGATGAATCGGCGAACGAAGGTAACTGTATAAAATAAGTAAGGAGAGTAGACCTATAAAGGCCAGTATAAGATAAGAATTTCTATTTTCTACAAAGATGGCCAATAAAAAAAGGGCCTGAATGACAAATAATAAGCAGATGCTTGCTGTCCTAAATCTGTGCCGGGCTTGCATTTAAAAAAATTTAGGCAAAGTTAGGGATTATTTGTCTATTCTATGGGTAGATTTTCTTTTTATCAATACAGGATCAAGAACAATTTGCTCGATCGTGTCATAAGGACTTTTTTGTTTGACCATTTTCAAAAATAACTTTGCACATTCTTCGCCCATTTTGTTGGCCTGTTGGTCTATACTGGACAGTGTGGGGGTAATGAAGGAGGAAAAGGTTTGGTTTGCAAAACCGATAACACCCGTTGCTGGGATATCAATATGGGCAGCTTTTAAGGCTTGGATAATCCCTACAGCTGTAAAGTCATCGCCTCCAATGAAGGCATCCGGTTGGATGGCAGATTGTAGAATCTGTTCCGTGCCTTTAATACCGGCTTCAATAGATAAGTCGCCGCGGATAATAAAATCTTCGCGCGGTGAAATCTGCGCATCCTTTAACGCGGCTTCGAAACCGAGGAACCGATCCTGGAAAATTGCGATCTCTTTGTCTGTTGTAATAAATGCTATGTTTTTGTATCCCTCTTCGAGTAGATGCTGTGTTGCAAGATAACCCGCTTTATAATCGTCGAGTTTTACCACGGGTGCAGGAATATTTTTGTGGGTACGGTCAAAGATAACAAGGCATTTGCGCTGATTGATCACTTCTTGAAAGTGCTGTGTTTCTTGAGTTTCCAGAGACAAAGACGCAATGATACCAGCTACTTGCGCTTCCAGTAAAGTTTTTACGCCATTGACCTCGTCGGCAAACGATTCATTCGATTGATAGAGCAATAAACTATAGTTGTGTTTCTTTAATTCTTTTTCAATGCTGTGTACGGCTTCCGCAAAAAAATGAATTTGCATGGTTGGTACAATGACACCGATGGTATTGGACTTGCCCGAAGAAAGAGATGAGGCCAGCTTATTGACACTATAATTTAATTCCTTTGCCTTTTCCAGCACTATTTTTCGTGTGGACTCACTGATCGTAGGCACATTGTTCAATGCACGGGATACAGTAGAGACTGTTACTCCTAGCTCACGGGCGATATCGTAAATGGTTGTTTTTTTATTCACGCTCCAAAGTAAATAATTTTATTTAATATTTTGAATATTCAGAAACATGTCCTACTTTTATGCAACCGGTTGCAAGATAGGGGCCGCCGTTGTTTTTTATAACCAATTAGAATTAATTACCATGTATTTGTTAGGTATAGATGTAGGTACTTCTTCTGTGAAAGTTTCAATTGTTGAAGCTTCTTCGCAACGCAAGGTGTGCTCGGTGCAATATCCCGATGTAGAAGCTCCAATAATTACTGTAGGACCCAATTGGGCTGAACAAAATCCGCTCGACTGGTGGGATTATTTTAAACAGGCTTTATTGAAAGCCAATGCGCTGGGACTTTACGATCCTAAAGCAATTTCGGCCATTGGAATTGCTTACCAGATGCACGGATTGGTTGTCGTTGATAAGGAGCAGCAGGTGCTACGCAATGCAATTATCTGGTGCGACAGCAGGGCTGTTGAATTGGGTAATATCGCTTTTGAAGAAATCGGACGGTCTTTTAATTTAAGCCATCATTTGAATTCTCCAGGTAATTTTACGGCGTCTAAGTTGGCCTGGGTCAAAGCAAATGAGCCTGCGGTTTATGAAAAGATAGACAAGATTATGTTGCCGGGAGATTTTATAGCGATGAAGCTGTCGGGACAAGTGACAACCTCCATATCCGCGCTTTCGGAAGGTATATTCTGGGATTTTAAAGATAATGCGTTGTCGCGCACAATAATGGACTATTATGGTTTTGATGATCATCTTATTCCAGAGATCTTACCTGTCTTTTCAACACATGGTCAGATTAAAGCTACTGTGGCCGAGGAACTCGGACTGTCTGCTGCTGTGACCATCAATTATAAAGCCGGTGATCAACCTAATAATGCACTTTCACTCAATGTCCTACAGCCTGGAGAAGTTGCTGCGACCGCAGGCACTTCCGGTGTGATCTATGGGGTCAGCGACCAGCTAATCGCTGACCGCGAATCACGCGTAAATACATTTGCGCACGTGAATTATGGCGAGGACGATATCCGAACAGGGGTATTGCTCTGTATCAACGGAACAGGTATTATGAACAGTTGGGGCAGAAAGATGCTAGGAAGTGATCTATCGTATGAACAGATCAATGCGATGGCCGGAGCTTCACCTATCGGCAGCAAAGGACTACAGGTTATCCCATTTGGCAATGGTGCCGAACGCATGCTCAATAACCAAACCGTTGGCGCTTCAATTTCAGCGATAGACCTGAACAGACATGAGACCAGCGATATCTTGCGCGCTATACAAGAAGGAATTGCCTACGCCTTTCGCTACGGCCTTGATATCATGCGCGAGAACAATTTGTATCCAAATATGATTCGTGCAGGTTATGCCAATTTGTTTTTGAGCTCTGTTTTCAGAGAGTCATTTGTGGGGGCCACAAACGTTCCTGTAGAGATTTTCAATCACGATGGAAGTATAGGAGCCGCCCTCGGAGCAGGAATAGGAAGTGGGTATTATGCAGATTTTAAAGAAGCCTTTCGCTCTTTGAAGCCTGTATATACCGTGGAACCGCAGTTTGTAGCGCAATATGAAGAGCATTATCAACAATGGAAAGAATTATTAAACAAACAAATAAATAGCAATTAAGATGAATGTTATCAAAGGGAAAAAAGAATTTTTCAAAGGCGTAGGCCAAATTCAATTCGAAGGGAAAGACAGCACAAATCCATTGGCTTTCCGTTATTACAACCCTAAGCAACTTGTTGGGGGAAAGACGATGGAAGAGTATTTTAAATTTGCCTGTTCGTACTGGCATTCGTTCAACGGTAATGGATCTGATCCATTTGGCGGACCGACACATCAATTTCCATGGGATGAAAGCAGCGACGTAATTACCAGAGCAAAAGATAAAATGGATGCGGCATTCGAATTTATCAGTAAAATTAATATACCTTATTACTGCTTCCACGACGTTGATTTAGTGGATTATTCGGATAATGTGGTTGAAAATGAAAAACGCCTGTCCACTATTGTTGATTATGCAAAGGAGAAACAACAGGAAAGCGGTATCAAATTGCTTTGGGGAACAGCCAACCTTTTTAGCCATAAGCGCTATATGAATGGGGCGGCGACTAATCCTGATTTTCATGTTCTAGCACATGGTGGCGCTCAGGTTAAGGCAGCATTGGATGCAACAATTGCCCTCGGCGGTGAAAACTATGTGTTCTGGGGCGGAAGAGAGGGCTATATGAGTCTTTTAAATACCAATATGAAACGCGAGCAGGAGCACCTTGCACAATTTTTGCATATGGCCAAAGATTATGCCCGCAAAAACGGCTTTAAAGGAACTTTCTTTATCGAACCCAAACCGTGTGAACCGACAAAACATCAGTACGATTACGATGCGGCTACCGTACTTGGCTTCTTGCGTCAGTATAATCTTTTGGACGATTTTAAATTAAATTTAGAAGTCAACCACGCGACATTGGCCGGACATACCTTTCAGCATGAGTTGCAGGTCGCAGTAGATGCGGGCAAATTGGGGTCCATTGATGCCAACCGTGGCGATTATCAAAACGGGTGGGATACAGATCAATTTCCAAACGATATCAATGAATTGACCGAAGCGATGTTGATTATTTTAGAGGGTGGCGGACTCCAAGGTGGAGGTGTGAATTTTGATGCCAAGATACGCCGCAACTCGACAGATCCTGAAGATTTGTTTTATGCTCATATCGGTGGGATGGATATTTTTGCCCGCGCATTGCTTACAGCAGATCGTATCCTGCAAGACTCGGAATACAAAAAAATACGGGCAGAGCGTTATGCCTCTTTTGATACCGGCCATGGCGCATCATTTGAAGGACAGGCATTGACATTGGAGAACTTAAGAGATTTAGCCGTAGAATTGGGAGAACCAAAAACGATTAGTGGTAAGCAGGAGTATTTAGAAAATTTGATCAACAGATATATATAGTTCTAAAAATATTTCTATATTAGGCGATCGAATTAAACCAATTACCATTACATGAATAATTATTTAAGCACAAAAGATTACATCGTTTTCCTGATCTACTTTGTCATTGTAGCCGGTTACGGATTATGGGTGTATTATCGCAAGAAATCTGAATCTGTAGGATCTAAAGATTATTTTCTGGCTGAGGGGTCATTGACCTGGTGGGCTATTGGAGCATCACTGATTGCATCCAATATATCTGCCGAGCAATTTATCGGTATGAGCGGTTCCGGATTTAAGATGGGATTGGCTATTGCGACGTATGAGTGGATGGCTGCCATCACGCTGATTGTTGTTGCCGTATTTTTTATACCGGTATATCTAAAGAACAAAATTTTTACGATGCCACAGTTTCTCCATAAACGTTATAATGGAACTGTTGCGATGATTATGGCCGTCTTCTGGTTACTGTTGTATGTGGTCGTCAATTTGACTTCTATCCTTTATTTGGGAGCAATTGCAGTAAGCAGTATCTCGGGTATCAGTCTTGAAGCGTGTATGTATGCCATAGCAATTTTTGCGGTTATCATTACCTTAGGTGGTATGAAGGTGATTGGCTACACGGATATTATTCAAGTTTTCTTTTTGGTATTGGGAGGTTTGGCGACGACTTATCTCGCCTTGAACCTTGTTTCGGAACATTATGGCGGATCAGGCGTATTGGAAGGTTATCACCTGATGACCGAAAAGGCTTCTGACCACTTCCATATGATTCTTGATCGTAAAAATGAAAATTATCTCGATTTGCCGGGTTTAACCGTCTTAATCGGAGGGATGTGGATCGTTAATCTCAATTACTGGGGATGTAATCAATACATTACGCAGCGCGCGTTGGGGGCAGATCTTAAAACTGCCCGAAACGGAATTCTGTTTGCAGCATTTTTAAAGTTATTGATGCCTATTATTGTTGTATTGCCGGGTATTGCAGCCTACGTAATGTGGAAAGATGGCTTGTTTCAAAATGAAATGATGCAACATGGAGAGGTCAATCCGGATCATGCGTATCCTGTTTTGTTGAATTTGTTGCCTGCCGGTCTGAAAGGACTGTCTTTCGCTGCATTGACAGCTGCGGTGGTCGCTTCTTTGGCAGGTAAGGCAAACAGTATTGCAACAATCTTCTCCCTGGATATTTATAAGAAAGTATTCAATACCGAAGCATCTGATAAGAAATTGGTCAATATTGGTAAATTAACTGTCGTTGTTGCCATGATTTTGGGTGTGCTGATTGCCCCGCATCTGGGGATAGATAAAAAAGGTGGATTTCAATACATTCAAGAGTACACGGGGTTTGTCTCTCCAGGGATTTTCGCTATGTTCATCTTGGGATTCTTTTGGAAAAAAGCGACTTCCAATGCCGCTTTATTCGCGACAATTGGTGGATTTATTTTTTCCATTATCTTCAAGAAATTGCCGGATTGGGTCGACCTTTCTTTCTTGTCATCGACAGGTTTCTCCGTTCCGAATCCGACAACAGGAATTTACGAGATTCCATTTTTGGATCGTATGGGATTTGTCTTCATTATCTGTATTATCGGTATGATTCTTATTAGTATCATCGACAATAAGCGTGGTGTAGTACCCGCTGGATTGGAGATTGATACCACCATGTTTAAACCGCACAGAGCGTTCTTGGTCATCGCATTGATTGTAGCCTTATTAGTTACAGCATTGTATTCCATTTATTGGTAAACCAATAGAAATTAAGATAGTTAAAACTCCTGTCATCCTCGGTTGGCAGGAGTTTTTTGTTTGTCCTAAAAATCCCTATCTTGCTTTTACTAAAAACGCTTGCTTAACGAAAGATTGCTGCTATGAAAAGAAGATACCCTGCGCTGATGATGATGTTTATCGGACTGTTGACTGCCGGTACGCCAATGCTGAGTTCTGCCCAGCGTACGCAAAAACCACCGTTACATGGTAAGCATTGGATGGCGATTACCGGAAAACCCTTAGCAGCAACGGCAGGGGCTCAACTTTTTCAACAGGGCGGAAATGCGGTAGATGCTGCTTGCGCGATGCTTGCAGCTACCTGTACGATGTGGGATGTGCTGAGCTGGGGAGGTGAAACACAAGCCTTAATTTATCATCCAAAATTGAAGAAGGTCATTGCCATAAATGCATTGGGAGTAGCGCCTACTGGAGCAACAGTCAATTTTTTTAGATCAAAGGGCTATGAATTTCCTCCCGAATACGGTCCACTTGCCGCTGTTACACCAGGCACACCAGGTGGATTGTGTTATATGTTGGCGCAATATGGGACCAAAAGCTTAGCGGAAGTACTCGCGCCAGCTCTTGAAATGGCTGCAGGATATCCTATTGATGCACAAACGGCAACAAGTATCGAGCGAGGCAAGGAACGCATAAAGGAATGGCCTTACAGTAAAAAGGTGTTTTTAGTACATGAAGGTAAATCGTGGGAGGCCCCCGAAGCGGGGGAGGTTTTTGTGCAACAGGATCTTCTTCACACCCTGTCTAAATTGGTCGAAGCGGAAAAGAACGCTATAGCGGCTGGCAAAGACCGAAAAGCGGCTATTATGGCTGCCTATGATCGTTTTTACACTGGCGATATCGCGGACGAATTTGTTCGTGGTAGCCAAGAGCAAGGGGGCTTAATTACAAAGGCAGACTTGGCCAGCTGGAAACCTATCGAGGAGGAACCGCTGCACGTTAATTATAAAGGTGTTGACGTCTATAAATTGCAGGAATGGACCCAGGGGCCAGCGATGCTGCAGAGTCTACAAATGTTGAAAAACTTTGACTTGACGGCTATGGGCTATAATTCTGCTTCCTATATTCATACACTCTATCAGGTGATGAACTTGGCTTTTGCAGATCGGGATTTTTATTATGGTGATCCCTATGGCAAACCAAAGACACCTATTCAAGGTCTTTTGCATGAGTCCTATGCGAAGGCGAGGGCCGCAACAATTGATTCTGCCCGAAATAACCCCAATGTGCTACCTGGAGATCCGTATCCGTATGTCGGTAAAAAGAACCCCTATCTTCCGCTGCTGCAGCAACGTCGGCAGCAGTTTGAACCAAACACCGAACTGAAAAATGATTTTGTCCCTAAACATGACGCACGCTCAAGTTCTTATGTGAAGGACTTGTCGGCGGCGGCGCTTGTGGCTTCCCTATCCGTTGATAGTGCCTATATGGACCGGCTATTAAGGGGAACCACCAGCGTTGAGGCAGCAGATGCGGAAGGCTGGGTTGTTTCAATTACGCCAAGTGGCGGCTGGTTACCGGCCTGTATCGCAGGCAACACTGGAGTGGGTATGAGTCAGCGTTTACAGAGTTTTGTTCTGGATTCACTGATTAACCCGTTCAACGTGGTCGAGCCCGGCAAAAGACCGCGTGTAACACTTAGCCCGTCAATGGCTTTAAAAAACGGCAAGCCCTTCCTTTCTTTTGCGGTACAGGGCGGCGATACACAAGATCAAAACTTACTGCAGTTTTTCTTAAATATGGTCGAGTTTGGTATGACGCCCCAGCAGGCTAGCGAGGCGGCTAATATCAATAGTAATCAGCTTTGGCTGTCGCTGGGTGGAACCAAGACCGATGATCGGAAGCCACGCTCAGGTAGCCTGTTATTAGCGAAAGATACTGCGCCTGCTGTGATCGAACAATTAAAGCAAATGGGCTACAGCATTCAGCTAGGCGAGCGTACCAGCGGACCGATCAATGCTATTTATTTTGACGAACAACATCACACGCTTTGGGGCGGTAGTAGCAATAATGGAGAGGATTACGGCATCGGTTGGTAAGCTGTGCTGTTGTTTAAAAGGCTAGCCTAAGGTTTTGTTATCTGCGCGGTATTTGTTATCTTACCTACTGATCGAAAATTGATTTTTGTTATGGAGGGTAGTGTCAATACATATTCGTTTGTTTTTCAACCTGATGAAGCTGGTATTGCTTTGGTGGATGGTTTGAAGCGACGGTTACGTGCGTCGTTAGCCGAACTATTTCCCGACACAAACAAAGGCTGGTACCACAGTTGTAATGCCAAGGCGCATGTCACTATATGTGCTTTCGAGGCCGATGAGCGTAAACTGGTAAGGGCCATTGAGGCTTTACAGGAAACCTTGGTGTACGAACGGAGCCAGTATGTTTACTTTGATCATTTTTCGTCGTTTTCCAGTGGTGCCTTCTATATTGCGCCGACGGTACATGCGCGCAGTTACCTCAAGGATCGCGCGAGAAAAGTTGTTCAGACCTTAACGGAGTTTGATTTGATCGACATTAGCGACGAACCTCATATCTCAATCGGGCGGCAGCTCGAGCCAGAATGGCTGGAGATCGCCAAGCAGCAATTCAGGTCAGTTGACCTAAGTTTTATGTGCAAGGGTGTCCATGTGCGACAGTTTAAACCGGATTTAGGCCAGTACGAAACCATTGATTTTATACCATTTGGCAATCAGTCAAAAGAGAATTCCGGGCAGCTCGCATTTAAATTCTAATTATATCACTGTTTAATTGCCAAATCGTTTAAAGCTTTTTATCTTTAAGCCAGACAATAGACGATATTGCACTTACAGTACCTTATGCATTACGACGAATCCCATCATAAATCCCTTTCTGATATCCACGAAAGTGTAGATGTCAATAAAGGAAAATCAAAATTTAAAAAGATACTTAGTTTCTTTGGACCTGCCTATCTCATTAGTGTAGGATATATGGATCCAGGTAACTGGGCAACGGATCTTGCCGGCGGGAGCCAATTTGGCTATACCCTGATCTGGGTTTTACTGATGAGTAATATCATGGCTTTAGTGCTCCAGAATTTATGTGCACGGCTTGGTATTGTGCGCGGCAAAGATCTTGCGCAGTGTAATCGGGAGACCTACCCTAAGCGGATGAATTTTGTATTGTATGTGCTTGCTGAAATTGCCATCGCAGCCTGTGACCTGGCCGAAGTGCTCGGTATGGCCATCGGTCTCAACCTCCTTTTCGGTATTGATCTGATCTGGGGCGTAATGATCAGTTTTGCAGATACTTTCTTATTGCTTTATCTCCAGAAGCTCGGGATGCGAAAAATGGAACTTTTTATCATTGGACTGATTGCGCTTATTGGCATGTGCTTTATGGTGGAAATGTTTTTGGCTAAACCAGACTTTGCAGAGGTGGCCACCGGATTTATACCCAGTATCCCCAATAGTGCCGCACTCTATATCGCCATAGGTATTATCGGTGCAACCGTCATGCCGCATAATTTGTATCTGCATTCGGCACTTGTGCAAACGCGGAAAATTGATCGCGATGACAGCTCCATCCGAAAATCGTTAAAGTATAATTTTTGGGATAGTGCCATTGCCTTGAATCTGGCTTTTCTCGTGAATGCGGCGATTTTGATTCTTGCGGCATCCGTTTTTCATAAAAATGGTAGGCATGACGTGGCCGAACTCGAAGATGCTTATCATCTGTTGGGCAACCTTCTCGGAACGGAATGGGCATCGAAATTATTTGCTGTTGCCTTGATTCTCGCCGGGCAGAGTTCGACAGTGACAGGTACTTTAGCGGGCCAGATTGTCATGGAGGGATATCTACGGTTGCGGATTAGTCCAACCTTACGGAGGATTATTACCCGGCTGTTGGCCATTATTCCAGCGATATTGGTTATCCTGATTTCGGGTGAAGGCCGCGTGGGACAGCTCCTCATCTTTAGCCAGGTTATATTGAGTATGCAACTCGCCTTTGCAGTCATTCCGTTGATCCATTTTGTCAGCGATAAAGTAACTATGGGGGATTTTGCCATCAAGCCGTTAACAAAGGGAGTGGCCTGGCTGATTGCTGCCATTATCGCTGTGCTGAATCTGAAATTGGTGTATGACGAAGTGGTCGGCTGGATTGGCGAAGCCAATAATATTGTGGTAACGGTGGTACTGATAATGGGCGCCGTAGGGTTGTTCGCTTTGTTAGTCATGACGGTATTATATCCAATTTTACTAAAATCTAAAGCGATAGATCTGGAGGTCCATCCTCCATTTGAGGCGCTGCATGTTGAACATAAAGGCTCCTTCAAGAAGGTGGTTATTGCGCTGGACTTCTCCAGTTCGGATCAGAAGATCATTCAATATGCTTTGCAGCTATCTCATAAAGACACGGCGTTTGTCGTGGTACATATTGTTGAGAGCGCCTCGGTAAAATATACCGGAGAGTCGACAGATGATTTTGAATCACGTCAAGACTTAGAGCGTCTGAAATTATATGCTGACTTTCTCGTATCGAAAGGGCATCAGACGGAATACGAATTGGGCTATAATAACCGGATCAAGAGTATTGCAGCAGTTTGTGAAAAATATGCGGCTGATCTGTTGGTGGTTGGCAGTCATGGGCACAGCGGTTTAAAGGATTTTATTTTTGGGGAGACGGTCAACAAGCTGCGACATGCAGTAAAAGTACCTGTTTTTATTGCGAAATAGGTCCTCAGGCGCTATGACGAACACCGTCTGTCTATTCACTGTAATTTTATTGCTTAAAAAGTGAGCCGGTAGATCGCTAAGTGCCAAATAATGCTTACTTTTGCGACATCAAATCAAGATATGAGCGACGCTATTAAACACGAGTGCGGAATCGCACTAATTCGCCTGTTAAAACCCTTATCTTATTATCAGGAAAAATATGGTACGCCATTTTATGGCATCAACAAATTGTACCTATTAATGGAAAAACAGCACAACCGTGGACAAGACGGGGCTGGGATTGCAACCATTAAATTTGATGTAAAACCTGGAAATCGTTACATTTCGCGTTACAGAGCTATGGGCTCAACTGCCGTGGCAGATATATTCGAATATGTGCAGAAAAAATTTGCTTCTGTTCAGAAAGCATTTCCAGAGGAGTCAAAAGACACGCAATGGTTAAAAGATAATGTAAGTTTTACCGGAGAAGTACTTTTAGGACATTTGCGCTATGGAACACATGGCAAGAACAGTATCGAAAGCTGTCACCCGTTTTTAAGACAAAACAACTGGATGTCTCGCAATTTGGTTGTAGCGGGTAACTTCAACATGACCAATGTGGACGAATTGTTGCAACAGCTATATGAGTTGGGACAGCATCCAAAAGAAAAGGCTGATACGGTGACTGTTTTGGAAAAAATCGGTCATTTCCTGGACGATGAAAATCAAGATCTATTCGACCAATTCAAAAAAGAAGGTTATTCTAATGTTGAAATCAGCTCGCTGATCGCTAAAAATATTGATGTATCAAAGATTTTGAAGCGTTCGGCCAAAACGTGGGATGGCGGTTACACCATAGCAGGTATCTTTGGCCATGGTGATGCGTTCGTCATGCGCGATCCGGCAGGTATCCGTCCGGCGTTCTATTACCAGGACGAGGAAATTCTGGTGGTCGCATCAGAAAGACCTGTCATCCAGACAGCGTTCAATATCCCTATTGGTGCTGTTAAGGAAATTAAACCGGGACATGCCCTGATTGCCAAAAAAGATGGTACCGTATCCCAAGAGATGTTTAGACAACCCGTAGAACAACGTTCTTGTTCTTTCGAAAGGATTTACTTCTCCCGTGGATCAGATGCTGACATCTATCAAGAACGTAAAGAACTGGGAAGATTACTGGTACCTCAGGTATTGGAATCTGTCAAAAATAATATCAAAAATACCGTATTCTCATTTATTCCAAATACTGCAGAAGTATCTTACTATGGACTAATGGATGGTATTAATACCTATGTTCGTGATTTTCAAAAAGAGACTTTATTGAATCGTTCAGAAAAAATTTCTGATGAAGAATTGGATGAAATCTTGAGTATTAAACCTCGTTTTGAAAAACTCAACGTGAAGGATGCTAAATTGCGTACATTCATTACGCAAGACGCAGACCGTACGGATATGGTGCAGCACGTCTATGATACCACCTACGGTATTGTAAAAGATCATGAAGATACCATTGTTGCCATTGATGACTCCATCGTTAGAGGAACAACTTTGAAACAGAGTATATTAACGATCTTAGATCGTCTGAACCCGAAAAAAATTGTCATTGTTTCTTCGGCGCCACAGATTCGTTATCCGGATTGTTATGGTATTGATATGTCACGTATGGGTGAATTTGTTGCATTCGAAGCAGCAATCAACCTTTTGAAACAAAGTGGCATGGCACATGTTATCGATGAGGTTTATCAGAAATGTGTGTTATCGATGACGCAAGATGTCAATGAGATTGAGAATTATGTCAAAGCCATCTACGCCCCATTTACCGATGAGGAGATCTCCGAAGAAATCGCTCGTATTGTGAGACCGCACCACCTCAAAGCTGAACTGGAGGTTGTGTACCAAACCTTAGACAATTTACACCAAGCTTGCCCGGATCATAAGGGTGATTGGTATTTTTCAGGCGATTATCCTACACCTGGTGGAAACAAGGTTGTCAACAAAGCGTATATGAACTGGATTGAAGGAAAGAATGTGAGAGCATATTTCAGTAATTAAGTTCAAAAATATCAGTGGAAGGGATGCATTTATGCATCCCTTTTTTTTATCTTCGTACTCAGAAAATTCTGAATCCTAAATAAAAAGACCGATCAATAGCAAAGGGGATTGCTGTCAGTAAATAAACCGATCATGAAACATATTTTTAAGAGCCTCTATTTTCAAGTCGTATTGGGTATACTGCTGGGCATCATCTGTGGAATCTATTACCCTGACTTTGCTGTTAAGTTAAAGCCATTGGGCGATGCTTTTATAAAACTGATTAAGATGGTCATTGCACCATTGATTTTCAGTTCCATTGTAATCGGTATCGCTGGAATGCAGGATACAAAAAAAGTGGGCAAAATCGGCCTGACTTCGATTATCTATTTCGAAATCATGACCACCATCGCCCTGATTATTGGTCTCGTCTTTGTCAATTGGATACAGCCGGGTACCGGGATGAATGCTGATCCGGCAAGCCTCGATGTATCTTCGGTATCCCATTACATTTCAGAATCCAAAGAACCGCATAGTTTTATGGATTTCATCATCGGAATTATTCCAAGTAACGTTATCGCTGCCGTAGCCTCAGACAACATGTTGCAGGTGCTCGTGTTTGCAGTCCTTTTTGGTATTGGTATGACAAAAATAGGGCAGAAAGCGTCCGAGCCTGTACTCAATGTATTGCAGTCGTTTCTAAAGGTACTTTTTTCCATTATCAAAATGATCATGTATCTCGCTCCAATTGGAGCAATGGGAGCCATGGGCTTTACGATCGGTAAGTTTGGAATTCAGGCCTTGTCTAAACTGGGTATGTTGATGGTGAGTTTCTACCTGACCTGTTTCATTTTTGTGATTATCGTCATTGGAGGAGTATTGTATTTCTATCTTAAGGTAAACGTATTTAAGTTCTTAAAATACATTAAAGAGGAAATTCTGATTGTATTGGGAACTTCATCCTCCGAGTCGGCATTGCCTGGTATCATGCAAAAGATGGAAGATGCCGGCTGCGCCAAACCTGTCGTCGGGCTTGTCATTCCTACGGGCTATTCTTTCAATCTGGATGGAACAAGTATCTATCTGACAATGGCCGCGGTCTTTATTTCACAGGCGCTCAATATGCACCTTAGCTTGGAGCAGGAAATTACGCTATTGTTGGTCTTGCTGTTAACTTCCAAGGGCGCAGCCGGTGTTACTGGAAGTGGTTTTGTGACCCTTGCTGCAACATTACCAGTTGTTGGTCATGTGCCTGTGGAGTCGGTTGCGTTGATCTTTGGCGTAGACCGTTTTATGAGTGAAGCTCGGGCAATAACCAATTTAATCGGAAATTCAGCGGCAACACTGGTCATTTCGAAATATGAAAACAGTTTGGACGAGGAGATCCTGCATGAAAAGCTAGGCTCAAAAAGATAAAAAAGCCCGGAAAACAGTCTTTCCGGGCCAATTTTAATCCATGTTCATTTGAGAATATGCTAATTCTCTTTTTTTGTATTTTCTACATCTTGCGCCAAATTGATGGCACCGATTACTTTTTCTTCCAAGAGGGCGAGTTTGATCACCTGAGCCATTTCAGTCACGTAGTGAAACTCCATGTCTTTGATATAATCTTCCTTGATCTCCAGAATATCTTTTTCATTGGATTTACAAAGAATAATATCCTTGATATTAGCACGCTTAGCGGCAAGAATTTTCTCCTTGATACCACCCACGGGCAACACCTTTCCGCGCAGGGTGATTTCACCTGTCATGGCTAATTTTTCTTTCACTTTGCGTTGCGTAAAGAGCGATGTCAGTGCCGTGAGCATGGTGATACCCGCCGAAGGACCATCTTTTGGAATGGAGCCCGCAGGAACGTGGATGTGAATATCCCAATGGTCAAATACGCGATAGTCTATTCCGAAATCAGCAGCGTGCGCTTTCAGGTACGCCAGTGCAATCGATGCAGATTCTTTCATCACATCGCCCAGATTACCCGTCAGGCTCAAACGGCCTTTCCCCGGACTTAGTGATGACTCTATAAACAAGATGTCGCCACCTACGGACGTCCAGGCTAATCCAGTCACCACCCCAGCCACATTGTTATTTTCATACATGTCCTTATCAAATATTGGCGCACCTAGGATATCGAGCAGGTCTTGTTCGCTGATACTTGGATTGTAATCTTTCTCCATAACAATGCGTGTCGCAATACCCCGAACGACAGAGCCAATCTTTTTTTCCAATCCACGTACACCAGATTCACGTGTGTAGTCCTCGATTATTTTCTCGATAATTTTACCTTTTAGGCTGACATTCTTAGAAGCCATCCCATGCATTTCCCGTTGTTTTGGCAAAAGGTGTTTTTTGGCGATTTCGATTTTCTCCTCGATGGTATATCCATTTACTTCAATAATCTCCATCCGATCCAATAAAGCTGGCTGAATGGAACTCAATGAATTGGCTGTTGCAATAAACATCACTTTGGAAAGGTCAAACTCCATTTCCACATAGTGATCATAGAAATGCGTATTTTGCTCGGGATCCAATACCTCCAATAATGCCGAAGAAGGGTCGCCTTTGAAATCAGCACTCATCTTATCGATTTCGTCTAAAATGAATACAGGATTCGCTGTCCCGGCTTTTTTCAACGATTGAATGATACGGCCTGGCATTGCTCCGATGTAGGTTTTGCGGTGGCCTCGGATTTCTGCTTCATCGCGCACACCACCTAAAGCCATGCGGGTATATTTACGGCCCAGCGCTTTGGCGATAGATCTTCCCAACGATGTCTTACCGACTCCCGGCGGGCCTACCAAACAAAGAATAGGCGCCTTCATATCATTTTTTAATTTCAATACAGCGAGGTATTCAATGATACGTTTTTTCACTTTCTCGAGTCCGTAATGATCTTTATCGAGTACTTTTTGTGCTTTGTTTAAGTCAAAATTATCTTTTGTTGTTTCATTCCAGGGCAGATCCAAAAGGAGCTCGAGGTAATTGAGCTGTACCGAATAATCTGCCGCGGCAGGGTTAATGCGGGAGAGCTTCTCCAGTTCCTTTGTAAAATGTTTTTCAACTTCATGACTCCATTTCTTTGACTTACCACGTTTTTTAAGCTCTTCCAGTTCAAGATCAGGCGTATTTCCGCCCAGCTCTTCCTGAATCGTTTTCAGCTGCTGATTTAAGAAATAATCACGCTGCTGTTTGTCAAGATCCACACGTACTTTATTCTGAATCTGGTGCTTTAGTTCCAGCATCTGGATTTCTGTCGTCAATAGTTCCAGTAAAAGTTTGGCGCGGTTTTCTACTTTCGGTATCTGAAGCAGCTCCTGTTTCTTTGTCATTTCGACATTGATATTCGACGAAATGAAGTTGATTAGAAAAGAAGGGCTTTCAATATTTTTGATAGCGATACCAGCTTCACTAGGTAAGTTTGGCGAAAGTTGGATGATCTGCAGCGCCATTTCTTTTAAAGTGGAAATAGTCGCTTTGAAGTGCTTGGTCATCTTCGGCTTTGCCTCATTGAATTTCTCAACACGTGCCTTTAAATAGGGTTCGGTTCCAACAATTTCCAATAGGTTGAATCGCTGTTTACCCTGAATGATGACGGTGGTATTACCATCAGGCATTTGAAGCACTTTAATGATATGAGCAACGGTGCCCACTTTGTTTAGTTCTTCAAATCCTGGGTCCTCTACGGTCATATCTTTTTGAGAAACGACACCGATAGTCTTGCTGCCCTTATAAGCTTCTTTCACCAATTTGATGGATTTATCTCTACCTACGGTAATCGGAATAACAACACCGGGAAATAATACGGTATTACGTAAAGGCAAAATTGACAATGCTTCTGGAATTTCAGCATTCGCCATATTATCTTCATCCTCTTGCGTAAGTAAGGGAAAGAATTCGGTATCCTCTGCAACGATTGGAATTGCTTGACTGAAATCAAAAGTTTCGAATTTGCTCATAGTGTTTATTTTGTGTATTTGGCAGTCGCTGACATGTTGACGGCAGACTTTCAAATTTTAAGCTTCTAATAATGTTTCCCCTGTAATGCAAGGGGAGTGCCAATTGCTAGAAGTCAGCAAAATTACAAATCTATTTTCCAGAATAGGAAAAAAAGGCAGGTTAAATAAAATTTATCTGCCATTTATTGGAGAAATAGGCATAATAATTGTAATATTGGAATGTGAAAAGGCGCTGATGGCAGTTTCTAATTTTATAGAAATCATACGGAAGCTATTTTCAGAGACGTAGAAAAGATCGCTGGCGATCATTATGAAGTGAATATAAAAAAGTAACTATTTAGATATGAATTTAAAATCATTTAAATTGGGTTTGTTTACTGGGGTTTTTGCCTTAGTTGCTTTTAGCGCAAATGCACAACAACCAAAACAGGCTGAACATAGCAACGCTAATGTGAGAATGGGGCAAAAAGCTCTTTTGGATGGTGATTTCAAGAATGCCGAGTCATACTTGACAAAAGCACTGCCTCAAGAAGGAAAAGATCCGGATGTATTATATATGTTGGGTTATTCCCAGTTTCAAAATGGTGACTATAAAAAATCAGCAGAAACTTTTGGTAAAGTCGTTGCGTTAAATGGTAAAAATGCGAATGCTTTATATTTCAAAGCAAAAGCGACTAACAATCTTGCTGTTCAATCGACAAATAAAGCTTCTGTTGCCAATAAAGAACAGTTGTTGAAGGGAGCTATCGAAGATTATACAAAGGCAATTGCCATTACACCGAACGATTCCAAATTCTATCAAAATAGAGCGATTGCTAATCGTGACTTAGGTATTTTGATTGGAACAGCAGGCACGCCAAACTATAACAAGGCGATGGCAACTGATGCTTATAATAATGCGATCAAAGATTATGAAAAAGTGTTAAGCTTTGATTCGTCGAAGAAAGACATCCAAACTGAAATCAAAAAAGCAAAAGTATATAGAGATAATTTAAAATAGTATCACTATTGCCTATAGAGAGGGAATTCCGGCTGGAATTCCCTTTTTTTGTTTAAAATTCTAAAGCTTTTTAGCGTATAAGTAAGTCGGCCCACTACTTTTTCTTTGCCAATATGAAAACGAAAGACTGTGTTATTCTGTTATTATTCTAAATCAAACAAGGAATAAATATGGAAACGAATCGATTGTCAAGAGAAATGCAAGAAACTTTAATCAAGCAAATGACTAAGGAAGCTGAGGCGGCACAAATTTATTTGGCATTAGGGGTCTGGGCAGATGATCAGGGCTATGGTGGAGTGGCCAATTTCCTGTATAGACATGCACAGGAAGAGCGTAACCACATGACGAAGATTATGGGGTATATTCTGGAACGGGGTGGCCGGCCACGAATTGAAGCCATAGCACAACCTCCAGCGGACCCGCAAACGTTGACAGAATGTTTTAACCGCGTTTTCAAACACGAAGTAGATAATACCGAAGCAATTTATAACATCGTCAATCTAGCGATGGCCGAGAAAGACTGGGCAACGTGGAATTTTGCACAATGGTTTGTAAAAGAACAGATCGAAGAAGAGAAGCTAGCGCTGGAATTGATTGATAAATTGAAGATTGCCGGTGGAGACCGTGCATCGGACGAATCACTATTTGCCTTGGATTCCTCTTTGGAAGCTATGCCAGACGAAGTGACTTTAGCAAGAGAAGCAACGGCAGACGATCCTAAATAAAACTATACTGAATAAAAAAAATGAGGAATCCTTTTCAGGGATTCCTCATTTTTTTTATTTGATGTTAAGCGGTAGATAGACACCGAATGTGATATTTCTGCCCATATTGTAGACGCCAAAATTAGGATCTTCTTGCGATAGCCGACCCGGGCGCAACCGGCTTAACGCATCGTAATAACGCTTGTTGGTCAGGTTGGACGCCGCCGCAAATATTTTCAGTTGCTGCTGCCCGAAATGTAATGTTGTACCAATTCCGGCATTCAACAATGTGTAGCCGTCTGCTGGCGTTTCGAAGGTTTCATCAATGCGGCTCTGTTTAAAATAATTGTCTAACCCCACAGATAAGTAGAAGGCATTCAATCCGCTTATTTTAGGCTCGAGGCGCAGCGTATTGTGTAATACGCCAGCTGGAATCAATGCCAAAGGTCTGTCAAAGGTTCTATTCTGTGCCTGAGTATAACTGAACGTGTTGTCCAAGTGAATCCAGTTCAACAAATGAAAATTCAAGCTTCCCTCAACACCGTATAGATTGGCGTTGACCTGTCCATAGCGGTATACGTCGTAAGTATGTGAATCGCCATCTTCACCAACCACAATTTTTGTATCCCCTTTTGTTGTCGATGCATAAATAAAGTTGTGAATATAATTTTCGTAGATTCCGATACTTCCGGTAACGATACTATGGCCAAACTCCAGTGTCGCATCCGCTTGATAGCTTCTTTCGGGTTTCAGGTTCTCATTACCGACCTCATACCGCGAAGTACCCTCATGAACACCATTGGAGCCGAGCTCTGCGGGGTTGGGCGCTCTAAATGCTGAGCCTGCATTTGCTTTAAAGTTGAGATCCTCATTGAAAACATGCGTATAACCAAGGGCGCCACTGACATTACTGAAGCTGTTTTTAAAACCAGGAAATTGCTCCTCATCTTCAACAAACAGCTGTTTGCCTTTGTTGTTGACATAGTCATAGCGTAAACCTACATTAAACGTGTTTTCGCCCCAGCTTTTTTTTGCATAACCAAAAGCCCCCAATTCCAGCTGATCATAGGCTGGAATTAAAAATTCACTGCCTTTATTTACACTGTGTTCCTGACTGGCACTAATGCCAAATACATGTTGCCAGCCATTTCTTTCACTTAAAGAATACTTGGCATCGAGGGAATAGGTATTTAGGTCAAAGAATAGGGAGGGGGTAGCTTCTTCCAATTCTCGACGTTGATTCTTTTGATAGCCCAAGTCAAGTTTTAAATTGCCCGAGCCGATAACAAAGCTATTGTTGAGGGCCAATTTATAGTGACGGATATCCTGTTTTGGGAAATCCAATGTACGGCTTTTAGCGTTTGTGTAAAGCGGGTCACCCGGTTCGGCATCGTAAAAACCGATGTTATTTTTTAGGTACGAAAAATTAAGGTGCGAATAGCCCCAATGTTTGTTTAGCCCGAGCATACCACTGACATTGCTGTTGTTAAAGCCGCTATTCCCGTATCTTCCTGCAGGGGTATTATAAGAATACGCATTCTGATACGATCCACGGCCACGCCATACGAAGCCATTTTCATTACCTGTTAGCATAACCGAACTATTGGTCAGCCCATTATTGGTAGCATAGCTTGTCAGTAATTCACCTTTAATATGTCCTTCAGTAGGAACATTGGGCTCAAGTACATTGATCACACCACCGATGGCATCAGATCCGTACATCAATGAAGCCGCGCCGCGTAAAACCTCGACACGGTCGGGTTGATTTTGGTCGATTTCAATGCCGTGTTCGTCGCCCCATTGCTGTCCCATCTGTTTAACCCCATCACTTACCGTGACAACCCGATTATATCCCAGACCTCGTATGACAGGTTTTGAAATTCCCTGTCCCGTTGTGATCTGACTTAGCCCGGGAACTTGTCGCGCAAGTGCATCAATAAGATTTGTTCCATTTCCCTGCAACTCATCTTTGGAAATAACAGCTACTGAAGTGCTGTTGCGACGGCTCTGAGAAGTGACGAGTGTGCCTGTAACGACTACTTCATTCGTTTCAATAATACTTTCTGTCAAGGAAAAATCAAGAGAAAGATTTTCCGAAGTTAAATCAACGGCCTTGACAACGGACTGATAGCCCAAAAAACGGACCTCAACCAAGTAGCGTCCACTTGAGGGAAGAGATTTAAAGCTATAATGACCTTGTTGGTCTGATGCCGTGCTCGAACGAAGCTGCTGCAGTGATATGGTAGCACCAGCAATTGGAAGGTTGGTTTTGGCATCCGTAACTTTACCGCTAATCGTTGAGGCAAGCGCCGGAAGTATGGAGAAATAGGAGACAAGCATAAAAATGCAGCCTATAATTTTAAGTTTCATCTGTACTATAATTTCTACGTATGTAATATCAGCGGTACAAACGACAAAGCGTATATCAGCTACCAAGGCGTCGTTGTGCCTAGGTTTAAACCGATAGCTGGTCGTATGCATCGTTTGACTGTTGACTTGTAAAGACCCTTATGGAGTCCTGGCGGCAATAGTGGTCAACTTACGTTAACACGCACTATTGAAATTAGCATAGAAATGAATAGAGGGGAGGGCCTCGATTGCCAGAAATCAGTGATCTGACTATCTGGTCTCCAGTGATGAACAGACCAAATTCAACGCGTTTAACAGGAAGTATGAATTCACCCTGCGTAAAATTAAAAACTAGTTGGGGATGTGAATTTTGGTCGCAGATAGCACATTTAGGGTGATCAGCATGATGTTTTTTTGCTGGGCTATCTACGATATGCAGTGCAGCTTGGGGATGTTCATGACTGTACACAATGAACTGACCAATTAAGAAGGTCATCAAGAGCACGAATGCTGCGAATTTGTTCAATGAGATATCTTTCACGCTGAAATCACTACGTTTAAACCCAAGCTGTCACTCGGATCACTTTATTAATCGGGTCAAAGATAATGAAAATAAAATATAAAGCAATCGTGTTGCATTTATTAATATGATAGAATAATAAAAGGCGCTTCTGAATCAATGTCTCAGAAGCGCCTTTTGCTGGTGTATAAGACTTATCGTGTTACTTTTTGGGAGGAATAAACTTGCCGACAATTTCATATTGATTGGCATCTAGTCCCTGAACGTCTTGCAATTTGACAATGCGATAAAGCGAATCGCTGAAGTAGTCTAATTTTTCTTGACTATCGTATAAGCTATTTGTTATCTTTTTATCGATATGGATGTGTTTCACCTTTTCGTTCTTATCAAATTCAATACGCAGTTTCTGTATCTGCAGATCTTTCTTTTTCGCTGTAAATTCGGTCACACAGTCGACAGCACTGACTTCATACAATGAGGGATCGAAATTTTTGCTGATATCAGCAGCTTGAAAAGCGGACAGTTCATTTTTCCAGCTCCCAATTTTCAGCTCGCGCTGTTCTTTTTCTCCATCTTTGCTGACAGATTTTAGCACAGCGGGATTGAGCTGTTGCAAGCGATTGACTTCCGCATTAAAAAACGAATCGACAGAAAATATGTCGGAAGATTTTTGAGGGCTTTTTGTTGCAGAAGGTGATCCACAACTCCAAAAAAGCAGAGCACTACCCGCAAAAAAGGAGAGTGCTCTGCTACTGATTTTATGTACGTTATTATTCTGATACCAATACATTTCCTGTCATTTCAGCTGGGATATTGACGCCCAAAATTTGTAAGACGGTTGGGGCAATATCACCTAATTTACCATTGGCTATTTTTTTGTACTGATCGTCAATCAAGATACAGGGAACCAAATTTGTTGTGTGTGCGGTGTTTGGCGACCCATCATCATTGACCATAAACTCTGAATTGCCATGATCGGCCAAAATTATAAAGGAGTAACCATTTTTAAGACCTGTCTCTACGACCGTTTTGGTACATTGATCCACAGTTTCTACGGCTTTAATGACAGCGTCAAAAACTCCGGTATGGCCTACCATATCTGGATTTGCAAAGTTCAGGCAGATAAAATCAGGCTGAAGTGTTTCCATATCGTTAACGATAGCCGTTGTAATTCCTTGAGCAGACATCTCCGGTTGAAGATCGTAGGTCGCCACTTTGGGTGATGGAACCAACAAACGGTTTTCACCTTTAAATTCTTGTTCACGGCCTCCTGAGAAGAAAAATGTGACGTGTGGATATTTTTCTGTTTCGGCGATACGCGTTTGCGTTTTATGATTAGCCTCCAATACTTCTCCCAACGTGTTGGTTAAGTTATCTTTTTGAAAAACCACTCTCACATTTTGGAAAGTTTCATCATAAGAGGTCATGGTCACATAATATAGATCCAACGGTTTTAGATCATATTCTGGGAATGCCTTTTGGGTTAATGCGATCGTAATCTCGCGGCCACGATCCGTTCTGAAATTATAACAGAATACCACATCGCCTTCTTGTATTGTAGCCACAGGAGCTCCGTTGGCGTCTACCAAGGCAATTGGTTTCACAAACTCATCCGTTATACCTTCGTCGTATGATTTTTGGATAGCGGCCACCAGGTCGTTGGATTTTTCACCTTCCGCTTTTACTAAAAGATCGTATGCTAATTTGACCCGTTCCCATCTGTTGTCGCGATCCATCGCATAGTACCGACCGATTGCCGATGCAAAGGTACCTGTTGTCGTCGTCAAATACGCTTGTAAGTCTCTCACATAACCAATACCCGAGTTTGGATCCGTATCACGGCCATCCAAGAAAGCATGTACAAATACTTGTTCACTGCTTAATCCAGCATGTTTTGCGGCATCACATAAACCCTTTAAGTGCTTGGTGTGCGCGTGTACGCCACCATCGGAAAGCAAACCGATAAAATGTACCTTTTTGTTATTTTCCAAAGCATATTTAAATGCGTCCTGAATCACTGGATTCGAATTGAATACGCCGTCATTGACTGCTTTGTGAATACGTCCCAATTCTTGGTAGACAATTCTTCCGGCACCAAGATTCATGTGCCCTACCTCAGAATTACCCATTTGGCCGGCGGGTAAGCCAACAGCTTCGCCCGAAGCTTCTAAAGTTGAGTTTGGATATGCTTCTAACAAATGGTCTAAAAATGGAGTGTTTGCAGCTTCAACTGCATTTGATTTATCGTGTTTTCCATATCCTAGTCCGTCTAGGATCATGAGTGCAACTTTTTTCTTATTCATCGTATAACAAAGATAATCTTAATTTTAGAATCTATCAACGCATCTTAAAAACTTCCCTTGTTAATCACCATTATTTTTATAGGTTTGTGGCATCATTTGTGTTCCATAATAAATGGAACTACCTAAGGATTGATTTTGATAATAGAAGCTGTTCTATACTATGTTAAGCTATATGAAATTTTTAAGCCATTGCGGATTTATACTTATTACGAATCTTTTTTTACACGATGTTGCGTTTGGACATTTTTCGATGCATGTAAATCCACGGATGGAAGAAATCTTGCCTGGGGATGATGATTCATTGGAACGAATTTCGGAGGAGCTAAAATCATATTTGAAAGAGGGTAGTGCAAAGAACATAGCCAAGTATTTTGCCTCAAACATCACCTTGTCGATTTTAGGCGAAAATGGTATTTATACAAAATACCAATCAGAAATCATGTTAGGCACATTTTTCAATCAGCATAAACCCAAGACTGTAAAGCTGACGCAGTCGAGCAACGCCAACAATGGCTATCAATATTTTACCTTTATTTTAGCCACAGAACAGGCCAATTATCGGGTCTTTGTGAAAATAGGAGCAGGGAGTAATAACCACTCCATCGAAGAGTTGAGGATCGACAAAAATTGATCCTGATCCTATTTTTTTTATAAATCTATTTTTCGATTAAAAAATTATTCCACATCTTAGCCCAATAAATAGCATTTATGGAGAAGGAAATCAAGGACTATTTGGCCCAGTTTGTAAAACAAGCTGTCGCGGAGGATTTGGGCGATGGAGATCATACCTCATTGTCGACAATTGAAGCCGGCGCGCAAGGTGAAGCAAAGTTGATTGTGAAGGATAACGGCATACTTGCAGGTGTCGAAGTAGCGCAGGCAATTATCGCCTATGTAGACGATAGTTTGGCCTGTGAGGTCTTTATCCAGGATGGAAGTCGGGTTAAGATGGGTGATATTGCTTTTTATGTCAGGGGAAATATCCAAAGTATTTTATTGGCCGAACGTTTGGTGCTGAATGTGATGCAGCGTATGAGTGGTATAGCCACAACAACGCGGCAGTATGTGGATTTGTTAGCAGGTACAGATGCACAAGTTTTGGATACGCGAAAAACGACTCCCTTATTACGTGTGCTAGAGAAAGAAGCCGTGCGCATTGGTGGTGGCACCAATCATCGTTTTGGTCTTTTTGATATGATTTTAATTAAGGATAATCATGTAGACTATAGTGGCGGAATTGTACCGGCGCTAGAGCGGGCAAATGCCTATAGAAAGAGCCTAAATAAACCGATAGAAATAGAAATTGAAGTCCGAAATTTTGTGGAACTTGATGAAGTTCTTAACTTTGGCGAAGTGGATCGAATCATGTTAGATAATTTTTCACCGCAAGATGTTGCCAAAGCTGTTCAGATTATCGACCGTCGGTTCAAGACAGAGGCCTCTGGGGGAATAACATTTGACACGATTAGGTCATATGCGGAGGCCGGGGTAGATTATATTTCAGTAGGTGCTTTGACACACAGTGTGAAGAGCCTGGATCTTAGTCTGAAGGCCAAATTAATATAAGAACTAATTAATTAATGATATCGATTTATTTAGTAATTGCAGTATTACTAGCGTACTTGTTTGGGTCCATACCAACGGCTGTTTGGTTGGGACAGGCATTTTATGGGGTAGATGTTCGTGAGTATGGTAGTGGTAATGCTGGTGCGACTAATACCTTTCGTGTGTTGGGACCGAAAGCGGGATCGATCGTGATGTTTGTCGATATTTTTAAAGGCTGGACAGCAACCAATCTAGCTTATTTAATAGAACTGGGGCAAAATACGAGCGATGTTCAGTTTGTTAACTTTCAGTTGGCATTGGGCGTTATCGCGGTATTGGGACATTTATTTCCTGTATTTGCGGGGTTCAGAGGGGGGAAGGGCGTAGCAACGCTCTGTGGTATGATTCTCGCGATCCATACGCCTGCAGCCTTGGTGTGTGTTTCTGTATTTGTTATTATCTTGTTGACCACCCATTACGTTTCATTGGGTTCCATTTCGGCAGGATTTGCATTTCCATTCAGTTTGGCCTTTATATTCAAAACAACGATACCTTCGGTGCTTCTCTACGGAATAGCGATTTGTATCCTCTTGTTGATTACCCACCAAAAGAATATAGAGCGTCTGTTAAAGGGGCATGAGTCCAAGATCTACCTTTTTAAGAAAAAAGCGAAGGAAAAAGAATAGGCACAATAATTGCATCCGCTACGATGGATTAATAAATTATTGTAAAATATCCATGTTGGATGCGCTGATAAGCGATTATCTTTCGCTTTGAAACTCCATATGGCCCTTGAAATAAAATATAAACTATGAACGGAATGTTTAAGTATTCAGCTATGGTATTAGCGTGTGTAACACTGGCATCGGGGTTGTCAGGTTGTGCAACTTCTGCTGTTACCGGGAAAAAATATTTGAAATTGGTCAGTGCTGATCAAGTGAACGAGCAAGCTGCATTGGCTTATAAAGATTTTTTATCGAAGAATAGTTCAAAAGTAGTCACTGGGACTGCTGATGCGGCAATGGTTAAGCGTGTGGGCAATAAACTGGCCACAGCGGTGAACCAATATTTGCAAAGCACTGGTCGCGCCAATCAATTTAACTTCAATTGGGAATTCAACTTAGTAAGGAGCGATGATGTGAACGCCTGGTGTATGCCTGGTGGTAAAGTGGCGGTTTATACCGGAATTTTGCCTGTTACACGTACTGAAGCCGGACTTGCCACAGTAATGGGGCATGAAATAGCCCATGCGATTGAGGAGCATTCCGTAGCGCAGGCTTCGAATCAGATTGCTTTGCAATTGGGCGGACAGCTTTTAGGTTCCGCAGCCGGCGTATCTGGCAACAGTACCCTTGGAGTTTTCAATAATCTTTACGGCTTGGGAGGGAATTTGGCGCAGTTGAAATTCTCAAGAAGCGATGAGTCCGATGCAGATGCAGCAGGATTGATTATTATGGCCTTGGCGGGATATAATCCAAACGAAGCGGTCGATTTTTGGAAACGTATGGCGTCAGGAAGTCAGAAAGGGCAGCCAGAGTTTTTGAGTACACACCCCAGCGATGAGCGACGTATTGCGGATATTCAAAAATTAATTCCGAATGCGATGAAATATTATAAGAAATAAACGATTGATAGGATATCAAAAGAGGGATCTGCGCGAGCAGATCCCTCTTTTTTTTTGCATCATATTTTGATCAAGTTACAGCCCGGCTAGCGCATCGCTAACGCCGAACACTACACCGATGACCAATCCCATAAAATTAAAAGCGATGGTAATAATGACCATGATGCCAATAAATTTGTAATGTTTTTTTAACGCGTCCAAGCAGAGTTCCAGCTGAATGGTGTCGCGGTTTTCAATTGCTTTTTTCGCTTTAGATCCGAAATTATAAAGAAAATAGATGGGAAGGCAAAAGAAAGCAAGAAAGAGCAGGTACAGGACACCGAAAGTGGATAAGGCCCCCGCTGTGACATATTCGTCTGCACCGAGTGACAATGCGCTTGCGCCAAAGATCAGGCTAACCATGGTGATGGCTGAGATGCCGATGAAAATAAAACAAACTATGGCCAAAAAATTAGCCCATTTTGCTGCTGAAGCTAAAAAAGCGAGTCCTGCTGGAGACAGTTTAAGGTCTGCAGGTTCTAGAAAAGAAGAATTTTGAATACCGTCTTCCATGAAGCGTAAAATATTAGGTGTGCGAATTTCAGAAATGTTCTTGGCTTTTGAAACAAGTTTTTATACAAAACGTCCAGCGTATACAATCGTTTAGATTTTTTCAATTCGTTAGGCTCTAGTCGTGCAATTGCTACAGGAAACTCAATTGTATAAGGTAATTTTCAACTGTTAGGAAATTAGCTAAAAATTTTTAAAAAATTAAATTCCGATTGGAAGAATGTTGTTACAAAAAAAAAAATCCAGAATTGATGTGGAAAACTATTTTTGATCAGACAATTAGCATGTAAATGCTGGTTTAAAACATCTTACAACGTTTTTTTTAGTGATAAATTATCTATTGATGTCCGATTTGAGGTGTGGATTTCATGAAATGGGTGTGGTTTAGTGTGTTAAGTTTATATTAAGTCCTTTGTAATTTCAAATCTCTTAGTAATTTTGCTTAACATTTTTTAACAAATCACATTATATGAAAAGATCTTTACTCTTTTTCGCTCTTGTTATGGCTAGTTATGGTGCTGTACAAGCTCAGGTTACAACAAGTAGCGTTACAGGTATTGTAAAAGAGGCTAATGGACAGTTCACATCGGGAGCAACAATTAAAGCTACGCACGTGCCATCAGGAACTGTTTATTCTGGCTCGGCTAACGCTGCAGGTCGGTTCAACTTAGCTAATATGCGTGTTGGCGGACCGTACAAAATTGAAGTAACCTATGTAGGACAACAACCTATCGTGTATGAAGATGTTTATTTGCAATTAGGTGAACCATTCGTAGTAAATCCTGTTTTCGGCGATTCAGCGACTAATCTTGAAGAAGTAGTTGTTACAAGAGCTGGCGTCTTAAAAGGAGAGCGAAATGGAGCATCTACTATTGTTGGGCGTCGTCAGATCGAGAATTTGCCTACAATTACTAGAAGTGTAAATGATTTAACCCGTTTAACTCCTCAAGCTAACGGTACTGCTATTGGTGGGGGAAATTACCGTGCCAATAATTTCAGTGTTGACGGAGCGAATTTCAATAACCAATTTGGTATTGGCCAAAATATTCCAGCAAATGGGTCTCCAATTTCTATTGACGCGATAGAGCAGATATCGGTAAATGTAACTCCGTTTGATGTTCGTCAATCAGGTTTTACAGGAGCGTCTATTAATGCTGTAACACGTTCTGGTCGTAACGATTTCTTTGGCTCAGCTTTTTATAGTGGTCGTTCTGATAAACAACAAGGAAATCGTGTAAATGATGTGGTGTTTACACCTAATGATCTAAGTGTAAAACAGTATGGTGTAAGTTTAGGTGGTCCAATTATTAAAAACAAGTTATTCTTCTTTGTGAATGTTGAACAACTGAAGCAAACTGAACCAGGACCGACCAAAGTTGCTTCTGTAAAAGAATCTGACTATGGAACTACAAGTTATTTTGCAAGACCTACAGTTGCTTTTATGGATGAAGTGAGTAATTATTTGAAAAATACTTACGGTTATGATCCTGGTGCTTACCAAGGATATTCTTCGAAAAGTAATAATGATAAGATTTTTGCTCGTATCGATTGGAACATTGCTGATAATCACAAAATCAATTTTAGATACAACCAAGTTAAAGGGAAATCTCCTTCTAATTTGAGCTCATCGTTTAGTGGATCTAATATTGATACAAAGGTGTATCCAATGAATAGAACTGGAAATAATGCGTTAAGTTTTCAAAACTCGAATTATTTCCAAGAAACAAATTTATATTCTGCGACAGCTGAGTATAACGGAAAGATTGGTAATTTGAATCATTCCGCCCGTCTTTCCTATGTAAACCAAGATGAGCCTAGAAGTGTTTCTGGAGATATATTTCCTTTAGTAGATATACGTGATGGTATTGCTGGTACAGGTGGTAACATACTTACCTCTTTTGGAACAGATCCGTTTACGTACGGAAATCTTCGCTCAGTCAAAACTTGGACTGCAAATTACGACGCTAACTATACCTTGAACGATCATTACTTTACTGGAGGTCTTCAGTTTGAGACATCTCGGACAGTGAATGGGTTTCAACGTTTCGGAGCAGGGTACTATATGTATAATTCTTGGCAAGACTTTATTGGGGGTAAACCTGCTGTAAACTATGCGTTGACTTATCCGTTAACTGCAGATGGTTCGCAAGCTATGCCAAGCTTCAAGTTTAACCAGTGGTCACTTTATCTACAAGATCAGTTTACAGTAAATGAAAAACTGAAATTAACGGGGGGAGTGCGTTTAGAACTTCCAACATACCCAGATGTTTCAGAAATGAAAACTCACCCACTGTTGCAGAGCCTAGAATTTGCTAACGGACTTCATCTAAATACGGGTGCGATGCCTAAAACAAGAGTAATGGTATCTCCGCGTTTTGGATTTAATTATGATGTTAATGGTGATCGTTCATTTATTGTTCGTGGAGGTACAGGGATATTTACTGGTCGAATTCCTTTTGTTTGGATCGTTGCTCAATCAGGAGATTCTGGAATGCTTCAATATACAAAGACATATGCTGCTGGCGATGCAAATATGCCGTCATTTAGCCCGGATATTAAAGCAAACTACCCTGCCACACCTGATGCTGCAGGAACTTCATTGCCAGGAAATATGTCAGCGATGGATGTTAACCTTAAATTTCCTTCAACTTGGAAATCAAGTGTAGCTGTTGATTACAAGTTACCTTGGGGATTAGTGGGAACATTAGAGGCTATCTATAATAAAGATATTAATGCTGTTGTTGCAAAAAATGTAAACTTGGTTGATCCAACGGCAATGAATATCGCTGGATATGGAGATACTAGATTTATCTTCCCGAATGCAAACGCAGATAAATACCTATATACAATTGACTCAAAAGGACAACCTGTTAAAGGATCTTCAGGACAGTTTATTCCAACGTACATGACCAATGCGAAAGGTGGACATTATTATTCGGTAACTGCTCAATTGCAAAAAAGCTTCGATAAAGGATTCTCCGGAATGGTTGCATACACTTATAGTGGTGCTAAAAATTACGGTGACGGCGCTGGTGATCAGATTCAAAACCTATGGTCCATTCCTCTTCAAGCAAACGGTAACTCCAATAATCCTGAACTGGGATATACTACCAATATTGTTCCTCATCGTTTATTGGGTTCGGTTACTTATACCAACAATTGGATTGGTAAATTGAATACCTCGATGACATTATTCTACAGTGGAAGTTCAATGGGTAGATTCTCTTACTATTATGGTTCTGATTTTAATCGTGATGGTCAAAATAATGACTTAATTTATATCCCGAAAGATGCTTCAGAGTTGAAATTTATTGATATCGCAGCTGGTAACAGTAACTATGGTAAGAAAGCTTACACTGCGCAGGAGCAATCCGACATATTTTGGAGCTTAGTGGATGGCGATAAGTACCTAAGCGAGCACAAAGGAAAGTATGTTGAACGTAACGGCGCTGTTGCACCATGGAGACACCAGTTTGACTTCCATTTGTCACAAGAAGTATTTAGAGGAATTGGCGGCGGAAATAATTCGTTAGAATTCTTTTGGGATGTGATGAATATTGGTAACCTATTTAATTCTTCTTGGGGTACTTATAAAATTAATAACAATATTTTATTGACTCCAAAAAATATTGATAAAGTGGAAGCAAATGGCACTACAGTTCCAACATTTAACTTGGGCTATGCAAATGGCGATGTAATAAAAGAATTAAATCGACCGAACGAATCGATATCTTCAACTTATTATATGCAATTCGGTGTTAAATTTAAATTTAACTAAGAATAATATATAGTAAATTAATCTACTACACTCCAAAAGCTTGATGAAAGCTTTTGGAGTGTTTTTATTATAAAACTGATAATTAAAGTAGTGTTTTTATGCTGTTATCCCGCGTATGGATAAAGCGCTCCATAAGAATGCATATAACACAGTAATAGCGCTGTTTACTCAACAGTTGCGTAGGCCTATTGACAAAGGAGACAAGTAAAATAAGAGTACTTATCCAGTACAACTAAACTACAGAAAAAGACTTTGTTTACTTTTGGGACGCAAGACATCAGTAGCGTTTTGATCTATTAGCCAAAATCTGTCAATGAAGTTGAATTTGTCAATGCCGTAGATAAAAGTGGAAAGGGATGATTTACTATAGACGAACACAAAAAAGCGTACACGAAGTTTATCATTGATAATGGATTAACTAAATACCACGGTAAGTAAAAGCTGTAGCTGAATTGCCAGCATAACAATATTCCAATGGCTGAAAAATACGTTGCTTAATATTACATCCATAAACCATAAAAATCTAAAGGATCTTTATCCGCAGAACTTCAAAAAATCAGCAGACCTGTAGTTCATAGGGCGGATACGTCTAAAGGCGCTTTCAGTTCTGAACAGACACTAATGAAATTAATGTATTTGATCATAAGGATATCGCAAAAAAATGGACGATGCCAATGCATAACTGGGGTTTGACCATATCCCAACTTTATATTAGATTTGGGGACAGACTAACACTGGAAAGAGTTTTTTTAGATTTTAATCTAATGACAAAGTTTACGTTACACGCCCCGGATTGCACTTGTAGGGTGCTTAATAATACATATATGTTATTATCAGTCTTTCGATTTAATGTAGCTAAGAAAAGTTTCCAGTATCCTTTCAAATACTTCGGGTGAATAGTTTTCTAATTCTAAGTTGTTTAGAACTTTGAAATAGTTCAAATCGTCTGATACAGGAAGAGTTCCATTTGTTTGGTTAACAAATATGCCGACAAATGCTGGTGTTTTGCAAAATACTGTTGAGCCAGGAAGTTATGACGCAGTTTCTGGATGGATCAACAACATTAAATTTAACACCGATCCTTATTATTATTTAAACAACGTTCCTGCTGGTGCAGAAGCCGTATTTATTAAGACGCCTAAGGAAGGAGCTCCTTCTTCATTTGCTTTAGTAGATAGAGACTTCAAAATGCCTATGGTTTGGAGAACAAGCGTTGGTGCTGATTATAAAATTCCTAATTCTCCATTTGTTTTAACAGGAGACTTCTTGTATACCAAAGATATTAACGCGGTATTTCAATTGGGAGCTAATAGAAGAACGCCAAATACTTTCTTGAATTACGGTTCATCTGGTGAAGAAGGCGATTACGGCGACAACCGAGCATTCTATCCTGCAGGTGTAAACGGAAGTGCTTATAATAGCAAAATTGGAGCAAATAATGCTACAGTATTGACAAATACAAATGTTAAAGGACATGCGGTTAGTGCGACTTTAGGTTTAAGTGTTCCTAATTATAAAGGACTAAGTGGAAGCGTATTTTATAATTATGCAAGTGCTAAAGAGGTTTCGGCAAACGCTGGATCAAGTGCGAGTTCTGCATGGGGAGGATCTGCGACCGTAAATGGGCCAAATGATCAAATTTTGCACCCATCCGCATTTGCAATTCCACATAGAGTTATGGCACATTTAAGTTATAGGTTAGAGTATGCTAATCATTTAGCTACTACTGTTGGAGTTTATTATAATGGTTCGTCACAAGGTCGCTTCTCTTACACCTATTATTCTGACATTAATAGAGATGGTCAAAATGCTGATTTAATCTATTTACCAAAAAATCTAAATTCATTAACTTTTGTTGATCGAGTTGATGCTAGCGGAAAAGTTCTTTTTACTGCAGCTCAACAAGCGGAAGCTTTAGAGAAATTTGTAAAGGATAATGGATTAGAAAAATATCAAGGAAAGTATTTGCCAAGAAATGGTTTTATGATGCCTTGGTTAAATAGATTTGATGTCAAAGTGCTCCAAGATATATTTACTAATATTGGTGGACGCAAAAACTCTTTACAGTTAAGTCTTGATGTCATAAACTTTGGTAATCTTTTAAATAAAAATTGGGGTATTCAAAGTCGTTTAAATAATGGACAATTGTTATATGGAAATAAAATGGTACCCGGAGTTAGTGGTGGAAAGCCTGTTCTAAATACAGCTACTACTCCAACTACAGGAATTCCAGAATTTAATATGAATGTTGTTAATGGCGAATTACCAACTACTCCATTTCAGAATGTTAGTACTTTGGGTACTACGTGGCAGATGCAGTTAGGGGTAAGGTATACTTTTTAGTAAATATTGATATAATATAAAGCAGAATAAACGAGTTTATTCTGCTTTTTTTTGGTTAAGTTTTTGATGAATTAATCTTGTGAACATATTATAGCCGAACTTGCCTGTTCTACTTTAAATCTCAGTATTTATAGGGTAAAGGTGTCAACTAGATAATTAATATTGATTAATTATATTCTATAATAATCCAAAATATGACATGATTATCACAACAAACCGAAACTTTGAAGACTGGGAAAACCTCTTCGGTGACGGGGTAATTGCTTCTGCTATTATAGATATGATTGTCCATCATACAACAATGGTAAAACTTAAACAAATATTATAAGTTCATTGGAACTAAAAAGTTTTTTATCAATGTTGATAAGTTGTTCATTATTTTAAAGCACAACGGAGGTTTCGATTTATATTATCAAGAGCAACTTTAACAAAGTTTTGTTTTGTAGCAAACAAGGTTCTTTTGCGATCACTCCAATTTTCTATCTTTCCGATTATTTGATCAACTGTGTTGATGTTTTCAGTTGCCTTTAGAAAATCTACCGTTGATAACAACTCTAATCCGAAATTTGAATAAAATCCATTTAAAAACTTTTTAGTTTTATTTGTGATGTCTAAATATTTGTTGTTTTCCGGTTTATTTAGGTAGTCATTCACTTCTTTTTCAGACTCAAGAATAATTCCTATTTCTTCAAATGGTTTTTTATCTTTTGCACTGTACCCAGTAATATAGCTCCCATTTAAATAATAAAGTACATGTTTTACTTTACCTGAATATGGCCCGTAAAAGTTTTGTTTGAACTCAAGTTTGAAGACATCCATCGCACCGAATTTCTGTAAGAAGTAGGCAACCTTTTCAGCCGAAAATTCTGAGATAAACTCACCATTCTTAACAAGTTCGAACAATACAGATAATAACATCGCTCGAGCAGGTGTTAAGGCTACTCTTTCTTTCTTTAGTATTTCCTTTATAGCTTTATTTGGCTCAAAGATTGTAATCTCACAATCTAAATCTTTGAGTGAGTTCAAAAGCAAGTCTTTAATAATATTCCAGTCAAGTCCACCATTACCAGCTCCCAAAGGAGGGATGGCAATAGATCTAATATTTCTTTCTTTAATAATTTCGATTAGATCTTTTAACCCAGCTTCTATATAGGAGTATTCAGATGGCTTTCTCCAGGTCGTTTTTGTAGGAAAATTAATGATTAGCTTTTTCCCACCTAAGAGACTTTCTTCCTCGTACACGAATAATTTGCCAATGCCGATATCACCGTTTTTACAAGCTTTACGATATTCTTTGTAGTTGCCGGGATATTCATTCTTAAATTGTAGTGCAATACCTTTTCCCATTACACCATCCGTATTAACAGTATTAACCAACGCCTCTGCATTGGAATCGAGTAAATTTCCTATTTTAAACTGTATCATACTAGAAATAATAGTTCGGTTTTATTACAATTTTTATTTCATCAATACCAAAACTAATTAGTTTAGCTTTAGCCGTCTCATTAAAACAAATATAGCCTAAAATATAGTTGTTAGGCAAGTCTTGTTCCAATAAAAATTCAGCTTCTTTTCTCCTTTTTTTATCGAGGTCATTTTCATCTTTCCAAAAAACAGCCTTGATAGCGTTGAAGTCTAGTATATCCTCCATGTTTGCCACCTGTTGCTTATCAAATTCATTCGTAAAAGAATCAATAGCATGTCCGTCTGTAAATATAAAATCGATATTCGAATCTAAAACCTCTTTAATGGAAGTAATACAATAAACAATATTCTCGGCACTGGTAGGTACTACCCCATTGAGTCCTTTTTGAATGACAAATAACATAGGTGTTCTGTACCCAAAATAAAAAGGGATGTAATCACCCAATAATCTGCCATTCTTCAACGTTCTGGTATTCCGAGTGCTAATTAAAGAACTATCGCCAATAGGTACATAATTAGCATTCGCATTGTCAGAAGTCCGATGGGTGAGACCATTACTGAGAATATGAGGAATGTTCCAAATATGTGTCATTCTGTAAAGATATATTTTACTAAAATCGGACATGTACTGTGATAATATTAGAAGTTTTGATGTTAAAATTAACAATTAAAAAGCAATGTATTGCCATTACTTATTGACAGAAATTGAATAAGAATTCTGAATTTGTTCGATTCATGTCAACATTATAAAAGTTTTGTTTGTTTATTTTTAAATATCTGATAGCCTCCCTTTTTCATTCGTTTAGATTTATCGCCTATATAGTTATTTGCTATCATTAATTCGAAGAGCATTTCATTATATGAAGTATGTTCTAGATCCAAACTTTCATTTATATTTGTTGATAGGTATCTGTGATATTCTCTGTCTCCTAGAAGTCCAATAATTTCCCTAATTTCAGATTGACTGAACCGGTCAAAGTAATTATTTAAGATCTGTACATTAGAAGGGTCAGATTTGTGATATGATATTGCTTCGATAATTTTTAAATTATTTACTGATAGGCCTTGATCTTCAGATAATCGATATTGCAAGTTAGATATAAATAAATGTGATGTCCAGTCCGTTATATCATGTGTGCCTAGAATATTATTGATTTCATCTACTGAATAGGCATTTGAGTGCATTATTTGGGCTAAATGACTTTCATCCAACGTAAAGCCATCATCGACTTCTAAAAGTTCATCTTTATGACTTTCGAGATACAACAGCCCCAAGGAATGGAAATTCTCTAAATTATTATACACATTGTTATCAAGAGCGAAACTCTTTCTCTTAATCATAACTTCCAACCTATCTTTGGCAGTATTTTCAAAATCAAAAAACCGAATTCCAATACTGCTAGCCTTTAGAGTATGTTCGAACGCTTCATCGGATAAGAAAGATGATGCTAAGAGGTCTTTCCACATTTGTATGTTGGTCATTTTTCCTTCTTCGTTTTTGTCTTGTGGAACAGGCATAATTGATAGCAACTGAGCATTGTCCCCACTATTGATAAAATCCGCTATATCTTTTAAGATGTCTTCGTAACCACTATAAATGTAATGTAAGTTTTCCCAGGTAGGTTTGATTTTACTAATTGCTAGTAGATGAAACATTAACTCGTCATCGTTGATTACCGATATATCCGAAATAGTGGCTTCCATTCTATCGCTGATCAGCTTACTATTATGGGGTTTAATATTCTTTTTATTAAATAGCTCAATCAGATCTTGTTCTTCCTCCTTTGTATTGGTTTCTATGCCTAAGTAAATATCTCTGACATATTTATCAATGTTATCGTCAATATATGAGATGATATGTTTATCACCAAAATTTTTTATAGCGGCGTAATTTGTGGTTTCAAAGGCTTTTTTATTCGTATCTTCTGCATTTATTTTTAACATCTGCAGTATGTTTTCCTTATTGATTCTGTAATGGTTGTTCCGGTATACGAAGTTAAATAGGCTTTTTGTGTCGTTGGTTGGTTCGTCTAGTTTATGGAATTTTATATTAAGTTCATGTATTAGTGTACTTATCTTTTTTTCAAGGTCTTTATTCCCTTTTGTATCTACCAACGACAAGAAGCTAGGGTTGTATGTTATCATTTCGATTAGCGAATCGTGATTTTGCTTCATTATATCCTCGACGTTCGCATGTGTTAAGATCAACTGTAGGTAATTATTTATTTTGTCTCCTTGATAATTAGATTCTTCTGCTACGTAGTAAAAGAAATTCTCCCATTGCTTCGTTAGTTTATTTATAAAAATATCGATAGGTCTGTTGTGATCAGCGACGTAGCCATCTATAAATTTTATTGATCGGTCGCCTTCGTCGCTTAGTAGTATGATAATAGCTTCGAATAGTGTTTTATAGGTATTATAATTTTTGACCAAATAGTCGACAAGATCAAAATTCAAGATTACATCTCTACCGAAGTACCTCAAATCGATTCTCTCAAGTAGACCGTCTATCTTACGTAGTTCGTATGTGAAGTCGGTTGGGATTCCACTTTTAACATTGCGTTCAAATAATATGTCTCTTTTGGTAACAGACCCTTCATGGAATTGGGAAATATAGTCGTTATAATTTTCATTTATATGCCCATTGATAATCAGGTTTCGCAACAGAGCATTGTTTGAAAAGTCCATTAGGTATTGGTCTGGATTGACTTTTTCAAAAATTTGCTTTAATTCCCGAGATTTAACTTCATTTTTTTCACTAATTAATTTGTTAATGTCTTCTTTGAGGGTGTCTAAGCGATTTTTTGCCTTATCAATGGTTAGCTCAAGGCGGTCTTGGTAACTGTAGCTAATGTTGATTTCTTTTTCTATCTCTGAGAAGTTATAGTGAAATGGGTTTGACGAAATTAATCTAGGATATCCATTTTGATTAACGATTTTGCTGAAAGTTAGTTTTCCATTTAGTAGTTTTTCAAATCCTTCATCTTCTAATAGTTCTTCTATAGATCCGTTTAAAACGGTATTCTCTGGTAATTTGGTGAGAACGCCATTGATATAAATCCCCCTTAATTCACGTACATTGTTGATGTTATGATTTTTGATCTCTTCTATTTGATGCTCTTTTTCTATTATTTTCCCATCCAAAATAGAAATGAACTCCTTGATGTATTCCTTTTTATTGTGAATAAATTTATAGAGTTTACCTTGTCTATTGTTCAGTAATGAAAAGTCTTCAGGCTCAATATTTTTATACGTAATTATTGCGAAGAGATCTTCTGGTTTCGTTACGAACTCTGCTTTAAGAGCATGTCTGAATATAACAAACTCGTGGAAAATGTTAATCAATAACCGCATATCGATGTCATCGATAAATGTGACCACATCTGACATAAATTCTCTGGAGAAAATTTCTTCCTTTAGCCCAGCTTCTTTTATCAAAGTTTGTAACTGTTCTCTGGCGTTTGATGAGTTGATAAAAGGTATGACAGGTATGATGTATTCGAAAAACTTGACACGCTCTTTTTTGTCTTTGATCACGTCATCTCCAACGGCGTATATAAAATTAATTTTCCTTTCGGAAATTGAAGCCGAATTATTTAATAAAATATTTATTTCGCGTAATTTCGTAAAGATATCAGTATTATCAAATCGATCTAAGTCTTCTATTATTACGACATCATAATCTGTACGTTCGAAAAAGTATAGTATTTCTTCCAGATACTCATTAAATACAGATTTGTTGACATTGTCACCTAATTCTATTTCACCTTTTATATCGACCTTGTTTATCTTCGAATTGCTAAAAATTTGAAGAATAAATTTTGATAGAAGGCCTATTCCACTGAACGAAATGAGTATAAAAAATAATCCAGACCAACTAAATGACTGGTCTGTCTTCCAGGTTTCAGGATTAAGTTTGTCAAGATAATCGTACTTGAGTAGCATGATCATGCTGATCACCCATATTACTAATAAAACGGCTATCAATAGAAATTGCCACCATTTCCGGTTAATTATTCGTTTAAATCGTGATTCAGGTATTTTTTCTGGTTTAACGTGATAAAAGATTTGTTGGAGTATACTCACCTCTAGCAACCGCTCCAATTTTTCTTTTTCGACAGGTTCCAGTTTCCCATCTTTTTGGTTGAAAGCTGCTAGTGATACATTAAGAATTTTATACTGCGGGTTAAGTGCTTTGAAAGTTTTCAAAATGGTACTTTTCCCAGAACCGTAACTACCGGTTAGCGCAATGTTATTCACGTCTTTTGCATCGATGGTCTCTTTGAGCTTGTTTATATAAGGCTGTATCTTTTCGATATCTTCCGGCTTCGTCAGTACTTTCGGGGCGAGCGAACTGATACTGCTTTCAATTGGTTCATTTAATGCCTTTTTGGAAGCGAAAAACTTGGTAAAAACATTCATAGTTAAATGGTTTGGTTAGGTGGGACATACGTTTTAACTTCAGATCACGCTTCCCATTAGAAAGTTTATTCCTCTCTGCGTTATCCTATACTGTTGGTTAGGAGAGTTGGCTTGGGCTATCGTGTACTCAATTAATTTATGGCTCCTGAGGGGATTAAGATACCCATCCCTAAGCGAATCTTTCTTTTTATAGCCTAATATGTCGGTGAGTTCTTCAATAGATATAGGTAATATAGTAAATAGCAAAACCGCTAGTAGAACCCTGGTTCTCTTTTGTAGCAACTCTCCGGTTTTTTCTTCCCAGCTCCCCCCTTTTTTTAGGTTGGCGATAGTCAAGTTGTTGTTAATTAGTAGTCTAAGTTTTTCTAGCTCCCCCTTTTTTTCTTGCCAACTCCCCCCTAAAGTAATAGCCAGCTCATCCCAGTCCTTCACGTTTTTGAGTCTCGAATCTAGAGAAAGTCCTTTCAACTGCTCTATACGTTCGTGTCCCAACTGATCTTTTGTGAGGTCGGCAAGATGGAGATAAAGCTGATAGTTCTCTCCCACTAAATAGGTAACCATTGGGATCACGCTACGGAAAGACTCATCCTCTATAAAAATAGGGTGCGTTCCGCCAGTGTATGCGACCACGAATTTGTTCATGTTTTTGACGCCCGAACCGATCTCATCTGCCCATGTCAAGACATTGAAAAATGCACGGATATTGGGGTTCTTAGGTTCAGCCTCAAAGGTGTCGAGATTTAACGGTCCTCTAAAACGTGGACGGCTCGGGTTTATAGTTTCCACACGATCCTCATAGATTAGAACTTCGGTTGGCAGTGCATTGTTGTATTCCCTATGGATTATGATATTCCCGACCAGTTCCCTGAAGATCAGTTCACGTAGATCTTTTCGCTCTCCGCTGTTGTCTTGGTAAAATTTCTCTGGCCACTTGGATTTTATGAAAGCCAGCGCTTGTAGGTACGAATCGATAAGATTGGTTTTTAGCAATAGCCGATCGTCCCATCGATCCAAATTGTGCCGGCGCTCTAATATATCAATACGATAGGCAGGTAAGATATTGCCTATCACCTCATCCGTTCCAAATATTAGTGCTGCTGCTAGTGTCAACCCTTCTTCACCTGTAGCAAAATCCCTTCGCAATAACCGCGCATCCCGTAGTATGCGCTCATTGGAAGCTTCGAGCCATGGATGATTGGCATTGACCAGTGCGAGGCGTGAACGTACTTTATCAAATAGGGAACGATTAAGATCGGTTATTTGTAGGTGAGGGAAAATCTTGTTCTCCGTAAAGACGTTTCTTTTCCTAGCGTATAGATCGGCTATTCGAGCCTCATCGGTTACCCGGAAGTCACTGTCGTTCTCTCTGTCGTATATGATATTTTTGTGCTTGTGGACAAACGAGCTTAATGGTACACGTATATACAGTATCGTTCCATTAGGATGTACTACTTCCTCAACCGGAAGCGGAAAGATAGGGGAGAGGACGTCTGGATTGTTTAATGTCGTGACAATATCTTGTTTTAGGTTTTTTAGATTCTGTTCGCTCAGCCCGAGTATGGTACCATCGTCATTCACGCCTAAAAGAATTATACCCCCTTCGTGATTCAAGAAAGAACATACCGTATCATATAAAGAAGCGGGAACACCATTTTGGGCTTCCTTAAATTCTATTCGAATTCCTTCTCCTTGATCGATGATTTTATCTAACTCTGTTTGGCCCATATTGGTTCTTAAAGTTTTCTAAGACCTCTAATTTACGAAATTGGGTTAAGTATTTTTGTGTAAACGATTATTCTTCAGTATTAATTCTAAAATGCCAGAAATTGAACCGAAACAACTGGCATCAACACTCCGAAATACCCAACTTTGCATCACCTGTATCCCTTCAACCATCAGTGCCAGATCGCTCCAGGACAATGCTTCATTTTTTACGTTAAAGTAAGCTAAAAATAAGATAATAGAAATACATATGTTTTTAGCCAAAACACCTATGGGATAGTGCATCATCGATCTGTTTCGTTATGGAATCCATAGGTTTCGAGCCAAAATGCCTATGAAAGAATAGCTATGTACGACACGGATTTTACGTTGTGCAAATTGACTTGTAAACTACTTGACACCTTCAATTTGATTTAAATTTCGCTTGATGAGATTTTAAAAAGGTATCACATTACAATAAGCTTTTTTGAGATTATTTGTTATTTTATCATCACCTACACAATACAATATATCTATATGTTCCCGTCTCTTTTCTCGGAACATATTCTCTTGAAGTTGCTACATTTGAGTGGACATCAAATTAAGAGAATTTGATAACTTAACAGACTTATGTCGAAAGAAAAGTTTATAACAAAGAGTTCAAACTGATGAGTGTTGAACTAAGTAACACGCGTAGTGACCTTAGCGCGCTGGCTCGGGAATTGGATATTAGCCCTGCATTGTTGTATAGAGGTGGCGCAAGGAACATTCTGTAAGACAAGGGTATAGTTTTCCCGGTAATGGAAAAGTAATTCTGAGTGAGCGAACAGGAGTTAGCACGATTAAGAAAAGAACTTCGGGAGACACAGATAGAACGGGATATATTAAAGAAGGCTGTAAGCATCTTCTCCAAGAGCGACACCAAATATTCAGGTTCATAAGGAACAATAAGTAAATATTTTCAATCGAGAAGATCTTCCGTGTGTTCAAGGTGAGCAGAGCGGGCTATTACAACTTTTTAATGGGCGTTCCTTCAAAGAGAAGTGTTGAATACCCATAGCTCGCTATGGCAATCCAAGATGCTTTTATAAATAGTAAGAAAACTTACGACAAGTCCACATATTACCCGAGAACTGCACAAAAAGAATATCAAAGTATCCATTTATTAAAAATTCTACAGGTGTAAGTTACCCTAGCGAAGAATGTGGACTTACAGTATTATACATCTATGCCGAGGCACTAGCGTATTTTCTGATCGCAGTTAGGTTTTCAAACATGTAACTGTCCAATACATCCTGTCTGAAAGTTCTATTGAATCTTTCGATAAGACTATTTTAGTCGTTTTCCCTGGTTGGATGAAGTGCCATTCAATGCCATTTTGAGAATACCAACCCTGTAATACCTCCGCTAGAAATTCAGGGCCGTTCTCCGATCGTATGCATTCCGGTTTTCCTCGCCATTCTACAAGTTTTTCTAGTGTTATAATTTTGCAATTTAAATATAGCAATATCTCTATATCAAAGCACCGCCATTTTTAATCGTTTAACACGCAAGTGATAGTCAATATAAATAAGTGGATGCATTCTATTTTATAAGTTTTCGATAGAAGTTGTGATTTGTAGTTTAACGATAGTATTCCATTTTTTAGATAAAAAGTTGTACAAAAACTTCATTCCAATTAACATAATTCCATTCAATTGATGACTTTACATTATTTATACACCATTTTTTTAATTCATCTAAATCTACTTCCCCGGGATCTCTTTTCCATTTACAAATTGTTGATTCTAAGAAATGAAGTTGATGCCCATTAACGACCAACCATTCTATTATTTTTTCTGTTTCATCTTTGTTAAGCTGTAGATCGATACTCTTTGCAAGATGTTTATAGTTAGAGAAGTCTGAGAAATTAAATTTTGTAGAGTAAAGTATTTCAGTAAGTGTTTTGATGTCGGATATGAAGATTTGCCCCGAAGTGTAATCGAAGTATTCTTTATTTAACCAAGGATGAAGTTCGAAAAATCTCTTACTAGCATTGTTATACAGTTCTTTATCATCTATTATTATTTTATTCGGATTAAATACCCAATCCTTTTTTAGATCTAAAGAGAGGAACAGGGATTTAGTTGAACTTCGCCTTTTTGAAGTTAGTAAGATATCCTTCCATATTAGAACATCGCCATATTTGTTAGAAGTTTTATTACTATCCTCAAATCCTGGAGGGATAAGATTTCTAATTCGAAATTCGAAATCGGATATATTAGCCATTAATTCATCTAATTTTGTATCACTTTTACTTTTGTTAATGAGTCTTTCTATATACTTTTGTCTATCCTCAAGCTTGAAGTTACTTTTTTCTGTGAGGACTTTTATTTTTGATCCTAATGAGTTGATTTCATTCATCATTTGATCAATGAAATCTTTCTTGTTTACATAACCATTTTTCTTTGAAGTTTGATTATCAATTACCAATCTTGCTGTATCAACTAAGAATTTTAGGTTGTTTTCTAGTTCTTTTAAACGCTTTTTATAGGGAGAAAAAACTAACTCTGAATTTGTACTTATTAGGCTATTATATTCTTGGATCACCCAGATAGGAGTTACTAAAGAATTACAAGAGATTAAAGAATTGAACCATTTAGTCAATTCAAGGAACGAATCTTGATCTAGGCGAAGTGTCCAAATGAGAATATTTGTGTCAATGAAGACTAATTCATGACCAGTGTTGCGCTCAATAATTATATCAGCTAAATTACGATAGTATTGATCTACGTCTGAAACTTGTGAAATCACTTTCATTCCAAGATATTGTTTGCGTATTGTTTCGATTTTAAATAGATGTCAACACTTTTAGGTAATGAACCCGATAGTTTTAAACCTATTTCTCCATAAGTAGCTTCTTCTACATCGAGGCCATCCAATTGTATTGAGATAATTTTATGTTGGTAGAATTTTTCATTCTTCAAGGTGACTATATAATCCCCTTTTTTAACTGTCGTATTACCTTGTAATTCGATTATACCAATTGTGTTTTCTTTATAGTATTCTTTAGGTTTATTAAGTTGGATCCAGGAATCTGGAATAAAGTCAATGTATCCTGTTTTTTCAAATTCAAGTCTCGCCTCTTCTTTGGAAATGATTCCATCTTCAATGGCAAAGTATAGATTGAAGAGTTGCCATGTTGTTATTAACCCTCTAGCGTCGTATTCTGCGTCGCTTATTTGATTCGAGGTAAAAGGTGGGTTTTGTCTTTTTCCAGCAGGAAGGTGCCTTTGATGATTAACAATGTAATGTGCCATAACATCAAATTTTTTTCTTTGTAATTGACGTCTTGCTTTTATTTTGCCAATTTGGGAGCATTCATCATCTTTAGACGTTCCACCTATGCCTTTAGTTTCTATTATAATTATCCCATTCTCATTTTCAATTAACACATCTTCTTCTTTTAGTTTGCGTCCTTCTATGGTATCTGCGTCCGTGACATTAGAGAAACCTAACCATTTTAAAAATACGACTAAAGCATGAACTAACTTATCATCAGTTCCAGTAATGAGGTCTTGTAAGAAGGTGTATTTCGACTGATTATTAAGGATCTCATGATCCTTGTCATCAAGAGCTTTTTCAAACTTTTCCTTTAGTAATTTCCTCTCTTTTAGTAGTCTTTCTTGATTAGGCAAAGAGTATCTACTTTCATTCAGCCAGTTGTTTTTTACAATTCCCGGAAATAAGTTAGGAAGATAGGTTGGGGCTATTTGTGTAATAAACTCTTCTAAAAAGGCCCCTTTATTCTCTATATCAGGAAAAATAAATACTCCAGAATCACCTTGAATATGATAATAACTTACTAATTCCCCCTTGGTAGTATGTACAAGAGGTACATAGGCGGGATCAAGTATATATTGGTCTTCAACATATATTTTTGGAGATTTAAATGTAGCATGATAGGTAATTGTGTCATTATATTTAGAAAGAAATCTATGCATAACTTTATCGGAAGTGGAGATTTGAACTCTTCTCCCTGTCTGACTTTTAATCTCAGGGATATCATCTATAAAGCTGTATAGATCATGTTGTACTTTCGGCAGATTGTTAAAGTGATAAGTGATGTTTTTAGGCTCTCCACAGAAGCATATAATTAAAAAACCGTTATTTAAGTTGTTTTTAAGTTTAGTTGCTAGCATCATTAACGAAAATGCACGAGGATCAAAAATGTTTTGAGGATAATGACAAACTATATGAAGATCAGACGTTGAATCAATTACCTTTCTTTGATGGTCTGAAAAATTGTAAGCGACAGTCTCAGTGTTAATCAAATCTAATATTGCAATTTCATATTCATGGAAATTGCTTGGGTATTTTAAATTAGGAAGACATTGTACAGTATTGTTATACATGCCGTATTCTAAATTAGTAATTTGCCCAAGACTACCATTAAAAATATCTATATTTTTATTCTTCAGGAAATCTATGGTATCCTTATCTAAACTGAAACCACAAATTTGTGTTTCGCTTAATTGATCTAAGCTCATCTTTTTATAACTGTTTTAACGTTTGTTTACCTATGGGATGTTCTATTTACTACTCACAAACCGTAGCTCATTTGAAGATATCTCCAAACGTCGACCAAGCTGCTGTGTTTGCATTGATGTTTGCTTTGGGATTGTTATAATAACCTTGAATATCCTCTGAGTATGTGGCTAAGGCTCCCCTTGGGTTCACAGTGTGGAGTTTCCCCTAGCTATTTAAGGGCTAACCACTCATTTCCGGGACAGCTTCGTTCTACATAAACTTAAAGAATTATGAACAGAACGGTTTTAAATCGGTACCACTACCCAAAGCCACCTTAAAAAGGGGCCGCTTTACTGTTGAAGCAAAATTTTATATATGAACTTCGTCGCTGCGGCCGAATAAATAATGCCATTATAGATAGCAAAGGGTGATGGACAATGCACGTTTGCAAAAGCAAATGACGCCTAAATCGCCCGTCCATCCTCAAAGGACGATTTTCACCTTTATGTTGTCTGCTTTACCCATCTCCAAAAACAAAATATGTGTATTTGATTGTTAATTGTATGGTTCAGTAAAGGCATTTTAATTCTGCGCACAACAAAAATATCAAAATTATATACCTTACAGTTTTGCTTAAAAATTATTTCTATAAAGCTAATAAACTAGTTTGTTAAAAACAATATGGTGAGACATTATTGAGAAATTATCTGTAAAATGGTTATAAATGCTGAGACGAATTTCTTTTTTAGACTTCCTGCCGCTTTCTCCGCATTAATCAGTACTTGAAGTGAATGTAAATCCTAAATGCTTCGGATCTTCTTCGGAAGGTTACTGCAACAGATCAACAATTAGGGTGGTAATGACCAGGCCTTGACCAGATAATTCTTGATCGGACGGAGTCTGGCAAAGGTCTGGTCCGCATCTGGCTTTTATCTGCTAGCAGTCCGAACATGGGGCGAATTTGGTACGAACATATCATCTTGCTTTACGGTTTAAAAAGAATAAACGAGGATCAAGAATAAAAATAAATGCTTTAAAGACTTTGTAAAAAAAAGCAATGGCTTTTTCGGAATTCTGACAATTGCATCTTCTTAAGATTGTGGAAAGATTATCTGAGTAATACTTCAAGAGTTTAAACATCCTCCTTATACAACAACCACTTTTCAGCTGTTTTAGGAAGCTTTCGGTGTGGTAGCAACTTAGGTTTCTTACGTTTATTGGTCAGAGTTGTGATGGCGCGCGAAACGAGGATAGGACGGAAGGACTTAGGAAGTTTTATTTCTCCAGATTCAGCTTTCGCTAATAAGTCGTGGTATAGTTTATAACCCGTAACACCCTCTTTAAAATATTCATTTCTCAGCCAATCTTCTATTATGCTTAGTACCAAAGCCTGGTCTTCGGGAGAGATGTCATAATCTGGATCTATTGGAAGGGAATAGGGCTCAATCACGGTTGACTTTCTGTTAAAACTGCCTGTTCCTTTAAATTTAATGATTTTCTTACCGGTCTTCTTATTTTCTATTTCTGTTTTCGTGGCATAAATTTTAATGGTGGCCTCCTCAAATGAGTCCTTGAAAAACATATCTTTGGGTTCTTTTCTCAAAACTCGAGCATAGAAATTAGTGTGATTTATATCGTAAGCAGAATCAGTCGTGAGATCCTCATTATCTTCTACCTCCTTGACGTCCTTGCCAATCAAGAACGCAAATTCCTCCTGTGTGTAGCCTTTGGCTTCACGATGCATTCGAACCGTGGTATTAAGCTCGTAAGAAAGTGTGGGTATGGTAATTGGCATATAACAAATGATACAAATTCAAATTTAGGAAATAATGAGTAAAAGACTCAATCTTCTTTCAATTCCATGTTGCGGACAAAGCGGATAAGTTTACCTTTCTTTTCGTCGGCTTCATTCGAATGAATTTTTAGTATTTTTCTATCTATGTATAAACTTTCTAAAGATGATGAAATATCTGAATCTGCTTTTTGGTCCTCTTTGGATAAAAAAGAATTATAATAAGAGGTGATTTCAGCACGTAGACGTGGGGTATCAAAATACCCATCCTGTATAAGTGAATTAAGTGCAGCTTTAATGCTCATCTTTTTCAGAATGGGTATTCTAGTTTTTTCTATTAGTTCATCATCATCCAGCAATTCATCAGGTAAAATATCCTGCATAGTTAATCCGAAATGGTTTAAAGCTTTTTTCATAAGCTCAGGAGAGTATTTCTCATTATTATATTCACTTTCAATACCGCCAACTCTTGTAGAGTTTGTTTCATCTGTAATAATCCGAGAAAACTCTCTTCCTGATATTTCTTCTTCAAGATAGAGAACTCTAAATGTGTCTATAATGTGTTGAGCAAATGCTGTAATTTTCCCTTTTGGTTTCATTACAGCTAATACCGTTAAAATTTATAAAATCAAATGTTATGTTAAATTTGCATTTTACTAAAAATAGTGCTTATATTTGTTTAATTATTAGAAGATTGAAAGTCTTCAATGGTGTTTAAATCAAAGAGTCTTGTGCCTGTATTTTCTGACGCCACACCGCAAGACAGCAGATTAAACACCCATGTCTATACTTTTATGCTATATTTGCATAACAGATAGATGTGGGTACTGCTGTAAATCCGTGGTGTGTAAGGCGTCAGAAACTTTATTTCAGGTACGGTGTGCAGTCCCACATTTATCATTAGGCGACTAACCGACAAGACTCGTTACCAATAAAACGAGTTATGAACAAAAAGCAACAATCAAAGAACATCATCACAGCCCCCGAGTAGCTTGGCTGGTTTGGCCAAATAAGATTTGGCTTCTCTTGCCATGGAACGCGTAACGCCAATATTATACACTTTGTGACCCCTCATTCAAACGCGCTCTGGCTCCCTGAATGAATTAATTATTACTAATGTGAACTGAGTAACATCAGTCTCCCAATAAAAAGCTGATTTCGATCGGAGAGGGGGATGCTATGTACTTTCGGTTACGAAGATTTACTGAAAAATGAACAGGATTTTAGCGCTACAACTGGCTTTTGACTTGATGATTTTTGATGTCCATAAGGATGACTATGACCCTATTAAGGATATTGAAGCATTCTGGAATGAATATGCGCTAGAGACTATATCTGCTAATATATTACAACTGTTGAGCACGTACCTGGATGGTGGTTTAGAGGAAAATAAACCCCTTAAAGATGCGGATATGCAAGAATTTGCAACTGCCATTTGCCGCGTATTGATTGCCTACAGTATTGCCAATTATCGTCATATCGATCCTAGTAAAATGCAGCTGTCAGCAGAAGCTAAAGTGCGCATCAAAAGAGAGATCGAATTGAGCGGAGAAATCGCCGAGTTCTTCAGTAGGTTATCGAAGTAACCACTAAAAAACTAAACGATGAATATCCTAAAATTACTAGCCTTTTTAAGGGGCTATATAACCTATATATTTCAAGTACCTGTGAAGCACTGCTTAAGGGCAGCTATAGCACGATTTACGCAACAGTTGCGTAAGAATGTTAGACTAATAAAGCGCTCTACTAGTGAAATTCAGAATCGAATAATAACAACTGTTTCCTCGGGAGGTCTTCGGCTTTTGCTTGACGAGCGTTCGACAATGCGTCGTACCAACGTCGCCTCTTCTTCGGGAACGCTTCGACTGTTGTTCGACTGCGCTTCGACTCCTACCCGAAGCGCAGTCGAAGCCCTGCCGAAGCCGAGTCGAAGAAGTGCCAAGCATGTATCGACCATGTCCCAAAGAAATCCCAAAGCTGAGCCAAAGGCCAGCCGACTAGGGGGAGAGGTATCACACTTTAAGGACTTTTTCCTGACCAACTTCGCCCCAACTCCTGCCTTTTATGCAGTCGGCCTCGGGTTTTGCTTTACCGTTGCTCGTATTTTATCCGAAGGAGACCCGAAGCCCACTCGAAGAAAATTCGAGCAACGCTGGGAGAAAGGGGGAAATTGGTCACCTATTGAGCAGGTATTGGCTGAGAAATTAGTAGTAGATGCTATGCCAACCAGTAGAGTTGAACTTAAACGATCTGTTTTAAGGTCTTTTAAGGCGATGTGTACCTCTCTTATATTACAACTTGACACTTTGCTTGGATTAATATGCTCAGTTGTTCAGCGAGCTTTAAAATACCTTTTATTCGTAGCAGATTATAAACAAGCCTATCGTATGATTTTGACAGGCTTGTTTTTATGTTTAGTTTCTATGTTTAGTTTATCGGCTCAGACGCCCCGCAAGGACAGCGGGGCCGATGGGCTAACTGCGATACAAGCGCTTGGAATAGGGGATACCATTCCGCAAAACTTGTGGAACCTCAAAATGCCTGTTTACAACGATAGCAAAGGACGGTCAACAATCTCCCTTAGCGATTATCAGGATAATAAACTGATTATCGTAGATTTTTGGGCCACGTGGTGTACCAATTGCATCGAAAGCTTTCCGAAATTGGATCAGTTGAAGGTTACTTTCAAAAACGATTTTGATGTGCTACTGGTCAATTGTAAGCGAACGCGCGACGATCAGGCAAGAATTGATAGGGTGCTCCACAAATACAAAGATACTTATCAGCTTAAAGTTCAGTTTCCGTATATTATTGGAGATACCATATTCAATGCCTTATTTCCGCATCGCGGAATACCCCATGTCGTGTGGATCGGAAACGACCGTGTCGTAAAAGCAATTACCTACACAACCGAACTTCAGGAGTCCAATGTGCGTCAGATTTTGGACGGCAAGAAAGCGGATTTCTATATGAAGGACGATTTTAAGTATAAAGTCCAGGATAGTCTGTCGACGGATACGCTCAAACTGTTCTCCTCTTACCTGAGTAAACGTAGGGAGGGAATCCGGGAAATGGGCGTACAGATAAAAGAAAAGGGAGATGAAAAGGAATTTACATTTCTTAATTCATCGGTAGCCATGCGCATTTATGAATATTTGAGTGAAACTGGGCATCGTATAGAACGAAACCTTTGGGTATTTGATACGAATGTAGCAAATGAAATCCGTAGAACACTCAAAACACCTCAGCGTTATATGGATGAATATTGCTATTTTTTGCGGTACCCAAAAGATCGCATCGACTTTGATCCGTACCGGAAGATGATCCATGACATTCAGGATAATTTTGGGGTTAGATGGAAAATCAGGAAAGAAGTGATCGATGTATGGCGCATCGACTCTACGCCTAAGGTTAGGCAATTTAAAACCAAAGGCCATATTCCACTTGAAGCAATTGACGCATCGAATAATAAAAAGTTCATTCAAAACGTTCCCCTGCGCAATAGTCTTCATGTACTCTCTTGGTTGTTGAATAAGCCTGTGCTGCTGGGCGATATTGAAGATATAAATGTCGACTTCGATCTGCCAGCGGATCTATTGACGTATACGGATACACAACTCCTACAGTTGTTGGAGCAGCTTGGAGCCAAGATAACTGTAGCACCGCAAGAAGTGGAGTATGTTTATTTTTCTGCAGATAAGGGGGTATAGGCATGAAAAAAATCATATTAATGGTGTTATTCCTGATTATTACGGGGATGGCAAACTTCGCTATTGGACAGCACGCTGTGGCAAGAATGGCGGGGCGGGTTATTAATAGCGAAAATAAGAAGCCGATTGAAGGTGCCTCAATTATCATATTACGGGATAATAGTCAGGCAAAATCCGACCGTGACGGGGAGTTTGCGCTAAAGGCAAATCATGGTGACAGCGCATTGGTCAGCCATATTGGCTATCATAGTAAGACCGTGTTGTATAAGTCTGGAAGTTCAAGACTGACGGTTATGCTAGTGCCTTTGGCGAATGTACTGGATGAGGTAATGGTGAGTTCGGGATATCAGCAGCTGCGACCCAACGAGATGACAGGATCTTTTCAGGTATTGGATAAAAAAACACTCGACCAGCAGGTGGGAACCAATATCCTTGACAGGTTAAATAATGTGACACCTGGTTTCCGTAAGGGGACTTTCGAGTTTAAGCCCAACCGAAATGATAAGCTAAATATTTCAATTCGGGGCCTCAGTACGATAGAGGCTTCTAAGGATCCCTTGGTTGTACTCGATGGTTTTATCTATGAGGGCGATATCGACAATATCGATCCGAATAGCATTGCATCAGTTACGGTGCTCAAAGATGCGGCAGCCACATCAATATGGGGAGCGCGCGCTGGAAATGGTGTCATTGTGCTTACCAGTATCAATAGTTCCAATAAATTGCAAAAGACGACGGTGAATATTTCGCATACCGTCACGACGAAACGCGTAACGGATTACAGTAAGCTGTATCAGCCAGCTAATCTGGACTATATCTTAGCCGAACAGGAGCTTTTTAATGTAGGCTACTATGATGGGAAGATCGAGCAGAGTCCATACCTTGCCCTGTCACCTACAACCGAAGTTTTTCTGGCTCGTCGCAAGGGATTGATTTCGGCGCAGGATTCGGCCGATAGGATTGCCAGACTGTTGGTGATGGATGGTAAAAAGGCCTACAGAGATGCTTTTCTGCGAAATCCATTGTTGCAGCAGTCTTTTGCCAGCGTTTCAGGCGCGTCTAATGTAATCAGATATAATTTTGGTGTCGGTAATACCGTGGATCTTTCCGAAAATAAAGCGAAAGACAATAAGATCAATCTTTACCTGAACAATTCATTTCATTGGAAAGACAAGTTTGAGTTAAATCTCAACGTGAATTTTCTCACCCAGAGACAGCGTTCTGGCACTCCGGCATTTGACCTATTTAAGTATGGCGGTAAATATGTGCCATTTTTTGAATTTATAAATGGAGAGGGGGGCGCATTGCCATTTAATACGGCTTATCGGGGAAACTACCTCAATGAATTTTATGGTGATAAGTTGCTGGATTGGAACTATTACCCAGTGCATGACTATGAGCTGGATCGCACAACAACACGAAAAAATGAATTGTATTCCATCGTACAGGCTAAATATAATATTAAGCCTTACTTAACAGCCACCGTGTCTTACCAATACCAGCTTCAGCGTAATACCATGGAACGGATCGCACAGACAGATAGTTATTATACGCGCAATATGATCAATATGTTTTCAAATATCGACCCGCAATCTGGTTTGGTAACATATCCGATTCCTATTGGAGGTATTTTTGATCTGAACAATGCGGATATCAGTTCATATACCTGGAGAGGACAACTCAATTTTAACCGGTCATTCGGAGTCCATCAGATCAATGGTATTTTAGGTGCAGAGATTAGAGAAGTATTGTCTAAGGGTGCATCGAATACTTCCTACGGTTATAGTGCCGACCCGATACGCACAAAAGTGGTGGATTATGCCAACTTTTATCCAACACTGCCCGCGGGTGGATATGCTGCCATTCAGGGAAATTTGTCGCTCATAAAATCCCTGAATCGATTTGTGTCTAACTATGCCAATATGGCCTACCTATTCAAGCAAAAATATGGTCTGTCGGCAAGTATTCGTAAGGATGGGGCAAATGTGTTCGGTGTAAATACCAATGATAAATTTAATCCGTTTTGGTCGGTAGGTGCTAGCTGGCAAATGGGGAAAGAGAAGTTTGTTGATTGGAAAGCGATAGATGTGCTGCAGCTGAGAGCCACCTATGGCTACAGTGGCAATATTGATCCCTCGCGGACACCTCTTCCCGTTGCTGAAACCACCAGCGGACGTTATACCAATTATCCTGCTTTTGTGATCAGTACCTTGAATGATCCATCTTTGCGATGGGAAAAGGTGCGAACGTTGAATCTGGGTCTGCAATTTGGATTGTTCAAAAGTAGAATCACGGGAAGCATTGATTATTACGTGAAAAAGAGCACAGATCTCTACGGCAATTCATTAATAGATTATACAGTATTTGGCAAAGCCAACACGACAGTAAAAAATAACGCTTCAATTAAAAGTCAAGGTGCCGAGTTGAATTTGACTGCCGAAGCGATCAGGATGCCGAGCTTTAGCTGGCGGCCTGCGGTGCTATTGAGCTTGAATAAGAATAAAGTACTAGAATACTACAATACCCAGTTTGGTCTCATCAATTTGGTGGGAAATGGCACGGCTACTATGCCAATAGTCGGTAGGCCGCTCAATTCCATCGCCGCATTTAATTGGGGTGGATTGGATCGAAATGGCGACCCACAAGGTTTCTTAGATGGTGAACTGTCCACAGATTATCAAAAGATAAGAAACTCAACTGTAGGGGAAATTAACGATAACCAAACCATTGTATACGTAGGATCGGCGGTCCCACAATTGTTTGGAAATTTGATCAATACATTTTCCTATCGCAATTTTGAACTGTCATTTAACCTTTCCTTTAAAGCAGATTACTATTTCAGCAGACAGGCAACCACTAGCGGCAATTTTTATACGTACGGCAAAGCGTATGCGGATTATGAAAAGCGATGGCAGGCAGCAGGGGATGAAAACTATACACAGGTACCTCGGGTAAAATATCCCATCGATGCGAATCGCGATGCTTTCTATCAGGGAAGTAAAGTCAATGTGCTGAAAGGAGATCATGTCCGTATGGAATATATTAATCTCTCTTGGCGCAACCTTTGGCAGCTTGGTAGCAAAAAGGTGAATTCCCGTGTGTTTTTTAATGCCAGTAACCTGGGGTTGATCTGGAAAAGCAATAAGGAGCGGCTGGATCCTGATTTTCCTGGACGGTTAACACCGAACCCTACTTATGCTTTAGGGCTTAATGTCAGTTTTTAAATAAAGAAAATGATGAAAACAAATTATACTATAATCACACTATTGGGAATTTTTATGGTCTTGTGTGGAATGCTTTCATGCAGTAAGTTTCTGGAAGAAAAATCAAACTTTTCCCTTCAAACGCCAAATACACTGGAAAGTCTCCAGGGGATATTGGATAATTCGATTGATATGAACATGAATGTTCCGGTATTTGGCGATATCCATTCAGACGATTATTTCTTCACTGAAAAGGAATTTAATGCGGTGGATGATCAGTCGCGCGGATTTTATACCTGGGTAGGTTTTCCCTACAATTATCCGGACGACTGGGCGCTAATGTACGTGCCGGTCTATCAGGTTAATGTGGTATTGGATGCTTTGCCAAAGGTAGGAGGCATTCAACGTGAAAAAGATAGAATTAAAGGAGCTGCACTCTTTTACCGGGCTTACCAGTACCTGCAGGGAATGTGGGTGTACGCTAAAGCATGGGATCCAAAGACTTCCGACACCGATCTGGGAATCGTATTGCGGCAGACCTCCGACCAGTCGGTCCCTTCAACACGCAGTACGGTATCAGCCTGCTACCGCCAGATCATCGGGGATTTAGTAACAGCCGTAGAATTATTGCCCGAGCTTGCTGAATCGCCGATGCGCCCATCGAAAATTGCCTGCTATGGGGCATTGAGTAGAACTTATCTTTCTATTGGCAAATATGATAGTGCATATTATTATTCGGATAAAGCCTTAAAAATTAAGGAAGACTTGATAGACTACAATGACTTTTCTTCGACAGATCTTTCGAAACCCTATCCATTAACCCGTTTGAATAAAGAGACGGTTTTTTATGCTCAGCTGACAACATCTTATCCCAATCTGCATCCGAGTTATGGACTCGTGGATACATTGCTGTATGCCAGCTATGGGGATAATGATATTCGGAAAGCATTATTTTTCAAGGCGAGGAATGGGTACTATAGTTTTAAGGGAAATTATACTTCCGCTTTCAACCTATTCGGAGGAATGGCTACTGATGAGCTATTTTTGACGCGGGCAGAGACTAGTATCCGAATGGGAAATGTTGACAGTGGCTTGGATGACCTGAATGGGTTATTAACGAAACGAATCAAAAAGGGTAAATTCACGCCATACGTGGGACTTAACCAAGAGGAGGCCCTCAAGTTGATAAAAAAAGAAAGACGGAAACAGTTGCTGATGCGCGGGCTGCGATGGATGGACATTAAGCGCTATAATAAATACGATGGCGAAGATCTTAAATTGCTGCGGTATATAGATGGAAGCAAGTATGAACTTGAGTCGAATTCAAATCGCTACGCTTTACCTTTGCCTACTGATATTATCCTGCTAACTGGAATGGAACAAAATCCGTTATAGAGTTTAATCGAATGCCCCGGAGAAATTAATCTCGGGGCATTCGTACAGTATAAACATCGTTAGACTGCATTGCATCGCCTACAATTTATTGATCGGTGATATAGGTTGGCTACCCGGGGCACTTGCCGAAGTATTTTTCGACGGAATGAATTGTGAACCCACGGGGTTCGCATTCAGTGTAATCCTGCTCGGATTTAAAGACCTCGAACCGGCACTACCTGTAAGATCGGACGCATCAACCTCCATGGCACATGCTGCATTATTTCCGGAACCGCAATCTTCGTTATTTGGTGTTTCAGTCCAAAGTGACTGGTTTTGAACATCTGACGGAGAATTGGTACTTCCGTGGAAATAAAGTGTCACAGGATCTAATTTTTTTCCTGCATAAGCCTCAGCACCTTTAAATGCTGAGAATCCGATAATCATGGCTCCTCCTAATATCATGTAGCCATAATTGTTTAAAAATTTGGTTAGCATACGCTACCCTCCTTTCTGTACTGCAGTCCAGCAATTGATGAGTAAAGCTGCTAGCCTGCAAACGTTTGGTAAATAATTGTCGGTACGGTCCTTTGTACCGATCGTATGTGTCGTAAATGCTATTTGGTGCGTACCACATATCCTTCGACTTTGTATCGTGGATATTCCAGTAGCTGATGGCTCCCATTGCCATAAAGCCTATTAGAAATAATGCAATATGTGTTCTGCCCGTCAGTGAACGCGCGCTATAATTGATCGCTGTATGATGTAATCGCCATCCAGTTATCGATAGGCCAAGAATAATGAGATTAAAAACCAAATGTGCTGTCCAGGAAATGTTGCTCAAAAAGCTGGTACACATGCAGGGTTTCTTTTCATATACATTCAATACCCCCAGACCGATATATATACTAAAAACGAGAATCAGTATCGTCGAAACTTTCCAACCCCAAGCGCTCAACCTTGCTGATGGTATCCCCAGCAATACGCCAATACCGATTTCCACTAGCGGAAGCAGCCAAAAGAGCATCGGAGCCAGATAACTGATCAAGGGCTGCTGCTCAAGAGCGATCTTGAATGCACCGAGCTGCCAGAGCTTCTCCATCCCCACATAGATCCAAAAAAGGATCATTACTGCCCGGATGACCTTATATAGCATGTTGCCAGTTTTATTCGCTTCCATAACTTTAATTATTTATAGCATCGTATTCATCATTTCCTATCGCTATTTTACTATTTTTCGTCGTTTCAAAAACAGGGCGCCATACCTGTGCCTCCATTGGATATAGCGGCCTGCTCGAGCGTCAGCTTCTACTTTCTCGTACGCTGTAAAACAAAGGTAGTACGGAAAATAGGCTGGCGTAGGTGTAATGAAATGCCTTATTCTACCGGTTTAGCGGCTTCTTTTTGATCTAAATGAATTGTGGGGTGTAACGAAGATGTAGTATACGGTAAAAAGCTGTAGAGAGAATTCCTGGTGAAACAGTCGGTTTTCGCATAATCAGCACTGTTTTTAATCGTTAGAATGAATACGTTTAGGAGGTGTAGCGGTGCCATACCCCCTGTTTTTTAAATTTTTGTGTTTTATTTATTTAAGTCAGGAAACTGTCTATTCAGTTCGTCAAGCATCGTATGCAATACCTTGCGGATACGGAGCGCTGTATGAAACTCGGCGCTTTTGTCCATCCGGGTTAGGCTATGCGCAGAAAGTAAGGTGCCTTCCCTCGTTTTGACGAGCCTGGAAAACACTTCGGCAACTTCTTTTTTCTCCGACGACCACATAATGTTCGCTTTAACAGATATATGCATCCAAAGTTTGAGCTCTTTGCCATTGAAATTGCTTTGAATAAATTGTTGGGGATAATCCTGCCCTGTTGCTGACGAAGAGATTTTTTCACCCTCCATATACGCACGCATCAACTTCAGCAGACTTCTACGGTTGCTATCATACGCAAAGTCTGGGATACAGGAGAAATGTTTTGGGAAGCGTAACAGGGCATCCATAAAGGATGGGTCCGAATTGTACAATTCTTTCCAGCGGTTGAAGAAGCCCATGTGGTTAAAATTGAAGTTGACCATCAGAATCAAAAAGCGGTAATGCCAGTTTTTACTCTGGCGCTTGTCTTCAGCCAATTGGCAAAGTGATTCGATCATTTTGCTTAGGTAGTCCTGATGTCGGTATTGAATATAGGGAATCTTGCCATTTTCAAATAGGCTGTCCATACCCGAAAGGATCTCGGTGAGATAGGCTTTCGGTATGTTTTTCTCAGCCAATCTATCCAGGATATAGGGCATATGTTCGTATACATAGTCATGCAGCCTCAGATAATAATGCTCCGGCAGCGGCGTACAGGGATCAAGCTCTTTTTTAAAGAGCTGTTCGATACGCTCAAGTAATTCTTCTAGGGCAAATAGCGCTGCAGAACGCACAATTTGACGCGCGTTACAGAAGCTATACAATAAAGCGTGTAGCCGCAACAATTGCGTATGGTAGATTTGGATAGCCGGACGTGCATTATTTACCTGAATAATCTCCCGATGGGCTTGTAGTGCCAATGCAAAATTAGTATTGCAGGCCTCGGTGATCTCACCCAAATGGTTTGGAATAGCTTTGTTATCAAGATAATCCAAGGCTTCGATAAGCATGGTCAGCTTGTGTAAACTTACGATCATCTGTACCTCCTTTTGATATTTTTATGGTACCATGGCCAGCCAAATCTCCCGGGATGCAGCTGGAGATTGAGCTTCCCGCCTTCTTTTGCTTTTTCATACAGTTTAGGATGCACATCCATTGGCAGCTGATACTGCCGTTCTGCATAGGCAAAAGAAAGCAGTAGCTCATGAATATCACAGCACACGGGACATTTTTGGATAACAATGGCAGGTATGCGGACAACTTTTGCATTTGGGATGTTTTGGCAATTCGCCATGATCAGCAGCATACGGATATACCAGGTACATGCAATGATCATAATGGGAAATTGAATTCCATAAAGTTTGAAAAGATTTGTCTTTTTCCAGAAAAACAGATGGGCCATCGCGCAGATGATAAAGGCTGTCGGCACCCCTTTTTTTACAGCGGTCCAAAAAGGCTGCGAACTGATCAATAGCTGATAAGGGAGACGGTCATATAAAACAATGCTACTAACCTGAATACAAACAAAAAGGATAAAGAAGAGCTGCATGACGCGTTGATGGCCTCGGATTTCCAAGAATGGGATAAGCAATACCAGGATACCTATACTATATACACGCTGATCATGTGTTCGTGCCCAGAAAATCCCATATAGTGTAACTAGAACAGCAATGGTAATAAATACATAATTTCGGCTAAGTGGCAGTTCTTTTTTATTTATCGTCCTCATGATCTATCGTTTAATAATCAGTGAAGTTTTACACTTTAAATTTACCCATAACGGCACAAAATGTTAGTGAATATCCGCTTCATTTCAACGAAGGCCAATTTTTTACAATAAGGGCCGGTTTCCTGACAACGAAAGAGCAATTTCAGACATCAAAGGAGTAAATTTCCATCCGGAGGGGTAATTATTTGATCCATAAAACGATGTCAAAGCATGGATTGAAGTTAGTTGGATGCCGTTTTAATAAATAATTGGCTAAATTTATATACAAAAATTTCTTCGATAGGGGAGTTTTTCACGGAAGTTCTCCAGCACTAGGCAGTCATGTAATGCCGGATAAACGTAAGAGGTGAAAGCTATAGAGGAAGAAAGTATAAATCTGATAAGGATGTGAATTTTAATAGCGTTTTTAAAATGACGTTTGTACATGAAAAGTTTTAGCAAGAATGGATATCAGGATAATAGGAAATTGACTGTGCAGTATCCCGATGGGATCTGGCAATTGATTGCATCTTTCATTTTTGGAGGGTTCTGTTGGTATCTGGGCTATCGCGGCGCCTTGGCGAACTGGCTTTTAGACTGGCCTGTCGCCTATAGCTATCTATTTTTCGTATTGATGGTAGCAATTATTTTCTTTTATATACGATTGGCTATCGTGATATTGGACAAAAAGCACAACTGGCTGGTTAACCCGGAAAAACGCGCCGGTATGCAATTATTGTTTTGCTGCATACTTCCGACATTTTTATTGTTCTGGATTATTGGCCCTGACCCACAGGCGAAGGAGGAATGGTTGGTGTTTCCTTTAATGGTCATATTTAGTGGCATATTGGTCCTGAATATGTGCTATACAGTTTATTTCTACGTCGCTGTTTACCACAGGCAAAGAATATTGATTGTAGAACAGAAAGAAACTATCCTGGAGAAGGAATCCAAAACAAGAGAGCTCCAGGAGCAGATCGAGCTGCTTTCTCCGGGCATCGAAGAGCTAAAAGAGATGCTGGAAACAGCCGGGGAGGATAGGGAGGTGGATTTCCTGGATGAAATAGACTTAACCCTGTGCAGGTCCATGGATCTGGAGCAGGAGGTATTCCTGCTCAATAATAAAATCTTGTCCCAAAAGATACGCTATAAGGATATGGGGATCTTTACGTATAAAAATGGTATGATCAGCTTTTATTTAAGAAGTGCGATGGACGAAAATCTGACTTGTGGCGAGCAGCGCAGCTTAAAGGAGGTGGTTAATATCACGAAGGGATTTGTACAGAAGATTGACCGGGATAAAGCCATACCCTTGGATATGATCCAAGCTTGCCACCAACTGAAACGGGGCCGGTTGCGTATCGTGCTTAAAATACCTTTTGAGGGACGGTACCATTTTGAGGTGTCCGACAAGATTGCAAAGCATATCAGGGAATGGGTCATGTTGCAGGTGCCAATAGAAAAAGAGCAATAAAATAGAATAGGTAAACTTTAATAGATAGATTATGGAAAAAGTAAGGGACAATACCTGGAAATGCCGTGCTACTGGTAAAGTTGGATTTCCTTCTTTAATTGAGGCGCGATGGGCAATGCTTCATTTTAAGTTCAGATCTCGGTTGAGGAACAAACTGGATGGTAAACGTATCAAACACAGGATGGGTAAAAACGCCTGCAAAAGGGCTTATTATTGTAAGTTCTGTAAAGGTTACCATATGACCACCTGGGAAAAGGGTCACTTTAATGATTATAAGGCCAAAGCCGAATCTTGGGAGATACCAAAAGTATTAGGAAATTGGAATTTTTCGATAGAATAATCCCGTCTTCTATTTTATGTGATATATTAAAGAAGGCCATAGCCAAACACTTCTGTAGAAGCCATTAGGATGGCTATTAGAAACCGAAGTGTCAAAGATGGCCTTATCTTCCATTCAGACAGAGGTGTACAAGTATGCCTGTGATGAATTTAGGAAGGTAATTGCAGAAAATAAAATACGTCAAAGTATGAGTAGGAAAGCGAATTGCTGGGACAATGTAATGGCTGAAAGCTTTTTTTAAGACTTTAAAAGCAGAAATGGTCTGTCATCCTTATGGTTTTATGTTCCATTCTATTGGTTTCAATCTATCCGCTACCGTTGTCAAAGTTTTCAGTATGTCCTTTTCGGGTGGAAGTTCGCCAAAAACCAATTCGCTGAAACTCCCTGTGTAAGCGTCTTTGATTTTATTCCAAGTATCTTCCGTATCAGAAAAAATAATTGCTGTCTTTGGATGATTGGCTAACCACTCATTGTTGTTTTTGAAATTTGCGATGTCATCATTTGCTACTCGCAAAAGCATTGTTTCAAAGTCGTCCGATTGAAAGAAAGATTTTAGATTTTCATTTTTCAACATCAAATGAATGTCGTAAGTATGTCTGATTTTGTTTCGTAAATCAGTAATGGGTTCTTTTGTTTGAGAAAAACGCACCAAGCTCATAATTTTCTCACAGAACGTTCTTTTTGGGTTCAATACCAACACTTCAAACGCATTCATTCCGTATTCGTCAATGAGTGATTGCTGATTGTTTTTCAACATCATTTCATAAATGAACGAACTTACATTTGCTGTTGTGTACGGCTCAAAATTCCCTAACCAAGTAGATTCAACAATGACAATATCACGCACTTGTCCAAAATGTCCTGTGAAAGTTCGTGGGTAATTATGTGCTGTTTTGCGTATCATTCCAACTTTGTTGGTAATTCCGTCAATGTCCATTTCGGGAAGTACACCTGAAACGCATTTGGAAATCTTTTTGATTTTTGTTTTCAGTTGGTTTCTCGTTTCGGTTTCATTTCTCAACACGACCAAATCAATATCTTCCGAAAACCGTTGTATCAATTCAAAGCATTTTGATAATGCTGTACCTCCTTTAAAAACGGTGTCTTTGCCTATATCATTTTTGAAAATATGGAATAAAGCGAATGTCACCCAATAATCCTTTTCTATATAAATTTCTTTTATGCCTAATTGCTGTGATGTGGCAATAATGGCATCTTGGAACAGCTCCTTATTTTCTTGTAATTTCATTTTATATTCCAATTTTCTGCGGTTGCTAATTGTCTTTCGCTAATTCCGTATTCATATTCAGAAAGCGGGTTTAAACTTGTTTTTAATGTAGTTAAATCGCTTTCAGTGTTGATGTTTTCCAATAAAGCACCGAGAAAACTCCGTACTCGTGGCGGATAAGCCAAACCGCACTTTATCAAAAGTTTTGTTTCTGTGGAATTGAGTTCTTTCAGTTTTGTTAAAAGTATTTTGATTGCAGAACTTTTATCCAAGTCAGGAATTTTTTTGAAATCCTTTAATGAATCCAATAACTCCAACAAGTAAAAATTTTGATCGGTTACGTCCACATAACTTTTTACCGGACTTGCTTTTACGTTACCGTTTGAAACGGTAATCCGTTTATCCCGACTTGCAATTTTTATACTCTTTGGAACTTGTGTTGTTAAACCCAAACCGTTGTATAGCGAAGTTCCTGTGATGTAGGCAATACGTTTGCCTTTTTCAAAAAGGTAATGTTTTAAAATTTCTTCTTCGTTAGGTTTTAATTCGCCAAAAACAGTTTTCTTAGGCTTGTAAAACACACCTGTTGAAACTCTTTTGATAACACCTTTGGCAATCAGTCGTTCAATGGCTTTGGCTGTCGCAGAAAACTCCTGTGGCTCAATATCCAATTGCTCGTATTTGAACGTAGTTCCGTCGGCCAACTTACTGATTTGTTTCTGTATTTTTTGTGTAACACCCATTACTCTGCAAAGGTAGTGAATATTATTCTTTTGTCAAGTAAATGGAATAGAATACTTGACATTTATAAAAATATATTATCTGTTAATCAATTATTTGTAAAATATTTATTTGCTTATTTTTTTATTCTGTTTCAGAAATTATCTTGAAAATTACTTTTTTCTGTCTATCGCTTGGTCTACTCTGCTGTTTAAAATTACACCAAAACAACCATATTATCCTCAATGACTAATGTGTTTATAATACCATTAATTTTACATCTTTATCATAAAATATGGATTTCATCATGAACGAGCAAAAAGATATTAAAATTACTAGGTATGGACAGCTTTTTGGTGGAATTGCAACTTAAAATAGGAGACTTTTTTATGCTGCCACTTTTTCTCTTTTTCATCAATATCTCTTATCTGCTTAGGGATTTTATACCATAGGCAGAATGTGTTCTTTTGGTATTGTAAAATCCCTCAATATATCCTAAGATCTCCAATTTAGATGAATGTTGGTCCACGAATTTTCTATGATAGACCATTTCTGTCTTTAATGTCTTGAAAAAACTTTCAGCCACTACTTTGTCCCAGCAATTCGCTCTCCTGCTCATGCTTTGAAGTATCTTGTTTTCTACAATTACTTTCCTGAACTCATCGCTGGCATATTGGACGCCCCTATCCGAATGGAAGACAAGTCCATGCTTGACACCTCGGTCTTTGTACTTTAAACTATTATTTTTTCAGCTGCACTTTCAGCGGCTTTGATCGCAAATCAATCGAAATGTTTTCTTCATTAATAAATAAATCGGAGTACCCAAGGCTACCGCCGCTTTTCTGAACCTTAACCTTGATTGTTACATCATCATAACCTTTAATTTTTAATATGCTTTCAGCATATTGGTTATTCGCAGCCTTTAGGTTCACAAACAATCGCAGTTTTTTATCCTGTCCATCATTTGTAATTTCCATGTTCTTTGGAAGATCGAGGTTTGCGTTATTTTGCAGGATTTTTTCGCCTGAACTCGTAACGTAATAAAGATCCAGATCAGCAAGTGTTAGTTTTGAATTTAGGACATTCACGCCATTTTCATCTACTAAAGTTAACTGTACTTCACTATAGACGTTTGTATTTAACGCTTCTGTTTTCTTGCAGGCAATAATGGCAAGAAGACTTGCAAATATTAATAATAACTTTTTCATATTGATATTATTTGTAAATAGAATAGACCATATCGCGTTTATATTGATAGTTTCCGTTTCCTGAATCTGCACTTGCATAACCAAACCAACCATTATTCTGACCGCCCCATCCCCAGTTCATGTGAAACCACAAATATCCGCCTCCTCCAATTGTAGAACCATCCGGCAAAGTTTCGGGACAGTTTATATACTCGTGAACTCCATCTGCCACCCAACAATGACCACCGGAGTATGAATTTCCAGCCTTTGAACTATAGCCTGTTAATATTACTGGTCTATTCGCTTTTATTTCACTCTCAACTATTAAATAGTTAAAGCTTGTGGCAGTTGCAGTAGGTGAATATCCAAATGTTTTAAGGGTGGAAGAAATGGCATTTGTATTTGCCGCCGCTCCTGTTCCGGTGCAATTATAACTCGAACCTACATCATCTGCTGCTCGCCACATCAGCCTTGATATTTCATTTGCTCCTGCGGACACATCATTATAACCTGAAACCGCATTAGGCATAATACTATAATTATATGTGGTCGGATACTGATGGTATTTCATCACTTGTGCCATTGCGGTGGCTACACAACCAGTATATGCTTTACCATTGCAATAGTAAGGAGTACAACTCATTGCAGGCATATAATTGTTATATCCACCTTCTTGGCTCCAATTTGTTGATAATAGAGGACCTATCATTAAATTAATATCCTCACATTTAGGCGGGTTGGGTTTGGCAACATTTCCTCCGGACGCCTTTGTTTTTATAGTAGATACCGTGGTGCCGGATAATAGCTCAGCATATTTGCCCTTTTTCAATAGCTTATCCGCTATGTTTGCGTTCCGCATTCCTTTTGCTTTGATATCTTCAATTTCAAGCTTTGTATCATTCAGCCAAGCATCAGCAGCAATTGCGACAATACCAGAATGAAACGAAGATTTGTCTGAATAGGCAAGCACTGGATTTGCTCTGCGGTCTGCTGCTAAAATAATGAATCCGCCATTCGTATAGTTAAATATACGCATCACAACCGTTCCATCACTACCCGTAATTTCTTTTTCGAGAACTGTATTGTGGGCTTTATTTATGCCTGTGCTGGCTTTCACTTTGTGATGTAATATGAACTGTTGTAAAGAGTCTGCAATGGTTTTGCTCTCCTTCAGAGAAATAAAATTCTCATCATTTAAGTTATCCTGCTTTAAATCTTCTCTACTGCATGAAAAGAAGATAAGAATAGCTAAGTACAAATAAACTTTTCTCATAATTTTATGTGATGGTTAATGACATAAATATACAAATTAAAAATTGTTACTCATTAAATAAAGAAAGTTATCTTCGCTCTTAAGATTAATAAAAATTAAATCAGATCCGTTGTTATCTATTTTTTTTAATTTGCAAACAGGATAAGGTTAACCTTAGAGTGATTAAAACATATGTTGGACACCTCTATAGAAGTAGACAATGATAGTTTTAATGATCTTCATCCTCAGAACTTCAAAAGATCCGTTGGGTTGTAGTCATAGGGCGGACACACTATATCCAAAATACAAATTGCCAATTTTTATAAAGAGACTAAGTAGATTGATAAATGTAAGCGTTTGGCCAACGAAATTTTGAATTTTCCGGTCAAAGTTGCCTCTAGAGCAACTGAAGAAATAAAAATAGAAATGTTAGATATTCTATATCTTAAATGTGGGATTTTGCTTGATTAAGGTATTAGGGTAGAAGTTCCCTATATTAATTATATGGATCTTTTTTTAATATTTTAAAAACCTCCTCTCGCTCAAGAAGCCACATTCCAAGGCGATCTTTTGCTATTCCACTTTCAAGTTTATAGGTAAACGTAATATCGCCATTAGATAAGTTGGTCTTTAAATATTTTAAGTCGATGTTTTGCTTTGATGAAAGGTTATTCCCTATTTCTGTAATATGAGAAGATATAATAAAAACACAATTTCTTATTTCAGAAAAGCTGGTCATTAATCGTTCAGATGCCTCATATGCATCCTGATAGTTTGTGCCCTTAAATAGCTCATCTAAAACAATTAATAAGTTTCCGCAGGACTTTATTTTCATTGCGATATCCTTAACTCGTCGGACTTCGTTCAAAAAATGGCTATAACCTGAAACTATATCATCTCCTAAATTAATTGTGGTAAATAGGCCTCCAAATAAACTAACTGTCATTTGATCTGCAGGGACAGGAAAACCTAAATGAGCTAAATAGACCGAAGTAGCAATAGATTTCATAAGGGTAGATTTCCCTGTCATGTTTCCTCCGGTTAAAAACCATATGTTTTTATTTGAATTTATCATAACATCATTTTTGATCGGATTGAGAATAAGCAAATTGTATAATTGCTTTATTTCTAAAAAGCCTAATTTCTCTTCTTTTGTAAAACTGGGAATAGTAAGATCAAATTCAATAAGTGCCTTCGAAATGCCAAAAAGTGCATCAAGGTCATAGATTAAAGAAAGCATTTTCGTTAACTTTTAGCTTAACAAGTTTCTATACAGATAGTCATATTTGGCAATTTTTTTAATGAAATATTTTTGAAAGAAAGTAATTTTAGTTCCTCTATGTCTAGTTCTTTGGTAAGTTGTTTAAATTCCCGCTCGATCAGTTTAATAGTTCCGGTGTCTTGTAATGTATCGATATTATTGAAAAAGTCATTTAGATTCAAAATCAATTCAGAGATTTCGCATATTGACCTTTTCAAAAAAAAAGCATCTTTCTTACTCTTTAGTGAAAAAACACTATATATGTTTAATATTAATTTATTATATGTAAGATCTGTAAATGGTTTATTAGTTAGGTTAAGATACCGTTCTAAATCCATTAGAATGTATCTATCTATTAAATAGTCTACTTTATTTTTCGATAAAAAACAGATTGTCTTTTGTCTATTAGTAATCTCCTCAATATTATCAAGAGGATTTTCAAAATATTCCGATATCCTTTCGTTTCCCCCATCGGTTACAGCTTTTCTAAATAGAGACATTAAATTATTGTTTTCGCTATTTAGTCCTAAATCCAATAGGGTCTGTTTATCAATACTGTACATAACGCTAATTATTTATACGCTCCTTTTTTTTGATACTAATGTATGATTAAGCTTTGAGCTTTGCTTTTTATTTTTTGAATGAAATTAATTCGAAAAACCGTAGTTAAAGTTATATCATCTAATGTTTCCAAGTGAATCCAGGAAGAATTGCTGACCAATAAATTTTAATTTTCCCTTCTCATAGCTTGCCAGCTGATAAATTAATGGTGTGCCAATGTTTTTAAAATGCAAATTCCAGAGTAAATTGTCTCGTCATATGATTGGAATTATTTAGATTTGAACATAGCTAATTAGGGGAGATTACAAACAATAACACCGAATAGTAGTTTTATTGTCCGACGCGATTATTCGTTATACTTCTTAACAGGTTTCGCAGAATGTAGTTTTCGGTATTCTTTATAATTTCCATGTTTTTCATATTCCAAGGTTCCTTCCTCACAGTAACCGCTGAGATAAACAGAGAATTTATTGCTTTGGTCTTTGTTGGCATTCAGCTGTTGGATGATATCAGAAACACGACGGGGTATCTCAAAGAAGTTGGAATTATAAACAAGGTCATCCAGTTCTTTAGTTAGTTCGATACGGCGTTTTGACTCTGGTGGGATATTGTAGAGCGGTGTTAAATCAATCTCTTTTTTGAATATCTTATGTGGTTGGATTTTCAGCGCACGGCAGATCAGAATAAAGTTGTTCAAGGAAGAGCCTTTTCCTCTTTCAATAGCTGCTACCGTATTGGTTGTCAATCCGGTCATATTCGCCACATCTTTCAGGGTATAATAGATTTTTTCCCGTTGAATGCGCAATTCCTCACCAATTTCCTCCAGTATGTTCTCGTTAATATCTGCCATATACAAATGGAAGACTTATTTGCGCATAATTTAAATAATAATATTTGTGTTTTATTTGCGCAAATAAATATTCTTATGTATATTTGTTTCAACGAAAGCCGATAAACTAAATGTGAACTGTGAACCATACCAATAATTGTGGACTCATAGTGCAAAACTATTATTGTACGATTAAAATGCAAATAATGAGAAAATTAAGTATTAAAAATATAGTAAAGTCACCGGAATAAAACTCATTACTATTTTGTAGATTTGTATCTAGTATCCTATGTTGATAACCCCTATTATTGACGTGTTCTGCCATTCAAAGCATAGGATTAAGAAAAATAAAATTATTTGAATCGTTGAAATAGACTCAGTATTGAGTTTATTCAAAAGTTGTGTTTGCGCAAAAATAAAGTAATTATTTTGCGTAGAGGATGTTCTTTGACTTGTTGGTATTGGAAAGGGAAATAAAATATTGACCGATCGGAAATTTTGTCGATCGGTTTGAATAGGATAGGAGGCATCTTGTGATTCCGTAGGGTGAGCGCAATGGCGACTCACTAAATACCTTTTTTAAAAAAAATTTGGGTTACATTCCACACTATGTTCTTGATTATTATTACGATACTAGGAGTTGGGGATGTTAATGATCATAAATTGTGGGGTATACACAACGTTCAGTTTAATTTCCTCTTGATATGCGATGTTAATGATCTTAATTGTGGGTATACACAACGCTCCCAGAATGAATTAATTATTACAAATGGATGTTGATGATTTAGAGTGTAGGGTATATTTAACGGGCGCTTTTCGGACTTTTCTCAATCCTTGAAGTTAATGATTTCAAAAAGCAGGGTATACACAACTGAGTCTTGTTTGTGAAACGTGAGAAATTTGATGTTGATTATATGCAATTAGCGTATGAGCTACTACCGTAATTAATTCCTTTGCGTAGAACTTGAAAAGTAAGAAAATTTTCAAAATTATATATTGAGGCATCTTGTTATGCCGTAGGGTGAGCGCAATGGCGACTCACTAAATACCCTTTTTAAGAAAATGTTGGGTTACATCCTGCGCTATGTTCTTGATTTATTACGATAATAGGTGGTAGGATGTTAATGGTCTCAAAAGGTAGGTTATATACAACATCTTATTTGCCCATTTAGTGTAGGTCGCGGATGTTGACGATTTAAAAAATATAGGGTATAGATAATCAGCTTAAATTTAGGCAAACTTTTCGTTGAGGATGTTAATGATCTCAAAATAAAGGGTATACACAACTGGACCGCGTAACGACAGTATCTCCCGTTCAATACCAATAAGTTTTATTAACCAGATAACAATTTACACTTACCCAGCTTCGGTTTCCATAAAATCCGTCAAATTCCGCCGGAGCTGCGGTAAGTGATTTTCGCTTTAACCAAGAAAGGACGAATTATGAAACTACTTTTACGAAAACAAGAGACCATACGCGCATTAGAAAACCTCCGCCAAGGGGAAGAAAGGGGGCTTAAATTCTTCTACCAAAAATTCTATAAACATTTCCTTTTTCGTGCACACCGCGCAACAGATGACGAATGTACAGGTGAAAGTATTGCCCAAGAGGCCTTTCTACGCCTTTGGCTGTTCAGAGAAAATGTACATTCCGAAACTGAAATCTTCGACTTTCTGAAAGTTCAGGTGAAAACCGCGGTTCAGGCTTTTTACAAAAAATCAAAAAATAAATTTCAGCGAAGCTTACTGCGGCTCGATAGCATAGAGGATTATCAGGAGTTTATGCTCGGCTATGAACTGGAAGAGGAAAACGAAGACGATGTGCTCTATATTGAGCAACTGGAATTGGAAAAGAAAAAGAGAATGGATCAGCTTAATGCTATTCTTCCAAACCTCAACCGCGATCAACAACTCTTTATTCGTCTCTGTCTCAAATATAGTTTTAACTATGAACGTATCGCGTACTATATGGGAAACATATCAGATTATGAGGTTAGTCTACAAATTGAAAATGCAATCGAATACCTACGTGCCATCGTCCATAGTGAAGAGAAAATGCAGCTTGTAGCCAAGCCGGTCGAATTTAAGTTAAATGGTGAAATGACCGAAGAGGAAGCTGAAGTATTTCGCATGCGCTACGAATTGCAATATTCCTTCGACAAAATTTCGGAAGCATTGCAGCTGGATGGGGGACAGGTAAGGACGTTGTTTATTAATGCGCACGCAAAAATTAAATCAAAAAAAATAGCATAAAAAAAATAAAAGCAATATGGCAGCTGATACAATGGTGTTGACCCGGAAAATACAGGTGTTCGTGGATTGTGACGATAAAGAAAAACGGTCGGAATATTTTAACAAACTCTTTGAATGGCAGGATCTCGTATTCCGTGCCGCTAATATGGTCATCACCCACCAATATGTGCAGGAAAATCTGAAAGACCTGATTTATTTGCAAGATGATGTTAAAATTAAACTGGCCGATAAGGCAAAGGATCCCGAAGGTGTATTGAATACTTCACGCATGAACACTACTTACCGCGTGCTATCTAATTATTTTAAGGGACGAATTCCTACGGATATTCTATCACAAATAAACACGGCTTTAATCAAATATTTTCAGGCAGATCGTCTCTCCTATTGGAAGGGTGAAAAATCACTTCGCAATTACAAAAAGGATATGCCCATTCCCTTTCCTGGAAGACGAATTAACTTGAGTAAAGATGAGAATGCTAGAGATTTTAAATTCACATTATTCAAAATACCGTTTCGCACCTACCTCGGTAAAGACCGGTCGGATAAACGAGTGCTGCTACAACGTGCATTGGTCGGACAAATCAAAGTCTGTAGTAGCGCAATCAAAATCGTCAAAGGTAAAATCTTTCTGCTGTTGGCCCTCGAGCTCCCAAAGAAAATCCAAGAATTGAAAGATAACATTATCGCCGAAGCGTCGCTTTCAATTGAACATCCCATAGCAGTGACCATCGGAAAGGAGTCCTTTCAGATCGGTAATAAAGAAGAGTTTACTTACCGACGTATGGCCATCCAAGCAGCACGGCATCGCTTGCAAAAAGCTGCCGCTTTTGATAAAGGTGGGCGTGGTCGTAAGCGGAAAATGAAAAGCTTGGAGCACTTCAACGAAAAGGAGAAAAATTATGTAGACACCAAGCTCCATCTCTATAGCCGCCGGTTAATTGAACTTTGTGTGAAAGCACAGGCTGGTACCCTCTTGTTGGTCAACCAATCCAATAAGGAGGAAATTGCCAAAGGCGATAAATTTCTGTTGCGCAACTGGAGCTACTACGGTCTTATTGAAAAAATTAAATACAAAGCTAAAATGGTCGGGATCAACATTATTATCGAGTAGATCAATCCAATTTTTTCCCTTTGTAAAACTTGCTCCATGCATCCCCGGCATAACCGTTATCCAAATATTCAAAGGTGGAAGCACTCGCCCCCTTCAACTCCTGGCCGCGATAGAAAACCGTCCAGGAGTCTTTTGCATACCCTCCCCCAAGTGCTTTAAAGGTGGATGCCGAAGCGCCGTTAACTTTTATTCCCTGATAATAGACTGCCCAGGGGTCTACGGCATAGCCATTTCCGATTGATTTGAACGAGTTGGGGCTGCCGCCCTCGACTTTAATTCCACGGTAAAAAAGATTCCAGGCGTCTTTGGCATAGCCATCATCAAGGTATTCAAACGTTGAAGCAGAAGCCCCTTCCACTTTCTGATTTTTATAAAAAACAGACCAATTGTCCTTGGAATATTGACCGCCAAGAGGCTGTGTGGTAGGACCAGCAAAGCTCTCGTTCTTTTCGCCCCTATAATAGCTGTTCCAATGATCTTTCGCATATCCCCGACCGAGATTCTCAAAGCTCGAAGCGTTTGCTCCATTAATTTCCTTGCCTAAATAGTAGACTTTCCACGCGTCTTTGCTGTAACCATTTCCCAGTGTCTTGAAGGTGGAAGTTGTTGCGTCCAACAATGGCTTGCCATAAAAATAAACTCTCCAGGCATCACTAGCATAACCGTCGCCAAGAAATTGGAAAGTAGATGGGCTGGCATCAGTTAGAATTGACCCTCGAAAATATACCTTCCAGGTATCCTTGGCGTAACCCGAACCTAAAAATTGAAACGAACTGGCATTCACGTTTGGAATTTCTTTGCCACGATAATAAATGCGTGATCCGATTTTGCTGTAACCATCACCCAGATGATCCTGAAAGAAAAAAAGAGCAGGATTAGCAATCGCTACTTTAGCGCACATCGCAGGTGTGGCTGTACCTAATAAGAAAAGGATTAGGATGGTTTTAAACGTAAATTTCAACATCATATGGGGCATAAGGCTAAATTTGAAAGCAAATAATCATGCTGCACTCTTGGTAGTAAGACCCCTATATTGTATTAAAGTTTAGTCATCAATTAATTATTTATTTTTTGGAAGTACTGCGATCGAAAATAGAGGGGGCATGAGGAAGATTAACTCGCTAATAGTGAATGGTTGAACACAATTTTTGAATAGGTAACACTTATTTTGTTGGCTGCAAATGTAGTTCAGGAAAGGAGTAGGTTGAATCCTGTACGGTGGTAAAAAGTGAATAATCGGTGTAATCCGGAACGGCTATCTTTAGAAGATAGCTCCCCTTTTTTAACACCTTGATCTTAAATTCGCCATTGCTATTTCTAACGGTATCCCGACTTAATAAGGCCAAGGGTTCCCTTTCCTTATTGGACACAAAGGTTTCAATAATAAAATATCCAACGGGATTGTACTGATGGTCAACCAAACGGCCGGTAATACGGTAAGATGAAGTAAACAGTCCGTAAAGTGAACAAGAGAGTAGTAGTAGTTTTAGCATATTTTTTCAAGTGTGTAGCGCGATAACATACGCGTATCCAGCTGATGAATCTTAAAATGGAGACCGCCACCTCACGAATTGAACGACGATCTACACAAAGTTAAGCCCCTTGCTTTATTGAATAGCTATCACAAGTTTATGAAAAACTATCATTTTGCATGTTCTGCTTGTAGGTAGAAGGAGAACAGCCGGTCATCTTTTTAAAAAATCGGGAAAGATTATTAGGGTCACTAAAATGAAGTTCAACGGCAATTTGGGCGATAGACTGCTCGTCTAGCAGAAGCCGCTGTTTAATCTCCTGTATTTTTCGGTGTTGGATTAGGTTGATTGGACTGTGGCCTGTGTAAGCTTTAATTTGACGATTCAGCTCATTTCGGTGTATTTTCAGTAGGTCCGCGTATTGATTGCAGTTGAGGTTGGAATTGACGTGCTCCTCCATGAGCATTTTGAATCTGGTGAGTAAATTATTGTTGCAACTGTCATTAGCGATACGGTGAAATGCACGAAATCGCCGGTCCAGGCGGAGCAAGATACTCGCAAGAAACGATCGGATCATGTTGAGGCTATCGGATCGAAATGTCCCGATTTCAAAAACAATTTCGGAGAGCAGGATTTTAAATACCTCGAAATCATGAGTTGCTGCGACAATATAGGGCGCAAATGAATAGTTGTAAAAATAGGGTAGTTTATATACAAGTGTCTTATCCTGAAAGAACGATTCCAAAAACTCAGGTTTGAAGATTAAATGGAATCCTTTGACGCTATTTTTATCAAATTCATATTGCTTGATCTGATTGGGAAAAGCGAATAAAATGGTTCCTGGGCATAGATCAATACGTTTTTCATTGGTATATGCCACCCCGCTTCCCTGTTCAAAAAACATGATCTCAAAAAAGTTGATGGTGTGTGGTTCGGCTTCAAAAATCAGGTCGGTATTGTCCTCAAACCGATGGGCATCCATCGCTAAGGGAAAGCCGTATTTACTGTTTTCAAAATCAAAATATCGCATACTCATGTATTCAACTAAATTGCAGCCGTTTAAACGCTCAGGCTGCAGTGAATAAAGATAACAGTTTTTATGAATTTCTATCAACCCCGACAAATAGAGGGTTGACCTGTCAGATCTTGGTCAATACGCAAGGTAAAAATCGGGAATATTTGGTCAAGTCGTATTTTTTTTATATATTGCTGGTTATGAGTTTTAAAGAAAAATTAGAGAACTGGCGCACGTCAATCAATCGCGCCGGTAGTGGTGAGGAATTGTATATTTTGCTTTTGAACTACAAAAAGTTTATCAACAAAAATTGGATGGACGATTTTGGCGATCCAGGCAACTGGAAATCGGAATTAAATCAGGTCATCAGCAAAGTAAGAAAGAAAGTGGATGTGGCAGAAATTCAAAATTGCGACGATCTCTCGTCCTACAAAGACGACGCTCGGCAAACAGCCCATTCGCTCAATCATACATTAAGATATCACCACTCATTGACAAAAGAGTAGGCTAGGCCTACTCTTTTTGAGTTTATAGGGCTTTACTGTAAAGGAATCAAAACATTTTGTTCCAGACGGACAGGCACCTGCTTCACCGACGTAAAGCCGTCTTCCTTGGAAATAATATTAGAAAGATCAAGCCCCCTTTTGGAGAATGTACTGATCAAAGCTGTTCTGAAGGTAGCTTTCGATGATCCCCAGCCTTGTCCTAAAATGGTGTCGTTGTTGAGCTGGATCAGTTCATCTGTTGAATAATAACTGAATTTTTCCAGTAAGTGTTGGTAAAGATTTGTTGTTGTAGCCATACAATTTAAAAATTTAAAGGATTAAACCATAAACTGTATCCAGATTACTTTGGGAAAATAACCGTTGTGTAACGTTTATTTTGGTCGAAACCCGTATTAATTTACCACCGCGGTGCCTTCACTCGGTTGGTATTGCATCATGCAATTCTGAATACTCTACAAATATAGTAGATTATTTTTTATAATAAAATTTTTTTTGTCTTTACTGCTATTAAACGCTGATAATCGAAAACAGCAGCAAAACAAGCTGGTCGCTTTGACTTTGATTTGGGTATAAAGCGGTTAGCTGATTGGGAAATTTATCATGTTACTGTAATCTCATCGAAAATACTTTAAAAAGCAGAGAGAACACAATACTTTTGCGGCATGAATAGAATTGCGGAAATTAACGAATACATTGCTACCGAACGCGAAGTATTATTGCAACACCCTTTATACCGTAAAATCAAAACGATCAAAAATTTACGTTCTTTTACCGAAGGGCATGTGTATGCTGTATGGGATTTTATGTCTTTATTAAAAGCTTTACAGATCAAATTAACCTGTACCACACTTCCATGGTTCGCCAGTGAACATCCTTCAACGCGCTATTTGATTAATGAAATTGTATTGGCAGAGGAGTCGGATGAATATATCGATGGACGTCGATTAAGCCATTTTGAGATGTATCTCGACGCAATGTCTGCTATGGGAGCCGACCTCCATTTGATCAATAAATTTATTGCCAATGCCAAAAAATCGGATAATATATTCGATGCTATAGCATTGACAACATTGGACAAGCGAATCAAAGATTTTCTTAATTTTACATTCGAAGTAATAGCTGAGGGTGAAGTGCATAAAATTGCGGCGGCATTTACCTTTGGACGTGAAGACCTCATCCCCGGAATGTTTACGTCTATTTTGGAAGAAATTAAAGGGAATTTCCCTACAGCCAATTTAGACAGTTTTATTTATTATTTTCAACGGCATATTGATTTAGATGGCGACGAACACGGTCCATTGGCCATGCAGATGATAACAGATCTTGCGAAGGACGATGAGGTTAAATGGGCCGAAATGAAAGAGATTAGTAAAATTGCGCTACAAAAAAGAATCCAGCTGTGGAATGCAATAGAAGATTCCTTATACGGATAATCTATTATTATACCATCGAGAAAGGCCTTTCAAATCACGATTTGAAAGGCCTTTTTTATGTGCTGTGCAACAAGTCTTATTTATGCGTTACCTTGCAATATCATGCACCAGCTGTTTATTGAAGTCGCGTTCTTTTGAAAGCCAGTCAACTACTTCAAAAAGTCTGGCGATTGATAGGCTGGATTGGGATAGGTATAGAATCCTTCACCGGTAGCGACGCCTAGTTTGTTCTTGTCTATAAAATGTTCTTTGAGATAGGCCACAGTTTTGATTTTTACGGGGTCATTGGTAGCCTCAGCGTTTATTTTATTGATGTTATAAGCTGTCGTAATACCGACGATATCCAGTATACCGAAAGGACCTGTTGGGGCTCCAGTGGCGACCATCCAAGTTTTGTCTATCGTTTCGGCATCAGCTATCTCGTTGACCAAAAGATCCGTTGCCGCCGAAAGTAATGGGACAAGTAAGGAGTTTACAATATAGCCAGGCTGCTCCTTATGCAGTGGCAGGGCAACCATGCCAATGGATTTTGCAAAGTTGACCACCTGCTCAAATACGGTTTTGTCTGTGCCTGGATGGCCCATAATTTCTGCTGTATTGTGCTTCCAGATCTCATTGGCAAAGTGTAAGGCCAAGAACTGTTTGGGGCGGCCGGTCTCCTCAGCAAACTGACTTGGTAGCAGCGTTGAGGAGTTTGTCGCAAAAATGGTTTTTACAGGAGCGACCTTTGCCAGCTCGTTATAGAAACTAATTTTAATCGCCGGATTTTCGGGAATTGCTTCGATCAGAAAATCTGCGTTCGCTACTGCCGAAGTGAGGTTTGAATCGTAACTGAGTCTGTCGAAGGTTGAAGCCAATTGTTCTTGACTGGCATGAAGATCATGTGCGAAGGCCTTCGCCATAAGATCAAATTTAGCTTTCGCTTTGTCAAGTACCTCATCGTTGATATCATAAACGGTGACATCGTAGCCATGAAAAGCAGCTTGGAAAGCAATTTGATAACCTAAAACTCCGCTGCCTGCTATCGTAATATTTTTAAAGTCCATGATGTTATTATTTTTTTTCAATTCGTAAAAACATACGCCGCGAAACCATGGCGCATGCTGTGATCCTTATCCTTTAATTCCTTTTAACCAATCTTTGAATTTGCTGATCTGTTCTGTGAGAAAGGATTCCTGCTCTTCCTCGTCCGCGGAACCAAGCGGTAGGATATGTTCAAAGTAAGTGCCTTTCAAAAGTTTACGCAGTAAACCTTCTCCTACAAATGGTTTGTCGTCATTTAACGTTTTGGCCGCTTTTAAGAGATGACGGATGTCGTATTGAAGGGGATTGATATCTGGAACCTGTTTATTTAGATTTAAAAGTTCATATACGGCAATCCGTGCAGTACGTACCGAGCTTTCCATGGTAAAGACCACATCGTTATTAGTTTCGACAAACTGGCCTACTAAACCTAGATTTTTACATCCTTCTGGTACCACTCTCGGACGGTCACCCTTCGCTCTAGGCATAAACATAGACGTAATGTAGGGCATAAACGCCGTACGCACAATGGTATTTGTGATGACATCGTCCAGTCGCTCAATAATGCCTAGATGGTAACATAACTCGGCTAGAATTTCATCTCCCGTACATTGGGGCATTGGCTTTTTAATGTAATTTCCTTCTTTATCCATAAATAAGGCATATACCCACAAGACAAGGACATCGTCTGGCTGAGCTGGAAAGTGAGGCTGCCTATTACAAGTGAAACTCACCAACCAGTTGGAATCAGTAATGGTGATAATACCGCCAGTAACTGTTTTGCCCGAATAGGGGTCATTGACCGAATATTCTTTGAGTTTTTCAACCAAAGCCGAAGGCTTACAAGTCAGCGTTGCAGACTCCCAGGCTGATTTTTCGATGTTACTGCAAAATTTTTCGGGCCTACCAAATATAGCTGATTTGGCGGCAAGGTTTTTCCAGAGCTTCCAGCCTGCGCTTTGACCGCTGCTGCTATTGTCTATACCAATGATCGGTGCGTTTTTGTTATCTCCATAAAAGGTGTCTTCGGTCATTGATCCGGTGGTAACAATGACGAAATCGTCTTTTCCAATTGGAATTTTCACCGCTTTACCATCTTGTTCTGTGATAAGCGCCTCTACGACTTTTCCTTCGGTATTGCTTTGGATATCGAGGTCTTTGACCAGCACATTAAACTGAATGTTTACGCCTTTGCTTTGGAGTACTTTGCGCAATGGGGTTACAAAAGTATCGTATTGATTGTATTTAGGGAATACCAATGACGAAAGGTCGTTCAGTCCATCGATCGCATGTAAAAAACGATGCATGTACAATTTCAGCTCAAGTAAACTATGCCAGTTTTCGAAAGCGAACATGGTACGCCAGAAGGTCCAGAAATTGCTGGATAAAAATGATTCGCTGAAGTAGTCTTCGATGGTTAAGTCATCTAAGTCTTCTTTATTTTTGAGCAGCAGGCGAATGATGGCCAGCTGATCCATTTTGCTCAATTCAAATTTACTGAAATCTTTTATTTCACCCAGTTTATGAATGAGCCTGGCTTTCGAGTAATTGGGATCATTATCATTGATCAAACGGTACTCGTCCAAAACACTGTACGGGGCAGGCATCTCCAATGCAGGGATATCCTGAAACATGTCCCAAAGATTTTCATAGGTCATATCCATTTCCCTGCCACCGCGGATGATATAACCATCGGCTGCATTACCGGCACCATCTAACGAGCCACCTTCCACATGGAGCTGTTCAAGAAAGGTGATGTTCTCCGAAGGAACATGTCCATCGCGGATAAAATAATAAGCCGCGGACATCCCTGCGATACCACTTCCGACGATGTAGATTTTACTGTCTTTATATGATTTTGGGGGAATGCCTTTATTGCGCTGATAATTACCGATCTGATCAGAAAAAGGCATCGATTTCTTTGGTGTATTACGTTGAACCTCTTTGCTCGAATCAGGTTCATGATTAACGTTTCTATATTCGGCAGATGCATTCAATACGTTGTCGAATTTGGAGGTGATTTCTTTCATGATACGTATGGTTTTTAATCCTTGACTAAAGTTACCGATACCGTCTGAAACATTTGTGCCCTCAAATTCGCTATTGTTCTACCGAATTTCCGATTCCTACATATTTTGTTGCTTTCGGTATTCAGATGGCGATAAAGTGGAGTATTTTTTGAAAAAGCGACCGAATGCCGAAATGGAATGGAAGCCGATTTCATACGAAATTTGTGAAATTGTTTTTTCGGGGTTCCCCAGCAGCACATAGGCTTCTTTAAGTACATACTCGTCAATAATTTCATGCGGCGTTTTACCAGAGGCTCTCTTTACAACATGAATAAGGTATTTGTTTGAAATAAACAACTTATCGGCATAATACTGTACTTCTTTGTATCGACTTCCATAGCGTTGAACTAAGTTCGTAAACTTATAGAACAGATGATTTGTTTCTTGGGTACTGTCTGCAGGAATTTGGTGTTCGGTAGCCAATTCGTCGGCGATTTCCAATAATAAATTAAAGATGATTGTCCGAATGATGTCTGCTGTAAAACGTGTCGTCCGTAAAGTAACATCCTTAAGGTAATCTATTAATTTTATTAATTTGTCGACAAGATTATCTTTAGCATTAACGATTGTAAAGGTCGAATTCTTAAAAAATCCCAGTTGCTCAATAAAAAATGGATTGACAATATGTTTAAGAAGAAATGCTTTATCAAAGAAAATAAGCTTCATTCTAAAGTTAGGACTGACCTTTGAAAATCGGATAATTGTTGTCGGTGCGGATACGAGAATCTTATGCTTTGAGAAATGGTATTCCTGATTATCGATTTCAATATTGATATCCCCTTCGGTACAGATACAGATCGCATAAAAGTCGATACGAAAAGCATTACTGGGGTATTCAAAAATCGGATTGCCAGAAGAAATGTAATAGGGGCGATGACAATTTACGCCAAAGAATGATAAGGTATCCTGAAGGCTTTCGTGTGCGTTACAGTTTGTTTTTACCTTAAGCTTCATGGATTTTTTGTTTGACTCGGGCATGGGCTGAGAAGATTGTTTCTAATAAACGAATGGGCTTTGTTTATTTGGCTGCGGTTCGTTTAAGGATCAGTTTTTCGGTCGCAATAGCCTCTTCGATCCCGACGAAAAAACTCTTGAATCCGAATTTGCTTAACAGGCGTTTCGAAGCGGTGTTATCGGGATCAATAATGCCGATGACATCCTTATTTGGATCCAATGCTGTCGCTAGTGCGAGCATTGACTTACAAATCTGCGTCCCTAAACCTTTGCCCCAGTGTTCCTTGCGGAGCAAATAGCCTATTTCAAATACGGTTGCATCTTTTTTGTAGTTAACGAGCTTACAGTCCCCTAAAAGTTTTTGCGTATCTGCTTCAATTACTTTGAAATAACCTAAATCCGGATCTTGGTTGAGTTCGAGAATCGACTCGAATTTTTTTCGCGCCTGCGCGTTGGACAAGCCTTTGCCAGTAATATATTTCATGACATCATCCTCCTTCACCAAGTCGTGGAAGTCGGTGAAATCACCAGACACATATTTTTGAAAGAGAAGGGTATCAGACATAGCTTAATGTGTTTAGTTACAAGATAAGGTTGTTTTCCCTTAAATCAAATTGTGAGATCATAAATCATCATCTTTCTGTCTTATTTAGCTTTTTTACTGGTTTTAGTTTTGCAATTGAGTTAAATTGCGGTTACGAAAGGCGAAAGTTACGGCCAATATAAGTACACGGCATGCTTCATACCCATCCGATCTTATATTGACATCGCGAGACAACTACACATGAATGCGAATAATTTAAAATGATATAACTTATGATACAAGGTTTATATGAAACCCATATTCAAGTGCGGGATTTAACTAAATCTGTCGCATTTTATACAGAGGTATTGGGATTACGTGTGGCACATCGCGATCCGACGCGTCCCATTGTTTTCCTATGGATTGGCCCCGGAAAAGACAATATGTTAGGCTTATGGCAGGAAGAAACAAATTTTCAGCCGAGACATTTTGCTTTTAGAGCGGATAAAGAAGATATACTGAATTACGCCGTGGACTATCTGAAAACTCGTGACCTGACCCCTTATAATTTTTTAAAAGATGGGATCGAAGCACCGATGGTCTTTGCATGGATGCCGGCATTGGCCATTTACTTTAATGATCCGGATGGCAATCAATTGGAGTTTATTGCAGTTTTGGAAGGAGAGGGTAGACCCGAATTAGGGGTGCTTTCCTATGAAGATTGGCTCAAACATACCGCATTATAATGCGCTTTTTGGCAAATCACAGTGCGGTACTCCATTCTTCGGCGAGGATAGCAAATACCACATCATCTTCCCATTGACCGTTATGGAAATAGCTTTTTACAAAATGAGCTTCCTTTCGGAACCCGAGACTTGTTAAAAGCTGAATGGAAACCTTGTTTTCCGGCGCTACTGAGGCAATGATCCGGTGTTTATTGTACTGACTAAAGAGTGCTTGCATGACCACTTTCAGGCCTTCTTTGGCGTAACCTTGTTGCTGGAATTCCTTTTTTATCGTACAGCCCAGTTCGACCTGCAGATTTTCATTGCCAAAAAAATGCACACCGATATCTCCGATTACAGCGTTTGCTATTTTGTCGGTCATAACGAGCTGAAACCAGGACTCTGGAAGATTGAAGGTGTTTGGGTTTTTTGCTATAAATTCATCGACTTCTGCCAAAGAACTTGGAATCCAGCCTTGGTATTTATTGGTTTCTTTATCCGAACGGTAACCGAATACTGCCCGACTGTCTTCCGGCATGATGGGCCGAATCAATAATCTTTCTGAGTCAATCTTCATGGCTTAACTTTTTGAAAATCTGGTTATAGCTTCTTCACGCGTACCTGCAAAATTGATTTTTTTTGATTTATTGCTTTCGTAGATAAAATCGTTTAAACTTTTGCTGTTGTATCTGGAGAAATCGCCAACGATGGCAATGTCAAAGCCGTATTGAGTATATTTTTGAAGGATTTCACCGGCAAGTTTTGTTTTAAGTTCGAAAAAATCGTCTGTGATGTTCTCCTGATAAATAATTGCTTTGTATGCTTCTTGCGCGCCACAGTCGACCATAATCTGTAGACCATCATCGAGATTATGGATAAAGACGCCTGAACCTTTAACTTCAGCAATGTTTTCGTCACCTAGCTGAATAATAGTGATTTCCATTTTTTTTGTTGTGTCGTTTTAAAAATAAATTTGTGGGACCATACTCCATGATCCATAGCACTTCGTTGGGATATCCTGTTGAAAATGATCCGTAAGATAAGTTGTTGTGAGTGCTGTATAGCCTTGCTAATCTACAAATAAAATCCGTGGTGAGGATAGACTTTCTCGTTACTTAACTGCGGTCTGCTGATATAATCTGACGATTTCATCAATGACCAGATTCGGTTCATCGTAAAAGACATGATGCTCCGCATGTTGAGCCAAAAGGTAACTGCGGTTGCTTTTTTGATCGGCAAATTTTTTAAGGGCAGCAATAAATAAACTCCGGTCGGGTTCTTCAAAAGGTGATTTTCCGGAGCCAATGATGGTCGTCGGTACATTGATTTTATCTGCAACCTCATGTAAAAGAGCTGTGGACGCTTCGTAGTTTAAAACGAGGTGATAGAACCCTAAGCTTTCTTTCTTGATGTTATCAAGCTCACTTGCATATTCCCTCTTCAATGATTTGGATCGCCCCATTGTCATGAAATAAGGGGATACAATATCGATCATTACTGTTCCAACAACCTGACCTGGATTGGTTGTTATAAATTTCATCGTATAATTACCACCAAAAGAATGGGCGACGAAGAAGTACCGATCTCGGTACCCCAATCGCTGCAATGCAGTTTTGAGATCCTTGACTTCATTTGCTAGGCTAATGTTCACCGTGTCAATTTCACTTTTCCCAAAGCCCGCCCGGTCGTAGGTAATCAAAGGAGCGCCCAGTTTGTTGGAAAGTGGTTCCAATAAGCTTCGCCAAACAGAACCGTCATTTCCCGCTCCGGACTCAAAGACTATAGGGATTCCTTTCCCTTTCATTAGAGTAAAATGGAGATTATGCTTTCCCAAATTGATCAGTGTATCCCTAAGCTGGGCTTTTAAGGCGAGTCCGAACGCCGTTAGCCACACGATAATAAATAGACGGAGTTTATACATAAGCCCTCACATCATTCATTTTAAGTGTCATGCATGTCGCTTCTGTTTCTATCCATCTTGTATATTCCTCCATAGCCTGCAAGCGAAGTTCGTCTGTAATATAACCTTCGATGACCATTTGTCTCGATTGGGCCACTTTGTTCCAGATGGCTAAGTTTACTTCAAAATTGTCTTCGCCTCTTTTATAAACTTGATCAGCATTGATCACCTCAATTGCTTTGAACCCTGCTTCTTGTAGAAGTGCGGCTATTGTATCGGCAACCCGATTATTCATGCCTGCATCTTCTCGCCATCTAAGGAAAGTACGATAAAATTCAAGCATGCTCTCTGGTGGAGCAGGATTCCACTCGATCGTGGTATGGTTGTAATCTAAAATAGAAATTTGCCCAGCAGGCTTTAGCCAGGATTTGAAAAAATCCAGTGCTTTAGGAATATCGCTTAACCACTGCATGGTGCGCGCTGTAATAATCAAGTCAAACTCATGCGGCGGCTGGTAATCAAAAATATTACAGCAGACAAGACTTAAATTTCTAGTGCTAGCATACAGCTCCTTTCCACTGTCTATAAAATCAGCAGTGTTATCCAGACCGATTATTGTCCCGTCACCGATATGTGCCGCAACCTCATTCGTCAGTGTACCTGTACCGCAGCCTACATCCAATATTTTCATTCCAGGAGACAGTATCGGAAGTAGTGTTCTGTAATCGGAGCATAAAGTTCGTCTTTCGAATATTTTATGAGCTTGCTGATCTTTTCTGTCAATAAATTTCTGTTTCATTAGCGTTGGTTTAGGTTTCTGTAAATATAGCTTTTGCTTTCGTGTTAAAAAAGGCCCTATCGATCCTTAAAATCCCATGATTTCTAAGTGATACAAAAAGCACCCTATTATTTACTTAATACCAAAGCTATACCAAGGCCTACATTAACCGTGATATAACACTAAGACAACAGGGGTATAGCAGGGGGTTAACAGGGATATACCCCTGTTAACCCCCTGCTAACCCCCTGTTAACCCCCTGTAAATACCTTGTTAGTTTACCAGTTGGTATAGTTTAAGTGTCAATTTGTGCACAAAACAATAGCACCCCTATAAATACAGATCAATGCCCTTTTAAGAGAGAAATAGTCACATTTTTTTTATATTATTTCACTGTATTCTTTAGAATAATCTTTATCTTGTTGAACAACGATTCTATTACCGTTAATAGTTGCACTAAAATATCCTGATGTTATGCGAAAAGTATTTAAAATGCTCATGCCAATTTATTGTGCTGTTTTTCTTTCAGCCTGTTCTTCTAACTACCTCATGACATTCAACGGCGAGAATGTAAAAAAAGATGAAGACAAAGGAACATTTTCTTTTAATAATGATACGCTGCAAATCGATTATTCCTTTGCCGACGGGGATGGTAGAATTTATCTGCGGATAGAAAACAAAATTGATAAGCCGATCTTATGGGATCTTAAAAGTTCGGCCTTGATTATTAACGGTAAAGCGGTAGGCTATTCCGCCGAAAAAGCCGATTTTGACGGAAAGGTGAACGCCTCTGTTTCCAATATAGATACTCGGAATACAACGTTATTCAACGACGCATGGGTTAATGGTTATATTACGGGATCGGTAAGTTTGCCTAAAGATGTGGTACTTATCCCGCCACATGCCTATGTAGATGGGCATTATTTTGATTTTAAAAATGATGTGAAAACCATTGTACGATCATCTCCAAAAGAGAAAGTGTATATGTATGATATGAATGGGGAGAGTTATGCGGTAAAACTTGCTCGATTTGAAGGTGCTGCATCACCTTACAGCTTAAGGAGCTATCTAAGTTATTCTATTTTGGAAGATGGTAAAGCGGTCGCTAAAACGACGGAGCAAAGATTTTATGCTGCCCAGCTTTGGCAGACGGGAGCCGTAGCGCTTAACAATATTATTGAATTATATAATAAGCGTGGGGATGTGATGGCTGTTAAAGAGAAAAAAGGACAAGGAGTGATGATTGTTGGGGGAGCTTTGGCGCTCACCGCAGTGGCTGCCGCAATTGACCCCAAAGAAGGGCAATAGCATCCAAGCTTAACAAGGATAGCTAGACTGACCAATAAGAAAGGCAATGTATGGGAATTTAAGAAATTTTAAGAACCGAACCCGTCTCAATCGGGTTCGGTTTTCGTTAATTATGGTAACTTCAATTTCATAAGCGTCTTATTTGACCGGGGTACCATCTGTAATCTCTTCATCTGCTTTGCTGACCAGTGTAACGCCCTCCTTCAAGTCACCAAAAATTTCGATCTGACCATCTACGCTGCGCCCTTTCTGGACCGGGAGACGTTGTGTTTTGCTACCGACTACAGCGATCACAAAACTTCCTTCTCCCGAGGTAAATACGGCGGATTTCGGTACAACGAAAGTACTGTCTTTGGAGGTTAAAGGCAATTCGACCTCGGCGACCATGCCCGGCAATAGTTTGTTGTCCGTATTGATAATGTCAATTTCTACTCGTTCAGCCCTTAACCTGCTGTCTAAGGTACCCGATTTACGTGCAATCTTACCGGAGAAGGTTTGTCCGGGCAATGATTTAACCGTAAATTGCAAAGATTGGCTTTCCACTAAAAAACCGGAGTATTGCTCTGGTACCGCTACAGCTAGTCTGAGCTTACGTTGTTGTTGAATAGTCATGATCGGCATCTCCGAGCCACGGCCAGCAGGTCCGACGTAAGCACCCTGATTGACATTTCTTGTAGCGATTACACCGTCAAAGGGCGCCCTGATTTCTAAATAATTCAATAGATTTTGAACTTCTGCGTAGGCGGATTTAGCGGCTTGATATTGTGCAAAGTCGGCATTCTTCTTTGCTTCGGCCACCTCTAGATCCAATCTCGCCACAGTTCCCTCGACTTTACTGGTTTCAAAGAGCCTGTCGTAAGTGCTTTTGGTCGCCATATAGATGGCCTCCTGGGATTTGAAACGCGATTTTGCTGCTGACAGTTGTGAACTTAATTCGGGAGCCTCCAATACAGCTAATAGCTGACCGGCATGCACTTTACTTCCGATGTCTACATTCAAGCTCTTGACATAACTGCTCACCTTGGCATAAATCTCCACCTGCTGAAACCCGCTGATTTCTCCAGGAATCTGCATTTTATTTGTTAATTTCTGTTTTAAGGGTACAAAGGTCTCCATTGCCGGAGCTGCAGCTTCCGGACTTTCTTTTTTTGCATTTTCCTCACCTGCCGAATGACATCCGGCTAAGGATGCGATCAGACCGGCGATAGCTACTATTTTGAACAAATTATTTTTCATATTTTATAGATGATACTGCTTTTACGATAAAGGTTTTAATGCGGCAATATAGTGCTTGCTGTCTTTGTCTTCAGGATCTAATGAGATCGATTTTGTGCTGCTTTTTTCTTGCGCCCAGGCAAATATGAGCGGTAAGATGACGAGTACGGCAAAAGTCGAAAACAATAAGCCTCCAATGACGGCCCTGCCGAGTGGTGAAACCTGCTCGCCACCTTCGCCATGACCAATGGCCATAGGTAGCATACCTACAATCATGGCCAAACTGGTCATGATAATAGGCCGAAGCCGTAAGGAGGCTGCCTCACGGGCTGCAGCCAGCGCATCGCCGTTATGCCGACGTATTTGCTCGGCATTGGTGATGAGCAGAACGGCGTTCGCTATGGATACACCCACCGACATGATGATCCCCATGTAGGATTGTAAGTTGAGGGTCGAGCCTGTCAACAACAGCAGAATCAATGAGCCCAGCACAACGGCAGGTACAGTGGTGAGCACGACCATAGAAACTTTGAACGATTGAAAATTAGCCGATAACATCAAAAATATGACGATAATGGCTACGGCGAGCCCAGATTCGAGGCTACTCATGGTCTCTGACAAGACTTTTCCGAGACCTATCTGTTCCATAGACAGTCCCCGGGGAAGATCACCAAGGGCTTTGATGCTACGTTGTACATCTTTAGATGCTGTTTTTAAATCAGTATGGTCAATATTTGCAGTAACAGATACGTAAGGCATTGCCCCTAAGTTGTCGTTCTCGCCATAAGTAAAAGACGGTGTGATCGTCGCAACGTCGCTCAGAATAGGACGCGCTGAATTTTTCAATAAAGGGATTTCACCGATTTCTTTCTCATCTTTCATTTTATCGATAGGAACCTGAACCTGGACGTTGTAGGAAAGCCCGGCTTTTTCATCGATCCAGGTATTCTTTTCCGTATAGCGTGAAGAAGAAGTGGAAGCGATGAGCGATCGTGTCACTTCACTCAGGTCGACGCCCAATTGTGCGGCCCTGATTCGGTCTATCTTAATGTCGTACGAAGGATATTTGATGGATTGTGCCAGTTGCACATCTCTAAAGTAAGGGATTGTTTTTAATTGTGCAATCAATTTATCTGCGTACTTCTCGTTGTTTTTTTTGTTTTTTCCTGCAATCCGAACTTCAATTGGTGTGGGCGATCCCTGACTTAACACTTTATCGGTAAGTTCGATCGGTTCAAAAGATACTTGTACATCTGGCAATGCAGCCTGAAGCCGCTTGCGGTATTCATCACGGAAACTATCCATATCGTGATGGTAGTCTTTCAGTGCAATCTGGAAAACAGCTTCATGTGGACCAGCCATAAAAAGATAGATTGGCGAAACGGAAAATTGCCCCGGATGTTGCCCGATGTAAACAGATGATATACTGATATGATCTTTCCCAACCAGCTTTTCGAGTTCGGCCAGTGCCAATTTTGCTTTCTCTTCGGTGCGTTCGATCCGTGTGCCTTCCGCTGCGCGAAGACGCATTTGGAACTGTCCCGAGTTGACCCTCGGAAATACATCCTGGCCGATTGTGGAAAGTAAAATGCCAACGAGACTAATGGCGCCAAGAAGATAAACTACAGTAATGGTCTTTTTCCTTTTGAAAAGGCGATCAATCATTTTCATGAATCTGTTTCTGAACCGTTCAAAAATACTCACCTTCCCATCGTTGTTAAAGTCTTCTCGCTCAACCAGGAGTTTCTTCTGATCCAGGGTGTCCTGTTCGGATGCCACGGTTAGTCCAGTTGCGGCAAATTGAGCTTCATCTGCATTTAAGCCCGCTGGTTCGGTCGCGTGTGGCGCTTTATGCGCATGATCTTTCATAAGCCAGTTGGCCATGATGGGAACGAATGTCTGCGAAAGGAGAAAGGATATGATCATTGAAAATCCGATGGACAATGCCAAGGGAAGAAACAATGACCCTGGAATTCCTGTCATTGTAAATGCCGGAGCAAACACGGCCAGTATACAGAGCAAAATCAATAATTTTGGTAAAGCGATTTCCTTACAGGCATCCCAGATCGCCAAGGCTTTGGGTTTGCCCATGTCCAGATGCTGGTGTATATTTTCTATCGTTACGGTACTTTCGTCGACCAGGATACCTATGGCTAAGGCCAGTCCACTCAGGGACATGAGGTTGATGGTCTGCCCGAAAAGTTTGAGGAAGAGTACGCCCGAAATCACGGATATCGGAATGGTGAGGATGACGATAAGGGCTGCTCTTCGATCTCCTAAAAATAACAGGACCATTAACCCGGTGAGAATCGCACCGATCGCCCCTTCGGTAATCAAGCTCTTTACCGAGTTGATGACATAAACGGATTGATCAAATTCATAGGATAGTTTGACGTCGTCGGGTAAATTTTCCTGAATCTTTGGTAAGGCTGCTTTTAAATTCTGCACGACCTCCCAGGTTGAGGCATCGCTGGCTTTGGCAATGCTGACATATACGGATCGTTTGCCGTTGACAAGTGCGTAGCCCGCAGTAACATCGGCTCCGTCCTTTACAGTAGCAATATCACCTAAATAAAGATTTTGTACGCCACCTTTAAACAATGGAATTTTTTCAAAATCTTTGACATCTTTGATGGTATTGTTGGTTGGCGTAATATAGTTTTTATCCTGAATGCGGACGTTTCCTGCGGGCGCTGTTTGATTATTGAGTTTTAAGACTTCTACAACCTGATCGGGTGTTATCTGGTGACTGCGCATTAAATCGGGATCAACGTTGATCTCGATGGTACGTGGACTCCCACCAAAGGGTGGGGGGGATAATAATCCTGGTATGGACGTAAACGATGCTCGGACGTAGACGTTGGCCAGATCTTGGAGTTCATTGTTTGAACGCTTGCTACTGCTCAACACCAGCTGACCTACAGGAAGCGACGAGGCGTCAAACCGGATAATGAAAGGCGGTTGTGAGCCCGGAGGAAAAGAAGCCTGGATCCGATTAGCAAGGGCACTTAGCTCGGCAGCAGCCTGGGCCATGTTGGTGTCTTCGTAATAGGATACTTTCATCAACGTCAGACCTTGAATATTCTTGGTCTCAATCGATTTGACCCCATTGGCGAAAAGAAGAATATTGACGTAGTTTTTGGCAAAATAAGCTTCCATCTGATCTGGTGAATAGCCACCAAAGGGATGGGCGATATAAATAACCGGAAGATTCATTTTGGGCAGGATATCCACCTTGATCGATCGAACGGCACCTATGCCAAAGACAATAAGTCCCAATACGAGTACGAGGACAGCTATCGGCTTGCGTAAGGCAAAACGTATTAAATTCATGTAATGTTATTTATAGTTCGTTGTTAAAAATATCAAAATCTCCCGCGGCTGCGGCTTTGAGTAACAGTGACTGCCAGAGATTAATGTGGACGATCTCACGATCGGTTTCGGCTCGATTTAATGTATAAAAGGTCTGCGTAACGTCTACAAGTGTCGCCAGCCCGTTTTTATACATTGTCATTTTTTGGAGGTAAGCCTGTCTGGCCGCTGAGACTTGTCTGGGAGCTTCTAGATCACTTTTCAGAGCCAGTTGGATCTTTACGTCTGCGGCATCGAGCTGTGCTGTCAATTGGGCCTCTATAGTTTGGTATTCTTCTCTTAGGGCATCGTTCGTAAAGCGCTGTGCACTGATTTTTTTATTAATACGCGCAATCGAAGTCAGGTTCCAGCTGATGCCCAATCCCAAAAGATAGTTTTGCCGACTAGGACGAACCCCTTGCCAATAATTTGTGCTGTAGGCTTGTAAATCGGTGATGTAGTCACTCTTAAAACCAGATCCCCTGGTCTGAAAGACACCGAATGCGCTTACCGTAGGAAGATACTCTTTGGTGGATAGTTTTAATTGTTGTTCGCCAAGTTTAATGTTGCTTTGATAAAATTGCAGCAAAGGATTGTTTTCAATCAAATTGTCGGAAAGAGGAGTCCGCTGCACAGGTGTTTTCTCCACCAGGGCAGTATCTAGTTGCAGGTCCTTGGCTGGAATCCCCATTAATACGGTCAACTTATTGTTTTGCTCCTTCACATTTTCACGGGCCTGATTGAGACTGATTTTGGCACGCGATACTTCCGCCGAAGCGAGGGTAGAATCTACGCCGGGCAATAGTCCGTTTTTTACTTTAGTGGCAGCAATATTTAAAAAGACCAGTGCGCGTTCCAGATTCATCTGTTGATTTTTTTCTAATCGTTGGCTGGCCAATACATTGAGGTAAGCTGCGGCAATCTTGATTTTATGCTGGAACTTTTCCTGACCGAGATCCGCTTGTCGTCTTTTAGCATCAGATTTAGCCAATTCGATACGTTCTTTTTTCCGTCCAAAGGTGTAAATGTCCCAATTGACATTGGCTAGATAAAGAGCACCAAATGCGGCATTCCAATTTTGTTCCGGAAGGGCGACTCCCGACGAAGCCACACCAAGTCCACCAAATCCATACAGCGGGCCATTTTGTCCGTTAATGGTCCCAAAATCCTGTTGAGCGACGATGTTCAGGTTGGGCCAAAAGTCGCGTTTGACTTGTTCATTGGTCTGTAGGGAAGACTGGAGATAATATTCCTTTGCCTTAATCATTCCATAATTTGCAATGCCTTTTTCCACCGCGTCTCGGAGCGTAAGCTTCTGAGCGAAGGAAGAGCATGTCGCAAGTGATACAGCCAGTGATAGTACTAAATTTAATTTCAGCATAGGTTATCTATCATTTATGGACACGAAGATAGTAAGCACAGCAACCCCGATGTCCCTTTAAAATGATCTATGGCATTTAAAAGTGACCAGTTGAATTCATCATTTATTTTTCTCCTCTTTTGAACTTAAAGCTTTTACTTTGTAACAGAATCTTAACAAAATAAGGATGATGAGAAAGGTTTTGGAGAACAAGATAATACAGGAGATCGTTCTATTGATCTTTTCATTTATTCTTTTTACGTTGAACGACTGGATTTTGATCCTGAGCTGGAAGGGATTTCTGATGGGCGTGTTCTATTTCATGATCCTGTATGCGCACGCACAGTTAAATCGCTTTTTTCTATTACCGCTGCTACTTAAGAAAAATAAACCCTTGTTGTATGTTTTCGCGTCGGTAGCAACCCTGCTCATTTTTGCACTCCTATTAAAAGAGCTAACAGATAACGTGATCTACAAGAATTGTTTTCTCTACAAGAATCTTGTTCAGAAAACGTTCCATTATCAGTTTGGTGTATTATTGGGGTCCTTGATCTGCATATTGGGCAGTATTCAATTTATTGAATTTTACCGCTTTCAGCGTGTGAAGACGCGACGTGAACTGCTTTCGAATCAGACGCAGTTATCGCATTTAAAAAAGCAACTCAATCCACATTTTCTATTCAACACCTTAAATACTATTTATGGTATTAATCTAAAGTATCCGGAACGTACGTCCGAATTGATTATCAAAGTGTCGCAGCTGCTTCGTTATCAGATGGAGAGCGGTGAACGGGAGTATGTAGCTATGGATGATGAAATTGATTTTATTTCAAGTTATATTGAACTGGAACGCGAGCGACTAGGCTATCGAACGAAAATTGAATTTGATTATCAAAAAGAAGAAGATATCAATTATCAGATCGCACCTATGCTGTTGATTACGTTCGTAGAGAATGCTTTTAAACACGGAACCTGCAGTATTGAAGATTGTTTTGTTGATATCTCGATTAAGATTGAAAAAGGGAACTTATATTTGCATATACGGAATTCTGTACCTGTCAAGAAGAGGAATGTGTTCTCAGCAAAAATAGGTTTGGAAAATACGATCGCTCGATTAAAGCTCTTGTATCCTAATCGCTACGTATTGACCGCAGATTCCAGGAAAGAAGAGTATGAGGTGTCATTGGTTATCAATCTTTAAACAATGAGTAAAAGCAACTGTATTATAGTTGATGATGAGCCCGCAGCACATTATGTACTGGTAAATTATATTGAAAGAAGTACGGATCTGCAGTTGGTCGCTCAGTGTTATAATGCTTTTGAGGCATTGGAGTTTCTTCGGCAGAACAGTGTGGATTTAATCTTTCTGGATATTGAAATGCCCGAAATTAATGGCATGGAATTTCTTAAAATGCTGGATCATCCACCCAAGACAATTTTGACAACAGCGTATTCCGAATACGCACTGGAAAGCTATGATTATGGCGTTGTTGATTATTTATTAAAACCCATCTCGTTCCCCCGTTTTTTTAAGGCTGTTCAACGCTTTTTATCGTATAAGACGACGTTGTTGCCTCAAGAAGAAGAACCGAAATCGATTACTATACGCATGGATGGACGTGTCATTGATGTCAAATTAGCTCAGATCGATTTCATCCAAAGCTTTGGCAATTATGTGAAAATTGTCACTCCAAGCCAGACTTTTTTAACAGCAAGCACCACCCAACAAATACTTACACAGGTGCCGGCATCAAAATTTATCCGTATCCACAAATCCTACATTGCTTCGATCAATAAGGTGATCAAATATGAGCATGGAATGGTACAGATCAATAATACCTCCCTACCGGTCGGTATTACTTTCCGTCGGGAGTTACAGGAGCGGCTAGCCAATAAATAGGTCTGAGCGAATAGAGGTCTTATTGCTATAAGCGAGTCAGGTGACTACCATTTCTCTTTTAGCAGTTTTTCCAATTGACCAATTTCCGCTTGGTACATGGTTTTCTTTCTCGTTCCGAAGTAAAGTATATTTTCGACGGGAGAAGTCCCTTCCCAGATCAGTTTTATTTTCCCGGAAGCAAGTGCTTCGGCACATAGGAAGTCGGGAACAATGGAAAAGCCCGTGTTGTTACTCAAGCAGCGTATAATTGAACTAATATTTGGAACGATATAATTGGGACTGAAGTCTGGATGCTCTCCAAAGTGTGTGGACCAGTAGTTTTTTAGATGATCCATATCGGCAGCCGTGCTGTACCACAATTGTTTTTTTAGCAAGCGGGCAGCTTCTTTAATTTTGTCTTCTGCCAAGAGTTTCTCTAGTTCGGATGTATCTGTTTGACAACCCGCAATCAAGACAATACGCTCTTTTGAGAAAGCTTCATATTGCAGATTCTGCTGGTTTCCTTTCTGAGGCGTAATAATAAGATCCAATAGGCCATTGTCAAGGTCGTGCTGCATCTGAGGATATTCTCCAAATTTGATAATTAAATTAAAGGGTAGTTGCGCAATATGTTCCTCCAGGGTGTATTGAAAGGTCTCAAAACACATTCCGATACTAATTGTAACGCGTTCATCCAATGCGCGTTTGTGAAAATGCTGTTCGCCAGTTTCTAGTTTTTTAAGCGGGTCAATCACATAGTTGTACAAGATTTTGCCCTTTTCGGTCGGCACCATTCTTCGCGCAGATCGATCAAAAAGCTTGTGCCCAGTAAACGCTTCCAGGGAATTCAGATGTAGGCTGACACCAGGCTGAGAAATAAACAATTCCTGTGCTGCAGCAGATAATGTTCCGGTTTCATAGATTGCCTTAAATGTACGAAGCCATTCTAAGTTCCATTTCATAGTTATTATTTTTATGATACAAATATACAATTTAAGTTATTTGTGTGATTTAAAAATATTATAGAAATTTGTGTTATCAATAAGAAAAATGATAGAAATGAACATATTTATTATCAACGGCGGACAGAAATTCGCACACTCGGGTGGTTCTTTCAATACCACAATAACAAATTGGACTGTCGAAACACTGGCAGGAAATGGATTCGAGACTCGGGTTACCAATATCAACGATGATTTTGATCCAATGGTTGAAGTTGAAAACTTTAAATGGGCAGACATTATTGTTTACCATTTCCCTGTATGGTGGTTTCAGGTTCCGAACCGTCTGAAGCGCTATATCGATGAAGTTTTTACGGCGGGTCACAACAACGGTATCTATAAAAATGATGGTCGTTCACGTAAAAACCCAGCCATTAACTATGGTACAGGAGGTTTAATGCAGGGTAAAAAATACATGGTGACTTCGAGCTGGAATGCTCCTGAGACAGCCTTTACGATGGAAAATGAGTTTTTTGATCAGCATTCCGTTGATGCAGGTGTTTTATTCGGTTTTCACAAGATGAATCAGTTTGCAGGATTAGAACATCTGGGAAGCTTCCATTTTCATGATATGGAGAAGGGTGCGTCTCAAGAACGTATTGACAATTACGAAAAGGAATATAAACAATATTTGGAAGAGGTGTTCCATTTGGAAACGACGTTGAACTAAAAATTTATTGAGCGATAAATCGCTTTATCCGTGGCGTTATTACGATGAAAAGAGTAAATTACCAAAATAAAAATCAATAACATGAAGGTATATTTAACCGCAATTTTAAAGGCAGTTCCTGCACATCGGGAAGAAGTATTGGCATTATTGTTTGAAATGGTCGAAGCAAGTAGAAAGGAAGAAGCTTGTATACAGTACGATCTGCACCAGGTGAACAGTGATGAAAACCAGTTTATATTTTATGAAATATGGGAAGATCAGGCGGGCTTGGATGCGCATAATCAACAACCTTATATTGTAGCATTCGGAAAAGTTGCCGGTGAAAAATTGCAGGAAGCGCCTCAAATTATATTAATGAATAAAATCGCTTAATTTACAATGTGGCCTGTAAAGACCGTATTGAAAAGATAGCAAGGAATATCATGTAGTGGATGATGTATACAGGCGGAAGATATTAACTATAATTGAAGTATTGGTGGGTACCAAAATCATTTGCGTTGCCTTGAATAAGCTTGTTTTATTCTGATTTAGTGACGCGAATGATTTTGTTTGTACCTTGCTGAACAGCAACATCGACTTTACTTCGTTGCGTGTAGCTCTGTTGCAGGAGGTTCAATTTTTTGGACAGCTGGCCATCTTGATTGTCTAGCCAGAAGGTCGCAGCCATAATACCAATTTGAACTCTATAACTGGAATCAGTTTCCGGAACAAGCTGCTCGATAAGCTGATGTTGATACCAAGTGAGGTCTTTGTTTTCTTTTTGGGAAACACAGGCGTGTAGGAGAAATGCCAGAAGGGCTAGATAGCCGATTTTTAAAAGTTGACTGCGTCTTAGGTTCATCAATAGTTTTTTTGTGTTGCACCAAATCTACTATTTTTGCCCAAATAATAACTTAACTTTGTAAGTTTTTACGCTCCCGTTGAGACAGATACGCTTCATTTATTTATTAGACTTCTCGTGTATGCATATTCTAGTAAATCTAAAAATGTATGAAGTATGCTGTTTATCTGGCTGTAATCATAAGCCTGAATTTTCTCAGGTTAAATAGGCCCCGGGTGCTTCAAAAACTTCGTGTTGTGTAAAATGTATCCGCATCGTTTTTTTTGTTAGTTGTGTTCGTTCCAGTAATAACTATCTGGTGTAGGACGTTGTCCAAAAATTGCCGTGCCCACCCTGACTATGGTAGCCCCTTCTGCTATTGCTATTTCTAAATCTCCGCTCATGCCCATCGACAATTCTTGCATCGATACACCTGGAATAGCTAGGGCTATAATTTGTCGTTGAATTTGTTTGAGCAATTTAAAACAGGCACGTACCTGTTCGGCCTCGGCACTCAGTATACCGATAGTCATCAGTCCTTTAATCTTTAGTGTGCTTAATGTTGCTATTTGCTGAACCAGGCCGATCACTTCCCCTGGGGCAGCGCCGTACTTGCTCTCTTCGAAGGAGGTATTTACCTGGATGAGCACTTCCATGATTTTCTCTTCCTTTAAAAGGCGCTGATGCAATTTTTCGGCAAGATCGAAACGGTCTATCGAATGGATGCAGGTTACGTTGCATTTGAGGATATCTTTGATTTTATTGGTTTGCAGATGTCCAATAAAATGATTGACATGCGGAATGGTCTTTAAATACTCAAATTTGTCTTTCAATTCCTGTACTTTATTCTCTGCTATCAACGTTTGTCCTGCACGTAGTGCAATTTCAATACGTTCGGCGGGAACAGTTTTGGTTGCCAGCAATAATTTTACGTCCAGTGGATTTCGGTTAGTTGACTGGCAGGCTTTTTCTATACGCTGTTGAATAATGTGTATGTTTTCTGTAATAAGCTCATCCATGTTGCGGTTGTATTGTTTGTTATTGAAGTCAAAATTACAGCCAATTATTAGGAAAGAGCTAGTCCAATTTAGCTAATAGAAGCTGGTCCAGTCCGAACGTCTTTACACGAGTGCTTTTAGGTAAACTGCTCGATAGGCAGGGCGGCAATTGCTGAGATCAGTTTTCTTGCGTTTTGCCAGGCATATTTGGATTATATTGCTGTACATGTTCTGCCTTCGCATAGATATGAGGTCCATTCATATCAATTCCTTCGGCTAAAAAGTCGTCAAGAATTAACTGAAAAATTTCAGATTTTGCCTGGTCAATTTCCCCAGATTTGCCGATGTAAACATTCAGCTCATAGAGTACATAAAAATCATCTAACTTTTTTTGTAGCACAAATGGCGCGGGATTCACTTTAACTCTTTTTACGCGCGGTGGTATGTTTAAAAGCAACTCATGGATCCGTTGCCAAGGCTCTTCATAACCGACTGTCAATTCCACCTGAAAGCAGATTCCATCTTCTGAGAAGGTAGAATAATTGACGGTATTTCCAGAAAGTACCGACGAATTGGGGATGGTAATTTCTTCATTTTTTATCGTTCGAAGCCTTGTTACCAGTGGTGATTTTTCGATAACAACACCTGTTTTGTCGGCAATTGTGATGCGGTCTCCGATCCGGAAAGGACGCATATAGGTGATCACAAGACCTGCAATGATATTAGAAATCGCAGATGATGATCCTAAAGAAAACAGGATACCAATAAATACGGATATTCCTTTAAAGATATCTGAATTGGCTCCGGGTAAGTAAGGGAATATGAGCACCAGCGTAAATGCTTGAAGCAGGAAGCGAACGATGGTAAAGGTGGGCATGGCAAAATCACGGTGAAAGCCGTTAATTTCTAATTTGCCCTTGTCAATTTCGCTAAAAATATATTTTATGAATCGAACAGCATAGCGCATGACGACAAGAATAACAAATATTGTAATCAGATTTGGAATATAATCCCAAATGGCCAACACTGCCGTTTTAAGCGGTTTTGTGAAAAGTCCGATCAGATTGGAAGCCCAGCTCTGTGTAAATGGAAAAACACTGAAAACAATAGGCAGCATGATAAAGGCGATTAGGATGATCAATCCCCAATGTAAGATACTAATCGCATGAATAAACATCCGTGTTTTTTGTACCGAAGTAACGAGTACGTAATTTTTGATCTTAATGTCTTTAATCCGCTGCGTTCGTTCCGTTAGTATGCGTCGTGTACCGTATGCTTTTAATCGATTAATCAATAAGATCAGAATAGAAAAAACAACGAGAATAAGGAATACAAGTCCAATACGTATAAGAAGTTTTGTGATGCTGTTCGCGGCGCGTTCAGCTGTGATGGTATCTTGAATCTTTTTTAAATAGTTTGCCGCAATTTCTTCTTTGCTTTTTCCTTCAAGAAGTGCATCGAGTTCGGTGATAGAGGTGATCACCAGATCTTTGTAAACGATGTCGGCGCTGATTTCGTTGTTTTCGATTTTAAATGAATCTACGTTCACAAAATCATCTTCATAGAGATTGTGGATTCTGCTCACCACGTTGGAAGCGCGATCTTTGGCTAACGACGATCCAAGCTTATTGTAGATATAGAATAAAGTGTCTTGAAACGGAGCGACGGCGTATCTTTTTGTGTTTTTTTTGATGGAGTCTACTTTGACTTTCAGTTGCTGCTGCCGAATGGTATTTTCTTCGTCAAAATCATTGAGCTGCTGTTTTAAGTTCTCCTTTTTCGGACTATTTTGACTTTTAAGGTCGGCAATTTCATGCTGAAGCTTTACCCGTTCGAGCGAATCATTGATTTGCTGTTGCCTAATTCCATTCAGTAGGGAACTCAGATCCAGCTCTTTTTTATTGACGGAATCTATTTCTTGTGCATAGAGCTGTAAGCTTGTTGACAAAAGATAAGATAGGGTCATTAAGAAATAAACGTAAATACTTCTCATCGTGTTGTTGGTAAAAATGAAAGCCGATGTGTATAGGTCATTTTGCACATAACGATCGGACAGGTTCTCAAAGATAATAATTATCTTGATTAGATGGCAGATTGTCAAATATGATATAAATTGGAGCTAAAATGATACGATGCGACAGCTCAATTTCAATTATTCCGACTTTCTTTGTTAAAACGATTGGGCATACATCCAATGCACAAATGTTTGCAGCTAATTTTATCCAATAAATATGATTAAACCTTTTAAAAAATCTATTCATGCAACCAACAACCTTGGGAAGATAGGCCTCTGCCTTATAGTAGCCTGTATATCCTCGGTTTTAGCGGGACAAGCCCAAGAACGGAAAGCTCCAGCTTATCCATTGATTACGCATAATCCGAATTTTAGTATATGGTCAATGACCGATCAGCTTCACGGGTCGACAACAAAACACTGGACAGATGCGGATCACTCGCTGTTGGGCCTAATTGATGTGGATGGCAAGATCTATCGTTTTCTTGGCCAGGAAGAACCTAATTATGCAGTTATTCTCCCGACTGCGGAAGATAAATCTTATACGGTACAGTATACTGAGTCGAAGCCTCAAGGTGGTTGGGAGTCTTCCGCTTATAATACGAATACTTGGAAATCGGGGCATGCACCTTTTGGTGATGATGAGAAGCAGGTAAAAACGCTTTGGAAGTCGGATGATCTCTGGGTGAGACGTGACTTTGTCGTAGCCGACCCAAAGGGTATCAATGAGTTATTTTTAAAACTCAATCATGATGATAATATAGAAGTATTTTTGAACGGGAAGAAGGTTTACGAAAAGATAGGTTGGACCAATAGTTTTCACTATTTACCGATTGACAAGACGAATTTGAAAGCCGGGAAAAATAATATGGCCATCCATTTGAAGAATAGTGCTGGTGGTCGTTACTTGGATTTTGGTTTGGTTGACAGGCTTAAAGAGCGTGGCCCACGGGTTCAGGAAGCCGTGCAAAAAGAGGTGGAAATAACAGCTACACGTACAGTTTACAATTTTCAGGCTGGTAAAGTGGATCTAAAATTAACCTTTACTTCGCCGCTGCTTATGGATGATCTGAATGTGTTGGCCAGACCGGTAAGCTACATCACTTATCATGTAAAGGCAAACGATGGAAAGCAGCATGCTGTTAAAGTTTTTTTGAGTGCGTCAACAAATATTGCGGTGTTTAAGCCTTCGCAGGAAGTAACCGCCGAAAAATATGAAACGGCAAAATTGTCGGTACTAAAAGCTGGAACGGTTGAACAGCCTATTTTGCAGAAAGGTGCCGATGATATGCGGATAGACTGGGGGTATTTTTATGTTGCTTCACCAAAGCGAGATAAGACGCAACAGTTTATTAGTCCGGTGGGCGGGGCCGTCGACGCTTTCAGAAAGGGAACAACGACCGCTGCAAAAACTGTTAAGGGTACATCACTTGCGCTGAACACGGTCATTCCATTTGGCAATGTGGGTGCGAAAGCAGAGGAGCGTTTTGTTGAGGTAGGCTACGATGAAATTTATGCGATTCAGTATTTCAACAATAACCTAAGACCGTGGTGGAACAATTCAGGGAAAGAAACGATGGAAAATCAGCTGACTTTGGCTGCAGACCAGTATCGTAGCGTGGTCGATAAATGTACGGCATTTGACAAGTCTGTTTATGCAGATGCGCTCAAATCGGGCGGAAAAGAGTATGCACATCTTAGCATACTGGCTTATCGTCAAAGTATCGCAGCTCATACCTTGGTGAAAAGTCCTCAAAATGAACTATTATGGCTTTCGAAAGAAAATAATAGTGGTGGATTTATTAATACGGTGGATGTAACTTATCCTTCAGCCCCTTTGTATTTGATCTACAATGCGGAGTTATTGAAGGGAATGTTGAGCGGAATATTTTATTTTAGTGAAAGCGGGAAATATCCATACCCTTGGGCCGCGCATGATTTGGGTACTTATCCACTGGCCAATGGTCAGACATATGGCGAACCGATGCCGGTGGAAGAGTCAGGAAATATGATTATCCTCACTGCAGCGATCGCGAAAGTGCAGGGGAACAGTGATTATGCTAGAAAGCATTGGAAAACTCTTACTACTTGGGTAGATTATCTTGTTAAAGATGGTTTTGATCCTAAAACGCAGCTTTGTACAGACGATTTTGCCGGTCACCTTGCACGCAATACGAACTTATCTGTCAAAGCAATTGTTGGTATCGCTTGTTATGCGCAGCTCGCTGAAGCAATAGGTGAATCAGCTATTGCAAAAAAATACCGTGCAATTGCGGAGGAAATGGTTCCAAGATGGATGGAAATGGCAGATGCTGGCGACCATTATGCGCTGACATTTGATGATAAAAATACTTGGAGTCAGAAATATAATTTGATCTGGGACAAAGTATTGGGGTTAAATCTATTTCCTCAAAACGTGTATGACACTGAAATCAAGTATTACCTCACGAAACAGAATAGATTCGGTATTCCGTTGGATAGCCGCAAAGCATACACCAAAAACGACTGGATTCTTTGGACAGCATCATTTGCACCATCAAGAGAAACATTTGAAGCATTGGTGAAGCCTGTATACCAGCATGCGATTCAAACGGAATCTCGTGTCCCTTTGAATGATTTTTATGATTCCAATACCGGAATTCGTGAAAATTTTAAGGCACGTAGTGTCGTTGGAGGGTTTTATATGAAAATTTTAGCGGATAAGCTGCAACAACAATAAACCAATGACCCAGGAGTAGCTGTCTCAATGAACGAAGAATACAGATCATCAATAGGTCACCGGTATGTGAAGGATCACTGTGGTGCCAGCATTCGGGCTTTTGTAGATCTGTATACTTGCTTTTTTTCCGAGCAATTGCATGCGTTCTCGGCAGATGGCTCCAGAAAGCGACCGATGTGACAATTCAGGAATGTCGCTATTGATTTTACCACTATCTTGAATCTTCACGCGCAGGATATCTCCTGATACTGCAAATTGGATGTCAATGCTGCCATTGCCTGTATGGAGGTCTATACCATGAAGAATAGCATTTTCAACATAGGGTTGTATCAGCATGGGGGGTAGCATCACCGCACTGAGGTCTTGATCTTGCGGAGGTGTAATATGGTAGTGAAAAGTGTCATCAAAACGCATTTGCTGTAAAATGAGATAGTTTCCTAAGGTCTCAAGTTCCTCACTTAGTGGGACAACATTCTCGCGGCTTAATTCGAGATTGCTACGTAATAAGCGACTGAAAAGAGTTAAATATTTAATGGCATCTTCTTTTTTATCAAGGCGCATAAAGCTTTGAACAGCCGAAAGAGTATTGAAAATAAAGTGTGGTTCCATCTGTGTGCGTAGTAATTGCTGCTGCAATAAGACCTTTTCTTTTTCTTGCCTGGAACGTCGCTGGCGAAAAATGTAATATAGAAAGAAAAGGATGATGATCAATAAAATGACCGCCAAAGAGGTTGTCATGAGCCAGAGACGATTTTGCTGCAGTTGAAGTTTATTGATTTCAATATTTTCATTCAGCATACGAATAGATTGATCTTTCGCCTGAAGCTGGTATAGAGCATTCATTTCTGCAATTGCCTGTGTATTCTCTGACTGGTAAATACTCCTTTGTAACTGAACAAGGTGATTCAATACATCTATTGATGCTTTATTTTTCCCTTGCAAGCTGTATAGCGCGGCGAGGTTGTTCTGAAAGGTAATTTCGTTGGTGGGAAAAATTAATTTTGGAAACTGTGCTTTCAGCCTATTGGCCTTTTGGATGAATTTTTCTCCCAAAGCGGGCTTATTTAATGTAACATAAATTGCAGCTACATTGCTGTAATCAACAAATAAATTATTCATCAATGTTGGAGATGATGTCTGTTGATGCAAATGTTCGTCTATTGCAATTTTTCGCAGTTCATAGTGTAAAATGGAATCAGTTTTTCTCGCAGTTTCGTAGTATTGGATCTTCGAATCGTACAAAAAGCTGATGTTGTATTTGTCTGGGTGCTTAGCGTGTAATTCTTCGAGTTTATGGAGGTAGGGAGCAATTTCAGCTGCAGTTCTCTGCAAGGTATTCAGTGTCTGGATAATTTGTACCAAAACGCGTTGTCGATTGATATGTCCTTCAGGCAATGAATCTACTAGGGGTAATGCCGCTCGATTCATCTTTTCGGCAAGATTATACTGAAAGGAAGTGAGGTTGTTTTGCGCTGCAGACAGTAATATTGCTGATTTTGCTTCGTTTGACAGTCCTGATGCGGTGTCCGACAAAACAATTGTAGCAGCTTTATTATAATAATAGCCTGCTTCTCGTTCCTTTGCTTCGAGACTGCGGATGTTTCCTATGCCGTTATAAATAAGCGCCTTGTATTTTGCATTCCCCGTGGTTGGTTCAATCAGCTCAAGAGCCTTTTCAACAAAGAAAAGCGCTGAATCCTGCCTGCTCCTGGCATATTGTCGAGCCAAGTAATATTTTACGCGGGCAGCCAGTACGGTATCTTTTTTCACATTCAAATTCTGATCTAATTCTAACCAGGCCTGTTTTAAAGAATCCGCGTTTGCGCCATTCATTTTTTGGTCCTCGAGCGATTGAATTTGTGCGGCAAGAGCTTTACCTTCAGGTGAGTATGTGCCTTTCTTTTCCGTACAGGCTATGAACAATAGCGAGATTAGTAACCAAGGTAAAATGCGGTTCAGTGCGCTCATTTTTCTGGAAACAGCTGATTTAAAATCGAGTTTTTTCTGCGCGAGGAGATGGGAATTTCCTCTTTGTTTTTTAAGACAATATATTCTGAGCGATTGACGCCTGAAATATGCGACCTATTAACAAGATAGGACTGATGGGTGCGCAAAAAGTAGGGCTGGGGCAATAATTCTTCATAATATTTGAGCGGTTTGGATATTAACTCTTTTGTGCCATCATTTAAAAAGAAAAATGTATAGGGGCCATCCCCTTTGCAATATACGATGTTATGAACAGGAACGATGCGTACTTGCTGTAGGGATGATAACGCGATACTTTCGGGTAATTCCCGGGCATAAAACGCCTCTTGTGCCATGGATAGACGTTGCATCCATTGTGGATTGTTTTCTCTTTTGCGTCGAAAGCGTTCTAAAGCTTCGTTTAATTCGGTTTGATCTACAGGTTTTAAGAGGTAATCTAGCGCACCATATTTAATGGCTTTGATTGCAAAATGATTGTAAGCAGTAATGAAAATAATATTCTGTGGAATTACAGTCAACTTCTTTAAGATATCAAATGCTGTTCCGTCGCGGAGCTGAATATCCATAAGAACAACATCAGGTTTTTTGTCTTCAATCAGTTTAACAGCATTTGTCACAGTATCACTCCAGCCAACAAGTTCAACGTCAGTCTCCTGTTGCACCAAATAGCTGATTTCTTTGCGTATGGCGGGCTCATCTTCAATAATGGCTATTCTTATCATCTATTCATAATGCTTTATATCGGATAAAAATAATAATAGTAAGTCAGTAATCTCACTCCATTTACAAATCTTTGCTATTATTTATTATCCAGATTCAAATTCAAACGCCGGAAAGCTGAATTTATCATTTAATTTCAAATAGTGTTTAAAATCTTTATATTTAGTAGGGGTAAGGCTAATTGGATATGGAGATTCGAAAGTCATTAAAATCGGTTTTTGCTGGAGGCATTGGTTTAGTCACTCTATTGGCCCTTGTTGGGCAATTTACATTAAGTGCTCTTGTCTCGAAGCTTGGTACAACCGATTATGTAATACAGTTTTTTAGTTATTTCACGATTTTAAGTAATGTCTTGGTGCTATTATGTTGTTTTTTTACTGTTTTCTTGGCAAAAAGCCGATTGGGCATATTCTTCACTAACTCCCAAACAATTACTGCCGTCACACTTTACATACTTATTGTCGCACTGATCTATAATAGCTTACTTCGTTTTTTGTTAAACACAAGAGGGATGCTGAGTTTGGTAGACGAGTTACTGCATGTTGTCACGCCTTTAAGTTTTTTCCTCTTCTGGTGGCTATTTTGTAACAAAAAAGTGCTCCGTTGGCGCCAGATTTTCTATTGGTTGATTTTCCCGTTAGGCTATCTGTTGTACACATTGTGGCATGGTTCGGTTTCTGGATTTTATCCTTATCCTTTTATAAATGTTTCTGAGTTGGGTATAGAAAGCGTTATTTTGAACAGTTTGGCAATGACTTTGGTTTTCGTCCTAATCGCGGTGGTATTGATTGGATTGGGAAAGTGGCAAAATAAACAGCGTACTCAACGTATTGAAAAATAACAAAACTCAAAGCTGTTCGATATTGTTATATGACAGAACAGTTTCTATTTTATACTTTAATTGAATTGAAAATGGTTATACGATTTTTTGTCTGTGTCTCTTTGGTATTATGTACGATATGTTGTTTTGGTCAAGTTGATGTTGATAAAATGAGGGCCGAGTACGCTACCGCCGTTCAAAATAAGAAGCTCTGCGAAACGAATCTGAAACTATTGGAAAAATCCGCCAATTCCGCAACGGAGAAAGGGTACCTCGCTGCTTATGAAATTTTATGGGCCAAACATATGGGCAACCCTTTTTCGAAATTGGGTCAATTCAAAAAAGGAAAGAAGCTTTTAGAAGAAATGATCATGAAATATCCGGACAATATCGATTTACGGTTTATTCGATGGAGTGTACAGACGCATGCACCGTCTTTTCTAAGCTATGGTAAAGATCGATTGCGAGACAAGGAATATTTGGTAAAAAATTTGCATAAATTGCCCAACCCAAAGGGTAGAGAAGTGATCTACAAGTATTTAAAAGAAGCAAATAGTTATCTTAAAGGCGATCATGCCTTTTCACAGGCCGAACTGAATCAGCTCGCCAAATAGAAAGTATACTGTCTATCGTTAAGGAATGTATTGTATGTATAGGTTCTAAATGGTATATTATACCATATACTGTATCACAATGTATACGAGCGCAAAATGTTCAACAAAATGATTGAACACAAAATTAGAAAGACCCCGTCATTTTCCTCATGTCGGGGTTCTGTTTTAAGAGACCGCTATGGATAGCCCCTTTTCCTTTATTATGATTGTTTTAAATCAGCATGCTTAGTCTCAATATAGTCGATTTCAATGGCCGATCGCGCGAATATTAAACGATGCGATGCGAATAATAACTAGCGGTTGTCAAAAGCTGGAGTACACTTATTTTTGTCTACATATCCCTTTGTAGTTTTAATACAGAAATGGTTACTAAATCATAAAAATTGACAGATGTTTAAAAATAGGAGACTCAGCAAAAATCCGCTTCATTATGTATATGCGGTATTATGGATTGTTTTATTTGGTTCAATCGCTTACTATATTTATTCGGGAGCAGCATTTAAACCCGACAATGGCAAAATTCATTTGGTAGCTATTCTTATCGCTTGGGTGGTAGAGTATCTAGGACTTACAATGACAAGTCTACTATTCTTAATTTATGGAATCTATCGAGCGATGACTACCGTATTTGACAAAACAGACTTGAGCACTGACAATTAACACGTCGCTGCAAAACCGCGTTTACATTCAAGAATATACTAGATTTTAACTTGCTATACGTGTTTTGACGGCGATGAAGGTTTTTCAAGACATTAGCTGAAGGTTTTTAAGACATTATATGCGCGATGGGTTGGAGGCTTTAGCAAAGCGGTTTTTTAAATGCTGCCTCCTTGAACGGCGCAGGCGTGATTTTTTTACAGGGTAATGTCTGTTCTTGGTAATATTGTTAAAAATTAAGGCTACTAGCAATAGAATTGTGCAGCCTGATAGAACCGGGCTTAATACATACCAGTATCCCATAGATGCAATTTTCGTTCCGCTGCTGACTGCAATCAGCGCTGTTGCTCCACCCGGAGGATGCAAGGTACGGGTATACTGCATACACACAATTGACAACGCAACAGCAGAAGGGGCTGTAAGCCAAATAATATCAGGAAGGAGCTGCGCCACTGTGACGCCAGCGATGGCAGAGACAACATGCCCACCGATTAGGTTGCGAGGCTGTGCTAGTGGGCTTTGTATCGCTCCGTAAACCAAAACTGAAGAAGCTCCAAAAGAGCCTATCAAAAAGACATTTTCTATTGAGGGTAAGTGAAGTGATTGGATATAAGCGATAATGAATATCCCGACAAAGGCACCAATGAAGGACCAAAAATGTTCCCAAGGATCGACTAATGTCTCCCTATAGACCACGTATCGGTATATCCGTAATTTTCTTTGAAGATGCTGTTTCATTTTATGTGCAAATATAGATAGAACTAGCGTTCAAATTTTGTGCATTCTATCTCGATTTTTGAAGATTTTATACCATGCAATAGCGATTAACTAAGCTTTGCAGGTATACGCTATTTGTCCTCCAAAGCTGTCCACGTGCTTTTTTTGAAGCAGTTGGCGGAATGTGGGTACCAATAGGTTATACGTTTAACAAGAGCTCTATTTAAGTAAGCTGCATATACATATGATAATATGCGCTACCTGCAACGTACGTTTTCTTCCCAATGTGAAAACCAATCCTTTCATAGAGCTTTCGCGCATTTGGATTCGCGAGGTCAACAAGTAAGCCAACCTGATTAAAGTGATTTTCTTTAGCATGTGTAATGGCATGGTGTAAAAGTTTGGTTCCGATACCTTTACCTCTTGCAGTGGGGGCAACAGCGATGGAATCGATATAAAATTCGCCACCGGCCGTTTCAGTTTCTGGAATCAAATTATTTGCGTAGTGCTCCGTTATAAGATCCAGGATAGGCTGTCTTAATTCAATAAACCGGTCACCATCGTAACCTGTCAATGAACCTATAATCCGGTCATCGACGTCAACGACCACAAAAGTGTTTTCATAGCTGTAGAGATTTCCTTTTTGTTGGAAAAGCTGCGTTAAAAAATGTACGGCTGCATGTTGATCTTCTTGTCGGATCAAGCGGAATATCATCTCTTCCATTGCCTGAAGCATAATTTCAGGAACACGGTGCGAATCGCTTGCTGTGGCTTGTCTAATTTTATAGTGGGTATCCATGATGGTAACAATAAAAACGAAGTTAGTAAACTTGATCGACTTTACTTAGACGATTTGATTTCCCTGCTTTGGGTCGAATATTTGATCAGGACAGTTGAATATCAATCTGCTTATATTCCTAAAATATTTCTTACTATTTTTAAAACGTGTTGTTGTATCTTAATAGAGGACGACAGCTTTTTGGATTAAAACAAAATATAATGATTGTAAGAGTTACAGTTTCTGCTTTTTTGGTTGCTATTTTTAGTCTCATCGCGACCCTACTTGTACATGAAGCAGATTTAAATATGATTTATGCGGCTTTCTGCTGTTCGCCGTATTTTATTATTCTCGCGTTGGTTTATTTTCATTTCGATGTTTTTAGGAAGAAATTTAGTAGGGTAGTGAAGCAAAAAATCGTTTTTGAATTTGGTTACGGATTTCTATTTTATTGCTTTTTTTCTTTCTTGCTTCCAGTATTACTTTATTTATTTACGTTAGATAATGCGTACGAACATCGTTATTATGCGGATTTAGTTGGGGTAATTAAGGAAATGCTGCCTTGGATGTTAACAATCAGTGCATTCCTCTCCTTATCGAGCGGCGTGATGATAATCTGGGCAGTAACATCCTGGAAATATGTGCTGTTCACGCTATTCGGACTTCTGGTTTCACTCCCGGTTATATTTGCATTATCAACGACTATAAGCGCATTTAATGAACGACGGGAGGCACGTCTCAGGCAGGAAGATCATGTTAAGAACGGACGCTATACATGGTCCTGCTCGATGAGTAACCCAACAGCTTATCCGGTTCAGTTATATAATGGACGTTTTATCTTTCCAAAAGATGAGGATTACAAATTTACGTTTAGTGAGGGCAATATTGTGAACTATCATGGCGTGTGGGGACAAGCAGGAGGTGGTTCGTATGAACAAATGATGTCAATACCTAAAGCATTGGATGTGACTTGGTATTCATTCGTTGAAGATGCTTTTTATCGGATGGAGGGTGCGATTGATTACAATAAATTACGGACACTTTTCAGCACGTCATTTCAAGAAAAAGGAGCGAACAAAACTGTGGACGAACATTATAATAAGATTATTTTGGGTTTTGCTCCGGGGGGCGTACTGGTGATATGGGTCACGGGCACAGGACGTCGTCAAATTGAAATCGGCCGATATCAAGCTAAGAAAGTAGTGATCAAAGCTACGGATCAATACAAAGGAAATGGGGCGTATGGAAATATCTTTAATAAGGAATGGCGAGAAACGGTATTGTCCGACACTTCAATTATTCCTTCGGAGATTCAGCAAGCAATTGCAAATAAACCTATTCCGTATGGTTATTGGGATAAATTGCGTATGCGCTATCAGTTGCAGCCAAAATTTATTTTTTCTTCCGACATTAAAGCTTTCGATGCAGATTTTGAGTTTTTTAATGCAGAGCGTTTTGTCTTTGATGAGAGCGGCCGGTATATGGAAATGGAGGCTCGAGGCCTTCCGAAAGATATTTACATCAAATGGTATGATCAGCATAATAACCGCTGCGCCGCCCGGTTTATTTTTGATGAAGATGAAACTTTTAAAAACTTTGCTTCATTTTTCAGTGATAAAAGGGGGGATAGCGCCGAACTGGCGATCAGTGTCGATACAAAGACTAAAATAGCAACAGCGACATTGAGTAATCATAGCGCGAAAAAGATGCTTTTAAAAACCGAGGTAATCGAGTATGGAGCCCATTTTTAGCACGTTAAGCTACCTCAGCAGTATCTTTACGGCATCCCATAAATCTCAACAGATTAGGTTTTCGCCTAAGTACTTTGTACAATGTGTGCTGGAGTTAAGGAATGTTAAAACTGATATACAATCTTTTTATTTCGCTATATTCATGACAGCGTTTACATGTTATCGATAACGATAACGCCAATTTAAATCTCTTTTCCAATCCTTATTGAGTCATAAGCAAATGGTACGATTGAGTTTAAAATTTTTTAGATTCATAATTCTTTTTAATCTATGGGTGACCGTCTGTATTCTTTGGCAGTCGCAACGTTTTATGTTGAGATCCATTGATACAGCGTCGTTCTTCATGTTCATATTCTGGTTGAAGGTTTTCGGTACTATTCTATCTGTTGCCGTCGAATATCTCTTTCACCTTTCTAAAAAGAAAATATTTCTTAAAAACCTCCACCTTTCGCCGAGTCGGATGCTAATAAGGCTTACTGGAATAGATTTATTGTTATTTATAATACTATGTCTGATATTGAAATGCTTTATGATCGCAATTTATACCTAGATAGTCTATCGTTTAGCCGTGGTGGAAGAAAGATCATTTCAAATCTTTTTTTGACTTTTGGGCCGAACGAGGTGATTGGAATATTGGGAAAAAATGGAAGCGGAAAGTCTACGCTAATGAATATCATATTTGGAGAGACCAAACCTGATTTTGCATTTATGCGTTGCCAAGGTGTAAAATTTGAAAAGGGATACCGAACGAAGGAGATTGTATATCTGTCCCAAGAAGGCTTTTTACCTCGAGAATTGCGGCTTTCTGAAGCAATTCGTTTTTTTGAAATAGATGATTCTCATTTACTGGAACTTTCATTTATTCATGAAAATTTAAATAGGCATCTGGGTAACCTCTCGTTAGGAATGATCCGCTTTATTGAAACCTTAATACTATTGCATACCAAACATTCTTTTGTTTTACTTGATGAACCCTTTGTCGGACTTAGTCCTATTTTTATTGAGGTGATTAGCGCGCACATTGAACGTGTCAGACATCGCAAAGGAATATTGATAGCTGATCACTATTTTAGGCAAGTTATGGATGTAAGCGATCGCTTATATCTTCTAAAGGATTCCCATTTGATCCATGTCTCGAATCAGGAGGATCTCGTATTTGAAGGGTATATAAAACAAATAGATTAATCAGGTAAGTTGTACTTGATTAATCTATTTGATGCCATGAATGACTTATTGCTATAAAAAATTATTTAGCATTTTTTGCGGTAACATTAAGCTCGATGTCAACGTTTTGTGCAATCATCCAATCTTGTGGGTTACCTTCTGTACCGTAAGTAAGTCCCCAATCTTGTCTTTGGATCGTAAATTTAGAGTAGAATGTTACCTCGTCACCATTGAAGGTAATTTTTGCAGGGAACGTTACATTTACCGTTTTATCTTTGATCGTCAAATTACCACTAACTGTATTTGTTGCGTCAGCAACAACACTTTTTCCTTGTGCCGCATCGAATGGACCGACTTTGGTGATTTCAAATTTCGCAGTTGGATATTTGGCTACGTCAAAGAAATCAGCACTTTTTAAATGCGCATCCAAATCTGATGATTTTTTACCACCTGAAGTTGTAGGATCCACCGAAGCAGAATCGGTAAGAATAGAATTCACATCGATGGTGAAAGTACCACCGGTTACAGCATTATTTTCGACGGATAGCGTACCCTCGCTTTTCAGAACACCATATCTTGGATTTAAACCACCTTTGTGGTATCCAGTCCATTTCAATGAACTTTTATCTGCTTCAACAGTGTAAGTTTGTCCTTTTTGTTCAGTTACTTCCTGTGCAGTTGTTGTTGTTGCTTTATCACCATTTGTGTTTTGACAAGAAGCCAACAAGAGGATAAGGGCTAAACCCGAAATTAATTGCTTTTTCATTTTTTTATCGTTTTATTGTTATATGTTATATACGATTTAAACTTTGACAGCATCAACGCTGCCAATCTGAGCTTTTGATGCTGCTGGTACAAAGGTAGAATATAGATAGTTTATTTTTGGTATTAGTTTCCTTAAGGAAACTACTTTCCAAAAAGATAGTGCCTTATCACTTTATAAATCTGTATTTTTGTTGGAAATTTAGGTCAACGAAACGGAGACGCTCTAGTCAACTGATCTAAGAATGATCGTCTATGGAATTAAAAATACCACTGGCGGCCGGCAATAGAAGAATAAAAAATAGCGAAATGAAAAAGGAAGCAACTTTAACGTCGTCGGGTGTATGTAAAACGCGCATGTTAGCCATCAATGATAGCATGGAAATTTTGGCAGGAAAATGGAAATTCCATATCATCGGTACCTTATTGTTAGTGGAGAAATTACGTTTTATGGAACTATTGCGCGAAGTTGATGGGATTGGAGCCAAAATGTTATCTAAGGAACTTCAGGATCTGGAAATGAATCAATTGATCAGAAGAACGGTGCTTAACACTAAGCCTTTGACTGTTGAATACGAATTGACTGAATGTGGTAAAACTTTGGGACCCATCATCGACGAAATTGCCAAATGGGGGATTACCTACCGCAGCAAGCTGCACACAAAACAGGAGGATGTTGTGTCTGAAATTTAGTGCTTGAAATCAAAACCGCGATAGAAATGTGCTTTTTTAAAGAAAACTGCTGCCGGATAGCGCATACTAAAGTCTACAGGCATGTTCTAAGCGGGGAAGGGTTTTCAAGCAGTTCAGCTATGCGATTTTCTAGGTCTTCTAGATCGAAAGGCTTGGCAAGGTAGCTATCGGCTCCAGCCCGCTTTGCAAGCGTTTCAATATCGGTATTTGCAGATAGATAAATCACCGGGATATCTCGATATAAAGGATGATTTTTGAGTAGCCGGGTGGCTTCAACACCGCCTATTTTTGGAATCCAATTGTCCATCAGAATTAAATCTGGACGTACTTCCTCCACTTTTTCAATGATGTCATGAGAGGTTTGTGAAACGGCTATATTATAACCATTTGTTTCAAGAATTATTGTACATATCTCAAGGACATGCTTATCATCGTCCAACATCAGTATAGTTTTGCTTCCCATGGTATCGCTTAAAAAAGTGGTGCTAAATTAAATAAAAAGCGTTAGGGAAAGCATAGGGTAAAATACCGATTCGAATAAGTAGAAATCCGCTTTTTTTGGCATAAGTTGACGGTAAAGTTACGCATGAGTTTAAACTGCCAAATCGTGCAGTTTACAGGCCGTCTTGCCCGTCATTTATAAAGGAAGATTTTTTTTTCTTTTTTCTGATGCTATTTCATTTGATACGCGTTTATTGATATTAATTTTAGCGTTAATAAAAGAGAAGACCGTTGTTCCATGTTCACGCGCATAGCTGTTTGTGACGGAGTCTGCTACCATGGATTTTTTAAAGAAAGGGCCCGTTGTTTCCAACTCTATCCCGCGCTCCCAATAGTTCTTGACACGGATCAAATTGGTGTATTTTTTACTCAGATCAAACCAATTGATATAATCTGCATTGAACGAAACAGCTTTAATTCCCAGTTTCGAGTAGTAATTTATAGCACCAGCCTGCCCATAATTGTCGCAAAGAACAAGTGTATTTTCTGGATCAGGCATCTGGCGATAAATACTGTCTACTTTGTGGGCAAGTTCCTTCCAACCTAACATATCGGCAAAGTCTTGCGGAAGAGCGTGTTCTTTGCCATCTTCCCAGGTTAACATGCCGTAGTTCCTATACTTCTCGGGATGGTCAACAATGTAAGCTGGATTCCGATTGGGAAATGCTATGTTATAGACGGGGAGAAATAAAACGACCGTTAGAGCGATCAAGACTGGCTTTAGAATTTTACCTGTTTTGTTTTCCAAAAGTGATGAAATATAAACTGCACCAAAAGCAAAATAGACTGGATAAATGCCTATCGCATAATAATCCTTCGCTCTGAGAAATAAGAAAATACCAATGGTAACAAAAAACGACCAGAAGAACAGGCGATAAGGTTTAAATATTGGATATTTTACAAGAGCATATAAAGCGAAAATTAAAACGGGAAAAGTACCGAAGAAAAACAGAAATTGAGAACGTAAAAAGCTCCAGCGATTCACATTGACAAGCTGCGTGGCCTGAAGCTCTTTAAAATGAGCGAATACCGGGAAATTATTTTGATATTGCCATATTAAATTCGGTAAGATAATCACTATAGCGAGGAGTAGGCTACCATATAATTTTCGTTCCATAAAAACTTTCCGTTCGGGTACGAGCGCAAGAGCAGGAATTAAGCCTAAGATCAGAAATACGATGTTATATTTATTCAAAAAACCGAAGGCGAATACGATGGCAATATAAAACAGCCATTTAGGTTGCCGGTTGTTCAAGTACTGTATGATGAGGTAGTATATGGCGGTCCAGCACAAAACATCCAAAGAATTTGGCTGGTACAAACCATTCAGGCGGAAGAGTACGGAAAACATGATGCAGCAGCTGCCAAATAGGAGCGCAAAGAGATTTCCTTTCAGTGCCGCTATTGTTTTCCAAACAACTAGCACTGTTAAGGCTCCGTACAATGCTGGAAAGAATTTGATCAAGAATTCTGAATTCCCGGCTATTTTAATGAGGTATGAGGTCCAGGAGGTCAGTGGGGGTACAGAGAGGTAACCCCAGGCTAAATGGTTTGCCTGATCAAGATGTAAAAATTCGTCACGCTGTAATTCGTATACCGGACTAATCAAGTGATATTGAATGACGAATTTTAAAAGGATAAGGCTAATTAGGATAATTCGATGTTTTAGTGCCATCTAAAATTTGATTATGGTTATCTTTTGCTAAATTACGATTAAATGCTATTCACATCGAGGTGTTTCATTGTTAACTGATAGCATTTATGTGGGAGTAAGTATATTTGCTGCTGCGTTTTTTTGAAATTCACTTGGAGTTAGCCCAAAAGCTGCTTTAAAGCAGGTGGCAAAATAACGGGGATCGGAGAAGCCTGTTTCAAAGGCGACTTCACTAACAGCAATGGATCTGTCTTTTTCCATGATCTGACACGCATGTTTTAGCCGTATATTTTTAATAAATTCACTGGGAGATACATTCAGCAGAACTTTGGTCTTTCGATATAGCGTTGATTTGGATAGGCCCAATATATCTCCCAGCTTGATCACGTCAAATTGATCGTCGGCAAGATGTTCTTCGACAACTTGAATCATCTTCTGAACAAATTTTTCATCTAAAGGTGTATGATCGAGTGTCGAAATATTAATCTGCGTGTTATGCTGAAAAACGAGTTGACGACAACGTTTATTAATAATAAAACTTTGGATTTTGGCTTCCAGAACCTTAATCTCAAAAGGCTTGCTAATGTAACCGTCTGCACCAGCTTGATAGCATTCTATACGATCTTCAATACTATTTTTGGCAGTCAGTAGTAAAATAGGGATATGATTGAACTCTGCATTGGATTTGATCGTCTTGCATAACTGGAGTCCATCGAGTTCAGGCATCATAATATCGCTCACAATGATATCTATTTCAGTATGTTCGAGTACTTCCAGACCTTTTAGTCCATTGTGAGCAATATGTACCTGATAATTTTGAGCTAAAATTCGCGCCATAGTCGAACGAAGTTCTTCATTGTCTTCCACCAATAGGAGGTTGAGCTTGGATTGTGTTGCATTTTTGGGTGTACTATCATCAACGGTATTCGATTCCATAATGGTAGCCTTAATTTCTTCAACAAAAGGTTGTTCCATGACAGCGATCCCTTGGTTATGGTAATACAATTTATCTACCGGAACCGTGATTTGGAAGTTACTTCCGATATGGCGTTGGCTTTCTACATGAATTTTGCCATGATGCGCCTCTATCAGCTGTTTGGTCACGGATAGTCCTATACCATTACTTTCAAGATGTTTTGTGGATGTATTGGTGTAGAAAGCTGTGAAAATTTTCTCCATGTCTTCGGGATAAATTCCTATACCAGTATCGCGAACATAGATGAATAGTCTGTTGCAGCCCATGCTTTCCTCTACATGATAGGAGAGTGTAATCTTTCCACCTTGCTCCGTATATTTAAATGCATTGGATAAGAGATTGAACAAAATTTTGTCAATTTTGTCAACGTCATAGAAAAGGATTTCAGGACAGTCTCCATGCTGAATTTCAAAGTCGATTTTTTTCTTTTTGGCAATGGGGCCAAAATGCATGTCACCCAATTGGGTAACAAAAGAAGGGAAATTAGACGCGCTGATTTGCAGTTTCATGCTGTTATTTTCCATTCTTCGGAAGTCTAGGATTTGTTGGAGGAGCCGTTTTAGACGACTGAGGTTAAGACGCATTTTATCGAATTGCTCCAAATTATTCTTTGTAGTCATCTGCACATCGTCAACTAAACAAGAGATAATTGTAAGAGGCGTCAGCAGGTCATGTGAAATATTGGTAAAATAACTGAGCTTGGACTGCGCAAGTTCTTTCGTCTTTTCCTTTTCGATCTGCGCTATCTTTAAATCACCGCTCAATTTAAGACGTTTGACAGAATAGCTAATAAAAAAGAAAGCAATGCCGATAAACGCACAGGCGTATAGAAAATACGCTAAATTACTCTCATAGAAGGCAGGCTTTTTTATGATTTCAATTTGAGTAGAAGCTGTATTCCACTTATTGTACAAATCGGTTGACTTGACTAAAAACCTGTACTTTCCTTTACTTAAATTGTTGTATGTCGCAAAAATACGATCTCGCGGAGCGTAGATCCATTCTTTATCTACCCCTTCTAATTTATAAGCGTAACGTATTTTTCCTTTCTGGTTAAAAGGTAGGGCAGAAAACGATATTTCGATATTTTGGTCTTGGGGATTCAGTGTTAAACTAGCAATATCATCGCTAAATAGCTCCTTTTCGGATTCCAAAACAATGGATCTATTGTTTATTTTTATATCTGAAATAAGGACTTTTTCGTTAAAATCCGGTAAGATGCTGTTATCATCCAGTTGAACAATTCCATTGTACCCGCCAAAGTAAATGGTATTGGAGCTCCTGTCTACAGCAAAAGCCCGTTTTGAGAACATGTTGACTTGGAGGCTGTCAGCTGTAGAAAATTCACTTATATGCTTGTTCGCCTGGTTGATCTTGTATAAATTTCGTGTCGTAGACAGCCAGGTGTAGCGATCGAGACAGACAACATCGAGCAGTTGGTTTTTCTCAAATAATGTACTGTTGGCGATTTCTGATACTTTTTGGCCTGCGAGTTGATAATTCAGTAACCTATTATCTTTGGTGCCAATCCACAGATTACCGCCCCGATCAGCATCCATCGTTTCAATCTGATCCGTTCGTAATCCTGGCGTCTCCTTTCCAATGTGTCTGATTATGGACTGTAAATTGCGGTTATCGATACAATAGATTCCGTTTTCTTTGGTTGCGATCCAGATAAGGTTTCCCTTCCCTTGGGCAATCGCTACGGGCTGATCCTTTATCTTAGCAATCATCGTGATAGGTTCCGATTCCGATTTTTTTATGAGGAGGCCCTGCGTCGTTGCAATCCAGAGTCGTTTTTGCGAATCCGTAAAGAAAAATGAAGGTTTACCTTGATGTCTGATCTGTTGAACTAAATCGATCTTCCGTAAGAATTTGATCGTATTGTTTTTCTTCTGAAAAACATTGATCGAAGCTTCATAGGCAGAGCCGACCCACAGTTCCTGTCCAAAATCTGTGGCACAGGTAACAGCACGGATCGAAATTAGATCCCTGAAATTGGAATTGCTGTATGTATTGAGTTGATTTGTTTTCGGAGATAGGCTACCAAATCCAAAACGTTCCAGATTGAACCAAAAGATTCCGGTTTGATCGCGATAGAGCATATTTAGATTTGGGGAAATACTATATAATGCCTTAATCTGTTTGAAACTATAGTTTTTAACGATTGGTTTGTCAAAGCTAAACATGAACACCCCTTTACCACCTACAGCGAGCCATAATGTGCCGTGTTTATCTTGGTAGATATCATTAAAAATATTTGTCGTGTTGTTGAAGTGGCTCGAAAGATCAATTTCTTGTAATTGACCATTTCGATATTGAAGTGTCGATATGCCCGAGAAAGACAACACCCAAATATAATGGCGGCTTCTATCCTGAAGAATGTTGTAGAAAAGATCCTCTTTACCGCCATGTCGGCGCTTATTTTTTATTTCAATTTCTCTGTAGGGATTAGTCGCCTGCAGCGGATCGAATAAATAAATCCCATCTCCCCAAGTACATAACCATAGTTGTCCATGGTCGTCTTCCATGAGTTTGAACGGATTGTTGCGTTGGCCTAGTCTAGGATAAGACTTTAATTTGTTGGTACCCTGACTTAACATAAATAAGCCGTCTCCCCAGACACCCAGCCAAATCCGAGCCTGGCTATCCTGAAAGATCGTATTAACGGTTTTGCCTCGCATGCTATTATTTAGAATAGATGCACTTTGGGCGTTCGTCAAAGGCTTCAATGCGCTATCATAGATATAAATACCATCATCTGTGCCAATCCAAAGCCGTTTTGAACCGTCAACCAACAGGGTATTGACGCGAACGTTGGCTACCCGTGGATCATTCAGTGGGACAACCTTATAATTGCGCTTATCTAATACATAAACACCTTTTTCTCCCCCTAAAATTAGTTTGTTTTCGAATTCTATAAGCGTGCGGATCGCTTGTTGACTGGTGGCTTTTCCGGCGGCATCCTTCAATTTAAAATTTAGGATATTATAAGCATCATAACGACTTAAACCCTGTGTGGAGGCATACCAGATGTATCCTTCGCGATCCTGTATCGTCTGATTGATCGTGAGGGAGGGAAGCTCATAATTTTTTGTTACGGGATCAAGCCCCATCTGTTGGCTATAAACAACAGTAGTCAAGGATAGATATAGATGCAAAAATGCAATAATCTGTCGAATACGTGCGCTCATCTTGATAATCTTTTAATCCACCTCTTTCAACATCCAGTTTAGTTAGCATTCTTATCCATCAATAGCTGCTGTGCTTCATTGACAGAAGCGGGCGGCAGTATGTCCTTTCGCTCCTAGATAGCTGTGTCACTGGACGAAAGCGGGAATCCAACTGAAAATTTTTAGGTTTATACGGATTAAAGATACAAATGTTTTTTAAATAAGTGTATATTGTACGTTTATTGAATCTGAAGCTACTCTACGCGATTTTTAGACCTTCTAGACGCAAAATGATCCCATTTTAGGTCATGATTAGTCTTTATTCAAACATCTACAAAATCGATTTGTGGTAGCTTTGTTTATCCCGGTTGGGGATCAAATTTATAAATCTCAAGACATGCGTATCAACTTTATTTTATGCCTATTACTTATAGGACATTTTTCTTTTGGACAGAAACTAAAAAAAGAAGTTGTCCTTTCTCAACTCAAAAGTGCAAACGATTATTGGCAATCTCATCACAAGCCACAAGTTTGGGCATTTTGGGATCAGGCAGCTTACCATACTGGAAATATGGAATTCTATAAGATTTCCAATTCAAAAAGTGATCTGAAATATTCTGAGGACTGGGCCAAATTCAATGATTGGAAAGGTGCGAAATCAACCAACAAACAAGAGTGGAAATATAGTTATGGTGAAACGGATGATTATGTTCTTTTTGGAGATTGGCAGATTTGTTTCCAGACCTATATTGATCTTTATAATTTGTCGCCAAGTCCCGAAAAGATAGCGCGTGCTAAAGAAGTTATGCACTATCAGATTCATACACCCAATACAGATTATTGGTGGTGGGCTGATGGTTTGTATATGGTCATGCCGGTGATGACCAAGATGTATAAATTGACGCAAGATCCACGCTATCTTGATAAAATGTATACCTATTTGCGCTACGCAGATAGTATTATGTTCGATCAGGATGAGCATTTATATTATCGCGATGCCAAATATGTCTATCCCAAACACCAGAGCCTCCACGGCAAGAAAGATTTTTGGGCGCGGGGTGATGGTTGGGTGTTTGCAGCCTTGGCAAAGGTTCTGCAAGATTTACCCAAAGCGGATAAGCATTACCATTATTACCATGAAAGGTTCAAAAAAATGGCACATGCAATCGTGAGCTGCCAGCAAGAGGAAGGGTTTTGGACGCGAAGTATGCTGGATCCTGAACATGCTCCTGGGCGGGAGACAAGCGGTACGGCTTTTTTTACCTATGGTTTACTTTGGGGACTCAACCAGGGAATACTCATTGATCCGAAGTTTTCTAAAGCGGCGCTTAAGGGATGGAACTACCTCAGTGAAATTTCGCTGCAAGCTGACGGAAGAATTGGATATGTACAGCCTATCGGTGAGAAAGCTATTCCCGGACAGGTTGTGGATGCTAATTCTACTGCTCCATTTGGTGTCGGTGCATTCTTATTGGCCGGAACAGAGATGTACCGTTATCTGAATAAAAAATAAGTGATGTATGAAGATGATAAATCAAGTTGTATTTTTCTTCCTTTTGCTGTGGGCAGGTCAATCTGTTCAGGGGCAAACTGTAAAAAAAACGTCTACTGTGCCTGATGAGGCAAGTAGAACGTTCTGGCTCCAAGAAATGGATCGCATGCTGCGGCCCGTATTAAGGAGTTTAGCACATGACAGTCTTCGATTAAATATGCCTCAGATGACATCCACGCAGGTGGATAACAGAGCGCATCGGATTAAAGTGCAGTACGTTGAGGTTTTGGGAAGGGTATTGTCCGGTATTGGTCCGTGGCTTTCATTGGATGGAGGGTCCAAAGCAGAAAGAAAGCTCCGCGATCAATACAGAGCATGGACTGTTCAGGGACTAAAAAATGCGTTGGATAGTAATGCGCGAGATTTTATGCGTTTTGATCTGGGCGGACAACAGCTTGTAGATGCATCTTTCATTGCTTTAGGTTTTATCCGGAGTCCATGGCTGTGGGATCACATTGATGAGCAAACTAGAAAAAATTTGATTGCATCGATCAAGATAACGCGTCAATTTCGGCCTGCCTATTCGAATTGGCTGCTATTTTCGGCGATGAACGAAGCTTTTTTAGCTCAATATTCTACCGATTGGGATGTAATGCGTGTGGACTATGCCCTGCAGCAATTAGAGCAATGGTATGTCGGAGATGGTATGTATATGGATGGTCCGCATTATGCTTTTGATTACTACAATAGTTATGTCATTCATCCTTTTTTGGCCGGCATCATGGACATCATTCAATTGAAGACCAAACATTACGATAGCATGTTTGCTAAAATCAGCCTTCGTAATGAGCGATATGCCATCATCCAAGAGCGCTTAATCAATGCAGATGGTAGTTTTCCACCAACAGGAAGATCCGTAATTTATCGTGCTGCAGCCTTTCATCACTTAGCCGACATGGCATTCAAGAAACGACTTCCTCAAGAACTAACCAACGGGCAGGTGCGGGGTGCGCTGTCTGCTGTGTTGAAAAAGACAACAGAAAATCCAAGTACCTACCAAAATGGCTGGTTGACATTGGGCCTGTATGGTAGCCAGCCTGGCCTGGCAGATTCGTATAATAATCAGGGTAGCCCTTATCTCTGTTCGGTTATTTTCTTGCCTTTAGGCTTGTCTGATGAAGATCCTTTCTGGACAAGTGAAGTTGAGGACTGGAGTGCCAAGCGAATTTGGTCGGGTCAGGATTGGAGTAAGGACTATAGTAAAGCTATTCACTAAGATAGTGGCTGTTAATGAAAAGATATCGGATTCAAATATGTAGAATAGGAATGATGTGCGCTTCATTCCTCTTGATTCTTTGTGCAGTGCAAGGACAAGAAATTAAGGAAACAATAGCCGGAAACGGATGGGCTAAGAATACGGTCAACACCGCTGTATTTCGGAAAAATTCCCTAACCAGCAACGGCAAATATCAATATATAGCCTATTACGATGGGCAGGGATATGTTGTATTAGGGCGACGCCTACTATCCGGTAAACTTTGGCAGCTGCGTCGCTCAGGTTATACCGGCAATGCCAAAGATGCGCATAATGTGATCAGCATCATGGTGGATCAGGAAGGATATCTGCACGTGTGCTGGGATCAGCATAATAGTCGATTGCGCTATGCGCGATCTATCCATCCGAATAGTCTTGTACTCGGTGATGAGCAGATTATGGTCGGTCAAAATGAAAGCCGGGTGACTTATCCCGAATTCTTAAAACTGCCCAATGGTGAGCTGTTATTTTTATATCGGGATGGTGGATCCGGGAATGGCAACCTTGTGGTGAATACGTACGATAGTAAACAGCAGCAATGGAAACGTATCCATAGCAATTTGATTGATGGGGAGGGAAAGAGAAATGCTTATTGGCAAAGTTATGTCGATAACCACGGAACGATACACCTCTCTTGGGTTTGGCGTGAAAGTCCAAATGTAGCGAGCAATCATGATATGGCTTATGCTTGTTCAAAGGATGGCGGATTGACATGGGAGCGAAGCGACGGAATAAGATATGACCTGCCCATGAAAGCATCTACAGCAGAGTATGCTGCCCGGATTCCGGAACGGCACGAATTAATCAATCAAACATCAATCGCTGCTGACGATAGCGGGAATCCTTTCATTACTACTTACTGGCGTGCTCCAGCATCTGACATTCCGCAATATAAAGTTATTTATTTACAGGATGGTCAATGGAAGGTTCGATCTTTTGATTTTAGAAAAACCCCATTTAGCTTAAGTGGTGGTGGTACAAAGGAGATTCCTATTGCAAGACCACAGCTATTGGTTCGGGGTAAGGATAAGAAGATTGCATTAACATTGATCTTTCGTGATCAGGAAAGGGGCAGCCGGCCTTCGATTTTGACGTTACAGGGTATGCAGCAAGAATCGCCGAGGATTACTGATCTTTGTCAAGAATCTGTAGGAGCGTGGGAACCAACTTACGATACTGAGTTGTGGCGAAAGAAACGGAAAATTGCGCTATTCGTACAGGCTACGGTACAAAAAGATGGGGAGGGGTTAGCAGAAACGGATCCGACAGCAGTAAAAGTGCTGGAATGGCGCGACAAAGGGAGAAGAAAATGATAACATTAAGCAACATGAAAATAAAACAGGGCCTACTTAGACTGCTGGTGTTTAGCTGCGTTTTTCTTGGATTCGCAGCAACTGCTCTGAGCCAGAATAGTTCAGTTTTCGAACTGAAAAATCCAGATTTTAAAAAAAGTCCTTACACTGGACTAACACGCCAACATTGGATGGATGCTGCATCCTATCTGTTGGAAGGGGCATTTTCTGTCGTTAGCGACTTAAATAGCCCGATGTTATTTCCCAAGCAGCCTGGACGTAGCTACCCTAGAGATGGCGTGCACAATGAAACAGAACGATTAGAGGGGCTTTGCCGTACGCTTTTCATCGCTGTGCCGCTTTTAAAGAAAAATGCCGACTACGAGATCCGTGGTATTCGCGTAGCAGATTATTATAGGCATCAACTGGAACTGCTATTACATAAGGGCTCCGAAAGCTATATTGCCCCACTTCCAGAAAAAGGCGGGCCGAGTCAAAAGCTGGTCGAATTTGGAGGTTTGGCTGTGGCGCTAATGGCAGCGCCTGAAGTGCTTTGGGATCCGTTGCCACAACATACTAAAAATGAACTCGCACAAACCATGCTGAGTTATGGTAATGGACCAACGATACAGATGAATTGGCGATTTTTCAATATTATGATTTTAAGCTTTTTTAAAAGTAGAGGTTACCCTGTTCGGGAGGATTACCTGAAGGATTTATTGGAAAAATGTCTTCAAGATTATAGGGGCGATGGCTGGTATAATGACAGTCCTTACTACGATTACTACAGTATGTGGGCTTTTCAGCTGTATGGATCGCTTTGGGCCGCTAATTATGGTGCGACGATGTACCCTGAACTTGCTGCAAAATTCAAATCGAATTTGCATGATGTGGTGAAAAGTTATCCCTATTTATTTAGCCGTAATGGTGAAATGATTATGTGGGGCCGTAGTATTTCGTATCGTATGGGGGCCGCAGTACCCTTTCCATTATTGGGGTTATTGGATGATCCTTCCATCAATTATGGTTGGATGCGGAGAATTGCTTCGGGTACTTTGTTGCAATTTTTAGAGCATCCGGATTTTCTTTCGGATGGTATTCCCAACCTGGGCTTTTATGGCGCTTTTGATCCTGCGGTACAGGAGTATAGTTGCCGGGGAAGTGCATATTGGCTGGGGAAATTCTTTTTAGGTCTTTTGGTTCCGGAAAATAGCAGTTTTTGGACTGCTTCAGAAAATCAGGGTGCCTGGAATCGTCAGATTCCAAATGCGAAGGTGCTGAATACCTATATAGAGGGGGCACAAATGTTGATCACTGATTATGATAGCATCGGTGCCTCCGAAATCCGATCTTGGAATACCAGTAGGGACATCGGCTATTATCAAGGGACGGAAAATTACAATAAGCTTTCCTATAATAGTGCTTTTCCTTGGCAGGCCGATGGGAAGAACGGGGAAATTTCAATGAATTATACTTTTCAGACCCAACCTGCCCAGTGGGAATCACTTCGGATGTATCAATTTAGCGGGTACGAGGAGGGAGTTTATCGCCGTACGGCGACCTTGGCTTCGGATACGAGTATACATCTATTCTTGGCAGAACGGACAATAGCAAATGGAATTTTGAGATGTGATCAATTACTTTCCGAAAAGCCTTTGGCCTTGCGGCTGGGGCATTATGCCCTCCCAAAATGGAAGGATCATCCTATCCATTCAGAAAAAATGGAGTATAACGGCAATGAGGCGATGATTTTAGATAATGGGCAATACCAATTGGCTATGGTAAGGCTCATGGGTTGGGAGGGGATGGAAAGCTTAAGTTGTCAAGGACTTCATCCTGTAGCGCAAGAGAGTGCTGTATTGAATTGTTTTGTAGGTGGAGAAAAGCCGCTAGGACAATGGTATGTCACCTTACAGCTGTGGAAGAAATCGGGAGAAAAATGGACAAATGAAGAGCTTTTTCCACAAGTGAAAGCAACGGATAAGAAAGTGGAAATTCGCTGGCGTAACGGAGAGAACTACATCTTTCCTACGCGCATTTAACAAACAGTAGTTATAAAGTGTACAAGGGTTGCCAAAAAATGGCAACCTTTTTTTATGTTCTAATAAGGCTACTCTTATCGCCTGTGTTTCCGATTGCCGTGGCTTTTTAAGCTTGGCTGATTAGGCTATCGCATCGTAATTGAATTGGTTTATCGTTGTTGAATGTCGATTTTCCAGCATTTTGAAGCGAATTTCAACTCAATTGAACTAAAATCAAACACCAAAATCTCGCTTCAGAGCTACTTTTGTCTTGGGTCCAAAACAATGTTGGACGAATTATTCACTTGTTTCTTTCAAAAGTTAGCGCACTATTTTTCGCAGGAAACAAGGACACCAATTATAAACGACAGGCTATGAATTCAACTTGAGAAGAGTATCCATTGGACATTCTGGCATTGCTGGGTTGATTCCAGAAGCACGTAGAATATGAAAAACTAACCAAATCATTTATTAATAAATTATGTTAAAACATTATTATAACCGATATTCAAAAAAGGGCATTTTATTGAACAGCCTTTTTCTGATAGCCATGTCCAGTTACGGGCAGAGTGCAAATGTGAAAGGGGTTATTAAAGATACCTCGGGAAAGGGAATTGCAGGTGTTACCATTCGTGTAAAAGGCGGTGCGGAAACTGTGCAAACTAATGGGCAGGGGAATTTCTCAATTCAGGCATCTCCAGGTAGCACCTTGATCATCACATCCGTTGGCTTTAAAGAGAAGCAAATCACGATAGGGCAGCAGGCCAATCTGGACGTTGCACTGGTACCTGCAGAAAATGTGCTGGAAGAGCTTGTGGTGGTGGGCTATGGTAGTCAGAAACGATCGGATATAACCGGTTCGGTCGCTTCAGTTCCTAAAGACCGTCTATCAAAGATTCCTGTGAACAATGTCATGCAGGCCATTCAGGGTGCAGTGTCTAATGTGACGGTATCCCAGGCATCATCCATTCCTGGTGATGCGCCCTCGGTGCAGGTAAGAGGAAGAAATTCGCTTAGTGCAACAACGGAGCCCTTTATTGTTGTGGATGGAATTCCATTGACAAAAACAGATGGCTCTATTAATGACATCAATCCCAATGATATTGAATCTGTCGAAATCCTGAAAGATCCTTCCGCTGTGGCTATTTATGGTGTAAATGGTTCGAACGGTGTGATATTGATTACCACAAAGAGAGGAACAACCGGTAAACCGTCCATTCGTTATAGTGGCTATGGTGGGGTAGAGCATGTAGCGCATATCCTCGAACCTGTTTCTGGCGAGGAACTGTTAAAGCGTTATGCGGAATATGCCCGTATCACCAACACGAGTTTGTACAATGGCGGTCCGGTGCGCAATCAATACGAATATGACAATTATAAAAATGGCGTAACGACGGATTGGCTGGATGCGGTGATGCAGACTGGCGTCATACAAAACCACAACGTCAGTTTATCGGGCGGTAGTGAAAATGCCAAATATTTTGTGTCGGGCGATTATTTAAATGAAAAAGGAGTTTTGTTGGGTTACAATTACAAACGTTACTCTTTTCGGACAAATACCGATTTTAAGGCCACCAAATACCTTTCGGTGGGTACATCCTCCTTTATCGTTGCGCACAATAGAGATGGCGGCCGGGCTAATTTGTTGCAAGCTGCGGCAATGAGTCCGTACGCCAGAATGTATAATGAGGATGGCTCTTTAACACAATACCCGATGTACTCCGAGCAACTGTGGTCCAATCCTTTGTTGCCAACAACCTTAGATCCGCAGCGCCGTCAATTCAACATTAGCCTGAATGGCTATGCCGATTTAAATTTTGGTGAATTGTACACGCCATTAGCAGGGTTGAAATATAAGTTGAATGCAGGGTATTCCTTTGTGCCGGTTAGAAACAATGAATACGAAGGTGAGTCGGTGTATAATTTTGCTGGTCTTGGACGTATAACCAATAATGAAACACAGACTTATACCTTAGAAAATATATTGACCTATACCAAGAACTTTGGTAAGCACCATATTGACTTCACTGGACTATATGCGGCAAAAAGCAAATATTGGCAACAGGCAATTGCAACAGGCGAGGTATTTCCCAATGATGCACTTGGTTGGGGAAATCTGGGTGCGGCGTCAACACAGAAGGTTTCTTCGATTGCAGATTTATACCGTACAATTTCGCAAATGGGTCGTTTAAATTATGCGTACGATAGTCGTTATATGCTGACCTTGACCGTTCGCCGGGATGGCGCATCCGTTTTTGGCAGAAACAACAAGTATGGTGCTTTCCCATCGGCAGCAGTAGCGTGGAATTTGCATAACGAATCCTTTATGCAAAATGCCAAACAGATTGTCAGTAATTTAAAATGGCGTATTTCTTATGGTCTTTCTGGAAATGAAGCGATCCCTGTTTATCGCACCCAATTTTTAATGGATTCAAGTCCAATGGCAATGAATGGCTTGTCAAATACGGCCTTAACGATCCGAACCTTGATGGGGAATTATGATCTGCAATGGGAAAAAACAAAGGGGTTCAATACAGGTGTTGACTTTGGATTATTCAATAATCGGGTCTCAGGTAGTATTGATATGTACAAATCCAGTACCTATGATCTACTTCTTGAACAACGTCTACCCAAGCTAACTGGTTTTGCTTCAGTATATTCGAATATTGGTAAAATTGAGAATAAAGGCATCGACCTGACATTAAACACTAAAAATATCGTAAAAGATCAATTTAACTGGTCGAGTACATTGGTTTTTTCCCGTAATAAAAATAAGATCACAGAAGTATATGGCAACGGGAAAGACGACTTGGGCAATAGGTGGTTTATTGGACAGCCCATAGGAGTCATCTATGATTATACGAAAGTGGGGATCTGGCAGGCGGATGAGATTGCATCTGGAGCGAACAAGGGATGGGATGATGCTGCGCAAGCGGGCGACCTTAAATTGGCAGATCTAAATGCCGATGGAAAGATTGATGACGGTGATCGATCTGTTCTTGGGCAGACAGCACCGAAATGGACTGCAGGTTTAACCAATACGTTCACTTATAAAGCATTCACCTTAAATGTTTTTATCAATACTGTACAAGGAGCATTGCGTAATAATCCGCAAATTGGCGCCGCCTCGGACGAGATGGGACGTCGAAGCACGCCTGCGGCCCTTGGATATTGGACGCCGGAAAACAAAAGTAATGAATGGCGTTCGCTGGGGAATCACTCCAATGTTCATGGATATGGCTTCCCTTCTAATGCCAGTTTCACCCGTTTGAAAGATGTAACCTTAAGTTATACAATGCCACAACCACTTGTCGAAAAAATTGGTGTTCAGGGGCTGACAGTATATGCGAGCGGTCGAAATCTGTATACCTGGACCAATTGGCTGGGCTGGGATCCGGAGGCTCGCGATATTACAAGGGGATCCACGAATGATGCAATTAACTATCCAATGGTGAGGACGTATGTTTTAGGCATTAACCTTAGTTTTTAATGCTTAGACATTTATTTTTCAAAAATCAATTACATACACATGAAAAAGACGATTAACAATTATACCACCTTATTTTCCATATTGGCTTTGTTATCCGTAGGAGCCAGCTCTTGTGGTAAAGGCTATTTGGACGAGAAACCCTATTCTAATTACGATGCAACGAATGTTGATCCGACGACAGTGGAGAACAGGTTGCTGGGCTTACATTATAACTTTGCCCAGCTTTGGGGCTACAGTGGCAGGCAAGGATTTCTTTCCTGTTGGCAGATCGGGACAGATATTACGAGTGCTGGATCGACAGAGGGCGTTGAGAATCCTTTTTACCAATATGCCGATCTCAATTCAGAAAATGGCGGCGTAAGTTTCTTGTGGGAAAAATGCTATGCATTTATTAATAATGCCAACCTCATCATTGATGGAGTAGGCGATAGCAATCCGAAGGCCGCTGCGGAAGCACGATTTTTTCGCGCATACGCCTATAATATGCTGGTTACATTGTGGGGAGATGTACCTCTGTTGACCAGCTCAATTAAAGTACCTTCATTTAACTATACACGAACCGCTGTTGCTGAAATCGACAAGGTTATCGCCGATGATTTGAATTATGCCGTTAAAGAGCTCCCTGATCTTGCTACAGCGACCACACCTAGCCGAATCAATAAAGATATCGCGAGACAGCTTGCTGCAGAAGCTTTTTTACGTATTGGTATGCGTGACGCAAGCTATTTTGCACAAGCTGAAACGATGGCAACCGCTATTATCAATGGTGGTAACTATAAGTTGATTGAGGCACGTTATGGAAAATACCTGGCCGAAGGTGGTGATTACTTTAGGGATATGTTTCGTCAGGGAAATATGCGACGCAGGCAGGGAAATACCGAGGCCATCTGGACTTTTGAGTTGGAGTATAATCGTGAAGTTAATGGCGGCACGACCGATAGTCCACAACAACGCAGGGTATGGCAACCGGCTTACCATAAATGGGATGGTATGGTCAATGCTGATTCGCTGGGTGGTAGAGGAAATGGCCGTTTACGGTTGAGTAATTTTATGAAATATACGGTATGGAAAGGGCTGAAGGGCGATATCCGCAATAGCAATTTTAATATACGAAGGACAACCAATTATAATCGTCCAAATTTTACTGCGGAAATTGGTGTTGATGCGGATGGTTATCGGGTTGCAAAAGGTGCAGGAACTAAAAACATCGTCATCAAAACCGGAGATAAGGTCGTTCCTTTCCGTACCGATAGTTTGGAAGTCTGGTATCCATTTCCAACCAAATGGGGTGGTTATGATCCACTCGATGATTTTGGCTATGCGCTGGTGAAAGATTGGCCAGTCATGAGATTTGGGGAAACCTATTTGCTGCGTGCAGAAGCTCGGTTGCGGCAGGGAAATGCAGCCGGTGCCGCAGAGGATATCAATAAGCTGCGTGATCGCTCATTTAAAGCAGCACGTGCGGAGTCTGGTAATAATCAGTTAGGCAAAGTGGCCTCAAGTGATCTAACGGTAGATTTTATCTTAGATGAACGCGCCAGAGAACTGATTTCAGAAGAGAACCGTCGGATGACTTTAGTTCGAACCAATAAACTGAAAGAGCGGATTTTACGCAATGGGGATGCAGGACCTGCAAATAAGATAACAACTGGTTTTCAAGATTATAACGCTTTATTACCTATTCCCTTAAGTGAAATTCAACTGAATAATAAAGACGGTGACAACCTGAAACAAAATATAGGTTATAAATAGTATTTTTTTGCGGATTAAACGTTTATTGTGGGGGGGGGGGAAAGACCCTATTTGCAGGCAATGGGCTGATTCTCGAATCAGCCCATTGCCTTTTTTTAGGATTAATGCTATTTTCGTATAAACAAAAAAGATATGAGTATAGCGTTAATCCTCAATCGAAGCAGGGCTGAGGAATGGAAGGTCGAAATCAATACGTATTTGCCGGAAGTGAAAGTGGAGATCTTCCCTGATATTGAAAATTATAGCGAGGTTGAATTTGCTCTTTGCTGGAAGCCTGAGGCGGATTATTATACTTATTTTCCCAATCTAAAAGTTGTACAGTCTGGGGGTGCCGGAATAGATCACCTATTGCCCCAAAATATTCCATCTCATCTCCATATTTGTCGGATTATTGATCCCATGTTGAAAAGCGATATGTTTGAGCATGTTTTGACCTGTGTAATGCATTCGATGAAGAACTTTTCGACGTATATCGATGAAAAAGAAAGTAAACATTGGCGTCCCTTGTTGTATAAATCAATTGGAGAAACTACTATAACGGTATTAGGATTAGGTGAGATTGGGGGGTATGTGGCTGAGCAGTTGTTGCGGTTGGGCTTCCAGGTGAAAGGGTGGTCAAACTCTACAAAGGATTTTCCCGGAGTAAAGTCGCTTACAGGAGCGGCAGGACTGGGTTTGGCGGTAGAAAATGCGGATTTTATCGTCAATATTTTACCATTAACCGATGCTACTCACGGTATTTTGGATCGTAATCTTTTTAATTTGTGCGCCAAAGGAACTGTCCTTGTAAATGTTGGCCGAGGTGACCATCTCGTGGAAAATGATTTGTTGCATGCAATTGCCGAGAAAAACATTGCTGAAGCTTATCTTGATGTATTTCATCAAGAGCCATTGCCGCAAGATCATCCGTTTTGGGACTGCCCCGCTATTATTATAACTCCGCATGTTGCGAGTAGAACAAATATAGGCTCGTCCGTCTTACAGGTGGTGGATAATTATTGCAGAATGGCTGATGGGCGACCTTTGCTCAATGAAGTTTCTTTGGAAAAAGGTTATTAGAAATTTGAGCTTTAAGCAAGTTCTGCGATAGCAAGCTTGGTCGAGATTTGGTGGAATACATGGGCGATCTGATTTCTGATGATTTAATAGGCAAATGGATTTTATTTTTTATATTTATATAGTTAATTAACCTTGCACTATTAACAATTTATGAACGTACAAGTATCTATAAACTTTAGAAAACATGCGCGCAAAACAATCTTATCTATTGTCGTTTTTGCCGTCTGCTATATTGCCCTTTTACTATTGTCAATAGGTATAACGGTTGGTTTTACCTTATTGGGGGGATTGATTTTTATTGCCAAACCTATATTTTTAACTGCAGTATTATGTTTGGGACTATTCGCTTCAGGTTTGACTATACTCTACTTTTTACTAAAATTTATTTTTGCGTCGACAAAAGTGGATACGGAGCATCTCACGCAGATACCTGAACACGACGAACCACAATTATTTGCACTCATTCATACGGTGGTAAAAGAGGTTCACACCAACTTTCCGAAGAAGGTGTTTTTGGCGCATGATGTGAATGCTTCTGTTTTTTATGACTCTAGTTTCTGGAGTATGTTTTTGCCTATTCGCAAAAACCTGCAGATTGGTGTAGGATTGATCAATGCCGTTACGCAACAGGAATTGAAGGCTATTCTTGCCCATGAATTTGGTCACTTTTCGCAGAGAAGCATGAAAGTTGGAAGTTATGTCTATCATGTCAATCAAATCATTTACAATATGCTTTATAAGAATGAATCGCTTAATAGTATGTTTGAAAAATGGGGGAATATCAGTGGATACTCGGGTATTTTTATTGGTATATCTGTTTTTATCATTCGACAGATTCAGAACATCTTGAAGCATCTTTATGAATATGTCAATATCAATTATTTGGCATTATCTAGAGAGATGGAATTCCATGCAGATGAAATAGCTGCACATGTGGCAGGGTCTCAGGCATTGGCCGATTCCCTATTGAGATTGAGTTTTGCCAATCATGCACTGACAGTTGTGCTCAACTTTTATGATATCAAATTTTCTGAAAATATAAAGAGCAATAACATTTATCTTGAGCACAGCTGTGTCATGCAGATGTTTGCGGAAAGGAATAGGTATCAGATTCGGAACGGTCTGCCACAGATTGAAATGGCAACATTAAAAAAGTATGATAAATCAAAATTAAATCTTGAAAACCAATGGTCATCCCATCCTTCGGATGAAGATCGGGTAAAAGCATTACAGATACTCAATATTGTAAAACAGGAGACCAACAATGAGCCAGCTATAGCGTTACTTTCTAATGAGGCTGCAGTGGCTAATCAAATCTCTGATAAATTATTCTCGGCGATCCAGTATGAGCAGATACCATCACCTTTAGCCTTAACCGAATTTACGGAGGATTTTGAAAAGCGGATAGATCGGTACGCGTTTGATCAGAAATTAAATGACTTTTACGACTATACTCATCCCGTACGAAGTGGTGCGTCCCCGCTATCCCAAAAGCAGATCCAACCATCGTTTAAAGAACTATTTGCCGAAAATAGAGTTGAAGCACTTTATGAACTCAATAGTTTGAAAAATGATCGATATGTTGTTGAAGCAATTAGTAAGGGTGAAATAAAGGTAAAAACGTTCGATTATGATGGTAAAAAATATAAAGTCTCAGATGCAATCGTATTACTTCAAAATATAACGGCTGACATCAGTAGTATGGAACAGAAAATTGCAGATTATCATCAGGAGATTCACTATTACTTTCAACAGCTCGCGGATGTTCAGGGAAAACGCTCAGAATTTGATGAAAAATATGAGGACTTTGTTGCGTTTAATAGCGATTACGAAGCTGGAGAAATCCAATATAATGAGATGGTAAAGAACACTGCCTTTTTATATCAGGCGCTTCCTTTTTCCGATATTGAATCTAAAATAAGCGATCTTAAAAGAAGTGAAGAGAAATTTAAGAAGCATCTTGTGGTATTGCTCGAACTTCCTGATAGCAAAAACAACTTAGAACAGGGTTTGTTCGATTCCTTAGTTAGCTATACAAGCAATGAACAGTTATATTTTTATGTAGATCGCTATAATGAAGAGAATTTAAAAATCCTGTTGAATGCCATTTCCATGTACAAGAATTTGTTGGAAGATAATCATTTTGCGAAGAAAAAGTGCTTGTTAGATTTTATGCTTGTGCTGGAAGAAAATAGGGGAAAGGATATGACAGTTTAAGTTTGCGCTTTAATGATCCGCTTGAAAATCGGATTTTTTTGAAGAAAACCTACACTTTCCTTCAAAAGTGTAGGTTGGGTCAACGCACTTTTGGCCTATAGATTCTGCGAATCCGCAGAGGGTCCATAACTCGCTGGTAAAGGAATATCGTTGAGCCTATAATACACGCCTAATTGTGCCCTGTGATGTGTAATCTGATTTAATGCGTAACGAATCGCCTCATATTTGCTCCAACTTGCCAATACATGGCCGTCATTTTTAATTGCCCAGCTTTCACTCAAGTCTTCTTCTTGCGCTTTTTCTAAGGCATTTATCCCAGCTTCATATGCTTCGTCCAATTTTTTTAAAAGATCTTCCGATGTCGATAGGCTTGTAGGGGCGTAAGGAACTTTGGCAAAATCAAGTTCTGAGGTTTTTAAAACTGTACTAGGCCATTCAAAAACCTCGACTATGTGCGTTGCCAGACGCATCATTTTCATACTTTTCTGATGTGGTGCATACTCATTCTTTCCAACCGGAAAAAGTGCGATAAAGTTTCTTGTAATTTGATACTCATTCGCTAGCTCTGCTTTTAATTGTTGTAACGTATCCATTTTTTTTATTATGATTTTAAATTTGATCCTACTTCCCACTGGGTTATGAACAAAGATAACTCCAACGAGTGACAAGAGTGTGTCAGCATAATCGCTGCCCCCGTTCGGGCGCTGTTGATTTTTCTTCAGACACTAAAGTTGCAGCTTCGATTAAAGAGCGGTTGATGTTGTATTTTTTCTTCATTTATGGAATAATGATATTCTCCGCATCCCTGCACAAAAGTTGAAGTACTGAATGAAAGAATCTAGTGCTTGGCTTTAGGTAATTTTATTTATTTTTAAAAGAATTTAGCCAGTATTTATACATGAAATGGAAATCAATTGTAGTATGCTTTTTAGCTGTGTTGTATGCTTCTGTACTTTTTGGACAATCGAGCTTATTCGATAGTCCACGCGGTTCTTCTGACTATTATATTTATAAGCTAAGCCCTGAGATTTTAAAAAAGATTCATTTGGATGGAATAAAATTCGATGAAGCTATGCTCAGCAATTTTGTTGTAAAATATAAGGTTGGAGACCCAAATCCGGTGTTACCACCTGGTAACTATGTACAGGTCCGCGCTAATGGAGCAGATCTCATGTATCGGGAGTTGATCAGCGATAACCTGTATGTCAAAATTATTCCTGCGAAAGCTTTTGCGATTTGTCTATACGATTCTTTGGGAACGATTATAGAAGACGCGCAAGTAAAAGTGAACGGACGTCGCATGTCACTCGATAAGAAGTTCAATTATTATAAAGCTGCCAACGCAAATAGTGACGATATCGTCAGTATTCAACATAAGGGTGTCTATCATTATCTGACTGTAGAGCGGGGATGGCCCCATAAAGATAAGGTGTCATTATGGAAAAAAATCAGCAACAGCTGGCTCAGAACTCGGTTTAAAATTCAGCGGATTTTTCATAAAAAAGAAACTGGTGGTACAGAAAGTTTTATGGTTTTTAATAAACCGATGTATAAACAAAATGAGCAAGTTAAATTTAAAGCGTATCTGGAGAAAACAAAATGGAAACCTAATCGCGATTCTATTGTCGTACGTCTATCGGGAGGATATGGTTATGCGAAGGATACCGTTTTGGCGCGCCTAGCGCCTTATCGTCCGGGCATGTATAACTTTGCATTTGATTTGAAGGGACTAGGCCTTATTCTGGATAGAAATTATTGGATTTCTTTGGAATCTCCAAAAACCAAACTAGTCTTGCATCGACAGCATTTCCGATACGAAGACTATGAACTAAAAAGCCTAAGTTTTACGATGACTTCTGAAAAGACAGATTATGCCAAAGGAGACAGCGTGCGGCTGAAACTAAAAGCATTAAATGAAAATGAAATGCCCATATACGATGGGAAAGTCGATTTACAGGTGGTGGCTAGTCCTGTTTTGATGCATGATTTAAAAGCCAATAAGGTCAATTTTATTCCAGATACCTTATGGCAAACAAGTGTTTCGCTTGCAGATGTGGCAGAGAAGGAGATTGTATTACCGGATTCAATTTTTCCGCCTGACATTGGCATTTCCTTTCGCGTTATTGGTACTTATTTAAGTTCGGATAATGAAAGAATAGAGCGAAGCCTTGATCTCAATAGACTCAACCGCGAAAAGGAAATCCGTATTATTGTCAAAGATGGACATGCAGCGCTGAACTATGTTGAAAAGGGCATTGAGCAGCCAGCGTCTGCTGAGCTCAAGATATTAGGAGAACATAATGAAGTGCTGAAGGCTGAAAATGTAAGTTTACCTAATCTGGTTTCAATACCTTGGCAGTCCAAAGAAATTGTTGTTAAGTCGAATGGTTTTAGTAAAAGTGTCGATCTGGACAGCCAGCAGCAGGTACAACTGAATTATCAATTTTACCGCACTGCGGATTCGGTGCTATTGCATGTCGATAACCCTGCTAGGATTCCATTTTGGTATCAAGTCCATCGGGCTGGTCGTATGATTGCTGCGGGCTATGAAACCGAATTGAATCGTGCATTTTTAGCCGGTGGAAAAGAGGGGTATAGCTTGGAGATCACTTACCTTTTTGGAGGAAGATCTAAAGTTATTCGCGAGGAATTGCCCTATGTGGAGAAAAATTTGAATTTGGAAGTTAACACGGCTACCACAGTATATCCAGGACAGAAGGCTATGTTCGAACTTTCTGTTACGGATAAGGAGGGTAAACCCTTGAAAGATGTCGATATCACAGCCTATGGTTTTACCTCAAAGTTTAAGTCAGCCGCTGCGCCAGCGATTACTGTCGGTGGTCTGATGCGTAGGGCGGAGATCAAGCAAAATCTTAATGTTAGTTTGGATGATGATGAAAAAGTTTATCAGGGAGCGCTGCAAGATTGGGTGAAATGGTCTAAAGTAATGCAGTTGGATACGATTCCCTTTTATCAATTCTTATATCCAGATGTCTATTTTCAGGAGTCTCTTCCACTCGATGCTGTTAAGAGTCAGGTATCCCCTTACATCGTGGTAAACGGTGCTGTACAAGGGATTCATTTGGTTTGGATAGACGGTGTACTGCGCTATGCGAAGCAAGATCAGCAAAATAATCCTACTATTTTTGAGGTTACTCCAGGGCAGCATGATTTTAGGTTTAGAACCAAGGATCGTGACATTCGGGTAGAGGGGTATTACGTTGAAAAGGGGAAAAAGGTGATTGTGTCCTTTAATGCTTCACGAAATACGATTGGTTTTGATTACCCCGACAAAACATGGAGAAAAGGCCATATTTCGGTTCTTCGATTACCAAAAGAGCAACAGAGTAAGCTTTTCGATAAAGAAGTGGCCGAATTGAAGCGACAGTTGATCACCGTGACCAACAATTTTGGAGCCTGGCAATTACCCAATAGTAATGTGCTGATCGAGCGACCAGCATATATCCAAACAGCTGGAGATCTCTATTACCTCAATCCGGTACAGCGAACCGTTTACAATAATCGGTTGCGGACACAGGTCCCCGTTCCGCTGATGGCGGGGCCATTTCCAAGAACAGAAATGTACAATGGTGTGTCCAAAATAGGTACGCTTATGGTGGATACATCGAAAATTGGCCGGTTTGAAATCGAGGGCGGCTATCAATATAGCATCTATAAAAACTATCAAAAGCAAAAAAGCTGGGATGGTAATCTTATCCGGCTGGATCTGTATGATTATAAACCAAGTTTAGATTTTCTGGAGAAAGTATGGTCGGTGGAGGATATCAAGGCAAATGTCGAGCAGCGTTTTAGGGAGACGATGCAAAACAGTACTGGACTTGCACAGTTTGCTACGGTGAAAAGAGAACGTGAAGATGCTGGTTTTAAACTTAATTTAATGTTGGGCAATGATGCTTCACAAAAAAGCATTCGACCTACATTGATCTTTATCGAGCCGACGAATGTCGAAGAGCGGATGTACTTTAGGCTCTTTTACGGTGGACATCGAACGTTTGAAGATCTTCCGGTCGGCGAGGTTACTTTGCATATTGTAAAGGATGATTCAACTTCCTTTAGTTTGCCAGTCGAGCTCAAAGCCCAGGGAATGAATTATTTGAAACTAGACGCTATCCAATGGACTAAGACATTCCAAGCAGCTCGGTTAGCTTACAAACTTGTACGCGATGAAATTATTGTACGTACCGTGGAGAATCCATTGCGGGATGCTATCCAGACTGGACAAGAAAACGATCTGCAGGGCTTAAAAATCGACCGGGAAGGCTTTAGCGCGAAAAGAAAGAATAATAAGGTCGCCAGGATCTTAGTTTATGATGGTGATACGCCATTAATTGGGGCTAAAGTGAGTGATCGGGATACGAAAAAGCAATACTTTACCAGTTTTGACGGTAGTTTGGAACTTGAGCTCTCCGATGACAAAAATACGGTACTTGAGATTGCTGCTTTAGGGTACAATACCGCTACGGTCAAAGTCTCCAGTGGCAAAGATTATTTCGTGGAATTAAAGCCAAGCGAAAATCAATTGGATGAAGTGGTTGTTGTGGGGTATGGCGTCCAAAAAAGGCAATCATTGACTGCGGCAGTGAAATCGATCAATGCTAGGATGGATGGGGTGACTACAGCTATGCTGCAGGGGGCTGTAGCAGGGATTCGTATTCGTGGCGCTGCTAGTCCGGCCCCCAATGAAAAACCATTGATTTTAGTGGACGGGGTCCCTTTTGAAGGTGATATTTCAAGTCTTGATCCATCGACTATCGCGTCATTGAATGTGATTAAAGATCAATCTATGCTGGGATTGTACGGTGCGCGGGCCGCCAATGGCGTGGTGATGGTTCAGATGAAAGCTGGAGCATCTGCGACATCGACAGGTGCTGTGGATATGCCCTATTTGGAATCTGGAAATACGATGCGCGTGAACTTCCGCGATGATGCATTCTGGCAGCCAAAGCTCACTACCGATGTCCAGGGAAAAGCCAATTTTGAAGCGACCTATCCGGATGATATCACCAATTGGCGGACATTCTTTATAGCGAAGGGAGCGAAAAATTTTGCAGACAGCAAAGAATTAAGTATAAAATCGTTTAAGGCTGTTTCAGCACATTTGGCGACTCCGCGATTTGCCATCAGAGGTGATCAGTTTACAGCCATGGGGCGGGTTGTTAATTATCTTAGCGACAGCCTACAGCTCTTGCGTACCATCAATAATGGGCTAACAACACAGGAGGCAAGGTTGAAAATTGCGAAGTCCTATCGGGATCCTATACCGGTTATTGCCGATAAGGGGGACAGCGTCCAACTTGCTTATTCGATCGGATTGTCCAACGGATATTTTGATGGTGAAAAGCGTAGCATTCCGATTTTTGAAAAGGGGCTTGAACAACATGAAGGAGATTTTAAAGTGCTCAACGGTACGGCAGAGTATGTGCTGAAAACTTCACCGTCGCTTGGTGAAGTAACCTTCCATGCTGAAGCAAATTCACTGGAATTTTTACAACGGGAAATCGAATTCATTGATCGTTACAAATTTCTCTGCAATGAGCAGATGGCTTCCAAATTAAGTGCATTACTTTCGAAAAAGGAGCTAGCTAAATTAATCCGTAAACCTTTTACTGAGGATAAGAAAATAAAGGAGCTCCTGAAGGAGCTACAGAAAAACAAAAATTCCAATCAGGGCTGGGGCTGGTGGAACAAGAGTGAAACTGTAACTTGGATCAGCAACTATGTGGTCGGGGTACTGTTGGATGCCCGCGAAGCAGGATACCAGGTTGAAATTGATACGGAGATCTATGCAGAACGTGAAAAGACCCTATTGAAAAGCAGCTTGGCTTCGCTGGATCTTCTAGTGGATAAAGATAAGCTTCACGGGGCCAAAGAGAATTTGTTTAGCTCCTTGATATATCTGCTCCGGTTGGATCCTAAAACAGATTACAAAAGCTATTTCTTCGAAATTGATACTAAACTGAAAAGTAAAACCATTAAGGACAAACTGTTGAAATATCTATTGATCTCAAAACTGGGGCTTAAGGATTCACATGCGGCAGATACTGTGCTTAAATATTCCTCAAAGGCTATCTTAGGGGGAATTTATTGGACTTCTGGAGCTACAACGAATCAGAAAGGGGGATTTTTTATGCGACCTACGGAAACCAATACTGAGAATACACTGTTGGCTTATAATGTCTTAAAATCAATTGGTGGTCATGATTCGGATTTAGAAAATATCCGTAATTACTTTTTCGCGCAGCGGCAGCAAAATCAATGGTATAATATCTACGAATCTTCCCGTATCATACGAAGCATTCTCCCTGATTTGCTAAAGGCGGGAGAAACTTTTCAACCACCAGTAATGATTGTCAATGGCAAACGTATCACGACATTTCCGTATACGCAAAGCTTTAAGCCGGATGAACAGATTAAAGTGCGGAAAGAAGGGACGGAGCCGGCTTTTGTGACAGCCTATCAAAATTTCTGGAATCCAGATCCTGCCGTAGAAAAGGAAAAGGGCCTCGCTGTGGCAACACGATTTAAGGACAATGGTGCTACGGTAGCGGCGCTCAAGGAAGGGAAGCCTGTAAAACTTGAAGCAAGCGTAACATTAACTGGTGAAGCGGAGTATGTGCAGATTGAAGTTCCGATACCGGCGGGATGTTCTTATGAAACCAAAACCAATGGATACTATCAAACCGAGGCGCATAGAGAGCATTTCAAGGATCGTGTTGTCATTTTCTGCAATAAATTAGGTAAAGGTACGCATACCTTTGAGATCGAGCTTTTACCTCGGTATAGCGGAACTTATACAGTTAACCCCGCGAAGGCTGAATTGATGTATTTCCCGATGTACTATGGGAACGAGAAAATGAAAGAAGTGGTAGTGGAATAAAGTTATGACTTAGAAAAAAGGGGACCTACCACACGGTAAGTCCCCAACATATAAAAACAAAAATTAAAAAGTGTACTATCGATAGTCCCATCCGCCACCCAGGGATCTGTATATCGCTACGCTTGCTTTGAGTTGGTTGACCTTTTTTTCCACGAGCTCGAATTTAGATTCCAGCGCATCACGTTGGGTCAGTAGAACCTCCATATAATCTGCGCGGGCGTATTTAAAGAGGTCGTTGGAAATACCAATAGACTCATTTAATGCATCAACCTCCTTGGTCTTGATCTGTAGGCCACTCTCCAGATTTTTAATTTTGGAGAGCTGATTAGCAACTTCGATGTAGGCAGCCAGAATCGTCTGCTCATAATGGTAAACAGCCTGAACCTGCCGCGCATTTGCGCTGTAATAAGCGGCTTTAATTGCCCTTTTGTTGATTAAAGGAGCCGTGATTTCACCAACGAGGGAAGAAAGAAAAGATTCTGGTTTAATAAGATAAGTCGGATCAAAGGCTTGAAATCCAACTCCAGCAGCGATGTCCAAAGAAGGATAGAACCGCGCTTTGGCCGATTTAATATCCAGTTTGGATGCAGCAAGTTCAAACTCCGCCTGCTTGATATCTGGCCTGTTCTCCAATAGGTCAGCGGGGACACCTGCATAAACAGTTTGCGGAACGAGTTGGTCGAATGCGCCTTGATCTCTTTGAACTGGCTGAGGAAACCTTCCGACGAGATAATTTATTCTATTCTCGGTCTCGGTGATCTTCTGTTTGATGTCATACTGCATACCTTGTGTCTTCAAAATCTGCGCTTCAAATCTTTTGACAGCAAGCTTATTGGATCGTGCATTTTTCTTCAAGTCATTGACGACAGCCAGTGCATCGTTTTGAATCTTAACATTCTCATTAATAACTAGGAGTTCATTGTCCAGTGCAAGAAGTTCATAGTAGGAATCTGCAATTTCAGCGATCAGATGAGTGACCATAAAATTTTTGCCTTCCACACTTGCAAAATACCGCTGTAACTGAGCTTTCGTTGCATTATGGAGTTTACCCCAGATATCTGTTTCCCATTGTGCCTGTACACCAACTCCAAAATCAAATAGTGGTTCAGGCATTTCGCGGCCGGGTTCGATTTCTGTATTCTTTTCCATCGCTCCAATATTCGTATACCGACTTACTTTGTCGACGCCTGCACCAACTTTTACACCAACAGAAGGCAGATATTCACCTTTTTTGGCACTTACTTCGTTTTGGGCAATTTGAATTTCCTGAAGCATAATATGTAGCTCTTGGTTGTTTGCCAATGCCTGGCTGATAAGTCCTTGTAGATTGGGGTCCTTAAAATAGTTTTTCCATTTAATTTTCCCAATATTCAAGGTGTCGCTGTCAGCATTCTCATATGTTTCAGGGACTTTTTTATTTTCGGTACGTTGTTTGATTTCGAGTGGTTTGCAAGCCCCAAGACTAAGCAAGAAAAGCGCGAAACCTATATAGTGATATAATTTATTCTTATTCATAATGTATCATGTCTTCGCTTAATGGTGAATCGTCTTCGGCTTGAATCATTTTTCTTCCGTCAGCCAATTTTGCAAAAATATAGTAGAGTCCAGGGATAACGATAACGCCAAAGATTGTTCCGACGAGCATACCCCCGAGTGCGGATGCACCTATGGTATGGTTACCTATGGCACCGGCACCGCTGGCAAAGACTAGTGGAACGAGTCCAGCGATAAAGGCAAAGGAGGTCATGAGAATAGGTCTAAAACGTGCTCGTGATCCCTCAATTGCTGCCTCTAATATACTGTCGCCGGCTTGTCGCCTTTTCACGGCAAATTCTACGATAAGCACCGCATTTTTACCCAACAAACCAATAATCATGATCAGCCCGACCTGTGCATAAATGTCATTTTCAAGTCCCATAGCTTTTAAGAGGAAGAAGGAACCAAATACACCGACAGGTAGTGACAAGAGAACCGCAAATGGAATGATGAAGCTCTCATACTGCGCGGCAAGTACAAGATAAACGAAAACTAAGACGACTAGAAAGACATAAATAGCTTCGTTTCCACGTTGCGCCTCATCGTAGGAGAGACCTTCCCAAGCCACCTTGTAGCCGTGCGGTAAAGTCTGAACTGCGGTTTCGTTGATTGCCTGAATAGCATCGGCCGTTGTATATCCATTGGCCGGAAGTCCACGGATGGCGGCAGAATTGTACATATTGTAACGTGTGATCTCATTTGGCCCCTGTGTTTTTTTTAAGGTCATAAAGGCCGAATAGGGAACCATCTGATCATGATCGTTTTTGACGTAAAGGTTAATGATATCAGAAGGTAATCTTCTGAATTCTGGCGAAGATTGTACATATACCTTGAAAAATTGACCAAAACGGATAAACCCCTGTTCATATGTACTGCCGATAAGGATATTGAGGTTATCCATGGCTTTACCTATAGAGACGCCCTTCTGCATAGCCGCATTATTGTCAAAAACCAATTCGTATTGCGGGTAGTTGGCAGCGAAAAAGGTAAAGACTCCAGTAAGTTCCTTACGTTTCTTAAGATTGGCGATAAATGCTTTATTCACTTTATCGAAATCTTGGTAATCCGTAGTCCGATTGAGGTCGAGCAGGCGCATGGAGAAACCTCCTGAGGAACCGAAACCCGGAACTGCCGGAGGTTCGAAGAACTCTACTGTGGCGCCTAAATTTTTAGATTTTTCTTCCAGTTCTTCCATGATCTCCTTAACAGAATGTTCACGTTCACCCCAGGTTTTGAGGTTGATAAGACAGGTTCCGGCATTCGATCCTCGTCCTTCCGTCATGATCTCATATCCTGCTAGTGATGAAACGGATTCTACACCATCTACGCCTTGACAGATCTTTTGGAGTTCTCTGGAAAGCTTGTTGGTCTGTTCCAGTGTTGATCCTGGAGGCGTTTGAATAATGGCATAAATCGTACCTTGATCTTCACTAGGTATGAAACCTCCCGGAAGCGTTTTGTTAATGACGAAAATACCGACACAGAAAGCGATTAAGATCCCCCACGTCACGACTCTTCGGCTGGCAATTTTTCGCAGTAACGTGGCATATTTGCCGGTTATTTTATCGAAGGTACGGTTAAAAACGTCAAGAGATTTGGTGAATATGTTCGATTTTTTTGGTTTACCATGGTTGTTTTTTAATAACATCGCGGCAAGCACAGGAGTGAGGGTTAACGCTACAACTGCCGATATTACGATGGAACTTGCCATAGTAATTGAAAACTGCCGATAAAATGTTCCGACAGGACCCGTCATAAACGAAATAGGAATAAAAACCGCTACCATAACAGCTGTAATGGCGATAATAGCACCCGCGATTTCAGCCATAACCTCCTTTACGGCCTTATATGGGGAGATCGAACTTTCTTCCATTTTGGCATGTACTGCTTCGATGACGACAATGGCATTGTCTACGACAATCCCGATGGCGAGGACTAAAGCAAATAGGGTGACCAAGTTGATCGACATACCGAACCATTGAATGACGAAGAATGTACCTATGAGTGAAACGGGTACAGCGATGATCGGAATTAAAGTCGAACGCCAGTCGCCAAGGAAAATAAAAACCACGATGGCAACTAAAATAAAAGCATCCCGCAGCGTATGCATCACCTGTTCGATAGAAGCATCCAAGAATTGGGATACGTCATAGCTGATTTTATAGTCTATACCCGGCGGAAAGTTTCCTTTCATTTCTGCAAGTTTGGCTTTTACATCTTTGATTACGTCATTGGCATTGCTGCCATAATTTTGTTTCAATACAATCGATGCTGACGGATGCCCGTCCAAATTGGAATAGATATCAAAAAATTCACTTCCCAGTTCGACTTTAGCCACGTCTTTTAACTTGATGTTTTCTCCATCGCCATTCGCACGAACAATAATATTTTCGTATTCTTCAGGTGTATTGTATTGCCCTTTGTAAGTCAGCACATATTCGAGCGATTGCGCGGCGATACCTGAACTTTGTCCCAGTCGGCCGGGGCGGCCAATGATGCTTTGTTCTCCTATTGCTTTCATCACTTCATCAACCGACAAGCTATAGGCGCGCATGCGATCAGGATTTAACCAGACGCGCATAGCATATCTACGGCTACCGAGAATTTGCGATTTGGCGATGCCGTGGATACGATTGATTTCGGGAATAATATTTACCGTTGCATAATTGTATAGGAACTTTTCGTCCATACTTTTATTGGTACTGTAAAGATTCACGTACATCAGCATACTGGGCTGAATTGGATTAACGACGACCCCTTCCTTTTGGACAAGTTCGGGCAAAAGTGGCATGACTTGATCCACCCGGGTTTTTACCAATACGACGGCATCGTTGGGGTCTGTGCCGGGGTCAAACACGACGTTTACGGTCGCTTCACCTGCACTGGTTGCATCGGTGGCGATATAGCGCATTCCTTGCACCCCGTTGATGGCATTCTCAAGAGTGATCAGTGAGGATTTTACAAGTACATCCGCGCTTGCTCCGGGGTAGGCTATGGATACCGCAACAGTGGTTGGTGCGATTTTCGGAAATTGTTCGGTAGGAAGTTGCTTGATAGCCAGACCTCCAATAAATAGGATGACAACCGATATGACAATAGCAAATACCGGTCGATGTATTACTTTTTTAAACATGATGCTGCTTTTTTAATTACTCTGCATATAAATCTAAGTTTGACATGACTTTCTCCGGAGTCTGATATTTGGATTCAATAGTCTGGTTTTCTTGTACCATTCGAAGTCCATTCAGCAGAATCTTTTCGTCCTTGCCCAATCCGGAAGAAACAACATAGATATGCGGCAGTTCGGCAGCAACTTTTATTTCTCTAGCTTTTACTTTATTATCTTTTGTAATAACATATACATATTTTTTTTCAAGCTCCTCGAATGTCGCTTTTTGGGGGATCATAAGCGCATTGTTATAGGGCGATGTAATGACAATATTCCCCGTCTCGCCATAACGTAATAAGCCTTTTGGATTAGGAAAAGTCGCTCTGTAGGCAATATTTCCGGTTTCATTATTGAAGTCTGATTCGATGGTCTCGACAATCCCCTTATGACCGAATTCTTTTCCATTGGCCATGTTTAACCGTACATGCAGCGGGCTATTGTCTTTTTTTTCGTCCATTTGATTGAGGTATTCCACTTCGGGGACATTAAAGTAAACCCACATCTTACTATTGTCGGACAATTCTGTGATCAACTCGCCCTCATCGACAAGACTTCCTTTACGGACATGAAGCTTACCCACGATTCCTGAGAATGGTGCTACGATGTCCGTAAATTTGAGATGCGTATTCATAGCGGCTAATTCAGCTTTGGCTTTTTCATATTTTGCTTTTGCCATTTCAGTTTCTTGCGGCGCTACAATATCTTTTTCAGACAGATTTTTGGTATTCTGATATTCGATTTCAGCATATTTTACCTCGGCTTTGGCGCGATTAACATCGGACTCATAAAGGTTGGGCATGATTTTAAAGAGGGGTTGTCCTTTTTGTACAAATTGACCCTCGTCGACAAATATCGATTGAATGTAACCTTTCTCCTGCGCGCGGAGTTCAATATGGTTAATGGAACGGATTTGAGCCACATATTCTTTATGGACGATGGTGTCTTTGACTAAAGGGGTGGTAACGTTGAAAACTGCAGCTTCTTTTTTCTCTTTTTTTTCTGACTGGCAGCTTGTCGATAGAATAATAAGGCACAGGCTTGTATACATGAAGGTTCTCATGAACATGATGATAGTTTTTAATTATTTTCGAAAAATTGAACAATAGTGTGACCTGCTTTCAGGTGATTTTGAAAGCTATTTTTATGTTTTTTAAGAAAGTATTAAAGAATCACAGCCTGAATACACTGTAATGGATATATAGTGCGTTTTTGCGGAGAGTAAAAGGTGTTGTATTTGCAAGCGAAACCGCGGTGAGCGTATTATGAAATTGAGGGAGGAAATCGTTTATTATATTGCCAAAACTGTCTCCTGCGAGTGCGAATAAATTTGGGCTATTGGAATCGTTTCCTGTGTCATCGTTTTCATTTTCATTTTCTGAAAAGTAAGCTCTTAATTTTTCGTGCCGATGACGTTTAGTTTTGCGAATGACTTTGGTTCCAAAACCTCCGCTTTCTACCTGATGACTGTGGTGATTGGCAGCATGCAGATGGAAGGCAGATGAATATTTTGGTGTGGAAATAGCATACCAGCCAAAACTGATAAGTATTGCGTAAAATACGCTGAACACATATTGATGGAATTTTCCTTGCATCGCTGGAAGCAAATGTAATTAAACTTTAAAAATGATACAAGTGATTTTGGTATGCAAATTTTAAAGTTTAAGCGAATTGTTACAAAGTTTTTAAATCGTATGCTAACTGGTTTAAAACGCCTTATTTTCGAAACAGCTCATTTGATGATTTATTAAAAATCTGATGTCTTTTTATATGATCTTAATCCTTTCGATTTGAATTAATGTATTCGTATTTTTGGCTAGTTTTTATCACTTGTTGGCTAAGATAACAACATGATGCGCCTTTGGCGAATGCTGATGACGGACAACGTTTTGTAAATCCCATTCAGAGGCATGTGGGTAAAATGAAGGATAATGTAGGACATAAAGTTTAATTCAAATGTTTAGACACCAAGGAAGAGGAAGGAATTACATCCACAATTTGAAGTTAGCCTCTATTTTATCCTGTGTTGCAGGGTTGGTTAATATTACAGGAGTTCTTTCACTTAACACGTTGACCACAAATGTCACGGGGCACTTTGCTTTTTTTTCTGAGCAATTGATTTTGACGAATTATAAAATGGCCTTGATTTATCTATGGTATATCGGCTTCTTCTTATTCGGGGCTTCTGTTTCAGGTTTTATTGTTGAATTGGCCGCAAAAAAGAAATCCCATAATGCCTATATCATCCCAATTTGTATAGAATCCATTATTTTGATTTCTGCAGGACTTCTCCCAGTTTCCGTCCAAATAGAACCATCGTTTATAACGGTCATTTCATTCGCCCTGCTTTTTGCGATGGGACTTCAAAATGCCTTGGTAACGAAAGTGTCCAAGTCCGTTGTCAGAACGACACATTTGACCGGATTGTTTACTGATTTGGGCATCGAAATTTCACAGCTGTTTTTTTATAAAGAAGCTGGTGAACGAGTGAAACTACACAGAAGTATTTTTCTTAAACTAATGATTATTGCAGGTTTTTTTATTGGAGGGATAGTCGGAGGTTTTATGTTTCAATTTTTTAAACTGCAAACATTACTACTACCAGCAGTAATGCTTTTGTTTGCTTTGTGGTACGATCATATACTGCTTCAGTTTTATCATCTCAAACGAAGTTTAAGGCACGATGAATAGCCTCGATTAATCGAAGTTTTCTGCAATCAGGTCATTATCTTTTGAGCCATCGGTATTTTGGCAGTATCTTTGTGTCTCGTCGTTAAACGATATTGAGTTTTACTGTGAACGATATGAAAATAACACTAACGACCCTTCCATTTTTACTATTTAGTTTCCTCTTTTTGGTTGGATGCAACAATAACCAACCGATCAGAATGATTGATAAAGATGGAAATACGCATTTATTGACAAGGGAAGGTGATCGAAAAAGTGAATTAGGACTTGAGCGCATTATCGCACGTGGTAACGACACCGTAATCACAATTGATGGTACAGGTCGTAAAATGATCTGGACAGCTTCCGATGTAACTAATATAGACACAACAAAGATTCAATACTATCTCAAAAAGAGAAATGGAAACAGTGTCCATATTTATACGCCGGTCGATGTCAATCAAAATTTTATACATGCGGAGGATAGTCAAAATGTTCTGTCAGATCCTTATGATGATAAAGAAGAGAAAAAATCGCTACTATAGCTTTTTATGTAAACAGCTTAATTTGATTAAAAAGAAATCCTAGCCGTATACATGCTAGGATTTCTTTTTAGGGACTTTGGCGCCTTCCTTCCGGGCTTCGGATAAGCCAATAGCAACAGCCTGTTTTTTGGAGGTCACTTTTTTTCCACTGCCGGATTTCAATTTTCCTTCCTTCATTTCATGCATCGTCTTTTCAACTTTTTCGGATGCTTTTTCTGAATATTTTGCCATAAGAGTGTTTTATTTAATAGTCATTTAACACTTATTGCAAAAAGAACAGCAGTTTAAGTCGAATCGTTTGGATATTTTTAATCCTACTCATTCAATTCATTTCCCGCTTTAATCACGGCTTTGTTTGCCGCTTTAATTTTCTCAAGATCCATTTTTTGTATTTTACGGTCGTAAGTCAATAGTCCATTGACTTCGTGTTCGACATCGGTCGTTTGCGTATAAATTGCGACGCTAAGACCTTTGTATCGGAGCAATTGCTCGATATTATCCATGAGGAATATATAGCGGTCTGTAAGGGCACCTATCGTGGGCTCGTAGGCATAGGCATTATTTTCGACAGGCCACATATGACCACGGACAAATAGACCTACACCGCCAAATTCACCAAGCGAGGCTGCTCTTTTCTCGTCGGGTTGGGAAGCACCTTGAGGACCAACGTATATATGCGTATCAACAAAATCACCATTTCCAGGGTCGCCATAGGCTTTTTGATAGGACGGATTGTTATTAAATCCCGAGTTCCCGTTTACTAATCGAGAAGGGTCGTATTGTTTGGTCCACGCTGTAATATTGCGCACATCGAAAGCTCCCCAATTCTCGTTAAACGGAACCCAGGCGATGATGGATGGCGAATTGTAATGGTCGTCAATAATGGCTTTGTATTCATCACGGAAAGCTTTGCGATAAATCGTTGTATCTTCTTCCGGATACCAGAGGCAGGGCATATCCTGCCATACGAGCAGCCCCATTTTATCTGCCCAGTAATAGAACCGTTGGGGCTCAGTTTTCATATGCTTACGAATGAGATTATACCCAGCTTTTTTTGTGAATTCGATATCGTATTTTAGGGCATCTTCGGTAGGAGCTGTTAGAATTCCGTCAGGCCAGTATCCTTGATCTAGCAAACCAAGCTGCATAATAAATTTGTTATTCAATAAAGGCCTTACAATTCCGTTTACCTGACCAAGTTTAATATCACGCATGCCAAAATAGCTCTTAACTTCATCGACAATTTCTCCATTCTCCCCGTGGATACTTAATTTTAAATCGTATAAAAAAGGAGAGTCAGGAGACCAAAGTTGAGGATTATCTATAGGAATATTAGACGCAACACCGGCTTGTAGTACCATTTTTGAAATTTCTTTTCCGTCTACCGAAACAATGGCTGTAACTTTTGACTTTTGGGAGGTATTGACCTGCAGTTTTAGCTGACTTTCGGCTACTTTAGGCAACAATTTGATTCCCTGTATGTGGCTTTTATTGACTGGCTCAATCCATACCGTTTGCCATATTCCAGAGGAAAACGTATAGTCGCCGCGAGGTCCATTTTTGCCCGAAGGGTATTTACCGTCGTTCTTATCGTGCGCGGCTACGACAATATTATTGGTGCCAGGCTTTAGAAACTCAGTGATATTGATCCGAAAGGAATCGTAACCACCTGAATGATGACCCGCTTTTTTTCCATTTACAAATACGGTTGCATCGTGATCCACTGCGCCAAAGTGAAGTATAATATCTTTCCCTTTCCAATGTTTAGGTAGTTCGAAATTCCTGTGGTACCAGAGGTTGATTTCTTGTTTGCGCTGTATTCCAGATAAATAGGATTCTGGGCAATAGGGGACAAGAATACTTTCCCGACTCTTATCAAAAGAAATCGGCACCACAGGGTTCAGCGCATTTGGAGCATCCTTACCTCCGATATAATCCCATTTACCATTTAGACATAGCCACTCGTTCCTTTCCATTTGAGGACGGGGATATTCGGAAAGTGGAATTTGTGTTTTCTGGGCTGTTTCGGTCCATGGGGTAGAAAGCTGGGGATATTGTGCCAAAGCATTCATCCAACTGAAGAACGATAGTACTAGTGCAAAAATTGAGGTTTGGGTTTTTATCATGGTATACTTAATTGGTGTTTCTATTATGAATATAAGTATACTAAAATGATTTAGTGCATTATAAAAGAAATGTTACTAGTGGGGCTTTCGATATTGGGCTTGGTTGGTGCACAATTGGTTGGTGCACAAAAGTAATCGCTGTTGGATTAAACAAAACGACAGGAGCTGCCTTTTATGAGACAGCTCCTGTATACTGCTTATTACCAGATTTTGATTCTTTCTTGTGGAGACTTGTAGAGTTTGTCCCCCTGTTTAATGTCAAATGCTTTGTAGAAAGCATCCACATTGATCAGTGGGGCAAAACTTCTGAAATATCCAGGGGAGTGTGGATCAGTCTTAACTTGGTTGATCATATATTTTTCACTGGATAGGCTTCTCCATACAGTTGCCCAACTGAGGAAAAATCGCTGATCTTGCGTATACCCACTTATTTCGCCTGGATTTCCCTTATCTTTTAAATACATTTGAAGGGCATCATAGGCGATGTTGACCCCGCCTAAATCTGCGATATTTTCGCCGTTTGTAAACGTTCCGTTAACGAACGTACCTTTTACAGGTTCATATTTATCGTATTGAGCAGCTAGTGTTTTTGTTGCTTTTTCGAAATTCGCTTTATCTTCTGGTGTCCACCAGTCTACCAAGTTTCCGTCCGCATCAAATTGTGCTCCCGAATCGTCAAATCCATGGCTCATTTCATGGCCAATCACGGCTCCTATACCACCGAAATTGACCGCTGCATCAGCTTGAGCGTTGAAAAATGGAGGCTGCAGAATAGCTGCTGGAAACACAATCTCATTGTTTACCGGATTGTAGTAGGCGTTTACGGTTTGCGGAGTCATGCCCCATTCTGATTTATCAACTGCTTTTCCAATTTTAGCCAGATCCTTTTCATATCGCCAAGTGGTAATATGTTGAAGGTTCGTATACAGGTTACCCCCTTTGTTTTCAGATAGAATATTTAATTTAGAATAATCTTTCCATTTGTCCGGATAGGCGACTTTTACGGTAAATTTGTTTAGTTTGTCAAGCGCTTTGCCTTTTGTGACGGAAGACATCCAAGTCAAATCGTTGATATGGACAGCAAAGCTTTTCTTTAGGTAGTCGATCAATTCTACCATTTGGGCTTTAGCTTCTGCTGGAAAATATTTATCCACATAGAGTTTGCCGAAAGCCTCACCCAATGTGGAATTGATCAGTTCAAATCCTCTTTTATTTAATGCGCGTTGTTCTTGTTGACCTCTTAAATATTTGCCATAAAAAGCAAAGCGCATATCGCCTAATTTTTCACTTAAATAAGAAGCACTGCCGTTGATCATATGGAATTTTAAGTAATCCTTGATGATAGGAAGGTTTTGAGCATTGACCAACTTGTCGAAGTTTTTGTAATAACCTAACTCTCCAATAATTACTTTTTCTGTGTTGACACCTACTTTTTTAAGGTACTCAGGTAAATTGACATTTTTAACCAATGCCGTTAGTTCATCCATAGTCTGCGGATTGTACTGCAGCGTATTATCTCGGCTCTGTTCATTGGTCAAGTAGGTTTTAGCAATACTTTTCTCGTAGTCAACGATGCCTTTTGCGGCAGCATCACCATTTTTATAGCCCAATTCTTTTAACATTGAAGCTACATATTTTTGGTATTCTGCAATAGCTTCTGTATTTTTCTCATTCTCTTTTTGATAATAATCTCTTCCTAATCCTAAAGTCGCATCGCCTAAATAGACCGCATTCATTTTGGAATCTTTCAAGTCAGCGTATACACCCCAACCATAAAAGTTGTTTTCACCTTCTTTTGTTACCGATATTAAATAATTCTGAAGATCTTTTAAGTTTTTGATGGCGTCGATTTTGCTTAAATTCCCCTGAATGGGTTTAATACCTTCGGCATTTCTTTTCTCTAAGTTCATATAGGAAGCATACAAATCCTGTATTTTTTGGCCCTCACTGCCTTCAGGAAATTTATCTTTTAATAGAGAGTTCAGAATTTTCATCGAATTGTTGTCCGTATCTTCTGCCAATTTATTGAAGCTTCCCCAAGTAGGTTTATCGGAAGGGATTTTAGCGGTTTTCATCCAGATCCCGCTCACATAATTGTAAAAGTCATCTTGTGGACGTACCGATTTGTCCATTAAGCTCAAATCAAGACCTTTGTCCGAACTTGTATCTCCTATTTGCGCTTCTGCATGCTGAGAGTAGATTCCAGCCAAGAAAATTAAGGCAAGTGTTAGTTTTTTCATTGTTTTTTAATGTTGTATGATTTCAATAATTCAATCTGGCGATACGCGCAAAGTACGAATAAAATAGGGTATATTATTTGCTTCGATTAATTGAATCTGTATCAATCCTATCACGAATAATGAGCTGCGATTTTTTAAGCTAATAAATCGACGACACAAATGACGGTAAATTCTAATTCAGCAGCAAGTAAATTTGATCATTATCGCTAATTTTACAAAATATTAGGCAATGAGAAGCCGTTTTTTAATGATAGGCTATATCGCAGCGATGTTTGGCGCATCGGCTGCTGAGCGGATTCGTCACACAACAAAAGGGCGGTAGATTAAAATTAATTGGCAAGAAGATTTTGTCAACTGCTCATAAAATATTATATTTTAGTAATTTTAAAATTAAGAAACATAAATAAAAATGTCGTTAATAGATTTATCAAGACGCGTGGCGTTGGGAATAGATATTGGGGGGACCAATACGAAGTTTGGCGTGGTCAATCATCGCGGTGAAGTGCTTGAAAAAGGAAGCATAAAAACAGATGATTATGAGACAGTAGAAGAGTTTATTGATGCGCTGTATGAAAAAGCACTTCCTTTAATTGAAAATTTTGGTGGCAAAGACAGTTTCGATGGAATTGGGGTTGGAGCGCCAGACGCAAATTATTATACTGGAACAATAGATCATGCGCCCAATCTTCCGTGGAAGGGCGTCATTCATTTCAGTGATTTAATGACTACCAAGTTTAGTATTCCTTGTACCATCACCAATGATGCCAATGCCGCGGCTTATGGTGAAATGCTTTTTGGCGCAGCTCGAGGAATGAAAGATTTTATTATGATTACCTTGGGTACAGGTGTCGGGAGTGGTATTGTGGCTGGAGGGAAGCTTATTTATGGGCATGACGGATTTGCGGGGGAGTTAGGTCATACGATTGTGAAACCCGGGGGGAGAAAACATTGGAGCACAGGTTCTGAGGGAAGTTTAGAGGCCTATGCTTCCGCTACTGGAATAACCATCACGGCAAAGAAAATGCGGGCTGAATTTCCCGAATCGATGTTAAATCAATATCCTGAAGATGCTATAAATTCCAAAACTGTTCATGAATGTGCGTTGAAGGGTGACGCAATTGCCATCGAAGTATTCCGATATACAGGGCAGAAGCTTGGTGAGGCGTTGGCTAATTTTGTGATGTTTTCATCTCCTGAAGCAATTCTTTTATTTGGCGGTGTCATTAAAGCCGGAGATTTTATATTGAAGCCCGCTAAATTGCATATGGAAAGAAATCTTTTTCCTTTGTTTAGGAATAAAGTGAAACTTGTCTTTAGTGAATTGGAAGAAGCCGATGCAGCAATTCTCGGGGCAAGTGCATTGGTTTGGGAAAAATAGGCAGACCTTTCTTCGCAACATAGACTACAATTAGCTTTTAGTAGCTAAAGGCATAGTCTTTGCGGATAGATTCTTTTAAACTCAAAAAATATATGAAAAAGATCGTATTTCTTTCCCTGTTGCTATGCGCAGCTTTATTCTCGAAAGCGGACCAACTGCAGGCCCTTACACAGAAGCAGGCCGAAGCCGCTGTTGTTTACCTCAAGAAAGAGCCTGTTATTATTTTGTGGTGCAGCTGCTGCGATAACCAAATTCCCAAAAAGATCTCGGTGAATGAAGTTTTTTATAAGAAAGATTCCGACGGAAAATATTATTCTGTTATCGTAAAAGGCAGAGATGAAAGTGGGATGGAAGTAGAAGAATATGTTGATTTGGCTTATGTATTTGTAAAAAAAGGTAAAAAAGCCAAAAGTCTAGGGAAGGTCTTAAAATTTGAATGCGATCCTTGTACCAAACCATTCGAATGGTCTGTCTAATTGATGGAGCGAAGATGTAATTTTAAAAAAAATCCCGAGCTGATAAGTTCGGGATTTTTTTGTGCGGAAGAAGGGACTCGAACCCCCACGCCTTGCGGCGCCAGATCCTAAGTCTGGTGCGGCTACCAATTACGCCACTTCCGCATTAGGATTTCTTATGGGACAAATATAGAAACCAAAGTAATATCTTGCAAATATGGAAGATATATTCTCTGCTTTAAATACGGATCATCCTGTTTATGAACACAATATTTTTCACCATAACGCTATTTTTTTTTATCATCTAGTTTTTAAGCAACCTTTTCAGGCTATCTCTCCATTAAAATACGTGCTGATTGATGAGAATCTTATTGGATAAGGAACGTTTAAAAAATTACAGTTATCATAAAGCCATTTACGTAACCATTTGTTGTTCTAAGGAGTATGCTACGTATTTTTACTCGTTTTACAGGAACTTTAACTTATTTTATTTTAGCTCTTTTTTTTTATAATTTTTAATGATCATCTTTAGGCTATTATAAACGTAAAATTTGAGTCCATTACACAATCTTTCTGAAGAGACATTGATTCTTTTATTGAAGAAAAAGAATCAACAGGCTTTTAGTTATCTTTATGATCACTATGCCGATGCGCTCTTTGGGGTGGTTTGTCGTATCGTCATATCAACTGAGCATGCAGAAGAAGTAATACAAGACGTCTTCGTCAAAATTTGGCGGTATATCGATGTCTTTGATGAGTCAAAAGGCCGTCTTTATACCTGGATGATTAACATCGCCCGTAATACAGCACTCGATCATCGAAAATCAAAAGCAATTGTTAACGAGCAGAAAAACCAACCACTTTCAAATATCGTAAATAGGGAAGAAGAACAGGATCAAAGTCAGGGTGGGCTACATATAAAGTCAGATTTTATTGGTTTTAGCACTATTTTAGATAAATTAAAGCCAGAATGGCGTATCTTGATTGAAATGGCTTACTATGAAGGGTATACACAACAAGAGATTGCCGAACAACTTGATGTTCCGCTTGGTACGGTAAAAACCCGTACCAGAGCAGCATTTATACAGTTACAACAACTACTAAAAGAGTACCGTTAATTTTGGATATTAAAGCATACATATCATCGGGGATTATTGAATCGTACGTTTTGGGGCTCGCATCCGAAGAGGAAGTGAGTATCTTAAACTGTATTCGAAAAAATAATGTCGAAGTGGAACAGGCCATCGCAGAAGCAGAGATAGCACTCGAACAGCTGGCCGATAACCAAGCGATTGAAATGCCTATGCAGTTGAAACAAAATATTTGGAATAGGCTCGTTACGGAAAATCTCGTACCAAGCGAAGGTGAGGAAGTGATCGAAACACAATCGGATTCTTCGGCCGGCCCTCATGAAGTATTTGTTATGAATGCCGACAAGAAAGCATTTGTCAAACGATCTTACACCTGGGCCATTGCAGCAAGCCTATTGTTGGCTGTTAGTATTGGTACAAATATATTCTTATATCAACGTAAACAAGAGTCCGTAAATAAATTGAATCAGACAGCGATCTTATTCGATGCTCAACAAGAAAAGCTTGCGATATTGCAGGATAAATGGACACTTGTTCAAAATCCTACGATCAAGACCATCCTACTTAAGGGAGTAGAGAATAAAATGGATTATCGGGCCTTGGTATTTTGGGATCAGTCCTCAAAGACAGTCTATCTGAGCATTGAACATTTGCCTCCGGCACCCAAAGGAAAGCAATATCAGTTGTGGGCAATGGTTGATGGTAAACCCGTTAGTGCAGGAGTTTTCCCACTCGACGTAAAGGCAGACATTGCGAGTAAGATGCTGGACATTCCTCATGCCCAGGCTTTTGCTATTACACTGGAGGATGAAGGCGGAAAAGATGTGCCTACACTCAGTGCATTATGTGTAATGGGTACTATATAAAAAATAACCCTGGGCAATAACTTATTGACCACACCACTATTATTGCTGATAAGAATCTAAGCTTTTTTGATTGAATGCGCGGTTCGGTGGGCACAGTATTCGTAAATTTCAGCTGATAAATTTCGGTAAATTCATTGCAGAAGTTAGTTTTAGTTTATCTTTAAAAAAACTTTTTTGAAGTAGCGATGTTCATGTCTATATTTACAATGCTATTCTCTCTGTCGGTCTGCCTTTTTTTTATAGAGCAACATAAGCTAAATTAAAATCTATGTGGGCGGAAAAGGATGATTGAACCAAGCTATACCTGAGGACCTATAAATGCGTAGAAGAAATAATTGATAACCAATACGGGCTTTTGAATGAATGCTAAATTATCTCCCGCAAACGAATCAGATCGAATACGTGTTTTGCACGCATACGAAATTCTACATACAGCACCAGAGGAAGAATTCGACCGTATAACTAAAATTGCATCGCTTGTATGTGGTACGCCTATTTCACTGATTTCATTAGTTGATAAAGATAAGCAATGGTTTAAATCGCGCCTAGGCCTGGATACCGAAGAAACAAAAAGAGAGGTTTCATTTTGCCAGTACACATTGCACGAAGATCAATTAATGGAAGTGGAAGATGCCGAAAAGGACGAGCGTTTTAAATCCAATGAATTGGTCACTTTAGAACCAAATATCCGTTTTTACGCAGGCTTACCACTAATTGATCCCAATGGTTATGCATTAGGTGCGCTGTGTGTTATCGATCGTGTTCCGAGGCAGCTCGATCAATATCAAAAGGAAATTTTAAGACTTCTGCGAGATGAAGTCGTCACACTGATCGTCAATAGAAAAGAAAAAGAAAAGTATAAGGAAAGTGAACAGAAGCTGAAAGCATTTTTCGAAAACTCTCAAGGGCTGATGTGTACACACGATCTGAATGGTAATTTCATAACCGTGAATGATGCGGGTGCCAGAATCCTGGGCTATACAAAAGATGAGATTCAGTCAAGATCGCTTTTTGATATTGTTCCGCAGGAGGGACATCAAAATTTACAAGATTACCTATCCGTAATTATTCAACAAGGAATTATTAAAGGGGAAATGCGTACCGTTACACGTTCGGGCGAGATGCGTATTTGGATGTTCAATAATATTTTACAAAACAATACGAACAAAGTACCGTATGTGATTGGAAATGCAGTGGATATTACTGAGCAGCATTTTCTGGAAAAGGAACTTAAGCATGCACAGGCAACTTTGATGCGAACTGGAAGGGTGGCCAGGATTGGGGGTTGGGAGTATACACCTGCTGATGGAAAGATTGTATGGTCGGAAATTACCAGAGAGATTCATGAAGTACCTGACGCGTATGAACCAAACTTAACAACGGCACTGAACTTCTATAAAGAAGGGGAATCTAGGAATAAAATACGGCTTGCAATTGAACATGCACTCACGACAGGAGAGCCTTGGGATTTGGAACTCGAAATTGTCACATTCACGGGGCATGGCCTTTGGATACGTGCGTTGGGAAATGCTGATTTTGAAAATGGACGTTGTGTTCGTTTATATGGAACTTTTCAGGATATTGACAAACGTAAACGCATAGAAGCAGAGTCTTCGCATTCCAAAAAAATGCTTACAGAAGTGTTGGATGCTACCTCCGCAGTCGCTATTATAGCAACCGATAAAACTGGCATAATTACATTGTTTAACACAGGTGCCGAAAACCTTTTGGGATACAGCAGTGAAGAAGTCATTGGTAGATTAGGTCTTGCACATTTTCATTTAAAAGAGGAACTCGTTTTGCGGGCTAAAGAAATGGAGGTTGAATTGAGGCACGCAGTAGATGAATTTCGTCTTTTTGCGGATACGGCTGAATTACATGGCGCTGAACAACGAGAGTGGACCTATTGTAGAAAAGATGGAAGTAGGTTACATGTTTCGCTCGCTGTTACTTATATAAGGGATATAAATGAAGATGTCATTGGTTACCTTGCCATCGCCACAGATATAAGTAGAATCATTTATCAACGTGAGGAGCTTGAAAAGGCTAAAATAGTTGCAGAGCAAGCTAATGTAGCAAAAACGCAATTTTTGACGAACATGAGCCATGAACTTCGCACGCCTCTAAACGGAATTGTTGGCTTTACCGATTTACTGCTCGGAACAGCACTTGAGGAGACGCAAAGGGAGTACCTCACGATCGTGGATCAATCTGCTAATTTATTGCTTGGAATTGTCACAGATATCCTAGACTTTTCTAAAATTGAAGCAGGCAAATTGGAACTGGATGTCGAACAGACTGATCTTTACGAATTAGTTATTCAATTGACAAACTTTCTTAACATACAGCTCAAAGCCAAAAGACTAGAGTTTTATTTGAATATCGCTCCCAATGTACCCAAATACATCTGGGTTGATGCGCTGCGTATCAAGCAAGTATTAATGAATTTACTGAGTAATGCGACTAAATTTACGGAGAAGGGCACCATTGAACTCAGTATTTCAGTCGTATCAGAAGGTCCTGGCCAAGCTGTGTTATGTTTCAGCGTAAAAGATACAGGTATAGGTATCAAACAAGAAAAATTGGAAAAGATATTTGAAGCTTTTTCGCAAGAAGATAACTCGATGACTAAACGCTATGGCGGGACTGGTTTGGGACTGACCATATCGAATAAATTGCTTCATATGATGGATAGTGAATTGAAAGTGGAAAGCATTTTCGATGCCGGAAGCCGATTCTTTTTCAATATCCAAGTACCTGCTATTTGGGAAACGGAAGAATGGGGAGGACTGGGAGAAATAAAGGATGTGCTTATTGTTGCTGAGGAAGCGTATGAACGAAATGATTTGGCACGGATGCTGTCTTTGAAAAAGATTAATACAACGCAAGCAAAAACAGGATTTGAAGTAGTACAAATGTTGAAGGCGGGGCGCCGTTTTGATGCTATTTTGATTGATAATCAATTGCCCATTATGAGTGGTATTGAAACCATACAGCATATTTTCGAAAAAAAATACAATAATAATTTTGACCAGCATATTATTCCTGTTTTTAGTGCTGACGAACATAATATAGCGCAGCTTTGTCAGCCTCTTGCCATAACGTGTTGGTTAGTCAAACCTGTGACGCAGGAAGCCCTTTATGCAGCCTTAGTAAAAAGCATATTTCCTAGAGTTGATTAACTGTTTGATTATCACTATTGAATGTCTTTGAGTAGTACGTTGTCCTATAGATGCTTTTGTATTTAAAATAGTCTTTAACCAGGATAAAATATCAATAATAGCTATTGATATTCAAAAATGCGATTTGTTATCTTCCATGAATCAAGAGTACTGCAATTATCGCAAGTTTCGGATTTTTTAGGGTTCTCTTTTGATATAGTTTTGTGTAAACTAATAAATATTACACGATGCATGTTTTTAAAGATAAAATCATCTTGGTTACAGGAGCCAATAGAGGAATAGGTAAATCACTGGTGAGTGCACTGCTTAATCATGGAGCAGGAAAGATATATGCCACCTGCAGAAATTTGAAATCGATGCCGTTATTCGATGATGATCGAATAGTGCCTTTACAACTGGACATTACGGACGATGAACAAATAGCGGAGATTGCAAATGCAGCTCTCGATACAGAAATTCTGATCAATAACGCCGGAACCTTAAATCCAGGAAACATGTTGCAAGGAGAACTTTTGGGCATGGAACATGATCTAGAGGTGAATTATTTTGGGACAATAAAAATGATGCGTGCATTTGCTCCAATTCTCATAACGAATGGACCGTCTATTATGATTAATATCGTTTCCATTGCGGCATATTCTCCGTTACCCTCAATTGCTGGTTATGCGGCGTCAAAAGCAGCCCTCTATTCGGCTACACTATCCGTTCGCATCGAATTGGCTAAAGATGGTGTAGCCGTGTATGCGGTGAACCCTGGAGCTATAGATACTGATATGAACAAAGGAAGCGATTGGGAGATGCCAGATCCAGATACTACAGCGGTGAAAATATTGGAATATGTATCCGCTGGAAAATTGGACATCGTTCCGGATGATAGGGGGCAAGGTATGTATGCCGCATGGAGAGAAGATCCTGAGAAACTGTCAAAAATATTTTCGGATCTCTATTACATGGAAAAATAATTGTGTATAAACCGTTCGGCGCTTGTACGCTTTTGTATAGTATCGAATAGGTGGCAGGGGTCAAAAAATAAGCTATTCACAGCGAGTATCAGGCTACAATCGGCACAATCTCTTAGGCAAAAAAATCGCTGTGAATGCGTTTAACACCAAATTTGACTATTATTCTTTTGATTGTAGGTAGGGGAGGCGATAGTGTTCATCAAATCTTTTCTTGTCATCCCTATAACTGCTAACTGCTCCTAGTTTATGCATTATTTTAATATAACACCACGCAAGGTCAATTTGGTATGGTTTGAAACCACTACGTGCACTCTTGGGGTATAGATGATGGTTATTGTGCCATTCACCTGCTACAATGCCTGGCCATAATTGATTTATGGATTTGTCCTTCTCATTGAAATCGATGCCTTCCCGTTGTTTGTCTTCGCCTTTTGCATGGCCTTCATAGTTGAATGTTCGGACGCCGACAGCCCAGAAGCCAGCCGCGCCAAAGAGTGTGCAAGCAAGGGCATGACCACCAATCAGATAGAACATGGCATACCAAAAGGCCCAATTAAGTATCCATGACCACACCGCGTGCGACGGATTGACATATGATCCCCACTTTTTATATTGTGCATAGCTATTGGCTGTAACACCTGTATGTCGCATAAGTAATTTGACCCGGTTATATGAATTTTCCGTTAGGTCCTTAGCAATAGGCTGATGATTTACATCGGCTAAGAAACAGTATAGAAAGCCAGCTTGCGCATTGTATGGATCACCGGGTTTATCCGATTTGGCATGATGCACATGATGCGAAATCACATATATTTCTTCGGGAATTACATTGATAGTCAGATTCTGTGTGACAAAGCGCCAGAAACCGTTACGGAATTTAAATGCACCATGTGTGGCAAATCGATGATGCCATATCGTGCCATGGGTTCCCATAACAATCATACTATAGAGGAAGGCTGCCAATACTGTCCACCAACTGAAGTGGTATATCAAAAAGAGTATAAAAAACGGAATTAGGCAGGCTACTTTGAACCAGCTAAAAAAGGGTAGCCAATTTCGTTTATCCTTAAAAATATTGAGGCGTTTGAAGAATTCTTTGAAAATTTCTCTCTTGGTTGGCTTTACGAGGTTTCCATCGGCGTCTTTCCATCCGTAGGTAGGAACTTGCAGAACGTGGTCTAAAAAGGGCATTTGTGGTTGATGTAAATTCTAATTTTTGTTAAAGTTACCATATTATATGGTTAAAAAGTGTTAATCTTAAAAGTTTAACATATCCTTAAGATGTATCATGGCGTAGTTCACTATAGTTGCATCGGTATTTTTGATTAAATATCTGATAAATTGAAACGTCAACGTCTGGAATATTAACAGATGTTCCAATGTGGTAATTTTACAAGTGTTTGTTTAACCTGTCGGCGAAATCGCCGTTTGCTATTCGCAAATCGCTTACGTTATGTAGAAAAGACTTTAGAAAGAAATTTCAAAGATCGAGACATTAAAATATGATGCAAACTTTTTAAAGTTCTGCAGCGTTTATAAAGGGAAAAACCACAAAATTTATTTAAATGTCAAATAACAGTGTACCACAGAAGGTAAATGACCATCTTGCTAATGAACGGACTTTTCTCGCTTGGATACGAACCAGCTTAGGGATTATGGGCTTTGGATTCGTAGTCGTTAAATTTTCATTATTTATTCGTCAGATAGAGCTCATTTTAAAGAAAGATGTCGTTGTTGGCTCCCAACATGAATATTCTGGCGTTGTTGGCGTTTCCATTGTGGTTATTGGTGCATTGACGGTTATCGTTGCTTTCTTTAAATACCGTAAGACAAATAAGCAAATTGAGGAAGAGAACTTCGTTCAAACTTCGAATAGTATCACCATTGTTGCTGTATTGATTTTTGTCATTGGTCTTATTCTGAGTTGGTATCTTATCGACGGTCTTTAGGGCGCAGAAATTAGTGTATTTTCACAATAAATGATCCGACCTTTTGCCTCGATAAAATAAAAAGTCGACTCATGTTTGTATCAATCAGTTTGCAATTATTTCCTAGCGTCATAAAAGCCCAGTCGGTATTAAAATCAAATTTTATTTGATTTGGAATAATCGGTTATTCCAAGCTTATTTCCGAAAGGATCATTAAATTCGACTGCTAGACCTGTCATAATCTCAAACGGCTCGCTTAAAAATACGATCCCCTTTTCCTTTAAATATGCATAGGTTTCCTTAACATCTGCAACGGTAAACCAGATACATGGTTTTGCCTGTTGAGCAGAACTCAGTATGATAGCTGGTTCATTGTCGCCTATTTTGAACGCAGTCATCCCTTTTGCTGGAAAGTCAAACTTAGTTTCGAGCCCAAGTTGGTCCCGATAAAATTTCTTTGCTATATCGAGGTCATCGACCGGTAAAAAGAAATTGTCGTAATCTAATAACAAGCTCATGGTAATTAGGGTTTAATTTGTGATAAGTCTACTCCAAATGCTATCAATTGTGATTCTCCAAGTTCAGTGATATAGAAGTTTTTATCTGCGGGATCTTTTTTCGCCAACCAGCCTTTAGCGATCAAATTTTCAAGTAGGAGCTGACCGAGTTTACCGCCGATATGTTCATAACATATTTTTGCGGGCTTCAATTTGTCATTTTTTTTCATTTTTGTCTTTTCTTTATCGTTCACTTTTGATTTATAATTTCTTAGCTATAAAATTATGAAAATGCTATGGATTGAAAAATGATAGATATCATTCATTCTAGTGGCTCTTTGACACGATGTAAGGCATATCTCTTTTAGATTTGAAAAACAAAACGTGCCCAAACTTGGTATCTAGAGAGGAATTTTATTATATATGGAAAAGGAACAGGATAGCGAGTCGCAGGTAAAGCGTTTATTTGAACGTTTTAAAACTCAAATAGCAGACCCAGCTTATATAAATGTTGATTTTTTGGTTTCACTGGTGGAAGTCGTTCGTCCAAAGCATGTCAATTTACATTATCGGGCCGACATTCAATTTTTACTAGACTATTTTGATGCATCACCTGAAGAACTTCAATGCTTTCAGCTTTATCTTAAAAGAATCCTCGTTGCCAAGGATTTTGATCAGCTGATTTCTGATACGGGCATCATAAGTTATGCAGATTTTTTTTACGAACTTAAAAAAAGAATTACAGAACGGTATCTACCTTTTCAGCCGCCGAAGTCTACTTTACAATATCTTTTAAATCAAGTTTTTTATAAATCTCGCGATGCTGAGTGGATAGCAACGATCCCTCAGGATCAGGTTGATGCACTGTTTTGTTTATGTGGATTGCAAACGATTTATGACGATGAAACTGGCTTTGGGATGATTGAAATATTGTATGGACTGGAAGTGTTGGTCCAACGTATTACAGGGCGTGCTATGGAAACAGATGTAAACAAGATGGTGCCGGAGTTTCAAAATTTTGATAGTCCATTTATAGCAATTATGCGGGAATTTACCGAATTGAATGATCGTCTTTTGCAATCCAATATAAAGTTTATTCCGTCCAACGATCTATCTTATAAGCAGATTTTAGTACTACATAGACAATGCGAAGCGTATATCGAAACAGCATTCGACAATTCACATCGTTTTGGAATTTCAATTAAAGTGAATCAATCCCTTTTGCGCATGCGGCAACAATTAGAAAGGATCCGAGAAATTTTATATTTTTTGGTGATTGATCATCCGGATGAAAAGAAGCAAAAGACAATCAAACTGGCAATCACTCTCCTTGGATACAATTCCGGGAAAAGCAATATTCGCAAATTAGTTGGTCAGAGTACACAACTTTTGGCCTACGAGATTACGCATCATACCGCGCAGACAGGTGAACACTATATCACCTCAAGTGAAAAAGAATATTGGAAAATGTTCCGATCCGCCTGTGGTGGTGGCCTCATTGTAGGTGTGATGTGTATCTTAAAGTTATTGTTGGGAAAGGTACATACCAGTGAGTTTGGTCATGCATTTTTATATAGCCTGAATTATGCGATAGGTTTCACGTTAATTTATCTTTTTGGTGCAACTTTAGCAACCAAACAACCCGCAATGACGGCTTCTGCATTGGTCAATGCAATTGAGCAGGGAGCTTCCGGAGCTGGAAATAACAGACATCGTTATTGGATGTTTGCTGAATTATTTGGAAGATTATTTCGGTCTCAGTTCATTGCTTTTGTTGGTAATGTTGTGATGGCCTTTCCGATGAGTCTTTTTCTTGTTTGGTTGATTCAACAGCTGTCTCATGTTAATATTGCGCGTGAACAGTGGTTACATCTTGTTAACGACCTTAACCCTGTAAAAACACCTTTAGTTTTTCATGCATCAATCGCGGGAGTTTTTTTATTTCTTTCGGGAATTATTGCTGGAAGTATATCAAATAGAGACAAGCACAATTCAGTTTATTATCGCATTCAGGAGCATCCTATGTTGAAAAAGATATTCGGACAGCGGCAGACAAATAAAATAGCTTTGTTTTATGAGAAAAAATGGGCAGGTATTGTATCTAACGTGTGGTTTGGAATTTTTATGGGAACTACAGCTCCCGTCGGACTTTTTTTAGGTTTAAATTTGGATATTAGGCATATTACATTTGCGAGTGGGAATTTGGCATTGGGTTTATTTGGGCATAGTATGGAGTTGTCTGCTGAGATCTGGTTTTGGGGGATTTTGGGGGTTGGAATGATCGGGTTTTTCAATTTTATGGTCAGTTTCTCTTTATCGTTGATTTTAGCTTTCCGTTCACGTAACTTATCCTCGAAAGAATTGATTAAAATGGGTAAAGCCGTTTGGATCTATTTTAAGATAAACCCAAGGCTGTTCTTCTTCCCACCTCGAAAAGGTTAAGTTATAATGAGACCCAGCAACTTTCAATCAGTCACTGCCAATGCAACAATAATAGGATAATTTCCTTCTAAACATTGATATCACCAGAAAGATCCGGTGTGTCTTCGTCGTCTTTCTCTTTCTGTGCGGCTTGTTCTGCGTCCTTATTATGGGTACGATCGTCTTTAATACCTGATAAATCGGTATTAGGACGCTTTTGTCGTTTGGAAGTGTCATCTTCTTGACCTTCGGACAAGTCTGTATTTGACTTCTTTGAATCCGTATCAGCTATCGCTGTCATCATAAAAATAAGTATGCTTGCCGTACGATCTTTATTTTTCAATCTATTCATTTGACTTGTTGTTTTTAGTAGGGAACAGCGTTCGTAGTGTTATCGTTGGCGAAAACTATAGCTCACTTTCGCCAGCAACAATTTCAATAAGGCTATCAAGTAAGGTAATTTTTATTTGCTGGCCACTGTAACTTCTGCATTCATCATCGATGTGTATTTTTTTGCCTTCCCATTCCATGGTCAACCGGCTAGCTCGGATGGGTTTTATTTTCAATGCTACATCGGATCCATTCAATAGCCCGTCAATATAGTCTAAAAGTTCCTGCCGTTGCTTGTCAGTTACAATGATGATGTCGAATTGTCCGTCGCCCGGATCGGCATTGGAAGATAAGATTAGTCGCGGTCCCATGCTTGGAATATTCATAACTTCGGCGAGAATACATTCTGTTTCAAAGTGACTTTCTGCTAACTTCATCTTCAGCTTTTTGGCTGGGAACGTTTGGACCAGTTCGCGTAATTGTTGGAGTGCAATTTTTATTTCTTCTTCCGCACTAAGATCTTCCGCTAAAGTTTTTTTATCCATTTGCTCCATCAGTAAAGGAAATACCCCGAAACCGATAGATTCTATAAAATGGAGGGGCTTGTTTGCTAATCCCAAAACCATCCCTACATCGATTTTTTTAAGTTTACAGTCGTTCCAGAGATCAATGGCTTTTTCACAATCAAGGGGAATCCCAAGAGAAATAGCAATATTGTTTGCAGTTCCTTGTGGCAATATGGCGATTGGTCTTTTAAATTTTAGTTTTTTTTCCAATAGCGCTAAAACTGCAGCTCTGATCGTGCCATCACCGCCGGCCAAGGCAATGATATCAGTCTGCGGATCGATCTTCTTGACAGCGTTTTGTTTTGCGACTACTGTGCAATTGTGTCCACGATTTTCAATTAATTGACATAGTTCATCTTTGTCCCCATTGGTATCATCCCCAGCGGTAGGGTTATGTACTAATCTTATGTTTTTGCCATGTTCTTTCATAACAATTGAACAAAGCATGGCTGAGATTGGTTTTCAAAGAAAAGAACAACTATGAATATACTTATTACCAACGACGATGGCATTTATTCGCCTGGTATCGCAGCACTGGCAAGGATAGCGAAACAGTTTGGGACAGTAAAAATTGTGGCACCCGATGTGGAGCAGTCGTCAATGGGACATGCGATTACGCATTCCCGGCCGCTAAGTTACCGGCGGGCACCTATTACTTTTGAAGATATTGAAGCTTTTAGGGTCAATGGAACTCCGGCAGACTGCGTAGCATTGGGTTTACATATGTTTCCTGATACGCAGGTTGTCCTTTCCGGTATCAATATGGGGCCGAATCTTGGTAATTCTATGTGGCATTCGGGTACACTAGCTGCTGCAAAGCAGGCCACCCTTCTTGGTGTTACGGGTATTGCTTTGAGCACCCCTGTCGGAAAGACTGAACCGGATTTTGAAGGCTTATCTGCATGGACAAGGGATGTGCTAAAAATATTAATTGAAGATAAAGAACCCGCGCTTTACAATGTGAATTTCCCAGACCAACCGCAGGGCATAGCATGGACAAGACAATCAGTAAGGTTGTATGACGGCAGGGTTGTATCGGGAGAAGATCCTATGGGAAGGGAAAACTATTGGATCACTGTCGTACCTTTAGAACCTGCTGATAAAGGCACAGATCGTTGGGCAGTAGAGCATAATTTAGTATCCATTACACCGTTACGTCTTGATCTTACTGCGCATGATGAACTTGCGGAAAGGGTGAAACGCGAACAAAGTTGATTAGGTGAAGCTAAGCGAATGGGAAAATTAAACATTAATGGAAAAGATATGAATGCAACAGAAAATTTAATGCAAAAGGAAAGATTTCGTCCAGTTGATAAGGCAGGATTTGGAGGCGTAGCCTTAGGGAATGGATTTCAGTACCATACTGATTACGCATGCTTGGAGGCAGTAGAAGCGGCGTGGAAGGCGGGAATACGATTGTTTGATACATCCCCATGGTACGGTTTAGGTATAAGCGAACGCCGAATGGGCTTATTTTTAAAAGATCAGCCTAGGGAAAGTTTTACCTTGTCAACAAAAGTGGGTAGACTCATGTTGCCTCAAGAGGATTTTAAAATGGACCAGTCGCTGTGGAAAGGGAAATTAAATTTTGGCTACCGCTATGATTATACTGCTTCAGGTGTAAGAAGGAGCTTAGAAGATAGTTTGCAACGCTTAGGACTATCTTCGATAGATATGGTATTTATTCATGACCTGTCACCAGACAATGGAGATATGAAAGACAGCTATTCTTATTATTTTGAGCAAGCTGCACACGGGGCGATGCCTGAATTGACTAGGATGAGAGAAGAAGGGATTATTAAAGGCTGGGGGCTAGGAGTTAATACCGTTGCACCGATATTACAAACATTGGAAGTTGCACATCCAGATGTTTTTCTTTCAGCCTGTCAGTATTCATTGATAAAACACGAGGAAGGGCTGAATCAAGTTTTTCCTAAAGTAGCTGAACGAGGTATTTCAATCATTGTGGGAGCGCCACTATGTGCTGGATTTTTAGCTGGAAAAAACCGTTATCTCTACGATGGAACTTTCCCTGCTGGTGTTAAGGAAAAACTAAATGCTTTGTATCAGGTCGCAAAAAATCACAATGTTGATCTTCGCACAGCAGCATTACAATTTTCGGCAGCTCCCGAAGAAGTATCTGGGGTGATACCGGGTGCACATACTGCTGAACAGGCGGTAGAAAATGCAAATTCGTTCAACGTTAAGATCCCCAATGACTTCTGGAGCGAGCTAAAACATGAGAAACTTATTGAACAAAACTGTCCAGTACCAAACATGTGAAGTACTTGACGAGATTTAGGGTGTGATTGGCACACCCTCTTTGAAGTGATGTCAATTGGGCGTTATATGTTAGACCAACTTTAATACATGTTATTGAATAGATCTCATGAAATCTGTAGGGATAGCCAGCTCAAAGGTAATCTTAGTGTTGTCTGAGTGAACGATTATTGTCCCTTTGTGAAGTTTTGCTATTTCACGTGCAATAAATAGTCCTAATCCTAAACCTTTGCTATTGTCTCCTCGTATAAACGGTTCGAATAAGTCTGATAAATCCGACACTTGTTGAGGGAATATAAGTTCATTTGTAACGCTAAAAATAAATTGCCCTTCTTTAATGAATGCGTTAATTTCTATATTTTTATCCGGGTTCCCATGCTTTATTGCATTTCCAATTAAATTTGCAAAGGCTCTTCCCATTTTATGTTGATCACAACGTATCTCAGTTGGAAGATCGATGTTGGCAATTAATGTTTTATTATGTAAAAATTCATATTCGGATAGGATTTGTCTAATTAAGGTATCGATTCGGAAACATTCATTAATTATTGTGGGTTTATTTTCAAGACGTATACTGCTGAAATCCAATATATCATCGATCATTCCTTTCATCCGAAGAGACGCTTCTTCTATTTTCTTTATTAAGCGTTTTTGGTTATCATCTTTTACACTCCCCATCAGGTATTGTGATATCACCTTTACGATACTCACAGGGTTATTCAGATCATGGGCTAGGGAAGTTAAAATGAGCTCTCTGTTTTTGGTGTAACTGAGCTCCTGTTTTAATTCTCTTCTCGCCTTGTTAAGGCCGAATATTGTTTTAAAATCTATTGCAATTAAATCACTACAAACGGGGAGCAGCGTTTCCAACTTGGTTCGGTCAAAATGTACAGGTTCCGCATTCATAAAACTCATGTGCCCTACAATAGCATCCTTCTTGTTAACTATTGGGTAAGAGATATAACTTTTTAAGCCGAATTCCTGAAGAACGTCAGTCCATTGATCAACAGTACATTGTGCACTATCATTAATGTAAATAGGCGAAAAACCTGTTCTAATTTCTTGATATATTTTAACGTAGGTGTCGCTGTTTTTATTGACTATTTGCTGAGACTGATAGTCATAAACGCACCAATTTCCCCATTTTACTCCATCTTTTTTACGTATCAAACCATATCTCATTTTGGTCTGGCTACAAAGTTCCTCCAGAATTCGTTGACAGGTATTGAAGTCGCTTTTATCGGATGAGTCGTATGGTTTATGTATTTGATTTGGGATGGTCATTTTTTTGCGTTGTTAGCGATGTGAATCCACCAATGGGTGTTCATCTTTCAGTGAAAATACAACATAGTTTCCTAAAAAATTGACATAATCGTAAAAGTGGCGTCAAAATAACAGTAATCAACACGTTATTTTTCCAATTTCGCTATTTGCTCGATTAGTCCTTTAAATATAAAGGCGTGAAATGGTAGCACGGCATACCAATATAGCCTACCTGAAATTCCCAATGGCCTAAAAGTCGCAGTTTGTATCAACGTTTGTCCCTCGATTTTAAATTCGAGCCATGCTTCACCCGGTAATTTCATCTCTGCATAGAGAAGTAGTCTTTTCTGTTTTTTATCTGCAATTAATACACGCCAAAAATCAAGGGTGTCACCTGCGGAAAGATCAGTTTTGCTTTTCCGCCCTCGTCGCATCCCGACCCCACCAACCAATTGATCCATAAAGCCCCTGATTTTCCAAAGCCAATTTCCATAGTACCAACCCGATTGTCCACCTATAGACCAGATCTTATTTAATGAAGCGTCACTGTTGCCCAGTGTAACACTACGAACATCTTTAAAGCAGCCATAAGTGGGTACTTCCAGCAGTCTACTCAATCCTCCAGATAAAATGTTACTGGTCTGCGCATCTTTCCAGCTCGAAATCACATGGTCACTTTCAATTTTTTGGAAAGCCAATTGGATGGCGGTACGGTAGTTGATCAGTGTGATGCCAAGTTGCTCGGCTAGACGATTTGGTTTACAAATCACTTCTACTTTCATACTATCAACTAAGTTTTTTGCCAAATTGTATGAAGTCGAAGTAACAAAATAAAGCCAATAGGAAGATAGTCTGGGTGTCATCACGGGAACGATGTAAATATGTCTTTTAAGCTTTCTTTCAGCGGCATACTGCAAAAGCATTTCTTTGTATGTAAGAACATCCGGACCTCCAATATCATAACTTTTGTGGTATGTTTCAGCGTTCAGCATAACACCGACCATAAATTCTATGACATTCCGGATTGCTATTGGCTGGCATTTAGTCTTAAGCCATTTTGGTGTCACCATAATGGGGAGTTTTTCCACTAAATCGCGTATGATTTCGAAAGAAGCACTACCTGACCCGACAATTATACCAGCCCTTAATGTTGTAATGGGAATTGAACCACTTGCTAATACTTTTTCTACATTTCTCCTTGAATCCAGATGTTTGGACAGCTGATTGGAATTACTTATTCCACTCAAATAGATAATCTGCCGTGCTTTGGTCGACTCAATGAAATTTTTGAAATTGGTAGCGCATTCAATTTCCATGCGTTGAAAATCGCCCGTTTGGGTAGCCATCGAATGTATAAGATAATAAGCTACATCAAAATCAGTCGGCACGTTTTTGAGTGTTTCTTTATCTAGAAAATCTACTTCGATAACATCTATATTATGCTGTTCAGTTGGAATATTGAGGCGATCTCTATCCCTAACACAGCAGATAAGCTCATGTCCTTGCTCCAATAATACGGGTAATAGGCGTTTGGCAATATAACCCGTCACACCTGTCAAGAGAATCTTCATAAGCCATTACATCTTTTATTTGTGTTATTTCCTGTGGAAATACCCTAAAATATATATAAATTTTTAATTTTAGTTAGCGGTTTAGCCAGGTATTCTTTCCCGAGCATTGTAGCAATCTGCCTTTCGTTTCAAACAGTTAGCGTTTTTATAAATAGAATAAATACATTTTATCCATCACACGATATATCACGAAGTTAATTTAAAATGGATTTTTATTCCAATTTAATAATCTGAGTAGGCGAAAAGTAAATTTAAACGAAAATGATTACGCTTTGGTGGTGTCGGCAATATCTTATTCCTCGGATCTGCGAGCTTCGCGACCCCCATTAATTGTTATTGCACGAAATATGAAGGTTACAGTAGCCAAAATTAATAAGACGTGAACAATATCTTCTGTTACAAACCCGCCAAGAAAAGTTACCGCCCAAATAATGATTATGCTGACGGCTATCGAATATAATAGATCTTCCATATGATATTTCTTGATTGAAGAACAATATCCCGATGAAATCGTTTAAAATTTGATAGGAAAAGATCAATCTCAATTTCGATATTGGAAGCAGAGATATACTTCTTGTACGATTAAAATTAATTAATGTATACTCGGTATACTCGGAATATAGAAGTTTAAAAGCGTCATTCCCTTAGGTTATCAAACATATAAGATGGAATTAATATTGAAGGAACAGGATTTGAAACCAAAAATGAAATGCCGAGGGTGTAAAGTAAACTGT
>DGIS01000027.1 GCA_002386525.1 Sphingobacterium sp. UBA4616
AACCTATTTCAGTATAAGACAGAAGTATCAAGTTGACACCTCTTTCGGCCTTTCTTCGGAGCTTCTTCGGTACTTGTTCGGTACTTGTTCGGAGATTGTTCGGTCGCAACCGAACAATCTCCATTGTATATACGTATGATATACGTTGAAGAATCGGGTGAAGGGCGAAGTTGGTAAGCGGGAAGTTTTAAGGTTATTTATCTTTAAACATCGTATAATGATCTTTCATCACCTGTAAGACAAAATCATTGGGAGTCATTACATCAGGGTGTTTAACGTCCATGACTTTTTCCAGACGTTGAACTAAAGCCGTTAAAATTCCCACATCTCTTCTGTCAAAAGCTGTCTGATAAATCTCTTTAATCGAGTTGGCATCTTTGTCACTCAGTTTAATTACTTGAGGAAATAGAATTGGGTGATTCTCTAATGTTTCCTCATAGATGGTGTCGCCCAATTTTAAGGCAGGTTTGAGACTAATAACTGACGTTTCTCCGGCAATATCTCCAATGCGTTGCCCATTTTTTGATAATACGATTGATGTAATGGCGACTCCACCCATTGTCATCCAAATATCTACGATAGATAAACTCCATCTGGACAAGTACTGATAAAAATTAGCCCGTGAACCGTCGAGCTTAACAACTTTTATTTTCATTATTTTCTTGCCAACCGTTTGCCCACCAAAGGCCGTTTCGGTAATCAACGTATAAAAAAAAGCCGGTAAAGTCAGTGCCATCATGATCCCATAAAACAGATAGGGATCATTACTGGTGATATTTAAAGTGTCCAAGAGGAAGAAACAAAAGAAATAATAGCAGACTATAATGAAATAGTCTATTGCAAAGGCTATCATTCTTGAGCCAAGACTGGCAAGATTATATTCGATTTTTACATTTTGTGCTGTATTTATCTCGAGCTTATTCATCTGTAAAATGATTTGAATTTAGTGGCAATATAGAATATATAAGTCAATTTTGCAGTTATTTGTGCTTTTCAATCACGGATATTTCCTATATTTGGTTGAGCCAGTTAAAAAAATTAATGAGAGAAGCATCATTTGTAGAACGAAATAAAGAAAAATGGACGTTAATTGAAAATAATTTGTCAATTAATACAGCGGTTGATCCGGATGAGCTGGCTTCAAATTATATTGAGCTGACAAATGATCTGGCTTATGCGCAAACTTTCTATCCTGAGAGTAAAGTAAAGGCTTACTTAAATGAATTGGCGGTGAATGCGCATCAGAAAATCTATAAAGATCAAAAAGCTTCCAACAATAAGTTTAAATCTTTTTTTAATGAAGAGATACCACAAGCAATTTGGTGTATTCGTAGACCGCTTTTGTACTCCTTCTTAATTTTTGTTTTGGCTTCAATTATCGGTTTTTTGTCGTCTGTGTACGATATTGATTTTGTTCGTCTTATTTTAGGCGACTTCTATGTGGATTCAACGATAGAAAGTATAAAAGCAGGCGATCCTGCTGCGGTATACGGAAAGGGAAGCAATTTTGGTTCAGCAATTTGGATTACGATAAATAATGTGCGTGTTGCTTTTATGGCTTTTGCTGCCGGACTATTTTTTAGTGTTGGGACGGGGTATGTCTTGTTTAGCAATGGTATTATGCTAGGTGCATTTCATCATATGTTTTTCCAATATGGCGTTATGGGGAAGGCTATGTCAGCGATCTGGATTCATGGTACCATCGAGATCTCGGTAATTATTGTGGCCGGGGGATGCGGATTAGCACTCGGCAATAGCATCTTATTTCCAAAATCTTTTACCCGTTTAACTTCTTTTGTCCGTACGGCAAAGATTGCGATGAAAGTGTTGGTCAGCACAATTCCTTTTTTTATTATTGCCGGTACATTGGAAGGCTTTGTAACAAGATATTATAATGTTTCAATTTGGTTATGTGCATTAATTATCGTTTTATCTCTACTGGCAATCCTCTATTTTTACGTTATTAATCCATATCGACTAGCAAAACGATTTCAATGGAAATAAACTTTGAATTTCAAAAAGAACGGAAGGTAGGGGACTTTGTGCAAAGTTTTATAGATCTTTTTAAATTGATCTATAGGCATTTTGTATCTACTATTTTTGGTTTATCTGCTGTTCCGCTAGCCGGAATTGCCTTGGTTTATTATTTTCTGTCTACAAAAATCACATTCTCTGCTAATAGTGATTCTTTTGAGGACATCGATGCTCTGACTTGGGCTGGTTTACTTATTGTGGCGCTGATTGCTTTGGGACTGTACGTTTACGGTATTTCTATCGAATATTTTGTACTGCTTAAGGAGCGCAAGAGTACTGCATTTTCGGGTGTGGAAGTGCTTAAGAATTTTAGATCAAACCTTGGGAAATACTTTATGTTTTTGATTGCCATGATTTTGGCATTGATTGTCGTATTTATTCCATTGGCTATTGTTGCTGCGATTTGTGCATTTATCCCTTTTGTCGGAAGTTTTGCTATCGGAATATTGGCGTCCATGGTTGGTATTTGGTTATTTTGCTCATTTTTATTTTATCGCGAAGGCTATTCGGATCTCGGAAGTTGTTTTACAGATGCCTATGTAATGCTAAGCAAAAAATTGATTCAGTATGGTATTGCTACCTATATCGTAAATTTTATTTTCCAAATGGCTGTCATGATGATTTCTATTGTACCATTGGTTATCATGGGGATACTGTCATTCAACTTCCTCGGAATAGATGTTGCTTTTTTTGACTCATCCTGGGGAAAACTGCTGATGACATTGGGAGGTTTATTTATCACATTATTTACGTTGTTTCTTTATATGTCCGGAGTTTTGGCCAACGGTATTATTTATGAAACAGCGAAGGATCTCAAATTCGGAGAACGGATTTATGGTATGATTGAAGAGATAGGAGGAAAAAGTGAATAAACTCTTGTCTTTTTTCTGCATTGCTGGTTTGTCAATGATGTATGCTTGTGATCCGAAACCGGAGAACGTAGATTCCGACAGCAATAGTGCCGATTCGCTCCATGTGCAAATGGATTCTACCTTAGTGACAACCGATTCTGTCGCTATTGACTCGATAGCTTTAAAAGCACCAAATGGCCAACAGGAAAAAGATGAAATTGATCTGTGGGATCCAACATTATTTGACTCAATTCCAAAATATACCGAAGAGCGTTCGTTTAGAATGGACCCTTATCAGGATATCATCAAAAGGTACGAGACGGACGATTTTGTTTATTCAGAAAATATTAAAGATCGGGTAAGTGCATTACAGCGGATTCTTGCCCGGCTCGCGGATTGGATTGGGAGCATCACCCCAGATAATCCTTATAAATTTCGGGAAGAATTTGGATATGTCTTTGCTTTTTTAGCTGTTATCGCACTAGCCTTTATCCTCTATAAAATACTTTACAACAAGAACCAATATTTTATCAAACATCGGGAGGAAGATACCGAACTGGACGTTTTAGCTTATGTAGAGCGAAATCTAATGAATAGCAACTTGGAGCCTCATATACAGGAAGCTATTAAAAATAAAAATTATGCTCTGGGAATTAGGTATTTACAGCTGCTCAATATTCAGAAGTTGGCTCATGCTGATCATATCAAGTGGAAGCAAAGTAAAACAAACGCTGAATTTGGGCAGGAAATAAGGGACGAGGAACTTCGTCGGGGGTTTTTGGAGTGCACACGAATATTTGATTATGTCTGGTTTGGTCAGTTTGAATTGACGGAAGCTAATTTTACCCAATATCAGCAATTGTTTACCCAATATCAAAATCAAATTAAATGAAAGGATCGGTAAAATTTGGATTGATATTATTCGCAGTTGTTTTGGTGCTCATTGCGCTTATCGACGCTACAAGTAAGAAACCAATTATCTGGGATCGGACATTTGATGCAAAAGACAAAAATCCCTTTGGAGCTTATGTGCTACGTCAAGAACTTGAGCATATCATCGATCAAAAGAATACAACGATTGAGCGGCCATTGTACGAGTATCTGGACAGCACAAAGAAAACGGACGCTAACCTGTTTTTTTATACCTCTTATTTTTCAATGGGTGAAGCTGCGGAAGATAAATTACTGGATTATGTGAATCGGGGAGGGAAGGCAATGATTGTCGCTGAGGAAATTGATCGTTATTTTTTGGATTCCTTGGGGGTGGAAACGGATAGTTTCTATGGTTACAAAAAAGGGGTAAATATAAAAAAACAAGTACGCGTTCGGCTAATGAATGATAATAATAAAATTCATTACGGTAAATCGGAGCTTGGTGAAGTGTTCAAAAAACTCCCTAAAAATGCAACTATTTTAGGTGCGATTACCTATAAAGAATTTGCACTACCTAACTTCGTGGCGATTCAATTTGGTAAAGGAACAATTTACCTGCATTTGACTCCGGATTTATTTGGAAACTATTACCTGCTGAATTCGGCGGCACAATATGCTTATGTTGCCAAATCATTATCTTATTTAGATGATAAGCCGCTCGCTTGGTATGATTTTAAAGCAAACATGGACCAATATCGTACGCCTTTGCGTGTGTTGCTTCTGAATGATGGTCTTCGGCAAGCCTGGTATGTTTTGTTGGCGGGGCTGGTTCTTCTACTGGTGTTTAGAAGTAGGCGTGAACAGCGTGCAGTGGCGGTAGTGGCTCCGGAGCCGAACCTCTCAAAGGATTTTTGTGGAACGATTGCTACTTTATATTATGAAAATGGTGTACCCGGGAATATGGTTGCCAAAAAGATAGATTACTTTCTTCACGACCTTAGAAACCGTTTTCATTTAGATACCTTGGCGTTGCGTGAAAACGAATTCAGTGAAGAACTGGCTGAACGGTCTGGAGTCTCTCTGATGGAGACACAAGCTTTGATCAAGTTGATTGTACGCATGCAGGATGCTAAACAACATGACTTGGTCGATCTTAAATTGATTAATGACACTATAGAAGAGTTTAAACATAAAGCAAAAATGATATGAGTGACTTCGATAAATATATACCTTTTGAAAACCGAATAGATGTATCGGTTTTGTTCGATAAAATGGCTCAGGTGAAAGCAGAGGTCAAAAAAGTAATCGTTGGACAGGATCAATTGATCGATATGCTTCTGATCTCCATTTTGGCTTCTGGGCATTCCCTGATTGAAGGATTGCCAGGGGTTGCAAAAACATTATCTGCAAAATTGATTGCCAAAACCATCGATAGCGAATTTAAACGTATTCAATTCACACCAGATCTAATGCCTTCGGATGTGACGGGGTCATCGATATTGGATCTGAAAAGCAATGAATTCGAGTTTCGCAAAGGCCCTATTTTCGCAAACATCGTTTTGATCGATGAAATCAACCGTGCTCCGGCAAAAACGCAGGCTGCGCTTTTTGAAAGTATGGCCGAACAGCAGGCATCGGTTGATGGAACTACTTATCGATTACCCGCTCCTTTTGTTGTTTTTGCGACGCAAAATCCAATCGAACATGAAGGAACTTACCGTCTGCCAGAAGCTCAATTAGATCGCTTCCTGTTTAAAATTAATGTGAGCTATCCAGAGTTTGAACAGGAAATGGAAATATTAAAAGAACATCATGCCCAAAAGGAAGTCAATAAAGAAGATCAGGTTCAGGCAGTGGTTTCCGCAACAGAAATTTTAGCATTTCAAAAATTGATCAAGTCTATTTTTGTGCATGAGGAGCTGATAACATATATTGCTCAAGTTGTTATAAAAACACGAACTAATCCAAGTTTGACACTCGGAGCCTCACCTAGAGCTTCTATTGCTTTACTGGAATCAGCGAAAGCTTCAGCAGCGGTTAGCGGTAGAGATTTTGTTACTCCTGAGGATATTAGGAGGGTGGCATCGGCCGTATTAGGACATCGTGTTATGTTGACGCCAGAAAGAGAAATGGAAGGCTTTACTACAGCCTATGTCATCGACCAAATCATTAATTCTGTTGAAATTCCAAGATAATGAAGAAATTAAGTCAGCTCTTTCTAACAAATCAATTTTTCTACTCGCTATTAAGTGTAGCAACACTCTTTACATTGTCTTTTTTCGTTAAGGAGTTGTTTATTGTAGCTTGGATTGTTTTTTGGATATGGCTGGCAATTTTGGTCTTTGATTTTATTCTCTTATTTTCTGGAAAGGGGAAAATAGAAATCACAAGGGTATATCCTGAAAAGCTCTCCAACGGAGATGAGAACCCAATGAGACTGATTGTGCGTTCTTTTTATCCTTTCCGAACAAAGGTGGAAGTTTTGGAGGAGTTTCCTGTTCAGCTCCAAATTCGCGATAAGGATTTTATGACCCATCTACCCAGCTTTCAGGAATCGGAAATATCATTTTCGCTGCGACCGACCCAGCGGGGGATCTATAAGTTTGGACGTTGTTTGGCACTAGTGATGCGTCTTGGATTTTTCAAAAGAAGATTTGTCACTAATCAGGAAGAAGAAATACCCTGTTACCCATCTTATATACAGTTAAGAAAGTATCAGCTTTTGGCGACAAGTAATAGACTGAATGAACTCGGGATAAAACGTATTCGACGGATTGGATCGGCCATGGAATTTGATCATGTTCGCGATTATGTTCAAGGCGATGACTACCGTCACATGAATTGGAAAGCATCTGCTAAAGTGAAAAAGTTGATGGTCAACCAATATGAAGAAGAGAAGTCGCAGCCGATCTATTCTTTTATCGATCTAGGGAGGGCAATGCGTATGCCTTTCAACGGCCTGAGCTTATTAGATTATGCTATCAATGCTTCGTTGGTTCTTTCGAATGCAACGATATTAAAGCAGGACCGCGCAGGCCTATTAACCTTTTCAAAAGATATCAATACATTTATACCCGCTGAGAAAAGGAATAATCAGATGCTTAAAATTTCAGAGTCACTCTATAAGGTATCGACTAAATTTGAAGAATCGGAATTTGGAAAACTGTATAGTTATGCCAATGCGCATATCAATAAGCGTTCACTAATTTTTCTTTACACCAATTTTGAGACCTTAGATTCCCTTAAACGGCAGATAAATTACCTGACTATGCTGAATAGAAGTCATATAATCGTCGTCGTCGTATTTAAAAATGTGGAGGTAGAGGATCTGGCTAAAAGTGTACCGAAAAAGACGATAGATATCTATAATCAAATCATTGCTGAAAAGTTTATCTATGAAAAGCAGCTTATTGTACAGGAGCTTATCCGTCATGGATTTCAGACTATTTATACTGCGCCGGAAAATTTAACCATCAATTCCATCAATAAATACCTTGAAATTAAGGCACGAGGACTTATTTGATGATCGAGGTGTCTTTGACCATAACTTTCGTCCAAAGGTGCTGATATTTTTCAATTGCTTTTAAATGGACTGGATGTGTCTCATAGCTTGTTATATCTTTAAGATCTTTAAATGTAACGATCAACGTGTAGTCAAAACTATTGTCTACTACAGGCCTCGGGTTTGTTTGAGCAGGTACGCCATAGTGGAGTGTCTGAATTACGTCGATTTTCCGAAGCTCCTCAAAAAACTGGGTAAAATTCATTTTGTCTTTTTCACTGATATCTTTCTTAAGCCAGAAATTAACCACGTGGACGATGGTATTGGTCTGAGTATCTTGGCTCGGGTGAACTGGATGAGCCCATGTTGGGGCAGTCATAAGCACCATAGGTGCCATAAGAAAATTGCGTCTTTTCATGATTGAAACGGTTTAGAACTATGAAGATACAAAACGTTCCTGATTTCACAAGTATCAATTATAAGGAAAGCGAAAATGGGCTCTTCTGCGCATGAAAATTAGACCTGTTCATTAAAAATACAAAGGG
>DGIS01000006.1:0-962 GCA_002386525.1 Sphingobacterium sp. UBA4616
TTAATTAAATATAATTTATAGTAATTTTTTTAAAATACAATAATATATATGAAAAGTAATATAAAGTATTTTAGTATTTATGCTATGGTGTCTCTTCTACTGCTTACTGCCTGTAAAAAGGAAAATGGTGTTGTGAAGCCACCAGTAGATCCACCAATAGAGATGAATGATTTGAAGTTGAAGCTTGATTCAAAAGAGGTGCTTGATTTTCAAAAAATCACCTCCTCCAGTTTAGCGTCTTCTCTGGCGGAATCAGAAATAAAAAAGTACTTTGAGGATCGTGTTGATCTGTCAATACCTAAAGAAATTATCGTTGAAAAGGACTCCACATTCCTCATTAAACAATATGGTATTACAGAACGCTACAAGTCAAGATGGGAGAAGGATGATCTTTATCTCCAGGATAGCGACGAATCATCGTGGAAGCTAATCGGGGCGAAAAAGAACAAAACAGATTTTGTGCTCAGCATGAGCTTTTATTCAAAGAAAAGTGTTACTCAGTCATCACAGAATTTTTTGATAGGGCAAGAATATAATCTAAAATCGTATGATCACCTGTTGTCTAAAAATGCTGAGAATACAGATTTTATTTGGCTGAAAATTGACTTACTATATAATACTACCAAATAATGATTAAATATATCACACTACTTCTCTTTTTAGGAACCGGATTTCCAAAGATTGCCGTGGGTCAAGACCAGAAGTCAACTGTCATAACGGTTAAATCACCTGAAGAATTATATGTCGGAGCAGTATTAGAACAGCATACAATCAATTCTCCGATTCCCCCGGTTCTGAATGTCCTATTAGATAATATTATCATCAATTTTGGTGGCTTAAATGTTAAGAGTAAAGTCATAAAAACCGAAAAGACATCATTTTACAAAGCAATTGAAGAGGCTCTACAAGGGAAACGCTCGGATAACAGGCGCTTTTCATTTGATATAAAAGAATTGAATGGC
>DGIS01000006.1:1143-9072 GCA_002386525.1 Sphingobacterium sp. UBA4616
GATATAAAAGAATTGAATGGCTATAATGATGTTTCTCTTTATTTTGGACAGCAGATTGATCTGGCAAGTTGGTTCTCCATCACCGAAACGGCAAAGAAACCACGAACATTACTGGCTATCAATATGGAAAAGATTGCTTTTACAGTGGATATGGACTTACCTGCCGAAGGAACTTTTAACACAAATAAAGAGCTTCTCAATAAATACGATATAAATGACCTCATTTATATCAATACACTTTCTTTCGGAAGAAAAGCCGTTGTTATCGTCGAATCGGACTTAGCTGGTACATTGGTCAAAGAAGCGTTATCCGCTCAGCTTAAAGGGAACAAGCTTGCTGATAAAGAAAGAGCTGTTCTCGCAAACTGCAATTATCATGTTGCTTTCCTTGGAGGGCGGCACACTGATTTAGATTTCAGTGCCGGACCACTATTGCAACAACTAATAAATTATATTGACACCACGTTGGATGTAAACAATTACGGAGATCCTATTACTTATAAGGCCGCTTATTTAAAGAATCACCAAATTTTTTATAATTCATATTAACCATTTTTTTGTTTCTTATTTAACCTATTTTTTAATCATGAAAGTTTTCAGGACCTTTTGTGGTGCACTTATATTTTTCATAATTGCATCCTGTAACAAGGATAATCTATCCATTCATACCGAGAATAGTCAGGTGCCGAATGCGAGTGTACGCAAGCCATATCAAATCAAAATAGACTCGTCATATGCTTATCAAGGTGATTCTTTATATAAAGTCATGGCACGGGAATACAGTAGCCGTTCTGAATCAAATGTTAAAAATAACCAGAGTAACGCTCTTTTTGCAAAGAAAGCGACTATAGCAGGGATGACACCTGAGGACGAAGCTTTTTTCTCAAAAAGACATACGGTAAAAAGTACTGAAGCAATGTTGTATCAGGGGAAAAACTTTATTTTTCCAGGGGCAATTTTGGAAGGGAATAGTATATCCAAACAGGTATATAATCCTATTTTCCTTGCGAATAGAAAACCGATAACAGTTTCAATGAGCTTGACTCACACTACCCCTAAGCCGACAAGCCGCATCATTACAAATCCGACATACTCTAAGCTGGATGATTACGTCAAAGAAATGGCTATTGGCGGAAGTTTTAAGCAGAACGAAAAATTTATGTTTCAATATAGGCGTTTTACTTTTTATGATGAGATCAAAGAGGCATTTGGTACCGACGTCAATACACAAAGATTGTTCTCCTCGAAGAGTGAGAACAGCAGTACGGAATCTCACAAAATATTGCAGTCTACCGGACTTTATGTGAAATTCTTTCAGGGTAGTTTTACTGTAAATATGGATATAGCACCATTAGCAGATCAGCCGATCCAAGGTACTTCTGGTGAAACACCTGTTTATGTCAACTCAGTTACTTATGGCAGAATGGGAATACTCGTTATTGAAACAGATAAAGAGTATCAGTTTGCCGAAACGTGTATAAGAAAAGAATTTGACCGAATCTTCTATAACAAAACAGAAACTTTAACAACTGAGGAAAGGAAATTTTTTGACGAGACATCGTTTAAAGTCCTTATTATGGGAGCGGATAGCGATTATACGGTACAGACTTTTAAAGGGTATTCTTATTTTCTGAATTTGATCTACAACTCAAAGTTTACCGAAACAAGTTTTGGTGTTCCTATTGCGTGTTCATTTTCAGATGCAAATACACATCAATTGGTTGAAACAGAATTTGTAAATACGTCATTTGTAGAGCCCTTATATGTAAAAGTAAACAGAGAGAATAGTGTCTATGAACCGGATGCATCGAGCAACAATTATCGTTCTAGCGCCAATATTGTTTTAAACTTCTTTAAGGATAGAGAAAAGACTAAACCTGCTTATCCCTATACTGACATCTATTTTGAGGTGCAAAAAAATGAGAATAAATGTATCTATACGCCCAATCAAAACAATTGGCCTGAAATTTTGATGGATTGCCAGAGCAGTTCCGATCTCTTAAAACTAAGAAATATTAATCTTTCAAACAGACTGGTTGTGGGTACCGAATTCTCCTCTTATGAAAGTAATGGCCCCGAACCCATGCCAGATGAACCCAGACGATATTGGGAAGCAACAGATTATCAATTAAATTACAACTTAAGGTCAAGTCCATTTTTTATTACTGTCTATTAAATTAAATATAACATTATGAAACAGATTTTTAAATTAATTTATGCTGTACCTATTCTCCTTTATTCATGTAATAAGGAAGGAGCAAATCGTCTTGATACAGCTCATGTAACCCAAGAAGGTGTTGCCAAAAAAGACAAAGGTCAATGGGATAAAGTTTATACCATTAAAGATGGAAAAGAAATTGATATAACTCCTTCAGCAAATCCTAAACTTCGTGCTTCTGCAAGTACCGCTAATGTCGAACAATTTTATGAGATAGCAACATTGGCCCCCAATTACATATTTTTAGGCTCAGTACTTACTGCCCAATCAATAAATAGCGGTTTGTATGAACCTGTAGGTTATACCAGTTTATTAAAGCCGAAGGTTACGGCTTCATTTTCACTGCCAGTACGATCTAAGGAGATTTCTCCAACTCGCTCAGGTCTAAATAATGCTGTTATTGATGCTATCGGAGATAAAGATTTCAGCGGAAGACAATCACAGGTCTTTACATACAAAATGAAACAGATAGATTACTATAAAGAAGCTAAGCTTGCTTTTGGAGCTAATATAAATATCGCCTCTGTTTTTTCAATGAGCGCATTAGTCGCCAGCGGCAAAATTCTGCAAACCTCTGCGCTAGTCTGTGATTTTAGCCAGACTTATTTTAACGTATCAATGGATATACCAGATGACGGAAATATTTTTAAAGATGAGCCAACCAGACAGGGATTTTTAGCGAAGAATCCGGTGTATGTTAATTCAGTTAACTATGGGCGCAAAGGGATAATTCTAGTAGAATCATCAGTAAACTACAGTGAGTTATCTGTAGCTGTACGTGCGGCGTTTACGGCAGGTATAGTAAATGGTTCTGTATCCTTAGACGCGAATACAAAAAAGATTCTATCCGAAGCTCAAATCACGATCTGTATCATAGGAGGAAGTGGCCAAGATGCTGTCCGTACGGTTAAAGGGTTTGATGAATTTCAGAACTTCATTATAAATGGTGGAGTCTATACTACGGATGTGTATGGCGTTCCTATTTCTTTTGGCGGTGCATATGCGTCGACAAACGGAATGTTCCAGACAGAATTCGAACTGTAAAAAAATATATAGTGTTTTGGAGCCACGTCGGGTGATGTGGCTTTTTTACGTCAAAAGGGCCTGATTCTCATCAGACCCTTTCTCTTAGCGTTTACTTGTACAGTAATTTTTATGTTTCCTATCGTTTCCTCTTTTTTGTTTCGTCATCCAATGTTTTTAAAGACTATTGGATTTTCACTGTACGACGCCAATTTTTATGTTGAACCTTTCTTTCGAAAGGCAGCTTGTAGCCGTTTTGTATTATAAGAACAACGGCTATTTGAAAATAGTTTTATTGGAATAAATTTTTTTGATAAATTGTATAGGCTTATTTATACTGTATGAAGATCTTGCCTTCCTTTTTCATTTCAATTTATTTCTCCCATTCGTTTCTGTCTGGATACATCTTGAGATCTTTGAATTCGTCAAAATCATTAAATAATTTAATACCTTTTAACAAATGAGTTCCATCTCGATCGGATTGCTTGAATGCTATTAATGCAAAGCGTTGATCGATCTTTTTACTTTGTATTTCAAATAAAACCTGAGATGAATTAACATTTATGCAAAAGGCTGAAACTGTGGCTCCTTTTAAAATAGTGTTCGTAGAATGGCTCCGTAAATAATCGACTATAGATCCTGATGAATCGATTTCTTTATACAGCATATCTTCGAAAGCTAATTTTTTCTCAATTGATATTGCTTCCCAAGGATATTCTACAAAGGCTGTTGTAGGATTTTCGATAATAAAATCCTCAATTATTTTAGTGTCAACTCCCGCTAGGTGGATTCTTTTAGGTTCTTCTGGCAATTCCTCACTATCTTCTATCATTATACCTCCTGTGGGAAATAAAAACAGTCCATTTTCGAGTTGAATATTTAATCTTAAGGCCAGCCATTCTTTTAAATTCTGACCATTTGTATTTAAAAATTCCTGGGCGTGCTGCTGAATCTGTGCGAAATATGTTTGATTGGGGTTAAAGTATCCATATAGGCCTCCCATAGAAAAATCCCCAACTTCTAGTTGTGCTGACCCTATGATTTTATCATAGGAATAGATGATAGCCGTTGTATAATCCGCTGCTTTTTTAGAAATAGTATTTCCATCAAATCCGATAGCATAAAAAATTGATTGGAAGTCAACCAGTTGTATACTTTTCGGTAATACTGTCACTTCTTGATGGCCATTATTATTTACCCAGATATCGTGTCCTCCAAATCGCCATTTTATTTCTCCGAGTTTTGTTATTCTTGTGATTTCGAGTTCACCATGAACGAGCAGATCATCTTCTAATTTCTGAACACTGAAATTCGTTATATGATCTACTTGTCCTGTCCATTTGAGTGTTAAGTCTGGTATATTTAAATAATACAGTTTATTCCCCGCGCAAATATAAAGCACACTTTCCTCGATTATAAAGGAGGATTCGCTCAATCCTGTGAAAACCCCTGTATCACAAAGAATGGCACTAGCCACTTCATCTTGACCATGATTTACTAAAATGGCAACATTAGATACGTTGCTATATCGATCACAAGAATCATCAACATATACCTGTTTGTAGCGTCTGAGATTATCGGCAGACTCAACTGTATATTGGTGATCGGTATAGATTAATATTTTATAGTGTTGATGGTAAATTTCAATCATTTGGACTTGTGGAAGCTTTTGCTATTAAAGATAGCTGTTATAGTCTGATTATCGAAAATTCAATGCGTTATTCTAAGCCTTTTCACCTCTCTATTTCTGCCATTCACCGAGTTTTCTAGAGCGTTGGTCTAAAGCCCGTATGCTAGGCGCCTAATGTGTTGTAGTTTTGAGTCAACAAATAAGAACAAAAAACTAACATAATAAAATAAAGACATTATGAGAACGCTAGTAAAAACATTCGCAGCAGCAGCTTTAATCGCAGTATCAACTTTCGCTATGGCAGCTGATGGACCTGGAGCAAAAGTAACAAAAGCAAACGTTAACTTGTCCACAGCAGATTTGGCACTCGATCACTATGTTGCGGTCACTACGGAGGGAGAATCAGCAGGAGTAGAGCAGTTATTCGCCGACGATTTCAGCCAAAAGATCCAAGCTACCAATGCACAGTCTAACAGCCGTAGTGCCGTAGTTAAACTATTGAAAAAGCAAAAAGGCGAAAAGCTGAACTGTACAGTAAGCACTGATATCATCGAGGAATCGGCAGACTATATGGTTGCTAAAGTAACTTTGAAATTTGAGGATTTCACCAAGACAGATTTAGTCACTTTGGATCGCGTGGGCAATGACTGGAAAGTTTCCAAATCGATCAATTCGTATAAATAGAATTTTACAACTGGTGGTTTGCCGCAAATAAATGACAAACCACTAGTGAATCATATGTTTATGAAGACCACGTCGAGAGATGTGGCTTTTACGTTTCTCTTAATATTTTCTTGTTTAGCAATTATTAAACAGACCCATGGTTTTCAAAAAGCCAATGTTGTTATGCTGGGGGATACCTTATTCACCTAATGCCTTGATATATATATGTTGTAGAGCCATATCGGGAGATATGGCTTTTTCCTTTCATTCCTAAACAATATTTCGGATATTTGGACAAAGGCCAGTTTTTAGTTAAAGGATTTTATTATGTCGGATATTCAGCAGTTAATAGCACAGATCAGAGCATTCAGAGATGCGAGAGATTGGGGAACAGTTTCACAATTCTAAGGACCTCGCAGTTGCATTGAGCATTGAAGCGTCTGAGCTTCTGGAACTTTTTCTGTGGAAAGGAAATGAAGATGCCAATCCTGACAAGTTGAAAAATGAGCTTGCCGATGTACTCATGTATGCGCTATTGCTTGCCGATAAGCACGGCCTTGATGTTAAGGAGATCGTGGAGGACAAGATGAAACTCAACAATGAAAAATATCCTGTAGAAAAAGCCAAGGGAACTGCTAAAAAGTATAATGAACTGTAATTAATAACGCATGTCAGAATTGGATATTAAAGAAGTTCATATTGTTCCCGTCTGTAGCACAGGAGAGGTTAAGGATACGGATAGCAAACTAGATTTTTATAACAGCGCACTTGTTTATCTGCTCAACGATAAAAGGTCAATCTATATCGGTGAATCTATCGATATCAAGAACCGCTTTTCAAGCCATAATAGACACGACAGCAAGAAAGACCTTTTAATACGACATGCGATCTATTCGCATTTGTTCAACAAATCCGTTACCCTACATTTAGAAGCATTTCTAATCAATCTTTTCTCAGCAGAAAAAGGTCTGAAACTGATCAACCTTGGCAATAACGGGCACTACTATCACCAGAAGAAAGAATATGAGGTATTGTTTCCACAGATCTGGAAACAACTTGAAGAACTTAAAATAGCGCGCACGTCTACCAGTCTGCTATCATCGACAGCCTTCAATCACGTTTTTCTTCAATCTTGTTAAAAAATCTGAAACTTAAGTTCCGAAGAGAAAATACCAGGCTTGCTATTATATGTAACTTCCGTGACAAAATTTCCAGTTCCATCCCTAAACTATTTACAACAACCTCTCCGCGATCTCCGCCTCGCCAACCACTACACCGCCTTTCAGGTACATCATCCGCTCACCACTTTTATAATCCGTGATTATGTCAAAGTGACCATTACAGGTTCTCATGCGTGAAAGCAATGCTTTCCTACCTGCCCTAAAGCCTTCATGTTTAGTTACGTCAAATACATATTTAGAGCAGCTATGCCTAAATATACACTTACGTCTTCTTTCAGGTGGGATGATCAACCAATACAATCGGATCGCGGTCAATAGGAGAGACTTCATGGCCTTGAAAATACCACCATCTGTCTTGCCGTCGTATATCCAGGTTTATTATTAAAACAACCATTTTCGGCATGTACATAAGTTGTGACGCTTTCTAGTCTTACATAGTTCCATCCTCCTGATGCACCCTGATTAATCAGGTTTTCTAATTGTTCTGCTACTTGATCCGATGTGCCTGTCCTTGGGTCTATCGATGCTACAAAAGGTACTACTTTGTATTCCATAATATCAGTATTTGATTGGGTTAATGATTTAATTAAAGCTATATAATAAAATATTGGAAATCAATGTGTTTTGAGTTTTATTGCAATCCATTTTACAATATTGTCAATTTTAAGAATAAAAAATTACAGATTATTACGGCTTCCCGTAAAAGTTATGCCTGTGCACCAGGTGGCTAGCTACCGTATTAGAGAACATGTCAAGATGAGGAATGCTTTTGCATTTTATCTGACCTCTGGAGACTGGCTTTTACGAACCAAGATCAGTATTTTTAATACACTGAGTTTTGCCAATGAGCAGTTTTACGATCCTATCAAAGGCACTTTGCAGTTTGATGTGTCCGATCTGGTGCTGATTAAGCCCAGCGGGCGAAATCAGGTCCGCTTGCAAAGGCTGAAAAACAAATTGGATAAGCAAGAGATCGATGGCATCAAAAGATCGATTTTGGCCATTGGCGATGCTCCGGTTGTCTTAGGTGACTGGCAACAATCGGTGTATTTTTTGTAGAGCGGAGGATCTCGGCGAGTCAATTCAGATAACATGATATCAATATGAGTTTTTTACATCCATTTCTCTAAAATCAGGAATAACGGTATTATGCTTGTTTTTCGAAAAGACTTACTTGTTTATATATTTCTTTATTATCGGCGAAAAACGCCGAT
>DGIS01000005.1:0-170252 GCA_002386525.1 Sphingobacterium sp. UBA4616
GTCGGACACTATCGCTTTGGGCGATCCACCATAAAAACGAAGTGCCGCTGTGCAACAGGATATCATATCTTCGCGTTTCTGGCTCCTGCATGCCTGGATATAGGTGTACTGGCTGCACGGTAGTATGGCCACAAATACTTCCACAGCGATAACCTCTCCGGTGTGTTTATCGATGATCTGCAGCTTCTTCCCGGCAAAGTCCACGAACATTTCTTCGCCCGCAATATGCTGAAGTTTCATTGAACCCTTTTCTTTTGGATATTTACGGCGGTAATGTTCGAGAAACTGCGTGTAGCTATATGGTTCTGCGGCTAGCTCAACATATTGCTGATAATGATACAGAAAGGTAAAGCCGGGATGATTCCGGGCCTTGTTGACCCCCTCAAAGTAAAGCATTAGTTCATTGTGGCGGGCAGCGTCCAGCGTCGTATGGGATGAAAACAGTTCGGATAAAGTAGCGGTATCAAAGCCCAGAAGTTCCTTGAACGAATAGCCACTGCCTGCAAATAGTTGCATGTAGGTATTGACTGTATTGCGGGAAATACCGAGAACGGAACCTATTTTACGGTTACTGTAACCGTCCAGATGTAATGTGAGTATTTGTTTTAAGTCCATCGGATCAAGTTTGTTGGCCATATCGCTGTATTTAAAGCGACAAGGTAATTCTTTCTTGATCTTTTTAAAGTGGCACAATTCAAACCGTAAAAAATACGGATGGACGGACTAAAACTATACCACTAAAGTGGCATCATTTGAACCGTAATAGCTGGCACCATCCGACCGAAATGACTGGCACAATTCAAACCGTAAAAAATACGGATGGACGGACTAAAACTATACCACTAAAGTGGCATCATTTGAACCGTAATAGCTGGCACCATCCGACCGAAATGACTGGCACAAATCAAACCGTAATATCCAGTCAAGGATAAAACAGATTTTCTACTTACGTCATATCCCGACATATTTATCAATTGGCCAATTGCTGCCCATTAAATAAGGTTTCGAGCAATCTATAACAAGATCGGCTATTAAGTATCTTAACATTTTTCTCAAGATATAGCGGCTAGGATATTTAGAAAATTCCAATAAAATTGAAGAAATATGGAAACTAATTCATCGTCAAATTTTTCGTCACATTATTCCAAATACGTCTAAAAATAGACTTATCTTCTGTAATAATTCTACTATCTCCAAATAGTCCGGGTTTAAGTTGAATCATTGAACTAAGATTTGCTGTGTCTAGACTAATAGTAGTATAAAAAACACTATCTCGAATTGGAATGTCTGATATGTAATCTACTTTTCCATTCACATAACCGTACTCTTCATAAGGATATCCGTTCACTTTAATCAATACCTTTTGACCTTTCTTTACTTTAGCGGAAGCTACTTGAGGCAATAATAGTTCACCATAATATTTCTCGCTCTTCGGATTGATATAAAATAATTTTTGTCCGACCGCAACCTGTTGATTTATTTGTAAGAATTCGCCATAAATCAACTTTCCACCAACTGGGCTAGTCATGACATATTGTTTCTTCCAATTTTCCGCTTCACTAATAAAGCTATTTAAGGCTTGAATAAATTTCTTCTGTTCTTCCCCAATCTGGTTTTCAATCTCAGCCAGTTCTTTATTTTTAGCCAGGATATTTCCTTCATGACTGATCAAGCTATTTTCCATTTGCGGAATTAGTTGGCGTTTTGCCAGCAACAATGATTCCTTTTGCTGTAGTTCGGATGGACTGATCACTTTCTTTTCCGCCAGTACCTTATATTTTTCGTACTCCTGCTCAGCTAGTTCAAGTTGCTTCTTCTGCAATTCAAAAGATTGGTTATTCTTTTTGTATTGTTCATTGACATTTGTGACCTCACGAGTAATGACAGATTTACGCTTTTGATAGATCCCATGATCCCTTGATGAAATATAGCTCAAGTAAGAAAGGTAGAAGTTCTGATAGGCTCCTTGAAGTTCTCCCAGATTGAGGTTTTTCGGTTCGATCAATGCTTCCAAATTGTACGTGGCGTTGGGCATCTGGCGTATCTGTTGCAATTTGTCCAGAAGAACAATAATCTGATCATGATCTGCCGTACTCTCGAGATAAGCCAATGGGCTGCCTGCATCTACCCAAGCACCGTCTTTCTTCAAAAGTTTAACCAGACTACCATTTACTTTAGCAGAAAGAACTTTTGGAGCATCCGTTGTATTAAACCTAATCTTACTATTGACAGTTTCTGGATAATGTATAAAAAAGGACATTCCCAAAATAATTACTATGGATAATAGGATAACTGTTATGCCTCTTCTTAAAAGCCAGGAAGGTGGTTTTGCGATAATATCCTGTAAATCTTCTGAATGAATGTCCGATTCTATAATTGATGATTCTTTCATAACCGTATTAATTACCCAATTCTAATTGGTTTTTCACTAATTCGAAATATTTACCTTTTGAAGCGGTTAGTTCCATGTGTGTTCCCTGTTCAACAACATGTCCCTGTTCCAATACAATAATTTTATCAGCATTTTTGACCGTACTAAGTCTATGTGCAACAACAATTACTGTTCTATCCTGAAAGAAGCGGTCAAGATTTTCAATAATCACCTTTTCGTTATTTGCATCGAGCGAATTTGTGGCTTCGTCTAAAAATATAAACTCAGGCTCTTTATACACCGCCCTGGCGATCATGAGACGTTGTCGCTGTCCTTGGCTAAGGCCTTTGCCTGCAGTACCGATTTTTGTTGCCAGACCAAATGGCTGGTCTGCTATAAAATCATTCAGATTAGAAAGCTCGATGGCGTTTTCCAAACGTTGTTTATCTGTAAATTCTTCATTCACAGTAATATTATGCTCTATCGTATCGGCATATAAAAAATTATCCTGCAACACGGCACCACATTTGTCTCTCCAGAGGGCGAAGTCAAACTGCTCCAGTCTCTTTCCCCCAATGAAAATTTCTCCTTCCTCATATTCATAAAATCTTAGCAATAATTTTAGAATTGTTGTCTTCCCACTACCGCTGGTGCCCACAATTGCAGTGGTTTTACCGGCAGGAAAATGTAAGTTCAACCGGCTAAAAACAGGTTCATTTCCTGCGCCGTAGTAACGAAAAGTTAGGTTACGGATCTCTATATCCTTATTTTCTGGCAAATTGTTCAAGTAGTCATTTTTGACATCTTCCTCGTCGTCGGTCTCATAAATTTCATTAAGGCGTTCCATGCTAATTTTTGCATCCTGATAAGATTGCATAAATCCGAGCAGTGATTCCACTGGGCTACTGACCATTCCTACGATATACTGAACGGCCATCATCCCTCCAAGTGTCATATCGCCATCAATAACGGCCTTGGCACTGATAAACGTGATCAGTATACCTTTGATTTGATTGATGGCCATAGACCCAATGGACTGGTATTGGGAGAGTGCCAAGCTCTTTACTTTAAATTTAAAAAGCTTCGCTTGCAGAGCCTCCCAGCCCCATCGCCTTTGCTTCTGTGCATTGTTGAGTTTTATATCTTTGATACTCTGTATCATTTCGACCATATAGGTCTGATTTTCGGAAGATATTTTAAATCGCTTGTTATCTAATTCGCGTCTATACTTCATAAAAAATAAGATCCATAAGGTATAGAGTGCTGTTGCCGCAAAAAATATCAAGAATATGATTTTGTTATAAATAATAAGAAGTGCTCCGAAGATCAGCATATTAATTATGGAAAACAGTGTATTTAGTGTATTTCCTGTCAAGAACGTTTCAATCCGTTGTTGATCGGCCATCCGCTGCATCAGATCTCCATGCGTTTTTATATCAAAGAAATTCATTGGTAATTTCATGATTTTGATCAATAGATCTGTCAGAATGGAGATATTGACCCGAGTACTAATGTGCAGCAAAATCCATGATCTAATAAATGATACTGAAGTACTTCCAACGAACAACATTAATTGGGCGATCAGAACCAGATTAATAAAACTGATATTTTTGGTATTAATTCCAATATCAACTACAGACTGTGTGAGGAATGGGGTAATCAGTTGTAAAATCGTCCCCAGTGCCATCCCGAGTATAAGTTGGATAAAAAGACGCTTATATTTATAGAAGTATTTTAACATCTTCCCCCAATGCAAAGATTGATCGGGTTCATCCTCGTCAAGCTGGTAAAACTCCGGACCAGGGCTCATAACCAGTGAGAGACCTGAATGCAGTTCCTTTGCAGAGTACCAATTTTTGGCAAGCTCCTTATTGTCATAGCTCACCAGTCCAAGCGCAGGATCAGAGATGTAATATTTGTCTCGTTTTACTTTATATAGTACAACAAAATGATTCTGATTCCAATGGAGGATACAGGGCAGTTCAATTTCTTGTAGCTGCTCCATTGTTAAGCGAACACCATAAGTTCGAAATCCTAGTTTTTCAGCAGCTTCACTTACTCCTAATAAATTAACCCCTGTATTTTTTGTCTGGCAGAGTTTACGGATTTTATGAATAGATACAGACTGGCCATAGTATTTAAAGATCATGCGGAGACAAGTAGCGCCACAGTCCATAGCATCCATCTGCTTATAATTGGGGAATTTTGAAATCACTTTATCACTTTTGGTTTAAATCAATATCCTTTTTGTTTTTTTATCAAATTTTGCTGGCCGATTGTTATCTATAGTATATTGTTAAAGTAAAATATCCAATATATGAATTCATCTAAATAACCTATCTTATCTGCAAAAGCATCTATTTTAAAGCAAAAAAAAATAATAATAATCATCTTAAAACTTAATAAATATACAATCTTTTGGCTAGTTTATCGTCCATTTTACAAATGGCGACATAATTTCTTTCCAATGAGATGCGTGGTGGTCCATTTTACTGTGTCTAATCTCAAAATAAATATGCTCCATTTTTAGGTATCTATGATAAGTAAGATTTTTCTTATGTTCTTAAAAAGAATCGAGGTCACAAAGATCGATAGCAATGTTGCAAATTACATAGTCTAAGTATAAAGGTTTATTAAAATTCATCAACCTTATCGCTTTAGATCTTAAAACTTGTAGATTCTTTGTTGATAATCTGATGATCTTTGGATAGCCCAAATTTAACATGAGCATAAATAGCATAAAATACAAATTTATCTTCATTTTTTCGAGTTTTAATTTTTATTACATAAATAAGTTTATCTATACTTAGCACGATATTAGTTCTGGTTTCGGAATATTTTCACTTTTCAATTCTTCTACATTTGCTATTATTGGGGAAGCCATTTGATGTTTTACATTTCTTTTTTCCAAAAGGAATTGACGATTGAGTTTTTAACTTCAGTAATTCCATCGTCAACAACGATTAGCTCCAAATTAACAAATGTTTGGTTGATGACCAATTCTATGGCAATAGGTACAAATCGTCTCGAATTATATATGGGCATTACCATTGATACTTTAGGATGATATTTCATTATTTTGAAAGTAAAATCGATAAAAAAACAATTTTATTTAAAAACATCAATAATTTAATGCTCTTTTTGTCATGTTCCATTTTTCGGGAGTAATCCGGTCTCCCAAAATAGACTTGATATGAATTTCAAACTGTTCGGTTGATAGGTATTTCGATTTTTTTATTGGTCTCGGCTGTGTAGCGGTATCCAAATCTATTTTTGTCGCAAAGATGTTGATATGTTCTTGCGGTATTGATAGTCCGAGGATCATCCCTGGTAGTCCTGAGATGCCGGCGGGACCGCCCGTAACTTCAATTTCGGGACAATAAAAAGCAACTATATAAATAGAGTCCATAAGCAGTCCATTTACTCTTCGACATTCATAACCAACGATTTCCATACGTTCATCAGTATACTTCCATGTTATTTTTTTAACTTTTTCCGCGAGATAGAAAGTTTCTTCACTGAATTTTTTTTCTATATATATACTGTCTTGGGTAAAATCTTGGACTATTCTAGCCGTTGGAATTCCGATCAAAAGATCAATAAGATCTTGTATGTTTTCTTTTTCCGTTAATCGAGTGTTAGAATATTCCTTATCAAAATCCATCTGATATTTTCTCGTTAGGAATTTATTGTTCTGTAAATAGAGGACAAAGTCCCTGTATTTAGAGAAGCTTGCCTGATCGCTTAAGATTTCCTTAACTCTCTCATAACGATTGATTTTGAATTCGAAATCAATGACCCCGCTTTGGATTATGTGTTTAAACTGCGCTTTCGAATTTCCCGAAGCTGTTAGTAATAACAATATAAAATACAGCCATTTCATTATTTAATTTCCCATTTTATTTAAGTCCCATTTCAAGGATAGTAGAAAAAATCTTTTTATTGTAGTGTATCTATTTTCTGTAAAGCCGGTATTTCCGTAGATCCTTTGAAGTCCTCTATTTTGGTTCAAAAGGTCGTTTGCAGATATTTCAGCTGTAAATTTGTTTTCTTTTCCAAATGTTTTGATTAGTGAGACGTCCCATAATAATTGGTTTAGTGAAGAACCAAGCAATTTGTTCTTCGGTTGATAAACATAATTAAATCGTTGTTCCAAGCGAAATAATAAAGGGAGTTTGAGGAAAATTCCACCGTCGCCCTCAGCACCTAAACCTTCAAAATTCATGTTTTTGTTCCGAGAATAATCTAATTTTTCATAAGTAGGCCCCATGCTAAGGTTGAAGCGTAATCCCTTTACTTCTGTAAAAGATAGACTTGGGCGCAGCTTGATAAATGTATTATTTAAACGATTTTCTGTTCCATTTACATAATTATATCCAGTTGATTGCCTTCCATCCAGCTGCAACCAAAGATAGTCCTTCTTTTTATCGACTTCTTTGCCAAAGGAGGCCGACAGATGGTACATCGAAGTAGGTTTTAGTATATTGATCGGCTTGATGAAGTTTTGTTGTTCATCAGTTGTGATCGCATAACCAAAATCGTTATATGAGATACTGTATTCGAAGTTCGCGTTAAATGCTCTCATTTTTGAGAGTTTAAAATTATGGTAATCCAGATTAAATCTATTGGTTGTTTTTGGCTGTAATTCCACATTCCCAGAATATATATTTACAAGATCATTCGCATTTGCAAAAGGTTGAACAAGAGAGTAGGTGGGAGCAATATTAAAACGGTTATATTGACCCTTTAACCAATGATTGTTGTTCCACTTAAATTGCAGGTCAACGGAAGGTTGAAGGAAGGTGTAATTTTTAATAAATTTGCTGTGGGTTTTCCTATCGTCAAAATCTGATTTTTCTAACGAAAGTGCTGTTCCTATTTCTGTGGAGAAACGTTCAATTGTAGTTTTGAAAGCAGTCTTTATTTTATTTACGCCATAATTGTATTTAAAGTCACCGTTGAGAAGTTGTTTATACTGTTCATCTGCGCTAGTTACGTTGGATCGGCCGCCACTGATATAATTTTTATTCTCAAAACTGTTGACCAAGATTCCACCGAGGAGAGGTTCTGTATATGACATATTAAAATCGAGGTTATGTTCATGCGTGTTACCGTCCAGTTGTATTCTTGACATTTTAGTAGGGTCATTTATCTTAAAATCTGTGTCAACATAGGAAGTATTTGTTGTTGTCATGAGATTCGGTTGAAATCCGATAGAGATTCTTCTACCGTCTTTCTTTATTTTTGTTGACCAGTTAAACAGCATATTTGTATTAAACTTATGTTCTTTCGTATTCGAAGTCTGCTGATTGAAACTTACATTTTGCTCTTCACCTACATCATTTAAACGGTAGTTTCTGGTATCCTCGTTCAATAGCTTTTCATGTCCGCCATTTATTGAAGCAAAAAATTTAGATTCTCCATTTTTTTCGAAAACCAATTCGAAATCCTGTTCGTGTGTGGTTTTTTTAAAATCTGTCATGCTTTTATTCTCTCTGGTGCGTTCTGCTGAATTCATGACCGTATATACTTCTTTATTTCCTTCTACAGTAAGACCCTTTGCGCTTACATTTGTATTTAATTTAGTTCCATTCCAACTATTGGAATAGCTAATTCCGCTACTATAAACAGTAGGTTTTCCTTCTCCTTTGAAATTTCCTGTTGAAGCATCAAATGCACTTCCTAAATCTCCATTTGCTGAAGACATATTTTTATAGCCGGCTCCCAATTTGCCTGTGTTGCTAAGCACGCCATATCCGAAAATCTTTTCGTTGCCATCGAACTTATTTAACATGAGCATATTATTGTAGTGCTTGTTCAAGTAACCTGCCTGAACGCTCCCAAAAATTCCTTTTTTCTTGTTTTCTTTTAGCTTGATGTCGATTGTCCTGGCTTTATTATTATCTTTAATTCCGGTAATCCGCTCTTTCTGACTTGCGGCATCATACACCTGAATCTTATCAACTATATCGGAACGAATATTCTTTGTCACCAGTGTTGGGTCGTTTCCAAAAAATGGTTCTCCATCAACTAAAACTCGCTCGACCATTTTTCCGTGTGAATAAATCTGTCCACCTCTTGTAATCTGCATTCCGGGTAGTTGATTTATGACATCTTCAACCCTAGAGTTCGGTTCAAGTTTTAGCCCTTTAATATCATATTCTAAAGTATCACCCTTAACTTTCATTAAACTTCTAGCTGTAACCGTGACTTCTTCTAAAAAGATAGAATTTAGGGGGAGTTTTATAATTCCTAGATCTTTATTTTGAGATGTCTGCGCTATGTTTACCGCAATGGATACATCTGTATGATTGGGATAAAGAAATACCAGGATGTAACTTCCTGTATCGATTGGGCGTTTTATTTTAAAATCACCGGTTTGGTTAGTTCTTACAAATGAATAAAATATTGAGTCTTTCTTCGTTAATAGATTAACTATCGCACCTTTCAATGGAATTCCGCTTTCTGTTGTTACCTTTCCTGATATTACTTGACCAGATGCTAGGTGAGAAGTACAAGCAAGTACGAAGAAAATTGCTAAGGTTATAAAAGTATTAATTTTCTCCATTTATTACTTGTATTTCTAGAAAGTGACAATGTAATACCAGATAGACCAGCTAATAAAGAAAGATTATCGCTATAAATATTGTACAATTCTTCATTACGATTAAAAAAATCTATGATGTCTTCTGCTAATTCTTGAGATTTTCTATGGAAATTACTGCTCCCACTTATTTCATAAGCTAATTCAAATAGCAACGATGCGGAAGACATTCCATGGCAAAAACATAATTGTTCCATAATCTGTTTTACATTATCTTTGCTAAAAATGAGTTTCGCCGGATGATAGATTTCTAGTGCTTCCTCAAACAGTTTGGTAGCAGAATAGCTGAATTTGGTTTTTCCAGTTGCAGAATATATTCGGAATAGCATGATTCCATAACATAGTCTACCGGTACACCATCCAAACACCTCGACAGTACTTATTATTTTTCCAGATCGGTCGACGGCTGTAGGAACCATAATCTTGTCGTTAGTTTTTGTACTTATAAGATTCAACAAGGTATCTCCTATGTTATCTAATAATTCGTTAATCCTGGGATCGGTATTGCCTTTGTTTAAAAACTCACATAATATTGCGGCAATCGAGCATATACCGTGTGCTATGCCATAATTTATGACACTTTTGTTCGGTAGAGCTACAGCGAGTGATTGATTTTCAATTTTTAAGTCCCAAAGTGTTTGAATATATAGGTCGGCAACTTCAGCAAATTTAAAATTAGATTGCAATAAACTAGCGCATAAGCCTGTCGCACCATAGAGAAAATCAAGATTATTTTGGGTCAATAGAAATTTATAATCAGAAAACACTTTGTTTTCTATTGTTATAAAATCTACTTGATCAAAGAGATCCCATTTCTCCAAATAACTAATCATAAAGTACAATCCGCCTATCCCTTTATGGATATCGTGATTGTGATGAAGTTTGCCTTGATTTAGATAAGCTACAGTCTTTTCAAGAATATTGTCAATGTAATTCTCTTTATTTGGAATATCAGAATTTTCAAGTACAGCGCACCAGCCAAGATCACCAACAAGCAGACCTGGTGCAAATTCTTTTTTGTAAATTAAATACTCTGAAATTGCAATAATTTTATCCTTTTCAATCATTTTTGTGATTTAATTGCCGAGCATAATATCTGTCTAACAAATAATATAATATGGCTTCTTTTTCTTTTCCATTGGAAATAAAAATGCGATTAAATTCCATATGGAAGATTGACGGCAAAATTGTCTGCATTGATGCTCCAATAAATAAATGCATCAAACCTTTTAACTTTTCAAAGGAATTTGAGAGTGTTTCTCTATAGCGAAGGTAAGGAAGCGATTTTTGATCTAGCAGTAGTTGGTTGAACAGAGCATAATAACAGGTAAATCTATCCTTTAGTATAGCTTTCGTCTTTTTGTCAAAATTGTAGGTCTTAAAAAAATACTCTTTACTTTTTTTACAAAATAATGCTCTTTGTTCGATTGAATAGTCCAATAAATCAAAGACAGTATTCATATAGATCAAAGCTAAGTGCCACCTCGTTTCGTACTGATGGAGATAGTTCAGCGTAATGAAGCTGCCCTGGCAAAAAATCTCCTCGACTAATTCTATACCTAGGCGTCCATAACGTAACACTTCCCTTTGATAACCTGATATACTCGTTTTCCAGATAATATTTTCTTTCGTGTAAAGTTTTAAATGATCTGATAAAATTGAAACAACAAGCCCCATATTTTGACGGTTTATTGTTCGGAATCTAAGTCTTAAATGAAAATCTGGATCTCTATACCTTACAAAGAAAAATGATTGTATAATATCCTTTTTATACATCTCGATAATGCTGTCATGTATTTTTGCCAAAATTAAGTCCAAAAAGGTTACCCCGGAATAAATATTAAAAGTAAACCATTCATCTATTCCCGCACAAAAATTAACCGGTTTGGAGAATCTGTCCAGTTTATAGCAAGTTAGCATTATAGTAGTGGTTAGTTAAAAAAAACAAGGAAATATTTATGCTAATATTTCCTTGAATAATACTAATAAATACCTAAACTTAAATCATCTTTAGGTTTAGGGGTAATAACAACGGTACACAATTTACATGCTCCGTCTGATACTACAACAGAATTGTCCGTGTCGGCTGCTCTAACTAATCCACCATACACTTCTTTTAATTGGTCATTACTCATCGTGTCAAGCACTACCGCATTTAATTTTAATTTTTTCATAATAATATTATATTTGATTATATTAAATTTACAAAAATTAATTTGAATAACAAATAAAAATTTCGCAACAATGTGATTTTTTTTCTAAGACATTATAGATACATTCCTGTATAACAAAATTGGGAGATGAGCCGATGATTGATTTCATAACAGCATACATTGTTGAATTTTCTAAATTTATTAATACTGAGCGCCTTGAACTGTCCACTATATTAAAGACAGTGGGAAGTTGATTTTCTTTAAAGTAACTGATTGTCGTATCTTGGTCAACATTCGCAACTTCACAACTCAATTTCCATGTCTCTGGAATGAAAATAAAGTCCTTGTAATAGATCCTTGGAAAGTAATGGTACAGATCCAACATCTTTTGATGATCATCTTTAAAAAATGGCATATGTTGAGATGATATCAATGCAAGCAAGGAGTACAATTGGAAAGAATTACTATTAACTACATTATGTGCATTGGATAATCTGGGGATAATCTTATTTCCACTTTCATATGATTTCAAGACAATTTTACCACCTTCTACCTGTAGAAATAAGTCTTCCAGTGGATAAATATCTAAATTTTCTGGATTTGAATTTAAAACAATGGATTTTTTTCGCTTATGCTTCGCTAGACAGATGTTACCCGTAACTGGACCAGGAAAGTGAGACAGGTTTACAACCTCATATCCTTTATTTTCAAATGCTTGATCTTCACTTTCTTGTAGCTTATTGAAAAAAGTGGACATATCATTATTTAAATAATTAAATCTTCCTACAGTTGAAGATAGGTTGTTGTGAAATAAATGGGAAACAAGAAATTGTGAGTTGGGACCAATATCATCATATGAAAATGATAATCCTATATTGAGATCCGTATGATCAAGATCGCTGCTTTCTAAACAATTTAAATTAAAGTGTTCTCTATTTAAAATAGATGTTAGCAATTCTTTTTTAATTGACGTTATTGTAATTGTATCATTTATAACTCCAGCTTTTGATAAGTTTAGCCCATTGAAAAGCCCATTTTCGGTAGCAGAATAGGTAGCTTCATTATAGAAGAGATCTATACCTAGATCCCTATCCATAAACAATTTCAGAGAAATTTTAGCATCACCATAACGGTTATAGAACTCCTCTGTAAATCTCTTTATTATATTGCTATCCCTGTAATTGTACAAGGATAAGTATTTGCTTATCGCTTTAGGAAGTTCTTTAAATTTAGCTTGTGAAATTGACAGATGATCAAACCTGTAGCTTAGATCGCAATGAAGTAAGTCTTTAGGATTCGTATTAAATTTGACGTTGATGTAATTTCTTAGATTTGACAAGAGGCTTGGCATTTCATGGATGTTTGCGGTGTTTATACGCTGTATTATATTATTGATTGCTCTTACCTCTGCAAGGATATCTTTTCCACAATTGTTTTTTTCTAGTTTATCAATAAATACCTGCAGGTAGTCGGTATTCGAAACTGAGGGATGAAGGTCGTTGATGAAAAATCCTAAGTCTATTAACGAATTGATATAACTGGTAATATCAGTCATCTCTTCTCCTTTAAAAATACTATTTTTGCAGAGCTCATCATATGTACTTTTGCCCGAAATTTCCATCAAATGGGCTATAACCTCATCATAGTCAAGTTGAATCAGTGAGGAATTAAAAAATCTTGAAGAGTCGTCATTTTTAAATTTGAAAAACCTTAAGCTATTATTAAAATCAAATCTATGTATTGTCGGATTTAGAAAATACGAAGACTTTTCACGTATAGAGTTTTGGCTCACTAAATCAGTATAAATCTGAAAAAATAGGTTGAAATTCAATCGAGCGTGTACTTTTAAATATTCCGGTTTGCTTGAGCTCAGGTTCCAGCCGTTGTTTAGTGTAACTATAGAGCAACCTGAAAATAATCCAAATGGTGTACTATTTGTGCTCATTCGAATTAAATATTTGGCAAATGTATTTTTAATCTTTTGTTCATTTAATGCTTTAGGATCAGATAGAATTTCCGAAAAATCATCATTAGCAATCTTTATTGCAGTCATGATCAAATCGTCTTCCAATAAAAATTTAGCTTGTTCCGAATCTAGCTGGTTTATAATATCCATTAGTTTCCCACAGCTCAATATAGGAGATCTGAATACGCCAATAGTATTAATTTTGTAATTGTTCATTGTTTACTAATTTCATTATCAGTTCTAGTTCGTTATCATTGAGTAAATTTGTTTTTAATAGATCATTTCTAAAGTGGCTACCACGCTGATCCTTTTGAGTTAAACGGTTAAAAAATGGAAGGTCAAATGTTAACAAAAAATAAATCAATACGGCCAGCCCTCTTTTTTCGTTATGGATCGTATAAGGGGTTAGGTAATCATAGGTCGGATCTAAAAATTCAGGAGTGGCCACCAAATGCTCTACATTACTTTTGTAGAAATTAAAGTCGAGCAGAATAGGGGAAAAACCGTTTTCAGTAGGGACTATCCCAAAATTATCCAAATTAATATCTTGATGAAGGATGCTTCGGTCGTGTAGATAATCAAAAATGTTTATAATTTCATCTATAAAGCAAGTAAGTGCCGTTTTATTGCCATGAAGGTGCGTTACGTATTCTAAAAAATTAAGATTATAAATATAGTCGCATATCGATACAAGTGCTTTTTTGCCAGTTATGGTTTGATCTATTATTAATATATCATAATACTTCAAAACAAGTCGATGCTCTATCTGACAGACCTTTTTTAATAAATAATCATCCACTAACTCTTGTTGATCGCGGATTATCTCTATCTTAATAAAATAGGGGTTGCTATTGACTACATATTTTGAGTAAAGATTTTTTGACCAGTCAAATTGACTGAAAATAGCATCAAGGTTTAGTTTTTGATGAAATTCTGTTATACTGTTTTTTATATAATAAGTCATTGGTTATTGATGGTTAAATTTGACATCTGAATTAAATTTATTGCTTCAAAAAGTTGATATTTGTCCAGTTTTCTGAGATATTTGATCACTTCTGAATCATACTGGAACGTTAAATTACCCCGGTATGCATCAAGCAAAAGATTAATATAGCTTTGATATCCGGAATTGTTCAATACGATATATTTTTTCAATGATAATTCCAATTGATCTTTAAGTTTATTGATATTTAGTCTGTTACAGACAATCCCCAACTTTAGCGATAAAACTATTGAAGGTATTTGTGAGGAACTTATTGGCTTTTCTTCATGTAATCTATTCAAAAACGTTGGGATGTAATCATTGCATGTTTCCATAAGCTTATCTTCAAAGTTCATATTTTTTGTCATCCTTCCTAAACATAGGATAATATCGATTTTGATTATATCATTAAGAGATGTTTCTTGAATAAACCTAAATAGACAGCCAATGATCAGCTTAAAGGCTATCATTAATGCTTGTTTACGATAATTGCTTTTTTCAGAATCGTCGTTTAGACGTGTCTGATAGTAATTTGTCAACAAGATTATTCCGTTGATATCATTCTTTTCATAGCATATTTTTTTTGTATATCTATAGATTTGATCATCCAAGTCATGATAGAAATCCTCATCAACATCTTTTAAGAGTTTATAGTTTTTTAGAAATAACCAAAGCCACGCACCGCCAGAAAGTCCATGCGAAAACGAGTAATTTCCTGATACAGCTAACTTAGTCAGCCATTCAAAAAAAATGTGTTCAATATCTTCGGATTGGGCGCTATCCTGATTTAAAAACTTGTAGAGCCAGGTGTTAACAGTTTCTAAGTTATAAAGCATATATATCGTGTTTATATTCAGCGATTACAAAATCTTTTTGCCCTTCGATTCTATTAAAGTTGAATTGCTGTATTAGGTATTTTGAACTGATTAAATAAACTGAGTTTTTATCAATAGGGTATTGGTTGAACTTACCTTTGTTTTCAGTTAGCACATCAAAGTCTAAACGTTCAAGGAAAAGATTCAAAAGCAAAGGACATACTTCATAGGCGTTTTTTTGGAATACATACAATTCGCCATCATAGTTACGTTCCGATAACTCTAATAGACCTTTAGGATTAAATAAATAGTTAGCAGGAACTATTAAAAAATAGCCGTCCCAGTGTTTGAAGGTTTTTAAAAACTGGTGTTTATCAAGTGAAATACTATGTCGATCTATATCCGACCACATGTGGAAATAGTTGTTTTTATCCTTCAAAAGGACTTTAATATTCATGTGTAAGTTGTAGTACTGTCGAATTTTAAAATAGGTATCCATTGTTTTTTCATCAATGGCCTCGATGGTAAATATTAACTGGATGTTTTCGACTTTAGGCTGGCTTTTTCTGATGTCCAATTCCCTTAGTTTGATTTTATCCACCACTATCGAACTGGAATATTTTTCGGAAATATCTGATAGACGTGGATCGAACCATGGCGGAGTATGAACATATTTCGTTTTATCAAAAATTTCAACAGGCCCATTTTTAAATCCGGAGTAGTGAAGGATTATTTTTTTTCCCCATAATGAAATCTCATCGTCTGGCCAGATGAAGTCTAATTCGGGATGGATTTTAACTCTTTTTTCAGCTAACAAGAGATTCCAGAGGAGTGACCACATATCCGAGCACCAAGGTTCCAATGAATTTTCATTTGTTTCTTTATAAGCTTTAATCACTTCATAGATGCCGTTAGAGTCAATTTCAATTTTCTTCCAGAGTGCGCTATTCATTCCCTTTAACAAATATTGAGCACCCCCGGCATTTTCATCAGAATCCAATATAGTCTTCGTATCGATTCCCACTATGCTTGCCATTTTAGAAAATAGTGATGCTGAACTTTCTTTAATCACATACTTTGCACTTAGATAACTTCTCGTATCCGAGACATAACATATGTTATCCATATCAAGGTTTTTATCTAATTTCCTGTAGAAAATTACATCCGAGTCAAAATAAAAGATTGTTTCCTGTTCTAAATAGTTAAATTTCTCGAAATGTTGACTGATGATATTGGGTCTGATGCTAGATGGATAGTTTTTACGTGTACGCGTGTCCTCATATAGAAAAATTGAACAAAGTACTGCATTTTCACTGATGAATTGAAGCAGCGTTTCACCTATACTAATCGAGGGGGATGAAAACAGTACATGAATATTTTTTGAGGAAACTCCCAGTTCTCTTAGATTTCTAATCTGTAGTTCAAGTTGCCAAAGAAAATAGTTGTTGACAGGCTGTGCGGTAAGGTAAATCATGCGAAGAGGAATTTTATTATCCAATGTAGACGAGTGGGCAGTCAGAATTAGTCAATAATCGTATTACCGACAATGAGTGGGATAGCAACTATTTTTTGCAAAAAACTTAAAGCGCACTCCTTATAAAACAGGGCTACTTCTTCTATATTTTGTCGCATAGGATACTTGTTTTTTTAAATGGGCTACAATTGATATCTAAATATAAAATAATTTTCACGAAAAGTCAATTTTATTGTTAAAAATATTAATCCTGATATTGTATACAGGTAAATCTTTAGCAATGGGATTAAGCAGCACTGCTTATTTTTATTACTTTAAATTATTAATCTTAAAATGTATAAATCTAAATCACTTACTTTCTTTCAATGCGATTTAATATAATATCTTGAGGTATTTTTGTGGATTATTCCGGTTGATACCAAATCGTCAAGTTGCATCTCTACCGTCGAAAGTTGTATCTTTTCTCTTTACTTTTTTCAAATGCACCTACTATAGCTGCAGCGTCTAGCTGATCAATTATGCGAACAGCGCGAAGCTCTCTCCCAAAGATGGGGGAGGTAACCGAGCTACCGAAGATTTTACGACTGAGATTTTTGCGGGGTTATTGAAGGCTGAACCGCAATTTGCACAATCATTTTATGAAATGATAGGAGTGCCATTAGATATCTATAATATTTATACCCAAAAAAGATTTTTATCAGAATCAGGAGTTTTATGTATTGTGGATCTCGTACTTGAGAGTAGTGAAAATATCTTGTTCATAGAAAATAAAGTTGAATCTTCAGAAGGTGAGAACCAGTTACAGCATTACTCTGAAATTCTAAACAAATTGAAAAATCTACATTTTTAAGATATTGTACTAAATACTACGAAGAGAAATATGTAGCAGGGCACGATTAGTTAAAGATAGGAGACTTAGGAAACAACTTAAGGAATCTCATGAATACTTTTTCTGCGACAGTAATGATACTGGACTTATTGTTCAACATGGTCCTATTGGACAAAGGCATATTGAAAGCTTTACCACAAAAATCTTGTATAGTAAAGCGTCTTGTTTTACATTGTTAAACGGAGATTGTAGTCTCTCGAAAGTTAAATTTCCAAATTATATTAAAAGCACGTCTAACTATATAAGGTTTTTTCAAGTACCACATCATGGTTCCCAATTGAGCTGTGACCTCTCCGCAAAAAACTGGAGCATTTAAAAGTAGAGAATTCGGACTTGAATTACTAATTTTAAAAGGGAGGAAAAACGATGAAAATATCAAAGTTTACCGAAGCACAGATCGCCTTTGCGATCAAACAGTCCGAGACAGGTACTCGTGTGGAAGAAGTCTGCAGAAAAATGGGTATTAGCGAAGCTACGTTCTACAACTGGAAGAAGAAAATGCACAGCTGAAAAAGCTCGTGGCCGATCTTAGTCTGGACAAACAGATGCTGCAGGATGTATTAAAAAAAAAGTTTTAAAGCCTTCGCAGCGTAGAACTGACTACAGATTTAAAGGTTACACTGTTACAGTTGCCACAATTGGATGTAAAGTTTGACGATATCACTAGCCCATTGTTGGTAGGAGTATATCGTACAACAGCATCATTGGCGAGGTGTTATGAAGGGGTCAGTCGGAAGATTAATTAATCAAAGAATGAAAGCAATTCACAACGAATGTTGTAATTTTGATCTTAATTCGATAGCTGTTTTAAATATCGTTAAATCAAAGAATGAAAGCAATTCACAACAGCGGATCTCAATGGATAGAATTTAGATAAGCTGTTGTAAATATCGTTAAAGCAAGAGCATTAGAGAATAATGTCGGAGTAATCAATCGGTGGAAGCGGCTTTATGGCTCCGAGTAAATTGAAGTAGTCAATGCCTAGTCTTAAATAGCAACTTGTAAAATAGGTGAGAATTATGACCGGACGAGAAAAAAAATTAAGAACAAATTGGGGGGGGAATTTACTCAACATTGAAGAAATGTGCTAAGAGCCTGTAAAGTAACTATTTTGGTAAATTCATAAGTAGTTCCTTTGCAGGTACTTCTTGAATTTTACCATCAACTTTTACTACCAAACTCTCACCCTTTGCAGCACTTTCTTCTGCCAATTTTCGTAAAGCCTTTTGCACTCCCAAACGAATTCGTTCAGCAAGATTGATATTTTCACTATTTACCTTATCGTTCATTATGGTATTTCGATTTTAGTGTTGACCAAATTTCGCTATTTGAAACGAATTCTCCAAATTTATCACCTTGAGCAATTATTTCGGGTATTAGATCCATGTTATCAAAAACCAGCCAACGATAACATATCGGAATATAAATGTTAAACAGGTTTTTTAAACCACGATTATCGTCTTTCTATCACATCAGATGGAATATTGTGTCCCCCGTTTTCTACTCTCTTCTTTACGCGTTGTATGGCTAGTGAAGGTGAGTCGAGCCAAAAATAGAGTATAGTGACTGAATAGCCCAGTTTTTGAGCATCGATTACTAAATTTTTATAGCTTCGAGTGGAAAGCGTTGTTTCAAATGCAAAATCCGCTTTATTCTTCATCAATTCTGCTATACGCTCCAACATAATTCGTCCAGCTGATACAGCTACGCTTTACGGGTTGAAAGGAGAAATACCTGCCGCTATGTTGTCGGCATTTACAAATTCCCTGCAATCTAATATCTCCGGTAACACGGTGTAACTAGCGGTTGTTTTTCCTGCTCCGTTGCAGCCAAAGATAATGTAGATATTTGGCATATGCTGTTTTTTTGTTAAAATAGGAAAAATTGACCAAATTTTAATTTCTTATTTAAAATTGGTTATTTCAGTAGCGGCAGTTCACTCACTTCAAAAGCGGAAGGAGCACAAAGTTCGAGTAGGCTTTTTTAACGGCCCTACACTTTCCACTAAACAATCCTACTTTCAAACCAATACCTTAGCCTTACAGTTTATAAAAATCTTGAAAGCTAATAGCTGTAAACATATTAATTCGCATATAGATACCAATTCCAACATTCCAATAGCTGCCAATGTTGACATCGGCACCACTGTCTTTAGCGATATAGGAGCGCGCTATGTGGTTGCTCTACCAGCTATGAGAAGAAGATGCAGGAAATGTACAATCGTTTCATAGAAACGCTCAAGCAACATGTCCACGCAATTCGTTCTGATGCTATTGCCGGGCTATGAGAGGCTTCACCCATCCAATGGCATATAAAAATTTGAACCCTAAATATCTTTACTATACACGATATTGCTAATATTATTAGTAATATTGTAAAATGAAACCACTAGAAATCTTTTGGCGAAATCGGGTAATGCGCGCTCAAATTACCGTGCATGATAAAAGCATGGGCATGAAAGATTATCATCTTTATAACAAAAATGGTCTTGCTTTTTATGTTTTCAGGAAATTTCAGGGCGTGTGGCAATTTGCATACGGTGTACTTGCCGATGACATCAAGGGAGCGTGCATTGACGCGCTTATACTTCGCTTTGATACGGATGTGCCTGAGTTGTTTTATCATCATGGAAAACGGCAGGTAGTGGAAGTTCGGGCCAAGGAATACTGCCTTTGGCATATTTATCTCAATAATGCTTATGTAGGAAGTATTCAATATTATAGCTTCACTAAGCAGTTCAATTACCACCTTGATGACAATTGCTTATTGACAGATGATCACGTGCAAATGTATATAGCCATGATCCAGGGAGGGGAATTAAAGTGGATAAAGGACGATATTCGATGAAAAAAAATATAAAAGGAATAAAAAAAACTTGAGTCTGGGAGGATCTCAAGGTTTACTAATTACAACCTAAATTACTACCTATTTTTGAAAAGTACTATTAATACAATATCGAATCCTGTTTGGTTTTAAAAAACATTATTTCTAGATGTTAAGTACGAAGCACTAGCCAACGAAAAATTTTCTCTTACCGGATTTCTAACGATAGATGATCTAAGCAGTGAAAAATATTTTACATTAACAGATCAGGTGTTTATGATCATGGAAGAACTTTGTGATAATAGACGGTTGTCATTATCTTTTGAACAATATTTTCTAAGAATTAACAACAATTATCTCAACTAATCTCGCGATCTTTACAGTAGATGAAAGCCAATATTGCACCATCCTAGGCAGTAATCAAAGAATGAGAATTTAAGAGTGCTTTTATCAGTAGTTCTGGTTTATCGGCCGCACTCCATTTATTGGCCTGGTAAAGTTTCAGTATGTCGTTTTGTACAAATCTCCGTTCAGGCTAATAGTTATGTTCATATATTATTCTGTAGTTTTCGTTGGTATTTTTAAACAAATGTTCTTTGCTAGTAGATATGCTGACAAGTGGAAGGAATGCTTACTATTACCCTTAATTTTTGCTCCTTTGAAAATGTCAGCAAATGTTGACCGCGCAGCTTTTTCAGCATCCATGTTTGCATTGGTATTATCATAATATCCTTGGATATCTTCTGTATATGACGCTAAAGCTTCTAGAATATCAGGTAAGGTTTTAGTTTCCCACGTTTCAGGATGTTGGAGCAAATCCTGATTTAAGTACTCATCGTAATGGCACAATGATTCGATTGAAATAAATCTTAGGTATTATTTAAAAGAGAGGCAATCCAGAAAGACCACCTCTCTACATGATTCTTAATTTATTTGATATTCCTGAACTGTAGGATATCTGGTCGTTGTAGATAATCCACACGAGGTTTGAACTGTAGCTGAAATATAAAAATATGGCAAAGCCCCATTTTGTACATTCAGGACTCTTACCCTTACAGTATTTGTTGTTGTTGACAATACATCAGCACCGCCAACAAAGAAATTAACATTTCCTAAAGAAGCATCAACTGTATAAGTATAAACCTGACCAGGGTTAACAATAGGTCTTCCCGAAATAATAAAACTTGCTCCCACATCTATGGTTTTTTCAGTTATATACTGGTTCGAATTTACGATTTTAAGTTTTACTAATCCTGAATTATCTCCAATTCTTGTCACTTTCCATTGATTATTTCCTAGAGCAGTTAATGTTGCAACACCGCTTGCATTTTCAAGAGTTATCGATCCAGGATTAAAAATAGTATAAACACCCTCGTTACATATCTGAGACGGCCCTTCTATTAACGAAGGCCCGGACAATAATGCCGCGGAAGCGTTAACCCGTCCATATCCGAAAGTATTGTCAAATCCTATGGCTCCCATGTCGGTTGCGCTTTGTATCAAAACGTTCTTTACCTCAGCAGCAGTGAGATTTGGAAATTTAGCCAACACCAACGCCGCCACTCCACTTACCTCTGGTGCAGCAGCAGAGGTTCCAGAAAAGGAAGAAGTATAGTTTCCAGTAGAATAACCAGGTGCACCCATTCTGTCGATAGTCCATACATCAGGCGCGAGGTCTTGTCCAGATGGAGCAACGAGATCAATTTCTGGTCCTCTTGAACTATACAAAGAAATGTTTCCATCTCTAGCTACTGCACCGACAGCGATTACATTGGGCAAGTTTGCAGGGAATGCCACACCATTAAACTTGACCGCCGAACTTCCGTCAGGATGATAATTCCCTGAACTAAAAACAACTACACATCCCTTTCCATTCCGTCCATTCGTATAGGCATTGTTTACAGCATTTTTTACAACGTCAACTATTACAGTATTTAGAGCAGACCATGAATTTTGGAGAATATCGGCTCCGCCTTGATTCCATGCCCAGTTGATTGCGTTAGCTATATCCGAATAAGATTCACCTCCATAAAATATATTTACAGGAATTATCTGAGCAAAGTCAGCAATGCCCGCTATTCCAATATTATTGTCGCGTTTTGCCGCCACAATGCCCGCTACTGCTTGTCCGTGTGCAGATCCAGCAGTGGGGGCGCCATAACCTGAAAGTGATTTAGGAGTGTACCCTGATAGTAATCTACCTGTAAGTTCCTCGTGTGCTTCGACTCCATCATCGATTACAGCAACTTTTACCGGAGAGGTTGTAGTACCCAATAGTGCCCAGGCTTCGGGTGCGTTGATGTCAATATTATTTGTCTGGTTGAGGTAATACTGATAGGTATAAAAAGGATCGTTAGAGGTCTTTATCAGTTGAGCAATAAAATCCGGATGACTAAATTCAACCAGTCCAGATTCATATAATTTGTTTGCCACTGTGAGTATATTTTCAATATCGGAAACTTCTGCGGTGTATACCTCATAGTTGACTGTATCGCTAATATTAACCTGGTCACCGATCAATTGCTTGATTTTAGGTAATTCAGCATCAGATTTGGGTTTGAACACTATTTTTCCATTCGGCTTAAAAGGAGTCTCCTGCACTTTGAAAGATGGAATTTTGGCTATAATATGCGATTTTTCAACTTTGGAAATTACATTATCAGCATCGAGATCCGTCTTACTGATCAAAATTCTTGATGTCGAGAGTACCGAGACTTTTTTGCCCCCCGCTTTGGCAACTTTTGAGACATTTGCGCTTGGCGCAAGCTGTAGGAGATAGACACTACTATCAGGCGATAGTGCAATCTTTTGTCCGTTGGACCAAAAGTATGATCCTGCTTTGATCAATTGCTCGTCTTGTTTAGCATGGTCAAGAGTCTCATTAAAGATTGTTTTTTGGCAACCTATTAGGGTAGCCAATAATAGAAATAGGAGGATTCTTTTCATATGTTTATTACAGTTAAATAGTTTGTTTAATTTTTATCAGCCGTAATCAGTTGATTTTAATTGGCGGTTATTATATCTGTCAAATTTAATTGAGCAGTATATCATTAAATTTAATTTAGGTAAAGTTTTAATTACTTGCTCTTAATGTTTCCAAATACTACCCAAAAGTGTCTATTTGCCAATCCATAATTTATTAAAAACTACGCTTTCCCATAAATAACCCTACTTTCAAACCACTACCTTGGGCCCTGCAATTTGTAAAACTTGAAAGTTAATAGATGTAAGCATATAAAAAATGAGAAAGCCTAAATATCTTTACTGTATACAATATTACTAATATTATTAGTAATATTGTAAAATGAAGCCGCTAGAAATCTTTTGCCGAAATCGAGTAATGTACGCTCAAATTTCCGTGCATGATAAAAGCATGGGCATGAAAGATTATCATCTCTATAACAAAAATGGTCTTGCTTTTTATGTTTTCAGGAAATTTCAGGGCGTGTGGCAATTGGCATATGGTGTACTTGCCGATGACATCAAGGAAGCGTGCATTGACGCGCTTATACTTCGCTTTGATACGGATGTGCCTGAGTTGTTTTATCATCATGGAAAACGGCAGGTAGTGGAAGTTCGGGCCAAGGAATACAGCCTTTGGCATATTTATCACAATAATGCTTATGTAGGAAGTATTCAATATTATAGCTTCACTAAGCAGTTCAATTACCACCTTGATGACAATTGCTTATTGACCGATGATCACGTGCAAAAGTATATAGCCATGATCCAGCGCGGGGAATTAAAGTGGATAAAGGATGATATTAGATGAAAAAGGATATAAAAGGAATAAAAAAACCTTGAGTCTGGGAGGATCTCAAGGTTTACCAATTACTACCTAAATTACTACCTATTTTTGAAAAGTACTATTAATACAATATCGAATCCTGTTTGGTTTTAAAAAAAAATTATTCCTTGATGCTGAGAATGAATTCGCTGTCTAGAAGTTTTCTGTTACCCGATTTTTAACGATAGATGATCTAAGCACTAAAAAAGTATTTCACATTGACGGACCAGGTTTGGATGATTTGGAGTACTCGTCAGGCTAACAATAATATTCGATGAAGTGAAATAGCCTTTTGGAATTAAATTATTATTAGGATGGAATTTTTGAACAACATTTTTTAAGAAATGAACAACAATTATCTCAACTAATCTCGCGATCTTTACAGTAGATGAATGCCCAAAGCCGGTTAACATCTAGCTCAATCGGACATCTAGCCAACATGGCCTCCCTCGACGGTTAACGAGGGAGTGTAAATGGTAAATAAGAATGCAGCATAATTGGTAACTTGGCGTGCAGCATTTTTGGCACTAATAAATACACAATCCATCCCAAAAGTATAGTATAAAATTTATTTGTCCAAGAACGTTTTTCTATTCTGCATTCTGTAGCTTTCACCGGTTAGATTTATAACTTCGCAACGGTACAGAATTCTATCGAGTAGAGCTGTTGCTATTACCTCATCTTCGAGCATTTTAGCCCATTCTGTCGGCTTCTTGTTTGTCGTTACAATGATGGAAGTAGATTCGTAGATCTGTTTGATAAAATTGAAGAAAGCGACCGCGACATTTTTTTCCAGAGGGAACAGCATGACATCATCAATAACAATGAGGTTCTCCCGCAGCATTTTTTTTGTACTCAGCAGCCTGTGAACGTACAAAGTCCTTTGTCTTTAAGGTAGAAACGATCTCTTCCATCGTCCTGAAGTACACATGGTATCCTGCTTTAACAGCGTCTCTTGCCAAGCCTGCTGCCAACATTGTTTTCCCAGTTCCGCTGGGGCCCATCAGCACGAGATTAAACAGCTGGTCGATCCAGTTAAGCTCCCGTAGTGCAGCGAGCCGTTTGTCAGTAAGCCCGTTACGTTTGGCCTGGTAGAGCGACAGGTCGTTGTTTTTTGGCAGTGCAGCAGATTTCATCCGTCTGCTCTCATCTCTCTGGCGGCGGTGGTGCTGCTCGGCCTTGAAAAGACGTGAGAGTAACTCTAGGTATCCTATCTGCTCATTTTCTGCCACCGATAGGATATCATCCAGGCCGGCAGCTATCGCTGAAAGCCTGAAGTCGGTGCAGAGTTGTTTTACCTGTTGATTTTGATTGTTCATAATTCTTGTCTGATATGATTTAGTATAATATGTACCCCGCCGTAGTTTCGGCAGGGAGCTGTTCAGTTGTTGCCGAAGAGTGCCTCATAATCATCCAGGTCACTTTTCTGCGGTTCAATGTCCAGTTGTACGAGCCTGTTTCCGCCGAGCGGGTTGAGCCGGATGATCTTGATATCCCGTTCCTGTTTTTTATCCAGGCGGATATATTCCAGATAGGCTTTAAAGTCCGTAGCGCTCAGAATGTTATTGGCATGTACATAATCCAGCGCACGCGACAGCTGTACAGCGTCGTTATCCTGCGCGATACGCCCGATCATCTGTAACTGGTCCCGTATATACCTTTTTTTGTGAAGTTTTATTGCCAGTATCCATTCTTTTGCCTTCTGCGGATCTTCGAACAGGGCAGCAGTCCGTTCGACTGCTTCTGTTATTTTAGGCTCCATATCCCGGCCATGACTCCTCAGTATGATCTTTTTGCCCTTAAGGCTGCATATATCATGCGTACATATTTCTTTGCCCAAGAGATCCGTTATGAGCAGCTTACCGGCATGTTCGCTCAGCTGCACTAACGGTCCCGGCATTATAGGTGCCGATAGGGACACTATAGAAATTGCCCCTATACGACACTTTGTTGTCTTTATGGACAGCGTAAAGCTTTTTTACAGTAGTCTGCGGGGCTATTTCATACCACATCTCCAGCGATAGCTGTTCACGGGAGAGTTCTTCCAGCGGGATAAGCTTCGTAGTGCCATGGGGCAGATTGTTGGCCGTACGGAAAAGCCAGGCCGGGCATTCATCGTTGAGCGTTTCCAGATCACGGTAAGGTCTATTGTAGAGAAAGTTCTGCTTTACATATTTTACCACGTTCTCTATTTTTCCTTTGCTCTGGGGATCGGATTTCCGGCAGAAATGAAGTTTGATGCCACGATCGTGTACATAGCTGGAAAACTCGGAGGTCAGGACGATGTCACCGAGGTTTTCCGATACCATAAATAACCTGTCCTGATCATAGACGATCTCACGGGGCATCCCCCCGATAAACCGAAACGCCTCTTCATGGGCAGCGATGACCATAGCGGTGGTAAATGGAATATCGCTATACAGCACGAATTTATAGCGGCTGCGCGAGAGGATGAAAGTAAAGAACTGTACTTTTTTTTGCCTGTTGTGCGTGGTGGTCATGTTGTAAAAGCCAAAGTCAACCTGCGCCTGCTCACCATAGGGAAGCTCCGCGACCATCTGGAAATCGCGGCTGTTAGCTTCTTTTGGAATATTGAACTCCATGCGGATACCCTGCACAAAATTGAATACGGTCTTGGGGCTGACTTGCGGAAAGTCAGAATAATGCTCTTTGAGCCAGTCGAACATCTGTGCCGCGGAAGTATCACTATGGAGATCAAGTTTTTCCCTCACAAAATCACGGTAGGGGTCCAGTAACTTTTTCTTGGGAACAGGCTCTTCCAGCTCTTTTTGGTAACTTCGGTCATCTTTGGACAGAAGCTTTTTTACGGTACGCCAGTTCAGGCCGAGATGTTCGGAAATCCTGCGAATCGAACTGTCTTCCCGATGCATCCTGTGAACCTCATGATAGGTCATAAGTTTACTTAAATAATAGTTCATAAATAACTTTGTCTTTTTGCTCCGACAAAGCTTGTTTTTTCCTTTGGGACACCGCGTCCCAAAAGATGAACTATGTATTGATTAGTGCCAATTATGCTGCATTCCTTATTGCCAAAAACGCTGCACCATTATTGCCATTTTTGCTGCACTCTAAATTGCCAAAAGTTGTGTATTCTGATTTACCGATTACACCTAATCCTGATGTTGGTAAAGATTTGACAATACCTCAATTAAGAAAGATACTTCATAAGCAATTAGAGCATTTGGGGTTGGCTCAGCATCAGTATATTTCAACAGTTCATAATTCCACCGGAAAGATTCATATACATGCTATTATTAATCGAATCAATAATACCAAAGCATTAAATGACTCATGGATATCCAAAAAAGCCCAAGAAGGTGCTGAAAAAATAGCTTTATCATATGGATGGAAGACAGCTTTAGATATAAAAATGAGGTAAGGCAAGAACGAGAAATAATAAAAAAATCAATTGACGAGGTATTACAGGAAAATAGAGTAGTATCATTCGATCATTTTTTAGAATTACTTGCTAAAAAAGGACTAGAGCCTAAGAAGGTTTATAGTAAGGTTACAGGCAAGTTGAGCGGTTATAGTATTAAGGGCCATAAAGCATCCGAAATAGATCGAAAGTTGACCGTTAGCCGAATCGAATCTGTATTGCAGAATTCAGGACCTAACTTAAAAGAAGAAAAACAAAATATTAATAGAGGTTATAAATTTAGAAGATAGTATTATGTCAAATCAAAAATCACTTACGAATCATCAATTAGGCATCGCATTAGCCTCATTGATGGAAAATTTTGAAAAGAATCAAAAACAAACATTACAAGAGCAAAAGCAAATACTCGAAGCTCTTTATCAACTCGAAAAACGTATAAATAATTCAATAGCAAATTCAAGGCTATCTGTTGATTGTACGGAATTGAAAAAATATAATGATGTAATTTCTAAGACATCTTCAGATGCATCAAATCAATTAAATAAGGCATTAAAAGGCTTTTTCTTTAATAAGTATCTATTGGTGTTTTTTGGAATGTTGTTTTTGACTTCTTGTTTTATGTGTTGGATGGCTTTAAGGTAATTGTATTTCAGCTAGAGTGAAAATTATCTATGATAATAGCACGAGCATTTGTTCATGTAAAAATAAATTTTTTATCTAATACTATTTTCAACTATATTGAATAAATTAGCCTCTTAAGAACTTACACCTCTAATGACTCTATACATGAATATAACACAATCACAGGTTGACAATTTTGTCAACCAAATTATAGAAATGCGTAAGTTTCGAATTAAGATCAATGAACTAGGAGAAAAATGTGATAATTTAATAGAGGATAAACTTATTGAAATCGTTGGTGATGAAATTCAAGTCATAAAACCGGAGCCATTTGCACAAGCCTTGGTACATAAATTTAAACAAAAATTTAATTTTTCAGTTTCTTCCAATCCCAAAGCACTTAGCATATTCATCAATGAAATCGAATCCTTTTTCCCTGATGGACCAATGATGGGAAGGACTCAATTATATGATGCTATGGGAGAAATTGTTATAGGAGAGTTTGCAGACATTGGAGGTAGTCTTCTCAAATTAGCAAAGCAATATGCTGGGAAACAAAAAATATACAGTGTCGCCAAAGTAATTGGAAATATTATTCCAAAAACTAACCTTAAAGTTCCTGACATAATAGCATTGATAATTTGGCTTAATGAGGAAATTCAGTCGAAAACGCCCGGTATAATTGACTTGAACATAAGTGCCCTCGGAAATTCACTCTTCAGATTGTGTTTGGAGCAGCCTGTCAAGGGAAGGGAAATATATAAAAAATATATATTGGCGAAAAAAACAGCTCTTAAAAATTTTCATCCTAGTATTTTGAGCGCCATGTTTGAACTTGATCCAAGTTTTTTTGAGGAGTTAACTAAGTTGTCTAAAGTGGCCAGTCTTTCGGCAGATACAGTCTGTTCCCTTGGGGCAGTTTGCAATCGCCCTGATACAGATCTTCATGAAAAAACACTAGATCTTTTAGAAAGTATTGTGTTTTCTATGGATTTTCAGACCCTTTGTCAAGTACCAAGGGCGTTGGGGTACATTGTGAAACAATCAATCGGAAAAGACTCAGTAATTGAACGAAGCTTCAATCTTTGGGAAAAGATCGTGGCGGCAGATGAAAAAGCCTTGCCGTTTGTGATCAGTGAACTTTCTTATATATCGGGACAAGATGTAAGGATTGCATCTATGATGGAAAATCTGATTTTAGATTACGAGATTGACGAGGCAATTGTTAATCAACTGCAACACATCTTCTTTAAGTTCAAAGATGCTTCTGCAGGATTTAAAATAATAAATGCTATAGAGCAGAAGCAAAAATTTGAATATCATACAAACCTTCTAGAGGCTGTTTATATGTTGCAACAAAATGATCCTATTGGTTGCGATAGGGAATTAGTTAAACTGTTGACTGATGATTCTGGGTATCAGAGGTTTTTCGGACGGCGGCTTTTAAACCATTTAAGCTCACGAAGTAAAACGAGCTGGGCTATAAATGTGCTAGAGCTTGAGGGTTTGGGTCAGTACAAATTGTGCTTATCCATCACCGACGATTTTAAAGAGCCAAAGTATATTATACCGTTTGTTGTAGGCCTAATGGGTTCACAGCATGAGATTGTAAGGGAACTGTTGCTACATAGATTGCAGATCATGACTCAAAATTATTTCAGCGATGTTGAAGAGTCGCTTGCTTTATATGTTGATGATGCAAATGGTCTGCATGTAGAAATATTCACTGAGGTGAAAAATTATCATAATCAGTTTGTTGTGCGTCTTGATAGAAAATGGAAGATAAAAGAATTAGACCCTAGATATACGCATTCCAAATATTTTAGGTCGTTTTATAGGCTACAGCAGAATAGTTTTCAGCAGAATATTGATGAAGGCTCGAAAAAGGATAGTCTAAGATCTTTATTCAGCAACGTGATGCTTGGAAAAGGTGGAGGTTTTAGAATGGGGCAAACGAATAAGGTTCAACAACTTGCAAAAATCGAAGTCAAGATGTCGCTACCCAGGGAATATTTCATTGCACCCGAGGCTTATGACTGGAATATGAAGGTTGAGATCATCAACGACTGGAAAAACAAATTTAACACGGTCAGAAAGGACATAGAAAATGGACAGTAACGATTTATTGGTAAAGGAATATCTTGAAAGTCTAAAGGAAGATACTGAACTCGATTATCTTTTCCCAATTCTTTTGCGGCTGATGAAGTTCAGTATTGTGACCACGGCTCGGGAATCCAAGGGGCAATCCCAATATGGAAAGGATATTATAGCTATTGGTAAAGATGAAAATGGGATAAAGAAAAGATTTTACTTTGAGTTGAAAGGCTTCTCCGACAAGGATATCACACAAACTTCGCTTTTAAAACAAGATGGGATACTCGAGTCGATCCGTGAAGCAAAATTGGTAGCTTTTAATGATACCTCAATTCCAGGCTTCAATGATTTACCAGTACAGATTGTTGTAGTGCACAATGGAGTGATCAAGAGTGATGCAAGGTTAACGTTAGAAGGAATATTAACGAAGGAATTTCCAGAGGGTGGCTTTGAGCGATGGGATATATACAGACTTACTGAGCTTTTCAGCCAATATCTATTTGGTGAATATCTTTTTACTGAGGAGGAATCTATCAGGTTGTTTAAAAGAACATTGGTACTCTTGGACGCTCCTGACTATGATTTTTCGGACTTTAAACAATTGGTGGAAAAGCAAACCGAAAAGATTTATGATGTTCAATCGAGGGCATTCAAGAAATATTTCGCCTCCATGAACCTTTTGAGTGTTCTGATCATCCATTACAGCCGAGAAAATGGTAATTTATACCCTGCTAGAGAGTGCGTGACCTTCCTAGTCTTAAGGGTATGGGCTTGGATACTTAGGAGCGATCTTCACAATAAGAAAGGTGTATTGAAAGAATTTCGCAAACTTCTGCGAATCCATTATGATCTTTTGGATGAGTATTTTCAGAAAATGTCAATTGCCGTGGAAGAGCAGGATGGCCTTTTCTCGGAGGCTGGTAAACAATTTGAGCCTATTGGTTATCCATTAAGGTGTTTTGAACACTTAGGCTACTTGAACTATTTCCTATATGCTAGAATGTGGTTTCCAACTTTTGAAAAAGGTCCATCTCAGAAAAAACAACAACTGTTAGTTAATAGGCAATTAGAATACCTGGTAAAACTAATTAATTTTAACGATGGTTGTTCAAGACCTTTGATTGATAGACATTCTGTTCCAATCGTGGCCACAGTACTTTTCTTTATTCGTAACAAAGAGTTCATTTCTGATATAAAAGAACACCTTTCGAATTTTTTAGAAGGTATTTTGAATAATATAATGATTATTAAAAATACCCGCGATCGCTTTCCTGAACTATATAACAATATTGAACAACTCGTTGAGTTTGTAGCAACTAGCAAAAGACCAAAAGGATACATCGATTCCTCGAGCCTGTTGATAGCCTACATTTTCGATATTTTAGCCTTGATTGATGATGAAGAGACGTATAATATCTATCGGAATCAATTTGACGGTAAGGTTGATCTCCAATTAGCTCAGTGTTCGCTACCGACTGATGAGCTAGAACCTTTATTGTTCACAAAAAACCTTTACAACGAAATGTATGTAGAAAGTGGCATACGCCTTCCTGAAAATTTTGCCGATTACAAAAGCAGTTTAAAAAGTATCGGGTTGGTTCAGAGAGAGTACAAAACCGATTTGGCAGGGTTTCCTTTTTTGAGATTATTAGCACATATCTATTTTGCTAACGACTTTCTTCCAGAAGAATGGAGGAAATCTGTTGATTTACTTTAATGGTAGAAGTATATGAATGTCTATGTAAATTTTATTTAAATGGCAAGCATAGTAACAAGTTTAGAAAATCAAATCCAAAAGCTTCTTGATAGAGGTATGGAATTTGATTTAGAAGATGAGAAAATAAAAGAAATTTTACTAGATATTGGTTACTATCGACTAGGCTTTTATTGGCATCCTTTTGAAATTGATGAAAACCATAATTTTGCAAAAGGGACGAAGTTTTCTACTGTTATTGATCTATATTATTTAGATGTCACTTCACTTATGTCCTAAATAAATTTTAGGAGGCTTTTTCTGTGTTCCTAACATAGATTTTTTCCTCATTTGGATTTTGACCCTACTATTCATTCCGTGAAGATGTGCAACTGTCCATTCTTTCCTTTGACCGGAATTCTGACAAACGGATCATCTATCCATTGCCAGAAATCAATCTTTACAAATATGTTCATGCGTATAAAGCTTACAAGATTGGACAGATTCCACCTGTAGATAACCTTTTTCTGTATATATTTCAGTAAAAGTATTCCAATAAGGGTCGTCCATATCTGTATCTGAACGTATCCCCCCTACGAACTACAGTTCAGTTGATTTTTTGAAGTTCTGTGGATAAAGATCCTTTAAGTTTTTATGGTTTATGAACATTATATTTTCCAGGGTATATTTTAACCACTGAGATGGATTTACCTCATGTTTTTTACAGATAGCGAAGAATGAGTATATCATAGCAGCGCGCTTTGCAGCTTCATGGCTTCCTGCGAAGAGGTAGTTCTTCCTTCCGAGTGCCACAGGTCTGATTGCATTTTCGACAAGATTGTTATCAATAAGTAGATTTCCATCATATAGGTATGCAGATAGCGCATCCCATCTGGCATAGGCATAGGCCATTGCTTTTCCGATCTGGCTTTTAGGGAGCGTATTTTTTATCTCTTCAAAGATCCATTTTCCTAGCTCGTTGATAACAGGTAGGGATTCGGCCAATCGCAGTTCTTTGATCTGTTCTGCGTTTAGTTTTTCCTGTTTGGCTTTCCGCTCAAGGGCATAAAGTTTTTGGATCAACAACAATGCCTTTTCAGCTTTTTGCTTGTCATTATTATCTAGAGCTTTCTCGAATTCACGACGTGCATGTGCCCAACAGGCCAAGTGCGTCACCTCTTTCCTTTTACCGTATTTTTCATACACCGCATACCCATCTGTCTGAAGATAGCCTTTGAAGTTCCCCAGCATCGGTACAGCAGCAATACCACCACGGGTAGGGCTATAATCAAATAATACGGTTCCCTCTAACATGCACTTTGGCACGCCTGAAGTACCTTAGATTATATGTTGCCAAGGGCAATGGACTGAGGTATTCTTTTTCTAGATCGATGAATTGGCTCCTTCTTGTTGATCCGCCATGGGAGAACAGGTAGTCATTGTACAATACCAGCTGTTCCGCTATGGCTGCATTGAGATCTTTAAGGCTAAAGAAGGTCTGTTTGTCCAATGGATAAAAGATACGTTGGTAAACCAGGGTTACGCTGCGTTCCACAAGCGCTTTGTCCTGTGGATGATAGGGTATACTGGCTACAGGGATATACACCAACGAAGATCTCTACCGGGACAAGCTCTCCCGTAGACCTATTTACATAGGACATCTTTTTACCGGTAAAGTCTACAAAGAGCTTCGCACCGGCCTTATGTTCCAACTTCCCCGAAGCTTTGAGCTGGCCTTTCCAATGCCTGTAATGTGTAGTGAACTGCGTATAACGATAGCCATCGGGATGTTCCAGCAGATAACGCTGCCATATGGTCTGTAGGGTGGCACCGGCGCGTTTGAGTTCTTTCTGGATCGTACTAAAAAGAGAGGACAGCGTTTCGTAACGATCCTTTTCGGTCTGGTCATCCTCAGTAAAAAGATCGTGGAGTTCGGCTTCATCCATCGATAAAAGCTCGGAATAATCTAGTTCCAGTGCTTTAAAACGTTGAACATAGCTGTCTACCGTTTTACGGTTGATGTTCATCAGCTCGGCAACCTTACGGTTGCTGAGCCCTTTGTCCTTAAGAAGGATCAGTGTTCTAAGTTCCATGTTGTCTTTCCGTTGTCCTGCCATGCTGCTGTGATATGTTTATATAACAGCAACTTAGCCAGTTTAAAGGAAAGTGGCCCAACGACCTCCGTTTTCTAAGTGAGAGTGGCCCAATGACCTCCGAAATTCAGGAGATTTTTTGGCCCGATGACCTCCGAAATAATTGGATAATCAAAAAAAATTAACTGGCCCAGTGACCTCCGTTGTAGACACAGACAAGCTCTACATCGATTTTTCTGGTAAAAAGCTACATTATATTGACATAAAAACAGGCGAGCTCATTAACTGCGAGATATTTGTTGCCTGTCTTCCATATTCCAATTATTGCTATGCGAAGGCCGTCCGTAGCCAGCGGATCCCTGATTTTATCGGAGCGATGAATGACTGCCTGTGGTTTCTGGGCGGTGTACCCAAAGCATTGGTACCGGACAATCTCAAGTCTGTGGTGAGCAAAAGTGATCGCTACGAACCCGAGATCAACAGAAGTATGGAGGATCTGGCAAATCACTACGGTACTGTTGTGGTTCCTGCGCGCGCAGGCAAACCGCGGGATAAGAGTGCTGTGGAAAACCATGTCAGGATCGTCTACACGCAAGTATTCGCTCGATTGCGTAACCGTAGGGATCTAAGCCAATTATAATAAAATTGCCATTGTGATAGTAGGTTTGGCAGGTCGGGATCTTTGATATCAACTGTGGAATAAAATTCATCAAGATCGGTTCGCTGTGTTCTTTCTACCTTTCCATTGAGATGTGGAGAGCCTGGTTTAATAGGCCGAAATTTAATACCCCATTCCATTAATCTATCTTGAACTGAATAGGCAAAAAACTCTTTTCCTCTATCAGTTTGAATGCGTTGTATTGCAAATGGCAGTTGTTCCAGCACTGTATCAAGAAATTTCAGGGTGTTGGTAGCAGTCCGCCTTGAAAATAATTGAAGGACTTTATATCTGCTACAATCATCTATCGCTGTGTATTGATAGATGCCTGGAGCTATTTTAAAGATGTCCATTTGTACGCGATCACCCGGTACTTGTCGGTTATAGCGAATGTGTCTTTTACGGTAATATCGCTTAAGATTTAAATACTGTTTATTATTCTTTTTAAGAATCTTATGAACAGTTGCAGTTGAGATTGAGACCCTATATAAATGTTTCATCTCATTAGCGATACTACGATGTCCTAAATTGCGGTTTGTCCTTAACTCAAGAATTCGATGCTCATCTTCTTGAGTTATTTTACTATGGATTTTATGCGGCCTTCTATTAAGTTCAAATAGGCCGTCAATTCCAGATTCTTGATATCGTTTAAACCATTTTCTCAGTGTCGGTCTAGTTATACGACATCTTAAACAGACAATACCTGCATTACCGACGGACTCGTAAAGCTTTACCCATTCAAGACGCTTTTTTATCTCGTTATTCATCTTGTTGATTATGTTAGAATGTGGTAAAACTACCGATTCTACCATCATTCTAACATAAAGTTATTGAAAGTATCTATATGAATCCCACACTTTAATGATATTTTTATTGTTTTGAAGGATAGTGCTATGCGTGTAATTATTTTAATTTTCTATCTAAAAGGCTAAAAAAAGAGTGAGGATATCCAATTTTGACAACATCTCTATTGGGGTCCTCCTTTTCTGATTTTTCACCAATTAGACCTTTAGTTCTTTTTTTGATATAATTTCGAAGCTGACCAATAGTATGGCCTCTAGAATAGTCCAATTCCCTGAGTTGTTGATGCACAAATTTATTACTCTCAATAAGTTTGAATCCATCTCCCCAACACATTTTTGTTGGCTCATTTTTGTAATTTTGTAAATTTACTTTTCCAACAGCCATTGAAAACAATTTGCACTGGAAGCTATAAACAATGGAGTTTCTTTTTTTTAACAGTTCCTCGGGCTGTATGTCCTTAATTTTAAAAATAACCTTCTTTAATTCTTTTTCATGTTTTCCTTTTTGCTTTTCAAATGATTTTTTTCTTATTTTAAGTTCTCCATCGTAGTTTATCATATAGCCCAAAAAGCTTATCCATTTAGATTGGGGAATAGAGTTATCAAGTGGATGTTCTCCCCAATAATAAGTATTTCGTGACTTAATTTTATCACCCCAAAATGCTTTGCCATATCTTCTTTTGAGATTATGAGGTGGATGATATTCTAAAAAGTTTTCTGTTAGAGCATTTTTATATTCTTCAAAAAGTTGCTGACATTTAATATGATTATCATGAATAATGACCATATCATCACAATATCTTTTATAAAGAAATGCAGAATCATAGCTTCCTAATTTGATTATTTTTTGGTCTATATTATGCATTATAATATTTACCATTAGTCCGGATAATGCACCACCTTGTGGAATACCAATTTGATCATTAAAAAGCAATCCATTACTATATTTTTCTTCCAAGGTATTAATCCATCCAAATTTTGAACCAACTCTGTCATGTTCAATCCAATAATGTTCGTTAAAATTTTTAGACATTACATTCTCATTAAAAGAGTAGGCATCTAAATATTTTTCAAATATTAACACAGCAATAGGATGGATAATCACATTAGATTCTATTAACTGATCTTTAATTTCAAAAAAACAATTTCTAATCACTCGATGATAAACACAGTCGAAAAATTTTCTAATATCACATTCCGCTACGTAAAGATTATTTTTAAGATGGAGTTTTCTGAAGTTTCTAATATCAGAAATGACATCATGATGTTTGGGAGCTTTTTTATTCCCTATTCTTTGTCTAAATGCCGTTGAGCATTCTAAGAATTTATTATCAAATATGCTCGTTAAGTATTTGTTTGTTATTCCAAGAATCAACTTATCTGATAGATTGAAATCCGCAATTGGCCTCATTTCTTTACTGCCTTTCTCCTTAGGTTGAGGAATTATAATAGGTTTTTCGAAATGAAGAGAATTGTCTTGAAATACTCTTAAATTAATTTCAAAAATGTATTTCCTTAGATTTTGATACCATTTTGGTGTATACAAAAAATCTATTTGTTTATTTACAAATTGTCGATGTGTCTTATAGATTGTATTTTTCATCGCTGATTTGTTAATCTCAATAGATGTATTCAGTTTTTGTCTTTTTGTGTAATTATTGGGACGTGACCACTTTTTTCTAGGAGGTAAAAGTGTCAAAAGAAATTTTAGATTTTTTGAATCTAAATATATGGAGGTCGTAGTATCTAGTATTTTGTCCAAATAGGATTCTTGATGAGTTTGAAAAGCAATTTTTGCTCTTTGCTTAACTAGAAAGTCAACAATATTGTCAAAAGAAAAATAATCTTCGAAGGTTTTCATGTAATTAAAGTAAGGGTATGTGGCTCATATAGAGTATCTCCGTGTTGTCTCCTGAAAGATGTTTCTCCAAAGAAATCTTCAAATGTTTAATGAAATCTAAGTTTAATCAGGAAAATATCCCGATCGGAGTTTTAATTAATAGACTTTGCTTCTACTTCACTCCCCTTACTTCAAACAAATATATTATATTTAAAGGCATTTTCCAATTAGAATTATGAAAGAGAGTCGAATAAATTATTTTTTTTATAAAGATATACCAGGTCCAGTGGAAATTACTGTTTTTAGTATTCTTAATTCATTTAGGACAACAAAATTTAAGGACCAAATCGAACTAGCACGAAGTTTCTATCGCACAGGAAATTTTGAGATGTATAATTTGCTAAAAGGGAATTTAATGGCGGTAACTTTTAGTGGAACATTTTCGCCTAGACGCACTTTGGTCAATCTAGTTAACTATAGTGGATATATTATTCTTGATATAGACAAGGCAGGAGACTCTCTTATATTTCATAAGAAATGTCTAGAAGATAACGAATTTGTACATGCAGTGTGGCTTTCGCCATCTGGAGACGGTTTGAAATTTTTAATTAAAACGAGTAATGATCAAGTTTATCATAAACTCGTCTACTTTTCAGCCGTGAAATACTTTCAAGAGAAATATGGATTGAAAGTTGATACTTCGGGATCTGATATACCTAGGCTGTGTTATGTGTCTTACGATCCTGATATATATATAAATTTCGACGCTAGCTATTATGACGAGATTTTGGAAGATGAGGCTAAGCCGATAAAAAATAAAACAATTGGAGAGAAATTAAAGCGTGAATTCGATTTAAATGTACATCTTGATAAGAGAAATCTTAAAAATAATAATTTTGATAAAGAAAGGTTAAAGAGTATTTATAATTATTTGAACAAAAGAAACTTATCAATTACTAGTTCTTACAACGATTGGATACGGGTGGCTTTCGCAATTAGTAATTCCTTTAATTTTGATTTTGGTTATATTTGGTTTATAAAATTAGCTCAATTGGACGGCGAATTTTACGACGAGTATGAAAGCATAAAACTAATTTTAAGGTGCTATAACACAGGAATGAGCCAGAGTACTTTTGGAACTATTCAATATTTAGCAAATCAGAAGGGGTGGGAATTACGTTAATTTTTTTCAATAGTGTAGTACTTGAAATATTTTTAGTGATTACTTGGCGTATTAATAAGACATTATTTGGAAAGTATTATTTTAGGATCTTTTGATCACTTAAGCATTTATCTACAGAATTTCGGAAGTAAGACAAAAGTTTTCAGTTATTAAATAATATTTAGAATATTTAAACATCTATCTAATATTTCCTCGTTATTTATTATTACTACATTAAGCTTGAGTCTTGTTCTACTCATGATTTGAAATAACATGTTAGAAGGATGATAATACGGTCGGTGTGGGTAATTTCTTGTTGAAAGAGTTTTTCCATTTTTATAATAGAAATATTGATCGATAACTGCAATTATATTATCGTATTCTTGGCCAATAACAGTGTGTGCATTATCATAATTATCTTTAATATTGCTTAACTCATATGGCAAGCTCTTTGAAGCGGATGGAGTATAATTGATAGCTTTCCAATTATTTTTTTGTTTTTCCATAATGAAGCTCTTTGCCGATTCGTAGTTATTAAAAAAGATCAATTCAATATTTGGGTATTTGATCCTTTCAATTTGTCTATTTTTATCAAAGAGACAAAGGATAAATGAGGCAATTTCTTTATTAGTCCGAATCTTTGCTGTCAACTCGAAAACCGAAAATGTTAATTTGCTCTCTATAATTGTTTCATTCATGTAATTTATTTCTTGCTTACTTAAGCATTGCTGGCCGTCATATGAAAAAATACAGGGTATATCATTTTCCAAAGCTTTATCTACAATAAATTTTAACTGAGCAGGGTAAATACGTTGTGCTTCATCCACAATAATAAGATTTACACTATCAAAATTAATATCGTAAGTTGTTTTAGCTGCATTAATATTCCACTTATATTTATCTATTAGTATTCTCTGGCCTTCGTTAATTTTACCACAATGAATTATTACTACATTTTTGCCACTTAAAGTGTAGTCTTTGGCTATATCATAAGTTAAAAGCGTCTTTCCTGTTCCTGCTCGACCCTTAATCGCCAAAATTTCCTTACCTACAAAAGCCAGCTTTTTCAAAATAATATTTTTAAATTCCTCCTGCTGAGAGGTTAAAAAGTATTCATTATTTATGAATTTATTCGTAGAGTTAAATGGTGAAACTAAATAGTTACTTGGATTGAATAAAATATTAACATCACTTATTTTTTGAACAACTTGATTTGTCAGAATAGTAACCAAATTTTGTAGCTTGCCCTCAATTAAAATGCCGTTATCATTTAATAGGTATAACTGTCTTTCTTCTGTAACATAGGTAAAGCAATAAGTCTTTTTGCTAAGAAAACCTAAATAGTATTTATTCCTTTTTAATTGCTTTTCAATTTTTTCAACAGTGCTCGTTCGTTTTAATTCAATATTTACAATGTAATCTGTACCAATTCTAAGTAAATCAAATTCTTTTCCGATTTGCGGTATTGAATATCCAATATTGAAATTTTCGTAAATTCCTATGTTATTCTTCGGAAACTCTTTATTGTCTATTAGACTTTTTAAGTCTTCTATTTCGGCATCCTTCGATTGTATATTGAAATGTTCGAAATAAGATTTTCGAAGCGTTTGATTCAGGTGTGTATATACATCTATTACGGACATTAGGTTAACTTGATTCATAAAATCGTTATTATTGAAAAGTCTGTAATTTAAAACTTATTCCGCTTGTTTTAATTGAGGCTTTTAAATTCATTATTTGATACTAACCCCATAATGGAGATATTAATTTAATTTTTTCCCTTAGTGATTACTGTTAGTCGATTCCATAACTTCTTCCTTTGACATTTTTTCATATTTAGAAGCATAATCTTTGTGTATAAAAATCTTTGGGGAACTATTTTTAAAAAGTGCTACAATCATTTGGTTGCGTGGAGGTTTGCTGAGGAGATTTGTGATTTCAGTAAAATTCCTTTTTTCGAGTTTTTTATCCATCTGTGAATGGAGATGTTTCGCTGTTGTCGGTTTATTGAGATAACCTTCCGAAATGAGACGATCTAATTCGTTTGCCAATAAGTTTTCAGTTGATCTTAGCTTACCACCCGTACTTTCCGCTATTGCTGCCTGAGTAGGTGAGGGTAATTCTTTTAAGTCAATTTCCTCTCTAGAGAACTCAACAAAATTTTTATAGGAAATTCCCCAGACACGTGTGGAAATTTTGTTAGCATCATCTAGATTCAATTTTCTTTTTAAACGTTCAAAGGCACTATAATCAGATTGTATTATGCCAGCAATTTTTGCTATTGTTTCTTGACTTAATTTAAATTTAAGTCTTAAATATTTAAGTGCTCTCGAGAATTCTTCGTTGGCCATTTTGCAAATAGATTTAATTTTATTTGATTTATTCTATTTATATCTCTATATTTGTCATGTAGTTATAGCGAAAAGTAGGGTGGTAAGCCCAACTTAACGACGTCACTCTCGTTCCGAAATCGCCAAATTCCCACGAGATGACCGTAGGTTCGCCATATCTCTGCGTAATGTTTATATTTGTAAAAATTACCAGAGGGTGAACCTTATGTCAGTCTTTTGGGGAACCCTAACTTCGGTTAGGTTGGCGTTTGGCGATGCCTGGTCAGAAGCATTAAGGTTCATTCTTTGGTTAATCTACTGCGAAGCCTAGAACATTAAAGAGAGACGTCGTTCACATAAAACCAAAAACGATTATGAGAACGAACAGTACAAACACCATCCATCACCCGCCGACGATCAAAGATCGCTTCGAGAGGTATTCCCACAAATCACTTTTAAAGAACATATTTCGCGCACCCGAATAGGTTGCGCTCAATCTAAAACAGGCTGTAAAGAGCAATAAAAAGGGGAGGTGTTGACTTTCACTAAAACGAAAAGACAGCTGAACCTCGTTCAGTTCAATTTCCCGCTATTTATGCCTGTCACCGACCTATACACTTATATAATTGCATTAAAAGGTAATATTGGCCAATGATACAGCTTGATTTAATATTTGCACGTTAAAATTAAGCAATTTTTCATTGAGTCCAAACTTTTTATCCGTAGTTTTTATTGCGATCCAATATTGTGTTAGGTCGGTATTTACTTCTTTCCGGCAGGGAGCGCCATAATGAACCCTATTTATGCCTTGAAATTGTATCTCGGCGCTTTCGGACTTTTAATATTATTTGTCCATTTCGCATAGATCAAATTTGATCTGTGCAATGACAAGCCTTTTGAACGTGAAAAATCGCGAAGGGGAAAGCTATGCCTTTAGCTGAGCGAGCATCAAAAGGTTTGTCGTACTCGATGAAACTAAGTTATGAACCAACAATCAAACAATCTGCTGCCTTTTGAGCTAGCATGTTATGAAATATACGACAATGGATACGATCCATTACATACCATTCGGGAGTTGTGGTCCCAACATACCATAACCGACTGTCAGGAAACCCTGTGGACACTTTTTGAAAACTATAGAAAGGGCATCGCACAGGAAGATGCTGCCGACGTAAAGCAGATGCATACCGTTTTAATGAAACTGTGCCGTGTGCTGATGGCTTATTTCCTGGTACACTTCCGCAAGATCGGTATCGATGCGGTGCCATTCACCTTTGCTGAACCTACCGACGTCATTACAGCCGATCTGGAAGCCAAACAAAGGATCCACAGTTTCTTTAACCGAATTGCAGAATAATACCTAATCCATAAGCAGATGACAAAAAGAGCCAATCTTTACGCTGCCTTATTGGATAAGGTAGTCAATATTCCAGTTATACAGATTACATTTCTTGTAATCGTGTTCCTCTTAGTTTCTATGTTTAGTTTATCAGCTCAGACGCCCCGCAAGGACAGCGGGGCCAATGGGCTTTTAACAGTGTCTGGTACTGTTGTATCCGCTTCGGATCGCAAACCAATAGCAGGGGTATCCGTCAGCATAGCCGATGAAAAGGGGCGGGCATCCTCCAAAAGTGATGGCTCCTTTACCATCGAAGTGAAAGCGAAGAATGGTAAAATACTATTTTCCCATTTGGGCTATAATGCACAGTCATTGAATTATACTGCAGGAGTATCAATCGATGTGCAATTGATACCTATGGATAATAGACTGGATGAAGTGGAGGTATTCAATACGGGTTATCAGCGTATTTCAAAGGAAAGGACGGTAGGGAGTGTCGATGTGTTGGACCAAAAGCTGATCGACAGGTCAGTTTCTTCCAACATACTGTCGCGAATAAATGGGCTTACCACTGGGCTGCAACTGCCCAAGATCAATAGTAACGAGGGCGGCAATCAGCCCGAATTTACCATCCGTGGTAAGAGTACATTATTCGCCAATTCGGAGCCACTGATCGTTGTAGATGGCTTTCCCTATGACGGTGGATTAAGTAGCCTCAATCCTGCAGATATTGCATCGATCTCTATCTTAAAGGATGCCGCTGCGGCTTCAATATGGGGGGCTCGCTCGGGCAATGGTGTTGTTGTTATCAGTACCAAACAGGGGAGTAAAGACCGACTTTCCTTGTCTGCGGAAGTGACCCAGAGCATCGCCGATAAACCTGATCTTTATTATAACAAATCCATATCGAGCAGTGACTTTATTGACGTGGAGATGTTCCTCTTTGAAAAGGGCGCTTATAATGCTCGATTGAAGACTGGCTATCAGCCGGTTTCACCAGTGGTGGAGCTATTGGATAAAATGAGGAAAGGTGAATTGGCAGAAGAATTAGGGAATGAAATGATTGATGCTTACCGCTTAAAAGACAGTCGTATACAGCGATTGAAATATTTATATAGGATCCCGCTCGAACAGCAGTATAATCTGGCGATTTCAAGACCTTTTAAGGACGGCAGTTTTTATATTTCGGGCGGTCTCAATCGAGTAGATCAGGCAACGAAATATACTCAAAATGAGCGCAAGACACTTCTGATGAAATACGATCAGCGATTTCTGAATGATCGGCTCAATTTTTCCTTTCAAACCAGTCTGACAGATACAAGAGTACAGAGTGCACAGAACAGCCCGTCGATGTATCCTTATGAAGAATTGGTCTCGGCCGATGGTTCGCCAGTCGCAGTAACAGGTGCTATGCGTAATAGCTATGTGGATACTATCGGCAATGGGAACCTGCTTGACTGGCACTATAATCCGTTGACGGATCTCGGTAAAGGGATGTCTACCAGTTCGCTGTTCAACCTACGGCTGAATGGTGGAATAGATGCCAAAATCTTACCATTCCTGACAGCCAGTGTAAAGTACCAGTATAGCAAATCCATAGGGGATGATCTTATGCGTTATGCAGAGGATTCCTATTACGTGCGAAATATGGTCAACACGTTTACACGGTATGATAACGCTACAGCTAAATATGTACAACAAATACCAGTCGGGGAAAATCGCACAATCAGTCACTTGCGTGGGACTTCGTATTTGTGGCGCGGGCAACTGGCGCTGGATAGGAAGATCAATAAAGATCATCATATAACGGCGCTAATGGCGATGGAATTGTCGGATGCTAGGAGTGAAGTGGATAAGAAGCAACTGTTTGGCTATGATCCCTCTACTGCGGCATCAGCGACAATAGACCATATCAATGCCTTGCCGCGTATCTATGGGGGTAGTCAGGTCATCAATAATGGAAATTACCAGAACTGGCATGTAGACCGTTACCGTTCGTATCTGCTAAATGCCGCCTATAGTTACAAAAGTATCTATGATGTATATGGGAGCATCCGTAGAGATGAATCTAATCTATTTGGTGTAGCAACCAACCAAAAGGGGGTGCCGCTCTGGTCGGTAGGCGGTGCTTATAATGCCAAGCGGGATTTGCTAAATTCAGTGCATTGGCTGTCTGAATTGAGGCTTCGTTCTTCCTATGGTGTACAGGGAAACGTAGACAAGACGATGTCGGCCTGGTTAACAGCAAGGTATCAGACATCTAAGAATGGTTATCAAAATTTATATGCTACAATCCTTAATCCGCCTAATCCATCGTTGCGTTGGGAAAAGACAAGGGTCACCAATATTGGCTTAGACTTAGGGATCTATAATCAGCGTATTGTGTTGCATTTTGATCATTACTGGAAAAAGGGAAATGATTTGATCGGCAATGGACCGATAGCACCGCAGACTGGACTGATCCAGTACAAAGGTAATGTTGCGGATACGGAGGTAGAGGGATTTGATCTCTCGCTGACCAGCAAAAACTTAACAGGGGCCTTCCAGTGGCAGTCGGTATTTAATTTTTCAAAAGCTAAGGATAAGGTTGTTCACTATCAGGTCAAACAGGCAAGTAATTTTAGCTATATGACCACTAATTATCTCAACCCGTATGAAGGATTTCCGCAATCGGCATTATTTAGCTTCCCTTATGCTGGGTTGGACAATGAAGGTAATCCGATAGGCTATTTGAATGGTGTGGAGAGTAAAGATTATAGTGCCATACTCAATAATAAGGAGTTGGAGAATATCCAATTCCATGGGCCCCGTATACCGCCTTTTTTCGGGTCATTTAGAAATGATTTTAGCTATGGTCGCTTGTATGGCAGTTTTAATATCATGTATCAGTTTGGTGGATATTTTAGGCGCATATCCTTAAATAATACAGACCTTTATAGTCCGACTGTGATGGGTGCTGCGATATACGATTACGATAAGCGCTGGCAACAGGCTGGGGACGAAGTGTCGACAAGTGTACCTGCGCTAATTTATCCTACAAACTCGTCGCGGAGCAATCTGTATGCTTACAGTACTGCGCTGGTTGAAAAGTCCGACATCGTCCGTCTGCAAGATATACAGATCGGTTGGCGTTTAATAGACTATTTCCGATGGATGAAGTCATTGGACCTGACTTTTGTGGTCGATAATGTAGGCATTCTCTGGCGGGCCAATAAACAGGGCTTAGATCCAAATGTATATCAATCGGCCTATCCCGTGCCAAGGCAATTCAGCCTAAGGCTAAAAACAACTTTTTAATGATTAAAAGATATTAAGATGAAAAAGCAGCTTTTTATATATGTATTGTCCATGCTATTATGCGTGGGCTGTGCAAAGTCTTTTTTGGAAGAGAAACCCGATGCGAGTATAGTAAATCCAAAGACTTTAAACGATTGCAGACGTCTTCTAGATAACGATGGTCAGTTAGTGCAGGGATTAAACTATTGGTTTCCGTCTTTGGGCCAATTGGCTTCTGACGAATATTACTATAACAAGGCGACCTGGGAGTCGACAGTATTTGTACAGGAACGGAATTCCTATATCTGGGAAGATGATATCTACGAAGGCAATCCGCAGATCAGCGAATGGAACAATTGCTACTACGCTATTTATGTATGCAATGTTGTCCTTGATGTATTGAACAATATCGAGGTTACTGCCGCGAATAGGGATGAATACAATGATATCAAAGGTACGGCATTATTTTTCAGGGCAATGTGGAATTTCGCGCTTGCCGAAACATTTTGTCTGCCTTACGATCAGAAGACTGCTGCAAGTGAAATGGGAATTCCGTTGCGCTACTCGCCGAATATAGATCAGTTGGAGAAGAGGGCATCACTTGAGGCCACATATAATAGCATCGTGAAAGATATGGAAGAGTCTGTTGGGCTGTTGCAAAACAAGATCCCTTCGACTTTTAGGAATAGACCTTGTACAGTTGCTGCCGAGGCTATGCTGGCAAGGATTTATTTGGTTATGGGTGATTTTGGAAAGGCTTTGCAATATAGTGAGAAGTCGTACAATACATACAATGTGCTATTGGATTATAATAAACTTCCGTTAGATGGTGATGCAATTTTCGATCGGAATAACGCGGAAATATTAGTAATGTGCACTCAGCAAGGGTATCTGTCAACTGCTGTGGGGAGATTTGCTCCGAATAGTTTTGTAGACTCGACCCTAATCGCACTTTATCAACCCAAAGATCTGCGTTTAAAGGCGTATTTCACATTTACCGAAGATGGAAAAGCGAACAGAAAGAATCTGTATACTACAGGGCTAAATGGAACGAATTGTTTTAATGGAGCGGCGACCGATGAGGTCTTGCTGATACTCGCGGAATGTAAAGCAAGAACTGGCGATCTTGATGGAACAAAAATATTGTTGGACAATCTCTATAAAAATCGTTTTGTTGCAGGCAACATACCAAGAGTCAATTTTAATACGAGTAATGATGCCATTCAACAGGTGTTGGATGAGCGTCGCAAGGAACTTCTTTTTCGGGGGATGCGCTGGTCGGATGTCCGTCGATTAAATGTGGAGGGTCGGAATATAAGTTTTAAAAGAATATTGGGCGATAAGGAATATATACTGCCGCCCAAAAGCTTAAAATATGCGTTTTTATTACCAATACAGGAAATACAGTTCAGTGGATTAACACAAAACAAAAGATAGTATATGAGAACAAACAACTGGAGATTATTTATGCTAGGCATATTGATCGTTTTAATATCGGTTACATTTCAAAATGTATCAGCAACAATAAAATTGAATACAACGCAGCTTGATAGCGCGATGGCTTATCCTTTTGAATTAAAAGATAGGAATGGAAAGCTTATACGCATGGCGGATTTTAAAGGTAAGGTAGTGGTAATTGATTTTTGGGTAAATCGGTGTGCACCATGTTTGGCTTTGTCAGAACCGTTAGCCAAAATAAGAAAATACTATGAATCCAATAAAGACGTCGTTTTCATTGACATCAATCTGGATGATGATGCCGATGTATGGAAAAATTGTTTAGATAATGGTGATGTTCAAAAAAATCGAACTATTTACTATACCGACTCCTTATCAATTTCTTTAAGCACAGCTCCAGAAGGTTTTTATCATCCGATCACAAGTTACTATAGCATGAAAGGAGTACCTCGGTGGATCATAATCGGCAACGAGGGGGAAATCATAGCAAGAAATCCCCCTAGGCCGTTGCCTGAAAAGAATGGGATAGAATCCGCCGGATCGCTGAGATTTAAAGCGCTTATCAACGAATATTTACTATCCCATAAAAAAAAAGCTAAGGTGCGGTAGCAAAATCACCGTTAAATTCTCCTTGACTGACAGGCTGCGGTGAGGGAGCCTGATTTTGAGGAATTGTCAATTGGTCACTCTCAATTCTCCAGAGACAGGTGTTCGGTGTCGTAGGCTGACACTCACCGCTAGTTTCGTCTACCATACGGTATTCATTGCCTACTAATTTGTAAAGATGGGAGTCTGCTTTTTTGAAGCTATTGAACCCAAAGAATGATGCGATTGCAACGGCTACAGCTACTGTAGCTTTTGCATTAAATTTGATTTGTTTCATGACATTTTTTATGAATGATAATAATTTTGTAAATGGCTCTTCTATATAAACTAAAGGAGCTAAAGGAAAACCAGTTCTTTACTTGTCTTTTGGCAGACGGGCCCTTCCACCAAACCATCCTAGGGCTTAGCTTCTGCTGTAGCGTTTAGCATAAATATGTTTTTAGGTAACGTAGTTATTAGCTCGTATCCTTATACTTTCTAATAGTAGTCCTGTTAGAGCAGACACGGCAATAATGCCATTGATCCAAAGATGGCCCTTCCAGTCAACGGGGAACTCCAGCGTGCAATCGCATGGAATAAATCCCCATCTTCTTTTTAATACAAGTGCGATATACCAAGAGAAAGCCATCATAAGTAAGATTGTCAGCAAGAATCCGTAACGCCTAGTCTTTTCGAAAATTAAGAGCATGCCTGTACCAAGTTGCATTAATGGTAGGAGGTACGACAATACAACTCCATAATTATCTTCGAACGGCTGATCTAGCATAGCTTGTCGAAACGCAGTATAGTCAAAAACCTTTCTTGAGCCGACAACAATCCACAGGATTAAGAGCAAGTAAGTAATGGATTGTACCACAAACGCGCGGGGATGATTTTTACCAAAATAGATCAGTTCAAAAAATTTTGCTTTTAAAAGCGCCAATGCTACCCAGTGCCCTCTTCCCCGGTTTGGTGCCGGAGCTGTTTGCTCAATATGATTATTAACTTTATCCATTGTATTAACGATTTACTTTCTGTATATACTTATTTCTACTCTACATTGGCAGTTTTGTTATATGCTAATCCACTACCATCCCGTCAACCATCTTATACCAAAGTTCGACAGTAAAAAGCAAGTGGGATATACAGAATCTGGACTCTTGTATATACAGAATGTGGGTAATGGATGCCAATAGCCATAAAAATGTAGAATAGGGGCGTGTCAAATCATTGGTTATTGCGCTTAAAATATGCCGTTGGTGTCATGCCCGTTTGATTTTTAAAAAAGCGGACAAAGCTGCTGGGCGATGTGTAGCCGAGTTCATAGGCAATTTCGTCGGTGTGCATGCCATCCGCTATATACTTCTTGGCAAGGCGTACCATAAACGCTATTTTCAGCTCCTGGGGACTCTGTCCATAATAGCTATGGATGAGTTGATGCAGATAGTCTTTACTGATTCCAAACCGGTAAGCAATATCTTCCAGTTTAAAATCCTGGCCATGCGCTGCCACAGCCTGTTTGATGGCTGAATAGGCTGCTTTGGACTGTGCTTGCGATTGCGATATCTTCTCATACTCTTCAAAAATCTTTTCCTTCGATAGCTGGATCAGTTTCTTGATCGCCCAGAGGATATTGACCTCGCTATCCAGGTCGCCTTTTTTGATTTTTGCCGCAATGGACTTCATCAATGAAATGGTTCGGGGGCCCACACGAAAATCAATGCTGCAGCAGGATCGCTTGTCTCCATTTCGATAGGCATCGACCAGGTGATGCAAGAACTGGAAGGGGCGCTCGTTGCCATCCCGGAAAATACTGCCGCGGAAATAAAAGTTTACAAGCGTACAGCTGCCTGCGAGAATGTATATTTCATAATCGCCTCTGGTTAAGTAGAAATAACGACCGCGATTGCAAGCGATGCTGTAACTGGTCTGCTGGCCGATATCTTTGATCTGAATTGCAGAGTCGTCACTCAAAACATAGATGATGTGCATATCGGAGCGCTTTACCCTTACCGGGATGACGATATCGCTTGATACCGCAACATCCAGCAGGTTGATGTAGCCGAGCAGCCCATCAAACTCCTGCAGGCAGGCTTGGCCAGAGGGTTGTCGGTAGTGGCTGATCTTTCCATTGGATAGTGCTATTTGTGGCTGAATAGTCGATTCAGCAAGCGGACAGGACGCGCCAAAGACAGATTCAAGATGGAGATGTAATGCTTTTTTCATTCGCTTTAGGCGTATAAGTTTCCCCCGGCCAGGATTGCGGGATGATCATGGGGAGTGATTTTTCGATAAGGTCCAATTGCTTTCCTACTGTTTTAAATTTTTATTTATCTGATTACTATTTAGTATAAATATGGCGTTTATTTGGTCACGGATGCAAGTGTAGTGTCCTAACCTCCGCTATTTTGGAGGATAATTTTCCTTTTAAGCGCCGTAAATCAGTTTTTAGTAAATTTTATTTAGTAAATTGGGTGATTAAATAATAACATAATAACAACCTAAACCAATTAAGGGAATTTGAATGAGCTTATGAAGGGATTAAAACTAATTGCGCTGAGCCTGCTTATCGCCGTGCTTTTTAATTTGATCGGAACGAACGAAATCGGGCTAAAGCCTTTTTGGCCGCCCATGTCTTGGACCTATGTATTCCAGTTTGCCCTATCCATCCTCTTGCCTGTGCTGTTTACGCAGGCGCTCCTAAAAGTTTTTTGGACCCATTGGCAGAAGCAATATCCCGATCTGAAACTGCTCGATAACGGCAAGATCAACACCAAGAGTTTGCCCCGTACTAAGCGCATCAGCGCGATTCTATATACCGCCGCAGGGAGTATATCCATGCACCTGGGTTGCATGTATGTGTTGTTTGATCGCATCGACGGTCAGGATAAGCTGTTAAGCATCTATTGCTTGTATTATTTGCCCTGGGTGAGTACGGGGTTGGTCGCCAATGCAATCGTTGTTTTCTGTAAAGGCAGGCTATGGTGGCTAACGTCGGAAAACGTAATGGTCTTATTTGAAAAGGAGATTATGGCGCAGCATCGCCTTGTTGAAAATAACAGCGAAAGCGCAGCGCGCCCGCAACTGCCGACGGTGTCGGATGCGTATATCGTACCCGGTTTTCTTTTTGATGTGCTGTATAATAGCAGCCCCTTCAATATCGAAAACTTGCAAAAAGATGCGGTACGGATGTTTGATGTACCCTTCTATTTTTCGCATAAAAGAAAAAAAGAACTCATTCTGATCGACGGCAGCCGAGTGGACGGCAGTCATTTTGTGCAGGAGCTGGAACAGCTGGGGCTCGACAAATGGTACTTCCGTATCAGTAAAACGTGCCGGGTGAATATGATGCTCGTGCGTTATCCGGTGGATCCGTATGCGACGCATCTTGAGTTTAGAAAAGAGGTGTTCGATTATCTGCATACAAAGATGTCGGAACTGGAAATCATGAGCCTACTGCTCGTCACCGAATGGATGCGTAAAGAAAAAAAACTAAAGGATTTTATCGATAACCTTCATACACTGCGGCATGAGAACTGGGATCGCCTTATACCGCTAAACTGATGTATCCCGGAATTGTAAACTGAGATAGACCAAGCGCGGCAGCCTGCCAGTTAGTCAACCAGTCAGTCAGCCAGCCTGCACCCGATGATCTGTTCCATATCGCAGCGCTGATAGTGTCGTATTTCCATTGATTGCCCAACTTTCTTGGCACTTTCTCCCGACCAACTCCTGCCTTTACAATAATCTTGCTCGTATTGGGCTCAGCTTTTCCTCGGAATAAATTCGAGCAGCGCCCGATGCCGTCCCGATGAAATCCCGATGAAAGCTGGGAGTTGATAGGGAATTGATTGCGTGTTAACTTTGCAATGCTATCGATCTTTTTGTTGCTAGAAAACTCAACGTTGAGACAAATTTGGTCTGTAATCGGTCAGGCGATGCTTTTCGGGCAGCTGTCAGTCTTTAGGTGATTTGCTTTTTGTTCTTGATTTAGAGTTTTTTATCTTTTTCCAATTTCCGAAAACAACCTATCGACATCTTTCTTGGCAAACAGTCCGGTTCCCTCTGCCATTGTGGTCGCCGAGCCGCAGGCGATGCCCATCTGAAGGACCTGTTCGAGATCGCCCTCTTGGGCTAAGACAGACACCATTCCGGCGACCATACTGTCACCAGCGCCCACAGTACTGCGTACTTTTACCAGTGGGGAAGGTAGCTGGATTTTTTCTGTTTCGGAATACAAGATAGCGCCCTGTGCACCTAGCGAGACCACGATCAGCGTTGCTTTACCCTCCGATATGAGCTGCTGGGCTGCCATGTCCAGATCAGAATGTCCCAATTCCTCTTTCCCTACAAGCGCAGCAAGCTCCCCGGCATTCGGTTTGATTAAAAAGACACCTTCCTCCAATGCAACGTGGAGTGAATCGCCAGAGGTATCGACAATTATTTTACTGCCCTTGGTTTTGTACGTATGGATCAGTGACCGTATAAACTCGGGCGGTACACCAGCCGGCATACTACCGCTGATAACGACAAAATCCGGAATATACTTCAGTTCCGCAATTGAGGCCATGATCCCCTCGAGCTCGTTGGATTCAACGTGTTCTCCTGGAAAGCCGAATCGATATTGCTGATTGGTTGAACGGTCAACCACAATAAAATTTTCGCGGGTTTCGCCATTTACCCGGATAGGATCGACGGCAATATCTTCGAGCTTCAATAAGCCTTCGAGCAAGCTGCCAGTCTTTCCACCAGATGTAAAAAGGGCAGTAGAAGCCAGGCCGAGTCTCTTCAAAGCCCGCGATACGTTAATTCCGCCGCCACCTGGTTGGTATATCGGTTGTTCACAGCGCAATTTCTTTTCGGGAACGATATGCTGTACGCTGCTACTCTTGTCTACGGATGGATTCAGGGTGATTGTTAAAATAGATTTTGCCATTTTTTTACGTTATAATTGCGATTCAGAGATAAAATAGTTCATTGTCGAAATGCACTAGCCGATAATTTAAATAAAGCTACTGATTATTGTTGATAGTGTGCGGCCTTATCCACCGAACTTAAAACGAGCGGTTGAAGGAAGCCGGATCGTCGTCAAGACACCTTCATCATCCGTTAAAGGAACCTTGTAGATTCTGGGCACGTAGTTGAAAGCACGAGAAAATGCCAACCGCCATAAAAAAAGCCATGCGTGGGCATGGCTCAATGATACAAGTGGTCGTCAGCTTAAACAGTGGATGGGGAAGTGAAATACTTCCTCCGGAACCAAAAAGCCAGATTAACCAGTGCGATCAAGGCAGGAACTTCAACCAATGGGCCAATCACGCCGACAAAAGCCTGTCCGCTATTAATACCAAATACGCCGATGGCAACAGCTATAGCCAGTTCAAAGTTGTTTCCCGCGGCAGTAAAAGCAATTGCCGTACTCTGCGAATAATCTGCGCCAACTTTCTTGCCAGCGATAAAGCTAACAACAAACATCAACGCAAAGTAAATCACCAATGGAACAGCAATGCGCAGTACGTCGAAAGGAAGCTGGAGGATCATTTCCCCTTTAAGGCTGAACATGACGACAATGGTGAACAGCAAAGCAATCAGTGTAACCGGAGAGATAAACGGAATAAAACGTTCCTGAAACCAGTTTTCACCTTTTAATGCAATGAGTCCATACCTACTGAGGATTCCAGCAAGGAAAGGAATACCCAGATATATGCCGACGCTTTTTGCAATCTCCCGAATTGAAATATCAACAGAGAGCCCCGATACGCCAAACAGCGGCGGCAATACAGTAATAAATAGATAAGCGTAAAGACTGTACAGCAGTACCTGAAAAATACTGTTGAGCGCAATCAGACCAGCAGCATATTCCCTGTTTCCATCAGCAAGCTCGTTCCAGACAACAACCATTGCGATACACCGGGCCAGCCCGATCAGTATCAGTCCTGTCATATACTCCGGATAACCGTTCAGGAAAAGGAGGGCCAAAACAAACATCAATACCGGACCGATCACCCAGTTCAGCACCAGCGAGGTGCCCAGCACCTTAACATTTCGGAAAACCTTTCCAATATGTTCATAGCGTACTTTGGCCAATGGCGGATACATCATCAGGATCAGACCGACTGCCAGCGGAATATTCGTTGTTCCGCTGTTGTAACTGTTTACCCAGGTGGAGAAGGAGGGAAAGAAATTCCCGAGCAAGATTCCAGCGGCCATCGCCAAAAAAATCCATAGTGTAAGGTACCGGTCAAGAAATTTAAGTTTCGACTGCATGGGCCTAGAGTTTAATGGTATGGAAAACATAGAACATCGCTGTTGCGATCTGAAGACTCCGCTGGTGGTAAATCTGGACCTGTTCCTGCGTTCCGTCTGATACCTTGGGATCTTCAAAAGTGAGGGGGATGCGCTTTTCTGCTCCGGCAATAAAAGGACAGCCACCGTCCGCCTGGGAGCAGGTCATAATTGCCGCAAAATCAGTTGAGGGGTTGAACGGACTGTCATACTTTTTTGAAAATCCGATCATGGGTACCGCATTGTCGCTGCTCTTTATAGCATATACCGGATTATTGCTGTCGGCAATCTTTAAGATCTGAAAGCCCTGGGCTGTCAATGTTTTTGCAACCTTTGGGAACAGCGCCGTTTCTTCTGTACCACCGGAGTAGCAACAGACATTCGGTATCTTGAAATAAGTGGCGGCAGTTTGCGCCCACACCTGAGCTAAATGGCTCCGGCGCGAGTTGTGGGTGCAGATAAAGTTCAGGTTTACAGGTCGCCCTGCAGTGACCTTCTGCTGGATAAAATCTATCAGGAGCTGTAAGGAGGCTTTGCGTTCTTCATCAGCGAACTGTTCCCATCCCAACTTTCCGATCGTATCTGATAATGTAGGATACATCATGCGAGTTTAATGGTTTAGCAGCATCCCGAACCCGGCGTGCAGCTGGATGATTGATTAACAGATAGCTCAATAAGATTCTTTTTTTGTTTTTCAACTGGAATACCACAGGCATCCTCCGCAAGACAAGCAGTTGTGCGGCTTTTTAAAACAAAAGTCTTCCCATTGAAATCAAGTCCATATTTACCAATGGTATCGCGCTGATATTCTACTTCGATCTCTGCATCTTCCATTCCCAACTTTTCTTCCGAAAGGTTAATAATGTGGAGCAGCTTGGCGGGTTTCAGGCGGTGCTCATAATCATCGGCATTCCAAAGCTGAAAGTTTACCGTTTTCTCCTGACGGATAACACCGCCACAGTCAATAAAATTTTTTGTGATCTGGCCCACTTCGGTTACGTGGAAGTGCTCGGGAACCAATGTTCCGTTATCCAATTGGAATTCAATGTTTTCCAATGTTGGGAGGATTGCTTTGATTTCGGATAGTCTCATGGTATTGGATTTAAATTAGTGTAATTATATATTGCAATATTACGATATCGATGGGTAAAAAAAAGCGCTACAAACAGCAGCTCTTTACTTTTACCTCCTGGTTAAAGAAAGCATTGAAATTGCGCTGCACCGACTTCCATACCGCTTCGTCAATACAATAACAGACAGACTTTCCTTCGATAGTGCCCTGAATAATACCTGTAGCTTTGAGTTCCTTTAGATGCTGCGAAATGGTTGCCTGGGCAAGTCCCAGTTCATCCACAAGATCATTGCAAATACAGGCTTTCTTATCGATAATGTACTGAAGTATGGCGATCCTTGCAGGGTGGCCCAATACTTTGAATGCCGAAGCCACTTTATTCTGCTCGTCCGTAAAAATCTCTGTCTTGGTAAGTCCCATAGTGAAGCTTATTTAATATCGCAATATTACGATATTAATAATTAAGATACAAAGGGAAATAAAAAATGTCAGCTTAATTAGTTCTTAGTTGCTGAACAGATTGACTAGCACAGCGCAATTTCTTTTCGGGAACGATGGGTTGTACACGGCTACTGATTATTCCTGTTGGTACATGAGGTCTTTGCTGAGGCAGTGCTCTTCCCAAGGTATTTCTATAAGCCGGCTATGTGCATTTTGCGGAATGATACGCTTTGCTGTTGGTAGGTAAAAATGGGTTTTATTTCCGTTTCGCAGGGTGTCGCGTAATTCGGGGATCTTTTTGAGGTTGCGCTGCAAAGCTGCAAAAAATGCTTTTGCGGATTTGTCGGCTTGCTTCATAATTTGCCGCAAGTGGATGATTTCTCTTGTCCGGTCTGTTTCATAACCGCCGCTTCCTGCAAGGGTATATTCGGCTACAGGCGAATCGTAAAAGATCCCGGAGCTTGTAATAGCTTCCTGATCGGAAAAGGGATAGGTGGACAGGAAAAATCCATGATAATCCGCTGATGCTATGCTTTTCAAAAATGCCGACTCATTTTCTTGGCTATATTTGATGTATTTCCGCTTGCCCGATTGGCGGTTTATCGTCTCAATATAAGCATGCGCACCATGTTTTTCCATCGTTTGGCCACAATACTGAAAAAACAGTTCTGCAGGTATGGCAATCCAAAAGTATTGGCTCATTTTCTTTTCTGTATTTAAATTAACTCATATAGGATGTTCGAGCTCTAAGTAGCAAAGTCCGCGCCTGATTTTACTTGGAGGTTGACGTGGTTATTTATTTTTTATTATCTTAACTGAACGAAAGATAAAGAAACAGACTTAAAATAATGCTTGAACAATTTAAAAAACACCTGGATAAATTTATAAAAATTTCCGATGATGAATTTGTCGAGATAACCGGATATTTCGAGCGGCAGCGGTTAAAGAAGAAAGAAAACCTATTGACTGAAGGGCAGATTTGCAAAGCCAATTATTTTGTGCTGGATGGAATACTTCGAAAATTTTTCATTAACGAAAAGGGTGTACAGCAGACAACAGAATTCGCGATTGAAAACTGGTGGATGACAGAGACCTTCTCTTATATAAATCAGACCGCCACAGAGTTTTACATCCAGGCTGTACATCCAACGGAAGTCCTGGTCATTCGCCAGCAAGCCTATGATGAACTGCTCGAGAAGCACCCGGTCTTGGAAAAGTATTTTCGCATGGTGTACCAAAAAGCGTATGCCGCAGCACAGATGCGTATCAAGTTTCTTTATGAATATTCCAGGGAGGAGCTATACCGTCAATTTCTCAAAAACCAGCCTGCATTCCTTCAGCGCGTACCTCAATATCTCGTGGCTTCCTATCTAGGCTTTACACCCGAGTATCTCAGCGAAATCCGAAAAAAAAATTTTTCTTAAACCCGTTTAAGTTTTTCCGGTTCTCCATTTTCCAATTTTGTAGTAGCAAAACAAAAAATAAGAAACATGGAAAAACGAATCAACATCAGCACAACAGAACCGCAGGCCTTCAAAGCAATGTTGGGATTGGAAGGTTATCTTTCAAAAATTCACATCGCGCAAACGCTTAAAGAGCTCGTCAAAATACGTGCATCACAGATCAACAACTGTGCGTATTGTATCAGCATGCACACCAAGGATGCCATTAAAAACGGTGAAAGAGCCGAGCGTATCTTTTTGTTGAGTGCCTGGAGGGAAGCTACCAGATTTTTTACCGAAGAGGAGCAGACCATACTGGCAATGACAGAGGAAATAACCCTTATCCACCAGCAGGGATTAAGTGAAGAAACCTACAGCAAGGCGACGCAATTTTTTACTGAAAATCAGATTGCTCAGATCATTATGCTCATCGTGACCATCAATGGATGGAATCGGATTGCCTTGAGTACGCATCTGCAAATAGAAGATTAAACATGAGTAGTACAGGGAGCTGTAGCAATAATCAAGAAGTATTTCTTTAGCTCCCTTTATTTAATTTAGAATAGACCACGGTATCAAGAAACTTGCCGTTATAAAATTCATTTTCTTTAAAATAAGCTTCTTTTACAAAACCGCATTTTTCGAGTACGGCGCATGAAGCTATATTTTCGGGATCGACCACAGCTTCAATGGAATGAAGTCCCATCGCTTTAAAGCCGTAGTTGACAACCGCCGCAATTGCTTCGGTAACATAACCCTTCCCCTGAAACTCCGGAAGCAGCATATAGCCAATCTCTGCGCGATAATGCTCCGGTTTAATGTAGTAAAAGCCTATTGTGCCAATCATGGTAGGGTCACCCTTGACGGTGATCATCCAATTGATCATTTCATTGGCTGCAATTTTTTCATCCGTCAGCCGCAGAAACTCGGCGATCTCGTCTAGTGAAGTGGCCGGCGGGCGTGGGATGTATTTCATAATCTGCTCGTCAGCGCGTAAGCGATAGAGCTGCTGTATATCTGTTGCATCTGCCCGTCTCAGGGTTAACCTGTCGGTGTGTAGTTCAGGAAATGCAGTGAAATCTAGTGTTAACATGGCCTGTATAGTTTGTTGTCGTTAAATTAGGACGTGTATTTTTTAATAGAACTACACTGAAGCGCTGCGTCAGGGGCTAAGGCTTTGCATAGGGGAGTCTTTCAATGCGCGTTGTGGTATGGTAGCTGTCAAGTCCGCTGGTGGTTACTGAACCGGCTTCTTCGATATCAATATAGCCATCTTCCTTGACATACGTATCCGGCACCAGCACCGTTGTAATCTGCCCAATGACCAAGGTCGTACCGTTTAGCTCAATGGCTGTTTGCTGCACAAAATTACAGGCAAATTTAAGTGTACTTTCGCGCACAAAAGGAGCGGGGATGTTTTCCAGGTATTCGGGGGTGAGCCCAACCTGTTCAAATTCGCTCACGCCTTTTGGATACTTGGCGCTGCACTGGTGCGCCTGTTGTACGAATGCAGGTGAAACATGATTAATGGTATAACATTGCTGTTCCAGAATATTATCCAATGTACTGCTAAAAGGAGTGGCCGGCCGAAGGATAATACCACAAAGTGCAGGATCTGCGCCCAGGTGGAATAAGCTACTGAACGTAGCTAAATTTTCACTTCCGTCGCTGTTGTTGGTGCCGATCAGTACCAGGCTTTTAAACCCGCCCAGTGAATTGATAAAGTTGGCCCTGTATCTTCTTTCAAATGCAGCAATGGCGTCTTTAGTATAAATCATCGTGTCTAAATGCTTATGTTCAATTTTCAGCGACCCTGTGTAACAGCCTCCTGCACAGGAAGCTACATAAAGCTGATATGATATACTAATAGTGCTTTCTGGCGCTAACAGGTTATCACCGTTAAATTGATGCATAAATATACTACAAACATCGATTGCAACATCATGTTTACAAAAACTTTTGCTATGGCAATGTTACATTCGCGTAGTACGTCATTGTTTATATTTGTAGCGTATGCAGATCAAATTGCATGCATTAGACGTAATACAACCTATGTTAAGACGAGTCATATTTCAATTTCTCTTACTGGTGAGTGCGATGCTGCTAGTTGTAAAGCCTTTGATCGGCTTTTCACTCTACCATCAGGCAAAAGCGCAGGGCGAGAATGAATTTATCACCGTTATCAAAGCCTTTAGTAAACGCAAACAGGAATATTTGGACTGGGTGGATGCAAAGGATGGTGTGTGCCTGACGCTATCTCCCGTCCGCCACTTTGTGGCCAAAGTGAAGGAGTTTTTCATCACTCATTTTTTTAACACTTTTGTTCCAAATTTCGACGCGTTTTCTACCGGGCACTTCCTGTCTAAGATATTGCCGCTAGAACGGCTTTACCTGCGTAATCTCCAGCTCACCTTATGATAAAAAAGCCATTTTAATCGTATGCAATGGTTCCCCGTGGGACTACAGACATTCATTTATTTAAAATAAGCTTTTTATATGTTTCAGAAACTTGTCCTTATGGGGCATGTGCTGCTCTGCTGTAGCCTATTGGGCTACGGTCAGGAGCGTCATGTGCCTATCAAACTCAACGAACTGCTCGCTTCGGTAACGCAGCATGCGCCCTCTTTGCGGACCGACTACGTGCGTACACAGGTACAGCAGGCCCGTGCCGCCGAAGTGAAAAATAACCGTCTGCCAAGCCTCCAGCTGTCGTATCAGGCAGATGTCGGATCCAATAATAATGTACCGGGGCCTTACTTCGGATTTGGCCTCGTGCCTACCAACAATGGCGGTATCCGCGCCGATAATAAGTATCAGGCGGTGAGCAGCAATCTTGGCATCGCAGCTTTCCAGTGGGAACTGTATAACTTTGGTCAATTCAACGCCCAGGACGCACTCGCCCAGTCGGAGGTAAACGTCGAAAACCGCCGTTTTGATCAGTCTAAATACGACTTACAGTCTTTTACCATCTATAGTTACCTGCAATTATTAAAGCTGCACGACCTGATCGGTATTCAGTCGCGCAGCATCGCCCGTAACCAGGAAATCCGCCAATCGATATTTGCACTCGTCAAAAGTGGTATCCGGGCGGGGGTAGATACCAGTATGGCCGATGCCGAAATATCGCGGAGCCAGCTTAGCCTCATCGAGCTGGACAATCAGCAGCAGCAGTTGCAGATTCAGCTGGCCACGCTGGCGGGAATATCGCCAGCTCAGATTGTAGCCGATACCACGGCCGAAAAGATTCTTTTTGAGCAGGTCAAGAATGCCCCCATTGCGCTCGATGGTGGCCGACAGCATCCGATGGTCGCCTATTATAATGCATTGTTCGATAAGACCAAGATGGAAGAAAAGCTGGTTGCCAGCAGCTACCGCCCCAAGCTGTTCCTCTCCGGCGCAGTCTGGGGAAGGGCTTCCAGTGTCAATAGCGACAATAGCTATGGATCGCTCGCCGATGGCTTTGGCTTGCGGCGTGGCAATTACCTCGTTGGCCTGGGCATCAACTACAACCTATTCGACCTGCGCCGCAAAAAGGTAAAACTCAATACGCAGCGCCTTATGGTGGATGAGGCGGGCCAGAAACTACAGGAACAACAGGCCAACATTGCCATGAATATCGCACAGTCGGCCGCCGAAGTGGAAACTGCCGGAAGACGGCTCAAGGAAATACCGCGTCAGACCAAGGCTGCAAATGCCGCCTACCGTCAGAAGTTTTCCCTCTACAAAAACGGTCTCATCGACATCGTGGAGGTTAACGTAGCCCAGAACATGCTCTATCAGGCAGAGCGCGATTACATCACGGCCAAGTACAATTATTACCTGGCATTGTTTCACCAGGTGGTGGCACAGAACAATGTCGATGGCTTTCTTCAACTTTTTAACTAATCACTTATGTCACTAGTCACAGCTGCTTTACGAAGGCCCATTACCACGGTGATCATCACGCTGAGCCTGTTGCTCTTTTCGGTGCTCGCTGTACTGAAAATACCGATAGATATCTTTCCGCAGCTCAATTCGCCGACAATTTACGTCATCGAATCATACGGCGGAATGTCCCCGCAGCAAATGGAAGGTTTCTTCTCCTCGCGGATGCAGGATCAGTTTCTGTATGTAAATGGAATCAAGAATATATCCGCCAAAAATATTCAGGGCCTCACCCTCCTGAAACTTAGTTTTTACGAAAACACCGATATGGCCGAGGCCTCGGCGCAGGTGGCGCTGCAGGTAAACCGGGCCATGAAGTTTTTCCCGCCTGGAGCCTTGCCACCACAGGTGGTCCGTTTTGATGCCTCTTCACTACCGGTGGGGCAGCTGGTTCTTTCGTCGAAAACCAGAAGCCTCAAAGAGATCTACGATATGGCGAGCACGCTGGTACGGCCCACATTTTCGTCGGTACCGGGACTCTCGGCTCCGCCGCCCTTCGGCGCCAACTCCAGAACGATCACGGTGAATGTAGACCCCAATAAACTGCGGAGCTACAACCTCACCGCAGATGAGGTGGTGATGGCCTTGTCCAAATTCAACGTGATGTCGCCATCGGGTAACCTGCACCTCAATAATACGATGTACGTAACCACCATCAATTCATTGATCAAGAATGTGGTCGACTTCGCCGATATCCCTATTCTTACAAAAAATGGGATTCCGATTTACATCAAAGATGTGGCACGGGTATCGGATGCTTCGGACGTGACCGTAAGTTACGCCCTGATCAACGGGCGGCGCTCGGTTTATATTCCTGCCGTCAAGACATCGGATGCATCTACCTGGGCCGTGGTGAGCAACCTCAAAGCCAAATTGCCCGAAATCCAGAATCTGCTGCCGGAGGATGTCAAGGTGTCTTATGAGTTTGACCAGTCCGTGGCCGTAATGAATTCGGTGCAGAGTCTTTTGCACGAAGGTGGGCTCGGTGCTTTGCTTACCGGCCTGATGGTACTCTTGTTTCTGCGCGACTGGCGAAGCAGCCTCATCGTCATTGTAACCATACCGGTGTCCATTCTGATCGGCGTACTGCTGCTCACCTTGTTTGGCCAGACCATTAATATTATGACCTTGAGCGGATTGGCACTGGCCATCGGTATTCTGGTCGATCAGGCCACGGTGACCATCGAAAGCATTCATCAGCATCAGGAACAAGGGGCACACAAGCGTAAGGCCATCTATCAGGCCTGTCAGGAAATTGCGGTACCATTGCTTTTGATCCTGTTTTGTATTTTGGCCGTATTTGCACCTTCCTTTATGATGACGGGCATACCGCGGGCGATGTTTCTGCCGCTCTCTTTGTCCATCGGATTGACCATGATCGCTTCTTATTTCATGGCGCAGACGCTGGTACCCATTCTATCCAACTGGCTGCTCAAAGAGCATCACATTGGTCATTTCCAGTCGGATTCGCCTGGATTTTTCGATAAGATCAAAAAGCGGTATCGCTTTGGCCTGTATCGGTCCATGCGGCATAAGGGCAAAGTGATTGTCGGTTATCTGCTGTTCACGGTCGCTCTTGCAGCGGCAGCATTTATGTATATCGGCAAGGATATGATGCCCAAGGTCAACAATGGGCAGTTTCAGTTGCGCATCAAGGAACCGGATGGCACTAGGCTCGAACGTACCGAAGAGTCCGTCAAGCAGGTGCTCCAAGTAATCGATAGCACGGTAAACCACCAGGTTGCCATCAGTTCGGCCTACGTCGGTCTGGTACCCAGCAGTTATGGGGTCAGTAACCTGTATGTATTTAATACCGGGACGCATGAGGCGGTGATCCAGGTGAACCTCAATGCGGATTATCATGTCAATATGGATGAGCTTAAAGATGCCTTACGGCGTAACATCCACTTTAAACTGCCCAAATTGCGACTCAATTTTGAGCCTATTGATATGACCGAAAAGATTATGAGCCAGGGGGCGGCAACACCGATCGAAGTGCGCGTTGCCGGAAAGAAAATGGACGAACTAAAGGTCTATGCCGATAAAGTGGTCAGCTCACTGCGGCATATCGACTATCTGCGCGATGTGCAGATTGCGCAGCCACTACGCTTGCCGACGATTGCCATTGCCATCGACCGGCTCAAAGCCTCACAGCTTGGTCTGCAGATGGATGATATTGCGCGATCGGTAACTGCGAGTACCTCGTCCAGCCGATTTACGCAAAAGATCCAATGGCTCGACGAAAACAATACCTATACGTATCAGGTACAGGTGCAGGTACCGGAATATGTGATGAATACCATGGACGAACTGCGGGAGATTCCGCTGGTAAAAGGGCAGCTCACGCCCACCTTGGGAGATATTGCCACGTTCAATACCCAATATGTACCGGGAGAGTATGACCGGCAGGGGCCAAGGCGGTATTTGACAGTGATGGCCAATATTCATCAAAAGGACCTGGGTACAGCAACGGCCGATGTGCAGCAGGCGATTCGCGAGCTTCCGGCACCGCCGCGCGGTGTTATGGTGGAAATGAAGGGGATGTCGACACTGTTGCTCGAGACCATGGGCAGTCTGCAGCTCGGTCTGGCCTGTGCTGTTGTTGTGATCTTTCTGCTGCTGGCCGCCAATTACCAAAGTGTCAAGCTTTCGCTGACGGCATTGGTGACTATTCCAGCCGTAATATTGGGCTCGCTGGCCATGCTTTTGCTCACAGGGTCTACACTCAACCTGCAGTCTTACATGGGCATGATTATGTCTACGGGGGTGTCGGTCGCCAATGCGATCCTGATCGTGTCCAATGCTGAAACGCTGCGGCTCGACTTTCGCAATGCCCGTACAGCGGCTTTGGCCAGTGCAACCACACGGCTGCGTCCCATCCTGATGACCAGTATGGCCATGATTGCCGGCATGATTCCCATGGCCATGGGCATGGGTGAAACAGGCGAACAGGCAGCCCCGCTGGGCAGAGCCGTTATCGGCGGGCTGTTTGCATCCACCTTTGCCGCCCTTTTTGTATTGCCGCTGCTGTTTGTGTGGATGAAGGAAAAATCATCGTTTGATTCCGAATCCCTGTTGCCGCAGGACGAGCCCGATCATGGGTCTTTATCCATCGAAACCCATCCGCAGGAACTGCGATGATAAAGGCCGCAAGGGGATTGCAAAGGAAGAGAATAGTATTAAAGATAAAAACGCCAAAGGTATGCGGGCTGATTGAATGCGGCGCGCATGCCTTAAAGAAAATACCAAATCATGAACAATAAAATAGAACGGATAAAAAAAACAGGCTTTATACTCGTGCTGGCAAGCTTACTTTCGGCTTGTGGTAACACCGAAAAGCCGATTGATCTGACGCCGAAAAATCCGGCTAAAGCCAGTACCTACCAGACCACCGTAATACAAGAAAAAGTAATGTCGAGCAGTGTACGCCTGCCCGGCAAACTCAAACCCTTTAACGAGGTAAATATCTATGCCAAGATGAACAGTTTTGTGAAGCATATCTATGTGGATAGAGGAACCCTTGTAAAAAAGGGACAGCTGCTGATGCAGTTGGAGGCACCCGAGATGTTGGCCGCGGTGCAAGCGGCGCATTCCCGCTTTGTACAGGCTCAGGAAACGGCTTCGGCGAGTAAGGATAAATATAAAAGGCTTAAAAATGCAGCGCAGGAGGAGGGAGCAGTGTCGCCCCTTGATCTCGACAATGCGTTATCGAAGATGAAAGCGGACGAAGCGGTTGCCATGTCGGAAAAAGCAAATGTGGAGGAGGTTGAGATGCTGCAGTCTTACTTGAATATCAAAGCGCCTTTCAATGGGGTGATTGTGCAGCGTAACGTCTCCGAAGGTGCGCTCGTAGGACCGGGAAAAGGGAATGATCAACCGCTATTGATCTTGCAGGATCTCAATAAACTCCGGTTGGAAGTACAGATCCCCGAGACTTATGTCGATAAAGTGGATCTCTCGAAGAAAGTGACCTATCGTTTTAATAATACACCGAATAAGGTATTTGAAGGGATGATTGCGCGTTCGGCAAATTCTTTGGGTGCGATGCAGTCCGAAGCCATAGAGGTGGATGTGCCCAACTCGGATAACAGACTCAAGCCGGGGTTATACTGTGAGGTGGATATTCCCTTATCTGCAGGAGCGAATTCGTTATTGGTACCCTCCAATAGTATTGTACGTTCGACAGAAAGGCAGTACGTAATTCAGCTGATAGACGGCAAAACTCATTTTGTGGATATTAAAGAGGGGGTGTCCACACATGATTCGACCGAAGTTTTTGGAAAGCTGAATAGGAGTGATCAAATCTTGCTGCATGCCAATGACGAAATAAAAGAGGGGGTCAAACTGCCTTTGGAAGAGTAAGTATAGTGTGTGATTTAGTAATTTGAAAGGCCTCCGAAAGGCCTTTCAAACTTTTGATCATATAAATCCGGGTTAGCGCGTTGGAACAGGAATTTCGGATATTTTTCACCCACAGCATACGCGCCCCGATTTTTAATTTCATACCTTTAACACCGTTAAGATTTCTAATGATGATTCAATTTCTCTCGGCATTGGGCAACGATGCTCTTCTCAAAATACTACAGCAATCCGGTGATCCAATGGCAATTTATACAGGTGAGGACCTCTGCCTCCAGTTTGCGAACAACGCAATGCTCAAAATATGGAACAAAGATGAATCGGTATTTGGAAAGAAATTGGAGGTGGTATTCCCTGGGCTGAAGGGTAATTCGATCCTGGCGCTTCTGCGGGAAAGCTGGCATTCGGGAAAAGAAGTTGTGGTTTGTGGTGTGTCCTCGGCCCCAGCGGTGCATGGCGAAACGACCCCATTATATGATGAGTATACCTATCAGCCTATCGTAGATAAAGCCGGTAAAGTCTCTTGTATTTTGCAGCGGGTAAATAAGCTGAATTGGCGCAGCCACGATGCGCATTCGACGGCAGAAAAGATACTGCTGAAAGATGGCGAAAGCCTACACGCTGATGCGATTAAACATTTGGAGCAAACGATTAAAGCGAATGAATCCTTAGAAAGGAATCTAAGGGAGAGCGAGCGACGGCTTAGGTCTATATTGGAAACGATGGCAGAAGGTGTCGGTGTTACTGATGCCGCAGGTCAAATGGTGTATGCCAATCCGATGGCTCAGCGCATTTTGGGTTTGAAAGAGAAAGACATTAAAAAGCGTACCTACGATGATCCACAATGGCAGAATCTGCGTATCGACGGAACGCCGCTCCCCTCCGAGGAGCATCCAATGTCAATCATGATGCAGACCCAAAAGCCGGTCACCGATCACGAGATTGCCGTAAAACCGCCAGATGGAGATATCATATATCTTTCGATCAATGCTGCACCCATGTTCGATGAGAAAGGAGTGCTCACTGGGGGGATAGGAACCTTTATGGACGTGACCGAAAGACGGCTCGTCACGCAAAGTAAAGACGATTTTATCAGTATAGCCAGTCACGAACTCAAAACCCCCGTCACTGCACTCAAGGGGTCATTATATATGCTTCAAAAGAAAAGCATGGATTTGTCTGAAGAAATTAAAGTTAAACTCGTTGATCAATCGGTGCAAAGCCTCAATAGACTGACGGTTCTAATCGACGAGCTGCTCGATACAAGAAGAATGGAACAGGGGCATGTGGCATTAGATAAAAAGCCTTTTGTACTATCGGAATTGTTCGAACAGTGCCGTGCTAATTTTAATCATCAAACAGCTGAACAAATTACTTTCGGAGGCGATCTACAGGAAGAGGTTACGGCCGATATGCAGCAGATCGGGCAGGTTATAGTCAATTTGATCAATAATGCCATTAAATATGCACCCAAGTCGAATATTGCTATCAAAGCAAATAAACTTGATGAGAAGGAGATGATGATTAGTGTGCAGGATGATGGCCCTGGTATACCCGAGCAAAAACGCACCCAACTCTTTGAGAGGTACTACCGCACAGATTATCAGGGACAAAAATTTTCAGGTCTTGGCTTAGGACTCTATATCTGTGCAGATATCATCAAAAATCATGGTGGTACTATCGGCGTGGATAGTGTGGTAGGACAGGGAGCAACATTCTGGTTCACTTTGCCTCTCTAGCATTTTGCCTTCTAGCATTTTAGGCTATACACATTCCGCGGATGCTGAGCTATCATTTTGACAGCACGAACTGCTGGATAGATAGGTAATAATTTGTCATTTTTTATAGCGATTTTCAATGCTTTTGGCACGATTATTTATCGATATTCATACTTTCATCGCATTCGTTTTGGCGTAATTGCCATAGTTTAAAAATTTTAGAAGGTTTATATTTATGCAAGGCACAATTGACAGGATAAACAGCGAGCATCATCGTTCGCAGGTTTTCCGTTTAACGTACAAAGGACAGGATTACCAGTTGATATTGTTAAAAAAATCTTTATCAAAGTTCGATACAGAGCTGCCAATTTTGCTGGATGGAATTGACCAAAAATTAGTAAAGAAAGGCGACAGCTGGTTTTTTGAAAATATGCATTCCGATCAGCACTTTGCTACCGAGATCTGGCGCAATCTATCGCTTCGGTACCGCCTTTAAGCCAAAATAAATCTTGCCTCGTCTTCCTGTGGACAATAAAAGAATTGTGCAACTCGGCCAACCTCGAGGCAATCTGTTGTAATTGTTTGATTTTCGTCATCTATTGTTTCTATTTAGTCACCACCGCCGCCGAACGATGTGCTAACTTTGTCCTATAATATGAATTGATATGGAGACAAATAAAGTATGGTTTATAACGGGAGCGTCCAAAGGTATGGGGCTGTCATTGGTCAAAAAACTTATTGAAAAAGGCTATCGCGTAGCAGCGACAAGTCGAAAATTACGCGCTTTAATTGACGCTGTGGGGAATGTAGACATGGCGCATTTTTTACCTCTTGAAGTGGATTTGACAAGTGACAAAGCCATCCGTGAAGCCGTCGAACGGACAGTTGCACACTTTGGGAAAATTGATGTGTTGGTGAATAATGCAGGCTATGGGATAGGGGGAGCGGTGGAAGAAATAGATCAGGACGAAATCAAGGATAGTTTTGACATTAACGTCATGGCCGTCGTCAAAACCATGCAGTCCGTCATGCCTTACTTCAGGCAGCAACGATCGGGCAACATCATTAACATTTCTTCTATTGCAGGTTTTGCCCCAGGAATTGGCTGGGCAATGTATGCTGCTACAAAATATGCGGTAACTGGGCTTTCGGAAGTCATGGCAGAAGATGTAAAGGAGTTTGGCGTGAAGGTGACGGTGGTGGCGCCGGGGGCATTCCGCACTGCGTTTCTGGACGACAGCTCGCTTGTTTTGACCAAAAGGAAAATCGATGGCTATAGTGCGGTAAGGGCCTCGCACGAAAGATATGCAGCGATGAATGGAACCCAGATCGGTAATCCCGAACTGCTGGCTCAGGTTTTTATCGATCTTGCAGCGCATCCCAATCCGCCTGTGCGCCTCTACCTCGGAAGCGATGCCTACAAAAGGGCAAAGGAGAAAATCACGCTGCTTTCGGAAGAGCTGGAAAGTAATAAGCCTGTTTCTTATACTACTGATTTTAAGGAAATTTCTTAAGCGGCAAATAAAGGCGTTGTCATTGTCGAGTGACAACGTCTTGTTTGATTTTCGTATATTCAACACATGGAAAAATTGCAGTCGCTGGAGGAATTTTACCGGTCTAAATTTGACCGCATTCCCGAGAATATCCGACATGGGGTAGGGCATTTCAATGTCTTTACAATTGATGAATACATAGGGAAGCATACGAAGCCAGTGGTCTATAGCCGAAAAGATTATTATAAGATCACCCTGATTATCGGTAGAAACAGAATACATTATGCCGACAAGGTGATCGAAATAAAAAAGCAGGCCTTGTTTTTTACCAATCCGCAGATTCCCTACAAATTTGAATGGATTGACGATTATAAGTCGGGATTCTTTTGTGTGTTTACGGCATCATTCTTTCATCATTTTGGCAACCTCAATGATTACGAAGTGTTTAAACCGAACGCCTTACCCGTATTTGAGCTGACGGATGGGCAACTGGAAGATATCAAACAGGTGTATGGGAAGATGCAGGATGCCTTAGATTCGGATTATGCGCATAAATACGATCTGCTGAGAAATCTTGTGTTTGATCTGCTGCACTATACGCATAGCATGCAGACGGCTTCTAAAGTGGAAAAGCAGCAAGCAAATGCATCTCAACGGATTACGCATATGTTTCTGGAACTCTTAGCACGTCAGTTTCCGATTGAGGATGCGCGGCAAAGGATCGGCTTTCGTTCGCCCTCGGAGTTTGCGGGCCAGCTTGCGGTCCATGTCAATCACCTCAACCGCGCCGTCAAGGAGGTCACTGAAAAGACTACCTCCGCGATTATTGCCGACAGTCTGCTGCAGGAGGCCAAAGTATTACTGCTGCATACGGAATGGAATGTCTCCGAAATCGCATATTCTTTGGGTTTTAAAGAGGCTACTCATTTCAGTAATTTCTTTAAAAAAAAGATGCAGATGACACCGCTCCGCTTTCGGGAAATGGATATCGCTGGTTAAATCTGTGATTATTGAACTATTTATGGCCGTCTGGTGTTCTCAAAAAGAACTGTAGATAAATCGTAACGATAAGATTGAAAACATAAATAGCAAAATATGAATGGATTGAATAAAAATATGTTAGGCGGATTGCTCGGTGCGCTCGTACTCAATGTAGTCCATAGTGCTGCCAAAAGGTTTGACTCCAAAGCTCCTGAAGTGGATAAAGTGGGTGAGGAGGCGATGAAAAAAACGGTGCGATTTGCTGGTTTTAAACCGCCAAAAGGTAATGCATTGGTCGCAGCCACCTTTGGGGCAGATGTCGCATCGAATGCGATGCTGTATACGCTTATCGGATATGGCAGTCAGAACAACCTGCTGCTCAAAGGGGCACTGCTGGGTACTTTGGTGGGCGTAGCGACATTGACTATCCCAGAACAGGCCGGATTGAATGCCGAGCCAATAAAAAAGACGGATCGTACCAAGTTAATGACCGTTGCATGGTATGTAATCGGCGGAATAGCGGCTGGAATGGCGATGAAGGCCATGGGAAAGAAATAATAACAAACAATTTCACCGCGTTATGTACAGGGTGTAGTACGCTGCGCATAACGTGATGAATTGATAAACAGTTTTATGGCCGAAGAGGCAAAGCATAATCGTTAGTCTAAAATAAAATTTTCCTGATCCTTCGTCAGTACAATCGGATCTGTCATTATTTTTTGGACATCGCTGAAACTGGCATTTCGAAAGTTCGCAACAAATTTCTCGAGATGAAAAGCATTTTCGGGTAAGAAAGATAAGGCATTATTCTTCGCATTGCCCTGAAACTTTGTGATAACAGGCTGCATCAGGTGGTTGTATTTTTGACAGGCGGACGGCAGGTCATCGGGCTCCAGAGCGACATAATGAGCCAAAGCTTTTGCTCCGTAAATAGACAGTGAAGCGCCCATGCCCGATAGCGCTGTAGGACAATAGCCTGCATCTCCCAGCAACACCATCCTGCCATTGACCAGGTTTGACGTATGTACCATGCCCATTTTGTCGATGAAAAATAAACCTTCATCCAATAAGCTGTCCAGCAAATGGTTTACCTCGGCATTGTAACTTCCAAAAGCATTTTTAAGAATGGACGGTGCGCTGTTTCTCAACGTTTTGAGGTCTTCAAAACTGCGTATATAACACTGGATGGCTATCTCATCTTCTGCGATGGGATAGATCGACAGCATCTTGTCTACATCGATATAGATTTTAAAAGCACCAACTTTCTTGTGGTGATGTTGCCTTAATTTGCCGCCTACGTACAGCATATTGAAATCCTCAAATTGTACGTTATCAAAATACTGCTGACGAGTAGCGGAACGCAGTCCTTCCGACACGATAATTAAATCGACACACAGCGTACTCCCGTTTGAGAGCTCGACTTCTGCATAATCTTCCTTTTCATTGACTTGTACCAGCGTGGTGTCAAATAGGATATGGACATCGTTTTTGATGGCCTCGTACAATACCTGGTGCAATCCGCCCCGCGATATCAATACCGAGCGTTTGATGTTTTCATTCATTTTGTCATAAGCGATGTGCTGGATAACGGTGTCATTGGTTTCAACAAAATCGACTGTCTCGGAAGGGGATGATGCTGCCTGTAGCGCCCCGCTAAGCCCGAGCTCGTCCATGATTTTAACACCGAAGCTCTTTAGGGAAATAAGAAATCCAGCCTTGCTGAATGAAGGTGAGCGATCAACTAGCGTGACACAATGACCTTGTTGCGCCAAGAAATTTGCTGCGGTCAAGCCGGCAATTCCGGCACCGGTAACTAAGATATGTTTTTTCATTGCTTTTATTTGTAAGGATTAATGCAAATTTATGCATACTTTTAAGGCTAAAATAGTTCAATAAAAAGCAAAATTAGTCCAATAAAATGAGTGGTGTCGCTAAAAATGAAGAAATGAGCTACTGGGTGGATCGCTTGGGCGTTTCGCTATCACCCGACAGATCCGAATTGGAAATGCTCGAACTGAATGAGCTTAAGATGGTCGATCTGTTGCCCGAAATGCTGCTTATGATTCGTTCGGTAGTGGCCAAGCAAACCTTTTGCTTTCGAAGGGAGCCGATCAAAATCATTGAAAATGGGGTGTCCATTTCGTTTCAGAATATCATTCATTCGCCGGCAACTCCGCAGGTACAACCACATGTCCGCATCGTACCCTTACATGTGGCAACCGAGTTGACATTTCCAAAAGCCGTCAATATCCAGCAGGTAACCATTCTGGTGAGTCTCGATTATTTAAAAAGTTTCATTGGAAAAGCACACCGCACATTCGATTATCTGTTTAATAACGATAAAACGCTCTGGATTGAAGAATTTATGTCGCCAGAAATAGCGGCAATTGCCAATGAGATAGCGAAGTCTAGCTGTGGTGAACCACTCTCTGATGCCTTTTATAGGTTAAAATCACTCGAGTTACTCTTTCATCTGTTTAAAAACCTGTCTGCCAGAACGCAGGTCACTCATCAGCAATTGACAAAATATGAACTCGAATCGATCTATCGGGTGAGGGATCAGCTAGCGAACTACATGGACCGGCCTTTTCTTCAGGAAGAATTAGTTAAAATAAGTGGTATGAATGTCATTAAACTTCGTAAGCTTTTTACACAGGTTTTCGGTATGGGAATGTATCCATATTACCAGCGTCTGCGTATGCAGGAGGCTGGACGGCTTTTACGGGATGAATTATTATCTGTTTCTGAAACTGGCTACCGCTTAGGATTTAGCAATTTAAGTTATTTTGGCAGATTATTCGAAAGCCATTTCGGATCTAAACCGAAAAAATGGATGCAGCTCCACAAGCCTACTTCCTCCGGATCTAAAAAACAGTACGATACATGATGAGCCTATTTTGACATGGCTTCCAACACTTTTAAATGCGACCTAAAGGCAGTCCCAAAGCTACGGAATTCGTTGTACTTTATTTTATACTCACTACAGGTCTGCTTGACGATGCGGTTGAGTGCGGGATAATGCACGTGACTGATCTTTGGAAAAAGATGATGCTCAACCTGAAAATTGAGTCCGCCAAGCAACCAGGTTAGTACCTTGTTGCGGGTAGCAAAATTTGCGGTGGACTGGATCTGGTGGATCATCCATTCTTCTTCGACCTTAGACTGGTCAATGGTTTTGAATTCGGTCTCCTCAACCACATGGGCCAGTTGAAATACGGTGGCCAGACTCATGCCACAAACTGTACCTGAGATCAGCAGTCCGATAAGCGTGGGCAGCCATCCCACGAAGATCACTGGAATAATGACAAATAAGCTGATGTGAACAAGCTTACTAACCCAGAAGATTACACGCTCGCTGAGCGGAAAATGAAATCGCTCAATTTTATCGCCCATACGGCCACGAAAATACTTCTCATAATCCTGGTAAAAGATCCATGCTAAATAGGAAATTCCATAGAGCAAAGGAAAGTAAAACCGTTGATAGCGATGGTGCTTACGCAGTTTCTGGTCGTGATGTATACGCATAAATTTGACCTCAATATCGTGGTCTTCGCCATCGATATTGGTGTAGGTATGGTGGGCGATATTATGTTTGAGTTTCCAAAAGTAGATATTACCGCCCAATAGATTGAGCGAGTAGGATAGTAATGTATTGAGGCGTTTGTTGTCTGAAAAAGAATTGTGCCCAGCATCATGCATGATATTAAAACCAATAGCAGCGAGGTTGACACCAAAAATAAGGCATAATACGATTGCAACGCTCCAGTGCAGGGGTGCGAATACGAGCAGCCCATATAACACAATAAAGCTGATAAGCAGGATAGCGGCCTTCAGGTAAATTTTACGATTCCCCGTTTTGGGTTGCAGCGAAGTTTGAAAATAAGTATTGATTTTTTGTTTTAGGGTTTTAGAGAACAATGTATTTACATTGCTGAATTTTACAGACTGGGACATTTGACTTTTTACGGGAGAGATATTCTTTCTTTTTTTATAATCCGATCTTGAGTGATTGAATTGGCATAAAGGTACGCTAATTTATTCGATTGATTATAATAATAAAGTTAAAGATTGTTAAAGCTTATCGATCTCCTAAATTCAAGTGGTGAGACCGATGTTTTCTTTTTAAATAATCGATTGAGGGACTGTGGCTGTTCAAATCCGAGCTGATAGGCGATTTCGGCGACAGAAAGCTGAGAGCGTGAAAGCAGATTTTTTGCTTTTTCGATGATCTTATGCTGGATGTGGTTCTGTGCGCTCTCACCGGTTTGCGCCCGCAGGAGATCGCTTAAATAGTTTTTTGACATATTCAAACGTTCCGCAAAGTACCCTACCTGCGGAAGGCTGGTGTGTTGTGTGCCGGCGTCAAAGTATTCATCGAGCAACTGCTCAAACCGGCTAACCAATGGTATATTGTGTGCTTTACGGGTGATAAACTGACGGTCATAAAAGCGCTGTGAATACACCAGTAACAACGCTATAAAACTAACAATGGCATCTTGGCTGTAACTGTCAATGGTGCCTTCATATTCGCTCAAAATACCTTTTCCGATCGTTCTGATCTGCTGCTTTTCCCGCTCGGATAGGAAGAGTGCTTCATTGACCTCATAGTCGAAAAAACTATAGCTACCGATGTTGTTTGCCAGCTCATAGGTACGGATAAAATCTGGATGGAAAACAACCGAATAGCCAACTTTGACATCGGAGCTCGTCGGATCTACAGTAATGGCCTGACCGGGTTTAAAGAAGGTCATTAGGCCCTCCCGAAAGTCGTAGTGATGGGGGCCATAACGCAACACGCACTGCGCATCTTCCTTGACGGAAATGCAGTAGAGATTGAGTAGAAAGGTGGTTTCTACCGAGGGATGTGTATGCTTGTTCTGCGAGAAATCGGTGATACTGAAAAGCGGGTGCTGCGGTTTGGGCAACTGCAATGCCTCATGATATTCCGCGATGCTATTTATCTTAACGAATGCTGGTTCTTTTTTTGACATGGTCGTAGGGCCTATTAAATATCGTTGACATGATCGTATTGCCTTGTGTATGATACGCTAATTTAAGTAAAATGTCATGCGCTTTTAGCAAACATGACATTTATATTTTCTAGGATTGCAGCGGTATGCTGACATCGCGCGATCCGGTATCTAGTCCTACGGGTAGAATAGCCTCAATGCGTTGGATCTCCTCGGGGGTCAGCAGGATTTCGGTGGCCGCAATATTTTGCTCCACATAGCGTACCTTTTTTGTGCCAGGTATGGGCACAATGTTTTTTTGGATGAGCCAGGCAAGGGCCAGCTGGGACGGAGTAACTTGTTTTTCTAAGCCGATTTGTTCAAGCTCGCGCACGAGCGCCACGTTTTTGTAAAACTGCTCGCCCTGAAAGCGTGGAATAAGTCTGCGAAAATCATCTGCTGGAATATCGTCCGGCGACTTGATCTGTCCCGTAATAAATCCGCGGCCCAAGGGGGAGTAGGCGACTAGGCCGATGCCCTGCGCTTGTGTGAGTTCGTATACGCCGTTGGTTTCTACCTCACGTCCGAATAGGGAAATTTCGTTCTGCACTGCCGTAATCGGAAAGGTGGCATGTGCTTTTTTTATTTGCTCGGCACTGACTTCTGAGATGCCCAGGTACCGGACTTTGCCGGCTTTGACCAGTTCGGCCATGGCACCGACAGTTTCTTCAATAGGCACATTTGGATCAGGCCGGTGCATATAGTATAGATCAATTACGTCGGTATCGAGGTTTTTTAGGGAGCGTTCGATTGACTTTTGGATATAATCTGGCCGGCCATTGATACGCCAGGTCACTTGACCGCTGGCATCAATCTCAAAGCCGAATTTGCTGGCGATGATAAACTCATTCCGTTTACCTTTGATGGCTTTGGCGATAAGTTTTTCGTTTTCAAAAGGACCGTAGAGATCGGCAGTATCCAAAAAGTTGCCACCCAGTGCTAAGGATCGATGGATGGTCGCAATGGATTCTTTTTCGTCGGCCTTGCCGTAAATATCGCCTGTGGACGCAAAACTGCTCATCCCCATACAGCCGAGCCCTATCATTGGAATTTCGAGCCCTTGGCTGCCTAGTTTTCTTGTTTTCATTTGCTGCTTTTTTTTGTTAATCAAAATTACGGTTCAAGACCCGTTGGCCACTTACCCCAATTACAGAATAATGTAACCGAATTACGGATCGTTATGTATACTTGGCCCGTATACCTTTTCCGTACGTGCTCCGATGATCAGAGCAACCAAGGGGTCTCCTTGATGGACTGGCAGAACGAGGTGACCGCACGGCAACGAATGTCGGCACAGCGATGACGAATTGTAAACAGCTGCAGTTAAATATTAAATCGCTGAACAAATCGATCATAAAAACGCTTAAATTACATCAAAATTGAGCGCATGATAGGCTTCAATGGATAATTTAAATAATCATGATGAGAAAATATTGTTGTATACTGCTTCTTCTAGCAGCGGTAGTTGGAAATGTACAGGCGCAAATAGTAACGACTAAACTGCTCCCGCAGCACATACCCGCAAGTTTTGACCGTGTGAAGGAAGCGGTTTCCGACATATCCGGCAGGAACGGAGATAGCAAAATACAGGTCACACCGCTTGCAGCAACCGATACGACGGCTACCTTTGAAATTGAAGAAGAGGGTTTAAGTATCGAAACTGTGGTGGACGACGAAAAGAAGTTTAATAAGCTAGTCGCTGAAGCGGCAAAGGACGTTTCCAAACCGAGTATTCATATCTTGCATACCTATACGTTAAAGGATAGAAAATTGAAAGTGCCACCGCCAAGAAAGATTTTCTTCTCTCCGGAGTACGGAGTAACCTGGACGTTGACCCTAAAAAAAATAGCAGACAAGGAAACGGAGCTCGTACTTAACTATAAATCGATAGCGCCCGCATTTGCCAAGAAGATTGAGCGTGAATTTGAAATTGATACCTATTACAACAATAAGATCGTCAAAATTGCTGTCGATGATATCCGGATGCGTCATCTGATCCGTGAAATTTTAATCAATCAAATGCATGTCGACCGGGATTACCCTGCACCAACATATCCGGCGTCTAACTAAAAGAATTTGCTCAGCAATTTGCTAGATAAGGTAATGGCCGAACACGGGGTTCGGCCTTTTTATTATAGGCTATTTTGCATTGGAACATGGCACACTTCGCTGTTGGCAGTGGCTAATTAGGACGGTCGTCAAAGCCCGTTAAAGGTGCCAACTTTTGTAGGAATTCATCTGTTACAATAATTGTAATACTAATAATATTATAAATGTGTACCTTTACCGCGGTTCATAAGGGCCGCTAACTTCAATCAACTGTATGATTAATTTGTATGGTGCGGATTCTACTTTTACAGTATCCCAAAAACATCTCGCTCAGGCGCTTGAACAAGCTCGTATGGGCTTTTGGGAAGTAAGCCTGGTAGAAAATAATTATATGTCTTGCACGGATCAGTGCAAAAGAAATTTTGGGTGGGACACGACGAAGGAATTTAGTTACAGTGATATGCTGGGCTGTATCGTAGAAGATGACCTGGAGGCGATGCAAGATTGCGTGGCCCGATCTATAGAGCTCCAAATTCCGTACCATGCCGAATATCGTGTACGTCATAGCGATAAGAGTATACATTGGATTGAGGCACGTGGATGGGTTACTTATGACGAGGCCGGTTATCCGCAGGTCATATCGGGAACAACGCTTGATATTACCGAAAAGAAAGAACTGGAAATTTTGCGCGACGAAATGTTGAGCATTGCCATGCATGAAATCAAGACTCCGCTGTCATCTGTGAAAGGAACACTGCAGATGCTGGAAAGGAAATTGGAAGTACAAGAAGATACGCTATCGAATAAATTGATTCGCAATGCGCTTAAAGCCACCGAGCGTATCAACCGATTGCTAAATGAAATGGTTGCACCTGTGATGGTTATGGCCAGGGGCATTACATTGGATAAGACCGAAATAAACCTATCACAACTCATCCTTGAAATAAGCCAAAACGCTGGACTGGTGTTCCCTGAAAGTGATATACAAGTGCATATACCTGAACAGGATGTCTTTCTGCAGGCTGACGGATATCGTATTGGACAGGTCATCACCAACCTGATCAATAACGCGATTAAGTATAGCGACGGAAAATCGCCCGTGCATATCAAGGCGGTAGCCCTTCAGTATGAAGTATCCATCGTGGTGAGTGATCTGGGGATGGGCATAAAATCAGAAGATCGGAAAAAAGTATTTGAGAAGTTTTATCGGGCCAATAGTGAGGGGCATATCGAAGGACTTGGTATTGGACTATTTCTATGCGCCGATATCATATTGCGACACGGTGGCCAGATCAAGATCCTTGAAAAGGAGGGACCTGGTACTGATATCTCTTTTACACTCCCTTATAACAAGTAGGACCACAACGCTTCAATAAAAACATCCGCTATACATGCACCAGACTTTTGTTAAGCAATGAAGCTTTATAAAACGACTTTAACGTGGCGTTTAAAGATTGCTTATCTATTTTCATTTATTTAAAACTATTGTTGTTGAATGCAAGTTCTGATTTAAATGACCGGAATAATGATTTCCTTTTTTCTGTTCATTTAAAGATGGAAAAAGATGAAAAGAAAAATAATAGTTTGCGATGAGAGCTCAATGGTATTGGAGGCTCTTTCATTGGTTTTAACGGATGAGTATGAGGTGTATACCATTTCCCAATCAAAAAAACTGATAGGTGCAGTTGAAAGCATTCATCCCGACATCCTGCTCATGAGCGCAGAAATGCATTGGCAGTTTGACGGTAATCTGATATTACAAAGTCTTTTTTCTAAAACCTTCAAAAATATACCGGTCATCATGATGTCTGCCAATCCGGCGGATAGTGATGCAGCAAGGGCATGGGGTGCTGATAGTTTTTTACCAAAACCTTTGGACTTAAATGAGCTATACTATCAGCTCGAGAAATGTACAAAAGTGACGTGCAGGTCGACAGCTTGATCGGCATGCAGTGAAAGTGCTGTGGTCGGTTTGCTGACATGAAAAACGATGCGGTATAGTGGGAGAATCAGAAAGCATGGGGTATGGTAAACCAAAAATTACTACCTTCACCCGGTGTGCTATCCACCCCGATTTCACCACCATGCCGACGTACGATTTCAGCAGAAATATACAGCCCCAATCCGAGGCCAGAGTATTTCTTACCGTCGGGATAGACGCGGTAATAGCGTTCGAAAATTTGATGCTGTAGTTCGGGAGCAATACCTTCGCCATAATCCCGCACATGGATCTTAACATAATCCGATTTCTTTTCGATACGCACATCAATTTGATAGGATTCGGGGGCATATTTGATCGCATTATTGATCAGGTTGGAAACGACTTGTTCGATACGCTGCTCATCGGCATTGATCACGGCGTCAAGATCGCCGATCAAGTTGAGCTGATGCTTGCCGATAATATTGATATCTTGGAAGCAGGAGCGGATCACTTTAGCCGCTTCAATGGGGGTTCTATTGAGTTTTAACTGCCCCAAACTAATGCGGTGCATATTGAGCAGGTCATCTACGAGTGCTGTTATTTTTTTGACACTGACGCCCGACATGTCAATCAGTTTGCTGATGGTGGCGTCTGCCGATTTATCCTTGAGCATTTCCAGCATCTGTATTGTGCCCCGTAGACTGGTAATGGGAGTTTTGAGCTCATGGCTGGCGATACTGAGAAAATCCTCTTTCTGGGCTTCGTAATTTTTGCGTTTGGTCACATCTACTGTTACGCCGATGAGGTCTAAAGGTTTCCCTTCGGCATCATAACGGGTTAGCCCCGAAGAATTGATCCAATGTAGCGAGCCATCGGGCCAACACGTAAGATATTCGGCCTGATAGGTTATATTCTTAGCAATAGCTTCCTGAACTTTTTGCTCTACCGCCTCACGATGCTCGGGCACAATGGCTTGTATAAAGTCTTTAAATTGAAAGTCTCCTGTTGGGGGAAGACCGAAATGGCTTTTGCAGGTGGCTGATGCATTGTTTTTCCAGTTTTGAATATCGAGGTGGTAGGTTCCCAATTCTCCCGCTTTCAATGCGATTTCCAATTGCTGGTTGAGTGCTTCAAGATGTTCTTTCTGAAGGATACGATCGGTCACCCTATTGGCAATTACAATGATTGATTCCGTTTTTCCATCCTCGCCACTTAAGGGTTCATAGATAAAGTCAAAATACTGTTGAGATAGTACGCCGTCATATTCAAGCATTACAGGCGCGGTATCACCAATATAGGTTTCCCCACTGGTAAACACGTTATCAAGAATATCGAGATAAGGCTGATCTTGCAGCTCTGGCAATGCAGTGGCCAGCGGATGCCCGATGACAGCGGTGGTTTTGCCCCAGATTTTGAGCACCATATCATTGGCCACTTCAATCGTCAATTCGCGGCCTGTTAGAATGGCGAAAGCAATCGGAGCCTTGGTAATAAATGATTTTAAACGCTGCTCGCTCTTTTTCAGATTCTTATTGAGCAATAGCGTGATGTCATAGGATTTATACAGCTTGCTGTTGGTGAGCGTGAGCTGCTCGTTTGTAGCCTCCAGCTCGCTGTTGAGGTCGAGCAGCCGCTGCTGCATATTGGCTAGGTTGATATTGGTGGAAGCCACTTCTTGGACGTTTTCAATGGCTGCATAACGTAAAGCGACCTGATCCATTGCAGTACGGGCAAAGGACGCCAGCATGCGCTCTTCGGCGGCACTAAATTCGCGACATTGATAATCAGCAATACTGAATGTACCGATATGAAATCCATCGGAAGTGATCAATGGGGCAGCAGCATAGAAGCGCAGTCCATGTACCTCGCCAAAATTAGCCTCCGTGCTGACCCACACCTTGCCTTGTTGGATGATGTGCGATAGAAGGCTATCCGTACGGCTAATCTGTATCGGATCGATGCCGATAGCTGACTTAACAAAGATCCGTTCTGCGTCAACAAAGGAGAGTAATAGTACCGGCGTCCGAAAAACCTGTGCCGCTATTTCCAACAGGCCATCAAAAATTTTTTCGGAAGGGCTATCCATAATTTCGTAACGCTGCAGTGCGGCAATCCTTTCAATTTCCCTACGTGGTGTGGCCGCTTCGCTGAATACATCTTCTGTCATATGACCGGATTATCTTTACGTAAAGATAACCCAATCTTGGCAGATATACTACGCCGATGCAATAAAATTAATTTTTGTATAATAAAGCTGTTCGGAGTCGTCAGTTAGCTGTGCTGGCTCATTAATGAACATGGTTTAATACCTCAACCTCCTGAAATGTGAAACCTACGCGTATGGCTTTCAAACCGATCAGCCCCTGTAGGTCTTCCACCTCAAACTGTTCGATATCAGCCTCGAGCAGGCCTTTGTGCTGAAGCAGTTTTATATAGCCCAGGTATTCGGTTTCTTCGTGAATGGTGGAATAGACTATGACCAGTTTTCCTTTTTGGGTAATGCGCTCCGATTTTCCTTTAATCTTTGCTTTGTCGATGCGTTTCTTGGCAATTTCATACCGTACATTGTAGGAACCGTCTATATCAAACTGTTTTTCGTCCATCCGGAAACGGATGGAAATAGGTGTTGCAAAGACAAGCACTAGCGAGGTCACCTCCAGTTGATGCGGCAGTGAGGGCTGCAGCAACTTAAATTCGTGTTCCATTGCGCACATGACCTGCAGCTGCCATAAGCGTAAGTTGCGCAGGTAATACAGCTCAAAGTTGCGGTCGGGCGCAATGGATGCACCAATATACATATTGTGTTCGATACCATCCGTTTTGTAGCGTTCGTAATAATGGGGGAAATATTCTTGGGCTTCGACCTGTTTTTCGTCCAACACGGCCACGAGCTTTTTATTGATGAGGGTGATGGAACTGTCATAATCGCGACGCGCCTCATAAAAACCACCGATTGCTAGGTTGATACGTTCAAAATAACGGTCGATTGCGTCGACAATGTTGGTATCTCGAGCGTTTTTTCGGAAGTTTTCCAGGATAGGATGGATGTCAGCATTAAAATACTCGAGCATCTGCTGTTCGGTATCGGTCAGCAGCGCATGCTGAAGTGCCGCCAGGTTTCTTTCCAGATCGAAAATCTTCTGCTCAAACAGGGGTAATTTTTGTGTCTGATTGATGGCCCTGAATAGGGCGATCAAATCACTGTTTTGGTTGGACAGGTCCTGCCGTATCGCCTGGTTGCGCGATTCGGATGACCCCTGTACGTCGATCTGTCCGTAAAGCGGATACACATGATCGAAGACAATCTCCTGCAGGGCATAGTCTTTCCCGAAAGCGCGGTCGTTCAGAAAGTGGACAGCTTCTTCCTGAAACCGCCATTTGACACTCGGGTGGATGGAGGTGTATTCCTTTTGGATCACTGCCTCGATCTGATTTTCTGTCTCGGAAAATGCTTTGGACACTTTATCTTTAATAAAAGGCAGAATAAAGTTGAGCTTGTTGGCATTGACAGAATTGAGTTCGCGTACCCGCGACGATGACATCTCCAGCAGACCCAAAACTTTGCCGCCTTCGATAAGGGGCACAAAAATAAAGCTCTTGACCTGCTGCTGCTTCAGCTTATTGATAAAATAGGCCTGTTTCGGATCAGTGATGGGCATCTTGTCGATATCGGGCACGACAAGATATTCATCTTTTGTCAGCAGGCTCTCGAGGGTGTCGCTGCAGAGCATCTCTTCACACTCGGTGATCGTGGAATCGTAGAGCAGATGGCTGTAAAGCTGTTTTTCGACAATCCGTAAGTTGTATTCGTTTCGGACCTTTTCAAATGAGGTGAGACCGATGCGCAGATCGCTAATTTTGTAGATAGACCTAAAAATATTTTCAATTTCTGCCAGCTGGATTGCGCTTTTCTCGCGGAGTAGATTACTCTTGAAGCTCGATACCGCATTTTCAATGGTGGCATCAAAAAGGGTCATTATGGCAAAGCCTTTTAAGATCCAGCTCCGTTCGGGGAATTTGGATTTCCATAAGGCAATATCCGAAAAATTGTCGATCAATTCAACAATATCTTCTTCTGAAAGATGCACAGTGCGTTCAGTGGGGATAATATCCATAAAATCGGCATTGAACAATACGCGGTAATGATGGATAATATTATTTTTATCTGGAATATCCAAAAATTGGGGCGCATCCATAGCATCTACCTTAAAGCCATAATACTGGCTGATGATGACGCAGCAATTGAGAATATAATAGGTGTCGGCAGAGATGTCGCGAAGACTGAATTCATAGTGATCGCCAGCATCGCTTAAGATTTTTTCGAGTCTTGCGGTGTGATTGAACGTGTAGAGATGAAAGGGAATCGTAACGGCCTTGATCTCATTGTGTGTTAGTGAGCTCGGGAACAGGTCTGCCAGCAGCACCCTGATGATGGGCTCGTAGCGCAACAGATCGTCAGCTTTCTCCACACCTTCGATTAGTTGGGGATATTTCTTGATTTCGTCCAGTAACGAGCGCGCGTAAGCGGCCTGAAAATCGATCGGCGATAAGGCGGCTTTTTCAAAGGCGGGTATAATCTTGTGAAAAGCGATCAGGGTTTTGAACGGACTGGAATCAAAGGCGAAATTAAACTGCATAATGGTTGTTCCCGACTAAATTAGATTATTGCTGGAAGATGTACAAAAATAAAAAATAATCGGCGATTGCAGAACGGATTTTAAATACATTTTTCCGTTTTTACGGAAGGATGTCATATCGGCTCCGTCCACTGCTGTCTAGCTATAGGTTAATAATCGTAAAAGCACCAAACTGTATGGTCATGCGCTTGTTCTATACACAAAAGACGCAAGCAAGCGGAATCAGATCGCACAGAAGGAATAGGGGGTTGCTTAAAGCAGCGATTAACTTGAGCTCAGCGATTGGGAAACGCAGGCAGAGGTCAGAAGGCTGGCAACAGCAATAAGGATATGACAACGCATATAAAAATTAAAAACTAATACCATGGAAGAGAGAACTACATTTACCGGGATTCCCGTGACCAACGACGAAGGAATAGAAAAGTATTTTGATTTTGAAGTAGGTCGGGAGGAAGGCCAAAACGAATATGCACGCATTACAATGGATGGATGCCAGCTCATCTTAGATGAACAACTGGCTTATCTCAGCGGTGATCTGCCGGAAGAATGGCACAGGCCAGCGATCGATAAACTACTCTTTTTATTGTCGGTAGACCGTAATAGTGATGATAGCGCACAGGCGTAATAGGTGAAAATAAGGTCGTATACAGCGAATCGTCTCAATAGGCTACTGGATCGAAGGGACAATGGGTAGGCTTGACGTGTTGGATGGTGCGGAGAAACAGTCTATGGAGTATAAACAAAAAAAGCTCATCGTATGATGAGCTTTTTTTGTACCTAGGGCGGGAATCGAACCCGCACTCCCTTAACGGGAACAGGATTTTAAGTCCTGCGTGTCTACCAGTTCCACCACCTAGGCAGGTGAGCGAAAAACGAGATTCGAACTCGCGACCCCAACCTTGGCAAGGTTGTGCTCTACCAGCTGAGCTATTTTCGCATTGGAATTATTATTCTTTCAATCGGTCAGAACCTTGCGTTCTTCCTTTTCGGTGGTGCCAGCTGGATTCGAACCAGCGACACAAGGATTTTCAGTCCTTTGCTCTACCAACTGAGCTATGGCACCTTTTCAACGTGAGCTGTTTGCCTTATTGATGATGCAAATATAGACGGATTATTTGAATTACGAAAGCGAAAAGCGCTTTTTTTTACGTTTAAACGCCAACCTGCTGATTTTTAAGTAAAAAAAAATAAGGGGCTATCCGTATGGAATAGCCCCTGTATAGTTTGTTGATGCTGTTGATTACGACAATTTGCCAACTTCTAAGACCAAATCAACAATTTTGTTTGAATAACCCCACTCGTTATCGTACCAAGATACCACTTTAACGAAGTTGTCATTCAATGAAATTCCAGCTTTCGCATCGAAGATTGATGTACGTGCATCACCTAAGAAATCTGAAGAAACAACTTCGTCTTCAGTATAACCCAAGATACCTTTCAATTCACCTTCAGAAGCTTCTTTCATCGCTGCCTTGATGTCTTCGTAGGAAGCACCTTTGTTTAAACGTACTGTCAAGTCAACAACTGAAACGTCTGCTGTAGGAACGCGCAATGACATACCTGTCAATTTACCTTTCAATTCAGGAAGAACCAAACCTACTGCTTTAGCAGCACCTGTAGATGAAGGGATGATGTTTTGGTATGCACCACGGCCACCTCTCCAGTCTTTTACTGAAGGACCATCCACTGTTTTTTGTGTTGCAGTTACGGCGTGAACTGTAGTCATCAAACCTTCAACGATACCAAATTTATCATTCAATACTTTAGCGATAGGCGCTAAACAGTTTGTTGTACATGAAGCGTTCGAAACGATATTTTGATCAGCTTTCAATTCTTTGTGGTTTACACCCATTACGAAAGTAGGGGTATCGTCTTTTGCTGGAGCAGACATTACCACTTTCTTAGCACCTGCATCGATATGTTTTTGAGCCAACTCTTGTGTCAAGAAGAAGCCTGTAGATTCGATGATCACTTCAGCACCTACTTCATCCCATTTCAAGTTTGCTGGATCTTTCTCAGCTGTAACGCGAATAGTTTTTCCGTTAACAACCAAATTACCGTCTTTTACTTCTACAGAACCGTCAAATTTGCCATGTGTTGAATCATATTTCAACATATAAGCCATATAGTCTGGTTCAACTAAGTCATTGATACCAACAATTTCAATTTCTGGACGATTGATTGCTGCTCTGAATGCTAAACGACCAATACGGCCAAATCCGTTAATTCCAATTTTCATATTCTTAATTTTTATTGATATAATATTTAATTAAATTGTGTATTGGTTCCTTGACTACAGTTCCAATACTGATATTAAATTCTTCTGTGGCAACTTCCCGGAGGAGGTTCTCATAATTGAACGCAACCGAACCGGTAAAGTTTACGTCACTGTCGGGATATTCTTTCATTAGCGGCTTGATGTAAGTTTTAATAAACGTACGAAGCCCGTTTTTAACCAGCTGATTGATGAATAAATGATCTTTGTTGTCAAGTACAAAATCGGTAAAGGAATTCAGAAAATTTGTCGGTTGAGGTGCAAAATAAACCCGTTCCAAAATCATTTTCTTATCAATATTAAATTGTCTTTCCAATTTGTCCCGAAGATCAATAGGGAGAGATTCTGTCATATAATGTTTGAGCAGCTGCTGGCTATTCCAATTTGTCGCTCCCTCATCGGCTAGGATGTAGCCTAGACCATAGTTATTATCAATGATTTTTTTCCCTGTATAATAAGCTGCATTCGATCCACTTCCTATAATCCCAATGATGCCTCTTTCGTCGCCAAACGTAGAAATCGCCGAAGCGATTACATCATGGTCTACCCGCACACGAGCGTTGACAAAAAAACGCTCCAAGACATTCTTTATTTTATCCTTGCGCTCCTTGGACGATGACCCCGCACCAAAAAAATAAATCCGCTTTATTTTCTCGGCGTTGTTGATCAGATTGGTGTTCTTGTGCAGGTGCTGTAGTATGGAACGCTCATCTTGAAGATAGGGATTGATCCCGTTCATGCGAAAACCAGTGGTTATACGGCCTTTATCGGCCAATCTCCAGTCCGAAAATCGCGATCCACTATATACTACTGCTATCATGTCTGTTCAATTTATGATTATAAAATCTCAGCCATTTCCAATAAATCAGGGCTAAGTTTGATTTCCTTATTGCTGATTGCTTCTTCAATTGGAGTTGTTTGGATTTCATTGCCACGCAGACCTACAGTTATTCGTGTATTTCCTGCCAATAATTCATTGACAGCAGCAAAGCCCAATCGACTAGCAAGCACGCGGTCGAAACTCGTCGGAGAACCACCACGTTGCAAATGCCCTAATATACTAACTTTCGTGTCGTAATGATCAAACTTTTCTTTTACTTTTTTCGCTACATAATATGCTCCACCGTTTTGGTCGCCCTCAGCAACAATAACAATAGAAGATGATTTCTTCTTTATAGCCCCATCTTCCAGGTGGCGGATCAAATCGTCAATAGCCGTTTCTTTTTCAGGAAGTAAAATAGCTTCGGCTCCGCCTGCAATACCGGCATTTAAAGCGATACAGCCTGAGTCTCTACCCATTACTTCCACAAAGAAAAGACGCTCATGCGAAGCTGCCGTATCTCTGATTTTATCAATTGCTTCAATAACGGTATTATTGGCCGTATCGTACCCAATGGTATAATCTGAACCATACAAATCGTTGTCTATCGTTCCCGGTATTCCTACTACGGGAATGTCGAATTCTTTGGAAAAAAAGTTTGCACCGGTAAAGGATCCATCACCGCCGATTACCACCAAAGCGTCAACACCGGCAGCTTTTAGATTATCGTAGCCTTTTTGACGGCCTTCTGGTGTTTTGAACTCCATGCAACGCGCCGTTTTCAATATTGTACCGCCACGTTGGATGATATTACTGACCGAACGTGTATCCATTTCTATAAAATTGGCATCGATCAGGCCTTGATAACCTTGGTAAATACCAGTAACTTCTAATCCCTTATGTAATGCTGTACGAACTACAGCACGTATACAGGCATTCATGCCAGGAGCATCACCTCCGGATGTTAAAACGCCTATTTTTTTAATTTCTTTTATCACACGCAATATTTTAGGTGATACGAATATAAGATTTTTATAGTGTATATTCTACACTTTGAATAAATTTTTCAATATTTTTTTGCGCATCACGTTTAGGAAGCGTATAATTGTTACAGATAACCCGATGATTAGTAACCGCTAAATTTAGCTCAGTATATTGCACATAAATAGATTTAGAAGTTTTGTATAGTAATTTTACCGTAGACTGTGTCATATTAGGCTTTCACGAAGGAGAATTAAAAGTTCTTCTGGCCGAAAGAAATGAATATCCTTTTAAGGATTGGTGGGCATTGCCAGGCTTTTTCGTGGATAACGATGAAGAGATGGAAGATGCCGTAAAGCGGATTTTGTATGAAAATACAGGTTTGAAAGACGTCTTTATGGATCAGCTCCATTCCTTTGCCGGTTTAAAAAGGCATCCAAAGGGACGAATTTTAACCGTGGCTTATTATGCTCTCATTCAATTGGACAGTACCAAACTGAAAACGAAGCCTGTTACAAATTACATGAAACAGGCCAAATGGTTTCCTGTTCGTAATGTACCCGAACTGGCCTTTGACCACAAGCAGATTTTGGATCTCTGTCTGGAAAGATTGCAGCGTCGCCTCGCTTATAAGCCTATCGCTTTTGAATTGCTTCCCGAAAAATTTACCCTTACCCAATTACAGCTGGTCTATGAGGGAATATTGAATAAACAACTCGATAAACGCAATTTTAGAAAGAAAATGCAAAACTATGGGTTTCTAAAAGAACTCGATGAGGTACAGACCGGTGTGGCGTATCGCGCAGCAAGACTCTATAAATTGGACAAAAGGAAGTTTCTAAAACATTTTCAGAACACGGTCGCATTCTGATTGTGTGATTTATCCTAATAAAGGCAAACTTATAAAGTTTGCCTTTTTTGTTGTCAGCTCAATATCAAAATTATTACAATTTCAAAATTTATTTTGTACGGCATGTTACTTTTTATATTTTTGAACAATTTCTGATAAAAGTCAGAAAGTTGAAAGGAGTTTTTTGAAGAATGGAAGATAGAAAAGATCAAATCATCGAGGCGGCGATACGGCGCTTTATGCATTACGGTTTTAGTAAGACTACGATGAATGAAATTGCGGAGGATATAAAAATTACTAAAGCGAATTTGTATTACTATTATTCAGAGAAGAATGCACTGATACGCGATGTGATTGTGCGTTTAACAGATGAATATAGGGAAGAGGAGGAAAAGGTGGCCGATGCACATGAAGGTACTACGTACGAACTGATCATCAAGATTTTGGAGCTGCGTGATGCATTTGTACGGAAATACTATATGTTGCACATGAACGAAAATCTGGAATGGATAAAGGGGCTTTCTATGCAGGATTTTTTTCAGTGCCTGCATGACCGCGATGTAAAAGCGTTATTTGAGATTTTGCAGGTAGGTGCCGAAAAGGGGGAAATCGACGGTGAGGAACTCTATAAGACCGCTGAAATCTATGTGGAATTGATGAAGAGTCTCTCGCTGATGTGCAATATTTCGGATATCATTTCGGGCATACCAAACCAGGACCGTTTTGATGAAGTATTACAAAAGCAAAAGTTGGCTACCAAGCTTTTTTTTAATGGTATAGGTAAAAAGTAGATATAAAATTAGGATAAACAAATTAGGAATGAAAACAATCAGAATACTAGCCAGCCTTTTATTAGGTACGATGGTTTTCCAAAGTCATGCACAACAACAGTTAACCTTAAGTGACGCCATTAAATTTGCGTTGCAAAATAAGGCTGATGCAAAAAAGGCAGGTCTTGATATTGCAAATGCTGAGCACAAAATTGCGGAAGTTAAATCGGGAGCATTGCCGCAGGTGAATTTTAACGGTGGAATTACCTACAATCCAATGATCCAAAAAGTTGCTTTACCGGGGGAAATTGTCGGTCAGCCGGGAACAACTGTGATGGCCGCTTTTGGACAAAAATGGCAATCTACCAATACCATCAGTTTAAACCAACAGCTGTTTAACCAGACGGTATTTACGGGACTGAAAGCTGCAAAAACGACTCGCGAATTTTATGTGATCAATAAGACCTTGACGGATGAGCAACTGATCGAGAAAGTGGCTAATAGTTATTATGATGTTTACCAGTCCAAACTGCAGTTAAAAACCGTGGACAATAACCTGGAAAGTACCACCAAAACACGGGATGTTATTGAAGGGTTGGTTAAAAACGGATTGGCGAAAAAAATTGACCTGGATCGTACCAATGTTGCCGTGACAAACCTGAAAGCTTCTAGGCAACAACTTATTAATGCGGTGGAACTGAAAGAAAATGCATTGAAATTTGTTATCGGCATGTCCATGTCCGAGCAGATTACCATGCCGACTTCAACATTTGAAAACGTAGCACTGGATGCGATATATGATCCGCTCGATGTGTCGAATAGGACAGAAATTCAGGTGCTTTCAAAACAGAATGAATTGCTTGAACTGAATAAAAAGGCAGAAATCTCCAAATATTATCCGACGCTGTCGTTGACCGCTAACTACGGAAGACAGGGACTGGGGCCTGTATTCCCGATATTTTCTAAGGCCCAGGGGGTAAATTGGTCTGGCTTTTCTGGTATCGGACTGAACCTTACCGTTCCTATTTTCAATGGTTTCCTCACACGGTCGAAAGTTCGTCAGGCGCAGATTGATATTGATAAATTGCAGATCGATATTGCCGATACGAAGCTAGCATTGAATATGGCTGCTGAGAATTCGCGGGTTCAGATCAAAAACTCGTTATTGACTATCGAGTCGAACCGTAAAAATGTGGATCTGGCAAAATCAGTATTGGATGATACCAACAACAATTATAAAAATGGCCTAGCGACATTGACTGATCTGCTGGATGCTGAAAATGCGTATGCAGATGCGCAAAATAATTTAAATACTTCTTTGCTGGATTATAAAATCGCTGAGGTTCAGCTGATCAAAGCGAATGGAAAACTTAAATCATTGATTAACGAATAATTGACTAATACAATATGAAACGCGGAATTATTACCCTACTTATTATTGCTGCTGGTTTAGCAGGAATATTTTTTGTGTTAAATAAGAATAAAAAGAAAAATGAGGCCGAAACAGCGGAGGTTGCCAAGAAAAATGCAGCAATCGCCGTACGTATCGATACAGCGAAAGTGTCGTCCATGGATTTACGCTATACCGCAAATGGCACTTTCTCACCAAAACAGGAAGTGACCGTGTCGGCCCAAACTGCCGGCAGAGTAGTCAGAGTATTGGTGGATGAAGGTTCCCGGGTGAGCGCCGGACAGACTTTGGCGATCATTGAAGGCGATAAACTGAATGTAAACGTAGCCAATGCGCAAGCCGCATTTACCAATGCGCAGGCTGATCTGCAACGCTTTGAAAGTGCTTACTCTACCGGAGGTGTAACCAAACAGCAGTTGGATCAGGTGAAATTGCAGTTCGAAAATGCCAAGAATAATTTAAAAGCATCTAAATTGAATGCAGGCGACGTGACTATCAAAACGTCAGTATCGGGAATCGTCAATGCGCGTAAGATTGAACCGGGTACCTACCTGAATATTGGCGCTCCAGCCTTTGATATTGTCAATGTAGCCACCTTGAAATTGCGCGTTAACGTCGATGAAAAGAACGTCGCAACGTTAAAGATCGGTCAGTCTGTAGACGTGAGTGCAAGTGTGTATGCAGATCAGCGCTTTACAGGAAAGATAACGTTTATTGCCCCCAAATCGGACGGTAGCTTAAATTTTCCAGTAGAGATAGAGGTCAACAATGCATCAAACAAATTGCGTGCAGGTATGTACGGTACAGCAATCTTTGGTGAGGGTGTTGCCACCAATACCTTGATCGTGCCGCGCAATGCTTTTGTAGGTAGTGTGAGTGACAATAAGATTTTTGTGCTCAAAAATGGTAAAGCAATTGAAACAACGGTCAAATCGGGTAGAAACTTTGGTGATTACATCGAGATTTTAGGTGGTTTGCAAGATGGTGATCAGGTGATTGTATCGGGTCAGATCAATTTATTTGACCAAAGCCCTGTAGAAATTATTAAATAGAGAATACTGTAATCAATAGCTGATGAAACGCTGTCTTTGCACGGCTATTTAAAATAAAATATTCTAATGAAAATTACCGAAATATCGATAAAACGCCCCAGTATCATTATCGTATTATTTATAATACTGACATTGGGTGGGTTGTTTTCTTATACGCAATTGGGCTACGAACTGGTCCCTAAGTTTGAAATTAACGTAATCACGGTACAAACAATCTATCCGGGGGCATCGCCTGCGGAAGTAGAAAGTTCGGTCACCAAGAAAATAGAAGATGCGATTTCTTCGTTGGAAAGTATTAAAAAGGTGGAGTCGACCTCGCTCGAAGGGGTTTCGATTGTGATGGTTACCCTGAATAACGGTGCAGATGTCAACTTCCTCCTTACAGACGCCCAGCGAAAAATCAACGCTGTCGTCAACGATTTGCCGGACGATGTGAAGACGCCTTCACTCTCCAAATTCTCGTTTGATGATGTGGCAATCATGAGTCTGGCCGTCACATCCAACTTGTCAGAGAAAGAGCTTTACGACTTATTGGACAATAAAATCCAACCGGTTTTTGCGCGGATCAATGGTGTAGCCAAGGTTGACATGATCGGTGGCGAGGAACGCGAAATACAGATTTCCGTAGATCCGAAAAAAATTGAAGGTTATGGACTGACAATTTCTCAGGTGCAACAGACTATTGCATCGTCCAACCTGGATTTTCCTACAGGTAACGTCAGTACCCGCGACAACCGTACAACGATTCGTCTTGCAGGTAAAGTAACCTCTATCGAAGAGTTGCGCAATCTGCCTATCACTACACCTGCAGGCGTGCAGATCTATCTGCGTGATATCGCAGATGTGCAGGATGGTATCAAAGAGATTGAAAAGGTGGCACGTTTGGACCGCCAAAACACGATATTGCTACAGGTATTTAAACAGTCTGATGCGAATGCCGTGGCTGTGTCTGAGGCCGTAAAGAAAGTTATCGCTGTACATGATAAAGATGGAAAAGTTATTAGTGGGGTAGAGAAGGATTATGCGGCACAGAATATTAAAATTCTGGTGGCTAATGACTCTTCTGATTTTACCTTGAATGCCGCTGATAACGTTATTCACGATTTGATGATCGCCATTGCTTTGGTGGGTTTTATCATGCTGTTCTTCCTGCAAAGTTTGCGTAATGCTGCCATTACCATGGTTGCGATCCCGCTTTCCTTGATTGCGACTTTTATCGGTTTGCTACTGATGGGGTATACCTTAAACCTCATGTCCTTACTGGGACTGTCACTGGTGGTAGGTATCTTGGTGGATGATGCGATCGTGGTGATCGAAAACATTCACCGCCATATGGAGATGGGAAAAAATAAAGTACGCGCGGCGTATGACGGGGCTTCTGAAATTGGATTTACGGTAACGGCAATCACCTTGGTCATTGTCGTCGTGTTCCTTCCAATCGCCATGTCAACGGGATTGGTGGCCAATATCCTTGCCCAGTTCTGTGTGACTGTCATCATCTCGACGTTATTGTCCTTATTAGTATCCTTTACCGTCGTACCTTGGTTGTATTCACGCTTCGGTAAATTGGAGCATCTGAGCAAGAAGTCGCTGTTTGGCCGTATCATCCATGGTTTTGAAAGTGGATTGAACAGCTTTACACATTGGGTTGCAGGTTTGTTAACCTGGTCATTAAAGAATGTTAAAACCAAATTGGCTACCTTAGGTTTGGCGATCGGTTTACTTATTGCATCATTCGCGCTGGTGGTTAAAGGGTATATCGGTTCGGATTTCTTTCCGAGTGTAGACCGGAAAGAATTTTTTATCCAGCTGGAACTTGATAAGGATGCTTCTTTGGAAAAGACGAACTTGTTAACGCAGAAAGCCGAGGCATATATCACGGCCAAGCCAGATGTCAAGGAAATCATTACAACAGTAGGTCAGTCTTCAGACGGAATGGCGTCGACAACTGGCTCACGTTATAAATCGGAGATCCATGTGATTCTCGATAAAGAAAATTTTGAAGGCAACTCGCAGGTGTATTCAGCAACTTTAAAACGCGAACTTGAAAATAAGCTGATCGGTGCCAAGATCAAAACGGTAAACGTGGGTATCATGGGAGCGGAACAAGCGCCATTGAAATTGACCATCATTGGTGCCTCGGTCGAAGATGCGCAGGAATTTGCTGAGAAAGCAGCAGATCTATTGCGGAAAATTCCAGGATCTGCAGGGGTTAAGTTGACTTCCGAAGCCGGTAATCCGGAGATCAATGTGAAGATAGACCGCGATAAAATGACTTCGTTGGGATTGAACGTATCTACCGTAGGTATGACCATGCAGACAGCATTCTCCGGTAATACGGATAATAAATATAGAGCAGGGGATAACGAGTATGACATCAATATACGCTATAACGAAAGTGGTCGTGCAACGATCGACAACGTGCGAGGCCTTAAATTTATCAACGATAAAGGCGCTTCCATTTCATTGGATCAATTTGCTGAAGTGACTTATGGATCGGGACCTACTTTGTTAGAACGACGCGACAAATCGCCAGCCGTATCTATTCAGGGGCAGGCCATCGGTAGACCGATGGGTACTGTCGCTCAGGAGTGGCAGGCGCAGTTTGAGAAATTGCCGCGTAAACCCGGAATTGTATTTGTATGGGGTGGTAATATGGAAAACCAAAGTGAAGGTTTCGGTACATTGGGAATCGCTTTGTTGGCATCTATCATCTTAGTATACCTCGTTATGGTCGCATTGTACGACAGTTTTATCACACCTTTTGTCGTGTTATTCTCGATTCCATTGTCGTTTATTGGTGCATTGCTGTTCCTGGCACTAGGAAATCAGACTTTGAACATCTTTACCATTTTGGGTATTATCATGTTGATTGGTCTAGTTGCTAAAAATGCGATCATGCTGGTCGATTTTGCAAACCACCGTAAGGAAGCCGGCGATAATACGCACGACGCTTTGGTCGCTGCCAACCACGCGCGTCTTCGCCCGATCCTGATGACTACAATTGCGATGGTTTTCGGTATGATCCCTATTGCGATCGCTACTGGAGATGGAGCAGATATGAACAGGGGGCTCGCTATTGTTATCATCGGGGGTCTGTTGTCCTCTCTGTTTTTGACTTTGGTTGTCGTGCCCGTGGTATACTCTATTTTTGACAGCCTTCAACGTCGTTTTGGAAAGAAAGAAAAGACTGACTATGAAGCCTTGATTAAGGAAGATTACGACCATGTGGACGTGGCAGAACATTAAAAAATAAGTAAATGTAATATCCAAAAAAGGCGGTTAATATGTGTTAACCGCCTTTTTTGTATTAATTTTAGGTTAATCAATCGATTGCATAAATATTTTTTATTACATTGCGTCGCATTAACAAAATATACACTTAAAATTGAGACAAGCATGTGTGGAATTGTAGGATACACAGGTTATCGTCAGGCGTACGGTATCGTCATTGACGGATTGAAAAAGTTAGAATACCGTGGATATGACAGTGCTGGAGTGGCATTGCATAAAGGTGATCAGATCGATGTTTACAAAAAGACAGGTAAGGTCGCAAACTTAGAAGAGTTTGTGTTCGGTCAGGATCTCCAATCAACTACAGCGATAGGCCATACACGTTGGGCAACACACGGTGAGCCTTCGGACAGAAATGCACACCCCCATTATTCTAATAGTGGACGCATAGCCATGATCCATAACGGGATTATCGAAAACTACGCTTCTTTGAAGTCGGAATTGATCAACAAAGGGTATACGTTTAAGAGCGATACGGATACAGAGGTGCTCGTCAATTTTATTGAAGAGATTCAATCTCAGAACGAATGCTCGCTAGAAGAAGCTATTCGTATTGCCTTGAAACGGGTAGTAGGAGCTTATGTGATCCTCGTATTGGAGGCAGGTCATCCGGATCGTATTATTGCAGCGCGTAAAGGAAGTCCTTTAGTTATTGGTATCGGTAAAAATGAGCATTTTTTGGGTTCAGATGCTTCGCCGATGCTAGCCTACACCAAAGAGGTGGTATACATCAACGATTACGAATTGGCGATCATTACGCCGGACGAACTGATCTTGAAAAATCTAGGTAATGAACGCATCACACCTTACGTTCAAAAATTAGATCTTGAGTTGTCAGCAATCGAAAAAGGCGGTTACGACCACTTTATGCTAAAGGAAATATTCGAACAACCCGATACTATTTTCGACTCCATGCGTGGTCGGCTAGACCTGCAGTCGCATCAGATTACCCTGAGCGGTATTGAGAAGTTTGCAAACGAAATCAGTAATACCAACCGCATTGTGATTGTCGCTTGTGGAACAAGCTGGCACGCCGGACTTATCGCAGAGTATATTATTGAGGAACTGTGCCGAATTAATGTGGAGGTCGAATATGCCTCGGAATTCCGCTATCGTAATCCCGTTATCCATCCTGGAGATGTAATTTTGGCCATCTCTCAAAGTGGTGAGACTGCTGATACGTTAGTCGCTTTGGAAAATGCCAAAAAACAAGGTGCTATTATTTTAGGCGTTGTCAATGTGGTGGGATCTTCTATCGCGCGTCTTTCGGATGCTGGTGCCTATACACATGCAGGACCTGAAATCGGCGTAGCAAGTACCAAAGCGTTTACAGCACAACTGACAGTACTGAACCTAATTGCTTTAAAAATCGCTTCATTAAAGGGTTCAATCAGCGACGAACGTTACCAGACACTTGCTCGGGAATTGAATGAAGTTCCGAAGAAAGTGGAATGGATCTTAGATACGCAGGTGGAGAAAATCAAACAGATTGCCAAAAAGTATAAAGATGCCCGCGACTTCCTATTCTTAGGCAGGGGATATAACTTTCCGGTTGCCCTCGAAGGTGCCCTGAAGTTGAAGGAAATTTCATACATCCATGCCGAAGGTTACCCGGCAGCGGAAATGAAACATGGTCCTATCGCATTGGTAGATGAAAACTTACCTGTTGTATTTATCGCCACTAAAGATGCTTATCACGAAAAGATTGTCTCGAATATCCAAGAGATCAAAGCACGTAAAGGAAAAATCATCTCGGTTGTCACCCAAGGCGATACTGTTTCTGAAAGTTTATCGGATGATTTTATGGAAATACCAGAAGCCGATGAAATCATTGCACCATTGATTTCTGTTGTGCCACTGCAACTCCTATCGTATTATATTGGCGTAGAGCTGGGATTGGATGTGGATAAACCACGTAACTTAGCTAAGTCCGTAACTGTAGAGTAAGGAGGCTGATGAGTATATTGAAGAAAAAACCTTTGGAGCAGCTGGGATATGGATTTATCCCAGCTGAATTTATTCCAGCAGGACAGGACGAATATACCCTGCGTTTTCAACAAAATCCGCGGAATGACTTTCGGGATTTGACGGATGAAGAGATTCAGCAGTTAATCAAAAACGGCAACTGGTCCAGCGACTGGTCCAAAGTTAAAGTATCGGCGGTGTTTGATCCAAATCAGATCCAACATTGTAAATTCTATGGTCTGGTCCGTATCGGAAATCTGAGCCCAAGTTACCTGGACTATCGCAATTTGAAATTGCCTATAGGCCTGTATCATTCGACGATTGTAAGTTCGGATTTTGGCGACGATGTTGCTGTCCATCACGTGGGTTTTCTGTCTTACTTTATCGTTGGTAATGAGGTGCTGTTAAGCCAGATTAAGGAAATGGAAACAGGCAGTACAGCGAAATTTGGCAATGGTATCCTCCGCGATGGCGAAGCGCCCGAAAAACGGATACAGCTGGAGCTCTGCAATGAAAATGGTGCACGCTCGGTCTATCCTTTTGATGGCATGCAGTCTGCAGACGTCTACCTGTGGACCCGTAATCGACAGGACCATGTGCTGCAACGCCGATTTGGGGAATTAACTGATCAGAAATTTGGCAGTCAACGTGGCTTTTACAGTCAGATCGGCGACCGTTGTGTCATCAAAAATACCTTCACGATCAAAAATGTAAAGATCGGAACTGATGTATATATCAAAGGGGTCAGCAAACTGAAAAATGTGACAGTAAATTCCTCGCAGGAATCTTATACCCAGATTGGCGAGGGCTGTGAGCTTGTCAATGGTATCATAGGCTACGGCTGCCGCATATTTTACGGTGTTAAAGCCGTGCGTTTTATCTTGGCTTCTTATTCGCAGTTGAAGTACGGTGCCCGTCTGATCAACTCGTATCTGGGAGACAACTCCACCATTTCCTGTTGCGAAGTATTAAATTCTTTGATCTTCCCGGCACATGAGCAGCACCATAACAATTCTTTTCTATGTGCGGCGCTCGTGATGGGCCAAAGTAATATGGCTGCGGGAGCTACGGTAGGATCCAATCACAACTCTAGAGCAGCGGACGGTGAAATTATCGCGGGACGTGGTTTTTGGCCGGGACTCTGTGTCAGTTTAAAACACAACTCCAGATTTGCATCGTATTGTCTTATTGTCAAAGGAGATTTTCTGCACGAGTTGGACATTAGATTGCCTTTTACGTTGGTGAGCAATGACGTACAACATGATCAGCTGGTATTGATTCCGGGCTATTGGTTTATGTACAATATGTACGCGCTGGTGCGTAATGCCAATAAATATGAAGCCAGGGATAACCGACATTTCAAAAACCAATATTTTGAATACGATATGTTGGCACCGGATACGGTGAATGAAATGTTTGAAGGAATGGATCTGTTGGCTTTGGCCGTTGCAGATAGTCTTCATACCGCAGCAGGTAAGGAAGCGCAGGAGCGTATTATTGCCGGCCGGGCACTGCTCGCCAACAATATGGATCTCAAGAACCAGACCATTGTGCTCCAAGGAGCAGAGAATTCCCGAAGACCTACCGTGATTCAAAAAGTAGGTGAGGCGTATCATTTGTATCGCTCGTTTATCAAATACTACGGTGTGTTGCATTTGATGGATGCACTCGAGGACGGTCTTTCGCTGCAGGATATCATTGAATCCTTAGCGGATAAGACGCGTACAAGCTGGCAGAATATAGGTGGGCAGCTGATCGAAAGCAACGCGTTGCAAACTTTTCTGAATGATATTAAATCTAAAAAAATAGATTCTTGGGATGAAGTCCACGAGTTCTATCATGATAAGAGTAAAGCTTATGCCTTGGATAAACGTGAACATGCGCTCTTGTCTTTAATGGAGATTCTAAATTTAGAAGGGATGGCTTTATCAGCAGATAAAATTGTATCTTTGTTGGATCAGGCACTCGGACACCGAATCTGGATTGGTGAACAGATTTACAAATCGCGCGCTAAAGACTACAAAAATCCATTCAAAAACATGGTGTATGCCAATGATGAAGAACGTGATATTGTGGTAGGAAAGCTGGAGGAGAACTCCTTTATCAATCAACAACAAAAAGAATTAGAGACATTTAAGATAAGGGTTGCTAATTTGAAAGGGCAATTTTAAAAGAAAGGCTTCCGCTCGGAAGCCTTTTCTTTTTTGAACTCCACACTGCCTGAAGAAGCTCCATACTGCCTGAAGAAGCTCCACACTGCCCAAAAATCCGCGCTGCTCTCGAGCGTGAGTTGCAGTTCTTTAATCATTAATCTTATCAAGAGGTTTGCGTTTATTCTCTTTGATCTGTTTAAAGTGACTCGGTGTAAGTCCAGTAACCTTTTTAAATTGATTACTTAAATAAGCAACACTGGAGTAATTGAGTTTATAAGCAATTTCACTCAGGGTGAGTTCGTCATAAACCAATAACTCTTTGACATATTCAATTTTCTGGCCAATGAAATACTTTTCGATGGTCATGCCTTCCACTTCTGAAAAAAGATTGGAGATGTAGTTGTAGTCGTGATGTACTTCCTTGCTGATAATTTCGGAAAGATTGAGGTTAGTATCATTATGCTGGTTGCGGATAAGGTCCAAAACAAGATGTTTGACCTGCTCAATGATGACCGTTCTTTTATCGTCAATGAGTTCAAAGCCAAGGCTGGAAAAGGTGGCAGCAAGTTGCTTGGTCTCCGCTTTGGTTAGTTCTTCATCGATTTCAACCTGACCCAAGGAAATATGTTTGATATGGAGATTGAGCTTGGCCAATTCATTTTCAACGACCATAATGCACCGATTGCACACCATATTCTTTATCGCAAGTTTCATATGTGAATTATTTTAAATACAAGTTACCAATGTAAACCCAAAAATCGATAATTTATTGGACATGGGGTTGTAAGATTTGGAGATTATCTTGTAGTATTTTTTAAAGCGTTACGGTTTGATTTCAATTGGAGTGCCAATTGGAACTGCTTTAAAAAGTTCATCAATCTCCGAGTTAGTTAGCGCCATACAACCTAAAGTCCAGTCCATGTGCCGCTGCAACTTGCCGATAAAGCCCATACCATTTCTAAGCCCGTGGATCTTAATGTCGCCGCCGGCTGCCTTTCCTAAGGCTTTGGCCTGGGCGATATCTGCTTGATTGGGGTAGGAGACCCCAAGGTTTTTGTGGTAGTCGCTATACTGATTTTTGTCGTTGATCGTATATAGACCCTCAGGTGTTTTTAAATCGCCTTCAAACTGTTTGGCACCGATAGGTCGCCTACCCAGTGAAATCCGGTAAGTTTTTAACAGCCTTCCGTCACTATACGCTAATAGCGACCTTTTCGATTTGTAGACGACAAGCTTGTCGACTTTAGCGTTGTTACTTAGTGCAAGTTCCGGATAGCTGTTGTAGCCCAACAGCCCCAGAGCAATAAGGATAAAGAGAGCGATAACCGTTTTTAATACTATTTTACGTTTTTTTTGTCGCTTCATCTTTGATACGTTTTAAAAGTGTATAAATGGGTAAACGAAGTGCCAGACACTGCGCTGGCACTCGGTTTATTTTTATGCTTTCGTTTTCCGGAAGATAAAGTACAATCCGACTAATATAAAAGGTATACTCAATAACTGACCCATGTTTAGAGCCATGCTTTGCTCGAACGCTTCCTGGTCGATTTTAAAATGTTCCAGAACCATACGCGCGCCGAACAATAAGACCATAAAAATGCCGAATAGCTGACCTCTCTGACGGTTGGGATTTGACTTGAATAGGGAACCGATGATGATAAAGATCAAAATATAAGCGATAGCTTCATAAAGCTGTCCGGGATGACGGGGTATATTGTCTACACGTTCGAAGACAATAGCCCAAGGAAGGTCGCTGGGGGTTCCAATAATTTCGGAATTAAAGAAATTCCCAATACGGATAAGTGCGCCGGCAATAGGGACAACGACAACGAGTCGGTCTGCCAGCCACAGAAAATCGGTTTTCGTTTTTCTGCAAAATAAATAAAGAGCGACAAGAATCCCCATGGCCCCGCCATGGGAAGCTAGGCCTGCAAAGCCTGTGATATGAAATCCTGTATTATCCCACTTGAACGGTAGGAAAATCTCCAGGATATGATCTTTATAATACTCAAAATCGTAAAACAGGCAGTGCCCCAATCGTGCTCCGATTAAAGTGCCCAGAAAAATATAAATTGATAGTTGATCTAGCTGCTCCTGTGTACGGCCTTCTTTTTTGAAAATACGCAACATAATGACGTATGAGACAAAAAATGCCAATAGCCAGCACAATGCATAATAACGCAGGGCAAAGGCGCCGAAGTTGAACATTTCAGGGTCAATATTCCAATGTATTGCACTTAATATTGAATTCATAAATTTTATAGCTGTTTAAATTACTTTGGAGTAAAGATAAGCTTTAATCTCATTTTTTTGGGTATAATTTGCTTAAACAGGAGCAACACGATCATGGCGTTTGTTATTTCCGGTAGGCAGGCCTTCTTTCTGCTATTATTTTCCAAAAAACATTTTTACTTTTGCAATTCATTGAAATTTTCATATTTTGACGAAAGTAAATAGAAAAGGAAAAGATGGCAGAAAAAAACAAGAAAAAAGAGCCGAAACACAATACGATTGTGACTAAAGATTCGCTTTCATTTTTTGAAAAATATATCAACAACGCTTCTCCGACAGGATTTGAGTGGGATGGACAGCGTTTATGGCTGGATTATTTAAAGCCTTATGTCGACGAGACGTTTGTAGACAACTACGGTACTGCCGTGGGTGTAATTAACCCGAAGGCGGAGTACAAAGTGGTTATAGAGGCTCATGCTGATGAGATTTCTTGGTTTGTCAATTATATAACAAAAGACGGGCTGATCTATGTGATACGCAACGGTGGTTCGGATCACCAGATAGCACCCTCTAAGCGCGTGAATATTCATACGGAGAACGGTATCGTTAAAGCCGTATTCGGCTGGCCGGCTATTCATACACGTTCGGGCGAGAAAGAAGAGAACCCTACATTAAAAAATATCTTTTTGGATTGCGGTTGCAGCACCAAAGAGGAGGTCGAAGCATTGGGTATCCATGTCGGTTGTGTGATCACCTACGAAGATACATTCTCTATCCTGAATGATCGTTATTATGTCGGACGTGCGATGGACAATAGGGCAGGTGGCTTTATGATCGCTGAGGTGGCACGCTTGCTAAAAGAGAATAAAAAGAAATTGCCATTTGGATTATATATCGTAAATTCGGTGCAGGAAGAAATTGGTTTACGTGGAGCAGAAATGATTGCAGACCGGATTAAACCGAATGTCGCTATCGTTACCGATGTAACGCATGATACGCAGACTCCGATGATTAATAAGATCACGCAGGGGGACCTGTTCTCAGGAAAAGGCCCGGTATTGTCGTATGCACCAGCAGTGCAGATCAATTTGAATAAGCTGTTGGTGAAGGTTGCTGAAAAGAATAATATTCCTTTCCAGCGTCAGGCTTCTTCCCGTTTTACTGGAACTGACACGGACGCATTCGCCTATAGTAATGGTGGCGTACCCTCGGCGTTGATTTCTTTGCCACTGCGATATATGCACACGACAGTAGAGATGGTTCATAAAGAGGATGTCGACAACGTGATCAGACTGATCTATGAAACATTATTGAATATAGAGAATGGTCAAGACTTTAGAACATTTACAAAGTAGAATAAAGTAGAATTTAGAATATATTAACTTATCATTAGAATTATTATGGAAAATAACCAAAATCAAAACGAATTGAGCATCGAGTTGACAGAAGAAGTAGCAGAAGGAATCTACTCAAATCTTGCGATTATCACTCACTCTAATACTGAATTTGTGGTTGACTTTATCCGTGTGATGCCAGGAGTGCCAAAAGCAAAAGTGAAATCAAGAATCGTTTTGACTCCGGAGCATGCTAAACGCTTGTTAGGTGCATTGGTTGATAACGTGAATCGTTTCGAGGCGTTGAACGGTCCGATTAAAATGGATGTAGGCGCTGCTGAACAACCTCAACAAGGTGGTGACCCTACTGTAGCATTTCCTTTCGGAACTCCACAAGGTCAAGCATAGTTGATAAAAACTATCCCTGAGATATAAAAAGCGTCAATGATCCCATTGACGCTTTTTTTTGTCCTTAATTTAACAATTAGTGTTGTTTCGCCTTTAAGAACGGGCTTCAAAATGTACTATAGCAACGTTTTATCGCATTTTCTGAAATCCTATCGTACCTAATCTTTTCGGATTTTCTCCATATAAACGAACTTATGTACTCAAAAGTTGTTATCTATGGATGCTGGCCCTTTTAGTGCATGCTACATACCCGGTATATTACCTATGGATAGCCCTTGTACCAGGCCTTTACTTTTACTAAATTTAGATAACTAATTTCAAAAAGGAGAATTATATGGATATTCAAGTGCGGAACTTGACAAAGAAGGATTATGTTGATTTGAAAAAATCGATGGAACAGGCATATGATGGTGTAGGTGAAACCTGGTCGAAAGAAAATATTCAAGACCTGATCGATTTATTTCCAGAAGGACAATTATGTGTGGAGATTGATGGGCATGTTGTCGCTTGTGCCCTGTCCATTATTCTGAATTCAAAAAAGAATAATATCTACGATAGCTATTATGAGATTATTGATAATGGCAAGTTTACCAAGCATAGTGATGATGGGGATACCCTCTATGGGATAGAAGTGTTTGTGCATCCCAGTCATCGGGCTCTTCGACTTGGACGCCGGCTTTATGATGCACGTAAGGAGCTGTGCGAACAGATGAACCTCAAAGGTATCATTGCTGGCGGTCGGATACCCAATTACCATAATTATGCAGAAAAAATGAGTCCGCGGGTGTATATTGAAAAGGTCAAACGCAAAGAAATTTTTGACCCCACTTTAACGTTTCAACTTTCAAATGATTTTCACGTCAAGAAAATCCTCAAACATTATCTACCTGAAGATGCTGAATCGATGGAGTTTGCTACGCTCCTCGAGTGGAACAATATTTATTATGAGGCCGAGACGCGATCGATTTCGACGACAAAGCAAACCATCCGTCTGGGGTTGGTGCAATGGCAGATGCGTTTATTTGATAATCTTGATGCATTTTACGATCAGATTGAATTCTTTGTGGATACAGTAAGTGATTATGGAACCGATTTTATTATGTTTCCCGAGTTTTTTAATACGCCGCTCATGAGCCCGTACAACGATCTTCCGGAACGTTTGGCAATGGAAAGGCTTGCGCAGCACACTGCGGAGATTATTGATCGCATACAGCAATTTGCCGTATCCTATAACGTTAACATTATTGCAGGCTCTATGCCTTTGGTAGAAAATAAAAAGCTCTACAATGTTTCTTACCTCTGCCATCGCAATGGTAAACTGGATCAGTTTAAGAAAATTCATATTACACCGAACGAATTTAAATACTATGGTATGGTCGGGGGGAGTGAAGTGAAGGTTTTTGATACCGACTGTGGTAAGGTAGGGCTATTAATCTGCTACGATGTCGAATTCCCTGAGTTGAGCCGAATCTTGGCAGACCAGGGCATGCAGATTCTCTTTGTTCCCTTTATGACCGATACACAAAATGGTTATATTCGTGTGCGTACCTGTGCGCAGGCCAGAGCGATAGAAAATGAATGTTACGTAGCTATCGCTGGTTCTGTGGGCAATTTGCCGCGTGTGAACAATATGGATATTCAATATTCGCAGTCTGCTGTCTTTACGCCTTCAGACTTTGCCTTTCCAAATAATGCTATTAAAGCGGAGGCAACCCCAAATGCCGAAATGGTACTGATCGCCGACGTTGATCTGTATGCGCTTCGGGATCTACATGAATATGGTACCGTTAAAATCAAGAAGGATCGGCGTAAGGATCTATATGAAGTAAAACTTTTAAAGTAATTTTATATATGCTTTTAATTTAATAAAATATGATACAAAAAGTCAAGTGGGGAACGCTGTCGATCGTTTTCATGATGATGTCATGTCAGTCAAATAAGAAAAGCGATACGGCTCAAGAGGTCCGGACCAGTTTTTTTGACGTTTCGGGAATGGATACCACGGTGCATCCAGGGGATAATTTTTTTGAGTATGCGAATGGAGCCTGGATGAAAAATACCCAGATCCCGGCATCAGAAACAGGATGGGGGTCATTTTACATTCTTGAGAATGAAAATTTGGAGAAGCTCAGATCTGTTTTGGAAAACGCTGCAAAATCAGCTGACAAGAAGGGATCCGATCAGCAAAAGGCAGGCGATTTCTATGCCAGTGGCATGGATACCGTGACCATCGACAAATTGGGAGCAAAGCCGATCGAAGGAGCAATCCAGAAAATCAATGCTTTGAAAAGCATCGAGGAACTGATCGCTTATGCTGCAGATGGATTTAAGGAGGGTGATGGAGACCTCTTTACATTTTATGTCGCTGCGGATGATCGGATCAGTACGAAAAATGCATTGCAATTTTTTCAGGGCGGACTTAATCTACCTGAAGCAAGTTATTACCTCGATCAGGATGATAAAGCAAAGAAAATCAGAAAGGCTTATGTGGCCTATCTGGTTAAATTGTTTGGATTGATCGGAGAGGGAGCCAGCGCACAAAGATTGGCAGAGGAAGTACTTCAACTGGAAACCGCTATAGCCAAATCTCATGCGACTCCGGTAGAATTGCGTGATCCCGTTAAAAATTATCATAAATTTGCGGTGCAGGATTTCCAAAAACAGACGCCAAATCTTAATTGGAAGGATATCCTAAGTCGTTTGGATATCAAAACCGATACCATGCTCGTGCAGCAACCTAAGTTCTATCTTGCTTTAAATAATCTGTTGAAATCACAATCGCTAGCGACCTGGAAGACAAAGCTCAAAGCAGATTTAGCAAATGCATCGGCTAACGCTTTGAGCAAGGAATTTCGGGAAGCTAAATTTGAGTTGTTTGGAAAAATATTGAATGGTCAGCAGCAGGAGAAAGAACGCTGGAAATTAATGGTGAGCTCCGCAGATCAAAACTTGGGGGAGATTGTCGGAAAGTTATATGTGGATGAATATTTCAAACCTGAAGCAAAGAAACGAATGCTTGAACTGGTCGACAACCTACAAAAGGTGTATAAAAGCCGCATCGAGAAATTAGACTGGATGACACCGGAGACCAAGAAGAAAGCAATCGAAAAATTGGAGGCTTTCACCAAGAAAATCGGTTATCCTGAAAAGTGGAAAGATTATAAGGACGTGGAAGTGTCCAAAGATGCCTACTATGCCAATTTACAGTCTGCAGCCAAGCATGCTTATAAAGAAATGGTAGAAAAAATCGGTAAACCGGTTGACAAGTCGGAATGGCTGATGACAACACCTACGGTAAATGCATACTATAATCCGCCTTACAACGAAATTGTATTTCCAGCCGGGATATTGCAATTTCCATTTTTTGATGTGAACGCAGACGACGCCATAAATTATGGCGCTATTGGCGCCGTTATCGGTCACGAGATGACCCACGGCTTTGATGATCAGGGACGTCAATATGATAAAGATGGTAATTTGACAGATTGGTGGACTGCGGTCGATGCAAAGCAGTTTACAGAAAGGGCCAATCAGGTAGCAAAGTTATATAGTAGTTTCACATTGTTGGACAATCAACATGTGAATGGTGAGCTCACGTTGGGCGAAAATCTCGCTGATATCGGAGGACTCAATATTGCCTATGACGCCTTTAAATTGACCAAGCAAGGGCAGGGGCAAGAGAAAATCGATGGTTTTACACCGGATCAACGTTTCTTCCTGAGTTTCGCGCAGGTGTGGCGCGTAAAGAGTAGCGATGAAAGAATGCGTTTGCGTTTAAAAGTCGATCCGCATAGCCCCGAACAATTTCGCGTGAATGGCCCAGTGTATAATATGGAGGCTTTCTATAAGGCATTTAATATACAGCCCAAGGCAAAAATGTATGTGGCACCCGAGAAGAGAGTTTTGGTTTGGTAATAACTTTTGGGCACGAATGGTATTGTCTTGATGCTGGTTAGGGCAATACTATTCACAAAATAACGTTTAACTAGAAATGAAAATGTAAATTTGTCTTTGAATTATGATAAAAACTGATTACTTTTGCCCTTCATTTAATAACACATTTAATTAATTAACAATGTACGCAATAGTAAATATAGCAGGACAGCAATTTAAAGTTGCAAAAGACCAGTTCCTTTTTGTACACCGTTTACAAGGAGATGAAGGCGCTAGTATTGAATTTGACAATGTATTGTTAGCAGAAGACGGTGGTAAATTTACCATTGGTACACCTAGCGTTGCTGGTGCAAAAGTTTCGGCTAAAATTTTGTCTCATTTAAAAGGCGATAAAGTTATCGTTTTCAAGAAAAAACGTCGTAAAGGCTACAAAAAGAAAAACGGTCACCGTCAACAATTTTCTAAAATCCAGATCACTGGTATTACGTTATAATTGAATTTTTAATCAGACAAACAGTCTTAAATTAAGATAAAGAAATGGCACACAAAAAAGGTGCGGGTAGTTCGAAGAACGGCCGTGAGTCACATAGCAAGCGTTTAGGTATCAAAATCTTCGGTGGTCAACAAGCAATCGCTGGTAACATCATCGTACGCCAACGCGGTACACAACACAATCCTGACACAAATGTTGGTATTGGTAAAGACCACACATTGTTCGCTTTAGTAGACGGTAAAGTAGTTTTCCGTAAAAAAGCTAACAATAAATCTTATGTATCTGTAGTTCCTACAGAACAAGCATAAGGTTTTGCAACAATATTTAAGAGGCATCAAGAAATTGATGCCTTTTTTTTACTACTTATCTGCTTTTCCCTTATGCCAGCGGCCACACCTGGCCACCTCGGAAGCTGTTGCAATAGCGCACTAACACCATCTTAAAAAGTTTGGTTGCAGCACACTACTGTTTAAAAGTCTCATCCCACTGTACTCAATTTGTTAGGCTTGATAATGAACTGTTTAAGGTTTTAAACAGATTTAAATTGTTATTTTCTGTTAAATGTAACTGCTTTGGTACAATTTTTATAAAATATTAGTGTTTCTAAAATAAACACCAATTGATGAAATATCGACAGAGACGGAATAGGACTTTCCAGGCAGCAGCAGCGACGCCCGCTTGGTTTGTATATCTGTACACGATGTGCGCGTGTAGACGAGATGATTTAGATATTTTATGCCTATAAAAGAGCGAAATGTGATGGATTCATGTGTCCATATCATGCAAAAAAGAACGAATAAATACTTACATATGAAATACAATAAGTTGGGATATGCTATGTGCGCTGGATTATTTGCCTGTTCATTCTATTCCTGTAGTTCCATTTATATGCCCAATGTGCCATCCGCGCCAATGTTTACAGAAGCGGGGGAAGTATATGTGTCGGGTAATATTAATACCAAAGCCAATGTATCGGCAAACCTCGGTGTAGCTGTCACTGATCACGTGGCGGTGATTGCCAATGGTTCCTATGTAGATAGTAGATCCAATATCAAAGACTATGCGCAAAAGATGGGAGAGGCAGGAATAGGCTATTATACACGGTTTGGTCGTAAAAATAATCGCGTATTTGAGGTTTATGGCGGTTATGGGGTGGGAAATACAAGTGTAATCGATAAGCGTTCATCGACAATGGGACAAGCAATTGTGGAAACGAAGGACATGGATTTTGACAAAGTGTTTGTACAGGTCAACTTTTCATCGGAAAAAAAGGATGCCCTGAAACTATTTGGTAACCGGCATGACATCGATTATGGTACCATCATCCGTCTGAGCAATATGCGCATGAAAAATTTTGCGATCGATGGCCTTCCGGCAGAAAAAGAGGAAAATATGCTGGTAGAACCTGTATTTTATACCCGGATGGGGCTTGGAAAAGGGTGGAAGCTGCAGTATACAAATGGTATGGTTTTCGGTCTCAAAAGTAATACCTATTTAAAAGCAGGATATCCATTGTTTACGTTGGGAGTTTTATATAAATTTGGAGGAAAATAGCGGCTATGAACAAGAAAATATTATTGGCGTTTTTTGTAGTGCTGGGTTTTTTTATTTCCGGCTGTGGAGTAAATCGACAAAAAGCGCAGATCGAGAACTTAGCGAAATGTAAGTTCGATGTAGAATCAGTGGATAGTATCCGGTTGGCAGGCACATCCCTGCAACGACTGATCAGAAATAATCAGATTGACTTAGGAGCCGCGCCAAGCTTAGCATTGGCGTATTTGCGGAAGGATATCCCCTTAGACGCCGTAATCCGGCTTAAAATAGATAATCCAACGCTTAAGAAAGCGTCCATTAATAAATTTCAATATATCATTCTTTACGGTGGGCAGCAGCTTGTTGAAGGTATTGTCAATCAGTCCTTACAAATAGAACCCGGAGAATCTACGGTCGCTAATGTACGTATAGCAACCAACATCTACGATTTGTTGAAAAATTCGGATCTACAGGATTTTTTAATGTCAAGCGATGAAAATAAAAAAGGAATATTCACGTTAAAAGTGAAACCTTCAATCAATATCGCCGGTCAATCTGTTTTCTATCCAGGTTATATTACCATAGATAAAGCGGTAAGCCGCAAGATCCTGCTTTAGCGTATAAGCGTAAGCGGCTAGATAATAGGGTTTTTCATGGAAGTGGAAAACCTTTTTTGTTTATTCGGCGGGCAAAGGATTGGTCAGAGGCAGTTTACCAACTGCTTTCAAAACTGTGGGCCTTGTTGACATGGGGAAGATTTTAGGAGCTGATTTTTCAATTGTTGCGATTTTTGGACGGTGGTATGTGATTTTGCTAAACCGTTATTATAAATGGACTATTATGTGAAGAATTAAACTGTAATAAAAAAGTTATAGTGTCAAAGTGTAAAGTATACACCTTATTTTATATTTTAGTCCTTAATTACAAACCTAAATATGTTTAAAAAAATCTTTATTCCTGTTTTATTATTTACTGGCGTACATGCTATGGCACAAAAGGCCTTCGAGCCATACGAGCAGTCTATTGAAGGAACTAATTTGACATTCAAAATGCTCGCCATCCCTGGCGGTAATTTTACAATGGGAAGCACGAGTGGAGGTAAGGAGGATGAAAAACCTGCGCATGAGGTTAAGTTGGATCCGTTTTGGATGGGTCAGTATGAAGTAACATGGGATCTGTTTGAGCCATTTCTCTATAAAGACTATGAGATTGCAAAGAGCAAGGACGGACAAGTAACCAAAGAAATCGATGCTGTTACCCGACCGACCAAACCGTATTTGGATATGACTTTTGGTTTTGGGAAAGAAGGACATCCAGCCTTGGCAATGACCCATTACAATGCTATCCAATTCTGTAAATGGCTATATGTGCGCACCGGGGTGTTTTATCGTTTGCCCACAGAGGCGGAGTGGGAGTATGCTGCCAGAGCAGGTTCCAAGACAGCGTATTTTTTCGGTGATCAAGCAACACAACTAGCAGATTACGCTTGGTTTAAAGAAAATGCGGAAGAGAAAACGCATGTTGTCGGACAAAAGAAGCCGAACCCCTGGGGTCTTTATGATATTTATGGCAATGTAGCCGAGTGGACTTACGACCAATATAAAGCCGATAGCTACAGCGAAGGTACGGGAAAGGTGTTGACCAACCCGGTAGTGGTACCAACTACCCTCTATCCACACGTTGTCCGTGGTGGTGCATTCGATAGCGCTGCTGATGACCTTCGTTCGGCGGCTCGTGGAGCATCAGATCCAGTATGGAAGCAACTGGACCCGCAAGTACCAAAAAGTAACTGGTGGTTTCCAGAAGCACCTTTCGTCGGACTGAGATTGGTAAGACCAGCTACTCCGCCTAGCCATGAGGAGATTATGGCGTATTATGATAAAAAACCAATTAAAGATTTTTAAAAATAAAATAATCAATATAAAACTGTTATGGAGAATCTAGAAAGAAGAGATTTTATTAAAACTTCTGCTGTAGTAGCCGGTGGCGCAATGTTGAGCTCGTTACCGCTATCGGGCGCATATGCTGCAGGTTCAGATGTCATCAAAGTTGCCTTAGTCGGCTGTGGGGGCCGGGGAACAGGAGCTACTTTCGATGCACTGAGCTCGGGAATGAACATTAAGGTTGTGGCTTTGGCCGATGCCTTTAAAGATAATTTAGATAGTACATATAATACTCTCAAAGAAAAATGGCAAGATAAGATCGATGTGAGCGACAACCATAAATTTGTCGGATTCGACGCTTATAAAGATGCGATTCAATTGGCAGATGTTGTTATCTTAGCCACGCCGCCAGGATTTAGACCGGCACATTTCGAAGAGGCAATCCGCCAGGGTAAGCATGTTTTCATGGAAAAACCCGTCGCCGTTGACATCCCGGGAGTGCAACAGGTGTTGCGGGCAGCGGCAGAAGCGAAGCGCAAAAAACTGAATGTTGTTGTGGGGTTGCAACGCCGTTATCAAACAAATTACCGGGAGGCTATCAAACGTATCCAAGAAGGTGCCATCGGTGATGTTACATCGGGACAAGTGTATTGGAACTCGGGTGGTGTATGGGTGCGTCCACGCAAACCGGAACAGACAGAAATGGAATATCAAATGCGTAACTGGTATTATTTCAACTGGTTGTGCGGTGACCATATTGTCGAACAGCATGTGCACAATATTGATATCGCCAACTGGGTAAAAGGAGCTTATCCGGTATCGATTCAAGGCACAGGAAGTAGGGCCCATCGTACCGGTAAAGAGTATGGTGAAATATACGACAATTTTGCATTAGAGTTGACCTATGCGGATAACAGTGTTGTCTACAGCCAGTGTAGACACTTTGAAGGAATTCATAACCGGGTTGACGAACAATTCCAGGCAACCAAAGGACGGGCTTATCTCTCTGCAGGTGGACAGGCTGTATTGTACGACTGGAAAGGAAAAGAAATCTATCGGCATGATGCTAAAGGGAATCCAAACCCCTACCAACAAGAACATAAAGAACTTTTTGCGGCCATTTCTAAAGGCGAATATAAATTTGATAATGCTGAATACGGTGCTTACAGTACATTGACAGGTATTATCGGACGTATTGCTTGTTATACAGGTAAAGTAATCAAGTGGGACGAAGCATTGAAATCGACCATTAAATTGGGCCCTGATGTACTCGCATGGGATGCAAAACCAAAATTGCTGCCAGATGCAGAAGGCTTTTATCCGGTAGCAGTGCCTGGCCAAAATACCAACCTCTATATTTAAGCTTTTGGGCTGATGAAATTAAAGTGGTATGTGTGTGTCCTATTTTTTAGTATCGTTTGTCGCATGCATGTACAGGCGCAAACCCCATTGCCTAAATTACACAAAATAAGGCTGGAAGGTCCCGCGCAGGGGACACAATACCATATCACTTATTTTGCTTCCGACAGTCTTTTGAGACGGTCGGAAGTTGATAGTATATTGATGGCGATCGATTTGTCGATGTCAATATATCGCAAGGACTCGAAAATATCCCAGTTCAATACCGATTCGGTGAGGTCTATTGTCATGGATAACCACATGGCCAAGGTAATAAAAGCTTCCTTTAAGTATCATAAATTATCACGTGGTCAATTTGATATTACGATTGCTCCGTTGGTCAACCTTTGGGGTTTTGGTGCCTATAAGAGTCCGGTAATTCCAGATTCGGCGACGGTATTGAAAGTGAAGCAACTTGTTGGCATGCAGTATCTAAAGGTCCGTGGCAGCCATCTGATAAAAAAGAAAGATGGAATTAAAATTGATGTCAATGGTATTGCACAGGGTTATACGGTAGATGTTTTGGCGGACTATCTTGAGCGAAAGGGAATTGTGAATTATATCGTTGAGGTCGGTGGTGAAATCAGGGCTTCGGGTACGCCGCCTGGAGGGCAGGGGTTTTCCATTGGCATTGTTCAGCCAGATGATGATGGTGGTGAAGAATTGATTACTGCTGTGGCGCAGCTAAGAGAAGGAGCGCTGACCACAGCTGGTAGTTTCGAAAAGTATATTCAATATAAAGGGAAAAAATTGGGACACCATATCGATCCCGTTTCAGGTTTTCCATATCAGAGCGATATCCTAAGTGTCAGCGTCTATGCAAAAACTGCTATGGAAGCAGATGCACTGGATAATTATTTTATGGGCATGGAACCCGATAAAGTGATGACAGAAGCCAAAAAAATGAAAGGTGTGGCAGTATTTGTCATTTTTAAAAATAAAAATCAATCCATTCAAGCGATTTATTCGGAGGGATTTGGTAAATTATTTAAAAATTAATCAATTATAAAATAAAATGAAGAGATCGGATTTTATTAAAGGTAGTCTTTTGGCCACTGGAGCCGGACTAGCTGGTCAGACTTTTGCGTCAACAAATCAACATACAGCTAATATGATGGATAAAGGTAAGACATTCAACCTAAATTACGCACCCCACCAAGGGATGTTCAAAAATTATGCAGGTGATAATTTTCTGGATGAAATTCGTTATATGTATGATTTGGGCTTTCGTGGTATAGAAGATAATGGTTTTTTAGGGAGAACTTTGGATGAGCAGAAAAAGATCGGTGATCTTTTGGCTAAGTTAGGCATGACCATGGGGGTATTTGTGGTGGACGGCGGACAAAACTGGATGCCATCATTGGCGACCGGCAAACAAGAGTATTTGGACAAGTTCGTCGAAACATGCAAGAAATCTGTAGAAGCTGCCAAGCGTTGCAATGCAAAATGGCTAACGGTAGTGCCAGGATTTTATGAACGTAGACTTCCGTGGGGCAATCAGTTTAGCAATATCCTAACAGCTATGCGCAAAGGCGCCGAGATCTTTGAGCCGCATGGTTTGGTGATGGTATTGGAAACATTAAGTGATACACCAGATTTGTTTTTGCAGCAAACACATGAGACGTATGCCTTATGTAAGGCCGTGAACAGCCCATCCTGTAAAATTTTATATGATATCTATCATATGCAGCGTACCGAAGGGGATTTAATTGCCAACATGAATCGTTGTTGGGACGAAATTGCCTACATTCAGATCGGCGATAACCCTGGAAGAAAAGAGCCAACTACAGGTGAAATTAATTACAAGAACGTATTCAAACATATTCACGGTAAGGGATATAAGGGAATTATGGGGATGGAACATGGTATCTCCAAACCGGGTAAAGAAGGCGAGGATCGCTTGGTGGCAGCGTATCGCGAGGTGGATAGCTTTTTGTAATATTTTAATAGTGTACTATTGACAATTAGATTTAATTTCTTAAATTGAGCTGGTAAAACCAATTAGTAGTATTGTAAAACACCATTTTTTTTATGATTTCATCAACAATTAAATTTAAACTATCTTTTATGATGTTCCTCGAATTTTTTATTTGGGGGGGATGGTTTGTCACATTAGGTACTTTCTTGAGCAAGAATTTGAACGCTACAGAATTTGAAAAAGCTAATGTATTTTCAACGCAATCATTGGGTGCGATTATCGCTCCATTTATTGTCGGAATGATTGCCGACCGCTATTTTAATGCGGAGCGTATTTTGGGTGTTTTGCACTTGGTTGGTGCCGTATTGATGTATCAGATGTATGGTGCTGCAGATATGTCAACATTTTATCCGTATGTATTGGCTTATATGATTCTTTATATGCCAACATTAGCATTGACAAGTTCAGTTTCGTTTAGGCAACTGACCAATCCAGAAAAACAATTTTCAGGTATACGCATCTGGGGCACAATTGGCTGGATCGTTGCAGGTTTAGTTATCAGTTATTTTTGGGATGCAAAAGCTTCTGAAGGGGCATTGAAAAACACCTTTTTATTATCTGGTGTTGCTTCTTTAGTTCTTGGTGTATTCTCGTTTGCTCTGCCTAAGACTCCGCCAGTTAAATTGGATGAGGGCGAAAAACCTTCGTTTGCGTCAATCATTGGCCTGGATGCGATTAAATTGTTGAAAGACAAGAACTTTTTGATCTTTTTCGTTTCTTCGGTATTGATCTGTATTCCATTGGCATTTTATTACTCCAATGCTAACCCTTTTCTTTCTGAGATCGGGTTAGAAAATGCAACTGGTAAAATGACTATTGGTCAAGCATCGGAAGTATTGTTCTTATTGGCTTTACCAATCTTCTTTACAAGATTTGGCTTTAAGAAAACAATCCTGGTAGGGATGCTGGCTTGGGTAATTCGCTACCTTTTATTTGCTTATGGCAATGCGGGCGAGTTATCGTTCATGTTGTTGATCGGTATCGCACTACACGGTATCTGTTATGACTTTTTCTTTGTTTCAGGACAGATTTATACAGATAGCAAAGCTGGTGTTAAATACAAATCGGCTGCTCAGGGCTTAATTACTTTGGCAACTTACGGTGTTGGACAGTTGATCGGTTTCTGGGTTGCGGGCTATGTCGGAGACAAGTACAAAGATTTGAAGGCAACAGACCTGGCGGCTTTCTGGAATCATACCTGGGTCGTACCAGCAATTATCGCAGCGGTGGTATTCTTTATCTTTCTAGCCCTTTTCAAGGACGAAAAGATCGATAGTACAAATGCTGCACACTAAACAGAAAAATAACTATTTAAAAAACAAATAATTAGAAGAGAGATGGCAACAAATACTTATGACGCAATTGTAATCGGTTCGGGGATAAGTGGTGGATGGGCTGCGAAAGAATTGACAGAGAAAGGGCTGAAAACAATTATGCTTGAGCGTGGTCGTAACATCGAACACATCAAAGATTATACTGCGCCAAATAAAAATCCATGGGAATGGCCTCATGCTGGCGGTCGTACGCAAAAAATGATCGAAGAGTATCCAGTTTTGCGTAGAGATTATCCATTGAACGAGAAAAACCTGGATTTTTGGGTAAATGAAAAGGAAAGCCCTTATACAGAAGTCAAACGTTTTGATTGGTACCGTGGGTATCATGTCGGCGGTAGATCGCTTATGTGGGGAAGACAATCTTATCGTTTAGGCGATTTGGATTTCGAAGCTAACTTAAAAGATGGTCACGGTGTGGACTGGCCGATTCGTTATAATGAAATTGCCCCTTGGTATAGTTATGCTGAAAAATTTGCCGGTATCTCGGGTAATCGTGACGGTGTGCCGTCTTTGCCAGATGGAGATTATATGCCTGCAATGGCGATGAATATTGTTGAAAAAGACTTGGCGGAGCGTTTGAAAAAACAATACGGCGGTCAACGTCATTTCATCATGGGTAGAACGGCCAATATTACCGTTCCGCATCACGACCGTGTAAATTGTCAATATCAGAACCAATGCTGGTTGGGTTGTAATTTTGGTGCTTATTTCAGTACACAATCCGCAACTTTACCCGCAGCGAAAAAAACAAATAACCTGACATTACGTCCTTTTTCCATCGTAACCAAAATTATCTACGATAAAAATACGAAAAAGGCAAAAGGTGTAGAAATTGTCGATGCTGAAACAAATCAAACCTATGAATTTTTCGCAAAGGTCATCTTTGTTTGTGCATCTGCATTGAACTCAACGTGGGTATTGATGAATTCTGCTACGGATGTTTGGGAAGGCGGTCTGGGTAGCAGCAGTGGTGAATTGGGGCACAACCTGATGGATCACCATTTCCGTTGTGGTGCCGGAGGTAAGATTGATGGTTATTTGGATAGCTACGTGTACGGCCGCAGACCAACAGGTTTGTATGTGCCTCGTTTTGTAAACGTAGAAGGTGATACCAAAAAGCGTGATTATGTTCGTGGCTTTGGATACCAGGGTGCCGCAGGTCGCGGACGTTGGTCTGGTGCTGTTGCAGAAATGGAAGTTGGCGGTGCATGGAAAGATGCAATCTGCGAACCAGGTGACTGGACCGTAGGTTTTACCGCTTTCGGAGAAACCTTGCCTTATCACGAAAATAAAGTTACACTTGATAAGACCAAAAAAGATAAATGGGGATTACCTGTATTATCATTTGACGCGGAGATCAAGGATAATGAATTAAAGATGCGTGGTGACATGCAGAATGAAATGAAAGAAATGTTGGAAAACATTGGTGTGAAAGATATCTATACCTACGATAATGTATATGGCTTCGGTCAAGGTATCCACGAAATGGGAACCGCCCGTATGGGACGTGATCCAAAGACTTCGGTCTTAAATGGTAATAACCAGGTGTGGGATGCTTTGAACGTATTTGTGACTGATGGTGCTTGTATGACATCTGCAGGTTGTGTCAATCCTTCATTAACGTACATGGCGCTTACTGCGCGTGCAGTTGACTTTGCAGTGAGCGAATTGAAAAAAGGTAACATCTAATAGCTAAAGATTGATAACAATGGAAAATAACGCAAATAAGACGAGTAGAAGAGGTTTTATAAAGAGCGCAGCAACAGCTGCTGCGGCTTTTATGATCGTCCCTCGCCATGTATTGGGCGGAAATGGCTTTACAGCTCCAAGCGACAAATTACAAGTAGCAGGTATCGGTGTTGGAGGGAAAGGTTTTAGTGACATCAATGCGTTTCATGATTCAGGAAAAGCAGATTTGGCTTTCTTGTGTGATGTGGACGACCGTCGTGCAGCCGGTGCATTAAAACGTTACCCTAAAGCAAAATATTATAAAGACTATCGCGAGATGTTGGATAAGGAACACAAACGTATTGAAGCTGTTTCTGTTTCGACTCCAGATCATCAACATGCAATTCAGGCGCTTGCCGCTATGCAATTAGGTAAGCACGTGTACGTTCAAAAACCGCTGACACACGATGTTTGGGAAGCCAGAGCATTGACGCATGCCGCTAAGAAATATAAAGTAGTGACCCAAATGGGAAATCAGGGGGCATCGAATGATGGACCACGTTTTGTGCGTGAATGGTACGAAGCTGGTCTTATTGGTGATGTACATACTGTATATTGTTGGACAGACCGTCCGGTATGGCCTTCAGGTATTGCTTGGCCTACAGGTAAAGCTGATATTCCGAAAGAATTGGATTGGGATCTTTGGTTAGGTACTGCACCTTACAAAGAATATGTCGACAAACTGGTGCCTTTCAACTGGCGGGGCTGGTGGGATTATGGTACAGGAGCGTTAGGAGATATGGGCTGTCACTTGTTGGAAGTTCCTTTCAGTACGTTAGGGCTGACATATGTACAAGATGTACAAGCAACTGTAGGTTCTGTATATGTAGACGAATTCAAACGTGGATATTTCCCTGAAAGCTGTCCGCCATCAAGCCACGCGACATTAACATTCCCGAAAACACCGCGTACTAATGGCCCTGTCACGTTACACTGGATGGATGGTGGTATTCAGCCTGCCCGTCCGGATGAATTAGGTCCAAACGAAATTTTTGGTGATGGTGGTAACGGAATCTTACTTGTGGGTACAAAGGGAAAAATCCTTGCTGATACTTATGGACAGAATGCACGTTTATTACCAACTTCAAGAAAAGAGCAAATTGCCCAAAAGTATGCTCGTGTACCGGGACAAGAAAGTGGACACTATGCACAATGGGTAGAAGCTTGTCAGGCTGGATACGGTAAGAAAGAGGTGAGTTCGCCATTTGAAATCGCCGGTCCGTTGACAGAAGCTTTATTGATGGCTAATTTGGCAATTAGAGGAGCTGATTTACGTATCGATGGCAAATATCCTGGACGTAACCTGAAATTGTTGTGGGATAACAATAATATGCGCGTTACAAACTTTGATCATGTCAATCAGTATGTAAAACGTAATTACAGACAAGGTTGGGAAATGAAATATAATTTCTAAAATTAAGATATTTAGTAGTATGAATAGAAGAGAAGCATTACAACGAGTTGCCTTAATTTTAGGAGGTACCGTTATTGGCGCTAATTTATTTTTGGAAGGTTGTACACGTTCGGCAACGAAAGATGTACAAGCATTATTTGAAGCTAAAACGACCGATTTATTAGGCGACCTAGCTGAAGCAATCTTACCAGCTACCGCTACCCCGGGAGCGAAAGAAGCAGGAGTAGGAAGTTTTATTCCTGTCATGGTACGTGATTGTTATACAGAGAAGCAGCAAAAAGCGTTTTTAGATGGTTTGGGCAGTTTGGACGATAAGTCGAAAGAAGTGAAAGGGAAACCATTCCTGGAACTTTCGGCGGAAGATAGAACGGCGGTTGCGGCGGCTTTGGATAAAGAAGCGAACGAGTTTAACAAAAAACAGGCTGAAGATCAGAAAGATATTCGGGAGAAAAATAGAGAGAAACAGAATGAATTGTACAATTATGTGGATAATGATCCACCTCATTGGTTCACCATGTTTAAACAGCTCACGTTGACTGGTTTCTTTAACTCTGAACTGGGCTGTACGAAGGCACTGCGCTATGTGAAGATTCCCGGAAAATTTGATGGTAACCTTCCCTACAAAAAAGGAGACAAAGCATTTGCTTAACAAAGCTTGCAATAGTAAAGATAAAAAGGAGGCCATGGTCTCCTTTTTATTTTGTCTCGATTGCCAGGGCAAAATGGATCCGCTGCTGTTTAGTAACGGTCATGAAATATCCCTGATCGGTAGAATCACCATTGATTTCTACAGTATCATTATAGCGCAGTTCACGAAGATAGTTCATCTCCAGCGATTTGATCTGATTAGTTAACACGAGCTCCATAGGCAACCTGTCCATACACCAGTCGAGATATTTGACATTGTTGGCGTGGTTGACAATATCCAGATCGGAAAGTTTTACGATATATTCATCCCTATTTTTGACCGTGCTGGAAATATCGAGTTTAGAAAACGGCCGCTGAGTAGCCGGACGGTCTGGGTATGTCACAAAATCTCCAGTCGAAATTGCGAGCGTTTCGGAACTTCTTTTCACCGTATTGATGACAGCCCAGTAACTGCTTGCTGTCACATAGAGCTGCCCATTCACTGTAATTTCAAAATTTCTGGTCGAGCGCGCGCCTTCTAATTCTTGTACCCAGGTCTTCACCTTGACAATATCCATCCATTTGGGTAATCTCGCAATCTCAATTCGTATACGGCTTAGTACCCACGTTTGGTTATGTTTGGCCATTTCTTTAAATCCAAACCCCGCTACATTGGCATGCTCTCCAGCGGTGAGCTGCAAAATATTAGACAAATCGGAGAAGCGGATGCGACCATTGGAGTAGCACTGCGTGAAATTAATTTCCCACTCTCTTTCGAAAACAGAACGTTCCATATAGCATATATTTTCGGCAAAAATAGATAATATGAATGATTTATGCCATCCTCACACTATGAAATGACACTATATTCAGATAACGCGCACTCGCCCCAAGGTGCAAACGTTTTTTTATTGTAAAATAAATGATAGTTTTCTATTATAGTATTGATTTTTATAAGTGGAATTGGTAGATTTAAATAAGCCAATGGCAGAAAGGAATAAAATAAGATTGGCTTTTGCGCGTTATCAATAGTGAACGCAAAGAATATTTTTACACATTAAATGCTCGTATTATGGTTGGACAACTAATAGCTAAAGAGGAAATTCCTCAGTTTAAATTTATCCCGGCGATTGAAGATAAAACAGCTACCTTTATGGATAAATTGAAAGGCGCACTTCGGTTGGGAAATGAGTTTAAATCCAAAACCGAAATTGCCTTTCAGACAGATTCCGGACCAAAGCGTATCGAAACCACTGTGTGGTCTTTAACCGATAGATATATTCAGATTAAGAGTGGCGTTTTAATACCATTAAAGTCTATTATAGCAATTGATTATTAAGCAATAAAACGAGAGGCTCCTAATTTAAGGAGCCTCTCGTTTTATACGATTACATCTTGCCTGTTGGCAAAAAAAGAGTTTATTGTCTTTTCTTCAAAAGGGAGCTTTTGTAAACCGTAATTTTTAGTACGATTCACCGGTCAATTCTTTTAGTCGTATCTCCGAGACTTTAGCATCGTATTGTGCAGTATAACTCCGCGTCATTGCATTGATGTAATTTAACTGCGCTGTTCTTACTTCCAACGTTGTTATGGTACCGATCCGGAATTTATCCATGGTGATGTTTAAATTTTCTTTTGCCAGTTCCTCATTTTTCCGTTCTACATTGGCCAGTTCGATGTTGGTAATGTAGGTTTGAAACAAAGTCCTTACCTGAGCCTGTATATCTTGTTTTTGCTGTTTTATCTGTATTTCAGAACTTTTGATCTGAAATTTGGCGATACGTTCGTTTCTGTTTTGCAAAAAGCCATTGAAGATGTTAAGGGATGCTGATACACCGTAGGTGAGACCTCTATTTTTGTTTTCTGTAGAGAAACCAAGTGAGGAGTGAGATTCGTTCCAATTATACCCACTATTTAAACCAATTTTAGGGTAACGTTCGGCTTTCACTGCCTTTAGGTTGAGTTCGGCGACACGATTGTTGATGATGGCAAGCTGAATTTGAGGATTTTGTTGATCAGCAATTTCGATGAGATTACCCAGTTTAAGATCCGTATCCAGTTTCATTTCATCTTCAACTTCAAAGTCTAGGCTCAAATCTCTAGTCATCAATTGGTTGAGGTAAGTTTTGGTGTTTTTAAAGCTTTCGAGTTGCCTGAGTAGGTTTGTCTGATCGGTATTCAGGTCGACTTTGGCATTCAGCAGATCGAGCTTGGAACCTTTTCCGATCTGTAGGCGATTTTCGGCCAGAGTAACCCGATATTGAGAAAGTGTAATGGTTGTATCTAAAGCGTCAATCAATCGTTTTTGCTGTACAAGATTATAATAGGTGGCCATGACTTCACTGAGTTGTGTAATGACCTCATATCTAATCTCCGCCTCACCCTGACGCTGTATCTCTTTAAATCGATCCCTACGCGCAAACATACCCAATCCGTCAAATATCGTCCAGTTTAAGTTAACGCCATACGACATATTGTCATTTTTAGCATTGGAAACCTGCTGTACTTGTCCATCGGCCCTAACCTGTCGTGAATTCTGAACCGAATTGCTTCTGTTAAATGTGCCGGTTACTGCGGGAAGCATACCAGCGCTTCCCAAACTGGTATTCTCGATATCAATGTTGTTGTCATTTTTAGCCAAAAGAATATTGAAGTTATTGCTCAACGTTGTTTTTAGCGCATCTTCCAAGGTCAATATCTCTTGGGCACGAGCTTGAAACATGATGGAGCAAAGCCATATTAGTAGGGTGAAATTTCTCTTCATGTTTAATTATTCGTAGCTTTTAATGTTATCAAATTCTGGTCTATGCTTTTTTTGTCGTGACCACATATAGTAGATGGCCGGGATGATGAACAAGGTCAGAATAAGCGAAAATATGGTACCCCCGACGATTACTACCCCCATTCCAATTCTGCTGGTCGAAGCAGCACCGAGCGACATCGCAATTGGCAATGCACCGAGTGCGATGGCCAAACTGGTCATTAAAATTGGTCTAAGGCGCGATTCGGCTGCATGCATGATTGCCTCAAATTTTTCCATTCCTTCTTCTCGCATCTGGTTGGCAAATTCGACAATCAGAATACCATTTTTGGTGACGAGGCCGATTAGCATGATTGTCCCAATTTGACTGAATATATTCCAGGTTTGGTCAAATAACCACAAACTGATCAGGGCGCCGGCTACAGCCATCGGTACCGTAAGGATAATGATAAATGGGTCGAGAAAGCTTTCAAATTGAGCCGCTAGGATCAGGTAGATAAGCAACAAAGCAAGGCCGAAGGCAAATAGGGTATTGGAGCTACTCTCAACAAAATCACGCGATTCACCGCTAAGATCGGTCGTAAAGCTCTGATCGAGTACTTTTTCCTTTATACGGTCCATTGCAGCAATGCCGTCGCTCATACTCATACCAGGAGCCAAGCCGGCGGAAACGGTCGCGGACATATAACGGTTGTTATGATAGAGTTGGGGCGGACTGCTTTCTTCTTTCACACTTACAACGTTGTCCAATTGGATAAGCTGCCCCATGTTATTGCGAACATAGATGGAAGAAAGATCCGTTGGAGTCGCCCGACGGTCATTCTCAACCTGGCCAATTACTTGATATTGTTTACCATCGCGCATAAAATAGGCAAATCGTTGACCGCTTAGCAACAGTTGTAAGGATTGAGATACATCCAGTACAGATACGCCAAGGCTCAGCGCTTTTAGACGGTCAATTTCGACATGAAGTTCTGGTTTGTTGAACTTTAGGTTGATATCCGTTGTCGAGAATGTTGGATCACTGTTCACCTCAGTCATAAATTGAGGTATTTTTTCCTGCAGCTTTTCGAAATTCTGCGCCTGAATAATATACTGAACGGGTAATCCGCCTCTTCGGTTCATGGATATCGTTGGCGTCTGTGAAACATTGACGCGAACGGCATCGTATTGTTTGGTCCACTTGGTCAGTTCTTTAGCGATATCGTCCTGCGATTTCTGACGTTCACTTGGGTCAACCAACGTCATCCGGATACGGCCGGAGTTGACCGATGCGGCGCCAAATCCCGGCGAAGTGATGTTAAGACTGATCTTATTCTCCGGGATCGAATCATACACCAGTTTATCAAGTTCCTGCATATAGCGATCCATATATTCATAGGTGGCACCCTCTGGACCTGTTACATTGACAGAAATATTACTTCGGTCATCATAAGGTGCAGTTTCCTTTTTAATGGACGAAAAAAGGATTCCAATAATCACAAAGCAGATGATCAGGATTGGAAAGCTGATCCATTTAAATTTCATGAATTTGTCAAGGGTATTGGCATACCCCTTGTTCATCTTGACAAACATGGGTTCGGTCCAATTATAAAATTTCGTCTTCTTGTGTCCACCACCCTTGATCAAATAGGCATTGAGCATAGGGGTGAGGGTCAGGGAAACAAATGCAGAAACCAGTACGGCCGAAGCGATAACGACCCCAAATTCGCGAAATAAACGCCCCACAAAGCCTTGAAGAAATATAACAGGTAAGAATACGGCTGCAAGTGTGATTGAAATCGAGATAACGGCAAAGAAGATTTCCTTCGAGCCCTTCAAAGCAGCCTCTATGGGAGACATACCTTCTTCCACTTTCTTAAAGATATTTTCCGTCACTACAATCCCATCGTCGACGACAAGACCTGTCGCGAGTACAATAGCGAGCAACGTAAGTACATTAATCGAAAATCCGAAAATGTACATAATAAAAAAGGTTGCAATCAATGAGACGGGAATATCCAGAAGAGGCCGCAATGCAATACCCCAGTCGCGGAAGAAAAAGTAAATAATCAAGGTAACCAAGATAATTGAAATCAGCAATGTCTCGGCGACTTCCTCAACAGATTTCTTAATAAATGTGGTGTTGTCAGAAGCAATGTTAAGGATAATATCTTGGGGTAGATCTTCCTTGATCTGATCGAGCATTTTATAAAAATTATTGGCAATATCGAGGTAGTTTGTACCGGGTTGAGGAATAATCGCTATACCAACCAATTGCTTCCCATTGCTGACCATTTTTGTTTCCAGGTTTTCGGCATCTATTTCTGCCCGGCCAATGTCGATGAATTTGACAATACGGCTGCTATCGGATTTCAGAATGATATCATTAAACTCTTCGGGTGTAGAAAGATTTCCTACTGTCTTTACGGTGAGCTCCGTGGTGTTTCCGACAATTTTTCCAGAGGGCAATTCAACGTTTTGGTTATTCAGAGCCGTGCGGATATCAGAAGCCGTAATGCCATACGCAGCCATACGGTCGGGGTTGAGCCATAATCGCATGGCGTAGCGTTTTTGACCATAAATTTGGGTACTGCTGACACCTGGAATCGTCTGTAGTCTTTCCGAGATCACATTTTCTGCGTAGTCGCTCAGCGAAAGTTTATCGCGCGTTTCACTTTGTAGCGTCAACGTGATGATAGGATCGGAATCAGCGTCAGCCTTGGAAACAACGGGTGGGGCATCAATATCCTGAGGTAAACTTCGGATGGCCTGAGAGACCTTATCACGGACATCATTTGCCGCCTCTTCAAGATTTTTTTGCAGACCAAATTCGATGGTAATATTACTGGACCCCTGGTTACTGGAGGAGGATATATTCCGGATACCATCGATGGAATTGATAGCCTTTTCTAAGGGCTCGGTAATCTGAGATTCAATGATATCTGGATTTGCACCCGCATAGTTTGTTCTAACAGAAACAATAGCCGGGTCAATGGAGGGGTATTCGCGGACGCCCAAAAAGCTAAAACCAATGTAGCCAAATAATATAATGGTGATATTGACGACAATAGTTAAAACCGGGCGTTTAATAAAAATAGCAGATAAATTCATGCACAGTTAGTTAGCTAATGATACCTTAACTTTTGATCCATCTTTTAACGACAGGACACCTGTGGTTAGAACGGTGTCACCGGCACTGATCCCAGATAAAATGACAATATCTTTGTCCGTACGTGCACCTGTTTCAACCTTCACTTCTTTGGCTAGGCCATGCTGTAATACAAACACTTTTTTTCCGTCCTGAACAGGTACGATGGCTTCAGTTGGAATGGATATCGCATCGTTTTCTACCTCGATTGGAACGCTAACGTTAACAAATGATCCTACTTTCAACTTTCCCTGCTCATTATTTGCGCGGGCTCTGACCGTGAGCGTTCTGGTGTTAAGTGATACTTGAGGTTCTATAGCGTAGATGTTTGCTTTCATGACGGTTGGGTCATTAGCAACACTAAACTCGATCGGCATATTCACTTTAACGATACTGCTGTATTTTTCGGGAACTGCGAAGGTGATTTTTACCAAGTTGTCCTTGACCAGATTTGTGATCAGCGTGGTGGGCGAGACAATGGCTCCAACAGAAATATTACGTAATCCAATCATCCCACTAAATGGTGCCCTGATGGTGGTCTTTGATATTTGTGCCTGGATCAACTGGATCTGTGCGGCTGAAGTTTTTAAGGCCGCACTGGCAATATCAAACTCCTCCTGACTGATAGCGCCTTTTTGCAACAGCAATTTGGCCCGGCGTTCATTTTCTGCATTGAGCTGATTGGTCGTTTGTGATTGTCTTAATTGCGCCTGCAGTTCTATATCATCAATCTTGATCAAAGGTTCGCCCTGCCTGACCCGCTGTCCTTCTGCAAAATATATTTTGGTAATTCGACCACTGACTTCACTTCTGACTTCGACCTGCTCTTCTGCATCGATGCTTCCCGAAAGATTGATCGATCTATCGGCGACAGAAGATTTGGCAATGATTGCCTGTGCCGGCACTGGCACATCTTTTTTCTCCTTCGGCTTATCGGTTCCCTCTTTATCTTTTTTAGCAGTAAGCAGAAAGTATCCACCTCCAAAAACAGCGCAGGCCAAAAGAAGGTAAATGATCGATTTTTTATTCATATGGTATAGTATCTTATGTACTTTTTACATTTAACTGGTAAATATAGGTTTATTATAATGCCGATACGGGTTGTCAAAAGGATTTTACAATACACACAAAACTCAGGCAAGAAACTGCACTGTGCGTTTACTGGGAGCGAAGGGAGATAAAAAAAGCTAGAAATTCATTTCTAGCTTTGCGTCTACTATTTTTTTGATTTTGTTTTTTGTTCAATTTCTTTTGGCTCCGCATTATCTACTTTTGGCTTGATTGCTGCTCTTGACAAATGTGGTCTTCTTTTTCCAAAAGAACCATTCGATATTTTTCCTCTTCTGGTTTTGATGTCACCTTTTCCCATAGTGTAAAATATTTTGGTTTTAAAAATTATATATAACCTAAATATAGGGATTTGTTTTTAAAGATTCAACTGTTTTGTCTTCAAATGATGGGAAAAATGCGTTTTTGAACATCAATTTTGAAATTTTGGGTAATGGTATCGAAAAATAAATTATTGACTGGCTTGTTTTCAGCAACCAAATAGGGGATTTCCAATATGTTATCTTTTAATTTGATACGGTAATAGCCATATAGTAATCCTTTGGTCGTCTGAATGGATTCGATTTTCTGCACGGCCTCGATATCCTTAAAAAGGTTAAAGCTATAATTTTCTCCTTTTAATTGTTCAATAAAAACTTCATCAGTTTTGGCATTATACCATATTTGCTGGCTTTTTACCTTACTAAAATGATTGTTGAATAAAAATAGATAACCCAAAAGAAAGATTGCAATTGGAAGTAAGAACAGTACAATTTTTATCTTTATGAAAAGCAATACGACAATCAGCACGAGGATAACCCCCATAATGACATTGGAAATGGTTTTTTTTAGATTCGCCTGAATGACTGCGGGTGAAGCCTCAATCAATTGAAAGCCTGTTTTTAAGTCCTTAGATACATCGGTGGCAAACCCAAAAAAATTAAATTTTTTGCGTATCATCAGATAAGCAATTAGAATGATAAGTCCAATGATCAGAAACCGCATATTGTATACCTAGTATTGTTCGTCTTCGTTTGGGTATTTTACTGCTTTCACCTCAGAGACGTAATTGCTTACTGCGGTGATAATTTGCTCATGCAAGTTAGCAAAATGACGCATAAATTTAGGTTTAAAATCTGCATTAATGCCCAGCATATCGTTAATGACAAGTACCTGCCCATCGCAATCCGGTCCAGCACCGATACCTACCGTAGGAATTGTCAATGTTTCGGTCACTGTCTTGGCCAATTTAGCAGGTATCTTTTCCAAAACAATGGCAAAACAGCCGGCGTCCTGTAAAGCAAGTGCATCTTCGATTAGTTTAGCTGCTTCTTGCTCTTCCTTTGCACGGACACCAAAATTGCCAAATTTGTTGATAGATTGGGGAGTGAGGCCCAGGTGACCGCATACGGGAATGCCTCCGGCAATGATTTTTTTAATGTTTTCTATGATTTCAATACCACCTTCCAGCTTCAGTGCATGTGCACCAGATTCCTTCATCATACGGACGGCTGCGTTATAGGCCGCATTGGCAGATCCCTGATAGGATCCGAACGGTAAGTCTGCCAGTACCATGGCGCGCTGCGTACCCCTTGCAACAGACGCCGCATGGTAAATCATATGATCAAGGGTAATAGGCAAGGTAGTTTCGTATCCAGCAAATACATTGGCGGCAGAATCTCCAATCAAAATAACATCAACACCAGCCTGATCGACCATTTTAGCCATGGAATAATCGTAGCTGGTTAGCATAGAAATCTTTTCCTGACGGTCTTTCATGGCTTGTAGCATGGCGGTGCTAACGCGTTTCATTTCTTTGTTTACAGACATCTTAACTTTTATTTTGTGTCCAAAAGTAAGCTTTTTATCATACATTGACCAATATTCTGCCTGGTGTTTTGTATTTTTGCCAAATGATACAAAATGAGAATCGTCTATTTAAATTTCCCAAATTTTCAGACTTAATCATCCATGAGGATGAAAATTTGATTGTTATCAATAAGCCACCGTTTGTAGCTTCTTTGGATGAGCGCGAGGGTGGAGAGGTTAATATCCTTCGATTGGCGAAAAAATACCATCCGGATGCGCAGGTGTGCCACCGTTTGGATAAAGAGACTTCGGGTATTTTATTAATTGCCAAAAACCCAGAGACGTATCGTACAATTTCGATCGCATTTGAAAAAAGAAGAGTGAATAAGACCTACCATGCGATCATAGGCGGTACGCATACTTTTCAGGATTTGCTGGTTGATTTACCGATCTTGAATCAAGGCAATAAAAATGTATCTATTGACCGTGCCAATGGCAAAGCAGCAGAAACTATTTTCAATTCGATCAAATATTACAAGAATTATACATTAGTAGAGTGTAAGCCCATTACGGGACGGATGCATCAAATCCGTATTCACCTCGCGACACAACATGCAGCAATTGTTGGCGACGATATGTATCGCGGCAAACCGGTCTATTTATCCCAAATCAAAAAACGAGGCTATACGTTGTCGAAAGATGAAGAAGAACAGCCTATCATGAAGCGTTTTGCGCTACATGCCAAACATATCGAATTCGAACTGAATGGAGTTAAAATGGTTTTCGATGCGCCCTATCCAAAGGATTTTGCGACATTATTGAAACTGTTAGATAAGTTTGATTCGTAAATAGCCCAGTTACACATGAATCCGAAGACAAAAAAAATAGTCGGAAACGTTGTATTTGTACTGCTTATTGGCTTGTTGATTTGGCCTACAAGTAGAAGTTATTTTCAGCAAGCCCTAATGAAAATAGGCTTCTTTAAACTAAAATTAGAAGTTCCGCCGGACGCTAGAAAATCTTTTGCGACTTCGCCCAAGATAGGCACTGAGGTATCTTTTATAAACCAGCAAGGCGAGCCTGTAAAAGTGGCTGATCTCAGAGGAAAGGTGATTTTTATCAATTTCTGGGCAACTTGGTGTGCCCCTTGCCGGGCCGAAATGCCCTCGATCAACAAACTTTATAATACGTATAAGGATAACGCCCATGTCGTGTTTTTGATTGTTGAGGTGGAGGGTGATCGAGCGAAGGCCGAAGCGTTTATTAAGGGAGAGGGTTTGAGCTTACCAGTAAGCTTTCCGAACAGTGATATTCCAAAGGAGTGGCTTTCTGGGCCTATTCCAACAACGCTCATATTGGATAAGGAAGGAAATCTTGCCGCAAGGCATGAAGGACTGGCTGACTATTCCACTCCAGAGGTGACCACATTTATTCAAGATTTAATCAATAAATAATTTTTTAAGATCTCTAAAATAAGCATGACAAGAGCAGAACTTATTCATCAAATAAAAGCGAAACGCTCATTTCTATGTGTCGGACTGGACACAGACCTTGCCAAAATCCCTGATCATCTTTTAGACGATGAGGATCCGATCTATAGCTTTAACAAAGCTATAATAGAAGCAACAGCTGATCTTTGTGTAGCCTACAAACCGAATATAGCATTTTATGAATGTTATGGAATAAAAGGTTGGCAATCGCTTCAAAAAACCTGGGCCGCTTTACCAAAGGACTGTTTTAGTATTGCTGACGCAAAAAGAGGGGATATCGGTAATACATCCGGGCGTTACGCAATGGCATTTTTTGATGAAAAAGCTTCTGGTCTCGGATTCGATAGTATCACCATTGCCCCGTATATGGGCAAGGACTCGGTAACGCCGTTTTTGGATTTTAAAGACAAATGGGCTATCGTACTTGCTTTGACATCAAATGAGGGTAGCTTAGACTTTCAGAATTTTGAGAATAAAGAAGGGCTGCAATTGTTCGAACAAGTGATTGACAAAGTCAACACCTGGGGCACGCCAGAAAATCTCATGTATGTGGTAGGAGCAACCCGAGGAGAAGGGTTTATCAAAATTAGGGAGCATGCGCCAGATCATTTTTTATTGGTTCCGGGAGTGGGTGCTCAGGGGGGCTCGCTCGAAGATGTTTGTAAATTTGGTATGAACAAAGATTGTGGACTTTTGGTAAACAGCACAAGGGGCATTATCTATGCTTCGAAAGGGACTGATTTCGCTGAAAGAGCACGGCAGGAAGCCTTAATTCTTCAAAAAGAAATGGAAGTAGAGCTGTTAAAAGCGGGTATTATTTCCTGATTTGACATTTAATAATTCATTCGTAATACTTACCTTTGCAGCATGCCAGAAAAAATTATAATTCTAGACTTCGGGTCTCAATACACACAGTTGATCGCAAGACGTGTCAGAGAGCTAAATGTGTATTGTGAGATACACCCGTTCAATAAATTGCCAGAGTTTGACGACACCGTAAAAGGTGTTATCTTTTCGGGCAGCCCTTATTCTGTTAGACAAGAAGATGCGCCACAAATTGATTTTGTCGCTATTCAGGATCGTTTCCCACTCTTAGGCGTATGTTACGGAGCCCAATACATTGCTCAAAAATCAGGCGGTGAAGTGTTACCTTCTGAAATTCGTGAATATGGTCGTGCAAATCTGCAGTTTGTCAATAGCGAGAATGAATTATTGGCAGGCATACCCACGCAGTCACAGGTATGGATGTCTCATGGCGATACCATTAAAGAAGTACCTGCAAATTTTGAAATTATAGCGAGTACCGATAAAGTTCGCGTAGCAGCGTATCAAGTGAAAGGTACCCGTACTTACGGTATACAATTTCATCCAGAAGTAACCCATAGTACAGACGGTGCTATCGTATTAAAAAACTTTGTTGTCAATATCTGTGGTTGTGCACAGGAATGGACACCAGACGCTTTTGTAGAAACAACAGTATCTTCTTTGAAAGAGCAACTAGGTGATGATCATGTTATTATGGCTTTATCTGGCGGGGTAGATTCGACAGTTGCAGCGGTGTTATTGCATCAGGCAATCGGAAAGAAACTCCATTGTATCTTTGTGGATCATGGTTTGCTTCGTAAGGACGAATATGAGCAAGTATTGGATTCTTACAAAAATATGGGCTTAAATATCAAAGGAATCAATGCGAAAGATTTATTTTATGGTCGATTAGCTGGAGTTTCCGAGCCAGAAGAAAAACGCAAGATCATTGGTAATTCGTTTATTGATGTCTTCGATGAAGCAGCAAAAGATATTCAAAAGGAATTGCCTGAAGGCATTGAAGCGAAGTGGTTAGGGCAAGGGACAATTTATCCGGATATCATCGAATCAGTTTCAGTGAAAGGGCCTTCGGCGACTATCAAATCACACCATAACGTTGGGGGCTTACCTGATTTCATGAAACTGAAAGTTGTGGAACCACTTAAGACTTTGTTTAAAGATGAAGTAAGAAGAGTAGGAAAAGCATTGGAAGTTGATCAGGCAATTTTAGGCAGACATCCATTTCCTGGTCCGGGCTTGGCAATTCGTATTCTGGGTGATATTACACCCGAGCGTGTACGTATTGTGCAGGAGGCTGATGCGATATTCATCAATAATCTGAAAGAAGCCGGTTGGTATGACAAAGTATGGCAGGCAGGCACAATTTTCTTGCCCGTGCGCTCAGTAGGCGTAATGGGTGATGAGCGCACTTACGAGCACGTCGTTAGCTTACGCGCGGTGGGTTCGCTAGATGGAATGACTGCGGATTGGATACATTTACCATATGATCTGTTGGCAAAAATTTCAAATGAAATTATCAACCATGTGAAAGGAATAAACAGAGTTGTATATGATATCAGTTCAAAACCACCCGCTACAATTGAGTGGGAATAAAATATGGGTTGCGGCGCTTGTAGCGTTATGCCTTGCAAGCTGTACAACCAAAAAAAGCACAGTATTGCGTTCGCCGTCCTCTGGTCATGGCGAACAGCAAACTGCTGTTACTAAACCTCCTGTTGACAAAGAAAGTACCATTACCAAGATGGGCGATACCCAACGTGTCAATGGCTATGCTGTGAAAAATAATCGCATCGCACTGCTGTTGCCGTTCGAGTTAAGTAATATTGCAGGTACAGTTAAGAAGGAAGACGTGGAGCGCTCTTCCTTGGCGCTGGATTTTTATCAGGGATTTCAGTTAGGCCTTGACAAAATTGCGAAGGAAGGTGCCTTGTTCGATTTGCAGGTGATTGATTCTAGAGACAATGTTGCGTATAATGCAACACTGGGTACAGCGGTCAATGTCAAAGATGCTGTGCTCGTGGTGGGACCCGTATATCCGCGTGAGATTAAGAGCTTTGGGCAGACCTTTGCAAACAAGAACGTTCTACAGGTTTCTCCATTAGCAGCAACCATGGCTTCTGAATTTAGCCTCCCCAATTTGGTTTCGATAACACCATCTATTCGTACACACGCCGAAACATTGGCGAAGTATGTTGCAGAGCAATATTATAATGGGGATCAGATTGTTATTTATGATGCTGGGGATGATGACAGCAAACAGTTTTTGATCAATTTTGCAAACGAGATTACCAAAGCTAACCCGCAGGCTAAAGTAAAAACGGTTATGAGCATCAATGAGCTTAATAACAGTCTTGTGTTGGCAGGCACCAATCATATCATTTCAGGGACTGCCAATAAAAATTTAGTAAAGGGCCTTTTGGATGCTATGGATGAACGCTTTCTGAATCCAGGTAATCAGTTTAAATTATATGGACACCCCAACATGGCCAAGCTTTCGTTTGAGAATTTCGAAAACATGGATTTTTACGCATTGACCATTACTTCTTCCAACTTGGTCGATGAGACGGATGGAGATACCAAAAAGTTTATTGGAAATTACAAGGCTGCTTATAAAGTTGATCCGTCCGAGTTTTCTTACAAAGGGTATGACGCGGCATTGTATTTTGGTCGATTGATACATCAATATGGAGTGGATTATGTCAGCCGAATGACGCAGGAAAAGTTTTCGGGATTGAATAGCGATTACAGATTTGAATTTTACCCAAAATGGGGCTATGCAAACAGATCGTTGGGGATGTTGGTCTATCACGATAAAAAATTTGAAAGAAAATAATCTTTGAATGGCTGAATTCAGTGAAAAACGTGTTCATCAGCAAATACGTAATTTTGAGCGAGCAATGGATGGTTTTGAAGCTGATCAACCATTTTCACGTTATTTAACAACTTTTTTTAAGCTAAATAGACAAATGGGATCTTCAGACCGAAAGGCCGTCTCCCGTTTGTGCTATAATTATTTCCGTCTAGGGACTGCAGCTCCGCAGTTATCACAACAACGTAGGTTGGTAGTCGCCGAATTTCTATGCGAGCAGGAAAGCCCCTTGGTGGCGGTTCTTGAACCTGCTTACGCCGATAAACTCCATCTTTCAATCCGTGACAAAATTACATTTTTGGAGTCCGAAGGCTTTTTTAAATTGGAAGACCTATTTCCTTTTACGGAGCATATTTCTGAAAAAGTGAATTTAACTGCCTTTTTGGAAAGTCAGTGTATTCAGCCCTATTTATATATTCGGGTAAAACGAGGAAAGACAAATTTCGTGCGCGCCATTTTAGATGGTAGTCAGATTCCCTATACCACTATCGGCGAGCAGACCATTGCCTTAAATAATGGTACTTCCTTACAGCGATTTGATGCCTTAGATGGCATTATTGAAGTACAAGATCTTTCCTCGCAACGTACGTTAGCGTATATGGAGCCAGGAGAAAATGAATCCTGGTGGGATACATGTGCAGCTTCAGGTGGCAAATCCCTGTTATTGATGGATGCTTGTCCCACCGTAAATTTGTTGGTGTCGGATATTCGTATGAGCATTCTTCGGAATCTCGATGAGCGTTTTGACCGTGCCGGAATAAAGCATTACCGAAAGAAAATACTCGATCTTACCAAGGATACCTTTTCAATTCTTGGGAGCGAACGATTTGATGGAGTATTATTGGACGCACCGTGTAGTGGATCGGGGACTTGGGGGCGTACACCAGAAATGATTCGGCATTTTAGGGCTGATAAGATTGGCGAATTCAATGCACTACAAAAAAATATTGCAAGTAATGTAGTAGGACATGTTAAAGTGGGAAAGCCTTTGATTTATATAACCTGCTCCATTTTTAAAGCGGAAAATGAAGATGTTGTCAATTACATTGTGGATAATTTTGGTTTTGAAATAGCACGCATGGATTATCTGGAAGGGTATACCGAAAAGGCCGATAGCATGTTTGTGGCGCGTTTGATAAAAACGTAATTTCTGATCGTAGAAAGCGTATAGGCTATTTTTTCCGTTTGGAAAAAATAGCCTTTTTCATTACTATAAATGTTTTTTTGTTGTATTCGTCAGTCACATTTACTGGGGATCACCAGCACCGGGCAGGTGGATTTACGAATAACCGATTCAGAGACAGAACCAGATATAAAATGATCAAAACCGGTCCGCCCGTTAGACCCCATGATAATCAGATCGGCAGACCATTCGTGCGATGCAGCCAGAATTTCTTCTTTAATAGATCCTATTCGATTAAACAAATAGACCTCACCAGCACCAGTAAACTCGCGGCTTATCTTCTCAAGATACTTTTGCGCATTGTCCTGTTCCATTTCCGAAACCTCCGGAACGATGATAGGCTGCTGCCCCAATAAGGGATCTGCGCCAAAATTGGCAGGAGAAGTAGGGGGGATAACGGTGACAAGTGCTACGGAGGCTCCAAATACTTGGGCCATTTCTTTCGCATAATGTATTGCCTTTTCAGCGCATGGCTCGTCGTCAACAGCGACTAATATCCTTTTGAATTTTGAATTTGTATTCTCCATATCTGCTATTATTAATTTATCTTCGTCATATAATATATAATCATAGATTGGACGATTTTGTTTTATTAGCATATGAAATATGGTATTTGTATACTTGCTCTCGTACCGTTACGTCTAGAACAGGCACATCGTAGCGAGATGGTTTCTCAGGTTTTGTTTGGAGAGCTTTTTGAAATTGTGGACGAGCAGGCGGATTGGACATCCATACGCTTATTGGAAACGGATTATTTGGGTTGGATTCAAAACGGGCAGTTTCAAAAATTAGAGGACTCAGATAAGGAGCAATATTTTTTAGGAAGACGAACTGTGGTTGGAAGAGAGGGAGGGGTACTTTTGGGCGAGGCAACCCAACTGCAGCTCTGTCATGGGACCACGCTGTATCTAAATGAAGAGAACCGGACTAATCTGCCACTATTGGACTTGACTTATCAGGGAAGCATAAGTTTATTTTCGAAGGAATTAGTCGAAAGTGAGCTCCAGCAACTCGCCTTGAGTTACAAAGATGTACCGTATTTGTGGGGCGGCCGTTCGGAGTGGGGGATTGACTGTTCGGGTTTCTCGCAATTGATCTACAGCTGCTTTGGACTTTATTTGCCCCGCGATGCTTATCAGCAAGCGGAAAAAGGGGAGACCGTCGACTTTATTTCAGAAATAAAGGTAGGTGATTTGGCGTTTTTTGACAATGCGCAAGGCCGGATTACTCACGTTGGTATTATGCTGGATCGCGATACCATTATCCATGCTTCTGCAAAAGTCCGTGTGGACCGCATGGATTCAGAGGGTATTTTTAATGCGGAACTGAATCGCTATACACACAAACTCCGAATTGTTAAACGGTATAACTAACATAGCAAAGGGCGATAAAATATTTTATCGCCCTTCCTTTTTCTATTTTTTTCGTTGAGACTAGAATTTGAATGTCAAACCAAATTTAGCAGTATCGAAGAAGTTGTTAAAGCTATTGATGTTTGCATTAAATTCATTAGATGATTTAGCACCATCAACATCAACTTTTGATGTTCTGAATGACAATAAGTCAGTTAAACCAAAATTGATTGCAATTTTAGGCGTTACAAAGTAGTTGATACCCAAACCTGCGTTCGCACCGAAACCTTTTGTTTTAGCGATATCACTTGTGGTAGTTCCATTATTGATTTTTCCATCTTCTTGCGCATAACCAGCACCAAGTTGTGCATATGTTTTGAATCGTGAACCTAACTCAAGAAAGTAGTAACGTCCAAATGCACCTATACCGAATTGGTTGTTTTTTACATAGGATTCATTCGACTGATCTACGTTTTTTGTAGCTTTTTCATTACCAACGTTTACATCTAAACCAACAGCAATCTTGTCAGAAACAAAGTAACCAACAGAAGGGTTGAAATTAAATGAATTTGTTTTTGTTTGATTAGTTTTGTCGTTTGAAGTATTAGCGGATAAGTTACCTTCAACAATAACATCGCTCTTTTTGAAACCGAATTCTTGTGCTTGTGAAGCCAATGTCAAACCAGCTACAGCTGCTAATGTAAGTAAAATTTTTTTCATGTCTTTTTTATTTAAAAGTTGTTTAAATGTGCCAGTAATTACTTCCTGACTTTTTAAATTTGTTAGTCAAATATCGAAATCATATTTTATTTTTTTGTCATTGGATTGTCTAGATATTTGATATAATCGTAAATTATAGTGGATCAACACCTTAAAATTTAATATAATTTTATTTTTACAGATTCTATTTAACGATAATGATATTGGGCTGACTTTTTGTTCTTTAATGTCAATTTTAAGTAAGAATAGAAAAAAAAGCCATTTGTCAATATTTGACAAATGGCTTTTTTATGATTATCTAACTGGATGTTACTCGAAATATTCTTTGATTCGCTCGAAGAATGACTTTTCACTTTTGCCAGGTTGAGGCTTAAAGTTCGGTGATTCTTTCAATTTATTCAACAGTTCTTTTTCTTCGATAGATACAGCTTTTGGTGTCCATATATTAACATATACAAGCTGGTCTCCCTTGTGGTAAGAATTAACCTCAGGAATACCTTTTCCTTTTAACCGTAAAATTTTGCCGCCTTGTGTGCCGGGTTCAATTTTGATTTTCGCTTTTCCGTCTATTGTCGGAACTTCCACGCTGGTACCTAATGTAGCATCTACAAAATTAATATAAAGATCATAGATGACATTTAGTCCGTCGCGTTTTAAACTTTCGTGTGCAACTTCTTCGATCAATATAATTAAATCTCCTGGTACACCACCACGCGGAGCCGCATTTCCCTTTCCGCTCATGGATAGTTGCATGCCTTCACTCACCCCTGCCGGAATATTGATGGAGATTGTTTCCTCGCCACGTTCAAGTCCTTCACCTCTACACGTTGTACATTTTGCTGTGATTTCTACGCCTTCACCATTACACGTAGGGCAAGTGCTTGTTGTTTGCATTTGTCCTAAGATCGTATTGGTAACTCTTCTGACTGAGCCCGATCCACCACAGGTTTTACAGGTATGGAAAGAAGATTTATCTTTAGCACCCGATCCGTCACAGGTATGACAGACGACTTGCTTGTTGACTTTTACCTTTTTCTCAACGCCTTTGGCAATTTCTTCAAGCGTTAACTTAACTTTTATGCGTAAGTTGCTTCCTCTTGCTACGCGGCGTCCGCCACGCTGGCCACCGCCACCGCCAAAGAAACTTTCAAAGGGATGTCCTCCACCAAAGATATCACCAAATTGACTGAATATGTCTTCCATATTCATGCCGCCGCCACCGCCGAAACCACCGCTGGCAGAATTACCAGCATGTCCAAATTGGTCATAACGTTGACGTTTCTGTGGATTGCTCAAGATATCGTATGCCTCAGCAGCTTCCTTAAACTTTTCCTCAGCCTCATGGTCACCAGGATTTTTGTCCGGATGGTACTTTATCGCTAGTTTGCGATACGCTGATTTAATCTCCTTCTCGTCCGCTGATCGCGAGACACCAAGTATATCGTAATAATCTCTTTTTGACATCGTCTTAATATTATTGACCTATAACTACTTTTGCGTGACGGATAACTTTGTCACCTAAGTAGTAACCTTTTTCGATCACGTCCACCACTTTATTTTTTAATTCTTCTGTAGCGGCAGGTATTGCTGTAATAGCTTCTTGTAATTCAGGATCGAAATCTTGGTTTTTAACGTCCATTTCCTTTAATCCTAATTGCGATAATGTTTGTCTGAATTTATTGTTAACAATATCCATTCCTGTTTTTACCGATTCAACATCAGTTGCAGTTTCCATGGCTGTTAATGCTCTGTCAAAATCATCCAATGTAGGCAACAACTTGCTGATGACATCTTTTCCAGCTGATTGAATCAATTCAACACGTTCTTTACTTGTACGTTTTCTATAATTGTCAAATTCGGCAGATAGACGAATGTACTTATCCTTTGCCTCTGCCAATTCTGCAGCCAGTTTATCTTCAGTAGACAGTTCTTCTGCTAGATTATCAGCAGGTAGTTCTTGTTGTTCAGAAGAATTTGTTTCTACTGGATCTTGGCTTTCATCGTAATAATTATCTTGCTCATTCATATCTTCAATGCTAAAATTAGATTCAAAAATTTACTCTATGCTTCGTTTGTCAAAGTTTTTGCCAAACAATAAAATTCCGACAGCTTGTCAGATTTTATTAAAAAAGCCTAACAATTTGTCGGAATCGGTATTTTTATATGTCAGTTTTCCGTCTAGATACTGACATTGTCCTGTAATATACCATCGCCGGTTTTGATGATACGAGAAGGCATATTGCGGATAATGGTATAATCGTGTGTGGCCATCAATATGGCTGTTCCTGAGCTGGCAATGTCTCTTAGCAACAAGACAATTTCCTCTGATGTAGCAGGGTCCAGGTTACCTGTAGGCTCATCTGCCAAAATAATTTCTGGATTATTTAATAAGGCACGGGCAATCACAATACGTTGCTGTTCACCGCCAGAAAGTTCATGTGGCATCTTCTTTAATTTGGAGCGAAGTCCAACTTTTTCCAATACGTCCAATATACGGCTATCGATCATTTTCTTGTCTTTCCAACCTGTTGCTTTAAGGGCAAATTCGAGGTTTTTCTCGATACTTCTATCCGATAAAAGGTGGAAGTCCTGAAAAACGATTCCCAGTTTTCTACGCAGGTAAGGAACATCATTTTCATGCAGTTTTTTTAAATCAAAACCAGCAATCATGCCCTCTCCATTACCAATGTATAAGTCGCCGTAAATTATCTTTAACAAACTACTCTTTCCACTGCCGGACTGACCTATAAGGTAGATAAACTCGCCTTTGCCGATATTTAAATTTACATTGGACAATACCAAATGTTTCTGTTGGAAGATGTCAACGTTCTTTAATGTAATAACTTTATTTTCAATCATGGAAGCTAAAATTCTAATTTTTTAATTTGTCCAAAAGGCATTTCTCTGACCAGTTGCATGATATACGCTGCCTTTTCTCCTAATCCGATCTTATCAAGTGATTTGTCCGGGCGGTCGACTCTAAAATATGCAAGCAAGGTGAAGGCATCATCTCTTAGTTGTACATAATCAGGGATTTTGGCGACACCTTTTACTTTAATGATATACATAGATTCAAAGTTAGTATTTTTAATGCAATTTCTTTACTACGAATTTAAAGGAAGCTTAACGGTTGGCAAATAGAAAATCAAGCGTATTCACACCGTCAGCGTAATCATCCAGCGATGGACTTTGGCTTTCGCCAAAATGAAAAACGGGAGACGGCACTTCTAATGGCAGTTTGGATACAATACATTGGATGTTTTCTTGCGCTAATATCAGTTTATTTTCGACTTCAGCAACTGTTTCGTAAGTTTCATAATAAACCACAGCAAGGGGAGAAGCTGTTTTCTCGTCTTCTTTGAGCAATAAAAATCCGTTATCAAAATGCTTATCGCCATTGATCAGATAGATGGATTTGTTGTAGTCGTAATTGTTGGTATATTTAAAATGCGCTGTCACATTGTTGAATATCGCTATACCCTCAAAAAACTGCGCTATTGGATAATTTTTTGGTATAAATATTTTGGATATAGAGCGGCAACCCAGTCCAAAGTAATCGAAAATATCATGCCCAAGAGCTTCCAGCTGGCTAGGAGATTCCGCGCCCCCCAGTACAGCAACGCTATTTCGATTGCGGCGGATGATATGCGGCTTGGTACCAAAGTAGTAATCGAAATAGCGGGCACTATTGTTAGATCCCGTTGCGATGACCAGGTCGAAATCTTTTAATCGGTCAACAATTTCAAAAGCATCGCCAAAATACGGGTCAATTTTATCCAGCAGACCCAGTACATAGGCCGTCAGTCCCGCGTCGTCAGAGGATACTTTTATCTTGGCTTTAAAGCCACTGATCAGAACAGCGAGGATATCATGGAATCCGACTAAAGGTATATTGCCAGCAAGAATTAATCCTACAGTTTTTGTCGAATGCGTATCTGGGTATGGCGCCAACCAATGCGTAAGTTTCTCTATGGTAAGATTTTCTGCAATTGCCTGTAGCGCGCGTTCAACATTTTGTGGAGTATACCAGGGGTTTTTATGTTGGGCAGATTGGATGATCTGACTGGATTCTTCAGATGGCAGTTGAAGCTGCTCGCCTAATTTTACAAATGCATTTATTCGTTGTTCCTTTGTCAAAATATTAAAATTTTAAAAGATGAATACACAAATTTGTGTTATATTTGTGCTGTTAACATTAATCAACGTGAATCAACTAGCCTTATTGTACAATTCGACTTTGTTTCATATTGATAATGCAAAAATAGTTTATTTATCATAATTGTGAGGTTATAAATGGCGATTAAAATTACAGACGAATGCATTAACTGTGGTGCTTGCGAACCGGAATGCCCAAATAATGCAATATACGATGCTGGTGTAACTTGGAAATTCTCAGATGGGACGGCTTTGGACGGGATTATTGATTTTGGCGACGGCGTTACACTCGATGCCAATGAGTCTCAGGAAGCAATCTCAAATGAAGTCTATTATATTGTTTCGGATAAATGTACAGAATGTGTAGGTTTCCATGATGAGCCTCAATGTGCAGCGGTTTGCCCTGTAGATTGTTGTGTGGACGACGAAGATGTGCGTGAGTCTAACGACGAGCTTTTAGCGAAAAAATCTTGGTTACACGCGGAATAAGTTTATTGCTCCGTAAAAAATATTGGGCAGGAGAAGAAATTTTCCTGCCTTTTTTTGTGGCCTCGAATTTAGAGAAATCGATATTTTGTTGCGAAACATGGCTATTTGGAATAATAATATTTGCAAAAGCATAGTATTTTTTTATTTTTGTTCTTTTGACCATTAAAATCTTTTAAATGTTAAAAACCAAAATAGGGTTGATGACCCTAATCACAGTTACATTAGCTTGTATCATTGCTGTATTATACGAATTTGATGTTGTAGGCTTTTCGCATGAATTTCTAATGGCTGTCCGTTGGATAGTTGCTACCGTTCTGGTTGTCAATGCGCTTTTTAAGAAAAATTTGACCACCTGGATTTTGACCTGTATGATTATCGGGATCTTCGTTGGGTTGGATTTTCCAAATCTGGCAATTTCCTTGCAACCTTTAAGTAAAGGATTTATCAAATTGGTCAAGACAATTGTTGGACCGATTCTCTTTGCTACCCTTGTTTATGGAATTGCAGGACATTCCGATTTAAAGCAAGTGGGACGTATGGCATGGAAATCTATGTTGTATTTCTTCTGTGCTACAACATGCGCTATTTTTATCGGTTTAGGCGCTATTAATCTGACTCGGGCAGGCGTGGGGGTTGATGTTGCCCATATGCCGCATGAAGAACTTCCTGCTCCCAAAGAAAGCATGGATGAGCATATCCTTAAAACACTTCCTGACCATGTGCATCCCGTTTATAAATTTACTTCTTTTATACGTGACCTGTTTCCAGAAAACATTGTAAAATCTGTTGCTGATAATCAGGTTTTGCAGATTGTAGTCTTTTCGGTTTTATTCGGTATCGGATTGGCGATGGTGGATGAAAAGAAGCGTAAACCTTTGGTAGATTTTACCGAGAGCATGTCTGAAGCGATGTTTAAATTTACAAACATCATTATGTATTTTGCCCCAATAGGGGTTGGTGCAGCTATGGCTTATACCGTAGGGCATCTTGGTGTCGACATCTTAAAGAATCTCTTCATGTTATTGGCTACGCTGTATTTCGCTTTGCTCTGCTTTTTATGTCTGGTACTTCTCCCTGTCGCACTTTACCTGAAAATCCCTGTCAAACGGTTTATCAATGCAATTAAGGAACCTGTTTCGATTGCATTTGCGACAACGAGTTCAGATGCAGCGTTACCGAAAGCAATGAGTGCGATGGAAAAATTTGGTGTCCCACGTAAAATTGTGTCATTTGTCATTCCTACTGGATATAGCTTTAATCTGGATGGTACATCCCTTTACCTCTCATTAGCAGCAATTTTTGTGGCCCAGGCTGCAGGTATACATTTGTCATTTGGCCATCAGCTGATGATTGCCTTTACATTGATGATCACATCAAAAGGCGTTGCCGCTGTTCCAAGAGCTTCATTAATTATTTTGATTGCTACAGCTGATCAGTTTGGATTGCCTACATTTGTTATAGCTGCAATTTTGGGTATTGATGAATTGATGGACATGGCCCGCACATCGGTAAATGTTGTGGGAAACTGTCTTGCAACGGTTGTTGTCGCTAAATGGGAAGGAGAGTTTGATGAAGAAGCTCCTTATCGTGAAGATACAGAAGAACTGGTCTAGAAAAGTATAGGGACTGGTAAAATAATTAGTCTACCACTAAAAAGGCAGTTTTAACCGAGGTTAAGACTGCCTTTTTTATTATTTTACTGTGCCCTCTACATAGTACCAGAGGTCACCTTGTTTTTTGAAGGTAGACTTTTCATGGTGAACCTGCACGTGCATCTGTGCATCCAGATAATGTGCTTCGAACTCGACGGTATGGAGCGTAGATTTAAGAATATTAAGCTGCATCCATTTGTTCTCCATTGCCCATTGTCCGATGGCCTGTTTATTTTGAAACCTCCTTGTCGAGGGATGAAATGTATGGTATAAAAAATCGATTTCCTTTTTTACAAAGGCACTATAACGCGCGCGCATTAACGCCTCTGCTGTACTGGCTTTGGCATGGAAACGATGTACTTGTCGGCAGCATTCACCATAGGTAATACCCGTGCCACAGGGGCATAAATCGGCTGATTCTATCACTTTTCTAAATTTTACCAGCCTTTAATCGCACCATTTTTGAAGACTTTTTTAGCAGTTGCTTCTACTTCCGGCGATTGATACGCCTGAATAAACTGTTGCACCTTCTCATCGTTTTTATTGTCTGCGCGGGCAACAATCAGATTCACATAAGGAGATTCTTTGTCTTCTGTAAACAAACCTTGTTTTTCTGGATCCAGTCCAGCTTGAGCGGCAAAACTATTGTTGATGATGGCAATGGTCACTTGCGGATCATCAAGAACGCGAGGCAGCTGCGGAGCTTCCATTTCGATGATTTTAATCTGTTTGGGGTTGCTCACGATATCGGTTACTTTAGGCTGTATACCTACATTTTCTTTTAGACCGATAATGCCTTCTCGTTGGAGAAGCAACAGTGAGCGTCCGCCATTGGTGGGATCATTAGGGATAGCTATAACGGCACCAGGCTGTAAAGCAGTGATCGTTTTTATTTTGTTTGAATAGGCAACAATAGGAAATACAAAGGTGTTTCCAACGATGGTTAATTTAGTGAAACCACGTTGTTTCGATTGCTCCTGTAAGTAGGGCTGATGCTGGAATACGTTCACATCGATATCGCCCTGATTTAATGCCTCATTCGGTACCACATAGTCATTGAAGGCCACCAACTCAACATCCAGATTGAACTTTTCTTTCGCAACTTTCTTAGCCGTTTCTGCAAGCTCCTTTTCTGGTCCTGAAACTACACCTACTTTAAGGATATTCTCTTTCTTTTCTTTGTTATTGCATGCCACAACCGTTAGGAGACTGAGGGCTAAGATTACAAATGCATAGTTCAATTTTTTCATATCATCCAATTTATGTTATCGATGGTTTACTTTTTTTGAGATGTAATCTCCTGTGTATTGCAACAGGAATACGATTAAAATTAATAAAATTAAAACAGAATTCATGATAAAAGTATCGTATCCGACATAACCATACTGATAACCAATCTGTCCCAGTCCACCAGCACCCACGGCGCCACCCATTGCGGAGTAGCCAACAAGTGTGATTAGCGTTATTGTTGCATTGTTTACCAGCGAGGGGAGAGCCTCAGGAAGCAAAACTTTAAAAATTACCTGTTTTGCGTTTGCGCCCATTGCTCTTGCGGCCTCAATCAGGCCGTTGGGAATTTCAAGTAGGCTATTTTCCACAAGTCGTGCAATAAAAGGCGCTGCGCCTATACTCAATGGAACCAATGCTGCGGACATCCCGATTGATGTTCCTACGATATGACGTGTAAACGGAATCATCCATACAATGAGTATGATAAATGGGATAGACCTAAAAATATTCACGAACAAGGATACAAGCTGGTGCATACCTTTGTTTTCGAGCAACTGATGTTTTCGGGTTAAGAAAAGATATATTCCAAGGGGTAGCCCTAGCAAAAAACCAAAGAAGCCCGACAGAAAAGTCATGGCTAAGGTCTCTAAAGTACCTGATAACAGCAGTGTAAATACCTGATCAGACATAGCCTAAGATTTTTGTTTGTGCATGTTTTTCTTTTAAGAAAGATATACTGTTTGTTATATTTTCTTGTTCTCCGGATAGTTCAGCCAATATAACCCCGAATTTCAGTTCACCAATATAGTCGATTTGTGCCGAAATAATATTTGTTTTGACGTCAAATTTTTGTTCCAAGTATGCTATAAAAGAGATGGACTCTTCATTTGAAGTGAGGTAGATTTCTACCAGTGGATTCCCTGTAGTTTTCAATCGTTCCTGTAAACTCAGCGGAATTTCAACTTCAAGTGAAGATTGAATAAAATTCTTGGTGGTTATTTCTTTTGGATTGGCAAATACTGCCTCTACCGGGCCCGTTTCGATCAGTCTTCCCTGGTCTAATACTGCAACCTGATCACAGACACTTTTTATAACATCCATTTCGTGTGTGATCAGCAATATTGTGAGGTCAAGTTGCTTATTTATTTTTTTTAGCAGCTTGAGGATGGATTTTGTTGTCGCTGGATCTAGCGCGCTTGTGGCCTCGTCGCAAAGAAGGATATAAGGGTCGTTGGCTAAGGCTCTTGCAATGGCAACGCGCTGCTTTTGACCGCCTGAAAGATTTGCAGGATAGCCTTCGGCCTTGTCTTCCAATCCTACCAAGCGCAATAGTTCAAGCACTTTTTGACGGATAAATTCTTTTGATTTTCCCTCCAGTTCAAGTGGAAAAGATATGTTTTCGTATACCGTTCTTGAGGATAAGAGATTGAAATGCTGAAAAATCATTCCAATTTTTCTCCTTTTCAGCATAAGACTACTGGCCGACAGCGACATCAAGTCATCGTTTTCTATCATTACTTGACCACAATCTGGTCTTTCCAGCAGGTTGACACAGCGGATTAATGTACTTTTTCCAGCCCCAGAGGCACCTATAACGCCGAAAATTTCCCCTTTGCCAATAGACAGGGAGACATCTTTTAAGGCATCAATACGTGCGGCTTTTACTTCAAACGATTTGGATATGTTGTTTAGTTGAATCATTGACTCTGTCAGGAGTTAAATGTTTTATTTGGACAAATGTATGATCATGCCATAAATGTACACAAATGCCACGGATAAAAAAGAACCCATTACACCCTTTTTTATATCGTTTTGTAGGCCGAAATTACTTGCTTTGCCGACCCGAGTCCATCAATCCCGTATTCGATAATATCACCATCTTGAAGGAATCTTTGCGGCGATTTTCCCATTCCAGATCCTGCAGGCGATCCCGTAGAAATAATATCACCTGGAAGTAAGCTCATAAATTGACTTAAATAGGAAATCAACTTGGGAATGCGATAGATAAAATCGCTTGTATTGCCATCTTGCATAAGCTCACCATTGAGCTTTAGCCATATTCTTAAATGATCAACATCTTTTATTTCGTCTTTGGTCGCTATAAACGGACCAATAGGTGCGAACGTGTCACATCCTTTACCTTTATCCCAGGTTCCGCCGCGTTCGATTTGAAACTCACGCTCCGTAACATCGTTGTGCAGCACGTAGCCAAATACATGATTCAGTGCCTCTTCTTCCGTCACATAGGAAGCCTTTTTTCCTATAACAATGGCAAGTTCAGTTTCCCAATCTGATTTCACAGAGGACTTCGGAAGGGTAATTCCATCAAAAGGTCCGTTGAAAGCAGATACGGATTTCATAAAGACAATAGGTTCTGAAGCTTGCTCCAATTTCGTTTCTTTCACGTGATCATCAAAATTAAGTCCCACGCACAGAATTTTGGAAGGGGCTTCTAATGGTGCTCCGATACGCTCGTCATCAGCTATCTCCTTAAGCTTGTCATTATTCTCAATGACATAGGTTTGTAGTCTTTCCAAATTCGAGACATCCGCAAAGAAATCGCGGTTATATTGGAAATTTCCTACTGAAACATCATATCTCTTTTCGTTTAAAATGACTCCCGCCTTTTCGGAGCCCTTTGCGCCATATCTAAAAATCTTCATAAGCCGCAAATATACGGATTTTGTCCCAAAAAGGGCGGAAAGTAACAGCAATTAACCATTAATCGATATGTAAATTGTCTATACAATTATTATCCAAAAGCGGATATTTAAACGGAAATTTCTCCTGAACAATTTTTTTGTTACTTACCCATGTGCCATCGATTACCATTTCCTGTCCTTTTTTTCCCAGCATCCACCTGATCAAAAATGACGGTGTAGGAAGCTTTAGGTACAAAGGGCCATAAGTACGCCGGGCGATTCTTTTAATAAATTCACCAAGGGGAAGCGGTTCAGATGAGCAGGCATTGTAAATGCCTGCGAGGTTATTATTTTGTATGCCAAATAACAACATACGACAGAGATCATCCATATGGATCCAACTGAGCATCTGCTTGCCCGAACCCAATATTGGAATTGAACGAAAGGGTAGGAAGCGGCCGATCTCCTTTAACAATCCCTGGTCCTTGCTAATCACAACTCCAAAGCGGAATACAACAAGTCTTTTTCCCAACGTTTCAATAGGCTTAACACTGCCTTCCCAAAGGTTGCAAACCCAGGATAGAAAATTGCCGCCTTGTGGGTCTCCTTCTATAAAAGGCCTTTTCTGGTAAGGGTCGTCCGCTCCATACCAACCAATAGCGGAAGCTGATAGGACAGCTTTAACACGATTTGGTAGCTTTTTTAAACTTTGGTAAAGCAACTGCCCACTTTCTACTCGGCTGGCAATAATTTCTTGCTGATACGCTTTTGTCCAGCGCTTGGCGTTAAGATTTGCACCTGCCAGATTGATGATATAGTCAGCTTCTTGAATCGATTTGACATCTACCTCCTGTTTTTTGGGATCCCAATGTAAATACTTAACGTTGGCCTGCGCAGGATACGACTTGGGATTTCTGGTAAAAATAATCACATCATAGTGATTGGCAACCAATAGCTTTGTCAAATGGAGACCAATTGCTCCAGTACCACCCGTAATAACCACTTTCTCCATGAATCGAACGTTGATTTTAATAAATTAGTTTGAACATTTCACTCCTCCCTTTACTACTGATACTAAATATACTGTTTTGGTTTATAAAAATCATTAATTGACGTGTAATCACAAAAAAAAGGTTTATTTCTTTACGAGATAAACCTTTATAAACAGTGATAAGTTTTATTTAAACGATGCTATATGCTAAAGCGTCTGAATCGTACTACCGCATGTTAGCATCTGAGCGCCATAGTAAGGATTTTTGATCTCTTTTTGACGGCTCAACCAAGTCGCGCCTTTGCCTTTGTTAAACATGGGGCATTTTTGGTAATAAGTAGGATGCGCAGGTTTTGAGCTTTTGGACAAAGCATAAATTTCCTCAGAAAGTGTAACAAATGCTTCCCGTTGTGTGGTTATATCTTTTGCCTGTTGCTGACGCTTTACAGTAGCTTTGAGTGCAGTCATTTTTGCTTTCCAGACTTCCTGTTCCGTCTTCGAAAGATCGGCAATTTTTACTTCAGCAACGATATTGGAAAGATCATTTGCTAAGGATGCGGCACTTTTACTATTTGCTGCGACGAGTGCATCTTTGAGTAGAAAATATTGATTGTAGATCGCTTGAAAAGCACTTCCATTGTCGATGTTATCTGCTGATGCCGTTGGTTCAGTTGTTGTGCCTGGTGGACTAGCTGATGCTGTCGGAACCAAATTTCTTTCATACTGGCAACAACTATGTAGTTTAGTGTAAGTGTCCTCAGCAGCCAGGTATTTTTCATTGTCATAACCTGCTCCCGCAATATGCTTTAGTACAGCATCTAATGACGTTTTTTCAGCATTATAAGCGATTGTTGCTGTTTGCTCGTCTTCGTCCCAGTCTACTTTAGCATGAGCTGAAGCGCCGGCATTTTCTATTGTTTTTTTGCACATGGCACAATTTCCAGCGATTTTGACGTTGCTAGCTATTGAACTGTTGTCTTGTGCATAGTTTGTCAAAGCGGATAGCATGAACACCCCTGTTGCGATATAGTGTTGTATTTTCATAGCATGAAATGAAAGAATTAATAAAATAGTAGGATAGGCGTTTAATAGCCGCATCAATTCAAAGATAGTTTTTTGGGCACAACCTACCTATTATTTTAACGTTTTTTGACAGGATAGATTTGTATCAGAAGTGTTCACTCCAAGTTCTCTAGCGCAGGAGAAATCAGAGAGCTTGGAGTGAGAGAGGGAAAGCTATGTGGAAAATTTTGAACCATTTAAAATTTAAAACCAGAGAAAAAACCTGGCTTTTTCCATGTCTGCTTATATACATCAGCTAAAGGATCGTGATCAGAATAGACCAGGATTTCATCAAGCAGACGGTGGGCTTTTTTAAGATTCCCTGATTTATAGTTTACACGTGCTTCTGCTAACTTAACTGATTCAACGTCGTCGTCATAGGTCCAACCGCATTGTGTATATATACGATGAAATAGATCAATGTATTGTGTTACAGCATTGATGTCATTGCTTTCGGTAAAAAGTTGAATACCAAATTTTAACCAAAGCACATAATCATCAGGATCCATGACGGAGTGTACCCATTTGTCATTGGTTTGGAACAGGTGTAACCCATCGCGATAATCTTTCATATAGTAATGACTTTTGAGGATTAGATACAAGGTCTTCGCTCGATCAAAACTATTAATGATAAATGCTGGTTTATTTTTGAGATATTGTTGCGCAGCGGCGTTCATTGCCTTATAGTCGCTCTTTTCGTTGTAGAGTTGCATCAGTACATATTGCGGTTGTGCTTCATGAGGATATTTTTGTGCCATATCCTGGTAGTAAGAGATGCGCTTCGCCAAATTGTCTGCTTCCCGAATCCGATAAATTACATTCTCCACGCCGTTTTTCGACGCTTCAAAGTCGCGATAGTGATACTCATTCAGATTGGGATTATTTAGGTGAAAATTATAGCTGAATTCCAAAAACTGCTGGGCTCTGGATTCCATATCCGCTGAACGCCCAAGCTGATATTCGACATGGAGTTGGTGTACCAGCATGCGGTAACAAGGTGGAAAGGTAGTACCCTCGTTTTCAAGGGTAGCTTCCAAAGAAATCGGATAGGTGTCAAAGTACTGTTGCAGCACCTCTTCCAGCCGGAAATAATCTTCTAAAGTTGACAACGCATCCGCCCGGGTATAATGAAGTTCTTCAAAATCTGCATACTGCAACCCCTCGGAAGCAATAGCGTAGCACGTTTCCAGTTCACCCACCTCTTTGTAAGCCAACGCCAGATTATTGCAATTCATCGCCTGATTGTGTTTTCCTCCGAAATAGTCGCTTTCGTATTTGTATGCTTCAAAATAGTCTTTGAAAGCATCGTAAGCCTGAAGGTAGAGTTCGAGGATAAGGTATTGGAATGCCGATCGATCAGCTTGGCTTAAATTCTCCAATGAAGAGACAAAATCGGAGAGAACGACTGCTTCGTTGTAACATTCACGGGGAAGGTCATCGAACAAGGGGACTTGATTATAGACCTCCCCATGAGTCCTAAATGTGCATTCGACCAAACGCCGCCATGATGTTGCATTCCATTTTCGTTCTCCTACCAGCTCTAAATATGGAATCGCTTCAGCATAACGCTCTTCATCATAGCGATAGGCTGCCGCAAAGTGGTAACCGACAAAAGAGTGGGGATAAGCATCGATCAATTTGAGCGCATGGAGATAATAATAGTCGAGCGGAATTCCGATTTCTTCCGAATAATTACGCTCAATAATAAGCTGATAGTAGTACACATTAGGGTTTTCATAACCCTCGGCAATTAGCTCCTCAAAGCGATTATGCCATTTCACCAATTCTTGATGAATATGTAGCGCTGAGTTTTCGCCTTTTATAAGCTTTAATAAAATGTTTAAGGAAAGATCAATTGCTTGATTCTCATAAGCGATTTCCGCAAGATTCACATAGTCCATTTCATTGCTGCTAATGAAATGTTTAAAGTCGGATGCAATCAAATCCCAAATATTGGATGGATTGATCTGTTTATTGCGGTCCAACAGATAAATTTTTTTCATCCAAAAGATGGAGAAATTGTGATCCATGGCTTCCCGCTCATGTAGGAATGTATCTCTGATGTAATGGATACCGGCTTCTAAAACTGGCAGCATCGCTGTATCATCTTGGAGTCCTTCGTAGATATTGACTAAAAAGTTATAACCGTATATCGAACTGTTGCGTGAAGCGATTAGCTTTTTCGCGTATGCTACAAAGGTATCCTTATTGGCTTCGGTAACATGTAGATTTGGACGACCCATTTGGGCTAATGTTGCTTGATTGTCCAAAACATAATTCAGCATGTGATATAAGCTTGTTTCATTTTCTGGGTCGATGGTCAGCGCTTTTTGAAAATAGGGGATCATTTTTTCCTGAATAATATCGAAAACAGCATCTTGCCCCTCGTAATAGACCTGATCATGATAGGCGATAGCGAGGTATGTCCAAAGCATTACATCTTGATCGCTTAGCCGCAGTTGGTTTTCCCCTTCAATAATAAATAGATCTAGTTGTCCGCTGTAGAATAAGTCATAAATATATTTTTCTTCCATTTGTAAATTCGTGTCTTTGATGAATCTATTGCGTTAAAAACGGTTTAAAATACTATTTGGATGTCGAAAGCTTTTGAAAACTTGTACCACTCCATTGGAACTCTTCCTGCTTTTTTGTGATTTTAAAATTTGCATTTTCTGCATGATCGTCCAAAGCTTCCCCTTCTTCGATGTATTTATAAATAATCTGATTGTTTTTGCCATGTTCGGAAGGAAATAGCATCTTTTCATCGTAATAATAAATACCCGCATCAGCGACCGAATACCGACTTGGCAGATCGATAAGCTGCTTTCCTGTCCAGGCCATATAGTAATATTCCGATGGTATGCCACAGGCTTCACCCAAAAATTCCATACGCAAAATCTGCTTGACGTTTTGCAGACCCATTGCTGGAAGCAATTTACTTTGCGCGAAGGTTTGTCCAGAATAGGTGAAAGGATAGGTATGTTCAGCTAGAAAACCTCCTTTTGCATCGAGAATTTTGACACCTGTTGAGAAGAGATTCTGTCCGTCGCTATTTTCAGTCAAACGCTCAAAACCGTATATGTATTGCGAGCCATCTGAAGCACTTAGTTTTCCTAGCGCTAAGAGCCCCAGCCAAATAAAGCCGATTTTTTTGATGCCGTTTTCAGCATAGGTTATTTCATGCCAAGGGGCATAAAAATTTTTTATGGTATTTCCTTTAAATGGTGGGCTAGTGATTGTAACAATATTTCCTATCGATAGGGAATCGACGATGGCAGCCTTAAGATTAGGCTGCTCGCGCACGTAAGCTTTTGCCGCAAAGACGGTGGCCTGCTGACCGCACCGAACATTCCATAAGTTGAAGCTATCATCGAATTTTAAATTTTCCTGCGCTTTTGTGTATAGTGGCCCTACTCCTAAGGTAACTAAACAATACCCAATTAATTTTCTCATTATTCACCGTTCTTTGTTGCAAAAATAGACCAATTGGTCTATAAACATGATCACTGGTTTCAGGTATTTTTTATCAGTCGTAGGGCCAATTTTCATCTATTCACCAACTTCAACTAGACTATAGTTCAATTAACTCCTCTCAAACTTTTATGCTACCCAAGTGCAGGCTATCTGTATTACCTTCACCATAGCTTTCTACAAAAAAGATAAACACTTCGTAGGTAACTTCCTTTTTATGTTCTCGGATCTTAATGTTCTGTTTTCCAGATGATAACTTGCTTTTTGAGTCATTGGTCAAAATTGGATATTCAACTCTGTCATCTGTTGCACTATATAAAACTAAGAAGGAATTGTAGTTCTGGATTTTATTTTTATTCTCCAAATAGGTATCATATTCCCAAGTAACTTCAAGCACCTGACTTTCCTGATCAAAATCCATGCTGTAGGAATTGATGGGATTTGGACTTCCTTTCGCGATCATAAACTTTTGCCAGTCAATCGCAAAGCCATCATCTTGGCGAATAAGGGCTTCTTTCAAATTATACGACATCGCGGCGTCGTATGGCCTTTTAGGAGCGCTGTATGTCTTATACCCCAATTTTATGATCGGATTTAGCATAATGATGTGCGATCTCACCATTTTGAAACGTGTTCTAAAGAGCAACTGACCAGCACTGGGCTTTCGCTTTTTTACGCGAGGAAGAGAGCGTACATAATTTCCTGTTTTAGTCAAAACAAATACAACAGAACCTGCCTTTCCGGAGACCGTTCCATTAACGCCATTTTTAATGATTGCCATAATTGCTTATAAGGTTATAAACATTTAAGATAAACAATAAAGCTGGAATAACCTAATCCCAATTTATCCCAATAGACAATTTTAATTCATTATTTAGCTAGTGATCAGTCATTACTTAGTCACTACTGGCTGAATAATGACTGAGTAATCACTGGACGAGCACTGAACAAGCACTGTCTAAACGGCAAATTTGGCTACAAGTTAATGATGTCTTGCTGGCGTTAGATATTAACGGATTAAAAGTTCGGATGAACTATATCTTTGTAACAAAAATCTTGTCAAATCATAGCTGATAGTTGTGTAGCTGCTTTGTTGATAAAAATGAATTTACTTTTTTTATAAATAAACTACTAAGTATATAGATATTATTGTAAATAGTTTTATATTTGGGTAGTCGTTAACGATTGGCGTTGGCAACGATTACAAAATTATCTCATTAAATATTTTACAAGTATGAAAAACGACTACTTTTTCTATCGAGAGAGCAAGCAAAAATGCTTCATTGCATCTAATTTTTATCTATTTATTTGTCGAATGCGCATGTGCTGAAAAGCACGACCTTCCTTCTGCTTATTGTCCGATAAGCATTCCATCTTATTTATAACAAGAGTACCAATGGCGTTGGCACTTGTTTGCATTTTCACATTAAATAGAATTTACGATGAAAAAACACAGAGTACTTTGGTATTCTCTTTTAGTTGTGCTTTTTCTGTACGCATTTGGAAGTGTACAGGCACAAGAACCCAGACCAATTATTAATGCATCGTTAATCGGTAAAGTTATCGATGCGAAAACCCAAGAACCTCTTACGGGCGTTACGGTACAATTGGAAGCTGTAACACATAGTGTACAAACGGATAACCGAGGTAATTTCCAGTTTGTGACAGGACAGAAGCTCCCTTTTACGTTAATAGTCAGTTTTGTAGGCTATGAGAAAAAACAGGTAGTTGTCAATTCTTCACCGACTGTAATAGCGCTATCGCCCATCTCAACAGACTTGGATGAGGTTGTGGTTGTAGGGTACGGAACCCAGAAACGTCGTGATCTCACTGGGGCTGTGGCGACCTTGCCTGAGAAGCTTCTCAGACAGCCCGTATCCTCGCTTGATCAGGCATTGAAAGGAGGAATTTCGGGCGTTCAGGTTACACAAACTTCGGGACAACCCGGCGGAGGTGTGAGTGTTCGCATTCGTGGCGGCGCATCCATCCAGGGGGGGAATGAACCCCTCTATGTTATTGACGGATTTCCAGTATATAATCAAACAGAAAGTACAGGAGTAGGGAGCGGCACACCAGTAAACCCATTAGCAAGCCTCAGCCCAACAGATATTGAAAGTATTGAAGTGTTAAAAGATGCTGCTGCAACTGCAATCTATGGATCCAGAGGGGCCAATGGGGTGATTTTGGTAACAACGAAAAAAGGTAGAGCAGGACAGGTACAATTAAACTATGAGGGGAGTTTTGGAGCACAAAAAGTATTAAAACAAATCGAGGTACTGAATGCTCACGATTTTGCAATCTTGAGAAATGAGGCCTTGTACGATGCGAATCCCAACCTCGGAGCTTTTCAATACCGCAGTCAAACTGAAATCGATCAGCTAGGTGCTGGTACAAATTGGCAAAAAGAGGCTTTTCAAACTGGAAAGATTTATAATCAGCAGCTTTCTTTATTGGGAGGAGCTGAAAAAGTGAAATACTATTTAGGCGCAAATTATTTTGATCAGCAGGGTGTCATTGTCAACACTAATTTCAAGCGTGTAGGATTTAGATCAAATATCGACGCAAATCCTTTCGACCGGTTACAGGTTGGTGCAAATTTATCCATCAACAAAACTTATGCGCAAATAGCGCCGACAGGAATTGTCAATGCTTTGCTTATGATGCCTTCGACGGCAACTGTGTATGATGCCAACGGTGCCTATACATTACGAAATCCTTTTGAAAACATCTTTGCCAACCCAATAGCTACCTTGAAAGAAACGACAAATTCATCCAATGGACTACGGATATTGGGAACTTCTTTTGCACAGTATCGTATTTTAAATGGTCTACAAGCGAAGGTATTGGTTGGCGTTGACCTAAATGGCCGAAATGATAAATTTTATTTGCCATCTTACATCTATGAGGGGGCAGGTTCAAAGGGGAAAGCAAGCTTAGGGAATTTGGATGGAACCTCATGGCTGAATGAAAACACTTTAAACTATACGGCAAACACAGGAAAACATACGTTCAATGCTTTACTTGGATTTACTCAGCAAGAATCCAAAAATGCAATCTTCAACGCTGGAGCGGAAAATTTTGTGACCGACGACTTACTGTTCAATAACCTACAGAGTGGATCCACCATTGTACGTCCTTCTTCTGACAGCTACGCATGGGTATTGCACTCTTATCTTGCCAGGGTAAATTACAATTACGCAAATAAATATTATGTTTCGGCAAGTCTCCGTCGTGATGGTAGTTCCCGCTTTGGGGCAGACAACAAATGGGGAAATTTTCCGTCGATAGCACTTTCTTGGCGCACTGGCAATGAGTCTTTTTTTAAGGAAGCATTTCCTGGAGTAGATGATTTTAAGATTCGTACGAGTTTTGGAACCACGGGTAATCAAGAAATCGGGCAATATCAATCATTATCTACCTTATATAGCCTAAATTATCTGTTTGGAAACAACGTGGTCACTGGTTTTGCTCCGCAACGTATTCCCAACAAAAACCTCGGTTGGGAAAGCACTGTACAATATGATGGCGGGTTTGATATCAGTTTACTTAACAACCGTCTTCAATTTACAGTTGATTATTATTATAAAAAGACAAAAGATCTCCTGCTTAATGTGGAAATACCTTGGACCTCCGGTTATGCCTCTTCCCTTCAGAATTTTGGGTCTGTATCAAATAAAGGATTTGAATTGGGGTTGAAATCGCGGAATATCGAGGGATTGTTCAGCTGGAGCACAGATGTAAACTTTTCCCTGAATCGCAACACCGTACTGAAGATTGGTGACGGCGCCAGTTCTTATATTTCTGGAAATTATATCATTAAAGCTGGAGAGCCTTTAGGCACCTTCTATGGCAATGTTACCGATGGTATTCTGCAGTCGGGAGAGGAGGGTATTAAGGGTAAGTTTACAGGGAATGCGAGTCCTAAAGCGGGTGACCGTCTTTACAAAGATATCGATGGTGACGGACAATTTACGACTGCAAATGATAGAACGATTCTAGGTAATGCACAGCCGGATTTTATTTTTGGATTGACCAATAGTATGTCCTATAAAGGTTTTGATCTTTCGTTTCTCATCCAAGGCACTGTCGGGAATGATCTTCTGAATATTAATAGGCAGAATTTGGAGATGTTTACCGGTCAACAGAATGCATCAATTGATGCATTGGAGCGCTGGACTTCATCAAATCCGAGTCATTCTTATCCCCGGGCGAAGTTGGATCCAGCTCCTGTATTTTCGGACCAGTTTGTAGAAAGCGGCTCTTTTGTTCGGCTAAAATCATTGCATTTTGGGTACAGTTTTCCTAAAGAGTGGCTTCAGGACGCTAAAATAAAGGGACTCAATCTCTATCTAACAGCCCAAAATCTTTTAACCTGGACCAAATATAAAGGTTTTGATCCGGAGGTTACCTCAGGGAGCAATGTAAAGATAGGTACCGATCTGGGCATTTACCCTGCATCTAGGTCTTTTTCTGCAGGAGTTTCATTGACCTTTTAATAGATCTCTAAATGGGGATAGTGAGAAGTTCTGAGTTTTTTAGCTCATTATCAATAAAAAGCAATTCATCAAATGAAAAAAATACATGTTTTATCCACTGTCATTCTGATTTTTCTAACGGCAATTTCCTGCTCGAAATTGGAGGAGGATCCCGCAAGTGCTTTGGTTTCGGAGCAATACTATCTTAATCAGGATCAAGCCATAGCTGCAGTGACAGGAACTTACAGAAAGCTATATGAAACTGGGCAGTCTTTGTACAACAGCTTGCTCCAGATTGGTGTTGAAATGGCCACAGATGATTATGAAGCAGGGCCGAGGGCTAGAAATGCACATGTTAGAGCGCTGAGCAATCTAACCCATGATGCATCCAATGACCGTATGGAACAGCTCTGGAAGCAGAGCTACGATGCGATCAATGCTTCAAATGTCAATATTGCTAAAATAAGTGTGCTGTCTGCAAGTCAGATCGATCCAACTCTCCAACAGCGTCTGATCAACGAAGCAAAATTTTTGAGGGCACTCCACTATTTTAATTTAGTGCGTTGGTTTGGACCAGTTCCACTGGTAACGAGTCCAGTAGAGTCTTTATCTCCTCAAGAACTCTATGTGGCCAAAGCGACAGAGGATGCGGTGTATGGATTGATAATAGCAGATTTAAAATCTGCTTCGGCGCTTCCTAACTATAAGTCTTATTCGGAATCAGATAAAGGACGCGCCACTGCTGGAGCAGCCAAAAGTCTTTTGGCTAAAGTCTATCTGACGCGAGGAGATTGGGCCAATGCAAAATTATTAGCCAAGGAAGTTATCGATAAAGAAGGTTATGCGCTTTTCCAAGATTTTGCCAATGTCTTTAATATTGGGGAGAAAAATGGTATTGAACATATATTTTCTGCTCAATTTAAAGGCAATAGTGGCTATCAGGGGAATTCTTTGGCCAGTAGATCTGCGCCAGCCGATATTCCTGGCATAAATGGGGATTATGCAGATGCGCTTCATAGCGAAGGAGGATTATATAAAAGCTTTGCAACACGTGACAAACGTCTTTCTGTGACCTTTACAACGGGAATGGTGTCACCAATAGATGGTAAATACTATGCCTTAAACAAACCGCAATTTAGTAAATATTATGATGAAACGGTTGTAGGAAATCAGGGGCAGTCTTCCAAAAATATGCCGATCATCCGTTATGCGGAGGTATTGCTAATTTTTGCAGAGGCCGAAAATGAGTTGAACGGGCCGACTTTAGAAGCTCTTAATGCGATTAATGCGGTACGTCGTCGTGCAGGAATAGACGAAGTATCCGTTACGGAAACGAAGGATGCTTTTAGAGAATTGGTTTTTGAGGAGCGCAGAAAGGAGCTTGTTTACGAATATCAACGGTGGTTTGATCTGGTTCGCAGGGGAGCGACCTATTATGTTGCTAAGCTGAAAGCTGCCGGCAAGACGAATGCATCGGCTCGCCATATTCATTTTCCGACGCCACAAAGGGAACTGAATCTCAATCCTAATCTCTCGCAGCACCCCGATTGGATCAATCGATAAGGTATTAATCAAATTTTAAGTAGATGAAAACGACATATTTATTAGTTGCACTTTGCCTAACCATCTTACCAAGGATAAGCTGGGGACAGGACAATCGACCGAATATTGTATTGATTTTGGTAGATGATCTGGGTTTTTCGGATATAGAGCCCTATGGAGGAACGGACCTGCAGACCCCCAATTTGACTGCCTTGGCTAAAGAAGGAACGAGATTTCAGGAATTTTATAACAATTCCATTTGTGCCCCTACGCGTGCTTCTTTATTGACGGGGCAGTATGCGCATCGCGCAGGTGTAGGTTATTTTAATGTGAATCTTGGACTGCCTGCCTATCAGGGTTTTTTAAATCGGGAGTCACGGACGCTGGCTGAGGTTTTGAAACAGGCCGGCTACTCCACTATTATATCGGGAAAATGGCATGTGGGTGATGATTACGATCAGTGGCCGGCACAGCGCGGGTTTGAGCGGTCTTTCAATTTTGTTGGCGGGGCGTCCAATTTTTATGAAGTAAATGGACCGGAGCAGGCAACTGTATCGCTCATCCGGAATAATAAACCCTTTTATTTGCCAAAGGGACGTTATTTGACAGATGAGATCACGGATCAAGCCATTGGTTTTCTGAAAGAACAGCAGAAAGATAAAAAGCCTTTTTTCTTGTATTTGGCATTCAATGCCCCACATTGGCCCCTGCAGGCACCGGAAGAAGAAACTCAAAAGTATAAAGGAGTCTATCGTGGGGGATGGGATAACCTGCGTACGCAACGTTATGAAAATGCGCAGCAGAAAGGTGTGTTTCCTATCGGGCAGGCCATTGCCAAAAAAGACACTGCGCTACAGCACTGGGATAAATTGACCTATGATGAGCAGCAGTATTGGCAACGTCGGCAACAGGTCTTTGCCGGTATGATCGATCGCATGGATCAGAGTATCGGCCGCATAAGAAAAACGTTAAAAGAGCTAAAAAAAGATAAGAATACACTAATCATTTTTTTGTCTGATAACGGTGCCCAAGGTGGGGATCGCACACGCGTGTATACGGCAAGGAATACAGAGACTGTCGGATTACCAGGTTCCTATGATGTGCAAAACAGCAATTGGTCCCAAACCGGAAACTCACCTTTGAGAAGTTACAAAGATAATCCGTATGAAGGTGGCATTGGTGCCCCCTTCATTGTGTGGTATCCAAAAGAGGTGCGGGCAAACGTGATTAAGAAGGGGGTAGGCCATCTTATTGATATCGCTCCCACCTTGTATGACTTTGCAGGTGCGACCTATCCGGAACATGTCGGCGACACGGCGATAAATACACTTCCGGGGCTGAGTTTGAGACCGCTCTTGCGTTCAGATAGCAATCAGGTCGATCGGCATGTTCCGCTATTTTGGGAACGTGCAGGCAATCGTGCCGTGCGATATGGTAAATGGAAATTAGTTTCTTTATTTAAGGATGGTAACAAACCCGAATTATACAATATCGATGAAGACCGAAGCGAAAACAACAATCTTGCTAGCCGTTATCCAGCTATCGTGAAAGATCTCGAAGCAAGGTATAAAGCCTGGGCTGAAGAGAATTCCGTTGTGGATTACAAGCGTTTAAAAACAAACAATCAATTTCGATAGGACTATAAATGAAGAACATGAAAAAGATAATTTTGACATTATACCTTGTGGTTGCTACACTGTTAGGTTATGCACAACAAAGAAAGCCAAATATCATTTTGATTTTGGCCGATGATTTAGGCTATTCCGATATTGGAGCATACGGTTCGGAAATTTCTACACCCAATTTGGATCGTTTAGCCAATGAAGGGCTAAAGCTGACGCAATTTTATAACAATTCGATATGTGCGCCGACAAGGGCCTCCCTAATCACAGGGCAATATCAACACAAAGCTGGCGTTGGATATTTTTCCAACGATCTCGGACTGCCTGCCTATCAGGGTTATATTAATTCGGAATCACTGACCATTGCCGAAGTCCTCCGGTTGAATGGTTATATCACGGCAACCTCGGGTAAATGGCACGTGTCTGGAAAAGGGAAAAGTTTGCCCTGGGAGCGCGGTTTTGATTTGGTATTTCCAAGAGTGGAAAAAAATGCAGATTCAGGCGCGCCGACTTTTCAAGAACAAACCTATTCTGAAGGCTATCCCTTGGAAGATTCCTTTTCGACAGAGGTAATCAATCGTCAAGCTGAGGCGTTTTTGGATCAGATCAAAACGCAGGATAAACCTTTTTTTCTCTATTTGGCACATACAGCCCCACATTGGCCATTAGTAGCGTTGCCGCAAGATATCGCCAAATATAAAGGCCGGTATGACAATGGGTGGGAGGTGATACGTCAACAGCGCTTTGAACGCCAGAAACAATTAGGAATGGTGTCCCAAGCGACCCAACCATCGCTTGTTGATGAGGATATTTACGATTGGTCACGATTATCATTTGATCAAAAAAAACTGTGGTCAAAAAAAATGGAAGTGTTTGCGGCTATGGTCGACAGATTGGATCAGACTATAGGAAAATTACTAGATAAGCTAAAAGACAATGGACAATTGGACAATACACTGATTGTTTTCTTGTCAGACAACGGTGCGCCGGCCGAAGATCTTGTTCGCTGGTATCATGGCGCCCGGATAAATAAAGGACCGGTTGGGACACTGGGTTCTTATGAATCGCAGGGCAAAAATTGGTCATATGCCTCCAATACACCTTTTAAAGCATTTAAAGATTATACCTATGAAGGTGGGATTAATACCCCATTTATAGCTTGGTTTCCTGGTAAAATCGCGAAAGGCGTCAAGCAGGGCACTGGTCACGTCATTGATCTGGCGCCGACTTTCTACGATTTGGTTGGTGCGGTATATCCAAAAGAATACGAGGGGCATAAGGCGAATGCTTTACCAGGAAAGAGTTTGCTTCAGGTTTTGTTCCAAGATCAAGATACCGTTCGGCGACAAGAAGGTTTATTTTGGGAGCGCGCTGGTAATCGTGCTGCACGTATTGGAAAATGGAAACTTGTATCGAGCTGGCCGTCCTATAAATGGGAACTTTATGATCTTGCGCAGGATCCTACTGAACGGAACGATGTTGCCGGACAGCATCACGACGTCGTGTCTCGTTTGTCTACTGCTTATTTCCAGTGGGCGAAAGAAAACGGTGTTGTGGATTTTGCAGAATTGGAAGCTAAGGAACCCAAAAGTATGAAGGATTTTAGGGAAAGTAAAGTGCAGGAAATTCCGGTGCCGCGCAATTTCTAATTGCTTAAATGGTAAAAAAGCTTTCTGAGTTATCAGAAAGCTTTTTTTGTCTTTGGCGGAGAGGGCGGGATTCGAACCCGCGGTACCGTTTCCAGTACGACAGTTTAGCAAACTGTTCCTTTCGGCCACTCAGGCACCTCTCCTCGTTTTGACATTGCAAACATAAGGCAATTATTTGATTCTGCAAAGTCTAAATAATAAAAAAAATGCAAAAAAAATGTAACGTTGCAATAAGCGTTTGACAGTCAATTTGTTGTTTGACAATTAAAATTACATTGTTTTTTTGCTTAAATCGTAATCCACCCGAACATGATAGATACTTTTGAGCATCGCCTTAAATATAACCGCAGATTCCGTGATATCTTTTAAGGTAATGTTACTATTGTTGAACTGTCCACGCATCAATTTGTGTTCAATAATCTTATCGACAAGATTATTGATGGACTCTTCGGATGGCTCTTTTAATGCGCGGGACGCAGCTTCAACGGAGTCTGCCATCATGAGCACTGCTGTTTCTTTGGAAAAAGGAATGGGGCCTGGATAGGTAAATAACGACTCGTCCACCAATTTATCCGGATTGTTCTTCACGAAAAGGTTATAGAAATAATCTACACGGGTAGTGCCATGGTGCGTGCGGATAAAATCAAGGATAACGTCTGGCAATTGATGTTTTTTAGCAATATCGACACCCTTTATGACGTGCGAAATAATAATCTGTGCGCTTTGCTCAGGGGATAGCTCGTCGTGAGGATTCTTTTCTGTCTTTTGATTCTCGATGAAAAATTGAGGGTTAGTCAATTTGCCGATATCATGATAGAGTGCTCCGGCACGTACCAGTAGTGGATTTCCACCAATTTTATAAATCGCCGCTTCCGCAAGATTAGCTACCTGTAAGGAATGCTGAAAGGTCCCCGGGGCTTTGAAAGAAAGTTCTCTTAGCAATTTGGAATTACTGTTAGTAAGCTCCATGAGGGTAAGGTCAGACACGATACCAAACAATTTTTCAAAGGCATAAATCATGGGGTAGGCAAGGAGCGTAATCAATACGCTGACGAAGAATGGAAGGAGGTCGGACCAATAGATCGTGTCAATGGAACCATTTCTGGTCACCACCAATCCAATATAGGCGATCCAGTAGGTTCCCAGAATGATTGCCGATGAAATAAACAATTGCTCTCTTTTAACCAATGTTTTGATACTGTAGATCGCAACTATACCCGCCATAAATTGTAGAAAAACAAATTCAAAGCTATTTGGGACGAATAATCCTGCTAATAGCACCATCAATAGATGGATATTGAGCGCTACACGTGTGTCAAATAAAATACGAATGATAATGGGGACCGCACAAAACGGTATATAGTAAAGGTTGGGTATTTTGATTTTAATGGCCCAGGATAAAACGGCAAGCATACCGATGATGACGATCATGATAATGACGAGCAGTCTGTTATTAAAATAGATGTCTTTTCGAAACAGAAAAAGGAACACCATCAAAATAGAAAGCGCCAGCGAAATGATCAAAAATTGACCTAAAGTCACATAATTTTGGTTGCCGCTGATCTTGCCTTCGTCTTCGTATACCTTACGTAACGATTCAAGCTTTTGGTAGGTTTCATTGGAAATTATTTTATCTTTTTCGGCTATCAGTTCCCCTTTTTGGACAACGCCACGCGTAGCTGAAATGTTGGCAATTGCGTTTTGTTCCAAGGCCTCTGTCTGCTGATCATTATAAATGTAGTTAATGGTAATATAGTTTTTTAGTGTCTCCACCAGCCAGCTCTTTTGTTTTATTTTGGTCAGTTTGGGCATAATGTCGTCCATATAACTGTAGGAGCTCTCGATCGTATAGCAGTCGGCCGTATTTTTTTGGCTGGCGACTTTGTCTTGAATGAGCGTAAAATTATAATGCTTAGAGGCTGGGGATTTGTCGTTACTACGGTTTTGAAATCTATTGTTCAACGATAGGATACCTTTGCTATAGAGATGATTGAGGATGGCGTTTCCGGCATTTCTATAATCCGCTATATTTTCATGTGTCGTATCTAATTTGCTGCTCTGCCACTTTTCGGCCAGATCGGTGTTGAATTGATCAATTTGCTCTTTGCTGGTGGTTGTATTGGCATTGTAGATAGGCTGAATGGTATTTAAGATACTTTTCTTGTCCGCATTCAATTCTTCTTGCGTTTTTAATATGGCAAAATTGTAGGGCGATATTAGATTTTCGTGATTCCATACTTTACCTTTTTGAAATTCATAGCGGAAACGGGGTTGTTTGGGAAGAAATATACAGATCAAAAAGATGGTAATAAGTATTAATCCAATTTTGCGGACAAGGTTTTCCGTTGTATTTAATTCTCTTCTATATTTTATTTTTAGTCTTCCCACTGCGAGCTTTATTTTTATATGCTGTAAATATACAAATGTAGTTATAATTTATTTTCTGCAGCTTCTGCCAATTTTCGTTTATGGGCATTAAATAGTGTAAAGGCTGTGATGAACAAAAAATACTTGTTATCTTTGCAGAAAAAATACAACATGTCAACAAAATCACATCTCATTGCACCATCCGTTCTTGCTGCAGACTTTGCAAAATTATACGATGATATTATCATGGTAAACAACAGCGACGCAGATTGGTTTCATATTGATATTATGGACGGCGTTTTCGTTCCTAATATCTCTTTTGGATTTCCAGTTATGCAGGCTATTGCAAAACATGCAACTAAACCGTTGGATGTACATTTGATGATTGTTGATCCAGACCGTTATTTGCAAGTATGTAAAGATTCAGGCGCAGCAATTATTACTGTGCATTACGAGGCCTGTACACATTTGCATCGTACACTGGCTGCTATTAAAGAGTTGGGGTGTAAAGCTGGGGTTGCATTGAATCCACACACTCCGGTGGCTCTTCTGAAAGATGTGCTAGCGGATTTAGACTTGGTTTGCATCATGTCGGTCAATCCGGGATTTGGTGGTCAAAAATTCATTAATAACACCTATGCTAAGGTTCAGGAGTTACGAGCGATGGCTGCGGGTGTGAACGATGGCCTGTTGATTGAAATCGACGGGGGAGTAACGACTGCGAATGCAGCACAGCTATTGAAAGCTGGGGCAGATGTGTTGGTGGCCGGTTCATTTGTGTTTAATGCCACAGATCCTTTGGAAACTGTCAAAGCGCTGAAAGACATTGATATACATGTAGAAACGATATAAAAAGGATAGGTGGTTTAGTCAAATAAATCACCTATTTTTTTTGAACGTGAGGCAGTAGAAATAGCGGATAGGAAAAAAACGGGCATGATTGCACAAATGCTGTTTAGAACAATTCCAAATTGATTTAAATAGATGTAACGCATGCGTTTAAAGCTGTATTTTCACTATTTTTGTATTTAGTCATAGGAGTTGATTTACGACAAATAAGTTAACTTCAAACATGAAGTGGAAGGGCTAAATTGTGATTTGTTCGGGAAACCGATAGATGGCTTATTAGCTTAATTATATTACAGTCAAGGTGGTTTAGCAAGACATCGTGTCTTTTTGGCTACCCTTAAAATAGAAAGATAGATATCTATGAGTATTTACAACGATTACGTACAAGAGGTTGTAGAACGAGAAGGCCAGGGTTTACATCCTAAGCCAATTGATGGAGCAGAATTACTAAGTGAAGTAATTGCTCAGATTAAGGATTTAAACAACGATAATAGAGCAGATTCTTTACGATTGTTTATTTATAATACACTGCCGGGCACGACCCCTTCTGCTGGCGTTAAAGCTCAATTTTTGAAGGAAATTATTTTAGGCGAATCTGTTGTTGCTGAAATTACACCTGACTTTGCTTTTGAGTTATTGTCTCATATGAAGGGTGGACCTTCTATTGCGGTGTTATTAGATTTAGCTTTGGGTGACGATGTAGTGATTGCAAAGCAAGCTGCAGAAGTGCTTAAAACACAAGTTTTCTTATATGATGCTGATACAGCTCGTTTGAAAGATGCTTATCAGCAAGGTAACGAAGTCGCTAAAGATATTTTGGAAAGCTATGCAAAAGCGGAGTTTTTCACGAAGCTACCTGACGTGCCGGAAGAAATTGAAGTGGTTACTTTTATTGCGGGTGAGGGTGATATTTCAACAGATTTATTATCCCCGGGAAATCAGGCGCACTCACGTTCGGATCGTGAATTACATGGTAAATGTATGATCACACCTGAAGCGCAGCAGCACATTCGTGAATTGCAGGCGCAACATCCAGGTAAAAGTGTTATGCTGATTGCTGAGAAAGGAACGATGGGTGTAGGTTCCTCTCGTATGTCGGGAGTAAATAATGTGGCACTTTGGACCGGTAAACAAGCAAGTCCTTATGTTCCTTTTGTCAATATTGCGCCGATTGTAGGTGGTACGAATGGTATTTCGCCAATTTTCTTGACAACGGTAGATGTGACCGGTGGTATTGGTATCGACTTGAAAAACTGGGTGAAGAAAGTGGATGAGCAGGGTAATGTTGTGCGTAACGAGAAAAACGAACCCATTCTTGAAGAAGCTTACTCTGTTGCAACAGGCACTGTTTTAACCATTAATACAAAGACGAAGAAATTATATCATGGCGAGCGTGAGCTGATCGATATTTCGAAAGCTTTGACTCCACAGAAAATGGAATTTATTAAAGCCGGTGGCTCTTATGCGATTGTTTTTGGTAAAAAGATCCAAACATTTGCTGCAGAGACCTTGGGCATTCAAGCGCCTACCGTATTTGCTCCTTCAAAAGAGATTACTATTGAAGGACAAGGCTTGACAGCAGTAGAGAAAATCTTCAACAAAAATGCGGTCGGTGTTACACCTGGTAAAGTCTTACACGCAGGTTCTGATGTTCGCGTTAAAGTAAACATTGTTGGTTCTCAAGATACAACTGGTTTGATGACCGCACAGGAGTTGGAGGCCATGGCTGCTACGGTCATTTCGCCAACAGTGGATGGTGCTTATCAATCGGGTTGTCATACCGCATCTGTATGGGATAAAAAAGCGCAAGCAAATATTCCAAAACTGATGAAATTTATGAATGACTTTGGATTAATCACTGCGCGTGACCCACAGGGCGTATATCATTCCATGACTGATGTTATTCATAAAGTTTTAAACGATATCACTATCGACGAATGGGCCATCATTATTGGTGGGGACTCCCATACGCGGATGTCCAAAGGTGTAGCTTTTGGTGCTGACTCTGGCACGGTTGCATTAGCGTTGGCTACAGGGGAGGCTTCGATGCCAATTCCTGAGTCGGTAAAAGTTACCTTTAAAGGGAGTATGAAAGAACATATGGATTTCCGTGATGTTGTTCACGCTACCCAAGCGCAGATGCTGCAGCAATTTGCTGGAGAGAACGTCTTCCAAGGTAGGATTATAGAGGTTCACATTGGTACGCTTTTGGCTGATCAGGCGTTTACATTTACAGACTGGACAGCAGAAATGAAAGCGAAAGCTTCCATTTGTATCTCGCAAGATGATACCTTAATCCAATCCTTGGAGATCGCTAAAAAACGTATTCAGATTATGATCGATAAAGGCATGGAAAACAAAAACAATGTTTTGCAGGGCTTAATTGAGAAGGCTAACAAACGTATTGAGGAAATTAAATCTGGCGCTAAGCCTGCTTTAACTCCGGATACAAATGCGAAATATTATGCTGAAGTTGTTATTGATCTGGATATCATTGAAGAACCGATGATCGCTGACCCAGATGTGAATAATGCAGACGTTTCCAAACGTTATACACACGATACGATTCGCGACCTTTCTTACTACGGTGGAAACAAAAAAGTAGATTTAGGTTTCGTCGGTTCGTGTATGGTTCACAAAGACGATTTGAAGATCGTTTCTAAAATGTTGAAGAACATTGAAAAACAAAAAGGCGCAGTTACTTTTGAGGCTCCTTTGGTCGTCGCAGCCCCCACTTATAATATTATTGATGAGTTGAAAGCAGAGGGCGACTGGGAATTCCTGCAAAAATACTCTGGATTTGAATTTAGCGATGCACTACCTAAAAGTACTGCACGTACAGAATATGAGAATATTATGTATCTAGAGCGCCCGGGTTGTAACCTCTGTATGGGTAATCAGGAGAAAGCCGCAAAAGGGGATACAGTCATGGCGACTTCAACACGTTTATTCCAAGGTCGTGTCGTGGAGGACAGAGACGGTAAGAAAGGAGAGTCTTTGCTGGCATCGACTCCTGTAGTTGTGTTATCAGCTATCTTGGGTCGTATTCCGAACATTGACGAATATAAAGCTGCTGTCGAAGGAATTAACTTGACAAAATTTGCACCTATTCCGACAAAATAGTAATAATTAGTGTTTAGTAACTTAATTAAACAAATAAATTAGAGAGATATGGCTTTTGATATTGATATGATTAAAAAGGTCTATAGCCGTTATGACGAGCGCATTGCTGCTGCTCGTCAGGTGGTTAATAAACCTTTGACTTTATCTGAGAAAATATTGTATGCACACCTTTGGGATGGCAATGCTACTGAGGATTATAAGCGTGGCGTTTCTTATGTTGACTTCGCCCCTGATCGCGTTGCTATGCAGGACGCTACTGCTCAGATGGCGTTATTGCAATTTATGCAAGCTGGACGTCCCAAAGTTGCAGTTCCTTCTACCGTTCACTGTGATCACTTGATTCAGGCAAAGGAAGGGGCAGATAAGGATTTGGCCCGTGCTAAAAATGAAAGCTCTGAAGTATTTAACTTTTTGAGTTCTGTTTCTAATAAGTATGGTATCGGTTTTTGGAAACCCGGAGCAGGTATTATTCACCAGGTTGTTTTGGAAAACTATGCTTTTCCGGGGGGAATGATGATCGGTACAGACTCACATACGGTTAATGCCGGTGGTTTGGGTATGGTTGCTATTGGTGTCGGCGGTGCTGATGCCTGTGATGTGATGGCTGGACTACCATGGGAGCTGAAATTCCCGAAATTAATCGGTGTTAAATTGACTGGTAAGTTAAGCGGATGGGCTGCTGCCAAAGATGTTATCCTTAAAGTTGCTGGTATCTTGACCGTAAAAGGTGGAACTGGAGCGATTGTGGAATATTTTGGCGAGGGAGCAGAGTCGCTATCTTGTACAGGTAAGGGAACCATTTGTAACATGGGTGCTGAAATTGGTGCGACAACTTCGACTTTCGGTTATGACGAATCCATGGAGCGCTACCTACGTGCTACGGGACGTGCCGAAGTCGCTGACGCGGCAAATGCGATTAAACAACATTTGACAGCGGATGCTGAAGTTTATGCTAATCCAGAACAGTATTTTGATCAGCTCATCGAAATTAATCTATCCGAATTAGAGCCATCGCTCAACGGTCCTTTTACACCAGACTTGTATACGCCAGTGTCTCGGATGCGTGAAGAGGCTGAAAGAAATGGCTGGCCTTTAAAAGTGGAATGGGGATTGATCGGTTCATGTACAAACTCATCCTATGAAGATTTGTCACGTGCCGCCTCTATAGCAAAACAAGCTGTTGATAAAGGTTTGATTACTAAAGCTGAATTTGGTATAAATCCGGGGTCAGAACAAGTTCGTTTTACAGCTGATCGTGATGGTTTGCTGAAAACATTTGAAGACCTGAATGCAACGATATTTACGAATGCTTGTGGTCCATGTATTGGTATGTGGGATCGTGTAGGGGCTGATAAACAAGAGAAAAATACCATCGTTCACTCATTCAATCGTAACTTTGCGAAACGTGCGGATGGTAATCCTAATACCTATGCATTTGTGGCTTCTCCTGAGCTGGTAGCGGCAATTGCAATTTCTGGCGATCTGGGCTTCAACCCAGTGACGGATACGTTGACGAATAATAAAGGTGAGCAGGTGAAATTGGATCCACCGGTAGGGGACGAATTACCTACCAGAGGATTCGCCGTAGATGATCCGGGTTACCAAGCACCGGCTGCTGACGGTAGTTCCGTTGTCGTTGATGTGGCGCCTACGTCCGACCGCCTCCAATTATTGCAACCTTTTGCGGCATGGGAAGGCACTGATTTGAAGGGTTTGAAATTATTGATTAAAGCGAAGGGGAAATGTACGACAGACCATATTTCGATGGCTGGCCCTTGGTTGAAATACCGTGGACATTTGGATAACATTTCAAATAATATGTTGATCGGTGCGGTAAATTTCTTCAATGAGAAAACAGATAATGTTAAAAATCAATTGACAGGCGAGTATGGCCCTGTGCCAGCAACACAACGTGACTATAAAGCACATGGTATTGGTTCAGTTGTCGTTGGCGACGAAAACTATGGGGAAGGTTCATCTCGTGAGCATGCTGCAATGGAGCCTCGTCATTTGGGTGTTCGTGCGGTATTGGTTAAGTCTTTCGCCCGTATTCATGAGACAAATTTGAAAAAGCAAGGAATGTTGGGATTGACTTTTGCAAATAAGGACGATTATGATAAAATTCAGGAAAACGATACCATCGATATTATCGGTTTAACTGAATTTGCTCCAGGTAAGCCCTTAACGCTGGTATTGCACCACGATGATGGAACACAAGAGGAGATCTTGGCAAACCATACGTACAATGCACAACAGATTGAGTGGTTTAAAGCTGGTGGCGCCTTAAATATAATTCGCAAAAATCAAGCACAATAGTGCTGATTAGCATACAAAAAAAGCCGCTTTCGTGTAAAGCGGCTTTTTTATTTTGTTTTGGAATGACATTTCTGTGATCTTCGTCATATTTTACTAATTCTCATTGAATTTATTTGCTTATAAAATAGAATGCCGGTACTTTTGCCCAACGTTTTTAGCACTGATATGAGAAAAATATTTTTAACAATTGGAGCGCTTGCATTGAGCGTTTCGGCTTTATTTGCACAAGAAAATCCCGAAATAGGAAAGAGTATTTTCAAACCAAAAAATTTGAGAACCGAAAGTAATAAAGGGAAATTCTTTTTCTTTTGGGGGTATAACTTCTCTTCCTATGCAAAATCTGATATTCATTTCACAGGTCCCAATTATGATTTTATTCTTCACGATGTAAAAGCTGCCGATCGCCCAACTAAATTTGGTTCGACTTATTTTGATCCAAGTCGGTTGACGATCCCGCAATTTAACCTTCATTTTGGTTATTATATCAAAGATAATTATTCCATTTCATTGGGATGGGACCACATGAAATATGTCGTCGATATACCTCAACAGGTAAAGATTTCAGGTTTTATTGGTGAAGAGATTTCTAATCCAGGTATCCCGACTGGAAACCGTGCCGGTCAATATAATGGTGAATTGATTACGGTAGATTCCGCTATGCTAACATTTGAACACACCGACGGTTATAATTTTGCTTCGGTGGGCTTGGAGCGTTACGATGATATCATCAACAATCGAAAGGGCCAACAGGTGCTGACAATGGAATCTGGTGTAGATGTAGGCTTACTAATCCCGCGTTCGGAGGTTCATCTTTTTGGTGAGGGAGCAAACCACTTTTGGAACATTTCTGGTTATGGCGCTTCGGCGAAAGTTGGTCTGCACTATCGGTTTTACAAAGGGCTGTATCTTCAAGGAAATTTTAAAACTGGATGGACTGATCTAACCAACATTCGTACAACTGGAAGAAGAGGGGTAGACAAGGCGTCGCAACAGATCTGGTTTTTTGAAAACTACTGGGCTTTAGGCTTTAGGTTTTAAAACCATATAAAAAAACAGG
>DGIS01000005.1:170485-192509 GCA_002386525.1 Sphingobacterium sp. UBA4616
CCTGTTTTTTTATATGGTTTTTTCACTATACCGAGGTACACCTCAAATTTCGTCCAACTTAAAGATATCTTTTACCCGTATCCCTTTCTCGGTACGTTGTAGTGTGCAGCATTCGTGAACTGAATCGTGTTCGAAAAACAGGATATATTCGTTATCTACTATTTCGTTCCAGTAGCTATGGCGTTCTTCCATAGTAACTAACGGACGTACATCATATCCCATCACGTAGGGAATAGGTATATGACCTACCGAAGGGAGTAAATCTGCCATATACAGCATTGTCTTTCCTTTGTATTGGACCTGAGGTAACATCATGGATTCTGTGTGGCCATTTGAATAGCGCATGCTGATATCGCTTCCGAACGGATTGTGTACATCTTCAACAAACTTTAATTGTCCGCTTTCTTGTATCGGAAGAATATTCTCTTTTAGAAAAGAAGCCTTCTCCCGGGGGTTGGGATTAGTTGCCCAAGACCAATGGTCTGCATTACTCCAAAAATGAGCGTTTTTAAAGGCTGGAACAAGTTGATCACCTTCTCGCGCTATGGCACCACCACAATGATCGAAATGTAGGTGGGTAAGGATAACATCGGTGATGTCATTTCTGTCAAATCCAATATTTTTTAGTGATTTGTCTAATGTCGCATCACCATGAAGGTAATAATAGCTAAAAAATTTTTCATTTTGTTTGTCTCCAAGGCCAGTGTCGACTAGCATTAATCGATTACTATCCTCGATGAGAAGCAGACGATTTCCCCAGGTACACATATTGTTTGAATCGGCCGGGTTTGTTTTATTCCAGATGCTTTTAGGGACCACACCAAACATAGCACCACCATCGAGTTTAAAGAACCCCGTTTCTATAGCATATAATTTCATCTTCTTATTTTGTATTTACTTTTTGACCAGTACGTATAACCATTGTTTGCTGTTTTGCATAATCAACGTTTGCTTAAGCTCAAAATTTTACTCTTATTAATATATGTAAAGAATGGAACAATTTACGAAAAATAAATTATATTTTTTAATTAGCATAACTTGAATTGCTAAAAAAATATGCTAAAAAATGTAATTTATTTTATCTGTGTAAGTGATTGATAGTTAGTGTTTTGATTTTGTGTTTTTTGTACAATAAGCTTGATTTTTAGATAATTATGTTTTGTTTTTAGCGAAAATTGCCTTTAAATTTGAGCACATTTTAAAACAAACAAAAAATATGAAAAAGGGTAACATTGGAAACGCGCCTGATTTGAAATATTTGAAAATTGATAGCACGAAAAGTGTATTTTATCAATTACCCGTTTCTGAATTGGTTCAACATGCTTTGGCAAATCAAGAGGGGAGGCTTTCTGATACAGGAGCGCTTGCCGCTGATACGGGAAAATTTACGGGGAGGTCGCCAAAGGATCGCTTCCTTGTAGAGGACTCTTTAACTAAAGACAGCGTCTGGTGGGGGGAAATCAATCAACGGATGTCTCCGGATCATTTTGAGGCGCTATTTTCGCTGGTAGCCTCTCACTTGGCTGAGCGAAATATCTACATAAGAGATTGCGCTGCGGGTGCCGATCCGATTTATCAAATTGGTATCCGTGTTGTAACAGAGACAGCTTATCAAAGTATATTTGCCAACAACTTGTTTTTACGTCAGGAGCAAAATCAAGAAGTTCGGCCACCTTGGTCTATCTTAGCTGCTCCGACCTTGTTTATTAAAGATCCGCATGCATATGGTATCCTTAACGAAAATTTTGTTGCAATTGATTTTACGAAGAAAATTGTATTGATTGCTGGGACGGGTTACACGGGGGAAATTAAAAAGAGTATTTTTTCGATATTGAATTTTATTTTACCATTCGAGCATAACGTCCTTTCTATGCACTGTTCAGCCAATACTTCCAAAGATGGGGATACTGCATTGTTTTTTGGGCTTTCGGGTACTGGAAAGACGACACTGTCTGCTGATAAAAACAGGCGGTTAATTGGGGACGATGAGCATGGTTGGAGTGAACGGGGAGTTTTTAATTTTGAAGGAGGTTGTTATGCAAAATGCGTTGGTCTAACAGCCGATAAGGAACCGGAGATCTATCATGCCATTCGTTTTGGTTCGCTGCTGGAAAATGTGGTTTTGGATGAGCAGGATAAACCTGATTACAATGACATCAGTAAAACCGAGAATACGCGCGTGTCTTATCCAATAGACTTCATGGAAAATGCTGAAATAAGCGGTATTGCTAATGAGCCGGCTCATATTTTTTTCTTGACAGCAGATGCCTTTGGTGTACTTCCGCCAATTTCATTGTTGTCTACCGACCAGGCTGTCTATCATTTTGTAAGTGGCTATACAGCGAAGGTTGCAGGTACAGAAGTGGGAGTAAAGGAACCTATGGCTGCATTTTCAACTTGCTTTGGACAGGCATTTTTGCCGCTTCATCCCGCGAAATATGCAGCGTTGCTGCGTTCAAAACTTGAACAGAATCGTAATATCAAAGTCTGGTTAGTGAATACAGGCTGGATTGCAGGTCCTTATGGAATAGGGCGACGAATTAAACTTGCCTATACGAGAACGTTAATCCGAGCCGCAATCGATGGTTCATTATTAGAATCTCAGTTTAATAGACACGATATTTTTGGCTTAGATTATCCGACCAGTTGCGGAGCATATGTTCCCGAGCAAATCATGAATGCCCGGGGATTATGGAATAACGATGAGGCTTATGATATGCAGGCAAAACGCTTGGCGAAACTATTCATAGCAAACTTTGAAAAATTTAATAACGAGATGCCAGAGACAGTTCTCGCGGCAGGTCCTAAGATTGACCGTAGTGTCCTCGTTTAATTAAGTTTGCATTCGTACAACAAAAAGAGTAAACATGGGATTTCTCTTTTTGTTGTACGATTTTTTTTGGTGGGGATGAAAATCTTTAATCGTGTTTTTTAACGAAAGAATCTACTTGCTCCTGTTCGCTTCCGACAAGGGTATTGATAATAAGCTTAATAGCCGCCAATCGCGCTTTTTTCTTATTGTCTTTAACAATTTCAAACCAGGGTGATTTTTTTGATCCTGTTTTCTTAAAGAGGTTTTCAATATAATTGGTGTAAATATCCCATTTTTCCTGTGCCTGTTGGTCGAGCGTTCCTATTTTCCATCGCTTAAGAATATCTTCCTGACGCTCTCTTAACCTTTCGGCCTGCTCTTCTTTGCTGATGCTCAGAAATAACTTGATGACAATGATTCCATCGTCAATTAATTGTTTTTCAAATTCTGGAACCTGACTCATAAATAATTCGTGTTGCTCTTTGGTGCAGAATCCAAATACGGGTTCAACTACAGCACGGTTATACCAACTTCTGTCGAAAATTACAATTTCTCCGGCATTAGGAAGCTGTTTGATATAGCGTTGAAAATACCACTGTCCGGATTCTTCTTCGGTTGGCTTCGGTAAAGCGACAATGCGAATCTTTTTAGGATTTAAATATTGAGCTACGCGGCCTATTGTGCCGCCTTTGCCAGCAGCGTCCCTACCTTCAAAAATAATTAGTACCCGCTTCCCTTTTTCATTGATTTCGTATTGGAGCTTCAACAACTTGACCTGTAGTTCATAGAGCTCTTTTTCATAATCGTAAATATCGTTGAACTTTTTTATTTCAAGAATGCCATGTTGCTCCAGGTAATTTAAAACATCTTTGTTTTCGTGGATCTTCTGAAGTTCATTTAAATCGTATTCTGCCATAGGATATTTATTTAAGCGATCGTTTTTATTAAAGTTACTTATTGAATTGTTAAAAAATGTCAAATTTCAAATAAAATTAATGTTTGTAATACTAATATATGGCTACATTACGTTTATTAATCAGAACACCAAATGGATGTTCAAATAGATTAGACTTTTCATAAATTTAGGTTAATAATTGGTTAGGTTAGCTCGGAGTTCCCCACTTCGAGCTTTATTTTTTTTAACAATCCGACGGTATCCTTGAGAGCTAGTGTTTTAGCTATCATACGAATGCCCTAAATGTTAAAAAATGTTAAACGGAAATTGTCGACATAATGATTAGAAAAAAGCATCGTTTTTACTACAAATACTTTTCATAAATAGGTTAATATATGGCTAACGAAAGCTCAGAGTTCCCCACTCTGGGCTTTTCTATTTAATTATAATTTATCAATAGCCGCAAGATAGGATTGTTGAATATGTTTAGGTATTGCATTATGCTTCTTTCAAATAGATGAGGGATGGTACGGGATTTGAAGATTGATTAAAAAAAAGGCCGAGATTTATAGTCTCGGCCATTGTTTTAAGATATTGTTTTGTGTTGTCAGGCCACTTCCCTTAGATCCACAGCCACTACTCGAGATACACCTTGTTCTACCATGGTAACTCCATAAATGATATCTGTGCTTGCGATTGTTTTCTTATTGTGCGAGACCACTATAAATTGTGAGTTTTTAGAGAAATCCCGGATAATATTGTTGAATTTATCGATGTTGGTATCGTCCAAAGGAGCATCCACCTCATCGAATATACAAAATGGCGCTGGCTTGGAAAGATATAGTGAGAATAGCAAGGCAGTAGAAGTCAATGTTTTCTCGCCACCCGATAGCTGATTAATAGACAATGGTCTTTTCCCTTTTGGTCTAGCGATAATATCGATATCTGAATCCAAAGGATTGCTTGGGTCTGTTAAGATCAGATCACAGCTATCTTCTTCGTTAAATAACGATCGGAATACTTTGACAAAATTATTTCTTACTGCATCGAATGTAAACATGAACTGAACTTTAGCGGTGTCGTCGATTTCTTTGATCGTTGCCATCAAAGAACCTTTTGCTTCGATCAAATCTGCTTTCTCTTTATTGATGAAATCATAACGTTCATTCATCTCATCGAAAGCCTCTTTGGCCATCAGGTTGATGGTACCGAATTCGTCAAGCTGTTTTTTGAGTTTACTACATTTTGCCGCCAGTGTAGCTTGGTCTTCTACAAGCTGAGGTACATCCTCTCGATCGATTAGGTCTTTAAGTTCAATGTTGAATTCGACGGAAAGGCGTTCTTTTAACGCATTCAAATCAATTTGAAGACTTGTTTTTTTATCTTTAATTTCGGAAACAAGGAAATCGCTTTGTTCTTTCGAACGGCGTAATTGCGTTAACGAATCTTCTAGGTTATTGATTTTTTGCTTATCTGCATAATAACTGTCTTCCAATTCTTTCAGTCCATCTTCTAAGGCGATCTTCTGCTCGTACATGGCGATAAGATCTTGATCTTCATCGTCCTCAAATGGAATGGTGGTGCGCAGCGCTGCTTGCACTTCAACCAGTTCTACACTATTTTTTTCGATACGAATCTCGTGGTCGTCTTTTTGTGTTTCTCTAAATTCCAGATCTTTGGTGATATTAGAAACTTTGTTTAACTGTTGGTGGTAAGCAATATTCTCTTGATTATATACAGTCGATTTTTCGTTGAGTATTTCAGAGATTTCATGAAATTGGTCTTGAAGTAGCGCTAACTCAAGAACGCTCTGTTCCTTCTCTAAGCGTAAGTTTTGTATTTGGGGCTCAGCAATTTTTAAATTCGACTCCATCGCTGTAATTTTCTCCTCAATATCTTTTTTGCGTGTTTGGGAGTTGTTGATGAAAGTTTGATATTGCTCTTGCTTTGTTTTGACTGTAATTAATTCATTATTGAGCCGGTTGAACTGAAAGCGCAACTCATTGATCAGCTCTTTCTGGGAATTGCCTCTTAAGGTTTCTAGACGAGCTGTTTCGGCCGTTATCTTATTTTCAAGTTTTACAATTTCTTGGTTGATTGTCTTGATCTCTTGGGATAGTACTTCGAGGTTTTTAGCTCTGCCAATACGTTTTCCTTCAAACAGTCCTACAGATCCACCTGACAGACCCAAATGATGTTTTGCATAACGTCCGTTTTTTTGCAAAATTACCTGTCCTGATTCGGGAAGTTTCTCATCCAGTTCTTTTTCATGTTTATGTTTAAGGATGAAAACCTGTTGGAGTAGTAAGGTGCACAAAGACCTGTACTTTTCGTCTACTGTAATCACATCCAAGGCCGACATCAAATTATTATTCGGTATAGGAGGTGGGGTAGGAGTCGTCTTTATTGCATCTAAAACAAAGAAATTGGCGCGTCCTTTTGCGGCGTCGCTTAGTAGCTGAATGGCTTGAACAGCATCCTGTTGTGTATCGACAACATAATGGTTCATAATGGGCTCGAGATAATTCTCGATAGCCACTCGGTAATCTTCCTGACAAAACAATACATCTGAAAGAAGCGGTGGTTGTTTTTTCCAGCCTGCATTTTTCTTTAAAAAACGGATGGAGTCTGGAAAACCTTCTAAATTGTCAACGAGAGATTTAGTCAGATTATATTCGTTTTGTTTCGCATCTACCAGACGAAGATCTTTGGCAAGTTGGGCTTTGAATTCTTCTAAGTTTGCTTGACATTGACTGATTTGCCCTTGGAGCTCTTCTTCCAGTTGATTTGCCGCATCGTACTGTAATTGCTGTGCTTCTACACGACCTTCCAGCTCTACAACAGCGGAATTGAACTGTTGTAATTCATTTTCTTTCGCTTCGGTATCCTCACTATTGCGAATTAGTTCTTGTAAAAGAGCCTCTTTCTGTATCGTAAACACGGCAAGATCTTTTTCCAATTTATAGATCTTTGCTTGCAAATCGGCGTTACTTTTATTAAAAATATCAAGCTTTCCTTTTGCAGATTGTTGCTGCCCTCGCAGTTCTTCAACTTCTGATTTATTCGACTCCAGGTTACTTTTTAATCCGTCCAGTTTATTTTGTTCGTCAAATAACTCTTCATTTAATCGCTTAATGGTATAGACTACGTGATTAAGTTGTTGTTTGTCGCTGTTAATATCGATGCTTAGACGATTTTCTTTATCTTGGAGATTTTTAACCTTTTCGTTTTTGATCTTTTTTTCAGATTCGTAACCACGAATTTTATTTACGAATTCCTGTGTCGTTTTCTGCTGTACCGACAGGTTTTTTTCCTGCTCTAAATTTGTTTGACGGAGCGATTGGAGTTCATTTTCCGCATGCAAGATATTCTGCTGTGCATTTTGTGCATCTTTTTGGACTTTGGATTCTTGTGTCTGAAGCCGTTCTAGTTCTGTCGAGAAATCTGCTATTTTATAATAGGCCAGATCGATACTGCTCTGTCGGTATTCTGACTTGAGTAAGGTGTATTTCTCTGCTTTTTTAGCTTGATTCTCTAACGATTTAAGGTTTTTTGTGATTTCAAAAAGCAGGTCGTCCACACGACTAAGATCGGCTTCGGTATCTCTTAATTTCGCTAGGGTCTGTTTTTTACGTACTTTATATTTCGAAATTCCGGATGCTTCTTCAAATAGGTTTCGACGAGAGTTATCTTTATTATTGATGATTTCGTCAATCATTTTCAATTCAATAATGGAATAACTATCCGCGCCCACACCGGTATCCAGAAACAAATCAGTAATATCTTTTAAACGACATTTCACATCATTCAACCGATATTCACTATCGCCGTTTCGGAATAATTTTCGGGTGACAGTAACTGTGGAGAATTCAGTTGGTAAAATATTATTGTTATTATTGAAGGTCAGCGATACCTCTGCAAGATTTGCGGGCTTTCTATTTTTTGTCCCGTTGAAAATAATATTTTCCATTTTATCGGAGCGCAGCATCTTCGTACTCTGCTCTCCGAGTACCCAGCGTATTGCATCGACCACATTGGATTTTCCGCATCCATTGGGGCCAACAATCGCTGTGACACCGTCATTGAAGTTGATCGTGATTTTATCTCCGAAACTCTTAAATCCTTTAATTTCTAGTTTGGTTAACTGCATTTATACCAAATTTGTTTGTCGTTATAAGCTTGCGAAAATAGTAAAATTAAACAAGATTTTTTTCTTTGTTTATTCACATTTTCCTGTTTCAGGATCACATGAAGGGCCTTCTTCACCTCTTTGTTGCAGCGGAGCAGATTGGCTTGCTAAGCATTCATTTATGGTATTATGAAAAACTTCCATGGGCTGTGCTCCGGGGATGGCATATTTTCGGTCGAATACAAAGAAGGGAACACCCCGCAGTCCTAAGTTAACGCCTTCTTGGATATCTTGAGCAACATCGTAAGCAAAATCATCCGATTCGAGCAAGTTTTGAATTGCATGAGCAGGAAGTTCGTATTGAGTCGCAATATGGGTAAGAACCTGGTTGTCATTAATATTTAGACCGTCTGTGAAATGCGCTTTAAACAACGCTTTCTTAATTGGCGTACCTTTTTGGTTGCCTTGGGCAAAATGAATCAGGCGATGCGCTTTTCGTGTATTTACGACAACTGCTTTGTCAAAATTCAGGGCAATTCCCAGCTCCCTTCCCTGTGCACTGAGTTGTGATGTCATTGCAACCACATCATCCATACTCATTCCTTTCGTTTGTACGAGATAGTCATAAGTAGGTATTGCCGGTGCATCTTCGGGATAGTCGGGGTTAAGCTGATAAGATTTCCAGATAATTTCAGCCGCAGGCTTATTTGCAGATTCCTGAAGTGCCATTTCGAGCTTTGTCAGACCAATATAACAAAATGGACAAATGATGTCCGACCAAATTTCTATTTTCATATTTCTTTTTTTACTGCGTATATTGTAATCAAAAATACATATAATAACGATGATAATCTGCTTACATTGTTTTTCGAATGTCAACAGATTATTATTTAATGTTTATCCATGTTAGAGAAATCTTTTTTGAATCGTAAAGTTACTCTCGTCCTGGGCGGCGGCGGTGCTAGAGGACTGGTACATATTGGCATCATCAGGCGGTTGGAAGAGCTTGGTTTTGAGATAAATGAGGTCGTTGGCTGCTCTATAGGTGCACTCGTTGGCGGAATTTATGCGCAAGGAAAGATGGATCTTTTAGAAGATTGGATGCTTCGGTTGACGAAGAAGTCGGTCTTTAACATGATGGATTTTAGCTGGAGAGGATTGGGCATGATGAAGGGGGTAAAGGTGTTCAACGCATTAAAGTCCGTCATCCCTGATGGTAATATAGAGACATTTCCAATTTTGTTCAAAGCTGTGGCTACGGATCTCAATTACGAAAAGGAGGTCGTATTGGATTTTGGGAGCATGTATGATGCTATTCGGGCTTCCATCGCCATCCCGGCAGTGTTTACGGCGGTGGAAGAAAACAAGCATGTGTATGTTGACGGTGGTGTACTGAATCCATTACCCATAAATCATGTGACAAGGAAAGAAAATTTAATCATTGCGGTTAATCTTGAATCGAAACCGGACAAACAATATTCTGTCATCAAAAAACTCGATCCGAAGACGTCAAATTCATTGGATATCCTGCAGGCGTCTTACTATGTGATGCGCAGGAAAATGAGTCAGATGATAGTCGACTTGTATCGCCCGGACGTCGTTGTTGACATACCTTATAATATCTGTAATTTGTGGGATTATCATCGGACTGAATTTCTCGTTCAAAAAGGAAAGGATTATATAGAGCAGGCGCTAAAAGAAACAACGTCCGGGTAAAATAAATTTTAATCCGGACGTTGTTTTGTTCAATGGTGAAGATCGTCGAGCGCTCAATTTTTTGAGTATTTTATGCGAGCATTCGATCTGTTTATTAAAATAAATTTGGATAATCGCTGATAATGCCATCCACTTTCATCGTTTTTAATTGCTCTATTTCTTCTTTGGTATTGACCGTCCAAGGAATTACTTTGATTCCAGCCTTATGGCATTGTTTAATATAATCGTTTGTCACGGTTTTATATTGTGGGCTTATAATATAGGGTGTAAAACCGAGCTCCATAATTGTTTGTTGGACATTTTTGCGTTCGTCTCCATCAATGAGGTAGGACACCCTGATCTGGGGGTAAGCCTTGTGTAGGTATTTAATTGCTCTACTGTCAAATGACTGAATGATGGTTCTTGTTGCGATTTTTTTATCGGTGATAACCTGAATGATTAGGTCGACAAACTCTTCTACTCGAGGATGCAAGATACCATCTTTACCGTCTTTACTTTTAACCTCGATGTTGTAGAAAATCGGAGCGTTTCTTTTGTGTTGAGCATATGCTTCGGTACTATCAATAAGATCCGACAGTTTTGCGATACGTGTAACTTGTTTTTTCTGTTGCGGAAATGCTTTATAAAATTTAGATCCAATATCATATTTAATCAAATCTCGATAAAGCATGTTATAAACTTTTAAAGGTTTATCTTTTTCTGAAATTTCAGCACCGTTGGGTTTCAATACAAATTGGGGATTGAGATAGTCATCGTGAAAAACGATCACTTTGCGATCTTTGGTGGTATGGCAATCCATTTCTAACGTGGTCACTTTTTCGATGTCTATCGCGTTTTTCATTGCAGCGATAGACCCTTCAGGATAGAGTCCCCGGCCCCCCCGATGGGCTTCCAAACTTAGTTTAGGGAAATTGTCTGAGTTTGCTTTTACAGACTCTTTCCTGGCTGAACAAGATACAAATGGTAATAATGTGCCCAAAATGGCAAATTTCAGAAAACTACTTTTCATTGTCTATCATATTTAAAAGAATAGGGAAGGTTGTTGTATTGCCCTTTCGAAGGTGCAAATATACGGATATATCTTATTTTTTATGTCTTTTAGATCGCTCAGAAATTTCGTTTTGCAGGTGTTTAACACATTTTTTGAAGCTAATTAGGTTGGAACAAATCTGTTTTATCAGCGGTTGGTGGAATCGTAATGTTTGATGGTAGCAAATTGCTGTAATGCGGTCTGTTATTTGTATTGGTCGAATAGGGGAATGAGGCCTTTGCTTTCAGCGGGATTTGGCGATTATCGTTATGAAATCTATTTTTTTTGTCTTTTTTGCAATAAATTATTGCCATTCCTTTCAGAATTGCCTTTATTTGCACAAATCTCAAATTAGATGGCGAAAAATTTATTGATAGTTGAGTCTCCAGCGAAAGCGAAAACGATAGAAGGATATTTAGGAAAGGATTTTTTGGTTAAGTCGAGTTATGGACATATTCGCGACTTGGTGAAAACCGATGATGCGATTAACACCGAAAATAATTTCGAACAAAAGTATGAAGTTCCATCCGATAAAAAGGCTGTTGTAAGTGAACTGAAGAAATTGGCTAAAGCTGCTGAAACTGTTTGGCTAGCATCCGATGAGGACCGCGAAGGAGAAGCGATTTCATGGCATTTATTTGAGACATTAGGATTGAAAGATGAGAGTACGAAAAGAATCGTTTTTCATGAAATTACGAAGCCAGCTATTCTAAAAGCTATTGACAATCCTCGTAAAATAGACTATAACCTTGTTAACGCTCAGCAGGCCCGGCGCGTGTTGGATCGGTTGGTTGGTTTCGAGTTATCTCCAGTTCTTTGGAAGAAAGTTAAACCTTCATTGTCTGCAGGACGAGTACAATCTGTTGCAGTCCGTTTAATTGTTGATCGTGAACGTGAGATCAATAAATTTGAGCCAGAGGCTGCCTTTAAGATTGTAGCGTTCTTTCATACTGGAAAAGTTAAAGATAGTTTCAAAGCTGAGCTTCCACAGCGTTTTGCTACGGAAGCGGAGGCTACCAAATTTTTGGAAGATTGTAAATCAGCCTTGTTTTCTGTCAAAAATTTAGAAACAAAACCTGCCAAACGTTCGCCATCGGCTCCGTTTACAACGTCAACATTACAGCAGGAAGCCAGTAGAAAACTTGGATTTTCTGTAGCGCGCACAATGCAGGTCGCTCAAAGGCTATATGAGTCAGGACGGATTACCTATATGCGTACCGATTCTGTCAATTTAAGCGATACGGCAATTGAGGCGGCTGAAAAAGAAATTAAATCTGCTTACGGTAACCAATATCATAAGGTCAGAAAATATAAAACGAAGACATCGGGTGCACAGGAGGCACACGAAGCTATCCGTCCGACCTATTTTTCCGAGCATACCATCGATGGAGATGCTTCTGAGAAGAGGTTGTACGAACTTATTTGGAAAAGAGCTATCGCATCGCAAATGAGTGAGGCTGAGTTTGAACGTACGTTGGCAAAGATTTCCATATCAACGCGCTCAGAAGATTTGAGTGCTTCGGGAGAGGTAATGAAGTTTGATGGATTTCTAAAAGTTTATATGGAATCTTTGGATGACGATCAGGAAAATACTGTGGATGAAGATAGTGATAATGCTATCCTTCCACCGTTAACTGCGGGTCAACCATTGACTTTGAAAAGTATGTCAGCAACGGAGCGGTTTACACGCCCTCCTGCACGATATACAGAAGCTGGTTTGGTGAAAAAATTGGAGGAATTAGGGATTGGTCGTCCTTCAACATATGCACCTACTATTTCCACAATTCAAAATCGCGGTTATGTCGTGAAAGAAGAGCGTGAAGGTAAATCGCGTGATTACCGTGTACTGACATTGAAGGATGCTGAATTAACGGCAGTCACAAAAACCGAAATTACTGGTGCTGAGAAAGGAAAAATGTTCCCAACGGATATCGGTGTTGTGGTGAATGATTTTTTGGTTGAACATTTCAATGGCATTGTAGATTTTCACTTTACGGCTAATGTCGAAAAAGAGTTTGATGATATTGCGCATGGTTTGACGGAATGGACAAAAATGTTGCATGATTTCTATGGACCATTTCATTCTGAAGTAGAGGATACTTTAGAAAATGCTGATCGTGCGAATAATGAGCGTGAACTTGGTGTCGATCCGGTTTCGGGAAAACCCGTTTCGGTTCGTATCGGTAAGTTTGGTCCATTGGTACAGATTGGTTCTCCGGACGACGAGGAGAAGCCCCGCTTTGCTTCTTTACGTAAAGGACAGATGATTGAAACCATCACTTTTGAGGATGCCATGGAGCTCTTTAAATTGCCTAAAAAAGTTGGTTTATTTGAGGATAAGGAGATGACTGTTGCGGTGGGTCGATTTGGACCTTATATCCGGCACAATTCGGCTTTTTATTCTATACCGAAAGGTTTGGATCCTTTGGACGTGACTGAGGAAGAAGCAATACAGATTATTAAAGACAAGCGTCAAAAAGATATAGAAAAAGTCATTCGCGTATTTGATGAAAATGAGGAAGCTCAAATTGAGCAGGGCAGATGGGGGCCATTCATTCGTTTTGGTAAGCAAAATTTGAAAATCCCGAAAGGGATGGAAATTGAAAAAATAACGTATGCTGATGTGTTGAAATGGGCTGAGGCTGATGCACCGAAAGGTAAAGCTACTAAAGCAAAAGCAACAGAAAAGAAAAGCGTAGCTAAAAAAGCTCCCGCGAAGAAGGCTCCGGCTAAGAAAACTACAAAGTCTAAATAAGGATGAAAGCAGATTTGCCTGAAAATATTGTCAAAGACATTATGATCGCCGTTGTTTTGGAAGGCGAGACCGTAGAGACAAAAAACTGGACCGTTTATGTAATTAATGATAAGAACATCGCAATTCAGAATGTGTTGATCAGCTCAAAAGGCTATGGCGAAAAGGATGGACGTCAGGTTACTACCACTACTTTACGCCATTTTATAGGAAATATAGCCGCTAAATCTTTTGATCGTGTGGAAGCAATAGACGAGCAGGTTTTTGGTTTGACAAACGAATATTGGGTGAGTTTCTATATCGACAACATCATTTACGATAAGAAATACATTTTCTTGCCCGAAAGCATAGTAGATGGCAACCTGATGAAAGTTCCGTTGGTGAATAAGCCGGGTGTAATTATAGGAGGAAACGAATAATGAGTGGGCGTCACAATTTCATTATCGCAATAGACGGATTTTCATCGTGTGGTAAAAGCACATTAGCCAAATCTTTAGCAAAGAAACTGAAATTTGCGTTTATTGACAGCGGTGCAATGTATAGAGCCGTTACGCTCTATTTTATCCGTCATAACATCGCCCTGGATGACCAGGCAACTATTGAAAGCGCGCTGAAAGATATCCATATCGATTTTATACCCAATGCAATAAAGACGGAAATTCATTTAAATGATGAGGATATATCTGAAGAGATTCGTCAGATGTATATTTCGGATAAAGTGAGTGATGTAAGCGCAATTAAAGCTGTTCGCGTGGCGATGGTTGCGCAGCAGCAAAAGCTAGGAAGCAGAAGGAACATTATTATGGATGGCCGGGATATAGGGACTACCGTTTTTCCCGATGCTGATCTGAAGATTTTTATGACAGCTGATCCTAAAGTTCGGGCTGCGAGGCGTTACCTTGAATTAACCGAAAAAGGGGAAGATGTGACTTTAGAAGAAGTCGTTGAAAATTTAGCAACACGTGACCGTATCGACAGTACTCGGGCAGAAAGTCCATTACGGCAAGCAGAAGATGCAATTGTATTGGATAATTCCAATTTAACACCTGAGCAGCAATTGCAATTTGTTGAAGAAGAATATTTGAAAGCGAGAGCTGCAAAAACTCAAGCATAGAAGAAAAAAAGGGGGGAGATTTATAAATTTCCCCCCTTTTTTTCTTCTATGTGTTTTTAATTTTACTATTTCACACTATTGATTTGCTGTTGTTCTAATAATTTACTCACATTATTTTTTTCTCCGAATTCCTCTGTTTGATCTTGAAATGATTCCAGAAGAGCTTTTATAGCATCCGAATTATCTGCTGTACGTTGATAGATATCAGGAATTGTCTTTTCAATATTTTTATCGCCTAGCTCGATGTTATCAACTTCGATTTTGCCTATTTTTTCTAAAACAGCTTGTTGACTATTCCGGACATCTTCTAATTCTCTTGCTATTTTTTCCATCAATTGGAATTTCTTCAATTTATCCATATGCAATATCTTTTAGTTACTACAATAAGAACAAGGTGCTTCAAAAATTTGTTTTGTTTTTTTTAAAAAAGGACACGGGGCATTTTTTTAAATGAATGAAAATATGGCTAAAGAAAAAGGCGAACCATAGCTGGTCCGCCTTTCCTACTTGCTTTAATTTCGTTATTAATTTGTTCGTCCTGGATAAACTTCAAGTGCTTTTTCTAAACAAATCAAGGCATTATTAAGATCAACTTGATTAAGCACGTAGGCGAGTCTCACTTCATTTATACCAGCTCCCTCTGTGCTATAGAAACCCGTAGCTGGAGCCATCATGACTGTTTCATTGTTATACGAAAATTCTTCCAGCATCCATTGGCAGAATCTGTCTGCATTGTCAATTGGTAGTTTGGCGACGACGTAAAATGCTCCTCCAGGATTTGGGGAATAGACCCCTTCAATGGCATTCAGTCCTTTCACAAGGGTATCTCTTCGCGCTGTATATTCCTTCGACACAGCTTCAAAATAGCTGTCGGGTGTATCAACAGCTGCTTCACCTGCAATCTGTCCTTCCAAAGAAGGGCTTAAGCGAGCTTGAGCAAATTTAAGTGCAGTTTGGTATAGTTCTTTATTTTTTGTAATGATACATCCAATACGGGCACCGCATGCAGAGTAACGTTTTGATACCGTATCGAAGATAACGACATTATTTTCGAGCCCTTCCAAGTGCATTGGAGAAATAAACTCTCTACCGTCATAGCAGAATTCGCGATACGCTTCATCCGAGAAAAGGTAAAGATCATATTTTAAGCAAAGCTCGCGTAAAGCCTCTAGTTCGGCTCTGGAATAAAGATAACCCGTAGGGTTATTTGGGTTGCAGATACAGATCGCTTTGGTTTTGGACGTAATTACTTTTTCAAACTCGGCGATAGAAGGGAGGGCAAATCCGCTTTCGATGTATGACATGATAGGTTTGATCACAACATCTGAGGAGCAGGCAAAACCGTTATAATTCGCGTAGAACGGCTCTGGAATAATAATTTCTTCGCCTTCATTCAAGCAGGCCTGCATTGCGATCGTAATGGCTTCCGAGCCACCGTTTGTTACCAATATATCTGTAGGCTCGATATTATAATTCAGTTTATTATAATATTCAGCTAATTTGTTCCGATACGAGGCAGTACCTTCAGATGGCGTGTAGGCCCATACTTTGAACTCAATATTTTTCAAAGCATTAAGCATAACTTCAGGCGTCTGGATATCAGGCTGTCCGATATTAAGGTGGTATATCTTCTTACCTTCTTTTTTTGCTTGATCAGCATACGGCGTCAGTTTTCTGATTGGTGACGCAGGCATATTAAGCCCCTTTTCTGATAGTACTGGCATTATAGTTTTTTTAAAATTAGTCGTGCAAATTTAACCAAAATAAAACGAAAAAAGCCACATCATGATGTGGCTTTTTTCGTTTTATATTTCTAGTATTATTATTCCACTATACCCTTAATATAGAGCGTCTTTACAGGAGTCTTGGTATTTGACTGTACTGTAAAGCTCTTTGTGAATGGAGCTTTGGCAGCTGCGTTATATGTCACTTTGATGGTGCCACTTTCACCCGGTTTAATCGGGGTTTTTGTGAATTCTGCCACAGAACAACCACAAGTCGGCACAACGTTTGAAATGATAATTGGCTCACTACCAGTATTTGAAAATTTGAAATTATACGAAACGGGTGTGCCTGCTGGTATTTTTCCAAAATCGTGGGTTTCTTTTTCGAACTTAAATTCCCCTTGGCCGGCCTGCATAGACGAAAAACCGATAAAGGAAATGATCACTGCTAAAATTGTTATATACTTTTTCATGCTTCTAAGATATTACTTTATGATTAAAATAGAACAACTGATATGCCAAATGTAGTATTTATTGCCAATTAATCTCCTATCTAACAACTTTATTACAGTTATATTATCCCTTCTTTAAGTAGGTCCTGAATATGAATAACGCCGGCATAATAATTTTTGTCGGATACCAATAGCTGCGTGATGTTATTTTCACGCATAATATGAAGGGCATTTGCCGCAAGTTCATTTTTATCAATGATTTTGGGTGATTTTCCCATAATATCTCCGGCGGTAATTCTCGCTAGATCGGTATGTTTTTCCAACATTCGTCGTATATCGCCGTCGGTGATAATGCCAACAATACGGTCTTCGTCCAGTACAGCCACGGCACCCAGTCTAAACTGTGTAATGGTAATGATAATATCGCTGACAGTAGCCTGTTGTTGGACGCTAGGTTTTCCGTTCTGATCAGACAGGTCGCCCACCCTTAAGTACAATTTTTTGCCTAATGCTCCTCCAGGATGGTATTTGGCAAAATCTCTGTCCGTGAAATCGCGGCATTCCTGTAATACAACAGCAAGTGCATCACCCATGGCTAATTGTGCAGTTGTACTCGAGGTAGGGGCCAGATTGTTGGGACATGCTTCTTTTTCGACTGTGGTGTTCAAGATGTAGTCGGCATTTTTTGCCAAATAGGATTCCGTATTTCCAACCAAAGCAATCAGTACATTTTTCGTTTGCTTTAAAAAGGGGACCAACACTTTAATCTCAGGTGTATTACCGCTTTTGGAGATGGCAATAATTAAATCATTTTGCTGGATGATCCCGAGATCGCCATGAATAGCATCAGCTGCATGCATGAAGATGGATGGTGTTCCAGTGGAATTTAGTGTTGCTACTATCTTCTGTGCAATAATAGCACTTTTGCCAATCCCGGTAACGACAACTCTTCCCTGCAGATTTAATATGCGATTAACAATGGTAACAAAATCATCATCAATATATTGGGCTAAGGCAGCTACTGCTTTGGCTTCTTCTTGAATAGCTTGAATAGCTATATTTTTTATTTCGTAGTTGTTTTTCACAAAAAATACTCTTACTTTTATGTATTAGAATAGATTGCAAAAATAGATTATTTTTCAAGATTATTTCTTCATTTATCTATCTTATTTTTGCCCAAGGCGCAATGGAAATAGAAAAATCACTTTTCGACAATTTACAAGATTTTTTTGGTTTTGATACTTTTAAAGGAGATCAAGAGGCTATTATAACGAGTATTCTTCAACGAAGAGACACGTTTGTAATTATGCCGACCGGTGGGGGAAAATCAATTTGCTACCAACTTCCTGCACTCATGAGTGAGGGGACCGCAATTGTTATCTCTCCGCTGATAGCTTTAATGAAAAACCAAGTAGATCAACTTCGTGCATTCGGTGGCGAAGACAGTATCGCTCATTTTTTGAATTCTTCTTTAAATAAGAGTGAGATTACCAGGGTTAAGGATGATGTGGTCGCTGGAAAAACCAAGTTGCTGTATGTTGCTCCTGAATCGCTTGCCAAGCAAGAAAATTTGGAGTTTTTACATCAGATAAAAGTATCCTTTGTTGCTGTTGATGAAGCGCATTGTATTTCCGAATGGGGGCACGATTTCAGACCAGAATATCGTAAAATTCGCCAGGTAATTAATGAAATAGGGCCGAGTATTCCAATTATTGCGCTCACCGCCACGGCTACCCCGAAGGTACAGTCGGATATTCGTAAAAATTTACAGATGAATGATGCTGTTTTATTTAAATCATCATTTAATCGCAGTAATTTATATTATGAAGTAAGGCCAAAAAAAGATGTCGTTAAAGAGATTGTTCGTTTTATCAAAACAAAATCCGGGAAAACTGGCATCGTTTACTGCTTAAGCCGTAAGAAAGTGGAGGAGATTAGTGAAGTTTTAAACTTAAACGGGATTAAAGCTTTACCTTACCACGCGGGCTTAGATGCTAAAACCCGAGCGGATACGCAAGATAAATTTCTGATGGAGGATGTCGAAGTGATTGTGGCGACAATTGCTTTCGGTATGGGAATTGACAAACCGGATGTTCGCTATGTGATTCATCACGATATCCCTAAATCAATGGAAGGATATTACCAGGAAACTGGGCGTGCTGGACGTGATGGGGGAGATGGTTACTGTTTGGCTTTTTACTCCGAAAAGGACGTAGAAAAACTCACTAAGTTTATGAAAGATAAACCTGTGGCTGAACGGGAGATTGGTACACAGATTTTAAAAGAAGTTATCGATTATTCCGAGTCTGCTGTTTGTCGTCGTAAGCAGATCCTTCATTATTTCGGAGAAAATTTCGATGAACAAGGTTGTAATAACATGTGCGATAACTGTCGTTCCGCGAAGGAATATTTTGAGGCAGAGGAATCGTTGCGTGATGTACTGGGATTTATTCAGGAACAGGGAGAGAAGTTTGACGATCATCATGTGATTAACGTGATGATGGGACAAAATAATCAACCGGTGTCATCCTATAAGCATGATGAGCATCGCTTATTTGGAAAGGGGAAAGACAAAGGCGTTATCTATTGGAAGTCTTTGGTCAGACAGGCTGTTCTCGATAATTTTATTGAAAAAGATATTGATCATTATGGTCTTTTAAAATTGACGGATATTGGCAGGCATTATATAACCAATCCTTATCAGCTAAAATTTGTCATAAATCGTCCTATAGAGGGTAGCGACCATACAAATTCGGACGATGCTGGGCATGGTACAGGAGCTTTAGATACCGTATTGTTGGGCATGTTGAAAGACCTGCGTAAGAAAATAGCAAAGGGAAAAGCTTTACCTCCATTTGTCATTTTTCAGGATCCTTCGCTCGAAGAAATGTGTACGCATTACCCAATTAGCATCGATGAATTGAAACAAATTCAGGGTGTCGGCAATGGCAAAGCGATCAAATTTGGGCCGCCCTTTATTGCCTTGATCAAAGAGTACGTTGAGGAAAATGAAATTGACAGACCTGTGGACCTTGTCATTAAGAGTACAGCGAATAAATCCGCGTTAAAGGTATCTATCATTCAAAATATTGATCGTAAAATAGCTTTGGATGATATTGCTTCGGCTAAGGGGATTACTTATGAGGAAATATTGAAGGAAATTGAAACCATCGTAAATGCGGGTACTAAAATAAATATCAATTATTTTATTGACGAGATTATTGATGAGGATCGTCAGGATGAGGTGTACGACTATTTTAAGACGGCGGAGACTGATTCAATTAACAATGCATTGAAAGAACTTGGAGGCGATGACTATAGCTATGAGGATCTCCAATTGATGCGGATAAAATTTTTATCAGAGCTTGGCAATTAATTTTTTATAATTATATGATTAACAAATACATTCCTGAAATTAAGAACGGGACATCGCAGAACTTCTTTTTAATGGCGGGACCTTGTGCGATTGAAGGAGAAGAAATCGCTTTGCGTATTGCTGAGAAGATTGTTACTATTACAGATAAACTTAATATTCCCTATATTTTTAAAGGGTCTTACCGTAAGGCTAATAGATCTCGCCTCGACTCGTTTATGGGTATCGGTGATGAAAAGGCGTTGAAAATTTTGGAAAAGGTTGGTAATACCTTTGGTGTTCCGACCGTGACGGATATTCATGAAAGCCATGAGGCAGAAATGGCTGCTGCATATGTTGATGTTCTTCAAATTCCAGCTTTTTTATGCCGCCAAACTGATTTGCTAGTTGCTGCCGCAAAGACAAATAAGGTCGTTAATGTAAAAAAGGGACAATTTTTGAGTGCCGGGTCAATGAAATTTGCAGTCGATAAAATTTTGGAATCAGGCAATGAAAAGGTTTTTTTAACTGATCGTGGCAACACATTTGGGTATCAGGATCTTATTGTAGATTATCGTGGAATTCCTGAAATGCGTGCTTTTAATGTGCCTACAGTAATGGACTGCACACATTCTTTGCAGCAGCCCAATCAGACTTCTGGTGTAACGGGAGGGAAGCCAGCTTTAATTGAAACAATAGCGAAAGCTGCAATCGCAGTGGGAGCTGACGGTCTTTTCATAGAGACCCATCCCGATCCAGCAAATGCGAAGTCTGATGGAGCGAATATGTTGCATTTGGATTTGCTTGAAGGTTTGATGGAAAAGCTGATACGGATTAGACAAGCTATTTTATAGTATAATAAATAAATCGCAACAAAAGGGGGCCAATAGGCTCCTTTTTTAATAATCAATTGTATCAAACTTAAAACTCGTTATTGTATGTTCCCAAGAATAGTGTTGACAGTATATTTACTGTTATCTTTTTCTGTTATCAAATCGCAGGAGAATTATCGTTGGTTTTCACCACTTGAAGATGGGCATGTACAGGGTAGATTGGCAAATCAGAAACTCTCTGCCTTCAACCGGCTTCCGGATCAATTGGAAAGTCAAGTACGAAAACCTGTATGGGAGCTAGGTAAGAACAGTGCGGGTTTCTATGTCGACTTTCAGACATCTTCTCCAGAGATTACTGTTCAGTATCAGGTGGCCGGCGGACTCAATATGCCACACATGCCAACAACTGCTGTCAGCGGCGTGGATCTTTATGCCTTTGATACAGCAAAAAAGGAATGGAAATGGGCATATGGCAACTATGATTTTTCGGACACCGTCTCTTATAAATGGAAGAATATCGGTCGTAATGAAAAGTTTAATTATCGCTTATATCTTCCATTATATAATACAGTTAAGTGGTTAAAAATCGGTATTCCAAGCACAGCCAAATTTTCATATACGCATACAACTCCAAAAAAGCCAATAGTCGTCTATGGAACATCAATTGGCCAGGGGGCCTGTACGAGTCGGCCGGGTTTGGCTTGGACCAATCAAGTTGGACGTGCATTTGATCACGAAGTAATAAACTTATGTTTCTCGGGAAATGGCCGATTGGAAAAGCCAATTTTGAATGTGATGAATAGCGTGGATGCGGCCTGTTTTGTACTGGATTGTATTCCCAATCTCGCTATTTCGAATTCTTTAACAGAAAAGCAGTTGGATTCTTTGTTGGTCTATGCGGTAACATTTTTAAGAAAAGAACATCCGACTACGCCTATTATTTTGACACAACACAGTTCTGGGAATATTGAACAGGTTTTTAATGAAGATAAAAATGATGAATATCAGCAAAGCAGCCGGGTACTGAAAGCCACGTTTAGCAAATTACAGTCAAAGGGTGTTCGCCAGCTTTTTTTGTTATCGAGTCAAGAGCTTAATTTGGATCTGAACTCTACGGTTGACTACGCGCATCCAAATGATGAAGGGATGGAAAGAATTGCAAATGCTTATATTAAGTTGTTGAGAAAAGTTTTAAATTACCACTAAGAAGGGAAG
>DGIS01000014.1:0-5409 GCA_002386525.1 Sphingobacterium sp. UBA4616
CTTACACCGGTATGGCGAAGGGAAATCCCTGGTGCGCTGCTTTTGTCTGCTGGATCTATCAGCAGGCAGGCCTACAGCAGCCGCGCAATGCCTGGAGCCCGGCTTTATTCCCCCGGCAACGGCGGTATACGGGTAGTGTTGATGGTATCCATCGCGTGATGCCAGCGGATATCTTTGGGATCTATAACCAGCGGCTCGGCCGTATCGATCATGCGGGCTTAGTGCGTTCCGTCGATAAAAACTGGATACTCACCGTAGAAGGAAATGTGCAGAACCAGGTGGCTTCCAGACGTCGGCCCGTGGCAACAATCCATACTTTTGCAGATTGGTTAAAAAAAGTGGATCCATGAACAGGCGCATCATGTATTGCGCGATGCTTCTCATGGTGATCGCCAGCACAACCGGCTGTAAGGTTCGTGAACAGCGCAAAGAGTCGCGCACAGAAATGGAAACCAGCTATGGGCTTACGGGAACAATGGATCGGATGGCATATAGCCTACGGCAAGATAGCCTATCCCGCGTGTGGTTTTTTACGACCGACACTGCGTTTCGTTTTCATCCAGACAGTGGTCTGATGGGGCACGCGGGAACGCTGCTAGCACAGGAGTCAAACAGCAGGGTAGCTAGGGTCAGTTATCAAGAGCATGATAGTATTGATCGCTACGGGCGGCAGGTAGACTTGACTACAGCTACTGCTAAAAGTTCCTCCAATGCGGATGTGATTTGGGCCATTGCTGTTGCTTTTATCGTGTTGCTATGCTTTATGCTAAGAGGAAAAATAAAAGGCCTGCCACATGGGTAGGCCTTTTTTGCCGACTACAAGGCACATTTACAATTGTCCCCCATTTGTCCCCCCCTCATTATTAGCCAGCTATGCCCGATTATCTTAATTTTGTGATAACACCTATTCCTATTAGTATGGTAACTTTTTTAGCACTAGCGGCACTTGTTTTAATCTTTATTTATTTTATCTTAAAGGCAAAACAAAGGCATAAGCTTTTCAACGATGCTGTTTCGATGGAGGTCCACTACCTGTTTCAGGATAGACCCGGGCAATATAGCGGCGACTATCGGACAAAAAGTGGCGTTTTTGTTTTTCGTGCCGAATCGAAAGACGACGCACTCAAAAATTTGGTGATCAAAGAAGTCAAACCCAGTCATCCTGCTTTAGTTGTCAATCTGGAACAAATTGTCGTGGTGCCTTTTGAAAAGAAGAAGGAAGGGGACTCCGACGTGTCCGTCCGATTTAAATTACTTAAAAAGAAGGGTGAACTCAGCGCATTGGAAGGAAAAGGAATCCGCATCTCGGGTGTGTTGAATTTTGGTAACAGCAAACCAAAAACGTTTCGTACCGTATTGAAGATCGGTGCGCCTTATCAATCTAAAGACCACATCCATCAGACGAAATAATTTGCGTAATTCTTATTTTATGGGAAAGGGTTTGCTTTATTGCAAACCCTTATTTTTGTCTCAGAATTTGAGTAGATGCTGATGTTCGATCGCCCAAGATAACAGGGCATTGTTTTCTTCATTGAGATCGAGTTTTCGGCAGATGCGGTGTCGTGTATTTTTGATGGTATATGGACTGAGGAAAAGTGATTCGGCAATATATTTTGTGGTATGCCGCAGTGCAATCAGCTTAAGGATATTTAACTCGGCCGGAGTCAATGTCTTGAGTTTTTCCACGGCCTGATTTTTAACCGTTTGTTGTTGCAGGCGCTGGATCACCATGTGGGTGCCTGCATAGAGCCGGTTTTCTCCTAATGGTTTAATGATGTAATTTTCAGGATTTAAGGCTGCTGCGCGATCTATACTGCTTTTGGACTGATAAGAAGTGATAAAGATTAGACTAAAATGCTTTGTTGCTGTATATTTCTCCATTAACTCAATGCCATCCAATCGATCGTTGAGCTGGATATCACAGAGGACCAGATCGGGTGAATTTTGCTCCATATACTGATCCGCTTCGTCAACGGTAAGCGCAATGTGCAAATCCAGCTCTTTGTAAAGGGAATTAAGCTGATATTCAATAAATCGGGCAATGATCATTTCGTCTTCTACAATTAATACTTTTAGGCTCATATGATATTGTTAAATTCAAATAAATATTTAAATCCATTTTGTGGGTTGATGGTCACTGTTCCTCGTATTTGTCGTGTTAGATCCCTTACTAGGCCAATTCCGAAAGAAGCCGCGGAAACAACGGCTTCGGCACCGACACCATTGTCCTCAAACCGCATGGTCGTTCCAAATTCATTTTTGAGTATACTTAAATGAATCGCAGGCGCATCGACAGCACCCTGAGAAAAAGCATATTTATAACTATTTGTCATAAGCTCCGTAATGATGAGCGCTAAGGGTATAGAGGTTTGGGTTGTAATCAACCAATCTTGTCCAACATCGACATGGATAGCCACAGTGCCTTCTGGATCATGCATTTGTTTCAGGTAGTTAACAGTTTCAATCACTAAAATGTTCAATTTCAGCTGACTATTTTGATTATATACCAGCAACTGGTTAACGAGCATCATGGCATGTATTCTATCCTGCATGGATTGTATGGCTTGCATATTTTGGTTGCCATGATCTGACCGGTACAGGCTACCCAAACTATACAGCAGCTGAAGGTTGTTTTTAACCCGGTGGTTGACCTCATCAATGAGGGTTTCGATATAATGGTTTTTCTGAAGCAATTGAATCTGCTGCTCATAGAGCGCATCATTCGCCTTTTTAAGCTCCGCTGTTCGTTCAAGAACGATGGTCTCGGTGGTTTTATGATGCTCCAGTTCTGATTTTCGTATTTTTAGCCGGATGCCGATCAAGAGGATCATCGTGATGCATAACACAAAAAACTGCGTCATAATCGAGACATATTGGATGGACTGTTCCTTCAAGATCAATCCACAATAGATCAATATGCTGATGCCAATGACGAGAAAAATACCCGAATAAATCAAGAACCGCTGCATCCTGTCTATCTTTTTCCAGAGGGATATAAATAAGTTTGAAAAAAAGAGGACATATAGCCCCCCCACGAAAAGGTTAATCCAATTACTCTGCTTAAAATTGGCGAAACAATAGTTATTGATAAAGTTAAATGTTGACGTAATAAATACCAGTAGGATGAGGCCAAGCGTTAGCTTATAATACTGATGGCTTATTTTTTTGAGATTTAAGAAGGCGATCGTCAACAGGGAGAAGCTGATTCCAGCCAGATTTCTAAATACCGATACCAAGCTCCATCCAAGCTGGGGATTGTTTGGGAAAAATAGATCTATAAATTGATTTTGCAGTCCGTAGCTATAAAATCCGATAAATAGTAGAAAGCAAAAGATCCAGATATAAGGCCTGTAGCGCGAGACGAGCCATGCAAAAGCAATGTACAGCAGCAATACAATAATGGCTCCCTCCATAAAGGCATGGATAAGATTGATGCCTTGCACTTTCTTGAGGTAGTCTTTCTGTGTTTGTAAGCGGAAATCATAAAACGGCGTATAGCCTTTAATGTGTTGTACACGAAGTAAAAGGGTGTACATCTTTTTGCTGTCCAGATGGATGTTAAAATGGTCCCGCCCACCTTGAGGTGATCGTGATAGATGTTTTCGAAAAAGGCCGGCACTTCTTTTGTCGAGGATGTTTCCGTGCATGTCCAGTATGGTGAGATCCACGAAAGTCAGATTATCAAATGACAGTACATAATCGCCTGTCAATGCGCTGTCATCGAGAAAAATCACCTTTTTTAACCAAAATATATTTTTGTCCTGATTTGTTGCAGGTTTGAAATGGGCGAGTGGTGCAAAAAGCTGTTTGTTGGTATCGTAATAAACCGGGTCGGTTTGACCTTCTTTCTCCTGGGTTATTACAATGGGAGATTCTTTAGAAATATAGGTATGCTGTACCGCACTATTATGCGAGATGATAGCCTCCATCCCAAAGTGAATTGCGACAGTACTCAGTAGCAGTAATAGGATGAAAATAATATTTGGCTTCATACAGCAAAACAAAGGTGCACTATTTTTCAATAAATCTAATAAGCTTTTATTTTCCTAATTGTAAATGAGACCCTAGGGTCTCTGTTACCATTGGTATTTACTTTTTACTTTTGCTCTACGCATTTAATATTATAGACGAACGTAGCAATATATTTTGACTTAGATACCTTTGATTACTTGATTATGACTTATTTATATATAGCTCTGTTTATTGCGATTGTGTATGTCCTATTTAAGCTTTTTGCTTCAGGCAAGAAGCCGCAAGATGTGTCTTTGAACGTTTATTACCGCTTTCAGGAACATCCGGGGCAGTATAGCGGGAGGTTAAGTTCGACCCATGGCGCATTGGTTTTTCGAGGTGAGCGCTTTCACGATGATGTGCTGAATATTGTGGTAAAAGACGTCCGTTCTACTGATCATAAGGTAGAGGTGAGGCTGCAACAGCTGCTCGTGTTGCCCTTTAAAGGGGACCAGAAGTCTTCATCGGAAGTGTCTGTTCGCTTTCGTATCGACGCTGGTAAAGCTGATAAGGTTGATCTGACGCATTACAAGGTAAAAGTGAATGCCGTGGTGACCTATCAGAATGGCGAGAAGAAAGCCTTTAGTACAACACTGCCTATGATGGGTGTGTATACGATCAGTCCTTCGGCCAGCCACAATGAATTTAAAAGTTAATTTTTACGTGTTTTTATTCCATATTACATACCTATTTAACCCGAAGGGACCCTGCTTGCCGGGGTTTCTTCATTTTAATGGGAATGTTCCACGTGGAGGAGGAGTTCGGCTCCTATATTCAATTTTCTTTTTGACCGGTAATTCGGCCTATATTCCTATATTTAACGCTGCAAAGCTGGGGAAAATAAAACGAAAATTGATTAATATTAGTTTGAGCTGATTATATGAAAGAGATAAAAAAAATAGCCTGTATTGGAGCAGGATACGTCGGCGGTCCAACGATGTCTGTGATTGCACAAAAAAATCCAAGTATTCAGGTTACGGTTGTTGATTTGAATCAACAACGTATTGATGCATGGAATAACGAAGATCTTGCGCAGCTTCCCATTTATGAGCCTGGGCTTGATGCTGTGGTGGCAGAAGCTCGCGGACGGAATCTGTTTTTTTCGACCGATGTTGAAAAGGCGATCGACGAAGCGGATATGATTTTTATATCCGTCAATACCCCGACGAAAAACTATGGTAAAGGGAAGGGACAGGCTGCAGATTTAAAATATATTGAATTGTGTGCTAGGCAGATTGCCCAAGTGGCCAAAGGGGATAAGATTGTTGTCGAAAAATCGACCCTTCCTGTCCGTACAGCTGCTGCGTTGAAGAGCATTCTGAATGATACAGGGAATGGGGTGAATTTTGATATCCTATCCAATCCGGAGTTTTTGGCAGAGGGAACAGCCGTAGCAGA
>DGIS01000014.1:5567-6379 GCA_002386525.1 Sphingobacterium sp. UBA4616
AGAGGGAACAGCCGTAGCAGATCTACATTATCCCGATCGCGTATTGATCGGTGGAGAGAGTGAGCAGGCTATTCAGGCGCTCGTGCAGATTTATGAATCGTGGGTGCCGCAAGAGCGTATCCTGACAACAAATTTATGGTCTTCCGAATTGTCCAAATTGGTGGCCAATGCCTTTCTAGCGCAACGGGTTTCATCGATCAATGCCATATCAGAACTGTGTGAAGTGACAGGTGCCAATGTCGATGAAGTATCGCGCGCCATTGGACACGATAGCCGCATTGGTCCTAAATTTTTAAAAGCGTCGGTGGGTTTTGGTGGATCCTGTTTTCAAAAGGATATTCTCAATCTGGTTTACATCGCGCGGAGCTACAATTTGACCGCTGTTGCAGATTACTGGGAGCAGGTGATTATTTTAAACGATCATCAGAAACTGCGCTTTGCTGAAAAGATCATTCAGACCATGTACAATACGGTCAATGGGAAGAAGATTGCCTTTTTGGGCTGGGCATTTAAAAAAGACACCAACGATACACGCGAATCTGCTGCGATCTACGTGGCCGACCATTTGCTGGACGAGGAAGCGCAGCTTGTGGTGTATGATCCGAAAGTAACTGCAGAGCAGATTTACAAAGACCTGGATTATCTAAAAACGCGATCTTCCGAGGATAATCGCCGTTTGGTAACCGTTGTCAACGACCCTTATGAAGCGTTACAGGATGCGCATGCTGTTGCCGTATTAACGGAGTGGGATGAGTTTAGAGGTTATGACTGGAAGGAGATCAAACAGCAAATGAAGAAGCCTTCTTTCGTAT
>DGIS01000014.1:6567-8068 GCA_002386525.1 Sphingobacterium sp. UBA4616
TGAAGAAGCCTTCTTTCGTATTTGATGGTCGGAAGCTATTGGATAGTGAACATCTAAAAGCATTAGGTTTTGATTATTATGCCATTGGCAGTTAGTTATATTGATCATTGTTTAACAATAATTTAATTTGATAAATAAAATCAGATTGAGTACTTTTGTTACTCAATCTGAACTATACCATGCTAGACACTTTAATTACATCGAAGACGCGATTGAAATTACTGATTAAGTTTTTTGTATCTGCTAGCAATCAATCCCACTTACGGGGGCTGGCTGACGAATTTCAGGAATCAACCAATGCCATACGAAAAGAACTGAACCAGCTGTCCGAAGCGGGCTATTTAGAAAAGACTACAGCTAAAAACAAAATACTATACCGTGCCAATACACAACACTCTTTATTTGGCCCCCTTCAAAAATTAATTCATACCTATTTGGGTATTGATGACATTGTAGATAATATCCTAGATAAAGTGGGCGATATACAGGAAGTTAGTTTGGTTGGCGACTATGCGGAGGGCATAGATTCAGGAAAAATAGATGTGTTAATTTTGGGTGAAAACCTAAATCAGGCATATTTATTGCTGTTAGCGGACAAGGTTGGAAAAAAGTTACAGAAATCAATCATTTTACATACATCAGAATTACCTGGAAAACATCGTATCATTTTATATTCTGTGAAATAAAACTCGTAAATAAAAAAGAAATAAATGAAAAAAATAGCAGTTATTGGTCAAGGTTATGTCGGTTTGCCGTTGGCTATCGAGTTCGCTCAATATTTTCCGGTTCTCGGTTTTGATATCAATCAGGAGCGTGTTGAGGAATTAAATTCTGGAAAAGATAGGACACTTGAGGCTGATTTGGAGAAGTTAAATCATGGATTAAAGCAGGCAGCGGAAAGTGACTTTTCAGTTGGCTATAAGGCTTCAAATAGCCTTGAGGAACTTGCCGGAGCTCAAATTTATATTGTTACTGTGCCAACCCCGATCGATCGCTATAATGCACCCGATTTAACGCCTTTGCTCAAAGCTTCTGAAATGCTAGGTAAGGTTTTAAAGCATGGTGATATTGTTATTTACGAATCAACAGTATATCCAGGGTGTACAGAAGAAGACTGTGTTCCGATTCTGGAAAAGTATTCTGGGCTAACTTTCAATAAAGAGTTCTTTGTTGGTTATTCTCCCGAGCGTATTGTCCCTGGAGACAAAATAAATACGTTGACGACGATAAAAAAGGTTACATCGGGGTCGACTCCTGAAATTGCAGAGGAAGTTGATCAACTCTATAAAACCATTATCAAGGCAGGTACGCACAAAGCAGCAAACATTAAAGTTGCAGAAGCATCAAAGGCCATCGAAAATGCGCAGCGCGATGTGAATATATCATTTGTTAACGAGTTGGCGTTAATCTTTGACCGTATTGGAATAGATACTAATGACGTACTTGAAGCTGCAGGTACTAAATTCAATTTTTTAAAATATAAACCGGGATTGGTTGGAGG
>DGIS01000014.1:8236-8861 GCA_002386525.1 Sphingobacterium sp. UBA4616
TAAACCGGGATTGGTTGGAGGGCATTGTATATCCGTAGACCCTTATTATTTAGCACATAAAGCTACTCAATTAGGCTACCATCCAGATGTGATATTATCAGGTCGACGCGTGAATGATTCCGTTGCAGAATTTATCGCCTCGAAGGTGGTCAAACTAATGATTAAGAAGGAAATTTCCGTCAGTGGTGCCAAAGCATTAATCTTGGGAGTCACATTTAAAGAAAATTGTCCTGATGTGCGTAATACGAAGGTCGTTGATGTCTACAGGGAGTTGCGGGAGTATGGTGTAGATGTCGATATTTATGATCCTTGGGCCGATCCGTCCGAAGTTAAGCATGAGTATGGAGTTGAAATTCTAAATGAAATTCATCCGCAGAATCAATACGATGCTGTAGTTGTGGCGGTTTCTCATAATGAGTTTTTGACATTGGATCTAAATGCTTTCAAGAAGGAGAAAGCTGTGGTATTTGATCTTAAAGCTTGTTTGGATAGATCACTTGTAGATGCTAGACTGTAATATTTATATTTATGAAAATTAAGAATTTAATTGTGTTTGGAACTCGGCCAGAAGCTATTAAAATGGCTCCGCTGGTTAAAGAATTTCAAAAAGATCCATCTTTTGATA
>DGIS01000014.1:9030-9672 GCA_002386525.1 Sphingobacterium sp. UBA4616
AAAAAGATCCATCTTTTGATACAAAAGTATGTGTTACTGCACAGCATCGTGAAATGTTGGATCAGGTATTAGAATTTTTTGATATAACACCTGATTTCGATCTAAATCTGATGAAACCAAATCAGAATCTTTATTCTTTAACAGCAGACATCATTACAGAGATGAAGACTGTATTGGAGGATTTTAAACCAGATTACGTATACGTGCATGGCGATACGACCACCACAATGGCATCTAGTATTGCGGCATTTTATTCGGGTGCTAAAGTTTGTCATGTTGAGGCGGGTCTCCGTACACACAATAAACGTTCTCCGTTTCCGGAAGAAATCAATAGACAAGTTGCTGGACGTATATGTGATTATCATTTTGCACCAACTGAAGCTTCTCGTCAAAATTTGTTGCGAGAAAATATTCAAGATAAAGATGTTTTGGTAACTGGTAATACCGTTATAGATGCATTGTTTGAAAGTTCAGCACGCGTAAAGGATTTGGATAATCTTGAGATCAATCGTTTGAAAGAATTGGTTGATCCTTCAAAAAAGGTGATCTTGGTCACAGGTCATCGACGTGAAAACCATGGGCAGGGCTTTATTAATATTTGTCAGGCTTTAAAGGAAATCGCATTATCCAATGCCGATGTAC
>DGIS01000014.1:9789-11115 GCA_002386525.1 Sphingobacterium sp. UBA4616
GATTATTTATCCCGTTCATTTGAATCCAAATGTAAAGAAGCCTGTCTATGAGATTTTATCTGATGTACCTAACATCCATTTGATTGATCCATTAGCATATCCAGCTTTTGTATGGTTGATGAATGAGTCTTACCTAATTATTACAGATTCAGGTGGCGTGCAAGAAGAGGCTCCAAGTCTTGGTAAACCAGTATTGGTTATGCGAGACACTACTGAGAGACCAGAGGCGGTTGATGCTGGAACAGTTATCCTAGTTGGTACGGATACAGAAAAGATTGTGAATGAAGCTCAAGATTTACTGCGTAATTCGGGTAGGTATCAACAGATGAGTGGTTTACATAATCCTTACGGTGATGGTAAGGCCTGTCAAAGAATTGTTAACTTTATTAAGAACTTAAAATAAATCGTATCAATGCAAGCAAAAGTAGTAACTGTTGGTTTAGGCTATATTGGATTGCCAACATCGGCATTAATCGCAAATAGCGGTATCGCTGTTCATGGAGTTGATATCTCGCAACATGTTGTGGATACAATCAATGCTGGTAAAATTCATATCGTCGAGCCTGATTTGGATAAGGCTGTAGCAAAAGCAGTGGCCGAGGGTTTCTTAAAAGCAGACACTAAACCTGTTCAAGCCGACACATATTTAGTTGTCGTTCCCACACCGTTTAAAGGTGATCATCAACCTGATATTTCTTATGTTCAAGCGGCAACTGAAGGAATTATACCATTATTGAAAGAAGGTGATCTATATGTGATCGAATCTACTTCTCCTGTAGGCACTACAGAGAAAATGATGGCTTTGATTTTTTCAAAGCGTCCTGAACTGGAAGGGAAGATTTCTTTGGCTTATTGTCCAGAGCGTGTTCTTCCAGGAAATGTGATGTATGAATTGGTACATAACGATCGCGTTATCGGTGGAGTCAATGAAGCCTCAACACAAAAAGCACTGGCTTTTTATAGTCAATTTGTTGAGGGAGAATTACATCCAACCAATGCCCGTACCGCTGAAATGTGTAAATTGACGGAAAATGCTTCAAGGGATTCACAGATTGCATTTGCAAATGAGCTTTCTTTAATTTGTGACAAGGCAGATATAAATGTTTGGGATTTGATCCGATTAGCAAATAAGCATCCTCGTGTAAATATCTTACAACCAGGATGTGGAGTTGGTGGCCACTGTATTGCAGTGGATCCATATTTCTTAACAGCAGATTTCCCTATGGAGTCTCGTATGATTGCACAAGCACGTGAAACAAATAATTATAAATCATTTTGGTGTGCTGAGAAAGTAAAGACTGCGCGTTTGGAATTTGAAATCAAAAA
>DGIS01000014.1:11271-11774 GCA_002386525.1 Sphingobacterium sp. UBA4616
TTTGGAATTTGAAATCAAAAATGGACGTCAACCTTCCATTGCGATTATGGGATTAGCTTTTAAACCAAATATCGATGACCTGAGAGAGTCCCCTGCAATTCATATAGCAGAGCGTGTTTTACAAGATTCAGGTGATGCCGATATGTATATTGTTGAACCTAATGTACACGAACATAAGGTTTTCAAATTGACTAATTACAAAGATGCGATAGCTAAAGCTGATATTATAGTTTTCTTGGTAGCGCATAATGAGTTTAAGACTTTAGAAATAGCAGAGGAAAAAGTTGTTCTTGATTTCTGTGGAGTAATAAATAAATAGCTTAGTTAGCATGAAGTCTATAATAATAACTGGGGGTGCTGGATTTATTGGTTCACACGTTGTTCGTGAATTTGTTTTAAAATATCCAAATTATCGAATTATAAATTTGGATGCATTAACGTATGCAGGTAATTTGGCAAACTTAAAAGATATTGAGGGACATCCAAATTATACTTTTGTTAAA
>DGIS01000014.1:12015-12472 GCA_002386525.1 Sphingobacterium sp. UBA4616
TTTTGTTAAAGCAGATATTACAGATTCCGGGCAGATGTTAAGCATCTTCAAACAATATTTACCAGATGGAATTATTCATCTGGCTGCCGAATCTCATGTTGATAGATCAATAACTGATCCCTCTGCATTTGTTATGACGAATGTGATTGGCACAGTTAACCTGCTTAATGCCGCAAAAGAGATTTGGAGTGGAGATTTCTCTGGGAAGCTTTTTCATCATGTCTCGACAGACGAGGTGTATGGTACATTGGGGGAGACAGGATTATTTACAGAAGAAACTGCATACGATCCCCACTCGCCTTATTCTGCTTCTAAGGCATCTTCGGATCATTTTGTTAGGGCATATCATGATACCTATGGTCTTCCTATTGTTATGACAAATTGCTCTAATAATTATGGACCAAATCATTTTCCCGAAAAGTTAATCCCGCTTTGTATTCATAATATTTTAAATAAT
>DGIS01000014.1:12602-15331 GCA_002386525.1 Sphingobacterium sp. UBA4616
TATTTTAAATAATAAGCCTCTACCTATTTATGGTGACGGTAAATTTACACGGGATTGGCTCTTTGTGATAGATCATGCTCGTGCGATTGATTTAGTTTTTCACAATGGTAAACTAGGGCAATCTTATAATGTGGGTGGATTTAATGAATGGCAAAATATTGATTTGGTGAAGGAGCTGTGTAAACAAATGGATGAGAAGCTTGGACGAGAAGAGGGAACCTCTTCTCGATTGATCACATATGTTAAGGATCGTCCAGGTCATGATCTAAGGTATGCGATTGATGCTACTAAGATTAATCAAGATCTCGGTTATTCCCCTTCGGTTACATTTGAAGAGGGATTATCAAAAACAATTGACTGGTATTTGGAAAACCAAGATTGGTTGGACCAAGTGACATCTGGAGAATATCAGCACTATTACGAAAAGCAATATCAATAATAAAAGAGAAATAGAGCTATGAAAGGAATCATTTTGGCTGGAGGGTCAGGCACGCGTTTACATCCATTGACAATTGCGGTTTCAAAACAATTGTTGCCGGTATATGATAAACCTATGATTTATTACCCACTTTCTGTACTCATGTTAGCAGGAATAAGGGAGATATTAATTATTTCAACACCTCACGACCTACCTAATTTTCAGAAATTGTTGGGGGATGGATCAAAATTAGGTATATCTTTAAGTTATGCGGAACAACCAAGTCCAGATGGTTTAGCTCAAGCCTTCATTATTGGAGAGGAGTTTATAGGAAAGGATGATGTATGCCTTATTTTAGGTGATAATATCTTTTATGGAGCAGGCTTTCAAAAGTTATTGGCTGAATCCGTAAGTGATGTTGAGGGAAATAAGAATGCCGTTGTATTTGGATATTATGTGGAAGATCCCGAAAGATATGGTGTGGCGGAATTCGATTCAGAGGGAAAAGTGCTAAGTATTGAAGAGAAACCACAATCTCCTAAATCGAATTATGCAGTAGTGGGTTTATATTTTTATCCGAATTCTGTTATTGAGGTAGCGAAGAATGTTAAGCCTTCCAGCCGTGGAGAATTAGAAATAACTACAGTTAATCAATATTATTTATCTAAAGAACGGTTGAAATTAAAGACTATGAGTAGAGGCTTTGCTTGGCTAGATACCGGTACACATGAATCTTTAACAGAAGCAACCGAATTTGTGAAAGCTGTTGAAAAAAGAACGGGTTTAAAGATAAGTTGTTTAGAAGAAATTTCAATAGCATATCGTTGGATTTCGAAAGAGTCATTATCTGAGAGAATACAAAATTTGAAAGGCGACTATTATGAATACTTAAAGAAAATCGTATCCATTTAACTACCATTGATATATGTCATTAAAGAATAAAACACTAGTGGGGCTAGTATGGGTAGGATTTGATACTATTATACTTAGAGGGGCTTCTTTTATATCAACTATATTGTTGGCTAGGTGGTTAGGTCCTTCTGAGTTTGGTCTAATAGGTATGATTTCCGTTTTTATAGCTATAGGGGGAACTATTGTTGATAGTGGCATGACTGCGTCGATTATAAGATTAAAAGCTGCTAAGGAAGAGGATCTCACAACTGTTTTTTATATGAATATGGGGTTAAGTATACTATTTTATCTAATAATTTTTTTAGTAGCCCCCTTAATTTCTGACTTTTATAGGCAGCCAGTCTTAACTAACTTATTAAGAGTATACAGCTTAAGTTTTGTGATCAGCGGATTTTCTGCAGTACAATTAGCTATTTTGAATTCCAAAATGGAGTTTAAGAAGATTATGCAATTGAATATGCCGGGCACTATCCTTGGTGTGATTGGTGGCTTAACCTTTGGATACTTTAAGTACGGTGTTTGGTCAGTTGTTTTTATGTATTTGATAACACAATTCTTTCAAAGTTGTGTTCTGTGGCTAAAATCTGATTGGCGACCTAAATTATTGTTTTCTGTTGATTCGGCTCGCCTACACTTTAAATTTGGATATAAATTAATGTTATCAGGTCTATTAAATACTGTATTTCAAAATATTTATAATATTATCATCGGACGTTACTATAGTGTTAAAGAACTAGGTTTTTTCGAGAGAGCTAGGTCGTTAAATGAATATCCAGTGACAATTTTAAACAATATTTTGGGGAAGGTTACGTATCCATTACTTTCTAAAATTAGGGATGATAAAAATAAAATTTCAGAAGTATATAGAAATATTATAAAACTTTCATTTTTTATAACCTGCCCGTTGATGTTTTCAGTGGCAGCGGTTGCTACTCCTCTCTTTAATTTAATTTTGGGACCTGAGTGGTCGAAGGCAATACAATATTTTCAAATTATTTGTTTAGCTAGCGTTTTTTATCCAGTCCATGTATTTAACTTAAATATATTTAAAGTGTATGGAAGAAGTGAATTATTCCTAAAATTAGAGATTATTAAGAAGGTTATTATTTTGTTAGGTGTATTTATTGGTTTTAAGTTTGGTGTATTAGGATTGGTATGGAGTAGTGTAATATGTAATTTTTTAGCCCTATTTGTAAATACTTATTACAGTTCAGACTTGGTTAATTACTCAAGTAAACAACAAATTTTAGACTTCATCCCTACATTTATAATTTCAGGTCTAATATTTTGTGTTGTAAAATATATAGTGAGTATATGTGATAATTTCAATAATGTACTTTTAGTTTTTGGGGGAGGAATATTAAGCCTGAGTTTGTACTTTGTTACAAACTATATTATA
>DGIS01000018.1:0-348 GCA_002386525.1 Sphingobacterium sp. UBA4616
CAAAACCTTTTCTACCTCCGATCGAGGAGTTAGAAACCTATATGAAGGACATTTGGCAGAGACAGTGGTTAACTAATATGGGACCATTAGCTTCTGATTTAGAGTTAAAATTAAAGCAGTACCTTGGACTCAACCATTTATTATATGTAACAAATGGAACTGTCGCACTTCAAATGGCTATAAAAGCTCTCAAATTAGAAGGGGAAATAATAACAACTCCTTTTTCGTTCGTTGCTACAACTAGTAGCATAGTCTGGGAGAATTGTGTGCCTGTATTTGTAGATATAGATCGTGAATCTCTCAACATTGATCCGCTAAAAATAGAGGCAGCTATTACTGAAAGAACAT
>DGIS01000018.1:514-1620 GCA_002386525.1 Sphingobacterium sp. UBA4616
CGAAATAGCAAAAAAATATAATTTAAAAGTTATTTATGATGGTGCACATGCTTTTGGAGTGAGCGTCGATAATAGATCTATCTTTGAATATGGAGATATTAGTACTTGTTCTCTCCACGCAACAAAGTTATATCATTCTGTGGAGGGAGGATTAGTGATTACTAAGGATTCTGAAATATTAAAAAAATTAGCGTCAATTAGAAATTTTGGCATATCCGGACATGATAGTTTTAGTGAATTAGGTATTAATGGTAAAAACTCCGAAATACATGCTTCGTTTGGACTTGCGAATTTAAAATTTCTTGATAATATTATAGAGAAGAGAAGAATTCTTACCGAAGCATATGACAAAAATTTAAAAAACTTAAAATCAGTTAAACCATTGTGGAATAATAAGGCAACATTAAATTATGCATATTATCCTATTATATTGGAAAGCGAGGAGCTTCTCCTAAGAATTAAGAAAGAGCTTGATTTGAATGAAATATTTACAAGAAGATACTTCTATCCATCTTTGGCCTCTTCTCTACCTTATCTTGAATCGGTCAATCTAGAGATAGTCGATAATATATCGTCTAGGGTTCTATGTTTACCGTTATATTTCGATCTTACTTTGGAAGAAGTTGACCTGTTGTGCAGAATTATGTTAAGAATTCAAAATAATTAGAAAATAGCGAAATGAATATTCTTCATATTATTGATGATCCAAAATTTATAGAAGCTTGTAAACTTACATTCAGTATTGACGGAGTAAGGAATTTTTATGTAAGTAAGAAGGATATTTCGATGTCAATAATTAATAATAATAATATTGAGGCTATTTTCGTTCATTTTCTAACACACCATGAGGTTGTATTTTTGAAAAATAACAAAATATCAATTCCTATCGTCTGGTTATACTGGGGAGCCGATGCTTTTTCTCTGCCATTGTTTTTTAACAATTTTGTTGGAACAAAAACAAAATATTTTTATCAAAGATGGTTATTCAAAAGTAAAAGGTATAGGAGATATTTTAGCTTCCTGATGAAGGACAAATTTAGGCATTTCTTAAATTTTAAAAATGATGTAAAAGATAAAATATATGCGATGAATAGTTTTCATTATAT
>DGIS01000018.1:1756-3756 GCA_002386525.1 Sphingobacterium sp. UBA4616
GATGAATAGTTTTCATTATATTGTCCCGATAATTCCTCAAGATTATACTATTCTTAAATCAAAATATCCCTTCATATCTGGCGAATTCTATCATTTCAATTATGTAACTTCGATTTTTTTACAGGATGTAAATAAATTGCTATTTAACAATGGTAAAAATGTTCTTTTGGGTAATTCCGCTACAATTACTAATAACCATATCGAGGCTCTAGATAAACTAAATTTAGTCGATATGGCCAATAGAAAAGTAATTGTTCCTTTAACATATGGAAATTCTGACTATAAAGGATTTATACTAGATTTTATAAAAAATTATAGAAATTTTGAAATTGAAGTTATTAGCGAATTCATGGAATTTGATAAGTATACTGAAATTATTGGTTCTTGTGAGATTATCGTCATGAATCACTACAGGCAACAAGCATTAGGAAACATTATATTAGGATTAATATTCGGGTGCTCAATATATTTAAGTGAAAAATCTTCTATATACTATTATCTGATAGACAATGGTATTAAAGTGTATTCTATCGAAAATTTAGGAGATAAATTTGTTTTGTTAGGTTCAGATGAAAAAATTCGTAATAGAAATAAAGCGGTTGAACTTTTCGGACCTCAAAGGCAACATATGAAGGTAGCAAATCTTCTACAAAAACTGAAAGAGAAATAAAAAGATGCTTATACTATATGTAATATTTTTTTTAGTTTGGTTCTGTGTAAATTACAAAAGATATGGAATGAATGGATCGTCATTCTTGCTTTTGTTATTTCTTGTATCATCAATAAGTTCTTTAGCGCTATTATATTATTATAAAACTTATGATTCTGATCGTATAAGTGTAACAGCAATTCTTTTCCATATCACATGTTATACCTTGTTTTTTTTCCCAGCGATAAATTTTGCTAATAAAAATATCAAAAGTATCCAACTCCCAAGTGAGAGAAACTTAAATATTATATTGTATTTAATAATTGTACTCTCGTTGTGCACCTATGTAAGTTCAATACCCAAGATTGCACACGCATTTTCATTTTCAAATCTATCAGAAGCGAGAAAGCTACACAACACTGGCGAATTATCAGAAGATAATTCGGGCGGTATAATAGATTATCTGGGGGGTATTGGGCAAGGTTTATCTTTTTATGCATTATTTTTATTCTTTCTTATTTTTAGTAAAAAACGAAAGCTAAATTTAATACTCATATTGCTATTTCTATCAAGCTTTGCAATTGTTTTAAGTAATATGACCATGATGGGAAGAGACGGGATCGTTAGATGGATTCTTTTCTTTTTATTTAGTTATTTCTGTTTTAAAAAATCTTTGGGAGCAAAGTTCAGCCAGCAACTTGTTAGATATAGTATAATCCCTGGGGTAATTTTGCTATATATATTTTACTTAATTTCGGATTCTCGTTTTGGAGAAAAAGACTTAGGAGTAGAATACTCTTTAATCGATTACTTAGGACAATCGAATATTTACTTTTCCTATGGTTTCAATCAATTTATGGATGGTGTCGCGGGGGGAGCCATTAATTTTTCATTTATTACTGGTGATCGCGTTTCACTAAATAACTTAAATGAATTTGTTTACGCAAATTATCACTTAAATACCTTTTCGTCTTTTGTCGGCAGTTTTTATTTTGATATGGGACTTGTTGCTACTTTTGTTCTCGCTATTTGTACATATTTATTTTTATCAATTTATCGATTGATTAAAAAAAATGATTTGACAAAACTGGTAGTATATTTAGTAGTATTTGAAGTTTATATATTGGGTGTTTTTTATTACATGTTTTATGGCCCTACAAAGGTAAACACTATTGCATTGCTTATTATTTTAACATGGGTAACCGTATTTAATTCGAAGGTTAGCTTAAAAAAATGAGGTATGGCTATTAGAATTATGACAAATGCAATAAGAAATGGATTTTCTAATTTAAAAAAGATAAGTAATAGTCCATACACTTCGTTTTTATTTATAATATTTTTATATAAATAT
>DGIS01000018.1:3886-164011 GCA_002386525.1 Sphingobacterium sp. UBA4616
TAATATTTTTATATAAATATTTTCTACTTTTTATAAGTAAGTTGGTTGATTACTCTTCGCACAAATATGTTCATTTCTTATGCTATTTGAAAAGTAGTATTGAATTTTATATGACATATTTTGTAGGCCTCCTACCTTTTCTTCAAATATCAATCTTTTCAAAAAAATGCTTAATATGACCCAAATGAAAAATAAGTTTATTTTCGTGCTATTGCAAAGTTTTCTCATCTTTTTTTCATGCAGTTCACAAACCATAAACACTATTACATTCGATAATAAAAATTTGTTAAGGCTAAGGGATGCATCAAACTACGATTTAAATATCCAAAAGGCGAAAAATGAGTTAATAAAAAAATGTAATGAAATTTTGGCCAATAGTAAGACATATTCTGTTACATATAACATATCTGCCTATCCTTTCGCTAAATCAAATGATTATACTAGCAGGAGTCGATATTGGTGGCCAAATCCGAAAACACTAGATGGTCTCCCATATATACTTATTGATGGAAAGGTTAACAGATATAGTGAGAAAGTATCTGATAAGCCGATGATTGATGGGCTTGCAAATGATATCATTCATCTAGGTGTAGCATACTTTTATACAAAAGATGAGAGTTATGTTAAATGGGCATCTAAGATCTTAGATTGTTTTTTCGTTAATAATAAGACGAGGATGAACCCCAATTTTAATTTTTCTCAGGTTGTCCCAGGTCAAGACGATTCAGGAGGATCTATTATGGAATCGGTTGTACTGATAAATGTCATTGAAGGTATTCAATTAATGAAAAGTTCTCCAAACTTTCCTGAACAATTAAAAATTGAGCTAAATAGTTGGTTTTTAAAATATTTGAACTGGATGAATAGTGATCCAGTTGGGAAGAAGAATGCAAGATATACCAATAATCGGGGAACATATTATACTCTTCTTAGATGTGCTATTGCACTTTATGTTAACAATGTCGAGCTATCTAGGGATATATTTAACGATGAGGCATTTAAAAGGGTTGACGAACAGATTTCGAAAGAAGGGATAATGAGTAAGGAAATCTCTAGAACACTTCCTTTAGGATACGTTAAATATAATTTATCAGGCTTCTTACAATTAAATGAGATTGGAAAGAAATTGGGGTTTGATCTCTTTAATTATAGAGGAGCTGATGGGCAAAGCTTGAAAAATGCATTAGCATGGTTAAACAATTTCCGAGATCAGTCAAAGGTTTGGAAGTATAGTACTGAGAGAGGTATTACAACTCCAAGGCTTCTATCAATGAAAGGACAGGATGAAACAAAAGTCAAGTTCACTGTTGAAAGATTCGATGATTGTCTTGAGACTTTAACAATAATAAAAGAATAATTTATGATTAAACTAGGGATTTTCGGAGCAGGAGGTCATGCTAAAGTTGTAATTGAAATTGCTGAGCTGTCTAATATCCAAGATATATATTTGTGTGCAGATGTTGTAAATCATACTTCTTTATTTGGATACGAAATACATGATAAAATTGTTTCTCGAGATAAATTTTTTATTGCTGTCGGCGACAACGCTTCCCGTAAAAAAATTTCTCAACGTATCGATAATAATTTTATTAAATTATTTCATCCAAATTCAACCATATCAAAACGAGCTATAATTGGAGACGGTACTGTAGTAATGGCTGGAGTGTCTGTAAACTCAAATGCTAAAATTGGTCAACATTGCATAATAAATACAAATTCCTCTATTGATCATGATTGTGTGATTGAAAGTTTTGTTCATATATCACCTAATGTTGCGCTTACAGGTAACGTATTTGTTGGTGAAGGAACACACATAGGAGTAGGAGCGAGTATCATTCCAGGTGTTAAAATTGGAAAGTGGTGTGTTATTGGCGCTGGTGCAGTCATAATTAGGGATGTTCCAGATTATTCAAAGATAGTTGGAAATCCTGGGAGAGAAGTAAAAAAAAATTTTAATGGTTAATTATGGAATGTTTAAGTATTGTAAATATTATCTAATGAAATTTTGAATTATAAAATATTACAATCTATACTATTAAATAGTAGATTACTTATCTTTATTTTTTTGTTAAAATGGTTATTTTAAATTTGTTATGAATAAAGTGCTTATAATTACCGGGATTCTTCCAGTTCCTGCAATAGAACATAAGAAGGCTGAAAATGATATTTTGTTTGTTGCTGAGGACGAGATTGTATCACGGTATGCTAACTGTTCATTTAGATATTTTTTTGTTTTTCCCTTTGCCAATATAATTTTAGCTAAGTTATCGACTAAATGGAATTCCTATTATGAGCTAGGAAAGAAGGATTTTTTTTATCTCAGAGGGAGGAACTTACTATTGTTGCCAGTAATTCTCTTACCAAAGAGATTGTTTTTTCGAGACTGGTTGATAAATGTTAGTTTGTATATAAATAGAAAAAAGATTGATAAAGCAATAAGGGAGTATCAACCTACTATTTTACATGCGCAGAATTCAGATAGCGATGCATATATAGCAAGGAAACTTAGTGGAAAATATAATATTCCATATATAGTTACTTTACGAGGGCTAACGGATAATCCCGATCGCTTGGTTAGGTCGAATTTGAGTAAAGCAAAGTCTTTAATAGCTATCAGTTCCAAACAGTTATTAGATGGAGAGAAGGTCAGTGGAAATAGTATCCAATTTATTCCTCATGGAGTTAAAGAATCTTTTTATGTATTTCATAAGGATTTAATAATTGACCAAGTTCGTCTGATTATCGTTTGTCGACTTTTAAAACTAAAGAATATTGATTTAGTAATTAGGGCGCTTCAGAAAATAAAATATGACTATGTCTTCGATATTTATGGGGAGGGGCCAGAAAAGGAATTTTTAGAACAACTCATTAAAAATTTGGGATTGGAAAATAGAGTCCATTTGTGTGGTTTTATAAATAATGAAGATCTCCCAGCCAAGCTGCAAGAATATAACTTATTTGTGATGCCGAGTTATCCAGAATCGTTGGGAAGAGTTTATTTTGAAGCTATGGCTTCGGGACTACCAGTAATTGCTAGTAAAAAGACCGGGATTGATGGTATAATAAAGCATGGAAGGGAAGGATTTCTAATAGATCATAGATCTGAATCTGAAATTGTTGAAATTCTTGAATTGATCGGAAAGAATCCTAGTAATTTGAGAGTAATGGGGAATAATGCAATGGAATTAGCGCAAAAATTTCAATGGAACAATATATCAAAAAGTTATTATGATTTGTACACAAATTGATTTTTATTTAATGAATTTTACTGAGGATATGCAATTGTTCCGATTATCTAAGGATATATTATAGAGCTTTATGCGGAGGTTCAAATAGAAAGATAAATTTCGAATTTAATAAATAGATATGAAGATAGCCTTTATTTTAGATCATAATTTAATGCATTATAGAGTTCCGTTATTTCATTTTTTAAGTTTAAAAGGATATGATATAACAGTTGTCCATTCTGGGAAAGAAATTGTAGGTACTACTTTTAAGCAAATTATTGTTAATGAGAGGAAAATTGGTCCATTTTATTTAAAGAGTCTCCCAAGTTTAAAGAAATTTGATGTGGTGATTCAGATGCAGAATATACGTTATATAAATACTTGGCTGTTGGCATTGAATATCTCAAGAAGAAACAGATTGGTTGATTGGACTATTGGGTCATCTAGTAAGAATGGTCTCAATAAATCGATTACTATACTTGATAGATGTAGAAATTTCCTTAGTAGTTTTTCAGATTCAATCATTCTTTATACTGATTTCTCAAAATTTAAATATTCTATAAATAATCAAAAAAAGATTTTCATTGCGAACAATACTATTTATAACGAAGCCTCAGAGAACTTATCTTCATTTAATAAAGACGGATTTTTGTTTATTGGATCTTTAAATAGGAGAAAAGGGCTTGAAATATTAATGGAGTCTTTCAATGAATATATTGCTGCAACTCAAGATCCAGTTATAAAGTTTTTATATATAATTGGCAAAGGAGAAATGTCAGAATTTGTTAAAAACTATGTTAGCGAAAATGGCCTAGGTAAAAATGTTAAAATTCTTGGTGAAATTAATGACCCAGTAGTAAAAAAGGAATATTTTCGAAAATCTATTATCAATATTTCACCAAATCAAGCTGGACTGTCAGTTTTAGAATCATTTAGCTTTGGAGTTCCATTTGTTACAAATATAAATGCTATTTCGGGTGGAGAACACTTAAATATTAAAGAAGGTTACAACGGATATCTTCTTGGTAATAAAAGCGATCTTATAAATAAGATGAAATTTATAAACAATAATATTGAAGAAGTGAAGATGATGGGTAATAATGCATATGATTATTATTCAAAGAAAAGGAATTTTAGCCAAATGGTTGGAGCTTTTGCTCAAGCAATTGAGCTAGCAGTGAATAAATAACAATTAAATCGGATAGATAGTAGAGATGTTTAAAAAGATTAGATTATATTTTGATACTGTCAAATACTTGAAATGTTCTCAAGTTTTTTGGCAAGTTTTTTATAGGGTTAAACCTCACTCGTCTATAATCGAAAGGAATGACAATCTCGTAGTAGAATTTATAAGCTTTCAGTTTGTACCTACACAGAGAGTGAAATTTATGGGAAACAATACTTTTTGTTTTTTGAATTTGAAATATCAATTTGATTCCATAGACTGGAACTTTCTTAATTTTGGCAAACTTTGGAATTATAATCTAGAATATTTTGATTATCTATTCCAAAATGATGTTAGCGATGAGGACAAATTTAGGCTTTTATATTCTTTTTATGAATACTGTAAAACGAATAATAAGCCTTTAGAGCCCTATCCTGTTTCTCTTAGAGTGATTAATGCTGCTAAATATGTCTCTTTGATTAAGAACAAAGACAATAAAATACTTAATTACGTACATCAAGAGCTATTTTTTTTAGATAGGAATATAGAGTTTCAGATTTTAGGGAATCACTTATTGGAAAATGCATTTGCTTTATGTTTGGGAGGTGCATTTTTTAAGAATGCATCGTGGCATGATAAAGCTATAAAGATACTAAAAAAGGAGCTAAACGAGCAAACTTTAGAGGATGGAGCCCATTTTGAACTTAGTCCAATGTATCACAATATTATTCTTTTTAGAGTACTAGAATTAATAGATTGGTATAGCAAATATAATAGTCAGAAGCAAGAATTTCTTTCTTTTTGCAGAGAGATCGCTTCTAGAATGTGTGCTTGGGCTAAAAATATTCAATTTTCTAATGGTGATTTTCCTTTATTTAATGATGCTGCGAAAGGCATTTCATTTGATACTTGGTCTTTAATTGAATATGCAAATAAACTTGGAATAGAGCCGAAAAATATAAATTTGGGACAATCAGGCTATAGAAGTTTTGCTAACCAAAATTATGAAATCAAAATTGATTTAGCTCAAATTGGAGCCTCTTATCAGCCAGGCCACGTTCATGCAGATGCTTTGAGCTTCGTTCTTTATAGCCATGGAAAGCCTTTATTTGTAGAACAAGGAACATCTACTTATCAAATAGGAGAAAGAAGAAATTTAGAACGATCGACTGAAGCTCATAATACCGTTACCGTAAATAATAGAAATCAATCGGACGTTTGGGGTGGTTTTCGCGTTGGTAATAGGGCGAAGACTACAATCCACCATGACGAAACAACCAAATACATAGCCAGCCATAATGGCTATAAAACTTGGGGAACTATACATACGCGAACTTTTATATTTGAAGAATTTTGCGTTCAAATTTACGATTCTTTAAATAACAAAGATGACGCAAAAGGGTATATCCATTTGCATCCAGACAGGAATCTTGTGAAAGTTGCTGATAATGAGTATATCATAGATGACTTTATAACACTTGTCTTTGAATCGGCAACGGTCATCACTGTTGAAGATTATGAATATGCTGAATCATATAATGAATATCAGCCAGCTAAAAGACTTGTAATTTCTTTTGAAAAAGAAATGTCTACGAAAATTTTCTTTAAAAAATCATAATGAAAAAGATATTATATCTAACTTTTTACTTTGAACCCGATTTGTGTGCAGGTTCGTTTCGGAACAGCCCTTTGTTAAAAGAGTTGGCTGCGCAGGCGCAAGGGAAAGCGACGATAGATGTGATTACTACGTTGCCTAATCGTTACGGATCATTTGAAGCAGAGGCCCCAGAGTTTGAAAGTAGAGATAATTATACAGTCACACGTGTCGCTATCCCTAAACATCAAAGTGGTATGAAGGATCAAATACTGTCATTTAAGGCTTATTATCAACACGTAAAAAGACTAGTAAAAGGGAAAGAGTATGATTTGGTAGTAGCTTCTTCATCACGTCTATTTACCGCATATCTAGGCTATACTATAGCAAAGCGAATCAAAGCTCCATTATATCTGGATATCCGTGATATTTTCTACGACACATTACAAGATGTCCTACAAAGTGGATTGGTGAAAGGCTTTGCATTGCCTGTTATCAAGCAAATAGAAAAGCGAACCTTCGCTTATGCAGATCATATTAATTTGATATCGGCAGGTTTCAAATCGTATTTTAATTCTTATACTACAACAAATTTCACTTTTTACACAAATGGAATTGACGATATGTTCTTAGAAAATAAGGCCAATGAAAATGTTGTCGCCAATCGCCCTAAAAAAATTCTATATGCTGGCAACTTAGGAGAAGGCCAAGGACTTGATAAAATTGTTCCAGATGCAGCGAAGAAGCTAGGTGATGATTATGAATTTATTATTGTTGGAGACGGGGGGATTAAAAATAGACTAATAGAAAAAGTGCAGGCGTACAACCTCAAAAATGTAAAGTTTCTCCCTCCTGTTAAAAGGGATGAACTTTTGAAAATGTACGAAGAGTGTGATTTTACCTTTGTGCATTTAAATGATTATGATGCATTTAAAAAGGTGCTGCCATCAAAAATCTTCGAACTCGCTTGTTTTCCGCAACCTATGATAGCTGGTGTAGGTGGCTATGCGAATAGCTTCATCTCTGAAAATATAGAGAATAAAATTTTATTTAATCCCTGCGATGTATATGATATGGTAAAACAGTTACAAAGCTATAGTTACCAGAGAATTAGAAGGCAGAATTTCATAGATAAGTTTAAACGTACTTCAATTAATAAGGAAATGGCTTCCTCAATGTTAAAATATTTATGAGAATTATCATTACAGGCGCGTCAGGTTTTGTAGGTAAAAATCTCGCTGTTTATTTGGAAAAGCAAGGTTGTATAGTGGATAGTTTGTCCTTGAAAGGTCCATTATGGGAAAGTAAAATAGATTCGAATGCGACCGCCATTGTCCATTTGGCAGGCAAGGCACACGATACCTCTAATACGTCGGCTCCTGAGGAATATTTTAAAGTTAATAGAGATTTAACAATATCTTTGTTCAAAAAATTTATCGACTCTGAGATTAGGGATTTCTTCTATTTCAGCTCGGTGAAAGCTGTAGCGGATGCTGTAGTTGGGAAATTGACTGAAGACGTAAGCGCTAACCCGCTAACCCCGTATGGTAAATCAAAATTAGAGGCTGAACAGTATTTATTAGGTCAGGACTTACCTAAGGGAAAACGCTTGTTTATTATTCGTCCGTGTATGATTCATGGGCCAGGTAATAAAGGCAATCTTAATTTGTTGTATAAAGTTGTTGAAAAAGGGGTTCCTTGGCCGTTGGCGTCTTTTAAAAATCAACGCTCATTTTTGAGTATAGATAATTTAAACTTCTTTATCGAGCAATTTTTGTTAAAAGAGGATATTTGCTCCGGAATTTATAATTTCGCCGACAATGAATCCTTATCTACAAATGAACTGGTTGCGTTGATATCTGACGTGTTAAATAAGAAACCAAAGTTATGGCACATACCAGAAACTTTTATTCGGGGAATTGTTAAAGTCGGAGATATAATACCTTTACCTTTAAATTCTGAACGTTTGAAAAAATTGACAGAATCTTACATTGTATCTAACGAAAAAATAAAGAGTGCCTTAAAAATCGATATATTACCGGTCACCGCAAAAGAGGGGTTGACTAAAACGATCCAATCTTTTAAAAAGTAGATTTATATTATAAAAAGATCAAATGACATACATTTTTATATTCATCTTATTATTTGTTTTAGAATTGCTTTATTTCCGTATAGCAGATCGTTTCAATATCATTGATAAACCTAATGAGCGCTCCTCACATACAGCCATCACGTTGCGTGGGGGGGGGGTGATATTCTATCTTGCTGCTTTGATCTTTTTTATAGAATCGGGATTTCAGTATCCTTGGTTCTTCTTAGGTCTTACTATGATGTCTGTCGTTTCTTTCTTAGATGATATTTTTACATTGTCTAATAAAATACGTTTATTTATCCATTTTGTCTCTGTATTATTGATGGCATACCAATTAGAGGTATTTACGATGCCTTGGTATTATATATTGATTTTATTTGTAGTTGTGGTAGGGGTGATTAATGCTTATAATTTCATGGATGGAATCAATGGGATCACGGCCTGTTATAGTCTAGCAGTGGGAGCTTTATTGATGATCGTGAACCATAAAATGTCATTTATTGCACAGGACCTACTTACTTATACGATGTTGGGAGTTTTGGTATTTACATTTTTTAATTTTAGAAAGCGGGCAAAATGTTTTGCCGGTGATGTAGGGTCTGTGGCAATTGCTTTTGTGTTACTTTTTGCGTTAGGTGCCTTAATTTTAAAAACAGGTAATTTGATATATTTTCTTTTTCTAACTGTATATGGTATTGATGCGGTCTGGACGATCATCCGCCGTTTGTATCTGAAGGAAAATATTTTTGAGGCGCATCGTTCTCATCTTTATCAATTTTTAGGTAATGAAGCGGGTATAAATAAGTTGTTGCTTTCATTTTTGTATGGAATAATTCAGTTAATTATTGGTTTGGTCGTTATTAAGTTCGCATCATATAGTACAAAGACACAATGGATTTTTGCTTTAGCACTCTTATCAGTATTGAGCATTATGTATTTAGTACTTAAAACGTGGGTTATTAAAAAATTTGTAAATAGAATCAAATGATGGAAACAATAAAAGGTGGAATTGCTGAGGATCATCGAGGACAGATTAGATTCGTTAACGATTTCGATATGACGCTAGTGAAGCGTTTTTATATCATTAGGAATACTGATACATCCCTAGTTCGTGGGTGGCGAGCGCATCGGATTGAGCAGCGGTGGTTTTATGTGTTGTCAGGTTCATTTAGAGTCCAAATAGTGAAGATAGATAATTGGGATAGTCCATCTGCAAATAGTCATATTGAAAGCCTAATTTTAAAAGCATCTGATTATCAGGTTTTACATGTACCTGCAGGTTATGGGACAGCTTTTCAGGCCTTAGAGACAAATAGTGAACTTATAGTGTTTGCCGATTACGGCATTGATAACGCAAAAAATGATGATTATACTTGGCACTTAAATTATTTTATGAATTTTCAGGCCCCTTCACTTCATGAATTGCCAACAGAAATAATTCGTTGATTTGAGTTTGTTTAAAATATTATGAATGCTTAAAATGATTATTTAAATATGTTTTGTATTTTGGGCATAAATTTTGTTAATCTGACCGCGGATCGCAATGAATATGTGAAAGCCCCCCTTTTAGCTTAGATTTAGTGTAAATATTATTTGTCGTTTAAATAAATCAATATAATTTAGTAAAGTAAAAATAGTTTATGAAATTCTTTTCAACTTGTGGTATAAGCTTCTGTATTTTGGTAATCTACATAATGCTTTTTTCTTCTTGTGGATCTCGCAGAAATATGGTGTATTTACAGCCTGATTCATCAATCATAAATAGTAGTTATCAACAATATATACCTAAGATTCAATCACAGGATATTTTGACGATCGCTGTAACGGCGGCGGATCCTAAAGCAGTTGCTGCTTTTAATCCAATAAGTACAATGACACCTACAAATATGACACAGCAGGTTGATCTTGCTTTGAGACCAACTTATACCGTTGATGACAATGGTGATGTAACTATGCCAATGCTTGGGAAAATCCATCTCGAAGGCCTGACAAGGTTGGAAGCGATTGAGAAAATTCGTTCAGAGCTAACAGCTTACATTAAAGATCCTGGAGTGAACATAAATTTTAATAATTTTAGAGTGTCAGTATTGGGAGAAGTTGCTAGACCAGGAGCATTTATTATGCCAACAGAGCGGGTTACGGTTCTTGACGCTCTAGGGATGGCAGGCGATATGACAATCCGAGGTGTTCGTAATAATGTAATGCTCATTAGAGAAATTGATGGACAAAAGACTATCCACCGCTTGGATATGACAAAACAAGAAACATTAAATTCTCCATATTATTACCTTGTTCAGAATGATGTTATTTACGTCGAGCCAAATAGGGCACAAATTAATAATTCTACCCTTGGAGCTAACTCAAATATTATTATATCAGTAGCAAGTCTATTAATCACCGTAATTTCGGTTCTTACTCGTTAAAATTACAATGGAACAACAACCAATACACATTAAGGAAAATCAAGAACAGGAAATCAATCTGCGCCAAATTTTTGAGCAATATGCTTATTATTGGAAATGGTTTTTATTATCAATTATATTGCTTCTTGGAATATCAGTATTATATCTGCGTTATGCGCAGAAGAGTTATAATATAACAGCAAAAATTCTCTTAAAGGATGAAAAAAGTGCATCTGCAGGCGAATTGGCTGGTATAGCCGAGTTAAGTAACTCTATGGGATTTGGTGGAAGTCGATCGGCGTTCGTAACCGACCAGATTCAAGTGCTTTTATCTCGTAGGTTGATGCGAAAAGTAGTTGACCAACACCATTTAAATATTATTTATTCTGTCAAAGGAAATATAAGATTGACGGAGGTGTTGGAAAAGGATATGCCTTTTGTAATTGAACCATTAGGTAATCAAGATACTATGAATTTTGGGCTTGAGATTAGATCAATAAATGACAGACAACTCCAAGTAATAGATCTTTTCAATAACAAAAAATTCAATGCGTATTTCGATAAAGAAACAAGAATAGGTAAAAATACCATTGTTTTTAAACGCAATAGGAGCAATTCAATTGAACCTGATGTTAATTATCGAGTGTCAGTAATCCCGAAAGATTGGGCAGTTGATGCCAATCTTTCATCACTTAACATTACTCCAAGTAAAGAATTACAATCTTATATTGTAAACTTTGCAATGGTTTCAACATTAAGTAAAAAGGCAGAATTAATCTTAAATAGCTTAATCGAGGTATACAATAATGATCTCACTGAGGACAAGTTACGTACAACGCGTGCTACCTCCGATTTCATCAATAAGCGATTAATATTAATTTCCAAAGATCTATCTGGTGCTGATGAGCAAGCGGCCGATTTTAAATCCTCAAATTCGATGGTTGATATGGCTGCTGAAGCAAGTGCTTTTTTAAATACAGCTACTGATAATGATAAGAAGGTTCTCGAGTATCGTATGCAATTACAGCTGGTTGATTATATGAATGACCACCTCAAAAGCCAGAAAGTAGGAAAGCTTTTACCCTCAAATATTGGATTGCAGGATGCGTCTATTGCCTCGTCGATAATAATGTATAATAATCTTGTTTTGGAACGAGATGACTTACTGAAATCAGCCTCTGATAAAAATCCAGCCGTTGTTGCACTCAATGAAAGTATTGCTGAAAATGATAAAAATATTCGACAATCCCTACAAAATTATAAAAAGGTAACTCAGTTATCTTTAAATAGTCTTTTACAGAAATCTAATGAAATCCGCGGACGAATAAATGCTATCCCAAATCAGGAACAAGGATTTAAAAAGATCTCTCGACAACAACAAATTGTCGAATCTTTATATCTTCTTTTACTCCAGAAACGGGAAGAGAGTGAAGTTAAAGCTGCCGCTACGCCAGACAATCTAAAGATCATAGACGCTGCTTACGGTAGCGGAATACCTGTTGCTCCGCGTAAAATGATGATTCTACTTGGAGCATTATTTATGGGATTTCTACTACCCTTTGGTATTCTCTACTTGAAATTCTTACTCGATAGTAAAATTCACTCCCGTAAGGATATTGAAGACATTGTTAAAATACCTGTACTTGGAGAGATTCCGACCGCCGAAGACACGATCGTACATCTAAATGATCGTTCGTCGCTTGCAGAGGCATTTAGGATCTTGCGGACGAATATGAGCTTTATGTTTGGAGCTGATAATAAGGAGGCTTCTAAGGTGGTCTTTGTAACCTCTACAATATCTGGAGAAGGAAAATCTTTCGTAACCACAAACCTTTCTCAGATTCTGTCTATGTCTGGAAAAAAGGTTTTACTAATTGGTGCGGATATTCGGAGTCCAAAAGTTTTAGATTATCTCGGATTGTCTCACTTACAACATACCAATGTGGGGATTACCCAGTTCTTGATCAATCCGGATATGGATGTCGATAATATCATCATTAAAAAACCAGGAAATTACGATTTTGACGTGGTCTACTCAGGTTATATTGCACCTAATCCGGCGGAATTATTGATGAATGGACACTTTGATGATGTAATCAAGTATGCGCGTGAACATTACGATTATGTGTTGGTGGATACGGCTCCAGTAAGTTTAGTAACAGATACCTTATTGATTGCGCATAATGCCGATTTAACTTTATACGTTTCTCGCGTAGATTATCTAGATAAACGCTTGCTCCAAGTACCACGTGAACTATATGTAGATGGCAAATTAAAAAATCTTGCTTCTGTAGTAAATGATGTTGACTTTGCGCGTGGTTATGGATATGGTTATGGTTATGGCTACGGTTATGGCGACAAAGGTTCTAAGAAAACCGGCCTTGCAAAAATTTGGCAGGGTTTAAAAGATCGCTTAAATATAAAATAATGGTCTATATAAACTAATTTTGGCCTTATTGTTGTTCAATCCCAAGTCGTAGAAAACGACTTGGGATTTTTTTATATACTGCTATTATATAGATTAAGCCGTTCTTTTAATTATTTAAATACATTCAACCAAATGAAAAAACTTTTGTTATTTAGTTTTATTGCCTCATGTTGCCTCATATGTAGTTCTGTTTCTGCGCAGTTCTCCAGACCAGTTAGTATTGGTGCAGGAGCTGGAGGAACCATTAATCTTACAGACATGGGGAATGTAGAGTCAAAGTTTGCATTCTATGGGGAGCTTGACTATCTCATCACACCTTTTATCTCTGTCGGATTACATGGTGAAAAGGGAACATTAGCGGGGAATGGTTATGAAAGCGAGTTTAAGAATCGCTATTTCGCCGGAAATATTAATGGAAAGGTCCGCGTGGGACAATTTTTAGACGGAGCTGAAAATTATAGCTACTATACTTTAAAAGCCAATACCCTATCTCGTATCTTGTCCAATATCTATGTTGGTGCCGGTGCAGGTTTAGTAAAAAATCGTATAAAGAGGCAGATTTCTGATTATTACGCGGATTACTTATTGGCTAGAGAGGGGGAGATTGCGAGTAAATTAGGGGAGATTCATTTTGTAGTTCCATTGAATGTCGGTGTTGACATTCCTTTTGGACGAACATTGTACGGACCACAATGGGCTTTAAATGTAAATTATCAGCATACATTGACGTTTAACGATAACCTGGATGGCGTTATAAATAGTAAGAATGACCAATATGGCTTTGTTTCTCTAGGGGTGAAATATGCATTATTCAATCGTAAATAGGCCAGTTTAAATCTAAATAGAAAAAATAATGAATATACGTAAGAAGTACAATGGCAACCGCCTGCTTGGGCTTTTTTGTTTAGCGATCTTAATCGGTTTTACAGCGTGTAAATCAAATACCGCGATGTACAAAGCGCCAAAAGTAAATGCTTTTAAAGGCGGAAAGTTACCGCCCCCTCCTGGAATGGTGTATATTCCCTCGGGAACCATTTTGTTCAAAGGATCATTGGATAGCGGAAACGTCGGGAAAAATGTGAGTGTGAGTGCATTTTTTATTGACGAAGCGGAAGTTACCAATAAACAATACCGTGAATTTGTTAACTGGGTGGCAGACTCGGTTGCTGTAACGGATTATCTAAATGATGACCAATATTTTTTGGATGTCGCAGGCGAACAGGTGGGACAAAAGCGGATCAATTGGGCAAAAGTAAAAAAGATATCGCCAATTTGGAAAAGTAACGATCCTGCTATCCAGGAGCGTATTGCCCCTATGCTTGAAATGCAGGGGAATAGACGAGCACTCAATCCGGAAATGATCAGATATCGTTTCTCTTACCTTCAATCGAAAGGGAATGTAAAAAAGAAATATGTAACGGATACTGTGGCAGTAATGCCGGTTGAAGATATTTGGACTAAAGATTTTCCGAATGCGCAACTTGCATCGCTAGATGCGAATTACTTTACCCACCCTTCGTTTGATTATTATCCGGTAGTGGGGGTTACTTGGAGACAGGCGCGTGCATTTACCGACTGGCGTGCAAATGAAATGGCCGCTACGGTATTGAAAAATTCTTATCTCAATGGGTATCAGCTGAGCTTAAGCCTGCCAACCGAAGCGCAATGGCAATATGCGGCATCGGGTAAATTGGATCCACAAGATACTATTGCGGGATCGCGCATGACCATTGATGGAACAGAAGGTAAAAAGAAACTGGCTGTCAATTTTAAACAGGGTGAAGGGACATATTCCCGTGATGGTGCTACGTTTACGCTTCCAGTGAAGTCGTATATGCCAAATGCTTTTGGTGTCTATAATATGGCTGGTAACGTGTCTGAATGGACGCTAGATGCTTACAGCCCCTCAGCAGTTGTTTTTGTGAATGACTTAAACCCAGCGCTACTCTACGACGCTGATGAAAAGGATGGCGATGCGTTGAAACGTAAAGTGGTGCGCGGCGGATCTTGGAAAGATAACGGGGAGCAGTTAAATAGTGAAACCAGAAACTACTCAGTAGATTATGAACCACATTCTTATATTGGATTCCGTTGTGTAATGTCGGCATTTGAAATGCCAACCGTACAAAGTAAAACGCGCAAATATTAATTCGCTGTGGCATACTATAAAAATCGATAACGATGAAAAAAGAAATAATTTTGATAGCGGCGATGGCTTTTGGAGTTGGGTCATTGTTTGCACAACAAGAAACCTCAATAGATACTGTACCTACGCAGCAGCGGATGTTGCAAACGGGAGCCTCAACGCCTATCCCTGCAGGTGAGGTGATTCAGGATACTATTCCATTAGAGGATGGCTTTTATCAGGCCAATAGTATGGAAGATGCTGTACCTTTTGCTTATCCCGAGGTGAATAAAAAGAATATCCGCTTTTACAAACGTGTGTGGCGCGATATTGATCTCAAGGATGAAAAGAATAATCTATTGGCAGTGCCGGGCAATTCATTGATTGAAGTAATCATGAAAGCCATTGAAAAAGGAAAACTTTCACTTTATAGTCCGGATGATGATTCGTTTAAAGGGCGGTTAAGTGCTCAAGAAGGGATGGCTCGCTTTGCAGATAGCGTGCTGGTTCCAATCTTTGACGGCGAGGGTAATCAGATCGATTCGAAAATGGCGCTGAATGAATTTGATCCTGCGCGCGTAACCAAATTTAGAGTAAAGGAAGATATTTTCTTTGATAAACAACGAAGCCGATTGGAGACACGCATCATTGGCGTGGCACCCTTAATGAATATCACCACTTCAGCAGAATTAGCAGAATCTGTGGGGGCAACGCCGGCATTCTGGTTGTATTTCCCGCAATTGCGTTATAGCTTGATACAGGTCGATATTTCTGATCCAGATAAGGGGCTGTATGATATGACCATGGACGATTTCTTTGTACAGAACAAATTTGCAAGTACAATCGTTAGGGAATCTTCGCCTGGTATGTTGCAAAATCTGAAAGATACCGAAAATGGGGGCCAACAACTCGACGGTAAAAAAGTGGAGGAAAAGCTAGATGCCTATAAAAAGAGACTATGGAGCAATCCGAAAGGCGTCAAGGCAGAAGAGCTTGAGGGAAATAAGTCTGAAGTAGAGACAAAAGAAGAGAAATTATAATAAATACGATAAAGTACTAGCGGTGCCTCTCTTTAGAAAAGATGAGGCATCACTATTTTAGGGTCCTATAGGGTTCTTTTTAATCAATTCTTCCTAGTTTGTTAACCGTAATGGGTACATAGTGGCATATGTTTTGTTATTTTATCCCTCTATTTATCCTACAAATTTTGAATACAAACTAATAAGAAATTGTCTATTATAAAGTTCATCGTGTAGCATACAAACAGATATTTAAAACAACAAACAGATAAGATCAAATAGTCATGTTAAGAAATGAAATGTATTCCAAGAAGCCAATTTTAGTCATTTTGGCTGCAGGAATGGCCAGCCGCTATGGTTCTGCAAAACAAGTAGAGTGCTTTGGTCCCTTTGATGAAAAAATTATAGATTATTCAATTTATGATGCGATAAAGGCTGGATTTGGAAAAGTCGTTTTTGTGATTCGGGAGGAGTTTTTAGAGGTGATGAAAACTAATGTAGGAGATAAGCTCCCAGACTCCGTTGAAGTTGCATACGCCTATCAGGATTTTGACTTGAAAAAATTTGGTGTGGATCGCATCGTAGAACGTCAAAAGCCTTGGGGAACAGGTCATGCCGTAATGAGTGCCGAGCAAGAAGTGGATAGACCGTTCTGTGTGATCAACGCTGATGATTTTTACGGCTATGATGCTTTTCAGAAAATGGCGGCCTTTTTACAGCATCAAGCCAGTGATACAGAAATGGCATTAGTTGGATTTGAGGTTGGAAATACCCTCTCAGACTTTGGATACGTCTCGCGGGGTGTATGTGAAGTAAATGCTACGAACCATTTACAGAGTGTTACAGAGAGAACTAACATTTATCGAAAAGATGAGGCTATTGTCTACGCACAAGAAGAGAAAGAAACTGTATTACCCGACAATACACGGGTTTCGATGAATTTTTGGGGATTTACGCCCAAAATATTTGAAATTGCGCGTGCATTATTCCCTGATTTTGTGGAGCAAAATCATGAGAACCCTAAAGCGGAATTCTTTATTCCTGATTTGCCAGATTATATGGTGAAGCAAGGTATAGCGAACTTTTCTGTGCTTCCAACCGACGCAAAGTGGTTTGGTGTGACGTATAAGGAAGATAAGGATCAGGTACAAAAAAGTATCCATCAATTAATTGAGCGCGGTGATTATCCGCAACGTTTATGGCCGGAGAAGAAGGTTGTCGATGAAAGTATTTATTTAGACTTTTAATACGAAGTTTATGGCGTCTCTGTTTATCGTGTGAAGGAGAGACGCTTTATTAATCACTCTTACGCCCGAATAACTTGGAATAAGCGTGAAGAATGGGGAATGCGATGGCTTCCTGTGGGCTATACTTTACATACTTTTTAAAATTTTTCCAAAGGCGTTTAGCTGAATCTGGTCGACAGAAAAACTTCGATTTCTCGCCCTGCTCAAATCTCTCATCATTAAACCCGAAATTTCCGGAATACCATACTTCATCTAGCATCCAATCGACACGGGTGTCTTTGGGGTAAGGAAATGGGATGGCATTTTGTGGAAGTCCAATATAATCGACAAGTAATTTATGAAGCAAATGTGTCCACTTGAGCATCCCGGTTTTTTTATAAATGGCATGCAATGCTTGACCATCAATATTGGGGAGTATACTATAATATAATCTCGCCGAATCGCAAAATTGACGCAAGCTGATACCGTAAGTAATCAGATGTTTTAAAATGTGAATATTGACTTGCAAAATTTGAAGCTCCGGAGCTAGCAAACGAATAGATATACCATCAATTACCAATGTCTCCTGCTGAGTTTGATATTTCTCCAAAAGCTTGTTTAAATATTTTTTCTTAAAAGGATTATAAAAATCAAATTTACGCATATGATGCTCAACATGTACTTCGTTCCAATCATAGCCTAAGCTGAAATCGGGTGTGTATTTAAAGTTGACATCTCGTTCCTTCAGAAAATTCCTTGCTTTACTATAATCATCATCTTCAAAACACCAATCAATATCACCACTTATCCGATGATTAGGCATTCGATAATAGGATGCTACTGCCCGCCCTTTTTGTAATATGGCCCGGATACCATTCTGCGTAAACAATGTAAACTGTTCGGCAATTACCGCATTCATCTTCACATTGTGACGTTCGATCTGATCCACACGGACAGCCCATTTTAAACGTATAGCAATTGGTGGTAATTGATCTTCATGTAAGAATGCAAAACTGTCATAGATAATCCCTTCTATGGTTTGATTGCTCGCATATTTTAGGATACTATTCCAATCGTCATCCGACAAAGGCTTGGTGAGAGAAAGCTTTCCTTCTCCCCAAAGGCCGATCCGTAATAACTGAAAAAAAATATTCCTTAGTTGATAGTTCATTTGGTTTTGGAAATATACGTACTATCAAATGTAATAATTTATATTCTTTATTTATGGATTTAACGGCAATAAATTGAGATAGATTACATTGTAAAAACTATTTATTATCGCCGAGATTGATGCAATCTTTTTATAAAACATCGCTATTATTTTGGTACATTTGGAAAGCCTTAAACTTGGAAAGGGAAATTTTAATAGATTTTAAATGAGTAATTTATGGAGGGAGGGCTTGTCCGTTAACAAGCCACGTTGGGTCATTCTTTTAATAGATATGATCATAGTAGTTGTATCCTTTCTTGCCAGCTATGTACTTATCTTCAAACACAGGGGCGGCGTTGAGCCAGATGCGTTACGCATACAACTTATTTTGGTCTCTACAATATATCTCTTCTGTTTCCTTATAATGGGCACGTTTAAGGGGGTTATACATAAAACCGGCCTCCGTGAATTGCAACGCATGGTATTTGCGATTGGACTGGGTTATTTTTCTTCGGTCCTTATATGTAAAGTATTGGAGTGGATACAGCCCTCGTTTTTACATGCCGCTTTTCCTTTTTCTGATACCCAGCTTCTTTTTCATGCACTAATCGCAGGGTTTGGAATGACGTTTAGCCGAGTGTTTTACCGGGCCTTGTATCATGAACTGATGTGGGGAGGTAAAGACAATCGCATTCCCGTGATTCTATTTGGCGCCGGAAATATGGGAAATACCACTTTTCATTTTATACATACAACATCACGTACTAAATACCGCATTGTGGCCATTATGGACGACAATCCGCATCGTATTGGCAACCGTATCCAAGGATTTAGAATCCACGATATTAATAAATTGAATAAGGAGTTTGTCAATCGGCATGGAAATGCAGCTGAGCTTATTGTTGCGATAGACAATAGAGCGCCTGAAAGATTAAATAAGGTATTTAAACTGGCTGAGCCGATTCCTTTGGTCGTTAAGATTATACCAGACACGGCCCGTCTGTTGGCTGGCGAAGTAGCAACCCGGCAGATCCGAAGCTTGCGCATCGAAGATCTTTTGGGCCGTAAAGCAATCGACCTTAATAATCCGGCTATTGCCTCCGAGATGAAAGACCAAATAGTACTGGTTACCGGTGGTGCTGGATCGATAGGAAGCGAATTGGTGCGTCAGCTTATACATACTGACCTAAAGCAGCTCATCGTATTGGATCAGGCTGAATCTTCGCTCTATGATATTCAGCAGGAGCTGAGCGCGTCGGCAAATTTTGATCGTTGCCTTTTTATGGTAGGCAATGTCCGGGATGCGCAATTTATGGAGACGCTGTTCGAGGTTTACAGACCGACTTATGTCTTTCATGCAGCGGCCTATAAGCATGTTCCTCTGATGGAGGCCAACCCTTATGAATCGATCTTAACGAATGTATGGGGCTCCTATAATGTAGCGCAGTTGGCGGATAAGTATGGCGTATCCAAATTTGTGATGGTGTCTACCGATAAGGCCGTAAATCCGACGAATGTAATGGGGGCCACAAAACGTGTCGCAGAGATTGCTATATCGACGGTCAACATGCACTCCAAAACTAATTTTATTGTCACCCGATTTGGCAATGTATTAGGTTCTAATGGCTCTGTAATTCCTCTTTTTGAAAAGCAGATGCTCAAAGGTGGGCCGCTGACCATTACTGATCCAAATATCACCCGCTATTTTATGACCATACCAGAAGCCTGCCAATTGGTACAGGAGGCAGCTGTAATGGGCAAAGGGGGCGAAATATTTGTCTTTGATATGGGGGAGCCTGTTAAAATAATGGACCTTGCAAAACAGATGATCCGCTTAAAAGGCTACAACTATCCTGAAGACATCGATATTAAGATCGTCGGACTACGCCCGGGTGAAAAGATTTTTGAGGAGCTGCTCGCGAACGGGGAGAATACCGAGAAGACCTATCACGAAAAGATCATGATTGCTAAGGTCAATACGCCGGATTTGACACTGCAAAAAGCAAGAATTGATCAATTGTGTGCACTCGCGAAAACTGCTGATCCAAATAGTGACAAAATGAAACTAGTGCAGTTGGTGAAAAATATTGTGCCCGAATACCGCTCTCAGAACTCTGTTTTTGAAACACTGGATAAATAGCCATTTCCGAAAGGGAGTGGCTTTAATGCGACAAATTTCAGCTATAACAGCATTTAGTGCTACTTGTGTTTAAACAGTATCTTTTTTGTATAGTTCCTCATAGAGTTGTATAATCTTCGTCTGAATTTGCATGATTTCTTCTTCACGTTGTCGTATTTTTTTTGAAATTTCAGCACACTCATCTGGTTCTTTTGCTTTACCTTTGTTATGTTGAGGCAATACATGTTGAGCTAATAACTGTACAGTTGTCACATTTAATACGCTTGCGATTTGGTTTAAACGAGAGAGCGTAATAGTGGTAACGCCTGTTTCGATCTTTGAAACAGCGGGATTAGATAAGTTCAATTTTTTGGCAAATTTTATTTGTTCCCAGCCTTTCTGTATCCGAAGTAATCTAATTGTCTTCCCTATGTTTTTCATCAAAAAAATAATTTATCGTTAAGTTATTAAGTTATAAAAATGGCTGTGACCTTGCACAGCTCAAAAAGCAATACCTCTGACGCTGATCGGAAAAACCGCAGTCAAAGAGCTAGAAAATATAGGTTGACATCCAATTATAGCCCACTATTAGATCAGGACGTTCATTCCAATCGAGATCGGGATGATAATATACGAAAGTCCTAAATAATATATGCTTATTACCAAATCCGTAATGATAGGGAACTTTATGCGCCTTTAAAATGCCGTCAGCAACGATGTATCTTAGAATGGATTTAATCCGTTCTGCTGTAATTTCGAAACTATATTCATTCGAAAAGTCGGCAGCCATTTGATAGATTGTCCGTGGTCTGAAGAAATAATCGGATGTTGTAGCGACAAATAAGACGAATTCCCTTTCTTTTTTATGCTGCTCTCGTTTCTTTTTATTAATACTATTTTTCCTTTCAACCTTTTTTTTCATATGTATAGGAACTGCGCGTTTTAAATTGGAAATAAGTACCTTAATTTGCTCACAGCCCTATTTATCCATCACCTTTTTTAGTTTGACATAAATCGTGTGCATAGTAACCACGAACCAGGTATCGTCGATAGGATACTCCGGATCGGAATCTGAATGAGCAAGTACGGTAATTTATAATCTAAGAATAATTTTAAAGATAGTTATAATAACTGATAGTTATTATATGTGTGGTTATTTATTTTGTTATCCAGCTACTTCTTTTTAATATAAATTTCCTTTTGAGACGAAAGGATACTTAATTTAGGCATTATAATTAGCGCTTACTCAAACCGGATCATTCTCCTTTTCGAGGTTTTCGATTTCTTCGATCAGCTCGCCTGCTGTCTCTTGCTTTAATACCCTCATGACATAGATCTCATTGACAAAATTGACGATAGCAACCAAGATCGGGGTAGCAAAAAGTAGGCCTAAGGGGCCTGTGAGTGTGCCCATCAACAACTGAAAAAAGAGCACCATAGCAGGCGGTAAGGACAGCATCTTCTTCTGGACAAAGGGTGCGAATACGGCAGACTCTATAATTTGAACGCCAACAAAAATGGCTATAATATACAACGCCGTTGCGGGGCTATCGAGCAAACCGACCAATGCAGCGGGTAACAGTGCCAGTGTAGGACCTAAATTGGGAATAAACGTCAACAGTCCTGCAATCAAGGCCAAAATTAACCAAAGGTCAATACCTAAAATAAGCAACGAAATCGCGGTAAGCGTAAAAACAAAAAGCATATCCAACAGCTGTACTTTTAGCCATATCTTCAGTTGCTCACCTACTTTATCTAATACCGTTTCTACGGTTTGCTTGTTTTGATCTGGAAAGAGGCTGAGGATGCCGATCATATACTCTCGAGGAGAGATCATAATGAATATGCCCAAGAATAAGAAAGCGTAAAGATCTCCAAAAAAACCAAAGGTGCCACTGAACACTTGGGGCAAATGCTGAATGACGGTATTCATCTGATCTTCGGCACTATCAATGTTGTCGATGAGATAAGAACCCCAGTTTGTATTGGCAAGGTAACGCTGTAAATTGTCAATCATTTCGGGCAATGTAGCAGCGAGTTCTTTATATTGTGTTACAGCAGTATTGCCAATAAAATAGGATATGCCACTACAGAATACAACCACCCAAACGATAGCGAGTAACAAGGATACCTTGGTATGGCAGCCTGTCCATTGCCTTATTTTGGCAGAGATGGCATGAAAAAGTATAGAAAATAGTATTCCACCAAATAGCAAGAGTAATAACGTGGTGGCTTTGACGAATAGAACGGTCATCATCAAAAAGAGTAAAACAACGATACAAACAGCTGCAGTTTTTTTGTAAATATAAGTCATAGGCAATTTGAGCATAAAAATGGATTTGTTTTCTACGAAATACGGATGATTGAATAAAGAGTGACATCCACAGAGAACATGCTACCGTTAGGATTTGTTTCAATAGATCGTAAAAGGTAGTATTAGTTGATGCACTTACTGGACGCACGGCCTTTCTATACCAATTGATGGTTTGGCATCATTTAGTTGTCCAAATTTCTCAGAATTTCTTCGAATTTTTGCACGCCAGGAAAGCCTGTTAGCTGATCTTCCAATTTTCCATGCTTATTATAAATTAAATAAGTTGGAATCGATGAAAAGTTCATTTGTTTTTGTAGTCGTTCCATTTGTGCTGATGAGAGATAATAATGATATCCTGCTATACTTTTGACTTGATTGTTCCACAAAGTCCGTGGAGAGGATACGTCTGCTATATAGACAAAGACGGCATCTTTATATTTCTCTTTTACCGGTTTAATTTTGTCCATAGCACTTATACAAGGTCCGCACCAAGTGGCCCAAAAATCAATAACTATACTTTTAGCTGGATATTTTTTTATGATTTCGGAAAGTAAATCCCCCTTGTCGAGACGAGACCAGTCATAAACTCGTCCTGTATCCTGAGCAATCCGGAGCGTGTTGATATTATTTTGGTACAAAATATAATCAGAAAACGATTGGTCTTTAAAATATCCAATAATATCCTTAGTTTGTTCATCCGAAAGATATTTATTTCTGGCGATTTGATCCAAATAGGCATTTGCTAACATAATATCATAGAAATAACCTCGAGAGTATCCTAATAAGGGATTTAATATAGCGACAGTCCTATTCATCCAATCTTGTAATAAAATATGATCTGTAGTAGGCAAGTTTAGCACACTATCAGCCAAAAGGGATTTGGCTAATTCATTATAATAGTTTGATAGTAGGTAGTCTTTATTATTGAGGTCGAGGTCCCTCAAGAAGGTGTAGTAGTCTAAATTAATTTTATTTTTAATTTTGGCTTTTTCTTTATCCATACCCGCATTCACATTATCCAGATACATACCATTATTTGGATCCAATAAGAACATTCGGGCGTATACGGTAGCATATGTTCTTTGCAAACTTTTTTTTGAATCTTCAGCTAAAGGAGCATTGTTTATCTTATCTATCTTTTCTCTCATTGAAGACAATGCATTATCGCGATAGGTGTTAGGTTCAAATACATATTTATCTGAAGTATGATTATCGTTGAATATGCTTCTAAATAGATTTTGTATAACTTTTGTTTCCCGAAATATCGTCTTGTAGGGGCCATTATACTGAATATCAGGTGGGGCGCTAGGTTTGAAATTAAAAATTACTTGGGTAGAATCATGTGGAAGAAGAAATATGTATCGCTCGATACTATCTATTTTCAAAATCGCTGATGTCAGCTTAAATGATGGAATTTTTAAGAGCGTATCAGCATTTCCCAAAATAGGAATATTGATATCATAATAGCTGGTCAAATTACTAGTCAACGTTAATTTGAAAAATCGTGGCTCTTTACTCGTGTTTCCTCTTATTTCAAGTTTAAGATACGACTCTCCGAAACTCTCCCCATTTTTTTCCAACTTATTTTGAGCATTTACATGAATCGTAATGGCGCAAATTAAGGAACATAAAAGTATTTTAAGACGAGTTCTATTTTTCATTCGATTATCCATGATATGGAGATTATTTAGAGGATATTTTTTTTAATATTCCACTCAAAACGTGTTCCTTCAGCACCAATATAAAGCCGGTTCTCCATTTTGTCCAGTTAGGGTCTCGTGTCTCAACATCGATAATACTATTAAATTGCATATTTTTTGCGATTTGAGTAAACTAGCTATATAATTTTTAATCTTTTATAATTTTAAAGATAGTTATAATCGCTCAAATCTATTATAGATGTGATTATTTATTTTCGTCTATACTCATCAACTTCAATATGAGTATCCTTTTGAAAAAAGTTGATAACGTAGGCAAAGAGAAAGGCAATATGGAAGGAGGGCTCCAATAAGGACAATGTTTCTTTTCACATTTAAATGCTAAATATATTAGTTTTTTTTATTGTTATTTGCTATCTTAGTATCGTTAACCAGTTAATAAAAAATTATGAGTCTAAGATCAAGGCGTGTAGACGACCCTCTGTGGAAATCTATCCTGGAGCAAACATTTTCGCATTTTTTACGATTTATTTTTCCGAATGCTGATGCCGTTTTTGATTTGAGCAAACCCTTCGATTATCTCGATAAAGAGTTTGAGCAATTATTCCCTCCGGAAAGTAATGGCAAGGGGGTCCGTTATGTAGATAAGCTCGTAAAAGTTTTCTTAAAGGATGGTAGCGAACAGTTTGTACTGTGTCATGTGGAGATACAGAGCAATAAGGGTAGAGGAGATCTGGCCGAACGCATGTTCCGTTATTTTTATCGGATATGGGATCGTTATAAAGTTCCAATTACAGCTATTGCGATCTTGGCAGATGACAACAAAGGTTATCAGCCGGAGGTCTTTACCCAGGAGTTTATGGGAACATCATTGCGCTACGACTTTAACAGTTACAAGATCCTCCATCAGGAGGAGTCGGTATTAAGAGCCAATGAGAACCCATTTTCTGTCATAGTCCTAACCGCACTTATGGCCATATTAAACAAGAAAGTGACCGATGAGGGATTGAAAGAAATCAAGCATGATCTCTATTATGAGATGATGAAAAGGGAGATGGATAAGGACACTCGGCAGGGGCTATATGATTTCCTAACTTACTACGTAAGTTTTGATAATGAGGAAGTTTTGGGTATATTTCCTCAAAAGATTAGTTCTAAATGGCAGAGGAGAGATCGATAAATTGCTTTTTGTATGCAATTTATCTAAGTTTGAACAAGAGATAAAAACAAAAATAGGAAGGAGCGATACTATGGGCACTCAAGAATATTTATTAGATAAGGCTGAAAAAAAGGGAATTCAGAAAGGTAAGATTGAAGGTAAGATTGAAATGCTTAGAGAGCTAGGTTTTACTATTGCTGAAATATGCCAAAAACTTGGTCTTTCCAATGGTGAGGTTGAGAAATATTTCAAAGGAGCATAGAAACTGTATTGGTCTCCATCTTTCAGTTAGATCAGATGTAGGGCTTGAAAAAAGTAGATAACGTAGGCATAGAGAAAGGCAATATGTAACGAGATCTGGAAAGCATCATTGAGATGCTTTCCAGCTTTGAAATAATTTAAATTTTTCCGTTAAAACGGTAGAAATATCGCTATACAGCGTTTCATCAAATAAAATATCATTTAGAAACTGATCTGTGGCGCTAAAATTCTGCTCATAAATCTGTTCAAACACTTCAGCCTGATTTAAAATATCTAATATGATAGTGCGAATGTAAAGCGATACACGATTACCTTCAGGATCTTTTAGTATTCTATTTGTAGTAATATGATATAAAAAACTGGAGAGCTGATCAATAGCTACCAATTGATTTTTCCAAAGATGACTTTTGAGATCATGTTCAACAAAATCCAAAATAGTTTCTGCATCTCCTTTTAGTGGCAACTGATATACATCTTCAGTAAGTCGTAGAAACCGGCTGTCAAACAACCATTTGATAATCGAAGTGTGTGCTCGTCTTAAAAATGGAAAGTTCTCAAAATTATTTTTTCGATCATAGAAAACTCGGCTTACAATTTCTGATTCTTGACGTATCGATATCCAGCTATTATAGGATAGCTGGTTTTTTGAACTTTTAGTATAGTTCAAAACAAGGATTTTTTCTTCCTCTATGGACAATTTATAGCTCCAGGTGTCATCATTAATATGCACTGGTGGACCCATTAACATTTCTGTTTCTTCCCGAGATGCGCTCGGTGGAGGGAGTACATCCCAAAATTCTTCAGGCTTGGGATCAGGATGTTTATCAGAATGTTCTCTATGAGTGAAAATGATGCTGGATAAGTAAGCTTTAAATTTATAATTGTCGTTACGAGGGCTAATTGGGGGTTGATAATGATCATTAATAATATCGTAAGCAAACCAAAATGATATATTCAATGATTTACAAATAATACTTTTTGTCCCCTGATTGCTAGTGATTGTTTTTGGCAACTTTCCTAAACCATGATGTTCAAAAAACTGTACCAAAGAGCTATCTGTTGAGGCTAGCCCAACTAATTTGATTAACTCGCTCTGTTTAAATCCACTCATAAATATTTTTATATTTTTAAATCAATCCATTATTTAACATAAGACCTTAATGATTTGCAGCGGATACACTCATCATATGGAGTGTGAAGACACGCAAGCTCTTTATCTGAGTAATACAATATTACAAAATGGCAAGTTTATCTGGGCTTGTTAATCTACAATTGGTAAGGTTGAATTTGTATTTGGTATATCCCAAGCGATTTTCTCGAGCATGCTAATAATATTGAGAATTTTGAAGGTTATACGTAAGCTGTTAAAACCATTTCCGAAACGGCGTGGCTTTAATGAATTCAAGCTTCTGTAATTTATATTGCACATAGGGATTAAATGATTAACTTTAGGAAAACCAACAGCCTAGATATGAAACTTACATTACTTTCTTTTTTTTATTTGTTCTTTTTATCTTTTGCTACGGCACAATTATCTACTGAAAAAACGCCGAAGGCCGATCCAAATGACTGGATAAAGCAGCAGTTGGCTAAAGCTAAAGTGAAAAAAAGTCTTGCTTCGTATAAAAAGAATTTCTTTCACTTTGATACTGTACATATCATCGGATTTATTGAAGATTATAGTCCTGCTTTAGAATTTACAAGTGGTATTATTTATAGCAGTAATGAGCTGACGCGGGAAGATTATCCTACCACTGTAAAGATTCATCCAGACGGCCGTTTTGAAGCGAGTTACTTAGCGACCAATCCAAAGCTCGCTTATATTCGATTTAAAGATAACCTATTTGATTATTATATCGAACCAGGGCAAACACTAGCCTTACGATTTAAAATGACTGCAGATCAAAATGTAGAACTAATAGGTTATGAAGGTCCGCTTGCTGTTGATAATCAGCAGTTCAAAGATTTCAACTGGGGGAAGAATCCGCGCGCCTTTTATCAAGGTCTGGAAAAAATGTTGAAAGAGAATACTATTTCAGCAAACAAAAAGCAGGTTGTTGCGGAATGGGATTCGGTGCAAAATAATGTAAACAAGCGTTTGGCACAATCCAACCTCTCCGTCAAGTTAAAAAACCTGATCCGAACGGACGTTGCACTCTATTATGCCGTTCAATTAATGGATATGGAAATGTATCGAAATAATTATTTAAGAAGCAATCCGACAAATACCTTCTTACAAGAGCCACTCCCTCATGATTATTTTGATTTTATAGCGCGCTTAGACCTTAATGATCCGGCTATTTTGACACAAAATGAATTTTCAACCTTTATCAACCGATTCGAGTATTCGACACTATTTAATCGTGATGCCTTAAATGGTAAACGTCAAAAGGACTCTTATTTTGTATTGGATTCGGCAAATCGAAAAGCTAACCCTACTATAGCCAATACGTTGGTCTCAGAAGTTGCAAAACTACGTACATTACAATCTGCACTAAATGGTGCTGCCGATGCAGCCGCGATAGCAAAAACTACTGATCAGTTGCGGGCCATATTGACGAACGAGGATCTAAAAGGTGAAGCGCTCAGTCTGGCAGATCGTGTATGGAAGTCCAGAAACGGCTATGTACTACCCCAAACCGATGCTGCCGCCGTTTTTAAAAAAATGACAGATAAGTATCGTGGTAAAGTCGTTGTCGTGGACTTTTGGGCACAGTGGTGTGGCCCCTGCCGATCGGGTATTGAATCAACGCAAGGGAAACGTCTGAAACTCAAAGATCATCCGAATGTGGTGTTTGTTTTTATAACAGATAGTGAAGGGACGCCAGATATGGAGTTTTATAAAGACTATATTGTTAAAAATAGCATGTTTGAATCTTATCGGGTTTCTGCAGATGAATATAGGGCCTTACGCGAATTATTTAAATTTAACGGAATTCCGCGCTACGTACTCATGGATCCGGATGGCAGAATTAGAAATGATGATTTCCAAATGCATAACCTGACAACTGAGCTCCCAAAAAACTATCCGCAGCTGTTTACATATCAATTCATGGAAGGGATTTGATTTCCTGTTTTTTATTATGGGCCATTTCCCAAAGGGATTGGCTTTGCCTATATCATGACTTGCTCAGAAGAAACAGGGATGATTGAATCAAGGGTTGAACGTAAAAACGACGAAGAGCCCAGTTGTACTTAAAAATAGACTGGGCTCTATTCGTTTAAATCGATTCTTTTCGCGCTTTAATAACCTGGGTTTTGTGTCAAACTATTGTTGCCGGCAATGGCTTGATTGGGTACTGGAAAGCGATTCAGATGGGCCGAAGTACTTGGATTATGATCCCACCATTTTTCTGTGGTGAATGCTTTCCATCGGATCAAATCAGTTCGCCGGCGTCCTTCGCCTAAAAATTCAATACTCCATTCATCCAGAATACGGTACTTGTCTATATTGGCTACAGTTACGGGATTAGGATCCTGCTCTTGCGCAAAATTCCGTTTTCGGACGGTATTGAATAGTGCTGCAGATTTTTCCTTATTTCCTAACCTGAATTCACATTCGGCAAGCATATAGTATATTTCAGACAGTCTGATAATCGGCATATCTGCACCCCAACGCAAGGTATTGTTGGCAAGATTTGGGATGGGGACCTTGACCAGGCGTATACCGGTGTTTTCCTCGCCTTCGGACATCTTTGAGGGCAGCTGGTCAATAGAGCTGTATTTTTTTCCAGGCCCAACTTCTGAAAAGCGGCCCACTTGGTCGACAAAGTCCAGGGGTTTATCTTTGTATTCTTCACCGCCAACAATCGCCTCGCCGCTGGGTGTCTTATGAGGGCCTACGATAAACATACCTTCGTATTGGTCGGTGCCGTGGTAGACATAGGGTGCTTTTCGAAGATCGCCTTGGTCGAAAGTCTCAAAAGGTGAACCTAGCTTAAAGTCTGCTGCGTAAAGGGAGCCATCGGGTTTCTTGGATGGGGTTAGGTGGGCACCATTGTTGCCGCCCATATCTTGTGCAAAGAACTGCCGGGTGTTATAATGGTAGAAATCTGCATAAAACCAATTGTACTCCAGCATCTTGAATTCGGATGGCATAGACCAAATCATTTCGGGCGATTCATGGTTTTTAAATCCATGTATGCCGTTCCATTTGGTATCCAAGCTGTAGTCGCCATAAACTTTATTGACAATGTCCTGAGCCAACTTTTGGCTCTCTGCGTACATGGACTTCCCGATATAGGCCTCTGCATTGAAGTAGAGCTGTGCAAGCATGGCTGCAGCTGCAGCTTTTCGGATTGCCCCTTCTTCTCTTTCGCCGGCCTTCTTTGCCGGTAGATTCTCTATCGCTGCTTTGAGCAGCTTCTCGATATGCGCAAAGAGCTCCTGATCGCTATTGCGCGGCAGGGATTCTTGGTCTAGGGATTCGAAAATAGGCATACCACCAAAATAATCTAACCCGCGCAGATAGAAATAGGCGATCAAGGCATCGAGTTGGGCCAGGTCTGCTGATTTGCGTTCCTCCGTAAGTGTAAATTTGCTGTAGTCCAGTTTGCTCAGGTCGCTCTTCGCATCAAGCGCCAGGGCAACACCCATCAGCGTGCCACGCCAGCTGCCCCAGACCCAGTTGTCGTCCGCTGTCCAACGGTGGTAATGGTAGCGCTCATTCTCGCCCCCATTGTACCAGTGCCGCCCTTTGGTGGTGATGGCAAAATTGTCGGCGGTGTATTCCTGCAAGCGCCAGCGGTCTTCGCCCATATACCACTTGGCATGAGTAAATGGTCTAAATAAGGCGGCCTTGATGTCTTTTTCACTTTTGAAGAAGGTGTCCGGTGTGACCGAACTATAGAATTCTTGATCCAATTTGGTGCATCCGGATAGCAGTAAGGCTACGGATAAGGTGGCTATGGAAATATATTTTTTCATGTTTGTCCTGCGTGCTTTAAAAATTTACTTGTAAACCCATCATAAAAGTCCGTGTCTTGGGATAGACATTGCGCTCTTCGAAACCCGGTTCAAGACCATTGATATTGACTTCCGGATCTAGCCCCGTGTAGTTTGTAAACACAAAGAGGTCGCGTGCAGTGGCATATACCCGCATGGATTTTAAGGGCTTGATCCAATTTTGGTTAAAGCGGTAACCGATATTGAGTGCGTCAACCTTGAGAAAGGTACCTTTCTCTAACCAGTAGTCACTCAGCTCTTTTTCTCCTTTGATATTTTTATGTTTGTCGTAGGCTTCTTCCAGAACATTCTGTCCTTTTACATTGGGTAAGCTGTAGTACATGTTGATCATATTGAACACATCGTGCCCGATCCAGCTGCGCATATAGATACTTGCATCCCAGTTTTTATAGCTGAACTGGTTGTTCCAAGAAAGCTGTAGTGTTGGAATCGCATTGCCGACAAATGACTTATCGCCTACCGTTTTATTCCGGTCGCGCACGTCAAATGCATTACCATCTTTATCGTATAGTTTCCAATAGCCGTCGTCGGTAAATCCTGCAAATTTCCAGAGGAAGAAGCGACCAATGTCCTCGCCGGGATATAACCGCACCGCCGATCCTGGTGAGCCGGGAGCCGGGAAGTCCTTCCGGTCTGTAAAGGTTTGGCTACCCCATAAGGTGTTGAGCCTGCTTTTATTATGCGAACCCACTAGGCTTGTTGTATAACTGAAATTTTCGTTGTCTACGGCTTTGAAGTTCAGTTCAAATTCGTATCCCGTATTTTGCATGCTGCCCACATTCATGGTTGTTCGATCGTGGATTGCTGGGGGCTGGGATACGCTGATGTCGAAAATCAGATCATCGATCTTACGTTTGTAGATATCAAAACGGCCACTTAAGCGATTGTTCAGTACGGAAAAGTCCAAGCCAAGGTTGTATTCTTTTTTGACCTCCCATTTGATATCTGGATTTTGGTTGTGCATCACACCGTATGTCCTAAACCATTTACCATCCTGTAGAAACCAGGTGTCGGCACTATACATCCGTGTTGCCACTTTTGCATCAAAGCCTTCATTGCCCGTTTCGCCATAGCCTGCGCGGAGTTTTAGGTCGTTGATAAAATTAACATCTTTGAGGAAGGACTCCTGTGAAATACGCCAGCCTGCGGAAAGTCCAGGGAAGAAGCCCCATCTGTTTTTAGGGGCAAATTTGCTGGATCCTTCGTACCGCGCCGTTGCGGTTAGGATATAGCGATCCAGATAGGAGTAGTTGACGCGGCCAAAGAAAGCGGCAAGTTTGACCCATGGGTTTTTCCAGGATCCAAGACCTGCCCGACCGTCTGGTAGATAGGTTCCTGTACCCATGTCGTTATCGGCAATACCATCCACGGGGAAATTTGAGTTTTCGGCAGAAAATCCTTGCCCATTAAAATCTTGATAGCTGTAGCCTGCTACTGCATTTAAAGAATGTTCGGCCCATCGGTTGGTGTAATTGGCAGTCCACTCGAAGATGCGGTCATTGAATCGGCTGTAATATTGCTTGGCAAATCCATCCACATTATTTTCCCGCGAAATGCGATGTTGCGCTGATCGATAATAGTTGCCATGTTCGCTGTTGTTTTTTACACCGATGGTCGCACTGGTGGTCAGGTGTTCTGTGAGGTTTAATTTTAAGGTCGCATTGGCCAACAGGTATTTGAACTGCTTTTCATCGCTGCGCAGGCGCGCCTCAGCGACAGGATTCCAGGTGTCATATCCACCTTCCAATACATTGTATCCGCTCACATCGTTGGCATCATAAGGCGTTTGGGTAGGATTGAGCACCAAGGCCATATTAAAAATGTCATTGTTGTTGAAGATATCGCGATTGGAACCGAAAGCTTGTACCTGATTGTAACTTACATTGGTGCTCAACTCGGCGAAGCCGTCGAAAAATTTAAATGCGCTGTTGATCCGCCCACCAATTTCTTCCCGTTTGGACGTGATCGCCATGCCTTTGGCGTCGCGTTTGGTAAAGGTGGTATAAACATTGGCATTTTCGGAACCACCACTGATGTTGGCGACCTGGCGATGGCTGAATGGATTGTTATTGGTAACCTCATCATACCAGTCTGTACGGTGTCCGAGGTCTTCACCGAGACCATATTCGACAAATTTCTCTGCCGATAATACCTGTGGACGTTTGCGAATAGTTTCGACAAAGTATTCGGACGTAAAATTCACTTGCGCCTTGCCGACCTGAGGTCTTTTGGTGGTGATCAGGATGACACCACCGGAAGCCCGGGTGCCGTAGATCGCTGCCGCGGAGGCATCCCGAAGTACGTTGATGGTTTCAATATCTTCTTTCGCAACGGAGTTGATGTCGCCCCCGGGAACACCGTCAATAACCACCAAGGGACCTTGTGAGGCATTGACCGAATTGACACCACGCAATTGCAAAGAGATACCTGCATTGGGATCCGTGCCGTTGTTGGAAAGTACACTGAGACCGGGTACTTTTCCCTGAATCGCCAAGAGCGGTGATACAGCCCCCGCGACCATGTCTTTCTGCTTGATGCTCGATACGGCACTGGTCAATTCTTTTTTGTCGAGTGTACCGTAACCCACCACGACAGCCTCCTCAAGCTGCTGGGTGTCTGACAGCAGTTGCACATTTACACTGGAAGAGCCATTATAGGCAATTTCCCTGGAGGTAAAGCCAATCATTCGGATGATAAGGACGGCATTTTTCTCTACATTGGTGAGTGTAAATCCACCATTGGCGTCGGTGGAGGTGCTGATGGTGCTACCCTTGATGGAGACAGTGGCACCAACAATGGGGTTGCCCTGCTCGTCCTTGACACTACCCTTGATTTTAGTTTGGGCTTCCTGAACATAGGGGGCATGAGGCAATGCGTAAGCGGCTCCAGCAGATAAACTGCTGCTGAATAGCAATAATTTAGTAGCCACTTTAAAACTGTTCATTTTAAAATTCATGTGCTAATGTTTATTAATAAGTGTATTGGTTGTTTACGCTGAAAGGGGTAGTCGCAATCTTTGTAGCATGGTCAAGATGCTTTTCGGACTCCAGATAACATAGTTATGTTTAAATTCAAGATACTGCATATAATTGGTGTGATTTGAACCCTAAATGTACAGCATAGAAAGGAGAGGTATTGCCTGTTGAGACAATATGAGGATATTTTGAGAAGATTTGATGCGATGAAGGCAATGATAATGCCTAAGATCGATAATTGCTAATATCGGTATGACCCTAAATTGTATTGTTTTTTAAGATGATTCGTGGTTTGACGGACAGCGTTGAGGTCTACAATGGGGTTAGCCTTGAAATCTCATGTTTTTAAGGTTAATAGCGTATATTTGTTTTTTACTTATGCCGGCTCCTCTCCAAAGGGTATCGATCTTAAAACATCCTTTGTTAAGGGTTTTGGAAGATAAGAGCGCACCATGCTGTTGTCTTCCGCTCGGCTTCGGTCTCTTAAATCTACCGAAGAAGTTAGCATATGTATATTTAGGTTTTCCTTGTTGGGGTAATCTTGCATCGATTCCAGAAATTCCCAGCCATCCATAATGGGCATATTGATATCCAAAAACACGAGATAAGAGTTTTGCTGATTTTTTTGGATATAATCGACCGCCTTCTGTCCATTTTCTAAAATAATAACAGTCGCATCGGGATAAACACTCGAAATGATTTTGTCATGGATAAAATTGATGACAGCGTCGTCATCTATCAGTAGTATCTGTTCCATTTTCGTGATGAATAAGGTTTGTTTTAACAATGATCTGCGCAATCACTTCATCTAATTCTTTTGCGGAATCCATAATCAGATCCATAATTTCGGCCGTAGATTTTCCGCCCCCTTCTAATTCCCTTGAAAGGTAAATTAAGCTCATGATGCGTGTCAGTGGAGCGCGGATGATGTGAGACTGCAGCCAGGCGATTTCATGAAGGGTGTCGTTCTGCTTCTTGATTTGATCCATAGCCTGACGGGAAGCCGTAATGTCTTGTATCGTGCCCTCAATTTTAATGGCATTTCCTTGCTCATCTGCAACCAATCTCACTTCTTGATGCACCCATTTCAGCCTTCCCGACAGGGTAATGATTTCGTGTTCAAAGCTTTTGGTAGTTCCGGGCTTCAGATGGTAAATGGGATCATCCTCCAGCAGATACCGATGTTTGGGCGGCAAGGTCTGCTTTACATTTTCTAACGTTGGAATAAAGGTGTCCGGTGAACAGTCATAAATTTTGTACATCTCATCACTCCATTCGGAGATGTCCGAATCTATAGGCCTAAACCAGTAGCCTAGCTTAGCAATTTTTTGGGCCGTCTTTAATTGCTCATAAGCCGTTTGCAATGCTTTTTCTGCGAGCTGCTGTTTGGTAATGTCCTTTCCGACAGCGACAATGGTTTTTGATTCTGCTGCGACAGTGGCTGACCATTGTAACCATTTCAATTCACCCTGCGCCGTTAAAAACCGACCCGAAAAACGTTCGGTTAATTGACCGCTTATTAATAACGATAATCCTTCAGCTGCACGTGCCCGATCATCGGGATAAATAAGGTCAAAAATTGCTGTAGTATATAAATAGGATTTTTGATACCCCATTAGGTGGGCAAAAGCATGATTACATTTCTGGATATAGCCATCAAACCCAACGATGCAAAGTGGATCTGAAGAAATATTAAAGACATTACGATATTCTTCTTCTGTCACTTTTTGTTTGACAAGTGGGCCAAGCTTTTCACTTATCTGGGTCAGTAACGTTATTTTCTCCGCGAGGATTTCTGGTGCCGATGTAGAAAAGCATACGATGCAGCCGAGAAATTCATGGCCATACATAATCGGTAGACCAATGCCTGTCGAAAGACCTACCATCCGGGCAGCCTCAGCGCGTAGGAAATGCTTATTTTCCCCGAGCTTGTCCCAAACAATCACCCTTTTTTCTTTCCAAACGCCACCTGCTAACCCATCACCTTCTGTACAGGATGTAAATTCTGCTGTCTGTTGGTAAAATAGGTCGAACTTACGCTGCTGTACTGATGTCGAGACAAGGTGTAACTCGCTGTGGTCTGGAGCAACTAACCATATTTCGCTCACGCGTATTTTGGGGAGCAGGACAAGCCGCTGTAGGGCTTGATCGAGCGAAGATACCAACGAAATAGACTTCGCAAATGTTAACGTCAGTTCGGTAAAAAGATCACTAACGATTTTCTCTTTAATTTCGGACGTTACTTCGTGTGTGTTCGCTATAATACCTTCAATCAGCGGTGTGTTGAGGTGATTGGACAATTCTGTTTTAAACCAGCGCAGGTCGCCGTTTACATCGGGAAATCGATAGGCGTCAATGGATACGGACATTGACTCTTTTATTTTGTCAAGTTGCTCCATTACGCGCGGCACATCTTCTTCATAGATAAAAGCAAACGCATTTTTGCCCAAGAATGCGTCGGGCTCAATCCCCAAAACGGTGGTGGAGGTGGGTGCTACATATTTATAGTTGCCTTCTAGGTCAATAATGGCAACCAGATCCCGTCCATTTTCGATCAATGATCGATATCTTTTCTCACTGAAGGATAGCTCCTGATACGCCGTGACTAAATTTCGTTCTTTCTCATAGAGCTCCGTTAAATCGGTGGCGGTAACGATTTCCGCTTTTTGGCCGTTGAAATTGATGGTGTTGCCCCTAATCTGTACGTATATGATGCTGCCATCGCGTCTCTGGTGTCTAAAAATACTTTTCTTAAACTTTGTACGTCGATTTCTGGTTCTTTCTACTGCTGCCTCCAGTTTTGGAATATCTTCTTGCGGACGAATATCCTTGATCGTCATCTGCTTAAATTCTTCCTCGCTATATCCGTATTGATGAATGGCTTCTTTATTTACCGCAAGAAAACGCAATGTATCCAGGTCATAGATCCACATGGGTAATGGGGCGAGATCAAATATGGCTCGATCAAAATCGGATTTTTCGGTCGTTATACTTAGCATACAGATACATGAGTATATGTTTTTAAACAGTAAAAAGTCGTGTAGCTAAATATAGGAAAAAATAGATAGATTATATCATTGACAAGATAATGGTAAAAAAAAGCAAGAGCGACATTCGCTCTTGCTCTAATATCTCCATGAAATGCTTGTTAAATAGCCTGATTGATATCAGGTTTTATGGTATTACCAATCAATCGTTCGGAAATCGTCATCGGATCTACTCCAAGACTCCTGTGGATCCGCGCTGCGGACGGATTCGGATCCTGCTGCAGATCCTGCCGCAAATCCTTGTTCAAGGTCTACTTCCATGCCCACAATGCGGGGGGCTATATAATTTTTCTTTTCTTTATGGCTCATGATAACATTATTTTTTGTTCGTATAAATAGTGATAGAAATTAACGACAGGCAATTTTTTTTCTGCCACTACCGCCTCCGACCATAGTGGTTTTGCCTTGCACGACCTGTGTAATTTTGACTGTATTTGAAACCGGGTTCCAAGGCACGGTATTGAATGAACCTGCTGTCAGCACCAAGGGATATAGTTCGCCGCCAGAGCTTTTACTGCCATATAGGCTAACGGTTCCTTCGCGGCTAATAACGACCCGTATGATGGGATTCGCTTGGGTACCGGTCATGTTATAAATTTGAGGAATTGTACCTCCAGCAGTATTGATGCCACCATGAAGGCTGCCATCTGCAAAAGCGACATTTCTAGGCGCAATAGCGATATTCGGTTCAAATTGCATTTCTTGTGTCGCTAATTTGATTCCGTTCACCTCCATATTGAACGAGTTGTCCATCTGTAAAATATCAAATACGAAACCATAATCTGCTCCTGGTGCTGTCAATGTCTGCTCAACAATACCCCCATTAGAAACAACTGTGCCGTTCACATTTGCACCGTTTCCTGAAGCAGGATAATTCCAATTGAGGTTGGCACCACCGGTTACTTCTTCTGTACAGGTTTTGAAGTTGAGGTTTAGATTGTAACGCTGACCGGGAATAATTTTTAGGCCCGCAACGGACACATTATTCTTGGTTTCGCCATCAATGGTAATGGATCCAAAATTGAATACAGCATTTGTTGTACTGGGATGAATCAATAGCGTTGGTGCACTGGATAGGGCGCGTAGGCCTGTACCAAGTGTGGGAAATACAACAGCTGCTGTGGCCGTGTTGCTGTTGTAGGTGATCGTACCGTCTGCTAATCTGAGGTTGGCGCTTGGATGTGTTGGCCCAATAGTGATGCTGCCAAGATTGGTAATAGCTCCCGTCATTTCAGTAGCCATGCTGAGATTGGTGGTCACTTCGCTATATTGATGTTTGAGGACAACGTCGACATTATTGTCTCCCGCTTGAACTGTTAGATCCTGTTTGAAATACATCAGGTCTGCGCTGATATGATCAAGACTGGCTGTGGTAAGCGCCGTCTGCGCTGTCACGGTAGGTACTGTAGCTGTACTATTGGTGGAGAAGGCTACAAATGTGTATGCCTGTCCTGCATCTAACAGGATTTCATGGTCATTATCGACCTGGTTTGTATAGGTCTTTTCGGTGACATAATCTCCCGCTTTGTTATAGACAACAATTTTGTACTTTACATTTTGCCCGAGTGGGGTACGCTCTTCGGTAACAGCGGCACGATGAGCCGTCGAGCCCCGCAAAAGGCTACGCTGTGAAGTGGACGGCGCAGGAGTCAACGTGGCGTCAAAGGAACTGGATTCTGTTAAAGGGATCAGGACTGTTTGGTGGGATGTCGTCGTGCTGCTTCGGTTGCCGGCTTTTATGCTGGTGACAGCTGGATTCTCTACACCCAAAAGATGAATACTCACGCTAGCCTTCCCAGACAATGAGACACTGTCCTTACTCTCTTTACAGGAGTAGATGCTCATACTGGTCAATGCCGCGAATGACAGCATGCTTATACTGCCAATAGTTCTTAATTTAAATAACATTTTAATTTTCAGTTGATTTATACGATGCCTATCTTCCCATAGAATCTTCAGTAAATAACTGGAGAGGGAAAAATTTGTACAAAGCAACTATAACGCGGCTCAAATAGCAATCAAAGGGTGTTCTTATACCAATTTTTTGCTATGTATCGGGATTAGAATAGCAAATTTTTGCTATATAAGCATGGGGCTCATAAGGAGTTGATTTAAATAATTTACCTTTAGAGCATCTTTACTTAAAACGAACTATATTGAAGAAATATTTTGATAATGCAATTGTACTGGATGATCAGGAGCTCTTTTCGGCTGCATTTTCACTGCTATTGGAGCGTTACAGCCTTTTTAGCTTTGTTAAAGCCTGTAACGATTCACATGAATTTTTTGCTTTTTTAAATTCTTTTGGCCGCAAAAGCATTGTGGTATTTCTTGATTATTATCTTCCTGAAGGCAATGGTTTGTCTTTATTATCTGAAATCAACAGAATCAATAAAAATGCAAAAATTGTCTTTTTAACCAGTGCATCATCTCCATTTCTGATTCGGAACTTGAAAAGCTACAATCCAGCGGGCATTTTGAGCAAATCGTGTCATCTTGATACTTTAAAAGAATGTGTTCAAGATGTGGCTTCGGGAAAACCATTTTTGGATCCGCTATTCGAAGACATTCTCAGTCAGCAAGAGTTTCTGCAAGTAAAATTCACAGCAAGGGAGATCGAGCTTTTGAAGCACTTTGCTGATGGCCAAACAATCGCGACGACGGCAGAGAAAATGTTTTTGAGCCCTCATACCGTTGTGGCACACCGCAGAAATATGATGGCTAAAGTTGAATGTAAGTCGATAACGCATTTGCTGACTTTTGCGAAGGATAATGGTTTAATTTAATTAAAAAGTTCAGAACACCGAAATGTCCTGAACTTTTCTTGAATGAGAGTACCGCGTTCGTGCGGGAATTAATGGCAGGCTACGGGCTTGGGGTAATCGGCTGTTGCCATTCCCTTAACCACTTGGCCACAATTGCGCATCGAGGCTGCGTACGGATTTTCTATCGTCTTGTCGTAACTTAACCAATACCCCTTTTCCATCGGACAGTACTGTAGGTACACGGCTTCGTCGGTACATTTCATCGTCTCCATAATGGTAAATAGGGATTGCGTAACGGCAGAAAAAGACGCTTTCATGGCGGTTAGATCTTGTGCGGCTTTCAGGCCGGCTGCGTCGGCCTTCATGGTTTGGCTCACTTTCTTTAGACGCATCATGTCGTCGAGCTGTAATCCTTTCAGCCGAAAGTTCTGGACTTCTTTTTCCAACTGAACGGCATGTGCTTTGCCGCTGGCAAAATTTTCATCCTGGATGTCCTTTTTTACCTCCATGTAGCTTTTAAATAGTCGGTCGCGTTGGGCCTGTGCGACATCTTGCCCGTGGCTGGATTGACAGGAAATCATGAGAAGACTGATCAGGCAGGTGATGTAAATTCCTTTTAGTTTATTTTTCATGCTATTATTTTCTTTTAAATGGCTGATGAGCGCTCGAGTAAGCTTTGATTTTGAATGCGTTTAATTTCGAGCAACATCAGCTCAAGGTGTTGTCTATTTAAAGGGTCTTTTTGTTGTGCGGCAAGTTGATTAATTGCCGGCACGAGAGTGCTCAGATAATTTCGGACATACAGCTGTACATCGCTGCGCTGTGCTTGTGAAATGATATCGGATCCTTGTGCGATTTTGGGATTGATAAGTTGATTGACTTTTTCAAGAAAATAGCGTTGTTGTGCGCGTTTAAATACGGCCATACGGCTGTCGTCCAGGGGCAGGGTCCATACCGCTCCGCCAATATCATTCAGATATTCGTTGAGGCCGTAGGGGTTGGTACTGGTGATAGACTTCATGTACACATTATAGAGCATGCCGGGACTCATCAGCATATTCAGCATTTGCTCTTGCTGATCGCTGATCTCCTTGTTGGCATCTTTGCCGATCAGCTCCTGAATGTCTTGGGGATATAACCATAAGGGTGGGGTCAATACGTTGTCATTGACATACTGCATGGCCGATTTGACCTTTTCTCTGGGGATGGCTGCATAGACGGGGCCAGCTTGGCCACGTACTTTTTTTGTAATCTGCTGACTGCCTATATTTTTTAAGACATGGTACAGGTAACGGTCGAACTGTGCCCGCACGGCTTTATGCATATCCTTTAGGTTGCTGTAATCGTCGCCGGGTTCATTGGTCCATTCGACCAAATTGGAAACCACTCGCTTTAGATTTTTGATTCCATATCGGCTAGCCAGCATGGCATCGTCACCAAGATCTTCTTTTTGGCCACGTGGGTCTTCGTCGTTCCCTTCGCCGCCAAACCACAGCTTGGGATTGGCCGTCAGGCTATCGGTCACCTGTTTGCTGAGGTAGAGTTGCTCGTCTTCGCCGCTCGAAAATTGGGGTAGATATTGGTACCCCCATTGGATGGCCCATTTATCGTAGCTGCCGATACGGGGATAGATGCCGGCTAGCCCCACACCGTCTTCGGGCTGCGCCACATAATTGAACCGTGCGTAGTCCATAATGGATACGGTATGGCCATTTTTTTCTACCCACTTCTTGTCGCGCAATTTTTCTACGGGCGTTTGGCTACTGGCGCCCATATTGTGACGAAGGCCCAAACTGTGTCCTACTTCGTGCGACGACACAAAGCGGATCAGCTGCCCCATCACTTCGTCGTCTAGCTGCATTTTTTGTGCTGCCTTGTTCAATGGACCCACTTGCACCATAAACCATTGCTGAACGAGTTTCATGACATTATGATACCAGCCTACATGGGCTTCGATAATCTCGCCACTTCGGGGGTCGGATATGCGTGGCCCATAGGCATTCGCTTTTTCGGAGGCAAAATACCGGATCACCGAGAATCGGGCATCCTCGAGGCTCATGGTGGTATCTTGCTCAGGCCATTCTTTGCCTACAATGGCGTTTTTGAATCCGGCTTGTTCGAATGCCTGGTTCCAGTCGTTGATGCCGGCAATCAGATACGGGCGCCATTTTTTTGGGGTCGCCGGATCGATATAATAGACGATCTGCTGTTGAGGCTCTACCAGTTCGCCTTTTAAGTAGCGTTTTAGATCTTTCGCTTTGGGCTCGAGACGGTAGCGCTGTATAAAATTCAGGGCTTTGGACCGCTGGTCTTTATCGGTGAATAGAATATACTTGTTGGCAAAATATCCTACGCGGTCATCGTAAATCCGTTTGTTCATCGGTACTTTTGGCAACAGGACCATGGAGGTGTTGGTGGTAAAGGTCAATGAACCGGTTGCGGTTGCTGCGGGCGTACCTGATGTGGAGCTGTAGGTTTTGGTGGTCTTTACTTCCAGATTGATGGGGAATACCTTCATATCGGTAATGAAAGAACGGTCATCTGCCAAGGAGGATAGCTTATTTTCGCTTTTTATTCTGCTGTCAAAGGAAAGTGCGGCGTTGTCTTTTCGGAAAAGGTCGGTCACCTCCACCAAATAACTGTTGCCCCCTGCTTGTAGTCCTTTGATATCCAAAATAGCGATAATGGGATCTTCCTGCGACTGGATCAATGCCGTACGAATGGCATCGTTTTCGGGCGCGTCCTGCTTGTAAATCGCTGCCCGCAGCTGGATACGGTCGCCCAGGCCTTTTTCGAAGTAAAGTGTCTGCTCATTCAGCTTTTCGCCTCCATACATCGTAAATCCCTGTGGAGCCGACACCAGACGCGTTACGGTCAGAAAATAACGGTTCAATATACTGTCGGGTATTTCCAGGTACCACTTCTTTTCGGATTCGATGACATTAAAAACGCCTGAGCGGGAAATTCTTTTTTTATTTAAAATTTTACTGTAGGCCTCATAGAGGTCATTTTTTGTTTTCAGGGTATCTGTTTTAGCCGCTGTCTTCGTATCGGTCTTACTAGCCGTTTTATCGGCTTTCTTTTCCACGGGTTGCTGCGCTTGGACTATACCGCCAGACAAAAGCAGGGCGAGGGTACTAAAGATAATTTTGTTTTTCATGTGTTTGTTATAGCATCTATTAAAACGGTACGGCTTCGTCTGTATTTAACCGTAAGTTTGGGTTTAACTTCATGGCATCCAATGGAAATGGAATGATGTACATCCTGGAGTTTGGCGCCAGCGTATAGGTCTTTTGCTCGACCGTCTTATTGACAATCGGGAAGACACGGACGAGTGTTTTGGCATATTCTTTTTCGAGATTTAAGCGTTTCAGATCAAAGAAACGGTGGTACCCGATCGGCAGCTCGCGACGGCGCTCGTTAATAACCAGATCCATCGCTTCCTTGCGTGTCGTCGGAACCGGAAGGATGGCCTTTTCGCCTTCAATGCGCGTTTTGCGTAAGCTATTCAATAGGCTGATGGCTTTGGCATATTGATCTTGACGGGCATAACATTCGGCCAGCATCAGGTAGATTTCCGGTGTTTTTAATCCTACGGTAGGGAAGAAAAATGCGGTATACCTGACATTGTAATAACTTGCTCCGGCCCCGATATCCAGAAAGCTGGCATTGGTCTTGGTATAGAATAGGCTAAAGCGCTTGTCTTCTTTATCGAACATGCTCGTCAGTTCGGGGCTCAACATGTAGCTGTACCCAAAGTTCATTTCGGTGTACCCGTTGATATACATGTAGCTCAATACTTCGGGATTATTTTCGGCGATGATAGGCGTCTTGCTTGGTCCGCCTAATTTTTCGTACTGCACCAGGTCAATGAGCTGCCCATTCAGCTGCATGGCTTTTTCGGCAGCCGCCTGTGCTTCGGCAATTTCCCTTTTAAAAAGGTGCACCTTGGCTTTCAGTGCATAGGCAAAGGCCAGCGATGGGTGATAGGGATTGGCGGGTTTTTCCTGCAGATGGGGTATAGCGTCGTCAATATCCTTTTGGATAAAATCGTATACCTGCTGCACGGTTGCTTTGGCTGGTTTGGCCTCCAGGTCATATTTGTCCATAATGCAGACACCGCCGTCCTGCGCTGCGGTGCTGGCATCATAGGCCTTGGCGTAGACATTGATGAGGTGGAAATAATCAAAGGCCCGAAACATCTTGGCCTCGGCTTTGGCCAGGGTTTTCAATTGGCTATCACCTGTACTCTCGTCGACCAAAGAAATAATCATGTTCCACTGTGCAATGTATTTGTAGCACTGGTTGTAAAAGCTCGATGAGTTGAGTTGACTGACCCTGTCTTCCTTTTCTTGAAACAAAAAGTTGATGGTATTGATGTTCGGCGTCAAACCGATCACATTGGATTCTTTGAGGTATTGGTCATCGACCAGGTACTGAAAATTATTGACGGGGTAGCCTCTATTGGGATAGGCCACCAAATCGTAATAATCTTGCGTAGTGCTTACCAGTTGGGATCCTTTTGGTGTAATGTCGAGGTATTTATTGCAGGCGGTAAAGACTGCCAGAGTCGCACATGCCGCCATTATGGTTTTTATAGTCATCGTAGATTCGGGTTAAAAAGTTAATGAAAGTCCCATCAGGAATGATTTTGCCAGGGGCAAGGTGCGTGTTCCACTATTGAGCGAATAGGATTCTGGATCGATATCATTGCCGGCAGCGCTCCATGTCCATAAATTGTTGACCTGCGCCGTTAATCTGACGTTTTGCATGCCGGCTTTATGGGCCAATTGCTTAGGCAATTGATAGCCTACGGCTATATTTCGCAGCTTGATGTAATCTGCCGAAACAATCTGCTGATCGCTATAGCGCCATAATTTTGATAGGGTGCTCGCCCCACTCCGTAGGTTGTCTGGATAATCGACCAGTAGCCGGGGATAGTCGTTATTGGCCCCTTCTGCCCAGCGGTTCACCAAACCCGCGTTGGTCAGTTCATCGCTTGCGAAGTCGATGGCATCTTTGCGCAATTTATGTCCACCGGAGAAGACAAACATCGCCGAAAGATCAAACGCTTTATAGCGCAGACGCTGATTGATGGATCCTGTATATTTTGGAAACAATGTCCCTAAGTTGACCAATGCATCGGGTGAATTGATATCATTGATCTTTGTAGGGGTGCCATTTTCATCATAAACAACATTGGAGTCGCCGTTTTGATCCAGAAAATAAGGGTAACCATTCATCATGCCGGCATAGCGATAGGCGAGTACAGCATTATAGCTGTTGCCTTCGAAAAAGTAATTGCTAGGTGAGCCAACATAGGACTGCGCGGTCGCTGTTAATCCGTTTACTTTCTCGACCTTGTTTTTGTTGAAGGAGAATAACAGTTGGGTGCTTGCTGTTAAATTTTTCTTTTTGAGCCACACGCCATTGATGTTAAACTCGATCCCTTTGTTGCGTAATGCCCCATTGTTGATAACACGTGAATTGGCTCCGACGGTTGGGTCGAGTATAGCACTGATCAACAAATCCGAACTGTAGCGATTATAGGCATCGATAGTGGCGGACAGGCGGTTGTCTAAAATTGAAATATCTACACCGAGGTTTGTCGTTGCTGTTTTCTCCCAGCGCAACATGGGATTGGGCAACGATTTTTGTTCAAGATACTGTAGGTAGGGAAACAGCTTATCCGATTTCCAGGTGGCCGTACCATAGCTGGAACTTTCCTGGTCGACGTTGCCGGTAATACCGTACGTTGCGCGCAGCTTGAGCGAGTTTAGCCAGTCGCTGTTTTTCATAAAGTCTTCGTTGCTGACATTCCACCCTGCTCCGACAGACCATAAAGGGCGGTATCTAAACTTTGGATCTACCCCAAAGAGATCAGCCTGATCGACACGTATGCTTCCCGTAAGGTTGTATCTGTTGTTATAGGTATAGCCGGCATTGGCATACAGCGAGGTATAGCGGTGTAAAGTTTCTTTTTGTGCACCGCCGTTTAAGTCGCCCAAGCGGACATTGCCCCCATAGATATAACTCGATATACCGGTCTTACTCAATGTGGCCCAGTCGATGGTGGTGGAGGTCAATGTAACGGGATTGTACCCCACAAGCAATTGTTGGATAGGGCGCGGTGTATGCGACTGACGCATCTCGAAGCCGGCCAGGGCGGTTAGCTGATGCTGGCCATATTGGCCAAAGGTATTATCATAATTAAATTGATTCCGGAACGTATAGTTGTACCGTTTGGATTCGAATTGATAGTAACGGCCTCCGGCTGGCAGATTTTTGGTGTATACTCCCGTCGCCGCATTGTAGCTGACCATTGCGTTTGAGGCAACACGCATCATGTAGTTATCTTCGTCGTAGAAGCTTTCACGGGAAGTTTGCCCCAATTCATAGGAAAACTGTGTTTGAAACGAGAGGCCTTTATAAATAGTGGCCCGCAACGCTGTAAATGCGCGAAGACTTAGATTCTTGTTGCTCTCGATGCCTTCGCCTAAGGCTTCAAGCACATTAAAGGCGGTACTTTTTAAATTTGGGTTTGCAGCAATCTGTTCTGCTGTCTCGCCGTTAATGGCCGATCCGGGTCCGACGGAACTTGAAAGGTCAACGTAAGGCGCATACACGAGGTTGCCATTTTCATCTTTGATGCGTGTATACCGTGGCTGTAAAAACAGATCATTGTAGACACCATCAGTTTGTTTGTTGACACCGTAGGTACCGTTCAGTCCCACTGTCGCATTTAGCCATTTGGTGACGTTGAAGCTGGATTTCAAATACAGGTTGAATTTCTCATTCTTCTCATGGCGTACTAGACCTTTTCCTTTATCGTAGTTGAACGAAACAAAGGTGTTGCTTTTGGACGAATTCTGTGAAATGCTGGCGTTATATCGTTGGCGTGATTCATTCTGCCAGATATTGTCGGTAAATTCTTTAATATAATCGTTGTTGCGCCAGGTATTGATCGTCGCATCGCGTTCTTGCTGGCTAATGGCCCCGGTAGATTCTTTACGGAATAGATCGTACAGTGGCGAATAGTATTTTAAATTGCCGCTGCCCAGCTTTCCATAGTAATTGAATAGCGATTCGGTGTTTGCGTAGCGTGAACGTTCTTTGTTGTAGACATCGATTTCGTAATCGATCAGATCGGATGTGCTGGCGTAATGCATCTTGGCGATATCCGGTTTTTGCGTGATGAACTGATCGACATTGAAGTTGACGGAAACTCCTTGGCCTTTTCCTCTTTTTGTGGTGACGACTATAACGCCATTGGCTGCGCGGGCGCCATAGATGGATGCTGCTGTTGCGTCTTTCAGTACGGTAACGGACTCGACGTCATAGGGGTTGATGTCGCTCAGGGTGAACTCGGTGGGTAAATCGTCCACGACAATAAGCGGATTGGTAGTGACACTATTGGAGTAGGTACCGATACCACGAAGGATGGGCTTGTCTGCATCAGAACGTGTTGGGTTTTTGATATAGGTCAATCCGGCCACCTGGCCTTCGAGCGCAGAAACTAAGTCGACGTTGATCTGTTTGTTTAACTGGTCATTGTTGACCATGGTATATGCTCCAGGGCTACGCTCTTTGCTGATGCGTTGATATCCTGTGATCATAATTTCGTTGAGCATAGACTCTTTTGCGCTCAGCATGACCCGCACAGGCCGCGCCATTTGCTCTGGACTGAAGCGCATGACCTTTTCATTAAAAGACACATGGCTAAAGGACAGCTGGATGTCGGCGGAGCTGGCAACATTCAGTTCAAAATCGCCATCTCCGGAACTCATCGTCTGGCTATTATCCTGTAGATTATGAATAGACACGCCGGGAATAGTATGGCCCAAACTGTCGATTACTTTACCGCGTACAAGCTGACCAGTGGTGGATGCCGCTTTGCGATAAAGGATGATGCGCTTGTTTTCCAGACGGTAACTGAAGGGTTGATCCTTAAACAAAATGGACAACGCGTCCTCAACGCTCGAGAGTTTGAGGTTGACACTGATTGGACGGGCTGATTTTAACAGGTTGCCGTCAAAAACAAATTCGTAGCCGTAGCGATCCGATAGGCTTGTAATCACTTCTTTGACCTCGGCATTTTTAAAATTTAATTGAACCTGTTGAGCATGTAGTTCGTAGGGATCAATCATGCTCATCAGGGCAATTCCAGCGACCAAACTCAAGTATTTCCGCAAAAATACCGGTCGCTTTGGGGTTAGGTAGGACATGGTAGATGTAGGTTAATGTAAAATTTAGTTTTTATTTTTTATACGTAGTTTTTAAGGTGATTTTTTTATTGTTCAATTGAAAATGGAGGCCGCTTGCTTCGTTTAAGAGGTTCAACATTTCCTGTAACGGTATATTTTTTCGGACCTTCATATAGATCGATTGATCGGTAGGTAGTGTGATGGTATCGACTTCGACGCCATACCATCTGGACAAATCAGCGAGGATGACACGGAGCGACTGATCGCGGTAGTCAAAGTAGCCTGCGGTCCAGGCGGTAGCTTGCTTTGGCGCGACCTGCTCCCGATGTATGCCATTGTGGTCGGTGATGGCTGTTTCCCCGGGATGAAGCACAATGCGCTGAGCCGTTCCGGATTTGCTCAACGCGATCCGGCCGGACAGCAGGGAGGTGGTGACCTGTCCGTCGCTTGCATAATTTCGTACGTTGAAAACGGTGCCCAGCACTTCGACGTTTGTGGCTCCAGCGTGTACAGTAAATGGTCTTTGTGCTTGGTGAGCTACATCGAAATAGCCTTCTCCTTCTAAAGAGACTTCTCTTTTGACAGCATCAAAAGGAACCTGAAAGGTGAGGGTAGATGCTGCATTCATCGTAATCTTGGTGCCATCTTCCAAAATAATCCTAAAGTCGGAATTGGGGGTATAGATGGTTTGCAGACTTGGGGTTTTTCCTGTTGCGGTGACTTTAACCGTTTGGCTGTCGATACGAGCAAATGCGATTTCGCCGATCTGCCATGCCGAATCTGTTTTTGGTAAAATGGCGATTTCTTTGCCAGACTTATCTCTAACATATAAGGTAGGTGCTGATGGTGCAGCAATATCGGAAGGTGCCACGCGCTGTGCGAGGTAAAACCAGGTGGCCAATCCGGCAACCAGTAGAATGGAAGCGGCAGCCCACCACTGCTGTTTGTATCTTAAACGAAGCGGTTGTTTGTTCGTTTGGTTTAATCCTTCTGATTGGTTTAGCCTATCTTCCAATCTTTCTTTAATACGGGCGATATGGGACGCAAAAGGTTGATCGATTTGATGTTCGTCAATATCGATCGAGGCCAAAGAAGTGAGCTGTTCGAGCTCTTCGTCGCTGGCACGTTCAAAATAGTGGAGCAGTCTATCGAGGTCGACACGATTGATACTTCCATCTAAATAGTTCTTGTAAATATTTTCTATTTTTTTTGCCATATCTATAAGTTAATACGCAACTTATTAGCAAAAACACTATCGTTGTGGTGTTTTTTTTAAAAAAAATAGAATGTGACAAGAATTGCTAAAATCTCTTCATAATGGTCTTGCACAAATTGGCGGATATGTTGGTTGGATTTGACCATGGCATTACTCACGGTGGATACTGAAATATGCAATTGCTTAGCTACCTCTTCGTAGCTTTTTTGCTCTATTTTGCATAGCACAAATATTTCTCTTCTACGCTCACTTAGGGTGTTGAGCGCTTTTTCTAATAATGCGGATTGTTTTTCTTCGATATCAACCTCTTTTTCCATCAGGTAAAGCTGCTCAAAATGCTGGTATAAATTTTCCTGCATCGCGGCTTCCTTCGCTAATTTTCTATACCAGGAGATCACATCATTTTTAGCAATTGTAAAAATCCAGGATTTAAAACTTCGCGTGGGGTCAATGGTCGATCTTTTTTGCCAGACTTTTAGAAATACATCCTGCACGATCTCTTCACTGACCTGCCGATCTTTGACCATTCGAAAAATAGTAGAAAATAGGGCATGGCTATACTGATCATATAAGGCAAAAAAAGCTTGTTCGTCGCCATGGGAAAGCGAAATCAATAGCTTATTTTCTGCAGTAATATCCATAGTAAACTTTTCAACGGTCAGATCCTATGCGGTTTAAATCTGAAGCCAGCTGTCAAATTTACAACTTTTCGGCTTAATACTTCCTATTGCTGGCAATAGTTTTCTGCCGACAGTACTATGCTGTAAAATGTGGATGGGCTGGCTGGAGAGGACTGTTGACTTCCTTTACCGGAGCTTATGGCGTTGGATTATCTTTTTCTAATTGCTCATAGAGCGCAATGATTTTTTTGCGGAGCTGGATAACCTCATCGCCTTTTTGTTGCAGCTTTTCGTTCAGGAGTCTTATTTCTTTGGTGTAATCTTTAACGTCGTCTGTCTCCGAATTGGATACCAGCTGCACCAATGTCAAATTAAATAACTTGGCGATTTGATTTAACCGAGAGAGGTTAAGATCTGTAATCCCTGTTTCCATTTTTGAAAATGCAGGAATTGAAACGTCCAACTGCTTTGCTACATCTTGTTGCGTCCAACCTTTTTGTTGCCTGAGCAACCTGATCTTTTTGCCTAGTGTTTTCATTTGAAGATTTGTAATGGGTTAAGGTACGAAAAAAAATGCACAAACAGTTTTTTTGGTGCGGTATTAAAAAAGTAAGGGCTTAAATCTGGATAGGAAACAGACACTCGGCAGCGCTTATTTTTAGTTTGATTATTGATTTTAAATTTGTTATACTTGCCATGAGGGTTTCCAGCTCTTGTCTTGATGAAATAGACCTAAGTGATAACATAACCATTATTTCATGTAAGATTAATATTAAAAAGAGGAAATTAGCGAAAAATTTCTACCAGCTTTTATGTCTTGGATTGGATTTATACAGGGTAACCGAAGTTCATTTGAGGAAATCTACGATACTTATATCGATGATTTGTACAGCTATGGTAAGCAGTATCATTATGATAAGGATACCGTGTTGGATTGTATCCACGACCTTTTTGTGCACTTATTTGATAATCCAAAAATAGCGAAGGAGGTTCAGGTGAAATATTATCTTTTCGCGGCGTTGCGGCGGAAGCTGCTGCGGCTGAAGGTGGAGACTGTGGCTATCGACTCGCTTTCGGAAGACATGTATTGGACGAATAGCCACGAACTTGAACTCATCAACGATGAGGTGGAAGCCGGTGTCGTGAAAGTAATCAAAGAAAAGGTAGATGCATTGCCGAAGCGGCAGCGGGAAGTACTTTTTTTGCGCTATTACCTCGATTTTTCCTACGACGAGATTGCGCAGATGATGGGGGTAAATGTGGAGACCTGCAGGACATTGACGTTTCGGGCAATCAAGCAATTAAAAGTGGAATTGAAGCCCATTGAACTTTTTACTATTTTTTATATTTTTTTTAATAGATTTTAGTCTATGTTTTTGAAAATTATGCTCTATAGTTATAAAAGCATAGTTTGTGAAAACCAAGAAAGAAAAATTTAAGCACATATTCAACCTCACGCCAGAGCAGGGCTTGTCGAAAGAAGATAAGGCAAAGCTCTTTGAGCGGATTGTCCGCAGTACAGCCAAAAGACGTACCCGTAGGTTGCTATTCTATATTGGGCCGCTCGCCGCTGTGGCCTGCCTGTTAGTTTGCTTCAAGCTGTTCTTTCCAAGGGATGCAGCAATGGAGCCGACGCTAGATATCGAAAGGATAGCATCCATCAGCCAAACGTTGAATACACACAAAGATAGCCTCCAGCTTATTTCTGTTGATCCGAATACCGAAAGCCATGCGATTTCATTTTTGAACGTAAAGGGTTCATCTGACATACTCGACTTGATGGGACCTGAGCCTAAAGCAGCTACACCTCAATACCATACCCTATTTGTTCCTTACGGAAAAAGGCAGGAGTTTACGTTGCCAGACCACTCCAAGGTATGGCTCAATGCAGGTTCATACCTCACCTACACTCCAGATATGCTGGGCAAACCCCGCGAAGTATACCTCAATGGCGAAGGATATTTTGATGTCGCTCATACGGGTACAACGTTTATCGTTAGAACAAAAAACGCATCCGTAAAAGTTTTGGGCACCAGCTTTAATCTATCGTCGTATGAAGAGGATAAAAAAATGGCTATTGAATTAATTACGGGCAAGGTCGAACTGAGCAGTCCGCATTTCAAAGACATCACCATGGTGCCAGGTCAATTGATTACATATGATCTGCAACGGCAGAAAGTCATCGTGGATAGTAAAGCGGAAGGGAATGAAATTTTATGGACTAAAAAGCAGCTTGTACTAGACCGTCTGTCTACGAAAGATCTGATCAAAAAATTGGAACGTATTTATAATGTACGCATTCATGCTGACCCATCGGTGCTGGAAAATGCAACAGTCTATTCTGGCAGGATCAATCTGGATGTTGATATACTGACTTCGCTAAGTACGATATATGCGCTGAGAAACTATAGGATAAAACAAGTAGAAAAGGAGGTGTGTATAAAAAACAATTGATTACTAACCATAAAATTGGATAAAGAGGAATTGCGGTCCCCTTTATCCGTTTAAATTAAACGTTTCTAAAAATTTAATTTCATCAAAATTATGAAAAAAAAACAGGTGGGACAAAATCTCTCCTCTAGACAATTATTGTCACCTAAAATTAGGTATAATATGAAGATAGGATCCCTTGCCATTACAGGAGTTTTACTTTCTGTCAGTGCACTCGCGTTTCCCCAGCGAATAACGCTCAAAATGAAAAATGTACCCTTGAAGCATTTTCTGCAATCTGTTCAAAAACAGACTGATATTGCGCTGCTTTACCCTGAAAATTTATTGGCCGACAAACGGATAAACGTCGATATTGACAAAGAGGAGCTGGTGCCAGCGCTAAGGCAGGTGCTCCGGAAATTTAATTTGACGATTGCACAGGGGGCTGGGCAAATCACTGTAATACCCGACCTGACTGCCCGCAGTCAGCCAATTAGCAGACCGGTTGTTTTCCAGGAAAAAGTAACGGTCAAAGGGCGCATTTTTAATACGGCTGAACCTCCTGTTCCTCTTTCGGGGGTTACGGTTGCTGAAAAGGGCGGGATGGCCACGTCGGTTTCGGACGATGAAGGCTATTATTCGATCACGATAGCTAAAGGGAGCAGGTTGTCGTTTTCGGCAGTTGGCTTCTTGACCAAAGAGGTGCTGGTGAATAAGACCGAAGCGAACCTTACGGTATCGCTTAAGGAAAATGTCTCGGATCTGGATGAGGTGGTGGTCGTGGGGATGACGGAAATGCAGCGAAAACATATAGCCAGTTCTGTCGCCTCATTGGATATTAAATCCAATATCGAAGGAAAACCTATTACCAATCTTTCGCAGTCGCTGCAGGGCGGTGTTACAGGACTTACCGTTCAGCAAGGCTCAGGCCTGCCGGGGGGTGATGCGGCCAGTATTAAAATACGGGGTATTTCGACGTTAAATAATTCGGACCCGCTGGTGCTTGTCGACGGCGTACCCATGGATATGAATCATATCGATCCGGTAACGGTGGAGAGTGTAACCATATTAAAAGATGCGGCTGCAGCAGCTATATATGGTGCCAGGGCGGCGAACGGTGTTATTTTGGTGACGACCAAACGCGGGAAAGCGGGGCAGATCAATGTGCTCTACGATGGTTACTACGGTCAGCAATCGCCGACAATCCTCCCTGAATTTGTGGACGCGCCTACTTACATGCGTATGTATAACTATGCGCAGGTGGCCTCCGGAGGGCAAATATTGTATACGGATGAGCAGATTAGCAAAACCGAATCTGGGGAAGATCCCATCAATTATCCGAATACCAATTGGACGGATATTGTTATCGATGATTATAGTCCGCTAACCTCCCATTCTTTAGCTGTGAGCGGTGGAAATGATGTGGCGCGATTTGCGGTAACGGGCAATTACATGTATCAGAAAGGGATGTTGCCGCTCAACAAGATGGATCGCTTTAATATCCGTGCGAATACCTCCGTATCGCTTTCGAAGCGGTTTTTGATTAATCTGGATGTTTTGGGTATCAGACGGAATACCTTGTACCCAAACCGAACCATCGATAATGGAGGCAGCAGAATCTTGGACGACCTTTATCGGCTGCCGCCGACGGTACTGCCCAAATATCCACAAGAGGAGGGATGGCCAACCATCTATGGTCGGTATGCGGATATTGTCAACCCACTGGCTTATGAAGAGGTTGGCGGTACCATTGGGTATCAATATGATCAGGCAACAATCAATCTACAGCCAAAATGGTCTATTACTGACAATTTAAACTTGCGGGGGCAGTTTAGCTATAGGCTCAACAGTGATGTTTATAAGCAAAACCGGGATAATTTCTATTTCTTCGATTATTATACCAAACAGTTGGTACAGACCTGGGCGGTACAGCGGAATGCATATTCGGAGACCAGAAATACCTATTATTATTTGAGCGGCGCGCTGGATTACAACAAGACGTTCAAAAAGCATAATCTCTTTGCCATGGGTGGATTTTCTGTTGAAAAATTTAATGAGGGTTATTGGAAAGAATCGTCGTTGGTGTCGAGCTATGCGAAAGCAAATTATTCGTACGACAACCGCTATCTTGCCGAACTATCCTTTCGTGCAGATGGTTCTTCCAAATTTGGCCCTGGAAAGAAATATGGTTATTTCCCGTCCATCGCATTGGGATGGAACCTACATAATGAAGCCTTTTTTCATGTGGATGCGATCAGTAATCTGAAGCTGAGGGCTTCGTATGGACAGCTGGGCAATGAGAATATTGGTTTATATCTGTACCAAAATCTTATCAATGCGACCAATGGAACAGAGTCTGTATGGGGTAATCCAAACATTACCTGGGAAAAGGTGAATATCCTGGATGTGGGCTTGGATCTGTCGGTTTTCAAAAATAAGCTTTCTTTGACCTTTGATTATTACGACAAAAAAACGAAGGATGTGCTTCTGAAACCTACTGTGGCACCCTCCGGCGCTATTGGTTCGGCTCCTTTGAATGCAGGTAAGGTGAGCAATACCGGAATGGAACTGTCGCTGAATTATAACGATAAGCTCGGCGATGACTTTAGTTTTTCGATAAGACCGGGCATCTCTTACAATAAGAATAAGATTACTGAACTATTGGGTGGTCCGTACTATTCGGGTATCTCGACGAATGAGGTGGGGTATGCTATAAAGAGTCATTATGGTTATGTAACGGATGGTATTTTGCAGTATGCTGATTTTGCTGCTGATAAAAAAACAGCATTGGTTCCGGCGCTCGCAGGCGAAGGCCCGGGCGATATCAAGTATGTTGACCTTAATGGCGACGGTATGATTGACGAGAGCGACCAAAAAGTGATCGGTGACCCTACGCCGAGGATCAATTATTTTAGTAATGTAAGTTTCAGTTACAAGAACTTCGATTTTGAGTTTTTGTTGCAGGGGGCAGGTAACCACGATTATTCGGCAAATCTCGGGGGTAAATCTGCCGGTTACTTATGGCATCCGCTGAATTTGAGTGCCTCGGGTGGTATCCCGACAACCTATCGGGCGGCGAATACCTGGCGCGAAAATAACCAGGATGCCATCTATCCTCGTTTGCTGGCAAATCCGGCAAATAACGTGCTGCGCAGTGACTTTTGGTTGTTTAATGCGAAGTACCTCCGTGTCAAATTTATTCAGGCTGGGTACCGATTGAATAGTGCCTACCTCAATAAATACGGAATTAAAAATGCGCGCTTTTACATCAATACGCAAAATCCTTTTCTCTTTACCAAATTGAAAATGGCTGATCCGGAGTCGCAAGGGGGATCGTGGACCTATGGTATGATGCGTATATTTTCTGTTGGGTTAACGGCTAATTTCTAATAAACATGAATACAAAAAAAAATAAGATAAAATTACTGAGCCTACTTGTGGTGGTCTTGTCAACTAGCTCATGTGAAAAATTCCTGACGATCGACAGTCCGGACGGTGTATCGGACGAGCAGTGGTGGAATACAGAAACAGATGGGTATAATGCCTTGGGAACTGTTTATGCGGGAATACCGGGGGGCAGTTCTGGGCGGAACATCATGTATTATGCTGGACTTACGGACGAAGCCGTGCAGCGCGGTGACTTTAAGGGTGATTACGACGGTTTCACGCGAGGTTTGGCCTCTAGCCGCTGGGGGGTGTCGAATAGCTTATGGGCAGATGATTATACATGTATCCGTCGGGCCAACAGGTTTTTGGAAAACATAGACGGGGCTTATATTGATGCCGAACTGAAAGAAAGGATGAAGCTGGAGGCTAGGGCATTGAGAGCGTATTATCACATGGAATTGATGTTGGTGTTTGGTGATATCCCCTTATTGACCCAGTCTTTGACGCCGACGGAAAATCAATCTTTTCAAACCGCTCAAAAAGAGGTATATGATTTTATTGTAGCCGAATTGAAGGACTGTGCTGCCAAGCTGCCGGCAAGTTATGTGAATGCTGATCGGTGGCGGATGACAAGCGGTGTTTGTCTGTCGCTGCTGTCGCGACTGGGATTGTACTATAAAGATTTTGAACTTGCGAAGGCTTCGGCAAAGCAGGTGATCGACTCCAAAGTATATAAACTCTGGATCAGTACGGCAAATAAAAATGACAGTTATTCGGAGCTCTTTAGCTACGCGGGTGAACTGAATGATGAACGGATATTTTTTAAAGAAAATGGCTGCGCGAATGCCTGGACATCTTTTGCTCCTTTTGGTATCGGGGGCGAAACTTATCTGTCGCCCACCAATACGGTAGTCAATAATTTTGAAACCAAACAGGGCAAGACCATCCAGGAGCTTGGACGTGACTCGGTGCTGATCTATCAGCGTAATCCAAATTATAAAAACAACAGGGATCCACGGTTGGCAGCGTCGGTTTTTTCACCGAACGATAAATTTCAGAACCAATATACCCTTGATCCTTTTTATAATCCGACAGATAAAATCGGTGAAACGAAGTCTACTGCCACAGGGTATTGGATAAAGAAATATATTGATGCCAGAGATCGTCAGGCTAAGAGCGGAAGTCTGGATTTTATGATCATACGCTATGCTGAAATATTGCTCAACTATGCGGAGGCAATGATAGAGACGGGGCAGTGGAGCAATGCTGAAACGCTTGCTGCGATCAATGAAGTGCGGGCAAGGGCAGCGATGCCTGCGGTTAACAGTGGGATATACGGCACGCAGGCAAAAATGCGCGAGCTCATCCGTCGGGAGCGGCAGGCGGAACTTGCTTTTGAAGGAGGCCGTTATTTCGATATCCGCCGTTGGGGGATCGATGAAGCTGTAATGAACAGTGAGGTCTTTGGGGCAACAAACCCTAAAACAGGAGAACTTGTGCGGGTACAGAGCCGGACGTACAAAAGAAATCGCGAGGGCCTGTGGCCTATTCCAGAGGCTGAGATCATTGCAAATCGCAATATGGTGCAAAATCCAAATTATTAATATTTGATACTGATGAAAAAGAAAATAAAGATCGTTTTGTTGGGCTTGCTCCTACTGCAGGCTATCGTGGGTTTGCAGGGATGCCGCAAGACTTATAGTCCGGGTGATTGGAATTTGCTGCCAGCGAAAGAGCCGGAGCAACCTCAGGAACCGGATGATACGCCAGCTAAAAATGTGAAAGTGATGTCACTGAATATGAACGTGGGTACAACTGTTGCTAACTTTGATGCTATGTTGGATCTGATTAAAGAATATGATCCTGACCTATTGTTTTTGCGGCAGGTGGATAGTGCGACGACCCGGGCGGGGAAGGTAGATCGTCCGGCTGCCATTGCTAAGGCATTGGGTATGGTATCCTATTTCAAGAAAAATATAGATTACCAGACGGGGGGATTTGGGAATGCCGTGTTGTCCAAATTTCCGGTGAAGGAGAAATATAGCCAATTGTTGAGTCGTGAGGAGGGGAGTACGGCCGAGCTTCGGAGTATGGTGATGATTAAAGTGGAGGTGCAGGAAGGGCATGCACTGTATTTTGCGGGCACTGAGCTGGATCCATCGGTTGCCAATAACCGAGCGCTTCAAGTCGTTGACTTGCTCAATGCGACGGAGAAATTGATGCAACCCGTGATTTTGGTCGGTAATCTCAATGAACAGGAGTCGGGCAATGGTCCTGTACTATCTTATCTTAAGGGCAGCTTTACCTTTGCGTGTTTAGGTACTGGGTGCCCCTGGAATGCACCAAAAGATAAACCCACAGGTGTATTTGACTATATCACCTTTAAGAATACGGACGATAAGCTCCAACTCAGTAAATATGGCCCTTTTTCTAAATCGGCCAATAACTTTCTGCCGATGACTGCTGAGTTCAAATTAAAACTTCCTAAATAAATTATACCATGAAAAAAATAATCCTTGGGGCTATGGCCCTGTTAAATTTAATGAGCTGCAGTGGGGATGAGAAAATAGATCTTACGCCCCCTGCAAAGAAAAAGTTGGTCACCATGACGTACAATATTCACCATGGGGCACCTGAAAATTCGGAGGTGGTCAATCTGGCTAATATTGCTGCGGTGATAAAAAGCAGTGGAGCGGAAGTTGTTGCACTTCAGGAAGTGGATGTCAATGTGGCACGTTCGGGTAAAGTGAATCAGGCTGCGGAGCTGGCAAAGCTACTGGGAATGGAATATCATTTTTCGAAGTCCATTGATTATAATGGTGGTGAATATGGTGTGGCTATTTTAAGTAAGTATCCAATGACCAACAAGCGGCGGGAGTTGCTGCCCATGCCGACAGCGGGCGAACAACGCAGTATTGCTGTGGCCACGGTGACTCTTCCCGATGGTAAAAGCATTGAATTTGCATCGACGCATCTGGATCTGAATGTGCCTAATAGGACCGCACAGGCTGAATTTTTGAACCAGCTGAGCACTTCGTTAAACAAGGCGCTTTTTGTAGGGGGAGACTATAATGCAATACCGTCGAGCAGCGAAATGCTCAAACTTAAAGAGCGGTTTACTTTTTCTTGTATGAGCAGCTGTCCGCTTTCATTCCCGGTTAAGACACCGACGAAAGCCATTGATTTTGTTTTATTTAATGCTCAGGCCGCCAGTAGCTATACCTTGGTTTCATCCGTTGCGCTGACCGGTCAATATGCATCAGATCATTTGCCTGTATCGGTTGTATTTCAATACGATTAAGAAACAGCCAAGAGCGCTGGATAACAAGAAAGATGTGGCGTCAGTAATGAGCAAGATTAGGCCTTGATAAAGAGAAGATTGAGACGTTGCTCATGAGGAATTGGCGGCCTAGTAAAAAGGGTGCAGTAAGGGAGTCTTGTATTGGACTCCCTTTTTTATGTACTGATGTAGACTGCTTTTTTCTATAAAATTTTTCATGCAAAACCGATTTTGCCAAACGAAATGGATTTGAGATTTGTTTAATTCATTGTTGTAAACCTGCAAAACAGGCGGCGCAGATGTGCCAGAGTTATTCCAACGAACTATTTATATATAATGCTAACTATTAAACAAGATGCGATTTTGGCTAAAAGCTAAAACGTTTTAAAACCAACAATTATTAGACATGAGCAATGTTGATTTAAAGACAATGGTGCGCTTGACTGGGAAATCCAGGTTGTTTTTCTCACTGATTGTGCTGGCCGGTACGATCACTCACGCACAATCAGCTCCGAGAGCCATTTTGGAGAGCAGTTTCCTGAAGGAGACACAAACTAACCAACAACAATTAACAGGTAAAGTGCTGGACAGCAATGGGAAGCCAATTGCAGGTGTGACTATCACCGTCAAAGGAACTGCTAAAAGTACACAGTCTGACGCATCGGGAAATTTCACGCTGGATGCGAAGGCGGGGCAAGTACTGGTGGCGACTTCCATCGGCTACAAAACCAAAGAAGCCTTTGTGGAGGACAGCAGTGTTTCGATTCAACTGGAGGCTGATCAGAGTCAATTGGATGAAGTGGTCGTTGTCGGATACGGTACACAAAGGCTAAAGGAGGTCACTTCCTCCGTTGCGCATGTGAGCGCAGACCAATTTCGTCAAAGTGGTGCGCGAAATCCCTTAGATCTTATACAGGGTAAAGTGGCGGGTTTACAGGTGTCCAGAAGCGGTTCTAACCCAAATTCAGGTGTAGCGACGCAATTGCGCGGAGCAATTTCTGTGACCGGAAGTGCAAGTCCTTTATTTGTAATTGATGGAATACCTGGCGGAAATCCGGATCTGCTCCAACAGGATGATATCGAGTCTGTGGATGTTTTGAAAGATGGTTCGGGCGCGGCGATCTATGGTACCAGTGCCAACGCAGGTGTCATATTGATTACGACCAAGCGAGGAAAGCCGGGAAAATCGGTATTTAACTATTCCAATTATTTTCGAAAGGAATTTTTGTATAATAGACCCGATTTTTTGACTCCACAGGAATTCAGGGATAAGATTGCATCGGGCGAATTAAAGCAGCCGGATTTTGGCCACTCAACTGACTTTTTTGAAGATTTGATCAACAAGGATAATTTTTCACAAAATCACAATCTATCCCTTTCTGGTGGCAATGAATCGACCACATATCGTGGTAGTGTAAATTTCAGAAATCTGGAAGGTATCGCCAAGGAAAATTCGCGGAAGGAATATACGGTGCGCGCCAGTATTAATCAGAAAGGTTTGAACGACCGATTGAATGTGTTGATGAACATCGCGACGAATACCAACAATGCGAATCTGCTGGGCGGGGGGGGCTGGGAGAGTGAGGCGACTAAAAATCCCACCTTGTCAAATTTTAATGACGATGGATCGTATCGTTACGACCGCACAAGCACAAATGAATTTGCACGCTTATTTACGGAAACCAGTTACCGGAAGCAACAAACATCGTCGCTGGATGGAAAGGCGGATCTTACCATCATTGAGGGACTAAAAGCCAGCGTGTTTGGATCGGTGCAACGCAACTCGTATATCGATGGTTCGTATCGGGCATTGAACAGTGAAGCGTCTATGGAAGATGAGGATTATCCGGGTGGAGGCTATGCTTCGAAATCGAACTTGCTGAATGAGCGGTATGCGTTTGAGCCCACGCTCCAATATAACACAACCCTTGCTGAGAAGCATAGCATAACAGCATTAGCTGGCTATAGTTATCGTTATGAGAAAGATGAGGGGCAGAGTGCAGATAATAGGGGTTTTATAAATGATCGTTTTCATGAGGATAACCTTTCGGAAGGGCAAGCATTACGCGATGGTCGTGCTAATATGGACAGCTACAAGAATGACAATACGTTGATTGCTTTTTTTGGAAGGGTAAATTATACGTATTCCGATAAGTATATGGCTCAGTTTATCCTTAGACGAGAAGGTTCTTCTAAATTTGGTGCAAACAATAAGTGGGGCAGTTTTCCTGCCGTATCGATAGGATGGAATATCAGCAATGAAGACTTTATGCAGGATGTTGATTTTATCAACAATTTGAAACTTCGTGCGGGTTATGGAGAAACGGGAAATACAGGGTTTTCCAACAACGCTTCCCGATTGACATTAGGGGGCGGCGGAAAGTACCTATACCCCGACGGAGCCTACCGGGAAACTTACGGTCCTGATCGTAACCCCAACCCTAACTTGCGTTGGGAGACAAAAAAGGAGACGAATATCGGTGTCGATTTCACGCTATTCAGCAACAAACTTTCGGGTTCGATTGATGTTTTTCAGCGTAAAACCGTTGACCTGTTGGATACGTACACTACACCTCAACCTCCTTACATACGAAATAATATCTATTCTAATGTGGGTACGCTTTCTTCCAAAGGTATCGAATTGGCGCTAAGTTATCGCGCTATTGAACGTGACAATTTCAAATGGAATATGGACTTTACAGCGAGTACGTTGAAGAATGTAATGGATAGTTACTCGAATGATATTTTTACGGTTAAGTATAAGGAGTTTGGGGACATCGGCGGAGCGGGTGCCCTCGGCAACGCATTTACCACCTATGAAGGACATCGCATCGGGGAGTTTTTCGGTAAACGATTTGCCGGATTTGATGCGGATGGGAAATGGCTGTTTTATAACCGAAATGGTGAGGCGGTAAGAAATGATCAGATCAATAATTCGCGGGATGATCTCAACGCTTCGGATTTATCGGTGATCGGAAATGCTGTACCCAAATATTATCTTTCGTGGACAAATAACTTTTCGTATAAAAACTTTGACATCAGGGTGTTTATGCGTGGGAAATTTGATTATGACATCTTAAATACGACTGCGCTTTCGTATGGTAATAAAGTGTGGTCGGGCAACCTGTTGAGAGATGCTTTCACCAAATACAAAGATATCAACGATACCTATATGTATTCGGACTACTACCTCGAAAGTGGAAGTCACTTAAAAATTGACGAAGTCACGTTGGGGTATCGATTTAAATTAAAAAATGACAGCTGGGTAAACAACCTGCGTGCTTACATGACTGTACAAAACCTGGCGACGATAACCGGTTACTCGGGCAACGACCCAGATTTTGTATTGGATACGGGTTTGGGGAATGAAGTGAATGGGCAGCGCTTGGGGATTGACAGCCGCGGTCCTTATCCGAATACGCGGTCGCTTTTGTTTGGTGTAAATTTTAGTTTCTAATTCCTATGAAAAATATTTTTAAAATTTTAATGCTGGCGTGCGTCGTCAGTGCGTCGAGTTGTACAAAATTGGATGAAAATGCTTACGATGTTATTGTTGCAGAAGATTTTTATACAAATAAGAATGAAGTAATTTCTGCTGTATTGCGACCTTATACCCATGCCAACGCTTGGATATCGCCTTCGGGACAGGATGGCTGGTGGCGTCCGGCCGAATTATCGGCCGACCAATTGGCCTGGCCAACTAAAGGACGGCATGGAGAAGATAATGGCAAATGGAAGCGACTACATTATCATACCTGGACAGTAGATGAAGGAGGTTTAAACAATGCCTGGGTACTGATGTACTGGGGGGTAGGTCTATGCAATAGCCCCATCGATATTCTCGAAAAATCTGATGTGGCCAGTATGGGGATTACAACGGAAGAAAAGAATCAATACATTGCCGAGCTTAAGCTTTTACGCGCATTGCACTACCTGAAGCTGATGGATCTTTTCGGAAATATTCCGATAACCACAAAAGCGCCGACCACTGCTGAAGAACCTCTTCCGGAGCCCTCTTCTACCAAAGAAGTGTTTGAATTTATTGAGAAAGAAATTCGAGATAATATTGACCTAGCCCCAAAATTATCGCGGGCGATGTTGGGTCGGGTGTCGCAGGCTACAGGGTACGCGATGCTAGTCGAACTATATTTAAATGCTGAGAAATGGTATGGACAGCCGAGATGGGATGACTGTATCGCGGCAGCTGATAAGTTGATATCGGGTGACGGGGGTGGTTTGAATGGTGCCATGGAATTAGATCCGAATATTAAAGACGCTTATGTTCCGACGAATGATCTCTCCAAGGAAACCATTTTTTCTATCGCTTATGATTATAAAATAGCGGATTTTTCAGCGGGTTTTCCGAGTGAGTTCTATCATTTTGTGCAGAGTGAAATCTATGGTGGCGGCAGAAACGGAAATAATGGGATTGTATTGGTTCCCGGTGTTTTCGGTCAGTATGCAGCAAATGATCTACGGAAAAAGGAATGGTTTTTAAGCGGCCCAATGGTGAAATTTGTGGACGGTAAAATGGTTGAAGGATCGGAAGAGTACAAAGGTGAACAGCTTGTCTTTGTGGATTATATTCGTCGGGCAAAATCGGGGGGTACATCGTCTACCATGAGTGACGGTGAAGAAAACAGTGGAATCCGATTTAATAAATATAAAATTGGAAATAATGTGGTCGGTACGGTCAATGGTGTTAAAATACCTGTTGACGAAAATTACAACAATACCGATTGGAATGTGTATCGCTTGAGCTGGATTTATTTTGCGAAAGCCGAAGCGCTGATGCGCAAAAGCGGCGGTACTGCTTCACAAGTTGCAGTTGACTTGATTAATATGTGCAAAAAAAGGGCATTTGCTGATGCCGACTGGGCGGCAGCACAATACAATACGAGTACGCTGACGTTAGATGAGCTTTTGGCGGAGCGTGGGCGTGAGTTTATTTTTGAGGGGTTCAGAAGGCGTGATTTAATCCGTTTTGGTAAATTTCATACCGCAACGTGGTGGGATCATAAACCTACTGCTGAAAACAAAACGGTGTTTCCGATACCTCAACAGCAGATATCGATGAATCCCAACTTAAAGCAAAATCCTGGTTACTAAGATGCTTTGGGTTAGGAGCGGTTAGGGGGGTAATTTACATTTGAATAATGTTATTATGTTAGGGGTACCAGCAGAGCTGCGGTACCCCATACTATAAAGGGATAAAAGGGACAAATTAGTTTTGACGTTTAATGCTGATGTTTAGATAGCGACTGTTGTCATATCCGCTCAAAGCATTGACGATAACGACACCATATTTTTCGTCTGGTGTCTTAAAGTAGAACATGCTGCCCACTTTAAGATCATTTAACGAAAGATTGGTCGTTTTGCGGGAAATTGCATTGTTCTGAATAACTGTTCCAGATGTTAAGGTGTTTAGAAATGTGGAGGCCTGATTGGTCTGTATACCGGAAAAATAGGTTGCCCGGCCTTTTCCGGATAGATCCGTAAAGTCGAAAGCTTTAAAGGGAATTGGACTGGCTTGTAGCGAATAGATATTATAGGAATAGGTAATGGCACCATTGGCTTCTACTTTATAGGTGCGATACATCCCCAGATCGATTTTTCCTGCATTCGCTTTGGCTTCAGCATAGGTATATGTTTTCCCTTCCATCAGATCAATAAAGCAAGCGCTGCTTTGCGCTGTGCTATCTGGCATATAGAGCACGCGATTGTTCAGATGGGCGTAATCTGATAGCACATTATAGGTCACTGAAGTATAGCCATCGCCCATAAATACGCCTTCGCTGTCCACCGCCATTATTCGAAAAGTGGTAAGACCCACCTTATCGGCCTTAATTTTATAAACATAGCGGAGGCTTCTTTTTTCGCCGTCTGCCAATGGGATTTTGAGCGCTGCTGCACCGGCGCCATTGTAAAAGATCCATACCTGATGCATGTCTTTGGAAGCTGAGCTAATCGTAAAATCGACATAGATGGAGTCTCCGGAAGCAACATCCTTGTAAGTACCAATACTAAATTCATTTTCTTGGTGCAGCGTCACTTTAACATCCGTAAACTGATTGAAAATATTGTCGCCTTCCCGTTTGCAGGAAAGCAATATGCTGAAGAGGATAAGGAGCAATAAATATTTCTTTTTCATAATTAGTTGTTTAGTGGATCGAATGTACCGCCTTCATAACCGATTGTTTGTTCGAGCAATGGAGAGGAGCTCATAAAGGTATTTGGCAGTGGGTAGAAATAATAATAATCACGGAAAGCAAAGGCTCCATTCGCGCTTTCTGCGCGTAAATTATAGGGATATTTGAAGTAATTCAATACGGTATCTCTATTGTTCATGTCCAAACGCTCGCGATGCATGATCCCGGCAGCGTTCTTTGCTTCTAATATTTTCTTTAGAGCATCGGATTTGGTTTCGAACAGATACGTTTGGATCGTTCCTTCGAGGGTATGCATGCGACGCGTCCGTCGTAGGTCGTGATAGCGCTTGCCTTCAAAAGCGAATTCAATTTGCCGTTCGTTCATCAGTAGATCGCGCATCTGTTCTTTGTTGGCAGCAAGGGACAAACCGTAATCGTATTTCCCCTGTTCGATGCCGGCGCGTTGCCGGATACTACGGATCAGTTCTTTAGCGAGCGCCAGATCGCCTGTTTCATTTGCTGATTCAGCATAATTCATCATGACTTCGGCAAATCGGATTTCAATCCAGTCCATACCATTGCCGCCTATGTCATTGAAAATGCCCACAGATGCAGATGAAAGTGATGGATTGACAAATTTTTTGCAATAAAAGGATTTTATGGAGGATTCTCCGTCTGCATTGGTGTAGTTCCACTGTTTTCGTCCTGTCTTGCCGCTCAATGGCCAGTCTGCACCGTTATAGACGATGGTGTTTTTGAACCGTGGATCTCTGTTTTTCCAAAAAAGCGCATCATCATACAGGAGGTTATCCCCGTTGGCGGGTGTGCCATCTTTCATGCGATAGGCTTTGAGCAAAAGGGTGGTCGGAACATAATAATCTGCTGGTGCTCCGCCTTCGGAGGCGGGGCGCGATGCGCGTTCGACAATAGTGTAACGCTTAGGTGATGTGGCAGAATAGGAACGAAGTAGTACCGCTTCTGTATTGGCTATGCCTTCTTTTAAAAAGATTTCATTATAGTTGGGCATTAAGGCCCGCCCAGTAGCTTGACAGAGTTCATAGGCTTCTTTGCTTGCCTGAAAAGCAGTTTGCCAACGTTGTGCTTCGTAGGGATGCGCTGCATTGTCGGTTGGATTAAACTGTGGACTGGCCCAGTATAGCAGCGCTTTGGCTTTCAGCGCTGCTGCTGCTGCTTTGGTAATTTTACCGCGGCCAGTGCCATCGTCCCAGGTTACGCCATCTAAATTCGTCATTGCAGCATCCAAGTCGCTGACGATTTGTGTAAAGCATGCTTTTGCGGATACCCGACCACTTAACTCCAGCTTGTCTGGATTTTGAGGGTCGAGTACAAGGGGCACGCCACCGTAGAGCCGTGTAAGCTCAAAATATACTATGGCGCGTAGGGCATAAAACTGTCCTAAAAATTTCTTCTTGACCTCTGGTGGCAGGGTTCCTGCTGGAATATAGGCGATCGCATTGTTGCAGCGTGCAATGTCAAAGTAGCGGTTATCCCCAATATTGGTACCCTGGTATTTGGTGGCAATGTATTTGACATCATTAAGTGTGATTTCCCCACTCAGACCCAATACTTTTTTGCTGGCTGCATTCGTTCCCGAAAAGTAGTTTTCGTCACTGGCATAGTGCATCTGCATATCGTTTGTTGTGACTTCATGCGGATGGGTAGGCATGATCATGCTATAGGTACCAGCCAGATAGTATTCAATGGCACCTTCGTTGTCCCAAATGCGGGCGTCCAGACCACCATGATCTACGAGCTCAAAAAAATCATCTTTACAGCTCTGTGTCATCAGGGCTGTACTCGACGCCACCAATAAGGCTATTATGTATGTAAAATGTCTTTTCATGTCTTAAAATTTTAAATACCAAAGTTTAAACCAAAGGAAATCGTACGGATTGTGGGATAATTGTACAAAGAAGAGGAATAGGGGTCGCGGTGTTTAAATGGTGCGACAATGGTCCATAGGTTATTACCCGACAGCATCAGCTTGAGCGAGCGTACATTGATCTTATCTGTAAAGGTTTTAGGGACACTCCAGTTGAACACCATATTGTTGATCCGGATGGTTGTACCATCTTCTGCCCAGAAGGTAGAATTCCACTTTTTCATCATCGCAGCATCGTCATATCGTGGGAATTTTCCATTGGGGTTTTCCAACGACCAATGGTCTTCCCAAAAACTTGGAACATTCACGAATGCAGTAGGAGCGGTCATGGCTTGGGACTCATAGAATACCTTTCCGCCAAATACGGCCCTGAAATTGGTGTTTAAGGAGAACGATTTATAAGCCAAGCCAACGGTGATCCCTGTTGAAAAAACCGGCGATGTATTATCAAACATGGTGGTTAGGTCTTTTTCGGTGATCTTGCCATCGCCATTGGTGTCTTCGTATACGGTCCAGCCGACCTGTGGTACTTTGCCGTCGATGGTATAGTTGGGGTTTTTGGCCAAGAAATTATCCACTTCCTGTTGTGTACGTAACATATCCTGATAGATCAGTCCATAATTTGAACTGTTGTATTTACGGGAGTCTGTTCCCATTTCCACCTTCCAGTCTGGATAGGAGAAATCCCATAGCTGGAATTTGTTGAAGTACATTTGGGTCGTGTAACTTGCCGAATAGCCAAAGTTCATATTGGTGGAAAGTTTGAATCTGTTGGAGAAGGTGTTTTGGTAACCCAAGGAAAATTCGGTACCCCAGCCTCTTCGTTTCTGGTAGTTGACGACTGGTGCTTTGAATCCGGCGTACATCGGAAAATTCTCGTCGTTACCTTTGTCAAATACATCGTACGAGTTTCGGAGATAGTATTCGAACCCAAAGCTCAGTTTGTTGTCAAACCAGCGGGATTCTATTCCGAAGTTGAAGGTACGGTGTTTCTCCCAGGAGATATCGGGATTGGCAATAATGGTTGGGTTGAGTGATGCGACCGGTGTTTCGCCGTAGAGATAGCCTGTATTGACGAGGTCGACACTGAACCGTTCTTGCCATAGCCGCGCTAACACACGGTCTTCACCTACCAGTCCATAGTTAGCCCTTAGTTTTAAGTAGCTGATATAATTGAGGTCTTTAAAAAATTCTTCGTCACTGACCACCCAACCAGTCGCTACTGTGGGGAATACCCCCCAGATATTACCTTTCGCAAAATTGGAGGAGGCATCGACACGGGTAATCACTTCAAGTAGATACTTTTTCTTGTAATCGTAATTGAGCCGTCCAAAGAAGGATCGTTTGACGGCTTCGGTGATTGATCGGTCGGACCGCGTGAAAGTCGATTGGTCGAATGCCCAATATTCATCTAAATTTAGCAGCTGTTGATTGGTCCAGTAAGCGGATAATCCTTCTGCATTGGAAGCCGACTGTTCTGCACCTACCATGAGATCAAGGCTATGCTTTCCAAAAGTATTTGCATATTGTAATACGATATTTCCCTGGTAACTATTCCCTTTACCCAAGGAGGGTAAAATCCTTGTCTTGCTACCATCCATACGAAACACTTTGTCTACGGTGTTGGTGTAGAGCTTGTTGTTGTTGCCTGTGCGTACAAACTCGTATAGATCGTAAGCCGGGAGGTATTCTTGGCCACTGGAAGATGTTCCCGAATTGGAGATCTGTATGCGGGCGCTGAATCCTTTGAGGTATTCTGGCGCATAATTTAGGGAGGCGTTAATGTTATAATTTGCGTTGCTGCGTTTTTGGTAGTAGCCTGAGTTGATGATTGCCAGTGGATTGGTATTGCTATTGGCATTGATGTTACTGAAGTTTACCGGTAGGCCATCGATCTGTATGGGTACCCATTGCGGCGTCGTAATCAGGGTTTGATAGAAGTTTTGATCGCGGTCGTCGGATAGGCTGTTTTGGCTATTGGTCTTTGTATTATTTACATTAAAGGCAATATCAGCTTTTAAACCGTCAATAATTTGTGTATTGAAGCCGGATCGGAATGAATATTTCTGTTGGCTCATACCTGCATAGTTACCGTCTTCTTTTTGATAGCTTCCGCCTGCAAAGAAGGTTATCTTTTCACTTCCACCGGAAATGGATAGGTTATGGCGTTCCATTTTAGAGGGTTTCCAAAGTTCATCATACCAGCTTTTATACGGATTTGTTTTTAAATAGGCTAAGTCTTCATCCGAAAAGAAGTCTGTGGGTTGGGCATTATTGAGTGCGTAGGTTTCGTTCAGTAATTTGGCGTGTTGATAGGCTGAAAGCATTTTTGGCTTTACCGTAGCGTCTGAGATACCGAGGTAACCGTTGTAGGTGAGCTGTGTCTTTCCTGCCTGCCCTCTTTTGGTGGTGACTAGGATAACCCCTTTTGCTCCGGAGGCTCCATAAATGGCTGCGGATGCGTCTTTAAGAATCGAAATGTTTTCTACCATGGACGCATCTAGGTTTTCAAAGACATCGGATGATGAAATAATACCGTCAATAACATACAGTGGCTCATTGGTTACCCCTTGCAATTTGGCTTGGTCTGAGGCGAAAGCATTACGAACATTGAGGGTAACTGCTGCTCCTGGCCTGCCCGAAGACTCGCTTACGCCCAATCCTGCGACGCGGTCGCGTAGGGCTGCGGCAATATTGGCTGCCGGGATGTCCTGGATTTCTTTTGGGTCAACAGAGGCCACGGCACCCAAGACTTCGCGCCGTTTTTTTGTGCCGTATCCGACCACGACAACCTCATCTATGCTGGTATTGGACTCGAGTCGGATTGTGATATTGGTTTTGCCCTTCGTGTCTATTTCTTGTACTTTATAGCCCACATAGCTCACAACAATAACTGTATTGTCTGCAGGAAGGTTGATATGGAACACCCCATCTTCTCCTGTTTTTACGCCGGCTTTGCTGCCTTTGACCAGAATAGTTGCGCCGTGGACAGGCTTGCCGTCTTGATCAAGCACACGGCCGGTGACACCAGCAAATTTTGTGGAAAGCAGAAGTGGAGAATTTGTTGTTGGCAATGCAAAAACCGGGGCTGGCGAGAGCGCAAGCAGGGGGCAAAGAAGCTTGATACTCCGCTTTAGCAAAGATTTTTTGAAAAATGGATAATTCATACATTTAACTTGTTTATAATAGGTTTTAAAAAGCGTTTTACGGCAGATTAATTGGTTATCGTGCAAACCTGAACAAGTTCGTATTATCCACTATTTTGCGTGGACGATATTCCATTAAAGAATTGCTTTGTAACAGGTTTGTTGGGTAATGATAGGGGTAATTTTTTAATCAACTGTCCTGAACTGTTGGCTTGGCTGTAAATGAAATGAGCGCAGCTACTTAAAACATTTTTTGGAATGGCCAAAATAAAGGAAGTGATATATTAAATTTATTTACTAAATATTTTAGTTTTTTTTTGTTATATTTGTATTGATAACCAAAAACTTAAATTATCATGGCAAGATTAAAATCGATTGGTAAATATGTTGATCCCCGTACTGACTTTGGTTGGAAGCTTTATTTCGGGCGAGAGGAAAATAAGATTCTTTTAATCGAATTCCTCAATAGCTTATTTGAAGGTGAGAAAATAATTTCCGATTTATTTTATAAGTCTATAGAGTATGACGGTGATCAAGAAGATATGCGAAGGGTTGTTTTTGATTTACATTGTATCGGTACAGATGGAGAGATATTTATTATAGAGATGCAGCAGTTATTTCAGGAATATTTCAAGGATCGCGCTGTCTATTATACGTCACGTTTGATTAATAAGCAATTGTCAAAGGGGAAGAAGGGTAATGATTACTGTTTACCTGTGATTTATTTTATAGGGGTTTTAGAATTTAAACTTCATGGGGAGGATGAGGCTTTTCTTTTGCGCAAGACTGATCGTCCTTATTTCTATGATGTCGCATTATGTGATAAGACAACGCATGAAATCTTTTATAATAAGCTGGGGTATAAACTAGTGTCTTTGCCGATGTTTAATAAAAAGCCCGGGGAGCTTCAATCAGTCATGGATCAGTGGTTATATGTACTTAAACACTTGAGTACCATGGATAAATTACCGTCTTTTTTGGATAAAAGGATATTTGGCCTTATCTTTGAAATAGGAGAAATAGGTAAATTAACAGAGGAGGATCGGATGTCATACGAATCGAGTTTAAAACATAAGCGTGATGCAGAGAGCGTTTACAATTCAGCTATTCGGTCTGGCGAAGCAATGGGTCTTAAGAAAGGTCTTGCTAAAGGTCTTGCTAAAGGTCTTGCTGAAGGTCTTGAAAAAGGTCTTGCTGAAGGGCTCGCGAAAGGAGAGCATAAACAGGCTTTGGAATCTGCTCGAAAGATGCTAGTGAAGGGATATAACAAAGCGGATGTTAGTGATATTACAGGTCTTTCTATTGAAGAAATTGAAAAACTTAAAATGGTTTAGTCATTTTGATCTAATAGGTGCATGATTTTTAAATCCAGTTAATAAGAGATTTTGTCTTTATATAAGCGATGTATTTCTACTGTGTAGGAATACATCGCTTTTTTGTGTTATCACTTTTTTAATGTGGGTCCATGTACGATAAGCTTGCCGTCAGCGGTAATTTCCATCGGGTCTATAAAAACCAGTCGTTGATGCCCCGTTGCTTCGGTGCGACCGTGATAGACACAATACCGCTGCTTGCCATCCCGCGAATAGGCTATGCTATTGTGACCAGTACCTGTTACCAGCCCATTTTTTTGTAAAATGGGATTGTTTGAGGCTTTTTTAAATGGGCCTAATGGACTTTTCGAAGTGGCATAACCGATTGCATAATTTTTGCCATCGAAATTATTCGCCGAATACATCATATAATACGTGTGGCCTTCTTTAAAGAGATAAGAGCCTTCTGTCCACCGCCGATTTACTTCTCTGCTGGTTACCGATCTGCTCTCCCAATCGTCGGAAACGCCCATTGTTAGTGGCGGGCGCAACAGTAATTTTGGCTCGCCAATGATACCGGAAAAATCAGGTTTAATTTCTACGCCGTATACCCAGCTTTCTTCCACCTTATCATACCAGCCTTTCTTTTTTGCCCAGGTGGCCACCTCGCTTTCGACCGGATGTTTGTAGCAACATCTGGAATAATAGAGGTAAACCCGGCCATCTTCAAACCAAAGATTGGCATCGATAATGGGATAGCCTGGATCAAAAATTGGCCGATCGTAGCAGTCGATAAATGGCCCCGTGGGCTTATCTGATACGGCAACACCGATCCTGAAATTCTCAAGTTCTCGCGTCGGATTATCTTTCCACTGGGCGCTATACAGCATATAGTAACGACCATTTCGCCGGTATACTTCAGGTGCCCAAAATGCATCTATTCCCCATCCGTTTTTATTGTCATGATGATAAACCTGCCCTTCAAAAGTCCAGTCTTGCAGGTTGGTGGATGAATAGGCTCCAAAGCCTTTGTCTACATCGCCGCCGGTGCCATACATATAATATTTCCCATCGGAATCCGTCAGGACGAAAGGATCACCGAAAGCGATTGGTAAAGGATTTTGTATTACGGTCTGTCCCTTTAACACAAAAGATAATAGTAGGATAAATAACAATAGGGGAAATGGTCTTTTCATCGTCATGTATAATTGGTGTTAAATTCTTCAAAAGAAGTCAAAATTTCATTCCTTTTTTGCTCAATCTTTTGTCGTTTTGTCTCAAAGTGAATAGACTTAGCTAACATTTTCTTGATTTAGACCGCGCTGTACCATTTTTTGTTTCACACGGCTATTGGCTGTCCGTAATGTCATCATATGTGCTCTTGTCATTTTTTGGTACATTTGATTATATTTGAAAGAACCGATTGCCAACATAGATTATGTCTTATCCTACTTTTTTTGTTTGGCTGATCCTGCAGTTTAGCGTGGTTGTTTGTCATGCCCAATATTATTTCAAGCACTATCAGACGCAGGATGGACTTCCTCATCAGGCTGTTCGCTCCATCTTACAGGATGGCAAAGGCTTTATGTGGGTTGGCACGCGTGCTGGTCTGTGCAGATTTGACGGCTACAATTTTAAGCTTTGCGAAAATAAAGATGATCCTTTTAATAACATCGGCAACAATGTAATCAATACATTGACCGAAGGGCAGCCAGGAATACTATGGATCGGCACAGGAAAGGGAATGTACCGGTACGATACCATTGGTGAGGTGATATCGCCGGTTGATCTGATTCCGCAGGTGTATATCGAACAGGTAATTGCCAATGGGGATGATATCTGGTTTATTGCCAATTCGTCGCTTTGGCGCTATAGCATAAAAAAGAGCATGGTCAAAAATTATCAGATACAGACTACTGCCTTATTTTTGGATGGTGCCACAAATCTGTGGACGGGTAATAAGCAGGGGGAACTCCGTATTTTCGACTCGCGTGGGGTGCTTGCGAAAACCATGAAAACGGTGAACTTTAACAGGCCTTCGAATATGAATACCATTAGTGCTATTTTCCCGCTTGATGATGGTGCCGTACTCGTTGGATATTTTGGAGCTGGGCTTAAGCGCTATGATTTGGATAAGCAAACAACGACAACGATTGTGCTTAGTGAAAAGGAGGATAGCGCTATTTTTGTGCGGGATATCTGTAAGGGAAATAATGGCGATTATTGGGTCGCAACTGAATCTGGGGTGTATATCTATAATGCCAATATCAAAAAATGCCGGCATCTTGGTAAGCGTGCTGATGACCCGTATGCTATGACGGATAACGCGGTCTATAAAGTGTGCAGAGATAAAAGCGGGGGGATGTGGCTGGGTACTTTTTTTGGTGGCCTGAACTATTGCTCGCTTGAAAACGCACGTTTTCGGAAATACTACCCTATTGTGGGACAGAATTCGATATCAGGATATGCCGTCCGTGAGCTAGTTCCTGATCGGGATGGTCACCTCTGGATTGGCACGGAAGATGCCGGTCTCAATAGGTTTGATCCGCAGAGGCAATTTTTTAGGCACTATCCAACAACAGGTGAAAATGCGCTTTCCTATCCGAATATCCACGGTCTGCTCGCTGTGGGAAATGATCTTCTTGTGGGGCCCTTTCATCGGGGATTGGAGATTATGGATATTCGGACAGGGCTAATCCGTCAGCAGCATCGTGCTATCGGTCTACCCGCCGAATCTGGCAACGATTTTGTGTTGAGCATCTTTCAGACAAGTGACAGCACGGTATTAGTGGGTACTGCTTATGATGAGAACGCCGGCCTGTTCAGGTACGACCTCAAAAGAAAGACTTTTGATCGCATCAATCATATCCCTGGTCGTCCTTATGTGCTGAGCATCCGGGAGGATAGAAATGGGTTTATTTGGGTGGGCACCATGTCGAACGGCGTTTATTACTATCATCCCAAGTCGGGTGTACAGGGGAATATTCGATTTGGGAGCAGCACTAAAATAGGTCAGATTCCCGAATTTCCGGTATATGGTATCCATGAAGATAGCATGGGGGCGATCTGGTTTGCCACAGAAGGTGGTGGGCTGATCCGCTTAAGTCGAGACCGAACGTCAACTAAAAGATACGACACTGCTGCGGGCTTTCCGACCAATGTGTATTTTAGTATACTGGAAGATGATTTTCAAAACCTTTGGATAAGTTCGTTGAAGGGAATTTTGTGCCTGGATATTAAAACGGGGGCCTTTAAAAACTATCAGCAAGCCAACGGATTGATCACTGATCAGTTTAATTTTTGTTCGGCTTACAAAGACAGGTCTGGTATCTTGTATTTTGGGTCAGTGAAAGGGCTGATCGCCTTTGATCCCAAAGATTTTTTAAACACTGGACCTCGCCCGGCTTTATTTATTACTGGCCTGGAGATAGACAATAAAGCTATCCATCCTGGTGTGGATAAAAGTCCAATCAAGCGTTCGGTAGTGTACCTCGACAGTATTTGTTTAGCTTATAACCAAAATAACTTCAGTATTGAATTTGCTGCGCTCAATTATGCTTCTCCGGCCGTTACCAGATATGAATATATATTGGAGGGGTTAGCTCAAAAACGCACAATTCTTGCTAGCAATAGAAAGGCTTATTTTACGGATATACAACCGGGTAAATATATTTTCACTGTGCGGGCGAAAAGTAATACGGGCAGCTGGAGGAGTATTGAACGTAGGCTTGTGATTATTATAACGCCGCCATTTTGGAAAACTTTTGCCGCATACAGCTTCTATACTTTGCTGGTGATCGTTCTTTTGGTTTTGATTGCTTTTTATTACCATCGATGGACCATTCGAAAAAATGTGGCTAAACTTATGCGGTTTGAACATGAAAAGGAACGTGAAATCTATGCGGCTAAAATTGAGTTTTTTACGCATATCACGCATGAAATACAAACGCCGTTGACATTGATCCTCGGTCGTGTGCAAGGCATGCTACGAAAAATTACGGATAGCGACACTATCCGTAAAAACTTGTTACAGGTTGAAAAAAATACATTGAGACTGACCGAACTGACAGCGGAACTGCTGGATTTTAGAAAAACAGAATTGCATCAATTTGGGCTCAATTTTGTGAAAACAAATATTGTTGATTTGTTAAAAGAAGTGATGTCTTCTTTTGAACAGATCGCCGAACAGAATAATATCCGTTTGAACAGTGCTTATCCGGAGGATGATGTCATCGCTTTTGTCGACCGTGAAGCTACGGTAAAAATATTGAACAATCTACTCTCTAATGCTATAAAATATGGTCTCACCTACGTGAATGTGCGGCTGGCAGATCCAGATATCGAAAAAAACAGTTTTAACATTACGGTAGAAAATGATAGTGAACCTATTCCTGATAAATATGCAAAAAAGATCTTTGAGCCGTTTTTTAGGATAGAAAATAGTCTTGGGTTTGGAACCGGGATTGGTCTTTCGCTGGCCAAGTCGCTCAGCGAGCTGCACAAGGGTACGCTCCAGCTTATAGAAAATGGTGGTAGCCTTGTTGTATTTGAATTGGTGCTGCCGCTACGGCAGGAAAGGGAGTTTGAACTTAGCAGTTGGAAAAAAATCAGATAATTATGAGACAGCACATATTGATTATTGACGACAATTTAGAAATTCTGGAATTCTTGTCTGAAGAATTGAATGAAAATTATTGTACACACACCGCTGACAACGGTGAAAGTGCAAAACTTATCTTAGATAGCGAAATGATTGATCTGGTTATCTCGGATATTATGATGCCGGGAATCGACGGTTTCGAACTCTGTAAATTCATCAAATCGAATCTGAACTATTGCCATATACCGGTACTATTGCTGACTTCAAAGAACAGTTATACTGCGCATATCGAGGGGCTTGAAGTGGGTGCCGATGCTTATGTTCAGAAACCTTTTCCTTTGGAACTTTTATTGGTGCAGGTGGACAATCTGCTAAGAAATAGGGTGAATGTAAAAACTCATTTTGCTCATGCGCCGTTTGAAGATGTCCGTTTGCTGGCGCCTTCGAAGCTGGACGCTGAGTTTTTGCACAAGCTGGATGCTTATATCAAAAAAAACTTTAGGTATCCGGAACTTGGTATTGATGAACTTGCTGAACATATGTTGATGAGCCGGCCTACATTTTACCGAAAAATAAAGCAGCTTTCTGCGCTTTCGCCCAAGGAACTTGTCGATAAAACGCGTTTAAAGAAAGCGACTGAACTCATGGCGCAAAATGAATTTAGTTTACAGCAGATCGCTACCCTGGTCGGGTATAGTTCACAAAGTATCTTTAATAAGAACTTCCAAAAATATTATAAGGTATCTCCATCGGCTTACCTGAAGTCAATGCCGAGATCCTGATTCGATGTAACGATAGGGGATTAAAAAGGGGCAATCCAATAATTTTGGACTGCCCCTATAGTTTTCAGTAATCATCGTTTAGGGTATACTAATCGCTATTGCGGAATATACCGACTTCCGCCAGGCCGGGCTGCTGTTGATTGTCGTAGCCTGACTTTGGTACGAGTTTAAAATAGCGAAATTGCTTGGTCTGCGCCAGGTCGATAAACTGCCGCAGGAGATTGACATCGCTCAAGCTAAAGGTGCCCAGATTTTCCCAGTTTTGATTGTCATTGCCGACATGGATTTCCAATTCTTTGATCTTTCTGTCGCCATCTTTCTGATGGATTACAAAACCATCTACGGGTTGGGCTGCTCCGATGTCGATGGTGAGGTAATGGTCGGGGTACTTTGTTGGATTGACTGAATAGCGGGTTATCCATATGGAGTTGATATTGTCATCGATCACTGCTGCAGCCGACCGGTTGTTATTGGGTTCTTCGGAACTGAAGCCAGCGACCGTCCACCCTTTCTTGGTATACATTTTCCGCCATTTTTCTCCTGCTGGACGCTTTTGTTTGAGTGCAGGATTGGCCGGTAGACCGAAGTTTGGGGAGCCATCTGTATGCCAGGAAAATCGCTGGATATAGGGACGTCGTGTGGCATTGCCGTCGTTGGCTACATTACGTGCGTGATAAATCATCCAGTCTTCTTTTCCATCAGGAGATTTAAAAAAACCGTTGTGGCCGGGACCATAAATGCTACTTTCGGGTCTCATGGAAAATACGGGATGGTTGCGTTTTGTCCAATCTGCTGCCTGTAGTGGGTCTCCGTCATCTTTTAGCGTGAGCAGGCCGAGGCAATAGCCGTCAGACCAGTAACCGCTGCCCGAATAAACGATATGGACTTTGCCCTGTGGATTGATCAACACCTGGGGGCCTTCGTTGATTGGATTTCCGTTTTTCTCCCATGCATAGTTGGGCGTGGCAATCATGACCTTTGGTCCGGAAATGGTCCAGGGGTTGCTCATGGGCGCTATATAAATGTTTTGGGGCGGTGCACCGGCATTCCCGCCCGACCAGATCATATACATCTTTCCGTCATGCCGCAAAATGGTTCCGTCAATGGCCCACTCGCTTGCACTATCGGAAATCTTACCTTTCATTTCCCAGTTGCCCTGAACGGGGGTGGGAGAAGAATTTTCGAGCACATACATTCTGTGGTTGGCATTGCTGCCATTATCTGCTGCAAAATAGAAATACCATTTGCCATCGATTTCATGCAATTCGGGCGCCCATAAATTCTTTGAATAGGGCTGATCTGCAGGAGGGGTATAGACTTCATATCGCCGTGCGGAGGCAAGTTCGGACATGCTTTTGGTTTCGAGGATGACGAGCTTGCTTCCCTGGGTATAGGTATAATAGTAAGTACCGTCTTTTTGGATTACCCAAGGATCGGGACCACCTGGCATGAGTGGATTGGAGAAGGTACTATCTACCACTACTGTATTGTCTGTAGCAGAATCTACGGGTTGGGTATTGCTTTTTGGGATGGGATCTAAATCGTTTGTGGGATTGTTTTTTTGACAGGCAGATACCCATAACATGCTGCTCATCATAAAATAAAAGGTCACTGTCATTCTTTTCATGGATGTGTTTGTTTAAAGATTTTCAATTGGATTGCATCGCTTGTTTGATCAGCATTTACCTGGACGTATGCTACCACTGTATTGCCTGGTCTTCATCTGGAATAAGGGTGTTGCGTGAGCGTTCCATCGTCATGCTTCCTTCGGCGCGGTAGCGCACGGGCACACCGGGCATGGTGGTGATATCGTCATATTTGTATTTTAGGTTGACGGTGCAGTACTGTTTGACCAAATATTTTTTGGTGGCATCTGCGATTTCCCTTAATTGATAGGTGGGCTGCCCGAGCATTTCAAAGTTGATGGATTTGTCGGCGGCATACACATGAAGGGTACCCGATTTTATACCGTTAACATCCTCCGAGGGTTCCATAAACTCCATGATAATCTTGTAACGGCCTCGATCTTCTGATTTCTCTTCCAGAACTCCGGCGTAGAAAAATACCGCTTTTTCGTCTACCACCCACGATGTTCTGACGCTAGATACAAGTGGGTTTTTAGTTTGCCCGTCGGCATAGACATTCATGGATGTGGCGGAATAATTGCCCGAATAATTATTAAATGGTTTGACATAGAGCAATGCTTTGCGCCATCCTTTGCGCTTATTGGTCACATAGGAGGGGTCTTCCTGAATGGACAGTGGAAGTACATAGCGTTCGACAAGATCGAGGTTGTCAAACTTAAATTTGATCGGATAATTTTCGGTATGTGCTCCTTTGGGAATTAGGCAGCTCTCGTTGGGCAGTGCAAAAAACTGTTCGGGAAGCTGTTTAAAATATAAATCTTTGCGGTACTGATATTTTTCCTGGTTAAAAGTGGCTAGTGTATCGCTATCCACAGCCACCTTGACATAGCGGTCTTTATCGTTCTCGCGGGAGCCGCTCAGTATGATAGGCAATTTATAGGTGACTTCACCGGTCTTGTTGTAGCGCAGATAGACTTCGGATACACCTTCACTTCCAATTGGGGCTTTAAAAGACACCATCTGTGTATACAATTCTTCTTCCCATTCATCGTTGCACCCCGTTTGGAACAAGGCCAAGACTAGGGTTAAAATATAGATATAAATCTTTTTCATGTGTTTTTATTTCTAATGCTTAAATAAGTATGCAATGTTTATTGCGGTATTTTCTATCTAATTCTTTCTGGCTGGTTTCATTAATCGAAAGAAGGCCATCCCGGTGCCTGCGTCATGCGTCTGTTTTTGCGGAGCTCATCCCAGTCGACGGGCCAGAAGTACATTTTTTTAGAAAATATAGTCTGGAGTTGCGGTACGCGCACAGGGGTGTAGAATAGGTCCGCATTGTCTTTGGTCATATATACATTGTAGCCGTAGATCTGTTCTGCCTCATCTATTGGAGCATCTTTCCATCGGCGCAAGTCGTAGTAGCGCTGATTTTCGCCCAGCAATTCGATCTGCCGCTCACCTTTGATTTGGCGGCGTAACGCTGCCTGATCGGTATATATGGCGTTGTCATAATTGGGCACTCCCGCGCGGATACGAACCATACCTATACTGTTTTTCATCTGATCAATATTTCGAGTGATCTGATGCGTAGTTTTGCCGTCCCAGCTGGCAATCATATGGGATCCATTGATCTCATTGAGCGCTTCAGCATACATGAGCAGCAGGTCGGCATACCGTATGGCGATTTCCACTTTGGGGTATATCTTGCCGCCATTGCCTGTGGCATTATCTTTTGGGTTGACAAATTTCATCATGCCTATCCCCGTAGGTAGCCAGCGGTCACCATTGATCATGCCCTCATTTTCACCCCGATAATAGAAGATCTGTTTGTTCGTGACATTGGATAAGTTGGAGGTGGCGCTAGACATGGTCCACAGCGTGCCACTATAGGCCACTGAAGCATAAAATCGTGGTTCTCGATGGGCAAAGTCTTTCCAGACATTTTCCAGGAGTGGCTTGAATTGATCAAGTTCAGCCTTTTGCACAAACATATTTGCTCCGTATTTCTGCCGGATTTGCTGTCTATTAAATGTGGTTCCGTCATTCATGGCGTACGCATCACATTGTTTTAAGGTAATGCCATGGCAGTTGTATCCGCCGCCCACCTGGGGCATCTGGTGCCTTGTCAGCGCGATAATACCATGGTTTTCATCGGTTTGATTTTCCCCTCTAGTAAAGATCATCTCTGGATTTTCGGACGCATATAGATCACCGTTAAATACGGCGCGATAGGATTCGAAGGGATCAATATTGGCCCACCCTTCCGGAAAGTTCTTGTCGGAGTATTCTGGATGATGTGGGGGTGTGATGGTGGCTGGATAGTCGGTAGTACCTTTGGCTTTAAAATCGGCTGTATAGAGCTTGTAAGCATTTAAATCGATCACATCTTTGGCCGCCGCTGCTGCGCGTGCCCATTTATCTTCGTTGTATTGTGCCGAAATCAGCGCACGGCCTTTATCGTCGGTAAAGTCGCTCATTTCTGCGTTACCATTGGCCAGGGGGCTTGCCGCAAATAATAATGCTTTGGCGCGTGTGGCCAATGCTGCTCCACGCGTAGGACGGGCGATATTGCGATTGTCGCGTTTTAGGGGTAGATCTTGCGCTGCCAGGGCCATTTCTTCGGCAATAAAGGTGGCTACTTCATCGTAGGTGTTGCGCGGGTAGGCTAGTTTGTCGTAGCTTTCGTCGTAGTCTACGCCTTTGTCTGGCATAATTGGTACTGGACCATACTTGCGTAGGAGTAGCCAGTACAGGTAGGCACGGATAAAGCGTGCCTGCGCCTTGTAATCTGTTACCTGTTTTGGTGTGAAAGCTCCGCCTTCAGCCATGCTGTGTATCATGACTGAGGCTTGACGGATTCCGCCATAGGACTGTGCCCACGATTGACGCTGCCAGGTATAATCGTACTCTCCAAATTTAAATCGCCGGTACTCATCGCCGTTGCCCCCGGCGGATTCATTGTAGAACATATCGTCCGAGTAGTTGGAGATGGTATAATTTCGATGGCCCATTTCGAGGTTGTAGTCCAATAGTTTGTTGTAACAGTTTCCGAGCCATTGCTCGGTATAATCCTTGCTTTTAAAAATGCGATCTTCGCTCTGTCGGTCATCAAAAAAATGCTCAACATCCAGGTATTTGGAGCAGGAGCTGATGGATAGACATAAACTGACGCTGAGCAGCAAGGGTGCGAGTAGTGTTATTTTCTTCATGTTTCTATCGTTAGAGGTTGATGGTAAGTCCGAGGGTGATTGTTTTGGCCAGTGGATAGGCTTGACCATTGGAACTGTTCATTTCGGGGTCCCACAATTTAAATTTGGAGAAGGTCAGCAAGTTGGTGCCCATGGCATAGAGCCGTGCCGATTTGACGCCTATTCTTTTTGTGAATCCGTTGGGTATGGCATATCCTATATCGAGGGTTTTGAGCCGTAGGTACGAACTCTCGCGGAGCCAATAGGTTGAAGCGCGGTAGTTATTGGCGCTACCGCCGTAACTGAGTCTGGGGTATTGGGCATTTACATCTTCGTTGACGCCAAGTATCCAGCGGTTGGATTCGACAACATCGGTCAGAATATTTCCCCAGTCGCCCTGGCTGAATGGGTATACTGTATACCCGTTAATAAAGAAGGAGGATTTTCCGGCACCCTGGAAATGTACGCTGGCATCAAATGATTTGTAGTTTGCTGATAAGCCAAAGCCATAGACGAGGTTAGGGTAACGCGTAGCGCCGATGGGTACGATATCGGTGTCGTCGATTTTCCCATCGCCATTAATATCCTTGTATTTGATATCTCCGGGGGCAGTACGGCCAAAGTTTTGGGTAGCACTGTTTCGGATATCTTCATAGTCTTTAAAAAGTCCTAAGGCGATGAGCCCTTTGTTCTGATTGACCCGAAAGCCGGAAAGGGTGGTGTATGGATAGTTGCTGAACTGATCGTCGGCTTCGAGGATGGTGTTTTTACTGTAGGTCAGGGTGCCACGCGCCGTTAGACTGAGCTGATTGATCTTTTGGGTAAACCGCATCTGGCCATCAAAGCCTTCGGATCGTGTAGAACCGACGTTGGCCCTGGGATCTTGTCCTTGTAGGCCGACCACAAAAGGGATATATTTACGTTCCATGTATATTCCATCACGTTGTTCATGAAAGTAGTCGAGCTGTCCACCGAATTTGTCATTGAAAAAAGAAAAATCGAGTCCGAGGTCGTGTTTGGTGGCAATTTCCCAGGTAATGGAATTGGAGGCTATACGGGAATAGGTGAGTCCAGGGTAAAGGTTTTTGCTTTCGATATCGCCCCAATTGTAGCCGAGATTTTCATCGGTGCTAAAAGAAGCTAGATAGGGGAAGCGTACGGGCATGGCGTCGTTGCCGACCTTACCAAAAGAGTACCTGATCTTGAGCATATTCATCCAGCTAAGCCGCTCTTTGATGAATTTTTCTTCTGCTATATTCCATGCTCCGGAGACGGCTGGAAAGAGGTCAAACTGATGGCCTTTGGCAAAATTCTCTGATCCGTTGTAACCGAAATTGAAGTCGAAGAAGTAGCGCGACTGATAGCCATATGTAAACCGACCTGCGAGCCGCTGATTTCGGCGTTCTATGCCCTGCATAATATCCTCGCCATAATTGGAGGTGTTGACGCGTTTTTCTTGTGTATACTGTACTACTCCGCCGAGGGTATGATCTTTGAGTTGTTTGTTATAGTGTAATTCACCTTGCATGGTCTCAAAGCGGTCGCCGGTGGCATTGGAGCGCTGTGTGAGAAGCTGCTCGGTAATTGTTCTTTTGAGTACAAGCTCGCCGTCGGAGTTGCGCAGCCGTTCGGCCATCCAGCCTTCTGGCCATTTCATTCTGCGGATATTATTGTTGTTGTTGATGTCGTAACCAAAGCGTCCTACAAAACGTAACCCCTTGGTCAGCACATCGAGGTTTTGCTCTAGTGTAACGTTGGTCTGCAGTTTGTTTTCCCAATTTTCGATATATCCCTGCTGTGTGATCAATACCCAGGGGTTCTGCTTTTCTGCCCCACCTCTGGATGCAACACGTCCATCGCTGTATTTAATGGGAATAGAAATGGGATTCTGCCCCATGAGCGAGGCCCAGATTTCATCATATGTGCCGCCGGGAAGGTTTTGTTTGCCCAGCGACCCGCTGATACCCACGCGTAGCAAAGTGGATTTGGTGAGGTTCATATCGATATTGGCGCGGTAATTCCATCTTTTATAATTGGCGTTGGTATTATAATTTTTGAGGTTTTCGTCGGTTTCGTACATTCCGCCTTCGTTGATGTAACTTCCGGAAACAAAGTATCTTGCCAGTGAGCCGCCACCGTCGAAATTGAGCGAGCTACGTTGTGTAAAGGCACCGTCCTTTAAAAACATGTCCATCCAATTGATGTCGGGGTATAGATCAGGATCGAGTCGATTTTTTATGAGGAAGAGTTCCTCGTTGTTGTAAAATGGCTCTTCGTTGCGGGTGATACGTGATTCATTCATGAGGCTTGCATAGGTATGCCCATCGACATAACTCGGTGTAAATGTTCGTGTATTGTAGGAGGCCTCGTGTTTGCCGTTGATGCTCACGCGATCCGTTTTTCCTTTTTTTGTGGTGATCAAAACAACACCATTGGCTCCCCTAGAACCATATATCGCGGTTGTGGAGGCGTCTTTGAGGATCGAAAATGATTCGATATCCTCAATACTGATTTCGTTTAGGCTACGCTCGAATCCGTCGACAAGGATTAAAGCTGAGGTGCCGGCGCCAAATGTGGAGATACCTCTTATCCAAAATTCGGACATGTTACTTCCGGGCTGACCACTAGACTGCATCGCCATTACGCCCGCCACATTTCCTGCTAGTGCGTTGGTAATACTCGAGGTTGGTGTCTTTAGCTGGGAGAGATCGACAGTAGTGACGGCACCGGTGACTGTGGCTTTCTTCTGTGGTCCGAGCGCGGTGACGATGACCTCGTCCATGGCTCTATGGTCCGCTTCTTTTAGTATAATATCTATTTTGAGGTCATCTTTGATTAATATTTCCTGTTTTTCGTAACCGAGCATGGCAAAGACCAGCCATTGGTATTTGGATGCTTTGATGGTATAGTTTCCTTTGTTGTCGGTGGCTGTTCCGAGTCCGGGTTGGTCTTTTATGGTTACCGTGACGCCGCTAAGCGGTTCCTTCGCCTTGTTGCTGACAGCTCCGGTGATGGCGACCGGAATGCGCGAGCCATTTTGCGCATGGTTGAGCTTAACGGCGATCAGAGCCAGTAGGAGCAGTAGAATTCTTTTTTTCATTGGTTTATTATTGGTCAATACGCCTTTCGGACGCTATCTTTAGATTATAGCGTACGGAATGGATCTGTTTGTATGCTTTTAAATTTTTTTATTCGATCGATATGGTGCGGATACGTTTATTATTGCGCTCGGCAATGTAAAATATCTTACGTTCTTCGTCGTAGGCGATTCCGGTGGGATCGGCAAACCGGGCTTCCTTGCGCGGGTCGCCATCAATATAGCCGCTTTTACTACCATCGGGGGTGGGGCTACCCTTGCCTGCGAAAGTGCTGACCACACCTGTGGGGGCTAACGTGCGGATACTTTGATTGTACTGGTCGCAGAAGTAAAAATCATATTCATCGGCCTGTCCTGCATAGTCGGGATTCTTGACAAATACACCTTGATAAGCACGCTCGATCCTGGCGGAGGTGCCGATGGCATCGACATCGCCTTTGGCTGTAGGACTACCGGCAAAGATAATGGGCGGTTGTAATTCTCTGGTCGTCCAGTCGTACACGCTTTTATAGATACAACCGTAGGAAACGATGTATGCGTAGTTACCTGTTGGATGAAAAAAGATCAGGGAGCTGTTATTGGTATTTCCGCCGATTTTAAAGAGTTCCTTGGGTCCGAGTTCGTTGAGGAAAGGGTCAAATACAGCCTTTTTGATGGCTATACCGGCATATCCATTGTAGAACATGTTATTGTGAATGGGGTGTGGGGCGCAGGAATAGGCGGCAGGATCATAGAGATATGGATGTACCCGGCGGTAGTTTTCGGAGCGGAGGGAATAGGCAATGGCGACCTTGGTTCTGGCCGTCAGATTCTGGTTGTCGTCGGTGAGGAATAGGGTATCTGTATTTGCACTCAATGTGGTGGTCTGCATTTTCGTGAAGCCGGCCTGTCCATTGGTAATCAGTGTGGAAACTGTTTTTGTTTGCAAATCTACGCGGCGGACGGCTCTGTCCAGTTCGGTTACGAAGAGTGCATTGCTTTCGGGCTCGTAGGTGATATAGGCTGGATAGGCAAATCTAGCCTCATCAAAATTACCATCTATAATGGATGAATTACCGTTTTCATCCACATTGCCGACAAGGGTGCCGACAGCGGTACTTTTAGCATACTGGAATTCCTCGGGGAAAATGTGTTCAACTGCTTCTCCTGCGCTGCGGGTAATAACCACTTTTACTTTTCCGGAGCTGGTGTACCGCGGGATCATGCAATAAATCTGGCTGCCATTTGACCCAACAACTTTGAGTTCCTGCTCACCAATAAAGACCTTGATTTTGTTGACATCGCTGCCGAAATTACTTCCTTCAATATACAGCCTTGTGCGGACGGCTCCTTTTTTTGGGGCGAAATCGGTAAAAACGGCCTTGCCTGAGATGCCCTTGTCTGGATCTTCACTGGCACCTTCTTTTTCCTTGCAGGAATTAAAAAGGAGACCGAAAATCACAGCTAAGCTGAGGTACATGAAATGCTTTTTATACTTTTTCATCATTCATTCGGTTAAATTCTGCCGATTTTCAAACTACGTGAAGTATGTGTTTGATTTTCTCTAGATTCGCGTTTGTGGACAGCGAGAATTAAGAGTAATCGTGAATTTGGTTTATAAATTGGTTTATCTAATACTGCTAATTTCGGCGAATGCGCAATATCAATCCATTCAATCTTTTGTTGATTTGTCTCAGGCCGCGCGCGCCGCTAATTTGTTAGGATACTGGTATATGCGTTTTTTGCAGCTATTTTTTAATTTTTCTTTGTGTACAGGAGTGCAATAATGGCATTATTTCTGTTGCGTAAATTTGTTTAGAATTCCCATATATTTATTGATACACGAACATTAAATTTTTGTTTATGCCTTTTGATGAGCACCTTTTGCTTTCGGTACTGGAGCAGTCTCCGCTAGCTACGGCTATCTATGATAGTGCGGACTTGAATATTGCCTTTGCCAATCAGGCGATGTTGAATACCTGGCATGCAGACAGCTCGATTATAGGACGTACTTTAAGCGCTTGCTTTCCCAGTTTTGAAAAAGAAGGATTTTCATCTATTTTAAAAAATGTATGGAAAACCGGAATTAGCTATCGGGCCAAGGACACACCTGCCGATATCGTATCCGGGAAAAATATTATCAGACGATACTTTGATTTCGAGTATAAAGCGTTGCTGGATGAGAAGGGAAATACCTATGCTATTTTACATTCGTCGTGGGATGTTACCGAAAGAAAGCTTGCCTATGAGAAAGCCGAAAGCCAGAAGGAGCAAATCTCTTTCAATAGAAAATTGGATCTCCTGTCCAATACGCTTTCCCATGATTTAAAAAATCCCTTGTCTATTTTGAAGATGGGAAACGATATGTTGCGTCAAAAGGATATCACTTTACCGGAACATGTTCAGCAAAAGTGGTATGAAAATATGCGCGGTGCGATAGAGAATATTCAGTCTATCATTAACCAAACGCTGCAGATCAATAAAATACGTGCTGTCAATCCCGTTAAGGAATGTATCGAGATGGATAAGAAACTTGTTGAATGGGTTGCTGAAGCGAAGCTTATTTATCCGGCTTCGCAGCTGGCATTTAGGTTGGGGAATCTCCTCAAGTTGGAAGCAGACTGTGGTGTGGTGTATCAGATTTTTTTTAATTTGATTGTTAATGCTGTAAAATACGCCAAGCAGACAGAGCAGGATTATCTTGCTATCTATAGTGAAAATACGAGCAAAGGGACTGTCTATTATTTGGAAGATAATGGGATCGGTATTCCGGAAGAGGACTTGGAGCTTGTATTTAAAGCGCATGAGCGAGCGAGCAATACTGTTGAAGCGCAGGGATCGGGAATAGGGCTTTCATTGGTAAAGGAGTTGATGGAGCGTTTGAACGGTACTGTTAATCTCTCCAGTAAGCCAGGTAAGGGAACGGTTATTCGCTTGTTTTTTCCGCATCATTCATAGAAACTATGGTATTAACAGAAACAACTATTTGATATAGTTTTTCGCGTTCAATCTTTAACATAAAAACAGGGCTACCTATTTTTGGCAGCTCTGTTTTTGTAGTGTTTAATAGCTAAAAAAATTTAAATGCAAGTATATTTGGCGACTTTAGTTTGCCGTTAACGCGACAGCATTCAGCTGGCGCGATGTACCGTCAGGACCTACGGCAACAATATTGTCGAAGATCACGCGGGTGCCAGGTACAATACCATTTAGTGCCGAAGACATGCTAGAACTCAGCTGCCCTCCGGACGTCGATAATACGATGGCATCGGCCCGTGGCTTAGCAATGATCATCGTAAATTTGGTCACCCTGAAGGTAGCGTCGAAGTCAAAGTTATCCAATTTTGCGAACAGTGCATTTTGCGCTTTAAGGGCCACGGTAGCCATGGATCCACCTGTTTTGCCCGCAAATTTGGCAATGGGGTCTGGAATGCGTTTTACACGAAATTCGGTCGAACTCAATGTCTGTGTTTTTCCAGGTGCTACCTCAGCAGAGACTGAAATATGTGCTGTGCCCGGAGAGCTTACCTTCACATTGTATTTGCCGCCACCAGCACTAGAAATGCTGCCTCCGCTCATGCTGACACGGATTTTATCGGCTGGCGTTCCTGGGGCTGATACAGAAATGGGGTTGTTTACACCGATATATAGTACATTCATCTTGTCGGGCGATACGACGGCCGATGGACGTGCTACTTGATAGGTCTGTACAGGGGTGCGATACTCTTTATATGATCCGTCGGTCTGTTTGACTTTGATCACGCCGGTCCAGGTATAGATTCCTTCACGGCTGGTATTGACTGCATATACCCCTTTTCCATCAACTACTTGAAGTGTCGATCCATTGACCGAGATTGCGGGTTGAGATTTGGAATCGGATGCTGTAAGAAATACTTCTGCTTTGTAGGGCTGGCCCTGTACTAAGTAGGATGTTGGGGCAACAGCAACTGCTGCAAATTTATCTAGATTGACCACCGCCTGATCCATTTTGCCCAAGATAAGTTTAACTACATCAGATTCTGCATTCTGCGCGTCTGTTTGTATTTTCGTTAAAATGGTCATCGCAGCGGTTAAAGGGGTGCCGCTACCGAAATTGATTTCCTCCCATGATTTTTTGCCATTGACGGCTTTTTCTGGATCTTTTGCCTCCAAGGAAAATGATACCATCTTTTGTTCTTCAGGTGTGAGCAGGGCGAGCAATTTTGTGCGCGTAGCATTGATTTTGTCTTTTAACACGGTGCCTTTTTTCTCATTGATCATAAGATTTGGGGAGATGTCTTCGTTTTCACGCTGGGCTAGATCGCCTTTTTCTTCGTCATATCCACCGCCCTGTTTGACAAATTCTTCTTTTAAGGAGGCGATATACTGGTTGAGTTCGCCGATAATTGCCTGAGCTTTTTTTGCCTTGTCATAGATGGGCTTCGCACGTGCGGGCTCTTCTTTCAGTTTGGTGTTTTCAAATGCATTGAACAGTTGCTGTACTGCTGTGCTGACATTCGATTTGGATGTTTCGAGACTGTTGTTGATATTTTTGAATGCATCCAAGATAGAATCCGGTACATTGAGCGCCAATAAGGCGAGCAGGACCAGATAGAGGATGCCTATCATCCTTTGTCTTGGAGTTTCTCTTCCTAATGCCATTGTTTTTGATTTAAGTAATACAAGAATTAATTACACACGCGGCTGATTCATCGCGCTCAACATATTTCCATAGATGGCATTCAAGGCATTGAGGTTTTTCGCAAGTTTGCCTACTTCATCTTTAAATGCTTTGGAGTCATCCAGTGATTCATTGAAGTTTTGCATGGTAAAGCTTAGATTCTCATAAAACTTGTTCATCGATTGTAAATGGGAGGCCGAATCGCGCAATTCGCGTTCGTACATCTCATTCAGCTGGCTTAGGTTTGTTGTCAAACTTTTTACCTGCTGGTGGTAGTTGGACGTATCGCCTGAAGTATTTGACATTGCGACCAGGTTTTCGGATGCTTTTTCGAAGGCGAGGCTTAGGTTGTCAAACTTAGAAGTCGCTGTTCGTAGCTTATTGGTGAATTCTTCTGTTGCTAATGAGACATCAGAAAGCTTGTTTATGGCAGCTACTTTTTCACTAAAGTCACGTAGGCCACGGCCTAGGTTTTCAATGCTTGCTGGTTCGATATTGGCATCGGCAAACATTTTATCTAAAGCTGCAGTTGCTGAGGGGCCGGCCGGCTGGGCGACAACAGTTGTTGCTCTTTGTGGCAGTTCACCATTAAATTTTTCGTCCAATTCAGGATAGACACGGGTCCAGTCGGGCTCGGGTGGGGGCGGATTGAACCCCATTAAAAAGAAAAGGAAAGCCTCTACGCCCAAACCGATTCCTATCATATAATTGGCTGTGGTGCCACCGATATGCAGGATCTTAAACAGTACTCCAATGATGACGATACTTGCTCCCCAGGATATGGCCACATTTAGCCATCTTGAATTGTCTTTTTTCTTGCTCATTTTTTTATTAGTGTTTGGTTTAATTTTCTTGGAAAGTTAATTGTGCTAACCTATTTCCATCATCAATAAACGGTAAATGTGTTTTCTGTAGTATATCTTCTTGCTGATGTACATATTTTGTTAGTTGCCTTGCAATAGGCTGTCTAGACTCAAAAAACATACCAAAAAGAGTTTCCGAGCTGCTGCAAATTTAAACAGAACGATGGTGTTCAAAACCGACATGAGAAGTCTGAATTGATCTTTCTCAAATTAAAGCAAACGTTAGCCCTTCTTAACAGTTATTCTTTCATAAGAATAAAACATAAACACAAAGATAGAACAGCATGATGAACGAAACATTAATTCAACTTTCACAGCAATGGCCTGCCTGGCTCTGGAATATTGCATTAATTCTATTTTCATTTTTAGTAGGTTTTTTGATTAAACTGATTTTTATACCGCTTTTGCGACGACAGGCCATTCAGCAGGAGTCTTACAGTGTGTTCCGTTCCTTTGTCAGAAGATTTAACCGTGTACTGAGTGTTTTTATACCTTTGATTTTATTTAACAGTTTGTTGCCTTTTGCTCAATTTAACGACCGGACGCTGCGTGTGGTGAGTAAAACAAATGAACTTTTGCTGGTGAGTTTCTTTGCACTAGTATTGATACAGGGGATTAAGGTTTTTGAAGACTATCTTTACCATCGTTTTGATATCAACAAAGAGAATAACCTGCGCGAAAGAAAGATCAGAACTCAGATTGTCTTTATCCGAAAAGTGGTTGTTACGCTGATTATTGTGATCTCTCTGGCGATTATTTTGCTAAGTTTTGATAGTATGCAAAAAATTGGTGCTGGTCTGTTGACGGGCGTGGGAGTGGGCGGTATCATCATTGGGTTTGCAGCCCAGAAGTCTCTAGGGAATCTACTGGCAGGCTTTCAGATTGCTTTTACACAGCCCATTCGCATGGACGACGTACTTGTTGTTGAAGGCGAGTGGGGTCGTGTGGAGGAAATTAACCTCACTTATGTGGTTGTTAATATCTGGGACAAGCGCCGCTTGGTATTGCCGATTACTTATTTTATTGAAAAGCCTTTTCAGAATTGGACGCGGACTACTTCTGAGATATTGGGGACTGTATTTATCTATACAGATTTTACTGTACCTGTACAGCTATTACGTGAGAAACTCACAAGCCTACTCAGCGGCCACCCGCTTTGGGATGGTCAGGTCAATGTACTACAGGTGACCGACTTCAAAGAGCGTACCATGGAGATCCGGTGTCTGATGAGCTGCCGCAATTCGGGCCAGGCTTTTGACCTACGCTGTTACATCCGGGAAGAAATGATTGCGTATATCCATACGAACTTCCCTCATACGTTAGCCAAAACGCGGGTGGATTATCAGGAGGGTTTGCACAAAGATTCCTAATTTCTGCGGAGCAGTCGAAGATGATGGTCTCTTGAAAAAATATGCATAATTTGTTTAAGTTTGTTTAAAATGTTAGTGCTAGCGATATGCTGATTTTCTATATTGTAGTCTCGAGTATATTGATTATACTGAGTGTATTGCCCTTTATCCAAAGCCAACACTGGATCTTTCGGGTAGCTGAGTTTGTGAAGTTGCAGCTGTTGGTCTTTCAGGTGCCCGCCCTTGCGTTGGGCTTTTATTTGGTAGGCGATGATCCTTGGATTTGGTGGCTTCAGGGTATACAGATCACTTTGGTTGTATACCATAGCTATATATTGATACGCTATACCAAATTTTGGCGGAGGGAAACGTATCAAAAGGGCGAGGATGCATCGGATAGCATTAAGGTGATCTCTTGTAATGTATTGCAATTCAATACAGCGTATAATCGCTTTATCGAGCTGATTCAGAAGGAGAGGCCACATATTTTTTTGACCATGGAAAGTGATGCTGGATGGGAAAGAGCCCTGCGTGTGTTGGAAAAGGATTACCCTAATTATGAGAAGGTAACATTAGACAATACCTATGGCATGCATTTTTATACTAATCTGAAAATCAATAAAAGTCAGGTACATTATTTTGTAGCTGATGATATTCCTAGTATTGAGGCCGAACTGGAAACTCCTGATGGGTATCGGTTTGTTTTTTTTGCTGTTCATCCACCGCCACCAAGTCCTACAGAAGAAGAAAATAGCAAAGAGCGTGATGGCGATCTGCTCAGTGTGGCGAAACGGGTAAGAGATTATAAAATGCCGGTGGTTGTGACCGGAGATTTTAACAATGTAGCCTGGGCTAAAACTTCACTGTTATTTAAGAAAACCAGCAAATTGATTGACGCACGTATTGGTAGGGGCATTCTATCTACTTTCCATGCCAATTATTGGTTTTTCAGAGTGCCATTGGATCTTTTATTTCACAGTCCAACGGTATTTATCGATAAACTGTTTATTTATCCGTCTGTAGGCTCGGATCATTTTCCAATGGGCTGTTCATTCTTTATCGACCGCTATTCTGAGGAACAAGCTGAGGCGATCGAGCATCTGGAAGCTGGGGATATGGCCGATGTTAAAGAAATGATTGCTGCTGGAAAAGAGGAGGAGAGCGATAATCGAGTTCCTGATGAGGGATAATGAAGTTGCATTTGGAACGGGTTTCTTTTAATGAAAAAAAGGATGGAAGTTGCCGGAAAATGTTTAATTTAACGGTAATAATCAAAATAACCGAATCCAATTTATGGAAAGAGAACATTCTCCCCCTTCGACTTTAGGTTATTTGACTTCAGAGCAGCTGTTGTCGAAAACAATCGATTTTTTGCGTTTTCCGTTGATTGTTGGGGTTGTCTTTATTCATACAGATTTTTCAAACATTATCATTCAAGGCTCGAAGCAGGTTGATTTGCGTCAATTTGCTGTTTTTGCGCAGGTTTTTCTTCTCTTTTCGAAGCTCGTGTTTGAGGTGTGTGTACCTCTTTTCTTTTTTATCTCCGGTTTTCTTTTTTTTTATGGTACAGCGTCTTTCACGTTTTCGGTTTATTTTAATAAGTTACGGAGGCGGGTACATAGTTTGCTGATTCCATATATTTTTTGGAATTTGGCGGTACTACTTTTTTTCTTTTTGGCACAGACTTTTTTTGGAGGCCTTTTGTCGGGTGTCAATAAACCTATAATCCAGTATAATTTGACCGATTGGCTTTGGTCTTTGTGGGACACGTCACATGTGCATGTGAAGGCAGCAAAAAATTTACCTATCAATTCGCCTTTTTGGTTTATCCGTGACCTTATGGTGGTTTTACTGCTATCTCCGATCATTTACTTTTTAATTAGGAAAGTGGGTGTATTTGCCGTACTGATACTTGGGGTAGTCTGGCTTTTCAAACCCTATTTTTATCTGCCTGGATGGAGTACTGTATCCTTTTTTTTCTTTTCGGCAGGGGCTTATTTTAGTTTACATAATAAGAACTTTGTGCTCGTTATGCAGTCATTTTTACCCTGGTCTGTTTTATGTTATGTGCTGCTGATCATAGCAGCATTTTATGGTTTTGGAAAAGGTGGGTGGAGTTATCTGTATTGTGCCAATGTATTATTGGGATTGCTATCTGCGGTTGCAGTGACAGGCTACTTTATTGAAAAGGGTAGCTGGCGGCCAAATCACTTTTTGGTTAGTGCGAGTTTTTTCATATTTGCTTACCACCGTTTGCCGCTGGTCTTTATTATCAAATTTTTGTTTATTCAGGTTAGACCGCAAACGGATGTCGCTCTGCTGTTTTTGTATTTCGTTTGTCCAGTCTGTGTTATTCTTTTGGGCTTATTATTTTTTTGGGTTATAAGCATGCTATTTCCCCGCTTTACTGCTGTTATCTGTGGAGGTAGATTATGAGAAAAAAACTAAGAAAACGGATCGTATTAGCCATCGCAGCTACTATTTTGGTAGGTATTGGACTTTTTTATAGATTTTATTATCTGCAAAGTTCACCATTATTGCGGTCAGAATTTGTCTTTACTGATTTGATCCGGTTGAAAAGTACAGCAGTAAAGAACCAGGGTGCCTCCAATACCTGTTGGTCTTATACTGGGAATTCCTTTCTTGAATCAGAAATGATCCGAATGGGTAAAAACCCTGTGGCGATTTCGCCGCTATTTACGGTCCGGATGGCTTATCTGGAACGTGCGCGGAATTATCTTCGCCTGCATGGTGGATTAAAATTAAACGAGGGCGGGCAGCTTCATGATGTGATGGATATGTTGCGTTTACATGGGGCGATGCCGACAGCTGCCTATACTGGTATTAAAGCGGGGAAAAGCCCGGGGGATTTTAAGCGCATGCGCGCTGTTTTGAATAGCACACTATCTGGGATGGTAAAGACAAGGATATTGAAAAGCAGTTGGGAGCGAGAAATTGATGCTGTGATGGACGACCATCTGGGGAAGTTGCCTGTTCATTTTGACTATCAGGGTAAAGAGTTTACAGCGCGTAGTTTTGCTGATCAGGTTATTGGGATTGATCCAGATCAATATATCCATATTGCTTCCGTTATGACCGCACCTTACTACAAATCTTTTGTGTTTTTGATTCCCGACAATTGGTCTTTCAGTCAATTTTACAATATGCCTATGGAAGATCTATCCACTGTCGTTGATGGGGCTTTAAAAAAAGGTTTTACGGTAGCGTGTACGATCGACATCTCGGAGCCAGGTTTTTCTTGGCCTTATGGCATCGCTTATGTCCCCCAGAAATCAGTGTCAATGATGACAGCGGAAGAAAAGAGGTATCAATTTGTGCGGCCTCAACCTGAACGCAAAGTCGACGCTATGATACGTCAAAGAGCATTTGACGCGTGGGAAACAACAGATGATCATGCACTACATATTATAGGCTTAGCAAAAGATCAACATGGGAGAGCATACTATGTCGCTAAGAATTCTTGGGGCAGGGGCAATGCCTTCCGGGGGATTGTTTACCTCACGAAAGAATATTTTCGCTATAAAAGCACAGCCTTAATGGTTCATCGAGATGCCCTTGATGCGTCTCTGAAAAGCAAATTTTACAATTAGCTGCTTGGATGTCTTTGTTGCAACCTGCTTCGATCTTGATACATGTTTTCTAGGTAAGTTCCTAGGGAGCGGGTGCGTTCGGTATCCACATTGCTAATATACCGTTGAAACATTTGTTCGGTACTATGTCCTGTGGCATCCATCAGCAATGCTGTCGGAATTTTACCATAAAAGTTTGTGGCAAAGCTTCTTCTTCCGATGTGGCTGGTAATTGCATCACATTTTGGGATGAGTTGTTCTGACGCCCGGAATCCTTTGCGCTTCCTTACCTTGACGAGTGTTGTAATGCCTGCAAGGCGTGTCACCTCTTTGATTTGCTCATTATATTTTTGGGCGGTCATTTTGTGAGGGAAACTATGCCCATTATTTGACATAATGATTAATGCAGTAGGGTGAAGTGGGAGTAAGATGTTTTTCTGTGTTTTCTGCTGGGTAAAGGATAAGCAGGGTTTGCCATCAAGAATTTCCATCATATCGAGATTGAAATTCATAAAATCAGAGACACGTTGTCCTGTGTAACAGCTGATTATCAGCCAATCTTTAGCGGCCTTTAGATGGACGGGTACGTCCACATTTTTTATTGTGCTAATTTCGTCTTCATTGAGGCTGATAGCACGGTTTATTTTTCTGACTTTGGGTAGTTCCAATTCGTAAACAAATGTTCTGACGCCTCGTTTCTCCAAAAAATTAAGCACTGTTCGCACAAAATGTATCGTGCGGTGGATGGTGCTTATACTATAGTTTTCAGCTTCACCATATGCAATAAATTGTTGTACAAATAAGCTATTCACTTGCTCTAACATAAGATGTTTCTGCTGAAATCCTTCAAATCGTTTCAATAAACGGAAGAAGACCAGATAGCGTTTGTGTGTGGTTGGGGTAATCAGGTGTATTCGGCTTTTAATAAAATTGTCGACACTTTGCAAGAGCCCTCCTGCTGGCAGTGAGGGTTCGTGGTCTATACAGCATTTTTTGACGAAACGGTTGACTGCCCGTAGGGAAAATTCTTTTTTATTGGACTTTAATTCAGAAAGATACATTGCTATTGAAATCTTTAGTTCGTCCAGCTTTGTATTGAGCTTTTTGAGACTTTTTAAATAAATATTACTGGGTCTTTGTTTTTCTTGATCCCATTGAGACGGCTTAATTTTTAAAGGAGTTTTAATAAGGATTTGCTGTTGTTGCTCGTCAACGAATGCAAGGTAGATGAAAGATATTGAAGTAGGATTCAATAAGATAAAATTAAAAATCATGAGGTAAACTTTTTGCTATTGTCTGAGCATAAAGATACTAGATTATACAGATTAGTCTAATTCAGACTACAATTCTATCTATTCAAATATAACTATTTTTTTTTAACTAATTACAAGATATGCCTTTAAAATAACCATTTGGTCATTGAATGTTTTTAATTGTATAAAATACACGTTGAAAATCAAAAAGTTTTCCACGTATCTTATTTGTAATCAGATTGTAATGTTTTTTTTCTAGTCTGAATTAGACTAATAATTTACAATTAAAATAGCTCATATAAGCTTGTTGAATAAATTAATAGACCGAAATATGAACAGTAAACAGAGATATGTCGCGCCGAAAATTGAGATGCTTTTAATTGTACAGGAAAGTTTTGACAAGACGATAAACATGTATTTCAATAGTAGAGCAAAGTACAGCCAAAGTATAGATTATAAGGCGTCAAATTTATAAAGTAACAATTACCTCCATGGACAAGAAACTAAAACTTGCATTTGTAGATGATAATGTGTTGCACCTAAAAGTAATTGAACATTTGGCCAGGGAAATGGGAAATTATGAGATGTTATATTCTTGTCACAATGGGAAGGAGCTGGTTCATTTCCTTGATAAGAGTATCGATCACCCAGATGTATGCATTCTGGATTTGCATATGCCGGAGATGGATGGTATGGAAACGGCTCGTTTATTACGACGTCGATATCCGATGATTCGTTTATTTGGCTATTCTGCTAGCGAAAGTGCAGATGAAAAAAAGAGATTTCTGGATAGTGGCGTCAAGCTTGTCTTTTCAAAACAATCTCCCCGAAAAATGTTAACATCCATCTATCATTATACCATGCTCTGTGAAAATCTGGATATTATTGATTTTGAGAAAAATTTATTTAGGAAATGGAATTTTGTAAGCCAATTATAGGAAAAGAAGAGCGACAGTTTGATGTGCTTCATCTCGCTGAGTATCGTGGTGAGCAAACTAAAAGGCTACACAATGCGTCGGTATTTTCAATCATTCGAACCTGTTTGCCTGTCCGTATAAAAATTGGTCCCATGTTATATGATTTTGATGCAAACGAACTCATATTTATCGGACCACAATACGAAGTTGAGCTTGCTGAAGCTAATGCTGCTGACGGATATTTGCTGTGGTTCACCGCAGATTTTTACGAAAGGTCCAAAGCTGATACAGAAATACTACATTCGGGATTATTTTTTGGAAATTATCCTTTTCTGTCTATGCGTGAATGCAGATCGGATCTGGTTTTTAAGCGACTCATCGTGGAGCGTTTGAAGGAATGTGCTGCGGATTGTGGAGTGGATATGATGATTGCGCATCACTGCTTTGAATCGTTGTTACTGGATGGGTATCAAAAAATGTTAACGTTGAATACATCGACGTCATCTGTAGAAACTCCTTCCATTCAGTTATTTAACAGATTTTCGATTCTGCTGCATAAGCACTACCGCGAATATACCAGTGTACAATATTATGCAGACCGTCTACATCTTTCGCCACGGAAGTTGACGGAACTGTGTTTGTCAGTTACCGGCAAATCGGCTAAATGTGTGATATCTACTGTGGTGACTCAGCAGGCATTGCGCTATATACAGCATACTGATCTATCGATATCTCAGATTTCTTATGAAATGGGTTTCTCGGATGAGTCGAATTTTCGCAATTTTTTTAAAAGACAGACAGGGAACAATCCGCTTTCCTTTCGTCAGATTTAATTAGGGGAATCTATTCTTGCTTTTTCGACTCTTTTTTAAAGTAGAGGTAAGGACGTTTACTGGCGGGCATTCTTTGAGTTACTTTCGGTAAAGCCTTTTTGTCGAGCAGCCCACTGCCTAAATGTTTCAAAAGTAAGGCGTACAATCTGTCAGTCGTGAAGGTCATCTGATAATCTTTTCTGAAATCAATGATCATTGCATCAATTGTCTTTGGGCTATCAAAATAGTCTGATTCGTGGACGATCTTGGCAATTAAATCACGCTGCTTGCGATGGTATTCGCTTCGATTAACCCTTTCATCCATCGGTAATTTTAAGTGTTTTAATTCTGTACTCGCTGTGTAAGCCTGTTTAAGTCGCTTTAAATGGGACAGGTTTTCTTCTTCGATTTTTAAAGATAAAGCTGGATCAAAAAAGTCTGTAAGGCTAATAGCAAATGGCGTGCAGATTTTTGAAAGACTGTCTACGGATAGCGAGCTCGTTTTGCGGTAAGCACTCCTAATCGTGGATGTGGAAACGTTTGCAAAGCTTGCTAGGCTTTCTATCGTCAATCCAGTTAAATCAATAATTTCAAGTATTCTTTTTGAAATTAATTCTGCTAATTGCTGATCTGATATTTTTCCCATACTTAATCTTTTCTCTGCAATTTTATCTCAAGAGCGTATTATAATACTATTTAGTCAATAAGTTCAATAGGTACACTAGGGTCTAATGTGGCATGTTTTGAAAACTAATGGACAAAGCTAGTTGAATTAAATGAATAACAGCGTGTAAAAATTGGGGATTATCGTGTGTAAATTCCCTATTGTGAAAAGATTCTGGGTATTATAACCATCATTAGCTCTGATTTTGTTATTTCTACAGATTTTTAAAATCTCTTTGGAGGAAAATTTTATATCGATTATTAATATATAATTATTTTCAAAATAGCTATATTTGATTTGTCCATATTATTGAACTTAGTCTATTGTGTTTGAAAAAGCGCTCAAAATTCTATTGCTGTTAAGCACTTATTTTGCTATGCCTGTGTTTAATATGGCATGGGCATCGGGCTATCATGAAATTGAAATTATTTCAGGAGTCGATCCCTTTCACCGTAATATCGAGTCCGCGAGTCGCGATAAGCAGGGGTTTATCTGGTTTGTTGCCGGAAGTGTTCTTTATCGATATGATGGTGTTGCAATAAAGCCTTTCCATGAACTTTATATAGGGCCGTTAGCTTTTACAGAGGTGAACAAACTTACCGCTGATAATCGTGGGAGGCTGTGGTTGGAGACGCGGGATGGTCTGTTTATCTTTGATACCCAGCAATGGCAATTTATCAGGCAAAATGCGTTTTCAAAAGGATTGTGCGGGGAGCATGTTATCGCCATTTTTAACAAGGGTAATACTCTTTATGTGGCCACCCGATCGGGGGTTGTCTGGCAGATTATCGGTTTTAAGAAACGGAAAGTTCTAGAATTTAAACCTGCATTATCGGAGTTGCGGCGGCCGGTGGGGCACTGTATGCTCGCCGATGAAAATAGGCTTTGGTTTGCTTACAACAGCTCACTTTATTGTGTAGACTTAAAAAAGGGTGAAACGCAGCGTTTTCAAATGCCTAAAACGGTATATCAGGGCTTAGATGATATTTTTTTATTGCAAAATGGGCTGTTGTTGCGGAATTATGGTTTAGGTTACATGACTTTTGACGGGCAGCATTTTGCTAAAACTCATCTGAAAGGGCTCCATACAGGCGACATGCGCGATTGGGCGCACTGGTCGTTTGCAGATGGGGAAAAGATTATATTCGTTTTTGGTGACGGCCGTTATTTTGAGTTTAAAAACAACCAAGAAATGACTGCTTTGCGTCAAGATCGGCACGCTATCCGTAAGGATCTGTTTAAGTCTAAACTCAATCAGCTTGATTTCCATGATCATGAGGGCCTTTGTGCTACGGAGCATGGCTTGTATAGCCTGACAAGAATTGCTTTCGACCTGAACTATTGGAACACTGGTACGGCTAGATCAATTGTCAAACAGCAGCATGTGTATTATGTGGGTGGCTATGGGCCGTTGAAATATTTTACACTGAATGACTTCGCTATTCATGAATCGGCTCCGTTGAATAATTATTATGCTTTCCTGCCTTTGAGCCGCGATACGACGCTAGTAGGACTGGAGGGTAATTTTCTTGGTTTGTTGGTGCACGGAAAATTTAGCTCTTTATATTATAAAAAAGCCAAGGGCGTTATCGAGGACTTGTCCACCATGGTGTACAGCCTCTGTCAATATCGGGATGGCAACTATCTGGTGGGGACATCCTGTGGGATTTGGGTTTATGATCGGGATACGGGAATTGTGAGTCCGTTAAGGGATAAAATGGGAAAGCTGGTCGGCATGGGTGAGCGGATCAATTCCATTCAGCTACGGGGACAAATCATCTCCTTCACTACTGAAAATGGTTATTTTGAATATTTAGCGGGTGGACTACGTAAAATCTATCCGAATAAGCGTGAGAAAATCCAGGTATATAGCCATTCCTTTCGGCACAACAAGGTCTATCTGGCAACGAAAGGAAAAGGGCTTGTAGCGATTGATGCTATTACGGGTCAGGTTGACAACTACAACATGCGTATTGGTCTGGCACATAATGTGGTCTATAATATGGCTTGGGTAGATGACTTACTATTTTTGGGAACATTCAGGGGCTTGTCGGTTTGGGACGGTAAAAATTTTTATAATGCTTATGCCATGCACGGTCTTCCATTTGAGGAGTTCAATCAGCCTTCCATATTAGAAGATAGACCGAATGGACAGTTGTTTATCGGTGGGGTATTGGGATGCATTTCCATTAGACCTCAGCAATTTTTGTATAGTTTGAAGCAGCAAACTGTACCGCAACCGGTATTGGGTACAATTTCTATGGGTAGTGGCTCGAGCAATATCATTCGTTCATATACTCCAAATGCTGGTCAGGATACTGTGCTGTTAGACAAGCAAATTGAATTTGTCAACCTCCGGATAGCCAAAATAGATGCTTATAAGCAAAATTACAAAATTTACTTTCGCCTTCGCCCCCTCATAAAATCCTATCAGGAATTGTCGGCATCGGGGGAAATCAGTCTTTCCGATCTGAAAACAGGGGAGTATGAACTTGACGTAAAGACGGTAAGTGACAATGGGCTCAGTGTGAAAAGCAAACGATGGCTTTTTTATAAAAAGCCGAATTTTTATGAGACACAGCTTTTCTATGTGCTGATTACTTTGGGGCTTGGAGTCCTACTTTATATTCTTGCCATTATGCGATCATCCCAACTCAAGAGAGACAAAAAGCTACGGCTGGAACTTGCACGCGATTTGCATGATGAGGTTGGAGGCTTGCTTACTGGAATCGCTATGCAGACAGATCTGATGACGATGGATCAGCAGATTGGAGGTCGACATCGGTCTTTGGAAAAAATTGCAGTTTATAGCCGGGAAGCGGTTCAGACGATGGACGATGTAATCTGGGCGATAGACTCACGCAATAATAGCGCAGGAAGTTTAGAAGACCGGATGAGGTTTTTGGTCTCGCAGATTTTACCCATGCAAGATGTGGATGTACAATTTGATATCAACTTGCACAGTGCTGGACAACTGCCCCAATATGTTCGGCAGAATGTATACCTTATATTTAAAGAGGCTTTACATAATATATCTAAGCACAGTCCCGAGGGGAAAGTGGATGTATTTTTAAAAATTGATGCTCATCAGCTGATTTTAAGACTTTCCAATACCCTGCAATTTACGGGGGGAGCTGCATCGGATACGAGGTACCCTCGGCGTGGTCAGGGGATATCCAACATGAAACGCCGGTCTGAGGCTATAGGTGCTAAATTAGATGTGGAAAGGAGCGGCAGCTATTATCATCTGCAATTAGTTGCGAAGCTGAATGTGAAAAAACTTTTTTTTAACCTATTTAATTGATATGATGCAGCATAATCCTCAATTCTGGATAAGTTTAGGCTTTGCTATGCTTGGGGGATTGTTTTGTGCATCAGGCCTATTATTCCGTCTTTTTCGCTTCATCAAATACCGGGAGGTGGGGGAGTTGCTGCTCTGCGTGGGTGTGATGGCCTTGATCTGGCATGTGTTGATTTATTGCATGATCTATACCGGAGAAATTCAATATTATCCGCGAATTTATAACAAAGGTATTCCTTTTTACTACTTGGTGGGGCCTTGTTTTTATTTCTATGTTTGGCTCAAATTTACGACGAACGCAACTTTGCCGAAATTTTGGATCCTGCATTTATTGCCATTTTTCTTTGGATTGGTTGATATCATCCCTTATGCACTAGCACCTGTAGCGGAACAGAAGCAACTGCTCAAGATGCTTGTGGAGGATATCCCTTTGGGTTTTAAGCACCACTATGGTTTTGTAGATCAGCAATTACATTATATGTTACGATTTGCACTCGCGATAGCCTATGCTATCGGGCAATGGCGGATGTACTATATTTCTGATGCCGCTTCTAAAGCAGTAAAAAGAGAAGTGCTGATTTTTAATTGTGTATACAGTACCTATCTTTTGCTTCAATGTAGTATGGTATTGGCTATTATTTTTAACAGCAGTCAGGAAGCCTATATTCTTAAGAGCCTGGATAAGCTGGTGTGGGTAAGCTTTTGCTTTCTATTGTTTAGTCTGTGGTTTGTAGTGGATGGCATAAAAAAAAAGTAACTTATTCAACTCATATATACTGATATTATTCTTATGCCGAACACAAAATTTAGATTAGCTATCATTGAAGACCGTATGCCGGTACTTGAATCATTACGTTCTTATTTTGATGATAATAATACGCAATTTGATCTATTGATTGCTGCCCGTGAATTTGATGAGCTGGTGTATGCCGCCTGGAGTCCTGAATGTTTGGATGTGTTGCTTTGTGATATTGGATTACCGAATAAAAGTGGTATCGAAGTGACTTGGTATATAAAGCGTAAGTTTCCGCATATACAGGTGGTCATGTTTACTGTGTTTGATGATAAGGAACATATCTTTCAGGCACTTTGTGCGGGTGCGTCCGGTTATCTGCTTAAAAGTACGCCTTTACCTGAGATGGAACAATTGTTGGTGGAAGTGATGAAAGGAGGCTCTGTGATGAGTCCGCAGGTGGCTCGGCTTGTAATTTCCCATTTTAACCCTGCACTCGACCATAAAATTGATTATCGGCATCGGGAACAGCTTACTCCGCGTGAGATCGAAATTGTTTCTCTGTTGCAACAAGGATATACCTATAAAAAAGTTGCTGAAACTGCGTTCATAAGCGTGGATACGGTAAAATTTCACATTAGAAATATCTATGGAAAATTACAAGTCAACAGTAGGTCCGAGCTTATGCTGAAATATAATAAGCCAATTTGACGGTTATTTTTTTCTGAAAAACCACCCGAATGGGTAGGTAAATACTTTGCTTGTATTTTTAAGTTTGTGATGCCATTTTAAAGCAACTTAATCTATTTAATTAAAAGTATGCAAATTCATGATGTCAAACCTAAGCAAACCAGGGTGTTTTCGGTATTGCATGCAGATAGCGATCTGCTTATGCGAAAAATAATTTCCAATGTTTTTTCTAACGAAGCATTTCAGCTGGATTCTGCTGCGAATGGAAAGGAAGCATTCGCTCTTTTGGAAGCGCGGGATTATCAGTATGATATTATCATTACCGAAATGCATATGCAATATGCAAACGGGTATGAGATTATCAATAAGGTGATGAAAGAATCTCCTCGGACGCGGACAATTATCACATCGAACATGAGCTACCTTCATATCCGTGAAGGGCTGGAGATTGTGCGGGAAGACTGTTTTAAAAAGCCACTCGTGGTGGGCAAACTACTCGAGCGGGTGAAGCATATCATGGGGGGAGATCCGGAGGTCATTCCTGCACCTGAGATGTGCTACAAATCGACCGAGGTGAATCAAATAAGGTTGGAAACTTGTGATGAAGCGCAAGAACTAATGGATGTGCCCGTATCAGGAAATGTACAAGATATAGTAAATGTGCAAGAGTTAGCTCCTGTATTGGAGCTTCTGGCAGAGCAGGATTTCGTTCATGTACAGGAGCGGTTGGATGCGCAAGAAGCTGTCATGAGTGAGCTTTTTGTGGCTGAATTTGTGGCGAAGGAAGAAACTTTAGCTATAGATGTCGCTACAGAGCCGCATGTTCTGCTTGCTTTTGAGCCGAAAGCACAGGTGACTTCAGGTAGAAGATGGTGGTAAAATAACGCTTATATACGAAAAATTATATGTATACAATACAGTCTTTCTCAAGCCTGATGCAGGCGACCAATTCACCATTGGTAAATACGGCCAACTCGCTATTGACGGGATTAAAAATAAGGATGGGCGAGCAATGGTATATATGTGGTAAATTGGCCCTAAACGAAGGGAACAGCCCAAGGAGGCCATTAAATGCATCTCCGGACTCATTGGAATGCCAATTGCTTTTTAAAGCAGCAATTTTGTCGAGCGGTGTGAGTGCCAACACCCCGCTGATGGTTACCGTAGGCCTGCCCAATAGTACCTACCGCCTGTATCGGGAAACTGCAGAACAAACGCTTCGTGGAAAGCATATCATCCAGTCGGATCCTGGAGTGTATGGTGAGGAGGGATCTGGCACGTTGCCGATAGATGTTACACAGGTGGATGTATTGCCTGAGATTGTGAGCTGTATGGTAGCCCTGCGCAGAGGTGAAAGCTGTGAAAGGGGTGCTTTTTTTATTTTTAGCTTTGGCTTTGGGACATTGGAAACAGGGTTGAGTACAGATGAGGGCGTGGTGGAAAATGCTATGGGAAGTGCTCCGGGGATGCATTATGCTGTTAATATACTACGCGAACAACTTCAGCAGACTCATGATTTATCCTTCCAGAGCATGCAGCAACTTGATGAGGCTTTTCGAAATGGCTATCTCTATATCAACCGCAGAAAGTATGATTTGCAAGAATTGCGTAAAAAAGCTATACAGACGTATTATGCTGAAATTGTTTCACCCGCTTTAGGAGAGGTGGTCAATGATAGAAACCTCGCTAAATCAAATCGCATATTTTTATGTGGGGGCGGTGCCCACTATGGCGATCTGATCGACTGCATTTTGGAAGAGTTTGGCGATATTGCAGGGGTTAAAATTGTCGAGCATCCAGAGTCGCTGGCTGTCAAGGGTTATCTGCTGAACTCCATGCGTTACATTCAGGATCAGTCCAAACTGCCGATGGGTATTGATATTGGGAATATCCAAACACGTGTAGCCCTAGCTGAAAACTAAGGTATGACGGTAGACCAAACATTTATTGCAGTAATTCAGGGGATTGTGGTCACTTCCTTTATTGGAACTTTTGTTGCTTATGCAGTGATTATGATTCTTCGTTTTCGAACAGCAAAAGCACAGCGTCGTCAGGATAAGCTGGACCAGCTGATTGAAGATCGTATCTTGCCGCAGTTTATCCAGGAAATGGGCACAGAAAGTGTACAGGTGTCCATTGACCAGTCCGTTTTGGATGAGCTTGCGCTGATGGACAAAGGGAACCGTCAAACCCTAATTGATACCTTGATCCGGCTTCGATGGCATGTGGCCGGAACAAATGCGCTGATGCTGCATCGCATTTATGTTTTACTTGGGCTGAATCTGGATTCGCTCCAAAAGATGAAATCGCGGAAATGGTACCGCAATGTTCAGGGGTTACACGAACTGACGCTTATGGACTATGCGATTTCGGACATTGATATTCTCCGATTCAATCTGAGTGAAGTGTCTGAGCTGCGTTCTGCAGCCCGAAGCGCATTTATGCGTTTTAGTAAAAATGAACCTTTTCGCTTTTTTGATGAAGTTCGGGATCCATTGAGTATCTGGGAATTGATTGGATTTTTTCGGATTCTCGAACAATCCCGCGATACGGTAAAATCAAACTTTGCAAATTGGATCCGTTATTCGCGCAATAAAACGGTTGTTATTTGTTGTATGAAGCTTGCGGCACACGAGCAGAGTGTGGAGGCTATCGATAGTATTGAAGGTTTGCTGAATGTGAACGATCATAGCTTGCGCTCGCATGCCATCAATGCGCTGGGACATTTAAGAGCTGTGCATACACAAGAAATACTGATAAAAATGTATCCTAATCAGCCGGTAGACTGCCAGTGCGAAATCCTGTTTTCACTTGGCATGTTCCGGACGCCACGAGCGATGGAATTTCTGACGGAACAATTTCAGTCGGCCTTTGATTTTGAAATCGAAAATCATGTTGCGGCAATACTCGCCCGGTTAGTTCGCAACAATCAATTGGTATGGAATCCGCTCAATTTGCCTTCCCGCAAACAGCGTATTCTAAACTATTATCTGCACGAACAATAACTTATACGATATGATCCAAGACATAATTGACGTTTTCCAACTTTTTATATTTTCCTACAGTAGCCTGACCATGGTGATCTACGTCATCATGGCGGTGCTATCGTATAAGGGAATTATGCTGTATAGGCGTAAAAATAGAGAGCATTATACGCAAAATGTGATTTCGAGTCCACTCTCGCCCGGGATTTCGGTCATTGCCCCGGCTTACAACGAGGGTTTGACGATCATAGATAATGTTTATGCGTTAATGCATCTGAATTATCCTTTGTACGAAGTCATTATTGTTAATGACGGTAGCACGGATGATACCTTGGAGAAGTTGGTGGCGCATTTTGAACTTAGGGAGGTAGATCTGCCCTACAATGAAAAGATCAAGACGAAAACTGTGAAGCGTTTTTTTCGCTCTACTGAGCGCGCTTATGAAAAGCTGCTAGTCATTGATAAGGCGAATGGAAAAGGCAAAGCAGACGCTTCGAATGCAGGTATCAATGCCTCAAAATTTGATTATTTTCTCTGTACAGATGTGGATTGCATTCTGCATGAAGATACTCTTTCCAGGCTTATGCGCCCCATTTTAGACGAAAAGAGCCGGAGCCGCTTAAAAGACATTCAGGTAATTCCCGATACGGGGTATATCCATGTGGAGAACAATCAACGCCGTGTCATTGCAGTGGGTGCACCCTTGCGAATGATCAATTCTTCTGAAGTGGATAATGGTGTGATCACCCGTTTTAAACCGCCCCATAAGGTGCTCCCACGTTTTCAGGAGCTGGAATACATTCGGGCTTACCTGCTTTCTAAAATGGCTTGGAGTTCAATTAATTGTGTTCCAAATGTTTCGGGGGGACTTGGTCTTTTTGATAAACATATTGCGGTTAAGGTTGGTGGGTATGATCCACGTTCATTTGCGGAAGACATTGATATGGTGACCCGCATGAGTGTTTATATGATACAGAATAATCACAAATATGCAATTCGCTATATTCCGGTCTCACTTTGTTGGACTGAAGGTCCCCAAACCTTACCGGTTTTTAGCCGGCAACGTGTACGCTGGGCACGGGGACTGATCCAGATCATGCTGCTTCATCGGCATGTTTTGTTTAATTTTAAATTTAAAAGGCTCGGTCTTATCGTCTTTCCTTACAACTTTTTATTTGAATTTTTGGCGCCTATATTCGAAGTATTGGGATTATTGTTTTACATCTATCTTATTGTTATCGGTGCGATTAATTGGGAAAATACATTTACATTACTGGCTTTTCTTTATATGTTTTCTGTACTGGTAAGTTCGATTGCTGTGCTGTGGGATCAATTAATTGAAAGGCATTATCGGAATACAGGTGAGGTGATTGGACTTTGCCTCACGGCATTTGCCGAGCCGTTTATTTATCATCCGCTCATCGTTTTTTTTAGTATCAAAGGCTATATTCAGTCGATGTTCCGACAAAAGCTGGTATGGGGGAATATGCAGCGTAAAGGTTTTGCAAACCAAAAATCGACCGTCAAAAATCAAGTTTAAGCTACCATGAATTTCCGTTATCCTATTTTTATTCTTTTGCTACTGTCGACTCAGTTGTTGCGAGCACAGACCTGGAATTCTGTACGTGCCGAAAAATTGTACCAACAGGCTGTTATAGAAATTAAATCTTCCCAACAGCATAAGGCATTAAAGTCACTGGAAGATGCAATAAAGCTAAATCCGGCGCATATTGATGCGCAGGTTCAACTTGCTCGTATTTATATGGCCCAGAAACGCTATGATCAGTCCATTCGTACGGCACAGCTGGTACTGCGCGCGTCGCCTGGATATGAAGATGTATATTATTATATCATTGGTTCTTATTTATCGAAAAATAGACCTGGGGAAGCCTTGCGGTACGTCGAAATGGGATTGTCGCGTTTTGCTGCCAACAAAGATTTCGGAATCAAAAAGCTCAATATATTGGATATGCTCAAGCGCTATCAGGATGGAGACTCTTGGGCGGAGGTGCTTATGCGGCGGTTTCCGACTGATCGGAACGTAAGGCTCGCCATGGCAGGGCATTATGAAGCAAAAGCGGACTGGTATAAAGGGAATAGAATGGATAATCTGGCCAATTCTTATTATGAAAAGGCGCTCGAGCTTGCACCAAAGAATACTGATCTCATTGAAAAAATGAACAACCTTGTATCTCAGGGTGGCGACTACGACGCTCGTATTGCCAGGGTAAATGCGCTATTGAACAGCGACAGTAAATCGTACAATGCGCTATTTCAAAAGCTCAGCCTATTACAGGAATCACATCGTTATGCTGAGGCTTTAGATGTGCTTCGCGTGATCTTACGCTATTATCCTAAAGATAAAAAAGCCCTTGACCTCAACAATAGTTTACGAAAAGAAGCCGCTGGTTATTATCAGAATACGGATACTTATGCGCTTTACCAGTCGATTTTGGATCAGAATCCGGGAGATCGCGAAGCCTTGGAAAAGGTAGTTGGCATTGCTGCTTCTCGTGGGGAGACGACGCAGGCGCTGTATTGGGTAGACCGTGCCTTACAACGAAATATAGGTGATCGTGTACTGCTACGTCGAAAAATGGATTTCGAATATCAGTTGCACCGTTATCAAGCCGCGGCAGATATTGCTGTTAAGCTTTATGGAAACAATAGCGATAAAGCTTTCCGGTCGGAAGCCATACAGATGATCAACGCCTGTGGTCATTATTACCTGCAACAGCAACAAGCGGATAGCGCCATGGTTTACTATGATCGTACGCTTGGGCTGGAACCTAAGAATATGGCTGCTCTGCAAGGACGTATTTCGGCGCTCCTTGTTCAAAATAATATGGCGGAGGCCTTGCGGGAGCTGGACCAAGCGATCAGTTATTATCCCAACGATATCGATTTGCAGTTGAAAAAGGCCGGTTTTCTGGCGCAGTCCGGTAAAATACAACAAGCTGTGGCTTTAAGTGAAAAATTGTACGTCCGATATCCCGAGAATTCGAAACTTAAATCACTTTACCTGGAACAACAGTTGGCCGCAGCCAATGCCTGTATACTCGTTGAGGAGTACGGTGAAGCGGAAACGCATCTTCGCCAACTGCTGGGTGAAGATCCTGATAATAAAGAAGCCCTACACTACCTGTCTAATATTCTTGACCTTAGACGACGCTATCCGGAAGCTTTGCTCGTTGTCCAGCGGTCCCTGCAAAGTTATCCGGGTGACCGTGACTTTCTTCAGAAGAAAGCTTCTATACTCTACAACAGTGCACAGTATATGGCAGCTGCTGAGGTTGCCACCATGCTTCGGACAGAATATCCCTACAATCAAAAATATCGTGGTATGGTACAGGACGCCTGGATGGCGGCTGGATTGGTTTTTCAAAAAAAGGCATTGGTCGATAGCGCGATTTTCTGTTACAACCGCGTGCTGGAGGGGAACCGGACAGATTCGCTCGCCCACATGAATAAAATAGGTCTGTTGATGGGAAAAGGAGATTTTGCGTATGCCCTGCGTTGTGTGGATACGGCGTTACAGCGTTTTGAATATGCCGAACCTTTTCTACTAAAAAAGGTAATTGTACTTGATAGTTTAGGGCGATTTGCTGAGGCTGCTCAGTATGCCGACACCCTTTCCAAGCGCTTCGATCAGCGAAAACATAGGGAATATGCTGCTTTTTTGCGCAGTAAGACTATGCAGCACGCTTTTGGACTTTCTTTGCTGAACAGCTCCTTTTCGGGTGTTGATGATAATCCGGCGCCTCCTGCTTACCGTATTGCAACTTTATATTACACCCGTCGTTTGTCGCCAAAAATAAGTTATGGTGCACAGCTATTATTCACAGGAAGGCAATCGGGTACGGGAATTATGGGCGAGGGAGACCTGACATATACGGCGAGTAAATTGCTTTACTGGAAGGCTTCGATCGGTATTTCCAACAATGTGTTGCTTCCTAAATATAGGTTAGCCTACTCGCTTTACCGGCAGTTGGGAAAAGGTTTTGAAGGGGAGATTGGTACTCGTTTTCTCGAAGTTGTGGAGGTCAAAGCTTTATCCCTTGTGGCGGGTGTGAGTAAAAGTTTTGCCCCTTTTCTGCTAAATGCAAGAATATTTGCCATCAAGGAAGAGAAGGATTTTTACCTAGCTTTTCAGGCTGGCGCAAAATATGAGCTTACTGAGGCTGATTTATTACAGGCAAATTTTGGAATGGGAACGTCGCCTGATGACAGAAGCAGGCTTATTCTATTACCTGAATTGGGTGGTGTTATGAGCCGAAGTTTAGGGGCAGGGTATAGGCGTACGATAAACTATCGCACTTCCTTAGGTCTCAATGGTACTTATACGAGTCAAAAAATTGGTACGGCAACATTCCGTAATCAATATGATCTACTGTTGGCTTTACAGGTGAAATTTTAACTCTAGCCGATAATTGAACAATGAATGGTACAATTTTAATTTTAGGTGCCGAAGGGTACTTGGGTTGGCCGTTGGCCATGAAAGTTGCCCTGCATCATCCTGACCAAAAAATTATATTGCTAGATAATGGCTGGCGCAAAAGCACGGTTGCCCATCTGGGATTTGGTCCTTGGCTGCAGATTGGAGACCTTTCCAGTCGTATTGAAGCATTTGGCCGAAAGTACGGTTTAGGGAACATGTGCGGTGTGCATATTGATGTTTGTACGGATGAATTGACGGATCTGATTCGTCGCGAAAGACCGCATACGATCTATCACTTGGCTCAACAGTGTTCGGCCAGTTACTCGATGTTGGGGTTACAACAAGCGCTTTACACGATACGAAACAATGAAGAAGGTAATATGCGTCTGCTTTGGGCAGTACGTGAATATGTTCCGGAAGCGCATATCATTAAGCTTGGGTCTTTTGGCGAATATGCTAAGGGTGGGTTACCAATAGCTGAGGGGTACTTTAAGCCGGGTTATAAAGGACAGCTTGCTTCCACGCCATTGCCTTACCCCAGAGCGGCCAATGATATTTATCATGTTTCGAAAATCAATGATTCAAATTATGTGGCAATGGCTGCACGTACCTGGGGGCTTCGTATCACCGAGGTAATGCAAGCAACAGTTTTTGGTCTGTTAACGGCAGAAATGGATGCTTCGCCAGATCTATTTACTCGTTTTGATTATGATCCGATATTTGGGACTGTAGCCAACCGTTTTATCGCGCAGGCAGCTTCTGGGGCTCCGATGACAGTATACGGAAGTGGAAAGCAACGTACAGGGCTGATGGCTCTGACCGATGCGGTTAACTCGCTGGCCCGATTTGTGAAAGATATTCCATCGCTGGGCGAGCACCGTGTGGTGAATCATGTTACAGAAACGCACTATTCCATTCTTGAACTTGCCCAGGATATTGGTGACATCGCTGGGGCTATGGGTTTGGATCCTGCGATTTCTTTTGTAGCTGATCTTCGGGGAGAAAGTGCTGTTAAAAAGGCTGTATATACGATTGAAACAAGCTTGCAGGGAAGTAGTTTATATCATAGCAATTTTCCTACGGTAATTGAACAATCCATCTGTCTTTTGCAACAGTATAATAATAGGCTTCAATCGCATCATTTTACACCGCATAGATCCTGGAACGAACATGTTTATGGGCGAAATTGTTGTTCCGAAACGCAAGGTCTGGCAAAAAAAATAGCGGATGAAGCGTATTGGGATCAGATCAGAGTGAATATATTTCCTTCGACCAAGGTAAATCTGAATCCGGGCTGCCTGGCTACCTTGCCTCAGGATCAGCTCGAAACGATTAGTTATCAGGTCAATGGTAGTCCACTCGCTTTATATGCTTTGGGAAGGGAAGCTTTTGATTCCATACAAGATGAATGTGCGCAATTGTTTCCATCTGATGGATATCGCTGTAATGTGACTTCTAGCACATCTCAGATGATGAATTTATTGGCATTGGCGCTTTTACGAAGACTTCGAGTGGATGGGAAGGGAAGTTTTCAGGTACTGACGAGTGAGCATGAACATCCGGGGGGGATTGGCCCCTTTGAACAATTGCCAGAATATCAGCTCACTTATGTATCTGATGTTATCCTTAATGATGCTGCGGAATTTGAGCGATTTTTGCACGAGATGAAACCAGATGTCGTTTTCTTGTCGCATGTCTATTATCCTACAGGACAACTGATGCAGGATAAGCAGCGTCTGAGCAGTATAAAAAGGGTTGTCCCGAATGCAATTCTAATTCTTGATATTGCTCAGTCATTGGGTATTCAGCAACTTCCTTTTGGGGATGCTGATGTGTTGATCGGAAGTACACATAAATGGCTACACGGTCCTTTGGGAGGAGGCTTAGCTTGGTTCAAAGAGGAATTTGCACGTTGGCTGGGCGCTTTATACTGGAATAAGCAGCATCTTTTTGAACATCCGCAAACACATGGCTTCAGTATTCCAGGGGGGCAGGATTTCTTATTGTATGAAAGGTTGAGGAAAAGTCTAAAGCGTTATGGGGAAATTGGACCAAAAGCTATTTTCGATCGTAGTACCTATCTGGCGACTTATTTTAAAAGTGAGCTTGACAGTATTCTGAACGATGCAGACATTACGCATTGTTTTAAGGGTGATGATGTATCTCCGGTCGTATGTCTGTTTTTGTCCGCTTATGATCCTTATCCGCTATACGAATTTTTGAGAAAGAAAGAAATCCATATAAAATGCATTAAGCATTGTATTATAGAGGGGCAATCTGGGCATTTGCTCCGGTTTGGAATACCTTATTATGAAAACTTGCGCCGGCTGCGCATGGTGCTTGATACGATAGCTTCTTTTGTGCACTGTGTTGTTATGGACAAGCGGGCGGAAGATTTTGTTGTTTAGTTTAATGACAAATGATGAAAGATACGAATTATAGACTGAGCTTGTTCATTGTTGTTGCTGTGTTTTTAATCAGCAGCTGTATGGCACAGCAACTGGACATTGTACGGGATAGGAAAGCTGAAACTGAAATTGTTATTTCTGAGCATCCCTCAGTTTTGGAGCGTAAAGCTGCGCAGGTACTACAGGATTATGTCAAACGAATTACTGGCGCAGAGTTAGCGATATTGTCGAGCCCTTCTGGGACGAAAAAACACGTAGTATATATAGGGAATACTTTTTATCAGGAGGCGATGGGAAAGAAGGTTGTGCTTGGTCGGGAAGGTTTTGAAATTATTGTTCGGGAAGGTCAGATTTACCTAACAGGAGGTTCAGGGAAAGGTTTACTTTATGGTGTATATGAGCTTATTGAAAAACAGTTTGGTGCACGGAAATATGATCAAGGGCCAGCTTGGGTTCCTAAGCGGTCGAACCTGTCGCTTCCTCTGAATTTCCATTTTTGCTATGAGCCGCCACTACGTTATCGGGAATCCTATTATCCGGCTTCCGCCGACAGTGAATATCTAGATTGGCATCATTTGCATCGATTTGAAGATTTGTGGGGCCTTTGGGGGCATTCTTTTTTTAAAATTATACCACCAGAGAAGTATTTTCGTCAACACCCTGAATTTTTCGCTTTCACAAATGGAAAGCGTAGCGCAACGCAACTCTGCCTGACAAATCAAGGAGTGCAGAAAATTGCACTAGACTATTTTCGGCGTGCAATTGCTGATCATCCTGATGCGGTCTATTGGTCTATTGCACCAATGGATGGTAGGGGAGGCTGTACCTGTGATCGCTGTAGGAAAGTCGATCAGGAAGAGGGAGGCCCCCAAGGCACGCTGATCCGATTTGTGAATGGCGTGGCAGCCCAATTTCCGGACAAATATTTTACAACGTTAGCCTATGGCTATACTGCGGAAGCTCCCAAAATCACAAGGCCATCTTCCAATGTTTATGTGATGTTGAGTACGATAGACGCAACTCGGGAGCGGGGGTTGGGGGATAATCCAACAGCTGCATCTTTTCGGAGGCAGCTCAACGACTGGTCAAAAATTTCTTCCAATATTTTTGTGTGGGATTATACTACACAATTTACAGCATATTTAAGTCCTTTTCCGATGTACGATCATTATCAGGGCAATATTGCCTTTATGCATCAGCATGGGGTGAAAGGTGTTTTTGAGCACGGATCAGGACATACGCTGGGTGATATGTCTGCATATGCGAGTTATGTGCAGGCTAAGAGTCTGTGGAATCCTGAGGTGGATCCGATTGAGGTTGAAAATGATTTTCTGGAGGGGTATTATGGTCTAGCTGCAAAAAGTATTAAAAAGTATCTCAATCAGCTATTGAATGCACGAAATACGAGTCGCTCCACTCTCGATATATACGGTAACCCGATTCTTTCTCGCCGTGGATATCTAGGGCCGGAAAAGATGACAATGTATAAAGATCTTGTGGATGACGGGCGGAAAGCGGTAACTGGAGATCCGAAATTGTTAAGCCGTGTCAATTTGATTGCCTTAGGTCTGGAGTATGCATCGTTGGAGCAGGCAAAGGCGTATGGAGAGCATCCACTCGGCTTTTTAAGCAAGAAAGATGCTAATCAGTGGATGGTTAATCCCAATTGGATGAAACGGATTGATCTGTTTTTGGACAGTGCACTTCGCGGTGGAGCTATCGAGTTGGCTGAAGTTAACGGCAGCCTCGAGCAATATCGGAAGCAATGGTTAACACTATTAAATAAACCCTATCTGCCTTCCTTGCTGCAGGGTGTACATCCCTTTTTCAAACCGCTATTTTTGCAGGATTTCCCCGCTAACGGAAAAACAACATTGAATGATGGACTATCTGGTACGATCGATTACAGTTACAATTGGCTCTTGTTTGATGGCAAGGAGGTGGAGATTACTTTTCCCTTCTCGCGGGAAACACAGCCCGCGCAAGTTCATCTTAATTTTCTGTTGGATCCAGCACATTATCTTTTTCTGCCGGATGAAGTAAAGGTGGAGAGTTCAAACGATAATGTATCTTATGGGCGCATCGGAACGCATAAGATCGATTCCAGTTTAATCCGGGAAGGTCCAAAGTGTTACCCCGTTTCATTTGGATTGAAAACGCAACCTGCACGTTTTTTAAAGGTAAAACTTTCTTTTTCACAAGAATTTCCAGCTTGGTTTGAAGGTTCTCGGCATCGTAAGCCGCTTTTTGCTATAGATGAAATTCGTGCGAGCGATTAGATGTAGCTGGGCTAAAAATTTATTTAACCACTAAGCTAACCTAAGAAAAGCTATGATGTCATTAGGGAAAAGTTTTCTGCCGGGGTATTTTGTGTTTAGAATTTGATCAGTCGGATGTATGTAAAGGCAGGTGCTGTACAGGCGGGTGAAAAATAAATGGGGCGAACGCCTTCGCCCCATTCTATCCATTAATATTATCAAGTCGAACGCAAAAAAAATGACTTGATGGTGTAAATTTAAAAAAATATTGCGGAATTGCTCCTGTTAAAAAATGCTAAAATCATGTAATAATTTTCCGGGTAGTCTAAAGACTACATTTTCAAAAAAAAAGACGGCTAGAATTTCTAGCCGTCTACATTTGGTCGCCGAAGCTCCAAAAATTATCCTGTGCTTATTTTTTAGTTTACACGTACGCAGCGAACATTCTTAAATGATGTACTCAATACATTTGCTCCTAATGCACTCACACCATTGAGAAGTTGTCCTGTATTGTTTGCCATATGGAACCGAGTACCTAATGAAAGAGGAACTAGGCTTAATCCCCGGCCGGCATTACCATAATATCCCCAGGTACCCGCGCCTACTAAGCCGACGATATTTGTACCTTGTTCATTTGTCCAAAGTGTAGTCGCTCTGCCGTAACTACTGAGTAAGGGGAGATTTAAGTTTGCCACTTGGAAGTTTGCAATGTCAACACTAAGATCATTCAAACCAACATTTGCTAGCCCTCCGTTTCCAAGTAGGGGCAAGATATTGACATTTGAAATCTCACCATTGTAGTAGAAGCGCAATCTATTAGAAGCGCTATTTACGTCGCCAAAGGCATTAGATCCTGAAGTAGGAGCTCCATTTGCACCAGATGCTAATGTGTATTGACCGTAATTGTATGGACTAGATGGTGTTAAAGATGAATTCGGCGCTGCAGTATTTACCAGCAAAGATGTTGTATTCGTCAATAAATTTGTAATGATGTTTAAAAGTCCAGTTGTTCCTGTTGCATCAACCACCTGGCCCAGGCCTCCTAATGCACCCGTGAGTTGATTTACTTCAATATCCCCGCGAACCATATTGGTAAAGTCTGCTTTAGCCGGTTGTTTCCATAGACCTGCGGGATATACCAAGGCGCAAGGATCACCATTATTGGTGGTGGTCGTCGCAAATTGTCCGGGAACAATACTTCCAAAAGCGAAATATCCATTAGCCCTAGCCGTCAATTGATTATTTGCATAGAATGCGTAGTTGCGACCATTGCCATTGTTGCCTCTGTAAAACAGGTTAGACCGAGCCCATTTTACAGTGCGGCCCCCGTAATTTGTGACTAATGGAGATTCCACCACGTTCAACAACAAGCGATGACTGTTTCCTAGTTGCGGTGTTACCGAAAAGGGGAAGTTAGAAGCGGTAGCAAAATAGGTGCGAGCTAGGCTTCCGTCGACATGGCTAATATTTAAATTTTGGACTTGTACATTAATTGCATTTTGAGCAGCAGTAGATACTGTATACACGTAAGCAATTTTTGCATCATTAAATGCCGGATCGATGTTTGTAAAGTTGGCGTAAGTTAACGTTGGGGTGAAGCTCGCGCCTGCTGTGATAGTTCCATCAAGCAATGCAATGCTACCTGTGGCTAAGTTTAATCCGGTAACATTAACTGTAGGATTACCTGTGATATTACCAAAAACCCCTTTGGTGTTCAATTCAATTCCAATGCGTGAAAACTTATGGCTGAATTGGATATTGATGTTTGAATTTGTCGCCAGATTTACTGTTCCGGAAGCATAAAGCACATCTTTATTTTGTGCAAGGGCAATCGATCCATTTGTTGGTGTAAGTGCAGGTTGATCGTTATCTGAAGTGTTGTAAGAAAGGGCTATCCATGTGTAAGATGTGGCGGGATTAAGCCCTTCGATAGTACCTGCTGTACCTGCTACCAGCTGTTTGGCGGTAACCAGTGTTGTTCCCGAATAGATATAGACAACATATTTTGTACCTGATACCATATTTTCAGTAACGCCAGGGGCGACATCCGCGGCTAATCCGCCAGATCGCTTTACCGCTATCGCATCGTTGGTAATGGTTGGTAAATTGTTGTCAGTGGAAACAACCATGTCTACATCGGAAAATGAATGGATTTTGCTCGTCGTTGTGCTCGGTTTCGCCGAGCCAACTTTCACTGTGCCATCATTTCCGCTGGTTTTGATGCCTCCCACCGCGACAGTGAGGACATTTGTTTTGTTGTCGACATTTTCAGTCTTGTTGTCCTTGGAGCAACTCGTGATTAATGTACCGGGGATTGCTAGCATTGCCATCGCAACAACCCAGTGAGCTCTTTTAGTCAGATGAAATCTCATTTTAGTGCTTTTTCGTGTTGTTAAGTAATGTGATGATCATACGTTAAGCACCCTCTCCGGTAGTAGTACCGTCTGGACCTGCTCCCCAACCGTCGGTTTGTGGTGTTGAACCTGGTTGTGCCTGAGAACCTGCAGCAATGCCTTGCTCAAGTTCAACTACGTGCTCTTTAATGGACGGAGCTACGTACATTTTTTTTGCGTTCTTATTCATGATGATATTATTTGGATATTCCGCACTATTACTAGTGCGGGTTTAAATTTAATGGACAATTTAACCCTGATATCTTCAGAAATGCCTAGGATCTAACGGCTTGCCTTTGCGTATAGGCAATTATATTGCTATTGTAGCCTGGGTATTTCTAGTTATTTTTCTGTTTTTTTGGTTTCTAATTTAATTGTTAATACTTTAATTGCTTATATGTTAGTTGTACTTTTTTGAATCGAATTGTAATATTACGACTTAATATCAACTTGTGCAAAAAAAAATTGTAAACTTTTTATAAATCTCTGTTGATTGTACAATAAAACAACTTTCTTCATCGTTATGTATGTATCTGTTATTTATGATAAATTATTATTTTAAGGCAATATGTCTTCATTTTTAAACAGATATGGCCAGCTTTCTTTATGCTAACTTTCCATTGAACAACTTGTTTTATATTTTGTTTGGTGCTTTATTGATTTATTTTCACCTATTTTTTTTTCTGTAATTAATTTGTTTTAACATTAATGCTGTTTTAAATGCTTTGAGTCTTTTTTTTCTGTAATTGTAGGCATATATTTCTCGTGTTGATATTTTTAGTGTGTTTTTTATTTTTTCTTGACAAGTATAAATACGCGTTTTCAGCACTTAACTTAACTGGGTGGGTTTTTTATTATGTAATAATTGTTATTTAGTTGTTCTTTTATAAAATAATATAATTTTTGATTTAAATTTGAATAGTCTATATTCTCTTCTGTGCTGTTTCATTTTAGGAAAAATTGTATTGACAACCAATCTGTTTTTCTTTTTTGCTTATTATTATGCGTGTTAGAACAATAGTCGTTCTGTGCCATTATACTTTTTGAAATTCACCTTAGATTCGCTGATTTTTGGAGGTTTCGTTACTTTTTTGTTCATTTTACAAGTGTTTATCTTTTAAATTATCATGCATATAGGTCTCTATATCCTGGCTAATACAAGTCGTGCAAAATAAGGATGGGGGCGGTGATAGGTTTGCTTGATAGATTAGTTGGTTAGGAAACAATTTGCGGATATATCTGCATGTCAAAACCAATTTTAACCATTACTTGTTTCTTGCTGTAGCTACACCTTTTGTAGTTTTCTAAATGTAGTTAGTGATTGCCTGCTTAGGAAGATGTTTCAGGGGGATGTTATATAGCAAATGTACTTGAAATGCGTTTCATGATTTGAAAATGCATTTTTTTGTGTTCGGGATTTATTTGCTAAATTGCTCCCTATTTCAGCATTACGAAATGGTTGTCAGGCCTTATATGCAGTAAATAATAATTATGGAATTTGGAGTTCAGCGGGTCATTGGTGTAGCGCAGGAGCCTTCGGAGGTAACGGATGCAACAGCAAAAGAAAATTATGTGGTTCTTTTTGTATCAAAGGGCGGTTGTAGTATGCGGATTAATAAACAGATTACGGAAATTGAAGAATACTGTTTGGTTTTGATTCCGAGGGGAATAAAAATTGAAGCTAACCCAGATGAGTCGCGACCTTTTCTAATTATTTATTTTTCGGAAAGCTTTTTTGCCCGTACAGCGGTTGATACTGCGTTTCTGCGGAACTTCAAATCGTTTAATACAAACGAATATAACTACCATGTGCTGCGTGTGCCTATGGAATATGCGACCTACTATGAATTTGTGGGTATGCAACTTAAGCTATCCAAGCAGAATTATAATCAGGTGATATATCGCGATTTGGCTCACAATATTGTTAAGCAAATTGTACTCTTGGCGGCAATATATGCTGAAGACAGACAGTCGGATGAACTGGTGGGACAGAGTGAAGATATTAAGCTCGTAAGGCGTTTTCAGGAGTTGGTGGAGCAGTATGTAAAAAAAGAAAAACGTGTAGCTTTCTATGCTGAAGAGCTAAATATCGCAACTAAAAAATTAACTAACTTAACGAAAGAGTTGCTGGGGGCTACGCCAAAAGAACTGATTACCGAAGAGTTGCTTCGAGTGAGTAAAAAGCTGATTACCGAATCATCACTCAGTATTAAGCAGATTGCTTGGGAACTCGGTTATGCAGACGTTAATAACTTTAGTACATTCTTTTTGAAAGAAACGGCCTTGACGCCAACTGAGTACCGTAAACGTTGGCATGGATAATATTCCTAACTTATTATCTTTCTGTTGCTATAACCTAATTTTGTAGTTTGTTATGCGACAGTGTAGTTGAACCGCTACAAGATTTGCAATTTATACTGGAGTTGCGCATTTTGTCATCTACTCACTAAAATTAGTTATATCTTTGCTTCAAGCAGTTCGGCATTAATAGTATTGTATATAAGCCAAATATTAAAGTCCTGTTTCGGTCAACCGATAGAGCTGTTTGATATTGATCTATTATTATTTAATTATGTATAACATAAAAAGCTTTAATCTCTTCTTGGTGGGTCTTGCAGGGATTACGCTCTTCGGGGCAAGTTGTTCAAAAGTGAAAGATTTGTACAACGACACTGCTGCGGCCTCCGATTCTTCATCCTTATTTCCTGGTGGCGTTAAGGTGCCAACTGATTTTATGTGGAATTCGACACGTGCTGTGGATGTGCGCGTTGCTGTTGACGATAAATTCAGCGGTAAATACTTTTATCGGGTGGAATTTTTTGATAATGATCCGACGTTGGGTAGTGGGGCGAATCTGCTGGCTGCGGGTCAGGCGAAATTAGGGCAGGATTTTGTTGGTAAGCTCATGATTCCGACGATTGCGAAATATATCTATTTGAGAGAGACATCTCCATTAGGTATTGCTGCGATCAGTATGATTGAGGTTGGACAGCAAAATGCGATCAATGTGGGTGGAGTCAGCGCGGGTTCGTCTAGTAAAGCGAGTGTTTTGCGTGGTGCTACGACAAATACTACATTGGTAAGTGGCGGATTAAGAGCGGCAGCGGTGGAAGCTACACCGGTTGTAGTTCCTTCGGATGCAATCGCGCTATCGGGTAATTCGACAATTTCTGTCGAGTCCAATAAATCGTATGTTGTTAAATCTGGTGTGACTTTTACAGGTAGAATCGATGCGAACAATGGTACGAGCAATGTGAAAATTTACGTGCAGGGATCATGGAAAAATACAAGCTTTGAGTTGAACCTTGGAGGTAATAATGGGCTCTACATTACGCAGGCGGGTTCCATTGACCTAGTTAACGTAACGCAGAATACGGTGGGAGGCTTTGTCAATTATGGCTCGGCTTCACTTTCCAAAATGGAGACAAAGAATAATACGCTGTATGTCAATTATGGTACGCTTACTGCGGATAAAGCAGATATCACCAATGGTAATTTCACAAACTATGGGGTGGCTACAATCCAAAATCTGAACAGTACCACAAACGGTACAGTGGTGCGTAATGAGGGAACACTTACTGTACAGAACGCTACCTTGACAAATGCAACTCTGGAGGCTGTTTGTCATACAGTAATCAATTCATTGACGACTAATGGTGCGACAATTTCGGTGGCTCAAGGCGCTTTATTAAGTTTAGACAAATTAGATGCCGGTGGTACAAAAATCAATTTGGCTGCAGCTTCTATTTTGGATGTGAAAACTTTGGCTAAATTTAACAGCCAGGCGAGCACCATGACTGGGCCAACTTCGGGTCAGGCATTGGCCCGTCTTAAAAAGGTTGATGTAAGCAACCAGTGGATGGCCATTACGTATGGTGGTAACCTAGAGGTAGCTTGCTCAGATCATACAGCGAATGCACAATGGAGCACATATTATGTGATCAATAGTCCAGCTAAATTAGTTCCTTACGATAAGTCTACCGTAGTAATTGCAGGGACTTCTTGTAACGCAGGTGGTAATAATTCAACTGGCGGCAATCCGACAGACCAAACAGTTACTGAGGTTAATTTGGGTACTTATTCTTATGTGTTCGAAGATAAATGGCCCGCTAAAGGCGATTATGATATGAATGATTGCGTATTGGATATGAATATCACCAAATTTCAAAATACGGCAAATAAGGTGACAAAAGTGGCCTTAAAAGCGAAATTACGTTCGATAGGTGCGTCAATCCGTTTTTCCACTGCTGTGCAGTTGGATGGTATCGCAACAGGAAATGTAAAAAAGGTTACGTATTCCCGTACAGATTTGGTAGGGAATGCCTTACCTCTTGGAGCAAACGGAACGGAATCCGGCCAAACGTATGCTGTCCTTCCATTATGGGATGATGCGCATAAGGCTTTTGGAGTGTCAGATACACGCTTTATATCGACTCAATCGGGTCAATATGCGCCGGTGGAGGTCATCGTAACGGTTGAGTTCAATACGCCGATAGATAACTTTACTTATGGGACATTAAATACCTTCATTGTAAACTTCAATCAAAACCTTGCTGGCCGAAATGAGGTGCACTTGGTTGGTTATAAAGCAACAGACAAAATCAATAAAAGTTTGGTCTTGAAGGAGACAGGTAGCCTGTTGTCCGCTACAGATCCATTTAAAACCAAATCGAATGAACCATTTGGTTTGTTGGTGCCAGTCTCTTTTGTATACCCATCCGAAGGACAAGCGATTACCGTTGCTTATCCGCTCTTTGAGTCTTGGGCAACAAGTAGTGGTATTCAAAATACAGATTGGTATCTACATAAAAAATAATAAAAACACTAACTTCTGCATGTACCAGAGCATCCTTTTAAAAAGGTAAATGCTTTGGTATTTGTAGTATGTTTATGGTATGCAGTTCCAAAGCAAAGCTATTAAATCATAAAGATTGATGAAAAAGAAGATTCTAATAATTGATGACAAACCAGCAATTGGTCAATTGATTACACTTTACTTAAATGCAGATTATGAATTTCGTTTCTTTAGCAATGCGATGGATGCCTACAATTGGCTTAAGGAAGGGAATGTCGTTGACTTAATTTTATCAGATTATACCATGCCAGAAATGAATGGATATGATTTGCTACTTATGATCAAGCAAAATGAATTTCTGAAGACTATTCCGGTGATCTTTTTGTCAGGCGAGGATAATTCCAATACCCGTATCAGTTTGCTTGAAGCTGGGGCTGATGACTTTATCTTAAAACCGTTCAATCCGCTTGAATTAAAGCTTCGGATTAAAAAAGCATTAAAATAATGCCTCAATATAGCGATTATATATACTTTGGTGATAATCTCGAAACTTTTGATTATTTTCATCAACAAGTCCAAGAAATATTGGGCGTTGACTTGAAGTTTTTTGATTCATTCGAAGCCATGGATATGTATTTTCAAGAACATGAAGGGCAGTTTTTTTCAGTGGTCTTCTATGAAAAAAGCAAAAGCTTAAATAAAGATCTATCGAGGTTGACAAAGCTTGTTGAGCATGGAAAAGATACATTACTGATCTTGATTGGAAATGATCTTTCCCGTTTTGAGAAACAATCTTATTTTGATGCTGGTATCACAAATACCATTAGTCCACGTGCACATGCGGATGTTTTTGAATCGGTTAGAAAATATATTAAACTTTATTTCGAAGCGACAGCACAGACTGAAAAATTTGAACCCACTCATACATCTTTTCCTCAATTAGGAATTCCTTTAGGAAAAAGATTATTTGATATAGCAGTTTCTTCACTTTTAATCCTACTACTTTCACCGATATTGGTAATTGTTTATCTAGCTGTTAAGATGGAAAGTAAAGGTTCGGCAGTCTATAAGTCGAAACGCATAGGATCCGGTTATTACATGTTTGATTTTTATAAATTCAGATCCATGTACCCCGATGCTGACAAACGTTTAAAAGAGTATATGGCCCTTAATCAATATTCGGATGTATCATTAAGTATTAATCATAGCCCTTCGGCCACTATGATAAGCGATGGTGATGCACAGCTTTTTACAGCAGATGAGTTAAGAGATGTTTTGATTGATGATGAAACTGTCGTAAAAGGCTCAGATGGCACAGGAAGGCAAAAAAAAGCAGCTTTCTTTAAGCTTGAAAAAGATCCACGTGTGACTAGGGTAGGGCGCATTATCCGTAAATATAGCATTGATGAACTGCCCCAGTTGTTTAATGTACTTAAAGGAGATATGTCTATTGTAGGAAATAGGCCTTTGCCACTCTATGAAGCAGAGATGCTGACGACAGACGATAGTGTGGAGCGATTTATGGCACCAGCCGGAATAACTGGTTTATGGCAGGTGGAGAAGCGTGGCGATAATGGAAGTATGTCTGATCAGGAAAGAATAAAACTGGATATTGACTATGCGCAGCAATATTCAGTGTGGATGGATTTGAAGATATTATATAAAACGTTTTCCGCATTTATTCAAAAGGCGGATGTTTAATAACATAAATATTTATTTTGATGAACTTATTGCTTAAAAAGGCTTTCTTACTGTTAAATTTGCTAACAGTATGCCTATTGCTAAAAGCACAATCTGTAATGGATCCAACAGACATGGTCGATTTTACAAAGCTGAAATTGCCGCCATTGGAAACACTCTATCAAAATGCCAAACAAAGTCCCGGGGTGGAGATGTATGAGGCAAAAATGGAGGCCCAGGCGAATCAGTTAATAACCGAAAAGAGAAGTTGGTTAAAATATTTCAGGGTTGGTGGATCTTGGCAGTATGGTAATATCGCAATTAATTCTGCATTCACAAATGAGTATACCCCATTGTTCTATCAGTCCTCCGGTGTAACACAAAGTTCATATTATGGAACTGCAGGGGTCAATATTCCTTTGGATGACCTGTTCGATCGAGGTAATAAAATCAAACGGCAGAAGATGGAACAGCGATTTACACAGTTGGAATTGGATAAATGGCTCGATGAGCAAAGAATTCGCATCGTCAATTCTTATACTAAAGTAAAAACAGCTCTATCTACTCTCAAGAAAAAAATAGAAGATTACAATATTGCTCTAGCGAATTATAAGATGACTGAAAATGAATTCAAATCGGGCAATGCAAATATTAGCGATCTGAATACGGCTAAGAAGCTGGAGACAGAAGCGTACGAAATCCTAAAAACCAACGAATCTATTATTACGAATGAAATTCTTACTTTAGAAATCCTGAGTAAGACAAAAATTATAAGCCAATAGCATCATGAATATTTTTCATTATATTTTTCGGGCCATTTTCAGAATTAAGTGGTGGCTATTGATTTTGCCGCTGGGTTTTTCCTTATTAGCGATTTATCTGACCCGTCAAATGGACAGGCAATATAAAACCGACATTACGATCTATACAGGTGTTATTTCGAGTTACGGAAGTGATCCTGGTGAATCTAATGCATCACAAGACTGGAATGTCTTAAACAATTCGATTCAGAATATTATCAATACCATCAACTCGAAAGAAACGATCAAAAGGCTTTCCATGCAGCTATATGCTCGCCTAATGATTCATGGCGATCCCACTAAAGATAATGTATATATTACCGCAAAACATTACAAAGAACTTGTTGCAATTACGCCGAAAGATGTACAAAAGCTGATTGATAAGCGTTCAGAAGAGAATACGGTAAAAAATCTGGAAAAATATGAGAAAGCAGACCGCAACAATTTTGTCTATGGTCTTTTCAACTGGAATCATCCTTATTTTAGCTATAACGCTCTTCGCGAAAATATTAAAATCAATAGGGTCGACAATAGCGATATTTTACAGATAAACTATCAGGCAAATGATCCGGGGGTTGCTTTTCAGACACTGGAGATTTTGAGTAAAGTTTTTGCGATAGAATATACCAACTTGCAATTTGGTAGCACCAATAATGTCATCCGGTATTTTGAAGCGGAGCTTGAACGTATAGGCCGCGAACTCCGTGGACAGGAAGACTCGCTTACCATGTATAACGTTGAAAACCGCGTGATCAATTATGACAAACAAACGGAAGCAATTGCTTTGTTGGATAAAGAGTATGAACTACGACATCAGGATGTACTGTTTGTTTATAACAGTTCACAGGCGGCGATAAAACAACTTGAATCAGGGATGGATGCTAATATGCGTGCGATCAAAAATAATACAGAGTTTTTGGCGCGTATGAACCAGATTGCAGATATCAACTATAATATTTCAAAGATACGGACGTTAAGTGTAGATTCGCTTAAGCAAAAACAGGGTGGAGCTGATTTAGATGTACTGTCCAACGAATTGGATCAAAAGGAAAAGGGCTTCCGTTCGTTTATGGATCAATACACCTCGGAAAAATATACTAAAAATGGCTATCCGAATTCAAATTATGTGAAGCAATGGGTAGAAGAACTTTTACGTTTTAAACGCTCGGAGGCGGAACTCAATGTCGCACGTGATTTTAAACAAGAGCTAGATCACAAGTACACGCAATATTCGCCGATTGGCTCTGTCTTAAAGCGTAAGGAAAGAGGTATATCTTTTACAGAACAATCTTATCTGTCGATCTTATCCAGTTTGAATGCGGCTCGTCTAAGATTAAAGAGTCTCGAGATGAATTCGGCTACGCTTAAAGTAATCAATCCAGCGAGCTTTCCGTTAAATGCTCTCCCTCATAGCAGAAAACTTATTGTTTTTGCTGTCTTTTTTGGAACCGTAGCATTTATACTCGGGATATTGCTTATTATCGAATTATTTGACCGCACTTTAAGGGATAAAACGCGAACTGAACGGATTACGAAAGGAAAAGTTATAGCAGCACTGCCTAAGCTTGGAAAAGACGGTAGTAAACAAAATAAAATTGAAGAAAGAGCAGTCCATGTTTTGGCTAATAGATTATATGGTTTTTACAACAATTCGAATCCTATAAACTTTATCAATATCGTCAAGTTCTCTTCTACACTAGATTTGGGCACACTGACAGATATTTTAAAAACCTACTGGCAGGGATTGGGTATTAATGTTCTAGCATATAAAGAAGGAACTGATTTTAGTGCCGAATCGAGGGAATATTTAGTGGATGATGCATGGGAGGAAAAATTGGGCAATTATGATATTTCATTAGTCAAGCACGGCTCTATGGCATTACGTCCTATTCCTTCTATCTTTTTAGAACGGGGCATGGCGACATTATTGGTATTGCGAGCTGACTCGGTATGGAAAACTGAAGATGAGTTGATGTTTGCAGATCTATTGCAACGTTCGGCCGGTAAACCAATTGTTATCTGTTTAATGAATGCTGAAAAATATGTTGTAGAAGAATTTACAGGCATGTTGCCTCCGTTTACCTTTTTGAGACGCCTGGAATATCAATTGGGTAATTTTGGTCTGACATCGCTGGGAAAGTAGTGGGATATGATGCAGTATGATCATACAAAATCGATGATAACCAGTCGGCATTTGCTCCTGCCGTTCCTCATACTCGGGGGATTGGCAGGAACTTGCATTTTTATTTTTGCCGGTGTGTCATTGGCTATGGTGTTTTATATGTTGCCTATATTTCTATTGGGCATTATGGTGTTGCTGTCTTCGCCAATAAGTTGTTTCTTTCTATTGTATATTGCATCCTACCTGGTGATGGGTTTTGGACGCTATATCACATTTCCACTTCCGGTAGGTGTCATACTTGATCTTTTGATCTTATTTAATTTTCTCTCACTAGCTTTGCATTTTATTAGGGGAAATTCCTTAGGCAAGGTTTACTTTAATTCTTTTCTCCTGATCTCGATCTTTTGGATGCTTTATTGCATGTTGGAGATTATAAATCCAATGTCCACTTTTGCGAACTGGATTACGACAGTCCGTAGCATTGGGATGCATATTGTCTTATTTCAATTATTGGTCTTTATTAGTTTGGATAACATTTCCAAATTGCGTTTATTTTTTAGAGTTTGGGGCATACTTGTTCTTTTGGGAGCTTTAAAGGCGATAGGCCAAAAGTATATCGGTTTAGACCGATTCGAGTCTGCTTGGCTATATACATTCGGCGCTCATACGCATGTTATTTATAGTGGGATCCGTTATTTTTCATTCTTCAGTGATGCAGCAAACTTTGGCTGTCATATGGGCTTGGCTGTGGTTGTTTTTACGATCTTAGCTATTTATGAAAGGCAGGCAAAAAGACGTTTTCTTTATATTGTTGTTGCCGCTTTTGCGACTTACGGCATGATGATATCGGGGACAAGGGCCGCTATTGCCGTGCCTTTTGTTGGCTTCGCTTTCTTCATTGTCCTTGTAAAGGAGTGGAAGTGGATAATCTTTGGTCTTTCTTTATTAATAATGGCTTTTGCTTTCTTTAATTTAACGACCATTGGCAATAGCAGTTCCGATATCCGTCGTATGCGGACGGCTTTCTCTTTTTCAAAGGATGCTTCTTTTAATGTTCGCTTGGAGAACCAGAAAAAAATGCGAACTTTTATGGGAGACCATCCTTTTGGTATAGGATTGGGCGGGTCTAAACATGCGAACGAAGGAGATGCAATACATGGTATCGCAACAGATTCTTCCTTCGTTTTTATATGGGTAGAAACGGGGATCTTCGGTCTTATTTGCTATATTATTTTATGTCTCACGATATTGGGATATGGCACATATTACGTGCTATTTCGACTGAAAGATAGGCGGATCAAGTCTATTGCAATGGCTTCTACAGCCGGACTTGCAGGAATTATGGTCGCGGGGTATGCGAATGAAGTGCTCCATCAAATGCCTACTGGGCAGACCGTATACATTCTAATGGGGGTTATTATGCTTTCGCCTTATTTGGACAAAAAACTGAGCGATGACATTAGAACCGTATAAAATATCTTTCATAACGGTCAATTATAATGGATTGGCTGATACGATTTCTCTGCTGGAAAGTATTGTGAATGCGAGATTATCTTTTGCATATGAGGTTATTGTCATTGATAATGGTTCGTTAAAAGACGAATATTGCCTGCTAAAAAATCAATTTCCTTTTATAAAGGGCTATTATACTAGCATGAACCTGGGATTTGCAGGAGGAAATAACTTGGGGCTGGAAATAGCTACTGGCGAATTTATTTATTTCTTAAATAATGATACACTGCTTCCAGAAAACGCCGATAGCGAAATTTTGGGCATGTTAGAAGTATTTGCGCTAGATTCACAAGTAGGTGGAATTTCACCTAAGATAATGTATTATCAACCCAAGGGAATGATCCAATTTGCCGGGTGTTCACCGCTGACATCAATTACCCTACGTAATAAACAGATCGGTTATCGGGAAATAGATAGAGGCCAACATGATACAAGCATTGAGATCCCCTATTTACATGGTGCAGCTATGTTGGTACCCAATAGGATTATCAAGGAAATTGGTGTGATGTCGGAGCTTTTCTTTCTTTACTATGAAGAGTTGGACTGGAGCTGTCGGATCAATAAGAAGTATAAAATAGTGTATTTTGCAGCTGCCCATATTTATCATAAAGAAAGCGCCTCCACGGGCCAGGACTCCCCATTAAAAACATTTTATCTGACACGTAACCGCTTGTTATTTGCCTATCGAAATAGGTCGGGGATAAACCGGATTTTGGCTATTTTTTATCTTATTGGGATAGCGAACAGTACAAGATTGATTAGATTTGTTTTTTCGGGTATGTGGAGGCATGTTGGTGCAGTATGTTCAGGGACATGGTCTGGGATTAAATTATTTTCTAAAGGGAGTCTATGCTGATGGGAACGGTTTTGTTTATTATTGAAACATTGATTTTTATTCCTTTCCTGGTATGGATCATGTATTTCTTTGTTTTTTCAGTCGGTTATCGCATTCCTAAGAAATTATTCTTTGAACGATCGAATATTCAACATCGATTTCTTGTCATATTTCCTGCATATAAAGAGGATGCAGTAATCGTTGATAGCATACGCTCGTTTTTAAAACAAGACTATCCAAAAGAGCTTTTCGAAATTATCGTTGTTTCTGATAGTATGAAGAGAGAAACCAATCAAGAGCTTGAAGATTTGGGCGTTCGAATACTAATTCCTACGTATGAAAAGAGATCTAAAGCCGCTGCTCTAAATCTGACAATGAACGTTATCAAAGAAGAAGATTTTGATGGCGTGGTTATATTGGATGCTGATAATTTAGTTTCTCCAAATTATCTAGCACTTGTCAACGACTGCTTTGCATCTGGCGCGGTTGCCATCCAAACACATCGCATAGCAAAAAATAGCAATACCGATACCGCATATCTCGATGGGATCAGTGAGGAAATAAATAATTCAATTTTTAGGCAGGGGCATGTGAACCTGGGGTTACCCGCCGCATTGACGGGCTCGGGCATGTTGTTTGAAATTAAGTGGTTTAAAAATACGATGGTTAAAATAAGCTCAATGGGTGAGGATAAAGAGCTGGAGTATTATTTGCTTTTAGATAAGATATTTACGGTTTATCTGGAGGATGTGTATGTACTAGACGAGAAAGTACAGAACCGTCGCGATCTATCCAATCAGCGAAAAAGATGGATTGCTGCTCAAATTGACACTTTTTTGATTACTTTGAAGCGATTTCGTACAATAATTATTACCCGTAACTGGCCTATGCTCGACAAATTGATACAATGGTCGATTCCACCCCGAATTATTTTGCTCGGAATGGTTCCTATTTTGGGCTGTATCGTCTATTTGGTAGCTCCAGCATTGGCCTATAAATGGCTTATACTCTATGGCTTGTTTATCGTGTCACTTGGTCTGGCTATACCAAATAAATTTTATACGCGGAGGACTTTGCTCTGCTTTTTAAAATTACCATTTATTTTTATGGCAATCTTACGTAGCTTTATGGGAATCAAATCGGCACGTAATACTTTTGTGCATACACCGCATGGCGAAAAAAAAGAAGACTATAATCATTGAGGCGCAGCGAATCTTCCGCCTCAATAAACACGGAATGGATTTTGTTGCTTTGGAAGTAATCCGTGCTCTTCAAAAACTGGATACCTTTAATCATTATATTATCGCCGTCGGACCAGGTGAAGATCACTGTTTGGAGGGGTCGGCAAATTTTGAGATTAGAGTTTTAGAGAGCTCCAATTATTTTATTTGGGAGCAAATCCTTTTACCTAAGCTTATTAAAAATAGCGATGCTGATCTCTTGCACTGTACCTCAAATACTGCGCCTATAGGGCTATCTATTCCACTGGTGCTTACTTTGCATGATATCATCTTTATGGAGAAAAAGATTGGCAGCAATTCGTCCATGTACCAAAATTTGGGACGTATCTATAGACGTTGGGTGGTGCCGCGTGTATTGAAAAGTGTGCATACGGTCATTACTGTCTCTAACTTTGAAAAAAGAAATATCGAAGCGGCCTTTCCGTATCTACAGAAAAATATCATCACAGTCTATAATGGTGTAAGTTCAAGATTTAAACCGATGGATATACCTTCGGAAAGCACATTTTTAAAGCTTGAGAAGGGGGCGTTTTGGCTTCTTTTAGGCAATACCGATCCCAAAAAAAATCTGAGGAATACCTTGATGGCTTATGCTTTTTATTTGGAGAGAAGCAATTACAAGAAAAGGTTGCTCCTGGCCGATTTAGATCATATATATTTGGAAAAATTATTGAAAGAACTTGATCTGTTGATAATAAAAGATTTTATTGTGGTCGAAGAATATATTGCGCATGATCAATTGGTCGAAGTTTACAATAGTGCTTTTGCTTTTTTGTATCCTTCTATTCGGGAAAGTTTTGGGCTTCCCTTGCTTGAAGCTATGGCCTGTGGTACGCCTGTGGTTACTTCCAATACCTCCGCTATTCCTGAGGTTGCCGACGACAATGTCGTATATATCGATCCGACTGATATTAAATCTATTTCTGAAGGTATGTTAAAATTGGAGAATGATCCGCATTTATATTACGAGATTTCCATAAAGGGGCTTGCACGAAGCAAAGCTTTCAATTGGGAACATACAGGAAAACAGACATTAGCTATTTATGAAAGCGTATATTTATAATCATAGCGCACTTAAGCGTTTATTGCACTGGCTTATTATGAGTCCTGTGCGTACACGTCCGCGATGGTATATCCGTCTGCTGCAATGTTTTTATGTAAAGCGTGGTCGGGGTTCTGTGATTTATGGAAGTGTTCGTCGGGATTTGGTTCCCTTTCGTAAGTGTACGATAGGATCCCGATCCGTGATCGAGTCATTCGCTGTGCTCAATAATGCTGTCGGCGACTTGTTTATCGGCAACAATAGCCGAATAGGAATTTCGAATACGATCATTGGGCCAGTGACGATTGGTAATAAAGTGAATATCGGTCAAAATGTACTTATTTCAGGATTAAACCACAGGTATGAAGATGTAACCAAAGCTATTGCAGATCAAGGAGTCAGTACCGCTCCAGTGACGATTGCTGACGACGTCTGGATCGGTGGAAATGTGGTTATTCTAGCAGGTATTAGCATAGGTGAACATGCTGTAATAGGTGCGGGCTCCGTGGTTACAAAAGATGTTCCGCCATATAGTGTTGTCGTTGGAAACCCGGCAAAAAATGTTAAAAATTACGATTTTAATCTTAATGTCTGGATCAAACCATGAATGAAAGACCGTTGATTAGCATTATAATGCCTGTTTATAATACAGCTATGTATGTTGATCAGGCTATACAGAGTATTATTCATCAGGAATATGCTGATGTTGAACTTATACTAATCAACGATGGTTCGACCGATCAAAGTCTCTCCATACTGGAAAAATGGAGTTCATGTGATAACCGTGTCAAATTATTTTCCCAGGAAAATCAAGGTCTATCTGCAGCCAGAAATAGAGGCCATTCTCTTGCGAACGGCCAGTATATTTATTTTATGGATAGCGATGACCTGCTGCGTGCAGATACACTATCCATGTGTTTGGATTATTGTGAAAAGAAAGACCTCGATTTTGTTTATTTCGATGCTTCGGTTTTTGCGGATAATTCGGATAGCTCAATACTAAAGGATTTTAATTATTCCCGACAAAAAATGCCGGCTTATACTGTTTTTAGTGGGCCGGACGCATTGCAACAGCAACTGAACTCAGACGACTTCTTCTCTTCAGCTTGTATGTATTTAATTCGTAAAGACATACTTGATCGTAACGGATTTGGATTTGAACCCGGCATTGTGCATGAGGATGAGTTATTTACAGTCTTATTGTATCTAGCGGCAGCTCGAGTTGCTTATATCCCAGAGCAATTTTTTCAGAGGCGTGTCAGGCCGGATTCCATTATGACAAGCCGATTAAAACTTTTTAATATAACATGTTACTTCACAGTTGCCCTGCGTTTGAGGGAGTATGGACGAAAGCATTCGGATAGCAGACAAATTATTGAGTTGTATCTGCATCGTATGTTGGACGCAGCGGTATGGAAAGCACATGTGCTGTCGATCGCTGACCGCTGGAAAGTATTTCTCTCGGTTTTAACGCATTGGCGAAGATATGTTTCATTTAAAACTATGGGAGTTCTACTGTTTAAGAAAGGCTTTTTGCATGGATAACATAAAAAAGGAAATCGTTTCTGGGGTATTTTTCACGGCATTGGCCAAGTACTCGAATTTGGTGATTTCGCTGGTCGTCACGGCGGTTTTAGCACGATTGCTCGCACCAGATCAGTTTGGCGTAGTGGCCATAGCCACGGTGGCCATTGCTTTCCTAAATTTAATAGCTGATTTCGGACTGTCTCCTGCAGTTATACAGCACAAAGAACTGGATCGAAAGGCATTAGGCTATTTATTTTCCCTTTCTGTATATATTGCTATCACTTTGTCAGTACTATTCTTTTTGTGTGCTGAAATTATCGAAAAATGGTATGCACAGCCTCAATTGAAACCAATATGCCAATTACTGGCGTTAAGTCTATTTTTTTCGGGAATTACCGTAGTTCCAAATGCCTTATTTTTTCGCGATAGGTTATTTAAATCGATCGCTTTACGAAGTTTGATTGTACAAATTATCGGCGGAGGATTATCTATAATTGCTGCCTTAAAAGGAATGGGGGTGTACGCGCTTATTTTAAACCCGATATTTTCATCACTATTGATTTTTATTATTTCATACCTGAAGTATCCATTAAAATTTAGCTCACGTTTTTCATTTCAACCTCTTCGGCCTTTATTTTCTTATTCTATTTTTCAGTTTTTATTTAATATTATCAACTATTTCAGCCGAAATTCGGATACCCTATTAATTGGTAAGTATCTGGGCATGGTACCGCTGGGGTTTTATGACAAATCTTATCGACTAATGTCATTGCCACTCCAAAACATTACGCAGGTGATTACACCAGTGATCCATCCGATATTAAGTCAGAAAGGAAAGGATATTGGATATCTTTATGAAGCAAATCTAAAATTAACCAGCCTATTGTCGCTTATCGGATTTCCATTATCAGTTTTCTTGTTTTATTCAGCTGAAGAACTCATTTTATTATTTTTTGGACCGCAGTGGGGATTAGCAGTTCCTTCCTTTAAAATATTGAGTCTAACAGTAGGTGTCCAATTGATCCTCTCGTCATCGGGGTCCATTTTCCAAACGGCAGGAGATACTAAAAGTCTATTTATATGCGGTTTGTTTTCGGCCGTATTAAATGTTGCTGGAATACTATTTGGTGTATTTTACGCGAAAAATATTGACACAGTGGCCTTGTGCTTATTGGTTACATTTAGTGTCAATTTTGTGCAGGCCTACTGGTTAATGTATCGCGTGATATTCAGACGGAGTATGGTTGGCTTTTTCAATAGCCTTTGGCGACCCATCTTTTTTGCACTCGTACTTGGGCTCATTTTTCATTTTGTTGTAGGTTACCATTTGCCCGATAATTTGGTTTTTCGATTAGTGTTCAAAACTGCTATCTATCTTTTTTCTATGATCTTAATCATTTGGTTAGGAGGGTATCGCAATCTGCTGTTGGCATTTTTACGTAAGTCATCAATTCAGTAAGATTAAATTATCTTATCAAACTTTTTCATTAAAGCATTTTGATCATTTTTTCTTGTATTCATAATCTTTTTGTATTTTCCAGTCTAGCAGCAAAAGTATTTAACAACAATCTAACGTGAAGGTCCCAGTGAAAGATAAATCGTATAAGGTACTTTTTTTAGTATTCCATGGTTTTAGTGAACATAATGGTATTAGTAAAAAAATATGGGGTCAAATTAATGGCTTGAAATCTGCTGATGTGGATGTTCAGCTGTGTTATTACAGCGTAGAAAGGGATGGTTCACGTGTATGGAAGATTGAAGATGATATTCTTGTGGATTTTGGTAAAGGTCCAATAGCAAAAATACGTAAACGTATAGATTATCGGGCAATTTCTGAATATGTACAGCAAAATAAGTTCGCGTTGATTTATATCCGATCCGACCATAATGCAAATCCTTTCACATTAAGCATGGTGAAGATGATGCGGCTGTCGGGCGCAAAAGTGTTAATGGAGATTCCGACTTATCCTTATGACCAGGAATATGTAACCTTGCGCATGCGCCTCGAATTGGCAATCGATCGTCTTTATCGTAAAAAGCTTGCAAAGCAATTGGACGCTTTGGTGACTTTTTCTGATGCCCGAACAATTTTTGGGCAGCGAGCGATACGTATCTCCAATGGGATAGACTTCAGTGCCATTCCAGTTCGTAAACCACAGGAAGGAGTAGAAAAACGAATTATCCATTTGCTTGGTGTTGCGGAAATACATTATTGGCACGGATTTGATCGACTGGTTCGCGGACTTGGTATTTATAAACAAAGTCACCCTGATTGCCAAGTCATTTTTCACTTGGTTGGCCGATTCAGCGGCGAACGTGAACGTTCATCTATTTTGGAGCCGATAACGCAATTCAATCTTCAGCAAGAGGTAGTCTTACATGGCCCGCTTTGGGGTGACGAATTGGATGCCATGTTTAATCTGGCAGACTTTGCAATCGGTAGTTTAGGCCGTCATCGCAGTGGTATACAGGTCATAAAAACCTTAAAAAATAGAGAATATGCAGCGCGTGGAATTCCCTTTATCTATTCGGAAACTGATGCTGATTTTGACGGCCGACCGTATGTGATTAAAGCGGGTCCTGATGAGTCCGCTATTAATATCACTAAAATACTGGAATTTTTAAAAAAGGAAAAATTTGACCCAGCCTGTATTCGCAATAGTATTTTGGACTTATCATGGGCCGAACAGATGAATAAAGTGCTGCAAGCAATTTAATGTTTTAACAAAATAATTGACGCTAGGATGGCTAAATGGTATACACAATATGCGAAGGTCTATGACCAAGAAGTGGGGTCTGTAGATAATGATGTTATCGAGAAAGTTCGGGCACAGATCGAACTTTCTTCAAGTTTTGACCCGATTATAAGTATTGTGGTCATCGCCTATAATGAAGAAAAGAAGCTTTTGGCATGTCTCTGGTCTTTAGCAGAACAGCATTGTTATTTGCCCATGGAATTAATTGTCGTTAACAATAATTCGACGGATCAAACAGAATCAATTTTGAAACGACTTGGTGTGACTTATCACAATGAACTAAAGCAGGGTCCGGGCTTTGCTAGACAGTGTGGTCTTGATCAAGCACGGGGCAGATTTATACTTTGCGTAGATGGAGACACCATGTATCCCCCAAGTTATGCTGAAACGCATATGAAAGTATTAGATAGGCCAGGGATATCCGCCACATGTAGTTTGTGGAGTTTCTTGCCCCGAGCTGGGCAGTCGAGGACTTTGCTTTGGTTTTATGAAGCACTTCGGGATATTTACCTGAACCTGCAATTTATAAAAAGGCCTGAATTGTGCGTGCGGGGGATGGTCTTTTCCTTTAAGACCGAGCTGGGGCGAAAGGTTAATTTTAGGACAGATATAAAACGTGGCGAAGACGGGTCAATGGCTTTGGGACTTAAGGCCTATGGAAAGATTCATTTTATTCGAAGTCCAAAAGCGCGGGCGATGACGGGACAGAATACAATCGCTGCCGACGGATCTCTTGCAAATAGCTTTTTTGTCAGGTTGCGTAAAGCAATAACATCCATGGGTGGGCTATTTTCAGGGAAAAAGCATTACCAGGATGAAGATTCCAACAAGATTCAGTAAAAATAATTGTCTATTTTTGTCTAAAATCTATCAGGCCTATGATTCAATTTGTCTTCTGGACTTGTATATTCTTGGTGCTATATACCTATATCGGTTATGCTATCGTCATTTTTATACTAGCTAGGTTATTTCCATACCCCATTCAGAGAAAGGAGGGCGAGCAAAACAGCGAGGGAAAGCAGTTTCCTCCGTTGACGCTATTTATTACCGCTTATAATGAGGCGGAAATTATCCCTGAAAAAATGTCAAATTGCCTTGAACTTGATTACCCAGTAGACAAGTTACACATCCTATGGGTTATAGATGGAAGTACCGACCACAGTCGTGAGCTATTGAAACAGTATCCGATGGTAGAGATTGTCGGGTCACCCCTTAGGAAAGGCAAAACTGCTGCCGTTAATCATGGCATGGAATATGTGAAAACTCCAATTGTTGTGTTTAGCGATGCAAATTGTTTGCTGAATGCAGAGGCTTTGAAGATTATTGCCGACCAATTTAGTGATCCAACAATCGGTTGTGTCTCTGGCGAGAAAAGGGTGGCTTTTAGCAGTGATGATACTGTTTCTTCAAAAGGAGAGGGAGCTTATTGGAAATATGAATCGCTGCTAAAAAGGCTAGACTTTGAGTTCTATTCTGCTGTAGGAGCTGCGGGAGAACTATTTGCAGTGCGTAAAGAATTATTCGATTCAATGGAAGAAGATACCTTGTTGGATGATTTTATGCTATCGATGCGTATTGCACAAAAAGGGCATCGGATTGCCTATACATCGAATGCCTATGCTGTCGAGTACGGGTCGCTGAACATGGAAGAAGAAGGAAAGCGGAAAAGACGTATCGCTGCAGGTGGATGGCAGTCTATAGGAAGGTTACTTCCGTTATTAAATGTGTTTAAATTTGGGAAGCTGAGTTTTCAATATATTTCACATCGTGTGCTGCGGTGGTCTGTCACACCTTTTGCCCTTTTTGCGCTCTTCCCCCTGTCGGCCATTCTTGGATACCGAAGTTCATCATCTTTCAATGTGTTTTACGTCATTTTTGCGCTTCAGTCTCTCTGCTATCTTTGTGCGGCTTTGGGATATGCGCGGCGAAATAATCCCAATAGTTCGAAATTATTTTATATCCCGTACTACTTTTTGTTTATGAACATCAATGTGATGCGTGGAATTTACTATTTATTTAGCAGGCGCTTTGTTGGCGGGTGGGAGAAATCTCAAAGAAAATAAACCTATGAATGTTATGGAGAAAAAAATATTACATGATTTAAAGTTCTTGGAGAAGATACTGAATATAACTTGCGATACGTTATTGTTAATCAACCGTGATAACATTTGCGTAGATGCAATAATGAAAACAAATAATCCAATTTTAAACCCCGACGTCGATGTAATTGGCAAGAATATTTTGTCCCTTTTGCCTCAACCGACATCGAGGCTCATTGAACAGGAATTTGCATTTTGTCGTCAAACAGGGGAAACCTCCAATCTAAATTACGATCTTCCAACAGATGAACAGATGTATTATTTCAAATTTCTGATTCACAAATTTGATGACGAACATTTAATTTGTCAGTATCGGGATATTACTCAAAGGAGTAATATGAAGTACCGTCTTAAATCGGCACTTACCGCACAGCTTGAGGTAGGAAAGGTCGCCATGATTGGCCATTGGACCTATGATATGCAACATCAGGAATTAACACACAATGGTTATTCTAATTTACTTAAAAGGAATCTGGAAACACCTGAGAAGATCACTTTGGCGGAGCTGCTCACTTCTGTCCATCCAGATGACAGAAAGGGAATGGAGGCATTTCTACATAATGATTCCATTGATTATAGTACATTTGAATACCGTATAAAGCAATCTGGTGCTCCCATAACCTATGTGCGGGCGACAAAATATGATAAACGCCTTGAAAACAATGTATATATAATAGAAGGTTTTTCGCAAAATGTAAGTGATTTTATTAAGAACAGAAATGAACTTGAAATGGTGCTTGCAGTTGTTGACAATGCACCGTATAGTATTTTTGCATGTCATAAAAATGGAAATATGGCTTTCGCAAATAAAGCATGCCGGCAGCAAAACGGTCTTAATGAACTGGAAGATATTACTGGCTTAAAAATCTTTGAATGTCTGCGTGAGTTCACAACACAAGAAGCTTGGGATTTATCGGTACAAAAAATCATTTCAGCTTCGGGTTATTATCAATACCGCTGTGATACGCTATATCCAGAACTTGATATTATCGGCTCAGAATGCAGTTCGCTGATGATCAAAAATGGCAATGGTGAAGATATTGTCTGGACCATCAAGCGCGATATCTCTGATCAGTTACGTTATGAAGAGCAACTCTTGCGTTCAAAAGAAGCAGCAGAGGAATCCGAACGGTTAAAGTCTGCCTTTATCTCCAATATGAATCATGAAATCCGTACGCCGCTTAGCGCAATCATGGGATTTGGAAGTATTATTGCAGATACGCCAGATCCTGAATTGCGAAAGGAATATGGTGAGCTCCTCAACGCTAATAGTAGCCAGTTGCTGCGATTGATAACCGACGTACTTGAAATGTCACAAATGGATGCAGGTAGAGTTAGGCTAAGGAATTCGGATGTGTCTCTTAAAGGAATATTGAATGAATTATCATTGAGTTTTCTGCCCAATGATGAGCAGCCTGCTATAATTTTTGACATTCCTGAAAGGGAGGTCGTGGCGAGACTGGATCGTGGTCGGGTCATTCAGGTCCTGGTCAATCTTATTAATAACAGCTTAAAATTTACACCGCCAGAAGGTGCTGTCCATGTTGGTTATACGTTAAAAGATGATCATATAGAATTCTATGTAAAGGATAATGGTATAGGAATAGCCAAGGAAAATCATGAGTTGATCTTCAATAGGTTTTATAAGATTAACTCGTTGGATAAGGGTACGGGTTTGGGTCTGGCGATTTGTAAGGGTATAGTTGAGCAAATGAATGGGCAGTTAAGTGTCGAGTCGGAGCTTGGAGAGGGAGCTACTTTTAGCATAAAATTTCCCCTATTTGAACAGGTTTAAATAACATATTATGGCGCAAGAGTTTGAATTTAGACCGTTTAGTATATCCGGCGCGTTAATTAGAATTGTAATTGTTATCGTGTCACTGCTTACCTCATTGTCCTTTTTAGCGTTGTTTATCTCGCCACAGACCACTGTTTTTTTTCAATGGATTGGTGTGTTATTGCCAGCACTTGTCTGTGGTAATTTGCTTTTCCTTATTATTGGCCTTTACAGGCGTGGTTGGTATAGTATTTGTCCGTTAATAGCACTATTGGCCAACTTTCATTATTTCGCAAAGATAATTCAAGTAAACTCAATGGAACAGAATGAAACGGCAGACATACGCTTAGCGTCGTATAATGTCCGTGAATTCAAAATGATTTATAATTTATCTTCCATGGAACAGATTGCTTCCTATATTGAATCACAGCAAGTAAATACGTTATGTCTGCAGGAGGTACCGGCCGAGTGTTCGGCGTCGGAATTGAAGGAGGTATTTGGCCAGTTTCCATATTTAATAATGACGGAAAGCAATTCAGGAAACAATCAGCTTGCTATCTTAAGCAAGTTTCCGTTGGAATCGGTTCAGACTGTATCATTTGAGGAACGTCCGAATTGTGCGATTTTCGCCGATCTTTCCTTTAAAGGTGAAAGGATCCGCATTGGAACTTGCCATTTGCAAACGACAAATTGGAACCAGGTGAAAGGAAATCTATTGGCTGCCGAAAATATAGGGGTAAAATGGTGGAGTGCGATTAAAACAATGTCTGGAAATTTCAGATTGAGGGGTGCTCAGGCAGATCTTTTACGGAGTTTAATCGATAAATCGCCTTTTCCTACACTTATTTGTGGAGACTTTAATAACAGTCCTAATTCATATAGTTATCATAAAATTAAAGGAAATCTAAAGGATGCGTTTTGCGAAGCGGGTAATGGATATGGCTATACCTATGCCTATTTAATGAAGCTCTTCCGGATTGATTTTGTCTTCTTTTCCGGCAATGAATTCCGGGCTATAAATTATAGTACTGGCAATGTTGATTATAGTGATCATCTTCCTGTACTGGTTGATTTAAAGGTAAATTGATATTGTATAATATTTTTGCTACACAAATTATTGCAGCAATTAATAACGTAATATTGGTTTATGAATGGTAAAAAATGATTGGATCCTTCTATATAATATCTAATTAAGTTATAATGATCTATGGAAATTGATTTTTCAACGTATAATATTCTCGTCGTAGAGGATTCTGAGCTAAATCTTTTTGTATTAAAAGAAATCTTAGAACGCGAACATTTCAACGTCTTCTCTGCCTCGGGTGCTAGAGGAGCATTCGAAAATTTGGAAAATAATCGAATCGACCTTATTTTAATGGATGTTGTCATGGGCGAAACAAATGGATTTGATCTGACAGCGGAGTTGAAATCCATGGAACAGTATAAACATATTCCAGTATTGTTTATCACGAACTTAAAATCTGCTGATGATGTTGTGCGTGGATTTGACAGCGGCGGTGTTGACTATGTTTCGAAGCCCTTTAATAAGAAGGAATTGCTTCAACGTATCAAACATCAGGTTAAGCTGATTGAATCGGGCAATACCATTTCCAAACAGACGGCACAGCTTCAGGAAGCAATATTAAATCGGGATAGAATGTATGCTATTCTGGCACATGATCTCCGAAGTCCAATATCTTCATTAAAAATGATTTTAAATATTTTGACCATGAGCCCCGAAAGCAGCAATACTGGGTATGCAGATATGGTCAATACGGGTAATGATATCGCTGAGCAACTTTTTAGTGTTTTGGATAATCTGCTCAAATGGACTAAAAATAGTTTGGGTGTGCTAAGTTACATGCCCCAGGAAATTGAGTTTGATGAAATGATCAAAGGTGTAGTGGAGACGCTTCAACCGACAGCCAAGTTGAAAAATATCGACATACAATTAACCTTACAATCCAGTTTGCAGATCTTTTTTGATGTGGATATCATGAAAAGTATGTTGAGGAATCTTTTGATCAATGCTGTGAAGTTTAGTCACGAAGATTCCCTGATCAAGCTCAATTTATATCGCGATAAAGATGATGCTGTTGTCGAATTTATTGATACAGGTGTGGGAATGAGCTTGGATGCACAGCGTCAGCTACAAGCCCAAATTATGGAAGAAGGTAAGATTACGCCTATGCGGGAGAAAGGTAAGGGTTTGGGACTGTGGGTTGTTTACCATTTTATCCAACAAAACGGTGGGGTCTTCTTTTTCGAGTCGGAAGAGCATATTGGCTCACGTTTCGGCTTTCGTGTGCCACTTTTGAATAAGCCGTCTAACCATTAAAAATTCGACAGTATAAATCACTAATTTATGTATAACCTAAAAAAAAGAGTACTAGTCTCGGGAGGAGCTGGATTTATAGGTTCACATCTTTGTGAACGTTTGCTTAAGGACGGGAATGAAGTCATCTGTATGGATAATTTCTTCACTGGGGATAAATCTAACATCGTTCACCTGTTGAAAAACCCGTATTTCGAGCTTGTGCGGCATGATGTGACAGAACCTTTTTTTGCTGAGGTGGACGAAATATATAATCTTGCCTGTCCCGCCAGCCCAGTTCACTATCAGTATAATCCGATAAAAACGATTAAAACATCCGTTATGGGGGCAATCAATATGCTTGGACTTGCAAAGCGGGTAAATGCACGTATTTTACAGGCTTCTACAAGTGAAATATATGGCGACCCACACATCCATCCACAGCCCGAGAGCTATTGGGGAAATGTGAATCCTATTGGTATCCGTTCCTGCTATGACGAGGGAAAGCGATGTGCCGAAACGTTGTTTATGGATTATCATCGGCAACATCATATTGCGATAAAGATCGTCCGGATTTTTAATACCTATGGTCCACGCATGCATCCGCAGGACGGGCGAGTAGTATCCAATTTTATTATGCAGGCCTTACAAAATAAAGATATTACCATTTATGGCGAAGGAAATCAGACCCGAAGTTTTCAATACGTAGATGATTTGGTGGATGGAATGATAAGAATGATGGCTGCAGAACCATCTTTTATAGGGCCAGTAAATATAGGTAACCCCAATGAATTTACTATACTTCAATTGGCGGAACAGGTGATCTTACAAACCGGTTCAAAATCGAAGATTAAGTTTTTGCCATTACCTCAAGATGACCCACAACAAAGGAAGCCTGATATTGAAGTTGCCAAGAATTGCTTGGACTGGAATCCCACGATCCAACTGGAAGAGGGATTGTCAAAGACAATAGATTATTTTAAAACATGTTTATAAATAATTTATAGTGATTGTATCTGCCGTTTATACAGCGATCACTTGACCTTTATGTTGATCGATATGATCAAGAAGTGTTTCATTTAAGATGGGTGAAGTTCTTAACATCTCACGAATGGGGTATTTTTCAACTATATTTTTTAAAGCATCAAGATGACGTTGATGATGGAGGTCGGTACCGACAAAATCATACATACCGGATTTTAATAGGGTCATCGCGATGGCTTTAACATCGACCCCATAGTATCGGCTCAAGGAAAGTAGATTTAATTGGAGTAAGCAGCCTGCATCTTTGATCTGCTTATAAATGTTAAAGTTGCTATGGTAATAATTATAACGTTCAGGATGAGCTAGAATAGGTTTGTAACCTAATTTTTGAATATTTAAGATGGTATGAAACAAAGCTTTCGATTCGGATAGATAAGACATTTCAATCAATACATAACCGCCTGGCATCACGCAGAGCTCATTTTCACGGATCAATAAAGAAAGATTTTCATCAATCATATGTTCAGCTGCGCCGAATATATCCACATCATTGCCAGATTTCTTTAATCCCGCCACCAGTGAATCTTTCGCGTGTTCAATACTAAACTTGGTGTTTTGATGTACGCCGGCCATGATATGTGGGGTACAGATAAACTTTTTAAGGCCTAAACGCTGCAGCTCTTGGATATAATGTAAGGATTGTTGCACAGAATTACTTCCATCATCAATACCTGGTAACAGGTGGTTGTGCATGTCTACTTCTAAAAATTCCAACTGCGCTAAAGAGCGGATTGATGAAGTCTTTTTCCCAAACAAATTACTAAAAAATCCCATGATGCAAATCTTATTATTGTTGTGCAAATAGTGCAGTAAAGGAGTGGCGTTTCAAGCTATATAAAGTGAAGGGTAAGTTACAAATTCCTTTCCATGACTACGAGGTACCTATTACAAACAATATGCCAATAATTATATTGATATGCATAAGGTCGAATGGTATGCTATAAATTTCCGACAAGTGATGTTAGAGAATTATTTTTTGTAAGTCTAATCTGTTAAATATGATGCGCTGTTCTATGAATTATAATCTATTCATGTTATTATTTTTTGAATGTAACAGTTTCGGTATAATAGTTGCTTAGTCCACGATGATAAATTGATCGAATGAATAGGGTTCTTTTTAATGATATTTTATCGTAGGAGCAATTTGAGTGCGAAAATTTAACTATCTTGCATTTCCTTTATAAAATATTATAACAAAGCCATATCAGATAGTGTCCGTTTGTCGCAGACACGGTCAGTAACATTTAATAAAATAAGAGAAAAAGCTATGATGGGTTCTCTAGGAGATTTAAGAAGGCGCCTGAGAAAGGACAATCCAAGATGGGTCATTTTAATGATCGACATGTGGTTTGTGTTTGCAAGCTATGTGTTTTCTAATTATGTGGTCAACAACTTCAAGGGAGTATTTGATATCGAATTGATGTTAAAAAAAGTTGTCGTTATATTGCCAATTTACCTCTTGATGTTCTTGTGTTACGACACCTTTCGAGGGATTGTTCGACAAACAGGCATTCGTGACACTATTAAAATATTTAAAACGGTGGGATCCGCCTATATCCTGTTGATGATTTTCACGTTTATTATCAAAACTATCTTTGATAAAGGAACTTTGGCGGGAGATTATCTTAGATTGTCGTATGGCGTATTGACTATGCAGGCTACAATTTTGCTGGTCATTATGGTGGGGGCGCGTGTAATCTATCGGACTATATATGAATATCTTTTTTTGCCGGGTAGGAAAGGGGAGAATGTGTTGATATTTGGTGCTTCGAGACCAGGGCTAGTATCGTTTTCTCTCTTAAAAGAAGACCAGCGGACGAAGTATCAGGTGGTCGCTTTTGTCGAAGATAAAATATCACGGATAGGTAAGCGCTTGGCAGGTTTAAAAATTAAAGATATTACCGAAATTACGAAAGAATATGTTGAGAAATGCCAGATTACTCAGGTAATCATTGCGGTTGAAAATAACGATCCCGAACGGCTGGAATACGTCTCAGATTGGTTTCAAAATCTTGGGCTTGAACTGAAAATAATGCCACCAGCCCGGATATTACTTAACTCCGGCGCCAAACGTGAAATTCGGCCGTTAAAGATAGAAGATCTATTGGGGCGTAAACCGATTAAGTTAGATCATCCAGAAATTGAAGACGAAATGCGTGGTAAAGTTATTTTAGTAACAGGTGCAGCTGGATCTATTGGTTCGGAACTAGCTCGACAGATTGCAAGAAGGCATTATAAGAAGTTGATCCTGCTTGATCAGGCAGAGTCCGCAATTTATGATGTACAGCAATCTATTAAGGCTACCTTTGCAGAGCATTTGCATTGCGTCGTTGGGGATGTACGGAATTTTGCATTTATGCAACGGATATTTGACGAGTATAAACCTGATTTGGTGTTCCATGCAGCGGCTTATAAACATGTGCCGTTGATGGAAGCTAATCCTTACGAGTCCATCCAGACTAATGTATTAGGGAGTAAAATCGTTGCGGATCTCTGTATGCGATATGGTACAAAAAAGATGGTCATGGTATCCACAGATAAAGCGGTAAACCCCACAAATGTTATGGGAGCCACCAAACGTATGGCTGAGATTTATGTGAGTAGTTGTAGCGGTAAGTCTGATACAAGCTTTATTATCACTCGGTTTGGTAATGTACTCGGGTCAAATGGTTCGGTTATACCGCTATTTGAAAAGCAGATGGCTGAGGGAGGTCCGTTGACGTTAACTCATCCAGACATCACACGTTTCTTTATGACTATTCCTGAAGCTTGTCAACTTGTTCAAGAAGCGGGTGTGATGGGGAAAGGAGGTGAGATTTTTGTATTCGATATGGGCAAGTCTGTTAAAATAATCGATTTGGCCAAACGGATGATCAAATTAAAGGGATATCGTTACCCTGAGGATATTGACATCAAAATTGTTGGATTGCGCCCCGGAGAAAAGATTTATGAAGAACTTTTGGCAAACAATGAAAATACTGTGAAAACACATCATCCAAAAATCATGATCGCAAAAGTAAATCATGATGAACTTTCACTTAAAGCGGATCGTATTAATGCCATCTGCCAACAGATTTTGGATGCCGATACACTGCTGCCCGATTTTATGGGCCTTGTCGCTGCGATGAAGGAAGTAGTCCCAGAGTTTAAATCTCAGAATTCGGAATATGAAGTGTTGGACACGGTCGCGGATAAGAAAGAAATCGAATTAGTTCATGGGGAACCTATAGAGGTACCCGTATATTCTTTGGTAAAGAATGTGTTGTAAATTTTATTTTAGGCAGTTAACATTTTAGTTTGCTGATACGATATCAAAAAAGCTCTCTTATTGAGAGCTTTTTTGGTTTATTCGGTTTACTTATGGATTAAAACTTGTCAATTCACAAAAATCATCCTAATTTTAACGAACTATTTAGCGAAGTTATCACTTGTAGGCGAATGGTCTAAACTATCGAGAGTCATTATATGAATAAAACAGTTTTAATTACCGGGGGGGCCGGATTTATAGGTTCACATGTTGTACGTGGGTTTGTGCTGAAGTATCCAGAATATCAAATTATCAATCTGGATGCATTGACCTATGCCGGCAATCTAGAGAATTTAAAAGATATCGAGCACTTACCAAATTATACTTTTGTTAAAGCAGATATTACGGATCAGCAGCTCATTTTGGATATTTTTCAAAAATATCAGCCAGATGGAGTTATCCATCTGGCAGCGGAGTCTCATGTTGACCGTTCGATTGTTGATCCAACGGCTTTCGTGATGACCAACGTGATTGGAACTGTCAATTTATTGAATGCAGCCAATGCAATTTGGAAGAATAATTTTGAAGGGAAACGTTTTCATCACGTATCTACCGATGAGGTATTTGGTGCGCTTGGCGATACGGGATTTTTTACGGAAGAAACAAAATATGATCCCCATTCACCATATTCCGCTTCGAAGGCAAGTTCGGATCATTTTGTCCGGGCTTATCATGATACTTACGGTTTACCTATTGTTTTAACAAACTGTTCAAACAATTATGGACCTAATCATTTCCCGGAGAAATTGATTCCTCTTTGCATTCATAATATTTTAAATAATAAGCCTCTCCCGGTTTATGGTGATGGAAAATATACCCGCGATTGGTTATATGTGATTGATCACGCAAAAGCTATCGATCTCGTTTTTCATGAGGGTAAAAATGGTGACTCTTATAATGTCGGTGGATTCAATGAGTGGCAAAATATAGATCTGATCAAAGAGCTATGTAAACAAATGGACGAGAAATTGGGACGTGAAGAAGACTCTTCGATGCAATTAATTACTTTTGTTAAAGACCGTCCCGGACACGATTTGCGTTATGCAATTGATGCAACCAAGATCAATAAGGAATTGGGATGGTATCCTTCAGTAACTTTTGAAGAAGGTTTGTCGCGGACGATAGATTGGTTCTTGTCTAATCAGGAATGGCTGGAGCATGTGACATCGGGCGATTATAAAAAATATTACGACAATCAATATAAAGACGCATAAGCATGACGTATACGGAGACAAAACTGAAAGGATGTTTTATACTTGAACCGACAGTTTATGAAGACGAAAGAGGTTATTTTTTTGAGTCATTTAATGAAACAAAGCTAACAGCAATACTTGGTTATAAACCTCATTTTGTGCAAGACAATCAATCCAAATCACAGTTTGGTGTCGTGAGGGGGCTACATTTACAGGCCGGCGATCATGCTCAGGCTAAGTTGGTTCGAGTCGTTGAAGGAAAAGTGCTGGATGTTGCTGTCGATGTTCGCCCGGGATCAATCACCTTTGGACAACATATTACTGTAGAGCTTTCAGCTGAAAATAGAAAACAGCTATTTGTTCCGAGAGGTTTCTTACATGGCTTCTCTGTATTATCAGAACATGCAGTTTTTTTCTATAAATGTGATAATAACTATCACAAAGAATCGGAAGATGGCGTAAATCCATTAGATTTTGAATTGGGTATAGACTGGCAAATACCCCATGAAGAAATGATTCTCTCACAAAAGGATCAGGAAGCACAATCTTTTGAAAAATTGCGCCTGAAATTAATTTAGATGATATGCGAATTGTTATAACAGGAGCTTCAGGTCAACTTGGTTCGGAACTAAAAGATCTTTTACTGTATAATACAGTAGATGAGTGTTATTTCTTAGATCGAAAGCAATTGCCATTGGATCAAATTCAGATCATACAGCAAATTTTGGGGATGTATCAACCCGATTTGATTATTCATGCAGGAGCATACACAGCGGTGGATAAAGCTGAGACGGATCAGGTTACGGCAAATTTGGTCAACCATTTAGCTTGTGAAGAGATTGCTCAATACTGCCGTATCCATAATGCCAAACTTATAGCTATTTCTACAGATTACGTTTTCGATGGATCATCTGCTTCTCCTTTGACTGAGCATGCGACCACTAATCCCATCAACGTATATGGACAAACTAAGCTTGCAGGGGAACTGGCCATTCAGAAATGGCATCCTGAAGCAATCATTATACGGACTTCCTGGGTGTATTCCTCCTACGGTAAAAACTTTGTAAAAACCATGTGCCGTCTAATGACCGAGCGACATGAAGTTAACGTAATCAGCGATCAAATAGGAAGTCCCACTTATGCAAAAGATCTAGCCCTAGTAATTTTGAAAGTTTTGGATTCTGCCGAATGGAAAGCTGGTATTTACCACTATAGTAACGAAGGCGAAATTTCGTGGTATGACTTTGCTGTAGCAATACGTGACTTCCGTTCGTTCGACTGTGAAGTCAGGTCAATTCCAACAACTGCATATCCGACGCCTGCTCGTAGGCCGATGTATTCCTTGCTTGATAAATCAAAAATAAGAAGTACGTTTGGAATACAAGTTCCAGACTGGAAAATAAGTTTGGGCAACATGCTTACTGAAGAATTTAAAGATAAATAGATTGACGATAACAAGAGGCTTTGTCGACATTAGTATCGTAAAGTCTTCTTCCCTAAATAACATTAAAATGAAAGGAATTATATTGGCTGGCGGCTCAGGCACGCGATTGCATCCGCTGACGCTTGCTGTAAGTAAACAATTGATGCCCGTATATGATAAACCCATGATATATTATCCGTTGTCTACCTTGATGCTGGCCGGAATACGTGAAATTTTGATTATATCCACTCCACAGGATCTACCTAACTTTGAAAAGTTATTAGGTGATGGATCACAATTAGGGTGCCGTTTTGAATATAAAGAGCAACCTAGTCCAGACGGGCTTGCACAGGCATTTTTGCTGGGAGAAGAATTTATTGGTGATGATAAAGTAGCCCTGATTTTAGGGGATAATATATTTTACAGCTCTGGACTTTCAAAGCTATTGCAGTCTTCTTCAGACCCTGATGGCGGAGTGGTCTTCGCCTATCCAGTGCAGGACCCGGAACGGTATGGAGTAGTTGAATTTGATGAAACAAATAATGTGATTTCTATTGAAGAGAAGCCGCAATCACCCAAATCGAATTATGCTGTTCCGGGAATTTATTTTTATGATAACGAAGTGGTTAGTATCGCAAAAAATATAGCACCTTCCCCCCGTGGAGAACTGGAGATAACAGATATCAATAAAGAGTATCTACGCCGCGGTAAATTAAAGGTCGGAATTTTTGATCGTGGTACAGCTTGGTTGGATACCGGAACGATCCAGTCTCTCATGCAAGCAGGGCAATTTGTGCAAGTGATAGAGGAGCGGCAAGGAATGAAAATAGGAGCAATAGAAGAAGTTGCCTACAGAATGGGTTACATTGATAAGCAGCAGCTACTGAAAATTTCTGCGCCACTCTGTAAGTCAGGTTATGGAGAGTATTTGAAAAGAATTGTTAAAGGCTCTTAACTATCCCTAAATAGCATTCTGCTACATAGCACAATGCTATTTAGGGATATGAAGGGTAAACGTACTTCCAAAACCTTCGCTGCTCTCCACTGTAATCGAGTAGCCCATTCGGTTTGCAAACTCATGACAGAGCATTAAACCGATACCAGCACCCTTTTCTTCAAATGTGCCTTCTAAACTAGTTTGTTGTTTCTGCATACTTTTAAGTGCGGTAATTTTTCGCTCGTCCATTCCTACACCCTGATCTGTAATCGATATAAGAACTTCACTATCGGTTTCACGCTGATTAAAAATAATGGATTTGCCACTAAAGCTAAATTTGATTGCGTTGTTGAAGATATTTCGAATGATAAATTCAAATCGTTTAAGATCACTACGAATGGTCAATTGCGGGGAAATACGGACATCTATAACTAAATTTTTTAGATTAATCCGATCAATGAACAACTCCTCACATTCTTTTACAATTTGAAACGGTACAATTTCCTGCATGTCAAGCTTTTCATTCGCCATCTGCTGTGAAGACCAAACGAGTAAACTGTCGAGCATTTTGGACGCTGTAGTGACTTGATTACCAATAGTAATCAACATGCTTTTGATTTCGTGAGCTGGAAGATCGACAATTTTTGATACAGAAAGTAGTGCTTGAAAAGTTGATAAAGGACTTCGAAGATCATGGGATACGACGGAAAATATAGTGGATCGAAATCGGTCTGCTTGAACCAGTTCTTCATGTTGATGCCTGATCTCAGCAGCTTGATCATCGACCTTTTGTTTTTCTTTTCGTAATAACCGGTTCTTTTTGACCAATAGCAGAACCAACACCAAAAAGATTAATAGAACAAAAAAGGTGGCCAGCCACATTAATTTTACCCAATGTGCTTCACGTTCGATGGAAGCGTTTTCCAATATTAGATTTTTATTTTCGAGCTCTTTCTTTTCGCTTTCATATTTCTCCCGAAGTTCTTCCCTAATTCTTACACGTAAGACTTCAGCATCTTCATGGAACTTTCGATCCGAACTATCTTGATCGCTGAGAATTAAATGTTCATCTTGCTCTTTAACAGCCTTCGCTATTTTATCAAAATCAACTTGAAGTTCTTCAGTTAGATTGCTAAGCCCACTTTTAGCAATGATGCTTTTAATGAGGGTAACTTCTTGTGTAGCCAAATCAAAGCGTTTTTCTTTGACGTAGATATTTGCACGATTGATCCTGGCATAACTTTCACCTACGGGATCTTTTTTCTTTGAAGTAATGTTGATGGCAAGATCGGTATAGTATGTGCTCCATTCGAGTTTGTCTGCTTTTAGGTAAAGGTAGCTCAATAAAATGTAGGTATTGAACAGGTCAACCTCAGGGGCGTTTGCTTTACAGAATTCAACTGTTTTAACTAAATAATCGATCGCATTGGATACATCTTTCTTTTGCTCACCATTTAGTGCTTTCTGCGCATAAATATTGCCTATATTGGTCGATATGTTTGCACGATTTCGATTATCATGAATTTCTTTGGCCAGATCTAATGCGCGTTGGTAATATTTTAAGGCTTGTTCTGGATCATAACTCTTATTGAATACATTGCCAATATTCAAGAAAGAAAGCATCATCCCCTTTTTGTCATTTCGCTCTTCTCGTCTTTTGAGCACCCTAAAGTGGGTTTTAATACTTTCGTCAAAGTTGTTTAATTTCAGGTAAATAACTCCTTGGAGGTTGAGCAGGTCAATTGCCAATGCCTCAAATTTCTTTGTTTCCGCCAGATCTAGTCCCTTGGATACAATCTCCTGCGCGTCTTGAGGGGTACTCTTATAAATTTCTGATGCGACTTTGTAATAGACTAATATGCGTGCAGAATCACCACTAACTGTTTCAAGCTGTTTGTTTACTTTTTCCCATCCAGTGCTTTGTGCATAAAGACAATTGGGTATTAAAGTTAAAAAATTAATAAACAGAAAGATATAGATGTGGTTCATTGGATTTTTTTTGTCAAATATAAATAAGATTCTTAAAAATACAACCTACGATTTATGGTTTTAAAAACCCCTGAAATATGAAATATTGATATTTTTCTTAGAGTGAAATATGAGTTCTTAGAAAATAAATATTATATTGTAGGCGCTCGTTTTCTCTTTTTGTTTTTGCTTAGAATATAAATTATTATTAATTTTATATCTAAATATCAAAATTTAATTCTTTTTCAAATTTTATTTTAGGTGTAGTTTTTCTTTAAAAATAATTAAAGGTTGCAATTGTTTATATGTTTGACAATTGTTTTTTGGAGTTAGATTATGATATTTTAAAAGAGATCCTATAATTTTCAGTTTAATAAATTGTAAAATATCATGATTACAGTTGGGATAATTGACATAGATAAGCAAGAACGGGCAGAGACAAAAAAGATCATCTCGAAAAAAAATAAATCTGAATCAGCTATACCAATAGAGGTGCTTTTCGATCAGGGGACACTTGCAACTACAGCATGCGATCAAGTGCCGGATGTGATGATTGTGGATATTGATCATCCGGATAGTTTAATTGTTGAACGTGCTAAAAGTGTATTTCCAAGTGCTGAAATACTAGTGTTGACCAATAATTGTGATATCAAGAAGGTACGTAGTTGCTTTAGGCAGGGCGCTGTGGGTTATATGTTAAAGAAGACATGTCTTCAATCTTTAAAAAATGCAATAGCAATGACTCTGGGAAATGGTTCTTTTATTAGCCCTTTTGTGAATCGCGCTTTAATTGAGCAGGCTTTTAGTGCCAAACAATCGGAAAATTTACTTACTGCGCGGGAATTACAGATCGCCAATGGTATTCTTGAAGGCCTCAGCTATAAAATGATTGCCCAAAAATATGCCATATCATTGGACACTGTCCGTATTTACATCAAACGAATCTATAGAAAGTTTCAGATTAATAGCAAAGGTGAATTGATTGCGCAATTGAATGCTTGATAATTCATTACATGAACATGTGACTGCCTAAATTTCGATCTCAATAATTTTAGCCTCATTTTTATGGTTACTTGAATGATATGCTATGTCAATAAGAAGCCATTTGATTTTTGCGTTTCTTTTCTGCAGCTCGGCTTTTTTCTTATCCATAGCTAAAAGTCAGCAACGATATGATGTTGCCTACCATTTCGAATACGACTCCATCTCTATCTCAGCATCCAAAACCTTTTCCAATAAGTTAACCATTGTCAACTACATGGATAGAGCCATTGAACTCTATCCCGAGGCTAATGATACGAAAGTTTTGCAGGGATTAATAAAATTACCACCATTTATACCGCTGAAACCCCATGAAACTAAAACTTTTCCGTTAAAATACATAAGTGATAGGCAGACGATCTCCGAAGCAAGACAAGAATTTAGCATCAAGCTCAATTCGGAGGAGATTTCATTAAATATACAACCAGGCCGAGTTTTTTTTACAAAACTGGATCTTCAGGCATCACTATTGATTCAGCCTGAACAACCAGAGTATTTTATTGATCAGTCAACGGGACTGACACAGTTTATGGTGCGCATCGTCAATACAGGTTTAATACCGCTTACTTTTCAGCTGCAGTTTGCTAACTTGCCTTCCGAAATGGAGATCGTGGGTGAAACTTTACCGATGACATTGCCTGCTGGAGAACAGTCGTTATTGACCTTTACAGCCCGTATGCGGACAAAAAGGATTGCCACAGATGTTAACCTGACGGTAACAGCGCTCGAAGCAGGGGGCAAGCAGCTTGCGACCTGCAGTATACATATCCTGACCGTAGGAAACGTAACGAGGTTCGGCTCAGCGATGAGCTTACAGAATCAGCCTTACAACAATATGTTTGCCTTACGCTATCTTAATATGGATCAGAATATAGCCATTTACCAGCTTCAGGGATATGGAAATCTTGGGCTAGGTAATGAGAAATCCTTGACCTATCGTATGAACATGGACTATTTTAGAAGCCAACGCGTGTTCAATATATATGATAGTTATTTGAATTATCAGACGGAAAAATGGGGGGTGAAAGCTGGTAATATTTACGAAAATCTAGATCAATATGTGAACGGTCGTGGAGTGAGAGCAAGCTATAAATTTGATAAGTTGCGTTCGATTAGCGCATATGCAGTTCAAAACAATTATTTCCTTTGGAATGAGATGAACACTTTTTCCCACCGGGGTGGGGTTTTAGGACTTAAGTATGCTTTTAAATCAGAAAAAAATCAAGAAAGTAGCTTGGTCTATTTGCACAGCAAAGATAATTACCGAACTGTCCGAAACCATCTGTTTAGTGGAAAAGGCTATAAAGACTGGAGCGAAAAACAACACCTCCTCTGGGAAGGTGGGGTTAGTATCGAACAGCTGGATGCTGACGGGCATCAGACGGGTTTGGCCGCCGGCATAAATTATACTGGAATATTCGCCGGCTTCCAGGTTTCCAGTAACAATTACTACAGTTCTCCCTATTATGTAGGCCTCAGAAGAGGGCTCTTGCAGTCGGACTCACGTGTCCTCATTCCGCTCGAGGAAACGAAGAGTGTCTCCGTTAGGATGAGTTTTATGGATAATAGGCCCAGTTACCAAGCTGGAGATAGGAATTACTTTTTTAGCAGCAGCAGTCGAATTGAAATTTATGAGCTTGGATATCGTACTGCGCTCGGGCGAATAAAGGTTGATTTAAGACCTTATTGGATGAATCAATTTGCAGATTACCACAGTTGGTTGGAATTGGGAACTGATGCGGCAAACTGGAAGTCCAGTTCGTTAAGAACTGTTGCAGATCTTAATTTTTTTACCAAGAACCATCGCTTCTCGCTGCATACAGATTATGGTTACACCTATAAAAATACAGCTGAACTGCCTATCGCTCCTTTTCATTCATTGCGTGTATCAGGTAATTATGATCACGCGCTTTTTGGGATTAACACGTTTGTGCAGATCAACCCCTATTATTTGAGTGATCTTTTCGCTACTTATGCGAATGCTAACTATAGGATGTATTCACTAGGACCAAACACGCACTTTGACGCATTTGCACATAATTTACAAGTTCAGCTTGCAGCGATGTATAGTTATTACGGCTTTTCGAGAAGTAATAATTTTTCCTTAAATGGGAACGTCCGTTGGCGGATGAAGAATAGCTGGAACCTCACTGCAGATATCTTTTATACCTTTATTAAAGGTAAGCTGCTTTTTAAGACCGATCCAGTGACTTCTCCTGTGCAGCAGCCACTAGATCGGTATTCATTTAATAACAGACAAATCAGAATTGGAATTGAAAAGAGTTTTGGTCATAGGGGCCACGTTAGTGGGTATCGTTTGCAGCTGACCTGTTTTGATGATAGAAATAACAATGGCATTCGAGAGAATGACGAACCACTCGTAGAATCTATGCTGATTCGCGTCGGAAAGGAAGTTGCCATAACAGATGAAAAGGGACGAGTCAAGTTTGTTGACATGGAAGCGGGCTCTTTTTCCATTCGTACAGAAAACCATCAAGGCTGGATTTTTCAGGGACCATCGACCATTGTACTGACGAAAAATCAGTCGATGGACATCCCGCTGGTCAAAACAAAATCTGTAAAAGGGAATATACAATTAGTTGCCAGTAAATACTTGGAGTCTAAGCCTGATTTGAGCGGTATCAGAATTACGGCGAATGATAGGCAGGGCAAGAAATATAACACCTTGACCAACGAAGCGGGAGAATATGTTTTTTATCTGCCTATCGGTTTTTATAGGCTGACGGTCGAAACAGAAGGAATGCCTTTTGTCATTGAAAATTCGAATTGCGAAGTAGAAATAAACGCCGAAGGATTGATTGAGCTACCATCCTTGCGCTACCGGGATCAGAGGCGCAAAGTCGGTATTAAAAGATTTTAGGGAGCGACAAAGCTATAGACGATGTTCGCGGTATATGTGCCGGCAGGTTTGCCCAGAAGATTGCTAGTCTGCGATGCGGGGATGCTGTACTGCATATCGAGTGTTCGATCGATGATAGGATCGGCATTTTGGATAAGCTGTTGAGCTGTTGTGGATAGCGTAACTGTATTTACTCCAGTTTGCCCAGCCATTGGACCGATACGCAAAACACTTAACGGGATGCTATTGACTCCTGAGGTAAAACTAGAAGAAGTGGCCCGTACATACAAGTTGTAGGGTGTGGTCTTACTCAGCTTTAAGTGGGTAGCCATATTCGTACTGACACCGTTAATATAATTACTGGTCGTAGTAAAAGGAAGATTAACGGATTGCTGATTTGCGATTATTTCTCCGAGGTCGCTGACCACAATATTCAAGCTGCCAGTAGCCTGCGCCTGCACTGGAGCTGTAGGATAGGCTGAAGATAATTTGTTCCAAGTGTAGGTGAGAGGAACTGTGTAAGTTCCGGCTTGTTTAAAGTTATTTTTTAGGGACGTGTTGCTAATGGTGTATGTGTGTGTGATTGAGCTGCTGTTATTGGTAGGGACAGCTATTCCGGCAGCGCTTGTAAGCGCCTGATCGTTGGTCGACAAATTGGTGGCAGTTGCTGTTCCGACTCCGCTGAGTGCGGCGCTCACTGTTGAGACAGGTGGAACAGGCAAGGCGTTGTAGGGAAAGGTTGTGTTAAAATTAAATTGGGCGTTACCAGTCCTGACACTAGGAATATAAGGTACGGTACTTGATACCAGTATAATTTGACTGGCAGTGATTCCATTAGCAGAACGATAAAAATTAAGATTGTTTACCATGATAGTTGTTTTTCCTATGTTGCCTGGAGGACTGATAAATCCGGGTACGTTGATGGATAGCGTGAAGCTGGCGGGAGAGATTGACCCCGCCAACAGGCCTTGCGTGTAAAAGCTGACAGCATCAGTAAATACCCCTGCCGTCCAAGTCTGCCCTGCTGTAAAAATGCGTGCATTGGCGGCTATCGCACCGGAAGCAACACTTGCCACCGCCGTATAGAGTAAACCGCCCCCGGGTGATAGGGCAACTTCATTGTTTCCTGTTAAGCCAAGTAATACAAGGCTACCAATACTCGAAAGTTTCATATGCACTGCACCGACTGGAAAACTGCCACTAGTGGTGCTGTTAAAAATTGAGGTATTGGATTTTACTGAAAAAGAAGGAAGTAAGGTAATTACACTGGTATAAGTGCCAGCGTTGATAGCTGTATTATAGTCGGTTCTAGCCTGTATATTGGCTTGAGGCAGCGTGAGAGATGTCGTCTGCCCATAAGTACTATATCCATATAGGCTTAATAAGCCTAGGAAATATACCACAAAATTCCACTTAATATGTAATCTCTTTTTCTGCAATTTTCAAATCATATTGGCTACCGGCATCTAATATTGCAACGGCGAGATAATTTCCTGCGACAAGTTTCTCTGGAAGGTCGATTTGCACCCATTGATCCGAGTGGGGGAGCATCGCAATAGCGACAGTCTTAACGGGTATTTCTTCGCCTGTCTCTGTATTGGTCAGCTCAAAGCGCACATAGGCATCCTTATTAATCTGCCCTGTGTTTTTAACGTGTATGTCCATCCGGCGAACCGGCTGACCTGTCTGACCTGGAATGACATGCCTGTCCTCGAAAGCAAGGAATTCCAGATCCCCGGGGTTTAATCCTGAAGGGGTATGGTAAATTTGGATGCCTACTTCGATTAGTACGTTCATATGAAGACCATTTTGGAGTGCAGCTTTCTGTTCCTTCACCTGTGTAAAGAAGAGCATCGTGTTGGTTAGCTGCAGGGAGCCTGGGTTTTTTGGGATAGTCATGGAAAGATTTACCGATTTGGTCTCTCCTGGAGCCAAACGTACCGTATTTTCCGATAGCGTGAGCCAAGCCGCATTTGATTGCGGTTTTTGGCCTTGAGAATAATATTTTTTTACCCCAATCGAATCGCGATCCCAATCTTTAAGATGGGCGACAAAATAGAGTTCAGTGTTCGAGGTGTTGCTAAATGTAATGATCTGAGAAACTGTCTGCCCTGGATCGCCAGTAAAAAAAATGCGGGATGGAGAAATCGAAATACCCTGTCCATAGATCAGGGTATTACAGATACAAATGACGAATAGTGTTAAATAATATCTCACGGATAAAATTATCTTTCCAGTTAGAGTTGTGTTGCGGTATAAGTGACTGTTGTACTATAGGCCGATGCACCAAGATTTAAAAGCGATGCAGGATCTGCTATAGTATAATCCACGGTATAGCTAGCTCCCGTGGTTGCAGTCGAACCGTTGACTAAAGCGGCCGGGGTTGTACTTAATGGTACATTCGCTTCTGGAGTACCCCCATTGGCCGAAGCGGAAGGTACATTCACCGTTACAATATCCAAGGCGGGCCCCCCTGCAGGCGTAAATGCGGCAGTTGCCGCAACAGTGAGGTTATACGGTTTATTGCTCACGACCGTAAAATGACCTGCTTTCTCAATAGTTTTTGAAGCAGTATAATCAGCCGCAGTTGTATACGTAAAATTAACTGTTGGGGTTGCACCTAGGGTGATTGAAATGGCATCTGTCAAGTTGATATTTACAGTAACAGGTTGGGAGGTTGCCGTCACTTGGGCTTTGGCTTGATTTCCAAAACATATGGCTACAAGCGCAGTGAGGGGTATAAATAGGTTCTTTTTCATAATTTCCTCTATTTTATTGGATTAAACTCTAGTAAAGTTAATTAGCAACTGCGCTAAATGCAATGAGCAGAAGTCACATGATGATGTTATAAAGTTGAGTAGATGGGAGAAACCGCGTATATTTGCAGCCAAATGTTGGAGTCCAAAAGAATTTATCAAATCGATCTGTTTCGATTTATTGCAGCATCAGCAGTAGTGTTTTATCATTATATGTATCGCGGGGCTGCTGCTGGAAATATGTCTCTTTTACGTTTTGATGGCGTTGGTGACTATGTCAAATATGGTTATCTGGGCGTCGACCTATTTTTTATCATCAGCGGTTTTGTGATCGCTTTCTCTATCAAGCATCTATCGTTGCGTAAATTCTGCTATTCTCGATTTAAGCGCTTGTACCCTATGTATTGGATCTGCTTGCTGCTGACCTGTGTGATTACCTATTTTTTTGGCGCGCCGCGTTATCATGTAACATTTACTCAGTTACTGGCCAATCTGACGATGACGCAGAAATTATGGGGACAAGGCGATGTAGATGGTGCCTACTGGTCACTTTATGTTGAGTTGAAATTTTACCTGGTCATAGTCTTATTCCTGATTCTAAATCAATTTAAAAGAGTAGGATTAGATTACCTGGTTTATTTTTGGCTGCTATTGTCAAGTCTACGTTTTTTTTTCGGACCGTCCGAAATGTATGATGGACTCCACGAGTTTTTTTTACTCGATTGGAGTGCCTACTTTATTGCGGGAATTATATGTTGCCAAATTTTTTTGCATGGAGTAAAAGCAAAGCATATGATCGCCCTACTTTGGTGCTTGTACATTTCGATCGACAGCGCTATTGGTCGGATTCACTGGCTGGAGCGTACTTTTCATAGTGATTTTTCTCCTTATATCATTGGGACCGCCATTGTCGTGTTTTACTTACTTATGTTACTGGTTTCCTGTAAAAAACTTCAGTTTATTAATTCGTCCAAGTTTGTTAAAATTGGCATGTTGACCTATCCCCTGTATTTAATCCACCAGCATATAGGGTTTATCATTTTTAATCAGCTCTATCTGTATATCAATAAATACGTGCTCCTTTCGGCTGTTGTAATGCTGATGCTAGCACTTGCTTATTTCTTAAGTGATCGTATTGAACCGTGGATTATAAAACGTTTTAAGAAATTAATAGGCGGCCGAGCGTAGGATCTATAAAGGAAATATTGT
>DGIS01000018.1:164215-203808 GCA_002386525.1 Sphingobacterium sp. UBA4616
ACAATATTTCCTTTATAGATCAGCGATTTCACTGGCGATATTCTTGAAACTGCTTCTGCGGAACAGCTGGCTTCGAGTAAGGCAATATCTGCACTATCTCCGACTTTGGGCCATTGCATATTGCCTTTGTCGTCCAAAGGAGTGGGGCCAGCAGTGGCAAGCTTGAGCATGCGAGATAAGCCAAATTCAGTTGTTTGGCCATAAACCTGAGCTGCAAGATTGGCTTTTTGTAAGACACTACCCGTACCAAATGTGTTCCAATGGTCTACAATACTGTCATTTCCCGTCATCACTTCAACGTTGTTCTCTAGTAAGGTTGGGATTGGCATAATTAATCCACCGAATGGAATTGTAGAAATAATGCCAATTTGTGCGTCGCCTAGTTTTACTGCCATTTCTTGTTGTTTGGATTTTTCCAATCGACCCAATACAAAACAATGGCTGATGTAGGTCTTACCTTTAAGAACTGGATTCTCGTTCACTTTGTTAATTAAGTATTCTACGGTTTTCAAGCCTGATTCACCCGATTCGTGCAAATGAATGTCAATTCCCTTGTTATGATCTAATGCCAGCTGAACCGTAAAATCCATTGTTTTTTCAATAGCTCCATCAATGGAAAATGGATCGACTCCACCGATAAAATCAATATTGGTTTTGGCGGCTTCCTTAAGGTAGCGAACCGAGTCAGTATAGTATACACCGTGCTGCGGAAAAGCAACCAGTTCAGCCCCGAATCCATCTTTCTTGTTTTCCAGTGCCAGTTGTAGCTTACTTAAAGCGTCTAGTTTGGATGTCGGTTCGATATTAACATGACTGCGTGCGAAAGTAGTACCGTTACCTTGTAATAGTTCGATCAGCTTTTCTGCTTTATAGGTTGCATTTTTTAATAGTTCGGGCAGAATTTTCTCTTCGAGGGCAATCATGCCTTTTACACCTCCGGTCCTTTGCCTTACTGCCTGCCACTTGTCACCATAATAGGTTTTGTCCAAATGGATGTGCATATCGCGGAAAGAGGGTAGCATCAAAAGCCCTTTTGCGTCGATAGCATGGAAAGCATTAATATTGGAACTTATAGCCTTGATCTTTCCGTTTGCAATCTGAATAGAAAATAGGCCTGTCGTTGTTGAAATCACATGGCCATCAGTATCGTACTCAAAGCCCGTTTCTAGCAACACATTTTTTAATGTATAGTTTTTTTGAATTGCGGAGTCGCTCAATAGGTTTTGGTTCACCATTTTATGGCGGTTTTCTGCAAATAACATTGCTGGTATAAGTGTAGAACCCGCAAGTGCTAACGTAGAGTTTCTAATAAATTCCTTGCGGGTAAAGGCCATTGATTTCATAAGCGCATAGTTGTCTAAAAAAAAGCATCTGGTATTGTAGGTTACAAATTTATAGGACTGTCGTGCTATTTTTGCTGGGAGATATCTGCCATTTCTTGTGTAATTTATCTATTTTTCATTTTCCTCTTAACAAACTTATTGTCTCCCCAGCTTGACGATTGTCTCTAAAGTCACTGGGACTGGTACCTATCTGCAGTTTAAAGAAATTTGAAAAATAAGCTTGATCTGCGAAACCCAACTCAAAGGCAATTTCTTTGATGGACCGTTCGGAGCTTTGTAAAAGCCGTTTTGCTTCAATGTTTATTCGTTGGTGGATAAGCTGTGTAGCAGATATTTTTAAATGCTTTTTACATAGAATATTAAGATAATTAGGTGAAATATTAAGTTTTTCGGCATAAAATGCCACCATTTTCTGTTCCCTGAAGAATTCGTCAATTAGCATATTAAACTTAGCAAGTCGCGGAACAGATTGATAAACCTTGAATTCGGTGAACGCAGACTCTGCCTCTCGACTTACAATCGCGGCAATGACGCCCGCTCGGGCACTAATTAAAGGAATAAGTGAGTTTTCTCTTTTCAATTCTTGTTTGACGGATTCAAATTCATAAAGTAATTGTGCAAAGGAATCTGCAGTGAGATCAATGACAGGATGGTTTTGATAATTGGTAAAAGAAAAGCGAAAAAAAGGTGCAAAATGTTCAAACAGAGGGCGCTCAATCATGAGTTGGTAAGCTATAGTATCGGCATAGATATGCCACTTGTGCATTTGGCCTGGAAAGAGAATATGGACCTGATGATCTTTTATCCTATAATCGATAGAATCGATGGTATGTACGCCAGAAGCTTTATGGAACAGATTAATGATAAAAAAATCATGCTTATGGGGTTTTTCGATAAGCCGTTCGCCATGGAGTTCGTTAAATAGGAGTTCTTCCCGTCCTGCTGTCTGTTCTTTTCGGAAACCATCCAGACCAATAACTGGCACCCAAATTTTTGAATTTCGCTTTTCCATAGAATATCTTATCAAATCTAAAATACAAAATACCGTCGAGTATTTGGGAATACGTGGTATTATTGCGTTTTCTTTCAATTGAGGATAGCGTTATTAGAAGGAGTGTTAGTTAAAATCGGGAGAATATCGGCTAAAATAAACCTATATATAATGAGCTTTTGTGATTAATTTTAAAAAGTCAGGGAGACATCAATGAAGAGTGTCCGTCATGTAGCTAAGCACACTCAATTGGGCCGGGCAATACGTAAACCGAAGATTATGAATACACGAAATAGATAATATTATGAAAAGATATAAATTACACGTCGCAATACTTTTTACGATTTTTATCAAAACGATAGATGTCGCGGTAGCGCAAGGTGGAGATCAGATATTGGATGGAATTGGTGAGACAGGAATGGTGGCCCGTTATGTCTTTGATGAGGATTTAAAAGATTGGTCAAGAAATGGTCTGCATGGTAAATTTCAAGGAGAGAAAGCATTATTTGTAGCTGATAAGCAATTTAAAAAGGTATTGTCTCTAGCCGGGGGAAAAGATGATTTTGTCGTATTACCGTCGCAAGTACTCTCGGATTTGGAGTCTATTAGTATAACAGGCTGGTTGTACTTGAGGGCAGCGCAGCCTGAACAATATCTTTTTGACTTCGGACAAGATCTTGCGAGGCATTTTGCAGTAACACCGACAGGAACAGCGCAAAAAGCTGGATATTTGGGTGTTATTTCCCAAAAGAAGACTGAAGTAAAAAGTGCAGCGTCTCCTTCGGTTCCGTTGAACAAATGGGTGCATCTGGCCATTGTGGTCGATGTTACTACAGGGTCTTTACAAACGTATTTGGACGGAAGGCCCGTTGGAGAAGTCAAAAATATTCCGCAAGAACTGAGCGCAGTTTTTGGACAGCCGGGAAGCAAAAAGAAATTACAGATTGGAAAGCCCCTATTAGGCGGCAATTCGAGTTTAAATGCTTTGCTCCATGATTTCAGGGTCTATCGGGTGCCACTTAGTCGAGCCCAGATTGCCACGGTATATGGCAATGCATTGAAAGGCGTACACGAAGATACAAGCACCAAAGGCAAGCCCGAGGATGATTTACCTAGATTTCCGATGAATAAAGCAGAATTGTATAATGCTTATTTAATTGGAGTCGCAGATGTCAGCGTAGAAACGGAGGTTGGGGAATTGCCACGATTGCCTAATTATGTCGTCGGTACTTATAAAGATGGTATGGTAGGGCCGAAAGTACGGGTGCTATGGCCGTCTCCAACAGATAATAGCACAGTTTTACAGCAGACAGCCTACACGATAACTGGACGTATCCCCGGAACGGATCTTCAACCAAAAGCAATTGTTAGTGTCAAGGGAAAGATAAAGTCTAACATCCCTAACTTAAAATTGGAACCCTTCCATTTGGATCAGGTGACTCTTAATGTAGACGAAGGACATCATCACACCAAGTTTATTGAAAACCGTGATAAGTTTATGGATACATTGGCTACATCAGATCCCAATTCTTTTCTTTATATGTTTCGTCACGCTTTTGGACAAAAGCAACCAAAGGGTGCAAGGCCTCTGGATGTATGGGATAGCCAGGATATCAAATTACGAGGTCATGCAACTGGACATTACCTAACAGCAATTGCGCAAGCTTACGCCAGTACAGGGTATGACAAAGCCCTTCAAGTAAAATTTTTGGGTAAAATGGATACGATGATCAATGAACTTTACGCTTTGTCAAAATTGTCGGGTGTACCGAAGCAATCGGGGCAGGCATATGTCGCTGATCCAGCGGCAGTGCCTATTGGTCCTGGTAAATCAGCGTATGACTCTGATTTGAGTGATGAAGGAATTCGTACAGATTATTGGAACTGGGGGCTGGGATTTATTAGCGCCTATCCTCCCGACCAGTTTATAATGCTTGAACATGGGGCCAAATATGGGGGGCAGAAGAACCAGGTTTGGGCACCTTATTACACCCTGCACAAGATCCTGGCCGGTCTGATGGATGTTTATGAAGTAAGCGGAAATAAAAAAGCATTGGAAATCGCACAAGGCATGGGCAACTGGGTGTATACGCGTTTAAACAATATCCCGACCGAAACATTAATCAACATGTGGAATACCTATATCGCAGGTGAGTTTGGAGGGATGAACGAAGTGATGGCAAGGTTGTATCGTGTTACGGGGGAACAAAAATATTTAAAAACCGCCCGTTTATTTGATAACATTGATCTGTTTTACGGTAATGCAGCACATACACATGGACTGGCAAAAAATGTGGATACTTTTAGAGGATTGCATGCCAATCAGCATATCCCACAAATTGTAGGCAGCATGGAGCTATACCGTGTATCAAATGACCCTCAATACTATAAGGTAGCCGACAATTTTTGGTATAAAGTCACCAGCGATTATATGTATAGCATTGGTGGTGTGGCGGGGGCGAGGAATCCGGCCAATGCCGAATGTTTCATCAGTCAACCTGCAACATTATATCAAAACGGATTTTCTGCAGGGGGCCAAAATGAAACCTGTGCAACCTATAATATGCTGAAATTGACGAGTGATTTGTTTATGTTCGATCAGCGTGCAGAGCTGATGGATTACTATGAACGTGGACTATATAATCACATCTTAGCTTCCGTTGCGGAGAATAGTCCAGCAAATACCTATCATGTTCCTTTGCGTCCTGGTTCAATCAAACAATTTGGAAATGCAGATATGCACGGGTTCACCTGTTGTAATGGGACGGCTATAGAGAGCAGTACCAAATTGCAGAATACGATTTATTTTAGAAGTAAAGATGATCAATCATTGTATGTTAATTTATATATCCCTTCTACTTTGCAATGGAAAGAGCGGGGAATCAGGATTGAACAACAGACAAATTTTCCAAAAGCAGATCATACATCGTTGACCATACGCGGTAATGGCAAATTCGATCTTCATGTTCGGGTACCAAGTTGGGCGACAAAGGGATTTTTCGTTACTATAAATGGAGTTGACCAAAAAATTGCCGCCGATCCTGGAACGTATCTTAGCATAAACCGTAACTGGAAAGATGGTGATGTGGTTAAGCTAAAAATGCCCTTCGATTTCCATCTCGACCCGGTTATGGATCAGCCGAATATCGCAAGCCTATTTTATGGCCCCGTTCTCTTGGCGGCTCAGGAACGTACCGCAAGAAAAGATTGGCGTAAAGTAACTTTCGACGCAAAGGATATTGGTAAATCTATTAAAGGAAACCCAGAAACATTGGAATTTTATATAGACGATGTGCTTTATAAACCGTTTTATGATACCTATGGGCGTCATTCGGTTTACTTGGATGTGAGTTTAAAGTAACGGTAAAAAGGTACACCTTGTCATTTCGCAAGTTGACAAGGTGCGTTTTTATGTTATTAATCTTCCCCTGCCTCTGCATGCAGTTCGAAAGATAGCTTAACGAGGTCTTGACCTGCAAACTTGGCTTCATAATTAGACAAGTTCCAGTCTGTGCGTGTAATGGTTGCTTTGGTGGAAGCATCTTTTAATTTCCTTAATACAAAGAGCACTTGCTTTTCGCCAGCATTGACGATACCGGCGGTAAAGTAGGTGATTATTCCGGTTGTTTCTGTAGCATCACTAATTGTTGTTCCATCGGCATATTTTGTTTCACGCGTCTGAAATATCGCACCATTTTCACCAGTGGTGTTGGGATTTAAAATAAATGATCCGCCTAATAGGAATGCTTTGTAGTAATCTGCAGTAGCCTTATTGAGGATGTACTGATTTTGAATCTCCTGCGCTGATAAATCGTATTGTTTAAATTCAATCTTATAAATTTTGGATGGATGCAGGTGCGCATGACCACCGGATAGGGCTTGACCTTTTTCGTTGAAGTTGATGGTCATAGGTTCTGCATTGCTCTTGTCAGCTAGATCGTGAAAATGGTTTCCATGCGCTGTCCCAGTTACTTCTGTGAAGACAAGTTTAAAGCTCGGTTTTACATCGGCGGCCGTAATCGTTAATGCTGATTCTGCTGTAGTAGCATTTCCGGCTTTGTCGGTGACAGTAAGATGAAAATGATAAGCCCCAGCAGGAGCACCGGCAGGAACATCAATGTGTTCATGGAAGGTAACATTTTTTACGCCGATATATTTACCGTTAGTAAAGGCTTTTGTGAACTTATAAGAGCCACCACCTTCTTGATGAACCTCAATGTCGATTTTAGCAATCAGTCCTTCGGCGACAATTTCACCTTCTAGGTGCAGATCTGAACCTGCTTGCACGGTTTTAGTGTTTCCACTCCCGATTTCGAGTGCGCCTATCTGAGGTTTTGCAAGTGCTGAAATTTCCTCGTTATCTTTCTTACAGGACGATAGTAAGCCTAAAAGAACAGTACTTAACAGGAAGAGGAAGCGAATGTTTCTAGTTTTCATGTAAAATGGATTTAATTAATTTGAGTTGATAAATAAGTATGGTATTATTCGAGTATACGGATGCTAATTCCCTTTTGACTGCTCCATCCTGTGAGGTCGGTCACCTGGATCATAAAATGATAATTGCCCGGATCGATATCAGCAGGGACATCAATTTGTAACTCGGCATTATATCGCTGTGGCTGCGCGGGAATATTAACTGTTTTAACCAAAACAAAAGGCTTTACGGGCTTTTTGATAGCCTCTATTATACACTCTCCGATTTCGGTACTGTGTGAATGATGGTCAAAGTTATGGTGTATATTGATGCTATAACTTCCTAACGCCACATTGTCGGATAGTGTGCTGCTAAAAGTAAAACTGGTGCCTCGCTTAATTGTGCTACATTGTTTTGGGAAAGCATTTTCGGTATCGATGGCAATGGTCGGTTTTTCGGTATCGATGTTTTCCTTATCTTTCCTACAGGCCACAGTCATGGCAAATATGACTGTAATGATTGTGTACTTTTTAATTGTTTTCATGTATGAATAGTTATTGTTCTATCTTCCTCAATTATCTGTTGTGGTGTACTTTCCGTAATCGGCTATTGACTGACGTTGGTTCATTGCGGAGAAAGATTGTAGTTGTTGATAATCTTAAGAGCGAGGCTTTTTCCCGAATGGTATTCCGATGGACAGCATAAAATTTCGCCCTTGTTCTGGTAATGCTATCAGACGATAAAAGCTGGTATGATCCATATATTTTTTATCAAAAAGATTTTGAATCTGCAGGCGTAGTTGGATGTCAGAACCCGAAAGATTCAGCTGCGTTCCTGTCCGAAAGTTAAACACCTGATATGCAGCTGTGATCTCCTCTGGAGGAACAATGTGATGCTGAGCTGCCGTCCATTTACAATCAAGGGAAAAGTAAGTATCTTTAAAACGCTTGCTATTTTTTGCTGTCCAGCTGATGTCTATCAAAGCGGAAGGCGCAGGAGAAAAGGGAAGTGTATAGCCTTTCTTTGCTCCCGATAGCTGTTCCGAACGGATGTATTCAGCCAATAATTCTAATTTCCATTGTTTCAGCGGCCGGTAGCTAAGTTTGAATTCTGCACCATGACGACGTACCCGACTCTCCGTATATTCAAAAATTTGATTGCCAGCCCCGTAGTATTGATCGTAGCTTGAGGTCGGATTGAGGTAGATATAATTCGCAAAGTAATTAAAAAATGGTGTGAAGGCAACATTGGCCTTTTTCCCACTCCATGTTAATGATAAATCCATCTGATAGGACTGTTCGGGCGACAATGAGCGATTGCCTTTTTCATAACTTAAGTAATGATAATTGACTCCATTGGCAGCGAGTTCCTGCGCAATTGGAGCCCTAAAACTCTTGCCTATATTGATTTTTGTCTCCAAAGAACCAAATTGACGAGCCGCCCCAAAAGACCAGACCAAGCTATTGAAACTTCGGCGGAGTGCCGATGCCCTAACAATCCTTGTGGTCATGTTGCCTTCCTGCTGCGAATCGAACCAATCTTGATAGGATGACGTATGAATATGGCTATAATCGTACCGCAATGCACCAAACAAGGTGGTATAATCGGCCACTACAAATTGATCATAAACGAATAGACCCATTGCTTTTTGCGTAAAGGATGGAATCAGGAAACCCCAACCGTCAATTTGATTGTCCTGATATTCTCCGTTTAAGCCAATCGTTAGCCGATGCGCCGCCAAATCAAATTGATCTTTAACAGTAATATTATAGATCTGTTTGTCATATAATCTTTCCAAACTAGCGGGGATAGTCATATCTTTTGGATAGACGGGGGGCATATAGCCATGTGCCGTGTAATTATTGAATTCTTGACGATAGTTCTTTTGATACCCCAAGTCAACCCAAAGTTTATGCTTGTTTAGGTCGATAAAGTTGCGGTTAATCAGCTTCAAATGATTCACAGTCTGTTTTGGAAAACCAATGTCCCGGCTCGATCTGTCATAGAAAGCTGTATCTACACCCCGAGGTTCCAAGCCGTGCGCATTCGCAAAGAAGCCGAACTTAGTATGGTAATTACTCAGATACAACATGGAGGAAAAACGATCTGATATGTAGCCTCCGCGTAGTTGAACATGTGTTTCTCTTCCGGCTGTATTGCGTACATGGCGATCTTTTAGACGTACCGCATAATTATAAACATAAACAGTGTCTGTAGGGACGCGATAATCTCCATAGTCTAAATGTGTAAAGCCTCCGCCGAAGACCCAATTCCCCTTTCGGCCTTGTGCTTGAAGCGATCCGCCAAAGGTAGCGTTGTTTGATTTGGTCAATAAGTTAAAGTGCCCCCTAAAACCTGTGTCCTGTAGTTCCGATGGTGGCAATAGTCGGATGACGCCACCAATGGCGTCTGAGCCATACAAAAATGAGCTGGAGCCTTTAATTACCTCGGCACTTCCTACGCTGAATTGATCGATTTCCAATCCATGATCCAATCCCCACTGTTGTCCTTCATGTTTAATTCCGTTTTCTACCGTAGCGACACGATTGAATCCGAGTCCTCGAATCTGAGGTTTGGACTGATTGGCACCTATGCCTATGGCATTGACACCAGAAAGTCGGCTTAATGTCTGCATTAAGCTTCCTGCTTGATATTTTTGTATAGAGTCGGCATTGAGCATCTGGATCGCTAGTATCCCTTCCGCTGCCCGATGGTAACGTCGCCGGCCAACTTTAACTTCTTCAAGCTCGATGCTTTTTTCCTGCCCGTAAGATGGGAGGCACATGTGGTGTGCGACTACAAGTGAAAAAATGATGTACCTATTCATCGGGTTGGATTTATTTGTTGCAATTAAGTTGCAACAAATATAGGTAAAAAGATTTTAAAAGCAATTAAGTTGCGTTGTTGTTTTGTGTTATTCTCGTCGTTCCCTCTACAGTGGCAAAGTTTTTGTTACTTTTTAGCGCCTTCAGGGCACAAAAAAGCTTATTTTACCACATACTACAACGATTATATATGAAGTTAAGTGAAGAATATTTCAGTAAAGTTGCTGCATTGCAATCCGCTGAACCTCAATTGACAATTGATCTGTCGAAACCCATTACACCTGATATATGGCTTGATGCTCTCATTCATTTTGAGTATAATATGCAGCAGCCCAGTGCAACCACTCTTTACGATGCATTGTTTGAAAAAGGAACTGATTTTGCTGCAAATGTCTATTTAAACGATGAGGATTATACTTTTTTTATCGATAAAATCAGGGCAATATTGGAACGCTATGCCACTATAAATCCGCAAGCATGGGTCGAGTTGGGGCTACAACATGTTTTATGTCGCCGGCATGCTGTAGAAAAGGAAAAAGCGTCGTTGTATTTAAATAGAGGTATGGAGGCTGGGGTTAAATGGGCGAGACCTCTTTATTTATATTATAATTATTTAGGTGTGTTGGCTGATATTGACCGGGAAACCGCCAAAGCTGAACTTGAATCGCTTGCTTTGGGAGGCGATCTTTATGCAACCGCGTATATTGCCCATATCGATGTATGGACCGATAAATTTGAAGAAGTCTTTGATCGAATTCAGGTGCTTAGACACGCTCAGGAGAAAAAACTATTACGCCATTATTATGAAGCGTTACAATTTTACTACGCTCGTAAAGACAATAAAGCCAAACGCCTGGAGATCCTGGAAGAGGGTATCGCCTTGACCGATTCCCGATACTGCAGGTTTGTTCTGAATGATATAAAACGCGCAGATGCAACTTCTTCCGTTGAACTGGAACGTCTTATACCAGAATATCACGAATTATTTGAATATGGAATGATGGACGCTGCAGTGCAGATAGCGCTCATCAAACTTCAGGGATTAAGTAACACTAATCAGGTAAAGGAGGATTTCGAGCAGCCACTATGGTATTTGCAGAAAGCATACGACTACAATAATATTTATGCAGGCTATCGTCTAGCTTGTCTTTACCTCTATAATGACACACTTCAGGATATCGAAAGGGGCCTATCTTTATTGCAGCTACTCGACCAGCGAGATGATTATGTCGAAGCGCAGGTTGAACTTGCGGAAATACTGTTAGAAGGAAGATTTCTGCCGAGAGATGAAAAATCTGCCTTCCAGAAATTTAGTGCACTGGCACAAAAAAATATTGCCTATGCAAAGTTGCGCATGGGCAATATGATAGAATCTGGCTATGATGGAATAGATCCCGATTACAAGGTAGCTTTTGCCTATTATCAAGATGCCGCAAAAGATAAACTCCCGCAGGCTCTATATCAGGTCGGCAGGTACTTGAAATATGGCATTCATGGCGAAGAACCTGATTTGGCAGCTGCAATCCCTTACTTCGAAGAAGCGGCCGCTTCTAATAATGTTACAGCACTAACGGAAATGGGATTAGCGTCCGAATTGAAGGCCGAACCAGACTACAAATTGGCTTTTGATTATTTTTCACGTGCAGCTGATCTGGGTTACCCATATGCTTATTATCTGAAGGGAATTTATTTAGAAAATGACTATCACCAGACAGGCGCTCCTCAGCCAGCAGCTGCTTTTGCCGCCTTTGAAGCAGGTGCTAGCATGCAGGATTTAAATAGTATATATGAACTAGCTCGATGTTACCGTGGTGGCATAGGTACGGAAATAAATCTAGATCGGATGATCGATTTATACCAAAAGGCTGCCGAGCGAAACCATGTGCAGGCGTTGACTGATCTTGCCCTTTGTTATGAATATGGTTATGGGCTGAGTAAAGATGCTTTTAAAGCACAAGAATATATTAAAAAGGCGGCTGATTTAGGTTTTCCGTATGCAATCTACGTGATGGGAAGATACTATTTGACCGGCCTTGTGAAACAGGATGTGCCCCTTGGTCTTCAATTGCTGGAAGAGGCTGCACAAAAAAATGTAGGTGAAGCATTGTTGCTGCTAGGCGACTATTTTTTCTTCGACTATGATCAGCGTGAAGAATATGATAAAGGCTTTGATTACTATACGCATGCTGAGAAGCTTGGATATTTGACAGATGGACTGGGTATGTGTTATGAGTTTGGTATCGGAATAGAAGCACAGCCAGCAAAAGCATTTGAGTATTATAAACAGGCCGCAGAACGAGGAAATCAGGAAGCGATCTATCGACTGGGTCGCTGTTTGTATTTCGGAATAGGTGCCGAGATCGATAAAACAGCTGCTTATAGCCAATTTATTGAAGTAGCACAACAAGGAAATGTTTATGCCTGTTATTTTGTTGGCTTACAACTGCTGGACGGAGAAGGTGTACCGACAGACCTTCATGACGGTATTGAATGGCTGATGAAAGCTGCCGATGCTGACCATGCTGATGCGCAATATAAACTGGCCAACTGCTACCTCATGGGAGATGGCGTGGAAGAAAATGAAACGCTTGCCTTGGAGTGGTTTGAACGAGCGGCAGATAATGGACATGAAGAAGCTATTCGATTGACAAAGAAAACGAGAAAGTAACAAAAACATGCAGGAAGAGAAATCATATTCCTTTCAGGTAAACTTGAAAGGAATGATCGCGCTGCTCTCAGAGCACCTATATAGCGATCCCAACACATTTATTCGGGAACTGCTTCAAAATGGGGTGGATGCAATTACAGCATTGAAACACTTGGATGAACATCATCAAGGAAAAATCAAGATAGAATTACCAAACGTTGAGCAACCTAAATTTATGTTCCAAGATAATGGAATAGGTCTCAAGGAGTCTGATATCCACCAATTTTTGTCGGTTATTGGCGAGAGTTCGAAAGGTAAGGACATCAAGGATGCACAGGATTTTATTGGAAAGTTTGGCATTGGACTGCTCTCTTGTTTTGTCGTCAGTGATGAGATTATTGTGGAAACAAAATCGGCGCTTGAACAGCAGCCCTTACGCTGGACGGCTAGAGCTGAAGGCGACTATAAGATTGAGCGCCTGAGTGATGATGATATTCCTGTGGGAACGAAGGTAATTTTAAGCCCCAAAAAACAATACAATTATATTTTTGAAGCGGACTATTTCGAGAAGAAAATTAAGTTTTATGGAGATGCACTGCGAGAATCCATTTCAATCGTGGTAGGAGGTGTTGAAAAGATCATCCATAAGGATGAACCTAAATGGCTTGCTTCATCGGTTTCGAAAACAGATTTGTTAGCGATAGGGAAAGAGCTATTTCATGTCAACTTTTTGGACGCAATTCCATTTGAAACGACTGCGGGAAAAGCAAAGGGCGTGTTGTATGTTTTACCTTTTCGTACGCAATTTAGCAGCAAGCAGCGTCACCGTATCTACTTGAAGCGCATGTTTCTCGCCGAAGAAGATCAATCGATTTTGCCAAACTGGGCATTCTTTGTCCGTATGCTTGTCAATACGGAGGAACTTAGTGCCACCGCATCGCGGGAGTCTCTGATGAAAAATGATTTGCTGCGGCAGGCGAGAAAGGAAATTGCTGCCGTTTTGAAGACGTACCTGCAGCAAGTGAAGAAGATTGATTACGATATTTATATACGTATTATCCAAACGCATTATCTTCATTTAAAAGCATTCGCCCTAGAAGATCCCGATTTCCTAGCAATCTTTTTGGCGGATATCCCATTTGAAACCAACCGTGGACAACGAAGCTTTCAAAATATAATTGATTATCAGCAACAACTCTATTATTGCGCCGACTTTGAAGATTTTAAACAGATTGACCGAATGGCTGATACGCAGGGGATAATGCTTATTAATGCTTCTTATACGTTTGATACCGAGCTACTCCGTAAGATCAAACAAAAATATCCCGAGTATAATATTACAGAGATGTCGCCAAATCAGCTACTAGAGACCTTTCAGCCGATTCATGAAGACGAGCATCATCAATATTTTTCTTTTCAGAAAGATGCACAACGCATTTTGGACGACTACAACTGCATTTTGGAAATTAGACGGTTTAAACCAGTTGATACGCCGGCCATTTTTACAAAAATGGACCAAAATAACGTGGAAAATACGATTAGCCAATTGAAAGAAGATGCAAATCCCTTTGCGCAGGTACTCAAGACATCCAGGCCAAATAAGATCCAGAATACATTATGTTTAAATGCCGATAATGCATTGATCACCACGCTAATGGATATAAGGGATGGGTATATGCTCCGTTCAGTGATGGAAGTCCTGTATGTGCAAGCGTTGATTTTAGGCAAGTATCCGGTACAGGAACGTGAAATGAAAGTCTTGAACGAGGCCCTGAAGAACCTCATTGTCATGGGACTGGATAATTTCGTGAATCTTTAAGCCGTTTTTTTACGTTTCTCATCCGGCCATTAGAAAAGTTGTTTATAACGGAACTATAATTCATTAAAAGAACACAATAAAATAGAAATGTATACACTTAAAATTCAGAAACTTCGCAATCAAGTTGCGCGAGTAGATAATACATTGGAGAAAGTCAACCTATTGACGCAGGCTATTCGGATTGCCGATGAAAATCAAGATATTGAATGGGGATATGAGCTCCGTTTAGATTTAATTAGCGAAGAGATCGATCTTGCTTTTTCGACCGAATCTTTACCTGCTTTTGCTTGGATACTGCAGGCGTATGATGAAAATCCAGAACGCTTTAACGAAGAGGATTTCTTATGGCAGTATAAATGGATGATGGCCGAACTATATGACAATCCCGCGGTCAGCCGTGAACAGATAGAAGCTGCTCTAGGCGACTTTGAACAACGGTTGATCCGTAATGGTTATGGTAAGCGCGCCATATACAACGAGGAACTCAGTGATGCCCTGGCGCAAAAGGATCTGGCTGCTGTTGAAGTGGCATTGACGAATGTGAATGCTTTGCAAAGAGATGATATGAGTGACTGTGAAGCATGTGAAATGGATGCAGAAGTATCAGCAACATTATTGCAGTATGGCTATGCCCCAGCAGTAGAAAAAGCTTTGCCACTCATTGAAGGACAGTTCACCTGTTCACATGTTCCTCTGCGTACTGCCGTAAACCTTGCATATGAAGGTTACAAGCATGGAGATGCTGAACAAGCAGACAGAATGGCAAAACTCGCAGAAACGGAGGTGTTTAAGAAAGAGAAAGATTCCGCAATATTAATATCAGCTATTAAACTAGCAACATATTTCTCGTATACCGACCTCGGTAAATCCAAGGAATGGATCGAACGATTTTTACCCTGGGCCGATGGACCCGAAAATAGATCCATGTTTCAGTTGGCGTGCTACGTTTGTGAAGCCATGAAAAATTTTAGAGCTGACGAACATTTTATGCTTGAGCTAGGGCAGCAGCATAATCTTTTCCAAGGTAAAACTAGCTACACAGCTAGCGAACTGGCTGGGCATTATAGGAAATTGGCGCATCAACTTGCGGATCGGTTTGATCAACGTAATGGCAATAACAACTTTCGCAATCAACTAGCAGCCTTATAGGTTTCAATAGCTTCTATAAATCCCTGATTTCCGTGATGGGATTGCGCTATGTTCGAAGCTATCTTTGTGTAAATGAGTTCCAAATACTAAAATTTAAAATAAAAATAGATCAATATGATTAAAAAGATGATTACCGGCGTTTTGACCATGGCGGCTCTGACTATGTCGAGTTGTGGGGCGGGAGTAAAAGATCCTGCAGCATACAATAATTCGATTATTACCGTGATCAACGGAAGTGAAAAACATGTGACGGACATGAATGCAGCAATGAATAGCTCCGATTATACCAAAGCTGAACAAGTGCGCACAGAATGGGAGAAGTCTTTAAATGATGACATCAAAAAAGTAGAAGACCTTGGTGATTTTAAAGGTGATGCAACATTCCAAAAAGCAGTGCTCGATGGGTTAAACGGCTACAAGAAGATCGTTACGGAGGATTATCCGAAATTGATTGAGCTTCGCAAAAATAAAACATCCGATGCAACGACAGAATCTGCATTACTTGATAATATCAATAAAGCATTTGAAAATATGGGTAATGGAGTCAATAAAGCTTCAGCAGAATTTGAAAGTAAATATACAAGTTAAAAGTACTCAATCAGCAAAAGCAAAAGCCACATCACAGAAAAATGATGTGGCTTTTGCTTTGTGGGGTATGAATTTCATATTTTTATGTAGTTTTACACTAAGTGCGGAGAAGAAATTCCATTTCAAGCTAATGTAACTCAAAGGTAGCTTTAGCTTGTATAAAAAAAGCGTGTTCATTTCATTTCAAAAGTTATTTATAGCATATTGCCTTGTATGAAAGTCATATCAATCTTATTCAATGTGATTTTATTCACCTTATTGGGGACGTCAATTGTGCGTGCTCAAGAAACTGCAAAAGACCAGGACTACTTGGTACTTATGAATGCCGATACGATTTATGGAAAAATCTCATCTATCAAAGATCATAGACTAAAATTTGAGAATCAGCAAAAAGAAAAGTTAACTTTTCAGCCCGGCGATGTATACCGGGCGTATTGGCAATCGAAAAGGAAAGTTTATGCACCCTCTTACGTGGAAAACGGACTAGAAGTGGTTCCGGGTACATCTCCAGAGATGTATCGCATTCGGAAAGGACTCAGTCAGGGACCCACTTTTGCTGAGGTACTCGTTGACGGAGAAATTATGGCCTATTATGTTTCCGAAACCAAGGTCGGCGCTGGGGCTGGGGTGGCTATCGGTGGAGGCGGAGGTACAATGGGAAATATCATGGTCACAAAGTATAAACATGCTTATGCATTAAAAAAATCAACCGGTGAGGTCATCGAGATAAATAGCAATCACAATGGCTTATTTAGCGATGTGAAAAAGAAAAGACCCATCATTTTTGGTAAGCTAATTAATGACGAACCGGAGTTGTTCGCTGAATTTGAAAATGAAAAGGAGTATGATTACGATCTTTTTATAACATATATCATGCGATATAATGAACTGCAAAAAGCGAAGGATTCTTCAGCATCCGCGGCCAGATTATTTATTTATTGAGAATTACTCACTATTGTTGCAATTAAAACAAACTTATGATACTTATCGTTTTTATTGTATTGACCCTCATTGCAGCTTATGGTTTTTGGCTGCTATTTAAAAAAGCAGGCCGTAAAGGTTGGGAGGGTGTTGTTCCCGTTTATAGTCAATGGATACAATCGAAGATACTGGGCAAAAAGGCCTGGCATCTTATTCTATTGATCGTACCAATCGTGAATGTCTTTGTCTTTTATAATCTTTATCTCGATTTTATTCATTGTTTTGGAAAGAGAAGATTTTGGGAGAACTGCGCTGCTGTATTAGTTCCGTTTATTGTTTTACCACTTTGGGGTAAGGATAAAAATGTGCAATTTTTGAGCGGGCTATATGCCAAAAATTTGAGAGCAGCTCACGCCGAAGGTCGCGGAACGACAAAGGAAAGTGAATTGGAAATCGCACATGAGTCTTATGTAGATTATAGCAAGAAATACCCCTATAAAAAGTCGATGGTGCGCGAATGGGCCGATGCCATTGTTTTTGCCACTGTTGCTGCCACGCTGATTCGTGGTTTTTTATTGGAGGCATTTATGATTCCTTCAGGTTCTATGCAGCAGTCGCTCCTGATTGGAGATTATCTCTTTGTCAGCAAATTGAATTATGGACCCCGTATTCCAAATACACCCATAGCTTTCCCTTTTGCACATCATACCATGCCACTTATAGGCGGAAAAGCATTCTCTGAGCTTATTAAAATTCCTTACAGGCGATTGCCCGGATTTCAAGAAATAAAAAGGAATGATGTGATCGTATTTAATGCCCCTGCCGGCGATACGGTTGCGGTGGAAAATCAAGACATACCCTATTACGATTTGGTACGTAGCATGGGGCGTGAGGCTGTACATCAACAATTTACGATTCAAACTCGTCCCGTTGACAAAAGAGAACATCTAATTAAGCGATGTGTGGGAATGCCCGGAGACAAAATCAGTATGAAAGAAGGTGTCTTGTTTGTAAATGATAAGCTAGGCTTTGTAGCGCCAGAAAGTCAAATGGATTATACCGTGGTCACTGATGAGACAGGGCTCGACGAGCAGCGCTTGAAAGATATGGGAATAGAAGTTTCTGCCATTCAGCCCGGTGTGTATCTCATCTTTTTAACAACTGGCCAAGCGGCTATGGTAAAATCTTGGTCCAATGTTAAATCCATGCAAATGAACTTACGCAAGCCTGGAGAAGCCGAAGCAAATACTTTTCCGAATGATCCTCAGTATAAATGGAATTACGATAATTTCGGACCTTTTGTGATTCCAAAAAAAGGAATGGCGATTTCCTTGAATGCTCAGACGTTGCCGCTCTACACGCGAGCCATAAGCGTGTATGAAAAGAACCAGTTAGAGCAGAAATCGGATGGCGTGTATATCAATGGTAGGCGTACAGATTCCTATAAATTTAAAATGGATTATTATTGGATGATGGGCGACAATCGACACAATTCGCTCGATGCTAGAGACTGGGGATTTGTTCCTGAAGACCATATTGTCGGAAAAGCACTATTTACCTGGATGAGCTGGAATGCAGATGGTAATGGGCTTTCAAAAATACGTTGGAATAGAATTTTTAAAGGTATTCATTAACAAAGAAGGAATACTCAAAGCAAAAGGGGAAATGAAATACTACAATCATTTCCCCTTTTATTTTTTTACTGGTGTTTGTAAAGCAACGAAAAACTAATCTTTTGCTGAAGGTATTGATGCCCTTCAGCTGCTTCCTACCACTATTAATCCCACCGATATCTCTTTGCATAGGCAACTGATGGTCGACTGAGCAGAGGCAGGCTCCATTGTTCGAGTCAAGGTTAAAGCCAGCAGTCTAAAGGCCACCAACCGGGACGAGAATTGCTTCGACCATCAATTTTCCTTGAGCCATTGACGAATGTTTTGTGCAATCGTTTGTTTCGATTACGCAATCGATTTCGTGCCTTTAAGCATGTCTGACTTTAAAAATATTATTATATAATTGTTACATACTATCAATTATTAATAGGACGAAAAGTCCGGAATTACTTAAAGCCGAAACTAATTTTATCTGAGCCCAATACCATTTTTTCTAGCCGAATAGTACCAATTTTTAATGCCTAAGACATAAATCGAATGAAAAGACTATTTTGTTTTTTATTTCTTGTCCCCATGATTCCAAATGCGAAGGCTAACCACCTTAATTTTTGGGCTTCAAAACAAGATACTTCTGAAATCAGTGAGGTTGACAAGCGATTACTTAAAGGTCGACTGGCCACCTTATTGCAAAAACAGGGTGTCAAAGACAGTCTCAATTTAAGAAACGTTGAAACACTGCCAGTTGTCAGTATCCCCGAGTTTTTGAAAGGGCAAGTTGCCGGTCTCTACGTACAAGAAGCGACAGGTGAACCAGGAGCGCCAAAGAATATGGTGCTGCGGGGACTAGGATCGCCATTGTTCGAAATCAAAGACGCGGTTAATGTACAACCAGCAGTATTTGTCAATGGAATACCGATGGCGAGAGACAACAACTTTGCTTATTCTATTCAACAGTACCAATTCAATCGTATTGGTCCAGGGACAGACAACTTTGCTGGAATTGACCTTGCAACAGTTGAGTCTATTGAGGTGATAAAAGATCCTGTAAAATTGGCAAAGCTCGGTCCTCTAGCTGCTAATGGAGCGATTTGGATCCTCACCAAGCCAGGGCGAGAAGGAGAACGTGAAATCTCTATTAACACTTACGTTGGTCTGGCAACAACGCCCGTAGTGACGCCAGTTAATGCGCAGTATGAAAACATGTTTCGGTCGATATTTTATAACAAATATGGATCGGTTACTGACCGCTTGAACTACCCAGGTTATCTAAGCGATTCGACCAACGCAAATTACTATGGACCAGCGAACTGGAATGAGGAGTATTATAGAAATACACCCATTTATAGTGGAAATATAGGTATCCGCGGAGGTAACGATCGTGCAAATTTTTCATTCGTAGGTGGTTATACCAAGAATGCGAGCTCAGCTGACGAAACAAACATTGAGCGGTATAATGCCTTATTTAATGTGAATATGGCGCCGTTTAAATGGTTGAATTTTGGAGCCACAGTCAATGCAAGCCGAAGTTTGAGAGATCGGAATCGCAGCCTCAGAGATCGATTTGGTGAAGCATCTTACGTGCCCGATTTGTCTGTCCCAATTTCGCCGAATAAGGAAATGTATGGACAATATCTAGACATCTATAAAGCCGCCTTGGATAAGAATACGGTCAACTATTTGAATTCCCTCGTCACTTTGGATCTTTATTTTCTAAAAAATCTAAAATTTAATACGTCATTGGGAATAGATTATTCTGAAGGTGCAAGACAAGCTTTTTTTCCGGGGTCATTGATGGAGACCAATAACTATATGTCAAGTTACTTTGGTTTTAATCAGCGTTTGGTATATAACAACCGATTAGAATATAATTTGGAGTTCCAAGAGATACACAAGTTGGATTTGACTTTAGGATCATCTTATACACAAGATCTTTATCGGTATAATTATGCACGTGCCTATGATGGCCCCAATGATTTTATCAAAGTAAACGTAGTCAATGGTGATCCTAATAAAGCGGGCTATTTGACCCCAATAGGTGGGTTATATGTAAATCGATACAATAACCGTGAAGATTTTAGATTACATTCCCTGTATTTGGCTGCTGGCTATAAATACAAAAATCTCCTCGAATTAAATACCGTATTGCGTTATGACGGCTCTTCGACAATGCAGCCCGATTCACGTTGGTTGATGACCCCTTCATTTGCGGCGAAGTATCACTTAATTCCCGAAAATGAAGACAAGTTGTTTAACCATTTAGGGATAAAAGCAGCTTGGGCGAGAATTGGAAAACCAATATTTACAAGCAAGTTTGCCATCGGTCCCAATTATACGGCTGATCTAAATTGGGGATCAGAAAAATCTCTGGTATCCTATAATGGCTTTGCTGTTGCTTCCAGACCTTACTCAGAGGGTTGGGTAGGCTACGATATCAAGTGGCCTTATACAGACCATGCCGAATTGACCGTTGATGGAACCCTAATGGATAGGAAAATTGATGTGGAACTTTCCTTGTATCAAAAGAAAGACGTAAATCAATTGATTAATTCACCCATTCCCGCAGAATACGGCTATTCAGGAGAGATTGTGAATGGGCTGAATGTAGAAAATACTGGGGTGGATCTAAATCTCTCGGCCAATGTGCTTTCTAATCGCGAAAAGGTTCAATGGAATACATCACTTAATCTAAATTACAATCGAAATAAGTTGACAGCGCTCCCCGGAGGACGTAAGCAATTGAAAGTGGGTAACCGGTTACTGAAAGTAGGTAGTCCTATTGATCAGTTTTGGCTGTATGAAAATCAAGGATCTTTCGATACTGAAGCAAGTATTCCTGTTCAAAACGGGCAAAAAATACAGTTTGACGGTGTGGATTTCGCTGTGGGAGATCCGATTTGGAAAGATCAGAACGGAGATTTTAAAATTAATGATGACGATCGTGTCCTAAAAGGAAATGCAATGCCAAAGCTGAGCGGTTCGTTTCAAAACTCCTTCAAATACAAAGGTTTCGACCTGAATATGCAATGGTATTTTGCGCTTGGGCATAAAGCGCTAAATCAACGCGCTTCCAATAAATATAACTTTATCAATACTGAAAACACCAATTCATTAGATGGAATTCGTGAAGTATTCCATTGGCAGCAAGATGTTGATCTAACTAAATACCCGATTTATAATCCATGGAGTCCGATTGTTGCCTATCGTGTGGACCAGGACCTGTTTTTAGAAGACGCATCTTTCTTAAAGTTACGATCCTTGACTATAGGCTATGATCTAGCGCAATTGAACAACGTAAAGGACAAAATTAAGACGATTCGTAGGGCTTATGTTTACGTATCAGGAACCAATTTATTAACAATATCCAAGTTTTCAGGAACGGATCCCGAACTGATAGATTTTAATGGATATTATACAGGTTACGGACTGCCGTTGTCCCCAGTAGTTTCCTTAGGGGTTAAGTTAGATCTGTAATAATTTAATAGTAGAAAGATTATGAAAAGATACAATCGATGGGCGGCGCTGTTCCTGATGGCACTGGGAATCACTGCTTTTGCGAGCTCATGTAATAAAAAACTGGATATTGTAGCGTCTAACCTCGGCTCAGAGAAACTGGAGTGGCAATCCATATCTGATACGCGCGCACATTTAATGGGCATATACGGTCTGATGCGTGCGGCACTAGTTGACAATTATGGACACTGGATTTATGGAGAGATGCGCTACGGAGACTTTACACCTTATTCGCGTGCGGATCTTCGTGTGGTACAAGAAAACAAACTAAGATCAGCTTATCCTTTACTAAAGGACCTAACAGATTGGCGTAGATTCTATGCAGTGATCAATGCTGCTTCACTTTTTATCGAACGAGCCCCCGAAGTTATGGCGAAAGATAAGCGATATACTGAGCGAGATATGAAATTCGATGTGGCGCAAGCCCGCACGATCCGTGCCCTGATGTATTTCTATATGGTGCGTATCTGGGGCGATGTTCCGCTGCTAAAAGACTCTTATGATAATGGTTCCTTCACGGAACTAGCAAGATCTACCGAAGCGACAGTTTTAGCTTTCGCGGAAACCGAACTATTGGCAGCAGCTCAGGATTTGCCTTATCGATATGCGTTCGGAACACAAACTTATTATGGAGAGAGTTATGGGACTTGGGTTGGCGTACTCGTCAACAAAATTACAGCATACTCCCTTTTGGCCCACGTGGCGGCTTGGCAAGGCAAATACATCAATGCGGAGGTCTACTCTCGATTTGTTATAGACAACTATTCGCAAGCGAGCCTTGAACTATTGGCAACCCCAGCATTGGTGAATCCGACAGACGGCTTATTCGGACCAAGCACGCGGGCACAGATCTTAGCGATCCGCGCTTCTTACGAATTAGGTGAAGCAACAAATACGGGCCATATCGAATCATTGACGTTGGGGTATCCAATTGTGACCAAAGCCAAACCGGATATTTATGTCAGCCGAGATACGATCAACAAATTGTTTGATGATGTCAACGATACGCGATTTGGTATTGACTCTATCTCGGGATTGGTACGAACCAATTACTTCACCAATTACAACGGCGATATTCCAATTTTCAGTAAGATAAAGGTGATTCGCAACGGTAATGGCGATTCTGATTTTTCCATTTTTGGATCAAACTTAGTGTTTACCCGCCTTGAAGAAATTTATTTACTGCAAGCAGAGGCTAAAGCGGTGCTTAATCAGCGCGATGACGCCATCAAATACCTAAACGTCATTAAAGAGCGCCGTGGTCTAAAACCTTATATCAACAACTCATCTAAGGATTTATTGGAAGAAATCTTCTTGGAAAGAAGACGGGAGTTAATGGGCGAAGGCTGGAGATGGTACGACCAAATACGTCTGGCAAAGATCAAGAAAAATAACCCTGTCATGAATGATTTGATTCAGAAAGGAGGCATCTATTGGCCTATCTCTTCGGATGTGTTGGAAAGAAATTCCAAACTGGTTCAAAACGCATACTGGAAATAATAGCATAGATAATCATGAAAAACAAACATATTTTTTTAGGCTTATCGCTCATTGTGATGCTTCTAGCCGTCGCTAGTTGTAAAAAAGGCAATACCTATTACGAAGATTTTCAAGTCAAATATACCGAATTTGATGGAACCTCATTGGAGTTTTTAGAATCACAGGGTAGTACCTATGACTCCTTATTATTAGTATTGGATCGTGTTCCTTCGGTACGCGCCAAATTGAAAGATCCCAATACAAAAACTACCTTTTTCGCGATGACCAACAGTAGTTTCACCAATGCCTTGGAAGCAATGAATGGTGTGCGTAGAGCGGGAAACAGGTCTCCTCTTTATCTTGAAGAAATTCCGCAATTGGTACTCGATTCCTTGACCTATCATTATGCCTTTGAAGGGCAGTATGATACTCCCTATTTACGGGATTTCATTGAAGGTAAAGTAATCAAAGCCATTGATAACTATGATATGACCTTAAAATATAAAGTGACGTCCGCTTCTGGCATTATAGGTGGAGGGCAGCAACAGATCATATTGAGTGATATGAACAAGTCTATTTTTCAACGCTACTGGCAGGAAAGTGCGACCTCTGTGGTGAATATCCGTACACGCAATGGGATGTTACATGTTCTTGCTCCAAGCCATAATTTCGGCTTTAGTAAACTGGCTAAATTATTAAACAAATAGCATGGAAAAGAAAATATTAAAATTCGCAAAAATATTGGCGTTCGGGATGGGACTTTTCATGTTGGCTTCATGTAATAAATATATTCCGGATGATCAAGATTCTTTGGGTACTGATGTGGTCTATAATACACAAGAGTTTATGCCACTGTTGGGAAGGAATACCTTTTACAATAATATCGTCAATATTGGACAGAATACATCACAACCACTTCATTTCAAAATTGTAAATGTGCGTGATATCGATGGACAGCCTTCAACACTTTTTGAAGATAAATTTCCGGTAAAAGTTTGGAAAGGTGCCTATACCGGTGAGGAGAAGTCTATCGCCGAGATTGAAAGTAAGCGTCAGATCGAATATCGTCCTGTTCTCGAGATTCTTGAAAAGTCAGGTAATATAAATTTTTGGGGACAGGCGGTTAATTCAAATTTTGTCAAAGCACAGCCGGACGCTGGATATCTATTTGATATTGAAGTTAGCAACACAGGCGGGCGCCGATATTTGCGGGATTTCAAGTTAAGACCTTATCGTGAACGAGCCTTTGAACCTAGCATAATGGATCCGGTGACAGGCTTGTCGCCCTTACCCTATACACATCCAAGCAATACCACCAATTTATTTGGAGAACGAACGAATCTATATATTTTTCCGAGTGAAATCAATGTGTATTTCAATAAATTGGAAAGCAAAAGCTCAGGCAGTAGAACGTTGACCATAAGTTTCTTGGATTCTTTAAATCGCCCAATCGATGTGAAGAAATTTGCAGCGACAGAATGGGATAAATTAGTTCATGGTTTTAACCACAGATTTGAAAATGGCAAGGTCATTTATGATGTTGCTTATCCTATCCCCTTAGCTCCAATTCAAACAGATTATACTTCCGCAGGTGGTTCATCTGCTGTAATGAATTTTAAATTTCGTAGAAAAGGTCAGTTTGGTACAATAGAAGACTGTGGCATCCGGATGCCATTTGCGATTTACGAAGAAGGCGATTGGGAGATACAGTTTCGTTTCACCAATGAAACGCCAAAATTTGACTGATGATGGACGCACTAATTAGCTTTAAAATTATGAAACAATTTTGCATACTATTCACTTTCATTTGCGCCCTTTTTGTGGGGGAGGCCTGGGCTCAAACCATGGTCAAGGGTATTGTGAAAGGAAACGATAATAGGGCGCTTGGGGGCGTTTCTATCCGGTTAGAAAATCCTAAACGCGATCTGGGGAAAACCGGAGAAGATGGGCGATTTGTAATTTCAGTACCGAACAGCGGAGTGATGGTATTTTCCTATCAGGGCTATCGTACCGAAAAATATACGATTGTTGCAGGAAAAAAAGAGTACAATGTGACTTTGGAAATGACTACACAAGAACTGGAAGAAACAGTAGTCGTCGGTTATCAACAGCGTAAAAGAGAAACCTTGACGGGATCGGTGGTTACAATTTCTGGTAAAGAAATTCAAGATATTCCTTCAGGTAACTTCGTAGATCTCCTACAAGGTAAAGTGGCGGGTTTAAATATCCAGAACAATACCGGTAGTCCAGGTATGCGGGGAACGATGGCAGTACGTGGGATGTCCAATTTCAACGTTTCAGGGAGTGGAGATAATACATTTGTGACGCCAACTTCACCTTTGTTTGTCATAGATGGAGTACCTATTGATGATAACTCGGGGTACGAATATGGATTTGAAACAGCAGGACCTGGAGTATCTCCAATTTCCATGATTCCACCAGAAGATATTGAAGATATTACCGTGATGAAGGATGCACAGGCGACTGCAATGTATGGATCGCGAGGCGCTTATGGTGTTATCCAGGTACGCACCAAACGTGGAAATTCGAAGGTTCCCATCGTAAATTATCAAGGCCAGTTTTTCTTGTCCGCAGTGCCGCAATTGCGACGCGTTATTGGTGGTAAAGGCGAGCGCATGGTACGTTTAGAACAGATCTTGATGAACGATACAACATTGGCGGCAGCATTGCGACGTGTCAACGACTCACCGATATTGGCCGATTCCCTGAATCCGTACTTTAATAATTCAACCGATTGGCAGTCTTATTTTTACCGCAATACCATGAACCAGACACATAATGTTGGGATCTCGGGAGGCGAGCGTACATTCAATTATAAAGCCAATATGAACTATTATGATGAAAATGGTATCATCGCCAATACGGGGTTTAAACGATATACCTTGACCTCCAATATGCAATATGAGCCGAGTGACCGTTTCAGGATGATGACCAATATCAATGTCAATGTGGCGCAAAATAAGATGGGCTCGGGGAATGCCCTGATGCAGACAGGGGTAGGGAAATCAGTCAACACAACCTCACTGTATCCTTCGCCTTCCTTATTTTCTGGAAGCATGGGTGCATTATCAGCATTGGGCGTGGATGACCAAAATAAAACAGGAAATTATTTGGGACAATTGGAATTGCAGTATGTGCCCATTAAAGATGTACGAGCGTCTGTTACCCTAAATTATAACTATACAACAGCAACAAAAGATCGTTATACTCCTGAGATACTCTTAGGAAACTCTTCGGAAGTATACAATTATTATAGCAACAGAAGTAAAGTCTATAACCGGAATCAACTGTCTTATGTGAAGGCAATTAAAGAAAAGCATCTTTTTAATGTCTACGGATTCACGGAAATGGAAATAACAGCCTATTCCGAAGATTTATCGAAGATTCGCGGAACAGCAAATGATCAATTTCAAACGGGCATTAGCTACAATACAAGAAACTCGCTCGGTGGATTGTTGAATTCATTGAATAATTTTAGATCGGTTGCGTATGCGGGAAGTTTCTCCTATAACTACGATTCCAAGTATATTCTTGATTTAACCTATCGAATTGACGGTAGTTCATTGACCGGGGGGGCAACACCTTGGACCCGAAATCCATCAGCGGGTTTGCGGTGGAATTTCAAGAAAGAGAAGTTTATGGAAAATATGGATTGGTGGGACACAGGTTTCTTAAGAGGATCGGTCGGACGAACGATCTCTCCTTCGGGATCCCTCTCGGATATTTATGGTTGGTATAAGATTGATGACGGTCGCTACAATAATAGACCAACAACCTCTTTGGATTTGGACGTAGCTCCCAATACCGGATTGGTTCCACAATCGACAACGCAGTGGTCCGTTGCTGCCGAACTGGGCTTTTTTAATAGCTCGCTCTATGTAACTTATGAAACATATTATAAGCAATCGGATAAGATACTCCGTAAAAAACCAATTGCAAATCATAACGCATTCTCCAATGTCTTGACCAACGAGTCAGCTATGGTGAATAGAGGGCATGAATTGAGTATCCAATATAGACCAAGACTAGCGAGCGCTGATTGGGAGCTGAATGCCAATGCAACGTTTGCGATTAATAGAGATTATGTAACATCATTGCCAGATGGAGCACGTCAATTGTTGCAACCGGATGAATCAGGATACGACCTTCCTCAATTTTATCGTTTGGGTCGTAATGCTTTTACCTTTGTGTTGTATGATTATAAAGGAGTTTATACAGCCGACGATCAAGTACCGGTCAACCCATTAACTGGATTACGCTACCGCGCAGGGGGCCAAATGAGTGAAGGTAAATTCTTCCGTGCCGGTGACCCTATCTTCACTGACCTAAATGGTGATTATGTACTCGACGAAAATGATTTAGTGTATGTCGGTAATTCACAACCTGCAATCACAGGAGGTCTATATCTGTATACGCGTTATAAGAACTGGTCTTTGCGTACGCAATTATCCTATACCATAGACCGTGATATCCTTAATACAGCATTGACTGATCGTTTCCGGAATTATTCAGACCCAAGTGGACAAAATTATGGCGATGGAGCGCCGGGGGCTTATGTACCATTGGATGCCTATAATGTGTGGCGCCAATTGGGAGACAACGCAGAATATCCGAATGTTTCTGATTTTACACGTCTGTCCTTGTACAATCCGTATCGTTATAATTCAACTATGTTTATGGAGGATGGATCCTATGTTAAAATTAATTCGGTTACAGTGGGATACAATTTTGACCGAAGATGGGCACGTCGCTTTGGCGTATCATCTGCCCGAATCAATTTGACGGCAAACAATGTATATACGTTTAGTAACTACTCCGGGCCAGATCCCGAATTGGTAACAGGTGTAGGACGCGATGGTTCAAACGGTTATCCAAGCAGAAGAACCTATTCATTGGGGGTAAGTGTACAATTCTAAGTTCGAAGACAACATGAAAAAGAAATTATTATATCTATTTATACTAGGGGCCTCTCTAGGATTGAGCTCCTGTGGAAAGGGTTTTCTCGATATTACACAGATTGATAAGTTGACAGGAAATAATTACTGGACAAGACAGGCCGATGTGGATCAGTATATGGGGGGAATTTATTCCACCTTTCGGGAAGCAACGATGACGAACATCTTTTTTCCGGCATCGGGTGATTTGCGTTGTGCACCAACGAACCGAACAAGTGCGACCAGTGGATCAGAAAGGGATTATATCGATTATCTTAAATATAACGATCTGAACGGTCTGATGGCGCGGCAAGGGGAGTTCTCCTATTTTGGCTTTCCAAAAATAACACAATGGAATAGCTTCTACAAGATGGTGCAGAATGCGAATATTATGATCTATCAACTCGAAAACAAAGACATGCCATTCCTCAATGAAAGCATGAAAAAATCGTATAAAGCAGAAGCCATTTTCTTAAGATCGTTAGCTTACTTTTTCATGGTGCGTTTATATGGTGATATTCCTTACTATACGGATATAAATACCAATCCATTGCCTAGGACAAATATGTTCACTGTACTAAAGAGCCTCTCTTCCGATTTAGATGCAACTTATGGAGATTTGCCTTGGACCTATGATGATCCTTCCATTGTTGCTGTTAAAGCTATGCGGGGAGCTGCAATCGCACTGAACATGCATATCAATATGTGGATCGCAGGATTAGGTACCGAAGATAAGACCGTTGTCTATCAGAAAGTAGCCGATTTGGGGAAAGAATTAATGGAAGAAAATGGTGGCGCTTATGCGCTGTTAGACCTTAGTAGAACAAAGGAAATTTTTAAAGGACGCACAAAAGAAGGCTTATTTGAAATTGTGCAGAACTTCAACTATGGCGAAAGTTTTCACTTATCAGCATCTTATTCAGATTATGTCCTCCACGCACCAAATAAAGTGACAACCAAATCCTATATCTTTTACGATCCAAAATTTATGGAAAATATGTATCCACCATCGGCGGACGATCAACGAAAGGTATATTGGTTTGATAAAGACATCTATGCAACAAATGGCGATTTTCAATGCCTAAAATTTTCGAACGTGTTTATGGAAGAGGGCGAAGATAATAATCCCGACGATAACCAGATGGTTTTTCGCTATGCCGACCCCATTTTATTGCGGGCTGAGGCATTGGCTGAATTGGGAAAAGATGAAGAAGCAAGAACTGTTGTCAACGTCATCCGTACGCGGGCCAAAGCTGCTCCAATACGAGATGGTGGGGAGGATCTGAAAGATGCGATCTGGTGGGAACGTGTCAGAGAACTCTTGGGCGAGGGTAATTTCTACTATGATTTGGTTCGAACAAAAAAGGTTATCAATTCCGAATATACCCAAGTGCCTATGTCAGTAGCTGCCTTCAATGCAGGTGGTTGGACGTGGCCAATCGACAAAGCTGCGCTGAACAATAATCCTTATATGCAATTAAATAATTATTGGAACTAAAAGAATAGATCATGAAAAAGATTTGGAAATATACTTTTTTAGTCTTGATGGCAGTTTCACTGTTCTCGGCTTGCAAAAAAGAAGATTATATCGATACAGGAGTTTATGAAGCAAAGTTTAATGGTACGATTTGGAATTACCTGGAATCGAGACCAGATTTGTTTGATACATTGATGGTAGCATTGAAAGTTGCGAAGCTGGATGATGTCCTCAAAAATGATGAAGTTACTTTTTTTGCTCCGCCTGATCCCTGCATTTTAAAGTCTGTATGGTTGCTGAATCAGACGTTATTCCGTTCAGGCCAAGACTCCATAACCAAACTGGAGCAGATTAGGCCCGAAGTCTGGCGAAAATACCTGTCCAGATACATTTTTAAAGGCAAGAGCGTTGCCAAAGATTATCGCCAGATCGATACGTTAAACCTGGCCGCTTTCTCGGGTGGGGTATACAAAAACATCGCCGGTGAAGATATGAATATTGGTGTACTTTATAATGATGTGGTCAGTAAGAATGAAAGTTCTGGAGGAACTCAGGTCATTAAATATGCTGGGTATCGCCAACTGTATTTAAACTTTCCGTATACCGTGAGTGTGCCGGAGGAATTGAAGGATTTTTTGGTCCCCTATATTACCGCACCGATAGCCACATCGGATATTCAACCCACCAATGGTGTGTTACATGTACTGAAATTTTCGAAACATTCATTCGGCTTTCAGAGCTATAATTTTGCAAATGAGGCTTTTTTATTGGGAGTACTACCGAAATAACGATATGATATGAAAAGAAATTTAATAACCAAAATACTTGTCCTGATAATCGTAGTAATTACCTTGGCTGCGTGTAGCAAGGATATTGTAACCGGAGCCGATCCCTATGCTGGAGGCAAAGAATCGCTGGGCATTGGATTTTATATTAATTACCCAGATCCGGGAACTGCCAAACCTGGCGAATTAGTAGACTTTTATGTAAAAGGTCTGAAAGGAAAATTGGATCAGATCAATTTTTTTGTAAATAATACTGCTGTCGAAATTGTATCGGCTAAAGACTCTTTAATCACGATTAAAGTACCGCCACAGATTACATCAGGAGATGCCAAGGTGGTGGTCGGTGAAGAAGTTTTCTATGGCCCACGCCTCGAAATAGAAGGTAACACCTCCGTAGATGAAAATTATGGAATGGTGAACGGATTTAGAGGTGCTGTATACGATATTTTACCAAATGCAGGTGGCTTTATTGTGGCTGGATCCTTTTCCAATTTTGAAAATGAGTCAAATTATGAGAATGTTGCAGCGGATAAAAGAGTGTATCGAAATGGAGTCCACTTTATTGACGCGAATGGCAAATCTAACAATAATATGAATTTTCGCCAAGGTACATTTGGAGGAGGTTATATTAGAAGCATAGCAAAAACAAATGATGGTAAATTTATTTTTGCCGGTTCTTTGGGGAGTTTTGCAATGCGATCAGTAGGTAATATTGTCCGCGTCAATAACGATGGAAAAATCGATTCTATGATCGTGGAAGTAATCAATACAGGCAACGATCCTAAAAATTCATTGGACACGGTATCCGCATTTAATGGCGGCGTAAATAGCACAATTATTAGAACGTTTGCCACAAGCGACAATAAAGTGATTGCTGTAGGGAACTTTACTTCGCATTTTAAAATTGATTATAACTATTCTTCTCGCGACACGCGCAGATATATTCTCTCGGCTGCAAAAGGGGTCATTCGTATGAAGGAAGACGGTTCTCTAGACTCCACATTTGCATTGAACAACGCAGGCGCGAACGCACAGATTTTCGATGCAGCGATGATTGATAATGAACGTATTGTTATCGTGGGAGCTTTTACCACCTATAATGGTAAAGTCGCCAACGGTATTGCTTGCATCAAAGCAGACGGTTCTTTGGACGAGACCTTTTCCCTAAAAGGAAACATCACCAGACTATTTGCCCTGAATTATAACAGTAGTCTGAAAAAATTGGCTGTTTCAGGCATATTCACCGGCGCTGGAGCTTCAGGAAAAGTCAATAATGTCGCCCTGATGAATACAGATGGTACCGTTGATGATACTTTTATCTTGCGTGATTTAGGTACAGGTGTTCCGAATTATGCTCAAATTCTAAATAATGGACAGGTGTTGATCGACGGAACACAAAATAGTTATGCGGGTATTCCCAGATCCAATTTATTGATTTTGGAAAAAAATGGTGAACTCCTACAAAAATATAACTCATTGGGACCCTTTGTCGGTTCAGTATCCAAGGTTGTCGAGACCAAATCTTCTTTAGGAGAACCGGCATTGCTGGTGGGAGGAAGCATACTCCAGTTTGGACAGAAAACATACGGAAACTTCTTTCGCCTGGAAATTAAGAACTAACCCAATAAATGAAACTGGTTATGATTAAGTATTTAAGAACTTTTAAACATATATCTTTAGCACTTGGCGTCTTCGTGTTGTGCGCAGCATGTAACAAAGATTTCCCCAACTTGCTTCAAAATTTCAACGAGGCAAAAGATAGTCCCGAGAGCCGCGATAAAGTACTATTGGTGATTGTTGACGGACTTTCAGGTCCTGCGATGCAAAGCATTGCACCCGCAAATATCGACTTGATGGCGCGTAATGGTTTGGTTACCTATGGTAGTCTGGCCGATCCAACAACTGATTTTGAAGTAACCAATCAATCGGTTACTGCCGCATTGCTGACGGGGGTTAATAGTGCTAAAAATAAAGTGGTCGGTACAGATTTAAGCCCGATCGATTTGAATAAATATCCAACGATTTTTACAAAACTGAAAGAAGATGCCATAAGCCGTAAATCGAGCCTTTTTACTTCTGATATAAAGTATGGTAACACACTGGGTAAAGATGCTGAAGTAAAGATAGAAAGCAATGATGGGACAGTAGTCAGCGCGGCAAAGATAGCGTTGTCAACAACCGAATCCGATCTAAATGTAGTTCATTTAACTGAAGTTGATCAAGCGGGAAAATCGTCAGGTTATACTGCTGATGATACAAAATATGTAGCTGCGGTTAATGTATTGGACAAACAAGTTCAGTCCTTGTGGGAAGCGATCAAAAAGAGAACCAGCTTCAGTACAGAAAACTGGATCGTGATTGTGACCTCAGCTCAGGGCGGAGAGTCTACCGATCCTGTGGTCGACTTTACACCGTATGGTGACCATAAACGAGATACCTATACGCTTTTTTATTCACCAAAGTTTGCCCGAAAAGTTATTCCGAGGCCTAATGCTAAAGATATCCCTTTTGTTGCTAATGCAACGCGGTATACCTACGCCAGCAACAATCAGGTTGTTGGGAAACTTGCGGATGCGAATAAATTCAACATGGGTACCGGAAGCGATTGGACGATGACCCTCTTTTTGAAATATAATGTAGCAAATTCCAATTACTATTACCCGATATTTTTTGCTAAACGTGCTCAAGGTTTTACGGGGGCTGGCTGGAATTTCTTTTTGGAAGGAAATTACTGGGGGTTTAATAGTTCAATTGCAGGACAAACATTTGGCCCAAGTATCAATGACGGAGAGTGGCATGCACTGACAGCGGTCATTAAAAGAAGCGGTAGCCAGGATTCCGTGTACGTCTATACCGATGGAACAAATGCGACAGCTTCAGGAAAGATCTCTCAAGCTGGGGCCAATGGCAATAACCTCGATAATACAAGTCCTTTGACCTTAGGCTTCAATCCAGGGGATGGAAATACAGACTGTAATATTTCGATCTGTAATGTACAGATTTATAATCGTGCGTTTTCTGCAGAAGAGGTAAAGCGTTATGGCGGTGTAACAAATATTGATGAAACTTCTCCATTTTGGAATAATCTGCAAGGATATTGGCCAGGCTATGACGATGTCAACACGTCCATACTGACTGAAAAAACAGGTAAGGGAGCGGGCAACTTTAGATTGACAGGTCCGGTTGCTTGGACAAGCTTCAATGAATTGGTGCCGTTTTTTCAACCGCCAATTGCGGAATCGTTTTACCGTTTAGTACCTAATGCCGTAGATGTTCCGTTTATGATTTACCAATGGTTGGGCGTATCAGTAGAATCGTCATGGAATTTGGACGGCAAGAGCTGGACACCAAATTATACACAGATTAGAAAATAACCAAATTTTAACCTAATGAGAAAGAGATATTTAGTTTTTGGATTATTGGTCGGGTTGATGGCTTTTGCCTCGTCCTGCAGTAAATATGGTATGGAGTTTCCAGACGGTTATCAATCTGGTGATTCTACAGAAACTCCCTTGTTGACGGATACGACCATGGGCAAAGCAGATAAAAGCTTGTACCATAGAGCTAGGATATATCCCGGATTGGTTGGGGAAAATGTGGCGCGCATTAAGGATACCACAATTGCTATGGTTATGAACCGGAAGTATGTATCGTCCTTTGAATATAAAGTGAGCGTCACACCAGCGCCAATTTACACGACCGGCTTGTATGCACCTGCAGGCGAAGTTATTCGGATCACTGTACCTGCAGGTAGTATTGGCATGACGGTGCAGATTGGCGTGCATACAGATAATATAACGGGCAAAGATGCGCCGCGTAGAGATCCTATTCTGTACACGAGAAAGGAATTATTTCCTGGAACAAACTATATTAAGAACCTTTATGGTGGAACCATATGGATTATTAATCAGAAAGCAAGCACATCTCCTGTCACTATTAAAGTAGCGGGTGCTGTCAAGTCCACAGACTTTATTTTAGGAAAGTCTACCGTGGCGGATTGGAAAAAGCAGGTCCTGTCTCAGGATGTCCCTTGGATGGATCTTATCGGAGAGCGTGTTGCCTTTTCCGTTCCGCGTTCATTGGTTGTCAAATTCATCCAGTCCGGCAAAATGGATCAGGTGGATGAGGCTTTACGCCTGTGGGATGATACCTATGTCAAAGATTATTACCAGTGGATGGGACTGTCCGCAGATGCGGCCGACCCAAAGAATCGCTATCCAGAATTTTGGGAAAGAGGTGTGATGGATATTCATCCCTCCTTAGGATATGCCCATAGCGGTAATCCATGGGTGATGCAAGAAGATGAATATTGGCTAGATGAATTGACCAATCCGAATACAATCAGGAAAGGAACTTCATGGGGATCATATCATGAGGTCGGACACAATTACCAAGCGAGCTGGGCCTGGAGCTGGTCTGATTTGGGGGAGACGACAAATAACTTGTTCATATTTAATGCTGCACGAAATCGGAGCATTACCTCTCGGATCGATTTCCATCCTGCTTTGAAGACATCGATTCCCGCGGCTTTAAAATTTGCAGCACTGACTTCTGCAAAGAACTTTTCTAATTTTCCAGTAGAATTGGGTATTGATGCCGACGATCCTTTTGCGCGACTAACGCCATTCCTTCAGATTTTCGATAAGACAACAGGTAAAAACGGCGAGTCTGGCTGGAATTTCTTTCCATATATATATAGTAAAGCACGGAATGAAAATTTTTCCAGTTCATTGGATCAAGGAAAACGGGATTACTTTTATCGCCAGCTATGTAATTTTACCGGGAAAGATTTTAATCGTTTTTTTATTGCATGGGGCATACCGGTAAGTAGTTCAGCCAAACGTGAAATGCGGGAGAAGTATCCGCCGATGGACCGTGCGATCTGGGAATACAACCCATTGACTTTTGCTGGTGGAGACGGTGTATTACAGCCCCGTTATTTCTTGCCAAGTGGCCTTTTCGAATTTACGGCCAATGTTGCTACAGCAACTAACGAAAGCACGGGTAAGTTTAATGCTATGACGGATGGTGATCCAAACACCTATTGGCATACATGTTATTCAGGTTGCAGTATACCGACTAACCTTCCCGTAGAGCTTACCATGAATATGAAGGAAGTGAATGTGTTTAAAGGATTCTATTATAAAAATAGAGCGAATGCGACCTTCGCGACTAAGGTTAAAGTTTTAATCAGTAAGGATAATAAAAACTGGACCGATATGGGCCAATTTGCACTGGCGAGTAGTTCCCAAACAACGGCGCAAAATGCTGCGATGAAAGAGTTTACTTTTTCGAATCTCGTGGAGGCCCAATATGTGAAATTTGTATTCCCGGATCCAAATACCGGTGGTGCAGTTCACGTTGCGATTGCTGAGTTAGGGGTATTTTACGATATATAAACTGATGTTATGAAAAGATTATTCAATATAAAGAAAGTCTTAGTTCTTGTCCTGAGTGCGGCTTTTTTACTTGTTGGCTGTACAAAATATGCCAACCCGCCTGCAGTGTATGAAGAATATGAGCAAAATTTGCAACAACCCGTCAAACGTAAGGTGCTTTTTATCTCTATTGATGGACTGGTGGGGCAAGAGTTGAAGAAGAGTTTACCAACTAATATCTCAGAATTACTGAAGACAAGTAAGTACACGTTCAATGCTTTGGCCGATGAGAATACCAGCAACGCTTCTTCCTGGATGACGATGATGAGTGGGGTGACATACGCAAACCATCATATTACCGATGAGTCTTACATTCCAAGACCAAACGAGGACGATCCCCATGCAAATGTTGCTGGTTATCCGTCTATGTTGTATCGTATAGCAACAGTAGCTCCTTCGATGAAGACAACTGTCGTGTCGCGATCAGTTACCTTGAATGATAAACTGCTTGTGAGTGCAAATGAAACTTATAATGGCGCAACGGATGAGGACGTAAAGACTAAGGTATTGGACTTGTTGAATACGAAAAATAGCGATTTTATGATCATACAATTTACGTCTTTATTGGAAGCTGGAGAAAAAGGCGGCTTCACACGAAGCAATAGTGATTATGAGAACGCCCTAAAAAAAGTCGACGGCTATATCGGCGAAATAACCAAAGCATTGACTGCACGTAAAAATTATCCCAATGAAGATTGGTTGATAATCTTAACATCAAATCATGGCGGAATTGGAAATTCTTACGGAGGGAGCACCTTACAAGAGCGAAATACCTTTGCTCTATTTCAAAATAAAAGCTTTAAAGGTGCGGAGTTGACGGGCAAACCAATGAGTTACGTGCGAATGTGGGGTTATGATGGTACTGGAAATAAACCACTGGGTGTAAGGGCTGTTAGTGATAATTTGGGGAATTCAAGCGATTATGATTTGGCAACCACAAAAGAATTAACGATTTCTTCGCGTTTTCGGTTTAATTTGAACAACACCATTATTTCATCGACCTATCAGCCCAATACTTATAACTATTGGTATTCAGGTATCTTCGGTAAAGATTCGAATACGTCGTTGGGTACTCCGGGATGGATGTATTATACCTGGGGAAATGATTTACAAGTGAAGATCAGTGACGGTGTGAAGGAGGCTACTTGCCAAACGGCAAAAGTAAATGGTGAGTGGTATACGATGACCACTGTTATCAAAGTCATTGGAAATGATCAGGTTAATATTAAGATCTACAACAATGGTACATTGGCGCAAGAAACGAACACTTCGGGAATGAACGTTGCCAATATTAAGACTAATGATCCTTTGATCTTTGGGTATCGTCCAAGTATATCTTATGATCTAGTCGATTTTGATATTTCAAATGTGTCGATCTTTAATAAAGCATTTACTCAAGATGAAATCCGTAATTCTTTATGTTCTTCAGAGGAGTTGACAAATTCAGCTTTCGCTGATAACCTAAAAGGTTATTGGAAAATGTCACCAGCTGAGGGCGGTTCGATTAAGAATGAGGTATCAGGCAAAAGTGCCATGGGGCTTAGTGGAAATTTTCAATCCAGAATAACCTCCGAAGTGGTGCCTTGTGATTTAGGCGAAAATGCTGTGTTTATTCAAGCAGCAGACTTTTTTCCGCAAATATTTTATTGGTTGGAAGTGCGGACATTAAAAGATTGGAAATTAGAAGGACAGGTATTTTTAAATAAATATGAAGTGGAATTTCTCTTGCCAAAACAATAAAAATAGATTTTAAACTAAGCTCCATCGACGTGGTGGAATAATCGTTATTTAAAGATGAAAAGGAATTTTAAAATGAGCTGGGCATTTAATGTCATTTTAGGAGCTTTTTTGCTGAGCGTGGGGAGTTGTAAAGAAGAAGAGCTTGTATTTCCTCCGAAAGGGGATCAGGAAGCCATTGTCACCGAGACACGGCCTACGGCAAAACCAACAAATTTGACCTATGTTTCAGCCTTTAATCAAAATATAGAAGTACATTGGCCTGCTTTATCAGATCGAGTTATAAAAGCTCAGGTCAGCTATAAAGATGGGACTTCAGATAAAGTATTGGATGTGACGAAGTTTAATGAGCCTACTATTATTCACTTGAGTGAGTTGAAAAGCTATGACTTCTCCTTGCAGTATTTCACTTCGGACGGTACGGGGTCTAAGATTACCAAAACCTCGTTAAGTCCAAGGGCGTATGAGGTAGATTATAAAATAGAAAATGTTACAGTTCAATCAATTCCAGGTGGGGTCACATTTATCTTTCCCACTACATCACAGCGTGAACTTCCGGGGAAATTGTCATATAGTGTTGCTGGCAAACCTTTTGAGGTAGACTTGAAGGGAAATAATGTAGATACGGTAACAGTGTCAAATCTGACGGACGAGACTCAAAAGATAGATTTCTCATTGAAATTCCAAGATGATCAATGGAAGAGAATAGCGACAGCACAGCCCAAAATGGCTCCGGGTTTGCTGACCTACAAGTTGATTCTTCCTACAGTTGTGCCATATATGGAAGGTACCAATCTTGTTTTGACTTGGGAAAATGAAACTAGAGATCCAGTAACGGTCAATGTGCAGTATGAATTAAATGGGGTAAAAAAGACGGCTGTAATAGAAAAGAGTACAGATGTGAAGGGTAAACTATCGTTTGACGTGCAAGGTAAGGCTACTGAAATAGCCTATACCATGGAAACAGAGGGAATAGCTTCTCCTGTGCAGAAAACTCAAGTAAATCCATTAGGATTGCTAAGTAAAACGATGTGGTCAGCAGAGACTTCTTCAATAGAGACACAGGAAGGCGCTGCAAATGGTAAACCTCAGAGCCTTATTGATGGTGATATTACTACCTTTTGGCATTCGACTTGGTCTTCGGGCAATAATCCGGTATTTCCACATTGGTTTATCGTGGATATGTCAAAGATAGAGGTTTTTGGCCGTTTTGGTATGATTCGTCGCCATAACAATACAACAGGAGGGTTTAAAACTTTCAACATTGAGGTATCGTTGGATAAGATCAACTGGAAGATAGTGGGGAAAGATTTGACATTCAACTCGGCTGATAGTCCAGCTGCATGGCAAGACTACAGTCTAACTCCTGTTAAAGCACGGTACATTCGAATTACGATGACAGCGCCTATGAATAGTGCAACATCTACTCACTTAGCTGAATTTAGAGCATACGCTTATTAAAAGACTTCGTTCGTTTCAGGAAAAAATCGAATAGGTTGAGATAGATTGGATAAGAAAGATGTGCGATCTTGAATTTCCCCAGAGAGTGAGTAACTTTTTGGGGATTTTTTTGTTTCAAGCAGCTCGGCTCGTTTTCGACCTAGATTAGCCTTGATTCGATTGTAAATATCTTGAGCGCATCTCGATTGCGTGCCTGAATCGGATTCGGTGTGGAGCTAATACAAAGATAACAACGTTACCACCTTCTTATTCCTTAGTGTGGTTTTTGTTTACCTATAGCTTAGCCTTAAGTTAGGTTTAGTATAGCTTGTACCTATACTAAACCTAAACTAACCCTAATTAAACGCTAACTAAACCATAAACTAACCCAAGATATGATGCCGGTATAAATGCCCTCCATTGGCCGCCCGATACGACCATGTTTGCGGCCGTTTACGTACA
>DGIS01000029.1:0-1561 GCA_002386525.1 Sphingobacterium sp. UBA4616
TTTAGGAATTGGTATTGGATTGGGATGCGCGTAAGAATAAATCGGAGATTCTCTTTGTTGTCTGTAATTCTTCTTCGTTCACAGACGTTGAAATTTGGACTTTACCTAAGTCGGCTTTATCCATGTGTAGCATGAAATAGGCTATTGTTGTTCGCAGAAGATCAACAGAAAATGAGGACAATTGATCAATACTATAATTCCCCTCTTTGTTATCGAAATCAGGTTGCAATGCGACCATATGTTCGTGGATCGTACTCAAAGAATATTTCTCCCAGAAACTCTGTACATTCTGAATGGGGTCGTATTCTTCCCTGTGCGTCTCATAGATGACCATATCCAATAGGATTAGGTGAGCATAATTAGACTTCATTTTTAAGAATCTTAATGGCGAGTTTAGTGCATAGCTTATCCAGTCTGATAGAATCAGTTACTTTTTAGGCCGTTCGCCGTGTGTAATAAAATTGATTAATTGGGAAAAGCTAGAGGACGTTTGAGTGACATCTACAAGGCATATAATATTGGCGTTACGCTCTCCATAGCTAAGGTGACCAGACTATTGCTGGCTGAATCGCACCGAGCTACTCGGGAGATTTAATAAGATTTTTTGTGGTCTGTTTTTTTGTCATAATTCTATTGTTTATTTCTTATAGGAGAAATTGGCAGAGACAATAGAAATAATAGATCACCCTATTGCTTGCTCTGCCGAGAAGGCGTAGGACAGCCACCGTCTTTCGACGGCCGAGCACAGAACAAGCAGGGTGACCAAGTCTTATGACTATACAAAGATAACATAAGACTAAGGTCTTTCCTACTCCTTGCACTCGAACGTCCTACTTTTCTCCGCAAGATTTTTAAAGTATTTTATTCCAGCAGTATTTACTTGATTACCGCAGCATAATTAAATCACACAAATATACATATTATATGTATATAAAAACAATTAACATGTAAAAATATTACATCAAACTACTTTTAAATATTGACTGTAATATTATGAAAAAGAAAAAACGGATGTTAAATGCATTTGGCGAATATTTAGAAAAAAGATCGGTTAATAAAGCGCAAGTATGCAAGAGAACTGGAATACATCCCACTCGGATGACTTGGCTATGTTATGCACCAGTACTTTACATACGCTCGAATGAGTTGCAACTAATTTCCTTGGCTATTAATGTAGATGTTTGTAAAATGCAACTAGATTTATTTGGGGAGTTAAAACTCAAAGAAGAGTTTACTCCTTCAGAGCAACTCACCAACAATATATCAAAGTTATTAAGTGACAAAAACTTAATAAACAAAAATAATATTACAGATAAAGATATTGAACGAATAGCGTTAATTCTTCCTTTTTGCATTAAAGAAAAAGTTGAATCTGAGATACTGCAGTTGTTAGGACTTAAACGTCGAAGTTCCAGAATTATCATGTCCCTTAAAGTTTGCATCGAGGCAGGTTTATTGACTTCGCATATGAAAAACTTAGAGGGAAATATTGTTTCTGAATATGTATTAACTGATTTCGGAAAACAGATTACCGGTATTGATCTAAAATAAAATTGTGATA
>DGIS01000029.1:1752-2381 GCA_002386525.1 Sphingobacterium sp. UBA4616
CGGTTAGATAACTAGCATATAGCCAAGAGGGTGTCCGAAAAGTCGAGACACCCTTTTTTGTTGTGTTTTTTTCTCTAAAATAGGTATCTTAGAGTTGCAACAAAAAACCAACAATGGCTAAGGTAGTATTTAAACATCAGACAGGCAACACCCCTGAACTTTTTCCCATCAACATTTTTGATAAGATTGCTGATAGCCATCCGGTTAGATTGGTTGACATCGTGGTTAATTCACTGGATATAAGTAAGATAATAAAACTGTATAAAGGTGGAGGTACATCGGCATACCATCCCCGTATGATGGTCAAGGTTCTGTTTTACAGCTATCTTTCCAATGTTTATTCCTGTCGCAAGATTGCCCGGGCTCTGACCGAGAACATCCATTTTATGTACATATCGGGCAATTCCACGCCGGATTTCCGAACGATAAACGATTTTCGAGGAAAGATCCTCAAAGACCACATCCACAAACTGTTTTCGGAAGTCGTAAAAATGCTGGTTGAAATGGGATACGTGAGCCTTGATGTGCAATACATCGACGGTACAAAGATAGAGGCGAAGTCCAACCGCTACACCTTTGTCTGGCGTGGTTCGGTAGAGAAATATAAGGAAAAACTGGAGGTAAAGATA
>DGIS01000029.1:2597-4576 GCA_002386525.1 Sphingobacterium sp. UBA4616
AACAAAGAGGAACTGCCCAGAAAAATCAATTCGGATGAACTTCGCGAAAAGCTATCCGTATTGAACAAAAAGCTGAAAGATGCCACTAAAAGGCAATTGAAAGAACTTCAAAAACTTCAGGACGAACATCTTCCGAAGCTTTCCAAATACGAGGAAGATCTGGCAATCCTGGGCAAACGTAACTCCTACAGCAAAACAGATAAAGAGGCGACCTTTATGCGGTTAAAGGATGACCATATGCAGAATGGGCAGCTGAAACCAGCCTACAACACGCAGATTTCCACGGAGAACCAGTTTATTACCCACGTTTCCATCCACCAGAGTCCCGGCGATACGACAACGTTGGAATCTCATTTAGACAGTTTTGAACAATCGTATCAAAAACAGAGCAAAGAGATCGTGGCAGATGCGGGTTACGGCAGTGAAGAGAACTACGAGATGCTTGAGCAAAAAGAAGTTACGGCCTATGTGAAGTACAGTTATTTCCATAAAGAGCAGAAACGCAAAACAAAGAACAATCCATTTCTGGTGCAGAACCTGTTCTACAATGTCCAGGAAGACTTTTATGTCTGTCCGATGGGCCAGCGTATGGAAAATATCGGCACAGCAAAGCGAACATCAAGCAATGGCTATGAGTCGCAAGTTTCTCGTTACCAGGCAAAAAGATGTGAGGGCTGTCCACTACGAAGCTTATGTCATAAGGCAAAAGATAATCGGCAGATTGAAGTCAACCATCGGCTTAATGAATTGAAAAACAATGCCAAAGAGCTTTTGATGAGCGAAAAAGGCTTGGAACACAGAAGCAAACGGCCGATAGAGGTCGAGGCGGTATTCGGTCAGCTCAAAAGCAATAATAAGTTCAGCAGATTTACATTTACAGGAAAGGAAAAGGTAGAATTGGAATTCTTGTTGATGGCACTCGGCCATAATTTCAGAAAAATGGTGGCCTAATGGGGCTTTTTGAAAAAAAACTGTCTCCCAAAAATCAGCCATAAAAGAAACTGTATGCTCGGAAATTCATGTCTAACACCTGTTAAGATCACAAATTTCAGAAAAACCATTTTTCCAAGTCGACACGAAAAATTAGTCCCATAAAAAAAGCTGCCCTTGTCGGACAGCTTCTTTATTTTTAATCTTTTTTCAGAATATTGTAACTATTCAGTTCTAATTCAAAGTTGCTACATTTGAACAGGGCAATAAGTTAAGGACATCATTAATCAATCAACTTGGACTGATGACGCTCCAATGTATTGTAAATCTTTTTCACATCTTGGGATTTTTCCTTCTGCAATACCAAGATCGCATCTTTGGTATGCACAAGAATGCTATCGCGCAATCCCACAAATGCAGTATAGATATCCGTACCGATAACCATATTACCGTTCTCGTCGACAGGGTGACCGGTTTGTTTCAAGTAATCATACATCGATTCAAAAGAGCCCAAATCTGACCATTGGAAACTTGTCGCCACGACTCGAATTTTCTTGGACCGCTCCATCACTGCATAGTCAATGGAAATCGATGGAATATCTTTTGAAAGTTGAAGATCCAATTCGCCATTCTGCCGATGCTTCCACGCGTTATAGGCTGTTGCATACACTTTAGGCTCAAAATTTTGTAGTTCCGCCAAAAAAGTATCTGCCCGAAAACAGAACATTCCCGAATTCCAAAGGAAATTTCCACGCTCAATAAAATCCTCGGCCGTATCCTGGTTTGGCTTCTCGCGGAAAGACAATACTTTGTCCTCCTTATATTCGATATAGCCATACCCTGTTTCAGGTCGGGTTGGCTGAATACCAAAGGTAACAATATAGCCCTTGTTGGCTTTTTCGACGCCCTCTTTTATAGCAGCGGCATAAGCATCATCCCCTACAATTACATGATCGGACGGTGTAACTACCAAAATATCATCTGGCTGCGCAGCAAAGGCAGCAAAGGCAATTGCAGCAGCGGTATTACGCGGAGTCGCTTCAACAATA
>DGIS01000029.1:4807-5411 GCA_002386525.1 Sphingobacterium sp. UBA4616
GATGTAATCTATCTTATTGTTTTCCATCACTTCTCTACTCAAGGTATGATTGTCGCGATTTCCAACCACTATGACCTGTCCACACAACGATTGATTGCGCTTTACAGTCATTTCGAACAACGATCCATTCTTAAAAAGCGAAAGATATTGCTTGGGGTAACTTTTCCGTGAAAGTGGCCATAGACGGCTCCCTACACCACCTGTTAAAACAACGTGAATGATATTGCTCATAATCTTTATTTTTTCTCACTTTCTTTTTCAGCAACCACCCGGCGCAGACCTGCACTGGAAAAACGGTGTGTCCGCTTATTGTAATAGATATCAATATTTTCCTCCACACAATAAGAACGCCCCGTAAAATCTTTATCCCGATATTCCTCACCGATAATACGGATATCAATCGGTAAAGCTTTGATGATATCAATCAAATCCTGCTCGGTCTCATAGGGGATAATTTCATCCACATAGCGACAGCCTTCCAACTGTACATAACGTTCTACAATGGTCTGTGTTGGTTTTGCTTTCTCGGGAAAGACTTCTGATGGATCCGTATTTAGACCGACAATCAGGTAATCACAATTTCTTTTTGCTTCTTCAAGCATCA
>DGIS01000029.1:5566-6079 GCA_002386525.1 Sphingobacterium sp. UBA4616
AATATGGCCAGCGTGCAGCAAGTCAAACACGCCAAAGGTAATTCCAATTTTCATCTTACAATCTGTTCTTAAAAGGTTGATGCGCGTGCATTAGATAGTTTTGAGTGCAGGTTCACGGTCTGAGCTGGCATCTGCCACAATCCGTCGCAAGCCAGAGCTTGAGAAACGGTGATCTCGGCTATTAAAATAAAGCTCAATCCCTTTTTCCTCACAATATGCTCTTCCCGTAAAGTTCTTCTCGCGGTATTCATCACCGACTATACGCACATCAATATTGAAGGAACGTAAGATATCTTCGAGATCCTGTTCGGTAGCATAAGGAACAATCTGATCCACATATTTACATCCTTTAAGCTGTACATAACGCTCAACCACGGTCTGAACAGGCTTATTTTTTTCTGGACGGTCAAGTGTTGGATCTGTCTGCAATCCACAAATCAAATAGTCACATTGTCTTTTTGCATCTTCCAACATTTTGATATGCCCTGCATGCAGCAGATCGAATGCACTGAA
>DGIS01000029.1:6236-7321 GCA_002386525.1 Sphingobacterium sp. UBA4616
CAGCAGATCGAATGCACTGAACGTAATACCTATACGCATCCCTTTTTCTGGAATATTCATCATAGTCACATTGATTTTAATGGAATAGAAAATTTATTGTATTCATCTATCAAAGATAAGATATATCTAATAACAAACGGAGTGAAGATTTGGTTCGAAAATTATATACTTATTGATTTGAGGAGATTTAACGACATTAATTAAGGTTCTTAATAAAATTAACAATATGAGCTGCAGCTTTTCCATCACCATAGGGGTTATGTAATTCACTCATGTTTTGATAGATTGCCTTATTATGCAATAAACTATTCGTACTCTCTATTATTTTGATCTTGTCGGTTCCAACTAGAATTACAGTTCCAGCGGCTACGGCTTCAGGGCGTTCTAATGCGACAAATAGCTAATTAAACAAAAAGAACTTAATAGATTACACTAGCGATGCAACATTTCCATGTTTTAGGTATAACTGTGCACAAGCTCTAGCATCAGAAAGCGCTTCATGGTGGTTAAGTTCAATACCAAGTACCTCACAGCATGCGTTCAAACGGGCAGGTTTAAAGCCCTTGCCCTGATAGATTTTAAAGGTACATTCCCATTTTTCCTGTAAACCAAGGTATTCGTAAGGCAAATTGTAATAATGCATGGTTTTGCGGAGCACACCTCGATCAAACAACTCGTTATGTGCTACCATAATCCGATTATTGATAAGCGGATAAATACTTGGAAAGAGCTCTTTAAAAGTGGGCGCTTGCGCGGTATCCTTGGGTCGAATACCATGCACACGGGTAGTCTGCCACATATACTGATTATTAGGAGGCTGTATTAAAGAATAAAATTCATCCACAATAATTCCATGTTCAACAACGACCAGTCCAATGGCACAGGCCGAATTCTGATTCGCTGTGGCTGTTTCAAAATCTATTGCGGTAAAACTTAATTCTGATTGCATTAACCCTCCTCCTTAAACTTTAGCAAAAATAACAACTTATTACTTATTTTTGGAATTGATTTTCCGTAGAATATTTTTGTTGATTAAACGCCTTTTACGATCAAAAAACCAGCCCCATTTATTAAAGTAATAGATC
>DGIS01000029.1:7475-8528 GCA_002386525.1 Sphingobacterium sp. UBA4616
CAGACTGCATACCTATTTTTGTCAAACGCCATGATTTATGTGAACCCTTTTCAAAATGATGATATATATGTACCCTCGGATAGAAAACCGTACGATACCCAGCATCTATTAAACGTCTACATAAATCCGTCTCTTCACCATACATAAATATACCTTCGTCAAAAAGGCCTATTTCCTGCAATGCCGAAATCCTAAGATACATAAAACATCCAGATAAATAAGGCACATCCATAATACGATCATATCCAGTAAATCTAAGTTCAAAAAGATCATTTCTCCTTTCGACCATCTTTTTAAAAGGATTAAACCTTCTACCTATCCAATCATAAGGTGTAGGCAGCAACTTACAGAGCCGCTGGATCTCATTATTCGGATAGAGAACCTTCGGCATAATATTACCAATCTCCGTATTCTTTTCAAGATAATCAGTCAGCTCTTCCAATACACCTTCAGCGTAATAAACATCAGGGTTTAATATTAGATGATATGTCGCACCTTGTTGAATAGCCAATTTCAATGCAATATTATGCCCCGCCCCAAAACCGGGATTGGAAGGGTTGTGTATATAGGAAACTCTTGCATCATCTATAATATTTTTCAAAATATTAGATGGTGAATTATCAATCAGAAATAATTTAATATCTAATTTAGTTCTAAGAAAAGAATCAATCGCTGCCCTGAGAATATCTTGATCATTTTGATATAAAACGATTGATCCAGTAATAGTTAAGTTCATTAAAATAATAATTTCATTACTAAATTACAGACTCATACTTACTTGAGTCAATTACATAATTAAAACAACGACAAAATACTAGGAAGAAGTGATCCACTCCATCTTTTCAAAACTGTAAGTTTTTATAACTTTTGCGGGATTACCAACGGCTATACAATAATCGGGAATGTCTTTTGTAACCACAGATGAAGCACCTATTACTGATCCTTTCCCTATAGTTACACCAGCCAAAATAGAAACACCTTCGCCTATCCATACATCATCATTGATAACTACAGGATTGGTAGACAACTTCCGCGTATTAGGTTCAGATAAAG
>DGIS01000029.1:8725-10588 GCA_002386525.1 Sphingobacterium sp. UBA4616
GCGTATTAGGTTCAGATAAAGGACTATCTTGTAGAGATCCTGTGTAATTGCCATGGTTTAAATCAGAAATAAAGACCCGACTTGCGATCAATACATGATTTCCAATGGAGACACATTCACCGGCCGCTATATGAACATAGTCATTCATTTCAACATTATTTCCGATACGAAGGCATTTATTAATTGGATCCTTTATAGGATGTGCTTCAAAACGACAGTTGAATCCTGTAGTCAGACCATTTCCTAAATCCATTAGATAGCGATTTCTAATATCAAATGGTAGTCTTATTAATCTAGATTTCGAATAAAATATCTTCGTGTAAAAAAGTGAAAACATTAACTTTATACATCCGAAAAAACCATAACGTTTATACATCTACTATTGAGTATTTTAAAAATTTGGAAATTAAACCTATTTGCACAATCTATAAGAGTATTACCTTTGAAAGTTAAAAAAGGAAAAATTTCTCTTCCAGGTTCTAACTTTTACAATGTAAACTCTTCTAATATATTTTAAGATGGAAAATAAATTAAAAAAGAGATATTCTGTAAAATGAATAATCTTCATTCGATAAGCAAGCCTTATATTTTTTAGCTCTCCTTTTTCCATTCCCCACAAATTACTTGATAGCCCAGAATCTCCGAAGTGATTTTTCCCCCCTCCTGTGATTACTAAACTTTCATTTAATAGATAACTTGTATAGTGATGAGTAATCCTAATAAAATAATTACCTTCCTCCGCATATTTTTGGGTTTCATCAAAATAACCTATATCAGATAATATAGATCGTCTAAAAATAACAGTTGGGGTTACAAAAACAAATCTAAATAGTAGTTCTTTAGCCGAAATTTTATTCAACGTATCCAAGATTCGAACACCAATCCGATCAAAAATTTCTCCGTTTCTTGCTGTACCCAAAAAATCAATTTCTGGATGTGCTTCCAATATATGAAGTTGACGATCTAATTTGTTTGGCAGCCACACATCATCTGCATCCAATAAACAAATCCACTCACCTATACTACTTTTTATCCCCTTATTACGCGCACTTGACACCCCCGCATTTGCCTGATTGATAAGTACAATATTAACTCTTTTATTAAATTTTATATAAGATTCAACAACAGCTCTTGAATTATCCGTAGAGCCATCATTAACAACTATAATCTCAATATCCCCAGTCCAAGTTTGTTCATAAACTGAGTCGATCGCCTGTAAAATTGTTTCAGCACAATTGTACATCGGTATCACTACCGATACTTTTGTTTGATTCATATTTAATAATTATCTGTTAGCCGATCTCTGTCGGTAATTCTTTATTAAAGATCGATTTATAAGGCACATATAGGTCCTCATAAAATGAAACATTACTTCTTAATCGCATTAAATAAAATAAAAACACACAAAACAAAACTAGGTTCCGATTTGATCGATACTTAAAACTCATAATAAAAAATGGGATCAATAGGAATTGGAAATATTCGTAAAACTGCGCCATTCGGGCAACGGAAACTGATACAGGCGTAATAATAACAAAAATACACATCCCTGCAAAATAAAGATTGAACAGCCCCCTAAATGTTATATTTTCTTTATATAAGTCATAAAAAAAGACTATAATCAAAAGTAAGAGCATTATTCGATAACTCGATCCTACCAACATAATCTGAAAAGCAGACCGGGTGGGCTCTTCTGCATATTCACTCCCCGCTTCTCCATAAGTCAATGCTTTTTCAGAAATAGCACCCAAATTGATCTGACCAAGAAATTTAAGTCCAATATCAAAAAATATGGACAGAAAAAAAGATAAAAACATCCATAACAATATTTGCTTCCGCGTAAATGACTTATTATATAAAAAA
>DGIS01000029.1:10806-13970 GCA_002386525.1 Sphingobacterium sp. UBA4616
AATGACTTATTATATAAAAAATATGCGGGTATAAATAAAATAGCAGAGCGATGGAATAAAAATGCAATGACGACACAAATCAAAAACTTCCAAAATTTTCTCTCCTCTATAAAAATAAATGAGAATAGCGTTAGTGCTAAAGCAACATTGAAACGAACGAAAAAAATGGAACCCATATAGAATCCAAACCATATCATTAATGATACAAAAGGCGATATAGAATATTTCCTGAAAATATGATAATGTAAGGAATATATAATAAGAGCCTGTATCACAAGCACTAACGTATAACTTCCATTAATAGCAGCAACAAAATAATTCAGGTAATAAAACCCCGGCTCGAACGCTAACAAATAAAAAATATTATCAACATTCTCAAACAAACCAATATATGCACTCCAGTCGGTACCTCTTTCCCAGCGCAAGCTTGCCAATGCAAAAAAAATCAAAAACGGCATAAACAAAACCTTTCTAAGGAGTGTACTTCCTCGATTGATTTCAAAAAAAGCCAATAGCGCAAGTCCTATGTAAATCAAATATAAATACATCTTAAAAAATAATCTTCATATGTTGACTATCAAAGATACTTCTAGCAGCTTTTAAATTTACAAAAAATTGTTGAACGTCTATTTCATCATTAAGAACTGCCTCAATCACCTGAAAAATTTCTTCCTTCGTGTCACATAGAAATCCAATTGGACCACATGATTTAAATATCGATTCAAAATAATCATTTCGTAATGCAATGATGGGCTTCTCATGTTGTATAGCATCAAAAATAGCTCCGCTCGCGGTATATCGGTAGTGCTCATTATCGTAAAGGAATAAAATATAGTCTAAGTTGGATACGCTACTATCAAATTCACTACGCTCAAGAAAAACGTTAGGTTGCGATGAAAAATTAATATGCGGATAGTCTTGTATTTTAAATGGATGCCATCCTATTAAATAGGCTGAAAAACGATGGGGATATTTCCTATAAAAACAAAGTGCAATTTCATTAAAAAAGGAAAAGCCTTTTGCAGCTGTTGCCACACCTACCCATCCAAAACAAATATTAGTACTTGTACTGTTGATTTTTGATTGAGTTGGAAAATCCTTGAAAATATACGGATGATGTATAGCAAGGATATTTGGAACCAAATGAGAATAATGAACACTAAAATTTTGAACAATAGATTCTCCAAGCATAATCAATTTCAAATTCTTGGGTAGCTTACCCTTAAAAAAAGGCTCCATCAAAGATGAATACCAAAACAATGGGCTTGTCGTCTTAAATTTCGAAAACAGATAACCCAATTCGCCATGGCAAACAACATAGGTCTCAATATTACTAATTTTTAAGATAGGCTTTATAAAAATGCTAAAAATTGGGTTTAAAGCAGGAAATATGACACGTTGATCTTTATACTTAAACATATAAAAAATATTTAAGAATGCACCGTATAAATATCTAATAAATATGGCATAAAAGGAAAGTCCTTTAGGCAAAGTCTTAGACTTAAAACGAACGCGTCTAGCAGCTTCCTGAAAACGTTCGTCATTTTTCAATAATTCATGTATCGCTTTTATAGCAGATTGATCAGCTACATAAGTTATTGGACCAATGGTGCTATTTAAAATAACATATAAAAAAGACGCATTAAATACCTCATGAAAACCATCAATAGAAAATGTGTCTATAACAACCGTATTTTTCATTTCTTACTCTTCAATACACTTACAATGAAATTCTTTTTTATCGTCCAAATATAGCTTAGCCACAATTTATTACTATTATAGGACACTCCTGCATCTTTAATCAGTTTTTTAAAATCACTATAATGCATTTTTGGATATAAACTTCCAACTTGGACAGAAAGCCAACGCACCAACAAATCATTAAAAATTTCTACTTGATATTGGCTGCTTGTATTCCTAACCCATTCAATATACAGCCTTGCTGCTTCCAGTTTCTGATTAACCACAGATAACGTTTTTACATCCGAAGAAATATTTACACCACTATAACGCCAATATACATTTGCGGGAAGCATAGTGATGGTTTTTCTGTTATTTAATGAATATAGAAACCAAGTTGCATCATCAGACCCCCAGGCCAGAGGAAAGTCCACAAATTTGAATTTATCATATAGCGATCGGTGAAAAACGTACTCAACGGCAAAACTTCGATATCCTTTGCAGGCTAACCTGTTTATAATAAAATCTGCTGAATTAATTGTTGTTTGGTATATATTTAAATGATCAAATTTTCTGTAGTAACTGTGCAAATCTCCATAAGCATCGATAACTTGTGTGTTAAACTTATAAAATAGACTTTGAGATTGATTAGCTTCATAGAAAATCTGTACAGCGTTCTCGGCCACAATATCGTCATCTGAGAAAAGCCAAATCCATTCCTCATCTGTTAAATCAATACATCTCTGCCACTGTTTAGTTAGGGATATACTTCCGAGGTTATTTTCAAACCTATGATAGACAATATTCAAATGGCTACTAAACTCATTTACGATACTCCTAAGATCGTAAGGACTAAAGTCGTCACCAATATACACAGTAAAATCTTTGTTTGTCTGACTACTTAATGAACGCAGAGTAGCTCCGAGATATTCTGCTTTAAAAGCCGGTATAACAATTGCAAGTTTAGACAGCTTCATATTGTTCTTCAATAATTTTCAAAAATTGGGTAATTACAGTATCCCACTCGTACCCAGCCACCGCTTCCCTATTTAATGATGAGTACTCCATAAGTCGTTCTATAGGCAGCTTCATCACCGATTCAATTGACTGAGCTAGATTAGAACTATCTCCTTTTTCATAAGTGAATACACCCTCTGAGCGTTGATAGAATTGAACGTGACCCAATATCTTTGTACAGAAAATAATACAGCCACAAGCCATAGCTTCATGTATCGGCAATCCCCAACCTTCTTCTAAACTATTACTCACAAAAAATCTATGTCTATTATAAAGATCTTTGAGATCCGAAGGATTATTGCAATACTCAATCCATTCAGGCAGATTATCAGGCCTTTGAGGTATTCCAAAGAGTGTAAGAGATATTTTGTGATAACGTGCCTTCAATGCGATAAAAGCTTCAACACCAATTTGAGACCCTTTCCTTGACTCTTTTGAGTAAAGCATACAAAATGAAAACCCCTCTC
>DGIS01000029.1:14214-15803 GCA_002386525.1 Sphingobacterium sp. UBA4616
TTGATTGAGAACCGTGTCTACAAAATATGTTGTAGAATTAATCGCATTGGGTATATAATAAATATCGTTATCGAATCTCTTTACCGCATTTATTATATAAGGCGATATCCCGATTTTTATGATATTCTTATAGGTATAAGATTTATGTAATAAATCAACATTACCCTCCCAATCTTCATAATCTTGAATCAAATTGATTTTTTTTCCTTTGGAAGCATCAAGCTTGCTTAAAGGTTCAACCAAAGACCACCATGTAACGACAGTAGCATCAGCATCCCGCAGATATTTATTAGCCAAACGATTAATGAATTTTAATTTGACTGCTGTTGAGAAGTTAAACCATGGTGAACTAGCTTTATTCTTATAAACTAATAGGGTTATCAATTTTCTAACAATAAAAGGACGATTACTTGGGTAACTAAAATATGGCGAATCTATACAGTGATATATTGTAACCTCATGGCCAAGTAAAGACAGACGATTAGCATACTCATACATAATCTTAGTGCCCCCACTTGGTACTTTAGTATAGAAAGGCAAGACAAAATTAAATCTCATAAAGTTATTTTAATGCTGGCTAATACCATTTTTTAAATAAGAAGCTATCTGGTCAACGACGATACTCCAAGAATAATTTTCGACAACGTATTTTTGTATATGTCCCGGTGCTGGAAGGGTTACTGATTTATCTACTACATCAGCCATCAATTCTGCTAATGCTTTGGAATCTTCGACTGGAAACATTCTTCCAAATGTTTCATCTTTCAAAATATCTCTGGAGGGTGGCAAGGCTGTAGATAGTATATAGCACCCTTGCATCATTGCTTCTAAAAGTACCAAACCGAAACTTTCATATCTAGACGATAATACAAATACGGAACTTCTTCGGTAAATCGTATTTAATTCTTTTCTATCATAAATTGCGCCTGTCAATTCGACTCTTTCAACAGCCCAAGGGTATCGTTCAAAATACGCTTTCAGATACTCCTCAAAAGATGGCTCAATAGGTCCAACTAGGAGTAATTTCCAATCTGTATTTCTGACCCCCTCCGCGAAAGCCTCTAATAAGACCTCTGTATTTTTAGCATATGTTCCTAACCTTGCAACTGTAAGGAATATTTTCTCTTTTTGTAGACCGCTTGGAAGGGTCTCTGAAACAATGGAACCATTAGGTATGTACATTACATTATGATAATAAGATCGTTCATTTAATAGAAGACAGCTTTCCTTACTTTCCGCAGAAAATAGATTTATTCTTTCATTGAAGAATCTTTTAATCCTACTGGTCAAACTTCGAGTATATAAAATTTGATCTATACTGCGCATATCAAAATCCATTTTAAAATAAAACTTCGTTTTATTAAATGTCAATAACTTAATAACATTTGCCATCAATACCTTGTAGGGCGATGGGTGAAAAAGCATAACCACATCATACTTAAATAAATTTTTGATCAAAAAGAAAAAAGTATTTAAAAGTTCATTATTAAAAAAATTTTTCATTTGAACGTACTTTAAACCATTCAAGTCTGAGGATAAATAATCCAATTCCTCTTCTGATTTATAAAATGATATATATGCATCATAAT
>DGIS01000029.1:15989-16396 GCA_002386525.1 Sphingobacterium sp. UBA4616
ATGATATATATGCATCATAATGCCCATCTTTATACATGTAAAATGGAATCATACCTACATCTTTTATAAGTACAATATTCTCTCCAGTGGGAAATAGACAAATAAACTTTTTCACAATCTACCAAACTTTCTCTTTATCAAACCTAAACCACTAGCAATCTCTTCCAACCTAACGAGATATCCAATTAAAATAAATATGAATAGCTGTACAATGCCAATAATAATTAACCTGAGCAAATGAACCGTGCCAAAGGGAAGATAAGCATTAATTCCTTGTGTTATTAGCAACATAACAATTAATACAGCCGATAACATAAGAATATTTTTCATGAAACTGCCCCAGATTGACTTGGTGGAGTAAGGATAATACCAGAACATATATATACCACCCAACACGTGTGCAAAAA
>DGIS01000029.1:16584-17884 GCA_002386525.1 Sphingobacterium sp. UBA4616
CACCCAACACGTGTGCAAAAAACACAGAGATTGGAAATACTACCATACCAAATCTATTGACGAAAAGTATGTTTAATGAAATAACTAACACTTGGGTAAAGGCGCCTGCGAACGCACATAGCTTATTTTTTCCAATTGCCAATAGCCCCATACTAAAAATTAAATAGATAAATATGGCCATTAAAGCTATGGAATACAGTATATTTAAATCAATAATCTTAATCATGCTATCCTCGGTGATGTCAGAATTTCCGTAAAAAAAATACAGGAGATCTGGTGATGCCAGGAACATATAAATAGCAAAAAATCCCAATCCCAATATGCCAAGACTAAAAGCTTGAACAAAGTTTTTAGCATATGTATGGTCATCATTTTTAACAAAAGCTTTTGCTAAAACAGGGATTAAGATGGTCATCAATACACTGGAAAAAATGGCATTAACCATATCTGGAAATTTCTTAGAAAAATCTATAATTGATACTGATCCAATACCCTGACTAGAAATTAGCCGCTTTTCAATCAATGCGTTACACTGCCCAATACAATATGGGACAAATAGCGGTAAGGCAAATATAAAGTATTGTTTAAAATCATCGAATCGAGGTACAAATAAACTAAAGAGCTCAATTTTTTTACGCTTAATTTTGATAATTACTAAAGTCAAAAGGATAATTAATCCAAGCATAGTAGATAATACCAAACTATAAATTCCGAGTTGATGAGCAGTAAATAACATAATTAAAATACCACATATTTGGGAGACAAATGCAGCAATTTCGGGGATATAGAAAACATCGTAGGCATTTAAAATAGAGGTGCCGATCAAAGTCGCCTGATTAATTAGTAAAATAGGAGCGACAAAACGGATCATATGATCTAATCCTTGTCGCTGGTCCTCAGAATAATCTGGAACTAATATACTGGACACAATTTCTGGCTTGATCATAACAAACGCAACGATAGCAATAGAAAATAAAAAAATAAAGAAGAGCAAAGATTGCGTCTGTAGAAGTGCTCTTTTCTGTCCAATTTGCTCCTTAACTGCAATAAACTTGACCCTAAATGTTTCATTTAAAGGACCCCAAATAGCTAAATCGATAATGATGACCATCGAATAAGCTAATAACCATTGATCTTTGGCCAATGAAACGCCAAAGAGCGCTGCCATCAAACTATAAGAATAGAGTGAAACAGGAATTTTTAATAACTTTATTATGAATAGAATAGCAGATGCGCGTCTCAATTTAATTTCATTTATATATTTTGTACTTACAACATATTTTAATTTAACATTTTTTTT
>DGIS01000029.1:18065-18649 GCA_002386525.1 Sphingobacterium sp. UBA4616
TTTTAATTTAACATTTTTTTTAAACAGACTTCATCTTTAACATGCTATGAAGAAAGCGTCGTATTCCTAATACTAATGCGGTAATTAAAATAGTTACAATACAACCTATGATGCCCATTTTAACTTTACTTGTTGAATTCTTATCCAGTGGAAAGATTGGTTCATCAATTTTTTCAATCAGAGGAGACTCCTTCATCAGGTTCATTTTAGACAATTCAAGATTTTGAACCAGTTGCCCCAAAATCGCTCTGTTTGTCTCTGCAGAAAATTGTGAACGCTGGATTGGTATAGTACGTTGTGCTTGTCGTGTTGGATTTAAATTAGGGGTTGCATCCAGCACAATTGCACCAGAGCTTATACTTCCATTCAATACCGCTCTTACAGAATCTGTTTTACGCTGTAAAATAGCAATATTATCCTGAGACTTTTTAGTTTTTGTTCGTATATAAAAATCATTAACAGTATTTACCAATGCCTCATTAAACGACTTAGAAAATCGTTCATTACTAGATTTTACTTCGACCTTTATTATGCTTGCTTTCTTGTCAACCTTGTCGACTGTAAGATTATTTTCAGCAATTTTC
>DGIS01000029.1:18731-21518 GCA_002386525.1 Sphingobacterium sp. UBA4616
AGATTATTTTCAGCAATTTTCCTTGTGAAGACTCCAAGCAAGCTATCGCGTAATCGTAATGTGGTTCGATCCAAAGTTGCTGCATCTTTCTTAAAATCAACTGAAGGTTCACTCTCCTTTCGAAAATCAAGCTTATTGAAGCGGATATATTCATTGATTAAGAGCTCTGTCGTATCTAATGGATCTATACTAAGTAAGGCACGTTCTAGCATTGCCCTCGATTTGTAAAGGGCAAAGAGATTATCGCCTTGAAATAGACCATTGCTTCCTCCAGAAATATCTAAGCCTGCCAAAGCTGCCAAACCACTCATCTGTCCTAATCCCCCAGATTGCTCACCCGCCTCAAGTACAAAAGTAGTTGTTGCTGTGTAAACAGCATCTTTAGAACGCGCATAAAAATAGCCTGCACCCGCCCCTATTACTCCCATAATTAGGAAAATATACCATTTCGACAAGAAGTAGATTGTGCAATTTTTAATCAGTAATATTAAATCACTTAAAGTCATCTCGTTATCGCCAGAACTCTTTATGGTCATATCCTTCATTTTTCCTATCGCAATAAACTAACAATAATAGCCGCCAAAGATGCAATACCTGTTCCTAATCCTACCCAGCCCTGTGCACTCATGCGTTCTCGAGGTGCCCGCTTAGGAACGATAATTTCGGCTCCCGGTTTAACTTCAGGGTAGCCACCATCTTTACCTTTCACAGCGCCATTCGCGTATTGAACAAAAACACGTTTCTTCAACGCATTGTCTGTAAACCCTCCGGCCTGGTTCACATAGTATTTTAGACTCTTGCCTTTGACATAGACCACATTGTTCGGATTCAACACCTCACCCACAACCTTCACGGTCTCCAATTCCTTTGGAACATTGATTATATCGCCATCCAAAACCAGAAGGTCGCCTTTCTCATAAGGCTTTTCTAATATTTTATTCAATTCGATACCCACAAGGTCACTCGGTTCAATATCCGATGCTGAAGTACCTTGTTGTGATACTTTTGCTAAAGCGCTACTTTTTGCTTGGGTACCATCATAGTCTCTTCCCACACCCTGATCTAGGCTCGTATCTTTTTGATTGCCTTCTTCATCCAGTCTATCCTTTTCCAGTTCTTTCTTCAATCGCTCTTGTTCCTTTTTCTCTTCGGCTTTTAGTTTAGACATACCCGTACGTTTTAATGAAGCTCCCTCGGTATAGGCATAAGGAGTTAAACCACCAGCACGTTGTATAATATCGGAAATGCGTTCGTCTTCTCGTGAGATGGTATAGAAACCCGGGTAGAGCACCTCGCCCTCAATCTTCACTTGACGCTGCGTACGGAAACCCGCATCTCCCAAAATAGAAATCACATCATAAGGCTGTAATGTCATATTAGGATCGGCTAACACACCTTCTTTAATGTCCACCAAAATAGTATTCGATGAGCGATGATCGGTTACGTCCAGATTTTTGATGCGTCGGGCGATTTCTACCCTGGCATTCTTAGCGGCATCAGTCAATCCGCCGGCTTTCTGAATAAGATCACCCAGCGTCGCATTGCTGGCAAATGGGAAATCACCCGGAAAACGCACCTCGCCTTGTACAGTAAATTTATATTCATCTCTTAAATCGAAGATGGACGAAATCTCAATCTTATCTTCTCGTTTTAATGGAATATCTGCAGCAGTTCCAGCAAGAACGTCGCGTACATTAAAATTGATCAATTCGGAGGTATTGTCTGCCTTAAGACGATTGATGATACCGCGTTCCAAGAAAGCATCTTCACGCACGCCATCGGCCATCTCCAGCACTTGCTTTAACGTCATGCCTGGCTCTAAACCAAATATACCGGGACGAAATACTGCTCCTAACACACTAATACGATTGGCAAAACGATCCAAAATCGGTTCTACAATATATTGATCGCCACTTTTGGGGGTGTAATTGGCAAATTGGTCGGCGTATATATCTTGTACACTGCGCTCACGTCCTGTGGTCTGCAACACTTTAACCTTGGCGCTATAGGCATTTTCGGTAAAATCGCCCGCATAACGCAAGATATCGGAAAGGGATTCTCCGGGAACAGTCTCAAAAATGGCGGGCCGTTTGACGTCGCCTTCAAATTGTACTCTAGCACCGTAAACAGGAATATGAATAATATCTTGATCTTGTAACCGGATATTTCCTTGTTGAATGCCATTGGCTAAAAAATCGTATACATCAATCGTGCTGATCACCCGATTGCCACGGATCACCTGGATCTTGCGGTAGGTACCATTTTTATTGGGACCGCCTGCGGCGTACAGGGCATTAAACACGGTCGCTAACGAAGGTAAACTGTAGGTACCCGGTTTTGTGGCCGCCCCCGTTAAAGTAACACGGATAGTACGGATGTTACCAATATTAACGCTCACCTGCGTTCTTCCTGAGCGTATTGCTGGATAGGTACCGCTTAAGCGTTGCTCTATTTTACTTTTAGCCGCAGCAATGGATAAACCGGCCACATTGATTTGCCCCACATATTCTACTTTAATCGTTCCATCGGGGCTTACGGGAAGTTTGTAGGAGGCTTCGTTATCGCCTGTAATATCTAACAGGATCTCATCGTCGGGACCAATAATATAGGAGCTTGGTGTAGCCATACGCAGATTGGGTTCAAATGTGATGGCGTTATTCTTGAAAAGGTCTGAGCCAAAAATCTTGAGCTTGCCTTCTTCATTATCCGTCGAATCCCTTCTATTCGTCTGCTTATTTTGCAAAGAATCTGCATTGGAGTAACCATCCACCTGGCGGCCATTGCTGC
>DGIS01000029.1:21768-22680 GCA_002386525.1 Sphingobacterium sp. UBA4616
CGCCTTGCGCGATTGGCTGGAAGATCCTTGTGACGGATTTGGCTGCTGCTTTTTACGTTTGATATTCGCCAGACGTTCTTTTAATTTTTGAACTTCGACAGCTGAGACGCCTTGTGCACGTGCAAAGCCATCTAACTGACTTTCGTCATACCCCATTAAAGCGGCCTGTTTAACGTACTGCTCGACTTGTGCATCACTTAGATTGTCTACTTTTATATTGGCAGGATTGGTTTGTGCGTGTACTGTACCCACAAATCCTGCTATGCATAACCATAATATTATTCTTTTCATCGACACCGCGGTATTTGCCGCAAAATTAGTAAAACTATTTAATTAAATGATTGAAATATTTCCTGAATCGGCTTTTCTAGGGCAATTCATTTGTTATTCAACAAGCCTTCGAAAAACTCTATTGTAACAATACGCAAAATCTGTTCCGATTGCTACACAATTGGGTAGCGGGGAATCATTTGATTATTTTTTTTATTTAACGAAATAGTTAATCCGTTAAGAAGGCCTATATTTGCGCATGCGCCAAATTATTTACACAAAAGCAATTCTTATTACGTTAGGATGCTGCCTATTGTCTTCTTGCCTAAAAAAAGATCTTTACCAAGGCAGTAAGAGCGAAGATGGAAAAGAAGTATCACCTCCCGATAACGGCGAAAATGCAAACCGCTACGTCTATCCCTTTGCAGAGGAAAAGACCGGACAAGAAGCGGAGATCATCATCGAACTTCAACCTGGACACGGGATAACAGAAACGCCAATTGTAAACATTCCGCCACTAAAATATAACAAGAGCTTATTATTTATGCTCACACAGGACGACTGTAAGCAATCGGCTTTCAGCATGACCTGGGCAGCCATTAATGGCAAACCTATTGACCGCTCGGACATTAAACGGAAATA
>DGIS01000029.1:22882-26994 GCA_002386525.1 Sphingobacterium sp. UBA4616
CTCGGACATTAAACGGAAATATTATTTTGACATTGAGCACCTGGAAGCTGATGATATGCCACCCAACAGTTATCTACTCGGCAAAACACTGGGCAGTACCAATGGTTTTGGCAATGAGGTGAGGTTCCATTTTACCACCACACTGGCGCCGGAATGGGAGTTTATGAACGACCCAACTGTCGTAAAGAAAGGCTTTACGGAAAACTTCTTCCGCTTCTACATGAAATCAGGTCTTCGATGGAACAATGTGATCGAAATGCTCAACGATGGCAATGCCATTGCATTCCACGACCTCAATACCGCCGCTGTCAACAATGTCGACTCCCTAATCAAGCATTTTGACCTGGCACAACAAATCACTAAAAAACGATTGAATGGGCGAAACATCAAGTTTTTGGCCGAGCCCAATGGAAATAAATCGTACCTGCAGGCTGCGCTTGGGTTTCCAGCGATCCAGACCATGACTGCACAGACCGGTGCCGATAAGCTCATCCCGTATCAGGTCAACTCACCCTTGCAGCAAAAGACCTTGGCCCGGGTATTTGTCAATCACGCCGCCGAGGTAGAAAAACTGGTCAACGATGCTGCAGCAAAAGATGTGGCTCACCGCGAGGCAGTCCATATTGGTGTACACGAAACGGATCATGACTGGGCGCAGCTCCTGCTCTGGCTGAACAATACCTATGGAAAAGACGGCAAGGACATTTTGTGGTTTCCTTCGCAAGAAGAGTATTATGAATACAATTACAACCGACAAAACAGCATAATCAGCAGCCGCATCGAAGGGAATAAATTGATTGTGAAAGTCAAATTTCCCAATCAATCGGATTTCTACTACCCGGCACTCACATTGAATATCAGCGGATTGCATACGAACAGCATAAAATCAATCTCGTCGAATGAAACCGTAACAGGCCTTACCTATGGCAATTTTGACAAGGGCATCAGCGTTAATATAGATTGCAGAGCGTTTACCTATGCACATGCCGCTCAATATGTCAATCGCTATCTCGCTAAAAAATCTGCCGCAAACCTATTAGATGCAAAGTATCATGTCAATGCGCTAAAAGATTCGGAAGGAAAGAAAAACCTGTTTCGCGCGCTCGGAGCTGAGTAAAGAGAGGTGCCAGCTGTGGCGCACTGAAAATTTATGATTATATTGTATTAAACGGTTATAGCATTGGGATTAAAATACATGGAAAGGATTAATTTTAAACGTATATCGACCGCACTCTTCCTAGCGATGAGCGCACTCCTATTATCCTGGTCCTGTACGGGTAACAACAAGGAAAAGAAGGAAGCAGGCGCCCAAAATGTAACATCGATCAGTGCGGCAGATAGCGCCTTGTTTCATTTTTGGGATCAATTTGACATGCAGGATACGGTTCTGGTCAAGAATCCGGAAAAAGGGGAACAGCAATTGGCCGATTTTCTGGGGCTTTTGACAAAAACGCCTGACTCGGCCACGCGGGATAAGGCGGTGGCGATGATGCTCGACAAAGCCAAAGTCAACCGTACCAGTTTTGACTATTTCATTAAACAATACGAACACTACCTGTATGATGGCAATTCGCCCATGCGCAACGATAGGGCTTATGAATCGGTATTGCGCTACCTGATCAGCACAGATAGGCTCACTGATCTGGAAAAAGAGGCTTACCGCCCAATCTATACACTCGTACGCCAAAATAACGTTGGACATACAGCAACCGACTTCAGCTTTGAACTGCCCAATGGTCAAAAGCAAAAGCTGTCGGAGACGGATGCAAAATTTATGCTGTTAATGTTCTACGATCCGGACTGTTCGCATTGTAAAGAAACAATCCACCAGCTTCGGGACAATCCGCAGCTCGTTCAGCTGTTTACACAGCTGCAGATACAGGTGTTGGCCATAGACCCCTGGGGTGACCGCAGCAAATGGAAACAGTACCAATCGGAGTTGTCGTATCAATGGATCAATGGATTGGATACTGATCGCCAGATTTTGTCGGCCAACCTATACGACCTCAAAGCATCGCCAACGATCTATCTTTTGGATGAAAACAAAAAAGTCATATTGAAAGATACTTATTTGGAACCCGTAATTCAGTATTTTGTCAATACCAAGAAGTAATGGAAGACCAGACCGGAAAAAGTAAATCAAAAATTGTCTCCAACGCAGATTATTTCGCTGAAGTGCAGCGGATGCTGCAGGAAGGCAAAGAAGTACGCATCCGCATTAAGGGGCAAAGTATGCGTCCATTTATAGATGACGGAGATACGGTCATGCTACGGGCCTACCAGGGGCAACCGCTCCCACTGGGCAGTAATATACTCGCCAAAGACAAGGGAAAATTTGTCTTTCACCGCTTGGTAGCAAAGAAAAAGGGCCAATATGTATTGGCCGGGGATGGGAATCTTGTCCTCCACGAATACATAGCGGAATCCGACATCATCGCAGTTGCCTATATGCATTATCCAAAGGATAAAGAGGGAGCAATACCAATCCACAGCACGTGGCCAAGGCTACGGGGCTTGGCCTGGTATCATATCCGTTTGCTTCGCCGCATACTGATAAAATTTAAATCGCTTACTCTAAAGAATTAAGCTTAAATTTATTACATCCCATGCGATTCCACGAATAAAACAATTTTAATAAAACTTTTACGCGTTTTAGTTGTTCTTAATCAATTATATTTCCGAATAAAACATAAAACATAGGAGTTACGACTAACGCATCAACTAGACGAAACAAAAAACACTAATAACCAATGTATTATAAAAAAATCCAAAAGTAGTGTAGCATTTTGGATAGATTTAACGTTGAGTAAATAATTATAAATTATTAAATGTATATTTGCATCGATTATACTAACTATAATTATGAGGGAAGAAATTTAGTTAACAGATATTACGTACCACAATATGCAATGTGTTAATCTATTATTTCTACTCTATATTGGGTCTAGATTGTTAAATAATCTTAAGCCATAACGACAAATTGTTTATTAGAAAGTGTAAGAAAAGAATTTTCAAAAGGTCATATCAAGTTTTGCATGGTGTTTTTTTTCATTTAGCGGTAATTAGCATTTAACAGCATAATGAATTAAGAGGTTGAATAGCATGAAAGTATTAGTTTTAGGAGGAAGTAGCGGCTTCTTAGGAAGTCATTTAAAGAAGAAACTCAAGGATCCAATTCAATGTGAATTTGTTTCCATGAGAGATCTAAGTTGGTCGAAAGAGAATTTTCCAACCGACTGCATTATCAATTTAGTAGGCAAAGCACACGATTTTACGGGGAAGGCAACGGAAGATGATTTCTTCTTTGCAAACTTTGAGCTGGCAAAAAAAGCATTTAGCCTATTTATTTCCTCCCAGGCGAAGTTACTTATACATATCAGCTCCCTCGCAGCGATTGAAGAGGTAGAATCGGCCAAATCCCTCTCGGAAAATGCTTCGTATAACTCCGTCTCACCTTACGGTAGATCTAAACAAGCTGCCGAAGAGTGGCTGTTGAGCCAGAAGTTGCCTGCAGACAAGAAACTGATTATCTTGCGTCCTCCCATGGTACACGGTGCAGGCGATAAAGGTAATTTAAAACAGTTATTTTCGATAGTCAGCAAAGGAATTCCTTATCCGCTCGTCCGATTTAAAAATAAACGTTCTTTTCTGTCCGTTGATAATTTCTGCTTCTTCGTCGAACGAATTCTTTTACAGCATGAAAAGATCAATTCAGGAATTTATCATCTGTCCGACGATGAAACCTTATCGTCAAATGAAATCGTAAATATCATGAAACAGGAAACAGGCTTAAAAATCCCTTGTTTTCCTCTACCAAAACGTATCATTTCATTTTTATCAAAAATTGGTGACCGCAGTAGCGTATTTCCATTGAATACTTGGCGGCTAAAAAAACTAACCAGTAATCTGGTGGTTTCAAATAAAAAAATAAAAGTTGAACTTGCAATCGAACGTTTGCCAAAAACAGCAAAGGAAGGTTTGCGTGAAACCATCAGGGCATTGAAGCAACAGTAAAATGATTCATCAGCAAGATCGTGCTTTACATGCATACAGACATTACAGCAAACCGCTGAAATAAAATATAAAAAAATATAAATTGTGCCTTAAATACA
>DGIS01000004.1 GCA_002386525.1 Sphingobacterium sp. UBA4616
ACCTTTTTCAGGAATGGACACCTATTAGTGGTGTATTGGTTGATTATATCTTAACCCAAGATCGACTACAGGTTGAAACAACGATCACACGGTTGGCTATAGCGCGTGACTAGGTTTACTCCTTATACGTTTTTCTTTAAGCAGAATGATAGCTAAGTAATGGAACAGGGCCCAAGAAAGAGAAAAATTTTCACTAAGGGTTTTGAGTTGACTTATGATACTATTTGTCTCTTTATGGAGTGTGAAATTTTTTTAGTTGCACTGGGATAAATTTTTATGGCTGGTTTTGAAGTTTAAGGGAAAAGATTCACCAGGCAGGTAGTACGAGTGTCTATGTGGCGAGGTAGAGGATAGGGGGCAAGAAGTTTTTACCGTAAAGATAATAGGGGAAGCCATTTCACAGTGAAATTGGAAAGTTGCTATATTATTTTACATAAACAGATAAGGTTTGATGTAAATAGTTTTCCTTAATAATGTAACAATGTTACTTAAGTATGTTAAATTTTTAAAATTAAAATACTACTATTCAGTACTTTAATTTTGTTTGTGAATTAATTGTTATCAATAAATTATGCTTGCATTGCAAATGTTAAAAAAAGTTATAATTTTGTATTTAACGTTTTTTAACATGTGGAAACGATCCAAGGTAAAACGTTACTAACTATAACGCATATATAAATTATTGGAAAGTATATAGCTAACCAAAGTATATTATCAAGAATAAACATTTTTAATAAACATAAACATATGAAACACAAATTACTCAGTTTTTTCGTGGGTAGTATGATTCTTACTTCTGTTGCGTTTGCGCAGGATAGAAAGGTCAGTGGTCATGTTACAGGAGCAGATGGAAAGCCATTAGCAGGAGTAACTATCGTTGTCCAAGGGTCAAATGTTGCCACACAAACAGATGCGAATGGTAATTATTCATTATCAGTGCCTAACGGTAAAGTTATTGTATTTCGCTCAGTAGGTTTTGCTGATAAAACATTAATTGTTAAAGAAGGGCAATCTTCTTTTAATGTGATGTTGGATAATGCAGATAATGCGCTGGATGAAGTGGTTGTAACAGCTATGGGTATTACTCGCTCAGAAAAATCATTAGGCTATTCGGCTACAAAAATTGGCGGAGAACAGCTTGCTGCGGCTAGAAATACTAACGTATTAAGTTCCTTAGCTGGTAAAGTAGCTGGTGTAACTGTAAACTCGACGGGGCCCGCTCCTGGTTCCGCATCGTCTATTACGATTCGTGGTTACGGTTCAATGACGGGGAGCAATGAACCATTGTATGTGGTAGATGGGGTTCCGTTGCAATCGGCGACATTTAATACTCAAGGTAATTCAATTCAGGGTGGAGGTATTTCCGGTATATCTTCTGATGACATTGAATCAATGACCGTGCTTAAAGGGGCAGCAGCAACAGCACTTTATGGGAGCCGTGCGGCAAATGGTGTTGTTGTAATAACAACCAAAGCAGGTAAATCAGGTAATGGTAGAAATTTTTCCATAGCATATAACGGTGGTATTCAATTGCGTCAGAATTCAGTATTTCCTATCATGCAAAATGAGTTCGGTCAAGGATGGAATGGACAACAAACGTTTATTGAGAATGGATCTTGGGGGCCTCGTTTAGATGGTAGTCAGCAAGTATTTGGTCCTATTTGGAATAATCAACAGCTTTTTCATCCTTACTCTGCCCAAAAGAATAATGTTAAAGATTTTTTTGAAATAGGAAAATCGTTTAATAATAGCGTTTCTCTTAATGGTGTATCTGAAGATAGAAAGATGAATTATTATTTATCTTATTCAAATGTCAAAGATAATGGAATTATGCCTACAGATGCAGATTCTTATAAAAGAAATACCATTGCTTATCGTACATCTTACCAAGCTGCCGATTGGTTGAAAGTGTCTTCGAACTTGAATTTCAATACTAGTAAGACCGATGTGGCTGGTAACTATCAAGGAACTTCTATCATTGACGGTCTATTGGAATTGCCTAGAGACATCTCCATTATTGACAAAAAGGATCTAACAAGCCCGTTTAATACTCCAGAGGCCTATTTTACACCTTATGGTATTACGAATCCTTATTGGGCGCTTGCTAATAACTATAATAGATTAAATTCGAAACAATTTAATGGTAAGTTACAGTTGGATATTAAGCCAATCAAAGAATTGAATTTAACTTATCGTTTTGGTTTTGATCATATTGACTATGATCGTAAAGTTGGAACTCCTGAAATCAATCTTGACGACAAGTTGATCGATAATGATTATGGATATGCACCTTCTAATATGAACCAGTCAGGAGCGGTTGATGTTTATTATGGACGAAACTATGAACTCAACCATGACTTTTTAGCAACTTACGATAAAAGTTTTGAGAAATTCACGTTCACCGGTATTGCTGGAATGAACTTAAATGAGCGGTATAGCACATCTATAAATGGTAAAACCGAAAGTCTTGCAATATATGAGAATTTTTGGCAGCTAAATAATGGTGCAACTAGATCTGCCTTGGGTGAGACACAATCAAAACGTAGACTAGTAGGTCTATTTGGGGATATTACCTTGGGGTATGACGAAACGGTATTTTTGAACTTAACTGCTAGAAATGATTGGTCGTCTACATTGCCAGTAAACAAAAATCATTTTTTCTATCCAGGAGCTACATTAAGTTGGATCTTTACAAACAACTTACCTAAGAATAATATTTTGACTTTTGGTAAGGCCCGTTTGGCTTATGGGAAAACGGGGAATGATGCTGGCGTTTATCAGACTTCTGCTAGATATATCCAAGCTGCAGCAGCGGGATATTACGCTGGTAGTATTGCTGCATTTCCTTTTAATAATAAAAACTCATTCTTGCTAAGTACTCAAAATGGTAGTAATACTTTGACTCCGGAAATGAATAAAGAGTTTGAAGCTGGTGTTAACCTTAAGTTTCTTAACAATCGAATAGGATTAGACGCGGTTTATTATAGCAGAACTCGTACTAACCAGATTTTTCCACTATCTATCGATCCTGCCACAGGATTTGCAACTATGGTAACGAATGTGGGAAATGTAAGGAATAGAGGGGTTGAGTTTTTGTTGAGTACAACTCCTGTGAAAACTGAAAAATTCCGTTGGGATTTGGATTTGAATTTTACAGTGAATAAGAATAAGGTAATTTCTTTGCCAGCCGAGCTGGGGGGGAAATTCGAAGTGAACAGATTCTCTGCAGGAAATGATGCGGTATATATGTATGCTGAAGAGGGAAAACCTTTGGGAACTTTTTATACTTATCTTCCGCAATATGTTGAAGATAAAAGCAGTGAATATTTCGGGAAGTTAATAGTTGGAGAGGATGGTTTACCGATCTTAACTGCTGATGTGCAGAGTACTGGTAAAAATATTCAACCAAAATGGGTTGGCGGTGCCACCACTTCTTTCAGTGCTTATGGGTTTACACTTAGTGCAGCTTTAGATGTGCGCGAAGGAGGTTATATGTTCTCTAGAACTAAAAATTTAATGCAGTTTACAGGTAACGGTATTGAAACGATGTATAACGATCGTAATCCATTTATTATACCAAATTCTGTAGTTGATAACGGTAGTGGAACATATTCAGAAAATACCAACCCAATTAAAATGTCTACCTCGGGACTTCAAAACTATTGGAATAAAACAGGTGGAGTGGCAGGTGGAGAATATTATTTGTTAGATCGATCTTTTAGAAAAATTCGTAATCTTTCATTGACATATAATTTACCTAAAACTTGGGTAAACTCCGTCAAATTAAGCGATATTGCTGTGACAGCATTTGTGAACAATCCATTCGTATGGACGCCCAAAAGTAACAAATTTATTGATCCAGAAGGATCAACAGGGGGAATTGGATTGGATGGACAATTTGGTGAATTGTATATCAATCCAGCAACACGGATTTATGGATTTAATGTAAGTCTTAAGTTTTAAAATTGAGCAAAATGAAAAAAATTATACTGCCTTTATTGGCTATAGCAATAGGAATCACCTCGTGTAATAAATATTTGGATATTAATGTGGATCCAAATTCTCCAACAGCTGAGAATGTAACGAGCACATTAATTCTTCCTGGTGTTGAAATGAATTTAGCAACAAGCTATGGAAACTTCTTCCGTATTTTAGGAGGTTATTATTCCGAACAGTACGCACACTTATTTGGCACAAGTAACTATGTAGATTACTCTCAATTTGTTACCTCTCAAACCCGATCAAGTGGCACATACACACAATTAAATACGAGAGTATTAAATAATTTGCAGACGATCCGAGAAAAGTCAGTTGCAAAAAACAGTTGGGGAGATAATCTTGCAGCTACCACGTTAAGAGCTTTTACCCTTCAAGCACTGGTGGATGCGTATGGAGAAACACCCTATACAGAAGCTTGGAACAAGGATATTTTGGCGCCTAGATACGATAATGGGGATGTTGTATATAATGGTATTTTAGCAGAATTAAATGATGCATTATCAAAAGTTTCAGATGACACACCAGTAATTGAATCATTTCTATTCGGTAAATCAAACTCGTCAAAATGGATTAAATTTGCAAACGCATTAAAATTAAAAATTTTAATGCGTATGAGTAAGGTACAAGATGTCAAAAGTCAGTTAGCAAGCTTAATCGCAGAAAATAATTTTCCAACAGAGGACGTTGCTTGGGCTGGAATTTGGGCTGACGAAACAGGCAAAGCGAATCCGTATTATCAAGAAGAATTTGCTGCATATTTCGGTTCTACTCAAAAGAACGTTACTTTAAATTTAGCATTATCAGCAGTAATGGAAGAATCTAATGATGGGAGATTGGCCGCGTTTTTCGATAAGAATAAAGATGGAAAATTTTTAGGAGGAGTTTCTGGTACGAATTATTCTACATCGAAATTATATAAGGCTGAAAACTTCAATAGGCCCGCTATGAGATATGATTCTCCAGTATATTTAATTACTAAATCAGAGGTCGAATTTTTTATAGCAGAGTATTATGCTAAAAATGGATCTGCTGCGAATGCAAAAGCACATTACGAAAAAGGAATTATAGAATCTTTTTTATCTGCAGGGTTATCGGCGTCTGATGCACAAAATGTTATTACTGGAATCTACGCCTACAACAATGCTAACTATGAGAAGTTAATTGGTATTCAAAAATGGGTAGCTCTATCAGGAACGAATAATTTTGAAGCGTGGTGTGAATTGAGACGTCTCAAATACCCTGCATTTGGAACAGTGAATGGAACAGCTATTTACAATGTAGCAAATGATGTTTTCAAACCTGAACTTCTTGTACCTGGTACATTATATACACCAATCGATGTATTTAACACTTTGGGTAATAATCAGCTGTTGCAAAGAATCCGCTACGCGCAAAGTTCTACAAATGCCAACAGTAACGCTCCTGCTGTTAAACCAGATAAAGAACCTGTGTTTTGGGCTAAATAATATTGGGTGATTAATTTTAAATATAAAATAATGAAAAGATTTATATATAATATTATTCCTTTTATGCTTGTCTTGTTATTGTTTCAAGCATGCAAAAAGGATGAAACAACGGATGGGATGACTCATATTACAACTTATCCCGTTTTGACAATGACTGGAGATGTTTATCAATCGATTGTTGTTGGAGGGAAGTATGTAGAAGCAGGAGTTACAGCTAAGGAGGGGGATACACCACTGGAAGTTAAAGTCACCGGTTCAGTTAACACATCCAAAGAGGGAATTTATGAATTGGTATATAGTGCTGTAAATTCAGATGGTTTTCCTGGTTCTGTTAGTCGTTTTGTTGCAGTTTTATCAAGTGCTCCAAAAGGGGATCTTTCCGGTAGTTATTCTTACCAAGCGAATGCCGCTTATTCTTCAACAATGACGAAATTATCAGCTGGTTTTTATAGGTTTTCTAATGTTTGGGGAGCGTCAACTATTCCGGTTTTTGTATTGTCAAGTGATGGAATTAATGCTATTGTGCCTGAATGGTCATTAAGTGCATTCGGACCAGCAGTCGGCACGGGCGTGTTAAACGGTAATATTTTAACTTTTAGAATTACATTATTAGGTCAATCAACACCTCCGAACACACCAAGGATTTGGGTAAAAAAATAAATTTGAGATATTATGAAATTAACAAATGAAGTTTTGATATGTTTTCTTGTATTGGTAGCAGGCTTTACCTCTTGCAAAAAGGATGAAGTGGAAGGAACTGCTACACAAGAAACCGCAGGAGAATGGTACGTTACAGCAGATGCTGTTAAAGCAGATGGTTCTCTTGTTGAAAAGGATGTCTATGGTTTGGGGCATTTTAAAATGGGCACATATAATACAGTAGATAATACTCCGAGTAAGATGTGGGTAGATGATTATGGTAATTTTTGGGTGTTCAAGGGTAGAGTTGATTTAAACCTGTCAGATAAGTCTTTTTCAGGAAAAACCATCAAAAATGAATCCGCTGATGGTGATGAAATCTCATTTGATATAACAAATGGTAAAATTTTAAAAGGTGCTGCGAAATATCCCAATGGAACAGTCGCAGATAGTATCATTTTTGACGTAAAATTTAGTGATGATAATCCAAATGGTTTTGATCATTATCGAATTAGTGGAGTGAGATACTCAGGTTTGGTTGATAATGATTAAGCATTCTTTTTAAGATATAATGAAATCGAAATAGAACGATAGAAATTTGCAATGCCCCCTGAAAGTTAAACACTTATTTGGGGGCATTTTTATAATAGATAACCAGCGACATGGATTGAGGACGAATGTAAATCCATGATGTATATATGTGAAAGTCTTGTTGCTAGCTTTAACTTTGACAAAGAATTTGTTAATACTTAAGGTATATGATGGAACTTAAAATATCGTATAAAAGGAAGGGTACTTGAAAACTCCATTGAACACTCCCAAATTTAGGAGTGCTCCAAAGTAGAAAATTCCGCTGTTTTGACCTGTTTTATATAAATATCTCAGGCGCCATATCCTCTAAACTGCTGTGGGGTCTGAAGGTGTTGTACTATTATCTTCAGATTTCAATTTTTTCCTTCGCATCTTCCAATGACAGAAACTAGTACGTATTGATGCGCTCTTCCCGAAGGCTTCCGCTGAATGACTCAATATACAGATTATCTGTCGGTTTTCCCTGTCTGGAGAATATTAATTACACCTGATGTTTTTATTCCCGCTTATCCACATCCTTGGAACTAAATTATTCACTTGTGCTTGCCTTATTTCGTGTTCATGATTACTTTGCAATTGCGATCATGTATTATCCATTTGGATTTTCCTGGCTATTGCTTGCTGGAACAACCTGAGTTCTTCCTGAGTACAAACAACATCACTTCCCTTTAGGCACTGTCCAACCTCAATAGCCATAAATTTACGGCTATAATTATCCACTATAGTTAAGGAGTGGATTTTTCTGCCGTCGAACAGCGCAGCGACAAAATCCATACTCCAGCAGTAATGTAAATTGGAAAAAAAACAGTCTCTCGGATCGATGAGCGGCGACTCGACAACGTCTGGGCCTTTTAACCCCTAGATTTAAACCTTCTTCATCACAAATACGGTAAATCTGTTTTGGATTATCATGCCAGCCTTCACGTTTCAATAGAACAACAATCCCTTCTATTCCGTAACGGGCACGTGTTTCAGCAATACCTTTTTATGCTACGGTGTAACCGACCGTCATCGCATCTATGGTATTTATAATACCAAACGGAGGTGCTTAGCAGAGATACCTCGCATGCTCTGCGTAGGGAAATTCGATAATCGGAAAACAGGCCGGTAACAGCGGTTCTACGCTGCGAAGGCTTTGAAACTTTTTTTTAATACATCCTAGAGTATCTGTTTATCGAGACTAAGATCGGTCGCAAGCTTTTTCAGCTGTACATTTTCTTCTTCCAATTATAGAACGTAGCTTCACTGATACCCATTTTTCTGCAGACTTCTTCCACACGCGTACCTGTCTCGGACTGTTTGATCGCAAAGGTGATCTGTGCTTCGGTAAACTTTGATTTTTTCATCGCTTTTCCTCCCTTTCAAAATTAGTAATTCAAATCCGAATTCTCTACTTTTAAATGCTTGAGTTTTTTGGGGGGAGATCAATGAAGCTAATACATTAATTTGAATCGAATATCTGTTAGAAGTAAGGAATACTTTTTTTAATGTTACATATACAAGCGGAATAGTCGCACAGATACTTATAAACTGGATCTTAAATTAGTAGAGAGTATTGAAGAAAATTAAAAAATCCGTAACAGATTAGAATTTATCTTTTACACAAATATAGTTATTAAATTTTTTTTGTAAAATTCTATCTTGTAAGCTTTTTTTGTTGTTTATGCTATTTGTTGGAGATTACTAATTTTAAAATTAGACATCTCTCGTTTTTATCTAATTTTAGGTAATAACTAAAGTTTTGTGAATGAGGTTAACTTTTTAATTAAATACTATAGTTGAAATGTTTTAAAAAAGATTTTATTTATTCCAATTATTTTTAAAAAAAACACATATTTATTGCAAATTTAAAAATCTTGTTTATCTTTGTTTTAACAAAATTTTAACATTTACCGTTTAGTTTTGTAAACACTAACTGTATTAGCCCGCGAGGCTCATCACTTTTGAATAACAGATATTAAAGCTCCTTTGGTGCCTTTATCGTATTTAGTTAGATAAACTACTTATTTTAAACAAACATAAACATATGAAACACAAACTACTCAGTTTTTTCGTGGGGAGTATGATCCTGTCTTCTGTTGCCTTCGCACAAGAGAAAAAAATTAGCGGTCGGGTAACTGGAGCTGACGGCAAACCGTTGGTAGGTGTCACAATCGCTGTACAGGGATCAAATATTGCCACTCAGACAGATGCAAATGGAAAATATTCATTATCAGTGCCTGTGGGCAAAATAATTGTTTTCAGATCTGTTGGCCACACTGACAAAACAATTATTGTTAAAGAAGGACAATCCTTTTTTAATGTTGCGCTTGAGAATCAAAATACAGCATTGGATGAGGTGGTAGTCGTCGCTTACGGTACTGCGAAAAAAGAGTCAGTAACAGGATCGGTAACATCAGTCTCTGCTAAGGATATTGAAAAAAGACCTGTTACCAATGCTTTTGCAGCATTAGAGGGGTCTGCCGCGGGTATTCAATTAAATAACACCTCGGGTATGCCCGGCGATGAACCAAGTATTCGAATTCGTGGATTTTCATCGCTGAATGGATCTAATGATCCATTATATGTGGTTGATGGCGTGCCTTTTGGTGGTAATATCTCAGATATAAACCCAAATGATGTTGAGAGTATTTCTGTACTAAAAGATGCCTCTTCTTCCGCATTGTACGGAAGTAGGGCTAGTAACGGAGTTATTATTATTACAACCAAGAAAGGAAAAGCGGGGCGTTCACAAGTTAATATTACTACAGATCAAGGATTCTATTCGAGAGGTATTGCTGAGTATGATCGTGTAAATGATCGCCAGTTTATGGAAGCAATGTGGACAGGGTACAGAAACAATTTGCTGACAACTAATGCTAAGACTTACCCGACTGTTGAGCTAGCAAACGCTGAAGCTTCAAAGTCGCTCGTTAGTAACTATCTGAAGTTAAATATTTATGATAAGGATGATGACAAACTATTTGATGCAAATGGAAAATTGGTTTCTGATGCACAGATAAAAAGCGGTTACCGTGATGATTTGGATTGGTTTAGCGAAGTGGATCGTGTCGGACATCGCCAAAACTACAATATCGATGGTACTACTGCGACTGATAAGGCCAAAGTGTTTTACTCGACAGGATACTTAAACGAGAAAGGATACATTAAAAATTCTGGATTAAAGAGGTTTACTGGTAGATTAAATGCGGAATTGCAAGCCAAAGATTGGTTCAAATATGGATTCAACCTAGCTGGATCGCATCAAATTTCAGATAGAATAAGTGGTTCGACAGATGACGCTGGTTCTTTTGCAAATCCTTTTAATTACGCACGCTCCATTGCACCAATCTATCCAATTCACTTGCATAATGAAGATGGTAGCTATAAACCAGATCTTTTAGGAAACCGACAGTATGATAACGGCGAGTCGACGAGATTGCAATATGTTGGCCGCCATACAATTTGGGAAAATGAATTGAATAGCGATCAGACGATTCGAAATACCATGAACGGGAGAGCATTTTTAGAATTCAAATTCCTAAAAGATTTTACGTTTACGATAAATGGTGATCTGAATGTGCGTAACTCAGAGCGACGCACATATAATAATGCTATTATTGGTGATGGTGTTGGGCAGGGGCGTGCTGCAAGACGTATTTATCGATACAAAAATTATACTGCCCAGCAGTTGTTAACATGGAATAAGGATTTTGGCGCGCATCACATCGATGTATTGGCAGGACATGAAAATTTCTATGATAACATGAGTTATCTATATGGTTATAAAACGGACGAGATTTTCGCGGGAAAAACAGATATGATTAATTTTACGAAGATCACTTCTCTGTATGATTATCAAGAGGATTATCGTGTTGAAAGTTACTTATCACGTGCCCGATATAATTATGATGGTAAATATTTTGCGGAAGCATCGTTTAGAAGAGATGGGTCTTCAAGATTCAGTCCTGAAAACCGCTGGGGTAATTTTTGGTCTTTAGGAGGTAGCTGGATTGTGTCTAAGGAGAATTTTTTCAAGGATGCTCTAAATACCGTGAATAATCTAAAGGTGAGAGCTTCTTATGGTGAAGTGGGAAACGATGAAAGCGCCAAAAAATATGCGCATCTTTCTCTCTATACGCTCGATCAAAATGCGAATGCGGGAGCCGTTTACAAAAGCCAGATTCCTTCTCCTGACCTAATTTGGGAGACATCAAGCTCATTTTCTGCGGCAATAGAGGCACGATTGTTTAAACGTGCCAACTTAAGTGTCGAGTATTTCAATAAACAGTCGAAAAATCTAATCTTCGACCTTAATTTACCGCTATCTGCTGGACCTAACTCCACGACTACAGCTGTATCAACAGTAACTAAAAATATTGGTTCGATGGCAAATCGTGGTATTGAATTAACTTTCGATGTTGATGTATTGAAAGGTGATGGATGGAGATGGAATGTTGGAGCAAATGCGACTTGGTTAACGAACAAGATTTTAAGTTTGCCAGAAGAGAATAGAGAAAACGGTGTCATCACTGGAAACTTCAAGTGGGTTGAAGGCGGGGGACGTTATGATTTTTGGATGTTTAAATTTGCAGGGGTAGACCAAATGACTGGTCGTTCACTATACTTAGCCGATACTGAGCGTTTTAATGTTAACGGATCTGCGCCTGGTAAAGCCGAGATACCTACAGCTGAACTTATTGAAATCAATGGTAAATACTATGTTACTAATGCTTCTAGCTATGGACGGAGAGATTGGTCCGGATCAGTTATTCCAAAAATGAATGGTAGCTTCAATACGAATTTCGAGTATAAAAACTTTAGTTTTTCGGCCTTGTTTACTTACGCGATCGGCGGAAAAGTTTATGATTCATCTTACGCTGGTTTAATGAGCATGTCAGGTACTCCTGGAGCATTACATAGCGATATTATGAATTCCTGGTCTGGTGTTCCCGATGGTATGACATCAACATCCGTAAATAGATTGGATCCCAATGGAATTCCTGCAATCAATTTTTCGCAAAGTAATATGAATAATTACACAAGCGATCGTTTTCTGACCGATGGATCATACCTCGTAGTAAAAAATATATCGTTGGGTTACCGTTTGCCAAAACAGCTCATCAATAGAATAGATCTATCATCGGTTACCGTCGTAGCAGGAATAGAAAATTTGGCAACAATGACAAAACGTAAGGGTATGAATCCGCAACAGCAATGGAATGGTATCAGTACAAACGCTTGGGTAACTCCGCGCACAGTGTCTTTTGGTGTAAAAGTTGGATTATAAGAATTTAAACAATGAAAAAAATTAATTATATAAAGTTATTAGTACTAGGTATTGTATCGCTTTCTTCCTGTAAAAAAGACTATTTAGATACGCGGCCTACGGATTCGGTTGAACATTCTGAAGTTTTCGCAACAACAAAAAGTGCTAAAGTTGCAGTCAACGGTCTGGCGAAGATGATGACACAACAATATCTGAGTAGTCAGGGATTCAATGGTGAGGGAACAATCAAAATGTACTATGGTAATTATCCTGGCAACAATTTTTTTGTTAATCTTAGCGGATGGGCTGATATCATTAATGCAAATTACAATCAAAACCTTACTAGTATTTATTTATACTACCCGTGGTATTATTACTATAAACTTATTGTAAATGCAAATGAGATCATATTAAATATCGATGCAGCAGAAGGTCCAGATTCGGAAAAGCAATTTATCAAAGCCCAGGCGCTAACTTTTAGGGCATATAGCTTCATGATGTTGGCTCAAATCTATGGAAATCGTTGGAGCGACTCTAATAATGGTCAAACGGGAGGTTTAGTGTTAAGAACGGATGTTTCTACTGGTGATATGCCGTTGTCAACGTTGGGACAGACCTATGATTTAATCTATAAGGATCTGAATGAAGCAATAGGCTTATATGAAAAGGCTGGATTAAATCGCGAATCGGGAAAAAACTTTCAGGTAAACAAAGATGTTGCATATGCTGTTTTTGCTAGAGCAGCCTTAAATAAGGAAGATTATGCTAGTGCAGAAAAGTATGCTGTTCTGGCCCGTGCAAATTATAAGCTGATGACTAATGCTGAATACAAAAGTGGATTTTACGATCCTAATGGTGAGTGGATTTGGAGCAGTTATGGTGCCGCAGATGAAACCTTGTTCTTTTATTCGTTCCAATCATATATAGCTTATAACTCTAGCGCTAGTGCAGCAAGAACAACTCCAAAATGTATTAGTCGGGAATTGTTTAACGAGATTCCGAAAACAGATATTAGAAGAGATCTGTTTCTTGATCCTAAAAACGATGCATATACAACTGCAACGGGTATTGCCGGTGCAGCGATGAAAGCCAGAGCTTTTCAAACATTCCCAGATTTGCAATCGACAGCAGTTCCGTATGCTTATATGAATTTCAAATTTAAAGCCAAAGACTTACCAGGAGTGGGAAATCTAAATCATTTTAGAGCTGCTGAGATGTATCTAATAGAAGCTGAAGCAAAATATTTCCAAAATAAACCAGCTTCCGAGATTCAATCAACTTTGAACGCTTTAAATGCTACATCTGGCAGAGATGCTAATTACAGCTGTACAAAAACCGGTGCTGCATTATTAAAGGAAATTAAACTGTATCGTGCGATTGAACTTTGGGGTGAAGGATTTGACTGGTTTGATATGAAGCGATGGGGAGATCCTATTGTTCGCAATGCGTTTGCAAATGGTGGTAATTTCTTGACATCATTGGCGGTTACCATCAATCCTCAAGATAAAAACAAATGGACGTGGTCTATTCCACTTCGCGAAAGTGATTACAATAAGGGATTAGAATAATTTTAGCTGCTAATCATTACGATAAAATGGCCGATACAACTTGTATCGGCCATTTTATTTTGAAGATAGTACGTATGACTTGGAAAATATTCAGTCCCATGATTTTTATAAATAGGCCGTTTATTACCAAATCATTAATTTTATGTATATAAATTAATAGACTAACAATTTATTAATATTAACTTAATATTGGGAATCTATTTTTACGCCATTGAAATGATGATCATGTAGAAGAAGGAAAAATGATTCTCCTTATATAGCATCTCAATCGAAAAAGAAAATTTATTCGAAATCTCATGAAAAAAGTAGTTTTACTCTTAGCACTGATAGGCCCTATCGTAGCGATTGCGCAAAATAATAATGCGCCTTCCAGCTATGACCCACATGATATCAAAATTACTGGATACCTTCAGACACAGTTTCAAAAGGCGCAGTCCCCCGGAATAACTTCTTTTTCGGGAGGTGATTTTTCAAAGAATTCGGACAATAGATTTATGATACGCAGGGGGCGTCTTAAAATTGACCGTGTAGACACTTACTCCAGTATTGTATTCCAGTTGGATGCAACCCAGGATGGAGTACAGCTAATGGATGCATTTATCCAGTTACGACACCCTAGCCAGAAAGGCCTGAGTTTGACTGCTGGTCTTTTTAATAGACCATTTGGATACTCCATCGTATATTCTTCAGGATATCGGGATTTCCCTGAAAGAGCACGGGTATTTCAAACGTTGATGCCTCGAGAACGCGACCTAGGGGGGATGGTTAGCTACCATCCGGGAGGTAAAGCTAAATTTCTAAACCTCGATTTAGCATTGGTTAATGGCAGCGGCCATTCCGCTAAAGATTATGATTCAAAAAAAGATCTGATCGGTAATCTAGCTTTTAAATTCGATAGTCTTGCGGATAAAAAAGTCCATCTCGGATTCGGTGGTTCGTTCTATAAGGGATCTGTCCGTAACGATACCAAAACCTACTACACTGCTAATAATAATGGGTATAGTGCACATACCAGCGAAGAAAATGAGGGCAAAGCCATCGGTAGAAATTATTATGGCGCAAACCTACAGATCGAGCTTGACAACAGCTTTGGTAAGTCTAGTTTTAAAACAGAATATGTTGCTGGAGACCAGCCCGGCGTTGCGGGTGGTGTAGATATCAAAGGTCCTTATGCCAGTAGAAGTTTTACAACACAACCGACAACCGACCTCTATCAACGTAAATTCAACGGTTACTATCTTTGGTTAACACAGGAAATCGGTGGTACCGGATTTACTGCAATGGTTGCATACGATGTATATGACCCAAATACCAAAGCAAGTGGTTCGACGATTGGCATGGCCGGTAATTTTACGGCTGATGGTGATGTCAAGTTTAGTACACTTGGCTACGGGCTCGCTTATCAATTTAGCAATAGACTTAAGTTTACGGTCTATAATGAACATGTCACCAATGAAGCGACAAGTTTGCCGAACTTTTCAGCAGATCTTAAAGATGATGTATTTACGGCTAGAATGCAATACCGTTGGTAAGCTGAAATGGATCCGAACTTGTGGTGGGATAAAAATTAGTCACCATTTTCTCTTTTGAAGATTCGGCAAATTCATCGGATTGAGCTTATGCCTGTCTGTAACCGAGCTGCTGTACTTTATGTAGCCATTTGTCCCGCTGAATTGAATCGGAAGTTTTGATAATGCCTATGTAGGTGACCTTAACGGGTGATATTCCACAAAATTGCAGTGTCGATTTTTTTAGTTGATTAACGCTGGGACTACCGTATATCAGCGTGTAATACCAACTCGGCTGATCAAGTGTCGTAATGATTCGAGCGGATTTACCTTTTAATAATTTGTCCCAAAAAAGCGAGTTTTCACGGTATTGAAAAGCCATCCCAGGTAAAAAGAGTCGATCAATAAAGCCTTTCATCAAGGCAGGGAGCCCACCCCACCAAACGGGATGTACCCAGACCAGATGATCGGCCCATAGGATGTCTTCCCAGGCAAGCTGTAGGTCTTGTTCAAGTTCAGTCCGTTTGCGATAACCAAATTGAAGATTTGGATTGAACTCTAGGTCGATGATACGGATCGTTCGTACTACAGCTCCGGACGCTTCTGCACTTTTTTGATAAGCATTTGCAATGGCAAAATTGAAAGACTCCCGATTTGGGTGTCCATTGATAATAAGTATTTTTTTGTTCATGACCTTGTATTATATCTCAAAAATAGTCATACGAATACTGTTGTTAAAGGACAAATGTCTAAAAAGAGATTTGATTGCGAATGCGACTTAAATGACGTTGTGTTATGCCTAAGTAGGAAGCAACATAATTTAGAGGAAGCTGTTGGATAAACTCTGGATAGTCTTTAATTAAATTAGCATAACGTTGTGACGCAGTCTCTTTTTGTAATTGAAAAACACGTTTTTCGAGCTCAAGATATTGCTCTTCAGCAATCATTTTAAGGTACGTTGTCCATTTTAGGTTGTTTGTGGCAAGTTTGTTAATGATATTTTTTTTGATCACCCATAGTTCAACAGGCGTAATCGCCTGCATGTTCTCTATACTTGGTCCGCCCGTAATGAAGGAGGAGTAGGCCGCTATCCAAGTATTCGGAAAGCGGAAACAATAAGTAATATCCTCTTTATTGACGCTACTATAAAAGGAGCGGAAAATCCCTGACTGTATTAATGCAACCTCATGACAGCGCTGATTTTCTTTGATGAAAAAGTCGTTTTTATTCAACTTTCTGTATTCGAAAAGTTCGACAATTTGATTGATCTCTTCTTCCTCAAAGAGACCAATAGAGCGGAAATATGTTGCTATCATGGATTTCAAACTTAGCGAAATTACTGTCTTTATGCAAAATAGATTCAGTTTTGTTGCGAAACCTAGCTATTAAATATTCATTCCACTATATTAAAGATTCATTCCACCAGACACTTCAATACGTTGTCCATTGATCCATTTTGCCTCTTCGGTACACAGAAACGCAACCACACCACCAATATCGTCAGGTACACCGGCACGTCCCAACGCTGTAACCGCTGCAATTTGTGCATTAGTTTCCTTATTGTCCCGCACACGGCCGCCTCCGAAGTCGGTTTCAATAGCACCAGGGGCAACAACATTTGCTGCAATACCACGATGACCAAGTTCTTTAGCAAGATATCTAGTCAGCACCTCGATAGCTCCTTTCATAGCGCCATATGCAGATGCTCCTGGAGACGCAAAACGTGCAAGGCCTGAGGAGATGTTTATAATACGTCCGCCGTCGTTCAAATAAGGTAATGCTTTTTGCGTGAGGAAAAATACACCCTTATAGTGTATATTATAAGCTGTATCAAACTGTTCTTCGGTCGTCTCCATGAAAGGAGCATATAATGCAGTTCCCGCATTGTTGATCAAAAAATCGAAGTTGTGTTGTCCTGTTTCTTCCTTTAAATACTGTTTAATTTGTTCAATAAAAGTATCAAACGATCGTATACAACCAGCATCAAATTGAAAAGCAGTAGCTTTTCGTCCCAAAGATTGGAGTTGTGAAACGACCTTATCAGCTTCTTCCCGATTACTGTTGTAGGTTAATATGACATCAATACCCTTTTTCGCAAGATGAATTGCCATGTTTTTACCGAGGCCCCGACTACCTCCGGTCAACAGCGCTATTTTATTTGTTGCCATCTATGATTTGTTTGTAAGATTTAATAACACAAAAATTCTTAGTGGAAAGGATCATTCGCTTTATAAATGCTGTATCCTTGTAAGATTCAAATTATAACGTTTATTGCCTGAAATTGTTTTTCAATTTCAGGTGGTCGTTCCAGTGGCAATGATTCTCATTTCAATGTAAATTACAATATTATATTTTGCACAATATAATTTCTTGATGTACATTCGTATGGTCAAATTAAAACAAATTAAAATATGAAAACGTTATATAACATCGGTGCGACAGCAAAAGGCGGACGAAACGGTCAGGTAAAAAGTGAAAATGGCGTATTGGACTTAGCTGTTCGTATGCCTAAAGGTCTTGGCGGGGCCAATGACGATTATGCTAATCCCGAAATGCTTTTCGCAGCAGGGTATGCAGCATGCTTTGATAGTGCGTTGAATTTGGTGATCAGATCAGAAAAGATTAAAACAGGAGAGACATCTGTAACTGCTCATGTCAGTATAGGACAACTGGAGAATGGTGGTTTTGGTCTCGCCGCTGAACTACATGCAAATATTCCTGGTGTGAGCGTTGAAGTTGCACGAGAATTGATTGAAAAGGCACATCAAGTTTGTCCTTATTCAAATGCAACAAGAGGTAATATAGAAGTTAAATTGACAGTATCAACTAACGAATAATAGATGAACAATTTGGCCAATGTGCTTACAGCACTTGTACTTTTAGAACATGTGTACATTGTATGGATGGAAATGTTTGCTTGGGAAACGGCTGGAAAACGCAGTTTCGGAAAAGCCCTTCCTGCTGAGCTCTTCAAACCTACTAAGGGGCTTGCTGCAAATCAAGGCTTGTATAATGGTTTTTTAGTTGCAGGCTTGGCCTGGTCGTTCTTTATCACTGATCCGGTATGGAGTGAACATGTAAGGCTGTTTTTTCTGGGATGTGTTCTTGTGGCAGGAATTTTTGGTGGAATTACATCGAGCAAAAAGATATTCATTGTACAGGGGTTGCCAGCATTGTTGGCTTTATTAGCTGTTATTCTATCCAAATAAATATATAATTATATGTCATTAATAGAAGATTTAAAATGGCGTCATGCTGTAAAAGCGTATGACCCGGAAAGAAAAGTTAGTCAGGAAGATATAGATAAGATTATAGAAGCTGCTCGTTTAGCCCCTACGTCTTCAGGCCTACAGCCATTTAAAGTGCTTGTTGTTGAGAACCAGGCATTAAAAGAGGAGTTGGCTAAGGGAGCACTAAATCCGGAGTGTATGCGTGAATGTTCGCACGTGCTGATTTTCGCTGCATGGGATCGTTATACAGCTGAGCGTATCGATCAGGTTTATGATTATACAACAGATGAACGCGATCTACCGCGAGGGCGCTTTGGTTCGTATACCGATAAGCTAAAGTCGATTTATCTAAATGAAGCTGCCGAAAGAAATTTTGCGCATACAGCAAGACAGACTTATATCGCTTTAGGCTTGGCGTTAGCCCAAGCGGCTGAACTTCGCGTCGATTCTACTCCTGCGGAAGGCTTTGATAATCATATGGTGGATGAAGTATTGGAACTGGAAAAGCTCGGTTTAAAAAGTGTATCATTAATGTATGTCGGTGTAGCAGACTCCTCCCGAGATTGGATCTCAACGATGAAAAAAGTTAGAGTATCCATAGAGGATTTTGTCGTTGAATATAAATAAATGGGCACTGCTTGCTCAATCACTTGAAAACTCGATATCTTTGTGAGATGGACGATTTATTAAAATTAGATAAACAGCTTTGCTTTTCAGTTTACGTGCTGCATAGGGAAATTATGCAGCAGTATCGAGCTATTCTTGAAGAGATCGACTTGACCTACCCACAATATATCACCCTGATGGCATTATGGGAAAATGATGAGCAAACGGTAAATCAATTAGGAAGTAAGCTATTTTTAGATAATGGAACACTTACACCACTGTTGAAACGTCTCGAGGCCAAAGCCTTGCTCACCCGGACACGAAGCAAATCTGATGAGCGGGTGGTAAAAATCAAACTAACGAAGCAAGGATTGCTGCTGAAAGAAAAAGCGAGTTGTATTCCTATGCAGATTTTTCAAACGTTAAATCTTGAGTATGATGATATGGTCCAGCTCAAGTCATTAGCTGATAAAATCGTAAATAATTCGGGTAAACGCTAGAAGTTTTCCATATTGAAATAGCAAGGGACTGGACATGGTTTGACTGTGCCCAGTCCCTTTGCTATTTTTAGTATGACCACATATTTCTCTTTATCTTTTTACAAGAACTGAATTTTATTAAAAATTGAACAGGAGAAGGTGATTTTTCTATTGTTTTTATTTGAATTTGTCAGTCACTTTTCTGTCGGCTGTGAGGAGCGAAGACAAGAGAAAGAAGTTGTACTACATAGTCTTTAGCCAGCGTGATAGCGCCGTTTGGAACTTAATCTTTTCGACAACCGCCTTCATGTAAAATTATGGTTTTATAGATCCGGAGGTAAGGTCGATTCTGGATATGTACGCCTAATTATCCAAAAGGATGCGGTGGTTGGTGATTATTAGGACTCAAAGTTTATTTTGGCTGGGTATTTAGCTTAAATGGCTATAAACCTGCTGTATGCCTACAAGATATTTTTCAGTTTAATATATTGCAGCAACATAATAGTTTTTCCATCTTTGATTTCTCCTGTATCAATCATATGTAAAGCATCCTGAATTTTAATTTCAAGGATCTCTATATGCTCTTCTTCTTCCTCCAGTCCCCCTCCATCGCTAACTTTCATGTTGGTTGTATACTCTGCTATAAAAAAATGCAATATCTCCGTTACTGACCCGGGGGACATGTAGGCCTCAAATATTTTTTGTGCTTCCTTGATTTGGTAGCCCGTTTCCTCTTCTGTCTCTCTACGGATGCAATCTTGGGGCGAATCTTGATCAAGCAAACCTGCGCATGCTTCTATCAGCATACCCGATTCGTTGCCGTTTATGTAAGTTGGGATTCGAAATTGTCTAGTCAATATAACGGTATGGGAACTGATGTTATAGAGCAGAATAACCGCGCCATTACCACGGTCATAAGCTTCCCTGCTTTGTTGCTGTACTGTACCGTCTAGTTTGCTGTATTGATAGGTTACTTTTTTCAGCGTGTACCAATTATCTGATAATATCTCGGTTTTTATAATTTCAATATCTTTTATTGCCATTTTTACTGTGTTAAGGTCAAACAGTAAAAATAAGGATTGCAATCCAAATGAAGCAGGGAAAACTAAAAGATGCTTCGATATCTTTCGCTAGTTTCCATGGCGCTATCCGATGGACTTTATTTGATGCCATTTTCCAGTACCTGTCTGCTGGAAAGCTCGTATCTCTTTCTTACTGCTGCTAATACTTTTTTATAATATTTAGTCTTATCGGCTTCGTCAATTACAATAATCTCGACATCATTTGCCTGAAGTAACTGCATCTTATCCTTGGAAAGCGAATACCATTTTTTTGTTGTATAATAAAATAATTGATTTTTAATAAAGCTACTCCGTTTATAATACTTATTACGTGCACGATACGTTAATAGCCACCAAAGATCGATTTCCACAAGATCTAGAGAAAGACCAAAGATGTGGATATCTTGCGTAAAAAATAGATCAATCCACGATTGTAGCTTGGTTCCTTTTTTCTGATTCAACCTTTTTATCAAAGAATCTTTGTAGACAGTTTCTGAACTGTAATTTGTTCCATTAACGACATAATCCCTCATTTTTTGTAATTGACCACAATAATGCTCATATCCGAGATTAATAGACGCGGGGTTTAGACAGTCGCCATGAATATGCCAATAGGTTTTATGTTCACTTTCATGCCTACGAAAGACACTGTAGGTTGTTTCGCGGATTAAACCAGTATTAGGTGTGCTGGTACCTTCTAAACTAAAATCATAATTTGTGGTTATGATGTGTTTGATTGGTATCTCCCGAATTAACTGGTGTATTTCGTTTTGCTTGATCTGCGAAACACAATCCGAGATGTAACTTTTAAGTTCCCTCTCGTTGATGTGTTGTTTTTTGATAGCGCCAAGGAATATTTCCTCATACAACATGGGGAAGGGCTTGAGGCCATTTTCTAACGAACTGACCTTATATTTCTCTTTAATATTATTTAATAAATCGCTCCAGCTGATCCCGGGTGAGATATTGTTGATGTCGTTCCCAACTAGTAAAGTAAACTTATTCATCATCATATAAATCAAGCGTCATCCATTTATAAATTAAAGACGATGCCTAATAATCGTATAATTTGTTATTTGATAACCTGTAGCATTCAGGTTAATCCAATACTAAAATAATAAATTAAATCCTGAAGGAATATAGTGTGCGTGTTTTTTAGTGCGGATCTTGTTGGCTCTTAATCTGGGGATCTTGACATGTTTATATGCATTAAATGCATCAATATTGTCTGCTGGTGCTTTTAATTGAACTTTCTTGCATAATGCTTTCACCGAGAGTCATGCTTTAATTAGCACGATATAGGTTATGTAATATTAACCGAATGTAATTAGCGGGCACTGGTGTTATTCTGCTTATGATTATCAAAAAAGGCTAGGCGAACCAACTTCCTAGCCTTCACGGTATAACTCATCCTATGCTATAACAAACAAATAACAAAGGAGAAAAGGAAATGTTTGATGGCCAGATTACACTTCGGTATGAAACTTTAACGATGTGATCGTTTTTAGAACGCACCATTTATTGTTGCGGTGTTTTTCCAAAATAGTCGGTAAGTGCAACGTACCGACTACATCAATCTGTTATTCCGTGTTTTAATAGCTGACTGCCTTTAAATTTGTATTGTATAGAAAGCTAGAAATACTTTCATTGATCACATGTGATTCGATGCTTATGAAAGCTCGGAGTAATTTAAATACAAACATAAAAGAACTAATTAATAAGGATAAAAGCTATGGAAATTAAAGAAAACAAGCTGTTAGGTGTTTCATATAGAGATACACCCAATAAAGGTGGTATTATCGAACCTGTTTATATCATCATGCATTATGATGGTGCGTCCAACTCGACTAGTGCAATAGAGTGGATGACAGATTCGCGAAGTAAAGTATCTGCCCATCTTCATATAAGTCGTACTGGTGTAGTAACCCAATTGGCCCCGTTTAATGTCAGATGCTGGCATGCAGGTTTCAGTGCATGGGCGGGACTGAAGGGGTTGAATACCTATAGTATAGGTATAGAGTTACAGAATAAAGGTCAGGAAATCTATACCGAAAAGCAGATCAGTATTGCGCTTGAAGTGTGCCGGGCAATTATCAGTGAATATCCGATTCGGGATATTTTGGGGCATTCAGATATCGCGCCAGGAAGAAAAGAGGATCCAGGGAGACAATTTCCCTGGGAGAGATTTAAATCGTTAATAAAAGAGGATTGGAATGGACTTACTTGAAATTTTGGAAAAATTGATTATCCCCGTGGCTACTGCGGTTGGAGGGTATCTAGTCGGAAAACCCAAAGAGCAAGCCCAAGTGGAGGCAACAAATGTTGAAAATGCTGGAAAAGTGATCGAAAAATGGGAAGGATATTCGAATAGGTTAGCGCAGGATATTGAGCAACTGCGGGCAATCATTGAAGATCTTAATGAAGCGCTACGTTTAGCAAATGATGAACGTATGGCGTGCACAAGGACGTTAGCCGATTTGCAACTCAAGTATGATGACCTTATGAAACTTTATAATAAGTTACAAATGGAATTAAAGCAGGTCAAAAATGCACAACATAGTACACAAAATGAATAAGTTGTTTGAATCTACATCCCAAGAATAGTCCTTGAGTATTGTTTCTCGAGGACTATCTATATGGTTTATAAGAAGTGGACGAATTTTGTCAATAAGGTTAACATGTACGTGAAATAAATCAATAGTCTTTATTGAAACGTGCATCAATAAGGTAATAATTGGCAACCTGCTTGATCTCCATTTTGAAGTCCCGGTAAAGATCAAATTGGTTGCATGCGCAGATGATGGATTTCTGTAAGATGTCATTATTTATTTTCAAATACGGCCCTAATTCTTTATAAATGGTGCTTTTAACTTTGGTTTTTAGATTAGTTAACTTTTCAGGTTGAAAAATGCGTAAAACAACCGCTATAGCTTTGTAACGATGTTGAATATCTTTATAATTGATATATTCTCCCATGATTTGTTGCTTTGGTATACCTACGAATTTACAATAACAGTCTATCACTTTGCTGATTTTAGAAAGATCAGGTTCATAAATCTTATCAATGGATTTTAGTATTTCGGGATGATTTTCTTTTAAGAAACTCATCATAAATGAATAATATAATGTGTTCATGCGTTGTGAGCCATTTTTTACCTGTTAAACGTAGTGTTGCTTCTGTTCTTAAAACATTGTTTTGTTCGCGCGATTCATTAACATCTATATATTCGCAGCTATTTAATTGTTTTGTTAAACAAAGTTAAACTAAATTGTTAATCTTTTAATATTTTTTTTGATAAATTTTTATGTTATTGAAAAATAATAAACTTATTTGTTTAACATTAAATTACTGATAATCAGTTGTTTTTATTTTTTTTTAATTGGTCTGTTTGTTTAGGTTTTATAAGTTGTGTAACTTTGTGTCAGAATGTTATGTTTTTGTGTAACATTTCTTAAGTACAGTATCAACTATGGAGACTTATTCAAATAACAATTTTGAAGTTTTACGCTTGGAAATGCGTGTCACAAACCGTGAATTTGCGTCGTTATTAGGTGTACGCGAACAGGTATACTCGCGTATAAAAAAGGGTGAGTATCCGATTGGGCTTACGATGAAAACACGAATCCAGAAGGCTTTTCCTCATATTCAATATGATTGGCTTTTGTATGGAAAGGGGGAAAGGCTAGCGACTGTTGCTCCAATTCTGTCTGACACTGTGGCGATGGTCAGTATGGGAAATGGAAAATCAATAGGGTACTTTTCGGAAGATGTTAAGTTTATTGATGAAAACAAGAACAATATATTTTTTGAAGTTTCCCCTGGAAGATATTTGATGCAGACAAAACTTGTTACTGAAAAAGCGAAAGCCGGTTATTTATCTGGCTTTTCCGATCCGGAATATATGGACGACTTACCTGCTCATTTTATTACAGTCAATGAGTTTCATAAAGGAGCTTATCGTTCTTTTCAAGTTAGTGGTGATAGTATGACCGATGGTACGGATGCAAGTGTATTGGATGGCGATATTGTTACAGGGCGTTTGATAAAGCCAGAGTTATGGCAATCCAAATTTCATACACATAAATATCGTTATTGGGTAATAGTGCATAAGTTTGAGGGGGTTATCATAAAAGAGATCGCTCATCATGATGTAAACAACGGAATTCTTACGCTTAGATCACTTAACACGGATAAAAAAAGATATCCTGATTTTGATGTAAGTCTGGATGACGTTGATCAAATTTTCAATGTTGTAGATATTAGCCGCTCTTTATAAGCGCAAGAGTTTTTTTATTTGTTTTCTGGATTTTAAGATGTATAGGCATTTTGTATTTCATTGCTAAAAAATATAGAAATTAAAGCTAATTGTATTAGTTTTAATTTCTATATTTGATTTTAAATTGAACGTTTACGGTCATGTTGCTGTGTGCTAATTTGGCGCTTCTAGTATATATTGTGCATCGGGATAGATCGTTAGCATAGCAAGAATATAGGTTGCTCATTATTCAAGCCTGTCCGTAGCGTTCAATTCAAATAGAAGACCGCTTTTAAGTTCAGGTTGCTTATGTTTTCGATTGATAAAATGAGTTCATCTTTTGAATTATAGCGGCTATCATTTTTATTTTTTGACAAAACTTACGTCGGTTATTTTATAATTAAAGTTGTCTTTCTCTCGCTCATTTTCTGGCTTCTCTAATTCGCTGTAACGTACTGTACCTTTCATTTTAAATGTTGTATGTGAATCTAGATTGATTTTCTCTCCATTGTCGTCAAATACATAGAAGTTTTTTAGCGTATAATTTTTTTGGTCTGCAGGGATATCAAATAATACACTATTCTTTTCTGTTCCTACAGGTAAAATCACATTGAATGCTGTAAATTTTTCTGAACTGAAAGCATGAGATTTAACAACAAAATTCATTTCCATTGTTTTCGATTTGCCAGAAGAAAAGGTGAAAGATGGTGCATCAAATTCTCCAACTAACTCAATGGTCTTGTCTTGGTTGTCGTAGTTGGATTCAATAGCTTTTACCGTATCGACAGAGTCCCCATTACAAGATGTGAACAGTGTTAAACTACAAGATGTTAACAATAATGCTGAAAATAAATGTTTTGTTTTCATGATAAAAATCTATTAATTGAATACATTTTATTGGTTCGCTTAGCCGTATTGAATAAAACTATACATATTTGATGTAGTAAAGGCTGATGATTCAAGATCGTCAACTCCACTCATTATAGCTTGAGCTTTCATTCAGTGGGCTCCTCTTTATTATTATTTTTCATAAAAGTAATGCGTGTATAAATAGATTTTACTGTATGATTTAAATTCGTAAGGAATGAATTTAAATTCGCATCCACAGAAATTTTTTTCGTTTGGAACTGAAGGTAAGTGTACAAATCGATTGAAGGTTATCGTTGCAGATCGTCAATAGGATTTTTGGTTTAGTTCCCTGTTGGCAATTATGATTTTGAGTTTAAGATGTTACATTGTTTAATAACATTTGATTTAAATGCTAGATTGCTTTTTCATTGCTGCGTTCTGACTTGAATTGCCAGTTTAGTTTGTTGTCTCTCTATATATTTAGACTGTGGCCGACGTTTGAAAGAGTATTCAGCAGTTCTCTGGCTGCGGCACTTCCGGCGCGGTTTGCTCCAATAGTGGATGCTGATGGACCATAACCCACGAGGTGAATTCTGGGGTCTTTGGCTACCATGGTAGCGAGTCTGCCTGTCATTTGGACTCCGCCTTGGGCTTCTTTTGGCAGAACGGCATCAAGGTGACTTAATGAGCTTTTGAAGCCCGTATTCCAAAGAATAACATCTGCTTTTTGCTCTATTCCGCTGTCCCATTTGATTCCATTTTCTGTTATTTCCTTAAACATAGGAAAACGTTTAAGGACACCACGCTGTTCCATCTTATGGATTTCGCTGGTATAGGGAAGGCCTGTCACAGCTACTACAGACAAAGGCGGAAGTCCTTGCCTTACACGGTCTTCCACCATCGCAACAGCATGATGACCTGCCATATCATCAAAGGGGCCTTCTCTAAACAAAGGTGGTCGACGTGTAACCCAGGTCGTTGTCGTTATTTGGGAAATTTGGTCGAGTAATTGAATGGCAGAAATGCCGCCCCCAACAACAATCACATGTTTTCCACTAAAATAGGCTGCAGTTTTAAAATCCTTTGTATGAAGTTGTTCTCCCTGAAATAAAGCTGCACCGGGATAGTCCGGAATGTATGGGTTTTCCCATGTACCTGTAGCGTTTATAATGCCTAGAGCTGAGAAATGCTCGTTTTTTGTATCGATGTGAAAACGATTCTGGTGTGCATAGACTTTTTCTACTTTGACTGGCCGATAGACCTGAAGCTCAAATTTCTTTTCATAAAGCTCAAAATAATGGGGAACTGCGGTGTTTGCTTGGACCTCCGTGTCGTTTGTAGATAGCGTTTCTTCAAACGACATACCAGGTAAATCGTGTATTTTATTAACAGTACTTAGGGTGAGCGAATCCCAACGGAATTGCCAGGCTCCACCAGGGCCAGGGGCTTCATCTAAGATAATAAAGTCTCTCCCGATCGTAAGTCCCATTCTTTTTAAATGATATGCAGCGGAAAGCCCAGCTTGCCCCGCGCCTATTACAGCAATTTTTGTTTTGTACCGAATATTCTTTATCATGAGTTCAGAAGAATTAACGCCAGCCGAGTTCGGGCGCGACATGTTTCAAAATAGCCGAAAGGATATGAATATTATAGTCAACTCCTAACGTATTTGGAATGGTTAAGAGTAATGTGTCGGCTTCTTGGATGGCTTCATCTTGCGCTAGTTCTTTTATAAGTTGATCTGGTTCGGCCGCATAGCTCTTTCCAAAGATCGCCCGCTTGTCTGATTCGATCATTCCTATCTTATCTTTTTTGTCCGCCGCCTGCCCGAAATAGTAGCGATCCAAATCGTTGACCAACGCAAAAATGGATCTGCTAACAGATACCCGGGGCTCGCCGGCGTGTCCAGCTTCCTTCCAAGCCTCTCTGTATAAGCGTATCTGTTCGGCCTGCTGAATATGAAAAGGCTTGCCATTTTCATCATATTTCAAGGTAGAGCTTTGAAGGTGCATTTTATTTTGCGCAGCCCATATGGCCGTTGAATTGGACGCTGCTCCCCACCAGACACGATCCCTTAAGCCATCTGAATAGGGTTCAAGCCTGAGTAGGCCCGGTGGGTTTGGAAACATTGGATAAGGATTTGGCTCAGCAAAACCAATACCGTTAAGCTTTTCCAAAAACGCCAAAGCTTTCTGCCTTCCCATATCTGCGTCGGTTTGATCTTCGCCTAGATTGTAACCAAAATAGCGCCAGCCATCAATTACTTGCTCTGGGGAACCTCTGCTGATTCCCAGCTGCAATCTGCCTCCGGCAATTAAATCTGCAGCGCCGGCATCTTCCACCATATAAAGAGGGTTTTCATAGCGCATGTCGATTACACCAGTACCGATTTCAATTTTAGAGGTTTTGGCTCCAATGGCCGCGAGTAAAGGAAACGGGGATGCCAGCTGATTTGCAAAATGATGTACGCGAAAATAAGCTCCATCTATGCCTATTTCCTCTGCCGCTACAGCTAAGTCTATCGATTGCAGCAAGGTGTCACTTGCTGTCTGCGTAGTATATGCGGGATGTTTGGACCAGTGTCCAAACGATAAAAAACCTATCTTTTTCATAAAACACAATGGAATATGATGTCTATCAAATTTAACAAATGTTGTGGTTATTTGTGTAATGTGTATTGTCCGGGCGGTGTCAATAATATATCGTTTTTATCGAATTGTCAAATGAGCTATATACTAAAAATAGTAATTTTGTATATTATTCGATTGTATTGTTTTTAAGCGAAATGTATCCAATATGGTAGCAAATAGAATACTTGTTTTCTTCTTTATCTTTATTTATTATTCAACTTGTTTTGCACAAAAAACGACGCTATTATCGATCGGTAAGTCAGAAATATTGCATTCAAAGGTTTTGAGTGAAGATCGAACGATCAATATCTATCTTCCTGATAATTATAATCTAAATGATTCTGTCCGATATCCGATTGTATATGTGCTCGATGGTGGTATAGATGAAGATTTTTTTCATATCTCCGGGATTGTACGTTTCGTGACGCAACCTTGGATCGATAGATTTCCTCAAAGTATTGTTGTTGGAATAGGAGGAAATAAAAGAAGGAGAGATTTTACCTTCCCTGTCGAAAATACTGATTTTATAGAGCGGGAGGGTTTTCAGAAAGCGAGCTTTTCTTCGTACGGCGGTTCTGAAAAATATATAGCATTCTTAAAAAATGAATTGATACCTTACCTCACTCGTAATTATCGTACGAATGGAAAGCAGATGTTAATAGGGGAGTCACTGGCAGGACTTTTTTCTACAGAAATTTTATTAAAGCACCCCGAACTATTTGATGATTATATTATTATAAGCCCAAGTTTATGGTGGGGAGAGGAAGTTTTATTGAAAAAATCAAAAAAGCTTTTGCAACATAATTTGAAAAAAAATGTAAGGGTTTACCTTGGCGTGCCGAACAAAGAAGAGGACATTAGCATGTATAATGAGGCTCTAGCATTATCTGACGTACTGAGGAGCGAAGAAAAGATTGATTTTGTATTTGATTATATGCCCGATGAATTGCATTCTACAGTAATACATCAAGCTGTCTACAATGCTTTTAAGAAGTTGTATCCAAAGACCTACTATTCCAAGTAGCAGATAAACTATATTAATTATCTTCATTTTTTATTAGGTCTCTTCGATCAAACCATTCATCCTTTAAAATTGACATCAATAGCTTATCGTGAAATTGGTTATCCCTAAAGCAGGCTTTGCGCATCCTCCCCTCCGGTTTAAATCCAGCGTTTTCATACGCTTTAATCGCCGCATAATTTGGCTCGGATACGGTAAGCATAATTCTATTGAGCCCTAATTTTTCAAAACCAATAGCGAGAAGTAATTGGGTAACTTGAGACCCTATCCCTTTAGCCCATTGTTGACGATCTCCTATGAAGATAAAATATTCTCCTGATCTGTTTAGCTTTGAAATATTACAAATGCCAGCATATCCAATCAATTTATTGGTATCGTTTAAGAAAATTCCACGATTAAAATTTTTTAGATCATTGACAACAGTTAAAAACCAAGCGTCGACCTGCTCCTTTGAGTGCATGGATTGAAAAATAGAAAGTGAATATTTTATCGAAATGTCATCATTGATCCATTCATAAAATGGTGAGACGTCTTCCAGGGTAAGGGGTTTTAAGTTAATCATTATATTGGGTTTTACAGTATATGAAGGACTATGTTTCAGTTGCATAATGTCGCTATTTCGCTGCAAGCATAATATAATCATAGTTCAAAGAATTAAGCCTATCTCTTTGAAAATTTATCTAAAAAACTGCTGTATTACCTATATTTTAAAGCGGTAATAACAGGGGCTGTCCAAACTGGTCAGCCCCATTATTATAGTGTATTATTTTTTGTCCCACCATACTTTAGATAAGAAAGAATCTCCATTCGTCATTCTGGCTGCCGCTTCCTTTACATGTGTTGCGTTCAACTCAGCCTCTTCACTGGAGTATATTGCCCTGCGTGGTATCTGTCCGTTGGTTGAACCTGGATTAGGGCCAGGGGTTAAGCTGGGGTATCCGGTACGTCGCCATTCCGCGAAAGCTTCCATGTTCCTGCCAAAAAGGTGAATCCATTTTTGCGTCGCTATTTTTTCCATTTTCTGTTCGTCTGTCAAACCACTTAAATTGATCACAGATTCGTATGCTAAAGGAATAGACGAAATATTATATGGCGGTAAAGCCAGCGCAGCTTTGACACCTTCTGTAAAAAATGCTTGTGCATTTGCACTTGTAGCTCCCCAGCCCAGCAGCGCAGCTTCAGCTTTGTAAAAGCATATATCCGAATAGGTAAAGGCATAGCTTGGAATCGGAGCAAAGGTGAGACTGAACCATGTTGACTTATTGGCCGTGGAATAGTTGGCACGAATCAACTGTGACAACTGATTATCCGTTAAAGCAACGCCAATACCTTGATATGTTGCTGTACCATTGAATTGGACAGGCTCGGCAAGCAGTGAAAGCCTAGGGTCCTTATATTCTTTCAGTTTATCGACTAACGTATTGGCAAGATAACGCAGATCCGCACTCCCTGTTGTCATTTGACGTAGAATAGGATTTTGATTTTCAGCTTGAGCATCGTTGTAGGTAGGAACTGCGGCATTATCACTATTGCTGGTGAATAGACCTACAGGAGACGACATTGCTTCGCTAACTGTTTTTTGCGCCAAAGACGGGTTGGCATACCGCATACGCATACCGACTTTGAGTTTGAGCGAATTGCCGAATTTTTTCCATTTTTCAATACTGCCTTTGTAAAAGAAATCTGAAGATCCGTAAGACTGGTCTCCTGTTGTAAGCTTAGCGATAGCTGCATCGATTTTTTGGACCAATGCTGGATAGATCTCTTCTTGTTTGTCAAATTTGGGCGTGCGATTGATTTCCTTATTGGATTGTGTGATCTCGGAGTAAGGGATGTCCCCAAACAAGTCAGTAAGGCGCTGATAGAGATATGCCTCGTAAAGTTCGGCGATAGCCAACTTACTTCTTCCTGCTGCATTGTCTTCCTTGCCGCTCAATTCCTGTTTGATCTGAACGATGTTGCGGAGCAAGGTGTAGTGCTGCGACCAGATCAGATTTTCGGGTCCTTCAAAATATCGAGAAACAGGCACTACCGGACCTCCAGCCCAATGTTGGATCCAAGAGCCAAACTTGTTGTTGGGTAGTTCCCCAGATTCCTGAAAAGTACCATCACGTAGGATACGTGCTATGAGTAAAGATGGATCTACAGTGGTAACAGATGTGGGAGGCGTATTGATTCGTTCGAAATCTTTGGTACAGGCTCCTAGTCCTGCCACAGAAATAAGTCCGAAGATGAATGTATTTTTAAATAGTTTCTTTTTCATAATAAAGGGTTTACAGACCAACTGTGAGGTTAATACCGAATGTGCGCATCATAGGAAGTGAAGTTGATTCAATACCGATGGAGCTATTGTTAACATTGAAGGCAGAGGCTTCTGGTGAAAATCCATCAGTTTTCCGTTGAAAATAAAATAGGTTTCGGCCATAGACGCCTAATTTTAGGGAATTAACAAGTTTATGTGGCATCAGCTTTTTAGGGAAAGAATAAGAAAGACTGATCTCGCGCATGGCGACATAGCTCATATCATTGATCATTTCTTCAGAGACCATGACTTCTTTATCACTGGCTACCATGTTCCAGTAATCTTGTGCGGCAACTTGCTTACTGTTTTGGGTTCCGGTACTTGTCCAGTTTCCTGCCCCATCTTTTTGGCCGAGCATCCCTGCCGCAACGTAAGTTCCATCTCGTCCTTCTAGGGTCTTCGTTGAAGTCCCATAGATAATCTGTTCGCGGTTCGACTGGGAGAAGATCACACCGCCCTGACGGATATCGACAAGCGCGTAGAGGTTGAAACCTTTATATTTAACTGTATTGGCAAAACCTCCCAACCAATCGGGTTGTGCATTTCCAAGATCGGTTTCTACACGTCCAGCTGTGCGTACGGGGAGCCCAGTGGTAGGGTCAATCAACCTATTTCCCTGATCATCTTTGATCCACGCAAACTGTGTCCCAATCAGCTGGCCAAATGGTTTTCCGACCTCCGCAACTACGTTTATCCCGCGATCTGTAGCGAGTAAAAAGCTTTCTACGCCCGGGTAAAGTGATTCTACTTTATTCCGGTTGCGGTTATAGTTAAACGTTGTATTCCACTCAAATCCAGATTCGCTTTTTACCGGTGTTGCTCCTAACACAAATTCAATACCTCGGTTGCTAATTTCCCCTGCGTTGATTCTGTTTTTCACATAGAGACTAGAAGGAGCAATGGGCACATCCAGAATCTGATTCTTTGTTTTGGCCTGATAGTAGGTGAAGGAGAACGAAAGTCTGTTTTTCAGAAATCGCAGATCTGCTCCAGCTTCGATTGATGTAGTCAATTCGTTTTTCAGATTTGGATCCGGTATGATTTCTGTATACGAAGCCATTGGTACACCGCCGTGGGTGTATTGGTTGAGACTATATGCTCCTGTCAATTGATAGGGGTTTCCTGAACTTCCTGCCTGTGCCCATGAAGCTCTGATTTTGGCGAAAGACAGTGCGTCAGATTGCCATTTGAAGGCATCCGATAAGACTAAACTGGAACTTACACTCGGGTAGAAAAACGAATTGTTTTCCTTTGACAGGGTCGAAGACCAGTCGTTACGGGCAGAGAAATCAACAAACCAATAGTCTTTGTAACTGAATTGACCCGATAGATAAGCCGAATTAATCTTGGACTGGATCAAGTCAAATATGTAACTGTTTGTGGTGGTGTTGTTGATGACAAAGAGGTTGGGTACAATAAACTGATTCCCTGAATTTCCTGTCATACGTAAATATCTATTTTGGTGACTGGCACCTAAGTTGGCACTGAGTTTAATATCGTCGGTCAACTTAAAGTTGGAACTTGCTAGGATATCAAAATTGTCTTCGCGGGCTCTGATGACCTCTTCTCGAATATCTCCCTTTCTGTTTAAGCTTTGGTAGGTATTGATTGGACGGTAGCGAAACCTTTGATCAGTATAGAAATCGGTACCTCCAGTCGCTGTTACCTTTAGCCAAGGGGCAAAGTCGTAACTCAGACGGAGCAAGCCAATAATGCGATCGCGGCGATCTTCATTGTGATTTTCATGAATGGTCCAGAACGGATTTGCTGTGGAGCTATTGGTGGCATATGTTTTTTCCAATCCTTCCGTCAATCCCGAAAATCCGAGTTGTCTACTGATCTCCTGTGCTGTCCATTTATACTGTGCCAGGATGTCGTTGCCTAGGCTTCGCGGCTGGCTGATGAATAGGTAAGCCGGGTTGTCTGCTGCATCAGCCAATGTAGGCCGGTTCTGTCCCTTTTGGGCGATATAGTTCGCCTTGATGTCGATATGAAATTTGTCGGTTATCTTGGCTTGGGTGCGCAGACCAAAATTGTTTCTTTTGAGCGTATTTGTAGGAATGTATCCTTTCACATCGGTATTAGCGAACGAGAAGCGATAGTTGACTTTGTCTGTTCCGCCGTCGATACTAAGGTTGTTGGTAAACTGTTTCTCCGTTTGAAAAAAAGATGAGTAGGTATCTGGCTTTGGTGTTAACTGTAAGATGTTGCCATAAGCGTCTTCATAAGTCTGGCCTTCCATCTTCGCTCCCCAGCTTGCTCGCGTTGTACGATCACGTCCGGCGCTCATTTTAGGTATACCACTGTAACCATTTTTCAGCGCTTCACTCATGGAGACAATGGTGCCGTCATCTTTTCTAAAATGTGTAAATGTACCGTTCAGTCCCTGGCCGTAGACATTTTGAAAATCAGGTAAAACTAACCCATTACCTAATGAAAAATCTGTCCCATAGTTAAATCGGGTTTTTCCGGCTTTACCCGATTTGGTTGTGATCAAAATAACACCATTACTTCCTCTTTGTCCATAAAGTGCGGCCGCATTTGGGCCTTTCAATACCGACATCGTTTCGATATCTTCGGGATTAATGTTTCCAATTCCGTCACCATAATCTGTTCCCCCTGACTGATTTGGAGACGAAATATTTTGGTTGTCTATCGGTACTCCATCCACCACATACAGGGGCTGGCTATTACCGATAAGGGAGTTGTTACCCCGGATCACGACCTTGGACGAACCCCCGGCACCGGATGCGGCGCGGCTCACCTGTACGCCGGCAACCTTACCTGATAGGGCATTGGCGACATTGGTTTCTTTACCCTGCGTTAGCTCGTCGCCTTTGAGTTCAGCGACTGTATAACCCAGTGCTTTTTTTTCGCGTTTGATACCAAGTGCGGTGACGACAACTTCCTGTAGATTTTGCGCGCTCGATTCCAAACTGATATTGATCGCTAGTTTGTCCCTGTCCGTAATGGTGTAATCCACCAGTTCTTTGCTCTCAAAACCAATGGAAGATACGCTGATTTGGTAGCCCTGTCCAGCGGGAATCTGGTCGAGCGAAAAGGTTCCATCAGGCCTGCTGCTTGTGGTTTTTTTCATTCCGCTTGTCGCATTACGTATGGTAACCGTCGCCGAGGGGATGGGCTTTCCTGTTTCATCTTTGATTACTCCATTAATGGTCGCATTTTGTTGGGCGTCAGCAAGAAAATAGCTTGTTGACAAAAGCCCCATGAGGCCTAGACGAAATGCCCAGTTTACGTCGGCTCTAATGTTGGATCTCAACAGTAGCATAGTCAGGATACTATGCTTGGAAGGTAAATAATTGTGCATAATTTGTGGGTTAATTGAGTGAATTTTATTCGGTTTGTACGTGAATGGTTATGCTATGAAGTGCTTGGATATCAGCTAGCATGTTGAGGTATGCGGATGCCGTATTTTTATACGTTCCACTATAGTATTTATCTTGTATATCTTTAGGTTCAAAGTTTAGTTTAACCGCATAATTATGACTGATGATATGAAGTACATCGTGCAAAGAGAGGTTTTTAAAGATCAGTTGTCCACTTGTTTTTAGATATGATCCCCTTTTGCTGGATTGAGAAGCATTGATTCGGGTTTCGGCAACGATCTGTTGCTGCTTGCGGTCAATGCTGATTTCTTCATTGGGTAAAAACTGCAGGTTTAAGGGTTTTTTATTTCCGGAACTTGTATTGCTTTTGACTTCAATACGGCCTTCATAGAGTTTTATTTTTGTAATCGCGCTAACATCTTCTTCCACACTGAAAACAGTGCCAAGCGCGGTTGTTGTCAAATCTGCCGTATGAACGCGAAATGGCTTTGCCTTATTTTTTGCTACGGTAAATTTGGCTTTACCTATCAATAGGATGTCGCGTGAAGTAGTGCCCGCGAAATTGGAACTAAATTTCACTTCAGAATTGGGGAATAGTTCGATCTTAGATCCATCTGGAACTTCAATGTGTTGAACAGTATTACCTGAATTGATATAATACAAATTGTCGGGCTGCTCCTGCGGAGATGCTTCAATTTTTTTGGAACTAAGATAGGTGGTATGAGGTTTCGGAGGATCTATCTGGGTAAATCCTATCCAAGCTCCGATTCCAACGAAGATAATAATGGCAGCATATTTTAACCAGTTGAAACGATACTTGGCTTTTTGCGCTACTTGTTTGAAAATATGCGCTTTTATTTCTTTTTGGTTTTTAAAATCCGAATCCACCTCATATTCTTGCCATTCCGTCTCCGGCATAAGATCCTCCCAATAAAACTCGTTATTAGCTAGCGCGTTTTCTATGGCCGAAATTTCTTCCGCATTGGCTTTACCGCTTAGGTAATTGTCGATCAATTCTTTTGTAATCTTCATCTAATAAGATTACGATCCAAAATGAGTTATCCCCCAAAAGAAGCTAAAAAATAATTTGCATCAGCATGCTGAACAATAAAGCCTTCCGAATGGTTTTTAGGGCTAGCGTTAGTTGATTTTCTACGGTTTTCGTCGATATGGCCATTTTTTCTGCAATTTCCTTATGCGAAAGATTGGAAAATCTACTTAACATAAAAATCTCCTTGCGTTTCTTTGGTAATTTATCGACAATTTCATGGAGGGTTGATGTAAGTTGTTTGGCATAAAAATCATCCTGGGGGCTATGGCGTAAGACAAATGTCTGATCGTGATCCAGAAGTTTCTTTCGGTTATATTCTGCCTTGACCAGATCGATCACCACTGTTCGGGTGATACAGAAAATTTGGGATTCTATGGTGGCATCGATATTTTTGTCACTCATATTTTTCCAGAGTTTGATAAATACACGCTGTACAGTTTCTTCGGCCAGATAAGATGATTTGGTTTTATGAAGTGCATATTGATAAACTTTGGAACTCCATAAGTCAAAGTAATCTTCAAATCTTCGGACATTAATCGTATAACTGATTTCCATAGTGTAGGCTTGGGATAAATGAATTTAGCGATAAAGGGCTTTCGCTCCAAGTTTTTTCGACAATATTTTGCCTACGTTCTTATGCTTCAGAACTGAAAACTGATTATACCCTAAAAGTCACAAAATCCCATCTCATAGAATCAGTTATTAAGATATTATGCCAGCTAAAATCGTCTTTGTAGTTGGTATAAATACCCTAATAAGGTATTTATACCTCTTCTTAGGAATTTGATACGGATGTTTATGAAGTGAAATTGGACTGGCATAAAGTTTGAATTTTACCCCGCTATAATAAAATAGAATATTTACATTAACACATTTGACGTATGAAAAAATTAATTCAAACACTGGGACTAGGTATGCTTATTTTTACGGTATTAGTAGGTTTTACGGCATGTAGCAAAGATGATGATCCGGCAGACAATGATCTTTTTATTGGAAAATACGAAGGTACAATCTCTTTTGATGATTTAAACAACAATGATAATGATGTTGCAGCGGCGGAAGGGACAGTTACGGTAACAAAAGCTGGCGATACCTATAATTTTGCTTTCGGAAATGGTATTCCTAATCTTAATGGAGTAGATTTTGAGAGAAAGGATAATGTCTTAATCAATATTGGTTCGGCAGGTACAGGAGTTATTCGTATTGATGCTGGAAAATTAACAATTGGCTACACAAAAGACGGAAAGGCTTGGACCGCTAATTGTAACCGAAAATAATAATACTAGGATAAAAAGTGCTGGTATAACGATTACGACTTTAAAAATAAATTTTTAAAACGATTATTTGATTAATACTGTTCTATTAATAACTAATGAAAGGAGAATAATTATGAGTGATTTAACATGGAAAGGCCGTTGGAATGAGATCAAAGGCAAGGTAAAACAACAATATGCAGACCTTACAGATGATGATCTGATGTACGCCGAAGGCAAAGAAGACGAGTTAGTCGGTAAACTTCAAAAGAAGACCGGAAAAACACAAGACGAGGTTAATACTTGGTTAAATGACTTGTAGAGTTAATATTGTGTAATAGTAAAATTCCCCACAGGTATCAAACCTGTTGGGGAATTTTTTTTCAAAGTGCTCATTAGAAAAGGTAGATGCTTATCTGTTTTTTAGCTTTTGAATTTGAAATTTACTGAGCGTATTATTGTCCTTAATGGTCTTTAATTCAGTTTTTTAACTGTCATTTTTTATTGAAGTTGAAACGTCTAGCGATGCTGAATCCCCAGCGGAATTGTCCCTTAGCCCAAGAGCTATTTGTTTCGCTGATAAACTGAGATTCTTGAATTGCCGTCGCATTTGTGAAATTTAGATGGAATATATGTCCACCAGTATCCATTTCAATACCTATCCCTAAGGCATTATAATAACGCTGCCCACTTAAATCTTCACGGTATTTTTTATTTGATGATTTTCGGAAAGGTATTGTATAGTCCGCCACTAATGCGACCCGATTGCTGACTTTCGCCCGTCCACCAATTCCAAGTGCAAACAAATCATTTTGATCATTATGTGCGGTATAGTTGCGGTGAAGATAGGAAGGTACCAAAACGAGCGATAGATTTGAACTGAATTTTCGAGCAATAATGAGTTGCGTTACATAACTTAATCGGTCACTGAAGGTATCAAAGCTTGCAGCCGAAGCTTTATCAGTACTTGCCTCCATTGCAGATAGGGTAGTGCTTGCAAAAAGAGCTACGGAAATAGGGACACTATTATCTACTGTTTGGTCGATAAATCGGTATTTCACATTGCCCTCAAAGAGTTGTCTAACTTCTGTCGCACCCTTCGCGCGGGCAATTCCGATATTTAGATTATCTAAGAGGCCATAATCAAATCCTATACGGATGTCTGTAGAATTATCCAGACCAAAGAAATTTTTCCCACCGCCTGCACTGCCCGCGATATCACCAAAACGGTGATCTACTCGAAAGTCCATTTCATTTCGATGAATAGTCTCTGTTGTTTTAAGATTGATCAGGTTGCCGGATTTAAAGGTTGCTGTGACTTTTTCATTTTTCGGTGTATCGATATGAATCAATTTCTCAAGGTCTTCCTGGGCATATGATGTTGCAGAAGTTAAGCACAAGAGTATAAGTAGCGTTTTTTTCATTTGAAATGCATTCGAATTTTTAGGGTTTGTAGGTCGCATCAATATTTATTTTGACGACTTCAGCAATCTTTTTTCCAACGATCGATGGAATTGTTATTTTGTGATCTGCAAGTCTTACTTGAAAATTTGAAATAGCCCTTATCGTTCCATTTTTTACGATACACTCGACCTTTGTGCTGTAGGATTTGGTAACTCCATGAACCTGAAGTGTTCCTGTTATGTTGAGCGTATAATTACCGTCTTTTGTTAATTTGTCCGCATTTTCGACTTTGCCTTTAAATTCTGATAGGGGAAATTTGTCACTTTCCATGTAGTTTTCATTGAAATGCTCCTGCATCAGCTTTTTCTCAAATTGAAAAGATATATTTTTTACTCTAAAAATGATGTCTCCGGTTTGAAGGTTTATAGCCGAAGCTCCTAATGTACTTTTAGCTTCAATATTCTCTAAAGGCGCGCTACTAAAAAAGGTAATGCTGTTTTCTTTTGAAACAAGGTAGGTCTTTTGTTGAGCAAATGTCCCCACGCTGATAAGCATCATGAAGAGCACCATGTAAATGTTAATTTTTTTCATATTGATATCATTAATTTTCAGGTGAATTTCTCTTTATCCATGCGTCGAGCAGTTCTATTTCTTTTGAAGTTAGCGCCCCGCCTATCGGCATGGATTTGGTGACCAGTACAGCGTTATTAATTCTTGCAATGTTGTCTTTTACGGAAGTATAGCCATTAAATGTCCATCGTCCGCTAGCCGAACGTCCTGTTCCGTGGCATGAACTACATTTGCTTTCGAAAAGAGCTTTAGAAAAATTCGTATACGATACATTCTCGGCTGTCACCGTTTCAGTACCGTTATCTGGATTGGTCGTAAGTTCCTGCGCCTGCTTTTTCGTACAGGCGGAGAAAGTGAGAGCCGATATGGTTAAGAGCGAAATGACGAAGTGATGATATGCTATGAGGCAAGGAATTGCTGTTTTGTGTTTTTGTGCCATATGTTTGAATCGTTAGTATAGATTTAGTTTGCAGCAGCAACGGTTGTATTGTCATTTACGATCGGCCAAACGCCAACACGTGGGAAACTTATTCCTTTATTGTCACCATGTTGTATATCCTGACCGAAGTAATATAAGGGCCATCCTTTGAAAGTCAACTGTTTCTTTCCATAGACGCTAATTACGGCGATATCAGTTGTACGAACAAGCGAAGGAAGAGCTCCTGTTTCTTTTTGAAAAATTGGCCAGATCGGATCATTGCTGAAATCTGCGGCAGTATAATTGTTTTTGTTGAATTTATCAGGCTTAAAGGCATACAGTGTTCTACCTGTATCATCTGTTAGATACATTGTTTTTGCTATTCCTTCGGTATAATCACCTAAATAGTTTTTACCGTCGTGTCCGATGAGTTGGGCATTGGCAACCATAAGTAAATAGTCGGGTTTGGCTACATACCATATTTTATTTATAGCATCCCCTTTCACCTGACCAGATTGACCATCGCCTGCATAGTAATAAAGCGGCCAGCCTTTAAATGTACTTTGCTTGGAACCATCTTCGCGTGTGATTTCACCCATCAGGCTTTTATCAATTTTTACATCCGTACTTGTTTCGTTACTGTGGTAAACTGGCCAAGTTGCCAAACAATTACCATTACAGGTTGAGATGCCTTTTGTATCATTGGAGAAAAAGTACAGTGTTCTACCGTTTGCATCGGTCAGGATATTACCAAACTGGGCATTGGCAGATATTTGTATACCCCTATTTCTATTTTCTACATTGTCAGGAGCTGCATCGTTTTTTGAACATGCAGAAAACATTGTTAAGGTCAATAGACCAAGAAAGACTAGCTTTACGTGTTTTTTTGTTACTTTCATATGAGTGCCTTTTTTTAAATAATCTGTTGATATTACGATCATTTCAAAAGAAAGGTTGCTTTGAAATTGATTCAAAAAAAATATTTTTTGCAGGCAACCTTTCTTATAATCCGTTCGTATTAGACTTAATACTATATTTATCAAAAGAAAGAAGCAATATCGAGTGGCGATAACAGAAGTTGACGAAAAATCTATCCATATTATTAAAGGATGTTTTGATGAGGACCGGAGAGCTCAGAAAGATCTTTATACCATTTACTATGCGATGTCTTTAGGTATATGTCTGCGCTACGCTAATAACAGAGAAGATGCACTAAGTATTTTAAATGAAGGTTTTTTTAAGGTTTTTAAAAATATTGGTAAATATGATTTTCAGAAGCCTTTTTCCATATGGATCAAAAAAATCATGACGAATACTGCAATTGATTTTTACCGCGCAAAGATTAAACAGGGCTTCCTCCTCGATGTATCCTTGTATGAGCACGCTATTGTGGAAGATGATAGCATCACTCAAAAGTTAAACTATGAAGACCTATTGGCGATGGTACAGCAGCTTCCACCGGCATACAGAACGGTGTTCAACCTCTACGCAATAGATGGTTATGGACATGAGGAAATTAGTGGCATGCTGGGTATTGCTATTGGAACATCAAAATCGAATTTACATAAAGCACGCGGGCGACTTGTACAAATAATGGAAGTTCAAGGTGTAAAATTTGGTAAAACTCAAGAGAAAGCATGATGGAAAAGGATAAAAATAAGATTGATGAAATTTTCAAAGACGGCCTAAGTGATGTTTATTTTGAGTTTGATGAATCACATTGGCAAAATATAGAATCACGGTTGAATCAGTCAAATCGTTTAAAGAAAAGAAAGATTGTACTTTTAATAACATTAGCGACCACAGTTGCAGCAGTTTTAATAGCTTTTTTTATCTGGAATGACCAATTATTTAAGTCTAACGATGTGCTGAATGAAATCAATGAAGCCAATATTTTGTCTGAAAAAGAGGGGCTGGAAAATGGAACTATTCATCGCCAGGAAAATTTGCGACATGAACCTGAACAAGATTTGGGTAGGGTTGCATTTCAGCCGCATACAGGTATGAATAGTGGTTTAGCGGTACCAAGTGAAAATAGAATACTGCAAGATATTCTTTTAATGCAGGTCGCCGATATAAATTTGACAAGGATACAGGATGGAAAACAGGAAACAACATTTACTATTCCTCGTATAGAATATAGTCATCGTAGATTACCTAGTTTCAACTTAAAAGAAGAACCGATTGAAGGGATAGGGGAGCGCTTGGCAGCTGTTTATCAACCTAAAGAAACCATAGGTGCCATGAGGAAGGAAGAAGAGCGGTCGGTTGTTAGTTTCCTAGTTGGGCCAGATCTTACAAGCGTACGTGGAGCAGGGAAATCTTCCCTTAGTGAAAATGTCGGCTTGGCTTATTCCTATCCGCTCGCAAAAGGATTTCATGTTTCTGTGGGAGCGACTTATGCTAAGAAGAATTATAAATCAGCATATAAGTTTTATACACCATCAAATCCACCGGAGATGGCTCAGTTGCCCAGCAATGTAAGTGCCGTTTGTGACGTTCTTGATGTTCCCTTGACAGCAAGTTACACCGTACTTAAAAGTAAAAACGTCAAATTTAATGTGAGCGCAGGGCTTTCAAGTTATTTTATGCTGAAGGAAAAATACACTTTCGATTATGAAGGTGGGGGGAGCTATAGCGGATCTCAAAACAGTGCCGTCTATGAAGTGAATGGCGAGAACCAGCATATCTTTGGTGTCGCGGATTTTTCGGTTTCTATTGAGAAGAAAATCAACGATAAAATTAATATCGGCGTGAAACCATTTGTTAAAATGCCTTTGACGGGAATTGGGTATGGAAATGTGGATCTAGAATCTAAAGGGGTAGCATTTACTCTAGGAATGAGTTTGTGATCTAATTGGGAATTCGAAAAGCTAAATCGTGTTTGTGTCATCGTATTATTACATAAATACGAATATATCCCTCTTTTTGACTCAATATCCCCCTTGTCTAGATAGAAAAAGGGTGATATTTTTGTTTGCGAATAATCAATCTATTCGCTCAAAGAGACTTAAAATAAATCATGAAAACACCTATATCCGTCTGTCTTATTCTGCTTTTAAGCTGTTTTGCCGCATACAGCCAAAAACCCATCCCACAGGAGTATGACTTAGTCTGGTCGGATGATTTCGATTATCAAGGCACGCTAGATACAACCAAATGGAGCTACGAAGAAGGTTTCAAACGTAACCGCGAAGAACAATGGTATCAAAAGGAAAATGCTTTCTGTCGTAATGGCCTATTGATTATTGAAGCAAAAAAAGAACAACGCGAGCATCCGGGTTTTATTCAAGGCAGTAAAGATTGGATTAGCAGCCGAAAGCAGATAAGGTATACTTCAGCTTCAATAAATACCTTAGGAAAGCAAAGCTGGAGATATGGAATTTTTGAAATTCGGGCACGTATACCTGTTGGCGCTGGGCTTTGGCCTGCTTTCTGGACATTAGGAACGACCAAAGAGTGGCCATCCAATGGCGAAATAGATATTATGGAGTATTACCGTGGCAAAATATTGGCGAATATCGCGACAGGTACTGATCAGCGGTGGAAAGCCCATTGGTTCGGTCAGACTCGGGCAGTTAAAGATCTTGGGGGAAAAGCTTGGGCTGATCAGTTTCATATTTGGCGAATGATTTGGGACGAAGATGCTATTGCGCTGTATGTGGACGATATTGAGATGCTTCGCGTTACGATGGACCAATTGGTTAACCGTGATGGTACAGGCTTTAACCCATTTACCCAACCGCATTATCTGCTGTTAAATTTGGCTCTAGGCGGTACAAATGGCGGTGCGATAGATCATAAATTACTTCCGGCAAAATATGAAATTGATTATGTACGGGTCTATCAAAAAGTGAAACCTGCTCAAGTGAGGAGTTTTAAACCAGGGGAAAGATGGACAGACGACAGCGGTGATGTGATCAATGCACACGGCGGCGGCGTACTTCATCAGAATGGAAAATACTATTGGTATGGAGAGAAACGTGGTGGAACAACATCTCAGGGAGTCAATGTGTATTCATCTAATGATTTGCATCACTGGAAGTTCGAAGGATTGGCGCTAACACCGAGCGCAGATTCTACAAGTGATATTGCTTGGGGCTGTATTATGGAAAGACCAAAAGTTATCTATCAGGAGCAACTGAAAAAATATGTCATGTGGTTCCATCTCGAATTGAAAGGTCAGGGCTATGCTGCGGCCAGGGCGGCTGTTGCAGTAAGTGACTCACCTCTTGGACCGTTTCAGTTTGTCCATAGTTTCAGGCCAAATAACAATATGTCACGCGATATGAGTTTATTTGTGGATACCGATGGGAAGGCGTACCAAGTGTATTCATCCGACGAAAATTATGCTTTACGCATGGTTCAGTTAACGGATGATTACCTCCATGTAACAGCGAAGGATTCTTTACTATTTCGGAATCATAGGGAGGCTCCAGCATTATTCAAATACAATGATCGGTATTACCTGATCACCAGCGGATGCACGGGTTGGGCACCGAATCGTGCCGAGCTCCATGTCGCCAAGAATCTTTTTGGTCCTTGGAAATCACTCGGTGATCCGATGCGGGGACCAAATTCAGCCTTGACTTTTGACGGTCAATCGACATTTGTACTTCCCGTAGCAGGAAAAAAAGATTCCTTTATTTTTATGGCCGACCGATGGAAGCCCAAAGAGCTTATGGATAGCAGGTATATCTGGCTACCTATTGATCTTCGGCATGAAAAAGTACAGATAAATTGGAGAGACCAGTGGGATTTAAGTGTATTTCATTAGTTTGGCCGCATCAATCTATTCAAGTTCGATTAGGCCAGACAAATCTGCCGTTTCGAATTAATTTGTTATCCCTAAAAATATAAGAAATGCAAATAGTGACTAAATTAACGCTTATTTTTCTGTCTAGTATTGTCACCGTGTTGGGCTATGCGCAGTCCAGTGTGACTTTGACGCATGAGCAAAACAAAAAAGAACAGCAAGATACGGTTATCCGAAAAGGGATCCCTTGGTTGGATGAAACGATTACTGAAGAAAATCGACTGCCCATGCATACCGATTTTGTAACCTTTCCGAATACAGATCAAATTATCAACTACGATTGGCGCGAATCCTCTTTTTATTTAAGTTTGAATGGTTCGTGGAAATTCAAATGGGTTAATAGCCCGTCTCAGTTGCCAGCTCAATTTGAATCATTAACTTATGACGATCGTCATTGGGACAATTTTCAGGTGCCCGCTAATTGGGAACTCAATGGATACGGTTTTCCGATGTATACTACTTCAGGTTTTGAGTTTACCTATTTGATCGGGAAGCCGAATCCTCCCATTGTACCGATGGATTTTAATCCTACTGCGGTGTACCGCCGCGAGGTAGTTATTCCTGCGGATTGGCAGGGGAAGCCTGTTATTCTACATATTGGAGCTGCTAAATCTAATTTATCTGTTTGGGTAAATGGCGAATATGTCGGATACGGCGAGGATAGTAAATTACCATCTGAGTTTGACATAACGAAGTATTTAAGAAAAGGAAAAAATCTGATTACCATGCGTGTTATGCGTTGGGGGGTAGCCAATTATTTGGAAGATCAGGATATGTGGCGTTTAAGCGGAATCACGCGTGACTGTTATTTGCTGATGCGACAGCCGCTACATGTGCGTGATATTCAACTATCACCAACACTCAATGCTTCTTTTGATAAAGGAGTCTTAAAAACCAAACTCATTTTTAACCGGATTAATCAGGAGAATTTAAAGGCAGAGATCACACTGCAGCAGGATGGCCGGGTGATATCAAGTAAAGCTGTCAAAGTTTCGGGACAGGAAATAAACGTTGAGCAGACAGTAGATAGTCCTGCACTGTGGTCTGCTGAGGTACCGAATTTATATCAGGTAGTTGTTAAGCTTATAGACCATCAGGACAAAACAATCGAGGTCATTCCACTGCGAGTCGGTTTTCGTACTATCGAGATTAGAGGTGGGCAGTTGCTGGTGAATGGACAACCTATTCTTATTAAAGGAATAAATAGACATGAGACAGATCCCGTCTCAGGGCATGTGATCTCAAAAGAGAATATGCTGCGGGATGTACAACTTATGAAGAAATTCAATATCAATGCCGTTCGTACCAGCCACTACCCCAATGCCGAGTATTGGTTGCAGCTCTGTGATCAATACGGTCTGTATGTGATCGACGAAGCTAATATCGAATCACATGGTATGGGCTATGATCTGTCCTATACCATGGCCAATAGGCCGAGCTGGGAAAAAGCGCATGTGGCACGTGTTGAACGTCTTATTCAGCGAGATCGGAATCATCCAAGTGTCATTATTTGGAGCATGGGCAATGAAGCCGGAAATGGGTATAACTTCTATCGGGCTTACCTCCGAATGAAAGAGCTCGATACCAGCCGTCCGGTACAATACGAAAGGGCCGTGAATAATTATGGCGAATTAAGATTTGACTGGAATACAGATTTAGTGGTGCCTATGTATGCCAGCCCATCTGCGATGAAAAATTATGCAGCCCGTAACCCTAAGCCGGAAAGGCCTTTTATTCAATGTGAATATGCACATGCCATGGGAAATTCGTTGGGAAATTTCAAGGATTATTGGGATATCATTCGGGCAAACAAAGGGATATTTCAAGGTGGATATATCTGGGATTTTGTGGATCAATGTTTTATTAAAGTCAATGCTAAAGGAGATACGGTATATACCTATGGCGGAGATTACGAACCTAAAGAAGCTATCACGGACTGGAATTATGCTTCTAAAGGAATTTTTTACGCGAACAGAACTCCCTATCCCCATGCATGGGAAATGAAAAAAGTATATCAGGATATTCATACTAGTTTATTGGGTGAAAAAAAGATATCAATTTACAACGAGCGCTTTTTTAGAGGGCTTGAAAATGTTGAACTTCAATGGGAAATTATAGTTGATGGGAAAAAAACTGAATCTGGGCTAATCAAGAATTTGAATGTGTCGCCGCAACAATCTGCGGTGCTATCTATTCCTTATCAAAGCGTAGAATCTGGCGAAAAGTTTCTGAATCTAACATATCGACTGAAAAAAGCCGAGGCCTTACTTCCAACTGGGCATATTATAGCAACTGAACAGTTATTTTTGGGAGGTGTTTTTCGGCCTAAGACCGCCGTTTTAGCACAAGGAAAAATCAATACGGAGCGAAAAGATGGAAATCTCATCGTGTCGGCCAAGGATCTGCTAATTGAGTTTGATCTTAAGTCAGGATGGCTAACGAGATATCAATTTAAAGGGCAGGCTTTTGTTGATGAGCATACCACATTTAAGAGTAATTTCTGGCGTGCACCGAATGATAATGACTTTGGGGCAAATACACCGGAAAAATTGAAGTCTTGGAAGCAGGTTTCAGATTCTATTGAATTGATTGAAATTAAATCAACAGTTGTCAATAATCTAGCGTATGTGGATGCTACCTATAAAATGCCGCAAGTGTATGGACAGTTGGAAATGAAATATTGCATTAATCAATCGGGTGAAATGCGTATTTCTCAGTCATTCCTTGCTGATACCATAAAAAAGGTAGCTGTTCTTCCACGTTTCGGTATGCAATGGATCCTGCCTTCAGGCTTTGAAACCATCAATTACTATGGAAGGGGACCGCAGGAAAACTACATTGACCGTAATTTTTCATCACCTGTGGGAATTTATAAACAGACGGTGGATCAGCAGTATTTTCCCTATGTAATGCCACAGGAGACAGGTAATAAGACGGACGTTAGATGGATGGAAATAAAAAATAAACGTGGCCGTGGATTGTTGTTTACGGGAGATTCGACGTTTAGCATGAGTGCTTTGCATTATTTTGACAAAGATTTGGATGATGGTCTCAAGCGTCAGCAGCGTCATGCTGCCGACCTGGTTAAGAGGAAGCAAACGCAGCTTAATATTGACCTTAAACAGATGGGAGTGGGAGGAGTCAATAGCTGGGGAGCATGGCCGCTTCAGGAATATACGTTGCCTTACAAAAATTATTCCTTCTCTTTTGTTGTAAAGCCAGTAGAATAATTGTAGTGTCCCGTGTTGCAAAAGATCATTTTAATTAACTAGTTACTGAGTCGCATCTTCCGATGCGACTTTTTTTTATTGTGAACAGTTGGTTTTTGCCGTTGAGCTTATGAATTGCTTTCTAAGTTTCGGGAGGGTAATAGGTGTGTATGCTAATTTGTATTGCTAAGTTTGGAGCTTATACTCGCTTTTGGTAGGTACAAAGTTAACTTGTTCGTGGATGTTCTCTTGCTGTTTCTTTGCTTTTCTACCCATGAAATAGCAAAGAAATACCAACGAAACAGCAAAGAATAAGCAGAGAATAATCAGAGAAACAGCAAAGAAATACCAACGAAACAGCAAAGAATAAGCAGAGAATAAGCAGAGAAACAGCAAGCAAACGGCAGTAAATAAGCGAACAAAGCCCAAACCAAGCTCAAAGAAGGCCCGAACAAAGAACAAAGAATCGGCAGAGAAGCTCCGAAGGAATAGCATAGAAATATCAATGATACATCAAACAAGAAATAATAGCTAAAACTCCTATTTATACAACGAATAATGAAAAAGACTAGCGCATATGAAAAGTTACCCTGAAGCATGAAGAAAAGATGTAAATTGAACAAATCTTTTTGTGCTCAATATCATTTTTAAGCAAATGAACATCAATTATCTATTATTATCGTTATTATTTCTAGCCGCCACAGGGAAAACATACTCTCAAAAGGCATTTGAAGGAGAAATTATTTATCAAAACAGCTTTCAAAGTAAAAACTCCACGATTTCCAGCGAACAGATGCGTTTTCTTTTAGGCGACGAGCAAACGTGTTTTATCAAATCGGGAAATTACAAATCGCTAACAAATGGAGCTGGTATCACCGTACAGCTCTATATTAGTGAGACCAATAGACTGTACAATAAGACGAGCCGATCAGATACCCTTTATTGGTTTGATGCCAATGTGCAGTCGGATGCAATCGTGAGTTATGAGCTGATTAAAAATAAAGAGAAAATATTGGGGGAAGATTGTGATGCCTTGATCTTAAAGACTCAAGGAGGGCAGACAACCTATTTCTACACATCAAAATACCCTGTTGATTTTACTAAGTATCAGATGCATAGTTATCGAAATTGGAACTACTATTTAGCAAAAGCCAAGTCTGTTCCATTGAAAATTGTGATTGATAATGAGCAATTCAAAATGGAGTCTATTGCCCGAAAAATTGAAGCAAAGCAACTTCCGGACAATTTTTTTGCGCTATCAGCCGATATACCAATTAAGAAAACGAAATAATCAACTTGGTCAGCAGACAGTAATCATCAATCTTTTGCCAGGTGTTTTATGCAGTGTGCGCATGCGAACAATTTATTTTGAAACTGTTCGTATGCGCACATTTTCTTTTTCGTAGAGAATCTTGAAAATGCCTTTAAATGTGCTGAGAGGCACAAATGTTTTTATTGTAGCCACTGGTATAGTATTTGGCATGCAGCAGTTAACATGGTTCTTATATTCACCTTTTCATTTCCGTCATTCACCGAGATTCAAAGACCTTTGGTCTAAAGTCTTTAGGTTAGCAGCATATTGATCTGTAGTTTCGGATCAACAAGGAAGAGGATATAAACTAACACAATTGAACAAAAAGATAGTATGAAAGGATTCGTAAAAACATTCACAGTAGCAGCTTTAATCGCCTTATCATCAGTTGCCATGGCAGCTGAAAAACCAGTATCAAAATCAGAAAGAATTCCTATTAATCTCTCCACAGCAGAATTCGCCTTGCAGCATTATGTTGCGGTAACTACTGCCGGAGCATCCTTTGGTCTAGAGCAATTGTTTGCCCAAGATTTCAGTCAAAAAATTCATACTTCCACTATACATACCTATGGACGCCGTGCGGTGATTGAATGTTTGAATAAACAACAGGGTGAAATTTTGAATTGCAAAACGCATATCAAGATCGTCGAAAAATCTGCAGATTATATGATTGCAAAAATTGTATTGAAATTTGACAGCTTTACCATGACTGACCTAGTGACTTTGGTGTATGAGAGTGGCAGTTGGCAAGTGTCAAAATCATTCCATTCGTATCAATAAGCCTATTCCTAACAGCAGTATAGGTTTTAGCGCCACATGACTGATGTGATTCTTATTTTTTCTTCTTGGCTCCATTATTGTGTAAGGACGATTGCCGATTGGGCAATGGGGGCAGCAGGTCGGGTTGTAAATCCTTGAAATGAAGTATCTCAGATTTGAAATTACCAAATGTGGTTTGAATTCTTTAGTTTTGAATACACTGATTAGGGATACCCTATTGTCTCCTCGGCAAAGGAACGTTTGGAAAAATTCAGAAATACGGATGAATAATGATATTGAAAGAAAGAATCGGTCATAATTACCTAAAATACCTGTTTACTGGGACACTTTCGGCTTTGCTGGCTACGGGGTATGCACAGGAAATAGAGAAACAGCAGAAAGATAGAAAAGAGAAGCCGCAACACATTGAGCAAAGAAGTAGCGGAGAAGTTCAGACGATGGATTCCATTGAGGTTGTACGCGACTACCGGCCTATGCTGGCCGATGCCGTCAAAGTACGTCGGAGCCCAGATATGAAGCGTATCAATCGCGACGCTATAGAGACAGAATTACGTCAGATCGCTACCACCACTTATTTAGCGCAGCAAAAATATAAACAAGCGTATTATCATGAATTGATGAAACGTCATCCAGACGCATCGCAAAGTAATATTGATAATTATCGCATCAGCTACCTGGCTTATGGAGCCGGCGAATACAAAAGAGCAAGCGGTATGCTGGAGGCAATGAAATCTTCGGACGCCTTTTATCAGGGTGCAATTATGACTTTAGGCCACATTGCTTTGGAAACCGGCAACAAACAAGCTGCCCGAGATGCCTTTGTGAAAGTGACAAAATTAGACCTCGATCGACAGGTGAAAGCCGATGCGCTGTTTAACTATGCCAAAGTTCTGCTCGAAATGGATTCTACCCAAGCTGCGCAAAGAGTCCTCGAAAAATATATTGCCCAAGAAGTGAAACCTGTCGATCCGGGTTTAAAAAGAAAGGAAAGTGCCGAAACACTATCCGCTGAAATTCTACGTGGGACCACCAACTTCCATGCCGGCGTTAGTATGCTGGAATCGCTTAAAGAGCGCGGGCGGGAGGTCAATGCGATCTATCAAAAGGTAACCTACTACCGCGGACTGGAGTTTTATAACGAGCGCGCTTTCGAAAACAGCATATCGATGTTTATGCGATCGGAAAAGTTTCCAGCCAATGCTGAGATGGCTGCACTTGCCACCTATTGGAAGGCTGAGGCAATGTACGAAGTTCGCAAATTCGGGGAAGCAGTAGAAAACTTTTCCCGGTTCCTAAGTTTGCCCGCTGCTCGGAATAGTGAAGTATACAATTATGCCAATTATGGACTTGCTTATGCAGCCTATCGAAATAATCGTTTTGCGTTGGCGGCAGATTATTTTGAACGCTTTCTAACTGCCGGTGGAAGTACAGTAGATCAGGATATACGGTATGACGTCATCGCCCGACTGGGTGATTCGTATCTTTGTCTGCGCGACTATAGCCGGGCAAACAAATATTATGACCAGCTGATCAACAGCAAAGCGCCTAATCAGGACTATGCCTTTTTCCAGCGTGGTATCATCTTTGGTCTGCAAGGCGATAATGAAAAGAAGATGAGTACGCTACGTTCCGTGCTGAAGCAATTCCCCACTTCTAATTATGCGGATGATGCCGCCTTTGAAATCCCTTACACCTATTTTACGATGGGAGATTATGATAATGCACTCAAAGGATTGCAAGGTATGATTGAAAAGTACCCCCGTAGTAGTTATATTCCTCGCGCCCTAATGACCATTGGGCTTGTGCAGTACAACAATGATGAACCCGAAGCAGCTAAAGTTACGTTCCAAAAAGTAGTGGAGAAATATGCCAGAACTGCTGAGGCGGAGCAGGCTATGCGTTTTATTGAAAATATTTACCTTGATCAGGGAGACGCTTCGAGCTATATTCGTTACGCTGTAGGTACTAATGTAGGAAACTTGAGTCCTGCAGAGCAGGATAATATGGCTTTCCAGGCAGCCCATTCGCTCTTTGCCCGGGGTGAGTATGGTGCAGCTGTGGAAGCTATCAACGCTTATTTCGACAAATTTCCAAAACCTAAACAGGAGAAATTCGCGCGTTATATCCGCGGTGTAAGTTCTTACCGTATAGGCCACCCGCAGGAAGCGCTGCACGATCTGAATATGATACTGAACGACTGGACGAGTAAGTATACGGAGAATACCCTGTTAACAGTGGCTGCTTTATATCTAGGCCTCAAGGAATACAATGAGGCTATTGTGCACCTGAAAAAATTAGAACTCAATGAGGAGTATAAAAAGAACTATGGGTATGCGGTAACCAACCTGATGGTGTGTTATTTTGAACTTGGTGATATGGAACAGGTGGCCAAATACGTGAATTTGATTAAGAATTATGCGGGGGCAACTCAGGAGGAAATTGCAAAAGCCTATTTATACAACGGAAGGTCGTTACTGAAAGAAAAGAACGTCGCGTCTGCCTTGAAAGAGTTCAACCTGGCTGCGCTGAAAAGCCAGTCAGCTGTTGGTGCAGAAGCGCGTTACCGCGTGGCGCTACTGCAATATGATAGTAAGGAATACGATAAAGCATTGGAAACTGCTTTTGACGTTATCAACAATAGGGGAGCACAAGAATATTGGGTAGCCAAGAGTTTTATATTGCTTGCAGATGCTTATGCGCGCAAAGGCAATACTTTCCAGGCAAAGAGTACATTGAAAAGTGTTATTGAAAACTATGAGAAGGATGATGATATTGTTCCGTCAGCGAAAGAACGCTTACAGAGATTGAAGTAATACCTCTTAGAAGTTGTCGCAGCGGATTTAATGGTAGGTATAAACCTATCCCGAATGTAGTTTATAGGTAGGATTATGAATGGACGAGTCCGATAAAATCGGACTTTGTTATCAACAGGTCGATAAAAAGCGAGGTCTTATCCTCGCTTTTTTCATTTGTATTGGCAAAAAAATAAGATAAAATAGCGGTATTTAGACCATTACCAGCGCCCAATTACCACATCGACCTAAGAGCGCGCACATCGGATCATAAATAGTGTAACTCGAATTTGTCGATCCACCAGTTTTTTCGTAAATTAAGTGTCGCTAAAACAATTATAATCTTCTTATGAAAACTGTCTACTTGATCCTTCTCGGGTTATTCTTGCCGATTCATGTTGTCTGGTGTCAATCATCCATTGCTTATTTAGGCATTGATAAAGGACTTTCAAACGATTTTGTAACGGTTATCTTTCAGGATAGGGATGGGTTTATGTGGTTTGGAACATCCAACGGCCTGAATCGTTACGATGGGTATGAATTTAAAGTTTTTAAAAATGATCCATTATCGAATAATACAATTCCTGACAATCGTGTAACGGCTATCGCCGAAAGTGCTTCCGCTCAGTTATATGTAGCGACCAAAAGTGGATTGGCAGTGATAGATGCCAATCGTACAGTTTGTAAGCAAGTGTTGGTGCGTTCGCAAAGAGAAAATAAACTTCTAAATTTTCCGATCCATCAGATAGAGAGGGATATGCTAGGTCAGTTATTTGTGCAAGGCGGATCTAAAGGACTTTTTAAAATTGAGGAAACGAAGGATGGAAGTATTGCGAATAGGATACCTTTACAATATGCTGGCCAAAAGGATTTCGACTATCGTGTTTCGGCTATCTGCAAAGCAGCTGATGCTGGAATTTGGGCAATAATAGATCATCTTGGTTTGGCTTATTATGATAGCAAAAAGAACAGTTTTTCAATTGTAAAAGAAGGTGATTTCCAGTCGACTACAATGGCTGTGTCAACGATTGGAGATGTTTGGTTTGCCAATTATCAGAAAATTAGTTGTTATCATATAAAAACGGGCGTGCTTGAACGATATAGTTACGATACTTATCGAAAAGCTATCGTTAACCTTTATTTTGGAAAAGACAAAAAGCTGTGGATATGTACAGATGGGGCGGGCATTCAAAAATTTAACCCCACGACAGAAACTTTCGAAGAGTACATCGGATTTGATCAACAACAATTAACCAGTCGATCTGTATTTGCTGTATGGGAGGATAAAGATGATCGGATTTGGATTGGCACTCTAAGGGGTGGAGTCAATATTGTGGATCCGGTAAAAAGAAGATTTCAGTCATTTAAACTTATTCCCAATAGCCAACGGGTAAATACGGCCGATTTTATTTTATCATTCGAGCAGGCCGATCGAGATCATATTTGGATAGGAACTGATGGGGATGGATTATATAAATGGAGTATATCGAAAGGCACTTTGGTGAATTATACCTATTCAGCTCCTCTGCAGAGCAGACCTTCTTTTATAACATCCTTAATTCAGCATCAAAATGACCAGTTGTGGATTGGAACTTACGATACGGGAATTGTTAAATTAAACACAAAAACAGGCGAAATAAAACATTATAGCTGTTACTATCCGAATACTCCATACGCCAATAATGCTGTATGGCGCTTATTCAAGGACAGCAGGGGGACATTTTGGGCTTCAACCCTTGCTAGTGGAAATGTCTATCGCTTAGATACCACCACAGATCAGTTTAAATATCTTGATTTGCCAATAAATGACGTGTTAACGTTTTACGAAGATAAAGATGCTACATTGTGGATGGGATCCTGGAATTCTTTATTTCGACTGGACCTGCGTACGATGAAATACAAGAGTTATCAGATAGGTACGCCCATCCGTTTTATCCAACAAACAGAAAATAGCTTTCTTTGGCTTGGCACCGAAGGGGGAGGACTTTTACATCTGAACTTAAATACAATGAACTATAGGCGCTATACTGAAAAGGATGGACTTGTTAGTAATACTTTGTTAAATGGATTACAGGATGCACAAGGTAACATGTGGATATCTTCACTCGACGGACTGTCCAAAATGGATTTACGAAAAGAAACATTTCAAAATTTCTACCAGTCAGACGGTCTCCAAAGTAACCAATTTAATTACAACGCTGCCATCAAATTACGCGATGATCAGCTGATTTTTGGAGGCATCCGTGGTTTCAATATCATCAGACCGAAGGATGTATTATTTGAGACCAGTTTTCCTTTATTAAAATTGACCCGATTAAGTATCGATAATATACCATATGACCAAAGTGGGCAGGAGAATCAAATTCCTTTAAATGATGTGAAGCATCTAAAAATACCATTTGATAAGGCTGTATTATCGTTTTCCTATGCAGCATTAGACTTTAGTTTTTCGGATAGGATCGACTACGCCTATTATTTGGAAGGCTGGGACAAAGATTGGAATTACGTCAATAAACAGCGTACAGCCTATTATTCTAATCTCAGAGAAGGAACATACAAATTACATATTAGATCAACCAATGCAAATGGCGAATGGAATCCGACGGAACGAATTATAGGTATAGAAGTTTTGCCTCCTTGGTACCGAAGTTTTTGGGCATATCTAGGATACTTTTTGCTACTCGCTGCGGTACTCTTTTTTTATAATAGGTATAGGGAGAATAAAGCATTGTTGCTCTTTAAAGTAAAGACTGCTGAGTTTGAACGTGATAAAGAACACGAATTACTCGAAGATAAACTGGCATTTTTTACCCATATTGTCCACGAGATCAGGACTCCATTGACCCTTATTGTAAATCCGATCAAGGATATTGTCGTCAAGTCAAAAAAGAATATGACAGAATCAGACGAGCTACTGTCTATTTACAGTCATTCCAAGCGATTGTTAAACCTTGCGGATAAACTTCTTTTGTTTAGAAAATCCGATGGCAATTTAGACGAACTCGACAGTAAGGTTTTTGACATTATACAGGTTTGGCGAGACGCCTTTGAGTCCTTTAGGCAATTGGCCAGTTCTCGAAATATCACGTACTCATTTGAAACAGCTATTGAAAAACTAACTGTAGATGCAGATTATGAAAAACTGGAGATCTGTTTCATCAATTTACTTCAAAATGCGCTTAAATATACAGACAAAGGAGGATCTGTCGCTGTTAAAGTGAGGCGCCTAGAAAGCGAATTGATCTGTGATATCATCGATTCTGGACAGGGTTATCCAACCCATTTAACAGAAGATATTTTTAAACCTTTTAAACGTAATTTTAACCTATTCAACCAAAGCGCAGATGGTTTTGGAATAGGACTGTTTTTTGTAAAAAAATTTATTACGCTGCACGAAGGTAAATTGGAATATACTACAAATCCAAAAGCTGGAGCTACTTTTACAATACGATTGCCGATTCATCAGGTCAGCTCAACGACGGTGGAGCCAACTGTCGAAATACAACAGGCTGCTTATGGATATCTTTCTTCTGCGGAAGAAGATAAGCTTGAGTATACACCTTCAATCTATCCAAAAAAACGACAACCACTTGACGAGTGGTATGAAGATGATATGCAGGAGAAAATACTAATTGTAGATGATAATGAAGATATGTTAAACTATATTGCTGGAGTTTTTTCTGACAAATATCAGGTTATTAAAGCAGACAGTGCAGAAATGGCAATAACTGTGTTAGAAAAAATGGAACCAAGTATCGTCATTAGTGATATCATGATGAGTGGAGACTCTGGAATCGATCTCTGCAAACATATGAAGAGCAATACAAAGCGGAGCCATGTCCCTATTATTTTGTTAACTGCAAGTGCGTCTTTTGATGTTAAATTAAAAGGGATCGAAGTTGGAGCAGATGACTATATCGTTAAACCTTTTGATAAAGAGTTACTCGTGGCACGTGTGGAAAGTTTGATAGAAAACAAAAATAGATTGCATACCTATTTTTACAGTGAGATCACGTTGCAGTCGAAAGATCATCAGGTTCCGACCGCCTTTAAAGATTTTCTTCAACGGGCTATAGCGGTGGTTGAAAAGCACTTGTTGAATGAAAATTTTACGGTAAAAATGCTTGCCGAGGAGCTAGGCATGAGCCATTCCAATATGTATAGACGAATAAAGTCTATTTCAGGTAAATCTGCCAATGAATTTATCCGTTATATCCGGATGCGCCGCGCCGCGCAGTTGCTGATTAATAATAAAACGAATATTAATGAAACCGCTTATCAAGTAGGTTTTAAGGATATCAAACATTTTAGACAGCATTTTTCCAAAATCTTTGGTTGTTCACCCTCAGAATACCGAAAGCGGTACAGCCACCTCGGAAATTTGCCTGATAATAAGAGCTAAATGTAACGGATTATCTAAAAATCAAAGAGCAGAAAAACAGTAACTTTCGTGAGAAATTCTGTTTTTCTGCTCTTCGTTTGTGTACAGCTAGCTATTAATAAGTTCCACTGTGACTGGTCATACCGTCTTTACGCATAGCTTCAATGAGCAGACAGTTGTAGACATAGTCCCAACTAGAACTGACTTCTGAATTTTGATTTAAGCCATAAGGCCACCAGTGCATGCTATCGCCACTTAGCACAGCTGATTCGTCTAGCGTGATCATTTTTAGTGTTTTGTTGGCGTTTGCTAAACTGTATTTGCCATTTATAATGGCCTGCGACCACCAACTTGTCGTTCCAGTACCCAAGGTATGATTCATCTCATGCAACATGGTACGTATGTTTTGGTACCCTTCACCCGAACCAAATCGCATCCAACCCTCATTGTTAGCGTCGGCTGTCGGCACGCCTGGATCGTAGTTAAGATAAATGTGTTTGGTAGCAGAAGTATAATTATTGACATACCACACCGCACTGTCAAGGGCCACTTGCAATCGTTGATAAGCAGCAAGTTGTTGGGCCGTAGGGTTATCGGCTTTATTAAACGTATAGGTTACTTTACCCTTAGCAATCGTATGGAACGCAATATCTGGACCGTAGCTTACACCGGTTTCATTGATCGCATAAGCGCGTAAATGATAGTTCGTGCTTGGATTAAGGTTGAGTATACCTATTCTAAATTTTCCAGTACCTTTCGAACCGTTCGTCACTTTGTGATCATTTAAGGTCGGTTGTTCCTGTAGGCTCCAGCATATCCCTCGTTCGGTAATGGCGCCACCGCCGCTACTGATTATATTGACGTCATAATAAGCCATTGATGATCCCACAATAAAGATCGGATTAGTGCCAAAGGTAACCGATTGTATATCGGCAGTGGTCAACACCTGTTGTTCGCCGTAAGCAATTCCGCCCTTATTTTTGGCGTAAGGTCTAATGTAGTATGTTTGCGAGGGGGCAAGGGTTGTTAGTGCCAAACTAAATTCACCAGAACCTTTACTGGAAGTTGCTTCCATCGGATTATTGTCGATTGTCGGATTCGGATCTTTGTTCCAGCAGATTCCACGACTCGTCACGAGGGCACCACCCGGTTGGAGTACTTTTCCAGTAACCATAGCACCGGTAGTGGTGATATTGGAAAAAGCCAGTTTACCGAGTTCAGCAAGTGCGATGTCGGCGGTTTTTTCCGGAGGCGTTACCATATTACTCTCTGTAGCCGCCTTTTTGCAGCCTGCTAAACTGCAGGCCGCAAGTAATGTATAAAAAACTAACCTACTCATATATTTCATTGTAATTTTTCGAAAATCATATTGCCAGTAACTTTAAAGTACGAACCGTCCGAGGCTGTACCGCTCATATTTCCGAGAAACCCTATGGTTACGGCGCCCGCTTCGCTTACTGTAAATTCTAATACAGCGTTGCTTCCCGATAAGGTTTGAAAACCTATGGCCGTGTTTAAGGCGGATTGATCCGGCAAGATATTGCCTTTTGCAGCAATGAGATGAACGACACCAGCGCTGCCTTTGTCAATCTTTGAGAGTGTAAAACGATATTTGCCCGGCTGTAAGTTGGTTGTCTGATAGATCTTACCATTTACTATTGGCGCTAAGTTGGGTGACGGTGAGGCCCATTGCCACCAACCGGCTTCCAATGATAAACAGGCTTTTTTATCGCGAATCTCAATTCCACCATAATATTTTCCGTCTGCAGTCTTGAAATTTTTTACTGCATCATTGACTATCCATACAGCCGGTGTACCCCAGCGATCGCCGCCCATTGCGGATGTCTCGAAAGGAAAGTTCATGTTTTTTAGATAGACCTCCTTAGGCGATATATTTGCGGAATAATTTGTGTAGAATGTATCTATACTTAAGGAATCCGGAACAAATAATGTACGGTAGCGCAATGGTTTGCCAGGCATAAAGTCTGCTAAAATGCTTTTGCCAAGTTTAATGGAGTCTCTTTGTGTAATCAATTTACCGGAAGTATTGGTGTACTCCACTTCCGTAAACTGAGCACCGCTGGTCAGATCGATCCCCCCCCAATTGACTGTGGTTTTTTGATCTCCTGCGAAATAATCAACAGCATACATTGGTCTGTTGATGAGACCTGAACTAAATCGTTCACCATAAGATACTCCAGTCTTAAATACACTCAGCGATTTATTTCCTTGGGCATCGTAGGTGATGAGTTCAAAATTGTGTACCCCTTCGCTTATCTTGAGCGAAATTTTTAAGGTGTCTATGCCAGCGGTACGATTGATTTTTAATTCTGTTGAATCTTGTCGATTGTCCCAGTATATTTTGAGGCGCTCCACCTTGGGGTCTGCCATAAACAAACCGGTAATATAGACGCGTTCTTTGCCCGAAAAAACTTTTACGGAATCAATTTTTCCAGTGTAGGAAATTTCGCCGCCCTCCAAATACTTTTTATAATCATCATTTTTTGAACAACAAAGGAAAGAAAGCATGACCATGCTCAGCAGGGAAATGACAAGGAATGTTTTAATATGTGGTACTTTCATAATAGTCTAATTGATAATAAAAAAGTGATCTTAACGTGGATCGCCATAAACCTGTAGCTCGGCAATAGACATAAAGGAAGACCCCTGCCAATTTTTAATGGTTTTGATGCGCAGATAACGCACCTTTGGTGCACCGATATCAAAGTCAAAGCTTAAACCCGAATTGGCGAGTTGGTAATCTTCATCTGTTTGTTGTCCCATGGGCAACCCAGAGGGCTTTTTGCTTTCGAAGGTACCCAAACGTGTCCAGTTGTTCCAGCTTCCGTCCGAAGGAGGATTGTCGGAGCCCCATACTTCGAAAAATCGCACATTACCCCCGTAATAGTACATGCGGCCATTATTCGTATATTCTGGATAGTCCCAGATGACAACCCTACTCATTTTGGCCAGTGTACCTGTATCGAATGTAACCCATTGTGGACCGTTCACAGTGACATCAGTCAACGATATGTTGGGCCAGTTAATATTGTCTCCATCCCACATTTTGGATAGTCCCGTAGAAGAATATTGTTGTTTAGAGTCCGTGGGTAATGTAACCGCCGTATACCTCGATTTTGGAAGAGCCTGTTCAAACAGGGGCGTCAATGTGGTGACAAGGGTATCGGTAAAATTCATATACTTATCTCTTACAGTAATCGCAAACTGTTTGGGATTAGGAGCAAAACCACGGATCGTACGTGAAATCTGTTTAGCGGAGGTATAGATATTATCGACAGAAGGCACCCATTCACCCAACGAGTCGACCATCACCATCACCGTTAGATTTTTTTCTGACTCGTTTTCAGCCGTGATCCGAATGCCACCAAAAGCTGGAATGGCCTCCAAACTTCGGAAAGTATTCCAGATCGGGTTTTCTAAAGGAGTTACGGAGACTTCGATCGGCGCCGAACTGACTTCACTTCTATTTACGGCATAAAGTTTAATTGGATGTGGATTTGTATCTGCAAAACCTTCCACCAACAGTGAGTTGTTATAATAGGAGGATTTCACCTCCATTTCTTTGCCCGATTTTAATTGGTAGACAGCTTTGACATATAATAGATCCTGATCCTTTGGTAAGGTATAGGTAATCCGTGCGGCCCCCGCCAAGTTTTCTACCTTCACGTTACTCACTTGACCTGGCGCTGCGCTGTTTACGACAGGGGCAACCTGAATTTCTTCTTTACAGTTTTGGAATAAGATGCAGAAGAAAAATATAGCCTGCATCAGTTTTCTGTTTATATTCATTTCGTTATGACTTTAAGGATAAAATTGAAAAGGGCTACCATCCAAGACTTTGTGTCAATGAAGGATTTACGGTTAATTCGCCTTGAGCAATTGGCCAGAAATAATCTCTGGGCGCTACAAATGTCTGCTGAAATAAGGTTCTTATCTGGTAGTAATCTGCACTGACCTCTTGGTTTACACTCCATCCGGTAATGTTTTGGTTGAAGTATTTAACGGCCAATTTCCAGCGTCTTAAGTCCCAATAACGTTTTCCTTCAAAGGCCAATTCGATCATGCGTTCGCGTTGGATAATTTCGCGAAGACCCTCTTTTGTTGTAGGCTTGTCAGGGTTTGAAGAAAATTGACTCCAAGAAGATAGTACACCAGAGATTCCTGCACGTTCACGAATGCGGTCTAAATACGTGTATACTTCATTGGAAGGACCATTTGCCTCATTTAATGCTTCTGCGTACATCAGATAGATATCGCTTAACCGCATGTTCGGCCAAGGGTAGGACTTATAACTGACTCCGTTGCTGCTAAATGCTTGCTCCCAATTGACTAATTTTTTAAGAAAATATCCAGTTTCATTGATCCATCCATGGTTATTCGCGCCGGCAGGCTGATTTAACTTTGCCTGCACATAGTAAGTATCCTCGTCTGAGAGGCTTTTTGTATCAAACTTAAACCAGATACCACCGTCAAAACCCAAGTCAGCATAAAAGCGTGGCTCTCGGTCAAAGTTTAAACGTGCCGTGGTATATCCTTCTTTGATATAGTAGCGATCTGCAGAGGTGGCCACACGTAAGGTTGATTTATCGTTAAAGTCTAACGTTTTATCCTCGTTGATGGGTACACCATTTTTTGTATAAAACATTTCTGCAATTTTCAGTGGTGCGCTGAGGTGCTGCCTTGCTGTACCGACCACTGCCTCTGGAGTTAACAGCGGCATCGCGTCTCGCTGTATATTCCATGCCTGATAATTAGGGTTTGCCCAAATGTGTTCAGCAGACCAGCGCTCATTGAAAGCTAAATTAATACCTAGTACCTTTGCTGTTGCATCGCTCATCTTAAACTGCCCATATTCAGCCTTATTGAAAGGGAAGAAGCGGATACCCGCTGCATCGGCAGATTCAATTGCAACTTTAGCGGCCTCCGCAGCTTTGTTCCATTTTGAGGCATCGTATGAAGGATTGAAAAGCTGTTCACCTTTGCTATTTCGCATGGACTGATAATCTGTATTTCCGTTGAATAATGGGCTTGCCGCAGTGAGCAATACTTCAGCTTTTACAGCCTGAATGATGGGTTTAGTCACCCGGCCTAATTCTGCTGCTTTGTTCGGAATAATTAAGGGGACAGCTTTTTGCGCTGCGGAATCTAACAAAGTAACGATATAATTCACAACCTCATCTACAGGACGTTGTTCTACGCGTACAGCTGACTGGTTTGCATCAAGTGATATATTATTTTCAACCACAGGAATTGGACCATATTGACGGAATAATAAATAATGGTAATACGCTTTTAGAAACAATACCTCTCCAATCCATCGCGAACGATCATCAATTGAGAGATCAGGTACTTTGGATAGATCAGAAACATTTTCCAAAAAGATATTGCAATCTCGGATAGCGGTCCATAAGCCACCTCTCCAAGAGTCTACTAGAGGTTGGTTGACATTTTGCCCGCCGCGCGCGATTCGCCAGTTGTTAGCCGGATAGATTTCACGTTGGGCGACAGGTAGCCAAACTTCGTCGCCAGCAAGAAATCCAATGTTGCTTTGAGCATCCGAATTATTTGGTAACCATGCATAACAAGTGAAGAGAAATTTCTCAGCTTCATTTCGCAAGGAAAAGGCGTTGTCAATTGTCGCCACATTATCCGGAACGACGTCGATATAATCTTTGCAGGCAGAAACACCAAAAGCACTAAACAAGAGGCATGCTAAATAGGTTGCTGTCTTTTTCATATTTTTATTTTTCATTATTTCTCGGTTGTAGTTAACATTAAAAGCCCAGTTGTAAACCAATGTTGTAAACGGACTGAATCGGATAGCCTATTCCTTTTCCTCCCATTTCGACATCCCACATCTTAAAGGAGCTTAAGGCAAATAAATTCATTCCGTTGGCATAAACCCGTAGGTTTTTTGCTCTGATACGTTTCATCAAACTTTCTTTAAAAGTATAGCCGACTTCGACTGTTTTCAATCTCAAGAAAGCTCCACTGCGCATCCACCAGGTACTTCTTTGATTATTATTTGCAATAATGTTTTCACTTAGGCGAGGCCAGAAGGCATAAAGATTGCGATTTTCCTCACTCCAATAGCTATCAGCAATGACCTGTAAAAGGCCATTTTGTGAACCACCATTTAAATAGAAAGGAGAGATATTCTCAGAATTTATGAAAAAAGAAGAGCGTGCAGAACCTTGAAAGTAAAAGCTGAAGTCTAAGCCTTTTCCACCCACAGTACCACCAAATCCATAGATCATTTCAGGTGTCGTTGGGTAACCTATCGCGACACGGTCTAGGTCTGTAATCTGTCCATCGCCATTGACGTCACGGTATTTGATATCTCCTCCAAGATAATCCAACCCTGGTTTTCCGAACTGTACCGGAGAATTCAGTACTTCTTGATCATCCACAAATAGACGCTCAGCGATGTAACCAAACTCTTGGGATGCTGAAGTTCCTACCGTATAGCGGCTAGCCTCTTTGTAAGCAGGTTCATCCACAATCAATTTTTTGCTCACGGCGTAAGTCATCGTTCCCCGTCCCTGAATGTACCAGCTGTCACCGAAATTTTTGTTATAATTGAGCGTAAGGTCTACTCCTTTACTTTCGGCTTTATTCGTATTGGCAACAATAGGAGCACGAAGTCCCATGGTACTTGGTATATAAGATCGCCCAGTGAGAATGTTGCTACGTACCTGTTTGTATACATCTACATTTAGCTCAAGGTCTTTGAACAGGCCTAATTCGAGTCCTAAGTTTGTCTGCCGTGATCGTTCCCAAGTGATATCCTGGTTGGCATAACGACGAATGGCAATAGTTGGTCTGTTGTAGCCCGAAAGTTCACCAAATCCGATGGGAAAAGCGTTCATATCTACATCCGATAAATAGAAAAAGCGATCTTCCGAACGGCCTATCTGGTCGTTGCCGGCAAAACCATGCGTTGCACGAATTTTCAGTTTTGAAATAACGTCTTTGACAGGTTCAAAAAATGCTTCGTTGGATATATTGTAACTAAGCCCAAAGGAAGGAAAAAAACCTAAGCGGCGATTTTTGGCAAAGCGTTCCGAACCATTGTAACCAAAGTTGAATTCGGCAATATAACGATCATCGAAATTGTAAGAAAAGCGACCAGAAAGACCGATGTTACGTGAAGGCAGCGAGAGTTGCAAGTTTCCGGCATTCCCACTCAATGAATTCTGAACTAAACCGATAACTGTGGCTCCTACGTTGTGCTTTCCAAAAGCATGATTGTAGCTTGCAATTGCATGCGCATAAAACATCGAGTTGACTTCTTTTGCAGATTCCGAATAATCGAGGTATTCGGTACCGACCGTACCGATCGATCCCAGTGACCCATCGTTCATAACACGGAGACTTAAATCGCCATAGGCATCAGCAGACGCCGTGTAATAGAAAGGGTTATATTTGCGATTTACTTCAAAATAGGCATAACGTTTTAGATAAGTCATCGCTGTAAGGCTCAAACCTGGAATCAACGCATTCAGATTTTGATTAATTTGAATCTGTGGCATTATCGTAGAGGTATTAAATTCTTGATAACCACGGACCATTTCCGCATACGGATTCACAAATAAACCGCCATTTCTGTTGAGTGCATTACCAAATAAAGGATGATTCATATAAGGCATATACGAAGATGGATAGATCGCGGGGAACATGACAGGATTCGACCATATTGCCCGTCTGAACGTAGCTGCTCCGCCGTTGATACGGCTCCCGTTTTCATCTGTACTACCTATAGGTCCATTGTAATCGTCAAATTGCGCGTATACCCGTACGATACCAACCGTAGTAGGCGTAAAGTTGATATCAATATTCGAACGGACTGAATAATTTTTTAACTTGATATTATTATTGAAATTGTTGATTCCGTTCATCTTCAAAATACCATTATCGATATTATAGGTGCCCGACAGATAGTACTTCGCTTTTGCTCCACCGCCACTGATATTTAAGTTGTTGCGTTGGTTTAATGTGTAGTCTTTTATGAGTTGGTCAATCCAATTGTTATTTGGATATAGTAGCGGATTGTCTCCGGCTCGTGTGTGATCAATTTTGTTCTGCCAGTAGGGAAGTCCTTGTCCGCTGGCGGCATCAGCTGGTCTAGTTAGATAAGCCTCGTTGGCCATTTCCATATAGCGGATGTTGTCTGCAAATTTAAAATTGCGTGTATTCGTAGAAATGTTACTTTCAGTGCGGAATTCGAATTTTGTAGCACCTTCTTTCCCCAGTTTCGTTGTGATCAGTACAACACCATTTGCCCCGCGGGCACCATACATGGCTGCTGCATTAGCATCCCTGAGCACAGAAAAGCTCGCGATATCGTCTGGTTGCAAACGGGCCATGTCGGTAGGTGAGGACTCGATGTTATCGATAAGAATCAGCGGGTCCTGTTTGCCAGTTCCGAAACTTCCAAGTCCCCGAATAAAGAAATTGGCATTGTCAGATCCAGGCTCACCGCTCCGTTGAAAGGCAATCATACCAGCAACCCTTCCCGCAAGCATCGTTGTCAGGTTACTTGTTGGTCCTTTTAATTCCTTGGGATTAATTGTGGTTACCGAGCCGACGACAGACGCTCTTTTTTCACGTTGTCCAAAACCCGTAACAACAACATCATCAATAACATTTTCGTTTAGTTTGATTTGAGCATCTAAGGTGATGGTGTTGTTGGCATCTATTTTTTTTCCGATCAAGGAAATTTCCTGGCGGGCATAGCCGACACTACTAAATACTAATGTTGCCGTTTTGCTGGTATTTAATACATATCGACCATTTCCGTCCGTAGATACGCGAAGAGTGCCTCCCAAAACACTCACCGTGACGCCTGATAAAGCTGTACCGTCATTTTCTGAGGAGACCTTTCCTTGTACCCGAACTTGTTGAGCAATGGCTGCAAAACAAGTTGCCGTCATTAGAAACATAAAAATTCCTAGACGAGATTTAATCTTCTTCCATCTTTTCATTAATAAGAATTTTGGTTATAAATTGAGTTATGTTAATACAATTATCGTCACAACAAACTGTATAATTCGAGGGGATTTACAGCAAAAGAAGGGGGTGAAATCGTCTTTTTTAGCATGTTTTCTGCCGAAGCTTAGCGCTATGAGGTTCAGCAAGTTTTCTAAAGTATTCAGCATACAAGAATATGGGAGACTAAGGACCTTTACATTAATTTCATCGACCGCTGTTTCAAATGAGACGATTAGAGCAATTTTGTACAAAAATGAACCATTTCTGAACGATTCAGTACCCTAGTGGAAATCCACTATAGCTATTTTTGTACCGTACCTCAATAAATCATTTTATTATTAAACCAGCCCAATAAGTTATAAACTGTAGTAGTGGGCAGCATAAATGGGGAATACAGCAACCAATAACCAATACACATAATAATATATTCTGATACGAAATGATAAACAGAAAAATAATCTCTCATGGTATAATAAGTATTTTGTTACTCTTATTTTGTACATCCACGTTGTCTGGCTTTTCTCAAAAAAATAAAAGTGAGAGCGATTCAAACAGCTCAGCGTATATCCTATTGAAGCCAAAGTACGATGGCCAATCAGTCTTGCGCAATCCTTTAAATGGCTGGGTAATGTATGCGCCGCGGAATGCAGATGATACGTATTGGGATATCGAATATTTTGTGCCAGCATTGGGTAAAAAAGTAAAAGTCATTGATTACGCCTCGGCATGTTATGTACGTACAAGTTGGTCATCGCTGAATCCCAGTGACGGTGTTTATGCTTGGGATAACCCGAGTTCTAAAATAGGAAAGCTTCTGAAAGGAGCGCAAAAGAGAGGGCTGCCCATCGCGCTTCGCATTGTGGTTGATGGTCGCGATCAAGGTCAAAATACACCCAAATTTGTTTTTGATCAAGGCGCTAAATATTATCTGGAAAATGAAAACCATCCAGATAGGCAAACTCCCTATCCGCAGGATGCGGTATTCAGAAAGTACTATAGCAAATTTATAACCGCGTTAGCTCAAGAATTTAATGACCCTGAAAAAACTTCATTTATTGACGCTTATGGCTTGGGAAAATGGGGCGAGGCACATTATGTAGTTTATGAAGATCCGAAAACAGCAACTCCCGAAAGTACTGAAAAAATAAAGGAAGAGACCTTGGATTGGGTAACCAACTTATATGCTAAAGCCTTCACCGAAGTACCTTTAGTTATTAACTATCACCGTTTGGTAGGGCATCCCGAAAGTTGGGGAGCTGTAAATCCAAACAGCGAACGCTTATTGGATAAAGCTATTGATAAAGGTTATAGTTTGCGCCAAGATGCTTTTGGTATGACAGGCTATTATCAGGACTGGGAAAAGAATTTTGCCAAGAAATGGAATTTCAAACGCCCCATCATTATGGAGGGCGGCTGGATTATTGCTCCGGGCAAGCATCGTTATTGGACAGATCCCAGTGGAAAATATAGAGAAGGACACGACGAGGATGTAAGGAAGGGCGAGTTTGATTTGTCGGCCGAAGCTCATGTGAACATGATGGATTTCAGAGCGGGCGGGGAAACTGAGTCTTGGTTTAAGTCCTTTGATCTGGTTCAACGGTTTACTACAGAGGGGGGATATCGTGTCTATCCGGACCAGATCAAATTACCTCAAGATATCCGTTCCGGTGCTGCAGCCTTAATTTCCCATCGTTGGCAAAATATGGGCTGGGGTTATCTACCAAATAATATTCCACAGTGGAACTACAAATATAAAGTAGCTTTTGCGTTGTTAGATGCTAGCGGGAATGTGAAGAAGATTTTTATTGATCATCAGAGCGAACCGTCTGTATGGTTGAAAGGTGCTGGTGTGAATTACAACCTAAAAGCAAAAATAGATCTACCTGCGGGAATTTACACCTGGGCTGTCGCCATTGTGGATACGACAAAAAATAGTAAACCAGCAATTCAACTCGCACTCAATGAAGAATTAACTCCGCAGGGCTGGACCAAACTGTCGGTTATACGGGTAAAATAGAAAATGAAGATTCTATAAAAAATAACATCTATTATGGTAAAGCTGATCAATCTATCTTTGGTATTATCTCTATTTTTTAATCTGTTCGCATTTCATCTTGTTGCTCAGCAAAATATGATTAATGTGAATGGTAGGCGTGCACAGTTATTAAATGGTAAGTGGGATGCCATTGTCGACTTGTATGACCAGGGTAGAAAAAACAAAATCTATCTCAATAAAAAGCCGGAAAATAAGACTGATTTCTACGAATATGCCTTCGAAAATGGTATTCGTTTAAACGTGCCTTCGGATTGGAACAGCCAGATGCCCGAACTTAAATACTATGAGGGTACCATTTGGTATGGCCGTAAGTTCGATGCAGCGAAAGCAAGCGGAGATAGGCTGTTTTTATATTTTGCTGCTGTAAGTTACCGTTGTCGCATTTATCTCAATGGCAAAGAGATCGGACAACATGAAGGAGGCTTCACTCCGTTTCAGGTTGAAATAACAGATGCTGTTAAAGAAAATGATAATTTTTTGGTCGTTGAGGTCAATAATACCCGTCGAATAGATGCCATTCCAGCAATGGCGTTTGATTGGTGGAACTACGGCGGCATTACCCGTGATGTTTTTTTAGTTAGTACACCGAAAGTTTTTATTGACGATTATTTTATCCAGTTGGACAAAAACAAAGGCAATAAAATCAATGCTCAGGTAAAACTTTCAGAAAAGTTGGCCAATTCTTCCGTAACCGTAGAAATACCAGAATTAGGATTGAAACAAACACTTGAGACGAATGCTTTGGGAGAAGTAAAAACGTCTTTTACATCAACAGAAATCAAGCGTTGGTCGCCAACTGCACCAAAATTATATCATGTCAAGATATCTACCCAAACTGACGAAATAGAAGAGGAGATCGGCTTTCGCAATATTTGGGTGAAGGGGGAAGATATCTTGCTGAATGGCCAGCCTATTTTTCTGAAGTCGATTTCATTTCATGAGGAAATACCTCAACGTGAGGGCCGTGCTTTTTCGCAGTCAGATGCGTTGATGTTACTTTCTGAAGCTAAGGCTTTGGGCTGTAACATGATTCGCTTGGCACATTATCCACAGAATGAATATATCGTGCGAATGGCAGAAAAAATGGGTTTCATGTTATGGGAGGAAATTCCCATCTGGCAGGGGATCGATTTTGAAAATGAATCGACCAAGAAAAAAGCGGTTAAAATGATGCGTGAAATGATCGCGCGTGATAAAAACCGTTGCGCACTTACTTTTTGGGGGGTAGCTAACGAAACCCAACCTTCCGAACAAAGAAATGCTTTCATCAGGCACTTGATTGCAACATGCCGAGCTATGGACACAACGCGACTTATTACGGCTGCTTTTGACCTGGTCCGTTTTAATAAAGAAAAAGAAATCTTTGTCATGGACGACCCTTTCATTAAAGAGCTGGATGTGGTAGCGGTTAATAAATATTTAGGCTGGTACCACAATTGGCCGGTTTCCCCTGATAAAGCTGTATGGGATGTGGCAAAAGGGCAGCCTTTGATTATCTCTGAATTCGGCGGAGAGGCCCTCTATGGAAAAACGGGCGAAAAGGATGTTGCTAGTTCATGGAGTGAAGATTACCAAGCAACTTTATACAAAGACAACTTGCAAATGTTTAAGCATATCCCAAACCTACGCGGAATTTCACCTTGGGTGTTATTTGATTTCCGTTCGCCTTTCCGTTTTCATCCGACTAACCAAGGGGGATGGAATCGAAAAGGGTTAGTATCGGACCAAGGTTATCGAAAGAAAGCATGGTATCTTATAAAGGAATATTATGAGAATAATTTATAGAAATGAATGAAAGTAGAGAAAAGAGTAAAACACAAAATGAACACATACAAAACAGGTATATTCAAATACGTTAAACTAATATGTTTACTGTGGCTTTTAGTGCATACAGCGTTATTGAAAGCGCAAGATGTCGTGGATTTATCCGGTACTTGGGGTTTCCAGACTGATGTGATGGATTTTCGTAGGGGTTCGCTGTCGCCTCGGTATAATCACGTATTACAAGGGACGATTAAACTACCGGGTATTACAGATGATTATCATATAGGGTATCAAACTCCCTATAAATATATTGACCGTCTGACCCGAAAATATGAATACATGGGTCCGGCATGGTACCAACGTGATATCGAAATCCCTGCTGACTGGAAAGGGAAAAAAATATTTCTCTATTTTGAACGTACCCATTGGTTGAGTTCGATTTTTGTAGACACCAAAGAAGTAAGCAGCATCGATTATGTCAGCGTGCCGCACAACCACGATTTGAGTGCATTTTTAAAACCGGGAAAGAAGCATCGCATTACCATTTGTATCGATAATCGATTTCAGTACAATACGCACAAATGGAATCATGCGCATACAGAATTTACGCAAATTAACTGGAATGGCATCTTGGGTGATATGAAACTGATGGCCGTAGATCCGGTCTACGTCGACGATTTTCAGGTATATCCCAACATAGCCGATCAGGCTATAAAAGTAAAGTTAAAGGTAAATAATACGACTAAAAAGCAGATAAACGGCCAGGTATCCTTTGCTATCGCCGGAACAAACTACAGTCTCAAGCATCAGGTTGCCTTCGTAAGTACTGATTCTGTAAATTTTGTAGAGGCCAATATTCCCTTAGGAAAACGCATTAAACTGTGGGACGAGTTTAACCCAAATCTTTATCGGATTAACTGCCAGTTGAATACTTCCGATGGTAAAAATAGCTATAAGTATGAGAAATCGACCACCTTTGGTATGCGCGAAGTAAAGCAGGGAAAAAATCATATACTGCTCAATAATCATCCGATACATTTACGAGGTAATGTAGAAAATGCGGTTTTTCCAAAAACAGGACATGCTCCGCTTGATGATGGCTCTTGGGAAAGAATTATGATGCTGATGAAGAACTACGGCATGAACCATTTACGTTTCCATTCTTGGTGCCCTCCGGCTGCTGCCTTTCGCATGGCAGACAAACACGGAATATATTTTGAGGTGGAAATGCCTATGTGGGGCAAAGATGCCGAACCCGACGAAGCAAGATATAACTTTTTCCGCCGGGAAATTAAAGCTATTTTAAAAGAATATGGCAATCACCCGTCTTTTGTTCTTTACTGCAATGGCAATGAAATTACAGGCAATTTCGACTTTATTGAGGAATTGACTGCGGAAGGTAGAAAAGCTGATCCGCGCCATTTGTATAGTGGTTCTACGGCGCGAACACGGGTTAAGTCAGATCAATATTACGTATCGCAACAAACCAACAAAGGTGCGGTGAAGGTTTATGAGGGGCTACCCGGCACCGACTGGGATAAGAACATGGAATCTGATGTAGATGTGCCTGTTATCTCGCACGAGTCGGGACAACGTTGTATCTACCCAAATTTTGATGAGATAAAGAAATATGCAAACAGTCCCGTGGAGGCCCGAAATTTTGAGGTTTTTCGAGACCTATTACAAAAGAATGGCATGTTGGATCAGGCAAAAGATTTCTTTAGGGCATCTGGTGCGCTGACGGTACTGGAATACAAAGCCGTCATCGAAGCCTTATTGCGCTCGGGTAAATCCGCTGGTTTCCAGCTCTTGTCGATGAACGATTTTCCAGGGCAAGGCTACGCTCCAGTCGGTATTTTTGATCCCTTCTGGGACTCAAAGGGACTGGTTACTGCCGATAAATTCCGCGAGTTTTGCGCGCCCACTGTCGCATTACTGCGGTACGAAAAAAGCAGTTTCTTCAATACGGAAACATTTAAAGGTAAAGCGGAAGTGTATAACTTTAGCAATTCCGTACTCGAAAATGCCACAATTAAATGGTGGTTGACGGATACCGCAGGCAGTGTATTGCAAAAGGGTACGCTTAAAAAGCAAACCATTGCCAACGAAAATGTATCGCCGGTGGGTGAATTTGAGGTTCCCCTAAAAAATATCCGCAGCCAAAAGGTTACGGTTCATCTTGCAGTTAATGATTCTATTAAAAATAGCTGGGACATTTGGGTATATCCCAAACATCAAAATCTGATGCAGTCTACAGATAAGGTTTTGTACACCGATGTCTATGACGATGTTGCAAAAAGTCAGCTGGCTCAGGGAAAAACGGTGGTTCTCTATGCTTCGCCAGACAAAATAAAAGGTCGAAAATCACTATTTCATAATCATTTTTGGAACCCTATTATGTTTGCTTGGGCACCAATGACGATCGGCAATCTGGTTCATCATCAACAGGCCATGTTTAAAGATTTCCTTACTTCATACCATACTGATTGGCAATGGTGGGATATCCTCAATCATGCAAAAGTAATCGAAATGCAAGATGCCCCACAACAACTTCGTCCGTTTATACAGGTCATTGACAGCTATGATAACAACCAAAAATTAGGTATAGGTTTCGAAGCTCAACTGAACGGTGGAAAACTTCTGGTAATGGCATTAGATACAAAGACCGATATGGATAACCGCCCGGCCACCCAACAATTGTTGTACAGTATGGATAACTATGTAAAAAGTGAGAAATTCTCGCCACAAGTTGCCGTGGATGAGACTTTTATTCAATCATTTTTAATAAAGTAAAGAAGAGTTAAACGATGATAAGAGCATTTATCTGGACGCTAACAGCGTTTTTGTTAGGGCAATCCCTAAAGGCACAAGAAGTGATGGTAGAATGGAAAGCCGGAGTATCGCAGATCTATAAAAAAACCGTCGAGGCTAAAAGTCCGTTATCTTTTAACGATTTGAACGTCGAATTTGGCTATGTGCTTTATCAGACCGAGATTACTACGGATGCCGAAAGTGAGGAACTAGCATTAGAGAATGTACGCGATTATGCGGTGGTCTATGTGGATGGCATGTTACAGGGAACTCTGACGGATCAAGATAAAAAACTGGTGATTAAAATAGGTTCGGGCACACATATACTTCAATTTTATGTCGAGAATATCGGGCGAATCACCTATGGGCCAGAAATTACAGACAATTCAAAGGGGTTGTTTGGTGCGGTTACTTTAGCTGGAAACGAACTGCACAACTGGAAAATGATCCCCTTGGATGCACGTAATTATCCACTTAAGAATCTGATTTTTGAACGAAGTGCACCCCCTAGTGGCCCCGGTTTTTACCAGGGTCAGTTCGAAATTAATCCGTCACAAAACAAGTATCTTAATATGACAGGGTGGGGGATGGGAGAAGTTTGGATAAATCAAAAATATTTAGGGTCTTATTGGGAAGAAGAAAAACAACAATCATTGTTAATCCCGTCAGAATATTTATTACCCGACCACAATGAACTGGTGATATTCGAGCTAAAAAATAAGCAACAAACGAAGATAAATTTGTCGCCTACTCCTGTTTTTTAAGTAAATTGGCGTTTTTGATTGGTTTGGATTTCACTTGCTGAAAAAGAACTTATGCCATAATTTGGACGTGACTCTTTGTATAATAAAATGAGAATCGTAGTTTAACGGAATACTGTTTGTAAATAATATCGCTGAGCATTTTGATTGCAACTAGTATCGGTAAATCTCTGATTGAACTTTAAGCAGCTTTAGAAGCATCTGTAAATGAATAAATACAGTCTAATAATTTGTTTTTTTATTTTCTGGGGGCAATGTGTTCTCGGTATTGATCTTTCAAGATACCGGTTTCACCTCATGCCCGAAACTTCGTATTATGGCGGTATACAAAGCATTGCTAAAGACAGTTTAGGGCGTATGTGGTATACCGGACCCGATGCACTTTTCATGTATGATGGCAATAGCTTTTATCAGTTAAACGATATCGTTTCGGCGATGAAGCCAAAGCAGAAATGGGGCTATGGTTCTTTAATTCGCGATAGAAAAGGAAATCTATTTTTAGCGTCGGGACAGGGTTTGTTAAAATTTAATTACGAACGGTTTTCTTTTCATATCGTTGTCCCCGGAGTAATTCGTTCAGTTTGTGTACATCATGATGGTCAAGTTTACATGCTCTTGGAAAATAGTTTACTCCGCTATAATCCACAAAATGAACACATAGAAAGTTTTTTGTTGCCCAAAAACAAGTCTTTTCAAAATGTATTGAGTGTCAAAGACCAAGTGTTTTTAACCCAAGATGCAATCTTACACACGGTAGAAATGTCTAAAAAGCGCCTTGTTCAGTTTGCGGATTTTAGCAGTACAGCAAATCAGGTGAACGATGTGGTTGCATACCGTGGGCTGTATTACTTTTTAACACCGCGGGGAGGAATACATGTCACAGATTTGACAGGCAATTTAAAGCAGAAAATTCCGGTAGCGGTTGCTGGAAATTCATTCGTTTTAACGAAAAAACTGTACTTGGACCAAACTGGGGTGATCTGGGTGGCTACCCAGGGTGGATTATTCCTTTATGATCCCGCCAATGAAGGTAGCAGCACCTTGCGGATGAACCTAAACGATATTTATTCATTGCCCAATAACTCCATTTGGACAATTTATCCAGATCCGGATCAGGGTGTTTGGATAGGTACTTACGGTGGTAAAATCGCCTATTGCTCGCTTTACGATTCGAGAGTACGTTACTTTAAACCGAGCCCTGGCGGTCTGAATCATCCCATTGTCAGTAGTTTTCAGGAAGATCATTTGGGAAATATATGGATCGGTACAGAGGGGGGGAGCCTAAATTACTGGGATAGGAAAAAAGATCAGTTTATCCATCCCGAAAAGTCGCAGGATAGGGGGCCAAGTCCCAATATGATTAAACGGCTTAAGTTTGACGAAGCAAGCAAGAGCCTGTTGATTTCTGCCTATAATGGTGGAATTGGTAGTTATGATGTAAACAATCAGCGTTTCAGTAGTTTCGATTTCCGCTCTCCGGAAAGCCAGCAACTGCTGACGGTGTATGATTTTGCAAACGATCAGGAGGGTAACTGGTGGATGACAGATCCCGACAAATCATTTTTCTATCGCAAGAACCGGCAAGGTCCGATAGAAATGGTTAGAATCAAGGATTCCAAAGGCAATAAGTTGAATCTAGAAGTAGAAGCATTATATGTGAATAATCAAAACCAGCTCTGTTTAATTAGCCATCAGGGATTTTTTGTCGTAAATACTCATACGCTAACCGTTTTAAAGCACTATATGGTCAAGGATGCTTCCTATTCTGCAAATAATCTGTGCAGTTATGCCGTGGCTTCGAATGGCGATGTATGGCTAGGGACCTTAGGGAAAGGTGTAAACGTGCTTAAAAAAGACGGAACGTATATCAATTATAGTGCAAGCAATGGTTTTCCGGCCAAAATGGTCTTCGGTATTTTAGAAGATGCCGTTACGAAAAATGTGTGGTTAAGTACCAGTGATGGTCTTTTTTTCTTCGATTTGAAATCCGGAGCTTTTGAAAAAGCGAGATTCTACCAGGAAGATAATATTGGTTCATTTTACATACATGCTGCATACAAAACTTCCAAAGGCGAAATGCTGTTTGGCGGCACCAATGGTTTTTTACTTTTTGATCCTACGTACCTCAATAAAAATCCGCAAAAACCAAAAGTTTTTTTTACAGGATTTCTGGTGAACAATACCTTGGTTAAACCCGATGACGGCTCGTCGATTTTATCCAAAGACATTGGAAGCCTGTCCAACCAAAAGGGAGATAAGATAAGGCTTTCTAGTAATCAGTCTAATGTCGAAATTAAGTTTTCGGCGAATAGTTATCTATTTGCCGAAAAGAATCAGTTTGCATATCGTATGCTGGGGCTTGGTGAAGATTGGCAAATCAGTCATGCCAACCAAAAATCTGTACAGTTTCTTAATCTTCCGGCAGGAGATTATACTTTCGAGATCAAGGCTTCCAATAATGATGGCCAATGGGGCAGTCAAATATCGCGCTTATACATCCACGTAGATCCCCCATTTTTTTTGTCCTGGTGGGCTTATTGTTGCTATGTTGCCCTTATCTCTGCCCTGCTCTTTTTTATTATGCGATATTATAGCAATAAAAGAGTGTTTAAGGAGCGGTTGGCGCTGCAGCGTTTAAAGGAACGGAATATGCATGAGCTGAACCAGGCGCGCACTGATTTCTTTACCAATATCTCGCACGATTTAAAAACACCACTAACTTTGGTATTACAGCCGCTTAAGCAACTCAGAGAAACTATTGTACCTCATGATACTGCTTTGGTTTACATGGATTTAATAGAGAAGAATGTCTCTCGAATTCAACGTATGATTAGCCAATTGTTGCGCTTTAGGGAAATTGAAAGTCAAAAAATTACCCTAAATCCTCAAATTGGTGATTTTATTAATTTTGTACGCGATATATTTGGCCTATTTGAGCTCTATGCCAACAAAAAAAGTGTTGAAACGAATATTTCGGCTTTTAAGGATAACTTGTATGTCGCCTTTGATTATGATGTTATCGAAAAAATATTGACTAATCTATTCTCTAATGCCTTAAAATATACACCTGATAATGGGTATGTGGGGGTACGTATCTATCCTACCACGGCGGAGGAAAAAGAACGGTTTTCATCCTTGAATATCACGGAAGTCGAATATATCTCCATTGAAATTTTAAATACCGGTGACTGTTTTTCTGAAGAGCAGATTTCAACTCTTTATACCTCTTTCAACAGGCTATCATCCCATCGGCCAACTTTCGAAGAAAGTTCAGGACTTGGGCTTGCCATTGTCAAGGAACTCGTAGATGTGCTGGAAGGCAAAATATGGATGGTCAATAAGACCGATAAAATTTCATTTACCATTTCCCTGCCTTTAAAAAATCAGGCCGGCTCGGGAGATATGCAATCTAATGTTTATGATTACACGGTTTCTGAAATCGATGAGATCATCACCCCGGATATTTTTGCGTCTGAAAGGGGATGCAAAAGCATAAAAAAGACAGATAATATCCTGCTCATTGAAGATGACCAACAACTTCGGGGTTATTTAGAGCAACGTCTGGCTGAAAAATATAATGTATATACTGCCAGTGACGGAGAAGAGGGCTTAATAAAAGCTGAAAAAATCTATCCACAACTCATTATTACCGATCTAATCATGCCGAATCGAAGTGGTTTGGATGTTTGTCGTAGCCTGAGGCAAAATTTTAAGACTAGCCATATTCCCATTATTATGATTTCTGGTACCGGAGATGACAATCAGAATAAAATAAAAGCGTTGGAATTCGGTGCCAATGTATTTATTGATAAACCTTTTCATATCGACTATCTGTTGCAACAAACAGAAACCATTTTAAGAAACCAGCAGGAATTAAAAGAAAAATACAGTAAACATATTCAAGTGGATCCGTCCAATGTTACCGTCACATCCATGGATGAGGAGCTATTAGTTAAGGCCATTCGGATCATTGAAGAAAACATCGATAACGCCAGTTATTCCGTAGAAGACTTTGTGGCTGACATGAACGTGGGCAGAACCATTCTCTATCAGAAAATAAATGATATTGTGGGGATGTCGATCAAAGAGTTTATTTTGAATATGCGTCTGAAAAGAAGTGCTTATCTGTTGGAGAAATCGGATTTGACCATTGCGGAAGTTGCTTATCAGACTGGGTTTAACAATGCCAAATACTTTAGTGTCTGTTTTAAAAAGCAGTTTGAACTAAGTCCTTCAGATTTTAAAAAGAAAGTTTCCAGCGGGAAGAAATGAAAAACAGCCAATCCTAACGATGATGAAAATGATAATTTTTAGAAGAGTGCTTCTCTTTAGCTATTTTATTTGCTTATGTAATATTATGCATTTGACAGCAGCAGTCAACCAAGCGGTAGATGAAATGTATATTAGTCCCAATAATTATAAAACTGGTACCCAGTCTGAACGAATACAGAAGGCTATAAATGCGGCAAAAAACAGTACTGGAAAAGTAGTCATACCGAAATATGACGCCATAGCTAAAAAAAGTATTTGGCTCATTGATCAGGCCATTTTACTTCCTGGTGATTTTGAACTCGAATTGAATAACTGCACCATTAAGCTTTCCGATAAATGTCGGGATAATTTTATTCGTTCAGCGAATTCTGGATTGGGAATCAATACTATATCTCCATTAAAAAACATCAAGATCATTGGAAAAGGTAATGTCCTTCTAGAAGGAGCTGATCATCCAAGAGCTACCGGCGATCATAATAAAACGCTATCGCTAAATCCCAGCAGATTTGACCAATCTTATGGCACTGATGCTGGCAAACCCGGAATGAATCAAAAGGGTGGTTGGCGAAATCACGCCATTATATTGGCTTATACCGATGTTTTTGAGGTTAGTGGCATTACATTGAAAGATTATCATGGGCATGGATTGGTATTAGAGCGCTGTACAAATGGTAAGGTAAGCGATATTACTTTTAACGTAAGGCAAGCCGTGAATGTGGATGGAACTGACCAACAGATCTTAAACCAAGATGGGATGGGCATACGTTTTGGCTGTAAGAATATTCTTATTGCAAATTGTAGAGGAAGAAGTGGCGACGATTTTATTAACATCGGTTTGACAGATACTGGAGTGGGAGCAGGAGAAGAAAATGTAAATGTGGTCAGTGGCTCGATATACAGGGGTGAAATCGACAATATTTCGACTATTTATCTCCAAAATTGGCAGGACTTTTATTCGATCTCACACCGATCTATTCGGATTATGCCTGTAGGTAAGCTCCGGATAAGCAATATTTTCATTGACAATATGGTCATCAGTCCCTTGGCGAAACAAGGTCTAGTGGTTGAGTATGCCGAGCATGTGAAAGGTTTGTTTGTGCGGAATTTCATCAGTCATCAACCTATAAAAGCCAGCGGTATTTCCCAGGCCAGTTTCAGAGACGTCCTGTACAAAGGGCAAGGTGAGGCTATTGATGTGCAACAAAGCGATTCTGTACTTCTAGATCACGTAATGGGAATAAAAAATTAGTGATACAATCGCTCGCGATCTTGTTTTTGAAGGCAAAAACACCTGTTTTTGCCTTTTGTACAAAATCAAACCATTTTCGTACAAAAACGAACCCTAGGAATTGGTGATGATTATAGTTTTGTCTTAACCAATTTTAAAAAGGAAAATATGTGTATGAAAATTATTCCCGACCACGTGATCAGGCTCACGCAGGGTAATCCCAACTTTACAAAAACCAATGACATTACTTTTCGGAATATTGTATTTCGTCAATAGGTCGGAAAACGAGATGTTGCCTTCCGCATTGCGTATGCGTTTGCAGCCTCACCTATTATTTATCACAAGAAGTTAAATTAGTCCAAGCCTATTGAAGCATAATTATTTCAAATATATGTTCTCTACGAGAAAGGGAAAGTAAAGAACACAGGTAATTTTAAACTAACCATTATAAATCAATGATACAAAAGATACATATCTGGCTCAGGAGCTGGATAATGAGTGCTACCCTATTGGCGGTGGCATCCAATTACGCTTATTCGCAAGCAGCAGATCAAATGCAAGTCAAGGGTCAGGTGACTAATGATGCGGGAGAAGCACTTAAAGGTGTTTCAGTCATGATTAAGGGAGCGAGAAATGGTGTACAGACCGATTCAAATGGAAATTTTACTATCCAGGCGGCTCCCACTGCTACGCTACTATTTACCTATATTGGTTTCAATAGCCAAGAAATAAAAGTCAATCCATCAGGAGTCATCCATGTGAAAATGTCTGGAACTAATGTTTTGGATCAGGTCGTTGTGGTCGGTTATGGTACAGCCAAGAAAAAAGATCTAACTGGAGGCTTGGCTGTCGTCGGAAAAGAGCAGCTAGGTATGGTATCGACCTCCAATCTGATGGATCGCTTGGTGGGACAGGTGGCCGGTTTCTCCATTACCACCGGTGAAGCTGCGCCAGGGGCATCGCAAAGCTTGTTGATAAGGGGCGAAAATTCAATATCGGCCAATAATAGTCCACTCATTATCTTGGATGGTATTCCATACAGCGGATCCTTGGCAGATATTGATCCCAATAACGTTGAAAATCTTTCTATCCTAAAAGATGCTTCCGCATCGGCTATTTACGGTTCTCGAGCGGCGAATGGTGTTATTTTGATACAAACCAAAAGAGGAGCGCTAGGTAGAGCGCAAGTAAACTATAAAGGTTTGATTGGCATGGCTGAGCCAATGCAGCGTATCAATGTCATGGGACCAAATGAATATATCCGCTTCCAACAAGACATTGCCCGTATCAGGCAGGGGTATACTGGTGCGTTGTTAGATCCTATAGCAGGCGATATTATTAGTGTAACTGAGCGTGGTAATTATGCGAAAGGCATTACCAATAATTGGCAAGACTACGTCTTTCGGAAAGCTTTGACCATGGATCATCAATTGAGCATTTCCGGGGGTACTGAAAACACAAAATATATGGCTGCCCTTGCAGCTTTAGATCAAGAAGGTGTAGTATATAATTCAAAGTTGTCACGTTTAAATATAACCACAAATGTGGATCAGACTTTTAATAAATGGCTAACAACTGGTATAGGGTTGCAATATACCCGAAAAAGTGACGGTGGTATTACACCAAATTTGGAGCATGCCATTAAGCAAAGTCCTTATGGTAGTTATAAGGACGAGTCTGGTAAGTATGTTCCTGAACCTATGGAGTACTCATTGATCGTCAATCCGATGCGCAACGTCAATGCGATTCAGGATAGATATAATAACAATTTCTTTCTTTCGGGATATGCCAATATTTTGTTGCCTATAGAAGGTCTTTCCTTACGATCAAATTTTGGCTATAATTACCGCAATGGATTTACAGGAACCTATTATGGGCGTAATACCTTTGAAGGCAGGGATCAGGGTACACAGGCCGGGGGCAGTGCTTCCATCAACAATTCTAATTATAACGATTATACCTGGGAGAACTTGCTTAAATACGAGCGGCAGATCGGCGATCATCGTTTTGATGTGACTGGTTTATTCAGTATGCAAAAAACGAAAAGCTGGTCGACGGGACAAAGCGGGGCTGGTTTTGTAACTGATGATACAGAATACTTTATGATAGGTTCGGCCAGCCGTCTTGTTTCCAACAGTGCTTCGTTGTCGGAGTCGGCCATGCTATCGTATATGGGTAGAATAAATTACGCCTACAAAGGGAAGTATTTATTGACCTTGACCGGACGTACAGATGGGGCTTCGGTATTTGGTATCAACAATAAATATGCATTCTTTCCTGTGGCAGCAGCGGCATGGCAAATTGGGGAAGAACGCTTTCTGAAAGATAATGTCAAATGGCTTGACATGCTGAAAATCCGCCTTTCTTATGGAGCCAACGGTAACCAGGCAATTACACCCTATCGCACTTTAGACCGCTTATATTCCAATGTAAAATATATCTGGGGTGATGATGGCGCTGCGGTGACTACAGCATATTTGGCCGGAGATGGTGTCGGTAACCCTAATTTGAAATGGGAAACGACCTATTCGACAAATCTTGGGCTGGACTTTCAACTATTTAACAATAGGTTTGGCGGAACTATTGATGCCTATCTTTCTAAAACGAAAGATCTGTTGATGACCCGTACCGTACCTATTATGAATGGGTACAATCGAATTTGGGACAATATTGGTGCAACTCAAAATAAAGGGATTGAGGTCACTTTAAATTCGGCGAATGTTAAAGGCGAAAATTTCCAATGGAATACGACTGCTGTATTTTCTCTAAATCGTGACAAAATCGTCGAGTTAAGGGGGGATGGCATAGATGATATTGCTAATAATTGGTTTATTGGTCAACCCTTGCGAGTATTCTACGATTATAAAATGATCAGTGTATGGCAAAATGGAGAAACCATTACTGTTGACGGGGCAGCTCCTGGGGCCGCCAAGCTGTATGATCGCGATGGTAACGGCAAGATAGAGACCAGTGACAGAGTGGTTATCGGATCTAAAAATCCACGTTACACAGCTTCTTTGGCCAACCGATTCTCTTACAAAAATTTTTATGCATCTGCTTTAATTACTGGTGTTTTTGGTGTTTGGCGCGACGATCACATGGCCAATTTGGGAGCCTGGACTTTCGGAATTACTAACTATGTACACGATGCAAATTATTGGACACCGGAGAATTCTAATGCGACGATTGTTTCACCGGGCTATCTCAATCCATTGGGGCACGGGTACTATAAAAAGGTGAGCTATGTGCAGGTGAAAAATATCACCTTCGGCTATAAATTACCGCAAAAAATTGCTAAAAAGGTAGGTGTAAATGGTATTGATATAAATGCCAGCATCAACAATCTGAATACGATTTCTAATATCAGAGAGGTGCTCAATTATGACAATAGCTGGATGGCCTCTTATCCAACGGCACGCTCTTATATGTTTGGCTTAAATATAAATTTCTAATCGAATAGGACATGAAAATAAAAAATATTATCACAACAAGTTTAGGGCTTATCGTATTGTTCACCTTGGGAGGCTGTAAGAAGTTTCTGGAGGAAGAGCTCAAAACTGAACTGGCACCATCCAATACGTATACCAGTACCTACGGTTTCGAAGTGGGAAGTGCTGGTTTATACGCACTCACGCGTTCTGAATACAATACCTATGGTGAAGGTGGGGCGTTTATTCACAATGGCGCTTGTCCATACGAAGCCTTACAAGTATCGACAGATATCGCCGACGCAATTAATAGTGATGGTTCTTTGATGGCTTTTGCTAACCTCACGCTTACCGCGTCAGAGCGGTTTGTGGGTACTTACTGGAATTGGGCATATAATCTTATTTCTTCTGCAAACTTGATGCTGGTTTATTCCGAAAAAAATACCAATTGGGATACGCCGGAAGATAAAGCACGTTTCCAGGCCGAAGCTCGCTTCTTTCGTGCTTATGCTTATCGTACCTTGGTTTATCTTTATGGTGATGTACCCTATGTAGAAACCATTCTGTATGACTTTCAGCTTAATTTTACCCGTACACCCAAAGCCGAAGTGATCGGGCACATGGTAGACGACCTAAAGTTTGCGGTGGATAATCTGCCCACGAATCCGGACGGTGTTAAAGAAGGTAAGCTGACCAAATGGGCCGCAAGCCATTTGCTAAGCGAAATATATCTGTTACAGGGCAATCATGCCGAAGCGGAAAAGGCAGCGTTGGCCGTTATCAATAGTGGTTATTATAACCTTATGAAAAGTAGATATGGGGTGAATAGCGGTAAACCGGGTGATGTATTCAGTGATTTATTTTTGGAAAATAATCAAAATAGAAAGAGTGGTAATAAAGAAAGTATCTGGGTATTGCAATTTCAGTTTAATACAATCGGTGGTGGAACCAACTCAGATGACTGGACCCGTAGGGCTTGGATACCGAATTACTCGACTATTACGGGATTTGTTTTGGCGGATACCTTGGGCGGTCGTGGTATCGCACAATTGGTTCCGATGAAGTGGTGGGTTGGCACCACTGGAACAAATGCAACAGGGAATGTCGCGGGTATTTTTGAAGCAAATGATATCCGTAATTCGGGCCATAATATTAAACGCAACTGGTATTATAACAACGTAAACGAGACCTCGCTTTATGGAAAAAAGGCTAATATTACTGAGCAAACTTGGTTTACGACAAAAAGTTTATTTCCAGCGATTACAAAATTCTTTTATGGACGGCCAGAAAATCTAAGCCTATCCGGTAGTTACAAAGACCGTATGAAATTTCGTTTGGCTGAAACCTATCTATTACTTGCCGAATCCTATTTGGGGCAAAATATGCCTGATAAAGCTGCGCAAGCTGTCAATGAGGTGCGAAAAAGAGCCGGGGCCTCCGAAATCACCGGTGCTCAAATCAATATGGATTTCTTGCTCGATGAGCGTATTCGCGAATTAGTTGGGGAAGAAAGCAGGCGATTTACTTTGGTGCGTACCAATAGCTTGGTGGAGCGTGTTAAAAAATATAATAATGCGATAAAGGATAAAATAACGGACAACAATATCTTGTGGCCTATTCCGCAGGTCATTAGGGATGCTAATACAGGTGCGCCATTCCCTCAGAACCCTGGTTACAATTAATGGTAGCGGGAGCAGCTGTGCCAGTCAGGCTCATAATACTATCCAAATGTTAGTAAAAATTAAACCAATGAAAATCATCAATTATTTATATAAAACGTTATTTTTCTTCTGCATGTTAATTTGCCATATATCGTGCAAACAGGAAATACAGGATATACCCAAAGTCAATGAGACAATGGAACTTCAACCTTCTGCTGAGATTATTACGCTTGACGAGGTCAATATGAACAAAGATATTGTCACATTCAATTGGAAACCCGCCAGAGTACAGTCAGATGATCATTTGGTCAGCTACAGCACCATGTTGGATGTGGTGGGGAACAATTTCGGTACGGGTACGGCCATATTTAACTATGAAGACGACAATGTATTTAGCAGAAGCTTTACTTCCGAGCAATTGCAAAATTGGGCCAATGAAAAGTGGGGTATACCAGCAAACAAGAGCTTTACGCTGGAGTTTAGGGTAGTTGCTCAATGGGAGGGCGGCGGTACTTTTGAAGCACCTGAGGTGAGGACGGCAAGAATTACAGTAAATCCAATCAAGACGGTTGTTTTTGATGCCGATAAAGTGTTCTTGAGCGGCAGCGCCGTTGGCGGAACTAAGGTGGAGCTGCCAAAAACATTGGAAAACCTAGATCAATATGCTTATGTATTGAATTTGCAGCCGGGCGAACTTGAAATTCCTGTCGAATTTAACGGAGAAACCAATTATGTGGTTACTGCCGATGGGAGCGCAGCAATAAACGATGGTAATGCGGTCGGGATAAAGATGAGAGAAACAGTATTCTCCTGGAAAATAGAAACTGCTGGTGAGTACCGTGTCGTGGTCAATATGCAGAAAGCTACCGCTACGATCTATTCGCCGGCGAAAGCACTTTCCGCAAAAACCGTGATATGGACAGGAGATCAACCTTATACGACCACCGTGACGGATTTATGGATGCATGGCAGTATTAATGGTTGGGGAACGCCTGTTAAAATGAATTGTCAGGTAAGTTTGGCCGATCCGCAAATTTTGGTCTATACTGGTGGTAAAGTTGGTACTACTAAGTTTATTGTGACCGGAGATAACAGTAACAACAAAAATCTGGCTTACGCATTTAGTGCTCCGCCTACGCCCGACGGCGTCGCGCAAACTTTGTCTCTCACTTTGGGAAAAGTAACCGAATTGGGCGGGGGGACGGTAAAGGGTAATCGCGATTCATATTTCACCATTCCCGCCACCACAAATGTGTTGATCCTTGATTTAAGAAATATGACTATTCTGGCGCTAAAACGATAAGATATCGGGTAAAAAATACAAGTTAACCTCAACATTTCTAAAAGTGAAAAATATAACCTATAAAAAAGCCTATCTCAAAGCATGTCTTGTCATGCTTTGCTTTCTAGCATTTTCATGCAAGAAAAATGATGCTGATATCGAAAAAGATATATCAGGAACCTTGGTAAAACCCAGTTACAACAGGAGCACTATGTTTCGTAATCCCTTAAATGGTTGGGTAATGTACGCTTCGGCTTCGGGAAACCCTTCTTATTGGGATACCCAATTTTATGTACCTGATTTGGGTAAAACGGTCAGAGCGATTGATTATGCATCTGCCTGTTATATCCGTACCAGCTGGCGAACCTTTAATCCTGCAGATGGCGTGTATGCCTGGAGAGATCCTAGCACAGCAATCTACAAAATGATCAAAGGAGCACAAGATAAAGGATTACCCATCGCGTTTCGTATCGTTGTCGACGGTCGCGACCAAGGTGCAAATACGCCGCAGTTTGTGTTCGATGCAGGCGCTAAGTATTATTTGGCTAATCCTTCTTTTCCCGATAGAAAAACACCAGTACTGCAAGATCCTATTTTTAGGAAATATTATAGCAAGGTGATTGAAGAACTAGCGAAGGATTTTAACGATTTAAATAAAACCTCTTTTGTCGATGCCTATGGACTCGGTTTGTGGGGGGAAGGGCATAGTGTGATTTATGAAGATCCTAATCACCCTTCCGGTCAAAATATTGAAGTCATTAAAGAAGAAGTTGTTGACTGGATTTCCGATGTGTATTCCAAGAATTTTACAAAAGTACCCTTACTGATTAATTATCATCGTCTGGTTGGTGACCCTTCGGGCAGTGGAGCTGCGAACCCCAATTCGGAGAAGTTATTGAATAAAATGATCAATAAAGGCTACAGTCTGCGTCAAGATGCCTTTGGAATGACAGACTATTACCAAAGCTGGGAGAAGAATTTTGCTAAGGTGTGGAATTTTAAACGTCCCGTTATTATGGAGGGCGGTTGGATAACCACAGGTACGCACCGTTATTGGACTGATCCCAGCGGTAAATACAGACAAAACCACCCCGAAGATGTTCGGCAGGGTGAATTTGACAGCTCCTTGGAAGCGGCTGTAAACATGATGGATTTCCGGATCGGTGAAATTGAAAGCTGGTTTACCAAGTCCTTTACGTTATGTCAACGTTTTATATCTGAGGGGGGTTATCGTTTATATCCTGATCGGGTTTATTTACCGGAAAAAGTCAATGTCGGTACTGAAACAACAATTAACCATCGTTGGAGGAATATGGGCTGGGGGTATTTCCCTAATAATATTCCGCAGTGGAACTATAAATATAAGGTAGCCTTTGCCCTTCTGGACGGCGAAAATAACGTTAAAAAGGTTTTTGTCGATGATCAAGGAGAACCTTCGACCTGGCTTAAAAATAACCCGATGACCTACGAATTGAAAGCTATTGTTGATCTTCCTACGGGGAACTATACCTGGGCCGTCGCTATTGTAGATACCACAAATGATAATCAGCCTGGGATACGGCTTGCGGTGAACGGTGATATGACCAGCACTGGATGGTTAAAGCTATTGGGAGTACAGATACTGTAATAGTTTGCATGAAGGTTAGAACGCAAAATTATTAGAGGGTTTTTAGTTAAAAAGGGGCTGTCCTGACCGGACTGCCCCTTTCTGATGTGGTTTTTTATTTACATTGCCGGGGCAAACCCCATTTGACCTCCCATTACGGATTCTAAGCTTAGATAAAATCTTATAATCCGAACGAAATAATTCTCAGACTATAGTTCGCCATTGGCTAGCATATGCCTATAAATCGTTTTGCAATTTCCGAAGAATCCTGAACATGAGTTCTCTACATACGTTTCCGAAGTATGCGTAGCGACCACTTCGCCACTATTATTGTATACGTTTAATACGTAGACACATCTAATCAACCTCGAATTGTCTTCTTTTGTTTTGGCGGTGGTTTTAGCATCTACATTGGTTTTGGCTACCTTGTAGGCAGTTGTTTTTACATTGACATTTTCTTTGGGTGCGTTTGCATCTGTGCTGGCGAAAGCTGCAGTTGATAGCGTAGCAACGGCTATCACACTCATCAATAATTTTTTCATTGTTTTTAAGTTTTTTTTGTTAAATAATGTATGCCCTTTGAGCATATTTTAATTCTCTCATAATAAAAGTAAGAACAAGAAAATTGCGTAAGGTGAACGATCAGTATTCGCGAGAGACGATCTATTATTCGCCATCCCTTATTCAATATTTAGTTATTCAGGAAGCGGAAAGCTCTTTGGAATAAGTACTGCTAGTTCGTAAACAATCTTGGCTCTTATCTATACCATTTGCGAAGTTTTCCTAACCATTCCATTAAAGATGGGTGTACTGTATCGTGGATTTACGAACAGGTGTCAAATACCTGTCGCCCTCCGTATAAACCTCCCTTTGCACAATATACTTACCTGTATATTGGTTTTATAGCGTATGCGGCATTTTTTTTGGAGCGTATGGTCACCATTAAGGGTAAAACTGAAGATATAAAACTATGGGCTTACAAATAAGTGACGTAAAGGGAATAAGTACCCTGGCATTGGGAATAGGAAATACGCAATTAACATCGCTATGTTCACTCAGCTCCAGCTTGGGTATGCAAATCTATGCGAAGATGGAAATGGGTAATCCGAGTGGTAGTGTAAAAGATAGGTCGGCTACAAACATTTTACTTGAAGCCATTCGAAAAGGTGATATTAATAACGAAACGACTATTATTGAATCTTCCTCTGGTAATATGGGTATTGCACTGGCGCGGCTCTGTAAGTTGCTTCGCCTCGATTCTTATATTGTTGTAGACCCGCATATTAACCAGCACGCAAGGAAACTTTTGAATGCTTTCGGTGCAAATATCGTCGAGGTAAATGAGAAAGATGAGAATCAGGGTTACCTCGGCAACCGTCTAAAAAAAGTGCAGGACCTTTTGGATAAAGTTCCCAATAGTTATTGGACGAATCAGTACGGTAATCCAAATGTGCATATTGCGCATGAAGGTATATTTCGTGAAGTAACCAGTCAACTCAATGCCGCCCCCGATTATATGCTGGTTGCCACCAGTACATGTGGTACAATCCGCGGCATTGCCGACGCGATTGAGAAAGCATCTGCTACCACCAAGTTGATTGCCGTTGACGCAGTGGGTAGCATTCTTTTTGAAAATAAGCCTAACGCTAGAAATATTCCGGGAATGGGAGCAAGCCATCCCTCTGCGTTTTTGCAAAAACATCAGATTGATCATTATACATTAGTTTCAGATCTTGAAGCTGTAAAAGGTTGTCAATTGTTGCGCGAACGCGAAGGTATGCTCATCGGTGGTTCTTCTGGAGCGCTAGTAGCTGCACTCCATAAATTAAAAAAGCAGATCCCGACAAACTCTTCAGTAGTGCTACTTTTCCCGGATAGTGGCGAGCGCTATCTCGATACCATATACAATGAGGAATGGGTACAGCAAACATTTAAAGAAGTATTGGTATGATTTGGAATACGCAACACATTAATCCACAACAAGACCTATATTCCTATTATCAAGAACGAGAGCAAAAAAAATTGCAGCAACACGAGGATAATACAATTGCCATTGTTGGGGGTGGGCCGAAGGGTTTGTATGGACTCAATCATTTCATTAACCGTATGCGTCTCCACCAAGCTACAAAACCCTGTAAAGTTTTATGGTTCAACAGAGATGAACTATTTGGTTGCGGTCCAAACTACAGCATTCACCAGCCTGATTACCTGTTAATTAATTACTGTATTGGCCATTTGAATGCTTTTTATGATAAGTATAGTCAGAAAGAAGATCAACAAAGTTTTATGGAGTGGCTCAGTAAGGTGAAGTGTATAGATATAGATGTCCAGCCAACTGACTTTGCTTCGAGAGCTTTGGTGGGCTATTATTTGCAGTGGGTAGCTAAGGAGACGATGCGGCAGCTCCCCGCAAATGTCCAACTTCAGCTTATCGCAGAGCCCGTTGTGGCAATAGCGGAACATAATTCTAAGGCAAAGGTTGAAACCAACACGGGTAGATGGGATGTTGCAAGTATATTGCTCGCTACAGGACATTGTTACAATAACACGCCGCTAATCACTGAAGATGAAGTCCCAGTGGCAAATTTTATCAGAAGTCCGTATCCGGTGTCAAAATATGACGATATTACTTCTGATGCCCAAGTAGGTATTACCGGCATGGGACTTACTTTCATTGATATTGCATTGGCTCTTACTGAAGGACGCGGCGGCACCTTTGATGATAACGGAGAATATTGTCCTTCAGGAAAGGAACCATTGATCTATTCATTTTCAAGAACTTCGCTACCTATACTTTGTCGTGGTCCACAGTATCAAGAAAAACGTCCGCTATATTTATTAAATGCTTCGAAGTTTAAATTATGGATGCAACAGCCTACGAAAATTGATTTTGAGAAAGATATGCTCCCAATAATCGAGCAGGAAATTCAACTTCGTTATTATGCTGTCCAATTCAACGAGAACGACCTCGAACGTCTACAAAGCTTAATAAATGCGATCCCTTTACAACAACGTTTTACATTACATAAACTTTTAAAACCCAACTTAACGAATGAGGAGGAAATATTGCGCTATATCGAGAATAATATTGAGGAGGCGCAACAAGGTGAACAGAATAGCCCATTAATGGCGGCTGCTTCGGTCTGGTCTGAGATATGTCCATATATTGCTGAATTATATTCTTCCGTAGGGTTTACCGGCAGTTCGCAACAGCAGTTGGATCAGTATTATTTCGGTGCTTTCAACCGCGTAAGCTATGGTCCGCCGATTGCCAATATGGAAAAAATATTAGCCTTGGCAAGAGCGGGTATCATCCGTTTCTTGCCTTTAAAAAAGCCGACCATTCGATGGCAAGAAGTGGGGAGTGTTTTCGTCGTTTGTGACGAAAATGGAAAAGCTACATCTTTTAATACCTTAATCGATGCACGCATAGGCAGACCCTCCTTACATCAGCATAATGCTGCTTTATATGATACACTTTTAAGCCAGGGGCTAATTTGTCCCCATCGAAATGAAGCTTATTTTCCTGGTACTTTGTCCATGGATCAGCGTGGCAAGTGCAATACCTTGGCCAAGGTGCCCATTTACTGCTATGGGGCGAATACCGAAGGCGTATTCTTCGACAACGACACCTTGTCACGAACAAAAAACGATACTTCCTGTTATTGGGTAGACGACACAATCCGAACACTATAGAAATACAGCATGAACACCACTTTTTTTTCTTTAACACCTATTCTGCATCCTTGGGTAAATCATCTTACCAAAGAGCCGCAAGAACTTTTTGAACGAATTGAACAATACGGATCACCAGTCAATATACATCACTTTAAGCCTTTAAATGAAAATATCCATGCTTATCAAGCTGTGCTGAATAAGTATAATGTCATTCACAAGATATTCTTCGCCCGTAAAGCAAATAAATGCCTGCAACTCGCTCAAACCGTAGCGGATGCCGGCCAAGGCGTGGATACCGCAAGCCTTAGGGAACTACAGCAATGCCTTGATGCGGGAATAGCCAGTGAGCAACTCGTGCTGACTGCTGCAGTCAAAAATCGACAACTCCTTGAATTGGCATTAAAGTATAATGTTACCGTTGTACTGGATAACGAAGATGAATTGCAATTGGCACAGGATGTTGCCGCAACATTTGGGAAACCCATGCTGATTAATATACGTGTGGGAGGATTTCTTGTCAATGGCCAACGACTACCAACACGTTTTGGCTTTACTATCGACAGCGTTGCAGAACGCATAAAACGTTTGGCAGAAATCTATCCTCAGCTCAAATACAACGGGCTGCATTTTCATCTTAATGGCTATTCAATTGACGAACGTGTTGCTGCCATTGAACAGTCAATACAGGTGATTGATGCATTGCATGACTTAGGAATACACACGCGCTCTCTCGATATTGGCGGGGGTATCCTGATGAATTATCTTAAATCGGAACAAGAATGGTTATCCTTTCATACAGCATTACGTGAAGCCGTGCTGGGAAATCGGCCTGAACTTACTTACCAGAATGATGCCTTAGGTATGGTCAAGATCGAGGATAAGCTTTATGGCGAACCTACTGTATATCCATATTTCAATGAGATCCACAAGGAAAAATTATTAGAGCAGATTCTTACAGCCCGTTCCAGCATCTATGGACTCCCAATACACCGACTCTTTACAGATCGGAGGCTGGAATTACGCATGGAACCTGGTCGTTCATTGTTGGATCAAGTAGGTTGTACGTTGGCAAAGGTGGCCTTTCGTAAGAAAGATAGCGAGGGTCGTCTGCTTGTGGGTTTGGAAATGAACCGTACACAGCTGCGTAGTTCGAGTGCCGACTTTTTATTGGATCCTCTGCATCTACCCAAACAGCAAGGTGATGATTCAGATCAACCCTGTTATGCATATCTTGTTGGCAGTTATTGTCTCGAACAAGAGTTGATTCTCAAACGACAAATTAAGCTGCAGAAATATCCCGAAATTGGAGATCTTATCCTTTTTCCCAACACAGCGGGTTACATGATGCATTTTTACGAATCGGAAGCACACCTCTTCGAACTTGCAAAGAATGTATTCATCTAGTCAACATTTAAAGATTTCTATGAAGTAGCTAGATGTAGCCCCCGAGTTCCCTAATAGTGTGGTTAAAGCCGTCTTACTGACATTAGCAATATTTTCTTATGGTAATTGAATTTTTAAAACAAATCACAAATGCTAGTTGTCGATTATTAAACGGTGGATTAGGCAGATAAAACTTTAGGTAAGTTTAAATGAGTGTATTGGAATCGGATATGCAGAATAACGTGTATACAAATCTTTTTGGACATGCGAGGCTACTAAAGCAAAGTTTATGAACATTAAAGCAAAAACAGGGAAAGAGTTTTTTACAGATGGCTTACTACGTCGAAGTCGAATCATTATTGGCATTATGCTGTCGGTAACGCTTATACTTCCGGTTGTTTTTTTCATCGGTACAATGATGGAAACGATGTCTTATGGAAAAGCAATTTTGGGTGACGATCGTTATAATGCAAGGATAAGCGACAGCTATATCTATGCATTGGTTCTTTTAGGCTTTGCCTTAATGATTGTTACTCCAGTCATTTTTTTTGTTAAAAAAATGACCAATAATTATCTGCAGTCAATTAATTCGCTGTCAGAAATAGATATGGAAAAGCTGATAAAGGTCAATGATATGGCTCCGTTTTATGAGAAATTTATGCCATCTTATATAATAAAAGAGGGTACTGTGTGCTTTTTTTATCTATTTCAGCATACTACCATTTTTTTTAAAGATATAGTCGCCATTAACGTAAAACATTCTTATTACAAGGGATATACTGCTTCGGTATATATCCAAACGATAGCAAAGACTTATCGTTTTCGCCTAATTGGTAACGTTTTTATAGTGAAAAATCTAACCGATGAAGCCGTGAAAATCAATCCCGAGATAATTTTAAATAAAGATTGGAATATAGCATAATAGCGTGGATTTTATACCTATTTAACCTATCCCAAAAAACATTATTCTAACCTATAATGTAAAGTTATTCGTTATTTATCGCCTTGCGGTGCATCAACAACCATTCATAAATCCAGGGCTCAGTTTCATAGAGGTACTGGATACTGTGACCTTTTCCTGTAAGACGGTGGAAAATAATTTCACTATTGCACTCCTCTAGAGATTTGACTATCCTTTCTGTTTCATTTATGGAGATTTGGTCATCCGCCGTTCCGTGATAGGTGAGGATGGGTATGTCTCTGAGCGTGCAAATGCGAGTAGTATCGCTATCATTTACTCCTCCACACAATGGGACAATTGCCGCAATTTTTTCGGGATGATCCAGTGCTGCAGCGTAGGTTCCATATCCACCCATACTTATTCCAGTCACATAAACGCGACTCTTGTCAATGCGGTAGTTTGAGGTTATTTCATTGTAAAGCGAGTCGAACCAATTTTCCGTAGACCAATATCTACCCTCCGGACATTGTGGTGCAACCATTACAAAATCAAATTCCTTTCCTTGATCTACTAAATACGGTAAGCCATAGATCTTCAATTTTTCAAGATCATCGCCCTTTTGAGATCCTCCGTGAAGATAGATAACCAATGGATGTGTGGACGTATCTGTATGGTAATTTTTAGGGAGATAGGTTAGGTGTTTATAATTGACTTTTAGCTTTTCTTGGGCAATAGACTGTGATGTAAAGATGCTGAAAACGACTATTGCGAGCAGTTGAGGATAAAGATAGAACATCTTACTATAAATTTTGATGGGTTCTTGAAACGTCATATTGGAAGAAGATGAAAAGTTTACTGCAATCTATTCATGTTGTTACCGCAATATCATTCCTATCCTTTCCCGTTCTTTATCCGATAGGGGGATAGCCTGCTCAATGATGGGTAATATCTCTGCTTTACGATCTGTTTGTAGCAAGAGATCCAAGAAGCCTAAGTATGTCCTAATTAAATCAGCTTTGATACCGACAAAAGCACGTGGATTAGCAATGTAGAGCTCCTGCACAAGCTGGAGTAACTTGGCCTTACGATCGCTATCAGAATTAGCATGCCCGTAGTGGGGTAAAAGATTCTTCTGTGTGAGTTCTTCTAATTTGATATCCACCGCTTTTTCGCGAACATATTTCTTCTGTTTCCTTTCCAGCATATCACGTAATTCGGCTAAGAGCTTGCGATATACTACTTGTTGTTCTTTCTCGCTGAATAAGTTTCCTTCAGTAGATAGCGTCATATCTGACATTTCAAAACTGTCAAAAAAAGCAGACTCGACATAAACCGAATGGTGAAATTCAATAGCATTATTATTAAAACTACTCAGCAGTTTGGTTACCTCCACTTTATGACTGTTCAGGAAATAATAATAGTAACGGTCCCCAATAGAATATTTCCATCGGATATAATTAATCTTAAATACGAACGAATTCTCTTGTGGACTATATATCGTAACTGAGGTTTCATCGGTCTCCTGAATCAGCTGCTGATAGGCGATCGGATTACCATTTATGGTGATATTGTAGCCCATATCCTTATTTAGATACAAGAACCAGCCAAATTCCTGTGCCAGAAAATCCTTAAAATCTTCCGACTCGAATGTCATAGCATTTAGGCCAAATATTCCATCGAGTAAAACAGTAGTTCCTGTATGCTCGGACTGGGATGGGAGCGATTCGGAGCTATCGTATGTTTCTTTAGTATCTCTGTTTATGGTTAATGTGTACGCTATCAGACCCTGATGCTGCGCCACCACAGTATGCCAAGTGGCACGGGTGGCAAAAAGGGAAAATGAGAATCGCCCTTTTCCCTTTTTGCCCCGTGTATAGGAAGTACGTTTGGGTTGCGCTTTCTTGAGTGAATCCAGAAAGTTGCCAAATGAATAGTCCAATGTATCTGGTGCTATACCTTCTCCATTATCACTGATGCTAATGTGTTCGATGTAGCCAAGTTCATTACTCCTAATAGCAATGGATACTGCTGTAGCCTTAGCATCAAATCCATTCCATATATATTCAGCAATGGCTTGCTTAGCATCCTTTGGTAAACCCGCGGATTCTATGCTTGCATTTGTGATCTTTGTACTATTCCTCATGATAATTGACCTTTATGTCAAATCTATTAAAATTATCATTTATTTTATAATTCTACTAAAGAAAATAGTAATTAGACAATATTTCAGATAGACAATATTTCAGAATTCTTCATTTTGAAGCATATGAAAGACTAGGTGCTCCTTGCGGAATTGGCAGGCTATATGGTCGCTAAAGTAACTTTGAGATTTGAAAACTTCACCAATACTGATCTGGTCATTTTGGAGTGCGACGGTAAAACTATACGTTTGGGAAGGTACAGGTTGGTACATGATGGCTATTAGGAATTATTGCTTTATCTTGGATTTTTCCATTGGACCAAAACTATGATTACCTTATCTAAACACATCTTAGTTTCTTTTATCCTTTGCCTTTTATTTTCGCAGTCGAAAGGTCAGTCAGATTCTGCAAAAGGATTTTTGAAGATTAAAAATGATATTTTTTGGGACACCCAAGATGGAGGTCCTATATATAGCCAAGGGGGAGGCATTTTTTCTTTCAAAGACCCTGAAGATGGGAAGACTAAATATTTTTGGTATGGAGCAAAATATCAAGAGTCTGAAAAATACCGAAATGAACCTAGTGTCACCCCTGATCGTGACAATTTTGTTTCTGTCACTTGTTATGTGTCTACGGATCTAGTAAACTGGATCTCTCGCGGAGATGTACTGACTCTTGATGAACTTAATAGTAATTATACCCAGACGCGTTGGGCAGGACGTTTAGGTGTCGCATACATCAAGGAAATGGACAAGTATGCGCTGCTGATCCAACATAATGATCAATTATTGATTACCTTATCGGAAAGTCCCAACGGTCCATTTAAATGGCACCGGCGCATCGATATGACTGCTATGATAGGAACAAGCAACACTGGCGATCAAACGGTATTCACCGATGAGGATACCGGAAAGTCATACTTGGTGTATTCTTATGGAAGAGGCAGGAACAAGATTTACATCTCACAGATCGGTATAAAGGACGGTAAAGTTGGACTATTGGATTGTAATATGATCTTCAAAGGTGAGGGAAGAGAGGGGAACTGTATGTTCAAACAGAATGGAAAATACTATTTATTCGCCTCCAACTTATACGGCTGGGATTCCTCTTTTGCTTATTACTTAGTTTCAGATCATATTTACGGTCCATATACGCCAACCAATAAGATGCTGATCATGGAAGGCACAGAGGCAGATTATGCCCATGTCACCCAAACAGGATTTTTTGTTACGCTAAAAGGGACTAAAAAGCAGACAGTGATATATTGTGGCGACAGATGGGCTAATTTTGCGGGCAATGGTTTAGGATATAACCAGTGGTGTCCCCTTTCCTTCGATGGCCCAAAGCCTATTTTTAATTCCTTAAGTTCATGGAGTCTTCATCCAACAACAGGAGAATGGCTGGTGAATGGTGACAATAATTATGTTAAGAACGGGAGTTTCGAGGCCGATAGAAGACATATACCAAGTCCAGTTAAACCTGTTCAGGAACAGTTATTGGGGTGGCAAACCAGTATAATTAAGGGAAATAAAATCTCTGTTAGTGATTCTTTATCTCCCGTGCTTAATTATTTCAATACTACCGAGGATAGAAAGCAGGTAATCGGTGAAAAGAGTCTGCATATTAATGATAAAATAGATTTTAAACGCAAGGTTTCACAAATTATTCAGTCAAGCCAGGAGGTGAAACTAGCGGATGGAAAATATACTTTATCTGCAAAATTTAAACGCGGGAGCGGATTTGCGGATTTATATATGTATGCCTTAAGTAATGGTAAAGAGTATAAACAAAAACTGAGCAAAGCGGATCAAAATTGGGATGATATTACCTTAAAGAATATATCCGTAAAAAATGGGCGCGTTGAAGTCGGTTTTATTGCCAGAGGAAAGGCGAATGCTTATTGCTATATAGATGATGTAACGCTTATTCGCGCTAAATAACCCACAATGAGATAAAGATAATATGGTCTTTAAATAAGTTTCTCCCAAACAAATAGACTCTTTTTGGCATAATTTTCGTCATGAAAATATAAAAATTAAGTGTATTCTACTGCGGATGTATTTTTAAAATCATTTTATGAACACGATACATAAATACCTGATAATTGCATGTCTTTGTCTGTCGATAACGGCATGTAAAAAAAATGATTGTTTCACACCCCCCGAGCCCGTAGTTTTTGAGTTTGTAAATGCTGAAGGGAAAAACTTGATTACTACAGGCCAACTTCATAAAAATAACTTTGAGTTTCGTGAAGAACTGGGAGATCGTGAAAACAAACTCGTAGCGTATGATATACGAAGCGATGATCGCGTTATACTTCCTAAAGTTGGCTGGACTGAAGGATTTATACGGTATAAATTTCTGTCGACGATAAAATCCTTTCCATTTACCGTAAAAACTTCTAAAAATCAGAACTGTGGCGGCACAACAATTGAAGAACTAAAGCTGGATGACGTAAACTATCAGCAGAAGGATGGATATATTTTAGTAATCCTAGAGCGCGAAATCTGACAATTGTATTCTCAGATTTATTCATTTTATTGGCATTTATCGTTCTTTATTATTCGGTATACATTGTACGAATCAGCTTGAGTGCCTCTGTTTTCCAGTCATTGCTAATCGGTTCCAGATCGGAATAACAGTTTTCAAAATTATACGTCCATTCACTATTTTCTGGATCTGGCATATAAACGGAGAGATGGCGCTGGTTATCGCCTTCCGTTTTAAAGCTATAGATCATATATAGCTTATCATTTTCTGTTAACTGACCTAAATAATCAATTTGCAAGGGGTATGTATCCCATTCGGATTCTAGGTATTCGTTTACAACAATTTTTCCAATTTCGTTTTGTGCTTTATAACTAGCCGGTACCAAATGTTCGCACTTTTTAGCTTTCAGTCCATTCATCAGTACATACCTTTGCGATAAGTTGGCGTTGATACTGTCCAATAGGCTTTGATGAATTGGAAGGTCCAGGACCAAAAACTCGCAGGCAGTTGTTGCGCGCAGGTAACCTATTGGCTCGTCAGCGAGCAACTGTAGCCTAAATTTCTGGAGCAGATCTTTTTGTTTGTACAACGCTATTATTTTTACATAATCCGCTATGGAATAATAATTGAAACTAGCGGCCAGTTTCTGTTCGGAAGCTAATTGCGATAAGTCCTCAGCGAAATAGTGCATTATATCCGGTAAATAGGTATGTATCATTCTGTAAGCTTGTTGCATTGTACTGTCCGAAGCGATTTTTAAGCAAATATTCAATAAGGTAGGCCGATAGCTGTTGGTCTGATAGGTAGCTGTCCAGTTGGCCATTGCTGGTAAATGCCGATAAAGTATATAAAGTGTTGTTTTTTAACCAAAACTCCCATTTCGTCAGCATATTATCATGGTCGGTAATAATCTGCATACCCTGTATACCATTCTTTTCGAGGAGCTTTTCGGATACAATTTGGTGTTTTATATTTGCCGTTCTTTTTTCATATTCCTGTTTGAGAAACGCTTCCGGAGTCAATCCGTTCAACCCGCCGGCAAATACTGCTGATACCATCAGTTCTGTTTGCGTACTCAGATCACCATACATCATGCTGGTTCCACCAAGAATCCTTGTCTTATGGACATAACCCTTTGGAAGAGACACTGCATACCCATACACTGAATCCGTGTGAGCGGCCCATTCCATTGTACTGTAGTCAATTTTATATTTGGCGGCTAGGTTTGTTTTTCTCGTCATTACCGGACGGAGCCTATAGCCTTTGAGCTTTAGCAGGTGAATTAGGCCGATGTCGCTTGGTAGATGCGCGGCGCCCACTACGGCGCAAACTGTACCCTTGTCAAGTTGGGCAATGATATTATTTAGCATGGTGTTATTCCTGCTTTGCATTTCCTCGATATCGATATTGGGCGATATGACCTTCCATAGGCTGTCCAAATTTCCTGCGCTATAGAGCTGCATCAGCAGCTCAAAGTGTTGATAATAATTATTACTGTCTTTTTTATTTTTGAGCTGAACTAAACCTCCACTGTTTCTCAGGTCACGTTGATTAGCCATTGGCTCCAAACCGATAATTTGCTTTCGCTGAGATCGCGCCACTCCATAAAGATAAGCGTCGAGCACCGCCGTAATGTCGTCTGGCTTATCGTGGCTAGGATTCAAGAGGTATTCTGCCATATAAGGGGATGCCAATTGCTGCGAATCAGGCATCACGCCATATTTCTTTTTATAGCGTTGTACAAACTCTTTTTTTTGCACATCGGTAAGTTCGATCTTTTTGCTTGAAGGACGCCTGTTGAGTCGGATATCCCAAATCTCTTTATAAAGTGTGTCGGGGTGTATTTCAAGGGCAAAAGCATCCGTATTGGTGATAGCGACAAATATAGAATCATTATTATTGATGGGGCGCCTGTCTTTTAAATGAACTGATCCGAGTAAATAGGAGGATTTGCTTAGGCCGTTTCCGGTGATTTCCCATAAAAAGCTACTGTACTTTGTTTGCTGGGCACGCAAACTATGTCCAACTAGTACGAGACAGGAAAGCAGGAGCAGTGATAGCAGCTGTGCAGATTTTGTAGATCCAATAGATTTACACATGTGATTAAAATAGATAATATTATGGTTTCTAGAAGATGTGGTCAATAGTTGACATAACTACTCCTACAGCGATTATTGTTTAGATCAGGTATAGAGCTCGTAATCAGATAGCGCCTCCTAAAAATAGATAAATTTCTGCATCTGCACAATAGCATAACGAAGTCAGCTGCCCATTGCTGCCATTCGCCAAATTTGCTAGTCATTAGTACTCTTACCTTTTTTTACATTCCCATTTCCATTCTTTCGTCTTCTTTTTCTATACATCGATCAAATGGGTGAAAATTTTCTCCTATGTGCTGAATTTCTTATATTTGGTAGTATCACTTTTAACAATGCCTAAATATCCGTTTTTAATGAAATATCTTTTTGCAAGTCTATCGGTTTTGTTTTTAAACTTGGCACAAGCTCAAACCTCGATTAAGACAGAACTCTATATCATTGGCACAGTGCATGACTCCTCCGCCATTTTGAGCCCGGGTATGCTATTTGAAATTATAGATAAAATCAGGCCTGATATACTTTTGCAAGAAAATGATAGCGAACAGATGAAAGATTACGCAAAAGAAATTCGTCTAACATCCAATGAGCAGACTGCTACATTACGATATCTTAAAAAATATCCTGAAACACGCAATTTACCATTCGAGTTTGAGGGTAGAAATCAGTACCGAAAGGATAGGGGTATGGTCCCGGCTGATTACCTTACCGTAAAGCTTATCGATAGCTTGTATCAAGTCGGTAAGTTAAGTGATACCAATAAAGCCATCTATGAGAAATATAAAGAAGCGAATAAAGCGCTACTTAACTTTTCAAAAACAGATATCAAGACATTGAATTCAGTCGCTTTTGAAACTTTAAATAGATATAGACAGACTCTTCAGCATCATGAGATCCCCAAAATAGCTAATTCCGAAGCAATTTTTGAAGAGAAATATATAGTAAAGCCAAACGGTCAAAAGATATCTTACCGAGATGGTTATCAGCTTTGGTGTAATTTTTGGGACCTAAGAAATACTACAATGGCTATTAATATCATCAAACACGCTAATCAGTATAGTGGAAAAAAAATAGTTGTCTTAACCGGAGTTCAGCACAAGTATTATTTAAAAGAACTGCTCGATAAATATCAAGATGGTAGTTATCGTGTTATTGAATACTTTCAATAACACGATAACTATATCATTGAGCCTTACACTCTAAACCTTTTGTTAATTATTTTTTGGTGTTCTGCCTTTCAAATGCTTCTATTTTTTAAAATCTTAATCCGCATTGTCCTGCCATTTTGAAAAATCACTAACTTTGCCCTGCAATAATTGATAGATACATACAACAGCGCTAGAATGGTGAAGATTATGGTCGTAGAAGACAATGAACGTGTTGCTTCAAGTGTGAAGAAAGGATTGGCAAGTCAGGGCTACCTGGTCAATGTTTTTGGGGATGCCGAAACCGCGATCAAAGAGATCAAATCTGTTGAATATGATTTACTAATTATAGACATTATGTTACCAAGAATGAATGGCATAGAGCTCAGTAAACAAATGCGTGCTGCTTACCCCAGAATTCCGATCATCATGCTCACGGCATTGGGCAGTATCGATGAAAAAATATCTGGCTTTGACGCTGGAGCAGACGATTATATGGTGAAACCCTTTGAAATACGCGAACTTTTTGCACGTATCGCCGTCTTGCTCAAGCGCCATCGTGAAATCAGTGAAGAAGAGATTCAAGGGCTATTGACTTATGATCGTATCAGCATTGATCTGCGTAGAAAACAGGTTCATAGCCAGGGGCAGCTTGTCAAACTGACGCCAAAAGAGTTTGATCTCCTCCACTTCTTTTTGAAGCATAAGGAAACCATGCTCAGTAAGGATGAGATAGCACGTAATGTTTGGAGCAAGAACTTTGATACTGGAACGAATTATATTGATGTATATATCAATTATTTACGTAAAAAAATAGACCGTGATTTTTCACCAAAATTGATTCATACGAAATCCGGATATGGATTTATTTTATCCAATAAAGAATGAAGATTGTCAATAGAACGTCCTGGGTATTTACGTTCTCGTCGGCTATCATCTTGTTTCTATTCGCGTATGCAGTTTATTTCTTTTCTGAACTAAATCGACAGGAAGAATTTGTGGACCGGCTGCGCTATAAGATCATATGGCGCGCAGAATTTATTTTTGATGCTAAAGTACAGGAAAATCAGATCAGAAGAATTCACGAACAAAACAAAAAACTGATCAATGAAGCGCAGATTACTGTTTTCGATCGGCTGGATAGGGTGGTTTTTGCCGATATCGGTGAACAAGCGTATCCAGATGTTAGATTAGAATCGATTAAGAGGGCTAGTTTTTTAACTTGGGAACAAGGTAAAGAATTGTATATGGGCTTGAACTATAAATTTGAGGGTAAGCCATTTTTCTTAATCGGACATGCTTATGATGTCACAGGCTTTGCGCATATGGAACGGCTAAAAAATATTTTGATAACGATCTATATTGTTGCCCTGTTTTTCATTTTTTTCTCTTCATTCCTATTTGCACGTTATATTCTAAAGCCAATAAATTACATTATTCATCAGATAAAGGATGTGTCCGAACATAATTTGAGCACACGCGTCTCTTACAGCAGTGCGAAAGATGAACTCTCAGAACTTATCGACACATTTAACAGTACTTTCAATCGGTTGGAAAAATCTTTCAACAACCAGCGCCATTTTGTCTCCATTATTTCCCACGAGTTTAGAACACCTTTGGCTGCCATGATCGCCGAACTGGAATTGGCGCAACAACTGAATACCAATGTGGATGAGTATTGTACTTCTATTGATAGGGCATTACTCGATGCCAAAGAGGCTACGGTACTTTCGACAGCCTTGTTGGATTTTGCCCGGGCAAACTACGATAGTTCGCAAGTGAATTTTGAAGAAATCAGACTCGATGAAATACTGCTGGAAGCGAAATTGGTCGTCTTAGAGAAAAATAAAGACTATCGGGTTAGCATCTCTTTTGATGCAGATGCAGCAATCGACGAAGATGAAATCTGGGTATCTGCAAATGCCTACCTCTTGAAAGTAGCATTTGCTAATCTGATCGAAAATGCCTGTAAATATAGTGCCGATCATTATGCTCAGGTATTGCTCTCCAGAAATAATACTATAGCACAGGTGCAGGTAAAAGATAATGGTATCGGGATAGACAGCCAAGATATCCCGTATATCTTCGATCTGTTTTTTCGTGTGGCGGGTACGCCTTCAAAAGAGGGACATGGCATCGGTCTCTCAATTGTACAGCGGATTATTGAGATGCACCAAGCTAGTGTGGTCGTTAATTCAACGCTGCATGTAGGGACGGTGTTTTCAGTGAAACTTAAACTCGCTTATCCAAAAGGGCATGAATAATCTTAAAATTCTAATGGTTTTCTAATAATATCACCTCCATATTCAGCCTAATTTTGACTTATCAAAAGAAAAAAATTAGGTTGTATCATGAATAGAAAACAGTTTACCTTAGCATTGTTCCTCAGTTTGGGACTAGGTAGCGCAGAGCTCGCCGAGGCGCAAACCAATGATTTTGGAAATCCAAAACTTACTCATTTCTTAAATAAGGAGCATACACATTATATCAGCTTCAGCGGATACGCTGAGCTGTGGGCGAGATATAGTCAGCTCAATCCGGGAAGCTTGGTAAACAACGAGTCCGTTTCGAATGTATCTGATCTTTCTTTGCGGCGTATTAGGGCAAAGATGACTTACAAGCCTACCGAAAATTTACTGTTTGTATTACAGATGGGGCCTACCAATGTAAATGTCAACAGCAAGACGAATACGTATATGGATCTCTTGGATGCCTATGCAGAATATAGTTTCAGTCCCAAACTTGCGATCGGTGGCGGTCGTTCCACTTGGCGTGGTCTTTCCCGTTTTACAACAGGACCGCTCAATACGTTGCTTTACGACTTGCCCCTGTATGCGACATCCAATACTGGGGCGACTGATATGGTCGTACGTGAAATGAGCATCTATGCAAAAGGGCAGTTTGGAAAATTTGACTATCGGGTGGTACTGGCTGATCCATATTCCGCAGCCAGTGCTGATCCAAAATTAAATAAAGCCACCTTCAGCAAAAATGAAGCACGCAAAGATGTGTCAGGCTACTTCCGCTACGCATTTCACGATAAGGAGAGTAACGAAACGCCATTCAATTCAGGTACTTACCTCGGCAAAAAAGATGTCCTCAGTGTAGGGGCAGGATTTGAATATATGCACAATGCACTTTGGCACTTGGATGAACAACAGATGACCAAAAATGACGATATGCGCAATTTTGCAGCGGATATCATCTATGACGCGCCCATCGACAAAGTGAAGGGAACTTCGATTAGTGCCTATGGTATGGCCATGCACAGCGATTATGGTCCTAACTATCTCCGCTTTGCAGGGACAAACAACCCCGCGACAGGTATCGATGCGGCCAATGCAAGCCTGAATGGTGCGGGAAATAGCTTGCCAAATGCTGGCACGGGAAATACATTTTACGCGCAGGTCGGCGGTACACTCCCTTATTTCAATCCATCCAAACATAATTTACAGCTGCAGCCAGCGGTTTCTGTACAAGTAGGGGACTACAAGGCAATGAAAGACAAAAGTCTAATTTATGATGCAGGTATCTCGCTACTGATGCACGGTAATAGCAGCCGGCTGACTTTTGATGCGCAAAATCGTCCGATCTATAATTTAAATGCTGCGGATCAAGCTGTGGTAACAGATCACAAGTGGGCATTTGTGCTTAAATATAGAATTGATTTTAATTAAATAGCAATAACATGAAAAGAAAAGATTTTATCCTTACACTAGGTACCGCTGGTGTTATGAGCTTTGCGGCCACCTCATTGATGGCAAAAGAGAAAAAAGCAAAAACTAAAAAAGTGTATTTCCACTATTTGCTTTTTTGGCTCAAGCCTGACTTGTCCCCTGAACAGGTGGAAGAGTTTAAACAGTTTTTTGAAGGTCTCAAAAAGCTTCCCTATGTCAAAAATGTACGCTATGGCAAGCCTGCTGCTTCTTCACCAAGAGCGGTATTGGATAACTCGTTTACGTACAATGCGTCCATGGAATTTTCAACACTGGAGGAACTTGAGGCTTATGGTAAGCTACCAGGGCACCTCGCCCTTGTTGCTAAATACAAACCTTATTTTGAACGGATGATGGTGCACGACACGGTTTATGAATTCTAAAATTAAAACAATAAAATAATTTCAAATATTACAAAATGAAAATGATATCCAAATTAGCTATTGCTTGCGTATTGGCAGTATCAAGCTTAACTGCTCTGAAAGCACAAGAAGGTCACGGAAAAATTAAAGAGGTAAAGGTCGAAGCCGAAGGTGAAATGCCTGCGGTACGATTGATCAACAATCCGGATGGAACTTGCTCGTTTCAAAAAGGTTTTATTCCTACCTTGAAACACGCTAATATTACTACATTTTGGTCGAGTAATAAGACCGAAGAATGGGAGAAAAACGCCCATCCAGCGCCGAGACGACAATATGTGGTGACGTTGAAGGGTAAAATCAGATTTAAAGTCAGCGATGGTTCAACTTTTTTAATCAAACCTGGTACAATTCTTTTGGCGGAAGATTTGAAAGGCACCGGGCATAGTTGGCAAATGGTTCATTCAAAAAGTTGGGAAAGATTGTATATACCTATCAATGAGGGGGCTGACGATCTTTTCGTAACAAAGAATGACTAATACTCATGTTGCGGCAAAAATCTTATGACTTTGTTCCGTAAAATACGTGTTTGGGAAGATTCCGAATTGATCAATTCGTATAAATAAGAACCATCCTTTACAAATATATAAGTTGTTAAGCCATGTCGAGAGGCGTGGCTTTTTTACGTCAAAAGGGCCTGATTTTCATCAGACCCTTTCCCTTAGCGTTTAGTTGTACAGTAATTTTTATGTTTCTTATCGTTTCCTCTTTTTTGTTTCGTCATCCAATGTTTTTAAAGACTATTGGATTTTCACTGTACGACGCCAATTTTTATGTTGAACCTTTATTTCGAAAGGCAGCTTGTTGCCGTTTTGTATTGAAAGAACAATCGTCAATTTGAAATAGTTTTATTGAAGTAAATTATTTTTTGATAACTTGAGTTTCTTATACTTGATATGGAAGGTGAATGGAATTCAACTTTAGTATTCTTGGTAACGATTTTTTCGACAGTGCATATATTGCCCCCCCAAGATGATCTCGAAACGAATACTCATAATTTAAATATTTGGGTTAATACGATCTATTTCAATGAAATTGTTATGGATAATAAAAGAAAAAGTGAGCTATTGAAATCTAGATTTTATTCTTTATTAGCTAATTTCAAAAAAGATATTGAAAATCTGAACAGCTAATTCTCTTGGTACTGTATCGCTGGCATCGGCGGCTCAAATTGAATTTGGAAAGGAAAAAGTTAAAGAAACAAAATTTAGTGGTATCCGATAAATCGGACTATTTAAATTGGTTTCATAGAGAAAGTCAAGAAATGTTTCTAGATTGGGATCTAAAGCACTATTCTGTTCCAGCAGCGATGAAATCGAAGTATCTTTGCAGGCGGAAGTCTAATTGCTCTACCAATAAATGCGGATATGAAAAAGAACAATATATTAAAAAAATGGCATCCCATTGAAATGATACATGGAGATCTTTATTTAATAAGTTTATCATATGACCAAGCAAACGGTCTCGAAGTAAGTTTTGAAATAGAGAATACTGGATCTAAGCTTCTTTTCGATTTTGGGTTTCATGCACTCTACTATCAAAGCCAAAATGAAAATAGTTCTTTAAAAATGATTGACGATTATAGTATTACAGGAAATAATTGGTCGTTATTTTCGGTTGAAAAATCGGATATGATTCATTGGATATCAAAAAATAGCTACAATATTATTAGTGAGGAAGATATTTTACATTTTATCCTTTTACATGCAGATGGTTTAATCACCATTCTGTCAGGGAAGGAACCAAAAGTGTCTTTAACTTCACTTTAGAGCACCATATAGCGGTAACTACCTGCGGAAAATCACTGGGTTTAGAGCATTTATTTGCTGCTGATTTCAATCGAAAATATCCAAGCTTCCAATGCGGAGTCTAGCGGCGTAGTGCCGTAATTAAACTATTGAAAAACAAAAAGGTGAACATTTGAACTGTACAGTAAGCACCGATATCCTTGAGGAGTCAGCTGATTATATGATCGCTAAAGCGACTTTGAAATTTGAAAGATAGTTTGCAGTCCATCAAGATAACTTATTATGCGATACAAAATAGTAAATTTATAGATATTATGGTGAAAGCAGGTAAAGGAGAATACGGATATAATTTAGTCCCTTAGTTGGATTTCATTGAAATTATGCCCCTTAAAAAAGGTTGTTTTCTCAATTGCTGTTCATATTGTTTAACTAGTGATCTGCCCAGATCAGCATAAAGTCAGATCACTAGTGAATCATATGTTTATTTAAGGCCACTTCGTGAGATGTGGCTTTTATTTTGTTTGGAAATTTGCATTGACAACAAAAAGTTATTGTTTTTGCATAATTCCATATTTCTTGTTTTGATCAACTTTGGCGTTTGCCCCCGCGTAGCTATTTAAAATTCGTATGGTAGCCGCTTTTAGCGAACGTCCGAATTCCGTCGGATGATAACCCGGTCCAGTAAAAAATTCCACCTCATGATTGATTTTTGAATACCATACTCTTCCAACATCTTTGGGACCCAGGGTATCTGGTCTCGTTATTTTCACAAATCCATCGAGTTTGTTTTTATCTAAGCCTATCACTTGATATGGCTGTGTCTTACTCTGACAATCTACCTCAATATATTTTTCTCCATTCCAGCACATGCACTCTTCAGGCGTCAGAAAATGCACGGTAGTCAATATTGCTAATACCAAAAATGTTACACCAGAAAACCTCAATACAAGTTTGTTTTTTTTGAAAAATGATCGGGGATCATTTTGTTGACCCTCATTTCCTTTATTGCTGTTATCTGAAATTATCTCATCAGTGCTAACTATATCACTTACAGGTCGAATTTCTTCTGTTTCTGAATTTTCATTTTTACTCTCACTTGAATCAATAATGTCTTCGATTTGATCTTCCGATTTTGTTGGAATGATATTGGTAATATGTTCAAAAATACTCACGCTACAAGTTTCTTCAGGACATAGAGTCTCTTGCGGATGATCGAATGATATGTTAGGGGCTAGCTCATTTATATCATTGATGTCAACTCTTAGGTGGTCCGAATTTTTGTCGTAAACTAATTCATCTCCGTTGTCTTGGCTAGGAGGGTTAAAAGTATCATCGTGAATGTCAGCATCATCGATTGGAGCAGCACCATCTGTTTGGACTTCGTTACTATAATTAAATTCGTAGGGCCGCGGTTGAAAATTAATCAGTACAGCGAGAAATTTTACGACATCTCTGTCTGGGCTGCGTTTTGTATCTCCAATGATAAAATTTCTTAAAGCCCTAAATTTATCGGTATCCGAATCTTTAACTATTTCCCTGAGTGACTTACCAAGTTGCTTTTGTAACTTCTTTTCATCTTTTTCTCTAAAATAATCATTAAATACAATTTCATCCGCTTCAGAGAGCCCTTTCTCGAAACATTGTATAGACCAATTCTTAAGGTCTCCTGCTGAAGGCCATTCGCGGGAGAAATCAAGCTGTCTGTTTTTCTTTAAATCTAGGTAGCTGTCTCTTACAGCTTTTTGAAAATTCTCAAACATGATTCCAAAATTAATATCTATTCAATAATGAAAATACGGGAAACCGTACGCTTGATAGCGCTATAATCATCTCGACCGTTTGGAAAACTCTGGAAGACCTTCCAGAGTTTTTGAAACATTATGAAACATCATGAAATGTTGTGAAGTATTGGAAGCGTTTGATAAAAAGGGTTTTAACGGCTATAACTTTGTTCTCGAAGTCAGATGATAGATCGATTAAAATATAAACTAAGATACTAATCTGATTTCACAATGAGAAGATCTCGCGGTAGTCTTTAGCCGGTTTGGGAAGCAGCTCCTGCCTCCCGCGATTGACACTCTTACTTCCCAAAAAATTCAGAAGGCCTTCTGAAAACATTTGTAGCAATCCCGTGCATGGGGCACGGGACCTACCAAGTTTTTGACTTTTAATTTTTTGAGTATGTGGAGTTTGATATTATATTTTTTGTTTGGAATCGGTCAACCGTCTAATTCACAACCGAACACTGGCGCACCAACAGTGCAAACAGCAGATGCAACGCCTCCTGTAGATCCTGGTGACACTGGAGGTGAAACAGGTACCCCGAGACCTCCGAAAGGAAAATAAACATATTGTAACGTTTGGATATATAAAGGCAGCTCAGGCTGCCTTTTTTTGCTTTTAAAATTTTATTGCTCTAAAATTGTAGATATATTAGTAAGAAATTAGGCAAAATTGAAATATTATTTCTTATACCTTATTCCTATTTTAATTCCTTCTTGTAATAGAAATAGGGAACTTCAGTTAAAAAAAATTGAGAATATTGACTATGACAAAGCTTATGAATATGTCGATAACGGCAAACCCGATAGTTCATTTTTCTTTTTTGATAGAGCTAGACAGGTTTTCCTTGATAATGGTGATAGTCTAGGGGTCGCAAAATGTTTGGTCAATATGGCTATCACTCAAAAAGATCAAGGAGATTTTTATGGAGCTCAGGAAACGGCTCTTCAAGCCCTCGATTTTATGAATAAAAATAATCTAAAACATCACATCTACTTAAGCACAAATTATAACAATTTGGGAGCAGCGACAGTTAATCTGAATGATTTAGAGAATGCAATATCTTTTTATAATCTGGCCATTCGATATTCGGATGATTCAATTAATACGGTTACATATAAAAATAATCTGGCTCTATGTTATCAGAAACTCGAAAAATTTGAAAAAGCCATTGCAATTTATAATGAAATTGCAAATGTGGATTTTGTTAAAAGTAGTCCAGTAGAATATGCAAGGGTCTTATCTAATCTAGCGAGAACAAAATGGTTGCAAAATTCTAATTATAATGCTCTACCTGAACTTCATCAAGCTTTAAAAATAAGGCAACAAGAAAATGATCTATGGGGGCAGAATGCAAGCCTATCTCACCTGTCAGATTTTTATGTGGCAACTAATCACAAAAAGTCCCTAGTCTATGCTGAAAGTATGTACGAAATAGCGAGTAGGCTAAAAAGTTCAGCAAATAAGTTGCAAGCTCTTGAAAAATTGATAAAACTTGCACCATATGATCGGACTAAGAGATATTTTCAAGAGTATCAGCAGCTTAACGACAGCATCCAACAGGCCCGTTCTGCCGCTAAAAACCAATTCGCCCTGATCCGCTACGAAGTAGAAAAAAATAAAGCCGATAACCTGCGGCTGGAAAAAGAAAATGTCGAAAAGCAGAACCGACTGGTCAGACAACGTGCGATTACAGGTGCAAGTATTTTTTTACTCCTGTTGGCTGTCGGTGGGGGAACCCTCTGGTATAAACGACGCAAGCTGCGTCTTGAACTCGAAGCCGAGAACAAGGTTAAAGAAACGCAGCTTCATCTTTCAAAGAAGGTACATGATGTGGTGGCAAACGACATTTATCACGTGATGACGGAAGTTGAATATAGAGATGATCTGGATCGTGAAGTGCTGCTTGATAAATTAGAAATTATTTACAACCAATCGCGGGACATTTCACATAACGTTGAGCAACGGTCTACCGTTGAAGTTCCATATAATGAGCAAATTTCTACATTGCTTAAACCCTACGGTACAAGCGATCGTCGTATATCGATCGTTGGAATTGACGCCGAACAATGGGGTGATGTCAGTAAGCGCATTAAAGTAGAAATAAAACATGTACTACAGGAACTGATGGTCAATATGAAGAAGCATAGTGCGGCCGAGCGGGTCGTCGTACGCATTGAAAAATCAGACCAAGAGCTTAAAATTTTTTATAAAGATAATGGTGTTGGCCTACCAGCAGAAAGACCTCAGGGAAAAGGTATGGCGAATACGGTTTCCCGTATTGAAAGTCTAGGTGGCGGAATTATCTTTGACAGTGAACCGGGAGAAGGGCTCAGCATTACTGTCAATATCCCATTAATATAAAGATGATTGTTGTATGTTTAAAAAAGTACTCATTGCCGAAGACCACGATACAGAAAATTTTGCAGTTCAAGTAACACTGCGTGACTTGGGAGTAGTTGATCCCGAATATGTTTATTATTGTGATCATGCCCTCGCTTGGATCAAGAATGCTATCCGTGCCGGAGATCCATATGACCTCCTTATTACCGATATTAATTTTAAGGATGATGGTTCTGATCAGGAGATTCAGGATGGACTTTCGCTGATTAAAGCAGTTAAATCTATTCAACCGAATATTAAAGTTGTTGTAATGACCGTGCAAGAGATCACGACCACAGTCCATGAAATGTTCAAGGAAAAACAAATTGATGGTTATGTTTTGAAGGCACGCCGCGGAAGAGAACATCTAAAAGAAGCCCTCCAGATGGTGTATCAAGGTAGAACATATCAATCTGCAGATAATAAGAAAATTGTCCAAGATCTAAATGCATTTGAATTCTCCCAGCTTGACTTACAGATCGTTAATTTATTATATCAAGGTATTCCACAATATCAGATGCCTGAAATACTCAAACAGTTAGGTGCTAAAGCTTCCAGCCTGAGCACAATTGAGAAGCGCCTTAATCTGATGAAAGAATCTTATGGTTTTACCAACAATGCCCAGCTAATTGCACACTGTAGAGATGCTGAGCTGATATAACTTTTTCCATTACGGTTTTACGTAAAGACTCTTGTGACTATCGGGCTACTTTTGTGTATGCAGGGTAGGTAACGAGGTCGGGGAACTTGCTGAAAGTAAGATATCTCATGCATTCAAGATATTTAGTGCCATATTTTAATCAATTAAATGAAGAGCAAGGGCTATCCACCGATAGCCCTTATTTGTTTTTATAATCATTTGTAATGTTCAGACTTAGGATGGATCCAGAGCTGAATGCCCTATTTTTAATCAGCTTGATTTGAAAACGTATTGATGGTGTTTAGTGCATAATACGCGATTCCATTGTCAGGATATTCTTTCAGAATTTCTTCGTAGAGCGCTTTTGCTTGTTCGGCTTGCCCGATCTGCACATAACAGAATGCAATATTACAGCGTGCCATTTCGCGATAACACATTTTAGATGCGCTCAACATCGTCAATGCACGATATTTATCTACCCATGCGTTTCTAGTAAAAAAATCAAGACTCAGCTCAAAATGTTCTAAAGCCGCTTTGAAATCCTTCTGTTTGATAGCCTTCATTCCTTTGTTGTGGCTAGATGGAATGAGCTGCTGCAATAGAATAAATAATGCAGAAAATAAAACAACACCTATGAAAATTCCATGTTTTTGGAATAAAATTGTAAAAAATGCTATAAAAACAGCCCATACCAAGATGATGATTAGTATGGCAGACTGGGATACTTGCCGAACAATAGGAACATTTGCGCTCATACGGATGAATAAATTGTTGCTTGTTATTTTTCTAAATGTAGCAAATTTCTTAAAAATATCTCTTCTCCGTATTTCGATTACGTTAAGTTCTGAAGCTCTTGCTATCTATTTTGCCTATCAAGGAGTCTTTACGGGAAACCGTAGAATCGCGGCTACGGTTTTTGATAGTTTTGAATCGATAAAGCAACAAATAGCAGAAAAGTCAATTAACCGTATTTAACTGAAAAACACTATGAACACAGATCAATTGATCCAAGATACACTCTCCGATAGCAGAGTCATCTACGAACGTGTTAGGCAAGAACTTTCTAAAGCTCGATCCGAAGTTCTGATAGCAATGGCCTGGTTTACCGACAATGAATTGTTTGCCACAGTTCAGGGATGTCTCGATCGACATGTAAAAGTTTCTATTATTATCTCCGATCAGCCCGATAACGAAAAGTTAGATTTTTCACTTTTAGAAAAGCAGGGGGCTGATGTAACCAAGGTCAAAAACGTAGGCTGGGGTATTATGAATCAAAAATTCTGCGTGATCGATCAGAGCGTAGCCATAACAGGCTCCTATAATTGGAGCAACAACTCCAAAAGTAACAACCATGTAAGCGTCATCGTGACCAATTACCCGAAGACCATCTCGGAGCTTACCGAAACTTTTCATGGAATCCGCACGAGAGCTATACGAATCAATAATGGTGAATCTTTGGAAGACATCATCTCATCTGAAAAAATTGAAATGCCTATGCAGACGAAATTAGAAAGTCAAACCTCGAGATACAAGGTGTCATCGGGCAGTGATCTCAATTTTCAGCAGCAGTCCTTAAAAGAGTTTAAAGACGTGCTGGACAATATTATAGCTTCGGAGGTCGGCGCTTTTGACAAAGATTTAGTCAAACAGAGCGGATATAACCGGGCCAAAGAAAACAACGGCGATCATCAGATACTTCATCAGGCGATGGACAGTCTTTACTCTAATTTTATCAATGAAATTGAAGTAATTGCCGAGAAGAAGGATCGCTTGAAAGTCCGTATTGACGAACAGCAAAAGGTGAGTACGACCAATATGGAATTTAAGACCGAACAGGAAGTCGAAAAGATCAAAACCAATACAGCCTTCGATCAGCAGAACCTGGATTCAGATATCAACATGTTGACGGCAAAAATTGAAGAGAAGCGTCTGCAGATCAGCTCCAACAATAATACCAAGATCCCTTTTATAGAAAGCAAAATTATAGCGCTAAAGCAAAAGATTAGGGAGCTTGAAGTGGAGTTTGTAAAACCTAGTATCAATAAACCTGTGATGGCCATACTGATAGCAACTACATTGCTGCTAGCCCTCTATATCTTTGTATTCTATTCTTCGGTAGCCTATATCTTTGTTTTTTCGAAAGAAGATATCAATAAAATGATTTTGATGGGAGCTGCAAATATTGAATCGCCCGAAGTATTCAATCCACATGCGATCTCCAAAATAGGGCAGAAGGGATTGGGTGGTATACTATTCCTTTTTCTTTTTGTGGCAATTCCTCTGGCGTTGGGTATGTATAAGGTGTTTAAGGAGCTTTTTGATACTAACGATAAGCTGGGACTTGAAAGAGGTAACATGTGGCAAAAGTTGAAAGGTGGCTTTATTGACAATCTAGGAATTATCCTTATTATCATCGTCGATATCTTTATTGCCTATAAGGTATCAAAAAATATCAATGATATTGATCTGTTGACCAATGTGACAGAGCAGCATCTTACCTTGTCAACTGTATTCAAGGACAGTAATTTTTGGCTCGTATTCATTCTTGGAGCTTTGGGCGTTTTTCTATTTGGGTTCTTCTTTGAAAAACTGTTGGCTCAGATCAACGAGCGTAATCTGTCTTTCCAACAACAGAAAACCAAACATATTGTACAGAGCCATCAGGCTGAAATCGAAGAATATCAAGAACAGATCAATAAAATCCAGCTCGAGAACGATGCATTGCAGTCCGAACTCTTTGCATTACAGGTCAACAAAGAAGAGAAGATAACACAGGTGCAGCAGCTGCCCATTCAACAGAACGAACGTGTAGGAAGCTTACAGCATCAATTATTGACCTTCAAGGAGCGCATCAGCAATATCGGACAGATTTATAAGAGCCAGGTTGACAATGATAAATTGCCTATCTCCAAAGCCGAGATGGAAAATAGGGTCAATATCTATATGGAAGGATGGAGCAAATATCTATATGAAGTATATGCGATCCTAAAAGCCGAAACCAAAACCCGTGAAGCCGTTGGGGAATGTGAGGCATGGCTGTCGAATCTAGGATTGCAATCTGATATCAAACATGAACTTTTAGAAGACCTTACAGCTTTTAACAACTAATCCATCAACCAATGAAAGTAACTAACATCTTGCCATTAGCCATCTTACCATTTTTTGTTGCTTGTATGAATGACGGTTCCTCCAAAAAGGAGGAGCAGTCGAATAATCAAGTGACGCTCAAAGACTATAATATTATTATTGCTCCAGATCTCTCCAATCGGATCAATATGGCACTTTATCCCAAACCGATCCATGACACGGTTCTGATCAGCAGTTTAATTGGTCATAGCAGTGATCTGCTGACCTTGAATACACGTCGTTCAGGACAAGCCGATATTTATAAAATTGATTTTATCAACCGTGGGATATTGAACGATACATCATTTGAGCCTAAGAAAATGACCATTGATTTTAATCGATTTGAAAACAACCAAATGGATCGGGTCAAATACATTCGCCAAGGATTGAAATCTGACGAACGGCAGTTTTCGGACGAAGTGAAACGGGTATATGATTATTCCTTAAAAAATCAGACGGGCGCCGATGTCTGGAATTACTTTAATGAAACTGTTAAATTCTCTTTGGTAGATGCTTCCCCAAAGCGCATACAAAGTGGTGACAATATGCTTGTTGACAAAAAAAACAACAATGTCGTTTTGCTTTTGACTGATGGTTACCTTGAGAATGCCAATAAGGGTAAGGGATATCGCTTAGACCCTGCATTAATCGCTAAGATCCGCCAGGACTTTAAAGCAAGTGGCAAGTCTGATTTGGCTACTTTTATTAAATCAGATCCTAGCTATGCTATCAATAAGACAGATTTTAACTTAAAAGATGTCAATATATTTATAGCCGAGCTAGTTGATCGATCTTTGGATAAATATGGTGTTGCAAAGGAACAGCCTACAGATTTTCAAATTGTTAAGGTTGTTTGGGAAAAATGGCTGAAAGACAGCGGGTCGCCCAATGTTAAAGTTGTTCAGGCAGTCAACACCAAACAGGAGCTTTACCAAGAGTTTGAACAGTTTCTTAAAACACTATAGGCCACATGAAAAAATGGGTAAATGTAATGATCAAACTGGGCGTAATTGCTCTGTTTTTTCTAATCGTGTTTTTGATGAGCTGTTCAAATGCTGAACACACGTTTAGATCAGTAGGTTTTTTTGAGAAGACCCACCTTCCGTATATTGAGGAAGTCAGGGCTTACAAAGTCGTAGATGGCGACACATTTTGGGTTAGGAACCGTCAGGGGAATAAAATGAAAATTAGACTGATCGGTATAGACGCACCGGAGGATAGAAACGCCTTCTATAAAAAGAAACATCCATTTGGAATAGTCTCCAAAAGGTATCTAGACAGTTTGATTCTCGATAAGAATATTCGATTGGAATATGATGTGGATTCACTTGATCGTTACGGGAGGACTTTGGCCTATGCCTATCTTAATAATGTTTTTATCAACGAGAATATGATCAAGAATGGCTATGCTTTATTGATGACTGTACCACCCAATGTAAAGTATGCTTCACAGTTTGTAGAAGGACAAAACCATGCAAGATTAAATCGATTAGGACTTTGGAATTCAGACGCTGTACCTAACTTCGATTAATACGCTCCGACTGAAGATATAATTTAAACGCCTGTTCTCGTGTTGGACAGGCGTTTAATTAGCTTGGCCAGTTTTGGCTTAGATATGCCTGCCATATCTTCTTCATCATAATTTCAAAGATGACTTGATCCTTTTTTGATGTAAGTTTTGGCTCTTTACCCTTGTGTTTTTTGATCAGTACATGATCGGGCAAAATATGGATATTGGAAATTTGGCCATAAGTTAGTTTCGAAACACCATCAGAAGAGAAAAAGTATAACTTTTTGTTGGTCATCACGATTGAACCGCGCTTGATCAATTTATAGCTCGAATATCCTTTCTCAGAGCGTAATTCAAACCATTTAATGTCATTCTCCTCGTATAGGCATATTTCATTCTTAACGATCTCTTGATTTGTTCCCCACCTTTTAAGGGGTTCCATTTCCAATTGCCAGTAGGAAAGGTATTTATTGAGCATTTTTTTTGTCGATTTAGACAAAACGATCTGACGTTTTTTTAATGAAGTTTCTAGTTCTGTCATTTCATTAAATGACATCCGTTTTTTTGCAATAAATGGTCTCACTAAAGCGTCCGTAAATTGCGTGTTCCGTTTGTTTTTAATCTCATTTAGAATCGTATCAGTAATCTCAAAGAATTGGACCAATTTATTAAAATAAAGGAAATCAGTATCATCCATCACCTGGTCCTTAAGCAGTTTGATATATACACTATCAATCACATCAATGCCTAATTTTCGACGGTAATATGTCGCAGTGTTGTTATCGATGAGTAACAAAGACTGTAAATGCCTTATATTATTCAGCTCTAATTCACTGATGATCCCATTTTTACAGCATTCATGGATATAGGTGATATAAAATTCCTCCATATTCAATCCGAAGCTTTTGTATACGGTGGTACCATACTTTGATACGATCAGTTCCATGTCATGGATGCAGACCGATTCTATTGGTTTATTTGCAAAGAGGTTATTGATTTCTATCACACAATTCTCATCTGGCTCTTGCTTGAACCAACGTTGCAAAAGACTTTTCTTGATGAGCGGTTTCTTTTCAAATATTTCCTTATTCATATTGTCTGTATTCTTGATATATGGGATCATTCCAGTTACATACACCACCATGCCAGGAGCAGGCACCCCGGCCCCGTGCGTTAGATGTGGTGCCGTCACAACATCTTGTCACGTAGCCGATAATCCTCTTTCTTAAGGGATTGATTGTATTATATAATCTTTGAGCTGCGGTCGACCCAAGCTCTATCGCTATATTGAGGTCGTTGACAGCTTCCTGTGGCTGCCTTAGCTTTTGGTAGCATATCGCACGCCGATAGTAATGGTCAACATTTTTATCTTGTGCTATTAGGTCATCCAATTTGCCTAAAGCATCTCTATAGTTTTTGTGTTTGATTAATAAGTCTATCTGCAGCGACCTTAAAGTATTGCGCTTATTTGATAATTTATCTAGTTCATCGCTAAACTTGGCAAAAGTGTTTGCTCGATCAATTAAACGAAGGGATCTGTCGATATCTCTCGATGGAGTATCCAGCAGTTTCAAGTAATAATGAAGACTATCTTTTCGGATAGCTTCATTTTTTTCCTCCAGTTCTTTCTTGTGTTTTTCAGCCTGTGCCAATAATGCTCTTTCCTGTTCTTTTTGCAGCTGAAAGTGATGGCTCGCGATGCTAACTGGAATTGAAAAGATTATTAGAAGTCCAGTAATAAAGAGTTTTACTTTGGGAACCAGCTTGACGCGAAGCAGATTTTCCCATCCTGATTCAGTCGCGGGAATAAAAAGCGTTGATATAGCGGCCAAGATCAATCCCGTTAATAGGTTATTAGCAAGCACGAAAGCGGATAGCATAATACCACTGGATAGCAGAATTTTCCACAAGGAGAATGTCTTTGTGTCTTTTTGGCTGCTTGATCCGTGGAAGATATCTTTAAATATCTTTTTGCTAGGCGATATCAACCCACTTACATATCTTCTGTTCATGATATTAAATATTTTCGGCGCGAAAAATAAATTAGCTAAGTTTATAGGAAAAAATCGCTTAAGAAACCTTTTCTTAAGCGATAACCAGATTATTGCGATAAATGAACTGTATTTTATTCATAGTTTTTTAGTGCATCCGCAATTTCCTGCCGATAATTATAGATCTCGTCCAGAGAGGTTAAGAGCTTTTTGACTCCCTTATCTTTTCCTTCTGAAAATACCTCTAGATATTTATTTGTCGAATTGAAATGTAGACGTGCTAGCGGCTTCCGATTATTATCATCGAGTAATATACCGAAGTAGGATTGTGTATCCCGGAAGGCGATGCGCGAAGAGGGGATATGTTCCCGCAAAATTGCTTTGACGATTTGTGAACCTTCGATTTCTTCCTCCGTTGTAATGATTTTATTCTCGTTTCCAACGTTCTCATCTATGGGGTCAAGATCTGGAGCAACTTTTGGCGGAATGGCATCATTGATGCTCAATGCAGTCTTCAGTCTTGAATTTATGGATTCATTGATCGATGATGAAAGTGCCTTTTGGGTATATTCTTTAAACGCTGCCATTCTTGAGGCAATAAGCGGTTTTTCGAAAAACCTGCTCACCAATAATTTCACAAGTTCATCAGATGGACCTTGTAATTCCTTTTCAAATTCTTTGCGTATAGCTTTAATGTATTTTAATCCCTCTGCGGAATCCAATATCCCTTCGAGATGATATCCATTTTTCGTGAACTTCTCTAGGATCTTGATATTGGAATCTTTGAGATTGGAGAGGTCTAAGGTGAAAAAAGGTTTTTCGTCCATGATATTTGGCTTCTCCAGATCAGCGTAAAAGTTATAGATATGTCCATTGGTCAATACGCCGAATCTGGCTTTAGAAACATGAAAATATCGATGCAACTGTGAATTGTGCGCATCCGCTGTTTCTTTCCAATGTTTACATTCGATGATCAGAATCGGTTCATTATCTTTCTTGATAACATAGTCTACCTTTTCTCCCTTTTTGGTACCAATATCACAGATAAATTCAGGGATAACTTCGGTGGGGTTGAAGATATCATAACCCAAAATCTGAATAAAGGGCATAACAAATGCATTTTTGGTTGCCTCTTCGGTACTTATTTGATCCTTAAGATTACCTACACGTTGATGTAGCTGCTCCAGTTTGAGTCGTAGATCGTTTTCCATCATGTTAATAATATTTGATTACATCCAAATTTAAAGAGCGTTCCTATGAGATAGTTACGGGTTCCCGTAATGCTGAACCGCATGTTTTGAAATGATGTATCACTCTAACCGAGGTGAAGTTTCCTTTATGGGAAACCGTAAAAAAAGACTGCATATGGGCTATAAATTTGTTTTCAATTATTAACTATAAACATCTTAAATACAAAACAATGGCTTGGACTTTTAGAAGAAGAGTGAAGATCGTCCCCGGGGTACATCTAAACTTTAGTAAGAGCGGTATCTCTACATCAATTGGGGTAAAAGGGGCAAATATGACCTTTGGTACCAATGGTACTTATTTAAATACAGGAATACCGGTATTGGGAATTTATAATAGGCAGAAAGTAAACGGGAACGGTTCACCATCTTCTTCTCCCGTAGTGCTGGATACTTCGCCTGCGACACTGCCATATGTAGCTCCGGTCGAAGCACAAAATCGAGGTAATATTTTTAGCGCCGATATTCATGAGATCACGAGCCAGGATATGGCGGGCATAAAAGAGGCAATTTTACTGGCTCGGGAGCAGCGTTTATCCTTAGAGAAAGATCTTGTTGAAATTAATGCAGCGATCAAATCCACGAAGAACAAAAAACTTATGAGCTACCTTTTGCTTTATGGATTGATCAAAAAATCAATACCGGCGCGGATGAATGAAGATCTTAATGCGCAGGAAGAAGCTATCAAGCAGACAAACGAGCAAATAGAGGCCTCTTTTGTTGATTTACAAGTTGATTTTGACCTTGAGTTAAAGCAAAAATATGACGTCTTGGTCTCTAGTTTTATCAACTTGGCGAAAAGTCAGAAAATATGGGACGTGACAAGTGCTCATTATGAGGATCGTGCCATTACTCGATCGTCGGCCAGCACCGTTGTAAGCAGAACTGATGTTCGATTTGGATTGAAGTCGATCCCTGAATTTAAATCCGATATAAAAGCATTGTATTTCCAGAATGCAAATGGCGCAGATCTCTACATCTATCCAAGTTTTATCGTTATGTACAGCAGATCCAAAGAGTTTGCTATTATCGGTTTGGACGAAATTAGCTTACAACAGCATGCGGTAAGATTTACAGAGACGCAGGGTGTTCCAGCAGATTCAAAGACTATTGATATGACGTGGGCTAAGGTTAATAAAGATGGGAGCAGGGATAAAAGGTTTACCGGTAATTATCAAATACCTGTAGTACGCTATGGCGAAATTAAATTAAGAACTGCCACTGGGGTTAATGAAGAATATGAGTTCAGTAATTATGAAGCAACCGAGGCATTTGCAAATGCTTTTACTGAATATCAGCGTTCGGTAAGTCAGCTCGTCCAATGCTAGGAAAATATAAACTTTAAAAAACTAACAACATGCAACAAGAACGACAACACGGCAATGCCGAGAGTTTCTCAAGGAAATCGGGAACTCTAATGAGCAAACAGTTTCTTCCCATTGGAGAAGTCAAATCTGTAAAGATCCAAGTCGTGCAGTACAAGGATTTAATTAATGAAAATAAGGAACAGGCGATTCGTTTTGAATACGAATACTACGATAGTTATTTAGATCAGATGGAAACCAAGCTAGGCTCATTGGATAAGGATGAACTAGAAGGACTTATAAAATCCATTAATATTATGAGAACGGTCGTTTTTAATTCATTTCCTGAACACTATACTGAAGTAGGTTTTGTCAGTAGAACTGGATTTAAGGCTGGATGTTATTCTATGCCCGGAGATTGGAAATTCTATTTGCAGTTAGATCAATATGATGACCGCTCTTACATTTGGCTCAATAAAGAGGATTCGGCGACAATTTTAAATATTTTAGATCAATCTAACGAAAGGTTACTAATGCTAGGTAACAACGTTGATTAGTCATTGTTTTTTTCATACAGAGTTGATAACATGAAACTCTGTATGAAACATTTTTATATGAGTGTTGGCCATCTTTTAGATATATTGGTTGATTTCATTGACTATCTCAATCAATGGAGATTTTATTCTTTTATTCCCTAACTGTGCATACGATAAAATATTGATCGTAGTGACGTCAAAAGCTATACAAAAATTGGTAGCCACTTCAAAACTGTCCGAATAGTTTAGCTCTAGATAACGGTACAATATGTCTGTAATCATTGACAGTTCATCTTGCGTAAAACCATCTAATTTGGCGACAAACCATATCGCGCCAATTTTTTTGACGCCATTATCTTCAAAAAGAAAAACGTGATTTGGTTTCGCGTATAATGGTAATTTTTTTAATACAACAATAGATTGTTTTTTTGATCGCTTTTGAAATTGAAACTTTTTTGGCTTTAACTGGGCAAAGTCGAATTCTTCAAATTTTTGAAGGATATGAATGTTTCTTTGAAACATGTTTTTGGTTATTTTAGCATCGCTGTTTTCAATTTTCTCTAGTAGTTCGTCAATCTTTTCACCTATTTCAATGTTGTTACCTACCTCAAATGCTCTGCTAATACAGCTTACCGCTGATATCCAATAGTCGCCACCACCCTCAGACTTTTCGGGTTTTATCTTAGGTTTTTTTAGTTTTTCTACTAATGTCCGGCGGCCTTTTGGGGTTTTTCTGTTAAACTCGACCAAATGGGAAATCGTTATTTTATCCATGAGTATTAGATTTTAATTGTATGATCTGTTATTTTTTTTGTAGTCTCGTTTACTTTTTAAGTTCGTCCATTTTAGTTTTTGCATTCGCAAAAGCTGTTTCTATGGTCTCACTTTGATCAATGAATAATGTAGCGTCAGATCCATATTGTTCAAGCTTAATATACCAAGTCGCTTTTCCTTTACTTACGTAATAGCCAACTTGAAATCCGTCGACGGTGATAAACTTATTTTCTAGATAATCTGGATTTGAAGCGATGTCATTGTCTACCTGGCCTTTTAATGCAGTAAGTGCTTTTAATATTTCAATTAGATCACTGTATTCAATAGAGGCCACCTTGTCGCCATATTGTCCTTGTTTTTCGATCTGATAAAAGTATCCCATTGCGTTGCCACTTATTATCTTACGAATTTTTGTTTCACAAGAATTGTATGTCGTTTTTAGTTTTGGAAGTCTTGTCTCTACAAATTTGGTAATAGTGCCTGTTTTCGAGACAAAAAGATCCATTTTTGTTTTTTCGGCTTCTTTCTTTGTTTCTTGTGCCTGGCTCGTTGCTAACATGCTAACGAATGTAATAGGAATTAGTAATTGTTTAATCATGAGTATCTTGAGTGTTTGACTGAACAAATTTACCGCGCATTTAAGTTGCTATGCTACGGGAAACCATAACCTAATTAAGAAATAGATAAATATTTCACCTCCCCATTCCCGCCATTCACCGAGTTTTCCCGATCGTTAGTCTAAAGCCGATAGGCTAGGAGCGTGTTGTGTCGTAGTTTTGAGTCAACAAATAAGAACAGATAAACTAACACTATAAAAAAAGACATTATGAAAACGCTAGTAAAAACATTCGCCGCAGCAGCCCTAATCGCAGTATCAACTTTCGCTATGGCAGCTGAAGGACCTGGAGCAAAAGCAACAAAAGCTAACGTTAACCTTTCTACAGCAGATTTCGCTTTAGAGCACTACGTTGCGGTAACCACAGAGGGAGAATCAGCAGGGGTAGAGCAGTTATTTGCTGAAGATTTCAGCCAAAAGATCCAAGCCTCCAACACCCAAAAACACAGCCGTAACGAAGTGGTTAAATCCTTGAAAAAACAAAAAGGCGAAAGGCTGAACTGTGCAGTAAGCACTGATATCATCGAGGAATCGGCAGACTATATGGTGGCTAAAGTGACGTTGAAATTTGAAAACTTCACCAAGACTGATCTGGTTACTTTTGAGCGTGTGAGCAATGACTGGAAAGTATCCCAATCGATCAATTCGTATAAATAGTATCCAATAACTAGTGGTTTGTCAGTAATAAAAGACAAACCACTAGTGGAATCATATGTTTATTAAGGCCACGTCGTGAGATGTGGCTTTTGCAGTTTACTGATTTTCAAGGATTTTCAACAGTTTTTGATTTAAGTACAGTTTTTCCTTTCCGACTTTTACGGATTCAAGAATTCCATTCTGCTCCAACGCGATTAGATAATTTCCAACAGTTTTCGCATTTCCTAAATTGTCGTCAATCAAATTTTGACGTTTTGTATAAGGTAATCTAAATAATATCTCAACTAAATCTTTTGAATACATTTTAGGAAGTTTCGTTTTGATGTTAGTACTCATTTCCTCTATCGCCTGTGTGATTAGATATAATCGTTTGAGACCTTTTGATGCTGTTTGTTCGATCATATCTAACATATATAAGATGTAATCTTCCCAATTTTCATTTTCTGTTACTCCCCTGAGTTTGGTATAATAATCATTTTTATTCTGAATGATGTATTCGCTTAGATAAATTGCTGGAACTTCTAATAGTCCGGAAAGTTTTAAGTAGAGCAAAAGTAGAATTCTTCCAGTTCTACCATTTCCATCTACAAAAGGGTGGATTGCTTCAAACTGGTAATGTAATAATGCCATTTTGATCAATGGATCAATGTTGCTTTCTTCATTGATGAATTTTTCTAAATTAGCGAGTTTCTCTCTAATAATTGTTTCTCCACTTGGCGGTGTGTAGATAATTTCACCACGATTGTTGCTTAGCGTTGTTCCTGGTGTAACCCGAATGGATGCATTATTTTGTTTAATACATTGAACTATTTTAATGCAAAGGTTTGTAGTGATAAAAGGTTTAGCTTTGAGTTCTTCAAGACCTAGCCATAGCGCTTTTTTATAACTTAAAACTTCTTTTGTTGATAAATTTTCAATTTTCTTGTCAGCAACAAATGATCTGTATAATTCATCATTTGTTGTAATGATATTTTCAACTTCCGAACTTGCTTTTGCTTCTTGTAAGTAAATTGTATCAAGAAATAGCGTGGGATTTGGTAAATTTAATAAAGTACCATTTAGTTGGGCCAGCACACGACCAGCAGAAATAGTTTTCCGCAAAATTTTTTTTGTTTCGATATCCTTGGTTGGTGGCAATAATGGTAAATCGTTATAGGGATATTTTCGGTCAAATTTATTCATTTCTTCGAGTGTAAATTTTACTTCTGTGTGTGTTACGAGTGTAAAAATAGCAAAAAATTACTCCTGTTTTTTTTGTTTAGGTGTAAAAAATGCTCTTATTTTATTTCACCTCCCCATTCCCACCATTCACCGGGTTTTCCTGATCGTTGGTCTAAAGCTGATAGGCTAGAGGCGTGTTGTGTTGTAGTTTTGAGTCAACAAATAAGAATAGAAAAAAAACTAACACAATAAAATAAAGACATTATGAACCATCATGAGTGTATTCAAAGGACACTCATGATAGCTTTATCTCAAATAAAAAACAAATAATTTCGATAAAAAACGCTAGTTAAAACATTCGCAGCAGCAGCTTTAATCGCAGTATCAACATTTGCTATGGCAGCTGAAGGACCAGGAGCAAAAGTAACAAAAGCAAATGTTAACTTATCAACAGCAGACTTTGCTTTAGCGCACTATGTTGCGGTTACCACGGAGGGCGAATCAGCAGGCGTAGAGCAATTGTTCGCCGATGATTTCAATCAAAAGATCCAAGCAACGAATGCACAGTCTCATAGCCGTAGTGCTGTAGTGAAACTATTGAAAAAACAACAAGGAGAGAGGTTGAACTGTACAGTAAGCACCGATATCATCGAGGAGTCGGCAGACTATATGGTTGCCAAAGTAACATTGAAATTTGAAAACTTTACCAAAACGGATTTGGTTACCTTGGAGCGTGTTGGTAATGATTGAAAAGTATCCAAATCAATCAATTCGTATAAATAGACTTTTACAAGTGGTGGTTTGCCAGTCATAAAGACAAACCACTAGTGAATCATATGTTTATGAAAGCCACATCGGGAGATGTGGCTTTTTTACGTCAAAAGGGCCTGATTCTCATCAGACCCTTTCTCTTAGCGCTTATTTGTACAGTAATTTTTATGTTTCTTATCGTTTCCTCTTTTTTGTTTCTTCATCCAATGTTTTTGAAGACTATTGGATTTTCACTGTACGTCGCCAATTTTTATGTTGAACCTTTCTTGAAAGGTAGCTTATAGCCGTTTTTGTATTATAAGAACAAGGGCCAATTTGAAATAGTTTTATTGGAGTAGATTATTTTTGTCTTGCTAACTGCCTTGTTTTCTTTTAATTATTGTTGTACTTTTGGTGCCTCACATCGAACTGTTTTGCCGTAACGAGATAAAACGAGGCGAAAATGAAAAACAACTATAGTTCACTCGAAAATTTAACTTTGCAAAAGTTAATACGGGCTGGAGACCAAGAAGCATTTAGGATAATCTATGAAAGGTACTGGGACAAAATATTTGTGATTTGTAATAACCGGATGCCACAAAAGGATATTGCGGAAGATCTTTTACAGGATATTTTCATTTCACTTTGGAATAACCCCAAACTCGAAGAGATTCAAAATCTTGAAGCTTATTTATTTCAGGCAGCCAAGTTTTCTATCATCAAATATATAAATAGATCTTCAAGAGTGGATTTTGTTGATCCCAATTCCTATGGATTATTGGATCGTGTGGAAGAATTGGAATTGGACGAAGTATTAAACATTAAAGAACTTCAGCAACTTATTTTCCAAGAGGTAGAACGCCTACCAGAGAAAGCAAAGATTATCTTTAATTATTCCCGTATAGATAATTTGGACAGTAGAGAAATTGCCGAAAAACTAAATATCTCACATCGAACTGTTGAAAATCAAATCAGCAAAAGCCTCAAACATTTAAGGATTTTTATAAATAATTTGAAAACGTTATTATTTTTTTAATTTTCGGCGTGCGTTACTCAGCACTTGTGGTACTTCTATATAGACCACAATTGTTAATCGTATGAAGACGCAACAAGAAATTAAAGAAATCATTTCCCGTATCAACCAGGGAATAGCCTCTGAGGAAGATATTATACAATTTCATCTTTGGTACAATAGTTTTGACGATAGTGAAACAATACTCGATAGTAATCTCTCGGCTGTCGAATTTAAAGATAAAAACTGGGCAGAGATTAACCGACGTATTGCCCCTTACAAAATATCGAGGTTGAAATGGGTATGGCGAGTTGCCGCTGCACTACTTTTTCTCTCTGCTGCTGCAGTGTGGATCTGGTCAATTCAGCAAAAGGGAAATAATAATGAAATTTTTAGATCAGCGGCATGGATTACAGACAGTTCAGGCCAAACTGAAGAAATTAGTAGCAGTTTGCATGATTTTTTAGATTCGACAGGATATGTAGATCTCAAAGAACACCATAATTTAAGAACCTTGGCAACAGCAGCAGGGGAGTTTACCAAAGTTATTCTCCCAGATGGCACTAAAGTTTCACTGAACGTCGGATCGAAGATCGTCTTGTCTCCAGATTACGCCAAGGCGGCACAAAGGACAATTTCATTGGAAGGAGAGGCGTATTTTGAGGTCGTATCGATACCTGGACGCAGCTTTGTCGTAAAAACAGTAGATCAGCAGATCAAAGTTCTCGGTACAAAATTTAATGTCAGCGCTTATCCTAATTTTAATAAAACAATTACCACACTACACGAGGGGAAAATTGAGCTAAGCAATCGAAACCAAAATGTCATATTGCAACCCAATAATATAGCCGTAAACAAAGATGGAGTTTTGTCTCTTCAACGGATGGAGAAGCTAGAGAAAGAGGCATGGCGCAAACTAGATTTTGAATTTGATAATGAATCTATTAAGGCTGTACTTCATCAACTTAGCCAGTGGTATGGTTTTGAGCTATCTTATCAGTCCGCTGTTCCTAACCAGCATATCTCTGGTAAAATAGTAAATGGCACAAAAACCTCAGATGTGCTTGAGATTATGAAAAACTTAACGAACGGGAATTTTCAGATGAAAGGCAAGGTCCTCTATGTAAATTTCGGAAATAATTAACCTTAATACAATGAATGAAAAATTCTTTAAACGAAGCCCGGCTTTTTTAAATCCGGAATTGCTTTCGGTTAAACTAACCACCTTAATGACAATTGGGCTATTGTCTTGTAGCATACAGCAAAGTTTCGCACAGCGAATTCATATCGATACAACTAAAAAGCCACTTAAAACAGTATTAAAGCAGATAGAAGAGCAGTCAGGTTATTCTTTTGTTTATGACACAGGTATTGTAGAAAACGCTGCTATGATTCAGATTTCACTTGATGAAGATGGGATACAAGCTGCATTGTCGAAATTAGCAAGAGCGCTTAATGTTGACTATAAGATTGTTAATAAAACGATTACATTAACTCGAATGAAAGAAAAGGAGGGAACAATCTTGTTGAAAGGACGTGTGTCCATCGATGATCAGGATGGTAAATCTCCTTCATATCAAGCTGGTGTCAGTGTCGCGATCAAAGGAACTAATAAAGTTACCAGTACTAATAATATCGGCGAATTTAGTTTGGAAGTACCTATGGAGGCGACTATTGTGGTCAGTTACATCGGTTATAAATCCAGAGAAATTCCCGCTAAAGATATTAGAAAAAACTTAGTGATCGTGCTCCAAAAAAGTATGGATTATTTGGATGAGGTCATTGTAACAGCATATGGTACCAAAGAAGCCAGAGAGAACCAAACAGGATCGGCTTTTACGATTACAAGAAAGGACCTGGATAATAGGCCTGCGCTCCGATTGGATGCTTTACTGGAAGGTGTCGTTCCCGGGGTAGAATTTAATTCACAGGATGGTGGAACAAACGCTTCTGCAAGATCACGCTATAGCACTAGAATACGTGGCGAAGCATCTACCGTTGGCGGTACAACGTCAAATGAGCCATTATGGGTCGTGGATGGTGTGCCTTTGTATACTGGCGGAACGACTAATTCAATTCCTGGGATGCAAAATTCGATCAGTCCGTTGACATACATAAATCCGAATGATATTGAAAGTGTCACCGTACTTAAGGATGCCAGTGCAACGACAATTTATGGTGCAAATGGATCCAATGGTGTTATCCTGATAACAACCAAACGAGGAAAAGGAGCTCCAAAACTTTCTTATTCATTTCGTACGGGGATAAATAGAAGACCATCAAGTCATCTCAACCAACTGAACGGGCATCAATATTTAAATCTGGTCAAAGACATGGGTATGGTCGATCAGTTGGGGAAAATCGATACCAGCCAGGATACGCGTTGGGCAGATGTATATAATCGTACTGGTTTTACTAATCTCCACAGCTTAGGACTGTCGGGTTCAACAGATGCTGTTCATTATTTCCTCTCAGCCAATATCTATGATGAAAAACAGACGATTATCGGTAATTCTACAAAACGTTATGATGTGCGTTCAAACGTAAGCGGGAATATCGGCAAACGCTTGGTTTTGAACAGCACACTTGCTGCTTCTTATTCTAAAGATGATATGTTCAATCCGGGCAATGCTTATTTTCAGTACAGCCCATTGATTAGCCCATTTGGTCCAAATGGTGAGTATATTGAGCGCGATCCAAATGGCGGGCTTTTGCAGGGTATGCCGGGTTTGATCGATCAAAATGAACAAAAACAAGCAACCGCACATGTTTTGGGAACCTTAGGATTTACTTATCAACTATGGGATGGATTAGTCTTTACAAACCTCAATGGTGCAGATTTTACCAGCGCCAATGAAGATCAGTATCTTTCTATGTATAATTATACGGGCTCTTCCAGCAACGGTGAGGCCTACCGAGGACAATCACAGGTTTTAAACTTAATCAGTACAAATACCCTAGCATTTAAACGTACTATTTTTAAAGGTGACTTTGATGTTGTACTGGGAACCGAAGCACGAAAAGAAGAACGTAGATCTGTTTCTGCCACGGGAACTAATTTTCCAAATGATTATATCCGAGAAGTCGGCTTTGTATCCACTGATAATCGTCTTGGCACAACTAGTCGCGATAAACAAACTTTACTTTCCTATTTTGGGCGTGCCGGCTACGTATATGATAAACGTTATGCAATAAACTATACCTATCGAAAAGATGGCAGTTCCAATTTTGGTAAAGATGTAAAATGGGGAACCTTTAGTTCTGTCGGTGCGGCCTGGACCGTAAGCAATGAGGCTTTTTGGCCAAAAAATAAGATTGTTGATTTCTTGAAATTTAAGGCATCCTACGGTAATAATGGTAACTCTCGATTTAATTCAGCTTATGCCAGTGGTATTTACAAATACGATTCCAATTATAGCTACGGAGGTAGTTCTGGAACGACGATGTCGAGAGGTGTGAATGACGGACTGAAATGGGAAACAACAAAAATGCTCAATACAGGGATAGATTTTAGATTGTTCGGTAGGTTTAATGTAGCGGCCGAATACTACCGAAATGTCACCCATGATATGATTGATAATGCCTATGTGTCTATGGTAAGTGGATTTAGACGTACTTATCAAAACGTCGGAAAAATGCAAAATGCAGGTGTAGAGCTGAGTGTCAATGGAGCAATACTACAAAAGGAAAACTTTAATTGGAATGCAACGTTCATTTTATCTTCAAATAGAAACAAAGTGTTGCAGTTGAATGAAGATATTGACCGTGTTTCGGGCAATACGATCATGAGAAAAGGATATAATTCCCGCTCTTACTACCTTGTGCGTTGGGCAGGTGTGGATCCTTCTACAGGAGATCCAATGTGGTATGATTTGGACGGCAATGTAACTAAAGTATATAATACAGAAAATCGTGTACTTGTTGGGAATTCAACCCCGCAATATTATGGAGGACTAACGAATTATGTTAATTATAAAAACTGGAATTTTTCAATTTTCTTCAAATATTCAAAAGGAGGCTATTATTTTGATCAGGCAACTAGAAATAATGGATTGGATGGTCTTAATATTTTGAGTGGCAATCAATCTATTGATATGCTGAATTCTTGGTATTTTCCGGGGCAGCTGGCAACTTCTCCACGACTTTCGAATACAAGTACCTCATCTATTATGAACTCCACCCGCTTTTTATTGGACAAAACATACCTCGAGTTAGATAATATCAGTGTAGGATATACTTTTAATAGCGGTCTAATTAGTCGATTAAAATTAGATCATATTTCCGTTACGGCTATGGCAAGTAATATCGCGATGTGGACTCCATATTCATCGAAAAAAGGATCAATAAAAAATTATGAATCCTTAGCTAAACAGTTTGGCGTAACAAGTGGAAGCGTAGTTGACAATACCTATGCAAATATGCTTTCAGAATCTAGTCGCGTGCTTAATTATTCATTGGGTATCAATATTGGTTTTTAATCAGAATTTAATATGAAATTATTTAAATATACAGTAATTGCATTATCATTGACGCTGGCAAGTTGCGGTAAATCATTTTTGGAGGTTGAACCCATAGGGCAACTCGGCAAAGAGCAACTATTTTCTGATCTGAATGGTATGCGGGATGCACTTGTCGGTAGTTATAACCTGACCTCGCGTTTTTTTCAGTCACAATATGGGATATATGGCGATTTACGTGGCGATGATGTACAACGCATCACAAATGGTACGCAAAATTATATGCTAACGGACTATAACTATACTTTTGATGAAGAAGATGGAACCGGTGGGACTTTAGCCATATGGTCAACAGGCTATGAGGCCATTAATAATATCAATAATATTATTAACTCTGCTGAAACGGTGCGTAAATCACTAAATGGCAGGTCTGACGATTTTAATAGCTATATGGGACAGAGCCATGTTTTGCGCGGACTACTATTTTTTGCGTTGGCAAATGTTTATGCACAGCATTATACGTATACAGCGGATGGAAGTCATCCGGGAATTCCTATTCCTACAGTAACACCATTACCGAGTGACCGCGTGCCCAGGGCAAGTATGAAAGATACCTATGCGCAAATCATAGCTGATTTAGAACAAGGAATTACCTTTTTGGAAAATTCCACAGCAAAGACTAAGATATATGCTTCAGCAGATGCCGCACGGGCTCTTTTGTCCAGGATATATCTATACATGGGGCGTTATGAAGATGTGATTAAGTACTCATCGTCAATATTGACCGATGGAAAGTACAAATTGGTGAATGCCGAAGATTATAAAAATATGTTCATTTCGGATAGCCAACTTTCAGATTTTAACAGTATTAAATCTGAAGTAATCTGGCAGCTGAATCTGAATATTAGGTCTTCAAATTTTATTTCAAGCTTCTATTCGGATAGAGTTACTTTTTTAGCCTATCCTTCAGACCGTTTTTTTAATTTATTCACGAAAGATGATGTTCGGCAATCAATGTTTGAACTACAGTCAAGCCCGGAGAGATATATGTCTCTTAAGAATGGGAAGTATTCAACAACAAGTGATCTGAATTGGCCGGTCAACTTTAAAGTGATCCGGTCTGCCGAACTCTATTTAAATAGGGCGGAAGCATATTTTCATACCCAACAATACAATTTAGCGATTGAAGACTTAAAAACCATTAGAGCGAGGGCGCTAGGTAAAAATACTGCAGACATTGTTGTCGAATATAGTACTCCGAATGAATTGTTGGAATTAATAAAATTGGAAAGACGCAAGGAATTGGCTTTTGAAGGCCAACGTATCTACGATATCATGCGTTATAAAGAATCAATGGATCGTGGGGCTGGATGTAACTCGGCAAACTGTTTGGTAAAATATCCAAATGATTTGTTTATTCTTCCTATTCCCAAATCAGAATTAGATGCCAATAAATCCATTACTCCCAATCCCACTGTAAATAAATAAAAATGAAAAATATCCTATTTTTAATGAGTGTCATCTCCCTGCTATTTTTAGCTTGTAATAAAGAATTAGAAACTCCATATGATCATCCTTTTTTCTATATCCACCAAAATAACGTTTCGGAAATAACGGTGCAGGCAAACAGAAATGAGTCGGTTGACTATAAAGTTTATTTCAGTACAAAAACACAGTTTGAAGCCATAGAAGTGGATTATGAAGTGGTAGCGGGCGAAGGGCTTAAAGCTGGCGTAGATTTCGAAGTTGTTAATACTGGCTCGTCGCTTTTGTTTAAGCCAGGTGTCGTAGAAATGCCTATAAAAATACGCTGGATTAATCATCCGGTAGAAGAAGGTAAAGACAACACATTGACTATTCGTCTGCTCAGAAATGATAAGAATATTACGCTTGGGCTACCCGGCCCTGATCATAAACAATCTAGTCTGAAAATTACTAAAATATAGGACATATGGATATTCTGAAAAAGACAATAAGGATATTTAGTGTTCTTCTTGTATCATTCATACAGTTGAAAGCTCAGGACCTTAAACAGGATCCAAAACTGGTGCGCGGAAAATTAAAAAACGGTTTTCAGTATTTTATCTATCCTAATAATACGAATAATCAGCAGACTGCTATACAGCTTTTTGTCAATGCCGGCAGTCTACAGGAGGAGGACGATCAGTTGGGATTAGCGCATTTTGTAGAACACATGGCTTTTAATGGCAGCAAGCACTACCCCAAAAATGAAGTGATCACCTACTTGGAGTCTTTGGGCGTAAAATTTGGGGCTGATTTAAATGCACACACCTCCTATGATGAAACGGTTTATAAAATTACGATCAATAGCAAGTCGAAGGAAAACTTAGAGAAAGCTCTTGATATCGTTAGTGACTGGGCATTCAATCTTAGTTTCGATTCTTTGGAAATCGAAAAGGAACGTGGCATCATCATAGAAGAATGGCGGACCAAGGAAGGTCTTTCTGCCCGCCTGAGCGATCAGACGCTGCCTTTGATTTTTTCTCATTCCCGTTACGGCATCCGTAAACCGATTGGTACGCTGGATATATTGCGTAATTTTCGTCGACCGACACTAGTAGATTTTTATCAAAAATGGTATAGGCCAAACTTAATGGGGTTGGCTGTCGTAACAAATCAAGATCCAAAAGCAGTTGAAAAGATGATCAAAAAGCTTTTTGGAAAAGCTAAAAACAGAAAACCCGAAGCAAAGCGCGTTTCATATAGCTTGGCAAATCATACCGATACACTTTTTAATATCTATACCGATAAAGAGGCCAATAGTATTGACTTTAGTTATATTGGGATTTTGCCAGCCAGCAACACTGTTAAGACCGAAGCCGATTTTTTTGAAAATTTAAAACGTACAGCAGTCAATGCACTCTTAAAGAAAAGATTTGATCGAATTGCCCAGTTGGACGACAGTTATAAAAGTGCTTCCATGTCGGTCTCCGATCTCTTATTGAACAATGGGCTTTCTGTTGGTGGAGCTACCTTATACGAGGGGCAGATCAAATCTGGAATTTCTAAATATTTGAAAGAACGCGAACGTATTTTGCGCTACGGATTTACCTCTTCGGAACTGTCTGATTATAGAGAGCAATATAAAAGACAGCTTCAACGCGCGCCAGAGAGCAAAGAACTAAATGCTAATATGATGTTGAGTCAATTAAAAGATGTCTTTTTTACTGGCCAAATATTAATGGATAAGGAAGCCCGTAATGGGCAGCTATTGCGTGACCTGGATCGACTGGATTCTTTAAACCTCCTGCATCATCTCCAAGGTTATTTTAAACCAGGAAATACAGCTGTGATGCTAACTGCTCCTGAACGGTTAATTGCAGATCTACCCAAAGAAAGTGTTTTGCGCCAGTTGTTCGCAGAGTCTGCTCAGGCAGATTTGAAGAAATGGACAGATCATATTGAAATTCCCCAGCAATTGCTGAGCGATCTACCTATATCCGGTAAAGTGATACAAAGGAAGCTGATCAACGAGGTCGGTGTGACTGAATGGCAACTTTCCAATGGCGCTAGATTTTTTCTCAAGAAAAATGATAGCAGAAAAAATCATATTCAACTAACAGCCTTTAGAAAAGGCGGCTTTATTGCTGTGGACAGCTCCGATTATGTCAATGCCGTGTATGCCAAAAATATAATTGGAGCCAGTGGTGCGGGGGCATTTACTCGGGCGGCATTAACAAAATTTTTAAATGGGAACTCAGCATCGGCCACATTTATGATAGCGCCAAATCGAGAAGGACTGTCAGCTTCAGCTAATCAAAAGAATATTAAGTCTATGTTTGAGCTGATCTACCTAAAATGGACTCAGCCTCGTGTCGATGAGAAAATTTTTGGAAGCATCAAAAAGCAAGGGTTAGATGCCGCCAGGAATAAAAAATTCAATGTGATGGATGCCTATAACCAAGCAATCAACAAAGCTATAGGAGCACACGATTTGGATGAAAATACACTTTCGGTCGAACGCATTGAAAAGGATCTACAGATCGATCGTATTGTACCAGTATTCAAAGAACGTTTCCATTCAGCTAAAGATTTTGATTTTGTGCTCGTCGGTGATTTTGATATAGATAGTATTCAAGCTTTTGTAGAACAGTATATAGCAGCACTTCCCACAGGATATTACCGCAGTGAGCAGCGGATCCCTGCTTATAAACAGCGCAAAGATCAAGAAATTGTCCAATATGCTGGCCAGGCCGAAAAGGCCACGGTTAACTTGTTCTATCAGACCACTTCTACACATTATGATTATCCTGAGATATTAAAAAATGAACTTTTGGAAAATGTGCTCAAGGTCAAACTCCGAAAGAATCTGCGAGAAGAGCAGTCAGGCGTATATGGCGTAGGCGTCAGTATCAGTGCAACTTCTGAACCGACCGATTTGATGCGCACACGTATTAATTTTACCTGCGAACCTTCAAGAGCAGAGTTTTTGATCGGACAAGTGCAGGTTGAGCTTGATAAAATCATAAAAGATCCGTCGTACTTTGTTGAAGAACTCAATAATGCTAAAGTGCAGATGCACCAGGTATACAACAAACAATTTGGAAAAGATACATTTTGGAGTGCAGAACTGCGCAACCATATTTATTATGGTTTTGGAAACTGGTCATTTTTTACCAGTTATAAGCAAATGCTTGATGAGATAAAAGCTGCAGACATTGCCGATTACGCTAAACAGAAGCTCAATAAAGCCTACAAAGTAAAGGCGGTATTATTACCGGAAAATTTAAAGAAATAATTCATACAGATGAAATGGTCAGCGACATATCAGCCAAGTCTGATAACGATAAGACCTAAGCTTCATCATCATAAAAATATAGGGATGAAAAAACACTATTGTTTAATATTGATCACAATGATCTTTAGTCTGTTTCTTCTCGGATGCAAACAGGATGCATTACTAGCAGATAATGTACAGTTGCAATCCTTTTCTTTTGACCCTTCAAGCAATCCGGGCCTTAAAGATGCAGTATATGGTACCATCGAAGGACAGCATATTTCTATTCGTGTACCCAATTCGGTCGATATCACAAAAGCAGTACCTTCATTTAAGGTTGCTTCGGAGAAATTGGTTGCATATGTTGGGAAAAATATTCAGGAATCTGGGGTTACGGCTGTCGATCTTTCCAAAGCAACTGTCTACCGTTTTGTGACACCAAACGGCATGTCGGAATATAGCGTTTCGGCACAAAAGTCGGGATCTATTCTTTCCTTTGGTTTCTATGCCGCTGATAATCCAGATTATTTGTTTCGCGATTATCCCGCTACAATAAGCAAACTTGATATCAAAGTAGATCTACCTGTAGACGCCGATATCACCAAGTTGGTTGCCCGATATACTGTCAACGACGGCACAGTACTGAAGTCCAATGGTGCCGATTTTAAAAGCAAGGAAACCATTTTAGATTATTCCAATCCCCAAACCCTGACATTGCAGGATTTGGAAAGTGGGACATCTGAAAATTTTGTTGTTCAGGTAGGCAGGCTGACGGCGCCTGTGTGGACAGTGATGCAGCTTCCAGACTTTTTACAAATCAACAATGTTGCGGAGGCAGGGCTTGAAATTAATCCAATAAATAATCAGCCGTATGTATCCGTTCAATTTTCCGGCAGTACAGATGATTTACGAAAAGGGCTTATTACCGCGTTCAATAATGAAAGCAAACAGTGGGAGACTTTAGGGAATGAAGCTGGTTTTACGCCAACAAGAGCCGATTATATTTCGTTAGATTTTTCGAAACAAGGAATTCCATATGTTGCATTTAGAGATTATACGCCAGGAACTAATGCACAATATGCATCATTAATGAAGTATGAGAACAATGCCTGGTCATTTGTAGGCGAGCAGCAGGGATCTTTCAATAGGGTAAATTATTTAACGTTAAAGTTGGATGAAAATGATTTACCTTATCTAGGATATGTGTTCTCACGTGCATCTTCTCCTTACCCTAGCCGTGGTACATATGCGGAATCGTTACGTAATGGGAAGTGGACGGGGCAGTCCTTTGCACAGTCAACTACAGGATGGTTTTCAAAAATGTTTAAAGGACGGGATAATAAATTGTATTATGTCGTTATGGATTTAACAAGCGGTACAGCAAGCCGTAAACCTTCTGTATATCGATTAGAAAATGGTGCCTGGAATTTGGTCGGAAATGTTAATGTCGGACCTGCAGAGTCAAATTCCGGAGGTATCAATATTGATCTTGACGTGAAAGAAGACGGTCAAATTTATATGGTTTACCAGTCCAATTCACCTGCTTATAAAACATTTGTTATGCACTGGAATGGTAGCAGTTGGAAACAGTTGGGTGACGGTATCAGCCAAACGACCAGTAGCTCCGCAAACCGCGACAATGTGGCGATCCGTATACACCCCGATGGTCGAATTTTCTTGGCATACGGAGACGCAATCAATGGAATAAAGGTCTGCACCTACAATGAAGCTACAGGAAACTGGAATACTGCTGTGCAGGTTTCACCAGAAAATGGAAATAAATTTGTGATGCAGATAAGTGATCAAGGAATACCTTATTTGATCACAGTGATAAACAGCAAAGCTGCCCTTTTCAAATACGATATTCCAGGATTATAACATCGTTCAGGTCACGGTCGGATGTATAAAATTATCTGACCGTGACTTATCTATCAGCAATGAACAATATGATTAAAAAAATAAGCATTATCTGGATCTTGGGATTACTTTTTGTAATAAAGGTCACAGCCCAAGTAGCAGTAGCTAAGAAAGTCTTGATTGAAGGACATGCTTTTGAAGACAAAAATAACAATGGCCTTTTGGATAAAGGAGAGAAAAGGCTTTCCAAAATACGGGTATCAAATGGTATTGATGTGATAAGCACCGATAAAACCGGAGCATATAGCTTTGAAGCTAAGATTGGTCAATCCATTTTTTCTATCACTCCATCTGAATATGTATGGGCAAAGGAAAAGAAAATAGGAAATGCAAATGCATATTACCTCAATCCTAATCATACTATTCCCGATACTTTGGTGTTTGATATACCATTAAGAAAGAGGAAAAATATCCCTCTCGAATTCAATATTGCCGCCATTGGAGATGTGCAGGTGAGCGATCAGGAGGAATTGGGATTTGCGGGCAAAAGTATATTTTCCGAACTTATAGAAAGGAAGGATATTGATTTTAATCTTGTTCTGGGAGATTTAGTCAACAATAATATGGAGATTCTGCCTGATGTGGGGAAAATGATCGATGCGCTGCCGATGTCATCCTACACAATGGTCGGCAACCATGATCGGAACGTTGCCAATCCGGATTATATGAACGACCGTTTCAATGCAGTTTTTGGAGCTGATAATTATGCTTTCAATTATGGTAATGTACATTTTATCGTGTTAAACAATGTCTTTGCTACAGGCAAAAATTCTTATGAAGGAAGATTAACTGATGAGCAGTTGACATTTTTGAAAAATGATCTTTCTTATATTCCAAAAGATGCTTTAGTAGTACTTAGTCAGCATATTCCTATGGCTTTTACACGAAATAGGACGGACGTACTTCAACTGTTGGCTGATTATAAAAATGTATTGATTTTGTCTGGACATACTCATCAGGTGGATCGTTATTTTTTTAATAATAAAGCGATACAGGAATTGGGTGCTGGTGCTACCTGTGGTAACTGGTGGCGTGGTGAGAAGGATGCCAAAGGGGTTCCGGAAGCCAGGATGCTTTGCGGTAGCCCAAGGGGGTATTTTGTGATTAATATTAAAAAGAATAGCTATTCGTTTCAGTTCAAAGCCGTAGATCAGGATGCCAAAAAACAAATGCATATCGCTGTTCGAGCGGACGTATTGCTAGCCAATGTTTTTGGAGCGGCAGATAGTACGAGTGTCATGGTACAGATAAATGATGGAGAATGGGTCCAGATGCGGAAAAGTAAAAGTGTAGATCCCTTTGTATCCGATATCATCGAAAAAAATAATCAAAAAATCTATCCCACTTTAGGTAGCACGGCGAATCCTTTACGAAAGCGGGCCTCAGGTCATCTTTGGGAATTTCCGCTGCAAAACCTAAATGGTGATCGCATAAAAGTGATCCGAATTAAAGCGGAGGATAACTATGGCTTTTCAGTTCAAAATGAATTTACCGAATTTTTTTCGCAGTAATTATACAAATTATTCTTGCTATATGTCCATAGCTTATGTAAAAAGGTAGGCTTGACGATAGAAGAATACTATAGATTTCATATGTTTTAAGTTTAGTTTAGAAGCCACGTCGTGAGATGTGGCTTTTTTGCATCAATATGGTCGAATGTTTTAAATTATTGTTGACACGAATCAGACTTACCTCCCCATTCCCGTCATTCACCGAGTTTTCCCGATCGTTGGTCTAAAGCCCGTAGGCTAGGGACGTATTGTGTCGTAGTTTTGAGTCAACAAATAAGAACAAAAACCATCATGATCATAGATGGAAAATGCTCATGATAGCTTCATCACAAATGAAGAACAAATTATTTAGATGAAAAACTAACACAATAAAATAAAGACATTATGAGAACTTTAGTAAAAACATTCGCAGCAGCAGCTTTAATCGCAGTATCAACTTTCGCTATGGCAGCTGAAGGACCAGGATCAAAAGCAACAAAAACAACCGTTAACCTTTCCACAGCAGACTTTGCTTTAGCGCACTATGTTGCGGTAACGACGGAGGGCGAATCAGCAGGAATAGAGCAATTATTCGCGGAAGATTTCAATCAAAAGATCCAAGCCTCCAATGCACAAAATCATAGCCTTAGCGAAGTGGTTAAATCCTTGAAAAAGCAAAAAGGCGAAAAGCTGAACTGTACAATAAACACCGATATCATCGATGAATCCGCAGACTATATGGTCGCTAAAGTGACGTTGAAATTTGAAAACTTCACGAAAACGGATCTGGTTACCTTAGAGCGTGTGGGTAATGACTGGAAAGTATCCAAATCGATCAATTCGTATAAATAAGAGCCATTCCTTACAAATATATAAATGTTGTAAAGCCATATCGTGAGATGTGGTTTTTTTACCTCCAAAGGGGCTGATGAAAATCAGCCCCTTTCTCTTAGCGTTTAGTTGTAAAAATTAATTTTTATGCTTCCTATCATTTCCTCTTTTTTGTTTCGTCATCCAATGTTTTTAACGAATATTGGACTTCCAAGGTGCAACGTCAATGAAACATTGGGTATTCCTAGCTATAATATCGTTTTCAAATTTGTGTTGTCCAAACCTTTGTCTTTAAAAAAATCTTTGAGTGGTATTCCATTTATTTTCTTTGTTTTATACCAAAGGTTCAGTTTCCTATTGAGCTGTTTATCGGGCATATAAGTTAACTTGGCTTTTTTAAAATAGTCCAAAAAATTACCGTTTAATATTCCATTGTCCCAATAGAACTCAAAATCTCCAATCCCTTCTACTGCACACCAGTCGTTACCTTTATTTAGTCCTGCACTTTTTGTAAAAGGAATGTAAGCTTCATTTGTCCAAAATCTATCTATCACTATAGTTCGGCCTTGATTATTTAAATATAAGGTAGTATCTTTTATAATTCCCCCTTTTAGCATATTTAACCTTTCAGTAGAGAGATAACTTTGTTTTGAAAAATTCCTACTCTGCGGATATATTCCCGCTGCATTAATTCTATATGGTTCTATATTGCCTTTACCTATAAAATAGGACTCGGTTAAGGTCTCGTTGTCGACTAGGAAATATTCATTTTTCCGCTTTATTACGATTTTATAATCCGTTCTTTTCAAATTGAGTAATGGCGTCTCTGAAAAAATACCTAAAGGAGCATAAGTTGCATAAAATATATCTTTTGCAGCGGTTCTTAGCAGGCTGTCCGAAGAAATTAATTTTATATCATTATTAACAATGGCATTCGAGATATTTTTTACCTCAAATTTAGACCTTGTCAGCGGCGTTATTGTAACTAAGATATCAACGGGCAAATTTTTCCCATCGCGCTCAAAGCTTATAAAATTCTGAAATACTTTTTGATTTGAATCGTCAGTAATTATGCTTTTTTTGAACAGAAAATTATAAATAGTCAAATTTGGGAAATTGGTACTGTCGGATCCGATTTCTGCATATGTTCTTTTGCACAATAAATGCTCATCCAATGAATCGGTTAGTATGTCTTGATCAAATACAACATATTTGATTTGAGCAAAGCAGCTACCAATAAGTTGAAAGGCTGATACGGCTAAGAAAGTAAATATGGTTATTATTTTGCGCATGATATTTTTTTATTATTTAATGGTCCAAATGGTCAGCAGATAAGGAGTTATTAAAAATATACCTCTCGTTTTATGCTTCACTGACCTTTGTAATTTTCTATTTAAATATAGCTGAATTGAAGGGATTTTTCGAATGATAACTTTCACCGCCCCATTCCCGCCACTCACCGAGTTTTCCGGTGTGTTAGTCTAAAGCCTGTAGGCTAGCGGCAAACCACAGCCGTAACGAAGTGGTTAGATCCTTGAAAAAGCAAAAAGGCGAAAAGCTGAACTGTACAATAAACACCGATATCATCGATGAATCCGCAGACTATATGGTCGCTAAAGTGACGTTGAAATTTGAAAACTTCACGAAAACGGATCTGGTTACCTTAGAGCGTATGGGCAATGACTGGAAAGTATCCAAATCAGTCAATTCGTATAAGTAGTATTTAATAACTAGTTGTCTGCTCGGTCAGATCGGCAGAAGACAACTAGTGAATCATATGTTTAAGTTTAGTTTAGAAGCCGCGTCGTAAGATGTGGCTTTTTTACGTCAAAAGGGCCTGATTCTCATCAGACACCTTCTCTCAGCGTTTATTTGTATAGTAACTTTTATGTTTCCTATCTTTTTCCCTTTTTTGTTTCGTCATCCAATGTTTTTTAATACAATTGGATCTTCAATGTACGACGCCAATTTTTATATTGAACCTTTCTTTCGGAAGGCAGCTTGTGTTCATTTTTATGTTAAGAATGGCTCTCTATTTATTCCAGTAATATTTTAAATGTCATTGTGCGTACATGTTGTAGCGGGCCTCTGTTTATCGGAGAAACTTCACCTCCCGATTGGCTTAGCTTTCCAAATCGCTGGTCTTTAATGAAAGATATTAATTTCTTTAAACGCTGGTTTTATCAGCGCATATTCGGGTTTAGTGTAAAAAATAATGTACAATTTTTCTAAGCTACTACATTCGTATATCAAAATTATTGCGGGACCCGAAAAGCAGTTAGAGTAGGGACACATTTATAAATCAAATTATCATGAATTCAAAAAAATTAAAAATCAACAAGAAAAATGTAGCGAAGCTTAATGAAAGTATCTTAGACCAAATTCAGGGCGGACAAGCTGCGGCAGGTGATGTATGTGTATTCAAATCATCATCATGTACTATTAAAGAAAAAGAGGCTCTTTCCTAGTGTTATACAAAAACATAAGGAGACTGATTCTTAAAAAGGAAGAAAAATAAGCGGAACCCGAAAAGCAGTTAGAGTAGGGACATATTTATAAATCAAATTATCATGAATTCAAAAAAATTAAAAATCAACAAGAAAAATGTAGCGAAGCTGAATGAAAGTATCTTAGACCAAATTCAGGGCGGACAAGCTGCGGCAGGTGATTTATGTGTATTCAAATCATCATCATGTACTATTAAGGAAAAAGAGACTCTTTCCTAGTGTTATACAAAAACATAAGAAGACTGATTCTTAAAAAGGAAGAAAAATAAGCGGAACCCGAAAAGCAGTTAGAGTAGGGACATAATTATAAATCAAATTGTCATGAATTCAAAAAAATTAAAAATCAACAAGAAAAATGTAGCGAAGCTTAATGAAAGTATCTTAGACCAAATTCAGGGCGGACAAGCTGCGGCCGGTGATGTATGTATATTCAAATCATCATCGTGTACTATTAAAGAAAAAGAAACTCTTTCCTAGTACTATACAAAAAAACGTAAAGACGCTGATTTCTTAAATCAATGTTTAACAGTAGTATCAATGGCAAATCCTTGAACTCAAAGGAGGTTAAGGGGAGTAACTTGAGGAGGAATACTTCAAAATTTCTCTATGTCCAGTGAATGCAATCGTTTAATATACCAATAAAGCACCTCATATCGGGGTGCTTTACCAAAGAAAAAAATTATGAAAAAAATCCAACTTCTTATCAGAAAATACCCAATACTTCGTGAAAACGAATCTCAATTTGTAGCGGCAGGGAATTCAAGAATGAATGACTTTGGTACTATTCCAACAATGTTGACCACAGCGCTAGAGCAGGACGTGACAAAAAACTACTAATATGTTGTTAGAGAAATTGTTTAGAGGATTAGATAGAAGCCAATCAGAAAATCTTGGACTCGATGGCGAAGGAGGATACTTTTTATTATCTTGCCTTCTATACTTGAAGGGTTATACTTTTATCAAAAGGGAAGATCTAACGTCTCTGAACAACTCTCTGATCCATAGCATAGAACATAAAGATCCCTTAATCCTAAATTATATAGATGGCCTAGCTGGAGTATATGCAATTTATGGATATTTGTCAAATAAAAAAGAGCTCTCATTTCTTCAATTTCCTGATTTTGATGAAGCCATTGATACACTTGCCGAAGAGCTGTTATATTTAGCAAATAGAAATATTTGGGACAATTTATACGGTGCAGGAGGAATGCTTGCAGCTTTTTCTGTAGGTTCAGTGAATAGCCAATTGCTCGAAAGCGCATTGATTCAATTAAACGAAAAAACAAAAGACAATCAAATAAATGATTTAATTATAAATCCATTGATAGGTAAGTCTACCGTTGATTTTGGTATAGCTCATGGTTATGCCGGTTTAGGTAATATATTGATCAACTTATTAGAAAAAGGATTGTTTACAGACCTTATCAATAATATTTTAGTCGACTTTTTAAAGCTTTTTGAAGATCAGCAATTAAATCTTGCAGATGAGAGAGCAAATGTTTTTCCAATAAAGTATGATATGGAAACTAGAAGCTATGATTATTCAGCAATAAATGGCTGGTGTTATGGAGACCTTGGCATAGCGAATTTTGTTTTAAAATGTTCAGCATTGACAGATTTAAATCTTAAATACCCGAATTTGAAAAATGCTATTCAATCAATTGCGGAAAGACCGCTGCTTGACGATCAGAAAAATATTTTTCTTTGCCACGGTTTATCATCTAAATTTCTCATTCGTCAAGCGGTGAAGCACACCAATTTAAATACTATTAGTCTGGATCAATCGTATAGTATCTCAGTTGAAAATTTTTTAAGTAGCAATAGTAGTGCAGAACTGAAGCAAAAATCTCTCCTAAATGGTGGTACAGGAGTTTGTCTTACTTTAGCTATGATAGAAAGAGAACCCCATAATGATTTTTTAAAATTATTTTTTTTATGAAAGATTATCAAGTACAAAAAGATAGCCTGTTGGTCAGAACTCCTTCTTTTACATATATCAATTCATTAACCGAAGATGATTTATCTAAATTCACAAATGACAAACAGTTTCTAGAAAGCCTTTATCTAGCCTCTGCAGATTTGTATAGTGAACTCGAAAAACTTGAGTTTAACTATGATACTATTAGGAGGAATAGAAGATTAGTACAAAAATTAGCTAAATATATACTTAGGGCATCCACCAGATCGACACCATTCGGGAAATTCTCTTCTGTAACATTAGGGCCAAATTTGCCAAATGAGTCAGAAAAGATAGTTTTAGGCGAGTTAAAACAGAAAACTAGACTGGATATGGATGTTCTTTGCGAACTAAAAGAGCTGATATTATCAAAAGATGGGGTCAGAGAAAAACTAAGGTTTACCTTAAATTCGACATCTTATGTATTAAGAGGTAGTTTAAGATACTATGAAGGAAAAATATCTGGGTTTAGGAAGAAATTTAATATTTCATCTGTCGAACTGGACGAATACCTGAAAGCTGTATATAATCTTTGTAGAAATACTTTTGTTGATTATGTAGATATCAGGGCAACTATCCAAAATTTCGGGTTTTCAGTCGAGGAAACTGATGATTACATAAATAGTTTAATTTCTTCACAAATTATTGTAAGTGAACTTGAGCCGAGAATAATTGGAGGGAATTTTCTGTATGATCTGCTAGACATCCTAAGCAAGAAGGAATCATTAAAATCTACATTAACAATTATTAAATCGTCTCTGACCCGAGTTATTCAGTTAATAGAAGATATAGATTATGAAAACAAACAGGAGAATATTTCAAAATATAAGGAAGTAGAGACTATTCTTATCGAACTTGGACTTGATCTAACCAAAAAAAAATTGTTTCAGGTTGATAGCTATCGTGAGTTGGAATCTGGTGGACTGTCGCCAAAAACTATAGAAGAAATAGAAAAAATTCTACCTGTTTTCTGTCGATTATCCAAGCCTATTTATCGCGGAAAAATGCAATCTTTTGCCAGGAAGTTTTTCCAAAAATTTGAAACTAGAGAGGTGCCTTTATTGGAAGTGCTGGATCCTGAACTAGGAATTGGATATAATTTTGAAAATAACATTTCCAATGAAACAGAATGTTTTATCGAAGATTTTCTATTAAAAAAGTTAGTTGACGCTCATGTAAACAACAAATATGAAATAGAGTTAAAAGAAAGTGATATCAACGATTTTCCTCTACACAAGTATGCATATCCAACTACCTCTACGTTAGTGGTTAAGGCCTTAAATCATGATGGTAAAAATCTTCTTATCGAGAGTTTTGGAGGCATGAGCGCAGGGAATATTCTAGGAAGATTTTCTCATTTAGGAAGTCAGTTCAAGGAGGAACTTAAAAATATTGCAGACTTTGAAAAAGAGAGAAATCCCGATCTACTTTTTTGCGATCTTTCACATCTTCCTGACAATAGGGTCGCTAACATTTTAAACAGAGATTTTTCGTTGGATTATGAGATTCCATTTTTATCAAATTCATATAAGAATCCGGCGTATACGATTCCATTAGATGATATTATGGTTTCTGTTATCGATGATTTTGTTTATTTAAGGAGTAAAAAAATGGGTAGATTTCTAAGTCCTAAGATTATTTCTGCCCACAACACCAGTTATAATACACTTAAATTGTATGAATTTCTAGTTGATGTACAGACACAACACAATAACTTAGGAGCATACTTCTACTGGGGCAAATTTTCAAAGAACTTCGAGTTTCTTCCAAGGGTGGTTTTAAAAAATGTAATTGTTTTCCCGGCTACCTGGAAATTATCTACTCAACAGATTTTAGAATTGTCAAACGACCAGGATGTGCATGTCCTAAGGCAGAAATACCTATTACCCCAATTCGTCGAATTGAAAGAGAATGACAATGACCTTGTTATTGACTTAAATAATGAAATTTCCATTGCGATCCTTAAAGAATCGATAAAGAAAATGGAAAAAGTAATACTAAGGGAGCATCTGCGGCCAGAATTGAATATAATTTCTCAGTCAAATAATGGAACATTCGTCCCCGTATCAAATCAATATGTACTGAAAGTTGAAAACTCAAAGGTCAGAAAAATACCAAGAAACGAAAGGTTCAGTGAAAATGGAAATGTAAAAAGAAAGTTTGAGCTAAGTTCAGAGTGGCTATATTATAAAATTTACATGTCTGAAAGTAATTTTGATACTTATCTGGTAAAAATAGTGAAGCCAATCATATCTGAACTGCGAAAAAGCGGAATGTTAGAAAAATTCTTTTTCATTAAATATGAAGATTCAGATACCCATATCAGGTTGCGGATTTGCCTAAAAAGTTTAGATGAAGTATGGAAATGTCGTTACATGATTGCTGAGAAGCTTTCCAATAAAGAGATTCTGCGCCTGTCAATCGAAGAGTATGACCGTGAAATAGAAAGATATGGTGAGCACAATATCGAATCAATAGAGAACATATTTTATGAAGATAGTCTTTATTTTTTAGATAATAATAATGATGATTACAACGATGAATTAAATGATGAGCTAAAAGCAGTAGCTATCCGCGTTAATACCATTATGGACTCTTTTGCTTATGCTTGGGAAGAGAAATTTGATTTTTTTGAGCGGTTGATATATGACATTGGATATTTCGGTAAAAAGGAAAACCGTGTTAGTGGAGATTTGATCTTTAGGGAATTAGGGAAGGACCTTATTCGTTCTTTACATTTAAATTCGGAAGAAGATAGCAAGTTTTCCATCCATGCCAAGATTCTAAAAGAAAATAATTCTCCTACTGCATTTGAAAACTTAATGCGTTCAATTGTTCATATGACGGTGAACAGATATCTTGCTAAGTTCGATAGAACTAAAGAATATATGATTTACTATTTGTTGAAGAAAGGCTATACATCCTTAATAAAAATAAATAATTATGTTGTTTAGGCAGTTCCCACATTTTATTCAGAAAGATGTGATGGATTGTGGTCCAACATGTCTAAAAATTATAGCTTATTTCTATGGAAAAAAGATGGACATCAATTACTTAAGAGATGTCTCAGGAACCAATCGTATGGGTAGCACAATCGGTGGACTAAGGAATGCTGCCATCAAAATCGGTTTTGAGTCTGATGCCATTAAGATTAGTTTCCAGGATCTAATAACAGAAGATTTAGTTCCATGTATAATATATTGGCAACAAAAGCATTTTGTGGTGCTATATAAGATCACTTCAAAATATATGTATATATCTGATCCAGCAGCAGGTCTGATCAGGTATAAACATGAGGAATTTAAAAGATATTTCAGTGATGAAGGCGAAGGAATCTTACTCTTATTAGAGCCGAATGAGAACTTTAAAGATCTCACTGAAGGGCTCGAAACTAAAAGTTCTGTCAGTTTCGACCATGTATTTGATACCCTTTTTCAGTATAAGAAGACAATATTCGTATTGATTTTGGCGCTGGTACTTACAAGTTTGATGCAAATGACGCTGCCCTTTATTAATCAGAAAATAATTGATATAGGGATCATCGGAAAGTCTTTTTCTTTTATTTACTTGATGCTTCTGGGGCAGATTTTTCTATTTTTCGGAAAGACCCTTATAGAGGTCATACGGACTAGAGTACTTATTCATCTCAGTACAAGAGTCAACCTAAATCTTATTTCGACCTTTTTCTACAAATTGACGAAATTACCGCTAAAGTTTTTCGATTCGAAATTAGCGGGTGATATTCTTCAACGAATATTAGATCATCAAAGGGTGGATAGTTTTATTACGAGTGGATTACTAAATATTGTATTTACACTATTAGCCTTTTTTATTTTTGGAGGAGTTCTATTTTACTATAATCCTATTATATTTCTAATTTTTCTTGTTGGAAGCGTCTTGCATTTTTCATGGATCAGTCTTTTTATTAAAAAACGGGCATTAATAGATTATAAAAGATTTAACCAGCTATCAACAAATCAGGATAAAAATATTGAGCTAATTTATGGAATGCAGGAAATTAAGCTTCACAATGCCGAAAACTGCAAGATTTCTCAGTGGCAGAAATTGCAGGTTGAATTATTCAAAATTAATTTAAATAGCATAGAACTAAAACAGCATCAGATCACCGGTGCTGCCCTGATCAATGAGCTTAAAAATATCTTTATTACTTTCATGGCTGCCCGATTGGTTTTGAACCAGGAACTGACATTGGGAATTATGCTGTCAATTTCTTTTATTATAGGTCAATTAAATGGAGCAGTCGTACAGATTGTTGAGTTTATTCAAAGTTATCAAGAAGCTAAAATGAGTATGGATAGAATTAATGATATACATCATTACGAGGATGAAAGCCAATTGGAATCCGATAATGTCAACATAGTGAAAGCGAATGATATCATACTTAAAGATGTCTCATTCTCTTACGATGGCAAAAAAAATGTATTGAATAGGATAAACTTAACCATACCTTCAAATAAGATTACTGCAATCGTTGGTACTAGTGGGAGTGGAAAAACAACGCTCTTAAAACTCCTGTTGAAATTTTATAAGCCCACTAGCGGCACAATCGTGATCGAAGATATAGATATCAATTCTATATCAAATCACTCATGGAGGAAAATATGTGGGACTGTAATGCAAGAAGGGTTTATTTTTACAGATACCATTAGAAATAATATCGTTGTCCATGAAGCAGAGATAGATTACCAAAGATTGGAAAATGCTGTGAAAATCGCTAATATTTATGATTTTATCTATTCATTACCAATGGGGTACGAGACTATTTTAGGGACAAATGGAATTGGGATCAGCACAGGACAGAAACAGCGCATTCTAATAGCGAGAGCTGTTTACAAAAATCCAGACTATCTTTTTTTTGATGAGGCAACAAGTGCTCTTGATGCTAATAATGAGAAAAAGATCACCGAAAATTTAGATCATTATTTCGAAGGGAAGACGGTACTTGTTATTGCACATAGATTAAGTACAGTAAAAAATGCTGATCAGATTATTGTTATGAAGGATGGCTATATTGTCGAAACTGGCACACACCAAGAACTTACCAAACAAAAAACTGAATATTTTCAGTTAGTAAAAAATCAATTAGAACTAGGTGCATAATGGAAAAAAAAGAGTTAGATAGAAGTCTTGGAAGAATCCCTCTAGTCCCCTTAATAGCCGTACTTATCGCCGTATTCTTTATGAGTGGTATCGTGTACGAAATGATCTATAATAGAAAGGATAGCATACTTCAAATGGACAGGTTCAAAATTCAATATGTTAATCGGGAATTTGGATTTATAATTATCAGTCAGGAAAATGGGAAGGATTTATCAAAGAGCCGAACCCCAGAACGTGCCCACATTGAAGGATACCCCGTGAAAATTCTGCGACTTAATGATAGCATCCTATGTATAATTCCACAAAACAAAAATCTTACTCAATTCTCAAATAAAAAAACGATTATATTTGATGAGTATTGATAAATTTTTAATGAAAAAACAATTTGAACCGATCAAAGTTCAATTAATTCTTTGGACTTTATATTTTTTATTGAAATTAGTGTTATTATATATTCTTGAGAGTGATTTTTATTTTATTGATTTTTTTCTATCACATGTACTCTTGGCAGTGTTTTTCTATATAAATTCTGTTCATGTCCTTAAATATTGTAAAGTAAATTTATTCAAAACAGTTTATCTATCTATTGTCTGTTTAGCTTTATATTTAATCTTGCGTTATCTAATTAAAATTCCTTTTATTAACATTTTATATGATATTAAACAGGAATTTCAATTAAAACTATTTCTTATCGAATCAGGATATCTGTATTTTCAGTTGTATCTCGTCTCTTTTGGATACTGGACTATTAAAAGGAGTGCCACCATACTACAAAAAGTGGAAAAAGAAAAAACTGAGATTCTCATTGAAAAGCAGAGTAAGGAGATTCTAACGGCAAGGATGGAACTCGATTTTCTTAAAGCCCAAATTAATCCACATTTTCTTTATAATACTTTAAGCTTCCTATATGGTAAATCGGTAAACAATTCGCCTGAACTTGCTGAGGCAATTTATTTGCTTTCTAATATCATGCGTTATTCGTTATCAACCACTGAAGGGGAAAATCATTATGTGCGGTTATCAAAAGAACTTGAACATATCGAAAATTTGATTAAAATTTATAAAATCAGATTCAACAACCAGATTTATGTAAAATTGAGTTATGACCCATTATTAAAAGATTTTGAAGTTATTCCTTTAATTTTCATTACTGTAATAGAAAATGCTTTTAAGTATGGTATACTGCATGATCCAAAAAAACCTATTACTATATCTTTTAAAATAGAAGAAAATTATTTATATTTCACTTGTATTAACCATGTTCCGGTTACACCCAGAAAATATAATGAAAGTTCGGGAATAGGATTAAAGAATACGATTCGAAGACTTACCATATATTACAAAGACAGGTTTGAGCATAAAAATTATGTGGACGGCGACAGGTATATTTTTGAAGTATTATTAAGGATTTGATAATGAATGCTTGTATTATAATTGATGATGAACATCATATTGTTGAATTACTAACTGGTTATGTTAATAAGACAGCCCAACTTGAACTGAAGAAAACCTTTAACAATCCTTTACAGGCACTGGAATACCTGGATAAACATGAAGACATCGATTTGGTGTTTATAGATATCAATATGGAGGAGTTGTCGGGGCTAGAGTTTGTCAGGATAAAAAACGGAAAGCATAAATTTATTATGGTCACTGCATTTGAAGAGTATGCGGTTCAAGGGTATGAAAATGATATCGTGGATTATCTGTTGAAGCCGGTTACCTTTGAAAGATTTATGACTGCTGTGGGCAAATTCAATAGAAGGAATAATGTCGGCAGCACAAGTACTCCAAAACTGGTTAAAGACTTTTTGTTTGTCAAAGGAGATCAGAAAGGCAAGTATCTAAAAGTAAAGCTCAATGAGGTGCTTTATATAGAAGGATTAAAAAATTATGTGTCAATATCTTTTTTAAACAACAAATTGACGACATTGATGAATATGAAAGATCTTGAGCTTACTTTAATGAATTCAGGTTTTATCAGAATTCACCGTTCCTTTATTGTTTCAATCTCCAAGATAGCAGCATTCAATGGCGGGCATCTGAAATTGGAAGGATCAGATCGCCTGTTCCCTATCGGGGAATCCTATAAAGAACACCTGATGAAAGTTCTCGAAATTTAGTATTCGTCCTTAAAAAATAGGGTTTGGTGTAAAAAAAGACTTGATTTAAATTTCAAGTCTTTTTTTTGTTGAAATTAACACGTATAACAATGAGGACACTGTTACTGCTAACTATTTGCTTTATATCACTACATGCTAAAAGCCAAAACTTATATTCTGGTACTATTGTAGATCAAAAATCATTACAAGGTTTAGAAGGAGTATCTATAAAGATTATCGGCCCTGCCGAAAATCAGTCAAGTAAAGTGTTGATATCTGCTAGTGATGGTTCATTTGTGCTTAAAGATATTCATGCTGGAGGGTATAAAATGGTACTAACAGCGATAGGGTACAAAAGTTCTGAACGTGAAATTGTTATTCCCAGCATTTCCTCTAAAGTTGACACGACTTTTCTAATTAAGAATGAGCTCATCCTTGATGAAGTTCAGGTGACTGGGACGAAAAAATTGATAAATTATAAAACGGATCGTGTCGTACTTAATCTGGACGGGGCTGATATAGCTCAGGGTAATGATGTCATGGCTATATTGGGCATGAGTCCTTATGTACAGGTTGTTAATAATCAAATTAAGGTTCAAGGTAAAAATAATATAGCTGTTTTCCTTGATAAGCAACGTATACCCGAAACTTCTTTGCAAATGGTATTGTCTACATTGTCAGGTGATAAAATTGAAAGAATAGAAATCATCACTGCACCTTCATCTAAATATGATGGAAATACTTCGGCTGTTATTGAGATCTTTACCAAAAAGAAAAAGACGAAAGGTATTATTGGTTCAATAGAAGGAAGTTTATTTAAAGGCGTAAAAGCTGGGGGAAGTGGAGGTTTAACTGCTAGCGTAAATCTTGGGAAAATTTATTTTGACGCCGATGCAAATCATAACACAAAAAAAATGATTGAAAAAGGTTATCAAAATAGATCACTTATAAAACATTCGGAAGAAATCGGAGCGTTAAATCAAGATATAGACTTTTCAGACAATAATTATAATTCCGGATCATATTCAGCTGGTGTGGGCTATCAGCCATCTAACAATGACAAATTGGCGATTACTTTTAGAAGAAATTACAATAAATACGATGGTATTGGGAATGTTTTCATTACTAAAACCGAAAATGGAAATTTATCGAAAATACATAGCAGGAATGATATCAGATATGATATCAACAATTATACATTTGGTACCAATTATATTCGAACGCTAGACACTTTGGATTCACGGATTCAGTTTTCAGGAGATGTATTAGTATATGAAAATGAAAAAAATCAGAAACTGGAAGAAATTATCGAAGGCAAAAAACAGTATACTTTTAATAATACATATTCCAAATTTAATGCAAAGACATTTGCAATAGATTTTGATAAGAACTATAACACTCTTAAGTATAGCGTCGGAACGAAATATGTTCACACGCAGAGTGATAATACACAGTTGTTTAATCACACTGATCAAACTGATAGCTTGGAAAGCCGTTTTAAAGAATCTATTTTTGCACTTTATCTTTCTGGCGAATATAAATTTTCTGAAAAAGCCAATCTCAGCTTAGGGTTTAGGGGTGAAAATACTGATTATCAGCTTTCTATTCAGCAGGAACTCAAAAAGAACTATTTCCATTTTTTACCTAAAGTGAGATTTGATTATTTGTTCAATGAAAGTTATACTTTCTCTGTAGGTTATGCAAGAAACATAAATAGACCTTCATACGGCAAATTGATACCATACGAATTTATCATAGACAATTACACGGTTAGTCGTGGGAATTCAAAATTAATTCCGGAAGTTAATCATGAGCTTTTTATAAATGCCGGTCTGAAGGAAACTAACCTCACTTTAAACTATATCATAACAAACAATAGTTTGAACGATTATTATCTATATAACCCTGAAACATATAAATATACGCTTACTACAGACAATTTCTACAATAAATATCAATGGACTCTGAGTGCTTCTCGTTCTTTCAATTTTGTGAAATTTTGGAATTCCAATCTATATTTAGAAGGTAACCATCTAAAATTTAGTTATCCGGGACTGCAGGACGGGGAGATCAAAAGTAAGTCTAAGTATTATGGGAATCTAAGTTTCTATAACAGTTTCGCGATAGCAAACGGATGGAATGTAGAAGCAGCGTTTTTTGGTAGTACTGCATTTTTGGACGGACTTTACAGTATTGGCGCTTTTTCAAACACTACCTTGGGCGTCCGGAAATCTCTTTTTGGAAAAAAGGCATTTATAAAACTTTCTATATCAGATCTTTTTTATGATGCTAATATGAAAGTAAAAACAGAAGACCTGCCAGCGATATCTCAGAGTTATCTTAAAAGGGATACGAGAAAAATTACGCTCAGTTTTAAATACAATTTTTCTGCAGGAGCTAAATCAAAGATTAAAAGTTTGGAAAATGATGGAAATAAAACCTTGAAGGAGAGACTTGGAATGTAGATGTAGGATGTGGCTTTGCTTTGTTATGATGCACTGAAAAATAACTTTCACCTCCCATTCCCTTCATTCACCTATTATTCCTGAACGTTAGTCTAAAGCCCATAGGCTAGGGGCCTATTGTGTCGTAGTTTTGAGTCAACAAATAAGAACAAAAACCATCATGAGCATAGATGGAAAATGTTCATGATAGCTTCATCACAAATGAAGAACAAAATATTTAGATGAAAAAACTAACACTATAAAATAAAGACATTATGAGAACTTTCGTAAAAACAATCGCAGCAGCAGCTTTAATCGCAGTATCAACATTTACTATGGCAGCTGAAGGATCTGGGCGAAAGGCTACAAAAACCAACTTTAACCTGTCCAGAGCAGACTTTGCTTTAGCGCACTATGTTGCGGTAACGACGGAGGGAGAATCAGCAGGAATAGAGCAATTATTCGCGGAAGTAATCATCAGTTTTAGACATTGAAGGACATTCATTCATAAAATACCTTCAGCTGCTCCAGCCTCTTTTTTACCAGCTTATTCTTCATCGGTTCAAAACTCATTATTTCGTCGCTGTTCTGTTTTACGGATACCCGAAAAGGCTGGTTTAGCTTTGCTGTTAAATGATAGATAGCCACCAGCTCAGCGAAGTCTTCAAACCATGCGGCTGTACTGTAAAGTGAAGAAAAAGGCGTTTTTTGAAGATCTTCGTAAATTTTCTGCGCATCAGATATCGGTACCTGCTTTCCGCTCCGGAAGCGTGTGGTTGCCAGCAAAGGGCTGATGAACGCTTTCTCGGGTACGTTTGCGGTATGCCAGATACCTCGGGTAAATGCTGAAGGTGATGCCTCCGTATCGACCTCGACAGAATGAGGTGTAAGACCCAGTACCGCATCCACAACATGTGTTGCCTCGTGAAGCAATACGTACACCATAGCGTCCAGCTCGCCGGCATCTATCGTTACCTTCAGTCCGATGTCTTCAGGAAATGTGTAGTATGAATTCTCCTTCCATGTGGCCCATTGGGAAACAGTTTCGTTAAAAATTTCTGCACGAAAAGTAATGTTGAATTTTTGGCTTGAATCGGCTGTTTCAACCGGGGATGTAAGTGCCGTATTGGGCATATTATCCATGAAACTTATACTGTGCAGATGTTGCTTCAGAATTTTACTATGCAGCGGCGACAGCATAGTAAAAGCCTTTGCGACCTGGTCTTTTTCTTTGGCTGTCAGTACATGATCCAGTGGCCGCATCCCTGCGTCGCGAAATTTGATGAAAACTTCATCCGGTGCCGGTTGTATTCGTTCTGCCAATGCCGACGAGGATTGGCTTTCCCAAGTTTGGGCGTGAAGATTCATTGGGATAAAAAAAGAAAAAAATAAGTAAGAAAAGAATCTGCGCATCTTTTTGAAATTTATATTGAAATAACAACGACTGAATTTAATTTATGGCAAGAAATTTTGACCTGAATGCTGACGGCGTTTCACCTGATTTCTGTACAAATAGCCTGCTGAAGTATGCCGGGTCTTCATATCCCAATTCATAGCCAACCTCTTTTGCAGTCAGATTGGTATGTACCAGCAGTCGTTTTGCTTCTAACAGAATCCTGTTTTTAATCACATCGTTAGGCTGAGGCAGATTGAGCCTTTTAAATTTATGGCTAATCGTTTTTGGAGCCATAAACAAGAGTTCAGCATAATCGGCAACATGATGCTTTTCCTTATAATGTTCGTCAACCAACAAGGTAAACTTCCTGAAAAAATCCAGGTCGCTGTTCTGTTCAGTAAGTTCTTTATCAAGATTTTGTTGTTTCCACAACCGTGTGGATTTGATGAACAATTGTTTAAGATAGGTACGAAGCATCTCTTCCAGCGAGGTATCGTTCAATCCGAACTCATCCGTCATCTGTCCGAAAATATAGCTAAAGAAGGGAATTTCGTTTTTGTTGAGTTCCACCATCGGCATATTGTAGATGTTGCTGAAAAGCAATCCGTTACAGGCTACTTCCTCATCATGTATCTGGATACAATAAAAGTCGCGGTTGTAAAAAATGAAGTGTCCGTCTTCTTTTCCGAGCTTTTTTATATGCAGATGCTGATTGGGGCTTACAAAGAACAGGGAGGGCTGTTTTACGGAATATTCAACAAGATCAACCTGTAATTCAGCTCCCTTTGAAAGAAGCAGTACTTTTATGTATTGCTTATAACCCGCGCTATTAATGGAATCGACATTATCTTCATGCACCGATATAAGCCCTATGGTTTTTAGGTCGTTTCGAAATACTTTTTCACTTGCCATATTGGTAAACTAATGGAGTTAAAAATACAAATCTCCGTTCAAATAGAAACAGGAGAACACAATATTCTTGCTCTCCCGTTTTGCAATTCATCATGATTTTGCAAATTTCTCCAGCTCGGTATTGAATTTTTCCATTTCTTCGACGAACAAGGCATGACCGCTGTTTTCAAAGCGGATAAGCGTTGAATTTTTTATGCCTTTCTGTAATTGTTCTGCCCAAACAAGCGGACAGTTTTTATCATACACTCCCTGAAATATGGTTACAGGAATATTGATTTTTGAAAGCTGGGAGCGTAGGTCCAAATCGCTGAGTGCGGTGATCGATTCTGTCATGGCATAAGGAGAGGCCTGCAAGTTAATATTCTCCAACCATTTTTCTACGTTTTTAGAGATATTACCTTCTTTCGCCACGAAGCCTGCACCGAAACTTGCGATCAGATCCTGTCTTTGTGTTTTGGTTGCGTTTATCAATTCTTGTACCACTTGATCCGGCAATCCGTCAGGAAAACCTTCACGCTGTTTCCACGATGGTGCCGCCGCCCCAAACAGCGCTAGCTTACTTATATGGGCGGAGTTATATTTTGTTACATAATGTAGCACCACTGCACCACCGAGCGAAAACCCCCCAAGTGTAGCATTTTGTATGTCCAATTTTTCCAGAACCACTTTTATATCATCGGAAAAAACATCAAAGTCATACTTTCCGTAAGGTTTATCTGATTTTCCAAAACCACGAAGTGTAATTCCAATCACTCTGAATCCGCTTCGGGATAGATATTGGTATTGGTACTCGTACATTTCATCGCTCAATGGCCATCCGTGAATCAATACGATAGGTTTACCTTCGCCAAGGTCGGTTACATGGAGCTTTACTCCCTTTTCTACTTCGATGTATTCTGCTCTTCCGGCAGAAGCTGGTACTCTTTTCCCTTGGGCAAAAAGAGAAACGCTCAATAAAGTCATCACTAAGCTGATTGTTGCAATAATTGTTTTCATTTTTTTAATGTTTAAATTGTTTTAAAGTTATGATACAAAGATATAATCAGCTTGATTCGAATGGAATGGATAATGGTGGATATGTATTGTACTTTTTTCCCTATTGAAGAATTTATGGTAATAGCCGCGAATCCAAAAAAATGTTGAAATTAGAGCTATTACCAACGCTGATCTCGTGAATCATCTATTTATTAAGGCCTCGCTGATAAGTGTTGATGTGCTTTCGGTTATTTCTCTGATGGGAAAAAAACCTAATCCTCAATCCAAGCTCCAACAGAAATTAATAAAGGAAGAGGAAGAGCGGTATCTTGATAGTACCTTTTCAAAACGTATGGTTCAAAATTTGACGGGCCTTAGAAGGGACTCTCTACAAACTTTCATGCAGTTGTACCGTCCGAATATTGATACAGCGAAATACATGTCCGACTATGATATTATCCTGCACATCAAAAAGAGTTATCAAGAATATATCAAACCTCAAGTTAGCCAAACCAGCAGAGCATGGAGAGTACTACTTTTTTATAAGGCGACTGAGCTCGTAATTATGGATATTAATGTTAATTTTATATGAAATTAACATCTGTTAGGTTAATTTGCATCAATTAAACACACCGAATTCATGATCGTTGGACTGAAACATATTTCCATATCAATGGACGATTTTCTCTTATTACAATCTGGAGATCAGTGTGTTTTTAATATTGTGTTCAATTATTATCAGCCGATTATTTATTTTAAAGTCAGACAACTCTGCAAAAGTGACAGTGATGCGGAGGAGATCACACAGGAAGTTTTCATTGAATTTTATTTAAAAAGAATGCAGCTTTCCGGTCCGGAAGCCATTTTTCCTTTTCTATTTGCTATTTCAAAGAGAATGGCCATATCTAATTTCCGTAAATCGCTAGTCCGGTCCAACTATCTGCAGTCTCTTCAGCACAGTTGGCCTGAAAGTTTTTTTTCGCTCCAGGATGAATTGGATGGCAAAGAGCTACAGGTCATCTTAGAATCTATTATTGCACAATTGCCTCCACAGCAGCAGGCAATTTACCGGCGGAGCAAGTTTGAAGATCAATCTTATCAGGAAATTGCCGATCAAGAAGGACTCTCCAAAAATACGGTACGCAATCACCTCAGTCTCGCCTCAAAATTTGTCCGGTTCAAGTTGGACAAAATCCTTTCCATCTTTTTTTTCTAAGCAGCCCGCGTTGTGCGTCGACTTTTATCTGGTCGATTTAGCCATCCTATGGGCTAAGGAGCGGGTCATCTACTATCCATAAAAAAAAATATTTTTCAATTGGTACTTTTTCTAGGTTCGCGCGATTATGTAGTTGAAATCGATCCAAAGGAATGAACCAAATTGAACAATACAGCCAATTAATACGTAAATATCTTGCTGATCAAGCCAGCAAAGAAGAACAGGAATTGCTTGTAGGATTAATGGATGATCCCGTATTTTTTCAGGCTTGGGAGAAAGTCTGGCGGGAGAACTCGTACCCTGCAAAGCCTGCAACATACCCCGATCCACATCGGATGATGGAAAATATATTGGCCGATCCCCGAATTACGACAGCGGCATCTACTCCCCAAAAGATTACAGATGGTCATTTTAATTTCAGAAGAAGTTGGTGGCAGGTGGCGGCAATCTTTCTTGCGTTCTGCGGAGCCGTGCTATGGGGCTACTACAACTTTTATACCGTGGATATCCAGCCTAAAGAGCAGCTTTCTAAGGTGTCGATCGTACCAGGTTCTGATAAAGCCATAATCATCCTTGAAAATGGAAAACAGATCGACCTCAGTTTGCTGCATGCGGATACGGTACTTGACCAGGGGGAATATTTGATTACCAAAGACGATAAAGGTCAAATCAGTTATAAGCTCAAAGACAAGTTGTCAACAACAAATAACATCGTCTACAATACGGTCGTAACCCCTATAGGGGGAGAATATACGTTAAAGATGGCCGACGGAAGTCTTGTGCAGCTCAATGCAGGCAGTAAGATCACATATCCTGTAAGATTTGATGCGAAGTTTCGGTCGGTGCAGCTCGAAGGGGAAGCCTATTTTGAAGTGGCTAAAATGGACAATAAAGGAAAGCGGGTACCTTTTATCGTGCAAAGTGGAGCACAGACACTCGAGGTTCTTGGAACACATTTTAACATCAGGAGTTTTGGGGATCAAATCGTTACCACGTTAGTAGAAGGAAAAGTCAAGCTCTCTTTTGCAGATGCTGCCTTGCACGAACAGGTTCTAGCGCCCAATGATCAGGTAGTCTTCAATAAAAGCCGCAAGAGCGTGAAAAAGGAGCAAGTAGATCCGTTTTATAGTCTTGCCTGGAAAAATGGAAATTTTGCTTTTGATAATGCATCCATTCAAACGGTCATGGACGAAGTAGCACGCTGGTATGATGTCGAGATCAGTTACCAAGATCAGCTGCAGGGACAGCACTTCTCCGGGACAATCTCCCGCTATGAGAATATCGATAAACTATTGAAAACAATTTCTTTCGCCGGCGGCGTACATTTCGAACGTAAAGGAAGGAGGATATATGTGCTAAACTAACGCTGATGAGAAGGGAAGCATATATAACAATCAGGAGCGCGCCAACGCCCCTGAAAGTTTTGTCTTTTTCTCGACATGGATGAATAGTAAAACCGTTAAATTTTATCTCAACCGAATGCAATTTAATAAAAAAAAATTGATCGGACCGACCCAATTATGTCGGGTAAGATCCCAGAAAATACCAATTTCTATGAAATTGTCATTAGCAATTCCTCTCTTATTCGCAGCCAATTTTCAGCTGCATGCATTTTCTTTTGGACAGACCGTCAATCTGAAGCGGAACAATGTGAAAGTGAGTGCTGTCTTGAAAGAACTGCAGAAGCAAAGCGGATACAATATTTTTTACAACGAATCGCTGATCGCAAAAGACGACCGTATCAGCGTGAGCTACCACAATATCTCTTTTGAAGAAGCCTTGAAAGATCTATTGGCCCAGTTGAAGTTATCGTATGTCAAAGCGGATAAAAATATTGTCTTGAATAAACAAGTGGATCAGTCCGTTCGCCAGGTATCGGCTACGAAGGCTCCCCAACTGTACCCGGTCAAAGGATTTGTCAAAGACGATCAGGGCCGACCGTTGGACAATGTTACTATCAGTGAAAAAGGCAAAAAAGAGAAAGCACTCAGTCGCGAGGATGGCAGCTTTCAGATTCAGGTCAGCAGCCCAGATGCCATACTTCTATTTACGATGGTTGGCTATCAGCCGCTGGAAATAGCGCTTCCACAGCAGTCGACAATGCATGTGACCATGAAGCCGGCTATCAATGCAATGGAAGAAGTGGTCGTCGTGGGCTATGGTGTACAGAAAAAAGCTAACCTGACGGGGGCCGTGTCGCAAGTTAATGCGGATGATATCGCACTACGTCCAAGTGCGAATATTGCAGGTACGCTCCAGGGACTTATGCCGGGCTTAAATATCCAGCTCAACAATGGCGATCCATCCAAGACACCAGACATCAATGTGCGGGGATTCAATTCCATTAATGAGGGCGGCCCGCTGGTATTGATCGATGGGATCGAAGGGAATATCACACGGGTCAACCCCAATGATATTGAAAGTGTTTCTGTCCTGAAAGATGCCGCTTCGGCGGCCATTTATGGAGCCCGTGGTGCTTTTGGAGTCATCTTGGTCACCACCAAAAAAGGAAAGGCAGGAACAGTTAAGGTCGATTATGTCAATAATTTTGCCTGGACTACACCCGCCTCCCGTACCGATTATATTTCCGATCCCTATGTTTATGGGAAAACAGTAGATGCCGCACTGTACGGTTATAACGGCAGTTCCTATACACGTTACAATCCAATGGACTGGGAAGCAATCAAAATGGTGGCTGCAGGTGAGATTGCGCCCTTTCATGAGAAGCAGGCAGACGGAACCTATAAATTTTTCTATAAAACCAATTGGTGGGATTACTTATTTAAAAAATATCAGCCCTCCAACTTCCATAATATCGCCATTTCAGGTGGCAGTGAAAAGTTGAAAGCCTATCTCTCCGGACGTGTATTCAAACGGGAGACGATCAATAATATCAATGACGATGCGAATATGGACCGCCAGAATATGAAATCCAATTTGGTATTCACACCCAACAGCTGGCTGGAAATTTCGAACAATACACAGTTTATCAGCGAAAAGGACAAAGAATATGGGGGGTACAGCAATGGTCTGGGGGGACTTTGGAGTACGACGACCTGGTATAATCTGATGCCTTTTTACCCCAATTTTGTTGATGGGATTCCAACGGATATTGGTGTAGGTACTGGTGGTCAGGGAGCGAATGCAGGACTGGAGTCGGGAAAGAGCTGGGAGCTGCGCAATAGTGAAGAATTTACCAATACATTCCGTGTCCTGCTCAAGCCATTGAAAGGTCTACAGGTAAATTTTGATTATAGCAACCGTATCGAAAACTTTTCACGGAGCACACGCCTCAACCCCTTCAGTTACTATTCGGGCAACAAACTCAATTATACGACAGCAGGGCTCAACCGTCTGACAGAATACCGCTGGAAAGACAAGTATAACGCGATGAACCTGTTTGCGACCTACGAAAAAAATGTGGCGCAAAAACATCAGTTCAAATTATTGGTGGGCTACAATCAGGAATCCTTTGACCGCGACCGTATCGCTGGTGCCATGGACGACCTGCTAATCGAAGATCTATCCAACCTGGCGCTGGGGACTTCCATGTATAGCCTGAGCGGAACAGCAGAAAATTGGGCTATTCAAGGTGTATTTGGCCGTTTTAATTATGCTTACGACAATAAATACCTGCTGGAAATAAATTCGCGGTATGATGGTTCGTCACGCTTTCCAAGCGGGAGCCGATGGGGATTTTTTCCCTCCGTTTCATTAGGCTGGCAGCTGGATCGTGAGCACTTTTGGGAATCGATCAAAGGCAGTATACCTACCTTAAAACTCAGAGCTTCTTATGGCAAACTCGGCAACCAGACTGTAGGTGTCAATACCTTTAAAGAATTGATGACAGTGCAGCAGTTGGCTTGGCTAAATGGGGGCTCCCGTCTTATCGGGGCGAGTACACCAGCACCGTTGCCGAACGTTGTCACCTGGGAACGCACCAAAAGCATTGACTTCGGTGTTGATCTTGGACTGATCCAGAATAAGTTAAATGTTAATTTTGACTGGTATCAGAAGGATGTTGAAGGAATGTATCTTCCGGGGCAGCCCCTTCCAGCGGTATTTGGAGCTAATGAACCGCGTGAAAACTATGCTGCTTTGCGCAATAAAGGTTTTGAAGTGGGGGTAAGCTACCAGGACAAGTTTGACCTTGCCGGCTCACCCTTCCGTTTCCACATCGCCGTGAATACCACCAATTTTAAAGGGATCGTTACGAAATATAATAATCCACAGGGCTTGTTGAGCTCCTATTACGAAGGACAGGTGCTGGGGCAGATCTGGGGATACCATATCGACGGACAGTTTCAGTCCGATGCGGAGGCATTGAGCTACCAGAATAGTTTCCAGGATCCACAATTGTCCCTCTCCAAAGTATATAATGATATTCTGAGTGTATCGCAAAATAGTGAGTGGAATATGTTGCGCGGCGGCGATGTGAAATACGTGGATCTCAATGGTGATGGACGTATCGACAAAGGTGACAACACGCTTGCCAACCACGGTGATATTAAACCCATTGGTAACGCCATGCCGAAATTTCCATTTGGTATCAATATGAGTGCTTCCTGGAATAATTTTGATCTCTCGACAGCCTTTGCTGGTGTTGCCAAACAGGACTGGTACCCGACCGGGGATTTATACTGGGGATCCTATCAGCGGCCTTATCTTTCCTTTGTACGTAAAGACCTGGTGGATAATGCCTGGACACCGGACAATAAGGGAAACAGGTATCCGCAGATCTATCGGGGATACTCCTCCTTGCAGAGCGGAAGGTCACTGTACGAATTGAACGATTATTATCTGACCAACGTCGGGTTTCTGCGGATGAAAAATTTTACGTTGGGTTATACCTTGCCACAGCAATGGACACGGCGGTATAAAGTTGAAAAACTACGGTTTTATTTCAGCGGCGAGAATCTGTTTACCTTGAACTTTGGCAATCTGACGAAGTATATAGATCCCGAACAGGCAGGTGCAATGATCAATTATAATTCGCCTGCGAGTGCCAATGATCCTGCAGATTCCTCGGAGCGGGGCCTGCTACGTGACTATCCCATGGGTAAAACCTATTCTTTTGGTTTAATGCTTACGCTTTAATACTTGACAACGCAATGATAATGAAACTTACAACAAACAGCTATAAACTACTCGGTCTGTTGATCTTACTATCGCTGGCAGCTTGTCAGAAAGATTATTTGGACCGTCCTTCGGAAGACCAGGTAGAAGCACCCTATTTTTTCAATACAGCAAAGGATCTAGAGGTTGCCACCAATGATTTTTACACCTTTCTGCCCAATGAATCCTGGTATACAAACGATGGTAGTTCGGACAATATGATCCCCCTTACGGTTGCCGATCGGATTAAGGGCAATCGAACTGTCCCTGTGGGAAGCGGTTCGGGAGGTTGGTCCTGGAGCCAGTTGCGCAAGATCAATTATTTTCTGGCCAACTACCATAAAGTGCCCGACGCCGCAGCACAAAAGAAATACGGCGGCATAGCCCGTTTTTTTAGAGCGCATTTTTATTACGATAAGGTAAAAACTTTCGGTGACGTGCCCTGGTATGGAAAGGTGCTGAGCGCCAAAGATGAAGATCTTTTCAAAGCGAGGGACTCACGGCAGCTGGTGATGGATTCCATTATGGCTGATCTGGACTATGCTATTGCAAATATCCCAGCGGAAAAACAGCTTAATTTGATCACCAAATACACGGCACTGCTGCTGAAAGCGAGGGTAGCACTCTTTGAAGGGACATTTAGAAAATACCATCAGATCGCAGGACATGAAAAGTTCCTGAATGAGGCTGTTAGTGCATCGGCCGAACTGATGAATGCTGGGGTATATACCTTATATAGCCAGGGCGGGGCGGATCAAGCCTATCGGAATCTGTTCGCCCGCAATAATCAAGATCAGGTGGAGACTATCCTTGCCATTGATTTTGAATTGGGTATGCGTGTGCATGGCCTTGGCTATTCCTTTACCTCAGCGACTTCGGGAGCCTATGGTATCGCCAAAGATATGATCAATAGCTATCTGATGAAGGATGGAAGCCGCTTTACCGATAGATCAGGTTACAAGACCATGGAATTCTATCAGGAAATGCAGAATAGAGATCCAAGGCTTACACAGACAACGGCGGGGCCTGAGTTCCGTGCCAATGGCGAGACAGCCAATGAGCCTGTCAACTTGACGATCACCACGACAGGCTACCGTCTGATCAAGGCCTTGCCTGATAAATTGCAATGGGGCGTATCGGCCTCCTATTTTGATGTCATCTTATTCCGTTATGCAGAGGCACTGCTGATCAATGCCGAAGCAAAAGCCGAACTTGGGACGATCAGCCAAAGCGACCTTGACCTGACAGTCAATAAGCTGCGTAGCCGGGTGGGAATGCCGATGCTATCCCTCGCTGAAGCGAATGCCAATCCTGATCCTTACTTGCTGGCCATGTATCCGAACATCGACGGAGGCGCATTTAAGGGAGTACTTTTGGAAATCAGGCGCGAAAGAAGGATCGAGTTGTTCAACGAAGGACAGCGCTGGGACGACTTAATGCGTTGGAAATCCGGATCAAAACTCAATCAGCCTATTGTCGGCGTTTACTTTTCTGGTGTCGGCGCGTATGATTTTACCGGCGATGGCAAGGCGGATGTGTATGTCCATACAGGCAACACATCGGGGGCACCGGGTACCGTAACCACATTGATCAATATCAATCAGCGGACACTTTGGGATCCGGTTTCAAACACACAGAATGCCAATAAAGGGTCATTGGATCCATTTTATCAACGGGGTAAGTTTGATGAAAAACGTGATTACTATGCACCGATCCCCATCGAAGATATCAAGTTAAACCCAAATCTGAAACAAAATCCTGAATGGGAGAAATTATACAGATAACATGAAACAGCTTTTTTTTATTGCGATCCTCTGTTATCTATTGATCCCCGGATATGCCTACTGCCAGAAAAAGGATCGGCCTGATTATGCCGTTGGCTACTCGCTTGATATCCGGAAAGTAACATTGGAAAAGCTAAAGGCAGATAAGGCAATTGGTATGGATTATATTGAAATTGCGGGTCTCGGAAGCTTTGTCAATGCAGACCTCAGTTTAAACATTCCACAGGATGAATGGTTGCTTAAATGCGATTCGCTGGCCATTGTGCTGAAAAAAGCAGAGGTAAAGGTATGGTCTATCCATATGCCCTTTTCCGCCAAAATAGATATCTCTACGCTGGACGAACAGCAGCGGCAGCAGGTGATCCGTATGCATTTGCAGCTGCTGGAAGGCCTTTACCGTCTTCATCCGAAGGTAATTCTGTTTCATCCTTCCTATTACCTCGAGCCCAACATAAGGGAGGCCCGCAAGGATCAGCTGGTGCGTTCTGTAAACGAGTTGTACAGCGCGGTGTCTGGGGCGGGGCGGCAGCTCGTCATCGAAAATATGCTCGGGCCCTCGCTGACGGTAGGGGAGCGGGAACGACCCCTACTGCGGAACGTGGAAGAATGTCAGGAACTTTTCGCCCGCTTTCCTCATCAGGTCGGCATTGCAGTGGATATGAACCATATTGCACATCCCGAGCGGCTGCTTTTGGCTTTTGGACCACGCGTCAAGACGCTGCATGTCGCGGATGGGGATGGAACGAAGGAAAGTCACTACCTGCCTTGTAATGGTAAAGGGCAGAATGACTGGAATACCATATTGGCCGCACTGGAAAAAATTAAATATAAAGGTGTATTCATGTTTGAGTGTCATTATGAAACCACAGCCCAGCTGATTGAATGTTACCGTCAGCTGCATCAGAATTATAGCAACACAAAACAATAAGTAGGTTCAAAAAATATTGATTATAATGAAAAAATCGTTATATATTTTTATAGTTCTTTTATTTGCCTTAGGCATACAGAGCTGTAAAAAAGATGAAATCGAAAGTGAGCAGCGGCTCCTGGTCGATCGGGATTATATGGAAGTCGGCAGTAGGGCCGATTCCTATCAGTTGGACATCTTGGCGAATGCAACGATTACCGTAAGTAGCGACAAAGACTGGATCAAACTGGATAGTACGGTGTATCCCAAAGGGAAAAATAAAATTCGGTTTTCTGTTTCTAAGAATTCGGAAGACGAACGTTCGGCGACTTTGCTGCTCAGGCTGAACGATAATCTATCGCAGGAGATCTTGGTCTTGCAAGAATCCGGAAAAGTGCCCGTTTTTTATGTGAGTCCCGCAGGTAAGGGAGATGGCAGTTCGTGGAGTAGCGCGACAGATCTCGACCAGGCGCTCGAAAAAGCAACGACAGGTAGTACCCTGTTCCTGACCGAGGGAACCTATGTTCCAACGAGGACCATCCGCAATGGCGATGTGAATGAGGAATCCGATAAAACCATAGAGATCGCAAAGAATGTCAGCCTGATCGGCGGATACGCGTCCAATGCCAAACCTGGAGATCAGCCCAATCCGGCCTTGTATAAAACCATCTTTCAGGGGAAGCTTTCCAGTGGAAAATCGGTGTTTCACACAGTCACAGTGACGGCGACTCCGGATCCTGAAAATCAGGTTATGCTGGAAAATATCAGCATCAAAGGGGGAAATGCCACCGACCGTAGTGCCAGTACAACGATCGACAATGTCAAATTCAGCCGTGGCCAAGGCGGCGGTATGTTGATTGGCATGGCTAGGGTCCTGCTCAAAAATGTGGATGTGGTTGACAACAAAGCGACCGCAGATAAGGGAACTGCAGGTTTTGCTGCCGGCATCTATGCTTTTTCAGGTGCCCAGCTCAGGTTGGAAAACTGCCGCATCAACAATAATAACAACAGCGGAAATAACGGTGGCGGACTATGGATTGCCGATGGGTCGCTGGTCGCCTACGATAGCCAGTTTAATCACAATAGTGCCAAAGGCACCGCAGGGGGCGTACACGCCTATCCCAATGCAGCTATTACACTCTATAATTGTGAGGTTGTCGGCAATTCAAATACGTCTTATGGAGCAGGTGTTTATCTGCGTGAAAAATCAAAAGGCATATTTGTTAACTGCTTACTGGCTGAAAATTCGAGCACATCAGCCAATGGCGGCGGCGGACTGATGCTGTATGATAACTGTGAGGCAGACGTGATCAGTACATCCATTACCAAGAATACCGTTGTTGGTCCCGGAGGTGGGGTCTATCGCCGCAACAATGTTAACAACCTGACCTTGATCAATTCGATCGTATCAGGCAATACCCAGGCGGGAAGTTCTACCGATTTGGATGCCTATTCAGATAACATTGCTGTCGTTCCACGGATACAACACTCGGTTGCTGCGAAAGCGGTGTATGGTGCTGATGGAAGCATTATTCCAAAGGTAAGCTTTGAACCTGCGGCCATGCTGAATTCCGATTACCTGCCCATCGGTGCCGAAAATCCGTCCATGAGCTATGGTTTAAGCTCAACGGGCTTGCTGGAGCTTGCTAAGAAATATAAGCCGGTATTAGACGATAGCCGCATGCAACAAGATATCAATAATAACCCCCGCTCTTCCAGCTGGATGGGTGCAAAAGTGAAATAAGATGAAACAATTAAGCTGTCTATTTATCCTTATCCTTCTTTTATTGGGCAACAGCTGGGCTGCTGAGCATAAAAACGTCTTGCTGTTATTGGGTTCAGCCGATCCTGAGGTATTGGCCCGGCGGGTTGATGTTGCTGCGCAGCTCTACCGTATCCGGCCGATGGATGCTATTGTGGTGTCTGGCGGCTGTGGTGCACACGGTTCCAAGATTTGTGAAGCTTCGTCCATGGCGCTGCAATTGGTCAGTAAAGGAGTGCCTGCGGCATTGATCTTCAAGGAGGAAAACTCCAAAACCACGGTGCAAAATTATATTTTTAGCAGGCGGCTCAAAAATAACGCTGGTGAACGAATTATCCAGCCTGGAGATACAGTGTATGTCGTTTCGAACCACTGGCATGCGATCGCTGTTGCCGCCCGCCTGGAAAAATACGATGGGGTGAAAGCGAAGTTTTTTATTGAAGGTGCCATACAGCCCAAAAAGGAAGACCGTCTTGATTATGGCGGAATATTTAACGCTTACGATGACAATCATCTTTTTACGTTAAAAGGCACCTGGCTGACACCTGAAGCGGTATGGACAAAAAAAGACAGTACCTATTATCTCACGCAAGATATGGTCTACACAACGGATGCAGGTAACAGCAGTTATAACTTCAGTCCCGTCGAGAAGCTGTTTCCTTTTCTAAAAGGTAGTTCAGAGTTTAATACGCCAGTATATATTGATGACCCGGCTGCATGGTATGTCCTCTTTGACGGCTATTGTCGTAAAGTTTCAAAAAAAGATTACAAGGTACTGGAAGAACAGCCTATTCAGGAATGGCTGCCGTTGCCAGAAACATTGAACTGGAGCCAAATAAATACAGGGTATATCCGGGGAAAATCCCTGGTATTGATCGGAAAGGACAAGGTACTACTGGCGGAGCGAAAAGGGAAGGCCTTTCAGTATGTCCGGGCAACTGTGCCACAACACTATTTTGTCAACTGGCCGTACAGCTGGGGGGCGGGTAATGTCAGTGCGGCAAGATTGCTGCCAGGAGAAAATAAGGTCATCTTGTATCGCAATATGGAGTCGGCGGTATGTACTATTGAGCAGAAAACAATTGAAAAAGCGGTTCCATTAAAGTTAAAATGGATCGGCGAAATAAAGTAAAAAACAGATGAAAAGAAATTTTATATATAGCTTAATGCTGCTTTTTCTTGTTATTTCATGCAAGAAAAATGAGGGTGGCACGCAGCTGCCCTATGATTACAGTATTCCCCAGGAAGAGAACTTGGCGGAGATTATCAATAAGACCGTTTGGAATACAAAAACTGTTGCGGATGGTGTTGTGTGGAAATATTACCAATTTCCGCGGATCTTTGATTCCAAACAATATATCAATGTATTTGAGATCGATCTGAAGAAAGGCATGCAGCTGGAAATTCCCTATGTCAAGACCGGATTTCTAAAAACAAGTGCTGCCGCTACGGCGAAGGGCGCTTTGGTTGCATTTAACGGCAGTTACTTTAATACCAGTACAGGCGGATCAACCGTGTTTTTCAAATACGATGGCCAGGTGGTCAACCAGACAGTAAATGGATTTAATAGCTACCGTGAAAATGGGGCATTTACCTTTACCGGTCAGAGCTATCAGATTGTGCCAAAGCCGGCGGGAGGCTGGGGTGCGGTGAGCGCTACAGCTGCGCTGGCTGGCGGTCCGCTATTGATGCAGAACGGTCAGGTGCTGGAGCAGTTGAACGTAGATTTTAATACCAGCAGACATCCCCGTACAGCAGTGGGGCTTACCAAGGAAAATAAACTGATTGTAGCTGTTATCGATGGCCGTTCGTCGCAGTCGCAAGGCCTGACGATACCCCAGCTGGGCGAGTTAATGGCTGCCTTGGGCTGCACTTCCGCGTTAAACTATGATGGTGGCGGTTCCTCCACAGCCTGGGTGAAGGGCGAAGGAGTGGTTAACTATCCATCAGATAATGGAAAGTTTGACCATGAAGGTGAACGCGCTGTAGCCACGGTATTTACAGTGAAATAAATTCGATACCTTTATACGTAGATGGCCATCTTATGAATACTATGAGATGGCCACTATTCAATTAAAATCATCAATGATAATGATAACCAGTTTTTAATTCTGTATATGCCCGAAGATCTGAACTGTAAATGACAGGAACTTCAAGTTAGGAAAGAGATTAGGGAAAGAAATAGGGAAAAGATTAGGGAATGAAATAGTCATAGATGGTTGCTTGGAATTTCCGACATACCACTTAGTTTGGCGCAATTAAAGCTTAATACGATACGATAGATTGTTTTTTTTTGTAATAAATATTTGCTAAATTTGTTACAGATTAAATGATTTTTAATGTCAGAAACATCTAGAAATAAGATAGAAAAAAAGATTTTTAAGTCTTCTCGCGGCGAATTTTTTTTTGCAGATGACTTTAAGAATTATGGGACACCAGAGAATATCAGGTTGACACTTTTCCGCCTGGAGAATGATGGACTTATTGAAAGATTGGCTCATGGTATTTATATAAAACCTAAAAAGGACCCTTTATTGGGTACAATATATCCTAGTATTGAAGAAATTGCTAAAAAAATTGCGAGGCGAGACAAAGCTCGTATTGCTCCGACAGGTGTATTAGCGTTGTATTTATTAGGGCTGACTACGCAAGTGCCTCTAAAATCCGTTTATCTAACAGATGGTTCACAGCGGGATATTAAAATAGGTAACCGTACAATCAAATTTAAACGTACTGTACCTAAAAGCTTTGCGATAAAAGATGATTTATTACAGTTGGTTGTTTTAGCTTTTAAAGAACAAGGTCAAGAGGAACTTTCTGAAGAATTCTTAAACAAGATCAAACATTCAGTCAAAAGGATAGAAAAACAAGTTCTTGATTCTCAGTTGAAATATGCTCCAGTATGGATCCAGAAAGAAATAACTAAGCTTTACCAATCCTAAAATCATGTGGTTAAATCTTAAGACAGAACAAAAGAGACTTGTATTAGATCAATTGAGCAATATAATGGGATTGCCCGCTTTTGTTATTGAAAAGGATTGGTCGATCGACATCTCTTGGGTTTCGACGATCTAGATTCAAAATCTCAAATCAAAAGGCTGAGAAAAGCTTCCGGAGGTTTTATTATTAATGAGTTTAGAGAGGAATTGATCATCCAATTGGAAAAATTGGGAGTTCCTAAGGATTCCTATGAAATTCGTTATAATACCCATGTAGACGATACGAGCGATCCTAATACGCTGGAAATTTATTACCACTCGATAACACCAGTCGGTCACACATATATCCAACAAAGAGTACTGCTGGAAATGGGCGCAGATCGCTAACTGAACCGTTCGAAATACAGTCGGTCCTATCTTTTATAGATGAGCATTATAAAGATACAGGATTTGCTGAGCCACCTTTTAATGTTAAAGTTGTAATTCCTACACGGACCTTTATAGAAAAAGTTCTCTTATTACATGAAGAGTTCTCTAAGCCGATTGATAAAATCAGGACCGATAGGCTAACTAGGCACTTCTATGATATAGATAAGATTATGGATACTGATTTTGGAGCAAAAGCCATTGAGGACGAAGAATTATTTAACACAATAGTCCAACACCGCAAAACAGTCACTCCAATACGAGGAATTGACTATTCCAACCATCGAAAAGGGAGATTAAGTATCCTTCCGCCTGACGAGGTAATAAAAGAGTGGGGGGCGGATTATAAAACCATGCGTGAAAATATGATAGTGGGAGAAAGTCTAACATGGGAGGAACTTCTAATAAGTATCAGAAAAATTCAAGATAGCATGAATCGTTAAATGGCAAAATAACGAAATATTCTAAGCGATTAAGAAAATATAGTCACGATAAAATAACCTTTACAGATTCCAATAATCTATATTATTCTACTAAATTTTTAGGCACTTTTGATATTATAACTGGTAAAATATACAATAAATCATACTAAGATTAAATGCTGCATGGCAAATTATAGCGCC
>DGIS01000020.1:0-148512 GCA_002386525.1 Sphingobacterium sp. UBA4616
AATCTATATAGTAAGATGTTCCGTAAATGTAAACCTATTTCAGTATAAGACATTGTCATCAGATAGTAGCTCACTTCGCCCTTCGTTCGCCATCTATTCACCCTTTGTTCGGAAATTGTCTACCTCTTGTCCACCTTGCGCCCACTGATTGTCCACTGATTGTCCACCTAATTAGTGGGCGCAAGGTGGACAATCAGTGGGCGCAGAGTGGAGCGGCTCCGAATAAGAAGCGAAGCAGGTGCGAACAATTAGCGAAGCAATTGCCAGTAAATGATGACTGTGGGTTGAAGTTTGATAATTGTTTTACAGTACGGAATCTTTGAATTCTATGCGAATTACGTTGGAGTCATCGTCATGAAGTCCAAGGAGCTGGCTTGCATTGCCTTTATTGATGGCGATTTCAAGATAGTTGGAAATGCCAAATAAGCAAAGTTTTTCTCCTTCACCTACTTCGTTGTAGTGCCAGGAAAGGTTGGTGATGGTCTCATTGCGTTTGAAGTAGAGTACAAAATGCCGGCCTTTCTGTACCTTATTGAATAAATCTTTGGAGATATTGGTGATGGCATTACCAAAGGCATCCACATAAATGACATTGCCTCTGATCATATCTTTGTCAAAGATGGGCTGCAAGGTCACTTTTTCAATCAGCTGTTGCATTGGCGTTCCGACATCTTTCAGTTTTCCGCCTTTGGCGATGTGGCAGGCAGATTTAGATAGAATGTCTGCTAGTGGAAAATGTAGATACCGCAAATCCTGCATTAAGTTGAGTTCGTAGAGTTCTTGTGGTTCATTGCCATTCAACAATAGACTGAAGATGCCGTTGTCGGCTCCAACGAAATAGTGATCATTATATTTCATGCCGATATACCTGGATTCTTCATGAAATAAGGTGTTGATCCCGATGATGTGGACAGTTCCTTTGGGGAAATAATGATAAGCATTGCCCAATACAAATGCGGCTCGAGGGATATTAAATGCTGGGATCTCATGAGTAATATCAACAATATTGGCATCAGATAACTGCGTTAAAAGACTCCCTTTTAGCGCAGCTTGATAAAAATCTTTATGTCCTAAGTCTGTTGTTAATGTAATTACTGCCATTATAATCTAAATCCTAGATTGAATTGCTGTCGAATTCCCGTAAAATATACCCCGTAATTTATTTAAATAGAGAACAAAATTACTATTTATCAGGTGATTTGTAAAGCTAATTGGAGAACTTATTTTGATTATCTTTTTTTTCGGTTGATATACACCTACATAGCGGATATTTCGCATATATTGAAATGTTTGCAACATAGACATTGCCCTCCAAATACTCATTCTTATTCTCGTTGTTTGTACGCGCTATATTCTTGGTGGTTTCGTTAGAATACGTTAATTTTGAATAGTGTTATACAGGAATGATATTGTGTAATGGCTACAATCTAATTAATTCTAAATAGATAAAATTTGAACGAATTACTAATTGCATTAGATGGTCTGAATTTGCCCGTATTGTGGGGAGCAGACAATGAGCACTTCGATTATTTGAAGAAGCAATTCCCAAAACTGCGGATTGTAGCTCGCGGAAGTGAAATGAAGGTGCTAGGAGATGCGAAGGAATTGGACCTGTTTGAACACTCTTTTCAGGAAGTCGTGGCTCATTTGGAGAAATTTAACAACATTACCTTGTTGGATTTTGAAAATCTGCTGGGTGCAAGCGCAGGTTCTGCCGCTCAACAGGAAAAAGAACTCGCTTCCAAAAATGCGGCTTTTGGTTCCGAACCAATCGTATACGGCCCTAATGGCCTGATTGTACGTGCACGCACCGCCAACCAGCGGAAGATGGTGGATAGTATTTCCAAAAATGACATCTTATTTGCTATCGGACCTGCAGGAACGGGAAAAACCTATACTGCAGTTGCTTTGGCTGTTAGGGCACTCCGAAATAAAGAAATCAAAAGGATCATTTTGACGCGGCCAGCCGTTGAGGCGGGAGAGAATTTGGGATTTCTACCGGGCGATCTAAAGGAAAAAGTAGATCCTTATTTGAGGCCCCTTTATGATGCCTTGGATGATATGATTCCTGCCGAAAAGCTCAAAGGTTATTTAGAAAACCGCACCATCGAGGTTGCGCCATTAGCATTTATGCGGGGACGTACGCTCGACAATTGTTTTGTCATTTTGGATGAAGCTCAGAATGCAACAGATATGCAGTTGAAGATGTTTTTAACGCGGATGGGACCTACGGCTAAATTTATTGTTACTGGTGATATGACACAAGTGGATTTGCCGAAGAAAAATCAGTCTGGATTGTCAACAGCGATTCGCTTATTAGACAATATCGAAGGGATAGATATTGTTCACCTCAGCGGCGGAGATGTGGTACGGCATAAATTGGTGCGTCGCATATTAGAAGCATATGGCGATATTTAATAGGCCAATGCGGAAAGTAAGGTGTTGTTCCCTCTAGAAACAAATGAGTACAGCGGGCTCATAAAATAAATGCTGTATGATCCTGCCTGGCATGAAGGTGCCATTTGCGGATTAAAATAATTATTTACAGGTGTATTTTACTTTGAACATGAATGCTATAAAAGAAACAAATTTCAATTTTGAAAACCAGACTGCTTTTTACAGAGGAAAGGTGCGTGATGTGTATACAATTGCCAATACGTATTTGGCGATGGTAGCTTCCGACCGTATTTCAGCATTCGATGTGGTGCTTCCACGTCCTATTCCGTATAAAGGGCAAGTTCTGAATCAAATTGCAGCCAAATTTTTAAAGGCTACTGCTGATATTATTCCAAATTGGGTGGTATCTGTTCCGGATCCAAGTGTGACAATCGGCCAAATGTGTGAACCGTTTAAAGTGGAAATGGTTATCCGTGGTTATTTATCAGGCCATGCCTGGCGTGAATATGCGGCAGGTAAACGTGAAGTTTGTGGTGAATCATTGCCAGAAGGGTTAAAGGAAAACGACAAGTTGCCGGAACCTATTATTACGCCGACAACTAAGGCAGCGGTCGGCCACGATGAGGACATCTCACGTGCTGATATTTTGAATAAGGGTATCGTAAGTGAAGAAGATTATGTTCAGCTAGAAAAATATACGAAAGCTTTATTCCAAAGAGGAACCGAAATTGCCGCACAACGGGGGTTAATATTGGTGGATACGAAGTATGAGTTTGGTAAAAAAGATGGTCAAATCGTGTTGATTGACGAAATTCATACACCGGATTCTTCGCGTTATTTTTATGCCGAAGGTTATCAAGAACGCCAAGATCAAAATGAGCCACAAAAGCAATTATCGAAGGAGTTTGTTCGGAAATGGTTAATCGAAAACGGTTTTCAAGGAAAAGACGGTCAGGCTGTTCCGGAAATGACGGATGAAATTGTAGCTTCGATTTCTGAGCGTTATATCGAACTATACGAACATATTGTCGGAGAAAAGTTTGTTTACCCAGATCAAGAAAATGTGCTTGAACGGGTAGAAAGAAATGTGGCAAACGCCTTAAAAACGCTAAATTATTAGTACATTGTATCCTTAAATAAAGGAGATCACCTCATGAAGTATACCATTGATAAACACGATCGCTATATTGTCATAGAACCACATGTCGATGTGATAGATGCGGATAATGCAGCTAAACTCAAAGGAGAGTTCTTGTTGCGGAATACGATTGGACAACGAAATATTGTGCTGGATATGATTCATGTTAAGAAAACAGACGAAGTTGGCATCCGGTTAGGGGTACTAGCACATCGGTTGTGTCAATCGGTTGGTGGCATATTTATTCTTGTGAATCTTTGTCCTACATTAATGGATATGGTTCGTGTATCACATTTAGATAAATCGCTAAAGATTGCACCATCATTAAAGGTTGCTGAAGATTTAATCTTTGCGCATGAACTGGAATCTGAATATCGGGGGACAATTGAGGATTAATATGAAGTTTGAAGTTCTGATATTAGGAAATAGCTCGGCAACGCCAATGTTTGATCGTCATCCGACTAGCCAGGTGTTGAACTTTAATGAGCAATTGTTTTTGATCGATTGCGGAGAAGGCACACAGATGCAGCTCAGTAGGTATGGTATCAAGAGCAATCGTATCGGACATATATTTATTAGCCATTTACATGGAGATCATTATTTGGGCTTGGTGGGTTTGCTATCATCCATGCATCTTGTCGGCAGAAAAAGTGATCTCCATCTGTATGGTCCTGCCGCGTTAAAAGAAATTTTAGATTTACAATTTCTACATTCTGAGACAATTTTACGCTACAATCTTGTTTTTCATCCAATTTCACCAGAGACGCCGGGTGTTATTTTTGAAAATAGGACACTAAAGGTGAGTACATTCCCGCTGAAACATCGAATTGCCTGTACGGGATTTCGCTTTGATGAGGGACCGCGGGCAAGAACTTTGCTCGCCGATGTGGTACAAGGCTTGAATATTCCTACAGTATATTATCCTATGATAAAAAAGGGTATGGATTATGTCGGCGAAAGCGGTAAAGTATATGCTGCAGATGATCTAAGTCTTCCTGCACCACTGCCGCGGAGCTATGTCTATTGTTCGGACACGGTACGTACAGCAGATTATCTCCCTTTTGTTCAGAAGGCAAATCTCATGTATCATGAGTCGACATTCTTACATGATATGGTTGATCGTGCTAAAGAAACATTTCATACAACAGCCTTTGAAGCCGGCGAGATAGCGAAAGAGACCCATGCCAAAAAATTGCTTTTGGGGCATTACTCAGCACGATATAGAGATTTACATCCACTATTGGAAGAAGCGAGGTCGGTATTTCCCAATACTGAGCTTTCGATAGAGGGGAAATGGTTTTCAGTATAAATAAGCTCTCCGATGAATAATTGCTTATTATATTGCATATGATGAACAATTTATCTAAGTTTACGGCTCTAATTTTTTTATAATGGATAATCCATTCAACTTAAACAACCTATTACGGGAAAATATTAAGAAGCTCGTACCTTATTCATCCGCAAGAGATGAATTTAAAGGGGAGGCATCCATATTGATCGATGCCAATGAAAATCCTTTTGGATCCCCACTAAGCCATGATTACAACCGATACCCAGACCCTCTCCAACATCAAGTTAAAACAAAGCTTTCTAAAATAAAAGGCGTACCCGCAGAAAATATCTTTTTGGGAAATGGAAGCGATGAAGCAATTGATATTTTATATCGTGCTTTTTGTACGCCAGGTGTGGATAATGTGATTTTAGTTCCACCAACGTATGGTATGTATGAAGTTTCAGCCAACATCAATGATGTAGCCTGCAGGAAAGTCAACCTCACGGCAGATTATCAATTGGATTTGGAGGGTATCGCCAATGCGATAGATGAACATACCAAGTTAATTTTTATCTGTTCACCAAACAATCCGACAGGGAATTCAATCCGTCGCCAAGATATCGAAACAATCTTAACTAATTTTCAAGGGTTGGTGATTGTGGACGAAGCTTATATCAATTTTTCCGCTGTAAAATCATTTACACAGGAACTGGCAGAATACCCCAATTTAGTCGTGTTGCAGACATTGTCCAAAGCCTGGGGCTTAGCAGCCTTACGCTTGGGTATGGCGTTTGCGAGTAAAGAGGTAATCGCTGTTTTTAATAAAATTAAACCTCCATATAACATTAACCAGGCCACACAAGATATCGTTTTACAAGCATTGGATCAAGTGGATCAAGTCAACGACTGGATCAAAGAAACCGTAGCGGAGCGCGAAAAACTCGTGCGCGCATTGCTTGAACTGGACTTTGTGCAGCATATCACACCTTCCGATGCTAACTTTATTTTGGTCAAAATGGATCAACCTCGGGACGTTTACGATTACTTGGTTCAATATGGAATCATCGTGAGGGATCGATCTAAAGTCGAATTATGTGAGGGATGTTTGCGGATCACTGTCGGCACACCGGCTGAAAATCAAACATTGTTAGAAAAACTTAATCAAATCAATAAATAATACTATGCCTGATAACTTAAAACGTGTACTGTTTATAGACCGAGACGGAACATTAATTTTGGAACCAGAAGATGAACAAATCGATTCTTTTGCCAAATTAAAATTCTATCCCGGTGCCTTGCAGTATCTGCCACGTATCGCAAAGGAACTGGATTTCGAATTGATCTTGGTTTCCAACCAAGATGGTTTAGGAACTTCTTCCCATCCGGAAGAGAATTTCTGGCCAGTCCATCATTTTGTGCTGGATACGTTTGCAGGGGAAGGGGTGGTATTTGCTAGAGAGCATATCGATAAAACTTTTCCACATGAAAATGCGGACACGCGTAAACCGGGGATCGGCATGCTGGGGGAGTATTTTGATGCATCAAGATATGATTTGAGCCAATCTTTTGTTATTGGTGATCGTGTAAACGATGTTAAACTAGCTCAAAATCTTGGGGCTAAGGCGATCTGGCTCCGTGCCAATGATCAATTAGGTGCATTGGAAAACTTAGCGATCGATTCAACTGTTATAGCTTTAGAAACAACAGATTGGAAGAGCGTATATGAATTTCTTAAATTGCGCACGCGTACCGCCGAACATCATCGTAAGACCAATGAAACAGATATTTTCATTCATTTGAACTTGGATGGTTCAGGAAAGTCTGACATTGATACAGGATTACCATTTTTTGACCATATGTTGGATCAATTGGCTCGGCATGGGGCATTAGACTTGACGATAAAAGCAAAAGGGGATCTTCATATAGACGAACATCATACCATAGAAGATACAGGTATCGCTTTGGGTGAGGTATTTTTGAAAGCCCTTGGTGATAAGCGAGGTATTGAACGTTATTCGTATACGTTGCCAATGGATGATTGTCTGGCTCAGGTTGCATTGGATTTTGGTGGTCGCAACTGGATTGTATGGGATGCAGCTTTTAAACGGGAAAAAATTGGAGATATGCCTACAGAGATGTTTTTTCATTTCTTTAAATCTTTTTCGGACGCTTCGCGATCTAATTTAAATATAAAAGCGGAAGGCGAAAATGAGCATCATAAGATCGAAGCAATCTTTAAAGCTTTTGCTAAATCCATCAAGAAAGCAGTGAGACGCGATGCTGATCACATGCAGTTGCCAAGTACGAAGGGAGTATTGTAAAATGATAGGAATTATTAATTATGGTGCGGGGAATATTTTTTCCTTAACAGCGGCCTTAGATCGGGTAGGACTCACCTATGGGATGATCAACTCGGCGGAGGAGATCGATCAGTACGATCGGATTATCATCCCAGGAGTTGGGCATGCAGGTGCAGCCATGGATAAATTGCAAGAGTCTGGGCTCGTACCTGCTATCAAAGCGCTGCGTAAGCCTGTATTGGGTATTTGTGTAGGAATGCAATTGCTGACTGACTTTTCAGAAGAGGGAAATGCAGAAATGTTAAAGTTAATTCCTTTGAAAACTCTTTATTTTGATAGCAAAAAGGCTGGTAAAGTGCCACATATGGGGTGGAATAGCATTACTGTACAAGCAAATAATCCTTTATTTGCACACATTCAAAATCAGACTTATTTTTATTTTGTCCACTCGTATTTCATTGAATTCGACGACAGGTATACCGCTGCAAAATGTCTCTATGGGCAGCCTTTTTCAGCGGCAATTTCCAAAGACAATTTCTTTGGTGTACAATTTCACCCAGAGAAATCCGGGAAAGCAGGTGAGCAATTATTGCTCAATTTTTCAACTATTTAAATTGACTAAAAACATTCAACTATGTATATCATTCCAGCAATAGACGTTTTGGACAAAAAGGTTGTCCGTCTGAGAGAAGGCAACTATGACGACGTCACAACGTATGCAATCAGCTTAGAAGAGCAGATCGAAAACTATCATGCAAATGGTACCGAGTTGGTTCATATCATTGATTTAAACGGGGCAAAAGGAGACTTCAGCAATCAGGCCTACCTATTTGATATCATCCAAAAAACGGAAATGAAAATTCAATATGGAGGTGGTGTTAGAAGTATAGAAAAGGTAAAGGAACTGGTCGATGCTGGTGTTTACCGTGTTATTGTGGGAACACAGGCGATTACAAATCCTTCTTTTCTGGAGGAACTGGCTACCTTGAACGAAGGGAAAGTGAAGTACGCGGATCACATTGTAATAGCAATCGACGTATTGGATGAAGTCATTAAATATTCTGGCTGGTTGGAAAGCTCGCCAATTAAATTGATCGAGTATATCGATAAATGTTTGGTATTGGGATTCTTTAGATTCCTATGTACGGATATCAGTAAAGATGGCAAATTGGGCGGTGCTGGTGTTGAGTTATATCAAAAACTATTGAACCATTCGCCGATTATCAAATTGATCGCGTCCGGCGGTATCAGTTCAATGAACGATATCCAAAAATTGCAGGAATTGGGTGGAGTAGAATCTGTGGTCGTTGGAAAGGCAATCTATGAAAATAGAATCTCGATCGATGAAATAAAAGATTGGAATTTAAAATCGTTAATCAGATTTTAGCATGCTTGCAAAACGTATAATTCCTTGTTTAGATGTTAAAGATGGACGAACTGTAAAAGGCGTCAATTTCGTAGACTTGCGTGATGCGGGTGATCCTGTTGAGCTAGCGTATGCGTATTCCCAACAGGGAGCTGATGAACTTGTTTTTTTAGATATCACAGCGACACATGAAAGACGTAAAACAACGATTGAATTGGTTAAGGCCGTAGCCCGTCAAGTGAATATTCCATTTACAATCGGTGGGGGGATCAATGAAATCAAGGATGCAGAAATTTTATTAAATGCGGGTGCTGATAAGGTTTCCATCAATTCAGCCGCGGTACGTAATCCGGCTTTGATTAATGAAATGGCAGCTGCTTTTGGTGCTCAATTTGTCGTAGTAGCAGTAGATACCCGATCTATTGAAGGACAAAATTTTGTGTACTTGAGCGGTGGACGGATAAAGACTGAGTTGAATACATCGGAATGGATCGTTGAGGCACAGGAGCGAGGAGCAGGAGAGATTTTGCTCACATCGATGGACCATGATGGTACAAAAAATGGCTTTGATAATGGCTTCTTAAAAACCATGAATGATCAGATCCATATTCCGCTTATAGCTTCTGGCGGTGCCGGTAATCAACAGCATTTCGTGGATGTTTTTCAACAAGCTAACGTAGATGCTGCTTTGGCGGCTTCTGTCTTCCATTATGGCGAAATATTGATTCCAGATCTTAAAGCCACGTTGCAGCAAAATGGAATTATCGTACGATAAAATCTAGGATGAAAGGTCAATCATCCAGTAGCAGCAAATTATAAATTTGCTGAATAATATCTTAAAATACAACATGGAGCCATGTCTCTTTGGAAAATAATTAAAAATTGAAATACTAAAATCATGTTAGATTTTACAAAAAGTGACGGTCTCGTTCCAGTGATTGTGCAGGACTTCCAAACGTTGGAAGTCTTGATGTTGGGCTATATGAATGAGGAAGCTTGGCAGAAGACTCAAGCAGAGAAACGTGTCACGTTTTTCTCCCGAAGCAAAAATCGCCTTTGGACAAAAGGCGAAGAGAGTGGTAACTTTTTGAATGTAAAAAGCATTCATATTGATTGCGATAAAGATACCGTTTTGATTAAAGCAGACCCGATTGGTCCGACTTGTCACACAGGGAGCAGAAGTTGTTTCAGTACAGACTTTAATCAAAATTTTCTGTTGGAGCTAGAGCGTATTGTTAACAATCGATATGAGCATCCGTCAGACGAATCTTATGTTAACCGCCTGCGTTCTCGTGGCATCAATAAGATTGCGCAAAAGGTGGGCGAGGAAGCCGTCGAAACAGTAATTGCAGCTTTGACCGAAACTGATACTGATTTTATCAATGAGACGTCAGACTTATTGTTTCATTTAATCGTATTGTTGCGGGAGAAAGGATTTTCTTTAGAAACAATAGCGAAAAATCTGGAAAGTAGACATCAATAGGTGTTTGGGCAAAGGGATTGCCGTTGAACAAAATTCGAAACGGTCAGCAGGCTTTAAGCTAAGATGACAAAAGAATCTTAAAAGTGCAGTATATTTGTGGATATACTGCACTTATTTTTTTACCGTTTACAATGTACGTTGATGTGTTGACCTTTACTGCATAAGATTTGATCAGTGATAAATTGAACCAAATTGATCAAAAAGCATGTTAAAATGCACGATACGTATAAATAAGAAGTTTTAGCGAAATAACTATGGATATTACATTGAGATCGACGTTACCAGGACATCAGAACCCTATTTTCTGTGTTGAGAAAGGTTATGATGCAAATACTTTTTTTACAGGTGGTAACGATAAAGGCGTTGTTGAATGGGACGTGGAGAGTAATGCGTTTAAACGCATTCTATGTGCGGTTAGTTCATCCGTTTATGCGCTCCGGTTGATACAGGGTACCCCGATTTTAGCCATCGCTTTGCGTGAGGGTAAACTGCTTTTTGTAAACGTGCAAGAGCAAAAACTTGTCGCCAGTACACAATTAAGTACCAAGGCTATTTTTGCATTGGCGCATATGCCTTGGAAAAATGAACTTCTGGCGGCAGGTGAAGAAGGGACGTTGTATGTGATTGATCTGTCAATTTATAAAAGTATTTACGAAAAGCGTATATCACCTACGACAATTCGGGCGATTGCAGTTGACGAAGCACTTGGGCAGATCGCATTGGGCGATAAGGATGGAAAAGTGTATACCTTAGACTGCACTGACTTTCAGCCTATCGCCGATGTACAGTTGCATAGCATGCCTGCTACCTCGCTGGCATTTGTCAATAATAAACTATTAAGCGGTGGACGGGATGCGCAATTGGTGATTTCAGACCCAAACCAATTGACAAGTAATTTTTCATTTGTACCTCATCTTTTTACCGTATACGGCATATATCCCCATCCTAAAGCGCCGATTTTTGCAACTGTCAGTCGGGATAAATCGTTAAAATTCTGGTCGGCTGACGACTTTGCATTATTGAAAAATATGAGCCGCGAGAAAATGCAGGATGGTCATCATTTATCTGTAAATGCGGGAGTATGGTCCGAAGATGGAAAATATTTCTTTAGTGTGAGCGATGACAAACTCGTTAAAGTCTGGGAATGTCATTTATAAAGGAGTTGCCCTATTTTGAACTCCCATCTGACACTTACGCCATGTATACGCTGTCGCAAAGATCTTTTACTCGCTGCCTTAAAGTTGTAGGATCTGCGTGAGATATTTCTCATCGATTTCATCAAAACTATTTAGTTCACTGCTGTCAACGTCCAGTACACCGATAATTTCTCCCCTTTTAAAAATGGGTAGCACTATTTCCGATCGTGAGAGCGAGCTACAGGCAATGTGTCCCGGAAATTGTTCCACATCAGGAACAATTAATGTTTTTTCTTGTGCCCAAGCTCCGCCACATACACCACGCCCTTTTTTGATACGCGTGCATGCAACAGGCCCCTGAAAAGGTCCTAATACAAGTTCATCTCCATCTACAAGATAGAAACCAACCCAAAAAAAATTGAACTGTTCCTTCAACGCAGCGGCTATGTTAGCCAGATTGGCGATTTGATTGGATTCGCCAGTCAATAATCCTTCAATCTGAGGAAGTAAATTTTGATATTGTTCTTCTTTGCTACCTTTAGCTATTTGTAAATCCTCTGCCATAAAATTGATAAAAAAAATAACGGCGCGTTCAACTTAAAATGCTGAATATGGTCAGCTTTTTAAGTAAGCCTAAATCCTGTGATATGCAACCCATACCATGCAAAAGCAGTAATATGCTGTTCAAAGTTAAAAAGAATATGAACAATTTTGCATAAGCAAATGTTATTATTTCTTATCCTTGAATGCAAAATTCCATCGGTTAAAGTCGTTTCAGTGCTAATTTGATCATATCCTCTACAGAAAGATTGCTTTCTGTTTTTAGAATGGTATTTAATACTTTCTCTGCTGCGGCTTTGTTGAACCCGAGCATAACAAGTGCGGATAGCGCTTCGTCTGGTATCGATTGGGACTGAATAGATGTTGCCAAAGCTTCGAATCCCTGCTTCTTTAATTTATCCTGAAGTTCCAAGATAAGACGTTGTGCTGTTTTAGGACCAATTCCCTTAATCTTTTGAATCAGTGCAACCTGCCCATTAACAATGGCAGACTGGATCTCATCTGGTGTGTTTGACGAGAGTATCATACGGCCTGTATTTGGACCAATCCCAGAAACAGAGATCAAATTTTCAAATAGTTTTTTCTCACCTTCAGTTGCAAAGCCATACAGTGTATGAGAATCTTCCCGAACTTGAAGTGAAATGAATAATTTGCAGTTTTCCTGATCTTTGATTTGAGAAAAGGTATAAAGAGAGATGTGGACATAGTAGCCAATCCCACTCACATCGATAACAACGTGAGTGGGGGCTTTATATGTTAATTTTCCGTTGAAATATTCGTACATAGTATACGAATATAGGAAGATTTTAAGCTATTCTATAAATTTTTAAGATGTGTCTGTACGTCTACGACGGCAATGGTGACCATATTGACGATTTCGCGTACAGAGCTATCCAATTGCAATACGTGGATTGGTTTGTTCATACCCAAAAGAATCGGGCCTACAGCTTCCGCTTCACCAACTTCTTGCAATAATTTATACGCAATATTGCCTGATTCTAGATTAGGGAACACAAGTGTATTAGCTGATTTGCCATTTAAATAGCTGAAAGGGAAGTTTGCTGTCAACATTTCGCTATTTAACGCGAAGTTTGCTTGTAAATCACCCTCAGCAATGATATCAGGATATTGATCGTGTAAAATCTGTGCTGCAGCTCTGACTTTTGTAGGCGTTTTTCCTTCACTTGAACCAAAGTTAGAATACGACAATAAAGCGATACGTGGCTGGATATTCATGCGCTTTACGGCTTTATCCAGAAGCAAGGTGATGTCGGCCAATTCTTGTGCAGTTGGATCTTCGTTCACCGTTGTATCTCCCATAAAAATCGGACCTTTTTTGGTTAACATCATATACATACCTGCGACGCGACTTCCTGGTTTAGCACCAATCACATGCAATGCCGGACGAATCGTATTCGCATAATTTTTGGTCATCCCAGAAATTAATGTATCAGCTTCGCCAAATTCCACTAAAGAGGCTCCAAAATAGTTGCGGTCATACATCAACTTACGGGCGTCGTATTTGGATATACCACGACGTTGTCTTTTGATGTACAGATGCTCAATGAATTTCTGAGAACGCTCTGTTTCACCATCTACTTCAGCAACGGGATCGATGATTTCAAGACCATCCAATTCAAAAGCGTATTCTTTAATTAGGCGTTCGATTTTATCTTTTCGGCCTAAAAGAATAGGGACCGCAATGCCCTCTTCTTTGACAATCTGTGCCGCGCGCAGTGTTTTGTAATTGTCTGCTTCCGCAAAAACAACACGCTTCGGATCCCTTTTTGCTGCCATGGTCAGGTTACGCATGATGGCGTCGTCCTTACCCAGGCGTTTACGTAGCGCATCGCTGTATTGATCCCAATCTTCTATTACTGTCTTTGCTACACCTGATGCGATAGCGGCTTTTGCAACAGCCATAGAAACTTCTGTGATCAAACGTGGATCTGTAGGTTTTGGAATAATATATTCTTCCGAGAATTTTAAGTTATTGGTGTTATAAGCCTGATTAACTTCTTCTGGAACAGGTTGTTTCGCCAAGTCAGCAATCGCACGTACTGCCGCAATTTTCATTTCTTCATTGATGGAAGTTGCACGTACGTCTAACGCGCCACGGAAGATATATGGGAAACCCAATACGTTATTCACTTGATTTGGATAATCAGAACGACCAGTACCCATGATGATATCGTTACGTGTCGCCATGGCCAAATCGTAAGCAATTTCAGGATTTGGATTTGCCATTGCCAATACAATCGGATTGGGAGCCATTGATAACAACATGTCAGCCGACATAACATCCGCTGCAGATAAGCCGATAAATACATCCGAATCTTTTACTGCATCTGCTAAGGTGCGTATATCACGATCGGTCGCATACTGTGCCTTCATACCATCCAGATTTTCCCTATCCTTACGGATAACACCTTTGCTATCCAGCATGACGATATTTTCCTTGCTTGCACCAACCGAGATATACATTGCTGTACATGACATCGCTGCAGCCCCGGCACCATTGACAACAATTTTAACTTTAGAAATATCTTTACCGATAATTTCACAAGCGTTGATCAATGCTGCACCTGAGATGATTGCCGTACCATGTTGGTCATCGTGCATCACAGGGATATTCATTTCCTCTTTTAGGCGACGTTCGATTTCAAAACATTCCGGTGCTTTAATATCTTCCAGGTTAATACCTCCGAAGGTCGGTTCTAAAGCTTTAACGATATTGACGAATTCATCCACATTTTTGGTGTCCACTTCGATGTCAAATACATCAATGTCAGCAAAAATTTTGAATAATAAACCTTTACCTTCCATGACTGGTTTACCAGCTTGGGCACCGATATCGCCTAAACCCAATACTGCTGTACCATTACTGATAACGGCAACAAGGTTTCCTTTTGCGGTATATTTATAAGCATCTTCTTTGTTCTCAGCAATAGCCAAACATGGCTCCGCTACACCAGGAGAATATGCTAACGATAAGTCTCTTTGCGAATTTGTTGGTTTGGTCGGAACAACAGCTATTTTACCAGGTCTACCCATAGAGTGGTAATTTAATGCTGCCTGTTTACGATTAGTGTTACTCATTACGATTTTATTAATTTAAGGCTACAAATCTATCATTCTTTTTGATAATTGGAAATTTTTACCAATATCTTATTATTATTAGACAATAATATGTTACTTCAGGACATCCAGTAATTTAAACATCTGCTGCCGCATACCAGAAGCTGGTCCCGAATAGTTGTTGACCAGCAACGTATAAGTAAACGACTGTCCTGACTTATTGGTATTCACACCTGTATAACCAAGAACGCCGCCAATTGTTCCGCTTTTCATCTTCATATTGTTATAGGTGGGAAGACTTTCATAAAAAGCAGGATACCAACTTTGCTTTTGGGCATACTGCATGATCTTATTCATGGCTGATGTAGTCACTCGATTTTGAGGCGATAGGCCCGAACCATCCATGTTATTGAGTTCGCCCGATTTGATGCCTAATTTTGCATTCCAATATTTCTGTATATAATACGCCCCATCATCAGTCCCGGTTTTACCCGCTGTTGTATACGCGATTGCCTTTAATAAGGCTTCTCCGTAGAGGTTGATGCTTTTTTGATTAAACCAATAGACAATTTTGTCTAAAGTCGGGGAGAGGTGAATATCTAACGTCTGCTTCTTAGAGACATCTACTGAATCCATCTTTCTACCTGTAGCGGGAGGCTCAAGAGCCACAATACCACTATTGGTTAGGATGTCGTTCAATTGATAAGCGAGATCATAAGCCGGATCTGGCGATGATAGCTCAATTGTTTTTTTGAGATCTTGTCCATAAGAGCCACGTACAAAAATTTTGGTTGAATATGGCGCCGAATAAGCATAAACATTGTCGCCACTGCCTGTTTTACCCGTAGTTGTTTCATTGATAATTTCCAGGTAGGGAACATGAGTGGTATAGCTCAGGATCTCCGCTTTGGCGCCAACCTTATTGCTTGGACTGAAATTTACGCCAAAGGCGTTCTCACACCAATTGAGTGACGAAATTCCCGCACCGTAATAGTTCCCCATATCGGTCCAGATCCACCCGCCCGGAAGCTGGTTACCATTAAAAAGCCTGTCATCGGCGATGATGGCACCATGAATACTTTTGATACCGGCATTTTGGATTGCTGCAAGCCACTTGTTCAGTATCGTTTTTGCTTGAGTCTCTGGATAGCGGGCGCTGCCAAGGGTGGGGTCACCCGTGCCTGTTACAATAATATTTCCGTTTAACACACCGTTTTCGTCAATCTCACCGGTATAATACAAGGTGGTTTTGAACTGATAATTTTTGCCCAGGAAATCTAGCGCTGTTGCCGAAGTGATTACTTTCATGGTGGAGGCGGTCGCCAGGCCGATATTTTCATTTGCTGCGAATACCGTTTGTCCTGTTTTTCCATCGAATACGATCAATGAGCTCAAACCATTCCTGAGGCTTTCCTGATTTTGAAACTGTGTAAAAGCATCCTGGATTTTACTGCGAAGATCCTGTGCAAATAGTGGAGTGGTAACGGTCGTTAACGCGTAAGTGGAAAAAGCTATAGTACTTAGCACAAATTGGTTCATATATCCTATTTTTTTATTGTCCTATGGTATATCCTCATATCCTGAATTAGATTCGACCAAACACGGTTATCTACATTCGTGCTGGCAATCATGGATATTTCGTCGGATTTATCATGATGACTTGAACGCTGCCTATTTTTAGGGGAAAACGTTCGCTGTATTCGTTTGTTTTATTTGGCTTAAAGTTAGGCATTCGCCCCTAAAAAATCCTAACTTGCATAAAATTGTATAAACGACATGAAGCATATCGAAAAATTAGCTGCTATTCGTGAGGCGATGAAGGTTCAAGGAATCGATGGCTATATTATCCCGTCATCAGACCCTCATATTAGTGAATATTTACCAGAACGTTACAAATGTATAGCGTGGGCATCGGGGTTTACAGGATCCGCAGGCACTTTGGCTATCACGCAAGATTTTGCTGGTCTATGGACAGATTCGCGCTACTTTGTTCAGGCGGCAGAGCAGTTGGCAGGAACAGGTTTTGAACTGGTGAAATTGAAAGCACAGGGCGCCGCGGAGTACGCTGATTGGTTGGGAGAGCAGCTGGGTGCTGGCGCTAAAGTTGCTTTTGACGGCAATCTCGCTTCTTTATTGGTGGCCCAATCTGTTCAGCATACTTTGGAGCCTTTGGAGATTACAGTAGATGGTCATGTTGATCTGCTGTCCTCCTTATGGGAAGGACGTCCAGCGCTGCCCCAAGCGAAAGCTTATCTATTGAATGAAGATACGACAGGACAATCTACCGTTTCTAAAATTGAAGCTGTGCGTACCGAAATGAAAAAGAATAGGACGGCGGCGCATCTGATTTCATCTTTGGATGACCTAGCCTGGTTATTAAACATCCGTGGTCAGGATGTGCCCTGTAACCCTGTTGTTTTGGGCTTTGTACTGATCACAACCGAAGATACTACACTTTATATCGAACCATCGAAGCTAAGTGCTCAGGCGACGGAGCAACTGAAAGGTTATGGAGTGCGTGTGGCGCCCTATGAAGATGTCTTTAAAGCGATTTCAGCATTGGATGTGGCATCAATTCTTATTGATCCCAAACGTACCTGTTTTGCCGTTTTCGACAGCGTACCTAAACAGGTTAAAATTGTAGAGAAAACAAACCCTTCGACGAGTTTAAAAGCTATTAAGAATACAGTTGAAATTGAAAATAATCGCCATACTTTTGTAAAAGACGGCGTAGCGTTGACGCGTTTCTTTAAGTGGCTGGAAGAAAATGTTTCTTCCGGTGAACTTTCCGAATTATCTATCGCAGATAAATTGCGCGAGTTGCGCGAAAGTCAAGAGGGCTTTGTTGACGTCTCTTTTACCACAATTGCAGGATATTTGGACCATGGTGCGCTACCGCACTATTCGGCGAATGAAAAATCAAACTATATCTTACAGCCTAAGGGTTTGCTATTGGTGGATTCTGGAGGTCAATATCAAACGGGCACAACAGATATTACACGGGTAGTAACCCTGGGTGCTGCGACCCAAGAGGAGAAAGAAGATTATACATTGGTGCTCAAAGGAACGATAGAAGGCTCTCAGGCCATTTTTCCGACTGGAACGCGCGGCTATCAGATCGATGCAATTACCCGTCGTCCATTGTGGGAAACGTTACGCAACTATGGGCATGGTACCGGACATGGGGTAGGCTTTTTTCTGAATGTGCATGAAGGGCCTCAGGTGTTTAACCCGGCGGCAATCGATGTTGCGGTTGAACCTGGCATGATTACTTCAATAGAGCCTGGATTGTACCGTGTAGGCAAACATGGGATCCGTATTGAAAACTTAGTATTGACCCGTAAAGCAGGTTCTTCTGAATTTGGCGACTTTCTGGACTTTGAGACATTAACGATATGTTATATCGCAACTGATTTGATCGAGAAGTCCCTATTGGATAAGAAACATATTGCCTGGTTGAATAATTATAATCAATGGGTTTTTGATCAGTTATCGACGCATCTTAATGCGGAGGAAAAGAACTGGTTGGCAGATAAGTGCCAAGCAATTTAATCTCCATAAACTGAAGATTAAAGCGCAATAGCTTTCAAAGTCGCTGTTCTAAGCAGGCGATCTGGAGCAAGTCGACCATTCACATTGATCCAATATAAAAATGAAACCCCTCGGTATAAACACCGAGGGGTTTTGCGTTGTCTGAAGGCTTACAATCGATTATTTCAACCGATACGCTTGAATAATCTTTTTAAAAACTGCTGTATTGTTGTAGATGCCAATAAAGTTTTGTGCACCTGGGCCATAAGCAAAGACAGGTACCATAATATTGGTATGGTCATCGCTGCTGAAATTGCCTCTGACAGTTCCTTTTTTATAATTGGCATCCAATAATGATAGCCCACCCGTCTCGTGATCTGCAGTGACAATGACAAGCGTCTCACCATCTTGGTCTGCAAATTTAAGAGCTTCTCCCACAAGCCTATCAAAGTCATGCTGCTCGGTAACAACATAGGGAAGATCATTAGCATGAGCGCCATAATCAATTTGTGCGCCTTCTGCCATGATAAAAAAGCCATTGTTATTTTTAGACAAAAGCTCAATCGTTTTTGAGAGCGAAGTTTTTAACATTTCTCCCCGTCCGTCGAGCACTCTTCTTGTCGCAGATTCAGCTAGCAGTACCAGCTGTTTGCCCGATGTCGCTTTTTCAAAGTCATCTAAATTTTGCTGAAGCTGATAACCTTTTTCAGTCAGTTGCTGCATTAATGTATTATCCTTGTTTTTTACAAAGCTTTCGCGACGCGAACCCACTAAAATATCCACATGACTATTTTTGAAATCTGCTGCAATTTCCTCCGACATAGTCCGGTCGATCTGGTGCGCATAAAATGCCGCAGGAGTGGCATCTGTAATATCTCCGGCACTGATGATGCCGCTTTTGATCCCATGCTGAGCGAGTGTATCTGGAATCGAACTGATCGGTTTGCCATTGGCGTCCACACCGATGTACCTATTATTTGTTTTGTGTCCGGTAGCCAAGGCTGTCCCTCCTGCAGCAGAGTCGGTAAAATCCGAATTAGAAGCTTCTGTGCGCGAAAGACCGATATACTTCATATTGATGATATTAGATTGGCCAAAATTGGCACTTAAACCTGCCTGTATTTGGGCCAAACCCATCCCATCACCGATGAGTAAAATAACATTCTTGACCTTGCTCGTTGCACCATCATTTTTATAGGTTGGCTGATAGGGAGCGTAGGCCTTTGGATTTGCGTATTCGACTTTGGCATTGTTCAGATAGAAATTCTTGAGTGCCGTAGGGTGGTCTGTATTGATCCAGTCAACCCCCATGTGGCCAAGCTCCTTCCAGCTGTTGGGACTGTCTTTTGTCGCCCAGAAGCGAAAAGGTTTTCCCAATTTATGCGCTTTGTCTATCACAGATCTCATTTTTTCAAGGTCGGGTGGCGTAGGTGTTCCTTTACCATTCCAGACAGAATACTGCTTAATATCCTGACTGATCATCCCGATATGTTTGAGCTGTGCCGGCGTATAGTCTTTTTCTGGCCGACCATCAAAATAGATCATCGATGGATAATTTTCAAACTTTTCGGGCGGTGGGATTTCACCGCTGACGACAATTTTAATGGCGGAAGGATTTTTCTGCTGATCGAATATAGATTCGTTGCCTTTCAAATCGGCCAATAATTTAGCCAATACCTGTTCGTAGTTTTCCTTAATATCGATTACCAGCTGTAATGTTTGTTCAGGCTTAGCATAGGGCCTATTGCCATTTTCCTTGAAGAAAGTAACCAAGGGATCGATGTAAAGTTTTTTTAACGTCTTCCCTGCTTTGATTTCGCTGCTTTCATGGGCAACGTAAAGCTCTCCGTCGCGATAGAAGACGTCTGCTTCTATTGATCCCATTCCTGCATAGTAAGCCTCTAATAGTGGGATTTGCTGTTTGTAATCATTATGACTATGTCCTGCATTGGCAGTCAGTTTCTGCTGAGCAGAAACCGACTGAATGCTTAGGCCGGCAAATAGCAGCCACATGAATTTAGTGTTTTTTACCATCCTGCATTTTGTTTAATGACACCAGCACTGTTGTCGATCTCGCGTTGTGGAACAGCCCAAACATCATGTACTTGCGGATTGAAATTTCTAGCTGGCCAAATGACAGCACCGTCGAAATCGTGTAAAGGTTTGGCATAGGTCGCTTGCGCATCACCCCATCTGACCAAATCACGGTGGCGGTCTGCCCATTCACCCGCAAGCTCATTGCGGCGTTCGCGTTTTAGATCCATAAGACCCATTCCGCTTTTTGCCAACAAGCCCGCTCTTTTACGGATTTTATTTAATTCAGTATCACCGGCCCCAGCACCATTTAAATTAATAGCAGCCTCAGCTTTAATCAATAATACTTCGGCATAACGCATCAAGGGTACATTGAGATCTGTTGTTCCGTTGTCGCCATTTGGATTGACGTGTGTAGGAATCGGGTTGGCGTATGAAAATGGTTCCATATACTTTTTAAACTGATAGTTTGAAGTCGCTCCACCATCTTTTGTAAATGTACGTTCTGCGCCAAAAAACTGGAATTTGTCGCCCGGTTTTAAGATGGTTGCTTCACGACGCAAGTCACCTGTTTCAAAAGAATCGTAAAGTTCTTTTGTCGGTAGATAGTAGCCCCAGCCATTGTAGATTCCCCAGGCCTTGTTGGTCAACATCACACCGGGAAGTTTGCTGCCCCAGCCAGTACCACCACCATTTGGCGTACAGACCACCGACCAGATATATTCTTTGGACCAGTTGTTGGCGGCTTTAAACACATCCACAAAATTGGTCAATAATTCATGTTTGCCCGAACTGATCACCATATCCGCGTACTTCGCCGCATTGGTATAATCCTTTTTGTACAGATATACTTTTGATAAATAGGCCCATGCTGCAGTTTTGTGCGCTTTACCGTAATCGGTATCCTTCATTTCCGAAAAATAAGGAAGGTTGTCGGCCGCTTTTAATAACAGTGAAATGATGTAATCGTAGTTTTCGTTAACGTTGTTGGCTCTGGCTACCGGAACGGAAGCATCTGTTTCAGGAGTAACAATAGGCACACCTGCCTTGTCGTTACCATAGTTTGCCGCTAATTGAAAATAAACCAGACCTGCATTGAAATAGGCATCGCCAATGATCTGTTTTTTTCGCGCTTCATCCATGCTGATATTGGGAACATGGGTAATAATATCATTGGCCCTTTTTATAATCGCATAACGCATGCTCCATTGCGATTCGGTATAACCACCGCCGATGTAATTGCGGTTGAAGTTTTTGATATTGTCGGCTTCGGGCTTGTTACGTCCCGTCACCATGTCGTCACTGGCATTAATAAACCAAAACATCCCACGACCGTAATAATCCTCTTCATTATACTTTTCGTACATCCCGGCTTCTGCTTTGATCGCGTCTTGTTCCGTTTTCCAGAAATTCTGTGCGGAGGGAGAGCCCTCTGGTGTTATATCTAACTGTTTATTGCACGATACAAAAAGCGCTACTGCTGCTATTGCAAGGTATTTTACATTTGTTTTCATCGTTTTATTTTTTTAATGGCTGATGAGTATACATCATCGGCATTTTTTTAAGATTAAAAATTGACATTTAAACCAACAATAAAGCTTCTGGCTTGTGGGTAACGTCCCACGTCAAGACCATTGTTATCCATTCCAATCTCGGGGTCGAAACCTGTATATTTCGTAATGGTGAATAAGTTATTGGCCGTTGCGTATATCCGCACTGTGCCCATCTTAAATTTATTCGCAATTGATTTTGGGAGGGTATAGCCTAATGTGACGTTACGAATGCGGAGGTAAGAACCATTTTCGATGTAAAAATCGGACGCATTAAAATTGCCATTTGCATCTGAAGTGGAAATGATGGGCACTTTACCATTTGGATTTTCTGGAGACCAGGCGTCCAAAATGCCCGTTAACTTATTGTAAGAAGGTCCGCTTGCACTATATGTTGTTCTTTTGATAGCGTTGAAAAGCTTATTGCCTTGAACACCCTGAGCAAAAATATTGAAATCAAAATCCTTATAATTTGCATTAAAGCTCAATCCATAGGAGAAATCAGGGTATGCACTGCCCGCAAAATAACGATCTTCAGAGCCGATTGAACCATTGCCATCGATGTCTACAAATTTGAAATCTCCTGCTTTTGCATTCGGCTGAATTTTTTGTCCATTGGCATTTTTGTAATTATCAGCTTCGGCCTGGCTCTGGAAGATACCATCTGTTTTGAGCACATAGTAGCTGTAGAGCGGTTGACCAACAGTAATAGAGAGCGGAGCCAATTCATTCCTGAAATTTGTAGGCACCGCTATTGTTGATAAACCCGCATCCAATTCTTTAACTTTATTGTTCAATTTGGTCAAGGTCGCATTGATGGAATAGCTAAAGTCAGCGTTTTTTGAGCTATTGTACGTCAATCCCAGCTCAATTCCTCTGTCATTGACTAAACCCGCGTTGATCGTTTGACTATTTAAACCCGCTGTGCCTGGAAGCGATCTCGTCAAGATCATTTTATTTGTTTCTTTAATAAAGTAATCGGCGACTAAGTTAAAATGGTTGAAAATTCCTAAATCTAAACCTATATTGGTCTGTTTACTTTCAGCCCAAGTCAGGTTCTTGTTCGCTAGAATAGTTTGAACATATCCTTTTTGCAAAGCCGGTGTTTGACCAAAATAGCTTTGGGTAATGGCGAGTAGCGGGTTTACAGCCGCCGGCGACAAGCTGGCAAGATTACCTAAAATACCATAACTACCGCGTAATTTTAATTGATCTAACCAAGTTGCTGATTTTAAAAACTCTTCTTTACTGATCACCCAACCTGCTGATGCAGAAGCGTAGTTTTTAAATCTATTTTCTTTTGTCAACATGGATGAACCATCTCGTCTACCAATCAACGATAGTAAATACTTGTCGTTATAACTGTAGTTTGCTCGTAAGAATAGTGATGATATTGCTGTGGCATTCAATCCGCTTTCGGAAGGTTGGGAGGTGTTGGCATTTCCTAAATAGCGATATTGTTTAGATTCATCGTCAAATCCAGATCCTGAAGCGTATAGGCTGGTACTTTTTGTTTTTTGAAAGGTATAACCACCGGTTAGGTCAAGTTGATGTTTGTCAAATGACGTTTTGTAATTTAAAACTTGCTCTGCAAGAATATCATTTGCATCATCTGCTCGTTCCACTAGACTATTGCTCAAAACCGGTTTACCTATTTCAGGACGTCGTGGTGTAAAACTTTTATATCTAGCGTTTGATTTAGTAATACTTAAGTTGGATCTGAATGTTAAGCCTTTTGCCAATTGGATGCTAGCATAAGGGTTGACAACAAGGACATTGACTGGATTGTTGATGTCGATGCGCATCAGTTCGGCAACAGGATTAATGATGTCACCGTAATCGCCCGGAAATGGACCCGGTAGACCAGCAAAGCTTCCATCTGCATTGTAAGGAGTTCCATTAGTTGGATAATAGATGGCAGACAATAGTGCTCCTGTATAATCGCTGCTCGTGTTCGCACCATTTCCATTGGTACTGCTGTAGGATAAATTTTCACCTACTTTTAACCATGGTGTGATTTGATGTTCTGAGTTTATCCGGAAATTATAGCGCTTGGTTTTGGTATTCAATACGATACCTTCGGCGTTGCGGTAATTAAAACTCAGGTAAAAGTTAGACTTTTCGCTACCGCCATTAATTGCAGCATTGTAATCCTGTAGTGTAGCATTTCTAAAAACTTCATCCATCCAGTTTGTTTTGGTCACTAGACCCTCTGGGTATTTCGTTGGATCAAAAGCAGGAAGGATGGTCGTTCCACCATTTTTAGCAGCTGTTGCAGCTACTTGTGCCCGTTGTTCGGCATTTAGCGGTTGTAATTTTCGCCAAGCACTTTGTTGCCCTAACTTGGCATCAACGCTAATTTGCATCTGTCCTTTATTTCCTTTTTTAGTGGTGATCAATACCACACCACCAGAAGCTCTGGCACCGTAGATTGCTGCCGATGCATCTTTAAGGACCGAAATAGATTCGATATCGTTCGGATTGAGCTGTGGGGTGCCTAGGAAAATTGAACCGTCAATAACGTAGAGTACACTCTCGCCATTGATACCACCGGCACCTCTGATATTGATACGTGGCGTTGAAGTTGGGTCACCACCTTCATTCGTAACAATAACACCTGGTGATTTACCGGCCAATACTTCGCCAACACTGTTGACAGATCTAGACGATAATTTGTCAAGTGATACCAAGCTGACAGCACCTGTTAATGTTTCTTTTTTCTGCGTTCCATACCCTACGACAACAACTTCGGATAAGGTGGAACGTTCTTCGCTCAGCGTTACATTTATAACTTCATTTTCAGCAACAGAAACATCTTTAGAATGGAATCCGACCATCGAAAAGGAAAGTACGGCTTGCGGTCCTGCTTCGATTCGAAATGCTCCTTTTGCATCTGTTGTGGTTCCAGTCTGCGTACCTACTACTTTTACTGATACACCTGCTATGGCAGCTCCCAGTGTATCTCTTACAAAACCTGTGACGATCCGATCTGCTTTGATGTTTCCTTTCGTGTTCAGGATCACATAGTCCTCTTTTTCTACCGCACTGATTCCAAGTTTATTCAGGAGAGAACGAACGGGTTCAGTTTTAAAACTGCCGCTTAAGACTGTATTCCGTTCTTGCAATAGATCAGGGTTGTAAACAAAATGAAGACCCGAAAGACTTTCGATTTTGTGAAGGATCACATCGAGTTTCTCGCCCTTGCTTATGTTGATGTTTACGCTGCTTTTGTCCAAACGTTGGGCCAGGCTTGGGGAGGCCATCAATGAACTGCAGAATACTGAAGTAATCGAAAATGCGATGCAGGGATACTTCATAATCCGATAAAAAGAGAATGCTCTCTTGAATGCAGGTGTTTTCATTTTTTTGTGATAATTAGGTAATGAATTACGCATGGTGACTAAGATGTTTTAGGTAAATTTTTAAACATTATTTGTAGACTTTAAATATTTTATCTTGCTCTATCGTACTGTATTTAAGGTGGTGTAGACTACAGATGATATCCAGTATTTCTGCCGGATCTTGTGTGCTATTAAATGTGGCTGTTGTTTTTAGCGCTGAAAGCGATGTGTCTTTTAAGATAATTTCAATGTTGTAGATATATTCCAGTCTTTTTGCCACCTCTTTGAGACTTGTTCCATCAAACGCAATGGCGACGGCTGTATTTTTTTCTACTACGCTACGGGAAGATTGTGCAGTTTGTTTGCTATATCGTAAACTTTGGTTTTTGGTTAATATACCCAAGGTCTTATCTTGTTGCTGTACAGCAACCTTACCTGTAGCAACAGTGACTTCGACTTGGTCGGAAGCCTGATAGGCTTTTATCCGAAAAGAGGTTCCCAATACTTTAACCGCTAGCTTGGATGCAAGCTGTACCTGAAATGGGCGCTGCTCGTCGTGGGCAATATCAAAGAAGGCTTCCCCTTCAGTCAGTGCTATTTCACGGATATTTCCCTCGAATTTACTTGGATAGCTGATTTTTGAAGAGGGTTCCAGGTTAATTATCGAACCATCTGCCAATACAATCTTTTTATGTTCATCTGCAAGGGTCGTCGTGACGAGCTGTGTAGAGGCTGCGATAGGTTGATTGTTCACTGTCCAATAAACGAGTCCTGCCGAAACAATCATTAAAATAGTAGCTGCAATTTTGAAAAGGGAAGAATAGCGCAGCGAAAGCCGTTTACTTTTATTTTCTGAAGTGGCTGATTGGATGTTGCTCAGCAATTGCTGACGCAGTGCGGTTTTGCGTTCCTGCGGGATTTTTTTGTCAGTATTATCCAGTTGAGCATACCAATCTTCAACTTGTCTGATTTCAGCGGCGGTAGCCTCTCCATTTAAATACCTTTGCAGTAATTGCTTTGCTTTTTCTTCTGTCATTTGAATACATGTCACTTCAAATGGGAGATGGTACTAGCTGAAAATGTTAGGAGTATATGAATTTATTGTTAACTAATGAAAAAAGATCGAAAGGCTAGTTAAGAAAGACTTTTTTTGAGCAGTTTCATAGCTGAGGTAAGCTGGTTTTTAACAGTTTGTACGGAGACATTCAGCTCGCTGGCAATTTCTTTGATCGATTTTTCTTGCTTTCGGCGCATGGTGACGACCAATCGCATACGTTCGGGAAGTTGCGTTAAAGCTTCTTCAACTTTTTGCTGTGCATCTTTAAGGATCAGCAGGTCATCGGCTGAATCTGCATATTGCTGGTTCATTAAAGATGCTAGTTCGGCTTTATGACCACCTTTAACCGTCGTACTCCGAAAATGGTTGATGACTTTAAATTTTACTGCACCATGCAGATAGGCTGCCAAACCGCCAGATATGATGACTTGTTCACGATTTTCCCACAAGGAGATAAAAATTTCCTGAGTGATGTCTTGAGCGACATTTTCGTCACCTATTTTCTTAAAAGCGGCATCAAATATGGCTTCCCAGTACAAATTAAAAATCTGTTCCATGGCAAAGTGATCACCCTGCTTCAATGATGCTATCAGTAATTCGCTCACAAGATCAGTTTTAGTTGGACAAAGCTACTAACTCAGTATTCCTTTAAGGTTAATAAATCTTAAAGCATATATGTTGTCTGGTATAAATTGATCTTGGTAATTTTTGCTGAGATTGAGCGGTATATTTTTATTCTTTATATTCCTTGCCCGTAGCAATGTCAATAAAATAGCCTTCGTCCCGATTGCGCTCATTTTTATGTTGTACCCACCCGTTGGGATTGATGGTCATGTAGCTTTTGTTGCCAATTCGTTGTTTTGTCTTGTTGTTGTATAAAGTACAGCGACCATCTTTATGGTCCTGTAATGCAAAGATTTGTCGTTTACCATCTAAGGTTTCGATATGTTCGAAATCGGGGTTTATATCCCAAGTCTTTGTACTTGAATTCCATAGGCCTTTTGTGGGTTCTAGATCACCTCGTTTTACATCAATTAAATAAAGATCTTCTGATGAATCGACATATTTTATTTTTCCGGTCTTCCAATTCTTTTTCATGGCATTCGAGGTGAGTAACATGTGTTTGTCTGGCCAGACCAAATTACCCACCTGATCTAGGATATAGAAATTCGGGGCTTTGATGGTGTCCAATAAGTTGCCATCTTTATCTATATATAACCAATCATAAGCCCAGATCGCATGCTCGTAGTTAAATCTGCCCAGAATAAAATAAGGCGAATTAGTCACCGAATAAACTAAGGATATTTCTTTTAGAAAGGCAATCTGTGTCGCGTTGGCTTGTCTAATTTGTTTTGGAAAAGCTTTGTCGTATTGTGGAAAGGCATATATACTCCCTGTATTATTGTCCTTTAGTAGTTTGGGGATTGTTGGGCTGTAGCGCTCCTGGTTGATGGAATCGAGCTGTATGGCCTCATTTTTCCAAAGAAGGTCTATTTTGTCTATGCCTGTCAAAGCGGATAAAACCGGTTTTTTGCTTTTGATATCAAGGATGGCAAAACTGTTTGTTGATGCTGGAATATAACGTCCGTTTTCCAAGGGCACTTCAATGTGTTCTTCTATTTTCTTAAGTTTTTGATCTTTTAGTAGATATAGGTTTCCATTGAGGATCAGATGCTTATCGTCTAAGGGGTAAGCCGCAAGATTATATTCGTTTTCATCGTAAGGAATGTCTTTCTTTAACAGAACCTGATTACTTTCCAATACCCGTATTTCTAGTTTTACATAGGTGCCTGTTTTCTTGATATAGCTGCTTAGGATATTCCAGTCCCACTTCCAAAAGGGTAAATTCTTTTCATATTCCTGGCGTTTCATTACGAGAGTCAGCTGTTCGAGCTCTAAGAGCTGTAAATCTGCGTCGGAATAATGTTCGATAAATTCACCTTTGCTGTTAATGATCCCCGTTTGATCCTTTTCATTGGCTACCAGTGCATATCCTGTGGACGTGAAAGGCTGAGCCCAATGGAACTCTTGGGATAGCTTCTTATGGAATGCGCTGTCGACATAGACAAACTGCTTGTTTTTGGTTTGATAGGGAATCCATTTAACCCGGTCATTTTTTGTGATTATGGCGGATTCCTGTGCACATGCTGTGATACATAGCATAGCTGTTATACTTAGCAATAATGATTTGATCATCCTTTTTTTTCTATAAATTGGACCTACTTGTTTGCAGCTCGCATGTTATTGCAATTGCTCTCGTTGATCGAGCCGAATGCGAATCGTACACGCGCTGAAACGCGTTGGTTTCGAAGCTAAAGTAGTGGAAAACAAGCTTTAGAAAAATAGCCGATTTCAGTGATTATCTTGGCGGCAATCAGGGAAGATTTAGTGTAATGAAAGTGAAATAGAATACCGCATATTGTAAGTTATAGCCTGTTGGCGTGTAATATTGACCGTTCATTGGACAGATGATATCGGGAAGGAGCAGCGCTAATTTTGGGGTTGAGCCGATTAAATTGGTTAATCGGCTCAAATTTTGCTTATTGTTGAGCCGATTAGTGTGATCACTTTTTAGTAACCGGAACCAAAATAACCTCCCCTTTGTCGGTTTGGTACCAGTATTTGTTGCCTAGGTCATCTTCGAAATCATGGTTTACTCGCGACTTATCAACCTTTCTGAAGCTTTTTACATCAGGGCCATTGAATATTTTATTTCCAATGAAAATGTGGTTCGCGTCTTTTGCTACAGCGAACTTGAGAACCTCGAAGGTTTTCGGATCTGCTTCAGCAAATAATCGTTGCTCGTAATAGACATGATTTTTGTCGCGCGACCAAAGGACTTTTCCATTTGCCCCTTCCAATAGCTCGAAACTTTCGGCATCGACCGCTGCATATTCAAATTGCTTACCCGAGATAATCACCAATTGGTCAATGATTACTGTCTTATCATTAAGGAATTTTATGTTGTTTGACGAGGGAAGTTCGATCTCCAGTATACCGATGTTTTGATAAGGCTCGTAGTAGAGCAGTATTCGGTCATTCAGTAGTAGATAGGCTATATTGAGAGACTTAACGTTCTCTGTTTTATAGTGGAGCGGAAGAATCGCTTTGTCTGTTACTACGAAAAGCTGATTTTTATCTTTTACAAAATTACTGTTAACTACGTTGAATGAAGCATAGTCGACGTTCAGCGGTTGATACCTATAAAAGTAATGTGCTTTATCTTTAGCTAGTGCTGGAAGTTTATGATATAACGTTTTATAAGTCGCAGGATCGGCACCTTCGATAATGGTGAGCTGATTTTGGCTACAAGATGAAGTAGCCGAAGCAAAACCTTCAAACTTGAATACATGCTCCTGATCGATTGGAATGTTGTTTTTCAGTTGAAAGGTCTTTACATCGACCAGCTCTTGCGGGCACCCCATAAAATAGACGCGATCTTTATCGCGGGCATAGACCTCTTTGATCACAGCAAAACTTGCCAGATCTGCAACCATCTTTCTCGAGCCTCGTTCAAAGCCGTTTCCGCCCGGTATAAAATAAATCGCACCGCTCTTTTTGTAGTAATCTTCAGACAAAGGACTCACTTGCTCTTTGCAGGAAAAGAGCAGACCTATCAAAGCACTTATTATTCCCATTTTTAAGATATTTTTCATACTCGCCAACGTTATACCTTATCGCAATTATTGATTATTCATTGATGTAACGCACCGCAAAATCGATCCAGTCTGAAATGGATTCATCCATATAGATATCGGGCTGTATACCTATATTGTCAATCGGATATTGCGGTAAACGGGTAGATCGGTAGGTCGGCAAAAGGAGCTGGTAGTTGTCGCAACCAAATTTGAATTCACGTATAGAGCCATAGTCAAGGGCGCCCATGCTCGGGGTTCCCATGATTTTTACTTTTTTGCTCTGGCGGGAACTGAATAAAAAATTCTCTGCTGAACTGGCTACATTTCTATTGGCTAGGATAATGACCTGCTGCGGACTTTTTTTATTAATAGCAATCGTATCTATGATTACCTTCTTGTCACCATACAGTACAAATTTTCCGATATTCTCCCTGTATTCCCGAAGATCTTCGTCAATTCTTTTTACTTCATTCAGAGAATCCTGCTTGATATTCTTGATGGCATAATCACGCAAACCATTGATTAAGGTCTGTGTCGCAAAAAACTCAACACTCATAATTCGGATGGGATTAGTTAAGATGTAAGGCAACAGCGGCTGGTATACATCGTCCGTTCCACCACCGTTGTTTCGTACATCTATAATAAGTCCTTTACTGCTTTCGATCTTTTCTTTGTTTTTTTCGATCAGCTCTTTGAAAGGGGCTATGTTTTCGTACCCGAAGCTTGAGATCTTAATATAAAATATATCGGGACTGATCGATTTTGAACTTATTTCCTCTTCTGGTTCTACCTTTGGGTTTTCGGTACTTGTCTGTGGAGCATTTTTCTTTTTGGAAAGATCATCTAAGACAATGTGTTCATCGTGGAAGAAGTCAAGATATTCCTGCAAAAGTTGCATGCAGGTCCAATTTGAAACCAGCAAGCTTTTCTTTGTCAATATATTTTTTTTAACTTGGTACAGGTCCTTATTCTGCTTGGTTTTTTCTGGAAAACCGGGGTACTCGCTCTCTATTTTTACAATTAATTGCTTAAGTGCCTGTGAGCAGTTGCAGGTGGTTTGACCATATATTGGTCGAACAAAGAAAACAAGACAAAAGATGAGGAATAATTTGGTATTGGTCATGGATATTGTTGTTAAAATTAATGCAATTTAAGAAATAGCGTATTTTCTGATAGCTTAAAAATTGAATAGCCTAAAAATAATAGAAATATATAATTGGTTCGTGAGTTGTTTACAATTCGCAGCATAAATTTATAATTTGTAAAAGCTAGAAATAAATGGTCATCTGTCTATGTACAGGCTGGTATCCTTTATTTAAAATTTTAATGATAAATAATATTTTGATTTGGTTTTGTTTATTTATATATTTGTATATATAAACTATATTAATGTATTCTATTTTGTTTTTCTTTTAATGGGAAAACAAAGTGTTTTCTCTGTCTATATTGCCAGCGACGGTGAAACACTTTTTCGCTAAATGAATGATTTGAATACATGTTGATTTAAATGCTGGTATTTCCTGAAAAGCCAAGGGGCGAACGTCTATATGTAGTAATGTGTTAACCCCTCTTTAGTCTCCTTGGTTGTAATACTGTTTTTTTACAATAAAGTATTGATTATTTGCAATAATGATCTGTAACAGTCTGATCTGTTGGAGTAATTTATTGTGCCAAATTTTTAATCTTAAATCATTTAGTATGGAAATTAATAGCCAATTAATTATCGATCGGCTTTCTCAGCGTATGGATCTCGATCGTGCCTATCTTTTTAAATATCAGTTTCTCGGTCAGGATCATTATCATTTGCTTCTTGCGCTCAAGCATGTGAGCGGGCTTTCACCGAAGGTATTAAAGCCTATTGTGGAATTATGTTTAATGGACCAGAAGAATATTTCCTTTGAGCTGGTTCCAATTGCTGAAATGCTCAGTAAAGTCAAAGTGGGTAGTCTGTATTATTCCTATGCCTCCCTACCTGAAAATACTGTTCATCAGGCTAGTAACAAAAAGAACCCACCCCTTCAGGCGAAAGAACTAAAAAGTGTTCTAGAAATAGCTGATGAATATTACCAGAAGCTCTTGCCTATTTCAGCGGGATTCCTACAGGGGGCTGAAACATTTGGTCAACAGGGCAACTATCAAAGGGCTATATTTATGTTACATCAAAGTATGGAAAACCACTTGCGTTTTTTACAGCTAATGATTGACGGAAAAGCCAATAATGTACATCATGTTAATAACAGAATTAAAAGCGTCAATGAGCATTTTTCCATGTTAAGGGAGTCCCTTGTCGGAAAGGATGAGGAAGAAAAGAAACGTTTTAGATTATTGGACAGTGCCTTTGATGCGGTGAAACAAAACAAGGATCTCGAAATCTCCGCCTTTGATGCCTCCTGGCTTTATGAGCATTGCAAGTTTGTTCTTCATACGATTGAACAGCTGTACTTGAGTTTTATGGAAGGCCTTAAAACGGGCTATGAAAAATTGTTGGCAAAAGAGCAACAAAAAGTCGTAAATAAAAACGTCGAAGTTGTAGCAGGTAATCTGGGGGCGAAGGAGACTACATTATCGAGTACTACGGCCTCGCAGTTTCATGCATTTCCTTGGCCGGAGCGGTATGAGACAGATATACTTCATGTGCTGGCTCAAATTCGTCAGGAGAATAATCCCGAACAAATGATGCTGCTCAATTATTACGTCAGCGATGCACATGGGAAAGGACTTTTTCATTTTCCTGCGGTGGAAAATGAAAAGGCAGAAATATACCTTGCAGTAATAAAAAAGAAAATAGGTCACTGTCATTTTCGAAAAATCGTTTATGGTAGAGTTACTGCAATTGTAGCTTTTATGAGTACAGATTTCCTGGCAACAAAACTGGATCTAGGCAGCCGTTTCTCACATACCATCTGGAATGAATCTGTTGTTGTTTACCGTCGTCCGAGTTATAAACCGAGGTATTCCGTTTCTCCGATCAATTGGCATGATACATTGTTTAAGACATCTATTTCATGGACACGCAATTCAAAACTCATGCAGGATCTGCTGGGTGTATTTGCTTTTGAAGGACTTGCTAGTCCACAATTGGCTGTATTATTTTTAAATCAATTGACATCAATTGGACTATACAGTTATCTCTACCTACGGGTCGGTTATGCCCCAATGAATGTGACTATAGCCGATCTGGTGGACTGGACCTGTATCTGTGATAAAAAGGTGAAAGAATTTTTTACAATAAGAAGTGAGGTGGAGGAAATATTGAATGCAGAGCTGTTAAAACACATGAAAGGGCGGGTCTATGAGCTTCCTGCACAATTGGCTCAGCTTGATATGGACTACTTTAAGTCAAAAGCGAAGGAAATTACGGATTTCTTTGTCGATCTCTGCGATCAGAGCATACGGTATATGGAGTTGAAATCGGAGGTTAAGTCCAATAAACAATAAAGGAGGATTTATGGAAAATAGTGTTGAAAATCTGGAGTTAGTAACAGATGTTGTTCCGATTATACCTGACAAAGAGAAGAATAGCTTTATTATTCCTTGGGAAAACCAAGAGGATCTTTATATTTCATCAGACTACTTTCTTAAGCGCTATAAAGGAGAAATACCACTGACGGATTTTCAGCTTTATAGTTACAGCGTTAGGATAATCAAAGTCAACAAGTTTAAATGGCCATTTTCTCTAAGAAGAGACGGAAATTATAAAAACAAAAATCTCAAAATTGATCTCGAGATCCGAGAAATCGGATTGAAGGTTAAGTGCGATTGTAAAAAGCGTCATGATAGTCTGTGTGATTATGTAATTATTGGACTTTATCGTAAGTTTTTAGTCAGTAATAAATTCTTACATGATTTATATGCAAAAGATATTGCCATCCTACCCGAAAGTCAGCATAAGTACTTTCAATTGGGTATTTCTAGGCTATATTACCGCAAGGACAAGGTTTGTATTGAAAATCATAATCAATTTGGTCAGGTATATAATTATTTCGACCACCAGGAGCTTGAATCGGAATTGCTAGATGCAGCATCTGAAAACCGATGGATGGAACAGCATGAGGCGCCTTTTCCGAATTTTATGTATGTTATTCCTAGAGAGCGTCAGGTGGACGGACTACCCTTTTTAATACCTTTTGAAATAAACAGTAAGATAAATTATTTAGGAGAATTTGGTAATAAGTTGGCGAATTTTGCTGATAGTGATGTTTTAAAAATCGATTTATGTCGTAAGATTTTAGCTTTTTCCAAAAGTCCACAAAGACAATTAGGGGATAGGGAAAAAGATGAGATGCGAAATGACGCTGATCGTGTGGAGAAGGATATTATCATCAGTGCTTGGCGTAAACTTTTGGAAGGAAAATCGGATCAAAGATTACGTGTTGCTTTTGTCGATAGAAATAATTTTAAAACTACAATTGAAAACTTCAAATATCCATCCAAATATCGTACAACGTATCGGAATGTGATTTTGGCGGGCGATGATCTTAGTCTGAAATTTCATTTGAAAGAAGGCAGCGATCACCTGCTTCTATCGTTAATTCTTGTCTACAAAGGAGAGGAGTTGAAAGACTATACATCCGAATGTCGGTCCAATTTCTTCTTTATCAATCTAAATGAAGACGAGTGTCTTTTTGTTGATAATCTTCAAAAGGAGTTTCTATTACGTTTCTTTTACAGTATTTCTACTAAAATAACGGTGTTAAAGCGGGACTATGAAGACTTCTTTACGCGTATGTTGATTCCATTGTCAACATCCTTTCACATAGACCTTGAACCTTTAAACAAGGATACAGTTTTTATTTTTAATACCGCTCATCATGTGCCTCAATTTAAGGTTGTGGTGGAGAAAGACGACGATGATCATTTAAATTTCGAATTGAAAGCTACGCTGAGTGAAAAGGAAGAATATGTAATTCCATATGGAGGAAACTTGATTTTAAAACCGGAAAATGGAACCTGCCTGTATACTGAGCGAGATCTTGTTGGCGAGCATGAGTTTAATACCTTTATTGAAGCTCAGTTGCCAAATTTGAAAAGCTGCACCAATAGAATGGTTAAGCGCTTGGAATGGCAGGCGCATAGCAACAGAAATAGACTGTATGAATTTATAAAAAAATGTAAGAGCAAGGGGTACAAAACTATTCTGAACAATATTTCAAAGGGAGCTTATTTGCTGCCACACCAACTGAAATGGGAAGTATTGGATATTCGTCAGGACAATAATGTATTTTCCATTTACATGATTTTCAAATTTGGAACAACGACCTATTTACCGGGAGAGTTTGAAGAAAAGATCATAAACGACTACAGTAGCATCCAATTGGCAGATAAATCTTTCGGATATATTAAAGCCTCAGATAAAGCATTATTTGATGTCCTGTTTAAGTATGCGCTGGTTGAAACCGACTGTCTTAAACTCACTTCAGCCCAATTGCTATCTTTCCAAACACGGCTGGATCGAATTGATCCCCGTATTATTCAAAATAGCCTAGCTGAACGTCGAAAGAAACTGTTGGATACGGATGAAATAGCCCTGTTGGATGTTCCGAAAGAGATCCAGGCAGAGTTGCGCCCTTACCAACAGGCAGGATTTAGCTGGATGGTATTCTTAAGCGATTTTCAATGGGGCGGTATCTTGGCTGATGATATGGGATTAGGGAAAACCTTACAGGCAATAACGCTTTTGGAATATTTCTATCAAAATAATCCAAAAGCAGCCCCCTCAATTATTATTGTACCCAATTCCCTGCTATTCAATTGGCTGGCAGAATTTAAGAAATTTTCCCCAAATCGTCGGACAGCTATTTATCATGGACAAAAAAGGAGGGAAATCACAGAAATAGAGAACGAATCCATCTTGATTACGACCTATGGAACAGTTATGATGGAGCTTGATTTTCTTAAATCCCAGTCCTTTAGTTACATGATTTTAGATGAGTCGCAGGCGATAAAAAATCGTAATTCAAAAAGATTTAGATCGCTCACTGAGCTAAAATCCTGCTATCGCATAGCGATGACAGGAACACCTATTGAAAATGGCGTGGAGGATATCTATGCACAAATGAGTATGGTCAACCCGGGTTTTTTTGGAACTTATGGCAATTTTAATAATACCTATCGGGGGATCAAAGATGAAAATACAGCGCAAGAAACTGTCCTTGGCCTCCAAAAGATGATCCAACCTTTTGTCCTTCGGCGTACAAAAAAACAGGTTGCTTTGGACCTTCCTGAAAAGACCGAAACAATTCTGTATATGGATATGCTTCCGGAGCAAAGAAAGATATACGATAAGGTCAGAAAGATATTCAAGGGGGAGATTGAAAGTAATCTGAATAGCGCTGACTCCACGAAATCCAAATTTTTGGCGATTGAGGCCCTGCAAAAACTACGGCAGCTTTGCAACTCGCCCATTCTGATGAAAGATGGCGGCTTCGGTCATGAATCTATTAAATTGGATTTTATTGATGAGATCATGGATGAAGTAGCTCCAAATCATAAGATTCTTCTCTTTTCGGCGTATACTTCCATGCTTAAGCTGGTGGCTCAACGAATCGAAAATAAGGGAATAGCTTATGTCTACCTTGATGGTAAGATGAATCAAGATCAGCGGCAAAATGCGGTCGAAAGATTTCAGAACGAGGACGAATGCCGTGTGTTTCTCATTAGCCTTAAAGCGGGAGGAACCGGCTTAAATCTAACGGCTGCCGACTATGTCTATATTTTAGACCCCTGGTGGAATCCTGCTGCCGAAGCACAGGCGATAGATCGTTGTTATCGAATAGGGCAAGAAAAGCATGTGATGGCTTATAAGATTGTTTGTCGGGATTCCGTTGAGGAGCACATCTTAGCCCTTCAAGAAAGTAAAAAACGAATATCCGAAGGACTGATTTTAGATGAGGCTAATCTAATGAAATCGATCAGTAAAGATGAGCTGCTTAAATTATTTGAATAACCAATTGTACACTATAATGATCAAAAAAGTATCTCCACAAAAAGCATCCTATGGGGGAATGATGTATTCGCACGACTTTCAACTATGGTACACCTATCTAAAACGGAGGATAGAAAAGGGCTGGAGACCTGAAGAACTGTCGTTCTTGGTTGGTAGACCTGATCACGCGTATTTAGACTTTGAAAAAATGTATCAGGTGCGAAGTTTTTTGGCTCAGGAATCGATCTCACTGGATCGAATATACATGAGCTCATGCATTGAACCGATGGAATTCCATCGCGAAAGATATGAAGCTACCGAAGAACGTCTCGTCCGTCTTCATATTGAAGAGGACGAGGTCAGGTGGCATTATTCTATCGAAATTCCTTGGCAGTTTGTCTCGCAAAAAAAGTCTTCAATTGCATTGCAATTTGAGGAATGGAAAGCTGAAAAAGATATCCAGCATGAATCGGATGCGATGTTACATGTACGCCAAAAGATTGAAGGGCTATTGGATCTGGAATTCTTTGTGCATGGTGCAGCTCCTTGGCAACTGTTTCGGAAAGTTAAGGAAACGGGACAGGTTCATCTCCAGATTTATCCAAGGCATTTGAAAAATGTGCTGTATGGACTCATTCAGCAAAACAGGTTGGTCGTCAGAAATGTGGAAGGAAGGTATTCTTTTTATCCGGTCGATAGAAAGGAGGAGCATGCAAAATTTAATTAATGATATTGGCAGAGAGAGATTTCGTGCAGAATTTTCTATGTACTATGCGGGGATTATTTATCTCCTGATATTAAATCGGATCAGCTTCGGATTTACTCGTGAAGAAATGGCTTTCTTAATGGGACAAAAGGAAACCTACGTTAAGGAAATGGAAGAACTCAAAATACCGGCCGGAAATCTTGAAGTTATGGTCCACCTGAATTGGGTTTTCAACATTAGGAAAGTAGATATCAGTAAATTTGATAATAAAATCAGCTATCAGTTTGAGTTCTCGATTTGGGAAGAAAAAGGTATCCGCCACTACCAAATGGAATATTTTATCAATGCCGTAGAAACCATAACTTTTTTCCAGTTAATGGAAGAAATCAGCCCCGAAGATCCAGCACAAGTTGAACAGTATACAAGTGATTGCATGGCCGTGGAACTCCTTTTGGATAAGCTTATCCAAAAAGATTATTTTAAGAAATACAGAACGCCGCTTGAACTTTGGCGCTATACGGAAAAATACCTGGAAGAAAATATCCGCGTGAAAAGCTTGATGCGGGAACTGGTGGTGTTGGTAGGAAAGAAGGGAAGCGCACCGCTGCGGAAAACTAAAGCCAAAAGTTTTGGCTTCCGCTATATTGAACATAAATAAAAAAAATATGGAAGATATTACTGGAGTACCTTTAGAGGTACCGCGAAATTTTCGGTTAATATGCGAGCTTTTTGGCATCGCTGCACCAGCTTTTATTCAATTGTTTCTAGATCATTACTCTTTTATAGATCAAAATTTTACAGATAATTCAAGCTACAATATTGCCACTAGAGCCGTACGTTATGTCAACGATAAAATTCCTAAAGTCGATAATCCTTTAAAAATTGAATTCGAAAAGAACGAAAAGGAAATGGTGGTGAAATTATTGCGACGTCAGGTAAAATTGGCAATCAATAGAAATTATAGCACGGGCGAGCGCAGAAATAAAGGCCGTATGATCACTGCACAGATCTATGACCTTTTTGCTACAAAAGTGCGGCTTAAAGACCGCATCTATTTAAACGAAAACATATCCTTTAAATTGAGTAAGGGTTTTCTGCTGACTTGCCTGATAAATGGTGTTCATCCAGCGCATTATATCAACACCATGATGCAACAGGTATCTACACCCGACTTTTTAGCAACAATGCACTTGGATAAAGCTACCTATAATCCAGTTTTGGGACTTATTCATCGTGTCCATGATGGTTATGGAGATCTTATTGATTGGGAATATCGCCATACGCCTTTTTTTAAACGATTTATTATGGATTTACAGGAACTCAATAAACGCTATTTTTTTTATCGCGACCTCGATAAAAGAATAGCGCTGTATGAGGCCTGGCTCGATCGTATTTTGGAATCTAAAGATGAAGAGTTTGAGTTATAAATGAATTGTGGAAAGCTACTTGTCTTTTTATAAAGGAGGACTTGCATCAAAGTGGTTAGACAGGTACGATATGGATGAAGCCATTAATGACTTTTTAAATGAATAAATATGAAAACATTAGAAAATATTAAATTAACGCCAGCATTTAAGCAATTTTGCGACCTGTTCAATTTCACACCGGAAGAAGTTGTACAGGAATTTATTGATAAGATTGACATTGCTGAGTATATGTGTGATCCAATACACCCCGACCGTTGGGCTAATGTATTTGCGATGGAATATTTGATCCAATATACGCAGTCCGAAAATAGTATCGTTGAATATGGGGAATTTGCAGAAGAGTGGGTGAAAATGATGGAGACGAATGAGGGGGGAGACCTTGTCGGAAAAACAAGATCGCTATTGGATGCTTGGCATAAAAGAGTTTTAGAGGACCGCATCCATCTTATCATGAAAGGAGATGAAGGGAAGGATATAGTATAACGCTATGTTAAGTTTGATCAACCTTGTAAAATACGACGATCAAAATGTGTAGAACGAGCTAGTCAATACCAAGGTACCTATAGTGATTATAACATGCAATCAAAATGAATTGCTATATTTAATCATGCACGCAAAACCTGAACAACATAAAACATCAATAGTACCAGCATTATTCAAAGTGCTTGTTGGTACTATTGGTGTTTTTGCTATTATGACAGTTTGTTTCTATCAGAATGAACTGGATGTCGATGGCAATTTAACAGTAGGGTTTCCATGGATATTCTATAGGGAGGGAAGCGGCTATAGCCCTGATCTTAATGAGCAGGTCGGATACCATGAGTTTGAACCTCTAAATTTGATCGGCAATATTCTTTTTGCGGCTACTTTATATCTTCTGATTTTATGGATTTATAGTTTTGTTAGCAGGAAGCCTAAGCAATAAATGCTAGGTGTATTGTTATCCTTTTGTTAAGCTTTCGTAGTTTGCTAACCCGGTTTAGTTAAAAACTGTTAATGTTTTATTGACCCTGCCTTCATATAGCATTTGTAATCTTGTACCCATAAATCAAATGCGCTACTTATGAAATTTAAAGCCGACAATGTCTTTTGTTTGTTATGTGCTATCGCAGCAAGCTCACCAGCTGTTCAAGCCAAACCACTCACACTAACCTCATCGCAATTTACGCATGTACAGGGAATCGTAAAAGGTCGTGTCGTCGACGCCCAAGGACGTGCTGTCGCTGGAGCAACCGTCCAAAATTTGAAAAGTAAAAGATCTGTTCAGTCTGACGAAAAAGGAAATTTTCAGATCGAAGCCGAAATGGGCGACAACCTAAGTATTTCCTTTATTGGGTATAGCAGACTTGTGCAAGCTGTTACCCAATCCAATGGGCAGATATTTTCCTTACAGACCGATGAAAACACACTGGAAGAGGTGACCATCTCTATCGGATATCAGCGAATCAGAAAGTCGGATGTTACTGGCGCGATCGCTAGCGTTAAGGCCGAGGAACTCAATTTGAGCGCACCAAAGTTATCCCAGGCGTTGGTTGGTAAGGTAGCAGGTGTACAAGTCATGCAGACAAGTGGTGCCCCATACGATGGTACCAAAATGCGTGTCCGCGGTATGGGATCGATCAACGCTGGTTCGGATCCACTGTACGTTATTGATGGCTATCCTGCAGGAAACAATTTGAATATCAACCCCAATGATATTGAATCTATCGATGTGCTAAAGGATGCTGCTTCTGCAGCCATCTATGGCTCGCGTGGCGCCGGCGGTGTTGTATTGATCACAACCAAGCGTGGCAAGGAAGGTAAAAGTAATGTAGACTACGAAGTATTGGGTGGCTTTGGTCAGCTTTCCAAGAAAATTGATGTTCTAAATTCAGAACAGTTTATTGATCTGCTGATTGATGGTCGTAACAATTCCTATAGAGACCTGTTGGCCACGAAAGGGATCGCCTGGAGCGACAGTAGGCGCTTTGATGATAATAAAACACGTATCGCCAATGTTGGAAATGCTGGCTCAGTAAGTATTCCTGAAGATTACTATGACTTTGCGTCTGGTACAGCAAAAAAAGCGAAATACGATACGGATTGGCAGGATGCGCTATACCGTAATGCACCTTTCCAACGTCATAATCTCTCTACATATGGCGGTAACGAAAAAAATCGCTATTTCCTAAGTGGATCTTATCAGAATCAGCAGGGTATCATGCTTGGTACGGATCAGAAAGTCTTTAATTTCCGGGCCAATATCGATAGCAAAGTGAGTAAAAGACTGACCGTTGGCGCTAATGTATCGTTCACGTATAACGACAATAATGAGGTAACTACCGGACGTTACGATAGAAGTCCATCCATGGCGGCTTTGATCTATCTGCCGACGTTACCTGTTTATAATGAAGATGGGACTTATGCTAAATATCTGATGGCCGATCTTTCTGCCAATAATTATGGTATCCAGAATCCAGAAAACCCATTGGCTTATGTCACTGAGATTAAAAATAACCGTCGTGGAAAGCGTGGTTTATACAATGCTTTTGCTGATTTTTCCATTATCGATGGCCTAAATCTCAAAGTAAACGGTGGACTGTCTACTTATGACGAGAAGTATGATTATTTCCGTCCGACAAGTATATCCGATGGAAACAACAAACCGTTTTCACCGCAGGCAATTTCTGCGGCCTATGCAGATGCCAAGACAAAAAGTGAATTGGACAAATTGGTGGAAACAACGTTAAACTACAACAAAACCTTTGGTGGTAAACACCAGGTATCCGCATTATTAGGTTATTCGGCTCAACGAACAGATTACGATTATCAAGGTGTGAGAGCCAACGGTTTTAATAATAATGCCATAGGTGAAATTACCGACAAGGGTGCTGATCCTTCTAATTTCCAATTGCTAAAAGACGATACGTTCAAACGCATCACCACGCTCCAGTCTTATTTTAGCCGCGTAAACTATAGCTTCGATTCGAAATATTTCCTTTCGGCATCCATTCGTACAGACGGTTCATCGCGCTTTGGACCGAACAGTAAATGGGGAACTTTTCCATCGGTTTCAGGTGGTTGGACTCTGTCCAAGGAGGAATTTTATACGGATTGGTTAGGGCAACAATCGACAGTCAAACTAAGAGCGAGCTGGGGACGTAGTGGAAATAATAATATTGGTGATTACAATGCGATATCCGTGATCAACTCACCAGCGGGTGTAATCCTTGGGGATAAAGTAGAGACCTCTTATACGGCAGGCAATCTACTCGATCCAAAATTGAGCTGGGAAACAACCTCGCAATACAACGCCGGTCTTGATCTCGGTTTGTTGAAAGGCCGCCTCAACATTATGACCAACTTCTACCTGAGCCGTTCCTTCAATTTATTATTCAACCAGCCACTCTCTGCTGTATCTGGATCAACGACGATCTTGACCAATCTCCCTAATTCGAAGGTGCAGAATAAAGGCTTTGATTTACAGGTTGATGCTACGCTGATTCGTAAAAATGAATTTGAACTAGGCTTGAGCGGGAATATCAATGTAAACAGAAATAAAGTGCTCGATCTTGGCGGGGCTTCTACAATATTGACGAATGGTGCTGAACGCTCTTACTTAACGCATATTACGCAAGAGGGAAGTCCAATTGGTATGTTTTACGGTTTTAAAGTTCTGGGTGTCGCAACTGAAGAGAATTATAAAACTGTCGCACCTTCAGCGGCTTCAACCACTCCGCTACAACCTGGAGATCTCTATTTTGAAGATGTAGATGGCAATGGTATCGTCAATGATGCCGATAAACGGGTGATCGGCAATCCACATCCTAATTTCACCTATGGCTTTGCTCTTAATGCGCGCTATAAGGCATTTGATCTACGGGCATCATTTAATGGTTCCCAAGGAAATAAAGTATTGGATGGCTATGATTATTACCTCTATAATATGGAAGGCTCCGGCAATCAATATGCAGATGTGGCACAACGTTACCGTTCAGCTCAAAATCCCGGAAATGGTAAAGTATACCGTGCATCGCGTGGTGGTACGCAAAGTAACAGTACACGCCTTTCCGATTTTTATTTGCAGGACGGTTCATTCTTGCGGATGACAAATATTGCTTTGGGCTACAATCTTCCCAAAGGTTTGGTAGAAAAATTAACGCTTTCTGGGCTAAGAGTCTACGCTACTGTAGACAATCCATTTACGATTTCTAAATACAAAGGCTACAATCCAGAACCGGATTACAATCAGCGTGGTAATTTGACTCCGGGTGTGGATTATGGGCTTTATCCATTGGTGAGATCATATAACCTTGGCGTGAAAGTCACTTTTTAATAGCAGTATGTAGGAGCTATTTGTGCAGCGGAAATATTAAGCAAAAACCTATGTTAATAGCTTCAGTATAGTAAAATGCAGTCCTATGAGACCCTTGGGTTGCATGGACTGGTGAAAAATAAAAAAATAACAGGATGAAAAAAAGATATATATTACCCTTTGTTTTGTTGGCGTTGTCTTCATGTACCAAAGATTTCTTAAATCAGAAAAACCCCAATGCTGTCACAATCGATGATTACTTCAAATCAGAAAATGATGTGCTTTTGGCCGTCAATGGGCTCTACCAGTCACTTCGTTCGGGGAGTACACTTGGGGAATCGAGTACATTATATAACGAGGAACGTTCTGATAATAGTGGACGTAATGATAATCAATCCAATGCCGGGGAGCCTTTCCAATTCAATGACTTTTCGTTGCTACCAAGCAATACCTACCTCAAGACACATTGGTCGGCTATGTACGCCGCAATCAGTCGCTGTAATGTTGTTCTCTCGCATGTGGACGATGTGACCTTTACTAGTGCAGAATTAAAAGGACGTTATATTGCGGAAGCAAAATTTGTACGTGCATTATTATATTTCCACATGGTACGTAAATTCGGAGCTATTCCATTAGCTACAACACAGGTGATAAGTAAAGAGCAAGCAAATGAATTGGCTTTTCGGCAGAAAGAATCAATTGTTTACGAGCAGATCATTAAGGATTTGACCGAGGCTTTGTCCAGCAATCTTCCCAATACACAAAAAGATTATGTCATTGGCAGAGCGTCTAAAGCGGCCTTCAATGCGATTTTGGGACAAGTATATCTGACTTTGGGCGCTACGCAGACATCGGGGAGTGCGGAAAATTTTGTGAAAGCAGAGCAGTACCTCAATGCGGCTTACCAAATGCGTACTTTCGGCAAACTAAACGAAATTCCTTATGCCGATGTTTTCGATGTGACCAAGAAAAATAGTTGTAAAGAACTTGTTTTTCAGATTCAGTACAAACAAGGAGACCAAAACTATAGTTCAAGTATTGCCCGTAACTACCAGGCGCGGGGGGAGACCATCAATTCACGCTACAATTCGACGGGTGCTGGTGAAGTGGCAAAACTCGATTTGGTCAAAGATTACGAACAAAGCGATATAAGAAAAGATTTCTCGGTAAAGTTTGCCGCGAATACGCAAGTTAACGATTGGTTTGTAACCAAATTTAGGGATAATAGTGACGGGGCAGGTACCAATGGTTGGGGAGGAAACGATTGGATCTTGATCCGTTACGCCGATGTCATGCTGTTATTGGCAGAAGCAAAATATCGCTTGGGCAAAGATGCTGAAGCTATTCTGCTGTTAGATGAAGTACGTGAGCGTGCAGGGTTGCCATCTTATGCAACAGCTATGCTGAATACGAGCTATCGTAGTAAATATCCAACCTTGAAAGAGGCCATATTGCATGAACGCCGTGTGGAACTGGCATTTGAAAACCAACGCTGGTTTGATTTGATCCGTAATTATAATGCGCAGGAACTGGTGACTTATTTTAAGACCAAAAGCCAGGCTGACTACGGCAATGCCAAAATCTCCAATATATCCACAAAAGATCGATACTATCCAATTCCTTTTGATGAATATAAACTGGATCCGGCACGCATGTATCAAAACCCAGGATATTAATTGAATAATACACACAAGGTCGGTAGATGAGCTGTCTACTGACCTTGCTTAATTTAGAACGATGGTCTTTCCTGCTGTAGCCGATCGTTTTGCAGCTTCCAGAATCTCGACTACGACGACATTATTATGAATTGATCCGAGATCATTTTCCGGGATTATTTTATGTTTTAAGACCTGTTCAAGGTAAGCAATGTGGTGCTCAAAGTAAGGAATTGTCGTCGGTATATCCGTAGGCAGACCATTTTGTTGCGTGTATTTTAGGAGCTCCTTATCGTTTTTGGCATAGAGCTGGGCTTTTGTACCAAAAATCTGCAGATCTTTAACACTATATGGCCAAGCCCAGGAAGCTTGGATAATGCCTGTACTGCCATCTCGGTAGTTAAGAATAATAGTGGCGTTGTCGTCGACCTTAGGATAGACTTTCGGTTTTAACTGTTGTGTGAATGCTGTGACGGAAATTGGTTTTTCCCCATTTTTGAGCCAGGTCATGAGATTGGCACCATAGCAGCCAAAATCCATGATTGCACCCCCACCATTTTTTTTCGGATCAGTGAGCCAATCCAAAAAGTAATCGCTGCATCCTATTTCCTTGGGACCTTCGTGTCCGTCTTTTACAAGCATACGTGTGATTTGTCCAACTTCACCTTTGTCCACCAATTCCTTCAGTTTCTGATTGCTTTTATACCACGTCGTTTCATAATTTACCAAAAAGGGAGTCTCAAACTGTTTGGATAAATGTGCGATCCGTTTTGCATCGTATAAAGTGGTTGCGAGAGGTTTCTCCACCATCACAGGGATTTTCAGCGGGAGGCAGGCCTCTGCCACATGGATATGCTCATCGGTGGGATTGTAAGCCAACACCGCATCCGGTGTAACATGCGCCAATAAACTGTGTAAATCTTGATGGAAGAGGGCGGCGGGTAGATTATATTGCGTTTGTATCTTTTTCGATAACGTTTTATTTGACTCAGCAATACCAATAATATCCACTTTTTTATCCTTATATAAATTGAGCAGCAAGAATACATGGTCATGGTTAAGTCCCGCTACAGCCACTTTGAGTCGTTCACTCGCTAGCGCAGCTTGATGGAATAATATAATAAGCAGGAAAGTTATTCTGATCAGATGCTTCATCATGTTAAGTTTAGTTCTTATAAATAGAATGATTTGTTATGAGGATGTCCTTTGTAGATCCAGGTGATCTTGCGATGAGATCGGATGATTTCGGCAACGATGTCAAAATACGTTTCTCCTTGGCCGGCTTTTAGCTCTTCCAGTTTCCTTTGAAAATGTGTTTGATTAAAAGGTGAACCTGCCCCGAGTTTTTGCTGATAATACGCCAAAGTTGTTTCGGTACCCAAAGATGCGCTGCTATGGGCAATATCTTTCCAAACAATAGCATGTGAGGCGGCGTCTTTAAACCTGCCAAATCCACCGTACAGTAAATCGTCAAAGCCGTCTAGACTTCCTATCTTCCAGTTTTCAAAAGACATGTAAACTGTATTGATTTCATCGAAAAAACCGGCAATGTTGTTGATCCTAAGGCCGTCAATCATAGCGATACCAAGATCAGGATTACCGCCCACAAGCTGCTTGAAATCCGTCCAAAGATCCTTTCTAAGAATAGCTGAGCCATCTTCTTTATCTTGCCATCTTTTCACAAATTGCACAAGCGCAGTTCGATTTTTACTTAGGGTACCGATTAATGAATACAGAAATGTGTTCACCTCAACGCTATCGGAATCGTTTACCAAAAGATGAGCTAGCGTACCTACAATTTTTCTTTCATCTGTTTTCATCTCTATCCGTATTGTTCCGAAAATTGATTTCCCGTGTCAGCAGCATTAAAAATGCTGTCTAGAAAGCCCGGTTTCGGCCCGCAAATGCAGGACTTTTTTTCACTTCCGGCTTATAATTCCATGAAGTTACATAATATCACGATTCTTTTATTATAAACTCTCTTGACGAATTGTAAATCTATATTTATCAGTCGGATTGATGTTTTTAGCGGTGAGCTTAATGCGATAAAGTTCCTTCCCCCATACCTGATTCAGCCTGGAGTCCTCCTGTGGAATGACATCGAAGCTGGCAGTGAACTGTGCAGGATCGAAATACAAAGTTGCGCCTACATTTTTTAGAATGATGACTCCGTTCCCTATTTTTGGTTCCCGTGCAACCAGAAAATGAATGATATTAGCCTGCTTAGGATCAATAATTTTAAACTCATCCTGAATATCCAATCCTTTTTGCGAAAGTGTGTAACTTCTCTTCCAGTATGTGATGTTGGCTGATTTTGGATAAGCTTTTCCAATATCAAGCTGGAATCTATTTTGTTCAGGCATAAATACGACATTTTCGGCTTTATATTCCTTTCCAAAGGATTGATCCGTTCCGTTGATAGCCGGAACGTTGTGGTACGCACTCTGCATAGTCCAGATGCTGTATCTGTCGGCACTAAATGTTTTTTTTGTATAGGTGCCAACACCCGCGTCAATGAATAATGGCTGTTGATCCTGATACAAAATGAAATTTCCAACATCATTATGATTGTGGCTTTCGTTGTTGAAACCACCTTTCGCAGCAAAGAAAAATGGCGCCTTTTTCAGGTAAATGAATTGTGTTTCGGGATACCATTTAAAATTGTTGTGTGGGAGGGCAGCTGTAATATCTTCCAGCTGCGGATAGCATCGGAGGTCTTCGAAGACACGGAAAATATCTCTTGTGGGTTTGAAATTTAAGCTTCTGTCACCAAGTCTTTCCATATATCGGGCAAATTGCATCATCTCGCTGCTGTTGACGTCCCTTCCGTAGCGGTAAATCAATAATGGATCGCTGGCACTTTTGGCAGAGGCATCTGCAAAATTAACGACCCATTTATCACCACCAATATAGGATTGCGCAATGTATTCGCCCATATCACGAATAATAGGTTGATCAAAAATAGTGATTTTACCCTTGGTAGCTAATGCAAGTATTTTTAGGTAATCGTAAAGCTTGCCTGCTGCATGCCCCCAATAGGAAGGGCCCTCTTCACAAGCCCCATCTGTCTTGACATAATTGATGAAGCGATCCACAGAAGACATCGTTTTATAGATTCCTGCAAGTTGTATGTCGGGATTATCCTCAACCAAAAGTAGGGCTGTCAGGACATTAAAATTGCACCATGGGTTCCAATTATTGACCAATTGTCCTTCTTTAAGTTCAAATGCCTGCCACCACATATCGTTCCGGTCTAGGTAGGGTTGTATGATGCGTAGTTGAATCTGTTGTTTTAAACGGATGCTGATTGCTGGATTTATTTGATTGAATGTATCGCGAAAGAAATAATGAATCCAGCTCAAAAGAGACCCAATATCACCGGCCATCAGATCGACCACTGCTGTGCGCTCTTGCGGCAACGACCGTTTGCTGGACTGAAAGGCACCAAGGTGGGCCGAGAGAGACCATGTTGCCATTTCTGTCAGTTGCCAACTGCCGTTCAGGATTTGATCCACATACCGTCCTTGTCCCTCAGCAAGTTCTGCTAGCAGCAGATTGGTCAACGCGGTGCAATTTTCATTCAGTGGTTTTTCCATTATACTGCGGTTGCCTGAGCGCTCGTATTCAAGATAGTCGGTTGCTTTGACTACCTGCCATTGATAGGCCAGAGCTTCGTTCCCCTTTTTTATGATGCGGTCTCTAAAAGGAGCCGTCAGCTTATTCCAGGCTACCCGATCGGAATAAGATGGATAGGGCACCCATGATTTGTCATTCCCTATATTGGCTTTCAGGTGCTCTAGCTTAAAAGCTCCTGTCAATAGGTTCAGATCTTTTCCTTGTAGCGTTTGGAAAAACACGCTGAAAAGAGAGCATAATAGAATGAAATGAATTTTCATGATTACAAGTCTTAATTTGGTGGTATTAGCGGCCGGTAGATTTTAGTTTTAATTGGAATTAAAAAAATGAATTTCTATAGCGTGAATTTACAGTATTGCCAAACATCCTCCATAACATTTTCCCGAAATCGTTTTCGTGTGCGCTGTCTTGAACATGCAGTGCTTAGGATGTCTTTCCGTTGTGGCCGATGAAAGCAATGGAAAGACCAAATGGAAAATGAACGGGATCTTTTGCTGACAATGAGCTGGATGATAGCTTCGGATGTTGGCCACTTGACCGAATTTCATGTATTTTTCACTATAACGTAGTTATTAACAAAAAGTCTGTTCAGTATAAGTAAATTAACAAGCTTATTAACATTTTTTTGTATTGCCTTTCATAACGTTGACTACCTTGGTAAAATAAGATACAACAAATGTTTTTAACAAAAAGGCCTTTATATATGAGTGTATTAACATGTTTATTAACAATTATTAGAATGTTTTTTTACAACGTTCATTGCAGATTAGATCCAAGTAAAAGTTTCCCGATAAATTAACATTTTGATAATCTACGGGGGCTATCTTTGTCAAGTGAACACTACCGAAGCCAAATTTGAGAACCACCATGTGCTGCGCTTTAAAGAAGGTGACCCCATGGCCTTTGCCTATTTCTTTGAGCAGTATTGGGAGGGGCTATACATCGTCGCTTATCGGCATCTTCAAGAGGAGGCTCAGGCTAAAGATCTTGTACAGGAAGTTTTTATTCATATTTGGGAAAAACGATTGCTCATCAACAGTGAATACGATTCCATAAAATTCTATCTCCATAAAGCACTCAAAAACAAAATTCTAAATTACTACGCTACTGAACGTGTTCGAAAGCAAGCATTGGAAAAATCCATGGAGAAAATGGATGTATTTTCCAATTTAGACAGTCACGCTTTTGCTAGGTATCAAGCCTTGGAAGCTATTGTGGATGATTCGATTGAAAAACTACCTAAATTGATGAAGGCCGTTTACTTGATGCGTGCTGACAATTATTCAATCACTCAAATTGCCGTTGAGCTCAATCTCGCAGAACAGACTGTTAAAAACTATCTGTCGGAAGCCAAAAAGATCATGCGCCGTGAATTAACGCGAAGATTTGCAGACCACGATCCTATATTTTTATTGCTTATCGGTAGTTGTTTTCTTCATCATTATTTAATATAAACAACATATTTAGTTAAAGTACTTTCGATGTTCTGACCTGTATTAGTATAAAATTATTGCAGGTGGATTTAGAACGCTTTAAACTTATCATAACGGATTACCTTGGCGGAAAGTTGACCGACCAGGAGAAGCAACATGTGGACGACTGGTATGAGTCCATCTCAAATGAAGGCAGTAAGCCCTTTGCTGACGACAGTCACAGGGATAGGATCAAACGTGAATTATTGCTGCGTATGGAGGGAGTTGCTCCATCGCTCAAGGCCAAAAAGAAGACGGTCAGAAAATTCACCTGGCTATCTTCAGCAGCGGCAGCTTTGATACTGCTTAGCTGCAGCCTGCTATTGCTACAGCATAAGCCAGGGATCCTATCTCGAAAAGAGGTAGAAACAGCTGCATTGCTTACTGAAAAGGGGACAAGGGCAGGAGAATTGAGAGAAATTCAGCTACCAGATGGAACATCTATCTTTTTAAACGGAAATACACGTATCCGCTACGACCGTAAAAGCTTTGCGTCAAATAGAACATTGTTGTTAGATCAGGGGGAAGCATTCTTTCGGGTCAGAAGGGATACTTTGCATCCATTTAAGATCGAAACCGGCGGTGTTTCTGTTGCCGTTCTTGGAACATCGTTCAATGTCAATAAATCAATGTATACCAAACATGTCACTATAGAGGTTAAAACCGGGCGTGTGCGTGTTTCAAGTGAAAAAAATGGGGAAAACCATATTCTTACGCGCGGTAAGGCCATCAGGTATAGCCTTACTAAAAATCATTTTGAAACTTTCGATAAAGATCCGGCATTGATCAATCTTTGGACACAGGGCAGCATAGTCGTGAATGACGTTGGCTTTGAGGAGCTTAAAGAGTTGATATATCGTCGATTTGGAGCTGTTCTACTTACCGACAATCTGAATACCGATTCATTCAACTATTCGCTGATGATACCTCAAGTACAATCATTGGATCAGGTGCTGACTATCGTTTGCAATATTCATCAAATCAAATTTAGGAGGGAGAAAAATGAAATAATCTTGTACAAATAAGCTGTAAGGAGCAGATCAGCATACGTTATCTGCTCAAGAAAAGTGCTCATCTGGCAAACCGCTAAATCAACCAGTGAGCACCTGAATATTCTTGTTTAAAACAATCATACAAATATATGTATAAAATAATTAAGCTTACCGGCCTTGCCACCAAGCTTGCGCTTTGCTCCTTGGTGTCTTGTGCTGTAGTCGACAGCCAGGCCAGGGTACTGGATAGGGGCAGCGCCGCACATTGGGATACGATCAATATCCATCTCTTGAATGGTAATGCCGCTCAGGCGATAGCACAGCTTTCAAAAGAAACAGGTCAAGCCATTGGCTATGATAGAAAAATGCTACAGCTAGAGCGAATTTCAATTGCACAAAAGACATTTCAGCATGCGAGTTTCGAGGAAGTTCTTGCGTATATCCTGAAAGGAACAAACATTCAATCAAAAAGAGTGTTAGGAGGTGTCGTACTTGTTAAAAATGGGAATAAACAAGAGCTGTATGACTTGAAGTTACAGTTGGTCGATCGCACCAAACAGCCAATTCGCGGAGCCTCTGTGCGTATCCCGCTCACGGGAGAAAGTGCTTTGTCTAATGCAGATGGTGAAGTAACCATCAAATTGGCTGCGGGCGTGTACAATGTACTGATATCCCACATTGGCTATGAACTGAAAGAATTGACTGGTCTGAAGCTCGATGCCGGTGCAGCAGCTGTACGTCAAGTGATCTTAAATGAAGATGACAACGAGCTGGATGAGGTCGTTGTGACGGCGTTGGGCATCAAACGTCAGGACCGCTCATTGGGTTATGCCGTTGGTAAAATCAAAGGTGAGGACATCAATCGCGTCAATAACGATAATTTTTTGGTTGGTATGGCAGGTAAAGTGCCCGGCGTATCGATTAGCGCGACAGGGCCTACTGGCTCAAGCGTGAATATGGTGATTCGTGGAGCGTCATCGCTGAGTACAGACAACCAGCCGCTGTTTGTAGTGGATGGTGTACCCTTGATGAACAGTTTAAATAATATCGGTCAGATCGGTGATGATAATAAAGTCGATTATGGTAATGCAATTGCCAATATCAATCCCGAAGATATCGACAATATTTCTATCTTGAAAGGACCTAGCGCAGCCGCGCTTTACGGCTCACGCGCAGGGAATGGCGTGGTGCTGATCACGACCAAAAGTGGCAAAAATGCAGAGAAGATGACAATTGCCGTTACAAGTAATACGGTATTTGATATTCCCTATAAATTTATTGAATTGCATAACAAATTTGCTAGTGGTACTTTACCGTGGAGACCCGGTGATCTACCGGGTAATTTGGTGATCGAGGAAGAATCGAGTGTAATGGTCGGACCAGCGCTGGATAAGGGCTATAAAGCTGTGCAATGGAATAGCCCCCTTGATGAAAATGGAAAGCCGATCCCGACCGAATTAAAAGCATACCCAGATAATATCAAAAACTTTGTTCAAACAGGGATTACGAGTACCAACGGGATTTCCTTGAGCAACAGAAGTGAAAAACTGGATTATCGTTTCTCTTATTCCAATATGGCCAATAAAGGAATTATCCCCAATTCGGACCTGTTCAGAAATACCTTGAATGTTAATTCAACCATGCGCCTTCGCAACAGCCTGACCTTGGGACTAGCATTGGATGCCAGTAGAAATAACGCCAACAATAGGCCCGCAGGAAACCGAGGAACCAATCCGATGCAAGCGGCCTATGAAGTTGCTCCACATATCAATATACTAGACTTGCAGGATTATTGGCTGCCGGGACAGGAACAGATTCAACAGCGCTCGCAGTCTATCGGTAACCATAACAATCCCTATTTTCTTGCTTATGGGGTGAACAATGCATTTACGAGAGACCGGATCTTTGGCAACCTGAGGTTGGATTGGGCTATCAAAAAAGACTGGACTGCAATGCTTCGGTATGCAACAGATATTTATTGGGAAAATAGGGAGACGAAAATCCCTTACAGTTACACCAACGAACCGAGAGGGGCATATGGTATTGTCAATTTAATGAATATGGAGCAGAATATCGACTTTCTGACAACATACACAAAAAAATTGGATGCTTTTCAGGTTACAGGCTCATTGGGTGGAAATCTGCGCTATAACCGAGGAAAATCGGTGCAAAACACGTCAAAAAATGGCGCTGGACTCATCACACCGGGGCTCTATACATTGGCTAATATCAGTCCACTCAATCTGGATTTTTACAGCACAATTTCTGAAAGAGCCATAAACAGTGTTTATGGACTGATCAATCTAAGTTATCGGGATATGGTTTACCTCGATGTAACCGGGCGCAACGACTGGTCCAGTACCTTACCTGTGAACAATCGGTCCTATTTCTATCCTTCGGCCTCCTTGAGTGTACTGGCCAACCAAGTGTTTTCTTTACCGAAAACAATCAATTTAGCAAAATTGAGAGCAGGTATTGCACGTGTTGGAAATGACACGTATCCCTACAATCTTTCCAACGTCTTGAGCAACCCTGGTAGCTGGGGTGACGTATTACGGCTAACACGTTCGGGTTCACTTCTGGTTCCCAATCTAAAGCCCGAAATTGCAACATCTTACGAGTTTGGCCTGGATCTGGGTATGTGGAATAATCGACTCAAGTTCGAGGGAACCTATTACAAACTGGAAAACAAAAACCAAATTATTTCGACAACGCTTCCGGGTTCAAGCGGCTTCAACTCCAAAAATATCAATGCCGGTTTGTTGAGCAGCCGAGGTATTGAACTGGCAGTATCTGGACGGCCTATTGCCAAGGAAAATTGGACATGGGATATTGGTGTCAATTGGCACCGCAATCGTACTCGTATCGACAAACTCTCTGAAGGAGTAGAATTTTATACGTTTTGGACCGACGGCCGCGGTGGCGCACGTACCTACGTGGGGGAAGAGATCGGGGATCTATACGATTCTAAGTTAGTGACCGTGGAGGATCAGTCATCACCTTATTACGGTTTTCCTATTCTTAATAAAAATGGTTCGTGGCAGGCGGTAAGGATAAACAATAGCCGCAATAAAATCGGGAATTTCAATCCAGATTTCACCATGGGTCTGCAGTCAAGTCTTCGCTATAAAAAATGGACGATGAATATCGCCGCAGATATGCGTTTTGGAGGAAAGTTCATGTCCCAGACCTATCGCTATTTCGAATCTAACCTGACGACGCAACGCTTTCTTGACCAGATGATCAATCCTAATGGAATGACGGGCGAAACGTTACGGAACTACTTGGTTGATCATGATCTTGTCCGTGTGCAAGGCAACCGCTACCCCATTGTTGGTGGACCTGGTGAAGAGTATGGCGGTTATCCTATCAGCGTAGGAGGCCTAGTTGGAAATTTTGGGGTGTTTAATCCCGGTGTTATCGCGCAATATGACACGAAAGGCAATGTAACAGGGTATACTGAGAATCTGGGCGCCGAGGGAACAAAATATATCGCTTATTCGGACAATTATCCTTGGGATTTTATGAACGCTGCAACATTTGATGCCTCTTTTATTAAGCTTCGGGAACTGTCTTTTAGCTATGATTTATCGGGAAAATGGTTGAAACGTGTTGGGATCGAAAATGGTAGTGTTGGTGTTTATACCCGTAACCTGATTTTATGGACTAAAGCGAAAGTGGGTATAGATCCGGAAATGGCCTTTCAGCCGGAAACTGGTATTGGATTCAAGCAGGGGATTGAACGCTATAACGTTACCCCTTGGTCCATGCCTATTGGATTTAAAGTAAATGTGACATTTTAATACACGACATAAATGAAAAATCAGTTGAAGCGCTTTACCATGGCGGTAGTGGGCCTTGGAATCGTATGGAATATTTCAGCTTGTAAAGATCTGACCGAACTTAATATTAATCCGAATGGGGTAAGTGAAGAGGATGCAAATCCCAATCTTTTACTGCCAACAATATTAACAGGGGCGGCAAAGAAATATAATGAACTAAGTTTCTCAGATCTTGGCGGAGTGATGCAGCATACGCAATTAGATGCCTGGTTCAATTCACATAATGATTATGAATGGACTGGGGGAATTTTGAGCTGGGATGCTTATTATGGCTTTTTACGAGACAATGAGCTTATGCGCAGACGAGCGGAGAAATTAGGACTGGATTTCCATAAAGGAGTTTCGTTGGTGATCCGCGCCTATTTATTTGGACTGGTGAGTGATCTTTGGGGGGATGCGCCTTATACCGATGCGTTAAAGGCGGAAATCGGAGATGCAGTATATAATTTTCCGAAATATGACGGCCAGGAAGTTATTTACAGGGGTATAATCGACGAATTGTTACAGGCTAATGAAATCCTATCGCGGCCTGATGCCTCTTATGAGGTGCTAGCCAATGCGGATGTGTATTTTGGAGGTAAGGCTTCTAAATGGCGGCGATTTGCCAACTCGTTAGCTTTGCGGTATTACATGCGTCTTTCGGAAAAGTCTCCGGCTTTTGCCAAACAGGGTATTGAAAGTATGCTTGCCAATACAGACAAATTTCCATTAATTACTAGTTCGACGGATGATGTACTCATGGATTTTGTTGGAAATAATGCGAATGATTCCTGGCCTTCCAATACGTTGTATGATGCCAGCGGCAGTAATTTTAGACGAATGAAAATGTGTGCCACATTGGTCGATCGACTACAGGAACTTGGCGACCCTCGTCTAATGGTTTGGGCAAGAAAAATTGATATCCCCATTGAGATCCGCAGTAGCGAGCCCTCAGGGACAGATAAGATCGTCAACGGTGTTCGTATTGTGTCGCCTGACATCGTCAAAGGGGTACCTGTAGATACAGACAAAGAATATGTTGGATTGCCGCCAAGTGTTTCTAAAAATCCCTCGGCTTACAACCTCAATCCGACGCCAGGGCAGACTTCAATCAATCCACATGTTTCTTACCTAAATGATAGCTACCGCTCGGCAAAAGGAAGTTTATTGAAGGCTAGACTACTTTCGGCTTCAGAAGTAAATTTCATTTTAGCGGAGGCCGCCTGGAAAGGATGGAAGATGCCTGAGGCAGCTAAAACCTATTATGAGCGTGCCATTCAAGAATCTTTGACCAGTTGGGGTAAGGCAACAGAATATTCCAATTATATCCGTCAGAAAGGGGTGATTTTTGAAAATAGCCAAGCGCAAATTATTGAACAAAAATGGATCGCAAGCTGGTCAACTGCCGCACAATCGTGGTTTGATTATAGAAGGACGGGATATCCTGCACTCAAAGCAGGGCCCGCAGCTATTCGTACACAACTTCCTGTGCGTGTGCCTTATATGCAAACCGAAATGAGTGTGAATCAAAAAAATGCAGAAGAGGCCTTAAAGCGTATTGAAAAGACAGCATATTCACAGGCAGATAATGAAAATAGTGCATGGTCAAAAACTTGGTTACTACAAGGAACTAATAAGCCATGGTAAGGACTGATCGTAACATGGAAAGTCAGTAAAACAAAGCGGTTCAATCGCTTATAAAATCAATATAAAAATGAAACATATTCTACTTGTCATCGGCGTTTGCTGTACTTTATTTGAAGCAAAAAGCCAGACCGCCAACGCGTATAAACAGCCAGACCGGATTACATTGACCTGGTCCGATGATCCCAGCCACACGCAGTCTGTTTCGTGGCGTGTCAATGCCGATAAGACTAAAATTATTGGTCAGGTTGTTGAAGAACAGCGTAATCCTGAACTTGAAGCAAAAGCGATTTCAGTACAGGGAATAGGAGTGTCTCTCGAGCAAGGGCAACAAGCCGATACCTATGGACAGGTAACCTTCCGTGACCTGAAACCCGGAACCGTCTATGCCTATCGGGTAGGCGATGGCACCATTTGGAGTTCCTGGAATCAATTCAGAACTGCGGAGAATTCTGGCGCCTTTTCGTTTATCTATTTGGGCGATGCGCAGAATGACCTACGGTCACGATGGGCACGTGCCATCCGTCGTGCTTTTCAACAGGAAGCGAATGCTCGCTTTATTGTTCATGCCGGCGACCTGATCAATCGCTCGAATGCCGACGAAGAGTGGGCAGAATGGCATGAGGCCGCAGGATTTATACATCAGCTAATTCCGGCTATACCAACACCGGGGAATCACGAGTACCGCCGCGACTCGCTTGGCAAACTGGTATTGGATCCGCATTGGAAAGTACAGTTCAACTTGCCTAAGAATGGCCCTGAGAACATGCAGGATGCTGTTTATTATTTGGATTATCAGGATCTGCGAATGATTTCCCTAAATTCTCAATTGATTATGCTAGACTCCACCGCGGCAGCAGTACAGGAAAAATGGCTGGAGAATGTGTTGTCATCATCACCAAAAAAATGGAACATTGTTGTCATGCACCATCCCGTATACTCTACGGCTAAAAATCGTGACAATACCATCTTGAGAGAACGCTTTAAACCTATTTTTGAGAAATATGGAGTGGATTTGGTCCTTCAGGGACATGATCATACCTATGCACGTGGAGGGCTTGGTAAAAAGCGTCCTATTTACGTTTTATCCGTCGCCGGACCGAAAATGTATGCGTCAGATTCCGAACGCTGGATGGATCGCGCAACCTCACAGACGCAACTATATCAGGTCATTAAACTGAATAACAATAAGCTGTATTTTTCAAGCTACACGCTGAATGGTCAGCTGTTTGATTCTTTTGAAATGACAAAAAAATAGAAGTTTTGAAAAAAGAGCGATATAGCAATGAAAAAGATTTTATTTTCTACTATCTTACTGAGTATGATAGTGAGTTTGACAACAGCGGTATATGGTCAGTCGGCTGATTTGATTAAAAAGTTAAATCAACATAGTGTTCACATTGCAGCGCACCGGGGCGCTCATTTGAAACAGCCAGAAAACTCAATTGCTGCGATTGAAGAGGCCATTCGACAAGGAGCTTCCGTCGTAGAGGTCGATGTACGGGCCAGCAAAGACGGTGTACTGGTGCTGATGCATGATAAAACAGTGAACCGTACGACAACGGGACAAGGAGAGGTCGCCAAACATACCTATGCTGAGCTTCAAAAGCTCCACTTACGCACCCAGGCCCATGGAAGAGAATCGGAGGATGTGATTCCGACCTTATCAGAAGCTTTGCGTGTAGCAAAGGGTAAAATCCTTGTTGATCTGGATTTTAAGGAGGATCGGAAAGAATTTGTGAAGACAACTTATACGCTTATTGAACAGGAGGGGATGGAAGACCAAGTACTGTTTTTCCTTTACGATTACAAAGACATGCCGAAGATTTACAAACTCAATCCCACGATTACGCTGTTCCCCAGAGCACGTAGCATGGCTGACCTCGCGGCTATACTCAAGATGAAATTAACGACGGTTGTCCATCTCGATGAGTCGTTTATAGAAATCGAAGAACTAAACCAGCTGCGCGAACACGGCATTTATTTTTGGATGAATAGTTTGGGGGAATATGACGATCAAGCGGCAAAGAGTGGAAGCATGGCTTATCGGTCTTTCTTGGAAAAATATCCGTTTGTGCGTCTCATTCAGACCGACCAGCCAGGTCTGTGGCGTGAAGTGCTCTAAGGGGAATCAAAATTTAACTTGATTATTGATGCTAAATCGTTAATTTAGTGTTTTGGAAACCGGTTGCATAGCCTAGTGCTGTGCTAATCCGGACCATGATAAAGCACAGAAATAGAAAAACAACAATCCACTTATGAAAGTCCGTATATTACTTTTGGCCGCAATGGGAACATTGCTCTGTCCACAACTTCAAGCCCAGCAATTTCCGTATAAAAACCGTACTTTACCTACCGAAAAGAGGGTAAGTGATCTATTGGGAAGAATGACTGTAGAGGAGAAGGTTGGGCAGTTGAGTAAATTACTTGGCTGGGAAATGTATACGAAAGATGGAAAGCAGATAACAATTAGCAATAAACTACGGAAAGCGGCAAAAGAGCAGCATATTGGGTTATTGTGGGCGACATTGCGAGCCGATCCTTGGACGCAGAAAACCTTATTGAATGGTTTGAGCCCGGTAGAAGCTGCGCGTGCTACAAATGCGATCCAACGTTATATGGTGGATAGTACACGACTGGGGATTCCGTTATTATTGTCTGAGGAGGCACCACACGGACATATGGCCATTGGTGCAACCGTTTTCCCTACTGCTATTGGGCAAGCGAGTACCTGGAATCCGCAGTTGATTCAGGATATGGCATCGACGATCGCTAAGGAGACCTATGCAGTAGGCGGTAAAAACGGATACGGTCCTGTGCTTGATTTAGCGCGAGATCCCCGTTGGTCACGTACGGAAGAAACTTATGGTGAGGATCCCTACCTAATTGGACAAATGGGAACTGCAATGATCCGAGGTTTTCAGGGCGAGAAGTTAGGGCAACGCGATAAAATAATAGGTACATTAAAGCATTTTGTCGCCTACGCTGCTCCAGATGGAGGACACAATGGCGAGTCCGTGTCATTTGGCGAGCGGAGTCTCAGGCAATATTTCCTTCCGCCTTTTGAGCGTGCTGTAAAGTCAGGCGCTGGGTCGGTCATGACTGCATATAACAGTATTGACGGTATTCCGTGTTCAGCCAATCCTTGGCTGCTAAAAGACGTTCTACGTAAAGACTGGGGATTTACCGGTTTTGTTGTGTCGGATTTGTTGAGCATATCGGGTCTCAACGGCGGTCATGCTACTGCTGCTACTGGGGAAGATGCTGCTTCGCAAAGTATTCATGCGGGATTGGATGTTGATTTAAGCGGGACTGGGTATGGTTCAAATTTGCTTAAGGCTGTGCGGCAAGGGCTTGTTGAATCTGCTGTTCTCGATACGGCAGTTGCCCGTGTATTGCGGATGAAGTTCAATCTTGGCCTTTTTGATCAACCTTATGTGGATGAGAAATTAGTTGCTCAAAAAGTCGCTACACCACAGCATAAAATGCTTGCGAGGCAAGTAGCCCGCGAGTCGATTGTTTTGCTAAAAAATGATCAGCAACTTCTACCGTTGAGTAAATCGTTGAATCGAATAGCCGTTATAGGTCCTAATGCTGACAATGCTTATAATCAGCTGGGCGATTATACCGCGCCACAGGCCGACGGTAAAATTCAGACCCTCTTAATGGGAATCCGGTCTGCAGTTGGTAAAAGTACCAAAATTGATTATGTTAAAGGCTGTGCAATACGGGATACAAGTCATTCGGATATCGCTGGAGCCGTAGCAGCTGCTAAAGAGGCCGATGCGGTGATTTTAGTTTTAGGAGGTTCAAGCGCACGTGATTTTAAAACCTCCTATCAGGCAACCGGAGCAGCCAATGTGGACCCCAATACCGTGAGTGATATGGAGAGTGGAGAGGGCTTTGACCGCGTTTCGCTAGATATGATGGGCGATCAGATCAAGTTGATGCAGGCAATACAGGCAACAGGAAAACCCGTTGTACTTGTAACAATTATGGGGAGACCTTTAAACCTGAATTGGGCAGCAGAGCATGTGCCTGCGATAGTGAATGCTTGGTATCCAGGACAGGAAGGAGGCTTGGCTATTGCAGATGTCTTGTTTGGCGACTACAATCCCGCAGGAAGATTACCGATTTCAGTACCTCGGTCTGTTGGGCAGCTACCAGTACATTACAATCATACAAAACCCAAACATCACGACTATGTAGAAATGTCGGCCAGTCCATTATATCCGTTTGGCTATGGATTGAGCTACAGCAGTTTTGAGTACTCTAATTTACAGATTTCTTTGAACGAGTCTGCGCATGATTTTACCTGTACGGTGTCGTTTGATATTGCTAATACGGGAAAATTGGCTGGCGATGAAGTTGCTCAGTTATATGTTGTGGATGAGGTGAGTTCGGTTGTGACGCCAGTCATGCAATTGAAGCGTTTTGAGCGTCGAAATATTACAGCAGGGAAGAAAGAAAGCTATTCTTTTCAATTGACCAAAGAAGATCTGAAACTCTGGAATGCAAGCAACGAATGGAAGACAGAAAAAGGTAAGTTTAAACTGTTGGTCGGTGCATCTTCGGACGATATCCGGTTGAAGGGAGCATTGGAATTAACGAAGGATTATTAATTAATCCTTCGTTAATTTATAGATATAGCTATTATTTTGATAGGGAGCTTTTGTTAAAGTTAGATCGTTTCCATCCACTAAGTAGGTGTAATTGTGGTTCAATATTAAAGCCCAGTCAAAATCTGCTGTCCAAAAATTTTTATCTTTGAAAATAATTTGGTCGCCGTCAATCTCATATGTACCTGAGCCACCTGCGGGAAATCTGTTTTTGTTTGCTGTACAAAAGAAACTGTCCGCTTTAAACCGTACAGTTACGTCTCCAGTGAAGGTTTGGTCCTGATTTTTATAGTTTACTATAAATTTTCCGGAATAACTTCCCTCGAGATACAGGTTTTGATTAGCAGCTTCCTTTGAGCAACCTACGCATACGATACATGCTAATGATGTTAATATTTTTGATATTGATTTCATAACTTGGTTTTTAGCATATAACGAAGTTACTGCCATTTTTGTTACACCTCGCAACTTATTTGAGCACAATATGCTTGATACTTTTCCTATTCCAGGTATAGGTGATGTGGATGAGACCATTGGCGTCCTGAATGATTGTTGGATAAGAATACTCGTCGTTCTTGACACCATCTTCTAGGGTTAAGACATCTTTCCACAGTAAACCATCCTTCGATATGGCGACATGGAGTTTTGTGCGTCCTTCCCACCAGTCGTTGCCAGCGATTGACGGGTTGAAGACGATCATAAAGAGGCCATTTTTCAGACGAATAGCATCAGTGGCTGAATTTGGATTGAGTAAATTGGTTGCTTCCCAAGGGCTCCAGGTAAGGCCCTGATCTCTTGAAAAAGCCGCCATCACCTTATTTTCTTTACTTCGACAGAGCACCTGAATACGGCCATCGGCATGTTGGATGATACTGGGTTGAATCACCTGGACACTTGTATCAGGGCGAATCGGACTGACGGACCAAGAGCGGCCATGATCCCGGCTAATTTCGACGTGTGCTTTCCAAATTTCTTCCTTGGATTCCGTGCTGGAAGGGGAGAGAAGCAGACCGTTATTCAAGGTGATAGGCTTGTTTTTGATAGGTCCTAATATACCTTCAGGCAATTGTTGCGCCTCCGACCAGCTAGTACCCTTATCTAGCGAATGTTTAACGTACCCTTTCCATTCTCTCGGGTTGGGCCCTATTTTATAATATAAAGAGAGGGTGTCGCTGTGTGGGTATTGATAGAAGACCGGGTTCCATGTTGGAAAGCGGGTATCGCCAAAGATGCCGTCTGCAATCTGTACAGGAGGCTGCCATTGCCCATGGTGATATAGGGAGCTCCAGATAACCACGTCGGGGTTAGATTCGTGTGTGCCGCCAAACCAGGCTGCCAATAAACTGTCTTTTCCGATGACTTGAATGGTGGATGCATGGCATTGCTTGAATGGAGCCTCACCTGCCTGGAAAATTTGTTCTGAACGGAGAATTTGTGGTTTGTAGGTGGCGCAAGAAGATAGGAGCAGCGCGAATAGTGTCGAAAGTACGGTGATTTTTTTCATTGGAATTGAAGGTTTAAAAACCTGACTCGTTGGTTTAAGTATCATTTTCTTTTGCCTGTGCAGAAGCTTTTGGGGTTCAAAATGTACAGGCGGTCACTCCTAACTGGTGACTTTATAAAATGTTAAAATTGCGCTGCTTTTAATGCAGCGCAATTTTATTCTATTTGCTTTGCAATTGGATTGCGGTAGCATAGTTAAATCGTGTGCCGGGGCTTCTCAATGTAATTTGGTTACCACGTTGAGACCAGTCTAATTTACCTTTATGACCTAAAATAGCAATTTTTTTTACATTAAAATTATCAGGTACTTCGAAAACGTATTCATTCGGCTGTTGGTAAGCATCACCTTCAGAAAGATGGAATACATTGACCACTTTACTGTCCTTGCTTCGGGTGTAGTAATAGTCACCTTGGTGATATGGGGCAATGGTCCGTGTTGCAAACACGGCAGTTTGATTGATTTTCATCCAGGCTGCCAGTTCGTTCAAGCGATCGTAAGCCGCTTGGTCGTAGTCTCCATTAGGGCCAGGCGCTATGTTTAATAGGTAGTTTCCGCCACGGGAAATGATTTTCACCAATGTTTCTACAAGCTTCTTGGTTGGTTTGTAGTTGTCGTTGGGAACATAGCTGAACGAATCACCCATTGTAATGCAGCTTTCCCATGGAATATCCAAAGGATGTTCAGGAATCGCTTGTTCGGGGGTAACATAATTTTCCCAATTTCCGGGTACAGTACGATCTACGACAATAATTCCGGGTTGATTTTTTCTCGCCATATTACCGATGCGGTCCATGTCGATATCTTGTTCCACTTTGATTGTTCTTTGCCAATCGACAGACTGATCAATTGTTTTAAAAGGGCGTACCCAGCCTCCATCTAACCAAAGGATATCAACTTTTCCATATTCTGAGGTTAATTCGTTGATCTGGTTATAGGTATAGTTTTTGAATTTTTCCCAGCGATCCGGGTGTTTTTGAGGATCATAGTTTACATTACGGTCTTTTGGGGGAAAGTAACTCCACCAGTAAAAATCTGTGTGCCAATCAGGTTTTGAAAAATATGCACCGATTTTAAAACCGTCGTTGCGAAATGTATTAAAAATTTCTTTGGTCACATTTGCTTTAGGATTAGTCGAAAACGGTGTTTTAGAAGACGTGATCTTATAATCGGACTCCTTGGTGTCGAACATCGCAAACCCATCGTGATGTTTTGTGGTGAAGACCACGTATTTCATTCCGGCGCCTTTAGCAGCATCAGCCCACTTTTGTGGGTTGAAATCGGTAGGATTGAAGGTGGTCTGTAGATTGTTGTAATTTTTTACATACGCGTTGTAGGTCGCTCCATGCTCTGGTTTTCGTTGTGTCCAGCCTTCGTCTTCTGGGCACAAGCTCCAGCTTTCAACAATACCCCATTGGCTATACGTTCCCCAGTGCATGAAAAGTCCAAACTTCATATCTTGCCATTGTTCGAGATTTTCAATCACTAATGGATCTGTCGGTTTTTGGTAGCCGGCAGATACGTTATGTGCCTGGCCGAACGCTAGTGTTGAGCTTGAAGCGATAAACGCAGTGGATATAATGGTTTTTAGTTTTTGCATGTATAAATATAGTGAAAGTGATAAAAAGAAAGCCACCTTAGGTGGCTTTCTATAATTAAGCGTGAAATGGCGTTAGTTAACGTCCCAGAAAATTTTGGTATCGCGTGTATCTTTAGATCTTACAGCTTGGTAGTTTTCACTATTGTTAGTAATCTCTGATGAAGGATACGTCAATCGTACAGGAGGACGCTGAAATCCATTCAATGTAGAAACTGGAAACGCTGGCAGAGTTGGATATCCTGTTCTTCGGTATTCCGACCATGCTTGTTCGCCCTGTAACCAACCAAAATGTAACCATTTTTGTGTCCCTATAAGTTTTAATTTAGTGTTTTTATCCCCACTGAAAGCTATGTTTGATTCAGTGACAAATTTATTAATTACTTCGCTACTTGGTTTAATAGCTTTCGCATTATTTGAAGAGCTCTCATTAAGATAATAATAGAAGCCTACAGACTGCTTTACTGCTGTTTCATACGCTGTTTTTGCCGCAGCATCAGTACCCCATCTTTCTTGGGCTTCTGCTTTAATTAAGTTTGTCTCAGTGGCAGTCATCAAAACGCCAGGCAGTTTATTATTGATCCATGTAGTTGCAGAATCTATTACTGAATACTTCCTGAATTGTGCGTCTGCTTGGGCTGTAGTGAATGTAATGGGCATTGCTTGATATTCCTTATTGGGAACAAATTTTCCGTTTACTGTTTCTCCAAACTTATCGAATAGTACAGCAGTACGAGGATCATTTGCAGTTTTTAAAACGGTATTCAGCATATAATCAGGTGCATAATAACTTGGAAGTTCTATTAGTGCATCTAATAAGCTAGAGTTATACGTTTTCAAAGGCTGTAAAAGTATATCTTGTGATCCAGTGCTATAATCTCCGTTGTTGTCGCCATCAACCAATGGATACTCTGTTGGGTTGTTTAGCATGTCCATAATCTCAGTTTTAGCTTTATTTTCATCAACATTGGAAATTCTCATCAATAAGCGTAAACGTAAAGAATTCGTATATTTTCGCCATTTGGTTAAATCTCCAGAGTTTAGAATATCTGCTCTGTTAAATTCTGATGTACTTTTTGCTGTTTTCAAAAAAGTATTAATTTCTTTTAGCCCATTGATAAACAAAGTATACAATTCCTTTTGATCATCAAATTTTCCAAGCTTGATGACATCTGTTAAAGGAAGACTTCCAGCTTCAGAAAAAGGAATATCTCCGAAATTATCAACCAATTTTGAAGCTTGATCAAATAAAATGACTTTAGCAGTATTCATGTATAGATCGCGACTTGCCTTTTCTTCCGTAGATAAGTTGTTATAAGATCTTTCCATTGATCTATAAACACCAATTATGCCAGGTGAATAAAAATCTTTCCAATAGTCATTAATATAAGAATCACTTTGTTGATACATTGTATTTTCATTTGCAAAATAAGCTGTTTGTGTATATTTTGCTTGATGCATCAATATAAAAGTGCGGTAATGCCAATATTCCGATCTTAAACGAGAATTATTCAGTATTTGTGAAAAAAATGCTGGTATATTGGGTAAAGTTGTCTGTTCTGGATCCGTATAACGATCCTCTAACTCAGTTTTACAAGACTGAAAGCTTCCTAATGTTAAAAGAATACTTCCGAATAATAGTATTTTATTAATTTTTTTCATTGCTTTAAGTGTTAAAATTTAGCATTAAGAGAGAAACCAAAACTTCTTGTTGCTGCATTGGAGCCGATATCAATACCTTGGGAATACCAATAATTTCCAACAGGTGCTTCTGGATCGATATCTTTAATGGAACGATAGAAGTAGAAGAGATTTCTTCCTATCAGAGAAAAACGTAAACTATTCAATTTTAATTTTTGCGTGAATGATTCTGGGAGATTATATCCAATAACAACCTCTCTAAGCTTAATGAAATTATTGTCTAGCACAGCCGCTTTCTCATTCCAAGCATTATTTCCCCAATAAAAATTATTAATATAATATTCAGCACCAGAAAGATGAACATCATTTTTAGCGCCTGTGTTTTGATTAACGCCATCTAAAGTTATTCCTGATTCACGATATTCCAATGTGCTTTCTAGTCGACCTGCTCCGTAAGCGTATTTATGCGGCGTGGAAATCATTTGTCCTCCAAATCTGTAGTCAGCAGTAAAGTCTAAGCTAAAGTTTTTGTAGTTGAATGTATTTGATAATCCTCCGATTGCTTTCGGCATAATATTACCCGCTTTAACATAAGTTGACTTATCAATAACATAATTACCTTCATCAGAGATTAGAAATTCTCCTTTTTCATTTGTCGCGCGAGGGAACACATATATATTTCCTAAGGTCTCCCCAGGTCTTGCTTCCATCCGGATGGAACTTTGATCCGCATCATAGAAAATTAATTTTGGTACACCACTGATCAATTCATCTAGACGGGACTTGTTATTTGAGAAGTTTAGTCTTGCATTCCATTTGAAATTTTCTGTTTGAATCGGAGTGCCGTTCAATGAAACTTCCCACCCTTTATTCGAGATTTTACCCACATTAAGGAATTGTGTCGACGCTCCAGTTGAAAATGCCGTACTTAAAGGCATAATTTGATCATCGATAAAATTTGAATAATAGCTTACATCTAGACCTAATCTATTTTTTAAGAATTTCAAATCTAATCCAATTTCCTTTTCAGTTTTTTTCTCAGGTTTTAAATCTTCATTTCCATAGGAAGAATTAGTAGCTAATGATGGCACCGGACCATTAACCGTTATTAATGATGTTTGTTTAAAAGCGAGATTTGACGCATAAATTGGTGCATCATTACCAACTACCCCATAGGATGCTCTTAGTTTTCCATAGCTAAAGAATTCAGGTAATTTAAATGCATCAGAGAACACAAAACTCGTGTTTACGGAACCATAATGATATGGGTTGTTTTTTGATGGCAATGTTGACGAATACTCTTGACGAGCTGTTCCTTCCAAGAATAAATAGTTTTTATAAGAAAGGTTTAATAAACCGAAGTAGGCATATTTTATAAGTTCCTTTCTAACGTGGGTAGTTACAGCTTGGCCAAAGGTATTATTTAAGCTAAACCAATTTGCAGAAACCAAACCACCTTCTGTTCTGGACATTTGATCATCATAGTTTTCCATACGAGACTGAAAACCTCCGCTTAAACTAAAGTCAAAGTCGTCAGATAATTTGTCTGCATAAGTTAATAAGGCATCTCCATAAATAATCTTATAGATTCCTTTCGAAACCTCAAATTTACCGGTACTATTAGTTTGATTATATTGAACAGCGTACTCGTTATGTTCTTTATTTTCGATATTTAATCCAGTAAAATCTGTTCCTAATCGACCTCTAAACTTTAGTTTATCTAATATGCCCCAGTTTAACGTAGCACTTCCCAAAAAGCGATTTTCCTTCTCTTCATAACTGTTACGTTTTTGTTGCCAAAAGTAGTTTAATAGGTTAAGAGCTCTATAATTAACGGGAAATGCCCCAGGTCTATTGGATCCAAAAGGATTGTATCTGTAGCCGTCGGAGGTCTGGTAGAGTTCGTTTTTCATCTTCTCAACGTCTTCAGCACCGCTAAAAAATCCCGCATAAGAACCGAGAACATCTCCCATTAAACCGGGCCTATTTTTGGTAATCGTATTAATATAAGATGCAACTACATCCAAATCCAATCGATCAGCAAGCTTGATTGTACTATTTAAATTAAAGGTACTTTTATTCATCTTACTACCTGGTACAATTGCCTTGTAGTCCATATTGGAAGCTGATAACCTATAATTTATTTTTTCTGTTTGATTGGAAATACTTAGATTAAAATTACTATTGTGTCCAGTATCGAAAATATCACCATAATTGCCTTTATTAGCGGAGTACTTTCTTAACGAACCGTCCCACCAGCGAACATCTTTACCATCGTATTTAGGTCCAAATTGGCCCCAGGCATTGTAATTCAAGAGTCTGTCACCTGGGAAGAGTGGATTTGTCATCCAGCCTTCTTCCGTACCGCCTACTTGTAAATTAGTAGCAGCATCATATCCTGGTCCGTACTCATACTGTAATCTCGGAAGAAACGCAGCAGTTTCGATAGAACCAGTGTAATTGAAGTCGATTCCAAGGCCTTTTCCTTTTACACCTTTTTTAGTTGTGATTACAATAACACCACTTGCAGCATCAGAACCATATAACGCTGTTGCACTGGCCCCTTTTAAAATTGTCATGGACTCAATATCGTTAGGGTTCAAATCTAACATACCGTTTCCACGTATTCTATTGTCGGACCATATTGCTTGCGCCCCCGGATCAGTGATACCACCAGTGTTGTTTAAACCTTTTGATCCTGCCTGTTGATCGTTTCTGATCATTACCCCATCAACTACATATAAAGGTTGCCTGTTGTTACTTAGGGAATTAATGCCGCGGATCTGAATGTTAACGGCACTAGATGCTCCCCCTGGAGCGGAATTAATTTGCACGCCTGGAGCTTTTCCATAAAGGGCCGAACCAATGTTTGTCGTACCTGCTTGGGTTAACTCTTTCGAGCTTATTGTTGATGAGGCGTATCCAAGAGCTTTAGCCTCTCTTTTGATTCCCATTGCTGTTACCACAACTTCGTCCAAAGCGGAAGCATCTTCAGTTAATTTAATATTAAGTGTTTTTGAAGAACCAACAGTTATTTCTTGTGATTTGTATCCAACAATAGATACCCGTAAGACTTCGCCCGGCGATGCTTGGATCGTAAATGACCCATTACTTCCGGTTTGCGTACCGCGAGTTGTTCCTTTTACAGAAACTGTTGCCCCGGATACAGGCCCCTTCGCATCTGAAACTATTCCAGAAATGCTTTGCTGCGCATAAAGCGATGTGGCACTAAAAAGTGTACATAACGCTAATCCTGCAGTTTTTTTGTAAAATAGACTCATATTCTACTGATTAATTTGTGTGTAATTAGATTTAAATATTCGGTGTATTAGGTTTTCTACAACGAGGCACATCGTACCTTTTATTTGCGCATCTTTATGAAGTTCCGAGATTGCCAAATGTGTTGTTTTGGCAATCTCAGGTATGCAAAATTCATTTAGCGCAATTTGAATATGCGGTTCTAATATATGACCAACTTCAGCGCCACGGCCGCTGATCAATATCTGTTTCGGATTTAAAATATGAATTAAGGTCGAAATACCTTTTCCAAGCATATAGCCAATTTTTCCTATATTATTTATAGCAACTTGATCACCCACTCTGATCGAATCAAACAGTGCTTCGAGTTTATTTTCGTTACTATTTATAAAAGTGCTATAAATAGAATACTGCTCATTCTCAATATCATTCTCGACATATTTTATCGCAGCATTGAGTGATGCTACAACCTCTAGGCATCCCCTTTTGCCGCAAGAGCAGAGCATTTGGTTATCTGCCAAAGGGATGTGGCTAAATTCACCCGCGTATCCAGCGGTTCCTTTAAATATAGCGTTATTGATAATTATCCCCAGTCCAACACCCCAGTTAAGGTTAATAATTAAAGAGCTGGTAATGTCTTTGGCTATTCCCAATTGTTTTTCTGCCAACGCAATACATCGAGAATCATTCTCTATTACAGTTGGTATATTAAATCTTTTCTCAATATTGTGCTTAAGATTAAATAGACCATGAGCTTTGGGGTAAGATTCATTTATGCCTAATTCGCTGTTGACAAATCCAGGTATACTGACGCCAATACCGATAAAGTTTTCAAGTGATATCGTAGATTTTTGGATTAATTCCTCTGCACGATTTAGTATGGTATCTAGCGAAGATTTTTCTTTTAATTCTACTGCTATATCTCGATATTCTGCAATCACCTTATTATGCAAATCAGAAATCGAGATTGTCGTGAAATACTGATCGCATGCTATTGAAAGAATATAGTTGTCTGAGTTTTCATTTATTGTATATTGAATCGGTCGGCGTCCACCAGTTGACTCGGCAAATCCACATTCAACTATTATATTTTGCTCAATTAAGTGATTAACAACCTTAGTTACAGAGGGAGTGCTTTTCGCTATCTTTTTAGCAAGATCAGCAATTGATAGCATCGATTCAATATAAAGGTTTATTAATATCTCGTTTTCCATTGTAAATGAATGGTTAGTAGAAGTCGGTTAAACTTTCGTTAAAGATATGTTAAAAAAAAAGTAAGTTCCAAAAACTTTTTGTTTTTTTTTAAAAAGTTTTGATTTCTTTATTTTTTACTGCGTGAAGGAGGTGTATTATTGTAACAAGCTTGTCACCGACTAGCTCCTGTTTATGCCATTAAATAGTAAATTGCGCATAAAAATGAATATCAAATACCTTATATTTACCTCTTAATTATAGTATCTAATTATGAAACAACGCTATTACTCCTTGGATGTCTTTCGTGGGGCTACTGTGGCACTGATGATTATGGTAAATAATCCGGGGACATGGCTCCATACGTTTGCGCCGCTAAAACATGCAACCTGGCATGGATGCACACCTACAGATCTGGTTTTTCCTTTTTTTCTTTTCGCAGTTGGTAATGCCATGTCTTTTGTGATACCTCGATTACAGGAAGCTGGTCCCGCCGTATTTTGGAAAAAAGTAATTAAAAGGACGATTTTGATTTTTGCCATCGGACTTTTTATCAACTGGTGGCCTTTTATCAAATGGGAGGGAGCTGAGCTGGTATTTAAACAGTGGGTAGATCCAAATGATGCAAGTCGGGGCATACGTATTCTTGGGGTATTGCAGCGTATTGCCATTGCTTATTGCTTTGCTTCTTTATTAGCCTACTATTTTAAAGAGAAAGTGATTATTTGGATCTCTGCAGCTATTTTGCTTCTATACTGGGCTGTTTGCGCATTCGCGGGGGGATCGGATCCCTATAGCTTAGCAGGCTGGTTCGGCACAAAGTATGATATTGCTATTTTAGGTTTACCGCATGTTTACAGAGGCGAGGGCGTGCCGTTTGATCCTGAGGGGCTAATGAGTACGCTGCCAGCAGTAGTTCAGGTTGTATTTGGCTATTTGGTCGGTGTATTTATTAAAAAACAAGGGCAGGTGGATTGGCTGTGGACCAGAGTTCCAGCTTCCAACGAACCGCATTTTAAATTATTGGCGGGCATGTTTGTGACTGGATTTATTTTGGTCGTGTTGGCGTGGATATGGGCATTAGGTTTTCCGATCAATAAAAAAATATGGACGAGTTCCTATGTGCTCTATACAACTGGTTTAGCAACCATGACAATAGGTGGCATGATCTGGTTTATTGAGGTGCAGGGTGTAAAAAATAAATTGACACAATTTTTTGATGTTTTTGGTAAAAATCCACTGTTCATCTTTGTGTTGAGCGGTATTCTTCCACGCTTTTTAGGACTATTTCGTATCCCTGACGGCTTAAAAGAGGACGGCTCGCAACAATACATCGAAGCTTTCGCCTGGTTCTATAAATACGTCTGTGCGAAAATACCTGGAATCCCCGAAGTTGGCTCCTTCGTTTATTCGTTGTGTTTTCTGACCTTGATGTGGGTAATCTGCTATTGGTTGGATAAGAAAAAAATCTATGTAAAGGTATAATAGCATCTGAAACTTTGCTTGTTAAATATTTTGGCAACCAAATACTTTTGCTATCTTTGCAGCCAATTAATAAAATTTTTAACGCTTTAATATTATTCAGGAAATGTATTTAAGTAAAGAGTACAAAGCTGACATCTTCGCAGAATTCGCTGGATCAGCTACAAACACAGGATCTACTGAAGGTCAAGTTGCTTTATTCACTAAGAGAATTGCTCACTTAACTGAGCACTTGAAAAAAAACAGAAAAGATTTCGGTACACAACGTTCCCTACAAATGTTAGTAGGTAAACGTCGTTCATTATTAGCTTATCTTTACAAAAAGGATATCAACCGTTACCGTGCGATCATTAAAGGTCTAGGTTTACGTGATATTATCAAATAAGCTTTTATACAAAGGTGTTAAGAAAGCCATCCAATTTTTGGATGGCTTTTTTTGTATTTATACAAAAATGAGGTACGCTTATTTTTAGCAAAATTCGGCACAGATTTCTTAGCGAAGTATTGTAATAAATGTATACATTTTATACGCGGGTTGCTTCGCTAACAATGCGATCAGCTAAGTTCAAAAGTTCGCTTAGGCGATGTACACCTAAAGAAAGTGGGCGAGCATTTAAAACTGCCGTTTAACCTGCACTTTCATCTGAGCCGACATACATTTGCTACCAATGCACTGAACAACGGTATGAGGATAGAGTATGTATGTAAGTTGCTTGACCACGCTACCGTACAGCAAACACAGGTATATCCAAAAATTGTAAAATTTACTTTTTCTATGGGTTTTAATAAATCTTAAATTCTAGTATTTCTATAAGTTGATAATTGATAAAAAGCTTTAAAATCATTAAAACTTGTAAGTAATGAAAGTTTTAATGATTTATTGGATGCCTTTGCACTATGAGAAATTACACAAACCGCAAAGAATACCTGTCTAAATTATTAGCCTATAAAGATAAAGATCTTATCAAAGTAGTTAGTGGATTACGCAGAAGCGGGAAAAGCACCTTATTTGAATTTTATCGTCAAACCTTGGTGGAAATGGGTGTACCTGCAAGTCAAATTGTATTTCTGAACTTTGAAGATTTTGAACTGCATAAATTTCTCAACGATTTAGATGGTTTGTACGCACACATTATCGGAAATTTAGATTTGTCAAAACCAAGCTATGTTTTTTTGGATGAAATCCAAAACGTCAACGAGTTTGAGCGTTTGGTGGATGGATTATTTGTAAAGCCAAATATAGACGTTTACATTACAGGGTCAAATGCTTTTTTGTTGTCAGGAGAACTAGCAACTTTATTGAGTGGACGATACATAGAAATTTCTATTTTGCCCTTTTCGTTCAAAGAATATTTAATAGCAAGAGATATTGATACATCGAATAAATACCTCAACTATGAAGCTCTTTTCTTTGATTACATCAATGAAACGTCTTTGCCCAAAGGCGTTGAATTGCGTGAAGGTGGTTACGATATTATCCAAGAATATCTCGAAGCCATTTACACCACCATTGTTGAAAAGGACATTACCCAACGTCATCAGATTAACGATAAACGCGCTTTTGGTAATATTGTGAAATTCGTAGCTTCCAATATTGGAAATCCGCTTTCGCCTGGTAATATTGCTAAAACCTTAAAACAGGACGGGCAAACCACCCATAACACAACCGTAGAAAGGTATCTAGAATATCTAACAGCAAGTTTTGTGTTTTATAAAGTAAACCGTTTTGATTTGAAAGGAAGGAAGCAATTAGCTACTCAGGAAAAATACTATTTGGTCGATGCAGGTTTGCTCAACGTCTTAACAGGTAAGGAGCGCACTACAGACAGAGGACACATTTTGGAAAATATTGTTTATCTGGAACTGTTACGTAGAGGCAATAAAATTTGGACAGGTACAGCCCGAAATGCAGAAGTAGATTTTGTGTGCAGAACACCCAAAGGCGATATAGCATATTATCAGGTAGCTTGGGAAATGTCTAATGAAAAGACCGTAGAACGTGAATTTGGCTCATTTGAGAAAATTAATGACAACTACCCGAAATATTTACTAACTACAGACTCATTTACACAAGACCGGAATGGAGTTAAACATCTGAATGTGTTTAACTGGTTGCTTGAATTGTAAAGACAAAATATAGACGATAAAGAATTAAAGCGAATTTCAAGGCTTACAGCAATTTTAACTCAGTTACAAACCAAGCGTTTAATAACGGCTTCCGAATTAGCAGACAGATTTTCTATAAGTAAGAGAACTATTTATAGGGACATTAAAGCATTGGAACAAGCAGGGATTCCTATACTTACTGAAGAAGGAAAAGGGATGGTCAGCTTCTCTCCCGAGGCTAAGCGTGATAGCGTAGCCATGCAAATATTAGTCGAAAAAGACAGAGAATTGAATTAAGAAATGGAGTATAGTGGGATGGGTTACGCTAACTTCGGGCTTCGGCTGGGGAGCCCTTTGATAGGGGGCAAGTTAAGACCAAGTTATTGCCAAGTTCGCCCTGTAAGCAGTTTGAGTGTACAGTGAGTCCACGTTGAGTCCACCTTTTAAGCTGCTCTCACTGTGCCTGTATGTTTTTTACAAGTCGGGAGGGGGGCGGACTTGGGGCGAATTTGTCCATAAGCAATTTACAGCAAAGTCGCTTTTTATCGATCCTGTAGTTTCCATGAACAAGAAGAAAGATCTTAAAATATCATTCCCCGAGTTTGATATCAAAAGAGCGCTGGTCCTTCCTGACAAATGCAATGCCGTGGTATTCAAATTTCATGCCTTCTCATTTGATTTTGATGAGTTTGAGCCCACAGAGATAAAAGAGGTAGAATGGGAATACGATGTTAAGTATAAAGAGGATGTGATACCGGCAAAAAACTTGACCGTTAAATGTGGCGATTTTGTCGGTAGTTCAATATTTGTGGGATTTACTATGCTGTATCTGGAAAAGGGAAGCTATCGGTCAAATGTGCTCAATGAGATAGATTTTAATCCAGCTTCGATTCTAGCAGCTTTTCAGCTTGTGTAAGGTATAAGGCACATTTTTGGGAAACGAAAATTAAAATTGAATTGATATATAGTATTTGCGTATTTAGCCTGCTGTTAATTGCACTAATCTTAATATTTTAATTTACCTTTGTGCTGAAATCTAATGTATTTAAAATATTGGCATGCTGCCAACAAGACGAAAAGCATGTCGCAAACAAGATTAAATGAATTACAACGAAATTAAAACAACCATCGATATGGGTAATGGCACCCAGATCGAATTGTCTACAGGAAAATTGGCAAAGCAAGCTGATGGTGCTGTAGTATTAAAACAAGGCAATACGATGTTGCTTGCGACAGTCGTTTCTGCTAAAGAAGCTAAATCTGGTGTCGATTTTTTACCTTTATCTGTAGATTATCAAGAAAAATATGCGGCAACTGGCCGTATTCCAGGTGGTTTCTTACGTCGTGAAGCTAGATTGTCAGACTATGAGGTGTTGATCTCACGTTTGGTAGACCGTGCATTGCGTCCTTTGTTCCCTGAAAATTATCATGCAGATACTCAAGTGGCAATTAGCTTAATTTCTGCAGATAAAGATATTATGCCTGACGCTTTAGCAGGCTTGGCTGCTTCTGCGGCAATCGCAGTATCTGATATTCCTTTTAATGGCCCTATCTCAGAAGTTCGTGTAGCAAAAATTAACGGTGAGTTGGTGATCAACCCAAAATTATCTGACCTGGAAAATGCAACATTAGAATTTATCGTTGCTGGTTCTGCGCAAGATATTGGCATGGTAGAAGGTGAAGCGAAAGAAATTTCTGAAGCTGAAATGGTAGAAGCGATTGCTTTTGCGCACGAGGCAATCAAAAAGCAAGTTGCAGCTCAGGTAGAATTGGCCAATCTGGTTGGTAAAACTGTTAAACGGGAATACAACCACGAACCAGAAAATTTAGAATTGAGAGATTCAATCTTTGCAGCTACTTACGATAAAGTGTATGCTATTGCAAAATCAGCATCTACCAAACATGACCGTTCTGAAAGTTTTGCGAAGATTGCAGAAGAATATAGAGCAACAATGCCTGAGGAATTGGATGATGATACAGCATTCTTGTTTAAGAAATATTTCCACGATGTGCAGTATGATGCTGTTCGTAATCTTGTATTGGACGAAGGAATTCGTTTAGATGGTCGTGACGTACGTACAGTTCGTCCAATCTGGTCTGAAGTAGATTACTTGCCTGCTGCGCACGGTTCCGCTGTATTCACACGTGGTGAAACACAATCATTGACTTCGGTTACTTTGGGTGCTAAAGATGATGAGCAAATGATCGATGGTGCTTTTATCAACGGTTATAATAAATTTATTCTTCACTATAACTTCCCTGCATTCTCTACAGGTGAGGTCAGACCTAACAGAGGTCCGGGTCGTCGTGAAGTTGGTCACGGTAACTTGGCTATGCGCTCATTGAAACAGGTTCTTCCGGCAGACAATGAAAATCCATATACTATCCGTGTAGTTTCTGATATCCTAGAATCCAATGGTTCGTCTTCTATGGCAACGGTATGTGCCGGTACATTAGCGCTTTTAGATGCTGGTGTGAAGTTAAAAGCTCCAGTTTCGGGTATTGCCATGGGATTAATTTCTGATGAGACAACTGGTAAATATGCGATCTTATCGGATATCTTAGGTGATGAAGATCATTTGGGAGATATGGACTTTAAAGTAACGGGAACTGAAAAGGGTATCGTTGCCTGTCAAATGGACTTAAAAATCAATGGTTTGAAATGGGAAGTCTTGACGCAAGCGTTGGATCAAGCAAAAGAAGCGCGTTTGCACATCTTAGGCGAGATGAAGAAAACCATTGATGCTCCTCGTGAAGATTACAAACCTCATGCACCACGTATCGTTCAATTGTTGATCGACAAAGAATTTATTGGCGCTGTAATCGGACCTGGTGGTAAAATTATCCAAGAAATGCAACGTGAAACTGGTGCTACGATTTCAATCGAAGAAGTTGATAACAAAGGTGTTGTTCAGGTCTTTGCTGATAATAAAGCTGCTATAGATGATGCCGTAGGCCGTATCAAAGCGATTGCTTCTAAACCTGAGATTGGAGAAACTTACGAAGGTAAGGTGAAATCCATCATGGCATTTGGTGCGTTCGTTGAAATCATGCCAGGTAAAGATGGTTTATTGCATATCTCTGAAATCGACTGGAAGCGTCTTGAAACCATGGACGGTATCTTCAAAGAAGGGGATAAAGTCACTGTAAAATTGTTGGACATTGACAAACAAGGTAAGATGAAGCTTTCACGTAAAGCATTATTACCGCGCCCGCCAAGAGAAGACAAGCCAAAACAGGATAAACCTGCTGGCGAAGCTCCTGTAGCTGGTGCTGGTCAGGAATAAACCTGTTACGCAATAGATAAGAAAAGCCCGCTTTACGCGGGCTTTTTTATGTTCTACTCGTTTCAAGAAAATTCCCGCTGAATCGGGACCTTATTCAAGCGAATACTATTTGTCCAATAAGGTGAAATTATCTTTATGTGTCACAGATTGTCCAGCTGTAACGACGGTTAATTTCATTGCGCCCGGAGACACGTTGGAAGGTACCGTTACCAATATGGTATTGGAAGAAACGCTATTGGGAGATACTGCTATTGAACCGAATTTGACAACGGTATCGTAGTTTTGGACAAATCCCGATCCTTTGATCGTTAAAACTGTTCCAGGTACGGCGGATGTCGGATTGAAGGAAGTAAAGGAGGGACCCACGATCTCGAATTCACCAGGAACAGTGACTCGTTTGTTTGGAAATTCAATGCTAATCTTTACATTACCTTCGGGCATCCCATAAGGAACAGTTACCTGCAGATTTGTAGCAGAAGTGGCTGTACCACCCGCTTGTATTGAACCAAAATATACCGTATACCAAGTTCCTGAAATAAAATTCCCAGTAATATTGATCAGCTGCAAAGAACTTCCTGACTTAGGAGCAAAGCTCGTGGCCGCATAACCCATAATTTTTAATTTTCTTGGAGCTTGTACTTCATGGGGGCCGACCTTCAAATAAAGGGAATGATCGCCTTCTGAAGCATTGTCTGGTATAGTGTAATGGTAGGTATTTCTGTCGTAGAACGAAACGTCCGTGTAACTTCCTGTCCCTAATTTCACTAAAGGGCGTCCTTCGCCACCATCGCTCATTGGCGGAAAATTAGTGCCACGGATTAGGATAGCCTGTCCTGGATAAACCGACTCGGGCGACAGTTCACTGATCACTGGCGGAGTGACGGTGAAGGTTCCTAATACTTTTTTCTTTCCATTAATGGTTATCGCAAGATCTGAGCTTTCCTTGGCAGTGAAGGGTACATTGACTGTTGAGTAATAATATGTGGGATTAAGAAGTTGATTTCCCATTTCAACCTGAATGTTTGAACTGCCATAATAATCGGGTAGATTATCTCCGGTAAATTTCAATTCTGACCCCACTGGACCAGATTTGGGCGAGAAATCTTTATAATTTGCTAACATTTGTAAGGAGCTATTGCCGGCTGGAGTGGATCCAATCTTTATGGAAACGTTGACAGAATTACCATGGTTGGCTTGTATACCGCTAGGTACCTCCGCACTTATTTCGGTTGAGCTTACTGATACAGTCTTCGCCCTGACATTGCCGATCGTAACAGCGGTATTATTGATGGTCGCATCGAAAAATGTTCCCACAACTTTGATAATGTCGCCCGACATGGCCATTTTTGGTGTAATGTCTCCCATTGAAGAACTGGGTAGATTGATATTCAGCATTGCGCCAAAAACAGTACCCTTGGAATCCCGTAAATAGGATCTCACCCAGATGGTATTGTAGTAGTTAGATAACGCACTGTCCACTCTAATCTGTTTACGAAACTCTCCCTCTTTAGCATCTTTGCCCAATGAAACTTTTATGCCCTTATTTTCCCCAACTTCCTGCGTTGAATTATAAATAAAGCCGTATTCTACAGTCTCCTCACTGCCTGTTTTCGCAATGTTTCCAACAACCTCAAATGAGGTGGATGATAGTGCTGTAATGGATAAGGTCTGCACAGCAGGAGGCGTAAAATCATCCTTTTTGCAGGAAAAAATCACCCCAGATAACAAGATAAAAACAATACAAAGTATTTTAGTCCCTTTCATAATAATCAATTAGCTGCCGTTTTTAAAATGAATATCCTACTCTGACACCGTTCACCAAAGCGCTCTTAAATGTCTTGGTTTTGTTTTCTGAAATATAAGAGCCATAACCAGGGTCAGTGCCGGTCACTGTAACATCAGGTTTTTTATACTTTGTGTGTAAATAACCTAAATTAAACTCATATCCAACAAACAGTCCTTTTGATACGTAGAAATCAAATCCCGCAACTGCGTAGCCTCCAAATCTTGTATAACCATTTGGAACCAGCTGCATCGACGTATAATATCCATTGTTGGTCTGTTGATAGATTACCTCCATCGAGGCATTCTTTATATTCATTGTATAGGCGCTGGTCGATAGTTCCTGTTTGCTAGTTTTTGAACCTATGGAGACATCAAAGCCAATATAGGGCGATAGCCTGGAGCTGCCTTTAAAATGCTTTTCTATACCAAAATTGATATCAAGCGCTGTACTTTTTCTGTTATTGGAATTAAAATAGCCGTTTGTACCATAAGGGTTACCATAATTTGCAGCGGAATCGAGTATGTCAATCCCAATTCCCAAACGCAAAGCAAGATCGTCCTGGACAAAATATCTTCCTTTTATCTGATTTAGTGCATTGTTTAAGCTCAGATTTCCTTTAAAAGGGTTGAAATTCAGTTCGGTAACAAAACTGCCTTTTTTTGATTTAATGCCTTCGTTTTGGTTGTCAACCGGGGTTTGCGCATAGGCAACACGGGCCACTCCTAATAATAGGATAGCCGATAAGATTCTTTTCATAAAATATATTAAACTAACGGGATAAATATAGCGCTTTATAGGCTGTTTTCAAACCTTTTGTTAAAGTTTTAATTGCTAGATAGGGTAGATGATCAACGTAAATCTTTAGGTGTGGATTGAATACCTTATGTTGCATACTTTGCAATAGCAAGAAATTTATGTGTAAATACTTAGTTGTTAATTGATTATTAATAGCAGTGCGAGGAGCGCCAACTTTATTGAGGGTATGTATTTTTTAGGTAAATAAAGATAAACAAATCAGGCTGTCGATCCGACAGCCTGATTTGTTTATTTTATAACATGATAACACCTTTGATCTTCGCTACTTCTTTGTAGAAGTAGATCACCTGGTCGGCGTCTTTTACGTTCAAGTTTACAGTAATTGAAGTATACTTACCTGTTTTGGAATCCTTAAAATCAAACTGAGCACCTGTGTCATCAAATACACGTTGGATTTGATTGAAGTGATCCTGATCTTTTGGTAAGATAAACTTGTACGTATAATCCTTTGGAAATGTTTCTAAGTCTTCTAAGCGCTCTTTAAAAGTTTCATAGAAGTCTTTTGGATTATCACCTCCATCCGGGATATCTTGTATATTGATGTTTTTGTAATCTGCCATTTTTTGTTTCTCCTTAAATATGTTATTAAGGTGTTAACAACTATTAATCCAGTAATGTTTTACTGACAATTTTTCAGTTAATTATTGTCAGTGCTTGAAGGCCAATCGGCTTTGTTTTTACCAAAATTTTTGTTCGGTGTTGCACTCATTTCGATTTCCATCTTTCCGCCCTCCAAAAGCTGTGCATGTGTAATGAACGTTTTAGTATATGGTTTGCCATTCAATTTGATCGACTTGATGTATGGATTGGATTTACCTTGATTTTTAACATCAATTGCCATTGTTTTGCCATTCGGTAAATTAATGTTAGCATGCTGCATCATAGGGGAGCCAAAGACATAAACACCACTCATGGCATTTAGCGGATAGAAACCCATTGCTGAAAATACATACCAGGCACTCATTTGTCCGACGTCATCATTGCCACATAGACCAGCTGGAGTGTTTGTGTAAAACTCAGTCATCGCTTTACGGACTAAAGCTGCACCTTTCCAGGGTTGTCCAGCGTAAGCATATAAGTAAGGGATATGGTGATTTGGTTCGTTCCCCTGTGCATATTGGCCAATCAGTCCTGAAATATCCGGTGAGGCTTCACCTCCAAGATCGGATGACATGGTTGTAAAATAATCCAGTTTTTTCAAAAATTTATCTTCACCACCGAAAAGATTGATCAGACCTTTAACATCTTGAGGTACCAGCCAGGTATATTGCCAAGCATTTCCTTCGCAGTAATCATTTTCGCGGTGTTTGGCCATCAAAGGATCGAACGGCCTACGAAATTCACCATTGGCTTTTTTACCGACAAAATGACCTACTTCCTTGTCAAAATACTGCTCGTATAGTTTGTAGCGTTTTTTGAAGTAAGCGGCATCTTCGGTTTTTCCAAGTTTCTCCGCAATCTTGTAAGCACCAAAGTCTGCGATGGCATATTCAAGGGCCCAGGCAACGGATTCGTTAGGCATGCTATCAATAGGAATGTAGGTCAGTTCGCGCGCATATTTCAATCCGTGGTCATTACCCATGGCTGTTGTCTTAACTGCTTCCCAGACCAATGGATAGTCTTTCTCGTCAATGATCCCTTTTAAGAAGGCGTCGGCAATGACTGGAATCGCAGGCAATCCGACCATGGTATTGGTTTCATTGCCCTGTAAGTGCCACATCGGTAATTTACCTTGTTGCTGATAGATCGCCAACATGGTTTTGATAAAGTCCTGGTTGATTTTGCGGTCTTCCAAGATGGTCATCAGCGGGTGAAGGGCACGGTAGGTGTCCCAAAGGGAAAATACGGTATGATTGACAAAATCTTGTTTTTCATAAACCTGTTTATCGGTGCCCATATAGTCTCCATTTGCATCATTAAAAATGGTAGGTGCAAAGTAGGTATGATATAGCGCGGTGTAGAAGATGGTCTTTGTGTCTTTATCTGCTTCGAATTGGATTTTATTTAATGTTTTGTTCCAACGTTGATCTGCGTCTTGCTTTACTTTTTCAAAATTCCAGCCTGGAATCTCTGCGTTGATATTATTCAGCGCATTGGTCGAGCTAACAGGAGATATACCAACTTTGAGTTCAATGGTTTTGTTTTTAACAGCATCGAAGAATAAAGCCGCTTTGATTGCCTGCCCTTTAAATGTCGTTTGGCCTAACTTTTCTTCTTTTCCGTCGAAAAATCTTACTTTTTGTATCGGTTGGGAAGTTCTGATCGCAAAATATAACTTTTGGTCGGTGGCCCAGCCTGTTGAAAAGCGGTAACCAACGAAAGTCGAGTCGTTCACCTGTTTGAGGTAGGTGTCTGTTGGTTTATCCCAATTGATGTGGTATCCTAAATCGACCAAAATATGGGCATTCTCCGTTTTTTCGTAACGATATTGATGATAGCCCACTCGTTCCGTTGCCGTCAAATTGGCCTGCACCTGATAGTCATCCAAATAAGCACTATAGAAACCAGGTTTGGCGACTTCATTTTCCTTTTTAAAAGAAGATCCATAACCGGTACTCATTTTGTTGAATTCCGCTGGTGTTAATTGCAATTTTCCATTGGCTGGAACAATCATCAGGTCGTTGAGGTCGCCGATACCTGTTCCGCTCAGGTGGGTATGGGTAAAACCCAAAATTTCCTGGCTTTTGTAATTGTAGCCACTGCACCAATCCCATCCGTTGAACTTGTCCCAAATCTGTGGAATTTGAGTTGGGCCTAGTTGCACTGCACCTAAAGGTACATTGGCACCGACAAAGACGTGGCCATGGTCTGCAGACCCAATAAAGGGATTGACATATTGTGTGAGATTTTGCTGGGCTTGTGCGCAAAATGGCAAAATTAGTGTGCCCAACACTGTTTTGAATAGTTTATTTCCTGTCATAGGTTTTGTTCGGGTATTTGAAAACTGCTTAAAATTAGTAAATAAAACCTTTTAGCGCAATTTTATTATTATTTTTAGTAAATTGTCGTTAAATTTTTTACTTTAGTAATCTTCGAAATAAAAAACTTAACAAACCTACTACTACTACATGAAGAAACGTATTCTGATCAGTGATATCGCAAAGGCGTTGGGGATTTCTGTCACTACTGTGTCCTTTATTTTAAATGATAAGGCCAAAGAAAAGCGTATTAGTGAGGCTTTGACTAAACGGGTGCTGGACTATGTCAAAAAAGTGGGTTATAAACCCAATGAATTGGCCAAAAGTCTCCGCACCGGCAAGACGAAGATTCTGGGTTTGATTATCGAAGATATTTCCAATCCCTTTTTTGGAAATATCGCGCGTCTGATCGAAAGTAAGGTTTATGAGCAGGGGTATCGTATTATTTATTGTAGTACGAACAATGATGTGGAGAAAGCGAAAGAATTAATCCAGATGTTTTACGATCGACAGGTAGATGGTTTTATTATTACTCCATCCGATGGACTGGAAGATACGGTAAAGCAGTTGCAGCAGAATAATATTCCAGTGGTACTTTTTGACCGGTATTTTCCGGGGCTTGAAACGGACTATGTTGGGGCAGACAATTTTCAGGGGGCTTTTGATGCGAGTGACCATTTGTGTCAACAGGGGTATAGACGTATTGGATTTGTGTCGCTCTATTCCGATCAGACCCAGATGAAGGAACGCTCTGAGGGATATCTGAAAGCGATGGACAACAATAAGCAGCAGAGTTTTATTCAAAAGATCCAGATGGATGCATCGGACGAAGAGGCCATGGAAGCGTTGCGGGAGTTTATCTGTGAAAATAGACTGGATGCTGTATTGTTCTCAACAAACTATTTGGCTATTTCTGGTCTGAAAGCTTCTAAAAAGTATAACTTTCCGATGCCTGCGGTGATTGCATTTGACGATCACACAGCCTTTAAATTGGTCGAACCCTCTATAACGGTGGTTTCGCAGCCGATCAAGGATATTGCAGAGAACCTGATCAATATTTTGTTGCTTCGTCTTCAAGGCAAAATAAAAGCAACACGTAAAATGGTGTTGCCTTGTGAACTGAAAGTTCGGGAGTCGACCAAAGTGAAAGTTACGCTGTAGGATCGGCTACAAATTTCATTGAAATAGAATTGACGCAGTGACGCGTGTTTTTTGTCGTAAAACCTTCTCCGAGGAATACATGGCCTAAATGCGCGCCACAATTACTACAAAGGATTTCAGTGCGGCGGCCATCGGCATCGGTGATCCTTGTAATTGCCCCGGGAATTTCATCATCAAAACTTGGCCAACCACAGCCAGATTCAAATTTTGACTCCGAACGGTATAATGGGCTGTCACAACGGCGGCAGATATAAGTTCCCTTGTGCTTATTGTCTAACAATTCGCCTGTAAATGGGCGCTCGGTTCCTTTATGTACAATAACATATTCCTCTTCTTTACTTAACGGATTGTATTTTTTGTTTTCTTCCATCTCTGTGGTGTTCTTTGTTATAAGTTTAGTGATCTACAGAGCTGGCATGTGTTGGACAGCTCTATTTTCGCGTAGTTACTACCTAATATGATATAACTGCAGCAGGAATTTTTACCAAAGTCTTTATAAACAATTAAAGTGTGGTTTTTTTAAGCTTTCAACCCTATCCTGGAAGGCTATCGATTCCTGTTTTTAAAGTTACGCAATTCAAGCTAAAAATACACCTTTTGTATAAATGACAGTGTCGCCTTTTTACATATTTTAAACTGTCATGGAATTGTCTTATATTTGATTGGCTATCCAAATGAAAAGTTGTAGCGATGGAACTACTTTAATAGCGAAATGTTATTTTATCCTTGTTTAAACGCATTTGTTTAGAATGATTATAAATTGATATTAAAGGTCACAAAATTGTCAGCGATTTATTAATAAATCATACTTTTGTGGCATTGTTAGGGGGGTAGTGGCTCCTTTAACCATGGGAGTTAATTTTTTACATTCACAAATAAATAGTATAAAGTGCTAAATATGAGAACTATCTCATCCGTTTTGGGAAGCCTTGCGAGGGTGGTGTCAACGAGTTTGATGCTATTATTTGCCGTTACGACGTTGCATGCGCAAGATGTCAAGGAAGGTGAAAAAATCTTCAAATCTAAGTGTACATCCTGTCACGCCATTGACAGAAAAGTGGTCGGTCCTGCTTTGAAAGGGATTCCAGAGACGAAAGACGAAGCTTGGTTAATCAAGTGGATCAAGAACTCTCAGGCGTTAATTGCTTCTGGTGATGCTGAGGCGATTAAAATCTTCGAAGAGAACAACAAGCTTGTGATGACTTCTTTTACTGATTTATCTGATGATCAGGTTAGATCGGTATTAGCGTATATCACGGATGCTTCTAAGGAGAAACCGAAAGATGCAACCAATGGTGGTGCTGGTGCTAAAGATGATAACGCGTCGATGTTCATGATTTTGGGCTTGATCGCAGTTGTTGTTTTGGCTGTGGTGGTTATTGTGGTGTTGAATCGTGTGATTCGTACGCTGGAAAATGTAATTGCTAAAAACCAGGAAGCTATTGCTGCACAACAGGAACCAGAAGATAATCAGCGTTTTGTGAAGTTTGCGAAAGCATTCGTTAAAAACAAAAAACTGGTTGGTTTTACGGTATTGATGTTGGTTGCTTTATTAGCTGTAGGCGGTTGGAAAACGATGTGGAATGTTGGTGTTCACCAAGGCTATCAGCCGGTTCAACCCATTAAGTTCTCACACCAAATCCACGCGGGTGTTAACAAAATTGAGTGTCAATACTGTCACGGTGGTGCATTTAAATCAAAAAATGCGTCTATTCCATCGGCCAACGTATGTATGAACTGTCACAATACAGTCACTGCTTCTGAGCATTATGATGGTGAAATTTCTCCGGAAATTGCTAAAATCTACCGTGCTTTGGATTGGGATCCTGATACGCGTACTTACGGTAACAATCCGAAACCAATTCAATGGGTTCGTATCCACAACTTGCCTGATTTTGCTTACTTCAATCACTCACAACACGTTGTAGTGGCTGGTGTGGAATGTCAGACTTGTCATGGTCCAATTCAGAATATGGAAGAGGTGTACCAATACTCTCCATTGACGATGAAATGGTGTGTTGATTGTCACAAAAAGACAGATATCAAGTCGGATAATAAATACTATGAAGATTTGATTAAAGCACACGAAAGAATTAAGAAGGGTGAAAAAATGACTGCAGCCATGATCGGTGGTCTTGAGTGTGGTAAATGTCACTATTAATAATTATTTGAAATACGCAATCTTATATACAGCTTAAATGGATAGCAATAAAAAATATTGGAAAGGTTTGGAAGAGTTAAATCAAACTCCTGCTTTCGTTGAAGGAAGCAAGGGTGAGTTTGCCGAATCTATTCCTGTAGAAGATGTATTAAATGAAGCTGGCTTGAGCACAAAAACTCCTCGCCGTGACTTCTTGAAAGCATTAGGATTTGGTTTGGGTGCTGTTTCTTTAGCGGCTTGTAACCGTACTCCTGTGCATAAGGCAGTTCCTTATTTGATTAAACCTGAAGAGGTAACTCCAGGTATCCCTAACTATTATGCTTCGACGTTCAACGGTCAAAGTATCTTGGTTAAAACACGCGAAGGTCGTCCGATCAATGTTGAGCCTAATCCGAATGCAATTGGTTTGAACCAAGGTTTGGATTCAACAACAGCTGCTTCTGTATTGGATTTATATGATGAGTCCAAATTGAAACAGGCACAATTGAAAGGTCAAGATGTGGAGTGGTCCAAATTGGATGGGGAAGTTGTTAAAGCGTTAAATGCTGCGGCGTCTTCTGGTAAACAAATTACGATCGTTTCTAATACGGTAAACAGTCCTTCAACCTTGGCAGCTATTGCTGCTTTCGGAACGAAATTCCCTACGGTTAACCATGTACAATACGATGCTGTATCTTACAGCGGTATTATTGAAGCGAATAAGGCTTCTTTTGGTAGAGCAGTAGTTCCGTCCTATAATTTTGAAAATGCAAATGTGATTGTTTCTGTTGCGGCTGATTTCTTAGGAACTTGGTTAGCAGGTGAGGAGCATACACAACAATACGCTAAAAATCGTGACTATAAATCGTTGAAAAACGGAAAAATGTCACGTCACGTGCAATTTGAATCTGGTCTTTCCATGACGGGTACAAATGCTGATGCTCGTATCGCTATCAAACCTTCGGAAGAGGGGGCTACCTTAATCGCTTTGTATAATGCAATTACTGGTCAATCATTGGCTGGAGCAACTGCAAACAAAAAAGCGCAAAAAGGTGTAGCATTAGCGGCCAAAGAATTGGTGAATAGCAAAGGCGCGGCTGTTGTTGTTGCAGGGTCTAACGATGTCAATGTACAGGTATTGGTTAATGCAATCAACGTTGCATTGGGCGCTTATGGTACTATCATCGACTTGGATAACTATTCTAAACAATACCAAGGTTCGGATTCTTCGTTCCAAGCGTTCTTAGCTGCTGCGAAATCTGGGCAAGTTGGCGTTGCGTTCTTCTTGAACAGCAACCCTGTTTATGATTACTTCAAAGCAGAGGATGTAAAAGCTGCGTTGAAGCAGATTCCTTTCACGTTGTCATTCGCGCAGCGTGCAGATGAAACTGCGTCTGAATTGACTGCTATCGCTCCAGCAAGTACTTTCTTAGAGTCTTGGGGTGATTCCAATCCAAAAGAAGGGTTGTATTCAATTATCCAACCAACGATTAATCCTGTTTTCAAAACACGTCAAGTTGAGCAAAGCTTGTTGACTTGGGCTGGAAATAATACAGATATGTACAACTTTGTTAAGAATCTGTGGTCTACACAAATTTTAGCGGGTTCTACGAAAAACTGGGATGCTGTATTGCAGACTGGTTTTGAATATAAAGGTGCCAAAGCGGCAACAGCTCCTGCTTTTACAGGAAATGCTGCAGCAGCGGCTTCGGCAATTGAGGCATCAAGCAAGGCGATTGCAGGGGAGTTTGAATTGAAACTTTATGAGCCTGCTGGTCTTCGTGACGGTCGCTACGCAAACAATGCTTACTTACAAGAGTTACCTGACCCAGTTTCTAAAGTAACTTGGGATAACTATGCTGCTCTTAATCCGAAAGATGCTGAGAAATTAGGTTTGGGTGAAGACGGTAAAGTAACTGTCAAAGCAAATGGTGTTGAATTGGAATTGCCCGTTGTACAACAACCAGGACAAGCTCAAGGAACAGTTTCCGTTGCTGTAGGTTACGGCCGTACAAAAGTGGGTAAAGCAGGTAATGAAGTTGGTAAAAACGCGTTCCCTTTTGCTTCGATCATCAATGGTACAGTACAAGGTGTTGCTAAGGCAACTGTAGCGAAAGCGTCTGGAACTTACCAATTGGCACAAACACAAACACACCATACCATCGAAGGTCGTAACGTTATCCGTGAGACGACATTTGCGAAATATTTGAAAGATCCTAACTCGGAGGCAGGACGCTTTACAGATAATCACAAAACATACGATTTGTGGAACAAGTATGAGCAACCAGGTCACAAATGGGTGATGGCGATCGACTTGAACGCATGTACAGGTTGTGGTGCTTGTATCGTAGCTTGTAACGTTGAAAATAATATTCCTGTTGTTGGTCGTGATGAGGTTCGCCGTCGTCGTGAGATGCACTGGTTACGTATTGACCGTTATTATACGATCGAAGGAAAAGATCAAGATCTTACAAAAGAGAAGGAAATTGCGAAAGCTTCGGCTGATTTAGATTTCGAAGATGTCACTGTTGTTCACCAACCGATGTTGTGTCAGCACTGTGGTCACGCACCTTGTGAGACGGTTTGTCCGGTATTGGCAACAGTACACTCTTCAGAAGGTTTGAACCACATGGCTTACAACCGTTGCTTTGGTACACGTTACTGTGCAAATAACTGTCCTTTCAAAGTGCGTCGTTTCAACTGGTTCGCCTACTGGAATGATTCCCGCTTTGACAACTACTTGAACAATGAATTTACACAGTTGGTATTAAACCCAGATGTCGTAACACGTTCACGTGGGGTAATGGAGAAATGCTCAATGTGTATCCAACGTATCCAAGCAGGTAAATTACAAGCTAAGATTGAAAATCGCAAAGTGAAAGATGGCGATATCCAAATGGCTTGTCAACAAGCATGTTCTGCAAATGCAATCATCTTTGGAGATGCCAATGATCCAGCATCAGAAGTATCTAAAGCATTACGCAACGAGCGTGTTTATTACGTACTTGAGGAAATCAATGTTCAACCGGGTATCGGTTATATGACAAAAGTTAGAAACACTTTTGAGGCGTAATCTTGTACAATATTTGAAATAAAAATACTATGTCATCGCATAACGAATCAATATTAAGAGAACCATTAATGACCGGTAAGGACATTACGTATGCAAAAATTACGGATGATATCTTACTACCGGTTGAAAATAAACCAAATAAAGCATGGTGGATTGGTTTTACCGTAGCTGTATTGGGTGCTTTATTATGGGTAGTTAGCGTTAGTTATACCTTTTGGACAGGTATCGGCGCTTGGGGTCTGAATAAAACTGTAGGCTGGGCTTGGGATATCACCGACTTCGTATGGTGGGTAGGTATCGGTCACGCGGGTACGTTGATTTCAGCTGTATTATTAATCTTCCGCCAGAACTGGCGTAATTCAATCAACCGTTCTGCAGAGGCGATGACGATCTTTGCGGTAATCTGTGCGGCAACATACGTTGTTGCTCACATGGGTCGTCCTTGGTTGGCCTATTGGATTTTCCCACTTCCAAATCAATTTGGATCACTTTGGGTAAACTTTAACTCTCCTTTAGTATGGGATGCGTTCGCGATCTCGACATACTTTACAGTATCCTTGGTATTTTGGTACTGTGGTTTGTTGCCGGATATTGCAACAATTCGTGACCGTGCTACTGGATTAAAACAAAAAATCTATTCTGTATTATCATTTGGATGGAATGGTTCAGTTAAGACTTGGCAACGTTTTGAAATCGTGTCCTTGATCTTGGCTGGTATTTCTACTCCACTCGTACTTTCTGTACACACGATCGTATCCATGGACTTTGCAACTTCGGTTATTCCTGGATGGCACACGACGATCTTCCCGCCATATTTCGTGGCTGGTGCGATCTTCTCAGGTTTCGCGATGGTACAGACCTTATTGTTGATCTTACGTAAAGTAATGAATTTTGAGAACTACATTACGATGTTCCATATTGAATCGATGAATATCATCATCATGACAACAGGTTCTATCGTGGGTGTAGCTTATTTGACCGAGTTATTTATCGCGATGTACTCTCGCTCAGAATACGAAATGTATGCGTTCGAGAATCGTATGTTAGGTCCATACGCTTGGGCTTACTGGTCGATGATGACGTGTAACGTAATTTCTCCACAGTTATTCTGGTTCAAGAAAATCCGTACAAGTATTCCTATCTCTTGGATCTTATCTATTGTTGTTAACATCGGTATGTGGTTTGAGCGTTTTGTAATTATCGTGACTTCATTGCACCGTGATTACTTGCCTTCATCTTGGGCAATGTTCTACCCAACTTGGACAGACGTAGGAATCTTTGTAGGTTCGATTGGACTGTTCTTTACATTATTCTTGTTGTTCTTACGTTTCTTACCGGGTATCGCTATCGCCGAAGTGAAATTGTTGTTGAAATCATCTTCATTACAACATAAAACCAAGTTGGCTCAAGAAGGTGCATTCCCTGACGAACAAGTGAAGTACTTCCAAGAATCATTGGAGAAATATGATTCAGTGACAGAAGAAGAGATTAAAGAATTATCAGTTAGAAAATAATCAGCAATGAGCAATACAAAATATATATTAGGTAGTTTTGCGGATCCCGATGATATGATGCATGGGATCGACAAATTGCAAGCAAACAATATAAGTATTTACGACTGCTTTACTCCGATGCCTATTCACGGCATCGAAGCAAAGCTGGGTGTGAAACCTTCTCGCTTGCCTATCGCAGCATTTTGCTTTGGAGCATTAGGAACGACATTAGGTTTTAGTTTGTTGTATTATACAATGGCGTACGATTGGCCGATGAATATCGGTGGTAAGCCATCTTTTGGTATGCCGAACTTTGTTCCGGTTACATTTGAGGTTACCATCTTATTGTGTGCTTTGGGTATGGTTGCTACATTCTTCTTCCGTAACCACTTATTCCCAGGACGTACACCTCGTGTAATGGACTTGAGAGCAACAGATGATCGTTTCATCCTTGCAGTAGATGCCAAAGAAAATACAGATCACGCTTTGATCGATAGCTTATTGAAAGAAGCTGGTGCTGTTGAAGTTAAGTACAATTATAGAAAATATGTTAGCTATGAATAAGAAGAATTTACTTGGAACGCTATGCGCCGCTGTGGCATTGACAGCACTTGTTTCTTCTTGTGGTGACAAAACAACTCGTAGTACAGGTTTAGAGTTTTCTCGTAACATGTACGATCCGCTTGCTTTCAATCCGGATCAACCTAATGCGAATTTTGCTGATGGAAAAACAGCGCAAACACCTCCTAAAGGTACGGATCCTATCGGTTTTACTCGTTTTGAGTATGCCAATACATTAGAGGATTATGAGCGTGCAGGAAGAGAAGTAAAAAGTCCTTTAGTCGTAAATGCCGAAAATCTTGAAAAAGGTAAAGCTTTGTTCACAACGTATTGCTCTGTATGCCATGGTGTAGAGGGTAAAGGTGATGGTCCTATCACCAAAGACCGTAGCGTGACAGATTCAAGAGGTACCCGTCAATTGGAGAACTTTCCTCCGCCACCATCTTATCATAGAACAGATGCGGCGAACTCTTCACGAGGTGGTTTGATGGCTGACTTGACTGATGGTAAAATTTACCATACAATTTATTACGGACACAACTCCATGGGATCACATGCGTCTCAATTATCTCCAGAGGAGAGATGGAAAGTTGTTATGTATGTTCACGAATTACAAAAGAAATAATCTAACATCAGATATATAAATGGGAACTCACAGTCATCATCACGATTATAATTTCAACGAGCGATACGAGTTTGCTGGCAAAGCTAAAATGTTCAGTATTATCGCTGTTGTACTAGGTATAGCTGCTGTAGCTATCGGGTTGCTTTCGGGCGATCACGTTACTGTAGAGCGTACTTATGCCAACTTGTTATTGATGGGTTATTACTTTACATGTGTATGCGCAGCTGGAACATTCTTTGTTGCCTTGCAATATGTGACCCAATCTGCATGGTCTGCAGGTTTGGTACGTATACCTCAGGCTATGGCGAGTGTTTTACCAATTGCTTCATTGATTTTATTAGTTATTGTAGGTTTAGGTTTAACTACACATAATTTATACCATCACTGGAATGCAGACGGTATCACTGATCCGCATAGTACAAATTATGACCCTATCATCGCAGGGAAATCTGCTTATTTAAATGTTCCATTCTTCTTGATCCGTCAAGTGGTATTTATGGGTACATATAGCATTTTTGCAGTTATTTTTGCGAAACTTTCTTATAAAGAGGATTTGGAAGGCGGATTGACTTCTTATAAAAAGTCATTCAAATTGTCAGCAATCTTCTTGGTTATTTTCGGTTTTACCACTCCTATCTGGTCTTTCGATACCGTGATGTCTTTGGAAGCTCACTGGTTTTCGACGATGTTCGGTTGGTATAACTTTGCAGCAATGTGGGTAAGTGGTATTTCATGTATTACCATCATTGTTGTTGTGTTGAAGAAAGCGGGTTATATGAACTGGGTAAACGAAAATCATTTACACGATTTGGGTAAATTGATGTTCGGTTTCTCGATCTTCTGGACTTACGTTTGGTTTGCACAATTCATGCTGATTTGGTATTCAAACATCCCAGAGGAAACAGTTTATTTCTACAAACGTTGGGAACCGGAATACAAACCTTGGTTTTGGTTAAGTATTATCATTAACTTTGTGGCACCTTTGTTATTATTGGTAGACCGCGATGCAAAACGTAAACAAAACGTTATGTTGTTCGTTGGTATTCTATTGTTGGCTGGTCACTGGCTTGACTATTACATCATGATTATGCCAGGTACCGTAGCGGAGCACAGAGGATTTGGTGTCATTGAAATCGGAACTGCGCTTGGTTTCTTAGGTTTGTTCACTTTCTTAGTGTTTAGCAAATTAAGCAAACAGGCATTGGTGCCTAAAAATCATCCGTTGTTGGATGAGAGTTTGCATCACCAAATATAGTTTCACTTTTAAAGGAAGGTTACGTAAAAAACGTTATAAAAGAAATGAGCTTTAAATTAAATAATAGATTCAAATCCATCTCGGGTTTTGTGCTTGCTCTAGGGTTGCTTTTTGCAAATCCTATCCTGGCGAGTCAACAAGATACAGTAGCATCTGATTCTGCAAAAGTGGCAACTACAGCGGTAGCGGCCCCTGCAGCGACGGATTCGGTTGCAAAAGATACAACAGCGGCAGCAGGTACTGCTGCTGTTGCATCTGCTAGTTCTTCTACTGAAGCTAGCGCGGCTGCTCCTGCTGTTGAAGAAGTGAAGCAGATAGACCCTCAGGTTTATAAAAACTTCACATATTATGTGTTGTTATTCTTAGTTGTGTGTACAGTCGTTGCCGTTATTGGCAAAGTACTTTCGATCTATGAATTGACAAGAAAAATGAACGGTAAATACAATCCGTTTGCGAATAACACATTTCAATCGTCATTGTTATTCATTTTCTTGGTCGTATTTCTTTATGGTGTGTATTGGTCCTATGTACATTGGGGAGCAGCTTATTGGCGCTCAGCAGTGACGGAGCATGGCGAGCGTATTGATACCATGTTTATCATTACGACAGCGATCACAACATTTGTATTGGTTATCACACACATTCTGTTGCTAACGTTTACATTTTTGTACCGTATGCGGGCAAAACGTCAAGCTTATTATTACCCACATAACAATGCAATCGAGAAATTGTGGACAATTGTTCCTGCTGTCGTATTGACAGTATTGGTATTGTTCGGTTTCTTTACGTGGAGATCGATTACAAATATTCCTGAAGATCTTCAGAAATCAGCATTACAGGTTGAGGTTCTCGGTGAGCAGTTTCAATGGAATGTTCGTTATGCTGGTTCAGATGGCGTTATTGGTAAGCGTAATTATAAAATGACGACGCCAACTAATCCATACGGTATTGACTTTAATGATAAAAATTCTTGGGATGATATTCAAGGATCTGAAATTTGGTTGCCTGTCAATAAACCTGTACGTTTCCATATCATTTCAAAAGATATTATTCACTCTTTCTACATTCCGGATTTCCGTGTTCAGATTAATGCGGTACCAGGGATGACCAACTATTTCCAATTCACACCTACTGTAACGACAGAAGAGATGCGCGATCGTTTGGGTGATTATAACTATGACTTCGTGATGTTGTGTAATAAGATCTGTGGATCTGGTCACTACAATATGCAGAAGAAAGTTGTTGTCGTAACAGAGGAGAAATATAAAGAATGGTTAGCTAAACAAAATAAATATTTTACTGAGGATTTGCAAAAAGAGTTCAGTGGTAAAACAGCTAACGTGAAAAAGGATAGTGTACAAGTTACAGCATCTTTGAACTAATTAAGAATTTTTGAATATAAAATCGAATATGTCAAGTACAGTAATATCGCATAGCGCTGAACATCACGATTCGCACGGCCATCATCACGAGGAGTCGTTCATCAGAAAGTATATCTTTTCGGGTGACCACAAGATGATTGCCAAGCAATTCTTGATCACTGGTATCATCATGGCAGTTTTTGCGATGCTTTTATCAGTATTATTCCGTATCCAATTAGCATGGCCGGATAAAGAGTTCCCTATATTAGAAGTATTCTTAGGTAAGTGGGCTGAAGGTGGACGTATCAAACCGGAGTTTTTCCTTTCCTTGGTAACCATTCACGGTACCGTAATGGTATTCTTCGTGTTGACGGCTGGTCTGTCAGGTACTTTTAGTAATTTATTGATTCCATATCAAATCGGAGCACGCGATATGGCATCTCCTTTTATGAACATGTTGTCCTACTGGTTGTTCTTTGTAGCATCGGTGATTATGGTGGCATCGTTCTTCGTAGAGAGTGGACCTGCTTCTGCTGGTTGGACAATCTACCCGCCATTATCGGCTGTTCCTACCGCTATCGCAGGATCTGCAACTGGTATGACCTTGTGGTTAGTGAGTATGGTTCTATTTGTTGCTTCACAGTTGATCGGTGGTATTAACTATGTAAGTACAATTTTGAACATGCGTACAAAAGGTATGGACTTATGGAAAATGCCTTTAACAATTTGGGCATTCTTCTTGACTGCAATCGTAGGTATGTTGTCATTCCCGGTATTGGTTTCAGCGGTTGTTCTTTTGATTTTTGACCGTGCAGCTGGTACGTCATTCTATTTATCTGATCTTGTTGTTCAAGGACAGATTTTGCCGAATGAAGGTGGTTCACCAATTTTGTTCCAACACTTGTTCTGGTTCTTAGGTCACCCTGAGGTATATATCGTTGTTATGCCAGCTTTGGGTCTAACATCTGAGGTTATTGCTACAAACTCTCGTAAACCAATCTTTGGTTACCATGCGATGGTTTATTCGTTAATCGGTATTACTGTATTATCGTTTATCGTATGGGGTCACCATATGTTTGTAACGGGTATGAATCCGTTCTTGGGTGGTGTATTTATGATTACAACACTGATTATCGCAGTTCCTTCTGCTGTAAAAGCATTTAACTACCTTGCAACCTTGTGGAAAGGTAATATCCGTTTCACTCCAGCGATGATGTTTGCTATCGGTTTGGTATCATTCTTTATCTCTGGTGGTTTGACAGGGTTATTCTTGGGTAATGCGGCTTTAGATATCAACTTGCATGATACGTATTTTGTTGTTGCTCACTTTCACTTGGTGATGGGATCGGCATCAATTTTCGGTATGCTTTGTGGTGTTTACCATTGGTATCCTAAGATGTTTGGCCGTATGATGAACGCCAAATTAGGTTATTTACACTTCTGGTTGACTTTCATAGGTGCTTATCTGGTATTTTTCCCAATGCACTTTATGGGTATTGATGGTGTTCCCCGCCGATACTATGCATTTACAGAATTTGCTTTCATGGCTAAGTGGGTTTCTGTAAACAAATTGGTTACTTGGGCTGCGATTATCGCTGCCTTAGGTCAGGTAGCATTCTTATGGAATTTCTTTACATCGATTTTCTTCGGTAAGAAAGCGCCTCAAAACCCTTGGCAGTCGAATACATTGGAATGGACTACTCCGGTAGAGCATATTCATGGTAACTGGCCAGGTGAAATTCCAACTGTGCACCGTTGGCCTTATGATTATAGTAAGCCGGGTCATGGTGAGGATTTTATTCCTCAAGATGTTCCTTTCTCTGAAACGATGAGTTCTAACTTACCTCATGATTTTGAAGGAGATGAGGAAGCTGAGCGCATCCAATCAGAATGGAATGCTCAAAATGGTAGAAAAGACTAATAGAATCTTATCAATAGAGTAGGCGCAATCCTACTCTATTTTATAGAAGTTTGTATTTTTTTAAGAGGTAGGGGTAGTATTATGTTTCCAGCAGCTGAGAAGCGATTTATAAAGACCAATTTTATAACGATCATTGTGTTGTTTTTGGTCATTGTTGCTGGAGGAGTGGTTCGGAGTACAGGGTCAGGTATGGGATGCCCAGATTGGCCAAAATGTTTTAACCGTATTATTCCTCCCACAGATATTTCTCAATTACCTCAAGGATATGAACAGCATTATATTGAAGGAAGAGCAAAGAAGAACGAACGTTTCGCGAAGATTGTAGAATTTTTCGGGGATAAGGAAATGGCTTACAAACTCCGTACTGACAAGAGTATTTTGCAGCATGAAGAGTTTAATGTCGCAAAGACCTGGACGGAATATATTAATCGGTTGGTTGGTGTTGTTTCTGGATTTTGTTTGTTATTGACAGCGATTTATTCTTTCACCTATTTAAAATTAAGAAGTTCGATCGTTGTATGGTCAGTGATCAATCTTTTTGTTGTAGTCCTTCAGGCGTGGTTAGGATCGATTGTAGTATCGACTAATCTGATGCCATGGATTATTACAGTGCATATGCTTTTGGCGATTGTAATTGTTTGCATTAGTATTTATACTTATTTCAAAGCGGTTACTTTACGAAACAAAAGCCTACTGGTCAATCGTTCTTTGGGTATATTAAAAGGGCTTGCTATAGCTTCTATTTTACTGATGCTAACACAAGTGATTGTCGGAACGGGTGTCCGGGAAGAGGTTGATTTGTTAACCGGTTCTACAATAGCCCGAACTGATTTTATAACGACTATCGGCCAACAGTTTGAATTACATCGCTGGTTGGCATATTGTTCTTTGATTTTAGTAATCGTATTATTCTTTTTGGTCCGCACAAGTTTTAATTCGGGGTCTAAGCAGTATAAATTTGCTTTGATTGCACTAATTCTAGTGGGTATCCAAATGCTATCAGGAATTATTTTAGCTCGATTTGCAATACCTGCCTTTGCACAGACAACACATTTGGTAGTGGCTACACTCTTATTTGGAGCGCAGTTTTACTTGTTGTTATTGTTAAATAAGCAACGGCACTAATACCGCACTCGAGATGTTTATGTTTAAAAGGACGTGTTTAATTACACTGATAGTAGGAGGTCTCTTTTAGTTATGAAAGAATTTATTTCAGATTTCAAAAAGCTTGTTAAGTTGCGACTTACATTGACGGTGGTATTTTCTGCCTCAATTGCTTTTTTGATCGGATCAAAACAACAGGGTGATATCGTCTGGATCAACTGGTTATTGTTGACTTTGGGTGGTTTTCTGGTAACAGGGTCTGCCAATGGTTTTAACGAGATCATTGAAAAAGATTTGGATAAACTGATGAAGCGTACGGAAGACAGACCCTTGCCTTCTGGCCGAATGACAACTGGACAGGCTTTGGTATTGAGTGTCTTTATGGGCATATTAGGAACCTTGGTACTTGTTCGATTGAATTTCGTAGCGGGTTTGCTGTCGGTATTCTGTATTCTGCTCTATGCGTTTATCTATACACCTTTAAAAAGAAAATCGCCAATAGCAGTGTTTGTCGGTGCGTTTCCGGGTGCATTTCCTCCGTTAATAGGATATTATGCAGCCTTTTCGCAAGATGATTTAGCCTACTATAGTGGACATAACGAAGAGGCCATTATTATTATACCTTTTGTATTGTTTGCTATTCAGTTTTTATGGCAGTTTCCGCATTTTTGGGCAATTGCCTGGGTGGTGGATGATGACTATAAACTGGCGGGCTTTCGCTTATTACCGACGACAAAACGTGATAAGATATCGGCCTTTATGGTGTTTTTAACAGGGTTGTTTATGATACCTGCAGGTTTTATACCTTATTATTTTGGCTTTGGTGGGATTTGGTTTACGGTTGTTTCCGTGATTGGTGGATTGATGTTTGGTTATTATGGTTATTTGCTGTTTAAGAATTGTGATATTCCCTCAGCAAAGAAAGTGATGTTTACCTCATTTATCTATCTGCCTGTTACGCAACTCGTATTATTGCTTAACTTTATTCCATTGAAATAATGTTAGATATACAAACACAAACTGACGAGAAGTTAGTACAGAGAAAAGCCCAGAAGTTCAACCTATGGTTGGGCATGTTGGGTATGTTTATGATGTTTGCCGCGTTATCCAGTGGTTTTATAGTATATACGGCGAGTGGTGTTGACAAAGGAATTAAGACCTTATTGCCCAACGCACTTTTGTATAGTACACTGGTGATTGTGGTTAGCAGTCTGACCATGTTTTTAGCGCATAGATCGGCTAAAAATGGTGAGCCTTCCAAACAGCGGTTGTTTTTGATAGCAACTTTTATTTTGGGAGTCGTATTTTTTGCCTTGCAAGTTCATGCTTGGAATGTATTGATCGATAGGGGTGTTTATTTTGTGAATAACAATGCATCACAATCGTTTGTATATGTTTTTATATGGATGCACTTGGCGCATATTATTGCGGGTTTGATCGTTTTGATTGGCGCGATTATAGGAATTAACAAACTTCCTAAAGACGGCAATCTTTTCCGCATGGATCTTGCCAGTATTTTTTGGCATTTTCTCGATCTTTTATGGATTTATATATATGTTTTCTTACTTTTGAATCAATAATAGTAAACAATGAGTACAACAGTATCGCAATTGGATAAGGTAAAAACTGGTCCATGGAATGGTGGAAAATCACCTTGGAACTTAGAGTATGGAAAAATCATGATGTGGTTTTTCTTGGTAGGGGATGCCTTCACATTTTCTGCATTTTTGGTTTATTATGGCGCACAACGCTTTTCTCATCCAACCTGGCCTGATCCAGATAAGATCTTCCAATCTATCCCTGGAATTGCGGAGCATGGTCAGCCATTGGTATTCGTCGGTTTGATGACATTTATTTTGATTATGTCTTCGGTAACGATGGTATTGGCTGTAGAAGCAGGCCACCGTAACCAAAAGAATGAAGTAGTCAAATGGATGTTGTGGACTATTTTGGGCGGTATCTGTTTCGTTGGTTGTCAGGCTATTGAGTGGACCCACTTACACCACATGGGTTTTTGGTTTGGTAAAAATCCAGCAACTGGATTGGAAGGTGACGCTATCAAAACAGCATTATTACCTTATTTCACACACGACATTTCCTATACTTCCGCGTTACAATTTGCTAACTTGTTCTTTACAATTACTGGTTTTCACGGATTTCACGTTACAGTAGGTATTATTTTAAATATCATCGTTTTATGTATGACATTAAATAATACATTTGAAAACCGTGGTTCTTACCTAATGATCGAAAAAGTAGGTTTATATTGGCACTTTGTGGATTTAGTATGGGTATTTGTTTTTACATTCTTCTACTTAATCTAATTACGCAATAAATAATTTTAGATAGCTATGTCACAATATCAAGATAATATCGCTCATGGAGAGCATGCTCACGAAGGTGGGATGGATAAAAAAGCCATTTGGAGAGTATTTGGCGTGCTTTTAGCGCTTACTTGTCTAGAGTTCTTAATTGCATTGGGCTTTGTGCACCATTGGCAAATTTTAGCGAAGGGTGCATTGGTAAATACCATTTATATTGTACTTACTTTGGTTAAAGCTTATTATATCGTTGCATTCTTTATGCACTTGAAATTCGAAAAATCGAGCTTTATCGTTACCGTTGGAATTGTCTTTATTTTTATTATTTATTTTATTGTTTTGATGCTTGTCGAAGGGGGGCATTTGGCTTCTGTTTTTCAAGAACATCAATTATTTCCCAATAAATAGATAAAGTGAATGGATAATAATACTGGACAAAAGAAAGGTATTAAAACTATATTGATCCTGGCCGTAATTCTTTTACTGCCAGGATTTTTATATTTTATACTGAATAAAAGTGGTTCGAACAGCTATGCTTCTTTGCCAATTTTTGGAAAGAAGGAAGTGCCTGGCACTAGCCATCGGAAATGGGGGCGGGACATCGTTGACACAATTTATCATACCGTACCCTCGGTTGATTTTGTTAATTACGATGGTAAAGAGGTGCATCTATTGGATAATGATACGACGCTTTCTGTGGTGCATCTGATGTATTCTAGGGATGCTTCGTTATCTCGAACGATGATTAAGCGACTTGATCAAATTGCTAATCGATTTATTCAGAATAAGAAGGTTAAGTTGTATTCGATTACCGTTGATACTACTTATGATACACCAGAGGTATTGGCTAAATATGCAAAAGTTTACAAGCCCTGGACCAAATCTTGGTTTTTTGTGACGAAGCCTTCGGTGGATATCTTTAAATTTGCGAAAGAAAGTCTTTTACAGGATGCGCTTGTCAACCCTGATGGTAGCAAGCCATTTATTATCGGATCAAATTATCTGTTGCTCGATACCAAAGGAAGGATAAGAGGAATATACGATATCAATGTGAAGACTGACGTTGATCGTCTTGAGGATGAAATTAAATTATTATTGGTCGAGGAAATCCGGAACCATCCAGCTACTATAGAACAAAAAAGGTAATTATATCATGGGAGAGAGTCTCAACACAGAGAAAAAGTATAGTAAGTGGATTTGGCTACTATCTATTGTTATTCCAATAGTAGTCGCTATCCTTTTTACAGTGAATTTGCAGAAATTGGGTTATAATGTGAAGCCGCTTACATTTTTACCTCCGATCTACGCTACGATAAATGGCATTACTGCTGTATTGCTTTTTTGGGCTGTAGCTGCAATAAAAAGGGGGAATAAGTCCTTGCATGAACGTTTGATCAAATGTTGTATCGCTTGCTCTTTAGCATTTTTGGCGATGTATGTTGCCTATCACATGACTTCGATTGAAACAAAGTATGGTGGTGAGGGCATTTGGAGACCGATCTATTTTTTCATCCTGATCACACATATCCTGCTTTCTATTATCATTATTCCTTTTGTACTATTTACATTTGTACGCGGTATATCGGGATCTTATGAACGACATAAGAAATTAGCTCGAATTACTTATCCGATGTGGTTATATGTCGCTGTTACAGGAGTAATTGTTTATTGGATGATTTCTCCTTATTATATTGGTTAATTTAAGCAAGAAAGGGAGTTTATTTATGAAACGTATTTGGATTTATCAGGCTGATCGCATATTGTCTCAAGAGGAAAGCGCGCAGATTTCGGCCGAATTGATGGCTTTTGCCGAACAGTGGAAAGTACATGGAAAGCCGCTTTCGGCTTCTGCGGAATTGCGTGATGGGCTTTTTGTTATCCTTAAAGTGGACGAGGAAATCGCCGCTGCTTCTGGTTGCTCGATTGACAGTTCGGTACGCTTTTTAAAAGGCATTGAATCTAAATATAATATTCAATTATTTGACCGTATGCAGTTCGCATACAAGTCGGAGAATGGGATCGCTGTGGTTAACCGTGATGGATTTGAAAAGTTATTGGCTGATGGTATCATCAATGACGATACTTTAGTATTTGATAATACGATTACACAGGAGCATCAAATGGAAAATGCTTGGGCCGTACCTTTCCACAGCAGTTGGCATAAGCGACTTTTCAAATAGTTCATATTATAATGACAACTAAAGGCCATAGTACTGAACTATGGCCTTTAGTTGTTTAATACACTGCCTCGTTTTTGCCACTTTCAGGGCCTTCGCCAGAGGCATGATTATCCCGCTTACTCAGGAATGGTATAATGGTGCATGTATTTTGCAATTGCATTTGCGCGTCTATTGACATACGTGGAAGGGTTGCGTGCATCCCATTCTCTGGGATTTGGCAATATAGCTATGATTAGGGCAGCTTGCTTTTTGGAAAGATTGCTCCCTGTCTTGCTGAAGTAATATGCTGCCGCAGCGTCAGCACCATAAACCCCTTGCCCCATTTCAATCACATTAAGATAAACTTCAAGAATTCTTTTCTTACTCCAAAAGGTCTCAATAAGTACGGTAAAGTAAGTTTCAAATCCTTTTCTCAACCAGGATCTTCCAGGCCATAGAAATACATTTTTCGCTACCTGCTGGCTAATGGTACTTCCTCCGCGCAGTTTTTTGCCTTGTGCATTTTTTTTGATGGCATTTTGAATTCCCTTTAAGTCAAAACCCCAGTGGGTCATAAAATGGGCATCTTCTCCTGCAATAGCGGCTAACTTGAGGTTATCGGACAGCTCATCGTAATCCAGCCAATTTTTTTCCAATTTGAAGCCTTTTCCTTGTTCTTTCAGTTCAAATCCGCGTTGAATCATCAGCCAAGTAATTGGGGGATTGATAAAACGTAAGCTAATGACCCAAAATAGTGTAACACCGATAAAATAGAGAATTACTCGTGTGACAATACGGAGGATGGGCGACTTTATTGACTTCAACGGGTTGAATGAATTCTTTTTGAAGGTGTTTTTTTGTGTGCTGGACGTATTTTGTTTACCAGTTCTTTTGATGGCCATGACTAATTTTTTTCGCTTACAAACTTAGCTTATATTCTTGTTTAATGGAAATGATTTTATTGAGAAGTTGAGTGTATCGTTTGCCAAAGCGATGTTATTATCCTATTTTTACGCTTCATAAAAATTGATTTTAAAAGTTGGCAAAAGAAAAGAAAGTAACCCCATTGATGCAACAGTACAATGCGATCAAGATTAAGTATCCTGGAGCGTTGTTGTTGTTCCGTGTTGGCGATTTTTACGAGACATTTGGTGAGGATGCAATTAACGCTGCTCAGATTTTGGGTATTGTTTTGACGAAGCGTGGAAATGGCTCGGAATCGGAAACGGCATTGGCTGGTTTTCCGCATCATTCGCTGGAAACTTATCTTCCGAAGCTGGTACGTGCTGGTCAAAGGGTGGCGATTTGTGATCAACTGGAGGATCCGAAGACTACGAAAACAATTGTTAAGCGTGGTGTGACAGAGCTGGTTACCCCTGGTGTTTCTTACAATGACAATATTGTTCAACAGAAGTCCAATAATTATTTGGCATCAATTTTTATCGAAAAAGAGCGGATTGGGATTTCTTTTCTCGATATTTCAACAGGTGAATTCTTAGTTGCTCAGGGAAGCGTTGCGTATATCGATAAATTGCTTCAAGGGTTTAAACCGACGGAAATTATTCTATCCAAAAAACAGAGCAAGGAATTTATCGAGCAATTTGGGGCACAGTATTACACGTATTTTCTTGATGAATGGCCTTATACGGGCGACTATGCTACTGAAACATTATTGAAACATTTTGAGGTTTCATCAATGAAAGGATTTGGAGTTGACCGTATGTCTGCGGGTATTGTTGCTGCTGGTGTGGCTTTACATTACCTCAATGAAACCGAACACCGTAACTTACAGCATATCTCTACGCTTTCCCGGATTGAAGAAGACCGTTACATGTGGCTGGACCGTTTTACGATTCGCAATCTGGAACTAATTGGCTCGATGAATGAAAATGCAGTCACGTTATCGGATGTATTGGATCATACATCTAGTCCAATGGGGGCGCGCTTGCTTAAGCGCTGGATTGTAATGCCTTTGAAAGATAAAAAGAGTATTCAGGAGCGATTGAATGTTGTGGATTTCTTTTTCGCTAACCGAGATTTAAGAGATGAATTGATTGGCCAGATCAAGCAAGTGGGCGATCTTGAACGCTTAATCTCGAAGATCGGGCTTCAGAAAGCGAATCCCAGGGAAATCGTGCAATTGAAGCGTGCGTTATTTGCTATCGAGAAGTTGAAGGAACTTACAGATCGCAAAGATGCACATGCACTGCGTACGATTTCGGAACAATTGGATGCTTGTACGGCTATCCGTGAGCGAATTGAGCTACAAGTTCAGGCAGAACCTCCTGTTGCCATCAATAAAGGAGGTGTAATTGCGGATGGGGTTGATGCGGAACTGGATCGCTTGCGTAAAATTGCCTTTGGAGGGAAGGATTATTTGCTGGAAATCCAAAAAAGGGAAGCAGAGATCACGGGTATTCCTTCCTTAAAAATTGCGTTTAACAATGTGTTCGGCTACTACCTGGAGGTTACTAATACACATAAGGACAAAGTTCCAACGACTTGGATACGTAAGCAGACCTTGGTAAATGCCGAGCGTTATATTACCGAGGAACTTAAAGAATATGAAGAACAGATTCTTGGAGCCGAAGAAAAGATTCAGGCTTTAGAGAGTAGATTGTATGCTGAGCTGTTGATTTCGATCGCCGAATACATTAAACCTATTCAGCTGGATGCACAGTTGATTGCTAAGCTGGATGTACTCCTCAACTTTGCTGTTGTGGCGGAGAAGAATTATTATGTGAAACCAGAAGTCAGTGAGAGCAAGATTTTAGATATAAAAGGTGGAAGACACCCTGTCATCGAAAGAAACCTACCGGTGGGCGAGGATTATATCACTAATGATACCTTTTTAGATCCGAAGACACAACAGATTATTATCATTACCGGGCCTAATATGGCGGGTAAATCGGCACTGCTCCGTCAGACTGGATTGATTGTATTAATGGCACAAATAGGCTGTTTTGTTCCTGCAAAAGAGGCTAAAATTGGCTTAGTTGACAAAATATTTACTCGTGTTGGGGCATCGGATAATCTTTCTTCTGGAGAATCTACCTTCATGGTTGAGATGAATGAAACTGCGAGCATTATGAACAATCTGTCAGACCGTAGTCTTATTCTCCTGGACGAAATTGGCCGTGGTACAAGTACATATGACGGGATTTCTATTGCTTGGGCCATTGCGGAATTTTTGCATAATCACCCGGCTGCCAAAGCAAAAACACTATTTGCGACCCATTACCATGAATTGAATGAACTGACAACTTCTTTGGATCGTATTAAGAACTATAACGTCACTGTAAAGGAGGTCAATAATAAAGTTATTTTCTTGCGGAAACTTGTTCCGGGAGGTTCGGAACATAGTTTTGGTATACATGTAGCCAAGCTGGCAGGGATGCCCCAAAAACTACTCAATCGCGCTAATCAGATTTTAAAAAGGTTGGAGCAGGAGCGTACTGGTGGAGAGCAGATTAAGGATAGTATGCGTAAGATCCAGAAACAGGCGTATCAGCTACAGATGTTTTCGATTGATGATCCTGTCCTAAACAAGATTAGGGATATGTTGAATAATTTGGATGTTAACTCGTTGACTCCGGTCGAAGCATTGATGAAACTGGATGAAATTCAGCGGTTGCTAAAGCATTAATCTTTAAAATAGGGCTTATTTTTCGATTGGAATAGCGCAATAGCGCGCTATTTTGGGTGTACAGGCATAAACTGACCTATTCATTTTGGATTACCGATATTTTTAAAATCTAAAGAATAGTGCTAAGCTTCCATAGTTCGCCTGGATGGGGCTCAGTACTTTGCTGCTTGCGTCATACGGTGCGTAATGATAGCCTAGTTCGAAGCCGATGTACTTTTGGTTTTTCATGCGGAATAGTGAGGAAAGACCAAGTCCGAGGTGAATATTGTTGATGGTAACCATATTCTCTGTATATCCACCGTCATAATAATAACCATCTGGATCATAATAACCTGAAGAATACGTATTCTCTGTGATGCCGGTATCTGTGATGTCAATACCTAGTATGGCTTTTGGAATTAGGATGAATTTGTCATTGTCAAAAACTTTATAGCCCACCGCACCCCCTATAAAAGCGGTCGCTGATGAATTGACTGATACTTCTGATCCATCATAATTATAGTCGATATTGCGATCGTTTGCGTTGATGCGTACCTTTAAACCTCCTTCGAAGATCAATTTCCTTTCCAGCGAGCTCATCAACATAAATCCGAGCGTGAGGTTTGTACCGAACACTTTGTTGCCTCCTCCTAGCGGGCTCATCACGCCTATGGAAGGGACATAGCCTAGTTTGGCTTTATGCCGGTTTCTATAAACTTTAGGGGTTGGAAATTGTTGTTCATCACTTTGTGTATTGGCTTGTTTGTCTGCGATTTCTTCAGGTGCTTGTGTATCCGCAAAGAGATGAAGGATTTTTATTTCCTGACTGCTTAACGTGTAATTATCAGATGCAAGTAGTGCCTTCGCCCTTAATTTGATAAGGTTATCTAATGGATGACGCAATGGATAGAAATGGAATTTTGCTTTATTTTGCTCATACTGCGTTGTAAAATCTTCTTGATCTGCAGCATCTAGTCTTTGGAGCAGGCTCTTATCAAATTGATTGTTCCAGTATAGGTCGACCGCTGTCGTGCTATTTTTCTTTTCAATAATGAGTATTAGGATGCGCAGTCTTTGTATATATTCGTTGATGCCGCAGCTTGCTTGTATAGTATTCAGTAGGGGGTCAATTTTTTCGAACTCATTGTTGTTTAAGGCTTTGGTCAACAAAGGAAGGGTCTCAACCGTATATCGTTCACAATTTTCCTGTGCATGCAAGCGTGTAGTGGGAAGGATGCTACTAATGATCAATATGAAAAAAGCAAGCTGGCGGATATTCATGGTTTATCTAGATTTATTGCAAACTAAATTAGTAAATAAATCGCAGGATATATTCGTTTGTTTGTGCCAACGGCGTTAAAAGTTTTATCTTTGGTCTATGGCGTCGATATTTCGGTTTAAAGAATTTGAGGTTGATCAGTCTGATTGTGCAATGAAGATTAACACAGACGGCGTATTATTGGCTTCACTGTTGGAAGTGGGGACTGTAGGACGAATTCTCGATATCGGTACAGGAACCGGAGTCATTGCATTGATGTTGGCTCAACGGTTTGTGGGCAGTTGGGTAGAGGCTGTCGAGATGGACCCTTTAGCTGCTGCGATGGCAGATAAGAACTTTCGTCATTCCGTTTTCTGTGATCGGCTTATGCTTCATGCCTGTGCCTTTCAGTGTATGGAAATGGCAGAGCCTTATGATTTGATTGTTTCAAATCCACCATTTTATACGGATTCACTCCATAATCCTGACAATCGAAAGAAGCTCGCGCGGCATACTGACCTGAATTTTTTTGCTGAATTATTGGATTTCGCTTCTTTGCGCTTATCGAATCAGGGAAAATTAATTCTGATCGTTCCTACAGCTTTGGCAGCTATACTGATGGAGATTTCAACAGAGAGAGCTCTTTATTGTTGTGCTGAAGTTCAGATAAGTTCCTTTGAAGGTGGATCGGTCATCCGTAAGATCATTACATTTGAACGGAAGCCTGTCGAATCGGTTACTGTACGTGAGTTTGTTATATACGCAAAGAAAGGTATTTATTCAGCAGCTTATCGAAGCGTATTGGCACCTTATTTTTTAGCTTTTTAGGTTATGACAAAAATCGGATTACTTTCGGATACACATTCTTTTCTAGACGAAGCGGTATTTACTCATTTTGCAGCCTGCGACGAGATCTGGCATGTCGGAGATTTTGGTGATGGTGTTATTGCAGACCGATTGGCGTCGTTTAAACCATTACGCGGCGTTTATGGAAATATTGATGGTCAGGATATTCGTTTGCAATTTCCCGAAGATTTGAGATTTAGATGTGAGGAAGTAGACGTTTTTATGACGCATATTGGTGGCTATCCAGGGAAATATGCTGCGCGTGTTAAGGGGGAATTAATGAAAAATCCTCCGAAATTATTTATCACTGGACACTCACACATTTTAAAGGTGATGTTTGATCCCAAAATACAATGCCTTCACCTCAATCCAGGGGCAGCAGGAAAGCACGGCTGGCATAAAGTGCGGACATTGATGCGATTTGACATCAATGCGGATAAAATTGAAAATCTTGAGGTTATTGAGCTGAATGGGCGTTAGATCAGAGCAGCTTTTTATGCTTCTTTTTTTAGAATGGATAGCCTAACAATACTTTGAGCGATAGCAAAGAGATCATGGGGTGTATTGGGTTCTAATGCAACTAACATGCCTTTCGTCAGACTGATTTTACTTCCGTTAACACCAAAGTCTATATTACCTTCGACAATTTCAACAACTATTGATGCCGCAGTTTTATGCTCTTTCATGTATTGTCCTTTGGCAAAAGCTAGACGATATTCTTTGCTACCATTTGTTTCCAGCAGAAGATCCATTTTGGGCTGTTTATCTTGGTATGTAACGTTTTGAAAAATAGATGCTGTTTGCATAGTCTTTGTTCTATTAGATGGTGTTGCTCAATATGCTTTTGGGACCTCTGTTCAACGAAAGGATTTCTGCAGTAAATAGGGTGTTATAAGGAATCACGAACTTCAACAAGAAAGCTCTTTAGACGCTCTAGTGAATCGATAACGCGTTGATTTTCTTTTGCTTCTGATTTGTTGTCTCGCAGATAATCGCGTGCTCCCTGAAGCGTGTAGCCTTTGTTTTTAACCAGATTGAAAATGATTTTTAAATTGGCAATATCTTCCTGCGTAAAAAGGCGATTACCTTTTTTATTCTTTTTAGGTTGTAAAATATCAAACTCACGCTCATAAAAACGTATTTGGGAGGCGTTTACTTCGAACATCTCTGTAACTTCTCCCATTGTATAATACAATTTATTTATTTCACGCTCTTTGTACGGCATATCTTCACAATTAATCTATAGCAAACTTAATAAAAATTCCTATTCAAAAAGAAATTTTTGCGATCATCTTATGTAGTGAGCGACTGAAAGAGAACAGCGTAATCTAATCTATATGTAATCGCTAATTATTGTGGGTAAGCGTAAATTTTTATAAGTTTGATTCGTGTGAAAAGGGTTAAAGTATTATGTATGGTTATAGTTAGCAAATTTTGGACAAATTTATTTTCTTTTGGAAGAGCGAATGCAATTACTATTTATCCCTTTATTTTTCTAAAAAGTACCTCTTTCAAATGCAACGAGAACCTGATCCGTCATGAACGTATACATTTGCGCCAAGCGCTTGAATTGGGTATTCTCTTCTTCTATGTATGGTATCTTATTGAGTTTGTCTTTCGCTTTATTCAATTGAAAGATTTTGATCGCGCGTATCTACGTATATCTTTTGAGCGGGAAGCGTATGATAAGGAAGGTGAACCGGACTATTTGAACAGGAGAACGCTATGGTCATTTTGGCGATATCTTTGAATAAGACTCTGATGGTGTTTAAAAAGAGAAAAGCGGTACCAAAACTAGTTTTGGTACCGCTTTCTGTTTTATCTTTTGGAAGATTAATTATCCGACTAATTTTAGATAAGTAGCTACCTTGTTTTTCAACTGTCTGCGGTCGACAATGAAATCTAAAAATCCATGTTCAAGAACAAATTCTGAAGTCTGGAACCCTTTTGGTAGATCCTTTTTTATTGTTTCTTTAATGACACGTGGGCCAGCAAACCCGATTAACGCACCTGGCTCTGCAATATTTACATCACCCAACATGGCATAAGATGCTGTAACTCCCCCCGTAGTTGGATCTGTCAGCAAACAGATATACGGAAGGCCTGCTTTGGCCAATAGGGCTAATTTGGCCGAAGTTTTAGCCATTTGCATCAATGAAAATGCAGCTTCCATCATGCGCGCACCACCTGATTTTGAGATTAGCATAAATGGAATTTTATGCGCAATACAGTAATCTATCGAGCGTGCTATTTTCTCACCGACCACTGACCCCATTGATCCGCCGATAAAACTAAAGTCCATACAGGCGATAACAATATCTTGGCCATTCATTTTTCCATGTCCAGAACGTAAAGCATCTTTAAGGCCTGTTTTGGCCTGGCTTTCTTTTAAACGATCGGGGTATGGCTTTGAATCGAAAAATTCTAATGGGTCACCCGAACTGAGATTGGGAAATAGTTCGGTAAATTCGTTATTGTCAAATAAAATTGAAAAATATTCTTTGGAGCCAATTCTTAAATGGTGGCCACAATATTGACAAACATAGTCATTTTCTACTTGTTCAAGATGCAATAATGGCTTTTTGCAAGTGGGACATTTGTTCCACATGCCATCAGGTGCTTCTTTTTTATTAGCGGTAGCTGTGCTAATACCAGCTTTTTCTCTTTTAAACCAACTCATACGATAGTTCTTATTCGATTACAAACTTATATAAATTTGAGTTTATATACAATTATAATTATGTTGAATGTATAGGCCACGCGATGAAAACGCCTTGTCTAACAGGCCTTCTATTCATAATGGGACTATGGGCCACCGTTGGGATATATAAGACATTGAGCTGATTATTAGATTGAAATTAATTTTGAAGTGGCAGGTCAGCCAAAAATTAGGGCACAAAAAAAGGGTAAGCTACTTCTATCGCACCGCTCAACCAAATACCCTTGCTTTGTTCCCAACCTGGGGGAGTCAATGGGAGCTGGTCGTAGAAGACTTACCCGTCACAAAAGTAGAAAAAAAAACAGTTTTAGGAAAGAAAAAATGCTATTTTATCTTATGCGATTGATTATCATGATGATAATTTGTTTGAAGTGATGAAAAAGGCTTACATTTTGTTTTGATCATATTCTCCCAATAGCGAATAATACCCAAATAAGCCAAGTCCAATGGAGATAATCGGTGTCAAGATACATAGGATAATGATTCCAAATACTACATCTTCCTGGTGACCGGTGGAGATTTTTGGCAATGCTAGTTCAAAAACGGAAAAATAAGCGGTAAATAGCGCTAAAGTTATCCAGAGTATGCCAAGTAATTTTTTGATACTATTCATGATTAGTGGGAGTTGATTTGTTATTGATATAAATACTGCCGATGATAAAACATACAATTGCGATAATAATCGGATACCATAGTCCCGCAAGATAAAATTGTGGTGTCTGCGCTACTTCGGCATTGGTAGTTAGGTAGGTGGATACGGCGGGCAGGAGTCCACCGAATATTCCGTTTCCAACATGGTAAGGCAAGGACATGGACGTGTAGCGGATTTTTACCGGGAACAGTTCGACGAGAAAGGCAGCAATGGGACCATATACCATGGTAATATAAATCACCTGGATAAAGATAAGGAGAATGAGGCATATATAGTTCCAGTTGGCAATATGAACAGTTGTTGTGACTGTTTGCTGTCCTTTTAGTTTGCCCGATTGGTGTATTGTTTTAGCACGAGTGATTTCGGTTCCGTCGTCATATTGCGTTTTGACAACTGATTTTATTTCTGTTTTTTCTGTAACCGTCGGACTTTCGACTGTTTCATTCAGTTTGACTTTGTGCTCTGCATTGGAAAGTTGGTACATCGATTCATAAATTGGGCGATAGGTCAACACAGCGAGTAACATACCGCCGAGCATAATCCACTTTCTTCCAATTTTGTCACTGAGCCATCCAAACACGACAAAAAATGGTGTCCCTAAAAGTAGGGCTATCCCAAGAATGGTATCTGCCTGATCCGATTGGAGGTGCATCACTGTTTTCATGAAACTCATGGAATAGAACTGTCCGGTGTACCAAACAACACCTTGTCCCATGGCGGCACCAAATAGTGCGAGCAGCACAAATTTGAGGTTGTATCGGTTGCCGAAACTTTCTTTTAATGGATTTGTACTTGTTTTACCTTCTGCTTTAGCTTTGCTAAACTCGGGTGACTCCTTCATTTTTTTACGAATAAGGTAGGAGACATACACCATAACTAAAGAGAGTAAGAAAGGAACCCGCCATCCCCAGATGTCAAATTGTGATTCGGTGAGCAAGCTTTTGGTCAGTAGGATGACGACTAGTGATATAAAGAGGCCAAATGTCGCTGTTGTCTGTATCCAGGAGGTCCAGTATCCTCGCTGCCCAATAGGCGCATGCTCGGCCACGTAGGTTGCTGCGCCGCCATATTCTCCACCGAGGGCAAGACCTTGTAACAGGCGAAGGATCAAAACGAGCAGGGGAGCCCAAAATCCGATGCTTTCGTAGCTTGGAATGCAGCCTATGAGAAATGTTGCTCCGCCCATAAGCATTAAGGTAACCATAAAGGTATATTTTCGACCGATGATATCACCTAGTCTGCCAAAAAATAGTGCACCAAATGGGCGAACGACAAATCCAGCCGCAAATGTGGCTAATGTGGAAAGGAAAGCAGCTGTTGGATTTTCTGCGGGGAAGAATTTGGTGGAAATTACGATCGATAGGCTCCCAAAGATAAAAAAGTCATACCATTCGATGAGGGTTCCCATAGAGGATGCTCCGATGACTTTCCAGATACTTTTTGTGTTGTTTTCGTTCATTAATTGTTTGTTTTGTTGGTTTAGTTTATAATATTGAAAGTAACATGTCCTGCTTTTTACTTCACATGTGCGTTGAATTGCAACGGTCTTTGGCTTTTTGGAGGAAAGTGTATCAATTTTTTTTAGCTCCTACCATTCCAACCGTTTTATACCTTTTGCCAGGCAGGGCGTGAATGAATGATTGCATTTCGAGTTCCAGTAGGATTAATGCCAATTTGCTTTGCGGCCATTTTGTGAGTTCAATCAAGTGATCTAATTCGAGTTGTCCCTTTTGTTGAATGAGTGTAAAGAGGAGTTGCTGATCTTTTGTCAGTGTTAATGGGAGGCTAAGCTGTGGGGCAGCAGTTTTTTTTGTGATTTCCCAATTCATCAGGTATTCAAGATCCTGAAGTCCTCGAATCATATGCGCGCGGTTGGTTTTGATGAGGTAGTTGGTACCTTCAGCGCTTTTTTCATAAATGGAACCTGGGAAAGCACATACATCTCGGTTGTAGCTGTTGGCCAGTTCTGCGGTGATCAAAGCACCGCCTTTAATGGCTGCCTCCACGACAATGGTGACATCGGCGATTCCTGCTATAATTCGATTGCGCATAGGGAAGTTACCGCGTTCGGGTAAGGTATTGGATGTAAATTCTGTCAGTAAGCCGCCATGGTCTAACATTTTTGCAGCAAGCTCGCGATGGGATGCTGGATAAATTCGATCGAGACCATGTCCTAATACGGCAATGGTAGGTAGATGGTTTTTTAATGCATTGCGATGTGCCAATGCATCTATACCATAGGCGAGACCGCTAACGATCAAGGTGTCTTTGGATCCATTCATGGCGTCCAGCAGATCTTCGCATATTTTCTGGCCATAGTGGGTTGCATGTCTAGTACCAACAATACTAATGATCTTCGAACTGTTTAGCGGCTGGTTCCCCTTATAGTAGACAACAAGCGGAGCATCTTCACATTGGCGAAGCCTGTCTGGATAATTTTCGTCTTCCAACCATAAGGCTTGTATCTGGTGTTTTTCGATAAAAGCGAGTTCTTTTTCGCAGGCGGGCATATAACTTTTGTTGTAAATTGCTTCAGCGATTGACTCCCGTATACCGAGAAGCTGCATCAATTCTCGTTTTGAATAGGTGAACACATCTGCTAGGCTATGACCTTGGTCAATGATATTGCGTGCCGTTCTAGGGCCAATGCCCTTGATTTGCGTCAAAGCTATGGGGTAAATTAGTTTCATAATTGGGTTTGTTTAAAGATAAGAAAAATATAAGTAGCTGCTGTACTTTTTGTTAGAATTGCTTGGAGCTACTGTATTTTTTGTTCCAATTAAGCAATATCGATAAGAGACGTAGGGGCGAGGTATAATATGATATGAAATATCGGTCTATTTTGGAAAGAAAGAAGAGGAATTGGTAACTTTGTTCGACTAATGATATTTTAACGATGGAAATGAAAGAACCTTTTGATATTGAATTGGGAGATATAGTTTATTCTGTCTTCCCTGAGGAGGAGGATACCTATGTTATTTTTAAAGATGGCGCTGAATACGTCAAGATTATTAAAGATAATGATACAAACTGGTTAAAATTGAATCCGGAGACAGAACTACCTATGTTCGGGATGGATGAGGAAATCAATCTCATTGGCCTAGAAATCAAAAAAGAGTTAGGACATTAACTTTTTTAGTTAAAGATAGTTAAAAGGCGGTTAAAGATTTTTTAACCTTATTTTTAATTGATTATTTTTAGTTAATCAATTGTAAATATGGTACGGATCGCATTGCTATCTTTATTGTTTTTTTGTGTCTATTTTTCATTTTATCGCGAGAGGCTTTTTGCCTATCCGATGGTTTCTTATGATCAGGATACTATTGAGAAAAGAGGAAGTAAACGAGATACACTTCGATTGGATACTGTTTTGATCAAAAGTAAATCTGCTGGGGATAAATCCATCTTTTTTTGGGGCGATACGAAAAACATGGTTACACTTCCCCATCAAGGTGGGATTGCTGTCAATCTAAACAAGCTTTACAATAAATTTAGCCGGAAGGGACGAAATTCAAGGAAGCTCCAGCGTCAGTTTGAAAAGGAATACCATCAGGATCTGATCCGGGAAGAATGGTATCCGCTGACGCAGGAGTATAGTAAGTTGTCGGGAGATTCGTTGCGCAAATTTAGGATATACTATGAGCCCTCCTTAAAATGGCTTCGAGATAATGATCGTTATGAGAAGATCGCTTATATCCATCGGTGTTTAACGAACTACCTCGATTCTGTAGACATTATCCATAGGCGGCTACAGTTTCCAATGGGTAATGCCAAGCTTTAACTACATCGGTACATATACCAGATATTTTGTGTCGAAGAAGTCTTCTTTAAAGTAATCTGATAGTGGATGTAATTCTGCTTTGAGTTTGGATTCTTTGATTTCTTCACTGAGATCGCCCCCTTTTAGATAAAGAATACCATTGGGAATTCCGTTTTTATCTTTTTTTGAAAACTTGTTTCTTATCCAAGGTGTAAATTCTGCGAGTCTTGTTACCGCTCTTGATAGCACAAAATCATATTTGTCGTCGAGTTGTTCGGCACGGATGTGGTCTGCTTCGACATTGTTAAGCCCTAATCCGGAGGCAACTTCACGTACGACTTTTATTTTTTTTCCAATCGAGTCGACTAAGTGGAATTTGACTTCAGGAAACATAATGGCCATTGGAATGCCCGGAAAGCCTCCTCCGGTCCCGACGTCCAAAATTTGAGTTCCAGGTGTAAACTCTTGGACAAATTTGGCGATACCTAACGAGTGTAATACATGATGCAGGTAGAGGCTATCAATATCTTTACGTGAAATGACATTGATTTGGCTATTCCAAAACGTATATAGATCGGCTAGTTTTGCAAACTGCTCTTTTTGACTATCGGTCAGTTTTGGAAAATAATTATAGATGATATCGACTGTTGGATTCAAAGTGTGATATTTTAAATGTGAACTATTTCCAGCTTATTTTTTTCTTTTTTCGGCTGAACATACCATTGATGCAAATATAGAAATAGTAGATGAAGTCTACCAAAGGCAACCACCAAATCAGTTCCTTTACAGCTAGTTTTTTATAGATGTTGTTAAATATTATCCATTGTGCAATAAGCCGAAGGAGGTAGGCACTCAAAGGCACATACCAGTACATTGGGAAAGCAACTGTGGTCGCAATGATCGTTATGTAAAAAAGGAATGCGGATACCAGCTGGGTACCCAGCATGCGTTGATGACGTTTTTTATAAATAGTAGATGCACCTGAATGCCTTGCTTTTTGTTTGTAGTAGCTTTTCCAAGTCGTTTTGGGTTCCGAATAGACAATGGATTCTGACGACAGTACGATGTTGACATTGATCGGATTTGCATTTTGGTTGACAAAGAGATCATCATCGCCAGATTTAATATGCATGTGGGCCGCAAACCCTTTGTTTAGAAAGAAGAGATCTTTCTTGTAGGCCATATTCCGACCGACCCCCATATAAGCATCCCCCTTCAGGGCATAGGAGAAATAACTCATGGCCGTATGACTGGTTTCAAATCGAATCAATAGATTTAATAAGCTTTTTTTCTTAAAATACGGGGAATAGCCGAGCACAATTTCTGTTTCAGGTCTGAAAGCGGCTGCGACTTCTTTAAGCCACTGATTGGATTGTGGTGCACAGTCGGCATCAGTAAACACCAGTGTCTGGTGTTTTGAAGCCTTGATACCCATACTTACGGCGAACTTTTTGCCATGTTTTAAGCGGATATGTTCTTTGATATCGACAATTTTTAAATGCGGATATTTTGCTTCGAATTCATGTAATATCCAAGGCGTATTGTCTGTCGAAAAATCATTGACAACGATTACTTCAAAATTAGGATAGTCTTGATGCATTATGTCCGGGAGGAATTGGGCGATATTATCCTGTTCATTGTGTGCACAAATAATTACGGATAACGGCGGGAATTCCGTTCCTTCTTGTACTGGGGGAATTTGATAACGGCTCAATTTACTATATACAAATAAGATGTAGTATAATTGTATACATAGAAAAAGGCCCAATACTCCGAAAGCAATATAGGGGAGATTGGCCAAAAATACGTGAAGGTCAAGCATAGCTCACAAAGATAAGTGCTTTCCACAACTTTTTTACAGCTGAAAAATGATAATTTATTTTTGAAACATCCTGTTTGCAAATCTTTTTATAGTATTTTTGCAACATATTCTAGGGATGAATCCTAATTTAGGTGGGTATTAGGTAGGTTATCGTAGTTTTTTAAGCTATAAATAATTGATAATGAGCTTGTAGTTAGTTGTAGGCAAATACTTATGGCGCCATCTTTCTGGCAAATCATCCTTTAAAATAGAAATAGTCTCAGAGGAAAAATATTAATGAAATTTACGCTACAAGCACAAGATAAGCTGTCTAAAGCACGTGCAGGTGTTGTCGAAACTGCACACGGTCCCATTCAAACACCTATTTTTATGCCTGTTGGTACGGCAGGTACAGTGAAAGCAATTCATCAACATGAATTGAAGAATGATATTGAAGCGCAGATTATTTTGGGTAATACCTATCATTTGTATTTACGACCAGGATTGAATGTATTGAATAAAGCGGGAGGATTGCACAAGTTTAACGGTTGGGATGGTCCTATTTTGACCGATTCGGGTGGTTATCAGGTGTATTCATTGACTGAAGTACGTAAGATTAAAGAAGAGGGGGTTACCTTTCGCTCTCATATTGATGGATCAAAGCATCTATTTACACCAGAAAATGTAATGGATACGCAACGTATTATCGGTGCCGATATCATTATGGCATTTGATGAGTGTACACCGTATCCATGTGATTATAATTATGCACGTCGTTCTTTGGATATGACGCATCGCTGGCTGAAACGTTGTGTGGATCGTTTTGATAGTACGGATCCGCTTTATGGCTATGATCAAACTTTATTTCCAATTGTTCAAGGTTCTGTTTATAAAGATTTAAGAATAAAATCTGCGGAGACTATTGCCTCATTTAATCGTGATGGGAATGCGATTGGCGGATTGTCGGTAGGGGAGCCTGCGGAAGAAATGTACGCGATGACCGAGGTTGTCTGCGATATCTTGCCGCATGACAAGCCACGTTATCTTATGGGGGTGGGTACACCGGTGAATATTCTTGAAAACATTGCGTTAGGGGTGGATATGTTCGATTGTGTCATGCCAACCCGCAATGCCAGAAATGGTATGCTGTTCACACAAAATGGGATTATCAATATCAAAAATGAAAAGTGGAAAGATGATTTTTCGCCAATAGAAGTGGAAAGCGATTTGCATGCAGATCAATTTTATTCAAAAGCTTATCTTCGACATTTGATTAAATCGCAAGAAATTCTTGGAGCACAAATTGCTTCTTTACATAATTTACATTTTTACCTTTGGTTGGTTAATCAGGCTAGGGAGCGAATCATTGATGGGACTTTCTACGATTGGAAAAGCAAAATGGTGAAAATATTGGATCAACGTTTATAAGACTAACTCGTTCAAGGAAATGCTGTCGTTAATCGATCGTTACATTATTAAAAAGTATCTATCTACTTTTTTATTCACCATGGCCATATTTACTGTTGTCATGGTGGTTTTCGACGTGTCCGAACGATTGGATGATTTTTTAAAGTATCATGCTCCTCTAGATAAGATTATTTTTGAGTACTATGCTGGGTTCATTCCTTTTTATCTGAACTTTCTTTGTCCACTGATCAATTTTATTGCGGTTATCTTCTTTACGTCAAAAATGGCGGATCAAACTGAAATTGTACCGATTCTAAGTGCTGGGTATAGTTTTAATCGGCTTCTTCGTCCTTATATGATTGCAGCTACTTTGATTTTTGCCGTTTCGCTGGTATTCAATATTTTTATTATTCCGAATACCAATAAGATGAAGGTTGATTTTGAAAACATCTATGTTAAGCCACCTAAGGATAATTCAAGGGTTTCTACCCATATGCAATTGGACAAAGACAGCTATGTGTATATAGACAATTTTGATAATACGACCAAAACAGGTTACGGATTTGTTCTTGAAATTTTTAAGGGGGATACGCTTAAAGAAAAAATGATGGCTGACCGTATTACTTGGGACTCAGTGGCCACGAAGTGGAAGATTGAAGGGTATACCAATCGTATTATCAATGGATTGCATGAACGCATGGAAAAAGGTACTGTTAAAGACACTACCTTAGATATGAAACCTTCGGATTTTGAGGTGCGTGATAATATGTTTACTGCAATGGATACACACGAATTAAATATTCGTATCCGTAAAGAGGAGATCCGTGGTACCGGCGTCATGAACGATTTATTGCTTGAGAAATACAAGCGTTATGTGTATCCATTTTCAGCTTTTGTACTGACCTTGATGGGTGTGGCACTGTCCTCCAAGAAAGTGCGTGGGGGGATAGGATTGAGTCTGGGTATCGGTATCGCGTTAAGTTTTACGTATATCGTCTTTATACAGTTTGCAACTATGTTTTCTTTGAAAGGGGGACTACCACCGTTGATAGCCGTATTAATTCCAAATGTTACTTTCTTTTTGGTAGCAATATATCTGGCGATTAAAGCGCCAAAATAAATTTTTGTTCAGTTTTCAATAACTTCAGTGAGCCTGCCTTATTAAGGGAAATAGTAGGTATTGCTCATCATTTCCATACACATGTATTCTAGAGAATATGACTAAAATTAAATTAAATCGGAATATTCTAATTCTGCATTTAACAATACTTATTTGGGGATTTACCGGAATTTTGGGGAGTCTGATCTCCGTATCTGCCCTTCATTTGGTATGGTATCGCGTTGCAATAGCATCTATTGCTCTGCTGATCTATTTCTTAGTGACCAAACAATCTATATTAGTTTCGAGGAAGCAGTTTCTCCAATTTTTTATGGTAGGAGCGGTGGTGGGCCTGCATTGGGTACTATTCTTCTATTCGATCAAAGTTTCTACAGTTTCAGTGACGTTGGTAACACTTTCGTCGGTGACATTATTCACGGCAATATTGGAACCTATTGTGAATAAAAAGCGCATCGCGCGTTTGGACATTGTAGTGGGGCTAGTCATTATTATCGGTATTTATACGATCTTTTCTTTTGAAACGCATTATCTAGTCGGTCTGCTGGCTGGACTTGGCTGTGCTTTTTGTGCGAGTATATTTTCAATTGCCAATGCGCGGATGGTTAAGAAATCGAGCCCTACACTGATTACGTTTTATGAGATGATGGGGGCGTGCTTTTGGATAAGCATATTGATGCTGTTTACAGGAGATTTTAATGCCGGGATGCGATTGGGACAGCAAGATTTAATCTATCTTTTATTGTTAGGTGTGGTTTGTACTGCTGTGGCTTATGTAATGGGTGTTGCTGTCATGAAGGAATTATCTGCATTTACTGTTGCGCTGACGACGAATTTAGAGCCAGTTTACGGTATTCTACTTGCGATGCTGATTTTTGGGCAAAAGGAAACAATGAGTGGTGGATTTTATCTCGGCGCCTGTATTGTTTTAGGAGCGGTGTTCACTTACCCTTATGTAAAAACCAAATTGGAAAATAGACAAAAGGATTTGGTTATCCGTAAATTGCATTAATTGAATGAGGTGCTATCCAATCTTTTTGGACAGCACCCGATTCATGTGACTTTAGACGTCTCCCATTACAGCATCGTTTCATAGATTCAATTTTCAACGGATTCATTTGACTTTTTGATCACCTTTTGTCTCTGCTCATCTACTGGAATGAAAATTCGCCAATCCCAATATTGCGCTCTTTATCTCGGTCAAGATAGATCGTGACGATTTTTCGTTCCTGCTTTCCACTGCTGTAATAGGTGTAGATTTCGGCCATAACTGCGGCAGGACCAGCTAAAGTGAGTGAATTGTCATTATAGAAATCTACTTCAATTTTGTATGTTCCATTAAGTGCTTTTTTCAATAAAAATTGTTCTGGTCCATATCCTCCGGTGAAGTCATTGCTGAGTCGGCCCCCGATTGCTGTAGCAGGATTACTATAGAAACATTTTTCTCCATTTGGATCCGTTACCCAGAGATCGATATCTGTGTTTTGTGAATTCCAGTTAATAACAACGCGGATATCCACAGGCAGGTCTGCAATCAAATTTTTGTTCACCGCAACTTTGGAGCTTGCAGCTTTGTTTGCTTTAATGAGATTATTGATTTCCATGACCAATGTTTCTTCAATACCATCATCGCGATCGGCAGCTTCTGGGGAGTAGCTCTGGGTCAAAATCCCATATAATTGTTCTAGTGCCTCCTTGAACATACCTTTGTCTTGTAAAACGAGGGCATAATCGCGGTGACTTTGAGGATCCATTGGCCGCCATTTCAACACTTTGGCTGTAATGAATAGTGCTTTGTCGTAATCTCCCCATTCGCGTAGTTTGTATGAAATGGTTTTATAGAGATCGGCATTTTCGATCTGCAGGTCAGCCAGTGCGCTTAGGATTAGTACGGCTTTTTGTGTATTCCCTCTTTTGAAGAAAAAGTTTGCAACATCAAAATAGAAAGTTGGTGTTCCCATGTACTGATTCCGAAGCTGGAGATAGGTTTTGTAGGGATCTTTGGATTGATCGAGTTCTTTGAGATAGGCCTGATCTTCTTTAATGTCGGGTATGCTGATTTTTCCACGGATGTTGTCGATGCTGTTGCCCGTTGGTACGCCCGCTACAGGTTCTTCCAAGGATTGAACAACAACGGATTCGTGAAGAACGTCGTCAGATGTGGTTGCCATTGCTAATTCGCTTGTTGCTGCCTTGGCGGTATTTGAATTGCCAACGACTGATATTCTTTTTTCGCTGGCAGCATCTGATGACCTCAATTCTTCGGCGCGTGTTGTCGCGACAGGACTGGCTGAAGCACGTGACGGAACAGGTGTAACAGGAACAACTCCGGTGGCGATCTCTTCGACAGCCATATAGTCTGTGGGCTCAATCTGCGTGTCCCGTTGTGGATATTTCTTTTTTGCCCGAAAGTCTGTATTCCACCAGGAGCGAAGTTCTTCTGCGCTATTTTCGGCTTTATCTAAGAGATTCGCTACACGCTCTTCCCTTTCGATAGCATGTTCTTTTTTGAGTGCATTAAATTGCGGAAGTAATTCTGCTGGAGGTGTTATTGCATAACGTATGTAATCTTCTACAGTTTCCAGTACAATTAGGCTAGTATTTCGCGTCACGATTCCGAACTGTTTACCCAGGGTTTCTATTTCCTCACGATTATTGTCGTATTGAAGGTCCAATGCTTCGATTTTCTTTTGTGCCCAGATCTGCTGCAGGTCAATTTCACCATGATCTTGATGCAGCGCTATGCTTACTTCTTTTGGGGTATGTTGTCCATCTCCTACAAGTAATGTGAGTTGCTTCAATCCTAGGTATTTTCCTATTCCAGCAATAGAAAAATTGGCTTGTATAGGGGTTCCTTTCTTAGGGTAAACTTCATCGAAATCATTGTGCTCTTTTATTCCCAAGTAAAGAAGATCGATTGTATTTAGATTGTGGTAGGCTTGATTTACGGAAACATTGGTCAAATTGATCATCTTTCCGCTATGTTTCTGAGCAATCTCTTTTAGGATACCGTAGTCAGATCCACTGGACGAAGTAATGCAATAAACGGGATTTTCAAGGGTAATTTCACTTTGGCCAAATGTGGAAAGTCCGTCGGTAAACAGCAGGTAATTGCTGGCTTTTATTACTCCAGGTTTTATTTGACTATAATCTGTGCCGCCATCGTAGTCCATTTGTTTGAGATAACTTTTAAGTTCATCCCAATTACCTTGTCTAACTTGAAACGTCGGTCCTTTTACAAATTGGATGTCCAATAAACCCATTTCAACCTGCATGTTAGGATTATCTTTAAAAAAGAGATCTAATAGGGCAAGTTCCTTTTCTATAGCTCTATTTTTAGTACTCAGTGAACGGTCCCAGATAATTCCGATGGTGTCGCCCCATTTTTTCTGAGTAGGTTTCACGGAATTGATGCTTGCATTGGCAAGAAAATAAAAAGTCTTATCATGATTTGTTTGAAATAAGCCCGATGACTCTTTGCTGTCTGTTGGCAGTAGAATGACCAGATTCCGCTGGGATTGAAAATGTTGTTTACGTAAAGAAGCTGTGTAATTGTTGTTGTGTTGGGAGAATGCTAGAGAACCATCTGGTTTTTCTGTGAAATCTGGTTTATGGCTGTCTTGAAGGACATGAATATCCAAGGCAAAGTTATGAATGGCAGCGGTGTAAGTTAACGGCAAATAGTAATAACGTGCCTGATCGGATTCCGTAGTTAGATTTTCGGAATAACTGATCTGAATAGTCCGTTTACCATTCGCTGGCAAAGGATAAATGCGGGTACGGAAGTTGTTACCCTCAACTTTCTCCAATAGTCCGGGGTCGACACGATGTGTTTCTATACTTTCAAAAACTTCGGTGCCTTTATTTTTATCGACTGCAACTGCTTGCCGTAATTTGCCATTGATATCTAAGGCATAGCCGCTCACCGATACGCCTTCCGGCATAGGGAATGTCAGTTCGCCCTCGAGATCGCGATTGGTTTTATTTTCAAACACCATTGTCATCGTCGTTTTGGCGATATTTCCGAAGATGGCAACTTCTACTTTTAGGTCTGCCAACACAACGTTGTCTTGCCGACCATCGTCGTTTTTAATTTTTAAACTGGGTATCTCTCGCGTAGTTCTGATCTGAGATTTTGTATCTACATTGGAAAATACCAAAACTATGAAAAGGGCAATTATGATCTTTTTCATCTTTCTATTTTTAGTAGGTGAGGGCAGAGAATGTACCGTTGATTCGCTGCACAATTAGCTATTTATTTTTGTAGTGATGCATGAAAAAGTAAAATTCCATAACTGGGTGTATTTAATTGATGCGATATGATGGAGCGTACCGATTTGCAGGCTGTAAGTGGAATCGCTGCCGTGAGCAATTCAACATTTATTGTCTTGGAACGCGACGGGGAATATGCGACAGAAGCATCACGTTCTACTGTATTTAAGAAAATTTATAAAATAGATCTTTCTGGCGCAACGGATATCTCGGATACGGATAATACTGCAACTGGGAAATTATTTGATGGTAAAACTGTCGAGGAACTCAAAGATGCGGCTACATTGGCAAAATATACTATTAAACCGGTCCAAAAGGCCATGGTTGCCGATTTAATGACTGACATCCAGGAATTGTATCTGCATGATAAAGCAGCGGGCTTGCCTGTCATTAATCCATAATTGATCGCGGTATGTAATGATGATGATTTTGGGGTAACCGGAAAAGGTTTCTATAAATCGAAAATATTGCCTTACATAAAGACCGTTGACAAAAACAGTATTTATTTTATTAAACTTAAGGACTCTTTGAAATAGGTGCTAATTATTGATGATAAAAAGGTCCGTTGAGCATTCAATGGACCTTTTTATCATTTTATACTGCGCAAGCTTTTGTTCTTATTACTAAAGATTAAACAGTGGCTTGGCATATCACTGGTATGGGGGCTCTATTGCGCGTGCCCAACTCTTATGCATTTATTGTTGCTAAGAAATCTTTGCTTTCAAGTTCGGAATATCCCATCAGGTATTCGTCTACTTTTCTGGCACACTCGCGTCCTTCAGAGATCGCCCAAACAACCAAGGATTGTCCCTTACGACAGTCTCCGGCAGTGAAAATATTGTCAATGGTGGTTTGGTAGTCTTTGGCATTCGCCAAGATGTTTCCTTTTTGATCGACACGGACGCCTAGTTGTTCTAGCAGTGTATGCTCGGTATGTTGATATCCAATGGCCAATAATACGAGATCGGCTGGTATTTCACGGATTTCAGATTCGCCTAAGCGGGTTCTTCGTCCGAATTCATCCACTTCGTATTGAACCTCTTTGATTTTTACAGCTTTGATATGGCCATTTTCATCTTGAACGAACTCTTGGGTTTCTGTAGCCCAAAGTCTTTCACAGCCTTCTTCTTGGGAAGAGGAGGTTCCGAATGTGAGCTTGTCCATCGGCCAGGGGTTGCTTTTTAGCCGTTCTTTGGATGGCGTTGGTTTACGGGCAATCTGTGTGATACTTTTCGCACGGTGACGGTTGGATGTACCGATACAGTCTGATCCAGTATCACCGTCGCCAATGACCACAACATGTTTGTCGGTTGCCAGGATACGGTCTTGGTCGATCGTAATTCCGCTTACTTCTTTATTCTGTTGGGTCAAAAAGTCCATGGCAAAATGGATACCTTTGGCATCATGTCCCGGTAATTGCATATGCCAGGGTACAGTTGATCCTGTTGCCAATACAATAGCGTCGTAAGCTTTTAATTCGTAAACACTTATATCTTTGCCCACTTCAGTATTCACCTTGAATTCGATTCCAGATTCTTTCATGAGGTTGATACGACGATCAATCACTGATTTTTCTAATTTAAAATCGGGAATACCATAGCGTAGTAATCCTCCAACTTGGTCATCGCGTTCGAATACAACAACATCATGACCTGCTTTATTGAGCTGTGCAGCTGCAGCCAGTCCTGCTGGGCCGGAACCGACGACAGCGATGCGCTTGCCTGTTTTTAAATAGCTTTTGTAAGCTTTGACATAGCCCTTTTTGAAAGCAATTTCGATGATGTGTTTTTCGATCTCTTCAATAGTGATCGGAGTACTATGAATACCCAGTACACAAGCCGACTCACAGGGTGCCGGACATATTCTGCCTGTAAATTCTGGGAAGTTATTGGTGGAGGATAAAATCTGATAGGCCTCTTCCCATTTTCCATCGTATACAGCATCATTAAATTCAGGGATAACATTGCCCAATGGACAGCCCGAATGGCAGAATGGAATACCGCAGTCCATACAGCGCGCGGCCTGTTTATTAAGTTCATTCTCAGAATAACCTTTGTTAAATTCCTTGAAGTGTTGTACGCGTGCTTCGACAGCTTCTTTTGTCGGAAGCACGCGCTCAAATTCTTTAAAACCTGTAATTTTTCCCATGATTTGTGCTTCCTATATTATGCTTCAACTAATTTTTGACGAATGACATTTTTGTATTCTCTTGGGAATACCTTAATGAATTTATTTTTTTCTCTTGACCAGTTTTGTAAAATAAAATCTGCTCTGCGACTATTGGTAAGCAAGATATGACGTTTTAACAAAGCAATAATTGCGGTTTCGTCTTCACTTTCCAATGGATCTAAGTCAACCATTTCTTGATTACAATTATCGCGGAAATCTTCGTTAATGTCGTAGATCCATGCGATACCGCCACTCATTCCGGCAGCGAAATTACGGCCTGTTGCACCCAAAATCAGCGCTCGGCCTCCGGTCATGTATTCACAACCGTGGTCTCCAACTCCTTCAACCACGGCGGTAGCTCCTGAGTTACGTACGGCGAAACGTTCACCTGCCTGCCCATTGACGAATAGATGACCCGAGGTTGCACCAAATAGTGCTACGTTGCCAATAATGATATTATCTTCTGGTACAAGCGCACTTTCTGCTACTGGATAGATTGCTAACTGAGCTCCTGATAATCCTTTTCCAACATAATCGTTGGCTTCACCTTGTAACTCAAAGGAAAGGCCTTTGGTAGAAAATGCGCCGAAGCTCTGTCCCGCAGAACCTTCAAATTTGAAGTTGATGGTGTTGTCAGGTAGGCCTTCGGAACCGTAGAGTTTGGAGATTTCGTTGGACAGCATTGTTCCTATGGTACGGTCTGTATTTTTTACTTTAAAGGTGCCAAATACAGGCGTTTTGGTATCTAGCGCTAATTTAGACTGTTTCAATAAGCCCCAATCTAAAATCATGGCCATACCGTGATCTTGCTCTTCGGTATTGTATAGTGATTGTCCAGGTTCGTTGCGCTCTACGTGCAATATATCGGTAAAGTCAATTTTCTTGGCTTTCCAATGATCTATATTCTCGCGTTTTTTTAAGAACTGAGCTCGTCCAACCATTTCGTTGATGGTGCGGAATCCAAGATAAGCCATTGTTTCGCGCACTTCTTCTGCCAAGAAAGTGAATAAGTTGACAATATCTTCTGGTTTTCCAGAGAACAGTTTCCGTAATTCGGGGTCTTGGGTTGCTACCCCCACGGGACAGGTGTTCAAGTGGCATTTGCGCATCATGATACAACCGCCGGCCACTAGGGCAGCAGTGGACACACCCCACTCTTCGGCTCCTAATAGTGTTGCAATGATGATGTCACGACCTGTTTTTACCTGACCATCAGCTTGAAGTACTACGCGGCTGCGCAATTTGTTTTTCACCAGTGTTTGATGGGCTTCTGCAAGACCCAATTCCCAAGGTAATCCCGCGTGTTTGATTGAGCTGATTGGGGATGCACCTGTTCCGCCGTCAAAACCTGCAATGAGGATGACGTCGGCGTGAGCTTTCGCAACTCCGGCAGCAATCGTGCCGACGCCTGCTTTAGATACTAATTTTACGTTGATTCTTGCTTGGCGGTTGGCATTCTTTAAGTCAAAGATGAGCTGTGCTAAATCTTCGATAGAGTAAATGTCATGATGCGGTGGAGGGGAGATTAGTCCTACACCGGGTGTTGAATGCCGGGTTTTTGCGATCCAGGCATCAACTTTAGGTCCTGGTAATTGTCCCCCTTCACCTGGTTTGGCTCCTTGCGCCATCTTAATCTGTAACTCATCTGCTTGCGTCAGGTAATTGGATGTAACACCAAAACGTGCCGAAGCGACTTGTTTGATTGCTGAACGCATGGAGTCTCCATTTGGGAGGGGTTTATAACGCAATTCATCCTCTCCACCTTCACCGGTATTGGATTTTGCTCCGATACGGTTCATGGCTATGGCGAGTGTACTGTGTGCTTCGTGCGAGATTGAACCAAAAGACATGGCACCTGTAGCGAAACGTTTAAGGATCTCACTGGCAGGTTCTACTTGTTCTAGTGGAATGGAATTGCGATGTTTTGCAAAGTCCAGTAATCCACGAAGGGTAAACATATGTTCTTTTTGCTCGTTGATTTTCTGCGCGTATTTTTTATAGGTCGCGTAGTCTCCAGTGCGACAGGCCTGTTGTAAGAGGTGGATTGTGTCTGGATTCCAAAGGTGTCCTTCACCTCGGCGTTTCCATTGGTAAATACCACCTTCTGGCAATAGATTTTGTGGGGTACGGCTTTTTTCGAATCCGCGCCAGTGTTTTGAGAGTGCTTCTTTAGCAAGATCATCTAAGGTCATGCCACCAATGCGTGAAACAGCTCCACAAAAGAATTTATCGACGACAGATTTGTCGATACCGAGCACTTCGAAGATCTGCGCTCCGTGATAGGATTGTAATGTTGAGATTCCCATTTTAGAGAAAATTTTCAACAATCCATTGTTGACGGCTTTCACGTAGTTTTTGGATAACTCTGGCCATGTCAGTTCGGTATCCAATGTATTTTGTTCTTTCATGGTACGGATACTGGCTAATGCCATATAGGGATTGATAGCTGTAGCACCGAATGCCAATAAGCAAGCGAAGTGATGCACTTCCCAAGCATCGCCCGCTTCAACCACTAACCCTACTGCACCGCGATTTCCGGTTTTGATCAAATGGTGGTGCACCGCCGATACAGCGAGTAAGGAAGGGATCGCAGCGTGTTTGGAGTCGATTGCGCGATCCGAAAGGATTAAGACTTCAAAACCATCACGCACAGCATCATCAGCATAGCGACACAGGCGCTCTAGACCTGCTTCTAACGCCCCAGGCTTGCCATCTGAGCGGAAGTAGGATTGAATGGTTTTTGCTTGGAATAACCCTGTATCGATGGAACGCAATTTTTCCAGTTCTTTGGAGGTTAAGATCGGATGTGGTAAAGTTACACAGTGACAGAATTTTTTGTCTTCGATCAGAATATTGCCGGCGTTACCGATGAATGTTGCTAAACTCATGACCAAGCGTTCGCGAATCGGATCGATTGGTGGGTTGGTTACTTGGGCAAAAAATTGCTTAAAATAACTTGAAATATGCTGTGGTTGGTCCGAGAGTATCGCTAAGGGGACATCTGAACCCATTGATCCGGTGGGTTCGTACCCTGTTAAAGCCATTGGGGTCAGGATCGTTTCTAGATCTTCCCGGGAGAAACCAAATGTCTTCTGATATTTGAATACGGAATCTTTGGAAAGGTAGGTGTAGGTAACTCGAGGTTCTTCGAGTTCTTCTAATTTGATTTTATAATTGTCTAACCATTCGCTGTAGGGTTGTTGATTGATCAATTGATCTTTTACTTCTTTATCGGTAAGGATACGGCCCTGTTCCATGTCGACAAGAAAAATCTTACCTGCTTGTTGCCTTCCTTTTTTGATGATGGTAGATTCGTCGATTGGAAGTGCCCCAGCTTCAGAAGCAACCACAACGCGGTCGTCAGAAGTGACGGCATAGCGCAACGGACGGAGGCCGTTACGGTCTAACGTAGCGCCAATGTGTTTACCATCGGTAAAACAAAGCGCTGCAGGACCATCCCAAGGTTCCATTAATGTGGCGTGATATTCGTAGAAAGCGCGTTTTAACGGATCCATTTGTGTGTTGCCATCCCAAGCTTCAGGAACTAACATTAACATGACATGGGTTAAACTACGGCCGCTATGTAAAAGCAATTCGGCAACATTATCGAGACATGCAGAGTCTGACTGACCACGGTCTACAACAGGGAGCAGGATTTCCATTTCCTCTTCTGTAAAGTAAGGCGATGATAATGCACGCATGCCTGCATAAAACCAATTGAGGTTACCTGTCAAGGTGTTGATCTCGCCATTGTGTGCCAACATCCGGAAAGGCTGTGCGAGTGACCATGAAGGGAATGTATTGGTTGAAAAACGAGAGTGAACTAATCCGAAAGCAGATACTACACGAGGATCGCGTAAATCGAGATAATAGGTTCCGACTTGGTATGTTGTTAATTGACCTTTGTAAATAATTGTTTTGCAAGAAAGGGATGCAAAGTAAAGTGGGAGAGGGTATTCTTGTTGTTGTTTAACTTTTTGGATGATCAGGCGACGTAGTACAAAAAGCTTGCGTTCAAATTCTTCAGTGTTTGAAACGCCGTCCGGTCTGCTGACAAAAAATTGGACAATCTCGGGTTCCGCACTGAGCGCTGTTGGTCCAATACCTTCACGATTGACAGGTACTGGACGGTAACCAAGGAATTTCATACCCCTTTCTACTGCCGCTTCTTCAATTAAATCCCGACATATTTTGTTCATGTCTTCTTCTTTAGGAAGAAACACCATACCTGTGCCATAATAACCTGGTTCCTCCAATTGTATACCCAAGCTGATACATTCTTCCCATAAAAATTCATGGGGAAGTTGGATCATGATACCTGCTCCGTCACCACTTTCTGGATCACAACCGCAAGCACCCCGGTGCTCCATATTTTCCAGCATGGTCAATGCATCTTTTACTTGTGCGTGTGATTTATTCCCTTTGATATGGGCAACAAAGCCTACCCCACAGGCGTCATGCTCAAAATTAGGGTCGTAAAGGCCCTCCGTTTTCGGTCTTTGTTCGATCATCTTTCCTTTTCAAATAATTATAATTGCTAATATAGGAATAAAAAACTTAAATATTATAAAAATTATAATGAAAATGTGTTTAATTTAATTTTATTACTTCTTTTAGTGTATTTTATTGCTGATATTGTATTTGATGATTACGGCTGTTATTAGCTGTTTACGCGTACCTGAAATATGCATCATTTGGCAATATTTTTATATTGGATATGAGAAATGCATCTCAAGATTGCGATAATATATATAAATTAGGCAAAGTATTGCATATCCTTTATACGGTATCGCTATGGCTTAACTAAAGAGAATAAGATGAAAATAACTGAAATTGAAATTTATCGATTAAGTATACCAATGGAACCTTTTGTGATTGCGACTGGTACGATGGATTATGCTCAGAATACGTTTATACGTATTCATACTGACGCCAACTTCTATGGTGTGGGTGAATGTTCAGCGTTTCCGATGATCGTAGGAGAAACACAAGATACCTGTTTAGTGCTGGCAAGAGATTTTGCAAAGATCTGGAAGGGGCGCGATCCTTTGGCTATAGAAGAACGATTGGCTGAATTGGACTTATATATTGCGGGCAACAAAACGATTAAATCAGCTTTTGATATGGCCTTGCATGATTTAGCGGCCAAACATGCTGGTCTGCCGCTTTATCAGTTTCTAAAGGGAACGAAGCGGGAAATTACGACAGATATCACCTTAGGGATTGCTTCTCCGGAAGAGATGGCACTGAAAGCAAAGCGTTTACAGGACGAAGGTGCGGTCATGTTGAAAGTTAAACTGGGGAAGGATCCGAAAATAGACATTGCACGTATTCGAGAAATACGTAAGGCTGTTGGATTCGAGATGCCTATTCGCGTTGATGCAAATCAAGGTTGGTCTTATGCGGGTGCAATAGAAGCATTGCGGGGATTAGAGCCTTTTAAGATACAATTTTGTGAACAGCCTATGCGTACATGGAACGATGAGTATTTGCCTCAGTTGCGCGCAGAAACAATTGTTCCTGTGATGGCGGATGAATCGGTTTATTCTCACCATGACGCGGAGCGCCTCTGTAAAGCCGGTGCTTGCGATTATATCAATATTAAATTTTCAAAATCAGGTGGTATTCAAGAAGCTTTAAAAATTCATGATATTGCCGCTGAATATGGGATTATCTGTATGATCGGTGGCATGTTGGAATCGCGACTTGCGTTGGCGGCAAAAGTACATTTTGCGTATGCTGCTCCACATGTCAAGTTTTTTGATTTGGATACCTGTATGGTTGGCCATCTTAAAGATCCCGTGATCGGAGGTATTCAATATGAAGGATATAAAATACATATTTCAGACGAAATTGGTATCGGGGCTGATATAGACCAAGTGTTCTTGGATAGTTGTGAGAAATGGATCATTTAAATTGTGGTAAATTATGAATAGTATGAATTGGGGAATAGGGATACAAGAGATTATTGTTCTGATTATTATCGTTATCTTTTTGGTAGCGGCCTATTTGTTTTTCTCTAAGTTGTTGAAAAAGTAGGTTTAGTTGGCGTTTAAAAAAAAATGTGCTGTATACTCGTTTTGAATCTCGATTGGAACGAAAATAGATTATATTCAGTACCTTTGCGGTACTTATTATTTTATAAAAGTTAGAAAATATCATGAGTACTCAAAAAGGACCTATTTCTCAATTTATTGAGCATAATTACCGTCACTTTAACGCAGCGGCATTAGTAGATGCTGCGAAAGGTTACGAGGAACATCTGTTGGATGGTGGAAAAATGTTGATCTCTTTAGGAGGTGCAATGTCTACCGCTGAATTGGGTGTTTCTTTAGCAGAAATGATCCGTCAAGATAAAGTACACTTTATTTCTTGTACTGGTGCTAATTTGGAAGAGGATGTGATGAACCTTGTGGCGCATTCGCATTACAAAAGAATCCCTAATTATAGAGATTTGACAGCTGAACAAGAAAGAGAGCTATTGGATAATCACTATAATCGTGTGACAGACACTTGTATTCCTGAAGAGGAAGCTTTCCGTCGTTTGCAGAAGCATCTTGAAGATGTTTGGCATGATGCTGAAGCAAAAGGCGAGCGTTACTTGCCACATGAATTTCTTTATCAAGTCGTGAACTCAGGTGTATTGGAACAGTATTATGAGATTGATCCAAAGGATTCTTGGATTGTTGCTGCCGCTGAGAAAAATTTGCCGATTGTATGTCCGGGATGGGAAGATTCAACGACAGGTAATATCTTTGCATCCAATGTGATCAAAGGTAAATTGAAAGCCAGTACAGTGAAGTCAGGTATCGAGTATATGATTTATTTAACAGAATGGTACCGCAATAACTCTGCGGGTAAAGGTGTTGGATTTTTCCAAATTGCTGGTGGTATTTCTGGTGACTTCCCAATCTGTGTAGTTCCGATGATGTATCAAGATCTGGAATGGGAAGAAGTTCCTTTTTGGGCTTATTTCTGTCAGATTTCTGACTCAACAACGTCTTACGGTTCTTACTCAGGCGCTGTTCCGAACGAGAAAATTACTTGGGGTAAATTGGATATCGACACGCCTAAATTTATCGTTGAATCTGATGCGACTATCGTAGCGCCATTAATCTTTTCCTATATCTTAGGTCATTAATCTTTTCGATATACAGAAAGGAGCGATTTATCGCTCCTTTTTCTTTTCCCTTTTCTTGTTTATCTTTACTTTCTTATATATCTTTTCTTGATGAGCAATCTTACAACAGATAATCCGGTAGCGCTTCAGGTGTTAATGGATGAAACAATCTTTGCAAATGGTTTTGATTTTCAAAAGGATGTGTCTATTCATCCTATTCCTGAGGGGAATAGTACTCCTATATTATCTGCTGCGCTCAACTCTTCAGCGGCGAGGGACACCTCGTATCTGGCAGTAGGATTAGATGCCGAGGAAGCAGTTAAGGGTATGGGGTCTGATAATGGGCGGCAGGATGTGGTTAACGATCTTGAAGTGTTGGGGGGTGAGTTTATCTATCAGGGAAGTAAAGAACAAGGTATACTCTTTATTTTACGTTATGAGCATTATCCTTACTTCTCGCCAGCAGCCCTCGATGCCTTTGAGAAGACAATTGGTGCCTTGAAACTGACCAAAGAGACCGTTGCGGTACTCAATTTGGCCAATTCACATAATCCGAATGATTTTAAGCGCATTATGCAGTTTTTTCAGCCCACTAAGATTATATTGTTGGGTGTGGAGCCGGCATCCTTAAAATTGCCTTTTATTGCCCATAATTCTTATATGAAGGGTCGTATTGCTACAGTTTTCAATACCTTCAGCTTTGAGGAGATGTTTGCCGATGTGAATAAAAAGAAACTATTCTGGAACGAATTTAAGACCTTTATTGGCTCTTAACTTTTCTTAAATACCTCATGCTGATACTGGGGTATACTAGATTTAGTGGGATTGGTAAAAAATCTTTTTTGGATTTTAATATTGGATAGAATACCATCTTTTTTAGGATAGACCTGATGTAGACTAATCCATTTACACCATTTTTTCATTGTATCAATCGGATATGTGTATTTTATGGCTAAAAAGCGTATAAACTGCCTATTCCTTATCAATAGATTGGGTGGAGTGGTCTTTTCTTAAATATAGGTGTGGGAATGTTAATGTGGATAAGATTGCATATTTTTGATGGGATATCAAAATAAATAGAAAATGCTAGAACTTGTGTTTGCCACCAATAATACCCATAAATTGGAAGAAGTCCAAGCAATTGTGGGAAATGCTTTTGTCATTAAGAGTTTAAACGATATTGACTGTCAGGATGATATTCCAGAAACAGGCGTAACATTTCAGGAAAATGCACAACAAAAAACAGATTATTTAGTGAACAAATATGGTCTTTACTGCTTTGGTGATGATTCTGGATTGGAGATCGATGCATTAAACGGTGAACCGGGAGTTTATTCAGCCCGCTATTCTGGGTCAAGGGATATGGAAAAGAACATCGATCTTGTCTTGGAGAAATTGGGTAATAACCCTAACCGCTCGGCGAGATTCAAAACGGTTATTTCCTTATATTTGAATGAGCAGCAGCACTTTTTTGAGGGAAGTATTGAAGGTAAAATTAGTGCGGACCGTAGAGGTGTTGATGGTTTTGGTTATGATCCTATCTTTATCCCTAATGGCTATGACAAAACTTTTGCGGAGATGACTGCCGAGGAGAAAAACAGCATAAGCCATCGTGCGATTGCTGTGGGTAAACTTGCTGCTTATTTAAAAACGAAGTAAGTTATAATAACGATCTCGTTTGAATTAATTATAAATAGAAATTTTTATTGATTTAATTTAATGAATGAGCGCATCTAAGAGGAGCAGCAGATAGTCTTGAATCAAAAAAGCAGCGCAAAACAATTTGTTTTGCGCTGCTTTTTTGTGCGACCTGGTAGTGGCGGTTATTTAGCTTTTACCTTTGTCTGTGTACTATCTTGCGCCGGTGTCATCGCCGGTTTATTAGTTGTTGAGCCGGACTTTGCAGTTGCTTTGTCGGCTGCAGTTTTTACATTTGGTTGCGCTCCGTTCGTTTTGTCTGTCGTTTCAACCGGTTTGACTGTTGACTTTGCAGTGTTCGTTTTATTATTTTCGGATGTAGGATTTAAATCTTTCCCTTTCGCGCCACTCTCGTTCGAATCTGCTTTTTTTGCAGTATCCTTTTGATTGGTAGTAGTTTTATCCCCTTTTTTTATAGACTTCATTGTCCCTGATTCCTCACCTTCCGGTGCAGTAGGAACCGTAAATGAAGCTTTTGAAAGATCTCTTTTTCGATTTAATAAATCGTCTTTTGACTTAGGCCGGTCTTCAGGTCGCCAAGTGAAATTCGGAAGGAATTCCTTATCGGCAGTGACTTCAGCAATAGGATAGACCTTGCCGTCTACTTTACGGATGGACACATATTCCTTCAACTTATTGTCTTCCATCAAGATCTTGAAACGACTGCTGCGGTCATGGACAAGCTCTGTGGTTACATTGGTCTTCTCATCAATATTGTAGAATATGTTTTCCGCATTACCATCAACGAAAAGGCGTTCCATGCGGTTATTGGTGAAAAAACTTGTGATTTTTCGGCCTTTTATCTGATTAAATTTGAGAGAGTCACTCGTTGCATTAACCATAAAAGCATTCCCTACGAGTAGTGAATTGTCTAATTTCTGATTCTTTACTTGTAGGAAGATGGTATCTCCTGAGATTTGTGAGTTTTCGGCCCACATCATTGGTTTCCCCATAAGTCTGAACATAGAATCTTGCATACCATAATACATGGAATCGGCTACAGCCTGCAAATCAGATTTAAACAGTCGCGCATTATAGTAGGCTTTGATAATCCTCGTTTTTGCTGTGTCCTGCGCAAGGGAATCGCTTTTTCCTTCTTGTGCATTTTTTAGTGCAGCTCCCATGAGTTTATCGGATTCTCCACCCTTTGGGATAATCGCTTTTTTGCGTAATACACTATCAGCCTTTAGGTTTTTTTCAATTTCTATTTTGTTCTGATCACCAACGATAATTGGTGTTTTTTTCGGAACAAGCGGCTTTTTATTCGTCAGCTTATCGAGTACTTTGTTTGTGTTTTTTTCTACTACGGGTTTCCTGTTGTCTTTTTTATGCAGACTATCGAGGTCTTTTTGAAGACTATCTGCAACGGTTTGTAAAGCATCGATAGAGTCAATCTGTGCTGATGTTGAATCTGTTTCGCCATAATCGACCTCATTATCGTCTTCAATAGCTCCACCTTCACGATCCAATTTGAAATCTTTAGCTACATAGTCTTTGCGGAATATCATTTGCGAGAACAGTGTATCGGCCGTCATAAAAACTGAATCTACTTGTGCGTTAGACTGTAACTGTACTTTTTTGCCGCTGTTTGTGTTTTTACCCGAACGATCCTTTTCTTCGACAATTCCTTCTGATGCGGTCTTATTTGATTTGAGGTTACCTTTCTGTCGATCTTTCTCAATTTCCTTTAACTCTTTAGTTTCTTTTTTGAGCTCTTGCCCTGGTTTTTGTGGAGCAGGAGACAAAGAAGATACAGAATCTTTTTGTGTTGAATCTTTTTTGACAACCGAAATGATCAACGGCTTATCTGTCATGGTGATGGATTCGTTCCTCCCATTGTACAGGCCAAATCCGCCGTAGGCGTAAAATTTGTCTAATGTGTCAACAAAGACCACGTTTTTTACGGCTTTACCTATTCCCACCTGCCTATCGTAGAATAGACTATCTCCCTTGAGAAACTTTGTTCCTTCGGTGTAGAGATTATTTTTAGAAAAATAGGCTTGGCCTGTTGCCATGTGATATCGGCCTTTTTCAGTATATAAGTTTTCCCCCTTATTCCCTTTGATATTAGTAGGGCCATAGAATTCGGTAATACGTGTATTGCCATTGTATTTCATGGAGTCCGTGTAGACTTTTACATTGGTTGATCGAACCACAACTTTTTGGTTGAAATAGGACTCGCCTGTATTTTCGAAGTAAGTAGCCCGCTGGCTGGTAATCGTATCACTTCCTGAAAGAATACGCCCACCACTGTAATAATTACCGATTTTACTCCGCATATTATAGACAAGGTGGTCGGTCGTCAGTATGGAGCCATTGGTACTGACCATGCGCACTGCTCCCGTAAGTGTAGCAAGTTGCATGGCAGCTTCATAGTGTAATTTATTGGAAAATATTTGGGTACCGTCGGGTTGAGTGATGATAACATTCCCAAAGGCTTCAAAAAATTGTCGGCCAATGTTGTCTTTATGCAAATAGCCACTATCTGAGGATAGCGTTGAGCCTACATGTTCATAGACTGGACGGTAAAACAGGATATTGCCATCTTTTCCAGTAATAATATGGGATGATGAAAGAAGCTTTAGCTCATCCTGTTTCTGTGCTTGTACCGACAAGCCAGTTAAAATAAATACAATAAGTGTATAAATGTATTGTTTCACATGGGCAAAAATATGGATTTTAATTGCTACTTTACTGGATTTCACAAATTTTAAGACTTGAATTTATCTTTGACATAAAATATACCTTAACTTTGTTCTATGAATGTGCTGGAAAGACTAAAGGGCTATATTGAAAAGGAGCATTTATTAATGCCCCATCATAAGGTATTGCTTACAGTGAGTGGAGGAAAGGATTCAATGCTCATGGCACATCTATTTGTAAAAGCGGGTTATACCCTTGCTATTGCACATTGTAATTTTAAATTGAGGGGGACGGATTCTGATGAAGACGAAGCATTGGTTAGAAAGTTCGCAATGGAAAATAATGTTCCGATATTTGTGCGGCATTTTGATACAAAAGCCTATGCGAAGGAGCGACAGATTTCGATTCAAATGGCTGCCCGTGAACTTCGTTACGCCTGGTTTGAGAAATTGCGACATGAAATGGGGTTCGATCGAATTGCAGTGGCTCATCATCTGAATGATCATATCGAAACGGTACTATTAAACCTCTGTCGCGGAACTGGTCTTCAGGGACTTCAAGGTATTCTCCCTCTCCGGGAGCGCATCATTCGACCCTTACTTTTTCTAAAGGCCAGCGACATTGAACATTTTGTTAATATGTACGGTATTGCCTATCGGGATGATCAATCCAATTTTTCAACAAAATATGCCCGAAATAAAATACGGATTGATATCATTCCGCATTTTCAAAAGCTTCAGCCAGATTTCGAAATGGTCTTTGAGCAGAATATTAATCATTTTAAAGAGTCTTATCAGCTGCTGCAGCAATTTGTAGAGCCTATTCGGAGGAAGCTCTTTTATCCTACTGGCGAAGGGTGGGAGGTTCGGAAAGAAGATTTAGAACCTTATCTTGATAATCTTCCACTGCTCTATGAGCTATTTTCGCCCTTTAATTTCTCAAAGGCGATATTAAGTGATCTCCAACAGGCGTGGGTAAGAGAGTCGGGGCGTATTTTTCAATCTGATTGCTACCATATGCTCTTGGACAGAAATGAACTTTTTATTCGAGAGAAGGAATTTATTTCTGCTGATGAGGTTTTGATTACCTCTGAAACTTCGACCGTGGAGTGGAAGCAGTATTGTTTTCATGCTGAGGTTTCTACAGATGTAACTATTATCAACGCGACAGAGGTTGCGAAACTGGATTATGACCTATTGGTCTTTCCTCTCACGATTCGATCGTGGAAAGTTGGCGATAGCTTTTATCCTTTAGGTATGGAAGGGCGTAAGAAGCTGAGCGATTTTTTTATCAATAAAAAGATCAGTTTATTTGAAAAAGAAAATATTCCGATAGTGGTGAATGGAAACGGAGATATTCTTTGGGTAGCAAATTATCGGATAGACAATCGTTATAAAATTACCTCCAATACAAAAAAAGTCCTTACTTTAGTTTGCAGAACGGATTAGCGAAAAATACTGACGCTGATTATGACAAAAAACTCTGTTTTTGGAGAGAGTACAATGTGTTTCTATGATCTAATACAGTATCGTGTGGATGGTGAATCCATAGAAGCAAAGCGATGCTATTGATAAGTTGAAATATACGAAAACAATGGTATTGAGTCTCCCAATTGACAGCTAAATCTTAAATAAATGAAAGAAGGTGTACTCTATTCGGAAAATCAATATTTAGGTCGTGACCGTGTTTGGATAAGCGTGCGTTTGGTGCTTGTACTTTTTTGCTTTACTGCATTTTATCTAAATTTGGATCATTTGATTTCCAGTCAATTGTTTTTTATTGTCGGGGTAGGTATTATCATCACATCTATCGTAATGATGTATATGGTGTTATTCCGTACGGAGGTCTTTCAAGATCATATTCTTATTAGCGGGCTTTGGTCTACCCGAGTGGTCAAAATAGATCTTGCGTCTATCACAAAGATAGAAAAGGCGCCATATAGCACTTTCTTTTTTAATAATCCAGTTTACAATCTTCATACAAAAGGTAGAATTAAATTTTTTGCTGGCGGCAAAAATGCTGTTTTTCTGACAGATAAAAATGGCCTTACTTATGTTTTGGGTACGCAGCGTCAAGAAGAACTCTACCGGATTATTATGGAAACGAAAGAGAAATTAGGAAAGTCTTAAAATGTGTTAATAAATTCTTATCTGACATTTTAAAGACATCAATTTTCCGAGTTATTGGTTATTTTTGATAAAATAACAACGAATTAACTATGGCATTTTTAAAATTTATACTTATTGCATTCGCTGTTTACTTTGTAGTAAGATTCTTATTTAAATTATTTTTACCTTTTGCGATGCGCAAAGCAGCTGAAAAGTTAATGAAAAAAGCGCAGCAACAAGGGGGAGCATATAATAGCCAAGGGCAAGGCGGAACCTTTTATTATGAATTTAACGGCCAACGACAAGAGCAAGCTAAAAGATCGCAGCCAGAAGGTAAGGTGCATGTAGATTACATTCCGCCAAAAGAAGGTGTCGAACGTAAGGGGACGGAAACAGCTGGTGAGTTTGTCGATTTTGAGGAAATTAAATAATTTTTAGCAATCCAAATAGCGTATCTTTGTGCCATGTGGCTCAAGCAACTTTCTGTTCTAAATTTCAAAAATTACGCGGAATCATCTTTGGAATTTCTTCCTGAGGTAAATGCATTTACAGGTGATAATGGGGTTGGAAAAACTAATCTTTTAGATGCGATTCATTATTTATCCCTTTGTAAAAGTTATTTTAATCCGATCGATTCACAGCACATCAAATCGGGCAACGACTGGTTTATGGTACAGGGAGAATTTGATAAGGAATCATCCAGTGATTTTATATCTTGTAGCTTAAAAAAAAATCAAAAAAAACAGTTTAAAAAAAACAAGAAAGATTATCCTAGATTGGCTGATCATATCGGTTTGTTTCCTTTGGTCATGATTTCGCCAAACGATAGCATCATCGTCACAGACGGAAGCGAGGAACGAAGGAAGTTTGTGGATAATGTTATCTCACAAACTGATAATAAATATTTGGATACGTTAATTGTCTATAATAAGCTCCTTGCGCAGCGAAATAGCCTTCTCAAACAAGCGCGTCAAACCAGTGTACTTGATCTTGGACTAATTGAAATTCTTAATTTTCAACTTGAGGAAGTAGGAAATATTATTTTCCAAAAGAGAAGTTGTTTCATGGAAGAGTTTCAGCCCGAATTTGACCGACATTATCAGTTTCTCACTGACGACGCGGAGTCCGTACAATTGCACTATGAATCGCCTTTAATGACTGATTCTTTTTTACATATTTTAGAAAAGAACTTGGAGCGTGACCGTATGTTAGAGCGTACCACCCAGGGCATACATAAGGATGATCTGATATTTACAATTCACGGTGGAATGCCTTTGAAAAAATTTGGTTCTCAAGGACAACAGAAATCTTTTCTAATTGCGCTAAAACTTGCTCAATATTCTTATTTGCAACATAAAAAGGGTTTTAAACCTCTGCTTCTTCTGGATGATATTTTCGATAAACTAGATGATCGTAGAACACACAAATTGATGCAAATGGTTTCCGAAGATGATTTTGGACAGATTTTCCTGACCGATACAGATTCAAAAAGAATTGAGCGAATATTTGAGGAAATCAACCGTCCTGTTCGTATATTTGATATTGTAGGAGGACAAGTCAATGTATAAGAAGCAAGTTAAGAAAAGCCTAGAATTTATTCGGTCAAGCGATGATATGACGATTAAGGAGGGAGTTGAACGTCTTCTTGAGGCTTATAAACTGCGAAGGAAATTTGACGAAACATCGATTGCTTCCGTTTGGCCCCAATTGATCGGCAAAGCAATCGCTAACCGCACACAGCAGCTATATGTTCGTGATAAAAAGTTATTTGTACGAGTAGAATCCGCGGTTATTAAGAATGAATTAGCACTTATGCGAAGACAAATTCTAGGACGGGTAAATGAATATGTTGGTCACGTCATTATTGAAGAAGTCGTCATTTTGTAAAGGCTGGTTTTATGTTAGATCAACTCTTTAAAGATTTTTTTTCTACTTCTGATGCTAACGCCCTAAAACTTGTTCCCAACTTCGAACGTGTTGAATTAAAGCGCGGTGAATATCTGATCAAAGAGGCTGATTATTCTTCTCATTTGTTTGTTATTGAATTTGGATTGATTCGTCAATACCCCTGGTCAAATAAAGGAGAGTTTACGCAGTGGATAGGTACTGCAAACTATTTTGTGACCGATCTTGCTTCATTTATTTTTGACAAACCTTCCATATGGAACTTCCAATGTATAAGCGATCTTGGTTCCTTTTTTAGGAAAACTATTTACAGAAACAGAACGGGGATTTGGCCTTTTCAACACGGCGATTAAAAGAAGAGTTGAGCGTGGTTCTTAACTTTCCACAGGAATCTGTTAATATAGTTTTTTTATAAACACGATAGTTAATCAATTTGTCGATGATCGCTAACTTATTCACATTTTCATGTGTATAACCCCTTAGTTTTGCACATTTTGTAGTTTTTTGAAGCTTTTCAACTTGTGTTGTTAACAATGTGATGTTGGTAAGTAGTAACTTATACACATTTTATACTAATACATATAAGTCAACAAGGTACTTGTTAACATTTTATATGTTAGTAAGCGGCTTGTTTTGTTAATAACCGTATTGAAAGGAATAGTTTATCCACAATTTACCAACAATGATGTTGGAGAGATCTCTGAACAATGCTCATTCTGGAGAACTTACATTGAAAGTCGGTTTTTATAGGAATTGTTCTAAATCACCTTTACCTTCACGGACAACTTCAAAAGTACCTTCTGTGAGGTCGACAACAGTGGATGCTATATTATCACCATACCCTCCGTCTATAACCGCATCAACGAGATCTTCGTATTTCTCGTGAATTAATTCAGGATCAGTAGAATATTCAATAATTTCATCTTCATCGTGAATGGAGGCTGTCACAATAGGGTTGCCTAACTGTTTGACAATTTCTCGTACAATATTATTGTCTGGAACACGGATACCCACAGTCTTCTTTTTGGAACTTAGGAGCTTAGGGACTTTCGTTGTTGCATTAAAAATAAAAGTAAAAGGTCCAGGTAAGGCTTTTTTTAATACACGAAATACGGACGTGTCAAATGATTTTGTATATTGCGAAATATCTGTTAGATCATAGCAGATAAATGATAGATTTGCTTTTTCCGGCTTTAGGCCTCTGATTTCACAGACGCGCTCTATTGCTTTTTGTTGCGTAATGTCACAGCCAATACCATATACAGTATCAGTGGGGTAGATGATCACTCCGCCGCGGCGAAGAATATCAACTGCCTGTTCTATTGCTTTGGGATTGGGATTATCGTTATATATCTTAATAAGCATTTTTTCTTTGTTAATCACCTGAATTAGGTCTAATCTCGAGCCCTGCTGAAAGATGTCAATAGGGCATAAATTATTATCTGAATTCAGATACGCTATATTTAAATTAACAACAGCCAAAATATTTTGTTTTGGCTGTTGTTTTTTATATTAAAATTCTGCGTTTTTAGGCGTACGTGGGAATGGAATGACGTCGCGGATATTGGTCATTCCCGTCGTGAATAAAACGAGGCGCTCGAAACCTACGCCAAATCCTGAATGTGGTACCGATCCAAAACGTCGTGTATCCAAAAACCACTCCATTTCTTCCGCAGGAATACCAACTTCAGCCATACGATCCAGTAGGCGTTCCAGATTTTCTTCACGCTGTGAACCACCGACCATTTCACCAATTCCTGGGAAAAGAATATCCATTGCACGGACGGTATTTCTTCCTTGCGCATCCGGTGCATTTTGCTTCATATAGAAGGACTTGATTTCGCGAGGATAATCTATTAATATAACGGGCTTTTTGAAGTGTTTTTCTACCAAATAGCGCTCATGTTCCGATTGTAAATCAGCACCCCAATCGTCAATTAAATATTTGAATTGTTTCTTTTGATTTGGTTTGCTACGTTTTAATATTTCAACGGCATCTGTGTAGGTAACGCGTTCGAAATCGTTTGTTAAAACAAAGTTTAATTTCTCAACGAGATTTAATTCAGAGCGTTCTGTAGCTGGTTTTGATTTCTCTTCTTCCAGCAAACGATTTTTTAGGAATTCAATTTCTTCTGGACAATTTTCCAAAGCGTATCGGATGACATATTTCAATAAGGCTTCGGCCAGATCCATATTGTCCTCTAACTCGTAAAAAGCCATTTCAGGTTCAATCATCCAAAATTCGGCTAAATGGCGTGTTGTATTGGAGTTTTCTGCTCTAAACGTTGGGCCGAAAGTATAGATGTTGCCAAATGCCATGGCACCGAGTTCGCCTTCCAATTGGCCAGATACAGTCAAGTTTGTTGATTTTCCAAAGAAATCTTCTTTAAAATCAATCTCTCCGTTTTCTTTGCGTGGAGGATTTTTTAAATCCAGTGTCGTAACTTGGAACATTTCTCCTGCACCTTCCGCATCTGAACCTGTGATGATCGGTGTATGCATGTAGACAAAATCGTTTTCCTGAAAAAACTTATGTACAGCAAATGCCAAAGCATTACGAACTTTAAATACAGCATTGAAAGTACCGGTACGGAAACGTAAATGCGCAATTTCACGTAAGAATTCTAAGCTATGTTTTTTAGGCTGTAAGGGATACTTCTCAGGATCAGAATCACCAATAATGCTTACTTCAGTAGCTTTAACCTCAACTTTTTGACCTTTACCCAGTGATGCTATCAACTGACCTTTTACGCGAACTGCTGCTCCAGTGGTGATACGTTTTAAGATATCCTCAGGTGTATTTTCAAAATCGACAACTGCTTGAATATTATTGATTGACGAACCGTCATTGATTGTTATAAACTGATTGTTACGGAAAGTTCTAACCCAACCTTTAACAACGACCTCTTTGCCAAATTCTGTGGCATTCAATAGTTCCTTTATTCTTGTGTGTTCCATCTTAATTTTTGGAGATTGACTTGTAAAAGATGCTTTGTTAAAAAAGCAATACAAAAATACGCTATTCTGTTGGTTTATTGGCTATAAATGTTGATTTAATTCAATTCACGATGGGGCACTATAGCTCATGGGACAAATATATTATTACAATCACGACAGGTGGAAATTAGAAAATTAGAAAGTGAAATAGGTCTCATTTCTATAGGAAACATAACTTTGGCAAGCTGGGTTTCATAAGATGAGGTACAATAACAAAAAGCGCGAATTATTTTTAATTCGCGCTTTTTTGCTATGATGATTCAAGGAATTATCCTTTCAATACTTTCGTCACTAATTCAGCAGCTTCTTTCAATAAGATTGCAGAATAGACTTGTAAACCGGATTCATCAATTAATTTTTTCGCTTCTTCAGCATTAGTACCTTGAAGGCGAACAATAATAGGAACTGGAATGTTTCCAATTTCGCTATACGCATCAATTACACCTTGAGCAACACGGTCACAACGAACAATACCACCGAAGATATTAATTAAGATTGCTTTTACGTTAGGGTCTTTTAAAATGATATTGAAACCAGCTTTTACAGTTTCAGCATTTGCTGTACCACCTACATCTAAGAAGTTGGCAGGTTCACCGCCGGCTATTTTGATGATATCCATGGTAGCCATTGCCAAACCAGCGCCATTTACCATACAACCTACGTTACCATCTAATTTAACATAGTTTAGGTTTGATTCACCAGCTTCAACTTCTGTTGGGTCCTCCTCTGTTACGTCGCGCATAGCTGCGTAATCTGCATGGCGGTATAAAGCGTTCTCGTCAAGATTTACTTTAGCATCAACGGCTAAAATCTTGTCGTCAGAAGTTTTCAATACAGGATTGATCTCAAACATGGAAGAGTCTGTAGAATCGTATGCTTTGTAAAGGGCAGCAACAAATTTTACCATTTCTTTGTGGGCAGCACCAGAAAGACCAAGATTGAAAGCAATTTTACGTGCTTGGAATCCTTGTAAGCCTACTTTTGGATCGATTTCTTCTTTGAAAATCAAGTGCGGTGTTTTTTCTGCAACTTCTTCGATATCCATACCACCTTCTGTAGAGTACATAACGATGTTACGTCCTTTAGCACGGTCCAATAATACGGACATGTAGAATTCTTTTGTTTCGCTCTCGCCTGGATAGTAAACGTCTTGAGCTACCAAAACTTTGTTTACTTTTTTACCTTCAGGCCCAGTTTGAGGCGTTACTAATTGCATACCAATGATGTCAGTTGCTCTTTGTTTGACTTCATCTAAGTTCTTAGCTAACTTGACACCACCACCTTTACCACGGCCACCAGCGTGAATTTGAGCTTTGACAACAACCCAATCAGAGTTGTAGTCTTCTTTCATTTTTTTGGCCGCTTCCACAGCTTGCTCTGGAGTATCTGCTACGATACCTTCCTGTACGCGCACACCAAAGCTCTTTAGTATTTGTTTTCCTTGATATTCGTGAATGTTCATTTGCAAAAATATTTGGCGTAAAAATATAATTTTTTGGGGGATAAGACAAGTGATAAATTGCTCTTTTATCTATTTTTTGACATTTAGACAAAATAAAATGGCTGGAATTGAGAAATAACAGCTTATTTATTCAAACGCGTTGTATCGTAAATTTATTTATCTTTGTCCTATGATGTTACATGCCAAAGGAATTCACAAAGCTTATGGGTCATTACCGATTTTGAAAGGTGTTGATATCGCTGTTGAAAAGGGCGAAATCGTTAGTATTGTAGGTGCATCGGGGGCTGGAAAAAGTACGTTGCTGCACATCATCGGTACCTTAGATAAACCCGATCAGGGATCGGTTTTGATCAATGGTGTTGATGTCCAAAAATTGAGTGCTAAAAAGTTAAGTGCTTTTCGCAACGAACATATCGGTTTTGTATTTCAATTTCACCATTTGCTGCCTGAATTCACTGCTTTAGAAAATGTATGTATTCCTGCTTTTATTCACGGAAAGGGAAGATTTGAGGCGGAGGAAAAGGCGAAGAAATTGTTGGAGTTATTGGGGGTTTCTCATCGTATTGACCATAAGCCTGCTGAAATGTCTGGAGGTGAACAGCAACGTGTTTCTGTGGCTCGTGCGCTGATCAATGATCCTTCTATCATTTTGGCAGATGAACCTTCCGGTAATCTCGACTCTGAAAATGCAGCCGCTTTACATCAATTGTTTTTTGATCTTAGAGATAAATTTCAGCAGACATTTATTATCGTTACGCACAATGAAGAGCTTGCTCGAATTTCGGATCGAACGATTCATATGCGTGATGGTGTAGTCGTTTAACAGATCCACAACATCCTGAAATATTGGGATTATAAATAGGTTTTAATGAAAAAAATACTCATAACTTTCGGGACTAGGCCTTTGGCGATGCGTATAGCAAAAAAGCTCGGCGCTGATTTCGAAGTATTATTTGCAAGTTCAGAAGAAATCCCCGGATTGCTTTTAAAGTCGGATAAATACGCCAGAATTCCGAAAGGTCTTCTTCCTACTTTTGCACACGAGGTGCTTAAATTATGTCTAGATCAACAGGTGGATTATGTATTGCCTTTGGGCGGCTTCGAACTTGAACCCCTGTCTGTAGCCAAAGTTTTATTTGAGGAATATCAAATCTCAGTTCTTGTTCCGGATAAAGATCTGCTCGAAACAATCCCTCTTATGGAAAACCCTCCAACAGACCTGCCTTATAGACTTCTTTCTAAGGGTAACGATTTATTGGACTCGACGACTATCGAAAGATCATTGGACGGCTTGTTTGGCGCCTCTGATTCTGGAGAGGATTTAGCACTAATTTGTGTATCCAAATAGCCTCTTATTTTTACTGCCAGCGCTATTGTTTTTGTTTTATCGATGTAGGCACTGTCCATAATTTTAAGCTTTATTCATAGATGATGTTTCCAGAAGAAAAAAAGGTTTATATTTTTGAATTAGATGATGTTGTTTTCTCTAAAAGAGATTACCTACTACAGGTCTATTACCTTTTCGCTAATTTTATAGAATTTACTGAGACGGTTCCAGCTCAAGCAGATTTGATTCAATTTATGAAAGATCACCTCGAGCGTCAAGGAGAAGATTTATTGTTTGAACATGCGCAACAAGCCTTCGGATTGGACCAAAAATATAAGGAGAATTTTGAGCGACTTCATGTGAATGCTATTTTGCCACTGAGATTACAGTTGTTTGATCACATTAATATGCTATTTAAAGCGTTAAAAGCTGAAGGTAAGCATATTTGTATCTTAACAAAAGGAAATCCGCTTGAACAGCTTAATAAAGTGAAATTTGTGGACTGGGGCGAATATGAGAATGAGATAAAAGTTTACTTTTTGGATGAACTTATTTTTAGGGGGATCGTGCCTTTGGACTTCCTTGCGAATGAGTTTACTGTTGAACCAAGCGCAATTCAATTTGTAGACTAAGTTTACAGTAAGTATATTTGTTTAATCTACCAAGACGATATTGTCATTAGAATCGTAGTCAATATTGTTGGAAAAAATTATGATTAGGGATATAAAAGCCCTATTTTTATATAAAGCCCTTGGATTTATGAACAAAGTGAACAAGCCTGCCACGATTAAAGAAATTGCCAAGAAGCTGAAAATCAGTCCTTCAACAGTTTCTAGAGCATTGAATGATCATCCGAGTATTGGATTGGTAACAACAATGCGGGTAAAAAAAATGGCCGAAGAATTGAATTACGAACCCAATCAAACAGCCATATTCTTCAAACAGCGCAAAACATTTACCATCGCTGTTATCTTGCCGAGTCTGTCTGAACCGTTTTTTTCCTTTGCTATCAGTGAAATTGAAAATGTTGCATCTGAGCACCGATACACTGTTCTAATGGGACAATCATTGGATGATCCCGATCGTGAAGAGCAGATCTTAAAAACATTTAAAAACCATCGTGTCGATGGAATTTTAATGTCTATCGGTAAAAAGACTACTAATTTGGAGTTTATCGAAAAATTGGGTGCTTCGGATATTCCGGTTGTCTTCTTTGACTGTGTACCTAGTTTGCCTCATATCAATAAAGTACAAAGTGACCTTTCTACTGGTATGAACGAAGCTGTTGATGCTTTCGTGGCCTGTGGTCACAAAATTATTGCTCTTGTAAATGGACCGAAAACATTGCCAGCTAGTGAAGACAGAAAAGTTGCCTATCTATCTGCTATGAAGAGAAATGGTATGGATATTCTTGATAAGAATATCATCGAAACGGATTTGAGTACGGAAGGAAATGAAAGCGCTATGGATAGTATATTTGCGATGTCTGAGCGACCCTCAGCGATAATTTCTTTTAATGATTTTGTAACGCTTGACTTGATGAAAGCGGCCCGGCAGAAAGGTCTTGTATTGAACCAGGATATCTTTTTCATCAGCTATGCGAACTATCCTTTATGGCAATATATGGAAAATCCACCAATGGGACGTATTGAACAGTTTCCGGGAATGCAAGCGCGCAAAGCAGCAGAAATTCTATTCGATCGAATAGATAATCCTGAAGCGCCAGACCAACAGATCGTCTTTAAGTCAAGACTGGTTATGTAGCTTCTTTATTCATTCGGAAAATAAAATTTAA
>DGIS01000020.1:148797-206162 GCA_002386525.1 Sphingobacterium sp. UBA4616
TTAAATTTTATTTTCCGAATGCTATAAGTGGATTACTTCACCGTAGGCATCAGCACAAGCTTCCATAATTGCTTCACTCATGGTAGGATGAGGATGGATAGTTTTAATCATTTCGTGACCTGTTGTTTCCAATTTACGGGCAACAACAACTTCCGCAATCATCTCTGTCACATTGGCTCCGATGAGGTGTGCACCTAGGAATTCACCGTATTTAGCGTCAAAGATAACTTTTACAAACCCATCTTTTGCACCAGCAGCTGAAGCTTTTCCAGAAGCGGAGAAAGGGAACTTACCAACTTTTATTTCATAACCAGCTTCTTTAGCAGCTTTTTCGGTATAACCTACAGATGCAATTTCTGGTGAACAATATGTACAGCCGGGGATGTTGTTGTAATCGATCGGTTCAACATGTAGACCTTTGATTTTTTCAACACAAGTGATCCCTTCTGCTGACGCAACGTGAGCCAAGGCTTGACCTTTAACGATATCTCCGATAGCATACACGCCTTCGATGTTTGTTTTGTAGAAATCATCTACTACAACACGTCCACGCTCGGTTTTTACACCAACTTCTTCCAATCCTATATTTTCGATATTTGGAGCAATACCAACAGCAGATAATACAATCTCTGCTTCGATCACTTCTATACCTTTTTCGGTTTTGATTGAGACTTTGCTCAACTCACCTGATGTATCAACAGATTGAACTTCTGACTTAGTTAAAACAGAGATGCCTTGTTTCTTTAAACTTTTCTCTAATTGTTTTGAAATTTCTTCATCTTCAACAGGAACTATTCTATCCATAAATTCGACGATAGTCACTTTCGTTCCAATTGCATTATAGAAATAAGCAAACTCGACACCGATAGCACCAGACCCTACAACAACCAAAGATTTTGGTTGTTTAGGTAGTGTCATTGCCTGACGGTAACCAATTATCTTTTTACCATCTTGAGGTAAATTAGGCAATTCACGCGAGCGTGCACCAGTCGCAAGGATCGTATGTTTTGCCGAATATTCTTTAGTAGAACCGTCTGCTCCTTTAACATCGATTTTACCACCTTTTTTAATTTTTGCAGTACCATTGATAACGTCGATTTTATTCTTTTTCATCAAAAACTGGATACCTTTACTCATTCCTTCAGCAACTCCGCGACTTCTTTTGACGATAGCTTCAAAATCGGCCTCACCACCTTGAACATTGATGCCGTAATCAGCGGCATGGTTTAAATATTCAAATACCTGAGCACTTTTCAATAATGCTTTTGTAGGGATACAGCCCCAGTTTAGACAGATTCCGCCTAATGATTCGCGTTCAATAATCGCTGTTTTGAACCCTAACTGAGCGGCTCTAATGGCAGCAACATACCCGCCTGGACCACTACCGATTACAATGATGTCGTAATTCATATAAATAAATATTCTGTAGTTGAGTGTTATAGCTTCAAATACCAAAATATGTGAAGCCTATATTCATTCAAAAGTACGCATTTTTTCTGATGAAACTGAACAATTTATTGTAAAATTGGCGGTTTCCGATAAAACACTGTCGTTGTTTGTAGGTGAATGTCACATCTTAGTCAAAGGGGTAAAAATAATAGTTAATCCTTATTTAGAGTCTTATTTTTGGAATTCACAATAGACAGTTTATCATTATGTTAAGAATATTTAGACAGATTGCACTGTGGGAAGCTATTTCCACAATTTGCTTGTTTTTTATTGCTATGCCTCTGAAATATCTCGCGGGAATACCCGAAGCAGTGAAAATAGCAGGCTCCATTCATGGCTTTTTTGTCGTTATTTTTGTCGTTATGCTAATTATGTCTACCGTAGAATACAAGTGGCCTATCTTAAAGGCTATTAAATATTTCTTGGCTTCTTTGATTCCTATTTTTGGCTTTTGGGTAGAATTGGATCTAAAAAAGGAAATTGAAGGAAAAAGACAAAAGTCTTAGTCTTCTTGTGATACAGTGTATTGATGCCTGAATTTTCTTAGCGAGTGAGATCGAAAATAGAAAGGAAGAAAAGCCTATCTGTAAGACGAACAGTAGTTCGCACGATTATTGACAAGAAACACAGATTTTAAGAGGAACAGGGAGATGTTTAATCATCTCTTCCTGTTTTCTCAATACCCATGTAAGCATAAGTGATGCTATTCCTGCCATGAGGTGCTGGATTGCCATCCTCATCCAAATTTACAAATACCAGTTTTTCGATCGATAGAATTGTCTTTTTGGATATTTTATTGCGGACTTCACAGCGCATAGTTAAGGATGTTGTTCCAAAATTGATGGCTTCAATGCCGAGTTCTAGAATATCACCTTGTTTTGCTGAGCTTACAAAGTTTATTTCTGAAATAAACTTTGTAACTACTTTTGGGTTCCCAAGTTGAACGATAGCATAGATTACCGCTTCTTCATCTATCCATCGCAGCAATGTTCCTCCAAATAATGTTCCGTTAGGATTTAGGTCTTCGGGTTTGACCCATTTTCTTGTATAAAAATTCATTGTGTATAGATATTTAAGGCAAAGGGGAAAAGTTTCCTTTTCCCCTTGAGTATTTTACATTGACGCCTAAGCGTGTATTGCTCGATTTGCAGTAGCTGCTAGCGCAGCTTCTTTGAGTGCTTCTGTATAGGTTGGGTGTGCATGGCAAATACGTGCGATATCTTCTGCAGATGCGCGGTATTCCATGGCTACCGTCGCCTCAGCAATTATATCTGCGGCACGTGGACCAATCATATGTATGCCTAATACTTCATCAGTAGTGGCATCAGCGAGTACTTTTACGAAACCATCAGTATCGCCAGACGCTTTTGCACGGCCAGAGGCTTTGAAAGAGAATGATCCTGCTTTGTACTTAATACCCGCCTCTTTAAGTTGCTCTTCAGTTTTTCCGACAGATGCAACTTCTGGCCACGTATAAACGACGCCCGGAATCAAATTATAATCAATATGTGGTTTTTGACCTGCTATGTATTCTGCGACATATACACCTTCGTCTTCAGCTTTATGGGCTAACATCGCTCCAGTGATTACATCCCCAATAGCGAAGACGCCTTGTACGGCTGTTTCAAGGTGTGCATTAACGGGTATTTTTTTACCTCTTTCTTCTACAGTAATGCCGATATTTTCTAATCCTAATCCTTCTGAATATGCGGTACGACCAACCGCTACGATGCAATAGTCGCCCTCTAAAGTAATTTCTTGTCCCTTCGGATCCTCTGCCGTTACATTTACGACATCGCCATTAGCGGAAGCTCCTGTTACTTTATGCCCCAAATAGAACTCCATTCCCAATGATTTTTTCAAAACACGCTGTAGTTCTTTCCCTAACCCAGCATCCATTGTGCCGATAATGGATTTTGCAAATTCAACAACAGAAACTTTTGAACCTAAACGGCCGTAAACTGAACCCAATTCCAAACCAATCACACCACCACCGATGACAATAAGGTGTTTAGGTATCTCTTTTAGGTTAAGCGCTTCTGTAGAGGTAATGATTCTCTTTTTATCAACCGGCAAAAAGGGCAATGAAGTTGGTTTCGATCCGGTCGCAATAATTACATTTTTACCAGTGATCTGTTCTGTAGAACCATCTGCTTTTGTTATTTTGATCGTGTTTTTGTCCACAAATGAACCCACACCCTGAAAACTGTCAATTTTATTCTTTTTGAATAGGAAGGTAATACCGGCAGTATTTTGTGCAATGACATCGTCTTTACGAGCAATCATCTTTGCCATATCTACTTTCAGGTCTTTCAAACTGATGCCGAATGTATCAAAATTGTGCGCAGCATTGTAATAATGCTCCGAAGCATCTAAAAGCGCTTTAGAAGGAATACATCCAACGTTAAGACAAGTACCACCAAATGTGCTATATTTTTCGATAACAGCTGTTTTTAATCCTAATTGGGCACAACGGATAGCTCCTACATATCCACCTGGACCACTTCCGATTACAATTACGTCGTATTGCATTGATTACGTTTTATTTTTTTGTACCACAAATTTAATGATTATTAATGGGATAGGAAATCAAAACTTACGATTTGTGACTAAAGCGCCTTACTTTACATTTATTTGATAAATAGCGAGAAATTACACACCATAACCGAAATGATAAGCGCTTGGGAGGGAGGATAAGTAAAAAGGTATTCATGTTTTGAATACCTTTTTTTATTTACTGATTATTCTGCAACAATTTTTCCTTGCATGACACCGTAGTGACCAGGGAAGCTACAGATAAAAGTATAAACACCTTTTTCAAGTGTAAACGTGATTTTATCAGTTTCTCCAGGTCCCAACAATTTGGTGTGGGCTGCAATTGAAGATAAAGCCGATTTTGGGATATATTCGTCTGCAGCAGCTGCAGCAGCTTCAGCACCAAAAGTGGGCAGATCAACTCCTGGTTTTAAGATAACTACATTGTGCCCCATAGACTCTTTAGGCATTGTACCTGCATTTTTAAAAGATAATTCAACAGGTTCGCCAGCCTTTACACGGAATAAATCCTTGTCAAATTTCATTTGATCGTTACCTTCTAAAGATAGGTTGTTGGAAATAGCTACGTTTTCAATACCAGGTACTGTTTCTGTTGCTTGGCTTTCTGTCGAGGTTGCCGCTTCTGTACTCGTAGATTTTTCAGACTTGTCACTGTTTCCACCGCAAGAGGCAATTGATAAAGCAACTGCAACTGCTGGTATCATAAAAAGTTTTTTCATTTGAATGATTGTTTGTTTATCTTCTATTTATTATAGGCATTTCCACTGCCTTCAGCGGTTTAGTGATGAAGTTATTATAAACTTTGATCCCTTTCTGGATATATGTTCATGACAAACAACATCAATACATATTGTTTATGTTCTAAAAGTAATCAATTCATTGATAAATTGAAACTATCATTTCAATTTTGACAATAAAGTATCAATTGTTTTATATAGCTTGATCGGGTCGAATGGTTTTCCAACAACTTCATTTGCTCCAGCATCAAGAGCTTCCTGTTGTTCGGCTTGCAGCACAGACGCCGAAATCGAAATGATGGGCATATTGGCTATTACCGGATTTGTGTTTCGACGTATTTCCTTAATTGCTTCAAAACCGCTCATCAATGGCATATGTGCATCCATAAATACCAGGTCGATTTTTTTCTTATTAATCTCTTCTAGGGCAATAAGACCATTAGTTGCCAAAGTAATATTGCAATTCCAGCTTTTGAGGATATTCGCCAACATGAAACTGTTCAATTCGTTGTCTTCAGCAATTAGAACCATTGGGAAATTGAACTTCGGTAATTCTGTGTAGAGTACTTGGGTTTCTTTCTCTACAGGCTTATCTTTGATTTTGTCAAAATTACATTCAAATGAAAACACGCTGCCCTTTCCGTATTCACTCGAGGCAAAGACTTGACCGTTGAGCAGTGCTGCAATCCGCTTTACGATGGCGAGACCTAATCCTGTACCTCCAAATTTTTTGGTAATGCTATCCTCGCCCTGTTCAAAAGCAATAAATATTTTTTCAAGGGCATCTTCTGCAATGCCAATTCCTGTATCGATGACCTGAAACCGTAAACAAATATTGTGGTTGTCTTCCGATAAGAGCTGAATTTTTAAGAGGACAGCGCCTTCGGCGGTGAATTTGAAACTGTTGGAAATAAAATTGGTCAATATTTGTTTCAATCGCAATGGATCTGTCAGAAAATAACTTGTGATGCGATCGTCGACATCAATTGAAAAATTCAGTCCCTTGTAGTTGGCTTTATCAATAAAGAGATTGTTTAGGTCATCTGTGATATCATGGACTGATGTGGATTCCATATTAAGCTTCATCATTCCTGAGTCAACCTTGGAAAGGTCCAGTATGTCGTTGATGATATTCAGCAAATTTTGCGATGCAGAGTCCAGTTTATTGATCCAATTTTCTTGTTCTAGGGTAAGCTGGGAGTTTTTTAGCATCTGTGTAATCCCCATAATACCATTAATAGGAGTACGAATCTCATGGCTCATATTGGCTAGAAATGTTTCCTTGGATTTTCTGGCAAGGTCGGCCTCCTCTTTAGCTTTAAGAATAGCTTGCTTAGATTCCTCTAAGGCAATGTTCTTTTCTTTAATTTCTTGCTGAATCAGTAGTTGCTGAACGAAAGATTTTACTTTTGCTATAGTGGCTTCTGGATTAAGTGGTTTATACAGATAATCTACAGCTCCGCTATTGAGCCCCTGTATGAGGTATTTATCTTCTTTAGAAATTGCCGTTACCATAATTGTGATAATATGGTTAGTTTTCGGATTATTCTTTAGAAAGGAAACGAATTCAAAACCATTGATTTCCGGCATCTGGACATCGACGAGCGCTAAATCAATCTGTTCTTTCCAACAGATCTTTAAAGCATCATTGGGATCTGTACTCGTCACTATGTTTATATTTTCTATATCCTCCAACAGGGCTGTTAGACTGATAATGTTTTCAATTTTATCATCGACAATCAATATATTTATCTTCTTCATTATAGCAAATCTAACTACAATTTATGTCAACTGCTTGATGTAATCTTTAATTTCTTGAATGGTCAAAATACGTTCTTGTGCTCCAAGTTGAATAGCTGCTTCGGGCATAACGGGAACTTCAGCAGTTGTAGGATCTTGTACAACAGTTTTTCCTCCATATCGTTTTATCATGAGTAAACCTTGCGCGCCATCTTGATTCGCTCCTGAGAATAATATAGCAATACAGTTTTCTCTATATACTTCGGCTACAGACTCAAAAGTTACATCAATTGAAGGTCTTGAGTATTGAACAGGTTCAGAGATATCCAAAGAAAAACTATAATCTGGTTCAACTAATAGGTGATAACCAGCAGGTGCAAAGTAAATAGTGCCATTTTCTATTGCTTCTTTATCATCAGCGGTCTTTATTTTTTGAACGAGAGCTTTGGAGAGTGTTTCTTCGATGGTAGAAGCGTATTTAGGGTTTCTATGTACAATGACAATAACGGGTATGCGTATGGGGTGTTCCAATGATTTAAGAATGTTCAGAATCACACTAAAGCCACCTGCAGAGCCCGCTAACAAAAGAATTTTTCTTTCCATTTTCTATTACCCAATTTTTTGGTAAATATTATGTTTTTTGTTTACGATCTTAAATTTGGCAGCATCTTTATAATTGATCAGAGATTCCTTCGCCCCCAAACAGAGAAAACCCAGGTGACAGAGTGAATAATAGAATAAATCCAAGACTTTATTTTGCAAAGCAGTATCAAAATAAATCAATACATTACGACAGGTAATCATCTGAAATTCGTTAAAAACGCCATCGGATACTAAACTATGTATAGAGAAAAGGATATTTCTTTTGAGGCTATTATTAATTGTTGCGGCATTGTACATCGCTGTATAGTAATCCGACAATGAGTTTTTGGGTTCTGTTTTGATAAAGTTTTCCGAGTATTCTTTGACTTTTCCAAGAGAATAAATACCGCGTTTTGCTTTTTCTAGCACTTTGCCGTTAATATCAGTGCCATAAATGAATGCACGTTGGTAAAGATTTGTTTCTTCCAACAATATGGCTAGCGAATATACTTCTTCGCCCGTAGAACAACCAGCGCTCCAAATTTTAATATGGGGATAAGTTGCAAGATAGGGGAGCACCTCCGTTTTGACAGCTTTATAAAAATCTGGATCCCTAAACATTTCTGTGACATTTACGGTGATTTCCTGAAGAAAATAGGTGCTGAATCCGGGTTGATTGATCAAGTTGGATTTCAATTCCTGTAGATTGAATTTATTGAGTTCCATAATTCTCGTTACACGTCTTTTGAGAGATGCTCTGGTATAGCCAGATACATCATAACCGTGGAGATTTTTGACTACATCAATAATTTCTTCTAACTCTTCAAAACTTATCATTGCCACTTTTTTAACGGTTAACTCAGCCATACACGCATTAAGGATATTAATTTGTCTACGTCAACCGGTTTACTAATATAATCGTTTGCGCCAACAGCGATCGTTTTTTCGCGATCACCTTTCATTGCTTTTGCCGTCACAGCAATAATAGGAAGATTCGCAAATTTTTTGTTTGCCCTTATTTTTCCAATAGCCTCATAACCATCCATAACAGGCATCATAATATCCATTAAAACAAGATCGATCTGGTCATTTCGTTCAAGAATATCCAATGCCTCCTGACCATTATTGGCAATCTCAATCTTCATATCATAACTTTCAAACGCCGTGCTGAGGGCAAAAATATTCCGCATATCGTCATCTGCTAGTAGTACTGTTTTGGAAGCTAAATTGTTCTCAGCGATTACAGAGCTCCCCGAATTGTTGAACATCGTGTATTCGTGTTTGTCGCTACGAATTTTATTTAAGAATAAATTTACTTCATCAATTAGACGGTTGTTTGACTTAGCGGATTTGAGAACCATGGCTTGGCTATGGTGGAGTATTTCAGAAGTCTGCTCTGTACTGAGTTCCATTGCTGTATTGATGATAATCGGTAAATTCTTAAATTGATTGTTCGATTTGATTTCGTTCAGGAGTTCAATCCCCGATCTGTCTGGGAGATTTAAGTCCATAATGATACAATCAAATGATTTCTCCTGATTCAATAAATCGAGTGCTTGTCCCGCATTGAAGGCCTGAAAGATCTGAATATGCTGTTCTTCCAAAGATTGTTTGATAAAATCGCTTTGGATTTCTTGATCTTCTACCAACAGAATTTTTTTCAGTGGATGACTTGTCGATGTCTTTATTTTTAAGAAAGTTTCGGCCAGAGATTCTTCTGACACTGGTTTGGACATAAAGCCGATGGCTCCTGCGGAAATAGGTTCATCATGTAAAAATGTTCCTGCCGACATCATGTGTACTGGGATATCCTTGGTGTTGTCATTTTTTTTCAGGTTTCGAAGTACTTCCCAACCATCCATTTTGGGCAACATAATATCTAGTATCACCGCGGCAGGTAGTAAATTTTTAGCTTTTTGTAAGCCATCTTTTCCATCATAGCTGATGTAGACATCATAACCATTTTGTTCGGCATAGTCTTTTAAAATATCTGCAAAAATAAAGTCGTCCTCAATAATCAGCAATTTATTGTTTTTTCCATCGTTTTCTATCCCCTGAATTTTTGCAGCAATCGGAGTTTCATTTAGAATTAGCGGCGGATAATTATTTTCATTATCGATAGATGCTACTTTTAATAATGGGGTTTGTATTTCCTGTTCTAGTGGAATACTAAAGATGAAGATGCTACCTTCGCCGATTTTGCTGGATAAGGTTATTTTTCCTTTCAATAAATTGGCGATTTCCCGACAGATCGATAAACCTAAACCAGTGCCGCCATATTTACGGCTTGTTGAACCATCTTCCTGCTTAAAAGCATCGAAGATAAGCTCTTGTTTTTCAGGGGCGATTCCAATACCGTTATCTTTGACCGTAAAAATAAGATTTTGCGCGTCAGCTTTTATTCCAAAAAAAACTTCTCCTCTTTCACCTGTAAACTTAAATGCATTCGATAATAAATTCTTAAGGACTTGTTGTATACGATGTTCATCACCAACAAATTCCTGTGGAGCATTCATATCGACGTCAAGTAGGAAGCGGATATTTTTGGATGCTGCGGTATCGTTGAAAAAATCTTTAATATAATTTACGAGATAGTTGGTGTTGATCCGTTCTTTTTGTACCTCAACTTTGCCGGATTCTATTTTTGCCAAATCCAACAATTCATTGATTAAATGTAAAAGATCTGAGCCGGCACTATGAATGACAGAAGCATATTTAATTTGATCTTCTGTGAGATTTTTCTTTTTATTATCCTGAAGCAATTTGGCCAGAATCAGAATACTATTAAGGGGTGTCCGTAATTCATGGCTCATATTGGCCATAAATTCAGATTTATACTTGCTAGATAGCTCTACTTCCTCTATTTTTTGGGCTATCGCCTGACGGGCTTTTTCCAGATCTTCGTTTTGAGCAAAGAGTAGTTTTGCTTTCTCATCCAACTCATTATTTGTTTGGATCAGTTCTTCTTGCTGCACTCTAAGTTCTTCTTCAGAGGCTTCTAACAGATGCGTTTTATGTATCAGCTCTTCATTCGTTGTTCTCAACTCTTCCTGTTGAGTCTCCAGTTCTTCGGTTTGTTGTTGAAGTTCCTCATAAAGATCGGCAAGCTTCCCATGCGTTTGGGCCACTTTAATGATAACGGCAATGTTATCTTTCGCTTTATTTAAAAAGTTAAATCGCAGTTTTTCGTCTTTCTTGTTGACAACTGGGCAGCATATCTCCATGATACCGACACAATGTTTTTCATAAGAAAAAGGAATAATATAAATCTCAGTTTCTACCCGATCTGCCAATGAGGTTTCTAATAAAAGGTGCTTGTTGTTAACATCTTTAATTTTAACAACCTCATGATTGTTTGCGACCTCTCCTAATATACCGTCATTTTCCTTAAATGTTTGTTTGATATATTGTGTTGCGGAAATGCCGATTTTGTGGCAAAGCTGATATTCCTGATAATTGTCGTCGAAGATATAAACTGTTCCTCCCAGTGCTCTAGTCGACGAGGCAATCGCCTGTAGGCTTATTTCAGCAATTTTCTTGTCTGTATAATCTCCACGTAACTGTTCATCGATGCTACTGATTGCATTCAAAATCCAGTTATCATTGTTTGTTTGTTCCTGCAATAGTTGGAGACGGCTGTTAGACTCCTGCTGACTTTTCACGGTGGCCCTTAGAAATCTTGAGATAGAAGAAATCTTGGAAAGAATATAGAAGAATCCACTTAAGCCTATAGCAATGAACAGGTAGGTAATGTATTGGGCTATTTGCAGATCGTTTCTAGATTTTTCTAAAAGATTTCCCCGCTGATCCAATAAGTCTTTTGACATTAGATCGATCTGACCTAATATGGAGGCTTTTTGTTCGTGAATGTGATTGGATCTGAATTGAATTTCTCTTGTATCTGCGATATCTTTTTCAAAGTTATAAAATGCTGAAATTTCTTTGCGCAAGCTTTCAATTTTGTTCAATGGGAAATGATAGAAATCATCTTTAAGGCTTAATGAGCGGAGTAGTTCATCGGTTTTTCTTAATTCCAATTTGTAGGGAATAAATAGCGAAGCATCTTTCTTATTCAGGTAATCAAGTTTGACATCATTTACTTCGTCTACATTTGATTTAATTTCATTAATAGTATTAAATCTATTTTCGGCGATTTGAACGATAGTTCGCTCGTTATTTAAATTATGATGCAGCGATATGAAAAAATATAGGGCTGAAAGGAAGATAAGCAAAAAAGAAATGATCACTCCTAGGGTAATTTGCTTTCTATAGTTTTTTCGATTCATGTGAGAATGAGTTTATCGTTTTACTTTTCTGTAGGTAATGTTTTTTGATTGTACCTGGGGAAAAAGATATATGTAAAATAACAAAAAAACTTGCTATTAATCAAAAGCTACAATAGAAACAGCGCTATAGAAAAGTCAAGGGGCATCCCAAATACATTTATATCGACACGACAGTCTTTTTCTATTCCTGATGTGTAGCTCATTATTCGGGCAAGTATAGCATCGTATAAAAAAGTTTGGACTAGGATGCCAATGGATCAGTTTCAAAAGCTGTGGACTAAACAAATAATTTGGTCAATCTGAACAGGAAAGAAAGTAGGTAAAAACAAAACCCTGATGATGGGCACCAGGGTTCGTTACTAACCAATTATAAACCTAAATTATGAAAAGACTCTTTAAAGGCCGCTAAACTAAATTAGTTGCCGTTTTTTTTACTATGAAAACTAAAATGATTGTTTTTTTATCTTTTGCAAATAAAACGTGAATAACGTCTTTGATTGCTTGCTATTAGTGTTTCATAGTGAGATAACCTTTAATTATCTTCAACAAAGATACAGTAAATATGCAGTAGCTTCCAAATATTTTTTCTAATAAGTTGCTAATACAACTATGTTGTGACACACAAATGATATTTTGACTAATCTGAATAATTATTTGACAGGGTTGGTCATTGGATTAATGTCATTACTCGAATTATTTATTAGAAATGCCTTACATTTACAAAAATATATTTTTATGATATTGACCGAATTTAAATCGATAAAGGCTTTTGTATTGGATGTGGACGGTGTGTTGACTGACGGAACCGTGCAGGTAAATGAAGACGGACATCAATTGCGCACCTTTAATATCAAAGATGGATACGCAATGCAGTTGGCAATCAAAAAAGGTTATCCGATTTTTATAATTACCGGGGGTGGATCGATCGGTGTTGAAATGCGTATGAAAGGATTGGGTGTTAGTGAAGTACATTCAAAAGTGAGTGATAAGCTTTCAAAAATGAAAGAACTTGCTTATGCTTACAAGTTGGAATTAAATCAGTTGATGTACATCGGTGACGATGTACCTGATTTCAGCTGCATGAAAGCAGTTGGTGTAGCTGTTTCTCCAGCGGATGGTGTGGAAGAAATTAAGGAAATTTCACATTATGTGTCTGGTTTTGGCGGCGGTAAGGGGGTTGTGCGTGAAATGATCGAAAAAGTAATGAAAGTGCAGGGCAATTGGTATGAGGATGAAACGATAAAAAGTATATAAGAATGTTGGAAAATATAAAAAATAGTACAGTGATATTAGGGTCTCAATCCCCCCGGAGAAAACAGTTATTGGCAGGGCTTGGTCTGACATTCGAAGTTGAGGTAAGGGAGACAGCGGAATCGGTTGATCCAAATCTTTCTGCTATAGAGGCTGTTCGTCAAATCGCTATTTGTAAAGCCGAAGCATTTAGGGATAGAGTAGATTGTTTGATTATCTGTGCCGATACGGTTGTAGTTTCTGATAAGGGCGAAATTTTGGGTAAACCAAAAGATTCGCAGGAAGCTATAGCAACTTTAACAAATTTATCTGGTAAGAAGCATTTGGTATTGACTGCAGTAGCGATCTTGTGGAAAGGCAAGATTAGCACTTTTGTCGAAAAGACAACAGTCTATTTTTATGAATTAAATCGGGATGAAATCGAATATTATGTTACTAAATTTGCTCCGTTAGATAAAGCTGGTTCTTATGGAATACAGGAATGGATCGGCTTAATTGCCATAGAAAAAATAGAGGGAGAATATAATAATGTCGTCGGATTACCAACGGCAAAGCTTTATCAAGAATTGAAAAAATTAGTATAAAAAAGCGGCAGAAACCGCTTTTTTATACTAATAGATTTTCATTTTTATTTGATGAAATACCGAATACCAGTGTAGAACATGCGTCCTGTTAAAGGCCCCCAAAGCATTGATGTATCAAAATAGTGTCCAAAAGGTTGATCTGCTGCGAGGATTGGCATACGTTGGAAATAATTAGATAGATTTTCTCCACCAACATACACGGTCAAATTTTTCTCTTTCCCAAAAGTTTTGCTAATCTGTGCATTCATTGTCGCGTATGCTTTCGATGCTGTAGGCATCTGATATTCGACAGGGTTTTCAATGGTTGATGGAATGCGTTTTTGTCCAACCACATTTAATGTATAATCTACACTCCAGCCAGCATGGTGGTTATAGGCTAGGTTGACAAAGCCGCGGTGTTTAGCTAATAGCGGTTTGGTCTTTCTGCCACTTTCGAAATCAGTCTGCACATCAAGTAGGCGATAGGCCAACCTCGTTTCAAAATGAGGAGCTGGCATAAAACGAAATTCTGTTTGTAAGCTATTGGAGAAAGAATTTCCAGACAAATTATAGAAATTGATTTCTCGGGGATTTTCATAATCTACGACAACCTGATTAGAGAAGCTGTTATGGAAGAACTCAACAGATGCCGAAGCCTCTCGTCCAAATATTTGCAAACTTTGGTCTATCGCTATTCCGCTGTTCCACGAAACTTCCGGTTGGAGCCCATAAGCTTTATCGTATACATTAGGTGATTGAATAATCAATTTTCTGCTACTTGCCAGGACTGCGGTATTCTCTGCAAATATATTTGCTGTACGTTGACCTCGTCCAGAACTAGCCCGAATTGTTGTTCCTGAAATCGGCGCATAACGTAAATGTATACGAGGAGTTGTAAACCAACCATACAGGGAGTTGTAGTCTTGGCGTAGACCAATGATAGCATCAAACTTTTCTGATGGACTATAGGTATATTCTGCAAATGCGCCCGAAACAACCTCTTTACGTTTGAAGTTTTTGTCTTTTAAGTACCACTCGTCGTAATTGTCATAATTAACCGATGCTCCAACACGATATTTATGGGCAACAGTTCCGATGATATCTTGAAATAAGAGGTTGGCATAGCCATTTTGTTGCTCCGAATCGTAGTTATTAAGCCCAAAATAGCTTTTCTGATTATAGTTTGATCCTGCGAGTTGGAGACCAATGCTACGGTGCTTATTTTCGGGGAACACGTAACCAATTTTGGCAAAACCTTCTACGCGTTCAATATCAAATCCTAAACCATAGCGATTTGTGGTTCCCTTATCTGTCTTTTCGTTGAAATCAATCTGTCCACCCGTACGGTCATCATTGAGATATTTGACCCCAAATTGTACCATCAGCCCTTTTCCATTTTCATAAAACCAGCGGTTGACACCGGAGAATAAATTACCCACTGGTATATCTCTAAACCCGTTGTGACTAAAGTTCATAGATTTATTGTACATAAAATTGTCGTGCAATAGGACTGCCGTCGACCAATGTTGACCAATTTTTTGTGAAAGATTTAAGTTGACATCTGTGCGGCCCATGTTGTTCGCATAGGCATTAAAAAACAATCTTTCCGAATTTTGAGGTTTCTTCAGTTCGACGTTGATCTGTCCGGCCATGTTTTCGAAACCGTTAGCAACGGAACCTATGCCTTTCGCGATTTGAATTGATTCAATCCATGTTCCTGCAATAGAATTTAAGCCTAATGGAGAAGCCAGCCCACGCGGCCCGGGTAAGTTTTCGACAGTTAATTGGGTGTAAATACCACTCAGGCCTAGCATCTGAATCTGTTTACTACCTGTTACAGCATCAGCACTGACAACATCGACAGAAGCGTTAGTTTCAAAGCTTTCGCTTAAATCACAGCAAGCTGCTTTAAAGAGCTCTTTTCCCGTGAGAACTTCTAATCGTGCAGGTGTCATACGGTCGATGTAATTTGAGCGTCGTGTTCCTTTAACCTCAACTTCCATCAACACATTACCCTTTGCTGTAATCATAATGACTTCATGCAGATCTTTGATGGTGATGGTGTCAGGTTTCATTCCAACGTAACTTACCACCAATTTGTCGAATCCTTCTTTATGGTCTAATTTAAAAACGCCATTTTCGTTTGTCCTTGTATTTTTGGTAGGCAGGTTGGCCCAGTGTAAATTGGCTCCAACAATGGGTTTAAGATCCCCCTTTTGGTTTTCTTCAACGACCACACCGGTTACTGTATGTGGATGGTCATGGTTATCGGTTGTTATAGTTTTCTTTTCGGGTATTTTGCCATTTTCCAATCGCGGATACATACAACATTCATGGAGCTTAGCATAGGATTCATCAGTGGCAACTAAGTTGTCTACATCATGGCCAACTTGAGCGATATTTTTCTTGATTGTCTCCAGCTGAACTTTTTGGGAGTTATATCTGATTTGCAAGAGGTTGTCTCCTGTATTCCAAACGGCCGTTTCTACACCATGCATTTTCGCTGCGGTTTCAATGCGTTTTTTACACATGGCACAATTCCCAGCTACGGTAAGCGTCCTCGTACTGTCGGTCTGTGCCTGTACAAATGCCAGAAAAAATAAGGTTAGAATGGTTGTCGTATATATTTTTTTGAAAATTCGATTCATCATTTTAATTAAGAGTATTCGCTTCAACTAGCATTTAATTTTTACCTCCATGATATCGCGCAACCATATGCAAGGAGTACGGATTTATTTTTTTCAGTTCTACAATTTTTTTGCTGAACGATTTAAAATCCGCTTTTTTTGTTCCGTGATACGCTACGGAAAGATGATTGTTGGGAATAACAGTCTGCCATTCTTATGAAAATATAAAAATTATACTGCGTTTAAATCAATTCAAGAAAGTGAACTGCGTTCAGTGAAAAGAGGTGATATTAAATTCTAAAATTTTGATTGAGAATAAAAACAGGAGGGCTCTGTCTATTGTAGCTCGCAAAACCGGTATACTTTAGTTTAGAAAAATCGTCTTCCTCCCCAGAGAAATGATAATAATTAAGTATCCAATGAAGCGTAATTATTGCGGGAGAAAAAGTATTAAAATCAAGATTTTGTGTTACTCTGCTGAAGTTGTCGACCTTCTGTGCTTCGATCTTAACATCTTTACAGCTTCCTGTTTCATGACAGTGTTTCTGCTGTTTTTTTGTAGACTTGACACAAAGAGGGCAGGCTATATTATGGCTTTCCGATAACGAGACACTTTGTGTTTCCCCTTGGCAAAAATGAAGATGCACTGAGGCACCACTTGCTGCGAGCAAATAGAAAAATAAGCCGATAAATAGTGCGATTTTCTTCATCAAGACAAAAATACAGAAAATATGCAATTTTTTTTTATAAAATTTTGGATAAATGTTATAACTTGTAGACACAAATGAAAAACCAAAAATAACCAGAGTTATGTATGTATTATTTATCAATTCGGTCGGCTCATATTTATTAGCTAGCTTTTTGATTGTTGGGGCAGTACTATTATATAAGGGCTTCTACCATCTCGCTCGTCGTATACAGGAATAACGTATCGGATCTTCTTTCGGTGTAGTTTGTGACTTGAATGTGCTTTATCTCTGCTGAAGGTAACCGTATTCTTGTATTTTGTATTCGAGATTAATCGTTTTGTAATTGTTACGAATGAATGTATTAAAGCGGTTTAGTCAGGAAATTTTGTGGGTCAACAGCAAAGTCGAATAAACGTGGGCTATCCAGTCTTTTTGAACAGCCCTTCTCTTTGTTTATCGATTGAATAAGGGATCGCTTTTTCCTGCATTTCCAATCTCGACACGACCGGCATAGTGTTCCACAAAGTTTGGAAAGCCAGCGCAAGTGAGTCGGAAGTCATACCAAAAGTGTTGATTAGCCAAGTCAAAATGTATGATGATAACTTGTCCAGCTTTAATTTTCACAGTCTTTTTTTTCTGACCATAGCTGATATCTTCAAACATAAGTTGTTGAGCTGTTTTTCCATGATTTGTACAGGAGAAAGATAAACGGCCACTAAATGCTGATTCATTTTTACATTTTTCATAGGTGCATCGTATCTTTACATGTGGATTATTCGCATCGCCTTTAAATTTGCGATAAAATCCATTTGGACCGTGAATTTCGAGATGATATATTTCTTTTTCGAAGTCGTTTAGTGACCAAAGGTCTGTTACTCTGTCTCCTGGAGAAATAGCATAATTTCTTGAGGTTCCAACTTCTCCTTTGTAGTCAGCCGCATGGTAGACTGTAAAAGGCGAACCCGCTGAATGCTCGCCAAAGATTTTATTTGAAGCCTCAAATGTGACCCAATAATTCCCTTTGGGTTGGTATTCGCCATGTACATAAAGTTCATAAGGAAGGATACACGAATCCCGAAGCCCCTTTTCTTGTTTTGGGAAATAGGGCGAACTACTAGGGGCTTGTTCAATTTGTGTGATTTCCGATTGATCAAGCGCTTTAAAGCCCATGGGAACGCCTTTAAATTTTGCTTGGTGGATCTCTTGGATAAAAGGCTCTCGTTCAAGTACCATTGGTTTATTCATAGTTTCACCATGGTAGGGTCTAAATGCCGAAGTTAAGTCTCCACATACGGTACGTCGCCAAGTGCTGATGTTGGTCTCCTTTACCTCTTTCTTGGTTTTATATGTTACAAATTTCTCTAGGAATTGTAAACTGGAGGTATGGTCAAATACTTGCGAATTAACCCAGCCACCTCTGGTCCATGGAGAAGCTATGATCATCGGTACACGATAACCGAGACCTATATTGCTTTCTCTTCCGCTTTCAGGATAATATTGCTCATCACGACGTACAAATTCTAGCGCAGGATTTATTCCATCTGATACTTTCCCACTTTCTATTTCGTTAGGATTTGGTGCTGTAAAAGGTGCAAAGTGATCAAAATATCCATCATTCTCGTCATAGGTAAGTATAAAGACTGTTTTTTTCCAAACTTCTGGATTCTGGGTAAGAATGTCCATAATTTCGCTAACATACCATGCTCCAAACCAAGGAGAATCGGGATGGTCAGAAAAAAGCTGCGGTGGAGCTAACCAAGATACCGTGGGAAGTTTACCCTCCTCAACATCTTTTCGGAACTGATAAAGAACATCGCCTTTAGGAATCAGTAACTTTCGCTGTTGATCCCCTTCCTGATATTGCATAGTTTCTAATTCCATGTAATCGGACTGTGCGCTGTTGTTAACAAAAGCACGGCGATGAATATCTTTTGTCCGCTCGTCAAGCTTCTCAAAGTTCTCGGCGGTATATAACTGTAGTTCCTCTTGGATATGCTTGAGCTCTTTATTTAATTTTTCACGTGTGTCGACAGCTGTTGTTTCGTTCATTTTACGCTCGAGATCTTCCTTTTTTAAAGTAAGAAGCTGACGGTAGCGCGGATGATATTTGACCTGATATTGTGGAAAGTACTCCATTGGATTGCAGCCAAAATTAGCTAACCAGCTGTTTGCTTCACCACTATATCCCGCACTGCTCGAAGAAATTTCATTTTGATAGATCTTCCAGTCTACACCTAATTCGGAAAGGCGTTCGGGAAAGGTTGTCCATGTCGCCTTGCCACTAAACTCGGAGTCGCCATTCCAAACTAAAGCTTTTCCCGTCAGATTTTCTCTGATATTAGCAGTCCAGAAGTAAAGTCTATTGGGATTAGTACCGGTGATACTTGAACAAAAGTGCTGATCGCAAATAGTGAAACAGTCTGCCAGTGAATAGTAAAAAGGAATATCTTCACGGGTATAATACCCCATAGTTAAAGGCAGATTGGCAAATTCTTTAAATCCGGAACGTTTGACATCCAGCCATCTGTTCATTTTACCATTATTTCTTGCGTCGGTTTGATCGGTCCAGCTGTGTGGGAGACAGCCCATCCAGGTAATTTTTGAATCTTTGATATCCAATCGAAAAGGAGCAAACGTTTCTCCGGATTTTTGCGTCTGAAACCAGACTTTATTCCGATTGGGTTGCCGGATAGCTCTAGGATCATTAAAACCTCTTACACCACGCAGTGTCCCAAAGGCATGATCAAATGAACGGTTTTCCTGCATTAATAAAACCACGTGCTCGGCATCATAAAACGTGCTGCCCAATGCTGGATTTATGGCCATTGCCTTTGCAATAGCGGATGGAATAACATGGGAGAGAGAGGCCCCTCCAGCAAGCATAGCTGCTTTTTTTAAAAAATCTCGTCGAGTATCCATGGTTATATCAGTATTGATCGCCTGGCTGTTTTATTCCTTGGTGAATCAAGACAGCAAAGTTATTCGCTTTGAAAAAAAATATATCTTCAAAACTGCCTTAAAAATAAGCGTTCGATCCAAGAAAAAAGAATTTAGATCGAACGCTTATTAAAAAAATAATGTTTTGCTAATTTTTAGCTTGTGGATTAAGCTTTGATGGACGAGATAAATGATGGGATTTGGTTGAGGTAATCCTGATCTTTTAACCGTTTAACAAATGCGGTGCCTATGATAGCTCCTGCAGTATCTCTAGTTGCCTTTTGAAAGGTTGTTTTATCAGAAATACCGAAGCCGACGATCAAGGGGTTTTTTAATTGAAGGTCATTTACCCGCTTGAAGTAAGCTGCGGTATTGTCTCCGACATCGAGTGTTTTACCCGTTGTGGCATTTGAAGAAAGTAAATAAATAAAACTCTTAGAAAGGCTGTCTATTTTTCTGATTCGTTCTGTCGATGTCTGTGGTGTTACAATAAATACATTGGCAACTCCATTTTTCTCGAATGTTTCTTTATAAAAGTCTTCATATTCATCCATGGGTAGATCCGGTATAATCACTCCGTTTACACCTACATTTTTACATGCTTCACAAAATTTTTCAACACCAAATTGTAGCACAGGATTAAAATATCCCATGAGAAATACAGGGATGCTGATATGCTCACGGAGGTCATTCAATTGGTCGAACAGCTTTTCTAGCGTCATACCGTTTGCCAAAGCAATTTCTGAACTGTGCTGAATGACAGGTCCGTCCGCAACAGGATCGGAATAGGGAAAACCAATTTCCAGAAAGTCCGCTCCGGCTTCTTCCAATTTCTTGGCAATACTTATTGTACTGTCCAATGTTGGATACCCAGCTGTAAAATATATCGATAAAAGGGGAGTACCTTCTTTTTTTTCAATTGTATTCATGACTTAAAAATCAAAGTATTTCATATAATTATCCAGATCCTTATCGCCGCGGCCAGAAAGACAGATAACGACGGTCTCATCACCTTTAAAAGGAATTTTCTCTAAATAAGCGAGCGCGTGGGCACTTTCAATTGCTGGTATGATACCTTCTAATCGCGTAAGTTCAAGGCCTGCACGCATGGCTTCGTCGTCAGTCACACTAACGTAGCTGCCTCTACCAGATTTGAATAACCAGGCGTGCTGCGGGCCAATTCCGGGATAGTCGAGCCCAGCGGATATGGAATACGGTTCTATGACCTGACCATCTGCTGTTTGCATAAGGATGGAGCGACTTCCATGCAAGACTCCTTCTTTTCCTAACGCTGTTGTAGCAGCGGATTCGCCTGAATCAACACCGTGGCCAGCGGCCTCGACAGCATACAATTGAACTGATTCTTCATCCAGATAGTGATAGAACATACCTGCGGCGTTGGAGCCTCCTCCGACACACGCCAACACTATATCTGGATTTTCTTTTCCCGTCTTTGTGAAGAGCTGTTTTTTCGTTTCTGCAGAAATAATAGACTGAAACCGAGCAACCATATCAGGATAAGGGTGTGGGCCTACAACAGAGCCAATGATATAATGGGTGTCGACAGGATTGTTTATCCAATCCCTTAACGCTTCATTTGTAGCATCTTTTAGTGTTTTTGACCCTGATGTCGCTGGGATAACTTCGGCTCCCATCATCTTCATCCGTGCAACGTTTGGAGCTTGGCGTTGAATATCAATTTCACCCATATAAACCGCACATTGTATCCCTTTTAGTGCACACACTGTAGCGGTGGCAACACCATGCTGCCCTGCACCGGTCTCTGCGATGATACGCTTTTTACCCAAGCGTTCTGCTAATAGAATTTGGCCAATGGTATTATTGATTTTATGGGCTCCGGTATGGTTAAGATCCTCACGTTTTAAGTAAATGGTAGTTCCATATTTTTCCGATAGACGCTTGGCATGATATAAGGGAGATGGACGTCCAACATAATCGCTGAGCAGTTGATTAAATTCCTCCTGAAAGCTCTCTTCTTCGATAATCTTGAGATATTCTTCACGTAGCTCCTTCACATTTGGATAGAGCATCTCAGGGATATAGGCTCCTCCAAATGGGCCATAATATCCTTTTTCATTGACTTGATATATACTCATTTTTAATAGTATTTATACTTTGGCTTAATAGATCAATATCTTTTAACCCGGGTTCTACTTCAAATTTTGAATTTAAATCCAGGGCGTATAGCCGAGGATCATTTCTTTCTAGCGCTGTTTTGATATTTTCAGCGTCCAAACCACCGCTCAGAAAATAGGGCGTGATAAGTGTGTATTGGTCCAATAGGGACCAGTCAAATTGTAATCCCGTACCGCCGTAGGAATTGCTTTTCGTATCAAATAAAAAGTAATCTACAATATTAGCGTAAGAATCCAAAGCTATCCAATCAAAGTCTTGATCTACTCCGAAAGCTTTAACGATCGTAGCTTTTGATTTTTCTTTCAATTCGCGGCAGAATTCTGCAGATTCATCTCCATGTAGCTGAATTACATTTAATTTAAATTCAGTTTTTTTAACAAGAATTTCTGACAGGTTTGCATTGACGAAAACTCCAACCTTGTTTAGGTTCTCAAGCTCCTTTATATATATTGAAGAGTTTTCGCCAACATAACGTTTGGATTGATCATAAAATATAAATCCCATATAGTCCACTCCCAGAGAAGCTACAGCCGCTATATTGTCGGAATATTTCATACCACAAACTTTTATTTTGATCGCCATCTTATTTTTTAATTAGTTTTTGGAAGCTTCGCAAAGCTTTGCCTTCCATCAATGAGCTTTCAGCTTCATAAAAACAGTCACCGAAAGATTTTTCGGGATTAAATGTTTTAATAGCAAAGGCAGCATTGGTCAAAACAATATTATTTTGTACATCTGTCCCCTTGTTATTCAAGATAGATAAAAATGTTTTGGCAGCGTCTGCTACGCTGTCTCCCCCGGTTAACTCATGCGCTGAAACCGTCTCAAAACCGAGATCTTCCATACTGTAGTAATTCTCCCCTTGATTATTGATTATCTTGAAATCGCCAGTCATGGATATCTCATCATATCCATCTAAAGCATGAATAATGGAATATTGTTTATTGGTGTTTTGATATAAATATCCATACAGTCTTGCTAATTCTAAACTAAATACACCAACAGATTGAAATCTTGGATTGGCCGGATTTGTCAATGGTCCAAGCATGTTAAAGAATGTCTTAACGCCTAGCGCACGACGTATTGGAGCAACGGTTTTCATGGCCGGATGAAACAGCGGTGCATGTAGAAAACAAATATTGGCCTCATCAAGCTGACGTTGTAGTTCAGATTTATCGTTGCTAAATCGATAACCTAAATATTCCATGACATTGGATGACCCACAGCTTGAGGAGACGCCGATGTTACCGTGCTTCGCGACGTGGTAACCAGCTCCAGCTGTAACAAAAGATGCTATCGTTGAGATATTGAAAGTATTTTTACCATCACCACCAGTACCACAAAGGTCAATTAAATTATAACCGTTAAACTCCAGTTTGAGGCATAAGTCATACATCGCATCTCTAAATCCCCCGAGCTCTTCAACACGGATACTTCGCATACCGTAGGCCGTCATAAAAGCAGCAATCTGGTGGCTGTCATATTTGCCCATCGTAATGTTGGTGAGGATTTCGTAGGCTTCTTGCCGAGAAAATGTCTTGTATTCAAATAAATGAGCTAAAATTTCTTTCATGGTTAATTTAAATAAAAAAAGGCTTACCTAATTTAGGCAAGCCCATCATATCTTGATGTATTAATCAAATAATGCAATAGGATTTTGCCACAACGTTATCCGTTGCGCCACCACCAAGCTTTATTTGATACAGTTATTATCATTGTTATTTTTATTAATACAAATATGGTTGATAGAATTATAAAATGCAAGTGTTTTTATTGAAAAATTTTTAAGAAAGCATCATTACCCTCCTATTGCTTATAATTATGCTATACAATATAGTGTCAAAAGACTACTTGAATTTTTCTTTGATAGCGATATTTAAATAAGTGATATAAAATGACCTAGGTATAAGATCTTAAGAGAAATTAATAAAAAACAAAATGGGCTTTGTTATTGCCTTTAGAGACTAATGTGAGCGATGCAATTTTTTTATCACGAATGACTACAGCAAATACAAAACGTTTGAGATATTTGACAAAGTAAACTTGCTGCGGATCAATACCTTCTAGATCTATATCGCTTGTTTCTTTCCTTCCCGCTTGATCAAAGCTGAGATATTCCAATTTTTCAATATCCTTACTTTGTATATTTATCCTGATTTCGTCGATACTCGCCAATAAGTACTCCTGCATATCTTCTTCTTGTTTTTCTGATGTTATTAGGTCTTGACTTAGAATAACATCGGTAGCTAGATTATGATCATGTAGACGTTGGACAAACCTTTTTAAAACAACAATATTTTTATTGGCAATTTGTTGTTCTTGCGCAAATGAGCTTGGGCAGACCATACAGCTTATAAACAAAAACAATAATAGCTTTAATTTTATCTTCATACCTATGAGACTTGTCTTTATTAAAATGGATTAAAACTATAGCATAAAAACCTTTGTGAGACACCATATGAGCTACACTGTATCGTCTACGAATGGCAGGAGCAGCCTTTAATAAAAAACGCCTTTATTTTAAAGGCGTTTTTTATTTTTTAGTATTCATCTTCATTGAAGAAGAAATCGTCTTTTGTTGGATAGTCGGGCCAAATTTCTTCGATATTTTCATATGGCTCGCCATCATCCTCAAGAGATTGTAAGTTTTCAATCACCTCAACAGGTGCACCCGAACGAATAGCGTAATCGATTAATTCATCTTTTGTTGCTGGCCACGGTGCATCTTCTAGATGCGAAGCTAATTCTAATGTCCAATACATATAAAAACAATTTAAGTTCTCTATTTTCGCAAAACTATGATTTAATTTAACTTAAGCAAGTAAATTGCATGTTATTTTTGAGGGTTTAATGTAAGTTGTTGATTTATAGTTTTATAATATTTTTAAATATTCTCGAAATCACTTCCCTTTTCATTTAAAGCATTCAATCTTGGGGACACTGATTTAATATCGGGGTTAGGATAATCATTTTCAATCAGCCCATCCCGCATACGTACAATACGGTGTGCATGTAACGCGATATCTTCTTCGTGTGTGACTAGAATGATGGTATTACCTCTAGAATGAATTTCTTCAAGTAGGCCCATAATTTCAATGGACGTTTTTGTGTCGAGGTTTCCTGTTGGCTCATCGGCAAGAATAATGGATGGATCGTTAATTAGTGCTCTTGCAACAGCAACACGTTGTCGTTGTCCTCCCGAAAGTTCATTGGGCCTATGGTCCATACGATGTCCTAAGCCCACGCTTTCTAGTGCAGCAGTGGCTTTTTCTTCCCGCTTAACCTTAGTATACCCCGCATAAATAAGCGGGAGAGCTACGTTTTCAAGTGCTGTATTCTTAGGTAAAAGATTAAATGTTTGAAAGACAAAACCAATCTCTTTATTTCTTACTTCCGCAAGTTCATCGTCAGTCATCTCGCTAACATTAATTCCATTGAGGATGTAATCTCCCCGGCTTGGTGTATCCAAGCAGCCAAGAATATTCATTAACGTGGATTTTCCTGAGCCCGAGGGCCCCATTAAGGCGACAAATTCTCCTTTATGGATATTGAGCGTTACAGAGCTTAAAGCATGAATTGTTTCAGCGCCAATCTGGTATTCTCTTGCAATATCCTTGATTTCGATTAAGATCTTTCCTGACATATTTTTTGGAGATTCTCTAGGTTATGAAAATACGATTTATTCTTCATAATCCAATAGGATTGCATTTTCTCATAGACCACTTTCTCCAATTCTGCTGCATTATCATCGTTAAAATCTTTGGTCTCTATCGGATTGAACACATGTATTTTAACAATTCCTGGTCGAGATCCCCTTTTCGAACCGTCATCGAAGAAGATATCCCAAGCATTTTCTATAATAATTGGAACCGTGGGTACATCGTTCTGAATCGCGATACGAAAGGCACCAGATTTAAATTTGTGTATCTGAGGTGGAAAACTATCGTCAATTTTTCCTTCTGGAAAGATAACGACACTTCGGCCATTTTGCACAAGTTCATTGGCGCGCTGGAATGCCTTGAATGACGATACTTTACTTCTTCTAGTGACGGGGATGTCTATTGTTTTGAAAAAAATTCGTGTCACCGGATTTTTAAGTAGTGAAGCTTTTCCGATAAATGAAAAAGGGGCGGGGCACAAATAGGTGAGGGCTGTTATATCCAGGACTGAAGTATGATTGGGACACAGTACCATGGAACGGTTCCAATCTATTTTTGATTCATAGCTGACCTTAAAAAATACACCGGCCAGTGCCGACCCACCAACTGATACCCAGCGTCTCATCCGCGCAATTTTGGCATAGTTTATTTCGGGACGCCGTGCTAAAAAATAGATATAAGGGAAAAATAGGACGAAAACAAGGAGAACGCTGATAAAGTACCAATACCGATGGATTTTTTTAAGCAATAGGATCATACAAGTCAACTAATTTTGACCTAAAGTAAAGAAAGAAAATGGATAATTAATTACCCATTTTCTTTTTTAGTCTACTGTGAAGCCGTATTTTCTGTAAATGAACTTCGCTGTCGGCGATTTCATGAATTTTAAAAAGTCATCGGCAGCCCGGGGATGTGGCGCTTTTTTTAACTTAGCAGCAACGTAGCTTGCATTAGTGTTGTAAGCATCCGGAATGATAATTCCTTCAACAGGATGACCAATGAGTTTTTGGTATACTACTTCTGAAGTCCAGACTGGAGCCGCGTCTGCCTGATTGTATAATATCCGCATAGGGCTCTCGCGATGGTGAATCTTGGTTAGGTAAGTACTGCCATCTTTGACCTTATCTTCCATGATTTTCTTGACGAGTTGTTCGCCGCCCGCTTTTTTATAGGATGCTTTGATCTGTTCACCGATTCCTTCCCATTGAGGGTTAGGCATGCTAATACGAATATTTTCCTTTCCCAGATCATTCAATGTGCTGACATTGCCAGGATTTCCTGCTGGAACCATTAAACAGATATTGTTGTAGCAATAAACCTGTGTATAGCTGAAATAATCTGCCATTTCATTGATCGCTCTTTTACTTGCGGTATAAATATCTGGCTTATGTGTAAGGCGTAGATTACCTATCGTGATTGATCCGCCTTTAATCTGCTTAGCTAAAATGCCTGGTGGGAGTGTTTCAACAAAAATACGCTCGTATTGTGGGTATTCTTTTTTGAATGATGCAAGTAGATCATCGACTACCATAAATTGATTGCCCGCGAAAAAAACGGTAAGCTGCGGATTTTCGATATCACCATATAAGTCTGGAATATTATCTATCCCGGGTACCGTAAAATTCAGCGCCGATTCGGGTGGATTATTCCAAGGTGGGTCAAAACGATGCTCTTGTGCTTTAATTTCCTGAGCTCCCAATAATGCGATTGTTAGACCAAGCAGTAGAAAATTTTTCATTATACTTATGGTTTAACGATAACCCAACCTTCATTTGCTCGTAAGATTAATTCACCATTGCCACTGGGTACGTAGCCTATAAAATCAAATAGCTCTTCTTTGGCAATATGTTTCTCTTCCAAAGTATTTAAGCATTGGGCTATGATAACACCTTTCTCTACCAGATCCTTCAATGGTTTCTCATACTGACTGTTCTTTTTTAAGTAAGCTTCTGTACCACCAGAAAATGCAACTAATTCAACCTGCAAGTGCCCCTTTAATCGCGGGTCTTTTAATACATTGTTAATATTACGGATTGCTTTTTCAATTGTTTTTGGATCATTACTGTCCAACTGATAGATCGCTTTATACGTTTTTTTCTTTGCAACAGCACCAGTGTATTGCTGATTATTGAGCAACAATTTGTTTTCCTGTGCTTTCGCTTGTATAGTCGTTATCGCTAAAAGAATACAAGCGATTGTAAATTGTTTTTTCATATTTATTATTGATTTAATGGGGTGTCTACGGTTAGAAATTATAAGGACCGCGTTTATGTTGTTCTATGCTTATGTTATCGGCGTACGGGGGGTATGGGCTGTCTTTGGGCTTTCTGTTTAGATTGGGATAGTCCAATTGCTTATTTGATTTTTGGGGCCTATCGAAAGAATTGATATATGCTGCGACATCATAGGCCTCATCGTCCTTCAATTGCGGTGCGTCATAAGTTGCGCCCAAAGGCATATTAGCTTTGATAAAACGGGTAGCGGTAAGTAATCGTGCCATTCCAGCACCATCATTGTAGCTATCTTTTCCCCATAAGGGAGGATATTGATATCCTTTTCCAGCCACTTGCGGAAGACCTTGTCCATCCTTTCCATGACAGCTTGTACACTTGTTCTCAAAAACCAGCTGACCATGTTTCAAGTTTGCAGCGCGGTTGGGAATATCCATTTTAATAAATCCTTGACCTGCCAGCCGACCCTTGGTAACGGTATTTACGCTAATATTCTTAATATAGGTGACGATAGCTCTCATCTCTTTGCTGTTTTCTGGTATGGCTCGGCCGTTCATGCTTCGCTCAAAACAACCATTAATACGTTCTTCGAGTGATTCAATCTTATTTTCCCGTGCGATATATGTTGGGAAAACATTCGTGAGACCAACATATGGAGCCGCAAAAGCTTTTGTGCCACCATTGAGATGGCAGCTGCTACAGGCAAGCTTGTTCCCTATTTTGACTTCCCCATCATAAAAATAATCGTAGGTTCTTTTAATTAGATGTTCACCATAACGGGCAATTTCGCCCTCGGGATTATCATTGAAGGAAATTCCTTTGAATTGGGAAACGTGGGTAACAAGCGAGTCGTTGCGTATTTCAAGAGAATCTGGTTCTCTTTGATGTCCCTCATATTTTAACGGAAATACACATAAAGTTGTACACGTAATGATCAATGCGACAATGATCCAGCTTAGGGCTTTTAAATAATTTGTCAGACTTTTATAATCCATTACACTAATTTATTTGTACAAATCTAGTTGCCTCAACCCCGAAATTAAAACCCCGTTTTTTTATGAGATATAACCTTTAGTTATAACCCGAAGTTTTGTCGCAGGCAGAATTGTAGAAACTGATTAGGCGTGCCCGAAAGACCTCCATACAAATGGGTAAAATAAAAGTAACGTTCTATTTTCAGTTGTGGAATATCGATAATGGTCAGCAAATTATTTAATACTTCTTTTTGAACCGTATGAATAGACAAAAAAGCGAAGCTGTCGCGACGGGCTAGGTAGCCTTTTATACTCTCTGTTGAAGGTAAGATCATTTCTATATGTACTGCTGATAAGTTAATGCGATTATCTTTTAGTGCGTTCTCAATAATTGTTCGTGTCCCCGAACCTTGTTCGCGTAGTACCAAAGGCAGTCGTGTCATGTCTGACAATGCAGGTTTTTTTAATTGTGCTAATAGTGGGTTTTTGCTATTTGTGACTAGGACGAGCTCATCCTTCATAAAAGGAATATATTTCAGGGCTCTATTGTCTGTAGAACCTTCAGTAATACCTAGGTCCAATGTTTTATCGATAAGTTGTTCTTCAATGCTGCGGCTATTGGATTGAAAAGACTCGATGCGATTGTTAGGATATTGCGTTAGAAAGTCGGCAAGTAAAGCTGGTAAAACGTATTGAGAAATAGTTGTACTAGCCCCTAAAATAAGTTTTCCTTTTCGGCCTTCCTGCAATTCTTGTATTTCTTGGCCAGCCTGATTATACAGCGTAATAATCTGTTGGGCATATTTATATAAAATTTGACCTGAATCAGTGAGGTTGAGGTTGTTTCCCTTTCTTTCGAAGAGCGGTACTCCGAGTTTCTTTTCCAGTTCTTGGATATTTTTGCTTACTGCAGGTTGCGAGATGAAAAGTGCCGAAGCAGTTTTGGTGAAATTAAGGTGTTGAGCTGCAGTATAAAAAACAATTAAGCGAAAATCAAAATCCATAAAACGATAAAAGGTTATTTCTAAAATTTAAAAATAACCCTTTATCTAATGAAAAACTAAATTATTTACTTAGTTCTGCGTAATATTTATGAAATAATGGAATTGTTGAAATTCCCATGAGGTAATTCACAATACCATATTTTTCATTTGGCGAGTGTAGGTTGTCGCTATCCAAGCCAAAGCCCAAAAGCACTGTTTTTAAACCCAGTACTTCTTCAAAAAGAGCAACGATTGGAATAGAACCGCCGCCACGTGTAGGGATAGGCTGAACACCAAATGTTTCATGCAGGGCTTTTTCTGCAGCTTTGTAAGCGACGCTGTCGGTCGGTGTCACAACTGGTTCACCACCATGGTGAGGTTTGACCTCTACCTTCACATAATCTGGGGCAATAGCTTCAAAATGTTTTTTGAAAAGTTCTGTAATACGTTGGGAGTTTTGGTTTGGCACAAGGCGCATGGAGATTTTTGCATTCGCTTTCGAAGGCAATACGGTTTTGGCCCCTTCACCAATATATCCACCCCAAATGCCATTTACTTCTAAGGTTGGGCGAATACCGGTACGTTCTAGTGTCGTAAAGCCTTTCTCTCCCCAGACATTTTGAATACCAAGGTCTGCTTTGTATTCTTCAATGTCAAAAGGCGCTTCATTTAATGCTTTGCGTTCTTCAGTAGTTAATTCGACAACGTCATCATAGAATCCTGGAATAGCGATATGATTGTTCTCATCATGTAACGACGCGATCAGTTTTGCTAATATTGTCGCCGGATTGGCAACAGCTCCTCCATATACGCCGGAGTGTAGATCTCTGTTCGGACCAGTAACTTCCACTTCGACATAAGAAAGCCCACGTAAGCCAGTTTCTAAGGAAGGTTGCTCCATGCTAATCATCGATGTGTCCGAAATAACGATAACATCAGCTTTCAGTCTTTCTGTATTTTCTTTAACGAAGGTACCTAAATTGACTGAGCCAACTTCCTCTTCACCCTCAATCATAAATTTGACGTTACATGCCAAGGCATTATTTTTAATCATGTATTCGAAGGCTTTTACATGCATATAAAATTGACCCTTGTCGTCGGCAGAACCACGTGCATAAATTTTGCCATCACGGACTGTCGGTTCGAAAGGAGGGGTATCCCACAACTCATATGGATCAGCAGGTTGTACGTCGTAATGCCCATAAGTCAATACAGTAGGTAGCGCCGGGTCAATAATTTTTTCTCCATAAACGATTGGATTACCAGCAGTAGGACAAACTTCTACATTGTCGGCTCCTGCTTCACGCAATTTCTGAGCAACAAATTCAGCAGTCTTCTCCACATCTCCTTTAAATTTAGGATCAGCACTTACTGACGGTAAACGCAATAAATCAAACAACTCATCTAAAAAACGTTGCTTGTTTGCTTCTACATATTCTTTAATGTTTTGCATATTGTTTGTGTTTGAAACAAATTTACACAAATCGACACATTTAACTCAATTTGTTGTAACCTTTTCGGGAATGATGGTGACTAATGAGTAAACTAATTCAAATAATTATGGAAAAGCAATCAGTAGGAGCCATTTTGGGGATCGGGTTATTTACATGTATCACCCTGTGTGTTTATTTTATTATGCGCTATCGGAGTACCGCAGTACATGTTCCCGGCGAGAGCAGAAAAAGGGAGCCTATAGATTGGCAAAAGCCGGGGATTTTGGTTCTAGGTATCGGAATTGGTTTATTCATTGTCGGTGTATTGGACAATTATATCAAGACTGATTTGCCGGATTCACTCGCCGTAGCAATTTTGATTATTTCTGCAGGGCTTGCAATGATAATTGCTAACCGATTGGATAAAAAACGCGATATTTAACCCACCAATGGATGAGATCTATATTCGGAAAGTTCTGTCAGGTGACGTGGAGTCTTATCGTTATTTTATAAAAACGTATAAGGATATGGCATTTTCTGTCGCTCTTTCTATTGTAAAGGAAGAGCATTTGGCAGAAGATGCCGTTCAGGAAGCATTTATAAAGTGCTATCAATCGCTGTCATCCTTTAAAGGAAAATCCAAATTTAGTACCTGGTTTTACCGGATTGTGGTGCATGTGGCTTTTAATGCCATTCGCCATAAGAAACTAGACCTGGTCAATTTTGATCTATCCCATCATGACACGTCGCATGAGGATTCTGTATTGGATGAAATAATCGAACATGAAAGAAAAGAAATGATCAACGATGCACTCACTATTCTGCCTGCCCGGGAGTCTGTTGCGTTACGCTTATTCTATCTCGAAGAACAGTCGATGGATGAAATTCAGGAAATTATGGGGTGGACATTAGCAAATACAAAAGTGATCTTGCACCGGGGCCGTAAAAATATGCAGATCATATTGAGTCAGTTAATTAAAAAAGCAGAATATTATGGATAAGCAGCATGAAAAATTCAGTAAGGTTATGCAAATGAGCAAAGTAGAAGTGCCATTCGACGATTTTGAACAACGGATCATGGGTAGTATTGCAGCACTTGAGAAAAATAGAGAGAAAGCGCTGTCAAATAAAAAATATGCAATTACATTTTTTCTCCTGGGAACCGTTTGCGGAATCATGTTGAATAACTATCTCATGGCCAAAATTGAACTGGCGGACATAAACCCAAATCTTAAAAATTATAGTGGGATAGCTTGCCAAATATCTTTTGCCGTGTTGATATGTTTCTTCTGTCTCCAGTTGTGGCAGTTGATCTATATGCAACAGAAGAAACATTATCCATTATCGTAAAAAGTCCTTTTTTGGTAGAATATACAGGATCTGAGTTTTTGCGAAATGGACTTTCTTGTTTCCGTCGATTACTTGAGCTAGATGCGAGAATCCATCTTTCAAGAAATAAAATTAAATTTACTGTAACAAAACATTGGTTTTATCTACTAATGTTATATTTATAATAATTCACTATCCAACAATTTTATGAGAAGAGTTTTACAAATGCTCTTATTTTTTATTTTTGCTATTCCTGGTCTGGCCTTAGGTCAATCCAAGATTGCTGGAAAAATAAGTGATGTAAAGGACCAATTAAAGTTATCAGACGCAACAATCATGCTGTTGACTGCTAAAGACTCTATATTAACAGGCTTTACGAGATCTGACGAAAATGGTCTGTTTTCCTTAGCCAAGCCCGATACAGGATCTTATGTGCTGATTGTGAGTTATCCCAAGTATGGCGATTTTTATACGGAGATTCAACCTGGTGTGGATTACTCCAGATTGGCTATTGGTATGACAAATACAGCTACATTATTACAAGAGGTTATCGTTACTGGCCGTATTCCGATTACAATTAAAGGCGATACCACAGAATATGATGCCGGTAGCTTTAAAGTGGAAAAAAATGCCAAGGTCGAAGATTTGCTAAAAGCTTTGCCCGGAATCACCGTTGATGCGTCCGGAAAGATTACTGCACAAGGTAAAACAGTGAAGAGAGTATTGGTAGACGGAGAGGAGTTTTTTGGCGACGATCCGACCTTGGTGACGCGCAATATCCGATCGGATATGGTGGATAAAGTTCAGGTTTACGAGAAAAAATCAGAACAGGCCGAGCGAACTGGGGTGGATGATGGTCAGCGTGAGCAAACCATCAATGTTAAGTTGAAGGACGGTTCCAAAAACGGTATGTTTGGGAAAGCACTTGTTGGAGTGGGAACCGACGACTACTATATGGGGCAATTGATGCTGAACAAATTTAAGGGAGCACAGAAAATATCCTTATATGGGCTTTTTGGTAACAATGGTACAACGAGCATGAATTGGCAGGATGCACAAAAGTATGGTGGTGATTCGGGGGTATCTTATGGTGAAGACGGATCGATGAGCTGGTCCAGTTTTACAGATCCTTTTTCAGGAGAAGGGGTAGTTGGTGTACCTAAGGCTATAAATTCGGGCGTTAACTTCTCGGATAAATTTGATAAGGATAAACATACAGTTAACATGAATTACAAATATGGACGATTGAGCAGCGATGGAAATGATGAAACGATTATGAGCGGTTTGATCAATAACAAATCAGTGAAGAATGTCGATACTGAAAATGACCAGCATCGTGCCAATCTGAAATATGATCTGAAATTAGATTCATCAAATCTGCTGACCATACGAGGTGGAGCATCAAGAAAGAATCTTTGGTCAGATAACAAACGTGAAGCTTATCAGTTTGGCCAAGACGCAGATACAACCATTGCCGAGAATACAAGGGAATTGGTGAAAAATAACATCAACGAGTTCAACTTTAGCGCCTATTTTACCCATAAATTCAAGAAAAAAGGACGCTCTTTTACATTTGATGGTCAATGGAAAAGAAATGAGATGAAAGGTACTGGGCATCTCAACTCCGATCTGAGAAATTATGGCCTAAAAACAGATTCATTGACAGATCAAAGTAAGGTGCGCAATAATACAAGCGATGTGCTGAGTGCTTCAATTTCCTATACCGAACCCTTATCCAAAATTTGGAATCTTGTTGTCGGAACAGGAATTGAGCAGAGCAGCAGTAGTTCTTTAGTGGAATCTTTCAATAATGATGGACAGGGGAATTATAATCAATTGGACCGCCGGTTCAGTAATAACTATGATTTTGATCGCAACAGTAGTCAATACAAATTAGCCATAGTTCATACCACTGAAAAATTTAAGTTCACGGTTGCTAACAATTTCAATAATGACAAACTGAAACAGTTCAATAACTATACGATCCAAGGAATTACGAGAAGCTACTTTACGTATAATCCAAATGTAAGTGCAGGCTATTCTTTTACGAAAAGTAAGGGTTTATGGTTGAACTATACCGGTAAAAATCAATTGCCTTCCATGAGTCAAATTCAACCGATCTTAGATAACTCAGATCAGATTAACCGTTATTTAGGGAATGAAAACTTAAAACCATCATTTAGGAATTCATTGAATTTGAATTATAACTCTTTCCGTGTATTGAGTGGAAATTATCTCTATGTCGGAGGTAATATTTCTACAGAAAAGAATCCAATTACGCAGAATATTGATACGCTAAAAGGAATAAACACTTATACTTGGAATAATGTGGTGGGCAAAACAAATACTTCCCTGAATGTCTGGTCTGGAGTTTACTTCAAATTGAGCAAAAAACTAGGACTGTCAAATTCACCACAGTTTTATGTGAATATGAGTGACAACTATAATATGTTCAATCACCAATTGAATAAAGTAAATACGACGAATTTCAATTTTACGTATAATTTCAAGAGAGATACCAAAACTGGTCTAAATTTCGATCTGAACTTTAGTCCACAATATCGTTTGATGAAATCAAGTTTGGAACGCAATACCAACAGCAACGGTTTTGTATTTGCTTCCAATGGAAGTGTGGAGTATTTTTTCAACAAAACATTTAAGGTTTATACCAATTATACCTACTCCTATGAAGCAGCTACAAAAGCATTTGACGAGAAGTTTGAGCAGTTTCTGTTGCATCCGGGTGTGAGTAAGAAATTCTTGAAAGACGAATCATTGGTCTTGGATTTTATGATCAACGATATTCTTAATCAGAATAAAGGCTTTAGCCGCTCGGCATCGACTTCTGTCTTCACCCAACGCCGGTATGATACGATACGCAGATATTATATGCTTAAACTATCATGGGATTTTACAAAAATGTTTTTATAAAATATTAAGCAAGATACAATGTTAAAATATATCTTTTTTCTCCTTTTCTGTTGTTCTGCCCTAGGTTTAAAAGCACAGTACGTGCTATTTGGACGAGCTGGGACTATTTCCTACGACAAAACGATGTACATGAAGAATATCGTAACTAAAAAATTTATCAGTAAGGCCGATAATAACTCAAAGCAGTTTTTTGAGCGTATAGTACCTAGGTTGCCGGAAAGTGCGATATTGAAGAAATCTCTGAAATTCAATACTACAGAGACTTTATTTGAATCTATAAAAGATGATGGGCTGGACGCTGAGATTAAACAGTACATTATGATGCTTGCATTGGATTTTGATGCAACAACACTTTCCAATATGCTTAACCGATCGTTTTTGAGATATAACGATATAGTAGGTGAGAAAATCATCGTTCAGGACTCGATGAGGCGTATCAAGTGGAAAATCACAGATGAGTATCGCGAGATTGCAGGGTATAATTGTAGGAGGGCCAATGGTATTACACCAGACTCTATTTATGTCATTGGCTACTATTGCAATGAAATTCCCATCAGCGGCGGTCCCGAATCTATCAATGGTCTGCCTGGGATGATTTTAGGGTTAGTGGTGCCAAGTCAGCACGTTTCCTATTTTGCAACAAAAGTCGAATTTAGTAACACCGTTGTGATGGATAAAAAGAAGTTAGAGAACACTAAAGTGAAACGTTTGTCAAGAAAGGCGATGACCGATCAGTTTACAAGTGTACTATCTGAGCACATGAATAAAGAAACTGTTCAATTTATTATGGAACTTGGCAATTTATAAACATTGCAAAATGCTGTTCCAATAATAATTACCTTTTTGTCAGCTAACTTGTAATACAAAGTAAAAACGATGGAGGGGAAAAGGTCTATGAGAGACTGCAGCCTTCTAAAAAAAGGCCTTTCATTTGAAAGGCCTTTTTTATGTTAACTCCGAAAAAGACTATTTTCCGTCGTTTTTCTTAGCAGTTACTTCGTTACGAATTTCTTGTGCTAAAGTTTTGATTTCTTGTAATCCTTTACGTACACGTGTACCAGCTGCAGAATTACCATTGTTGAAGAACTTGTCTGCATCAGCTTCGATAGAAGCTACTAACTCTTTTAATTTTACGTAGTTTTCCATTTTTTTATAATTATAATTTTAGTTTTTATGGTTTTTCCTAAACACTCCTTAAATATACAAAAACGAATCAAATAGAAAATAAATTTCGTTTTTTTTATTCGAAAAAGCTGAAAAAACTATTCAACAATCTTTAGTTCGTCAATAATGTTGGTCGCCCCTGCAAATTTATCGATGATAAATAATACATAACGAATATCCACTGAAATTGTACGTTGTAGCTTATGGTCAAAGATTACATCACCAGCCATTGCTTCAATATTACCATCAAAAGCTAGGCCAATTAATTCGCCATTACCATTTATTACTGGCGACCCGGAGTTTCCGCCTGTTATGTCGTTGTCACTTAGGAAGTTTACTGGTAAATATCCTTTTTTGTCCGCATAGCGACCATAGTCCTTATTATTATACAGGTCAATTAAACGTTGTGGTAAATCAAACTCCTCATCACCTTTTTTGTACTTTGCAATGGTACCTTTTAATGTCGTGTAAAAGTTCTTGTCAGCATCGTTACGCGGATCGTTTGGTAAGCCTTTTATCGAACCGTAAGTTAACCGCAAAGTACTGTTGGCATCCGGATAGAATTTACCTTTTGGATTCGAGGCCAATACCCCGGCAACATACTTACGATAAGCAGCTTCAAATTTGTCGTCCTGGATTTTCCAGTTAGGATCGGTTTGACGATATCTATTGAGTAAAGCTGAAGAAAGTTTATACAATGGGTCATTTGCCAAGATTTCAGCATTCGGAGTTTCCAAGTAATTGTTCAGGCGTTCAGCCGAAGCGAAGATGCTGTTCTTCACAGCTTCTTTGACAAAAGCTGTAAAGTCGCCATTGTTCTTAGCTGCCAATTCTGCAATATATGGTGCTATATTTCCAGCCTTTTTAGCATACAGGTTCAATTCGTCAATCAATACTTGCTCTTCAAGAGGCATGTACATCTTTTCATAACCAGCATCTATGGCAGATTTTAAACGTGGGAGAATTGCATTCCTTTGCGCTTCGTCTCCAGCAGTATATACTTCCAATCCGGATCCGATTGAATAGGGAAGAGCTGCAATCGCACTGGAACGCAACATGCCCATTAAATAGTTGTCATGTCTAGCTTTATCGTTCGTTGCTGCATAAAACTCATTGATTGTATTGATGACATCACCATATTCGGCTTTATTTGCAGTTTTATTTGCCCATTTGTCAAATTTAGCCTCGTCTTTTGCTTTTGCTTCCGCCGTTTTATGCAATGTCAAAGCGTCAATCATCCCTTGACGATTTTTCCAGTAATTCGCTACTTGAGAGTATTTAGACGCGTAGTTCAATTTGACCGCTTGATCTTGATCCATAAATTTTTTCATCGCATCCATACCAGTTTTAGACGCTTCTACCCAGGCGGGATAGGCGAATTTCACATTCTGATTGATCCCTCCTGAAGGCATCCAACGGTTTGTACGACCAGGGTAACCTAAAATCATCGCAAAATCTCCTTCTTGAACACCTTTTAAGCTTACAGGAAGGAAATGCTTAGGTTTCAAAGGAACATTGTCCTGTGCATACTCTGCTGGATTCCCATTCTTATCAGCGTAGACACGGAAAATTGAGAAGTCACCAGTATGACGTGGCCATTCCCAGTTATCGGTATCACCACCAAATTTTCCAATGCTATTTGGAGGGGTTCCTACCAACCGAACGTCATTGTAATCTTGGTATACAAAATAATAGTACTCGTTGCCTTGGTAGAATGATTTTACCTCAACCACGTACTTGCCGTTTTCGCTATTTTCCTTTTGGATTTTAGCCGTTTCAGCTGCGATGATCTTTTTACGTTCATCTTCAGACATTTTGTTGTTCACGAGACCTAAGATTCGCTTGGAAACATCATCCATACGAACAAAAAAGCGAACCGACAGAGATTTTGGCTTTAGTTCCTCAGATTTGGATTTGGCCCAAAAGCCATTTGTCAAATGATCATTTTCCGGCGTAGAAAGTTCGGCAATGGCACCATATCCACAATGGTGGTTGGTAAATACCAAGCCTTGGTCTGAAACGATTTCTGCTGTACATCCGCCGTTGAATTGTACAATTGCATCTTTTAGACTAGAGTTGTTAATGCTGTAGATTTCTTCGGCACTTAAACGAAGTCCTTTTTTCTGCATATCTGACTCATTCAGACGCTTCAAATACATTAAAAACCACATCCCTTCGTCGGCAAATGCAGTAAAGCCTGTTGTTATGAACAACAAACACATCCATAATTTTTTCATATCAACCTGATAAAAAGTTTGTTTATACAGTACAAAAATGCTTTAATTCTCTTAAAAACCAAAATATTAGACTTTATAATGTGCTTTTCACCAATTTTTATGTCAATTAAAAGTAAATGTGTGTGGTATTGATCGCCAAGGAAAGCCAAATGGACTCTTTTCCTTATCTTTGCAAGATGCAGCAATCATTTGAAAATTTTAAATTCAATAAACAGATCTTAAATGCGATAGCGGAGGCGGGGTATCAACACCCGACCGAAATCCAAGAAAAGGCAATTACACCCATATTGGCCGGACAGGATGTGATGGGAATCGCTCAAACGGGAACTGGAAAGACGGCGGCGTTTGTGCTGCCTATGCTGATGAAGCTAAAGTATGCTCAAGGAAATGATGCACGGGCGTTGATTTTAACACCGACAAGAGAGCTAGCCATGCAGATAGACGAAAATATCAAATTATTTTCTACTTATCTCGATTTGCGTTCAGTGGTTCTCTATGGCGGATTAGGACCAAAAACTCAGATAGAGACACTCGAAAAAGGAATAGATATAATCGTGGCAACACCAGGTAGATTTTTAGACCTGTATCTCGAGGGGCATATTGTTGTCAAATCGCTCAAGTTTTTGGTCTTAGACGAAGCAGATAAAATGATGGATATGGGCTTTATTAGTAAAATCCATCGCGTTTTGGAAATCGTACCCCGCAAACGTCAAAACTTATTGTTTTCGGCTACCATGAGTGAACTCGTACGGAAAATAGCAGGTGATTTCTTAGCATTCCCGACCGTAATTGAGGTGTCAGAACAAGCCACACCAGCAAAGACGGTTAGTCAGGCATTGTATGTTGTTCCCAACCAAAAGACAAAATTGAATTTACTTCAGCATCTTCTGAAAGATGATGAAGCCTTTAGCCGATTGATTGTTTTCTGTAAAACAAAGCAAGTTGCGGACAACGTCTTCCACTTTTTGGAGCGTAAATATGGTAAAGATGAGGTTCGTGTTATTCATGCCAATAAAGGTCAGAATACACGTATCAATTCGATCAATGCATTCAAGGAAGGAAATGTTCGTATTTTGGTCGCGACTGATGTCGCTGCGCGTGGACTTGATGTTTCGAATGTGAGCCATGTGATTAATTTTGAAGTCCCTATTGTTATTGAAGACTATGTGCACCGTATTGGACGAACTGGACGCGCGTTTAATGAAGGTGATGCAATTACGTTTTGTAATGAGGCTGAGAAGTATTACGTTCGTAAGATAGAAAAGTTAATCAAGCAAAGTATACCTGTATATCCAATCCCTGAAGATGTCTTTATAGAGAAAACACCTTTTCATGAAAAACAAGACATTGCGCGCGAGATTGACAATCAGAAGCGAAAAGACAATCCAGATTTTCAGGGTGCTTTTCACGAGAAAAAATATGTTATCAAACAGAAAGAGGTCCGAGATGCACAGCGCGCTTCCGGATTTAAACCAAAAGCAAAAAGTAAAAGTAAGTCTGCAGGCGGAAAATCGGGAGGAACTAATCGTAATTTTAAAAAACGCTAATTTATTACGTCGTGCGCTTTACTCCACTAAATATCGCTAGTGCAAGCCTTGTTGCCTGGTTTGTCATGGAAAATTCCGCTGATGAAAAGGCGCTGTTTACTTGGGGTGCATTTATCCTACTGTTGCTGATATTCACCCTAGTTGATATCGCATTTAGGGTCTTTGTAAAGCAAAATAAAAAGATGTGGTTATTACAATTAGCTTTTTTGGTAGTTGTTTGTGTGACCAGTTTAATTGTCAAAGTAACCTTTGCGTAAGAAATCAAATTAAAAATAATAGACAGGTTATGTCTTGAATTAATGGAGAATATCACCATATTACGAAACATAGCTCAATATAAATAGTTCAAATAATATTTAAGATGAAAAAAGCTGAAATAAAACTACAGGTAGAATTAGATGAAAACAACGTGCCTGAAAATATCATGTGGTCGTCTACAGATGGCAATAGTGCAGAGGAGTTACCTGCAAAAGCCATGTTTCTAGCCTTATGGGATTCACATTATAAGAATTCAATGCGTATCGACCTTTGGACTAAAGATATGCCCTATGATGAGATGAAGCGCTTTTTCTATGAGACTTTGCAAACATTGGGAGACTCTTTTATCCGTTCTTCAGGAGGCGATCCGATGGCGGAAAAAGTTATTGGTGACCTACGTGACTACTGTGCGCATTTTGCCGATAAAATGGAAGTTTTAATGCCGAAACAATAGGTTATAAAGTTTAATAATAATATTTGACCATGCAGTACTTCTTAGTAAAATCTGAACCATTTAAATATAGCTGGGAGCAATTTAATAAAGATGGACGCACCTTCTGGGATGGTGTCCGCAATTATCAAGCTAGGAATAATATCAAAGCGATGAAAGAAGGGGATTTGGTTCTATTCTACCATAGCAATGAAGGAAAGGAAGTTGTGGGTGTAGCCAAAGTAGTAAAGGAATTTTATCAAGATCCAACAACAGATGATGAGCGGTGGGTTGTAGTTGATCTGGAACCTGTAGAGACACTGAGTACCGCAGTTACACTAGAAACTATTAAGGCAGATGAGCAGTTGCAGGATATCGCTTTGGTGAGACAGGGACGTTTGTCTGTTATGCCACTTAAACCTGAAGAGTTTGATCGAATTTTGGCACTTGGCAACGCGTAGGCTATCGCGAATGAACAAGACCAACATATGCGATATAATTAAAAAAGGGAAAACGTTGCGTTTTCCCTTTTGCTTTTTTAAACAGTATGTGAACAAACAAAGTTAGGCATCAGTTCTTTTGGCTAAAAAGGTTGACCAATGCTTGTAATTTTTTTGCATTTTCCGGCTTTAATTTCCCTGCAAGAATGAGACGCAGTTCTCTTCGCTGTAATGCATCTTCATATGCTTTGCGTTCTGAATCTGTTTCTGGAATTAATAGCGGTACCGCTTTAGGATTATTATCCGAATCAACAGCAACAAAGGTATAATAGGCTTCGTTTGTTTTTACACGGGTGCCTTCCGGTAAATTAGACGCGAAAATTTCCATGCGTACTTCCAAAGAACTATTAAACGCACGTGTTACTTGAGCTTGTATCGTGACGACCTCACCCAGTTTAATGGAGCGCTTAAAAGATACATTGTCAACAGATACTGTTACGACGACATTGCTACAGTGTTTTTGAGCAGCAATAGCCGAACAGATATCCATCCAATACAATAAACGGCCACCCATCAAATTTCCAAATGTATTGGTATCGTTGGGTAATACCAATTCGTTCATCTCTGTGTATGACTCTCGCGCAAATTTCTCTATCATATCATTATTTGTCATTATCGTCCAAACGTTTTGAATTGATTATCTATGCTAGCCAAAGCATCCGTAAATGACGTCGGCACATAACCCAATTCAGCGTTAGATCTAGTCAGATCAAAGCCTGTCTGCCGTGGCCTGTTTTCTGCCTGTCCAATGCTGGCAGCGCTGATCTCCGAAATCAATCCTTTATCTAGCTGCCAGTAGTCCGCAATTTGGTAGACAGCCTCATGGATTGACATCAACTCAGCACCTGAAATGTGAAATATTCCCTGCGCCTCTCGGTCAATTGCGAGTTGACAAGCATAAGCCAAATCATCCACAAAGGTAGGCATTCTCCATTGGTCATTGACTACTTTTATGGGCTCATTTTGTGACAACTTACCTTTAGCCCATAATACGAGATTCGAACGGTTGGGGTCAGCATTAATTCCGTAGACTAATATCGTCCGTAGGATAGCATATTTACAGCCAGACTGCGCAAGCACTTGTTCGGAAGCATATTTACTCTTGCCATATTGACTTTGCGGATTGGGAAGATCTGTTTCAATGTAAGGTGCATTTTTTTTTCCATCAAAAACAAAGTCTGTAGATAAGTGGATCAATTGTGTTTGTTGCTTAGCACAATAGGCGCCGAGATAGCCAACAAGATCGACATTAAGCAATTGACAAGTCGCTTGATCTGCTTCACAAGCTTCTACACTCGTCATGGCTGCAGTATGGACGATTGTATCAAAAGTTTGCGCAGACAAAAAATCTGTTAACTGTGTACGGTCCAATAAGTCTACTTGAAAGAAAGCGTAATTCGCTTGATTCGGGTTTCGGTTTGGACCTTTTGAAAGAGCAACAACATCATATTTGTCATTGCTAGCAAGTAAATCAACGATTTTTTGACCCAGGAATCCATTGGATCCTGTCACTAGAATTTTTTTCATCAACAATAATTAAATGATATCCAAGCACCTGTTCATAGAGACTCATTTACGCTGTCTCAAGTGCGCTGTTTAGTTTATTCGTGTATATCTACAAAGCGGCTTATTTATTCGTGATGTAGCATTTGTGCATGCAAAAAGTTAAAGTGTCACATTTCGCTAAACGTCAGTCCGCTTTTTATTGTTTAATTGGTCCATACAAAATCCATTTTATTGGATTGTTTCATAATATTTTCAACTACTGTTTTTTCAAGATCTAATATGGATTTTAAAGCGTTGTAATCAATTTTATCGGCATCATCAGTCGGCATATGGTAGTCTGGGTGTCCGCCCGTATGGAAAAACAATACCGGTATATTCTTTTTGTAGAATGAAGTCTGGTCAGAGCCGCCATTCCCATCCCGGCTTAGATTAAACTTTATAGGTGCCTGAATATCTTTGAATATCGCTGGCCATTGACTACTTGTTCCGTAACCGATTACAGCGAGGCCATTGCTGGGATTATAGCGACCAATCATATCCATATTGAGCATTGCTGTGATTTTTTCCAAGGGTAGGGTAGGATGTTCCGTAAAATATTTAGAACCAACTAAGCCCAGTTCTTCTGCGCCGAAAGCAATCAACAGTAAGTTGTAGGCTTCTTTTTTATTGTTGCTGCTGAAATAACGTGCGAGCTCTAATAAGCCAGCAGTGCCAGAAGCATTGTCGTCGGCTCCGTTATGTATTTTGCCTACCCCTAAGGAATCTTTTGAACTTCCTTGGCGGCCTGTTCCAAGATGATCGTAATGTGCTCCTATAACCACAGTTAAAGCTGCGCCATTATCAATAAAACCAATGATATTATCTGCCTGACGAATGCTGTCATCAACTTTTACTTTCCATACTTTCGCCTTGAAGGATTGGCGATACCCTTTTTCACCTTTGGGCTGAAGTTTGTATTTTTTAAATTCCTTTTCAATGTAATCTGCGGCTTTAAATACTTCCTTACTGCCTGTTCCCCTGCCTTTCATTTTGTCGTCGGCGAGGAAGTAGATATGTTTTTTTAAGTTGGAAACTTCAATCTGTTGTGCCTGCGCCGTTTTGATTCCGATTAAGCAGCAGAGTATCAGAAGTAGGCTGATGTTTTTCATGTTAATAGCAATGTTTAAGTAGTTTCGCGTATTATATATACAAAAATAAAAGCCTTGAGATTAACAAGGCTTTAGGGATATTTCATTAATCTTCAACGATTTCACTATGGATGCTCGATTTCTCTTCTTTTTCTGTTTTAAAATACCGTTTTTGAAATAAAAGAATCAAAATCACCCCTACAGAAATCGCAGAGTCTGCAATGTTGAATACAGGTCGGAAGAACAAGAATTCTTCACCTCCCCAAAACGGCACCCAGGAAGGGAAGTTACCCTGAATCAAAGGAAAGTAAAGCATATCAACTACTTTTCCATGAAGAAAGGATGAGTATCCACCTCCTGCCGGAAATAGACTCGCTTTATCATACCAGGTGCTTTCACTAAAGATCACACCATAAAAAGCAGAATCTATGATATTTCCAAGCGCACCAGCAAGAATTAAGGCCACATTTAAGATAAAGCCTCGATTATATTTATTCTTGATCATGTAATGTAGGCCGTATCCAATCCCTGCTACGGCAAGAATGCGAAATACCGTCAAAAACAATTTGCCATAATCGCCGCCAAATTCCATGCCGTAAGCCATTCCATTATTTTCAATAAAATGAATCTGGAAAAATTTGCCCAAGATATGGTGGCTTTGCCCAATTGTCATGGTTAGCTTAACCCAGATCTTCGACAATTGATCTATTAAAAGAATCGCGACAATAAGTGCGATCGGTCTTGTATAACCCTTCATTGTGTTATAAAAATGGTCCTTGCCCAAGCAAAGACCATATATTTAATGCCTAAAATTAATATTGTTTGTTTTTCGCTTCGATGCTCAGAGTCGTATGTGGAACAGCTTTCAAACGTTCTTTTTGAATCAGTTTTCCGGTTTCTCTACAAATACCATACGTTTTGTTCTCGATGCGCACCAACGCTGCTTCAAGGTTGTCGATAAATTTCTTTTGACGAGCAGCCAGCTGATTAGTTTGCTCTTTTTCTAAAGTAGCTGAACCGTCTTCCAATGTCTTGTACGTTCCAGCAGTATCGTCGGTACCATTAGCATTACTGTTATTAAGCGTTGCGGTCAACGAGGAAAGCTCTTCTTTTGCTATTCTAAGCTTGTCCAAGATAATATCTTTGAATTCTTGTAATTCTGAATCGCTATAGCGTGTTTTCTCGTTGTTGTTTGCCATAATTTAATTTTTTTGGATTAATGCCTTAAGTTCTTTGCCATCGATCTCGATGGTCTCTCCTTCAGTTAGTGAATCTTCAAATACCAATGAATCGGCTAGAATTTCGGTGCAAATATACGATAAATTTTCGTTGGCAGCATTGACCACTTCTGAAGCAGCTGTTAACTTTACGTTAATTCTATCCGTTACTTCTAATCCTTTATCCTTCCTTAGATTTTGTAGGCGGTTGATCAATTCTCTTGACAAACCTTCTTTTTTCAATTCTTCGGTGATATGTACATCTAATGCTACGGTCAATTTACCTAGATTCGCTACTTGCCATCCTTCAACGTCTTCTGCTATAATTTCTACATCGCTCAGTAAAATCGTATATGGCGTGCCTGCTAGGGCCAATTCGCCTATTGATTCCAACGTGCTGATTTGATCTATAGTCAACGATTGGATAGACGAAGAAACTAACTTCATATCCTTACCAACTTTCGCGCCAAGAGCTTTGAAATTTGGTTTTATTTTTTTCTTAATAATACCAGTGGTATCTGTAATGAACTCGATATCTTTGATATTGGTCTCAGAAAGTATCAGATCTTTTACTTTCTCTACCTTTTCTTGGAAAGCACTATCAAGTACTGGAACCAAAATTTTGTTTAATGGTTGACGTACATTGATGGAGGTCTTCTTACGCAGCGAAAGTGTCAAAGAGGAGATGTCTTGTGCTAAAGACATACGTTCTTCCAATTCTTTATCGACCAAAATCTCGTTGTATACTGGGAAATTGGCTAAGTGCACAGACTCAACCTGCTCCTTGTTCGTGGCTGCATTCAAATCCAAGAATAACCGATCCGAGAAAAATGGCGATATTGGCGACATCAATTTCGCTATCGTATTAAGACAGGTATAAAGTGTTTGATAAGCAGAAATTTTATCTTCTGAGTAATCGCCCTTCCAGAAGCGACGACGGCAAAGTCGAACATACCAGTTGCTGAGATGTTCATCAACAAAGTTTTGGATAGCTCGTGCGGCTTTTGTAGGCTCGTAATCAGCCAAGTATTCGTCTACTTGTTTTGTCAAGGAATTTAATAAGGAGATAATCCAACGGTCAATTTCAGGACGTTTTTCCAAAGCAATATCTGGTTCTGAATACGAGAACTTATCGATATTGGCATACAATGCAAAAAAGGCGTAGGTATTGTATAAAGTACCAAAGAATTTACGACGGACTTCATCTAAGCCTTCCATATTGAATTTAAGATTGTCCCAAGGCGCGGCATTACTGATCATATACCAGCGAGTCGCGTCTGCACTGTATTGATCGATTGTCGAGAATGGATCAACACCATTGCCTATACGTTTGGACATTTTATTTCCATTTTTATCTAACACCAAGCCATTGGAAACCACATTTTTGAAGGAAACCGATTTGTACATCATCGTTGAAATCGCATGCAAGGTAAAGAACCAGCCCCGTGTTTGATCAACCCCTTCAGCGATAAAGTCTGCCGGATATGCATGATCAAATCCAGCTTTAAAAGGAAACTCTTCCCCTTTAGCTAATTTTTCGTGATCCAATCCCCATTGTGCATAAGGCATTGCTCCCGAATCAAACCAGACGTCGATTAAGTCAGGTTCACGGAACAACTTTTGGCCAGCGTCGGAAACAAGAACGATGTCATCCACATATGGACGATGTAAATCCAATTGTTCTGTGCCAAACTTATCCAAGTAAGCTTTGTTTTTTGCTTTTTCTTCATCAGACAAAATAGCTGAGGTCAAAGAAACTTCCAATAAGGATTTTAATTCAGGTAAGGAGCCTATACAAACTTCTTCATTTTCGTCTTCTGAACGCCAGATAGGAAGTGGAGTTCCCCAGTAACGCGAACGTGAGAGGTTCCAGTCTACCAAGTTTTCTAACCAGTTTCCGAAGCGGCCGGTACCGGTTGCTTCAGGTTTCCAGTTGATGGTTTTATTTAATGCAACCAAATCTTCCTTCACTGCTGTCGTGCGGATAAACCAGCTATCTAATGGATAGTATAGGACAGGTTTGTCTGTACGCCAACAATGTGGATAGGTATGCTCATATTTTTTGACATCGAAAGCTTTGTTGTCCTCTTTTAATTTGATAGAGATCAATACATCCGTTGGTTTAAAATCTTCTTTTGAACGTTCCTCTGGACTATAATATTCCTCTTTAACAAATCTTCCGGCAAAATCTGTAATTTCACTTACAAAACGGCCCGTACGGTCAACGGTAGGAACTTCTTTTCCATTTTCATCTTTTACCAAGATGCCCGGTACACCATGTTCTTTCGCTACACGAAAGTCGTCCGCACCATAAGTAGGAGCAGCGTGGACAATACCAGTACCATCTTCGGTGGTGACAAAATCACCTGGGATAACGCGGAAGGCATTTTCTTGTAAGTCCTCGTTGGTGATATAAGGCAACAATTGCTCATAGCGCAGGCCTACAAGCTCTTCACCTACAAATTCAGCGGCAAGTTCCCAAGGAATTACTTTGTCGCCCAATTTATAGTCCTGGAAGGATGCATTTTCTCCTTCTGCTTTAAAATGCTTACCGATTAAATCTTTCGCCAATATAACAGATACAGGAGCGCCGGTATATTTATTGAAAGTTTTAACCTTAACATAGTTTATTTTCTTGCCTACAACCAAAGCCGTGTTGGATGGTAAAGTCCATGGTGTGGTCGTCCAGGCGATAAAAGCGACATCTTCGGCTTCATCGTCAACTAACTTTTCTATCGCTGGATGAAGCTGACTTTTGATCAGTCTAAATTCGGCAACGATGGTCGTATCCTTCACATCTTTATAGGTGCCTGGTTGGTTAAGTTCATGTGAACTCAATCCAGTACCTGCGGCAGGGGAATATGGCTGTATCGTGTAACCTTTATACAAAAGACCTTTCTTGTAAAGCTCTTTCAATAAATACCATAAGGTTTCGATATACTCATTTTTGTAAGTAATATAAGGATGTTCAAGGTCAACCCAATAGCCCATTTTGGTAGTTAGGTCATTCCATACATCGGTATATTTCATTACTTCCTTACGGCAGGCATCATTATATTGTTTTACGGTGATTTTTTTACCGATATCCTCTTTAGTGATACCAAGAGCTTTTTCGACCGCAAGTTCAATGGGCAGGCCATGGGTGTCCCAGCCGCCTTTTCGTTTCACTTGGTAGCCTTTCAAAGTCTTGTAACGGCAGAAAATATCCTTAATCGTACGGGCCATCACGTGGTGAATCCCTGGCATTCCATTTGCAGAAGGTGGACCTTCAAAAAATGTATAGGTCTTGCTCTCAGGACGATTATTGATACTTTTTTCGAATATTTTTTCCTGTTTCCAACGGGTCAAAATCTCTTTACCTATCTCGGGTAAATTTAACTGCTTATATTCTTTGTACATCAGACTGTTGTATGCTTCTTTTCTAAAGGTCGCTAATTTAGTGATTTATGATGGAAAATGAAAGAGGGCTTTGTAGTGGTAATATCATTAAGTTGCAGGGAACTTTATAGCATCTAACTTCTGTCAAATGGCAAACAGGATGTCGACAGCTGCAACAATAAAGGGACTACCCATGGCAGTCCCTTTATTATTTCATTCGTCAATAAATGCTGCTATGCAGAGAAGCTGCTTCCGCATCCGCAAGTGCTAGTTGCATTCGGATTATTGAATGTGAAGCCCCGTGCATCGAGCCCTGATTTAAAGTCAATTTCCATACCTGCAAGATATAAGCCATGTGCTTTGTTCATAAAGATGCGAATTCCTTGGATTTCGTATTCGTTATCACCATCCTTTTTTTGATCAAAGCCCAAGATATAACTCATTCCCGAACAACCGCCACCTTCGACACCTACGCGTAAACCAAAATCATCAGAGATTTCTTGTTGATCCTTTAATTTATTCAGTTCCTTGATTGCCCCTTCTGTCAACGAAACAGGAGCAACTGCTGTATGTTCTGTACTCATTATAATAATTTTTTTAGCCAATCCAATACAAAAATACACTTTTTTAGTGGCAAATCGCTTGATATGGATTTTTTGACATTTTCGAAACATTCAGTTTTTCGTGTGCATATTTAGCCCATCGTACGGTATAATGTTCCTTGACTAATTAGGTAATTTGCATAAATAAGTTGATTTTGCTAAGAACATTTAATAAAATATGGCTTTTTGTCGATATTCTTTATGGAATATGCTATCTTTGAGGCATTAAAATAAACTACAAAATTTACTTTACAACATTTAAAAATAATGGAAAGAGATCAAGCCATTTTTAATTTAATAGCTGATGAGCTTAAACGCCAAGAAGAAGGTATTGAATTAATTGCTTCAGAAAACTTTGTTTCAAAACAAGTGATGGAAGCTGCTGGTTCAGTGTTGACAAATAAATATGCAGAAGGCCTCCCTGGAAAACGTTACTATGGAGGTTGTGAAGTTGTGGATGAGATTGAAACCATCGCAATTGATCGCGCAAAGCAATTGTTTGGTGCAGAATGGGTAAATGTTCAGCCTCACTCTGGTGCACAGGCAAATGCCGCTGTTTTTTTGGCAACCATCAAACCCGGCGACAAAATCTTAGGCCTTGATTTATCTCATGGTGGTCACTTGACACATGGTTCACCAGCTAACCTATCTGGTAAGATCTATCAACCATTATTTTATGGTGTAAAAGAAGATACTGGTCTAATCGACTATGAGCAATTGGAAGAAACAGCACTTCGCGAAAAACCTAAAATGATCATTTGTGGTGCTTCTGCGTATTCTCGTGATTGGGACTATGCACGTATCCGTAAAGTTGCAGACGAAATTGGAGCTATCGTGATGGCTGATATTTCTCACCCTGCTGGTTTAATCGCGCGTGGTTTATTGAACGATCCACTTCCACACTGTCATATCGTTACGACAACGACACACAAAACGCTTCGTGGTCCACGTGGCGGTATGATTATGGTCGGTAAAGATTTTGAGAATCCTTGGGGTATCAAAACACCTAAAGGTGAAATCCGTACAATTACGCAACTATTGGATCTGGCTGTATTCCCAGGTACACAAGGTGGTCCTTTGGAGCATACCATTGCTGCGAAAGCAATCGCATACGGTGAGGCTTTATCTGATGATTATATGGAATATATCGTTCAGGTGAAGAAAAATGCAGCGGCATTGGCACAATTCTTTGTAGAAAGAGATTACAAGATCATCTCTGGCGGTACAGACAATCACTTGATGTTGGTGGATCTTCGCAACAAAGATATTTCTGGTAAAGAAGCAGAGGCTGTATTGGGCAAAGCAGGTATCACGACAAACAAAAACATGGTTCCTTTCGATACACGTTCTCCTTTTGTGACTTCAGGCGTACGTTTTGGTACAGCTGCCATTACAACACGTGGTATTAAAGAAAATGAAATAATACAGATCGGCGAATTGATCGATGAGGCATTGAAAAATGCATCTAACGATGCCCAACTGGATTTGATCCATGGTAAAGTAAGAGCAATGATGGCTGAATTCCCATTGTATAAATAAGACATTCCCCTAGGAATAAAAAAAGCGGAATTACCGATAAGGTGGTTCCGCTTTTTTATTCCTTTTTCTAAAGCTATTCTCAATGTCATGTTTACGATATAAGTACCTATCAACTTAACCTATCATAGGAATTTTATACTTATCTGAGCCGTACTTTAAACAGTTCTTATAGGGATTCCGAATGAGGTCCCTATTAGCTCCCTACAAAGTACCAATTATATAACGCACTGGGACCGTGTTGTCCTTCTTATGTGCTACTGCTATTTTTAGTTTGTTTTGTGGTGGAGGAATTGCCGTAAGAGCGGCGTTTTGGAAATGGGGAGAGGAAACTTATTTTTAAATGTTAAAAAGTCTTAAAATAAAATGTAATAATTTGATTACTCATTTATTTTGCTGTAATTTGATTCGTGATTAATTAATTGTTTTACAATAAGAAAGGATAGGTTATACGACAAACATTTACATTTTAACACAGAACTGATAATTTATTTGCGAACTGCTAAAAAAGTAAGTGACGTATGAGACTTTTAAAAAGTAAAAGCGATCAAGAGTTGATCCAAATGTATGTCGGTGGCCAAGAGTCTGGCCTAGAGGCATTGTTGAATCGATATAAATCGAAAATTTATACCTCTATATATATGAAAGTGAAAGATGAATATCTTGCTGAAGATATTTTTCAAGAAACTTTCATTAAAATCATTAACACACTAAAATCAGGTAAATATAATGAGGAAGGGAAGTTTTTACCTTGGGCTATCCGTATAGCACATAATATGATTGTTGACTTTTTTAGAAAGGCAAAGCGTGCTCCGAATATTGTAAATGCTGATGGGTTTGATATTTTTGAGGTTCTCGAATTTAGCGACGAGAGTGCTGAGTCAAAGATGCTAAAAAAACAGGTCGATGTGGACCTCAAGAAAATGATTCAAAAGCTTCCCGACGATCAAAAAGAAGTGCTCATTATGCGGCACTTTTGTGATATGAGCTTTAAAGATATCGCAGAAATCACCGAAGTAAGTATCAATACAGCTTTGGGAAGAATGCGTTACGCACTGAGTAATTTACGTAAGATGATCGAAGGTACTGATCTTACATTACAAATGGGGTATTTGTAATAACTAAGGGCGTTAATCGCCCTTAGTTATTATCCCCTTTTTCTATCCTCTGCTCAATTATACGGCTATAGTTCCAGCCTGCAAAAGTAGTTTTTTAAAAAGCATTCGTTGTATAATTTTACCCGCCAATTGATTTAGTCTATTTCCGAAAGGCATACTGTAAGAACGGCTTCTTGTGTATTGTTAGAACGCGAGGAGGTTAGTTGAAACCTAATATGATGGTAACTTATTTAAAGTCATGAGGTAAATATGTCATGTGGAGATCAGAAGAATATGTTCTTTTTGTCAGGTCAAAGAGTTTTTTTATCTTAGAAGTTTATGTAAATGCCTTTTTTCAAGAACTGGAATAAGGTTTGATAGTCATATAATAACTATAAAAACGATTAAATAGCTATGTACTTGATTTTATTCATTGGGATAATGGTGGTGAGCCTGATTGTCCAAACAAGATTCAAAAACAAATTTAAGAAATACGCTGAGATGCCATTGAATAATGGGATGTCCGGAGCTGAGATTGCGCAAAAAATGTTAAATGATAACGGTATATATGATGTAAAGGTATTATCTATCCCAGACCGTTTGGGAGATCACTATAATCCGTCAGATAAAACCGTGAATTTAAGTCCCGAAGTTTACAGTGGTCGTAGTGTTGCAGCTGCAGCAGTAGCGGCGCACGAATGTGGTCACGCTGTACAGCATGCTAAAGCTTATAAATGGCTGGGATTTCGTTCGGCAATGGTGCCCATGGTAAATGCTGCCTCCAAGCTGACATCTTGGGTGTTGATGCTTGGTGTTATGTTGTTTGCTTTTTCTAAAGGTGGTAATCCATGGCTTTTAGCGGTCGGTGTAGGCGCATTGGCTATTACGACTATATTTTCTTTTATCACCTTACCTGTAGAGTTTGATGCTTCAAACCGTGCATTGGAATGGTTAAACCATGCTGGCGTGACTTACAACGGAGAAGAGCATGAGGGGGCAAAAGATGCTTTGAAATGGGCAGCGATGACGTATGTGGTAGCGGCATTAAGTGCGTTGGTGACACTTTTGTATTATGCCTCAATTTTATTTGGTGGCCGTAGAAGTGATTAAATAGAGGTAGTGTACTTTTTTTACATAAATGCGATTATTTTTTATAGTCGCATTTTTTATGGCGTGTTAATGAGGTTACTATAGACAATTTTTTTAACTTTGCTGTTTATATAGAATAAGATTCAGATTTTATGTTTTCAAATCTTCAAGATAAGTTAGATAGGGCCTTTAAAGTATTAAAAGGACAAGGTAGTATTACCGAGATCAACGTTGCAGAAACGATGAAAGAAATTCGTAAAGCGTTGTTGGACGCCGATGTGAATTATAAAACTGCCAAGACTTTTACCGACGATGTTAAACAAAAAGCTTTAGGTGAAAATGTACTGACAAGTATATCGCCGGGCCAATTGTTGACAAAGATCATGAACGATGAGTTGACTGCTTTGATGGGCGGGTCTGTTACGGAGCTTGAAACTGGGAAAAATCCAACAGTTATTTTAATTGCGGGATTGAATGGTGCTGGTAAAACAACGTTTTCAGGTAAGTTGGCGTTGTATCTTAAAGATAAAAAAAATAAAAAACCATTGTTGGTTGCCGGTGATGTTTACCGTCCCGCTGCGATCGATCAATTGGAAGTACTTGCAGAGCAAGTGGGGGTACCAGTTTTTGTGAATCGTGAATCTAACGATCCTATTGCTATTGCAAAGGCCGGTGTTGAGGAAGCTAAACGTAATGGAAACAATGTTGTAATTATTGATACAGCTGGTCGTTTGGCAATAGATGAGCCTTTAATGGTAGAAATTACTGCTGTTAAGGAAGCTACAAAGCCTGATGAGATCTTATTTGTTGTGGATTCAATGACTGGTCAGGATGCAGTTAATACAGCAAAAACATTTAATGACCGTTTAGACTTTACAGGAGTAGTCCTGACTAAGTTAGATGGAGATACACGTGGTGGTGCGGCATTATCTATCAAATCTGTCGTGAATAAGCCTATTAAGTTTATTGGTACGGGTGAAAAGATGGATGCGCTGGATGTATTCCACCCGGATCGTATGGCTTCCCGTATTTTGGGAATGGGTGATGTCGTGTCCTTAGTAGAGCGGGCGCAACAGCAATTTGACGAGAAACAGGCTGCAGAACTTCAAAAGAAAATCCGTAAGAATAAATTCGATTTCAACGATTTTAAATCCCAAATTCAACAGATTAAGAAAATGGGTAATATGAAAGACCTTATGGGAATGATCCCAGGTGTCGGTAAAGCAATGAAGGATATTGAAGTCGATGATAATGCATTCAGACCCATTGAAGCAATTATCGATTCTATGACTCCCTTCGAACGTGAAAATCCAGATGTCATTGATCAAAAACGTCGTTTACGTATTGCAAAAGGATCAGGTACTGATATTAATGAAGTGAATAAATTATTGAAACAATTTGGTGATATGCGTAAAGTCATGAAGCAGATGTCTAATCCAGCGATGGCCGCTAAATTGATGCGTAATATGCCCAAAATGCCGGGAAAAATGTAATTTTTTAGAGAATAGTTACATCATAATGGGGCATCGTATCAATACGGTGCCCTATTTTTTTGTGCCTTAATTTTTGGATGATTACGCTGTTCATTCATCCGATTGTGTGATTACATTGTGAGCCGCATTAGGCGGATGTTGTGGTATACTTCTGTTTATTTTGTAGGATACAAACGGTTTTTAAAGAAATAATTTGTAATTTCAAGTTCCTCACCCGAGTGAACGAAATATTTGTTAAATTTGTAATCATTATGGATGACCCCGCGCAATTATCGGAATACGGCAAAATCCTTATCATTCTTCTGATAGGGGCGCTGTTAGTCTGTGCGACCATTTTTCTGGCACGTCTAATCTCTCCCAAAAAGAATAATCCGATAAAATCCGGTACTTACGAATGTGGAGAGGAACCAATTGGTTCATCTTGGGTTCAGTTTAATCCGCGCTTTTATGTTATTGCCCTCGTTTTTTTACTTTTTGATGTAGAGCTTATCTTTATTTTTCCATGGGCTACTGTATTTGGACAATCGGAATATATTGCAGCAGATGAAAGATGGGGGTGGTTTACTATGATCGAAATGGCCATGTTTATTGGTGTTTTAATCCTAGGATTGGTGTTTGTATGGAAGAAGGGGGATTTGGAATGGGTTAAACCGCAAGTATCGCCGCCGAAAGTCCCCGTATGTATTCCAGATAGCGCCTATGCGAGCTTAAATAGTAAAACATATCAGCTGCGCGATTATGTAGTGGTAGCAGATGAAACAGTAGTTGGAGAAGTAGTAACGGCAAACGAAGTCGTCTCTGTTCCTAAGCCAGCTTTTAAACCGCGATTTAAAAAACCTGAATAAGCATGAGTCTAGATAGTCAATTGCAAAATGATGGTGTTATTGTTGCCAAATTAGATGATTTACTCAACTGGGCAAGGCTGTCGTCCATGTGGCCGATGAGTTTCGGTATTGCCTGTTGTGCCATAGAAATGATGGGAGCAATGGCATCTACCTACGATTTGGATCGGATGGGCGTCTTTCCAAGACCTTCTCCTCGGCAATCCGATGTGATCATTATCGCCGGGACAGTCACCTTCAAGATGGCTGATCGCATTAAGAAATTGTATGAGCAAATGCCTGATCCCAAATATGTTATTTCGATGGGGTCATGTTCAAATTGCGGTGGCCCGTATTGGCAACATGGGTATCATGTCGTCAAAGGAGTGGATAAAATCATTCCTGTAGATGTGTATGTTCAAGGGTGCCCACCTCGGCCCGAGGCGCTGATCGGAGCTTTTATTGAATTGCAAAAGAAAATAGACAAAGAAAGCTTACTTGGAGAACAGTTGTTCAAAGAGAAAGCTTAAAAAGATAAAATTTATAAGATTTAAATCAATTATGGCAAAAGATTTTTATGGCGAACTGCAATTAGGTATTCTTGGCGGTGGACAACTGGGAAGAATGTTAATCCAGGAAGCCATTAATTACAATGTAAACGTTCATGTATTGGATCCCGATAAGAATGCTCCTTGTCGCAAGTTGTGCAATAGATTTGAATGTGGATCATTGGGCGATTTTGAAACGGTCTATAATTTCGGTAAGGATTTGGACATGATTACGATCGAGATTGAGAAGGTAAACGTTGATGCGCTGGAAAAGCTGGAAGGTGAAGGAGTGATCGTTTATCCGCAATCACGTATCATTCGTCTAATTCAGGATAAAGGTTTACAAAAGCAATTTTTTAAACAAAATGATATACCGACATCTACATTTCAATTGATATCCAATAAGGATAATATGATGAATGCTCCATTGAACCTGCCTTATATCCAAAAATTACGTCGGGACGGATATGATGGCAAGGGGGTAAAGAAGATTGTCACACAGCAAGATATTCAAGATGCTTTTGAGGAGCCAAGTTTAATTGAAGAATGGGTAGATTTTGAAAAGGAAATTGCTGTTATTGTTGCCCGGAATGATAAAGGAGAAGTTTCTACCTTTCCAATGGTGGAAATGGAATTCAATCCACAAGCAAATTTGGTTGAATTTTTGATCGCTCCTTCTTTGTATGGTGTGGAAATACAACAGCGAGCGGAGATGATTGCAAAGAAGATCGCAGACGATCTACAAATTGTCGGAATATTGGCCGTAGAGATGTTTCTAACAAAAAACGGCGATATTTTAGTTAATGAATTGGCTCCGCGTCCACACAATAGTGGCCATCAGACCATTGAGGGTAATTATGTGTCGCAATTTGCACAACATTTAAGAGCCATATTTAATCTACCACTGGGGGATACGCGCTGCAGGACGAATACAGTTATGATTAATCTATTGGGTGAAGCGGGCTATGAAGGGTTGGCTAAATATGAGGGTGTTGAAGAGGTACTTGCTATGGAAGGTGTATATATCCATCTCTATGGCAAGAAATATACGAAGCCTTTCCGTAAAATGGGGCATGTCTGTATTATCAATGACGATCGGGAGAAAGCCATTTCCAATGCGAGAAAAGTACAAGAAATATTAAAAGTTAAAGCTTAAAAAATACTATGTCAGTCAATAATAAGGCCCAAGTTGGCATTATCATGGGAAGTAAATCGGATCTTCCGGTCATGCAGGATGCTATCGATGTTCTGAAAGTCCTCGGTGTAGAGTTTGAAGTAACGATTGTTTCAGCACACCGTACACCTCAGCGGATGTTTGATTACGCTAAAAATGCTGCAGTTCGTGGTTTGAAAGTTATTATTGCTGGTGCAGGCGGAGCTGCACACTTACCAGGAATGGTGGCTTCTATTACACATTTACCGGTCATAGGGGTACCTGTCAAATCTTCGAATTCAATTGACGGATGGGACTCTGTGCTTTCTATCCTTCAGATGCCCAATGGCATTCCTGTAGCGACAGTGGCTTTGAATGCAGCTAAGAATGCGGGTATATTGGCCGCTCAGATTCTAGGTACAAGTAATGAAGTAATCGGCAATAATATTATTGATTATAAAGAAGAGTTAGCGAGAAAAGTAATTGAGACAGCTGTGCAAGTAGAGGATACAGAATTCTAAGTTGAAATCTTACTAAATAAAGAAGGG
>DGIS01000020.1:206385-214315 GCA_002386525.1 Sphingobacterium sp. UBA4616
CCCTTCTTTATTTAGTAAGATATGCTTGAACATAGTCATAGCTCTTTTTAAGGCTCTCCATTTTATTTGGCATATCAATATTATCCTGTTCAACAAAGGCATATTTAAGTCCCGATTTGTTTTTTTCTTTGACAATTTCAGGGAAATTGATGCTGCCTGTTCCCACCTCAGTATACTTAATATCCTTGAAAATTTGCTCGATAGGCAAATTCCCATCTTTAGGCCACTCAATAGGATTGGATTTTGTTTTATCCATATCTTTGACATGCCACAGTTTAAAACGATTTGGAAACTTTTCGAAGAGCGCTATCGGGTTTTTACCAGCTTTCTCTGCCCAGAAAAGGTCTAACTCAAAATCAACCAGGTCTGGCTCGGTAAATGCAAGCATTACCTCTTCTCCGGTTGTATTATTTCCAAGATCCCTGAATTCCCAGAAGTGGTTGTGATAAGCTATATTTAAACCTAATTTTTTAGCCTGCTCACCAGCTTTATTCAATTGCTCCGCAGCATAGAGATAATCGTCTTTTTTCAATGCGTTAAGATCGAACATCGGGGTTACAGGAGCAATTACATATTCTTGACCAAGTTCTTTTGCCGCATCAAAATAAACAGCTATGTCCTCTTTGTCTGTATGTACTTTACTCAGGTATTTGGCCATGTCGTAATGACCTGAATGTGTTTTGAGACCATTGTCATCCAATATTTTCTTCAACTCTTTGTAGGGCAATTTCCAAAACTGCTTAGCCGTAGGGTCGATCCCATAAAGCTCAACGTGTTTGTACCCAATTTTGGCAATTTGTTCTAAAGATCCTTTTGGGTCTTTATCCATCAAATCACGAATGGAATAAAGCTGTACGCCTATATTCTGTAATGGATTGTCGCTGATTGCCCCAGCTTTATTTTGACAGGATATAAAGTTGGGCACCAGATAAGCTGCCGAAATACCTATTCCAGCTTGCTTTAAAAATTGACGGCGAGAATTGTTCATCATATAATTGATTACTTGTTAGTGTACAATGTACAATTATTTGTTTAAAAATCAATGGTGCAACAAGGAATATTTTGAAAGATGCGTTGAGTTTAAAATACTAAATATTTGGAAAGCAATAGTTTATAAGTGGATAAGTATGGTCTTTTGAGAGTTAAGGTGGATCACTAGTGTCGGATGACTTTACAAAAAAAAAGGTCTGAATACTTTCAGACCTTTTTTCTATTTAAGTAGGAAGACTTAAACAGTCATGATATCTTTTTCTTTTAGTTCAGCCAATTTATCAACTTTTACAATGAATGCGTCCGTTAACTTTTGGACTTCACCTTCGGCAGTTTTAATTTCATCTTCTGACGCACCATCATTTTTCAATTTCTTGATGGACTCATTGACATCCTTACGGATGTTACGAATACCGATACGGCCTCTTTCAGTTTCTTCTTTTACCTTCTTAACTAGATCACGTCTCCTTTCTTCTGTTAAAGGGGGAACATTCAGACGAATAACGATACCATCGTTCTGCGGGTTGATGCCTAGGTTAGCGTCTGTGATAGATTTTTCAATTGCGTTGATAAGCGATTTCTCCCAAGGCTGAATAACAATAGTCCGTGCATCAGTCGTATTGATGTTTGCCACTTGTGAAAGTGGAGTGGCGCTACCATAATAGTCTACTGAAATACCATCTAACATAGATGGAGAAGCTTTACCGGCACGAATTTTAGTTAATTCGGATTCGGTGTGAGCAACTGCTTTGGACATCTTGTCTTTACAATCGTCCAATTCAATTGAAATTAGTTCGTTCATATAAGATTACGTTTTTAACAGATTTAAATTATTTAACCACAGTTCCAACATGTTCACCATTAGCAAGTTTTAATAAATTGCCTGGTTTGTTCATATCAAATACGATGATTGGTAATTTGTTTTCTTGACAAAGGGTAAAGGCAGTCATATCCATGACATTTAATCCTTTCTCATAAACCTCTGTGAATGATATTTCCTCAAATTTTGTTGCACTAGGATCTTTTTCCGGATCAGCAGTGTAAATACCATCTACACGTGTTCCTTTCAATACTGCATCTGCATTGATTTCGATCGCACGTAAAGATGCAGCAGTATCCGTTGTGAAGTAGGGATTTCCAGTACCAGCTCCGAAAATAACAATACGGCCTTTTTCCAAGTGGCGAACGGCTCTTCTACGAATAAAGGGCTCACATATTTGCTCCATTTTGATCGCAGTAAGCAAACGTGTCTTTTTCCCAACTTTCTCAAGTGCATCCTGCAGTGCCATGCTATTGATGACTGTGGCAAGCATGCCCATATAGTCTGCTTGAACACGGTCCATTCCTGATTTTTCAGCGCTTAAACCACGGTAAATATTACCGCCACCGATAACAATTGCAATTTCTAAACCTTGATCGTGAATTTCTTTGATATCATTAGCGTATTGTGATACACGGTTAATATCGATACCATAGCTTTGGTCACCCATTAAGGATTCACCGCTAAGTTTTAATAAGATACGTTTGTATTTCATAATTGTTTTTTTGGAAATTTTCCAAAGGTCAAAGATAAAATATTTTTTTTATCCCCTAGGACTTAAAGTGATATTTATTGTGGTTTTATTGTTTCACTAATGACTTTTTGGTAATATTGCTCATAAAGAGGCATAATATTAGACAATTGGAATTCTTTGGCGTGATTTAATGCTGCTTCTTTAAATTTATCTAGACGCTCACCATCTTCCAGAATATAAATTGCATTTTTTGCCATGTCATCCACATCGCCCACCGCACTGAGAAATCCAGTTACACCATTTTCATTCAGTTCAGGTAAACCACCGGTATTGGAAGAAATCACCGGAACTTGACAGGCCATGGCCTCTAGTGCTGCGAGTCCGAAGCTTTCCGAGCTTGAAGGCATTAGGAAAAGATCCGATACAGACAGTATTTCTTCCACTGCATCTTGTTTACCCAAGAAACGTATGTCTTGACATACATTAAGTTCTCTCGAAAGCTCTTCTGCGTTTCGACGCTCAGGACCATCTCCTACCATTAAGAGCTTCGAAGGGATTACATCATGTACTTTCTTAAAAATACGAATGACATCTTCAGTATTTTTAACCTTTCTGAAGTTGGACGTATGAACCAATATCCGTTCATTGCCCGGAGCAATCGCTTTTTTGAAATGTGAACGGTCTTTATTGCTGAACCTGTCCAAATCAATAAAGTTTGGGATCACCTTGATGTCGCGGGTAATGTCAAAGTATCCCAGCGTCTGATCTTTTAGATTCTGTGATACAGCAGTTACGCCATCTGATTGATTGATGGAGAATGTAACAACGGGACTAAAACTCTTGTCCTTACCTACAAGTGTAATATCTGTGCCATGCAAGGTTGTTACTACCGGAATATTAATGCCATAGGTAGTAAGCAAGATCTGTTTTGCCATAAATGCCGCTGATGCATGTGGGATTGCATAGTGGACGTGGATCAAATCCAACTTTTCGAAACGAACAACATCTACCAGTTTGCTGGCTAATGCAGATTCATAGGGTAGAAAGTCAAAAAGCGGATATTGCGAAACAGCTACCTCATGGTAGTATAGGTTTTCAGAAAAGAAATCCAGCCGTGCAGGTTGTCGATAGGTAATAAAATGGATCTCATGTCCATTAGCGGCCAAAGCCTTTCCTAGTTCGGTTGCAACTACACCACTTCCACCAAAGGTGGGATAACAAACAATTCCTATTTTCATCTGCGTAATTATGTCTGAGCGTATATTTAACTGCATCTCTAGTATGCACTGTTCAATTTTGTTTAAAGGCTAACGTGAACCTCATGTTAGTATTCCGACTATTTTCGTCTAAACACATGCGATGTTTATCGCATATATAGTACATTTATTCATCAGACAACGAAGAAGCAATTTTAGTCTAACGATTGTCTTCTTCAATCATTTCATGAAAACATGAAAAATTGAGGATGCTTATTCCTAAATTTTGTGCTGCAAATTTCGACTATTTATGCGTAAAATAACAAAAACCAATTGCCATAGTTTTGTGAATTTTTTGATTGGTTAAAAAGCGCTATCTTTAAATAGACATTTAATCGGTATATGGATAACTTTATAAGTGATATTTCAGGACAGCAATTTCCTTCTGAACAACGTATTTTGGGGGCTTCAATTCGACAGCCAATTTTTAAACTTATAAAAAAGGAGTATCCGAGCTTTGGTAAAGATAAATACATCGCTTCCACAGAGTTGACACGGTTCAAAGAAGCTTATATATCCGAATTTTTAAGGGATGAGTCGGGACAGTTAAGTCAACTGGATCAACAGGTAATTGATAGCTTCAAGGAAAATAAGGTAATCAGCGCGAGTCTGGATGGAGATACAAATGAACCGATCAGCTTAGGGGACAAAGTTGCAGATAAAGTGGCTGAATTTGGTGGAAGCTGGGTATTTATTATTTCCTTTATCTTTTTTTTGATCGTTTGGATCTTAGCCAATATCTATTGGTTAAATAATAAAGGTTTTGATCCCTATCCCTTTATTTTACTTAACCTGATTCTGTCCTGTGTGGCAGCGTTACAGGCTCCCGTTATTATGATGAGCCAAAATAGGCAGGAAGATAAAGATCGCGAACGGGCAAGAAATGATTATATGGTTAACTTAAAAGCTGAACTCGAAATTAGGGAATTGCATGAGAAAATTGATCACCTCATTATCCGCAAAGAGCAAGAACTTGCCGAAGTACAACGGGACCAAGTGGAAAATTGGGTTTTTTACTAAAAAAAATGGAAAAGATAGAAGAAGCATTTAAAGAAAAATGAATTTAGAAGGAGTAATAGGCGAACTGACGTTTAAGTTTTCCAGGTCGGGCGGAGCAGGTGGACAACACGTAAACAAGGTGTCATCCAAAGTATTGCTGCAGTGGAATGTCGAGGTTTCCACAGCTGTTTCTGTTGAAGAAAAAGCGATGATTTATACAGTTTTGGCAAATCGCATAAATAAATATGGAATATTGCAACTGGAATGTGATATCGATCGATCACAGATTCGGAATAAAGAAATTGCAATCGATCGCTTTAGGCGTATTTTGGAGTCCGCGCTTGTACCAATAAAGGCCCGAAAGAAAACAAGAATACCTTATTCAAGCATTTTAAAAAGGTTAGACAGAAAGAAGCAACAAGCTCAACTGAAAGCTTCACGCAAGAAGAACTTCGAAGATTAAATTCGAATCTTTAATAAAAAGTATTGTTTATCAGTCATTTATTTTAAAACTAAAAATATAGTTGTAAAACTAAATATTTAGTTTTAACTTAGAGAACGTATTATTATTACAGTATTTTTTTATTCTATAGAGGTTATGGAAGATTTTAAAGAGTTAACGAAAGCTGAAGAGCAAATTATGAAAGAGCTCTGGGAGATGGAGCGTGGCTTTGTCAAAGAGATTATTGATCGGTTGCCAGAACCGAAACCTGCCTACAATACAGTGTCGACTATCGTTCGTATTCTCGAAACGAAGGGTTTTGTGACGCATGAATCTTTTGGAAAAAGCCATCAGTATTTACCGAAGATTTCAAAAGAGGAATATAAGAAAGGTCTTACAGGAAAATTACTAACCAATTATTTTGATAATTCCCCCAAAAGTATGCTTTCTTATTTTTTGGAAGAGAATAGATTAGACGTTAGGGAACTTGATGAAATCCTGTCTATAATTGAACGTAATAAATAACAACCAAAACCTTTATAAACTTTTTGATTATGATTTATTTATTGATTGTCAATGTTTCATTGATTATCAGTTTTGTACTCTATAAACTGATTTTTAGAAGGCTCACTTTTTTTCAATGGAATCGGATCTATCTCATCGGAATGTCCATATTTTCGCTATTGGCTCCGGTAGGTATTTTTATTGAATTACCAAAGACTGAGCTGATTTCCAAACATCTTGTAAAGATCGATCTGGGAACATATGTGGATATAGGAATTGGAAACTCAATTGAAAAGCCCTTATTTTTTTTAGATATAATTGTAAAGATTTATTGGATAGGGGTGGTACTCGCCTGCCTTTTCCTAATGATCCGAATCAGCTATCTTTTTCGGGTATTGCGTTCTTCGCCTGATCACCTAAGTTTTTCCTTTTTTAATAGGATTGTAATCGGGAGATTGACCTACAACAAGGAAAATATTGCATGGCATGAACAGATCCATACTGAACAGGGGCATTCATACGACTTGCTATTGATTGAGATCCTGAAAATTTTCAATTGGTTCAATCCTGTTGTCTATTTTCTTCAAAGAGAAATACGGTTTCAACATGAATATATTGTAGATGAAATTTGTTCTGCCGATAAGGTGGCCTATGCAGAAATGTTGGTCGCTCATGCATTGCGAACAGACCAATTGGTTTTTTCACAAGAATTTTCGAATCATTCGTTTTTAAAGTTGCGCATCAGGATGTTATTTAAAGATAAATCGAAACCGAGACAGCGCCTGTTATACGTAACGGTGTTACCCATGCTATTGTTGATAACCTTATCTACTTTAGTATTCAATACGAGTAGGGCAAAAGGAATGGTTTTAGCTGTTGAGTCAGGGGTTAAGCAGGTGGCAGCATTCGATCATCAGACCTACCCGCCTAAACAAACAAAGCGTAGCCACATACAGTCCAATGAACAACCGGATACGATGCCTTTTGATCAGGTCGAAGTGAAGCCAGTTCCAGAAGGAGGAATGCAGTCATTTATGATTTGGGTAGGCAATAATTTTCAGTTTCCAAAACAGGCTGTGGAACATGATATCAGTGGTATGATTGAAGTCAATTTTATTATTGAAATAGATGGTAGCTTATCCCATATTAAAGTTAAAAAGGATCTCGGTTATGGCACCAAAGAAGCAACGTTGAAACTCATGGAACGTGCAAAGCGATGGAAACCGGCGCTCGTCGGCGGTAAACCAGTACGAGTTGCCTATACATTGCCCATTCGTCTTAATCTAGCAAAATAAAACACCAAGTATTATAGTATGCACACCATAATCATCCGAGTCTTCTATGTCATTATCGCCTTTGCGACGCTCTCTTCATGTAAATCTTATCAGGTCGTTCCTAACGGTTTTGCTGTCGAGGGAGACGAATATTTTGTTAATCTCAATAAAGAGCTCACCGTATTTTTAGGGGATGATATTATGGAGGATAAAAATTGGCAAGGCAATACGAGTCCAATCAATGCCGATAAAGTTACGCGTAGGTTTCGCAAGGTGTTACGCCACTTGCGATATTCGGACACTGCTTACAGCGTGCTATTTTCTGGACATTTAGCGGGGAAATATAGCTATGATATGCTTGCCATAGTGAACAATTCACCAAATGTAAAAGGAAAGAAAAACCATCTGCTGAATCTAAGTTATTTTCAGCGTGAGCAGCATAAAGAAGGTCGATATTTTTATAGCATCACAACGTTTAAAAGGCAGAAGTTGCTTCATTTTGTCATCCCTTTTAACGGCCGCCTTTGGCAAGAAAAAATGGTGTCTTTGATTTTTCTCGTCCCCGAGAATTTTACCGACGTTGCATGGGCTAAGGATATTGTAATGTCGAATGTGGCCATGTATCGCGATCGTTATAAGTTTACACCGAGCCGTACCGAAATTTTATGCCCAGATGACGGCATTAGCCGTTCACATTTGGATTATAAAATTCCTGAAGAAAAGGTAAACAAAACAGGCTTTATGTTAATGAAAGCCTATGGTGTGGTTGAGGGGAAAAGAAAATTGGTTGTTTATCGTGTAATGAAGCCCAATGATTTTTATGGATCCTTTGTCACCTGTAAAGGAGATTATGAAATTCTGTACACGACTTTGAAAGATAAAATTGTTTGGCAGACCAAAGTAAATACAGAGCGAGATGTCGAATTTTAGAGAATAAATTAAAATCCTTGG
>DGIS01000020.1:214487-215798 GCA_002386525.1 Sphingobacterium sp. UBA4616
CCAAGGATTTTAATTTATTCTTTAAATGCAAGATTTCGTTTTGAAGCTGTTCCACTTTTTCCAATAAATGGCTAGCCACCTCAATTCCGGCAGGATTCACTTCTAGCTCGTAATAGAGATTTGAAAAACGTTCCAGTTTCTGAAGATCGTCTTCATCGATATATTGTTCTTCCTGTTGAATGACGATGTGTATGAGCCCATATTCCACCATAGTTTCCAAAAAGGTTGTTTCAACCTTTCTAGACTGACAGAAGTCTATGACTCTTATAAGTGTCGTTTCCATAATATTATTTCTTTAGATCCTTCAATTGTTGAAACAATGTTTTTTCTTCGGCAGTCAGATTGCTCGGCATTTGTATATTCAATGTAACATATAGATCTCCAAATTCGCCCTCCTTTCGATACACAGGGAACCCTTTTCCTTTAAGACGCATTTTTGCACCATTTTGACTTTCAGCTTTTATTTTTAATTTTATTTTTCCACCGAATGTATCTAGCGTAGCCTCGCCGCCTAAGATAGCGGTGTAGAGATCGATGTCAAGTGTTGTATACAAGTCGCTTCCCTGACGTTTAAAACGACCATCGGGGGCGATGTTGATTGTTATGTAGAGATCTCCCTTTGGACCACCATTTATACCATCGCCTCCATAACCTTTAAGTTTGATTTTTTGGCCATCCTCGACTCCCGCATGAATCGTGATACGGATATTTTTTCCGTTGATATTAAATGTTTGTGAATGGGTGGTGTAAGCCTCTTGTAAAGATAAGCTGAGTTCGGCATTAAAATCCTGTCCACGGAATGTGCTTTGCCGTCCGCCACCACTTCGGCTCCCAAACATCTGTTCAAAGAAATCAGAAAATTGGCTGTCGTCAAAGTTTCCGGTATACTCGTGAGAACCGCTGTTTCCGCCAAAGGGATTGCCAGTTCCGCCAAATGGATTGCCTCCAGCCGACTGGGATTGGCGGTATTGCTGTTGCGCTTTTTCATATTCCTCCCCATGTTGCCAGTGCTCACCATATTGGTCATACTTTTTACGCTTTTCAGGGTCAGATAATACCTCATTTGCCTCATTAATCTCCTGAAATCTTTGTTTTGCCTCATTGTCGTTAGGGTTGACATCAGGATGGTATTTGCGGGCTAGTTTTCGATATGCTTTTTTGATCTCATCAGCTGAGGCTGTCTTATCAGTGCCAAGCACTTTATAGTAATCTACAAAAGCCATAAATTATACTTGTTTTTTTGTATTAAAGTTAACAATAATTACCCATAAAATGTTTATTCTGAAGGTCATTTTACCGTATAAAAAAAGC
>DGIS01000020.1:216068-268145 GCA_002386525.1 Sphingobacterium sp. UBA4616
GCTTTTTTTATACGGTAAAATAATTTTAATTACAGCGGATAATTCGGTCTTATTCCTTATTGGTGTCAACAACGAGGCGATTTTCCCGATTGGCAATTTGCCATGCAGTAAAGAATGCAAGTTGCTCGCGCTTTACCATCAAGGGAAAATCGATCTTGTCATAGGTGTCCGCAGGTGTGTGATAGTCCGGATGCAATCCCGAAAAATAAAAGACTGAGGGTATACCTTTTTTTGCAAAGTTGTAATGATCTGAACGATAATACAAACGCATGGGATCCTTTGGATTGTCATAGGTGTAGTCGATCTCCATTTTCGTATGCATCTCATTCTCATTCTTATTGATTTGATACAACTCCGAGCTCAATTTATCCGAACCAATCGCATGGATGTAATTGTGATTTCCTTTGAGATGCTTATCGTCGACACGACCAATCATATCAATATTAATGCAGGCTACAGTATTTTTCAATGGGAACACTGGATTTTCGGTATAAAATTTGGATCCTAATAATCCTTTTTCCTCTGCAGCGTAGGTAATGAACAAGATACTGCGCCTAGGGCCATTTCCAGCAGATTTAGCCTTTGAAAAAACACGTGCCAACTCGAGAACAGCCGTTGTGCCCGAGGCATTGTCATCGGCCCCAAAGAAGATATTTCCTTTGGAATCTATTCCATCATGGTCATAGTGGCCTCCAATCACCACGACTTCATCTTTTTTATCTGTTCCTTCCAGGTAACCAAGAATATTTGGGTCAGTTAGAGTAGTGGCATTGGTGCCAAACTCGGCTTTAAAATTAGTAGGAATAACAAAAGAACTTGGCTGTCCAGATCGATTAATCTTTGAAACTATAGCGGCAAGGTTAGTTCGCGCTAGATTCAAAACATAGTTGGCTGCATGATCAGTAATATTGACAACAGGGATCATAGGCGACTTCTCCGGTGCGGGCTGATCTATCGCTAAATTATAGCGTCCTTCTGTAGCCCGGTCTCCAGCATCTTCCAAAAGTTGAGATAATTGACTGTTAATAGCCAATATCATCTTAGGATTGTGTTTAAGGATTTCCTTAACTTTTTTATTTCTGGTTGTCGACCAGTTAGACGGAGTCTTTGTGCTGCTAATCCATGAATTACCCTTTTCATCCGTTGGTTCATGCTCATTGATTAGCATAACAATCTTATTATGGAGATCCATACCAGCGATATCCGAATATTGGGGATCATCAATACCATAGCCAATAAAAACAATTTCACTACCCTCGAAAAACTTGTTTTCATTGTTGCCAATGACAAAAATATCTTTGCCATGTTGAAAAGGTCTCTCATTAATACTAAATTGCTTTACCTTGAAGCTATTTCGAATAAGCTGCAGGGGTTGGAAATAAGACCCATTGACAGGTGCAGTAAGGCCATATTTTTTAAATTCATTGGCAATATATTCTGCAGCCAGGCGTCCGCCTTTTTGCCCCGTTCCTCTGCCTTCAAAATCAACAGAAGCTAAGGTGCGTAGATGCTTTTGCGTAGATTCTACTGTGATTTCCTCCGCATATTTACTGTTTACGTCCTGTGCTTTAGCACAGCTCATCAGCACGCATGCGATCCAAAGCAGGTTGTATATTTTTTTCATTGTTTATTTTTTACTGTTACTAGTTTGTAAGCTTTATCTTGAGTTTTCAGTTGGCTCCACCGCCGCTATCTTCTTACAGATAGATGTAAGCACGTTCAGTATCTGCACAATATATAAAAAAAAGCGGATGAAAAGTATTGTTTACCTTTCATCCGCATCTTAAAATATGTTAATTTATTAACAGCTACAAGCGATTTTGTCTACCCGATTAGCGTGACGGCCACCTTCGAATGCTGTGTTTATAAATGTATTGATAATCTTTTTAGCAAGCTCAAGATCGATAAAACGTGCTGGGATACACACTACGTTAGCATCATTATGCTGACGGGCCAAAGCAGAGATTTCCTCTAACCAACAGATAGCAGCACGAATATTTTGGTGTTTATTGGCTGTGATGGCAACTCCATTTGCACTGCCACAAATTAAAACTCCGGCATCTGCTTCTTTATTTTCCACTGCTGATGCAACTGGGTGTGCGAAATCTGGATAGTCAACTGAGTCTGGAGAATTTGTCCCAAAATCTGTTACTTCATAACCCAGTTCTTTCAAAAAGCTTACCAAAGCTGTTTTGTAGTCAAAACCCGCGTGGTCACTTCCAATTGCAATTTTCTTTACGCTGCTCATTTTTATTGTTATTTTATTTTTCTTGTGCTAATTTTTTTCTTTTAACATCCGCAGAAACCATAATACTGATTTCATATAATAGGAACATTGGTGCCGCAACTGTCAGCATGGTGATTATATCTGCCGAAGGTGTAATAACCGCAGCTATCACTAAAATAATGACTGTTGCATAACGACGGCTGGCTCGCATAAATTCCGGAGTCATAATACCGATTTTAGAGAGAATAAATACCAGTATCGGAAGTAGGAAGACAATACCACAGCCCAATGTTAAAGTTGAAATGGTCGAAAGGTAATTATCAATGGTAATCTGGTTGACGATTTCATCACTCAGCGATACATTTGCTAGAAAGTTGATGGATAATGGTACAACAATGTAGTATCCGAAGAGTGCCCCTAAAATAAACAATAGCGAAGCATAAAATACAAACCCACGGGCAGATCGTCTTTCTACGTCTGTTAATGCTGGTTTTACAAATAACCAGATTTCAAAAAGAAGATAAGGAAAGCCCATCATCAAAGCCATCAATAAACAGGAGTTTATCTGAAGCATAAATTGACCTGCTAGTTCAGTATTGATGATATTAAAAGGAATTTTTTTTACACAAAAGTCTGCCAGATTAAAAGCGTCGGCTGCTTTACACATCATGCGATAGGTCCAAAAATTTAGATTTTTTGGCCCCATGATGATATCGTTGAATACGAAATCATAGAATGTAAAAGCAATACCTGCAAAGATACAGATCGCAATTGCTGAACGGACCAAATGCCATCTTAAAACCTCAAGGTGGTCAAAGAACGACATCTCTGCTTCTATGTTCTTCCCTTTATCTTTAATAGCTTGTATAAGATCTTTCGAATTAGGTGTACTCATAAAAATTGTTTGGAAACAAAAATACCATTCTTATTGTAAAGAATGGTATTTTTTATGTGTGTAAAGATAATTTTATTTAATCTTCTACAGGATATTCAGTTAGGTCGAAAGTTTCCATAAACTTCGTTGTGAAATTACCTGCTCTAAAATTAGGATCACGCATCAATCTTAAGTGCAAAGGGATGGTTGTTTTGATTCCTTCAATGACAAATTCGCTTAGTGCTCTTTCCATAGTGCTGATTGCTTCCTCACGCGTTTGTGCCACAGTGATTAATTTCGCAATCATCGAATCGTAATTAGGCGGAATGGTGTATCCTGAATATACATGGGTATCTACACGTACTCCATGCCCACCTGGTGAGTGAAAGTTCGTGATCTTACCTGGAGAAGGGCGGAAGTTATTAAAAGGATCTTCTGCATTGATACGACATTCAATGGCATGCATCTGCGGTTCATAATTTTTTCCCGAGATAGGAATTCCTGCTGCCACTTTAATCTGTTCTTTGATCAAATCAAAATTGATGACTTCTTCCGTTACTGGATGTTCTACCTGGATACGGGTATTCATTTCCATAAAGTAGAAGTTACGATGTTTGTCAACCAGGAATTCGATCGTACCAGCGCCCTCATAGTTCACCGCTTTGGCACCTTTGACAGCAGCTTCACCCATTTCGGCTCTCAACTCAGGAGTCATGAATGGAGATGGAGATTCTTCGATCAATTTTTGGTGACGGCGTTGAATTGAGCAGTCACGTTCAGATAGGTGACATACAGTGCCAAATTGATCACCTACAATCTGGAATTCAATATGACGAGGTTCTTCTACATATTTTTCAAGGTAGATTCCATCATTACCGAAAGCCGCAGCTGATTCAACACGTGCAGAATCCCACGCCGGTTCGAATTCTTCATCTTTCCAAATGATACGCATTCCACGACCACCACCACCAGCAGTTGCTTTGATGATAACAGGATAACCGATTTCATTTGCTAATGAAATGCCTTCTTTTACATTTGATATCAAACCTTCAGATCCGGGCACTGTAGGAACACCAGCTTTTTTCATGGTATCCTTAGCACGGGATTTATCACCCATTTTCTCGATCTGTTCGGCTGTAGCACCAATAAATTTGATGCCATATTCTGCACATATCGCTGAAAAGCGCGCATTTTCGGATAAGAAACCATATCCTGGATGGATTGCATCAGCATTTGTCAGTTCGGCAGCAGAAATAATATTCGGAATGTTTAAGTAAGAGTCTCTACTTGGAGGAGGACCGATACAAACGGCTTCATCCGCAAATCTTACGTGTAGGCTATCTCGGTCAGCAGTAGAATATACTGCAACACTTTTGATACCCATTTCACGACAGGTACGGATAATGCGCAGGGCAATCTCTCCTCTATTTGCAATTAATATTTTTTTGAACATTGTCTTGAATTATGAAGTTTGCAAAAAAATGTAGCCCTTTGGAGGCTACATATATTCATTTACGCAATTGTAAATTATTTAGGCTCAACTAAGAATAATGGCTGGTCGAACTCAACAGGTTGAGCATCTTCTACCAAAATCTTAACGATTTTACCTGAAACTTCAGATTCAATTTCGTTGAATAATTTCATTGCTTCAACGATACATAATACAGAACCTGTATTGATATCATCACCAACATTGATGAAAGACGGTTTGCCAGGTCCTGCCGAACGGTAGAATGTACCGATCATTGGTGATTTGATTGTAATCAAGTTTGCATCTGCATTTGCGGCTGGCGCTGCAGGACTAGCTACAGGAGCTGGTGCCGCTGCTTGCGCAACTTGAGGAGCAGCGATAGGGGCAACAGCAGGAACAGAAGCTGTCACATACGTAGGCTCTTGATTTGTTTTTATTGTAATTTTAAAATCTTGCTCTTCAATCGAGACTTCATTCACACCTGATTTTGAAACGAATTTAATCAAGTCCTGAATTTGTTTGATATCCATACCCATAGTATTCTAGGTTTTGTTTGTTTCTAAAAAATTCTAACTGTCAAAAGTAATAAATTATACCATAAAATGGACAATTAATACGCCCATTTTAAATAGATGGATCCCCAAGTGAAACCACCGCCGAAAGCGGCAAGGATAAGATTATCTCCTTTCTTCAATTGCGATTCCCATTCCCATAAACACAAAGGGATTGTACCACTTGTTGTGTTACCATATTTTTGAATGTTCACCATGACCTTCTCATCCGGCAATCCCACGCGCTCTGCTGTAGCATCAATGATACGTTTATTGGCCTGATGAGGTACCAACCACGCGATATCTTCCGATTTAAGATTGTTTTTGACCATCACTTCGTGCGCAACATCTGCCATATTGGTTACCGCGAATTTAAATACTGTGCGGCCTTCTTGATAGGCATAGTGCAATCCTGCATCTACCGTTGCATGCGAGGCTGGGTTAAGTGATCCACCACCTTTGATATTCAAAAATTGTCCACCAGAACCATCGGTTTTTAAAATTGCATCTTGTATACCTAAACCCTCTTCATTAGGTTCCAATAGGACACAACCACAACCATCACCAAATAGGATACAGGTATTGCGGTCTTGATAATTGATGACCGAAGACATTTTGTCTGCACCGATAACGAGTACTTTTTTATGTGTACCGGCAATGATAAATTGCGTTGCCGTGTTCAAACCGAATAAAAATCCTGAGCATGCAGCCTGAAGATCAAATCCCCAAGCATTGGTCGCTCCAATTTTATCGGCAAGAATATTAGCTGTGGCAGGGAACAGCATATCTGGAGTACTGGTACAAAAGATGATGAGATCAATATCTGTAGCAGCTATGCCTCTTTTTTTCAATAAACCTTGAACGGCAGGTACAGCAAGATCTGAAGTAGCAAGCCCTTCGCCTTTTAAGATGCGACGCTCTTTGATTCCCGTTCTGGAAACGATCCACTCGTCGTTAGTGTCGACCATTGTTTCCAATTCTTTGTTGGTTAGGATGTAATCCGGAACGTAACCATTTACAGCCGTAATTGCGGCGTGAATCTTTGACATAAATATTCTAATTGAAAATAGATCTGATGCTGTCAATGAACTTAGACTCGATCATATCTCTTGAAAATAAAACCATATTTTTAATGGCCTCAGGTGTCGAAATACCGTGGCCAATAATGACAGGAGCATTTACTCCCAGGATGGGGCTACCGCCGTACTGTTCGTAGTTGAATCGGTCGAAAAAATCATCTTTAAAACCCTTTTTCAACGTTACTACATAAAATGATTCTGCAAGTTTCAAGACGACATTTCCTGTAAATCCATCACAGACATATACGTCCGCATGGTCACTGAACAGGTCGCGACCTTCTGCATTTCCGATAAAGTTAATTTTGTCGTTGGCTTTTAGTAGGGGGTAGGTAGAGGTTGTTAGGATGTTTCCTTTTTCTTCTTCTTCTCCGATATTCAATAATCCGACTTTAGGGTTGGATACATTGAACACATGTTCGGCAAAGACACTTCCCAAGATTGCAAATTGGTTCAACATCTCTGGTTTACAGTCCGCATTTGCGCCGACGTCCAATAAGATCCCGAAGCCTGATTTCAATTTGGGTACGATGGATGCTATAGCAGGACGCAATACGCCTGGGATAGCTTTAACGCTGAACATCGAGCCCACGAGCATAGCGCCGGTGTTACCAGCAGAAGCAAATGAGTCGATTTCTTTGTTTTTTAAATAGTCAAACCCCTTCGCAATACTTGAGTTGGGTTTTTGAGCTATTGCTTTGGTTGGATGTTCACCCATCGCAATAATTTCTGGAGCTTCAACATATTCAAAGTCAGATGAATTTCCTCCGGCTTGATTGATTAATTGTTTTGTCTCTTCAGTTTTACCAAAAAGGACTATTTTTTGGTCTCCAGTAAGCTGCTTTTGTGCTTCAATAGCACCTGTTATCGTTGCTTTAGGAGCATAATCTCCTCCTAAAATATCTAAACCAATCTTCATCCGTTATTATTTAGTAAATCAATAATACGCAAAAAACATCCCAAAGTAAAGCAAATTTCTGAAATAGTGCTTGTCTGGGATGTTTTGGCGTTATGAAAGGTTTACCTTAGACAACAGCTGTATTTTCAATGATCAATTTACCGTTGTAGTACAAATTTCCGTCTACAGTATATGCACGGTGAGGTAAATGAACTGCGCCAGTTTCTTTACATACTGTCAAGCTTGGAGCTTCAGCTTTATAATGTGTTCTTCTTTTGTCTCTTCTTGATTTAGAAGTCTTACGTTTTGGATGTGCCATCTCGTATTCTTGTTTTAGTTATTTTTAATATTTCTCAATGCTTCCCAACGTGGGTCGATAATTTCTTCTTCTTTTTGTTCCTCTGATTCTGGCTCGCTTGTGAATAATGCGAGCATCTCAGGATCACATTGTATGCCTTCTCCCTGCTCTTCACATTTGACGATATAGGGAACAGCTAAATTAATGTATTCATACAATAGCTCAGCTATATCCAACTCATGGTCGCTTTTGGATAAAATCAATACCTCTTCGGTGTTATCTGTCCAATCTTCATCCGTGAATTTGACTAATATCCGCTCTTGAATTGAAATCGGTGACATAAACTCTTTTAAGCAGGTATCACAAGTCAACTGAATTTCACCTTGGATATCAAAATGCAATATCAACAGGTTCTCCTGTTTTTGCAACTCAACTTCTGCTTCCAGATTGCCATCTTTTACAATCGAATGTTCGTAGCAGTCAAAGAACTTTTTATTAATGTCAAACTCAAAATTGTGCTTTCCAGCGTTGAGCCCCGAAAAGGGAATTCTATATTGTTTTAGATGTTTCACAATCTTGCATTTGAGCCTGCAAAGGTATGTATAAAATCATTAGGATCGAAATATTTTTTTAAATATTCTAAGGCCAAGCTTTATACCTACCAATGATAGGGCTTATTCATAATAATTTTTGCCTAACTCTATCTTTTCGCGCCCATTTGCCATGCGCCATTTATTCGTGTCGCGCAGCGAATAAGCGCAGCCGCAATACTCCTGCATATAGAATTTCTCCTTCTTGGAGACTTCCAACATACGAGCCGATCCACCTTTCTTACGCCAGTTGAAGGTCCAATATTCCATACCTTCATGGCGCGAAGCCGCACGTAAGCCGCAATCGTTGATTTGCTCCATATTTTTCCAGCGTGAAATGCCCAGTGAACTTGAAATCACATCAAAGCCATTCGCCGCTGCATACTCCGCTGTTTTTTCAAAACGCATATCAAAACACATCGTGCAGCGAATACCTCTCTCCGGCTCTTGTTCCATCCCCTTGGCTAAATCAAACCAATGGTCTACATCATAATCTGCATCAATAAAAGGAATATGATGTTTTTCTGCAAATCGAATGTTCTCGTCTTTGCGTAAATCATATTCTTTGCGTGGATGAATATTGGGATTGTAAAAATAAATCGTAAAATCGATATCTGAAGCAATAAGTGCTTCCATTACTTCTCCAGAACAAGGAGCACAGCAGGAGTGTAAGAGTAATTTCTTGCCTTCTCCAGGTAACGTCAATGTCTCCCTTACAAATTCCTTATTTTCCATAATCGTATATGCTAACAAAAACAAAGGCAATTTTAATCAAAAAGTAGCGAATTGACAAATATTTCCGTTTTACTTTGAAGGGGCTGCCCTTAAAAGAATCATATAAATTCATTTATTTTCTACATATATTAGTAGATTTGTATGTTTAACGCAATACGCTATTTTTAATAAAAAAAATATGAAATTTTCGTTTCAATCCTGTATTATTATAGTATTCATCAGTATTATAGGTTTTGTTTCCTGTAAGAAATTGGATGATGAACCAACCAACGAAGGACGAATCACGCAGATATCGAGATTGTATATCTCTTTTTTAGATTATGATCCGAATAATTCTTCCCTGAAAAATATGATGATTGTTGATCCAGCAGATACCAACAATTTGGATAATATCTATCAATATCTATCTCCGGCTAAAGGGGGCGGGCCAATTCTCTTTGATGCGAATGCCAAGGCTGTTTTCCAGGCAAGTATTACTCCGCAGGATACATTTATACAGGTTATCCCATTTGCAAATGATATCTATGGTATTCCCGGTACTTCAGGTGCAATTGGATACCGAGGTTTTACAAATGTCAGGGGCTTGGCCTACTACACTTTTTCGCAACAAAATAGTGCTACTTCAGCTACAACCATTCCTTTTCTTTTAGCCGTGACAAACCGCGGAGCCGGTAGCTCCATGTTGTATGCCGTAAGTACGCCTACTGGGAAGGTCGGCTCGAAGGGGGGAGCCCCTATTATTGACAAGCAGATCAACTTAGGAACTATTGTACCTACGTCGCTGACGTTGCTCAATGGTAGCAATAATAATGATAAGTTAGTGCTTATTGGCTTTGATAGGGAAGGAACAACAAATAAAAGTGGATTTGCGGTTTATGCCAATCTACAACAACAATTGATTAATCAGGCGCGTGATACAATTGTCGATTCAGATAAATTCAAGCCTATGATGAAAGTCTATATCAAAGGAAGAACCCAATTGGGCCCCGTATCTTATGCACCCAATAAGGGCTTACTAGCGGTAACATCGGGTAAAGAAGTATTATTTTTTAAAGATCCTAAAGCATTGTTTAGTGGGACTACAGACAAAACAGATGTAGAGCCTGATTATGTTGTCGGTGGCGCAAATACGGGATTAGAAAAACCTTGGGGAGTAGCGATTGATGACCGGGCCAACGAAGGAAAATTCTTTTATGTTTCTGATCTAACGAATCGTACAATTTCACGCTTTCCATTGTTAAATGAAGGTGATATTAAACCCGATATCACAGCGAAAACGTACGGAACTCTAAATCCAAATTATATCTTTTTGGATGGTCGCTCGACTACAAACTTTTAATAAATAGTTTAAGCAAGCAGTTCAAACAGTGTTTTGATTTCCTGTTGCTTGCTTGAACTTTCATGCTCTTCGTAGGCAGACATCAAATTTCGTAAAGCACGTTTAATGATTGTGACATTATCGCAGGGATAGGTAAACGCGCTATCTGGATATAGGTTCAGTTGCTTCAGAAATGAATTTACATCACTTTTTTGCATTACCTGACCCCGGTTAAATGCATTGATGTAAAATAAAACTTGTTCATTCCCTTCTTCGTCCATATCCATATACGCCAACACAAAATGCTTTGGTAAATTAATCCCATAGATTGGAATGTCCAGTTTCTGTGCAATGATGCTGTAGATGCAGGATAAGGTTAGGGGATTTCCTTTTTTGGTGTCCAGCACCTGACCAATATAGGAGTTCTGTGGGTGATGATAGTCCTTCGTATTTCCTGCTAAGCCGAAAGACCCAAAAAGAACATGATTCATCAGGTTCACTTTTTCCAGCGGAGTCATGTCGTAATGAAGACCTCGCCATACCTCAGTTTTGAGGTCTTCTATCGCCAAAACAATTTTATGGTTTTCATAGGAAGGATATTGATAATTATTGAGGATAATTAATCCTTCCAGTAGGTTGAATGAGTTGCTCAGGTTCCATATTTGTAACTCATTTTTGGTCCGATCAAACTGAATTTCATGAATGATATTTTCTAGACGGCCCTGTACATGGGGATCAAAGCTCGATTCCCAAAATCTTTCCAAATGGGGTATGATCTCAGGACCTTGACTTTTTAATTGGTGTTCAATTTCCTGAACAATCTGTTGGTCGGTGTCGTCCAACAGCGATACTAGCGATTTCAACTCTCTCTCATTCATCCTAACGAAGTTAAAAAATTGATTCGAGAAATAATATAAAAAAATCCCCCCAGTAATTTGCTTACCGGGTAGGGATTATTCAGGTTAATTTGGCGTACAATTATTTGAGCTGACCATCCAGCATATTCACAATTCTTTTGCCGTATTCTGCATTCTTTTCCGAATGCGTTACTTGTATGATCGTCACACCGTCATCGTTGAGCTGTTTGAATAGATCCATAATTTCTTCACCCTGTTTGGAGTTTAAATTCCCTGTAGGTTCATCGGCCAGTAATAATTTAGGCGAACCTGCCAATGCACGTGCAATACCGACAATCTGTTGTTGACCACCGGATAACTGCGCTGGAAATAGGTCTTTCTTTCCAACGATGCCAAAACGATCGAGCATATCGGCCACAATGGCTTTTCTTTCTTTGCTTGAAATGTCTTTATAAATCAAGGGCGTTTCGATATTTTCGTATACAGTCAATTCATCCAAGAGATGATAGGCCTGAAATACATAGCCAATATGGGACTGGTAAAGCTGCGTTCTTTTTTTCGCTTTCATTTCCAATACATTCTCGCCCATAAAAAAATACGCCCCCTCGTCAGGTTCATCAAGCATGCCGATAATATTCAGCAGAGTAGATTTTCCAGACCCCGATGGACCCATGATGGAGATAAAATCGCCTTCAGCAATATCGAGACTTACATCTTTAAGGACGAATGAGCGTGTGCCACCTACATTATACCACTTGAATAAATTTTTTAATTGTATCATTTTTTAATATTGAGATCTTAGATATTCGTATTTATATTTTTTCTAGTAGCCACAATTGGTATTCGATTGCAGCGTAAGGACTGGCATTGGTTCTCTTCATTTTTTATTATTCTTCCCGCAGACTGTCTACTGGATTTGTTTTTGCGACTTTTATAGATTGAAAGCTGATGGAAAATAATATCAACATAAATATGCATAATATTGGAATCAAAAACGACCACCAGGATAGCTGTATATGATAGGCGAAATTGGAAAGCCATTTGTTCATAAGCATATAGGCTATTGGAATTGCTATCCCGATTCCGATAACAAAGAGCTTGAAAAAAGGCTTGTTTAGTTGAACAAAGAGTAAGTGTACCGATGCTCCCAGTACTTTTCGGATGCTCATTTCCTTTTTTCGTAATGCCGCCTGATACGCTGCCATGCTGAACAGCCCTAAGGCCGCGATGATAACCGAAAGGCTTGTGAAACTATTAAAAGCAGTCTGTAATTCTTGCTGCTTTCTGTGCTGTAAAGCATATTGCTCATCCATAAAAGAATAATCAAGGGGCAAATCTTTTGCACTTGGGTTTTTTGACCATTCTTGTTTGACCGTATTGATGGCCTGATCAACCATTCCTCGTTTTGTTTTAACCATGAGTGTGGTTTGAAAGCGCATACTGCCACATTCACTTTTAAATGAATAGAGGGTCGGTTGAACTACATTTTCAAAGCCATAAGCTTTACTGTCTTTGACCAGACCAACAATTTCAAAGTTGACATCACAGCCCTTTATTTTTACGCCTATGGGGTTTGCAAGTCCTAAATTTTTGGCAGCAGATTCGTTGATGACCGCATAGTTCGATAGCGAGTCGCGGAGCAACTGGTCCATGGACAGGTTGATATTCCCCGCTAGATGAGGGATATTTAATGTCTTGAAATATCCAGGATCAATACCGACATGTGCAAATGAAACGGTTTTTTGAATATAGGAAAAATCCTTTTTCGGAGGCTGTTCGCCTTCCCCTGGGATATTTGTCGCTGATGCGACTGAGGCAATACTCCGATCATTCTCTAACAGACGTTTTAATTGTTGATAAGAACCATCGATTTTATTATCGTAATACATACCGACACCTCTGAAATTGACGACCTGTGCAGGTTCAAATCCTTTATCCGCCTGCTGCATATAATTTAGCTGTGCTCGAATAACTAGCATGCCCGAAATAAATAGGATGGCCATACTGATTTGGAAAGTTAGCAATGCGTTGCGAAATGTGCCCTTTTTGAGATTAGAAGTCAGTCCACCTTTTAGGAGATTGACAGATTTGAAGCCAGAGAGTACGATAGCTGGATATATTGCCGATAGAACCGTTGTCATTAGTACGGCAATAGCAAGTTGGGCGATTGTTTCCGAACTCAAAATATAGCCTTTAAGGTCATCATTGAACCATTTTTGAAGGATATTTCCTGTGAGGGCCAAAGTGACAACAGTTAGGACTGCCGCACTGAATGTCAGAATAAATACTTCCAGCGCCAATTGTCTGACGATAGCCCAGCGGGAGCTTCCCAGTATTTTTTTGAGTGCAAGTTCCTTAATGCGTTGATCCGCCTGTGCCATAATCATGTTGGCAAAATTGGCTGAGGCGAGTAAGAGAATCAAAACAGAGAGAATACCAATAATCCACGTAATGATATAAGCCGTGTTACTTCCCGTTTTTGGCCGAAGGTGAAGGTTGGTCAATGGATCCAGATAGATCATCCCTTTGGTATAACTAGAGGAGCGAATTTTATCTTTCGGTGCGATTTCTTTCTGGTAAAGCGCATTGATGCGACCCGTCAACTTCGCGATATCCGTACCGGGCCGAACCTGAATAAAAGTTTGATACAAAAAAGGATTGTTATCGGCAAAGAGATCCTGCGGTTCACGGATAAAAAGGAGATCATAATCAATTATGGATAGACCTTTTTCTTTGATGGTGCCATAAATCGTCTCGTGCACACCTAGAGCAAGGCTTTGAGCTGGAATCGAATGGGGACTGTCGAAATTTAGGTCCTCTTTTTTGAATAGTTGTTCGGCGATATGGCTTTTGACCATGGTCGCATCCTTTTGTTCCTTGTTTTTGTAGAGTGGCCCAGTTGCATTTTCGATTTGAAAGATGCGTGCCGCAGAGGAGTCAATGAGCGCAGCATTTTTAATAAGGACTGTATTTTCACCAAAAAGGGGATAACTGCCGTAGTTGTAGACTATTTTTCGACCTGCATAGATGATTTCAGGTAAATTTTGTTTTAACAAAGCAGCCATAGCAGGCGAGGTCTCATCTGTAAAAGCGCCTTCGGCTTCCAAACCAATTTGATAGATATCCTTGAAATGTGGATTCCATGTATCATAACTCGTTTCGCGATTGATGTATTGATACGAAAGGATAAAACCTGTAAAACCAAGGGTCAGTCCGATAATGTTCAAAAATGTGAAACCCTTATTTTTTAAAAGTTTACGCCAAGCCAGTTTGAAATCATTTTGTGCCATTTTACGCTGGATATGTATGTTTAAACCAATTCGAACTATTTCACCTAATTAAAAATGCAATCCCCTTGCCATTGTTGTAATTGTTTTGCTATAAGTGTCTTATGTTGTGTTTATCTTGTTTTTGGATGTCCGATTTCGGACAGTTTTCGTTCGCAATCGAACATTTATTCCCCTTTAGCCATTGGCATTGCCCTCCACGCAACAGGCAAGCAATGACCAAGGCAACAAGCACCAATTTTTAAGATCTTCTGACTTTATTCATCTCTTAGACTATCGACGGGGTTGGTCCTGATAGCCTTCCAGGTCTGATAACTAATGGTACCTAAGGCGATGAGGACAGCGCCCATGCCCGCCAGAAAAAAGTATATCCAGTTGATATCTATTTTATAGTTGAAGTCTCTGAGCCATTGGTTCATTGCCCACCACGCAACAGGTGAGGCAATAACCAAGGCAACAAACACCAATTTTATAAAGTCTCCGGACATCAGTTTCAGTAATCTCATCGTACTTGCGCCAAGCACCTTCCGCACACCGATTTCTTTTGTCCGCTGTTGTGTCACATAGGTGGCTAGTCCAAAGAGACCGAGGGCAGCCACAAAAATGGCGACGATTGCAAAACAGCTGAATATATTTTTCGTCCGTTCAACATCTTGATAAAGGGAAGCAAAGCCCTCATCCAAAAAACTGTAATTGATCTTTTGATTGGGTGAAAATTTATTCCATACACTGTTAATTCCGTTCAGGGTCTCCTGTAGGTTTTCGGGTTTAACTTTAATGGATAAAAGTGAGGGATAACCCCGTAATACCATACATAAGCCAGCGTACCCTTTACCTTTCAGCGACTCAAAAATAAAATCGTTCACAACACCAACGACTGTCCAGGTATCGCCATTGGTTATTTTTGCTCCGATGGGATTTTTTAATCCCAGGTCATTCGCCAATTTTTGGTTGATGATGGCAGCCGTGCTGTCTGTGGCCATTTTGGGATCGAAATTTCTACCTTTGGTCAGTTGCAATCCGAAGGTCTCAAGGTAATCCTGGTCAATCTCCCAGAACTGTCCCTGTGTGGCCATATCGATCTCCCGTCTGCCCTCATTCCAAAATGGGTTGCCGTTTCTTTTGGCACCATCAATGGGAACTGGAATAAAATCGCCTAAGGAAACGGAACTTACATTTGCAATGGACTTCAACTCATTTTTAAGGCTTGGGATCTGATTCCCCAATGTACCAATACCTCGGAGGATAATGACCTGCTCCTTTTTGAAACCTAAATCTTTTTCAAGGATATAACGTATCTGTTGATTGGTCACCAAGGCACTTACAATAAGGATGATAGATGTAGCAAACTGAAAGACGACAAGGCCATTTCTGAATAATGAAGATTTGGCTCCGGTGGTCTTGTTTTTCAATGCGGCAATTGGTTTAAATCGGGATAGATACAAAGCTGGATAGATTCCGGCCAGGCTGCCGATGAACAGTATTGCCAACAATAATGATGGGAAAAAGTAAGGGGATGTCCAGGGGATGGTCAGCGACTTATTGGCGAGACTGTTGAATATGGGCAACAAAACCCAACTCAGCAATAGACCAACAAGCAAAGACAATACACTATAACAAATCGCCTCGAGCAGGAATTGTCCGATCAATAATGTCCTTGTCGAACCAATTGTCTTCCGGATGCCAATTTCTTTGGCCCGTGTAGCGGCATTGGCGGTCGATAGGTTAATAAAATTGATACAGGCAATCAAAAGAATAAACAATGCGACGATGGCAAAAGTCCAGACCATACGGATATCTCCCCGATTCAATATACTGACTTTATCGTCATCGATATCGGAAGACTTCAAATGGATGTCAAGTGCATTTTGTAAGTTGATTTTTGCCTGTTCGAATAAAGGATTGAGCTTACGCCCTGATTTTTTATATTCAGGTAAATAGTGCGCTTTATAATTTCTTAAAATCTCCTTTTCGGTTTGTTCAATATTAACTTGCGGCTTTAATTTAACGTAGACTGTGTAATTGTTACTGAGCCATTGGTTCTGTTCGCCGGGATAAAAGGGTTCGCCTGCGAGCGACATGAAAAAGCTATAACCTGCTAAAGTGGAGTTTTTGGGTATATCTTCGATCACGCCGGTAATGGTATAGAGTTTGGACCTGTTATTATTCAGATACATGGTCTGACCTATAGGATCATTTTTAAAGTATTTTTCCGCTTTACTTCTCGTAATGACAAGTGTATTGGGTTGATCCAATGCATGGGCAAGAGTTCCTGAAACCATGGGTGTCGGAAACATGTCAAGAATAGATTGATCAATATACACAAAGCCATCATCATAAAAGCTTTGCGGGTTATCATTCAGGGAGAGCTGGTTACTTCCTGCGCCAAATAAAGGGTTAGGGAGTATCCGGCCTGTTTGTTCTATGGAAGGAATTTCAGCTTTCAGTGTCGGGGCAACGGGAGCCGAGAGTGATACCCAACGTTGAATTTTACCTTCGATCGGAAGCTGAACGACGAGGCGATAGGTGCGATCCATTGCTGGATAGAACTTGTTGTAGCTGGTCTCATGCTTGATATACAGTACGATGAGCATACAGACTGCAATACCAAAAGCAAATCCCCCGATCTTTATAAAAGAATAGAGCTTATTTTTTGCCATGTTTCGCCAAGCGACCTTAAGACTATTTCCTATCATAACAATACATTTTTAACATCTTATTGATCGGTAATCGACCGGTCAATCTAGACATTAGACTGAAGTCAATTGTATTGCCGTTTTATTAAGTTGCTGTTTTTCAGTGTTTTGTTTTGTTTGTTGGATTTTGTGGCTGTACGATATCGAACAGTTTTTCGTCCAATACCGCACAGATCATCTTATTAAAGGGCTCTAGGAAAGTATCCTAATCCTTAATCTGTTTTAGTTGGAGGTGCTCGCAGAGTTCGAGCATCATTTTGGCCGGATCTGTATCGATGGCCAGAGCAATCAAGTACATTTCATCTAAACGTAATTTAGCGGTCTCAGTCATGGTCAATTCATTGATTCTCGCTTTACTTAATCCTGTTTTGCGGGCAATCTGGGATTTATTCACAGATTTCTTCGCTAAAAAATCGCCTAGTTTTGTCATCCTTTTATTTAATAATCTGTCCTTTTGTATAGATAAAGATAGATAATGTTATTTTTATTTATACAAATGTTTTTGTTTTTGAAATATTTTCTATTTCTTTGTATCGAAAATCTATATGATTTCAATGTGTGAATGATGAAAACAGCGAAAATCCAAAAAACTTATACCAATTATAAACTTTCATTCCCTTTAGCTAAATAACAGTTTGCACTATTTAAATTTCGCACACCTACGGCTTATTTTTTATTATTCATCCCGTAAACTATTGACGGGATTGATGCGGGCCGTCTGGAATATCCGGACAGCAATAATCGTTAACGTCGTCAAACCCATAAATAATCCCGTGAAAACAAAGAGAGCAATCGGAACATCGATATGGTAGTAAAAATTTTCCAGCCATTTGTGCGTAAACCACCATGCTATGGGGAAGGCGATTAGAATCGCAATCAGCAAGAGCACGATAAAGGATCTGGAAATCATATAGCTGATCGTATTTACCGAAGCACCGAGCACTTTACGGATACCGATTTCTTTTACCCGTCGTTCTAACGTATAAATGGCAATGGCTACGATCCCTAAGATAGCAATCAGCATACTGGCTCCTGTAAAAAGTGCCAATTGCTGGTACTGCTTTTTCTCTTTGTTATATTGATGCTGCACCTGATCTTCCTGCCAGTTGAATTGCGCGATCCGATTAGGGAAAAAGTGGTTCCAGGTGCTGTTTACCAGTGCTAAAGCTTCCTTTTTCTTACCTTCTTGCACGCGGATAAGCATGCAGCTGCCTTCCCATTCATTTTGCGCTTTAATCACAAAAGGACCGATCGGAAACTTTAAACTTGCTCCGTTGAACTCTTTAAATACGCCTACAGGTGTATTGTTTAAAGGCTCATTGCTCTTATTAAGTTTTAAAGACAGCCGCTGGGCGGTCTGTTCGGAAACGAGCATATTGGTAAGTACCCGTTGTCCGGCCTGAATCGAATCTGTAAACGGTCTATCCAGCGCATAGTCCGCACTTAAAGGCCGGCCATTAAGGAGTTTTATGCCCATTGTTTTGATGTAATCATAATCCGCATAGACAAATACCACTGGGAGTTCTTTGTTCGGATTGTTAGGGTCTGCTACTGTTTTAAAATCCACACTACCACTAAAGGGCGTCCAGCTTGTGAGACTGACCGAAGAGATGTACGAATGTTTTAATAGCTCCTGTTTGAAGGCCTGATCCTTCCCCTCCCAGGAGGTATAATTGATAGCCAAGAGATTTTTGGGCTCATAGCCAAGATCTTTGTTGTACAGATAGTGCAATTGCGCCCGCATGGACATCATACAGATCGCTACGACGATGGCAATGGCAAACTGGAAAATCACCAATACTTTGGTAAATGCCATATTTAGGGGGAGCTTGAAGAAAGAAAGCTGTTTCCGAAGTTCTAGGGACGGATGTGTTTTTGATAGTGACAAGGCTGTAGGTATGCTACAAATCCAGCCCAGAACGATCCACATAGATAGCAGTCCAACAAACATGAAGAAGGAATGTTGATAGCTCATGGTCAAAGGATGTTCTAAATAGTGTTCAAATGCAGGACTGATAAGCACATAAACAAAAAATCCAATCAGAAAAGAGCCGGCAAAGAGCATGGTACTCTCAAGGCCCATCTGTAGGATCAGATTTTTTCGGCTTGCTCCCAGTACTTTGCGGATACCGATCTGTTGTGTACGTTTGAGCGCATGGGCAAAGCTCAGGTTGATGTAATTGATACTGACCAATACAAGGATCAAGATCGCTATTCCTGCTAGCAGATAAATGTCTTGCATAGGATTCTCCCAGCCTGTAATACTTCGCAAGTGTATATCTGTGATGGGTTCAATGAAAAGATTGTGCTCTTTCAGCCAATCACCTAGTTTTTGCGTATTATACCACTTGTTTATCTTGTCTGAAAAACTTTTAACATCAGTTGTACTTTTGAGCAACAGAATTTGTGTTTGTAACGAACCACTTTTTTCGGGATTGAATTCATTCACCTTAGGCATCAGCACAAAGGCTTCGGCCTGAAAGGAAGAGTTATGGGGCATATCCTCGATAATTGCATTAACATAGTAAGCTTCGGGTTTCCCTTCTTGTGGTTTATTGTAGAATGTGCTACCGAGCACGTCTTTGCCACCGAAGTATTTTTGTACCCCAGAGGCTGTCAATGTGATATTTTTTGCTCCGGCAATAACGTGTTTCGGATTACCTGCGATGATTTTTGTATCAAAAAGATTGAAAAAACCGCTGTCGATTTCCAGCGTATTGATTTCGGTAAACTGCTTTGAGCCCTTGTTTATTGTTAATTTTGTTGAAAATGAATGGATTGAAGTATAGCCAAGTACTTCTGGGAAATGAGCTTTTAATGTTGCAGAGATACCTTCAGGAGCTCCCGAATTATTGTTTGTGAATCCTTCCTGTATTTCTTTGGGCACAATTCGCATTCTGTAGAGCTCTTTGGAGTTGCTCCATTGTCTGTCGTAGGAAAGCTCATCAACCACAAGCGCACTGATTAGCATAAAAACCAGCAGGGCAATCGTTAAACCAACGAGGTTTGATAGCGAATAGATACGATTGCGCATCAATGTCCGCCAAGCGGTTTTAAGATAGTTCTTTATCATACTGTTTATATGGATTGGTTTCTGACATTATTCATCTCTCAATTTTTCAACCGGATTAAATCGGGTGGCCCGAAATACAATAATGGCAACCAATAAACTTAGTAAACCAATTAATGTTCCTAGTGGTAACAAGTAGGTAAGAACATTGATATCTATGCGGATGATGTAATTTTGAAGCCAGTATTGCATCAATAGATAACTCAGTGGAACCGTCGTCAATGCCGCAAATAGGAATATTCCGTAGTACTCCTTCGAAAATAACACCATTAAATGTGCTAACGATGCACCGAGTACTTTGCGGATACCGACTTCTTTATTCCGCAAATGGATGGAAAGGGATATTAATCCGGTGAGCCCCAATGCCACGATCAGCAGCGAAACGACCGTAGCCAACTGTGATGCACGATGCAGCTGCAGTTCAGTTTCATATAAATTTTTGATGCGTTCATCCATAAATTGATATTCGAAAGGAGCATCAGGCATCAACGTTTTCCATTTTTTTTCGAGTTGTTGTACTGTATTGGAAAGAGAGCCTTGCTTTAAACGGATGCTAAGGTATCGATATTGTAAGCTTTCCTGTACATCTGTCCATACGATAGGCGGAGAGGCCTGGTGAAGTGAATTGGCCACAAAGTTTTCAGCAACGCCTAAAATAGTCATTTTGTAACTTGGATCAGCTAGAGCAATCTGCTGACCAATAGCTTGCTCGGCATTTTTAAAACCAAAATCGTCCATGGCTTTTTTATTGATCACAACTGGCCTATTATTTGCATTGGCAACATAGTTTTTAGGGAGAAAAGTTCCAGCAACTAGTGGTATCTCATAGGTCTCCAAAAAGTGACTATCACTTGTAATCCGTTGTACCTGGATTTCTTTGTCGTCAGTCGTCCCGAATGCTGGCTGCATATTGGATCCCAGCAATCCAGGTATTTCATAAGATAAGGTTACTGATTTAACTTCTGGTTGCAAGCTGAGTTCTTGTTGCACAGTCTCCATTTTGCGAACGCCATTTTCGGACCAGTCTCTGGGTACTTGGACAGTTAATAAATAGTCTTTGTTGTAACCTAGATTGCTATGGAGAAATAGATCAACTTGTTTAGAAATAATTAGCGTACAGACAAGCAGGAGCAAAGCTACCCCAAATTGAAAAAACAAAAGAATTTTTCGCACCAGCTGTTTGCCTCCTAGCGTCGAAAATTGATTTTTGACTGCAGGAAGTACCGCTATATTGGAAAGTTTAATGGCTGGGTAGAGCCCGGCCAGTAGGCCAATGAATAACGTCATTATACCCAATAATCCAAAAAAGTAAATCGGCAATTCCACTAAGGTGGGCAGCTTTCGCATCAAGATATGCTCAAAAATTGGACTTGCGATGATATAAAGCGGCAGACTGATCAATGCTGCTATGCTCACGATTAGGATATATTCGGTCATCAATTGCCTGATAAGCTGTATTCGAGATGATCCCATCATCTTGCGAACACCGATTTCCTTTAATCGGGTAATGTGCTGAGCGATACTAAAATTGATGAAATTGATGATAGCCATAATCAGGATAAAAATGGCCGTCCAAATCAATGTCTGTATCATTTTACGCACGGCCCCTTGGTTGTCATCCAAATAATAGGTTTTCAATGGTTTTAGATCAGGGCTATATTCACTGGAAAATTCCTTATCGGTATTTTTTCTTACCAACGTTTCAATGGCGGCATCTACGCGATCCAAGCTTACACCTGGTTTCAATTCGATATAACCGGCAATATAAGGGTTATTCCAATTGTCTATAGATCGACCAAAGAATTCCTCATTGATGATCGGTAAAAATATGTCTGCATGCATATTCTTTGTGAGATCCATAATGGCATTTTGGACGTCGGATCTAATGATTGCTGTAATTTCAAAATCGTGTTTTTCACCCTTGAAATTTTTTATCTGTAGCGATTTGCCGAGTACATCCACATGCCCGAAATATTTTATGGCAGCTTTGTCACTGATGACAACTGAAAAGGGATTATTTAAAGCCGTATTAGCATTGCCCGCCAGCATATGGAATCCGAACATCGTCAATAGGCTGGGATCTCCGAGAGACATCCCTTCTTCATGGATTGTCGAACCGTTGGCTACGATACCTGTCAATCCATCAATCCGATAATAATTAGAGACCAGATTGGGATACTCCTCATGTAAGGCTTTAGGGAGCGCCCCTAATGTGGTTAAGTTAATACCAAATCCTTCTTTCTTATACTTGCTTTGCAACAAAAATTGCCGGTCAATATTTCTGATGCTGCTATTCACTTGATGTACATCCCATATATAGGCGCCTACAAGTAGGAGAAAAGTAATACCGCAGGTCAATCCAATTAGATTGATCAGATTTTGCACTTTTTTCTTTCCGATATTTCGCCAAGCAATTTTGAAGTTTGTAAAGTTCATTGTTTTATACTAAGAATTTATTCCGTTTGTGGAGCTGCTAATAGCTTGTGTGCTCCACTTAAAAAATTAAAAATACAAATGTTTGGCCAAGCAATTATCCTGTTGATCATTAACGGGTTGCCTTCCTCATTCTTTTACTTGCTGTTCGATATCGGACAGTGCTTTGTCCACCGCTGAACAGACAAGTCTATTTTATTCATCGCGTAGACTGTCAACAGGCTTTGTTATGGCCGCGCGTATCGCTTGTGAACTTACAGTAATTAAAGCAATAAAGACGGCTAGAGCTCCTGCTAGCACAAACATCCACCATTGCATCTCAATACGGTACGCGAAATTCTCTAACCATTTGTGCATTATCCACCAAGCTAGGGGAGAAGCAATGATAATGGCACTGAGAACGAGTTTGACGAACTCAATGGAAAGCATGAGTGTGATATCTGAAACTGTAGCCCCAATAACTTTTCGGACCCCTATTTCTTTTCTGCGTTGATTGGCGGTGAAAATAGCCAAGCCGAATAAACCAAGGCAGGCCACAAAAATAGTCAGTCCTGCAAAGATGCTCAGTAATTTACCCGTTTTCACTTCTGCTTGGTAGGTTTGTGCGTATCGGTCATCCAAAAAGGAATAGCTGAATGGAATGTCTGTTGGAAAGGAGCGATAGAGAGACGCTAATTTTTGAATGAGCTTATCCATATCGGCTGTTTGTATTTTGAGAATCAAACTCCCGGCTTGATCGCTAAGAACCATCACAAGCGGGGAGATCTGCTCATGTAAAGAGCGAAAATGAAAATCCTTAACGACACCAATAACACGATAGCTTTTGTTGTCTTTATTGGTCAATATTTTACCAAGGCTATGATCGTTCCAACCTAGATCTTTTGCTGCGGTTTCATTGATGATGACAGAAAGGCTGTCACTACCAAATGTTTTTGCGAAATTTCGTCCTTCTTTAAGCTGCATACCCATAACCGGAATATATTCTTCATCTATATCGTAACGAATCGTTTTGACCCATTGATCAGTATTGCCATCTGGATAGATGAAAAAATTGTTGTTGTTACTTTCTCCGGCAGGGAGATAGGACGAATGAGAGACATGCTTGATTCTGCTATCTTGCAGCAATAAATTATAATATGTCTTTTCGTTTTTCCCTAAAGGCCAGCTCGGTATAATAAGGACATTATCCTTGTTATATCCAAGTTTAATATGACGCATATAATCCAGCTGCTGAACAACGACCACGGTTCCAAAGATAAGTCCGACGGAAATGATGAATTGAAATACAACAAGTCCACTGCGTAAATTAAGGCCTTTAGTCGAACGACTTATTTTCCCTTTTAATACACGAAGTGGATTAAATGAGGACAGATATAACGCGGGATAGCTGCTGGAAAATAGACCGACGACTAAACCAAAAGTTAGCAGGAAGGGAATAATTTTAAAAGCGTCAAGTTTTTGAATTTCAATCTCTTTTCCTGAAATTTGATTAAATAGAGGAAGGACAAGTAAAACAATTCCCAAAGCTATTCCTAAGGCAATATAGGTCAGGAGGACACCCTCCAGCATAAACTGTCGCATCAGGTTTTGCTTGTCGGCACCCAATACTTTTCGTACGCCAACTTCTTTACATCGTTTAAAACCACTTGCTGTAGATAGATTCATGAAATTAATTGTGGCAATCAATAGCATAAAGAGCGCAATAGCGCTGAAAATGTAAACGTACCTTATATCCCCTGGAGCGCTGAGGTCGTAGTTGAAATTTGAATGTAGATGGATATCTGTTAGCGGCTGTAGGTAAAGCCCGATCTTATTTCCCGTCTTCTTGTATTCTTGGTAACTCATGCCAAAACCTGCCATAAATTGTGTGGCAACATGTTTGTCGAATAGAGTGGCTAAGTTTTTTTCGAGCTTTTCACGTGAAGCATTTTTCGAAAGCAGTGCATAAGTATAGTATTCGGAAGTCATCCACGAATCTGATCGTGAATCTTCAAGTGCATCCAAAGAGGTAAACACATCAAAATGAAAATGGGAGTTTTGAGGGATATCTTTGATTACTCCAGTAATTTTGAGGATATTTGGACTGTCTTTGATGATGAGGTCTCGACCGACAACATCGTTTGTGCCGAAGTATTTTAAGGCGGTGGATTCGGATATTACTGCAGAATTTGGGGAAGAAATAGCTGTAGACAAATTTCCTTTGATAAAAGGGAGCGTGAAAATTCTGAAGAAAGAAGCATCCACAAAAGCCATTTTTTCTTCGTGAAACACTTTATTATTGACGACAAATAGGGGAGAGCCACCGATTCTTAAGCGCGTGGTTTCTTCAACTTCGGGCAGCTCCGCCTTCATGGTCGAAGCAACAGGTGGCATCACATGTGCCTCATTGATTGTTCCACCCTTAACAGTTCCTCTGAAAACGACACGGACAATGCGATCTGCATGCACATTATAACGATCAAAGCTAAATTCATCGCTTACGTATAAACTGATTAGCAAACAGGTTGCAATCCCCATCGCTAACCCCGTTATGTTGATCAGTGAAGTGGATAAATTTCGGGTTAAATTCCGCCATGCTATTTTTAAATTGTTCTTGATCATATGGATGACGCTTAATGCTTTTATAATATAACTTACTCATCACGCAAACTATCAACGGGATTTACTAAAGCTGCTCGTATTGTTTGGATATTGGCGGTAATGATACAGATCAAAAACACGACAAGAGCAGCAAGGGTAAAGTACCACCATTGTACCCCCACATTGTAGGCATAATCTTCGAGCCATTTTTTTGAAAGATACCACCCTATAGGACTGGCAATAACAATAGCGAGGGAGGTTAAAATGAGATAATCTTTTGAAAAGAGATGCGATAGGTCCAGCACTGTTGCGCCTAGGACTTTGCGAATGCCAATTTCTTTCGTTCGCTGTTCAAGATTTTGCATAATTAAACCCGTAATACCCAATGCAGAGATCAATAACGCCAATGTACTGAATAAAATAAATAATTGCACTTGCTTGCCCTCTTTTTCATATTGCTGTGCAATTAGCTCATCGATCCATTGATAAGACAGGTATTTGTGAGGATAGGTATGCTGAAAAATTTTAGATACCGATTGAAGGATATGTTGTTCTTGTCCTTCCCCCACTTTTATCAGTATATTGCCGCTTCCATTAAAATCTTTAGCCAAAATCACCGTCGGTACGATCTTGAAACGAAAAGACTCACTATGAAAATCTTTAATGATGCCGACGGGGATAATCTGAAGGTCTTTATACAGGACACCGAGTCTGTCTATGCCAAGCATTCTTGCTGTACTTTCGGTTACAAGAGCATTGTTGACTCCGTCCTCTACCAACCCCATTTCAACATGTGTGTAATCTTCGGGAGTTAATAGTCGTCCCTTAACCAATTGGATTCCCAATGTCTTGGAGAGATTGATATCACCGCCGATGAAACTGACTTGGATTTTTTTTTCAGGACTATACTTGTCTGCGATTGTCTTGACAAGATAGCCTGAACCAATTGTCGGTGTCCAGTTAGCTATGCTGACCGATTCAACACCAGTGAGTTGGCTTATTCGGTCTTTTATATCTGTATTTTGTGTTCCCGTGTTGAAATAATCGATGTTGAGCACATTACTGACCTCGATCCCCAAGGGTGCTGATTGCATATAGACAAGTTGTGATTTGATTGTTATAAGTCCAATAATGACGATAATAGTGATGCTAAACTGTATTGTGATAAGTGTTTTTTTAATAAACATTTCAACATTCGGAATTTTGGATAGCTTATTTTTCAAGGCATCCGAACTCTTAAGTCCAGAAACCATCCATGCGGGATAAAAGCCAATCAATAGACCAAGAGCGAGCGATATCGTCAAAAAGGACAGTACCAATGGAAGCTGTATGGACCTTATATAAGCGAGATTATAGCCTATAAAGTTTTCCAGTTGGGACAATCCAAGTTTAAAAAGAAGTAAGCTACATAATGCGGAAATAAAAAACAGCAGGGTTGTTTCAAATAGCATTCCTCGAACCATCTGGGGGCGGCTGGCTCCCATGATCTTATGGATATGCAGCGTTCTTAATTTTTTAACGGTTCTTACAGCGTAGATATTAATAAAATTGATGAAGGAAACAATAAGGACCAAAATGGCAACGCCTACAAATATGTTTGTTATTTTTTGGTCGCCACTGATTTCTACACTTCCTAATGGCTCCATATAGATATCCTGAATAGGCTGCAGGCGAAAGGAAGCCACATGTTGTGTGTTTGGAATCAGGTATTCTCTATACCAATGATTGAGTTTCTGTTCAAGCGTTATCCTTGATGTCCCGGCTTTTAGCTGTACAAATTGTTCTGTGTAGTAGCCTGAGCCATCTTTACTTAATTCCATCGATATTTTTGGAACTAAAGCAATGATGGAAGCTCTGAGCGTTGAATTATAGGGAAGATTATCCATGACACCCGTAATGATATATTCGGAAGGCTGATCAGCATAGGGGTCGGCACTTTGGATAATCTTTCCAATGACATTTTCGTTCTTAAAGTACTTTTCTTTAAATTCTTTGTCAATGAGTAAGTTTGTTTTTCCTTGAACGAGTTGCTTCGGATTGCCTTCAAGAATCTGGATGCTCAGCATGTCCAAAATACATGTTTCCGATTCCAAAGCCTGTACTGCTATGGGCTGCGTGGTGTTGGAATCCGGTTTTAGATAATATTTTCTAGATTCTATACGAGCTTCATTTCGAATTTCTGGAAATACTTGTTTTAATTCTGTACTTAAATTAACCAACGTTCTCGACATTTGTCGTTCAAGACCAGCAGTAGAATCTATAGTAACAATACGGAAAAGATGATCGGCATTTTTCCAGGTTCTGTCATACGAATTTTCTTCAATAACCAGGGCAAACACCAGAAGACACAAGGAGAAACCCATGCTTAAACCTAAGATATTGATCCAAGTGTATTGCCAGTTTTTAATAAGGCTGCGGAGGGCAAGTTTGAACGAATTCATAGTCATCTATCCGGTATAAAGCTATCGAAAAAAATAATGGTAAACGTTAGGCTACTCATCACGCAAACTATCAACGGGATTCACTAAAGCTGCCTTAATCGTTTGATAACTTATAGTAGCCATACTGATTAAAATTGCCATCAATCCAGCAACGGCAAAGTAATACCAATGGATCGCTATTCGATAGCTATAATCTTGCAACCACTGGTCCATTGCCCACCAAGCGATAGGCGTTGCTATAAAAATAGCGATAACGACAAGTTTGATGAAATCGATAGAAAGTAAAGACGTTACTTGGACTACACTTGCGCCAAGAACTTTGCGAACAGCAATCTCTTTCATCCGAGTTTCGGCCATATAGGCAATCAAAGCAAGTAGGCCGAGGCAGGAAATAAAGATCGTCAATCCTGCAAAAACCATCGCTAATGTACCTATAGCCTTTGTTTCCTTAAATTTTTGTTCATAGGTTTTGTCAATGAACTGATATTCAAATGGGTAATCTGGGTTGAATTTTTTAAAGATAGTTTCAATTGTCTTTAAGTTGTCTGCGATGTTATGGTTTGTATTTAAACGATAATGAATCGTTGTAAACCAAGCCTTTGGACCCAATATCACCATAGGTTTTTTGTCCCCAAAAGGCGATCCTATAATAAAATCTTTGACAACGCCAACGACTGTCCATTTGGTGCCATCGCCATCCACAATGCTATTAACCGGGTTTTTGAGGTGCAAACTTTTTACTGCGGATTCATTTAAAATCAAAGCCGTACTGTCTGTCGCAAATTTGTATATATCGATATCCCGTCCCTGTGTAAGTGTTAGGCCTAGGTTTTTTACGGCATCCGCATCGGTACTAAATCGGTTATAGGATATACGTTTGTCCTGTTCTGTGGGGGGGCCAGACGTAAATCCCCAGCCATTGCTGTAGAAATCGGTTACCGGTGACATGTTTTTCGATACAGAAACAACAGCATTGCTAGCTAATAATTCGTCTCTGAGAATCTTATAATTCTTCTCGAGATCACCTTTGATACTGCTGTAAAGTAGCCCATTTTCATTATAACCGCGGTCGCGCTGTTTGGTATATTGGATTTGTTTCGCGACAATGACTGTTGCAATAATCAATATAATCGCGAGGCTGAATTGAATGACCACTAAGATGGAGCGAATACTAAGGCCTTTGGTTTTAGAAACAAATTTCCCTTTCAACGTTTTGATAGGCTGAAATGAAGAAAGGAAAAAGGCGGGGTAGGTACCCGCTAATATCCCTGTAAATAGTGCGAACGCAAGTAGAAAAAGCCAGGTTTGTAGACTTAATAAGGAAAGACTGAGATTTTTTCCAACAAGGTCATTAAAAAAAGGCAGCACTATAAAGACAAGTAGAGTTGCGAGAACCATCGCAATTAAGCTAATTAGTATGCTCTCAACGAGAAACTGAGCCATTAAGCTTGTCTTACTGGCACCAATTACCTTACGGACACCAACCTCTTTTGCGCGACGCTCAGAACGTGCTGTGCTTAAGTTCATAAAATTGATGCTGGCTACTAATAAAATAAAAACACCGATCCACGCAAAAAGCTTGACAATATCAATCCGTCCCGATGTATAATTTCCACCTTTACCATTGTTATACAGAAAAGAATCGGGATAAGGAAAGGCAAAAATCTCCCCTGTATTTTTCGCTGATAAGCGACCCTCTGCCTTATTGCTGGCATTGATATGATCCCTTAAATAGGTCTTGATCTTACTATTAAATGCTGTTAAAGAAGCACCATCTTTTAATAAGACATAAGTACTTATTGAATTATTGCTCCAGTTGTCATCCACATAGCCAATTATTTTTGCATATTCAAAAGGAAGGAGCATGTCAAATCTGAAACTTGAATTACTCGGGATATCTTTGAGAACAGCCTGTACATCAACTTGATTGACCGAATCTATTCTAACCGATTTGCCTATTGGATCCTCATCGCCGAATAGCGACTTAGCATATCTTTCGGTAAGAACAACACCTTTTGGGTGATCAAATTTAACATTCTGTTCGCCTTTGATAAAAGGAAAAGAGAACATCTTGAAAAAGCCGGGATCGACAAAAACTGTGTTTGCAATAAGCTTCTTTTCTTTAAATGTCGTTAAAAATTCATGTCCCTCGTTGTATCGTGTAAACGCTTCGATATCTGGGAAATCAGCGGCCAATGAGGGGCCTAATATTTTAGGTGTATACGCCCAGGCCGATTTATCACCCTGAAATTCATCACGATTACTCAATACATGCAGGCGATTCCCCTTTTCATGAAAGCGGTCCATTGTCATCATGTTCTGTAACCAAAGCACTATAAGCAATGCTCCGGCCATACCTATTGCCAACCCAATGATGTTAGTCAGGGAAAATGACTTATTCTTCATTAGGTTGCGCCATGCTATTTTGATGTAGTTGCTTATCATAATTATCTTTTTTCTCTATTTGTTTTTAAAGTTGGTTTTAAGGCCTAATTTTATTTATTAACCCGTAATTCTCCGCTATTCATCTCTTAATGTCTTCACTGGATTACTGCTTGCGGCTCTAATGGCTTGGCTACTAACAGTAATGAGAGCGATCAGTATGGCGGAAGCTCCAGCGAAACCAAATGTCCACCACTGTATTTCAATGCGATAGGAGAAATCCTGAAGCCATTTATTCATAGCCCACCACGCAAGCGGAGATGCAATTAAAATGGCAATGACGACAAGTTTGACAAAATCTCTAGATAACATTGCTGTGATTCCCGAGACGGATGCGCCAAGTACTTTACGTATACCAATTTCTTTTGTTTTCAATTCGGCCATATATGATGCAAGTCCAAATAGGCCTAAACAGGAAATGGATATGGCTAATAGCGAGAAGATAAATGCTAACTTTGCCGTCTGTTGTTGATCGCCGAATTTTGAAGCGAACTGTTGATCAACAAATTTGTATTCAAAAGGATAAGCTGGATTAAATTTCTTAAGCGTCTTTTCAATTTGATTCAACTGATCGCTAAACGATGATGTAACATTGACCCGAATAACCATGTTTAATAGCCAATTTTTGTTCGCATATATCAGCAATGGGGAGACGGGATTATAGGGAGATCCGCTAATGTGATCATTGATAACACCAACAATCGTATATGTCTTATCGCCCCATTTTAAGTAATTGCCAACCGGATTTTTGAGTTTCATTTCTCTAATGGCAGCTTCATTGAGCAATATTGACGAACTATCTGCTAGCATCCTACTATAATCGATATCGCGGCCTGCTATGAGTTTTAATCCTACAGTCTTTACAAAATCACTTTCTGTTTTTCCAAGATTGAAGACAATTTTATTGCCTTGTTCAGGAGTAGCACCCTCCCATAAAAAACCTCCGCTCGTATTCGATGCATTTTGTGTAATAGACCAACCGGTGCGTGTCACCGATTGCGCTATGTTGGCGCTAATCAGCTCCGATTTAATTGCTTCGTAATTTCTTTCCATGTTACCTTCCATTGGTATTTCGATGAGCTGTGAACTGTTGTAACCGATATCACGTTGCGCCGCATAATTGATTTGCTGTCGTACAATCATCGTTGCTATAATCAGTATGATCGCGATACCAAATTGGAAAATGACCAGTAGCTCTCTGAAATTCAATACAAACTTGTTGGAGCGGCTTAGCGGTTTCAGTGTTTTAACTGGTTTAAATGCCGATAGGACAAAGGCAGGGTATAATCCGGCCAATGTGCCTGTAAAAAATGTGAATCCAGCTAACGATATCCATATGATTGGATCTGTTAAGGAAAATGATAAAGGCCTGTCTACTATTTTATTAAATAAGGGCAATATACCGATAGCCAGACCAATAGCGATTAGTCCAGAAATAAGTGCTAATAAGACAGATTCAGTAAGGAATTGGGCAATCAGGTTGAAGCGTTGGGCGCCCACCACTTTGCGAACCGCAACCTCTTTTGCTCTTTTCTGACTTCTTGCCGTACTGAGATTGACAAAATTGATGCAGGCGATCAGCAGAATTAATAGGCCGATACCGCCAACCAGTTTGACCTGGTCTATCTTTCCCCCCACAGGTATTCCCTGTTCGAATTTGGAGTAAAGATGCATTTTTGACAAGGGATATAGGAAAAGTGATCCCTTCGAGACATTGTTCGTTTTTTTTGTGATGAAACCGACCAGTTTTTTATTGAAAGCTTCTATATCAACACCTTTTTTCAGCTGCACATAGGTGTAAAATGAATTGGAATTCCAATCCGGCGAGTAATTCTCCGGTTGAACCAAGGGGATTAAATAGGTAAAATCAAAATTTGTATTACTCGGCAAATCCGCGATTACGGCAGTCACTTTATAAGGCTCTTTATCGTCGAGCATAACTGTCTTATCCAAAGGGTCGACGTCGCCAAAGATATTTCTTGCAAGGCTCTCTGTGAGAACAATACTTTTCTTGTCTCCTAGCGCATTGTTGTTATTTCCCCTAAGGATTTTGAATTCAAAAATTTGCATAAAAGCGGGGTCAACTTCGTTTCCTTTAGATTTGATTTTTTTCTCATCGAAAGACAATAATCTATTGGAGCTCCAATAGATTCGTGCAGCGTGTTCTACCTCTGGATATTCAGCTTCCAGTGCTGGTGAGGCGAGGCCCGAAGTAACTTGTTGAAGATTAATTTTTCCCTCGTCTTCATATTTGTTCCAAAGTTTGTAAAGACTGGTATTATTGCTATAAAAATTGTCAAATTGAAATTGATTTTGTATCCATATTCCGATAATCAACACCGCAGTCATGCCAATGGACAACCCAATGATATTGATGGCGGAATAACCTTTATTTTTCCAAAGGTTACGCCAGGCTATTTTGATATAATTCTTAAGCATTTTTTGTTTAGGTTATCGATAAATAGCAAAACAAGAATTTACAAAGTCTCCCGCGTGTTATCTATCGGATGCATTAGTTAATTAGTCACTTTAATAATTATTCGTTTCGTAAACTCTCAATAGGGTTTACGATTGCTGCTTTTACAGTTTGAAAACTGATGGTTATAAATGATACCAGCAATGCGCTGATTCCAGCCAACATAAATATCCACCAATCCAACGTAATGTGATAGGCAAAATTTTCTATCCAGCGATGCATAGCATACCATCCCAATGGTACACTAACTAGCAGGGCAGAGCAGACTAAGATCATAAAGTCAAAGCTTAATATCTTGACAATTTTGATTGTTGAAGCACCTAATACTTTACGTATTCCTATTTCCTTAAAACGTTGTTGGACGGCGTAGGCCGATAATGCAAATAGTCCCATGCAGGCAATAGCAATGGTAATGATAGAAAATAACTGCATGACGCGCGTGGTTTGTTGATCCTTGAGATAAAGCTTGTCATAATCGTCGTTGAGAAAGTGATACTCAAAGCTATTTTTTACGTCAATGTTTTGTACGACAGACTTAACCTGAGCTAGCGCATCTTGAACAGGTGTACTTGGGTTGAGTCGAATAAAAATATTGCCGAAATAATCATATTCTGGAAAGAGTACGATCGGCTTAACCTCACTATGTAGCGAAGCAAAGTTAAAACTCGCTACGACCTGCTTAATACTTCCTTTACGCCCGTTTAGGTTGATTTTCTTTCCAATCGCTTGTTGAGGTGTAAACCCCATAGCGGATGCCGCTAGCGTATTGACAACAAAACCATATTCAGGTGAGACTGTATCCTGTGCACGTAAGATATCCGTGTCTGATAGCGGTTCGCCGGCAACAGACTGAATGTGAAAAACAGAAACAAAATCCTTTTCAATCGGGATCGCAGTAACATCCATATCAAAGTCATTGGGTTGACCTTCTACCTCCCTAATGCTATATCCTCCTTGTATATTGACTGGATTATCGTAGGAAGCGGTGACACCCTCGACACTGCTAAGCTGCATCAACTTTTCTTTTAGTAGTTGCCTTTCTTTATCCTGCCATCCTCGGCCGTCCATGACCAACATCCCTGCACGATCAAGGCCAGTGTTTTTAGACTGGATGAAATCCATCTGCCTACCTGCGAATAAGGTGCAGATAATAAAAAATATAGAGATACTGAATTGAAAAGTTACGAGCACTCTGCTCAGGGATATGCCACTTTGTTTTTCAGTCAATTTTCGTTTAAAAATTGAAATAGGTTTTGAGCTAGCTATGGAGTAGGCTGGCCAACCGCCAGAAAGCAATGTTATTAATACTACAAATACAGCCAAAACTGCATAAAAACGGGGGTCGGTCCATATGGTCAATTTTATCTCGGCGCCCATAAACGAACTAAATACCGGTAATAAGAGTACCGTTGTCAGAAGACTAAAGCCAACAGCTAGAAAGACCATCATACTACATTCAAAGAAGAATTGAAAGAATATTGTTTTCTTTGCAGCGCCCAGCACTTTCTTGACACCGATTTCCTTTTTACGTTCAAGCGCATGTGCTAATACCAAATTTGTAAAATTGATACAGGTCAAAATAATAAGCGCAGCACTTAATGCCATTAAGATATAGATATAAGTGATGTTCCCGGTCCCTGCTGCTTTGGAGTGAAGATGGATATCGGTCAGCTTTTCCAGGACGAATCGAAATTGATAGCCTTGTTTTGTTGCTTCGGCGAATTTTGAATTAGTCATTTGATCCAATTTCTGTTGGATCAAACCGAACTGATGTTTGTTTTTTAAGAGCGCTATGGTTACATCATTTGCGGATGACCAAGCCATTTCTTTGTAGCGTTCTAATCCCTTATTGGAAAGGAGTGCGGAGAAGTTCAGCTGTGTATTCGTGGGCAAGTCTGCGATAATGCCTGTGATTTTCCAGTTGACTTTGTCAATGGATAGTGTTTGACCAATCGCCGACTGATTGGGAAAATATTTCTCTGCGAGTTTTTTCGTCAAGACAATCTGATTTGGTTCCGCCAGGGCTGATTGTGAATCACCTTCGAGAAAGGTATAACCTAAAGTTTTAAAAACATTCTGATCAGCATACAGTAGGCCTTTTTCAGTTATTACTGCCTCTTTAGATTCTATTTTACCGCCTTTGGAATAACTGTAGAATCTGGTTGCCTGTTCTACATCTGGAAATTCAGCCTGCAAAGTAGGTGCTAGCCCTGTTGGCGTAGCCGAAGAATTAACTTCTTCAGTGCTATTAGGTGATTTATAGGTGAGGCTAATATAAGCTAGGCGGTCTGCGTGGGGAAGGAAACGTTCATAGCTGGATTCATGATATATATACGCTGCCAACAATAGAAAACATGTTATTCCGATACTTAGGCCAAACATGTTTAAAAGAGAAAATCCTTTGTTTTTAATGATATTCCGCCAAGCGGTTTTAAAATAGTTTTTCAACATGATACTGCGTATTTACATAATTAATTAAGCTATATTGTTGTCAATAAACACGCTTTAGTAGAAAGCATTGTTATTCGAAAAATAGCAAAGTCAACCAGTTCAATTGGTTTGCCATAAATGTAATGTATTGATTTTTAGGTTTTTGATGTGTTTTTGTGGTGGTTTTAAATGTTCGGAAACGGACAGTACAGTGTCCGTCCCCGAACAAATTAATATTATTCGCTTCTTAGGGTTTTTACGGGATTTGCTAAAGTAGCTTTAATCGCTTGGTAACTAACGGTTAATAGGGTAATGAGTAATGCGGTTAAGCCTGTGATAGCAAACACCGTCCATGTAATTGATATGCGGTAGACGTAGTCTTCGAGCCACGATTCCATCAACAGATAAGCCAGGGGAGATGCAAGCATAAAGCTGATGCCCGTGAGCCAAACGTATTCCGTGGATAGTAATCGCCATAAGCCGACTTCTGAAGCACCCAATACTTTTCGAATACCGATTTCCTTTTCACGTTGCTCCGTAAGAAAGGACACTAAGGCGTATAGACCGAGACAGGAAATGAGAATGGCGAGACCTGTAAACAGACTTGTCAAACTTTTGATCATCTCCATCTGCTGAAATTCTTTAGCATATTCCTGATCAGTAAATGCATAATCGAAGGTAAAATCCGGATCGATTCGATTGAAGGCTGTAGCAATGGCTTTTAAGTCCTGCTTAAGATCTTGACCATCGTTAAATTGCAGCGTGATCTTGTTTTTCGGTAAAAATTTGAGGAAATAAGCTGTCGGCGTAATCGATTTAAAAGGGGATTCGGAAAGTGTATTCTTGATAATCCCAATAATTGTATAATTGATACCTCTTTTAGACAATTGTTTACTGTTGAGGTCTGTCACTCCCATAAATTGAGCAGCGGCCTCATTCAAAATAACAGCGGTTGAATCTGTTTTAAAATCTTTTGAAAAATTACGGCCCTGTATAAAATTCCATTGTACAGTCTTTGCAAAATTGTCATCAACGGTAAAGATCCCCATAATAGCACCATCTTTGCTGTCATTTCCCTGCCAATTAAACCCACCTCCTGTTAACGAAAGTCGGTTAACAAAGTTAGACGAAAGGGCAGCGTCCTGAATTAATCGCTGTTCGATTAGTTTTTTTCGGAGGATAGCGAAGTTGTTGACGATCGTGGGATTGGAGGAGGTAATATTCACCAAATTGGAACTCTTATAGCCTATAGGACGTTTTTTTGCATAATGTAATTGCTGGATCACTAGATAGGTGGATATCATCAGAAAAATGGAAATGGCAAATTGGACAATCACCATCGCTTTTCGCGTTTGCGATCCGCCTTTTCTACTAGTGATCTTACCTTTCAAGGCCAGAATAGGGTTGAAACCCGATAAAAATAAAGCTGGATACATATCCGAAAGGATGCCTATAACGATTATTCCCAATAGCGAGAAACCATAAAAACGAAAATCGGCAAAAGGTATGTGTAGCGTCGTATGCGTGATTGTATTGATCCAAGGAAGGAGCAAGGTTGCCATTAACACAGCCATCAAAAAAGCACAACATACCGCCATTGTCGATTCAACCAGAAAACCCGCAATAAGCTGTCGGCGGTTGACGCCAACAGATTTTAAAACCCCGATTTCTTTTCCTCTTTTTAGACTTCTTGCAGTACTTAAATTGATAAAGTTTATACTGGCCAGCAACATAATGAATATACTGATCCACCCAAACATCCATACATATTGAATTTGTCCACCTACGTTCTTCCCATTTTTAAAGGAATCGTATAAATGCCATTTCGACATGGGATGTAAGAGGATCTCAGGTTTTATATCCGTTAGTTTTTTGTTGATAATATTTGTCAGCTTGTTTTCCAACGCGGGAATCGATGCCGGATTATCAACCTTAACGAACGTGCTAAAGAAGCAGCTAGACCAGCTATCTGCAATGTCTTGATCTTTAGCAAGGTAGTCGACAAATGGCAATACATAGTCCAAACCATAAAACGTGTTGTTTTCAGGAATATCTTTATAAACACCTTGAATAGTATATTGTTCCTTCCCATTGAGCTGAAGAATTTTTCCGATAACATCGGCGTTTTCGAAAAGCCGTTGTGCCAACGATTCGGAGACAATGATGGTATATGGGGCAGTTGGCGTACTGCTGGCCCCCTGTAAGGATTTAAAGGAAAATAATTCAGCGAATCTTCCCATGGCATAAAATCCGTTTGCATTCAACTTTTTATCACCTACTTTAATCGTATTACTTTCAGTCGTAGTAATCAGCGCAGCTTCTGGCATTTCATTTTTGAAATCCGTTGCAATTGTTTTGACCAAAGGAATAGGCGTAGAGCGATCAGTAGATTTTTCATCGTTGAAAGTTCCGGTCATCATGACCTGATAAATATGTTGATAATTGGAGTAATGCTTATCGTAAGAAAATTGTTTCAGCACCCATAACGTACTGATCAGAGCAACAGTAAACCCCAGTGCTAATCCCAAAATATTTATTGTCGTATTTAAGGGACTGCGCTTTAAATTTCTAAGCGCTGTTTTTAGAAATAACTGAATCATTTTATTGTTGTTGTTTGGTATTTAATTATAAGCTACTCATTATTTATCAACTGTTCTATTCGTCCCTTAAACTATTTATTGGATTTGCTTTTGCTGCAAAGATACTTTTGGTTGAAAGTACAATACTCGCAAATGAAATCAATCCCAAGGCGGACAGCCCAAAAATCCAGGGACTGATTGTCGTTCGGTAGACAAAATCATTAAGCCAATTATGCATAAAATAATAGGCAATTGGAAAAGCTATTATACATGCTATCGCAACCAGTGATAGCAAATTTCGAAGCAGTAGGAATGTGATCTGGGAAACAGATGCCCCCAATACTTTACGGATTCCAATTTCCTTTGTGCGTTGATTTGCCGTGAAGATGGCAAGTCCGAATAAACCCAGTCCAGCGATGATTACAGAAAGTCCCACTGCCCAGGATAAAAGCTTGGAAAGCTGCTTTTCTTGTGAATAGAAGTTTTGGATTACCTCGTGCACAAATCGTAGATCCAATTCATCATCGGGGAAAACCGATTTATAACTAGACGTTATTTTATCGATCGCATTTTTCCAGTTTTCAGGATGCGATTGATCCAATGCGATATGGAGTACATAACCTTCTTTACTACCCATATAAACAACCGGTTTAACTCCTTGTCGCGCTGAAGCAAGATCAAAATCTTCCATCACACCAACAATGATGTTATGTCCATTTTCGAAGGTTTTACCAATGGCATCGTGTGGTTTTTTGATATGTAGGAGTTCAAGGCCTTTTCTATTGATCAACATTTCACTGGTTGAATCCAATAGGCGTATATTCCTTCCTGCTAAAAGCGGAATCTGATAAACGTCTAAATAGTTTTCATCACCCGATCGACTATCAAAAGTCAAGGATTCCTTGTCGGGCGATTGATCGTAGGAGATTGCAGTGGTCATCCAGCCGTTCATCGCTGGAGCGATGTTCCCAAAACTGATTGCTTTGACATCTTTTAACTTCTTAAGCTCGTTTTTGAGAATGACGCCTTTAGCGGAATTTTGAAAAGCTCCCGGAATATAGATATTAACAATGGCATCTTTCTGAAAGCCCATATCTCTATGAGTGGCGTAGTTGATTTGGCGAACAACGATAAGTACACATATAAGGAACGCTTGGGCCATGACAAATTGAAAGATGGTCAGCGCTTTACGTATCCATGCACTTCGGGAAAGGTTGGTGTTTTTCCCAAGTTGATTTTTGAGCGCCAGCACCGGCGCATATCCTGTCAGTACCCAGGCAGGGTAGAATCCTGCAAGTAAAGTGACTAAGATCAATTGCCCCAATAGGAACAAAACAATAACGGTCTTGTCCAAGCGTTCTATGCTCAGGTTTTTTGGAATAAATCCTTCGAAGACATGTAAAAACAAAGGAAGCAATAAAATAGCAAATAATGTTGCCGTCAAACTTATGAGAAAAGTTTCGATCAAAAACTGTTTAATCAATGTCGTTTTAGAACTGCCCAGGGTTTTGCGAATACCCACTTCTTTCGCTCTTTCGATGGATTGCGCAGTGGATAGATTGATGAAATTTACCGCACCGAGTGCCAAGAGGAACAAGGCCAGTAGAATGAGGTTGCGTAGTGCTTCGGGGTGGGTTGCATCATAATTAAATCGCGTATCAAAATGTACATCTGCCAAGGCTTGCAATTCCATCTTATCGCTGATCTTTTCTCCTTCTTTGTATTTATATTTTTTAAGGAGATTTGCAATATTGTGCTCCAGTAGATGCGGATTGCTGTGGGCTTTTGTTTTGATAAGTACTTGATGGGAGTCGGATATGCTATTCCAGGCTTCCCAGTTATACATGTTCTTTAAGTTATTGTCAATAGGGATCGTCGCATCAGCAATGAAACTTTCAAAATTGAAATCCGAATTATGTTGCGGATTTTCAATCACTCCAGCGACTTGAAGCGGGATACTATCCGCATAAATAATCGTTCTACCCATTACATTGGATGGAAGTTCTTTGCCATAAAACTTTTCTAATGTTGTTTGTGTAAGAATAATATTGCCCGAGGAATTTAAAGCTTGTGCGCTGCCAGCTAACCATTTCGAAGGGAAAATATCGAAATATTGACTGTTGGTAAATACCATCTTCTGTTCTTTAGGGAAAATCGGGAATTGATCGGTTGCCAAAGAAACTTTAAGTTTTTGGATATGGCTGCGGTAGATCGGGGCTACCGTTTCTACGTTTGGGAGTTCTGCTTCCATCGTACGAACCAATGGGACGTAGACACCAGCATTTTTAAATTCGCCATTGTTAACCACACGATATACTCGTTCTTTACCTGGTACATGTTTATCAAAACTATAGTCGTATTGAATCATGAGGAAAATAACCAACGTAGCCGTAATTCCAATAGCGAGACTAGTAATATTGATGAACGTGATCAACTTATGTTTTTTTAAGAAACGATACGCCGTTTTAAGTGAATTTACAATCATTGTTATTTCTTTTTTTAAACCCCAATTTTATAATCTAGTGTTGTTATTCGTCCCGCAAACTATTTACAGGATTTAGTAATGCAGCTTTGAACGTTTGAAACCCAATGGTAATAAATGCCACAAGGGTAACTGTCATTATCGCGACCCCGTAGGCCCACCACGGCATCTCGATATGGTATACAAAATTATCTAGCCAACTATTAAATAGGTAATATGCAATTGGTCCTGCAATAAGAAATGCTATACAGATCAATTTGATGTAGCTGGCAGACAGTAAATGAATAATACTGCTGATACTTGCACCTAAAACTTTACGGATACCGATCTCTTTACTTTTTGATTCAGCTGTATATGCCGCTAGTCCTAGTAAACCTAAACAGGCAATAAATAGCGTCAGAAAAGAAAATAGCGTCATGATATTGGACGAGCGAATTTCATTTTCATATTGATCCTGTACATGTTGATCTAAAAAAGAGAAGTCAAAAGCGGCGTCAGGGACAATAGCTGTATAGATTTTTTTTAACTCCTCGATATAAGTTTGCAAATCTGTGGTTTTATACCGTATTAATAAATTACGGGGTGATTCAGAAGGATCATTCATGGTATAATAGGTATATCCGCCGATCTCAGATTTTAGGTTAGCATAATTAAAATCTCGGACAACACCGGATATAATGGAGTTAGTCGCACTCATCTCTGTGATGATATGCTTTCCTATCGCCTCTTCGGGTGTCTTGTAACCTAAAAATTTCATTACTTTTTCGTTGATCAATACATAACATGTTGAATCAGTACCGCCGATAACATTTGGTAAATCCGCTCCAGCAAGTAACTTTAGCCCTAAAGTATGGATTGTATTACCGAAAGTAACACAAGTTGAAGTTGGTAGTCCCTGTTTGTCGGTTGTTAATCTGTAAGTTGTTTTTCCGCTTTCATTGAATCCGGGTATAGATTGTGCGAAAGTAGTGGAAACGGTATTGTTCAGGCTGCGAACTCGCTGACCCATTGCATGTAGCTTTTCTTTATTTTTTATAGATCGAATTGAAATGGATACAACATTTTCGGGCTCATAACCCAAATCTTTGTTGCGGATAAAGTTCATTTGTGTGAGCATAATGATAATACCGATAATGAGTACGATCGAAATAGAAAACTGGCATACAACCAATACTTGCCTAATGAATATTGTTTTTCCCTGTTTATTGTATCCTTTGTTCATTAAAGATATCGATTTGATGTTCGAAAGAAATAGTGCAGGATAGCTACCAGCAACAAGTGTAATGATCAACCATGCCAGTGCCAATATCCCAAGCATATCCCAATGAAGTAGATGTTGAAGCGTGATATCGGTCTTACCGAAAAAATTGAATACAGGGATAAGTATAATGGCGAGGATTACCCCGATGAGCATTGCAAAGAAACTTATCGTTGCCGTTTCCACAAAAAAGCGGATAATAAGCTGTCTACGCGTAGCACCAAGTACTTTATTGACACCTACTTGTTTCGCATTCTTCTGTGATTTTGCTGTTGCTAGATTCATGTAATTGATACAAGCAATCATAATGACTAAAAAAGCAAGAGCCGATAGTGTCTTGATATTGTTTATATTTCCAGTACGTGTTGTCACTCCACGCGTCAAATCGGAAGAGTAGAGGTGTACTTTTGATAAAGGTTGGAGGAAAAATTGCGTATAATATTGATTGTCTTTTTCGACATACTTATCAATCAATTTAGTAGCTTCTTGCGCAATGGAGCCTGGATCTGCGCCTTTTTTCAACAGAATATAGGTTTCGTAACTCGCATTGGTCCAATACACATCTTGCCCCATCCATGAATCCATTATATTCATGACCATGTTACAGTCTAATGTGCTATTGGCAGGGAAATCTTTAAATACCCCAGTTACCTGAACGGTATCTCGTTGATTGATAGTGATTATTTTTCCTACAGCTTCCTGTTTACCAAATAGCTTCTCTTTCGATGATTGAGAAAGAACAATGCTCTTCTTGTTTGAAAAAGCGGTATGCGCATTTCCTTCAATAAATTGAAAATCGAATAGGGAAAACAAAGAGGAATCTGCGAGATATAGTTGCTTTTCGGAGAAATTCTCATTTTCGGTGCGGAGAGAAGCGGTTGCACCATAGCCATCTTTTACAACACGTACCATATTATCTACCTGTGCAATGTCTGCCTTTAAAGCTGGGCCTACCGCATTCGGTAGCGTGAGCATTTTTTCCTCATTATATGCTGCGGATAATTTCATGTACACCCTATAGATATTATCTGCTTTAGAATACATGGTGTCAAAACTTAATTCCTGCCGGATAAAGGCAAATAAAAATAGCGATACACAAATACCTATAGCCAGTCCACTAATATTGAGGATACTGAAAAATCGGTTTGCTATGATCGTTCGCCAAGCTGTCTTCATATAGTTCTTTAACATGATCGTATGGGTTTTTCTGTTGCTGATGTATATCGTGTTGTTCTACCAAATATGCTTTATTTATACTATTTATTCATCCCGTAAACTATCTACAGGGTTGGCTCTTGCGGCCTTCAACGTTTGATAGCTCACCGTTACTAATGCGATAATGATTGTAGCAAAACCAGCAAAGACAAACATCCACCACTGTGGGTCAATATGATAAGCAAAATTGTCCAGCCACTTTTTCATTGCCATCCAAGATAGGGGAGTTGCGATGAGCAGGGCCACAGCCAACAACTTGATAAAGTCCGAAGAGAGTAGAAGGATTAAATGATAGATGGAAGCACCAAGGACTTTCCGTACGCCAATTTCTTTGGTACGCTGTTGGGCTGTATACGTAACAAGTCCCAATAAACCTAAACAGGCAATAAAAAGTGCCAGTCCGGAGAAGGCTGTAAAAAGTCTTCTAAAATTAAAATCCGCTTCATATTGTCGATTGAAATTGTCGTCAAGAAAGCTATATAAAAATGGACGGTTTGGTACAAGTTCATTCCACAGCTTGCCGATTCTGGCAACGGTCTCAGGCTGGTTTACATGTTGGATATTCACCGTTAAATACCGGCTGCTGTTTGGCTCAAGTCGCAAAGCTAAAGGCTCAATCTTACGATGTAAAGAAAGGTAATTGAAATCTTTCACTACACCGATAACCGTTCCTTCTCTTCCCCATTGACGAAATTGTTTGCCAATAATATCTTGTGGATTTGAATAGCCCCATTGTTTTGCAGCAGATTCATTGATAACAAGTGAATGGGCCGTATCCGCTGGGAAATCTCTGGAATAGGCACGCCCTGCGGCCATTTGCAGACCAATATTAGGAATAAAGTCAACATCGACTTCATATAAGAAAGGAGCAAATTGACGCATTGTTCCGTTTGCTGACATGATTTCTGTTCCTGCATTTGGAAAAAATGTTCCCGGTACCGTACGTGATGCAGTGACAGACAAAACATCTTTATCTTTTGCTAGTGTAGATTTTATCGCTTCCAGATTATTGTTTACCTTATCATCGAAATTATAATCTATCACAAGCCGTTGATCTTTTTGAAATCCAAGATCTCGTTGCTGTAATTGATCTAGTTGAGAAAAAACGACGACTGTACCTGCAATGAGCGCAATAGAAAGGCAAAATTGAAAAACCACTAATACCCGACGTAACGATGTACCCCCTTTGCTGTTGCTATAACTTCCTTTAAGTACTGCAATCGGTTTGAAATTTGCTAGAATCAACGCGGGATAGCTGGCAGCAAGAAGTCCTGTAAGAAGGGTAGTGAATAGGAATATTGCCCAGGTCGTCCCATTTTGCAGGGACGAATAATTGAGATGTTTGCCCGAGAATGCTTCCAAAAAGGGGAGAAAGGCTATAACAAGCATTATCGCCAAAATACTACTGACGAATACAAGAACCAATGATTCAGACATAAACTGAAAGATCAGATTGCTTTTACTCGCGCCTATCGTTTTTCGGACGCCGACTTCTTTTGCTCTTTCCATTGACCTTGATGTAGCCAGATTCATAAAGTTCACACAGGCGATCAGTAATATGAATCCGCCAATAATGCTGAATATGTATAAATTCTGATAGCTTCCATTGGTGCCGGGCTGACGATCCGCAGACGAGTGCATGTAAGCCTGTAGAAGTGGTTCAATATGGAAATTGTATTTTGCGTTGGCGTTTTGGTTTGTTGGGATATGACGCTTGAGAAAATCGGGTGTCTTTTGGTTGAATTTAACAGGGTCAAAGTCTTTTGAAGCCAGAAAGTAGGTGTAGAAGTCTACATAATCCCAACCTTCTTTGTCAAAGACTTCCGGTCTTGCTTTTCGAAATGTACTCATCGAGAGCAGTGCATCGAATGTAAAGTGCGAGTTCGGAGGTACATCGGCTATTACTGCTTTTACCGTATATAAACCGGCTTCGGCACGGCCCGCGGCTAAGCCCCCTTCAAGCGTTTTGCCAATGGGATTTTGATCGCCGAAATATTTCTTAGCAGTGCTTTCTGTCAATACGACAGAATAGGCATTATTTAAGGCTGTATGCGGGTCGCCGGCCAAAACCTTCCAACTGAAGACATCAAAGGCAGTAGAATCCATGAAAAATACATTTTCCTCTTGGAATCTTTTATCGCCTTTTTTGAGTAGGATAGACGTTTGCCCTGAAAATTGAACGACCTTCTCTATTTCAGGGAAATCAGCCTTGATAGCATCACCGACGGGTGCATTGCCCCAGATCTGATGCTGCTCTGTACTGCTTACATCCTTATAGTCATGGACGATGCGGTAAATTCGATCTTTATTCGCATGATAATTGTCGTAAGACAATTCGTTTTGTACATAAAGAGCTATTAATAGGCAACAGGCCAATCCTATTGCTAACCCAATTATGTTGATGGTTGAATATCCTTTATTTTTAGAGATATTGCGCCAGGCTATTTTTATATAGTTCTTGATCATAGCTCAATTTCTTAAATCGTAGTGTGTATAACAATCAATTAGTTTCTTATATTCCAGCTTTTACTCATCTCTTAAACTATCAACCGGGTTTGCGCGTGCCGCTTTTATGGATTGGTAGCTCATCGTAAAAAATGCAATCAGTAGGGTCGCCGCAGCTGGAATCGTAAACATCCACCAGGTTAGATCTATCTTATACGCAAAATCATCCAGCCATTTGTGCATCATCCACCAAGCAATTGGGGTAGCGATCAATATAGAAATGAGTATAAGTTTGATATAATCTTTTGATAATAACCCAATAATCCCCAGTACCGTACTTCCCAACACTTTTCGAATACCAATTTCTTTTGTACGTTGTACCGTGGTGATGGTAACCAGGCCGATCAATCCCAAGCAGCTGATGAGAATTGTCGTCGATGTAAATAGATTGATGATCTTCGAGAATTTTAGATCACTGCTATAGAGTTCTTTAATTTGTTGATCATAAAAATCATATTTGAAAGGCGCTTTTGGGTAATACTTTTTCCATTCTTTTTCAACCTGTTTTAATGTTTCGGTCCAGGTCGCTGAATTACTGTTGAGTTTGATAATAAGTCTATTTAGTTCCCATTTTTTTATGGAACTCAGCATGACGACAGGTTGAATGGCTGCATGGAGATTTTTGGTGTGGAAATTGTCTGTTACACCGACAATTTGCCGCTGTTTGTCTGTAAACGTAATAAAGCTCCCAACAGCATTTTCAGCGGATTTGAAACCTAATTTTTCCACGCTGGCTAAATTTAAAACAATGCCTGTACTCGTATCAGCCAACTGCAGTGGGCGGCCTGCAAGCATTTTAAAATTAAAGAGCTTAAAGTTGTCCTGGTCGACAAATTTCATTTGTACGTCTGCTTGTACCTGGCCCGTATCACTCTTTGAGAACACTGCATTACCCCAATGATCATTACTCATGGGCAGATGACCCAAAGAAGCCTGCTCTACGCCTGCGATGTGTTTAATCGCCTGTTTGAAAACAAATGGATCAACATGGCTATCCTGATAGCTTTTACTTGGAAAACGTAGGGTGACAATAGCGTCCTTATCAAAACCAGGGTTGTTCTGAAGTGCATGTTTCAGCTGTAAACCAATGATGCAAGTTGAAATAACAAAGAGTTGCGCAATCAAGAATTGAAAAATAATGAGCATTTTTCGAAAAGATAGATTGCCAAATTTGAGACTTTGCGCATGTGAAATTTTAATGACTTCAACAATCTTGATTTTGTTTGTTAATAAGATCGGATAACCCGCGGAAATGAAAGTGATCGTAATTGTAAGTATTGCTAGAAAGAGCGAAACGCCCCACGGATCGGGATACAACTTAAGTTGATCCGGAATATAGGCGGATAAAATTGTTTGAACAACGAGCAGTAAAGGCCAAGATAAAAGTACCGAAAAAGCGGTGATACAAAATGTTTCTAGTAAAAAGAACGTTGTAATTCTCTTTTGACTTTCTCCTAAGGTCTTTCTGATACCAATTTCCTTAGCGCGTTGTGGAATTTGCGCGGTAGCAAGATTGATGTAATTGACACAGGCAAGTAACAGCAGGAATACACCAATACCAATAAGACCATACATTATTTTCTTATCCACGTTATTTTGAGCGTAAGATGTAAAGTGTAAGTCTTTTAAAGGGACGGTATTGATGTGCATTTTAAATCCAAACTTATCAAATTCAGCATGTGTCATCTCATAGACTTTTTTGTCGGCTGTTTGGATCATGTTTGGGAGAGAAGCAGATGATTTTACTTTAATAAAGAGCTGCCAATTTGAATTTGAATTGTTCCAATTTGTACTCTGCCATTCCTTTTCTGGAATCCGGATAAACTCTTTAGCCAAAAAGCTGCTGGGATGAGCTAAATCTTTTACAACACCAGCGACATTGTACAGTGTACTATCGTAGGACAATGTCTTTCCTACGATTTGATCTACTGGCATATTTGGAAAATACAATTTCGCACGCGATTCCGTCAGGACGACTTCATGGCTATTTTGTAGTATATTTCTTGGGTTGCCAGCTAACCAAACATAAGGTGTCATTTTGAAATATTCTGCTGTGGTGCCGATGATTTCGGACTGATCTTCAAACTCTATTTTCTGGCCACCACTCTGATTACTGACCCGCTCGAAGTATTGTTTAAATATAGGTACTGTCAGTTCGACATTGACAAAGTTTTCCTTGATATATGCCGGTAACGGTGCAGGAACACCATCGAAATGATCTAATTTATCCTTTTCTTCATAAGAGGTGTGAACCTTGTAAATCTGCTCGCTTTCCGGGTGATGTTGGTCAAAACTAAATTCATAATTGACGATGCGGAAAATAAGCCAACAGGCACTTATTCCGATGGCAAGTCCAAATACATTTAAAAATGTGAAAAGACGGTTACGCCATAGTTGTCTAAAAATTAATTTAATCGTACTCATCATCTATAGGTTTTTTATGTCAATTTATTCGCTATATCATCCTTGTCTTACACCGAAGTGGTTTCCATGATCACCTGTCCATCCAACATGCGGATCACTCGGTCAGAAAACTTGGCATCGTGTTCACTGTGTGTTACCATGACGATAGTTGTGCCGGCTTCGTTCAATTCTGTCAGGAGCTGCATGACTTCGTTACCATTATTGGAGTCTAGGTTACCTGTAGGCTCATCCGCCAAGATCAGTTTGGGGTTATTAACAACGGCACGGGCGACAGCAACACGTTGTTGTTGACCACCGGAAAGCTGTTGTGGGAAGTGATTGCGACGGTGCATGATCTGCACTTTTTCCAATACTTCTTCGACCCTCTTTTTGCGCTCTGCTGCTGGAACATTGGTATAAACCAAAGGAAGTTCTACGTTTTCAAATACAGTGAGTTCATCAATCAAATTGAAGCTTTGGAATACAAAACCGATATTATGTTTACGAAGATCTGAACGACCACGTTCTTTGAATTTGGCTACCTCAATGTCGTTGAACAGGTAACTTCCTTCATCCAGATCATCCAATAACCCAATAATATTGAGTAACGTCGATTTTCCACAGCCTGAAGGCCCCATTACAGCAACAAATTCTCCTTCTTTAACATGGATATTTAGGTTGTTTAAGGCTACGGTTTCAACTTCTTCTGTGCGGTAATACTTTTGAAGGTTGGTGATTTTGATCATATTTTTTATGCTCATGGTTTTTATGTTTTGGATCCTTGGCAAAATTGCTTTGGATGTATACTGTTCTGTTATTAAATTCTTTTTAATTTTTTACTGATCTCTTAGCGTTTTAGTCGGATTAGCTATCGCTGCTTTAAATGCCTGTGAACTGATGGTCAATAAGGCAATGACAATAGCTGTCAAACCGCTGATGATAAAAATGGTCCAGGAAATATCGATATGATGTGCATAATTAGTTAACCATTTATTCATGATCACCCACGCAATAGGAAACGCAACGATGCATGATATTGCCACTAGAATGACGAATTCACGATTGAGCATTTGGATGAGTTTCGAAACTGAGGCACCCAAAACTTTCCGGATGCTGATTTCCTTGGCACGCTGTTCGGTGGCGTAGGCCGCCAGACCAAAGAGTCCCAAACAGGAAATAATGATGGACATGATGGCAAATACGCTGGATAGTTGTTGTACAAAAAGCTCGGCTTGAAATTTAGTGTTGAAGCTATCGTCCAAAAACTTGTAGTCAAAAGGAAAACCAGGATTATTTTCGGTGATGATCTTCTCGATTTGCTGAATTGCATCCGGTAAATCGACTCCAGCCTTTGTCTTGATGGTCATGATGCCATCATCTCTGTTCATCGGCAGAAACAGCATTGGCTCAGGATCAGCATACACATTGTTATAAACAAAGTTCTTAACGACACCAACGATGGTGAATTTTTCCTCACCGTAACTGATGATATTACCGGCCACAAGGCCATCTTTTTTGATCATTTTTGCAAATGCTTCGTTGATGACAACCGAGGTGCTATCACCTACAAAATTTTGATGGAAGTTTCTACCGTCAAATAGCTTTAGATCTAAAGCCGGAATGAGTCCTTCGTCCGAACGTAACATGCCAATTAAAATACTGGCATTTGGATCTTTTCCTTCCCAGCTAAAACCCGAAGTATTGGAGTTGATATTGAGAATACTCATGTCACTGACACCGACTCCTTGCACAACTCCTGTTGCTAATAATTGATTCTTAACGAGCGGCAGATGTTTGGCCATATCACCTTGTAGCGCTGTAGTCAACACCTGACTCTTGTCAAAACCGAGATCCCTGTTCTTGTTGTGCTGAATCTGTTGGTAGATGATAATGGTACAGATAATTAACACAACTGAGGCTGTATATTGTAGGATGACCAACCCTTTACGGACGAAAATTCCGCTACCGGCCTTCTGTTTTGCCCCTTTGATCGTTGAAAGCGGCTTGAATGCCGAAAGGAAAAATGCGGGATAGCTACCTGCAAATAATCCACATGCTAATGTTATTGTCGTTAAAAATAGCAGGTGTGAGGGGGCTAAAAGATTAACCTGAAGATCCTGGCCTATCATGGTGTTGAACGGCCTGATGAAGATATAGATTAGTAATATAGCAACAAGAGAGGAAATAATTGCCAAAACAACGGATTCTCCCAAAAATTGCATAATGAGCGATTTGCGACTTGCACCAACCACTTTGCGCATCCCAACTTCTTTTGCTCTTTTTTCAGACCGTGCGGTTGCGAGATTCATAAAATTGATGCACGCAATTAATAAGACAACCCAAGCGATAAAGGTAAATAGCCGAATATTCTTGATACCACCCTCTTTTTCAATACCACTGTTATCAAACTGATTGTAGGTAATCCAACGTTCCATTGGATAGAGAAAATTCTGTGAGAAGGTGACTTCACCATTGGTCTTGTTTTTGACAAAATCCATCATCTGTTTGTTGATCCGATCAACATTGGCATTATCTTCGACCTGAACCAATGTTTGTACACCATTGTTTCCCCAGTTTTCCAACCAATCCTGACCAGCTTCAAACTTTTTGAAAGGAATCAGCCATTGAAAATCATAGCTGCTATTTTTGGGTAGATCCTTGATTACGCCTGCAACAATAAATGGTTCAGTATTGTTTGTTTTGACAGTTTTTCCCAATGCCGGGCGGTTACCAAATAATTTCTTCGCTGCAGTTTCTGATAATACAATGTTATTGACTTGATCAAAGGCTGTCTTTCGGTCTCCTTCAAGAAATACTAAGGATAGCACATCGGCTATGCTCCCATCGGCATATACACCATTTTGAAATATATTATTGTCTCCGACGGAAAATAGCATGGGTGAATTCCAGCTTATGCGCACGGCATGCTTGATGCCTGGGATCTCTTTCGCTATGCTTTGAGCGAAAGGCCCCGGGGTTGATTCAAATACATAGGTGGCTCCATCGTATGTCTGTTTTGATTTGACAATGTAGATATCCTTTTTGTTGGCAAAGTTATCGTTGTAGCTCAACTGGTTTTCAACCCATAAAAAAATCAACGATGCCGCCGCAATCCCGATCGCTAGTCCAAAAATATTGAGAAAGCTATAACCTTTGGTTTTCCAAAGGTTGCGGATTGCGGTTTTAATAAAGTTTTTGATCATGATTGTAATCGTATGATAAAAGGGTGTATCGGCATATTTATATTCCCGATACGCCCTTTATAATGTTACTTTTTAATATTTAGTTCTTGAACCTTATCGTAGGTCTCATAGCTCGATACGATAACTTTATCTCCCGGTTGTAGGCCTTTGATAACCTCATAATATTCAGGATTCTGTCTTCCAAGCTGGATATCTACACGATATGCTGTACCCCCATTCTTATCCAATTTGAAGATCCAGTTACCACCGGTCTGTTGATAAAATCCACCTTTTGCCAACAGCAACGCTTTTGTTTCGTCACTCAGTGCTAGACGTATTTGTAGGGTCTGACCGCGACGGATTCCTTTGGGGACATCATTGACAAATTCCATGTCAACCTGGAACCGACCATTGGTAACTTGTGTATAGACTTTCTTAATACGAAGTTTGTAGGTTTTGTCACCGATAGAAAACTCTCCCTGTAAATCAGGGAAAATTCGGTTGATATAGTGTTCATCAATATCCGCGCGAACTTTAAACCCTGTTAAAACGTCGATTTGTCCCAATCGTTCACCTGCATTTTTGTTTTGTCCAATTTCTGCATCGAAGGAAGTCAGCTGTCCGTCAACGGGTGCCCTAACAATTAAGTCGCCAATTTTCCTTTTCATCAGTTCCAAAGCACTTTGTGTACGTTGATAGGTTTGTTTATCCTGATTAGTTTTTTGTGCGTTGGAAATTTCGTCTTGTTTGAGAATCTGTTTAGTCAGGTTCACGCGCTCTTTTTGATAATTATATTCGTTCTTTGATTTTTCGAATTCCTGTGTACCGATGGCTTTTTCCGCCAGTAATTTTCTATTTAAGGTATACACACGTTCAGCCTCTCGGTAGGCCTGTTCGACATCAGCCATTTGGTTACGGTTGTTAATGGAAGCTTGCTGGGCATTGGTCTGTGCAATCTGAGATTGTGTCAATAAATTGAGCACTTGTGTTTCTTGTTGTACCAAGGTAAGCTCCTGATCCGTATTGGATAGACGCATGATAGCATCCCCTCTTTTTAAGATAGCGCCGTCTTCTACGAATTTTTCTTCTACTCGTCCACCCACAGAAGCGTCAAGATATATACTGCTAATTGGAAGTACTGTACCGTTTATGGGGATAAATTCTTGAAAGTTACCATTTTTTATTTCGACAATAGAGATGCGGTCGGCTTCAACATTGAGTTTGCTTTTACCAGATGTAAAATAGAAACTGGCGCTGATTAATCCAACTAAGCCAGCAACCCCTACAATGGTCATGATACGTTTGCTATTCCACTTCTTCTTTTCTAAAGGTCTGTCCATAATTTAATATCAATTTGGTATGTAACTATGAAAGCTGTGCCAATAATTTAATGTGTTGATTTATAGATTTTTATTTTGTTTTGTCTAGCCTTCGGTGTTCGATAGCGGACACTTCTTGTACGAAGGCGTACAACGGTCTTTTTTTTCTGTCTATGGTGCAAACTGAAACGTTTTGAACAAAATCAAATATAACTATAGGTTGTGTTTGATTCAGTAACATTTCATCCGACGATGTTGTTGCTCGCTTTGCTCAAGAGATGCAATATTTTCAATGGTTTATTGCATTTTCAAACCTATTTAAGTAAAGAAAATTCTGTCCATTCCTGAAAAAGGTTTACATTTGGTCTAATACGGTTCTTACTT
>DGIS01000009.1 GCA_002386525.1 Sphingobacterium sp. UBA4616
ACTGAACTGTATTTTTTGTTGCGTAAAAAGCATGCTGTTTTCTGTTAAAGCCTAATTTAAGATACGAAAAAAGGAGCAGAAAACTGATGTTCTCTACTCCTTTTTTTGCCTTTTTCTAAGGGGACTTTTTCAGTGCCCTCGCAAAAAATATGTCCCTTTTTATTTGGCTTCCTCCATTTCAAAGACACTGTCGATTTTCCAGTTCGCTTTATCCTTTGCTGCAGCAACGGCCAAACGATCGCAACGTTCATTTAACGGATGCCCAGCGTGACCTTTTACCCAGACAAGGCGTACGTTGTGCAATCTATAGGCAGTCATCAAACGCAACCAAAGATCTTTATTCTTTTTTCCCGCGAAACCTTTTTGGATCCAGCCATATACCCACTTTTTGTCAATGGCATCAATAACATATTTGGAGTCAGAATACACTGTAACTTGCTGATGCAAGTTTTTTAAGGCCTCGAGGCCAACAATAACCGCCATTAGTTCCATTCTGTTGTTGGTCGTTTTGCGGTAACCACCCGAAAACTCCTTTTCGATAAGTTTTCCCTTAAAGGTTTCATTATCGCCCGTATAAATAGTTCTTAAAATAGTTCCGTAACCTCCAGGGCCTGGATTCCCACTTGAAGCACCATCTGTATATAATTCAATCATACCCCTCAAACATAGATAAATTTGCTTTTATATCCAATAATAACGAACATCTATTACAATAGGTTATAGGTAACTTTCTGAGTACCCTCGAGTTTATTATCCATACATGGCCAATTATAGGAGATTTCTGAAATGGGAGATTCAACTTATGCTGCTTTGAAAATATTGAAGCAATTTAGTTGTTGTATCACAATTTATCTCTTAAACAATATAACTCTGCGCATTTATATGTATTTTTCCTGCATAAACTTGTTATGTAAACAGTAAAATAGCCTTATGAACTATCGAAGGATAAGAAGGCCGGTGCTATTGAGAGTAACCTTTAAATTATTCGGGCGCTATATTTTCTCCTGAATTGTGGCGCGATAGCATTTTTTATTAATTTAGTCCCATGAATCTGGTTCAAATTGCATTAATTCCGCTGTTCGCTCTTCTTTTTATTTGTTGCTATTCTGGAGATGGAAGTAGTACTGAACGCTTGCGGGCTGATTCTTTGGTAAGCGAAGTGGTTCACGGAAATTTATCTTTAATAAGCTTGGCCAATTCTAATGAATTCATGTATTTCAAGGATAAATATTTTTATGAGCCTGCAAATTTGAAGATTATTTCAAACTTTGATAAAATACAAATTCAAGTGGTGACCTATAGAATATATCAGCATGTTAAATTGGAGAACAATCGGTATAGGTTTCATATTCAAAATGCCAGGCAATTGCATATTACAAATAAAGCTTTTGTATATTACCAACGTTCTTTTGAGGAAATGAATCGGCGGGCTGCAGCGAGTAAAGATTCTATTCGGTTACAGCTTCCCAATGACTATGCGACTTTGCTGATAGAGGAATGATCGATGGCAGGTGTTCTTCCTCCAGATGGTCATCTAAAAGGGCTATTTTTAAATTCATTAAGAAGTAAATTTAGATGAAAAAGAAAAATATCGTAGTATTAAGTGGAGCTGGTATTTCGGCAGAAAGTGGTATACCTACATTTAGAGATGCAAACGGCTTATGGGAGGGGCATGATGTGATGGAAGTAGCTTCTATTGAGGGCTGGCGTAGAAATCCGTCACTGGTTCAAAAGTTTTATAATTTGAGACGGAGAGCTGCTTCGCTGGCACAAGCAAACGTCGCTCATCTTGCTTTAGCTAAACTGGAATTCAAATACAACGTAGTTGTTATCACACAAAATGTCGATCTTTTGCACGAGCAAGCTGGGTCATCTCAAGTTATTCATTTGCATGGTCGCCTAGATCAGGCAAGGTCCTCTGTTGATGACCGACTGGTTTATCCAATTGCCGGGGATGAGATCAAAATGGGGGATCTGTGTGAAAAAGGCAGTCAGTTGAGACCTAATATCGTCTGGTTTGGAGAGGCTGTACCAGCGATTGAAGAGGCTGTCATTGTCGTTTCGGAAGCTGATATTTTAATAATTGTAGGCACCTCTTTGCAGGTTTATCCTGCAGCTGGACTCAAGGAATTTGCTCCCAATCATTGCAAAACATTTTTAATCGATAAAAAAATACCAAACAATAAATTCTTGCGTAATATAACTTTTTTTGAGGAGGCAGCTACTGTCGCTGTTCCCAAATTAGTTGAGCAATTACTTGATTAGATAACGGACAGTTTCAAAAAAATATGAAAAAAGTAATAGGAATTCTTTGCGTCTCATTTGCTGTTTTAGCCTGCCATAATAATTCGCAAATTAAAGTAAACACAAGTACAAATAATCAGCCTTTAGTCTTGGATAGTATTCAAGCGAAGCATTTGCTCAGTTTACCATTGCATTGCATCGAAGTGGAGTATCCTAATAAACTCGGACAGGTGCTAGGTAGTGATCTCGATCTGAAATCACCGCGGATGCTGCACCCAATTTTCTATGGTTGTTTTGATTGGCATTCTTCTGTACATGGTTATTGGTCAATTGTCCATATTTTGAAAGAATTTCCAAATTTGGATAGTTCTGGAGAAATTCGGGAACAATTAAACCAAAATATTACAGCAGAAAATGTTGCGATCGAATTAGCTTTTTTCAAAGATAAGAACAATAAAAATTTTGAGCGTACGTATGGATGGGCTTGGTTGCTACAGTTACATAAAGAGTTGTTAACTTGGAAAGATGCAGATGCTAAACGCTGGGCCATGAATCTTGAACCTTTGGTGAATCATGTAGTAAAATCTTATGAGGAGTATCTGCCCAAATTGGTTTATCCGATCAGAACAGGATACCACGATAATTCTGCATTCGGTATTTCGTTGTCTTTAGACTACGCGAGAAGCACGGGGAATGTAACATTTGAAAAATCATTGATGACTAATGCTTCACGATTATTTAGCCAAGATAAAGGCTGTAATATTTCTTTTGAGCCAAGTGGAAGTGATTTTCTTTCTCCTTGTCTTGAGGAAGCGCTATGTATGAGCTTGGTACTTCAAAAAGAGGATTACCGCAAATGGCTGAAGGTATTTATGCCAGAGCTGTTTAGTGCAAATTTTAATCTTGAGCCCGGTATTGTGAAAGACCGGACAGATGGACATTTGGTTCATTTGGATGGACTTAATTTTAGTTGTGCAAATTGTTTGAATGGTATAGCAAGGGCTTTACCTGAGTTAAGTTACTTGCACAAATTGGCTAATAAACATTTAATGTACTCTTTGCCCAATATTACAAACAATGATGACTATATGGGGTCGCATTGGCTAGGTACATTCGCTTTGTATGCATTATCAAAGCATTGATTATAGAAGATTGTTTTTGTAAAATAAAAAAATAAGAAATCGCTATTTTGTACAAAATAAATAGAGAAATCGGACGTTATTAATACAAATACTTTTCATAAAATAGGTTAATATATGGCTAAGACCCTAGAGTTCCCCGCTCTAGGGCTTTTTTATATTCAGTTTAGTTCGAAGTCGATAAATCAAATCATAGTCACTCAGATAAAGTTAATTGGTGTACTATCAATCTGCTTTAACTAATGTGAGATCTTTAAAATGGCCTAAAGTGCCCGGGCCGACCCAAAGTCCAATGCTTCCCCGCAAATCTTTGCCCTGTTTGAGATCATTAACGATCAAAGTTGGCTGAGAAGACTCATTTAAATAAAGTTTTGCCCTTTCGTTATTGACTTCAATTTTTACTTTTATCCATTCCCCAGGTCCCATATCAGCATAAGCCTCATACTTCCCAGGAGTCTCCTCCCTTAGTTTCTCCCAAGGATATCCCGGAATAGAGATATATTGGGTTGCATGGTTTCTACGCAATTGTTCTTCGGCCCGCCCATTTGTAGGACGTAAATAAAAGATTTCTGTTTTTGAGATGTCGGCGCTTGTTCGAAAAGCAATACCAACAAAGCCACGGGCGGTTTCTCCGGCTTGATCCATGGGCTGGCCCGCAATGCTTACCTCAATCACTCCGTTATGGAAGTCAATATCTTTTATCAGCGCCATTGTTTTTTCACCATCTGTGAGTCCTTTTACCTGTAGTGCATTTTGTCCCTTGAAGTTTGTTAACTGAGTAGCTACCTGCGAAGGCATTACATTATTTGGTGTCAATTTGATCTTTTGAGCATATGTCTGCGTAAGCAAAAAGTAGCCAAAAGCAAAACAGAGAACCGTCTTTGTAAGCATAATAGTTGTTTAATGGTTTTAATCGTTATCGAAGATAGTAAAAGTGTTATTTAAAAGCAATTAAGTATTTACGTAGGATGCTATTAATGACAGCTTTTTAATAGTTTATTGCCTATTATTCTTATATTAGGTAATAAACCATTAAATTATGATTACTTTCAATTTAAATCGCAGGAGATTTATTCAAGGAGCAGGGGCGGTGCTAACCTTGTCAGCATTGCAAGTTAAAGCGCTGTCGTTTAAAGATGTCGTAAAAAAATTTCGGGTTGGGTTAATTGGTGCAGGCTGGTACGGCAGAAGTGATTTGTGTCGTTTAATTCAGGTTCGTGATGTCGATGTCGTTGCAATATGTGATGTTGATAACCGTCACTTACAAGAAGCGGGACGTCTAATTAGTGATCGTCAGGTTTCGAAAAAGGTTCCGAAACTTTACAATGACTATAGAGAGATGCTTGCTAATCACAAATTTGATCTCGTTTTAATTGGAACCCCAGATCATTGGCATGCAAGGCAGGCTATTGACGCAATACGTTCGGGAGCACATCTTTATTTGCAAAAACCTATCAGTGTTGATGTGCTTGAGGGGGATGCGATTTGGCGTGCTGCAAGGAAATATAATAGAAAAGTTCAGGTAGGAACTCAGCGCAGAAGCACAGCTCATCTTGTCGATGCCAAGAATCGTGTGATCGATCGCGGCTTACTCGGTAAAATTTCTCATGTAGAAATGTGTTGTTACTACCATATGCGAAAGAATGGCAATCCACCTACCGAATCAGTGCCAGAATTTTTTGATTATGAACTTTGGACTGGGCCAGCACCTTCGCGCACCTTTGATGGCCTACCTCATGGGAGCTGGTGGCGAACTTTTATGGCCTACGGGAACGGAATAACCGGGGATATGGGAATGCACATGTTTGATACAGTGCGCTGGCTTTTGCAGCTTAAATGGCCCAAAAGCGTTTATGCGAAAGGGGGGATTTATGTTCAAAAAGGTGGGAAATCGACAATTTCAGACACTCAAACTGCCATATTTGAATACGAAGATCTTAATTGCGTATGGCAGCATAGGACATGGGGCTCAGCAGCAGACCCAGAATATCCTTGGTCATTCGTTATATATGGTGATAAAGGTACTTTGAAGGGGAGCGTTATGAAATATGAATTTATCCCGATTGGAGAAGGTGAATCCATTCGACAAGATGTTATTTTGGAAAAAGAGGAGTTTCCCGAAGATCTTACAGAACACCGAATAGAGCTTCATACCGCTCCTGCTACAAGAAAGCATATGCTTGATCTTTTATCGGCAATTGATAACAACCATCTTCCTATAGCGGATATTGAAGAAGGATATATATCGACCGCAAGCTGTATTTTGGCCAATTTGTCGATGCAGCTGAATCGCCCTTTAGTTTATGATCCAACGCAAAAAATATGTATTGATGACCCCGAGGCAACTCAGTTGCTGCGCAGACCCTATCGCAGCCCGTGGCAACATCCGTATGAATAGTTGGTAAATAGGGTATGATTAAATTTTACTCCCTTATTTTGAGTATTGTATTGGCTGATAGGATAATTAATAATAATTTGCTAATAATTTATTTTACATTTATCTGTTAATTATTTCATTCTTTAGAACCGTTACCATTTATGCTAAAAAATAGCTTAAAACTAGTCCGTTTTGTCCTGTTAATGAGTGTGTTGAATTTTATATTCTTCCATTTTCCATTTTATACTTTTGTTTTTAACAATGTTGACTACAGGAGCTTTGGGGGTATTATCCTGATTGGTAGTTTAATGGTTTTGATGCTGGTGATGAACGCTTTTGTACTTTATTTATTTTTTTCGCTATCACGTCGCTTTGGGAAATCCATACTTGTATTGTTCTTTCTGATCAATTCCATTGCCGTTTATTTTGTTAACACCTATAGCGTTATTTTGGACGAAACAATGATCGGCAATATATTGAATACCCGCTATTCCGAGTCGAGTGGTTTCTTTTCCCTGAGAATGATCTTGTATCTCTTGGTTCTGGGTATTATTCCTAGCATTTTCATCATCAAAGCCAACATAGTAAAGGATAAACCAAAGAAGTTCTTAGTCACGTCCTCCCTTTCGTTATTATTTATTGTTATTTTAATATTTGCGAATGCAACTAATTGGTTATGGATTGATAAGAATTCTAAGACTTTAGGTGCACTTGCCATGCCTTGGTCTTATACTGTCAATATATCACGTTTTTATATCCATGAACATCAAAAAAATAAAAAGGAGATATTATTGCCGGATGCGACAATTACTAGTGACAAAAAGACCGTGGTCGTCTTGGTTATTGGTGAATCCGCTCGAAGGGAGAATTTTTCGCTATATGGCTATCAAAAAAATACAAATCCTTTGCTTTCAAAGACACCGAATCTTCATCATTTTGATGCAACTTCTTGTTCGACCTATACGACAGCAGGAGTAAAGTGTCTATTAGAGCATAAGAATACGGACGATTTATATGAAATTCTGCCAAATTACCTTTACAGAAATGATGTTGATGTAATATGGCGTACAAGCAATTGGGGTGAGCCTCCGGTACATATTAAAGAATATGAAACGAGTGACCAGCTTGCTGCAAACTGTAAAGGTGAAGAATGTGCTTACGATGAGGTTTTATTAACAGGTTTAAAAGAACGGATATCAGCGAGTAAAATGGATAAAGTATTTGTTGTTCTTCATACAAGTACAAGTCATGGCCCAACTTATAGCAAGAAATATCCGGCTAAATTCGAAGTGTTTAAGCCCGTTTGTAATAGTGTAGAATTAGGGAATTGTTCGAAAAAAGAGTTAATTAATGCGTATGATAATACGGTAGTTTATACCGACTATATTTTGCACAGGCTGATCGAGGATCTAAAAGGATTAAAGGAATACAATAGTGCGATGTTGTTTGTATCCGATCATGGAGAATCATTGGGTGAAAATAACCTATATATGCATGGACTGCCTATGAGCATTGCACCTAAAGAACAATATGAGATTCCCTTTATTGTTTGGGTATCTGATCATTCTAAACAATTGAAACCAAATAGAACGTTGACTCAAAATCATGTATTTCATAGTGTACTTAAATTTTTGGATATGAAAAGCTCTATTTATGATGAAAATATGAACATTTTCAAATAGTAAATTATAACTAGTGAGAAGATTTTTCTCGTTGACAAAATTTTGGCCGACGTTATAGCTGTATCGAAAGTTATCGTATTCGTTTTCTCTACGTGAAAGAATAAAACTCTGTATGTCAGGATTTTATAAGTTAAACTATTGCAAATATGGCTGGAATAGGAATTGCTATATGGGAATAATATCGCTATTTGGATTATTTGGAGATTGGTACACTTACTCAAAAAAGCCAAGAAATACAACCCATAAACCAAACGGTTACAGCGATTATAAAAAATGGTATCCTAATTAGCACTGTGAGGAGATAGCCTATTCCGATTTTGTTCTGATATTTAAATCTATATTCTTCTATATTTTATCCCAATTGTTAACCTGTTATGATTGCTGAGTGCTCTCAAAAGTACTTCCACCAAACTCTATCCCAAAGGCGTAAGTGAATACTCTACACGTGGCGGAAGTTCATGAAAGGACTTTTTGGACAATATTCCTTCCTCAACCATCTCCGTTAACTGTTGATTTAGAACGTGTCGGTCAACTTTTGCAATGCCACGTAGCATTTCACTTGGACGTCTTTAGCCAATCTTCCAAGTGAAGAAAAAGAGGCATTTAGAAGATCCATTGAAGATCTGTCAGCCATGGATCTCATTGAAAAGAGTATCCAGGTCGATGATAAGTTTCCCAATTTTAGCCTGTTAAATACGGAGAATAAATGCATTGAATTGGGCGAACTATTGATTAAAGGAAAGGTAATTGTCGCGTTTTTTCGCGGAAGTTGGTGTCCATATTGCAATCTCGAGTTACGGGCGTTGCAGGAAAACTTGCCTTATTCAAACAACACGGAGTTTCTCTCCTTGCTATTTCGCCACAAATGCCCCGATACAATGATCAGCTCAGGGGCGATCTCGCTTTAGATTTTGAATTGTTATTTGACGAAGATAATATGCTGGCCACCAATTGTGGTATCTCATTTGAACTTCAGGATTATGCCAATTCAACGTACAATAAGTTGGGAATCCGATTAAGTGAGTACAATGGTAATGACAACAATGTATTACCTGCGCCTGCTGTTTTTGTCATTGATAAAGATTGTAGGGTAAGCTATCGATTTTGGATGTCAATTATACAAATAGACTTAGTATTGATGAGTTACTAGCAACGCTATGAGTAAAATACAACGAAAAGGAGCAAAGCGCATTACTGATATCCCATTAACTATATTGGAAAGTTTGATTCGAGGAGAAATTGAAACAGCTAATCTCGTCGAATGGCTTGCTATAGACCAGACACTTCTCCTGGAAAATGTACTTAAGCAAAATAAGCGAAGGAAGTATGCAATCGTTGGGAAGAGGAAAGTGATACAAAAGAAACGCAATATATCATCCGAAAGGCACTGCGAACAATAGCAAAATAAATGTTAGACATAGTCAATAAAACAAAACAAAACGGTCACCCAACATAGGAAGCCATACGTCTCAACTTCACACCGATAAATTTGCTATGGGCTGAATTGGAGCAATAATCTGATCAGCTGACAGTTTTGTTTGAAATAAAATAGTAGAGGGTGTAAAGTAAACTGTG
>DGIS01000023.1 GCA_002386525.1 Sphingobacterium sp. UBA4616
GGGACTTTTTCAGTGCCCTCCTGCAGATACCGGTCTTTTTTGTTATTAAGTACTGATCCCTTGCTTAGGGATCTACTTTATTTTTTCTTTTTAAACAGTTTCTTTCCAATTGTAAATAGAATTACAACAATAATCCCGCCTGCTAGACCGAATAATAGTTCCTTTACTATCCCCGGCAGCGTTGGAAGCGCGTGGTGTAAAAAATCAATATAATGAGCAAATATTCCACCCGAAACCAAAATTAAAGCAAATGTACCAACGATGGCCAGTAGTTTGATGACAAACGGCAGTGCACGTACTAAAAATCGGCCTAAACCTGCAATAGGACCCTTCTCACGTGATGTTTTAATCAACTTATATCCCGCATCATCCATCCTAACAATAAGTGCTACAATTCCATAAACTCCAACAGTGGCTAGAAAAGCCACAACAGACACCGTAATGATCTGTAGGGATAAGCTCTTTCCTAAAACTGTTCCCAAGGCGATAATGACAATTTCCACAGAAAGAATGAAATCTGTTGTGATAGCCGATTTGACCTTAGCCTTTTCCGCGGCAACCGAGTCTTCAGCAACTACCGCCTCCACTTTGGCCTCATTGGTGGTATCCTTTCGATGGAATAGGTATTCCATAATCTTCTCTACCCCTTCGAAAGCAAGATAGAAACCGCCCAAGATTAAAATGTACTTAATAGCGATTGGAAAAAATACATTCAATAATAAGGCGATTGGAACAATAATCAGTTTATTAAGCAATGATCCCTTGGTAATCGCCCATAGAACAGGGAGCTCACGCGACGCCAAAAAGCCAGTTGCTTTCTCGGCATTAACTGCTAAATCATCACCTAAGATTCCAGCAGTTTTTTTAGTCGCGATTTTGCTCGCTACTGCTACATCATCCATCAAAGCTGCAATATCATCTAATATTGCAAATATTCCTGAAGCCATATTTATATAAAAATTGAACGTAAAAATATAAATTTAATTCAATTTTGGAGTAAGATATTTAATTCAATACATGCGCGAAGCTTCACGATTATTGAATTAAATGCTTACTTTTAATTAAACAAGGATAACCATTTATGAAACATTCACTTGCACAAGAGGAGCAGTCATTACTGCTGGAGACTTTAGAAAAAAGATTTAATAAATTCCCCAATAGGCATCCACAGATCAGTTGGAATGAGGTGGCCGACAAATTACGTGACAATCCCCAAAAACTGTGGAGCCTCTTCCAGATGGAAAAGAGTGCCGGTGAACCCGATATCGTTATTATTGATCCAAAAGCAAAGCTATATGCTTACGTAGACTGTGCGGAGGAAAGCCCCAAAGGAAGGAGAAGTCTTTGTTTTGACCAAAAGGCCCTAAATGATCGGAAAGAAAACAAGCCTATTGGAAGTGCATTGGAAGAGGCTAAAAAGATGGGGACTGAGCTCCTTTCTGAAGAACAGTATCGCCAGCTACAGATGTTCGGTGAATTTGATTTGAAAACTTCTAGCTGGATACAAACGCCAGAAGCTATCCGCAAACTTGGTGGCGCTTTATTCTGTGATCGACGCTACAACCGAGTTTTCACGTATCATAATGGAGCCATCACCTATTACGCAGCACGCGGTTTTCGCACCATACTTTTTCTTTAAATAAAAGCACTCAATTACCAAAAATATAAGGCCTAGCGGAAAACAAATATAAACTCCGCTATTTTTAAATACCCTATACATCCATCGCAAAAAAAAAGCATTATTTTCTCTTTCGTGACATACAGCTGTCATTCGCTAACCTAACTTTGAGGAAAACTAAGACTCATGAAAAATAAGACAATTCCTTCATTCAGTATAATTGGTCTAGCTGTTCGGACAAGCAATCAAAATGGACAGGCTGCTAAGGACATTCCCGAACTTTGGAGCCGTTTTTTTAAAGAAGACGTATTGAGCCGTATCCCCAATAAGATATCCAACGACCTCTATTGTATTTATACAGAATATGAAAGAGATCATACCTTGCCTTATACAACGTTACTGGGCTGCAAAGTAAGAAGTCTTGAAGAAGTACCGGAAGACATGGACGGTATTCATATCGCTGAAAATCAATATCAGCACTTTACGGCAGAAGGAAATCTGGAAGATGGCATTGTTTATCAAGCTTGGCAAGAGATTTGGAATTCTGATCTATCAAGAACATTTGCAGCAGACTTCGAAATCTACGGAGAAAAAGCACAGGATCCAGCAAATGCAAAAGTAGATATTTTCATCGGTATCTATTAGGGTGTATCGTAACAAAACATATGTCATTCAGTATTGCCGTTTATTTTAAATTAAATATCCCTTACCTTTGTGCCGATTAAAAAAAGAACATCATGCAAATCAATACGGCATATAGAAAAAAAGTTGTTCGATATAGCTATTTAAAATTAATTGGAACTTCAGCTGTCGTCAGCATTCTTTGTTGCCTATTGGCGTTCAGCCTCAAGCACAGCACGGGCTATGTACAGGAAGAGTTGTTTGAAAGCGTATCCTCTTGGGATCCTAGACTGCTTATTATTTTACCTAGTATAGGTATAACAGCTATTTACTTCTTACGAAAGCATGCTTTTAAAAACAGAAAAAACAAAGGGATAAAAGAAATCTATACAACCTTAGAAACAAGAAAAGACTATTTGCCTTTTTTTAAAATTCCATCTCACTACATCAACGGTTTTCTAACCGTCATTTTCGGGGGATCAACGGGCGTTGAGGTTTCTACCGTTGTTGCTACAGCGACAGTAGGGAACCAGGCATATAAACGATTACATGCCGCTTGGGCCTATAAAACCGAACTGATTTGCGCCGGTGTAATCGCCGGAGTGACGCTCTTGTTTGGAAGCGCCCTAGGTGGCTTTCTATTTGCTTTTGAAGTCATTGCACGGAAATATAATAAAACTTTGCTCATTAGCGGAATCACTTCCATGGCGGTGGCATATGTATTTGTTTATTACGTTGACGCCAGTCCATTATTTATAGTTGAGGCAAAGGCATGGCGGTGGCAGACAGTCCCGTTTGTCATCCTTTTAGGATTGATTGGCGGGATTTTAGCTTTATATTTTACGAAGATTGTTATTTATGCAAAATCCTATTTTGCAGGTATAAAAAGTAATTTTATACGAGTCAATTTAGGGGCCATCACTGTAGGAATATTTATCTTTTTCCTACCAGCACTTTATGGCGATAGTTATCACGGACTTGGTGAGATTCTAAAAGGCAGTCTTCATGACTCCGTAAATTTGAGCTACTTTCTTCCATTGATTCTGCTCGTTCTTCTAAAACCACTAGTGGCATCTTTGACCCTCGGCGCGGGTGGCGATGGTGGTGTTTTTGCGCCAAGCATTGTAACAGGAGCTTTATTAGGCGTTTTATTTGCGCAGCTTTGCAATCGTTACCTCGGAACACAGCTAATCGTCATTAATTTTGCTCTTTTTGGTGCCGCGGCAATGCTTTCTGCAGCCATACACGCACCTTTTACGGCTATTTTTATTATTGCAAGCCTCGTTCCTTCAGGATATCTATTATTAGCGCCCCTACTTATCAGTAGTTCTATAGCAAAGGTATTAGCAAAAAAACTATATCCATATAACGTATACACCTACAAAGAGGTTGCGACGGCCAAACCGATTTAATCGCTCGTATTGATTGACATAATTGAACAAACTAGTAGTCAAAAAGCGCCACAAACGTATTGTCAAGGTGCTTTTTGACCATTAGTCTTCTCGGCTTCCATCGTCTGCCATGCGTACAATCTTTGGAGAAAACTTTGCTACGACGTCAACGAGATCCTTTTGCGAAGCCATCACGGCATGAATGTCTTTATAGGCCATTGGCGCTTCATCCATGCCTGCCCCAAGCAGCATAATACCTTTATCAGTAAGCATCTTTTTAAGGTTATGAGGAGATAATGTTTTGATTGCTTGTGTACGGCTCATCAATCGTCCTGCTCCATGAGAGGCCGACTGAATAGCCTTCACCTCCCCTTTTCCACGCACCAAAAAACCCGGTGTGGCCATTGATCCAGGGATAATGCCCATCACTCCTTTCGCCGCGGGTGTCGCACCTTTTCGATGGACTATAACCTCTTGGTCGTTCCAGGTTTCCTTCCATGCAAAATTGTGATGATTTTCCACCTGCGCTAACAACTCTGCCCCTAAAGCCAACTTAATTTTTTTATGAATGACCTCATGGCAAGCTGACGCATAATCACCGGCGAGATTCATGGCCAGCCAATACTCTTGCCCTTCATGGGTGTCCAGATCTAAATAAGCCAAATTTTCAGCTTGGTAAGGCAACTTACACAAAGATTTGGCTAATTTTGTGTAATGTCCAGCAATGGTAGCGCCCATTCCCCTTGAACCTGAATGTGTTAATAAGCCCAAATAAGTCCCACGTTCAATATTTAAAACCTCATCTTTATCCTCAAATTCGACGACACCAAATTCCACAAAGTGATTTCCGCCACCTGAAGATCCCAATTGTGTCCATGCTTTATCCTTCAAGGACGAAAGCAAGCTATTCTCCGTAAACAATTTATTATCTAACACCCCATGATCTATACGTTCGTGTCTCAGATATCCATTACCAGCTCCAAACTTGCTGTTACGTAGAATAACATCTTTGAGCATCATTACATTTTCTTCCAAAAATGAGGCTGGTAAATCGAAGATGGACAAAGCCATACGACATCCAATATCTACACCAACCCCATAAGGGATTACCGCATTACTGGTCGCCAATACGCCTCCGATTGGTAATCCGTAGCCTTGATGCGCGTCCGGCATTAATGCACCGGCAACTGCAACAGGCAATTTCATGGCAACATTCATTTGTGCTTTCGCCCCGTTTTCTATTTCAGAAGCGCCATAGATCGCATAATCTACCGGTGTTTCATTCAACACTATTAATGACTTATCAACCGCGTCTTGCCCGAGTATAGCACTGGACAAAATACCAAACACAGCGTCTTCTGAATAGCTCTTCGGGTCTTCCAAGACAGATCTAAACTTTTCCAACATTTCTTCGCGTGTATAACCGTGTCTTTTACTGTTGATTTTCAACGCAACACCCAACGTATGATTTTCTTTAAATCCTAATGCAATTAAATCATTGCCATTTATTCTTTTATTTTCCATTTTCTGACTTTCTAATATAATAAACTTTACAACTCCTCTAAAGCAGGCAACAACACCTCTTTACGTTGTTGCCTGCACCTCTTCACATGTAGTATCTTTTATTTCACACATATTGTTTAAGTTGATCGACAATCTGTCCGTTTCCAACAAGCGAAATCGTATTGATCTTTTCAACGATCTTCTTAATATATTCCATTTCCTTTAATTTGAACTCCATACTGTTTTCTTCCATCAGCCTAACGGTATTTAGTAAAATGATGTTCACAAATAGCAATGCGCTATGCTGTATCGTTATGCTATTCCATCCGAAGATGGAAGTGGGATTCGAATTCTACTGCTATCCTTTCCATCAAAGAATGTTTGTCATTGCTGACGTTACAAATATCGCTGGGGCACCACGCGGCCAATTTGCGTAGTAATAAAAAGGAATTAAAAAGTCCTTTAAATCAAAATAAAAAACTGATATACAGCTATAAAGAATAAAAAAAAATGTTAGAAAGCAGACAGCACCTATCAATTACGCAGATGTATTGCGCATATAACATAAATAATAATCCAATAGTGAATGAGGAAAATTGTAGAAACCATATCGAATAGCATATTTTTTTAGCCAATACGATTTTCGATGTCGCTGTAATCAATGAAGGTAATATGCTTTTAATAGCTTAATTTTATACCAACTAAGATGATATCAACAAATGAAGAGTTCATATGCAGCAATTGTTCTATCTTGTATTTTAGCAAGTTGTACAAATGAAGTTCAAGAGGATAAAAGCAATTCTATAACAGCTGCCATGCAGCAAACTACACCTCAAAATAAGGAGATGGCAGAAAAACGGGACTCAACTTTAAACGATAGCCATCCAGCAGAATCTTGGCTGGAAGGCATTTTTCAGTGCGAAAGCTCCTCAACTGGAAAATATTGCTACTACCTAGACAAAGAAGATGCATTATGTACCCCGCGATTTCGTGCATTTTTACAAGAGGCCAATGAAATTTACGGGCCATCAAACCTTTCCGATGAGGAACTACCCATGGCCGAGGCAGCTTACAAAGCCAAATGGAGAAAAATCTATCCACTGTATACCCAGGAGACATGGCTATTTGGACGCGGGAATGATGATGCGTTGGATATTCAGGATGTTAAAATTGAAAAAGTATCAGACAGTAAATTTATCGTATTTGTCGATTACGGCCATGATGTAAGGACCAAAAATGAGGTTCAACTGGTACACAACGGAGGATCCTATAAAATAGATTACTGCAAAACCACTTTCCTACATTAAACGAATACATCAAAATAAAAAACGCCAATTTTATAAACCATAAATTGGCATTTCTATGCTATGATTGATGAGCTATTTCCCTGATAAACAAATCCATTTACGGTCGAGATGCGGGAGACCGCCTCTGCAGAACAACTTGCATCAACAAAAATAAGGCTAGCATCATCTCCCACTTTTGGCCACACGATTTTCCCATGGTCATCAAGTGGAATGCTACCATTAGTCGCGTAACGGAGGCTGCGGGATAGCTCAAATTCGGTTTCATAACCGTATAATTGTGCAACCAAATTGGCCTTTTGAAGCATATTACCGCTACCAAAAGTACTCCAGTGATCTTGAACGTTGTCATTCCCTATAAAAACTTCCACTCCTGCCTTTTCCAGTTCCGGAAGTGGCATTAACATGTTGCGGAAAGGCACCGAACTACAAATACCAACTTTCGCTGCCGCGAGGCGTTCGGCCGTATATTCTAATTCCCTTTTTGCCATGTAGCCCAAAGCGAAAGCATGTCTGATAAAGGTACGACCTTGCAACGCTGGATTTTCGAAAGTTTTATCAATTAAATAATGAATCGTTTTAACGCCAGATTGTCCGCCTTCATGCAAGTGGATATCGATACCTTTGTTATTGTCCAATGCAAGTTGAATGGTCAAGTCCACCGGCTTCTCAATACTACCGTCAATGCTAAAGGGGTCTAGGCCACCGATAAAGTCCACCTGCTCCCATTTGGCCACCTCCTCCATCAGCTCTGCAGATTTTGTATAAAATAGCCCATGCTGCGGGAATGCGACCAATTCGGCAGAAAATGAATCCTTTAAATATTCAAGAGCCTGTAACAAGTGCTCCAATGACGCTGTGCCAGACGTCGGATCAATATTAAAATGCGTGCGCGCAAAATTGGTTCCGTAGCCCTGCAAGAGTGAAATTAGCTTTTCGGCCCGTTCAGCCGAGGTTTTCAATAGCTCCGGGATGATCATCTGCTCTTTGGCAATCATATCTTTCACGGTCCTATTTTTTGGAAATACTGCCTTCCAAGGAAGGCCAAATAAGGTTTTGTCCAAATGAATGTGCATATCACGAAATGGTGGTAATGCCAATTTACCTTTGATGTCAAAGCCTTTTACATCCGTTGTAGATTGCGCAGACTCAACACTTTTTATTTTTTTTCCCTCAATTTGTATATCAAATAATGCTGTTTTTGTAGCAACAACTTCCGCGTTTTCATAAATAAAGCCTGTTTCTAACAATACATTCTTTAACAAATATGTATCTTGATTTTGCGTAATTCCATTCATGCCGATATCATTTTTAACAAAACTAAGTGATTTGAGGTAATTTTCTTTGTAAGAATTATCATGGCTTTTGTAGATATCATACGGTATTGATAGCTGATAAGAATGCTAAAAAGTTATTACCAATTCTGGAGCAACTTCCAACTGTATGTACAGTGAGTACACCATGAGTCCACGTTAAGTCCACCTTTATACATGTACTTTCACAATGCGTCCACCTTGGGAACATCTTACTTACAGTTAGAAGTGGGTTACCAGGAAAGCATCATTTGGTCGAACGAAAGCCTCAACGATGCGGCTCATTATATAAAAGAAATTATTACCATTATAGCTGTAGTATACTATAAAAAACGTTACTTTAACGCAACTTATGGGGTATCGTGCACTCTTAACGTCGAACTCACCATTTGTAATTTAAAATCGAGCAATGCAAATCGAAATCGCTAATACATTTTACGAAATAATTCCTTGGAATAAAGATTATATTCAAGTTTTAGGCAGCCTATCTCCTTATCGTGTATATGCTCCGGCTCATTGGGATATGGCTTCCGTTAAAGAATATCTTAAGTTGAATCCGCCAACAATCGAAGCCGATCTTCAATCGTATGCATATCTGGACAATCCTTATATCCTATTTGGAAAACCTTATTTGGTTAAAATTTATTCTAACTCAACCTCAACAAAAGTTAATCTAACAGCAACCAGCATAGCTGTTTATCAAAACGAGAGCACAAATACATTGAAATTACTCTCCAAGTGGAGCAAAGAACTACTTTATAATGAAGTTATAAAGCAGATGTCCTACTGGGAAGAACAGCTGGACATCTACAATATCTCCAGCGTTGCAATCAAAAAGTTACCAAAAAGCGAATTTACGATTGTTGACAGTGGAATTTATTTTTCAAATCGACTCATCGATTTAGAAAAAGAACATATAAATCGAATTGTACTCAAGGCATTCTGTAAATTTGCTCAGAAATCCCGTATGGAAACAGAGGCTATTTTCGACATATTTATTCCAAATTGGAAAGAGCTTTGTAAAGATTCGATAATACAATGACAGCGATAAACATAAAAATTTCAATAGAAAAAGATCACCTCAGCATCCCTTTCAATATCCAAGATCTTCTCCAGTCCATGAACGCACACATGAAAGATATCAACGACTATGTTGTTGACTGCTTAGAGAATAAAGATGGTGCACCACGTTTAAGCGACTTTAGTATTAGCAGGCTGTCTTTTTATACTGATCATACCAGCGGTAATTTCAGAATGCATTTTAAAATTGACCGTCAGTTCTGCTGCAGCGATCTCTTATCCTGTCAAATGGATTATATCGACTTTAAATTCAATATTTCCAACGATACCATCGCGATTCATGGATCCTATGTAGATTGGACAATTCAATAGAACCTATGCGTATACCCGAACGTTTTCAAATTAATACGAGCTCATTCTCTTTCTATTGGTCAAAGGGCCCTGGTGTTGCTCTGCTTCGCAAACTGCCCAAGAAACCAGTGATAACCGATGCTGGTCAATTTGCACCTTTACTGTATCAATACGACATGTCTTGCGACCAACTTGTAGAACAACTACACCTAAAAATTGGTTTTTATCAAGGCCAACAGTTACTCAAAGATGCGCTTGCTGGTAGATCTATTGAACCTGCCTACGAGCAGGTATTGATCGAGTTTCTCCATACCGTGGATTTTGCTCCATCTTGGTTGGATTGGGATAAAATTGTACAAGGAATTGAACTCAGTCAACGATCGGGCTTATCTGGATTAATTGTATTACGTGATTATGTGCTCATGGGTGGCTATGAATCCAGCGCTATAAACAAACCTTTGATCTTTACGGGAGCGCTAAAAAAAGGCGCCGTAAAGCGACTTACTGAAACCGTTACCTTTTGGGTTGATATTACAGGTAATAATGCCCTAAGAAAGGGACATATTGGTATTGAAGCCATTTTACTCACCCGATGTATCCATTCGTATGCGCGGTTAAACATTTTAAAGCAGGGTCAGTGGGAAACTGAAAAATGGGGTATTCCATTAAATACCTGGGATATGCTTGCCACAAACTTAGGATTCTCCCTTGTTTATCTAACAGGGCTTAAACGAATGAAATTCAATATATTAAAAAGCGAAATTGAAGGTCTATTCCATTTATGGAAATTTGTAGGGACCTTATTAGGCATCCCCCTTCACCTTCTCCCTGACACGGAAGAGGAAGCAATTGAAGCTTTATATTATTGGACAATGACACAGCAGTCTGGAGACCAAGATAGCCTTGCTTTGGCAAAGGCACTTATGGAAGAACCCGTTAAAGCTGCTTACCCTATAAATAAATGGGGACGAAAGCTCATGCGCGAAATTCACCTCTATTACAATCAGTATCTATTGGGCGACTATTCCTGCGCGCTATTAGGTTTAGAAAAAACAGTAGTTGGTCGTATTGCCTACATGAATATCTTAAAGAATAAGACGTCGAATTATAGGATAGACAATTCTTTATGGCAAAAAAAGCAAATTGATAAAGGCAGAAAAATACACGAAGGGGTTAAACAAATCTATCTAAAGTACAATTAACCGACGCTGCGCTCGTAAGGAACGCGTGTGGCAATGGAGCGACCCAAAGTCAACTCATCAACATATTCCAATTCTCCGCCAAATGCGATCCCGCGCGCGATGGTTGTAATTTTGACATCAAACTCCCGCAATTTACGGTATAAATAAAAAATGGTTGTATCTCCCTCCATCGTTGCTGACAGCGCTAAAATAACTTCTTCAACCTCACCTCTCTGGATTCGATTGATTAACCCTTCAATTTTTAGATCAGCAGGACCGATGCCGTCCATCGGCGAAATTAATCCGCCCAATACGTGATATACACCCTGATAGGAGTTCGTATTCTCAATTGCCATTACGTCACGCGTGTCTTCAACGACACAGATCAAACTTTTATCACGTTTGAATGAAGCACATATTTCACAAATTGTATGATCTGAAATATTAAAACATTCCTGACAATACTGAATGTCTTCTTTCAAACGGTCGATAGCAGCGGTAAAACGAGCTACATCCGCATCCGATTGCTTCAGTAGATGCAAAACTAACCTCAATGATGTCTTTTGTCCTACGCCCGGCAGTTTTCCAAATTCAGCAACGGCGTTCTCGAGAAGCTTAGAAGAAAAATTCATAATGCAAATGTAAGAATAATCAGAAAAAGTAGCTACTATTAAAAAAATACCTATATTGTATTCCTTTTTGGAAAATTTAATTTAGAAATTAAATGTATAACGTTATATATGGACATTACAAAAGAAGATAAAATTATCCGTGCATTTGAGAACAAAACATGGCAGGAAATTAAAGTAAAAGACTCTTGGCAGATTTTTAAAGTGATGTCAGAGTTCGTGGATGGATTTGAGAAACTAGCAAAAATTGGCCCCTGTGTTTCAATATTTGGATCTGCGCGTACCCCGCGTGAACACAAATATTATCAAATGGCGGTAGAAATTGCAAGTTTATTGACAGCACGTGGTTACGGTATTATTTCGGGCGGTGGACCAGGTATCATGGAAGCAGCCAATAAAGGTGCTTATGAGTCGGGGGGTAAATCTGTTGGATTGAATATTGAACTACCCTTCGAACAATTCCACAACAAATATATTGACCGAGATAAGCTACTAGAATTTAAGTACTTCTTCGTGAGAAAAGTGATGTTTATGAAGTATTCTCAGGGCTATATTGTTATGCCGGGAGGCTTCGGAACAATGGACGAACTTTTTGAAGCAATCACATTGATCCAAACGGGTAAAATTGCACGTTTTCCAATCGTATTGGTCGGCTCTGATTATTGGAAAGGATTAATGGACTGGGTTCAAAATACTATGATTTCCAATAAATATATCAGTGAGGAGGATTTAAAGCTGTATCGAATTGTAGATACTGCGGAGGAGGCTGCGGACCATATTTTCCGATTCTACGATAAGTACCTATTGAAGCCAAACTTCTAAGAAGTAATTGCTTTCGCAAAAAAAAAGAGTATCTGAGATTAACAGATGCTCTTTTTTTGTGTCTATCGCCGCAGATAAGGCTTTAGGAAAGCATGATATTCGTTCGTAAACAGCGATATTTATTTATTAAAGTTGTATTATTCACCATTTAGTCATTACATTTACTCCGCTATTTGGGTAGCGTAACCGTAGAAAAACATAGAATTGTCGTGCATGAAAGATTTTGGAGCCCATTCAGACGAGGAGCTGATCGTATTGATTCAACAGGACGATTCCATAGCTTTCGAAGCCCTGTATGATCGCTATTGGAAAAAGCTCTATTATCAGGCTGCCCGCAAAACAAATTCGCTGGAAGATGCACAGGAAATCGTACAGAATATATTTGCTTCACTGTGGCTACGCCGTCATCAACTCCAAATTGAAAGCAATCTTGCTTCCTACCTCGCTGTGGCAGTTAAATACAAGATATTTAAATATCTAGCTCAGCAATACAAGAAAGAAGCATTTAGAAAGGATACAGAGTGGATAGATTTTGACAATTCTACGCAAGATTGGCTCCAATTCGAAGAATTACGCGTCCGGTTGGAACAGCTTGTTTCCGAACTGCCTGAAAAATGCCAACTTATTTTTAAATTATCCCGCGAAGAAGGGCTCACCTACAAGCAGATTGCTGAACGCATGAACATCTCGGTGAAGACTGTCGAAACCCAATTAAGCCGTGCATTAAAAAAAATCCGCGCTGGTATTCAGCGTTTTCTGATCACCTTATAATTTTTCTTCTTTTCTTGTCAGGGTATCACTCCAATTTAGGGACTATATAAACAAATACCCTCTAAACATGGCTGACAACAATCAATTCCGGATAAAGCAATTAGCTTACAAATGGCTGAAAGGCACATCTACACCAGAAGAGGAGACAGAGCTCCAAGAATGGTATAAAGCAAATGATGATGAGCCTCTCAATATTCCCGAAGAAATTGCAACAGACGAGCAACAGCTTAAAGAGCTACTCCTATCCCAGATACAGCAGCAAATCCAAAGATCCAAAATTAAACGTATTCCACAGTGGGCAAAATTGGGTGGAATAGCTGCAGCGCTTGCGCTGTTATTTGTATTGCCACTCTACCTTGTCAAAAGGACAACTGGAGACACCCCGCTGGTAGCTGTGAAGCCGCTACAGCAAGTTCATCCGGGTATTAAGGCAGCTGCATTAACTTTAGCTGATGGAACTAAAATTGACCTTTCTGCCCACCAACAGAGCGTTCTCCATCAGGATGAACAGGTGAAAATTGTTACAACTGCTTCCGGAACCGTGCAATATCAATTTACGGCCAGTAAGAATACTGCTGCTAGCCGTACCAATACCATTGAAACGCCGATTGGAACAGAGTATACGATCATTTTGGCCGATGGCAGTAAGGTATGGCTAAACGCTGGCTCCGTGCTGACATTTCCTGAATCTTTTGCGTCAAATAGCCGTGAAGTAAAATTATCTGGTGAAGCCTATTTTGAAGTCAGCCACGATAGTAAGCGACCATTCTATGTGCGATCGAATGAACAAACCATTCGCGTATTCGGAACACATTTTAATGTAAGCTCCTATCCAAATGAAAACAATAAAACCACACTTATAGCAGGCTCTGTACAAGTCTCGCAATTCGGCAAGTCAAAAATGCTGAAACCTGGTCAAGCAGCATTTACCGCAGGCGGGAATCTTATCGTAGCAGAAGCCAATATCGAAGAAGCAATGGCCTGGAAAAATGGCTTTTTCTATTTTGAATCGACACCAATAAAAGATGCACTCGCTGCCATAAAACGCTGGTATAATGTAGATATTGTCTATAAGGAAACAAATGAAAAGCGTGAACTGACAGGAAAAATAAAACGTAATTCAACGGCCCAGCAACTGGTTGAGACCCTTAACTTTCTGGATATAAAATGTCGATTGCAAAACAATAAAATTGAAGTTGAACTCTAAATTATTTAATATAAAACAAACTTACCCAACTAATTATGTATAAACTTAAAACCATCCAAGGGGCTGGTAAAAAGGCAAAACTATTTGCTGCTTTACTCGCTATCCAATGCGTTTCCCATGCAAATAATTTGGCGATGGCGAATGTAAACCAAACTAAAATCAAGTTACAAGACAAGGAATACACTTTGGCAAAGTTTGCTAAAGAGATCGAGCGTCAGAGTTCTTATGTGTTTCTGTACGATAACTCGCAGATTAATGATAACCAAAAAATCCGAATAAACCATAAAGATGGTTCTATTGTTGAAATTCTGGATGACAACCTGAAAGAGCTATCGTATTCTTATAAAATTGTCAACAACACCATTGTCCTAAAAAGGAAAACAGATGATATGCCCTTAAGAAACACGATCAATGTACAACAGCTTGTCAAAGGGCGCGTTTCCGATAGCGATGGTAAAGCATTAACAGGGGTCACAATCCGCAATACAACAACAGGTAAACAAACGGAAACAGACAGTAAAGGTGAATTCTCGATTGAAGCAACCTCTACACATCAACTGAGCTTTAGTTCGATAGGTTATGAGACTATCAGTAGTACGGTAGGTTCCAATATTTACCTCAATATACAGATGAAAACTGCCAACAACCAACTGGAGCAGATCGTTGTGGTCGGTTTTGGAACACAGAAAAAAAAGGACATCACGGGAGCCATTGCAACCATGAGCACAAAGGATATTGAAGATCGCCCTGTGACCCAATTGGCGAGTGCCATGGAAGGTAAAATGGCGGGGGTGGAAATTGTAAAATCTTCCGGACAACCGCAAGCTGGCTTCTCCATTCGTGTTCGTGGAACCTCTACAATTACTGCAGGTAGCAACCCATTATACATTGTAGATGGTGTCCCTACAGAAAATATATCGGAGCTCAATCCATCAGATATTCAAAGCATTTCGGTCTTAAAAGACGCTGCTTCTGCCGCTGTCTACGGATCGTCAGGAGCCAATGGCGTGGTGTTGATTACGACCAAAAGAGGAACAAACGGTAAGACACAGGTAAATTTCGAAACCTATCAAGGATTTTCAGCCATCAGAAAAAAGCCTAGCGTTCTAAATGCGGTACAATATAGAGAATTAATGACTGAGATGGGAGAAGCCTTGGATTGGTCGAAATATACCGCTGATACGAACTGGCCAGATCAGCTATTCCGCACCGGTCACAGCCAAAAATACCAGGCTTCAGTACGCGGTGGAGATGAAAAGACAGGGTTTTACATCTCTGGATCTTATCAAAAAGATAATGGTACAGTCATCACAAATACAGTAAACAAGGTCAATTTCAAGGTTAATTTGGATCATCAGATCAATAAAATCTTTAAAGTTGGAACAAGCTTATCTTACAACCGTTGGTACGACGTGGACATTACCGAGAACTCCCGAAATGGAGTCATCATGAATGCTTACCTGGGCTCTCCAGTAATCGGCATATATGGCGATAAAGGTGCTTTCACAGTGGATCCATTCTATACAGATCTTGACAACCCCGTTGCATTGGCAACAGGCAACGAGCACAGCTATATCAACAACAGATTTACAGGAAATGCCTTTGTGGAAGCCAATATCCTACCGGGACTAAAATTCAAATCGCTGTTTGGGTATGAGAAATTTAACAACCAGTACCGCACTTTTGTGGATCCGTTCCGCACGACAGAGGGTAGAAAATATAAAGGAATGGCGACGCTCCAGCAGCAGGATAATCAGTATTGGATGTCCGAAAATACATTAAACTATGACAGAACTTTTAGTGATAAGCACCACTTCACAGGTTTACTAGGTTATATCACCACTAAAACACAAACAACAATCTCAAATATCGCTACCCAGAATTTTGCTAATCCAGCAATTCATACCGTCAATGGAGGTTCAATGATTACGGCGATGCCAACAGCGATAGATGCTGCTGTATCCACTGTCTCCGGCATTGCAAAAATCGGTTATGATTATAACGACAAGTACTTATTTACAGCCAATCTGAGAGCTGACGCGTCATCTGTATTCGGGCCTAATAACCGTTGGGGTTACTTCCCTTCTTTCTCTGCCGGCTGGCGTTTATCCAATGAAGATTTCTTTAGTTCGCTGAAAAACACGGTAAACGATTTGAAAATCCGCGCTAGTTGGGGTAAGGTTGGAAATAGCCAAATCCCTGCCTTTTCCTATCTTGGTTTAGTTGACGTCACGGGATCGTACAATATCGGCGATCAGGTTGTACCGGGGTATACACCTGCTACCTTGGACAACCCCAATCTAAAATGGGAAACAACAAACCAGACCGATATTGGTGTGGATGCCAGTTTCTTTAATTCGAGATTGATATTTGGAGCAGATTATTATGCAAAAAGGACTGTAGGCCTACTTCTAAGCTCAAGAGTTCCGTATAGTTCGGGCTATAGAACTGCACTGAAAAACCTCGGCGACCTACAAAATAGAGGTTTCGAATTCGAATTGAGTAGCCGAAATTTCGTTCACGATTTCAAATGGAATACAACAGTAACCTTTGGACTCAATCGCAATAAAGTCCTGAATATTGATGGCGGAACCTACTATGACGGAAATATAGATGGCCGAGGCAATAGTACGATTGCAAAAGAAGGCGTTGCATTGGGATCATTCTGGGGCTATGTTGCAAAAGGCGTCAATCCAGAGACCGGCGACATGATCTATCAGATGGCCGATCCGGAAGCAGGTCTTCAAACGAGTGATATGGCTATCATTGGTAATGCTACACCTAAATTCTCTTATGGCATGACAAATGATTTTAGTTATAAGAACTTCAGCTTTTCTTTTTTCTTACAGGGTGTACAGGGAAATGATATCCTTAATGCGACACGTATTTATACAGAGGGTATGTGGGAACCGAGAAACCAAAGTACTGCCGTATTAAACAGATGGACAGTCAATAACAAAAATAGTACTATGCCGCGTCCGGATCTAAATAATACAGATGACAACTACAATTCACAGATTTCTTCCCGTTTTGTAGAGAAAGGTTCCTACCTCAGGGTAAAATCGATGACCTTGGCCTATACCCTACCTAAACAAGTGCTTGAAAGATGGAAGCTCAATAAGGTCCGTCTTTATGTGACAGGCGAGAATCTGTTAACATTCACAAAATACTCAGGTCTAGATCCTGAGGTAAGCATGTATGGGGGAACTAATCAGGAAACCGTGAGTTCCAATATGTCGCCGGGTATCGATTTCGGTACTTCGCCCCAGGCACGCACCTTTATTGTTGGTTTAAACCTAACTTTTTAACCTTTTAGTTTACAAAAAATGAAATCAACTAGATATACGTTCTTGGCCATAGCCTTATTGACATCGCTTACTCTAAATTCCTGCAAAAAGTTTTTAGATCTTCAGCCTACCTCCACGGTAACGAGTGAAAATGCCTATCTCACCGGAGACAATATTGAGAAAGCATTAAACGGAGCTTATAATTCTTTTATAGGCAATGGCACCCGTCCAGGAAGCAATGCCAATTATTATCAATGGGAAATGATTTTACAAACCGACATCCGTTCGGATAATGCGCATGCAGCCGGCGGTGGCGAAATAGATTTTGCACAAATTGACTATAATACTATTACCAATACCAATGAAATGGTACGCAGGGATTGGGAAGAACTGTATGGAGCAATCTCAAAATGCAATATCGTTATTGACAACGTTGATAAGGTCACAGATCCTACTTTTTCGGATGAAAGACGCAAACAAATTCTTGGAGAAGCTTCATTTTTAAGAGCCTTCCATTATTATCAATTGGTCAAACTTTATGGTGGTGTACCCTTGGAAAAACACTCCAACAGTACAGATGCCGAAGTATTACGAATCAAGCGATCAACTGTAGAGGAGGTTTATGATTTTATTGATTCTGACCTACAAGTTGCGGTGAACAATCTCCCCGATGGATTTGGACAACCCTCCATCGACAAGGTTAGAGCGACAAAAGGTGCTGCAAATGCCTTACTGACCAAGATATGGGCACAACGCCCTGATCGGGATTACAATAAGGTATTACAATACGCCAATGCAGTGATCACTGGAAAAGGTGGTTACCAGCTCCTTCAAAACTATTCGGATCTTTTTGATGGTAAACATAACTATAACAGTGAATCTATCATTGAGATTCCTTACATAGCCGGCAGTCCCAATCTAAGCTGTTGGGGTGGCGCATTCTTTTTCCCGGATCTTGATGAAAATGGCAAAATCAACGAAAACGAATGGCGCCGATATGGAACACCATCCAAAGATCTTGTCGAAGCTTATGACAATGCTGGCGACACCGAACGAAAAAATGCCAACATTTGGTTCTTCTCTGTTCCATGGGCAGATGAGTTCTGGAACCCTTGTGGGGATGCCGACACGGAAATCCCATTCAACGTCAAACAGAAACATGCCAACAGCTTTCAAAGTGGCGACCATTTTTACCTTTTACGGCTTGCAGACATTATACTCCTAAAGGCGGAGGCTCAACATGCGTTGGGGAATACTGTAGATGCTCTAAACACTATTAATCTTATCCGTCAACGTGCAGGGCTTGCCAAGCTATCAGGTGTCAGCTCAAGTGCACTAAAGTCTATTATTCTCAATGAGCGCCGCTTGGAGCTCGCTTTCGAAGGCCAACGTTGGGACGATCTGAATCGCTATGGTGTTACAGTGGATGTCATGAATAAATTGAATGAAATCAAATTCACATGCGATAATGGCACACAGCGTAATGCCACACAAATTAAGTATAATTTTAACCAAAATAGCCTGCTCCTTCCGATACCATTATTGGAAATGCAGGCAAACCCTAGCCTGATTCAAAACCCAGGCTACTAAGAGACCAGCTATTGGCTGTTCTGGTAAGCAGAATCTTTCAGGACAGCCATCTTTTACTAATCAACTTTATTATGAACCGTTTCAAATCGCTGGATATTTTTCACGGGTTTACGCTCGCGGCCATGATCTTGGTTAATAATCCTGGCAACTATCATCATATATTCCCCCAGCTGGAGCATTCCACCTGGCACGGTTGTACTTTTACAGATCTCCTATTCCCATTCTTTCTATTTGCAGTCGGAAACTCGATGGCTTTTTCATTAAAAAATAGGGAACAACAGGCTCCGTCTATCTATTGGAAAAAAATTGCGAAAAGAACAGTCATCCTTTTTATGTTGGGTATCTTTTTAAATGTTTTCCCCTTTATTGAATGGAATAGTCTTCACAAGCTGGAATGGATTCCCTTTTCAAGGTATAGATATTTCGGCGTGTTGCAACGTATTGCTATCTGTTATTTCAGTTGCGCTATGTTAGTATATTATTTTAAAGATAAAGGTGCAATAATAGTCAGCGCAGTATTTCTTTTGTGCTATTGGCTGATTTGCTATTATAGTAATCCATCAGACCCCTATAGTTTGGAAGGATGGTTCGGGACCAAACTTGATATTCAAATGTTCGGAGCGTCCCATCTCTATCATGGCGAAGGAACGGCGTTTGATCCTGAAGACATTTGGAGCGTATTTCCAGCCATAAGTCAAACCTTATTCGGTTATATCGCAGGTAAATACATTATTCAAAAATTGAGGAGCAAGAGGGAGCTGATTCTGCTACTGTTGGTCGGTCTATCTTTTATTTTCGTCGGCTATATCTGGTCGTTCGCTTTCCCAATCAATAAGAAAATCTGGACAAGTAGTTATTGCCTATTTACGACTGGTATTGCACTATCTTTTCTATGTATATTAATATACCTTATTGAATTTCAAAAAGTCAGCGGATTATTCCATACTGTCTGTGACGATTTCGGCAAGAATACACTATTTATTTATTGTCTTAGTGGGCTAATCCCTACGATTTGCTCATTTATCCTCATAGGGAGTGCCCAGCAAAATCTTTGGGACTTTAGCTACCATATCCTTTTTGGCAATTGGCAGAATCAACAGTTGTCGTCGGCCCTGTTTTCGCTGTTATTTATTGGATTGAATTGGATAATTGCCTATTATCTAAGAAAAAAAAATATCTACATCAAAATATAAGTCAGGCAACTTTTTCAAAGCAGCCAGTTAGGTATAATTTTACAAAAAAAAAGGGCCTAAGCCCTTTTTATATAAAGATATGGATAAGATATACCGCAGCTACTTTTAGAAAACGCCCCATTTTTTGTTTTACTATTTCGCCCTTTACAGTATACAAATACTAAAGTAGCTTAAACTAACTATACAGAGAAAAAACTTAGGGGGACAAAAAGGGGGACAAATGTTATTTAACTGAAATACAAATGATTAAAACAATCTTTTTATTAAAAAAAAGTGTTTTACGCAAAAAAACTTTAAATAAAAAACTTGGATCAAACTGTATTTTTGAGCGTATAATGGCTATTACCAACTTATCCCTTATCTCGTCTTTCATTCAATTTTTAGAAAGTAATCAGTCAATGATTATACAGTGGGTACTGAGTGATCACTGAATAAGCACTAGACAAGTAGTGTCGATAGGTCGAATTTGATAGCTTGTATCCTCCTGTATGTTTCAAATAAATGCAAGTTTCAAAAGGACTAAAAAAAGAAAACCTGAGGTTGGGAGCCTCAGGTTTTTAACTAACCAATTATTAACCTAAATTATGAAAAGTCTTTTTTACTATGTATACCAAGTAAATTTCAATTATCGTACCATACTATTTCTACAATTTGCTATTTCACATTTCTTTAACAAATTACTGAGATCCGGATGACCAAAATCTAAGAAAATGAATAGAATGCCAAGTTATAGGCAATTAGCTCAAGTTGAAAAGACTATTTGGCTCTAATTTTTCATAATGGAAATCTGGTTCTGCAGCAGTATTTGGTAAAAAAGTCGATTCTGTTAAAAAATGTATTTTACCAGGATGTCTTGCTGCCGCCATTTTGACTAATTCCATCATGTAATAATTACTCGGATACCTTTTAACATGTGCTTTTATATCTTCAAAACCATAATTCTGGTAGAATTGATCAATATAGCCCATACCATAGAAAGCACCATTTTCAATAACAATACAGCTTTTCTCTTCAGAATGGCGTCCTTTATCGATCAGTACATACGATGGACGTTGTACCAGCCACTCCTCAATACAGCGTTCAATTCTGGTATTGTGTAAGTCGCGATCGGGCAAGACATCCTTTTCTATGGACTTTGTTGACAAACTGGCTTGCCCAAACTGACAGAATTGCGGATTAATAGCATCTTGTTGGATAAATGTCTGGAGCAACTGTATTGCATCGTATTCGCGCTGGAAGACTTGAATACATGCCTGTCCCCCATTTGTCTTACCAATGGCAAGATGAAGGTATCCGTTTTGATCTTCATACGAAAACAATCCGAACTTAGGTTCATACCGTTTCAGTGCCCTATTGTATTTTGGCCAAAACCGTTTAATCTCCGCACATTCCAAAAGAAGCGCTATAAGCTCTGTACCACAGCATTCGTAACTGATATGATGAATTTCCTTTAAAAAATTTTGCCTTTGTGCTTGAATGTTATTTCCAGTGAAATGGGACAATACCCGTTTTTTGATATTTACAGCCTTTCCAACATAAATTACTTTTCCATCTTTGTCGTGAAAATAGTAGACCCCAGCCTCACTTGGCAATTGTTCATACGCTAACGGATTTAAGTGCGGCGGAAAACGTTGATCTATCGCCTTGTGTTTAATCATATCCTGAAAGATCTGTTCAGTATCCAGAACTTTCAAATAAGCAAAAAGAATAGCAGTTGCATCGGCGTCGCCACCCGCACGATGCCTATTTTCTATCGGTATATCTAAATAATCACATAGACGTCCCAAACTATAGGATAACAACCCCGGCTTTATTTTTCGCGCATAGCGTACTGTACATAATTTTATTGCTGACCATTCGAATCCCGATTCCTGCAACTGAAAACGGATGAATGAGTAATCAAAATTGACATTATGCGCAACAAAAATACGGTCTTTAAGCATTGCATAAATGCGCTCGGCAACTTCCTCAAATGTTGGAGCATCCTTTACCATGTCATTATCGATGCCAGTAAGCGCAAAAATGGAGTTAGGAATTTCCTTTCCTGGATTTACTAATGTTTCCCAGCGCTCTAGAACTTGGTTACCATCATGAATTACAATAGCAACCTCCGTGATCCGACTCGATTTTGCGTGGCCACCTGTAGTCTCTATATCCACGATGGCATACTCTTGTTTTTTGCTTTGATTTACACCCATAACACACAGCAAATATACTAAAAATATTAGTTATTAAAAGCAATATCTTTAAACTTTTGCAAAACAGGATGAAACCGGATATATCCTTATGACCCTCTCATTCAATAGACTAAAGTGAGGCTCAGCGTGTAACTTACTTTACGACGGTAATTGAATTTTTGCTGCTAATTTATTGACCAGCCTAAATAGTAGATCAGCCGCTAATTTGGCTGTCCTCGAATCGATATCAAAATACGGATTTAATTCAGCCAAATCGACAGATCTCAGATTAGGTAGATCCAAAAGAAAATCGTAGATCATAAAAAACTGCTGATCTGGGACTATACCGTTAAATGCCAACGCACTGACTCCCGGGGCATAGGCCGAAGCAAAGGCATCAAGATCTATGGTTAAATACACATAATCCACTAATTTGGAAAAACCAATTATTTTTTCCCGAATCTGATCAAGCTGTTCATTGATCAAACTATCACGTTCTATAATCTTTACATTCTTCTCGCGAGCATAGTTAAGTAATCCCTTGGTATTGCTTATTTCCTGAATTCCGATTGCTAAGTAATGAAAGGGTAAGCCAGCTGCCGATTGATCCTGTTCAATTTGATAGAATCCCGTTCCAGAATTCCCTTGGCCATCCTGCAAGGCACGAATATCTAAATGCGCATCCAAATTAATGATACCTAAACGTTTATTATCGTTTTTTAGATATTGGCTAACCCCTAGATAATGGCCGTAGGTGATTTCATGGCCTCCCCCTAATATGACGGGGAACCCTTCTTGTTCCAGAATAATTTTCAAAGCTGTTCCCAAGTATGCTTGACATGATTCTAAATCATTGCCTTTTAATAGGATGTCGCCGCAATCTTTAAGTTTAAGTTTATCTGGAAAATGAACAGGAAGGTTGGCCAATACATTCCGGAGTGCGGCAGGCCCTTCTTTGGCTCCTAGTCGTCCCTGATTTCGGGCAACGCCTTCATCACTACAGCATCCAAGAAAAGCGATGGCTTGCCGCAAATCGGATGGTTCACGAAGGTCAACACAATTCATTAATTGATGCCAGCGCATCCATTCGCGACTCTGACCATCCACACGTCCTTTCCAAACAGCTTGGTCGCCTTTGCTATATATTTCGGGATCATTCAACAAGCGCTTCATTCGTTCACATCAAATAATTGTTCAATAATTTGGTCATCAACAAGATGTGCACGAGTGACTAGTAATTTAGCATTCCCTTCCATCGCACGGCCTAGCGCCTGGTTTGCCTCCCTATTTCTAGCCCAGGCACGTCTAGCAATTCCATTATTTACGTCAAAAAATAACATTTTTTCCAATTTAACAACTGCTTCGTCTGAACCATCTAAGAGTAGGCCAAAGCCGCCGTTGATTACTTCTCCCCACCCGACGCCACCGCCATTGTGGATAGAAACCCAAGTCGCCCCGCGAAAGCTATCTCCAATGACGTTATGAATAGCCATATCCGCCGTGTATTGACTTCCATCATAAATATTGCTAGTTTCCCGATAAGGTGAGTCTGTTCCGCTAACGTCGTGGTGGTCTCTACCCAAAACAATCGGCCCTTCAAATAAACCAGTTTTTACTGCTTCGTTAAAGGCCTTTGCAATTGAAATACGTCCAATGGAATCGGCATATAAGATGCGCGCCTGAGAACCTACGACGAGTCTATTTTTCTCAGCTTCTTTAATCCATTGTATATTATCTTGCAGCTGCTGCTGAATTTCTAAGGGGGCTTCTGATCGAAGATCCTCTAAAACGGTCATGGCTATTTCGTCAGATTTTTTCAGGTCCGAAGCCCTTCCAGAGGTGCAAACCCAACGGAATGGTCCAAAACCATAATCAAAGCACATGGGACCAAGAATATCCTGTACATACGACGGATAGCGGAATTGGTCCTTTTTATCATTCCAGACTGCTGCGCCGGCACGGCTACTTTCCAAAAGAAATGCATTTCCGTAGTCGAAGAAATACGTTCCCTTGGACACATGCTTATTGATCGCATCAACATGTCGTACCAAGCTTTCTCGCACACATTGCTTAAATTTGTCCGGGTCACTCGCCAATAAAACATTTGCTTCATCAAAGGTTAATCCCATGGGATAATATCCTCCGGACCACGGATTATGCAATGATGTCTGATCAGCCCCTACCGTAATGTGGATATTTTCACGATCGAAAGCCTCCCATACTTCGACTATGTTACCGATATAAGCAAAGGATACTATTTCCTTTTGTTCCACTGCCCGCTTTACCTGTCTAACAAGCTCCTGTATGCTCACTATCAATCGGTCAACCCATCCCTGCTCATGTCGTTTTCTTGCTGCGCCGGGGTTTATTTCAGCGCATACCGTTATGCATCCCGCAATATTACCCGCTTTAGGCTGTGCTCCACTCATTCCCCCCAGGCCGGAAGTCAAAAACACCTTGCCTTGTATTGTATCATCTACCGCCAAATGTTTCCGGAATGCATTCATAACCGTAATAGTCGTTCCATGCACAATACCCTGCGGACCGATATACATGTATGAGCCGGCTGTCATCTGTCCATATTGCGTAACGCCCAACGCGTTGAAACGTTCCCAGTCATCCGGTTTCGAATAATTTGGAATCATCATGCCATTTGTCACCACAACACGAGGAGCATCTTTTGAAGATGGAAAAAGTCCCATCGGATGACCACTGTAAAGATGTAATGTTTGTTCATCGGTCATTTGCGATAGATATTGCATAGTAAGCCGATATTGAGCCCAATTTTGAAATACGGCTCCATTCCCACCATAAGTAATCAATTCGTGCGGATGCTGTGCGACTGCAGGATCGAGGTTGTTCTGAATCATCAACATAATTGCCGCCGCCTGCTTACTTAACGCCGGATAATCGGCTATTGGTCGAGCATGCATTGTGTATTGTGGTCTAAAACGGTACATATAAATTCGGCCATAGTCGCGAAGCTCCTGTAAAAATTCAGGCGCTAAAATGCCATGCCAGGGATTAGGAAAATAGCGTAATGCATTCCGTATAGCTAGCTTCTCTTCTGACTTTGTAAGAATATTCTTTCGTCGGGGAGCGTGGCTGATTGTATGATCGCGTTCTACTGTTGGAGGTAATGTGGTAGGAATACCTTCTGCAACCTCTCGCTTAAATGTATCTTTCATGGTGTTATATTGATAATACTTTGGTACCATTTTTCCATACAGCTGTAGGCTGCAAACTTCCTTGGAAGTAAGTAATATCCTGATAATTGTCGGTTTTAAATAAACTAAAATCTGCACGCATTCCCTTCGCCAAAATCCCCCGGTCAGACAAGTTCAATGCCTTTGCCCCACGGTAGGTTAATGCCGCAAGTAGTTCAGCATTGGTCAACTTTTCTGCCGCTGCCAAAATCGTCGCACTTGTCACTAACTGTCCCATTGGAGCAGATCCCGGATTCCAATCACTACCTATGGCTAGGCATGCACCTGCATCTAACAGTTTTCTAGCGGGTGTAAAACCGCAACCCAATCCGATAGAAGCGGCAGGTAAAGCTACCGCGACAGTGTCCGACTGTGCGATAAGTTCAATTTCAAAAGCTGTTGATGCTTCAAGATGATCCGCAGATATAGCACCGAGTTCTACCGCAATCTGGCTTCCAGAAGTCGTAAACTGATCGGCATGAATTGTCAGATCAAAACCCATATTTTTTGCTTTTTGTAAATAAGCTACAATGTCCTCTCCCTGAAAAGCTGTCTTTTCGATAAATGCATCTATCCGATTTGATAGCCTTTCGGATTTTAATGCTGGAAAAAGAACTTCAGCCATCATATGAAGATAATCTTTTGCCGACCCATTGAAGTCCCGCGGAAGCATATGTGCTGCCAAACAAGTTGGGATAAGGTCTGGTTGTGTTCGTCGATCTGATTCGCGGATGACACGCAATAATTTAAGTTCTTGTTCAACGTTAAGCCCATAACCGCTTTTAACTTCGATCGTTGTAATTCCCTGTTTCAATAGTAAATGTGCTCTCCTTATGGTGAGCTCTACCAATTCTCGGGCATCACAATCCCTTGTATGAGATACGGTACTCCAGATCCCCCCACCTGCCGCCGCGATCTCCAAGTAGCTTGAACCGGCATTTCGAAGGGCAAAATCATTTGCACGACTGCCTGCGAAAGCAATATGTGTATGGCAGTCAATAAAGCCTGGCAAAACGACCTGATCTCCCTCAACATGTATCAGAACCGCCTGCTCCCCCCATTGCTGTTGTAATTGATCAAAAGCGGCCACATCCATTATCGTGTTTCCTGCAATTAAAATCCCACCCTCTTCAATAATAGACAATTGGCTATCGTCGATTGGACCTTTTATAGGCATATTTGACATCGTTAATATTTGCCTAAAAGGCCCAACTAATTTTACCTCCTTTTTCATCATTCCTTGTTTAAAATACCTCAAACTGCTGTTTTAGCTCTTCAGCAATCTCTCCAGCAGCATATTGAACATGCAATGCAATAAGCTCGCCTGATTTCACCATTTTTAATGCTTCGGTCAGCAGCTCTTCCATCGGCTGGTCCGATTCAATATGTGGAATGGACTGACGGATTCTCCCGTGGATAGCTTCCAGTGCAGCAGTTGATGTTAACGGTTGATGATAATCTTTGGCTTGGGCTGCGCACAACAGTTCAATGCTCAATATTTTGTCGACATTGTCAATCACCTGCAACAGTTTTCGTCCAGCGATAGATCCCATACTCACATGGTCTTCTTGGCCTAAAGAGGTTGGAATACTATCGGCACTCGCCGGAAAACAAAGTCCTTTATTCTCACTTGCTAGAGCAGCCGTGCTATATTGTAAGATCATAAATCCTGAATTGAGTCCAGTTGATTTCATCAACAATTTGGGTACACCGTTGGTTTGGCCTTCTAAAGACAGATAGACCCTTCGGTCAGAAATATTCCCAATTTCAGACGCTGCCAGCGTGGCATAGTCCAAAGGTAATGCAATGGATTGCCCATGAAAGCTACCACCGCTAATGGTTAGTTCGTCGTTAATGATCACAGGGTTATCAGTCACCGCATTTATTTCAATTTCGATGGTATCCTTTAAATGAAACCAAGCGTTGCGTGATGCGCCATGAACTTGAGGAATACAACGCAAAGAATAAGGATCCTGCACACGGGAACAGTGTTTGTGACTTTCTAGAATAGCCGATCCATGAAGCATATTAAAGATGCTTGCAGCGACATAACGATTTCCCTTATGTGGTCGTAATTCATGTAGCTCCGAAAAGAAGGGTTTTATCGAACCATTTAAGCCTTCAATCATTAAAGAGGCAATAATATCGGCACTTTGAAGCATACGATTCAGTTCAATAACGCCCATAACGCCATGTGCCGCCATAAATTGAGTCCCATTGATCAGCGCCAACCCTTCTTTTGCTCCTAAGTGAATCGGTGCCATACCGTATTTTTTCAAAATGGCGGCTGTATGCACAACATTCCCTTCTACCTTTACTTTCCCTAAACCAATTAATGGCAAAAATAAATGAGACAAAGGCGCTAAATCACCCGACGCTCCGACAGACCCTTGTTTTGGCACAACAGGAATGATATCGTTCTCAATATGCCAAATCATCCGCTCAATTGTACTGTATTGAACACCCGAGAATCCTTTAGAAAGCGCGTGAACTTTAAGGATAAGCATCAACTTAGCTAAATCATCGCTTATAGGTTCACCCACACCGACAGCATGGCTTTTAAGGATATTTTCCTGTAATAATTGCGTTTGACCAGCATCAATGCGGGTGGTACACAGCGGACCGAAACCCGTGTTGATCCCATAGACGACCTCGCCGCGTCCAACTATTTTGCTGACGTAACTAGCGCTTTGATCGATCTTGTTCCTGACGTCGGATGATATCGCTCCCCGAACCAATCCTTTCGCTATTGCTAAGGCTGTGGAACAAGTCAAATGCCCACTGCCGTATAAAAATATATCCATCTTACGATCTGCTTTACTCAAAAGTACTTGCTATATTTGATAAGCAGAAATACCATTTTGATCATCAATTGATAACCATGAATTATCAAATAGAGTTTAGACACTTATTGTACTTCAAAGTATTGGCCGAAGAATTGCATTTCCGAAGGGCGGCGGAAAGATTGTTTATTGCACAACCGGGCTTGAGCAGGCAAATTAAGCAGTTGGAGGAATATTATGGGGTATTACTTTTTGAACGTACTAAGCGGAATGTCATGTTAACGGAGGCCGGAATGTATCTCTTTAAAGAGGCGCAGGAGTTATTTAGACATTTAGCACAAATTGAAACTCAACTTCAGAGTTATGCCAATGGTAAAATAAGCACCTTAAAGCTCGGTTTTATCGGATCGGCTGTTCAGACTATTCTTCCGGAATTACTTATTAATCTAAAAAAGCAGCAGCCCGACATTGAGTTATCTCTTCATGAATTGGCGAATGAAACGCAGCTGGATCTGCTGGAAAAAAAAGAATTGGACTTGGGATTCGTCCGTCTTTCCGAAACCCCGCTTGGGCTGAGGAGCCAACCGATATATACGGAGCATTTCAGTCTTGTATTACCCAATAATCATCCGCTTTTGATGTCTCAAAATCCAAGTCTGAATGCCTTAAAAGACGAATCATTTATCTTATTTTCCAAAAACTATAGTCACTCCTATTACGATCTGGTCATGAGTATTTTCAGTGATCATAAGTTTATTCCCAAAGTAACGCTTCGTACAGTCAATGCATTGACCATATTTAATATGGTGGCTCAGGGGCTCGGTGTTGCTATTGTTCCATCTTCGTTAAAAAATGGATATCATGTTGATGTCTCATTTTTCGAATTGGATGCTTTACCACAGCGAACAACTCTTTCATTAGTTTGGAACGCTCAAAATCGTAATCCTGGAATTCCTTTAGTCGTGCAGCTTATGGATTTACAAATTAACAATGCATAACTACATTTGATACAGTGATAAGACCTAAATCCTTCTTAAACTGCATATAGAATAAATTACCTGGATAAGATTGTCACTGTATTGCATATAAAAAACAAATTCTCTAAGTTTGATATATTACTAAATTTAAATAAAAAACGAAATTATGATTTTAGAAGTAGCTGTATTACAAATTATTGAAGGGCAACAATCCAATTTTGAGAGAGATTATAAAACAGCTTGCCAGTATATCAGTGCAAGTAAAGGTTATATCACGCATTCTCTCCGTAAATGCATCGAAAAGGATAACCAGTACATCCTGTTGGTGGAATGGGAAACTTTAGAGGACCATACCATCGGTTTCAAGGAGTCTGCATTATTTAAGGAATGGGAGAAACTTTTACATCATTACTACCATCCATTCCCAACAGTCGAACATTACGAAGTGTTAAAATAGTCGTTTTTTAACCCTTTTCTATAATAATCTAGTATCTTTGTAGAAATTTTTAATATTCAACTTTTAACCCCTATGAGGCCACAAGCTTTGTAGCACTGAACAGATTAAGATGTACACAAAAGAAAAAGCAAAAGTAAATAGTTTTACGGTAGATCATACCAAATTGAAACAAGGGATCTACGCAAAGGCTTCTACGACCAATAACAGCAATGTCGAAAATTATACAACTTACGACATTCGCATGATTAGGCCGAATTCTCCTGAGCGTATGTTGTCTCCTGAAGTAATGCATACACTGGAGCACTGTTTTGCAACGGAAATTAGAACGATTTTAGGTGATGAAGTCATTTATGTGGGCCCGATGGGATGCTGTACAGGATTTTATGTTGTATTGGCCGGAACAGCGCGAACTCCTCAAAACGTAGCGGAGTTGATGAAGGAGGTGCTCGAAATAATTCTTACAGCAGGATATGAAGTTCCTTTCCAAAATCCTATTAGCTGTGGAAATTACACATTCATGGATTTTGATTCGTCAAAACAAGCTTGTGTTAACTTCTTAAATTTAATAGCTGCTGGAGAATTGGAATTCGAATACCCATATATTGAAGAAAATTAAATGATCCTGAATAAAGATATTGAAACGATAATCTTGGTAGCAAATAAGAACGAACTATCTTTTCATTCACCAAGTAAATCCACTTACATCTATGAAATTGGTGTTGGCAAAGTGAATGCGATCTTGTCTGTCGCCAGACTTTACGAGGACATTAAAACACTGGGAATTAATCCAATTGTTCTCAATGTTGGCACAGTGGGCTGTACACGGCATCCGATAGGACATGTTCTTTATCCGTCCTATTACGCGCAAGGAGACGCTTATACGGATGGATTTTTTCTAGAGAACACGTTATTTTTTAAGGGGCAGGGAGTATTGGAATCGATATCGGCTGATGAGTTTCGTTACGAAGATGCACTTTTGACATCGGATCGTTTTATCCATGTAAATTCATCTTTTTATCAGGATATTAAACATTTAAACCCTATGGCTTTTGACATGGAATCTTATGCGCTAGCGAATTTCTGTTTCCAAAAGAATCTTGCCTTTCATAGTATTAAAATCGTTTCAGACAACTGCGATGGTACAGTGAAAGATTGGGAAAGTATTCTAGGAGAAATTTCAGGTAGATTAGGTAACATACTCGATCAATTCATGAAAAAGCTGGATGCAGAAAGAGCTCCAGCCAGCCTATCGTAATCCAACTGAATATAACATATTAGGGCCTGTAAAAAATACAGGCCTTTTTGTTGCTATTTCTTTGCTATTCTGAATACAACTGCCCCAAAGGTTGTCCGTTAGATTTTAAAAAAAGAAGAAATATTCTTCGCCTTCGATCCGATTGGTCCTTGTAATTTGAATTTATCCAAACTATTTTCCCCCAAGGTTGTTAAAATATTGGATTAAATACCCACCGTTATATTCAATATAACTCTTCTACACGACAAATAAATCGATCTAATATTCTTATGAAAAAAAAGAAGAAAATAATAATTTCAAATAGACTGCCGATACAAATAGAACGAAAAAAAGAAAAATTAATCATCAAACCCAGTGCAGGAGGACTGGCAACTGGTTTAAATTCAGCCTTTGATACAGATGCGATCTTATGGGTTGGATGGCCCGGAATAGTGCCTAAAGATGAAGAGGAAAAGGAAAAAATTGTTGAGCTCCTAAAGCCGATGAACTTACTTCCTGTCTTCTTATCAAAAGACGAAATTCGCAATTTCTATGAAGGTTATTCGAATGAGGTGCTTTGGCCTATCTGTCACTATCAACCGAGCTACATCCATTTTGATCCCGAATATTGGTCTACCTATGTAGCAGTGAATAAAAAGTTTTGTGAAGCGGCTCTTTCTATCGATGAGCTTTCTGATTTCATCTGGGTTCAGGATTATCAGCTTATGCTACTCCCCCAGTTGTTACGCTCAGAAAATCAAGAACTCAACGTTGGTTATTTTCATCATATTCCCTTCCCTTCAGAGGAACTGTTTATGAACATCCCACAACGTAAAGAGTTAGTTGAAGGCTTGCTTGGAGCAGATCTTATCGGATTTCATACCTTTGCTGACAGCCAAAACTTTTTAAATGCCTGCAAAAAAATTCTGCACGTTTCGTCGGGCTATAATCAGTTAAAATATAAAGACCGACATATATTTATCGAATCTTTTCCCATGGGCATTGACTTTCACAAATTTGTTGAAGTCAGCACCCAACCTAAAATTCAGGCTGTAGCTACCCAATTTAGAAGTCACTTTCCTGATCAAAAAATTATTATCTCAGTCGACCGGCTCGATTATAGTAAAGGAATTTTAGAAAGACTGCGCGCTTACCTGACCTTCCTCCAAAAATATCCTGAATGGCACACAAAGGTTGTTTTATATATGCTAATCGTGCCATCTAGAGATAAGGTATCGCAATACAAAAAATTGAAAGATGAGATTAATCGAACAGTAAGTGAAATCAATTCTATTTATGGAAACCTCAGCTGGACACCGGTATTGTATTTCTACAAATCGCTTCCATTCGAAGAGTTGGTTGCATTATATGTTGCATCGGATATCTGTATGATTACTTCCACTCGCGATGGAATGAATTTGGTGAGTAAAGAATACATCGCCAGTAAGACGTTATCGAAAGGTGTATTGATATTAAGCGAATTTGCAGGCGCGTCCAAAGAACTCGTTGATGCCTTGATTATCAATCCATTTAATCGTATGGAAACTGCAGACAGTATTTATCAGGCGCTAAAAATGGCTCCTGAAGAGATTCAGGAAAGGGCCGATGCCAATATGCAAATTATACAGAAATTTAATGTACAGCATTGGGTCCAGCTCTTTACCAATCGCTTAGCTGAAACTAAGGCTATACAGCGTGACGAATGGGCAAGACGAATTTCGGACAAAGTATTTAACAGTATTTCTGAACGCTATAGCAAAAGTAGCAATAGACTTTTCTTTCTGGATTATGACGGTACGCTGGTCAAATTTCAGAACCATGCGCAAAAGGCAACGCCAACAACGCTACTCTATAATCTTTTGGACAACATTATTTCAGATCCACTGAATACGTTAGTTATCATAAGCGGCCGTTCACAGGAAAGTTTATCATCCTGGTTTGATGGCCGGTCCTACTATCTTGTTGCAGAACATGGCATATGGTCTAATTTCCCCAATTTCAGCTGGTCATATAAAAAAGGATTAGCACTACATTGGATGCCCGAAGTAAAAAAGCTGATGGAAAAATTAGCCGATCAAACCCCTGGTGCCTTCATGGAAGTTAAGCCATATTCTTTAGCGTGGCATTATCGCAAAGTCGAACTCGGGTTGGGCGAACTAAAGGCAACAGAACTTAAAGAGGTATTAAATCCAATGTTGAACGAATATGGACTACAGTTATTGGATGGAAATGCTGTCATTGAAGTTAAAAATACAGAAGTTAATAAAGGTAAGGCTGCATTGGAAATCGCTGGCCATATAAAGCCCGATTTTATGTTGGCAATTGGTGACGATATTACCGATGAGGATTTATTTCGGTACTTACCTCAGTCAACCATAAGTATCAAAGTAGGCAGTAACAAATCTGCAGCAAAATATTATTTAGATGAACAAGAAGATGTTCTTCAATTTTTGAATCAACTTATTATAAAATAATGAGCGAAAACACTACTGAAAAAAGACATACCTATCAATCTGGAATCATTGGTAACTGTTCCTATATCGCGCACGTCGGCATTGACACAAACATATCCTGGTTGTGCTGGCCTTCGTTTGAGGACAGCTTTGTATTCGGCAGCTTGATTGACAAAAATCAAGGGGGAACATTCAGGATTAGTTCTGAAGAGCCTATTGTCGAAACGAAGCAGTATTACATCAAAAATTCAAATGTACTCTGCACAGAAATACATACCGACTCCTATGGTTATCGTATCACAGATTTTGCACCGCGGTTCGAACAATTTGGGCGGTACTTTAAGCCGCTAATGTTGATACGGAAAATAGAGCCGCTCTACGGAGCTCCGAGCGTCAACATCAAGTGTCAACCAACTGGCGACTATGGCCGTGTGGCGCTAAAGCCGACACGCGGAAGCAATCATATTCTTTATACGAGTGACCAGATCGGAGAACGAATTCGGCTGACTACTGACTTGCCCATTTCTCACTTCTTTCAGGATGAGAGCTGGACCATCATAAGTGAGAACAGATATCTTGTACTCACCTATGATTCGGCCTTTGAATCGGCCATTGAGAGTACTTGTGAAGATTTTCTGCAAAAGACAATCAGTTATTGGCAACGTTGGATTAAACGATGCAGTATTCCCAACATTTACCAAAAAGAGGTTATCCGATCAGCGTTAGTGCTTAAGCTTCACCAATATGAGGACACGGGAGCAATTATCGCCGCCTCAACCACTAGTTTACCTGAATATCCAGGCTCTGGAAGAAACTGGGACTACCGCTATTGCTGGGTACGCGACAGTTATTATGTACTGACCGCTCTAACACATATTGGTCAATTTGAAGAAATGGAAAGCTTCGCAAATTACATTGCTGGCATCACTCATCGTAATCCCGGAAGACTTCAACCGCTGTACGGTATTCTTGGTACCACAGAGCTTACCGAACAGATCTTACCGTACTTAGAAGGCTATCAGGGAAGTGGTCCGGTTAGAATTGGAAATCAAGCTTTCGAACATATTCAAAATGATGTTTATGGTCAGGCGATGATTGCATTACTACCGCTCTTCACTGATCAGCGCTTTAAAATTCATGAGAATAAAAACGTTTTGGGATGGGTGAATTTCATCCTAGAAAAGATTGAGGCTACGATCGAGGAAAAGGATGCGGGCATCTGGGAATTCAGAAACTTTGCAAACCACCATTGCTATTCTAACTTATTTCAATGGGTCGGATGTAAAGCGGCACTACTAATTGCGCGCCAAAACGGTTATCAAGACATGGAGGATCGCGCAAATATCCTCCTAAAAAAGGCAGAAGCATATATTGAGGCTTGCTATGATGATGATCGTAAGGTCTATCAAAATGCAATAAATAGCAGTAATTTGGATGCCAGCACCTTGCAGCTGATCGTAATGGACTACTTAGATCCGAAATCGGAAAAGGCGCTACATCATCTAGAAATGCTTGAGAAAGAATTAAAGGGAGAAAATGGCCTTTTCTATCGATATAAACATCAAGATGATTTCGGAAGACCCAAATCGACTTTTTTGGTCTGTGCATTTTGGTATGTAGAAGCGCTGGCCTGTGTCGGAAGGGTCGATGAGGCGAAAGAAATTTTAGAACGTTTACTGACCTATAGTAATCACCTCGGCTTATTCAGTGAAGATGTAACCGAAGAAAATGGCAGTCAGTGGGGTAACTTTCCTCAAGCATACAGTCATGTTGGATTGATGAACGCTGTTTATCGTTTAGCAATAAAGTTAGATAAGCCAATTTTTCATTAACACAAAAATGTGCGATCAATAAAAGTTGATCGCACATTTTGCATATCCTGTATTTTTTACATCTATAGTATTTAGGACAGATCACCGTTTTTGAATTGTGCTTGTTTCGATGAAGTAGCTACTTAAATGAATGCCTGTTTATATTGATTAAAATGTTCACAAATCTCCTCCGTCTCAATTCGCTTACCCATCAAATCGATAAACCGATTTTTGTACAATGAAAAAATATAAAGTCCTGTTGCCAAACTTCCTACAATAAAAATGCCCTCAAATTCATTGCTCTTCACTAGCTTGTTGTTAAGATGGCACTCGTTGAGTAATGGAATATTATAAGAAGACCATTTACCCATTCTATCTTTAAGTACCAATCCAATATTTTTTGTTGCTTTCATCGTCTCACTTCTTTTTGAAGAAACATCAACTGCACCTCAATTGTTTTATGAATTGAATGCTTTTAAAAAGAAAGGGTCTTTCTTCCAAAGAGCACGTAGTAATACGTTCGAAAAAAAAGCATGGTCCCAATTCTTTTGGAGCCATGCTTTTTTGAGGTCGTAATTAATTTTCGCTACTTAGCGCTTACCAGGTAAATAGATTTGAAAACCTACGCCAAAACCTAATCCACTTGCACCGCTACCGGTATTTATATTGGCTTTACTATAGTTATAACCGAAAGTCGTTTCCAATGCGACTGTTCGAGTTATAAAATGAGCATAACCAACATTTGCACCTACCGCAAGAGCAACATCTTTACCCTTAGAGCTTCCCGAAATACCGATATCACCCTGCCCAAAAAACCTTCCTGTGGTTGAACCAGCATTTGGAAAATAATATCGCACAAACGGTGCGATCCCATACGTCCAATCGTTATCGGCATCCTTGATAGTAGTTAAACCAAGATTAGCCTGCGCTCCAATAGCTAAACCATCCGAAACAAAATAACCTGCTCTAGGTTGAAGTGCTATATTAAACGATTTTCCTTCAAAACTATAACCCAAATTACCGATCGATCCACCAACCATCCAGTTGCCCTGGCGTATAGGTTCAATGCCGACCTCTGAAGACATTTGAGGAGTTGTCTCAATCTTCTGGGCTTGCGCTTGATAGCCAATACCCGCTGTTATTAATAAAAGAAGTGTAAATTTTCTCATCGTATCTCTATTATAATTTATAAATAACTTTAATTGAACTAATAACAAGATCGATTAATGAAAAGTTTTGAATTTGTTATTAAACTTTACAGGATACATTTTGTAAAAAAGAATCAACCAATAAGAGTTGAAGAGTGTTCTCTTTTAAAAAAAATTATGAATGCAACGATTCGATTTAATGATACCTATTCACAGTATCTCAACAACAATGCGCTATTCCAAAATGGAATAGATCCCTTAGACAGCGATCCATCTACACATGATGGTAGCCGTACATATACCCCACCCAAGGTGCCCGATCTTGATGATGTAACTCCTGATCTGTACTATCCAGAAAATGCCGATGAGCCTGATCCAAGTGAGGAAGAACAACGTGATCGCAACAATGAGGAAAAAATCCAAACAGAAGAAGATCATGACGGAGCACAACCAAATCGTTCTGAACAAGATGATGATGATTTGGAATCAATTTAAAAACAAAAAAACTTCCTCGATTGAGGGAGTTTTTTTTAGACAAACGCTTTAACAAATTTATAGGGCTTATCCTTTATAAGCCGAATCGCCGTTATCAACAATACTACTTACCGCTAATACTATCTTTTCTTAGTGTATCTGCTAGACTCGTATCTTTCTGCATGCTCATCTTTTGCTGCTCGCTTAAATTATACCGTGTCTCATCGGCGTCAGTCGGCGCAATGTTGTCCGATTGCCCCGCTCCCTCAGATGTATTGTTTTTGGAATTTTGACAGGAGAATAACATTACGCCCCCCATCATTAATGTCGATGCAACTAATGCAAATTTTCTAGTCTTCTTCATAGTCTAATTGTTTTTATATTAAATATTTATCTAAGAACCACAATCAAAACTAATTAGTTTAACAAAAAGACAAAAAAGACTTTTAGATGCCTGTGGATGAAAATAGACATTCATTACATTTAAATAAAAACGTGGCACCCCGTAATTTAGACATTTCTTTAGGGAACAAATACCCTTTCAAAATCACATCAATTTATGCTGATTGACGATTAAGAGCGAGTGCAGTTCGCCTTATTGTAGTTTTTCTGCTACAAAAGCAATTATTCTGGTTATACGTATTTTTCCCATATAGCTGTTTGAACAAAGTTCTAGAAGAATTAAAATCGAAAAATTAGCACTCTAATTGTACTTACTTCCCCAAATAAAACATCCATCAATTTAACAAACGGTACTATGAGCAATTACAATTTAAATTTATTAGTCGAAGAAAAGAGAAGCCTTTTGAAACATTTTGCTGGTAAATTTACGAATGATCCAGATGAAAAAGAGGATTTAATTCAAGAAACACTTATTCGTGCATTAAAATCGATTGATGATTTTATCCGCCATCCCAAATTAATGTCTTGGCTATATGTTATCATGAAAAATGTATATATCAACCAATATCGCAAGGCTAAACGAATTACCGATATCCACGACAAGTATATCGGTCTGGAGAGCAGCAATACGGTAGAAGCCAATAAAAGCGAGAATAAATTTATTGCTGACGACATTGAAAAAGCTATGTGCAGTTTATCAGAAGAGAACTACCAGGTGTTCCAGATGTTTCTTGAAGGGTATAAATATCATGAAATAGCGTCCTATTTTGGTATTCCAGAAGGTACAATCAAAACGAGAATACACATGACAAGGAAGAAACTGCAAAAGCAACTCAAGGTGTATAAAAAAGCGGCTTAAGACTCAAAATTAAACTGAAACAAATTAAATATTCTAAGGTTATCTTATTACGAAGATCCTAACTAGATATAATGATGCGCAAATTAATAGAAATAAAAGGTATGAAATCACGAGTTAAAATTACAAATCAGCAAAATATGGTCATTATGCTCATTATTTGCGGTGGTCCTATTGGAAAAGGAACTGTTAAAACCGTCGAACAGGGAGAAGTTTTGAATGCATCAGGGAACAAACCGATCAAAACGGATCATGAGAAAGGCAAAAAGAACTCCTATGCTGATCGAGAAAATAGATAGAAAAATTCCATCAAAAGGCTGCTTTAAAGCGGCCTTTTTAATGGAATTTTTCTAGGATTGACCATACGGGATATACCGACGTTTGCACCACCGCTAACTTGTTAGAATAATATTGTTGCTTTTCTAAAACGGAACTAATGTTTATTTCGTTCTTCTAAGCAAAAATAATTATTCACTCACCAAGAAATTAAATGGAACACAACACTATAAAGGACATTAATCGAACAGGCGATCATATACGGGTTAATAAAGATAGCATTGCGAATCTATCCTCTTAACATACCATAGAGCAGTGCAGGAATATAATCAAGATGCTTGCAAACAGGGCTAAGCTATCTTAAACATTGGATCACGTCGACTTTGAAGAGCAATATGAAAATAAAGGCTGGATATACCAGAAAGAAAATAGGCAAGTCTTTTAAATATTTCGATATATCCGGAATGGAAATTTCGGATCAAAAGATTTTAGATAGAATTACGAAGTTAGTAATTCCACCCAATTGGAAGGATGTGTGGATTGCCAAAAGTGCCAAAAGCGACTTACAAGCTTTTGGGTTCGACCAGAAAGAGCGTAAACAGTATATCTATCATCCGAAATTTGTTGACGAAAGGCAAGCAGCAAAATTTAGCAACATCCTCTTTATGGGGAAATACTTGCAGGAACTGAGAAAAATCAGCACGAAACATATTAAGAGCGAACAGTGGGACATGAATAAATTGTGTGCGATCGCTTTTAAAATTATGGATAGTACACTGATACGTATCGGCAACAAGCGCTACACCCTCACCAATAAGTCTTACGGCCTGAGCACGTTGGAAAAAAGACACGTTACTATTGCGAATAATACGATATCGTTAGCATACAAAGGAAAAAAGGGAGTTTTTCAACAAAAATCATGGTCAAATAGTCAACAGGCAAAGCTACTTACGGAACTGCTAAAAATGAAAGGGAAAAGGATATTTCAGATTGATAGCGCAGATTGCGAAAGCAGCTTCTGTGGTTCCGCTTTTAATCACTATTTACGGGAAAATTCGAAAGGCCAAATCAGCTGCAAAAGTATCCGTATTTGGGGAGCTAGCCGAGAAGCGTTTTATCAGCTTGCGCAAATCAAACCGGCGGAGGCTATCAATGCGCGCAAAAGACAGCTCAATAACGTCATTAAAAATGTTGCTGAACAACTTGGTAATACCAAGACCGTTTCACAAAAATATTATGTCCATCCTGCAATACAGCGCGTGTTTATGGAGGGACAGTTCCCAACGATTAAAAATAAATTACCTTTAGCTAAACTGGAAGATAAATTATTCCGTTTTCTGCGGAAGAATAGTCAAGCAGGCGTTGCAGCAGCGAACTAATATGTGATCGTCTTTCTAAGCAGTTGATTTAAGAAGGCAATTTCGTAAAAATTTCAAACCATTTCATGCGCATCAAGGTTCTGCTAATAACACAAAAGAGATTATTTATGCGTGCAATTTGGACTGGAGCTATTGGTTTTGGATTGGTCAATATTCCAATTAAATTATACAGTGCAACAGAAAGCGCTTCCTTAGATTTGGATATGCTCGATCGGAAAGATTTAGCCAATATCAAATTCAAGCGTGTAAATGAAAACACTGGTAAAGAGGTGAAATGGGACAATATTGTCAAAGGGTATTTTATAAAAGACCATTATGTTGTTTTGGAAGATGCAGATTTTGAAGATGCAAGTCCGGAAAAAACAAAATTGATCAATTTGCATGCGTTTGTAAAGGTAGCAGATGTTGATAGTGTATATTTTGAAACACCCTATTATTTAGAACCGCAGAAAGGTGGTGAAAAAGCGTACCAACTCTTGATCAAAGCGCTGGAAAAAACAAAGATGGCTGGTTTAGGATCTTTTGTTATGCGGAACGTTGAACACCTAGCTATTATAAAGCCTTATGAAAATGCATTAGTATTGAATAAAATTCGTTATCAACAAGAGATCAGAACACTTGATGAGCTAAAACTACCGAACAAAATAAAAATTCAAAAAGCAGAGATGGACATGGCAACACAGCTAATTGAGCAACATAGCAAATCTTTTGATATCAGTAGCTATAAAAATGAGTATATGGATGATCTTTTAAAAATAATTAAACAAAAAGATAAGGGTAAGCGACCAACCATTCGAAAAATGAAAGTAGAGCATACAAAAGCGGATGATTTACTTGCAAAACTTAAAGCTAGTTTAGGTTAATCGAAGCAGGTAGGTAGCATAGAACCGTAATCGTCAAAGTAAGTTCAAGTATAGGATAAATTCCGATTAACTCCATTGAGCATTAAATAGCGTTACACGTTCAATTGAAAGTATAATATCAAAAAGGTTACAAATAACAGTAAGGTATAATTAGTCAAAGAAAAGGAGGAATTATGAAAAATATCATTCCAGAACAGAAAGATGGCAAACGCTTAGATTGCTTTGAGTCGCTGGAGTTTCCAAGCGAGGCGATTGCCAGTATGGCTTTTGATTTGGCGGTAGATAATCTAAAAAACGTTAATCATTGGTATGAATTAGCAGAGCTTCCAGCTGCAGTATTTCAGCTCACTTCCGGTTACGGTACGCCCATCGAACGCTCCTTGGAATTGCATGATTACATCAGATTGGACATTCCTGGCCCCGGACTTCCAACTAGCGGCGGTTACGACTGGGTAAACGTAATTAATCTGATGTCCGAGAAAACTGCGGATTACAAGGTATTCGCAATCACACTAAAGCCTTGCCCCGATCCAAGTCATCCAGAAGATAAAAATACAGCTCACTTTTTTGAAGGAATTTCTTCATCAACTTTTCTGATCGAACAACGTAGAAACAGCTTGCTGTTCCAATATGCTGGGAGAAATGAAATCATCAACGTAGACAACGAGAAATTAAGTGACAACATCCGAAATTATTTCGTTGGTTTAGCGGCTAAATTGGGTGCTTCCTATCCACAGTGGAAGTCACTGATCAAAGGTATGGCTAACGCCGTAGCAAAAAAATTTGATGTGCGAATTTAGTTGTTTTTTCGAAACAGAGTCTGCTGTACTTTCTATTGGTGTTGTAAAGGACTCCAAAACTTGCTTTTTATAAACTTACACTCGTAATTTTTAACTGTATTACAGTAATTTATCCGTATATTTAGCTATATCATAAGGAATCTTGGGGTAGCATGAATCATACAAATCAATCTAACAGCCAATTACTCAATAAGCTTCAATCTTTTGGAAGTCTCGTGGTTCTAAACCGGGATTTTATTGTTGTCGGAATATCAGAATCTGCTTTACATGTGGATTGTTTAAAAGAAAATATATTAGGAACAAATTTTTTTCATAGTTTAAGCAATCTATTTGGCGAAGCATGCGTAAAGGTCAAAAATGCAGTGACTGATTTTATTGATGACCAACAATCAAGCCATATTTTAACCATTAAAGTAAATAAAGAACGTATCTATGTAAAACTGCGAAAACATGATCAATTCATTTATTTAGAATGGGAAAGACAACACAAAAAAAACATCGCTGCTAAAAAAATTAATGAACTTAATTTCCTCCTTGATAGTATTCAACCCAATAATTGGGATCGTGTTTGTGCTGCAATGAGCAAATTATTGAATTATGATCGGGTTTTTGTTCTACACATCCAGGAAACAGGCTATAGCACAGTGGTTGCCGAGCATACTACAAATGGAAAATCTCATTTCAAAGGAAAGGAATTCTCAAAAGATTTTATGCCCGAAGAAGCTTTGGAATACTATAGAAGCTATTCATATCGATATGCCCCACATATTGAAATCGAGGGGCAAGAGTTTTATTATACGGACAATAGGGTTGATTCTCTTTCGAGTTTGTTATCTCCATTACCAGAACTTCATCGTCTCTTTTTAAAAAAAATAGATGTGCAAAGCGCCTTGTTTTTTCGCATTTGTATCGATGACGACTTTTGGGGACTTGTAGTGGCGCAAAACAAAGAAAAATGTTTAGTTGATCTGCAACAACGAAAACTATGTACATTCGCCATCCAGGCTGCAGCTAGCAAATATGAAAGCTATATTAAACAGAATCTTTTGGAAAGAACGGAACTTCTTAAGAATGCTGAAGAAGAACTGAAGAGAAGCCTAGCTGAAAATAAGATGGTAAATTGTGCTCTCATTCAGCATATGGATATCTTAACCAAATTAGTACATGCAGATGGTTTGGCTATATTTAATCATGGTGATATTTTTAACTATGGACATGCCCCCCATAAATCACAATTTTATGAAATCATCCAATTTCTCCAAAATCATACCGATAAGGCAGTCTTTAAAGATTACAATTTTCGTCTGAATCATCAGGATAAGTTTAACGATAAACTTGAATTTGCAGGTTTAATGTATTTAAAAGTCGGTTTGGAAAATGACTATTATATCGTGTGGTTTAGAATAGAAAACCGTAGTCAGGTGATGCAGATGATGTTGCAAAATACAAAATCTGAAAACAAACGACTCAAAATTTGGGAGGACATACGTTACGATGTCGCCAAACCCTGGAATGATGCTGAAATCAATTTCGTTCTTCGCCTAAACCAAATCATCAAAGAATCTATTTTTACCAAATTAAAAGAACGCCAATTACTGAATGAGGAGCTTCTCAGTTTAAATAATGAGTTGGAAATGTTTACCCATACCTTATCACACGATTTAAAGAATCCATTGTCCATCTTAAAAATGGGAATACAATTCCTACAACAGCACCCGGACAATATTGACTTAACAAAAATCAACAGATGGTATCAGAATTTCAACCGAAGTGTTACAAACATAGAAGATATCATAAACAATATGGTTCAAATAAGCCAACACCGCTCTAGCATTTTGGACAAAGAACCAATTCCGATGGCATACACGATACAGCGTATTTTTCAAGAAAACAGCATGCTGTACAATGTTAATAATTGTCAGCCCCGCTTTGGAACGCTATTACCTATCTGGGGCGAGAAAAGTGCAGCTTATCAAATTTTTTCAAACTTAATTATTAATGCAATAAAATATTCAGCGCAATCAGATACGCCAATAGTAATAATTGATAGCTGCCATGAAAATGACCATACGCATTATCGAATTGAGGATAACGGTATTGGAATTCCGAGCGAGCAATTGCCACATATTTATGAAATGTTTACCAGGGCCGATAATGTAGGTTCAATACCTGGTACTGGCATTGGTCTTTCACTTGTAAAAAGAATAATGGAACGGTTAAGCGGAAGAATAGAAATTGAATCTGAAGTCGGCCAAGGTACTACCGTCCACCTGTATTTCCCTATTGTTAAACCGTTCCCTGAACAAATGTTGGTCGATTGATCCCTGATCTTGAATACTTAAATCTGTCAAACTATTCTCCACTAGACATTGTTTATTTATAAAAAGAATAGCATCCCTAAAAATGGGTTGTAATCAACTAAGGAAAATCGAAATGGAAGAAATATTATCACAAAGTGCAGTAGTAAAACGAGGTATTATTATTGCCTACTATTTTAGTAACATATGGTACGGAAAAGGGCTGCTTGGTAAACATACAGCACCGGATCCGAATGACACTGATCCTAGCGAGCATCTTCAACCAGACTTAGACGAAATCGATCCCGACGAAGAGGAAAGCATCAATTATAAACATCGGAATTTATCGGTGGAAGACGATAATAAAAAAATAGGTTAAAACAAATCCATACTGTGTTGAACATATCGAAGATCCAACTATACTGGAAAATACAGATTGACGGTTACGTCAATCTGTATTGGATATGACAAGTCATCAATACAGGGTTGAATTGATAAACCTATTAATTTAAAATACCTCTTTCGAAAGCAAATTTAACCAAATGTGCGGTATTTTTCACTCCTGCTTTATCAATTAGGTTTTGCCTATGGCCTTCAACTGTACGCTTACTTAAAAAAATCTTATCTGCAATTTCCACATTGGTATACCCCTCAGCTATGAGTTTCAATACTTCAAGCTCTCGATCCGAGATGTCGAAATCTTCATACATTTCTCCTCGCAGCTGTGTATAGCTCTGTCCGGAGCTGACTTGATCCAATAGTATCATGGCGATTTCCTCACTCAGATACCGACCACCACCAGCAATATGATTTAATCCAAATAGTAATTCGCTATACCCCACATTTTTAACCAAATAGCCAGATAGTCCAGATTCGAAAGCTTCAATAACATAATTAATTTGGTTCAGCATGGATAATATAACCACTTTAACTGTTTCATACTGCTTTTTTATCACCTGCAGTAGTTCCATCCCATCCATTTCATCCATACTGATATCGGTCAATACAATATCCGGGAGAGGATTCGAAGCTAAGAAATGAAGAGCCTCTTTTCCATTAGATGCCTCCCCTATAACTTCAAATCCATCTTGCGATTCCAATAGTAATTTTATTCCGTTACGAACAACCATGTGGTCTTCAACCAATAGGATTTTTATCATTATTATCTGTTTAAATAGTCAATTTAATTAAAATACCGGCCGCCAGCGAATCATTCATAATGCGTGCATTGTATAGTTCAGCAATCTTTGTTAAGCGCATAGGATTATTTACAGACGGTGTTTTTGAGAGTGCATCTCCCTGTTTAAAAAAGGGAGAAATTTTAATTAAGATCTCGCATTCAATCACCTGTACTGAAATCGCAATAGCCTGTGCAGATACCTCGTCATTTAAATATTGAAATAATGCCGTTATGAATTTAAATAGATGGACTTGTGTCTCCCGATGCAACTCGCTCAAATGCGGATCAAGTAACGTATCAATTGTAAAACCTGATTGATTTTTATAACTCCCTACCAATTCATCTACCGCATGAAAAATTCCTAAGTCATTTAAAATCGGATTGTAAAGTAAAATTGCTTTATTGCGAATTTCTATAACTAAAGTCCCCAATGAATCACGTAAACAACGTAATTCTTCAAAATCACCATAGCGATTCGTAAAATTTTGAAGTGATATACGCATTCCATAAAGCTCCTGAGCCAATTCGTCACGGAAATATCGTCCTATTTTTCCAAGATCATCCTGTTGATTTTTGATAATCGATTTATAGAAGTCCTCCTGACTACCATCCCACGCCTGCTTCAATTCCGAATGATCTTCCAAACTTTCGCACTGTTCTTTCGCTCCTTCCGATACGTCAAAATATATTTTTTTGTTGTCGTTCCCCATATTGCTTTCCACGTCATGTTGTACTTATAACCATTAAAATAGGGCAACAGTTTTAAAAATTAATATCTATTTCTGTAAATAAAATGTACAAATTAATGTACTGCGTATAAATACGTATAAGCGATAGATAAAAAGGGGAAATTACACAGGAAAACACTCATTGTTTAAGCAAAATTGAGCAACTAAAAAACTTTGGCAATACAAAAAAAAATTTAAAAATCTGATTTACAACTATTTAAAAATAAACCATACCATACCCATGACTTAAAAATCAGTACAGCTGCTATTTTCATTACTGTTTTCTAGCATCCTAATTGCAGTAAATGCACCAAGATAGACACTTAAAATTTGATAAAATGGAAAATACAACAATCGATCAACTGTTTAAGGAAAAAAGACCTACATTAAAATATTTGGCAGCGCAATTTACAAATGATCCGGATGAGCGGGAGGACTTGGTGCAGGAAACCATGGTTAGGTCACTAGCATCTATCGAAAAGTTCGTGAAACATCCTAAGTTGATGTCATGGCTCTATATCATTATGAAAAATACGTATATCAATCAATATACGCGTAATAAACGACTGGAGAATTATAGAAGTGAATATATCAGCACTGGCTATCGAAACGACATGACAACAAATCGTGGAGAGAGTAATTTTGTGGCATCGGATATCCAACATGCCTTAAATAGTCTCTCAAAAGACTATTACAATGCTTTTGTAATGTTCTTAGAGGGATTTAAATATTATGAGATCGCTGAGCATCTGCAAATTCCTGAGGGTACCGTCAAAACACGGATACATATGGCTAGAAAGTCATTGCAAAAGCAGCTTAAGATATATTCAAAGAGCGTTGATTAGTATATTCGATACCCTAAAAAAGAAAGTTTACAAAGCAGTCATGGCCAGAAGAAATTCTGGCCATTTTTATTCAAACTATTCAAATAGCCTATTAAGTTTATTCTTGCAACCAATTCCTCCAAGTGATGTTTGCTAATAGGTATCTCCTATATATTTATTATATTTAAGAGATTACTTAACTATCAATATCATATTGAACATCATAATATATGAAAAAGCAATTCATTTATATTTTTCTAATCGGCTTAAGCGGAACCATATTTTTATCTTCCTGCGGTAAGATATCCAATGACAATCAGAATAGAATTCGTGTCAGTGGTGAGGGAAAGATCAGAATCATGCCAGATCAAGTAACCTTAACAATCAATACGGCTTTTACAAAACCAAGGATGGTAGTTGCTGTACGAGAGACACAGGCCACTGTCGACACTGTAATAGCTTTGCTACAAAAATATGGGAATGAGAAAGAAGATATTAAAACAAGTAGTGTTTCGGCCAACAAAGACTATCAATATGTTGCTAATACCAATAAATTTGTAGGTTACCAGGCGCAGCAAACAATCGATTTCGTTTTACATGATTTATCTAAATTCACAGAATTGACAGGAAAACTGTTAGAAACTAAAATAAGTGGAATTGGATCTATTTCTTTTGGTCACTCTAAAGCAGACAGTATTTTGAGAGAAGCCGACCTCATTGCGTATGATGACGCTTTAAAATCTGCAAAAAAACTTGCTTCTCGGGCTGATATTAAAATCGGGAAACTGTTGTATTTGTCCAATGATGGAAGCGCGTCAAACGAATCAAACCAATATCGAACAGGAATGGCTTTAGAGACATTCAATAAGGGATATGGTGGTGATGGCTTCAAAATTACACCAGAAGTTTTAGAATTCAAGAGAACGATATTTACGGAATTTGAAATCAAATAGTTCTTTTCTGCCAGCTGATCGAATCACTTATTGTCTTGATATTTAATCTTTCGTTCACATCGCATTCATATAAGTTTTGTTATTTTATAGTACGATAGTTACTGAAGTTAAAAGAGATTAACCTATGTATTATGAAAACAATAAGCTATTTTGTCGGGCGGATTTTATTTAGAATCTTTTTGGGTCAATTCAGTTCATTTTATTCACCGTTAAGATTTTATAAAACTTAATGGTTTAAAAGAATTGACATTAAGGTCCAATAATATATTATCATACATGCTTTTAACCAAAGACGCCTTTGGCGAAGATTTTATATGGGGAGTTTCCACAGCTGCCTACCAGATTGAAGGGGCTCACGACTTGCACGGGAAAGGGCCGTCAATATGGGATGTGTTCGTACAAAAAAAGAATCGCGTATTCCAAAATCAACATGGTAATGAAGCCTGTGATTTTTACAATCGGTATGTCCATGATTTATATCTGATGAAGGGAATGCATATTCCTAATTACAGATTTTCTTTATCATGGAGCCGTATATTTCCAAACGGAATAGGCGAAGTAAATCAAAGAGGACTGGATTTTTATGACCGCCTAATTGATCTATCTCTTGAACTTGGAATTACTCCATGGATTACATTGTATCATTGGGATCTACCGCATGCATTAGAGAAAAAAGGTGGGTGGGTAAACCGTGAGGTGAAAGATTGGTTTGGAGAATTCGTTTCCAAATGTGTGCAAACCTATGGCGATCGTGTCAAGAACTGGATGGTGCTCAATGAGCCTACTGTCTTCACTGCCGCGGGCTATTTCTTTGGTGTACATGCGCCGGAAAGAAGAGGCTTGGGCAATTTTTTGGCTGCAGTCCATCATGCTGCTTTAGCACAGGCACAGGGAGGGCGAATCATTAAATCAATACAAGCTGATAGTTATGTTGGCACCACATTCTCCTGTTCTCATGTAGAACCTTTTTCTTCAAGAGATAAGGATATCGTAGCGGCAAAAAAAGCAGATGTATTGCTGAATCGTCTCTTTATAGAGCCGCTTTTAGGTATGGGCTATCCGACAGAAGAGATTAAAATCCTGAATAGAATTGAAAAGTACATTCAAGTGAATGATGAAAAAGATTTGAAATTTAACATGGACTTCATAGGGGTACAAAATTATACACGGGAAGTTATACGATACGCAATGTTTGTTCCTTATCTTCGAGCGAAAATAGTATCCGCGAAAGAGCGTAAAGTTGAAATGACCGAAATGAATTGGGAGGTTTACCCAGCTTCCATCTACTATATGCTTAAAAAATTTAGTACATATCCTAATATGCCCCCTTTAATAGTCACGGAGAATGGAGCTGCGTTTGCCGATCAAGTAGAAAATGGTATCGTTCATGATCCAAAAAGAGTTACCTATTTACAGGACGCTTTACAACAAATTTATCTTGCAAAACAGGAAAATGTAAATATCAAAGGATATTTTGTATGGACTTTTCTTGACAATTTTGAGTGGGCAGAGGGCTATCGTCCAAGATTTGGACTTGTATATGTTGATTTCAAAAATCAACAGCGTATTATAAAATCTTCTGGGCAATGGTACGCAAATTTCTTAAATAACAACTCTAGTCATTCTTAGTATGGTGATAAGACCGATTAGTAACTTTTAATAAAATTACTGAAAAAAGTATTGCTAAAACAACGACCAAAATCGTACCTATCAAAGGACCAATGCTCGCTTGCCAATCCCAAAATATACTGACAATCCCGAGCGTTGAGCATACTGTATAATTCAATAATAGAAAATAATCCGACTTCTTTAACACGTTAGTTCGCTTAATCTCAATGATACTCTCCAATGTTGCCTATAATAAAATTAAAAAATATGTATAACTAATCTGTCTGATTACATAAATATAAATATCTTTAATAAAAAACATCGAAAAATTAAAGGCGCATTTTATGAAGACTTTTCAATTTAAATCACATAATGTAAAAAAGGGCTTAATGTTCGGATTAGGTTATTTAGCAGTAGTATTTGTGGTCCTTTATGTCTTTTTTGGTGGTATAAATGGGCTTGCCGATGCGGCAAATAATTTCGGTTCCGCGAAAGGTTTAGGCATATTGGTCGCAGTAGTTGTAATTGGACCACTGATTATCCTCTTGCAATTCATTAATCCTAAAATCGATATACAGGTCGACAGTAAGAATTTATCCATTCAGAGCTCGAAAAAAAGTCCCAAAACTATTCCACTAGCGACAATACATTCCCTGGAAATCAACCAGAAGCTGGTCAACCAGCTTCAGATATTTGATCAAAACAAACAACTACTCGCTACAATACATCCTCAAACCGACACCAATGTGATTTTTTCAATTGCCAGTACGATAGCACAACACGGTGAATTTGTAGCGACAAAAGGAGACAAGAAGATTTTCGGGAATGCTGTTCCAACGGTCTCCTATTTAAGGCAATAAACTAGGCCCCTATTATCGTGATGAAAAAAATTACAAATATTCAGTACCTTGTTCTAGCCATAGCAACTGTCATTCTCGGTCTGTTGTCCCGAAAAATAGTGGCAATACCACCGATATGCGGTGATGTCCTCTATGCTGTGATGGTGTACTGGCTATCACGCTTTATATTTATTAAAAAATCAGTACTCTTTTCCAGCATCATCACTGTCTTATTCTGTTTTACGATCGAATTTTTACAACTCATACAATCTCCGTTCTTTTTATGGATAAGAACCAATGTGCTGTTACGTCTTGTATTTGGCCAGGGATTCGTATGGTCAGATCTAGTCGCTTATTGTTTGGGGGCTATCGCAGCTACCTCTCTCGATTGCGTTAAGCATCTCATGTTAAAATCCGTTCTTACTGTACGTGAAAAATAACTTATTTTATAGTTGTGACTCCCATATCAATTCCCATCTTTTCGTAAACCATATCATTCGGTTGCCAAAGCTCTATTTTGTTTCCTTCAATGTCCATGATATGAACAAATTTGCCATAGTCAAATGCTTCGATATTATCAAGAACGGTAACCCCCTCCTTCTTCAATTCTTCGACTAAAAGTTCAATATCTTCCACGCGGTAATTAATCATAAAATCCTTTTCCGAAGGGTCAAAATAGGCTGTGCTTTCCTTAAAAGGGCTCCATTGAGTAAATACTTTTTTTGTACTATCTGCTCCTTGATACCATTCAAATACACCGCCATAGGAATTGGTAGTTATACCTAAATGTTGCGCGTACCATGCTCTCAGTTTTTTTGGATCTTTACTCTTAAAGAAAAATCCACCTATACCAGTTACTCTTTTAAGTTCGGCAGACTGGCTTAAATGCTTAACGGTATTGAAAGCATAGCCCATTCCAAATGCCAGCAGGATACTTCCAACAAATACAACTCTTTTCATAATTTAATATAGATAAACAATTGATTTACAATCACTAGCCAATTTAGTCATTCGTTTTCAAAAATGCAGCTATAGTGGTTCAAAAAGAAATCTTTTTCAAGGTTAAGATTATAAAAAAACGGTATTGTATTTATACATTTGATTCGGTCAAGATTCATTGCTAATACTAGTAACAATTAGAACAAAATAGTTAAGAGCAGGTCAACTAAAAAATAAATTTATGTATAGTTTTAAAAACGATTATTCAGAAGGGGCGCATCCCCGCATCTTAGATAAACTTATTGAAACGAATCTCATACAGCAACCTGGGTATGGAGAGGATGAATATGCTAAAGAAGCAAAAGCCATTTTAAAGAGAAAGATAGCTAATGAACTAGCCTCCGTTTATTTTTTATCTGGGGGCACACAGACCAATCTATTGGTACTATCGTTTCTCTTACGCGTTCATGAAGCCGTCATTAGTGCAAAGACTGGACATATATCTGCCAATGAAACTGGTGCTATTGAAGCAACTGGGCATAAAGTTATTGCCATAGAAACTATAAATGGAAAATTAACTCCTGACGATATCATAAGAACATTGAAAGAGCATGCTTTGGCGCCACACGTGGTAAAACCACGAATAGTTTATATTTCAAATTCTACCGAAATTGGAACAATTTATACCTTGGTAGAACTACAGGCGTTATTCGGATGTTGTCAGCAACATCACTTGCTACTCTATCTGGATGGTGCCCGTTTAGGACATGCATTGACAGCGGAAAACAATGATTTAGCGTTATCAGATCTTGGAAAATATTGTGATGTATTCTATATTGGAGGTACAAAAAACGGTGCGCTTTTAGGAGAGGCTGTCATTTTCAATAAGTCCGAATTGGCGATGGATTTCGATTATGCGATCAAACAAAAAGGTGCTTTACTAGCCAAAGGTCGTGTGTTATCCGTTCAGTTTCTCGAATTGTTTAAAGATAATTTGTATTTTCAACTAGCGCAAAAAGCAAATTCATATGCAATGCAAATCACCAAAGCAATTAAAGAAAAGGGCTACTCGTTTTTAACTGATTCCACTACAAACCAGCTATTCCCTATTTTACCAATGTCTCTCATTCAGGTATTGAGTCAAAAATATCAGTTTTACATTTGGAAAGAAATAGATCATGATAATGCTGCTATTCGCCTAATTACGTCTTGGGCTACCGAAGAGGAACAGGTGGTGAACTTTATTACTGACCTATCGAATTTCAGATAGGTTTGTTGGCAGCAACGTTCTACTTTCATTTAACGAGTTTAATACGTAGATGCCTGCCTATAAAACTCGTTAAATGAAAGTGGAATAAACTAATCTTTGGGCTCCAAAACTCGCCATACTGCAGCTGCAGCGATGGCCCCTACGAGTGGTGCAACAATAAACAGCCATAGTTGAGACAATGCTTGCCCTCCAGCTAAAACAGCTGGACCAAACGAACGGGCTGGGTTAACGGATGTTCCCGTCACTGGAATAGCAACTAAGTGAATTAATAAAAGTGTAAAACCGATGGCAAGTCCAGCCATGGTGCTGTTGCCAAGTTTCGATGTCGTTACCAATATAATAAATACAAAGAGAAAGGTTAACACGGATTCAATTAGAAAGGCTGAAGGTGTACCATATTCATTTTGATATCCCTTCCCCCAACCATTAGCGCCAAAGGCCCATTCACCTGCTGTAAATCCAGCCAACTGCCCCAATAAAATCTGTTGCAAAACCAAAGCGGCCAAAAGCGCACCACTAAATTGAGCAACAATATACACAACCGCATGTTTGGCAGACAGACGTCCTGCCAATAACACACCAACAGTCACGGCTGGATTGATGTGGCATCCCGATAGCCCTCCAATCGCATAAGCAAAAACGACTACAGAAAGACCGAAAGCCACGGAGATGCCCAACAGACCAAGACCAGAGAGCCCCCCCGTGGTATTGGCTCCTGCAATCGCTGCGGCACCGCAACCAAAAAGCACTAAACCAAATGTCCCAATTAGTTCAGCGAAAAATTTTAAAGATGTCTTAATTTCCATAGCATTCTATTTATAACTTAGTTAACTCTAATTTAACCACTATCCATATAAAGTTAAAGTCGCAAAATATTTATTGTAGAACAATATCTACAACAATTGGAAATTAAATAAAGTATTTCATCCGATCAGTATAACCAAATTTCATCACACGCCATCAGTGGATGCTTTGTGGGATGATTACGCCATAGCGGTAATTTTCTAAATGGGACAGCATAAATATGAATAGCAGTAACCTTGCTATTTATTGATGTTTGATATCGGACTTTATCCACCTTATAATCTTCTTTCATGGATGCATGCTTCTGAACGGATACTTCTTGAAAATCTTTCCCATTTATAGAGACAGAAATATGTAATTCCTTTGGTGGAAATATCCAATGCCGGGCATCTTTCAGAAAATCGAGTTCGATTGTATCTATTTGTGTTGGTTGTTTAAAGTCGAAAGTAATATCCATTGGCTTACCATTCCACAATAGCCAATTGTAACTATAATCCAAATAGCCCGGAACGCTATCCGTTAGTGTCTTTAACCCATTTGCTGGGAATGATGGGTCAAATGGATTTTTCGATGTAATACTTGCTTCTGAAGCTTTATTTATTCTAACTCCGGCATTGAAGATGTCTGTCCATTCTTTTGCATAACTATCAGGCGATGCTCCAGCTTCGGCGAGTTCTATTACCCCTAGCCTTTTGGCATCTTCAACGAATTGAGCGACCCTGCGCGTTAGACTTGGTTTCGCTACCCACCGATTACCATCCCGCACAAATATACCACGATCATGGGAGCCGTAAAATCTTGCTTGCTGCAAATAGGTATAATCCAGTCCCAATTGGATACGTCTAACGCGTGATGCCAATAAGGGATTATCCTTACTGGTAGCTTCTGCCTTTTCTAATAACATCCTATATTGATCCATGGCCTCTGGACTTAAAAAATCAATTCTATTATCAATTGGATTTCCATAAATCGACAAAGCAGAGGACGGCCCCGGCAAACGACCTCTTCGCTGTTTAAGGTATGCTTTCACAAAAGGTCCGACTTTACCGTAATAGCCCTCAATAAATTCATTCATCAATTGATCTTCTGAGCGAACGTTCGTATCCCAGGAAAGATTGGCCAAAACATAGGCATTTAGCTCCGCCATATCACTATAAGTCGCTCCACCGCCCTGTAAAAAGATGCCTTCTACCCCTTGTGTTTTCAAATAATGTAGACTTTTCTGCATCGTTCCTTGAATTGGAAATGGTGCAAGATAATTGGTAAACTGGGTCAAATAATCCCATACAAAGACATGTTTAGCTTTGGATTTCCAAGCGCTCAATTGCCTTCTGAAAGTTGCAGCCGAGACTTCAACAGTGATATCATTTTTCCGGAAAGCATCAATATTACTTAGTATAACTGACACATTATCTGCAACACGTAAATGTGCAGGTGGATTGGCCGTTTCAAGATAAGCCAATGTCGTGAATTTCTTATCTGGAAAGATTGCGGCTACCCGGTTCACAAAGTGTATCAATGAGCCCTGCGGTCCCCCTTCGCGCTTATCTATAGCCTGACAATGATCGCACGTACAGCTTCCCCTATCATCATTAGCCGCAATAGACCAATAAATAGCCTTCGGATTTTCAACCATCCTGCGCTTAAAGTAAGCAACAGCATGTGTAAAGACATCTTCATTAGAGAGGCAAAGCTGAGCCGGCTGCCGCTTCCCATCAAATAGGGAATAATACTCGGGATGACTTTTAAAATAAATCGATGGTGGCAATATTTTACTGGCCGTGTGTCCCCAATCCCCCCACTTGTCTTCCAAATAATGTAGACCATACCAATCCATGTATTCCTGATCCAGTTCTATTGGGAAATAGACCTCTCTATATTGAAAACTTGGTTTTGAAAAAATTTTTAGATCTGCAGCTACATATAAACTAGTAGACTTAGGAATATAGGTATTTTCATTACCTGCATACCATTTTCTTCCGCCAATGATATCCCTTACATAACGGTATGCCGCAAATAGCACTCCTTTACCACTCCCCTTAATCCAAATCGTCTTTCCCACAACATCAATAGAATAACTATCCTCAGGAAAGGATTCCGTTATGGGTAAGCTTTCTAGGATAATAGCATCTGAAACATCAACTTTAGCTTGTATAGCATAGTCTGCACCCGTACTTTCTTTTGTGTAAGATTTGATAACACCCGCGGCTTGCATTGAAACAGGATTGTCTATCTCCGCTTGAATGATATAACCTGTTTTCCCATACTCAACTAATGTAATTCGCTCTTGTGCTTGCACTATCGTTACCAATGACAATAGACCTAACATAAACTTCCACATCATATAAAAATTTATCATACGGATAGATACGAGCAAAATAGCTCACAACCGTTGATTAAGCATGACCTATCCTTAACCGTACACGCGATATAAGCTCATACGGAGAAATAGGCTTTTTAATATAATCATTGGCGCCTACCTTAAATCCTTCTAAAATACTATTATCGTCATTCTCTTCTTTTCGTTCTTCATAGGGGATTTAATTTTAGTACTTCATAGTACGACAAAGTTTAGAAAAAAAAACTGAAGTCGTTGTAGACGCACAACTACAAGACTGCAAAAATTAATTAGCATTGATTTCAATTCATAGCATGCGTTAGTATGTTGGTTTCATGTATTCACCACGATATTGTTCAACTTATTATTTAATAATCGTAAGACTCTACTGCGATAGTTTAATGTGATTGGACAAAATTAAACCGCTGGTATATCCCCCAATTAACTAATTTATACTGTATATTTATAGTATACTAATACGTAGCAAACAATTTATGAAAATCGCCTTCTTTTCCACAAAACCATATGACAAGTTATTCTTTGAAAAAGAAAACAGTACGTATGGCTTTCAGTTTAATTTTTATGAGACGCATCTAGGGCCACACATTGTGAATGCTATTGAAGACGAGAAGGTAATCTGTGCATTTGTCAATGATAAACTAAACCGACAAGTTATCGAAGTACTTGCTGAAAAAAGCGTTGAGTTGATTGCCTTGCGCTGTGCGGGCTTTAATAATGTTGATTTAGAGGCGGCACGGGAGTTTGGAATAAAAGTGTGTCGAGTTCCTGCTTATTCTCCCGAAGCAGTTGCAGAACATACAATGGCCATGTTATTGACATTAAATCGTAAAACGCATAAAGCTTATAATCGGGTTAGGGAGCAAAATTTCGCATTGCATGGACTTTTGGGCTTCAATCTTTATCAGAAAAAAATTGGGGTAATTGGCACTGGAAAAATTGGAAAGGCTTTTATCAAAATCGCCTTAGGATTTGGCGCGAATGTAATTGCCTATGATTTATATCCAGATCCTGAGCTTGCAGCAAAAGGCGTCGATTATAAATCGTTGGATGAGGTCTTTAAGGAATCAGACATCATTTCTCTTCATTGTCCGCTCACGCCCGAAAACCACTATCTAATTAATAAGGAATCATTGGATAAGATGAAGCATGGCGTTACAATCATTAATACAAGTAGAGGTAACTTAATTAATACCAATGATGTTATCAAAGCGCTTAAAGAGCGTAAGATTGGACTACTGGGTATTGATGTGTATGAACAGGAGGAAAAATTGTTTTTTAAAGATTTATCAACGACAATTATTGAAGATGAGACCATACAACTATTAATGAGTTATCCTAATGTTTTGGTAACCGCACATCAGGCTTTCTTCACCACTGAAGCGTTAACAGAAATTTCTCAAAGAACACTGCGAAGTATTTCCGACTTATTGTCTAAAGGAATCACTGATGAAGACGTCTTGCTATAAGCAAGACGTCGTAAGCATTTCAAATCATTCCGGTATATACGTGCCCAAAAAGGCAGTTGGAATTAATTCGATTATTGTATTCGTTTTCCATCTATCCCCTTTCGCCCTGGTAACTTGCCCACCACTCATCAAGACGTTCGATGACCGGCAATAAAGTTTTTCCCAACTCGCTGAGTTTGTATTCTACCCGTGGCGGAGATTCGGCATAAATCTGTCTACATAAAATTCCGTCACGTTCGAGCTCGCGCAGCTGAACAGTCAATGTCGTTTGCGCCAAATCTTCCATTTCACGCCTAAGCTCACCAAATCTTTTGGGACATTGTTTCGCTATAGCTTTAATGAGCAATACCTTCCATTTTCCACCTATTATCTTAAATATGCCATTGACATCACAACAAGCGCCAAAATTTTCACTTTTTTTTTCATTCATAATCACCTGATACTAACCATTAGTTCATAAAAACATACCAAGTACATAATTTGTAACTACTTGACTTAAAAAAATATCCAAACTATTTTTAACCGTAAAAATATTAAAAACTTTCTATATGAGCTTTCAAATTAAAGATCTACTTCATATTTTGTTTCTTTCAACTGCTGTATTTCTTTTCGTCATCGACCTTTTTATTTTGAATGTTTCCCTTCCGAACATTCAACATGCGCTACACTTAAGTAATAGTGATACGCAATGGATTATTGTACTTTATATTGTTGGTTACGCAAGTATTTTGATTTATGCCGGCATTGCCGGAAATCGTTATGGAAAGAAAAAGTTATATTTAGTTGGAATGGCTGGTTTTACCCTCGCTTCTTTTTTATGTGGTGTTTCAAGCAATCTCTACGCCTTATTGCTCGGAAGGCTGGCCCAGGGAATTAGTGCTGCATTGATGGTTCCACAAGGTATTGCACTGATTACTTTACTATTTGAAAATCCAGAAAAGAGATCCATGGCATTGGGCATCTATGGAAGTATAGCGGGTATTGCTTCGGTGATAGGTCAGTTATTGGGTGGAATACTCCCCGATCAAACCTGGATAAACGAAAGCTGGCGCCTTATCTTTTTAATCAATGTACCTATTGGATTCCTTGCCTTCTTTGCTGTTTATCGGTATACGCCTAAAGATGATCGCAGTGTAAAATCTTCGATCTCTTTTATGCCAATGCTCACATTGTTTGCGCTTTTAATGGGGATAATTTTTCCATTAATCATGGGGCCGGAGTTGAAATGGCCATTGTGGTCACAATTCCTGTTGGGAGGAACACTTTTTTTCGTTTTATTGTTTCTAAAAAAGCAACGAAAACTACAACAAAAAGGTTATCCTACCCTACTAAATTTCTTGCTATTCAAAAATAGGATTTTCAACATAGGGCTTCTCGCTGCATTAGCTTATTATATGGTTCAGGATGCCTACTTTATCATTAATTCCAATTACCTTCAAAATCAAAAAAATTATACGTCTACAATGACTGGAATTGCCTTTATTTACCAAGGCATGGGTTATGTACTCGCTAGCGTTATTGTAAGTAGATTAATACAGCGTTATGGAAAAATAGTTATACTTACTGGATTAGGAATTATGATTTTGGGTTTGTTGTCTCATCTTTTTATTTTTAATACACAGTTTTTAGATAATGATCAATTACATGTGCTCTTCTTTCTTTATGGTATTGGCTGTGGAAGTGTATTGCCCGCATTAATGACACTTGCTTTAAAAGATCTCAATGAGAGATTAATTGCTGACGGCACTGCTGTTTATCTTACCATACAACAATTATCGATCTGCCTAGGTATTGCTTGTATTGTTGGTGTATTTCTCCATCAAAAAGAAAGCAATTTTTTTGGTTGGCAGCATATCTCCTCATCCTATGGCTACTCAATGTCACTATCGGTCATATTGCTGTTGAGTGTCGTGTGTGTAGTAGCATGTTTACCTTCTAAAAAGTAAAATAGAACATAATTTAGTTCAGCAACATCGGCCAAATGTCCATTTATTAGTTGAATTAAAGCAAGTTGCGCATTTTCATCCTTTGGTGAATGCTTAGCCGGTCTCATTTAATATCATTGCTATGAGCTACTAGATCGTAATCCACCAGAAATAGGTCTTTACCATCAAAAAGATCAATCTGGTCTTCTTTAAACATCTCTACAATATCGCGGGCAGTTTTATACGTTACATTCGCTTGTATGGCAATCAGATCAATAGCACTATTTACATCGCCCTGTTTAATGAATTCCCGAATAGTGGCTTTATCAATTTCGATCGTATTTACGAGAATATTTTTGGTCATATCTTTTAATTTCCTATAGATTAGAATGCTTGCTACCTACGCGGAGTAAATGCTTTTACTTCAAAAATGAGATTAATAAGGGAGAGATCAATGAAAATTTCTTCCTTTATGAAAAATGCCTGCAGCATTATCATTTTCTGCTGTTAGATCCTTTAACAATCCAGACATATCAAAGCAGCGCTGAGCAATGACATGAATAACTTCTCCTTCAGTTTGAATTTTACCAGCGATCATAAGGAGCTTTGCCCGAAGGATCTCTTTCCGATATTTTTCAAACACAGTACTCCAAACCACAATATTTGCAAAACCTGTATCATCTTCAATAGTGATAAATAAAACACCTTTAGAGGTTCCTGGGCGTTGCCTAACGGTAATTAATCCACATATCTTTACCGGCATATCATTTTTTATCCCTCCCAATTTTGCTGTCGGCACTACATGGAGAAGATCTAGCTTTCCACGCAAGAAGCTCACCGGATGTGCTTTAATGGATAGCGATGTTTTTGCATAGTCTGCAACTACATGCTGACTTTCCGTAAGCAATGGTAACTGGATCTGTCCCTCGGTTATACTTTCAGAAGCTTGCCCTTTAAATAATTCAATTGGCCGATCACCTAATGCTGTAATCTCCCAAAGTGCTTGTCGGCGATCCATATGCAGCGACCTAAACGCATCTGCATGCGCTAACTTTTCTAAGGTCGCAAGCGATAATCCGACGTCCATCATTCCTATAATGGATGAAAATCCGTTGTGCCGACCAGTAGTTAGCACAACAGCCTCTTCCATGGAAAATCCTTTGATTTGACGTAACCCCAATTGAAGGGCATGCGGTTTACCCATCTCACCCTTTAAAGTATTGTCCCAGGTTGAATAATTTACATCAATAGGATGTACCATTACACCATGTTTCTTTGCATCAATAACAATTTGAGCGGGCTGATAAAAGCCCATCGGCTGACTATTCAATAAGGATGCAGCAAAAATATCGGGATAATAATACTTAAGCCATGAGGACACATATACTAATAATGCAAAAGATGCGGCATGGCTCTCTGGAAAACCATAACTACCGAATCCTTCCAGTTGCTTAAAGACTCGATTGGCAAATTCTTCTGAATAGTTTTTTTTGACCATGCCATCGACCATTTTTTTGTGAAAAGAAGATACCTGCCCTTTAGATTTGAATGTTGCCATACTACGCCTCAACTCGTCGGCTTCTGCAGGTGTAAATCCCGCTGCAACGATAGCAATTTCCATGGCCTGCTCCTGAAAAAGAGGGACTCCTAAGGTTTTTTTAAGAATAGCTTCGATCTCTTGACTAGGATAATCAACATCTTCTTCTTTATTTCGACGACGTAAATAGGGATGCACCATATCCCCTTGTATAGGTCCCGGGCGTACTATAGCCACTTCAATGACCAAATCATAAAATTTTCGTGGTTTTAATCGTGGTAACATCGACATCTGGGCCCGGCTTTCGATCTGAAATACACCTAAGGTATCCGCATGGCAGATCATATCGTAAACTGCTTCATCGTCATTTGCCCCAATATCGGCGAGTGTAAGCTCTTTTCCGTAATGTTTTTTTGCGAGTTCAAAAGCCTTACGGATACAGGTCAGCATTCCCAAAGCCAGTACATCTACTTTCAGAAAACCGAGTGCTTCCAGATCATCTTTATTCCATTCGAGATTGGTCCGATTATCCATTCGAGCATTTATTAAAGGACACAGTTCATGTAAATTACCTTGTGTAATTACAAACCCACCAGTATGCTGGCCCAATTGCCTCGGAAATCCAATATATTGATGCGTCAACTCCAGCACTTTTCTCAGATGCTGGTCATCGGGATTAAAGCCCTGTTCAACCAAACGCTCCAAATTGATAACATCATCCCAATGACTACTTACTATGCCTGCTAAGCGCCCTACAGCATCTAAAGATAGTCCCATGGCCTTACCAACATCACGTATAGCTCCTTTTGAACGTACTTGTGTGACTGTAGCCACAATGGCAGCTCGATTGCGTCCATATTTCTCATAAATATATTGGATTACTTCCTCACGACGCTCATGCTCAAAGTCGACATCTATATCTGGTGGTTCATCGCGGGCATCGGACATAAATCGTGCAAAAAGAAGCCTATATTTAGAAGGATCCACCGAAGTAATTCCTAAACAGTAACAAACCGTAGAATTTGCCGCTGAACCTCGCCCCTGACATAAAATTCCTTTTTCTTTGGCAAATCGAACATAATCATATACCGTCAAAAAATAAGAAGCATAATTTTTACGCTCGATAAAATCAAGTTCCATTTGAATCGTTTCCCGAATGCTATCGGGGATATCACCGTCAAATTTTTTCTTGGCTCCTTCCCAAGTTAGATAGGTTAATTCCTCCTGCGTCGTTCGCCCATTAGAAGATAACTCATCGGGATATACATATTTCAAATCATCTAAGGAAAAATGACAAGCATTGGCAATTTTTACACTCTGTTCGATAGCCTCTGGGTACCCTCTAAACAAGCGTTCAACTTCAGTGATTGACTTTAGATAGCGCTCTGCATTGGGATGCAAATTAAACCCAGCAGTTTGTATCGTACATTTTTGACGGATACATGTTAAAATATCCTGCAATTCACGTCTTTCGGGTATATGATAATATACATCGCCGAGAACAACAAGTGGAATATCGCATTGTTTACCCAGTTGATTTATTCTAAACAATAGTTTTGAATCATCTCCACGATAGAGTTTTTTAATACCTAGACTAAGAAAGCCCTGGAGGAACTGTTGACATTGCTGTACAAATTCAATAAAAAAAGGATCTAGCTCAAAACCAGCCACCAATTTTTCAGGTGGACAAATAATAAACATAATTCCCTCAGCATATTGAAACACATCTTTTTTATACAACGCACATCTGCCTTTTTCAGTCCTTAAGTTCCCAACGGTTAACAATGTTGAAAGTCGACCATAAGCCTCTTTATCTGTCGGGTATGCGAGTAAGCTAGGGCCATCTTGTAAGTCCAAGCGACAGGCAGGAATAAGTCGTATACCGGCTTTTTTGGCCGCTATATGTGCGCGAACAATACCAGCAAGGCTATTACGGTCAGTTACTGCTACAGCATGATAGCCCAATTGAGCCGCTTGTTCAATCAATTCTTCGGGGTGTGAGGCACCTTCGAGAAAACTGAAATTACTTGTTATCTGTAATTCACAATAATTCATCTTTATGCAAAAAAGCCATGTAAAAACCATTCATCTGCCTGTCCGCCGTAATGTCCAGATCGATACAGCCAAAACCGCCGGCCTTGTAGATCTTCCACGGCATAGTAATCCCGATGTTCACCTGGATCAATCCACCATTCACGCTCAATACGTTCGGGACCATCTGCTTTTCTGATATTATAGGTATCTCCCTTATAACGGAACAGTAAGGGAGGATAATCGGGTATAGGTGCTGTGACTATAATACGCTCGGGAACCTTTAATAGTCGTGTCGGACGTGGACGCTCGGTTTGCCATTCAGCAGTTACAACCTCATCCATAGAAGCAGCTATTTTCATGGATCGTTCAGGCCAATAGTGTGCAGATGGAACATATCGTAGTATTTCACAACTGGAATCTCTGCTTTTTAAACGATCTAAAAGTTCGGTAACCAATGGACTTTTGAGTCCAATTCGATTGTCCCAAAGATTTTCCTGAACAGGATCTGCTGCCTCTACTTTGGATGCACCCAGCGTAAATAATTCAATGCCCAATGCGGGTTCAATTTGTGGAATTTTTATTTCAAATAACTGAAGAATATGGTTTCCCTGAGCTGTAGCACGACTTGTTTCAATAGTAATTGTCTCTATTTTTCCATCTACCCGATGACAGTCCAATTCGGCTGCCCGTAATCCTTTACCTTCACCCGACAATCGTTTGCACAACTTATTTATTAAATCTTCTAAAGCCAATGCAATACCATTTGGTGTACATATTGGTTCAAGACAAGGTAAATGCTCTTCATATGGTAAAATAGACTTTATAGGAATAATAAATTCGTCCTCTAATCCCATGGCCTGATCTAGTCGAAGCAGCAAACTAGCGCCAAATCTCCTGCGCAAAACTGCCCGGGGCATGTGAGCAAAACTCCCTATAGACTGCAATCCAAGCGCTTGCAACCTCTTCAATTGAATATCTTCCAATCGTAATGCTGCTGGATGTAAAGGTAGAAGAGCCTCCAATTGGCCCTGTTCTTTTATAATACTATCATCAGATCCAAAATGCGCTATCGCCCAGGCGGCACCAATGGTATCAGCAATACCTATGCGGACAGTATAACCATGGTATTTAAATGTAGAGGCAATATGTGTTAAATAAGCAAATTCTCCGCCCCAAAGATGGGCACAACCACTAATGTCTAATATAATCCCATCGGGTTCATCTATTGAAACCTGCGGTGTATACCTTATGCACCAACCAGCTATAAAATGGAGTAATTTATCAGACAGTCCTGCTTGTTCATGAATAATTTTAAGTGATGGAATAAATGCCCGCGCATCCGCTATGGCCATACCTGAATATACGCCCGCTTGCTCTGCAAGTAAATTATGCGCACTAACGATCAGTTTTCCTTGAACTGCGATCGACAAAACAAAGGGAATATCTTGCAAATGTGGTTTACACACAGTAAACCAATCTGTTTTTAAGTAACGAAACCATAATGACGCAAATCTTTTTTTCATGACTAACCAAGATTTTGATAATTATAGTTCCAATTTTTTGACCCGACATCCTTGTTGGAGAATATTTTAAAGCCCTTCGGAGTCCAAACTATTTTTCCTTTGGCTGCTGTACCATTTCTTACTTTAAGCAGCTCGACATTCCAACAGGGGTTGCCAATACCGGGTAACCCTTCATCCGATTGACTAGGCAAAGAAGTGACTTTCCAACGTGCCGCACAAGTGGTGGCCAACAATAGCTTTGGATTATGTTGGAGGATAAAACCCGTAACTTTACTTTTTTCTACAGCAAGTTGAAGCCGCCTTGACTGAACAAAATCCAGTTGGTGTATTTCGGCTAATACTGCTGTTATACCAGGACATTTCAACGCTTCTTCCATCGCCCATAAAACATCTTTTTGCTGCTTCATGGAAACAAAAATAATCGATGCAGGGTCGGCTCCAAATGTGCTGATTGCAGAAGGAAATACGGTTTGTACCGAGCTTATCCAAATACAAATCCCGGCATTTTGCATCAGTTTTCCAAGGATACCAACGATAAATCCACAGGATGCAGCACTATCCATACGGCTAAAACTAACAAATTCATGTATTACACCTTTGGGAAAAGTACCATTTGGAAAAGCTTTTTCCAAAGGTCCCAAATCCATAGCAATTTCATCACTTGACCTTTCAGGTACCCCCTGCCAGGCAAGCAGATCCCTTTTAAGCTTGCTGATCAAAGCCTGTTTATCTTCTAACATCATAGCCCCTCCTATTTAATAACAAACAAATATAATACTAAATATTTTAGCAATAAAGAATACTACTACATTTTTTAGTAATAAAGCTGATGTAAAAGGTATGTGCTGGTTTAGGGCTTATATTTCATTCAGGAATTGTTGGATAACATCTTTTTTTCTTGTCGCAACGGGGATCATCTTACCATCAGCCATTTCAATCTGCCCATCTTTATAATACTTTTTTATATAGTTTGCATTTACTAAATAAGATTGATGACAACGGATAAAATCTGATTCTGGAAGCATGGTTTCAAAATGTTTGAGGACTTTTGAAACCATCATAGGTTTGTTGTCTTTGATATAGAATGTGGTATAACCTTTGTCGCCATGGCAATATAGAATATCATCAATACTGACGATCTGGGTATATTCAAATGTACGCAACGCTATTTTCCGAGGTCTGCTAGGAGACTTTAGATAGCTTTCAGCCATGCTTAACTGCATACTGTTGAATCTAAATTCTGTATTTTTCTTATAACATTTTTCAATTGCTTCGATAAATTGCTCCGGAACAAGAGGCTTTAATAAATACGCAATTGCACCTATGTTGAGTGCTTCTATGGCATACTGATTAAAAGCCGTTATAAAAATGGTATTAATGTCCAATTTCAGCTCTGAAAGGAAGGATAGACTTGATCCGTCTTTCAATTGAATATCAGCTAAAATAAGATCCGGATTGGATATGGGCAATTCGCGCTCTGCCTGAGCAATGGATGGACTATACCCTACTATTTGAACATAGGGTATCGCATCTAATAAAGACTTAATATACAAATAGATATTATGCTCATCTTCAAGAATATAAACTTTCATCATTTCACGTATTTAATTAAAATGTAAAAACAAGTGGGATATGGATTTCTACACGATATCCTCTATTATCTTCCCTATAATTGGGTTTTATTTCAATCGTTGCTTTTTGCATCGGATCATTAAACATAAGCTCAAGACGCTCCTTAGTGATAATCTGTGATAAAGAAGTCTTATGCCCAGTATTTATCTTATCAGACTGCACTCCCCTGCCGTTGTCACTGACAACAATATGTAATTGATCTGACGTCTCACTGAAAAGAATCTGTAAGTAACCACGATAATCTAAATTTTTAAAAGCATGTTCAATAGCGTTTTCAACAAACGGCTGTACTAACATGGGTGGAATCATGACATCATCGATATCAATATTACCGCTCTCGATTTCAAAATCAAATAGATCTTGATAACGCATCTGCTGTAAAAGTATATAATTCTTTAATGACTTAATTTCTTGATCCAAAGAAATATACTCTTCTCTATTTAATTCGAGTATATCTCGAATTTGACGGGATAAGAGAAGGAGGTATTGATTTGCTTTTGATTTTTGCTCGCTACTAATCAAACCTTGCAAATTAGCAATTGCATTATAAATAAAATGTGGATTTAACTGATTTTGCCGTGTCTTTTGTTCTAAAATCAATTGTCTATTTTCTGCAATTATACGCTGATTTATATTTGTCAATAATTTCTGCTTATTTCGATAATAGATGAAAAATGCAAGGCTAAAGATAAGGGCAAATAAAATGACAAATATCCACCGCTGTTGAACCATAATCTGATAGTTAAAAGCATTGGTTGTTTTCAGAAGTTTTATAGCCTGGTCTTTTTTCTCGGTTTCATATCGCGTATTAATCTCGTTTATCCGATCATTTTCAATGTTTTTTATACTATTTTTGTAATCTTGATAAGCAGAATCCAATGTAAAATAAGCCCGCTCATAATCTCCTTTTAATGCATAGGCTAATTGCAAATTTTGATAATAGAATAATTTATTTTGCTTGCTTTTATGCGTTCGTATAAACTGTAATCCCGCATTAAAATAATATATGGCCGAATCAATTTGACGATTATTTAAGAAATTTTTTGCCAAATTAGCATAAGCATAGGAATTGAGCATCTTGCTCGAAGATAAATAATTAAAATACTTTTGGGATGCCTCAACAGCTTTTCGATTATTACCGATGCTAAAGAAATATTGTGACTGCAGATTATACATACGCATGATTATCGCTGAATCCGCTGTCTTGTTAGCGTAATATTTACAGCTATCCAATGTTTCTTTTAATTTGTTATCATCATGTAATTCGATGTGCTGCATAAATTTGATTTCCTGATACGCTTGCGCAACATGTGGATCGTATTTATTAGGGTGATAAGAGTACCATGATTCATTATCTTTTAATGCTTGCCTATAATCTGCCCGACGATAGTTTGCGTTGGCCAATAGATTGAAAAAAAGAAAGCTAAACCTACTTTTATTTTCTAATGCATATTCCTTAGCATCAATCATTTTTTCCATCGTACCAATATTGGTCACATCATTAAAACTAAAATTAGCCCTAATTTTAAAATAATCTTTCAGAACACGCAAATCTGGTGACACTTTCCCATCCAAGTTATCCAATGCAATTTCAATAGAATCAATTTTATCTTGCAAGAGGTAGTTATACGCCAAAAAAATCCAGTTATAGCCAGATTTATTGAAATACTGATCTTTCCCAAATTCATTTACTTTCTTAGTGATGATAGTCTGATCCTTAAAATCCTGTAAAGAGAGATATTTTAGTAACGTATCCTGATAGGTTAAAGTAAGTGAATTATCTTCCTGTTCTTTATTATTTTTAGATGTCTGGGAGCCATTTTGATGGCAGGAAAATAACTGTACCATCAATAGGAACAATAGAAAACAAAAAATAAATCTTTCCAAATTCTGTGTCATCAGTATTCTTTATATAACGATCTGTTTACAATTATATTTATTTTTTTATGATAAATGTAACGAAAAAGCTTTATCACACACTTATCTCCTAAAACATCACGATAAATCACCATATGGTAAGTAATCTCACATTGAATGATATAACTTGGAAGATAGATCCTGAGATCTTCGTCATTCCAATTATTGACCATCCAATTCGCTGGTATGGTATATTTTGGCTATTGGGTATTATCTTATGTTATAGGGTATTAAGATCAATATTAAAAAATGAAGGCCGTACAATCGAATTTTTAGATCAGCTCAGCATGTACATTGTCTTGGGTACCATTATTGGCGCTAGACTGGGGCATGTAATTTTTTACGATCCGAGCTATTACTTAAATAATCCCTTAAAAATATTTGCGATATGGGAAGGTGGTCTAGCAAGCCATGGTGGAGGCATAGGCATCGTTATTGCAATCTATTTATTCGCAAAAAAACAGCAACTACCATTTCTTCATGTTGCAGACCGTATTGCTTTGGTTGTGCCTTTAGCAGGAGCCTGTATCCGTCTCGGCAACTTATTTAACTCCGAAATGATCGGGATAGCCACTGACTTACCTTGGGCTTTTGTGTTTACCCATATTGATGCCATACCTAGACACCCAGCACAGCTTTATGAAGCATTGTTCTGTTTCTTGCTATTTACAGTGTTATATCGATTGTGGAAAGAAAAACAGTTTCGAATTAACGACGGCAACTATTTTTCCCTATTGTTGATATTGCTGTTTTCATTCCGGTTTTTGGATGAATTTTTGAAAGTAAATCAAGAACATTTTGAAGACTCCTTATTCATCAATATGGGGCAAATACTTAGCCTACCCTTTATTGTTATTGGACTATGTGTATTTATTTACAATCGTTTTAAGAAATCATTAAAAGTAAATTAATACAATCCCATACGTTCCCATGTGAAATACATTTGAAAAATATGATTTATGATTTTTTTAATAAACCATGCTGAAAAGCATATTTCACCAGTTCTGCTGTATTTTTCACTTTTGTTTTATCGAGCAAGTTCTGACGATACCCTTCAACAGTACGCTTACTCAAAAAGATTTTATCGGCAATTTCTAGATTTGTAAAACCATCCGCAATCAATTTGAGCACTTCTAGCTCTCGCTCATTTAGATCCAGCTCCAGAATGATATTAGCACCATCATCATTATACAGTCGATCCGAAGACACTTGCTCAAGCAGAGCTAAGCTAATTTCTTCACTTATATACCGACCACCTTCGGCGACATGCTTTAATCCAAAAAGTAATTCATTATAATCAATATTTTTTAGCAAGTATCCTGACAATCCATTTTTAAACCCCTCAACAACATAACGAATTTGACTGAGCATAGACAATATCACAACTTTGACAAACGGATATTTTTGCCTAATATTCTTTAACAGCTCCATCCCATCCATTAATTCCATGCTTACATCCGTTAAAACAATATCTGGCACTACTCCGTCCGCCAACTGAGACAATGCTTCCGTGCCATCGGACGCTTCTCCTATTACTTTAAATTCTCCCTGAGATTCCAAAAGTAGTTTAATACCATTACGTACGACCATATGATCTTCAACCAATAGTATTTTAACCGTATTCATTTTCTAAAGCTTTTAAATAAAAATTCGATTCTCCCCACTTCCAAACCTATATCAAAATGACGGTTTACAATATTTCATGATTTGGAATAAAAAAGAAACAAAATACATAAACAGAATAAAGATACAAATTTCTGTTCACTGATCGTTTCGAACAAAAAAGAGCAACAGCTGCAAATCAAATCACAACTGTTGCAAACCCACTTATTCCGTAACTATTTCTTTTTCAAATCCGCTCCGGCAATATCTTCCCATCGGTAATAATGAAATGTTTTATCGTCACTCATCGCGACAAACAGGCCATGTTTAAAGGTTTCGTTTAACCTAAAAGAGGTTGTTTCTGAACCGTCACTTTGTGTCGCCATGACCGGCACAGTTTTCAAATAGCTATGTTCGAATGGGTTGCTTTTGGTTCCTTCCCGACTAAAAACCTGAAAACGATTTGCGCCTTGGTCAGACACCAAAATATAGCCGGTACTATCGGTTAGTTTGTAAATCGAAATACCCTCATGATCTTCTTTAAAACCTCCTGTAGCGAATAATGCCAATTGTTGGCTTCCTTTTGCTGGATCCGCATAATACTGTTTTACCCCAACTTGTTCATCGGAATAGTAAATATACCCAAGTTCGTTGTCTACTGCTATCGCCTCAATCTCTTTCTTTCCACTAAATGAACCAAACTTGCGAACCAAGGTAGCCCTGAGTTTACCAGAACCGTTATCCTCCAATAAATATTGTCCTAGATAACCATCCTTTGGTCCATTTTTCCGCCCCACGATCGCATAAATCTCTCCTTTTGGAGAAGTATATAAAGCAATCCCCATAAGATCTCTAAATTCAGGCCCGGTTTCACCAACAAACATATCTAATCCCCCTTGGTCAATAGGTTTCATATCGGGTAGTGAAAAGACACGCAATTTATGGGTCATACGCTCTGTCGTAACGGCGATATCAATAGGTTTGCCACCCAATACCAAACCGTACGCCACATCAACATTATTAGGTCGTTTCAAGTTTGAAACCACTTTTTCTTCGACCGTTTTGCCCTGTAAATCGTACACAAATAATGCGCCGTTGGCATCTTTGTCCGTTGCGATGACCAGACTCTTACTTGGATCGCTCTTATTGATCCAAATTGCAGGATCATCCGAGTCATAACGTACTGCATCAGTTACAATAACTGGTTTAACTGCGTTTACAGTATTTGTTTGCGCATTTTTGCATGCCGTTTGAAGGAAGCTTGATGCTGCTAAGGTTAACGTTAATATTGTTTTTGAATGTGTCATGATATGAAATAAATTAGAATTTGGATCCAAATGCTCCAACATATGCTGCCGGTTGGGGAGAATGATATGTTAGGCCGTTTGCCATCACCAGGCCACTCGCAAAATGAGGTTTGAAAGTTAAAATACCTGCCTTTAATGCCGGTGAATTTCCTTGGAGATGAAAATCCCAGGTTGAATCAAATAGGTAATTGTCCACCGATGTTTCTAAAGAATAAAAGCTAAATTTAGGGTTGTTTTCCCCGGCTAATTTGCCTCTCACATCATTACTGCCAGCTACAATATCATTTTTACCAACCTGAAATTGATCTACAGTCAATTGACTATAACCATAATACCAATTATTGCTGGAAATCGAACGGTTATCTTCTGGTTTTTTAGGGTCACGTTTCACGCCAAATCGCGTATTGGCAAAGAGATTATTATAAATTTCGGCTCTTACAGAGGCTTCTAACCATATAGAACCTCCTTTTGCTGTAGGTCTTCGCCACCCTGTATTGAGCATGGTATTGTTATAAACAATCACATAAGCCTGAGGCGTACGGTCTCCCGAGTTGGATAATTTTAATGCATTTGTATTTACACTGTACACCAGATTATAGGCAACGTCTGCAAGACTTCCCGACTTGAAGTTCATCGCTTCTCCACCTGTCACCCCATTAGAAAAGAAACGATTATTTGCAAAAATAATTTTCCCGCCTTCAATATACGTGCAGTCTTCGTGAAAATGACTTATGGTACTATTTTGTACCACTAGCTTTCCGTCTGGATTTGAAAACCATAAAGCTGGCAAAGCTTCACCGGACACCTTTTTATATAAACCCATTTTTACAGAAGTCGACGCATCCGATGTAATTGCACCACCATACTCAACAACGGTATTGTCCAAAACAAGTTCCTGGCAGCTTGGAGCGGCTAAAATTCCTCCCCATAACTTTCCAAACTCATTCGTCTTTGTCTTATAGGCTTCCTCAACCGTAAACTTTACAGGATTTTCAGCTGTACCTAGTGCATACAAATTACCCAAAACAACAATTTCAGGCTTATTAACGGAATCCATCAATACGGTTACACCTTCCTCAATCGTCAGATTCTTGCCTTGGGGAATAATAATGTCTCCCTTGATATGCTGCACACTCCCTTTGCTCCACACACCGGAGACCTCACCAATAGCACTTCCATCAGCATCAGAAGTATCCACATCAATATTTGCTTTTTCACAGGCACTTAGCACCACGATAAAAAACGCTAGAAACGATAAAATACATTTATTTTTCATCTATATATATTTAATTTTTAATGATGAAGCAGATTTCACTTATCCAAAACATTGGGCTTTCCAAAAAAGTGAAAGCTTCACCGAAACAAACTGTTGTTATTGCACCCCCGCACATGTTCAGATTATAACATGCCCTGTTTTATGCGGGTCTATTATTTATCAAACGAATACCGTAAACCAAGGATATAGTTCTGTCCATACAAATCCTTTCTAATCAATGTATTTCCGCCTTCAATAAGCTTTTCAGCGATCTTCTCATTTTCAGGATTTGTTCCTTTCACATACAATTCCACCGGTGTATTCAAGATGTTGTTGGCTTTGGCGAAAACAGCCCAACCAGCTTTAAATTTCTTTTCAATAGAAGCATCTACCTGAACAAATCCTTTTTGCCACAAATCATCGTTCAAAAATTGCGACACTGTACTGATGCGTGAACCCGTATAAGATCCAGCTAACTGTCCTTCCCAGCCATTATTAGTATCTTTGTAAAGTAGCGATAGATTGGCCACATGTGCAGCTTGCCCATATAACGGTCTCGTTTGATCCACAATAATCGCTTCAGGGTCTTGTGTTGTCTCATTGATTCGACGCGACATCTTTGCCGTCGTTATACGTGAATGTGTATAGGTGTAATTGGCCTTGACACCAAATTTCTTTATATACTTGATATAATCAACCTCAATACCAAAGTTGTTGGCCTGACCGAAATTTCCAGGTGTATAGTATACATCTTGCTTACGAATCTCATCCGGTTGAAAGGTATATTCAATTGGGTTTTTGATTTTCTTGTAAAACATACCTACAAGAAACTGAGAAGAAGCTTCTGGAAATACTTCATACCTTAAATCAAAGTTATCCGCCAAGGCATGTTTTAAATCAGGATTTCCTTTTTCCAGAAACTCTTCATTCACCACGCTTGAGGGAACAATCTCGTAAAATCCTGGACGGTTTAACGCACGGTAATAAGCGGCATGAAGCTGCTGTTTTCCGTTCAAATGATATTTCATGGTCAAACTTGGCAGCCATTCAGTATAAATTTGTGATCCCGTAGGCCTTTTTTCTCCAGCCGGAAACAATAATTTATAATGCTGGTTCGTATGTTCGAGTCTAACACCACCGATCATTTGCCATTTGTCATTCTCATAATTAAACATACCATACACTGCTGTCGTCTTCTCTCCAGCATCATACGTTAACGGATTTGCGACAGCTCCGGTAGAATTGGTAACGGTCAGATTGAGATAAGTATACCACTGAAAATCAAAGCCATAGCTATACTTTGCTTCCTCCGCTGAAGCGGGAGATAAGTTGTAGTTGTTGTAGAAGCTACTACGCTGTTTATCCCGATACAAACCACCGGTGGACAATTCCAACTTACTATTTTCCATAGGGACCTTATAGGCTAAATCCCAATAGCCTGCTCGATCATTATCCGTATTCCGTTCCCAACGGTAGGTTACAGGAGATTTGTTGACGAGAGAAGTACGTTTACGTTGAAAATTTTCTTCTACTCCATCTAAACTAATCATCGTATTTTGTGGCAATTGGTTGCGGGCAGAAGAAAGAACCCCTGACCACCGGACATTTAGCCGATTATCTAAAAATCGATGATCCCCCTGTAAGGTACCACTGTAGATCTCTTGCTGTGTTTTTCGGCTTCTTGTCACATAAGTCAGCTCGGCTTTACCAATACTGGGATCGTACTGGCCATTGTATATCGTGTTAACCGCATCACGCAATTGTAGGTTATTTAAATTCACATACATTTGATAAAAGCTAATACGATGACTTGGACTAAATCGGTAATCGATCTTATTATGCAACCCTAAGCGTTGTTGCTGTTCGTCATATTGACGATCACTCTGCTCAGTAATCACCGCATTGGGATTTACGCCAACAACAGAAGATTTATAGAAAATAGAACGGCTACCTCGATGTAAGTTTTGATAACTTGCACCTAAAATAACGCCCAATTTATCCGCCAAATACCGATTACCTATTGTCAGATTGCCGACAAAATCTGGTAGCGGCTTACTATAGGTATACGCTAACGCTCCCCTATTAAAGTCAGCAGCAGTTGCATTGTAACCCTTGCCATTCAGTTCGTAAGGAGATTTTGTCCAGGTTCCATTTGTCGAAAAACTTCCAAAATCACGATTAAAATAACGCTGGCTGTAGCCTGTTGCCAAATTTGCTTGAAGGAATAATTTAGTCGGTGCCGATTTCATAACCATATTGACAACCCCACCTATTGCCTCGGCTTCCATATTTGGTGTTAGCGATTTGTATACTTCTAAACGTTCCAGCATATCAGATGGAAACAAATCCAAGGGCACATAACGATATTTATTATCTGGACTCGGAACCTTTACACCATTCACTAAAGTCGTGTTGTACCGTTTATCCATCCCCCTGAGGATAGCATATTGCCCCTCTCCATTCGAATTTCTTTCTATTGATACACCCGAAACGCGCTGTACAACATTTGCAACGGTAATATCCGGGGAGATTTCTATTGCACGTGCAGAAACAACATTCATAATTTGTGAAGCATTCTTTTCTAAACGCCTCGCGCTGGGATCATCATCTCCCCCATTCCGACGTCCCTTTATAGTTACTTCCATTAATGTGTGTTCTGTAGACGTCAGCTGAAAAATAATCTGGGGCGTGTTTTCTTTTTGAATCTCAATTTCTTTAGTTAATACAGCATAGGCAATATGCTTGATATGAACCCTATCCACACCTGCTGATAATCCCATGAATTCAAATGAACCATCTAATTGTGTTTTTGTCGATAGCCCACGCTGTTCCAGGAACACTGTAGCTCCAGCAATCGCTTCACCGGTCTGACCATCCAATACCTTACCTTTGATTTTGGTCGCATAGGCAGCGCTAACCGAAATAGTGGAGGCAAGTAATACTGTTAAAAAGTTTTTCATTTTGCTTAGATTATTATGAATCTTTGATTGTTGTCGCAAAGATGACAGCCAATTTTGATCTCACAAAATCCCGAGCGTTACGACAGGGAAACAAGGTAAAAAAGCTCGATACATGGAAGAAACAAATGAAATTAAACCATTAATAAACAACAGTTTAACAAAGAACAAACCACCATTAACTTTCCATTACTCTTGTGTTAAAAAATTATGAAACACTCAAGAGATAGCTCGCCAGGTCCTCTCCTTGTTCCAACCTTAATTTCTTTCTTAAGCGGTGTCGAGCAACACGAAGGCTATCTTGCGATATGCCCAATAAAACGGCGATATCGATATTATTCAAATTGATTTTAAGCAATGCTACTAACCGCATATCCGCGGCGGTCAAATCTGGGCATTGTTGAATAAGCTTTTCAAAAAAGCTATGATGTACCTTTTCGAAAGTTCCCATAAATTCTTTCCAGTGAATTCCCTGAGTAATATTTTCGTTGATTTGCAAGACTAGCTTCTGCATCTGTCTCTTTTGATCCCGGCGTTCCTCCTTAACCATTTCTTTCAATTCATCCCGAAGTTCTTCCAAGAATTGATTGTTGCGAATCAGATTTAGCGTATGGGATGTCAATTCTTTTTGCTTTAGTGATAGCTCTTGTTTGAGTTGCTTATCTTCAAGCAGTTGATTTTTAAGTGCTATTTCTGTTAACTCACGTTCGGCTTCCTGCTTTCGGGATTCGGCAATCTGATTTTTAATCTTAATTTTCTGACGACTATATAAGACATAGGACAATACGATCAACAAAATTAAAACCACGATCGTTCCCCACAGCATGATCAAATTAATTCTTTTTGTCACCTGCAGTCTTTCGATCTCTTCAGCCTTTTGATTCATATCGTATAGCGCCTGAAAAAAAGCAGTATGTCGAGCGCCATCTACACTATACAGTTCAAGAACGAGCTTTCGGCTTTTTTCAGCATAAAAATATGCGCTATCCATTTGGCCACGCAATGCGTAGGTTCTACTCAAATCTTTTGTCGTGGCAGCCATCTGATATACATCTCCCAAGTTTGCCGCCATCTGATAAGCCACTTGCGTCAATTTGATACTTTCCGGATAGTTGTTAGTCTTTCTAAAAATGTCACCCATGTTATTTAAGACCACAATTCTACCATAATTGTCTTTTGTCTCGGTGTATAACTTACTTGCTTTTTCAAAATGAAAAAAAGCACTATCATACCTAGCAAGGTCTTCATAAATACTACCTAAATTTTCATGAATCTTCGCTTCTCCATTTCTATTTCCCACACTACTATAGATGGATAACGCACGTTTTTGATAAATAAAAGCAGCGTCGTAATTCCCTTCTTTTTCAAATAAATGACCGATATTTCCTAGTGTTCCCGCCTCTCCAATTTTATCCCCTTCTGCCCGGAAAGAATCTAGCGCCTTGTTAAAATAAAGTTTCGCTACAGCATGTTGTTTGTTGAAAATATTGAGCACACCAATATCACTCCAATTTGAAGCAAGATGATGCTTTGAATCCAATTGCCTATAAATTTGATCCGCTTGAAAATAGTAATCCTGTGCTTGCCCATAATGTCCTTGATTGACGCATAACCACCCAATTGCCTGCAAACAATTTGCTTGTAATAATAGGTCTTTATCGGTCACAGCTTTTGCATAACGTTTTTTCACTAGTGCAATCGCAGAATCAGGATGATTTTGACTCAGAGCCCGAATATCGTTAAAGGATTCAACCTGAGCAGTACCTGGGTGCCACAAAAAAAGCTGTATAAAAAAAAGTAGAAACAAAATAATTTTATCAGAAATCCTCATATTTAACGTAAATAATCGATTTGCAAATGTACATGAAACATGTTAACACAATATTAAATCACATCAAGCAAAACGAGTTTTAACATAAGGAAGACTGACTTATTTTATCCAACAAGCAAAATGATAAGCAATTAAAAAAGCCCTTTTATTGCTCTATATTAGCAATAAAAGGGCTTTGAAAATAGACGATGCCAAAACCAGTTAATTACCCGATTTCAATTCAATTAGCGGGGTGATCCGTTCTAATATATCAAATGCCACCTCTGCCATTTTATTACCTTTATTGTCCAATAACGGATTAACTTCAACAATTTCAAAACAAACCACTTTACCGGATCGAATAATTTCTTCTAAAATCACTACAATTTCTTGTGGCAAAAAACCCTTCGGAACCGGTGTTCCTGTACCGTCCGATATCAGTTCACTATCCATACTATCCACATCAAAAGAAACATAGATCATATCACAGTCTCCAAGGCAGGTCAGTGATTCCGCGACACAACCTTTTATGCCCCTTTGCCTAATATCTTCAACACGGTAATTCTTAATTCCAAGACGGTCAATTAATATATCCTCTGGCTCTTCGGTATCTCTTACACCAAAATAAATCAAATGACTGGATGCTATTTTACCTGCCGGACCGGCTATTCGCTTTAGTTTATTCCAGAATTCTTCTGTCGATTGGTCGATTTGATTGATCTTGCATTGCATATTATCCTCGTCTAACATAGCCGCTAGAGGCATTCCATGCATATTTCCAGATGGTGTTGTATACGGAGAATGAATATCAGCATGCGCATCTACCCATATCACTCCTAGTTTCCTGTCCGGATAAGCAGATTTTATACCACTGATAGTTCCCATTGCCGAGGAGTGGTCACCAGAAAAAACCAATGGAAAATTGCCTGAAGAAAGACTATCCTCGACGGTAGAAGCTACCTGCTTGCATTGCTCATAAATTTGCTGAATATGCTTACCAAAAGGATGATGATCGTTTTGGTAAATAGAACTATTTCGAGTCGGTACATCAACAAACGGGTAATTAATGAAATATTGACTTCCCTTATTAATTGCCGCAATTTCAATTGCGTCTATCCCCAAATCTGAGCCCCTAGTTCCGGCTCCGATATCCGACCTATTTTTGATCAATTCAATCATTCTCTCCATACACTATTTAAAATTAGTCAACGATCGCTCAATGATCTCTAAACAAGTTTCGACCTGTTCTTTTGTAATCACCAATGGTGGAGCTAACCTAATTTTGTTCCCATGTGTCGGCTTCGCTAATAGTCCATTTTCTTTAAATTTGAGACAAATGTTCCAAGCCAAATCACTTGTTTCATCCGCATCAATGACAATAGCAGTTAGAAGTCCCTTTCCGCGCACTTCTTTAATTAACTCACAATTCGCAGCAATCCTGCGTAGCCCATCCAAAAATAAGTTACCCATTTGAAGCGCCCGTTGGGTTAAATTTTCATCCAATACAACTTGCAGCGCTTCCTTCGCCACTGCACAGGCAAGGGGATTTCCCCCATAGGTAGATCCATGCTCCCCTGGCTTAATGCACAGCATAATTGAATCGTCTGCCAATACAGCCGAAACAGGCAATACCCCGCCCGATAAAGCTTTACCTAAAATCAAAACATCCGGTTTACTGTCGCTATGCTCATCTTCAATATTATAAGACGCCAACATACTTCCAGTACGAGCAATGCCCGTCTGAATTTCGTCTGCAATAAATAAAATATTATATGCCGTACATAATTGTCTGACACGCTTCAAATACTGTTCGTCAGGAACAACAATACCAGCTTCCCCTTGAATAGGCTCAACAATAAAACCAGAAATATCGCTGTCTGTTTTGAATAGCTGTTCCAAAGCATCAACATCATTATAGGGAACAAGCACTATCCCGTCTAAAAAGGGACCAAACTCATGGGTCGCTGCACGATCATCAGAAGCCGATATCACAGAGATGGTTCTACCATGGAAATTGTCTTTCGCAAAGACAATTTTCGCTTGATTAGGTTCTACACCCTTTACTTGGTACGCCCATTTACGACAAAGCTTCATCGCTGTTTCTACCGCTTCTACTCCCGAATTCATCACTAGCGCCTTATCAAATCCAAATAGCAGACAAAGCATTTCCTCAAAATCACCCAATTTATTATTATAGAATGCTCTCGAAGTAAGTGTCAATTTCTCAGCCTGCTCTTTTAAGGCTTGAATTATTCTTGGATGACAGTGTCCCTGATTGACTGCAGAATATGCGGAAAGGAAATCAAAATAGGCCTTTCCATCAACATCCCATACCATTACGCCTTCAGCGCGTTCCAATACAACTGGAAGAGGGTGATAATTGTGCGCTCCGTATTTTTCTTCTTTGGCAATGAATAACTCGCCCTTACCGTGTTTAACAACTGTACTCATAATTCAGACTTTTTAAATAAAAACAAATATACAAATTCACTAATTTATTATTAAAAAAAATAAATTTTACACTAAATTAGCACTATAATATTAAAATTACCTTTTTAATCGTATATAAAAATGAATAGTATCGATGAATTCGACCGGCAGATTTTGAAATATTTAGAACAAGATGGACGAATGGCCTACTCTGCAATAGCAACTGCTATGGGAGTTTCCAATACCATGATCCATCAAAGAATCATCCGTTTGACAGAGCAAGGAATATTGACAGGAATAAAGCCGCTATTGAATGAAAAAAAGCTAGGTTATGATTGGGGAGCTTTTACTGGGCTAAGTTTAGAAAAAGATCATGACTCAAACCGAATAATTGAAGAACTTAAGAAAATACCAGAAGTTACAGAATGCTATTATATCACGGGTAACTACACGCTGTATGTGAAAATTATTGCTAAAAACCACGAACATATGCGACAATTGCTGTATGAAAAAATCGATAGCATTCCGGGAATTGCAAAAACGGATTCGATCATTGAATTAGGCTGTGCTTTCAAACGTAACATGATATTCTAATTACGAAGAGATAGCTACGGGATCCTGAATGTGTGTTTCAGGGTCTCCACGTTATCTACCAATATTCGCCAATTCTTCTTCTGTCCAGTAGATCAATTCTCGCAAAACATATACATTTTCATAACTTCCCAACCCATCAATGTACTCCCACAAATCACCTTCAACCTTTACTGGCCTTCCATGATGAATGAGGTCATATCCATTATCCAACCAATTTTGTATCTGCTCTTTATCCATCTTTATAAAAACTTATTGTTAGTTATCTTAAAATGTCTCTATCAAATATAATGTATTTTACTATGGCTACCAAGGAAACTAAAATTTCAGTTAACTTTTTATATACTTGTTTTCGTAACTCAAGAAGTTGTCGCTTAATTGACGAATTTCAAAAATAAAAAGTATCTTCGTATAACATCATATATAATAATTATGGCAGATTTTTTTTATGTTGGACGCGAAGGTGAAGATGAATTACTCGAACTGGTAGCTGTATCGACTATCCAATCCCTTCTATATTTCCAGGATGCAGATCAAGAGGATTTTACAACGATAAAGACCGCTATTGATCAAAATTTTATTGTCGAGGAGGATCTGATTACAGTTGCAGATACACTCCGATTTGATCAATCTATTGTTCGTTTTACTCCTGGAAAACCGAATTATAAAGATTGATACTGGATCATCAGAGCAAATCGCGCTGAGCAAGACAATTCATTCAACTTAATTATCAACGAAATAAGTAAAAGAAACAATGAAGGCAGTTTTAATTGGGGGTTCAGGTGCTACAGGAAGGGCGCTTGTTCAATTGATGCTGAAATGTGACAAAATTACAGAAATTATTGTTTTATTACGGCGTATCTCTTTCGAGGAGCATACTAAATTGAAACAGGTCATCGTCGATTTTGATCATTTAACTGACTTTGAACAACATATTCAGGGCGATATTGCTATTTCCTGCCTTGGCACTACGTTAAAGGATGCAGGAAGTAAAGAGGCACAATGGAAAATCGATCACGATCTTAATTTGCAATTTGCAGCATTGGCAAAGAAAAATGATCTTCCTACCTTTATGCTGTTGTCGGCTGTCCATGCTGATCCCGAATCGAAAATTTTCTACAACCGCATGAAAGGGAGCCTTGAGCAGGATGTGAAAGCGCTTGATTTCAATAGACTCATCATAGTACAGCCCGGCGCACTCATCCGGCCGAATACCGATCGCCTTGGTGAAAAAGCTGCGATAACTGCGCTTCGTATCTTCAATAAGATAGGATTGTTAAAAGCATACCAAGCACTGTCTGTGGCGCAGGTCGCAAACGCCATGTTACAGGCGATCATTCACTATATGGAGGGCAATCATACACTAACCGTAGAAGAAATTAAAAAATTATCGGCAGAAACCATTGCATAGTTAGAATACACGTGATTTCTGCGAACTGAAAAAGCTTGATAAATTACAAAAGGGGCTAAACAAAACAATCCCCAAGAAAATCTTGGGGATTGTCTGAGCCTCTTATCGGGATCGAACCAATGACCTACTGATTACAAGTCAGTTGCTCTACCAGCTGAGCTAAAGAGGCTTTCAATTGAATTTTAATGAGTGTCGCTCAATGAGCCTCTTATCGGAATCGAACCAATGACCTACTGATTACAAGTCAGTTGCTCTACCAGCTGAGCTAAAGAGGCTTTTTAAAGAAGTTTAGATGCTTGTGGCATAAAAAAGAGCCTCTTATCGGGATCGAACCAATGACCTACTGATTACAAGTCAGTTGCTCTACCAGCTGAGCTAAAGAGGCGTTACTTCTTTTCAATCTTAATCACGGCTCACCGTTTTTAAGATGTTGCAAATATCGAAACCTTACAGCAATATTGCAAGTCAAAAACAAGAATTTTCTACAGCAATAAGGCAAATATTTAAAAATCAAGCACATTATCTTCAAGGACTGCAAATTTGTCATGATTCAATAAATAATATTGCCATTTTTTCCGAAATCCAGCTAAAAACCCAAATGGCACTTCAATTGTTATAATCCAACATATCAACAAAACTTTAATTAAGACAATAAAATGAATTTTAACAATTATACAATTAAAGCGCAAGAGGCCATACAAAAGGCGTCCGAAATTGCTGCTGGCCATCAGCAACAGGCGATTGAGACAGCTCATATTTTAAAAGCTTTACTCTCCGTCGATGAAAATGTTGTCAGCCACTTATTGAAAAAATTAAATGTTAACATCAGCTATCTCGGAACTGAACTTGATAAACAAGTGGAGGGTTTTCCTAAGGTTAGCGGTAGTAATATTTATTTAAGTAGTGATGCAAATAATGCGCTGCAAAAAGCACAAGGTTATTTAAAGGAATTTAATGATGAATTTGTGTCTGTTGAACATCTATTGCTAGGTATCTTGGCAAGTTCCAGCAAGACGTCGACATTATTAAAATCACAGGGAGTGACGGAGAAAGATCTAAAGACGGCTATCAAAGAGTTGCGTGGAAATAGTCGAGTAACCGATCAGAATGCTGAGGCAACATACAATGCTCTCGGAAAATATGCACGAAATTTAAATGAATATGCGGAGTCGGGAAAGCTGGACCCAGTTATCGGTCGTGATGAGGAAATCAGACGGGTGATGCAGATCCTCTCGCGTCGCACCAAAAACAACCCAATACTTGTCGGTGAACCTGGGGTCGGTAAAACGGCTATTGCAGAAGGTATCGCTTACAGAATTATCAAAGGCGATGCACCCGAAAATTTAAAATCTAAAACTGTTTTTTCGTTGGATATGGGTGCTTTGGTTGCCGGTGCCAAATACAAAGGAGAATTTGAGGAACGTTTAAAAGCGGTTGTAAAAGAAGTTACAGATTCCAATGGAGACATTATCCTATTTATCGATGAGATCCATACGTTGGTAGGCGCAGGAGGCGGTGAAGGGGCGATGGATGCAGCCAATATCCTTAAACCAGCATTGGCAAGAGGTGAATTACGTGCTATTGGTGCTACAACGCTAAATGAATACCAAAAATACTTTGAGAAAGATAAAGCATTGGAGCGTAGATTCCAAAAAGTTATGGTGGAAGAACCTGACACGCAAGATGCAATTTCGATCCTCAGGGGTTTAAAAGAACGATACGAAACACACCATAAAGTGCGCATCCTGGATGAATCAATTATCGCAGCGGTGGAATTATCACAGCGCTATATTGCCGATCGCTTTTTACCGGATAAGGCAATTGACTTAATTGATGAAGCTGCATCTAAACTAAGGCTTGAAATGGACTCCGTACCGGAAGCAGTAGACGAGCTTGAACGCCGAATTATGCAGTTGGAAATTGAACGGGAAGCTTTGAAGCGTGAAAATGACGACAAAAAAGTTGCAGAGCTTTCGGAAAGTATCGCCAATCTATCTGCAGAGCGAGATACCTTAAGAGCTTCGTGGCAAGAAGAAAAAAGCCTTGTTGACAATGTAAACCAAGAGATCGAGAACATTGAGAATTATAAGCTCGAAGCTGAACAGGCAGAACGCTCTGGCGACTATGGGAAGGTGGCCGAACTTCGCTATGGTCGGATCAAAGAAGCACAAGAAAAAGTGGACAGATTAAAGGCTGAACTTGCGGAAAAACAAGAAAGCAAGCGGATGCTTAAAGAAGAAGTTACCGCGGAGGATATCGCAGATGTGGTCGCCAAATGGACTGGAATACCGGTTAGTAAGATGATTCAGTCGGAGCGTGAGAAGCTACTAAATCTAGAAGAAGAACTTCATAAACGTGTTGCAGGTCAAGATGAGGCTATTGAAGCTATTTCCGATGCGATTCGCAGGTCACGCGCAGGTCTCAATGATGCAAAACGACCAATAGGATCTTTTATATTTCTTGGTACTACTGGAGTCGGAAAGACCGAGCTTGCCAAAGCGCTTGCCGAATTTCTATTTGACGATGAGCAATCAATGGTTCGTATTGATATGTCGGAATATCAAGAAAGGCATGCCGTGTCACGTCTAATAGGTGCGCCTCCGGGATATGTAGGCTATGATGAAGGCGGACAATTGACGGAGGCCGTGCGAAGAAGGCCCTACTCTGTGGTATTACTAGATGAAATTGAAAAGGCACATCCGGATGTATTTAATATCCTATTGCAGGTATTGGATGACGGGCACCTGACAGACAATAAGGGTCGTACGGTAAATTTTAAAAATACGATTATTATCATGACTTCAAATACAGGTTCGACCATTATACAAGAAAATTTCAGTCACTTGACCGATGATAACAGGGAGGAGATTATTGCTAAAACACGAACTGAGGTATTTGATGTTTTGAAACAATCGATTCGCCCCGAGTTTCTGAACCGAATTGATGAGGTGATCATGTTTACACCGTTAAGCCGCACCGAAATTGCAGACATTGTCCGTTTACAATTTGCCCATGTGCAAAGACAGCTGGCCGAACAAAATATATTTATCACAGCTTCTGATGAAGCTATGGATTGGTTAGCGCAACTCGGCTATGATCCTATTTATGGGGCAAGACCGTTAAAACGTGTCATTCAAAAAAGGATTCTAAACGAACTGTCAAAGGAGATTTTATCCGGAAAAGTAAGTCGCGATTCAATCATTCGCTTGGATGTATTCGATGGTAAATTTGTCTTTATAAACAAAAATGAATAACAAAAAGAGAACGTCCGATACATGTATCGGACGTTCTCTTTTATTATTTGCGATTTAAATTTTCGCACCTAACACCTTTAGCAGTTTATTTACGTCTTCTTCGCCATCTAAATGCTGCATGAGTACCTTCGTCTTCGCATCATAAATATACAATGAAGGGTAGTTGGTAGGCTTAAACTTTTCGATAAACTGCGTACCGCTATCAAATAAGAATTTAACATTTGCTGCATTTTTCAATGCCTTTGCGTGCATGTTAATGAAGCCATCGACATATTGTTTATCATTCATCGAGATAAAGTAAAATGATGTATTCTTTAATTTCGTCAAGTTCGTCGCAATTCCAGCGCCCATTTTCTGACAGTGTCCACAACCAGGGTCATAGAAATTCAAAACAATAAATCCAGATTTCGGGAGTTTACCAGAATCAAATTTGCCGGTCTGATAGACCTCGTCGAATGTAAACGGCGGAAGTGTTTTAGGAGCCTGTGCAAAGACCGGTTGAAACAAAAAATAAATACTGACAAAAATTAGGGAATAGAGGAATTTCATGTTAAAAAATTTTAAACCAATAGTAACCGTTCAATTAATTTCGATTAATAATACCTAAAAATATGGTTTATTCGACTATTGTTTTAGTTTTTTTACAAAAATTCCGTAAGTTTGGGCTAATTTTTAAATCGATCAAATCTAATTAATACTCATCAATCGTGAAAAAAAGAATTGCTATTTTTGCTTCAGGTTCAGGCTCCAATGCGCAAAAAATAATGGAACATTTCAAGTATTCGGACGAAGCTGAGGTCGCCTTGATTTTATCCAATAACCCAGATGCTTACGTTATTCAACGAGCTGACAATTTCGAAATACCTGCACATATTTTTGATCGTGAGGAATTTTACAACACCGACAATGTTGTCAATATTCTTAAAAACTTAAATATTGATCTGATCGTTTTGGCTGGTTTTTTATGGCTTGTACCCAATAATCTTCTGAAAGCTTTTCCGAATCAAATCATTAATATTCATCCTGCTCTGCTACCAAAATACGGTGGTAAAGGAATGTATGGCGACCATGTTCATCGGGCTGTTCTAGCAAATAAAGAAGAAGAGCACGGGATTACGATTCACTTCGCGAATGAGCATTTCGATGAAGGAGAAATCATCTATCAAGCACGGTTCAAAGTGGATCCAAATGATACCCTCGACACAATAAAATTCAAAGGGCAGCAACTGGAACATCAACACTTCCCCAAAGTCATTGAGAATCTGATCAAAAAAATGTAAAAACTACGCCATTGTTTAGAATTGTTTTAAACAAATCGTAACTTCGTGACATGAACGAAATTATTGAAACTGTGATAGAGATGGATGAGTCAGACAACAAAGGTGGTTTGTTCCAGTTTAGAAATACTGCAATGAACCCATTTTCTGATTTTTCCTGTGCTTGCTTTAAAAAGTGCTGCAAGAAATACAAAGAAGGTAAGCGCTGTAAGAAATGTCCCGGCCGGAAAAAATAGTGTATTGAGCCATTATTTCTCCTGATAATCTAAATCTTTATCAAAACTTTCTTCTAACTGGGTTAGCGAATAAATTGCTATTCCCGAAAGAAGTAAAACCATTGTAATTGCTGCTGGTGCAATTCCAAATGCGTTTACCAAATATCCATAGAGCATAGTGGAGGGAATGAGTGCACCTCGGACAAAATTTGGTGCCGTTGTTGCAACAGTAGCCCGGAGATTTGTGCCAAATTGTTCCGCTGAGATCGTTACAAACGTAGCCCAATACCCCACTCCTAATCCCATGATAAAGGCAAGAGTTAAGAACTTCGTAGCAGTGATACCATCACTCAGCAAATACACAAGTGAACTTCCGATGATAACTAACTGACAAATAAAGACCACTTTTTTACGGGATTTTAAAACTTGTGCAAATACTCCGGCCAATACGTCACCGATAGAAATACCAATATAGGTAAACATCACCCCCTGGCCGGCACTTAGTGTATCGATAGCCCCTAAAGCAGCCCCTATTTCAGGAGCTTGTGTAACCAAAACACCTACAACAAACCAAATAGGAAGACCGATGCATAGGCAATTGATATATCTTTTTAAACGGCTTCTGTCGGTAAAAAGCATCCGGATATCTCCTTTTGTGGTATCCGATTCATTTTGCTCTTTAAACAAGCCCGACTCAAAAGATCCAATACGCAACAGTAATAACAGCAGGCCCATTCCTCCACCGACAAAGTAGGCTGTCCGCCAATCGAACTCTTCCGAAACAAAATAGGCTAATACCGCTCCTATAACACCCACAGCAGCAACCAACATAGTGCCATAACCACGTTTTGATTTATGCATGCTTTCGGAAACCAGCGTAATTCCGGCACCTAATTCCCCAGCCAAACCAATACCCGCTATAAAACGAATAATACCATAGATCAGTACATCCTGTACGAAGCCATTTGCAATATTTGCTAAGGAATACAAAAGAATCGATCCGAATAGTACTTTTAAACGCCCAAATTTATCGCCGATAATCCCCCAGATAATTCCCCCCAATAACAACCCTCCCATTTGCATGTTTAATACAAATTCACCTTGAACACGCATATCCGCTGCTGGAACACCAATATCAGTAAAGGACTGAATACGGACGATGGAGAAAATTACTAAATCATAAATATCGACGAAGTAGCCCAATGAAGCGATCATAATGAGTAACCATACTTTTCTGTTGGCTTGTTTTCCTTTTATTTCGGACATTTTAGGTTTCTTTAAGTTGTA
>DGIS01000031.1 GCA_002386525.1 Sphingobacterium sp. UBA4616
GCAACCGGCACTGTCCTCAGTCGCACAGTGCATCTTCATAGAAGTCTGCCGATCAATCTTAGTCCAAACTTGCAATTGTATCGATAGTGGCTATTTCATAACTGAGGCAAAGGTGTGTCTTGAGGAAACAACAACCTTTTTTGGCCGTAATAATAGGTTGACTTATATTAAAAGATCTAGCTGCAAGGTTAGAAAAGTGATTAGCATCACTTTTGACTTCACGATTAATTATAGGAACGCCGGTTCACCATTTTTATTTTTGATAACTTACTTACATTCAGTTGCAAATTGTAGAAACGAAGCGAAAGCCGAGATTAAGCTAAAAGTGATGCACATCACTTTTGTACGCATTGTGCATCATTAGATTGTCATAAAATGCTGCTTACTTTTGAAGCAGAATCAACAATTTAAGTAATGCAGTTAGAGCAATTTAATTACGACAATAAGATTGTCAGAAATTTCGGAATCGCTACCATTATTTGGGGGATAGTTGGTATGACCATAGGATTGCTTGTGGCGACTCAACTTGTTTGGCCTCATATGAACTTTGGATTGCAATTTACAACATTTGGCCGTGTACGCCCTGTACATACCAATGCGGTTATTTTTGCTTTCGTAGGTAATGGTATTTTTATGGGAGTATACTACTCCTTGCAGCGGGTGCTTAAAGCAAGAATGTTCAGTGATGCTTTGAGTAAGCTCCATTTTTGGGGTTGGCAATTAATTATTGTTGCCTCGGCTATTACACTTCCACTGGGTCTTACTTCAAGCCATGAGTATGCCGAAATGGAATGGCCAATTGATATCGCCATTACCCTTATTTGGGTTGTATTTGGTATCAATATGTTCGGCACTATTATCAAACGACGCGAACGCCATATGTATGTCGCAGTTTGGTTCTATATTGCCACGTTTGTTACAGTCGCTGTTTTGCACATTGTTAACTCCATTCAATTGCCCGTAGCGGGCTGGAAAAGTTACTATGTGTATAAAGGTGTACAGGATGCCCTTGTACAATGGTGGTATGGACACAATGCAGTAGCCTTTTTCTTGACGACTCCTTATCTGGGAATGATGTATTATTTTCTTCCTAAAATGGCCAACCGTCCGGTTTACTCGTATAAATTAAGTATTCTTCACTTTTGGTCTTTAATCTTTATTTATATCTGGGCAGGTCCTCACCATTTATTATATACGGCACTACCGGGTTGGGTACAGTCTTTAGGAGTCGTATTTTCAATTATGTTGATTGCTCCGAGTTGGGGTGGTATGATCAATGGTCTGCTCACCTTACGGGGTGCATGGGATAAGGTGCGGACAGAACCGATGTTAAAATTCATGGTGGTGGCACTTACCTGTTATGGGATGGCAACTTTCGAGGGGCCTATGTTATCCTTGAAACAAGTTAATGCAATTGCTCACTTTACCGATTGGATTGTAGCACACGTACACGTGGGGGCATTGGGATGGAACGGATTTATGACATTCGGAATTTTGTACTGGTTGATACCTCGTATTTATAAAACAGAACTCTACTCTAAAAAACTGGCATCAACTCACTTCTGGATTGGTACACTGGGTATTTTGTTCTATGCAATCCCAATGTACTGGGCAGCTGTAGTACAAGGTTTGATGTGGAAAGAATTTACACCAGAGGGTGTTTTGAAATATCCGAATTTCCTTGCGACGACATTAGAAATTTTGCCGATGCACATGATGCGTGCATTAGGTGGGGCTCTTTATCTGTCTGGTGTGTTCTTGATGACTTTCAACTTGATCAAAACGATGAAAAGCGGAAAGCTTCTGGCCAATGAACCAGCGGAAGCACCTGCATTATTGCCAGTTCAGGTAAACGAACAGTCGCAACACCGTCGCCTCGAACGTAAACCAATTTTATTTATGGTGCTAGCGCTAATTGCCATCCTTATCGGAGGTATGGTCGAGATGGTACCGACGTTTACGATTTCTAAGAACGTTCCCACAATTGCTAGTGTGAAACCTTACACAGCATTGGAATTGCAAGGACGGGATTTGTATGTTAGGGAAGGCTGTGTTAATTGTCATACACAGACGATCCGTCCGTTTAGGTCAGAAACAGCGCGATATGGTGAATATAGTAAAGCTGGTGAATTTGTTTACGATACACCGTTTTTATGGGGCTCGAAGCGGACTGGACCCGATCTGCACCGGATCGGAGGGAAATATCCGAACAAATGGCACTTTGACCACTTGATGGATCCAACAATTACCTCTCCTGGAAGTATCATGCCAACTTATCCATGGCTGATCGATCAGAAATTGGACAATTCTATTCTGCAGGATAAAATGAAAGCATTGCGCAAATTGGGTATTCCATATACCGATGCTGAAATTGAACATGCTGAACAGGATCTTACTAAGCAAGCGCAAAAAATTGCTGATGATCTGAAACAAAATCAAGTGAATGTGTTAGCTGATCGTGAGATTGTAGCCGTAATTGCATACTTGCAGCGACTTGGAACAGATATAAAAGCAGCGCCGAAGGTAGCTGATAATACTATTAACGCAAATCAATAAAGCGATGTTTAAGCAAATAACAAATCTAAACGGTAGTGAGCTTTATTTAATCGCATCACTTTGGATCTTCTTGATTTTCTTCATTTCAGTAGCAATAATGTTGTTCCGGATGAAAAAAGACTATGTTACTTATATGAAGGAATTGCCTTTGGAAGAAGACGAAACAGAAAAGGAACTGAATCATTCACCTGAAAGTCTATAATATATGAGTTTATTATTGGATACTGCACCAGCTACCGCAGAAGTTGTTCAATCTACGATAGGATTTGGTACAGATAATTTATACACAGATATCTTAATTATCGTATTGATCGTTGTGATGTTGGCTCTCCTCGCTTCGGCACTGATGGTCAATCGTGCGATGAAATCCATTATTAAGATTACCATGCCTGAATTGGCCAACGAGGAAAAACTCAAAAAGGCAGCAAACAAAGGCTGGATGAAAAGGTCATGGAACAAGATCATGGGGATCAGACCGATTTCAGAAGAGAAGGATATTGTTATAGACCATGAATATGACGGTATTCGCGAATTGGATAATCCGATTCCAATCTGGTTTAATTTCCTCTTTTACGGAACAATCTTTTTTGGTCTTGTTTACTTATTCGTTTATCAGGTCTCTGGTATAGGAATGAACCAAGATCAGGAATATGAACATGAGATGGTCATTGCTGAGAAAGAACGCCAGGCTTATCTCACTGCTTCAGCGAGTAACGTAGATGAAAGTAGCGTGGAGTTTCAACCGGAGTTGGCCGCCGACGGGAAAGCTATCTTTACCGCAAACTGCGTCGCCTGTCACGGCGGTAGTGGTGAAGGTGGTATCGGACCGAACTTGACCGATAAGTTTTGGTTACATGGTGGCGAAATTAAGGACATCTTCAAAACCATTAAATATGGTGTTCCTGATAAAGGAATGGTGCCTTGGGAACAAACTCTAAGTCCTGCTCAAATTGCCCAGGTGGCCAGTTATATTGTCACATTAAGGGATACTAACCCTGCTAATCCAAAAGCGCCGCAAGGTGAAGAGGTAAGCTATGGTGGTGGGCAGGCAGCAAGTGGAGAGAAATCAGCGGAGGAAGGTAAAACAGATCAAGCTGAAACAGAAAAAAAAGCAGAGTAATAAATCGAAATAACAATGAGTACAGTAGTATTGAATAATGCCAATAATGGTGGATCTAAGTCAAAAAAAAGACAATGGATTTATGCCAAGAAACCGCAGGGAGAACTTTACAAAAAGAGACAGTGGGTTGGATATTCACTGCTACTGTTCTTATTTGTCGCTCCTTTTATCAAAATAAATGGTGAACCGTTTTTAATGTTTAACATTATTGACCGGAAATTCTCCATCTTAGGAAATCTTTTCTATCCGCAAGACCTATACATATTCGTATTTGGCATGTTGATCGTGATGGTATGTGTGGTTTTGTTTACTGTTGTCTTTGGACGGGTATGGTGTGGGTGGACTTGCCCCCAGACTATTTTTATGGAATTGATATTTAGAAGGATCGAGTATTGGATTGAAGGTGATTGGCAACAACAAAAAAAATTGGATGCAGGTCCGAATACGGATCAAAAGCAGTTTAAGAAATTTTTGAAACATAGCATTTTTCTGATCATATCCTTTTTCATCTCCAATATCTTTTTATCTTACATTATCGGTGTCGATGCCTTGTTGAAGATTATTACTGATCCGCTGGATCAACATATCGGTGGTCTCATCTCGATTACTATATTTACATTGGTTTTCTATGGCGTATTTGCCTATGTTAGAGAAATTGTATGTATAGCAATCTGCCCATACGGTCGATTGCAAGGGGTACTCTTGGACGATCAGAGTATTACCGTAGCTTATGATCATAGACGTGGAGAACCTAGAGGAAAACATCAAAAGGATGTCATGGCACCTCAGGGCGATTGTGTGGACTGCAAGCTCTGCGTCCATGTATGTCCTACAGGAATTGATATTCGAAAAGGCTTGCAATTGGAATGCGTAAGTTGTACGGCATGTATTGACGCCTGTGATGCTGTCATGGACAAAATAGGAAAGCCTAAAAAGTTAATTGGCTTTTATCCAATGGGGGAGATCGAGGGTACGCTCAAGAAAAAAAACAATACGAGAACAATAGCTTATTCTATCGTGCTGGTCGCCCTAATGACTGTCTTTTGTTTTCTATTGTTCAACCGTTCTCAGGTGGATGGAAGGTTACTCCGCGCAAAGGGCAGTACCTACCAGCTTCGTGACGATAAGACAATAAGCAACTTGTATTCTTTGGAATTGATCAATAAGTCTGGCAAAGAAATGCCTTTCAAACTCGTCTGCGATGATCCGCTTTTAAAGATTCAGCTGGTTAACCCTATCCAAAAATTGGATAAAGATGGGCATGCGACAATGAGTTTTTTTCTCATTATCGCGAATAAAGATGTGGAGACTTATAAAAGTAATGTAAAATTAGCGATCTATTCGGGTGATAAGAAAGTGGAAAGTTTAAAAACTACTTTTATAGCGCCTCCGGGTATGAATTAAAATGAAGAAAAATGAATTGGGGTACAAAAATTTTTTTAACCTTGGCGGTATTTATGTTGTGCATAGTCGGAGCGGGTGTCTATATGGTAAGCCATGACTCAGATAGTCTGGAGGAAGATGATTACTACGAACAGGGGCTGAATTATGACCAAGCGTACGATAAAAAGCAGAATGTATTGACTATGAAGGAATCTCCGACTGTCGAAATCAGGAAAGACACCTTGTACATTCATTTTGTCTCTAAAGAAAATAAAGGGAAATTGGTTTTTCGAAAGCCTTCTGATAATCGATTGGATAAAGAATTACCGTTTCAGACGACAGGTAATCTATATACCATTCCGATCTCCACGTTCGATAAAGGAATGTGGAACCTTTATATTGATTGGAAAAGTGTGGGTAAAGATTTTCTATTTGAAGAGCATATTTTATTTTAGTATAAGGAAATGAGCTATACTTATTTTGCTTTTTTCATGGGATTGTTTGGCAGTATACATTGTGCGGTAATGTGTGGCCCATTGATTTTCGCCATAGAAGGGAGGCAGGGTTTGGGGTGGAAAGTTTTCCTAAATAAGATATTATATCAATCCGGTAGGGTACTGACCTATGGTTGTTTGGGGCTTTTACTCGGTACGATAGGGACATTTGCACAAATTCAAGGCTGGCAGCGTACCTTGAGCTGGGTTACAGGAATTATACTGATAGGAATTGCTTTATTTCAGCTAGTCGGTAAGCACAACAAAACGATCGCGAGCTGGCAGACCAAAGCTGTGCAACCTATTGTACGGTTGTTGTCGAAGTGGTTGTATAAGCCAGGGGGAAGCTTTATAGCCGGTGTGTTGAATGGATTATTACCCTGTGGCATGGTCTATATGGCACTCATGTCTTCCATCAACGCGGATAGTCCACTCCAAAGTTTTTTCTTTATGGTATGTTTTGGTTTGGGAACTATACCGTTGTTGTTTCTCTTTTCTTTTCTTGGCAATTTTTCCCGATCCTTCAAAATTGGATTTTCAAAATGGGTACCTTTTCTATATTTCTTGTTGGGAATATGGTTTGTACTTCGTGGTGCCAATTTAGATATTCCCTATTTAAGTCCATTTATTCATGTTGAGGGTGCAATAAACTGTGTTTGACGACAACAATATGTCGGTACTAAATATTATATTTGGTCAAACCCTTAGCATACAAAATGGAGGTACTTCATCATATCTTACAAATAGTATTACAATATTACTGGATCCCTTTACTGATTCTTTACATTGGTGTAATCGGGACCATCTTGATCGAAAACCGTAATCCATCCAAAACGATTGCCTGGATTATGGTCATTGTGTTCTTGCCCGGCATTGGTTTACTCAGTTACTATTTCTTTGGACAAAAATTTAAAAAGGTCAAAAGAATGAAACGGGTATACCGTGAGCAGTCCAAAAAACTATTGGACGCTTGGCGTAAGGAGTCTGAAATTATGGAGGAACATATCGATACGTTAAATGAACGCATTGGAAGTTTGGCTATGGTGTATCTATACCTCAAAAACCAAAAAATATCTACCTTTTCCCTGAATAACGAGGTGACGCTCTTTATCAATGGCGAAGAAAAATTTCCTGTACTTATCGACCGGCTTAAAGCAGCCGAGCATTCTATCCATATGGAATATTACATCTGGGAAATGGACGAAATAGGCCGTGAAATTTTACATATTTTAGAAGAGAAAGCAAAAGCTGGTGTCACTGTGCGTCTGATATTAGACAGTTTTGGTGCGCCGGATGTAATAAAATATTTGCGACGAAATAAACCTGATTTTGAATTTCAAGCCTTTCTTCCCGTTACTTTTAGTTCCTTGGCAAACAGTAACTACAGAAATCACCGTAAGATCGTGGTTATTGATGGTAAAATCGGCTTTGTCGGTGGGATCAATATTTCGGACCGATATATCAATAACGGAAAGAATGAGGTTTACTGGCGGGATACGGCGATGATGGTGATCGGCGCAGCAGTAAATACATTACAGATCCAGTTTTGGAATAGCTGGAATCAGACGGAAGCGGAGTCTTTTGAACTCGGGCGGGGTTATTTAAATCGATTTCCATTAAATCATGAAGATGCCAGTGGAGTAGGGTTTACGGCGAGTGATCCTGGATCGCCAGCACCATTCAATATGGAAGCTATTATCGCAGGTATAAATGAAGCTAAAGAGTATGTACAGTTGTGTACTCCTTATTTTATTCCAAGCGATCAATTGACCACTGCTTTAATGTTGGCGGTTTCGTCGGGTGTTCGTGTGGATTTGATGTTGCCGGCTCAGTCTGATTCGTATTTCGTACAACATGCTTCTTTTTCATTTATCAAACCGCTACTGGAAAGGGGAGTGAATGTTTACCTTTATAAAAAAGGGTTTCTCCATGCTAAAACGATCTGTATTGATGGGAAGCTGGCCTATATTGGTACGACAAACCTGGATATCAGGAGTTTTTATATCAATTTTGAGATTTCAGGAATTATCTCGGATAAAGCACTCTGTGATCGTCTGAATGCACAGTTTTTGGCTGATATTGAATTTTCAGATCTGATTACAATTCGAAGTTGGATGCAACGAAGCCGTTGGAAAAGGGGGGTCGATTCTATCTGCAGACTATTGGCTCCTTTGCTTTAATGACGTTTGAAAGGGGCTCATGGTTCCAATACCAGATATAATAAATGTTAAAAATGACCTATTGGGGTTGGTCTTTGCCTAAAATTGAATATATTTAGCTATTCATTTTTTATTCTAAGACTTTCCATGAAGCACATAAAACTATTGACTTTATCGATAGGACTATTAGGAATAGGGACGGCGTATGCGCAGACCGCACCTACACTACCTATTAATACGATCGTAGAACGAGTTCAAAAATATTTTCAAGTGTACCCCGTTGAAAAGGTACATTTACATTTCGATAAGCCATATTATGCTGTAGGGGATACCCTTTGGTTTTCCACCTATTTATCTCGCAATTTGCCTGAATATGAGCCGAGTAAAATAGCCTACGTGGAGGTGCTGAATAGCCGTGATTCCCTTATCCAGACTCTTCGGATTCCATTGGATAAAGGGGTAGGAAATGGGCAGATTGTGCTTGATCCTCAATTTATGGTTCAGGACAATTATCGGTTTAGAGGCTATACGAAATGGATGGCTAATTTTGATAATGCTTACTTCTTTAATAAAGTAATTCCCATTGGTGACGTAATTAATAAGAAATTGATTACGAATATTGAATTTCAAAATAACATTGGTGGCAATAAGACGCAGGCTGTCATCCAGTTTCGCGATCGAACGGGAAAACCGATGATCAATTCAAAAATTAATTGGGAGTTTGTATCGGGCTGGGAAACGTATGACAAGGGTAAAGGTGAGACTGACGGATTGGGGAAAGTAACTATAAATCTGTCTGCTAAGGAAAAGTCGAATTTGGAAAAGGGACAATTGAAAATTAGTATTCAGGAAAATAAAAATGAAAAGCCGCTGTCTAGTTCTTTCTTACTCAAAAATGCCTTATGGGATGCCGACGTACAGTTCTTTCCTGAAGGAGGAGATCTGATCGCAGGCCTGGCTAAAAAGGTCGCATTTAAAGCAGTTGGATCGGATGGCAAAGGGCTAAAGGTTAAAGGCAATATTCTGGATTCAAAGGGCAAGTCCGTTGCTGAGATTGAGGACTTTGGAACCGGAATGGGTTATTTCTCGCTGTTACCTCTTGCTGGAGAAAAGTATCAGGCAGTGATAAAGTTTGACAATGGACAAGAACGCACATATAAATTGCCCGCCGTCGTTACTGATAAAGCAAATGTCGTTTTTGTGAAGCAGGATGCCACGAATGCTGAGTTCGCCGTGGTGACCAGTGAAGAAAATTTCTCAAAAAACCAAAGTCAATCTTATTATGTTTTGGTTCAGTCCAATGGACACCTTTGTTTTGGTGCGCAAGTGAATTTAAAATCTTCCTCAGCGTTAGTTAATATTCCGAAAGAACGTTTACCAAATGGTATTGTCCAAGTAACTTTATTGAGCCCAGAGGGAAATCCTATCAGCGAGCGTCTGGCATTTGTTCAGAGCGAAAAGCTTTTAAATATCCAAGTCACAAGCGATAAGCAAAGTTATAAGGCCAAAGACTTCGTAAATCTTAAACTTGCGGTGGACAACAATGGACAGAAATTTCCAGGAAGCTACTCGGTATCTGTAATCGATGAGTCTAAAGTTCCCTATAATGATCAGGCGGATCTTTCTATCGTGAGTAACTTTTTACTAACTTCCGACCTGAAAGGGAATGTGGAGAATCCAAACGCCTATTTCGATGAAAAAAATCCCAATCGTGACAAAGCGCTGGATGCGTTATTAATGACACAGGGTTATCGTCGATTTGATTATCCATCGCTTATTTCGGAGAAGTTACCGCAGATTAGTTTTCTCCCTGAGCAAGGTATAGAATTGTCAGGCACTCTTCGGATGAACACAGGGCGTCCTTATCCAAATGGAGGCTTGCTTTTATCGGTTCCTTCCCGTAACATTAAAAAGGATGTGTACACGGATCAAAATGGACGATTCACATTTAAGGATCTGGTCTTTCCAGATTCATCCAAAGTAACGGTAAATGCCCGATCCAATGACAATTACAGGAGTTTGGTTATCAATATGGATCAGAGCTTTTATCCTGAGATCGATAAGAACAATGGGTATAAGAGCTATTTCATACCTAATATAGATCAGGCTTTTGCGCCTTATTTCGCCAATAGCCGAAAAGAATACCGAAAATCCATCTTGCTGGATGAAGTTGAAGTGACAGCCGTAGTGAAAAAGGTAATCACAAATAAAGATTTTCCTTCTATTTCGGGATTATCGATGCCTGAGCATCGTATTGAACCTGAGCGTTTGACAGGGTGTAATGTATTAACGATGTGCCTCCAAACGGTGTTAACAGGTATTACCTATGATCCGCAGACTTTGAAGTATTATGTTTCTCGCGATTACAATGCAGGTGGGCGTACACCTGTCCAATTCTTTCTAAATGGTATGGCTATTGATGAACCGGGCCTGAATAGTATCAATGTGGCAGATATCGAAGGTATCGAAATTTTCTTGCGCGATGAATTGGGCACAGTCTCCAGAATGTATCAGAATAATGGTGTTGTTTCCATCTATACGAAGAAAGTTGAAGCTAAAAAGCCACGGATGTCGTTGAGTGAGATTGAAAGTATGTTACCTAAATCAAACGTTATCGATATGTATCCTTTGGGCTATATCAAAGAAAGAAAATTCTACGTTCCCAAGTATGATACTCCAGAAAGAAAGGCTGTAAATGATTTGAGAACCACTATTTACTGGAATCCGAAAGTCTCCATAACAGAAACAGGAGAGGCTGCGATTCAATTTTATAATGCCGACGGAAATGGAAATTATAAAGTAATTGTTGAAGGGATGGACCAAACTGGGAATATTGGACGGAAGGTAATAAACTATAGCGTTCAGCCCTAACTATTTGTGTAGGCGATAAAAAAGAGCAGCTCCTTGATGGGCAAGGAGCTGCTAACTAACCAATTATAAACCTAAATTATGAAAAGTATTTTGTCGCTATTTAAAGCGTTAATCTTCTATTTGTAAAGTATATTTCAAATTTTATGCCAAACTGTATTTGTATATTTTTTGGCAGATTTTTATTGAATGCTTCTCAAAATCACTTAGTCAAATTAAAATAACAATGTCTGCACCGAGGTTCGTAGGCCTCTTTTTCACCTAAAAGTACTGTTGCTGTCTCATTGGTCAGGCGATAAGAATAATTTGCCGGAGCCCCGCATTGCATGCACACCGCGTGCACTTTTGTCACATGTTCGGCTACCGCCATAAGATGTGGAATTGGCCCAAACGGCTTTCCTTGATAATCCATATCCAGTCCTGCCACAATTACTCTAACACCACTGTTTGCCAATTTGACACATACCTCTGTCAAACCGTCATCGAAGAATTGCGCCTCATCGATTCCGACCACTTTAGTGGATGAACTTAAGAGTAGGATGGCGGAAGAATGATCGACAGGGGTTGATGGTATGCTGTTACTATCGTGTGAAACGACTAATTTCTCGTCGTATCGCTTGTCAACGGATGGTTTAAATATTTCAACATTCAGACGTGCATACTGCGCTCGTTTTAGTCTGCGAATCAATTCTTCTGTTTTGCCTGAAAACATGGAACCGCAGATAATTTCAATGCTACCATATTGAGCGGGGCGCAAAGCCAAATTATGTTCGGAAAAAAGCATTTGATTAATTTAATTTTGTCGTGAGGTCTACAAATAAGGTGATATTCGTATAATAACCTGCTACTATATTCTGTTTTTGACGCTGCTAATATCAGAATTAAATATTAAATTTGGGTAGCAAAAAAGTGAATGTAAATCCAAATATTTATAAATCAAAGGTTTGAGTTTTCCACTTTTAGGTTAGTTGAGGGTATAGGTATGATAAATGATTAATTGGTAATTTCAAATATAATTATGGGTACTCAGGAAGAAATTTTTAATAAGATAGGTGATTTATTACAGGATTTAAATGGACAGTATTTGACCTTGTCAGAACAAGATGATTTGTCCGAAATTAATGAATTAGTCCTATTGGAGGCTAAGGCACAAACTGTGACAGCCTATATAACGCTACTCAAGACAAAGACTGTCCTTCGTGAAAATCAATCGCAGCCTCCATTAAATTCAGTTGCATTGGAAAGTAAGAAGATTGCATTCAACGATTATTTCACACCGCCTTCTACCCTTAGAACAACGGCGCAGCAATTTGTCGCTGAGCAGCCCGCAAAAGTAGTTCAGGAGATCCAGGAGGTTGAAGATCTTAAATCCGTGAAAGAAGATAATGTGGTGGAAGAGAGAGAGAGACCAGTAACTTACGAAAGAGAACCATTGAAACCGGAGGTATCTAATCCTGTTGCCGTTGAATCTGTAGATTCTCGTGTTACAGGATCTCAGGTGGATGAGCCGCCTTATCAGGTCGAAAAGGAAGCAAACTCACACATAGAAGAAGCAAATGTCTTTGTTAAGGAAGTGGTTGAAGAACCCAAAGAAGTCATTATTGAGCAGCCCAAGGAAGTTTTTATTCAGGAAGAAATCAACACTGTAGCTGAGGAAGTTCCTGCTCGACCATTAACGTTAAATGAAATCATCTCTCAGCAGAAACAAGCGGGAGTGCAAAACCGCGTCTATCAGGTAAATCAATCTGGAAGTAATGATAAACTCACGGATATTAAAACAGGTATAAGCTTAAATGATAAACTTTTGTTTATTAAGGATTTGTTTAATGGCTATAGCTTGGCTTATAGCGAGGCAATTGAATTATTAAATAGATTTACAAGCTATGCGGAAGCCGACGCGTTTTTACAAACAAATTATGCGATTAAAAATAAGTGGGCGGATAAACCAAATACTGTTGAAAAATTATACGATGTCCTGCGCAGAAGATATAACTAAAATATTGCAGAAGATATAACTAAAATATCAAAACATTAGAAAAACAGCTCTCACATTATCGGAGCTGTTTTTTTGTGTCTATATTTCAGGTTCATTAGCTTAGTTGAAATTGTAACCAATCATTTCCTTCATGACCATATACAAAGTATTTGGGCTGGAGAATTTCGGCTAATGATTCGAGTTCCTTTAAATAATTGTATCCCGGAATCTGTGCAAATTGCTTGTCGGTCATAATAAAGATCTGATCGAGCTCGATAGCTTTGGATGAAGTGATAGCTGGCGTATTCAACAATTTAGGTAGCTGGATAAATGTTTGTTCGCCATGGCCAATGACAATGATTTTGTCGGCTTCATTTTCAGTCGTCACTGGCATACCGCCTGCAATTTTTATGGCTTCATGTAGATAAGCAGAACGGTTAATTTCAAGAGGTTCGATCTGATCTACCACCAAGACTTTAGGCCTGTCAGTAGCTGAGATAAACTTAAGTTTATGGATGAGGATATTCGCTTCATCTTCAATTTTTTCAATGAATTCAGCGGTTTTATCACTAGCATTGAGATCATTGCCGATGCCTTTGACATAAGTTATCATATCATCGATATCCACGATTTGAGGCTGAACTGAAAGTAATTTGTTATAAGTTTCCGCTGGAATAGCTGCTGAATTTAGGTTCAGCTGGTCCAAAATATGGGCGACAAGTTTTTCTTGATTGCTTTGCATACTGCAAAAATACAAAACCTTCACGACTTCGTAGACATCGAGAGCGATGAAAGCGAACAGAAGGTTCTTTCTAACCAATAAGAACAGCCAATTTCTGAAAAAAGCCAATTTCAGAAAAAAGGGGGAGTATTGAAGAAAGTAAATTAGCCATAGTAGGTATACACATATTTTTGTAAATTGGCATAAAATAAATGCTATAAAATATGTTTGACAAATTATTTGAGGCCCAACAAAAGGCAGAGGAGATCAAGAAAAGACTGGATTCAATTTCTGTTTCCGGTGAGGCGGAAGGTGGATTAATCCGTGTGGTGGCGACAGCAAATAAAGAGATAAAAGAGGTGATCATCGATCCTGTATTTTTATCAAACGCGGATAAGGAAGAACTGGAAGAATTACTTGTGGTTGCTTTGAATAAGGCTATTGTTCAAGCTGAGAATATCAGCCAGGCTGAAATGCAGGCAGCGAGTAAGGATATGTTGGGAGGACTGGGCGGATTATTTAATCAATAAGGTGATCATCATGAAAGCGACATATTACGGACAGTCTTGCGTGGAATTTGATTTTGACGGGATAAAGGTACTTATGGATCCATTTGTCACCTACAATCCACTGGCAAAAGAAATCGACGTCAATGCGATTAAACCAGATTATATCTTTTTAAGCCACGGACACCAGGATCACGTAGCCGATATGGCTACGGTTCAAAAAAATAGTAATGCTACTGTTCTAGCGATTGTTGAAACCGCAGACTGGGTCCGCAGACAGGGAGTCCCCGATGATAAAGTCATCGAGTTTAACTTGGGTGGAACTGTTCAGCTGCCATTTGGTTCGGTAAAGATGGTCTATGCTGCGCATACCAATAGTACACCTGACGGTCGATACGGAGGGTTTCCAGTAGGTTTTGTTTTCAATATAAAAGGCAAACGAATTTATTTTGCAGGGGATACGGCTTTAACCATGGAAATGAAATTATTGGCTGAAATGAATCTCGATTGGGCCTTTTTACCGATAGGAGGCCATTACACTATGGACGTGGATGATGCAGTCAAAGCGGCTGAATTTGTAAACTGCGCCCGGGTAATCGGAATCCATTACGATTCGTTTCCGCCAATCACTATCGATAAACAACAAGCGTTGGATAAATTCCAAAATGCGGATATATCACTGTCATTACCTGAAATCGGTACGACAGTTGAGCTTTAAAGTCAAAAAAGCCGAGCTAACTCGGCTTTTTGTTTTATTATGCTGCCTTTTCAGATTTAATGTCTTTGTATCTATGAGGATATGACAATTTTTTTAAGATCTTCCAAACTGAATAGGGGAATGTCGATGATTTTGTTTTTAAGGATTTGTTCTTTGTTTTCTTCAAAATAGAACAATTTCCATTCACCATTTTTATATTCTAAACTACTGAGGTTTTCAATCCAATCACCGGAATTCATATACGTACAGGTTCCTTTTCGGGTAATGACTTCTTTGATTTGAGGTTGATGTATGTGTCCACAGATGACGAAATCGTAGTTTTTTTCTATGGCTAACTCGGTTGCTGTATGTTCAAAATCCGATATATATTTGACCGCCTTTTTAACAGAGTTTTTAATTTTTTTTGATAGGGAGAATTTCTCCTTACCCATTTTGTCCAGACAGTAATTAATAATGTTATTGAGCTGTATAAGTTTATCATAACCCCATCCACCCAGTTTTGCCAACCATTTAGAATGATGAATGGAAGCGTCAAAAACATCCCCATGAAAGATCCACACTTTTTGGTTATTGAGGGAGAGAAGTAGTTTATTGCTCAGCTTGATATTACCTAATTTTAGGTCTGTAAACTTGCGCAACATTTCATCATGGTTGCCCGTGATGTAATGTACTTCTGTACCTGAAGAGCTCATGTCAATAATTTTTTTGATGACTTTGAGATGTTCTTGTGGAAAGTAGCTTTTTTTAAATTGCCAAATGTCTACGATATCGCCGTTCAATATCAATATTTTAGGAGATACTGACTCCAAGTAAAGTAAAAGTTCTTTTGCTCTACTGCCGTAGGTACCTAGGTGTAAATCTGAGATTACAAGTATGTCAAGGCTTCTTTTCATTTGCAATAAATTATTTTATTTATCTCTGTTTAGAAAGATGACTCAACCTGAGTTGAACCACAATAATTTCATTCGATAAATCTATTATCTTCTATTACAAAAGAAAGATACATTTATTTTGTACCGATGAAATTCCCGTTATTAAATCGTTAAAATATCTTGTAAAAAGGTTTAAATAGTTAATTGGAAATTAATACTAGCCACAAGTATGAGCTATTGGGGTAGTTAAGGGAGTTGGAGACAGTGGTATGCTATACTAAAAAAGGTATCCAATACAAATTGGATACCTTTTAACTATGTTAAAGATTATTATTCTTTTATTTGGCAGTAGCTGCCGCTCTATCAATGTGAAATTGTACCAAGTCGTCGATCGGGGAGCGTAAGATTTTACCTACTTTCATTCCATATTGTTCAGCTTTTTCAGCCAATACATTTCTGAAATTATAGCCTACTGAACCTATACAGTTGAAAGTATAGCTCTGATAATTCGGGTATTTGCTGACAAGGTTTCTGAAAAAAGCTTCAAAAGCTTCATCGACGATATTGCGCGTGTATTCGATATTGACATTATTGTCATAAACGAATTTGCTAAAACTAGCACAGAAACGATTAGGCATAGGCTTGGTATAAACCGCATCCATAATTTCGTCTTTTGTCATTTTATACGTGTTATAGAATACTTCCTTAACATCTTTGGGCATTAAATTACGAACATAATCCGCTAGTAATTTTTTACCGATATAACTACCAGAACCTTCATCACCTAAAATATAAGCACCGGAGTCGATGTTCAATGTGATTTCTTTGCCATCGTAAAGGCAGGAGTTTGTTCCTGTTCCTAGTATCGCAGCAAACCCGGCTTGAGTTCCTAATAATGCCCTTGCTGCCGCAAGAAGATCATGTCCTACTTCAACTTCAGCTGTTGTAAATACTTCTTTCAAGGCGTCAACTACGATTTGTGCTTTTTCCTTGTTGTGGACTCCGGCACCATAATAGTTTACTTCCGAGATTTTTTCAAAAGGCAAATCTTGCGGTAGTCCTTTTTTTAGGGAGTTTACAATGTATTCACTATCAACAAAATAAGGATTATACCCTTCTGTATTGAAGTAGATTTTTTTATTCGAATCGTCTAACAAACACCAGTTTGTTTTTGTTGATCCCCCGTCAGCAATGATTATCATTATTGAGTAGTTTTAATTGTGTTTATCGTTATAAAATGAGTAATCAATCATTAATCAATTCCCCGAAAATACATTTTTTAATTTTAAATATCATAATTTATCCATTGATTTTTCAAAAAATAAATTTTTGTGATTTAGCCAGTATATAAAAAAACAGGCTTAGCAATATCGCTAAGCCTGTTTTTGTACTGTGTAATAAAATTGTTTAAATAGTGTACTATTTACAATTAGTGAGGGCTGTTAATGTCCTCCTTCAGCCTCTATTTCGTCAATGTTGATTCCTTGTTTTGTTAATATTCCCTTCACAAATATTGCAAAGAAAACAACATAGCAGAATCCGATCAATGGTAGAATATACGAATTGTGGATACCGATAATATCTGCTAGTTTTCCTTGGATCGGAGGAAGAACACCGCCCCCAAGAATCATCATAACAAGGAACGCTGAGCCTTGTGCGGTGTATTTACCCAAACCAACAATGGATAAACTGAAAATGGAAGACCACATAATTGAACAAGCAAGACCTCCTGATAAAAAGGCATAGATAGCGATTGTACCCGATGAGAACAAGCCAACCAACATCGCAATAATTCCGAATAATCCGAAGATAATCAATGTACGAGCAGGTTTCTCTTTACTTAGGTAGAATGCTACAATTTGAAGAATAATACAAACGACATAATAATAGAGGTGTGACATTTCAAATCCAGCGAGTGTATTAACTCCAATAATAATAGAGAAGGCAATGAGTGGAACGATAATTAACAAACCGTTTTTGGTGGTTTTAGTTAAGTTAAACGCAGTTATTGCGCCTGCCCATCGGCCGATCATCATACTCCCCCAGTACATGGATACATAAGGTGTAATTTGTGATGATTGCAAATGTCCAAATTCTTTCAGGGTTAATAATTCGCCTAGGTTACTACCAATGGCTACTTCGATACCGACATAGATAAACAAGGCAAGCATACCTAAAGCCAATTGAGGGTATTTCATCGCACCCCAACCTTCTGGATTCTTTTGGGCACTTTTATTAGAGAATAACAAACCGCCAATGACAACAACCAAAGCGCCTGCTAGCCAGAGCATACGTTGTGTTTCAAGAGGTTTGGCGATTTCTTTAATCTGTGATTTGAGTTGATCGATCTGAACGGGATCCGTTAAACTCGAAACTTGCTTGTGCAATTGCTCTACTTCTAAGGCTAGATCACTTTTATAGCTTAAAAAAACGGGTGTGAACATACCGAAGAGCAAAATGGTCATAATAATCAATGTACGTAAAGCTTTGTTTGCTTTTTCCATTGGCTCGTCGCTAATCCCAGCAGGAACTTTTTTACTGAAATTAAATAGCGCTGCAGCTAAAATAAACAGCAGGCCAACGCCTATATAAAGATAGACTACTTTATTTAACGGAAGGTTGGCAATTTCGGAGTCAGAAATAGGTTCAAAAGTTCCGAATAATGAAAATCCGATAACAAGTGGGCCTATTGTTGTACCGAAAGAGTTAATACCTCCACCGAGGTTGACGCGCGAAGCTCCGGTCTTTGGATCACCCAGTAAAACTGCAAATGGATTTGCCGCGGTCTGTTGTAATGAAAAACCGAGGGCAACGACGAAGAGACCCAACAACATACCAACATATAGGTTCACTTCGACAGCGACGATCATGGCTGCAGCACCTAAAGCTGAGAAAAGTAAGCCATAAACGATACTCTTTTTATATCCCCATTTGCCAACCAGATCTTTTCCACCGATTGAACTGAAAATAAATAGTAGCAATGCACCGATGTAATAGGCTGTATAAAAAGCAAAGTCAATCAGCTGGGATTGAAACTGATCTAAATGAAAGTAATTTTTGCAGAACGGTATAAAAACACTGTTCCCTGCCGCAATGAACCCCCAGAAGAAAAACACAATAATTAGTGTGTAAAGCGCGGGGTAATTGGTTTTAGTTTGTTGCTGTTCCATATAAGGGATCTAAAAACTTAAATTTTGAAAGGTACGAACTTATGAAAAAAAATATAAATTCAATCTAAAAATGTTGTTAAATCGTTTTACTAGCTACAATAGTAAATATTTTTTTTGAAATATTTTGAAATAACAAAATTTGTTTTTTTCTTTGTCAAGGTTCTCAATATTTAATCCGCTTCGGATTTAAAAGAAATCATTAAGTTCTTCATCTCACTTAATCTTGGAAACTCGATTAAGTGTAATCAGAATTCAGAATAAAGCTCAAAAAGAAAATCCAAAAATCATACACAACACATTAATGGATATTAACGAATTAAACGCTAAACTCGTATCAGAATTGCGCGAGATTGCTAAGTTGATCGGTATCGCAGATGCTGATAAATTGCGTAAACAAGAATTAATCGAAAGAATTAGTAATACTGGCGCAGAAGAGGAAGCCGCTCCAGCTTCAGCTGATAAATTATCAAAAGTAGAGGAAGATAGTCAGGAACATGCTGAACGTACACGTAAACGTGTGCGGACCATTAAAACTGCGGAACCTGTTACGGTGAGGAAACGTGAAGTTTCTGAGCATGAAGAAACCCCCGTTGCAGCCGAGGATACAGCAGCAGCAGATAAAGGTGCCCAACCTGAAAAAACCATTCAAACTCCTAAAGCAGAAAGCACTTCTTCAAGTACAGATTTCGACAATGTAATTGTTAATGAGGGGGTATTGGAAATCATGCCTGATGGTTATGGCTTCTTACGTTCTTCAGACTATAATTATTTGACATCTCCTGATGATATTTATGTATCACAATCTCAAATCAAATTATTTGGTCTGAAAACGGGTGATACTGTTCGTGGTTGTATCCGTCCTCCTAAAGAGGGGGAAAAATATTTTCCTTTGGTCAGAGTAGAGGCTATCAATGGACAAAATCCTGCAGAGGTACGTGATCGTGTACCATTTGATTATTTGACACCATTATTCCCAGATGAGCGTTTAAATTTGGATATGGGCGTTGGAAATTATTCTACGCGTATAATGGATTTATTTACGCCTATCGGTAAGGGGCAACGTGGATTAATCGTTGCGCAGCCAAAAACTGGTAAAACGAACTTGTTGAAAGAGGTTGCGAATGCTATAGCAAAAAATCATCCGGAAGTTTATCTGATTATTTTACTAATCGATGAACGCCCCGAGGAGGTTACCGATATGGCAAGAAGCGTCCGTGCTGAAGTTGTTTCTTCAACATTTGATGAACCGGCTGACCGCCATGTAAAAATTGCGAATATCGTGCTTGAAAAAGCAAAACGTATGGTAGAGTGCGGACACGATGTTGTGATTTTACTAGACTCTATAACAAGATTAGCGCGGGCCTACAATACGGTTGCTCCTGCATCAGGTAAGATTTTGTCAGGGGGTGTGGATGCCAATGCGCTACATAAGCCAAAACGTTTCTTTGGTGCTGCTAGAAATATCGAAAACGGTGGTTCATTGACTATTTTAGCTACTGCATTGACAGATACAGGATCTAAAATGGATGAAGTTATTTTTGAGGAATTCAAAGGTACGGGTAATATGGAATTACAGCTGGATCGTAAATTGGCAAACAAACGTATCTTCCCGGCAATCGATATTACAGCATCCAGTACGCGTCGCGATGATTTGTTGACCGACAAAGAAACATTGCAACGTATTTGGGTACTTCGTAACCATTTATCCGATATGAATTCTACTGAGGCCATGGAATTTTTACAAGGACAATTGCGTGGAACTAAATCGAATGAAGAATTTTTGATCAGTATGAATGGATAATTCCATCAAATTTTGATATTTTAGCCATCATTTGATTAAAAATGATGGCTTTTTTTTATAAAGTAGATCCTGTACATGAAAAAACATATTCCTAATTTGCTAACTTGTCTAAATTTATTTAGCGGGTGTATCGCTGTATTAATGGCATTACAAGGTAATATTAAAATTGTTACCATCTGTGTGTTCGCGTCGGGGGTATTTGATTTTTTTGACGGAATGGTGGCGCGTCTTCTTCATGTTAAATCGCCGATTGGGAAGGAACTTGACTCGTTGGCCGATATGGTTAGTTTTGGCTTTTTACCTGGAACAATCATGTTTACTTTGTTGTCAAAGGTATTTCCTGATGGCTCTTTATATCCTTATTTGGGATTTATTATTACAGTTTTCTCGGCTTTGCGTTTAGCCAAGTTCAATCTAGATGAGCGCCAAACCTCTGATTTCATCGGTCTCAATACACCAATGAATACATTTTATGTTCTCTCACTTCCTTATATTGCTGACACCTATCCCCAATTTGTTTTAAATCCGTTGATTTTAATCAGTAGTGTTCTTTTAACAAGTTATCTGTTGGTGAGTGAAATTAGGTTGTTTTCGATGAAATTTAGTTCGATTGAATGGAAAGCAAATAAATACCGTTTTATATTTCTGATCTTGACTTTGATCTTTTTTATGATTGGTCAATTTATGGCTCTTCCCATTATTCTTATTTTGTATTTCATCTTATCTGCATTGCATTTCAATAAAAAAAACGATCTGGCTTAGATCGTTTTTTCATATTGTTCCAATTCAAAAAGGAGTTCCTTCATCTCGATATCGATGATACAGAAAGTTGCCCGCAGTATCTCTAAAGATTCCTTGTTTTTTGCGTGGCTCTCCAATTCTTCAAATTTTTCTTTCAGATGAAAAGCACCTATATAGTCCATTGTCGGTTTGATATGATGGGCGGCATCGCCAATTTTCTGCAGGTTACCTTCAGCTAGTGCCTGGCGGAGTTTATCGAGATCGACAGGTGTTTGAATAAGGTACATTGATACAAATTGTTTAATTAATTCTTGATTGTCGAACATGTTTAGGCTGATCAGTTCAATGTCGAGATGGTTCATCGTTGCTTGTTTTCTTTACAGGTAAATCGTCTTTGCATTTATCCAATAAATATACATTATTTTTTTTGTAAACAGGGTGAACATAGTCTGGGGCTATTTCCGCCAACGGTTCGAGTGTGAACCTACGTTGGGCAATGTAGGGGTGTGGAATCTGAAGGGATGGTAGGTCGATGATTTCTTGGTTGAAGTAGAGTAGGTCGATGTCAATAACTCTTTCGCCCCACTTTTCTTTACGCACGCGTCCTAGTTCCTGTTCGATATGCTGTGTTAGTTTTAAGCAAGCTAAGGGCGGTAATTTGGATGCTACCAAGATAACCTGATTTAAAAAAGCTGGTTGGTCTTTCACTCCCCAGGCAGCAGTTTCATAAATTGACGACGCTTCAATTATCTCTCCAGCATGTTTCTCGAGCTGCTTTCTCGCTAAATTAAGCTGCTGAAAGCGATCCCCTAGATTGGTGCCCAATAGGATATATATCTTATTCATACTGCTAAAATAAGCTTTTGAGGGATTTAATGATGAAGTTTACCTATTAATTCCATCTGTTTATGCAAATTTTTGTTAGCGAGTCAGCTCACTTTGCGAAGAAAATATGATGTAGATGAAATAAAAGACTGTGTGAATAAAAAATATTGCATTACCTTTAATGGAAAATAGCGCGTTCGATTGGTAGAATTGTTCTTAATCGGATATAATTACAAAATATGAAATCATTTTTTAAGTATGTACTGGCAACAATTACAGGGATTGTGATCTCTTTTGTTGTTTTGTTTATTGTTTTGATGGGAATTATTGGAGCGATTATCAGCTCGGCATCCTCTGATCAGGAGATTGTAGTGAAGAGTAACTCGGTTTTATACCTTTCTTTTGATTATGATATTACCGAAAGAAGTGAAGCCAATCCGCTTGGAAGTCTCAATCTTCCCGGTTATTCGACCAGAAATATTGGACTAGATGATATTTTGGCAAGGATCAAATATGCGGCTACAGATGGAAACATTAAGGGTATTTATTTAGATGCGAGTCATATCGGCGTAGGTTTTGCAAGTTTAAAGGAAATAAGAGACGAGCTTTTAGCCTTTAAGAAAACAGGAAAATTTGTAGTTGCGTACAATACCGAGTATGATCAAAAGGCTTATTATGTAGCAAGTACGGCTGACAAAGTGTATGTTAACCCACAGGGGTCGATCGATTTTAGAGGTTTGGCAAGTTCTACGATGTTTTATAAGGACTTGCTGGACAAGGTTGGTGTAGAGATGCAAATTGTTAAGGTAGGCACCTTTAAGAGTGCTGTTGAACCTTACTTTTTGAATAAAATGAGTGACCCCAACCGTTTGCAGGTAACCTCTTATTTAGGTAGTATATATACTACTTTTATTGATGAAATAGCGGCAAGCAGAAAAATTTCTTCAGATTCATTACGGGCAATAGCAAATGACTATCGGGTTCGGGATGCGGATGATGCAGTAAGATATAAGCTTGCAGACGCTAAGCTGTATAAAGATGAGCTTTTGTCGGACTTAAGAAAGCGTTTGAAGATTTCGGAAAAAGATGATATATCTTTCGTTTCTTTATTGGATTATAATAAGAAAACGAAAGAAGATACCAGCGGTTCTGAAATTGCAGTACTCTATGCTGCTGGAGAAATTGTGGACGGTGAGGGAGCCGCGGCCGGCGAAATCGGAGGTGACAAATTTTCCCGGGAACTTCGGAAACTAAGAGAAGATGATGCTGTTAAGGCGGTTGTTTTGCGTGTCAATTCACCGGGAGGGTCTGCTTTAGCTTCAGATATTATTTGGCGAGAAGTTATTTTGACCAAGAAAGTAAAGCCTGTTATCGTATCGATGGGCGATTTGGCTGCTTCAGGAGGATATTACATCTCGGCAGCTGCGGACTCAATATTTGCTGAACCCACCACAATTACTGGGTCTATCGGCGTATTTGGTGTGATTCCAAATTTTCAGAATCTGATGAACAATAAAATCGGAGTACATTACGATGGCGTAAAAACGGGCAGGTTTGCCGACTTGATGACTTCTTTTGATCGGCCGCTGACAGCAGAGGAAAGAAGTATCATCCAGAGGCAAGTTGATAAAGTTTATGGAACTTTTACAAAGGTTGTCGCTGATGGGCGTAAATTGTCTGTGGCAGATGTTGATAGTATTGGTCAGGGAAGAGTTTGGACTGGAGCCCAGGGGGTGACGAATAAATTGGTAGACCGTTTGGGGAATCTGGATGCCGCTATTCAGGCTGCTGCTAAAAAGGCAAAATTGAGTACCTATAGAGTGTCCCAGTATCCGGAAAAAGATGATCCTTTTACTTCAATATTAAATAATTCGAAAGAAAGAATCCAAATTTGGATAGCAAAAGAACAAATGGGTGAATACTACCGTTATTTTGACGTGATGAAGAAAGCTACTGCACAGACAGGTGTGCAGGCTAGAATTCCTTATACGGTTGAAATTCATTAATTGCGGTTCAGATTGGATGAGCGAGGCTACGTTTGCCCAAAGTTTTTAGTGAGGTACAACAATACAGGCGATACTTACTTTGGGGCACGGAAAATTCCATCCGAGGTAAGAATTGCCCTTAATAAATAATAATTCTGATGAAAGCAAATGCTTTTTTTTATATTTAGCTGGTAGTTTGACAAAATGACTAATCTAAAATCAATAAAGTTACATAATGAAAACAGTAGACGATTTAAATTTTGCAGGTAAAAAGGCCTTGATACGTGTTGATTTCAACGTACCGTTGGATGAAAATTTCAATATTACGGATGATAATCGTATCCAGGGTGCTGCTCCAACAATAAAGAAGATTTTGAATGATGGTGGAAGCGTGATATTGATGTCCCATTTAGGAAGGCCAAAAGACGGTCCTACTGATAAGTATTCATTAAAACATATTGTTGCGCATCTTTCTCAGGTTTTAGGTACTGATGTTCAGTTTGCCAATGATTGTATCGGTACAGAGGCTGTAGAAAAAGCTGCGGCTTTACAGGCTGGTCAGGTGTTGTTGCTCGAAAACCTTCGTTTCTATAAAGAAGAGGAAAAAGGAGATGTTGGATTTGCGGAAAAGTTGTCAAAATTAGGTGATGTCTATGTAAATGACGCTTTCGGTACGGCACATAGAGCGCATGCTTCGACAGCAATTGTTGCCCAATTTTTTCCCGCAGCTAAGTATAGTGGTTATCTGATGGCAGCCGAGGTTGGAAATGCAGAGAAAGTATTGAATAATCCGGTTAGACCTTTTACTGCAATTATGGGAGGAGCGAAAGTTTCAGATAAAATTCAATTGATCGAGGCGCTATTGGATAAAGTTGATAATCTTCTTATAGGAGGAGGTATGGCCTATACATTTATTAAAGCCAGAGGTGGAGAAATCGGTAAGTCATTGGTTGAGATGGACAAACTTGATTTAGCGAATGAGCTTGTTCAAAAGGCGAAAGAAAAAGGTGTAAACTTAGTTATTCCTACTGATGCGCAGATAGCAGATGCATTCTCGAATGATGCCAATGTATATGATGGACCAAATGATCAAATTCCTGCAGATTTGCAAGGCTTGGATATTGGTCAGGATTCTGCAGCAAACTTTGCGTCGATCATCAAAAATTCTAAAACAGTTCTTTGGAATGGTCCAATGGGTGTGTTTGAATTTGATACTTTCGCAAAAGGTACTAAAGCGGTGGCTGATGCAGTTGTGGAAGCAACGAAGAACGGAGCTTTTTCTTTGATAGGTGGTGGTGATTCCGCTGCTGCTGTAAGTAAATTCGGTATGACTGAAGATGTAAGTTATGTCAGTACTGGCGGTGGTGCTCTTTTGGAATACATGGAAGGAAAGGTGCTTCCCGGCGTAAAGGCACTCGAAGATTAATATAAATTGAATTTTTTGGAAAAGGGACAGCATTGGGTGAGGGCACTGAAAAAGTCCC
>DGIS01000035.1 GCA_002386525.1 Sphingobacterium sp. UBA4616
ACCTTTTTCAGGAATGGACACAACACGATAATAAAACAAAATCTTACGGCAAACGTTAGTTTTAAATTAGATATTAGATATTTGATTATACAAATTGTTAAACATACATGAGATCGCTAAAATTACTTTTTCTGCTCACCATTCTATCCGGCTTCCTTAAACAAGTCAACGCTCAAACCAATCCAGATTCCAGCGCTTACGAAGTACAGCGGAACCATGTCAATGAGCTACTCAATGCCCGGCAACAAAAATTTGGTGCTTATGACACCAGTCTTACCCAAAAAACGGGTCTTTTTGGTCTATTTAAATCAAAAGGAGATATGCAAAAGAGTATCGACATCCTTAAAGATATTGTGATTACCGATAATAACATCTTTCTCGAAACACAAAAACTTCTTAAAATCAAAGATTTTGAGAAAGATAAATTTCAGCAGCTGGCAACAGATTATGACAAACAGGTTTCTGCTTATATCGGTACCATAAGCAAGCTTCAGAAAGAAAACGAAAAATTGCGTAGCCAAGTTGACAAAACATCGGGTAACGGAGGTCTAAGCAATATTCTCCTTTATATTGCTTTAGTTGTGATCGGGGTCTTAGGTTATCTACTCTACACGGTCAAAGCAAAACACGCCGCTGCAAAACAACAAAATATAGGATAAAATAGGCGAATACCAGTCTCAACATAATAGCCAACAAGTTAAACAGCCCTTAAGGTATTAAAAAGTCACCTTGATGCTAAAAATTGACTATAGTATGATAGCAAATTGTTTTTAATCTCGTTACATTTGTCCTCGCAACAAAATTTGAAGTAGCGGATATGGCAAGAGGATTCAACAGCGGTAATAAACAAGAAGAGGATCTACCAAAACCAAAATTGAATAAGGAGCTCCTGTTGAGGGCTGCAAAACTAATGACCTATTTAAAACCTTATCGGTTTAAATTTGGAATAGGGATGTTTTTCTTGGTATTATCCAGTTTAGCCATGTTAGCGTTCCCGGCGCTGCTTGGGGCTATGATCGATGCTGCTCAAGGTAAGCAAAAATATCTCTGGCTTCCCCCAGAAGTATATTACATCGGTGGCATTGCATTTATTATATTATCTTTTCTGTCAGTCGTTTCTTTTTTTCGCATCCGTATTTTTGTTGAAATTGCAGAACGTACATTGGCTGCCCTTCGCAAGGATACTTATCTAAAACTGATTTCATTACCGATCGAATTTTTTGCCAACCGTCGTGTTGGGGAACTAAACAGCCGTCTGTCTGCAGATCTTTCGCAGATCCAGGATACCCTGACCACCACACTAGCTGAAATTCTAAGGCAGTTGATCAGTCTTTGTTTTGGTGTTTTTCTATTGGTTTGGGTATCTCCCAAACTTGCTCTTATGAACCTTTGTATTTTACCGATCATCGTGGTGGCGGCCATCATCTTTGGAAAGTTTATTCGCGAACTATCGAGACAGGCCCAAGACAAAATGGCTGAATCAAATAGTATCGTTCAGGAGACTTTATTAGGGATCAGCAATGTGAAGGCTTTTGTCAATGAATACTTCGAGTTTAACCGTTACAGCAGACAGATGGATTCTGTCGTCAAACTTGCGGTTAAAGGTGCAACCTTTCGTGGTGCATTTGCTTCCTTTATTATCTTCTGTATTTTTGGTGCAGTAATCGCCGTTATATGGTATGGAGCAGCACTAGTTGCTATCCACGAAATGACTGTCGGCGATCTGACAACCTACATTTTATATTCGATGTTTGTTGCAGGATCCATGGGCAGTTTTCCTGAACTCTATGCCAATATCCAACGCTCCTTAGGGGCAAGTGAACGCATTTTGGAAATTCTGGATGAGCCTCAAGAAAACCTCAATGTGAAACCGACTTGTAAAGAAGTTCACGAAGTAATGACCGGCAAACTAAGCTTCAATCATGTTTCCTTTGCCTACCCAAGTCGTCCCGATATTGAAATTCTAAAAGACATCAATTTTACGGCCAATGCAGGGGATAAAATTGCCATAGTCGGCCCCAGTGGAACAGGAAAATCAACAATCGCTTCATTGATCTTACGATTCTACACGGTTAATAGAGGTGAAGTCTGCTACGACGACAGACCAGCATCCGATTTTGAATTATGCGATATCCGTAATCAAGTCGCTATTGTACCGCAGGATGTATTGCTGTTTGGAGGTACTATACGCGAAAATATTGCGTATGGCAAGCTCGATGCCTCAGAAGATGAAATTATAGCCGCTGCTAAACGTGCCAATGCACATCAATTTATCTTAAATTTCCCTGAAGGCTATAACACGCTCGTTGGCGAACGTGGCGTAAAACTCTCTGGCGGGCAGCGCCAGCGTATTGCCATTGCCCGCGCACTGTTAAAAGATCCGGCCATTCTTATCTTAGACGAGGCGACTTCATCATTAGATTCTGAGTCTGAGCGCCAGGTACAAGAGGCATTGGAAGAATTAATGCGCGGACGTACTTCGATTATCATTGCTCATAGATTATCTACCATTATCGATGCTGATAAAATTATCGTTATCGAGAACGGCATCGTATCGGAAAGCGGGACTCACTTTGAGCTGCTCCAAAAAGAAAGCGGCCTCTATCAACACCTCTACAACCTCCAATCGAAACAGCAAAAGATTGATATGTAAAATTTTGTTAATTATTGATTCTTTTTAAACAAAATCACCTTGTGATTGTTCATTTGGTATTATACTTGATTATCATTTGAATATATAACAAAATAGAAGAATTATGAAAAATAGCAAAAATGGATTAGTGGCATTTGCTTTGGTAGGATTAGCTGCGGGAGCTGCTGCATGGTATCTTTTAGGAACTGACGATGGAAAAAAACAATTAGATCGTGCAAATGATGGCATCAAGAGCTTAACTAAATCATTGAAAGATCTTTCTAAGAAAGAAGCTAAAAAAGCGCAAAAACTAGCCAATAAAGCTTCGTCTGAATTAGATAATTTAAAATCGAAAGCTCAGGCTGCCTTTAGCAAAGCTACAGAAGATGCAGATGCACTGAAAAACAAGGCGAAAGAAGCGGGCAGAGAAGCTTTGGAACACGCCAACAGCGCAGCTCAAAACTTGGCAGGCAAAATCGATGATACAACTGACGCTGCCAAGTCCAAAATTTCTAACGTATAAGTAAAAATAACGTCTTTTTTAGGAATTGATGTTGTTGGTCACTCTCGCGGTTAAAATACATTTGTATCTTTGCTGCATATGACGTTGATGCAACAAGTAAAAACTTTAATTCTTAAAGACATCATTCTGGAATGGCGTTCAAAATATGCTATTAACGGAATTCTACTATATGTCGTATCAACTGTTTTCGTTTGCTATCAAGCATTTAAATCAGTTGATACGACTACTTGGAACGCATTATTTTGGATCATTATGCTCTTCGCTTCGATCAATGCAATCAACAAAAGCTTCGTCCAAGAAAACCCCAATCGGCAACTCTACTATTATTCACTGGTTGATCCTCGAGCGATCATTTTAGCAAAAATCATCTACAATACCATCGTGATGACGCTATTAGCCACCATCGCCTATTTTGTATATTCAACCATATTTAAAAATCCCATCGGTGACCCGATACTCTACTTTTTATCGGTCCTGCTCGGCAGCATTAGCTTTTCAACTGTATTTACCATGATTTCTGGAATTAGCGCTAAAGCAGGAAATAACAGTACGCTAATGGCCATACTTAGTTTCCCGGCAATTATCCCGCTATTAATCGTATTAATAAAGCTATCACGCAATGCAATAGAAGGTTTGGACAGAGCTTCAAGCAGTAAAGAAATAATCGTATTACTTGCAATTAATGTAATCACGATCACTATTTCTTTGTTGTTATTTCCGTACCTTTGGCGAGATTAAATATGAGCATTGACGACAAACTAAATTCAATATAACCATGAGAAAAAAATGGTGGAAAGTATTAGCAGTATTGATTATCTGTGGTGTTATTATCAATGGTCTTTTAGGCCCTGTTCCCCGTCTATTTATCCTACACGAAAGCATCCGTAATGTCTATTTTCATGTTCCGATGTGGTTTGCTATGATTTCGATGTATTTCGTTTCTGTAGTATACAGCATTAAATACCTTAATACTGGAAAACAAGCATATGATTTGATGGCTATAGAGGCTGTAAACACGGGTATTACCTTCTGCTTCTTGGGACTTGCGACGGGTATGCTATGGGCAAATATCACCTGGGGTGAACCGTGGCCAAACGACCCGAAACTAAATGGCTCTGCGATCGCAACATTGATGTATCTCGCTTACCTTGTTCTCCGAAATGCCTTGGAAGAAGAACAAAAAAGAGCGAAGATTTCTGCAGTATATAATATTTTTGCCTTTCCGATTATCATTGTACTCATCTATATCTTACCTAAACTGACAGATTCCCTACATCCAGGTAGTGGGGGGAATGGAACATTTGCTGATCTTCAGATGAGTAACGAATTACGCCCGACGTTCTACAGTTCTGTTATTGGATGGATTTTGATAGCGACCTGGATCTGTACAATGCGCTATAGGATGCGTTTATTAGAGAGAAAGCAAGAATTAGGCGCATAAGTATCGAAAATTTGTATTCATCAAACACCTGTCATGTTGCGCATAAAAATGGACAACATGACGAATAATAATATATAGAAATAGAAATGAAAAAAATAGTATTGTCAATCGTCTTACTCATATTATCTACCCTGAGTACATTTGCGCAAGAAGATGTCGATATGGCGACCGGATTGCGTAGCGAAGGAAAGATCTACGTCGTAGTATTGGTCATGTTGGTCATTTTTCTTGGCTTAGCTTTCTTCCTTTTTCTGCTTGACCGCCGCATTAGCAAATTGGAAAAAAAGAATAAATAGCACATATTTATCCATACCATGATTATCAGTCAGTTTAGGAATTATTCACCCATTAATATTTTATTTCTATCGCTCGTAGGCTTTGTGCTATGTTTAGGGATATTTTTGCATCTTCCGGATAAACTTGACTCTGTAATTTTTGAACCTGCATTGGGCAATCTATTGGGAGAAAACAACTTAATCAACCTTTCTCCTGCCACCAATGTTTTTATTACGCTGATCTTGACGATCTTCCAGGCGACAATACTCAATCGCATCACAAGCCATTTTAACTTACTAGGGAAACCTAGCTTTTTGGTCGCTTTGATGTACATGACACTGGCCAGCTTGTTTTTACCATTTTTGGTGCTGTCTCCAACGCTGATCTGTAATTTTATCTCGATATGGATGTTAAGCAAGTTGCTCTCCCTCTATCGGCAGACGGATGTTAAAGCGGAAATGTTCGATCTTGGTATGATCGTAGGCATCGGAAGCTTGGTCTACTTTCCATTCTTGAGTATGTTTGGCTTATTGTGGATAGGTTTACTCATTTTTAGGCCGTTCAACTGGCGCGAATGGATTACCCCACTCCTTGGCTTGGCCACGGTGTATTTTATCTTGGCGGTAATCTATCTTTGGATGGGCAAAATGGAGCAGTTTTATACGATTTGGCTGCCGTTTACGTACAAATTTCCTACGGCTATCCGTATTCAATTAGTTGACTATCTGGTACTCGTGCCGGTCATCTTTACTTTAATACTCTTCTTAATGGTCTTAAAAGACAACTTTTTTAAAAGTGTCGTGCATATTCGCAAGTCATTTCAATTGTTGTTCTTTATGTTATGCCTGGCGGTAGTCTCGTTCTACTGGAATAAAAAACTAACAGAGGCCCATTTTTTACTTTGCGCACCTTCTATCGCCATCTATATGGCGTACTATTTCACTTATGCCAAAAAGAAATGGTTTTTTGAGGTCGTATACGCCATTATAACCCTCACTATAATCTACTTTCAGTTTTTCTAAGCTGCTGTACAATAAGCGTTTAACCTTTTTTAACAAAATCGGCTTAACAAGCTCGCAAAAATTGAATAGTTTTGTATGCGATTAAAAGCAAAAAACATTTAATATCAGAGTCAAATAACTCGAAAATTTCACTAAAACTAAATAAACATTAGTTTCTCAATTTTATAGATTGACCATGCAGAAACGCTTTACAAGCTCTCTAAAAAATAAATCACTCCAACTGTTGTTAGCAGGGGGAATTTTAGCTAGTTCTACTACCGCATTTGCCCAAAAAACGACATCCGCATCACCCTACTCTCAATTTGGACTTGGTCAGATGCGAGAGGATTTATTGCCACAATATAGAGGTATGGGGGGCGTGAATACCGCTATCCGAAGAATCAATGGCGTATACAACACCAACCCGAGCAATCCTGCATCTTACTCTGCCACACAGTTTACCACCTTTGATGCTGGTTTATATGGCAATTACACGCAATTAAATTCGACAACCCGATCAGATAACACGGCTGACTTTGCCTTTAGCCACATCACCATGACTTTCCCCATGAAACGATTTGGAGGAATCAGTTTGGGTATTCTTCCCTACTCTGATATTGGTTATCGGACATCTTCAACAGGAACTTCAAATACTGATCCCTACACGAAAGTTTTCACCGGCGAAGGTGGTTTAACAAAAGCCTATGCTGGTTGGGGGGTACGCATCGTGAAAGGCCTGAGTATCGGTGCCAACATGTCCTATCTATTTGGAACCTTAAATGATTATAGCCGTGTAGAATTTCTCCCTTCATCGGGGGCATTGAATACCCAGCAACAGAATAAACGCGAAATACAAGGTATTATCTTTGATTATGGCTTACAATACGAGCAACCGTTAAATAAGGAATACTCACTGACCTTTGGTTACTCTGGTTCATTAAATAATGATATTAAAGAGAGAACAACAATATTTAATACGAGAACTACACCTTCTTCTGATCCGGACAACCAAAATATCCCGTTGGATAGCACCTTTATTTCTGACCGCAGTAGCAGACATTTGACCCTTCCACTGAAGCATAATGTTGGTATCACGCTTGCGCGTAGTAACCGCTGGTTGGTTGGTGCTGATTTTAAATACGCAGATTGGTCGAGATTTCAGACTAGAAAAGGAGAAAATGAGCTCCGCAAGAATTACGGCGTAGCGATTGGGGGTCAAATTACGCCCGATGTCACCTCGCTTAAGTATTTGAACCGAGTAGATTATCGACTTGGCTTTAGATATAACAAAACACAATATTTCTTAAGTAACCAAAATATCAACGATATGGCTGTTACTGTTGGTGTTGGTTTCCCATTTGCAAGAAATCAATTTTCGGGAGCTTTCTCTAAAATAAACTTTTCGGCAGAATTTGGACAAATGGGCAAAATCAGCAATAGCCTCTTACGTGAACGTTATATTAACTTTAATATAGGCTTTACCTTAAATGACCGCTGGTTTAGAAGAACTCAATTTGATTAATCCGATGGTACGCAAGACATTTGCTTCGACCATAATCCAAAATATATCGCCCCTAGTAATCGTATCTTTACTAGGGGCGCTCTCATTGACTTCGTGCGAACCTGATTTAAAAGAGGTCGACCGGATTGCCAACATGAAAAAGGAAGAGGCGGTCGACATCTCACGTCATGTAGACATCATCTACAGCGATTCGACACGGGTAAAAGCCAATCTTACGGCGCCAGAAATGCGTATCAAACACGATAGTACCGAAGTATATGAATTTCCCAAAAGCATAAAAATCATCTTTTACGATGACAATTTAAAGGAAACTCAACGCATCACCTCCGACCACGCCATTCGTAGGGAAAAAGAAAAGACGACCACTTTTACAAAAAACGTTGTAGTAACTATGGCTGACGGATCGATTATCAAAACTGAAGAGATCATCTATGACGAAAGTCAAGTTGATAGCAACAGCAACAGGATCTTTTATAATCACGTGCCGATAACGGCTTTCTTTCGCGATAATCGGGGTAATTTACAGGGGTCATCATTTACATCAGACAAAGATTTCAAACATGTCAATATAGCCAATGCCACTGGTTACACCATTATTACCAACAACAATCTGTTCCCTTCTTTAGGAAAATAGCTCATCGTGGGTCATAAACCAGATTCCGGTTTGGTTTAAAAGCAGCTTTGGATCTGATACAATGGCCCCAGACTGTTTATTTATACGATTAAGTTATTCAAAACGAATCATTTGAACTAAAAGAGAACAGAAAACTTCAGTTTATACAATTATTTTTCAAATTTGTTTTGCTACATTCAGGAAAATATTCCATTTTTTTTTATAAAAATTGTATCTTGCACCGCATTTTGCTATGCTATGCATAAATTAACGAAATACAAGTATTTACACAATATAAACACAATAAGCAGACTATGGGATTAATGGGCTTTTTGCGTAACAAAGCGGGTGTCATCTTGACCGCAGCTATGGCTATCGCAATTTTAGCATTTTTACTAGGCGATGTCGTTCGGGGAGGAGCTCCTTTTTGGGCGAGACATCAAAATCGTGTAGGGGAAGTCAACGGAACTGAAATTGAATATCCTGCGTTCAATCAACAAGTTGAACAAACAGAAGAAATGTTCAAACAACAAATGGGAGGTGCAGTGACTCCTCAAATGAGAACATACGCTGTTCAACAAGTTTGGAATCAATTTTTGTCAAGAGAGATCTTGAAAAAAGAGATTGAAAAAATCGGTTTGACTGTCGGTAAAGAAGAATTAAATGATTTAGTAAAAGGGCCAAATCCTTCACCTCAAATCGTTCAGGCTTTTACTAACCCACAAACGGGACAGTTTGACCATAGTCAATTGATGACCTTCTTAGGGCAGGTGAACAATAATCCTGCTGTCTACGACCAATGGAATACATTACTTGAAGGCGTTAGAGATGAACGTTTAAGCAGCAAATACGGCGAGTTGCTTTCCAATAGCGTATACGTTACTTCATTGGAAGCAAACGAAGAATACCAAGAGCGCAATAAATTGGCAAACTTCAAATACATTCTTTTAGATTATGCTTCTGTCAAAGATGCAGATGCTAAATTGACGGATGCTGATTACCAAGAATATTATGATGAACATAAAAGCATGTTCAAAACCCAAGAGGAAACTCGTGCAATTCAATATGTAACTGTAGATGCAAAACCTCTTGCTAAAGATTCTTTGGCCGTAAAAGAAACCATCAACAAATTGAAACAGGATTTAATCGTTGCCAAAGACGACTCCTTGTTTGCTTCGATCAATTCAGACAACAAATACCCGTTCACTTATGTGAAAAAAGGACAGTTGAGCCCTTCTTTGGATTCAGTTGTATTCAATGTGGCTGCTGGCACAACAGTTGGACCTTTTTTAAACAACAACGCGTATGAAATCGCAAAAGTTGTTTCGACGATCGTAAGTCCTGACTCAGTAAAAGCATCTCATATCTTACTGGACCCTACAGCTGAGGGTGGCGTAGATAAGGCCTTGGCGAAAGCAGATTCGATCAAAGGATTGATTCAAAAAGGAGACAATTTTGCAGCATTGGCCGTTCAGTTCAGTAAAGATCCAGAAAGCAAAACAAATGGTGGCGAACTAGGGACATTCACAAGAGGTCGTATGGTTCCTGAATTTGAGAATGCCGTATTCGAAGGAAAAACAGGAGATATCAAAGTTGTAAAATCTCAATTTGGTGTGCATGTCATTAAAATTGAGAAACAATCAGGTAGCTCAAAATATGCGAAAGTTGCCATCATTGATAAAGTGATCAGCAGTGGAAAAGAAACATTAAACAATGCGCATAGCAAAGCAACAGCATTCTTATCTGCAGCCACAGCACAGAACTTTGCTCAAGAAGCGAAAAAACTTGGTCTAGAAGCAAAAACAGCTTCACGCGTGACAGCGATGGACAATGTATTAGATGGTAATGAAGCGCCACGTGATTTAATTAAATGGGCTTTCGAAGCGAAAAAAGGCGATATCTCAGACAAAGTATTTGAGACTGAAACTTCTTACATCTTAGCAAGTTTGGTTGATATACAACCTAAAGGAACGCTTTCTCTGGATGCCGTTAAAAAAGATATTGAGCCTGCAGTAAGAAATATGGTTAAAGCGAAGATCTTGAAAGAGAAATTTGACAAAGCTTTGGCAGGTGCATCTTCTATAGATCAGGTTGCTCAAAAAGTAGGTAAATCAGCTATTCACGTTGAAAATGTTGTCTTCGCAAACCCAGTTATCCCTGGTGTTGCATTGGAAAACAAGGTTGTAGGAACAGTTTTTGGACTTCAACCAAACAAACCTTCCAAAGCGATTGAAGGAAATACAGGTGTATATGTAGTACAGGTCAACGGTTTTACCAATCCTGCCGCTATCTCCGATATCAATGGACAAAAGAAACAAATGCTTGCAGCTAAAGCACAACGCGCTTGGGGATCTATTTTCCGCGCATTACAAGACAAAGCTGAAATCATTGACAATAGAGTGAAATTCTTTTAAAAGATTTTTAAGTAAATTTGTAGCCGGACGAATTATCGTCCGGCTTTTTTTTGATGTAAATATGGATATTCAAACAAATATTGTCAACAAAGTTGCGCAAAGTGGGTTAGTCACAGTTGACTTGGCCAACTACCATCCTCAAGCAGACAATGTGGTATATGATATTAAGGATAATCTCTTCCATGGCTTGATTCTTAAAGAAAAGGATTTCCGCGAGTTCATTAAGACAAACGATTGGTCGCAATATGCCGGTAAACATGTAGCAATTACCTGTAGTGCAGATGCTATTGTGCCCACCTGGGCTTACATGTTATTGGCCAATAAATTGGAACCTCATGCAGCAACAATCATCTTCGGAGACGCGGATGAACTGTTACGCATGCAGTATGCTGCAGCTATTGAACAGATTGACATGGAACAATTTCGGGATCAGCGTGTAGTTGTAAAAGGATGTGGCGACACTTTTATTCCAGAGTCCGTATTTGTACAGTTTACGGTAAAACTAAGCAAGGTGGCAAAAAGTATTATGTATGGTGAGCCTTGTTCTACCGTACCTGTATTTAAACGAGTACAGCCTAAGTAATCCAATCACATCAATGTATAAGTCATTGTCTATGAACGTCTCATTTAATGTCAAAAGTTAAATTTATTTGAATGAAATTAACATTTCTTTTTCAAACAAATTTCGTAAACTTACCTACATGAAACTTATATCGACTTTGCTCTTTTACTTATCCGTGGTAGTAAGTACTGCTTTTGCTCAAGAATTACCGCATTTAAAGGAATCTGCATTTAAAGGTGGTGAGAAATTAAAGTATAAACTCCGTTATGGCTTTATTTCCGCCGCAACTGGAACATTAACTGTTGAAGACACAAAGGATGGAACTGGAAACCCTTCCTTTCATTTATATGCAGCAGGTAAGACAGCAGGTGCCTTTGCGATATATACAGTACGCAATGAATACAATTCGTATATTAACAGTAAAACATTTTTACCCTATTATTATACGGAAAACATTCGCGAAGGGGGATACAGAAGGAATGATAAGGTACGCTTTAACCAAGCGACAAATACCGTTGTCGGTAATAAAGGAACATTTAATTCGAAAGTAGATCAAACTTTTGACTTGCTTTCCTCCTACTATTTTGCGCGCAACCTGGATCTGTCAACGGTTAAACCGGGAGAATCTTTCAAGCTGACTTATTTTCTGAATGATGAGATTGCTACCTTAGGCATACAATATATTGGAATAGAAAAGATAAAAACCGAATTAGGCACATTAGAATGCCTCAAATTCAGTCCCGAAATCAAACCGGGACGTATATTTAAAAAAAATAGCAAGCTTTATTTGTGGGTAACCAATGATGGCAACCGTATTCCGGTCAAAGCCAATGTAGATATTTTAATCGGCTCCGTAACGTTAGAATTACTGGAAGCAAGCGGATTAAAGTACAAATTGGGACAACGAGCAAGCTACTCAAAATAATTAGAATGATTGAAGTAGGAAATGTATTGGTACACGAAGATCTAATCAATAATGACTTTGTGTGCAATTTATCAAAGTGCAAAGGAATCTGTTGTATTGAAGGCGATTCGGGCGCCCCGTTATTGGAAAGTGAAAAGGCCATCCTGGAGGAGATCTATCCTAAAGTAAAGCCTTATATGACAGAGAAAGGTATTGAAGCGATTGAGGAGCAAGGCAAATATGTAATTGATGTAGATGGTGATCTGACGACTACCTGTGTCGATGGAAATAAAGAGTGCGCCTATGTGACCTGGGAAAATGGCATCACAAAATGTGCTATTGAAAAAGCTTACGAACTCGGCGAGATCCATTGGCGAAAACCTGTATCATGTCACCTATACCCTATCCGGACAACACATTATCCCGAATTTGACGTACTTCACTATGACCGTTGGCATATCTGTAAAGATGCCTGTTCATTCGGGAAAGAATTGCAGGTCCCTGTCTTTAAGTTTTTAAAAGATCCGTTAATCCGCACCTACGGTGAGGAATGGTACAAAAATCTTGAGCGAGCAGCCGAAGAGTTGTCATAAAATCACTATCTTTAAGCTTTAACTATTTTGGTATTTCACCCTAATTCATGTCAAAATTAAGAGAGATTCAACGTCCTATTGTCCATGAACTTGAAGCTTTTGAGAAAAAATTCAAAGCTTCGATGAAAAGCTCCGTCCCCTTGTTGGATCGCATTACACAATACTTGATCAAACGTAAAGGCAAACAAATGCGGCCTATGTTTGTGTTCTTTTCAGCGGGCATATGTAACGGAATTAATGAATCCACTTACCGTGGTGCTGCTCTTGTAGAGTTGTTGCACACTGCCTCTTTGGTACATGACGATGTGGTGGACAATTCCTACGAACGTCGAGGATTTTTTTCGATCAATGCGCTATGGAAAAATAAAATTGCTGTTTTGGTGGGTGATTTTCTATTGTCAAGAGGTTTACTCCTTTCGGTAAAACATCAGGATTATCACTTACTAAAAATTGTATCCGAAGCTGTTGAACAGATGAGCGAAGGTGAATTGCTTCAGATCGAAAAGGCTCGTAAACTGGATATTGAAGAGTCTATTTATTTTGAAGTGATCCGAAAAAAAACAGCCTCGCTAATCGCTTCTTGCTGTGCTTGCGGGTCGGCCTCGTCAAATGCAGATCAAGGAACAGTAGATAAACTTCATCAATTTGGTGAAAAAATTGGAATTGCATTCCAGATCAAAGACGATTTGTTTGACTTTGGCTTAGATGACGTCGGCAAACCGCTCGGCAATGATATCAAAGAGAAAAAAATAACTTTACCGCTCATTTATGCATTACATCAAGTTACTGCAAGCGAAAAACGAAGAATCATTAATTTAGTTAAAAACCACAATGAGGATGCTCAAAAAGTTGCTGAAGTCATTGATTTTGTCCGTAAGAGTGGTGGGTTAGCATACGCAACAAATAAGATGCTAGAATACCAGCAAGATGCATTTCGAATATTGGAAGACTTTCCAGACAGCGAATACAAAGCCGGACTGGAGCAATTGGTAAAATACACAACAGAAAGAAAAAAATAAAATGAGTCACGAATTAATGTTTTTTGGTGGGTTCCTAATATTTATTGCGCTTATGCTTGCAATAGATCTTGGGTTATTTTCTAAAGGCGACAAACCTGTCAGCCTGAAGATGGCTAGTATTATGAGTGCCATTTGGGTCTTATTCTCTTTAGGCTTCTATTGGCTGCTACGTCACTATGGATTTGAACTGCACAATATCCATGATTTGAATCACCTCCAAGAGGTCATCGCCAAACACCACCACGATATTAAAATTATTCCCGGAGATCTAGCGGCCAGTCTCGATGTTTATAATAAGAATCTTGGTCTGGAATATCTTACCGGTTATGTTGTGGAATACGCCTTGTCAGTAGATAATATCTTTGTGATGGTCTTACTGTTCACCTCTTTCGGTATTCCAGAGCGTTATTACCATAAAGTTTTGGTTTGGGGTATTTTGGGCGCAATCATTATGCGTTTCCTATTTATATTCCTTGGCGCCACCCTTATTGCTAAGTTTGGCTGGATTCTATATGTTTTTGGCGCTTTCCTAGTCTTTACAGGTGTAAAAATGTTTATTAACCGCAACCAGGAAGAGGAAGTTGATCCACAGAATCACCCAGTCGTTAAATTCGCTTCGCGCTATTTTAAAGTAACTCCAAAATTAGATGGTGGACACTTTTTCCATGTAGAGAACGGTGTTAAATACATGACTCCGCTCTTTCTTGTATTGCTAGTGATTGAATTTACAGATCTCATTTTCGCTGTGGATTCTATTCCTGCGATTTTCTCCGTTACCAAAGATCCCTACGTCGTATTTTTTTCTAACATTTTTGCGATTCTAGGCTTACGTTCAATGTTTTTCCTATTGGTCAATATCATACACAAATTTCAATACCTCAAAGTAGGTTTAGCCTTTTTACTGGTCTTCATTGGACTAAAGATGCTGCTACACCATTGGTTGGCCGAAGTTGGTTTTACGACAACACATTCACTGATTGTTATTATCGGCATCCTCGCTTTAAGTATTATTGCGTCACTGCTTTTTCCAAAAAAGTCTTCCATTGCTGATTAGGCGAAGGTGATTGAAAAACTATGCTTATCGCGTTGTAAAATGTTGTAGCAATGGGCAGCACATAATAGACTAAACATCCTATAATGGTCAGAATTTTCATTCTGACCATTTCTATTTAACCTTAGAAAACTTCTATCATTTCTTTGCCTAGCAGGACATTAAGATACAAATAGGAGATTTTTCAGCACAATTATTTTACAGAGGAATTGATCTTACTCAATTTTATTTATTTATTTTAGCACCACATTAAATTAACAACATACTAACAATGAATTGGAATAAAACGATTGTACTAGCCGCTTCACTTTTTGCAGCGTCTTTCCAAGTACAAGCACAAGACAATTTGATCAATGCGCTAAAAGCAAATCAAAATGACAATAGCAAATCTGGATTTACCTTTACTGAAGTCATCAATCTAGGGAATACATCCATCAAAAATCAAGGTTCATCAGGTACTTGTTGGTCTTATTCAGGTAATTCTTTTCTAGAGTCTGAGATGATTCGTATGGGTAAGAAACCGGTTGAGATATCCCAAATTTATACTGCGCGGAACACATACTTAGACAAAGCACGTACCTATGTACGCCTTCATGGTGGATTGTCATTGGGCGAGGGCGGTCAATTCCATGATGTATTGAACTCCTTTCGTAAATACGGAACAATGCCACAATCGGCGTATACGGGTCTCCACTACGGTACTACCCGTAACAACTTTGGCGAAATGACTTCTATGTTGGACGCTATGTTGGGTGCAGTAGTGAAGGGCAAAACATTGACGCCAAACTGGGAGAAAGCCTATACCGCTGCCATGGATTCTTACCTTGGAGAGGTCCCTGAGCAATTTGACTATAACGGTAAATCCTACACACCACGTACCTTTGCAGATCAGGTAATCGGTATCAATCCAGACGACTATGTCGGTATTGCTTCCGTAACCGATCATCCGTATTACAGCCAGTTCGTATTGCTGATTCCAGACAACTGGTCATTCGACCGTTTTTACAATGTTAAAATGAACGATTTAACGGATATCATTGACAACGCTTTACAAAAGGGTTATACTGTGGCTTGGGCAACTGACGTATCTGAAAAAGGTTTCTCCTGGAAAAACGGGGTTGCTTATGTACCTGAAAAACCTTTCGAGGAAATGACAGAGCAAGAAAAATCAACCATGTTCGTTGGTCCTAAACCTGAATTAAAAGTTACAGCCGAAGAACGACAAAAAGCTTTTGAGAACTGGCAAACAACTGATGACCACGGTATGCATATTGTTGGTCTTGTGAAAGATCAAAATGGAAAAGAGTACTACATTGTTAAAAACTCTTGGGGAACAACAAATGACTATCATGGTTACCTTTATGCCACAAAAGAATTCGTACGTTATAAAACAACTTCTTTGATGTTACACAAAGATGGCCTAACAAAAGATTTAAAGGCTAAGATAAATATCAAATAGACGATTTATCAATCCACAAAAACACCTCTGAAATTAAAACATCCGAGGTGTTTTTGTTTTCAGATTAATTTGATAACTTAAGCATAATTATGAATCTTTTGTTGAGTGAGTATGAGAAGTATAATCGCATTGTGCCTTACGATTTTATTCGGGAATTTGGCTCACGCCCAGACTAAGGGTGTGAAATTTATAAATGGATTGAGTTGGAAACAAATAAAGGAGCGCGCAGAATCTGAAAACAAATATATCTTTGTAGAGCTATTTGCAACCTGGTGTGGTCCATGCCAATATATGAGTAATGAGATCTTTCCGTTAGAACAGGTGGGGCAGCCAATTAATGAAAACTTTATTAGTGTTAAGGTACAAATGGATTCCACAGAATCTGACAATGCCAACGTCAAAAAATGGTATGCCGATGCGCGTGCTATTTCCAATGAATATAATATTCAATCGTTTCCTACATTTCTTATTTTTAATCCCAATGGACAAGCTGTACACCGCATTGTTGGAGCAAGTGATGCGCCTGAATTTGTCGGCCATGTAATGGATGGGCTAAATCCTGAAACACAGTATTACACCCTGTTAAAAAAATTCGATAAAAGACCGCAGGATATTTACACGGCCAAGCAGATGCTAAAAGCAGCGAATATCGCCTACGATGAAAACACTGCGCGCAAGGCGGAAAATACGTTAGCAAATTCACTAGGAACAGATGAGTTGTTCAAAAAGGAGAACGTGCATATTCTATTGGCTGCAGCAAAATTTACCAATTCGAAAGCTTTCAATCTTATCCGGAACAATAAAGAAAAAATTGATATCCTATTAGAGTCACCTGGTATTGCCAACCGTACGCTGGCAAATGTTGTCGTTAACGAATTATTCCAGATTAAAATAGATGCCAAGCACGAACCTAACTGGGATAGTTATCAAAATGAACTGACGGCAAAATATCCGGACATCGATTTCGTTCCGATGTTCAAGAAGATTAGAGCACACTATTACCTTCAGGTGAAAAATTATGTGGCGATGAAGAATACCATCAATGATTATCTTTCATCAGAAGATTTTACTCCACATCAATTAAACACTTTTGCCTGGACTATCTTTAATAACAGCAGCGATCCGGCCTGTATCGAATCCGCACTAAGCTGGAGCAAAAAATCGATCATTGAAGATCCGAGCAGCGCATTCTTGGACACCTACTCCAATCTACTCTATAAAAAAGGTGAAAAAGAAAAAGCGATAAAGTGGCAAAACAAAGCCGTCGAAATGGCCAGTGAGGACGATCGCCCTATCTATCAAGAAACGCTTGAAAAGATGATGAAAGGAATAAAAACTTGGGAAAACTAAAAGGAACCCGATAAGAGCCTATGCTGATCATCTATAAAGACAAAAGTCCCGATCCAATTATGGATCGGGACTTTTATATAGATAGAGACCTCACCCTGAAGCTTCAAGCTGCCTGGTTACTTTAATGCCTTTATTCCCATGTTCCAAAGCGCAAAAGCATACTTATCCACAGTACTATTGATCAGAACTTCTGTAGACCTTCCAGCACCATGACCAGCTTTCGTCTCAATACGGATCAATACAGGATTATCACAACCTTGCTTTGCCTGCAGCTCTGAAGCAAATTTATAGGAGTGTGCTGGCACTACCCGATCATCATGATCTCCGGTAAACACCATTGTTGCTGGGTAGCAAACGCCAGATTTCACATTATGCACCGGAGAATACGCTTTCAGATAGTCAAACATTTCTTTGCTATCACTGACCGTACCATAATCATAGGACCAACCTGCACCAGCCGTGAAAGTATGGTAACGTAACATATCCAAAACACCAACCTCTGGAAGAGCCACTTTGGCAATTTTAGGATCGATTGTCATTGTCGCCCCAACAAGCAAGCCACCGTTGGATCCTCCGTTTAAAGCGGTATACTCCGGTGATGTATACCCATTCTCCTGCAGGTAACGGGCAGCTGCAATAAAATCATGAAAGACATTTAATTTGTTGAACTGCCTGCCGCCATCATGCCATTTCTGACCATATTCGCCGCCGCCACGGAGATTCGGAACAGCATAAACACCGCCATTTGCTAACCACACAGCAACGGAAGTACTGAACCCAGGGGTTAAGCTGATATTAAAGCCCCCATAACCATATACAATCGTCGGGTTTTTACCGTTCAAAGCAATCCCCTTTTTGTGGGTAATAATCATCGGAACTTTCGTACCGTCTTTCGAGGTGTAGAACACCTGTTTGGATTCATACTGATCCGAGTCAAACTTTACTTTAGGCTTGATATAAAGCGTAGCGTGCCCAGAACTCACGTCGAACTTATAGCTCGAAGACGGTGTAATGTAATTTGAAAAACCAAAATAGATTTCTTTTTCTGTCTTTTTACCCGAAAAGCCACTCGCTGTACCAATGCCAGGCAATTCTATTTGTCGAATCTTCTTACCGGTATAATCGTATTGAATCACAACAGAAACGGCATCCTTCAAATAATTTGCAAAAAGATAGCCCCCTCCAGTACTGATCGAAAGGACATTTTCAGTCTCTGGAATAACATCTTTCCAGTTCTCTTTTGCAGGATTCTTCAAATCTACTTTAACCAAACGGTTGTTGGCAGCCTTATAATTTGTCTCCAGTAAGAAACTGTCCCCAATATTGTCAACGACACCGGTATTGGCATCAAAATGGTCCTGCAAGCAAATAATCTTGCTATTCGGCTGCTTGAGATCCTGATAATACAGTTCATTTCCCGTTGTCGTATTTGCGGCGGAGATAATTAGGTACCGTTGATCATCTGTCAATGAAGCACCCACATAACGCCTTGGTGTTGCAGAACCTCCAAAAATCAATTTATCTTCAGACTGTGCTGTGTTGAGTTTATGGTAAAATAATTTATGTTGATCTGTTTTTTCAGAAAGTTCAGACCCCTTTGGCTTATCGTAGCTTGAATAATAAAACCCATCATTTCCTTTCCATGCGATACCGGAGAATTTGACATCTATGAGGGTGGCCCCCACAGGTGACTTATCTTTGGCATTCAGCACAATGACTTTCCGCCAGTCTGATCCGCCTTCAGAAATAGAATAGGCGACTAGGCTACCATCTTTAGAAAATGAAACGTCCGCTAATGAAGTCGATCCATCTTTCGAGAAAGTATTTGGGTCCAAGAAAACTTCCTCTGTCCCTTTCTCCCCTAGTTTGCGATAAAGCACCGCATGCTGCTGTAAGCCATTATTTTTAAAAAAATAAGTATATCCACCTTCCTTAAAAGGTGTTCCTATTTTTTCATAATTCCATATTTCGGTTAATTGATCTTTCAGCTTTGTGCGGAACGGGATTGCATTCAAATAGTCAAATGTGACCTTATTCTCAGCCTCTACCCAGTTTTTTGTTTCAGCTGAACGATCATCTTCCAGCCAGCGATAGGGGTCTGCAATCTTTTCCCCCCAAAATTCATCCACGACGGTTCCTTTCGTTGTCGTGGGATATGTTAACCGTTGTCCATAACCAGTTGTCGCCGTACCTGCCATACCCATCATCATTAGGATAAGACCAAAATTTTTCTTTATCATAAAATCGTATACTTGTTTCAACCAATCTAAGTTCAATTCACCTAGTATCTGAAAATTTGAGTTGAATATAGACAAATTTATCGACCTCCTATGTTTCTCAGGCTGTATTTATCTTGCAAAGCATACCTTAAAAAGCGCGAGTTCATCGTTACCCGACGACCACAATATGGTGCGAAAAGCGCTACAACAAAATCGCTGTCTGTTTATCAGCGATAGAGCAATCGAGAAAACATCCATCAGCAGTTGCATATTTCTTCGCGGCATATTTCTTGGACAGCCGAAATTTCTTTAGATTTATTTAAATCTTGAATTACTAAACCATGTTTAAAAAAATCATATATCTTTTAGTAGGAATTTCCATGCTGCAAACGGGTGTCAGCAATGGTCAGCAACTACCGGTGGATCAACAGTATAGAGCCACCCCTACCAAGATCAATAATCTTGTTCACACCAAGCTGGATGTACGTTTTGACTATACAAATCAATTCCTCTACGGAAAAGAATGGGTTACATTGCAACCCCATTTTTATCCGACGGACTCCCTTCGCCTCGATGCAAAGGGAATGGATATCAAACAGGTGTCTTTGGTTAATGACCAGCAGCTGGTTCCATTAAAATACAACTATGATAACAACTCGCTTTTGATCAAGCTCGACCGCAAGTATCTCGCAAAAGAAAAGTACACCATTTACCTCGATTATACTGCAAAACCCAACTTATTAAAAGCACAGGGCAGTGCAGCAATCAATGATGCAAAAGGGCTTTATTTTATCAATCCTGATGAGCGTACGCCAAATAAGCCGCGCCAGATATGGACACAAGGCGAAACAGAAGCGTCTTCAGCATGGTTTCCAACCATCGACCGTCCAAATCAAAAGACCACGGCCGAAATCTCCATGACTGTCCTTGATAACTATGTGAGTTTATCGAATGGAGCATTGATTAACCAACAGAAGAATCAGGATGGTACACGCACGGATACCTGGAAAATGGATCTACCACATGCCCCCTACTTGTTTATGATGGCCGTTGGCGATTTCAAAATCTATGCCGATAAGTACAATAATATCCCTGTTGACTATTACCTAGAGCCGAAATATGCGCCTTATGCGAAGGATATTTTTGGGAAGACGCCGGCCATGATGGACTTTTATAGCAAAACACTGGGTGTCCCTTACCCATGGAATAAATATGCACAGATCGTCTGTCGTGATTATGTTTCAGGTGCAATGGAAAACACCAGTGCAACATTGCATGGGGAACATGTACAAAAGACCAAACGCGAATTGTTGGACGATAATCAGGAGGGAACGATTGCCCATGAACTGTTTCACCAGTGGTTTGGCGATTTGGTCACAGCAGAATCTTGGTCCAATCTGACCATGAATGAGTCTTTCGCCACTTTCGGCGAGGTGATCTGGCGTGAACACGACGGAGGTAAAGATCGTGGGGATAAATCGAGGTTTGAAAAACTACAGTCTTACCTTAACACGACTAAAAACGGAAAGAGTCCGGCTTTAGCGCGCTATTATTATCACGATAAAGAAGATATGTTCGATAACATCAGCTATGCGAAAGGATCATTGATTCTCTATGCCCTGAAAGCGCAGATGGGGGATGACGCATTCTATCAATCGCTAAAAAAATATTTGACAGACAATTCTTTTAAAACCGGCGAACCGCAACAGCTGCGTCTCGCTATGGAGGAAGTGACCGGCAAAGACTGGGCTCCGTATTTCAATCAATGGTATTACCAAGGTGGGCATCCAATTTTGAAAATTACGACAAGAACTGGAGAGAACAGTGTTATACTGAACGTAGCCCAAATTCAAGATTCTACCGTGCAGACATTCCAGGTCCCTTTGACCGTCGATATCTATACCAAAAATGGTAAGATCAGACAGCACTTTCAACTCAACAAGCGGAATGCCCAATTTATGGTTCCCGTACCTGCTGCCGTTGAATTTATCGATATTGATCCCGAAAAAGTGCTCGTTGGCCAAATTCAAATCGCTAAGTCAGCTGCCGACTATCTGTATCAATATCAACATGCTCCTTCCTTTGCAAACCGTGCAGAGGCCATTACTTACGCTGCAAAAAATCCGGCGAATACAATTAGTCAACAAATCTTAACTGAAGCGTTAAAGGATACCGATCCCGACCTTGCTGCTACAGCGATTCAGGGTCTCGATCTAAGCAATCCTGCAGTCCGCAAGTCAACAGAAAAAACAATCTTAGCCCTTGCGGAAAAATCCGAAGCCTCTGTTATCCGTGCCTCTGCGATTCAAAAGCTTGCACAGACAAAAGATAAAAAATACAAAAGTCTAATTCTGCATGCTGTAAACGACAAATCCTATATGGTTATCGCAAGTTCGATCATGGCGATAAAAAGTGCTTATCCCGATCAGCTTCAACAGTCTTTGAAGCGCATTGATCCCGATGCCACAGATTATCTAAAGGCGCTCATCACCGAATTATCTAAATCCTAGCAAAATATATTGTGGAGGCGAATTTTGTATTCGGCTCCATTTTTTTTAGTTTTGGCCACATGTCAACAAGAACAAAAATTTATTTTGCGTCCGACTTCCATCTAGGATCGTATCCCTTGGAACGCTCACGGGAAAGGGAGCTGCAAATTATACAGTGGCTGGAAGAGATCAAAATAAATGCGGCGGCGCTTTATCTTGTTGGCGATATTTTTGATTTCTGGTTCGAGTATACCACGGTTGTCCCGAAAGGCTATATTCGCTTTTTAGGTAAATTAGCCGAAATATCGGATCTCGGCATTCCCATTACCCTATTTAAAGGGAATCACGATATGTGGATGTTTGATTATCTCAAAGAGGAATTGAACGTAAAAATCATAGACGATGAATTGGAAATGCAGCTCAATGGCAAAAAGTTCTATATCCACCACGGCGATGGACTAGGTTCGGGAGATTACAAATACAAAATACTCAAAAAAATATTTCGGAGCCGCATCTGTCAATGGTTATTTGCACGTTTACATCCAAATCTCGGCATTGGAATCGCAACACGCTGGTCTAAACATAGTCGTCTGTCCAGCAATACAGACGAAAAGTTTTTGGGAGAAGACAAAGAATGGCTAATTGGCTATGCGAAGGAAGTGGAATCTATGCAGCATCACGACTATTATATTTTTGGACATCGCCATCTTCCCTATGATATTAAGCTAAATCCCAATAGCCGCATCATAAATTTAGGCGAATGGATAAACTACCATACCTACGCCGTATGGGATGGTGAAAATTTACGTTTGGAGAAATGGGCGAGCAAATCCTAATTTCATTATCGGATTGCCTCAATGGCTATCACTTTCTTTCGGTGGAAAGCACTTCAAAATTGGAGCAGCTTAGTCAAAAGATCACCGTGAAAAGAAATAGCCTATTAATCGAACAGGACAAAACGCAAAAAGACATCTATTTTTTGGCCTCGGGTTTAGCCCGGGTTTATTACGAGACGCCCAAACGTCAAATTACCCTTGATTTTGTTTCCCCCGGAGGAACACTTATTTCCATGAATAGTTATGTGCATGATACCCCAGGTTACGAAAACATCGATCTGCTGGAGGACAGTGTGGTCTATCGCATCAACCAGCAACAGCTTTTTGAGCTCTACGAAAGTGATATCGCGATTGCCAACTGGGGGAGAAAGATGGCTGAACTCGAATTTATAAAAGCCGAGCACCGCACAATGGCGAAGCTTTTTAATACTGCGCAGGAGCGTTATGCAGAACTCCTTCAAAAATACCCCCAATATATCCAGCGCATCAAACTGGGGTACATCGCCTCCTATCTCGGTGTTAGTCAAGTTACTTTAAGTCGGATTCGCGCGAATATTCATACAAATTTTTAACATTTGTAAAAACTATTATCGCCCAAAAGAAGGAACTTTGTCTGTAAACAAAGAAAAGGGTATGAACTGGATATTTTTAATATTGGGTGGATTATGTGAAATTGGTTTCACCACCTGTTTGGGTAAAGCGAAAGATGCAACCGGGACTGGACAATGGCTCTGGTATGGGGCCTTTGTGATCTTTCTTTTTGCGAGTATGGGCTTATTGATCAAAGCTACACAGACACTTCCTCTGGGTACAGCTTACGCTGTTTGGACGGGGATCGGAGCAGTAGGTACGGTTTTAATGGGAATCATTTTCTTCAAGGAGCCAGCAGATTTCTGGCGCATATTCTTTATTTTCACACTCATTGCCTCTATTGTGGGACTAAAAGCAGTTTCCTCTCATTAATAGCCGGCTAGGTAGTTTAAAAGCAACAAAATTTCCTTACTTTTGTACACTCAATAGTAACCTAGGGCATACATTCCTAGAAGAAGCATTTTTGAAATATGTTAGACAAATTACAAGCGATAAAAGAAAGATGGGAAGAAGTGGAAGCTGAATTAAGCAACCCTGATACCATGCAAGATATGAAACGTTTTGCCAGATTAAATAAAGAATACAAAGATTTGGGCAAGATTGTGGATCAGTACCATATTTATAGAAATATGGTCAGTAATATCGACACCAATAAGGACATCATCATGAACGAAAAGGATCAAGAGCTTCGTGAGATGGCCAAGGAGGAGTTGGATCTTTTATATGTCGCCAAAGAAGAGAAAGAAGAAGAGATTCGTCTGATGCTGATTCCTAAGGATCCTGAAGACGCGAAAAACGCCATTATCGAAATTCGTGGTGGATCTGGCGGTGATGAAGCAGCTTTATTTGCTGGTGACCTCTATCGCATGTACACACGTTATTTCGAGACCAAAGGCTGGCGTAATGAAGTCATGGATGTTACCGAAGGAACTTCTGGCGGTTACAAGGAGGTGATATTAAAGGTAATCGGTGAAGACGTTTATGGACAATTGAAATACGAATCAGGTGTACACCGTGTGCAACGTGTTCCAGATACTGAAACGCAAGGCCGGGTACATACATCCGCAGCTTCGGTAGCAGTTCTTCCCGAGGCGGAAGAAGTGGATGTTGAAATCAATCCTGGTGACATTGAATTACAGACATCCCGCTCGGGAGGTGCCGGTGGACAGAACGTCAATAAGGTAGAAACAAAAGTACAATTAACGCATAAACCGACGGGTATCGTCGTTGTTTGTCAGGTCGAACGTTCCCAATTAGCCAACCGTGAGTTAGCTATGGAGATGTTGCGTAACAAACTTTACGAGCTCGAGTTGAACAAAAAGAACGGCGACATCGCCGCAAAAAGAAAAACATTGGTATCAACCGGAGACCGTTCGGCAAAGATTCGTACCTATAATTACCCACAAGGTCGAGTTACCGAGCACCGTATCGGAATGACAATGTACAACTTACCGGCAATTATGGACGGTGATATTCAAGGAATTATCGATGCACTGCAATTTGCAGAGAATGCAGAGAAGATGAAAGACGGCCAAGTAGATTAGTTTTTTTTCAAAAAATCTTTGCAGATACGTAAACAAACGCTATATTTGCACACCTTCTGAGGAGAAGGGTTGAGGTCTGGTAGTTCAGCTGGTTAGAATACATGCCTGTCACGCATGGGGTCGCGGGTTCGAGTCCCGTCCAGACCGCTTCAAAAGAGAAAGCAATCTCTTACGTTCTTTAACAAAATAAGTTTTTAAGATTTTTAGGTCTGGTAGTTCAGCTGGTTAGAATACATGCCTGTCACGCATGGGGTCGCGGGTTCGAGTCCCGTCCAGACCGCCAAAAATTGTTAAAAACAATCTTTAAGATTTTAGGTCTGGTAGTTCAGCTGGTTAGAATACATGCCTGTCACGCATGGGGTCGCGGGTTCGAGTCCCGTCCAGACCGCTAAAATTTTAAAAACACATTGTTGGTCTGGTAGTTCAGCTGGTTAGAATACATGCCTGTCACGCATGGGGTCGCGGGTTCGAGTCCCGTCCAGACCGCCAACAAAAAAAGCATCATTTATCATTAAATGATGCTTTTTTTTTGCTTTGATAAGCCAAATTCCACTTTTTTTAATTCATATTGACGGGCGCCCACAGGGTCGTTTTACTCCGCTATAACCATAAATTCAGCACCCGAAGCATAATCATCGCCCCGTTGTGAGTTAAGTCCTGTAAAACGGATATAACGTCCCTTAACAGGCTTCTCAAATCGAACAGTTTTTAGTTTTTTATTTCTTTCAAAAGATCCCGACATCACCTCTTCCCAATTCTTGCCATCCTTGCTTACTTGAATCTTGTAATCCTTAATATCACCATTCGGTCCATCCTGTCTTGGCAGGAAAGTGAACCCTTTAATTGTTTTGATACGCGCTGCGTCAAAATCAACCCAATGCGGGTATTGAGCTACCGTCACCGAATACATCGTGTGCCAGATCGAAGATGGGTCTCCATCCAATAGGTTTTTAGCATCACCTTCACCAGTTTCCTGACTTGAAGCAAAGACAACTTCCATTGGAATGGTCTCGATTTTTGTGTATTGTTGTGTTACCGTTAATTTCTCATTATGCTGATACCAAGCAGTTACGGTACCACCGGTCCGTAAATCAAAAGGAACTTTATAGACACGTGGTTTTGCGTTGTTCACACTGTACAATACAGGCTCACTTTTATTTCCTGCTAGCATCGAAACTTCACCATTGGAACTTCTCACGATTGATATTGGCGCATCTCCTGCAGTCGCTACCTGAACCTTCTCCTTCATATCATTGTTCTGAATCGGACGGATAATAAAGCCTATTGCAGTTGGTACTGCTTTCACACGATCTTTGTCCAACGGTGGCCCTTGTCCGCAGCTATTGCCACCCAATCCGGTTACCGCGGCATCAAGATGCACGTGGACGCCCGAACTCTTTGGCAATTGGTAAGGATGTGGTGCAAGCGTCAATTCAAGCTCACTATATTCCAAAGCCGAGGTCGATAAATGCTCTTTCGCAACAAAAACAACTCCCTGTCCATTATCATTTGTCAATGCTGTCCAGCGCACATCTTCATTGTTGCTCATATTTTGCGGATTGGGCCAGGGCACGAACTGATCTTTTACGGTGCTTTTGTGCATTTCAATAAATTGAGCAGTCTTCCGGTCTGCATAATTATTGATCGGTCCCCGGCCATAATAACTATAGTTGCTGTATTCAGCAGGCAGTTGCAAAGAATAGCCCAGTCGCGCTAAGACCACACTCGCATTATTGGATGTAATACTCGAAGACAATTCAATGGAGCCATCCTTATAGATTGTCCAGATCTGATTGCTTGTAAATTTAAAGTCGTCCTTACCAAAAGGTTTGTCTTTATGTTCTCTAAGGGTGTAGGTTCCCGAAGTTCCGCCCAGCAAAGACGCACCGTAAGGGGCTTGCGACTCAACCGTAAACGCCAATACAATCGTTCCATCTTTCTTGGTATAGCTGTTTGAAGACAAAACCTTATGTTGCAGATTATGCAATCCTTTTTCAAACCATTGCTGGTAAGCCCAGTTATCATTGTCAACCGGAGCACGTAGCGCATCCAATTGAGGGCCTTGGCCATCACGGATAATTTGTTTGCCTGCATAAACTAGATTGTAAATCGAGCCTGTCTTATTGCCAAACTTAGCCGTAAACAGATCTCCCTTCACCACTTGTAAATCGCCTTCTTTGGAAAGCACCGGAGCTCCTCCTTTTGCAACAGATGAAATCAGCGGTTTATTTTCAGCAGCTTTGACAAAAAGCTGTTCCTCCATCTGGACAAAACCTTTTGTCGCCCATGGTCTATCTTCATGGAGGATAAATTGCACTTTCACAAAATATTCCGATCCCGCATCTAACTGCGCGTAATTTATCGGCAATACAAGCTGCTTGCGTTGGCGCGCCTTGGGCAAATCCGCTGTACTGATCGTGCGTTTGCTATTTGTTACTTCTACACCGTCTTTGAATAACGACCATTGTACCTGATAATCGGATAGATCCTTGAAATAATTTTTATTAAAAAGCTCAATTTTTCCCTGTTGAATATCAACAGCTTTTACGCTCACATTTTGATAAACTTTCTTCACCTCATAGTATTGTGGTTTCGGTTTCATATCAGCAAAGATCAACCCATTCATCACGAACGTTCCATCATTGGGTTTATCCCCAAAATCACCACCATAGGCCAGAAAGCGTTCTCCGGTCTTTTTATCGTAATAATACATGGCCTGATCGATCCAATCCCAAATGGCGCCGCCCATAAAGAAATTTGTCGATTCGATGGCTTCCCAATAATCAGTTAAGTTACCGACAGCATTCCCCATGGAATGTGCATATTCTGAAATATGAAACGGATACTTCAATTTATAGGTACCTTTTACAGCACCTCTGACCCAGTCAATTGACGGATATTGGTTGGACCCCAGATCAACAATTGCATTGTTACGCTCGTATTGAACAGGTCTTGATGTATCGATTTTCTTGATAGCCTGATAGGCAGCCACGAAATTATCACCCGGACCAGCTTCGTTTCCTAAAGACCAGATAACAACAGCCGGATGATTGATGGTCGAATGCACCATTTCGATATTACGGGCCACATGTGCATTCTTCCATTCAGGAACATGCGAAAGCGATTCTTTGCCATAATAATACTCATGACTTTCGATATTGGCTTCATCCTCCAGATAAATCCCATATTTGTCGCATAGGTAATACCAATACGCAGGTTCCGGATAGTGCGAATTACGAACGTGGTTGATATTGGCCCTTTTCATCAATTTAACCTCAGCTTCCATTTGTTCTCTTGTCACCACTTTACCATGCTCAGGATTGGTCTCGTGCCTGTTGACACCTTTTAGTTTGACTGTTTTGCCGTTGATATAATAATAACGGCCCGCTAGCCCAAATTCATCATCTGCCGCTTCGGTATCTTTGATCTCCACTTTTCTAAATCCGACATAGGTGGAAATAGTTTCAACCGTGTTGTTTTTCTTATCCTTCAATTCAGCCACCAAAGTATACCGATACGGTAACTCTGCCGACCATTTATTCGGATTCTTCACATTCAATGTCGCGGCTACGCTATTAGAAGTCTGACTGCCCAGCGTAGGAACAAGTGCCGATGCTTCAGTTTGGTCTACAAGCGTATTTTCGTCACTATACAATTTATTTTTATAGAGTGAATACATCACTTTATAGCCCTCAGCCTGCTTGCTGCTAAGATTTCGTATCGTGCTGGTAATTTTCAAGGAACCATTTTCGTAATTGCTATCCAAATCTGGAATAGCTGCCAGATCACGAATCTGCACTTTTGGCGCAGAAGTCAGGGAAACATCGCGAAATATACCGGGCAGCCTGAACATATCCTGAGCTTCCAAAAAGGAAGCATCGGAACTACGATAAACTTCAACAGCCAACACATTTTCAGCACCCTTTTTTAAGTAAGGTGAGATGTTAAAAGACGCAACATTTCTTGAATTTTTAGAAAAACCGACATATTTGCCATTGATCCATAGGTAGAAAAAAGAATCCACACCATCAAAATTGATAAATACCTCCCGACCGCCCCAATCGGCAGGGACTGTAAAATTGCGTCGGTAAGATCCAACTTCATTACGATAAACATAGGTCGTCCAATCCTCTGCAGGCGTACGCATTACCCCACCTTTCCAATCACCGACCTCTACCTGATGATGAAAGATAACACGCTGGTTGGTATAAATAGGAACGCCATACTTTAAGCTTCCATCCTTTTGTATACCATAAATATTCCAGCTCATGGGCACAGGCACCGATTCCCAGCCACCAACATCATATGTAGGATGATAAAAATCCTTTGGCCGCTCCTCCGGAGTCTTCACCCAGTTGAATTTCCAGGATCCATTGAGCGAAATCCAATAGTTACTGTGCTCGGGAAGTACTTTTCTTGCGCTTTGCACGTTTTTAAAAGAATAGAACGAAGCATGTGGCAGTTCTTTATTCAGTGATAATAATTGAGGCGATTCCCATTCATTCCCTTTTGGAGACGGTGAAGCGCCATACTGAAAACCGTCGATAGCGGATGTGGTTGTCTGCCCTATCGTGAAACTTGTGTTCAGAGATAGCAAGGAGGCTAGAATCGTTGAAAAAATAACAGATTTTCTTAACATAATGTCGTTGAGCAATTTAGACTAGGAAACCAAATGTAACTTCATTTTGTAGTAATAACAAGCAGATTATGAAAGCACTCGATTGCGAAACTTTTTCGATACAATCAAAGCTCGTTTCGCTCACTTTCGTGTGCTTCATCATTCGAGGAAATTTCTTCTGGCAGATAAGATGCAAAGGAAATAACAACATTAAAAAAAGATCCCAAGGAAAACTTGCAGTGCTGAGAAATAGATCGCACTATTCCAATAAAAAACAAATGCTTTCGGTTATCAGGAATAAGCAGTATTTTTGGGTAGATTTCGCTTTAAACAAATAAAAGTTTGCGTTTGAAATTATTTCGAATAATTTTATTTTTCAAAGGGTTACAATTTAAGCATTAAGGTATTAATAGGTGAGTAAATTCAGTAAATCAGTCCTGCTAGAAAATGATGAGCAAATCATTGAAGGCATCAAAGACGGCAACAGCTTGGCGATAGATGCTATCTATAAGCGTTACTATCCGTCTATAAGCCATATGATCTTGCAAAATAATGGAAGGGAGGATGAAGCGAAAGATATCTTTCAAGAAGCTGTCATTGTGCTCTACGATAAAGTTTCCAAAGGGAACTTTGAGCTCAGCAGCAAACTTAAAACATATCTTTACTCGATTTGCAGAAGGCTTTGGCTTAAGCAACTCAATCGTGCTGGTTTTGGCAATAGTGACATTCGCGGTTATGAAGATTCCTTATTTGAGGAAGAAGATCTACAACAGCATGAAGAACTTGAAAAAAAGTTCGACCAAATGGAGCTTGCCTTAGAGAAAATGGGAGAACCCTGTAAGACAATCTTACACGACTTCTATATCTTAAACCATTCGATGCAGGATATCTGTGAAAAATTTGGTTATACCAATACAGATAATGCCAAGACTCAGAAGTATAAATGCCTGCAACGGCTGAAAAAAATATTTTTTTCAACAGATTAAAATTTGAGTAACACCATGGGAACAATGAATCAAAAAGAATTTTTCGAATTAGCAGATCAATATCTTCGCGGCGAATTATCGGCCGAGGAACAAGCTGCATTTGAATCTTTCTGTGCTGAACACCCGTCCTATGCTGCCCAATTACAACAACACCGCGAATTTGTTGCCCATATGAAAGAAACTAGCCATCGTCTAGATTTCAAAAATGCATTGGCACAATCAGCAAAGGAATACCATAAATCCCAAAGTAAAACGACCAAGGTCGTTCCAATGAAGCAATCAACGGTGATTTCACTTTGGGAACGTATCAAAGCCAGTTCTTTGGTAGCTGCAGTAGTCGCGGTATTTGCAGTGTTTGGCACATTATGGTTGAGCGGTTATTACAGCAACCTCGAAAAGGCATCTTCCGATTACAGTGCATTGCGTAGAGACATGAACAATGTCAAAAAGAACGTCAATGCTCATAATGCTGCAATCAAAGATATCAACGACAAAAAATCAGTGAAAGGTACCGAGAGCCAATTTGGCGCAACAGGCTTTATGTTGACAACAGATGGTTATGTTGTCACTAATTACCACGTTGTTAGTGGTGCCGATTCGATTTATTTGCAAAATAATAAAGGCGAATCCTATAAAGCACAAATCGTACATACTGATCCAAGCAAAGACTTGGCTATTTTGTACATCGCTGATAAGAACTTTAAGAAAGTTAAAAGCTTACCTTACACATTCAAAACATCAACTTCAGATCTTGGTGAAGATATTTATACCATAGGATTTCCCCGAGATGAAGCCGTATATGGTCAGGGATATCTAAGTTCATCAACAGGCTATGCCGGTGATACGATTGCGTATCAGATATCCGTACCAGTTAATCCAGGTAACAGTGGCGGTCCCGTATTGGATAGCAGAGGTAATGTGATTGGTATTATTTCTGGAAAGCAACGCGGCATAGATGGTGCCGCCTTTGCAATCAAAACAAAATCGATCTTGAATGCTTTAGCGGACATTCCAACGGATTCTTTGGTTACGGGTCTTAAGATCAACAAAAAGAACAGTTTGGCAGGTTTACCAAGAACAGAACAAATCAAGAAAATGCAAGACTATATTTATATGGTCAAAGTTTATTAAGACCGGCATCTTTTAGCAACATAAAAAAGCAACGTTTTCCCGACGTTGCTTTTTTTGTATTCTGATCTTTAGCTAATTTCTCTTCCTTTGACCTCACATACCACTTCCGACTTACCGGACTGTTATAATGCAATGGAGGCTTTTGGACAACAGAACAAATACACTATAAGTTTGGCTGCGGCGTAGTCCGCAAATACGGTTTAATTTCTTTAAATCCTTTTGGGAATTTAGCTGGAATATCTTCAGTCTTTATCGCTGGAACAACAATAACATCTTCACCATGCTTCCAGTCAGCAGGCGTAGCCACTTGGTAATCTGCCGTTAGCTGCAACGAATCAATAACCCGTAAAATCTCATCAAAATTACGACCTGTTGAGGCTGGATAAGTCAACGTCAATTTGATTTTTTTGTCAGGCCCTATAATGAATACCGAACGCACCGTAGTTGTTGCAGAAGCATTCGGATGGATCATATCGTATAATTCGGATACATGATGATCTTCATCGGCTATAACCGGGAAATTCACTTCTGTATTTTGCGTCTCATTAATATCCTTGATCCAGTTTAAATGATCGTTTACATTATCTACACTCAACGCAATGGCTTTAACACCCCTTTTGTCAAATTCCGATTTTAACTTTGCCGTGCGCCCCAACTCTGTGGTACATACCGGTGTATAATCTGACGGGTGCGAAAAGAAAACGACCCAGCTATCTTTAATATAATCGTGAAAGTCTATTTCACCAATGGTTGTTTGCGCTTTAAAATTTGGCGCTTCATCTCCTAATCTTAAACTCATAATCTTATTTTTTTAAATGTGTTTACATTATATAGTCTACAAATATAGTAGATTAAATTTAGCAAACAAGTAATTCTTCATTTTTTTAAATTAATATGAAAAAACTAAGGTCATCTCATCCACCGTTTAAATATGCAAAAGCACAAAAAGTTAATCGCGTATACTATGCTTGCATAATATATATTTTGTATATTTGGGTAAGGCTTTACATTGAGCTTCTAAACTAATGATGTGTTGGGAAAAACTTTTTGAGAGCAAACCTTATTAGATAGCTAGTTATCGGCTTGGTAACTGATAAACCAAAAAATAGGAATACCATGAATTTTGAATTAAGCGAAGAACATAAAATGATCCGCGATGCAGCGCGGGAATTTGCCCAGGAATTAAAGGCTGGAGTAATAGAACGCGATGAATCCGCTAAATTTCCTACCGATTTTGTCAAACAGATGGGCGAACTTGGATTTATGGGCATCATGACACCGGAAATTTATGGCGGTGCGGGTATGGATACGTTGGCCTACGTTCTCGTACTGGAAGAAATTGCCAAAATTGACGCCTCCGCGGCCGTTATTGTCTCCGCTCACAATTCCCTCGTATTATATGGACTTAATGCTTTTGGGACGGAAGAACAGAAACAGAAATACCTGATTCCTTTGGCAAAAGGGGAAAAACTTGGTGCATTTGCACTATCCGAACCCGAAGCCGGTTCTGACGCCTCGTCACAACATACAACTGCAGAAGATAAAGGCGATCATTATTTACTAAATGGCACAAAAAACTGGATCACTAATGGGGGGCATGCCGATATCTATCTTGTCATTGCACAGACACATCCTGAAAAAGGCCATAAAGGAATCAATGTTTTAATCGTTGAAAAAGGACTGCCTGGATTTACCATTGGCCCTAAAGAAAACAAATTGGGCATCCGCAGTTCAGATACTCACTCACTCCTATTTTCCGATGTTAAGATTCCCAAAGAAAATCGTATTGGAGAAGATGGTTTCGGATTTAAATTTGCCATGAAAACGCTCGATGGCGGGCGTATAGGTATCGCTGCGCAGGCCTTGGGAATAGCTGCTGGCGCTTATAATCTTGCTTTGGCCTACGCAAAAGAGCGTAAGACCTTTGGAAAGCCAATATCGGAACATCAAGCTATTCAATTTAAATTGGCCGATATGGAGGTCGAGATCGAGGCCGCTCGGCTTTTGACACATAAAGCTGCCTGGACTAAAGATCAAGGACTTCCCTACGGTAAAGAAGCAGCAATGGCCAAATTACATGCGTCTGAAGTTGCCATGAAACACACAGTAGAAGCTGTACAGATCCACGGTGGCTATGGTTACGTAAAAGAATATCATGTCGAAAGGTTAATGCGTGATGCAAAGATCACCCAAATCTATGAAGGTACCTCCGAAATTCAACGCCTGGTTATTGCCCGAGAAATCTTGCGGTAGCATTCCGTTAAAAATCCCTTAATAAACGGGAGCCGCCAGTTTAATAACTGACAGCTCCCGTTTATTTTCTCTGCTAAGCGCAGTATCGTTCATATCACAACTCGAAGTTCCTATAGCACTTCAATACTACATGAACTTAGCAGACAGTTCGCTGCTCTAGTCTATAGTTTTCAATTTATTATCGATCATCGCTAGATACTGGTAATCTTGAAAAGCAAAGCTGGCTGTTTGGGCCATAGCTAGATTCAGAATGAGCTTTGCTTTACGAAGTAAGTTTTCCTGGCTACCATCCGTAGCATTCAACCCATCAAATAATAGCGTCAGCGCCAGTGGATGTAATTGTTGCGCATCCAGGTCATTTTTTGCATAAGCTGTGAGCTCAGCTTCGGAAATACTCAAATAAAAACTCCGATCCCTTTCAAAAAACTTCTGATAGGCTTCGGCAAACTGGGCCGGATCTTCAGGCTCAGCAAACGCATCGTAACCGTCAATCCATATCCGCAGAAATTTCCCGATGTCCTCCACCCAGCGTACCATCAAATCTCTTTTAAAACTTATTCCCATCGTATAGATCTATTATCGAATCTGACCGTTTCCACGGACAATCCATTTCTCTGTAACCAACTTTTCTAATGCAAATGGCCCCCGTGCATGTAATTTCTGAGTAGAAATCCCTATTTCAGCCCCAAGTCCAAATTCTCCGCCATCTGTAAAACGTGTCGACGCATTGCAATACACCGCAGCGGCATCCACAGTATTTAAAAACTGTTCAATATAAAGTTCATTAGAAGAGACAATACACTCCGAATGCTTGGAAGAATATGTTCCAATATGTTCCAGCGCTTCATCCAAACCGTCAACGGTTTTTACCGAACATTTCAAATCTAAAAATTCCTTTCCAAAATCCGCCTCTTCTGCTCGCTTTAAATTTGAAAAATTTTCATGTTTTAGTACCTGATAGGCAATAGCATCAGCAAAGACTTCAACTTGAGCCTCTTCGAGATACGGAGCCAGTTTAACTAAAAATTCCGTTACAACATCCTTATCGACCAAAACTGTATCCAAGGAGTTACAGACAGAAGGTCTAGAAATTTTAGCATTCGCGACAATCTTCGCTGCCATATCCAAATCTGCGGTACAGTCGACGTACGTATGGCATACTCCTGCCCCTGTCTCAATCACAGGTACCTTGGCGTTTTCCCGCACAAAATTGATCAATGACTGCGACCCACGTGGGATGATAATATCCACATAAGACGTCGCCTCCAGCAATTCTGAAACGTGCTTTCTGTCCACAGGCAACAGTTGTACAATATCCTTCGTAATACCTTGTTCGTTCAAAATTCCATGGATTACGGTTAATAAAGCTTGATTGGTATATTGGGCATCGGAACCGCCACGCAGCAAACAAACATTACCCGATTGAATACATAAAGCAGCAACGTCAATAGTAACGTTGGGCCGCGATTCATAGATTACCCCAACAACTCCAAGCGGAACAGTGATCTTTTCTATTTCCAATCCATTGGGTAGCACCTTTTTTAATAAGAGCTGGTTTGTTGGATCCGCTAACTGTGCAATCTGCTTCACACTATCAGACAAACTTCTTAGACGATCACCGTTGAGCAAGAGACGGTCTTTTTTGGGATCTTCATCAGACATGCGGTCCAGATCACTTTTATTGGCCTGTAATATAACCGACTCCTGTTCGACAAGAGCATCTGCAATAGCATTTAAAAGCGTTATTTTGGTTTCAGGTGCTAGCTTCTGCAATACATTTTTTGCGTTGGCCGCTGCCTGAAGTTGTTCTACAATGGATTCACTCATAACAATACGATATCATTTGCGTGTGCAATTTCTATATTTTTTTTACTGGATTGGGACAAAGCGGATGAATCCATTTTCGCCCGGGCAACGGCCACGGTTAAGCCTTCTAGATTGACAATATTTAACACTTCTCCCTTTTCAAAATGCTCGACGATTCGTGTAACACCGACAGCCAGAAGACTCTTGTGCTTTAATAACGCTTCCTCTGCTCCGCGGTCAACCATCAATTCTCCTTTAATTAAACTCCCGCTCGCAAGCCACTTCTTACGGGATGATATTTTCTTGCTTTCAGGTAGGCACAAGGTACCAGTCTCATGTTTCACTGCTTTCTGAATGGCATCCTCAGTTTGCATGCTAAAAATCACAACAGCAATCCCCATCTGATTGGCTAATCGGGCAAAATTCAATTTTGACGTCATTCCACCCAGTCCCACCGACGATTTGTCCTTCCTTGCCAATCCCAGGATGTCCCTGTCGATTGTTTCAATTTGCGGTATAATCTTGTTGTTTGTATCTAATACTCCTGGGACAGAAGTACTGAATAATAGTTTTTCGGCACCAAAGCCAACAGCAATCAAGGTTGCCAGCTCATCATTGTCTGAAAACTTTAGTTCTTTATTGCTCACCACATCATTTTCATTTGCGATTGGAATAACATTATTCTTCCACAATTCCTCGTATGTATTTTTCAATTGCAGAAATTGATCCCGATTGGAAAAATGATGTCGTTCACATAAGCTTTGCGCCAAAGAAATTTTGAAGGGTCGGAAATAAGTTGAATATGTATTGATCAGTATGGGGTTTCCAATTGCAGCGGCAGCCTTACGTTCTGATAATGTCCCCGTATAATTGGGCAAAAAACGTTTACCGGCAGCGACAGCCCCAGAAGACACCAAGACAATATTGTATTTCTTTTGTAAAGAAGCAATTTGCCTAGCGATCTCCAAAACAATACGTTCATCAACTTCTCCCTCTTTCGTGGTAATAGAAGCCGATCCGAATTTGACAACAAGAATTGGCTTTTTCATTTTCAAGTATGCTTTAGTTTAGATTTGAGCACTAATTTACTGAGAAGAATTTGATTTTTGCAAAATATGTTAACAATTGAACAATATAATTTTACAGAAAAAAACCACTTCACCCACAAAAAATAGGCACCTGAAAACAAAAGCCCCTTTAGAAGGAGAACCGTTCTTCATAAAGCTTCTCGAGGGAAAACATTTCATCACGATATTTCGCTGCTTCCAGAAAGTCCATATCCTTCGCAGCTTTATCCATTTTCTTACGGACGTTATCGATTGCTTTCTTCAGATCCTTCTCGCTCAGATACTGCATCACTGGATCAGCTGCAACAGCCTGCGATGGATCCGGTTCGACATAAATTTTAGGTTCAATACCTGAGAAATCGGCGACAGAGGTCTGCTCCAATATTTCCTCTCTAGTTTTGCCGACTGTACGCGGAGTAATGCCATGTTCCTGGTTATATTTCATCTGTTTGTCCCGACGTCGATTAGTTTCATCGATCGTCACACGCATACTGTCGGTCATTTTGTCTGCATACATAATAACCCGACCTTTATCATTCCGGGCAGCCCGACCAATCGTCTGAATAAGCGAACGTTCAGAACGCAAAAAACCTTCTTTATCTGCATCGAGAATAGCAACCAGCGTAACCTCCGGTAAATCAAGTCCCTCACGCAATAAGTTCACGCCGACCAAAATATCAAATTCACCTAATCGAAGGCCGCGTAAGATTTCTACCCGCTCCAAGGTTTTAATTTCCGAGTGTATATAACGAACTTTTAAGTTCAGCTTGGTCATATATTTGGAAAGTTCCTCCGCCATACGTTTCGTCAGTGTAGTTGCCAGCACACGCCCACCTTCTTTGATGGTCTTATCCACCTCTTCCAAGAAATCATCGACTTGATTGATCGCTGGTCTCACTTCAATAATCGGGTCTAGGAGCCCCGTAGGACGAATCACCTGTTCAACCACCACACCCTCTGTCTGTTGCAGTTCATAATCACCAGGAGTAGCTGACACATAAATTGTCTGGTTCGTCAAAGATTCAAACTCCGGAAAGTTTAAGGGTCTGTTATCCAAAGCCGCAGGCAATCTGAATCCATGTTCCACTAAAGAGACTTTTCGTGATCGGTCGCCACCGTACATTGCACGCAATTGGGGTAAGGTCACGTGGCTTTCATCAATGACCAACAGATAATCCTCCGGAAAATAATCCAGCAAACAGAAAGGACGCATTCCTGGCTGCCTACCGTCGAAAAAGCGGGAATAATTTTCTATTCCTGAGCAATAACCCAGCTCGCGCATCATCTCCAAATCATAATTGACACGTTCCTCTAAACGCTTTGCTTCGAGCATCAAGCCCTCGGCTTCCAATTGGGTTTTCCGCTGCATCAATTCATCTTGAATAGCCCAAATCGATTCTTTAAATTTTTCCTTCGGCGTAACGAAAAGATTGGCCGGAAAAAGGGCTAAATCTTCCATTTTATGGAGCGTTTTACCAGATACAGGATCTATCTCACTCAATTCATCAATTTCATCCCCAAAGAAGGACACACGAATTGCAAAATCCAGATACGCTGGATAAATATCCACAGTATCTCCTTTAACGCGAAATGTACCACGTTTAAACTCTGTGGTCGTGCGTGAATATAAAATTTCAACTAATTTATGCAGAAAAGCATTTCTCGTAACCGTCATCCCTACGCCGAATCGAAAGATAGAACGGGAGAAATCCTCTGGATTTCCCATACCGTAGATACAAGACACAGAAGAAACCACAACGACATCACGACGCCCCGACATCAAAGCGGAAGTGGTGGCCAAGCGCAACTTTTCAATTTCTTCGTTAATCGCTAAATCCTTCTCGATGTAAGTGTTTGTAGAAGCAATAAAAGCTTCGGGTTGATAATAATCGTAATAGGACACAAAATAGTTGACCGAATTATTGGGGAAGAACTGCTTGAATTCACCGTACAATTGAGCCGCCAACGTTTTATTATGGCTTAAAATCAATGTTGGCTTTTGCGTTTCCTTAATCACATTGGCCACAGTAAAGGTCTTACCCGATCCTGTCACTCCCAAAAGCGTTTGGTATTGCTCTGCCTGCTCTACTCCAGCAACCAATTGCCTAATCGCTTCGGGCTGATCGCCGGTCGGCTTATACTCTGATGTCAATTCAAATTTCATATACTTCCTATTTCTTAAACAAAACTATCTCGGCCTTTTCCAGCAAACATTGCACCAGTAATAGTTTGAGCGGCAAGCACAAAACTGTTCTTTTTAAACTGATGATTTTAATCTGCAAACAGGACGTTTTTTCGAGATGCGATCCAGGCCACATCCAGTAGTGTTGTAAAACAAATTTACTAAAAATTTTACCATTTGAGTGCAAACTATAATAATACCGTAGATGTTATTACTTTCAATTGATTATTTATTATCTTTAGCTTCACTGAACTAGCACACACGTCATGGTTACTATTCTATCTACCCAAAATAGCATTGCAAATCATTTTATCGCCGAGTTGAGAGATATTCATATTCAGCAGGATCGCATGCGTTTCCGCCGGAATTTGGAACGATTGGGTGAAATCTTCGCTTATGAGATCAGCAAGACGATGACCTACACGCCCATTGAAGTTGAAACTCCGCTGGGTGTGGCCAAAACTCAACTCCTGATGGAACAACCCGTGCTCGCTACGATTCTGAGAGCGGGTCTTCCGTTTCATCAAGGGCTATTAAATGTGTTTGACCGCGCCGACAATACGTTTATTGCCGCCTACCGACATACCAAAAAAAGCGGCGAGTTTGAGATTCACAAAGAATATGTGAATACCCCCAATTTAGACAACCGCACCGTGATTGTAGTGGACCCAATGCTGGCGACAGGAAAAAGTCTCGTGTTATGCTGCCGGGATCTTTTGGCCGAATACGATATCAAGGAATTGCACATTGTTGCGGCCATCGCTTCCGAAGAAGGAATAAATCATGTGCAGGCGTTTATTCCAACAGCGCACATCTGGGTAGGTGACGTCGATCGCGAACTGACCTCCAAAGCCTATATTGTGCCGGGACTCGGCGATGCAGGAGATCTGGCCTATGGTGCAAAACACCACTAATGTGGATAAATTATTTAAAATTAAATTAACACTTAGCTCATTGAAATTCAGTAAATTTATGTCAATGATGAAGTTGAATTTTGTTATATCTAATTTATATCGCTATGAGATGGCAAAAATACAATGGCGAATCCATTCGCTCCACAATTTTCGATGCTGTTGAAGAAGTCATAAAACGCGAAGACGCCCTCGGGAATAAGCTCAAGGTTTACATCGGCACCGATTCCCAAGTCAAGCGGGGCATCATCGACTTCGCAACAGTCATCGTCTTTCTCAGGGAACATAAAGGTGGATTTATGTTTATCCAACGTGACAAAAGGCATCACCGAATGAGCATTAAAGAGAGGATGCTGCTCGAAGTGCAAAAATCCATCGATATAGCCTATCAACTCTGCCCCCTCCTCGAAAAACACAAAGTGGACCTTGAAGTCCACGCCGACATCAACACCAATCCAAGTTTCCAGTCGAATGTTGCTCTAAAAGAAGCCATGGGCTATATTATGGGTATGGGATTTGTCTTTAAGGCTAAGCCGGAGTCTTTTGCCAGTACCAACTGTGCCAATAAACAGGTTCAATAATCGACTATTGGATAAACAATTACTGACTATTGGTTGGACTTTGTATATTTAGGGTGTAATTTTTAACACACCACATGCAGGATTTTTTTCAGCAGATTGCCCGCCAATTTGCCCATACCTCTTGGCTCGAATGGTTAGGTACACTGACAGGCTTCCTTTGTGTCTATTTGGCCGCTAAGCAAAACATATGGAATTGGCCGATTAGTATCATCAGCGTGGCGTCCTATGCTATTCTGTTTTATGATGCCAAACTATACGGAGACACTGTCCTGCAATTCTACTTTTTATCTACTGCTGTTTACGGCTGGTACTATTGGATAAAACGAAAAGAGGAAAAAAAGAAACCCATCGTCAATGCTAACAGCAATCAATTGCTTCTCTGCTGTTTAGCCATATTTATCCTCACCATCTCCATCGGGTACCTTCTCGACCGCAAAACTAATTCGGATGTGCCCTACATTGATGCATTCTGTACATCGGTAAGTTTTGTCGCCCAATTCCTGATGACCAGAAAAGTCCTCCAGAACTGGCTACTTTGGGTGTTTGTAGACATTTGTTATATCCCACTCTACATCCATAAAGATCTTATGTTGACAGCCGTGCTTTATTTTGTCTTCGCGGTCATCGCCTGGAATGGCTACCGCGATTGGCAGAAAACCTATAAAAATTTTGCGTAATATTGCCTATCAAAACGATCGATGTGGGAAAAGAATTTATAAAAATTGCTGTTGTTGGCCCCGAGTCTACTGGAAAATCAACGATGGCACAGTTTCTTGCCAAAGAGTTTAAAACGGTATGTGTACCCGAATATTCACGCTATTATTGTCAAGGCCTCAACAATAAATACACCTTACAGGACGAAGTCAATATGTTTTATGGACAGGTCGCACTTGAAGAAGCACTGGTTCCATTAGCTCAAGGACAAATTCTTATTTGCGACACGACCTTCCTTACCGTAAAAATCTGGTCTGATTATCTATTTGGCCATACTCCAGAAGAAGTTACCGATAAAATCCAGCAACATCCCTACGACCTTTATCTCCTGATGGATATCGATCTGCCCTGGCAGGATGATCCGTTACGAGATTTCCCCGAACAACGGGATCATTTTATGGAAATCTGGAAAGGTGAATTGACAGCCCTTCATGCACAATATCGCATTGTGTCTGGGCTCGGTGAGCAGCGTCTTGAAAATGGACTTCGCGCAGTAAACGATTTTCTGACATTGATTTGAGACAAGCATCTTGACGAAGCTGCCTTTTACAGCTATATTTGTACAAGTGAAATAGAACTTGCGTGCCTGACCCGATCTAGGTCAAGGATAGGAAGTTTTATCACACACAATTGAAATAGAATATTAACATTTTACTTAAGAAATAATGTATCCAGAATATTTAGTAGCTCCAATGCGTCAAGAATTAGTTGATGCAGGATTCGAAGAATTAAAAACACCTGAAGCAGTTGATCAGGCGATTGCAGCAGAAGGAACCGTTTTTGTGGTTGTAAACTCTGTTTGCGGTTGTGCGGCAGCAAATGCTCGTCCTGCTGCAAAAGCTGCTGTCAAAAATGAAAAACACCCTGCTAAATTAGTAACTGTTTTTGCAGGTATGGAAACGGATGCTGTTAACACTGCTCGTAATTACATGTTGCCTTATCCGCCATCTTCTCCAGCAATGGCTTTGTTCAAAGACGGAAAACTGGTACACATGATTGAAAGACATATGATTGAAGGTCGCCCAGCTCAAATGATCGCTGACAACTTAGTCGCAGCATTTGACGAGTACTGTTAATCACGTATTTTGATTTTTTAATTGAAAAGGCTATCCAAATTTAATTGGAGAGCCTTTTTTGCTTTTTAAAATGCAGCAGCATACAGTGTATCCCCATATCCTTCCTTCAAGGAACGTTTCATATTTCATTACTTAACAGGTTATCTTTTTCTTAGCCATACACCATAAAATAGCCTAGGTTCTTTGCCAAAGGGCATTCCACCAACCTGTCAAAACCTCAAACCTGAGCTCCAGTATACCTTGCCACTAACTCAGATGCAGTTTATTAAAAGCTTTTTTCTATTTTTAGGCTATGAAAACCCTTCCAATAACCATTCTTTTTTTCTGCTTGACGATCATCGCATGCTCTCCACAAACCAAAGTGGACCTTATTGTATATCATGCGCAAGTATATACCGTAGATTCCACATTTAGTACAGCACAGGCATTTGCGGTCAAAGATGGTAAATTTATAGCCATCGGTTCGGATGATGAAATACAGCGGAAATATAAAGCAAAGGAAAAGATTGATGCAGAAGGAAAACCCATTTACCCCGGATTTTATGACGCCCATGCGCATCTGTTTGACGAAGCCGAATTAATGGATCAAGTCGATCTAAACGGGGCTGACTCCTTTGAAGAGATCATTCAACGTGTCAAAAACTACAGGCAGAAGAATCCAGACAAAACCTGGCTGATCGGTGCAGGTTGGGACCAAAATCGCTGGAAAGATAAAGCTTTTCCCACCAAAGATTTGTTGGATAAAGCATTCCCTGATATTCCCGTTTATCTTATGCGGGTAGATTATCATGCGGCCGTCGCCAATTCCAAAGCGCTGGAATGGGCCAAATTAACCAGTACTCCCAGCATCCGCGGTGGGGTGGTCGGGGGGATCAATAACATACCAAATGGTCTGTTGATCGACAATGCAATGGAGCTTGTCAATAAGACAATCCCTGTTCCCAACGAAAAGGAATACTTAAGAATGATCAAACGCACACAGGACTCTTTACTTTCTGTAGGTCTTACCTCAATTGTTGATGCAGGTTTATCAAAAGAGAGACTCGAACTTTTAAAAAAATACTACCGCGAAGGCCAGCTAAAAATCAGAGATTATGCCATGATCCTCGGTAGTCCTCAAAATATAAAATCATTTATCGACCAAGGTTTCTATGAGACCGACCGGTTCGAAATCAAAGGGTTTAAACTACTTGCCGATGGTGCGCTGGGTTCCCGTGGAGCCTGCCTCCTCGCCCATTACCATGATGCACCCACACATGGTTTTTTACTTCATAGTCCGCAGGAGTATGAAGAAATGATCAAACAGATCGCTGCAAGCAAATTTCAGGCAAATACCCATGCCATAGGCGATTCGGCCAATCGTATTATCTTGGATATCTACGGCAAATACCCGCACAATAACAATGACCGGAGATGGCGTATTGAGCACGCTCAGATTATATCGCCTACAGATTTTGACAAATTTAGAGAGTACCAAATCATCCCTTCAGTACAGCCCACACATGCCACCTCAGATATGTACTGGGCCAAAGACCGGCTAGGGGCAGAACGTATGAAAGGCGCTTATGCTTATAAGCATCTGTTGGAAGAATACGGGAAACTCGCTTTGGGAAGTGATTTCCCGGTAGAACACTTCAATCCTTTATATGGTTTCCATGCAGCAGTGGCTCGTGTCGACAAAAAAGGGTATCCAGACCAGGGATTTCAGATGCAAGACGCGATAAGCCGTGAAGATGCCCTGCGAGGAATGACCATATGGGCGGCATTCTCGTGCTTTCAAGACAAGAAACGGGGCAGCATCGAAGTTGGAAAAGATGCGGATTTTGTTATCCTCGAAAAGGATATCTTGAACATCCCGAATGAGCAACTGCGAAATGTAAAAACAGAACGGACAGTCATTGCTGGCGAGACGGTTTTTAATAGCAACACGAATAGAACCACTCAATAACCCGTTAGTAACGAGCCTTGTACTGATCTCTATTTCCTTTGCCTTCCAAAAATCAAGCGCGAAAATGAAATAAATCTTGATTATTACGAATATTTCGTACATTTACGATATAAACATAATTTTATGAAATATACATTATCATTTCTACTAGCTGTCATGACACAGTTATCATTTGCACAAGAAAGTGCCCCAGCTATTGCCAAGGTTCACTACGAATTCAAACATGTAAACGATAGCACCCAACTGGATCAATTTATACGAGACGAAACTGTTACCTACCTCAATCAACAAGGAAGCTATTATACTTCCTACTCGACCAAGCGTATGCAGGAAGAGGTCAAGAGACAAATGGAGGGCCCTGGCTTCGACGGTACACTAACCATTACTAAGCGCTCTACGCCATCAAGTTCTTCCTATTTATTAGACGCCAATCAAAACAAAATGACCGAAGTGATTAGTGTTGCCAGCGACAATTTTGCCATTCCACAGTCCTACCCCACACAAGATTGGGAAATGCTGAGCGATCAGAAAGAGATTGGTGGATACCATTGTCAGAACGCAAAAACAACATTTAAAGGCCGGACCTATATTGCCTGGTTTACAACCGAACTGCCGTTTCCCTATGGTCCCTGGAAACTCCATGGTCTTCCCGGTCTAATCCTGGATGCCCGAGACACAAAAAATGAAGTAATTTTTGCTTACGCTGGATTCGACAAAATTGAGGATGGCAAAACCTCGGTCGCTCTGCCGCAGAATGTCATCACAACCACTGCAGAAGAAGTAAAAAAAATTCAGGAAGCCTTTAAAGCCAATCCGCAAGCCTACCTGCAAGCGCAGTCGGGAAAAAACAGAACCATCAGTGTAGGTTCATCAGGAAACATGGCCGTGGTTAAATCCAGTTCCGGCTCTGGAGGGGGCTCCCCGGTTGGTGCTTTGGATCCGTCAAAAATAAAGAGTTTCAATATTTCAAAAGACGATAAATACAAACCTTCAAAAGTTACCAATAATCCGATAGAGCTGACGCCTTAATGAAAGTATTTCTATGTTTATTAATAGTCGTATTGCTTGGGCAGAGCATCTTTGCCCAGCAAACGATTAGTGGAACAGTCCAAGTGGATAAAACATTTCGTACTGTACCCTACGCCAGTGTTAATATCCTCTCAGGAAATAAAATTATTGCCTTTAAACCGACGGATAAAGAGGGTCGCTTTGCCGTTACCTTAACGAAGGACTACACAAACATCTACCTGCAGATCAACCACCTAACCTATGAGAAATTTGAACGTAAACTTGGTTCTCAGACCTCAAATCTCCGGATTATACTCCTTCCAAAAAACAATCTATTGCAAGATGTCGTTGTAAAAAGCAAGCCAAAGGTCACCCGTTCCAATGATACCATCTCCTACGATGTTGGCTCTTTTGCCAAAGAAGAAGACCGAAATATCGGTGATGTCATCAAGCGCCTTCCTGGCATGGAAGTGACTGAATCGGGTCTTATTAAATACCAGGACAAAACCGTTTCTAAACTTTACATCGACGGGGACGACCTATTGGAAAATCGCTATGGAATCGGTACACGGACTATCCCACACAAAATGGTGAAGGACATTCAGGTGCTCGACAACCATGAACATTATAAGGTTCTCAAAAATAAAAGATTTACAGACGACGTTGCTATTAACCTGGTTATTAAAGACGAAGCGAAGTTAAAACTCACGGGACAGGCTAAAATCGCTGCCGGTCCCCCTAGTCTGTACGATCCCGAACTGAATTCAATCTTGTTTAACAAGAAAGTAAAGATGCTAAATGTTCTTAGCGGAAATAGTATCGGCAGAGATCTTTCTGGAGATATCATTGGTGACAATCAGTCCTCTTTACTGGCCAAGTTTGGTAGCTCGCCCATCAACAATCTCCTGGCGACGAGCACAACAGGCAGTCCAAATATCCCTAAAAACAACTATTATTTCAACAATACAGGTTCGCTAAACACCAATAATCTATATAACTTTAAGAATCACTGGCAGCTAAAATCAAATATTCAGGTTTTATACGACAACAATAGGCAAAATAATGCCTCAAGCACACAATACCTGCTCGATGATGGCGACGTCTATTTTAATGAGCAAAATCAGCTGAAAACAGCGCGATGGCTTGGCGCAGCCAGACTTTCGGCATCCACCAATACGGAAAAGGAATATGCGAGTAATGCCTTGTCATTTGAGTATGAAAAAAAAGATATAACAGCATTGTTGACAAACTCTTCAGGCCAGATCGAGCAGTTCCAAAAACACCACATCAAGGGATTCAGCAACCTTTTCAGCTATATACCCCAACTTGAAAACAATGACATTATTGCAATTAACTGGTCTTTAAATTACGGCAACAAGCCCCAGTCGTTGCAGATCTACCCCGGTCTTTTTCCCGAAATACTAAACGATAATACGGCCTATAAAAGTATTCTTCAACACATGGAAGTACCTTCATTTTTTACAGAGATCAGTACAGGTTACCGCTTCAATAAAGGAAAGTTCAAGCAATACTATCAAATTGGGGTCAATATCGACCGCCAGCATTTCAACTCTTTGCTCAGCATAGATGACGAGGACCACGGTATTCGGACACTCGGCGAAAGGATGCATAATGATCTGCATTGGAACAGAACCCAGACATTCATTACACCACAATATTCCTGGAAAAACAATAGGTTTGAAACCCAGCTGGATATTCCGGTCACCTACCTATTTACGCATTATGAAGATGAAAGCCAGCAGCTGACGAATTCCAAAAATTCATTGCTAATCAATCCCAATCTAAAAGCGCGATGGCAAATTTCTCAGGAGGATTATCTTCAATTTAGCTATCAATATAGCCAAGACATTGGCAACATTGAAGACATATACCATGGAGTAGTATTGCGCAACTATAGAATGCTCAGCCAGAATAATGCGTCACTCAACGAGTCCAAAAAACATGCATTTAATCTGAATTACAATTTGGCCCGTACCCTAAAGGTTTTATTTGCAAATGCAGGCATCAGCTATTCAAGATCATTTTCGAATACGATATTATCCACTATTATAAAAAATAATATCACCGAAAATGTAGTGGTCAATATGGACAACCTTCAGGAAAGATGGTCATCGCAGATCGGATTCGACAAATACATTTTCCCTTTGGCAAGTACGCTCAAATTAAAAGGAAGTATCTCCTATTTCAAATACAATCAATTGTTAAATAATGCCATCGTTCCTATTCGAAGCATAAGCTATTTATTTCAACCCAGTCTGGAGGCCAAACTATTTAAATCCTATAACATTTCCTATACAGGAATGTTCAATTGGAACAAGAGCAAACAAGAAGGGCTAAGCAATACGATCCAAAATAAAACAACGACAATGATGCATAATCTGGGCTTTCCGGCGAGCCCGTTCAAAAATGGCTTTATGCGTGTAAATCTTCGTAATCTAGCTACCTTTCAAACGAACATGCGGAATGCAAGTTATACTTTTGTAGACTTTTTCACACGCTATAAAGTCAACAAATGGAAAATGGACCTTGAATTGGAAATAAATAATCTGGCCAATATTAAAAACTATCGCACCTACATGACGACCGCCAATATGATTGCCCAGAGTGAATTTGAGCTTCGGGGAAGAACCATTTTACTGCGTACAGTTTTTAACCTCTAAGGCATCAGACCACCTCGGAAAAAGACAATTGCGTTGGCCTAATGTTCGTCTATTGTTGTTTTATTATTGCGCCTATAGACCAATATCTTCCGATCGAAGTTTTCTATTTTCAAGCCGGCCAGTAGTATTGAAAATGAGCGAAAGGCTTTTTAACTCACCAAATCGGGTATTTTCAGAAAAAAGAAGCCTGAGCGAAAAATCACTCAGGCTTCTTTTTTATATCTTGAAAAGATAATTCCACTATAAGGCGAAATATACCTTCCAAAAAAACTTTAAACCCGTTTTCTATTGCATGTCGAATAAATGTTTTTCAGCATGGTAAGATGAACGTACCAATGGTCCAGATTCTACATACTTGAATCCCATTTCCAAACCGATTTTCTGATATTTCTCAAACTGCGCCGGTGTGATCCACTCGATAACCGGATGGTGAGCTTTTGTAGGCTGTAAATATTGACCCAAGGTCAAAATGTGTACGCCAACATTATATAGATCTTGCATGGCCTCGATCACATCTTCTTCTGTTTCACCCAAACCAAGCATAATACCTGATTTTGTGCGGAGACCAGCTTCAGAAATTCTGCGTAGGCATTCCAATGAACGATCATATTTCGCTTGAACACGAACTTCTCTTGTCAGACGGCGCACCGTTTCCAAGTTGTGCGAAACAACTTCGGGACGAACTGCGATCACGCGGTCTAAATTATCCCATTGTCCTTTAAAATCAGGCAAAAGTGTTTCCAATGTCGTTTCAGGACTTTCTCTGCGGATAGCGTTGATGGTCTCGGCCCAAATAATTGAACCACCATCCTTAAGATCATCACGATCCACTGACGTAATCACACAATGCTTTACCTGCATTAATTTAACTGAATTTGCTACGCGGTTTGGTTCATCCAAATCTACGGCCAGCGGACGGCCAGTTGCCACCGCACAAAATGAACAAGAACGCGTACAGATATTTCCCAAAATCATGAAGGTTGCCGTTCCAGCCCCCCAACATTCGCCCATATTCGGGCAATTTCCACTCTCACAAATCGTATGTAATTTATGTTCGTCTACAAGACTTCTGACATGTCTATATTCTTTACCAACAGGCAATTTGACACGCAACCAATCAGGCTTGCGCTGTGCAGGAGTTGCCGGAATAACTGGAAGTTCAATCATACAACAAAGTTAAGGATTAAAAATGTAATTTCTAACCGTCTATTTGTTGGTTTTATATCATAAAAAATGACCGTTTATCGGCATTAATAGAATAATGAAACAAAAATTAGGATATTTGTGTTGATTATCATTAATCTAATAACAAAACTATGCGACTGAGCCAATCTTTATCCATGTTGTTACTTGGGGGTGCATCTATCTTTGCTGCACAGGCCCAAACCAACTTTGACATTATACCCAAACCTTCGAAAATCACATTGGCCACGGGAACATATGCTATCCCTGCACATCTTCCGGTTATTGTTTCAGATGAGTTTCAGGAGACCACCCAATTGCTTACTGAACATCCTGCAATCAAAAGTCTATCCGTCGAAGTACTCAAGAAAAATAAAAAAGCACCAAAAGAAGGTTTTCGAATTGTTAAAGCTGTCGACGCTGACAATGTGAGCAAAAATGCCTACTCCATTCAAATCGATGAAAAAGGCCTTCTACTCAGAGCGTGGAATGTGCCTCAGGTTATCAATGGGATTTATACCCTCATTCAATTAGGCTACCTACAAGCTGACCCAGGTAAAATAGCCTATGCGACAATAGTCGATGAGCCTCGCTTTACCTACCGTGGCCTACACCTGGATGTATCGCGCCATTTTATGCCCTTATCCTTTGTAAAAAAGTATATCGACATCATGGCCATCTATAAGTTCAATAACTTTCATTGGCATTTAACCGACGGCGCTGGATGGCGGCTTGAAATCAAAAAATATCCTGAATTGACGCAAAAAGCCGCCTGGCGTACCCATACAAGCTGGAAAGATTGGTGGAATAATGGTCGCCAGTATGTAGACAAAGGTACACCTAATGCCAGCGGTGGTTTCTATACGCAGGAAGAGGCTCGCGAATTGGTCGATTATGCCGCCAGAAAAGGAATCAATGTCATCCCTGAGATTGAAATGCCAGGACATTCTGAAGAAGTATTGGCCGTCTATCCGGAACTCTCTTGTTCAGGAAAACCTTATAGTCAAGGCGAATTCTGTATCGGAAATGAAAAAACCTTTGAGTTCTTAAAAAATGTCTTGGATGAAGTCCTTACGATATTCCCTTCTCCGTACATCCATATCGGCGGTGATGAAGCCGAGAAAAAGCATTGGGAAACCTGCCCAAAAGATCAGGCACTCATGCAAAAAGAAGAATTAAAATCTGTCGATGAACTGCAAAGTTATGCGATCAAGCAAATGGACGTATACTTGCAATCCAAAGGGAGGAAACTGATCGGTTGGGACGAAATTCTGGAAGGCGGCCTCACTGAAGGGGCGACGGTCATGAGCTGGCGCGGTGAAGATGGCGGCATAAAGGCTGCTAATGCCGGTCACGATGTCATCATGACTCCAGGGTCACACCTCTATTTTGATTCTTATCAGACAGACCCTCGTACACAGCCTGAAGCCATCGGCGGCTATCTGACTCTGGATAAGGTCTATTCCTATGATCCAATTCCATCAGCCATACAAGGAGATAAAGCCAAGCATATTCTCGGTGCACAGGCCAATATATGGACAGAATATGTCCCTACCACCGAACATCTCGAATATATGGTATTTCCACGGGCGCTAGCATTGGCTGAGGTCAACTGGACCAACAAAGATGCGAAGAACTGGACAGACTTTCAGCGACGACTACAATCTCATTACAAGCTATTACAGGATCTGAACGTTAACTATTATCGTCCTTCCTATAATGTCGCTTATACGGCAACATACAATCCAGCAAAAAACAACAATAAAATCACGTTAACAACAGAACAACTTAAAACAGATCAGATTCGATATACGATAGATGGCAGTGAGCCTACCATCCAGTCAACACCGTATACGGGGCCATTTGAATTGAGCTCAACAGGACATATCAATGCCGCTTATTTTCAAGATTCGATCAAAATAGGCCCTACGCTATCCTTTACTATTGATATCCACCGCGCCATTGGAAAAAAGGTAACCTACAATTCACCATGGTCGGGGTATCCGGCACAAAAAGATTCGACCTTAACAAACGGAATCATGGGCGGGCTCTCCTATCATGATGGGCAATGGCAAGGATTCACGAGCCCTATTGATGTTGTTGTCGATATGGAGAGAAGAGAAGAAATACATTTGGTAGCCATGAATTTCATGCAGCTTATTGGACCTGGTGTGTATATGCCCGGAGAAATGGAAGTGCTGCTTTCGGATAATGGCCGTACTTTTAGATCCGTCGGAACGATTAAAAATGACATCTCCGATAAAGAATCAAAATTGACTTTTAAAAGGTTTGAACTTAAGCTGGACAAAGCACAGCAAGCGCGTTATATCAAAATCAAAGCGAGCAACCCTAAAAAGGGCTTCCTATTTACGGACGAAATAATCGTCTATTAATAAAATCGAACACCCTTATCCAATACGAGTTGGAGAACATTTTACTTATGTTTTTCAACTCGTTTTTGCATTTTAAGGCGCACCTTTCCAACAAACCAAATGTTTTTTTTAAATATTCTTAAAATAAATACTTAATTTTCAAATTTTAAAATGTAACTTTGCACTCCGACAAAGCAGTCGGAATGACCCTTCCCCATGAGCTATTTTTGATTGTCTTTGCTCAGATTTACAATAGGAAATTTAATTTTTTGAACTAGATATAATGCCAAGAAACACTTCCATTAAGTCGGTTTTAATCATCGGATCAGGTCCCATCGTTATCGGTCAAGCTTGTGAATTTGATTATTCTGGATCTCAAGCATCCCTTTCATTGAAAGAAGAAGGTATTGAAGTATCCATCATCAACTCAAACCCTGCAACAATCATGACGGATAAAGTTGTTGCGGACAATGTCTACTTACTTCCATTAACCTGCGAAAGTATTGAAGAGATTTTGCAAAAACACAACATTGACGCTGTACTTCCTACCATGGGTGGACAGACCGCTTTGAACTTATGTATCGAAGCTTCCAACCTAGGTCTTTGGGAAAAATACAACGTAAAAGTTATCGGTGTTGATGTTGCTGCCATTGAAAAAACTGAAAACCGTGAAGAATTCCGTCAATTAATGGTTGATATTGGCGTGGGCGTTGCAACATCCAAAATTGCAAACTCATTCCTAGAAGGTAAAGAAGCTGCACAAGAAATTGGCTATCCGCTTGTTATTCGCCCTTCGTATACCCTTGCTGGTACTGGTGGCGGATTTGTTCACAGAAAAGAAGATTTTGATGCAGCCTTAAATAGAGGTTTACATGCTTCACCAACACATGAAGTTTTGGTTGAACAAGCTGTATTGGGTTGGAAAGAATTTGAGCTCGAACTGCTTCGTGATACCAACGACAATGTCATCATCATCTGTACCATTGAAAACTTCGATCCAATGGGTATTCACACTGGAGACTCGATCACGGTTGCTCCGGGCATGACATTATCAGACAAATGTTACCAAGATATGCGTAATCAGGCTATTCTGATGATGCGTTCCATTGGCACATTTGCCGGTGGTTGTAATGTTCAGTTCTCTGTAAATCCAGAAAACGAAGAAATCATTGCCATCGAAATCAATCCACGTGTATCACGCTCTTCCGCTTTGGCATCCAAAGCAACAGGTTATCCAATTGCAAAGATTGCAGCTAAATTAGCAATCGGTTACAACTTGGATGAATTGCAAAATCAGATCACAAAAACAACATCTGCATATTTTGAACCAACGTTAGACTATGTGATCGTAAAGATCCCGCGTTTCAATTTCGATAAATTCAAAGGAGCAAACAAGGAATTAGGTCTACAGATGAAAGCGGTAGGTGAAGTTATGGCAATCGGCCGTACATTTATCGAAGCTTTACAAAAAGCCTGTCAATCCTTGGAGACTGGCCGCGCTGGTTTAGGTGCCGACGGTCGTCAATGGAGAAACTTAGACGAGATCATGGATAGTCTGGAGCATCCAAGTGGTGACCGCTTGTTCCATATTAAAGATGCTTTCGAATTAGGTGTTCCTTTGGAATCTATTCGTAAAGCAACCCGTATAGACAAATGGTTCCTTGTACAGATCCAAGAGCTGGTACACCTTGAACAAGAATTGCGTCGTTACCAATTGAATAATATTCCACGCGATTTCTTCATGACCTTAAAACAAAAAGGTTATTCAGATGTACAAATAGCTTGGTTATTGGGCAATGTAACAGAAGATCAAGTATATGACCGTCGTAAGGAACTAGGCATCAACCGCGTTTACAAAATGGTAGATACTTGTGCCGCAGAATTCCCTGCACAAACACCATACTACTATTCGACTTTCGAAGAAGAGAACGAATCCATCTCTTCAGATAGAAAGAAAATCATCGTTTTAGGTTCCGGTCCAAACCGTATCGGTCAAGGTATCGAGTTCGATTACTCGTGTGTACACGGCTTATTGGCGGCTAAAGAATGTGGTTACGAAGCGATTATGGTTAACTGTAACCCAGAGACTGTTTCGACAGACTTCAATATGGCTGACAAATTATACTTCGAGCCCGTATTCTGGGAACACGTACGTGAGATCATTGAATTAGAAAAACCAGAAGGTGTTATCGTACAGCTGGGTGGACAAACAGCGCTTAAAATGGCTGAACGTCTAGAGCAGTTAGGTGTAAAAATTATCGGTACTTCGTTCGAAAACATGGACTTGGCAGAAGATCGTGGCCGTTTCTCCGATCTTTTAAAAGAATTGGAAATTCCATATCCAAGATACGGTGTCGCGACATCGGCAGAAGAAGCATTACAAGTAGCAAACGAAGTGGGATACCCAGTATTGGTCCGTCCTTCTTACGTGTTGGGTGGACAAGGAATGAGCATCGTTATCAACGACGAAGACTTAGAAAAAGCGGTTGTCAACTTGTTGAAAAACCTTCCTGGAAACCATATTCTGATCGATCACTTCCTGGATCGTGCCGAAGAAGCTGAATCAGATTCAATCTGTGATGGTGAAGAGGTACACATCATTGGTATGATGGAACACATCGAACCTGCAGGTATCCACTCTGGTGACTCATCGGCGGTATTGCCTCCATTTGGCTTGTCACAAGCTGTTCAGGACAAAATGGAAGAATACTCGATCAAATTAGCAAAAGCGTTAAATGTCCGTGGTCTCCTAAACATCCAGTTTGCTGTCAAAGGTGAAAATGTATATGTTATCGAGGCTAACCCACGTGCATCCCGCACAGTTCCTTTCATCGCAAAAGCTTATGATGTTCCATACATCAATATTGCTACTAAAGTCATGTTGGGCGCTAATAAATTAAAAGACTTCACAATCGAACGTAAGTTGAAAGGATTTGCAATTAAAGAACCGGTATTCTCTTTCAACAAATTCCCGGAGGTGGACAAACAATTAGGTCCTGAAATGAAATCAACTGGTGAAGCAATTCGCTTTATTAAAGATCTTCAAGATCCATATTTCAGAGAATTGTACAATAAAAAATCAATGTTTTTGAATGCCCAATAAGGCATATTAATCAACTAAAAAAGGCTTGCGATTGCAAGCCTTTTTTAGTTGATATCTTTTACACAACGAAACCCAACATTATTGGTGGGGCTGTTGACTTCGCCCTTTCCCCTACTTCCGGCTTTATACCTTTCACAATATTGATCATTGCAAAGAAATGATCCACCGCGCTGAACGCGTTTCTCCAGATTTGGTTCCTGCGGATCATAAGAATCTTGTGGTCCTTTGGGGTTAGCAATTGTACTATGCTGATAATAATCGGGTCTATATAAATCAGCGCACCATTCCCACACATTTCCTTCCATGTCATATAGCCCTAGCGCATTTGCCTGAAATGATTTAACGGGTGCTGTTCCTTCGAATCCATCTTCTTTAGAATCCTGAATAGGAAATTGTCCCTGGTAGATATTTGCTATCCATTGTCCATGAGGTTTCAAATCTTTGCCCCAGTAATATAGATCGTCGTTTGCATCGTTCCGTGCTCTTGCTGCATACTCCCATTCTGCTTCCGTAGGTAATCGTTTGCCTGCCCATTTCGCGTAAGCTGCAGCATCCTCATAGGCAACCTGGACAACCGGATGATTCATTTTGTTTTTTATCGAGCTATTGGGTCCTTCTGGATGCTGCCAATTTGCACCAGGAACGTATTCCCACCACATCAGATAATTATTTAATGAATTCAGTTCTTTGGGCTTGGAGAATACGGCTGACCCCGCGACCAACATTTTGGGATCAACTTCCGGAAAATCCTGAGGATCCAGTTCCCTTTCCGCCACTGTCACATAACCTGTTTCCTTTACGAACGCTGCAAACTGCGCATTTGTCACCTCGTGCTCATCCATATAAAATGAATGTAATTCAACCCGATGTAATGGCTTACTATCTTCAAAATTCGAACTCCCCATTAGAAATGTTCCGCCCTCGACCAATATCATCTTGTCAGAGGTATTTCTATTTAACTTATTGATTTGGGATTTAATTATGCCCGCCCGCGTTGGTATATTTTCCCCAACACAACAAGAAAGTGTATCATTTGCGGAAAACAACGATAAACAGGTCATTAGGGTTAGATTGAATAACATAATTAAAGATAAACATAAAAGGGGAACATTAAAAAGTTCCCCTTTTATTAATTACTAACATACCGAGCTATACACCCAATTGTATATTTTCTTTTTTTGCAGTTCTTGAACGAATAGGTGTATTACCACCACCTTTCAGCGTAATGTCGACAGGATTGTTATCTTTCCACGCTCCTTTCGTAAAATCCGGTATATCAACGGTCTTGCAGTTCTTCGCTACAGATTCAAAGCTCAATGGTACGACACAGCTCCACGAAGCAGCATCATAGACATCTTGATCCAGCGGTAATCCATTACGCAAACAGTCAATCAGACGCCAATCCATCATAAAATCCATTCCACCATGTCCACCCACCTGTTTTGCCTGCTCTCCAATATACTTCACCAATTCGGGCGTATATTTATCATACAGCTCTTTTAACTTTTGCTCTGAAATGAATTCATGGCCAAATGCTATATTTTCTGTCGGGTATTTTTGAGCAAAACCTTTCGTACCGCTCAGTGTATGTAATCTGGAGTAAGGTCTAGGAGAAGTAACATCATGCTGCAGCATAATCGTTTTTCCTTTTGCGGTACGGATAAGTGTTGTATTCATATTTCCGCGGTAGTTCTTTCCGACAAATTCCTGAAAAAAAGAATCCTTGGTGGCTAATTCTTTTGCCTTTTCACCCATCATGAAATCATTCGAAGACATGGCGACAAGATGATTCATTTTATCCCCTCTATTGATATTCAGGCATTGCGCTACAGGTCCGAGTCCATGCGTAGGATATAAGTTCCCATTCAGTTTTATATTCTCTCTCAAGCGCCACATGTTATCATAACCATTCTTTGCAAAATTCAGATCCAGCAAATCATGGATATAAGCACCCTCGGCATGGATAAGTTCACCAAGCAAGTCTTGACGTACCATGTTCAACGTGAGCATTTCGAAGAAATCATAACAGCAGTTTTCCAACATCATACAATGTTTCTTAGTCGCTTCCGAAGTCTTTACTACCTCCCAACAATCTTTTATCGTCAATGCGATTGGCACTTCACAAGCCACGTGATTACCCGCTTTCATTGCAGCAATGCTCATAGGAGTATGATAGTCCCAAGGAGTACAAATGTAGACGAGGTCAAGCTTTTCCTCTTTTAACAACGATTTCCATCCATCTTCGCCAGAATAAGCTCTGGGAGCCTTCAAACCTTTTGATGTGACGATCTTTGTTGCACGTTCGACCCGGTCTAGATGCTTGTCGCAAAGTGCGACAATTTCGCAACCTTCAATATAAGACAGTCGTTCAACAGCTCCAGGTCCACGCATACCAAGTCCAATTACTGCTACCCTGACCTTATCAATTTTAGGAGCTGCATAACCGCACATATTAAACGACTCTCCTGATCCATTGGCATTCACCAAGGTAGGAAGTGAAACAGCCAGTGTTGACAAAATTCCGGCCTTTTTTAGAAAATCTCTTCTAGAATCCATAATTTAAAGTTCATATAAAATTAAAGGGACCAATTGGTCCCTTTAAAAAAATCACCTATTTTAAAACAAACTAAACAGTCAATAGAAAAATCCATTTTGGGGTGGATTTTATTCGGTTCTATTTAAAGAACTTAATCTCTGTGACAATAATAGGGCACTTTTTTCGAAATAAAAAATGAAATATGAAAGCAATCGTTTGCTCAATTTACACAAACGATTGCTTAATTTGTTATATTTATTGCTTTCTGCTATTGGCCATGACGAATTATTTCG
>DGIS01000013.1:0-46578 GCA_002386525.1 Sphingobacterium sp. UBA4616
TTTTTGATCAATTTATATTTTTTTATATGTTTAAATATAATATTATTATATTTGGAGGCATAGGGTAATTTCAGAGATATTACAGAATTTCAAGAGTCACCTAAACTCTCTTGACCACTTTCAAAGATTTAAATATGAAGCAAAGTAAAAATGAAGCCGTCTTTCAGGACGAGGTATTGACACGCTTTGAGCTTTTCAAAAGTTTGTTTTTAACATTGCCGTTTCAACGTGTTAAAGATACCGGAACTTTATTGCCATTTTTTGCAAAGCAATGTGAAAAGGGTGTCGATCAGCATTTAACTCCTGATGAGATCATAAAGAGTTTCTTCGATCAGCATGAGGAATTTTCTTCGGAAGAGCAACGTATCGATTTGTTGTTTCGATTTGTTCAATATATAGAGCGTCAGGTCGTCTTATTTGACGCGATCGAAGATTCTTCATTTCAGATGGTCGGCCGTGGCGATGATGAAAACGTTTTGGGAGCATTGATTAAGAATGCCGAAGGCAGTGATGATATGCGCCGTAAGATCGTTTCTAAATTGAAGGATTTTTCTGTACGTCTCGTGTTGACTGCACATCCTACCCAGTTTTATCCCGGGCCAGTATTAGGTATTATAAACGACCTAATTGATGCAATCAAAACCAATGATATCCATAGTATTCACTTGTTGCTGCAGCAATTGGGTAAGACGCCATTCATCAATAAAAATAAACCGACTCCAGTAGATGAGGCTGCCAGTTTAGCGTGGTTTTTGGAAAATGTGTTTTATAAAGTCGCTTCGGAGATTCAGTCGTTCATTGATGATGAACTGAATGTAGAGACAGAAGAAGTGAAACAATTGATCGAATTGGGCTTTTGGCCGGGAGGAGACCGTGATGGTAATCCAAACGTAAGTGTTGAGAGCACCAAGAAAGTTGCAGCCCTATTACGTACTATTTTATTTAGATGTTATTACAGGGATTTTCGTATCGTTAGGCGGCGGATCACCTTTCGTGGGGTTGAAGAATACATGGAAAATCTGCAAACATTGTTCTACGAAAATAGCTTTAATCCAGTTGATCATCCTGTGGACGAAACCGACAATATTATCGCTAATCTAAAAGCAATCAAAAATGTTTTAGAGGAATACCACAATGGTCTTTTCGTTGAGATTGTTGATGATTTACTCCGCAAAGTGATGACTTTTGGTTGTTTTTTCACCACATTGGATATCCGACAAGATAGCCGCATATTGCGTGAGGCTACCAATTATCTGATCCAGCAAAACCAAGAGAAGACCGGGATGCCATTGGATTACCTAACATTGAGCGAAAGCGATAAGCAAAAGGCGTTAAAATTCAAAGAACTTGACTTGACGGTAGGAGAGGATGCTGATGCGTTGACGAAGGATACTTCCGGAGTGATAAAATTATTGAAAGATATCCAGCGTTCGGGTTCTGAGCGAGCAGCACAACGCTTTATCATTAGTAATTGCCAACAGGCCAGTGACATCTTGGGACTCCGTCAACTATTTTTATGGTCAGGATGGAAAAAAGAGGCTTTGACGATAGATTTTGTGCCTTTGTTCGAGACTGTTGATGACTTGACTAGGGCCGCAGATGTAATGAAAACCTTGTACAGTAATAAGGAGTATAAAGCACATTTAAAACGAAGAGGAAATAAGCAGACGATCATGTTGGGCTATTCCGATAGCACGAAAGACGGTGGGTACCTGATGGCGAATTGGTCGATTTATCGTGCTAAAATCGAACTTACAGCGATATCACGCGAGTATGAAGTAGATCTGGTATTTTTTGACGGTCGTGGTGGCCCGCCAGCCAGGGGTGGAGGAAAAACACAACGTTTTTATGCATCTATGGGAAAAGAAATCGCAAATGATCATATTCAGTTGACGATTCAGGGGCAAACCATCAGTAGTCAGTACGGTTCTTTAGATACAGCGCGATTTAATATTGAGCAATTGTTGCATGCCGGAATTATTTCTGACTTGAAACAACGTGTGGGCGACACATTAACGAAACATCAACAGGAAATCATTGACAAACTGGCTGAGCTAAGTCACCATAAATTTATGGATCTACGTACGAATGAATTATTTTTGCCGTATTTGGAAACCATGTCGCCATTAAAAGCATTATCATCGATCAATATTTCAAGTAGACCTGTTAAACGTAATTCAGGCCGTGAGTTGCGGTTGGAAGATCTGCGCGCAATTAGTTTTGTGACCTCTTGGAGCCAACTGAAACAAAATATCCCTGGATTTTATGGGGTGGGAACTGCACTGCAATGGGCGGAAAAAAATAACCTTTGGAAGGATGTGCAGCAATTGTATGTTTCTTCGGGATTTTTCCAGACATTGATCGATAACTGTATGATGTCGATGACAAAATCCAATTTTGACATTACCGCTTACATGAAAGACGATCCTATTTATGGTGATTTTTGGAAATCACTGTACGCCGAATATCAGATCACCAAAGAATACCTGTTGAAACTTAGTGGAACGTCAAAACTGATGGAAAATTATCCAGTGGATCGTGAGTCTATTTTAGCGCGGGAAGGAATTGTGCTGCCCTTATTGGTTATACAGCATTTTGCTATTCGTGCATTGAATTCGGATCAGCTGACGGATGCACAACGTGAAGATTATTCGAAATTAATAGCGCGTACAATCTTTGGCGTTGTGAATGCGGGAAGAAATGTTGCGTAATTTTTCTTTCTTTTCAAGGATAGGGTTTCGGAGAACATATATTTTATCTACTTTTGTATAGTTAACAAAATTGATATGAAGATTAATAAGTTATTTATTGTTGCGGCTTGTGCGGGTACATTATTTGCATCTTGTGGACAAACAGCTGAAGATAGACAGCGTCAATATGCAAATGCATCCTTAGCAGATGGTGATGCATTTGCAATGATTAAATTCGTTGGCGAAAATGGAAGCTACTTGGTAAATCTTGCCGATGTAGCAGCAAAACAATCTACTTCAGCTGAGGTGAAAAATGTAGCTGCTAAGATTAAAGAAGCATACGCAGCCGTGTTACCAGAATTGGACAATCTAGCAAAGGAATTGCATGTTGGCGACGCCCAACGCGGGGTGCCTGCATTTCAGATCCCAGCGTCAATAGGCTCAGACAGTACATCCGCATTCAACGATAAAGCATTTTTAGCACTTGTGGTTGAAAAACAAGGAGAGATCAATACAAGATTATCGCATGAGGAGCACAATACGAATAAAGATGTGATTCATGTTTCGGAAGAATCTTTGAAAAAAGTGACAGAAATCTATACCTTAGCCGGTGGTAAAGTTGAAGAACATCACCACTAAGCAGTAGGCTAAAGAAATGAAGAAAGGAGTATTCATGTAAATGAATACTCTTTTTTTATGGCTAAGTCTGATCAAACTCCCTGCAATAATCGTTTGTTATTTGTTAAATTAATGATAACTTAACATTCTTATAACATAGTTTTTAATTACTGTGTTTATTTTAGCATAATTTAATGAAATTATATATAAAGTGAGATACGCCGCAATAGATATAGGCTCCAATGCAGTTCGTCTTTTGATAGCTGACATTATAGGACAAAAAGACCAATATAATTTTAAGAAAACTACACTGCTACGTGTTCCACTTCGTTTGGGGGATGATGCTTTTATTCATCAGGAAATATCACCACGGAAAGCAGAAAGTTTAGTGAAAACAATGAAGGCATTTCGCGAACTGATGGACGTATATCATGTGGAAGATTATATAGCCTGCGCCACTTCCGCTATGCGTGATGCGAGGAATGGAGCTGACATTGTTGCTGAGGTAAAGAAAAACGGTATAAACATCGATATTATAGAAGGTGCAAAAGAAGCCGAGATTATTTACAATAGCCATTGGGATAATAAGATGGAAAAGGATAAAGTTTACCTTTACATTGATGTAGGCGGTGGTAGTACAGAATTGTCGTTGTTTGCGAATGGCATTTTGGTCAACTCGCGGTCTTTTAATTTAGGAACAATACGAATTCTGGACAATCAGGACAAGGCCGAAACCTGGGATGAATTGAAAGAATGGGTGCGAAGTAATACACATATGTATAAGCAGGTGATTGGCATTGGTACAGGCGGTAATATTAATAAGCTTGCGCGCCTTTCCAATGAAAAATTGGATAGGCCATTATCCTATGCCAAATTAAAAGCTGTATATGAACATTTATCGTCATTTTCTCTAAAAGAGCGTATAATTTTATTGGGTTTAAACGAAGATCGTGCAGACGTAATCATTCCTGCGAGTGAAATTTTCCTGACGATTATGAAGCATGGTCGTCTTAAACAAATCATCGTACCAAGAGTTGGGCTTGTTGACGGTGTAATTAGAACGTTGATCAATAGGAATTTAGTAAAATAATGCTTTAAAAAGGTGTTTTCGACTTGTAAAAGACCGAAAATTCTTTATTTTTGTGGTACCAAAGGTGATCTAAGCCCAGGTGGCGAAATTGGTAGACGCACCATCTTGAGGGGGTGGCGCTCGTATGGGCGTGGCAGTTCGAATCTGCTCCTGGGCACTTTAGCAGACAACTCTTTAAATTGAGTTTGTCTGCTTTTTTTATGCGTAAAAATCCGTTACTTCTTCGATAATTTCAATATTCAGCTGTTCTAACAACATCACAATACTTTATCCTATATGCAAAATTAAGAGGTTGTTATTTTGACAAAAATTTAATAATGTTTGGGTATATGTTGGATTTGTATAAAATAAACATTATCTTAGGTTATTAAATTTAATTTTTCTGACAATAAATACATATCGTTTATTTTTACCGATAGTAGAACTAGCCCATTAAAACGCGATTATGCTTACTAGAAATCTTTTGCTTCTTATCAGCACACTTGTATGGCTTAGCTGTACCAAAGATCCAATCGAGCAGAAAGTGGAACCACCTGTGGTGGTACCTACAGATACCACGAAAAATGAACCTACTCTTCCAAAGGATAAGTACGAAATTCGGAAAGTACAGTTACAGATGAGTGAACTTTTTGCCGATGACAACATTGATGAGCAGGTTTACTTAGGTGGTATATGGCACCTCAAGGATACGATAGAAGGTCCCCGTTTGGAAAGCCTGGAATCTAAGGCAAAAAAAGTAAAATTCCATTTTTTATCTCATAACGATGCATCTGTCGATTTGGGATTTTTTGAACCTAGTTATAATAATGTCCTTAATTATGCAAATAAGTTCGAAAAATCGAAACAGGTGAGCAGCATAATATTCAGTTCCAGTACTTTTGAAGATTATGCCCAAATACAAGGATATCTCGGTAACTCAAAAGATGTAAAAAAAATATTGTCGCTGGTTAAGAGGGGCGACTCAACGACAATTAACAAAACAAATAGTACACTGCGGGTAAGCAATGTCAATAAACTCACCCTATTTATCGATTATACGGAATATCATGATGCTTATCCAGACTCTGAAGTGGCCGTTTTTACCAAGGCCCGTTATTCTCCTTACGTACTCTCCTCAGTAACTTACGGTACGCATACGATTCTGATGGGAGAAACGGATTCAACACGGGTAAGCTTAAATACAGCCATAGATAAAATATTGGATAACAAACCACTGGATGAATTAGATAAAAAGGTACTTGATTGCAGTAGGCTACTGCTCTACTACCGTGGTGGCGGAAAGAGCAGCTTTATTCAATATCCAACAGGAGCAAAAGCCATCAAAACAGCACTTAGTGATATGCTTCTCTATATAAAGCAAACGGAAAATAGTTTTAATTATCCTCTTACCTATGACTTTATGAGTCTTCAGGATTACAGCACGTTGCGGTATTACAATATATTTGACATAAGGGTTAAAAAACAAAAGTAAACGAGACAAAAAGAGAAAGGAAATAAGTAGCGATACTATTTTATTCCATTTCACTCAGATTTTTCAAGCATTGTAATGCATTCGGCCAAACCTCATTAAAGTAGTCGATGAAGTCGTTGTTCGTATCTACTTCTACTTTCAATTCAGTGTTTCCTTCAATAGGGGTAAAGAAATAATTTTCCAGTGCGCCGGCCCAATCCTCGACAGCGGGACCCGATAATATTTCTTGACCCTTATTCAAGATTCCCAAATGCCTGATCGATACAAATGCATTGGGAATATATTCTGCAATCTCAGCGATCATCCCTTCTTTCTCACCATGTTCATTGACTCCGATGAAATTAATTTTTTGGCCCTGCTCCCAAATACCTTCGAAATCAGAGCTTGGATTGAATGCGCTTGTCCACTGTTTATAGGTTTCTTTATCGAGCATTGTTTTAAAAACACGTGAGACAGGAGCATTAATCTTAATTTGATAAGTTAGTTTCTTCATTTTCTATTTTTTAGGAAAGTTTGGATCTGCTTTTATTTCTGCGATCTGTTTGGTATGACGTGCACAGTGTCCGGCAATAAACATCAAAGCTTGGTAACCATCAATGGGACCAGTCGGAGAATCGCTGACATGATTCCTGAGGTCTTCTACATCAGCCTTTTTAATATAATCAAGCACGGGTTGGCGAGCTGCATTGAAATCAGTGAGTGCAGTTCTTACATTTTTATAAATCCCTTCTGGCTGAAGTTCCTTAGGCGCTTGATATTTTTGGCTCCGGTCAGTGAGGGCATTCTTGAGATTTTCATCTGTCAATTTGATTTCATTCCTTCTTTCAGGTTGGGGATCTTGATTTAGGCCCTTCTTCGCCATGTCAAATATCATCCGTTCCGAGCGGATAATATGCTCAAGACATTGGCTGATAGACCATTTGTCGGATGCAGGCTTAAACTGAAGTTGGGCTTCGCTTAATCCAGCAACTTGTCTTTCAAGTTCTGCACTTGTCTGGTTAAAGTATTGCAGTAGCGAGTCGGTTCCGAGGTACTCATCTTTTAAAGTCTGTCTTTCTTGTAAAAAAGCAACGCTTCGATGGTTCTGAATGACCAATGAGGGGAGTTCAGCTCGTGAGGGCGCTAAGGAAGCAGTTGCTACACTGGCAATTGCTATCACGTTCATAATTAGATTCATAAGTTAACAAGTTTTAAGATTAAAAATAAATGTCACTACTTCTTTACAATTATAATGCATTTTTGTTTTTTATAACTTGCCATAGGATAAGAAAAAGCCATTATGACGACATTTCTATCCATAACAATCATTTGTTACTCGTAGTGGTACTAGTTAGTGTGGAAAGGAACTATTCGATAATAAGTGTTGGTTGTACATTTATAAATAAAAAGCTTATCTTTAGCATAATAACAGACCTACAATTTAATAAATCTATGTTTAATAATATTTATAGGCACCTTTTTAGACGATCATCAGTGAAGCGGTGCATTTTATTGTGTGTGGTGTCATTAACCAGCACAGTTGCTTTAGCACAACAGACATCGGTATCTAGTCCGGATGGTGCTTTGACCGTTAAACTGAATCTCAGAAATGGCAATCTCTTTTATGAAGTTGAATTGGGTGGAAAGACTATGTTGGAAGCTTCACCGCTTGGACTCCAAAGCAGTACGATTAATTTAATTGATAGTCTGCGTCCAATAGCGGAAAAGAGGTCAGAAATCTCCAGTAATTATAACGAATTAAAAATAAAGCGCAGTCAGGTCACGTATCAGGCAAATGAGCTGCTTTACCGCTTAGAGAATCCTTCAAAGCAGCAGATAGAGGTCACTTTTAGAGTAAGCAATAACAATATTGCGTTCAGATACTATGTGCCTCAGATGGGGGAGCCGGCCAACTTGGCCTTGATAAAAGAAGAGAGTGGATTTAAATTTCCGATATTTACAACGACATTTTTGACAGCTCAGGCTCCTCCGATGATCGGTTGGATGAAGACAAAACCAAGTTATGAAGAGGAGTATGAAGCAGATCAGCATCTGGGACTTCCTTCAAAATATGGTGTGGGCTTCACTTTCCCAGCACTCTTTCATGTCGGAGATCGCGGATGGGTACTTGTCTCAGAAACTGGCGTATCAAGTGCGTATTGTGGATCTAAATTAAGTGAGGGAACGAAGGATGGCCTTTACAAGATAGCTTTTCCAGAAGATGGGGAAAATAATGGGATTGGACGGGCGGCTCCCACGATTTCATTACCTGGTTATACACCTTGGCGAACACTAACTGTTGGAAGTAATTTAAAACCTATTGTCGAAACCACCATTCCCTTCGATGTCGTCGAACCTCAGTATAAGCCTTCGAAGCAATACGAATTCGGACGGGCGACATGGAGCTGGTTGGAATGGCAAGACGGTAGTATTACTTTTGAAGACCAAAAGAAGTTTATAGACCTTTCATCTGCAATGGGTTACGAATTTGTTTTAATAGACAATTGGTGGGATACAAAGATTGGTCAGGCCAAAATTAAACAACTGGTTGCTTATGGAAAAGAACGCGAAGTAGGTATTTGCTTGTGGTACAACTCAAATGGATATTGGAACGATGCACCACAAACACCTAAAAATAAAATGAATACATCCATCGCACGTAAGGCGGAGATGCAATGGATGCAGCAAGTGGGGATTAAAGGCATTAAAGTCGACTTTTTTGGGGGTGATAAACAGGAAACACTTAAGCTATACGAGGATATTCTTTCGGATGCTAATGATTATGGATTAACCGTTATATTTCACGGATGTACTTTACCTAGAGGGTGGGAGCGAATGTACCCGAATTTTGCGGGTAGCGAAGCTGTATTGGCTTCTGAAAACTTAATTTTCACACAGCATGCAAATGATATGGAAGCTTTTAATGCGACATTGCATCCTTTTATCCGCAACTCGGTTGCCGCCATGGACTTTGGTCCGGTTTTGTTAAACAAACGCCATAACCGCGAAAATAATGGTGGTACTATCCGCAAGACAACGGAAACTTTCCAAATAGCAACCGCTGTTTTATTTCAAAATCCGGTTCAAAATTTTGGTTTGACACCGAATAACTTACAGGATATGCCAATCCATGTAATTGATTTTATGAAGCAGGTTCCAACACTCTGGGATGAGACAACTTTTATCGATGGTTATCCAGGTAAATATGTTGTACTTGCCCGCAGGAAGGCGGATACGTGGTATATAGCTGCTATCAACGCAGCGGGTAAGGAAAAAACTATTTCGTTAACATTACCTATGTTGAGCACAGATACGGTACAGCTGATCGAAGACAATACAGCGCGTGAATCTGAACAAAAACAGATCCGACTTTCTAAGGCTAAAACAATAAAATTGACATTACAGCCCGAAGGTGCTGCTGTTTTAATAGGGAAATAGCCACAAGCACGTCTCTGGTGATTAAAGGAAGCTTTGGGGAAGCTTCCTTTAATCAGGCAGAAGGGTTCGGACTTCTAAGATCTTGTGACTTGTTGATGCTGTCCCGGCCTTAATTTTCAGTTCTATTTTCGTCTTATCTATAGCATCTTGAGGAAGAGGTAATCGTATTGTCTTAATAATTGTCTTCTCATCCTTGTCTTCCAATGTACTTATGGTTTTACCATTGATCATAACTTCAGTTACCCGAGGCGAGCTATCTGCCAGCAATTTGATTGCTACCAGTTTAGTCTCGGGTGTTATTTTCATCGTATAACTAAACCAGCTTTTTGTATCTCGCCATCGCGTATCGCCGAATGCTCCTGCATTGCTACCTTCCTCGCGAAAAAAGTGATCTGATTCTGGTTGCTGTTCACCAGCCACTACTTTATCGACCGTTTTGGCATTAAGGGCCAAACTTTCTATTTCGTCTCTACTCATTTTATCTTGTAATTCCTGTAATTCTTTCGCTGTACCTTGAGGCCAATAGATCATATAGCGAGAATCATGAATACCAAAAAAAGGTTCGAGTTCCATTTGAAGACTTTCTTTTCCGATATAGAGATCCGAGAGTGTAAAATGCAAAGGTTTGGATGCTATAGGTTTTATAAGAGCTGGAATATTATTAGGCCCAGCCTTAAGGATTGGAAGATCATGTAAAGGGATTTGTTTTCCTGATGCGATGTGTCCCATTCGGCTATCATCTGCCTGCAGTCCGGTGAGGTTTTCCTGTCCTGTGCGAGCTCCCAGAACAATAGGTCCATATAAAATACTGTAATAGTTACTCTTATCGGGTAATTGTTCAGTATGTATCTCCATAGGCAGTTCTACGCTAACGATATCACCTTCTCGCCATGTTCGTTTGATTTCGATATGCTCATTCGTCAACTGGAAATTTTCGTAGCGCTTACCATTGACAGACACCTTCGGATTAGTGTTTAACCAGCCCGGTTTACGAATAAACAGGCTGAATGAAGTCGGCTTTTTGGGATTGATTCGTATGTTTGTGTTTGCTTCTGTTGGAAATTTTGTTTCTTGAATAACTTCCATATTTTGCTCCTTCCAGTCTAGGCGTGAAGGAATGTAGAGATTGACATATAAATCATTGTTACGATGGGCATAGATCATTTCACCATATTTGGCGTGATTTTCCATACCTGACCCAACACAGCACCACATACTTGTCTGTGTCTGTGAATAAACGCGATAATGTCCCGGACGGATCTGTGTGAAGTACACTAATCCACCATGTTCGGGGTGTTGTGTCGATAGAATATGATTGTAAAGAGCGCGTTCATAAAAGTCGAGATATTTGCCCTGCGGATCAGTTTGGTATAGCATTTTTGTGAGGCGTAACATATTGTATGTATTACAGGTTTCGGGGCCCTCGATGCTGTGGATCATCTTTGAAAAATCATCTGTCGGATTAAAATGTTCACTCACACTATTTCCACCAATGGAAATGGAGCGCTGTTCAACAACGTTGTCCCAAAAATACCTAACGGCTTCCGCCCATTTTTCGTCATGAGAAAGGTCAGCTATACGTTTGAAACCCAGAACTTTTGGAATCTGTGTATTCGCATGAAGTCCTGTTAAATGGTCTTCACGCTGCAAAAGAGGATCGAGAATGGATTTATGGCTGAATTTGCGGGCAAGTTCGAGATAAGCGCTATTTTGGGTAATAGCAGCGACATCTGCGAAGGTTTCATTTAGGCCACCGTGTTCACTCCTTAGCATATCCTGTATTTGGGCTTCTGAAAGCTGACTAACCAGCTTAAGTGCCCAATCTGTCATTTTAATAAGCATCTTTTTAGCAGATTCATTTCCGGTCAAAACATAGGCATCCCGTAGACCCGCATAGGTTTTGTGTATATTGTATAGCGGCACCCATTTCCCATTCAGGTTGAAGCTACCAGCATTGATCTTGCCTTGTTGAACTTCCGCCCAAATAACTTGACCACCAGGTACACCACCAATATACCCATTTCCGTTTGCATCTTGACATCGTTTCAAGTTGTCGAGCATATAATCAAGGCGTTCCTTGATACGACGATCTCCTGTAGAAGCATACATATATGCTAGAGCGGATAAATAGTGCCCGCCAATATGTCCATCTAATCCCGTATTTTCCCAATTGGTATAAGATTCTTTTGTGAGTGGTAAACTGGCTTCACGCAAAAAGGGAGCTAGTAGTCGATCTGGATCCATTTCCAATAAATAATTGATGTCTAGATCTTCTGCATGTTTAAAAAAACCAGGCAATAACCTTACCTCCCTTAAATCGAAATAATTTAATCGGGGTGTTGTTTGGGCGTAAAGCGCCAAACTAAATAAACTTGCAAGAACGCTGTGGAAAAATTTGTTTTTTAAAATCATATCGAATGAAATTATCGTGTGTTTTTTACAAGATCTGATGAGCTTGTCTGGTTAGCAATTATGTAAGAGGAACGGTAAATCAAAGATATTAAATGTGTTACTTATTTTAAATGTTTTTTTTACATTTATACTCCTTTGTTCTAAAATAGGAGATAATTTTTGCGAATAAGGTGATATTGATGAGGCGTAATTTCGAAGTTGAATGGAGTGTGGGTGTTTTAATTTTGTGTAAGACCATATGAAAAATAAAGTTGATCCGTTAGTTTTTTAGCTATACTTGTATATGAATAAAGTTAAAAGTATTGTAGTTTTTTGTGCTTCCAGTTTAGGTAATTCGCCAATTTATGAAGTACAGGCTGCCCATGTTGGTCAGGTTTTGGCTAAATCTGGTATTCGTTTAGTTTATGGTGGTGGACGCGTTGGCTTAATGGGTGCTGTTGCGAACGGAGCTCTCGCTCAGGGAGGTGAGGTAATCGGAGTTATTCCTGACTTTTTAAATTCGAAGGAAAGAGAGCATACGGGAGTAACAAAACTGATTACTGTAGATACCATGCACGACCGTAAACGGATTATGAATGAGTATGCGGAAGGGGTTATTGCTCTGCCAGGAGGTTTTGGTACGTTGGAAGAGCTTTTTGAAATGATAACATGGGGGCAGTTGGGTTTACATAAAAAGCCCGTTGGTTTGTTAAATATTAATGGATTTTATAATCATTTAATTCAATTTGTGAATCACATGGTAGAAGAGGGGCTTCTTAAATCGGAAAATAGAGCGATGCTATTGGTTGCTGATACGATTGAGGAGCTGATTGAAAAGATGCAACAGTATGAGGCACCAATGGTTCCGAAGTGGATTGAGAGAGATGAAGTTTAGACAACATTCGTTACTAAAATAGATCGTTTTTTTCAATAGCCTATTAGAAAAAAGCAGATTAGATTGAATCATTTGGTAATTATATGCTGAACAGCTCCTTGTAAATAATTGTAGGGGCGCATCGATTCTATTCTTGATAAAATGCCCGATCATTTGATTCGGGCATTTTTAGTTCAAAGACCTTAAAACCAAACTTTAAAAGTCGTATAAAAGCGCTTTGCTTAATCCAGCACAGTAAGTATGCTGTTGTGTTTCCACATTCAGAACGGGCGTTCCTTACGTATAAAACATCCGAAAAATGTGGCCTAATTGAATTTTGTTTCAGATAGCCCTATAGAAATTATGACCAGATTAAAGAGCTTTAGTGCCCATTAATAAGTTGAATAGCTATTAATCCAGATCATTTTTTTATAAATGGCAAGTTTTGAACAACATTTTCAACGAAATGAACAACAATTGATCGACCGATTGGGTGTATCTTTGTTATGGCTAGATGTTAGAGTCGTTTGGTCAGCAAAAATACAGCGCTGACCTTCGATTCGGGGGAGTCCCCTATATTTTAACCGGCTTTGGGATTCCCCTAATTTACTCGTGAAAAGGAGATATTCTTCTCCCTACACAAAAGGCCCGATCGTATGATCGGGCCTCTTTTAATTTGTATGGCAATATATTTACAAGTGATTTGCCCGTGCAGTGATTTCTGCTATATCTAACACTTCAATCGCTGATTCTTTTTCTTTGATCTTTACGCCATCTTTTAACATAGTCATACAGAAAGGACATGCTGCAGCAAGAACATCAGGCTGCGCATCAATGACTTCTTCAATGCGTTCTATATTAATGTCTTTTACCCCTGGTTCTGGTTCTTTAAACATCTGACCGCCTCCTGCTCCACAACAGAGCCCGTTGCTCTTACAGCGCTTTAGTTCAATCAACTGGGCATCCAGGCTTTCCAATACCTTTCTTGGTGCTTCATACACTTCATTTGCACGGCCAAGGTAGCACGGGTCATGGTAGGTTATTTTTTTTCCTTTGAATACATTGTTGTCAGCTGGTTTCAATTTTCCTTCATCGATCAGACTTTGGATTAATTGTGTATGGTGAATGACCTCATAGTTTCCACCTAGCGAAGGATATTCATTCTTCAATGTATTGAAACAGTGGGGACAGGCAGTAACTATTTTCTTAATTTCATAACCATTTAGTACTTCGATGTTCATCATGGCCTGCATTTGAAATAGAAATTCGTTTCCACTTCTTTTAGCCGGATCTCCGGTACACGTTTCTTCTGTACCTAAGATGGCATATTTTAAACCAACATGTGCTAATATTTTGCAGATATCGCGTGTAATTTTTTGTGCACGTTCATCAAAGCTGCCAGCACAGCCAACCCAAAATAGTATATCTGGAGTTTCTCCTTTAGCCAACAGTTCTGCGACTGTCGGAACTTTTAATTCATTGTCCATCATAAAACTATTTTTGTTGAGTCCAATTAGCGCGGTCCAGTTGTGCATATTTCCATGGTGCGCCGTTGTTCTCAATATTTCCAAACATATTATTAATACTCGAAGGAGCTTGTGATTCTTCCATAATAGCAAAGCGACGAAGTTCAATAATAATTTCAAGGGGATTAATATTGACGGGACACTGTTCTACACAAGCATTGCAGCTCGTACAGGCCCATAATTCTTCTCGGCTGATATACGTATCAATTAAAGATTTCCCGTCATCTTGAAAGCTCCCGTTTGTTTTGATATTGGTGCCGACTTCACTTAGTCGATCCCGTGTGTCCATCATTATTTTTCGTGGCGATAGCAGCTTTCCTGTCATATTTGCGGGGCAAGAAGATGTACAACGCCCACATTCAGTACAGGTATACGCATCCAATAAATTCTTCCAGGTCAAATCCTGTACATCTTTGGCCCCAAAACGTGCATTTGCATCTGTGGAAGGTGGAGTGAAACTAGGATCAAGCATCGCTTTTACCTCATTGGTGACAGCAGGCATATTAGATAGCTTACCTTTGGCATTTAGATTCGAAAAATAAGTGTTTGGAAAAGCCAGAATAATATGAAGATGTTTAGAATAGGGTAGGTAATTCAAGAAGGCAAGTACGCCAAGAATATGAAACCACCAGCAAAACCGTTCTATCAAAAATAATGTATCTGTCGAAGCTGGAAGGTAGGGAAGGAGATAATGGCTTATTGGAAATGAACCTACAGAGGTAAAATGTGCATAGCCATACAGCTGCAATTTAAGATCAGAAGCGTTCATGAGTAAAAAAGCCGACATTAAAAGAATCTCTGTGATTAAAATAATATTTGCATCCGTCTTGGGCCAATTTTTCAATTCCAGGCTATTTAAACGAGCTACTTTAGCGATATTTCTCCTGATTAAGAAAATGACACAGGATAGCAGCACGCCGAGTGCGAGCCATTCAAATGCTCCGATTAAAAAATTATAAAAGCTTCCTAAAAATGAAAAGATCCGATGTGTGCCGAATAGCCCGTCTATGATAATTTCCAACATTTCAATGTTGATGATAACAAAGCCGAGGTATACGAATAAATGCAAGACTGCAGGAAAAATTCGCTTGAACATTTTTTTTTGTCCAAAGGCGACAAGGAGCATCATCTTCCAACGCTCTGCAGGTTTATCCGAACGATCCGCTGGGCGGCCCAGCTTGATGTTCCGATAAATCTGTTGTGCATTTTTGCTAAAAAGGAATAATGCTACAGCGAAACAAACTGCAAATATTAGTTGACCTATCATATGTTTGAATCTTGGTTATAAACAAATATACTATTTGTTATGCTAACATAGTAAAAATAAATCAAAAATGGAGATATAGCAATATTTTATTGAAATTTTAAATGAGGATTATGGGTGCTAATGAAAAACGTCCAAAAATGGTAATTCTCTTTGGACGTTTTCTTTATTTATACCCAATTAGTCTATAGCTGGACATCAGCGAAGGTCTGCTCTAAAATTTTGCGCACGGTTTTTTCAATCCGTTGTTTCCCTGCTTCGGTATTGATATCGATACCAAAAAAAGTACTGCCTGTAGATTTCGCTTGTAGGCTCATATAGTTAATGGAACTCAACAGAATAGCAAATGTTGCCCGGAGGTCGTTTTCCGAATTTTCGAACTTAGAGTCTATGTGTTTAAACAATTCTTCACCAAGCATTTCTCTTCTTTCGGCGATGTTTTTTAACGCTTTTGTCTTTTCGCCTAATCCCCAATGAATGACTTTTTGTTTCGTTTTATCCTTTAAAAAGGTGTTAAACTGAGATTTAAGTAATTCTTCTAGCGAGGAGATAGTGATGGAGCTCGGATTCGAGATCATTTGCTCTAAGACTCCCTTATCTCCGATTTGCCAAAAGTCTTTTTGTGCCATGTAAGCTTCCACGAGTTGATCAAGACCACCAAAATAATTCCATATTAGTGCTTTGTTCAGCCCACATTCCAAAGCAATATTAGGCCCGTTCAATGCGTGATATCCTTTTTTCTGAATTACCTTTCCGACAGCTGCAATCATTCGAGCCTTGGTGCGTTCCTTGTCACGAATAGGACCGGAAGTCACCTTTCTTTCTTTTTTAGGATTATCCTCAATTACTTTCTTTTTCATGCGAATAAAATCAAATTAACGAAGAAGCATTCTTGGGCACCTCTTATTCGTCTGTTAAAGAACAAATTTGGGACCACGAAGTTTTCATTAGGGTAGATATGTTTGTTTTTCTGGAACAATATCCAAAATTTAGCTGGTAAATGCAAGAAAATCAAGTATGAGATTTTTAGTTTATCGTATTCTTTAGGCTCAAGGGAAAGCTATGTTGGAGGAATTGTACGATCTATTACAATAAAATTGGGTTTGATTTATTGAAATGGAGTTTACATAAAAAAAGGATCATCCATACAGATGATCCCTTTTTTATGTATCAAGTTATATACTAACTTATTTTCTTGCTGGAGCAGCAGCAGGAGCTGCCGTTGCTGAAATACCTAATTTAGTCTTTACAGCAGCAGTTAAATCTTCTCCACCTTGGAAGTAAGGTATATTTGTACTTGAAATATCAAATACATAAGCCATACCTTTTTCTTTAGAAACAGCATTTACAGCTTCGCCAACTTTTCTATGGATTGGAGCAATTAATTCTTCTTCTTTTTTATTTAGGTCTTCTTGAGCAGCTTGCTGAGCTGTCTGAATACGAGCTTGAATATCTTGCAATTCTTGACCTATTTTGTTGATTTCTGGATCAACTGTTTCTTTATTTGCTTCACTTCTGTTACGCAATTTATCGTTTGCATCTTTTTGTTTTGTTTGATAGATGGTAACCATATCTTGAATTTCTTTGGTTTTACCATCACTCAATGTTTTCAATTGCCCTTCAGCCGCTTTAAATTCAGATGTAGATTGAATAATTTCTGCAAAGTTGATATGACCAATCTTTTGTTGCGCATTTGCAAATTGAGTTGAGAAAAATACTGCCACTAAAGCAACCGCACCCTTTAATAAATTTTTCATGCTTTTCATTTTAATCTAATGAGCCATCACTATGGCAATCTTTTAGTTTTTTAATTAATTACTATTAATATTATTTGTGTTCACAATGATAATAAACTCCAGCTTAGTTTGCAAGACTAGGATTAGGTTTATACCCTAATTTTGTAATGACATCATTACTTTTATTCAATTTTGGATTAGCATAAAGAAAAGTTGACTCATTACCTTTATCCATAATAAAATCTACACCCTGTGCAGTAGCGACTTCTTGGATAGCTTTTGCTACACGATCTTGAATAGGCTTCATTAATTGTGCCCTTCTTTTAAAGAGGTCGCCTTCAAATCCAAACTTTTGTTTTTGATAGTCTTTTACTTCTTTTTCTCTTGTTACGATTTCATCCTCACGGCGGCGGCGCATGTCTTCATTAAGTAAAACTTGATCTTTTTGATACGCCTGATAGAGCTTTTCGATTTCCGCATACTTCTGATCAACTTCTTCTTGCCATTGTTTAGACAGATCATCCAGCTGCTTTTGCGCAGTTGTATATTCAGGAATATGTTTTAAGATATATTCTGAATCAGCATATGCAATTTGTTGGGCAAATGTCGCTGTAGCACTAACGACTACAAAAGCTATAACTAACAATAATTTTTTCATATTTCCTGTAAGTTTTTATAGACTATACGTTTAATTGTTTAACACTAATTTACCTTATGACTTTTGATAATTCCAAAAGTTTAATTCGATAAAATCGTTCTACGTAAATTTAACGCTCAAAAATAAGAAAAAAGAAGCAATCTAATAGATATTTGTCAGGTTTAACACTATTTAACTTGTTGGCCAATCGACCGATCATTGTTCTCCCAATGTCGGCATGGTTTTCTTTTTAGTGCTAACGCAAGGCATGATTTTGAGGAAAACGTTTTAAAGCAAAAAAGCTATCTACAATTTCTTGCGATAGCTTTTTTAAACTTTATGTCCCAATAGCTTGGAATCAACAAGAACTAGAAACCGCCCATATTTTGCATGATACTAAATGTAAAGTTTTGTTTCCATGTACTGCTCGGCAAACCAGGAATAGGATCGAATGCATGTCCATAGTCTATTCCCAACATACCAAAGATAGGTAAGAAGATTCGAGCACCTACACCCGCAGAGCGGCGTACTTTAAATGGATTATATTCGGTGAACTTGTTCCACGTATTTGCAGCTTCAGCAAATGCCAAGACGTAAACAGTCGCTTGGTCATTTAACATAACTGGATGACGTAACTCCATTTGATATTTTGTATAAATTGGACTACCTGAATTTCGTGCTACATTCACATTTTGTGTCCCTTCAGGAATGATTACGCCATTTGCATAACCACGTAATGCAACAATTTCCGACCCTTGTAAGTAATCAAACCCTTGCATACCGTCGCCACCCACTTTGAAACGCTCGAAAGTTGATATTTCAGTTTTGCTCGAATATTTACCCAAGAAACCAAATTGTGCTTGTGCTTTGAAAACAAGTTTACCAACAATTTTTGCATACCACTGCGAATCAAATTTCCATTTGTGATATTCAGTCCAACGGTAGCGTTCTTGTGCGGAACCATTTTTATAGTCAATGTTATTGAACAATGAATATGGAGGGGTCAATTGCACCGAAAATTTGATGTTCGAGCCCGAAGTAGGATAGATAGGAGCATCGATTGAGTTGCGGCTGAATTCCTGTGTCAAGTTGATATTATAGGCTGTACCATTATCAAACAGGAAGTAATTTCCATAGTTTTGTAGCTTATAGCGCTGGAATGACAGAGAAGTATTTGCCTGGAACCAGTTGTCTGGCCATTGCAAGCGTTTACCTAAAGTAGCCGTAACACCTGTCATCCAGATGCGGTTTAACTCTGAATCTTTTACAATTTGTTCGCCAGTATAGTAGTTAAACCCTCCATACGATGAGCTTGACGTATAGGCACTCAAACCAAAATAAATTGGTTTTTTGCCACCTAGCCAAGGTTCTGAGAACGAGAAGCTATACGATTGATAGCGTTTGCCCGAAGTTTGACCACGTACACTCAATTTCTGCCCATCCCCACGTGGCAACGGTTTCCATGAACTTTTGTCAAAGAAATTGCTGGTAGAGAAGTTATTGAAGGTTAAACCTAAGGTTCCGATAATCTGACCTGCACCATAACCACCAGAAAGTTCTACCTGATCCGAAGGTTTTTCTGTTACGTTATATACGATGTCCACCGTACCCTCTGCATAGTTTAAATTGGTGGGTACCGGATTGGTTTTTTGTTCATCAAAATTTCCCAGCTGCGCAATTTCGCGCACACTCCGCATAATTTGTTCTTTTGAGAACTTTTGACCTGGTTTTGTGTAAATTGAACGTAATACAACACGGTCATTGGTAACATCATTACCTTTGACAATAACATTGTTGATCGTATATTGAGCCCCCTCATAGACGCGCAAATTCAAATCGATCGTGTCGTTGTAAATACGGGTTTGTTCTGGGTCTACCGAAAAAGTAAGATAACCATCGTTCATATAGATGGAAGAGATGTCATCACTATTTTTTGTGGGGCCCATCAATTTTGCGGTTAATTTTTCTTCTGAAAATACATCGCCACGTTTGATCCCTAAAATTTTGTTAAGTAAGGTATCAGAATATTTAGCGTTACCTGTCCAGACAATATTACCTACATAATATTTAGGACCTTCGTAAATGTCAAAATTCACCAACACATTTTTCTCACCCTCACGAATAACAGTATCTTTTAGGATAGTCGCATCACGATATCCTTTGTCAGCCATTTTTTTGATCAGGTTTTCTTTACCTTCTTTGTATTTTTCTTCCTTGAATTTTCCTGGGCCAAAAATACGGTACCACATTTTTTGTTTGATAGGTTTGGCCATTTTTCTCAACTCTTTCTGAGAGAAATGCTCATTTCCCGTAAAAGTCATTTTTTTGACTCTAACCTTATGTTTTTTATCTACATCGGCAATAAGTATTTCATTATTAGCCTGTGCCGAGTCTTTTACCGTCTTCAACGTAATCTCTGGATATAAATAGGCTTTTTCTTTCAGAAAACGCTGAATGGTAGCACGCGTAGTATTCATCAAATTTTCATTGACAATTTTGCCTGTGTTGCTATTTAAACGTTTGCGGACTTCTTCGGTTTGACTTTTACTTAAGCCATTGATGTCAATTCGAGTTAAACGGGGACGTTCTACTACACGAATGGTTAAAAATATATTTTCACCTTCAATTTTATCTGCCCATAATTCGACATCATCAAAGAGGCCTTGAGCCATCATATCCTTCACTACTTTTGCAGTTGCCTCACTTGGAACTTCCAAATATTGACCTACCGACAATTTAGATATGGTAATTAATACATTTTTATCTAAAAATTGTGTTCCAGTTATATCAATTGCACTAATTACATAGTTTTTAGGATTGAGATAGCTGATTTTTTCTGGGTCATTTAAATTGAACGCACCTTTGTCCTGTCCGTAGACGAGTTGCATTGATGAGAGACCAAAAAATAGTATTACGGGTAGTATACGCTTCATTTATCTATAATTATTGGCGCTAAAGTACACCAATCGTTTGTTAATTTTTGTTAATTAAGAAAATTTAACCAGCTTGTTTTCTTCAAATCAGTGGACAAATTTAATAAAATCATTTATAACTGCTCACTTGTTTTTCCAAACCTTCTTTCTCGTTGTTGGTAGTCTACAATCGATTTGTATAAATCCTCTTTAGTAAACTCAGGCCACATCTTATCTAAGAAGCACAGTTCTGAGTAAGCAATTTGCCAAAGTAAAAAGTTGCTAATTCTCAATTCTCCACTTGTGCGTATGAGCAGATCAGGGTCTGGAAGGTTTTGCGTATAGAGGTTTGAAGCAAATAAGTCATCGTCAATTTCATCTATAGTGAGTAGTCCATCTTTTACTTGTTGTGCTAGATTTCGAGTAGCATCCACGATCTCTTGGCGGGAACTGTAGCTCAATGCTAGCGTCAACGTACAGTGTTTATTTTCTTTCGTCGCTGCTATGGTCTCTTGAAGCTTTTTTTGTGCATGTGAAGGTAGTTTGCTAATGTCGCCAATGACGTTCAAGCGAACCCCATTTTCCTGAAAAGTTTTGATTTCTTTTTTGAGTGAAGAAACCAATAGCTCCATAAGAGCCATTACTTCAAGTTTAGGTCTATTCCAGTTTTCTGCAGAAAATGCATAAAGTGTCAGAAATTTAATATTGGCTTGTACACATCCCTCTAAAGCTTCTCTCACTGCTTTTACGCCATTTTGGTGCCCAAAAACACGAAGTTTTCCTTTCTGTTTTGCCCAGCGGCCATTTCCATCCATGATGATGGCGATATGCTGTGGCAACTTAATATTATCTATCTGATCTAAAAAACTCATTTTTGCTGTTTTCAATAAAATTAACACCTTAGCCGGTCATGCTGTTTCGGCGTCTTAAAACCTATTCTCGGTTTTCTGTATTCCTATCAATGATTAGTGTTTATTAACTTTTCATCGAATGAATGATTTCATGCGGATTTCTAATCGGAATTTGATCATTCTACCGTCCTTTATTTCTTCCAAATATCGATTTTTAATTGGAAATTCAGAAGTACAATATATATAAAGATTAATTGAAATATCTTGGGCAATCAGTTTTGGTGCTTTTTTTCAACTAGCGCAAGCTAGTTTGAACCTAGCAATAGCTTAGTAGTTCCTGACATCAATCCCCCAAAGTAATTTTTCTCGCAATGTGCTGAAAAAGCTTTCATGGGGAAGTCTAATAAGATTAATCGTAAATGGAGCCTGCTTAATCGTTAATTTTACGGATGTATCAATAGACTCATTTTTCGAATCACAGCTCAGAATATATTGATTGCTACGGCTTTCTATTTCTAACTCTAGGGTAAACTGATTGGAAATGACAATCGGTCTAACATTGAGATTGTGAGGTGAAATAGGGGTAATCACGAAATTACCGCTTTCGGGCATAATAATAGGCCCGCCACAACTCAGAGAATACGCCGTGGAGCCGGTAGGTGTAGCGATAATCAGTCCATCAGCCCAATATGAATTAAGCCATTCACCGTTAATGCGGGCATTTACGGTAATCATAGCCGAGCTATCGTAACGAAATACCGTAATATCGTTCAGTGCGTAGTGATTACCTTGGAACAAATTTGTCTGCTCGGATTCGACAGAAAGCAATACGCGCTTTTGTACACTATAACGCTGGTTAAGAATGTCATCCAAAGAGTCTTCAAAATCATTTTTATTGATTGAAGCTAAGAAACCTAGTCGACCAAAATTCATTCCAGCGATTGGAATTCCAGAATCTTTTATTAGTGAAACGGCAGACAACATTGTTCCATCACCACCCAAACTCAGCATAATGTCGATACAGCCTTTAATTTCTTGGTACGTAGTGTATGTGGAGAAGTTAAAATCACATTCAAACTGTGTGATGAGAAATTTATGAAATGGTTCATACACCCAAATTTCAATATTTTTATCAACAAGATATTCAAATAAGTGTTTCACATGTGTTATAACAGAGGGTTGAAACTCTCTTCCATATATTGCGATTCTCATATTGTTTTCAATTTTAATGGGGCAAAGATGAGAAAAAAATAATTCTAATTATATGTTGATGTAATTCATGAGCTGCTGATAGCGGTCGGCAGTGTCATCGAAGGCAGCAATCGTATTGTGAGTTTCCAAAATTAAGTAGTTATGCCGCAGAAATGAATTGAGCAAGGCGCCAATATTTGATTTGTCTATTTTTAGCGTAACTTCAATATTTTCGTTGTCCAAATTTATTTTGGTAGCACAATTGAGAATTCTGCAATTATCACTTTCCACGAGATGCGCAATTTGAGACAATGAAAAATCATGTAGTCCGATTGCTAAGACAATAATTGCGCCCGATTCATTTTGTGATTGAATCAAACTGATTGCTTTTAAAATATCTAACTGCGTACAAACTCCAATATATTTGTTGTCCTGGTCCAAAATAGGAATAATTGTGCTATTGTACACAGTCATCATCACCAGGGCATCATAAGGATGTTGATTAAACTTTAACTGTATTGGAACTGTATTTATGGGGATGGAAGAAAGCAATGCCTCCTCGTCTTCGGCTTCCAATAAAATGGTTTCATTGACTAAGCCAATATATTCGTCTCCATTTAAAACAATTAATTCTTTACAAAGCATATCCTGGAGCTTTTCGAGCGCCTGTTGTATTGAATCAGCATTTTGAATGCTGAAATCTGCGTTTGAAAGAAATTGACCTATTAGCATATCCAAACTTAATAAAAAAACTAGGTCAAAAGAAATTTTCAGGATGAGATTTCTGCTTAATTCTTTGAGTCGCTGTAGCACTTCAAAAACTCAGGCAAAAGGACAGATTGCATAATTGCAAATAAGTACATTTTTAAAGTTTAAAATTGTACTTTTATTACCGTTCTGTTATTATTTTTGTCAGCTAATTGAGAAAGGCTTGGTTAGAAGCCTTTCTAAGGATGTAATTTCTAATCAGAAAAATAGGATTGATGACCACAAGCGAGAATAAAAAATTTATTGATATACGTGAAGTTATTCACAAAAAGAACGCGGGGCTTGCTAAATGGATTCCGTCTTTTTTAATGAATTATTTAAAAAGGACAATTCATGAAGATGAGATAAATGATATTATGACGCGCTTTGCGGATCTTCAGGGATTGGATTTTGTTGATGCTCTGATCAATGATCTGGATGTAAAGGTCAATTTATACGGTGCGGAAAATATTCCAGCATCGGATCCTGTAATTTTTGCATCCAATCATCCTTTGGGAGGATTGGACGGTATCGCATTTATGCATGCTATTGGTAAGCAGCGGCGTGACGTCAAATTTTTAGTGAATGATATTCTGCTAAATATAGGCAATTTGAGACCTCTTTTTGTTGGTGTAAACAAGCTCGGAGGACAGGGAAAACAGGCTATTACAGCGATTGAAGAGGCATATGGTGCAGATGACGCGCTACTGGTATTTCCGGCTGGTTTAGTTTCCAGAAAACAAAAAGATGGACATATTGAGGATCTTGAATGGAAGAAAAGTTTCATCAGTAAAGCAAAAAAATATAAAAAAGATGTCATTCCAGTGTTAATAGACGGTAAAAACTCTAAGTTTTTTTATAATTTTGCAAGGCTTAGACAGAAAATAGGTCTTAAGGTAAACATTGAAATGTTATATTTACCTGATGAAATGTTTGCTCAACGTGGACATACCGTCAATATTATAGTAGGAGAAAGAATCCCTTATACAGCGTTTGATCAATCAAAAAACGAAAAAACTTGGGCTGAGGAAGTGAAAGGAAGGGTTTATGGATTGGCTCAAGAAAAATAGAATTTATGCAAGAAATTATACCTCCAGTTGATAAAGCATTATTGAAGACCGAATTGAATAAAGACGTTTTCTTACGATATACCAACAATGGAAATAACGAGATATATTTAATCAACTATCATAATTCGCCAAATGTCATGCGGGAAATTGGGCGTCTACGGGAGTTGACTTTTCGTGGGGCAGGCGGAGGTACAGGACTTTCAATTGATATTGATGAAAATGATACCTGCGAAGATTGCTACGATCAGTTGATCGCGTGGAATCCCGAAGATGAGGAAGTGGTTGCTGGTTATCGTGTCATCAAATGTGCTGACGCAGGAGAGGTAGATGGTGTGCCCAATTTGTCAACAGCGCATTATTTTCAGTTTTCTGATTTGTTCGCACGTGAGTATTTGCCCTACACCATAGAATTGGGGCGCTCTTTTGTTCAACCTAAATATCAACCCGCCATAGATAATCGAAAAGGAATTTTTTCATTAGATAACTTGTGGGACGGCTTAGGAGCCTTGGTTATGCTTAATCCGGAAATAAAATATCTCTTCGGTAAGGTAACAATGTATCCGCATTACAATAAAGATGCGCGTGATATGCTGCTTTACTTTATGGATTATTATTTCCCGGATCACGATAACTTGGTGCTACCCCTTCCTGCATTGGAAATAAAGAACGATTACGATCGTTTTATCGGTATTTTTGATGGATTGGATTATAGGGAGGGATATAAAGTGCTCAACAGTCGTGTAAGGGCATTGGGAGAGAATATTCCACCGCTCATCAATACGTATATGAACCTTTCGCCAACCATGAAATCTTTTGGTACAGCACGTAATAACGAATTTGGTACGGTGGAGGAAAAAGGTATCTTAATTGTAATAGACGATGTATATCCTGGCAAGAAGGAACGTCATATGAATACGTTTGAGCGGGACCGTGAATACGGTCATCGAAAGCCTAAACGCGGATAAAAAGCAAAAGGGGATTCATAAATTGAATCCCCTTTTAGTTGTTATAAAATACGCTGACTAGGCAGGTTTTATACAGATATAGAGCCCAAAAGCTAAAATAGCGCCTAGGATGGGGCCCACGATAGGAATCCATGCATATGACCAGTCCGAGCTGCCTTTTCCTTTAATTGGCCAAAGCGCATGAAATAGACGCGGACCGAGATCACGGGCAGGATTTATGGCATACCCTGTAGTACCACCTAATGATAGACCGATGGCCCAAACGACAAAAGCGACAGGAATAGCACCAAGGGAACCCATACCGATGGGCTCAGTTTTTTCATTGATGGTAATCTCTTGGCCTGTAATGAAGAAAATTGCAAAAATTAACACAAAGGTTCCGATGATTTCACTCACCAGGTTTGTCGAAGTATTTCGTATGTTCGGTATAGTGGCAAAAACACCGAGTTTGGTGGTGGAATCTGCCGTAGCATCGAAGTGATCTTTATGCATGGCGTAGGTTAACATGGCGCCACAGAAACCGCCAGCAATTTGGGCGAGAATATAGCCAGGTACTTCGATCCATGGGAGCCCATGATTGAGAGCGACAGCAATTGTTACTGCAGGGTTGAGATGCGCACCCGTATAGGGTCCGGCAAATACTACCCCCACGTATACTGCAAGCGCCCATGCCGTGGTGATTACAATCCATCCTCCATTTTCCCCTTTTGTACCTTTCAATATAACGTTGGCGACAACTCCGTTCCCTAAAAGTACTAGGAGTGTTGTGCCGATAAATTCTGCTAAATAATGGTTCATGCTTGTGGGTTAGTTTTCGGTCCAGTACTGTAATGCTTTAACTCCCTTGGTCCAGAGTTTAATGATCTTGTTTGTTTGCTCTTCTTGCTCTGTTTCGGGTTCAAATATACGATCCTGTGCCCAGAACTTTGATATTTCCTGCGCGTCTTTCCAATAGCCCACAGCTAATCCTGCCAAGTATGCCGCGCCCAATGCCGTTGTTTCCGTAATTTTAGGGCGTACCACGTTGCTATTGAGTATATTGGCCTGGATTTGCATGAGTAGATTATTTGCTGTTGCACCGCCATCTACACGTAATTCTTTGATCGGTATGCCGCTATCGGCTTCCATTGCCTGGAGGACATCACGAGTCTGTAGGGAGATCGCTTCTAGTGAGGCGCGTGCGATATGGCCGTTGGTCGTTGCGCGCGTAAGGCCAAATAAAGTGCCTTGTGCACGGGCGTTCCAGTATGGAGCTCCCAATCCTGCAAACGTGGGAATAAAGGTGACGCCACCATTATCTTTTTCTGTAAGTGCCAGTTGTTCAACGTCGGCCGATTTATAGATAATGTTAAGATTGTCGCGTAACCATTGAACCAGTGCGCCGCCGATAAATATGCTTCCTTCCAAGGCATATTCTGTTTTTCCGTTAATTTTCCAGGCAACGGTTGTTAAAAGGTTATTCTTTGAGCGAATTGGTTTATCGCCAATATTCATTAACATAAAGCATCCCGTTCCGTACGTATTTTTAACCATTCCTTTCTCGATACATTGCTGTCCAAAAAGTGCGGCCTGCTGATCGCCGGCAATTCCTGCTATTTTGACTTTGTGTGCAAAAATAGTCGTCCGGGATTCGCCATATATTTCGCTGCTTTCTTTCACCTGTGGAAGCATGGCGGGGGGGATGTCAAATAGTTCGAGCAGTTCCTTGTCCCATTCCATGCTATGGATGTTGAAGAGTAAGGTACGGGAAGCATTCGTTACGTCGGTGATGTGGACATCACCGCGTGTGAGGTTCCATACGAGCCAAGTGTCGATCGTTCCACAGATTAATTCCCCTTTTTGCGCTTTCTCACGGGCACCTTCGACGTGATCCAAAATCCATTTTATTTTGGTCGCAGAAAAGTATGGATCTAATATCAGACCGGTTTTTTCTTGAATTATCTCATGTTTTTTGGACTTGCGCAATTCGTCACAATAATCCGTTGTTCGTTTATCTTGCCAAACGATGGCATTATAAATTGGTTTTCCGGTCTCTTTATCCCAAACGACCACAGTTTCGCGTTGGTTGGTAATGCCAATGGCTGCAATATTTTTGCCATTTAATCCTGCCTTAGTGGTTGCCTCTGCGGTAACGCCTGCTTGTGTTGACCAGATCTCATGAGGATCGTGTTCGACCCATCCTGGTTGTGGGAATATTTGCGTGAATTCCTTCTGCGCAATGGATACGATATTTCTTTCCTTATCAAAAATGATGGCTCTGGAGCTCGTAGTACCTTGATCCATTGCCAAGATGTATTGCTGTTCCATAATTAAGTGTTGGTGGTTATTTTTTATTATTTTAAGATATAATTCTGTGCAACTTTACGAAAACTTTCTACTTGATGGTTTTGCCAATCTTCATCTTTTTCCAGCTCCTGAGCTAGTATTTTAGCAACTTCGGGAGCCGCTTCCATGGCGGCTTTAGCGTCAAGAAACAGCATGCGGACACGTCGGGATAGCACATCTTCCACAGTTCTGGCAAGTTCATTGCGGGCCGCCCAAACAACCTCCGCTTTTTTGAATTCAAGCTGTGTTATTAATTTTTCGTTCCATTCAGGGTTTTCTTGTGCCAATGCATTGATGGCTTCTTGGTCGGCGCCATAAATATATAGGTGATTGCTTCTGTCTGATGTCGGAATGGCGCTATAAATCTTTTGTGTGGCCGACCGGCTTTCCTTCTGCGGTAGGCAGCCAATTTTTATCGCTTTGTCGATTGTATCTTGCCCCATTCGCCGGAATGTTGTCCACTTTCCGCCTGTTAACGTGAGTAATTTGGAGTCGCTGACGATAACCTTATGGCTTCGTGATATTTCTTTGGTTTTATTGGAATTACCAGTAGGTGCGGCAAGCGGCCTAAGACCAGCGAATACAGCCAAAGCATCTGCTCTTGTGGGCTGTTTTGTTAAGTAGCGACCTGCAGTTTTTAAAATAAAATCAATCTCCTGTTCCAATGCTATAGGTTCAAGGCTATGTTCATCGATCGGCGTATCTGTTGTTCCTACGATAATGCGGTTGTGCCAGGGTACAAGGAAAAGCACGCGTCCGTCATCTGTTTTTGGAATCATAATAGCGTCATCTCCAGGGAGGAAAGATTTGTCAAAAACAAGGTGGACACCTTGGCTGGGACGTACCATTTGCTTAGCCTCGGGCCTGTCCATTTTTAAGATATCATCGACAAATATGCCGGTAGCATTAACAATCGCCTTCCCTTGTATGGTAAACACTTCGCCGGTTTCGGTATCATTGGCGATAACACCGTTTATTCGTCCGTTCTTATCCTTAGTGAGATTATTCACTCTCACATAATTTAGGGCAACACCACCCATTTGTATACAAGTCTGTGCTACATTGAGAGCAAGTCTTGAATCATCAAATTGTCCATCTTGATAAACTACTCCGCCATATAAACCTTTAGGTCTAACCGTACTTATGCGATGCAGTGTTTCTTTTTTATTAATATGAATGGATTTTCCTAAACTTAATTTACCAGCAAGAAGATCATATATTTTCATTCCAATGGTATAGAATGGACCTTCAAACCAATTGTAGTTGGGTATAATAAATGATTGGTTTTTCACCAGATGAGGAGCGTTTTTTTGAAGTAGACCTCTTTCGTGAAGCGCTTCTTTAACCAGACTAATATCACCTTGAGCTAAATAGCGTACACCGCCATGAACGAGTTTGGTCGCTTTGCTCGAAGTGCCTTTTGCAAAATCAACCTGTTCCAGCAAAATTGTTTTGAATCCGCGACTTAAAGCATCCAATGCAACACCTAATCCACTCGCTCCACCACCTATTACGATAACATCCCATGTGCTCGTATCTCTTATTTTTTCTATCAGTTTTGACCTTTTGAATTCTTGGTGTTTCATTTTGTTTCGTTTTGGAATTTTATGGTGAACTTTGTTGCTGCTTTGTTTTCCCTTTCTCAATACTAAGTTATGGTATATTCATCAAATTTTAAAAGAAATTACATAATATTTATGTTAAGATATGATGTTTGTTTTTATTTTGTTTTGTTTTTTATTGTTTTGATTTTAATTAAGAAAGCTTTTCCCTTTCCGCCAAAAGTTCGATAGGCAACATCAATAAGCTTTTTTTATTCGTTGCTATTCGATGGTTTGATCATGACCGAATTTGATTACTTAAGGCAGCAGCTGTACTGCTTTGATCATGTTTGACGATGCTGTCAACATGCAGGCTTGTGTGATTCAAAATGTTTTTCTGCATGGTCAATAGTTATATAATTGTTTAACCATTATAGGTCTTGTATGTTTTGGTTTGGGTAAATGATTTTGTAATTTTAGTTTACTATTTAATTTATTACGATGAGGAAGATAAGATTAATACTTTGTGGGGCTGTTGTATTTATCGGAACCCTAGTGTTGCAGTTTAATGCATCTGCACAACAAGATGTGGCAACAGACCAGCTTTCAAAGCCTTACAATCCAGATGCTGATGCGCAAGATGATATTAATCGGTTATTAGCTCAGGCCAAGAAAGAAAGGAAAAATATTATTATCCAAGCTGGGGGAAATTGGTGTGTCTGGTGTTTGAGGTTTAATGATTATATTCACAAAACGCCAAGTGTAGATAAGTTACTGAAGAATAGCTTTCTCTATTATCACCTGAATTATTCGAAGGAAAATAAAAATGAGGCTGTTTTTCAGAAGTATGCTCCCGAGGGAAGTAAACTCGGTTATCCATTTTTTATTGTTTTAGATAGCAATGGAAAAACTTTGCATGTGCAGGAAAGTGGTAGCCTGGAAAAGGGAAAAGGGTATGATGAAGAAAAAGTACTTCATTTCTTGACAGCTTGGGTGGCGGAATAAATTTTTGATACCATATCTATACGGAAAGAGGCTTTTCTTTACGCAATAAACTACCGAGTCGAACACAAAGATTGCGTCCTAAAACTTGTCATTCTTGTGCAGGAAAGATCGAAATTAAGAAGTCGTTCGGATATTTGATTCGTACCTGCTTCGAAGGATCAATAGTGGTCGCGATACTGTTCATGGGGCGAAGGTGGTGCGAACACAACCCAAAACAACGATAGCGCTAAGGCCATCATCAGACTCTCTTTTATGCTGAAATTGGTTTACCGCTCTTGTATCCGCTTACTGAATATTTCCATTAATAGACATTGTGTTTGTCGGGTGTATTGATTTTGGCATGTCTGACGGTGAATACTTTGGCAGGCTAAAAATAAAAAAGTCTCTTTCCTAAGATTGAGACCTTTTTTTGTGTGCTTTAAAACACGCTTTCTCTGCACGATATTTGTCATCCGGCAATTAAAAGAGCGCGTATTCTGGGTATAACATCTTATTGATAGCCTAATAACTTCATGACTTGTTTGGAGTTTTGTTCCTCTCCAAACACTTCGTAGTTGAATGTTTCGTCTCTATTGCGGCGTACGAGCACATGTTTAGGCGAAGGCAATAAGCAGTGATGAATTCCTCCATATCCGCTTAATACATCTTGATAGGCCCCTGTATGAAAGAATCCCAGGTATTGTACCTTGCGTGTCTTTGGCATAAATACCGAATTCATATGTGCCTCCTGATTATAATAATCCTGACCATCGCAGGTAATACCACCTAGATTGACACGTTCATATTCCGAATCCCAGTTGTTGATCGGCAAGAGGATGTATTTTTGATTCAATGCCCATACATCCGGTAAATTCGTAATAAATGAGCCATCAATCATAAACCAGCGCTCACGGTCGTTTTGTTGCTTGCGGCCGAGTACCTTGTAAAGAATACCTGAAGCTTCAGCAACGGTGTATTTACCAAATTCGGTAATAATATCGGGTTCCATTACCTCGTGGTGCGCGCAGATTTGTTTGATTCGGTTCACAATTTCATTGACCATGTATTCGTAGTCAAAGTCGTGCACCAGTGAATCCTTAAACGGCATACCGCCACCGATATCCAACGTATCTAAGTCTGGGTTTACTTTTTTGAATTTGCAATACAATGTAACGTATTTTTCCAGTTCATTCCAGTAGTATGGAGTGTCCGAAATACCTGAATTGATGAAAAAGTGAAGCAGCTTGACTTTAAAGTTTGGATTGTCAACGATTTTGTTATTATAGAAATCGATAACATCTTCCTGACGGATTCCTAAACGAGAGGTATAAAATTGAGAGTCTGGTTGCTCTTCGGATGCAACGCGGATTCCTAAAGCACAAGGCTCGTCCAGTTCGATTTCATCGTCGTAAAGGTTAAACTCTTCTTTGTTATCTAGTACAGGTATAATGTTCGTATATCCATCATGGATCATATCCACAATATACTGTTTATACTGATACGTTTTGAATCCATTACAGATGACTGTAATGTCCTTTGTTACGGTACCTTGTCTTTCCAATGAATCGATCATCGGCATATCAAATGCAGACGAAGTTTCCAGGTGGATATCATTTTTCAAGGCTTCTTCTACAATGTGCTTGAAATGGGATGATTTGGTACAATAACAATATTTGTAAGATCCGCGATAGTTATGTTTCAGAATTGCGGTCTGAAAAAGGATTTTCGCTTGCTGAATTTTTTTGCTGACGATCGGCAAATAAGTAAAACGTAGCGGCGTACCGTACGTTTCTATCATTTCCATTAAATTCAAATCGTGGAAATACAATTCGTCGTCGATGATTTCGAATCCGTCTTGGGGAAAACCAACACTTAAGTCAAGAAATTCCTGATAGCTCTGCATTTTTTATTATTTTTGCAAAGATATACTTTAATGGTGAATACCTAAATAAGGAATGTTATTTATTTCCAATTCACTATCAGGAAGTTGTAAAATTTACAAAATCATTAAATGGCAAATTCTATTCAAAAGCGACTTGTTGAAGTCACTGTACAGGCAGTAAAAGAGCTTTACAATGCAGATATTTTAGAAAATCAAATTGCTTTACAAGCTACCCGAAAGGAGTTTGAAGGACAAATTACAATCGTAACTTTTCCAGTAACACGCTTTTCGAAATCTTCTCCCGAACAAACTGGAAAAGAAATTGGAGCCTATTTGCAACAACATATTGCTGAAATATCGGATTTCAATGTGATCAAAGGGTTTTTGAATATTGTCCTTTCTGATGCTTACTGGATAACGTTGTTGAACCAGACCATCACCGCGAAAGACTTTGGCGTATTTCCTGCAAATGGAAAAAAACTGATGGTGGAGTACTCTTCTCCAAATACGAATAAACCGCTGCACTTAGGCCACATTCGGAATAATTTATTAGGATACTCCGTAGCCGAAATTCTGAAAGCCTATGGTTATGAGGTGATCAAAGCGAATTTGGTGAATGACCGTGGTATCCATATCTGTAAATCGATGTTGGCCTGGCGGAAATTTGGTGCCGGTGAAACGCCTGAATCTACCGGGATGAAGGGAGACCACCTTGTCGGAAAATATTACGTTGTGTTTGACAAAGAATATAAAAAGGAGATCGAGACATTGAAGGCTGAAGGGCAAACCGAAGATGAAGCAAAGAAAAATGCACCTCTGATGAAGGAAGCACAAGCGATGTTACAACAATGGGAGGCCGGTAATGAAGAGGTAATCTCACTTTGGAAAACCATGAACAGCTGGGTGTATGCTGGATTTGAAAAGACCTACAAACAATTGGGCGTCAATTTCGACAAATATTATTATGAATCCAATACCTACTTGTTAGGTAAAGATATTATCCAAGAAGGTTTGGACAAAGGTGTTTTCTTCAAGAAAGAAGATAACTCCGTTTGGATTGATCTAACAGACGAAGGATTGGATCAGAAGCTGGTGCTTCGTGGCGACGGTACTTCTGTCTATATCACGCAAGATTTGGGGACAGCTCAATTAAAGTATGATGAGTTCAAAATGAGTGAATCTATATATGTTGTTGGTAACGAACAGGATTATCACTTCAAGGTATTGTTCTTAATCTTAAAAAAACTTGGTAAAGCTTGGGCTGAAGGTTTGTTCCACTTGTCTTATGGGATGGTCGATCTTCCATCCGGTAAAATGAAATCAAGGGAAGGAACAGTTGTTGATGCGGATGATTTGATGGCTGAGATGCTTAAAACTGCGCAGGAACGGACTGAGGAGCTTGGAAAGACGGAAGGATTGGACGAAGCATCAAAAGCCGTTCTTTATGATACGATTGGAATGGGCGCACTTAAATATTTTCTATTAAAGGTAGATCCCAAAAAGCGACTCTTATTTGATCCCAATGAGTCTGTCGATTTTCAAGGGCATACAGGGCCGTTTATTCAATATACACATGCACGTATCAAATCTGTTTTAAGTAAAGCTGAATTTGATTTTGACAGTGCGGTTTCTGTTCCGGCAACGATCTCTTCTTACGAACGTGATTTGATTCAGCAACTTGGAGCATTTCCGGAGACTATTGAAGCCTCTGCGCAAGAATTCAGTCCTGCCCAATTGGCAAATTATACTTATGAAGTAGCCAAGGTTTACAATAAGTTTTATCATGAAGAAACCATCTTGAAAGCGGAAGATCATGATGTCAAAAACTTTAGATTGCACTTATCTGCTTCCGCAGCGAAGGTTATTGCAAAAGGAATGAATTTATTGGGTATCCAAGTGCCTGAAAGAATGTAATATGATGAAGAAAATTCGCGTAGGACTTATTGGTTTTGGAATTTCAGGCCAAGTTTTTCATGCCCCCGTGATGCGTTCGATTGTGGAACTGGATCTTGTAAAGGTGACAGCGCGCAAAGCTGATCAGCAGAGTTTGCTTAAGGAACGCTATCCGCAGGCGGAAATTGCCTTGTCTGCAAATGATATCTTCGATGATCCAACAATTGATCTAGTCGTAATCGCAACCTCCAATGAAATGCATTATCCTTTTGCTAAGCGTGCATTGGAAGCAGGAAAACATGTCGTAGTTGAAAAGCCGTTTACAAATAGCGTGGATCAGGCAGATGAGCTGATTGCGTTGGCAAAGCAGAACAATCTGACCTTGGCTCCCTACCATAATTTAAGATTCAACTCAGACTATCGCACAGTTGAAAAAGTAATCAAAAGCGCAAGATTGGGACGGATTGTAAATCTTGAATCTCGCTTTGATCGTTTTCGAAACTACCTGCGACCTAATGCTTGGCGCGAGGAAAATTTGCCAGGTTCTGGAATATTTTATGACCTAGGACCTCATCTCATCGACCAGGCTTTACAGTTATTTGGAAAGCCGAATGCTGTTTTTGCAGATTTGGCCATTCAACGAGATCACGCGAAGACTATCGATAATTTCGATTGCCTATTGTACTATGATCAGTTAAGGGTGTCTCTAAAAGGTTCTATGCTTGCAAAGGAACCTACTCCGCGTTATCGTATATTCGGTATGAATGGAAATTTTGTAAAGCATGGGATTGATCCACAGGAAGCCTTACTGCGTGAAGGTAAATTCCCAGATGAAGATCCCGATTGGGGAAGAGAGGATCCAAGCCTATATGGTAAATTGAATATTGTAGAAGCAGGTAAAGATATTGAAGAAATTATTCCTTCAGAAGTTGGTTCTTACCCCGATTTTTATCAAAATGTTGTCGATAGTATATTAGGGAAAACATCCTTAATTGCATCGCCGGAACAAGCCCGAGACGTTATTAAAATTATTGAATTAGCATATCAGAGTCAATTGGAGCGGAGGGTGATTTCTGTTGACGACACATTGATTGCTTATTAGATCTGTTACTGTGAGTATAACCTACGATGCGATCATTATTGGGGCTGGGGCCTGTGGTTTGATGTGCGCTGCGCAAGCAGGGCTAATCGGAAAGAAGACTTTAGTGATTGAACGAAACGATAAAGTTGGTGCGAAGATATTGATTTCTGGAGGTGGACGCTGTAATTATACCAATACGGGTACCAGTCCCGCCAATTTTATTTCTGAAAATCCAGATTTTTTACACAGTGTATTCAAACAATGGAGCGTGGAGGATACCATTACTTTTTTTGAAGGTTATGGTATTATTGGCCAGGAGAAGACTTTGGGGCAGTTGTTTCCAGTAACAAATAAAGCAAAAGATATCGTCGCTGTATTTTCTGAAATTTTACAGCACACAGGTCAGCATGTCGCATTAAATACATTGGTGAAGGCTGTAGAAAAAAAGGACAATGGTTTTGAGGTTGCGGCAGAAAATACAAGAGGTGATGTACGGTATTACGCACATAAATTGATTATTGCTTCTGGGGGTTTACCGGTGCAAAAGCTTGGTGCTTCAGATTTCGGATTACGTGTAGCGAAACAGTTTGGCCTGAATGTAGTTGGAACCGCTCCAGCATTGGTACCTTTAACCATAACAGGAAAAGATGCTGATTGGTATAGTTCTTTGGCTGGAAATGCGGTATTCTCAAAGGTATCTGTTGACGGAATGTCTTTTGAAGAAAACATTCTCTTTACGCACTGGGGATTAAGCGGACCCGCAATTCTTCAAATTTCAAGTTATTGGAGACCCGGAATGGAGATTACAATTGATTTGTTACCTAATTTTAATTTGGAAAATTTGATTAAACAGGAGCGCCAATACGGTGGAAAAAGACTTGTCTCCCAATTGTTAAACGATCACTTTACTAGGAAATTGGTCGATGCTCTTGGAAAATTCCTGGTATTGGATACCAAAATTGCCTCCCTTAGTAAAGCTGATGCGAAATTGATCGTTGATACAATTCATCACTTCAAGGTAAAACCTGCGGGAGATAAGGGTTATGATAAAGCTGAGGTCATGCGAGGCGGAGTATCGACAGCGGAACTTCATCCCAAGACGCTCATGTCAAAAAAAGTTAATGGTCTTTATTTCGGAGGAGAAACTGTGGATATTACCGGATGGCTGGGCGGTTATAACTTCCAATGGGCTTGGGCTAGTGGTTATGCCATCGCTCAAGATATTTAGCCTTTGTGAAGGTGGCAATTGTTCCCATCTATTCTGGAAAAATCGCCTAACCGGGAGAATGGACTGAAATACTATACATTTTTTAATGCAAATGTCTGTCTACAGATTATTGGGTATAGTGTTGTATGGCAGCTCCCAAGCGCTGCTTTATTCGAGTTTGAAGACTTTTTGGTGAGAGCACCTTAACGGATTCGCCAAAACCTAAAATTTCTCTTTCCAGCTCAAAATTAAGTACAACATCGAGGCGAATCAAAATCGATCCGTCTTCCTTTTTATCCAAAATTTGCTGGGAAGAATGTATGGGTTTTGTTGTCACATAAGGCGCATTTTTTGCATTGACAAGTAATATTACGCGATGTCCACGGTCTTTGTGTGATTTAGTAACGCCAATGGTATCCGAAAAATAGCGTTCAAAATCTACACCGCTATATTCTTTATATGAATTTTTGCCCATTTCTTCTACAGAATTTATGCGATCAAGTGCTAGCGTCATCAACCCTTCATTTTTTTTATGATGACCAATTAGAAACCACCGATTACGATACTCTTTTAGAAGATAGGGGGAGAAGACAAGGTCTTGCTGTTGTTTCGCTTTGAACGACTGGTAGCTTATGAGTAGCGGGGTTTTCTCCCGAATGGCTTGATGCAATGGATTGATAAAGGAAAGGCCCTTCAGCAGATTGTTGCTTTCCATTTGTATAATCGATGGCGAGTTGTCCTTTTTGGTATGGATACTATCTTCGAGCCGTGCAACGATATCGCTCATTTCATCAAAGCTTGAGAAACCGCTCACATGCTTCAACACTTCCACCGCCTCCTTCATTTTTTGCATATCTCCGACAGAAATAGGAGAATTACTAATGCTGTAATTAGGATCTTCATAGGTATAAAATTTGCGATGCAAAACCACAATAGGTGCATTGTAGCCGAGCTTATTGCTCCGCATGAGTTGAATGTCGCCTTGTATCGTTCGTTTACTTATTCCATTTTTGATTCCTTCAAATTCATAGAGTGCATCTGCGACTTTTTCCATAAGGTCTTCTAACGTCCATTTTCGATGTCGCAAACGGAGACATTGATCAATTGTTCTATAGCGTATAAGCGCGAGTTTATTAAGTGCCATGTTCGATTTCCTTTGGTCAGCTGAAAATACGAAAACTTTCTTTTATCTACGCAATATGGCTGCGTAGATTTTGCAGCACAAGTTAAATAATTTGTGGTCTTTTCGAAATTGAAAAGAATTTCAGTTTTATCCGAGTAAAATAGCTACTTTTGCGCAGAAGCAAACTGGTTCTATCGCTGCTCTTTTTGAGAGGAGAGGAAAGTCCGGGCAACATAGAGCGACACGCTTCCTAACGGGAAGGCTGCTATGGAAATAGTAGACAGAAAGTGCCACAGAAAATATACCGCTTTTCGGAGTAAGGGTGAAAACGTAAGGTAAGAGCTTACGGTCTTGTATGGTGACATGCATTACGGTAAACCTCGTGTGTTGAAAGACCAAATAGGTTGCGAAAATCGAAGGCTGCTCGTCTTCTTTCAATGTATTGGAATTCGTAATGGGTAGGTTGATTGAGTTTGTCAGCGATGGCAAATCTAGATAAATGATAGAAATTCCACTTCGGTGGTCTACAGAACCCGGCTTACAAGGTTTGCTTCTTTTTCGCTAATTGCCAAAAAAAACTTATATTGATTTTCATAATTGAAAAAATAGCATAATTCTCTATTTATGAGTACGATTTTAATCATTGATGATGAGCGCGCCATCAGAAGTTCGTTGCGTGATATCTTGGAATATGAAGATTATACGATTTTAGATGTCGACAATGGCCGGGATGGATTAGATATTTTAAAAAAGGAAAAAATAGATCTTGTTCTGTGTGATATCAAGATGAATACGATGGATGGGATGGAAGTGTTGGCGGATGCCCACCAAAGCAGTCCCGATATTCCCTTCATAATGATCTCCGGACATGGTACGATTGAAACCGCTGTTGAAGCTGCGAAAAAAGGAGCATTTGACTTTTTAGAAAAGCCACTGGACCTAAATAGGTTATTGATCACGGTTCGTAATGCATTGGATAAAAGTTCCCTAGTCACGGAAACTAAAGTTCTGAAACGAAAAGTTAGCAGTTCGAAAACGAAAGATATATTAGGTGAATCTGGGGCTATCAAACGTATTAAGGAAACAATTGACCGTGTTGCACCAACTGAGGCTCGCGTATTGATTACTGGTGCGAATGGTTCGGGAAAAGAATTGGTTGCGCGTTGGTTACATGAGAAATCAAATCGCGCACAAGGCCCATTAATCGAAGTGAACTGTGCGGCAATACCTTCTGAATTAATTGAATCAGAGCTATTTGGTCACGAGAAAGGATCTTTCACATCGGCTATTAAGCAACGTATTGGAAAATTTGAACAAGCTAGTGGCGGAACATTGTTTTTAGATGAGATTGGTGATATGAGCCTTTCGGCGCAGGCAAAAGTATTAAGAGCGCTGCAGGAACATAAAATTACGAGAGTGGGGGGCGATAAAGAAATTGATGTCAATGTACGTGTAGTTGCTGCGACCAATAAGGACTTATTGAAAGAAATTGAAGATGGTAATTTCAGAATGGACTTATATCACCGTCTTTCTGTTATATTGATCCATGTACCTGCATTAGTTGATCGCGTTGATGATATTCCTTTATTATCTACTAATTTCTGCGAAGAGATCTGTATGGAGTACGGAATTCCCGTTAAGGATATCACTACAGCAGCCATGAAAGAGTTAAGCCACCTTCCTTGGACGGGCAATATTCGCGAGTTAAGAAATATGATTGAACGTTTAATTATTTTGAGCGACAAGTCTATTACCGACAAAGATGTCATTGCTTTTGCCAATCCTTCGCGCGAACCGGTAAATGGTGTAGCCCATGAGAAAGGTACAACAAATTATGGATTAGATATGGACTCCTTTGATTCATTCCAAGATTATAAGGATCATGCTGAGAAAGAATTTATAAAATATAAGTTGGAAAAAAATAATTGGAACGTCTCCAAGACAGCGGATGATTTAGATATTCAACGTAGTCATCTTTATAGTAAAATAGAAAAGTTCGGTCTGAAAAGAGATTAATAGCCGAATAAATTTTAGTTAGCCATTAGCTGTCCATGATTTTTTAGGGCAAACTGGACAATCGATACAAAAAAAAGAGATTCCTCAAAGAATCTCTTTTTTTATACATCAACAGCAATTTGGGAATTGTGCCGTAAAGTTCTGGCTACTGTGTTTTTAGAATAGCTTCAACATTCGCAACTGATATTTCCGTATAATTATTGATATAATCATTGCTTGCCGGTAATTCTTCTTTTTTATGCGTTGAAAGTACGGCTACAACTTTCATATTAGCATTTTTAGCTGCAGTAATACCTGAAAAAGAATCTTCAAAAACGATACAGCGGTCGGTTGAAATTTGAAGATTTTCTGCCGATTTTAGGTAAACTTCAGGATGAGGTTTATGTAATTTCACGTCTTCGCTGCTTAGTGTGGAAGAGAATAGCTGCCGTATATTCAATTCGTCTAGAATTAAATCCATGTTCTCCCGGGGAGCAGATGTCGCTACAGCAAGCTTAAAACCTTTCTCTTTTAAGGCTGTTAAAAATTCAATTAACCCCTTGATAGGTGCTACATGGTCTTTGTAAATTACTCTAAAAAGCTGCTCTTTTTCAAATTCAAGCGTGCGCAGTTCTTCAGGAGAAATTGGACGTTTAAAGAAATGTTGCATAATATAACTATTGTGCTTACCATACATGTGCTGTTCAAATTCCTCCTCTGTAGCTTGTTGTACATTGTGGTTTTTAAAAAAAGCTCTAAAGGCTTGTGCGTGGAAAGGATTGGTGTGACTTATAACACCGTCCATGTCAAATATCGCTGCGTATTCTGTCATTGGGCTAATATACAATAATTGCCTTGCTCCGGCGGATTACACACATTCATATTCTGGTAAATATTTTCATTTGTTTAGAGAAAGCTAAGGTTAAAACGGCCTCTATCACTACTGCTTACTTCGTTATGAAATTGAAAAAATTCCTCATAATTACTAGCAGGATAGGTCCCTTCAAAAAGCTCCAATTTTCTGTAGGTGAAGAGTATATTGTCTTTTATTTCTGATCTGAACTCATACTTACCAAACCGTTTTTCAATGATTTTCTTTTCAGGGACTACTGTTTTAAGTATATTTTCAGGCAGAATAATGCTAATGCTGTCAACATCGGTAAAACCTCTTTCAATAAAAATATCTTCTGTTCTATTTCTGCTTTCAGGAATATTGGAATGCGAGTTGAATAAATTAGGCTGGATCAAAAGTTTATTGCCATTTTTCACAGCATAATTTTTAATGAAAATATCCAGGTGCTCTTCAATAAATGGATTATCTTCTTTGTGTTCAATATAATTTATTCGGTTGAAATTGATATTGTCTATATTGTAATATTCAGTTAGAAGTTTATTCTTGTCATTATTGCTAGCCAAAAGTACATCCATATGGTTTGCATATTGAGTTCCGTAGAACTTGGTGTTTAGCGAACCTTGTATATTCCCGTCTTCTGAAAGTTTTAGATCGGCGTAGCGAAGCTGAAGATTTGTTGAATTTACGTATTTAGGAGTATGCATAATAACTCCACCATTTTCAGTGCAGGCAACGACATCTCTATCGTCGGTAAAATCGCTGAGAAAACCAAATGGAAGGTTTTGGCTTGTGCATTCTAGCCAAGTTGTATCATTTTTAAACGGAATACATATTATGACGTGATTTCCGTCTTGAGCGTTCGCAAAGGTTTTATTGAAACTTTCTTTGCGTCTTCCGGCTTCGACGATGCAATAATAGGAAGGGATATTGACGGCCGACAGCATACTTTGCATGTAGTTGACTAGCGCTTTACAATCGCCATACCCCAGACGGTCTACTTCTGAAGCAGGAAAGGGCTCTAAGCCTCCAATGCCTATCTGAATACTGATATAGCGTGTGTTTTTTTGTAAGTAATCGTATAGAATTTTTGCTTTATCCTTGTCTGAACTGGCATTTTTGGTCAATGCAATAAATTTTTGTTTGGAGGCTTCGGTTAGGTCTTGTTTCTTATTTAGCAAATTGTTGGATACCCAGTTACCGAATTCTTTCCAGTCTGAGAAATTTCCTTCTTTCCCGTAGTAAATGAAATTTTTGGGAACAATGAGTACATTCGTTTTTTTAAGACTGGAGTTGGGACGATATGATTCTTCCTTTCTTGCCGCTATCTGTTCCACATTCCACGTCTTGCTTTCGGTCTTTTCATTTTTTTCTTGTTTTGCAGTTCCACTGTAATTCTTTGTTTCTATTCGATAGTCTGTGCCAATTGGTGCGATAAATTGGAAACTGCTTTTTTCTACGGACACATTGTTGGAGACCTCCGGAGTCCAAGATGGAATGATCAAGTTTTGCTTGCTTCTGACCTCGTATTGATATTCGATGGTATAGGGATAGCTGTGGTAGTTTGGGACATATAATTTTACTCGGGAATCGGCAAACATCGTGCTGTTGTCAACAGCGCTAATATCCTTAAAATCTTTCGTTGAAATTTTCTTTTGCAATATGCCCATTTCGTTATAGATCGCTCCCTTGATGCTTCTGATCTCAGTGGATTTATCATAATACACCGGAAGCGTGGCATAACGGTCTCCGTTTTTATTGTACACGGTAATGGCACAAGTTGTCGTGGTGACAACTTGTTCGGGAGATTTTATTTCTACCACAGTTTTATCATTGCGTACAGTCGCTACTGCTCTGCTTTTTAATGTACTGGGAATATTAGCAACGTCATAGTTTTCTTGCGCAATCGCAAGGATCGGAAGCAGGATGTATAGTAAGTTGACGAATAGAATTTTCATTTTTTACTAATTAATTTTAGATCTACTTTTTGTTGTTGAATGATACGGGAATATAATTCTTTGAGTGAAAAATATTCATCGACCGAAAATAGGGGTTTGTTGAACGTGAGGCTCTGTAGGATTTCGATTTGGTTGCCATCAGTTTGGCTGACATATTTATATTTTGCAGTGGACTCAGGCAGCGCTAAGGACACATTTTGAGGCTTTTCAACAATTTCATACTGATCTGGGATTGTTAATCTGACTGCGTACAATGTTTTGGATTTAAAGCCCATGTCGACAGGGTAGGTTCTTTCCTGCGCCTTAAATGGGTTGTGGGAGATCCTGTCAATGATAGTTGGAGCCAAAACGATCTCACCTTGTCCCGTCTGTTTGGAAACATCCGCGACGACATCGAATTCTTCTATCAACGTTTTGTCAATATCCTCAAGGTTTTGGATATTCGACTTTATCAGTGTAATGTTGGGCATTTCTTCGTCCATTTTTTCCCAATATTCTTCCAAAGAATTAAATTTAGCAATATGTTGACGCTTTAAGAATGCTTTGTTGCCTCTACTGCTTATAGTTAATTTTCCCTTAATTTTTGATTGTTCATCTAAAGCTCCTTCCAAGACATAGTTTACTTCGGAAAATTCTGTCGCTACAAGTGGGAACCAATTCGAGCTTTTTTTAGAATAGATGATTCTTCCCCGTTCATTTAAACATTGTAAAGGCAATTCTCCAAAAGGCAAGTAAGCATTAGTGGCATCCAATGTATATTTTACGCCATCGATATCCACGCAAGCGATGACGTAGTCAAAGTCAGATAATATAGGAAAAAGCGCATTAGGCGTACCGTTTCGGCGGGTCGAGAGAATGACGGGGTATGCCTCCAGGTCTGCAGCCATTAAAGCGGTTACTAACGCTAAATTAATATCCCCAATATTTCCATTCCTTTTTTCTAGTGCTTTTTCAACGCCTGTTTCTGCATATTTGCCTAAATGATTATTCCATTTTATTTGTTTGTTGATATAGTTATATACCTTTTTTGCTTTTTCAAGTTTGCTATCATTAGGCGATATAATTGTTGCTAAACTGGATTTGAATACATCTGTTTTTTTTAATTGACCACCAAAGGTCTTTTCATTCATCAGGTCTATATCGACGTCTTTCCAAGTTTTGCTAAATGTCTTCTTACTACCCGTGCTCGGATAAAAAATCGATTCAAGTTCATAATAAATTGCAGATTTAAAATTGGTGGGGGAAGTCATGTAATCCTCTTCGATAAATGCCGGAACGTTCTTCATTGTATAGGTCAATTTTGAACAATCCATTCTTAGACCATCTAGAAAAATATACTCTCTCAATACTTCACCTTTTTGATCGGTAAGTTTATAAGATCCACGTAAAGCTACATTGTAGGTGAAAGAAGCAGGTATGATTGCAATGTATTGACTCCGTATTTTAGGGAGATCATCTTGAAATTCCCATGTCTTAAAATTAAATAAGTCCTGCTCTAGCGTTCGATAAGATACTTCAATGATAGATCCCTCTTTAATATTCGGAAGCGTGAATTTATTAAGGTCCAGATGTGCTGAATAATTTTCTTTGAAAACTTTTTTATTTTCAAGCGCTGTTCTCTCTATTTTACCGTTTTCTAAGTTATATGTAACAGCCTTTAATTCATCAAAGTAGTCACGTATATAATTTCCACGTTTATAAGATGGAATTTCAAAATTAGCTTTTTTAAATCCTTCTTTGTCTATGATACGGATTAGTACATGGTATTCATGAAGAAGTTTGATACGGTTATCATAATCATCCACGAAAACAGAGCTTTGACCAAACTCATTCAGAACGATAGCATGGGCATTGCTATCCAAATCTGTACGTGAGAAATCCGAAATAGAAACTTTACCAAAATCGAAATTTTGGGCTACACTATTTGTATAAATAGAAAATATTAAAAATAGCGTTAAAAACTGGCGCATAACTATAGGTGTAATAATTCACAAATATAAGTTTTTAGCCAAAATTAAACGATAATTCAGGATAATTATTTATCTAACTGCAAAAGATTGTTTATAATTTCAGTGATATTATCGATATCCTCACCATCTTCCAGCATCGAGAATGCTAGATAGGTGGCATATATTTCTGGGCTGAATTTCACGTGCTTATCAGCGATAAATCTATCGATCTGTTCTTCATTGCATTCAAAATGAATGTTTTGTAATTCATTGAAAAGATTAGTCGAAATTGTCTGATGATTTTCACCACAGGCAAAACCTGCAATAATATGGAATAGAAACTTATCGGTTATTTCGTCATCTTCCTTTTTAAACATAGCACGAATATGCTTATAATCGAATTTAGTTTTTGCACTATTCACAATAGTATCCCAAATCTGATATTCTGCTTTTGTCTCCATAGCTCGTTTTAAATTTATAATGGTATACCTAATATAGTAAAAATAATTTGACTTTTGGCAAGGAACATGAAACTTATAAGCTTTCCTGACTTGATGGGATAGGCTGATTATTCGTAGATCAACTATTGGGGGTGCGAATTGAAGCCAAATCGCTTTTAAAATATACCTTAATGAATGTTTTTTCTTTTTTTGCTAGCTATGGCGATAGAATGTTATGGAAACCTTTGTTTGGTGCGATGATGATTTAAAATTAATAGTTGGATTCGATTTTTTTAGTAATTTAAGCGGGAAAATGAAATGGTTTAGATGACCTAATTTATAATTATGATAACACGAATAGTAATGATCATTGTGCTATTTTGCCTATCAAAGGCTGGACTTGGCCAACAGGTGAATATAGATAAAATTCGAAGGGAATATGCGGGGGCTGTAAAGGATGAGGATCTATGTGAACATAATTTAAAGGTGCTAACTGAGGGAGCTAAATCACCTACTGATAAAGTATACTTGGCAGCTTATCAGATCCTTTTAGCTAAACATATCGGTAATCCATTTAAAAAAGTTGGGCAGTTTAAAGCGGGTAAAAATTATTTGGAAGAAGTGATAAAAGAAAATCCCAATCATATTGAAGCGCGGTTTATACGGTGGAGTGTACAGGTACATGCACCTTCTTTTTTGGGTTATAACAATAATATTCTTGAAGATAAAAACTTCCTTGTTAAAAATCTGTACAAATTACCTAATGAGGAAGCCAAATCCATTATTTATAACTATTTAAAAGGCGCGAATCCTTACCTCAAAGGTGCACAGATATTTAGTTCAACCGAATTAAAAGAGTTAGCTCAATAGACGTTAAAGGTTGTTAATTTGAAACACCTAAGGTGTTTTGGCTAGAATATTGTGTATCTTGCTGTATGAATTAATTCAACATCTACAAAAAGAGTATATCATGAAGAATTTAGTTTTTCCAATGTCAGTATTGACGGCCAGTTTGTTTGTTATCGGATGTGGCGTCAGCAAAAAACAATATGCTGGCTTACAGTCGGACTACAATAAATTACAAACAGAGCATAGTCAGTTAAACAAGCAATATCAAGACGGGCAGCTTCAAATAGCGGAAGGTCGCACGAGAATTAAGAGTTTAGAGGATCAGCTTGCCACCGAAAAACAAAATAATGCTGATCTGCGATCTGCCTATGTTGCTTTGCAGAAGTCGTTAGATAATAGTATTAATCAGAATTCACAGGGAAATATTAATATTTCCAAGTTGGTTGACGAAATCAACGCTTCAAACAAATACATTAAACATCTGGTAGAAACGAAGAATAAATCCGACTCTTTAAATCTAGTATTATCAAACAATTTAACTAGATCGCTTAGCCGTGAAGAGTTGCAGGAAGTTGATGTACAGGTCTTGAAAGGGGTGGTTTATATTTCACTTGCCGATAATATGCTTTACAAATCCGGCAGTTATGAAATTAACGATAGAGCAGATCAGACATTGAGTAAAATTGCAAAGATCATTCAGGACTATAGAGATTACGAAGTATTGATTGAAGGTAATACCGATACCGACCCGATTTCAAAACCTAATATTCGTAATAACTGGGATTTAAGTACCCTAAGAGCTTCTTCTGTGGTACAGGCTTTACAGAATAAATATGGTGTGGATCCAAAACGCTTAACTGCGGGGGGTAGGGGAGAATATAACCCTATAGCGGACAATTCCACAGCGCTCGGTAAGCAACGGAATAGAAGAACACAAATTATTATAACCCCAAAATTGGATCAATTTATGGAATTAATTGATAAAGCTCCAGAATCTACAGAAGTTCCATCAGCACAATAATTTGGATTAGATAGAATAAAAAAATCCTTT
>DGIS01000013.1:46815-232788 GCA_002386525.1 Sphingobacterium sp. UBA4616
AAAGGATTTTTTTATTCTATCCAAAGAATTTAGTCGGGTCAAAACCGTGCTCTTTCAATACATCATCTGGTACACCATTCCAGACGCCAGGTTTATTTCCGGCATAGCCAATATCTCTTATACCCATTTCGCTCGTGTAAAATCCCGAAGAAGTAAGGTTACGCATCAAGGAGAAAAATGCAGCACCTTGTTTCATCTCTGGTTTTGCCAACTCGGGATAGGCAATATCGTCTACTAACGCAAGCTGATCCTTTTCACTGCATTTGATGAAAACTGTACCATAGCGCTTTTTGGATTGGAGGTCTAGCCAACGAAGTCCACCGCGCATGGGGATTTTATTGTCGGGCAGATCTTTGACAATAAACTCGATAAAATCGGGTACACCAGCTTCCGATGCACTGCCAGACTTACTGTCTTTGGGTATAATAATATCAGCCAATACAGTTATTGTCGCCATTTCATGTTCATCAAAGAACTTTTCAGCGTATAGTTGTTCTGTGCGTTCGTATTCAAAATCCTGTACTCCAGGTAATTTTTTACTATTGTCTGCCGCAGCATTTTTAGCATCTTTTGAATTGCAAGCTGTGGCTAAAAGACCAGATCCTGCTGCAATTAATCCTAACGCTCGTAAAGATTCTCTTCTATTCATGCGTTTAACTGTTTAATTTTTTCTTTTCTTGAAGTATATATTCTGCTGTTCGCATCGATAAAGCGAGTATTGTCCAGGTCAGATTTTTGTCTCCTTGTTGTACAAATGGCCCAGCATCAACCACATAGAGATTTTTACAATCGTGCGCCTGCCCCCATTTGTTCAAAACAGAAGTCTTAGGGTCGTTACCCATTCTTGTGGTTCCGCCTTCATGAATAATTTTTCCTGGAGCTTCCAGTCCATATAAGGTGTCGGCTCCTGGAATTTTTGATGTGATCACAGCGCCCATTTCATGCATAATCGATTGAAATGTCTCTTGCATGTGTTTCGCTTGTGCTATTTCTTCATTTGCCCATTTATAGTTGAAGCGTAGCACCGGAATGCCAAATTTGTCGACTTTATCTGGATCTATCTCACAGTAATTGTCTTTTCTTGCCAATGCCGTTCCCCTTCCGGCCATACCGACATTTGCACCATAATAGGTGCGGAAATCTTCTTTTAGAGCTGTGCCATAACCACCTTTGGCTTTTCCGTTTCCATCTGAATTTTTGGCGATATCGTTTACTTTCGGTACCCAGTTCAAAAATCCGTAAGAAGGCATATGTAAACCGCCTCCATATTCGATGTGATAGCCTCTAGGAAAGTTTAACTTAGCATTATCTTCCCACCAGGGGGAATAGATATGCACACTGCCTACACCATCCTCGTTATAGCGCTTCCGGTCAAGTAACTGTGGCAAAAATCCCGATAAGCTGGCTCCTGTAGAATCGTGGAGATATTTTCCAACTAAACCGCTGCTATTACCAACACCACCAGGATGCGATTTTGATTTGGAATTTAGCATAATTCGCGCACTTTCACAGGCACTCGCACCCAAAATAACGGTTTTACCCTTAACAGTATATTCCTGTAAATCCTTGGTATTTACATAAGAAACACCAACGGCAATCCCTTCATCATTTGTAATGACTTCTCGTACCATCGCATTGTCAATTACTTTTAAATTACCGGTTTTCATTGCTGGAATAACGAGGCAAGAAGATGAAGAAAAGTCCCCGTAGACCTTACATGCACGACCGCATTGACCGCAATAGAAACAGGTTCCACGATCCTTAATGTCTTTCGACACTTCTGTCAGTACAGCGCCTCTCCCAGGAATCACTGGAACCCCTGCTTTTTTAGCGCCTTTTGCAATGTACAATTCGTTTAGACGTGGTTTGGGCGGTTTCATAAAAATTCCATCTGGTTCGTTATGAATACCCTCTACCGTTCCATATATACCGATCATGCGGTCTACACGGTCGTAAAAAGGCTTAACCTCCTCATAGGTAATAGGCCATTCTTCAGTAACTCCATCTTTGGGCTTAAAATCGTCAGGGCCCATGCGTAATGAAATTCGACCCCAGTGATTCGTTCTTCCGCCAAGCATGCGGGCTCTAAACCATTCAAATTCTGTTCCCGCTACTTTGCTGTAGGGTTCACCTTCGATTTGCCAGCCGCCGAAGGCCGCATCAAAATCCCCGAAAGGTCTAGTAGTACCTGCGCCCCTTCTTGGAGATTCCCAAGGCCAGCGTAGTTGCAATGAATCTTTTGCTGGATCATAAAAGGGACCTGCTTCCAGCATCAATACTTTAAGTCCCGCATGCGCAAGTATATAACCTGCCATGCCACCACCTGCGCCGGAACCAACTACGATGGCGTCAAATAATTCGGGATTTTCTTTAATTTGATAATCTGACATAATTAAATGAAGTAATTAATTGAGGGGCCTATGCGATACGTCTGCCATGAAGCTTAATTCTGTAAATGAAAGGTTCAATTAATTTAATGGTTATTATTTCATGTTTAAAATCATTGTGAATATATTGATAAAAATTTGTTTTTTTTAATTTAATTTATCGATTTAGCAGATTTTAAACAAAGAATATGGGATTGTTACAAAAAACGCGTTGTTTCTTTAAATTTTACAATGGTTGGTAGCATAATCGAAGCCTAATGCATTGTAGCAAAAATAGAAGCAGCTGCCATTTATAGGTTGGCTAGCTGGACGACTTTGTTTACATAAATTTCTTCTAGAAATACTTCATCATGCGAAATAACAAGCAATGTTCCCTTATAAAGCTGAATTGCTTTTGTCAGAATGAGGATATTTTGAATATCTAAATTATTTGTTGGTTCATCAAGTATAATCAAATCGGGCGATTGTTGTTTAATAGTTAGGCTACATAATATCAGCCGCATTTTTTCACCGCCGCTCAATTGTTGACATTTTTTATCCCACTCATCCCTTCCAAATAGAAAGCGATTGAGCCTGATTTTAATTTCATGTTCGGGCAATGCTTGAGTATTATATTGCTGAGCTTGTTCATAGATGCTCAAATGCGGAGATAGGATGGAATATGTCTGGTCTAAATAGATCGATTCAAACGATTGTTGTTCAATTTTTCCCTGTTCAGGCACTAATTGATTGAGAAGGAGTTTAACCAATGTCGTTTTACCAGACCCATTCTGGCCCTGTAGTGCGATGCGGTCTCCACTGAATAATTGAAAGCTTATATTATCTTTCCACAGCTGCTGCGAGCCATAGCTGAAATTGATGTTTTCTGCTTTTACCATACTCTTTCCTGTGGGAAAAGTACTGTTTCCTAAATCTATTTTAATTTCATCCAATGCCGATTGCGAGCCCCGGAGCTCGTGCAGATCGGATCTGATACCTCCGATTTTGTCCTGATGTACACTCTTTATTTTTGCGGTGCTCTTTTCAGCATTATTGCGTAGCGTATTCATCATTATACGCGGCACACCAGCTTTTTCCTGCTTTTTTTGTCCCCGGTTATTTAATCTATTTTGACGTTCGATTGTTTCCCTTTCTTTCTCCTTCGCAATTTTTATCGCTTTTTCCTTGTGATGGATATCTTGTTGCATAGCATGACGCTCACCTTCTTTTTGAGCCTTGTAAAAGGAGTAATTACCTCCGTATCGCTTAATGCCATTGGGTGTCATTTCGGCCATATCGTCCAATAGATTAAGCAGCGTTCTGTCATGGCTTACAACGATCAGTGTGCTGTTAGTTGATTGGATCCAATTGTATAGTTTTTTTTTGCTATCCATATCCAAGTGGTTGCTTGGTTCGTCTAGGAGAATGAGTTCGGTTTGATGAACCTGGATTCCGGCCAACAAGACTTTTGTTTGTTGTCCGCCACTAAGTGAAGACATTTTTTGTGTCAGTTGGATGTTAGGCAGATTCCATAGCGAGAAGGCCTCTTGGCAACGCTCTTCCAAATTCCAATCATCCTGAAGTGTATTGAAATTTTCTTCAGAGGCGTCGCCCGCTAATATGGCATCTAGTGCAGCTAATTTTTTGTCAATTTTAAGTGCTTCAGCAACTGTCTTTTTCTCAAATTGTCCAACGACTTGGGTGACATAGTAGGAATTGGCGACGGACTGTATGCTCCCGCTGCTTGGAGAGAGTTCTTTGGCAATCAGTCGCAATAAAGTTGATTTGCCCACGCCATTGTGGCCAATCAATGCTATTTTCTCTTGCGCGTTTATGTACAGACTTATGTTCTCAAACAATAAATCTTTATTCGGATGTATATAAGAAAGTTGTTGTAAGGAAAGCATGGTGAAATTCTTTAAATGTTAGAAAAGACCAATTGCAAGGATATTGTCAATGGATGGTATTTATTTCGTTCTAAAGAATTTTAATCTTACATACAGTTTTTGATGCTATTGAGGAAGTACAAAGATAGCGTTTATATTTTGATGTCGTAAAAATTTTCGATAAATAGTCAAATTGTTTATTTTTCTACTAATTGCTTCAGACAAATTGTAATTTTGAAAAAACGACACTTGTGAATAAAATTATTCTTATAGATGACGAAGATAAGCTTCGGAAATTGCTAGCCAAAATTATTAGCCTGGAAGGTTTTGATGTGATTGAGGCTGCTGATATTAAATCCGGATTAAAAAAGCTTGAAGCCAGTGATGTGGATGTGGTGCTTTGTGATGTCAAGCTACCTGATGGTAGTGGCGTTGAAACCGCTAAATTAATTAAAGAGCGGTATCCCATTGTAGAGATTATCCTATTGACGGCATATGGAAATATCCCGGACAGCGTGCAGGCAATAAAAAATGGTGCTTTCGATTACATTACGAAAGGAGATGATAATAATCGTATTATACCGCTTCTTTATAAAGCCTGTGAAAAGGTTGCGTTGGCAAGAAGAGTGCAGCAGTTGGAAAAAAGATTAGGAGATAAGCTTTCATTCGATAAGATTATTGGGAATTCCACTGCTATAAAGACCGCTATTGGATTAGCACAAAAAGTTGCTATTACAAATACAACGGTCTTACTCACTGGTGAAACGGGCACTGGTAAGGAGGTTTTTGCACAGGCTATCCATCAGGCGAGCCCTAGAAGAGAACGTAGTTTTGTCGCTATCAACTGTGCAGCATTTACAAAGGATTTGCTTGAAAATGAGTTGTTTGGTCATAAATCCGGCGCTTTTACGGGGGCAAATAGAGATCAACGTGGCCTGTTTGAAGAAGCGCACCTCGGTACTATTTTTCTGGATGAAGTGGGTGAGATGGCGTTGGAACTTCAGGCCAAGATTCTCCGTGTTCTGGAAACCGGCGAATTTTTAAAAATCGGCGACTCTAAACCAACTCACGTAGATGTACGAATTATAGCTGCGACTAACAGAAATCTCCACGAGGAAATTGCTTCTGAACATTTTAGAAGTGATCTATTTTACAGGTTGTCTGTTTTTACCGTTGAATTACCACCACTGCGTGAGCGTGTTCAGGATATTGCGCCCTTGGCAAAATATTATGTTGATATCTTTGCTTTAAAATCCAACTTGAAACCTTTGGAGATGACCACAGCATTTGTGCAGGCATTGGAAAGTAATGTATGGCGGGGAAATATCCGCGAACTGAAAAATGTGATTGAACGCAGTGTGATTTTAAGTGAGGGGGGCGTACTGGATGTTCAGAGTCTTCCCTTCGTGCAACGTGATTTTAGAGAAGGGGCAGGTATTTTATCAAACTTTTCAATGTCCGATATGGAGAAGCGGCATATAGCGCGGGTTTTGAAACATACAAATGGAAATAAAGCGGAAGCTGCTCGATTGTTAGAAATTGGTATAGCTACCTTGTACCGAAAAATTGAAGAATATAAAATCCAATGAAACTTAAAGCTAAGCTGACTTTTTGGGTAGGTTTTTTATTTTTCATGATTTTGCTGCTTGCGATCGTGAGTGGGTATTATGTTTATCGGTTAAAAAAAGATACAAATAACATTTTAGTCGACAACTATAACACGGTGCACTACTCCAGGAATATGCTGTTGGCGTTGGAAGATTTTCGTACCAACAACAAGAGTGTTCAGCTATTTGAATATAACTTAAGGCTCCAAAATCGTAATATAACCGAGCGCGGGGAACAGGAGGTAAATGAACGTGTAAATCGTCACTTTTTGAACTTAAAAGAGGATACGAAAAATGTGAGCATATTGGCTGACTTACGTAAAGATATATTCCATTTAATGTATCTGAATATGCAGGCGATCGAATACAAAAATGATGTCGCCAATGCAACAGCAGAGAAAGCTATATTGGCGATCTCCATTGTTGGCGCAGTCTGTTTTATGATTGCGTTTGTATTGTTGATCAATCTCCCCATCGCCATTGCAGGCCCAATGGTACAATTAGCCGATAGTATTAAACAGATTGCTGCTGGGAATTACAAAATGAGACTCCATTTTAAGCGACGGGACGAACTTGGAGCGGTGTCAAAATCGTTTAATACAATGGCTCAAAAACTTGAGGAGTATACAGAAAGTAATTTGGGTAAGATTTTACAGCATAAAAAGAGAATCGAAGCTCTTATCGATAATATGCATGATGCTGTCATAGGGATCGATCAAGAAAAAAAAGTGCTTTTTGCGAATACGCTCGCTTGTTTAATTTCGGGGTTAAAACTTGTTGAACTTGAGGGGAAAAATTTGGAAGAAATTGCATCAGTTAATGATTTGATTAAAAACCTTCTCAACAAAATTAACTCTTTGCATCAAGAGTCTGGTCATCTAGGGATGTTTCAGGTGTGTGTTGCAGGAAAACAAAACTATTTTGATTTAGAGGTCATTGATATTAATATTGTTCCAACAGGAGAGGAGGGGGCTCAATTTATCGGACAATTTATTTTGCTGAAGGATGTAACCCGTTTCAAGGAGCTTGATGTAGCGAAAACGAATTTTATTGGAACGGTCTCCCATGAATTGAAAACACCTATCGCTTCAATACGCATGGGAATCCAATTATTAGAAAATAAAAGGATCGGAGATTTAAATCAAGAACAACAAGATTTGCTCGAAGGCATTGCCGATGATACAGCGAGGCTTCTCAAGATTACGGGGGAACTTTTGGATATTGCCCAGGTGGAGAGTGGTGCGATTCAGATGAGACTGACCGAAGTAGCTATCGAATCGATTGTAGACTACGCATTACTAGCCAATCGGTCGATGTTTGAGCAAAAGCAAATCCGGATAGACGTAGAATTGGAAAGGGATTTGTCGATGGTCTTTATCGATAGGGAAAAAGCCGCATGGGTATTAACGAATTTATTGTCCAATGCAATTCGATATTCCGATGTGGGGGGAGTGATCGCCATTGCCGCCAAAAGAATGGGAGCAAGGGTACTTTTACGGGTTGAGGATCATGGGCGAGGAATTCCAGCGCAATATTTAATGAAAATTTTTGATCGCTACTTCCGTGTTCCAGGAAGTACAAAAGAAGGAACAGGTTTAGGATTGAGCATAAGCAAAGAATTTATCGAAAGCATGGGTGGAGAAATTGATGTACAAAGTGTTTTGGGAAGTGGAAGTACATTTTTTGTTTATCTTCCGATTGCTCCGCCTAGGCCATCGGCCTAAAACCATCAACCTATCTTTTTCCTTCCAAAAGCGCATTGAAAGATCTTGCGGCTTGCATTGCAGAGGCCGCAAGATAGGCACCCGCTAAAGTTTTATTTCATTGTCATCAATAAGTTTTGCGTCGCGCGTATTCTTTTGTACTGCGATTGCTGAGAATATACTCAATGAAAAGGACATTGCGTAAAATCCTTTCTCACTCAAAAGCAGTTCTGCATTCCATAGGCCTACAGTCAACAGAACAACGGCTGCAATTGTTGCAAACCAGCTTAAACCATAGTACAATTCGGTAACGGCCAGCCCTTCGGCTTTATCTCTGACACTTTTTTGAACAGAGATAACAGCAAACAGGGCAAACAGTAAAATCGTGAAATAATATCCTTTTTCATTCAATGCCATTGTTGCATTCCATAAGCCTACGCAATAGCCAACAGTTCCAACCAATAATGCAGTCCATGACGCACCGATAAATGCCCCTGTTGGTTTAAATGGATTTCTTTTGTTTAAATCTCTTTGAGTTTTTTTTTCGTCAATCATGTTTTTTAGCGGTTCCATAATTTTCTTTTTTAGTTTTAAAATGTTGTTGTTTTCTTATCCAAATATCTATAGTATTCAATTAGTTTTAAACTTATCTTTATAAGAATACTGACGATATAATTTTGTTTCATATATTTGTTTAATGCGAATTTTTAAACGATGATAGATCCAATATCAGACTTACTATTATTGCTTGATAATGATGATAAGAAGAGTTTTAAAGCTTTTCTGAAACGTAAAAACAAGCGAAATGATGTAAAAAATGTCAGATTGCTAGAAATTATAGAAACTGACGATATAAATAAATTAAAAAAATTGTATGATCCTACTAAAAATCGGAATGCTTACCATGCCTTGAGAAAAAGGCTTCATGAGAGTCTGTTGTTTTTTCTTTCCAACAAGGTTTTTGAGCGAGACAATAGCGAGGCGCATGAAGCACTGAAATTGTTTGTTGTTGGCCGTTTCCTATTGGAAGGCCAGTTTACTAAGATTGGGTTTAAATGTCTTCAGCGAGCAGAAGACAAAGCGCTTCATCTTGAACAGTTTAGTTTGTTGAACGAAATCTTACAAACTAGGCTACAATATGCTCATTTAGACGCAACTGTTCATGTGGAACTGCTTGTCGGAAGGCTTGTCGAAAATCAACAAAAATTGCAGCAAGAAGCGAAATTTCAGATTGCTTATGCTTTGTTGCGCGCTGAATTGCAGAATATTCATTTGAGGGCAAAAATAGTTGATCTCAATAAGTTGATTTCAGATACGTTGAGTAAATACCGTATTTCCTTGGATGATCTCTTGTCATTTAAATCACTTTATCAACTCTTGTATATCGCAAATGAGTATGCCGCAATACATCAAAACTATGCGCTGGTTCGTTCTTTCTTAAAAACGGCAGATAATTTTCTGTTTAAGCATCCGGAGCAGGCATTCCTTCAGTTATTTTACTATCTGCATATTTTGTATTATCTGGCAAATTTCAATTTGCGGAATGGTTTTTTTAAAGAAAGTTTGAGGTATTTGGAACGGATGGATGTAGTTTTGTCGCAGGGAAGCCCTGCTTTTCGAACGCAGCTTCAGCTCCGGTGCCAATTGTTGAAGGCATTGAACTTTCATTACCTTGGCGATGGCGCACAAGGTCTTGCGCTGTTAAAGAAAGGGATCAACCAAGCAGCAGTAGCAAAATCGAGTGAGGTTGATCTGGCGGATCTACAATTATGTTTGGTCATGTTTTTAACCCAATTCCGCGATAAAACTGCTTTAATTGAACTTCAAAAATTGACTCGGACGGATGCCTGGTACGAGAAGAAAATGGGGATGTTATGGACTATTCGGAAGAGTCTGCTCGAAATACTGATCCACATTCAATTTGATCATATCGATTTGGCAACTTCGAAACTAAAAAGCTTTGTTCGCCGGTATAAAAAATACTTGATGACTGTCAGTGAAAACAGAGTGATTGATTTTGCTAAATTGATTGAAAAATATCTTTTAAACCCTACCATTATTCACACAAAATCGTATCGTGCAGCTGTTGATGCTATGGTGAATCAAAAAGAAAATAAGGATTTATTCGTTATGGGTTTTGCTGCTTGGTTAAAGGCTCTTGTTACTTCTGGAAGCCCTTATCAGGTTTTGTTGGATTTGATCAAAGAATCTTACTCTATTTGTGTATAAAATCGCTCGAAGGATTTCCAATATTTATCTTTATAGATGCCATAATCGATTTGGAGTTTTTCCTCGTACTGTTCGATTAACTGATCAATGGTCATGGTGATTTTTCGGAATTCTGTACAGGCCAGATAAATTTCCCTTAGATTATCAGCCGTTTCTCGGCCAATATTAAGAACGCCAATATCATCTGGAAGGCTGTTCATTAGTTCCTCTTCAAAATTATCCATTAAATCATAAGTTTCGCGATTTGGCATTCCTTGAGTTGTCGTTCCATCATAGCTAATTTTTAGCGTAACGATCCAAGGGTGAGATGCTTTTCCATCCCAGTCTAATAGCGTTGTATTGATAATAGCTAATATAGGTAGGTCGTTTTCTAATATACCTTCAAAAGCTGTATAGATATCATCTGTGGAATGATGTCTTAGATCAGTGTATTTTTCCACAAATTCCTTTTCTCTCCAGATCAAATAGTCTTTTAGCTTGAGCAGTGGAATCAACTCTTCGGTTGCGAGATCTTTTGAAGTCACATTCAAGTTATCTATGGCTATGATGGAATTCAATTCACCCATGTAATTGTCGAGAAATATCTCTATTCCATGGGTGATACTAGCCTTGTTCTCTTCCGTATAATCGGGATGGACAATAACGATATCGACTTCATCAGGGAAGTATTTATGCTGAACAGGATAAAAATACATTTCATTAATGTCAAAGGAAAATCCGTACATTTTAATTTTGAATTTTTCCATATCCGCGATAGCAGGTTTTAATGCCGTAAATTTCCAGTGAGGCAGTGATGGAGCAGAAGCGATCAGAAGTTCTACGAAAGCAATATTTTTGATGACTCCATCAGGAGTGATGACAAGTTCTACTGTATCACTATCGTACATCCCAGTTAAGAAATACAGTTCCTTGCGAAGCGAATCGATCTTTGGTAAAAGCTTGCTGAAAAAATGCTGATCAATTTGTTCTCCACTCTTTACGATTTGAAAAAATGTCTGTTCGTTTTTTTTAAACCACTCCCAAAAATCTTGTACGGCGTCGTTTTCACTTTCTTTTTTACCAAAAATATTATTCAAAAATCTCATATTTAATAGCTATTCGATTGAATTATCAACTTTACGTATTTGTTTTTTCATTTATTATTTCATAGCCCAGCGCAGAAAAATGATTTAAATGAAGAATCAAGAATACCGCTGTTCCTAAATTTAATTATATAATTACGGTCCGGCAAGTGAATTCAAGTTTAAAATAATTGAACAAACAATTGTTATGGGAATTTGTTAGGGTATTGTTGGAATTATAAATTAAAATTGGTCTTATGAAATTTAGCAAATTAACATTTTGTCTATTGGCAACTACGTTCGCACTTTCCTTTTCTGCTTGTAAATCGGGTTTATCTGACGATAAATTAGAAGAAAAGATCGAAAATGCCCTTACTGGTCGTAAAACGATAGACGTTGAAGTTGAAAAAGGAAAAGTTATCCTAAGTGGTACAGTTGGTTCAGAAGATGAAAAGCAACAGGTGGAGTCTATAGCTAAAACAGCAGGTGATAAGGACATTAAATCTATTCAAAATGATATTATCGTTAGCGCTCCAGTCTCATCAACACCGGCGCCAATTGAGGTATCCAATAATGATGCGGTACTTGGTGCGGCGGTGAATACGTTTATGAAAGATTTTCCTTCCGTGCAGGCTAGTGTAAAAGATGGTGTGATCTCTGTTACAGGTACATTGGAACAACCAAAGATAATAACCTTAAAACAGGGACTGGATAATTTGAATCCTAAAAAAGTGGATTTAAGCGGTATTGTTGTCAAAAAATAAAATAATAAACTATGTCATTGCAAGAAAAATATAAAGTTCTTTTAGATACGGCTCAATCTTCAGGTGTAAATGATCTGAATTATGCCGAAATGGATGGTGTATTGCAGATTCGGGGTACTGCACCTACTGCAGCTATTAAAAATAAGCTGTGGGAAATCTACGGCAATATAGATCCAAATTTCCAAACGGGAGATGTGGTCCTCAATGTGGATGTGGCTACAGAAGTGCCGGGAAGTCAGGTTAAAGTCATTACAGAAAATAGCAACTTGAATGTTAGAAAAGGTCCTGGTACAGATCAGCCTATTGTAGGCAAAGCCGCCAAAGGAGAAATTATCACTTTGATTAGTAAAGCGAATGACCAATGGTGGCTAGTCAGAACGAAAGATAACGAAGAGGGATATTGTTATGCACAGTATTTAGAGTCTGTTTAGTGGTTGGAAGTTGTAGGCCCATAGGGGGCAAACTCTCTTAGACCTTGAAAAAAGGAGAATTACCTAACGATAATTCTCCTTTTTTATTGATAACGTAAGCTGGTATTAGATGAGTTAGCGCGTACGGTAGCTACATGTCTACTGGAGAAATATGTCGAAAAGCACTCCTATTTTAATTTTTGGTGTAATAATTGTGTTACTTTTAATGCAACAATTCTATTACATTATGTCGAAATTACGTCTTATTACAGTGTTATACCTGTGTTTAGCTTTAAAGTTTGGAGTTGCACAAGAATATGTTCGATTAGATAAAGATAGCTACCAGCTCCATTTATCAGAATATCCAAAAGATACAATCCGGATACTTGAAAAAGGAAGAAAAGCGAAGTTGAAGCCGGGTAAGTATATTTTGCAGAAAAATCAGTTTATGGGGCTTTCAAACGCATTTATCTCGATTAATCAGGACGGTATAGTCGAGCGGGATTTTAAGATTGAAAAAGATGGCAAACAAGGTGTTGTTGTTGTACGACATGGTGTATTGCAGCAAATGAATGTGAAAGCTGCCACCTTGCCAGACTTTCAATATACAATAACGGATACTTCAAGTGTGCAGCGTAATTTTAAGAATGGGAAAATCAGTCAGGAAAAAACGGTATTTTACGGAGCTGCAAATAATGGAAAAAAAATAACAAAGGTATTTTTTGATAATTATTATACGGTTGAGAATGATTTTGACCATACTAGAGCTAACTACAGATTAGACAATACATTAATTTACAGTGCCAAATTGAATTGTAGTGGGCAAATACAGGAATCAAAATTATTTGATGCTCATGGGCAATTACTAAAGCATACCTATCGGAAAGCTAAAGTTGAGTATATTGATGTATATCAGAATAATAATCTTGTCGAGCGGAAATATAAACTGGATAACCGCCTTTACCATGAGTATTTTAAGAATTCATTGCTCGTGCAAAGGGTAGTGGAGAAGAAGGATAAAGGGAATATCGAGAAGTATGTTTATAATGCGTCGGGAAAATTGATGGATAAAAATACCGGGGGCTAATGGAAAACACAAGCCTAATCAAGCAGAGATCGCAATATTTTTGCATTTTAAAAATATAGCGCTACCTTTGTGAAGCAATGAAGAAAATGAACAACATATTACGTTTTCCGTTTTTCTTTAATTATTATCGCCCGATAGTCGTTCGGGACCCCTATGCCTATTAAATTAAGAAATTAAATTATCATTTATAGCTAAGCCCGAACATAACGTTCGGGCTTTTTTTATTTTATATAACATTATGTTAAAAGAGTTAGAAGAAAACATTGAAATTATTTTACCGAAGACAGGACTTGCATCGAAGTTGAAGGACGCTCAAGAAAAGAATCGTCCATTAATTATAAAACTTGGTTTTGATCCCACAGCGCCGGACCTTCATTTGGGGCACGCTGTGGTATTGAAGAAGCTAAGACAGTTTCAGCAGCTGGGGCACGAAATCGTAATTTTGGTGGGCAGTTTTACGGCCCGGATTGGAGATCCTACAGGGAAAAATAAAGCTCGTAAACCGTTGTATCAGGATGAGATTGCCCATAATGCGGCTACTTATATTGCGCAACTGTCTAAGATTATTGATGTTTCAAAAGCAAAAATTGTTTTTAATGGTGACTGGTTGGATCAGCTAAATTTTACAGAAGTTATTCAACTGGTGTCGAAAGTCACGGTTGCTCAGCTCCTGCAGCGTCATGATTTTAGTAAGCGTTTTAACGAGAATCGGTCAATAGCCATGCATGAATTGCTTTATCCAATATTGCAGGGCTTTGACTCCGTGCATATCAAAAGCGATATTGAAATGGGCGGAACAGATCAAATGTTCAATTGCGCAATGGGACGGCAGCTACAGGAATCTTTTGGACAAGATCCACAAATAGTGCTGTGTATGCCCCTGTTGCGCGGGCTGGACGGAAAAGAAAAAATGAGCAAATCATTAAACAACACGATCGGTCTTTTGGATGAGCCGAATGAAATGTTTGGTAAAACCATGTCAATTCCAGATCATTTAATTCCAGAATACATCGACTTGACAACAGATTTCGATCAGGAAACCAAACTTGGAATGAAGACCCGTCTTGAAATGGGGGACAATCCAATGGAAATTAAGAAACTTATAGCACATAATCTTGTCGTCCAGTACCATGGCGATGCATTTGCGTTGGCTGCGAATGATTATTTTATCAATCAATTTCAGCGTAAGAAATTGGAAGAAAAAGCTTTTTTAGAGGTGTCGTGTCACACGTTGCGCGAACAGTTTGGTGAAAAGGCCAAACTGGTTGATCTGTGTTATTTCCTGAAAGGATCGACAAAGTCAGCGATGAGACGATTGATTATAGGCGGAGCTGTGCGGATCGATTCCATAAAACAGTTGAATCCGGATCTGACGATCTATGTAAATGCGGGGCTTAAAATAAAATTAGGCAAAAGAAGTTATTTTAAAGTTGTTTAGTATGGTTTTGGAAAGTATACTATTGTAATATTTTGTGAAAATCAGATAATTAACATGGTAATGCTTTACAAAGCCGTATATATTTTTTACCTTCATATTGAAGTCACATACTTTATTTTTTCATACCAATTATAGATGGAAACTTACAATAATACAGTTTTGGAGCAGTTGCCCCAACATCTGAAACGCTATGTTGTTGCGCAGAGATACGAACGCTATACCGCCTTAGATCAGGCACTGTGGCGTTATGTTATGCGTCAGAATTATTCATTTTTGAAAGATGTAGCGTATTACCCCTATATCCCCGGATTGAAAAAAGCGGGGTTATCCATTGAAACTATTCCCAATCTACAGGAAATGAACGATAGTCTAAAATTGATTGGCTGGGGAGCAGTGACAGTAGACGGTTTTATCCCGCCAGCAGCCTTTATGGAATTTCAGGCACATCGTGTATTAGTTATTGCTGCTGACATACGCCAATTGGAACATATTGAATATACTCCAGCCCCGGATATTATTCACGAGTCCTCTGGTCACGCACCAATAATAGGGGAGGCTGATTATGCAGCATACCTCCAGTATTTTGGAGAGATAGGCACAAAAGCACTTTCCTCAGGAAAGGATTTCGAGCTCTATGAAGCTATCCGCCAATTGTCTATTTTAAAAGAGCAAACAACCACGACCACAGTTGAGTTGGCTGCAGCAGAGAAAAATTTACAGACTATTCAGCAAAATATGGGCGAGCCATCGGAGATGGCACTGTTGAGTAGGCTGCATTGGTGGACTGTGGAATATGGGCTGATAGGAGATGCTCTTAACCCTAAGATTTATGGAGCAGGTTTATTGTCTTCCATTGGGGAGAGTGCAAGCTGTATGCAAGATGATGTACCCAAATTGCCATACGATTTATATGCGATTGAGTATCCGTACGATATTACCAAGCCACAGCCACAGTTGTTTGTTACTCCGGATTTTGAGCATCTAAGGATGGTGTTGGATAAATTTGCCGATACCATGGCTTTTCGAGTTGGAGGCAAACAGAGTGTTGAAAAAGCAATAGACTGTCGTTCTGTTTGTACTTTAGCGTATAGTTCTGGTCTGCAAGTGTCGGGAATTTTTACCTCAGCCAACGTAGATAAAAATCTTTCATACATCCAGACACAGGGGCCTACAGCTTTGGCATTCGCGGGTAAGGAGCTCGAAGGACACGGTATAAATTATCATAGCGAAGGATTTGGTTCTCCAGTAGGAAATTTGAGAGATGCAGATCATGATCTGGAAGATTTTGATGACGCAACATTGATCCAATATGGTATAGTTGAAGGCCAGCAGTGTCTTTTAAACTTTGCTTCTGGAATTACGGTCGCAGGAACTGTTCAACGCATTGTCCGTCAATTTGACAAGATTGTTTTGATTTCATTTACCTCCTGTCGAGTATATCGTGGTGAAGATGTTTATTTTAGACCCGAATGGGGGCCGTATGATATGGCCGTCGGATCGGAGATTGTATCTGTTTTTGCCGGCGCCGCAGATAAAGATGCCTATGAAGCTCTGGAAGGACATCTCGATCACGCTTCGTCTTCAAAGTCTAATGAACCCGAAGATGTAAAGCTAGTGAACCTACATGCGGCGATACGGAGCTTGCGGGAAAAAGGGTTTGATCAAGAAGCGTGGCTTGCTATCTTCAATCTCTTTGGATCGGAAAATGCGGATCATTGGTTAGGTTTGGTCGAGTTATTTGAAATTGCTCAGGCTAATGGTGCAGAAGAGTTAACTAAGCTGGCTGAAGAGCAGCTCTTGGAATTTATTGATCGATATGCGTATTTAAAAAAACTGATCGATGATGGACTGCGTGTTGCAAAGGAGGAGGCTTTAAATAATCAGTAAAGAATTAGTGTATAAAACAGTATGCTGAAGCTAAACGTTGAAAAAGTTGTTTAAATCTCAAAAGGGAGCTGTCTAGTCTTTGGTTAGCTCCCTTCCTTATCATTCATTAGAATGATACTTGCAATGCTATTTGCCAGGCTTTGTCTATTTGTCCTTCATCCAATAGCTTCCCAACGTATTCATGAACTTTTTCGCTGAATTTTGATGGACTGTCTTCAAAGTTCAGTTTCAGGTAGTTTAGGTACTTATCCGCTGGTTGTATATTTTTTAATGTGGGTAGGGCTTCGACATTGGCCAACAAGCCGAGGTGGTTTCCGGTCAGTACATTAGAGAATCTAATTTTTTCCGGAAGTTGATCAATACCAATTCCAAGGCTACGGAGGGGCTTTGGTACAATAAATAGATTTTCATCGGTGACGCGGCAGTACCAGTCACCACCGAGTCTAGCGACCAAGCCCAAATCTTTTTGCTCAATGGTATTATCCTTGCCCAATAAGTGTTTATGGACATGCATATACAGGATCTCGGCAATAACAAGATTACCAGCGCCAGGTTCATCGCTTAAAGCGACAATCTCTTTAACCCGACATTCGAGCTGGACTGGAGATTCGGCTACTCGTGGTGGCGCAACCTGAATAGAAGGCACAGCAGTAAAGCCAGACTTATCGAATTCATTTATTTCCTTCGCATATTCGGTGCTGGCAAGAGATTGCTGCTGCACCATATCGTAGTTGACAATATTGATGACGACTTCCTTTACTTCCTGTATGTTATCCAAGGTATGCTTGGTGCTGCCATCGCGCATCCGCCGCAGGGGTGAAAAAACACAGATAGGCGGCTGATGGGACATCAGGTTGAAATAGCTGAAAGGACTTAAGTTTACGTTTCCATTGCGATCTATTGTGCTGGCAAAGCAAATTGGACGGGGGGCAATAGCATATTTAATTAAATTATCGATGATAGCTTTGTCCGCTGCAGACTCAAAGGTTGTGGTTTCGAAAGGTGATGTCATATTCGGTAGATTTATGAATGATGTAGAACAATAGAATTGGAAAGTTTTCCGAGTGCGGTGATCTCCAATTCAATCTCATCGCCAAGGTTGAGCCATTGATCTTTATGGTTAGGGTCTTTTAAGCGTGCCGTGCCATTAAGTTCAAGAAAGCAGCCTGTTCCAACAGTGCCCGAACCGATCATATCACCAGGGACGATCTCCACACCATAAGAAGCCCGCTCAATAATTTCAGCAAAAGTCCAGTGCATGCTTGCAAAATTACCCGCTGAAACTTGTCTGCCGTTTACTTTACAAGTCATATCGAGATCATAACAGTCGCCAATATGCCCCGCAGCTGCTTGAACTTTATAGGGCTCCAACTCATCTTTTGTAACTAACCAAGGTCCAATTGCTGTTGCAAAATCTTTACCTTTAGCAGGCCCCAAGCTTAATTTCATCTCTTCCATCTGCAGTTTTCTTGCGCTAAAGTCATTCATGATCATGAATCCTGCAATGTACTCATCTGCTTTAGCGGCAGAAATGTTAATTCCCGACTTATTGATGACGATAGCGATCTCAAGTTCGAAATCAAGTTGATTTAAATGTAATGGCATACAGGGTATAGGCCCAGGGCCTTGTATTGCCTGATGATTTGAAAAATAGAAAACAGGAAATTTGTCAAATTCGGGGATCATTTCAAGTCCACGGTTTCTTCTCGATGTTTCCACATGCTGACGAAATGCGTACGCATCACGAAAAGAACTTGGATGAGGTACCGGAGCAATAAGCTGTGTGTCTTGTAACAGATGATAAGGTCTTTCGATCGCTCCCTGCACCAAAGCATGCTCAAATTCCTGGAGCGCACTCATGGTCTTTTCACCGCCTTTTAGAAAATCTGACATATTTTTAGGAAGAGTTTGATCGATTGCTGAACAAGGATAAAATCGGTCGGCTATAACCATGCCCAATTCTTGTTGACCATTTTCAGTGCTGGTGGCAATTCTCATATATCGTGTGTTCTATTTGGTTATTCAATGTTATTGGCATTTGACACAAATATATTGTATAAGATTTGAAAAAAATATTCTTCTCTTGAAAATAGAAAAATATTCTTACCTTTATTAAAGCATTATAAACTATAAAAAATGATTCATTGTAGCGCACATCGCTTTGCGTTTTCCGTGCCCTATATTGCTTTTAACAGAGCAATTATAGCTGATATCGTTTTTGCACAATACTAACCTTCTCTTTTAATACTTGCCAATGGTCCTATTGGCAATTGGGATATTCATTTAATTTTATAACCGTTTAAATCGTAGAATTATGCCATTTTATGTTAAACAAGGGGAAATTCCAATGCAGCGACATACTGTTTTTAGAAAGCCCGATAATACGCTTTATGCTGAGGAACTCGTATCCACCCATGGTTTTTCAAGTCTTTATTCTTTGGTGTATCACTGCCATCCACCTACATTAGTCAAGCAAATTAGAGACCCCTACGATGTATCGCCCAATATCGCCCGGGACAAACATCTTAAGCACACCAGCTTAAAAGGATTTCAGGTGCAGGCTAAAGATGATTATCTCGAAAGCCGAACGCCCGTGCTGGTTAATGAGGATTTGCACATATCTTTGGCTGCTCCACGTCAGTCTATGGATGATTATTTCTATAAAAATAGCCAGGCAGATGAGATTGTCTTTATTCATCAAGGAAGCGGAAGATTAAAGACTGGATATGGAAATATCCCATTTAAATATGGCGATTATTTAGTGATTCCCCGCGGAACGATTTATCAAATGGAGTTTGAGCAAAAAGAGAATCGATTGTTTATCGTTGAATCGTTTTCACCTGTACGTACGCCCAAACGGTATCGTAATGAATTTGGTCAATTGATGGAGCATGCTCCCTTTTTTGAACGCGATATTCGGGTGCCGCAAAATTTGGAAACCTTTGATGAGCTGGGGGATTTCGAAGTGAAAATCAAGAAACAAGGGATGATTTATCCTTATGTCTACGGAAGTCATCCATTTGATTTTATTGGTTGGGATGGCTATCATTTTCCTTGGGCCTTTTCGATTCATGATTTTATGCCGATAACCGGTAAATTACATCAGCCGCCGCCTGTCCACCAGACCTTTGAAACAGACAGCTTTGTACTGTGCAGCTTTTGTCCACGTATGTATGATTACCATCCCAATTCGATTCCCGCACCGTATAATCACAGCAATGTAGATTCGGATGAAGTGCTGTACTATGTCGATGGCGATTTTATGAGCAGAAAGTCTGTTGAAAAGGGACAGATTACGTTGCATCCAGGTGGTATACCTCATGGACCTCATCCAGGGACAGTGGAAAAAAGCATCGGACAGGTTAAAACTGAAGAGCTGGCTGTGATGATCGATCCTTTTCGACCATTAATGTTGACAGAAGAAGCGCTCAGTATAGAAGATCCAGATTATTATAAGTCTTGGATGAGTTAGATTAATAAAAGAAGAGTAACCTTTATATAAATTATGGCAAATACATTTGCGGAAAAGATTGCCCAAGCGCAAGATTTTCTACCTATCAATGGGACCGATTATATTGAATTTTATGTTGGCAATGCCAAGCAAGCGGCGCATTACTACAAGACAGCTTTTGGCTTCCAGTCGGATGCTTACGCCGGACCTGAAACCGGAGTTCGGGATCGGGTATCTTATGTGCTCAGACAGAATAAAATACGTTTGGTGCTTACTACGGCGCTGAAATCTGACCATCCCGTCTCAGAACATGTTAAAAAACATGGTGATGGCGTTAAAATATTAGCGCTCTGGGTAGATGATGCCCGAAAATCATTTGAGGAAACAACAAGAAGAGGGGCGGAGGTATATCAGGAACCACAGCTTCTGAAAGATGAAAACGGGGAAGTCTGGACTGCCGGTATCTATACCTATGGCGAAACGGTGCATCTATTTGTCGAACGAAGGAATTATTCCGGTAGATTTATGCCTGGATATGAAAAATGGGAAAGTGATTACAATCCAAGCGAAACAGGTTTGCTTTATGTAGACCATTGTGTTGGTAATGTCGGATGGAATAAGATGAACGAAACAGTGAAATGGTACCAAGATGTGATGGGTTTCGTCAACATCCTATCTTTCGATGACAAGCAGATCAATACAGAGTATTCCGCGCTAATGAGTAAAGTGATGAGTAATGGAAATGGCTATGTTAAGTTTCCGATCAATGAGCCAGCCGAAGGAAAAAAGAAATCACAAATCGAAGAATACCTCGAGTTTTATGAGGGAGAAGGAGTGCAGCATGCGGCACTGGCAACGAAAGACATTGTTGCTACGGTGAAAGCTCTTAAAGCAAGAGGAGTAGAGTTTTTGGGTGCGCCGCCCGAAGCATATTATGATATGTTACCTGAAAGGGTTGGAAGAATTGATGAAGAAATAAAGATCATTCAAGAACTCGGAATTCTGGTTGATCGTGACGAAGAAGGGTATCTGCTGCAGATCTTTACAAAACCTGTAGAGGATAGACCAACTTTATTTTATGAGATCATCCAACGCAAAGGAGCGCAGAGCTTTGGAGCAGGAAATTTTAAGGCCCTTTTTGAGGCAATAGAACGTGAACAGGAACGTCGAGGAAATTTATAGCAGCATGGAAGAGATGAAAGAATTGTTACGGGCCTTTGAGCATAAAAGCCCAGAAGTTGTTTTCGAATGGAAGGATAGTGAAACGGATGCAAGAGGATGGATTGTGATTAATTCTTTGCGAGGAGGTGCTGCCGGTGGTGGAACACGGATGCGGGCTGGGTTGGATAGGCACGAGGTGGAATCGTTGGCAAAAACAATGGAGGTCAAGTTCACTGTATCGGGACCCGCAATTGGAGGGGCAAAATCGGGGGTTGATTTCGATCCACATGATCCACGGAAAAATGAGGTTTTGAAGCGTTGGTTTAAGGTAGTTACGCCGTTATTGAAAAACTATTATGGTACGGGTGGTGATTTGAATATAGACGAAATTCACGATGTCATTCCTCTGACTGAAGAATATGGACTGTGGCATCCCCAAGAAGGAATTCTGAATGGTCACTTTAAAGTAAATGAAAGCAATCGTATTCATCAAATTGGACAATTGCGATATGGCGTTTCCAAAGTATTGGAGGATAGTTCCTACAGTCCAGATCTGAGGCGTAAGTACAAAGTGGCAGATATGATCACTGGTTATGGTGTGTCAGAGTCAATTCGTCATTATTATCAACTTTTTGGTGATAATTGCTTCGGCAAGCGTGCCATAATCCAGGGCTGGGGCAATGTAGCTGCCGCCGCCGCATTTTATTTGTCTAAATGCGGTGTTAGAATAGTAGGTATAATTGATCGGGCCGGTGGCCTGATAAATCCCGAAGGTTTTGATGAGGCAGCTATCACTCGCTTGTTTCTAGAACGGAAAGGTAATGAACTTCATGCCGCAAACTTGATCCCTTTTGATCAGATACAAAAAGAGATTTGGAACCTTAAAACAGATATTTTCGTGCCCGCCGCTGCTTCCCGATTAGTTTCGAAAGATCAGATCCAACATCTGATAGATCATGGACTTGAGGTAATAGCTTCCGGTGCCAATGTACCATTTGCAGATCAAGAAATATTTTATGGGCCTGTTATGGAGTTTGCCGACCAGCATGTGGCGGTTATACCAGACTTTATCGCAAATTGCGGCATGGCGAGAGTATTTGCTTATTTAATGCAACGCAATATCGAAATTAGTGATGACGCAATTTTTTCTGATGTCTCCAACATTATCTTCGAAGCGCTAAAGAAAATTAGGATGGTTTCTTCTAATAAGACTCATATTTCATCAAGAGCATATGAAATCGCATTGAAACAGTTGGTATAAAATGGGGGTTAAATACAAGGCCTCATAGCTTTACGCTTTGTGGTAAAAAAAAACACTTGAAGCGGGGAACTTCAAGTGTTTCTAACTAACCAATTATTAACCTAAATTTATGAATGCTTAAAACAGTACAAAGGCTGTGCCAAAAAATATTTAATTTATGTGATGATAATCGCCGTTCAAAATGTGACATACTAAAGGTAAATTAAGAAACCTGGTCGCTATGATATGTGCTGTCTTTCACTATTTTAATACCTGATAAATAGAAACTCCTGAAGCTGGGAGCAACAGGAGTTTTCCTAACCAATTATTAACCTAAATTTATGAAAAGTACTTATATAACGTAGTATCTTCAAAAAATGTTTCCCTTTTATTTCAGTTATTTAAAATTTTAACATTTTTTAATAATTGAGTGTCGAATTCAATAAACAATCACGTTTTCTATTAGATCGCTTTCTAGAAATAAAAAACCTGTTAGTGGGGATACTAACAGGTTTTTTATAAACTAACTAAATTATTAACCTAACTTTATGAAACTACTATCTTTTATTCAAGAAAGATGCCAATACTTTGTATCGAACTTGCCGTTTAACGATTTTTAACATACGCTTATTTGAGTAATGAAAAAGTTTCTGATTATAGCGGTAATCCCTTTTATTTTCAAACTTTTTTTTGGCCATAGCTGTTAATTTAACACAGGGGGCTATCAATTAATATGGCCTTGTTTTCATAAACTATAAAAAAAGTCTATGTCACTAACATACCGTTATCAATTTGAAAATAACGAAAGTCCATTTTGGGCTTTTGCAATACATGATGGTCATCACGTCGACGATAATATATTAGTCAATTTTAATATTTCTGAAGAGGAGCGATTACGGGAAGAGGATCCTTACACAGCTATTTTGGCGGAGCTACCTTTCAATAGGTTTGTGTCTGGAACGTCTAGGTTTCAATTGGACTTGAACCGAAAGCGAGAAGATGCTATTTATCTTAAACCTGAGCAATCGTGGGGCTTGCGTGTTTGGCGAGCAGCATTACTGCAGGGGCAGATAAATGAGTTATATGCGATTTATGACCGTGTGTATGCAGATGTATGTCAGCAGATTCAAAATACTATTAATCGTTATGGTTATTTTGTCATCTATGATATCCATAGCTACAACATGCGTCGCGAGGGACCTAAGGCAATTGTGAACAGTGCTGCCGATCCACAAATCAATTTAGGGACGCAACATAATCACCAAAAATGGAGAGACTTGACTGATCAATTATTAAAAGTATTACAAACTGGAAAAGATGGACAAGTTTACGACGTGCGTGAGAATGTGAAATTTAAAGGTGGTTTTCTTTCTGCGTATTTGAATAATAAGTTCGGCGATAAAGGCTGTATTTTTTCGATCGAATTTAGGAAAGATTTTATGGATGAATGGACGGGGGAAGTTTTTCCACAAAAACTACAGGAGTATAAGCAACTTCTTTTGCAAAGTATAGAAACATTGGAAAATTATTTTGCCTATGAAAGATAATGCGAAACAACTCGCTGGCATTTTAAAAATGATCAAAAATAAGGAAGTTTTTCACGTACAGATTCCGTCTAAGAATAAATTGGTATTCAATCAAGTCGTTCCTTATCTATTTTTATACCGACAGTTTTTGAGTCCAGATCCCATGCTTGCAGAGCTGGTCAAGTCAGAGCCAGCTTATTTTAGAGTAAGAGATCCGCAGATGAATGTTTCTGAATGGATTGCCCCTATACTAAACAGACTTGTAGAGGAGTTTGGTGCTTGTCTGATCATTGAAGCCTGGGCATCAGATCCTGGGCAGGAAGAGGATATTCTAATCCATATTGCCCGTAAAAACGTGCAGTCTATTGCTCAATATTTAGGAAAGCAACTGACCACTGAAGAGTCGATTTCCAAAGTAGAAATACTTACGGATTCAAAAACGAATGCAACGCAGAGTCTGTCACCGTCAAGTATTCAATTGGATAATCTGAACACAAATATATTTTACATGGGGCTTGAGGTAAAACCGAAGTATCTACTAGGAGTAGATCAGCAAATTTTACCGATTGATCTTCGCCATTTTCGTGAAGCCATATCTAGGAGCTTGTCTAAAACATTCTTTGAATTCATTCGTATTCACACATTATCGAAACCTACTGCGTTTAAAATCAGCCAGCCAAAAAAAATGCTTCCTTTAGCATGGGAAATTGATCAGAAATTGGCTCGAGAGAGCCAAAGATTTGATTTTTTGCTGTTGATTACTCCCACAAATTCTTACGATGCTTGGCAACAGTTTAAGAAAGGTAATTATCGAAAAACACCTGTGTTTCATTATAGACCCATGCCTATCGATCCAGATATTATCAAAAGGAATCTTTATAATTTGCATATAGAGGATTTATTTGATCCCTCCATGGCATACTTATTTCGTGATAAACGAAAGGAGCTCGACCAGATGATGACAATGCTGAGTGAACGTGGAAAAGAGGGATTTTTGCTAGGAAGTATGCAAGTGTTTGGTACAGTTAATGAGAAATTATTGGAAAAAGCACAAGCAATCCTAACGATTACCACTACTGATCGAGAAGTGAGGACAAAAGAGGAAGATATTGTTTACGCCGAGGAATTCGCCAAGCTGGCCCAGGAGGAATTGGATTATTTGAAAAGCCAAGATCCAAACTTTGGAACGACAGTAAGACTTCGCGATGACATCTACGGCGTGATGGTCAACCAAGGCGTGCTCAATATAAGCAAGCAGTACAGTTTACCGCGCAATAGGGTAAAGGCACTCATACAGCATGAAGTTGGTACACATATCGTCACTTACTATAATGGAAAACAGCAGCCTTTCAGCCTTTTTAGGTTAGGAGTTCCTGGTTATGAAAAACTTCAGGAAGGTCTCGCTGTACTCGCCGAATATTTGGTCGGAGGGCTGACCAATAATAGATTGCGTATTCTAGCGGGAAGAGTTATTGCTGTGCATCATATGCAGCAAGGTAATTCATTTATTGATACGTTCTCACTTTTAGTAGACAAGTATCAATTTTTGCACGAAACTGCTTTCCAAATGACAATGCGAGTCTATAGAAGTGGTGGACTTACAAAAGATGCATTGTACTTGAGTGGCTTAATAGAATTGACCAATTATATCAAAAGCGGAAGGGAACTTGCACTTTTAACTATGGGCAAAATTCGTGAAGATTATATACCAATTGTCGAAGAGCTCACTTTAAAGGGGGTCTTGAAGTCTCCAATTTTAACCCCAAGATACTTAATGGCGCCCTATAAGGATGCCTTGTTAAATCTCAAAAAGAATAATGGAATATTCCAAATGATTCAATAATCGAATTTTGTATATGAAAATAGCATTCGTGATCAACCAAACCCACAAAGAAACTGCTCGTTTTACGACTACTCTTTTGGCATTGAAGGCCCATCAAATGGGACATGAAGTTTATTATATTGGCCTGGCCGATTTTTACTATGAGTCGGCATATATTGCTGCCCATGTGCGAAAAGTAATGCCTGATCAGATGCTGACATCGGCTGACCGTTTCATGGAGGTATTACGAGAAACGGAAAAAACTAAAGTGTCGTTGGAGGAGATGGACGTGGTTTGGCTGCGATTTGATCCAGTATTGGATATGGTAAGCAGACCTTGGGCGGGGGCTTCCGCATTGCAATTTGCATCTTTCCTAAAAGCGAAAGGAGTATTGGTCATTAACGATCCAGATAGCCTTGGTAGAGCCAGTAATAAGTTGTATTTAGAAGAGTTTGATGAATCTATTCGACCTAAAACTATTGTAACGCGAAACTATGCGGATGTGGTACGATTTTTTGAACAACAGAACAGCCTAATTATTTTAAAACCTTTAAAGGGTTCGGGGGGCAAAAACGTGTTTTTGATCAATAAAGACAACCAGCAAAATCTAAAACAGACCGTAGAGGCTATTGCGCGAGATGGTTATGTAATTGGTCAAGAATACCTGCCGGAAGCTGCGCGTGGTGATATAAGGTTCTTTTTGCTCAACGGAGAGCCTATTTTAATCAACGGTAAATATGCTGCTGTTCATCGGGTACAACAGGGCGATGAGATCCGGAGTAATGTACATCAAGGTGCAAAGACCCAAGGTGCCGTTATTTCAGCGGAATTATTGGGGATGGTTGACAAAATAAAAGACAAATTGATCCAGGATGGAATGTATTTTGTTGGTCTGGATGTGGTTGGTAATCGTATTATGGAAATTAACGTATTTAGCCCAGGTGCGTTATGTCAGGCGGAAGAAATTTTAAAGGAGGATTTTTCAGGGTTTATTATTAATAAACTGGAGGAAAAGCTTGCCTTCAGCAAAAAACTATCACTTAAATAAATTGGTTGTATGAGCAGCCCGGGGGAGTACTGTAAGATAGATTTGAGATAATTATGGATTTGAGATGAATAACCTTGATTAATTTATTTTTATTTTTGAAAAAAGAAAAATATGCTGATTATAGAATCTCCATCCGACGATGCCTATTTTAACATCGCTTCCGAAGAATATTTATTGGGTAAATATCCCAAAGAAGATATCTTTCTACTCTATATAAATGCTCCCTCAATTATTATAGGTAAGTTCCAAAATACACTGGCTGAAATAAATCTTGATTACGTTAATGACAATAATATTAAGGTTGTTAGAAGAATGTCAGGTGGAGGTGCTGTTTATCATGACGCTGGAAATCTTAATTTTTCTTTTCATACGTTATTGGGGAATCATGATTTTATGGATTTTTCAACCTTTACCCAACCAATTATTTCGCTACTGAATCAATTGCATATACCCGCAAAATTGGAAGGAAGAAATGACCTCCTGGTTGACGGGAAAAAATTTAGCGGAAATGCTAAAATGGCGAAGAATGGCAAAATGATTCAACATGGCACAATATTGATCGATTCTCAGATGCAAATCCTTAGCGACGCTTTGAAGGTCAATCCATTGAAATTTGTAGATAAAGCAGTAAAATCAAATCGTGCTCGAGTGACTAATTTAATTGGATATTTACCAAATGGTTTTACGACAGCTCATTTTAAAGAATTGCTCATTAAAGAAATAAAACGGGAAAACCCTGAAGCTAAAATTAGCACCCTTTCTCCATTGGATATCGAAAATATCCAAAAACTGGTCAAAGAAAAATACGAGACATGGGATTGGAATTTTGGTTTTTCGCCAAATTACAATTTTAAAAAAGCAATTAAAGTAGCTGCTGGCTTTATTGAATTACACTTGGATGTACAAAAAGGATATATTGAACGCGCTAAAATTTTCGGAGATTTTTTTGCTTCCAAATCGATTCATGATATCGAAATTCTATTGGTTGGAAAAAAACATGAATTGGAGGAGATTGATTTTTTACTGCGGTCGATTGATCTGACGGATTATTTTGGTAAAGTCGATGTGGCTGAAATTCTCACTTTGTTTAAATAGAAAATGTTGTACTGCCCTGCAAGGGTTTAATAAGAAAAATATGCCTTGGAACCTGAATAGCTATTATCAGTTTAAAGATATTCGTTTTAAACCATTTTATGACTTAGCCGAACTTATTGTTGGAGATAACGTGCTGGATGCTGTAGATTTAGGCTGCGGTACCGGCGAACAGACTGCTATACTAAGTGAAAAATTTACCAATATAAATTTCCTTGGGCTGGATTCTTCAGCAGAAATGCTGTCTCATAGCTATTATCTCCAAACCGAACATTTGAAATTTAGACAAAGTACAGTCGAAAAATTTGTTGCTGAGCCAAGTACATGGGACCTTATTTTTAGCAATGCTGCCTTGCAATGGGTGGATGATCACAGGGTTCTTTTTCCTCAGCTTATTTCCAAATTAAAACTAGGAGGGCAATTAGCGGTACAAATGCCTTATCAGCCAGAAAATATCTTAAATAAGATTTTATTTGAACTGGGGAATGAGGAACCTTTTCGTACATATTTAAATGATTGGAATAGACCTTCTCCAGTATTGGATATCGATACTTATGCAAAGATGCTGTTTGAAAATGGTTTGGATCAATTGGATCTTTCGCTCCGGGTCTATCCTTTGCTTGCGGCTGATGCAGATACGCTCTATAATTTTATTGCAGGTTCAGCTTTGATTCCCTATTTTGAACGATTGGAGCAGGCTAAAAAGGTGGAATTTGTTGATGAGTTTAAAACTCGTATCAATAAACATTTCTCAAAATTTCCTAACATATATCCTTTTAAACGCATATTATTGTATGGACGTAAAAATAAATCTATTAATAGCCAATAAGATCTGACCAATCTGCATGTGCAATGTTAGCAAGGTCGACCGGATTTAATACCATCTGAAGACCTCTTTTTCCGGCGCTTACTGCAATAAGGGTTTCTAGTTGAGCAGCTTCCTCTATAAACGTTGGAAATTGTTTTTTCATTCCGATGGGCGAGCAGCCGCCACGAATGTAACCGGTGACTGTTAGGAGATCCTTCATTGGAAGCATCTCACAGTTTTTATTGCCCGATGCTTTCGCAAGTTTTTTTAAATCAAGATGCGCGTTGCCAGGGATGACAGCGACAATATAAGCGTCTTTGTTTCCTTTTAGCACTAAGGTCTTGTATAATGTTTCGAGCGGTAAACCTAAAGTTTCCGCAACGTGTTCAGCACTGACATCCTGTTCATCAACTTCGTATTCTCGTAGTTCATAGCGTATTCCTGCGGTCTCTAGCAGGCGAACGGCATTTGTTTTACTGGACATACACTAGCGCTGTCTTTTCGTGTTGAAATAATTTGTAATGGTCTCTAACGGAAATGTGTTCAAGCAGTTAACCGCTTGAATCCCTCCTTTTTGAGCGACTAGCACGCCATATTGCATATCGCGTAGCCCTTCAGTGCGATGGGCATCTGGATTCACGGATAGCAATACTCCCTTTTCTACGGCATAACGGTGCCATCTCCAGTCAAGATCCAGGCGTAAAGGATTGGCATTGATCTCAATGACAACTCCATTTGTAGCACATGCATCGATGACTTTTTTAAAATCTAATGGATAGCCGGCTCTGCTTAACAATAGCCTTCCAGTAGGATGTCCCAATATGGTTGTATAAGGATTTTCTATTGCTTTAATTAACCTAGCGGTTGCTTTTTCTTCATCCATCTTTAGATTGGAGTGAACGGAAGCAACAACAAAGTCGAATTTCGCCAATATCTCATCCGGATAGTCCAATGAACCATCACCTAAAATATCAGATTCAATCCCGCGAAAGATCTGGAACGGCGCTAATTTTTCATTCAAAAAAGCGATTTCCCGCCATTGTTCTTCTAATCTTTCGATGGAAAGTCCATTCGCATAAACTGCCGTTTTCGAGTGATCACAAATTCCGAGGTATTCGAGACCCAATACGTCTTTACAATGCAATGCCATTTGTTCAAGACTATGCACACCATCGCTATAAGTTGAGTGATTATGGAGTGTACCTTTGATATCCTGGTATTGGATTAGCTTAGGTAGCGTGTGGTTTTGGGCCTGTTCTATTTCATTTAATCCTTCACGCAATTCGGGTTCGATATAATCCATGCCCAAGTTGCGGTAAATCGCTTCTTCACTGGAAAGTGAAGGAAGATCAGGTAGGATATTAAAGAGCAGCTCAAGGTGTGCAGTGGATCCGGTGCTAAGGGTCAGGTCACGATAAAAATCATTGATATTGGTGTTGAAAACTTTGAACGTGAAGCCTAATTCATCGGTCAGCTCAATGGAGTTTTCTGTTCTTTCCACTAAAATATACCCTTCTAGGTATTTGATTACACTGTCTATACTTTCAGATATTAAAAGATCGACTGTACTTAATACTTCGCACTTTCTTCTGAAATCGCCCGTAAAAGATAAAAGAGAAGAAGGGAAATGTATTTTTAGATTATTGAAAAATTTCTCCGCGAGCGGAAGCACTTTTGCATATAAAAACCAACCTTTATTTGAGATTGAAAATTCAATGGATTTTTTTATATCTTCCTGTGTTTTGAGTCCAAATCCTTTTGCTTCGACGAGGCGATTTTCGTTACAGGCATAAAGTAGCTCACCGATACTTTCGATCTCTAGTTCCTTCCAGATAATTTGAATCTTCTTAGGACCCAATCCTTTAATATTTAACATTTCAACAACACCGGAGGGCGTCTTTTCACTGAGTTCGCTAAGTTCCTTAAAAGTTCCCGTAACAGCGACCTCCTTAGCTTTTTCAGCAATACTCTTTCCGATTCCCGGATGTGCGCTTAATTCTTCAAGACTTGCCTCTAATATGCTAAAAGGCAACTTATCCAATTTAAATGACGCACTCGCTATGGACTTTGTCCGAAAAGGATTTTCATTGTGTAGCTCCATCAATTGGCTGCATAATTTGAAAATTTTTGAGATCGCTTTATTGTCCATTGTATGCTGAATTGTTAAGCTGCAAATATCTTAAATTTTACCACAAATTAATAATTCCGATACAGATAATACGACATTGACTATTTTATACTATTTCCGAAAATCAACAACAATATGACAAATGCAGGGGTGCTTAACCAAACATTTTAGCTATTTTTGCCGTTTTTTGGGGTTAAAATTAGGGTCTCTTAAAGACTTCACTATAAAAATAGCCCTATCAAACCAGAAACAACATGATAGCAGACATTAGTGACAAAGACATCAGTAGTCTTTATAAGACGGGTATTATTCAACAGACAGCTTATTGGTCTGCGGTAAAAAAAATGCAAGGAATACAGTCCAAAGCATTTAATTTCAAATCTAAACACTCCGATTTATATGTCGGAGTACAAGACGATACCTATTTTATCGGAGATCTATTGGTTATCCTACAAGCTGTAGATCAAGAGCATAGCATTGCCTACGTACCCTATGGGCCTGAGATTGAACCATCGGATGAAAACCAGGGATTCTTTTTAGAACAGTTATCAGAGAGTTTACGTTCCCATCTCCCACCAAATTGTATCATGATTCGTTATGATCTCTCCTGGGAATCGCACTGGGCCAAAGAAGAGGATTGTTACGATCTCCATGGTAACTGGCTGGGAGTACCAGAGAAACGTATTCAGGAGATGCGTTTTAACTTTAATACCGAAAACTGGAATTTTCATAAAGCAAATACCGATATCCTTCCTTCCAATACTATTTTTATGGATCTTCGAAATGAAGAGAATTTATTGCTTGGAAATATGAAGTCTAAGACGAGATATAATATTAATCTTGCCGAGCGAAAAGGCGTACGCGTCCGTTCATTGGGAATGGAAAGTCTTGAAATTTGGTACGAACTTTATAGACAGACAGCACTTCGAAATAACTTTTTTTTACATGATATCAATTATTTTAAGATTGTTCTTTCTGCAAGGGCAAATGATACATTATCGCCCGCTGATGTGTATCTTTTAGTGGCGGAAGTAGATAATCAGCCCTTAGCAGCTATGTTTTTGGTGATTGCAGCAAATCGGGGTACTTACCTTTATGGAGCCTCTGCGTCCGAGAATCGTAATTATATGGCAACATATGCTCTGCAATGGCGTGCAATACAGCTTGCGAAAGAAAAGGGTTGTACAGAATATGATTTCTTTGGTGTCTCTCCACAGGCAGATCCTTCACATCCTCTGTATGGGCTTTATCGTTTCAAAACAGGATTTGGTGGAAAGATTTATCACCGTATGGGATGTTGGGATTATCCGTTGGACAATAGAAAATATCAATATTATGCTTCAATGGAGTTTAAAAACCAAAGTTATCATTTGAGCTAACAATTAGAAGACTTCACCTAAGGTGAGTCGGACACCGCGGTGGTTCTTACTAATTCCATAATCGATGCCGATGTTGGTGCCTGAATTTTTGTTAAACTTAATTCGCGCACCAGCCCCGGTACCGATATTCCAATCTTCAAACATGGCATTCTTTGGCCCGTTTAAAGTGGTAAAATTCATAAACGCTACAAATCCAAATAAGCCATCTCTCGTAATATCACGACGATATTCCGTTTCTAGATAATAAAGCGATTTACCCCGAAAGCGACTTACAGGAAACCCCCTTCCAGAACTATTATAGGGATCCCAACCTAAATTAGGAAGATCGAGATAAGGGGCTTTGCTGTTAAATACAGTCCAGAAGAAGCTCCTTACCGCAATCATATTCTGTCGATTTCGGTCTTGGGTAAGCCTATGGTATCGTCTGACTTCAAAAAATAGCGATTTCCAATTTTGATCACTACCTAAAAACGTCGGATTGACTCGAAACTGCAGGTTGGCATAGTTCCCCGACCAGGTGTTGATCGAATTGGCGCGTGTATCGTAAATTAAATTGAAGCTGACTCCGGAAGATGTGGTATTATCTCTTAAATCTGTTCCATAAGGATAAGAAGTGTAGTCTTCGAGTTTGGTATCGCTCGTAGACTTAATGTTCATTCGGTAATCCAAGTCATATCCGATACCCATAAACAGTCCGCCGTGAATTCTTTTTAATGCGTGTTGATATAAACGAAAATAGGTGTAATCTAAATTAATCTGTTGGTCACCTTGGTGCTCTTTACCTATTCCCCAAGTTTCGTGCGGATATTTTAAGAGACGTATATCGCCGTCGATTACCCATGAATTCTCCTTTAACCAAATATAGGATCGGATTGGAAGGCCAAATCTTTTACCAAAATTTGTATATGGAGTAAATGTCATTTTAGACATATAGGTGTTAGACCGATCACCCAGATAAAATCCTGCTGTCGTACTGGTAATTAAAGCATGCCCTCCGCCAGGAACATTTGTCGAAAATGGCAAAAAGGAAAAATAGACTTTCTTTCCTGTACTTTTTACCTTTTGCGGCGGCCTGATGTTTAATATTTCTTTCCCAATATCAATTAAGTCACGTTGTTTGCTTGTGTCAGCCAGATGTTTGGTGGTTTCTATTTCATTTGCAGGGCGCTGAGCATATATAAATTTCTCGCTGCACAGCAATAAAATCAAGAGAAGGGGCAGCCTAAAGTCAAAAAGATATTCGTTATTGTTGTGTGTCATGAACGCATGCAATCTAATAGGAAAAAAACAGAATAACAATATTCAAACCAATAATTTATTCATTCTGTCACGTTTTGGTTATACAAAGAACAGATCGAAAATTTCACTCGCCTAGAAAATTAGATCACTTACCGATTTTAATACAAGCTTAATCTAAATGTAATGATATCAATAGATGACTTGTCTTAACTTTGAAACAGAAAATAAATAAATAAAAAGTGCGCAACAAATTTATATAGTAAGCGACAATACGATAGAAAAAATATACTAATACATTATAAAATTTAAAAAAATATGAAAAATCTAGTAAAAACATTTGTAGCAGCGGCAATGATAGCAGTCTCTACCTGCTCAATGGCTTCAGTTAAACCTGAAGAACGCAATCTAGTAACCGCTGATTTGGCCATCGATGAATACGTTGGGGCAATGACCGAAGGTCAAGTAACGAATTTAGAGAAACTTTTCACAGCTGATTTTAACCAAAAAATTTGTGGTAAGCAAGATTTGAAACATAGTCGTCTTGAGATCATTGAGTTTTTGAAAAAACAAAAAGGGATCAAATTGAACTGCAGAACAACAACACAGATTGTTGAAGAATTACCCGATTACGCAATCGCGAAAGTTACCATGCAATTCGACGATTTCGCTAAAACAGATTTAATCACCCTGGTCAAAGAAAATGGAACCTGGAAAATTTCAAAATCTGTAAATTCTTACAAATAGAACTGTGTCTTAAAATGTGCTTTAAAAAATAAAAAAAGGGTACTTATATCAAGTACCCTTTTCTGTGGAGCATATCAGGATCGAACTGATCACCTCTTCACTGCCAGCGAAGCGCTCTAGCCAAATGAGCTAATGCCCCTGCTTCTATTTGGTGTAGCTAATATAGCACTTTTTTGGATAAACATAGTCCTTTTTTTACTTTTATGCTGTTTTTTTCTACGCTGTTATCACGTTGTTTTTTTTAAAATCCAATTGTACATTAAGCGAAGATTTTAATTTGCCCCGTCGAATACTTTGCAAAGTCTCTTATTATACTGTAAACAAGTAAGTTTGCTGAAGATATCTTATTACCAATAGCCTGCTCCGATTGTCCGCAGTGAAGATCGATTACCGAAGCTCCAAAAATGTATTACCTTTTTTCTATTAGAAGCATTTCTGTTCGTTTTATTTGGCCTTTATCTCTCCAGGCATCGTGTCCGGGAATAACCATGTTAATTTGTGGGTATTTTGTCATCAGCCTTGCTAAGGATGGTTTCCATGATTTTATGTCCCCGTCTGCCGTGAATCCTAGGTCGCGGGCTTCAGCGCTTTTTATAAAACAGCCGCCGTCCAGAATCTTATATTTGGGAAACCAGATAACCACATTGTCCATGGAGTGTCCGGCACCAAAAAAGTTCACTACAAAAGACTGACCACCGATTGTGTAGATTTTATCGATGTCGACAAGATGGGCTGCTTGTGCTTTGTGATTTGCCTTTAATAGATCATTCGTCATTTTTGTTGCGTAGGTGGGAATTCCAATACGGTTGTAATAGGCAAAACCACCTGCACGATCTTCATGCCAATGTGTTGCGTAAATAGCAATAACGGGTAAATTATGTTTTTGGTTAATACTGTCCAATAAAGGTTGATATTGTGTAGAATCCCATGGAGTGTCGAAAAGGATAACACCCTTTTTTGTGATTAAGTATACAGCATTAGCTGCATATTTGTTGCCTTCAAAGGTATTAAAGGTTGTGTAAAGATATAAATTCGAATTGATTTTCTCTATTAGGAGAGGTTTATCCTGCGCATGTATAGATGGGGAAAGAAATAGAAATCCAGTACTCAAACAAAAACTAACAAGGAGCACACGGATATTAGCCGAAAGAATTGAAATCATATTTTTAATGTTGTTTTATTAACGTTGGGACGAAATGATTATTGCTTCTTCAACGTTTGATTAAAATGTTTTTATGTGGATTGAATAAGATCTCCGCGATAAGGAGTGAATGAATTGATCAGTTCTCCTTCCTCAAGACATTCGCATCCATGAACCAATTGCGAATAAATGATGCAAGAATCACCTGCGTTTAGGATGCGGTCAACCCCATTAATATGGTATCTGAATTTTCCAGCACTGACATAAGAAATTTGTGTCTGTGGATGTTGATGAAGTATACCGATGGCCCCCTTTTTAAATCGGACTTTCATCAGCATAAGCTCCTCATTGAAAACGAGTATCTTTCGCATAACTCCTTCGCCTAAGTCTGTCCATTGCTGATCGTTGTCGTGTAGGAATATTTCGTTCATCTAATTGTTGTTTTTATGAATGCTTTGAGCGTAAAATGCTTTGTTTTTCAATTATAGTAAATAAATATGAATTTGTGACCTACATATAAATTGCGCGCAATGGTATTTGATTAAAGATGGATAGAATTTGTGTTCAAATGATTCAAATAAGGGAAAAAACAGTTATTTTGCGTTGGTGCAATTTGGATATCCAAGTATGAATTATTTCGACGAACTTATCACTTTACTACGTGAAGAACAACAATTTGACAGATTACAGCACGAGACTTTGTTATTGAAAAGTAGCTTAAATGAACGACGGATGCAAGGTGTTACCTGGTTTCCGGTTCAAATAATCGATATGGAGCTTGGAAGAGGGGATTATTTATCTGTTAGTTTAAACAGGACCAACCATTATGACATCGATCACAAATTTCGTTTCGGTATGCCAGTATCCTTATTTTCGAATCACAACCCCGAGCATGACCGAATAGATGGTATCATATCCTCAATAAATAGAGAGGGGATGCGAATCTCCTTTCGTGTAGATGAATTGCCTGAATGGAGCAGGAAAGGAAAGCTTGGTATTGATTTATTATTTGATGAGTATTCTTATCGTGAAATGTTCAATGCGTTGCAGAAAGGTCGGGAATTGAGCCAAGATACGAAGCAGGGAGGTTTCGTACGAAAGTTAATCGGAGCAGAATTGATTCCAATTAAATCCAATGAAGCGTTCTTTGCCCATCCTAACTTGAATGTGAGTCAAAATAAGGCAGTCCAGCAGATATTGGAAGCAGATACGCTAGCACTTTTGCACGGCCCGCCGGGGACAGGAAAGACAACAACATTGATACAGGCCGTGAAGGCATTATTAAAACAACACAGCAAACAGCTATTGGTTGTTGCAGCTAGCAACACGGCGGTTGACTTGTTGACGGAACGTTTGGACGCTGCTGGAGTTACGGTAGTAAGAATAGGCAACCCTGTAAAGGTTTCTGAGCATCTCCAGGAATTGACACTGCATGCAAAGATTGATAGTCATGCCGCAAATAAGGATATTAAAACACTTCAAAAACAAGTCCGTGCCTATACAGAGATGGCTCAAAAGTATAAACGGAATTTTGGAAAGACGGAACGAGAACAAAGAAAAGCATTGTTTGATGAAGCTTACCGGATCAGGAGGGAGGTCGATCAGATTCAAGATTTTATCACCACAGATGTTTTGAACAAAGCAGAAGTCATCACTGCAACTTTGGTCGGTGCGAATCACGAGGTTATCCGAAATCGTATTTATGAAACAGTCATTATAGATGAGGCTGCGCAGGCACTGGAACCTGCTTGCTGGATCCCGATATTAAAAGCACATCGACTTGTTCTGGCAGGTGATCACAATCAATTGCCGCCCACAGTAAAATCTTGTAAACTATCTCGTGATGGTTTGAGCCACACATTATTCGAAAAGCTAGTGGAACGTAATCCACAATTAGTTTCTTTGCTGGATATACAATATCGAATGAACGAGAAAATTATGCAATACCCTTCCATGGCTTTATATAATGGTTTATTGAGGGCCGATAGCGCAGTCGCACATTGGAGCTTAGAAGAAGATTCTGAGCCGGTGGTATTTATTGATACAGCGGGAGCAGGGTTTGAAGAAACGGAAATCGACGGCGCAATCTTCAATGTAGGGGAAGCCCATTTTCTAGCTGCTCATCTGAGCGTTCATATGGGGTCGTGGACAGCTTCCTTGATAAATAACGGGTTTTTGAGTGTTGGGGTAATTGCACCTTACCGCAAACAGGTCTCTTTACTGCATGAAGTATTTAAGGAGGATGAGAGAATGAAACCTTTCGTTGATTTCATTAAAATACAGACAATCGATAGTTTTCAGGGCCAGGAGAAAGATGTTATCTATATTAGTTTGACGCGAAGCAATGCCCAGCAGCAGATTGGTTTTTTGTCTGATGTGCGTCGGATGAATGTTGCAATGACTAGGGCGAAGAAGAAACTGGTGGTAATAGGGGACAGTGCCACAATTGGTTCACATCCTTTCTATCGTGAATTTATCGCCTACACCGAAGCGATTGGACATTACCACAGTGTTTGGGAATGGGATATTTCAGCGATATAACGCATGAAGCCACTTTCTAAAAAGTGGCTTCATGCAATTTACTTGACCTCGCTAAAAACGGTTGATTTAGTTAGCACAGCCCTTGATTAAGAAGTGAACTTCATCCAATCTGTGTTATCGTCATAGTTCAACAGGGGTTCCGCATTATTATTATTTGATAATTGGCCTACAAACATATAAATATCCATGCTAACATGCTGACGTGTTATTTCTGTCATCTTATCATTGAAACCTGCATTGTTAATCTGTAAAACATATTGAAAACAAATGACGCGGGCGATTATCTTTCCAAGGGTCACCAGTTCACGCTGTTTTGCCTGGAGGGGGAAATCAAAATTTAAAATTGATGAGAAAAATGGTGCCGCGAATTCAGTTCCGCTATATTTTTTTAAGAAAGACAATAAATTACTTTCTTTAGTTTTACGCATAAGTTTACCTATGGCTTCGGCGACTTGCGAATAAAGCATCTCATTTGATCCTTCAAAGATTTGGAAAGGTCTGCTGTCAATGAGGCCACGGCCTGCAACATGGTCCAATCTGTAACCATTTGCGCCTGATAATTGCACACAAATTTGTGCAGCTTCATGCATTAAGTCTGTCACAAACGCTTTCACACTATTGGCATCTACACCATGAGCGGAAAGGTCGTTATTGATGGAACTGATCGATACGCTATATGAACACATTGCCGAACACAATGTAAAGGCCGCCTGTATGCGCGACAACTGAAACTTAACTGAGTCTAATTCATTTAAACTAATACCCGCGACGCGACGTTCTGAACAATGCTTCATGGCTTCATCCAACATGCGTTTTATAAAGCCCATACCCATGCCTGGGAATTGCAGTCTGCTGCGGTGAAGCGTATCTAGCATCAATTTAATCCCTGTGCTCTCAGGATTTAGTTTGTGATTCGTAGGAACATTGATGTCGATGTCATTAACACCGTAGGGGATTGCGTATAGGCCAAGGCTATTGTATTTTTTTGTGACCACTATCTTTTGTTCTTCCGCAGCATTCTCCGTTACAAAAAAATCTATATCCCTTACCAGTTCTCCTTTTTCATTTTTCTTACGTGCAGTCACGAGCCAAAAATCTGCCGCACCAGTAAGACCCTGCCAGTGTTTTTCACCCTTTATAAAATACTTATCATCCTTTTGTTGATAAGATGTTCGCATATTGAGGGCGTCACTGCCGTAAGCTTGTTCGGTAATCATTAGTCCTCCCATGGCTTGATTTTCCAAAAATTGATGGAAAACCTTCTCCTGAAGTAATGTGTCGCCATATTTAGCGAAAGGCTCCAAAAATAAAGCAATGTTAATACCGAAGATCAGAGATAGCGACAATGACTCATAAGAAGCGGCTGCAAGCACACCCAGACATTCTTTTACATGAAGGCCTCGACCACCGTGATGTTCGGGGATAGCAACCGATAAGGGCTGCATTTTCATGATTTCAGCCAAAAACTCAGGCGGTAGCCCGCGCGTTAGACTGATCGAGTTGTAATCATATTCTTTATGGAATAAGCTTGATAGCCTCGTTTTGAAATCCGCAATAAACAAATCGAAATCTTGGGTTATATTGTTGTGTTCTGAAACCTTAAGCATCTTTAAAATATAAAATCAAATGATGGACCAATGTCGATCGAAACAAAAAGAAGAAAGAGTATCTACTGAACTAAACTTCTCTTTTGCTGCAATCACTCACACAAAATTAACTGCAATCAATTTGATTCGCTTGTGTACTTGCGTATAAAAGATAGGACAAATCGTGCATATTGAAAATCTAAGTCGCTCTGTTTCGATAAGAAGTAGGAGAAACACCAACAATTTTTTTGAAAAGGCGTGAGAAATAAGAAGGATCAGAAAAATCCAATTCATAACAGATATCCGCAATGCTTTTGGTGGATTCAAATAATAAAAATTGACTGTGCATAATCAGCACTTCAAGAATGAGTTCTTTGGAAGATTTTTTGAAAACCGAAAATACACAGCGATTAAGGTAGTTTGTAGATACTGCGAGTTTGTCCGCATAAAATGCGATACTTTTTTGCTTTTTGAAATTTTTGTGTACAAGTTGTTTGAACATCATTGCAATTTCCTGCCTCCGATTGAGCGCTTGATTAGAGGAAGAAAGTTTGATGATTTTTAGAATTGCCGATTTTAATAAATTTTCAAACAATTCTTTATAAGGTAATTCTGAAAGCAGTTCGTTATACAGCAGTCTAAAAAGTTCCTGTAGATCGAAACTATCTTGTACTGTTAAATTAAGTAATGGTGAAATATTAAAGATATTCAAAATCTCCTGTTCCCTGAAAATGGAAGTCATCGCATTGTCGTTAATCAAAACGCAATGTCCTTTCGCAGATTTATCAACAGACTTTATAGTTGAGATATTGCCGTAATTGCTAATAAGAATTGCGGGAGCCTGTACAACATATTCTTTGGCGCCGATCTGATGTTTAAAATATCCTTCGGTAATATGAACAAGGAGGTTGTAACCCAAGAAAATAGGTGGCGTTGGAAATTTAATATAAGGTGCAATTTCACTTAGCTGAAATATCTTGATCGGTGATTGTTGATAGCGGAGATGCTCCAGACTACCAGTCATAAAACGATCTACAAATTCACCTGCATTTATCTGTTTTTCCATGATCAATTTATATAAAATTTAGCGCACCACGGTTTTGAAATATTACTCATTGCTTCATTTAGAAGTGGTGTCTAAATAATATTCCAAAGGTAGTGGGATAAAAATTATTTTCTTAAAATTTTTTCCATGGGTTTACCTTTAGCTAATTCATCAATTAATTTATCGAGATAACGAACTTTTTGAACCAACGGGTCTTCAATCTCTTCAATCCGATAGCCACAGATGACACCCTTAATCTTCGATAAATTCGGGCTTAAACATGGCGCATGTTCAAAGAAGTGTTCAAAGTCAGTTTTATCCGCAATTAGCCGCTTTATCGATACAGGATTATAACCGGTTAACCAAAATATAATTTCGTCGACCTCCTCTTTGGTGCGTCCTTTTCTTTCAGCCTTTTGTATATAAAGCGGATATACGCCGGCAAATGTCATACGATATATTCTTGTATTATCCATTTTTTATAAGTTGATATTATTAAAGGTATTCATTTTAAATAAAATAAAAGGATTGAAGATTACTGAAGCAAATTTTAAAGCTAAATAATTTTTCCAGTGGTCTTTTTAATAGCGAGCAATCGATTTGGTCGGTGCAAAACACCATGATTGAAAGCGCTTTCAGTTTCTTTTAATATTTTTGATGCTTTATATTTTTTACTCGGAAATAATAAAGATAGTCGAAGAAGTAATGTTGGAGGTCTATGTAAAACATGGCCTTTTAGATCTCTTGTCGAATAAATGTGAGTATGTATATCGTAATTTTATATACTATAATTCTATCTTTATGGCGGTAAAAAATGGATAAATGGATTTAAGATATATTCGTAATAGCATACATATCACAGAAGAGGAACAGCAGCTTATCAAAAACTTTCCAGTGTTAATAGCAGGATGCGGAATAGGAAGTTACATCGCGGAATGCTTGTTACGAATGGGATTCGAAAATTTAACAATCGCTGATGGTGATGTTGTCGAATTGAATAACCTAAATCGACAAAATTATATCAACAGCGACATCGGTATAAAAAAGGTAATTGCATTAAAGAATCGTTTGCAGGCAATTAATCCAGAAGCTAAAATTAGTGTTTTTCCTGAATTTATTAATCAGGATAATTTGTATGGTATCGGTCTCAATCATAAGGTAGCGATAAATGCGTTGGATTTCTCCTCGAATATTCCCTTTATTTTTGACCAATATATGTCTGAAAGAGAGATACCCGTTGTGCATCCTTACAATTTAGGCTGGGCGGGGTTTTTAACTGTACTTCCGCCTAATGGTCTTAACCTAGCGTCATTAAAAAGGGCACACCAAACATTTGAGTTAAACGTTGGTGAATTTATCGTAGACAGTTTAAAAGCAAGACGTATAGAGACAAGTTGGTTAGAAGAATTTTTGAAAGAATATGGAAAAATAGCCTTAATATCCCCCCCGCCGCAGTTATCATTAGGTTTATATATCTTATCGGGGATGGTTAGTCATATCATTTTCAATTTTGCAACGCGAAAATCTGTAAAATACTTTCCAGAATTTTACTATTTATCGATGATTGAATAACTATTATTTAGTATAAAAATAGTAGATAGTATTACACTTTCGCGTATTATTGACTTCGCTGCACAATGTTATAAGGAAAGTCCTTATTTTTATTGCTCTTGAATACCATCTACATGAATTGGGCATCTGATAATTATTATTTCACTAAACTTAAAAAGAACGAGCTTTTTGAACTTATTCATTTTTATTTAAGGACTACAGCTGAATATTTTAATCTGAATGATTCGCTTAATGAAGAATACACATATCATTACAAGAATTTGTTGGGGGAGGATTTGAGTTTTTTTGACAGTTCAATTTATTATGTGCTCCGTGACAGAGAAAAACACAATATTGTTGCATCCATACGCATAACCTACTGGGATAGAGAAACGATATTACCTATTCAAAAGTTATTTTCAGTGACTGAAGAAGACCTTTTGTCGCAAAATGTAAAACATTATTGGCATATCGGCCGTTTTATTATTTCAAAAAGGATTGAGTGCAAGAGGATTAGTATTTTAAAGAAAATGCTCTTTGATGCATTCTTCCCGCCTTATTTTCTAGAACAAGGCCTAATAATTGCTGAGTGTGACAAAAGATTGGCTAACACCTTATTAAAGCTTGGTGTGCAATCTCATGAGCTTGGAAGTCCAATTATGTATCTGTATTCAGAGACCTTGCCTATTTATATTAGAACCGAATGGCTTGATTTTTTTATTAAAAAAAATAACGCTGCGCAATATTCTATAAATAATAGTGAAGATTCAATTCGTTTCGCTTTAAAAGCAAAACAAATGTTTTTTTTTGATAACTAATGTGACAGTAACAATCTCGTTTGCTAGAATAGCGATAATTCGATCGCCAGTGCTGTCGCCTCGGTAATGCTCTTCACCTTTAGTTTTGAGAATATTTGCTTTTTGTGAAATTTAATGGTATCTATAGAGACGTACAATTTAGCTGCAATTTGTTCCATTGTAAATCCTTGTACTGAAAAAAGAAGGATGTCTTTCTCACGTGGCTTTAGTTTGATGTGTGGGGACTCTACCCAAAGATCAGTCTCTAAATTATATTCAAACTGTTTACCGGCGTTGTCCGACTTAAACTTAATATTTCCGGCACTGGCATGTGAGGATATAGAAACTACACAAAGTGCTATCCAAGGGTTGGAAAATTTGTCCAATAGAATAGGTTTCAGTTTATGATTGATAAGAAGGGGCTTTCCATTCGACTGTTTAAGATGAAAATCATAGGATATTGAATGCGTTAATTTATCTTCGGTAGGTAAGTTTTCGAAAAATTCGAAACCGACTTCGTTGATTTTTTTTAACAACTGCAAATCTTCCTCTGGAACATTATCCAAGTAATGCTGATAACCATTTCTTTTAACTTCGGAAGAAGAATTTCCACATAAAAATATCGGATTATCAGAAACGAATATAAAACTCTTTTTAGAATAGTCGATTAAATATATACTTTGATAAGTTAATTTGCTTAGTGATTCCGCAAAATTAATGTAAGCATCAACGATCTCATAATCATCCTTTGTAAAATCATCCTTAACATGTACCGGCTTAAAAAAATCTTCAATCTCAACTTTCATAGTGTAAATTACAAATAGGATTTACTTTTGTATCTAAATAATACTCAGAATAAATTTCACGTTAAATTATATCGCAAATATAATCATTTAAATAAACTGTCTAAATAAGCTCTTTGTTTAATTTAAGGATCATTCAAGGTTTTTTAACTGAAATGATCCATAGATTTTAATGCTTTTTTGGTTATACTATATTTTAGTTGTCAAGATCTACACAAATGTGTAGAATATTTGCAATATTATAAATTTAATAGTTTTACTCCTTATCTTTGCTCGATTAGCAATTAAATTATATAAATATAATCCATTCAAATCAATTTCCCAATAATAATTTTTATATAATTAAGATATTTGACAATGTTTAGCGCAAATATGATAACAGATCTTTCTCTCTTAGTTCATTCGTAACGATAGATGATAATTTTATCTTAGATGAATCAAAATCTTTTCTCTTCCTATGCTCAGTTGAGGCAAACATCATGTTTGAGATAGCATATTGGAAGTAATGATAGCCTAACATTGTGAATACCCTTAAGTATGCTAATGAATCGTATAGATTACCACATGTTGGCTGAAAAGCTGTTCATGGATATTTCATGGCGCAACCAATTAACAGTTGGCATTATTTCAATAAGCAAATACCTTTCAATGGCGAGTGCAGATTGACTTAATTGTGTGGAGGCTGATAGCGGTATAACCCTCTATTTGTTAAAGTTTAGTTAAACCATGGCAACCAGATAACAAACTATTATGTATGGCGTTATAATAGTAGTTTCATAATTTAGGTTAATAATTGGTTAGTTAGTAAAAACCTGAAGTTCCCCGCTTCAGGTTTTTTATTGTTATTGACGGGAATGAATAGCTTTGCTTGATGTTTTTATTTTAATCATGCTAAAACCTATTAACAAACGTAAAATCATCGATATAACGGTCATTAAGATTTGTAAATCTTTCTGATTATCTGTAGTATTGTAGGTACACGCTAAAATGCGCGGCCTATGGTGTTTGCTTCAACGAAAGCGATTTGCAAAGCCGTCTATCAAGATTATATGATCAAATTTATTCATTTTTTATTTTTAGGATTATTCCTATGGCAGCATGTTTCTGCCCAAAAACTTCCTGTACACTATGTAAACCCGTTTATAGGTACCAGCAATTATGGAACTACTAATCCCGGAGCTCAGGTGCCCAACGGTTTGATGAATGTTTCCCCTTTTAATGTAATGGGATCATCCCTTAACACATTTGATAAGGATGCAAGATGGTGGTCTACTCCCTATGAACATAGTAATAGTTATTTTACAGGTTTTTCACATGTCAATTTAAGTGGAGTAGGGTGCCCAGATATGGGAAGTTTGTTGTTAATGCCAACCTCAGGAAAACTGGAGGTTGATTATCATCAATATGGTAGTACCTATACGGAGGAGGTTGCCCATCCAGGCTATTACAGCAACGTATTGAAGAAATATGGCATTAAAACGGAAGTTTCAGCAACAACCCGTGTAGGTGTTTCTAAATTTACTTTTCCAAAAGGACAGGCTAATATCCTGCTTAATTTGGGCGAAGGTTTAACAAATGAAACGGGAGCAACGGTTCGTTATGTGAGTGATACTGAAATAGAAGGGTCTAAGTTGTTGGGTTCTTTTTGTTATAGTAATAATCAGGCTGTTTATCCAATTTTCTTTGTCATGCGTGTCAATAAAAAGCCCGCGAAAAGAGGTTACTGGAAATTTCAGCGTGCGGGAGAAAAATGGGAAAATGACTGGAATAAGGATGCTGGAAAATATAAAATTTTCACAGACTATACAGATCAGCTTTCTGGAGATGATCTTGGTGCATTTTTTAGCTTTGATGTGCAAGAGAATGAAAGTTTAGAAGTTCAGCTTGCCGTGTCGTTTGTGAGCGTCGATAATGCCCGTAAAAATCTGGAAGCTGAGCAGGCTGATTTCGAATTTGAGAAAACGCATCAGCAGGCTTCTTTGCAATGGAATAATGCCTTGTCGAAGATACAGGTAGAGGGTGGAACGGAAGATCAGAAAACAGTATTCTATACAGCACTATACCATGCCATGATTCATCCTAATGTTTTACAGGATGTGAATGGCGAGTATCCCACCATGGAAAGCAGGAAGACTCTGGTAGCAGATAATAATCGTTATACGGTGTTTTCACTATGGGATACCTATAGAAATGTACAGCCGCTTATGTCGTTGGTTTATCCGGATAAGCAGGTTGGTATGATACGTTCCATGATCGATATGTATAACGAAAACGGATGGATGCCCAAATGGGAATTGTATAGCCGAGAAAGCTATACGATGGATGGCGATCCCGCAGTTCCTGTGATCGTTGATGCCTGGATGAAAGGTATTCGGGATTTTGATATTAATACAGCTTACGAGGCATTTTTGAAATCTGCCACTAAAACTGACTCAACAAATAAAATTAGGCCTGACAATGCGGATTATGTGAAGTATGGGTATGTTCCGTTGCGCGATTCATTTGATAATTCCGTATCTCATGCGATAGAATATTATGTTGCTGATTGGAATTTAGCACAGTTGGCCGGATCATTGGGGAAAACCAAAGATGCTCAGGTTTTTGCTAAGCGAGCACAAGGATATAAACATTATTATTCTTCGGAGTATGGGACTTTCAGACCTATTCTTCCTAACGGCGAGTTTTTAAGTCCATTTAGCCCATTGATGGGCGCCAATTTTGAACCTAATCATGGTTTCCATGAAGGTAATGCTTGGAACTATAGTTTTGCAATCCCGTTTGATATTCCTGGTTTGGTGAAATTGATGGGCGGAAAGCAAAAATTTGTAGATCGGCTTCAGGCAACGTTCGATAAGGGATATTTTGACGTGACAAACGAACCGGATATGCTGTATCCACACGTGTTCTCAGAAATTAAAGGCGAAGAATGGCGCACCCAAAAGTTAGTTAAAGAAATACTTGAAAAACATTTTACCAATAGCCCCGGCGGTATACCTGGTAATGATGACACCGGTACGATGTCTACATGGGCACTTATGAACATGATCGGGATTTATCCTTTCTGCCCGGGTAGACCAGATTACACCGTTGTAACCCCTGTGTTTGATAAGGTAACTATTCAGCTCGATAAGAAATTCTATCCAAATACCGATAAAGTAACCATAAGACGCCAAAAACAGGGTAGTGGTGAATATATCAAAAAAATAGTTATCGACGGAAAACCATTCAATGGATTTAAAATCAGTCACCAGACTTTAGTCAATAGCAAGGATGTTCTAATAGTTACTGGAAATAGATAGATAAGCCAATTAAATTGAAAACAGATTTACACAATGAAATATATTAATTATGCGGTTTGCGCAGGCCTATTGTCTTTAATTGGTTGTGCTTCACTAAAAAGCTCTGATAAAAGTTTTTATGCAACGGATGTAAACCCTTTTATCGGAACGGACTTTACCGGAAATACGTATCCAGGTGCACAATTGCCCTTTGGGATGGTACAGCTAAGTCCAGATAACGGGCTGCCTGGCTGGGACCGTATTTCCGGATACTTTTATCCCGACAGTACAATTTCTGGCTTTAGCCATACACATTTAAGCGGTACGGGGGCGGGTGACTTATACGATATATCTTTCATGCCGGTAACATTGCCCTACCACGAAGCGGAAACTCCTCTTGGGATACATTCTAAGTTTTCCCATAAAGACGAAAAAGCACATGCAGGATATTATCAGGTGAAACTACTTGATTATGATATCAATGTAGAGCTGACGGCAACAGCACGTTGTGGCATTCAGCGCTATACTTTTCCAAAGGCAGAATCTGCCGTATTTTTAGATTTAAAGAAAGCAATGAACTGGGATGCGACTACAGATTCACGCATCGAAGTGGTAGATTCTGTGACTATTCGGGGCTATCGTTTTTCTGAAGGTTGGGCCAGAGGACAACGTGTTTATTTTGAAACTCGTTTTTCCAAGCCTTTTAGAGCTGTTCATATTGACAGTACGGAAATATTATCACGAGCCGATACAACAGCCAAGAAAGCAATGCGAATTGGTACAGCATATAAAGCCCGATTTGATTTTAAAACTGCCGATGGGGAACAGGTAACGCTCAGCACAGCACTTTCGGGTGTAAGCATGGAAGGTGCGTCCAAAAATTTGAAAACAGAAGTTCCAAAAGATAATTTTGACTATTATTTGAAAGAGGCAGAGCAAAATTGGAACAAGGAATTGGGCAGGGTAGCCATCGAAACCAAAAACAGAGAAGAGCAGATCAAATTCTATACAGCGTTATATCATTCCATGCTTGCACCGACGATTTTTAGTGATGTTGATGGTGGTTATATGGGTGCTGACCGAAAAATACATCAGGCTGAAGGATGGACCAACTACAGCACGTTTTCTCTTTGGGACACCTATAGAGCTTCCCATCCCTTATTTACTTATATTGATCCTAATCGTGTAAACGATATGATTAAGTCGTTTATCGCTTTTTATGAACAACATGGCCGATTGCCAGTATGGAATATTTATGGAAGTGAAACTGATATGATGATCGGGAATCATTCAATTCCTGTAATTGTAGATGCATACTTAAAAGGAATCGGTGATTTTGACGTTTCAAAGGCATTAGAAGCCTGCGTTGCGACAGCAAATATCGACAATTATAGAGGCATAGGTCTGTATAAAAAATTGGGCTATGTACCTTATGATGTCAAGGATGAGTATAATGCTGAAAACTGGTCACTATCAAGAACACTTGAATATGCATATGATGATCACTGTATCGCCATGATGGCAGATAAGATGGGAAAGAAAGAGATTGCAGGAACATTTTTGGCTAGAGCGCAGAACTACAAAAATGTGTATAATCCGTCGACTTCATTTATGCAACCCCGGGATAGTAGAGGTAAATTTATTACCCCATTTGATGCCGAAGACTATAGTGCACACATCTGTGAGAGTAATGCTTGGCAATATTTCTGGTCTGTCCAACATGATATCCCTGGATTGATTAAACTTGTTGGTGGGACCCAACGTTTCGCCCAGAAGTTGGATAGTATGTTCACATTGCATCCTTCGGATACCAGTAAACTTCCAATTTTTAGCACAGGAATGATTGGTCAATATGCGCATGGTAACGAACCAAGCCACCACGCACTGTATTTATTCAATGCCGTTGGACAACCCTGGAAAACACAGCAATATGCAGCAGAAGTGATGAATAGACTTTATTTAAATACACCTGCTGGATTGAGTGGAAATGATGATTGTGGGCAGATGTCAGCTTGGTATGTATTCAGCTCATTGGGTTTTTATCCGGTAGATCCTATCAGTGGAAAATATGAAATCGGCACACCTTTGTTTGAAAAAGCCGAATTGAAGCTTTCCAATGGAAAGAAATTTACTGTGAAAGCTAATCAGGTGAGCAGATCCAATATTTATATTCAAGCGGTTACCCTTGACGGTAAACCTCTTGAAACAAGTTATATTACACACGAACAGATTATGTCTGGTGCTACATTAGTGTTTGAAATGGGCGACAGACCGGGACCGGTGTGGTACAAAAATAAGTAGCACTATTCCTATTTACATAGATCTTTTTAAGCGCAGCCTCCAAATGAATAGTTAATGAATTTGGAGGCTGTTTGTTTGCTAGGCCGGATTATTCAGGCCTTTGTAAAAGTAGGTTGTGCTACATGGCAAACCATTGGGAAGAAGTGCGTAATTGGGAATATCACCAACAATAGTCCAGCCATATTTTTGGTACATAAAATATGCAGGGCTACCCGTTACCGTGTCGAGTACCATGAGTGTCTTATTTAGAGCAATGGCTATCTTTTCAATTCGCTGAAGCAATTTCTGTGCAATGCCCATTCTCCGAAAGTCAGAATGAACTAACATTTTGGCAACGTCTGCACGATGTGCTTGATTATAAGGAAGATCCGTTTGCAATTGAACTGTTCCTGTGATCTGATTTGTCACGTTATTTTTGGCAACAATTAATACTGTTTTATGCTGTTTGACCTTATCCAGCACTTCGGTCCAAAATCTGTTTGCCTGTTCAACCGTCAAGTCATCCATAAAACCGACAGAGGCGCCTCCTTGAACAATGTTAAAAGTTAGGTTGGTAAGTTCGTTGATTAAGATGTCACTAGATTCTTTGATTTCCTCAATGACAAAATCTGTATTGGAAGTAAGCATGGAGCTGCATGTTTGATTGTAAATCTTTATTCACTACGAGTAAATGCAAAATAGATGACATATAACCATCCGAGTATTCCGTGAATTAAAGCTAAAAGTATTGATCTATTACGGTCCCAAGAAGTGACGACGGCAATGACTGATCCAAGGCCTATTCCCGATTGCGTAATAGTCTGTGTCGTTGATTTACTTATCTCCTGACCAAATACTGTACCCGAAGCGAATATAAACAGGATAAATAACGTAAGCTGTTTCATTATTATTTTAGTGAGCTTCTCTTATTTTGAGCTCTTCATTGATTTCTTTTACTCTTTTGAAATTGAGAATTGCAATTGGGGATAAAGCAAAGGGAATGGCCATTAGTGCACTAAATCCTTTAGCGAGTGATGTATATATTCCCATACCCAATAAGATAAAGAGCATAATGGTTAGCATCCAAGTGACTACAAGTGTAGTTTTTCTATTGTTATGCAACTCTTCGATAGTCATTCCGTTTAAAGGTCTATTATTCATAATTTCTTCGGTTTATACCTCTAATTTCTGTAATTCTTTTTAAGAAACAAAATGTTTTATGTTAAATGTCGTGTAAATATTGGTAGATTCAACGCTTTTTATGAAAATGTTAAAGAAATTTTGGGAGTTTGGTCATTTTAAAGCGAAATGATGGGTCTGTTTTATTTCAAAGTTGCATAAAACAAGATATCGCCATCTAATTCGTAAGGATTATTTAATCGGCTGCGAATCTTAAAATAGACATGGCGAATATAAAGTGCCAAGGAAGTAAAATTTTAAAAATATGTTATTTGCAGAATAAGATTGATACGCTAAATTGTTATTCAGTAAAGCAGCCGGTCATGGTGGATGGCGATCGTGATGTCAATAAATAGCCAATAATTGAATGCGGCACGCGCTTTGACAATGATATTTTGGGCATAAGAATCGGTGCAGATGAGTTGGTAAGCAGCAAAAGCGGTAAAAAGGTAGCTATGGTTTTTACGAGGTTCAGATCGTCGATGAAATGGTGATTATCGATTAAATACGGGAGGAGAAGTCTGCTCAAAGATCAATTGTCTCTCTTGAATCCATTTGGATAGAGATTTGACAGGAAATAGTATAAAATATTTAACTTAATGTTGCGATGATAAAACAAAGAAATATGTGGTATTTGCTCATCATTTTATCAATGATGGCATCATCCTGTAAGAGTAAAATAACGGGACAGCAATCATTGACAAAACCGTCGCCAACACCACACTCACTTGCGGATACAACGAGATTGGATGAAGTGAATCCCGGTTGGTATCGTGAATATTTTCGTCAGGTTGTAATGATAGACAATGGTTTTGTGACCCAAAAAAAGGGGAGTTATTTAATAGATCTTCCTTTGCAGATCCTTCCAGATTCTACCTATATTTTCTTTTTGAACGCTAGAATTCCAGTGGAGTTAATTAAAAAAGTAAATGAATTTTATCCCGATCTTCAACAATTTGTGTTGATTGTACCAGATTGGGCATTTTATGATCAGATTGCTGAACAGGCGTCAAAACAAGGTATGTGTATAGAACCGACGACGACCAATTTTTATTATTTGATAAATAGACAGGACGGTGTGGTTAGGGTTGATAGTATTCGTCGTTCAGGTGACGACAATCCGGGCTTTGATTTCTTTAAACCCGTATCTCCTAAAAATATGCTAACAGTTTATAGGAAGGAAAGTTATGGATCCGTCTGTTGTCCACGTGATCCGAAATGGGATAGTGCTGATGAAGATGAAGCTTTCTTACGTGATTTTGAAAGACGGAATTACCTGAACATTACAAGGGGGAGATATGTACAAATGGAAGGAAAAGAAGGTGAAAAGAGTATCTACTACACGTTGCCTGGATTATCCTCTGTACAGCGATTGGATTTTTTAGCTAATAAATATGCACAATGGACTGGTGCTAAAGATAACCACGAAACACCTATTTTATCTCAGCTATTCGCCCCACAAATCGTTCCGATGGTAACGGAAGGATTTAATAAAATGAAGGAGTTGCCCTAGCGCGAGAAGTCATAGGTCAGATGATTCGATAATACCATATTTTTTGCTCATTTGGGATAAAGCTATTCGATCAGCTTAATCTCAAACATTTTATCCCAATTTTTGCCAGTCACAAAGAAGGTGTTCGATTTTCGATTGTAGGCGATACCATTGAGTACATCCAAATCGACATGTTGCGTTACATCTTCACGTAATTTGGAAAGATCCACCAATGCCTCCACAGTACCTGTCATAGGGTCGATCCGTCCAATGACATCTTCCATAAAGAAATTTGCATAGATTTTTCCCTTTACCCATTCCATTTCATTGATTTGATCGATCATAGCTGTGTTCGTCGCGGCACGAATATAGTCCAATTTTGAGAAGTCATGTGGATTGAGTGTATAAATGTAATCCGAACCATTGGACATGTATAGGTTTTTACCGTCAGAAGTCAATCCCCAACCTTCCATTGGCTGAAAGTAAGGTAGTGTACTAATAACGGCTAAGGTGTTTACATCGTATACATAGGCTATATTATTCTTATAGGTCAATTGATACAATTTCCCATTCACGACAGTGGCGCCTTCGCCAAAAATTGAATCATCCAATTCAATTTTCTTGATGGGCGCACCACTTTTAGGATTTGTAATGCGAATGCTCGATTTACCTTTATTTCCACTTGGGCCAATACCATTTCCCGTGCTTTCGATCAGGTTATCACCATAAAACTCTAAGCCTTGAGTATAAGCTTTAATATCATGTGGATAAATATTTACAATGCTATACTGGAGCAAGCGAGGAGGAGTAGAAGCGAATAAATCTATACTTACTGTATTTTCTTCTTGTTTTCCATCACTAAACACGACTGCTTTAACAATCTGTTTGCCAAATTTTTCATGTTTTAATGCATATTTGAAAGACTTATTGCCACTTACTTGTCCAATTTGTTTATTATTGATGTAATAGACCACAGTGTCTAATTTCTGCTTCTTCTCATGGTTTATTTTTAAAACCAGATCTTCTCCCAGTGCATAGTGCTGTTTGATACTGTCAAAGGTAAATGTTGGACTTTCCTCGGGCTGTCCAGATTGGGAATTTGAAGTCGTATTGGTGCTATTGTGGTTATTTTCATTACAGCTGCTCAAAACGGCCATAATCATGAAACTAATTAGATAAGATTTTTTCTTCATTGAGATGGTATGCTTGATTTATCATCCTGTAAGCAGGAAAAAGAGATGCCTGAAAAGAGCGGCTGTTAAATATCCCGTTACCCAAACTTAAGTAAATTGTTTTTTATATGCAATTCAATTACTTTTTATGTAAAAACGTAAATCTTTTTTGACGGAAAAATGAACCATTGTATACAGTTCAATTGTTATAACGATATGGAACACTCTTATTTTTCTGGAACAAGTGGTATTCTTTTGCCTTATAAAAATAGAAGTTTTTATCCCGAGCATTTAGAGGGGAAGAGCCGACTTGCCGTATATAGCTTATTATTTAATTCTTTGGAGGTGAACAGTTCTTTCTATAAAATTCCCCGTGAAGAAACTGTCCGAAGATGGTCCGAAGAAACAGCCGACAGCTTTCGATTTACTTTTAAGCTTTGGAAAGGAATTACGCATCAAAAGGAACTCGGGTTTGATCCACAAGATGTAGTAAGATTTCTCTCCGTTATTGATGCCGTCAGTCAAAAGAAAGGATGTCTGCTTATACAATTACCGCCATCATGTAAATTTACTTCCATTGGAAAGCTTACTGAACTATTGGACTGCATCAGTCAGGATAAGAGAAGTGAGGCCTGGCAGGTATGCGTAGAATTTAGAAATGACTCTTGGTATAGGGAAGAAACTCTGATTCTTTTAAAATCATATGGAATGCATTTGGTGATCCATGATAAAGATACTCTTGGAATGCGTCTTCAATATACCGACACAAAGATTATCTATATGCGCTTCCATGGGCCAGATGGTGATTATAGGGGAAGCTATTCGGACAGTGTATTGAAGGAATATAGTACCTATATAAATGGTTGGATTGCAGAGGAAAAAGAGGTATATACTTATTTTAATAATACCATTGGAGCAGCAATTGAAAACCTGAATACATTAGCTAAATATATCACAGTAGGCAAAGCATTTTCGATTTAAAGCTATCGTCTCTTTAAAAGATTTGATTACGTATATATTCCGTTCCCATATAACCATCCCAGCCTTCATGCCCACGCATAATTCGCAGGTAAACTGCTGCTAATGCCTGAACTTTCGTCAATAATGGGATACCCCTCCGTATGCAATCATGATCGAAGAAAGTTCCAGTGTTATCGTACCATTGAAGCCAGCCAAGTAATTCTTGTCTAGTCATCAACTTTAATTTATCAAAGAGCATTTTATCCTTCAATTCTAAAAGCTGATAACGCCAATCATTTCGATTCGATTCCATTGCTATAATTTTTGGCAGCTGGACATCGATGATGTGTTTGATAAAAGATTCCATTATTTCAAATTTTAGTTGTTGAACATAAGTTGTGCATGCGTGCTTGAAAGGGCACTATATTTTCTTTTCATGTGGATGCGTAAGATTTCTTTGTATATATATTTGATAGCCTTGCTTTTAGAGATTTGCTGTACTCCATTTTCAATGCATTTGCGATCTGTATAGTTTCCTTTAGGATTATTCCACTGTAGCCAATCAAGCAACATTTCTTTTTCAAGTTTTTCAAGCCTTTGCTGTAAGCCGACTAATTCACTTTCTTTAAGTTGTTCGCGCCAGTCGGACCAAACGGAATTAGATATTGTTACTCTTTTCTCTTTAAATTTGTTTTCCATGTATTTTTTTAATCTGATTTATAAAATATGTTAGATGACTAACTTGCTGATAATAGCGTTGCCTAGTTTATTTTGCATAAATAGCTTAATCTGTTTTAGTAATTCCGGGCTTACTTCGGGGATTCTTTCTAGGTCCCGTATAAACCACTTCTGAATAACTGGAGAGTGTTTAGAACTTCGGTCATATTTAACAACCTCAGCTCTGGATGATTTCCCTTCAGGATCGTAGTATGACCACAGTACGATGAAAATCGTATTTGGGTCTTCATCGGTGTAGGGGGTATGAAAGCGAACGATGTCACCAACGTGTAAATCCTTATTGTCATATGTTGCAATCTGTTCCATAAAAGGCGCGTCTAAAACTGATAACCAAATATACTAATAATGTTAGTATTTAAAAATTTTTACTAAAAATTTTATATTTTTGGTAGGCACGCATTGGTGCTGATGGAATGAACGTATCCTTTAAGCTGTTTTTAGCTCCATTTTATTCTTATTGTGATCTGCTGGTTGAATTTTAGGAACTTAGATTTTGCCTATTCTCGCGTTTTGATGATCAATAATGTTGGGGCGTGATGCGTTCAACTTCATGGGGGGAAGAGTTCGTATGAATATGGATAGTTGCAACGCATGCACCGTTAAATTTAACGGTGCATAGCATGTTACTTCTGTAAACAGCAGTATCCTATAATGTGTTGTATTTAATCGTCTTATTTGTTGTTAGACTCACTATTTGAGTTAGGTAGTTTTACTTTAAAGATATAATAAGGCAATTCTACCTTGTCGATTCCCTTGTTCCATTGTGGATCCTTAAAAAGTTGTGGGCAAGAGAAATAAAGATATCCATCTTCGCCGATCCCCATAGAATCAGGCCATAATATGCGTGGGTCTTGGACTAAGGTATGCAGTTTTCCATCAGGACTTAAATATTTTATACTATAATCGATGGATGAAGTTAGGTAAATATTTCCGTTTATATCTGACAGTAAGCCATGTGTGATACCTACTTCTCCTTTGTCTTCAACGTTCGCCTCCAAATCTTGTTTCGTTAACGTAGAATCAGCCAAAAATTCTGTCGCGATACAGTATAAATGAGTTTGATTGATCGGCTTGAAGTATAAATATCTAAAGTCGTGACTTAAGGCGATGCCATTCACATTGGAAGAAAAAGGTTTTTCGTTCAGATTACGCATATCATTACCGTCGTATCTTAAAATCACTTCGGGATCAGCGAGCGTAAAATGGCTTCCAGCTAAAGCCTTCCTGCTATTTCCAGTTTTGAGGTCCAAAACAATAATGGCCGCCTGACCGGGGTCGGAGAGGTAAGCTAAATTTTTCTCCCTATCGATGCGCATATCATTTAGACCCGATTTGGTTTTATCAAGGTCGTCGAAACTATAAATACGTTCAATTTGATCTTTCTTTGTGTCGATTTTCAATAATTTGAACTGTCCTTCGGTTGGTTTTTCATCATTACCAAAAATTGATCCAGCAGATGATGGCTTAGAATCTAATACCCAGAGATTGTCATCGGCATCGACAAAGATATCCTGTACATTAACAAAGTGGGAATTCTCAATTCCTTTTTTATTCCATTCAGCATCAGGATAAGGGGTCGGTTTTCCATTGATGATTTCGGTCAGTGCATACTTGAAATGTTTAGTTTGTTTTGGGAAAGAAACAAATAGCCGGTTGCTGGATGTAACGCTTACACCAATGGGACGGTATGGTCCCAAATCCACTGCAATCTCTAGTTGTGGTTGTTTTGAATTATTAACTTGAGCCGTCATGTTGAGAAAAAAGATGTGAAATAATAGAAAACTAAAAAGAAGCCTTTTTCGCATGTTCTTGTGTTAAGTTAAACAGTTTTATTCCCTTAGCGTTACAAAGCGGTATGTTATAAACTTCATAGCCGGCAGATGCATTGATAAAATAACTGTCTTCCTGCAATTATTGTTTTAATAAAAAGAAGCTTTAAGCAGTTTTATAGCTGTATGGTCTTAATTTTAATACTATCCTTATAGGGAATAAGTGATTCCGATTTGAAATCCCTTGGATTTTATATACCAAAAATCTCAGGTAAGGTGATTTTAGTAAATGCCCAGCAATTAGATCAGTATTTCTCTTAAAAGCTTTTCAACTTCGCCAGCGTGTGTGACCGTCATAAAATGACCAGCGCCTTTAATCACAAAACTGGGCTTTAGACTTTTGATCGGGATAATACGGTCTTTGTCTCCATGTATATGGACTAAATTACTAGGAATAAATCTGTTTTTCCATCGGAGAATCTCATGTATTGCCCAGCCACTCTACACCTAATCCACTTATGATATATATTTTGGTATCTGTTATCATTTTTTAGTATTGGTTACATGCATTGAATGAAGTTTCTAGATACATTTAAGGAGCCAAGTTGCTGAAACTGTCGCGATAAATGAATAGGGGCAAAGTAATGATTAAAAATCAATTTTTCACCCCTATCTTTTATAATGTAATAACGTAATTTTTGTGAAGTGGTTATTAGATATTCCTGTTAAGACAGGCTAGCTAAACTTTTAGCCTCAAAAGTAGAAAGTTCATTGTATTTTTCGGCTTGAACTTTCTTTACCCAATTTGGATCTTGCAGGAGAGCCCTTCCCACGGCGACAAGGTCAAAGTCGCCACGTTCATACCGACGGACCAATTCGTCCAGCGAAGCAGGAGAAGATTTGAATTCGGAGTTTGTAAATACTTCGCCAAAGTCCTTATCAAGGCCTACAGATCCAACCGTGATCGTGGGTTGTCCTGAGATTTTTTTAAGCCAGCCGGCGAAATTTAAATCACTACCTTCAAACTCAGCTTCCCAATAGCGGCGTTGACTTCCATGAAAAATGTCGACACCAGCATCCGTTAATGGTAAAATCCAATCTTCCATCGCAGCAGGCGTCGGTGCGATTTTGGCAGTGTAGTCCTGTTGTTTCCATTGCGATAATCTCAGGATAATCACAAATTCCGACCCTACGGCTTTTCGCATCGCTTTAACGACTTCAACTGCAAATTTAGACCGCTCCTTAATGGTTTTGCCGCCAAATTCGTCAGTTCGATGGTTCATTCCCTCCCAAAAAAACTGATCAATCAAATAACCATGGGCGGCATGAATTTCAAAAGCATCAAAACCGAGCTCTTTTGCAGACTTGGCGGCGTCCGCGTATGCTTTTATTGTTGATTCAATATCAGTCAATGTCATTGTATCCGGACCCTCAAATGCTGCAGGTGGCGTCCACTGCATTGGGGTATAACCGACATGCCATAGTTGAGGCGCTATTTTGCCACCTTTGTTATGTACAGCTTCGACGATGTTCTTCCAGCCAGTAAGTGCTTCTTCACCATAAAAGTTGGGAATGTCCTTTAAATTCTTTGAAGAAGGTCTTTCGATTACTGTACCTTCCGTTAAGATTAGTCCAACATCACCAGCAGCACGTCGCTCATAATAACCAGCTACGGCACTATCGGGAATTCCGTCCAACGAAAATGCTCTCGTCATTGGTGCCATGACAAAGCGGTTTTTCAATTTTAAATTTTTATATTCAAATGGATTAAAAAGTGTTTGTATGCTCATTTTTCTTGTTTTAAATTATAAATCTTTACAAAGATATTCTAAATAGTGTATATTTGTAACTATTATTAGTATAAACTAGTTACCTTCGTGTAACTATTCTCAAAATATCAAATGAAAAGGACTGAATTTAAAAGTTGTTCCTGTGCAATGCAGCGCTCGATGGCAATTTTAGGCACAAGGTGGAAGCCTGTCATTATTTATACACTGCGGGACCGCAAAGCCCGATTTGGTCAGCTCGATGCACTTATAGAAAATATTTCACGCAAGGTTTTGACCAGCTCATTAAAAGAATTGGAGGAGGATGGTGTTATTCTTAGAGAAGAATATAAGGAACTGCCACCACGCGTCGAATATTCTTTGACCGAAAAAGGTAAAGCGTTAATCCCCATTATGTGCCAGTTGGCACAATGGAACGAAACCTTTTATAAGGAGGATCAGGTACCAGAATTGATCGCGTAAAAAGTAAATCTCATATTACCGTTTCTGTACCGATTTTGTGTTAATCCTTGCCTGATGGATAGCATAGCATTGCCCCTATGTGACGGTGTATTCTCTCCTGGTGTCTTGATATTTGATCTTTCTTTGGGATTGCTGGCGTATTGGTTCGCTATTACTTTGCTATTCGTCTGCTGTTTCTCTGCTATTTGTTTGCTGTTTCTCTGCTATTTGTTTGCAGTTTCTCTGCTATTTGTTTACTGTTTCTCTGCTACTTGTTTGCTGTTTCTCTGCTGTTTGTTTGCTGTTTCTCTGCTACTTGTTTGCTGTTTCTCTGCTACTTGTTTGCTGTTTCTCTGCTATTTGTTTGCTGTTTCTCTGCTGTTTGTTTGCTGTTTCTCTGCTATTTGTTTGCTATTCCTTTGGTAAAAAGACAACAAAATGGTAATAAAATAGTAAGTAGAAAGTCAATAATCAGCAAAGAAAGGCCAAGCCAGTATGCAACTTGGCCTATAGAGCATCTTTATAAAGCTTTACCCAGCAAATTCAATGCATTGAAGGAATGAATTGCAAAGCTTAGAAAAGTAACAGTGGATTACGAAAGTACGATTAGGCAGAAATCTGCTTTTTAAATCCAGCAATTCTTTCCTTTAGCGTATCACTGTGTTCTGGACTGATTACGCCATTATTCTGATCAAAATTTTCGTAAAATTTGGGAAGCGAAAATGTTTCTTTAATGATTGCTCCAAACTGCGGAAAGAACTTTTGGGCTTCCGCCATGACATTCCCACCGCCATATCCCCCTGGCGAGGTAGTCATAAGAAGCATGGGTTTATCTTGGAAAACTTTCACATTGATCCTAGATGCCCAGTCGAACACATTTTTAAATGCAACGCTATAGGAACGGTTATTCTCAGCAAGCGAGCAAATAATAACATCACAAGCAGCTATATTGTCTAGGAAAAGCTGTGCTTCCCGCGGAAACCCATCTTTTTCGAGATCGACGGAAAAAACTGGCATGTCATAGTCATTCAGATCGATCAAATTAATCTCGTGTTCATCAAAACTTTTAAGTACAAATTTGACCAGCTGTTTGTTGATCGAAGTGGAAGAATTACTCCCAGCGAATGCGAATATTTTCATATTTTATTCTTTATAATTCTCAGTTCTTTAAATGTAGCGATTTCCTAAATATATTATATGTTTAAGTTTAGCATACTGCTTTTGGTAAGTTAATCAGCAAATTTTCCATATTATACCGAATATAGTCATGGAATACCTTGAAATTAATACAGGAAGAGTAAGGGTACTGCCACATAAAATATGAGTATAGTAAATGTATAATCAGAGCTAAACTTGATTTTTTTATTCACGAATACCTGTTTTATTTTTCCGTATTGAAAATAGAGTATAATGGAATATCATAATATTTTCCATCTTTTTTTAGATGCTGTTTCAATAGTGCTTCTTTTTCCATGCCTATTTTTTCCATGACCTTTCCCGAAGCTGGGTTATGTGGGAAGTAGGTCGCAAAAATCTTGTTAAAATGCAGTTCTCTAAATCCAAAGTCAATGATGGCTTTTGCTGCTTCAGTAACATAACCTTTGTTCCAATAAGGAATAGCAATCCAGTATCCCAGCTCAGCCTTATCCGAGCCTTCATCGTGTAATCCGATCGCCCCAATCAGTTTTTTATCTTTATTTCGAATAGCAAAAGTAAAACCTTTACGATTGATATATGCTTCTTCTGCTAATTTAAGCCAATATTCAGCATCTTCTTTTCGGTATGGGTAAGGAATATTTGATGTAAAGTCCGAATATACTTTATCTTTAAGATAGTCAACAATCTGTGGAATATCAGAAGTAGTAATTGCATTGAGAATAAGTCGTTCTGTTTCTAGTTGTGGGAAATCTTTCATTTGGATAAGTCCTCAATTTGGTTTAAACGAAAGTTCGAGTTATTTAGTTGTTGGCAAATGTAATGATTTTCATTAATTTCAAACTAATAACATTACGCTTTGGTGTCCATATCCGCTTTCATTTTCTAGGATCGATAGCATTGATTATGTTTTTAAAATAAATTTTATAATTTTGCAGCTGTAGATCATTCATGTTATTAATTTTTAAAACGTAAAGCCATGTAATGCATTGTCGATATTTAGGAGAAAAAGTAATCAACGGATTTATCTGATTTGATTACCCTATTCCTACGTCTTCAATTTTTTAGTATGGACTTAAATTTTAAAAATGAATTCAACAAAATATGGTCGTACCTACCATTTCCCTTTTTCTCCGGGAACAAGCAGCGACGATCGTTTTAATCAGCATTATTGGACGGATATACAATCCTTCCATCAACTGTTATATACAGAAAAGTTAGATGGTGAAAACAACTGTCTTTCACAAAGGGGGGTATTTGCACGGTCTCATGCGGCCCCGACTACCTCGCCATGGACGGCTCAGCTAAGGGAACATTGGGCCAGATTAAAAAATGATCTGGATGATTTGGAGTTTTTTGGTGAAAATCTTTATGCTATACATTCAATCGAATATCGGAAACTAGAGCACTATTACTATGTTTTCGCTGCTCGAATTAAAGATCAATGGCTTTCGTGGGAAGAAGTTACTTTTTACGCTAATTTATTTGATTTGCCCATGGTACCTGTTTTAAAATTCGAAAATGTAAAGGATATGACAGAACAGCAGCTTCAACATTCAGTCGAAAACTTGTCCACACAGCCCTCGGTGTTTGGATCTGTTGATGCTAAAACGGGACATATATGTACGATGGAAGGGGTGGTGTGTAGGAATGTCGACGCATATACTGTTGGCGAATTTCAGCACAACGTTTTTAAATATGTAAGAAAGGGACATGTGCAAACTGATGAACATTGGACAAAATCATGGCGTAGAGCAAAAATGATTTGGGAAAGGAGAGATTATTAATGGAATGGAAAATAGCAGTAGATAAGGACTGGACGACGTTAGAGAATAAATTCTCTTGGGTGATGGATATGGAAAAGGTACAGCAGGATCCTTGGCATCATGCAGAAGGAAATGTAGCAATTCATACACAAATGGTTCTTCAGCAGCTTGAAGAGCTCCCTGAATACCAAAAGCTGGACGGGCAAAAGCAGGAGTTGATCTGGGCTTCGGCCTTGTTGCATGATGTCGAAAAAAGATCCACCACCATTATCGGGTCAGATGGCCGTATCAGTTCGCCAAATCACGCTAAAAAAGGCGCGAAGACCGCGCGCGAGATTTTGTTTCGTGATGTGGAGACTCCTTTCGCCATAAGGGAGCAAATTGTGTCCTTGGTACGCTACCATGGTTTGCCATTATGGCTTATGGAGAAAGCTGATCCCCTAAAGAGCGCCCTGGAGGCTTCGCTCACTGTAAATATGAGTCAGCTCAAGCTGTTGGCTGAAGCAGATGCCAAAGGTAGATATTGTCGCGATCTGGATGCACTATTCTATGCGTTGGATATGTTTGAACTGTATAGCAAGGAGATTGGCTGCTGGAATGAGGCTCGTCCCTTTTTAACAGACAATGCTCGATTTACCTATTTTAATGGAAAAGACAGCTACGTCGATTATGTTCCTTTCGATACATTTAAATCTACGGTTATCGTGCTTTCAGGGCTGCCCGGAATGGGTAAAGACTATCATATTCAAAAAATGAATGCAGATATGCCCGTTATTAGCCTGGATGATATCAGACGCAAATATCGCATTGATCCCACTGATAAAAGGAGAAATGGATGGGTCATACAAGAAGCGAAAGAACAGGCAAAAAAATATTTGCGCTGTGGACAGGATTTTATCTGGAATGCCACGAATATAACTTCCCAGATGCGTCAGCAGCTGATCGATCTTTTTGTTGGCTACCAAGCCTATGTTAAATTACTGTATGTCGAAAAGCCCTATCAGGTATGGCGCACACAGAATAGAGATCGAGAATATCCATTACCTGACGCAGTGTTAGATAAAATGCTCCGTAGTTTGGACGTTCCTCAGTTGACAGAAGCTCATGAAGTTCAGTATATCACAACATAAATAGCATCTTAACAAAGGGTATCTTGAAATTATCCTTTGTTAAGATATGAACGATTCCTATTTACTGTTTCAATTTTTGATTTAATAGTGGAATAAGCTCCTCTTCCCTGATATTGATCACGTCCATGTCGATCCATAGACGAGCTGGCTTTGTGGAAAGGTTACGGTCGATAAAGCTTAAGAGATGTATGAGACGGTTTGTTTTTTGTTTTCGTAGCAATGAAGAGTCTTTTAATTTTATAAATATAGAAGATGTTCGGTATAAACCGGAAACAAAGCAATCGATGTCCGTCCACGGAATTGGCTGGGGCTTTAATGCGCTGTTGTTTACGAGCATGTCCTGATCTATCGTGAGTGCTGCTATCCCTTTTTGATAGCGACTCATTTGCTGTATTCTGAGGTAAAATACGCTTGCTGCTGCTAGCGCCCACACCGTCGACGCCAGTTTTATAATAAGATCTTTATGTAACCAAGCATAAAGCGCGACGACTGTCGCGAAAAAACAAAGCACCATACTTATGATAATTTTCCCTCTGTTAAAATGAATTTTGATCATTAATTTTTCTTTTTATAAACATATAAACTCTCCTAAAAATAGGCGAAGATTATATGCTGCAAAACGGCTCTTTCTGTTTAGTGCTCATTTTGGACTTGCTTTTCATAAAGATAAGCAGTAAAAACGGTCTAATCTATTCGCATTTATTATTCGCAGCTGTTGAATGATTATCCGTAATATATCAATTTATTTTGTCAGTCCTTTTAAATTGAATGTCGTTGAAATAGATTTGAACTTTTTTTTTAGTAAAATGAATAGTAGCTTTGTTTGGACAATAAATTGACAGAATGTTAGAAAATCTCAAAGGGCATTTAAAGAAATTTATCGATGTAGATCCGATCCAATTAGAGGAAATACTGGGATATTTCAGAACAAAAACGGTCGCAAGAAAAGAAAATATACTGGAAGAGGGACAGGTTTGTAAATATCATTTTTTTGTATTGAACGGTATGCTTCGAAAATTCTTTGTTAATGAAAAAGGTGTCGAACAAACGACGGAATTTGCGATAGAAAACTGGTGGATCACAGACAATATGGCTTTTGAACAGCGGGCAGTCACTACATTTTACATTCAAGCAGTAGAAAAATCAGAATTGGCATATATCAGTCAGGAAGATCAGGAAAAATTGGTGGCGGCATTTCCTACAATGGAGCGTTATTTCCGCTTTGTTTACCAAAGGGCGTATGCCGCGGCGCAAATGCGGATTAAATATCTATTCTCTTTATCCAAAGAGCAGTTCTATTTGGATATGCTTCAAAAGTACCCTCATTTTGTACAACGTGTTCCGCAATATCTGATTGCATCATTTCTTGGGTTTACGCCTGAATATTTAAGTGAAATCCGAAAGAGAATAATCCGCTAAATGCGCCGTTAAAATTAGCTACAACTAAAGACTAGTAACATTGGTCAGAATCAGCAACACGGAAGGGATTAATTCGAAATTGAAGGTTGTGCTCTTTTGCATAGTCATAGACTAATTTTTCGAATTTTTCCATAGCACTTTCTTCCGAAGCAGCAAAACAGTGCAGGTTTAGTTCAAGCGGTTTTTCTGAGGTTGCTGGATCGATGCGCAGTTTTTCAACTTCAGAGAGAACAACCGCAAAAGAAGTTTTACAAATCTCTACCTCTAGATGCGAAGCTATTAATTGAGATGAAATGCTATAAAACGAATTTTTATTTTGGATTTCTTCTTGAAAAGGATCTAAATATGTCGTAATAATAGATCGATAACCATATTTAGCATTACCAAAAAACTGATCAATATATTCCTGCGCTTTTTCATATGTTGAGAAGACACCTTCGAGATTGGTGAACAAATCTGGATCTTCCCTTACTTCTTTTGAAACTACTGTATATACCTTAATGAGGTTGGTTGTCATATTTCGTATGCTACTTTTTGTACATTAAGTAAGTTTTTCTGCAAAAAAACTAATTTAGAATTTTATCCATGATCGATTATAAGATAAAATCATCGTTTTAAAATAAAAAATTTCCTCTACTAATTTGTAGCCTGTTTTAGATCAGGTGCTTGTGCTTTAAAGTTGTATATAATTTTCGTATTATCCAAATATTTTGCCAATTGTTTTCATTTACACATCTTAAAGATCATCATATCACCAAATACGCCTTTCAGCATACGAAATCGATATCGGATGCAGCCTGCTGATTAGCTTCACTTTTGTAGGTTGACACAAGAGGAACACGCCGAAGTTTAGGTAAACTTGTCATCGGCTCTTCAAAGGGACGGTCTAAAAGCACTATTTAAAAAGCTTTTTTACACTTCATATTTTAACATATCAATATAGCCTAAACAATTTTACTTTTGAACGGAACATGCTTTCTTTGGTGCAGATTCAAACGTTTTCGTAAATAAATCATATCATTTGATTCATTTCACTTATATTAATTAATATATTGTTTTGCCAATTCAATTCAATTGAAATGAATAGCCCATACCTAAATTAGGATGTATGTGGCTTAAACTTGTTATGATTTACAAACCAATGATGAATAAATAAACCGGGTCTATAGACTCTAGATTAAATTATAAAATGAGAAGAAATACACTATTTAAATCTGTTTTAGTGGCAGCTATGGTCAGCAATGTTGTATTGACCCATGCCCAGACAGATAAGAGTAATGAAAAAGGTTGGACAAACCTTTTTGATGGAAAGACGCTAAATGGATGGAAGACTGTTGGAGGAAAAGCCCCCTATTCTATTGAGGGAGATGCTATTGTCGGCCGAATGACAAAAGGCACCCCCAATTCTTTTTTAATAACTGAAAAGGAATACGGTGATTTCATATTGGAGCTGGATATTAAACTCGAAGGAAATGAAACTAATTCAGGTATCCAAACTAGGAGCCATCTCGATCCAAAAGCCAATGATGGACGAGGGCGTGTATATGGAAGACAAGTAGAGATTGATCCATCCGAGCGCGCGTGGACGGGTGGAATATATGATGAAGCACGTCGTGGATGGATTTATCCTTTGGATTTAAATGAAAATGCCAAAAGAGCATATAAAGCAGAAGAATTTAATCATATCCGAATTGAGGCCATCGGCGATGAGTTGCGTACTTGGGTCAATGATATTCCAGTGTCTTACGTTGTTGATACTATTGATAGAACAGGGTTTATCGGACTACAGGTGCATAGTATTCCGGCGCAATTGGATGGAAAGAAAGTTTATTTTAAGAATGTAAAAATAAAGACAACTGATCTTAAACCAAAAGGTTTTCCTAAAGATGTATATATCGTCAATCTCAAGCCCAATGAAGTGGCCGATGCTGAAAAGAAAAAGGGTGTTAAACTCTTATTTGACGGTAAAACCAATAAAGGCTGGCGAAGCATACATAGCGATAAATTTCCAGAACGGGGGTGGGAAGTCAAGGACGGACAAATGACTGTACTAAAATCTGACGGCGGTGAATCAACTAATGGTGGAGATATTGTCACAAAAGATAAATATGCTGTGTTTGATCTTTCATTTGAATTTAAGCTTAGTCCAGGTGCAAATAGTGGTGTTAAATATTTTGTCACCTTGAAAGAAAAATCAAAAGGATCGGCTATTGGTTTAGAATACCAAGTGCTTGATGATGCTTTGCACCCTGATGCAAAGTTGGGTAGGGACGGAAACCGTACGTTGGCATCCCTATATGACCTCATCACATCCAACCGTGATGAGCGTGCACGCAGACCGATCGGTGAATGGAATAGGGGTAGAGTTGTTGTTACAGCAGATAATAAAGTTGAACATTATTTGAATGGCATTAAAATGCTGTCTTATGAACGGGGCTCCAAAGCGTTTAAAGATTTGGTTCAAATCAGCAAGTATAAAGACTGGGAGAACTTTGGCGAAGCTAAGGAAGGCTTTATTCTTTTGCAGGACCATGGTGATCGGGTCTCCTTTCGCAGTATAAAAATCAATACACCCAATTAAGACTACTCTTTATGAATCATTATTTATCGCGCAGAAGCTTTGTTAAACAGTCCGTTATTGCTGCAGGAGCTGTTATGTTGTCCAACAGTGTCTTAGGAAAGGTCAATCTGGCCAAACCCAATGAACGTGTTAATCTAGCCTGCGTAGGATTAGGCAATAGGGCAGCGGAAATCATTAAAGAACTCTATAAGACTGGACTCTGTAATATCGTAGCCTTATGTGATGTGGATCTTGGCGCTAAACATACACAGGAGATATTGGGTATGTTTCCCGACGCACCTCAATTTAAGGATTTTAGGGTGATGTTTGACAAAATGGGAAATCAGATCGATGCTGTGAGCATAGGAACCCCTGATTTCTCTCATTTTGCAATAACGATGCTTGCATTGGATTTGGGCAAACATGTTTACGTGGAAAAACCAATGGCAAGAACATTTCTTGAGGTTGAACTTATGACAGAAAAAGCTCGGAAAAATCCGAAACTTGCTACCCAAATGGGAAACCAAGGGCATTCTGAAGCAAATTATTTTCAGTTTAAAGCTTGGAAAGATGCGGGTATTATTAAAGATGTTACACGCATAGATGCGCACATGAATATGCCGCGCAGATGGCATGGCTGGGACGTGAATATGAAGGGCTTTCCTGCCGCGGAGATGATACCCGAAACGCTAGACTGGGATCTTTGGCAGATGCAGACTATTGGTCACAATTATAATAAAGATTTTGTCAATGGACAATGGCGTTGTTGGTACGATTTCGGAATGGGCGCTTTGGGCGATTGGGGAGCACATATATTGGATACAGCACATGAATTTTTAGATTTGGGACTCCCAACCGAAGTCTCAGCGGTAAAGCTAGAGGGGTATAATTCGTATTTTTTTCCGATGTCTTCCACCTTAAAATTTCATTTTCCAAAAAGGAAAAAAATGCCTGCAGTAGATATTAATTGGTATGACGGCTTGGATAATTTGCCACCTATACCCGAAGGCTATGGGGTATCTGGACTGGATCCTAATATTCCTCCACCAAGTACAGGAAAATTAGAGCCCGCTAAATTAAATCCCGGAAAAATTATCTATAGCAAGGATTTGATATTTAAAGGTGGCTCCCACGCCAGTACGCTGCAGATTATTCCAGAAGCGAAGGGGAAAGAAATGGCGGCTCGTTTACCGGAAGTGCCAATATCACCATCCAACCACTTTGCTAATTTCTTAAAGGGGTGTAAAGGTGAAGAGAAGACGCGGTCGGCTTTTGAAATTGCAGGTCCTTTGAGCCAAGTGTTTTGTTTAGGTGTCATTGCCCAGCGATTAAACAGTAAATTGGTACTGAATACTCAGACAAAAGAAATTATCAATGATAAATTTGCCAATGCTCTTCTAGCCGGACCTCCACCGGCTAGAGGCTGGGAACAGTATTATAAGATGTAAAGAATCGAAGACTAAACATAGAAATGAAGGGCAATGTAAAACGTTGCCCTTTTACGTTGATAAAAGCGCTGTTCTTATCCTTATGATTCGCCTGTCATCAATACATATTAATGAGTGGAAGATAGTAATAAATGGGAAATCTGGATGTAGAGAGAAAAATTAGGTCTATTTTGATGAACCGATACTTTACTTCAGCAAAAAAAAAAGGTTTTCAAACGGGGAGAATGAAAACCTTAAATAACCAATTATAAACCTAAATTATGATGATACAAATGTAAGTGTATTTTCTACACTATGCAAATTTATTTTAAAAAATAATTTAATCTTCTTCAAAAAAGCTATAGGAAGTACCTATTTTTATAAGAGTACTGTGTTTTTTTATGAAAACGGACTGCTCTCTGCATTCTTTTTGCACGCTTTGGCTTCGGGGACTTTAATTCGTGGACTTTAAAAAGCATCAGTTGTAAATAGTTAGCTATTTTAGAAGCATGGAAAATTTAGAAGTATGGATGCGTGGACCTATTGAAGGGATTCCCGCTCTTCTCCAACCTGTTGCTCATGCGCTCTTGCAAGTTGATGAGGATGTTTTAAAGTATACTAAGCAGCTGTCCTCAGCGTATCTCTGGACAAAACCGGGGGGCAATGCCAGTATAGGTTTTCACCTGCAACATATTCGTGGGGTGATCGATCGCATGTTTACTTATGCCGAAAATAAACCCTTGTCGGATGAGCAATTTGACGACCTCTATAAGGAGGGTATAGAAAATAGTGATCTGAGCGTAACCGCGCTTGTAGAAAACTTACACCAACAGATTCAGCAATCCGTGCAAAAACTAGCGTTAATTGATCCGGAAACTTTGACGGAAGTACGTTTGTTGGGTAGAAAACGGATCCCTACGACCTTGATTGGTTTGTTGTTCCACGCTGCTGAGCATGCACAGCGCCATGTTGGCCAATTACTGGTAACAGCACGATGTATCAATTAAAAACAAACTATATTTTTGTCCGCTAGAGACTATGATTTTTGAACTTGTTGTAACTTTTCTCCCCATTTCCCAAGTTCTTGAATAATTGGTTTGAGTTCATAACCCAGCGTAGTCAGCTCATAGAGTACGCGTGCCGGTACCTCTGCATATACAGTACGTTTTATAATGTTATCCTCTTCCAGCTTTCGCAATTGTAGGGTGAGCATACGTTCAGTGATACCCGGTAAACATCTTTTGATTTCAGAATAACGTAGCGCGCCATTGATGAGATAACAACAAATGGCTAGAGCCCATTGACCGCCAATGACATTAGCGGCAAAGACGTCGGGGCAATTATGCTCAAGTTGCTTTTTATTTGAAAAGTTGGTGGAACTCGTCTTGATTTTAGTCATACGCACATTTTTTATAGTACCTAACATTGGGTTACTGATAGGACAAAATAAGAATTATGTCACTACTTTTAAATCACAGTCATGTCGTTTATTAAAATTGCCGCAATGAATTGACTAGACCTGGTGACTTGTGCATATATACATAAATAAAAATATGAAAACATTAATAGTTGTTATTCACCCTAATTTTGCCACCTCCCTCGTGAATAAAAGTTGGGTTGAGGCATTGGAAAGCCAATTCGATCGTTATGATATCCATCACTTGCACCAAGTCTATGCGGATGGTAAAATTGATGTCGTAGCAGAACAGCAGCTGATGGAGAAATATGATAAAATTGTATTTCAATTCCCCTTTTATTGGTTTAACTGCCCGCCTTTTTTTAAGCAGTGGTTGGATGAGGTGCTTACCTACGGGTGGGCTTACGGTAAAAAAAGTGGGTATAAACTGGAAGGAAAGAAAATTGCATTAGCGATTTCGGCTGGGGTAGACGAGCAGGAGTATGGGATTACGGGTAAGTATAAATATAGCATGGAGCAATTAACAAGTCCTTTTGAAATTACTTTTGAATATGTTAAAGCGAATTATCAAAAGCCTTTCGTCTTTTACGGAATAGAAAAAGAGTCATCCAAAGAATGGATAGCGCAAAGTGTTTCGCAGTATCTCAGTTTTCTGCAGCAGTTGTAGTCAATAAATATGAAGGCAAAATTATCATTATTGGCGATTCTTCAAAAATATGTTAATGTAGAAAGCATCCTGAAAAGGATGCTTTCTCTTTGTTGTTTTACCGAGTTGTATAACCACCATTGGCAAATATTGTTTGCCCCGTTATCCACCAGCCATCGGTGACTAGGAACTCAACCAGAGGCGCAATGTCTTTTATATCTGTTAGTCCACCCAATGCTGAGGCAGATTTGTGGTAGGCAACAGCATCTTCACTTTCCTGTCCGTAGAAAAATGGCGTATCCATTGGCCCCGGGGCCACAGCTGTAACCGAAATACCTCGCTCACCAAATTCCTTCGATGCAGCTCGCGTAAAATGTTCGACAGGAGCTTTTAGTCCCTCATAAGTCGAGTAGAATCCTGTATAGGCTGCCAATAGCGAGGTAACAATGGTGCAGATCTTGCCATCTTTATTTAGTTTTTTGCCGGCTTCCTGAATAAAGAAATAGGCAACTTTCGAATTGATATCGCTCATGCTATCGTATTCTTCTACTGTTGTTTCCACAATTGGCTTTTTTAATACTTTCCCAACGGTGTTAATGGCGATATCCACGCCTCCGAATCGGTCTATGGCTGCATCAAAAAGTTCCCTGATATGCTCAATTTTTGTCAGGTCCGCTTGCACTAAAATTGCTTCTGCACCAGTGGCTTCTACGGCCGCTAATGTTTTCTCGGCATCTTTTTTGGTGTTTTCACTGTTATAATGGATCACCAGTTTTGCCCCTTTAGCCGCAAAATCCCGGCTTAATAATCCACCCAGATTTTTTGCACCACCAGCAATAAGGACAACTTTTCCTTTTACATCATTTCTTGCCATAATAATTTAAATTTTGATTATAGCAAATTTCATAAATGTTTAGGGCTCTGTTATGGTGAACTTTTCGCTTTTTGCAATTGACGAAATTGTGAAGGAGACATCCCCTCATATTTTTTAAAAAATTTGGTGAAGTTGGATGGGTCGTAGGTCAGCCTTTGAGCGATCTCCGAAATGGTCAACTCGCTATTGGTGAGCAGGCTCTTGGTACAGGTCAATATTTTATGTACATAAAAATGACAGGGGTGATTTCCCGACGTTTCCTGTATTATCTTGATAAGATGTTTTTGTGAGACACAAAGTATGTTTGCGATGTCCTGAAGCTCCAGCATTTCTATGCTGACTCCGCTGATCAATTCTGCGAGATGACGATCCAGGAACTCAAAATATTGAATCGTAATTTCTTCACTTCTTTTCTTATTGGGAGGCGATACTGTATTCATCTTAATCCTTTTCGAATGTTTAGGTTAAATATAACCAATTTAGGCTACACGCAATATTTTATCCCAGAATTGATTAATGTTGATCAGCTGTGTCTACTACATTAATCGGCTTGTTGTTTCATGTTGCAGAATATGCACAGCGTTATGTAGGCACATTGCTGTTGACAGTATGGTGTATTGTGCTGTCTCAATAAAAATTATATTGGAGAATTTACACTGTGAACGTCGCTATGGATTATCGGACGATTAAATTGTAAATTTGTATACTTGTAAGATTCTAAGAGGAATTCATGATTTTAATAATCCCACATAAAAATAAACAGCGTATACTATGCAGATACTTTTAGTAGAAGATGATCGTCGCATTAGCAGCTTCGTCGTTAAAGGCTTAGAAGAAATGGGAAACCAGGTCATCCTCGTTGAATCTGCGGAAGCGGCACGTGAATGGATCAATGTAGATTCATTGGATATTATTGTACTTGATATTATGTTGCCTGGTATAGATGGCATACAGTTTACAAAGACAATCAGGTATCGAAAAAATCATATTCCGATATTGATTTTAAGTGCTTTAGGAGAGATTGAAGATAAAGTCGAGGCCTTAGAAAGTGGTGCTGACGATTATCTTGTCAAGCCTTTTTCTTTTAAGGAATTGGTAAGCCGTATTAAAGCGCTAGTACGCAGGGACAATTATAAAAATGTACAAAATGATAGTAATATAGAGATTCGCGATTTAAAGGTCGATCTTGAACGCTACGAAGTCATCAAGAATGGTAAAAATGTCGATCTATCTCCTAAAGAATTTAAGCTATTGAAGTATCTGATCGAAAATCGCAATAAAACTCTTTCGCGAACAGCAATATTACAAGCTGTTTGGGGCATTGATTTTGATAATAATACCAATGTAGTAGATGTGTATGTTTCTTATCTAAGAGGTAAGGTCGACACTGGTCATGTGGCTTCCATTATCAAAACAGTGAAAGGTGTGGGGTACATGCTTACAACGGACTGATTATGAATTTAAAGATTCGGCTTACACTCTTTTCAACGTTGGTATTCACCATCATTTTCGCACTTGCAACAGTAGTCATTTACTGGATGTTTTACAATTCATCTGAACGACATCTAATAAGCTCGTTGGAAAAAAATGCAAAGATTGCCGGTATTTATTACCTTGAAGCGGATGAACAGAGTCCATTAAAGCATTTGGAATCTAAAAATCAATATGAAAGTTTGGTCAAACGTGCTATGGTAGCAGTTTACAATGCCGCAGGAAAAGTAAGTTACGGCGGTATGCGTTTCGATAGTCTAATTAATAAGGATTTATTACGCCAGCTGAAAACAGACAAAACAATCTATTTAAAAACAGAAGATAGCTTTTATTTTGGTTTGTATTATCCCGATAATCAAGGCGATTTCTTTGTGTTTGTAAAAGAATCAAGTGCTGACTTTGATCATCAATTGAATCGTTTGCTCATGACACTTGTCCTTGTATTTCTTCTAGCATTGATCAGTATTGCCTTGTTGTCAGTTTGGCTAAGTAAGTATGCCTATCTGCCCATTCGTAAAGTAATCCAGGAAATTCAGCACAAGGATTTAAGTACCATCCAAGAGCCCTTGACAAGTATAAATACCAAGGATGAACTGCAAGATCTTATTGAAAGTTATAATGCTCTTCTGCGGCGGATTAGTGAAAACATGATTATTAGAAAGAACTTTGTAAGTTATGTTTCACACGAATTTCGAACGCCTCTGGCAGGTATACTAGGGTCAATGGAGGTTTTCGGCACAAAAGTGAGAAGCGAAGAAGAATATCGTGAATTAGCTGAAACTATTACCGACCATGTGAACTTTCTGAATCAGCTAATTGGTAATTTTCTTTTACTCACAGATGATCAGGCCGTGAAACGTTCCCAAGAACTTTTTAGGATCGATGAGGTGGTTTGGGATCTTGTACCTAAGCTTTCTCGATCGTTTACTGCTCCTCTGAAGATTGATATACAGGTCGATGAACCGCAATATTTTAATTTTTGGGGAAATAAGATGCTTGTCACACTTTCTATCTCTAATTTAATAGAAAATGCACTTAAATATGCAAATAGGCAAGAAGTACTTGTCCGAATGACAAATTCAAATGGTAGATTGTCTTTGCAGATTATAGACCAGGGCATTGGCATTCCAGCAGCCGAACTGGAGTCTGTGAAGCAGACTTTTTATCGTGGCTCGAATGTAGGCAACGTCAAGGGCAGTGGTATAGGTCTTTCTTTTGCCCAAATTGTATTTAAGGATCAAGGGGTTGACTTTGAAATCCATTCAACCGATTTGGGTACAACGGTATCGCTACTATTCCCTAAATTCTAACCGTTTTCTAATCTCTTCTAATCAAACTTTAATTTACCCTAAAGTTACCTGTAATCCTCGCCAGTTAGTTTTGTAGAAATTCAAAATTAGGTGAGAAAACTACAGATTACATTATTGCTACTACTTGGCCTGAATAGTAAGCTATTTTCACAGGAAGCCGGCGAAAACCGTTTACAAAAATCAGAGATAGAACAAATTTTCCTGGCCCATAACCTGAACTTAATGGCTCAACGTTTTCATATGCAACAAGCCGAGGCAGCTGTGCTTCAGCAAAAGTTGTGGCCCAATCCAACGATCTCAATCTCTGAGGTCAATCTTTGGAAAAACTCCTCCAGCGAATCGCTTCCAGCGCTGATCGGCAATTACGGTAAATACCAGCAGGTGTCGGTCGAATTGGAACAGACTATCGAAATGGCTGGTAAACGAAAGAAAAGGGTTCAACTGCAACTGCTGGAAAAAGAGAATGCGCAGCTTCAATTCCAAGAATTGCTGCGGAACCTGAAATATGATCTTCGGAGTCAGTGTCTCGAATTACAGATCTTGCAGGAGAAAGAAAAGTTATACGGTAATCAGGTCAATATCTTTCAGACATTGGCTCAATCCTATCAAAATCAATGGAGAGAAGGCAATGTAAGTGAGATGGACTACCTCAGGATTCAAAGCGAATCTATCGCGTTTGGGAACAAATTAAATGAAATCCAACAGGAGAAAATTGAAAAAATGAATGCGGTTGCGCGCTACCTCGGGAACGAGGGAGCCGCACTCACGATATCAGATACGATCGACATGCCACATTTTCTGCAGGGAAGAAAACAGGAGTGGAAAATCATGGCCCTCGACAATCGCAGCGACTATAAAATCGTCCGAAACGAATTGAAAAAAAGTGATGCTCAGCTGAAAATCGAAAAGGCAGAACGTATACCGGACTTGAAGGTATCAATCAATTATGACCGCGGTGGAAATATTATGCGTGATTTCGTAGGGCTGGGGGTGGCCATGGATCTTCCTTTATTTAATCGAAATCAGGGCAATATCAAAATCGCTAAACTGGAACTTGAGAAAAATAAAGTGGAAATCGAGCAATTTCGTATCGACATCGAACGCGAAATTGATTTCCTTTCGGCGCGCTTGACCAATCTCGAAGTGAGTTTGAAAACGATGAATACAGGCTTTGATCATAATCTTGATGTAGCGCTGGAGCGCTATGTCCGAAATTTTCAAGAGCGGAGATTGACCATTGTTGAATTTATAGACTTTATCAATAATTATATGGAAAATAAGGAATCAATATTGGAACGTAGGGTCAAATACCTACAGTATAGAGAAGAATTGATGTATTTAATCGGAAAGGATATTGTCTAATGAAAAGAAACTTATTAATGCCATTGACCTTGATGTCCATCTGTGTAATTTGGGGATGTCAATCGACGAAAAACGAAGAGCAGGCTAACCTGTCAACCAAAGGTTTCTGCCTTAGTGCTGATTTCAAAAACCAAATCAAAATTGATGCTATAAAGAAGAGGGCGGTATCTGAACAGATTGCTTTGAATGGTGTGATCCAATATGATCAGGATGAACTTGCAGCGCTGAAGAGTCCGATACCCGGTATCGTGCAGTCTGTCTCGTTCAAAATGGGGGACTACGTGGAGAAAGGACAGATTCTTGTGTCGCTTAAAGGCACATCAGTCAATGATTTGGGAAAGGAGCTACGTGAGCTCGATAATAGTAAGCGCTTGACGGAGCGTAAATTGGAAAGTCTGCACAGCTTGCTGAAAGATGGTATGGCTTCTCAACGCGAGCTGGAAGAGATGGACAGTGAACTGAAAGCCATACAGATCGGAATTCGCAATGTAAAGGCCAATATGAATCTGCTCAATGGATCATTAGAAAACGGTATGTTTTACATCCGTGCACCTAAAGCTGGTTATATTGTAGATAAAAAGGTGAGCCCCGGTATGACAGTTGGCGATGATACGGAGTTACTGTCGGTTAGTAAACTGAATGAAGTATGGGTTTCGGTCAATATTTATGCAAATAACCTGCCTTTTGTAAAAAATGGTGCTCCCGTCAAGATCACAACATTAGCTTATAAAGGAGAATCTTTTGAAGGTTATATTGATCAAGTAGCGAATTTTTTTGATCCTGATGAACGTGTTGTTAAAGCGCGTATAAAATTGTTAAACAAAGACTTGAGATTAAAGCCCGGCATGAGTGTAGATGTGTTGGTAGAAAAAGCCGTGTCTGGACAGGAAGAGCACATGTTGGCAATACCCAAAGATGCAATTATTCTTCACAACAATCAGAATTTTGTAGTTCTCTATAAGAATGATTGTGATTTAGCTGTAAAGCCAGTAGACATTGTTGCTGAGAATGAAACCTATGCTTTCGTCAAAACAGGAATGGCTGAGGGGGATCAGGTGATGACTGAAAATGAGCTGATTGTATTTGATGAATTGATAAATAAATAGGATGAAGAAAGTTGTACAAAATATTGTTTCATTCTCATTGAAACACTCCTTGGTCGTCCTTCTTTTTACGATGGCATTGTTATTCGGCGGTATATATGCCTATTTGCATACACCGATTGAAGCCTTTCCCGATGTTACCAATACAAGGGTTAGGATTATCACGCAATGGCCGGGACGCAGTGCTGAGGAAATAGAAAAGTTCGTCACACTGCCAGTCACCAAAGAAATGAATACGATTCCAAAGAAAACGGATGTTCGCTCGATATCATTATTTGGTTTATCTGTTGTAACGATTCAATTTGAAGATGGTGTAGCAGACTTTTACGCACAGCAATATGCAGGTAATAAAATGCGCTCTATTGAATTACCAGAAGGCGCTGAAAGTTCCATTGAACCACCGTCTGGCGCAACAGGAGAAATTTTTCGCTATGTGGTGAAGAGTAATCTTCCGATTAAAGAGGTTTCTGCCATTCAGGATTGGGTGATTGAACGGGAACTCGTTGGTGTGTCTGGGGTGGCAGACGTCGTTAGTTTTGGGGGCGAGGAAAAGATTTACGAAATAAAAATCAATCCAACAGAATTGGCCAATTATAACCTTTCGCCGTTGGATGTATATGAGGCCGTTTCGCGGTCGAATATCAACGTGGGCGGAGATGTTATCCAAAAGGGTAATCAGGCCTATGTGGTACGAGGTGTCGGGTTGTTGGATAAAATCGATGATATAGGCAATATATTGATCAAAGTGGTGGGCAATACACCGATACTCGTCAAGCATGTCGCCGAAGTAGAATTAGGTGCCAAGCCTCGGCTCGGGCAGGTAGGTCTCAATCAAGAAGATGATCTTGTCCAGGGAATTGTCATTATGCTTAGGGGAGAAAATCCATCTGCAGTCGTGACAAAGTTAAAAGAAAAAATAGCTGAACTGAATGAACGTATTTTACCCGAAAATGTCAAGATTGAACCCGTCATAGATCGTACGAAATTGGTGAACAATACAGTGCATACAGTCTCTAAAAATCTGATAGAGGGAGTTCTGCTCGTTTCGATTATCGTCTTTATCTTTTTAAACAACTGGAAGACAACCTTTATTGTCGCATCTGTTATTCCATTAGCTTTCCTATTCGCAATCATCTTATTGAAGATTCAAGGATTGCCGGCCAATTTGATCTCTATGGGAGCCCTAGACTTTGGACTGTTACTCGAAGGTACGCTGGTCATTGTAGAAACTGTTTTTGTCTCTTTGGAAAAAGAGGCACATCGGCTTGGGACAGCCCGTTTTAATAAGATATCCAAGTTAGGAATTATCAAAAAAAGTGCAGGTTCAGTAGCCGGATATATCTTTTTTGCCCTGTTGATTTTAATCGTCGCGTTGACTCCGATCTTCTCTTTTCAAAAGGTGGAAGGAAAGATGTTCTCACCATTGGCTTTTACACTCGGTTATGCTTTGCTGGGTTCATTGATCCTGAGTTTGACCTATGTGCCCGCCATGTGTAAATACTTGCTGAAAAAAAATATCAAAGAGGATGAAAATAAGATCACTAAAGTTAGTCGGAATGCCATTTTTAAAGGTTTTAAGAAGGCTTTTGATCATCCAAAATGGACGTTCTCTATTTTTGTCTGTGTGTTGTTAGTTTGTTTTGTTCGATTTAGTCACTATGGTTCAGAGTTTCTTCCTAAACTGAATGAGGGGGCAATTTATGTTCGTGCAACTCTACCCAACAGTGTCAATCTGGAAGAATCGGTTAAGTTGACCAAAACGATGAAGACAAAATTGATGAAGCAGTTTGATGAGATCGATTTTATTATGACGCAGACAGGTCGTCCCAATGATGGAACAGACCCAACAGGTTTTTTTAATATAGAATTCAATATTGAATTGAAACCTCAGGGTGAATGGAAACGTAAATTGTCAAAAGAGAAATTGATCGGTCAGATGCGGGACAGCCTACAGACCTTTCCTGGAATCAACTTTGGTTTTAGCCAGCCCATCCAAGATAATGTCGAGGAGTATGTAGCAGGAGTAAAAAGTCCACTAGTGATCAAAATTTTTGGTGAAAACTTACAAGATTTAGAAAATAAAGCTAATAGATTTGCAGAGTCACTTAAAAAGGTGGATGGCATCACAGATGTCAATGTTTTTAAAAATATAGGCCTTCCTGAATTGCGTATCCAATTGCATGATTCAAAGATGGCTAAATATGGTGTTTCAACCAAAGATGTACAGTCCGTTATCGAAATGACTATTGGTGGGCAATCTGTTACGCATTTCTACGAAAATGAGCGGATTTTTGATGTTCGCCTGCGCTTCCAAAAATCATATCGTGATAATCCAGAAAAGATCGGAAATATCATCATACCAACGATGAATGATCAGAAAGTGCCACTACGCGAGATCGCAACAATAGATTATCATACCGGTCCGGCTTTTATTTATAGAGAAGGTAATTCCCGTTATATTGGCGTTGGTTTTAACATTGAAGGACGGGATTTGGGAAGCACTATTGCCGACGCAAAAAAACAGATAGATCAGGATATTCAGTTGCCTAAATCCTATAAAGTGGTATGGGCTGGCGAATTTGAAAGCAAAGAACGGGCAACCAAACAGTTGATGAACGTCGTTCCTATTTCTTTGATTTTAATATTATTACTACTTTATGCCAATTTCGGCAATGTAAAAGATACACTGATTTCTTCGCTGACCCTCGCCTTTGCATTTATTGGCGGATTTATCTCCTTGTGGGTCACCGGAACAACTTTTGGAATTTCGGCAGGTATTGGATTTATTATTCTTTTTGGTGTAGCCACGATTGATGGTATTGTTTTAATTGGGGTTATGAAAGAAAATCTGTTACATAAGATGAGTTTGAAACCTGCTATCTATGAAGCTGTAAAGAGCCGCATAAGGCCCATTTTAATGATCGCTTTAATGGGTGCAATGGGATTATTACCAGCTGCGCTTTCCAATGGAATGGGATCCGAAATTCAAAAGCCGCTAGCTATCATGATTGTGGGCGGATTGATTATGTGTATGATACTGTCCTTTTCAATATTACCCATAGTTTTTTATTATGCATATAGAAAGGAAAGCAACATTTAGTTAACTATTTTTAATTATTATAATACGATGCAAAGGTTGCCTGTTTGACAGTGCAACCTTTGTTGGTTGTAGTCCCTATCGGTGTAATTGCTATTTAAGGAATACTCAAAACGTCAGATAATGACATTTTAAAAGCAGACGCGCCCCCTATGTATTGGAACGTATTTTTTTATAGCCCATTTTTTGTAAATATTATTATAAATGTTGAACTTACATTTACGTTGTTAAAACCGAACTTCATCTTAAAAAATAAATAATACATCGCGTACTGAAAAGAGTTCCAAGTCTGCATTTAAAGTTAAAAAGCCATTCTTCAGGTTTGTCATGGATGATTTTGCTGGAAAAGGTCAATATTAGGTCAGTGTTGATTAATTCATAAGAAGACTGTGTATCTTATTTCAGATAGATTTGTGATAAAGAAATAATAAAATATACGCTATGGCACAATTTAAATGGGAAGGAATTTACCCTGCAATGTTATCTCCATTTGATGAAAATGGAAATTTGGATTTTGGTATGTTTGGTAAAAACATTGAAGCACAATTGGATGGAGGTGTTCACGGTCTAATTATCGCTGGATCGTTGGGAGAGGCAAGTGTTTTAAGTACGGAAGAAAAATATGATTTATTGACATATGCGTTGAAACTTGTCGATGGGCGCGTCCCGGTGTTGCTTAATATTGCAGAAAATACTACGGCTGCCGCAATTAAAGTTGCTCAGACCAGTGAAGAATTGGGAGCAGATGGTTTGATGTTATTGCCACCGATGCGCTATAGAGCTGATGACAGAGAAGCTGTGACATATTTTCGTACTGTAGCACAAAGTACCAAACTGCCAATCTTAATCTATAATAACCCCGTTGACTATAGTACCTACGTATCTCTCGACATGTTTGAGGAACTATTATTAGAACCAAATATTCAGGCAGTGAAGGAATCGACACGCGATTTAACCAATATTACGCGTTTAAAAAATCGTTTTGGTGATCGCTTGAAGATTATGGCTGGCGTTGATACGTTGGGACTCGAGTCTTTGATGTTGGGAGCTGATGGCTTAGTGGCTGGATTGGTAGACGCGTTTCCTAAAGAAACGGTTGCTATGTACGATTTAGTGAAGGCGGGTGAGTACAACAAAGCCGTAGAAATATACCGTTGGTTTATGCCTTTATTAGAATTGGATATTCACCCTAAATTGGTCCAATATATTAAATTAGCTGCAACAGCCGAAGGAATTTCAACACCCTATACACGCGCCCCTCGATTACCATTGATTGGTGAGGAAGAACAACGGGTGAAAAAAATTATTGCAGATTCAATAGCAACCAGACCACAGCTATAGGGACGTTTCTGAACTTTCTGAAAGAAGGTTCAGAAAATTTCCTTTTTAGGGTCTGTTAATAATAGGCGGAAAGAACCTTCTTATTTATATTCAAGCCACAAGGGATGAAAATATAGGGAAGGTTTTTATTGATTTTTGAAGATACTACTTACAATAAAAACAAAAGGAATGGATAGAACGCAAAATGACATTAATTACGTCGTAAAACAGGCAGATGCTGGATTTCAGTTTCTTCAGAAAACTGATGTCACTGAAAGAGCGGAATTAATGTATGCTATTGCCGCTGAAATTGAGGGACTGGGCGAAATATTGATTGAAACAGCTCATCTGGAAACAGCACTTCCTTTGGGAAGACTGCAAGGGGAAAAGGCGAGAACCGTCAATCAGTGGCGTCGGTATGCCGATGCCGTCCGCACAGGTTTATACAGTGAAGCTCGGATAGATCGGGATCCAAATGGCCAATTTGATTTAAGGAAATATAACAAAGGACTCGGTCCAGTTGTCGTCTTTGGCGCTAGTAATTTCCCTTTCGCCTTTTCAACTGCTGGCGGAGATACAGCAAGTGCCATTGGTGCAGGCTGTTCGGTTATCGTAAAGGCTCACCCTGCTCATCGCAAAACCTCTCAACTAATGGCCGACGCTATCGATCGGGCGATTTCAATGCATGGTGCTCCAAAAGGTGTTTTTAGTCATGTGGTGTCGGATTCTTTCGACGCTGGACAGCAATTGGTGCGCCATAGCTGTGTGAAGGCGGTCGCATTTACAGGCTCATTTCATGGCGGGAAAGCCTTGTTTGATCTCGGACAGTCAAGGCCCGATCCTATTCCGGTATTTGCTGAAATGGGAAGCGTAAATCCGGTCTTTCTTTTACCTGATTACCTTGCTAACAATCTTGAAGCTTTTGCAAAGCAGTATATTTCCTCACTACTTTTAGGTGTTGGTCAGTTTTGTACCAATCCAGGTGTTTTGGTCAGTGTCGGAAGCGAACAGCTGGATCGACTTAAAGCGGAGTTGAAGAAAGAACTTCAAGCTACCAATACCGGCAAAATGCTGCACGTAGGCATATTGGATACCTACAACCGTTTAAAAGAGGAAATGGTTCAATACGATGGTGTTCGTATATTAGAAGAAGGACAGGATAATACAGCGCAAGATTTTGCTCAGCCACTACTTGTGGAAACCGAGGCAAACCAAGTTTTAGCTAATCCTAAGTTATTGGAAGAGGTCTTTGGACCTTTTGGACTAATTATATCTTGTGCGGATCTCAACGAAATGAAACAGGTAATGGAGCAGCTCGAAGGGCAGATAACCATCACTTTCGCAGCATCGGCGCATGATATTCGCGAATGTCAGAATCTTTTTGCCTTGGCACAGGATAGATGCGGAAGGCTTTTGTTTCAGGGTATGCCAACAGGCGTAGAAGTTCAATATGCCATGCAGCATGGTGGCCCTTTTCCGGCAACCACAGATGCGCGTTTTACTTCTGTAGGACCCGATGCGGTAAAGCGTTTCCTGCGACCTTTGAGCTTTCAAAATTGGCCAAACGAATTTTTACCCAAAGAATTGCAGGATGGAAATCCATTACAAATTGATCGTTTGGTCAATCAACAATGGACTAAAGCATAATTTAAACAAGTGACCATATTAACAACAAGGAATCAGAAATGAAGAAAACTTTTTTTTGTATTGATTCGCATACCTGTGGTTGTCCCGTGCGATTGGTCGCCGGGGGAGCCCCGTTATTAGCGGGAAATTCCATGATGGAGCGCAGATTACATTTTATACGTGACTACGATTGGATCCGTATGGGATTGATGTTTGAACCACGCGGACACGACATGATGAGCGGAAGTATGCTCTATCCACCATTCGATCCTCAAAACGACATTGGTGTTCTTTACATTGAGACGAGTGGCTGCCTTCCCATGTGTGGACATGGAACGATAGGTACCGTTACGATTGCCATTGAGGAAGGACTTGTTCAACCTAAGGTTCCCGGAAAATTGAGGTTGGAAACTCCGGCTGGACTTGTACATATTGACTATGTGCAGGAAGGACCCAAAGTAAAAAGTGTTAAGCTTACAAATGTAAAATCATTTTTATATGCTGAAGGGCTAACGGTCGATTGCCCGGATCTGGGTGCAATTAGCGTTGATGTGGCCTACGGTGGGAATTTCTACGGTATTATCGATCCGCAGGCTAATTTTGATGATATTAGCTCCTATTCTGCGAGCCAATTGATCCATTATGGTAAGATAATCCGCCAGTTGCTAAACGAAAAATATTCCTTCGTACATCCCGAAGATGCCAATATCCATGGGTTGACACACATCCAATGGACCGGCAATCCAAAGCTTTCCAATTCATCCGGACGCAATGCCGTATTGGTTGGAGATAATGCCCTGGATCGCTCTCCATGTGGAACAGGTACTTCTGCGCGTATGGCACAATGGTATGCAAAGGGAAAACTCAAAAAAGGAACCGAATTTATACATGAAAGCTATATAGGTTCGCAATTCACCGGTAAAATCGAAGCGGAGACAACCGTGGATGGTCGGCCGGCTATTGTACCCTCCATAGAAGGCTGGGCGCGGATAACAGGGTATAATACCATTTTTTTAGATGATGAAGATCCTTATTTTGGAGGTTTTCAGGTGATTTAGTAATTTAATAAGACAATAGCAACGTGAAAGAAAACAATAGAGGTACAGTTGTCGTAATTGGCGCTGGAATTGCCGGACTTGCTTCGGCCTATTACCTTGTGAGAGATGGGTGGGAAGTGAAAATACTGGAAAAAAACACTTTGGATAATAACTGTTCTTACGGTAATGCTGGTATGATCGTTCCGAGTCACTTTACTCCCTTGGCAGCCCCAGGTATAGTAGCACAAGGGATAAAGTGGATGTTCAATAGCAAAAGCCCTTTCTATGTACGGCCTTCGCTAAACCCTCGGTTGGTCAATTGGGGACTAAAGTTTCTAAAACATGCCAATCGCGCCCATGTAGACCAACATGCATCTGCTATTCGCGATCTGAACTTGTATAGCAGCAGGCTGTACAATGAATTGGCTTTGGAAGATGGCTTTGATTTTGAACTGAAACAGAACGGTATACTGATGATGTATAAATCAAAGGAAATGCAGCATGAAGAGATTGAGCTGGCCCATCGTGCGCAGGATCTCGGACTGGATGTCGATATTCTGGAAGGGAATGCTGTTCAAGAACTGGAACCCAATCTGAAACTGGATGTATTAGGCGCCATACTTTATCGATGTGATGGAAAACTATATCCTTCCAAGTTAATGCAGCAATTGATTCACTATCTGAAAGCCGCTGGCGTAGCTTTTTTTGAAAAAACTGAAGTCCATAAGTTTGTTACGTCCGGAAATAAAATTAAAGAGGCAATCAGTGATAGGGGAAGTTTTCAAGCAGATGCTTTTGTATTGACCGGTGGTGCTTATTTGCCGCAGCTGACCTCAAAGTTGCACATAAACACACCGCTTATGCCTGGAAAAGGATACTCATTTATGTATCAGCCCGAGAAAGAGAACACATTGAATCATGCGGCATTATTACTGGAGGCTCGTGTTGCTGTAACGCCTATGAATGGCCAGATCAGATTCAGTGGTACGATGGAGTTGGGGCCTGCAAATGATCGGATTTATGAAAACCGTGTCCGCGGAATTGTAGAATCTATTCCTAAATATTATCCCGAATTGAAGGTAGATTACCCAAGCGAAAAAATATGGTATGGTTACAGACCATGCTCGCCTGATGGATTGCCCTATCTGGGCAGATTGAAAAAATTTGATAATGTCCTAATTGCGGGCGGGGGTGGAATGATGGGATTGAGCTTGGGACCTGCCTATGGGAAAGTTGTTGCAGATTTATTGGCAGGACAGAAAATCGAGGCTGAAATCGCTGGTTTTAGGCCTGATCGTTTTGACTGATAAAATTAGGATATAAACCAACACCCAAATTATGAATCGTTCTTTTTCTTTTAAAGCTCCCAAAACATTGTTTTATGGGCTGCTCTTTCTATTCCCCATCTCCATGCATGCACAGAAGATGAAATTATACGACCATACAACCCCTATAGAACCTTTTATTGTGCAATACAAGCATGATGTTGAGGCGATAAATTATTTTTATGGCCCTATGCCCAAAGGCTGGGGCAATCAACAGGCTGCCGCTTCGCCCGAACAGTTGGCACGTCTCCAACGTTTGGATAACGAATATTTGAACAAACTGGACAAGTTTCCCTATGAAGAACTCGAGACATCGGGACAGGTAGATTTTATCTTACTCAAGCGCAAACTAAAAAGTGATCTCCTTTCATTGGAAGAAGATGAGTCGAATTACAAGCGGTTAGCCATGTATTTACCTTTTGCACAGCGAATATTTACACTTGAAAAGGAACGTCGTAGGGGGAAGCGTCTCGCGGGAGAAGATGTCGCGAAAGAACTGACGCTCGTTGTGGGAGAAATAGATCAATCAATCGCTGCATTGCAGGGAAAAGCCAAAATTCCTGATGCCGATGTGAACTTTCTAACCGCCTTATTAAATTCGTTGGATTTAAGGATCACGAGCACCTTCGATTTTTACAATGGTTACGACCCCGAATTTACGTGGTGGGTACCCGCTATCTTTCAACAGGTGAAAAACAAGTTGTCAGACTACAAGGAAAAATTAGGCGCAAAAAGCGACCGGAAAGTGTTTGATGATGGTAGCCAGATTGCGGGTGTGCCAATTGGCGAAAAGGATATAAACCGAAGGCTCAAAGCTGAAATGATCAGTTATACCGCTACTGACCTTTTAAAATTGGCTGATCAAGAGTTTAAATGGTGTGAAGCGGAGTTATTGAAAGCAAGCCGTGAAATGGGCTTTGGGGATGACTGGCGGGCAGCACAGGAAAAGGTTAAAAACTCCTATGTACCCATTGGGGAACAGCCCGAGCTCATTATGAAATTGTATAATGATGCACAGCAATTTATCGAACAAAATAAACTCATGGATATTCCTGAGCTGGCAGACGAGACCTGGGGTATGATCATGATGACACCTGAACGGCAGCGGGTCAACCCCTTTTTTACAGGCGGGCGGGAAATTAGCATATCCTATCCGACAAATACCATGGATCAGCAGGCAAAATTGATGAGCATGCGCGGCAATAATCCTTATTTTTCCCGCGGTACAGTTCAGCATGAGTTAATTCCCGGTCATCATCTGCAATATTTTATGAATCGACGGTACAAACCTTATCGCGAAGAGGCATTTAACACGCCATTCTGGACGGAGGGATGGACATTGTACTGGGAGTTGCTGCTGTATAGCAAGGGGTTTGCAAAAACGGCAGAGGAGCGAATCGGAATGTTATTTTGGCGCATGCACCGTTGTGCACGAATAACCTTTAGTATCAAATTTCATTTAGGGGAGTGGACGCCGCAACAATGCATCGATTATCTGGTAAACCGCGTGGGATTTGAGTCGGCTAATGCGCACGGTGAAGTGAAGAGATCCTTTGAAGGCTCTTATGATCCGCTGTATCAGTTGGCCTATCTCGTAGGTGGCTTGCAGTTGATGCGCATCAAAGAGGAGGTAGTAGATCAAGGGAAAATGTCATATGCTGCATTCCATGACCGCGTGATCAAAGAAAATTATCTGCCGATGGAAATGTTGAGAGCGATTATCAAGGGCGAGAAGTTAAAGCCCGATCACGAGACAAACTGGAAGTTTTACCATTTTAATAACTAGGTTTTTATGAGTGAGTCTAAACAAACTTTTCAAAAGTCGCTCGGGTTACTGGATGCCACTATGCTGGTCGTTGGGAGTATGATCGGTTCGGGGATTTTTATTGTATCTGCCGATATTGCACGTAACACAGGTTCCGCGGGCTGGATGATGGTGGTATGGTTGATATGCGGTTTTATGACATTGACTGCAGCCTTGAGTTATGGCGAATTAAGTGCGATGTTTCCAAAGGCAGGAGGGCAGTACATTTATCTTCGGGAGGCCTATGGACCCGTATTGAGCTTTGTATTTGGATGGACCTTTTTTGCAGTTATACAAACCGCGACTATAGCCGCTGTGGGGGTTGCTTTTGCAAAATTTACAGCCTATCTCTTCCCTTTTATGGATGAAGATGTTTATTTGCTTGAATGGTCTGATTATCGGGTATCAGCAGCGCAGCTATTGGCGATTGCCATCATCGTTGTGCTGACCTATATTAATTCAAGGGGCGTGAATAGCGGAAAGCGTGTACAAACCTCCATCACATTAATCAAGATCGGGAGTCTGTTGCTCTTACTGCTCTTTGGCTTCCTCGCATTGAAACATGAAGTTTGGTCTTGGAACTGGGACAATATATCACTTTGGTCGATGCGCCGCTTAAATACGGATGGAAAGTACACATCTTATGATGGATTTTCAGCAATGGGGGCTTTTTCTGCGGCTATGGTCGGTGCCCTTTTCAGTAGCGATTCGTGGCACTCCTCTTCCGCAGTAGCTGGTGAAATTAAGAATCCACAGCGTAATATTGGTTTGAGTTTAGCATTAGGTACTTTACTCGTTACCGTAATTTATCTCCTGACTAATCTGATGTACACCGGCATATTGCCCTTAGAAGAAATGGTCAATGCGCCAAAAGATCGTGTAGCCATGAGTGTAGCCCAAGAGGTTTTTGGTCCTTTTGGGATTACTATTATAGCCATAATGATCATGATTAGCACCTTTGGCTGTAATAATGGAATTATTCTAGCAGGAGCGAGGGTGTATTATTCGATGGCGAAAGATGGTTTGTTTTTTAAAAGGGCGGGTAAGCTCAATGCGCATGCGGTACCTGCATGGGCTCTCTGGATACAATGTCTTGCTGCATCAATATGGTGTTTAAGTGGTAAATATGGTGATCTATTGGATATGATTACCTGTGTGGTCGTTATATTTTATGTGCTTGCGATTGCGGGCATTATTCGTCTCCGCATTACACGGCCAGATTTGAACAGGCCTTATAAAGCATTTGGCTATCCTTTTCTTCCCATACTTTATATTCTGATGGGACTCGCATTTATCGGCCTAATGGTAATTTTCAAGCCAAATTATACCTGGCCGGGTATTATAATCGCATTATTGGGTATTCCTATCTATTATTTAATCAATCCTAAACGAAGAAAGCATGAAATTTCTTAGTACAGCGGTTTTGTTGTTGTCTGCACAGTTTCTGTTTGGTCAAGGAACTTTGGCAGACTATACACGTGCACAAAACTTAAAAAAGCAATTGACCAACAAAATTGACAATCTGCCGGGCCAGTTTTATTGGAGTGAAAAGGGTGACCTGTTTTGGTATGATCGAAATACGGTGCAGGGGAAAGAGTATATGCTGGTCAATCCCCAGGCAAAAACAAAAGAACAGCTGTTTGATCTGACGAAGGTATTTTCGTTCGTGGAAGAAAAACTAGGACGAAAAGTCGAAAGCCGTTTTATTTCCAATGACCAGATAAAACTGATGGATCAGGATCAAGTGTCGCTCGATATCGCGGGCTATTTATGGATCTGGAACCGTCGTTCGTCGCAATTGAGCCAAGGGGCGGCAAGTGGAAGTAGAGATCGAAATACGCGGTATTGGGGGCAGCGTGAACAGGGAAATGCCTACAGGGAAGTCGAATCTCCAGACAAAGTGCATGTCGCATTTATTCGCAATAACAATGTATTCCTGGCAAAAAAGGGAAGTGTAAACGAGGCGCGACAAATTACGTTTGATGGCAATCCGGCAAATTATTATAGCAATGATATTCAATGGGCGCCAGATAGCCGTAAGCTCGCTACAGTAAAAACTCAAAAAATAGAGATCAGACAACTGACGCTAATCGAATCATCCCCTAAAGATCAGCTGCAGCCCAAAATTCAGACACGCGATTACGTTAAGCCCGGAGATGAGCTGGCACAGAAACTACCCATCTTATATGATCTTGAAAAAGACCGGCTATCCGTGTTTGATGCCGCGCTCATACCGAATCAATTTTCCCTTTCGGATCTAGCTTGGCGCGATGATAGCAGAGCATTTACCTTCGAGTATAACAAACGGGGGCATCAAGTTTATGGCCTTATGCAGATGGAGGCAAACAGCGGTACATCCAGTTATTTGATCCGTGAACAGAATAAGACATTTATTGATTATAGCGGCAAGAAATTTAGAGAAGATATATCCGACGGCAAGGAAATCGTATGGGCCTCTGAGCGGGATGGATGGAACCACTTGTATCTGTATGATGGAATTACCGGAAAAGTAAAGAACCAGATAACCAAAGGAAACTGGGTTGTTCGGAAAGTTGTGCATGTTGACGCTGATAAACGAACAGTTATTTTTGAAGGCAGCGGTATGAATGCCGGAGAAGATCCTTATTTGATCCACTATTATACCATCGGTATGGATGGAAAGGGCTTAAAACTGCTGACCGAAGAAAATGCGAATCATCAAGCTTTTTTCAATAAAGACTATTCGCAATTTATCGATACATATTCCCGGGTTGATCAGCCGCCAATTTCAGTATTGCGCGACAAAGATGGCCATCTTATCATGGAACTGGAGAAAACAAACAGTAGTTTGCTAGAAACTGTTGGATGGCGTGCACCGGAGGTTTTTAAAGCCAAGGGACGTGATGGCGCAACAGATATCTGGGGGATTATTATTCGACCGACGAATTTTGATCCCGCTAAAAGCTATCCTGTCATCGAATACATTTATGCGGGACCGCATAGTTCTTTTGTGCCCAAATCATTCTACAGTAACCCGAGTGGGATGTACGAACTCGCTGAATTGGGCTTTATTGTGGTACAGATCGACGGGATGGGTACGTCAAACCGTTCAAAAGCATTCCATGATGTCTGTTGGAAAAATCTGAAAGATGCGGGCTTTGCGGATCGAATTGCCTGGATGCAGGCTGCTTCAAAGCAATATAAATATATGGATATCGGTCGAGTGGGAATCTATGGGACATCTGCGGGTGGACAAAGTTCAACCGGTGCGCTGTTATTCCATCCCGAATTTTATAAAGTTGGCGTTTCTTCCTGCGGTTGTCACGATAACCGAATGGATAAAATATGGTGGAACGAGCAATGGATGGGTTGGCCAGTAGGCCCTGAATATGCGGCAAGCTCCAATATTGAAAATGCAGCTAAGCTGGAAGGAAATCTTCTATTGATTGTTGGGGAGCTGGACGATAATGTGGATCCCTCTTCCACCTTCCAATTAGTTGATGCCTTAATCAAAGCGCGTAAGAATCATGATTTTATCATGGTGCCTGGAATGGGGCATTCTTCTGGAGGAGATTATGGTGAACGAAAAAGAAGAGACTATTTTGTAAAGCACCTTCTTGGCGTAGATCCGCCCGCCTGGAATCAGTATTGATTCTTCCGATGCGACACAGCGCAGTCAATTTGGCTTAAACAAATTAATACGTTGAATGAGACAGCCCCCCAGAAAGCACTAACTTCTGGGGGCTGTTTAATTTGCGATGTTTTTAACGTTGTCGCCTTCTCTATTCCACCAACAGTCCGACATAATAATTGAACGTATCAATATCGATATTCTCTTTGGTCAATCCCTTTATTGTAATTGGTCTAAAATGCTGGTCCAATTGGATAAGTTCCCTTTTTTGACCTTTTACCCCAATATGTATCGGCATATGAAAGCCTTTGACTTCACTGATCCAGCGGCCCAAGACTCTCCCTGAAGGATCTTGTTTGATTTCCAGTGTAGGAATGGCGGTATGCTGTACATACTGTTCAAATACTTTTAACAGGTCTAATCCAGACTGCTGGCTTACATAGTTGACAATATCATGATAATCGACTTGCTGATGATAAAACTTACTGTTTAATCCCCTTAGGATATTCCGCCACTTTTCATCATTGTCAATCATCGTACGGATCATGTTGAGCATGACGCCACCTTTGGGATACATATCCCCAGAACCTTCTTTATTGACATGGTAGGGACCCTGGATAGGGTTATCATTTTGGATTCCACTTCGGATACCATGGGCATAAGCCTGACTGGCTTCTTTGCCATAGAAATAGTCGATAAATAAGCCTTCGGAATAATTGGTGAAGCTTTCATGGATCCACATATCGGCCAAGTCGGCTGACGTAATATTGTTTCCGAACCATTCGTGCCCAGATTCGTGGACGACAATAAAATCCCATTTATGTCCCCATCCGGTTTCCGAAGCATCCCTGCCACGATAGCCATTTTGATAATGGTTTCCGTAGGCGATGGCACTTTGGTGTTCCATTCCTGTGTGATAGGTTTCAACAAGTTTATAACCATCTTCATAGAATGGATATGGGCCAAACCAATGTTCAAAAGCTTCTAAAGTCTGGTTGGCATTTTTTTGAAGATGGGCTTTCTTTTCTGCGGTATCGTTTTCGCGCAAAATATAGTAGTCTATATCCAATGGCCCTTTTTCCCCTTTATATTTTTCCTTAAAATGCACGTAGTCACCGATGTTGATGGCGACATTGTAGTTATTGATTGGATTGGCAACTTTCCAGTGGTATTTGGTGTAACCATCCTTCATCTTTTCAACCTTAACCAAACGTCCATTGGATACATTCATCACCTCTTTTGGGACAGCGATGGAAATCAGCATACTATCCACTTCATCGGATTGATGGTCTTTATTTGGCCACCAAACGCTCGCACCCATACCCTGGCAGGCTGTGGCCACCCAGGGTTTGCCGTTACTATCTTTCTTCCAGTCAAAGCCGCCGTCCCAGGGAGCTTTAACCGCTTCTGTAGGATGGCCTTCGTAATAAACCGTAAATTCTTCCTGCGTTCCTTTCTTGATAGCCGTTGGAAATTCGACAAAGACAGCATTATGTTCTCGAGTAAAGGAAAGTTCCTTTCCTTTGTAAACGACTTTGTCTACTTTAAGATTTGCAAAAAGATCAAATTGCAGGCGATTAAAATCAGTCGTGGCCTTGAAACGGAAAAGATTTGAACCCGAAATAAATTTATTGTCTATGTCTACCTTCACATCCAAATGATAATATTGGATATCGTAGCAGGTTCGCAGCGGTGACAGATATCCGCGCAGTGAATCAGCCCTGGTAAATTCATTTTTTTCTTTCATCAGCTGCGCTGCTGATTGCTGTATACCTGCGGTCAGTAGACTGCAGGTTCCCAATGCATATAATAGTATGTTTTTCATTGTAAATAATGGCTATTCGATCTATCTTCCTCCCGGAGGACAATGTAACCTGAGATAGTTTGTAAATAATGTTCTTAAATGCTCATGTGTACCCTGTCCCTCACTAATCGAATGGCTACGGTTGGGGTAGGACATCAACTGGAACTGCACGTTATTTTTAACCAATTCATTGATGAGGACTTCAGCATTTTGATAATGCACATTGTCATCCCCGGTTCCATGGATATAGAGTAAATTACCTTTGATATTTTTTGCATATTTCAGTGGAGAACCGTTTTCAAAGTCGGCAAGATTTTCTTGGGGAAGACCCATGTAGCGTTCTTGGTATACATTGTCGTAAAGTAACTGATTCGCTACCGCTGCAATTGCGATACCTGTTTTATAGATTTGAGGATATTGTCCCAGTAGGTTAAGTGTGCTTGATCCGCCACCGCTCCATCCCCAAACTGCAGTACGAGAGCTGTCTACAAAAGACCATTTCAGTATTTCTTGAGCTGCTAGTGCCTGGTCGCGGATGTTGAGCTGACCGATGTTCCGATAGATGCTTTTCCGCCACAAGCTGCCTTTAGGAGCAGGAGTTCCACGATTATCCAAAGAAATGTAAATGTAGCCGTCCTGTGCCATATTCCCTTTATATAGACTGTTGTAACCCGCACTAAAGTTGTCTATTACCGTTTGCGATGCAGGTTCGCCATAGACCATAAATACGACTGGATATTTTTTGTTCGGATCGAAATCCAAGGGTTTCACCATCCAGCCGTCCAATTCGACACCGTCGGATGTTTTAACTTTAAAAAACTCAGCAATGCCATCACTGACTTTCTTTTCACGTTTCAAATCAAAGTCTACGAGTATTTTGTGTGTCGGTAATTCAATGACGGCATTGTGTTTTAATGTTGCCCGGTTACTAAAGCTGAAGATTGCTAGCTTACCGTCTTTTGAAATATCATAATCGCAGGTTCCTTCGTATGACGCCGGTGTTAGTCTCTTAGGAACGCCGCCTTTCGTAGATACACTATACAGATATTTTTGCGTTGCATTGTTTGGAGAAGCGGTAAAATAAATAGTTTCATTTTTCGTGTCGAAAAAGTCAATATTGATCAGATCATAATCTGCTTTCATAACCAGTTTCTCATTGCCTGCGAGATCAATCTGGTAAATTTTGCGCCAGCCGTCCTTTTCAGATACCCAGATGAAGGCCTTTCCGCCTTGAACCCAGTCCCATCCAGAAGGATCGTTGTTGTTCCATCGTGATTTGATATCAATCCACGAGTCACTTTGCTCCTTATGTATGTTTTGCGCTTTATTATCGGAGAGGGCGACAGTATAGATCTTGCTCTCATTTTGTTTTCTATTGAGTTGCTCTACGATGACCTGTTTGCTATCAAGACACCATTCCATGCGGGGAATATAGTGTTGGATGGGATCTCCCGGAATATTCAGCATCGTACTTTTTCCCGTGGCGATTTCAAAGGTCCATATCGAACAGGCACTCGGTGACTGTCCAACTTTAGGATACTCCACAGGGATGGTATAGGAGTAGAGGCTATCCGTATTGTTGATCATCAAAAAATTACGGATGTTGCGGGCATCAAGCTTCCAATAAGCAATAGAAGTACCGTCCGGAGACCAGCGGAAACCATCTTTGCAGCCAAATTCTTCCTCGTATACCCAGTCGAAAGTACCGTTGATTAGACGGTCTGTTCCATCTTTCGTAACGGCAACGATGCGGCCATTCGCAAGATCTTCCACGTAAACATTATGATCGGCTTTATTGACGTAAGCTACTTTATCTGCTTTTGGGTTAAACTTCGCAAACATCAGTTGCGAAGCCGGGAATTGTTTGCCTAGCTGCTGTAACTGACTGGACTTTTTATTATAGACCCAATAATCACCTCTTGTATTCTCGCGCCAGACTCTCTTGCTATTGGTATACAGTAAAATAAGCTCCTTGTTTTTGGAAATCGAAAAATTCTCAACCTTTAGTGCTGTTGTTGTCCCTTTTGGAATAAGCGATTGCTGTGAAAGAAAGATGGATCTCATCCCATTTTTAGGGTTGACCATTTCTATTCCCTTATCAGAAAATTCATAATACTGATCACCTTGATCTGTCCATAGTCGTTGCGCAAAAATGGAGGCTGGAACCTGAAAAACCAGTATTAAAATAATAAAGATCGACTGTTTAATGCTGTTCATTTGTTTATCTATTTGAGCGTTGGCCCTAAAGTGATCAAAGTTCACTTTTCGGGTTTATTGCTATGTTCGTTATCTGTTTTTTAATTAATTGGGTTGTCTTTAAGCTGATATATTTCGTGTATTTCACGTTCAAGATATTTCCCTAAACGACGATATCCATCTTTTTCAATAAGATAATTGTCTTCGATACGAACCCCTCCGAAATTGAGGTGCTTTTTTAAGAAATCATAATTAATAAAGTCCTTGTGTAAATTTTGCTGTTCCCAAAGCTGCGTTAATTCAGGGATAATATAGATTCCGGGCTCAACAGTGAGTACATTGCCAGCTTCTAGTTCCTTGCCTAGTCGGAGTGATTTGATACCGAAAGTCTTGGTATCTTTTGGCTCAGCTTCGGTATAGCCTACATATTGTTCACCAAGATCCTCCATATCATGGACATCAAGACCGAGCATGTGCCCGAGTCCACATTGAAAGAAAAGTGCATGCGCGTGATTCATGACCGCATCTTGCGCATTGCCTTTCATGAACCCGGTTTGTATCAGTCCATCTACAAGCGCTTCACACGCTTTTAAATGTATTTCTTTAAAACGTATTCCGGAAGTCAGCAGCTGTTCAGCAGATTTAAAAGCATGTAAAACAATCTGATAAATTTCTTCTTGCAACGCTGTAAATCGTTTTCCTACAGGAAAGGTTCTGGTTAGATCTGAAGCATATCCCATAGCGGTTTCCACGCCCGAATCATTAAGGAGAATATCACCTTCACAAAGTTGGTGAAATTGCATATGGTTATGCAGGATTTCACCCCGTTTTGTGACTATCGGCGGATAGGAGAATGGGGTTCCCTGATCTTGCGCAAAATGTTGCATAGCATTGCTGATCTGATATTCATAACAACCAGGTTTTGTCATTCGCATAGCTATGCGATGCATATCAACAGCGATATCTACCGCCTTTTCTAGTTCCGCGATCTCCTCTTCCGATTTGACGCTTCGTTGACCAACCACGGCTTTAATTAAAGCGACCGAGGGTTCTAACTGACTTACAGAACGGCCAGTTATTTGTTGAAGTAATAATTTGTTGTGCGATTGATAAGGCGGTAGGTAGTGAATTACTGTTTGCGTTTTCTTGTTAAGATAGTCGAAGAGTTGATTGAAAGGAAGTACCGCGCTTATACCCGACAGTTCTGCCTTTTCCGCTAAAGTTTGCTGCTGACCCATCCACACAATATCGTCGATCGTCATTTCGTCACCAAATAGTATAGTCTCATTTTTTTCAATATCCAATACAGCAGCCAAACCTGGACTTTTTATTCCTATGTAATATAAAAAGCTGCTGTCCTGACGAAATGGATAGGTGTTGTGCTCAAAATTAATCGGGTTTTCAATGTTGCCTAACAAAAGAATTTTGCCAGCACTGAGCGATGATAAAAGCTTATTTCGGCGATGAAGATATATTTCTTTTTTGAACATAAATTTTGGAAATTTTAGAATGTAATGCTTTTTATTCTGTTAAAGACATAGATTTTTTGTTATACTTTTTTTTGCAATTGGCTTGCCCCCTTAGATGTACATTGTCTAACACGAATATCGTAAAATTTAAGCGCTTCAAAACGATTTATTTAAGAGGTTTATCTTTGATAGTGCAATTTTTGCTGTTGTTACAAACGAATAAGATTCATTTTTATACACTATAAAGAATCGAAAACGAAATTTAATAAAGTTCTATCTTTCTGTTGAATTATAATTATCACAATTTATCAAAGTCTAATTGTATTTTAACCCATTTTTTTAATATTAAAACGTTTTTAATACCAATTATACCTTTCCTTAGAAGATTTGTTAAAGGATTATTAAATATTGTCGGATTCTAAACATATTTTAGTATTGTAATTTTATGAACAAACTAAATATATTGTTGTTGCTTTGGAGTTGTTATATTTATGTTAACTAAACAGTAACATAAACTAAACATACCTATGAAAACGCTCCAATTTAATGTTCCTACTATGCGAGGCCAGAGCCTTACTATTCAAGAAGATGTTTTGGAAAATTTCTACCCCCATTTTCATCGACATCAAGAAGCTCAATTAATGTGGATAAAAAAAGGCAAAGGAGTTTTGATTGTTGAAGATACCTTACACCCCTTTAAGGAAAATGATATTTTCTTTTTGGGTGCAAACCAACCGCATGTGTTTAAATCGGCCTCTCAGGACGGTTTTTCAAATGAATCTCGCTCTGTTTCCATTTTTTTCGATCCAAACGGAAAGCTTAAATCTCTGTTTTCCCTGGACGAATTTGAATCGCTGAATCAATTTATCTATAGTAACTCCAGAGGATTTAAAGTTCCCGAGACTTATTTTGACCAGATATCACAAAGGGTTTGTCAGTTGAAATCTGCGGATCAGATGGACAAGTTGATGCATTTTTTTTATCTATTGAGAACGTTAGCAAATATTTCTAGGGGCGCCGATGCGCTTTGTAACGAGCGCGTGGAAGCAGGCTTGGAAACAATACATGGATCAAATCGTATTAATTTTATCTGCAACTATATCAGGGAACACTATAGAGACGAACTGACGTTGGAAGAAGTTGCTGATCACGCCAATCTTACGCCACAAGCTTTTTGTCGTTATTTTAAAAAGCATTGCGGGGTTACCTTTGTGACCTATCTTAATCGCATAAGAGTCAAAGAAGTGTGTAACCAATTAAATGAAGACCACTTGGACAGTGTTTCTTTTATTGCCTACAACTGTGGCTTCAATAGCATTACCAACTTTAATCGCGTATTTAAACAAATCGTCGGCTGCAATCCAAAAGAGTATGTGCAGCAGTACAAACAAACGCTCTATTCTGTGATCTAATGCTAATCGGGAATACAGTATGAAGGATACTTTAAACCATTAAATATTCTTTTATTTGCTCGCTTTGATTAGATAGCTATTAAAATCCAGCGGTAATAAAATCTCGTTAAATTGTAATGTTAAAATTCTTTTTAATGAGATTTTTACTTTTATATTTATCTGTCTTTTTTCCTATAGAAACGGATATAGCTTACCAAATCCGATGGTAGAAGCTATTCATCTCATCCCTGTTTTTTTTGAGGAAAAAAATCATCTTTATGTCTCACTATCTTAAAACAACACATCGATCATTTTTTTTATTGGTTTTTTTGAAAAATAAGGTGTTAAATCGATGTTATGTCAATGGTTTAATTGATTATTTGCTTTTTTGTTAGTTGTTTTTAAATCAAAAAAGGGTGTTTAATGTGTTTTTGATGTGTTTTTCTTGGGGAATATAGGTGGTGTGAAGTTTTTCTGCTGCTATTATGTTGTTTATTTAACACTTTGGGTTAAAAATCGGGTATTAATGATCAAAATTCGGTTATCAATGCAAGCTAAGTACCCCTAACTTAGTTGTTATAAAAACACTAAAAACTAACATCTGAAACTAAACTTATGAACAGAAAAAGCATTGCTATGCTAGCCGCTACCGTTCTGGTAAGCTCGGCGGTATATGCGCAAACAGTTTTAAAAGGGAAGGTGGTCGACCAAGACGGAAAGCCTATACCCGGAGTTACACTGACACTGAGGGATGGAACAGCGACACAAACAGGACAAAACGGCGAGTTTACGATCAACTACAAGCAGGCAGGGACTTTAAGCGTTTCGGCTATCGGTTATGGTCGTAAGGAAGTGAACTTAACCAATCAGAGTACAATTCAGGTTACATTAACGACCGATGAGCGCAATTTGGACGAAGTTGTGGTCACTGCGATGGGAATTACTAGAGATAAGAAATCTTTAGGTTATGCCACGCAGGATGTTAAGGCAAGTGAGTTGACAGATGCTGGGCAACATAGCTTAACGGGCGCATTAGCGGGTAAAGCTGCTGGGGTTCAAGTCAATCAATTTGGAGGTGCAATAGGTTCTTCAGCTCGTATTTCCATCCGAGGTAATTCTTCGTTACAGAAAGATCAACAACCCTTGATTGTCGTAGATGGTATTCCCATTACAAATGATGCACAACGTTCAGGTGATAATACTTATTCAGGGGTTGACTATGGTTCGGGCTTGAATGACATTAATCCAGATGATATTGAGAGCTTAAATATCTTGAAAGGTGGAGCAGCGGCACTTTACGGTATGCGAGCAGGTGCTGGTGTTATTATGATTACCACCAAATCCGGCAAACGCGCTGCCAATGGCATACAAATTTCGTATGATGGAAATTTTTCTATTGATAGAGTAGTCAATTTACCAAAGTATCAAAATCTATACGGTCAAGGGTCCAGAGGAGATGAATATAGTTACAATACTTTAGGAGGAGGAGCATCGTATCAGGATTATGTAGTTAAGAATTCTTTTAGTTATGTAGATGGAACAGGAGAATTTGGTGTCAATGATAATATTGATGAATCTTGGGGACCAAGAATGGATATTGGGTTAATGATTCCACAATTTAATAGCCCTGAAATTAACGGAGTACGCCAAGCAACTCCATGGAATTCCCATAAAAATAATGTGAAGCAATTTTTTCAGACAGGCTTTTCTCAAAATCATAATATTTCTTTACTTTCTAAGACAGATAAGTCTTCTACGCGAGCATCCATTTCTTTTAGAGATCAGCGCGGGACGGTACCCAATACGGATCAAAAGAAATATACAGCCCAGTTAAATAATGAATATAAGTTAAGCGATAAAGTTTCTTATGACATTATGAGTAATTTCACACGTACAGAAAGTAATAATCTAGTAATGCAAGGTTACGATAGTGCTAATCCGATGAATGGATTGATCTGGTTTGGCCGTCAGGTAGATATGCAAGATTTGAAAAATAATTGGGATCAGCGTGATGAGGCAGGAAATTATACGTATTACAACTGGAATTCTGCCTATCATATGAATCCATTTTATACCATGCATGAGTCTCAAAATGCTCTTAAAATGAATCGTATTTTTGGGAAAACTTCATTGTATTATCAACCTTTTGACTTTTTGAGATTTGAAGGTCGGGTGGGATTGGATTATTATAATACGCATACTTTTGAGACAACCTATTTTAATTTCGACAACAGGAATGGAAAATTCGATGAAATGAAGAATAGTAATTCTGAATTCAATGCAGATTTTATTGCAAACTTCAATAAACAATTTGGAGAACTGAGCTTGACAGGGATTTTGGGTGCTAATTATCGGGATTATCAATTTGAAACCAATACGTTAGGAGCTAGAGGTTTGAATGTACTAGGAGTCTATACGATCAGTAATAAAATTGGTGATGCTAATACTTTAATGGATCATTCTAAAGGTAGATCAAACTCTCTCTATGCACAAGCCAATTTAGGTTGGCGAGACCAGTTATATTTAGATTTAACCGCGCGGAATGATTGGTCTTCAACGCTGAAAAAATCATTTTTCTATCCTTCAGCAAGTTTAAGTTGGTTGCCTACAGCTAGTTTTGAAGGATTAAAAAGTGACTATTTAAATTTTTGGAAATTGAGGTTCAACATTGTGAAAGTAGGTAATGCAACGCGTCCGTATCAAAACGGAAATTACTACTATGCACAGACAGATTCCTATAATAATTTGGCTCAGATGTATAAAAGTATGACGTATGCCATTGAGGGCTTAGAACCCGAAGCAATTACCTCATACGAAATCGGAACTGAGCTGGGTTTATTCAAAGATCGTCTACATGTGGATTTTACCTACTATAATAAAACCAATAAAAAACAATTACTTCAAGTGGCAACATCGAATGTGGTTGGTTTTAGTTCTATCTTCCTAAATGCTGGTGAAATTAAAAGCAAAGGTGTTGAATTGCAATTAAGAGGCGACATCCTAAAAAGAGCAGATGGGCTAAATTGGACAACGACCATTAACTTCTCAAGAGATAAGAATAAGGTAGTTGAACTTTATCCGCAATTGGGCTTAGAAGATTATAGACTTGGCTGGACTTGGGGTATTTCCAATATGGCATCTGTCGGTAAACCTTGGGGAACTTTAGTCGGCTCTGGTTTTGATCGTGTAGAAGATGGCCCAATGAAGGGAGCAATAAAAGTTGGTAATAATGGTTTGGTTTCTACACCATTGGATGGTCAGGATATTGGTCAAGCTGTGCCCGATTTCTTAGCCTCTATGCGCAACGATTTTACTATCAAGGACTTCAGATTTGGATTTATGCTAGACTTTAGAAAAGGTGGTGATGTGTGGTCGCAAACCATGGCCCACGGTTATACGACAGGTATTGCAGAAATTACAGCAGCGAATGGCATTCGCGAAAGAGCAATTGTAGCTGGTAAGGATGTAATGACAAATGAAAGGTTCGCAATGTCGGACGGAAAAGATGGCTGGGTTGAAAATACCATTGAAACTAGTGCTCAAGACTGGTACGAAAACGGCGGTATTTCTGAAATGTATGTGTTCGATGGTTCCTTCTTGAAATTGAGAGAAGCTTATGTTTCGTATAATTTACCTAAGCACCTGTATAGTAGAATAAAAGGAATAAAACGTGCTAATATTTCTATTACAGGAACTAATTTAGCTTTATTATGGGTTCATAAATCTAATACTATGCGTTTGGATCCAGAAGCAGGTGGTGTTTCGAGTGATTCAAGAGGAGTAGGATTTGAACAAGCGACTGTTCCTAATTCAAGAAGTATAGGTCTCAAACTTGGTTTTACATTTTAATTTCTTTATTAGGTTTAAAACGTAATAAAAATAATTTTACACTTATGAATACTTTGATTAAAAAACTTAAATATACACCTATTCTAGCTGCCTTGTTGGTATCGGGATGTACTAAAAATTTTGAAGAAATTAATACCGATCCAGATGCATTGTCAGATGTCCCTCCGCAGAACATGTTGGTAAATGTAATGCGGTATGCCGGAGACCAATTTGGTGGTGACGTTGACGGGTATGGTACATTTGCAGGTTATATTGTTAAAATTCAATATCCAGACAATTTGGGGGGATTAATTCCTTCGAATAATACCTATGGTAATCGCTGGGCTGCTTGTTACTACAATATCACTCAGATGAAGGATTTATTGAAGAAAACAGAGGGTGCAGCAGAGAGTTACAAAAATATTCGCATTGTTGCCAGGATATGGAACAATTATATGTGGTCTTATTTATTGGACGGTTGGGGAGATATTCCTTACTCAGAAGCATTTCAAGGGCGTCCTGAGGACGGCTCCATCTTGAAAGCTAAATATGATAAACAGGAAGATATTTTCCCTGCTGTATTGGCCGACCTTAAATCAATTGCGGACGAAATAGCGGCAGGGATAGGTACGGATGAAATGGGGGATTATGATGTGATCTATGGAAAAACCAATAGTGGAAGTGCGGATATAAAGGAGCAAATGTTAAGGTGGCAAAAATTCTGTAACGCGTTGCGCTTACGTATGGCCATGCGGATTTCTTCTGTTGCGCCAGCATTGGCAAAATCGACTATTGAGGAAATTGCCGGCAATAAAGAGAAATATCCTATTATTGAAACAAACGCAGAAAACTGCCAGATGTTTTTCCCTGGTACCTTACCCTATATGGAACCTTGGTATGAATCAGGTATTAACGGCAACAGGATCAATAATTGGGGAATGTTTGATATTTTTATTGATCATTTAATTGAGACCAAAGATCCAAGGATAGCTTCTATCGCCCGAAAAAATAATGAAGGTAAGTATGTTGGATTTGTAAATGGTTCATTGACAAATCCGTCTCCTTCAACCTCGATTTCTTGGATTGGCGATCATTATATCAATGATCCTGCTGGAGCGGTACCTTTCTATAGGGCTTGTGAAACGTATTACCTGTTAGCTGAAGCTGCTTTATCTGGATACAATGTTGGTATTTCCGCAAAAACGGCTTATGAAACAGCGGTTACACTGTCCATGCAAGATAATAATATCGCAACAGATGACATCGCAGCTTATCTCGCTGACGCAGGTAAATTTGATAATACTAAAAACCGTATTTACTGGGACATGTGGGTAGCTTTGTTTAAAGAAAATTTTGAAGCTTGGAATCTGTATAGAAGAACTGGTATACCTAGTACAAACTATCCTTCGAAAATTCAAAAATTCAAAAAAGTACACACCGATCAACCTTTCCGTTTGCCGTATCCGAATAATGAGTATTTGTATAATACAGAGAATGTCAACGCGGCTGCAGCTGGAACTGTGGATTACAATTGGGGTAAGCGATTATGGTGGGCTAAAGAGAACGGTAAAGAATAATTTCATATGTTTATTATTACCCAGCGAGGCAACTTCGATTGTCTCGCTATTTTTTCATAAATTTTTATCCTGTCTTAAAGAATTAATCATTGCTTCTATAGATTTTTTTAAGTCGAATGCATCTACAAACCCAAGTGATCGTAATTTTCGACTAACTGTATTTCTACCATACGGTTGTCTAGGTACTTGTTGGAGAATCCCCTTCTTAGATTCTAGTCCGATAAGGTCGTGCAATTTCATATTTCCATTTGTATTTTCTGTTTTGTATAAACAGTTTTATTTGAACGCTTCAATTAAATCCCCCTTTGATTTGGAGCGGCAACAAATTGGGACCAAAAGGTGACCAAATTGTACCTTTTGACACTACTTGTTCAGTGCTCGTTCAGTGCTTGCTCAGTGATTCGTCAGTCAGAACTGAATAATCAGTGACCGATAACTGTCTAAATATTGATTGAAAATTGTGATTAGCTATAATTTGGTAATGCTTTTGTATTTATTTTTGCAGCTAGCTAAATTATGATCAGCAAGTGATTGCGTCAACGATTAAAAAGGCGGTATTCATTATCAAACCAAGTATGCGATCCCGCCTGCTGTTCTCATAGCCTGTGAGGAAGCGATAACAAGCTCATCTAAATAATGGTGGGATTGATTGAGGGGAGTATAGTGTCCGCAAAAAGTAGATCTACAAATAGCATTGGACAAAAAAATAGGCATAAAAAAAGGTTTTCAAACGGGGAGAATGAAAACCTTAAATAACCAATTATAAACCTAAATTATGATAGTACAAAGATAGTGTGTTTAATACACTTTGTCAAGAATTATTTCAAAAAAATTAAATCTTTTTGAAAACTATACTCGAATTGTGTCCTCCAAACCCAAATGCATTGCTCATTGCTGCAGTCACGGTTTTTTCCAGTGGCTGATTGATCACAATATTTACCCCTTCCGGAATCTCCGGATCTATATTTTCGATGTTTATCGTTGCGGGGATAACATTGTTGTTGATAGATTTTACGGCAATGATTGCTTCGATAGCCCCCGCCGCACCAAGTAAGTGTCCTGTCATTGACTTGGTAGAACTGACCCATAAATTGTTGGAGTTGCCAAAAGCGCGTTGCATCGCTTTTAGTTCAGCGATATCTCCAACCGGAGTTGAAGTAGCGTGGAGATTTAAATAGTCGAGCTCGCTGATGTTAATTTTGGCTTCCTCCAACGCTAGAGACATAGCTTTTGCAGCAGCTATTCCTTCGGGGTGGGGAGAAGTCATATGGTAAGCGTCCGCAGTCATTGAAGCTCCTACAAGTTCTGCATAAATTTTTGCGCCTCTTTGCTTTGCATGTTCGTACTCTTCGAGGATAAGCGCACCGGCACCTTCTCCCATGACAAAGCCGTCGCGATCGCGGTCAAATGGTCTGCTTGCAGTCTGTGGGCTATCATGCCGGCTCGACATGGCCTTCATGGCAGAAAAGCCTCCAACGGAAGCGGGTGTGATGGGAGCCTCGGAGCCGCCACTGATAAAAACTTTTGCTTTCCCTAATCGAATGTAATTGAAGGCATCCATAAAAGCAGTATTGGATGTTGCGCAGGCCGATACTGTTGTGTAGTTGATTCCTTTTAAACCATATTTCATCGATATCATTCCAGAAGCCATATTCACGATGAGGCGCGGAACGAAAAATGGACTGAATCGCGGTTTGTAATCTCCCGTTACGTAACCTTCTACCTCTTTTTCGAAAGTTTCCATTCCACCCTGACCAACACCCCAAATGACACCGATGTCAAAGGGATCCATGCTTTCAGGTACTAGTCCCGAATCTTCTAGTGCTTGAGCTGCACTGTATAACGCATATTGCGTGAAAAGATCACTCCTTTTGATTTCATTTCTATCTAAGTATTTTTCGGGTTGAAATTGCTTAATTTCACTTGCAATCTGTGTTCGAAATAGGGATGCATCAAAACGGCTAATCGCTGCTGTGCGGTTTTCACCGCGCAAAATGTTATTCCAGAATGTATCAATGTTTTCTCCCAGCGGATTTATGGTTCCCATGCCGGTAACTACAACTCTTTTCATCTCTTTTTATTTTAATATTTTTGTAATAATATACCGATTGGTATTTGAATTTTTAAAAAAACTAACTTTTGATTTCCCGGTTGACCATTTCTCTCATTTTTTCTAAGACAATCGCTAAATCTTTTCCTCTTCCGGTAATTTTTGAAAGCAAAATTCCGCCCTCGATCATCGCCATAAACGTAATGGCGTAATCCTCAGCAGAAACATCTTGCTTAAATTCTCCATTTTTTATTCCTTCCTCCAGAATCAAGATTAAACGCTGGCGCCAAAGGTCAAATGAACGCTTCACTTTTGGCGTTAAAAAAGGCAGTGAATCATCTGCTTCAACAGCAGCGTTCATCATTGGACATCCGCCAGAAGCTGCGATAGCTTTAAAATTCTCTTTGTAGAAATCAAAAAAAGACAAAAGCTTCTTTAACGCTGTTTTCTGCTGAATAATCTGCTGATGAACCGCATCGGAAATGTTTTTGCTCTGATAAGTATAAACATGTATGGCCAGATCGTCTTTGTCCTTAAAATTACCATAAATACTTCCTTTTGTTAAGCCTGTCGCTGTTGTGATATCTGATAGGGAAGTCGCAAAGTAACCTTTTTTATTAAAGATGGGCGCAGTTTTCTCAATGATAAATTGCCGTGTGTGTTCTGCTTTCGACATGATGAATTCTATTCTTTGCGTGCAAAGATAGAAAATACTTATCGGTATATTACTAATTTCTTAGCATTAATTCGATAGGGCAGCCTTATTTCTTTTCCATAATGCGATACGTACAGCGTGGAGCGTTATCTATTATATATTCCGTTCTGCTGATGACATAGGCCGGACCGACCAGTTGTTGAAAATTCGTTAGTTCTGAACGACAAAAACCCTGGCACTCAGTTGCTGCTGCACATATCGGGCAATGATTTTCAATGAGAAGATAATGGTCACGTTCTTTTCTCCACTCGGCCATATAGCCTTCTTCAGTCCGTTTAGCGGCTATAACCTCAAGTTTTTTTTCAATCGATTCGATATCCCATACTGCCTCGGCATATTTTTGATATACCTTAGACTCCCGGTCACTAATAAGTAGATTTAACGCATTCTCGCCAAGCACATGTTTAATCGATTGTAACAATTGTACCGTGATATCAGCGTGACTATCTGGAAATCTTGCCATACCCTGCGAAGACAGACTGTAGTAAGTCGAAGGACGGCCTATGCCTTCGCTTCGGCTATTCGATACGATCAGGTTCTGATTCGCGAGGTTCAATAAATGTTTACGCGCACCTTCTTTTGTTATCGCCAATTCTGTTGCAATCAAAGCTGCTGTGGCTTCTCGTCGCATTTTCAATAACATTAATATTCGATCAGCTGGATTTTTCTGCATTTGACAATGAAAAAGTAGTTTTATAAACACTCAGCAAAGGTAGTGTTTTTATTTTTGTTCTAAAATAGGTGTCAATGGAAGGTTTAGTGTTTTTATTTAATTTTATGATTTTTAATAAAACAACTATTTAGTTGTTTTATTAAGATGAATTCTTTAGTTTTGACTTATCATAAAAACAATAAAACTATGCACAAATTTCAATTACCCCAGTTACCATATGACTATGCAGCGCTTGAGCCTTATTTTGATCGTGAGACCATGACGATTCATCATCAAAAGCATCATCAAGCTTATGTCGACAATCTCAATAAGGCATTAGAAGAAAGGGAAAGCGAAGCCGGCGAATTATCGGATATTTTGGTAAAGGTCAGCGACTACGGTTCAGTGATCCGCAATAATGCTGGCGGTCATTTTAACCACACGTTATTTTGGGAAATTTTATCGCCCAATCCACAAACGGTACCCACAGGAAAATTAGCGGACGAAATAAACTTAGCCTTCGGTTCTTTGGATCAACTCAAGGCCCAGATAAAAAATGCAGGACTTGGGCAATTTGGTTCGGGCTGGTCTTGGCTTTATGTGAAGCACTCTGGTGCTTTGGATGTAGCAGCTACTTCAAATCAGGATAATCCGTTGATGGATACCCAATTGATCAGTAGAGGTTTCCCCATTTTGGGGGTCGATGTCTGGGAGCATGCTTACTATTTGAAATATCAGAATAAAAGGGCTGACTATTTGGATGCATTTTGGTCACTTTTGGATTGGTCTGTTGTGGAAAAAAAATATGAGGCAGTAATCGCTAGTGTGGTGTAAAGAAAACATGTTTGTAAATAAAGTTGAAAACACGGGCATATTGGCCTTAGATCTGATCGATTTTAAGACCAATCTGACGATCGAAAGCTTTGATATCAAAGTATTGCTTTATCAAGAGGCGATCGTCAGAGAAAAGGAATTTAAAGAAGCTTTAGCCGTAGTGGATTGGTCCGTTTTTGCGAATAAAGCAGTTGCTATCAGCTGTTCTGTTGATGCAATTATCCCGCCTTGGGTCTACATGACCCTGGCTGAGAAACTTCAACCGATTGCAGCTTATTACGATTTTAGGGATGTAGAGGCACTGGCCATAGACCTATGGAGGCAAACTTTGCGATCGATGGATTTATCGCATTTTCGGAACCAAAAAGTTGTTGTACGAGCCCGTCCAGATATCCCGGCATCACTTTATATGTTAGCAACAGAACGTTTGGTCCCGATTGTACAAACATTGATGTATGGTGAAGTGGGCATGCCTAAAGTTATTTTTAAAAAAAGTAAAGTATAATGAAAGCTTTAATATTTAATGGCGCCTTGGAAAGAAGGCAAGAATCTACATCGGGAAAACTGTCGAATTATTTTTCCGAAAAGTTGAACCAGATAGGCATCGACAACACGATCTTCAATCTAGCTGACAGCGGAATACCTTTATTTGATCAGAGTCTCAACCGCGTGCCTAATGCAGTAAAGATTATGAATAACTTATTTCTTGAGGCAGATGTGCATTTTTGGCTGTCTCCTTTATATCACGGAAGTATCCCCGGCGTCATGAAAAACTGTCTGGACTGGTTAGAAGTAAGTGCCCAGAACAAACCTGCTTATCTGACGGACAAACATATTGGACTGGTTTGCTGGGCCGATGGTGTTCATGCACTGCAAGGGATCAACGCTATGGATGCGATCGCAAAATCACTTCGCGCCTGGACATTGCCCTTTAGTGTCCCTGTGATGAAATCGGCGCTTTTTGAGTTTGATAATCCAAATGTGCTGTCTTCGGCGTACCAGTGTAAGCTGGATTTGCTGATCGATATTGCGACAAAAAAGAGCAGCTAATATCGTTTAAAAACGCCTCTCGCGCTATCTGGAGGCGTTTTTTTTAGTTGAAATATTTTGGCCTGTATTTAAATAGATTAGCCTATTCTTGTGTTGGCAATTAATTTCAAAAAAGTAGAAGAATGTCTTTAACAATTCATTGTGGAGATATATCTTTGTTTTTTTGCGATCCGCCATTTGATTATGCGGTTTTCCGGCCTGTATTTTCTGCTGTCGACATTGATGAAGTCTAATAGCATGCTAATAGAAGTAGATTGAAGTCTTGAACCACCATAAGATATTCAGTATTACATATTATAAAACCATTGGCTGAAAAGGCCCGATTTAGTTTAGTTGTTTAAATGATATAATATATTGGATTAATGATGTTTCAGTTGAAAGAGTTAATGAAGATAATGGCCTTTTTTATAGTATACTTTACTATACATGCTGCAGCTGGACAGAGTTTCCTGCCATTGGATGAGAATAAATATCGAGTTGACGCGGAGAAGTTATTGCTATCGAGGTCCAATGATAGTGTGAAGGCAATGCATCATTTTTATTTGGCAGATTACTATCGATTTAGAGATACGGCGAAATTTTGGAATAATATGCGTGAGGGTGAGCGGTTGGCTAGGCCATTCCGGACCTTACAGGCCATGGGCGCATTATATAAAAGCTATTATTATGGGCAATTCCTGGATAGTAAAAACGCGGGCATTGAAGTCCAGAAATGTATCGACCTGCTTGGCAATGCGCAAAAGCCTTTCCAACAAGGGTTATTGGCTAGAGCATGGTACAATCTGGGCTTGATTCGATTTCCTAAAAAGGGATTTGCTGACTTTTTGGATATTCTTAATGGGAAGTGTTTACCGTACGCCAAAGCGCACGATCCTATTATGGAAGGTAGTATAAATACGATGATCGGTATGACTTTTATGTCGTCCAATCAGCTTGCAAAAGCGGATGAATACCATCAGTTAGCGATTAAGCAGCTTGAGCAGCAACCCCCGAGTGCCGCACTTTTAGTGGCTTACCTCAACGCAGTAAGCAATTATTGCTATCAGGTAAAATCCAAAGAAGCAAAAATCTTATTGGACAAAGCCAAGCAGCTATTGGACGAGTATCCAAATTCTTCTCAGCTGCCCAATTACTATTACAACGAGGCTCTTTACTTTACGACAAAGCAGCAAACGGATGAGGCGTTAAGGTTATTGGATATCGGTTTGGATTGGTCGGTCAAGATGAACAATTGGAAATTATTCCAGATGATGCGGTTCAGAAAGTTTAATGTGTATCTCCTGCAGAAAAAGTATGCCGATGCCAAACTGCAGCTGGAGGAAATTGTAAAAAATGGCCTATTGACCCGAGATCTTTATAATAGCAAAATAGTATATAGTCAACTGGCAGCCGTAAATGAGCTGATGGGTAATTATCAGGATGCACTGAAGATGTCCAATACCGCAAATAAGCTATCCGATAGCATTCTGCAGGTCCAACTGCTGGAAAAAATGAATGAGATGGAGACCAAGTATAAGACCGTTGAAAAGGAAAAGGAGATTCTGAATCTGCGCGCAGAAAAGGACCGGAACCAATTTCGAGTTTTTCTAGTTTTGGGTATTGCTATTTTGCTTTTCTTCATTGTGCTATTTACTGCTTTTTTTTACAGAAAGCAGCGGAAGCTCAATACACAGATACGGCTCAACCACGACATAGTATTGGAAAAATTGGAAAAGGAAAAGCAGTTGCAAATTTCGGAATCTATGCTCAAGGGGGAACAGCAGGAGCGGCAGCGCATTGCTCAGGATCTGCACGACAGCATAGGCGGTATGTTGACAGGGTTAAAATTTAAGATTGCGGGCGACGTAGCGAAGAGTACAATCTTGACGGACGAAATACCGCAGAAGCTGAATGATATTTTGGGCGAAGTAAGGCGGATCTCACATAATCTAATGCCTGCATCGTTGCGTCAGTTTGGGTTGATAGCAGCATTGGAGCAATTGTGTCTGGTAATGAAAAATAGTCATGTTTCCATTCAGTTTGAGAATTACGAACCTGAATTGAATGTCGATTTTCAAAAAGGATTGGCCCTCTATCAAATTGTTCAAGAAGCGATTTCAAATGCACTAAAGTATGCAAATGCAGATACGATTATTGTTCAGGTAAGTAAATCGGAAGAAATATTACATATACTTGTGGAGGATAATGGTAAAGGCTTTGATTCCTCCGTATTAAATTATGGATTGGGATTAAATAATATGGTCAATAGGATTAAATGGATCAACGGATCAATTGACATTCACAGCAAGCTTGGATCCGGAACCCAAATCGAAATTGCTATAACTGTTTAAATTGGCAGAGTCATGAAGATAATTGCGGTGTTAGACGATCATCCCTTACTGTTGGAAGGAGTCGTTTCTTTTCTCAATAATCAGGACGGGTATCGGGTATATCCATTTTTGGAAGAGGTGGCCATGATTGAATTTTTGGATACAACGAGAGTTGACTTGGTTCTGATGGATATGCAGCTTTCCAACATTAGCGGCGTAGATGTATGTAGGCAGGTCAGGAAGCAATTCCCTTTGGTTCCTATAGTCGCCTTGAGCAATTTAGCCGATGGCAATCTTATTTTTCAGTTTATGCGTGCCGGCGGAAATGGCTATATTTTAAAGGATGTGTCCAACGAGGAATTTTTAGGTTGCGTACAACTGGGGATAGATGGCAAAGAATCAATTTGTGATCGTGCAAAAGAGCTATACACGGGCGCAGTTGCCACAATGAAAAGCCTTCCTAGGCTGACACAACGTGAAAAGGAGATTTTGATTTTGATTTCAAATGGACTGACAACGAATCAGATCGCAGAAAAGTTATTTTTAAGCCCAGTTACTGTAGAAACGCATCGGCGTAATCTACTGACTAAATTCAAAGTCAAAAATATGATTAAACTTGTACAGTTTGCAATGAAGCATAAGTTATTGGACCTTTAATCGAGGGCGCATCTTAGTGTTCGCCGTAACCTACATTATCTAGCTTACCTTTGAATACTCTAAATTGGATAATGAAATAGGCTATTACTAAAATGGCAGCAACTATAAACCAGCCTAAACCTACAGAGAGACCATATTCGTGTGCAGCAGTATTTTGAATCGTCAAGGACGGATTTACGTCATTCGTTGATGGTAATAATATGGGAAACATGGAAGCCACGGTTGTGGCAAAGCTCCCGAGTATAAAGAGGGATGAAAACAAGAAGCCCATACCGTCTTTCTTAAAGCTCCTGATCCAGAATTGTCCGAGCAATCCAGCTGCTGCAATTAGGGGAAATAACCATAGCCAATAATGATTTTGAAAATTGCTTAAAGAGATGGGTTTTACGTAATGCCATACATAGGCTGATAGCATAACGAGAATAAGCAAGACAACGTTGAGTTTAAAAACAATACGTTTTAATCTATCGTTTAAGGTGCTGGAGGTTTTGAGGATAATCCAGCCTGCTCCATGAATCGTCAATGTAACGACAGCGACTAAACCCAATATAACGGTAAACCAGTCAATAATGCCTTGATGCTGGGCTAAGGGGTCAAAGGTCGGGTTCCAAAGTGCAAGGAAAAAATAATGTGGCTCCTGTGTTGATACACCATTTTCGACCATACCAAGATTGACTCCACGAACGACGTTTCCCAGGGCCGCGCCAAAGAAAAGCGCAAGCAATAAACTTGCTAGTCCAAAGGCTTTGTCCCACAAAGCTTCCCAAAGGCGATGGTGTATCTGACCTCTCAACTCGAGGCTTATTGCCCTAAAAATAAGTAGCCATAACACAAGCATTAGCGGTAGGTAAAATCCACTGAAAGAGGAAGCGTAAAGCGTAGGGAAAGCAAAAAACAAGACACCTCCGGAAGCAATAAGCCACACTTCATTGGCATCCCAAAATGGTCCAATGGAATTCGTTACAGCTTTTTTCTCCTGTTCCGTCTTAGCGAAAAATAGATGGACAATTCCTGCTCCAAAATCGTACCCATCGAGTACAATATAGATTCCCAACATAAAAGTTAATACGATAAACCAAAATATTTCCATAGCTAATTAGGTTAATGCAGGGTAAGTTTCGGGACCTTTTTTAATGATTTTGAGGACTAACATCAGAAATAGTAAACCCAAAAGAATGTACAGACCAACGAATCCCAGAAAGGTGAATAAGGTGTTTCCAGAAGAGACTGTAGGGGATACACCGTCTACCATTCGCATGAGATTATACACAAGCCAAGGTTGTCTTCCAAGCTCGGCCGTGTACCAGCCTGCCGTATTGGCGATATAGGGAAAAGGGATCATAAACATGATAATCCATAATAACCATTTTGTTTGGTATAATCTGTTTCTCCAAAGCAGTAGCACTGCGAGCACCATGACTCCAATGAATATGGTACCAAGACCTACCATGATGTGATAACTATAATAAAGTCCAGGCACGTTCGTTGGGTGTAACGATTGGTCGAATTCATTTAATCCCTTAATTTCTGCATCCCAGCGTTGATAGGTAAGAAAACTGAGGACATTCGGTACGGCTATTTTATTATCCAATTTTTTATTTTCCATGTCCGGTTGACCGATCAGAACAATCTCTGATCCGCCTTTTTCTGTTTTGAAAATTCCTTCCATCCCAGCAAAGGCAGCGGGTTGGTATTTTACCACATTTTTTGCAGCCAAATCTCCGGTAGGAAAGGCAAGCATCACCGAAGAGATCGCACCAAAGATGACCCCGCTTTTAACGAATATCTTACCAAATTTGCTATGCCTGTCACTGAGCAGATAAAATGCGCCAATAGAAGCAACAAAAAAGGAACTTGTAACCAAAGATGCGGCTTGATTGTGAAGATAGGAGGGCCAGAGCCATGGATTACTGAATAATGCGCTAAAATTATTCAGTATAAATTTGCCGTTTTCAAGAATCTCATAGCCCACCGGATGTTGCATCCAAGAATGTGTGGCTATAATCAGGAAGCCACTGGCCCAGGATCCAATAAAGACCATTAGTCCTGATAGAAAATGGAGCTTATGGCCGAGCAACTTTTCTCCAAAAAGGAACATTCCTAGAAACGAAGATTCTAGGAAAAAGGAGAACATGCCCTCCATAGCTAGGGTCTGCCCAATAATCCCACCGGTAAGTTCCGAAAACTTCGCCCAGTTTGTGCCAAACTGAAACTCCATGGGGATGCCCGTGACAACGCCCATGGTAAAATTAAGGGCGAAGATTTTCATCCAAAATTTTGAAGCGTGGTTGTAATCTTCGTTTTGAGTCTGCAGAAATTTCCATTTAAAGTACACGATCATCAGCGATAAACCCATGGTCAATTGGGGGAAAAGATAATGAAATGTAATAGTAAATGCGAACTGAAGCCGATTGTAGAGAATCATATCTTCCATGGATCCGAAGTTTTGGTTAAAAGACAGCTAAATATAGCCATTTTATTTCCCGATTTAGCTTGGAGCCAATTTATTTTTTGCTAAAAATTGTTCATTTTTATCATTTTCTGAGTTAATTGTAAAATAGTAGAACGATAATCCCTCATGACTCACCATAATCCCTTATTTATCTTATCTTCGTCCGATTTAATGATGGACTAGAAAGGGAGAGAAGAACATAAAGGGAAATGAAGAAAATAATCATTTTGATGGGTGTTTTATTAATACCTGTACTTTTAATTGTCGTAAATAATATCGGTCGCGGAAGAACTGCTAAAGATAATATTGTATTTAGGAGCAAATTATCGGATTACAATCTGTTCAAAGGTAAATTGGCTGATCTTGTGCCAAACGACCAAGGGATTTCCTATGAATTAGCATCTGCCTTATTCACAGACTATGCTGATAAAAAGCGTGCAATCTTTCTTCCCAAAGGGGAAAAAATGAGTGCATCGGACGATGGACTACCCGAATTCCCCAATGGTACTATCATAGCTAAAACTTTTTTCTATTCGGCAGCAAATGTGGTAAAAGGGGCTAAATTACAGCTGCTTGAGACTAGGCTTATTATCAATAAAGATGGGCAATGGAATGCGGCTACCTATCAATGGAATGCAGCTCAAGATGAAGCTTTTCTACTCATGGACAGCGCTTCCGTTCATGTTTCGTTTCTAGACAGCAAAGGTGTCGAAAGACAGACGAATTATATCATTCCTTCGCGGGAGGATTGTATCGCATGCCACCGTCAAGGAAATCATATGCTTCCAATAGGTCCCAAAATAAGAAATATGAACCGTATTGTCCATGTCAATAAAGAACCTCTCCAGCAATTGTTATATTTGAGGGATAGGGGTATGCTTGATTTAAAATCGTTGAGTGATTTTAGCGCCCTGCCAAGTTATGATGATGTGACCCGGTCGACACCTGTGCGAGCACGTGCTTATTTGGATCTTAATTGCGCCCATTGTCATAATCCTAAAGGTACCGCTTATATGACTATGCTGGATCTCCGTTACGAAAGCCCCTTGAATGAAACTGGAATTTTGTTGAAACAGGCCAAGATGATTGGAAGAATGTCAACATTAGGAGAGATGCATATGCCCCAAAAGGGAACCACAATCTTGCATGATGACGGAATATCGTTGATCAAAACCTATTTGAAATCTTTAAAATAAAAGGTCTTTTAAAGATGAAGTTGTTAGCATCGACTGACGATCGCCACAGAAAAACAAAGCGGCACTTATTGATTTAAGTGCCGCTTTGTTTTTTTATAGAAAAATAGTTTTAAAGCAATTCAAATTCTTTTTCTTTGACATCGCGACTGTTGGGGCCAATGTACACTTTGAAATTTCCTGGCTCTGCGATATAATTCAGGCTGTTGTCAAAAAATTTCAAATCATCCACGTTAATTTTAAAGTTTACCGTTTTTTGTTCTCCTTTTTTAAGGAATATTTTCTGAAACCCTTTTAGTTCTTTTACGGGACGCGTAACTGATGCGACTACGTCTTGTATATAGAGCTGTATAGTTTCCTCAGCATCATAGTTTCCAGTATTACTGATGTCTATACTCGCTTGTAGCGTACCTTTTTCGTGGATTTTGGTACGGTCGAGACGAATGTCACTATAGGTAAAGGTCGTATAACTTAAACCATATCCAAAAGGGTAAAGTGGCGAATTACTTACATCGAGGTAATTGGATTTGAATTTTTCAAAATCACCTGAGTTTCCGTAAGGTCTACCGGTATTCTTGTGCGCGTAATAGATCGGAATCTGACCAACATTACGTGGGAAAGTTGCCGTAATTTTTCCCGATGGTACAACATCTCCAAATAAGACATCAGCCACTGCTTTTCCAGTTTCTGTCCCACCAAACCAAACATTTAATATCGCGGGCACGTGAGCATCTTCCCATGTGAGCGTCAGTGGTCGACCCGTAAATAGCACAAGAACAACTGGCTTTCCGGTAGCCAACAATGCTTTTAAAAGATTCTGTTGATTTTTTGGAATATCCAGTTCAGATCGACTGGAGCTTTCTCCAGACATTTCCGACGATTCGCCGAGCGCAGCGACGACGACATCGGACTGCTGGGCAACTTTCACGGCTTCTGCAATGATCTCTTCTTCTTTTCGGGGATCACGTGCGATTGTACGTCCAAACATAGTTGCATGTTTTTGGTAATTCGGATCCTCCAACAGATTACTGCCTAGGTGTGTCAGGATATTTACTTTGTTACCCAATACAGCTTTCATGCCCTCAACCAACGAGGCCGTTTTGTCTAGTTCAGCACTGACACTCCAGGTTCCTGGCATATTTGCTCCTGAATTGGCTAAAGGGCCAATAACAGCGACTGTGCCCGTTTTTTTCAATGGAAGCGCTTGGTTTTCATTTTTCAATAAAACAAAAGATTTTGCTGCAATTTCTCTTGCTTTCGCATGATTGGCTTCAGATCCAATCACTGTTTTCGCCCGTTTTTCATCACAATAGCGATATGGATCATCAAATAAGCCTAATTTGTACTTGGCTTCCAAAACAAAACGGCAAGCCCTGTCAATATCTGCGATTTTGACTTTTCCAGCGTCCAAAGATTTCTTTAGCGTCGTAAGAAACCCTTCACCGACCATATCCATATCAACACCCGCATTGAGACTTAAAGCAGACACCTGCTGGAGGTCACCTAGACCGTGTGCCGTTAATTCATTTACCGCTGTATAATCGGTTACGACCAATCCTTTAAAGCCCCATTGTTTGCGTAAAACATCAGTCATTAACCATTTGTTTGCTGAAGCAGGGACACCATTAATATCGTTAAAAGACGTCATAATACTTCCAGCTCCGGCGTCTATTGCTGCTTTGTAAGGAGGTAAATATTCATTGTACATCCGGTGAAGGCTCATATCCGTGCTATTATAATCACGACCGCCTTCGGCTGAACCGTATAGGGCAAAATGTTTGACGCAGGCCATCATGGTGTTGTATGCCGCGAGATTATCACCTTGGAAACCATGGACGATAGCCTCAGCAACCCTTGAGCTAAGATAGGTATCTTCACCTGCACCTTCAGAAATACGACCCCATCGTGGATCGCGAGAAATATCGACCATTGGCGAAAATGCCCAATTGATTCCATCCGCAGTAGCTTCCTCTGCCGCAATACGTGCAGATTGCTGAATTAAATTCATATCCCAAGTAGCGGCAAGTCCCAAAGGAATAGGGAATACGGTACGGTACCCATGAATGACATCCATACCAAAGATAATGGGTATTTTTAAACGGGACTGTTTAATGGCTATCTCCTGTGTTTTGCGGATCTTAGCGGGGGTACTCATGCTGAAAATACCACCGATTTGACCATTTCTAATTTTTGATTCCACATCAGTGGAGACAGTCGTTCCTGTAGTCGCCTCACCACCTGTTACTAGATTAAGTTGTCCAATCTTTTCTTCGACAGTCATCTTAGCCATCAGCTGATCAATGAACTTGTCCATTTTCTGATTGCTTTGAGCCGAACTTGTATGCCAAGCTAGAAATGCAAGAAGGAAAGCACCTACTACTTTTTTCATCTTATTATCTTTTGTTTATGTGCGCATGAATCTTCTACTCTGCGCTACTTAATATTTAGGGTAGATGTTCAATTTTAATTGTTGAACTTTTTGATACTATGCAATGTTATTTTCGTGGTAGGAACCATTTTCAACGTGTGATGGATCGAAAATGATTCCACAGACCACTATTTTAAATAGGGACTTGTAAAACCAAGTTTTTTTAGTCCCTGTTGAATTTCCGGGGCTTGCATAAAAAGATCCCAGATTTTACCAGTTCTATAGTTTTCGATCATCACTATAATAGGTCCCTGATCAATCGCCAGATACCGTTGTGGATACCAATTTGCTGTTTCGCTATACGCGTCGTAATAGCCATATTTACCCCAAATTTTGTCGCCAAGTTGTTTGTCGAGGTATTGTGCAAATTGAATGCTTTCGTGCGGTGTATAGGGAATGGATGATAATGCCGCTGTTGGCGCGATCACGCCAGGATCGTTGTCTGGGTGATGGGCATCATAACCGTTGATGGAATAACTGGCTGTCCAGCCCCATCCTTTAGAGGAACCATAACCCGTGTAGCCTTTTGGGTTTAGATCAGCATAGGCCAAATTTATCTTGGCATGGTTGCTTGTTGCTTCCCAGTAATCTGCATATTGATCTTTTAATCCCTTGGGGCTTAATCCTAAATAAGAATAATGCTCCCAGAAAAGTGGCCCCACTTCGCCTTCTTTGGCATTATGCTTAAGGACGAGTGGAATGTTATATTTTTTAGCTGCTGTTTTAATCGCACCTGATCTTGCCCAGCCCTCATGGTATACCGATGGAGCAATAGGATAAGTAGGCGAGGAGGCTGCTAAGATATAGGTGATCAGACATTCATCATACCCTCTTACCGGGTGATTTTGTTGAAAGTTAAATTTGGGGCTCCAATGCCAATACATGACATTTTGCCCATTTGTATAATGATTCCAATTGATTTCTTTCCATAGCTTGTCAGCCTTTTGGGCAACCTTTTGAGCAGAATCATCTTTATCCTTTAGGTACTCCCGAATGGCAATCAGACCCTGTGCTAAGAATGCGGTTTCAACAATATCGCCACCATTATCTTTTTCACTGAATGGTTTAGCTGTGCCTAGTTCGCCATCATACCAGTGAGCCCATGCACCTTTGAACCGTTCGATTTTTCCTAAGTAATCCATGATGTGATCCAATTTTTGGACACCTTGTTCTTTGCTGATAAACCCGCGTTCCATGGCGACAATCATCCCCATAAGACCGAAACCACTACCACCTATGGTGACCACGTTACGGTCATTTTGAGGGTAGACACCATCCATATGGATGCGTTCCCTGGCGAGGCCAGAAGTAGGCTCCGCACCTTCCCAAAAATATTGAAATGTGTGTTGCTGAATATTGGTCAATAGCGAATCTTCATTGACGCGGCCTGCATTTGTTGAATCAATTTTTGAGGGATTGTCTGGACTGCTATTGATAGCATTTTGGCACGAACTGCTGAGAATAAGCGCCAAAGCTATACCGGTGAATACGGGATATGCTATTCGTTTTCTCATGGATATGTTGTTTAATTCTTGAAAAAATGTTCAAACGGCCTTTGGCCGTTTGAACGGAGTTACTTTTACTTATATAATTACCAACCGGTATTCTGCGGCATTTCTGGAGTTTGGATACGTTGGTTTTCCGGAATAGGGAAAAGCGTCATTTTATCCTGGAAAGTTTTTCCATTGGCCGCCATGGCTGTTTTTGCTTGTTTTGTACGAACCAGATCAAACCAGCGGTCGTGCTCAAATGCCAATTCAAGGCGTCTTTCTTTCCAGATCAATTGACGGAGCTGTGCTTGGTCGGTTGTAGTTACGTTGGGCAGTTTCACGCGTGTCCGGACAGTATTCAATGCAGTCAGGGCTTCGCTGCTATTGCCAACCTCATTTGCGGCTTCGGCAAGGATAAGATAAATTTCGCCTAGACGAAGGTAACGTACATTTTTATCACCATCAGCTGCACCTCCATTTGCAGAAGAATACGCTTTTTCATTGTACATCGGATTCTCTACACCATTGTCAATCAGACGACCATCGTAAAGAGTTTCACCCCTGAAAATAATCGTTGCATCGCGACGGATGTTATCTTTTTCGGCGTTAAAGGCATCCAATAGGTTTTGGCTTGGAATATTAAAACCCCAGCCTAAATTGACGGCTCCGCCACGAGGCGCCTGTACCTGACTATACTGTTGGATACCATGGGCTATAGAAGTACCCCTTGCTTGAAATTCAAATAATGACTCAGGCCCATTTTCTCCCGCTAATCGCCAAATTGTTGCATAATCTGGTTCAAGGCTGTAACCACCGGATGTAATGACAGTCTTGGCCATATCAGCCGCTTGTTGCCATTTGCTTTGGTACAAATATACCTTCGATAGCAATCCTTGTGCAGCACCTTTGGTTGCCCTGCCTAAATCTTTCGCCGCATACGCAGATTTGGCGGGTAAGTTATCTATCGCAAATTGCAAGTCAGCTTCAATATAGGCATAGACCTCTGCAGCAGGTTCCCTTTTGATCAGATCACGTTCTTGGATGGGAACATCACCCCAGCCCCGTACAAGATAAAAGTAATTCAAAGCACGCAGAAAACGGGCTTCAGCAATTAATCTGTTTTTATAGGTTTCGTCAGTTAAACCAAATTTCTCGGTATAATCTATTGCTTGGGTAGCTCGGCCAATGGATTTATACCAGCGTGTCCACATGGAAAGAAAAGATCCAGTTGTTGAGGTATAAGTTAATTCATCGAGGCTTAATTTATCGCCACCTGCGTCGGTTGCGGAACTTCCTTTGTCCGCATTGTCAGATAACATGTCGGTGATACCAATGTAGGAGAAAGAATAGTCCCAGTCTGTAAACATACCATAAACACCGTTTACAAATTGTTCGGGAGTATAAATTTCTTCACTGTCGCCTGCTTCTACATATTCTTTAGAAGGCACATCTAAGAAATTATTGTCTTTACAGCCTTGTAATACAATGCCTCCACTAAGAAGAATCGCTATATAAAGTTTGTTAATTTTCATTGTGTTCAAAACTAAGGTGATTAAAATTGCATGTTAAGCCCAAATAGGAAATTACGTGTAGTTGGATAAGCTGAAAGCTCAATACCAGACGTAAGATTTGGACTGCCATCGCCTGCCAGTTCAGGAGAGAAACCGCTGTAATTCGTGAATATAAATGGATTCTGAGCAGTAACATACAGGCGTAGTTTAGATCTTGAGCTATAGAGGTTGTTAAAAGTATATCCTACGGTGATATTATTGATACGGAAGTAAGCTCCTGATTCAAGGAAATAACTCGATGCCCAATACGCTCTTTCTGCACCAGGGTGCTCATTGGTTGAACCTGCGCCAGTCCAGCGATTCTCAAAAGTTGACAGGGCAATATTCTCCCCAGCGTTGGATCGTACGCTATTTAAACCGTTGTAAACTTTATTGCCGGCAACGCCGTAGCCCGAAACATTGAAATCAATAGCTTTGTAATTAATACCTAAGTTGATACCGTAAGTTGAAGTTGGCAAGAATGATCCAAAGAAAACTTTGTCCCTAGAATCGATAACTCCATCTTCATTTTGGTCTTTATACTTTAAATAGCCGGGTTTTGCAGCACCGAAAGAAGGATAGTTCTTTACATCGGCTTCATCTTGGAAAACACCATTTGTTTCAAACATCCACCACGCATAGATGGGTTGTCCGACACGGAGCTGTTTGGTGATCTCACCGTTATTTAAGCTTCCTCCAGTAGCACGGTCATAGGCTGGAACCACTTCTGTTACTTTGTTTTTGTTGTAGGAATAATTGACACCGACGGTATAATTGAATTCAGGATTAATGCTCTTGTTCCAATTTAAAGCTACTTCAACTCCTTGATTCAGCACTTTGGCACCATGTGCATAGAAATTTTTCTCTGAAGGAGAAGTGTAAGTTGGTGTTACATCAAGAATTGTATTGGTGTTCAGCTTATGATAGTAGTCAATGGATCCTGAAAGCTGGTTGTTTAGAAATGCGAAGTCTAAGCCAGCGCCAGTCTCTCTCGTTACTTCCCATGTTAGATCTACGGCAGGAGTGCCATATGCACTTCCATAGACCATATTTTGTTCAGGCCCAAAAACGTAGTTGTAATTTGAACTTTCAGGACTTGTTAAAATTGTGGAAACATTTAAAGGAATATCTTGGTTACCTAACTTACCCCAGTTTCCGCGTACTTTCAATAAATTTATCCAGCTAACATCTTTCATGAAGCTTTCATTGGTAACTGTCCAACCTAATCCTACCGATGGGAAGGTACCCCAATATTTTCCTGTATTACGAAATACGCTTGATCCGTCTCTACGCAATGTTGCAGTTAAATAATACTTACTATCGAAATTGTACTGTAATCGTCCAAAATAGGATGATAGCGCTCTTGGCGTATAATACGTTTGCAGCGCAACAATGCCGTAATTGGTTGTTCCTTTTGCAAGATTAATATTCCAATATTGCTCTTGTTCCGGTACATTGTAGCCTGTTTGGCTGCTCATACTATTGATATCATATTTTTCACGCGACATACCAACGACGGCTTCGATATGATGTTTGTCGAAATTCTTGTTGAAGGTCAAGAAATTCTCGAATGACCAGCGAAATTGTTCCAGATTTTCATATTTCAGACTATTGTCTACATAATCAAGGGCTTTCGGATTGTTTTCCTTTAATTTGATGAAGTCAGATTCATTCAATAAAGTATTTGCATTTAACCATTGATCTTTTACATTATTAAAAACCCGTTGTTTTGAATAGAACTTATTCCCCCCGATGCGGGAGTTAATTTTCAGGTAATCTGTAATCTTGAATTCGCCTTCCATACTTCCTTGTAGACGGAATGTATTTGTTCTCTCATTTTGACGTAAAACCTCATAAACTGGATTTCCAATTGAATTAAGATTTCCGATTGCTTGTCCTGAAGCGGCTTCAATACCCGCAACACCGGTTGTTGTATTTACACGACCAAGACCATAGCGACCATTGTCAAACATGACTGGAGCAAGCGGCGATTGACGATAAGCGGTAGTAAAAGCACTATATGGTTTTGGCGTTGCGTTAGTTAAAGTAAGATTTAAATTTTGACTAAACTTTAGACGATTGTTTAAAAATTTATAAACATTGTTATTGCGTATTGTATTTCTCACAAATTTAGAACCATCAAGAATACCATTTTCGGTATAATTGTTTGCAGACACAAAGTAATCTACTTTTTCAGTTCCTCCAGAAAGATTGACAGCATTATTAAAGACAGAACCTGTGCGTAACAACTCATCATACCAATCTGTATTATATTTTTGGTTCTCAGCCAAACGATACGATCCATTGGTCGAGGTAAGGTATTCATTGGCAAATATTCTAAACTGATCAGCATTGGCCATTTTTACGCGATTGAGAACGTTCTTAATGCCTGCAAAGCTTTCGTAATTAATACTTGTAGTTCCAGTCTTTCCTTTCTTTGTTGTTACAATGATGACACCATTTGCAGCGCGAAGACCGTAAATTGAAGCTGATGAAGCATCCTTTAATACATCCATCGACTCAATGTCAGAAGGATTGATATTGTTGATATCGGTTTGCGCAATACCGTCCACAATATAGAGTGGATTTCTACCTCCAAGCGCTGTACCTAGACCTCTAATAACGACGTTGGGTGACGATCCCGGAGCTTCGTTGGCAATGATATTGATACCGGCAGCTTTGCCCTGTATAGATTGCATGGCTGACATGGCCGGTTGCTTGGTGATATCGGACGATTTCAATGAACTGATCGATCCGGTTAGATCGGCTTTCTTTTGCGTACCGTAACCGATAACCACAACCTCTTCCAATGCTTGATTCTCATTTTCTAAAAATACATTCAGCTGTGTTTGGTTGCCGATGTATACAGTTTGTTTGCGATAACCGAGAAAATTAAAGACTAGAGAATCGGTAGGAGCGGCGTTAATCTGAAATTTTCCCGTTGCGTCGGTTTTCGTAGATACAGCTTTCCCTTTAATACTAATGGTTACGCCAGGCATGGATATCATGCTTGAGCCATCTTTGACCACTCCTTGTATAGAAGTTTGTCCATAGGCAACAGAGACGACCATGGAAGTCAAAAATAATGCGGATAGATTCCTCATATCGTAAATTTTTGGTGTTTGTTTAAAATACAGTTGGTTATTTCCCTGAGGCAAATATGTTGATGTAGTACAACATTCCCAAAATTTAACATTTGCACATCACTACTACACGAAAATTTCCCCTGCTCAATCGTGTTTTATGTGTATGTTATTATTTTGATAATCAATTTTTTAAATTGTTTTTTTTGATGAAATAACACACTCTTTAGTGTGTTTTATACACTAAAGAGTGTGTGTGGTAATGATGTAGTGTTTGCAAGGGGAATTTAACGTTCTAACAGAAATTCAGATAGGTTCTTGTCTGTTGGAAGTCCTAGTTTTTTGCGTAATCTATAGCGTCTGATCTCGACGCCGCGCGTACTAATGTTGAGCAACGAAGCGATTTCCTTACTCGACATATTGAGCCGTAAATAGGCGCATAGCTTAAGGTCATTGGGGACTAGATCAGGAAACTCCTGCTTCAATTTTTTGAAGAAGTTTTCATGCGATTCATTAAAACTTCTTTCAAATATATGCCAGTCACGGTCGTCATTATGGGCATCGTCTATGAGCTTATTGATTTTTTTCAGCTCATCCGAACTCAGTTTGTTCCCATCCGCATCTTTAAGCTGTTTAAGTTCGTCGTGCAAGTTGTTCAACATCTCATTTTTGTAGACGATATTGAGTGCTGCATTCGCCAATTCTTTGTTTTTTAATTGAAGCTGGTCTTCCAATTGTTGGTTTTTCAGTTTGATCCAGTCTTTTTCCTTTTTTTCAGCTTCGCGTTCCAAAGCAATCTTTTTTTCTTCGAGCCATTTTCGCCGTATTTGAAACTGACGCCTACGCTCACGTTGAACATTAAAGATATAAGCAAAATATAGAAGTATTAAAACAGCAAGTGTGTACAAAGCCTTTGCCCACCAGGATAGATACCAGGGATGCTGAATTGTGAAGGAGTATGATTGGATTTCAGAAACCATCCCCATATTATTTTTTGCCCTTATTTTAATTTGGAATTTTCCATAGGGCAGATTTGTGAAATCCTGGTAGGCAGTCTCACTCCATTCGGACCAATTGTCTGAGTATCCCTCCAGATAATATTGATATTGAAGCGGTGAAGATGAGTAATAGGGGCTCGAAAAGCTAATTCTAAGGTTATTGTCTGAAGACGATAATTTAAATGTTGAATCTGGAAAGATAGCTTGTCCGGTGGTCAAGTTGATGAGCTGTGCTATTTGCGGAAGTGGCAACCTATGTTTTTGTGATTTGTCTGTAAGTCGATAGATCGCAAACCCATCATCTAGCCCGATGAGGTAGTATTGATTTTCAATAGGAAGGATGTTTTCATAGTTATTCATCATACGGTCCTGTAGTGGACTTAATAGGTTGGAGTCAATGCGTAATTTACCCTTGCTATCAAAATCTACTTTGGCAATTTTAGTCTTCTGAATAAACCAATAACTGTTTGTGTTGATCGGTATGATCTTATTCGAGTTTTTATAGGTACCTAGTGCGGCGTTCAATTCATTCGCATAACTGAATCTCTTTACAATATTGTCGAATTGAAGGAATCCGCTGTCAGTGGCGAATACAAGATTATTTTCTAACGTATACACCCCTTTAAATTGTCTCTTCGAGGCAATACTGTCCTGTTTGGAGGAGAATAATATATTTGCCTGTTGAAAACTCGGGTCAAATCCGATAAGTTGTAGTTGTCCCCAGTCTCCAATCCAAAAGGAATGAGTATCCTTTTGGGCTAAAAATCGAACGGGCTCCTTAATACCCTCAAATTGCTGCACAAATTGTAATTGCATACCATCGAAGGTAAATTTTGAAAGACCGGTATAATTTCCTTGCAGGATATTTCTCGTGCCAAATATAGGTTTGAAAATCCACCCGCCGGTGATCTGTGAAATCTTTTCTAGACGGCCGTTAAGTAGCTTAAATGTTCCATCGTTGTGGCCACAGATGAGTTCATCACCGAATAGTGCTAACGTCCAAACCTGGCCATTTGAATTTGGGACCTGAGTGAAGTTTAATGCATTGTAATTGTTCAATCCCTTCCATTCACTGGAAAATAATCCTTTATTGGTACCCAGGTAGATTTTTCCCTGATAGATAATAGATGTATAGACCGTGCCAATTTTTCCAATAAAATCTGTATAAAATGAAATAGGGGAGTTGATTTCAATACGATCGATACCATTATCCAGTCCTACCCAGATATTCTTTTGGTTGTCTTTGACGATACTGAGCACCGTATTGTTTTGCAGCCCATTGTTTTTATTGATGTGTTGAATGACTCGGCCATCCTTGTTGATAATGATAACGCCGTTCTGGATGGTGCCAAAGGCGTATTGTCCATCATAGAGGTATATGCCATTATTTACCTGTGATTGGCTCAATAGCTGATTTGCAGGAACCGACCAAGGTTCGATAGTTCCGTCGGCTTTCATCAGATAAAGGCCGTTTCGTGCGGTGGCGATGAGCGAAGTATTTGTGTCGAAAGGCAATAGGGCAAGGACGTTTTTATCTTTTAAGACGTCTTTGCCTTTGATTGGAATCAATTTACCCTGTCTAAATTCATGCAGACCACTTGGTAGTTGTTCGAAAAACAACTTTTCATTAAGCTGATGTGGGAATAAAAAAGGCTCTCCTTTTGCCGTTAACTGCCTTATCGTATTGTTTTCCCAAATATAGGATTTGGAAAAGGTATGGAAAAATACGCGCTGGTCTTCCACAATGATTTTCCAGATTTCTTCGTTTGGAAAATAGGTCTTGTCGCGTACCAGCCTCGAAAGACTATGATAAGTCAAGTTTCCAAAAGGCTTAGCAGTCCAATAACCAAATTCTCCTCTGCCACCGGTATAAATTTTACCATCTTTACCTATCGAAACACTTCGGACGGTGGAATGGTTTGGTAGCGGAAAGATACGCCAGTACTGTCCGTCAAATTGTAATAGACCTTCAGTATTTGCACTATAGATACGGCCATCTTTGTCTACTGCCAACGACCAGTTTTGATTTCCAGCCTTGTATTGGTCTTTTTTGAATTGTTTAACAAAAGGTGTACCTGTAGGTATGATGGTCTGGCAATAGCTGCAGTTTGGAAAAATAAATAAAATGGTGCAAAACCAAAAGATATAGACGTTCCTATATTTTTTTATTGTCATCGACTCCCTCACTTAAAATTGATTTGGGGTACAATATATCGATTTTATTGGAGAATTGGTAATCTCCGAGCTCATATAGCACTTGAAAATCTCCTTAAGACATCCCTCTTGTGCTGGGGAAAAAAATCATTTGGTTGATCCTACGTATTTCTTTTGATATTTCGATTTTTAATAGCTGGGGTGCGGCACAAAAGACCAGAATAAGTGCTACCGGGGATATTAAAAAATTAGGAGAAAAAAAAGGTTTTCAAACGGGGAGAATGAAAACCTTCAATAACCAATTATAAACCTAAATTATGATGATACAAATATAGTTGTTTTTGATACTAAGTTAAAAACAATTCATCTTGTATGTGTATTTTTGTGGTCAAACGACTACAGGGGGTCTGTGTTTTCTGTGTGTAAGACTCATTCAACAACTAGCTGCTCTTGACGAGCTTATTTATCACATATAAGGTGATCAAACCCAATATGGAAAATACGCCATATCCTAATCCAATCTGAAACTGAGTAGCAGGGTTTACTAGACTCACGGTGAGATAGCTGAGTGAAGATGTGAGCAGGTAGGTTATTCCGCCTACTAGTCCTCCGGCAATACCAGCCGACAATGGAAATCTTCCCAAACAGTAGCTGAAATAATTGTTAAAAACGAATCCGGCAGTACAATGTACTGCAAATGCAAAGAACGTAAGCGTATATAAATTCGCTTTATAAAGTGAAACGATCAGCATGCCTATGATGAGCAATATTTGAATAAAGTTGGCAATTCTCAGTTTGGGTATCAATGCCTTTTTGATCAATGCTTTTCCAATAAATCCACCACACATCCAGGCTAAACCCATAATAAGGGAGGTGTAGCCAGTGGTAATCGCGCTATATCCCAGTTGATGCTCAATAAAGAAGGGGCCACTGAGATTGTAGAACATGACCAGGCCATAGGATATGCCGCACATGAATATGCCGAAGGTAAAATCGATGCTTTTTAGCATCATTTTAAACTCGCTAATCAAATAATCGATGTGAAGGGGCTTTTTCTGTCTGATTGTTTCGCTGGAAAAGATCAGTTCAAGTACAAAGAGCACAGCACTATATGCAGCCAGAACAATAAAGTTGGAACGCCAGCCAAATTGTGTTTGGAGGTAACCACCGATAAAGGGAGCCACAATCGGTCCGATCGACCAGACGATGGTCATGATACTCAGGTAGTGCTTACGCTGTTCACCGTCGTAGACATCTACAAAATAGGCTCTTTTGGAGATGACAACAAATGCCGATAAAATTCCCTGTAAAATCCGCATTAGGTAGATAACCCAGATATCCTGCGTGTGTGCCGTTACCCAAAAACTGATAATAAAAAGAAAAAGTGAAATGAGGTTAATGCGATACCTTCCCCAGGCATCCACCAATGCTCCTGTGAAGAACTGAGCGATACCATAACTAATTAGAAAAAGCGAAAGCGTCAATTGAATTTTGCTTTCATTTAAGCCAAGTTCCTGCGCCATTTGTGGCATTGAAGGAAGATAAATATCTGTGGCAAGCCCGGTAATCGGAACAAGTGCAAATGCAAGTATTGTCGGTATAAATGACTGTTGTGGGGTAGTGCTTTTTTCCATCCTTTATAAAATTTTTATTTGTTTTCCGTCGCTACGGACGTTCACGCTGCCTTAAATAGCTGGCATGTCACGGAAGGGTGGAGATTAATGCTATTTTCAAAAATTTCATGACGCAAAGTTATAAAAAGCAAATCTTTCGTTCTGTCCACTATTTTCCTTGCTTGGTCATTGATTCGTCAAATAAGAATAGGGGGTAAAAGAAAAGTCCCATTGCTCTGGCAGTCGTGACGGGCCAGGGACAATGAGACCTTTTGAAGAGATTGACCTATTAGAATCTCGATTTCAGAAATTCTTTGACAAATTCATCATCGTTTAAGTCTGGGTAATCGCTATATACGCGATCAATTTCTTCCTGCTGTCCGATGGATAGATTTTCTTCCGGATTTAGGCACCAGATACCTTTCATCAGCCCTTGTCTGCAGAGTACCGCATGTAATCCCGGTATACATCCATGGAAAGCATGCGCTGGATCGAAGAAGGCAGCATTGCTATCTGTTACAGCAATGCCTTTGCTCAGTAGCTGACTTGCTGTGCAGTTATTGGGCTGTTGCTTATATGCTTTTATTTCTTGTAGGAGTTCCACGGCTTTTGCTGTCCAAACGGCCCAGTGGCCTAATAGCCCTCCTTTAAATCCTATGGAAATGTTTTCTCCAGCTACGGGAAAGGTATAGGTTGTCATAAGGTCGTTCACGATATTATCATCATTGCCGGTATACATGGCGATCTGCTCTCTTCGGCTTGAGTTGGCTACAGCCCGCATGACGTCCAAGGTCTGGTAACGGTTGAATGAGGCACACTTGATTGCGACGACGTTTTCGATTTCGGCAAACTGCCGCCAAAAGGAATAAGAGAAAATGCGGCCCCCAACAGCAGGTTGAAGGTAAAAGCCAAAGACAGGAATAACAGCTGCAACTGCTCTGACACGATCTAATATCGCCTGTTCTGTCCAGGTCTGTAAACCGCCCATACTCAAAAGTCCAATATCATAACGGTATTTGACGGCAATGGTGGCTTCCTGAATGGCTTGTTCTGTGGTACCACAGATGCCTGCGATTTTGATAAATGGCCTATTCAGTTGTGCTTTTTCGACTTCTTCGCTAGCCCATTTTAATACCGTTTCAAAGAGATTGACCTCAGGATCGCGGATTTCAAACTGGGTCGAATGGACAGCGACAGCGATTCCGCCGGCTCCGCTGGCGATGTAATATTGGGTCAGGAGACGTTGATGTACCTCATCGATAGTGCGATCCTCATTTAGGGCTAGGGGATGTGCAGGAATGACTGTTCCTTCCCAAAGTAGCTGTTGTAATGTGTGGTCTAAAGTATTCATTAGAATTTTCCTTTTCGTTCTTGAAAATGCGTGTCCTTGTTCCAAAGTTCACCGCCATGGCTTAGCCATTGAGCAGTAATGTCTATTGCTTCCCGAATCGTTGTCTTAGGATAGCCAAATAGACGGTGACATTCTGAAGCGTTGTTTAGTAATGCTGTGATAGCAGGCGCATTAATAAATATCGGCCTTGTATTAAAATGTTCTGCAAAACGCTCGGCTATCCATCGGATAGAGAGGATTTCTGGCCCTGTGACATTCAATATTTTGGCTGGCGACTGGCAGTGCAGCAACGATCGCAAAGCAATTTCATTGGCATCTCCCTGCCAGATAACATTGACATTTTCTGTCGTCAAATCTATGGGAAGCTGGCCTTTGACTGATTTAGCGATTTCTACCAATACACCATAGCGAAAATCTACCGCATAATTTAATCGATAAATTAGGGTAGGTGTACTATTTGTCTTTGAAAAGTACTCAAATATGCGCTCGCGGCCTAAGCAGGATTGTGCATACTCGCCAATCGGCTGGGGGGATGTTTCCTCGGAAACACCCGCATTGCTGATCGGTACAAATGGCAGTACGTTTCCCGAAGAAAAGGCGACGATGTTGGATCCTTTAAAATGAGAAGCCACCATCCCGGGAAGGTAGGTATTCATTGCCCAGGTAAAATCTTCATTTCCGGTGGTGCCGAATTTATGTCCAGCAAGGTAGATGACATTTGGAACTTGTGGTATTTTTTTGAGTTCCTCTTCATTAAGTAGGTCGCAGGCAATGGTCTCTATGCCTAGATCCTCCAGCTCCTGTTGAAGTGGTTTGGTGGAAAAACGCGAAACCCCGATGACCTTCTTGTCAATCCCGGCTGCCTGGATAGCCCGTATAGCCAATTTGGCCATGCTCGGACCCATTTTTCCGCCAATTCCTAAAAAAAGAATGTCACCTTTTATCTTTTTGATGTCTTCAATGAGGTCTACTGATGGCGCAAGTATTTGCTGCTCCAATTCTGCTAAACTGTTATGATCCATGGCTGATTATTTAATTAAATTATAGAAATTACTAAAGGCAAGAAAAACAAGTAGGATAAGTCCAAGGATAGCCCATAATTTTGTTAAAGGTGTATTTGTCAGGGCACCCATGATTTCTTTGTCATTGGCGACTAGAAATAGGATCAATCCAATAAAAGGGACTAGGAAAATCGTAATGCTTTGGGCAAAAACAATGAGCTCAAGCGGTAGGTTCCCAAAAATAAGTGCAATTGCAGATCCAAAAATCATGACCAGCGAAATAAAGAATTTCACTTTGGGGTGATTAAGATCGTTTCCATAGCCGAAAGTATCTCCCAATAAGGAGCCGCCCAGCACCGCATTGCCGATCAATGAGGAGAATGAAGCGCCGAAAAGACCGATAAAAAAGAGGTGTGAAGCGTAGGTTCCCAAAAGAGGTTCCAATGCACGGCCCATTTCAGCAGCTGAGCTTAATTTAATTCCCTGGGGATGAAGAGTATTGGCTGCGCACACCATTACGGCTGCACTCATGATTCCAAGGATAATAATCCCGATTCTACTTCCTATAATTTGCCGCTTCAAAGTCTCGTGGGTCGGCGATAACTTTCTTCTTGATTGCACCAGATAGCTTTGATAAAATGCACCGACGATGGAAAAACAGGACGCTGTAAAAGCAATAATTAATCCTACAGAAGCGGGCGGGATACTCGGTAAAAATCCGAAGAAAAAGTCATGCGATGGCGTTTTGATCATAATAGCTGTGGAAAGAAAAGCAAATAACATGAGTATGATAAGCGCTAGCATGAGCTTTTCTAATAGCGCATAGAAGGACTTAAAGAATAATAATAGAATGCCGATCACGTTAAAAACGATGATCCATATCTTAGGATTACTACCCGTGGCTTCTGAAACAGCGATGGAGACACCTGTAGCATTCCCGGATTGAAAGCATGTCGACACGACGAAGATTCCCAGACCGATGATAATGGAAGTTGTTTTTCCAAATTTGTTGCGAATGATGGCGAGTAACGACTCGTCGCGAGCAATGCCGATACGTGCAGCCATATTGGTAAATACCATCATAAAGAAAATAGCGACAACGACAACCCATAATAGGGAAAAACCGTAATCTGCGCCCATTTTGGATGTGATGGTCATTTTACTGGGGCCGAAAACCAGGGCAGCGGTAATAACGCCTGGCCCTAGAATTGAAAGCCAATTTTTAAGTATAGAAGAAGGCTTGGGCTCGTGTTGGTGTTCCATAGAATTTATCGTAATGAGGTTAAATGCTGTTGGTTGATTGTACTGGCAGAATTTCCAAAATGTGTGCGGATATAATTGGTGATTTCAACGATATCTTCATCTTTCAGAAAGGAAAAAGAGGGCATCGTACTCTCGTATTTTGCTCCACCGATATGCTTGTCTTTCAGTCCATGTAAGATAACTTGCAATAAATCCTTTGGATTGCCGTTGACAAGGGGCGAATTGGCCAATGGTGGAAATGTATTGTTGAGTCCTTTTCCGTCTGCTTTGTGACAGGAAGCACAATACGCTTCATATAGTGTTTGTCCAGTTTTGGCCGGATTGTTCATTGCTTTGGGGGTAGTGGGTTTAATAATTGGAGCCGAGGCCTTATCCGTGATGCGGAGGCGATAGATCACATCATCATCGGGTTTTGGAAATCCCTTTTGGGGATTCCAGTCGCGGTTGCTGGAACAGAAGTAAATATCTCCATTGGGTAAAGTCAATACCGAGCGGAGACGACCAAGCTGATCTTTGAATAAAACCTTCTCATCGACGATCTGCTGGCCATTGGCGGATAATTTTAGGATGCGTAAAGATTGATTTTTTAAGGTCGCAAGCAATAAACTATGCTTCCAATCGGGGATAACACCGGATCCATAATAGGCCAGTCCTGATGGTGCAACGACGGGAGTCCAGGATTTAATGGGTTCCTGCCTTGGCGAGCGTTTTGCAATCGCCTTTTCCTTATCGGTATCAATCATGCCTTCGATCTGTGGCCAGCCATAGTTTTTAAGCGGTTGTATCAGGTTGATTTCATCCTCAATAGCATCGCCATGCTCAGATGTGTAGATCAGGCCTTTGGCGTCGTGCGTAAGCCCCTGCATGTTCCGAAACCCCCATGCATATACATAACTATTTGCAATCGGGTTATCTTTTGGGATGCTTCCATCAAGATTGAGGCGCAAGATTTTGCCGTTCAAAGTGCTGCTGTCCTGGGCGAAGGTATCACTTGCGGCATCTCCTGTGGCCCAATAGACTTTTTTGTCGGTTGAGACAATCACTCTAGAACCGTTGTGCCCGGTATTCCCCGGTATTTGCAACAGCAATTTTGGATGTGCGAGCTTGCCTTCTGGGCTGTATTCGTATCGATATAAATTGGAAAAAATGGAGCTATCTTTCTTGCTGGTATAAGAAAGGTAAAGGTAGGCTTGCTGACCTTCCGGTTGATAAAGTGCCATTCCTAATAGTCCCAAAGTGCGCTGATGATACACGTCTGCTAGGCTGTCTATTAAAGTAACTGTTTTCGTCTTTATATCCAGCTTTCGTATACTTCCACTGATTTCGGAAAACAAGATGGCATCGTTGACTTTGTCGTATTGCAAGTCCCAAGGGACATGGAGCTTTGTAGCTTCTTTCGATAGCGACAGTACACTATGTTCAAGCTGGATGCTGTTTATTGCCGCGCTTTCTGTCTCCGTTTTTGCAACACAGGAAGAAAGTAGGGGCATTAGCGATGCAAGCCAAATATATGTTTGTTTTTTCATATAGGATCTGCGGTTATTCCTTTGATTTATTTGGTTAGTCAAATGTAGTTTAATAAAAATAAATATACAAAAAATAAGTTAAATTGTATACAAAATTATTTTATCAAATAGATTTTTGTGCCACTAAGGATTGAATTCTCTATTGAAAGCTATAGTTCGATAGGCTAAACATGCTGCTACATTCATTACGATTTGTAAAAAAATAAAAAAAATATTGAATTGTATACAAAAAATATATATTATTGTATTCACTATGATAAAGTAAGAAAAGCGATATAAATCGTATTCGAATTAAAAATTGCTTTTTCTTAAAAAACACCAATAAACTAAAGAGCTTATAAATCATTTATTTAACCACTTTAACCTGAGTATTCATGATACTAAAGCAGATTAAAATCCGGGATGTAATAAACAGGAGTTGCCTATTAATAGGGCTGCCTTTTATTTCAATGGCGACCTTTGCAAATACGCCTTCTTCCCTTAATAATGGAAAGATTCCGATCTTGAATGTTTTGAACCCGTCGACGGGTTTAGCTAAATTTCAGCAACAGCTCGTTGGGCAGGTGCTGGATGCCAAAGGGCAAGCCCTGTCGGGCGTAGAGGTGCGTAACCTTAGAAATTCGACCGTCAGCGTTACGGATCAGGAGGGGCGTTTTAAGTTAACTGGTGCCATTTCGGATCAGATTCAATTTCGGTTAATTGGTTTTAGTACAAAAGTGGTATCAGGAAAAGAAGTGCAGGCTGTAGTGCTTGAAGCAAGTGAAAGCGCGCTGGATGAAGTGGTTGTGGTCGGTTATGGCAAGCAGAAAAAAGGCAACTTGACCGGAGCAGTAGCTAGTGTCAATTTTGATCAGTCGACTTCAAGTCGGGGGCTTTCAAATGCTTCTCAAGCATTGCAAGGTGTTATTCCTGGCTTAGCAGTGAGTCAAAATTCTGGAATGGCCGGAAATAACGCGGCAGATCTTTTGATCAGGGGCTTAGGGACTGTCAATAGTGCTGGACCTCTGATCGTGGTGGATGGTATGCCTGACGTGAATATGAACCGTGTGAACGTCAATGATATTGAAAGTGTCACCGTTTTGAAAGATGCTTCTTCGGCAGCGGTGTATGGTTCCAGGGCAGCTAATGGAGTTGTCTTGATTACGACAAAATCTGGTAAAAGAAACAGTAAAACGGCTATCTCTTTTAGTGCTAACAGGTCGCTTGTCAAACCCACTCGCTCTTTTGATTTTGTGAATAATTACGCAAAAGCGATGACGGCTACGCAAAGAGCCCAAGCTTATAATACAGCTGCATCTGCATTCAATTTTAAAAATGGGACGATCGACGAGTGGTTGGCTTTAAGTATGATCGATCCAAGATTGTATCCGAGTACCGATTGGTGGGATGTCATTCTCCGCAATGGTCAAAGTGGTAATTATAACGTTTCTATCAACGGGGGTACTGAAAATAATAATTACTATTTATCAGTCGGTATGCTTGACGAGAAAGGGATACAGATTAATAATGATTTTAAACGTTACAATGCTGCATTTAACTTTGAAACCAAGGTGACGAACACGATTGGCGCTGGAGTCAGGTTTTCGGGCAACTGGTCTGACTACCGGTATAATTACGAGGACGGTATGACTGCAAACTCGACCAGTGGAATGGATTTGTTTACTTCCCCTGCAGGCATATTGCCTTACGATCCTGTTACAGGGTACTATGGAGGTGCGATGTCTTACAACGAAAGTCCACAGGCCAATAATATTTATGCGGATTACATGACACGCAACCAAAACCATATGAATCAAAAACAGGCTTTGGTGAATGGATATTTAAACTGGAAACCATTTAAAGGGTTTGAGGCCAAAATAGATTATGCCCTAAATTATGATACCCGTTTTCAATGGAAGGCAGATATGCCGACAAAATTATATAATATCCGGACGGGATTGTCTATCCGGGATCTTGTTCCAACAAATGATGGTATTTATAATACCGACAGAAACAACTACAAAACACAGCTGAACTTCAAGCTGAGTTACGACCATAAGTTTGGTGCCAATCATGATTTTTCTGCTCTGGCCGTGTATTCGGAAGAATATTGGAATAATCGTGTGCTGGCGGGGAGCCGGTTGGATCGCTTACACCCGAGTTTGCATGAAATCGATGGTGCTTCCGAAGATGTGCAAAATGTTTCTGGATCATCCTCCGCAGAAGGTCTCCGTTCTTATATTGGCCGATTGAATTATACGGCTTTTGGAAAATACATGTTTGAAGGGAACTTTAGGGTAGACGGTTCTTCCCGGTTCTTGCCGGGCGATCAATATGGGTTCTTTCCTTCTGCCGCAGTGGGTTGGCGGATTTCGGATGAGGTATTCATGAGGTCACTCAAAGATAAAATCAAAATGAGTTCGGCCAAATTCAGAGCTTCTTATGGTTCTTTGGGTAATAATAGTGGTGTAGGCTTGTATGAGCAAAAGCAATCTTTGGTCTCCAGTCCTTATTATTTGATCGACAACAGTACAGGTACCGGTTCCGTGGTAAAAGGTCTGATCAATAAGAAACTGATCAACTATGACCTGACCTGGGAAAAGACGCGTGTGTTTAACTTGGGTCTGGATCTTGGCTTCTTTAACAATAAGCTAACCGCTGAGTTGGATTACTACGAAAGAAAAACGATTGGTATGAATCGCCCTTCGGACGTATCGATGCATCTGACAGGTTTATTTACCGCTCCCCGAAGGAATATTGGCGATATGATGAATAAAGGGCTCGAGGCAAATGTGACCTGGAATGACCGAAAAGGGGATGTTGGGTATATGCTGAACTTTAATGTGGGCTATAATAAAAACAAGTTGCTTTCCTGGAACGAACAATTGCAAAGAGGTTCGGTATTTATTGATATGCCTTATAACTTTATTTATGCCTTTGAGTCGCTGGGTATCGCACAATCTTGGCAAGATATTTATAATGCTGTTCCTCAGGGCGCTTCTCCCGGGGATATCTTGTTGAAAGATGTAAATGGTGATGGTAAATTGGATGCGAATGATCGTGTGGCGTATCCAGCGTATCAGTTGGGTAGACCCAAGGTTAATTACGGGTTTAGAGGTTCGGTAGATTACAAAGGCTTTGATTTCTCCTTTCTGCTTCAAGCTGCTACTGGAAGAAAAGAATTTTGGATGAATAAAGCGAATTCGAACTTTTTAGGCACGGCAAATCAGGCCATTACTGAAGACCAGTGGAATAATATGTGGAGCTTAGATAACCGCGATGCCGACTATCCTAAGTTGCTTCCAAGTACGCTGGGGTCAACAAGCCCTAATGGATATTTGAGTACATTTTGGTTGCAAAACATGTCTTATTTAAGGGTGAAAAATCTGCAGCTTGGTTATACTTTTAAGAAAGAATTACTGACGAAGCTTGGTATTCAAAAGTTGCGTGTGTTTGGTTCGGTAGATAATTTAGCGGTATTGACCAGTTTCAAAGGGCTGGATCCGGAAAAAAGTACCTATACCAATGATGCCTATCCAATGACGAAGAGTTTTGTGGTTGGACTGAATGTAGACTTATAATATTTAAACTTATGAAATCGATATATAACATACTGTTTATTTCTTCTTTGCTGCTGCTTGGTTTATCCGCCTGTCGCAAAGATTTGTTAAATCAGAATCCGACAACAACACCAAGTTCCGAAACTTTCTGGGTGAATGAGAATGATGCACTTGCTGCATTAATGGCAAATTATTCCATCTTCAGACCTTGTTTTGATCGCGATTACCATTTTGATGGACATGGAGATTTTCTGAAGATGTACAATACGGGTGCGGCGCCAATCTCAATGACCGTCAATAGTCCCATGAACTATGGTTCTGGAGCTTCTGCAATGTATAGGGCATTATATGGCTCTGTATTCAGTTCTAATTTTGTCATCGAAAATACCAATGCGCGTTTGTTGCCGTTTGCAAAAACAGATGCGGTAAAGCAAACATTGGAAACTATCGTAGCGGAAGCTAGATTGCTGCGCGCCATCGCATATTTTAGGCTGGTTTCCCTTTGGGGTGATGTGCCTTATTTTTATAAGTCGGCACCCGCTCCTGCCGAGGCTGATACGGTACGGAGAATGCCTATTGCACAATTGAAAGATTCCATTATGGCTGATTTGAACTATGCAGTGGACAAATTACCCAATAAAGGGGCTGCTATTGGTAGGGCGGGAAAACCTGCAGCCTTGGCGTTTCGTGGTAAGTTTCAATTGTACTGGGGCTCGTGGAAGAAAAATGGATGGCCCGAATTGGATGGATTTGTCCAGTCTGCTGCGGATGCCAAGGCGGCATATGCTGCCGCTGCTGCGGATTTTAAGCGCGTGATCAATGACTTTGGGATCAAAATGTTTAGAAATGGTGATCCGGGTCAATGGGGTGAATTGGGTAAAGCAGATGTGCTGCCGAATTATTATTATATGTTTATTCCGTCAACAGGTAACTTGAGTCAGGATGAAGAGATGGTCATGGTGCTGACGCATGGTGGTGTCGGAACAAAACAGAGTGAGGAGTATCAGCGGGTATGGACTGGACCGCTGGTGTCTTTGGGGCAGAATCAGGCTATTCCGCGTTATGAACTGGCCGACCGGTATCAATCGACCGTTACCGGAGATTTCTTACCTAAAATGGTGCAGATGGATCCAGTGAAAAATCCAGCCGCACGTACGACGGTAAATTCTGCTGTAAACCCCGAATCGTACCGTAATCGCGATTATCGCATGAAAGCAACTTTGTTGTGGGATTACGAATTGATTATGAGCATGAGCCCTACAGAATTGACCGGCTATATTCCATTTATCTACAAGACTTGGGGGGCAGCAGTGACCGTAAACGGTGTTTCTTATAAATCTTCGTTCACCGATAATACCACCAATCTTTCGGGACTGCAATCGCGTAAATTTGTGCGCAATTATGGCGGTGTGGCGCGTAGCGATGGAAATTACAATTGGCCTTTAATGCGTATCGCTGATGTATACCTGATGTATGCAGAAGCAACCAATGAGGTGGGTGGTCCACAGTCAGATGCAATCGAGCTAGTCAATAAGGTGAGGCGTCGTGGTAATCTGCCGGCACTGGCTGGCGCTAAAACTGCTTCTCGGGACGCCTTCTTTGATGCTATTGAGCAGGAAAGAATTGTTGAGTTGTTTGGTGAAGGTCAACGTCCTTTTGATCTGAGGAGATGGCGTAAACTGGAAACGGCATTTGGTAAACCTTATGGGGATGGGAAATGGTTTCAGGATAGCTTTGGTAATAATTGGGAGCGCTTTTTCTTCAATGAGTCTGAATTGACGTATCAAAGATGTTATATCTATCAAATTCCAGAAACAGAACGTTCAAGAAATCCGAATTTAACACAAAATATGCCTTGGAAATAATATGGTAACACTTGACTGTAATAAAATGAAATATACGTTATTTTTAATCGGAATGCTATTTGTTAGCTTGTCCGGTTGTAAGGAAGATTATCCAATCGATGAGGATGGTTTATTGATCACAAATAGGTCGGAATGTTATGTCAGTAGTTTTGAGCTTTTGGGGGCTGATTTTCAGACAGTACGTACGAAGGCTGCTGTAGTTGATACCCTCGCGCAGACCATCAACGTAGAGGTGCTATTTGGCACAGATTTGAAAAATTTATACCCACAGTTTTCATTGGTCACTGATGCGGTACTTGATCCTAAGATTTTAGGAAAGGAAGATTTTTCCAATTTGGGTACGCCGCGCGAATGGACTGTCGTGTCGGGAAACAGAAAGGTGCGCAAGACTTATAAGGTTTATTTGACAGTACAAAAATAAGGAAGCAGATGAAAACAAATTATTTAAAAATAGGGCTGTTATCTCTCGGATTTGGATTCTTGTTGTTCGTTTCTTGTAAAGAAGAAGCTTATGAAGTTCCAAAAGCAAAAGATGGCTTACAAAACGATATCATTAAACGTTCTCTAGGACCCAATGTGGCTGGTTCTACACTAGATTTTGCTTATGCTGCGGCGATATTGCCGGATCAGGGAAACCTGACCTCTATTTCGGTCGAGGCCAGTATTGTGGGGGATGAAGGTACAATGCTTGAAAATAAATCATATGCTACAAGTAGTACAGGGGCTGATGTCGGTGTTGTCGTTGGTGATCCGGCAACCGTAAATGGAAATAGCATGGAGGTAAAGTTTACAAAAGATACCTCAGCTTCAACCTTGCGCTATAGTTATAAAATACCGGCAGCGGCAAAGGGCAAAGCCGTTACCTTTACCTTCAGGGCAAAGGCCAGTAATGGACAGGAGATCACATTGAAAACGGAAGCTTATGCGATCCGTAATATGGATATGGCTTTGGACTTGACGGGGAAGGATGGTGCGGCTTGCTTTTTTTCTGTTGCCGACTTGAAATGGTATACTGCGGCAGAAGCGGCAGCAAACCCGGATAAAATTGATTTTGTTTATTTGTACCGGGCATTGCCGACAGTGACCTATGCACATTCCTTGGTCGCGCCCACGGCGGATACCGGCTATTTTCCGAGTTTCACTTTGCCGGCAGGATTAACCAATAAAACGAAGATTGTGAAGGCTTGGACCGTGCGCGACCAGCAGCTGGCAAGATTGCAATATAGTGTATTTGTGGATGATATGGATCTGGAAGATAAATCTTTTGCAGATGCCCCGGATTTTGCCATTAATCTCAAAGCTGAAGCAGGAATATGGGTGCAGACAGCCGATGGTAAATACAACGCTTATGTATTTGTGAATAGCGTAAATAATACCACCAAAGAAATGAAGATAAGTGTAAAAAGATTGCAAGTAAAATAAGGATATGGGTGTGAGGATATGGCTAAAAGTCAAGTTAGGCATGTTGGGGGTCGCTTTTATGGCGATCCTCGGTAGCGCCTACGGGCAACAGGCAAAGGTCACTTCGGTAAAAGGTAAGGCGCAGGATCTGCAGGTACAGGTAGATATCCCGGCTGCAGGTGTCTATAGCTTAACTTCGGAAGGTGAAGTGACTGATTTGAATAAAATAAAAGCCGCCGATAAAACGGGTATGGTGACACTGTATGCTACGATTGAGGTTCGTGCTTCGCGACCGACCAAGCGTATCGTATTTGATAGTTTTAGGGGTGCGAAGCAGGATCTCGGTAAATTCTATTTTGAGAAAGGTAAGCAAACGGTCAATATGCTGTTGCCTGCCGATTTTAAGGTTAAAGCTGTTTCGATCCATGCATTTGTACCACCAGTTGTGCCTCTTGCGGCAGAAAATTATAAACCCCGTATTGTTCCGCCTGCAGGACATCCCCGATTATGGGTGAATAATGAATCTTTGCTGCTCGTTAAAGGTAGGCTTAAAGAGGCTGATCATCTGGAGGCGTGGGAAAAAGTGAAAGCGCTTGCGCTGCAGCCTGTTCAGTTTACTTTCGATCCGGATAAAGAAACGTTTTACGACGAAAAGCTCGAGCGCGCTATCGAAGCTAAAGCATTTTATTACCTGATGTCTGACGACCAAAAAATAGGGAAGGAGGCGGTGGTACTGGCAGATCAGTACTTAGAAATGTTGGAGTTTGGGAACGTATCCTATGGAGATATAACGCGTGAGTTAGGGCGTGCTATTTATACCGGAGCGTTGGTTTATGACTGGTGTTACGCTTTGTTGGATATGCGCACCAAAACAGGCTTACATAAAAATATGATGCGTCTGGCGCAGGATATGGAAATTGGCTGGCCACCGTTTTATGGTATCGAAAGTATTATTAATGGACATGGGAACGAGGCGCAGATATCGCGCGATTTGCTTGCAATGAGTATTGCTTTGTATGACGAAGATCCCGTACCTTATAAATATACTTCCTATTCCATTTTGGAAGAATTGGTTCCGATGCGCAAGTTTGAGTATCAGTCGCCGCGTCATAATCAAGGGGTTGATTACGGCGGATATCGTTTTGGCTGGGAAATGCATGGTGCCTGGTTGTTTGACCGCATGCTGGGCTATCCAGTTTTCGATGATAATATCAAAAATATGCCGTACTATTGGCTCTACATGCGGACGCCGGATGGTAAAATGTTGCGTGACGGAGATATGTTCAACGTAAAGTACAACAGCAGTGATGACTTCTATTGGAAAAATCCCCAAACCATGCTTCTTTGTTATGCTTATTCAGGTGATCCGGTAATCAAGGCTGAGTTTATCAAGCAGGGCAGTTTGCCAGATAATCCAATCTTGTTTCTCTTGTTGGACGATCCTAAATTGAAACCAGATTTTGGACGTGATAAAATGCCGTTGACCAAAGATTTTGGACCTATTTTAGGGTCTATGGTTGCCCGCACAGGATGGAGTGAAGATAAAGAAAGTTCTAATGTTGTTGCAGAGATTAAGGGGGGTGGTTATCATTTCGGCAATCATCAGCATGCAGATGCTGGGGCTTTACAGATTTACCACCATGGAATTCAGGTCGGCGATCTGGGTTTGTATCTTTCGTATGGCTCTCCCTATGATTTTAACTTTAATAAACGGTCGGTCTCGCACAGTATGATGCTGGTGCGTGATCCTGCCGAGCCCCTTTTGTTCCGAACAAAAACCAATGATGGTGGAACGCGCTTCAGTCAGCGTTTTCCGAGGACGGTTGATGAAGTTATCCATGATTCGTGGTATCATACCGGTGAAATTAGGGCTTCAGCTTTCGGTCCGGATCCCATTCAGCCGAACTACAGCTATTTTAATGTAGATCTAACCGCAGCATACACGGCTAAAGTAAAAGCTTATGCTAAAAGTTTCTTATTTCTGAATTTAAAGAGAAAGGATGTGCCGGCTATCATTGTGCTATTGGACGAGCTGGAAACGAACGATCGAAAATTTGAGCCCTATTGGCAGATTAATACCCTGGAAAAGCCAGTGAAGACGGAACAAGGATTTGTGCTGAGCAGTACGTTTAAAAATGTAGCTGGTTCAACTTATGTGGATCTGCTGAAACCGAAGCTAGCGGACAGTGAGGTTAATATGTATTCAGGCGATTCGACAGCTTTTGTTTTTGGTGATCTTTATCACGTGAAATCTCCTTGGCCAGAGGCACGGGGAACGCGGATTATGGTTTCTCCTAAACAGCAAAATAATCAGTTTAGTTATGCTTCGGTTTTTCAGATGACGGAAAGCGGCTCTTCAAAATTACCATTGCACTACGACGAAAAATCGAATTATTACATCATCAAAGTAGCTGATCGTTTGCTTGTTATTGCAAAACCAAACCGATATCTTGATGAGCCTATTGAGCTTGTGGTGCCGGGAGATCAGTCTTATGAAGTTGTTGTGGTTGGGTTGAAAGATGGTTTCTGGAATATGAAAAGTTCATTAAAAAATAGTAGCTTTAATATAAATGTTCTTAAGGGAAATCATACAACCAGTTGGAAATCTAAAGCCGAAACTATTTATTTATCTCCGGGTAGGCGGTATGATGCCCAAGAAGGAAGGATTAATTAAAGAATATATTGTTTAAATTTTTTTAATGATTTTGTATTCTTATTTTTGTGCCAAATTGTATACAATATGAAAGAGGATTCGCTTGCCTATAAGGTTTATTTAGAAGTGCGTAAGAAAATTTTGTCTAGTCAACTGGTTGGGGGGGCAAGATTGGTGGAGAGCGCTTGGGCAGATAAGCTTAATGTAAGCAGAGTTGCTGTTCGCGAGGCATTTATGCGTTTAGCTGGAGAAAGTCTGGTTGAATTTGGTGAAAAAGGTGGTTGTTTTGTGAAGAAAATGACGGTCGAAGATGTAAAGGATATTCGTGAACTTCGAGAACTTCTCGAAATAGGGGCCTTGAAGATTTTGTTTTCAAAGAAAAATAAACAACTTATCGAAGATTTGGAATTGATATGCAATGATTTTTCGGAAATGGTTAGCAAAGGGTATTATGGTGGTGCGTGTGAAGCGGATGTACGCTTTCATGAGCGGATTATTGAGGGGACCTGTAATTCAAGATTAATTTCCATTTACAAGAACAGTAATATCCCTTTATTTCATATGAAACTTGGAGCTATTATGGGCCAAATGGAGGATTATTTGGATACGGAAAAAGAGCATCGTGCGATTGTGGATGCGCTGAAAGCTGATGATTGGAATAAGGCTTACACTACGCTGGTGCATCATTTGGATCGAGGTGAGCAGGAAGCTTTGGAATTAGTTTAGTTTTTTTGGTTTTTATAGCGGGTCTATTGGTTACAATAGACCCTTTTTTGTACAGTCCCACTGTAATAATTGCCCATTTTGGGCTTCGGTAACAATTAGTCCTTGAATGCCTTGTCGATCCAAGGCACAATTCGTTGGATTCATTCCAGGAGTAAAAATTTCCTTTGTAGTCTTGCTGTTGATATCCATCGAGAGGATGTGCTGTGATCCATAGATTGCCGCAAAAAGATGGTTATCATGACTTAAAGCTATCCCGTCTGGGCCGATGCTCCCGCCTGTTTCTAGGAATTTTTCACTATGTTCTACCTGACATGATATAGGATTCCAGCGCATTCGCCATATCCATTTGGTACCTGTTTCGGCCACGAAGAGCGAACAGTGATCTGCTGCGAAGGCCAATCCGTTTGGATAGAATAAATCGGTTTGGATTTTAGCAAGCAAGCCATGTGTATTCAGGCAACAGAGGTATCCTGTGCCATCCGCTAAGTCATCTCCTGGGCAGGTAAACAATAGGTTGCCAAGTCGGTCAAAACATAAATCGTTGGGCATCTTTAAGGGTTTTCCTTTAATTTCTGTAGTGATGGTCGTGCATTTTTTGTGAATGGGATCATAGTAGCGTATGCTATTTTGTTGTGAATCGCAAAACCAGATATTTCCTTTTTTGTCTATCGCAATCCCATTGGGATGGCCGCCAACGGCTATTCTGCTATGCCGATTGTTTTTATAGTAAACCAAGTTTCCTGCTTCTTTCTCGACAAGCCATATGTTGCCCTTATGATCGAAAGCCGGGCCCTCCGGAAATTGAAGTCCGTCTAAAAGAATATTCATTTTTAAAAATTTTAAAATTTATTTTAAATGTATACAAAAATATTGTAATTTGGTATACATAAAGTAATACGAATTTAAATACAAATTGCTGCGTCATATGCAGCCCTAATGATCCAATTATAACAATAATAAATAGCAAAATTTTTAATAAGCATGCAAGAAAATGAAAAATCATCCGCTATACTGCGGGAGAATGCAAGATGGATACCTGGTGGAGTGGTGTCCTTAAACAGGAAGTCAGATCCTAATATCTGCTTCGTAAAAGGAGAGGGCAGCCAAGTCGAAGATATTGACGGCAATAGGTACATTGATTATCAGGCCGGATTTGCAGCATCTTTTTTGGGGCATAATGATCCCGATGTCAATGCTGCAGTGTTGCAGACATTGCAGGAGCAGCAAGTGTTGATGGGAGCAGGGCCAACCTTATTAGAAGGTGAATTTGCAGAGCTTTTTTGTCAGTCTGTTCCTTCCGTGGACAGTGTTCAGATCACGACGACAGGATCGGAAGCAACTTACCATGCCATCCGTATTGCCCGGGCTGTAACAGGGCGTGATCACGTGATTGTGATGCAGGGCGGGTATAATGGTTGGCATAATGATGTGTCGTGTAATGTGATCAGCCAACGTGCAGATGTGGGGTCGTACCAAAGCCCTGGGGAATATCCTTTCGATTCATTAAGTGCCGGTGTTCCCAAAAACCACAGCGATTTAGTCCATATTGTGAACTATAATGATTTAGAAAGCGTGCTGTATGTGGTTCAAAAATATGATGTTGCTTGTATTTTATTGGAACCGATTTTACAGAATATTGGAATTGTAAAGCCACAGGAAGGTTATTTGGAGGGTTTGCGTAAAATGGCCGACGAGCAGGGATTTCTATTGATCTTTGATGAAGTGAAAACCGGATTTCGACACGCACTGGGCGGATACCAGTCGATCTGCGGTATTCAACCAGATCTTTCAACATTCGGAAAGGCGGTTGCAAACGGCTATCCATTGGGTGTTATTGCAGGAAAGAAAAAATATATGGATTACTTTGTGGATCCCGACAAATCCAAAAGAGTTATGATTGCCGGTACTTTTAATGCTTTTCCATTAACTACTGCGGCGGCAATTGCGACATTGAAAAAATTGGGTAGCTCCAAACATGGCGTTTATGCCCATGTCGAAGCATTAGGTGCGCGTTTGGAGCAAGGATATAAGGAAATATTTCCTAAATTAGGCATACCATTTTATGTCGCACGACAAGGATCTGCCTTCTGTACATATTTTATGGATCATGCGCCTGTGAATTTTCATGATATTTTGGATAACCACAACTTTGAATTGGATACCCAATATCGTAAGAAGCTCATTAAAGAGGGAATTTTCAATTTTCCAGCGCCAATTAAACAAGGAAGTATCTCCTTTGCACATACTGAGGAGGATATTGACAGGACTTTGGAAGCAACTGAACGCGTGATAAAAAGTTTGTAAACCCTAACTATGAAAATAACCGCTATTGAAACCTTTGTGTGCCATGCGCGCATGCGAAATTGGATTTTTGTCAAAATCATCACCGACCAGCCTGGTCTTTGGGGCTGGGGCGAAGCCACATTAGAATGGCACACGCAGAGTGTGGTCGGTGCAATCAAAGATATTTCTCAATTGTTGATCGGGGAGGATCCTCGTCGTATCGAGTATCTATGGCAGATGATGTATAGACAACACTTCTGGCATGGAAACGGGATCGTTCGAGGTACGGCCATCAGTGGTATTGATATCGCCTTATGGGATATTCTGGGCAAAATACACAATGTTCCTTGTCATGAGCTGTGGGGCGGCCGAGTACGTGATTATATTCGTTTGTATTGTCATTTAGGAGGTGGTCGCATGGAGGATTTTTATGAGACGGCTCCAGATGATGCGAAGAGATTTGGTGATCTTGCGCTGAAAGCCGTTGATGAAGGTTTTACAGCTTTTAAATCGATGGCTGTTCCTGAAACCATGTCTTTAGAAGGTCTTCGCCCAATTAAATATGCAGAGGCTTGTGTAAAGGGCATGCGTGATGCGGTGGGCGACGATATTGACATCATGGTAGATTGTCACGCGCGGCCTAGTCCACGTATGGGGATGCAGTTTGCTAAAGCGCTGGAGCCTTATGGGCTGTATTTTTTTGAAGAACCCTGCTGGCCAGAGACCATGGAAGATATTGCCTTAATCCAGCGTGCTGTTACCACACCTATTGCTTCGGGCGAACGATTGATTGGTGTACATGCATTCCGGGATATGCTCGAGAGGCGCGCGGTGAGTGTGATTCAACCCGATATCACTCATTGCGGCGGTCTTTCTGAAGCGCGTAAGATCGGGGCTTTGGCTGATGCCTATCGTGTGTCAATGGCACCACATAATCCACAGGGCCCTGTGAGTACAGCAGCCTCTATCGAGCTGGGTTTTGCAACACCTTCCTATATTATTTGTGAGAGCGTGCATAAGGACGTCGAATGGCGGCAGGATGTAGTTACCGAAGGGTTTAAGGTTCAGGAGAAAGGGCGTATTGTGCTTCCGAATACACGACCTGGATTGGGTATTGAAATCAATGAAGAAGAAGTGAAGAGACATCCTTTTCAGCAGGAGATATTGCAGCGAACATTTTACAAGGATGGTAGCGTAGGGGATTGGTAGTCTTAATATTGGTACTCTTAAAATAGCGTAGATGGAGGAATTTAAGAATAAAGTTGTGTTGATCAGCGGGGGGCTCGGTGATATCGGAAGAGCAATGGCTGAGGCATTTTTAGCGCAGCAGGCCATCGTCTGTATCTCAGATCGGTTTGAACCCCATATCGCTAACGAGCGATGGCCGCTATTAGGAAGATCCCAAACTGGCATCTTTTACGATCAGGTTGATGTGGCTGATGCAGCACAGGTGGACGCCTGGGTTGCACGCATACATCGCGAGTTTGGGGCGATATCCGTTGGGATTGCCAATGCTGCCTGTGTTACGATCAAAGATTTTAGGACATTGACAAGCCACGAATGGCGGAATGAAATGGCCGTTAATCTTGATGGTGCATTTTTTATGGCCAATGCCTGTGCAAAATCATTTATAGCGGGTGGTACTGCGGGTTCAATTGTATTTCTCGGTAGCTGGGCAGCACATGCAGTCCATCAGAATTTACCGGCTTACAGTGTTTCGAAGGCAGGGATAAGGATGCTCTGTCAGGCCTTGGCACTTGAGTATGCCAAAGATGGGATTCGCATCAATGAAATTGCGCCAGGCTATGTCAATGCAGGATTGAGTAAAATTGTATGGTCGACAAATAGTGAACTTCAGGAAAAAGCAAAAGCGATCGTGCCCCTCGGTGAGATCATCGAAGCTGATGAGATCGCTAAACAGGTCCTTTGGATTTGTTCAGACAACTGTAAGCATATGACTGGTACTTCTATTGTGATGGATGGCGGTCTTTCCTTGATTAGACCTTAGGCTATGAAACAAAAAGATAGCTTTAAAGATACAACAGGAAGGTTGGCCGCAAGGTTCGGACTTAGTCAGGCTGATATTACGCCGCCGATCGGTATTTATTCCCGTAATTGGGGTGCTGCTGCCTTTGATCAGGCGACAGCTATCCACCAGCCGCTGATGATGCATTGTTTGTATATCGCATCCTTTGATCAACCGCCTGCAATTATAGTAACTGCAGACCTGGGCTGGTGGAAAAATGCAGCCGATGAGAAAGCTTTGCGCTTTGCGCTACTTGAGCATTTTGATCTCGATGAATCGCAGCTGATTTTTGCACTATCACATACACATGCAGGCCCAAGTATCTGTTCGAGCGATGCCGGGCAGCCTGGCGGACAACTGATTGTGCCTTACCTGAAATTTCTTACACAACAGGCGATATCTTGTATTGAAACGGCACGCAGTACGCTGTTTAAAGGAAGTTTGATCTGGAATTATGGCGTTTGTGATTTGGCAAGCGACCGTGATTTGAAGGTGGATGCACAGTATCTGATTGGTTACAATCCATTGAAAACAGCCGATACAACGCTGTTGGTTGGGCGATTACATGACAGTGCCGAAAATTTAAAGGCGGTTATTTGCAATTATGCATGCCATCCCACAAGTTTTGCTCATGAGAATGACTTGATCTCACCCGATTTCGTAGGCGAAATGCGAAATACGGTGGAAAGCGTGCTTGCTGTACCTTGTCTTTTTTTGCAGGGCGCATCGGGAGATCTGGCTCCACGGAGACAGTATGTAAAGGATCCGACAATAGTAGAAGCCAATGGAAAACAGTTGGGATATGCCGTGCTTGCGACACTGGCCCAAGAACAGCATAGTCATAAAAACTGGGGGTTTAGAGAGGCATTGATTTCAGGAGCTCCATTAGCCTGCTGGGAATTTCAGGAACAGCCTGTTTCAACCGATTTTAGACAAACGGTAGTATCGGTCAAAGTACCTTACAAAAATCTGCCTAGTCCCGAAGCCATTTTAAAGGAATATGAAAGCTGTACCGATCGTGTGCTCAAAGACCGCCTTTGGCGAAAATATAATACATGTAAATCTATTGGGAACAAAAAGGAAGCAATTATTCCCGTATGGATATGGAAAATGGGAGATGCGGTATTAGTAGCCCAGGCCAATGAAGCCTATTCCTGTTACCAAATGGAGGTTAGGGCTCAGTTTCCAGATCACACAATTGTTTTTATCAACATTGCCAATGGATATGTAGGGTATCTCGCACCAAGGGAGCTTTATGATAAGGATATCTATGCCGTGTGGCAAAGCCCTTATGCCAGTGGAAGTCTTGAAATACTTATTGAACAAACGAACTTAGGAATTCAAACATTATTGACCGATGAAACTCGATTGGATTGACATCATTATTTTTGCCGTATACATTATCGGTATAGTGGTACTGGGATTATATGCTTCTCGAAAAAACTCCGTTTCAAAACGTGATTATTTTCTCGCGGGCGATAAGCTGCCCTGGTGGATGATTGGCGGAAGTATCATTGCTGCAAATATCAGCAGCCATCATCTGGTAGGAGCCATGGGCGCTGCTTATAGTCGTGGTTTCGTAGCGATTACCTTGGAGTGGGGAGCCATTCTAATCGGTTTTAATGCATTGCTTTGGATATTTCTGCCATTTTATATCCGAAATGGCTTTTATACGATTCCCGAATACCTCGAAAAAAGATATGGCAATGCTACCCGGGTGCTTTATGCTATTCTGATCTTGTTTACCTATGTATTCGTGGAGATTGGTGCTGTTCTTTATTTGGGTGGTCTTTCGTTACATGCTTTGTTCGGTATTCCTATCCTATACAGTATTTTTGGCATGGCAATTCTAACGGGCTTGTATACGGTGTTAGGGGGGCTGAAGGCGGTAATATGGACAGAAATGGTGCAGCTTGTCATTCTGGTGCTGGGGGGGATAGTTTTGACTTTTGCAACCATCGATGCAGCGGGAGGATTTCAGTCTGTTATCGATTCAACCAAAGATTGGAAAATGTTCTATCCCGCAACTGATCCTGATTTTCCCTGGACCATGTATCTTGGCGGGTTGTTATGTATTAGTGTGTTTTATTGTGCCACAAATCAATTTATTGTGCAGCGCGTATTGGCTGCAAAGAATGAATGGCATGGACGCATGGGGGTAATCTTTGGCGATTACCTTAAATTTTTGGTTCCGCTGATTATTACCATTCCAGCATTGGTTGCTCCTAAATTCTTACCGCATCTCGATCAGCCCGATTTGCTGTTCGCGACCTTGGTAGAAACATTATTGCCCAAAGGTCTGGTAGGGTTGGTTATGGCCGGATTAATCTCGGCAATTATGTCTCATATTTCGGGTGCGATCAATTCCTGTACGACGATTCTGACAGTTGATATCTATGGCCAGTACATTAATAAAAATGCAACGGACTATGAAGCCATCCGTTTTGGGAAGCGCGCCGGAGTAGCGATTATCGTTCTCGGAATCATGAGTGCAGTTGTTCTAATCAGTTATTCGGATAAACCAGTTTTTCTTTATCTAATGAACCTATATGGTCTCTTCACACCAGGTATTGCGACTATGTTTTTGATGGGTGTATTTTGGAAAAGAACAACATCGCAAGGAGCATTGACGGCTGGTTTATTGACCATTCCGCTGTCTTTACTTTTGGAATATGCATTGCCTGAAATGCCATTTTTCAATCGAACTGGTATTGTATTCTGGACATGTATGATCGCTTGTGCAGTAGTCAGTCTAATGACACCTGCGGTTGCAGAAACGAGGTTGACAAATCTTGTGCTCACAGGCGAAACTTTTCAGGTTCCCGATCAGGATAAAGCCGCTTATCGAGGATTTCGAAATCCAACGCTGTGGTGGATAATCATTACGGTGCTTGTACTCTATTTTTATGTACGTTATTTTTAACTTAACTTGTTGCAAGATTTACTTATTAAACGCTTCAAATAAAGGAAAACATGCTGAAAGAACTGCACGAAAAAATTAAAAATATTTTTCCAAAAGTTGTTGCTATACGCCGCCACATCCATCTAAATCCCGAATTGTCCTTCCAGGAGTTCGAGACAAGTGCTTATATTCAGCAAAAACTAGTAGAGTTGAATATGCCATTTAAGGTTGTAGCCAATACCGGTGTAGTTGCTGTGCTGACGGGTGAAAAAGCAATGAGCAATGATATTATTGTGCTGCGGGCTGATATCGATGCATTACCAATCCATGAACAAAACAAGGTGAGTTATAAGTCCCGAAATGAAGGTGTGATGCACGCTTGTGGCCATGACTTTCATACGGCCAATCTTTTGGGCGCAGCGTCAATATTGAATGCGTATAAAGCCGAATTTTCCGGAAAGATCGTTTTCCTGTTTCAGCCTGCGGAGGAAAAGATACCCGGTGGGGCTATCCAAGTTTTGGAATCTGGAATTTTGGAATCTTTTGGTGGTACCATCAAAGCTGTACTAGGGTTACATGTAAGTCCTCGTGTTGCATTGGGGAAGGTCGGTTTGCGTTCCGGCCGGTTTATGGCTTCAAGTGACGAGTTTTATTTTACCATAAAGGGGCGCGGTGGTCATGCTGCAGAGCCGCATAGGGCTATTGATCCGATTATGATCGGTGCACAGTTGCTCACGACCTTGCAGCAGATTGTTAGCCGAAAAGCCAATCCCGATGTACCTTCTGTATTAACCTTCGGACGTTTTATTGGTGATGGGGCAGCTAATGTTATTCCAGAAGAAGTGAAATTAGCTGGAACATTCCGTACAATGGATGAGGTATGGCGCAGGGAGGCACTAGCAACGGTGGCTGAAATAGCAGCCACGCTTCCCATGTCGCTTGGGGCAGAGGTCGATGTTGAAGTACGGCATGGTTACCCTGCTCTTTATAATGATCCTACCTTAACGCAAAAAGTCAAAGCGATTATTGCGGATACAATGGGGGCAGACGTGCCACAGGAACTCGACATCTGGATGGCAGCGGAGGATTTTGCCTATTATTCTTATCGTTATCCTTCGCTGTTTATGTTGATCGGAACTAATAACGATGAACCTTCAACCCAATATGGTCTTCACAATCCACAATTCAACCTTGATGAAAAAGCGTTCGAAACAGCGATGGCTGTTATGGTCAATGCTGCGATCTCCCTTTTGAATGAATCAGATGAATAGAAAAGAATTTTTGATGTCCTCTTTTGCATTTGGACTATCCTATGCCGTTAATGCGAATAACAAGGTGTTTTCAAGGCAAGAGAACGTAAAAAAAATAGGAATCATCGGACTGGACATTACCCATGCTGTGGCATTTACAAGGGCGATCAATACGGCAGATAGCAATCATCCCTATGGAAAATTCAGGGTTGTTGCGGCTTATCCCTATGGAAGTAAAACAATCCCTTTAAGTATCGAGCGTATTCCGAAAATTACAGCGGAAGTGCAACAGCTCGGGGTTTCGATTGTATCAAGTATTGCCGAGCTATTGAAAAAAGTAGATTATGTGCTTTTGGAGACAAATGATGGAAATCTACATTTGGAACAGGCACTTCAAGTAATCAAAGCTAAAAAACCTTTATTTATCGATAAACCAATAGCGAATTCCTATGTGGACGCTTTCAAAATTTTTGAAACGGCAAAAAACTACGATTGTTCTGTATTTTCCTCAAGCTCATTGCGTTACATTAATGGGCTTCAGGAATTGGATCGAGCCAATATTATTGGGGCTGATGTCTATTGTCCGGCGGTAACGGAACCTTCACATAAGGATCTCTATTGGTATGGTATCCATGGGGTTGAAATGTTATTTGCGTTGATGGGACCGGGATGTCGTTCGGTGAGGACTGTTCAGGAAGAGGGTACTTCGTTTTATGTTGGGGACTGGTCGGATGGAAGAATTGCCTCACTTCGGGGCATTCGCGAGGGGAAGGATGATTTTGGTGGTACGGTTTTTTTGAAAGATCAGATTGTACATTTGGGACAATTTATGGGCTATGGCCCCTTGTTGGATAAGATCCTTACGTTTTTCGAAACGGGCGTAAGTCCGGTGGACGAAAAGGAAACCTTGGCAATATGCGCATTTATTGACGCCGCCGAAGAAAGTAAATTAAACGGTGGCAAGGCAGTTTTGCTTCAAAAATAGAGGCGGCGGTTTCAAAAATAAAGGATAGAGCCTGCTTAATAATTACTCGCCACCGTAATCAACAATGGACTATTAAAGATTGAAGCGGGGGATATGACGGTTTCGTTCAGGGGAACAGTATTGCCATAACGCTCTTTCAATTTAGCTTTTACTTCGGGACTGCTTAAATCAAAATCTTTCAGCTTTTCCAGCTTCCCAATTTCGATGTCTGCTCCACGTTGGTATATTTTCCAGATCAATTCCGAGCAATAGATCTTATCGTCTGACCATTCGAATGTCGCGTCGTAATTTTTGCCGATAAAATTTTTGCCGATTGCTTTGATTTTGGTTATTGTCGAGCTGTTTAGTATATTGTTGGCATTTTTGAGGCGTTTGACGGCGTAATGTTGCTTTTCGCCACGCGCAATCCAGTGTTCCAGCTTCGTTACAGTTACAGGCTGTACGGCTTCCAACACGTAAGGTTTGCCTTGTTCGTAAAAAATAATGCCACAATGGGAATAGGGAGAACGTGTTGCTAATTGGATGGCCTTGCATTGTGGTGAAATAGAAGACTGAAAGATCATATCGCCATCGTTGAACTGGGGCAATTTTGAATTAGCTTTCGATTGCTTGGAAATCATTGGCTTTTTTTGCGCATGGACTGGTAGCGTCAGCGCTGTAGTGATCATAAGATAACTAACAAGAGATATCAGGTAAATAAGTGTCTTTTTCATTGTTTTATCGATGAAGTTACTGAAATAGTTTCATGATTTTCTTTGACTTGGTCCTTTCGGCGAGTTGGAAAGCAGATAATACGTCGGATTCATATTGATATACTTTCTCCGTGCTGGCACCTTTCTGCAAAAGATAATCTATGGCTATTTTGTTTTTCATTAAGATCGCTTTTCCAAGTAATGTACATTGTGTGAAGCTATAATCTGCTTTAACTTCATCTATACCCAGACGGTTCAGACTATTTAAAGAAGCTTTACGGATAAAATCCATGTCATTTTTTTCTATTGCCATCTTCAAGACTTCGAAATCATTAAATTGTCTATTTCGAGGCAGAAATAAGCGGTAAAATTGTTTGGCAATAGCATACTGATCCTTTTCTAAAATCCGATGAATGGCATTGCTGCTAAATTCCTCTACTGTGGAAAATCCATGCAGCTGACTAAAAAATAAAAGTATATTTTCAAAAGGGAGCATGGTCGTTTCGAGTTGCAGGAGGCCATGGAGGTCATTCGTGTCAAACAGCTCCTCTATGTGCTTCAGACTATCCAACGTCATCGTGCGAACTGCCGGCTGCATGCTAGGCAGCCAATTTGAGGATTTGGATACAACAAATCTGTGGTCGGTAATCTTATAACTGGCGGAAATGGGAGGAGTATCAAAGCTAATGATCGTTATTATTGTATCGGATAGCTCATAGTGCTTTGATCGAAGGTGCTCTACCGTTGAATTTGTAAATACCGCGTTTAAATCAACCTGAATTGTGTTGATTTGATTCTCCTCAGCCGACAAATTGTAACAAAGTATTCCTTGGTCGCTGATGTAAAAGGGCAGTTTGTCGCCTGTCTGTTGCTGTATATCAAACACCATACTGCTTTGGGATGAAAAAAGTACCGTTGGCAGGAATGATAGCCAACAAAGTAAGTAAAGACCTGTTTTTAGCCATTGGCGATTAATAGGATAAAATGATCGCATAATTAATCGTGATACTGTTCTAAAAACTGATTGATCTGATTCGTTAGACCGAAAGATTCTGTTTCCAATAAATTGATTTCAGCCTCTATCTCGGTTGTCGTCGGTGATAAGGTTAGCTTTTGGTACACCTGAATGTCCAGTTCCAAAACAGCTAATTGCAGCGCTAACAGATGCTTTCCCTCGGTAGTATGGAGCTGCAGTTCGTTGAAGGCATGTTTTAAACGTTCCAGTTCAGCAATTGACTTTTGAAAGTCATTTTCATCGGCCTTGCCAAAGTTCGGATAGGTTTCACCCAAGGTACGAAAAGCATCGAGGTATTCTTCCTCTGACATTTCATAAATATTCGAATAGAGCATATTGTACGCATCGATGGCGTCATAGGTCTCCTCATCCATTAAGTCTTCGCGATAGTTTTCGACCAATTGGTTGATGTCTTGAGATTCAATTTGTATGATTGATTCAATATCTTGTTTGATAAGATTGGCTAATTCCATGCTTTATGCTTAAATAAATCAAAGTCTCTCTCAGCCTACAAATGTGCTGACAAAGATTTTCGTGACTATGGTATAGACAAAGATCATGTTTTATCGTAAAATTTCAATCCCTATAATCCGCTAATTTCGATGAAAACCAGATCGATTTTTTCGTTACACAGATTTTTTCAAATTATTTAACTGGTTTTCAGTGCTGTATGTTCTATTTTAATTTTTATGAGTAAAAAGTACTCAATATATTTTGCAGCGTTAAATTTAATCTCCATATTTGTTGAGTAAAAAATACTCAACAGGATAAAGGAAAATTAGAAGTTATGATTGTATTAAATAAGCATCAGATAGTCACAGAGCAATTTCCAAATGGGGAGACAAAAGTGAAAGATTTTGATCAGTTGATCTTAAAGAACAATCTCATCGAATTTACTTATCAGGAGGATGGCGATTTGATCCGCTTGCTTTTTGTCAAAAAGCGACTGGACGAGGTTCCCTGCGAATCTTGCCGTCTACTGATTCGTTATATGCCCTATAGCCGCATGGATCGTAAGATTGAAGGTGATTTGTTTACCTTACAGTATGTGGCTGACTTTATAAATAGTTTACAATTTGATACGGTATCTGTTGTCGAGCCACATTCCAATGTGACGTTGGAGCTCCTGGCGAACAGTGTGGGGATTTATCCGGCACTGGACTGGTTGCCACAATTAATGGAAAAACTTGATTTTTCAGCTCAAGACCGGATTGTTTTTCCGGATAAAGGAGCCGCGGCACGTTATATCAACAGTGGTTATGAAAATAGCTGCATTTTTGAGAAGAAGCGAAACCCACAAACAGGCCGAATCGAAGGGATGGAGCTCAAGGCCGGGGATATTCCGCTCGGGGCAAAATGCATTATTGTCGATGACTTATGTTCTGCAGGTGGAACCTTTCTCTGGGCAGGGAAAATTTTGAAAGAAATGGGAGCTAGTGTGGTCTATCTTTTGGTTACACATTGTGAACCTCGAATTTTTAAAGGCGCATTGCTGGATGATGATTCACCGATAGTCAGTGTGTTTACCACCAATTCAATGATGGATACGGTCCATCCTAAAATAAATTATATCAACTTAACAAATGAGAACCATGTTTAAATCGATGAACAAAAATCCAATCCTTTGGACAGATGGTTACAAATTGTGTCATAAGGATCAATATCCGGATCATACACAATGGGTATACGAAACCTGGACTCCACGCATGTCACGCCTAGAAGGTATCAATCATGTTGTTTTCTTTGGACTTCAAGGGGCACTCGCCGAAATCACCAATTCATTTGATGAGAACTTTTTTGCCCAGCCGGAAGAAAAGGTCGTCGCGGCGTATGAGGAAGCAATCGCATCCGTTTTTGAGCCGACAAACGTTAATTTTGCCTCAACACATGAATCAAAACATATCCGCGATCTGCATCGATTGGGCTATCTCCCAATCAAAGTAAAAGCCTTGCCCGAGGGCAGTCTAGTGCCAATCGGTGTGCCGATGTTTACGATTGAAAATACACATCCGGATTTTTTCTGGCTGCCCGGATATCTGGAGACACAGCTATCCGCTTACGTCTGGTCGCCGATGACTGCGGCGACGATAGCGGATCAATATAAAAGATTGTTGATGGGCTTTGCGGAGACAACGGGCGACGTCAATAAAGTTTTCACCCAAGCCGGAGATTTTTCCATGCGTGGCATGGGTTCTCCCGAAACAGCATATCGTACAGCCGGTGGGCATCTATTAAGCTTCGGTGTATCGGCTACGCTTTCTGTCAGAGAGTATCTGAAATCGTACTACCATGCAAAAAGTGATGTAATGATGTATACCCCATCCACGGAACACAGCGTGATGTGTTCCTATGGAGACGACGAAGTGGAAGCTTTCAGGCATCTCATCACCAACGTCTACCCAAGTGGAAATATCTCTATTGTATCAGACACCTATGACCTCTGGCATGTCGTCGATCATGTTTTGCCGCAGTTGAAGGACATTATTATGGCAAGAGCGGGTAAAGTGGTGATCCGTCCCGATAGTGGCGATCCTGTAAAAATTATCCGTGGTGATGCAGAATCTGATCGCAGTACTGTTCGGAAAGGTATTGTCGAACGTCTATATGAACTTTTTGGCGGCACGACCAACAGCAAAGGATTTAAGGAGCTGGATTCACATATCGGAGTGGTATATGGCGATTCCATTACACTAGATAGGGCCAATGAAATCTGTCAAGGTCTGCTTGATAAGGGTTTTGCTTCCACCAATACCATATTGGGAATAGGCTCTTATACCTATCAATATGTCACACGCGATACTTTTGGTTTTGCGTTAAAAGGGACTGCCGAAATTGTCAATGGAGAATTTAAAGCAATTCAGAAGCGTCCCGCTACAGATACCGGAAACTTTAAGAAATCGCAAAAGGGTATGGTGGCTGTTGTTTTCGAACATGATGAACTTCGTTTAATAGATAACCTGAACCCACAAACTGTAGCTGAACTGGAAAATAGAAACTTGCTGCGAGAATGTTATTTGAACGGTGAATTTATTCACACTTCTAGCTTTGAGGAAATAAGAAATAGATTAAAAACCGAAACAATTCGAGTATATGGAAAATAGCGTAAACAAACCGTTTTTCATCCAGGATGAAAACGTAGCACAGTATGCACAATTAATGGCATCCTGGATTGCTCAGCAAGTGAAATCGGCCGGCCGTAAAGGACTTGTATTGGGAATGAGCGGTGGTATCGACTGCAGTGTTGTGGCTTGTTTATGCCGCCTTGCTCAAGTGGATGTACACTTGGTTATGATGCCCTATGGCAGCGATATGAATACTAGTAAAAGCCATCAGCATGCGATGGAGCTTATTCAGAAGTTTGATTTTCCCTATCATGTATTTGATATTCAGCCCGCGGTTGATGCCCTGACGATTCAGCGCGAAGGGTTTATAACGGAAGCCTCAGCAGCAAACAGAGCCTTGAGTATAGCGAATATCCGTCCACGTGTGCGGATGACCTATTTGTATCAATTTGCGCAGCTAGGAAGTAGATTTGTCATCGGTACAGGTAATTTGGCCGAAGCTACCGTGGGTTATTTTACAAAATGGGGCGATGGTGCCTACGATCTGAATCCGCTGGCAATGGTCACTAAACAGGAAGTGTATACATTAGCAAAATACTTGGGCGTACCGGAATCTATTCAGTATAAAAGTCCGTCTGCTGGTCTTTGGGAAGGGCAGACAGATGAAGAGGAATTGGGGATGACTTATGCGCAAATTGATGGGTTTATTCTTAGCGGCACATCGGGCGACCTTACGATAGACGAACGTATTCGTAAGCGTATTGAGCAATCTGCACATAAGTTTGCTGCGATACCTACTTTTAAGGGGTAGTTTTAAATGTTTAAGTAAACTAGCGCAAGCGCGCTCAGGTTGATCGGACCGCAAGGACGATTAGCGTTTTAACGCAATAAATACGGACTTAAAGAAAATGAATAGCATGAAAACACCATTTGATCAGATTGTCGATGTGCAGCATATTGCCAGCGGCAAAAGCGATAATGTACCGGCCATGCTGGCCTTGGCACATGAGGAAAAGGTCGAGCCTGCAGCTTTGGATGCGAAACGAACACTGCTTTTGGCAATAGATGTTCAGAACGATTTTATGGAATCTATTGGGAGCCTCGCCGTCAAGGGTTCCAAAGGAGATGTTCACCGTCTAACACAGTGGATGTACCGCAATTTGGGTTCCCTGACACAAGTGATGTGCAGCCTTGATTGTCATTCGATGATGCAGATTTTCCATGCCGACTGGTGGGTGGATGCGGAAGGAAATCATCCGGAGCCATTTACCATCATTCGCTATGCCGATGTCCGCGACGGTATCTGGCGCGCTACCGATGGCCGCCATACAGCATTAGCGCTCGATTATCTCCAGCAGCTGGAATCTGCGGGTAAAAAACAATTGTGTATCTGGCCATACCATTGTTTGGAGGGAACCTGGGGTGCACAGCTTGAGAGTCAATTTACGAATATGCTCTATTTCCATAGTGCTGTGCGCAAGATAAAACCGATCTTGGTTTACAAAGGACAGGATCCGTATACGGAGATGTATGGTATTATCAAAGCCGAGTATGATGACAATAAATTCGTAAACCATGCTGTACTTGAAGCAATACGGGCATACGATGCTATTTATATTGCGGGGGAGGCATCAAGCCACTGCGTATTGGCTTCGGCGGTACAGATTTTGGAATATTTTGAACATGATCGGTCAATTACCTCCCGTATTACTTTATTAACAGACTGTATGTCGCCGATCGGCGGATTCGAAGAGCAAACGCTACTGCAGTTTGACGCACTTAAAGAAAAATATGGGATACAGCTCAAACTGTCAACCGAAGTAAATTTGTAGCTCATGGCAAGTTCAATAGAAAAATACACCTATGTATATCCCAGACCGGCTGTCACCGTGGATTGTGTCATCTTTGGCTTTGATAAAAGCCAGCTCAAGGTATTATTGACAAAACGGGCAATAGAACCTTTCTTGGGAAAATGGGCATTTCCTGGCGGTTTTATCCAGGAAGATGAAACAGCCGAAGACTGTGCGCTTCGTAAGCTGCGGGAGGAGGCCGGTCTCCAGGATATTTTCCTTGAACAGCTATATACGTTTTCAGACTTAGCTCGTGATCCGCGTGGAAGAGTGATCAGCATTGCTTATTATGCGCTTGTCAAGCCTGAAGCATATATGTTGGAAGCGGGTGTAGATATTGAAGCGGTTAGGTGGTTTGGCATTGATGAAAATAAAGATCTCGCTTTTGATCATATGCAGATCTTGAATACCGCAATCGAAAGACTCAAGGGGAAAATACGTTATCAGCCGATCGGTTTTGAACTTTTGCCCGAGCAGTTTACGTTGCCCGATTTGCACAATTTGTATGAAACCGTTCTGCAGCGCTCAATCGACCGCGGTAATTTTCGGAAAAAAATCCTCAGTATGGGGTTATTAATCGACCACAGCGATAAGCAAAAAGATCGGCGTGCCAGGGCCGCGAAGATCTATAGTTTTGACAGGGTAAAATATAAACAACTTACTGAATCGGGTTTTTATTTTGAAATATAAGTTTAACCATTGGAGCCTGACAGGCGGTCGTCAATGAACGACTGCCTGTCTGTTTTAACCCAGGCTGAATCTTTTGATATCTTTAATAAAGGCTCCGTGCAGATTTCATATCATCCCGCAATTGTCAGGTGAAGTCGGGTTAGGCTAACCCTGAAAATCGCCACAATCATGGACTTCAAACTGATCGATCAAAGCTTTCTGTGTGTAGTATTTTGCGATACGTTTATTCTTTAGCAAAAGAGCATCCCCCTTTATTTGCAATTCGAAAATAGGTTCTTTCTCTACTCGCTTGAAGATAAATTCATTGTGCTGAGTCTTTAGGATTAAGCCCGCCTCGCTGCTGGTATAGGTGAAGTCCTTAATCTGGTAGATTTCATTCGAATCACAGACGTTGACCAAATGAAGCTGTTCTTTACTGATCTTGATTTCTGCAAGATCACAGGCATAACATATTCCGGAGAATTCGATCCCATATTTTTTAAAACTATTTTTGCTTTCCGGCCGAAGAATGGTAATGGGATAGAGCTGCCTGAAAAGCGTAAGGTCATCATTGGATAGGGAGGTTTGGTCTTGTTGTTTGTGTATGGAGTCTATGCTGGGAGCGCTGCTGAATACAACAATAGATTTTTTAACCTCATTCTTTTGTTGGCAGTTAAAAAGCAATGCCACGCAGGGCAGAAAAATAATCTTTCGTATTAATTTCATTGTCGTTTCTTTTAGTAATGATTGTCGTTGCTGATAAACATATGGATTGACATGTAGTTTTCATTATTCAATCTCAATACATTTTTTTAAACAGAGACCGAAAAAATCCCTGTTTTCCGCTAATCGAAAAAACTGATAAATGCGTTATTTTTACCACATTCGCACGAGTCATAGGATGATTTAAATCAATGCGACAGACACGAAAAATAGAAAAATTAACGCATGGCACATCGCATTTATATTTATAATGTAAATCTCAAGACCAAAGAAACATATCCTTTTTATCTGGCCGAATGGAATTACGAAATTCCTATCCTCATGCGGCCATTATTTTCCGCCAATATCCGGTCTAAAGGTAGCCAGCTTTTTGCAAATAAGGAAGATGGAATCGCTAGGCTTCGCTATTTTTATGCGTTGTTGGCCGATAGGTATCAACTGCATTATAAAAAAAAATATTATGAGCCTGTGAACCGAATGTTTGAATTTTTGGAAGCCTTACCTTTCGATACATTTCAGATCGATGGGCGGGATGTGTTTAGCATGAACGCGGAGAAAGATACCCTGCAGGCTAAAGCATGGGCCGAAGAAATCAGCATGCAAGCCTTATTGTATGAACAAGCTGTCGATGAACAATCCTTAGATCCGCTGGGCTCGCTGTTGGAAACTTCTGGCTATGCTTCTTTTTTGGATGCTCTTCAAACCGATTGGATTGATTACGGATTGGGATTATGGTCGGAAGAGCTTTTGCGGGACAAAGGAGCTGAGGTTTTTGAAGCAGAGGGAAAGCAAGGATTAAGAAATGCGAAAGGTGATCTCCTGATTCCGGCAATATATGATGAAATATTCGAATTTAATGAACAGGGGATCGCTGTAGTTGAAGCAAATGGACGATTTGGCTACATCCATGCGAGCGGCGCTGAACTGGTATCCTGTCAATATAGTGATGCTTTTGACGCCCGGTCTATCCATGGAAACAACTATGCAGAAGTGGAAGTGGCAGGAAAACGTGGCGTACTACATATTGATAGCAAACAGCTGAGCATACCTGCCTTATACGATGAGCTCGACTGGATCGCCTACGGTTTTTTAAATGCGAGACAAGGGGAGAGCAACATTCTCCTTTCAGTTGAAGGACGATTGATTATTTCAGATCCTGTGCCCGAGTCGTTTATGTATGACTATAACAAGCTGTTCTATAGCCGACAAAAAGGAACGATAAAAAAGAAGTATTATCTTATGGACGGTCAGTATTTGGGGACTTTTTTGGAAGGTAGCCTGGAGCCATTGGCCAATCGGTATTTTTGGATTAAACCCAATAAGCTACAGCCAAAAATTTCTGTCATTCAACCCAATGGTAATATGTTGGATGAGGGAATTGACCGGATTATTGTGTTAGAAGGCTACCGAAGTATCGCGTATCTCAAAAATAAGAAATGGCAGCTTTATTCGCTTGAACATGGGATATTCCGATTGATGGATAATCTGATAGAAAACGTCGCAGTAGATAGTATACAGCAGTACCGTAAAGATATTTTTGTCTTAAGCTGCTCCAAGACACAGGGGATTTATGATGCGCATCGCGGAGAATGGTTACTTGAACCTGTTGATGTCTATCAGAAAATCGATCATTGCTTTTTGGATTTTATGCGCATACACTGCCCACAGGGAATGCGCTATTTCGATACGAAGCTTAAATTTTGTAGTGAGCCTTATGATTATATCTGTTCGCCTTTTCACTATCCAGCGCCCGATGCAGTCTCAGGCGAACTCTTATTGCTTTTTAAGGGAGAGCGGATGTTTTATCTCGACCTAAACCGAAATGTGATAGAAATACCGGAGACAGCATTCGGATATTTATATACAGAGCGCTATCATCTACAGGGACGCGATCAAAACTATTTTGTACAGTTTTATCAAGCCTGGACGAAACGCAAGGGGGATGGGTATGAACAGTATTTCGATAATGACACATTAATGGAAAAGGGGAAGAAGCTTGATGCTGAAGGGAAATTCTCCGAAGCTATTCGCTTGCTCACAATCGGAGCCGGTCGCGGTAGTGCAGACTGTCAGTATTTACTTGGAAATATATATACAGATGCAGACTACGAGGGGATGGATATCGAAAAGGGAAAGTCCTTCTATGAACAGGCAATGGCGCAGGATCATGCTCAAGCATGGAATAACTGGGCGTTTCTTTATGCGACAGCACATGGGGTTGAACTCGATATTTCGAAAGCTTTAAAAGGATATAGGAAAGCTGTTGCACTTGGAGAAGCTCAAGCTATGAGCAACTTAGGGAATTGGTATTACGAGGGTGTCTACGTGGAGCAAGACCATAGCGTAGCCTTAAATTACTTTAAGCAAGCGGAAAAGGCGGGTATTTTCAATGATGCGCAAATGGCAGAAATCTATTATCAAAGACACGATTACACGAACTTATTGCGTTATTTGAAGAGAGATAAGGCAAATAAGTTTGCGGCTATTTATTATGGAATTTTGTATGAGGAAGGACTGGGCGTTAAACAAAGCTTACCCAAAGCCATCCGTTACTATGAGCAGGCCAATCAAGGGAGCGTGTATGTCTATGCTGTCAATCGTTTGCTGCAGCTGTATGCTGCGCATGGAGTTGCAGCAAATGCTGAAAAATATGAGTTTTGGTTACATTTTGCTAAAGAAAATGCTGTGGAAATTGAATAATAGCACGAGCATTATGATCGCATGGAAAACGACTCATTACAAATACCGCTATCGCACGGATAAGAGAAGTGTCTTTAATAAATTAGTTAAACATAATTAGTAAATCATGTTGTCATCAGCAAATATAGATTTCAGCGGCATTCTAATCGATTTGATCACGATTGTTTTTTTTGGATTTGGAACAGTTTACACGCTCGCGCTGGGGATTATTCACATTGTAAGGAAAAAGACGCGAACTGTAGGGTATTATTTGCTGTCGTTTCTGCTGTCGGGCCTTATTGGGCTGGCTATTGCAGGATTGATGGCCTTTCTGTGGGTATTGTCACTTCAATAAAGCGTGATGGTGTCGTTGGCTTTATTGCCATGATCTTTTATCGATGAAATGATCATTGCGATAAAGCCAACGCTATTAATAGTTTTTGGCATTAACAATGTGCATAAGGTGATGGTTACAATGCCAGGCATATAAGCCAATGTTTACCTTTAAAGAGATCAACCTTTTGGTAGCCGGATGAATAAATCCTCTTTCTAGCTGTTCATCGGTTAGACTTTTGAGCAGAATCCCCCAACGTTCATGTAGGCCTTCAAGTAATTTTACCGAACTTTCTATGGGAATATTCTTAGCGTCTGGAAGTTCGGCCCACAATGTTTCTTCATATAATTTGATGGTGGGATCTTCTTCTGTCAAGGCCAATTTGAATCGGATAAAGCTGTTCATATGGCTGTCGGCACAGTGATGAACAACCTGACGAATGGTCCACCCTTCGGGCCGATAGCGTTTCTCCAGCATATCGTCCGTTAGGTCCCCGACTTCGGACTTTAATCTAGCCGGAAAATCTGTAATTGTTTTAATCCAGTCATTCAATAGCGTATGGTCGATAACATCTGGTATGGCGAAGCGACCGATAGGGTATCTGAGTTTTTCTAATTCATGTTGCATAGCCTAAAATTAATTAAAATAAACGCTAGATTCCTAATATTTATAGCTATGGCTTAGTAAATATTTTCTGGTATTTGCACTTATACTCGTGTAATTTGGATGCGATAAAGAATTGTGGTAATTTCGGCAAAATTGATCAGGACATGGAAGGTCCATTCGGTTGGTGGGCGATTGACCATGCAATAAAAAGCAAAAAATGAAAAGTCTAAAAGAATTGATAGATACAGGTAATTCTGGATGGAAGCTCGTGCAGAGTTGGATGAAGGAAGCGACAAATTCATCTGAAGTGCTTACCCGCGATCCAAAGAGAGCTGATGAAGAACTTCTGCGGGCGCAGATCACCACGAAATCTCCCATGGGAGCCATTATCCACCAGACTGGTGGCATTTTAATCGATGGAGGCTGGCTGCGAATTTTAGGTTCAGGTTCGCCAAAACTGAACCGCGGAATAATGGAATGGAATAAAGGGAAAAGCTTTGTTAAGGAAGGTGAAAAAGGTGGCTTTCTACTCATAGCTGACGACGTTTTGGGTGGTTACTTTGCGATCAACGCAGGGGCTCTAGGCGATAGTATTGGACAGGTTTACTATTTTGCGCAAGATACTTTACAATGGGAAAGCTTGGAATGTGGCTATTCGGACTTTATCTTCTGGGCATTAAAAGGGGATGTCGCACAGTTCTATGAAACGTTCAAATGGAAAGACTGGAACGATGATGTGAAATCCCTAAATGGTAATCAGGTATTTTCGTTTTACCCGTTTTTATGGACGGATGAAGCGTGGGACTTTCGAAAAGTGGACCGTAAGCCTGTGGCTATTGACGAGAACTACCACTTTACCATGGAATTTGCGGGCGGACGTTAATCCGTTATGTTGTGAATAGCAGGGATTAAGCCGTTTAATGCCATTGCGCTATCAATTCGAAAGCAGTCGGAGATCGTATTCCATTTGTTGGGGCCCGCTACAATTTAATTAGTCGATAAAACAAACCGTATTGTCTTATCGACTAAAAAATCTGCTTGAGTAACACCAATCTATATAGATTTGTTTTGAAGGCTAAAGCTTACTTCGTTCAGTCTAACAATTTGTATTTGGATCCCCTCAGCGAGAGCAAGTTGGGTTGCAGCTTCCTTTCCTAATTTAAGGACGTGAAAGCCTCTGCCCCGATAGGTGAAATTACATTCATATTCACCAGCGTTGATCATAATCCTTAACTTTTGGGATTTGGTTGGAAACAAAGGTTTAAATTCCTTTGTGATCCGGATCTGTGTCTTTTTAACATCATCCGCCGTGATCTTATTGCCTTCCGAGGGGAATAGCATACTGCTGGACAAATCGCCCGATGTTGGAGCAGTGACTTCTTTTTTCTGTTCCGGCGCCGCAGGACTTTGCACAGTCTCTTTTGGCGTTATTTCAGCAGGTATTTTATCCTGCCGTTTCCCAGGCCTTCCTTTTTTTCTACCGTTTTGATTCGCTGGTTTGTCTGTATGTTCCGTTGTAGTCGTACTGTTCGAAACTATTTTAGGTTCACTATCCAGCGGCGGTGTAGGCGTCACAGCGGACAAAGGACGCTTAATGATGTTGCGGATATAATAGTGTTTTATACGCGATTTGTCCGTGTTCCTTTCCTCAATTTCAAAATCTTCCTTATACGCTTTGAAAAGGTGGGACATCTTGTCGTAACCGTAATTGCGCGCATCAAAGTCAGGCTTTCTTTTATTAAAAAGACTTCCAATCTCTCCCAAGAATGCCCAGCCATTTTCATCCGCTGTATCATCCACAGTGTCTTTCAAAAGTTCTAGGGTTTCTTCATCCAGTACTGCTAAGCTTGTTACATTTTCAACAGGATTTGGTTTAGGCTGATTTTGCTGCTTTTTCTTCGCTACCGTTTCTTTCTTTTGATTTTTTTCAAATATTTCGACGTAGATGAATTTGTCGCAGGAGGCGATGAATGGCTTAGGAGTCTTTTTTTCACCAATACCTATAACAAGTTTACCCGACTCCCGTAAACGTGTGGCTAAACGGGTGAAGTCACTATCGCTTGAAACGATACAAAATCCGTCCACTCTGTCCGAGTGCAGAATATCCATGGCGTCAATAATTAAAGCCGAATCGGTCGAATTTTTGCCTTGTGTATAACTGTATTGTTGGATTGGAGTAATAGCATGGGTAAGAAGTTTGTCCTTCCATTTTTCAACGTAAGGATTGGTCCAGTCTCCGTAGATGCGTTTGATGGTTGGAATTCCATACCTTTTAACTTCATTCAAAATCTCTTCGATCTTTCGATAAGATACATTGTCCGCATCGATTAGTATTGCGATTTGCAAATCCCCATGTTCTGCCATATATTTCGATTATATTTTCACTATTAAAATTTCTTATTTATACATCTGAGGGCTTTCATCCCAATATATCCGTTAAAAATACAGTATTGTTAAACAACTTCTCTAATTTTTTGAGAATTAATTTAAGCACTATTCTTTTAGAACAGGCGATCAGCAAATTTTGTTTTGTAATAAGCGTTGTTGAAAAAGGGTTGATAGAACATTAGAGTAATAAAAAAAGGTTTTCAAACGGGGAGAATGAAAACCTTAAATAACCAATTATAAACCTAAATTATGATGATACAAAGATAGTGTAAATGTTACACCTCTGCAAATCTTATTTCATTTTTTTTTAATTACCCTTGATACTTGTAGCTGAAGAGCTACGGATAAGCAGTGTTATTCTGAGTCATTAATCCTTCAGCCTATCAAATTCAATGTATGTTGCATTATTCACATCATGAAAGATCCGTTGGGTAGCTTTCTGAAAATCAGCTTTGGTAGCGGTATATGGTGGTAAGAATACCTGTGGATTTCGTTCTGCTAGGGGAAACCAGGAGTTTTGTACCTGAACCATTATCCGATGCCCTTTTTTGAAGGTATGGGCCACATCTGGCATTTCAAAATTGACCTTTTCGACCATTCCTGGCGTTAGTGCCTCTGCTTTTTCAAAACCGTTGCGATATTTTCCGGCCATAATTTCTCCGCGAACCATCATTTGGTATCCGACCATTGTTTTTCCTTGATAGCTCGGTGCATCATTCGGATAAACATCAATCAGTTTAACGACATAGTCTGCATCTGTACTCGTTGAGGACACTTTAAGATGGTTTTTGATGGGACCCACAATTGTAATATCCTCAGTCAATGGATCTGTTTGATACACCATTACGTCCGGACGGCTGGCTGCAAAACGTTGGTCGTCAACCATATATTCCCGTGTTCGGTTTTGAATTAAGCCACCTTGATGTGGAACGGGTTTATTGGGGTCAGTTACATATTCATCCCACGAATCTGTACGTTGCACTTTGTCAAATGCAAGTTTTCCCTGAGGGTGGAAGTAGAGTTTTTTTGTCTCTACATTTTTCGGAGGCCATTGTTCAAAATGTTTCCATTCGTTGGTGCCCGATACAAAAATAGTAGCTTCGGAAGGAGTGAAACTCCCTTCATCTTTCAGGTAATATTTGAAAAATGGTTGCTCAAATTGTTCCTGATACGTAATGCTGGTTTTTTTATCAAATTGAATATCGCCCAGAAAGCTGCCGTCTGATCGTACCCAGCCGCCATGATACCAAGGGCCAGCCACCAAAATCGAATTGTTTTTTTTACTTTTATCTTCAATCGATTGATAGGTCTTAAATGTTCCATAGGCATCTTCAGCATCGAAGAAGCCCCCGACAACCATCACTGCTGGTTTCACCTCCTTTAAAGCGTTGGTAATTACACGCGATTTCCAAAAATCGTCGTAATCGGGATGTTTAAACAGGTCATTCCAGAATTGAACAGAATCGCCAAAATATTTTTCTTTGAGTTCTCGCGCTGTTCCAGCTTCTAAAAAGAAGTTGTATTTATCAGCTTCTTTGATCTGAATTTTGCTTTTAAACTGATCTGGGGTAATGGGCTTGGGCCGCGGGACGCCAAAGGTTGACATAAAGGTAAACGCATCCTGCAAAAACAGTACGCCGTTATGATGGAAGTCATCGCCGATGTACCAATCTGTTACCGGAGCCTGGGGCGAGACTGCTTTTAAGCTTGGATGTGTTTTGACAAGCCCTACAGTAGAATAGAAGCCCGGGTAGGAGATTCCGTAAAGCCCCGCGTTACCATTGTAGTTTTTAAGATTCTTCCGCAACCATTCCAGTGCATCGTAGGTGTCTGTACTTTCATCAATTGCTTTTTTATCTTTGCTGTATGTAGTTGGACGTATATCCTCAAAATCGCCTTCACTCATCCACTTACCGCGCACATCCTGATAGACGAAAATATAACCGTCACGCATCATTGCCGGAAAGTTTCCTAGACTTTTCTTATATTCATTTTGCCCATAGGGAGAAACAGTATAAGGCGTTCTGTTGAGCAAAACTGGATACTTCTTGGATTTATCTTTTGGACTATAGATCGCAGTAAACAATTTTTTTCCATCTCTCATTGGTATTGTTACTTCAGTTTTTTCATAAAAATCTCTAACGTAAGCAGAGTCGGCAGCTGTTTGAGCATGTAAATGGCTGGCACATAAAAACGTTAAGGTGAGGTACGAAATCGTATTTTTCATTCAGATAATTATTTGTTCGGTGCTTACTCGGTGTAACCGTATTTCACACTCCATTTGTTACTAATAATGTTGTGGAATTATTGCGGGTATTAGATTTTAAAACTAAAGGTAGTGCTAGTAACGCCATTTTCCAATTTTATTGTCATATTTGTGAGAAATAGAAAAGGAAAAATTGACCATTTTTTTAGAAATAAAAACTTTTTTTGTTTTGAATTTGGATTAGATTTCGAATGTTGATATATTGAGTAGGATTAGTGGAAGGTTATTTTTCGATTGACACGTATAGCTAAAATCATTAAATCTCAGCGAGATGGTGTGATTTAATACGAATAATAATTGTTTTTCAGGTTATTTATTTCGGTTTCAAATCGCATTATTATCGATACTTTTCACGATTTTTATAAATATAATGCCAAGTGGTATGAATTATGTTTTTTTAAGCTAATTTTAAGAATTATTTTATCATAATACATCAATTAAATAACAATTTAAGTATATAGAATTAATATGGGACAACAAGTGAAAGATGCCAATGGGAAATTGGGTATTCTTATTCCGGGATTAGGTGCTGTGGCTACAACATTGATCGCTGGTGTGGCATCTATAAACAAAGGTTTTTCAAAACCAATCGGATCTGTTTCTCAATTGAGCAGAATTCGTCTGGGTAAACGCACTGAGAACAGAAATCCATTAATTAAAGATTTCGTCCCTTTAGCAAAATTGGAAGATGTAGTTTTTGGCGGATGGGACGTATATGAAGATAACGTATACGAGGCTGCGTCAAAAGCACAGGTATTGGAGCAAGGTCAATTGGATGCTGTTAAAGCTGAATTGGAGGCTATCCAACCAATGAAGGCTGTGTTTGATCGTAATTTTGTTAAAAATTTAGATGGAACACACATCAAATCTGAAAAAACTCGTCGTGAATTGGCAGATGCCGTACAACGAGATATTCGTGAATTTAAAGAGAAAAATGGATTAGACCGCGTCGTATTGGTATGGTGTGGCTCTACAGAACGTTATATTGAAACGAACGAAGCTTTTTCAACATTAGCTAAATTGGAAGAGGCTTTGGATAATGACGATCAGCGCATTCCGCCAAGCATGATTTATTGTTATGCGGCTTTAAAAGAAGGTGCTCCTTATGTCAATGGTGCACCAAATTTAACGTGTGATGTTCCGGCAATCGTTGAGCTAGCTCACGAAAACGGGGTAGCTATTGCAGGTAAAGACTTTAAAACAGGTCAAACATTAATGAAAACAATCGTAGCACCAGGTCTTCAGGCAAGAGCTTTAGGTGTTGAAGGTTGGTTCTCGACCAACATCTTGGGCAACCGCGATGGATTGGTATTAGATGACCCTGAAAATTTCAAAACAAAAGAAGTCTCTAAATTATCGGTATTGGAAGAAATTTTAGATGCGAAAAAGAATCCGGAGTTGTACGGTGACCTTTATCACAAAGTGCGCATCAATTATTATCCTCCTCATGGTGATAATAAAGAGTCTTGGGACAACATTGATATCTTCGGTTGGTTGGGCTACAAGATGCAGATTAAGATCAATTTCTTGTGCCGTGATTCAATTTTAGCAGCTCCAGTTGCGTTGGATTTAGCACTTTTTATCGATTTGGCTCAACGTGCAGGTATGTCAGGTATTCAAGAGTGGTTGTCATTTTACTTGAAATCGCCTCAAACGGCTCCAGGTTTACCTCCAGAACATGATATCTTCAAACAATTGATGAAATTGCAAAATACCTTGCGTCACATTATGGGTGAAGATTTAATCACGCACTTGGGATTGGATTATTACCAAGAGCTCGTAGATAGCATTCAATAAGCGACCTTAATAAGATGGGGGAAACAATTGTTAAAGACAGTTTTTCCCCTTTTTCTTCAACACCATTGATGCGGTTGAAGACTTGATATAACCCTCTGTAGGCTTTTGTGTTTATCAACGCTGAGCGAGTGACGGGGGTTTTGCTTTTTTTAATAAATGATTTTATTTTGCAATTAGAAGAGATGGAATTTGCTATCATAGCAGCGGGAGAAGGTTCTCGATTGCGAAAGGAGGGATTCAATTTACCGAAACCCTTGCTACCATTACATGGAGTTCCATTAATTGAACGATTGATTCGCATATTTGCCAAACAAGGAGCACAAAAGGTTCATGTCATCATCAATAAACAATCTCCGGAATTGAAATTGTTTTTGGAAAAAACGACTTTTGAGTTACCTATTGTGCTGCTAGAGGAAGATACTGAAAGTTCCTTGCACAGTTTTGCTTTGCTTGTTAAAAACAATCCTGATTGGTCTTCCTGTTGTCTTACGACAACCGATACGGTCTTTAAGCCACATGAATTTCATGCCTATTTAGATGATTTTCATCACCATAAAAATGCAGATGCTTTTATGGCTGTTACCCCTTTTATTGATGACGAGAGCCCTTTGTATGTCAATACCAACCAACAACTTGAGGTGGAAGCTTTCTTAGATAGAGCGACACCAGAAACGAGATATGTTTCTGGCGGAATTTATTGTTTTCGTAAAGCCGCCATGGATTGTGCATTAAGTTCCGTTGCTGCTGGAAATTCGAGAATGCGTAATTTTCAGCGTGCGTTACTGGAAAATAGTTTGAAAGTTGAAGCATTTGTGTTTGAAAAAGTCGTCGACATTGATCATCTAAAAGATCGAGAAGTCGCAGAACAATTTTTGAGTGAGGAAGTTAGTTAGAAAAATGAGCGAGATGATTTCTATTTTAGGCGTAACTCGAAAAAATCGCTTTTCACCCAATCATGTGGGGAATGACGCCGCTATATTCAATGAAGTAATTTTAAAACTGAACGAAAAAGGTGCTTCAGTCGAAATTTGTAATGAAGATGAATTTTTGTCTTTGGCAACCATAAAGCAAGATAATATCTTAACGATGGGGAGAACAAAGACTTTAGTCAAAAAGTTGCAATCGCTTCAAAGCAAAGGTACCTATGTTTTGAATTCGGGTTTTGGAATTGAAAATTGCTATCGTAAGAATATGACACTTAAACTTTTGGAAGGCGGAGTTCCTTATCCCAAAAGCATTGTGATATCTACTGTAGCAGACATTCAATCTATTTTTGAGAAATTGAAAGGGAAGGGGGTGTGGATTAAGCGTGGCGATTTTCATGCTATTCATAAAGAAGATGTTACGTTTGCCGGTAGCCTGAAAGAAGCTCAACATATCTTGAATGAATATGCGCTCCGTGGAATTAAAGAAGCTGTAATTTCTGAACATCTTGCCGGAGACTTATTGAAGTTTTATGCTGTACGCGGAACAGCGTTCTTTTATTATTTCTACCCCTATGAACACAATCATCATAAATATGATTTGTACGAGCAAATTAATGATGAGGTGGTACATTTTCCTTTTGACCTCGAAAATTTAAAAGAAGTCGCTAATCGTGCGGCTGAAGTCCTTGATGTATATATCTACGGCGGCGATGTGATTATTGATGCCAATGGAGATTTCCATATTATAGATTTAAATGACTGGCCAAGTTTTGCGCCATGCCGGGCCGAGGCCGCAGAGGCTATTGCCCAAATGGTTTACCATAAATTTACTGAAAAGAACCACAATGCAGAAAGAACAAGTTAATGTAACCGAAGAAGCAAATTTGAGTGCATTCGAACAATCTTTAAAATCTAATGATACAGAAGAGCGAATTGACATCTGGTTTTATCGACCTATTGGTTATCGTATCGCAAAAGTATGTGCTAAAATAGGCATTACACCTAATGCGGTGACGATTATTAGTATCTTCTTTGGTGTTGCTGCGGGTATTTTATTCTATTACCCAGCGCTGTGGATTAATGTAATTGGTATGCTTTTACTGGTTTTTGCCAATTCTTTAGACAGTGCCGATGGACAGCTGGCAAGAATGACAGACAACAAAAGTCGTTTTGGCCGTATCTTGGATGGTTTTGCCGGTGATTTTTGGTTTGCTTCGATTCATATAGCAATCTGTTTACGCAGTATCAATGAGGGATGGTCACAATGGTTATGGGTCTTTTGTGTGCTTGCAGGTGTATCGCATATGATTCAGTCAGCAATGGCCGATTATTACCGCAATGTTCACCTGTATTTTATAAAAGGTAAAGCCGGAAGTGAGCTGGACAATACCCGTGATTTGAAAGCGGACTATGAAGCCTTATCTTGGCGTAAGAATTTCTTTAGCAAATTTGTGCTGAATGGCTATATGGGCTATACGCGAAACCAAGAAAAGCTTTCTCCCAAATTGCAAAAACTATTGCATATTGTGAAGAGTCGCTATAAAGATGAACTGCCACAACAATTGATGGTAGATTTTAGAGCGCGGAACAAGCCATTGATGAAATATACCAATATTGTACAGTTCAACACCCGGGTGATTTTCCTATTTGTTTGGTTGTTTATCGGTCAGCCTTGGATTTATTTTTTCTTTGATATGTTTGTCTTAAATCCAATATTAATCTATATGTGTAACCGGCAGGAGAAAGTAAGTGGTTATTTTGTGGATAAATTAACAAATGATCCAACCTATGGGGAGTAAGATCTATAAAGTACTCTTTATGCTGATTGGTATAGGTACACTTGCCTATATGATTCAGGCAATGGGCATTGATGAGATTTGGAACAACCTCGAAAATATAGGATGGTGGTTTTTGCCTGTACTTGGCAGTTGGGCGGTACTCTATTGGATGAATGCAATGGCATTTAAGGCAATTATTGAAGAGCCCGAATTACCTCAGACGGACGTGCCTTTTTGGAAGGTGTTACAACTGACGATATCTGGTTATGCAATCAATTATATCACGCCATTTGTCGCCTTAGGGGGAGAACCCTATCGTATTATTGAACTCAAAAAATATGTGGGAGGCTCGAAGGCTGGTTCTTCGGTACTGTTGTATGGCGTCATGCACATCTTGTCCCATATTTTATTTTGGGTAGCTTCTGTTTTCCTCATCCTTTGGTTTGTACCGGCCAGTACGATGGTGAATGTGGCCTGTGCTGCGATTTTTGTAATGGCTATTATTTGTACTTGGCTATTTACAAAATTTTATAAGAAGGGAATTACAGTTTCGCTTTTGAAAGCATTGTCTAAATTACCTTTGGTCGGTAAAAAAGTCAATCATTTGTTGGAAACGAAGTATGAAACCTTAAATGATGTGGATCAGCAGGTGAAAAACCTTTTTCAAAATCGCCGCGACCGTTTCTACAAAGCTCTTTTCTGGGAGTTTGTAGCACGGGTAGTGGGATGTTTTGAGATTTATTTCATTGGTTTAGCACTAGATATCAATATTGATTTTGTTGATGCCATGATCATTAGCTCAGGTTCTTCATTATTTGCCAATCTGGTGTTTTTCTTCCCCATGCAATTGGGGACTCGGGAGGGCGGATTAGCCATGGCTGTGATGAGTATAGGATTGCCCGCTAAAGTCGGTATTTTTATGGGCGTTGTCACGCGAATTAGAGAAATTGTATGGATTATGATCGGCTTGGGTTGGATGAGTTTAGTAAAAAAGAAATAAAATGAATAAGTTTAACGTTAAGGGAATTATTTTTGATTATGGTGGAACCTTGGATACGAATGGTGGTCATTGGGGAGCCGTTATCTGGTCGGGTTATGAGAAATACGAGGTTCCTGTAAATTTGAACGCTTTTCAGGAAGCCTATAGTTACGCAGAACGTCAAATGGCTTTACAGCCGATTATTAAGCCGGACTTTGATTTTTTAGCGGTACTGAAGGCAAAGCTTAATGTACAATTTGAATACCTTATTGCTGCGGGATACGAACTGGATAAAACATTAGCTGATAAAATTGCATTTGATGGCTACTCCCTCGCGAAGAATACAGTTAATCAGGTGAAGCCGCTTCTAATTTCACTGCGTGAAAAATATCCAATTGTCATGGTTTCCAACTTTTATGGCAATCTGAAATCTGTCCTCGCCGATTTTGGTATCTTACCTTATTTTCAGTCCGTTGTGGAATCTGCCGTTGTCGGTGTACGCAAACCTGATCCTGCAATCTATGCATTAGGTGTCGACAAATTAGCACTTCCTGCCCAAGAAATTGTTGTCGTAGGTGATTCGTATAGCAAAGATATGGTTCCGGCTAAAGCGGTTGGATGTCAAACCTTATGGTTGAAAGGACAGACTTGGGGCGAAGATAAACTGCAGGATACTTCTGCCGCAGATCAGCAGTTTACAAGTATCTTCGATTTAATCGACTTTGTTTAAATAGAGGTTCTGACGAAATTCTTTAGGCGAGATACCAACATTTCGCTTAAAGAATTTACCGAAAAAAGACTGATCCGAGAAGTGTAATTTCATTGCAATTTCGCGCATCGGAAGCCCTTGGCAAAGTAAAGACTTTGCTTCTTCCACCAAGACATTCTGAATAAGTTCTATTGCTGATTTTCCAGTAAGCTCCTTGGTAATTACCGAAAGATGCTTCGCCGTGATACCGAGTTCCACGGCATAAAACTGAACCATGTGTTCTTTGTGAAATGACTTTTTGAGCAGCAGGTAAAAATTTGCCAGTATTTCTCGTTTCCGCGAAGGAATAGCAGGAGTATTTCGAAGGTTTTGGCTTCCTAATCGAGCGATTTCACAAAATAGTATTTCTGTTAAAGACTTTACAATCTGATTTTTGAATAGGTAGGTAGATGCTTGCCGATCATAATGAATAAACTGCTTGAATAAGTTAGACAGGTTGATCGCATCTTGATTCGATAGCGACCAGATATAACTATCGTTGATGGCCAGCGATTTTTTCGTTACCTCAAAAAAATCCTCCTGAAAGTCCAATTTGAAGCTGAAATCCAATGTAAAGAAAAGCAAATACACTTCACAGTCCCAAGATTTGGCGACCGAAGAGCTATTGACTCTCGATGATGGACTGGTTAACAATAGGTGATTTTGGGCCACCTGTATGCGTTCATTATTAATGATAAAAGAAGTTTCACCCTTTTTTATTAAACAGAGCGAATAGAGTTCACCCTTTTTTAGGATGTGCTGCTGCTCAGAGCTGAACACAGGCTTTGATTTGTTGCCTTTAAAATGAAAAACATAAAAGCCCTTATTTTCGAATGGTATTTCCTTCACAGACATGTTTACTTCACGATAAAATCAAAATAAGTTTTACGATAAGGTTCATTTTGCAACGTATAATGCCACCATTCTTTATCGTAAGCTTTAAACCCAAATTTAGCCATAGCTTCTTTTAGAATTTTTCTGTTTTCTTTCTGTTGTGCCGTTAGATTTGCATATTGATGGTGTGACACGGCTCCGAAAAAATCGAACGGCCCGCCCATATCAATCTCTTTTTTATCTTTCAGGCGAATGATCGTAAGATCTACTGTACTGCCACGGCTATGGCCTGATTTGGAGGCAATAAACCCGAGCTTAAACAAATTCTTCTTATCAAGATGTGGATAAAACTCTCTTTTTGCAATGGTGTCGTCAGTTTTTAATGACCATGACTTGAAGTTGTCAACAGCGCGCTGTGGACGGTAGGCATCAAATATTTTCAAGCCCAAACCTTTTTTATTTAAATGGTTTTCGACCTGCTGCAGTGCGAAGGCTGCCCGCTTAGTTAAAATCGCAACAGGCTTCTCATAACCCCGTATTGGTCTTCCTGTAAAGTTGTGACTGCCGAAATAACGCATTTCCAAGCTAACATTAGGAATAATGTCCTTGACGTATACAAAATCTAATGGTATGCTTTTTTCCTGTGCACAGATGAATGAACTGAAAAAGCTTAAACCAAGGGCAAGACACAAGTTGATTTTCATGGAATGAAGATACAACTTGTGCCTGAATTAATATAATAAAACATTGATTCTCGTCCGTATGGAAAGCATCCGCCAATTTCAGTGTATTGATCCGTTTGCTGTTAGATAGAAAGCCCGCTTAATGATCAGCTAATTTTTTATTCAGGTAATTGTATATTTCAATTTGTGACCGGCATGGCGCCTTGTTATTCTCGACATAATGATTACTCAGCGAATTGTTTAGTATCCGTGCTTTGACATTATCATTAAGCTGAATTTGAAGCATTTCTTTTAAATCCTCCTTTATTTTTTTGCTTGTTATTTTTACGGCTGCTTCAATACGATGATCCAGGTTTCTTGTCATCCAGTCTGCTGACGAAATAAATAGCTGCTCCCGGCCAGCGTTGTAAAAATACATCACACGTGCATGTTCTAGATATTCGTCTACTATTGAAATGGCATTCATCTGCAGTTTAAAATTCTTCTGGTTTGTTGCGCAGTAGATTCCCCTGATAATTAGGTCTATTTTAACACCAGCCGTTGCCGCATCGTAGAGCTTTTTAATCATTTCCTTGTCGCTCAATGAATTTACCTTCACAATGAGGTATGCTTTTCGGCCTGCTTTGGCTTCTGTAATTTCTTGGTCGATGTAATGGAGCAGCTCTTTGCGCATATCCGTTGGGCATACCAAAAGGCTTTTACAATTTTTGATAATTTCAGCGGGGTTTGATTTAGGACGTCGAAGGTAATTGAAAATCTTATTGATATCGGCAATCACATCTCTGTTACTTGTTAAGAGGCAATAGTCTCCATATAATTTTGCTGTTTTTTCATTGATATTTCCTGTACTGACAAAACCATATTGGATTGTTTTCATGCCAGCACGTTTTTTTATCACACATAGTTTTGCATGTACTTTTTTATTTGGGATACCAGTCAATACTTTAATGCCCTCCAATTCGAGTTTTTCCTTCCAGTCCAAGTTATTTTCCTCATCAAATCTTGCACGGAGTTCGAGCATCACGGTGACTTCTTTTCCATTGCGGGCGGCATTGATCAAGGCATTTGCAATTTTTGAATTTGAAGCTAAGCGGTATGCTGTAATCTGGATGGTCTTCACATCCGGATCCATTGCTGCCTCACGAAGAAGGTCAATAATCGGTCTAAACTCATGATATGGAAAGGAGAGAAGCACATCCTTTTTTAATACAGTATCCGTTACCCGCTCGTAATTTTGAAAATTAGGATGCGGAAACGACGTTCTTTCCAGTGGTTGATTGTAGGATTTAAATACATTTGGAAAGTCCATAAAGTGTTTAAAGTTGTGTATTTTCTGCCCTGGAATGATGCTGTCTTTTTTGGATAGGTTAAGTTTTTTGATCAAGAATTCCACCAACTTGGTGTTCATTTCCTGGTCGAATATAAAGCGTGTGGGTTTACCTTTTCGCCTATTTTTTACCCCTTTGCTAATTTTTTCAACAAGGCTTGTATTGATGTCGTTGTCAATGTCAAATTCGGCGTCTTTCGTCACTTTAAAGACATGAGCATGGAATACATCGAAACCAAAATAGGAAAATATTAATGGGAGATTAAACTTGATCACATCCTCCAAAAGTATAATGTGCTTTTCATCCTTTGGCGACGGTAACTGTACGAAGCGCCCATTTGAACTTGTAGGAATCTCAATGAGGGCAAATTTCGTTTCATATTGCCATTCCTTTTTGCCCATCGCAATACCTAAATAAAGACTCTTGTCGCGAATATAGGGCATTGGTCGTACGTCATCTAATATTAAGGGGATAACGTTCGATTCGACATCATCCTGGTAATAGTCACTGACAAATTTTTGCTGTTCGACATTCAGTTCTTCGCTGGTTTTAATATAGACATGCTGTTTGGCCATATCTTTTTGAATACGATTCCAGGTACTGTCAAATTTCTTTTGCTGTTTGATTACCCTGATATTGAGTTCTTCGAGGATGAGCTGTGGGTCTTCATAAAATGACTGGTTGGCACTTTTGTCTTTCAGGTCAATAGCTCGCTTTAGTCCAGCGACACGTACACGGAAAAATTCATCAAGGTTATTTGAAAAAATACCTAAAAATTTGATTCTTAAGGGTAAAGGAACCGTCTCGTCCGCAGCTTCTTGGAGCACTCTTCCATTAAAGCTCAACCAACTAACATCTCTAGGAATAAATTTCTTCGCCATAACTAAATATACGTAAATTTAAAAAGCAAAACTATAGCTCTAGCGCGGATAATCGAACTTTTTTGTGTTAACGAATTATTAAGTTATTCCAAAAAAAATCCCCAAAGTTTTATACAAACTTTGGGGATGTGTCTTTCCGTTTGGCAAGGTCTAGTCCTTTTTTCCGTATTTCTTTGAGATTTGAATTGCTTTGAATTTTGTGGTGTCGAAATGCGGTGTATCGATCGATAGACTTGTTGGATAAGGAGCCGTTCGATCGAAGAAGTACACGGTTGTGATACTTCCATAATCATTAACAGGCATGAGCTCAAGACAACCTGTATAGTCTGCATTTAAAACGTCACCCACGGTCACGGCATAGATACGGATAATACCACCTTTATTTTGTTCATTTCTGACAAACGCAACTTCCTTAAAACCTCCCGGTAAGTCTTCAATACTTTTTTGATTGAAGCTATCTTTTAAAATAAATCCCAACAGCACCAAAATTGGTATGACCAAAAGCCATAACCTTTTATTCTTCTTCATTAAAATACCCTTAAATTGTAATTGTTATGCCTAATAATTTGTAAAACTCTTTCAAAATTGCCTGATGTCCTGGCCAGGCGGGAGAAGTGACCAAATTTCCATCCACGACTGCCTGATCCGCAGGAATATTTTTCCATGTGCCGCCAGCCAATTCGATATCCGGACCTACAGCAACATAGGCGGTAAGCGTACGTCCTTCAAGAACCTTTGCTGCCGTTAACACTTGAATGCCATGACATATTGCCGCGACAGGTTTATTGTGCTCAAAGAAGTGTCTTGTAATCTCCAAAACACGTTTGTTGAGTCGGATATATTCTGCCGATCGGCCACCAGCAATATATAGACCATCATAATCTTCAACATTTACCTCATCAAAATCCTTATTGATAGCGAAATTATGTCCGCGCAATTCTTTGTAGGTCTGGTCACCCGTAAAATCATGGACCGCTGTTGGCACCACATCACCGCTTTTTCGGTCTGGTGCAATTGCATCTACAGTTATTCCTATGGAACCCATTGCCTGAAATGGAACCATCGCTTCGTAATCTTCTACAAAGTCTCCTACCAGTAATAATATTTTTTTTGCCATATCAAAAACCTCTTTTAATAGGTTATCAATTTACATATTAAAAGAGGTTTTCACAATGATTATTTGTTAATCTTTTGTCAACCTTGTATCGCTAATTTTTCCGCAAGGATACGTTTTGTCTTTCTTACTTTAGCCTCTAATTGACTTCTTAAGGTTGGATCTATAATCCCTTTACCTTCTTCAAAATTTTTGTGAAATTCAGGAAGAGAGAAAGAATCTAAGATATCCGCACCATCCCAGGTAATTCGGTTGACAGCAGTGTTCAATACCGTTGCACCACCCATTGGACCAGGGGCCGTAGCCAACAAGAAAACAGGTTTGCCGTTGAATAATTTACGATTAGGAATACGCGAAACCCAGTCAACGATATTTTTGTAGGCTGAAGTATACGACCCATTGTGTTCTGCCAAAGAAATCAAAAGAAAATCTGCCGCATCCATTTTAGCAGCAAAGTCATAGGCCAATTGCGGAATACCTAGCTCGGCTTCTTTATCGTAAGAATAGATAGGCATTTCAAAATGGTTTAGGTCCAGCAGCTCGATGGTGTCTTCTGCTTCTTTGTAGTATTTGGACGTACTTGTAACGAACATTTTGTTGATAGAATTTTTATTGCTTGTGCCTGCAAATGCTAATATTTTCATCGTTATATCATTAATTTAATCTTTATTCCTTTTATTTTCGATCTCTCTTATTTTAAAAGATGGTCAAACTTACAATATAATCGCTAAAAAAAAGTCAATCAAATGTCCTTGTGCGCTATGGAAGTGTATTTATTGATGTAGATCAATAAAATTGAACCGTTCATACATCCCAAGAATCCCTGTTAATCCGCCGGTATGAACCACAAGTATTTTGTCTGCTGGAGTGAAGTAATCATTTTTAATCAGATCATCTAGGGCATAGAGCAATTTGCCGGTATATGTAGGTTCGATCATTATCCCGGTATTTGTTACAAAATTTTGAACAAAAGATAGTAAGTCGGCAGTTGTTTTTGCATATCCTCCAAAATGATAATTGAGATGTAAAATAGGGGGAGCTATGTTGGGGTAAAGTTGATCAACTTCCTCTTGAATAAAGCCACCATTCTTTAAAACAGGTATACCATGCACACGTGTAAGAGCATCTCGTTTATCTATGGCGTTGGCTATTCCGGCCAATGTTGTTCCGGTGCCACAAGCAGTAAAGATATGCTGGTATTCTTGTTGGAGTTCATCGACCAGTTCGGCGCATCCCTTAGCGCCTAAAATACCATAGCCCCCTTCATGAATATAGAAAGTGGTTGGATCCTGACCGAAATATGTTTTGTACAGATTCTCTTTATTTCGGTAAGATTCGCGTTCGACATAAATAAGCTGCATACCAAAGAGTCTACACATGGCTAAAACAGGGTTGTTGGCTCCTTCTTCCCCTCTGACAAAAGCGGTTGTTCTAAACTTAAAGGTCGCTCCGGCGCAGGCTGTAGCTAAAAGATGATTGCTCCAGGCACCACCAAATGTAACAAGATGATTCTTCTGAAGCCGTATTGCTTCCGCTAGATTGTATTTTAATTTGCGCCATTTATTGCCTGAAATAAAAGGATGTATGAGGTCATCCCGCTTAAGCGTTACTTTTACATGCTTCTTCTCCCAAGCGGGGAGATACAATTCAGTTTCGGGACTGTGGATTTTGAACGGCAACATAACATTAAATGAAAACAAATTTAACGAAAATTGTTTCATTTGGTTTATTTTTGTAGCATGACAGAACAAATTGGATTGCAAGATCAGGAAGAACACGAATTATTTGAACATCTACGGATAGAGGTGGACAAGGGGCAGGCCTTACTCCGCATTGATAAATATCTGATGAACAGAGTCGAAAATGCGACACGGAGTAAAATTCAGCATGCGATAGAAGCAGGTTCTGTCATGGTCAACGGTAAGGAAATCAAGGCGAGCTATAAAGTTAGACCCGATGATGTGATTACATTGGTGTTGCCTGATCCCCCGCGTGATAACGAAGTCTATCCAGAAAATATTCCTTTGGATATCAAATATGAAGATGATGACGTTCTGATTGTGAACAAAGAAGCTGGAATGGTTGTACACCCAGGATATAATAATTATACAGGAACTTTGGTGAATGCGCTAACTTATCATATTCAGCGGTTGCCACAGCTACCAGGAAATTCTGATCGTCCGGGATTAGTACACCGAATTGATAAAGATACTTCTGGGCTATTGGTTATCGCCAAAAATGAAAAGTCCATGGCCTTTTTGGCGAAACAGTTTTTCGACCACAGTATTACACGCAAGTATATCGCCATGGTATGGGGTGATTTAAAAGAAGATGGAACGATAACAGGTTATATTGGACGTCACCTAAAAGACAGACGCATCATGGCGATGTATGATAGTGAAGACAAGGGGCGTTGGTCGGTAACACACTATAAGGTTTTGGAACGCTTAGGTTATGTAACTTTAATCGAATGCCAGCTGGAAACGGGAAGAACACATCAGATCCGTACGCATATGCAGTCTATCGGGCATCCGCTGTTTAACGATGCTATGTATGGTGGAGACAAGATTTTAAAAGGTACCGTGTTTTCAAAGTATAAGCAGTTTGTCGATAACTGTTTTTCTTTGCTGCCTCGTCAAGCCCTTCATGCGCAAGTACTGGGATTTATTCATCCTGCTACAAAAGAAAATATGTACTTTGAAGTACCATACCCAGAAGATTTTCGTTTAGCTTTAGAAAAATGGCGTGGATACGCAGCAAATTCAATGGCTGTAGAAAATGGTTAAAATTTAGAACAGAATTAAGATGCCAACAAACTATATTAATTTCAATGGCAATGTGGTGCCGGAAAATCAGGAAATATTTAGCATTGAGAATAGAGGTTTTCGTTACGGGGATGGATTGTTCGAAACCATGCTCTATAAGGATGGTGATATCCGTTTTCTAAATTTTCATGTCGAACGCTTACAGAAAGGCATGGAATTGATTCATCTGGACGATGCAAATCTTTTCGACGAATTTTTTATTCGTTCGCGGTCCGAAGAATTAATCCGTAAAAATAATATGTTGGGGCAACAGGTCCGTATCCGATTGATCGTATTTAGATCAGGGGGCGGGCTGTATAGTCCGACAAGTAATAAGCCCGGTTTTGTTTTGCAGGTACAACGTCTAGAACCCAATCTGCGTGATAAGAAGGTGGGGCTGATCGTAGGCTTGTACAATGAATTTAAAAAACCGTATAGCGATCTGTCAAAAATTAAGTCTTTAAATGCGCAGATTTATGTGCTGGCCGGTATTTATAAAAAGAAAATGGCCTTTGACGATGTATTGATCCTAAATCAGGAGGGCTACTTATGTGAATCACTGACATCCAATATTTTTGTCTTTTATGAGAAAGTACTTTATACCCCTGCGCTGTCCGAAGGATGTATCGAGGGAGTTATGCGTAGGGTAGTAATGGACATGGCACAAGATGAAGGTATCGAGGTCGTTGAAGCCCAAATAAGCCCCGAGATTATGAAACGGGCCGATGAGATTTTCTGTACCAATGCTGTACAGGGTGTGCAATGGGTGATGGGGTATAAGCAAAAGCGCTACTTCAATAAAATATCCCGTATTCTGCAGGAAAAACTGCTAAACTGGAACTATGATATCAGTGATGAACAAGACTAGTACGATAGCGTCGTGGTGCCAAGAGCAGCGAGAATTAACAAAGGGCGGGAATTAATCCTGCCCTTTGTTAGTTATAAACTGCTCAGCCCATTGCTCAAATGCTTGTTTAAAGCTGTGTAGAAAATCCTTGATTTCTCCGGATTCAATTTTGCCGTCAGATCCGATACTTGATTCAATATCACCAATATATGCTTCGGGTTGTTGCATTGTCAAGAGATTGACGAATACAAGGGATTGCCGGAGATGGTGATTGGCACCAAAACCGCCTAACGCCCCAATTGAAGAAGATATTACTGCAGCAGGTTTGCCATCCCAACTGTTCTTACCATAAGGTCTTGATCCTACATCAATTGCATTTTTCAACACAGCAGGAACTGAACGGTTATATTCTGCCGTGATAAAGAGCACTGCGTCCAATGCATTAATCTCCTCACGAAATCTTGTATAGCTAGCCGGCGGAGTGCCTTCATCATCGAAGTCCTGATTATACAAGGGGAGATCGCCAATATCGATCAGGCTATAGCGAAATTTAGATTCCTCCTGATCAACGATATACTCTGCAATCTTTTTGTTAAACGAGTTTTTTCTTAAGCTACCAACCAATATACCTACGTTATATATGCTCATCGTATTTATTATTAAAGTTTCTATTATCTATTTATTTGAACAACATAGTATCCAATAATGTTTTTACTTTATTGCGAATAATACAGGTGTTCAACCTGTTAATAATGAGTTTTTTATCGATTGGTTAACAAAAATTAACATTTCGATATTAATCTTTTGCATACAGTTTGTTGTCGTATTGTAAAGAAGAAATTACAAACTAAGGGAGGAGTTACTTATGAAAAAATTGCTTTATGCAGCTGCTATCATTGCAGGCCTTTTTACGGCAAATGCTGCCCAGGCGCAAGTCAGTATTCGCGTCAACATCGGAAGTCAGCCTAATTGGGGCCCAGTAGGCTATGATTATGCCCGCTATTATTATATTCCAGAATATAATATGTATTACGATGTGCCCGCGAGATGTTATGTTTATTACGACAATGGCGGCTGGGTAAGGAGAGCTAACCTTCCTAGAAGATATAGACACTATGATTTTTATCGAGTACACAAGGTAGTTATCAACGACCGTACACCGTGGCATCATCACGACCGATATAGAAGTCGTTACGGGGGCTACCGCGGAAGACAGGTAGCCATTCGCGACAGCCATCATGGCGGTGGGTATTCATTTGCGAGCGAGCGCCGCAAAGTGAGCCGCGGACATTCATGGAATGAAGGCCATCGACACGATAGAGGACCTGGTCATCATGGACGCGGTAAGGGGCATGGACCTGGAAAGCACAGGCACTAATTTGTTACATTGAAATACAATCGTTCAATTGAAATACAAGGTCAATTGAAGTACAAAGAAGAATCTATAAGGCCATAGATTCTTCTTTTTTTACGCCCAAATAAATTAAGAAACATAATACCTTGATTCATAAAAATTATCTTAATTTTGCGCTACAATAAACCTACATGAGGCGCATGTAGTCTTCACGATAGGTTTTTGAAACAATAGTAATGCGTAAGTTAATTTTTGTAATGAGAAAAGGGATTCGTTTAGGTGCTGTATGGATAGGTTTGGGGATAGTTAGTTTAGGATTATATGCCTGTGATCAAGGAGGGAAGAGCAAGGTTCAAAATGGTGATACTACGGATGATTCCATCCCGGCCGTAAAAGATAGTTTAGTTACAGTGCAGGACTCGATCAGTAACGTGGATTCCTTACAAAAAGATACCATTGCTAAAACGGAAGAAGATAAGCCCTTTAAAAGCGCTAAAGATACAACCGTATTATTGACCGATACTGTTTCTCCGCGCTATATATATCTTACTTTTGACGATGGCCCTCTGAATGGAAGTCAGTATCTTGATTCCATTGCAACTGCAAAGGGTATTAAAATCAATACTTTTCTGATTGGACATCATGATAAAATGAGTAAAAAGCTGCACAGCTATACCGAACGTTACAAGAATAATCCTTTAGTTGATTGTTATAACCATAGTTTTTGGCATGCGCACGACAAGTATACTGTATTTTATTCCAATCCGCAGGCTGCTTTTGAGGATTTTGAACATGCTGAGCAATCCTTGGGGCTCGAGCATAAAATCGTGCGATTGCCGGGAAGAAATATTTGGTATATCGGAGACCGTAAGAAAGTTGATTTGAAAACAGGGGGATCAACGGCCGAGTTACTGCATCAAAATGGTTATAAGGTCATTGGTTGGGATTGTGAATGGAAAATTAATGGTGTGACGGGAAAACCAGACTTGTCGGTAAATCAGTTATATACCCAAATGAAGAATCTACTTCGTAAAGGAACGTCGTATACGAAAAACAATGTGGTACTGTTGACACATGATAATATGTACCAGACTAAAAAAGGACAGCGACTTTTATCAGATTTAATCGATAGCCTAAAACAACATCCAAACTATCACTTTGAGTTTGTGCGGAATTATCCCAGATAGTGAGAATAGTTAAAACAAATAAAAAGGTATAAAAGCGAAAGGCTTAAAAA
>DGIS01000013.1:232979-321613 GCA_002386525.1 Sphingobacterium sp. UBA4616
TTTTTAAGCCTTTCGCTTTTAAAGAGGCAATACTTAGTTTTGTTTACGGAGATATTTGGTTAAAATAACGATCGTCTGACCTTCAATCTTTCCTTCAATCTGCTCAATGTTGTTAGCTACCAATCTGATATTCTTTACAACTGTACCTAACGTGGCTTTAAGAGAAGAGCCTTTTACGTCGAGTGTTTTCGTTAATACAACTGTGTCACCTTCAAAGAGTCTTTGACCAATGCTATCTTCATGAAAAGAAACATAGCCATCATTTTCGTGGTCGCCGGTTTTTTTAGCTTCAGCCAACGTTTCATCGTCCAAATATAAAATATCCAATGCTTCCGATGCCCAGCCTTCATTTTTTAATCGGCTTAACATCCGCCAGCATACAATTTGTACAGCCGGATTTTCAGACCACATCGCATTTGGAAGAAACTTCCAGTCTTCGGGATTTAATTGTTCTGTCTTATTAAGCTGGTTGACTAATTTTTCTGAAATCAGTAAGGTATTGTCCAAATTTGCCGTTATTTCTGGAGGTAGTGTATAGGCAACTAAAGTCAATTCATTGCCCGTTAATTCACATTTTCCGCCAGCTCTCGCCTGTAATTGTTCTTCTAACTTCATATCTTTTTTTTGAAAGTCCAAACTTAACCAAATTTGTTTTGACACGCAATGACCAATATCACGACTTTACTAATTTAGCCGCTTCTATTGCTATTTTAATGCACTGCTTTGGATAATGAACATCTTTCAATACCCGTGAATTTATGGCGTTAAAAAATGTTGGACTGCAAATGCGCTACAATTTTTTTCTTAAAATAAAGCCTTTGTATGTAGAACATTGGTATTGAATTTGTATTAGTCCAGCTTTGGAAACGATTATTAACTATAATTTAGCGATACTATGAAATGGCAAGGAGGAAAACAAAGTGGTAATTTTGAAGACCGCAGGGGGATGTCGGGTGGTGGAAAAATAGCATTAGGTGGAATAGGGGGGATTATTGTTTTAGTCATAGGATTTCTGATGGGAGGAGATCCTACGCAACTTTTACAACAAGCCCAGAATATGGGGGCGCAGACCGAACAGTCGGGGCAGCCACGTGATCTAAATCCTGAAGAGAAAAGATTAACAGAGTTTTCACTGACTGTGCTCCAAAGCACCGAAGACGTCTGGACAAAGCTATTTGAAGAACAGATGCAGAAAAACTATACACCAACAATACTTGTGTTTTACGATGGTGGGACGCAAACGGACGGTTGCGGTATGGGACAGGCGTCTTATGGCCCTTTCTATTGTCCTGGTGATCAAAAAATTTATCTCGATTTGAGCTTTAGTAAAGAATTGTCAGATAAATTTGGAGCAAAAGGAGAATTTGCGATGGCTTATGTGATAGCGCACGAGGTTGGACATCATATCCAGCAACTGGTTGGACTGTTACCCCAAACCAATGCAGCACGAGGTAAGCTCAGTGAACGAGAAAATAATAAAATCTCTGTCATGACCGAACTACAGGCAGATTTTTATGCAGGCGTATGGGCACATTATCTCAACGAGTATACCGATATAAAAATTGATTATAACGATATTATGGATGGTATGAAAGCTGCTGAAGCGGTCGGCGATGATAAGCTGCAAACAGAAGCACAGGGCTATGCTGTGCCAGAATCATTCACCCATGGGACATCTGCACAGCGTATGGCCTGGTTTAAAAAAGGATATGATTCTGGGGATATGCGATCGGGTAATACCTTTGAGGATCCTAGCCTGAAATAATCGTTGATTTCAATGAAAACGCTTGATCACACCATGGTCAAGTGTTTTTTTTAGTTCAGTACCGGTAATGCGCAACAATGCTACCATATACGCTTTTTCAAATCCCTATTGAACCAGCAAGTTGCAACCCCGTATATCACTTTGATCAAACCGACCCAATATTTCAAACGATCCATCCTCATGTACTTTCCCTAAATCCTGTGTTGCGATAAACGAACAGGAATAGCGATTCGCTAGATCGATAACATTAATTCCACCAGATTTATTCGAAGGAATCAAACTCAATGGATCATTGGTATCACGGATTAGTATTTTCATCCATTTGGGTAGCTGAAAAATTCCTTGACCAGAGGAATAGCCCTGAGATAGTAGTTCCGTCATCCCATATTCAGAATGAATTCCTACCACACCGAAAGCTTTTTCAAGAAGCTGATGGATTTCTTGTTTGACCATTTCCTTGCGCTTTCCTTTCATTCCTCCTGTTTCCATAATGATTAATTCTGGAAAATCGAAGGCATAGTGTTCGATAAAATCGAGAAGGGCATACGTCACTCCGAAGAGTATCGTCTTCGTTCCTTTATTTTTGAGCCGGACAAGTGTTTCGTATAGCTCTTGATGGTTATACAGAAAGTAATTGCTTTCAGGCTGATCACTTTGTTTCATAAGATCGTCAACCATATATATCAAAGACGATCCACTTCTCTCGAGGTAAGAAGGGAGAAGTGCGAGTACGGCAATATTGCTCAAAGGGCCATAGAAATCTTCGAAGATCCGACGAAAGGTATGTTCATAAATATTCAGGTCGGCCACAAAATGTTTCGAGGTCAGCATTCCCGTCGTTCCGGAACTGGAAAAGACCATTTCAGCCTCCATTCCTTCGGTGATAACCTGTTGGGTTTTGAAAAATTCAATAGGTAGGAAAGGAATCTCGGTATAGTGTTCAATATTGGCTTTATCCTTTCCCAAGATGCGGATATAGTCCCGATAAATTTTGCAATGCTGGCTTTGGAATTGGTAGGTCTCTAAACACTGCTGATTAAAATCATACTCGGTTTTAATCTCAAAAAAATCCTTCCAATTCGTCATAGCATTTAAAAATTTGATAGACAAAATTAACTAAAATTTGGAAACATTAACAGGTCTTATTGTTTCAGTTTTATCGGATGCGTAGTGAAGTTGAACGATAGCATAGCCGATAAGCAGGTGCAGGCAAGAATTCTTGGGGCTAAGCTGCAGCGCGCGTGTTCAATTGTGTACGATAGGTATGTACTGGAGCTGCTAGGAAAGCGCATGCCATACATGTCTTGTAACAAGCTCAGATCCAATGTAAAAAAGCATCTGAGCTTGTTTATGTTTATAGCATACCGCCGTCAACAGGAAGAACCTGGCCGGTTACGTACGCCGATAAGTCGGATGCTAAATAAAGACAGGCATGAGCAACATCTTCAGGCTGTCCCGCGCGTTTCAACGGAATTCCTGCTTCCCATCCGGCAACAACTTTCGGATCCAATACATCCGTCATTTCCGTCCGTATAAAACCTGGAGCAACAACGTTAGCACGGATATTACGCGAACCTAATTCTTTTGCGACAGATTTTGTGAACCCGATAATACCTGCTTTTGAGGCAGCGTAATTCGCCTGACCAGCATTTCCCTGAACACCCACTACCGAAGACATATTAATAAATGAACCTTTGCGGTTTTTCATCATAATTTTTGAAGCTGCCTTGGTGACGTTAAACACCGACTTGAGGTTGACATTTAAGACATCGTCCCAATTTTCTTCAGTCATACGCATCAATAAGCCGTCTTTTGTGATACCCGCATTGTTTACAACAATATCCAGTCCACCGAAATCGGCAACAATGGAATTGATTAATTGTTCCGCTTCTTCAAATTTTGAAGCATCAGAACGATAGCCGATTACTTTCGTACCGAAAGCCTGAAGCTCCTGTTCTAACGCCTGTCCTTTTTCGACAGAAGAAAGATATGTGAAAGCGACGTTAGCACCATGTTGTGCAAAAACTTCTGCAATTTTCCTTCCGATTCCTTTCGATGCTCCTGTTATTAAAGCAATTTTTCCTTCGAGTATTTTCATCTGTATAAGTTATTTATCTTTAATTATTTACGATACGATATAGATCCATCGTTCCGACTTCCTCCCGCGTTGCTCTTCCTACTCATTATGGAGATCAATACGACACGGGCGCTTTCATTCGGTCGCTATCTAGCTATGCCACAGCGATTCTTTTTTTTTATTTTTTATCCCTGTCGCTTATAGACATTTTGCAAAAATGTTAAAACTATATTATAACACAAAATCTTTCGATAAATAACGGTCTAAATTAGCAGAACATTATGCCTTCAGCTGATGTTTACAAAAGCGTTGCTTGCTATTTTTTTAGCGAACGGATTTAGTGTTTAACAGTAAGCGTTTACTCACTTTATATAATTTTAATAAATCCATGTTATTTTTGAATAAGTGCTTCTAAAAAGTACAGTTTTTTGACAAAAGACTTGGACGTTTATCAAAAACTATATTAAATTTGCATCAATCACAAAAACATGAGCAAAAAATCAAATAAAGAAGTTGACGTTGTTCTAATCGGCGCCGGTATTATGAGTGCTACTTTGGGTACTCTAATCAATGAATTAAGCCCAGACGTTAATATTGAAATTCTTGAGCGTTTGGATGTTGTGGCTGCTGAAAGTTCAGACGCTTGGAATAATGCTGGCACGGGTCACTCTGCCTTATGCGAGTTAAATTATACGCCCGAACAGAAAGATGGTTCTGTAAAGATTGATAAAGCAGTGAAAATTGCTGAGCAATTTGAGGTATCTAAGCAGTTTTGGTCCTACCTTGTTGATAAAGGCATCATTACCCAGCCTGAAAATTTTATCCGTAGTATTCCACACCTGAGTGCGGTTTTTGGTGAAAAAGATGCTAAATTTCTGAAAACAAGATGGGAAACTTTAACGACCCAAAACTTGTTTAAGGGGATGGAGTATACCGAAGATGCTGAATTGCTGAAATCATGGATTCCATTGATGATGGAGGGGCGTGATAAAAACGAAAAGATTGCTGCAACGAAAATGGATCTTGGTACAGATGTCAATTTTGGCTCATTGACACGTGATTTGATCGCTAATCTTGCAAATAAAGAAAATATATCCATTTCGCTAAACCATGAAGTCATTGACATCGAACGTGAAGATGATGGCCGTTGGGAAGTGGAGGTCAAAGATTTAAAAACAGGAGTAAAGAGAGAAATCAAAGCGAAATTTGTATTTATTGGTGCTGGTGGACACTCCTTGCTGTTGTTGGAAAAATCTGGAATACCAGAAGCAAAAGGGTATGGTGGCTTTCCGGTAGGAGGCCAATGGCTGCGTTGCGTGAATGAGGAGATTATTAATGCCCACCACGCCAAAGTGTACGGCAAAGCCTCTGTAGGCGCTCCACCGATGTCTGTGCCGCACTTAGATACGCGTTATATCGATGGCAAACAAGCTTTGTTATTTGGTCCTTATGCGGGTTTTTCAACAAAATTCCTCAAACAGGGGTCTTATTTCGATCTACCGGCTTCTATCAAGTTGTCGAATATCCGACCGATGCTATCTGCCGGACTTGATAATTTGCCCTTGACCAAATATTTGATCACAGAAGTCATGAAATCTCCGAAAGATAAACTGGAATCATTGAAACAATTTATGCCCACAGCAAAATTGGAGGACTGGGTTATTGAGAAGGCGGGACAACGGGTTCAGGTGATCAAGAAAGATGAGAAGAGAGGTGGAATTTTGGAATTTGGAACAGAGGTCGTTTCTAGTTCAGATGGCTCTATTGCCGCGTTATTGGGCGCTTCTCCTGGCGCTTCTACCTCTGTTGCTATTATGATCAGTTTGCTGAAGAAATGTTTCCCTGAGCGTGCTAAATCAGATGAATACCGCAAGAAGTTACGTGAGATGATACCATCACACGGTAAATCATTGAACGATGATGCACAGCTTTGTAAAGAAACACGTATACGCACACATAAGGCGTTGAAATTAATCGATATCGATTAATCAGTTCGACCGCCAATATACTCGAGGGGTGCTTCGAACGGCTTTGGCCGTTCTGGGCTGAGATTATACCCAATAAAAGCGATTGTTCCTCTTTGTACAATCGCTTTTATATACCTGATCCAGGTAATGCTGGCGTAGGGATTTAATTTCAATAAAAACAGCTTTTTTCCCCGAAGGTTTATTATAAGATCACACGCAATAATAAACAATTCGAATGACTCCCGAATCCATTATCGACGCTTTTATAAAACAGATGCAGCAGGCCACAATAGCGGAATGGCTAGGGGTTTCTTTCGGCATTCTGCAAGTCTGGTTTTCACGGCAAAATAAATCAATCCATTATATTTTTGGAATTATAGGCATACTGATATCCGTATATGTATTATTTCATGCAAAACTGTATGCTGAAATATTGTTGCACCTGTATTATTTAGTCATGAGCATCTACGGCTGGATGTATTGGAAATATAGCAGTGACGTCGCTACGCCGATCACGAATTGTGAAAAGAAAGATTGGTGGATAGTAAGCTTTATCTGCACCGCTGGTTTTCTGTTGTTCTATTTTGGATTGGTGCACTTAACCGACTCGGATGTTCCACTATGGGATTCTGCCGTTTCTTGTACCGCTTGGGCAGGAATGTGGTTGTTGGCAAAACGTAAAATAGAAAATTGGATACTGTTGAATATTAGCAATCTAATGGCTATTCCGTTATTGATCCATAAAGGATTGTTTCTTTATTCCGGACTGACTTTGTTTTTATTTGTTATGGCATTTAGTGGATATTTAAATTGGAGGAAAATCATACGTGAAGAGAGATATGCAACTCAATAGTGCGGATATTGCAATTCTGAAAGACAGTCAGGCAAAAGGTATTCAGCAGAAATCCTTGTCGGATGAACAGTTGGAGCTAATCTATCGCAGAAAATGGTTCAAAATCTGGATTCCCGTTGAATTGGGGGGATTAGGTTTAACGGTGCCCGAAGGTCTCAATGTATTGGCTGATTTAGCGTATTGGGACGGCGGGCTGGCCTGGACAGTTACATTATGTTCGGGAGCAAATCTTTTTGTGGGTTTTATTGACCCCGTTTTAGGAGATCAAATTTTTAAAACGGAACGCGTTTGTTTCGGTGGTAGCGGTCAGGCATCTGGCACAGCAACGCGCGATGGTGAACATTATCGACTCACAGGATTTTGGAAATACGCCACTGGAGCTCCCCATTTAACCCATTTTACGTTGAATGCAACGATTGAGGAAGAGGGCAATCCCGTATTGGATGACAGGGGAGATCCCCTTGTAAAATCATTTTTTGTCGATAGGGAACATGCGCTGGTTCATTATGACTGGGATACATTCGGATTACAAGTGACAGCCTCGCACTCTTTTTCGCTGCAGGACGTTCAGATTGATGGTAAACAGTGTTTCGAAATCAATGCGGCAAAAAGCACACGCAGTGATCTACGCTATCAATATCCCTTTATGCCTTTCGCTGAGTTGACCCTGCTGGCGAATTTTATCGGGATGTATAAGCGATTTCTAGATTTGATTGAAAAACTGTTTGTGTTAAAAAGTAAAGCGTCCAAATGGGAGTATGCAGCGAGTAAAGCCGCTTTCGGCATGCTCGATGAACTTCAACAGGATTTCATAATACAAAAGGATGCTATCCTGAATTTGGCTGATCATTCTTGGGATAACCTCAGTAATGGAATCGATAATGCCTTAATTTATGCGCAAATAGCGACGCAAAGCCGTGATTTTGTGTCTTCCATCTTAATGAATACCGTTAAACTCTATCCTCATGCAGGGATTTTGGGGGCGGCCGTTGACCAAGAGATCAATATCATCTTCCGAAATATTTTTACTGCTTCACAGCATAAGTTGTTGCAAAAAAGTATATAAAGAAAAGCTTAGTTTAAAGAATTTTTTGTTACAAATGCTGGGTTATCTACAGATTTTCCGCTGCCAATTTTCGATGTTCCAAAAGAAGACTAACTTGTAACTAACTCGAGCCTTTTTGCAGTGCTTGTTCAGTGCTCGTTCAGTGCTTACTCAGTGGTGATTCAGTGACGAGTGAACAAGCACTGAACCAGAACTGGTTAACAATTGTTCTAAGGCTGTGCTTAGGGGTAAATTGGTGTTAGGATATCTTCATTCTAATTGGTATCTTAGCCATTTTTTGCCATGACATAGCCAACCGATTCGCACGCATTGCGGAATTTTTGGCTTTAAGGAATGCTGAGAAATATTAAAGTGACGAAGTCAACATAGGGCTGGATTAGGTATATTAAAAAAAGGAGACAATTTCTTTGAAATGTCTCCTTTTGTGTTCCCGGCGGGGGTCGAACCCACATCGTCAGAACCGGAATCTGAAATTCTATCCATTGAACTACGGGAACGTCCCGCAAAGATATACTATTTTCTAGATCTAACAAATATCTTTACGATAAAATTGAAACTTTTAGCAGACAATTTTTAGCGATAATTAGCGCCGTTTTTTTGCTTCTAGATTTCAGCAGTTCCTCATTTTTTTAAGTCGGTGCTAATGATTTGTTTATGCATACTTCGGATCGGAAAAAGGTGACAGTTGACAGCAGGTTGGTTATGACCGTGGGTGGTATTGCGTGATTACGGAATGTAGGTAATCCTTATCTATATGCGTATATATTTCGGTAGTCGTGATACTTTCGTGTCCGAGCATGTCCTGTACAGCGCGCAAATCGGCACCGCCTTCCACCAAATGAGAGGCAAAACTATGGCGAAAGGTATGTGGGCTAATGTTTTTCTGTATGCCTATTTTTAGGGCAAGTTCTTTGATGATCAAAAATATCATGACCCGGGATAATGCAGCTCCTCGTCTGTTGAGAAATACAATATCTTCATTTCCTGGTTTAATCTTGATGTGAGGCCTGATGGTTTCCAGGTAGATGCGGAGGTGTTTAATGGCATGTTGACCAATTGGTATGAGGCGTTCTTTGCTTCCCTTGCCTTCAACTTTGATAAATTCTACATCTAAAAATAGATTGGATAGTTTGAGTGTGGTAAGTTCCGAAACACGGAGGCCACATCCGTATAAGATTTCGATGATAGTTTTATTTCGTTGGCCCTCGGATGAAGAGAGATCGATTGCAGAAATCAATTGATCGACCTCCTGTATACTTAAAACACTGGGCAGCTTGCGCGCCAAACGCGGTGCCTGAATAAGGTCTGTAGGATTGTTGCTGAATGCATGCTCAATGATCAAAAAGCTAAAAAAGGTTTTAAGTCCAGATATCAATCTCGACTGCGTGAAAGGTGAAATATTGAATTGCTGCAGCCAAACCAAAAATTCCTGAATATTTTTTCTCGCTATGCTATTTAAAACCAAATGATTGTCTTCACAATAAATCTGAAATTTGGATACGTCATTTAAGTAAGCGTCAATAGAATTTGCACTTAAGCCTCTTTCGAACTTTAAGAATTGTTCGAATTCTTTTTTGATGACGTTCCAGTTTTTAAAATCCATTTGCAGCAAAATTACAATTAACTGTCGTTCTTTTTGAAAGATATTCAGTATTTTTAGAGTGATTTCTACCGATCCGAACCACATGCAGTAAAAGCAGCAGCAGTATGCTGTTCGATAAGGTGTTGGAGAATAATCGTAGTGATCTGTATTTTATGATTTATCGGAACATTCATCTCCAGTTCCGTTTACCCTAATAGCAAACAATTGATAAAAATAACTGAAAAAAAAGAAATTTTTTCTATGAAATTCATTAAACCATTAGCATTAGCTTTTCTGTTACCAGCTACCTTTTATGTAGCGGAAGCAACAATGCCAACCACGTTAACTGCGGAAGCGCGAGCGATTCTATCACAAGATAGTGTGGCTTTGAATCAGAAATTACCCTTCGATAATGAAGTGGTTACAGGTAAACTCAAAAATGGATTTACATACTTTATTCGTAAAAATAGCGAGCCGAAAGGCCGTGTTACGATGTATTTGGGTATGAAAGCAGGCTCTATTCTGGAAAATGAAAAGCAACTGGGCTTAGCCCATTTTTTGGAGCACATGAATTTCAATGGTCTGAAGCATTTTCCGAAAAACGAATTGGTCAATTATCTGCAAAAGGCCGGGGTTCGCTTTGGTTCGGATCTGAATGCCTACACCAGCTTTGACCAGACCGTTTACCAATTGCCAATTCCTTCTGATGACCCTGAACTTTTGAAGAATGGTTTGCAAGTCATGCGCGACTGGGCCCAAGATGCACTATTGGATGCTGAGGAGATCGATAAAGAACGCGGAGTTATCTTAGAAGAGAAGCGCGGCGGGAGAGGAGTGCAACAACGTCTCCAAGATCAATATTTTCCAATGTTGCTGAATGGTTCGCTTTATTCCAAACGCTTACCAATCGGTACGGAGGAGATACTTAAAACGTTTCCTTATTCGGAAATACGCCAGTTTCACCAAGACTGGTATCGTCCCGATTTGCAAGCTTTAATTATCGTAGGAGATATTGATCCTAAGGAAATGGAAGAACGGGTGAAGGTGTTGTTTGCCGATATGAAAATGCCCAAGAAAGCATTGGAGCGTAAAAAATACCGGGTAGACCTGCTAAACAAAAACCAGTTCTTAGCAATTTCAGATCCAGAGTTACCTTATACGGTGGCTCAGATTCTCATCAAAAGCGAAAAGGATAAAGTGGAAACCGTAGGAGATTACAGAAACGAACTTTTGAAAAGTGTTTTCAACAAGATGATCGCTGGGCGTTTTTCTGAATTGATGCAACAGCCGAATCCTCCTTTTATGCAAGCCGGTGGAAGTATTAGCGATTTTGTGGCCAACCTCAATACCTTTTCATTGTTGGTTGTGCCTAAGCCCGGGGAGCTCGAGTCGGGATTTAAAGCTATGTTAACCGAATTTGAGCGCATCCAAAAGTATGGTTTCACACAAACGGAGCTGAACCGTGCTATTGCAGATATGAAAAAAGGTAATGAGATGTCTTTTATCGAACGCGATAAAAAGAAATCGGATAGCTATGTCAATCGTTATCTCAATTATTTTATCGATGGCGAACCTGCTTTAAGCAATGAAGATGCCTACCGTCTGACTAAGCAGCTGCTGCCGACTTTAAAACTGACTGAGGTCAACGGCTTGGTAAAAAAATATTATACCGATCTGAACCGCGATGTATTGGTGATGGCGCCCGAAAAAGATAAAGCAACCTTGCCGACTGAATCTGCGGTAATGGGCTGGGTAAAAGCAGTTGAAGAGAGCCCCGTCACTGCTTATGATGATAAAGTTTCTGATCTTCCGCTACTCTCAAAAGAACCCGTGAAAGGCAAGGTTGTATCGTCTAAAAATATTGATGCCGTTCAAGCAAAAGAATTGACACTAAGTAACGGCGTAAAAGTGATCCTTAAGCCTACGAATTTTAAAAACGATGAGATCCAGATCATGGCGTATAGCCCGGGAGGAACCTCGCTCTATAACGACGCCGATTACTTTTCGGCCGCCAATGCATCTTCTTTAATTGATGCCAGTGGTGTAGGGCAAATGAGCAACATTGAGCTCACAAAGTACCTTTCAGGAAAAGATGTTTCGATCTCTCCATACATCTCCGAACGTTATGAGGGTATTTCAGGTCGTACAGATAAAGAAGGTTTGAAGAACGCTTTTGAATTGATTTATGGTTATTTTACTGAACCTCGTTTAGATCAGGATATTTTCCAGAGTACAATGACCAGAGCGAAAGGATCTTTGGAAAATAGATTAAGCAACCCCAATAATGTGTTTTCCGACAAAGTGAAAGAAGTATTGTACGGTAATAATGTCCGTCGTCAAAATCCGACAGTCGAAATGATCAGCAAAATCGATAGGGACCGTGCGTTGGCAATTTATAAAGAACGCTTTGCGGATGCCTCTGATTTTGTGTTTACCATCGTAGGGTCGTTTGACGAGAATCAGATTAAGCCTTATTTAGAAACGTATCTCGCTTCGCTACCGATTCAAAAAAGAGGCGAAAGTTATAGAGATCTAAATATTGTGGAGCCAAGCAAAGGCGAACGCATAGTTGTTCACAAAGGCAAAGAAGAAAAGGCGAGCACACAATTGGCGTATTATGGAGACTATAGTTTTGGAGAGGCTGAAAATGTCAATATGGAAGCTTTAGAAAGTGTGTTGACGATCAAATTACTTGAACGACTTCGTGAAAAAGAAGGTGGTGTCTATGGTGTAGGGGCTCAGGCAAATTTCAATAAGCTACCAAAACCCCGCTATGCTTTTTCTATTGGCTTTGGTTCAGCAGTTGATAAGACTGATGCCTTAATCGCTTCGGCATTGGATGAGGTCAAAAAGATTCAGGAACAAGGACCCGACAAAGGGGATCTGGAGAAATTTCTGGCAGAGCAACTGCGACAAAACGAGTTAAATCTTCGTGAAAATAGCTATTGGTTGAACTACATATCCAGTTCTTATCAGAATGATCTCGATCTTATGCGCTATACACGCAGGTTGGATAATTTGAAAAAGGTGACACCAAAGTCCGTACAGGATGTTGCAGGAAAATATTTGAAAAAGGATCGACTTTTTGAATTTATTTTGATGCCGGATTCAAAATAAGAGGTACATAAAAAATCCCAATCATTTCTGATTGGGATTGCCAAAATTTTTAATAAGTATCTCTTGTTAACCCAAGTAGGATTTTAAGATTTTGCTTCTTGAAGTGTGTCTCAAACGTTGAAGAGCTTTGTCTTTGATCTGACGAACGCGCTCACGTGTCAAACTGAATTTCTCTCCGATTTCCTCTAACGACAGTTGGTGATTGGAACCTAATCCAAAGAAAAGTACGATAATTTCACGTTCTCTTTCTGTTAATGTTGCCAATGATCGTTTGATTTCTTCGGATAGTGATTCATCGATCAAAGAACTGTCTGTGTCTGGATCATGGTTTTCCAGTACGTCCAAAAGTGTATTTTCTTCACCTTGAACAAAAGGAGCATCCATAGATACGTGACGCCCAGAGTTACTTAGGGTATCCGAAACTTTGTCTACCGTAGTTTCGAGAATATCCGCTAATTCTTCTGGAGACGGCTCTCGTTCGTATTCTTGTTCTAGTTTTGAGAAAGCCTTACTGATTTTGCTCAATGAACCAACTTGATTCAATGGCAGACGTACGATACGTGATTGTTCAGCAATTGCTTGAAGAATAGATTGGCGAATCCACCAAACCGCATAAGAAATAAATTTAAAACCCTTTGTTTCGTCAAAACGTTTAGCTGCTTTAATTAAGCCCAGGTTACCTTCGTTGATTAAATCACCTAAGGTTAAACCTTGATTTTGATATTGTTTTGCTACTGATACGACGAAACGAAGGTTGGTTTTAGTCAATTTTTCCAAGGCAACTTGGTCACCTTCACGGATGCGCTGTGCTAATTCAACTTCTTCTTCTGCTGTAATTAAGTCTACTTTACCAATTTCGTGTAAGTATTTGTCCAAAGACTGTGACTCACGATTGGTAATAGATTGTGTAATTTTGAGCTGTCTCATTAATTTTTATTAATTCTCCTCTCTAAGAAATGTTTGCGAAAATACGAAAAATTTTTGAATTATTAATGGAAAATTGATTAACTAACCACTCATATCTAATGAGTTAGGTTTTTTTGATATGGAATTTAAAGCTATCAAAAACTATTCCATTTTAATGTTTTTTTTCTTATATTTACCACTAATCGTATTCAACTATTTGACTGCTAAAGCGCTAAAGGGTTTAATTTTTTTTCTTATTATTCGCAATCTAACGGTCTGATAGTTGATTTATGTTCCAATTCATATTTTCGAAATTTATTTTAAAATGATAATTTTATGATAAAACAAAACTGTGTGTGTTTTTGTTTTAGTAAAGACATTAATAAATTTTAAAGAATAAAAATTATATTATGCCAATCTTAATTCACTTGGATAGAATAATGAAAGAGAAAAAGATGTCACTTAATCAATTGAGTGACAAAGTCGGAATTACATTGTCTAATCTTTCAATCATTAAGAACCAAAAAGCAAAGGCATTGCGATTAGACACCCTTGAAGCGATATGCAAAGCATTAGACTGTCAGCCTGGTGATCTGCTGCAATACGATGATGGTGGGGACTAGAAAGGCTAAAATCGATAGCCTTTTAGAAAATCCACTACATTCATTCTTTTTTTGCCTTCCAGTTGAAGGTCAGAGATAATAAGGTAGCCGTCCTGAGTCGCAATTTTTAAGAAACTTTTTTTATCGGTGGCAAGTGTGCCCGGCACTGTACCAGTATGGACAGTTTCTTTTTTCGCATCATAGATTTTTAATACCTTTTCATTTAGCAGCGTAAATGCAGCAGGGTAAGGGCTTAAGCCTCGGATGAAGTTGTAGACAGTTTCTGTTGGTTGATCCCAATTTATTTTACAGTCTTCTTTAAAAATTTTTGGCGCATGTTTTAAAGGCCCTTCTGTTACAACGACCTCTTGCGGCTGAGGCTGTAAAGTTCCTGCTTTTAATTGTTGGATAGTTTGAAGAAGCGTTTCTGCCCCCGCAACCATGAGCTTATCATGAAGATCGCCCGCATTATCGGTATCTTTGATCGTCACTTTTTTTGACAATAATATATTGCCGGTATCGATTTCGTGTTGTAGCAAGAAGGTAGTTACTCCGGATTCTTTCTCCCCATTTATAATTGCATGGTTAATGGGCGCAGCTCCTCTATACTGGGGTAGCAGAGAGGCGTGAACATTGATTGTTCCAAATTTAGGCATATTCCACACAACCTCAGGAAGCATGCGAAAAGCAACTACAACCTGTAGGTCAGATTGGTAGCTCCTCAGTTCGTTTAAAAAAGATTCCTCGCGCAGCTTGACCGGCTGGAGAACTGGAATGTGATGTTGTTTAGCAAATATTTTTACGGCCGACTCGTGTATTTTTTGTCCACGTCCAGCAGGTTTGTCCGGAACCGTTACTACAGCTACGACTTGTTCGCCAGATTGAATAAGTGCCTCAAGTGAAGCGACAGCAAAATCGGGAGTACCCATGAAAATAATACGCATAATATTTTTTTAAAACTCTTTAAACAGGTGTCGTAATGGATCCTGGAATGACCTGCTACAAAACACCTAATTATTTGTCATTTCAGTTTTGAGACTAACAAATTTTTATAACTTTGCGAAGTTACATAAATATATTTAAAGCTTGAATTTTCCTTATTTTTTAGCAAATCGGATTGCATTTTCTGGCAAAAGAACGTTTTCAAAATTGATCGTTCGGGTAACTATTGGTGCTATTGCTCTTGCAATTGCAGCGATAATTATCTCGATTGCAGTATTGCGCGGATTCAAAGACGAAATTATAAGTAAGCAAAGAAGCTTTTTTGCAGATGTATTGGTGCTACGTTACGACCTCAATAAATCGTACGAGAATGCCGCGATTTCGCTTACGCCAAAGCTTCAAAAGTCAATACTGGCTATTCCTGAAGTAAGTTCGATCAGTTCTTTTGCGACCAAGGCAGGGATTATTAATGTAAACAATGAGGTTGAAGGCGTAGTGCTTAAAGGTATCGATTCATTGTATAATCAACAGCCCTTTCAGCGTATGTTGATTGAAGGGAATATGATAGACTTTAAATCGGACGATGCTGATAATCAGATTTTGGTATCCAAGTATCTTGCAGATCGATTATTGTTGAACGTTGGTGATGATTTTATCATGTATTTCGTCCAAGACCCAATCCGTAAACGTAAATTTGTCATAAAAGGAATTTTTAATACGGGTTCTGAAGAGTTAGATAAGGTTTATGTGATCGGATCGCTCCATGTTATTCGCAAACTAAGTAACCTCGACGATCATGAAGTGGGCGGTTATGAGATTAGAATTAAAGATTTTAGTCAGCTTGCACAGACAACCAGTAAGGTGGAAGATCTATTGCCTATCGATATGCAGGCCATCAATATTAAGGATCAGGTGCCGGATATTTTTCAGTGGCTGGAATTGTTGGATATGAATACCAAGATCATTTTTATATTGATGACTGTAGTCGCTATCATTAATATGATCTCTGCACTGTTGATCACAATCCTTGAGCGCACATCGATGATCGGTATTTTAAAAGCACTGGGCTATCACAATGCCGGAATTCGTCGGGTCTTCATGTATAGTGCACTTTACCTGATCGGTCTTGGATTATTAATTGGTAATCTGATCGGTTTGGGCTTTTACTTTTTCCAGGACTTTACCCACTTTTTTAAATTGGACGAGAAAACCTATTACATCTCCTATGTCGCTGTTAAGCTGCAGTGGTCTGATGTGATTTTAGTCAATTTGGCCGTTGTATTTATTGGGATGATTTCATTGTTCATTCCTTCTATGTTAATTACCAAAATTAATCCAATTAAGGCAATTTCTTTTAAGTAGCACTGTTTTTAGACATCGCATTCTAAAAAAAATCGTATTTTTAGTGCTGTTAACTATTTTTCGAGCTGTATAGAAAAATAAGTAGTTATGTTTTACGGTTAGTATACAAGCACTTATGAATAAAACTTTTGAGCATATTTCCCACGCTTTCGAAGCGCCTTTACAAAATCCTGTACTTATATTTTCTCTGGTACTTTTTATTATACTTTTATCACCTATTGTACTACGCCCAATTAAGGTTCCGGGTATTATAGGATTGATTATATCGGGTGTGATTATTGGTCCGCATGGGTTAAATTGGCTGGAGAAAAATTCGGCTATTACACTATTTTCAACAATAGGTCTTCTCTATATCATGTTTATCGCCGGCCTCGAGTTAGATATGAATGAATTTAAAAAGACCAAGAACAAAAGTCTGCTTTTTGGCTTCCTGACATTCATTGTTCCGATCAGCATTGGCTATCCGGTTTGTCACTTATTACTCGGATATGGTGTATTGCCAAGCTTATTGATTTCGAGTATGTTCGCTACCCACACATTGGTTTCCTATCCCATTGTAAACAGTTATGGTATTTCGAAAATGGAAGCTGTTGCCATTACGATCGGTGGAACAATCCTGACGGATACGGCTGTGTTAATTATACTTGCTGTTATTACGGGAGTGTCTCAGGGCAATATTGGAAATGAGTTTTGGATAACGCTGGCAATTTCTTTCGCCATCTTCCTTTTTATCATGTTTGGTGTTATTCCACGAATTGCAAAATGGTTTTTCGAACGTCTGGGGAGTGAAAAGACCTCCAATTATATTTTTGTTCTTTCTGTGGTGTTTTTTGCTGCTTTTTTAGCCGAAATTGCCGGTCTAGAGCCTATTATTGGAGCATTCGTGGCAGGTTTGGCCCTGAACAAACTGATTCCTCATTCCTCCGCTTTGATGAATCGGATTGAGTTTATTGGGAATGCAATTTTCATTCCGTTTTTCTTGATATCGGTAGGGATGATTGTCGATGTGAGTGTGATTCTGAAAGGTCCACAAGCGCTTATAATCGCGGGGACGCTCACCGTTGTGGCGATCGTCGGAAAATATGTGGCGGCCTGGTTGACACAGATTGTTTTCAAGTATAGCCGTGGTCAGCGCAATCTAATATTTGGGTTGAGTAGTGCGCATGCTGCGGCAACATTGGCTGTAATCATGGTTGGCCATAAGAATGGAATTATCGATGAAAACGTACTTAATGGAACGATCTTGTTGATTTTGGTTACCTGCATTGTCGCAACTGTGGTTACGGGGAATGCTTCACGTAAAGTGGTGATGGACGGAGAACAGGATGAAGAACATACGGATGTAGTGAAGGAAAAAGACGAAAACATTCTCATATCAATCGCTAATATGGATAATATGGAACCTATTCTTGATTTTTCAACCTACATTAAGAGTAAGAAGTGTTCGTATCCCGTCAGTATTGTTTCTGTTGTGAAAGATAACGAACAGGCACAATTGAACATGTCAAAGGCACGGAAAAATCTGGATAACATGGTGCGTTATGCCTCTGGCAGTGAGACAAGTGTTAATATCAGTGCAACAATAGACTTGAATATTGCCAGCGGAGTGGCGAGGTCTGCTAAAGAAGTTTCTGCAAATTGTATTGTTTTGGGCTGGCCGAGTGCAGCCAATTTTATGGATAAGTTTGTGGGGGAGAAAACGGAAAGTATTTTAAATCGAACGTCAGCGAATGTGATGTTATGTCATTTTAAAAAACCCTTTATCTCCAACAAGTCCATTATCGTTTTTGCTCCGCCCATGTGTGAGGCCGAATTTGGTTTTGAGTACTGGCTGGAAAAGGTTGTCAAGCTTGCTCAGGAGTTATCTATTCCGATCACGTTTGTTGTCGATGAGCGCTCTGCTGCCGCCATTGAAGAATATCTTGTTGAGTTGAAAAATTCTGTTCCTGTTACTTTTAGACATTACAATGCCTGGGACAATTTGCAGGGGCTTAAAGCGTTTAAGGAAGAAGGGGCGATGTTCATTTTCGTTTCTGCCAGAAATGGTGAAGTTTCTTATCGCGATTCATTGGATGGTGTAGCAAAGAAATTAGATCGGATTTATGCAAACGAAAATCTTGTTTTAGTGTTCCCTAGTAGGATTGAAAATGCACACATCGATGAGTATGAAGATGTAGAAGCTGCTCCAATCTTTAGAAAGATTAGCAAAGAAATCGGAAATATGTTTAATAAGGGATAGTAATTTGTCCGTTAAAATTGAAGGTTATGTCAAATAAGATTACAATGTCAAGCGAAGGCGTCTTACAGGTGCCAGATTTCCCAACAATTCCTTTTATTATCGGTGACGGTATAGGTCCTGACCTTTGGCATGCGGCCGTTCGTGTGTTTGATAAGGCGGTAGAAAAAGGGTATGGTGGACAGCGTAAAATAACATGGAAAGAGGTGTTGGCAGGCGAGAAGGCCTTCAAAGAAACGGGTGAATGGCTGCCAAGAGAAACGTTGAATATATTGAAAGAATATCTGGTTGGCATCAAAGGGCCGCTAACAACACCTGTTGGGGGAGGTATTCGTTCGTTAAATGTTGCATTGCGTAAGGATCTGGATCTGTATGTTTGTCAGCGTCCTACCAAATGGTTTAAAGGAGTTCCTTCGCCTGTTAAACATCCGGAATATGTGGATATGGTTATCTTTCGGGAAAATACGGAGGATATTTATGCGGGAATAGAATTTCAGGCGGGTACAGCTGAAGCCAATAAACTTCAAGATTTTTTGCACGATGAGCTTGATATCGACTATGGCTTTTCGGCGACTACAGGAGTCGGAGTTAAATTAGTCTCTGAGGAAGGTTCTAAGCGATTGGTTCGCGCTGCTATAGCACACGCTATTGATCACAGTTTACCTTCCGTGACGATCGTTCACAAAGGAAACATCATGAAATTTACCGAAGGGGCGTTTAAGTTATGGGGCTATGAGGTTGCTGAGAAGGAATTTGCCGATCATACGTATACCTGGGGGCAATGGGAGCGCACAAAAGCTGATAAGGGTGAGGAGGCTGCCAATCAAGAGCAGAAAGATGCGCTGGGATCGGGGAAAATTTTAATTAAAGATATTATCGCAGATAATTTTTTACAGCAAATTCTGCTCAATCCACGTGATTTTTCGGTGGTCGCTACATTAAATCTGAATGGTGATTATATTTCAGATGCTTTGGCGGCAATGGTTGGGGGGATAGGTATAGCACCCGGGGCGAATATTAATTTTAAAACTGGGCATGCCGTTTTTGAAGCAACCCATGGTACTGCGCCAAGATTTGCCAATACCGATACCATGAACCCCTCTTCTGTGATTTTGAGCGGTGTCATGTTATTTCAATACCTGGGCTGGAACGAGGCAGCGGACGCAATTGTAAAGGCTTTGGGTGAGACAATAATAGCCAAGACGGTGACGATAGATTTTTATAATTTGATGGACGATGCTACGTTAGTCAAAACAAGTGAATTTGCGGATCGGATGATTGAAAAAATATAAGCATTTTATTTTTCGAGATATTAAGCAGAAATTAGAATAAAATTTCTGCTTTTTTATGGATTATAATCAACTGCCGGTTTTTGTAAGGGAATCGAATATTTTTACTGAAAGTGATAAAATTAAGTTAGCTCAGATCGAACGTTTACCGACGCCTCAGGAGGTAGATGAGATTACGAGCCTCCCCGAAATTTACGAATTGTTAAATGCCTTTATTGGCGATCAATCCGCCCGTAATACTCATCTGCAGTTAAAAGCAAAGGAGTATTTGCAAGAGAATCAGTTAGATATGGCCTGGCGTGTACTGCTTATCTGATGTTTTTTGCATTAAATTTGGTATTTTTTGTGCGATCTTTTTATTGAAATCATTTGTAATTTTTTAAATTTTCAATAAAAAAACAGATTAGTTGAAAAATATATAATTTTATTTTAACTTTGGTTTTTAAAACAACAGATTGCTTAGCTAGGGTTAAACAAAAGCAATCAAACAAACTATAACATCAATGAAACATAATTTTGGAGCAGGTCCATGTATTCTGCCAAAGGAAGTATTTCAACAAGCCTCAGAAGCTGTAATTGATTTTAACAACACCGGTTTGTCAATTTTAGAGATCTCTCACCGTTCCAAAGAGTTTGAAGCAGTGATAGATGAAGCGACACAATTAGTAAGAGAGTTATTGGCAGTACCGCAGGGATATTCGATTCTTTTCCTTCAAGGCGGGGCTAGTTTGCAATTTGCGATGGCACCTTTGAATCTTTTACCTGAAGGAGGTAAAGCCGCATATTTGGATACTGGTGTGTGGGCGACAAAAGCATTAAAAGAAGCCAAAAAATTTGGTACAGTAGATGTTGTCGCTTCGTCCATCGATAAAAATTATTCCTACATTCCTAAAGGATATGTTATTCCTTCGGATGCAGCATATTTCCACTATACGGCCAATAATACTATTTATGGGACGGAAGTCTTTGAAAAGCCCGCCACGACGTTACCCGTGGTTGTGGATATGTCTTCAGATATTTTCTCACGGGAAATCAACGTTGCAGACTACGATTTGATCTATGCAGGAGCGCAAAAAAATATGGGGCCTGCTGGCGTTACGCTTGTTATTGTCAAAGATGATATGCTGGGTAAGTCAGGACGCGTTCTTCCATCGATGTTGGATTATCAATTGCAGATAGCTGGTGGTTCAATGTATAATACACCGCCTGTATACTCCATCTTTGTTTCGATGTTGAACCTACGCTGGTTAAAAGCAAAAGGTGGTGTTCCTGTATTGGAACAAGAAAATATTATAAAAGCACGTGCTTTATACGATGAAATTGATCGTAATCCATTATTTAAAGGCACTGCTGCTGTAGAAGACCGCTCTCGTATGAATGTGACGTTTGTAATGGATACACCAGAGCTGGAAGCTGAATTTTTGGCTTTGGCAAAAGAACGCAATTTGATTGGAATCAAAGGTCACCGTTCGGTCGGTGGATTTAGAGCTTCCATCTACAATGCGTTACCACTAAGTAGTGTAAACGCACTGATTGATGCGATGAAGGAATTTGAAGACACCCATACTGCCTAAAGCTGTATGCATGTTGCTGAAGTTTAAATAGTGGCAAATAAACCATTAGTTTAGATGAAGAATTAACGAGGTCAAATCTTTTCACATGATAGGTCTTCGGATAAGTTGAATGTTACTGATACTTTTAAAAACGATTTATAAAGATGAAAATATTAGCAAATGACGGTATCGATCCACTAGGAAAAAAAATGTTGGAGGATGCTGGTCATACGGTAGATACCAATCATATCCCACAGGAGGAGCTTGCAGCAAGGCTACCTGCCTATGATGCAATCACGGTGCGTAGCGCAACCAAAGTTCGCCAAGCCCTGATTGATGGCTGCCCCAATTTGAAAGTGATTGGTCGTGGTGGGGTAGGTATGGATAATATTGATGTAGACTATGCCCGTTCAAAAGGGATTGCGGTTGTCAATACACCGGCGGCATCTTCATTATCGGTTGCTGAGCTGGTTTTTGCCCACTTATTGAATGGTGTACGTTTTTTATACGATGCCAACAGGAAAATGCCTGTTGAAGGCAATACAAAATTTGGTGCACTCAAAAAGGCGTACGGTGCTGGAACGGAGCTACGTGGCAAGACGATCGGTATTGTTGGTTTTGGCCGTATCGGTCGCGAAGTGGCTAAAATCGCTATTGGTTTGGGTATGGATGTTGTTTACACGGATTTATTCGAGGGACCAAAAGCGTTGACGGTAACACTTTCAGGTGGTATACACGTGGAGGTTCCGATTAAACAGGTTGACATGGAAAGCCTGTTGAAAGTTTCTGACTTCATCTCTTTGCATGTTCCATTCTTGGATAAACCGGCTATCGGAGCTGCTGAGTTCCCATTGTTGAAAGATGGTGTTGGCTTGGTCAATGCCTCAAGAGGTGGTGTTATTGATGAGTTGGAATTGGTCAAAGCATTGGATTCGGGTAAAGTTGCCTTTGCAGGTTTAGACGTGTTCGACAATGAGCCGACTCCACGCGAGGAAATCTTAACGCACCCAAAAATTTCATTGACGCCACATATCGGGGCGGCAACCAATGAAGCGCAAGAACGGATCGGCGAAGAATTGGCCGGCCTGTTGATCGAAAACTTGAAGAAGTAATTCTTCCGCATAACACAAAGATATGCGGCACAAAACTTTCATGATTTTGTGCCGCATTTTTTTTAATATAAATTCATGAATTGCCTATATTGGCACACAGAAATTTAATAATTGTAACTTCAGTATGAAAGTTTTAAAATTTGGTGGTACTTCCGTGGGGAGTGCAGCACGTATCAAAGGGTTGTTGGATATTGTAAACCCTGCTGAACGTCAGATCGTCGTGTTGTCCGCAGTTGCTGGAACGACAAATGCTTTGGTCGAAATAAGTCAAGCTTACACAGCAGGTAAGAAGGACGAAGCTAAAGATTTGGTCAAGAAGCATAAGGATAAGTACGAAGACCTTATTAAAGAACTTTTCAGCACTGAACAAGGATATAAAAATGGTAAAGAATTGATCGATTACCATTTTAATCTGATTTCTACCCTAGCCAATGAATTATTTACATCAATCGAAGAGAAAGTGATCTTGGCTCAAGGCGAGTTGATGTCTACTGCCTTATGGCATTTCTACCTCAATGAAATCGGTATTAAATCCGTGTTGCTGCCGGCCTTGGATTTTATGAAAATCGACGAGGACAATGAGCCTATGGTCGAGTATATTGGTGAAAAGCTGAGCCACATCCTGGCGCAAAGCCCAGCGAATACGTTATTTATCACACAGGGTTTTATTTGTAGAAACTCGTTCGGCGAAATCGATAATTTGCGCCGTGGTGGGTCGGATTATACCGCATCTTTGATCGGCGCTGCAATCCGTGCTGATGAGGTTCAGATCTGGACAGATATCGATGGTATGCACAACAATGATCCACGTGTCGTGAAAGGTACAACACCGATTGCACACCTGAGCTTTGATGAAGCTGCCGAGCTGGCTTATTTCGGTGCTAAGATTTTACACCCGCAATCGGTATTTCCTGCACAGAAATATAATGTTCCTGTCCGGTTGTTGAATACCATGGAACCGAATGCCAAGGGTACATTGATCAGTAAAGACGGTGCTCAAAAAGGTTGTATCCGTGCCATTGCCGCGAAGGATGGTATCACGGCAATCCATATCCATTCCTCGAGAATGCTCCTTGCTTATGGCTTTTTACGTCGCGTATTTGAAATATTCGAGCGTTACAAAACGCCAATCGATATGATTACGACTTCGGAAGTAGCCGTATCGTTGACCATAGACGATACCACAAACTTGACTGATATTATTAAAGAGGTGGAAGATTTTGGCTCTGTCACCGTGGATGGCGATCAGACCATTGTTTGTGTTGTCGGAGATTTTGGATTGAATAGCCACGGATATGCTGCTCGTGTACTGGATGCTGTTAAACACCTGCCTGTCCGTATGATTTCCTATGGGGGTTCAGACTTTAACGTGTCGATTCTATTGAATTCAGATCATAAAACTGAAGCATTACGTTCACTGCACAATCGTTTATTTTAAGTTTAGGTTTTATATGATAAATACAGATATCGCGGCGAAATTTGCGGAGAACGAAACGCCGTTTTATTATTATGATCTGAATGTGTTGAACAAGACTTTGGAAGCTGCACATGTTGCATCCCACAAACGGGGATTTCACGTTCACTATGCATTAAAAGCCAATTTTAATGATCAGTTATTGAAAGCCATCCAATCGGTCGGCTTTGGAGCGGATTGTGTGAGTGGCAACGAGGTAAAGAAAGCCATTGAATGTGGCTTTGATTCTAAAAAAATTACCTTTGCCGGCGTTGGTAAATCCGATAAGGAAATCAATTATGCACTCGATCAAAATATCTTTGCATTTAATGTGGAATCTATCCAGGAGCTTGAAGTAATCAATGAACTTGCCTCCAACAAAGGTGTGAAGGCCAATGTTGCGTTGCGGATTAATCCTAACGTGGATGCGCACACCCATCATTATATTACCACGGGGCTTGATGAAAACAAATTTGGCGTACCCAATGCGGATTTGGAAAAATGTGCCGCAGTGCTTAAAAGATGCGAATTCATTGAATTGGTAGGCCTGCATTTCCATGTAGGTTCGCAGATTACGGATATGACGGTATTCAAAAGTCTATGTGTGAAGGTCAATGAATGGAAAAACTGGTTTGAGGAACGTGGTACACAAATTCGTGTGTTGAATGTTGGCGGTGGACTGGGGATTGATTATAAAAATCCTGACGGAAATGCAATTCCTGATTTTGAAGCTTATTTTGATATTTTCGATCGCTTCCTGGAGCTTACGCCACAGCAGGAAGTGCATTTTGAGTTGGGGAGAGCTTTGGTCGCGCAGTGTGGAAGCCTCGTTAGCCGCGTGCTATATGTCAAAAACGGTGTAAAGAAAAACTTTTTGGTATTGGATGCGGGAATGACGGAATTAATGCGTCCGGCTTTGTATCAGGCTTATCATAAAATAGAGAATATCAGTGCCGCAAATACGGCTGAGCCTGTGAACTATGACGTTGTTGGACCGATCTGTGAATCGTCCGATTGCTTTGGTAAGGAAGTTCCACTTCCTATTTCAAAACGTGGTGACTTGATCGCCATTCGATCGGCTGGAGCATATGGAGAGGTGATGGCTTCGCGGTATAACTTACGGGAAGAAATTCGTTTTGTATATAACACGCAGTTATAAACTGCGGTAACAGAAAATTCATTTTAAAGCCAGTCCAAAATAAGGACTGGCTTTTTGGTGTCCATACTGTCGTGTGCGTGTGTGCAGCGTGCTATTTTGTTCATCATTTTATTGATTGTCTTTTGTATACTTGTTTATGCTAATGACCATCGAATTTCCAGTAACGATTGATCTGTTTGGAAAAACATTTCTCCTACATCCTTTTATGGAAGGGCTGGGCATGTTTATTGGTATGCGCTATTATCAGTTGCTCAAATGGAAGGATCAAGAAAGCCTGGGGCATAGCAATTCACTTCTTATTGTCATCGCAGCAGGAGTAGGGGCGCTCATCGGATCACATCTTATCGGCTCCCTGGAGCGTCCGGACGAATTGCTTAGCGCGAGCAATATATGGGCCTATATCTGGGTAAATAATACCATTATAGGGGGCTTAGCCGGTGGTTTGATTGCAGTTGAACTGATGAAAAAGCTCATGGGGAAAAAAGAGAGCACGGGCGATCTGATGGTTTTCCCCCTGATTGTGGCCATCGCCATTGGTAGAGTTGGTTGCTTTTATACAGGAATCTTCGAACAAACCTATGGTCTGCCTACCGAATGCCCATTTGGGATGTATCTCGGTGACGCTTATAAACGTCATCCGGTGGCGCTGTATGAAATTGCATTTCTCCTTCTTTTATTTACAGCGCTCCAATGCTTTAAAACACGCTACAATTATCATAAAGGGGTATTATTTCAGCTTTTTATGCTCAGTTATTTTAGCTTTCGTTTTGTGTTGGATTTTATAAAACCGCGGGCGATTATTCTTTTTGGCCTCAGTACCATACAAATTACGTGCATCGTGGTGATAATTTATTATATTTATTTATTAAAAAGTGAACGTTTCATCAAAAAATAGGAACTATGTATTTGCTTGAAGGATCATTTGGGTCGGAAAGTACTGCAATGTTGGGACTGTTTCTACTTACCATAGGGGCTATTGTGATCGGTATTGCGCTCTTGGTGATTATTATCGGTTCGATTATCAAAGCAGGCAATAAGGAGTCAAAATTCAATGTTAACCCCTGGCTGAAAGTACTTTTGGGTGGAATTGGTGCGATGTTGGCAGGAGGACTTGCCTGTGGTCTGACTTTTATGAACTAGAAATTGTCTTTATGCCCGTTAGAAACTACACCTATTACGACTATACCATCAGTCTCTGTCCAACATGTCTTTCGCGTGTTGGCGCAAAAATCATTATTGAAAATGAGCAGGTGTTCATGACAAAAACCTGTCCCGAGCACGGATTTTTCAAAACGCTGATTGCTACCGATGTGGACTATTATAAAAACATTCGAAATTATAATAAGGCTTCGGAGACTCCTTTAAAATTCGATCATCAGGTTCACTATGGTTGTCCCTATGATTGTGGTCTATGCATCGATCATGAACAGCACAGTTGTCTCTCGATCATCGAGGTGACCGACCGGTGTAATTTGACCTGTCCAACCTGTTACGCGATGTCTTCGCCCCACTATGGGCGGCATCGGTCACTGCAAGAGATTGAGCTGATGTTGGATAAAATCGTCGAAAGTGAAGGTGAACCCGATGTCGTTCAGATCAGCGGCGGCGAACCAACCATTCACCCTGATTTTTTTAAGATTTTAGATATCGCAAAAACGAAACCCATCAAGCATCTGATGCTCAATACGAATGGGATCCGGATTGCCAATGATCCCGGTTTTGCGGAGCAACTCGCCACTTATGCGCCCGAATTTGAAATCTATCTCCAGTTTGATTCTTTTCGCCCATCGGTGCTCGAAAAGTTTCGGGGCAAGGATTTGACAGCTATTCGAAAAAAGGCTATTGACAAATTAAATGCTTTGAATTTGAGTACAACACTGGTGGTGGTGCTGGAGAGAGGGGCTAATGACGATGAAATTGGTGATATATTGGACTTTGCATTGAAGCAGCAATGCGTTAGGGGGGTAACTTTCCAGCCGGTGGAAATTGCGGGTAGAAATGCGACCGATGCGTACCATCATAAAATGACGCTTACTGAAGTACGCCAAGAAATACTGAATCAGTGTTCATTGTTGGATCCTCATGATATTATCCCTGTACCCTGTAATCCAGATGCGTTGGCTATGGGCTATATCTTGAAGATAGGAGATGAACGGATACCGTTAACCCGACATATTGATCCCGCTTTGCTGTTGAATAATCAATCCCGCAACACCATTGTCTATGAGCAGGACAAGGGGGTACAGATGCAGTTGCTGGATATTTTTAGTACGGGAATTTCCGTAGACAGCGTCAAACCAAAAGTTAATCAGCTGCTTTGCTGTCTGCCGGAGGTTTGTGCTCCCGACCTCGATTACGACAACCTTTTTCGCATCATCATCATGAATTTTATGGATGCTTACGACTTTGACGTTCGCGCTGTTAAAAAGTCCTGTGTGCATATTGTCAATAAAGATTTGAAGATAATTCCATTTGAAACAATGAATTTATTTTATCGTGATGATAAATTGAAGCGTCTGGAAGAACTTAAATTATCGGACGCTATTCGATTTTAGTGTTATATAAGCTATTTTTGTCGAAAAAAGGAACGCCGGTCCTTTTCTGGATTTTCTAGCTGGTTGGGGGGACTCGGCTTGTAGATCGGAGCGGAAAAAAGGATAATAAAATAAGCAGTATGAAATTGGGGATTTTTAAGCATTTAGTTTTTGTTGTCAGCCTTTTGGCTTTCCAGTTGCAGGTCTCTGCGCAAGATTCAGTTCAAGTAAGAAGAACTTCGAGCATTGATCGGACGTCACATGCCAACCTGGATAGACGGGCCAGTTCCGATTCAACCCGTGTCGGAAACGATTCTTTGCGGAATGACCTGAAGAAGGTTAATCTGACTTTTTTATCCAACATCCGCACATCGTCGCTAGCCGAATTTGTTGCGCAATTGAATGAAAAGTCCAACGCTTATTTGGGCACAAATGCGGGATCAGCGAAAGATAGTATTGCTGCAATAAAAAATAGTATTCAGGAAGAGATCCGACAGCTTAAGTCCATTAAAGGGAGCATCAGTAATTATTCAAACAGCCTCAACGGTACGCAAGATCAAATCAGACGCCTGATCAGCCAATACGATATCAATGCTAACAACCATAGCCGTGCATACCAGTACCTCGATAACGCGCAGGCTAAACTTGCGGCTAAGATGGACTCCCTAGAGCTGATCAATCGGACCATCGATGAACTGATCTTAAAGAATCAACGGCATTTGGTTCGGTTAGACGACGTACATGAGTTAAAAAGCGATAGTAAGAAGGTAGATACCGTAGCAGGTAAGCGTTCAATCTGGAAAGCGAATACGATAGCAATTTCAAAGGATGTGCTACTCAATAATATCCGTACAAATTACAGTAATAATAAATCGATCGACAAATACGTCAATCGGACAGACTGGGCAAGCCGTATCCTGCTCATTATACTGGGCTTGGGATATTGCTATTGGATAGCACGGGTGTCCTATATTCTAAGACAACATGATCCTGAACATCAATTTGCTATTGACGCTATTGTCGGGAAGACAATCATTTTTCTACTGACTTTATTGCCTTTTGTAAACTTCTTTACGCCGAGTTTTATTTTGCAGGCTTCCCAGTTGATCATCATGTTGATCTTTATGTTTTTACTAAGACATCGTATGACGGGGGGGCAGCGTAAAATAGCCATTATTCTCATTGTATTCTATGTACTTGATATTTTTGTCAATATAATCGTAAGTGACGATCTCTTCCCGAGGATCATTTGCATTGTTTTTAATCTGATTGCCCTTGGGCTCGTCAGTTATACAAAACGACGCATAAAAAATGCGCAAAGTCCGGGATACATCAGCAATTTTATCTATGTCATTTTCGCTATTTTAAATATTACGGCAATAACATTGAATGTCATTGGTCATGTCGAGCACTCTCGGAGTTTCAGTATAGCGTGTGCCGTCGGTTTGGTGCAGTCGTTTACATTGCAATATTTCGCAGACATGATTAAGGCTGATGTGCGTAATCAGTTTAAAAAAGATCGCCTCACGTTGGGGTTCTGGATGCGGTTCAATGAGCAGCGCACATTGGGGATCATCACCCAGTTTCTTCGGGTCGTTTGTATACTTTTAGTAATCATCGTGCTGGCCAATAATCTGCAGTTTATTGAAACATTACTGGCCGTTAGTGAAGTCTTTTTTGGTAAAGTGCGCAGTATTGGTAGTATATCGTTCACACTGGGTAATCTTGTAGTGGCTATCTTACTGCTTTTGGTGGCGCAGTGGTTTCAAAAAAATATCAGTTTAATCGTACTTGGAGGCGAAGACGGCCAACTTAGCCAGGCCTATAATCAGAAGATGACGCTATTTCCACTATTTCGGTTGGCAATTATTCTGATTGGTTTTTTTATGGCGGTTTCTGCATTGGGCATGAGTTTGGATAAACTGACCGTTGTGATTGGAGCGCTGAGTGTTGGTATCGGTCTGGGGATGCAGAATATCATCAATAATTTTGTGTCAGGTATTATTTTGGTTTTCGACAAGCCGTTTCGGGTGGGGGATCAAATTGAGCTTGCCGATAAAAAAGGACGTGTTAAAGAAATCGGTATACGTGCCAGCGTTTTAAAAACGGGCGATGGGGCTGATGTTATTATTCCAAATGGTGATTTGCTTTCAGGAAGGGTTGTCAACTGGACGTTATCCCAAGAATACAGCAAGACAAGTTTTGTCCTCCACATCGATCGGAAAGCAGATTTGGATCAAGCTAAACAGTGGATTAAGGACGCGATGGAAAGTAGCGCCCATTTTATCAAAGATAGAGATAGCGGCATCAGTATACAGGATATCAGTGAAGAGATGATTTATCTGAGCGTGTCCGGCTGGGTAAACTTTGCGGCCAATACCTCAGCCTTTAAAAATGATGTATTACTTATATTATACAAAAAGTTTGAAGCCGAGGGTTTGAAGTTCTACAGTGTCATGCCGCCCAAAAGCTAATCCAATCCATTGACTTTCTATTGACGGATGTATTTAATCGTGTGCTGTAAAGGCTTACAATTTAATCAGCTGCGTTCGGTAGTATAACGGACTGAATCCTTTGGCACGTTTGTAGAAATGTGAAAGATGGCTCTCGTCTGTAAATCCGAGTTCTGCAGCAATTTGCTTCAGTGTGTAAGCCTTGGATTTCAGTCGGTTTTCGATGAGTTCGATCCGGTAGGTATTGATATATGACCTTAAGCTCGTGCCAAAGTTTTTCTTAAAATAGATACCAAAATAGGATGGAGCGATATTGAATTTCTGAGCCAGGATACTGACTTTGAGTTTTTCGGGTGAAAAGATATAGCGATGGATGTAGGCCGAAATTGATCGATCAATATATAATTCAGGCTGCTGGGGCAAACGCTGTGCCTCCGATATCTCTTTATAAAGCCCAAATATGGCAACGAGTTGGTCAAATAGCCAATCAGCATGCTGACTGATCGCCATATCAGCATATAGTCGGACAGCTTCCAGCACATGGGAAAAAATCAGACGATAATGTTCGCCAATATTCAATTTGCGCTCCTTGAGGCCTTTATCGTTCATCAGCTCCATGATCCAGGAATAGAGCTTTTGGTTCCGTTTGTTCTGCAGGAAATAGCCGTCTGTAAACAAAATAAATAAGAAATGTGTCTTTTTCTCAATTTTAAAATAATGCATGTCTGCTGGACTAATCAAGAAGATATCGCCACGTTCATAATTCAGTTCAAATTTGTTAATCACATGTGTTCCTCTACCCGAACGAATATAAACGAGCTCATAGTAATTCTGCTGATGCGGTGGCAGGTGAAAGCTATTCTCAACAAATTCACTGATCCGTAGCGGTTCAAACTGTTTTTTACGCATTACTTTTCGGTTTGTACATCCCTAAATATACATAAAAATAATGTATTTATACATGTTTTTGCCTGTTGTACTATTGCACCTTTGTGTCGGATAAAACGGTATAAAACATGGTCAATTTTATAATGATTGCATTTTGCATCGCGGCCGGCATGTTGTTGCGGAGAACAAATTTAATTCATTCCGAAGCACATAAGGGCATCAATACCTGGATTCTTTATTTTGCACTGCCAGCAGTATCTTTTAAATATATTCCAAAGATCGTATGGTCTTCGCAATTGCTGTTTCCTGTATTTTCGGCCATACTCGTTTGGGCAGGTAGCTGGTTATTTATGGAGTTATACTGTAAACGTAAAAATTATAAGCAACGTTCGCGCAGCAGTTTGGAATTGGCGGCGGGATATAGTAACACTTCTTTTATCGGTTTCCCGCTGATTATTGCTTATTTTGGTGAGGCACACTTACCCATAGCGATTATTTGCGACCAAACGACCTTTATTCTGCTCTCCACAGCAGGAATTATCAATGCGCTGAAAGCGAATGTACATGAGGGCGAGACAATTGATGTGAAATTTATGCTGCGAAAGCTGCTTAGCTTTCCGCCTTTAATCGGTTGCACTGCCGCATTGCTGCTATCTCAATTTGTTGATCTGTCCGTTGCCGAGCCTTTTTTCGATAAGCTCGTTGCCACAGTGGGACCTTTGGCACTATTCTCTATTGGGTTGCAGCTTAAGTTTGATGGCTGGAAGCAGCAGGCCTCGCAAATTAGCACAGCAATGATCTATAAACTGATTTTAGCACCCCTGCTTGTCTGTATATTTGCTTTATTGTTGGGTGTAAAGGGTTCCATTGCAAGGATCAGCATTTTTGAAGCAGCCATGCCAACTTTGGTAACTTCAGGTATTATTGCCGAGCAATATCATTTAAATACGAAACTGGTCAACCTGGTCATTGGCTTTAGTATCGTCGCCGGATTGCTGACCACCTTATGCTGGGACTTTGCCATTCGGATATTGTTTCCCTAATTGATAAGGTGCATAAAAAGAAAAAACTCCTTCATGTATGGAAGGAGTTTTTTCTTTTTACTATTTGCTATGTGTGTCAATCCATTGGCGCGCATTGACAAATGCTTCAATCCAAGGAGAAACTTCATCTTGGCGTCCTTTCGGGTAATTTGCCCAATGCCATTGGAAAATCGAGCGTTCGATATGTGGCATAGTAGCCAAGTGGCGACCGGTTTTATCACAGATCATTGCGGTATTATAATCTGAACCATTTGGGTTGTGCGGATAGTGTTCATATCCATATTTTGCGACAATATTGTATTGGTCTTCAGCATATGGAAGGTTGAATTTTCCCTCACCATGTGAGATCCAGACACCCAAAGTACTTCCGGCTAACGTCGATAACATCACAGAATTGTTCTCTTGCACTTTTACGGAAACGAAGTTTGACTCATGTTTTCCTGAAGTGTTGTGCAGCATTTTTCCATGTACTTCGTGCTCAGGATTGATCATTTCGAGTTCCATAAATAATTGGCAACCGTTGCATATACCAACAGAGAGTGTGTCTGGGCGAGCAAAGAAATCTGTTAGCGCTTTTTTCGCTTTCTCATTGTAGAGGAAGGCTCCGGCCCAGCCTTTTGCTGATCCAAGTACATCGGAGTTAGAGAAACCACCTACTGCACCGATAAACTGTATATCCTCCAATGTCTCCCGTCCAGTTATCAAATCTGTCATGTGGACATCCTTCACGTCAAAGCCGGCCAAAAACATGGCATTAGCCATTTCACGTTCTGAATTCGAACCTTTTTCACGAAGAATGGCAGCTTTTGGACGTACCTTAGTACTGTCGATCACTGGTTTCTTACCATTGAATTGGCTTGGGAAAGAAAAAGTTAAAGGCTGGTTTTTATAGTTGTCAAAGCGTTGTTGTGCCGTTCCATTTTTAGATTGCTTTGAATCCAAAAGGAATGATGTCGTAAACCATACATCACGGGTCGCTGCGACATCAAAGCTAAAAGAAGCCTCTTGATTTTTAACTGTTACCGTATTTCCTTCGATCACCTGGCCAATTTTTACAGCATCAACACCTGCATCCTGCATACTGGCTTCGAAGGCCGCATCGTCTTTCGCTTGCAATACCAGTGCGATATTTTCATTAAAAAACGCTTTTACGGTATCCGATTCATTTAACGCCGAAAGGTCATAGTTGGCAGCAAGGTTGGTGTCAGCAAAGGTCATTTCCAATAAGGTGGTAATCAAGCCACCCGATCCGACGTCGTGACCAGCTTCGATCTGTCCTTCTTGAATTAATTGCTGTACGGTATTAAAAGCTGTTTTAAAATAAGCAGGATCCTGAATGGTCGGTACTTGAGTACCTAATTTATTGATGATTTGTGCAAATGACGAACCGCCTAATTTGAACTGATCTTTTGATAAGTTGATGTAATAGATCGATCCAGCCGTTTTATTCAGTACAGGTTCAACCACTTTGGTGATATCCGTACAATTTCCGGCGGCAGAAATGATCAATGTGCCTGGAGCAATGACGTTTTCGCCGTTTGGATATTTTTGCTTCATGGACAAGGAATCTTTTCCCGTCGGGATATTAATTCCCAATGCGATGGCAAATTCCGAGCAGGCTTTAACAGCTTGGTATAAGCGGGCGTCTTCACCTTCATTATTGGCTGCCCACATCCAGTTGGCCGATAGGGAGATTCCTGCAAGGCCATTTTTGATCGGAGCAAATACAATATTGGAAAGCGATTCGGCAATAGCCGTTCGGCTTGCCGCAGCGGGATCCACTAAGGCAGCAATAGGGGAGTGACCTATTGTTGTCGCGATACCTTCTTTACCTTTATAGTCAAGTGCCATCACTCCGACGTTGTTCAACGGCAATTGCAATGGACCAGCACATTGTTGTTTGGCAACACGGCCTCCAACACAACGGTCTACTTTATTGGTTAACCAATCTTTGGAAGCAACAGCTTCCAATTGCAATACTTGGTTTAAGTAGCTTGGAATGTTGGCTGCATCATAAGCAAGGTCAGCGTAGTTACGAACTACGGTTTTATCGCGCATAAAAGTTTTTGGCGATGAGCCAAAGAAATCTTCGAGCGCATAATCCATTGGTTTTTCACCCGTACTTTTTGATTCGAAAGTAAAGCGGTGGTCGCCAGTAACATCACCTACGGTGTACATTGGTGCACGTTCGCGATCGGCAACACGTTTTAAGGTGTCAATATCATCTTTAGCGATCACAAGCCCCATACGTTCTTGCGATTCATTACCGATAATTTCTTTTGCGGATAGTGTCGGGTCGCCTACAGGAAGTGCATCCAGATCAATTAAACCGCCGGTCTCTTCAACAAGTTCAGATAAGCAGTTTAAGTGGCCACCTGCACCATGATCGTGGATAGAGACAATGGGGTTATGATCAGACTCCACTAATCCACGAACAGCATTCGCTGCACGTTTTTGCATTTCGGGATTGGAACGCTGAATGGCATTGAGCTCAATTCCAGAACCAAATGCCCCTGTGTCTGCAGAAGATACAGCAGCTCCACCCATTCCGATGCGGTAATTTTCACCACCCAGGATAACGACTTTATCACCGGTTTTCGGTGTATGTTTTTTCGCTTGATCCAGTTTTCCATAGCCAACTCCGCCGGCCTGCATAATGACTTTGTCGTAACCAAGTTTACGGCCATCCTCTTCATGCTCGAAGGTCAATACAGAACCCGTAATTAGGGGCTGACCAAACTTATTACCGAAGTCAGAAGCACCATTGGATGCTTTGATCAGGATGTCAACTGGGGTTTGGTACAACCATTGACGCTCTTGCATCGCATTTTCCCATGGACGCGTCTTGTTGAGTTCTTCTGCTGGCGCAGTTAAAGTTCCTGCCTGAAGATCCAATTTATTTTGTTCCAATCGCGAATAAGCAGTCATGTATACGGCTGTACCCGCCAATGGAATTGCACCTTGGCCGCCCGCCATACGATCCCGGATTTCGCCACCCGATCCTGTTGCTGCACCAGAAAATGGCTCTACTGTAGTTGGGAAATTATGCGTTTCAGCTTTAACAGATAAAACCGAATCAAAAGGTTTTTCTTCGTAAAAATCAGGTTTGTCGGCAGATTTAGGGGCAAATTGTGTCACACGTGGACCTTTAACAAAAGCAACGTTATCTTTATACGCCGAAACAATCTCGTTGGGATTGGTCTCAGACGTCTTTTTGATCATTTTAAACAGGGAAGTCGGTTGTTCTTCGCCATCAATGATAAAGGTACCATTGAAAATCTTATGTCTACAGTGTTCTGAATTGGCTTGTGAAAAGGCGAATACTTCAGAATCTGTGAGCAAGCGACCTAACTTGGCCGAAAGTTGATTAAGGTAATCAACCTCTTCTGCGTTGAGCGCTAGTCCTTCAGCTTTATTGTAGGCATCGATGTCTTCGATTTCCACTATCGGTTCTGGCGTGATGTTAACAGTATACATATCCTGCGTCAGCATGCTGAATTTTTGGGAAATCATTGGATCGAAGTCATTGAAATCTTCTGACACCGGCTGAAATTCTTCAATGCGAACAATGCCGTCAATACCCATGTTCTGTGTGATTTCTACAGCATTGGTACTCCAAGGAGTAACCATCGCAGCACGGGGTCCTACAAAGTAATGGTTAAGGTTTTGGTCGTCTAGTTTTTTGGCGTTGCCGAATAGCCAGTTGAGTTTAGTAATGTCTTCTTGTGATAAAGAGTTTACGCTTTGAACACCATATATAGTGTTCGATGGGTTCTCAAAGAAATGAATCATTATAAATGTTTGTTTTGAACGTTCTTCAAATTAAAGCACAAAGTTACATATTATTTTGGTGGAAATGATTGAATTTTGATTAAAAAATAGGTGTATATTTCCCCTGTTACGTCGGGTTATAAATTCGTTTAACGGTAAATTGACGTTGGATATAAACGCAAATTTATCTAAGTTTGTGGATCAAATCAAATTCGAGATGAATATTTCATATAATTGGTTAAAACAACATGTTAATATAGATTCAACTCCGGAAGAACTCTCTTTAATCTTGACAAATACAGGATTGGAAGTAGAGGCTTTGGACGTTGTACAGAGTATCCCCGGTGGATTAGATGGCTTGGTGGTTGGTGAAGTGAAAACTTGTGAACAGCATCCTAACGCAGATAAATTGCGCGTAACTACGGTTGATGTCGGTGGGCCGGACTTGTTGCACATTGTGTGTGGCGCTCCAAACTGCCGTACAGGCTTGAAAGTTATTGTTGCGACGGTAGGTACTACGTGTCATCCATTGACAGGGGAGCCTTTTAAAATAACTAAATCCAAAATTCGTGGCGAAGTTTCCGAAGGTATGTTGTGCGGGGAAGATGAAATTGGTTTAGGTACATCCCATGCAGGAATTGTGGAGTTGCCGGCTGAAGTGGCTGTAGGAACTTTGGTGAAAGAACACTTCAATGTTCAGGATGATTACCGTTACGAAATTGGTTTAACACCAAATCGTGCAGACGCAGCTTCGCATTTGGGGGTTGCCAGGGACATTGCTGCACATTTCCGTACGCAAGTTTTAAAGGCAGATGTTTCTGCATTCGAGGCCGGAGAGGCTGAGGGAACGACAGTCGTCGTGGCAGATGCGCAGGCCTGCCCGCGTTACAGCGGTATTAATATTACTGGTGTTCGCGTTGGCGAATCTCCAGATTGGTTGAAAGAGAAATTAAACGTGATTGGTGTACGTCCGATCAATACTATCGTCGACGTAACGAATTATATCCTGCACGACTTAGGGCAGCCACTTCACGCTTTTGATGCCGATAAAATTGCAGGGAATAAAGTTCTTGTTCGCCAGGCGACGGAAGGTGAAAAATTTGTTACGCTTGACGGTGTTGAACGGATCTTATCTGCTGAGGATTTAGTGATCGCGGATACGGAAAAACCGATGTGTATTGCCGGTGTTTTTGGCGGCGCATATTCGGGTGTGAGTGCAGAAACAACGACTATATTTTTGGAGTCTGCATATTTCAATGCTGTTTCTGTACGGAAGACCGCTAAAAGGCATGGCCTAAAGACAGATTCGTCGTTCCGTTTCGAACGCGGTACTGATCCGAATATTACGGTTGAGGCGTTGAAACGTGCGGCATTATTGATTCAGGAAATCGCGGGTGGAACAATTTCATCGACGCTCAAAGATGAGTACCCCGTCGAGATCAAACCGTTTTCGTTCCACGTCAGCTATGCAAACGTGATTCGTTTGATCGGACAGGAGATTCCAACGCAAGAAATTAAATCCATTATTGTTGCACTTGGCATTGAGGTAGCTGCTGAAACGGAAGAGGGCCTTGATGTGCTGGTACCTGCTTATCGTGTTGACGTAACACGTGAAGTGGATGTTGTCGAAGAGGTATTACGGATTTATGGCTATAATAATATTGCGTTGAAGTCGCAAATTAAGGCCTCTTTGAATACGGTTGAAAAGCCGGATAAGGAAGTTGTCTTAAATCAATTGGCCGATCTGCTCATCGCCAATGGATTTCGTGAGATTCTATCTAATTCATTGACGAAGCTAGATTATGTTGATGATAGCGATACAGCGGTTAAGTTGTATAATCCATTGAGTTCGGATTTGGACACGATGCGTCAAAATATGGTTTTTTCGATGTTGAATGCGATTGAATATAACCAGAAGCGCAGAAATTTTGATCTAAAATTCTTTGAGTTCGGTAAGACCTATGCATTGGATGGTGAAGGTTATAAAGAAACACAGCACCTTGTTTTTGCGATGGCAGGCAAAAATGAGCCAGAGCAATGGAATAGCAAGAAAGATGCGGTCAATTTCTATCATCTCAAAGCAGCCGTAGATACCCTTGTCAAACGGCTGAAAATAGAAGGTGTTCAAATACAAGATACATCGAGTGCGCATTTTGCGTATGGCTTAAACTATATGAAAGGCCAGAAATGTCTGGTTTCTTTTGGTGCGGTAGCCCAGCGCGATTTGAAAAAAGCCGATGTAGAGGGGCAGGTGTTCTTTGCTGACTTTGATTGGGATGTTTTAATGAAAATAATCCGTAAAAATAGTATTCAATATAAGGAAGTTTCTAAATTCCCTGCTGTACGTCGAGATTTGTCACTTTTGATTGATGAGAATGTGAGTTTTGATAAGCTACAATTTGTTGCTCAGAAGACCGAACGCAAGCTTTTAAAGCATGTAAATGTGTTTGATGTGTATAAAGGTGACAAAATTCCGGAAGGGAAAAAGTCTTATGCTCTGAGCTTTATCTTACAGGATGAAGAAAAAACACTCAATGATAAGCAAATTGATGCGATAGTTCAAAAATTAATTGTTAATTTTGAGAAGGAACTAGGCGCGGAAGTGCGTGGTTAATGCGAGATACAACATTAATTGGTAATATTCAATTTATAATATGGCAACATTGTCTTCACAAATGAATCTGATCGTTGAGAAAACGAAAAATTTAATTCAATTGTGCGAAGTCTTGCAAGAAGAAAATGATTTGCTTAAATTAGAGGTACAATCTTTAAAAGTAGCTTTCGATGCGAGCAACGATAAGAGCAAGCAGTTGGAAGAGAAGGTTAAAGCACTGGCAGTGGCCCGTACTTTAGATTCAGAAACGGATAAAGATGCAATTAATGAAAAAATACTTGACACAAAACAAAAAATTAACGATTTTGTGCGGGAAATAGACAAGTGTATTAGTTTGCTGAAGTAGTAAGGATACGTGAAGTCGGATTCATTCAAACGAATACAACGTTAAAAAGCTCAAAGAAATGGGAGAGATTTCCATAAAAATAAATATCGCAGATCGTGTTTACCCGCTTCGTGTGGAGAGCGCGGAAGAGGAAGTAATTCGACATGCTGCGAAATTGATAAATGAAAAAGTAAAGGAATTGCAGGAAAACTATACTGTGCGAGATAAGCAGGATTTGTTGTCCATGTGTGTATTGCAATTTGCGACGCGTATGCTCAATGCCGAGCGACAGTCCCAAAATCACGAAGTGGGTTTGGAAAATTCAGTACAGGAACTTGATCAGTTGTTGACGGATTTCTTTAAAAAATAAATTTACGTTCTTTATATTTAGAGCTTAAACGACGAATTTGCCGCAATTAAATTCGGGTTGTCACTATTTTAAACTTAACGCTTCAATATTACAGGCGCAAAAAGATATAGGCCATTTTGCGAAAGCCATCTGGGTCACAATCTAAGCCTAATTATGTAATCTCGAAGTTTAATAATACATGATACCTGTTTAAATTTAATTGCGGTTTTTTTTTGTCATGAAATCCTCCGGAGCGCATGGAGCTCGTAGTCTATTGGCTACATCAACCTTACGGATTGAAAAGGGCAATTGATGATTTTAGGAGAATTGAAACACAAATTAGGATATAATTAATAAAAACAAACATAAATAATACAATTATACATACATGGACATCGCAATTTATAGCATAATTTCTCTGATTGTTGGTGTTGTTATAGGTCGTTATCTATTGGTTCTGTTGTTTAAAAAACAAGAACAGGAAGCCAAAGATAAGGTAAATAGCATACTGAAAGATGCAGAGCAGGAAGGGGAACTCATCAAAAAGAAACGCCTGTTGGAGGCTAAAGAGAAGTTCCTTCAATTAAAATCTGAACATGAAAAGGAAGTCAACCAACGTAACAATGCCATCAACCAAAAGGAAAATACGTTGAGACAAAAAGAGCAGTCAATTAACCAAAAACTGGAAAACATCAACCGCGATAAGCAAGAGGTGGATACAAAGAAAAAGCAATTGGATAAGTTGGTTGAGTTGAATGAAAAGAAATCCGAAGAAGTAGAGTCCTTAAAATTACAACAGATTAAGCAACTGGAGAGCATCGCTGGCGTAACTGCCGACGAAGCAAGAAATCAATTGGTAGATTCTTTACGTGAAGAAGCACGTTCACAAGCAATGATTCAAATCAAGGATATAGTGGATGAGGCAAAACTGACGGCGACTAAAGAGGCTAAAAAGGTTGTAATCCAAACGATCCAACGGACCGCTACTGAATCGGCAATCGAAAATACCGTTTCAATTTTCAATATCGAAAACGACGAAATCAAAGGCCGTATTATTGGTCGCGAGGGGCGTAATATTCGTGCGCTGGAAGCTGCAACAGGAGTTGAAATCATCGTAGATGATACCCCCGAAGCCATTATCCTCTCTGGTTTTGATCCGGTACGCCGCGAAATTGCGCGTCTGGCTTTACACCGTTTGGTAACCGACGGTCGTATTCACCCAGCCCGAATTGAAGAAGTGGTCGCAAAAACACGGACACAAATTGAAGATGAGATCGTCGAAATTGGCGAACGTACAGCGATTGATTTGGGAATACATGGTTTGCACCCCGAATTGATCCGTATGGTAGGACGTATGCGTTACCGTTCGTCTTACGGACAGAATCTTTTACAACACTCTCGTGAAGTGGCTAATTTTGCGGCAACAATGGCTGCAGAGCTTGGACTGAATGTTAAGCACGCAAAGCGCGCAGGTTTACTGCATGATATCGGTAAAGTGCCTGATGATAATCCTGAGTTGCCACACGCTATTTTGGGGATGCAACTTGCTGAGAAATACAAAGAACATCCTGATGTATGTAATGCCATCGGCGCTCACCACGATGAAATCGAAATGACCGCCTTAATATCTCCGATCGTTCAGGCCTGTGATGCGATTTCTGGGGCACGCCCGGGTGCACGCCGCGAGGTGGTAGAAAGCTATATTAAGCGGCTGAAAGAGCTGGAAGATCTGGCGCTATCTTACCCTGGTGTTGAAAAAACTTTTGCGATACAAGCTGGACGTGAGCTTCGTGTGATCGTGGAAAGTGAGAGAGTATCTGATGCGCAATCGGAAATATTGGCAGCGGATATTTCCAACCGTATCCAAACGGAAATGACTTATCCGGGACAAATTAAAGTAACTGTTATCCGCGAGACGAGATCGGTGTCTTACGCAAAATAGACCAGTCAAGCGCAACACGAATAAAAAAGCTCCAATCTGCTGATTGGAGCTTTTTTATTATCCGAAAAATTCAATTAAATCTGTTATGCTATGCAACAAGTAGGCGGGCGACTCCTGTTCGAGTTCCATCCGGCTACCATATCCATACAGCACTCCGATCGCATCCATTCCCGTCTCACGGGCGCCAATCAGGTCATGTTTACGATCGCCGATCATGATGCAGTGCTGGGGATTGGAAAGCGCACTGTTTTCCATCACATATTGTATGACGCTTGTCTTTGTCGGTCTGGAATCATCCAAAGCACTTCCGCCTGCAAAATCAAAATATTGATCGATTGCAAAATGACTCAATATTTTTCGGGCGAATATTTCAGGTTTCGATGTGGCTAGGTAGACGTGGTAATCTTTTGATTTTAGCTGTTCCAAAAGTTCGGGTATCCGATCAAACAATATATTCTCATATAATCCTATTGTTGAAAAGCGTTCCCGATATTTGTCGACACAGCTGATCGCTTCGTTTTCCTCAAACCCAAAAGTATGCATAAAGGAATCTTTAAGCGGCGGGCCGATCAACGGTTTGAGACTGTTGAGGTCTGCTGTCTGGATTCCTTTCGATTCCAGCGCATAAGCAATACATTTGGTGATACCTTCTGCGGGGTCGGTGAGTGTTCCGTCAAGATCGAATAAGATATGTTTGTAAGACTTCATACTGCAATATTACGGAATAGTATAGGAGTAAGCGAGTCTGTAGGGCACGAAAGTATTTAATGACTTATGGCAGACCTAAAAATAGCGAATATTATTAGTGTACAGGGGTAAGGCATGCGCAATATTTGTTAAATTTGCCAAATGAAACAAAAGAAGAAAGTGCAAGAAGCCGAACCTTTACGCCCCGTAGACAAGTATTTTGCGGAGCTGGATGCTAATTTTCAGGATCCGACCAACCGTCTGATTCAGGCCATCTTTTTACCGTTATTATTTTTTGGTATCATGGGTGCGATCTGGATGATTCCATTTCCGCAATTCGAGTTCCTGGTTAAACTTAATTGGCATACTTTTTTAAACTGGGGCTCTTTCTTCATTGCTATTGTCATTTATTATTATTTAAAGCTGTCGGCAACCTTATCTTATGCGATATTATTCACAATAGGGGCTATGAGCTACTTTATCGTACAATTGGAGCATGTGCAGCGGGATGGTGGACCAGCGGTCATTTGGGTGTGTCTTGGCATCGCACTAATTTCTATTATAGCCTTATTTCTCGGAAAGGGGAAGGAGAAAAGGGATATAACCGGGCAGCAGTTTCTCCAATTTCTATTGGTTGGACCGATTTGGCTTTGGCATTTTGTATTTAAAAAATTGAAATTAAGATACTAGTTGAACGATCCTGAGGTGCTGATCTTGCGCAATAGGATTAAAACCTAATGCGCGAAACTATCAAAAAAGCCAAATTGCTTGCAATTTGGCTTTTTTGGGCTTTGGCGATGCCTGTATCGCATTTATCGCGATTTAGCTGCTGCTGTCCGCAGCTAACTTTTGTAATTAAACCATTTGATAATTTCCTTAAGATTTGCCTTCTTACCATAGATCAGGATGCCTACGCGGTAGATCCGTGCAGCAACCCAGGTTACCAATAGGAAGGTTACTATGAGGAGCGCCAATGAAGTGAGGATCTGCCACAAAGGGACACCGAAAGGTATGCGTACCAGCATGGCAATAGGTGAGGTGAACGGAATAAAGCTCAACCACGTTGCAATTGGACCATTGGGGTCATTGATAATAACGCCGAAAGAAAGGATGTACGTTAATAACAACGGCATGGTAATGGGCATGGAGAATTGATTGGCTTCGGTTTCATTATCGACAGCAGAACCGGCGGCTGCGAAAATTGCACTGTACAATAGATAACCAGCGATAAAAAATAGAAAGAAGAAAATGATAACTTCGGTAAAGTTGAAGCTTTGTATTGAACTAAGGATGGCGGCTGATCCATTTTGCGCCATTGCTTTTGATACCGTGCTCATGTTACCTCCAGCAGGCTGGCTCGCTGCTACTTCCTGCATGTCCTGAGGATTGACGAATAAGATCGTTGCGGTAATAAATAGGCCACCCGTAAGCAACAGCCACATGACAAATTGTGTCAGGCCAACCATACCGATCCCGACAATTTTGCCCATCATGAGCTGAAAGGGTTTGACAGAGGAAATAATAACTTCGATAATGCGACTGCTTTTCTCTTCGATAATGCCCCGCATTACCTGCGCTCCATATAGAAATAGTGATAGATATACTAAGATGGCCAAAGCAACGCCCAGCCCCATTGCGATGGCGGTATTGCTGTTCTTTTCTTCACCGTCGGCTGTTATTTCTTTGGCATCAATGGCCACTTTGGGTTTAATCGATTGGATGATAGTTAGGTCGATCCCCTTGGCTTTGTACTCCTTTTCACGGATGATTTCTTCTAGTTGCTCAGTAATGATCTCCTGTGTGACAAAACTGGTCTTTCCACTCGTAATAAGCTCCGCTTTTTGGCTGGATAAAATGTCTTTGGGAATATAAAGAATCGACTGTTTTGCTTCACTTTTGGCAAGCTGTGCTTTTTGTGCTTGGAGACCTAGTGTGCTAACTGTATAACTTACGTTTTTATTACTTTGGAGTTTGCTTGCAAAGTCGCCTTGTTCATCTAAGACAAAGACTTGGGTGTGCGAATCTTTAAAGCTCTTTTTGGTGAGATAAAACATGCCTGCATATAGGGCGAAGAAAAACAGTGGCACGGCAAAGGTCATGACAATAAAGGATTTTTTCTTGACTCTAGACAGGTACTCTCTTTGGATAATAAGTAATATTTTATGCATGATTGTTGGCTATAGGTGAGGCTTGGGTAACTTTTTGAATGAAAATATCGGCCATGGAGGGGACGATTTCTATCAGTTGATTGAGCTGTATCTGCGGTATTAAATGCATTAACACTTCATTGATATGGATATTGTTATTTAGCTGAATTGTAGTGATGTATGTTTTATCTATCATTTTTGTCTCGATGACTTCAAACTGGGTGTTATGGGATAGAAGAAAATTATCTTCGGTTGTTGTATATTCTAGTTTATAGGTTTGATTACGGTATTCTTTTTTAATGGCTTGTACAGCACCATCCAATATTTTCTTTGATCGGTTGATCAGCGCAATATTATCACAGAGTTCTTCAACGGTTTCCATTCGGTGTGTAGAGAAGATGATGGTTGCACCTTCTTGATTCAAACGGAGAATCTGCTCTTTTATGATATTGGCATTGACAGGGTCGAATCCCGAAAAGGGTTCATCCAGGATGATCAATTGCGGTTGATGGATGACTGTAGCAACAAATTGTACTTTCTGCTGCATTCCCTTACTGAGGTCTTCTATTTTTTTGTCCCACCAGGATGTGATGTCTAAGCGTTCGCACCAATCTTGAATGCGCTGTAGTGCTTCTTTCTTGGAAAGCCCTTTCAGCTGTGCCAAATACAGCATTTGATCGCCAATTTTCATTTTTTTGTATAACCCGCGCTCTTCTGGTAAATAGCCGATTTGAGCAATGTGCTTAGGTCCTAAAATCTCGCCATTAAACAAGATTTCGCCAGAATCGGGGGCTGTAATTTGGTTGATAATACGGATTAGGGACGTTTTTCCGGCACCGTTCGGCCCTAGTAATCCAAAAATTTTCCCCTTGGGAATTTGAATGGAAACATCGTCCAATGCCCGGTGATTGGCGTAATCTTTAGTAACATGATTGATTTCGAGTAACATCTATTGAAGGTTTAATTTTAATTTTTATGTTGAGTTTGTTAAAGCTATTCTATCGCTCAATGACTGCTGTCTATTGATAGGTTAGTATCATTTACCAGTGAATTGTTACAGCACCGCTGAAAAATTTGTTTTGAGTGCTATTTCAATCGTACTGGTGCAACGGCTTCTGGTATTGGTATGATGGCAAATATTCTACCAACGATAGGGCAGCTTCAGCGCTGGCGTACTCATTTTGACAGTTGCTAGAATGGAAAGTTAGAAATAATGGCGCACATTTTGATCCTCATCTTATAAAATGGGACATAAAGCTTTTTTATGGAATAGAAGCTGCACAAATCTTGTCAAAGGGATTGATTTAACGTACCTTTGCTCCATGGAAGTGAAAAAAGCCGAATTCGTGTGTAGTAACACGAGAGTTGACAAATTACCAGCACCAACTTTGCCGGAGTATGCTTTTATCGGACGTTCGAATGTCGGTAAATCATCATTGATTAATGCGATGACCAACAAAAAAGGACTTGCCAAAACCTCTCAAAAGCCAGGTAAGACCCAGTTGATCAATCATTTTATCATCGACGACACGTGGTATCTGGTGGATTTGCCAGGATATGGTTTTGCCAAAGCCTCAAAGACAAGTCGTAATGAATGGGAAAAGTTCATCCGCAGATACCTTACTCACCGGGATAATTTGCAATGCGTTTTCGTGTTGGTGGATAGCCGGCTTGAACCACAAAAGATCGACCTGGATTTCTGCTATTGGCTCGGAGAATGCGGGTTGCCTTTTATGTTGGTTTTTACAAAAGCCGACAAGCAATCGGCTGTCAAATCTGATGCTAATGTTGCGAAGTTTAAAAAATCATTGCTACAATGGTTTGAAGAGGTACCACAGATTTTCCTTACCTCGGCGGAAAAGAAAATGGGGCATGAGCCTATTTTGGATACTATTGCTGAAGTTAACAGCCGATTTGTTCGCCCTGAGCTGGATGGAAACGAACAGTTTCAGCCTAGATTTTAAGTTCGGATGAAAAAATATTTGTCTTTAGTTTTATTTGCCCACAGTGTATTCGCATTGCCATTTGCCTTTATAGGTTTTTTTTTAGCTCTGCATACAACGGAGTATGCTTTTTCGTGGAAATTATTAGTGCTGATGCTTGTATGCATGGTAACGGCTCGTAATGCCGCTATGGCATTCAATCGCTATCTGGATAGAGGTATTGATGCGATAAATCCGAGGACAGCCATGCGTGATATTCCTGCAGGAAAGATTTCAGCGAGTAATGCATTGGTTTTTACGATTGTAAATAGCCTCATTTTTATAGGCGCGACGTATTTTATCAATTCTCTTTGTTTTATGCTGTCGCCGGTAGCACTTTTTGTGGTACTTTTCTATTCTTATACGAAGCGTATAACACCCTTATGTCACCTTGTTTTGGGGGCTGGACTGGGATTGGCGCCAATAGGCGCCTATATGGTGATTACCGGGCAGTTTGCAACAGTACCCGTGCTCTACGGCTTTGCAGTGCTGACCTGGGTGAGTGGATTTGATATTATATATGCTTTGCAGGATGAAGCGTTTGATCGGGAAAATCAGCTCAATTCTATACCGGTTTGGTTAGGGACGAAAGGTGCCATGCGCGTTTCTGAATGCCTGCACGTATTGTCCTTTATCTTTATCTTAATACCGGCATTTTTGATGCCCGTAGGCTGGATTTATTATTTAGGGGTGATCTTTTACGCCGCACTGATCATCTACCAGCATACCTTGTTTTCTTCAACAGATTTAAGCCGGGTCAACCGTGATTTTATGACCACTAACGGCTATGCCTCGGTACTCTTTGCTCTGTTTTACCTCTTGGATATTTGGCTGATTAAATAAACGTTTTAGCATAAAATAAGAAAGGCTTTAGGATTTCCTAAAGCCTTTCTTATTTTTGCATCTAAACCCATATAGATGAAATGAAGAAAAATTTCCTTTTTGCCGCTATTTTAGGTGTATCATTAACCTCTCGGGCACAAAAGCTGCCGGCCTACGTAATTCAATATAACCAAAGTTTCAATGGAAATGCAGCTGCTAATCAGAATGCCATTCTGGTTTATGCAAACGAGAAAGAGACGTTTGTAAGTTCAGAGAAAGAAATGAAGGGACAGTTGGCGGCACCCTACGAACGTGTTTTAGTGCGGCGTGATGCGGGCAATTCCCTACTTAAAATTGCTAAACTCAAAGACGGATCAATCATCCTGACAAAAGATGCTCTTGCACTTGGAAAGCAGCAGTTTAATGCAACCAACGAGACTAAAACAATCTTAGGCTACCCCTGTAAAAAAGTGGAAACGAGTATCAACTCTAATAAAATAGAAGTTTGGTATACCGACAAATTGGGAATAAAGGCTGCGCCTACGGAACTGGGTCAGGATCTTGGTTTGGTACTTGAAGTGATCCGCAACGGGAACACGCGCACCTTTGCAACCAAGGTAGAAAAGGTAAAGGCTCTTCCTGAGCAACTGAGGTTAACAGGAAATGAGCAACTTTATGATGAGCTCACCTATAAGGATCTCATCTGGAAGAATCGTTTTGTTCAAATACCGATTTTTAGAAAGGAACGCGTACGTTTCGCTGATGATGTCAGGTCAGATTCTATCTTGCGTTTTGCTCATGGGACAGTTATTGTTAAAAAAGTGAAAATTCCAAAAATAAAGAGCGGTGACAATGTATTTGTACAGTTGGTGGAACAATCCAAAGGTGACGCTTACGATCGCACCGGGTCAGTTTTTATTATCCCGACCAATAAGGCGCAGCACTTTTTGGATGGGATGAAAAATGGCATGGGCACACTGCCGAAGTATGAGAATGGAAATGGTAAGACCTATCAAGGTGTTGTGAAAACACCTTCCTTTGAACCTATTGTGGAATTGATGCGTTTCTTTACACCCTTTGGTGTTAAGCAATTTAACTACCTTCAGTTAAAGGATAAAGTTTGGCAGGACTCGGTGCTGTACCGTCAAGATGTTTCTGAATTAGCAGGCATGCTGAGCGGACAGGAGGTTTATGTGGGTACCTTTATTGGTAATTTTGATAAAGAGGGTCATGAAGTGAGTGTTGAGTTGACGATACATCCCGGCTTCGATGCCGCCTCACAGGGCAATCTGAAAAAGGCGATGTCTTTATTTACGACGACCAATGTCATGGAAATGGGGGGGCAGGAGTATGGATCTATGTTTGACAAGGAGAAGGGTTTGAAAGTATCTTTTCATTTGGACCAAGACGCTAAAAATGTGCAATTACGTTACATTACCACAGGGCATGGCGGCTGGGGTAAAGGTGATGAATTTGTGCCTAAGGAAAACCGTATTTTCCTCAACGATTCATTACTCTTCAAATATACACCTTGGCGCAGCGACTGCGGGTCTTATCGGTTGTTTAATCCAGCTTCAGGCAATTTCGCTACCGGTTTGTCGTCCTCTGATCTGAGCCGTTCCAATTGGTGTCCTGGTACTGTCACACCGCCCATCTACATCGACTTGGGTGATTTAAAAGCTGGTGACTATACGATGCAGGTACAGATTCCACAAGGAGCTCCTGAAGGAACAAGTTTTAGCAGCTGGAATGTAACGGGTACCTTGCTATTCGATTAATCATTTTTTCATCGCTGTCATGTGCAACCGTATGATGATACATGACAGCGATATTGCCTCATTTTTATTACGTGCGTTAAAGAGGATAAGCGGTCTCGCTTTTAGTTTCCGATAATACAAAGTAGGTCTGTACGGTGTTCACTTGAGGTAATACGGCCAGACGATGTCGCAAAAAAATATGATAGGCATCCATATCTTTGGTGGCAATACGCAACATAAAGTCGTAAGAACCCGCCATTTGGTAGCATTCCATCACCTCGGGAAATTTAGCTACTTCTTTTTCGAATTCATTCAACACTTCAAATGTATGTGCTTTAAGAAAAACCTGAGAAAATGAAATCAGCCCAATACCTATCTTATGACGGTCTAAAATAGCCACCGTTTTCTTAATATAGCCTAAACGCTTGAGCTTTCGAACGCGTTCGTGAACGGCTGCAATAGATTTATTGAGTTCAAAAGATAGCGCTTTGTTGCTCAGTGATGCATCCTGCTGTAGGAGACGTAATAATTTTACATCGATTTCATCTAATTCCATAATCTGAATATTTTCGGTACTGCTGTAAAAATACACTATTGTTCTGTATTATTTACTGTTTTTAATGTTGTTTTACTTAATTTTTATCGAAATTAAAGTTATATATTGAATATTATCTTGTCAATAGTCAATTTTGCAACAGAATAATCATTTATTAAAATGGCTGAACAGGAATTATTAAGCGCGTGTTTGTCGCCTACATTGGACAAGAGATTCAAACATCTGTGGAGATTGGTAGGAAATACGCCTATGCTGGAATTGCAGTATACTTATCGAGGTAAACCAGGGCGAATTTTCGTAAAATGTGAGAATTACAATCTAACGGGCAGCATAAAGGATAGGATGGCGCTGTATATTTTGTATAAAGCGTATATGAATTGTCAGATCCGCCCCAGTGATGTGGTGATTGAAGCGACAAGTGGGAACACCGGGATTGCGTTTTCAGCAATCGGTAAAGCTCTTGGTCATCAAGTAAAGATTATTATGCCAAACTGGCTGAGCAAGGAGCGTACTGATATTATCCGCAGTATGGGAGCCGATATTCAACTGATAAGCAAAGAAGAAGGCGGCTTTTTGGGTAGTATCCGTTTAAGTGAGGAACTTGCTTCAAAAGGTGGAGTTTTTCTGCCAAGACAATTCGAAAATCAATATAATGCTGAGGCGCATGAGAAAACCACAGGCTACGAGATTGTGAAGCAGTTAGAAGAGCAAGGCTTGGTGGCGGATGCTTTCGTTGCTGGTGTCGGTACGGGTGGTACGGTCATGGGGGTAGGCCGAAGCTTAAGAAAGGTCAATCCAAATGTCCGCATTCATCCATTGGAACCTGCAGAAAGTCCGACATTAACCACAGGGCATAAGGTGGGATCGCATCGTATCCAAGGAATTTCCGATGAGTTTATTCCAGCGATTGTGGATTTAAATGAACTTGATGCTGTTGTTTGTGCCAATGATGGCGATGCCATTATCATGGCACAGAAGTTATCGCGGCAATTGGGACTGGCTGTTGGAATCTCTTCAGGTGCAAATGTTATCGGAGCGATTAAATTACGGCGTGAACTGGGCGATGACGCGGTTGTAGTGACCCTGCTATGTGATGACAATAAAAAATACCTAAGTACTGATTTAGTGAAAGAGGAGCCTGTAAAAGAAGGATACCTTTCTACGGACATAGATTTTTCAGGTTTTCAACCTATTTGCAGATTGCCAAACCCGGTATTTGGTGCTTAAAAAAAGATTTAGTTTCATATGTTTATAGTTAACTCGGGGAGTCTCTAGCTCCTCGGGTTTCATTGTTGAAAAACCAATTTAATACCTAAGAATAATACAACATGAAAGTCAATTTCAAACTATTTATCCTCTTGTTGTTACTGATTGCGCCGCTTGGTATGTTTGCCCAGTCTGACACAACAAATTCGATGGAAGGAATCGAATTTACGGACGGCAGCATAAGTCCCGACTCCTTATCTTTTGAAGAATCGCCGGATACTGCTTCGGTCAAGGCTGATGTAAATCAGCCGACCACAGTGGCCGCTGCAGCGGCGACCAAGCCTGCAGCCGAAGGCAAAAAGTCGTTGTGGAGTATTTTCATAGCGGGACTAGTAGGCGGTTTTGCGGCGTTATTGATGCCGTGTATTTTTCCGATGCTGCCTTTGACGGTGAGTTACTTTACCAAACAGTCGGGAAGTCGTGCAAATGGCATCAGTAAAGCCCTATTATATGGATTGTTTATTATAGTGATCTATGTGGCTTTGGGGATGCTCATCACGATCTCATTCGGCTCAGATGCCCTCAATGCGCTTTCGACCGACGGTATCTTCAATTTCATCTTCTTTTTGTTATTGGTCGGGTTTGCGGCTTCTTTTTTTGGCGCATTTGAAATTACATTACCAAGTTCGTTTGTCAATAAAATGGATGCAAAATCAGATAAAGGTGGTTTAGTGGGCTTATTCTTTATGGCTTTCAGCTTATCACTGGTCTCATTTTCTTGTACAGGACCGATTATAGGCACACTGCTGGTGGAGGCAGCCTCGAAAGGCGAAAGGCTAGGGCCAGCGATCGGTATGCTGGGATTCTCTATTGCCTTGGCGATTCCGTTTGGTTTGTTCGCCATGTTTCCTTCTATGCTTAAATCTTTACCTAAATCGGGTGGGTGGTTGAACAGTGTAAAAGTGGTACTTGGGTTTTTGGAACTCGCTTTAGCGTTGAAATTTTTATCCAATGTCGATTTAGCTTACCACTGGAATTGGTTGGATAGAGAGGTGTTTCTGTCGCTTTGGATTGCTATCTTTACGCTAATGGGCTTATATTTAATTGGTAAGATCAAATTCTCCCATGACAGTGATTTGAAATTCCTATCGGTTCCCCGGACTATTTTGGCTATTGTTGTATTTTCTTTTGTGGTGTATATGGTTCCAGGTTTGTGGGGTGCGCCTTTAAAATCGATTTCTGCTTTTTTACCACCATCGGCAACACAAGACTTTGATTTATCTTCGGGTGTAAGTACCGGGACTGCGCATTCGGACGGGAAAATTAAAAAATATGCTGAAATCTTTCATGAAAGGGGTACCCCGAAAGGATTTGATCCGTATTACGATTATGAACAGGCATTAGCGACGGCTAAAAAATTAAATAAGCCGGTATTAATTGATTTTACGGGTTGGAACTGTGTTAATTGTCGTAAAATGGAAGCGAATGTTTGGACGGACAAAGCGGTAGCCAAATTGTTGAAGGAAGAGTTTGTTATGGCCGAACTTTTCGTTGACGATAAAACAGCATTGGCTGCAAACGAACAATTTGTTTCGAAATACAGTGGTAAAAAGATTAATACAATCGGTAAGAAGAACAGCGATTTTCAAGCAGCTACATTCGATAGTAATTCGCAACCGCTGTATGTAATTGTCGATCCAACGGGCAAAAAACTGGTGCCTCAAAGTGGAGCCAACTATAATGTAGCGGAGTATAAAGCTTTCCTTCAAAGTGGTTTAGATGCCTTTAAACAAAAAAACTAACCCTCCTCATATTCTAATTTTATCCTCCTTGTTGTCATAGGCAAGGGGGATTTTTTGTTGTTAATATTGACTAAAAAGTGGCTGGTTAGGGGCTATTCGAATGTGAAAAATGGGGCGGTTCTGCTGGGTTGCGGTGATGTAAGCTTTGGTCAAAAAAAGAATCCTTGTCCATTTGCATGGACAAGGATTCTTTGTATACGATAGATTATGGAAACTATTAGAAGTCAAATCTGACACGGGCACGAATTCCCCAAGCTGGTGCATCGACGTGATCAAGATAATTCAACCGTTTTACGTAGTCTACACGCAATATTTTGAAAATGTTGGAGAGACCGATACTGGCTTCCATATACGGTTGTGAGCCGAAGGTGTAAGAGCTTTGTACACCATCCGAATTGTGCTGCCAAGTAAATACTTTCGAACCATAATTAGGGTCGTCAGGATTATTTTCTTTGCGCAGTCCACCGTAGACACCCTTGAAACTAAATACCTCCCGTAATTTAAGCCTTTTGATCAAAGGAATCTTATTCAAAAGAAAACCATTCATGTAGTACTGTACATTTAATGATGCGTTATGGTCACTGACAAACTCAAGGAAGTTCATCAGGTTATACGAATTCAATTGATAGGCATAAGTCTGGTTGGCGCGGTGAATTGTTAAGAAAGGGAATGGAATTTCTTTCCCTGCGATATAATTCCCCTCAGCTGTGACGTCTGCAAATCCAAACTGACTAAAATAGAAGCGCTTAAAGGCGCCAACATTGAAGTTGTGATAATTGTATTCACCTTTAGCCAGGCCTTTGATTCCCGCGGTATAGTTGAATGTAAAGATCGGGTATTGATTGAAAATAGGTGTTCTATAAATCTTTCCTTGATAAAACTCTTCATGAGGGGCATATCTAAAATTAACGGACAATTCTGTTGAATTCAATTCGTTAAATAACCTGCTCTCGTTATTGGCATCAATCATTTGGTAGGTTAAGCTTCCGGCTGGCGTTTGTCTGTTAATATTGAAAGCCGCTCCGACCGCCACGTGATTTAAAAATTCTTTTTTGTACTCTAAACCATAATTTGTCTCATAGATATATCGATCATTATCCCCACGTTTGAAAGACAGTAAAAAGTTGTCTTCCTGAATAAACTCGAGCTTTTGCCCAGGAATCTTGGTGTCTTTTTTATAAGATGCCCTGATGTAGTGCATAGGAAAAGAATAGACAGATTTGTTATTGAACGCATAGGTTCCACTGAAAAAATATTTCCATTTCTGGTCTTTAAATCCGTAAGCAGCATAAGTTTCAGCATAGAAACGCTTGCTCAGCGATTCCGTGGTACGGCCACCGACACGCAAACGGAAACCTTCTACGGGATTAAAACTATAGAACGTATTCACAGGACCGATTTCAACCGGACCAGCCTGTTTGTAACCGGAAAGTACCAGCGCGGCGATGTCCATGAATGTACGGAATGAAGGAATCTTTTGTAAGGTATCAATGTTATGATAGATGTTCAATTCGTTTTGCGCAAGGGCAAGTGGGCGCTGTGTTTCAAATAAAGTCTTCATTGCTTTCTTGTTTTCAACATTATAGGCGATTACCGTTGACGGACCATCATAGATACTGTCGGGTTGTTGTATGCCTACTTTATAATTGTTGTAATCCACTGTCCGGCTGCCGCGGATTCCCATACCTTTCTCCGTTAACGAAAAATCGATACCCAGCGTACTTGTTTTTAGGTAGAAGCGGCTTTTGCTATCTTTCTCAAATTTAAGTTGTATCTGAAGATCACGCACGAAATTTAAGTTGATATCATCAGCAACCGTCATGTTGGCGCCCTGAACGGCATAGTTGCCATCCAATGTGACATAGAGTTGGCCTTTGAACAACATATCTGCTTTGTTGCGTGGAAAAAAGCTTAATTCGACTACCCAGGGTTGTACAGTCTTTATGGTATCCGTAATGAAAAACTTATAAAAAGTGGGTGCTGAATTGGCAATCGGACTCAAAAACTGATTAGTAACCAGGGAGATGTTGTTATCATAAATATCGACTTGTTCATAAAGTTTATTGAAGTAAGCTGTCAAACCATCGTTATCAATAAATTTAGGATCAAATTGTGCGCGCTGATCCCCAAGGATATACTGTTTAGTTTTGCTTGGGTCTTTACGATAATAGACCTTTGAGATCTTTTCCTCGATGAAAGCTGGCAAGACATATTTGTTGGCCGTTTTAGCCGAATCGTCTGTTTCGAAAAGAAATTGATAGTTTTTGAAGATCTTTTTATTGACAAATTTTTCCGAAAGATTACTTAATCCTAAGGACATTTTTTCATACTGGTCGTATTGCGCATATTGCTGACCTGCAAGTCTATTTTTTTCCTTATTCTCAATGACTTTTCGGATCAGTGCAACGGCAGGATTATCTTTGTTGCTATATTTTTTCTTTTTGGCCTTGACAACAACTTCTTCCAGCATATTGTCCTGCTGATCCATTAAAATTTCTTTTGTTTGCGTTGCATCATTCGTTACAAAAGCGTCTTTGCTGTCATAACCGATATAGCTTGCTCTAATTTTTACATAAGATGTCGGAAAGACGAGTTTAAATTCACCATTGGCGTTGGTCGATGTCGTGGTTCCGGCAGAAGCTGGAGCACCTACTACGGCGACGGTGGCGTAAGGTATAGGGCTCTTGGTCTTTGCGTCTCTAACGATACCCGTAACAGTTTTATTTTGGGCAAGGGCCAAAGATACCGTTAGCACGAGTGTTATCGAAAAAAAGAATTTAGTTATGAAGGTCTTTGCGTCTATGTTAGCTCTCATTATATTGCTATAATCTTGAAAATTCAAAATTGTTTTCTTGTTCCAACTTTATTTTTGACTTTATAGGTATTAAAATCAAAAAATCAGTGAACAAAGGAAATAAAAAATTAAGAATAATTAAAATTTTATTGTAATATAATAGCAGTGACCAGTTGCGTACTTTTTTGGTGTAAAATATTGTTTACTAAATGTTTATATCAAATTATTGATTTAGGGTACTAATTTTAATACTAGATTTTGACTTGGCGATGATTTTCCGCTGTCTTATTTATTGACTTTTGTAACGATATAGTCAGTCCTATCAAAAATCTGGTTCAATTTCGAAGGTCATTTCTTGCTTTGAACTGGGATGAATAAAAGTAATAGAAGCAGCGTGTAAATGTAGTCTATTGGCTTTTCTACCATACAGATCGTCGCCAACGATAGGCGTGTTTAATCCCTTTGGGTGCACAGCATGCATGCGAAGTTGGTGGGTTCGGCCTGTCAGCGGATAGAATCTAACTCTTGTCTGGTTATTTTCGACGGCCATTTTTTCCCATTTTGTCTGTGCCGGTTTGCCGTAGGTATAGCAGACCATTTGTCGGGGCCTATCCTCTAAGTCAACGCGCAGGGGTAGATCGATTAAACCCGAATTCGCTTCGATAATGCCATCGAGCAAAGCAATATATGTTTTCTTGATGGTGTGCTGTATAAATTGATCTTGAATGAATTTATGGGACGCTTTGTTTTTGGCAACAATCAGCAGGCCGGATGTGGACATATCCAAGCGGTGGATAATAATCGGACCTGCTTCAGGATAGCGTTGGAGAACGCGATTGTAGACTGAATCCTTAACATATATGCCAGGTACAGACAGAAATTCAGCGGGTTTATTGATAATGATGATATCTTCATCTTCGTAAATTTGAGGAAGTTCTATCGCCAATGTAGTTTCCTGCTGCATGGGATTAGGATCTACGACCAAGCCTTCGAGCATATATCCTAAAATTGGTTCACATTTTTTGCGGCAGGCAGGGTAGTAGTTTTTGTGTCTGCGTATTTCGGAGGCAGGGGAACAGCCCCACCAAAATTCGGCTAAGGCGACCGGTGTCATCTTGTTTTCATAGGCATATTGCAAAAGCTTAGGTGCGGCACATTCTCCGGACCCAGCTGGGGGCGTTGTGTTGTCAAAATCTTGGAACACATCCACTACATTTTTGTATTGTCCTTTTGCATTGCGAAAATTATATTGTTCAAAAAGTTGCTTTTGAAGGTTGCCCGAGCGTATTTTTCGCTCTTCTTTAAGCGACGTAATCGTCGATAGCAATTCTTGCAGGTGATCGCTTTCCTGTTTCATGGCGATATGCATTTCATACTGAAAGCGCTGAAGCTGTTGTTTGTCTTTTAAACTCTGGCGCTGCATATCTTCCATGAGTAATGCATAATCTGCATCCGATAAACTGGACTTTAATAGCGTACGTGTTTCCTTTCGATTCTTCTTTTGCGCCTTCAATTTTAATTTAAGAGCGTCAAGTGACTCCCCCCATTCACTTTTTAACAGGTCGAGGTTACGCTTGGCATTTTCCAGCTCGGCACTTGTTTCGAGGTTTTCAATTTTTCGGTTCAGCGCATTAAGATGTACTTCTTCGTTTAGAAAAAAGCTATTATCTTCGAGCATATCGAAAATTGGCGGTACAAAATGCTGGTTTTTATTGCTTCCCGCCAACTTACCGGAAGCAGCGGCGAGATAACCAAGTTCTTCGTCCTGGTTTTTAACCACCAAAACGCCAAACATTTTTCCAATGGGAAGTCCCTCTCCAGTGCTATCCAAGCCAAAATTGTGTGTCCATTCGTTCTGCTTTTCAATGTAATGTTGAAGTTCTTGCGCCGCCATTGCGACAAGAGGGTGTGGCTCATAACAAAACGGAAAGGTAAATCGTGCCGGAAGTTCGATTGTTGAAATATCCTGTTTGAATGTGTGAAAATAAGTGTTGTTTTCCATTTGGTCTGGGGCGTTTCCTCAAAATAAATATGTCGGCAAAAATACAACATTATGTCTTAAATAATTGCTTGATCGTTTTTTTATGTCAATAGGGGATGCGATAATTTGTTCAAATTTGGCGCCTGTATTTTTTGTTTTTATCGCATTGTTTCGGTAAATTTAATCAAGCAATTAAAACATATTAGTTAACAAAAAAAATACAGAATGAAAACTTCAATTGGAATTAAAGATGCCGACTTGAAAAAAGTCGCCAAGTTGCTAAATGTGCTTTTGGCAGATGAACATGTTGTCTATATGAAGACACGTAATGCGCATTGGAATGTGGAGGGCGCGGATTTTCATGCTGCTCATCTATTTTTGGAATCGCAATACGATGAACTTGCTGAAGTAATCGATGAGGTTGCAGAGCGTGTGCGTACACTGGGGCATTATGCCGTTGGCACCTTTGACAAATATTTAAAGTTGACCCGTTTAACGGAGTCTACTTCCGAAAAGACAGATAGCCTTTCCTATTATAAGGAACTGTTAGCTGATCATGAAGCAATTGCGATGTCGATTCGTGCTGATCTTGCGGCAGTTGAACAGACCGCAGACAATGGTACGGAGGACTTTTTGGTTGGTTTGCTGGAAAAGCATGAAAAAATGGCTTGGATGCTGCGTGCACATTTTGTGAAATAGGCTGTAGTCACTTTACTACAATTCGTATAAAAAATCCTGCTTACAAGAAATTGGCGGGATTTTTTTTGTGTTTTGTTGTCGACACAGGATTAATTTTCTATCTTAAAGAGGAATTAAGCCTTCAGAAACTTTTTAATATATTACAACTATGCTTGAAGACGACAACCTAAATCAAACCACACTAAATGAGGAGGAAAATGATGGTACTTTGGAGAGTATGCATCATGTGAATAATCCAGTATTGGATCTACCTAAAATTGAGAAAAAATACCTAGAAACCATAGTTGACCATAGTCAGAATGATAAATCTTATTATTTTTCCGACAGCAAAGCGAAGGTAGAAATTAAGATTGTAACCGACGAGATCGTACGGGTACGGCTCGCGCCTGAAGGAACTTTTTTGGAAGACTTCTCTTACGCGTTAGCCAAAAAAGATCACCGTGTAAGCATACACCAATGTAAGGAAGAGACAGACCATTATTTAGTCCACACGAACACCATTTCCTGTAAGATCAATAAAAGCGACTTTTTAATTTCTTTTTCGGATCGTTCCGGTAAGCTGTTTAACGCCGATCTGGCACCAATGCATTGGGAGGAAAACCCAGATTTTGGAGGCTACTATGTATATAGTACCAAAGTGGCCTTTGCAAATGAAGCTTTTTATGGTCTAGGTGATAAGGCCACCAAATTGAATCTGAGAGGTAAAAGACTTAAAAACTGGAATTCAGATACTTATGCTTTTGCTTACGATCAGGACCCACTTTATAAAACTATTCCGTTTTATATTGGTTTAAAAGATGGGGAAGCTTACGGAATATTTTTTGACAATACGTTTAAAACATATTTTGATTTTGCTGCCGAAGACCCGGGGAAAACGAGCTTTTGGTCGGAAGGTGGAGAGCTGCAGTACTATTATATTCATGGTCCGCGTATCATTGATGTTATCCGTCGTTACCATACATTGACTGGCACACATTATCTGCCACCATTATGGGCAATCGGCTATCATCAGTGTCGCTGGAGTTATTATCCAGAAGCCAATGTGCGTAAGGTCGCTAAAGAATTTAGAAAGCGGCAGATTCCATGTGACGCCATTTATCTTGATATCGACTATATGGAAGGGTATCGCTGTTTTACATGGAATAAGCAGTATTTTTCAAATCCAAAAAGTATGATTAGTGATTTGGCAAATGATGGCTTTAAAACCGTAGTGATGATCGATCCAGGAATTAAGGTCGATGAGAACTATTGGGTGTTCAGAGAAGGGAAGGAGAACCGGTATTTCTGTCGCCGAGGAGATGATTATTTTATGGAAGGATTTGTTTGGCCAGGACGCTGTCAATTTCCTGATTTTACCAATCCGGAGGTTCGGCAATGGTGGGGTACATTGTATCAGGGCCTTGTGGAAGATGGCGTTGCAGGTTTCTGGAACGATATGAATGAACCGGCTGTATTTGGTCGGGGAACATTTCCAGATGACGTACGCCATCAATACGACGGCCATCGGGGGTCGCATCGTAAAGCACATAATATTTATGGTATGCAGATGGTGCGCGCAACGTATGATGGTTTAAAGAAATTGTATAAAAACAAGCGCCCATTTACCATTACCCGAGCGGCTTATGCCGGTACACAGCGTTATTCTTCGGTTTGGACAGGTGATAATCTGGCTAGTTGGGAACACCTCAAATTAGGAACCTTACAGTTGCAGCGATTGTCAACTTCCGGAATGTCCTTTTGTGGGACGGATATTGGTGGATTCACAGGCGAACCAGACGGAGAATTGTTTACTCGATGGATGCAATTTGGTGTTTTCTCGCCGTTTATGCGTGTGCATTCCGCTGGCGATACGCGGGATCGCGAGCCGTGGAGTTTTGGGGAGGACTGGGAGCAGATTAACCGGAAATTTATTGAACTCCGTTACCAGCTGTTGCCGTATATCTATACGTGCTTTTGGGAGCAGACAAAATATGGTTATCCAATACTGCGTCCAATTTCTATGGTTGAGCAACATATACCAACAAACTGGCAGCGTGAAGAAGAATTCTGTTTTGGAGATAAAATATTGGTATCCCCGGTCTTGCAGCCGGGACAAAAGAGTAAAATTGTCTATTTGCCGGAAGGTTGTTGGTACTATTATTTCAACAACGAAATCTATGCCGGAGGTAAAGAACATACAGTCGCTACGCCGATCGACGAAATGCCGATCTTCATTCGTGGGGGATCTGTGATTCCGGAATATCCAGTGATGCAATATACTGGTGAAAAGAAAATTGAAGAGCTGCAGCTCAATGTTTACTTCGCTGATGGTGTGACGCGTTCGTATGTGTATTCAGACCACGGCGACACTTTTGCTTATGAGCAGGATATTTATCTCGAAAAATGCTTTACGGTATCCGGACTCAACGATTCTTTATCGATCAAGCAAACCAGAGATGGTTTGTTTACCGAACGGTACGAAGAATATAAATTACAGTTAATTGGCTTGCCATTCCGTATTAAGAAAGTTAAGACGGATGGAATAGACACAAAAGTACAACAAGATGAAAAGGGGCGATATTGGATTAATGTCGCACGTGAATTTGATAATATATTGATAGAAGGTTAAACATGGCCAATGAAGTAATTCCGCATAGTCTATTTTCTGAATTTGATGTCGCCTTATTCCAGTCGGGTAAGCACTTTAAATTATACGAAAAGTTCGGTTCACATGAACTGGAAGTCAACGGTGAGAAAGGCGTTTATTTTGCGGTTTGGGCTCCAAATGCAAAATCTGTTGCTGTCTCCGGCGACTTTAATTCTTGGAATAAAGAGCGTGATGCGCTTTATGTGCGCTGGGACGGCAGCGGAATCTGGGAGGGATTTATTCCTGGCCTAGCTAATGGTGAGGCATACAAGTATGTTATTCAGACCTATTCGGGCGAACAGCTTGAAAAAGGCGATCCATTTGCATTTAAATGGGAAGTTGCACCCAGGACTGCGTCGCTGGTACATTCGACTTGGTACGCGTGGCAAGACAAGCAATGGATGCAGGAGCGCGTCATTAAAAACAGATTGGATCAACCGTGGTCTGTCTACGAAGTACATTTAGGATCTTGGGTGCGCGATCCGGAAAGTCCTGAGACTTTGCTGAATTACCGGGAAATAGCCGTGCAGCTTGTTTCTTATGTCAAGGAGATGAATTTTACGCACGTGGAATTTATGCCATTGATGGAACATCCCTATTATCCTTCTTGGGGATATCAGATCACAGGATATTTCGCGGCAAGCTCGCGGTATGGCTCGGCACAGGACTTGATGTATTTGATTGAAGAGCTTCATGCAGCAGGTATAGGGGTGTTGTTGGATTGGGTGCCTTCTCATTTTCCGGGTGATGCTCACGGTCTTTATCGATTTGATGGCAGCAGTCTATATGAACACGAAGATCCAAGGAAAGGCTTTCATCCTGACTGGCAATCCTATATCTTCAATTATGGCCGCAATGAGGTAAGGTCTTTTTTGATCAGTAACGCATTTTACTGGCTGGATCGTTTTCATATTGATGGCCTTCGGGTAGATGCTGTTGCGTCTATGTTGTATCTGGATTATAGCCGAAATGCGGGAGAATGGATTCCCAATGAATATGGTGGCAATGAAAATTTAGAAGCGGTACAGTTTTTAAAAGAGCTAAACGAGGCGGTATATAGTCATTTTCCACATGTGCAGACAATCGCTGAGGAATCTACTTCTTGGCCTGGGGTGAGCAGGCCCACTTATGCGGATGGCCTAGGTTTTGGTATGAAGTGGATGATGGGGTGGATGCACGACACGTTGGATTATTTTAAGGAGGATCCGATTAATCGTCAATATCATCATGATCGCCTGACTTTCGCAACTGTCTATGCTTTTCACGAAAATTTTATGCTTCCGTTGTCGCATGATGAGGTGGTGTATGGAAAGCATTCGCTGATTTATAAAATGCCCGGGGATGAATGGCAGAAATTTGCCAATCTCCGCACATTGTATCTCTTCATGTATACTTTTTCAGGAACAAAATTATTGTTTATGGGGGGCGAATTTGGACAGACGGCAGAGTGGAACGTTAATAAATCGCTGGATTGGCATCTTTTGGACTATGCTCCGCATCAGGGTATGAAACAATTTGTAGCAGAGCTGAACTCCTTATATAAGGTGCAACCGAGCCTTTATCAAAAAGCTTTTGAAGCATCAGGCTTCGATTGGATAGATGCAGGCGACCGTGAAAATTCAGTCGTGGTCTATTGGCGCAAGGGATTTGATGCGTGGGATGATACAGTCGTTGTGCTGAACCTAACACCCGTTGTTCGCGAGCATTTTCGCATAGGTCTGCCTTATGCTGGAGAATGGGAAGTGGTTTTCAATTCTGACGACTTGACCTATTTCGGCTCAGGAATTCATCAGCCAAATATTCATACTGAACACCTGCACTGGATGAATCAGATACAGTCTGCTCAAGTTCATTTGCCGCCATTAGGTGGTTATGTTCTTCAAAGGAAGAAAGAACTAAAGGGTGTCAATTCGGCGGAAGAAAAGGCTGTTAGCGCTGTTTAGCACAGCGCGCAAAAAATTATGTAATGGAATAAGTGTAGATTTAGATGGGAACTTGGTATTGATTTTCAGGTTCGTTATAATGCGTTGTTACAACTAATAGGAAGGCAGCTTTTTGCCTTTAACACAGATAAAATATGGACTTATTCTAATGAAAGTTTTTCACTTAAGTGTAGAATGTTATCCCGTAGCCAAAGTTGGCGGGCTTGCGGATGTCGTAGGGGCACTGCCCAAGTATCAGGCCAAGCTTGGTTGGGAAGCAGCAGTCGTTATGCCTTGGTATGACCGCCCGTTTGTTCGGGATCACGCTTTTACGGTTGTTCACGAGGGGTCTTTTTATCAAGGATCCGAATTGTTGAACTATGCTGTTTACAAGCAGGCGGAGGATATACTGGGTTTTGAACTCTATTTAATCAAGATTCCAGGCAAACTCGATCGTCCGGAAGTGTATTGCTATGCGGATGAGGGTGAGCAATTTATGGCGTTTCAGCATGCGGTATTAAGCTGGTTTAAGGCAAAAGCTATACGGCCTGATATCGTGCATTGTCACGATCATCATGTCGGCTTAATACCTTTTTTGATGAAATATAGCCATGACTACATTCATCTCGCCGATGTAAAAACTGTGGCTACTGTACATAATGGGCAATACCAAGGTTGGACTACGTGGAACAAGGCAGTTTTATTACCTGCTTACGATAGCTGGAAATGGGGGCTGTTGGATTGGGATGGTTTAATTAACCCACTTGCCGCCCTGATCAAATGTTGCGATGCGTATACGACAGTATCTGAAGGGTATCTGGAAGAGCTTTATGTAGAAGCAAATGGTTTGCAGCAGCTTTTTTATGATGAGCGGGATAAATCGGTCGGAATTGTCAATGGTATCGACTGGGAGATATGGGATCCTGCGACTGACTATACGCTAATCGCGAATTATGATGCCAAGCAAGCTTTTGCGGGTAAATTGAAAAATAAAGAGGCCTTGGCAACGCAATATAAAATCGATCCAAAGTTGCCATTGCTCGTTTTTATTGGTCGCTTTGCCACTGAAAAGGGTGCTGATTTACTACCGGATATAATTTTGGAATTAACAGCCAAATATCAAGGTAGATTAGGTATATTTATACTAGGTGCCGGAGATCCTGCGATCCAGTCGCGTGTGAAATTGCTCGTTGATGCTGGCGTAGAAAATTTGGACGTGTTCTTTGGTTATGATGAAAACCTGGCACATTGGCTGTACGCGAGTGCGGACTTTCTTTTAATGCCTTCCCGGGTGGAACCTTGCGGGCTTAACCAGCTCTATGCTATGAAATATGGCACATTGCCGGTTGTGCATCGCGTGGGCGGACTAAGAGATACTGTAATTGATCTTGATAACGACGGTTATGGTGTTGGTTTTGACGGTCTGACAATACCTGTAATTACGGAAGCTATTATTCGTGCTACCACTTTTTACGCAAGCAAAAAGCAGTTTGAAGAGAATCAACGTAAAATGATGCGCTTGGATTTTTCTTGGGATAAATCTGCTGCAAAATATATAAGTCTATATAACCAAATAATGTAATTTGATATGTCACGTCACAATGTAGTAGCTATCGTCTTGGGCGGGGGAAGGGGCTCACGTCTGTATCCATTGACCGATCAGCGGTCTAAACCAGCAGTTCCCATTGCAGGGAAATATCGTTTGGTGGACATTCCTATCTCGAATTGTCTTAATTCGGGTTTCAATAAGATTTTTGTATTGACTCAGTTCAATTCTTCATCGCTCAACTCTCATATTAAAAACACCTATAACTTTAGTATTTTTAGTAAGGGGTTTGTCGATATTTTGGCTGCAGAGCAGACCAACGATGGTGACAAATGGTTTGAAGGGACAGCCGATGCGGTACGTCGCTCGTTCCGCAAGTTGGCGAGCATTGATTATGATTATATATTGATCTTATCCGGCGATCAGTTGTACCAAATGGATTTTGATGCCTTGGTAGACTTCCACGTCGAAAATGAGGGTGATCTGACGATTGCGACCATTCCTGTAAATGGAAAAGACGCGACGGGCTTTGGGATTCTGAAATCGGATGAAAAAAATCACATTACTTCTTTTATCGAAAAACCGAAGACGGAGCAATTGGTGGATTGGAATTCCGAAGTGAGCGATCATTTAAAGCGTGAAGGGAGAGAATACCTGGCGTCCATGGGGATCTATGTTTTTTCTAAGAGCGTGCTCAAGCGTATGCTCGAGGAAAATGAAGGGATGGATTTTGGTAAAGAAATTATTCCGGATGCGATCGAAACCCATAGGGTGCTGAGTTACCAATTTGAGGGCTATTGGACTGATATTGGAACAATAGGGTCTTTCTATGAAGCGAATATTGGTCTGACCGATAATATCCCAGCCTTTAACCTATTTGACAAAAATACGGTTTTCACGCGTCCGCGGATGTTACCACCATCAAAAATCTCCGGAACAACATTAATCAATTCGGTTATTTCCGATGGATGTATTATTCAGGCCGATAAGATCGACCGCTCGGTGGTTGGCGTTCGTTCGCGTATCGGGACAGGATCTGTGGTGCGAGGCACTTATATGATGGGATCCGATTATTATGAGGATCTTGTTGATATGGAGGAGGCCAAGCGGAAAAATGTTCCCGTAGTAGGTGTCGGTGAGCGGTGTTATATCGAAAATGCGATTCTGGATAAGAACTGCCGTATTGGCAATGATGTGCGTATTAACGGCGGCCCGCATCTTTTAAATGCTAACCACGCAACTTATACCATTTGTGATGGGATCGTGGTCGTCAAGAAGAATGCGGTTATTCCAAATGGTACGACGATAGGATTGACGTCCATCTAAATTTTATTGTACAAGGGAGATAATTTAGTTGTATCATTTTATGTTATACTTATACACGTCTCTTAAAAGCAATCACCCGGACACAATTTACCTTTAGTGGAAAATAATGTGACATGGTACTGTCTTTGCTGTTAAGGAACATATAATATCATAAAATAGTATGCGATTTAGACAGATTATCTCCCTTTTTTTTGTGTTGTTTACCCTGGTCAACTGCGATACGTCTTTGATGGTGCAGGGGACTGGCGTATTGCGCGATGCAGCGCGTAAATTTGAGCTTCGGAATGGCAATAGGACGGTGATTTATATTCCGATGCGGCATTTGGGCACACGGGTATACTATGATCAGATCCAAAACACCGTCGATTCTCTTCAAAAATCAGGATATGTCGTTTTTTACGAAAGTATAGCCTATCAGGTAGATAGCGCTGCGCAACGTGATCTTTATGACCGCAAGTTCAGAAAGCTGACGGGCAATCGGCTCGCATTGCAGCAATGCATTGAAACACCTGGAGATACTTCAAGAGTACTCCGGGCGCCCATTTACCGTAAGCTGGGGCAGCGAATTATTAGTCAGCCCGATTATTTGTTTTTCCGGGTAGATTATGAGACAGCCGTGAATGCCGATATTCCCAAAAATAAATTGCTTGACGAGTTTGAATACCTGTATGGTACCATCAATCTGGATGCATGTGATTTTAAAACGCCATTGAATGAGCCTTATTCCTGTAAGCCCATGAAGACAGCGTTAAAAAATAAATTTGATAAAGAATTTATCATGAAAAAAAGGGAAGAGAATCTTGCGTCTTTAGTGGCTGATGCTCCGCAGCAAAAGATTTTAATCTTATTTGGAACCTCACATTTTAAAGGCTTTTTGCGTAATTTGCAAGCTCGGGATCCCAAATGGATACAGATCAAATAGTATGTTAGAAAAACTGTTCATTGTACTGCTTATACCGGTAACGATTTATGTCGTATATTATCTGCTAAATCGTACGGCCAAAAATAGCAAAGCCATCAAACGTGTATTGAGTGACGAAGGTAAGGAAATTCTCGAAAGAGAAGTCGCCTACTACCGCAAATTGTCCACTGCTGACCGAGCGGAATTTGAAGCGCGCTGTTTAAATTTTTTGGATACCGTCAAAGTGGAAGGTGTGGGGGTAGAGATTGAACTGAAAGATTATATGATGATTGCTGCAAGTGCGATTATACCTATATTTTCCTTTAAAAAATGGACTTATCCCAACCTAACGAATATTATGGTTTACCCTTCACAGTTCAATACGGCTTATGAATTTGAAGGGCATGCCGATCGCCATATTATGGGTATGGTCGGGGAAGGCGCCATGAACGGACAGATGATTTTGTCCAAGTCTGCTTTGGAGTATGGATTTAGAAATCCAAATGATGGACAGAATACCGCCATTCACGAATTTGTTCATCTCCTCGATAAAACCGATGGTACAGTGGATGGTATTCCAACACAATTAATGGATAAAGCTTCGGTACTCCCTTTTATGAACTTAATACGAACAGAAATTGAAAATATAAAAGCCAATAAATCGGATATTGATGTGTATGGAATGACAAATCCGGCAGAGTTTTTTGCTGTTGCATCGGAATATTTCTTTGAAAATCCAGAAAAATTTAAACAGCATCATCCGGAGCTTTATGCGGCGCTTTCGGAAATTTTTGAACAAACCTAATAATTGATAATTGAAATTTTAGGTGTAAGAAAGGACTATTCGATGAATTGTTCATTATTTTGGGAGCTTCGCTAAAGTTTTGTTAACTCTCTTTATTAACTATAACTGTTATGCCTAAAACTACACTTTACTCTACGATTACCCTAGTTTGCATCCTCCTCTGTAGTAATCATCAGGGGCTGGCCCAGCAGCGTTTCACTCCAGCGCCACCCTTTACGGAAATGGCCGACCCAACAAAAGATACATTATCCGATTGGTCAAATGTTGAAGAGGGATTACACGCTTCCTTTGTATCTATTGATAAACGTTATCCCAAATCCCTAAATCCCAATTTGACTGCCCAACGCGCAGCAACGGTATACGCCTGGAAAGGCGAGCAGGTGTCAGCTCAGTTTATTCTATGGACTTCAGCTGCTGCACCTCATGTAACTGTTTCTGCAGATGATTTAAAGTCCACCACTAGTAAATCGATTCCTGGCGATGTGGTACAGACGCGCTTTGTGCGGTATGTCATGACAGACGAATTTGCGAGTGGATGTGGGTACCGTAAACCAGCGGATTTTAAGGCTTCGCTTTCTGCAGATATGTTGGATAACCTCAAAAGTTACGATCTCGAAGCAAAAAAAGTTCGTCCTGTCTGGGTTACTGTCAAAGTGCCCAATGATGTAACGGGGGGAAATTATCATACAACACTCTCGATTCATCAAAATGGTATCGTGAAAGAGCAGCTGCAGCTGACAGTTATCGTTCAAAACCATGTGCTGCCTCCCGCGTCTCAGTGGAGTTACCATCTGGATCAGTGGCAACATCCTTCGGCAGTTGCTCGCGTGAACAAGGTGAAGATGTGGAGCGATGCACATTTTGAGACTTTGAAACCGACGATGATGCAGTTGGCGGCAGCAGGGCAGAAGGTCATTACAGCTACGCTCAACAAAGATCCCTGGAATGTACAAACCTATGATCCCTACGCCGATATGATCATCTGGAAAAAGGGTAAGGATGGATCTTGGTCTTACGACTATTCGGTATTCGACCGTTGGGTCACCTTTATGATGGGGCTGGGGATCAGTAAGGAGATCAACTGTTACTCTTTATTGCCATGGAATAATGAGGTTCATTATTTTGACGAAGGAAAAAACCAATTGGTCAATGTTACAGCAAAGCCAGGAACAGCGATATTCGAAGCATTATGGTCGTCTTTCTTAAAAGATTTCAGTAAACATCTGCGTGTGAGAGGCTGGTTGAAGATAACCAATATTGCCATGGATGAACGGAGCCGTGAGGAAATGGATGCTGCCGTCGCCTTGTTGGAGAAGGTCACTCCTGAATTTAACATCGCGTTTGCAGATAACCACAAAAGTTACCAGCGTTATCCCAAAAGTATCGATATCAGCGTTGCTGCTGGCGATCCTTTTGATCAGCAAGATCTCATTGCCAGAAGAAAGAAGGGATATGTAACGACATTCTATGTGTGTTGTTCTGACGAATTTCCAAATCAATTTACGTTCTCCGACCCCGCAGAATCTACTTATATGGCTTGGTATGCCCTAGCAGCTGGCTTCGATGGCGCGTTGCGCTGGGCTTTTAATTCATGGGTGCTAGATCCTCTGCGTGATTCTAGGTTTCGCACGTGGCCAGCAGGAGATACCTATATTGTCTATCCACAGGGAAGAAGTTCGATCCGCTATGAGCGCATGCTAGAGGGAATACAAGACTACACAAAAGTGAACATGTTAATCAAAATGTTGGAGGAATCAAATGATCAACTTAATTTAACGAAACTGAATGCGAAAATTGCAAAACTCAATACAGCGAAACGCTATGCAGACTGGAATAAAGACCTCAATGACGCAAAGAATTTTGTGAATGAACTGTCCCAAGAAATCAGACCGAGCGGCAAATAGCCAATATGGGTTGTGCCCGAGGAAATTGGCAAACCATTACCCCTATAATATTGTTGTTAACATGTAGCGGTTGGCTAAACAGCACAAATCGCTTGATTACATTCTAAAATTATATTATGCGTATGAAAAATGTAGCACATCAGATTGTTGACCTTTTAAAGAATGCGGGAATTAAGCGTATTTATGCCGTAACGGGCGATAGTTTAAATTTTTTCAACGAAGCGGTCCACGCCGATGGAACGATGCAATGGATACATGTAAGACATGAAGAAGCTGGAGCATTTGCCGCAACAGCAGAAGCAGATTTACATGGGATTGCCTGTTGTGCCGGTAGCAGTGGACCGGGGCATGTGCATCTGATCAATGGTGTGTATGAAGCCCACAAAACGCGTGTACCGATGCTTGTGATTGCGTCGACGTGTGCTACATACGAGTTTGGAACAGATTATTTTCAAGAAACCAATCCAATCAAATTGTTTGATGATTGTTCTTGCTACAATCAAATGATCACCCGGCCTGAGCAGGTGCAGCGCATGGTTCAGAATGCGCTTCAACAAGCCATATCTAAACGGGATGTTGCTGTTATCGGGCTTCCTGGGGACGTCTCTGAAATGGAGGCGGTCGATATGAATACATCGTCGAAAGTATTTTTTACTGAGCCTCAGGTGAGACCTTCGGACATGGAAATCGGTCGTCTTGCACAGTATATCAATCAGGCCGAAAAAGTGACTTTATTTTGCGGTGTAGGTGCAAAAAAAGCACAAAAGCAGATTGTTGAATTATCGCAAAAGATCCAAGCGCCAGTTGGCTATTCTTTTAAAGCAAAGCTGGATATTCAGCGCGATAACCCCAACGAAATTGGTATGACCGGACTGTTAGGTATGGCTTCGGCTTTTCAAAGTATGCATCAATCGGATCTTATTTTACTTCTAGGGACCGACTTTCCTTATAAGGATTTTATACCTACGAATAAAACCATTATTCAGATTGACATTGAAGGTGAAAAGCTAGGACGTCGATCTATAGTAGATTATGGGCTGGTAGGAGATATCGAACATACCTTAAAAGCTGTATTGCCCTTTATAGAGGCGCGATCCGATACGGAATTTCTAGATAAGCAGTTGGAGTCGTACGCGAAGGTGAAGGAAGATTTAATGACTTACGTAGACGATCGGGGTAGCGAATGTGCTATTCAACCTGAATTTGTTGCCCATGCAATTGATCAGAAGGCCAGTGATGATGCTGTTTTTTTGCTGGATACAGGAATGTGCTGTGTTTGGGGAGCGCGTTATATTAACCAGCGCAAGGACCGTATTATGTTGGGTTCCTTCAATCATGGTTCTATGGCAAATGCCATGCCGATGGCTATTGGAGCAGCATTGACACATCCCGAACGCCAAATTATTGCGTTTTGCGGTGATGGGGGATTGTCTATGTTACTGGGGGATCTTGCAACAATAAAGCAATATAACTTACCTATTAAAATCGTTGTTTTCAACAACCGCTCACTTGGTATGGTCAAGTTGGAAATGCAGGTGGCAGGTTTGAAAGATCAGGAAACCAATATGGTGAACCCCGACTTTGCTCTGATTGCGCAGGCGATGGGTATCCGCGCATTTACAGTAACGCAGCCCGAAGATGTGGATAGGGTACTTAACGAAGCACTCAACATCACCGATGAGCCCGTTTTGCTGGATATTTATACCAATCCGAATGCGCTTGCCATGCCCCCAAAAATATCATTTAGCCAAATGAAAGGCATGACAGAAAGCATGGCTAAGTTGATGTTATCGGGTAATTTTGAAGAAGTATGGGATACCATTAAGTCGAATTATAAGCATTTAAAGTCGCTTTAGTTATTGCTGAGAAACTGGTCAAGAAACACACAATGCCCTCGAAAATCAGCTTCGAGGGCATTGTGTTAAAGTAGAATTTGGAAGAAATATTATCTTAATATTGACGTTGAACAAACCATAGGCTTTTCAGTAACTCTTCCTTACAGCGTCTGAGTTTTTCAATTTTCGATTCTGGAGAAATTCCAACTTGCTCATTAACAATAATAGCTAAGTCTGTTTCAATCGACAATTTTGTGAGTGAATTACATCCACTATCAAATTTCTTAAAGCTTACATCTTTCATACTAATATTGGTTAAGAATTCCTGAATTTTATCACGTACAATTTACTAATAAAAATTAGCTTTACAATAAGCCTTCGATAATTTTATTGTTACTAAATTGTTTATTTTTAATAGCTTATCGGTAACATTGATAGCCTATTTTATTTAATAGATAAACAATTTTTACATTTTTTTGTTTTGTGAATTTTAAAATTCTAAATGTTAGTTATTTAAAACAAAATTTATTTTGAATTGCTTTTTATAGTGTAGATAAAAAATACAATATGAGAATAATCAATTTTGGATTTATACTATTGCTGTGTAGCACTGCTTGCCACCAAGAAAAGAAAAACCAGGAGTCTTCAACGAAGCGGGATACTACTGTGTATGATGCTCGACCATTGGAAGGTTCGATACCTTCTACCGGAAAGAGTACTTATCAATACCTTAAAAATGGCGATACAATTTCATTGGCAGTCGTTATCGACGGGGAGAAGGTAAATGGTGATTTAAGCTATGCCTGGAAGGAAAAAGACCGTAACACGGGACATATTGAAGGGGAATTAAAAGGCGATCTATTACTGGCTGATTATACCTTTTCTTCTGAGGGACAGGAATCTGTCCGACAGGTAGCGTTTAAACTCTCCAAGGAGCATGCGCTGGAAGGTTATGGCGCAATGGAGGAAAAAGCTGGAAAAATGTCTTTTGTTGATATAAACAAGCTAGCATTTGATGAAAAATTCCCGCTAAGAAATGTATCTGGAGATAAATGAGATTAGCTTTGGGATAAAAATTAGTAGGCCGACTAGTAATGCTGTGATGCTGCTTATCATCACAGCAGCTGCGGCTACATCTTTAATCTTTTTTATGGTTGGGTTTTCCTCGTTACAGGTAAAGTCTGCTATATTTTCCACCGCGGTGTTTAATAGCTCACAGACGAACACGAAGCCAATGGAAAATAGCACGGCGATCCATTCGTTTACACTGATGTTAAGTATAATGGAGAGAATTAAGGCGATAACAGCCGCTACGCTGTGCACCCTGAAATTGTGTTCCTCCTGCCAAGCAGTCTTTATTCCGTTGAAAGCATAGCGAAAACTCTTTAATCTTGCACTAAATGAAAAGCTATCTTTTGCCATTGTTGTCATTTCTATTTGATATAAAGATAATGCTTTATGAGGGTCTAGGATGCACGATTTTTAGTCTTTTTTTACACCAAGCTAACCCTGTTATACTATTCATTTTATCTCGTGTTTTAAATCTAAGTCTACTTTGTCCTCCTTTTCTTTCGAATGCCTCCTAATTTTCATTAAATTGCTGTATGATCTATAATTTTGACAAAACAATTGTTCGTCGTGGTACCGATTCAGTCAAATGGAATCAGCAGAACTATGAAGATTTGATTCCGCTTTGGGTGGCAGATATGGATTTTCATGCAGCACAACCTATCGTAAATGCACTGTCAGAACGGGTTCAGCATGCCATATATGGTTATGCTTCTGTCCCTTTTGCGTTTTACAGGGCGATTATGAACTGGTCTTTTCAACGGCATAAATTTGCCCTTCAGCAGGAATGGCTGCTCCCTGTTATTGGTGTTGTACCGGCACTTTCGGCTTTAGTTAAAGCATTTACCGCTCCTGGTGACAAGATTCTGGTTCAGGAACCTGTCTATCATTGTTTTTTTTCCGTTATTGAACGTAATGGGGCGGAGGTTGTATCCAATGACTTAAAGTATCACGATGGGCAGTATAGCATCGACTTTGAGGATTTTGAATTTAAGGCAAGCGACCCGAGAGTTAAGGTATTTATCTTTTGCAGCCCCCATAATCCCGCAGGACGGGTTTGGACTCGAGCGGAATTAGAACGTTTAGGAGATATCTGCTTGCGGCATCATGTTTTAGTTATTTCAGACGAAATTCATTGTGATTTGGTATTTGATGGCTATACGCATATTCCATTTGGAAGTATCAGCGCTTCCTTTTTGGCAAATTCAATTACCTGCATTGCGCCGAGCAAAACCTTTAACTTGGCAGGCTTACAGGTTGCTACGGTCGTTGCAGCAGATCCTGAGCTCAAGAAGAAGGTCCAGCTCGCTTTTCTTGCGAATGAGATTAGTAGTGTAAGCCCCTTCGCCATAACAGGTTTGATCGCCGCATATGAATCGGGTGGGGAGTGGTTGGATCAGGCGTTAGATTATATTCACGCCAATTATTTGTATTTAAAAGATTTTATGACTGAGCATCTTTCGGCTTTGCATGTACTTCCTTTGGAAGGCACCTATCTTGTATGGTTAGATTGTAGTGCTCTGGGCGTTTCAAGTCGAAAATTGGGACAGCTGTTATTGGAAGAAGTGCATGTTCAGGTTAACGTAGGAGCAATGTACGGAAAAGGGAGCGACACCTTTATCCGGCTAAATATTGCCTGTTCAAGGGATGTTTTAACCAGCGGCTTATTGCGGTTAAAAACAGTTTTTTTACCGTTACTGCAAGCTGGGCAATAGTGGATAGTCATCCCGACACGAAAGTAAGCTATTCGCGCGGGTGTTGACATCATCGTGTCGGGACGAACAAAAAAACCGCTACATTAGACGATGCAGCGGTTTTTTTAAGACTTGTTTCAGTGCATATTAAATACCCATTTCTTTCAGAATGAACTGTGCATTATCAATTTTATCGGCAACCCAAAGGACATAACGTATGTCTACGCCGATGGATCTACTATAGCTTTCGTTCCAGGCGAAATCATTGATTGTTGCGTCATAGGCACGATCAAAATTTACGCCGATCAATTCGCCATTGGCATTCATAATTGGAGATCCTGAATTTCCTCCGGTCGTATCCATATCATATAAAATATTCACAGGGACAGATCCGAGATCTTTTTGCAGGTAAGGTCCAAAATTTTTGTTGAGATAAGCTGTTTTGATTTCTTGTGGATATTCAAACTCAGGTAAGCCCAGGTTTCCTTTTTGAATGATTCCTTCGATCGTGGTGAACGGTTTCATATAGGTTGCGTCAGCAGGAGAATAACCTTTGATGTGACCATAAGTCAAGCGTAAGGTAGAGTTTGCATCCGGAATAAAGTTTTTGGCCTGAAAGATTTCCTTAACAGCGACATAATCGCCCATTAATTTGTTGAGTACTCCTTCGCGTCTTTTCTGCTCAGCCGCGTACTCGAAGATATCGTTATGTAGCTTATCCTGGAAATCCAATAATTCGTCGTTAAATTTTAGAAGCGCATCGGCATTGGCCAAGACGGTATTCAGTACATATTGTTGATCGCCAAGTTTGCTATTCTGAATGATTTCAGTCGCAAACTGCTGCGCTTTTTCATTGTTGACTTGCAATTTCTGAATAGAGGCAAGTTGATTTTTGCCCTGAAAGGCAACGGCATCTTCCAACATTTTAGCGAAAATCCGCCTATCGGCCTGTTTATTATAACTTTCGTAAGTTTCGTTGAGAGCCGTTTTTAATTTTTCGATATTGAGATCGAACAATTGTTTGGCCGATTGGGGTGACCTCTCCTTGGCCAAGAAGGCTTTCAACATGTTGATATCGCGAGCGACTTTCAATAGGCTCGTGCTGTTGTAAATGTTGTTGATCCAAAGCTCCTTTAGCGCATCTTGATCACTCAGCTGGTAATAAGCGTCAATTTCAGCAAGGAGGTTTCCATATTTATTTTTAAGTTCGGGCTTACTTAGAATAAATTCCGCCAATGCTTCGTCTTCCTGTTTTTTTGTCGAAAGCAGGTTGATACCTTTTAAACCCTTGAGTTTGCCACGATAGTTCTTTAATACATTGGCATTGCGTTTTATACGAGTGGCTAAGGATAATGCAATATCAGTATTGTCTTTTCCAGCTTCTTCCATTTGTCTATTTTGGAAGTCGTATAGATTGGATACGTAAGGTAAAAGATATTCTTGTTGATATCGGATATATTGCGCTGGGCGGTGGCGGAATGTTTTTCCGGGATAGCCGAGTATAAAAGTAAAATCATTTTCCCGTACGCCATTTGGATTGATCTTAAGGTGTTTTTTGGGCTGGTAGGGAACGTTATCTTTTGAATAAGGAGCAGATTTTCCGTTTTTGTCTACGTATGCCCTCAAAAAAGAGTAATCTCCAGTGTGGCGAGGCCATACCCAGTTGTCTGTTTCTCCACCAAATTCGCCGATATTTTGACGGGGAATATAAACTAGACGAACATCCTCGATCGTTTTATAGCGAAACAACACATAACTTTTTCCGATAAACATTTCCGACACTTCGGCTTTAATGGTTGGATCCTCTTTTTCAGCTTGTTTAACTAGTTCCTGTTGTTTACGTTTTATGGTATTGATGCGTTCTACAGGATCGCTGATATTGGCCACAGCATTCAATATTTTGGCTGAAACATCTTCGTAAGAATCGGTGATTCTGATTTTTAATCCTTTAGCTTCAATCTCTTGTTCTTGGTTTTGCGCGACAAAACCATTTTTCAGGTAATTGTTTATTGCTGTACTGGCAAGCTGCACAGCCGAAAAGGCACAGTGGTGATTGGTTATGATCAGTCCACGATTGGAGACAAACGATCCTGTACATCCGCTGACTTGAACAAGGGCATCTACCAGACCGATCTGGCCAGGGTTGTAAATGTCTTTCTCACTGATCTTTAGTCCAGCTTTCTTCAACCCAGCCCTATTTAATTCACTTAATGGAAACATTCCCTCGTCCGGATTCGCCTTGGTATAAGAGCTATTTGCCACGGTTAAGAATAAAGCTAGCGCAATTGTCGTATGATTTATAAACTTCATAGGATTTTAACTATCAACTGTTGTAAATCTCCAAATTTAAGAAAAGCATTTTGATGAAATCGATTTTTTATGCGAACAAATGTAACAATAGTGGATATATAGGGCTTTTTTGGCAAGGTATTTATTGTATAATGTACGAGCCAAATACTTATGCTGAGTTTAATTATAAAGGATTTGACTATGGTTTACGACAGGATTCGTAGTTTTGTGCTTTAAAGATAGTAAGATGACCTTAATCCAATTGGAATATATTGTAGCTGTTGATACCTACCGAAGTTTTGTTGCAGCTGCCGAAAAATGTTTTGTCACGCAGCCAACATTGAGCATGCAAATTCAAAAACTTGAAGAGTCTTTAGGAGCGAAAATCTTTGATCGCAGTCGACAGCCTGTTATTCCAACAGAAATCGGCGAGAAAATTATTCTTCAGGCTCGACTAGTCTTAACAGAAAGCCGGAAGATCAATGAAATTGTTCAAGATAAAAAAGGAGAAATTGAAGGCACCTTAAAGGTCGGTGTCATTCCAACAATTGCCCCTTATTTACTTCCCAATGTGTTGGCCACATTTATGGAGAAGTATCCGAAACTACAATTGCAGATATGGGAATATACGACAGAACGAATTGTCCATGAATTGAAAGTCGGACTTTTGGATTGTGGTGTGTTGTCAACTCCGTTAAATGACCCTGGGATATTGGAATCGCCTTTGTTTTATGAAAACTTTGTTGCTTATATTTCGACCAATAGTTCCCTATTTTCAAAGAAAATACTTAGTGGTGATGATATTGCTGACGATAAGCTTTGGTTACTTAATGAAGGCCATTGCATGCGCGGTCAAGTACTTAATATTTGTCACCACAAGCACAATCAAGATCTTACAGGAAGATTCGAGTACAATACGGGTAGTGTAGAGACGTTAAAGCGCATGGTGGATGTCAACGACGGAATCACGATATTGCCAGAATTATCGATTTGGGATTATTCTGATGAACAATTGGATCGGATCCGTTATTTCAAATCGCCAGAACCGGTACGGGAAATATCCTTGGTAACGACCCAAAATTATGTCAAAAGACATGCAATCCAGGCCTTAGAAAAAGAAATACTAGCCGTAGTGCCTGATAAATTTAAAACAAAAAAGAAGAAGGAAGTGTTGAGCTTTCAATAAGATGATATGGGAAACCTCAAAGGACGTTTTTTTAGAAAGATAGACCAAATTAACCAATGGCGGATGAAAAAAGTTTCGAACAGAAATTTTATCATTCTATTGGCATTTTTGGTGGGAATTGTTGGCGGTATCATGGCGTCTGTGCTGAAGAGGCTGACTCATTTTATTGCGGCAACTATACAAGATGATATTGATTGGAAGGTAAAGTACTCAGTCTATTTGATTTTTCCATTGATCGGGATCTTGCTTAGTGTATTTTTTGTCCGCAAGTTTTTAAAAGGGAAGAAGATGGAGCACGGTATTACACCGATCATCTATGCCATTAGTCGCAAGGGAAGCCGGTTAGACCCGAGTAATATTTATTCTCAGGTAGTCACCTCTGCCATTACTGTGGGTTTTGGTGGATCTTGTGGTTTGGAGGCTCCAGTTGCTTTGGGTGGGTCTTCTATTGGTTCTAATATAGCCCGCTTTTTTGGTTTACAGTATAAGGAAGTCACCATGTTATTGGCTTGCGGAGCCGCAGCGGGAATTTCAGGGGCGTTCAACAGCCCTTTGGCGGGAATGATTTTTGCGATTGAGATTTTACTGCCTGAATTTTCTATTCCTGTGTTTATTCCTTTATTAATTTCCTCGGCCCTGGCTTCAGTAGTGTCGCGAGTCTTGTACAATGAACCTCTATTTAGTACGTTTAATTCCGATTGGCAGGTTTCGGCGTTACTATTTTATTTGCTGCTGGCGGTACTTATTGGTCTTTATACTATTTATTTTGCGCGTGTTTCCAGAACTGTTGGAAAATGGTTTGCAAACATTAAGAATCCCTATAACAAAGTTTGGGTGAGTGGTATTTCCTTAGGTCTGATGATTTTTATATTTCCCGCATTGTACGGTGAGGGATACATTACCATACAGCAAATTCTCAACGGGCAGTTTAACTCGATTGTTAAAAACAGCTTGTTTTCGAATTATAAGGACATTGGCTTAGTAGTCTTTGGTTATACGATATTGACGTTATTTGGAAAATCCTTTGCTGCATTGTTTACATTGAATGGGGGAGGCAACGGGGGCGTTTTTGGCCCAAGTTTGGTAATGGGAGGCCTGTTGGGCTTTGCGTTTTCATACGGTATAAACTTGACTGGAATTGCCGAGTTAAATGTGCCAAATTTTGTGGTAGCGGGAATGGCTGGTGCTTTGAGTGGCATTATGCATGCTCCGTTAACCGGTATATTTTTGATTGCAGAGGTGACCGGAGGTTACACATTAATGGTCCCGTTGATGTTGGTATGTTCAATTTCTTATTTGATCAATCGGACCGTATTGAAACACTCCATTTATACTAAAGTATTGGCGGAATCTGGGGATCTGATTTCATATGAGGATAAGGATCGATCGGTACTAAGTATGATGCGAATAAAATATGTATTGGAAACTAATTTTGTCATCCTGCGTCCTGATGAAACACCTAAAAGTAGGCAAACGGACATTATCCATAGTAAGCGTAATATCTTTCCGGTGGTCGATTACGAGGGCAAATTTATTGGGCTTCTTTATAGCGAGTTTCTATTTTCAGCGTTATTGGGCGAAGTAGAGGGGGGAGATACGACCTTTGAAAAATTAGCTCAGAAGCCAAATGATACAGTAGGAATCAATGAAAATATGGAAATTGTGATGGCCAAAATGAATAAGGATGATACCTGGATACTTCCTGTTTTAGGGGCCGAAAACAAATATATGGGCTTCGTCTCCAAATCGAGTGTATTTAATAAGTACCGCGCATTACTGATACGTCAGGGACATTATTTGGAATAGCTAGAACACGTCATCTTCGGTATAAGCTTTCTCGGGTAGATTTAGACCCGAGGAAGCTTTAAGAATTTCTTAACCACGCAAAGCCATGATCTTGCTGACATATTTCCCGATGATATCAAACTCGAGATTGACTGTGCTACCTACTTCCACATGTTGCAAGTTGGTATGTTCGAGTGTATAGGGAATGATCGCGACGGAAAATTGATCGTCTCTTGAATCTACGACTGTCAAGCTGATACCATTTACAGTAATGGATCCCTTTTCTACGGTAATATTTTGTTTAGAGATATCGTATTGAAAGGTAAAAACATAACTACCATTTTCGTCTCGCTTGGCTATGCAACAGGCAACCTGATCAACGTGCCCTTGTACGATATGTCCATCAAATCTGCCACCAGCCAAGGTACAGCGCTCTAGGTTAATCAAGTCTCCCACCTTTAATTGTGCCAAATTTGTCTTTTGCAGCGTTTCGTCAATTGCCGTTACCTGATGAAGATTGTTGTTCAATCCCACCACGGTAAGGCATACCCCATTGTGGCTCAGACTTTGGTCTATTTTAAGTTCATTGGAAATAGCGGAACTGACATAAAAATGAAGATTGCTTTTGTCCTGTTCGATATTTTCTATTTTTCCTAGCGTTTCTATAATTCCAGTAAACATGATGCTTTTTTTGATTGATTCAAAGTTACTAAATAATTAAATGAATCATCTATGTTTAGCTCCTACAAAAATGGGCAGTAAAGTTCATGAGTATAGCATTAAAAAAATGTGAAAAGATTGTAGTGTACATTTTACACTTACTAATCCTTTTGTGAAGGCTGTCCTAAAGCAAATTTATGGGAGTTGAAAAAAAATATAACAAAATTTTTGTTTATATCATTTGAACCATTATCTTTGTGATAGGTTTAGGTTGATTGCCTCTACAAAGAGGTATTTATAAAAGCTTAGCAGGTCGCCCGACCAATGCTAAGCTTTTTTTTTAGCACCTATTTTTCATAGTTATTCCACCACATTTTGAATGTACGTTTTTGCTTTCTTTGTTATATCGACACTTTGTGCGGATCAGGCATAGCAAGTATTCGTGAAGGTTTATTGAATAAAAGTATGGGGATATAACAAATTTACGCGCTGGTTAGCTCGTGCTGATTACGTAGATTGATGATGATTACAGCCGTTAAAATAAGCAGTATGCCAAACCACTGAAATCCCGTTACGACTTCCTGCAAAACAAACATGGCAGAGAGTGTTGAAATAGGAATCTCTAGGCTTGAAATTATATTACCCATTGCTATTCCAGTTTGAGGTATGCCTTTTGTAAATAATAAAGGCGGAAGGATGGTGCCAAAAATCGCAATAAGCAGTCCCCAGGGTAATGCTTCAATTTGCATATACCGGACGATATCAATATTCCAAAATACCACGATGAGTAATAGTCCGCCGAGAACTAGGAATTGGCTGCGCACTAGACTTGGTAATTGCTTCTCTATAGAACTTGACGCATAAATCGCTAGTGCATAACTTATCCCGGCTCCGAAACCTAATAGTATTCCTTTGTAGTTAAGGGCAATATCATTTTGCAATATATTAGTAGCAAAGGCAGTTCCGACTAGGACAATAATAACACCTATTATTTTTCCACGTGATGGGAATTTTTTTAGAAGCAATGCTTCTGCAACTAAACTAATCCAAATAGACTGCATCAGTAGAATAATCCCAATGGATACTGGAACGTATTGAATGGATAGATAATAAAGTGTTGTGGTCAGCCCTAGAGAAATGCCCCAGATCATCAATTTAATTTTCGATGAGAATTTGATGACGCTATATTCTTCTACGTTGCGTTTTGATAAAAGATTCAATGCCAGCAAAACGAGAAATCCGAACATAAATTGCAAAAAGGTCAACAAGCTGGTATGTATACCTAAATGATTGGCATATTTTACAATTGTTGCAAGAAGTCCGTAACTGCAAGCACCAGCAGCGACATAGAGTGTTGATTTATAGTCCTTCATTTTGAAAATAGTTTTGAAATAAAGCCAATTGCTGTGATAATGATTTGCTCCAGTAGGCTGTATCATGTCCTCCTTTTGATTCCATATATAAGTGCTCGATATTTTTGCTGGTCAGATGCTTATGAAATGTTCTGTTCATTACCAGGATTTGTTGGTCTTCGGTTCCACAATCGATAATATAGTGCTGCTCATTTTGCATCATCCTATCTTCATTGCTGTAAATCCGTTCGCTGTCGTTTAGAGCTTTTAAATCTCCCAGTACTTGGTCTACCTGATAGCCTTGATATCCTTTTCCGAAGCGATCGAAATCTATGGCACCGCAGGAGCTTCCGACAATTGAAAAGGTGTGCGGATAAGCTATACCGATGTGTAGTGCTCCATAACCACCCATGCTCCAGCCGAGTATCCCTCGAGCACTTTTATACGGTAAGGTAGGGTAGTGCTGGTCGATGTAGTTGACGAGTTCGGCACCGATAAAAGAGCTGTATTGTGAATGAGGATTTATGGGGCTATCGACGTACCAGGAATTGAAATTTCCATTGGGCAGGACATAAATAGTTTGAAATGTTTTTGCTTTTTGAAGTAAGTCGGGAATATCGTCCTGCAAAGTGCGGTCTGGATTGCCACTATAACCATGAAGAATATAGACCGTTTTATATTGAACTCCATGTTGGATGTCGGGTGTAACGATAATGGTCTCTATATTTTTGTCCATCTTTTCACTATGGACTTTTGTTCTGATTATCTGTTGAGCTGTTAGCGGTAGGATAAGAGCAGAGAGTAGGAGTGTGCATATTATTTTCATGTCCTAATAATTTATCTTTATAGGACAAAATTCTAAAGTTTAAATGTAGAAAACATGTACAAATGTTGATGGAATTATGATTTTAATTCTTTACGGATTCGGCTCAGCTGTGTTGGCGTTACTCCTAGATAAGACGCTATATGGTGTTGTTTCAGTCTTTTAAAAAGCGATTGATTTTTATAAAGCTCTATATACCGCTCTTTGGCAGATTTCCATTTGAGTTCAATTTCAAGTGGTTCTTTTTTTACGACCCAATTCTTTTCGAGATAAGCAATCTGAAAAAGTGCTAAATCATGGCGGGTTGCTATAAGTTCGCGAAACACTTTAGCGGAATACTGGATCAATTGGACATCTTCGAGTGCAACGATACTGAATTTACTTGGTTTTTCTTCGATGATTGCAGCAGTAGAAGCACAAAAGCTGTTTTCCTCGAAAAATAATTTGTAGACGATATTGCCGTCAGCATCCGGTCTATAATAGCCTAATAGTCCCTTGCTGACGAAGTAATAGTATTTCGCATATTCTCCAGCGCGTAGGATGAGTTCGTTTTTTTTGAACTGTTTTACATGAAAGATCGTTTTCAAAACTTCTGTTGTGGCCGGGCTAAGCGCCGCATAGCTATTCATTTCGAAGAGGAGTTTTTCTATCATCAGGAGCGGCTGTTAGTTTTTAATGCCTGTTAAGCCAATGGACAAAGTTAATGAAATGATCGCATGAATAACACTTTTTAGTGGATTGTATATTTCTTTATCTAAGTCGTTACGGTAGCCGATAAAAAGAGGATATTGCCTTCAAGAGCGTTTGTTCATTGGTGAAATCTGTACAAGGTGTTTTTTTCTGCTGGGGCGAAAAACCAATTTAGTACCTTCTTCAATCAAGCCCTTATTTTTTTCGCGAAACTCTTGCAGAGTAGTGCTCCTCCGGAAAGATTGTTTTTCCGGTATTGCTATCTTCGATTTCTTGCAAGAGCGTGTTTTGATCTATGCTGTTGCTATAATAAACCGTTGAATTTTGTACAGATAAACTGTTGTTTTACCCCTTTTAATCGGCAGTGTTGTACTTATACCCTTGTGCCTGATTTGTCAACGCGGTATCGTTCGCCGTTGAATTGTACCCATGCGTAGTCTTTTGTTCCAAATTTAATGATATCTAGACTGTTAACATGGAAAAGCTGGAAGTTGTAATCAGCTTCGAATAGGTCAGCTTTTTCAAAAACTGCTTTTGTCTTCATATTTAGGACTTTGTCACAGTAACCGTATAGGCTGTTACCGATGAGTACTGGAATTAAATCTGGATAGGCTAAATCAGTGTCCACTGATTTATCTTGGGGCAAGATTAGGCAGGTTCAAAATGGTCAAAATAAATAATGCAAAAATTTTCATCGGTTATCATAATTAGCGCGCATAACAAGATTATTAAATTGGCCTTTTTGAAAAAATCCATGGAAATAGGGGTTTTCATAAGACTCATCTAAACATTGACCGATTGGAATTTGGTATTGTAAAAGAATTGTTAGATTTGAGGACCGAATTGTACGTTAGATCCACGGAGTTCGAAAAAAATTAAGTGAGAAAGATTGGTAATATGACTCATGTTTTAACAAATTATCTGTTATCCATAACAGAACTGTCTGTGGAAGAAATTAGCTTTTCTGTACAGTTTTTCAAGCCGACTTACTTAAGAAAAGGTGATTTTTTTATCCGTGAGGATGAACCCTGCCGTTATATTGGATTTATCGCTAGCGGTGCTGTAAAAGCATACGCTTTAGATCGCGAAGGAACAGAAAATATAACCTGTTTTAAATTTGAAATTGAGTTTGTCACTTCTTTTTCGGAGTTTGTTGCGCAAAAAGAATCTAGAAGGAGTATTAGGGCAATCGAAGATAGTGTAATCTTTAGCATAAACTACGCCGATTACCAATATCTGCTACGCCAAGTGAATAGTTGGCATGGAGTTGTAAAATCTGTGATGGAGCGGGAGTATAGCCAAAAGGAAAGTTATCTGTTAAATTATAACAATAGGTCAGCTTTAGACAAGTATCGCTATGTGCTATTGAATGAGCCGATGCTGATCCAGCGGACTGCAACGCAGGATCTGGCATCGTATTTAGGTATTACACAGCGATCGCTTACCCGGGCGAAACATCAAATATTCCGATTGGGTATCTTATAGGACAAATGTCCTTTAATTCTTCTGATATGCGGTGTAGGTTTGCACAAAAAAACTATGTTACGTCAAATTGCTCGAGAAGTATTCCAGCTGTCACTGCTACCACGAAACAGTGTCAATTGCTATGTTATCGAAGGTGTATTGGTCGACTCCGGAATACGGAACTCCTATAGCTCTATCCAGAAAGCACTTCAGGAAATCCCCGTTTACCAGCATGTACTCACCCATGCTCATCCGGACCACCAAGGCTGTTCGGATCAGGTGTGCGCTGAGTTTGCGATCCCCTTATTATGTCATCCCGATGAAGTTTTTAGGACCGAAACGGGCTTGGTCACTAAAGACTATCCCAATCGGCATCATTGGATAGCAAAGCTACAGCAGAAGTATTGGGCAGGTCAGGGGCATGCCGTGAGCCGTACAGTTGTTGAAAATGATACGATTGGAAACTTTAGGATAATAGAGACGCCGGGACATTCTACTGGGCATATTTCTTTGTTCCGCGAACATGATGGTGTACTTATCATCGGTGATGCAGCAACAAATATGAGTTTGCTTACGACAAAGTCTGGTTTGCACCTGCCGCCAAATTTATTCACTTCGGATCAACAGCTCAACATTAGATCACTCGAGAAGTTAGCAAAACTGGCCCCATCCATTATCTGTTTTGGTCATGGCCCCGTTATGAGAAATACAGATCGGAAATTTGAGCGGTTCGTCACTGAATGCAGCAGTAAGTTTTAGTTTATTAGGAAAAATCAATTACGAATACCGACGAGCTTAAACAAAGAAAAGCTAATCGTAAGATTAGCTTTTCTTTTGTGATCCCGCTGGGATTCGAACCCAGGACCCATACATTAAAAGTGTATTGCTCTACCAGCTGAGCTACGGAATCTTACTTCTTATTGATGAACTACCGTTCCTTGTTTGAAGTGATGCAAAGATAGGGTTAATCCCTATTTCTCGCAAGTATTTATGTGATAAAAATGCGGTCTAGCTCTTTACGGCTTCATTTTTAGTGATTTATTTTTTGTTTTAGGAGAGGAATTCCCGGTCTTCTTCCGATAATTGGGGCTTTCGTTCGTTGCTCTCTTCGTCAGATTCGTCTATATTGTCCTGTTCATACACCTCTTGTTTCTTCTTTCCGATTTTTAGGACGAATACAAATGCGATTCCGGCAATAAAAAAGGCTAATAGCAGCTTCCATAGTGCGACCTGTGTTTCTCCGAGAAAATTGAGCGGCACCGATTGTGGGTTTTTGACACAGACCACTGTGACGATCACCGTTATGAAAATTAAAAAGATATTACGCATGTTTCTATAGACTATGTATTATTATTATTATTATTATAACAGCGAATATAGGGAATATCTGTTTTTAATTGATGTCGATCTTTGCACGATTTAAGCGTAGTGAACTTAAGATAACCGAAACTGAACTGAAACTCATGGCAGCGGCAGCAATCATCGGTGACAGTAGAATTACGAACGATGGATACAGCAGCCTGACACCACTGGAATACCGAGTACGTTATAGAGAAAGGCAAAACCTAAATTTTCCTTATATTATGCAATATTTTGTGACTTAGAAGCTTTGCCTTGGCCTTTTAATTCGCCACGTTAGGGAAGATATCCAACCCCGTTGAAAAAAAGACCAGCAGGTATAAACGAAAACTGGTAAACATAACATGAGCTGTACTCATCCGGACCAACTTTGAAGCATAATTTTTCCTACTGGATTGCCGGAAAGCATTTCGCCCATGGAAAGCACAAATATAGGAATAGTGAATAGTATGGAAATCCATAATTTCATACGTAGATCACGATATGTTTGATCTTCTGCCTCATCACTACCATTCGCCATAGTTACCAAGTCCATTTCGCATATGGGACAATTTCCTGGATGCTCCTGTACAATTTCGGGATGCATGGGACAGGTATATTGATGGTTCGTGTGCTCGATCGTTGTGCTACATTTTTCGCAGGACATACCGGAAAGTTTATAGTGGTGTTGCATAGCGTTATCTTTGTCGAATAAAGTTAACGGTTATTTTAGCTGGGGAATTACATTATTATCAGGATCTATTGTAAAATTTTTGCAGGTTAATAGGTATTTTTCGGTAGGCTTCCATCTTGTCAGCAGAACTATTTATCGCCTTAAGGTGGTAGATTGCGATGTCAAAAGAATTTTACTGAATTCACGCTATACTACGCAGAATAGTAGGGCTTTCTTGTTGTCGATGAGATAATCAGTATATGAGATTAAGATAGGAGCATTGCATGTGGATGTTTGATCAAGGTGCTGATGGTTGCTTCATTTTTCAGGATTTCATCATGAAAAGGAGCAGGAATCATCAGTTTAAATGTTTTTCGAGCAGTTTTTATCATAAAAAGGGCACCGTGTACGATCTGTTTATCGTCAATGATCAAAGTATGTTGCTTTGCCACCTGACTGCCTAATTTTTCCTTTTCTATAACTTGTAAAAGTTGCTGCATTGTTTTAAAATATTTAGCCAAAATTACTAAATACTTAGCATTTTTTGCTTTTTTTCTGGACGTTGTTATTTTAAATTTGGTCCTTGCTTTCTGTTTTTTATTGTTTTTTTTATAGATAACAAACGTTTTAGCAAAAAAAGTTTGCAAAATTAAGTGCAAACGATTGCGTATTTATGTTGCTAAAATGCTCGCTATTAAAGCGATGTGTTAGCTAAAACTTGTTTAACTTTTTTAGCTTTGTGCAACAAATATCCAATAAAACAATATTATGAGTGGTATAACTACATTAGGTCAATTTATTATTGAAAAACAGGCTGATTTTCCATATGCCAAAGGTGAGCTCTCCCGTCTCTTACGCGATATTGGGATCGCAGCAAAGATTGTAAATAGAGAGGTTAATAAGGCCGGATTAGTTGATATTTTAGGCGACGCCGGACAAGTTAATGTACAAGGTGAAGGACAAAAGAAGCTGGATGTTTATGCGGATGAACAATTTATTAATGCGTTGCAAAGTGGGGGAGAGTGCTGTGTGGTTGCGTCCGAGGAACATGAAAATCCAGTGTATATCCAATCTGGGATTTCCAAAAATGCGAAATATATTGTATGTATTGACCCATTGGATGGTTCAAGCAATATTGATGTAAATGTGTCTGTCGGGACAATCTTCTCTATCTACAGGAGGATATCTGACACGGGCGTTTCCTGCAATAGCAATGACATTTTACAGCACGGGACAAAGCAGGTAGCGGCTGGTTATGTGATCTATGGTAGTTCGACGATGTTAGTATATACGACAGGAAAGGGAGTAAATGGCTTCACATTGGATCCTTCTATCGGTGAGTTTTGTTTATCTCATCCAGATATGAAAATTCCTGCTTCAGGTCAGATCTACTCGATTAACGAGGGTAATTATTCTAAATTTCCGAACGGGGTAAAGCAGTATATTAAATATTGCCAAACGGAAGATCGTGCAACGCAGCGGCCATATGCTTCGCGGTATATTGGCTCAATGGTGGCGGATATTCACCGCAATCTCCTTAAGGGAGGAATCTTTCTTTATCCAACAACCTCTGCACATCCTAATGGCAAATTGAGATTGATGTATGAATGCAACCCCATTGCATTCATTATTGAGCAGGCAGGGGGCAAAGCTTCTAATGGCGCTCAGCGTATACTGGATATTGAACCTACAACTTTGCATCAACGATCAGCTGCTTTTTTGGGTAATACCGATATGGTCGAACTACTGGAAGATTTCTTAAAAAAATACATTGATTGAATCTGTAGTAATTCAATGACAGGTAAGATTCTTTAGACCATAAGAATTATTTATCTTTACACTCAGAAAATGGCTTCATTATTGCCAAGCCATTTCTTTTCATGATTTGTCGTATGTTACGTTTTTTAGTGTTTATTTCGTTTGTTTCAGTAGTGTTTTTTTCTTGTAAAGAGAATCCTCCTACATATGGCGATGTTTTGGCGAAGGGGTTTGAAAATAAATCCTATAAAGATTTTGATACAATTGCGTATGTAAAAATCTTCCATGAAGTGTACAGTAAGGAAAAATCGAAGTTGGTTAATCCAAGCTGGATGAAGGAATTAGCTGATTCCACGGACGGCATGACTTTAATTTCGGAACATCTCTTTGATGGTAGCATTGATACATTGCTGGCGTATTTTGAACGAAGTGAGGAACATGGCATTCGTACTAGTTATTTCCATACTTCAGCCATTAAAGAAACCTTGTTTTCTCTGCGGAAGCTGAAAACTAAAGACGTTGCGGAGGTCTACCCTTTATTAGCTAAGCTTGATTTATTGAGTACAGATGGACTGGTAGCTTATGTAAGTAGCCTAAAGTATGGTGTTGTCAACCCCAAGCGGCTCTATGGACGATATTTTGTTCCTCAAAAGCGTATGAACTATAGCAAAGTTGTGCACTTGCTGGACAGTGTGAAAATTGGAACTGTATTGACCGATATCCAACCTAAAAACCAATACTACGTTAAGTTTCAGAATCTGTTGCAAAGTGGAAATTTATCTGGTACGCAACGGAGCCAAGTGCTAATGGTATTGGAAAAATTGCGTTGGATGGGACAGGATTTTCCAGAAAGATATGTCTTTGTTAATATCCCTGAACAGCGTCTGCATATTATGGAAGATGGAAAGACAATCCAATTAATGAATGTATGCGTAGGTGAAACAGAAAATCCCGCCTATTCACGAAAAGGCGAGAACCATGAAACTCCTGTTATGCAGGGCATGTTGGATGCCATGCAAGTTAATCCAGTGTGGAATATTCCAAATAGTATTGTTAAAAAGGAGATATTAGCAAGCGTCCGAAATAATCCAAACTACCTGGCGTCGCGCAACATGGTTGCTTATTACAAAGGTAAACAAGTGGATCCTGCCACTGTCAACTGGAATTCCGATTCTGTCGAGAACTTTCGTTTTAAACAGAATCCCGGTTCGGATAATTCCTTGGGGAATGTGAAATTTTTATTTGAGAATCCATATTCCATTTACCTACACGACACGCCGGCAAAGCAAATGTTCGGGCAAAGTAATCGAGCCGTCAGCCACGGCTGTGTTCGTGTGGAAAAACCCGTGGATTTGGCATCTTACCTCGTCAATAATGAGAAACAGGCCGAAAAAATTGCGAAGGAAATTACGACAGATTCCATTTCGAAGTCTCGTTGGGTCACTCTTAAACGCCAGATGCCAGTTTACATCACCTATTATACGACTTGGTTGGATGATGGAGGGAACATTGTTACATATCCTGATATCTATGGTTATGATCCGCGCTTGAAAGAGGCGTTAAAGAAATATTGGGCTAACTAATAGCAAAGGCTTA
>DGIS01000013.1:321853-466320 GCA_002386525.1 Sphingobacterium sp. UBA4616
TAAGCCTTTGCTATTAGTTAGTATTGGGAGTTATAGGCAAGTGCTATCCGAACAAAAGGATAATCTTTGTTTACATTGTTATGGTCTTGATAGTGACCTTCCAATCTGAAGTAGCCGGAGTAAAGGTTTACACCGAAGTTTTTCCAGATACGCATGGAAGCGCTCGTGGATGCAGTATGTAGAAAATGGTGCGACTTATTGCCACTGATGGTTACAAAATAACCACCACGATAGTCTACACCAAATTTAAAGCGATTTAATGTGCTCAATGTGGCTGAAACGCGAACATCTGCTCCGGGACCATAATCATATGTACGGCTTTCACCAAAATGGAGATAGGGATCTGGTACAGCGGCTAATACCACAGGCCCACCGCCAAGAATGGTTGTTAGCTTGCTACGGCTGCCGATATTGAAGTTGGAAAAGACATTATAATTGATACTCTGTGATCCATAGTAAAAAGCTTCGTTGCGTAGGAAGTCGAAATGTGCAGACACTATGCCACGGTGGCGGCCTGTTAAATTAGATAGAATACGACTACCATATAGCGAGGCATATACATTGACAGCATTAACGATAGAACTATCATCTGATCCAAGTTCTAAGTTGAGGAAGAAGTCATCAAAAGGTTTCTTTTTATCTAAATTATCGTTTGTATAAATCAATTTGATACGTGCGTAGATATCATTTTTCCCTTTATTTAATACATCGTGTTCCTTGGCGTCAAAGCGCCTTAGCCCCAATTCAACTTCGGTGTGAACCAAGGAACTGTCGATAACGGCACCTTTGACCTTATTGCCCCAGCGCCCATCCAGAAGCCGATTAAGCCCATTTATTGGATTGATCAGCATCGCCAGTAGCTCTTTTTTATTGCGCTGTCCTTTGGTCAAACTTGGGCGGGAAAGAATATGATGCGATAGTCTATGGGTCATTTCACCTAAAATTGTTCCACCAAAGCTTGTATTGATGATATCATTGATAGAAGGTGGCTCGGTTTCACCTGCAGTCTCCCAGATATAGCTACCGGCAACGGTGGCAGCTGTTGATTGCAGGAAACTATAATTGTTGGATCGAAACGAATTGAAATAAAACTGCCCATGATAGGGGTGTGCCATTTGGTTTGTTGCGAAAAGATTATCATCCCACGTCCACGCTGAGAGTTTTAAATGGCTGAAAAAATTTTTAAAAGAAATATGCGAAACAGGATCTTTACGGATGAAGTAATTTACGGAGGCTGGAATGGCCTGGATGGAAAACCATTCAATTCCAGCTCTTAAAAAGTTTTTTTTCTGATAATCGAATATACTGTCAGTTTGTTGTGTGTTGAAAATGGGATGGTGTTCCCACAATTGCGGATTGTTATCGTGGAACACGTTATATTTATCGAAAAGTTTAAATCGAGACAGACGTTCTGAAGGTATTAGCGAATCGCTATCGGCCAGAATTGCTGCTCTGCTGCTCCCGAGCTGAACAAGCAAGAGATAGAAAAATATAATAAGACTATAATGAAAGCTAATCGCGCGTAGTTTGAAAGAGATAAACATACTGTTTTGCAATAAAATTTGTAAAGAATAACAAATATAGCATAAAAGTGTTTGTGCGATTAGTACCTTTGATGCGTTTTATCGTGGTTCAAGTAATTTAGAAATGAACAATACCTTCGACATAGTTAATATAAAATCGATCAATCTTAAGAATGAGCTGTTCGCAGGACTAACAGTTGCAATGACGATGATTCCGGAGTCGCTCTCTTTTGCTATTTTAGCGGGACTGCCACCTTTAACTGGACTTTATGCTGCATTCTTGATGGGGTTGGTTACTTCCATTCTGGGCGGTAGGCCTGGAATGGTATCCGGGGGTGCGGGAGCCACTGTGGTTGTTTTGATGGCGCTTGCAGCAAGTCATGGAATAGATTATCTCTTTGCTGCAGTTGTATTGGCTGGCATTTTTCAATTTTTGGTAGGGCTATTTAGGTGGGGAAAATTTGTGCGCTTAATTCCCCAGCCTGTGATGTATGGCTTTTTGAATGGTTTGGCCATAATCATATTTATGGCTCAAGTGGTACAATTTAAAGTAAGCTCTGGAAGCGACGCGGTATGGATGTCGGGTACAACGTTGTGCATCATGGGCGGACTTACTTTGTTGACGATGCTGATTGTAATTGGATTTCCGCGTATCACAAAGGCCATCCCCGCCTCGTTGGTTGCTATTCTGATGGTATTTGGCGTAGTGTCTCTTTTAGGTATTCCAACAAAGAAAGTCGTTGACATAGCATCCGTCAGTGGAACTTTACCGCGTTTACATGTGCCCATGGTTCCTTGGAATTGGGAAACCTTGCAGCTGATTTTTCCGTATTCATTGGTAATGGCAGGAGTCGGACTGGTGGAATCGCTGTTGACACTGAACATGGTCGATGAAATTACAGCGACAAAAGGAAATGCGAACCGTGAATCTATGGCACAGGGGATAGCGAATGCAATCAATGGATTTTTTGGCGGAATGGGGGGATGTGCCATGGTCGCGCAAACATTGGTCAATTTAAATGCTGGTGCACGTACACGGCTTTCTTCTTTTATAGGAGCAATGACCATCTTACTGATTATTTTAATAGGAGCGCCTTTTATTGAGCAGATACCAATGGCAGCGCTGGTCGGCGTGATGATGATGGTAGCGATTGGAACCTTCCAATGGGTGAGTTTACGTATTGTCAATAAATTTCCCAAATCAGATATTTTCGTGGGGATACTTGTCGCAGCGATTACAGTGATCTTGCATAATTTGGCACTTGCGGTGCTCATCGGTGTAGTCATATCTGCACTTGTATTTGCTTGGGATAATGCAAAGCGTATTCGGGCAATAAAATATATGGATTCGGAAGGTATTATGCATTATGAAATATATGGGCCACTTTTTTTCGGTTCTACAGCTAATTTTTTGGATAAATTTGATGTTTTAAACGATCCCGAACGTGTTATATTAGATTTTAAGGAAAGCAGGGTAGTGGATATGTCTGCTGTGGATGCACTTAACAAAGTTACCGAGCGCTACGCCGCACAAGGGAAAAGAATAGAACTTTGGCACCTCAGTGAGGACTGCCGCTCTCTATTGAAAAATGCTACTGGTGTTGTGGTGGTTAATATCATGGAAGATCCAACCTATCACGTCATGCCGCGGACCTAGACTGCTACTTTTTTTGTAATTCAATAAATAATTCGTTTCCCTGTCGCTGTGGAATGCTTTTGGAAGAATCTATTAGCTGCAAAATGTCAAACTCGGATTGGAATAGCTGCTGATATTCCTCTTGATTCCCTCCGAAAGGAGGCCCTTGCTGAGCGAATTCCCTTTTAAACAACAATCCTATAAGGATACCGTGAGGCTTCAACAGGGTAAGCATTTGCCGTACATAGCTTGGACGTAATGATGGGTGGAGAGCACAAAAAAAGGTCTGTTCAATAATGTAGTCGTATTGGCCCTGATGCTGAAAGAAATCTTGACATATTATCTGAACATCAGGGCTGACTGCGAATTCTTCGCTGACTTTTTCAACCAAGCTTGGTGCAATATCCAATAATGTTATTTGACTGAATCCTTTATCCAGAAGAGCCTTAGCCTCATGCGCGTTCCCACAACCAGGAATTAAAATACGCGCATTTTTGGCAATGGATTCTTCAGCGTAGCTAACGATTGCAGGAGAGGCATATCCAATATCCCATCCCGTTTCTTTGTTCTTGTAACGATCGTCCCAATAGTTTCCATCTAACAATGAAGAATTCATATCTGTTTCCTTATACATGAGCAAGTTAAATAAATATTATGTCAGTATCGAAATAAACCCGTCGATAACCGCGGGTATTTGCGGATGCTGCTCTATTTACTTGCTAAATTAATATTATCTTTGCGTACCGTACAATAGATAAAGGATAAATGATCGACTTCAAGAGATACATTGTTTTTTATTTCATACTGGTCTTACTTTTTGTATTTCCGGCTCTCTCATTCGCGCAAATCAACTCGGCACAATCTTCGGATTCGAGTGAAAGGTCGCATTTTTTTAACAAAATTAAGTATAGCGAATTGATAATTCCTGCGGGATTAATCTCGTATGGTATTGTTTCCAAAGGAAGTCCTTTTTTTAAAGGAATAGATGAAGATATTAGAAATGGGGTATCGAGAGGTAACAATCCACAGATTAAATTAGACGACTTCAGTCGTTTCGCTGGAACTGCGGGAGTTTTTGCTTTGGATGCTGTCGGGATACCTGCCAAGCATAACCTGAAACAACGCCTATTTACGGCCGCTGTCTCTAATATGATCATGACGGCTACCACGAGGATTATGAAATCTACCATACCTGTTTGGCGACCAGATGGGTCGGCAAATAATTCTTTTCCTTCAGGACATGCGGCAACCGCTTTTGTTGGTGCCGAATTGTTGTGGCAGGAATACAGAGAAGAGTCAATTTGGTACGGTATCGCAGGCTATGCTGCTGCGGCTGGAACGGGGTATCTTCGTATGTACAACGATAAGCACTGGTTCTCAGATATAGCTATGGGAGCGGGTGTAGGGATATTAAGTGCCAAAATCGCCTACTGGCTGTTACCTCTTGTGGACAATAGATTACAAAATCCAAAAAAAAGCTATGTGATATTACCAATCTATACTGGAGGACAATTTTGTCTAAATGCCAGCTTACAATTTTAAACTCCTGTTTTTTTTCATTCGGCCCTTCAGTGGCCCCATGTCCAAGTCAACTTTTGCCCTAACAATGTTTTTAAAGTGATCTGCTTGGATACCAGTTTTCAATTTTTTACACTTTCCCTTTCCTATCTCTCACATGTAACGTTTATATGCATGTTGATTTAAAATAATCCTTTTTATTTCGTTAATAGGATATTGTTATCTAAATTTAATACATAATCTAATAAACTTTTACTGTTTTTTATAAAAAGAAAAACATGCTAATTAAATAAACCAAATTTGAACCTATGGGTTCTTTATTATTTTAAACCAATTTATAATTATGATGAGAAATTTTTTTTTTCATGGAAAAGCGAGACCCATTAGTCTTTTGGGGCTTTGCCTGCTGTTTAACCAGCCTGGTTCTTATGGGCTAAATCTAGAACGGACCAACGTTATTGTAGTTCAGGATCTGGTCACAGGGGTTGTTAAAGATGAGAAAGGGCAGGTATTAGCTGGCGCTACCGTGACTGTCAAAGGAACATCCGTTCAAGCATCTTCCAATCAGCAAGGTGTTTTTGCCATTCGCGCGAATCGCGGTGATGTCTTAATTTTGAATTACCAGGGATTTGCGAAGCAAGAGGTAGCCGTCTCCAGCGGCAGCATTCAAGTGACCATGTTATCGAGTGACCACGCTCTCGAAGAGGTTGTGATCATCGGTTATGGTAAGCAGCGGAAAGGGAATATTACCGGTTCGGTCGCTACCGTAAATGCGGAACAGTTAAAAAATATCCCCAGTTCAAATCTTTCCAATTCGCTTGCCGGTAGGGCCGCAGGAGTCAATGTAACGAATACTTCGGGGATGGCAGGAGCGTCGTCGAGCTTACGCATTCGCGGGAGTTTTGCCGAGCCGCTTTATGTAATTGATGGGATAGTTCGGGATAAGGCTGCTTTTGATGTGCTAGAAGCGAACGAAGTTGAACAGATGACTTTTTTAAAGGATGCAGCAACTGCGGCAGTATACGGTACACGGGCAGGTAATGGCGTTGTTGTCGTAACGACTAAAAAAGGTACAGCACAAGCACCAGTTTTTAATGTACAAAGTAATTATACCTTTAATACACCAACCCAAGAGCTGCTTGCTAATTTAACCACTGCAGTGGATGAATTGACCTATCAAAACAGAGTTGCCGAGTTCCGTGGTCTATCTATTCCAAATGGACAAAAAGAGTTTGATTATTTTAAGGATAAAAATTACAATGTAAATGAGGTGATTTGGCGCAATCCTTTTACGCATAGGCAATCCATCTCTGTCAATGGTGGCGGCGACAAGATCACGTATTATAGTTTGTTAAGCTATCGTAAAGAAAATGGATCATATAAATCGCTTGACCATGAGAAATTTAATCTGCGAAGCAATATCTCTGCACAGATTACAGAGGATTTTAGCATGGATTTTAATATTTCAGCTAATCAAACCAATTCGAAACGCTTTTTTTGGCCATTTAGCACGTCTTCCAATGACGATGATTTTGATGTATCGGATTTCTATCGCGTTACCTTCAACTGGCCAAAGATGTATCCTTTTTATCTGAATGCAGATGGTACCCCTAGCAACACACCAACGGCTTATCCTGTACAGACCCCCATGGGAAGTTGGCAGGCTTGGAACGTTATCGATCAAGTTATCGGGGATCGATATATTGACCGTAAAGTTCGACAGGTCAATCCAATCATGACCTTAAACTTGAAGCTTGATAAGTTGGTACAAGGACTATCGACAAAAATTGTAGGTAGTTATATTGCTGAAGATTATATGCGCAAGCGCTATATGAGTTTTCAAAAGAACTATACTTTTACATCCCTGAATCCGAATGACAACCGTTTTATACCAGCACCACCTTCGGAAGCCAACATTAATATTTTTACTTTTAGTCAGAGCCAGCCATTTATGGACTACAGCCCGCAGCGCTTGTGGCAATATCAGGTGAACTGGTTTTTAAATTACAGTCGCAAGTTTGGTAAACATGCGGTTGATGGGACATTGGTTTATGAACAGTCTAAAAAAGGAGGAACTTATGTCACTTCACGGGCCGAAAACCCGATCACAGCGCTAGATCAGATGTTTATTTATCCTACTGATCGTAATTTTAGGTCGACATCTGCTAATGAAACAATTGATTCACGACGGGGTATCATTGGTCGCGCTAATTACAATTATGCAGATAAGTATATTGCTGAATTTTCTTTCCGCTATGATGGGTCACCATTGTTTCCGACGGATAAGCGGTGGGGTTTTTTTCCATCGGTTTCAGCGGCTTGGCGTGTGTCGGACGAGAATTTTTTTACGGATATAAGAAATACGATATCGGATTTGAAGTTCAGGGCATCGTATGGTACAACGGGTAATGATTTGGATGTGAATGCCGATAGGATCGATCAATTTGGCTATTTAGAAAAGTATACGACCTCGGGTGGATATATGTTCGGTGACCGCTATTATAACGGTATAGCGTATGGAGCAACGCCAACGCAGAATCTAACCTGGACGACTTCAAAGAGCGTCAATATGGGCTTAGATTTTGGATTTGTCAATAATAAACTGACAGGTAGCCTAGATCTGTTTTCCCGTAAGGAAACCAATATTCTTGGCCGAAGATCACTGAAAGTCCCGGACAATTATGGACGTTTGCTTGCTCCAGAGAATTATGCGGCGAGAAGTTACAAAGGCGGGGAGATTTCTTTGGGCTGGAATGACAGGGTTGGTGAAGTGGCCTATGGGCTCAATGCAAATCTGGGCTATGCGAAGGACCGCTGGGATATTTTTGATGAAGAACCGTCTTATGCATTTGGACAACCGCAGAACTTTCGTTCCAGGATTGGACGGCCGGAAAATAGAATTATAGGCTTAGAAGCGCTGGGTCTAGTGAGGACGCAGGCAGAAGCCGATGAATTGAAGGCAAAGGGATTTAAAACTTACGGAAGAGATCCTTTTCCCGGAATGATCTTATATAAAGATATTCAGGGAGCGAACTACTCAAGTGGGCCAGATGGAAAAATTGATGATAATGACCTACAGTTATTATCGGACAATAATTCTCCGCGGATCAATTATGGATTTGGATTCAATGCGAGCTGGAAAGGTTTTTATGTTTCTACCTTGTTTCAAGGGGTTCTTGCCTATGATCGTATGATCAGTAATCAGGAAGGTGGCGGCATGCGCCAGCACGGCGATACCTTCCGTCCATATTATCCGATTTGGGCTTCAGATGTGTGGACACCTGACAATACTGATGCTAAATATCCCCGTCCAACAGGCTATTCCAGTTGGGCCGAGTCTGGTGCGGCGCCTTCGTCATTCTGGATAAAAAATGGAGCCTATCTACGATTGCGTGATATTAATGTGTCCTACAGATTGCCGAAAAGTATGACCGAGATGATACGCGTAAAAGATGTCAATTTGTTTTTTAATGGAACAAATTTGTTTGTTTTCTCACCGATGAAAGAGTTTCATGATCCAGAGCAAAAACTGTATGATTCTTATCCAGTCATGAAAACCTTTACGTTTGGACTTGATGTTAAATTTTAAATGAAAAAAAGATGAAAAAAATATATTATCCTTTAATCGCCTTGGCATTATGTATGTCCTCTTGTAAAAATGTATTGGACATTGAAGATCTCAACTCGCTGGATGAAGCTAAAGTATGGGCTGATCCAAATCTAGTCAATGGTTATCTTGCTAATTTATATCCATTATTTGGCAATTGGAGTTCGGGTGCTGATGGGAATTCTGAACAATTGATTGGTATTTCTTTTCCATTGGATGCGGTAACAGTCAACAATAGCTCTTACAAATCATGGGATTATACGACTATCCGAAAAATCAATACAGCTATACAGAAAGTTACTGAGAGTACTTTTTTAAAAGGCGATTTTAAAAAATCGGTAATTGGGCAGGCGTTGTTTATGCGCGCCTTTATGTATTTTAACATGGTGAGGATTCACGGTGGTGTTCCTTACATTATTGTTGCGCAAGATTTAAAGAACGATGATCTTAATGTTCCTCGCAATTCGACAAAAGAATGTTTTGATCTGATAATTAAAGATTTGGATCAGGCTATTTCGCTACTGCCAAAAACCATTGGAAAAGGGGCTGCTGAATATGGCAAAATTGATGGTGATTTCGCTGTAGCTTTTAAGGCAAAGGTGCTGTTATATAAAGCATCTCCCCAGTTTAATCCTTCCAATCCTTATGGAAATTCATATTGGCAGGAAGCCAATATAGCAAATAAATGGGCTTATGATCAGCTTAAAACGGATGGTTATAGTTTGACTTCAGATTATTCCAACATTGCCCTAGTTGAAAAAGGACCAGAGGTCGTATTTGCCGTGATTAATACCTATCCAAATAAGGTTGCCAGTTGGGATAATGGTGTACGGCCAGGTTCTGAAAGTAGGGGGCCAGCGGGGGCTGTTCCATCTTGGGAATTTGTAAAAGCTTTTCCAATGAAGGATGGAAAGTTGTACTCAGATCTAGGAGGGAAATATTATAAGACAGAAGATCAATTTTTGCATTCCTATTGGGAAAACCGGGATCCACGTTTTGAAAAATCTATCGTATGGAATGCAAAGGTTTATGAAGTGTCAGGCAAGACTGGCAAACGGCAATACACTTCGGTAGGTATTGCTCCAGCGTTGGACGATTTTGGTGTAAACCTCAAAGCAAAGACACCTTCTTCCAATCTAGACCGGTATAGTGGATTTTTTATCTTAAAAAATTCCAAATTATCATTAAAGCAAACAGAAGTGGAAACGCAGTATGATGTGGACTTTGTTTTAATGCGCTACGCCGAAGTAATATTAAATTATGCTGAAACAGCAAATGAAACAGGAAACTTTGCAACAGCATTAGAATTGGTTACGCAAATAAGAAAAAGGGCGGGAATTGAGCCCGGTGCAGATAATAAATATGGTATAACAGCAACGACAAAGGAGCAATTGCGTGAAGCCATTTTAGCGGAGCGCAATATTGAGTTCTGTTTTGAAGGGCATCGCTTTTGGGATTTGAGAAGACTGCGTAAACTCAATATACTAAACAATACCACCAAACATGGGGTCGAAGCTATTGCCATAAATGCCAATGGAACGGAGATGAATCTGGATGATGCAAATGTATTGGCCAAAGCATATTCGCTGAAAGAAAACCAGTTCAAATACAGTGTGTTACAGGTGCCAAGCACAGGTAATAAAGTGAATCTGGTGCCAGATACCTATTATTTCTTTCCGATAGCACAATCTGTCATTGATAAGAATCCAGCTGTAAAACAGAATAAAGATTGGGGCGGGTCATTTAATCCAGCCATGGAGTAGTCAGGATAGGTTTATAGCGTAGAACATCTTCAATGGCAAAGCTGTTGAAGATGTTTATGTAAAATTCCGGTGATTCTGTTAGCATCATATTTTAAAAGAGCTGTTTTTAAGAATAATAGTGCAAATTGTTAAATGCACTTTCCATAGATTGCAATGTAGGAAGCATACTTATACTTTATATCCAGCCTTCTCTAGCAGATTTTGATCCTAGCTCAGCCAAAGACGAACTGCGTGATTTAGCAAGAATATTTGAGGATATCGGAGACGCCCTCACTTACAAACTCCATTTTTACACCGGCAATATTGACGATGTGATAATAAAACTTTCTGGGATGGAAAACACCGAGCATTTTTATACACTTCGAGCTCAAATGACGGCGGAATACTCCACGCACTGTCACTCAAAATTGTTTTTTTACCAAATGGTAAATAAGCTAAAGGATATTATTTTTTAATTTGCACAAATGGAAGAACTGATTGAATATATTCTACAATTTGGAAGTCTTAATAAGCAACAGATTGAGCTTGTGATAAGTAAGGGACAAATCCTGCAAATAAAAAAAGAGGACTATTTCTCTGAGGCGGGTAAAATTCCAAAGGAGGTTGGGTTTATAACAGAAGGTGTTGTCCGTGGCTGCTATTATAATAATAAAGGCGAAGAGATTACCCGTTGTTTCATCAGCGAAAACAGCTTGGTATGTGATTATGTCAACTTCGAGGCAAATTCTTTATCTTCCGAATACTTGCAAGCGATTACAGATTGTAGCCTTATTGTATTTTCAAAGAAAAATTGGGAAGAGCTATCACATACTATAGTGGGCTGGGACAATATTAAAAACAAAATGGTACAGCTTTGCATGTACCAAAAGTCCAGAAAAGGCCCTGTGATTTCGCAGGATGCTACCACAAGATACCTTGAGTTCTTGGAAAATTATCCTTCATTGACCAACCGTGTTTCATTATCACACATCGCCTCCTATTTAGGTGTAACACAACAATCTCTTAGTAGAATCCGGAAAAACGTCCGCTGATGCACTTTTTACCATTTGGTAAATGATTCCACTATTTAATGCTTCAATTTTGTACTTAAAATTACAAAATATGAAAACAGTATTAATTACAGGAGCAAACAAGGGCATTGGTTTTGAAACTGCCAGACAACTTTCGGAGAAAGGATTTTACGTATTCATTGGAAGCCGTCGTATCCAAAGCGGTTTGGATGCAGTTCAGAAACTTAAAGCGGAAGGTTTTTCAAATGTGGAAGCGGTAGAACTAGATGTTACTGACCCAGCATCGGTACGGACGGTACGGGAAGAAATAGGCAACAAGATTTCGGCTTTAGATGTACTTATCAATAACGCAGGAATCAACGGCGGTAGCAATCCTTACACCGTACTGGAAGCTACGAGTGAAGAGTATATTGCTGCATTTAAAACAAATTTGGTTGGTACAGCCAACGTTACACAAGCTTTTATAGATTTGCTTAAAAAGTCCTCAGAACCAAGAATTGTCAACTTGAGTACTAGCGTAGGCTCTCTTTCATTGCAAAGTAATCCGGAATGGCCTGCCTACAACTATGCTAAATATGGGGTTTACGCTATATCAAAAGCAGCTCTTAACATGTACACCATTCAGTTAGCCTATGAATTGCGTAATACAAATTTTAAAGTAAATGCTGTTTGTCCGGGACTTACGAAAACCGACTTTACATTCTTTAATGGCGGCGAAGTCTGCGTTGCTGCTAACAGAGTTATCAAATATGTCCTGATTGATAATGATGGCCCAACTGGTAAATTTTTTAGTGAAGAAAGTAATCCGGTGATAGGAGAAATTCCTTGGTAAGATAGTTTTCAATTAATAAATGGATTGGTTCATTTTCGATACAGTCTATCATCTATGATAGGTATAGGTTCGTCTTTCAGTCGTTGAACTTTTGTACAAAGTAAATTCGGACTTTTAAACAAAGTGATCCTAAGAAATACACTCTACTTTTGTTCCGACATAACAATTAAAATTTCTAAAAATGGAACAGAATAATTATCAGGGAGCATTACAACACCCAATCGGTTCAGGTTTTAACGCAAAATCAATTTCAATGGACTTAATAAAAGGTATTGATCTTACAGGGAAAATTGCCATTGTAACTGGCGGCAATACAGGCATTGGTTTGGAAACTGTTAAAACACTTGCTTTTGCAGGTGCAACCGTCATTGTACCTTCAAGGGATAAAAAAAAAGCAAAGAAAAATCTACAGGAAAATAACAATGTAGAAATTGAAGAAATGGATTTGCTCGATCCTGCTTCCATTGATGCTTTTGCAGATAAATTTTTGGCTTCGGGAAGACCTTTGCATTTGCTTATCAATAACGCAGGCATCATGTGGGTTCCGCTACGCAGAGACGCTCGTGGTATTGAATCTCAATTAGCCGTTAATTATTTGGCACAGTTTCAATTGACTGCAAAACTCTGGACTGCACTTAAAAAAGCCAACGGTGCAAGGGTGCTTAATGTTTCATCACAAGGGCATCAATTTGCACCTTTTAATTTTGATGATCCAAATTTTGAAAATCGGGAATACGAAACGCTCGTGGGATATGGTCAATCTAAAACTGCTGTCAATTTATTTTCAATAGAATTGGATAATCGTGCAAGAGAGTTTGGGGTAAGAGCTTATTCCATTCATCCAGGTTCTATTGCAGGAACAGAATTGGCAAGAGAAGCTCCTTTGGAAAAATTTATACAGATGGGTTTTTGCGATGAACAAGGAAATATTTTATCTGAAGTTGCTTCTTCACTCAAAAGCATTCCACAGGGTGCATCTACAACAATTTGGTGTGCTACTAGTCCGCTACTAAACAACATTGGCGGTGTGTTTTGTGAAGATGCCGACATCGCTGAATTGTCGGCGGGAAAAGATGTTTCAGCTAGTGGTGTTAAACCTTATTCGCTGGATGAAACTAACGCAAGACGTTTGTGGGAATTAAGTGAAAAATTGGCGAACATCACATTTAAATGTAAGTGATGGTCCAAAAGGGTATTGGTCTGAAAACCACTATCCAATTTTTTAAACAGTCATTGAGCGTAAATGAATTAATCCCGAAATTGGATTTTGTAAATTTATATCTCACTTATTCAAAAAAAATGGAGCACGTATCAAAATATATAACACCCGAAATAAAATTGTCTTGTTACGAAGACAAGTTTTCAAGAACAGAAATAGTATTTGATCACCATATGCTTATTTGGTTCATCTCTGGTGAAACCAAAATTGTGCAATCAGACGCTACGCACATTTTTAAGACGGGGGATATATTTCTCATTCCAAGGAATAAGCCTGCAACAATTATCAATTATCCTAAGGATGGATTGCCGCATAAAACCGTTGTAATGCTGTTGACTGAAAAAATTCTTCGCGAGTTTTACAGTAGCGTAGAGGTAAAAATAAAGGTTACACCAATGTCAAGAATTCACAGTTTCAGTAATCACCCATTGCTTGAAAGTTTTCTTGCGTCCTTAATCCCTTACTTTGATATGAAAGCACCTATTCCCGAAAATTTGGCATTGCTTAAAATAACAGAAGCAATAAGTATTCTAAGGGTAATTGATGGGGAAATTGACGGTTTACTGTCAAACTTTGACGACCCGCATAAAGTTGATTTAATCAGCTTTATGGAGAAAAACTATATGTTCAATATGCCTTTGGAAAAGTTCAGTTACCTGACAGGAAGAAGCCTTACAACGTTCAAGCGTGATTTTGCAAAAGCCTTTAATCTTACACCACAACGTTGGCTAACTCAAAGGCGATTGGAGCTAGCACACTACCAACTTGCAGAAAAAAATATTAAACCAATCGAAGTTTGTTACCAAACGGGTTTTGAAAACTTATCGCATTTTTCGTTTGCATTTAAAAAGCATTTTGGGTATGCACCAACCGAGTTGGTGGCCCAAAGAGCAAGCCGTTAAATTTCTGTCTAAATAATTTTTAGAAAAATGTTAACCCTATTGATGATGCTCTGTTATTTTCAAAATAGAAGGAAAAAGTAGCCAACTCCGTTGAATATCGGAGGCCGCATCAATAGAAATAAAAAAGGTACTGCCTTACTTCAGAACAGTACCTTGGGTTAGTACATAATTCTACTGAATGTGGTTTACAGTATTATTTATTGTCAATACGTGCTTTTGCATTAGGATCATTTTCAAAATCCTCTTCTAATTGTTTCCAACTCTTGTCATTTGAATCCATTGCAGAACGGATATACGCTAAAATAGATTCGCAGACGAAGGCGACACGTTCTGGGCTTTCATCTGAGGTTTCAGCGACATCCCATCCGGAAATACCGCCATAGATATGTTCGGCACCAAATACAGTAAGTAAGCTTGAAGCCACCGGACTATCATAATACGCATCGGCACGCCAATTTTCAATGCTTGAAAAATTGAGGTTAATGTCTTTATCACCATTCATTACAAGTATTGGGAGTGAGATGGTTTTGTAGTTAATCCCTTTTAGAATAGGGTAATTTGTAACTGCAAAATCTCCGTTAAGTCCTTCCGGAAGTCCTGGAGCTCCGATCATTACTATGGCTTTTAACCTTGGTTCGGCCAAATTTATTGTTTCTCCAGTTACGTTGTTTGTAACTTCCGCACCTGCAAGCATTCCAGCTGTAAGAGCGCCCAATGAGTGTCCAATAATGGATATTTGCGATTTGTGGGCACGATTTTGTAAGCCCGGAACTGTTGCTAATATCTTATCGAGATTATCAAGGATAAAATGAATATCCGTCGCTCTTGATTTCAAAAATAAACGTCCTTCAGGGCTAGTCATGTCAAGACCTAAAAGTTTAGAATCTAAGTGTGTCGGCTGAATTACAATAAATCCCTTTGAAGAGAAGAACTCTGTCACTGGTGCTAATCCTCTTAATGAAGAAAGATAGGTTGAGGGACCATGCCCATGCGAAAGAATTAAAATAGGGAGGTTAGTTCCGCTGACAGGTGCTGATACCTTTATATGCATGTCAACTGGTCTGTCAGAGACCTGCATAACTAAAGGACTGTAAGTCAAAACAGGACTTGTACTCAATCCAATAACTGAATTTTGATTTTTCATCGTTTAAATATTTTAGCTTATCAATACACAAAGGTTGATATATTGCGGTAAGCTCACGTAGCTTAATTGAGGATTTGTGTAGTCAAAATCAGAATGAATTTTGAAATAAATAAGCTGATTTTCTAAAATTTATAATAAACGAGAAACAAAATTCCGAAATGGAATCTGTTTCTCGTTTATCACCTTTTGATGGTAAATGCTATTAGAACTAATTAAATGAATGTCTGAAATCTATTGGAGAAAGTTTAGTTTTTGTTTTAAAGAGTTTGCTAAAGGATTGCGGATGTTCGAAACCTAATCGATACGCAATTTCTGAAATTGTTAAATCGGTTGTAGATAAAAATTCCTTTGCCTTCTCGATCATTTTAATGTGTATATGCTGTTGCGCATTTTGCCCTGTTAGCGAGCGTAACATATCACTCAGATAGCTTGGAGATAGGTTTAAAAGCTCTGAAAGGTATAGAACAGTAGGAATACCATGCGTACTAGTCTTTTCTTTATTGAAATAATCATCTAAAATTACTTCCAATCTTTCTAGCAAACTGTGGTTTACAGCTTTTCTTGTAATGAACTGCCGTTTGTAGAAACGGTTGCAATAATTCAATAATAATTCAATCTGTGAAATAACCACATCCTGGCTGAAATCGTCAATACGGCTGTCAAGTTCATCCAGAATAATATCGAAAATGGACAGGATAACAGTCTTTTCTTTATCAGATAAATGAAGAGCTTCATTAGCTGCATACGAAAAATAGCCGTAATCCTTTATCTTTTTTGCCAAGGGGTATGACAAAAGGTAATCAGGGTGAATTAGCAATACATATCCCGATTTTTTTATTTTATCCGGGCTTTCAAACAATTGGTTTGGTGCAGTAAAAATTAAACCGCCTTCGCTAAAGTCATAATGATTCTGACCATATTTAACTTGTGAAGCGATACTCGTTTTGTAGGCAATTTTATAGTAATTCAGAACCATCATTTCGGGTAGTTCATCCTGAATGACTTTCACATCGTCAAGGTTTATCATGCTGATCATCGGGTGCACCGGCTTTGGAAGCCCCAGAACCCGATGGAAATCATTTAAAGAATCAAATTTTCGATGTGTGGGTTCTTCCTTTTTCATTGTTTAAATATAAATAAAATATTCCCAGCCAAATTATTTCCATGCTCATTAACCACTTTGGTAGTTCTCGGTCAAGCAATCATTCTGTAGGAAAATTCTGTATCCCTGTAATAGAATTCGGTTTTTCCGAATTTCTTCACCAACATATTTTCAAATTCCTCTGCTTTTTTAGTGGTCTTAATTTCCTGCCTGTAGGCATTGACCTTCTTGGTTGTCCTGTTGTCGTAAAAAGACACGGAATTGGTTGATAATATGGAAGCATCCTGTTTGTTCAGCGTTCCAGAAAAGGAATATCCTGAAAACTGAAGCAGTGCTTGATCTGTACTGTTGTAAACAATAATGCCCGAAAGATCACTGTTCGTACGGAGTTCATATTTTTTCGCTAAGGAAGCTATGTCGGCAGGAAATGATAATTTATCCAAATCAAAACTATTGGTATGACAGGCTATCAGCAGTGGTAAAAGAAGTAAGATGATGATGCTTTTCATAAGTTATACTTCGTTTGATTAATTCGATTTTATGGCTTTTAATATAAGGCTTTATCAGAAAATTTCATGTCCTGTATTTTCGGCAATGGCCTGATCAAGACTTTCTTTTCCCGTATTGCCAAAGGTTTTTCTGAACCTAATTTATCATCAGTTTCAGTTCTGATGCCTGTCACCAGGTCAAACTGAGTATCCGTAAATGTCGTATACTCATCAACATAAGCTTTTGTTGAATTATTGGTAAGCTTGCTGACATGAATCAACTCAAAATTTCCGTTTTTATACTTGAAGCCATAGGTTATATTTCCATTTTCTATTTCACTCCGCATCTGTAAAATTCCATGTTCTATAAAAAAACTTGGAATCTGAAAACCATTGAATTTCCCTTTTTTCTCTGCAGGATATTGAGGTTCGATAATCTTAGTAGAAGATACTGCTAAAATTAATTTTCCGTCGGGCCGGGAAAGAAAGATCTGCAATTTCACGGGGCTTGTTTCATCTATGGTATCCATCTTAACTATTATCTTGTCTTCTTTTCCATCATTATTTAAATCGCCATATTCGTCCCTTACCTGATAGGTATAAGTGTCCTTAACCTTGCCTTTTTGAGCTGATAAGTACATTGGAACAGACATTAGAATAAACAAGGAAAACAGCTTTATATTTTTCATTTTATTTGATTTTTATCGTTGAATTCCAATTATTTGAGTAGGGTATGCAGGAATCTTTGCTGTTCTTCATCTTCTTTGAGAAAGCTTTCTTCATAGGTTCGTTTTGTTCCTTTTGGCAATTTTAAATTTCTGGCCATTAGACGTTCTGTGGGTCTAAAATAAGGATAATCACGTGTCCTAGTTACGTCTGAATTTTCCATATTGCTCAATCCATCAAGTATGATGAGAACTCCGATGAATAGGACGGCAACGAATGCTAAAAATCCTTTAATGAAATTTCTATTTCTCATTTGTTTACTTATGCCGCCCAATACTAATTGTTCTTATGCTAATTTACTTCATTTTTGGCAAAGTAAGAATTACTTACGGCTCCTGAATCTGTGTTGCTGGAGCATCTTAATTACTCCGATCTCAGAGACGAAACAAAAAATGGATGAAGTTTTACCGATAGTGAAGGACGGAGTATTTCGCATAAAGCATGAAAATGATGACAATTTTTCGAGAATGGTTTTTTTTCTGAACTCAGAAATTTAAATGCTGAATATTTGGGCCAGATTAAAGAGGGAGTTCTCGAAATTGACAGGAGATTAAGCGTTTTGTTCTACGTTGATGATGATGTGAGATACGGGCGCTATCCTTATCTACTTCCTCTATAAAATGGTTGGCGTGTTCAATTCTGGAGGACCATTTGCATGTATGTATTGCGGCCAAGTTGTGTTTAGTTTTGATACCGATTCTCAATCGTGTCCCAGATGTTATACAAAGCAATGGACCAAAGCTTTCAATTGAAGAAGAGTTTAGAGCTGTCAGTTTCTGTTAACGATTTTCTATCTTTTCATATACAGTGCTATTCTGCGAATACTAATAAAATTTATGCTGATAAACTTCTTTAACTCCTGAGACTGATGTGTTTGATACTGTCTTTGCCATTAACGCTACTATCAAAGTAGAAATCTTGCAGCAATAAAATAACCGCCACCGATTACTATTAGGGGAAGCGCTACTGACAGCAGGACCAATGTCCACATAAATACCCGAAAATAACTATATAAGGAAACCCTATATGGATCAGATGGATCATAGATAACAGTGGTTTGTTCTCCTATTTTCCAAGCGGGAGGATTATTCCCTTCAGCTAGTTCATATGTAATTAATTGGTTATCTTTTGTCCGAAAAGTGAAGATTGGAGCGAATACTTCACCTTCAGATTCGAACTTGTGAAGGTCGATTACTGTCGCTGTAGTTTTATCAGCCTTCTTAAGAAATACCATTGTACTACGGAAACTGTAAATTGCCCATACCAAGAACAATACCCCTAGTCCTAAGATTATATAATATTGCCACATAATTTTATTTTTTACTTTTTCCACAACAACAATTTAAAAGTTGTAACTAACAAATAATTAGCGTGTTACTAATATAGTGGAATTTTGAACACGTTAAACACCAGCTCTATGAAAACAATAAAAGATCACCTTAGTTCTTTTGATCACTTAGTCCATTATTTTTTTATGACTATTTATCATAACCAAACTGAACAGATTATCAGCGCAGCCTTAGAACTCATTCAATACTTTCAAAAGTATTCGGCGAAGGAGGCGTCAGAACATAATATTTTTAGATTGGAGAATACCGCACATAATATACTATAAAGTACATTTAGATAACAATTAAGATACCTTCAGCGAAGTTAATTCTCCGTGTTTGAGCGCGGTTTTGAGGGACATATGGGGGACAAAAAATTAAAAAACAAACCAAAATAACTAAAAGTATTACAATATTAAAATTATTTTAATTTATTGGTAATCAGATATTTGGTTTGTTTTAGTTTGTTTTGTCTATGGTGTTTATTTACCGATACAGAACTTCGAGAATATATTATCCAATAAATCGTCTGTGGACACAGTTCCAGTGATCTCACCAAGGTGATATAAGGCTTGGCGAATATCCATAGCGAGAAAATCGGACGTGACCGGATTGTCTATACCATATATCACCCGTTCTAGTGAATATGCTGTTTTTTGCAGCGCTTCCACGTGGCGTATGTTGGTCACCATAACGTCATCTGTATTGAGATTTCCTAATTGTACTCGATTGATGAGTTCATCCTTTAATTCCTCGACACCGGTCTGCTCCTTTGCTGAGATGTAAAGTGGATTGAGGGTACGATAGGACGCTTTTTGCTCTTCAGAAAGCAAATCGGATTTATTGATAATAGTGACAAACGGGATGTGGAAATTCTCAATTTCAGGTAGCTGAGACTGTACTTCTTCAACTCTGTCTTGCGTTGGATCGAAAAGATAAATGATCAATCGTGCCTGTTTCATTTTTTCACGCGTACGCTCAACACCTTTAGCTTCGATCACATCCGCCGTCTCACGTATACCGGCAGTATCAATAAATCGAAAATTAACACCGTGAATATTAATTTCATCTTCAATAGTATCGCGCGTTGTTCCAGCAATATCAGAAACAATGGCCCGCTCTTCGTTTAAGAATGCATTCAGCAGGGTCGATTTTCCTACATTAGGTTTTCCTGCAATAACCACAGGAACACCATTTTTAAGTACATTTCCCTGTTCAAAAGATTGTATTAGTTTTTGAACAATGACCTGTATTTTATTGATTAGATTTTTTAGCTGATCTCTGTTCGCAAATTCAACATCTTCTTCAGAAAAATCAAGTTCCAATTCTATAAGTGATGCAAAGTGTATAAGATCCTCACGGAGGGATTTAAGCTGATTGGAAAATCCGCCCCGCATCTGCTGCATGGCTATTTGGTGGGAGGCAGCTGAATTGGACGCTATTAAATCAGCTACCGCTTCTGCCTGAGATAGATCCATTCCTCCATTGAGGAAGGCACGCAAGGTAAATTCTCCTGGACGAGCAGCACGTGCCCCTTTTTTAATCAGTAAGCCGACAACTCGCTCGATAATGTATTTGGAGTTATGTGTTGATATTTCCACCGAATTTTCTCTGGTATAGGAGTTGGGGGCTACAAATAAAGAAACAAGGACTTCATCTATAATTTCTTCACCATCGCGTATGGTTCCAAAATGAATCGTATGAGAAGCCTGTTGAAGCAGATTCTTTCCTTTAAATATTTCATTTGTAATTTTTATAGCATGCTGACCCGAAACGCGTATGACGGCAATGGCTCCATTTGTTCCCGAAGATGTTGCTAATGCAACAATGGTATCTTCAGTGATATATCCCGTATTTGACATGATGCAAAGATACATTAAATTGAAGTAATGGATTCTATATTGCGGGACAAATTAAATTCGGTGTGATCGGTTAAACCTTTTTTCAAACATTGAAGTCATACCCATAGAAACGCTTGTGAAAAACGGGTTTAAAACACAAGCCGGAAATAGTTGATTTCTAAATTTAATTTATACTGTATGAGAAAGATGATATACTTCGCGGTTGCAATTGGTGGTTTGGTCTTATTGGCACCCCAACGATCCTCAGCTCAACACCGTGTACATGAAAGAGAATGGAAGCAGGACAAAGAGCGGAGGAAATATGAGGAGAAAAGAGATAAAGAATATAGAAAGTATTTAGAAAAACGCGAGAAAGACGATCGTAAATATCGTAAAGAAGTCGCAAAGTCCTATCGAAAAGGATATGGTCATAGAACGCCAGCTTGGGCTAGGGCGCATCGCTATGATAATAGGCATCATGTATACTTTAGAGACTATAAAACATTTTACGATCCATATAGAGGTGGTTATGTCTATATGCGGAATGGTCTTTGGAATTTTTCAGCAAATGTACCTTCATTTATGTTGAATGTCAATCTGGGAGCAGCTAATATTCGTGTGGTCAAAGAGGTGCCGATCAGTAGGCATCCCGAAGACTTTTATAATGACTATCGTTGGGATTAATAGTAATTTATCTTTTTCAAATAAAAAGCCTCGATCTTTAGGAAGATGAGGCTTTTCTTTTATGCTTCAATTTTTTAAAACTAACCTCAAAAGATTAGGAGCAACAGAATTAGCACGAGTATCCTTCAATAATTTTATGTTTTACTCCTAAAAATACCGCATGCTGGGTTAACGTGTCGTTTGTTTCCTATTCGTCCATTTCCATTTGATAGAGATTGTTGAACGCCTCTTGATGGTGTTGGAGGATTACCTTCCGTTTCATCTTCAATGTCGGCGTTAATTCTCCATTTTCAATCGTGAATTCATTTGTTAAAATAATTGGTCTTTTGATCTGTTCCCAATTGCCAAAATGCTGATTGGCACGGCGGACCTCCTGATTGACTTTTCTAACAATTGCAGGGTCTGTCAGAAAATCATCTTTATCCATGCTCGCGAGTTCAGGAGCATCTGTTTTAGCCCAATCCAGCAAATGTGCATAGTTTGGTACAATAAAGGCGGAAGCAAATTTCATCCCATCACCAATAACCATAGCTTGCTCAATAAATTTAGACTCGACGAGCTTGGTTTCTATAGGTTGTGGGATGACGTACTTCCCGCCAGAAATTTTGAACATTTCCTTTTTCCGGTCAATGATTTTTAAAAACTTGTCTTCTTCCCATTTCCCGATATCTCCTGTATGCAGCCATCCATTAATAATTGTCTTATCTGTTTCGGCCTTATTCTTATAGTATCCCATCATGACATTAGGGCCTTTCACCAATATCTCTCCATCGTCGGCGAGTTTTATTTCAACAAAACGGACAGGAAGACCCACAGTACCGATGCGTATCCCTTTGATATAATGATTGACAGAGATGAGTGGGGAGGCTTCGGTCATACCATAACCCTCATAAAGAGGAATTCCTGCAGCTAAGAAAGCACGTGTTAATTTACTGTGAAGCGAAGCTGATCCAGAAGCTACCGTAAGCAATTGGCCCCCTAGGGCTTCATACCATTTGTTGAGAACAAGCTGTTTGGCCAGCTTAAGTTTGATGTTATAAGCAAGGCTTCTTTTTGCTGAATTGGGATCATAATCTTCGGCTACAGAAACTGCCCAATCGAATATTTTTCTTTTGAAACCCGTAAGATCGTGGCCTGTTTTCATGATTTTCTCGTAAACCTTTTCAAGAATACGTGGGACAACTGTCATGATATGCGGTTTTACTTCTTTCAGGTTATCGCCAATCTTCTCAAAAGATTCTGCGATGTAGATTGTAAAGCCAAGATACATATAGGTATATAAAACCATACGCTCGTAAGCATGGCAGGGGGGGAGAAAGGTAAGTCCGCGATCATAAGCTTTACAGGGGGTGATTTCTGCTGCGCCCAATACATTGGAAAAAATATTCTGATGCGAAAGCATAACTCCCTTTGGTTTGCCTGTAGTTCCCGATGTGTAAATCAAAGTCGCAAGGTCTTCGGGTTTAACCCGAGCGCGCAATGCTATCAAATTGTCGGTCGTGCAACTATCGCCTATGGCATGAAGTTCTTTCCAGCTGCGGGTATCTTCATGCTCGGCGATACAAAATATATACTTTAATGTATAAATTGAATCTGTTAAATTCATCAGCCGATCGTATAAACTTTTATTACTTACGATGCAAACTTTAATTTCTGCATCATTAAAGATATATTGATAATCTGCGTCGGTGATATTAGGATAAATGGCAACAACAACTGCCCCTATCTGTTGGATTGCAAAATCGATAAGGTGCCATTCCATGCTACTGCCGGCTATAAGACCTACTTTTTCATTGGGGAGTACGCCAAGTTCAATTAGCCCTTTGGAAAGCGCGTCTACCTGCCCAAGAAAATCTGCTGTTTTGATATAGTTCCACTTGTCGTCCACTTTGTGGGCAAACATATCGAGATCGGGGTACTTACCCATCTGCTGACGCGCAAGATCAAATAGTCTAAGTTTTTCTTCCATTTAAAATCGTATTCTTTTTAAGCTCAGGTGAGCGCCCTTCCATTATGAACTTTGTTTCAAGGAAAAAGTTTGCAAACTTAAATAATAGTTTCAAGAATTTGGAATCATTTTGTAATTAGCTCATTCCGAAAACGAGAGTGGGAGACTTTCTATATACTATGTTAGAATCGATTTGACAATAATAGAATGGATGTTGTTGATCATAAAAAAAGCTAGTCGTTATAGACTAGCTTTTCTTCTTTGTTTTTCTTTAATCAAAAGACCTAGCTCCCGACCTGTCGCGCCTGCAACAGAAGTATTTTCCTGTGCTCTACGAAAAAGGTATGGCATCACTGCTTTGACTGGTCCATACGGCATGTATTTGGCAACATTGTAACCATGTGCAGCCAGATTGAAGCTTAGATTGTCAGACATCCCCAATAACTGAGCGAAGTAAATGCGGTCTGTAGACCTGTCAATACCACGTTTGTCAATTTCTTTAGCCAAGAGCATGCTACTATCTTCATTGTGGGTACCCGCCATCAATCCAAAGTTGTCTAGATGGTCCAGTATAAATTCAATAGCTGCATTGTAGTCAATATCGGCAGCTTCTTTATTGGGTTGGATTGGATCTACATATCCTTTTTCGGCGGCGCGAGCACGTTCAATTTCCATATATGCACCTCTAACGATTTTGGCACCCATGTGGAAGCCTCTCACTTTTGCATATTCGAAATCCGCTTTTAATGAAGCAAGTTTGTCGCTGCGGTACAATTGGTAGGTGTTATAGACAATAGGTTTTTCCATATTGTATTTTTCCATCATTTCACGAGCAATATCGTCAATTGCATCTTGAATCCAGGAATGTTCAGCATCTACCAGTACCTTTACACCGGCATCATGGCAGGCTTTACAGATACGGTCTGTACGATCAAGCATACGTTGGTATGCTGCTTGTTCACTTTCTGTCAAGGTGTCTTTGGCATTGACTTTTTCAAACAATTCAAATCGGCCTAATCCAGTGGGTTTAAATACTGAAAATGGTATGTATTTGTTTTTACTAGCCGCTACCACTGTTCGCAAAACCTCATTGCAGCAAGCGTCAAATGCACTTTCAGTTTCTTCTCCTTCAACTGAATAGTCCAATATAGTTCCTACACCATTCTCTCCCAATTCGTTAATTGCTGTTTCGCAACCTTCGATGGTCTCCCCGCCACAGAAATGCTTGAAGATTGTTTTACGGATTATCCCTTGGATGGGTAATCCGATGTTCAATGCAAAGTTGGTCATTGAAGGACCGACTTTTGTCAAGAAGTTATTCGCTATTATTTTGAATAACCAATATGCTCTTTCCAAATCCTTATCGCTTTTACTTTTAAAAGCTATCTCTGTATTATCAAAGGATAATGTCTTGGGCTCAGAATTCTCAATCATAATCTTTATTTGCAATTAGGCAAATGTAGCAATTTAGTAAGCATTAAAACGATGATTATTCTTGCATTACTCGGTTAAACCCCTATTTTTGTGGAATGCAAGAATTTAAAATTGAGGGTGAATATATACAGCTTATACAGTTACTTAAAGCTTTAAATTGGGTAGAGCACGGCGCTATGGCTCAGTGGGTTGTGTCTGAGGGGTATGTAAAGTATAATGGGCGAGTTGATTATCGAAAAAGGCTCAAATTGAGACCTGGAGATTTCGTTGAATTTGATGGGATGCAAATAAAATTGGTGTAATATTAAACAATATTGGTAAATAGAAAACTTAAACCTAAAATAATAGTAAAATGGAAGTCATAGAAAGTTTGGGATATCAGGTATATTTTGATGATACATTATCCTCTCTGGAGGGGTTTTTGGCTGAGCGTAATTATTCAAAGATCATCGTTTTGGTAGATACCAATACATTGGATAATTGTTTGCCTTTGTTTCAGCAGTCCCTATCCAATTTAACGAATTATGATGTGATAGAGGTAGATCCGGGAGAAGAAAATAAAAATATTGATTTTTGCATTGGTGTATGGCATAATATGCTCGATTTCGGAGCTGACAGGCATTCACTGATGATCAATCTCGGTGGCGGTGTCGTCACTGATATGGGGGGATTTGCAGCATCAACTTTCAAAAGAGGGATGGATTTTGTTCAAGTCCCGACGACTCTGCTTTCCCAGGTAGATGCCTCTGTAGGAGGCAAAACGGGTATCGATATGGGAAGTGTAAAAAATATTATAGGCACTTTTGCACAGCCCAAAGCTGTATTTATTTCGAACCAGTTCTTGAAAACGCTAGATCAGCGGCAGTTAATATCTGGCTTTGCGGAAGTGATCAAACATGGGCTAATTTTCGATCGAGGCTATTATGATCGTGTTAAGGTGCTTGATATCGATCAAATTGATAATTCAATAATTAAACATTCTGTTTCGATAAAAAATCAAGTGATTCTTGAAGATCCAAAAGAAAAAGGACTGCGTAAAATCTTAAACTTTGGACACACTATTGGTCATGCTATTGAGGGATACTCTTTGTTGAATGACGGTTCGCCTTTGCTTCATGGAGAGGCTATTGCTGCTGGAATGATTTGCGAGGGGTATCTATCACATAAATTGAATGGGCTGCCTTTGGATGAATTAAATGATTTGATTCAAACATTCAGAAGATATTTTAAAGATTACAAATTTGATTCTTCCATTGATACAGAGTTATTGGAACTGATGCGAAATGACAAGAAGAATGTGTCCAATCAGATTGGTTTCGCACTGCTTGATCAAATTGGCAGTTGTCGATACGATATCTATGTTTCCGAGGAACATATTATCGAAAGCCTTAATTTTTACCGCGAACTAATCGCATAATAATCCAATATACAAGTCGTGTTTCGGGAGGATCACGGCTTAATAACCAATTATATTATGAACAAAATCTTCATTTTTCTATTTCTCTTTTTGGGGATATCAGCTGCCGTTCAGGCACAACGACAAGTATTGATCTTTAGCAAGACAAAAGGGTTTAGACATGGAAGCATCGAAAAGGGAGTGCAGGTGCTTAAACAATTGCTGGATAAAGAACAGATCGAATCTGATCATTCAGAGGACGCGGCTCTTTTTACAGATCAGGGATTAAAAAAATATGATGCTATTATCTTTTTGAGTACAACCGGCGATATTCTCGACGATGCACAACAGAAAGCATTTGTGCGCTTTATCCAATCGGGAAAAGGATTCGTGGGGATTCATGCCGCGACGGATACAGAGTTTGATTGGCCGTGGTACAACGGTCTTGTGGGAGGATATTTTGCATCACATCCTGCAGTACAGAAAGCTAAAATCGATGTGTTAGATAGAAACCATCTGGCTACAAAACACCTCGATTCGATTTGGTTGCATAAAGATGAATGGTATAACTTTAAGGATATGAAGGATGGATTGCATGTTTTGATGAATCTCGATGAAAAAAGCTATCAAGGAGGAAAAATGGGGGATCAACATCCGATTTCTTGGACTCAAACCTATGATGGGGGTAGGGTTTTTTATACTGGACTTGGTCATACCGATGAATCCTATGATGAACCTGAATTTCAAAAACATCTAGTCGGTGGAATTCTATCTGTTTTTCCTAAGAGATAGTAAGCTATTATCGCTTATTTTTAAACTCAATAAACGGTAGGCTTCTTTCTGAAAGGACATAATGGTTTGAAACGGCCTAATGAAATGCCCCAAACGGAATGATTCTTTGGGGCACTTTTATCATTCGCGAACAAACCGGAGAAGAACTAATTTGGCTATTTGATTAATAGTTCAGTTTGTATTTTACACCACCACTAAGCCAACGTCCTGGCATTGGAACAGCGGCTGCTTCGATATAACGCTTATCAAATATATTTTGAACATCTGCAAAGATATTTAAGTCATGGAATTGGTAGGCCGCTCTCATATCTGCAATAAAATAAGATTTGTAACTTATACGTTCATTAAAACGGTTGGAAGTGGTTAACATCCAATTTTTGTGGTTTATTGTAAAGTTGACGATAACTTGGTGCCTTAGGCTCTCTATGGCATATTTTGACAGTATTCCATCGGCTAATATCACGCTAGGATGGAGATAATTGTAGCTAAGGTTTGTAAAATAGCGTGTTGTAGCGCCGGGGTCATTGAAATTGTATCGGAATGATGCATTCAATCCATCGATACTGTTTTTTCCAATATTCGTTGGTTTCCAAGGAATAATTGTTCCAGTTCCGGCACTGGCATCGTCTTTTTGCCAGTCGATGAAATCGTCTATTTTACGGTGGAAATAACCTGCTTGGGCCACAATTCGATTGGATAGGTATTTGATCCCCCCTTCAATCTGATAGGCATTTTCGGAGGTAAGGTTTGGATTTCCGATGTTCGCCGTTTGATTATTGTAAAGATCGGTAAAAGAAGGGATACGTTGGCTTGATCCTGCGTTAACGATAATCTTCCAATGTTCGGTAATATCGTAACCTAAATCAAGACCTGGAAAGACCTGCCAGCCAAATCTCGAGTTATAATTGATGTAGGTTCCAGCATTGATGATCAGTTTTTCGATCGCTTCCGTTTTGAATTCTAGATAACCACCGTAATTCTCGCGGTTATGACGGCCAATACTAGTGCTATTGATGTGTTCAAATCTACCTTCCAGCCCTATGCCGAAGGTTCCATAACACTGCTCCAATGTCGCATTTAGTTCTGCACCAAAAACATTACTATAGTGTTTGGCTCTTCCTTTTGTCGTTTCCCTTCCTAGATACCAATATTCATCTTCATTATAGCGATTGCTGAGACGTGGACTGAGAGAAAACGTCGATGTTAATTGATGCTTTGACTGCACGGAGGCGAAAGCGGTCTTAACCTGCTCATAAGCTTCCTTATCACTAGGAGCAGCATAGTAACCATTAGCACCAAATTGATTGTTGATATAGCCAATATTAGCGTTTACCATATTGCCTGTATTAGGTTGATACGTTCCGTCGTAATATAGTTTATTACTGTTCGATGCTGTGTTGTAACGTTGTCCATTGGAGTCTTCGTGTCCAAAATATAATCCGTGGCTTGTTTTTTTAGTTAGAAACTGTGATCCAAGCTGAATACCTTTACCATAATACATACCTGTACTCGTCTGTTCATTATCTTTGAATGAGGATCCGCTATATATCTGGGTATTAATCTGATTCGATTTAATTTTCTTTGTTACGATATTAATGGCTCCCGTTAGCGCGTTAATGCCGAAAATTCGTGATGCTGGTCCTCGTATGATTTCGATGCGCTCTATCGCTTCAAGTGGAACCGGTAGATTCATGTTGTGGTGAGCGCTTTGTGGATCCGTAATTTTAACACCATTGAGTAAAATTGCCGTTTGTTCAAAAGAGCCGCCATCGACGCTAATGTCAGCCTGTGAACCAAATGGTCCACGTTGACGAATATCAACTCCTGGGATATTGCTGAGTAATTCGTTTATAGATCGATTAGGGAGGCGTTGTATATCTTCCTGCGTCAATATTTGTACATTCTTGCTTTGCTTTGAAAAAGGAATTTGTAAACGATTTTGATTAATGATAACTTCCCCTAACGCCGTTGTATCTGGAATCTGCGCAGTTGCAGATACAATACTTAAAGTTAGTGCAAGGTTTGTCAACGTAAATTTTCTATTCAACATGCTCTTATACATTTTACACCGCAAAAGTAGCTTAGTTGACAATAATACAAATAGTCCGGCATGAATAATGTAAGTAGTCCAAGTGTATGGTTCGTTTCTACATCCACTCTTCGCGGCCAATCCGCTTTCTCCCGATGATATCGATTTGATCCTGTTTGCTATTGATTTTTATTTTTTCAATGTTGCTTAAATTTGGTTGGCCAGATTCAAGCCAAGCAGAATACCAATAGGAAGCGACGCGTAAGATCGTTTTCCGCATCCTTCTTTCGACCATTCCTTTCATGGCATCGTGATACGCGTTGGCATAGCGATCCGAGTACGTCCATACCAATTGATTGTTTCGCTCAATAAATGTTTTTTTTTGGGAATCTTTAAATTGACGATTGAGCTTGGCTTCGATATTCAATACAGAATCGACGAGACGATTGCTTTCGCGAACAATAAGCCATGCTTCTGCTAAAGGATCTTTGATATAGTTTGCTTTTCCAACGCGAAGATTATATTTTTCTGAAAACATTTCTGGCAAGCGACTTTCCCAAAATGCGTGTATTCCAATTTGGTTGGTGAATTGTCCATTGTAATTTTTAGTTGTATGTAAAGGGACATGCGCATCGGCAATATAGTGCCCGAGTTCTGCAGAGTGCTTGATGATCCGATTATAATCTTTTGACTGAAAAGCTTTCACTAGCTTTTGATAGGTTAAATTAATTTGCCAGGGAACAATACCATTTTTTAACAACTGTTTTTCTTGATATTTTTCTTTCGCTTTTGACCAATGAATGGGTATGGAATCATTTTCACCCTCTTCTTCATAATCTTCTATATCTATAAAATGCCGTGGACCTTCAGTGCTATCGGTGTAGCAGCGTTTATCTGGGTCAACAGCTTTCTCGGTAATCAGATCGATATTGGCTTTATAGAATTTCGCCATCTTGGCTGGCAAGGCGAACACGGCATAATGATTAATTTTTTTATGTGCAAAAAATCCCCAAGAGATAAAAATAGGTATGCCAATTAGCGAAAGCATAGTAAACAATAGAAATTTCATGGTTTATTGAACTGGCTATTAATTAATTGTTGATATTAAATATACAAAAAAGAAAGTTAAAATGGGATTAATAGGTTTTTTATTGATGTTAATTTATATTTTCTTAACCTAACAAAACAATAAAATAATATTGATAATCGTTAAAATTGATTAATTTGCCGACACAAAATACAGTCATTATGAAGATATTGTATGCCGTACAAGGGACAGGAAATGGACATCTTAGTCGTGCAATGGATATTGTGCCCTGTTTGAGAGAGTTAGGAGAAGTTGATGTTTTGGTTAGTGGAATTCAAGCAGATCTATCATTACCTTTTGAAGTGAAATACCGTTTTCACGGGCTGAGTTTTATCTTTGGTAAGTCTGGTGGGGTCGATTTGTGGAAGACTTTCATGAGTTCGACTATTCGTAAATTTACAAATGAAATTAAGAGCTTGCCCATTGAAAACTATGATTTGGTGATCAACGATTTTGAACCTATCTCGGCTTGGGCCTGTCATTCAAAAGATTTAGAATGCATTGGATTGAGTCATCAGATTGCTGCCTTAGATCCGTCGAGTCCCAAACCGGAAGACAGTGATATGCTGGGTAAGTTCATCATGAAAAACTATGCACCCTCCACATATTCTTACGGTTTCCATTTCAAGCGTTATGGCAAGAATATTTATCCGCCTGTTATCCGTAATGCTGTTCGTGACTTGGGCGTAACAGATCAGGGACATTATACGGTTTATCTACCTGCATACGACGATGCGCATCTTTTGAAGCACTTAATGAAGTTTCCAGATGTCAAGTGGGATGTTTTTAGTAAACATAATTCAAAGGCATTCGAAATGAAAAATGTAACGATTAGGCCCATAAATAACCAATCTTTTATAAATAGTATGGCATCTTCTTCAGGAGTTTTATGTGGAGCAGGTTTTGAAACACCGGCAGAAGCATTATATTTGAAAAAGAAACTGTTAGTTATCCCAATGAAGAACCAATATGAACAGCATTTGAATGCCGCGTCACTGGAAGAAATGGGAGTGCCTGTAATTTCGAGCCTGAAACATAAAAATATGTTGGCGATAGAAGCCTGGCTGAACAGTAAATCTAGGGTTGAAGTTGATTACCCTAATATCACGCAGGAAATTATAAATGAAATCGTGCAGAAGCACCGTTAAACAAACATGAAGTATATTGCATTAGCCTTATTATCCTTGACAACTGTCACAGGATTTGCCCAACAAAAAAAGAAAAACACGACAGTAAAGAAGAAGGTCGTAAACAGTAAATCGAGCGTAACAAATCAATTGAGAACAAAGGCCGATTCTGTGTCGTATGCATTTGGTGCTGATATCGGAAATTCACTAAAGTCTATTGAAATCGATTATTTGAAGTCAGATGTTATTGCAAAAGCAATTGCTGACGTATTGAAAGGTAACACGTCGCTATTAGAGGAAGGTCAAGGAAGAGCTGTCATTCAGCAGGCTATTATGGACGTCCGTGCTAAAAAGGAGGCTGCCAATAGGGCTGAAGAAGATAAATTCTTTGCGGAAAATGCAAAGGTTACCGGGATGAATTCGACAGCAGAGGGTATTCAATATCTTATTTTGACTGAGACTGATGGTGTAAAGCCTAAAAGTGACGATAAAGTCACAGTTCATTATAAAGGAACCCTATTGAGTGGGAAGCAATTTGATAGCTCATATGATCGTAATGAGCCTTTGAAACTATCTTTGGGCCAAGTGATTAAGGGCTGGCAGATTGGTATTCCATTAATGTCTAAGGGGTCGAAATATAAATTTTTTATTCCAAGCAGATTAGCTTATGGTGAACGCGCAACGGGTGAAATTCCCGCCAACAGCACGTTGGTGTTTGAGGTAGAATTAATTGATATCAGTGCAGATGGAACAACATAAATTAGGTCATACAAATTTAATGGTGTCGGAAATCGGTTTAGGCTGCATGTCTCTAAAGAGTAATCAGTCCAAACAATCCAAAGACATTATTCATAAAGCTTATGAAGAAGGAATCACTTTTTTTGATACGGCTGATCTCTACGACAAAGGTTTAAACGAGATGATTGTGGGAGAGAGTGTGCAAAGTTTTCGGAAGCATATTGTCTTAGCATCAAAAGTTGGTAATCTTTGGCGTGCCGATGGCTCTGGCTGGGACTGGAAGGCCTCAAAAGATTATATTATGAAAGCTATAGAAGGGTCGTTGTCGCGGTTGAAAACGGATTATATCGACCTGTATCAGTTACATGGTGGTACCTTGGAAGATCCGATTGAGGAGATTGTTGAAGCCTTTGAGCTGTTGAAAAGCCAAGGTAAAATTCGGGCGTATGGACTTTCATCCATCCGTCCGAACGTTATTAAGACATTTTTGTCCAAATCTGATATCGCTTCCGTGATGATGCAATACAGTTTATTGGATCGAAGACCCGAAGAGGAAATTAGTGGCTTGCTGGAGAGGATGGGGGTAAGTATTGTTGTACGGGGCGCTTTAGCAAAAGGTGTTCTTATTAATAAACCCATAGCACCTTTTCTTCAGTATAGCTCGGGTGAGGTGGCACATATCTTCAGAAATTTGGTAAATCTTTCCAAACGTATCGGAAAAGATAATATGATCGTTGCACTTTCATATGTGCTATCTAATTCCGCAGTTTCTACTGCGGTAGTCGGAGTGAGTACCAAATTACAGTTGGACGAATTGATCAGGGCAAAAGAGAAAACGATACATTTAAGTGACCTGGATAAACAGTTTTTATTGGAAGGTGTCCGGTCGTTGTATTATACCGAACACCGGTAGTTTTTAATCTTTATTAAAAAATAGTTTTAATATTTTCGAAAGGTCTTCTTTAGTGTCTACGGCGACAGTTTCATGTTCTGTAATTGCCGTTTGAATAGCGTAGCCGTTTTCAAGCCAGCGTAGTTGTTCCAATGCTTCTGCTTCTTCCAACAGTGAAATTGGCAATTTCGTCAGCTCTTTTAATGTCTCTATCTGATAGGCATATATTCCGATATGTTTGTAAAATGTTTGGTTCTGTAGCCAGTTTTCTTTTTCCATGCCTCTTAAAAATGGAATGGTTTGTCTACTGAAGTAGATGGCTTCTCCCTTGATGTTTCGAACAACTTTGGGTATATTCACGTTGAATAGTTCGTCCTCCTGTGTGATTTCTTTTACTAAAGTTGCAATCTTTGTGTGTGGATTCTTAAAACAATCTGCCAGGAGATCAATTTGTATTGGATTGATAAAGGGCTCGTCACCTTGTATATTGATGGCAATATCATAGCCATTTACTTGGGCAATGACCTCGGCGCAACGGTCTGTTCCAGATTGGTGATGCTCTGCGGTCATAACGATATTACCACCAAAAGATGATACAGTCTGCGCAATCCGCTGATCGTCGGTTGCAACAACCACATCGTTTAATTTTGTTGATTTTTTGACCTGCTCGTACACGCGTTGAATCATCGTCTTCCCTTCGATGTCGATCAGGGGTTTTCCAGGGAATCTGCTTGATGCATATCGAGCAGGGATAATACCTAAAAATTTCATTCGTTATTTTTTACAGTAGATGGGATTATTGCTGTTCATCAAAAAGCCTGCAAAATCATGGAATTTAACAGGCCTCTGGAGTTAGCTATTCGAACAGTCCAAATAATTCAGCTTCGATCTTTTGGATGATACCGCCAAGATCTTCTGGATTTTTTGTAAAATCCAAATTGTCCTTGTCTAGAACCATTACTTTACCTTCTTTGTAATTATTGATCCATTTATCGTATTTATCATTCAACTTGGATAAATAATCAAGACGAATCGCTGATTCATAATCGCGCCCTCTTTTTTGGATATTGTTAACCAAAGTTGGTACTGAAGCTTTAAGGTAAATCAATAGATCCGGAGGTTTGATGTAGTGAATAATGCTTTGAAAGATATTGCTATAATTTTCGAAATCGCGTGCGCTCATCAAACCCATGTCGTACAAATTTTCGGCAAAAATGTAAGCATCTTCATAAATGGTACGATCCTGTATCATATCAATACCCGTTTCTTGTAATTTTACAATATGCCTAAAGCGGCTGTTGAGGAAGAAAATCTGAAGATTGAACGCCCAGCGTTTCATATCTGAATAAAAGTCTTCGAGATAGGGATTGTTATCTACAGCCTCAAACTGAGGTTCAAACTTAAAGTGACTGGCTAATAATTCTGTTAATGTTGTTTTTCCAGCTCCTATGTTACCTACGATAGCTATGTGCATATTAATCTAGCTTAATAAAATCTTTTAATACCAATAATCTCACGGACTTCTTTTAATGTCTTGCGCGCAGACTCACTTGCTTTTTCAGCGCCCATTTTTGCCACTTTAGCAATGTAGGCATCGTCGTTTGATATCTCCTCAATACGGGAGCGTACATCGCTGGTTGCAAGTACCATATCTTCTGCCAGTTGCTTTTTAAAGTCACCGTAACGAATTTCGCATTTGTTATAGAGTTCATCAAAATGCTGTAGCGTATCTGCGGTAGATACGACCTTCATCAAATCAAAGAGATTTTGGATAGATTCAGGTTTGGGTTGGTTCATTTCAGTCGGACCAGAATCAGACACCGCGCGCATTACTTTTTTACGGATAACCGTTTCGCTATCCGATAAATAAATACAATCGGCCTCCCCATTTGATTTGCCCATTTTTCCTTGCCCTGCGAGTCCAGGTACTTTAACCAACTTGTCGGAGTAAGAGAAAGCAAAGGCTTCTTTGAAATAGTCTACGCTGTATAGACGGTTGAATCGATTGCCAAAAGTTCGTGTCATCTCCAGATGTTGTTCCTGATCTTTTCCTACGGGCACCTTTGTGCCATGGTGGATCAATATATCACAGGCCATCAGGACCGGGTAGGTCAATAAGCCTGCATTCACATTGTCTGGATTGCTTCTCACTTTATCTTTAAACGCAGTGGCACGTTCAAGCTCACCTAGATAAGCATTCATATTCATGTATAGATAGAGCTCCGCAACTTCTGGAACATCTGATTGGACGTAAATTGTCGATTTTTCAGGGTCTATTCCTGCTGCTAAATATTCAACAATAACTTGACGAACCGTACCCTGTAATCCATGTGGAGTGGGATGGGTCGTCAGTGAATGTAAATCTGCAATAAAAAAAAAGCAATTATATTCGTTTTGCATCTTCACAAAGTTGCTCAATGCGCCGTAGTAATTTCCTAAATGTAATTTTCCGGTACTTCTGATACCGCTGACAACTGTTTCCATATTCCTGCGAATTTACGCATAAATTTCACAAAGTCGAATTAAATTCCGTTGTTGATTTCTTTTTAAATTTGCTTTATTTTTTTAGCTTCATTCCAATAAACATCCATTTCTTCTAAAGTCATTTCGTGGAGTTGCCGATTGTTTTCAAGAGCTTTTTGTTCTAAATACGTAAAACGTTCGATGAATTTTTTGTTGGTACGTTCAAGTGCATTTTCAGGGTTTATACCAATATGGCGTGCGTAATTTATCAGGGAGAATAAGAGGTCACCAAATTCGCTTTCTGCTTTTTCGCGATCTATTGGACTTGCCGTTTCAATATTAAACTCCGCTTTAAATTCAGCAAGCTCTTCTTCAACTTTTTCCCATACTTGTTCTTTATCTTCCCAGTCAAAGCCCACCCCTCGAACCTTATCTTGAATACGATAGGCCTTTACCAAAGCTGGCAACCCCTTTGGCACGCCAGCAAGTACAGATTGACTGCCTTCTTTGAGCTTAATTGTTTCCCAATTGGATTTAACTTGATCTTCTGTATCAGCTTCGGTGTCGCTGTAGATGTGGGGATGACGGATAATCAATTTATCACAGATTGCATTAAGTACATCTACGATATTGAACTGCGCTTCTTCTTCTGCAATTCGTGCGTAAAAAACTAAATGCATCAGCACATCACCAAGTTCCTTTTTGATCTCAGGATAATCGTGTTCCAAAATAGCGTCAGTCAATTCATACATTTCTTCTATTGTCAAATGCCGAAGAGTTTCCATCGTTTGTTTTTTATCCCAAGGGCATTCCGTGCGTAATGTATATAACACGTCGAGTAATCGTTGAAATGCTAATTGAGGGGTATGCTGATAAGCCGGTGCTGAAAGATTTGCCATATATCATCGTGTTTTCTAGCACAAAAATAGAAATATGATTTCGAATAAACTATTTCAAATTGCGGAAAACAAAACCCTTTTGTCAGTCGTTTTATAATAAAAATTAACTTTTAGATCGAATTTAGAACACTCAACTATGGAAAGAATGCACGGTTACTCGTCTGCCAGCGTTGCTTTGGAAAAATTAAGCAACATGGGCTATACAATTGACTATAATATTGAATTTGATGATCTATTGGCTCATGCAGATCAGTATAAAATTGACTATTTATTTCGTTATGAGGGTGCATCTGATCCTGATGATGAATCATCTGTGTATGGCATTAGCAACGAAGCGGGGCAGAAGGGCGTTTTTGTTGCTGGCAATCTGTCTTTAATAGAGGGCAAAAAGCGTGATATTCTACTCCAATTGGAACTGAAGGAGCGAGAGCGGTAATCTTATCAGAAAATAGGAGCTTTAAAACAGTTTTTTAGTTAGCAAAATTTCTCTTGTAAAGTTGAATTATAATAGGATATTTTGATAGATATTTACTATTTGATTCTAGTGATAAAGACTAAACCTTTTTAGATTTTATACTATGATATTGTATATCGGCATTTTCGCCATTATCGTTGTGGTCTGCATATTGATTTCTCTCATAATGATGAAAAAGCAAAAAGAGACCGCTAGAAAGTATGAAGGTGAATCTGGAATTCACCTAGCTCCAGATGTAAGAGATGAATTGCTAAAGGATGAATTTGTAAAGTTGAGAAAACAATTGAACGGCGCTCCGATAGACGCTTTTACGCAATGTGCTTATATAGCGACAGTGGGTGATAAGGTCGCTGCAGCAGCGGCCACAGCGGCGAAAACTGTTGCATGGGCAGCTGTTGGTGTGAAGGCACGTTATAATGAACGGGATAATGTTTCTTATCTGGTGCTAAGTAATAACGAATTGCATTACGTATTTTTTGACGACGGGCAGGTGAGAGACCATTTTGTGTTCGATCATCAAACCTTAATTGATGCGCACACCGCCAAGATTAGCAATTCTGAAAAAGTAACACGTATGGGATCTGTTATAGGTTTAAAACCAAAGAAAATGCATCTTGATATTAATGGAACTGGACTAGATATTATATATTATGGTGTAGTACAGCGGATGCCACATGGCATTATCTCTCCAGGTGCGGGCATGTTTGAAACACAAGCAAAACTTCAACTGATGGGGCGGTTGTTTTTAGATAGATTTTATGAAAAATATCCGCATTTGCAGAGTCAAGATTAGATAAATGTCATATTATTTAGTTTTATAGAAAGTTGACCTACATTTTTGCTTGGTTTCAGGTTACTTTGATTAAATTGTATCGATCAAAATTTATATCATATGAAAGTTTTAGCGGATAAAGTAGCTATAGTAACCGGAGCTGGTTCGGGGATCGGACTCGCTGTTGCATTGGCCTATGGTAAAGAAGGAGCCAAGGTTGTTGTCTCGGATATCAACGAGCAAGCGGGTCAAGAAACCGTAAAACAAATTGAATCGATAGGTGGAGAGGCGGTATTTTTTAAAGCAGACACTTCATCTCCGGCTGATAATGAGTCGTTGGTTAGTTTTGCTGTCGAAAGGTTTGGTAGGCTTGATGTCGCCTGCAATAATGCTGGTATTGGCGGTGAGGCGGCTCTCACTGGGGTTTATAGTTTAGATGGATGGAAAAAAGTGATTGATATTAATTTCAACGGCGTGTTTTATGGATGCAAATATCAAATTGAGGCGATGGAAAAGAACGGTGGTGGTGTGATTGTAAATATGGCGTCTATACACGGTACTGTCGCTGCCCCTATGTCGAGTGCCTACACGGCTGCAAAACACGCAGTAGTGGGGTTGACAAAGAATATTGGCGCTGAATATGGTCAGAAAAACATTCGATGTAATGCCGTGGGACCTGGATATATTGATACACCTTTATTAGCTAAGCTGGATAAAGAACATATCGATACATTGATAAGCAAACACCCTATTGGACGTTTGGGAAAGGCGGAAGAAGTTGCCGAACTTGTTCTGTTTTTAAGTTCGGAGAAATCGTCCTTCATGACTGGTGGATATTATTTAGTCGATGGCGGTTATACTTCGATTTGATAATTTTTTAACAAAAATATATAAAATTATTGTTGCCCTCAAAAGTGAATACTTTCTGGGGGCATTTATTTATGTAGGCCAGCTAAAAATGTTTAAATAGTAAACGCTTTAGTATTCAGACTGATACTTAGTTAATACGCATTTAAATACTAGTGTATAAATCAATAAAAAGTAGAACTTAACGAAGTTAAAGTACGATATACCGAAAGTCGACATGATGATCAATATTAATGAAATAATGCTAGTTTAAAATAGTTAATTTTAATGTTATGAAAGCGAAATTGTCATATTTAACAAAAATGAGTGTGCTAGGGACGAAAAACTTAGTCAAATATTATTTGCTTACTATCGTTTCTACTATGCTTTACATTGTGATCGGCAGTTTTCAATTTATGAACAGCGATAATGCTTTTTTTTCAATTTCCAATCATACGCAGACGATTACAAAATCCCTTTGGTTGATCGGATTAATCTTGCTTCCTATATTACTCTTTGTTTTTAGTAACAAATATGTCTTTTCAAAAATTGCAAGTCTCGTCGTTTTAGAGAGACGGGACGATCTTATTCTCCCCATAGTGGATAAAGTGTTGCTCATTTTTCAATCCAATCAGCCCGATATTATCCAAAATGCGGCTAATTATTCATTCGCAAAACTTAAATTGATCGATGAATTAAAGCGCAACAAAATCGAGAGCCCTTGGGTGAGCCGCATTGTTGTTTTTGGTCTGAGCAAAGTGAAGTTTGATAGCCTGGATTTGGAGAATAATGATAGCTTTTATGAAATCTTAAGGTCTAAGTTTGTGACTGCACTTGAGACGCTGACCGAATCGAACAATAGACCATTTTGGATATCTTTTCTTGCTCAATGGCTTATTTTGTTTTTTGTATGTTTCATCAAATGAATTAGACTGTCCTTATAGAATCCCCTTTTATTAAGCTGAATGAGGACCATCGTCTTTAAGCATGTTGCTAAGATCATTTGATGCTAATTTTTTCTATCCTTTTTTTTATCTATTAATAAATAATAGATATTCACCTTGTTATAGATTTTATTTTGTATTTTGACTAACCAACAACACTATGCCGCTTTAAATGGAGGTCATCATGAAAAATATTTTTTTTACTTTTTTTGCTTTATTAACTGCTTCAATTGTTTATGCTCAGATGCCTCGGGTAAAGGTGGAAGAAGGAATATTGGAGGGAATTGTCCTACCAAGTGGGGTACAATCTTTTCGAGGAATTCCTTTTGCAAAACCGCCAGTGGGTGTCCTTAGATGGAAAGAACCTCAGCCCGCTGAACATTGGTCTGGCATTCGAAAGGCCGATCATTTTGGCTATTCTCCCATGCAGAAGCCGATCTATGGGGATATGCGTTTTCGGTCGCCAGGAATAAGCGAAGACTGTCTTTATTTGAATGTCTGGCGCCCGACTTCCATTGGACCTGGTAAGCTTCCAGTTTTAGTCTATTTTTACGGTGGCGGATTCAATGCTGGCGATGGGTCAGAAAGTCGTTATGATGGTGAAAGTTTTGCAAAAGAAGGGCTTATTGTCGTTACCATCAACTATCGTCTTGGTATTTTTGGTTTTTTTGCGCATCCTGCGTTGACGGAAGAGTCGCCGACACACGCGTCTGGAAACTATGGATTGCTCGATCAGCATGCCGCTTTAGTTTGGGTTAGAAAAAATATAGCTGCATTTGGCGGGAATCCCGATGAAATTACCATTGGCGGTGAGTCTGCTGGGAGCATGTCTGTGTCGGCTCAAATGGCGAGTCCGCTGTCAAAAGGACTGTTTAGGCGCGCGATAGGCCAAAGCGGAAGTATTTTTAATCTGAGGTACGGTACGGCCTCTATTGCCGAGCAAGAGCAACAGGGGGTGGCTTTCGCTACCCGTATTAAAGCTGATGGACTTGATAAGCTTAGGGAAATTCCTGCCGCCGAACTACTTGATAAAGCGAGTGACCCAGGGGCTTTTACAGCCCGTTTGATTGTTGATGGCTATTTTCTGCCTAAATCTCCTCTAGCCATTTTTGAGGATGGGGAGCAGTCAAGAGTTCCACTACTGGCCGGGTGGACATCTACGGAAGTGCCATATACAGCTTATATGGGTAAATTTTATCCATCTCCCGAGAATTATGAGGAATTGGTAAGAGCTCAATATGGCGTAAATGCCGACGAAGCACTCGAGCTTTATCCCGGAAGGACTGATACACAGGTTATTAAGTCCGCAACTGCACTAGCAAGTGATAATTTTATCGTTTATAGCACCTGGAAATGGCTTGACCTGCAAAGAAAGAGTAGCGGACAGCCAACCTTCGTTTATATATTTGGTAAGCCGCGTCCACCTATGCGGCCCATCTACAGCGATGTACAATCTGGGCTCGCTGGGGGAATCACAAAAAAATTGAATCAAGAACAGAAGGAGAAGAATCCTCCGCCTATATCGGGAGCATTTCATGCGAGTGATATCGAATATTTATTAGGAAATCTCCAGAGCAATGATGTGTTTGCCTGGTCGGAGGCTGATTACAGGGTGTCAAGACTTGGTCAGCAGTATTTTATTAATTTTATCAAAACCGGGGATCCAAACGGTAAGGGCCTTGCTATTTGGCCAAAAACAACCGCAAAAGATAAGCGTATGAATATTTTGAATCTAAATATCGATACGAAATCATCTACTGAAGAATTTCGGGATAGATATCTCTTTCTGGATAAATTTTTTGTTGATCATGAACACACATCAAGATAGATTTATAGATCTGTTAATTTTACAGGAACAGATAAATACGTTTTTTTGATGAATAATCAGACTAGGTAAAAAACTATTTATCATTACTAGGTGTTATCATTGAAAATTTTCGTAAAAGACGTTATTGTCCATATAGTGAGGACATAATTTGTAGGAAATTATGACTCTAATTTTCTGCTTGAATAAATTTTGATGTATGAACATAAATCCTGATGTGGTTATTATTGGTGGTGGTCTGGCGGGACTCACAAGTGCATTACATCTCTCTAAGAAAGGATTCAAAGTTACTTTAATTGAAAAACACGATTACCCACGTCATAAAGTCTGCGGAGAATATTTGTCGAATGAGGTCTTACCTTATTTGGAATGGCTGGAAGTCGACGTGGAAACTTTATTACCTACACATATTCGAGAGTTTAAATTCACTACAGCAGATGGAAAGATGAATAAGATTAAATTGCCGCTCGGGGGCATTGGTGTCAGTCGCTATCTGTTGGACGATTTGTTGTATCAACAGACAAAGCGTAATGGTTGTGAGATTATCATTGCGACCGTGACGGGTATATCATTCAATAACGATACATTTGATGTTTCTTGTCAGGATTATACTTTAAATTCGAAAATTGTACTAGGAGCCTTTGGGAAACGCGGTAATATTGATCAGCTTTTATCTCGTGATTTTATGAAGAAAAAATCCCCTTGGATAGCTGTTAAAGCACATTATTACGCGGATTTTCCAAGCGACCTTATTACATTACATCATTTTAAAGGCGGATATTGTGGTATTTCTAAAGTGGAAGATAGCCAGGTAAATATGTGTTATTTGGCCGATTTAGATACCTTTAAACGATACAAAAATATCGAAGATTTTCAAAAGTATGTCTTGTCTAAAAACAGACATCTCAAGTGCTTTTTTGAACATAGTAAACTAATTTTTGATAAACCACTGACCATTAGTCAGTTTTCATTTGATAAGAAATCAGCCGTAGAAGACCATATTCTTATGATTGGTGATACGGCCGGCCTTATTCATCCATTCTGCGGCAATGGGATGGCAATGGCAATACATGGTGCTAAAATAGCTTCCGAGCTCATTATAGATTACTATCATGGACATATACACTCACGTAATCAATTGGAAAAGGCATATGTCAGCCAATGGAATAGGACCTTTAAAAAGCGTTTGTTGTTCGGACGACTTTTATCGCGTATACTACGTCACAAAGTAGGTATCGCAGTATTAATGAAAACGGTCATATTTTTTCCTAAACTCTTAAGCTTGATAATTAAAGAGACCCATGGTAATGCAAGCGAAATAAAATGGCGATAGATTTAACACAGAGAACCTCGGAAAATGAAATCATGGACGATTTTCTACTCGAAGGCGATGAACTTCGTGGCGCACTGGATCAGATCTCCAAAATCAATCGCTTTCTAGGGGGAAACAGTATCACGCTAGATGGTGTAAAAAAAATGCTTTCCAATGATAATTCAAACCATCCAATAAGGATTGTCGATATCGGATGTGGTAATGGAGATATGCTTCGTATGCTAAGTGATTATGCTGATAATAAGGGTATTCAATTTGAATTATTCGGTTTAGATGCAAATCGGTATACCATCAATCATGCTCGGTCCTTATCTAAAAATTATACTAACATAACGTATGTGTGCGCTGATATTTTTGAAGAAGATTTTGAAGACCTTAGTTTTCACATCGTTTTGTGTACGCTAACCATCCACCATTTTAACGATGAAAACATACTGAACCTGATAGCGAGACTGATCAAAATGTCAAAGTTAGGAATTATCATCAACGACCTACATAGGAGTAAAATTGCTTATCGACTTTTTCAAACAATTGCTGTTGTTTTCAGGTTAAACAGAATGACAAGAGAAGATGGACTTATCTCCATACGACGCGGATTTAAAAAGGATGAGCTTGTACAATTCGCAAAGAAATTACATTTAGAAAATTATACTGTCCAATGGAAATGGGCTTTCCGATACCAGTGGATTATTTCCAATATATGAATGTTAAGATAATACATGTTGCAAAACAACTGCCTAATTACTCCTGTGTTACAGCGGAGATACTCCCAATGTTGGATGTTTGGCTGGAAGGACAGGATTCCCGTTTTATTAAGAAGGTTAAGAAGCTGTTCGAAGGCTCGGCAGTGGAAAAGCGATATGCCATTATGAATCCGATCGATGTCTTTACTTCAACATCCTTTGAAGAAAAGAATAACGTATTCTGCCGGCAAGCAACATCTCTCGGCGAAGAGGTACTCCGCAAAGCGCTTGAGGAAGTAGAATGGGACCCACAATCTCTAGACTATATTATTACAGTGAGCTGTACGGGGATTATGATCCCTTCGCTCGATGCTTATCTCGTTAACAAGATGAAACTCCGTCAGGATATTGTGCGTTTACCAGTCACTGAGATGGGATGTGTTGCCGGCGTTTCAGGAATAATCTATGCTAAAAATTTTCTTCAGGCCAACCCGGGTAAACGTGCAGCGGTAATTTCCGTAGAAGCGCCAACAGCGACTTTTCAACTGGAAGATTTTTCGATGTCTAATATCGTCAGTGCCGCAATATTTGGAGATGGTGCGGCTTGCTGCCTGCTTTCCTCGTACGATTCCGACTGTGGGCCTGCAATCCTTGACCAAGAGATGTACCATTTTTATGATGCCGAAGATATTATGGGTTTTAAGCTAACAAACACTGGTATGAAGATGATACTTGATGTAGAAGTTCCCAATGTGATTGCTTCCCATTTCGGAGCAGTAATACATCCATTTCTTAATAAAAATAATTTGGAAATCGACGCCATTGATTACATGATTTTTCATCCCGGCGGAAAAAAGATCGTGGCGACAATTGAACAGATTTTTGCTGAATTTGATAAAGATATTAACGATACTAAAGCAATATTGTCGGAATATGGCAATATGTCCAGTGCTACTGTATTATATGTGCTTGAACGTATCATGAAACGTAACCCTAAGGCCGGTGAATTAGGATTGATGCTGAGTTTTGGGCCAGGGTTTTCGGCACAGCGCGTTTTATTACAATGGTAACCAAAAAATTATGAACGTAGATTTGAAAGATATACTATCAAAATTGCCTTACAGAGACCCCTTTTTATTTGTCAATGAGTTGATTTATGTTGATGCAGAAGGTATTGTGGGTAACTATACTTTTAATGAAGATCTGGAGTTTTATAGAGGCCATTTTTATGAAAAAGCGATTACTCCGGGTGTTATTTTGATCGAAACAATGGCTCAGATAGGTTTAGCTTGTTTGGGGATTTTTCTGTTAAATAAAGAGTTGACGCATGGCTCGGCAATAGCACTGACGTCGACCGAAATACAATTTTTAAAACCGGTGTATCCAAAGGAGAAAGTTACTGTGTTTTCAAAAAAAATATATTTTAGGTTTGGTAAATTAAAATGCGAGGTAATCATGAAAAATGAAGCTGGGCAGGAGGTTTGCAAAGGGATATTGGCAGGCATGATTACGGAAGAGCTATGAAAAGAGTAGTCATTACAGGAATTGGTGTTGTTTCCCCAAATGGAGTGGGAGTACCTGCTTTTACACAGGCTATTAGGGATGGCGTATCCGGAATTAGACATGATGAGAGATTGGAAAAATTGCAGTTTTCTTGCCAGATTGCTGGAATGCCACAGTTGTCGGAAGAGCTAAAAAAGAAATATTTCACCGAACTGGAATTAAGAGGATTTAATAGTACAGGCATATTATACGGTGTGATCGCCGGAATGGAAGCATGGACAAACGCGGGGCTCCCTATTACTTCGAATTCCGTGCCTGATTGGGATAGTGGAACTGTATTTGGTTCAGGGACTTCGGGTATCGATAAATTTCGGGAAAGCATTTATAAAATCGATGATTTGCAAACCCGCAGATTGGGGAGTACGGTTGTAGCCCAGACCATGAACAGTGGGATTAGTGCTTACTTAGGAGGAAAATTGGGTCTCGGTAATCAGGTGACAACGAATTCATCTGCCTGTGCTACGGGAACTGAAGCAATTCTGATGGGTTATGATCGGATTAGATCCGGAAGAGCAAAACGCATGCTCGCAGGGAGTACAGGAGATAGTGGACCTTACATTTGGGGCGGTTTTGATGCACTGCGTGTCTGTAGTTCACAATATAATGCCCATCCTACGCAAGGTTCCAGACCTATGAGTGCAACAGCCGCCGGATTCGTTCCTGGTAGTGGGGCTGGAGCCTTATTGTTGGAAGATTTGGAAAGTGCGCTAGAGCGAAAAGCAACTATATATGCAGAATTATTGGGTGGCCACGTAAATTCTGGCGGACAACGCGGAACGGGAAGTATGACAGCCCCTAATGCGGATGCTGTGCGGAGATGTATTCAGGAGGCGCTAAAAAATGCAAATATCTCGGGCTTAGACATCGATGCTATAAATGGACATTTAACGGCAACTACCAAAGATGCTTTTGAAATAGAAAACTGGACCATAGCTCTGAATCGCAAGGGTAAAGATTTTCCATGGATAAACTCTCTAAAGGGAATGACTGGGCACTGTCTCAGTGCGGCGGGTAGCATAGAGAGCGTGGCGACGGTTTTGCAGTTATACCATGGATTTTTATTTGGAAACAGTAATTGCTCTAATCTACATCCGGAGATTGCTGCATTGATACATTCAACACGTATCCCTTTAAAGACTCTTGATGTCAAGACTAAGATCATTGCCAAGGCAAGTTTTGGATTTGGTGATGTTAATGCTTGTCTAATATTTAAGAATTTTAATAACTAAACTGATGAATAGAGAAGAATTGATCCATGCTTTAAAGCTAATCATATCACCATACACTACAAACCAAGAAGCTTTCGGAAAGCTTAATGAAGCGACCGATTTTATGCGTGATCTGCAAATTAACTCGGCCAATTTGGTTGATATTGTCCTAGATATTGAAGAAAAGTTCGATATATTGATTGAAAATCCTGATATGGAACGTATGCTAAATGTTGGTGCTGCGGTCGATATTATCGAAAGCAAATTGAAAGACAAATGATCGGTAATGATGTGATTGACCTAGTTAAGTCCAGAAATGATAGTAATTGGAGACGTCAGGGATTTGTCTCAAAACTATTTAATACGCATGAAAGGATTTTGATTGAGAACAGCCAGAATCCCGAAATCGAAGTTTGGCTCCTATGGAGCATGAAAGAGGCTGCCTATAAGATATGGAATAGACAAACAGGAATCAGAATGTATATGCCTAAAAGACTCCGATGTTCAGTTATTGAATCGTCTCCTTGTTACGCTGTTGGTGAAGTTGCCTGTGAGGGAAATCGGTATTACACTGAGACTTTTATTTGTTCAGATTTTATACATACCATAGCGGTTGAGGAGTTAATTTATTTGGAACATATTTTAGAAATCACAAGAGATGAAATCTCTAAAGATTCATTTGGAATTCCGGGCATTAGCATAAAAGATCAAAATGTTGTCTTACCGGTGTCCGTAAGTAACCACGGACGTTTTGAACGGATAGTTACGATCAAAAAATTATAAGGCGTATTGAAAAAGACACACTCAGTTGACAACGTTGAATAGGTAAAATATTTCAAATAGAGCATATCTTTAATATTGGATTATATTGTTCTAATGCCATTTTTAATTTTCGGGAATTTTGTTTATTCAACTTCTTGATTAATAGTTTCTTTCCGGTGTGTCTACATCTAGACTAAGAACACCTTATTCATTGTACTTGAATGGACTCTTCCCTTAGCATTTGTTTAAACTTGGGATTTCGTATATAGCTACTAAAGGCGTGACTCGACATTCCAGTGAAATCGGTCGTAGAAAAAATGGCGTAATTTTTCTTAAGGGCATTAAAACTGTCTGCTTTATATCCAAGATCAGTTGGGTTAAGTTTATTAGATAAGAATCCGAAAAACTTTTTCAACATCTTGTCAGTACCGTTTATCGTGATATGTATTTTCTTAACCTGTGGGCTCAGTTCCACAAATTTTTTTGTGTCGCTTAGTGTATCTGTATACTGAAACTCGGAGAGTCCTATTGCCGGCGCGAGCATAATGCATGTAATTCTGTTTTTGTTTTCCAGCAAAGGCTTTGCCCGCTCGATATCAACATTGTGAATATCTTTTGCCTGTGCGGAAAATGAACTGTTGAATTCCGGATTTGAAATTGCACTCATCACTACAGATGCACCCCGACTGTGTGAGATAATGTAAACATCTTTATTAGACATATTATTTAGAATTCTCCTTAAACCAAATTCACCAGCCATTTGGCTGAAAGATGCTGCTGAAAACCAGTTTTTCGCTGATCGAAAAGGCGAGGTCGATCGTAAACCATCCCAATAAAATCGAATGATTTCATCGGTTTTAGGATTTGTAACGATATGATCGGAAATATATTTATATTGTTTTAAAACTGATTCTTCATCAGCATTGAAGCCATGGACTAAAATGAATACACGTTTTTTTGGTGCAATACGTTTAGACAAACGCAGCATGTTACCGCGTTCAAAAGCGAGTAATTGTTCGCGGTCACCTCTGTCGGTGGCAATTTTCATAAGCGAATAAGGATCTCGAGCAGCTTTATTGGAAGGAATGCCATAATTCTTCTTCCAATTGTCGGGGTAGAAATTACCATTTTGATCCACAAATGAGTACCATAAGTTAGGATCTACGCCGGTATTGGGGGTAGCCGAATCGGGAAGATTATGGATAAGGCCACACGAAGTGAACAAGCTGATAACGATGATAATATAGAAAAAATACCTTTTGTTCATCTGATTTATTTTCTACTATTCCTGAATTTAATTTTTAACTAGGATCCAATGGCTACTAGATTGGATATATTTTCACAAAAAAGCGATTTGTTGTAATATAGTCATTATTTTGGATAGCCAAAAGTAGGCTTGTATTTTTGAACGGTTAATGTTTGCTGAAATTTAGCGGTACCAAGCTACAAATCATTTCTTTGTGATTAAATAAAGCTTGTTGCGTTAGTTGGCTTTCTTCGGTTCCTAATCTATCTGTTGCAATATCTTATAATTTAGTATACGTTATATCGGATCTAACGCTGGACCCGATATAGGTGTAATTTAACTTTTTTCTTTAAGGTTTCAAATAATAGATTAAAATCGTTATTCTAGCAGCATGCATAGCGTTTCATTCATTTCTATTGGATCGTGGGAAAACTTCCTTAACTCCACCTTTTGTTAAAATAATGGAATTGTAGCCATATGTTTTGTCTTCAACAAACTCGATCGTTCTGTCGTTGTCGTCTGCTCTGAAAAATTTTGTTTTAGACTCGGGAATGAGTTCAATATCCGCATCATTATAATAGAGTTTGCCACCAATTTTTAATATCCGTATTTTTCCATACTCACCTACATAGTTATTGTATATGGTCGTATCTATTTTGGCGCGATGATGTTTGTAGGGCATTTCTACTTCTTTACAAAAGGCAATTGCTGAAAGTCCGTAACCTATGATATGGGAGGCTGAGCCGTTATTAGAAAGGACAGTGACAAAGAGTTTGTCGTCAGTAAATCGATTAAAAGAAGTCATTGTCCCAAAGAATCCTCCGTCATGTGCAATTAAATAATGTCCGTGATTATAAAATGGATTGATGATGAATCCATAGCCCCAATTTTCGGAGTTATATGGTGTAAACATTTTTTCCTTCATCGCGGCTGATAGGATCGTTGTTTCATAAAGTGCTTGGTCCCAAATGGCTAGATCTTCCACGGTTGAATAAATACCGTCGTGACCTAGGTTGATCTCCCAGTTGATATAGGGGTTATGGATAAAGCCTTCGTCATTATGATAATATACTTTTGCTTTTTTCGTCACGATGGATTCATTGTTACTAACTCCGGTGTTATTCATCTCAGCTTTATCAAATATATTTTTCTTTAAAAAAGTAGCGTAATGCTCACCGGAGACTTTTTCAATAATCTTTGCTAACAAATAATAACCGATATTACTATAGGCGCTATTTGTTCCCGGTGAGAATTCGAAAGGAATTTTCTTGATGGCGGCATAAGCAGAATCGCGACTTATGCTGCTCAACGCGATTTCTTTGAAACCCATAGCAAGTCCGGAGCTGTGTGACAGCAACATGTGGATGCTGATACTATCGGCTTTTGGATAATCGGGGAAAAATTTACTGAGTTTATCATTTAGGGATAACCGCCCATTGTCGACGAGCTGTAAAATAGCGGCTGCGGTAAATTGTTTTGTGACGGATGCCAACTGGAATTTAGTGTCTAACGTGTTTTTTATATTCCATTCATAATCTGCCAAACCGTAGGCTTTTTTTAATAAAATAGCGCCATTTTTCATAACAAGAACTGTTCCACTAAAATTATTTACATCAGCTTGTGCCTGCATATAGGCTGCAAGCTTGGCTGATGTTTTTTCTTGGGCTACAAGAAAAACTGGACAAAGCATAAGTAGGATTAAAAGCTTCATAATGTATTGTATAAATAATTATGGAGCAATGTTACTGTTTAATAAAATAGTGTGATTGTATTTTTGTAAACCTGCTAAATAAAAATCCATTTTATCTGGCTCCGTTCAAGATTAGCTATTTTGGAAAAGAAAACTTTTGGCGTAAATCCCGTTAATTTTTTAAAATCTCTAATCATGTGGGACTGATCGAAATAATCCAGGTTATAAGACAAACCTATTTTGCTGCTATCTTCGAGGTGGCTTTGAATCGCAGCTCGAAATCTGATGATTATTTTTGAATTGGGAGGGGGGTTTACAGATATGTTGATCAAATTGCTTATTTATGGTTGTTCTCGATCTTCTTGTTTTTATCGAAAATTCTGACATTGATTGATTGAGGTTGCTTGTATCCAGCATTTTGGTAATTATGTTTTCCAGCAACGCATTTTCAAATGGCCAAAATTTTGATATCCAATAGTGTTCTAATGCCTTGATTCGCTCGTCCTGGTCGTCTATGGAAAGGATGGATCTCATAGCATCTTTATAATCCAGGTGTGGGTTAAAATCGGGAAATGTTCCGCTGTTATAATCGCTTAAATCATTGGGTATAAAAGCATTTATCCCAAGAGGTTTGAAGTAAGTGGTAATTTCATTTATTTTCCCCTCGTAACGCACTAAAACAGGTCCATTAAAATTGCATACAAGGTTTGTTTCTATCGAATTGGATGGAAAATGCTTCGTAATCACCTTATTTGGGCTTACCATCGTTTGGGTCTGCTCACTTATCGTCACAATGGTGTAAATACTCGGAAACGTAAAATATGCCGTTGCTTTTTCTTCGTCAGTTTTCTCAAGTATATAGAAGCATTCAATATATTTTTTTAGGAGTAAGCTCTCTGGTCTATATATTTTTATCGTCATCTCTTTCTTCATGTAAATAGGCGTTGTTTTTGCCTCATCCTTTTAAACTTGGAGGTATTTGATAATCGATTTAAATATAGAGAACCTTTATGATAATTTTCACCAAGCTTTATTTCTTAAAATACTTATTTTTAGATTGAGGAAACGATAAATCCGATAGAAATTGATTTTTATTGTAATTTAGTAGGTAATTAACCGTATAATTAAAAAACAAAATGAACGATTTGAACCCGGAAGAGAATTACATCGCAATAAACAAACACTCGTGGAATAACAGAACGGATACGCATTTAAAATCAGATTTTTACAATCTAACAGGATTTTTAAAAGGGGAGACTTCACTAAATTCAATTGAATTAGCATTATTGGGTGATATCAGTGGGAAAAAAATATTACACTTACAATGTCATTTCGGACAAGATACAATTTCTTTGAGTAGACTTGGCGCAAAAGTTACTGGTGTTGACCTATCTGACAAGGCTATAGAAAGCGCCCGCGAAATTGCGAAAGATATGCATGCTGATGTGCAGTTTATCTGTTGTGATCTGTATGAGCTTGAAAATCATCTTGATGAAAAATTTGATCTAGTCTTTACAAGTTACGGAACGATTACTTGGTTACCTGATTTAGATAAATGGGCGAAAATAATTTCACGTTTCTTGAAACCGAAAGGGAAGTTTATTTTTGTCGAGTTTCATCCAGTTGTTTGGATGTTCGATGACAATTTTGATAAAATTGGCTATAATTATTTTAATATTGCTCCAATTGTTGAAACAGAGCAGGGAACCTATGCCGATAAAGATGCTGCTATTTCGCAGTCCTATGTCACCTGGAATCATAGTATGAGTGAGGTCGTTGGTGCTTTACTTCATAATGGGCTGAACATACAAGACCTGAACGAATTTGACTATTCACCTTATCCTATTTTTAAAAACATGACAGAGCTAGAACCTAAAAAATTCAGAATAGCCCATTTGGGAAACAAGATTCCGATGGTCTACGCTATTGTTGCGCGTAAAAGTGAATAAATAAAATTCTGGGAACCGACCTGATACTTATTTCTTTCTCAAATAACGATTTATCATGGGGCTAAAATCTATTTTGGATGAAACCTGAATATGTTCTGCCAATACTGAGGCGGGAAATTCATCCAAAGTTTTGAAATTGATACAGCCTTTTTGAAATTTGGCCTTGGGTAATTTTAATTTTAGTTCTTCCATTAATTCGGGGTTAGTGTAGATAACCAAGGAATGGAATGAAATGTAATTCTTTGCGACTGTTAGCCCGTATTTAAATACGCCCTGTTCATTAAAGCTAATCGCATTAGGGTTTGACATGAATTTTCCAAAGCTCTCGGAAACGGTATTGTCATTTTCTGTTATCGCTTTCCGGAATTGACGGATTACCTGTTGCTCAGTGTCGGAAAGTGTATTGATATACTGATCTATTTCCAATAATATTTGATCATCCATATGGGCTTGTCATTGTTAGCTAAAAATATTCAATTTTCTTGATTTAGATGCATCTATTCTTAAAAAAGATTCGAAAGCTTATGGCTAAGGATTGCTTAAAAGAAATTATTCAGGATTTTCTCGCGGTGGTATGATTCTGTGGCTGCCCTAATATCGTGTTGTGAACGTATTTTGTATCGATTCGGACCTATTGTTGTACTATGACATTTATAGGAAGTTCCGTTTAGATTTTATATATTGCATCTATCAATTTTAAACCAACATTTAATTTCTCAACAATATAAATCTTCAGTTATGTGCAATAGTAGTCTTGAGGATCTTTTTCTTTTGGTGAAAGAGTCGAATGAAGATGCATTTGACGAACTTTATCATCGAACTTGGGAAAAATTGTATGAAATTGCTCTCAGACGCCTGCAACATGAAAATACAGCAAAAGAAGTTATTCAGGATCTTTACATTGATTTATGGGAGAAGCGGCATCGCAAAACAATTCAAGATGTCGATCATTACCTTTGCCAAGCCGTCCGTTTTAAAGTGATTGACAGGTTTCGAAAGGAAAAGAGATATTTTGAAGAATTAGAAACAATGGTTGAAGAGCTAAGCGATGGATCAACCGCCGATGGCAACTATATTCAAACTGAATTAGAATCTATACTGCATAACTGGATTGCACGTATGCCACAAAAACGCAGAGAAATATTCTTGCTTCGTTACAATGAGGATAAAACTGTTAAGGAAATTGCGAAATTATTAGGTCTATCGACGAAAACTGTTCAAAATCAATTGCTTAATACAACAAATGCACTTAAGCTTCTAATCCAAAAAATTCTTTTTATGTTTTTTTAATTTTTTTTTGGGAATTATCATTAGTCACAACGACATATAAGAAAGGAACCAATATAAACCATCTTATATGTCTGAAAGGAAACGTCATGTTCGCACAGTCTTAAAAGATCTTCTCGATCGGTATATTTCGGGAGATACCAATCCTGAAGAACGACAATTTGTTGAATACCTGTACGATGCAATGGACAGGGAGGGAGAAGTGCAAAATGATATGGACCGCATCGGAGAGGAGATTAAAGAAAAGGTTCATCATCGTATTAAAAAGCGTACTTTAAGTTTTCATATACCCAAAATAGGGTATGCTGCAGCAAGCATTATGATCCTTTTTGGGATATTTATATCCTATAGGCTCATCGATAATTCAAAAACAAGTGAAAAAGTTCTTCATGTCACTAATCATAATCCGTCGTTAATAATCGGGAAAGAGAAACGGTTTGATTTGTTAGATACCTTGCCGCAAGGAGCTCATTACACGACCATCAATGATGAAAAAGTACTAGCATTAAGCACGGTTGCCAATGGGACAGATTTGGGGAAACTGCGCATAGAAAATCCTTCGAGAAATGTATTTTCTGTTTTACTGAACGATAGCACACAAGTGTGGCTTAATTACTTGGCAACGATTGAACTTGAACCTGATTTTAATAAGAATAACCGTTCTGTCCATATTACTGGGGAGGTTTATTTTGATGTTCATAAACAATATTCTGCAGGTAAAAGGATTCCGTTTTCAGTCCACTCTGCCTTGCAGACCATTGAGGTATTGGGAACAAAATTCAATGTAAATACATCGGGCAATTCCGAAGAAAATGTATTGCTTACAGAAGGGAGTATTCGTCTTACGCATAATCGCTATGGAACACAGGTACTTATTAAGCCGGGGCAGCAGGCTTTTTTGGAAAAAGATAAACCTAAAATCTTACTTATTCAATCTGAAAATATCGAAAAAGCAAATGCCTGGCGCAAAGGTTTGTTTTATTTTGATAATGAGAAGCTCGCTGAAGTTGCTCTTGAATTTGAACAATGGTACGGAATTCCAATTGTTATAGATTCAAAAATTGCAGGACTTCCCATTACAGGAATGATCAGCAGATATGAAAATATCAGCGAGGTTTTGGCAATCATTAAGATGACCAATAATATAAACTATATAGAAAGGAAAGGAACAATATATGTAACAGAAGCAAATCCATAAAAAATTAGGAATGCTGCTACATTCCTAATCGCGCCTTAACGGCTTTTGGTAATGATCAATTATTAATCAATTTTCAAATGTATAAATTACTTATGACATCCCGCAAACAAAATAAGTTTGCACGCAATTTTTTGTGCCTTTTTTTTGGCAGCCTTGTCTGGTTATTTAGCTCGGCCAAGCCAATCTTTGATGTACAGAAAAACATAACAATCGATTTTAATAATATTCCGGTTAAGCAGGTCTTTAAAGAGTTAAATAGTAAAACCGGTTTAAAATTTATTTATTCCCCAAATGACATCGACGACTCGAAGCGTATATCCATGACATTTAGAGAGCAGCCGATAAAGACTGTTCTAGATAAGATCTTTTCAAGTTTAAAGATTTCTTACACGTTAAATGACAATACAATTATTGTGAAGCGTGGCCTTCAACAAGCTTCAATACAAGAAGGCCGCGTCATTGCGGGTCGGGTTCTTAATAAGCGACAGACGGCCCTGGCAAATGCTACTGTCGCGACAGGCCTTGGCAAGAATAGCACATCGACAGATGACCAAGGTCAGTTTACACTCAAGCTAGACCCGCAGGACAGTTATTTTGTGGTTAGTCTTGTCGGCTATGTAAGTCAGCGTGTACCACTCAAGACAAACGGAGAATATACGGTGATATTAGCTGATAGTATCAGCGCACTGGACGAGGTCGTTGTTGTCGGTTTTGGTACCCAAAGGCGTGCCTCTGTGGTAGGGGCGATCACGACGATAGAACCCAAACGCTTGCAAATAGGAACATCTCGTTCTATGAGTAACAATCTTGCTGGACAGCTTGCTGGTATCATTGCCGTACAGCGATCCGGAGAACCGGGTTACGATAATTCAAACTTTTGGATACGTGGCATCAGTACTTTCGGTGGAAGCAGAAGCCCATTGATTCTTGTGGACGGTGTGGAGCGGTCTTTGGACAATATGGACCCCGAAGAAATTGAATCGTTTTCGATATTGAAGGACGCGGCAGCGAGTGCAGTTTATGGTGTAAGGGGGGCAAATGGAGTGATTTTGATCAATACAAAGAGAGGAAAAGTAGGTAAACCCAATGTTTCTGCTCGTTTTGAGCAGGGGATCACATCACCAGTACAGCTACCTAAATTTGTTGGTGCGGCTGATTATTTGGAGGTAATGAATAGCATTCGGGAGGAACGTGGGGAGCAAGGTTTATATTCGAAAGAGCGGATCGAAAATATCCGTAATCATACGGATCCAGACCTCTATCCGGATGTCAATTGGTTGGACGCAGTACTTCGGGACAAAGCTGGAAATTCACGGGCGAATGTTAGTGTCAACGGAGGATCTGATATTTTGCGTTATTCCTTAGTAACTTCATATTATCGGGAAGGTGGATTGATCGAACGCGATGAAAAACAGGCTTGGAATTCATCTTCACGGTTAAACCGGTATAATGTGCGTTCCAATGTAGATATCAATGTGAGCCCAACCACTCTCTTCCGGTTGAATATTGGTGGATATCTCCAAGATAGAACAAGAGCTCCCCAAAGTGTTGATGAGCTATTTCAGGAGGCTTTCACGATCCCTCCGTATGTACACCCTACCATCTATTCGTCTGGTGAAATACCTCGGACACCCCAGCGGACAAACCCTTGGGCATTGGCGACTCAACGCGGATATGAACGTATTAGCGCGAGTAAAATCGAATCTTTATTTGCAGTAGAACAGGACTTATCGTTTTGGTTAAAGGGATTAAAGGCTCGGGGGCTTTTTTCCTTTGATAGATACTCTAACACCTCGGTCGTTAGGAGTAAAAGCCCCGATTACTATAATCCAGCTATCGGAAGGGACGAAAATGGAAAATTAAGGTTAGTCATTGATAGTTATGGACAGGAATTTTTAGGCTATGAAAAAAATTCAGACTGGGGCGATAAGAGCATGTATCTTGAGGGAGCTATTAACTATGTTCAATCTTTTGGTGGCCATAACGTAGAGGGAATGTTTTTATACAATCTGCGAAATTACGATAATGGAGATCTTTTGCCTTATCGGAATCAAGGAATCGCAGGTAGATTTTCATACAATTATAGCAACAGATATATTGGGGAATTTAATTTTGGTTATAATGGATCCGAAAACTTTGCTCCAGGAAAACGTTATGGATTCTTTCCTTCCTTTGCTTTAGGCTGGTATATTTCCGAAGAACCTTTTATGGAGCATCTTAAAAATACATTTTCCAAAATCAAACTGCGCGGATCTTATGGATTGGTGGGGAATGATAAGTTAGATGGTCGTCGGTTTGCCTATATCACAACCATTAATGAGACCGGTGGATATTCATGGGGACTAAATAACGATTTTAAACGCAGTGGTCGTATGGAAGGTGATCAAGGTAACAGTGGACTTACTTGGGAAACAGTTGCTAAATCCAATATCGGTTTCGAGCTAGGCTTATGGAAAGCACTGGAATTTCAGCTTGACTTATTTCATGAGGACCGGAAAAATATATTTATGCAACGTCGTTCTATACCCGGTTCGAGTGGTTTTACCAATGCGCCCTGGGCAAATTTTGGACGCGTAAACAATAAAGGTATCGATATGTCGCTTGAATTGAACAAGCAATTAAATCCAAACCTATTCCTTTCTGTTCGGAGCACATTTACTTATGCCTTAAACAAGATTTTAGAACAGGACGAACCTAGCGCAGTGATCGGTACCTCAAGGTCTTCTACGGGAAAGCCAATCGGCCAACTGTTTGGCTTTATTGACGAAGGCCTATTTACTGATGCAGATTTTTCAGATATTGCTAATGGTACTCTTCGATCAGATATACCAAGACATACTTTTGGACCAGTGCGTCCCGGTGATATCAGATATCGGGATTTGAATGGTGATGGTGTGGTAGATGCCCTCGATAGAACTGCTATCGGTGGAACGGAGGATCCACAGATTGTATTTGGCTTCGGATCCAACCTAAGGTACAAAGCTGTTGATTTTGGGTTCTTTTTTCAGGGAGTCTCTCGAACTTACAGGATCATTGGTGGTTCAAATTTTATTCCCGGAAGTGCCAACGGAGCAATGGGTAATATTTTCGACAATGTTTCCGATAGATGGACCTTGGATAATCCTAGACAGGACGTTTTCTATCCACGGCTTTCTGACTATCAAAGTGCGAATAATAATTTGGCCTCCACTTGGTGGCTTAGAGATATGAGTTTTGTAAGACTACGTAATATTGAAGTGGGATATAGCTTACCATCAAAAATTCTTGATCATCTCGCTATCCGTAATTTTAGAATATTTCTGCGCGGCAATAATCTGTTGACAGTGAGTGGTTTTAAGCTTTGGGATCCAGAGCTTGGGGTTAATAATGGTATGCGCTATCCGATCATGAAATCTGTTTCCATGGGATTGGAATTGAATTTTAAATAGAAATAACCTATACAATGAAGACTATAAAATATAATGTTACCCGTATATTACTGCTTGTTGCGCTGGGTTTTACAGCGACCTCTTGTTCGAAATATTTGGACAAGAGCCCTGATGATCAACTTACTTTAGATATGATTTTTAAAGACAAAACCAGAACAGAGGACTGGCTGGCAGGAATATATAGCAATGTACCAGATCCATATTGGGGAAATACGCGAACACTTGGCTGGGATCCACTTTCGGATGATATGGCACCGTCTACGGGCTGGGAGCAATTTGGCTGGTCAGTTATAGGGATGCAGACCGGCAATTGGAATCCCAGTACTTCATGGGATCCTAATTATTGGGTTGAACTTCCCAAACGTATTCGTTCAGCTTATATTTTTCTGGACAATGTAAAACCAAACCCTGCGCAGTTGGTGACCGAGGAGGAAGTAAATCTTATGAAAGCTGAGGCTCGCTTTATGATCGCTTATTATTATACACTTCTGCTAGAAACCTATGGTGCTATACCGTTCCATCTTGGATTGACCGATCCGAATGCGTCGGCCGAAGAATTGATGATTGGACAGACACCATTTGATCAGGTCGTGCAATGGGCAGAAAAGGAGCTATTGGATTTGTCTGCTATTTTACCCGCTAAATATAGTGCCGCTCAGAAATATGGTCGCGCGACGTCTATTATGTGCTTGGCAGTCAGAGCTCGTCTTCTACTATTTGCTGCAAGCTCATTAGTCAATGGTAACACCGCATACACCGGTTTTGTAAATAATAAAGGAGAAACCATATTCAATGGAAACTATAGTGTAGATAAATGGAAAACTGCAGCAGCGGCTTCAAAATTACTATTGGAAAAAGCAGAATCAGCTGGTCATAAATTATATATTGAGTATAATGCTGATGGGTCTATAGATCCGTTTCTCTCTTATCAAAATATGTTGTTTAGAAGACCTCAAGATGGGAATGAGGAGATTCTTTTTGCTCGTCCTGATTGCAATATCTGGGAATATGATAGGCACGCACAACCAAGAGGTACTGGGGGAAACGGGGGACTGGGAATTACACAATCCTTAGTGGATGCCTTTTTCATGGAGAATGGTCGGAAGATTGATGACCCATTATCGGGATATCAGGAAAAAGGATTCTCAAAGACCGCAGAAGTGCGAAATACACGCTGGGCTGAATCTCAGGGAAACGGAAAGGTGACTTTGGAAGGCACTTATAATATGTATACCCATCGTGAACCACGATTTTATATTTCGGTTCTGTATAATGGTGCTTGGTATAGAAGAGAAAATCGGACAACCGAATTCTATAGTGGTAACTGGGATGGGGGACCTACGCATGACGCCCCACAAAATGGGTACCTTGTGCGTAAGAAAGTCCATCCAGATCACGACCCCCGCAATGGAACAAATCCCTATAGACCAGGAATACTTTATCGACTTGGCGAAGTGTATCTGAACTATGCCGAAGCATTAAATGAGTCCGAGGCTAATCATCCTGATATATTAAAGTATGTCAATTTGATAAGGGTGCGCGCAGGCGTACCACAATATGGTGTAGGAAAGGATGCTTTACCAGTACCATCTTCGCAGGAGGCAATGCGTAAAGCAATCCGAGATGAGCGACGGGTAGAACTAAATAATGAAGGTATCCGGTATCGTGATGTGCGACGCTGGAAAATTGGTGAAGCTGTGTTAAATGGAAATTTCTATGGAATGAATTTTTCTGGTACAGAAAAGGATGACAATGAATCTAACCCAAAAGCATTTTTCAAACGCTCAGTTTATCAAAAGCGCATGTTTACAGCAAAGAATTATTGGTTCCCAATTCCACAAACGGAGATAGATAAGAATCCAAATTTGGTCCAGAACCCGGGTTGGAAGTAGTAATTAGGACTATTTAATTTGTGATTAGGAATCCATATGCTGCTTAGCTTATTTGCTAAGCAGCATCTTTTATTTTGGAGATGCCCCTACAACCACATGTGACAAAATTAGGTATCAGTGTGCTGGATATAGGGATAGACCTTCATTTCTTTTCTATAATAGCTATTATAAAGTCATACTATAGCCAGTTTTTAAAGTTAAATCTACATTTAGCACGCATAAGGATTATTATTTTGTAAATTCATCCTACAAAGCGTTCGATAGCAATTTTTAATCGCTTTTTTATATTAAATAAAAGGAATGGATGAAAAGCAAGAAACGAAATAAAGGTTTTCTCTTTAGGCAATTTGAAGAGCCGTTTCAGACGCCTTTTGATAAATTATTTGACATTTTTAAAGAACTGATTACCCATACTTCCGGTGATTTTGATGAAGCTATTGATTGGCTTAGGCAGTTGGATAAAGAGTTTAAGCTTACGACCCCTGCATACACGATAGACGATTTCATTGCGGATCTGAAAGATAAAGGATACATCAGAGAAAAAGTTGAATTTGATGGCGAAGGCGGTGTAGATATTACCTCAAAACTTGAGAAGGCCTTGCGGCAGCACGCCTTGGACCAAATTTTCGGAAAGATGCGGAGAGGAAGGTCTGGCAATCATAAAACAAATCGCCAAGGGCGGAGCGACGAAAATATGGGTGATTTCCGCAACTATCAGTATGGCGATGGTCTAGAGAAGATAATTTTGACGGAGAGTTTGAAAAATGCACAAATCAATCATGGAATAGGAGAGTTTGCTTTATCTGAAAATGATCTTGTTGTTGAGGATACGCAGTTCAAATCACAAATGAGTACAGTGCTGATGATTGATATTAGCCACAGTATGATTTTGTATGGAGAAGATAGGATAACACCTGCAAAAAAAGTGGCGATGGCTTTGTCGGAACTTATTTTGACCCGTTATCCGAAAGACTCACTTGACGTCATTGTTTTCGGAAACGATGCATGGCCTATTGCGATAAAAGATCTGCCTTATCTGCAAGTTGGACCATTTCATACCAATACGGTCGCAGGCTTAAAGCTAGCGATGGACTTACTACGGCGAAAGCGGCATGCGAATAAGCAAATATTTATGATAACCGACGGCAAACCGAGCTGTTTAAATATGCCGGACGGCACTTACTATAAAAATCCTATGGGTTTGGATCCTTTTATCACCAGCAAATGCTATAGTATGGCTGCGCAAGCCCGAAAGTTGGGGATACCAATTACAACCTTTATGATTGCTACAGATCCTTATCTACAGCAATTTGTCGACGAGTTTACAGCTTCAAATCAAGGGAAGGCTTTTTACACGGGACTTGGGGATTTAGGTGAAATGATCTTTGAGGATTACGAAGAAAATCGAAAAAAAAGAATACGATAAGAATATATGGATTACACGAAGATTACAACATTTGGTGCATTAAAAACTTCGGGTTATAAACCTAAAACAATAAAAGAAGAATTGCGTCAGAATCTGATTACAAAAATAAAGGCGGGCGAAACCGTATTTAATGGAGTACATGGCTATGAAGATACCGTTATTCCAGAACTTGAAAGAGCAATACTTTCCAAACACAACATTAATTTCTTGGGCCTTCGCGGTCAGGCGAAAACACGTCTCGCTAGGCTTATGGTCAACTTATTGGATGAATATGTGCCTGTGGTTCAAGGTTCAGAGATTAATGATGATCCGTACAATCCTATATCACGTTATGCCCTGGAACTGCTGAGGGAGAAAGGCGATGAAACACCGATAAGCTGGCTTCATAGGAGTGATCGTTTTGCTGAAAAACTCGCCACTCCAGATGTAACTGTAGCCGACTTAATCGGTGATGTAGATCCGATCAAAGCCGCAAATTTAAAACTGAGCTATGCAGACGATCGCGTGATTCACTTTGGTATGATTCCTCGGGCAAACCGTTCTATTTTTGTCATTAATGAGCTGCCTGATCTTCAAGCTAGAATCCAGGTAGCTCTCTTCAATATATTGCAGGAGGGAGATATTCAGATCCGTGGTTTTAAGTTACGCTTACCTTTAGATGTGCAATTTATATTTACAGCGAATCCCGAAGATTATACCAATAGGGGAAGCATTGTGACGCCGTTGAAAGATCGCATAGGATCGCAGATACTTACCCATTATCCGACCTCTGTTGAGATAGCAAAAGCAATCACCGCCCAGGAATCTAACTTGGAAATGGCGCAGAAAGAGCAAATATATATCCCTGAATTAGCGCGAGAATTAATAGAGCAAATAAGCTTTGAAGCTCGAAATAGCGAATATGTTGATGATAAAAGTGGTGTTAGTGCACGTATGAGTATTACGGCATTTCAAAACTTAATAAGCACCGCTGAATTGCGCATGCTTAAAAACGGATCACAAGCAACCGCAGTGAGATTGGGTGATTTTATGGGTATTATACCTGCAATAACTGGCAAAGTTGAGCTTGTTTATGAGGGTGAGCAGGAAGGAGCCGATACTGTCGCATTGCAACTGATTGAAAATGCTGTCAAAAACCTTTTTCCAGTCTTATTTCCTAAAATTGAGAAGCTGGAAAGAGAAAACGAACGTTACCCTTACGATGATATTGTTCGTTGGTTTTCGGAATCCGAGGGTATTGAATTATCTGATGAGCTTAGTGATTTGGAGTATGTTAGGGTTCTGAATGAAGTGGTACCTATTAAGGCTTTGATACAGCAATATCAGCCAGAGACGAAATCTGAGGATATCCACTTTTTAACCGAATTTGTTTTATGGGGGCTCACTTTAAACAAAAAATTAAGTAAATATAGGGTTGGAACCGGACTGCAGTTTCAGGATAATTTTCAGGGATATTTAAGAAACAATTTGTAAGTTTTTATCATAATGCTATTTTGTTTCCCAAAGTGGGGTACGAATTTAGGCATAGTAAGTATCAGCTGTTGAGTATATTTGATCAATAGAAAATAGTTGGGTTAATTAGAAATGTGGAACGACATTGTCGTTCCACATCATGTTTTTCATTGTAGTATTGTAGGGTCTTTACAGTATTTTTTATTGAATCAATTAGGAATTAGTTTAGCACTTACCTCAATCGAATCAATTCTACTTGTTTGACAAATGTAACTTAGATTGGACGCAGAAAGAATATGAAAATCATCCTTTTTTATGTGAAAATGGGAATATTTAATTTGTATGTAAAATCAGAGGTTTTAAATGTTCTCGTATTCGCTATAATAGACATCAAATGGGGAGATAATTTCACAAAACACATCAACCATAACAAAAAAGGCAATTCTTTGCTTTCTATGTTAGTTAATTTTAATGTTATTATTCTTGAATATCGTCAAGGTGGCAAGCTTGAACGCTGTTACTTCTGACGGTAGCAACATAAAGCAAACTTGAGGATTTTCCATAGCCGATGTCGGCTGCATTGATCTTTTTGTAAAATAACACTGCATTTTAACTGTTAGGATTAACATGATAAACCAGTCCCTGCCATCCAGAAGTTAGAAATTCGTTTGGTTTAATTTGCACAATGCCATCCAATCCCTCTTCCAATACTATCTTAGCCTTTTTATCCGGATTTCTTTTAAAAAAATTACCATCCATATCTAGTTTACTAATTGATGCAGCTGTATTGGGTTCAAAAGCGACCGTATTGGCAACATAGAGTAATTTGTTTTTAGAATCTCCATAAATGGATTAGGGAGATTTTAGTGTTTCAGATTGCCAGTGAGGCATTCGAGACCGCTGGGCGAACAGAATTTGGGCGAATACAATGAGGATGAATGTTAGGACAATTTTTATCGAAGATCTGGTTGAGTTTATATTAGTCAATTATTCATATTAATGAAGGTGATCTTGAGAAATTCTTGTATTCTGCCCGACTCATTCTCAAGGTTTTGCTACTATAAAATAGAGTTGATTTCTTCTTTAAACTTTAGTACCTTTAACTTGGCCTAGTCGGATCTCAAAGTGGTTCATAATTATTGGCATGTCTGAAAAAAATGAGAAAAATGGTCTTTATAGTTTTATTTATTGTGGCGGCAGTGGGAGCCGGTGTAGCCTATTATTTATTCACCAATGGTAACGTTAAAGTAGATATGGGATTGAAATCAGCTACTATCCATGAATTTAAAGTCAACGGCCTGGACGGCTCGACCATAAACTTTGCGAAATTTAAAGGTAAAAAGATTCTGGTTGTAAACACCGCTTCCAAATGTGGATTTACGCCACAGTACGAGAGTCTGGAACGTCTATATAATAAATTCAATGATAAGCTAGTTATTATAGGCTTTCCGTCAAATGATTTTTTAGATCAAGAACCAGGTAAGGACGCCGAAATAGCAGCATTTTGTCAACGAAATTACGGAGTAACTTTTCCGATGGCGGCAAAGATTGATGTGAAAGGAAAGCGACAGGCGCCTATCTATCAGTGGTTGACCAATAAAAGCCTGAACGGTGTAGAAAGTTCAGCGGTCTTATGGAACTTTCAGAAGTATTTAATTGATGAAAATGGCAAGCTTATAAAGCATTTTTCACCAAAAACTGACCCTGAAGATAATGAAATTGTATCTCTACTTGATTAGAAGGCGACTCTTATTCAACTTAGGAATTCAGTGAAAAGATCCAGTGAATTAAAATTTATACCATCTTGTAGCAAGTAACATAGCAGTTTTAATTGTCTATACGATTTTCTGCTATAACCCTGGATATATGCAACTCTAATCAGGTGATGAACCCATTTTTTGTGGTATTAGCTACTATTTTGCTTTTTAAAAAACAAAGCAATCATTATTCGCCGAAACAAACTTTATATTCGTGCATCCCTCTCGGAAAATAACTTAATATTTTTGTAAGAGAACAAGAAGGAATAATCGACGATTAAACGAGCGTTCTTTGCTACTGATCATAGGAAGTGTCATCCCGTTTAGCGGGATAGTTTAGATGCTATCGGTTTTAATGCTTATGTGAGAGGAGGAGGACAGTGCGAGAGCTGAACAGATAAGTGCGTAAAGAGAAAGAAGAATTAGATCAGACGAAAGCTTTACAGAATTAAATTATAACAACAGGTAAAAATGGGGAAAATCATAGTAAAATTTTGGTTGTTTAATGTGCTGATAAGCATTGTGCTATTTATCTTATATCGACTTGTTATTGCGGAAAAAAATACTGTTGATACAGGATTTCTGAATACTATTATTGTTATAATGGACATTATTGTCAATCTTATTTTTTCAGCGGTTTACCTTTTCTCCATAGCATTGTGTTCTCTACTGTTTTTTCTAAATCATATAGAAAAAGTCAGAAATAGTAAAACATTATGCTTTTTGGTTTTCTCAGGAATACCTGCTGTATGCTTAGTTATATTAATTGTTTATATATTGGTGGGAGTGTGCTACTATAATATGGCAATTGAACCGTTAAAAACACTCCTTTTGTTTACGTTTATTTACCTAGGCTGTACCATTTTAGAATTTATCGCCTTTAGAAAGGCAATCAAAAAAAGCAATAACTTACTATTTAAATAACTGTCGCAAACAATCCTTATGCTCATGAAATATATTGGAATAATACTGTTGCATGCTTTAATTTTTTTATCGGGTTGCCGTGCGCATGATCATGGTTCCTATTGGATGGCGATATCATCCAATAAGATTAATTGGGAACCTATGCGTGGCATCACGCTAAGTTATATGGAGATGTTGATAAAGGCGCAACCTTATATTGCTTTAAATGGTGATGATATCTCTGTTCCATATCCGGAGGATAAGACAATAAAAAGGAAGGATTTCAAATCCTTTACCAATGTTAGAATCAAAGATTATGACAATCTACTATTGGACAGTATTTATGAAATGGTGGAGAGTAAAGATACACTTCGCATTAACTTTTATTATCATGGTACAGGTGAGGTGGGTAAACGTTTTGTACTTAACTATGTCCCAGTATCGAAGGCGAAATATGAACAAGCTGTCGGCGAATTAAAGAGCAGACGCCATGAACTCTTAAAAAGTATGGTTTCTTGGGACGCTTCAGCTCTAGATCTAAATACAACCAGACCACCTTATTTAGCGGACAGAACCGTCATGGATTTGATCAATCCGATGCAGCTTGCCTTAGAACTCACTCAAACGTTCGATAAAACGAAAGTTGTATATGAATCTACTATCGTCAGTAAAAATGATTCATTGCAGCATTTCAGAACGCTCGGTATTCAATATCCGTCTTTCTCAAACAAGATAGCTGCGCAAATAGGGATGACTTCTTTTAATCATCTCGAATTCTATATCGATGCTGGTAGCCTTAACCAGGGTATGGCGATGAGTCAGGAAAAAATGTCTAAAGGCGCTATGCAAGAACTATTCGTAAAAATAACGAGTCAATTCCCTTCCGCGAAAATGAAAGCATTTGGTTTACCGAAAAGATATAATTATCGTGAATTTTCAGGTATCCATTCCAATATTGCCATTACTTGGTATGATAGAAATAAGGTGATTACATTGGTCGTTGAGGGAATTCCAGATGCCCTTTTTGATCGCGAAGTTGATAACAATATTGCCTTGAGTGATCAGGAGACACCAGTAGAAATAAGTAAGGTTTTTTCACATCATCTTGCACTCATTGATCAAGCTAAAGTTCGGCTCTTTGTAATGCATAAAGATTTCGATGAGCTTATGAATCGCAAAGAAAATAGAGATGAGACCAAGTTGCCGGGCCAGCTTTGGGAGTATGTAACTTCCTGGAAATACCTGTACGAGTTTGATGACTAATAGCTGCTATTTTTATTTAGTTAGCAATGGGTTGCACCAAATTGACCAGGCATTAAAGTTGTTTCCGGCTGGATCTTGTGTGAGAAGCTCAAGATCGTCAATATTTGTGATATCTATCTCAAAAAGATGCTGTTGATTAGGTTTGACGGTACAAGAAGAAAGGGTTTTCCCATTACCCTGGATAATAAATTTAATACCCTCTGGTTTTTGCGCACCATCACGCAATGCTGCTATGATTTTTAAATTCCGCCACTTTTTTGAAAGCTTATATGCATATAGGGATGGAGTATGGGCGTACAAACCTTTTCGATATAGGTTGCCCATACTTTCTAAAAAAAATAAGCTGTTGGATTCCGCCGTGTAATAATTCCGAGCAGGATTTTCCCAACCAACTGAAGCTTCTTTCCATGCTGCATCAGAAAGAAATACACTATCCTTTTGAGTGGTTTTAAGGTTGATTGGCTTGCTGTCTTGTAAAAATTGATTTAAGATGCCTAACTTAACCTGTCTTTGACTATCTTTGCTGTCATTTTCAACTGCCCTGATCAAGTCATTGATACTTGTCTGACCGAAGTTATTAACTGTGAAAAAATGCCCCCCTTCACCTTGAGTAACCATTTTTCGGTATTCTTTAACTGATCCATTTGCGAATATAAACAACATTCTTATTTCATGTGGTGCATTGCTCTCAAATGGAGCTATTTCAATCTCTGTATCATCGCTTTGATTGCCTACCGACGTAAAGCTGTTGCTTAAATACTCCGACATATCGTAAGGACGGATTAAGGCAACTACAGCATATAGTTTTGTTCCTGAATGGTAATGTAGCTTTATTTTTGTTGTCTTTTCATTTTGGTATAATTTAAAAGATTGCAATAGAAACTCGTTTCTATTGAGCAGCGGTTTTGCTCTTTGAGTAAATAGGGGATGCCGACTTAATTGTAATAGGGAAGCATGTGAAAATTTAGCTGATTTTTCACCGCCCCATTTTCCCACTTTATAGTGTCGACTACCGTATTCTCCCATTATAGATATTGTTTTTAAACTGAATTCATTTTTAAAACCATTATCATGTGGTAATCCGAATAGATGTCCCATTTCATAGGCTATACCTCCGAGGTACCAACTATTGAACTCTCCAACAGAACATGCTCTGTTTGTAGCGAACATCTCTGTGAAAGTTATTTTAGTAGTTGCGTCAGCGAGTAGCAGCGGGTCTAGGAGATCACAGTCTGCAACCATGCACAAGCCGGAGGTGGCCGATCCCCTGCCATAGTAAGGCGAATGGAAGATGTAGGTATCATTTTCATCTTTCTCGCTTAAAGCTGTAATAACAAGTATATGTTCTTTACTTGGTGTGATAGTAGGCGGCAATTTTTCAAAAATCTCATTTTCTATTTCATTACCTGAATATATGGTATAATCATTTGAGGGTTTCGATCCCTGGACCACGTAGTACTTGTAGCCCAAATTGTCCTTCTCAAATGGAATACCATCATTATCATAACCAGCATTTTCAAGCTCAGTTTTATAGAAGGCTGAGATATCTTTTAAGGTTCGGTCGATACGATTTTTCCAACTAGAAGACAGCCTTGAATCGGCACCAAAAAAATAAACTATCTTAACAGTATGGTGTATTTTATTGGTAACTTTTAAATTAGCGCCATGAGCGACTCCGGTAAATGTAAAGAGTGTGATGACAAATATCATCCAGCAGACATCTAGCTGAAGTTTTTTTCTGATTTTTGTAGTAGTGATTTCCATTTAGCAAACTTTAAGTAGTCTTATTTTCTTAGGTTTAATAAGATTTTTTAAATATCAATTCTTTGTAAATTGAATCATTGTAAATGCGTCGCAATTGATCCTATTTTAGGCTAAAACTTGATGTGTCTTATTCTAATACTAAAGTTAAATAAAATCATTATGGTTATCTAAAATAAAATGCATAAGCTTACTCTGGGATATCGCAGCTTCTTGCTTAATTGTTAAAATAGTTTGAATTATTATTTATTGCTCTTTTAAGGTTAAAAATGCAAAGAGTGTTAGTTTCCAGAGTTATAACGATTAGTTATATGTGATCAGATATAAATATCGTTGGCAGTACAATTTAAGTGATAGTGATAATGATTCGATATGAAGCTTGAAAGTTAATGCGTTGTCTCGAAATGCTTTATATAGGGAAATTGAATAGCAATTAGATAGATTGACTGTTAGGTCGGCAAAAGTAAGTAAAGCCCAGATTTAAGTTGCTAATGTCAAAAGTATTCTTTTTATGATTTTAGATTTCTGGGCAAATAGTAGTCAAAAGCAAATTCGTTCACAAAAATGATGAATACTAATATTTTGTAGGTTCTTGAAAGCCAAGTAGCTCGCTTCAAGAGATCATATTATATGAAACCTTTACGCTTTTAACTGTGTCTTCTATGGAGATTTGCTTAATTAATGACATCGGCCTGGAATGATTGGTCTTGGATGTGGCGTTTTTTTTAAAAAGTTTATTGATTGTCAAGTTCCATGGCCGATCAAAAAAATACGACACGAATGTTTATCAACGAATTAATAAAACATGATAAATCGCTAGATTCCGAAACCAACCCATGTACATTGCTGTTTAATCCTTATAGCTGATCAGTTTTTAATGATGGAAATTAATGCCGAAAGGTCACTATAGTAATTCCAAGAAAACATATGGTCTTCGCGCTCGAAAAACATAAGAATGCAAATACTAAATATGACTATAGCAAAAAGGAGCATATCGTCACAGAATGAGATAAGATTGTTTAAAAAGCTATGAAAAATGAACAATAATAAAAAGTCGATTTATAGTGCTCTTGTTGCAAATCTTCTAATAGCACTCACCAAATTTCTAGCAGGATCTTTTACAAACAGTTCTTCCATGATCTCGGAAGGTATTCATTCAACAGTCGATACTGTGAATCAGATACTGATATTATATGGACTAAAACGTAGTAAAAAGGCACCGGATCAGTCCCATCCCTTTGGCTATGGAAAGGAGCTTTACTTTTGGTCTTTTGTCGTTTCTATTCTGATATTCGGTTTGGGGGGAGCGTTGTCTATTTATCAGGGTGTTATTCATATACGGAATCCGGAACTGATGAAGAATCCTTTTTGGAATTACGTCGTTTTAATCCTTTCACTTATTTTTGAGGGGACTTCCTTTATCATTGCGATGAAAGAATTTAATAAGACCCGGAATGGCATGGGCTGGTGGAAAGCTATGATCAAAAGTAAAGACCCTTCAAGCTTTCTTGTCGTTTTTGAGGATGGAGCAGCGGTGGCGGGTCTTATTACCGTCATGATTCTGATGGCCTTAAGTCATGCACTGCAGATTCCGGAATTGGACGGATTGGCATCTATAATTGTCGGTTTACTATTGGTTTTCGTTTCCTTTATCCTTGCTAGGGAAAGCAGGAGCTTACTCATGGGCGAAGGCATTGCTTCTGAAACAAGAAATGAAATTGCCAGTCTGGTGGAACAAGACGTTTGTGTGATAAAAACCAAAAACATTTTATCTACTTACCAGTCTCCCGAGGATGTTATATTGATGCTTATTATCGATTTTAAGGATCACTTGAATACTGAAGATATTACTGAGGCGATCAATCGGATTCGTACGACCATAAAAACCGAATTTAAATTTATACATTATGTAATTATCCAGCCCGAATAGATAGGATTGGATGTGCCCTTTATATCTTATATCAAGTATACTGCGAACTGTTTTTACTTTGCATAGGTATATTGACGCAGTAGAATTATTAGAACGAGCTTTATAAACCTGATTGCCTCCAGGCATGGAGCGCGCAATTTTACGTTGACCAATTAAACGATCTTTCTATTTTTTCCGAATTCATATTTTTACGATTTCCCATTAACGGCTGATATTCTTTTTTTGCTTTTTTGAGAGTCGTTTCACCTACTTGTTGAGCTGACGAACGAATCTGTTGAAATAGCTTTCACGCTTAAACTTAGGGTGGGGATATTGCTTAGATCGAATAGTAACTGATCAGCTACGAATTCTAAGTGATCGGGTACAGATATTTAATCATCATTTCAATCATTGATTGTGTCTTTATTTTTATAGTCATATTCAAGATTATGCCACGAAAGCATAACATGGTTTAACAAATAAGGTTAAAAACAATGAAAAAATTAATGATAAGTAAGCTGGCTTTTGTCATGCTAAAATTTGCTAGATCGGCTAGGACATTTGCAATCGTAGTCGAAGGAAATTCAAATTTGAAAATATCTAGTTATCATATCGCCAAAAATATGCTTGATGTTACATAAGAAACCACGGAAGCGAATGCGGTATCCTCACGTTACAATTTTTAAAGTTAGCGTTTACAGTATTTGTGATTTTCATTTGTTTGGCACAGACTTCACAAATGACTTTTCTTCAACTATGGGTTGTGCGATCTTCTTTTAGTAATGTACGACTTGTTTGAAATCAAACAACATTTTATTCAATTTTTTACGAAAATAAAAGCGGTGCTTAGGCACGTTACTTAAAATACAAATTATCATGCATAAATATTATATATTCTTTTTCGTTCTATTCCTTTCCAGGTTATCGTTTGCGCAGCGGCTTCACGCCGTTTATGAATACATACCATCAGCAATGGCTACTTTTAAGGAAAATGTTTATTATGATGGAATGGTGAAGATCGCTGTTCGGGATTCAACCCCGCAGCAGATGCAAGTACTTGATAATGATGTGGACGATGAAGTAGCACCTTCATTTTCTATCACAATTGGTTCTGGCAAGAGGTTTAATAGGGTCGTAATGCATCAAAATAATGCTAACCAACAGTTGGAAACCCGCTCCATTCAAGGGGTCAATTATTTGGTGACTGACAAATTTCCGGTATTAGTATGGAACACAGCGTATAGCGATGTTGATACTTTGGGTAACTATGTATGCCACAAGGCAACAGCATCTTATCGGGGAACGACCCTCGTAGCTTATTATACAAATGCTATTCCCGTACCTGTAGGGCCATCGAAGTTTGGCGGTCTACCTGGACTTATTGTTATGCTATATAATGAAAGTGCTAATCCGAACTACTGGTATCTCAAGGAGGTCAACTACCCTTATAATGGAAGTATTCCAATTGATGATAAGTATATACATTCCTTAAGTAAATTGAGTCTTGAAGAGTTTGTCAAGAAAGAAGACCAATTTAATGAAGAGCATATGCGTATGCTATACAGTAAAATGCCAATGATGGGGGGTGTTAGCGTAGAGAAGCAAAAAGTTAGAGGCAGTGTAGAACAAGTGTATGAATGGGAACATCAATAAGCAGATAGCAACCTTATTCAGTATTTTACTATTTGCTATAGCAGCCCATGCTCAGGTCGCTATCCATGGTACGATCAGGGCTGCCGGAAAAGCTGTGGGGGGAGTCCGTATTGAACTACGGGGTGATGGCGACAACAAAATGTTGGCATATACGTTCAGTGACGGGCAAGGAAAATATCGTTTGCAAACGGTGCAGAGTGGATCATTCTCTTTACTGTTCACTGCACTCAGCTTTAAGCCCGTCTCGCTTCCTATCATGGCGGTGCAAGCAGATACGTTGGTCAATGTCCAACTATCGGCTGGAGGTGTGGAGCGATTGCAAGAAGTAATAGTCCATTCCAAACGCCCTTACCGTCTAGGCAAAGATACCATCGAGCTCGCGGTCAAATCCTTTTTGCAGGGGGACGAACGAACCGTAGAGGATCTACTTAAGAAGATTCCGGGTATTCAGGTCGGGACCGACGGAAGCATCAAAATAGGAGATAAGGAAGTGCAAAAAGTAATGGTTGAGGGAGACGATTTTTTTGAAAAAGGCTACCGTTTGCTAACGCAGAGTATGTCTGTTAGGCCCCTAAAAAAAATTCAGATATTGCAGCGATATTCTCATAACAAACAACTTAAAGGTATTGAAAATTCGGACAAGATTGCGCTAAATTTGGAATTGGAAGAGGATAGTAGGGCGCAGTGGATGGCGTCTTTAGATGCTCAGATAGTCCCAATTGGTCCCAAATATTATCAGGCTAATGCCAATTTGATGAACTTCGGAAAAAAGAACAAGTATTATCTATTGGGAGCCGCCAATAACAATGGATTTGATGCCGTCAGCAGTATTAATTACCTGGTTCAATCTGGATCGCCTGATGAACCGGGCCAGATCGGTATGGGAATAACGACACCTACCTTGATAGACAATACTCCAAATCTTCCTGGATTTGATTACAAGCGGACCAATTTCAATAATGATAAGTTACTGTCGTTAAATACCATTTTAAATCCAACTGCGCAGTTAAAGATTAAATGGCTCGGCTTTGCAAATTCTACCAAAAAGACATTTTATCGAAATACGGTGCAAAACTATCGTGTGCAGAATAATCAATTTACCAATACCGAAGATCACCAGTTTACGAGCAAAATTGATAATTACTTCACGAAAGTGGAGCTTCAATTTGAGCCCAATAAGGATGCGATATTGACCTATACAGGTTCGCTTGGTTCCCTTGGGAAAAATGATATCGGTACATTAGTATTCAATGGTGTCCAAAGTGATGAACGGACCAAAAGCAAAGGATATGTCACTAATCAAAATATAAATTATAGCCGCAAATTTTCTAGCCGTGACGTATTGGTTAGCTCATTACGCTGGATTAAGCAGCAGGCGCCAATAGATTATAATATTAATCAATTTTATTATGAAGACCTTTTTGGAGTTGAAGACATCGATGGGGTGCAACAGTACATTGAGAATAATTTAATGTACATAGGTGCAACCACTCATTATGTAAGCCGTAAAAGAAATGGCGACTTTTTTGAACTGGCCTTCAATATAGCTTACCAACAGCAGCAGCTCAACTCGGAATTGAAATTACAGTCTAATCCAGCAGGTTTAGGTGATTCAGAATGCTCTCCTTCGGGATTTTCTAATGCAATGGATTTTAACGTTTTTCAGACGAATATTGTTACCAAATATACTTTTAAACGAGGTAAATGGGAATTAACGCCGCGTTTGCAGGTAGGTATGTTACAGAACATATTAATAGATTTTAGAAAATCAAAAAATAAAAACAACGTATTGCTTTCTCCTGGATTGTCGGGTAAATGGAGGCTTCATGCAAAAGGACGATTGGAAGCAGACTTTTATTTTCAGCAACAGAATGTCACAAGCACTCAACTGGTTCCCCATTACTATACCACGGGCGTACGCAATTTTATCCGTGGAATGGATAATCTCGCCGCTCTAAGCAGTTCAAGGGCAGCGTTGACATATACTTATGGTAGTCTGACAGATCGTTTTTTTGCCAACATCTCCGCTGGACATCAAATTTTGTTTGACTATGTGGGTATATCAAGCAGTTTAGATCCGAATTTCAGCCTTATTCAACAGGTGTTGCTCAAAAACAAAAAGAGCAGCTATTTTAAGGCCGATCTTAATTATTATTTGAAAGCTGTACATGGAAATTTTCGATTAGATTTGGGAACGAATGCCGCAGATTATGCTAACTTGGTAGAAGGAGTGGGCAGTCGTCGAATCCGTACAGCGAGTTATGATTATGGATTATCGTTTAGAAGCGCGTGGAATTCTAAATTGAATATCTATATGGGGTATACCTTTCAGCGTGTTACCTATCGAACAGAAAGTAAAATTATGCTTAACAATAATCGAGGGTTCCTGGATGTATTTTGGAACATGTCGAAAAACATTCATTGCAATCTAAAAAATGAATCTTATCGCTTTGGAAGTTTAATCGGTCAGAAATCCAAGATCTATCATTTTTCGGATTTCACTTTATCGTATGAAATGAGAAAGCATAGGACGAGATTTAACATTATAGCAAAAAATATTTTTAATACGCAGTTTTTTAGAAATGTTGAGCTGACTGATTTGTACAATTCTAGCACTGAATACAGACTATTGCCAGGATACATCAGTTTTGGCTTAGATCTCAGCTTTTGAAGGTTACACTTGGTAACTTAAAGGAATGGGGACCTGTGTTGAATTTTGATAATCAATAGATTATCAAAATTCAATGGCAGATTTGTTTACTGTTACGAGCTGCATGAGAGTGTAGAACATCCTGCGATATTGTCGTAGATGGGTGGACGCTTGACTGAAAATTCTGGAAACAATTCTTCATATGGTTTTTCTAAAGCTTGGGTTAGTTTTAATAACATTCCTGTCTTTCCGTTACTGATCTCTTCAATACATTGGTAAAGCAAATAGTTTCTTAGTATGAATTTCGGATTTGTTTTTCTCATTAATTCTAGTGACTCTGCTTTTGAAATTGAATTTAAACGCAAGCGGCATCGGTACTGGTCAATGAAATCTTTTAGTCTTTTGAGCTTTTCTTCATTTAGAGCAGTGTATGTAATCGGACTGAAATGATTTTTAACATCAGTATCCGTTGTTATTTTTTCCAATTGATTGAAGAATAAGGTATGATCCATTTTAAGGTCCTGTATCAAGCTTTGCCAGTTTGTGAAAAACACCTCGTCTTCTTTTCTGAGTTCATTAAATCCAAATTTTCTGCAAAGCATTTTGTTATTGGCCTCCGAAAAATAGACACCAAAATTTCTTAACGAATTTTCAAGAAATTTTTCATCATTGATGACGGGGTGGAGGGCATTTGCTAGTTTCCATAAATTCCACTGTCCGATCTGTGCCTGTTTACCGAATGCATATCGCCTTCCCGGCAGATCGGTAGTGTTTGGTGTGAAATTTAAATTATATTCATCCATCATTGCAAAAGGGCCATAATCGATCGTTAAGCCCAAAATAGACATGTTATCTGTATTCATTACGCCATGTACAAAACCGACTCTCAACCATTCTACTATTAGGTCTGCTGTGGTTCTACATACAGTTTCAAAAAAATCTTTATATTTATGAGGGGTAGAGGAAACTATAGTGGGGAAGTAATTATCAATAGTAAAATCAAGCAGATCTTGTAATAACTTGTGTTCGCCTTGAGCAAATAGGAATTCAAAATGGCCAAAACGAAGGAATGTGTCTGCGGTTCTTACCACTACCGCCCCTTTTTCGTATTGTGGATTTCCGTTATACATAATATCCCGTATTACATCTTCTCCGGTAAAGGAAAGGCTCAATGCCCTCGTTGTAGGAACACACAAGTGATGCATAGCTTCACTCATCAGGTACTCGCGTACAGAGGATCTTAATACTGCCCTTCCGTCTGCACGTCTTGAGTATGGGGTCTCACCAGTACCTTTCCATTGGATTTCCGTTTTTTTGCCCTTAAGATTGATGATTTCTCCTGCGAAAATTGCTCTTCCGTCACCGAGTTGACCGGCCCAATTACCAAATTGGTGCCCTGCGTAAGCTGTCGCATACGTCTGAATATTTTTGGGTAGTTGAGAGCCCACAAGAAAGTTAAGATCTTTTTCTTCAAATTCTCCAAGACCTATTTCCTTCGAAAGAGCCTCATTAAAAGCAATTAGTTCGGGTTGTTCAAATCCTGCTGTTTCAGTCGTGGCAAATAATACTTTTGGCGTAGCTCTCGGTAAAGGGCTATTGGAAAAATCGCCAGGAAATCTTTTAAGGAAAGGTTGTGTGATCTGTTCAATATTCATACCTCAAATATATTAATTATTAAAGAAAAGACTCTCCAATAGTAAAAAGGCCTTACATTTTTTAGAATAATAGAAAGTGAATTATTGTTTAATTCTATTGTCAGTTCTATGATTTACTACTGTTTCTTTTTTGATAAAATAAAAGCAGAGACAATTACGAAACTATTCTTTCGGTTTGAATGTTATCTTTCCGTAAGAAACGATAGCAAAATTTAGTGAGTTATGAGTCTACAAGTTGATAGTGTCGTCAGGGAGATAGAAAATTATGAAGGTAATTTTCATAAGGACGTGATAGAGGGTTTAAATACTTATCCCAAGAAATTATATTCAAAATATTTTTATGATCCTATCGGCGACCGGCTTTTTCAGGACATTATGCAGATGCCGGAATATTATCTGACGGACTGTGAACTCGAGATTTTTAGCACAAGGACATCGCAGATAGCTGAGCTCATCAACTCTGATCATTCTGCTTTCGACCTCATTGAACTGGGAGCTGGTGATGCGCTTAAATCAAGTCATTTATTACGACATCTTAGTAAAAGTGATATTGATTATTCTTATATGCCAATAGATATATCAGGGAATATCCTTACAGTATTGTGTGAAAAATTATCCAAAGAAATTCCAAACTTAGACACTGTTCCTTTGAAAGGCGAATATTTTGAGATGCTGAATGAGGCAATGAAAATATCCGAACGTCGAAAAGTAGTTTTATTTCTAGGGGGAAACATTGGTAACATGGATATGGAAGAAGCACAACTTTTTTGTGCTGAAATTCGTCGTAGATTGAGTCCCGGCGATTTATTTATTATTGGTTTTGACTTAAAAAAAAATCCTCACACCATTCTCTCGGCATATAATGATAAATCTGGAATCACTTCGGCATTCAATATTAATTTACTTAACCGAATAAACAGGGAGCTGGGCGCAAACTTCGATACACAATATTTTCAGCATTACCAAACTTATGATCCTATCTCTGGAGCTTGTAGAAGCTTTTTGGTCAGTCTAGCTAACCAATATGTACACATTAAAGGAGATTCGATTTTTTTTAAGGAAAATGAATTGATTGACATGGAGATTTCACAGAAATATTCGCTTGAAGAAATTCAACGTGTTTCTTCTTTGGCTGGGTTTGAACTGCTGGTAAATTTGGATGATGATAGAGGTTGGTTTGTGGATTCCATTTGGATGGTAGCGTAATTATAATCGGTTATGAAAAATATAAATTCAGCAGTTAGCGTAGTGCCACAAAAAGAAGTGTTAAATGCAAGATATCTTACTATAAGAGGCTATTCTGAAGAAATCTGCCAGCCGTTGGAAATTGAGGACTATGTAGTTCAGCCAATAGTTGATGTTAGTCCTCCAAAATGGCATCTTGGGCATACCACATGGTTTTTTGAAACCTTTATATTGATTCCTCATTTGCCAAATTATCAAGTTTTTGATGACGAATACAACTTTGTTTTCAACAGCTATTACGAAACAATAGGTTCCCGTGTGATTCGAACGGACCGAGGTAATCTCAGTAGGCCATCAGTAGGAGACATCTATAATTACCGACGATACGTTGACAAGCATATGATCGAATTTTTGGATGGGGGATTTTTGACACAAAATCTTGTTGGTATCTTTGTCTTGGGTTTGAATCACGAACAGCAACACCAAGAATTGCTGCTCACGGATATAAAATATATATTAGGGCATAATCCTCTTTTTCCTCCCTATAGCAAAGAAATTACGTCACCCGAATGCATGAATTACGACGGAGAGTATGTTAGATTTGAGGCTGGAATTTATGAAATTGGATTCGAGGGACAAGGTTTCTGTTTTGATAACGAACTGGGACGGCATAAAGTCTACCTAGATGATTTCGAAATTGAGAATACCTTGGTCACAAATCAGCAGTTTCTTGATTTCATACAAGCTGGGGGATATTTAGACTTTCAATTTTGGCATGCAGAAGGATGGGATTGGGTTAAAAAGCATCAAGCAAAAGCGCCTTTATATTGGCATATGATTGATGGGAAGTGGATGAATTATACCCTGAACGGATTGACGGATATCGACTTAGAGGCCGCGGTTTGCCATATTAATTTCTATGAAGCTGCTGCGTATGCGTCTTGGAGAGGTATGCGACTTCCGACAGAGGCGGAATGGGAAGTCGCAGCCGACCACATTAGTTGGGGAGAACGTTGGGAATGGACAAGTTCGGCTTATCTTCCTTATCCAAAATTTAAAAAAGAGGCGGGTGCAGTAGGTGAATATAATGGCAAATTTATGATTAATCAAATGGTATTAAGGGGCGCTTCAATGGCTACACCAAAAGGCCATAGCCGCAAGACTTACAGAAATTTTTTTCAAACCGCACATCAGTGGCAGTTCACAGGAATTAGATTAGCTAGATAATATGGTCGAGATCGACTCAGTTTCTAAATCATTTAACGGTAAGGCGGCCGTTGATCACATATCAATAGAAGTGAGAGATGGTGAATTTCTTGTTATTTTGGGTACCAGTGGTTGTGGTAAAACCACTACTTTAAAAATGATTAATAGGCTGATTGAACCTGATAAGGGTAAGATTTTTATCCGAGGTAAAGATATATCCAAAAGGAGGCCGGAAGATTTGCGTAGAGAAATTGGTTTCGTAATGCAGCATGCTGGCCTTTTCCCACATTATACCATAGCCAAAAACATTGCTGTGGTTCCAGAACTGCTGAACTGGAAAAAAAATAAAATTAAGGATCGTACCATTGAGCTTCTAAGCAAATTAAATTTAGGAGAAGATCTGTTAAAGCTCTACCCACATGAATTGAGCGGAGGCCAACAACAGCGCGTAGGTATAGCAAGGGCGTTAATAGCCAATTCACCAATATTGTTGATGGATGAACCCTTCTCGGCACTGGATAACATAACCAAAAGCGACATCCACGCAGAATTCAAATTGTTGGAAGAAATCCAAAGCAAAACAATTATCTTGGTTACACATGATGTGCCCGAAGCTTTCGAACTTGGTCATCGTATCTGCTTGATGGATGAGGGGAAAATTGTACAGATTGGAACACCTAAAGAGCTACTGTATAGTCCAGCAAATGAATTTGTGGTTGATTTTTTTTCAGAAAATCGCTTGCTATTGGAGTGTAAGGTAACGATACTACATGAATTAAAAGGGATTATAGCCTTGGATCATTTCATCGATACCTATGGTTTTTCTGAAAACACAGACCTATGGCGTGCATTACAGGTATTAAGCGCTCGTGGGGATGCCATACTAGATTATGAAAGTATGATAGGTGCATTCAACACCTATAGAAAACACCATGTGGCATGACGGAGCAAACTCTTTGGCAATTCGTACTTGAGCAGCAGCAAAAGTTATTGATACAGGTGTGGCAGCATTTAGAGCTAACATTTTTATCTTTGACATTTGCCATTCTTATTGGAGTACCTTTGGGCATATTGATTTCGAGGAAGAAAAAATTTGCTGCTATTATTTTAGGTTTTGCAGGGATTTTACAAACTGTTCCAAGTATTGCGTTGCTGGGGTTTCTTATTCCAATCCTAGGTATTGGTCTGGTTCCAGCTATTATTGCACTTCTTATTTATGCACTTTTACCCATTATTAGAAATACTTATACCGGAATCATTAGCATAGGATATAGTATCTTGGAATCAGCGAAAGCTGTGGGTATGACCGATTGGCAAATACTATTAAAAGTTCAACTTCCACTGGCTATGCCGGTGATTGTCGCGGGGGTTCGGACAGCCGCAGTAATCAATGTAGGCGTCGCAACCTTAGCATCATTCGTTGCCGCCGGCGGATTGGGTGAATTTATCTTTGGAGGTATATCACTTAATAACTCCAATATGATCTTAGCGGGCGCTATTCCCGCTGCTTTAATTGCGATACTTTTAGATAAAGGTATTGGATTCCTACAAAATTCTTTCACTAATTTCAGAATTTTGCTAATCTCTATTTTGCCCAGCTTCCTTCTTATTCTTGCTATAGTCTATATAAGAAAAAACAGTGTTGATCAGCAGATTAAAGCTGGTTTTACAGCTGAATTTATGGGACGTCAAGATGGTTACTTAGGTCTTCGTAGTGTTTATGGCCTCCAGATAACGCCCGTTATCATTAGTGATGCGATTATGTACAAAGCCGCTTTTGAAAAGGATATCGATCTTATTAGCGGATATTCTACTGACGGTCGTGTCAAAGCTTATGATTTGCTAGCCTTGGAAGATGATAGAAAGATTTTTCCGCCCTACTTTGCTGCACCGATTGTAAAGGTAGCGACGCTCAAGAAATTTCCACAATTGGAAGAGACAATAAATCTATTGGCAGAGAAGTTTACTGATTCGGTAATGGTTAGCCTTAACTATAGGGCGGATTTCCTAAAACAGACGCCTGAGAATATTGCCACGGACTTTTTGGTGCAAAACAAACTCTATAGACCGTCGCGCCGAGGTCAGGCTGGTACCGTCAGGATAGGATCTAAAATTTTTGGGGAACAATACATTTTGTCTGCCATTTATAAAATTCTCCTTGAAGGGTATACCGATTATAAAGTGGAGACAAAGACAGGACTCGGCGGAACCAAAATTTGCTTTGATGCTCTGATACACGATGCAGTCGACCTTTACGTGGAGTATACAGGGACGGGGCTTTTGGTATTACTTAAACCGGAGCAACAAATTATATCCAATGTGTCCAAAGATCCTGCTGGCACCTACAACTATGTAAAGAGTGAATTTCAGAAGCGATTTGGCATTACTTGGTTAAAACCTCTTGGTTTTAATAACGCATACGCTCTGATGATGCGACGTTCTCAAGCTGAACAAAATCATATCCAAAGTATTAGCGACTTAAAAAAATACGAATAACCTACAGCGTAATCCAACTTTTATTTTAAAATGTAAATAATTGAAACTATCAACGCTGTAACATTGTTTCAAGAACATCGCAATAAAGCTTATTGTGGGATAAATTAAATTATATAGCTATGAAAATTTTATTATGGAGAGGATTGATCAACAAATCTTGGGAGCATTGCACCGTTGACACAACGGATAGTGGTTTCAAAATAGCTTCCGAAATTGTAGGTAATTACGAAAGCAATACCTATATCGTAAATTATTTGATTAACACAGATAACCAATGGAATACACAGGATTTCGAAATTCGATGCGACATTCAAGGTGAACTCAAACAATTTTATGGAAAAAAAAATGGTTCTGATTGGCTGATCAATGGAGAGATTGAACCGTATTTTGCAGGTTTTAATTATATCGATATCTCTATAACACCATTGACAAACACGTTACCAATAAAAAGACTCGCGCTTAATGTCAATGAATCACAAGATATCAATGTTATTTATATCGATATCTTGAATGAATCAATTAAGCCTGTTAGAGAAAGATACACAAAAATTTCCAAAGATCAATACCAATACGAAAACTTGGAATCAGCATTTGCTTCAGCCATACTTATTGACCGAAACGGCATGGTAAAAACTTACCCAGGTCACTTTGAGTTAGTGGCTTAATATCGTTATAATTTGATGATAATTGGCTTCCATAGCTTTCAATTGATAGTATGTGGTGAAGTTTATATTATATATTTCTACGTGTTCGACCTATTTCCTTGTTAAGGTTGTTGATAAGTTAAATTAAAAATATGATTATGTTATTTAATTATAAAAATGTTATCCGAATCTCTTTATGGAGTATATTGGTGATAAGCTTTGCTGTTACGGGTTGCCGGGACCGCAACTCTAAAAATCAGCCGGGAGGGAAAGAAGTTTCCAAAATGAAGGAGCAGGCTGAGAATACCGATTTTACACTTGCGCTCCTCAATGCTCTTTTCTACGAAGAGGATTTTGAGTCCTCTTTAAAATCCCAATTGCAACTCAGTCAAAGGCAGATCGATGATTTAAAGGTAGCTGCGAGTACAGCTGTGGAAAAACTTAGCGAGGAGGATGAACCTTCCAGTAAATCTTTTAAAGAATCTATAAAACAGGCGACGACTCAAATTGTAAAGATACTTGGTAACCAAAAGGCCGCTCAATTCTTTCATTTTATAACTGCACGTTATGCTGATGGAGAGAACACGCTACCAATTGAGCCAAATCAGATTCCTGAAGACACGCGTATTATTGTGAACGGGCCAGCGTTTCGAATGGATGTATTTCAGCAGGGTAAACTGATTAAGACCTACAGTATTGCTATTGGATATCCCGAGTTTCCCTTGCCTACGGGCGTGCGTAAAGCGACCAATATCATATTTAATCCTACATGGACACCTCCTGATGAGCCTTGGGTGAAAGGTAAGGTGAGTCCGGGCGAGAAAGTCCCTGCGGGAAGTGAACTAAATCCTCTGGGGCCCATTAAAATTCCCATTGGTATGCCTTCTTTGATTCACGGAGGAAAAGATGTATCCAAATTAGGAGCTTTTGCTTCTCATGGTTGTGTTGGTCTTACGGACGGTCAGGTGCAGGATTTTGCAAAATTTTTGTCCTTAGTAGCAGGAAATCCGATATCAGCAGAGAAAATCGCTAATTACGAAAAAAAGGATACAAAGACTGAAACTGTAAAATTAAAGCAACCTGTATTAGTTGAACTTCGATATGAAACCATTGTTGCTCAGGATGGAGGTTTGCATATCTTTCGGGATGTTTATGAGCGTGGTACAAATACCATCGAAAATGCGACACGCGTGCTCGATAAATACAATATCAAGCTAGAGAAACTCAGTGAGCAGGAGCGGACTAGCTTAATGAAAGGTTTAGAAGATATGAATCAGGATGCACGTGGTAATAAAATTGCCGGGGTTGACGATCCGGAGTCTGCTTCAACAGGTGATAGTGCCAAAGAACGAGCGGCTGATAAAGAAAGCCGAAAAGATAAAGGCCAAGTGACAAGAAGCGTAGTTGGCCAGAGAGAAATCGTAGTGAGAATTGCAGCGTTGAAAGGTAAAGGATATCCACTTCCTGTAGACAATAATTCAGGGAAATAGAGAAATTCCTATTGTTTATTCATACCCCATGAAACTTTAACACTCAAGTATCATGGGGTGTCTACATACTTTTTTATTTAATTTTGACGAGTTCTACACGTCTATTTTTAGCCCTGTTATCTTCTGAATCATTAGCGACCAAAGGACGGTCTGCACCGTATCCCTTAGCTGATAACCGGGATTTATCAATTTTCTGAGCAATAAGGGCATCCATTACAGCTTTCGCACGATCACTGGAAAGCTTTTTGTTGTGTGCGACATCGCCAACATTGTCCGTGTGCCCTTCGATTGCGATTTTTAGAGATGGATCATTTTTTAGCGCCTCAGCAATCTGAATGACCAAATCTATCCCTGTCGTAGTAATACTTGATTTATCCGTATCGAATGTGATATAAACAATCGATTTACCTGTTTCAGAGAGATCTTTAGTGATTTCATCTGCTGTAATTTTTTTTATCGTTTGTTTGAAATCATTTTCTTGAAGAATATTGAGTTTGGCACCAGCATTGTTGCAGGTATATTGAATAAATATATTACCTTGATTTTTCGTTCTAATAACATAAACCCTGATTTGTTCATCAGCATATCCAATGTCACCTTCATCACCTTTGTGTGGATCCTGTTTATTGTAACGATCATACTCTTCCCTTGTAATGTTGCCATCAAAAACTTTTACAGCGCCTATAGATGCTAAATAATCCTCCATGCTTTTTTCAAAATAGCGCTGTGAAAATTGAGTGCCTTGCTCGTTTGTTATATTTGCTTTATAGAGTCTACCTTCGAAAGGTTTCATAACTCCATTGACGGCAAAATAGCAAACATCAAAGTCTTTTTTAATGGGTTGATTCATCTCTTTGTAACCTTTTGGCGGAGTAAAAAACGGGAAAACACCGATGTCACTATCTGAATAGGGGATACTTGCAAGATCAAAGCTTGTTGTTGTATCAACTTTTGTAGGCCCTTCTTCAACCGTTTTTTCCTGTGGAGCTGGCGGCGGGGTATTATCTTTTACCTGTTGGGTGCATGAAGCCACCGCCCATGCCGATGTCAATAAAAGTATTGTGCTTTTCATATTTTCTTTTTTTTAGCTGTGGCAAATTTTATGCCTAAACCGTTGACATATTTGTCAATTGGATTGAAATGCGGGGCAGTTCCTTTTCTTTTGTGCTGCTCCTATTGAAGTCATTAGGAAGTTGCAGGAGTCAAGTGTTTAACAGCACTTCAACTGATATGTCTAACTGGCTTAAGGTTTGGCTCAATAATGGATATTTTAGTGATAGAGAAATCGTCTCTGCGGAATATATAAGAGAGGCTGCAGGCTCACAAATGGTAATGGATGTAGCTTTGCCGGACAAACATAAAGATGTTTTCCTTTCCAACTATGGCTTAGGTTGGATGATTGGATCCTACAGAGGGCATTATCAAGTTGAACACGGTGGCAATATTAATGGATTCTCTGCAAACGTAGCACTTTATCCTGCTGATACGCTGGGGATTGTTGTATTGACAAATCAGAGCGTCTCTATGGTTCCCATTGTAGTCAGAAACTCTATAGCTGATATACTCTTAGGTTTGCAGCCAATTGATTGGAATGGTGAAAAGATTGCGGAAATAGATTCTTTAAGTCATGTTAGAAAACAAAAGAACAAATTACACATTCCATCAACAAAACCTTCAAATTCCTTAATCCATTATACTGGTTCTTTTGAAAATCCAGCATATGAAGTATTGACATAAGGCTGCAAGATGATCATCTTTACTGTGAGCTTGGTTATGAGAAGATCATTCTTGTTCACCGGCACTAAGACGTTTTTGATCCGAGGTCTGTAGATAAAAATGGGGTGGTGGATATTGAGCCTAGTAGCCTTCTGTTTAATTTTTTTAGTGATGAGAGCGGTCAGATTCAAAGTATAGCGATTCTTTTGGATGGTAGTGAAAAGCCAGTTTTTTTTCGATCGTAATCTACATTAGGTTTACTGCATCGAAATGTATGGCCAATTAACGTGGGAGACAATTATTTAAAGTAATAGTTCAGCGCATTTTTAGGGGTCGTGATGAAGTAACAGCGAGAAACATAAACGAAGTTTACTAGTTGAAATGCTTAATAAGATGTAAAGCCATTACGCTAGAATATAGTCTAAGCGACTTTCTGAATTTCTTTCTTCTGGACCAAGCCTCTCAAATTACTTCCGTCGCTCGGTTTAATTTTGAAATATTCAATTAAGGATAGCATGGACAAAGCGGCTATTAGCTGTAATGCCAAACTAAAATCCCGCATTTGATAAACAGTGTCCCTGTAATGACTACTTGCCAGGTGAAGAGTAACTGCTCCTAAAGCTATTCCCATACCAAGTGCCATTTGTTGAGCTGTATTATATAAAGTATTCGCATTGCTCATTTGCTCTTTCGTCACGTCAGCATAAGCTAAGGTGTTGAGACTTGTAAATTGAAGTGAACGTGTAAGTCCCGAAAAAAAGAAAACAATTGCCACTATCCAAATCGGTGTTTGTAGCGAAAGCAGAGAGAGTCCTGCAGTTACAAGTGTTAAAATAATGCCATTACCGATTAATACCTTACGAAAATCAAATTCTCGTGTTATCCACATGGCTACTGGTTTCATACTCATACTACCCAACATGTTGGCCATATAGAGTAGTCCGGCATGAAATGGACTAAGACCAAAGCCCAACTGTAACATTAGAGGTAATATAAATGGAGCCACATTGATTACCATACGCGTAATTGAACCTGAATAGACAGTAACCCGGAAGGTTTTTACTTTTAAGATGCTGTAATCGATTAAAGGGTATTTGATCCGTTTAGAGTGCCAGACAGCAATTGACATAAGCACAAAACTGACTACAATCATTAGAATTGGCTTTAAATAATCATCTTTAGCCGCACCGATCATTTCGGTTCCCAGCATGATTCCCGCTAGGCCAATACCACTGATAAAAAATCCGATAATGTCAAGTGGACGGCTATTTTCTGATTCCATCATCGGGATATATTTATTAACTGCCCACAAGGCAAATACTCCAAATGGGATGTTGATAAAGAAAATCCAGTGCCAGCTAAAATACGTAGTAAAAAAACCGCCCAGTACAGGTCCGATAATTGGTCCTAGTAGCCCAGCCCAGGCAATATACCCGATAGCGTCGACTAGGTCTTTCTTTTCTGTATGCTTCAGCACGATAAGACGACCAACTGGTACCATAAGTGCACCGGCTGTACCCTGGCAAATACGAGCTATGACGAACGATGTTAGGTTGGAACTTAGTCCGCATGCGATCGATGAAAGTATGAATCCCATAATTGCAGCATTGAAAACTTTTTTTGCGCCGTAGCGGTCAGCTATCCAGCCGCTGATTGGAATAAATACTGCTAACATAACGGTGTAGGAAGTAATGCCCGCGCTGAGATGTACTACATTACTCTCAAAATCATGTGCCATTTTGGGTAAGGCCGTTGATATCGCTGTGGTGTCCAGCATCTCCATAAGTAATGTTCCACCTACAATGAGCGATATGATGCGTGATTCTTTCTTCATTTTGCTCTTCTACTATCCTGCATGGGATAAATTTGCGACAAAAGTAAGTCTATCTAGAAAAAGAAAAGTCATTTAAACGCTATTTTTAATCTGAGAGTCTTCAAAACAAATTCGCTTCAACATTCGTAGATTAATCCTCGATGAAAACTGTTGATATCGCTGTAATGGATAAGCTGGCAGATCGCTTTCTAAGAAATAGAACTATACGCCTAGGTCTAATTTTCTGAAGCTAACAGTATTTTACTTATCCACGTCTAGAAAACTCATTCCAATTATTGAATCGGTATTCTAATAGAATCGGTATGTACGAAGTGTGCGTTAATAAAAGAAAGGAAGTTCTTTGTTTCGGCTGACATTATTGCGTGAATTTTTCTATTTTTAGATCCGCAACCTTATGTCGCGTAGGTTTGGCCAAGAGAGTTAACCCCACACAACAACTAATGGATAAAAGCACAAAAATTATAATTTTTTTTTCTGTCTCTTCAAACTGACACTTCATATAATTGCTGATATACATTCAGGTTTTTCAAGGAGATGAGCTCCTGCATATAGCGACCGGAAACCCGATTACATCTATTATGCTAATTCCTACCTTGATTTTTATTTTGGGAGGTCAAAAAATGAAACACCACTACCCGCCCTTAGCGACTTCAATTATATTATCTATTCTATTTTTAGCTTATTCAAAAGGCAAAGCTTATTACTTTTTCCCGATTGTTCTAACATTATTGCCCTTTGTTGGTGTTTTTTTTGAGCGTGTTATTATGCCCCAAAGAAGGTGGCTTTTATTTCCATTAGGTTTTATTTTATTACTAGGAACTATTTTGATTCCTTTTGGTCTACCCATTTATTCTTATGCGCATTATATGGATACAATTCACAAATACCTTCCTAAAAATGTGAAAAATGGTAAAGAGGTTCTTCCTATGCAAGAATATATTACAAAGCAAAAGTGGGAAAGTACTATGCAGGAGTTAAAATCCGTTTATGACAGTTTGCCTGCAAATGAACAGTTAAACTGTCTCATTTGGGGTAAACATTATTCCCAGGCTGGCGCTATCGAGCTGATGAAGGCTACATACGGGCTTCCGAATGCATTTTGCTACCACGGTAGTTTCTACAGTTGGGCGCCATTCGGACGAATGCCGAAAACCGTGATAGCCATTTGTTACAATGATACTAGTGAAGAGTTTTTTCATCCTTTTTTCGAAGAAGTCACTCCAGTGAAAAAGTTATATAGTCCATATGCCAGTAATGAAGGATGGGTGCTACAAACGATTTATATCTGCAAAAAACCTAAACAAAACTTTAACAAAATGAAAGATCTTTTTACAAAGAGAATATTTGAATAAGCAAACATATAGATAGGGATGTTATATTTTTTTTCCAACAATCATTCGTTGATAAATTCAAATCCTTTTTAATTTTCAAAACTGCATTGAAACAAACTCAAATAGCCATATATCGTTATGCTATTTCTGATTATGATCGCGTCACTATAATTTTCTTATCTCAAATAACACTAAAAAATCTTTTTTATTTTAACTTTAGCTGCATCTAGAAAAGACAACTAATAATCTCGGGCAATGCATACTTCGTATCTACAACTTTTAACATTTAAAAAGAATATTAAATGTTATTTTTTAATAGCTATTTTTCTTTTATGTACTAATTTGAATCAACTTTTTGCGCAGAAAGCAACTACTCTATTAAAAGAGAAAATTGAGCGAATAATTTCAACGAAGAATATGAGGGTAGGAGTTTCCATTTTGGCAAATAATGGTCAGGATAGCATTTCAATAAATGCTGAAGAGCATTATCCATTACAAAGTGTTTTTAAACTGCATATTGCTCTTGCAGTCCTAGCTGAAATTGACAAAGGGAAGTTGTCCTTAAACAGAAAGATAAAAGTTACGGAAAGAGAACTTCTTCCTGACTTTTGGAGCCCGCTTAGAGACGAACATCCAAAAGGGGGCGATTTTACGATTAAAAAACTAATCCAATATTCTGTTTCTCAAAGTGATAACGTGGCCTGTGATGTCCTAATTCGCTTGTTAGGCAGACCAAAAACAATAGAGGACTATTTCAAGAACAACCATATTATCAATAATTTTGAAATTAACTATACCGAAGAAGAGATGCAATCTAAATGGGAAAATATGTTTCAAAATTGGACTACACCTCATGCTGCAAGTGAACTTTTGATGAAATTCTATACTAATGGGAATAATCTACTATCCCAGCAGAGTTATGATTTTATTTGGAAAACATTGAGAGACACAAATACTGGTGAAGACCGGCTAAAGGGAGCTTTACCAAAAGGGACGGTGGTAGCGCACAAGACAGGATATTCAGGCAAGAACACCGAAGGTATTACTGCCGCCTTTAATGATATTGGAATAGTGTTTCTACCTAATGGTAAGTATTTTATTATCAGTGTTTTTGTAACGGATTCTAAAGAAAGCAATGATACCAATGCAGAGATGATATCAGCTATATCAAAGGCGACTTGGGATTTCTATTTGGAAAAATAAATTAGAGTAAGAAATTAAAGTTAGATTGAACCTATTTTTCGCCGAATAACTAGGAGATAGAGGAATGTTATTTATGGGTCAAAAAATGAAAAAATCAACTGTAAACCAATATATTGTCGATAAGTTTTCTCATTTTAATCTGAATGAGGAGGAACTTTTTGAACTTAACAAGATTTTGATCTTTAAAAGATTTCGTCGCAAAGAAATTGTTTTTTCATATGGTGAACGCGTCAATACAATCGCTTTAATTATTGAGGGCGCTGTCTATTCAAGTATTTTACAACAAGATGGTACCACCCGTATTACTAGTTTGCATTATCCCTCAACTCTGGGAGAAATAATTTTTAATTTTGAAGATTACCTTCAAGATCGACCTTCAAAGAAAAATTACCGGGTACAGGATGACTGCTTGCTATTGATGTTGGATATACCAGCAGTTAAACGTCTATATGAGCAATTTCCAAGATTTTATCAATTGGAACTAATGATTATTCAACCAAATTTTGTCACTGCCTTGAAAAATATCGAGATTCTACAATCAAAAAATGCGGCAGATAAAATAAAACTATTAAAATTTCATGCGCCCGAAGTGTTCAAATTATTTCCTTATGGTCATATCGCATCGTATCTTGGAATACATCGGAATACGTTCAACAATGTCATATCAATTTTATAGCTAGTATACTATATTTTGCACAATTTTGTGCATTTTTTTAATGCTAGTGTGATGTTAATTTGCATCATGATTTGTAAAATGACTGAAAACAGTATTGGTATCGCAGTTGCAGATGATTCGCCAATTCATAGAAAGCTAATTTCTATTATTTTAAAAAGGGATTCACGTTTCCATCTTCATGGCGTTTTTAATAACGGGAGAGATCTAATTTTGGCAACCAATCGAATGGACGTTAAGCCTAGTGTATATTTGCTTGATATTCTGATGCCTTTTAAGAACGGCCCTCAAACTACTTTTCTGCTGAAGGAGCTGAATCCGCAAGTTTTAATTTTTGGATACAGTAGTCTATTTAGCAGCCCTATGGTGGACCAGATGTATTGTAATGGAGCTAAGAAGATATACCAGAAAGGGGAAGAATCTCTTCAGCTAATTTTCGATGAAATATACAAATTTAGTATCTTAGAATTGTCGGAATGAGGTCTTACTTACGGCAGTATCAAGAAATAAAAAAATACGATAATTATACTTAATTTAGAGAGAAGTATTCGCCGATTGGTAGTATCGTACCAGATTATGGGATAATTCCAAGGAGGGGCAGTTGAAATTAAATTTTGAAAAAAATGAATGTTGTTAAATATGCAAATATTTATATGAATTTAATAGAGCCAACAGCGTATATTCTGACTTTAAAGAGTGGAGCAGACCAGAATAATAGGTATGGTTTCAATAAAAGTTTTTATCTCTTCACTGCATTTAATTTTGATGTTAGTACCACTAAGTTTATTTTCTCAAAATATTGCTAGTAAAAAAATATACTTATCAGGAAATCATGGAAAGTTAACCTTAGCATTAATCTTCGAAACTTTTTGACTAGAGAAAGGACAATAAATATAGATTCTAAATTCAAATTAATAGAAAATCTTCTTTTTTATTGTTAAAGAGTAGTTAAAAATTTTTTAAGCCCAGTTTTTTAATGGATAAGGCCTGCGCGCTAGCATTTATTCCTAAAAGGTGATCAATAATCAATTGAATTGTTCCAATTTATTTTTAAATATTTGAAACTAAAACGGATTTCATATTGTTAATGTAATACTTTTCATAAAATAGGTTAATAATTAGAAAAAGCCTTGAGTTCCCCACTCAAGGTTTTTTTTCGCGAGGTTAGAGCTTCAGACTATGTTAATGGAAAAAGTATTCGCATCATTTCGTTGAAGTAGCTACTGTCCTATGTAAATAATCGAAACTTTTGTGAGGAGGCTGCTGTTTCATTAAGTAACATTGAAATATCAAGCATTTAAATCATACATGTTCGAGTAATTTAAGCGACTATTAAAATGTCAATGATACAAATTTAAGAGCAAAGCAAAAGTTAACATTATAAATTCAAAAAATTGGAAAATAGAGATCCTTTACCACAGCCAAACCATCGATTTGTGTCAAAAATATGGATAGCCGCTGGCATTATATCATTGATAGTCGTCGCCCTCCTGTTATGTTGGAAAGCCAATCAGGTGTTCTTGTATACTTTAGCTGGTGCCATTATTGCAGTATACTTTCATGGATTGGCAGGTTTAATCGCCAGAAAAACAAAAATACCCCAAAAATGGTCACTTCCACTTTCTATTATTTTATCAATTAGCTTTTTATTTGGAACTTTTTTTCTAATTGGCGCCCGCGTGACAGGGGAGGTGGTTCAGTTTACCAAAGAAGTTCCTAGTCTAGTTGAAGATACAAAAAACCTCATCGAAAGCAATAGTAACATAAAGTTGATTTATGAGAAAATAGCCTCTTCTAAAATAGTGGAAAAAGCGTCACTCTTATTAGGCGGATTGTTTAATGGTACATTAGGCGTTTTTGGAGACATCTATATCGTACTATTTATTGGAATTTTCTTCACGGCTGCACCCGGCCAATATAAAACTGGCATTGTAAAGCTTCTGCCAGCCGATGCGCGTTCTCATGGCAATAATTTGATAGAAAAAATTGCAAGAAATCTCAGGTCTTGGTTAAAGGGAATGCTATTTTCGATGTTCGTTGTATTTGTACTCACGAGCATTGGACTGGCTATTTTGGGTATAGATTTGTGGCTCGTATTGGCTCTTATTGCGGGGCTATTAAGTTTTATACCCAACTTTGGTCCGATTATATCTATTATTCCAGCCGCCCTTGTTGCCCTTTCAAAATCCCCATCGACTGCTTTGTGGGTCATTGTACTTTATTGTTTTGTACAGTTGGTAGAAAGCAATTTTATTACACCGTTGGTGCAACAGGAGTTGATCAAAACGCCCCCGGCATTAATCATCATTTCGCAAGTATTTGTCGGAATCTGGCTTGGAGCCTGGGGCGTTATACTTGCTACACCAATTTTGGTCATTGTTATGGTGTTGGTACACGAGCTTTATATTAAAAAGCAGGATCAAAAGCAGTTACTTTCTAAATATTAAGTCCCTCTCGACATACTTATAGAAATACTACAGCTATCGGCTAAATTAGGTACTTCAGGCAAGGTAGGGGAGCAAAAAGTCCTTCTTTATTCCTTTCCGTCTCAAATCGCTTGTTAAGTTGATGTGACAAGCGATTTGAGATTATTTTGGAGAGTTTAATCTAATAAACGATATACACGGACATAATCTATTTCGAGCGTTGCGGGGAATATTGTATCATTTACACCCTCTCTGCCGCCCCAGTTTCCACCGACAGCAAGGTTAATTAACCAATGGAACTTTTGGTCAAATGGCCATTCTCTGAAGCTCCTCTTTTCATTGACAAAGTGAAAGATCTCCTGCTCATCAATGAAACCTTTTATGTATGTCGGTGTCCAGTCTACACGGTAGCTGTGAAATTCTTCAGAAACACCGGATACCTTTTTTTTGCTTGTTTTCTGTGTGTTTATAGCATGATTATAGGCCTCTGAATGAATAGATACATGAACCACCCCCTGATCGTACCCGACATGTTCAAGTATATCTATTTCGCCCGATTTAGGCCAATCACCATATTTCATATCGGTAGGGAGCATCCAGATGGCAGGCCAGGTACCAAGGCCTTTTGGCAGTTTTGCACGCGCCTCAAATCGGCCATATCTGAAGTCCCCTTTGTTCTTGCTGGTCAACCGTGCGGAAGTATAGGCTTTACCGTCTTTATTTTCCTTTCTTGCCATAATCTTCAATACACCGCCCTCGACAATAGAATTTGACGCTGAAGCCTCCATATAATACTGCAATTCATTGTTGCCCCAGCCGTTATACAAATAACCGACATCGTAGGACCATTTGTTTTTATCTGGCAATCCCGAGTAATTAAATTCATCGGCCCATATGGGGGTTGGAGAAAAATGATAGGTGCTGTTTTTTGCTATAACCGAACTTGATTTGACGAAAAATGGAATATTGGCTGTTGCAACCTTATCATTTCCATCGTTTGCATAGACAAATAGGCGATAGGCGCCTTCCAGAGAAGGAGCTGTCAATAGCGTCCTGTTTTCTGCGATATCTTTTATAATGCCATTGATTGCCTGCGGACGTTCTTCACGGTCGCCACCTTCTTTGAGGTCTGTGCTTTCTTTGAGAAGCTCCCAGCGTATCTGTAAATTATCGCCATCGGGATCACGTACAAAGACCTCTATGGGATAGGATTTACCGGATTCTAGGTAGATAAAATCTTTTGCATGTCTATGATCCAATAATAGGGAGTCTAACTGCGGCGCCCGATTGCGGGGCCATAGGCCCGACCAAAGGTACTGCATAACATCGACAACTTCATTTTCCTCACCCCGCTCTGTAAATAATCCGTACCAAGTTGGTGTACGCTCCTGTTTTTGTCCCCACAAAAAGACATAAGAACCCAGACAGTTTTTATCTTGTCCGATAGCAGCTTCATATCGGTTTTTGTAAACTCGCGCTTTTTCGTGGCTTGTTTCTTCAATAGGTGCTCCCCAAGGTGTTAGCAGACCTTCCCAATGCCCGGTAGGCCCCCATTCTGATACAATATAGGGTTTGCTCCATCCTGTTTTTTTTAATTGTTCAGGAACCGCTGCCAGACCACCATATACTTGTACAGCAATCAGGTCCAATGCTGGACACCTCGTTTTGATGTAATCAATTTCCTTTTGATTCACTCCAGCTAGCATGGTTGTGACTAAATGATTGGAATCTAGTCCATGGATCATCTCAGCGATCGAATTGACAGCATCCCATACTTTTGGGTTACTGTAATGTAGGTTAAGCTCATTGCCGATTCCCCAAGCAAGCAGTGCCGGATGGTCCTTGTATTTAAGTACGATTGTGCGAATATATTCTTTTTGTTTGGCAACAGCTGCCGGATTATTGTAATCGAAGCCATGGCGTTCTGTTTTCACATCGAGCCCTAAGGTTACCGTGAGACCCAAAGTTTGTGCTTTATTTAGGATTTCATCAGCTTGCTGGGGGCTCCATGTGCGTATGGAGTTGCCTCCATACGTTTTTAATTTTTCCAGATTGCTTGTTCCGCCTGCTCCTTTAATGAAGTAAGGCTGTCCATTACGCATTATTGTAAAACCATTTTCAACTTTAACGATTGTCGATTTAACAGGTTTGCCTTGCTTGCCCCATCCATAGGAAAGGAAAAGTATGTTTAGCAATAGGGATATTAGTAGTCTTGCTGCTGTCATCATCTATCGAAAGTTAGGGTTTGCATCTATCTGAGTTTGCGGTATAGGAATGTACTCGCTGACACCAGGGGTGAATTTTGCGCCGAAGACTTCTTTGGCGCGTTCTGTACGGACCAGGTCATTAAAACGTTCGCCCCACCATTCGCAGGCAAATTCCGCTCGGCGCTCATCCAAAATTTGATTTAAATTTACATTTGTAATCGGTGCTAGTTTTGCGCGTTCGCGAATCAGACGAAAAGGCTCATCTCCATTTTGTCCCTTCCTGACCTTCGCTTCGGCATTTAATAAAAGAACATCCGCGTAACGCAATATACGTACATTATTGTTTGCCCCGTATTCCATTCGACCGGCTGTCATTTGCGATTTTGGGAGGTAGGCTTTACCATTAAAATATTTTACGCCAAACGGATTGCCATAAACAACATCACCACTAGGAGTCGTTGCTGTCGTTGCCGGATTGCCATTTACGCCACAATATAAAATCGTTGTTTTTAGGCGTTCCGTTTCACCTCTATTGGTTAAAAAATCAACGATATTCTGGGAAGGCGGTACCCAGCCGGCTCCAGAGATAGGGCTTCCTTTTTGATCCCCCGAAGGTCCCTGCCATTTAAAAAAGGTACCCCAATCTACACCCGGGCGAACAATATCACCAGTTCCTAAGCCAAAATCAGAATATTGTAGTTCAAAGATAGACTCGTTCGACAATTTACCTGGTATTTTAAAAAGTTCGTAGTAATTTGGATATAAGGAAAATCGACCACTCGCAATAATTTTGTTTGTTGCATCCAGAACGTCATTCCAATGTGCACTACCGTTATCATTGCCGGCCAAATCTGCTGCGGCCTTTGCTTTCAAAAGGAGGGCGGAATATTTAGTTACCGCCCCAATGTGCTTCGACTGATTTGGACGCGCATCTTCTAGATCTTCCGAGCAGGCATTCATTTCATCGATTATAAACTGACGTACTTCTGCTACCGTACTTTTTTGGATGGTAGCCAAACGGCCAATGTTATCGCTGTCTATAAGGATAGGTACATTGCCAAACAGGCGTGAAGCCATCAGGTGAGCATATGCTCTTAAAAACCTGACTTCGGCTTTGTACTGCCTATTTAGTTTTATATCCGTAGCATTGGAAACTGGAATTTTTTCAGCAAAATTATTCAATTCGATCAGAGCATTGTTTGCAGCGATGACAAGACTGTAATAGCTAATCCAGGATTGATTTAGTCCCCAATAAGATTGAATAGTAACGTCATTTTGAAAGTTTTTAATTCCCATTAATTCGGGATTATCATTTGGATTCGGTGCGGCCTGTTGGTAGTCGTCATCGCGCATACACCGAATGGAAAGATCAATCCAATGCACTAGGTTATCGTCTGAAGCCGAACGATATACACCAGAGACTGAACCGTACATTAAGGCTGTATTGCTATAATCAATCTCCTCAGATCGCTGCTGGTTTTCCAAAGGTTTGTCCAAAAATTTACTACAGCTGGATAGGCTAAAAGAAAGACCTAAGCAGCTTGCGATCACGATATATTGAAGAGTTTTCATGCAGTTAAATTAAAAGGTTAAAAATTAGAATGATACTTTGACACCCAGACTATAGGAAGAAGCGACCGGATACACATTGGCATCGAATCCCATTCCAGATATTTCTGGTGTAAAACCATTGTATTTTGTGAATATAAAAGGGCGGTCGGCAGTTGCAAACACACGCGCAGGTATTTTATTGAGTTCAAAATTGTAACCCAATTGTATATTTTGTATGCGTAGGTATGCTCCGCTTTCTACAAAAAACGAACTTGCCTGAAGATTCCAAGGCGCGACCGATCCTTTTGCAGATGGATGTGTATTGCTACTTCCTTCTCCGGTCCAGAGGTTATCGATGAATGCGGCATCGGCATTCATCTGGTTATATTTTCGGCGCATCGCACGGTTTAAATTATGGATCTTGTTGCCCGATACACCTTGAAAAGCAATACTTAGATCAAATTTTTTATAATCAAATGACAGGTTAAATCCGTAGGATATCGTAGGAAGATAATTTCCGAGGTTTACCCGATCTTTTTCATCAATCTCACCATTATTGTTCTGATCCTTATACTGAAGATATCCAGGTAAAATTGGTGTGTTTGGATTCTGTTGGTTGTATCTTTTTGCTATGGGATCTGCATCGATCTGAGCCTGATTTTGATATATACCTGCTACTTCATAGCCGTAGAAAAAGTTTATAGGTTGATTCAGTTCTATACGTGCAGGGAATTCAGCAGACCATTCCGGATAACCATTCATAATATTTTCTAGTCCTCCGAGATTCTTAACCCTATTTTTTAGGGTGGTTAGGTTTCCGCCGACCGCATAGCCCAGTTCACCGATTTTGTCTTTCCATTGTAGACCAATTTCCCAGCCACTGTTTGCTACACTTCCCCAATTGCCGTATACACGATCCCAAGAAAAGGGGATAGGTCGGCTAAAAGCAAGGTCATGTGTAGTGCGGTAGTAATAATCGACTGCGCCAGTCAAACGATTATTCAGCAAGGCAAAGTCAAGGCCGCCATCCCATTCTTCAACAACTTCCCAGCGTACTTGAGTGAAAAAGCGGCCGACACGATATCCAGGTATGCGCGTTCCGTTGGTGGTACCTTCGCTTCCAAATATACCCGAGTAGTTATTGCCCGAGTAGACTGTAGCATAGCCAGCGTTGGGTTGAATACCATCGTTCCCCAATTTACCCCAGCTTCCACGCAATTTCAACTGGTTGAAAAGTTTTTGATTTTCCATAAACTTCTCCTTAGTTAATACCCAGCCTAGACCCAGGGATGGGAAATATCCCCATTTTGTTTGATATTTTGAGCTACCATCCACACGGAAGGTCGCGGTTAGCAAATATTTGTTGTCATAGTCGTAGGTACCTCTAGTAAAATAGGATATCCCGGCATTTCGAAATCCTTTTTCTCCGTAACCCGTGGCTGAACCTGTACCCTGGGCATCCACGCCTACGTACCAAAACTCCTCCGACGCGGGCACATCATTAGCCTGCACCCAAGTTTCTCTCCAACGTTCTTCTCGCGATGATTGTCCTATCAAAAGGGACCAGTGGTGTTTACCCGCCTGATCTTTATAGGTTAGGAGGTTGTCCAAAATATAATTAGTGTTGCGTGCTTGTGCCGAACGTAAAAAGGAGCGATCGTTACGCTGATCGTTATCAATGTAGTAGACAGGATTATAGTTTATAGTATGTGTGGACTGATATCTTTGGCTCAGCTGCGAACGAAAAGTGATCTTGTCTTGCCAGAATTTCGCCTCCAGATATATCGTCGGAAGAATCTGGAAACCTTTTATTTGATTCGTATTATAAAAAGCTGTCGCTATTGGGTTGTTATACCAAAAACCTGACTGCATACCGATCGCGGTACTCGATCCAAATTTTTCCGGTTTGGCCAGTTCTAGTGATGGATCATAAACCGGATAGAGTGGCGATGCGAAATAGGCTTGCCTAAAAGCAGCATTATTGGGCGAGTAGGTTTTGAAGTTATTGATATGCGCACTAAACCCCGCCTTCAACCACTCTGTTACTTTGGCGTCAGCCTGCATGCGGATGTTATATTTTTGATTCATATTGCTCGCATCCATGATGCCATCCTGTTTGACGTAATTAAGCCCCATGGAATACGTGATCTTATCGGAACCACCCGTGATATCCAGATTATGGTTGGTGATCAGGGCTTTTGAGCGTAGGAGTTCATCGAACCAATCTGTGTCCATCGCCGGATTGGCCGAGGTACCACCATACTTTTCCACCGAACTTTTTACAAAGGCTTCATTACCAATGGCTGTTGCGTATTCTGCGTACTGCCGTGCACTAGCCATTTTCAAAACATTCGTTGGTGCCTGAAAACCAGTGAAGCCATTATATGTAACTTTTGCTTTCGTATTTAAACTTCCTTTTTTTGTGGTCACCAAAATTACGCCGTTTGCGGCACGTACCCCATAAATCGCTGCACCCGAAGCGTCTTTTAAGACGGAGATGTCTGTAATATCATTTGGATTAAGAAAATCAATATTGTCCATAAACATCCCGTCCACTACATATAAAGGACTTTCATTATTAAAAGAGCCTACTCCACGTACACGAACGGAGGGGGAAGAACCTGGCGCTCCCGAACTGACGATTTGGACACCAGCAACAGTTCCTTGTAGTGCATCCATTGGGTTGGAAACAGTACGTTTGGCCATTTCTTCCATATTTACGGTACCTATGGGCGCTGTCAGGTCGCCCTTTCGTTGGGTACCGTAGCCCACAACTACAACTTCATCGAGATTGAAGTCGCTGTTGTTTTGCGTGAGCTGAATCGTTAAGATATTTCCATTTATGGGTACTGTCTTTGCGCCATATCCCAATGAGGAGATGACGAGGTTATTGAAGCTTGTGGGAATAGTGAGTGAAAATTCCCCGTTTTCATTGCTGCTTGTGCCAATCTTCGCATTACCCTGTACAGCAATGCTGGCCACGACAGGAAGACCCTGTTCGTTTGTGATCCGCCCGGTCACTGTTTTGGTCTGTGCGTTTACCACACTGGTTAGGCAAGAGAACAGCACAGTACCGGCAATAATACTGATATTATTTTTCATATGTGATGAATTGAAATTTAGGAATTGTTTATAATTATCAAGAATCAAAATTAGACTTAAGTAAGTTCTTATCGAATTTTAGGGGTACAACAACACTACTTCATATTGGGTTTTTCGGCAACAATTCAATATATTTGGGCTACGTCAAGTTTACGTCAGCCAATTGAAGGGAATTATTATGAAGTGTTTTGCCATTCTATTTTTTATCCTGTTTTCAGCTTTTTCAAAGACGCTAGTCGCACAGGAGTTACTTGGCTTACCTTTGGCCTACAATTATGGTAAATCTGTCTATCAGGGAGGAAGTCGGACCTGGGATATAAAACAGGACAGCCGGGGCGTCATGTATTTTGGCAATAGTGAGGGACTTCTGACTTTTGATGGACGATATTGGAAAACATTTTCCCTACCCAATCATACCAATATCCGTTCTGTCTGGATTGATGCCGAGGATCGAATTTATGTTGGCGGACAAGGCGATTTTGGCTATTTTGAGCGTTCTCCTCAATTTGGGTTAGTCTATCATTCTTTGCATGATCTCGTTCCAGAAGAATATCGCAATTTTGCGGATATCTGGAATACCGTTGGTGTAGGGCAATCGGTTTTTTTTAGGGGTACCAATGCGATATTTGAACTGAAGGGACAAAAGATTCAGGTGCATCCCGCTGCGGTAGAGTGGTATTACATGGGGCAGTCGGGCGGTATACTTTATGCACAGGATAAAAAAAATGGCTTGCTGGAGTTTCGTGACAATAAATGGAGTCCCTACGTAAAAGACCTACCTTTTAAGGATGTGAAGATCGCATCATTAGTCTCTCTTGGCAAAGACCGTCTGTTATTGTCAACGCTGAATAACCAAATCTACACCCTGCACAACCGGAATTTGACGAGAATGCATGTGCAGGGAGGAGATGGTAACTACACACCATCCATAGCAAAAGTCGATGATTCGACTTTTGTTGTCGGTAATGCCAAAGAAGGGTGTCAGATCCGTAACCTTGATGGGGAAACGATTCAAAAGATTGGTGTAAAGGAAGGATTACAAAATAAAAATGTTACTTCCGTGTTTGTGGACCGTCAAAAGAATATCTGGGTGGGCACAGACAATTTCATTTCCGTCATCAGCTATGGAAGTGCTATTCGCTATCTTAGACCAAATATGGAGAATGATGTGACGGGATATTCTACACTCCTCTTTAATAATACACTTTATCTTTCCTCCTCGAATGGAGTATATTATGCTAAAATAAAAGAAGGATTGACCGACCAAAGCCGTTCACCAGCTGTTTTTTCCCTTCTTCCGGGTAGCGATGGTGGCGAAGCATGGCGCCTTGAACAACTTAATGGTCAATTATTGCTCGGCCACAACAAAGGTTTATTCCAGATTACGGATCATTCCCTAAAGCAAGTTCGGCAGGGGATAGGAACTTGGAAGTTGCTTCCCCTTAGTATGGTTTATCCGGTAAAAGAAAGTTTAATAGGAACCTATAATGGCCTCGAGTTGCTTGATTTTCATCAAGGCTTATTCTCGATAAAAGGCCCGCTGGATGGACCTTCAGACTCTTTCCGATTTCTCGAACAAGATGAAAAAGGGACCATCTGGGCATCTCACCCATATCGGGGTATTTACCGGATTACGCTGTCGGATGATAAGAAATCCTATCAAGCCAAACTCTGCAATCATAAAGATGGGCTCCCAGCCGATTATCAGAATTACGTATTTAAAATAAAAAATCAGATTTTATTTGCTACGGAGCGAGGGCTTTATCGCTACGATTATAAGATAAATCGGTTTATGCCTGCTAAAGAGTTCGCAGCTTTTAAAGAATTGACCATACGTTACTTAAAAGATGATCAAGAGGGAAATATCTGGTTTTGTACAAAGAAAATGGTAGGGGTAGGGCGATTTGATTCCAAGCTTCGAACCTATCATCTTATTAGTTTTCCTGAGATAGAAGGGATGAATACCACGGGATTCGAACATATTTATACTATCGATCAACATAATATCTATATAGGAGCAGAGAAAGGATTAATCCATATCAATTATGATAAGTATTTGAAAGATAGTGTGAGGCCTGTTGCTATGTTATCTCAAATTATTGCAACAGGAAAAGGGGATAGTCTTATTTATGCAGGTTTTTTTTCAAATGCCTTGGAGTCAAAGGAGCAGCCACTCAATGCTAAAAAAGGCAACGTCCTACGGCTACCTTCCAATTTCAAATCATTTCGGTTCAGCTTTTCTTCGCCGAGTTATGGTATAAACCAACATCTTGAATTCAGTTATAAGCTGTCGGGTTATGACGAACAGTGGTCTTCGTGGAATCAGCAGTCTGAAAAATCATATACCAACTTGCCGGATGGACAGTATACGTTCTTAGTGAAAGTGAGGAGCAATCTCAATCAACACTCCGATATAGCAGAATACAGTTTTATCGTTCTACCGCCTTGGTACAAAACGCTATGGGCCAAAATTGCTTATTTTCTATTGGCTATGCTCGCTGTGTTTGGCTTGATTCATTTGCGTAAAATAGAGAGACACAAACAGCAGCTGAAACATGAGCGACAGTTGGCGCAACTCCGTTATATCCATCAGCTGGAAATTGAGAAAAATGAGAAAGAAATCGTGAAGTTGAACAACGAGAAATTGGCACATGAAGTGATGGCCAAAACGAAAGAGCTAGCCAGTACTAGCATGCAGTTGCTTGAAAATTCGGGTGCATTAATCAAAGTTAAGGATGAACTCGCAAAGCTTGATACTGGAGATCACGAAGACTCTAATTTGAAACGTATTAACATGTTATTAAAGGATATTGAAAAGAATAGTGCAAACTGGAACCAATTCGCTAGTCATTTTGATGAGCTTAACGACGGATTTTTAAACAATTTGAAGGCAAAGCATCCAGCATTATCTCGAAATGATCTCAAAGTATGTGCGTATTTAAAATTACATTTTACATCCAAACAGATCGCTCAGCTGCAGAATATTACCGTTAGGGGAGTAGAAATTCATCGGTATAGACTACGCAAAAAATTGCAGATCGAAACAGAGTTGTCTTTAAATGAGTATTTGAATACAATTTAATTTGAAAAATTATCTATTCCACAGCGCGATTATTTCTTATTAATGAATACGTATTTGTTTTGTTATCTTTATTGATTGCATGTGCGGCGGCAAAATTAGGGATGGAAAGTTATCGTATCAACGGACTGTAACAATGGAAAATGAATTAAAATATCAGGTAGTAAAGTCTAACCATCCGCTAACGGAATTTGTTGAAAGTTTTTGGCTTTTACAAAACCAATCGGATTGTACCAGAGAGGTCGTTGTATTGCCCGATGGACGAGTTGATATGTTTTTTACGCGATCCGCCACAGGTACTTTCCACATAGCGCTTTTGGGAATTCAAACTCAACCTGAACGAGCGAGCATCGCACCTTTGCGACAAACGTATGCCATAAGCTTTAACCCACTTGCAGTACATTATCTTTTTCAGACTGATATCGCTCACTTGGTCGACAAAGGTACTATCTTACCATCTAGTTTTTGGAACTTTAATGCTGACGACCTGAATGACTTCGATCTATTCTGCGAAAAAGCGACAAAAAAAATACACTCATTGTTGCCAAGTGAGATTGACGAAAGGAAGAGGACCCTGTTCAATCTCATCTATTCATCAAAAGGGGCGATTACAATTAAAGAACTTGCAGAGAAATCGTTTTGGAGTAGACAACAAATCAATCGTTATTTCAGTCAGCAATTTGGAGTCACAGCAAAAGCATACTGCAATATAATTCGCTTCCGAGCTTCCTTTCAACACATCAAGGAAGGAAAATTGTTTCCACAGCGAAATTTTGCCGATCAATCCCATTTCATTAAAGAGGTGAAAAAACTTTCCGGAGTTTCGCCAAAACAATTGTTTAAAAACCGAAATGAGCGATTTATACAATTTTCAACACTTAATTCAGAGTAATTTTGGTCAGTCAATAATAAATCGTACTTGATATGAGATTACAAGGTAAGAAAATTGCAGTCGTTGGTGGCGGTCCAGGTGGACTTACATTAGCTAAACTATTACAGCTAAAAGGCGCAGATGTAACAGTATATGAACGTGATGTAAATAAAGACGTTCGTCAACAGGGAGCAACACTAGACTTGCACGAAGAGAGTGGATTAGAAGCTCTTCGAAGAGCAGATTTGATGGAAGAATTTAAAAATAACTTCCGCCCAAATGCGGGGCGATTAAGGGTGCTAGACGATCAAGCCATCATAAGAATGGACGACCACAAGATTCAACATGGCTATCGGGAAGAGCGTCCCGAAATTGACCGTGCACCTTTGCGAGATATCTTAATAAGCTCTTTGAATGAAGAAACTATTGTTTGGGATAGCCAGTTTATTGCAATGGAGAAGCAAGATTATGGCTGGATTTTGTATTTCAATAACGGAAAATCTTTTTACGCTGACATTGTTGTAGCTGCTGATGGTGCAAACTCAAAAATCAGATCTTATATTACCGACATTCAGGCTGTGTATTCTGGTATTACCATTATTGAAGGTAATATCTACAACGCCGAAAAAAACGCACCGAAACTTTGGGAAATCACAAATGGCGGAAAAGTCTTTGCTTTTGGAAATGAACAATCCATTATTTTAAGTGCAAAGGGAGAGGGAAGTTTATCATTTTATACCGGTTGTAAAGTGTCCGAAAATTGGGTGCAGGACAGCGGTATTGACTTTAACGACAAACAACAGGTTTTTGAGTGGTTTAAAGTCGCTTTCTCCCCATGGAGTGAGCAATGGCAAGAGCTTTTTTCAACTAATGAAATTTGGTGTATCCCACGTCCACAATATCATTTTCCATTAGACCAAACTTGGCCAACATTACCTAACTTGACAATGCTTGGCGATGCAGCTCACCGTATGCCGCCATATGCCGGTGAGGGAGTAAACCAGGCGATGCAAGACGCTTTTGAATTAGCAGAAAATCTAACAAACGATAACTTTCTGGACATTCAAACTGCCATTGCACATTACGAAGAAAAAATGCAGGCAAGGTCGGCAGTGGTGACAGGAGATACTTTGAAAAATACTGAAATATTTCACGGTGAAAACGGGCTTATTAAATTGCTACATATGTTTAAATAGTTTTTACTCCGTTAGACTAGCCACAATTTCTTGTTTTGATGGTTCACGAAGGATGATAATCTTATTATTTTCGAAAATTATAAAGCCACTTTCATTAAATTTATTTAACCACCCCATCATGGGCCAGACTCCCCACTTTTGAAAAAATTGAGTAGCGTTGATGACAATGGATTTAAAGTGATTTAAAGGTGGCTTATAACTTGGGTGATATTGGTGAAACGCCAATGCGTCAATCGTGATATGAGCTATCCTTTTTTTTCTTGCGCTGAAGCCAAAATCCGTATCTTCAGCGCCATATCCAATATAGTTTTGATCGAATCCACCAATTTTATTGAAGGTCTCTTTGCTACACCCAAAATTGAGTGACCAGAAGAGTTCATAACTATATTGTTCTAAATCTTTCCTGACAGGATCGGGCCTGCTGTTTTTCATTAATTGCGACATCCAGTCTGGCTTATCTGCAAAGCCTTTTTTTAAATATCTAACCCTGCCGCTTAATAAAACATTCTTTTTATTCGAGTAGGGCAAATACTGTTCTATTAAATTTTGTGCAGGAATGCAGTCTACGTCTAAAAAGATATTAAATAAAGAACTGGAACTTTTTATAGCCATGTTTCTTGCTTCGCCCAAATTTAACCCCCCTTCTGTTTCCATTTCAACGGTGTTTATTGTAAAGGGATATTCATCATCTCTAAACGTGTATGCACGTTCATTAATAAACACGATCATTATTTCTACCGGTAGGATAGAATTTTTAGCGAGTCCGTTAAGCAAGTTTATTAGCGCATGGTGGCGTTTATGTACAATTGTTAATACGGAGATGGGAGCGGTAGAGCGCATATTTCTAATTTAATATCGTTTTAAATAGTTTTGAGTGCAGTTTCTTAAGCTGCTTTGCAATTTCAGAAGTTGCTTTTGGGTTCATTAATTTTTCCCACGCTTCGATCTTTAACTTTTTTGTGTTTTCGATGATATGTAACCAGTTTGCCTGATGTAAAGCTTTCTCTTCTATTACCATCGCTACTCCTGCATTTTCCAATAGTTGGGCCTTTATTTTTTGTTCTTCAAAAGGCCTTTCTGCAGGTATACAAATAATTTTTTTTCTTAAATCACCCAATTCCATTACGCAGTTATGCCCCGCATTGCTTATTACGATTCCGCAATTTTTAAGTATATGGTATGCATTTTTTGAATTGCCATAATAACTGACTCCATGAATAGCTTTATAATTTTGTATTGTACCTAGTATATGTAATTTGGATGTTTCAGGTAGATCTCTCCTAATGTGGGCAATGAGCGGCCAATCGAAACATGTGCCACCCTGGCCAAAGAAAATGGCAATCTGATCTTCCGAACTCGAATGCTCTTCAATCGACATCCCGCTATACTTAGAGAATCCACCTGAATAAAATGTCTTTTGTGTAAAATCGTTTTCGATATCCTGCGCCATTGATTTTGCGTAGGGTGCCAGCAAAAGCGATGCGCTTTCATAAGCCAGCGAGTGCGGAACGTCAGACCGGTCACCATGTTGTCTTACAACTACGGTTGGTATCCCACAGAGACGTGCAAGTAATGCGATCTCGACAGACACATCAACGATAAGTAAGCAAAGGCTATTTTTTGCGAAAAAATTTATTATAAGATAGTTTCTATCCACTATGCCCTTCACATTAAGAGGGGCATAATGTAAAAAATTCAACTCACTACTCGTCCAATCCCAATCGCTATCAATAGGCGTATCAAATGGCAATTCGATTGTTAGGATATCTTTCGGTATTAGATCTTTATGAGTTGCTAATGAACTACCGAAAAAGACCACTTCGTTATGGGGAAGTTGCGCTGCTATGGCTAAGGCTCTAGTCAAATGACCTGCCCCGTGGTGGTGGATATAAAAGGCGTACTTATAAGGCATATTTACTTTCGCAATTTTCGATGACTTGGGCAAATATGTTTTCATAGGAAGATACCATCTCATTAATATCCAATGCTAATTCAGCATGCGCTCGACATGCTTTTCGACTAAGCTGCGCCGCATCGTTTATGCATTTTGCCAATTCAATCACCGAACAAGACGCGGTAAGACATCCAGTTTCGTTATTTACAATCTTTGGTAGCGCTCCTCTAGCGAAACCCGCAACTGGCGTTCCGCATGCTAAACTTTCAGCGACAACCAAACCGAAAGGTTCTTCCCAACAAGGCGTAATAACACTTACTGCTGCATTTCCGATGAGTTTATTAAGTTCTTCGTGTGTACAGTGCTCTACCCATTCCACGCCTTCATCTAGAAGCGGCTTAACAAAAGTTTCAAAATAATGTTTGTCAGCAACCGAACCTGCTATCTTAATACGCCTTCCGGCCAATTTTGCTGCTGCAATTGCAAAATGGGTTCCTTTATCGGGATGGATTCTTCCAAACCATAATACATAATTTCCAGCATTATTAGCTGTAAATATCCATTTATCCAGATCAATACCATTCTGTATGACCTTGCATTCGGCTATATAGGGCTCCCACGAAGACGCATTCGTTTCTGACACAGATACATATGTTAGTTTTTTGTAGCGGTTTGCTGCTAAAATAGCCCTTTTCATCTCAAAAATGGGAGGAGTATGCAATACGGTTACCATCGGCGTTTGTGTAAGAGTAGCCATTGTAATGGGTACATAATTTAAGCTATTGTTAAACACCACATCAAAATCATATTGGTCTATCTCTTGCATCAGTTCCAAATAAGCGTGATGCGTAGAGATAAAATCCTCACTTAATTCGTGAGAGCGAAATCTGCTTAATGTTTCCATATCATAATCTACATCGCTAAGAATAGAATGTACATTTAGATTAGGATCCGAATGCTCACTAGCAAACAAGGTAACCTCATGTCCCCTTTGTAATAAAAGTTTAGTTACTTCGTATGTAAAGGCTTCCAGCCCGCCCATAAATGGTTTGCGGATGGGATGTTTTAAATGAGCAAGCACTGCTATTTTCATAATATATTGAATGTATATATGCTGGCAACGTAACCATGCTGATTAGAACACAGCCAAGTGAAATTCGTTCACCACTATCTAAAATTATTTTTCTGGACTATTCAGGGCCAGCTGCTTATATAGTCAATATTGCGATGCGATATAGATTTGTCCATAATATAGTTTAGTCGAGTTGTCAGATCACTATTTTTTATTTCGAAAATTAAAAACGAAAAGTGCTAGCTGTTGTTATATCCTTAAGTTTTTAAAGTAGCTTAAACATTTAACAATTAAGCCTTGAGTTCCCGTCTCGAGGCTTTTTTACTCTTAAGGTATTTTACATTAATTTTATGTGAGATTGTCATATCTATTGCCGTTAATAAATATCGCTGTTGAACTTCTTGTAGACATTTATTTTTACATTTGTATTTAATAATAGTTTAAAATCTATGAGCAAACGGACAGCATCTATTCCTATCAGAACTTGGGGCGGAGATTTTGGTGATGGCATAGCTGTCGTTAATATGGCATCGGAAATTCCCGGAAGTAAAGAGTTCAATCATGCACATCGACACGATTATCACCTTTTCGTATTGCAGGAAAGTGGTACCTCGCATACCGAAATTGATTTTAAGCAATATTTGATAGATCAGCCTACTATTATATATCAATCGCCAAATCAGGTGCACAGAGCCTTGAAAGTTAGAGAATTAAGTGGTTTTATAATGACAATATCCAATGAAAACTTACATGCGGATTATTTAAAATTATTGCACAGAAATACACCTGTCGAGCCATTAACTTTATCCTCAAAGATAGATTTAGCTATTACACAAGAAGCTTTTTCTTTATGTAAAAAGCTATTCGATCGAAGAGATGACAAACTATACCATCTACAGGTAAAAGACAGTTGCAATGCATTAGTTGGCCTATTTATGTCGCAATTCCTCAAACAGACAAAACCAGCGGAGAAACTCTCGCGTTTTGAAATAGTTCATAAGGCATTTATGGGCTTACTGGAGCAAAATTTTGTGAGCATGAGGCGTCCCGCGGACTATGCCGCAGCATTAAACATCTCGGTTGCTTATCTGAATGAGTGCGTGAAGAATGCAACAGGTTTATCCGTTTCATATCATATACAACAACGCATTATTTTAGAGGCAAAGCGTCTGCTTTATCACTCAGATAGATCGGTAAAGGAGGTTGCGATTGAATTAGGCTACGATGATTATTCCTATTTTTCACGACTATTTACACAAGTTGTAGGATTTACCGCTTTGACATTTCGTAGAAAAAACCGCGATTAATCCAATACTTACTCTTTTCCGTTCTTTTTTATATGATCAAATCTAGTGTACTTTGCTTAAACAAAATATAATATTATGCCAAGTGCACCAAAATGGTTATTTGATACTTTAGAGTTCTTAACGCCCAAGCTACCTTTGATCGAAGTTGTCGAAACGGTCTTTTTATCAAAATCCGTTAAGAAGATTTGTTTTAAAGGTGATTTAAAAGACATACAATTCGCGATCGGTTCCTTTATCGACTTTAGGGTGAACGATACAGAAGCGCGAAGATATTCAGTTTCTTATTCAGATACTGAAAAGGGGCTGTTTGAATTCATCATTTATTTGAATGGTAAAGGTTGCGGAAGTAGTTTTATGGCTAATGTAAAAGTTGGCGACAAAATAGTTATGTATAAGCCGAGAGGGATAAGTAGGTATTATAATAAAATAGCGCGAAGCTTTGTGATTTTTGGCGATGAAACGTCATTAGCACTTGCTATTTCTTTTCTTCCGGTTTTAAAGGAGAACAAACAACAATTTCTGTTCATTTTTGAATTAGACGAAGAGAATAAAGACGTTCCAAAATTATTGGGCTTGGAAAACTGCCTTATATTTCCCAAAAACTTTTTGTTCAGTAAAGAGGATTGGCTAAGCAGAACGACGATAATTAATAGCTCGGATTGGCACGATGCTAGCTTTGTGTTGACAGGGAACGTAAATTCGGCTCAAATGTTTAGAAAAATCATTAAAGAGAAATCAAATGGTAACATTTATTTACACGGCTATTGGCTAGAAGGTAAAAAGGGATTATAGCATTAGCACTTTAAAATTATGTCCAAGTCGTTTGAGTTTTATTGCTAATTCAGAACCATCGGACCAAAAAGATGGAAGAATATCGGTATTAATTGTAATTTTATATATCAAATATTTTTAAATGGCAATTCTTTACCAATATCTTCTTTTTTTACCTTTTTCAAAGACGTTTTATTTCTGTCAATATTTTTGCTAAAAACAATTTGTGGTAGACAGTAATGCTATCGCGACCCAATTCGTTGATCGGCTACTTTCTGAAAGCAACTATATGGCATCGGTGTTGGGAATTCCTCGGTCAGATGCATCGCAGCTTTCCATTGTTGATAAAGTGAAAAAGGCCATGAAAGACAATCAAGATTGGTTTATGGAAACAATGAAGGAATTAAAATCTGGGAAGCCAATGCCATATCATAAAAATCTTAGTATTCGCGAAGATGATTATGTCGCTTTTATGCAGTTTACAAAATCTATCAAAATCAACAAAGTAAATTCTATAGCGCTTAAGATCATTCACAGTGATAATATTATACATTTCGAACCTAAAGATTTAGCTGATTATTTAAAATATGTAGTTATCCATTTAAATAACCATACGAGCATGGTTTGAATATCATATCAATATCTAGAATGATCATTATGAATCTGAAATTTAACCGAAACAACATTTCAAGTAATTATAATGTAAATTGTTTTCTCTTATTTTTACCAATCCTAATTTGGAATGTATGTTTAGGTGGACAATTACCCCAAAATTACCAACCAGAAGTATTTTCAAAAGCTACTCCAAGCTTTTTAATTTATGGTGAAAATATATCGAAATTCATACTTTTTGCTATTTCATTCCTTATGCCGCTTAGGATACGCTCCAAAAAACAGAAAATTGGGTTTTATATATATATCTTCGGTTTACTGCTCTATTTTTTATCCTGGATTTTATTGATTAGTTTTCCGGACGACTGGTGGAGTACAAGTTTTATTGGTTTTTCTGCACCCGCTTTTACTCCTGCTATATGGCTTTTGGGAATCTCTTTCATTGGTAGTTCCTTTTACCTTCACATACCTTTCCATCGCTTTACATTTATCCTTTTCTCTACCGTATTTTTATTTTTTCATATCGCCCATACAGTTATAGTGTTTCATGCAATAGGATAGATTAGCCTTTAAGTATATCTCCGGGTTTTATTCATTTGTCATATTTCACCGCAGTGTTTTTTGGCTTTGGCGATGGGCCACTACCTCAAGATATTCTGCCAATGTTTTTAAATAGGGCTTTATCATTTACTTCGCCGATCCGGTTAACCAATCTATGCCGACCATACGATCACCTCTCCCGCTGTGCATCGGTTTACCAATTATACCTAGAGCGATTGTATTGACTCAAATATTTTGGCTACCGAATTCAGTAGCTAATCGTACTGTATGTGCATGGATAGCACCTTTACTCGCAGCAGGCGCAGTTGCGGCGCTCTTTATTTACATATTGAGAGGAGATTTCTATTTTCTATGCAACAAAAATGTAATTTCGAATATGGAAGGATTGTTTGGCAGCATGGCGCTATTGAGCCCCAAGAAAAGGATACCGATATAGTGAAGATGTTATAAAATTAGCTTACAATTTAGGGGCGATGCAAAAGTATAGTTGTTATGAAACTTTTATAAACTCACCATTTTCACTTACTACTTCGTTACCCCATTTTGTAATGGCTTCCAAAACTGGAAGAAGGCTTTTTCCTAAATCGGATAGGTTGTAAATTGTCATTAAAGGAGGCTTTTCTCCATATACCCTCTTTGTGACTAAACCATCTTTTTCCAATTTCTTTAATTGCAGACTCAATGTCATTTCCGTAATTGTAGGCATTTCTTTCCGAAGCTCATTATACCTTTTTGGCATATCTTTTAAATGATACAGGATAACGGCTTTCCATTTTCCACCCATCAAATCCATTGTTAGACTGACTGTACAAGGGTAACTTTTCCCTTTAAGTGTCACGTAATCGCTGGTACATTCTGTTTTCATGCTACATTTATTTCGACCTATCTATCTTGATAGTTATTGCAAATGCAATTTACTTAAAATAGTTTTGCTACTAAAATAATTATAGTATGTCATTAGTGATTTTAGCACACCCCAATTATGATAAATCTTTTGCTAACAAAACGATTATCGACGAGCTAAAGAGCAATAACATGAATATTGAAATCAGGAATATCTATGAGTTATATCCTGATTATGATATTGATGTAAAAGAAGAACAGAAAGCTCTTTTACGCCATAGGAACATTATTTTTCAATATCCGTTTTATTGGTACAATATGCCGGCCATTTTAAAGCACTGGTTTGATAGGGTATTTGAGTATCAATTTGCTTATGGTTCAAAAGGAGATAAACTAAAGGACAAAAATTTTATCCCGAGTTTTACAGTAGGTTCATCACAAAGAAGTTACACCGCTTTGGGCTTTCAGCATTTTCGTGTGTATGAATTTTGTAAACACCTTGAGCAGACAGCTTACCATACCCAAATGAATTACATTGAGCCGATTTATTTTCATGGTACTTCGCTAGCTGCGGGCTACACTGAGGAAGAAATAAGAGCCAATGCAAGACTGCACGCAAAAAAATTGATTCAAACGTTGGCAGAGTTGGAACGATAGCGATGCGTTATTGACTCTTTTATGCGGGCAGTTTTTTTAACCATTTGGATTCTTTATCAAGAGTTGACCATTTTTCGATCTTAGATGGTGTATATTATGGTAATAATGTTGTAAATTTCTGACCTTGTAAATAAACACTAAAAGTAATCGAATGGGAAAATTATCGGATTTAAGAGAACATTTAAATCTCACACAGGAAGAACTTTCGGAAAAATCAGGCATTTCCATAAGAACCATACAACGCATTGAATCGGGACAGAAACCAAAAGGCTTTACACTGAAAGCTTTTGCTATTACATTGGGCGTAGAGAAAAGTTTTTTTGATGAAAGCAATGCAGCGGAATCCCTAGATCCAGATGAGCTCAAATGGAATAAAATAGTGAATATGTTGGCATTGCCCGGCAGTTTTTTGCCTCCGCTCAATGTGCTGTTACCCTTGGCCATTATGTATCTTAAAAAGCAAAATAATCGTGTCAATAAGAAACTGGTTTCGATCCAAATTTGCTGGACTTTAGTCGCGCTGTTTCTATTTGTTATTGTCCTGATTTTAAACGACTGGTTGGACGTAAAAAGCCAATTCACTATGTTGATTCCTATCCTATGGTTAATGCTAAATACCGTTATTATTACCCGTAACGCAATGATCTTAGGTAAAAATAATGATCACATATTGCCGGATATCAATGTTTTATGATTTCTGTCGGTAATTTGACAGATGATTGTCGGGACATTGGCGGGCTGTAATTTTGCGTTTCTTTTGTAAAAGACATTAAAAAAACGAAATCTTAGCACATGAAAACACCAAAACGGAAAATTGGCCTCTACCTTATCATCCTCTTCATTGGCATGAATACTATCCTTTATGCCCAGAAAAAAATGATAGTACTCAAATCAGGGTTAGAAAAAATACAGATCAAGGATGGTAAAAATTATACAATGGACTGGCGCTTGGAACCTAAAGCAAAACCAGATGTCTATTACGTAAACGTTCCGTTCAAAAAAGGCATCGTCCGGTTTAAAACGGATCGTGATCAATATACCGTTAAAACTGAGCCCGGAAAATCCTATGATTTTATTGTGCTTTTAAATGAAAAGGACAGTTGCCATATCCGGATTGCGTCTATTTCTCCACCAGGCTTACCAGAGATAGAATCGGTGACCTATTTTCCAGTGAAAATTCCATTTAGACTCGTCGGATCAAGAATCTTTTTTGATTGCAAGCTGAATGGTAAAGAGGTAGTTGCGCAATTGGACCTTGGAGCAGGGACTGGAGCGGTCAACAAAAATTCCATTCAAAAACTAGGTTTGGAATTTACTTCTCAGCAGCTAGTCAGTAATACGGATGGTACGAACTACGAACAAACCAGTTTGCATCACATTCTGAATATCGGTGCTTTGACCATTAAGGATGTAGCACTGACAACAGTTGGCAATATGGAACCTTTTGAAGACCTGATTATCGGGAATAATTTCTTTCGGAATCATATCATTGAGATTAATTATGATAATTTGGAATTTACAGTCTATCAGACACTACCGGAAAAAGTGAAAAATTACAGTAGAAGCCCGGTCTTCTTCGAACAGAACCGTCCTAAATTTAAAGCTAGAGTTGTTCACAACCACCGGAAATATGACTTTTGGTTCCTGTTTGATACCGGTCGTGATGGCACAATGCTTATTGGTGAAGATTTTACCTCTTTAGACGGGCGTTGGGATCGATTACAACCCCTGACTATTATCAATGGGCGAAAGATCATCCGTCTGAATGCAGTCATAGCTGGAACGGAATTTCGCGATATAGTGACTAATGCCGCGGACCCTTCAAAGCCCAATGGAAGGTCTAGCCTGTTCGGGAACCAAATTTTAAACCACTTCAACTGTATCCTGGATAACCGAAATGGGATGTTGTATTTACAGCCCAATGGTAAGATAGCCGAGCCTTTTTTCAATTTTAGAAGCTATCAGGAAGAAATGATAAAGAAGAATAAAAAGTAGTCTGCTGCCAAAAAAGAAATAAAATAGCAAAATCAACCATCCTTTTATAATCAAACGCAGGCTTGGGGCTAAACTCACTTCATAGCAAATAATCTGGAGGGACTATAAAATTTTATTTAGTTTACCAATGATTTTGATTTAGTAAATTTATCACTATATTAAGTTTGTCGTTCGTACCAATTATCAGAATTTGCCAAATGAAATCTCCTAAAGAAGCTGCTACACTGGAAAAACTTAAAAATGGAGACCTAAATTCGTTTAATGAAATTTATTTCCATTATTCGCCAAAGATCTATGTTAGATTGATCAAATTGGTGAAAAATCAAACTATTGTAGAAGAAATCTTACAAGAAGTATTTACCAAAATATGGCTCCAACGTGAAAAGATTGACCCTAATAAGGGATTTGTCTCATTTCTCAATCATATTGCGGATAATTTGGCCATGGATTTTTTTCGAAAAGTGCAGAGAGACAAGGCTCTTCAATTGGAAATATGGGCTTCAGCTATAGAACTGTATTATCATACCGAAGAAAAACTGTTTTTCAAAGATAAACAACAGATGTTGACCAATGCAATCGACTCCTTGAGCCCCAAACGAAAGGAAATTCTGATCCTCAATAAATTTGAAGACAAAAGTTATAAAGAAATAGCTGATTTACTGGGTATCTCAGTATCTACTGTGAGTAATCAATTGGTGAGTGCACTCAAAGATATCAAAAAATATATTCAAGAAAACTACCGAGATGAGTATATAATCAGTCTTTTTGCGGCCTTTTTATTTAAGCTATAAAAAAAATAAAAAAAGTAATAGTGTGATTCTCTTTGTCAAACGTATAGAGTAACAAATACAGCAATGTATTGAACTAATTATAGTAAATTTTGAAAGAGCAATCCTTTAAAGATCAATTGTTGGCGTATATCCACAACCGCTTGGATGCGCAGTATTATGAGTCATTTTTTGACGAAATGGCCGAGATTGATACTGCAATTCTAGAGTTATGGATCACTGAGATGCTAGATCAGGATGAAGGACAAGCATTACAACAAATTCCCTTACCAGATTTAAGCATGGTTCATCGGAAAGTACTCGATCATATCTATGCCGTAGATCCGCCCAAGCCTAAGCTAATCCAGAGAATAAGCCCGTGGGCCTGGGCTTCATGTGCCGCCGTACTACTCTGTGTACTATCGGTTATCTTTTTGAGAAATTTATCAACCTCAACAAAAGAACAGGTCACCTGGTATGAAAATAAAAATGCTTATACGATCAATGCTCAGCTTCCTGATAGCACGACCGTTATACTTTATCCACATGCAAAAATCGGATTTGAATATAATGACCAAGGCCACCGGGATGTAGAGCAGGTGCAAGGGCGAGTTATTTATAACGTGCACAAAAATAAAAATGCACCTTTTCAAGTCAATTACAGAGGATATTTGACCACCGCCTTAGGGACAATATTTAGCGTAGACCCCAAGGATGCCGATCATGTACTGATAAAACTAATGGAGGGCAAAATCTCTGTCGGATCAGTTACAGCGGATAGCCGCAATCTAATATACCTCAAACCAAAAGAGGAAGTATTAGTTAACTTAAAACTGCAGCAGATGATTAAGTATTCGGAGCCTGAATTGACAAAATCTCAGCCTGTTCGTGTAGATAAGGAGTTAAGAAAACTCATTCCACATTTAACCGCCAATGTCGAATGGACCAATCAGTCTGTCAAATTTAATCAAACCAAAAACGTTCAACTCTTAAGAGTAATCGAAAGCCTTTATGATGTTTCGATTGTATGCGATAATCCTGATTTGCTCAACAGTACATTTACAGGAAGTTTAAATAGCAAAGAATCGCTAGCCAATTTTTTGACCAGCTTCTGTCAATTGAACGGTTGTACATTCCAAGTGAACAATGGTATTGTCAACATCAGTAATTCGGGAAGAAAGGAGGACGTACAGTAGGAGAGAGTCAACCCAACGCGGAAAAATAAACCAATATATAAATCAGAATAACCAACTGTAAACAATTATGAAGCATATTCTAATCAAATTAATGCTCGTGGGATTGCTATTTCCATACTTTTCTGTAGGATTTGCGCAATCAAACCTGAAAGTAAATGGTAAAATAGTAGACAACGAAGGTAATACATTAACCGGTGCAACTATTGATCTTGTCCACGAGAAGAGCAGCAAAAAGCTCCATTTTGTGGCCGATAACAATGGATTGTTTGTTTTAACGCCACTTGTAGCTGGCGAAAATTATACGATCTATGCACACCATCTCGGCTACGATACCGATTCTGTTAAGCATTTTGTGGCTACGGCAACCAGCAAAAACACAGTGCTTATCCGTCTGAAATCACGCACCGGAATAATAGACGAAGTTGTTGTCGTCGGTTATGGCGTTCAGAAAAAGGTCAATTTGACGGGCGCTGTTTCCGCCGTATCGGGTGAAGATCTGAATAATAGACCCGCTGGGCAAACCTCGTCGGCCCTTCAGGGCATGGCCTCGGGAGTAACCGTGACGCAGCGTTCTGGTAAGCCAGGGTCGGACGGTGCGGATATCCGTATTCGCGGTATCGGTACACTTGGCAACGCCGCGCCTTTAGTACTTATTGATGGGATCGAAGGCTCCATCAATAATATTGACCCCAATTTAATAGAGAATATTTCAATATTAAAAGATGCCGCATCTGCATCAATTTATGGCTCGAGAGCTGCCAATGGTGTCATCTTGGTCACGACAAAAAGGGGAAGTTCTGATAAGGTCGCTATTGCCTACAATAATTATTTCGGCTGGCAGTCTGCAACCAATATGCCCAAAATCGTCAATGCCCTGGACCATATGCTACTGACTAATGAAGCTTATACCAATGTTGGTGCGAGCCCATTATATCCAGAGGATATCATTGCCGCTTATCGTAGTCAGGGCAATGGCAGTTCGGACGAGTATCCCAATACTGATTGGCAAAAGGAATCCTTGCAGGGGAATGGATTTCAGCAAAGCCATTTTCTGACAGTCAATGCTGGCACAAACAAAGTAAAAATGCTGACTTCGGTCGGTTATTTCGACCAGAAAGGTTTGACATTAAATAGTTCGTTTAAGCGCTATACCATCCGCAACAACGTAGATGTTAAATTCTCAGATCAGCTCGCTGTTAAATTTGACTTTCAATACGTCAATCCGATCGTCACCTCACCGGCAGCGAGCATCGAGGAACTTTTTCAGTGGATGAGCAGTATTCCCGCCAATCAATCCTTCAGAAACTCCAATGGTACATGGGGACTGGGCTGGAATGGTAATAATCCCGTCTCCGCCGCCGCTGATGGTGGTGTTGCTACCAACAAAAGTCCATTTGGCAGTATCAACGCATCATTGATCTACAGACCCAAAGAATGGTTGACCGCCGAGGTCAATTATGCACCTAAATATGCGACGCAGGTAAATAAGAATTTCCGAAAAGCAGTACAGTCCTATTTTCCAGATGGTACGCCGAGTTTCTCGGTCCCTGTGCGGACAGCACTTACGCAATACAATAGCCAAGAACTTTTTAATAATATGCGGGCGACCCTTACGCTAAACAAAGATTTTGGTCCACATCAGTTGAAAGCATTGATTGGTGGTTCGCGAGAAGACTACAAGATCGATTACTCCCAGGGTTTTAGAGACACCTATGTTCTCCCTGATTATGAAGTGCTCAATGCAGGGTCGGCACTGAATCAGTCAGCTACAGGCAGTGCCTCCGAGTGGGCGTTACAATCTTTATTTTCTCGGATCAATTACGTTTTCAAAGATCGTTATCTTTTGGAACTCAATGCACGCTACGATGGTTCGTCCAGGTTTGCCAAAGGTAATCGCTATGGCTTTTTTCCGTCGGCGTCTGCAGGATGGCGTTTTTCTGAGGAGCAGTTCCTAACAGCATCCAAGGGCTGGCTTACAGAGGGAAAAATCAGGGCATCATGGGGTAAACTGGGAAATCAGAATATCGGGACCTATCCGGCCGTGGCATCTCTAAACCTAGGTTCTTATACATTGGGCAATGGCATCGTCAATACGGCAGCGCTAAATGATATGTCCAATCCTAATATTACATGGGAGTCTACCGAGGAGAAAAATATAGGAATTGATCTTACCTTATTTAAGCGATGGACTATTACCGCAGATCTATACAACAGAAAAACCAGTGATATATTATTACAGCTGGACATCCCGCTCATCATCGGTTTGAATAAGCCTTATCAAAATGCAGGCGTCGTCGAGAATAAAGGGTGGGAGCTTTCCATGGGCTATCGAAGCGATCCAGCTAAGGACTTTAAATATAATTTTACATTCAACCTCTCTGATGTCAAAAACAAAGTGCTGGATATGCGGGGAATCAATCAGACTGGTCTAACGGTCAATAGGGAAGGCTATCCCATTAATTCGATCTTTGGCTATGTTTCGGAAGGCTTTTTCCAGACTGCCGACGAAGTGAAAGCACATGCCACACAGTTTGGTACCTTGGCACCGGGTGACCTCAAATACCGTGATCAAAATGGCGATGGCGTAGTTAACGAATCCGATAAGGTCATTATCGGGAGTACCATTCCAAGATATACTTATTCGCTCAACTCCAATTTTAGTTTCAAAGGGTTCGACCTCAGTTTTCTGTTGCAGGGTGTGGGGAAAGCCGATGGTTACCTCTACGGGGCCGGTATACAGCCTTTTACAACAACGGGAGCAATTGGCGGAACGATCCGTGAGGACAATAAAGACCGATGGACACCTGACAATACTACGGCTAAATATCCGCGGCTCGCTTTCGGACAGAATAACAACCAGCAGTCCTCCCAATTCTGGATGAAAAATGCCGCCTATCTTCGGCTGAAAAATTTACAGTTCGGTTATACCTTTCAGGCTGAGCTGCTAAAGTCCATCGGACTGAATAAACTTCGGGTATTTGTTAATGGTTCAAACTTATTCAGCGTAGATAAATTTTGGGACGGTTATGACGTCGAAGCACCAGTAGGTTATGGCAACTTTTACCCACAGGTAAAGGTGTATTCTTTTGGATTGGATATTACATTATAAACTTGGCTTGTATGAAAACTCTAAATAAACTCGCGTTATATATGCTGTCGATTGCAGTGCTCCTTGTGGTGGGGGCATGCGAAAAATACCTGGATAGATCTCCCTTGGATGGCCCTTCGGACGAAAATTATTTCAAAAATCAGGATGAGCTGACATTGGTTGTCAATGGTTTGTACAGCGCCTTGGCATTTCACCCAACGGACGATATGCCTATCAATCTTACACTTGATGATGCCACCGATATTGGCTGGGACCGTAATACCTCTGATTTACAAGCTGTGGGAAGAGGAGACCACGATAGCAACAATGGCTACATCCGGAATATCTGGACCAATTCTTATAAGGTCATTGGCAAATGTAATTTCATCCTGGATAATATCCAGAAGTTGGATGGAAAGATGGATGCCAATCTCCAAAAGCGTTATAAAGCCGAGACACAGTTTATCCGGGCTTATGTCTACCAATATCTGATCGATTACTTTGGCGGAGTGCCCCTGGTAACGAGCGGCCTAAGCCTTGCTGATGCGAATGTTCCGAAAACATCGAAGGCTGAAATTGCTAGCTTCATCCTCAAAGAACTGGATGAAGCTGCAGCTATTTTACCGGTTAGCTATGGTTCGGCAGATATTGGACGTGCGACCAAAGGAGCGGCATTGGCCATACGCGCTCGGGCAGCACTTAATAATGGACTTTGGGAAGAAGCAGCACGTTCGGCCAAAGAAGTCATGGGTCTGAAAGTATATGCCTTACACGCTGATTTCGGCCAATTATTTACCTATGATGGGCAGGCTTCCAAGGAGATTATTTTTGCTTTTCAATATCTACGGTTACAAAAAACAAAGACCCACAGTGCTACGCGTGGATTTCTGTCGCGCAACGCACAAGGGACTTCCAACAAAATTCCATCGCAATCCATTGTTGATAGCTATCTCTGTACAGACGGATTGGCCATTGACAAATCTTCCAGATTTGATCCTAAAAAACCATTCGCCAATCGAGATCCGCGTTTGGGATACACTATTGCACTCCCTGGTACCACATTTTTTGGTTTTCAGTTTGAGACACATAAGGATAGCATAACCTGTTGGAACTACACATACAATACGTCCACAGCAGTACGTATCCAAAATCAGGATGCGATCAATGCATATGCGACCTTTTCTGGTTATTGCTGGAAAAAATATGTCGATATAAAAGACAAGGACTTTACCATGGAATCGGAGTTAAATATTATTCAGAGCCGATATGCCGAAGTGTTGTTGATCTACGCCGAGGCGATGATCGAAAACAATAAGATCGACCAAACCGTCTATGACGCACTCAACAGCATCAGGCAGCGCCCTAGCGTCGATATGCCAGCGATCGCGAGTAATAAAACGCAAGCTGAGCTGCGCGAGATTGTACGGAAAGAAAGACTTTACGAGTTAGCCAATGAAGGCTTTCGTCTAGTCGATTTGAGACGTTGGAAACTAGCCGATAAATTTATGAATTCGACGCTCTATGGCCGTATTCCAAAAGGCTTGCTGGCCAATGCACCGACGATCGATTCGGATAACTACGTGAATTATAAAAATGTCGCTAATCAGAAAGACATGCGGGTTATCGAGCTCCGAAAGTTCGATCCCAGCAAGAATTATCTTTGGCCGATCCCGAATATTGAAATTGTAACGAATAAAAACCTGGAACAAAATCCAGGCTATTAAATCCTAAGATGATGAAAAAAACACGCGTAATGATCATTGGACTTTTGACGATGTTTTGGCATTTAGTCACAGGGCAAACCGACAGACAGGTAGATCTATGTATTTATGGTGCCACCTCCGCCGGCGTAATAGCCGCCTACACCGCTTCACAGGCCGGAAAATCCGTCTTACTGATCGATCCTGGTACACGAGTGGGAGGGCTCAGCTCCGGTGGATTGGGGCAGACGGATATCGGAAACAAATATGTCGTCACAGGGCTCGCTCTTGATTTTTATCGCAAAATGGGCAAGCACTATGGCGGTTTTGAACAATGGATTTTTGAACCCAAGGTAGCCGAATCTATTTTTAAGGAATATCTGGCACATGCAAACACACAAATGCTAATGGGGCATCGTTTGATAGCTGTAAAGACCGACAATCGATCGATTAAAACTATTTCACTGCTTCCAAGTGAGAGCAGGAATGGCAAAAAGATAACTGTCGGTGCCAAGGTGTTTATGGACTGCAGCTACGAGGGTGACCTCATGGCCAGAGCTGGTGTATCCTACCACGTGGGGCGAGAGCCGAATAGCACCTATGGCGAGACAATTAATGGTGTACAACTGTTAGACGGTCATCAATTTCCGGATGGTGTAGACCCTTATAAGAAAAAAGGTGATCCTCAGAGTGGCATTTTATGGGGGATCAATACGGATCCTTTAGAACAAAATGGAACGGGAGATGCAAAGGTTCAAGCCTATAATTATCGGATCACATTGACCAATGTCCCTGAAAATAGAATAGTAATCACCAAACCCCACAATTACGACGCAACCAAATACGAACTCTTAAAGCGCCAAAAGGAGATACAGCCTTGGAAGAGTATGCAGGACGTATTTATCTGGAGTTTGATGCCCAATGGAAAGACTGATATCAATAACAGGAATGGATTTTCAACAGATATGATCGGTATGAACTGGCATTATCCCGAAGCCGATTATTTCGAACGGAAAGATATTATTCAGGCCCATGAAGATTACACCAAAGGTCTGTTATATTTTGTTGCCAACGATAGTTCGGTACCGGAGGCGATCCGAAGCGAATTTCAAAAATGGGGATACCCCAAAGATGAATATCTTGACAATAGGCATTGGTCTCCACAATTATATATCCGCGAAGCCCGAAGGATGATTGCTGATGTTGTCATGACCCAAGACCACTGTCAGGGTCGTGCACTGGTATCCGATGGCGTAGGCTATGCTGCATATACCATGGACTCGCACAACTGCGATCGTGTGATTGTGAATGGCATGGTCAAAAACGAGGGCAATGTTGAAGTCGGCGGTTTCTCCCCCTTTCCGATTTCCTATAGGGCCATTGTGCCCAAAAAAGAAGAAATCAACAATCTTGTTGTCCCCGTATGTCTGTCGGCAAGTCACATCGCTTTTGGGTCCATCCGCATGGAGCCTGTGTTTATGGTATTGGGGCAATCTGGTGCTGTGGCGGCTTGCGAAGCAATCGACAACAAAATAGCCGTTCAAGATGTTGATATAAAACGCGTAGCGAAAATATTGCGCGACAATCCGAAAGCAGATGGCCGGATGGCCGATTATATTATTCACGTCGAAAATAAAGATCAAGTGATGTTGAAAGGAGCTTGGCACGTCTCTTCAAAAAAAGGTTATGGTATGAGTTATCAGGAAGTGGATACTGATCTCGCTGCTGTCGCACGTTTTACGCCTGGAAAAGATTTTGCCGCGGGGAGGTATAAACTTTATAGCTATTTTCCAAAAACTGCCGAAAGCACGGAAGCCGGAAAATTCATTATTCATACCGGAAAGATAAGGATCGAAAAAAATATAAATTTCAAGGAGGTTCATATTCTCGGACAGACAACCAGTACCTGGGTAGCACTCGGTGAATATGAATTTGAAAATGGCGGCAACAAACCTTATGTTGAGATTATGCCAGCCGCAAAGGGCGTTTTGGCTGCAAATGCCATCTTGTGGGTTCCGGTTTCAGATCAAAATTAAGTACATATGCAAAAGATAAAAATAGGGTTAAAATTAGTGCTTGTCTTGGCTTTTCTACAGGGTGAAGCGCAGCATTTGACCAAAAAGGTGGATGTTTTGGTTTATGGGGGAACTCCTGCGGCGATTACTGCCGCATTGCAAGTGAAGCAGGCCGGTAAGTCTGTAGTCGTCTTATCGCCCGATCAGCATTTGGGAGGTCTTAGTTCGGGTGGACTTGGCTTTACCGATACCGGCAATAAAGCAGTTATTGGGGGCCTAGCCAAAAAATTCTATCAGGACGTCTATGATCATTATTCGAAAGAATCGAGCTGGAATTGGCAGTCCAGGGCCTCGTTTGGCAATCGGGGGCAAGGTACCGTCGCGATGGACAGTGCGCATGGGACGATGTGGATCTTTGAGCCTCATGTCGCCGAGCGTATTTTTGATGCCTGGGTGCGGGATCATCAGATTGATGTGGTCCGTGGAGCTTATTTAGATCGGCAGGAAAGTGCCATTCAAAAAGAATCAACAGCCATCAAATCGATTAAAACCTTAGACGGAACAGTCTACGAAGCGAAGATATTTATAGATGCCACATATGAAGGCGACCTGATGGCGCTGGCCAAGGTAAGCTATACGATCGGGCGGGAGGCCAACCAGACTTATGGGGAGCAGTGGAACGGTGTGCAGACCGGAGTCTTTCAGCACCGGCATCACTTTATTGCGCAGATTAGCCCCTATAAACGTGAAGGCGATCCGGGCAGTGGCCTGGTATTCGGCGTTTCTGCAGAAGATCCCGGGCAATATGGTGCAGCAGATCAGAGGCTGCAGGCTTATTGCTTCCGCATGTGTCTGACCAATGATGCCCGCAATCGGAAGCCCTTTGCTAAGCCTGTTGGCTACGATCCACAGCACTATATTCTGCTGCAACGTCTATTCCGTGCCGGCTGGGACGAAGCCTTTCAAAAATTTGATCTGGTGCCCAATCATAAGACCGATGCCAATAACCACGGTCCGTTCAGCACCGATTTTATTGGGATGAATTATGGTTATCCCGAAGCGAGCTATGCCGAACGCAAATCCATTATCGAAGCCCATCGCCGATATCAGCAGGGCTTATATTATTTTATGGCCAATGATCCTTCGGTCCCAACGGCAATCAGGACAAAGATGGCTGAATGGGGGCTGGCAAACGATGAATTTAAAGATAATGACAATTGGCCTTTTCAATTGTATATACGTGAAGCGAGGCGGATGCTTGGACAATATGTGACGACCGAGCATAATATTCTAGGGAGGAACCAGGTAGAAGATCCGATTGGCATGGGCTCCTATACGTTGGATTCCCACAATGTACAACGCTATGTGACCAAAGAAGGATATGTTCAAAATGAAGGTGATATCGGTGTTCACGTACCACGGCCTTATGCTATTTCCTATGGATCGATCATCCCAAAGAGCGATGAATGTACAAATTTGCTTGTCCCTGTCTGCGTATCCAGTTCACATATTGCCTTTGGTTCAATTCGTATGGAGCCCGTATTTATGGTGCTTGGGCAGAGTGCTGGTGCCGCTGCAGTATTGGCACTTGATCATGATCATGTTGTGCAGCATGTCGGCTACGGGCCATTAAAAAAGGAGCTGTTGAAAGCAGGACAAGTCTTGGAACAAAAATAATATATTGCGCTAGAATTATACTTAGATATATGATGGATTTGGCTAATATGAATGCCCTCACGCTGGTTTTTGCGTCAATTTTAATTTTTGCGCTCGCATACCGCTTTTACGGAATTTTTATGGCGCAGAAAGTGCTACGTCTCAACGATGCGGTAGCAACTCCAGCGGTTGAGTTTGCTGATGGCCATGATTACGTTAAGACGGACCGTAAGGTCTTGTTTGGGCATCATTTTGCCGCAATAGCCGCGGCAGGACCATTGGTAGGTCCGGTGCTGGCTGCACAGTTTGGTTATCTTCCTGGGGCACTTTGGATTTTGATCGGCTGTGTCCTGGGCGGTGGTGTGCATGATATGGTTGTCCTGTTTGCTTCTGTACGGCACAAAGGGCAGAGTCTTGCTACCATTGCGTCCAAGGAGATCGGCCCCGTTGTCGGTGGTATAGCCAGTATAGCCGTTCTGTTTATTCTGATCCTCACCTTGGCCGGTCTGTCCCTGGCCTGCATCAGCGCCATGCACGAAGCCCCCTGGTCCTTATTTACCATTATTCTGACCATGCCAATTGCGATTTTTATGGGACTTCTGATGCGGTATAAAACAGGATCTGTTACGTTGGCCAGTGTATTGGGGGGTATTTTGTTGATCGTTGGCATCATTGCGGGACATCGTTTGATGGAGATTCCGGTCGTTCATAACCTGTTCGATTGGGACGTGAAGACCATTTCAATCGCGATTGCTATTTACGGATTTTTAGCTTCAGTCTTACCCATCTGGCTGCTTCTGGTGCCACGCGATTACCTTTCCACTTATCTCAAGATCGGTACGATCCTGATGCTGGCCATAGGCATTGTGTTTGTGCATCCCACCATACAGATGCCAGTGCTGACCGATTTTATCCATGGCGGCGGACCTGTGATCGGCGGACCTGTGCTGCCTTTTATCTTTATCGTGATCGCTTGCGGTGCAATTTCGGGTTTCCATGCGATTATTGCCACCGGAACAACGCCTAAGATGTTGGGAACCGAAAGGGAAATTCTTTTTGTGGGCTATGGTGCAATGCTGGTGGAGGGATTTGTTGCCTTAATGGCATTGATCGCTGCCTGTACCTTACTGCCCGGCGACTATTTTGCGATCAACACACCAGTCGGTGACTATGCACATTTTTTGGCTCAGTATCCCGAATTAAAAGCGGTAGATTTGCAGCATTTTTCAGATCGTATAGGAGTAGACCTTCACGGCCGTACGGGGGGAGCCGTGTCCTTGGCTGTCGGGATGGCCCATATTTTTGATAAAGTTCCCTTTATGGACAATGTGATGGCTTATTGGTATAATTTTGCTATCATGTTTGAAGCCGTTTTTATTCTTACAGCTATCGATGCCGGTACGCGAGTCGGACGGTTCTTTTTGCAGGAAATGCTGGGCAATATCTTCCCGGTTTTTAAAGACAAGGATTGGAAACCGGGCATTTGGTTATGCAGCGCTATTTTTACTTTTTCATGGGGCTATCTTGTTTTTACGGGAAATGTAAGCAGTATCTGGCCGCTATTTGGAATCAGCAACCAGCTGTTGGCTGCCTGTGGGCTTATTGTATGTACGACGATGCTTATTCGGATGTACCGGGGGAAATATGCCTTAATTACGGCAATTCCGGGCGTATTTATGGCCGGGATTACCTTTTGGGCTGGCTATCTACAGGTGATGGATATTTATTTGCCTAAGGGACAGCTGCTATTAGCTTCATTGGCTATATTGGCCATGCTTTTGATGCTGCTTGTCTTTATAGGCACGTTCCGAAAATGGTATCAGTTATTTAAAACTGAGGCTAAATTTATCGACCAAAATGGAGAATCTGTCAAGGAATTGGTTGATCGTTAAGCGGAAGTTTCAAACCAAACTCAAAATCATAATTAAGTTTTTTAATTTCTTATTTATTACTTTTTTAAATTTAAAAGTAATAAATAGGTTGTTTAAATACCTTTTTTTGCGGATTTTTGTTACTCTTAAATTATATTGTAAGTTTTTTGATGGAAAATGTGTTCCTAATTAAGTGCTATGTTGGGTGCTAAAGGGACCGTGATTTTCGATAACGTTACCGCTACTTTATCCGGTGAAAGTGTTGGATTTTTAGGCTTTTAGGTCTTTCTTTGAGTTATAACGCAATTGAATAAACTAAAAATCTCAACCCTAAATGGATAAATTATGATAGTTCATATCCACAGTAATCGAACATTTTCAGTAGGCACGATGCTGAGCTGTCTCTTCCTTTGGACAGGTATCGCTACGGCACAGACTACAACAATACAGGGACGTGTCACCAATGCGACCGATCATACCGCCTTGGAAGGTGTAACGATCACCAATCTGAGTATGCCTGTTGCAGCACGGACAGACAAACAGGGAAATTTTAATATCAGAGCGAATGCAGGGGATAGGCTCAAAGTTTCGCTGCTGGGTTTTAAGACAGTCGAAATTGCTGTTCCATCAACTGGTAATCTCCAGATAGCTCTTAACGAAGAAAGTCAACAGATTGATGAAGTGGTAGTTACCGCGTTGGGTATCAAACGTCAAACCAGGGGGCTGACCTATGCGACACAACAACTGGATGGAAGTGCAGTCAATGATGCCCGCGACAACAGTGGCAACGTGCTGAGTAGTCTGACGGGTAAAGTCGCGGGTGCTGTGGTGACTACGGCGGCTACGGGACCCGGTGCTTCCGCCAAAGTGGTTTTGCGGGGCAACAAGTCCATCTCCGGTAATAACAACGCGCTCATCGTGGTGGATGGTGTACCTTATGATAATTCCAGTGCACAACAAGCTACCGGAACAACCTACAATTACGGGACGAGCGATGGCGCCGCGAATATCAACCCGGACGATATAGAATCCATCAATGTGCTCAAAGGTCCTTCGGCTGCTGCACTATACGGAAGCAGGGCTGCAAATGGTGCCATACTGATTACAACTAAACAAGGTAAGGCTGGTCGGTATAGTATTGATTACAATGGTAGTGCATCCTTGGATCAGGTCAACTTGCTCAGTAAATTCCAGAATACCTACGGGCGGGGAAATGGAGGTGTCAGTGGTACGAATGTCGGTGAGAGCTGGGGACCACAAGGGCAAACCTATAAAAATAATGTCCGCGATTTCTTTGAAAATGCGAGTTCCTTCAACAATAGCATTAGCACCTATGGAGGGACGGAAAAGGTGCAGGGGTATGTTTCTTATACAAACAATAAAATTGGAGGTATTATTCCCGGTAACGACTTGAAACGGAATAGCTTGAATCTTCGCATCAATACGGAACTGATCCCAAAACTAAAAACAGATGTAAAACTCAATTACGTTAACCAGCAGATTGACAATCGCCCGCGTTTAGGCGATATGGGAATCCCAGTGGAAGTGTATGTGATGCCACGGGATATGGATAAGGCTGAACTTAAAGATTTTGAGGATATTGATCCGGTTACCGGTGAGCCGCGACGGAAGTACTGGTCCGGTTCTGCTGTATACGACAATCCTTATTGGAGTACCAACCGTACCTCGGTCAATGAAGTACGCGATCGCATTACCGCATTGGGTTCGGCAACCTATCAGTTGACGGATTGGCTAAATGTAATGGGAAGGTTCAGTTATGATAAATACATTGATAAGACAACCGGGGCATTCTACGCAGGTACTGTTTCTCTTGGCGATGTCCGCCCTGGAGGTAAATATTATGAAACACATGCGCGCTATCAGGAACGCAACTTTGATTTGTTGTTCAATGGAAATAATATACTTAACGAGGCGGTCAAAATTAGCTATAATGTTGGTGCAAGTTCCTTAAATCGGGAGTACAGTAGCTTTCAGAATATGGCCAACGGCCTGTCCGTACCAAATGAGTTTAGTCTAACGATGGCTACAACGCCAGAATTTCTACTGATCAATGGTTACCAACGACGTCTAAATTCGGTCTATGGAAGTGCACAGCTGGCCTTTTTTAATCATACCTTTCTCGATATGACGGCACGAAACGACTGGACCTCAACCTTAAAATCTCCACACAGTTATTTCTATCCCTCAATCGGCGTATCCACTATTTTCAATGAATGGCTCAAGTTGCCAGCCTGGATCAGTTATGGCAAGCTAAGGGCTTCCTATACGCAGGTCGGTAACGATGCGAATCCCTATCTGCTTCAACAATTGTATTCTTTTGGGCTCGGTGCGGGAAAAGGATTTATCTCTCGTTCACCAATAAAGGCAATCCCAGAATTGAAACCTGAGCTGACCAAATCCTATGAAGCGGGACTGGATATGAAATTCTTTGCCAACAGATTGGGGTTTGACTTGACGATGTACAAAAGTAATACAGTTAATCAGCTTTTGTTTCTTGGATTGCCAATGGCAAGCGGTTTTAGCAGGCAATACATCAATGCGGGAAATATAGCAAATAAGGGAATTGAGGTCCAATTAACTGCGTCGCCTATAAAAAAAGAAAATCTAGAATGGCAGACCACTTTCAGTTTTGCAGCCAATACCAATAAAGTGATTGAACTGCACGAGAGGACAAAACGAGCAACGATTACCGAAAGTACCAAATATGCCTCTGTTGTCGTCAATGAAGGGGAGAAATACGGGGATCTTTACGGTTATAAGTGGAAAAGGGATGCGGCGACAGGGAAATATGTGGTTGACGATAGCGGGTTGCCGGTGGTCGAAGCGAATCAAAAATTAGGCAATTTTAACCCTAAGGCCTTATTGGGCTGGTCAAATTCGGTCCGCTATAAGAATTTTACGATCAATGCCTTGATTGATACACGTATTGGTGGTGAGATCGTATCGGGTACCTCGGCTTATCTAGCGGCTTTCGGAGTAGCGGATTATACCACAGATTACCGGGAAGGGGGGCTGGTGCTGGATGCCGTGGACGCGAGTGGCGCAGCGAATACCAAGGATATCACAGCGCAGCAGCTTTGGACCCGTGTATCGCAGAACGGACGCGATGCCTGGGGAGAATTCTTTACCTATGATATGACCAATGTCCGCTTACGTGAACTATCTGTCAGTTACAAATTTAACCTCAAAAATACCGCTGCGATCAAAGGTGCACAGCTCATGCTGACGGGCCGCAACTTATTTTTCTTTTATCGTGGAAAATCCAAATTGGATATTCCGGGAATAGGCAAAACAGACAACCCCATAGATCCTGAAGCAGCATTGGGAGCGGGTAATTTTCAGGGAATTGAAGTGGGCTTGCCGCCTACTGTCCGTTCCTTTGGACTGAATGTTAAGTTAACTTTTTAAATCCTTGAACAATGAAAAAAAGCACCCTCTTTACTTCGCTATTCGCACTAAGCTTGTTGTCCTGTACCAATGACTTTCAGGATATCAATACCGATCCCAACAATATCACGGTGATCACACAGCGTGAATTACCCTTTATGTTTGCCAAGGCACAGTCTTCGGCTGCAATGAATAGATCTTTTTATCAAACAGTGCAAAATCTGGGGCCGGATCTATATGCCCAATATTTTGCACTCACTACGAATTCGTTTAGTACAGACCGTTATCTGCTTACTCCGGATTGGCAGCGCCGGTTTTGGACAGTTATTTATGTCGATACCGCACCACAGCTCAAAAGCATTCTCGAAAATACAGAACCCAAATCAGGTGAGGCTGCATTGGCCAATATCATGTGGGTGTATGCCTTTCATCGGCTAACAGACCAATTTGGACCGATACCCTATTTCGGTGCTGCCGAGGCCAACGACGTTATTCCTTATGACGCCATGGATAAGATCTATGCAGATTTCTTTGAAAAATTGACTACAGCGGTCGCCAATCTGAAGGCCTTACCAGCCGGAACGAAAATCTTTCAGGGATACGACCTGATCTTCGATGGAAACACCGAAAACTGGATCAGATTTGCTAATTCGCTCCGTTTGCGGTTGGCCTTGCGTATCGCCAACGTGGATGCCAATCAAGCAAAAGTCGAAGCAGAAGCAGCTGTTGCTGCCGGTCTGATGTCTAGCAATACGCACAATGCCAGTATGCTCAAATCCCTTTCTGGAAATGATACCAATGGATTGGCGCAAGTTGCCGTATGGAACGAATTTTCAATGAGTTCCACTATTGCTTCATACCTAAAAGGCTATGCCGATCCGCGTTTAGGTATTTATTTTCAACCCAGTTATATTGGAAAGGCATTCAATAGCGTGCGAAATGGGGCTACGGCCACGGATTTAGGGAACGTACGTAATCAGTCAGGCTCCAATTCCAATGTGGGCACCTATTGGGTACGTTACAGTGGCGTGGCTATTGAAGGAAATTTTACCCAGAATTTCCATGTGATGTGTGCTGCTGAATCTTTTTTCTTACGCGCCGAAGGGGCGTTGAATGGCTGGAATATGGGCGGTGAGGCCAAGCAACTGTACGAGGAAGGCGTCAAAACGAGTATGGAACAATGGGGCGTTACAGATGCTACGCAGATCAGTAATTATATCGCATCAAACCATGTGCCTATCGCTCCTGACGATTATCATAATTCGCCGGCTGTAGCCAATATCCCCGTCAAATGGGCAACAAGCGTGGCCGAACAGCGTGAACAGATCGGCGTACAGAAGTGGTTGGCGATCTATCCCAATGGTATGGAGGCTTGGGCAGAATATAGGCGTACAGGATTCCCAAAAATGTATTCATTGATCCAGTCCGACAACGCAGACCTGCCTATTGGGACATTTATTAAAAGATTGCCTTATCCACTGACCGAGGCGACAGACAATCTGGTTGAACTGAGCAAAGGTCGTGCACTGCTTGGCGGTACAGACAATGCGGCAACCAAACTCTGGTGGGATGTGGACTAAATTGGGTAAATTACAATGATAGACTTCAAGATCTGGTTAGTTTCTTTCGGTATTCTTATGGGATTAAATTCGAGCATTCAAGCACAACAACAACAAGCGGCCTTGCCCAGCGTATTGACCATACCTGCTGAAATAGACCCGATAAAGGTCATGGTGGAAGATCAGGCAGAACAACTTATCAGGGCTTTGGATTGCGAGAAAGCTGCAAATACGCAAGATATTGTTCAGTTGGTCAGAAAAAACCTAAAACTGGAAGGATATGCTATTCCGTCACTGGACATGCAGCTGATTTCGTCAATTGAGCAGGACAATTATACCATTCACAGCCTGATCTTTCAGAGCTTGCCTGGGCTGTATGTTCCCGCAAGCTTATATGTGCCAAAAGGCAAGGGACCGTTTCCAGCAATACTCAATAGCCACGGACATTGGCCACCGGGGCGGCGAAGTGAGATTGTTCAGCGTACGGCTCATATGTTGGCATCCAACGGCTATGTATGTCTTTGTATCGACGCCATGGGGTCGGGCGAGCGCGGACGTGGGCATCAGCATGAGTATCATGGAGCTAATCTTGGGTCGGCACTGCTCGATCTGGGGACACCTCTGATGGGTATACAGCTACTTGAAAACAGTCGTGCCATTGATCTGCTCTGTAGCTTACCTGAGGTAGATCCCGAAAGGATTGGGGCTACCGGGGCCAGTGGTGGTGGCAATCAGACGATGTGGCTCGCGGCTATGGATCCGCGGATCAAGGCCGCCGTTCCTGTCGTCAGCGTCGGAACTTTCCGCGCCTATATCATGAACAGCAATTGTGTCTGCGAACTCCATCCCAATGGACTCCTGCATTTTGAAGAAGGACAACTGTTACAGGTAATGGCGCCTAGGGCAATTAAGATTATTTCGGCACTTAAAGATGGTAACGCTGCTTTCAACGCTCATCAGATGCTCAAGTCTTTTCGTATAGCCAAGGAAGCTTTTGCGCGGCAAGGGGTACCTGAACGGATCGATTATGAGCTTTTTGATGAACCACATAGCTATACCACAGAAATGAATATAAGTATGATAAATTGGTTTGATGGGGCATTTGGTGTGATGCGCGAGAAAGGATTGCAGTTGGACAATGTGCTTCTCTTGGATACAAATGAGCTTGCAGTACTGAAACATGGGGTTAAGCAAGAGCTGATCCTCAGTATACCGGATTTTATCAGCCGTGAATTTAGTCGGACCGAATCACGGATTGCAACATCCACTCTGGATAAAGTGGATTACAAAAAACAACTGCGGGCATTACTTTATACAGGGGGTACCGATAGTTTGCTGCGTGTTCAGACGTTGGAATCGCAACAGGGCTGGCAACGGGTTCTATTGGAGACATCGACGCGACAGCTGATTCCGTTATTGATAAGCCCTCCTCTTACCAACGCAAATACACTACATGTCTATTTCCCCTCGATTGGTAAGCAACAGGTCGCTATGCAGGAAATTGAGGCGCTTCGCAGTAAAGGTGAGGGAGTGGTGCTCATAGATCTCTTTGGGCTCGGTGAGCGCTCTTCAGCTACTGCTGATAAAATCGATGGAGCGTTACCGCGCTTTCATACACTTTCGCGCTCACTGCTCTGGATGGGTAGTAGCATGATGGGGATTTGGGCGTCTGAAATTGGGCTTGTCAATACTTATCTGCAACAAGAATATAAGTCCTGCAAGCAGCTCTTGATTGCAGATCGGGAGACGGCCATAGCAGCATTGATCAGCAATGTGCTGAATACCTCAGAACAGGAATTACTGCTTCGCGAGCTCCCCATCAGTTATTTGCCGAGTGCAACGGGAGCGCTGGACAGCTACAATATGGCGATCCATATTCCCGGTATTCTCCATTGGGGCGATATTCCGATGCTGCTCGCGCTTAATGAGCAGCGAGTCATGATCGATGGACTCTACCAGTTGGACGGTAAGCCTTGCGAAATAGCGAACAAAGAGCAATTAAAAAACAAAGTGCAGCACTATAAGAAGCAATTAAAGAACCAAGGAACACTCCTTATCAATTAAATATTATGGGAACAAATCGAAGATCATTTTTAAAACTGTCCGGGCTAGCCGGAATTGGATTGATGGCTGGCTGTGGACAGGAAAATAAGGCTTCAGCAAAGACACAGCTGGATCATATCCGGCTGGAAGCGTCAAAGAAATATACAGCTACATTTAATATGTCGGGCTACGCGGCCCCCAAAATACCAACCGTAAGGGTCGGTTTTATCGGTGTGGGCAATAGGGGATCTGCTGCAGTGGAACGTATGAGCCAGATTGAAGGTGTTGCGATCAACGGCATCTGTGATGTACGAGCCGAAAAGGCTGCCGAAGCAAAGGCAAGGATGAAATCAGCGGGTCACCGCGCGGAGCTATTTACAGAAAATGCCGAACACTGGAAAAAGATGTGTGAACAGGAGGATTATGATCTGATCTATATTGCAACCCATTGGAAGTTGCATGCCGAGATGGCGATATATGCCATGGAACACAGGAAGCATGTCGCTTTGGAGATTCCTGCAGCGACAACGGTGGAAGACTGCTGGCGACTGGTACAAACCTCCGAGAAGACCAAAAAGCATTGTGTTATGCTGGAAAATTGTTGCTACGATTATTTTGAACTGCTGACCTTAAATCTAGCTAGACAAGGTTTTTTTGGAGATATCGTCCACTGCGAAGGGGCTTATATCCACGACATTCTGGAGAGTTTTTTTGATGCCGAAAAACGCTTTGATTTTTGGCGCTTAAAGGAAAATGCGACGCGCAACGGGAATCTTTATCCCACCCACGGTCTGGGACCGATCTGCCAGATTCTGAAGGTCAACCGCGGTAATAAGATGGAGTATATGAGTTCGATGTCTTCAAAAGATTTTATGCTAGGGCAGAAAGCCAAAGAAATGGCTGCGACGGATAAGCAATTTGAGTCTTATATAGACAAACCCTTCCGGGGCAATATGAATATTTCCAATATCCTCACCAATAACGGCAGTACCATAATGTTACAGCATGATGTGAGTTCGCCACGGCCTTATTCACGTCTCCATCTGATTAGTGGTACTAAAGCCTTTGCGCAGAAATATCCTCTGCCCGGCAAAATCGCTGTTGGCCATGCCGATTTCCTGTCTGCCGAAGAGATGACCAAACTGGAAGAGCAATATACACCGGGTATTGTCAAAAAGATCGGCGAACTGGCCAAGCAGATCGGTGGCCATGGTGGCATGGATTTTATGATGGACTGGCGCCTGATCGATTGTTTACGCAATGGTTTACCGATGGACATAGATGTCTATGATGCCGCCAGCTGGAGCGTCATTGGCCCTTTAAGTGAATGGTCGGTCGCCAATGGTTCCCAGCCAATCGAGGTGCCTGATTTTACTGCTGGTCATTGGAAAAATAATCAGGTACATGATATTGAGCTGGCGAGGGAAACGAGCACAATATCATCATAAACAAAACAGAACGAGAATATTATATTAAATCAAGAGACGTGAACATCAAAACTTTTAACACCCGGTTAGAACTGGGACAACATGCAGGAGCTGCAGGAATTGAAGCTATTAATGCTGCCATTGCGGCGAGGGGAGAAGCCAACATTATTTTGGCAACCGGACAGAGCCAGTTCGAAACATTAGAAACGCTGGTGGCTAGTGATAATATCGACTGGAGCAAGGTGCGCATGTTCCACCTCGATGAATATATTGGCATGCCAATTAGCCATAAAGCTAGCTTTCGGAATTACTTAACCGAGCGTTTCATCACGCAGGTGGCGACACTGAAGGAAGTGGTACTGATTAATGGTGAAGCGGATCCAGCTGCAGAATGTAGACGTCTGCACAACACGATTAAAGCACATCCCATCGATGTTGCCTTTGTGGGCATCGGAGAGAACGGCCATTTGGCTTTTAATGATCCTCCTGCTGATTTTGATGTAAAAGATGCTTATCTAATTGTCAATCTGGACGAGCAGTGTCGTCGTCAGCAGTTGGGAGAAGGATGGTTTGGCTCACTCGCCGAAGTGCCATTGCAAGCTATCAGTATGTCCATACAGCAGATTCTATCAGCTCAGAAAATAATTTGTGCGGTGCCGGATGAACGTAAAGCACTAGCTGTGAAAAATTGCCTTACGCAACCTGTTTCCAATTTGTATCCAGCGAGTATCCTGCAGCAGCATGCCGACTGCACCTGCTACCTGGACGCGGGATCTGCATCGCTTTTAAAATGACGGTATCTTATGACAGCATCAGTACACGATAGGAAAACTACCTGGGTATCCATAGGCATTATTGGAACAATGTTTTTTATCTTTGGATTTGTATCCTGGATTAATGCCATTCTTATTCCATATTTTAAAATAGCCTGTGAACTGAGCAATTTTCAGTCATACCTTGTTGCTTTTGCATTTTATATCTCTTATCTGCTGATGTCGATGCCTTCATCGTATCTGCTCAAGAAAATAGGCTATAAAAATGGAATTATGGTAGGCTTTTGGATTATGGCCTTGGGGGCATTTTTATTTGTCCCTGCGGCCTATAACAGGGCCTATCCGATCTTTTTGATTGGTCTATTTACGTTGGGGAGTGGATTAGCCCTGTTACAGACAGTCGCCAATTTATACATTACCCTGATTGGTGAAAAGGAACGTGCAGCGCAACGGATTAGTATGATGGGCATTTGTAATAAGGGAGCAGGTATACTGGCACCCTTACTATTTTCTTATATTATTTTGCGCCCACAGGACAATGAGCTGTTTAAGCAACTTCCACAGATGACAGAAACGGCTCGTACTTTGGCTTTGGATGAATTGATCTTACGCGTGGTTGGCCCGTATACTGTGGTTGGAATTATCTTACTATTGATCGGGTTGTTTGTTAAGTTTTCTGTTCTTCCCGAATTGGATCAACAACAAGATGGAGCTGGGAAAGACAGGGACGAAACCAAGAAAAGTATATTTCAATACCCACACCTTATTCTGGGTGCTGTGGCAATATTCCTCCATGTGGGTACACAGGTTATCGCGATAGATACGATCATCAATTATGCAGGGGTGATGGGCCTATCCCTACTGGAAGCAAAAGCACTACCTTCTTATACGCTAACGGCAACAATATTAGGCTACCTATCGGGAATTATCTTGATTCCCAAAGTGTTCAGTCAACACAGTATGTTGCGTTTCAGCACAGTTCTTGGTCTGATTTTGTCTATCTTAGTTGTGTCGACTCATGGACATGTTGTCCTGTTTAATATGGATCTGGATATTTCGATCTGGTTTATTGTATTGATTGGGTTTCCTAACGCACTTATCTGGGCAGGCATATGGCCATTGGCGCTTGAAGGGCTCGGTCCATTGGCCAAACAAGGATCGGCACTATTAATTATGGGACTATGTGGCAATGCTTTACTTCCGCTCCTCTATGGGGTACTGGCCGATACGATCGATCCTAAATCAGCCTATTGGATATTGACGCCATGTTTTTTATACCTGTTATTTTACGCCTTTAAAGGGTATCGGATTCAGACATGGTCAGGACAAACAAAAAAATCAACGAATTAATATGTGGATTATAACAAATACCAATATCATAACACCTTACCGCGTGATCGCGGATGGGACAGTATGGATTGCTGAGGGGAAAATTGTGCATATTAGCGAAGGCTATTTGGCAAAAGAAGCTGTCGAAGAAGGTTGGTCAGCTGCCCAATGGATGGATGCCGAGGGGCTGTATCTTGCACCGGGTTTTATTGATATACATGTCCATGGCGGTGGCGGCGCTGATTTTATGGATAACAGTGTGTCTGCATTTTTAACTGTTGCCGAAACGCATCTACGTTATGGTACCACTGCCATGCTGCCGACCACCTTGACCAGTGAACGCGAGGAGCTATTGGAACTTTTCTCCGTCTATGAAGCAGCTAGGGAGCAGAATAGCAAAGGGAGCCGATTTTTAGGTCTGCATCTCGAAGGGCCCTATTTTGCGATGAACCAACGGGGGGCGCAGGACCCCAAGTATATCCGTAATCCGGATCCAAAAGAATACATGCCTATACTTGAACGTTATCATCACCTCATCAGTCGATGGAGTGCGGCTCCTGAGCTGCCTGGAGCACTGGACTTTGGACGGGCTGTGCGCAGTCATGGTATCTTATTGGCTCTGGCACATACCGATGCAGTGTATGAGGAGATATTACCTGCGGTCGAAGTTGGATATCGTCTGGCAACACATTTCTATTCTGGTATGTCCGGCATGAGGCGCATTCACGCGCATCGTTATGCCGGAGCTATTGAGAGTTGTTTTCTATTGGACCAGATAGATGTGGAGATTATAGCAGATGGTGTCCATTTGCCCGAGCCTTTTCTGCGGCTAATTCATAAAGTGAAAGGTGCGGATAAAATGATCCTGATTACCGACGCGATGCGTGCAGCTGGTATGCCCGAGGGTAAAAGTGTGTTGGGAAGCTTACGTCACGGAACTGAAGTAATTGTTGAGGAAGGAGTAGCCAAGCTGACCGATCGTTCTTCTTTTGCAGGTAGTGTGGCTACGGCAGATCGCCTTGTCCGCACCATGGTCAACAAGGGAGGCGTCAGTTTAGTAGAAGCCGTACAGATGATGACGATCAACCCCGCAAGACTGCTTGGGCTGGATCGTAAGATCGGAGCAATAGCTATAGGAATGGAAGCAGATATTGTGCTTTTTGATGAAGATGTAGTCATTCATCACAGTTTTGTTGCTGGTGAATTACGTTACAGTAAATAAAGATCACTAAGAGGATCGTTTGGTCGAATCCCTTTCGATTAATTTTCCAGGCAATACCATATCCTGAATTTCAAAATCCCGATTTTTTATATGACGGATGAGTAGCGCACAACTCCTTTTGCCGATCTCCATTGCAGGTTCTTCAATCGTGCTTAAATTGGGTTCTACTACGGTAGCAATGGGATCATTGGTAAATCCGATGACGCCAATGTCCCGGCCTACACGGAGCCCCTGCTGCTTGATTGTCTGAATGGCGCCAACAGCTTTTCGGTCATTGGCAGCGAAGATCGCATCTGGACGGTCAGGGAGGGCAAGTAGCTCCAACGTATCAGTGGCGCCGTGAGCCTGTGAAAAACCAGAATATACAATAAGACGCTGATCGATAGCCATGTTGTGCTTTTCCAGCGCTTGCAGATAACCGTTTAGGCGCTGCTGCGTAAATTGCAGATTTTCGGGGCCGGCAATATGAGCAATGCGCGTATAGCCTTGTCGTATTAGGTATTCGGTTGCCTGTAAGGCTCCTGCAAAATCATCTTGCACAACTTTAGAAGCATTTATATCTTTAGGTACACGGTCAAAGAATACGATTGGCATTCCTTTCGCCATCAATTGTTCAAAATGATCGTTTGTGGCTGAATCGGAAGAGATCGAAATAAGAAGTCCATCCAGACTACTCGTTGATAGGTTTTCCAATAGGTTCTGTTCCCGTGCGACATGATCGTTGGTGACATAGAGAATCACATTATAATCGCGTTCATAAGCTTCTTCCTGAATACCCGAAATCACCATGGAAAAATAATAATTGGTGATAAAGGGAATGACCACACCTATATTTTTTGTTGAACCGGAAGCTAAGGCGGAAGCATTTTTATTAGGCTTAAAGTTTAATTTCTTGGCGAGTGTCAACACCTTTTTTCGAGTTTCTGGATTGACATCGTGGGTATCCCGAAAAGCCCGCGAAACTGTGGATACCGAAATTTGGAGCATCTTCGCTATATCCTTGATGCCTAAAGGATTCTTCATATTTAGATAGGTTTAACAGATTATGGTACAAAATACTAAAAACCATCGAAAATTGTCCGATTTAATGTGTTTTACTGAAATTTTCAGCATCGGCTACCCATACGATGCCGATAACTTTTACTCCAAGATGCTATCGTAATTTATATTCCAAAGTTTAAATAATTAAGGTCGAATGCATCTTCATCAATATAGTATTTAACTTTATAACCAGAATAAAGCTGTAATTTTTTTACAATTGAAAGTTCAACCCCAATTTGAGCATTCAGTGGGATGTATGTTTCGAAGTACATCTCCATGATCCGCAGCCGAGAATTAAAATGGATAAAAGAATGATAAGCGCTAATTTTAGGGTAAAATGATAGCTGGCCAAAAACGGGCGATGTAGCTATAATGATAGCTGATTGAACAAGTAGTAGTTCTTATAATAAAAAAAGGCTGATCATACTGACCAACCTTTAAATAAAACATTACAATAAAACGTATTAATCCTAATCGTGCCCTTCGGTTTTGACAATCTTGTTGTAAATACCCAATAGTAAAAACGGTGCCGCCCATTGACCAACGAATAGTGCCGTATTATCATCTTTAGTTTTGCAACATTTTAAAGCCGCTGAGATTCCCATTGCTGCTAACGAAGCTGCTAAAAATACAATAGAGGGAATTTTAGATGTTTGGGTTTCGACCTCTTTCGTTACTTTGTCTTCATTTCCTGTTGTAAGTGCCATAGTATTTATAGTTTAGTTTATTAGTGAACTACTTTCAAAATAAAATGGTTTGAAAATATCTATTATTTTTCTTCCTCACTTCATTCCCGGTCTGAACTTTATAAGAATCCACATTGCTTTGAAATTGCTTTATTAACCGAATTAAGGATTTTTATTCTTTATGACAAATAGTTTATAAATTGAAATGCATCCCGGTTTACGGTAGAAAGTTTCTATCTCGTGATATTTGACACATAATAATTGTAGGTCTTTATAAGATATGTAACTTACTACGGTATCTTCGAGCGCAACAATTTCGTAATTAGAAGGCTTTTGTTCTATAAAACTATCCAGAACTGAACAGATATTTGTTTCCGAGAAAAAACGCATGATATACTCCCTGCTGTCTGAAGTAAACAGAGTTTTTACAAGACCAGATTCCATAAAAAATATTTTATCACAAATTCTTCCTCTTTTGACAATTTTGTCACCTTTTTTAAAAGATTTTGAAGCGATTTTTGATTTAAATTCAAGCAATGCGTCATTATTCACATTAAAGTGAAATTGTACGAATTGTACAAAATCCAGTGGATTATAATTGGAAAAGTTAGTCATCATACTATATAGCTCAATGCCATTATTTTATTTAATTTACGATTGTTTTTCCGAAATGATGTAAACAGCGATGAATGGTTCAATAAGGCTCCCTATACTTTCTTAAATGGCGGATTTGTATTGTGTTGTCAGTGAGGTTTTTAAATATTACTAGTGAGGTTGGTCATTCTATTTTGTAATTTATCATTTTTTCTATAAAAGCAATTTTTATGCACACTAACTGTAATTGCCTAAAGACAGTTCATAAATGAAGGATGTCTATCGCCTAAATTATCTCATTTGTTACAAAAGTATTTTGCACAAACGATTGCATTGTATATTTTTTGTTTTATTTAATTGTATTTATAAAATTAGAAAGAACAATTAAATTTAAATTATGAGATATCCCAAAGTTACACTGCTGCTCAGTGCAGTATTGGCAAGCTTTCTTTCTTGCCAAAAAAGCGATTTGCAAACCAATTTAGAAGAGAAATTATCGCTGCGTGCTGCTTCCCCGGGTTTAAGCGGATACGAAGTTCCCTTAGGTGGCAATGGATTTGTCACTTCTGCACCTTCCGGTGCAGCGGAAGTCATCAATAGCAACGGATTGGCAAACTGGAACAATGTCAATAGTGTAATCAGTACCTATGCTAAGGTTCCTCAAGCGGGCGCTTTACGTGTTAAAATAAGAGCTAAAGTGTTACCTTCAGGCGATAGTAGTACGGTGAAATTAACAATTAATGGTATAAGCAAACAAATCAAACTTAAAGGTGCAGCATTAAAAGATTACACGGTCGGTACCTATTCACTAAATACCGCGGGATATGTAAAAATGGATCTTCAAGGCGTAACCAAGTCAGGCGGTTATTTTGCAGATGTATCACACTTAATTCTAGATAGTTATGCGACAAATGGCACCGTAATCTATAGTGATAACAATGTAGATAATACCTACAATTGGTCGCGGCGGGGCCCATCCGGCCATTTGAATTATACCATTCCAACGAATCAGCAAGTATCCTATTATTATAGCGAGGTGAAAGTGCCTGTTGGAGAAGATAAAATAGGATCTTACTTTATGGCAAATGGCTTCGATCAAGGGTATTTCGGTATGCAGGTCAATTCAGCGACAGAACGCAGAATACTGTTTTCTGTTTGGAGTCCATATAGCACCGATGATCCATCCCAAATACCAGCAGAGGACCGCATCACATTAAATAGAAAAGGGACAAATACGACTACAGGTGAGTTTGGTGGCGAAGGTTCTGGTGGACAAAGCTATCTCAAGTATAATTGGACTTCCGCCACAACATATAAATTTTTATTGAAGGGAGAACCTGATAACAATGGAAGTACTGACTTTACGGCATGGTTTAATGATCCGTCGACCAATAATTGGATACTAATTGCAAGCTGGAAACGTCCTAAAATAAATACTTATTTAACAGGCTTTCATAGCTTCCTCGAAAATTTCAATGCCAACAATGGCTTCCTTGGCCGTTCTGCAGAATATAGCAATCAATGGGTTCGTACATCTACTGGAACTTGGCTGAAAGTTGTGGAAAGTACCTTTAATGTTGATGCGACCTATTTAAACAATCAGCGTATAGACGCTATTGGCGGAATAACCGGAAACAGCTTCTTCCTCAAAAATGGCGGTTTTTTCAATACTGTCGTAAATCCCGGAACGAAGTTTACACTACCAGGTTATGGCACAGCACCTTCAATAAATTTAACAACGCTACCTTAACAGACATATTTACAGTAGATTATTCATAATTTACATCTATTAAAAGGGACAATACTTCATTAAAAAGTATCGTTCCTTTTAATTTTCGTGCATGCTAAGCCGTCCCTTTGCCATAAATCCTATCTTAGTCTTATCCTTTACCACCTTGATGGAAAGCTCCGTTATGAAGCTTTCGGTTAGGAAATATTGTGGCCATTGGGGAGTGCTACGGTGCAGACTTCATTGTTTTTAAATCAACATCCAATGGTAAGTTTAACGAAAGTTGTATCAAACGATAGACTAGAATTCACGGTATATATCGAAGATGATGATAAGGTATGCTATGCATACTTAGGGAAGAAAAAGAGTACAGTTGGCAATATATGGTTATACAATACCGTCCGTCCCTACTCCCAGCGAACCTGAATGGCATAAAAAGTAAAATGTCTTCGCTAAATGGACTTTCTACTTACTTACGGAAGCCTATTTTTAAAAAATTATTTCATTTAGCAGAGTATAGCAAACTAAAACCGGAGGAACGAGAGATGTACAACGCAAGTTTAAGGAATAAATGGGATGCGGAGAGCATCCGAAGTAGTTAGGAGGAGCTCCTGAAACGAGGGCGCGAAAAGGCAATGGCAGAGGGGGAGACTAAGGGAAAGGCGGAAGTAATAAAAAAACCTTTTGTGTCTGAATAAGTTTTTCGATATCGGAAATTGCAGAATTAGCGGACGTCAATGTAAAGTTTGTAAAGCAGATCGAGGCACAAAGGGCTAAAGGAAAATAAAAACAAATTGCCCGATGAAAGAGTCTAACATAAACATATCGACCGATACTCCGATTTTAGTTGTTAACTATGCTGAATAGATCTTTCTGAGGACGCTCGACAGAATTATAGTGGATAAGCTTTTGATCACCGTTATCCTACGCAACCAAACTGCGTACTTTTATATTTCTGTATAAACTTCATTTTTTTTAAGAAAATTATTTATCTGATAATAAGCGATATACTTTATTTTTTATGCTCTTTTTCTAATGCGCAAGAGGGCTTCAGTATTGCAATCGACCTTTGTGTTAATAAAAATAAAAAGCACGAAGAAATGAAAGCACATATCATTAAGAAGCTCATGGAGATAGAGGCGAACGAAGGAGTACGAATAGTTCTTGCCTGTGAATCAGGAAGTCGAGGTTGGGGATTTCCGTCAATGGACAGTGATTACGATGTTCGGTTTATTTATGTGAGAAAAGAGGAGGACTATATCCGTTTGTTTCAGCTGCCTACCGAAATGCGGTTTCCGATAACCGATGACCTTGATATCGCAGGCTGGGATCTGTTCAAAGTGTTGACATTACTGTATAAGAGTAATGTCAGTCCAATCGAATGGATCCATTCACCAGTGGTCTATCACGAGTTCACCGGATTCAAAACAAGTTTTAGGACAATGATGGAAAGTTATTTTGACGCACGTAGGCATGCCCATCATTATTTGGGGATTGTCCGTAGTAGGATAGAAGATCTGCAAAGCGCAAAAATGAAGCTCAAAAGCTTATTTTACATCCTAAGATCTTTACTTGCCGCAGATTGGAGTGTGACCTATCGTAATTATGCACCCATGACATTGGCCGAACTATCCGTATTATTGCCTGATGATATTAAAGTCGAAGTGATGGGATTGCAGGAATTGAAAAGCCAAGTCGATGAAGCGTTTATATACAGCTGTTCAGCGAACATAAAGAGTTGTATCGACACAAAGTTAATACATTTAGAGCATCAGGTAAAGCAGCTTCCCATATCCGTATTGGATAAGGAAGGATTGGAGAATTACTTTAAAACTATATTAAGATGACTATAGACGAACTTCGAAAGAACGGGCTGATCCTGTTTGAAGCTGTTGTCGGCAGCCGGGCATATGGATTGGCCACAGCATCTTCCGATACCGATATCAGGGGTATATTTTATCTGCCCCTGGAATATTACTTGAGCGGTACATATATTGCCCAAGTGGCTAATGCTAGCAATGATGAGGTTTACTATGAGCTAGGGCGCTTTGTAGAGCTCCTGTCAAAGAGTAACCCGACTGTATTGGAGCTATTGGCTAGTCCGGCCGACTGCATCGTATACCAAGATCCAATCATAGATAAATTTAAAATGCAGGATTTTATTACGCGAGAGGCCGTTATGACTTTTGCGCAATACGCCATGGTACAGGTGAGAAAGGCAAAAGGATTGAATAAAAAAATCAACAATCCAATGGAACGTGAACGTAAAAGTTTACTGGATTTCTGCTTTATCATAGCTGGTCATAGTAGTTTACCGTTAAGAGATTGGTTAAGTAAGCGGCATTGGAGAGAGGAAAACTGTGGTTTAGCAAAGATCGAACATACAAAGGGTATGTATGCTCTGTATTATGATCAGGCCCAGAATTTGGATTACAAAGGTATCGTGGCTACAATGGAGAGTAATGAGGTTTCCTACAGTTCTATCCCCAGGGAAGAAATACTTTGTGCGTACCTATTTGTTAATCACGAAGCTTATTCATCTTATTGCAAGGCCTATAACGAATATTTTAGCTGGGTGTCGGCACGCAATGAGGCGCGCTTTGAAGGAACAATGACCCACGGTCATGGCTATGATGCCAAAAATATGATGCACACCATCCGTCTATTGCAACAGGCAAAAGAGATTTTTTCCAAAAGTGAACTACAGATACAACGTCCTAATAGGGAAGAGCTCCTGCGTATCAAGGAGGGGGCTCATAGCTAGGTAGTGTAAACTGAACTGT